>OY970199.1:0-1995000 GCA_963708225.1 uncultured Acidobacteriaceae bacterium
ATGCTTGGTCCAGCCTTTCTCGTGCCTTTTTCAGCTTGTCCGAGTCAGCCCGGTCGATCAGCCGCTGCATCTCCTCGGCGGTCAGTGGTTCGCCCTTCGCTTGCTTGAAAAGTACGTTCAGCAGGATCGCTCGAAGCGCCACCACCTCAGCCATGACCGCGTGGGCTTCGCCCCCGATTCCGTTCAGCTTCTCTGGCTGGCCGTTCGTACTGGCCAGCATCACCTCGCGGCACCATTCCCCAGGGTCTTCGAGGCCTTCTGAGCAGCCTGCTCCAGCCGGGCGAATTCCTCTTCGCTGACCTTTGTTCCTATGGATTTGGTGCGCAGATTCGGCTTCACCATGATTCGTCTTCCTAAACGTCACCGCGACGCAATCTCTTGCTTTTTCAAATAGTTCGCGTGCGGTAACCAGAAGTTAGCCTGCAGCTCCCATTCTGGGGTGACGTGTCATTCTTCAGCCGCTGCGAAGCAGCGTTTTGAACTCAACCTTAGAACAGTCTGGGCCAGAACGACGGAACTGCATCGGCCTGTCTAGAAAACTCCCGAACTCGTGAGAGTTTCGGGAGTTTCTATTCCCAGAAACCCACAGCCTAGAACCCGGTACCAGGGTTCAAACCGTAGTTTGCTGGCGTTCGATCTGAACCAGGTCGGTCCTTGGAGCACTCTGAGCACCCAAGCCCACCTCTTTGCCCTTGGCGTAAATCGGATGCCGGCCATGCGTCCTATTCCATTCGGACACGCTCGCCGTCTGGTGGAGGTTCTCTACGATCCTCCGCCAGCCGCCTCCGTTATAGGCGCAAAAATTGATTTCACCCTCTTGGGTCGCCATTGGGGTCGTGGAGTGGGAAATGGTCGCCAGGTCGTAGTTGGAGTTGTCTTGGAAAGCCATGGGGCTGACCATCACAAGTCTCCATACGCCGTTGTAGGCATATGCCTGCTCGGACCAGTTCGGCCCGCTGCCGGCAACCCGGTAAACGCAGTCCGCAAACAACCCCCGAAGCTGGGCGATACCGAAATCTGGAGGCGCATTGTCAGACTCGAAGTTGCGTACCAAGGAAAGGAGGACCATCGATTTGATAATCGCCGGCCTTCTGCCAGAGTCAGCGATCTCGACGATGTCACGGACAAACTGCTCCACGTCGAAGAACCTGGCGACCGGCACAATCTCCTTTGTACGAGTGTTGACCAGAATCGGGGAGAACATCCCATGGTCGGGATGGATATCGTTGAACAGACTTCCCAGCTCGGCATCCGGATGGAGGATGTCGCACAAGTGCGCGAATGCTCCGTAGGCAGAGACCGGGAACCAGTCGCGCATCGGCTCCCACTCGACTGAAGTCTGAGCCTGCAAATCGTACGCGATCTGTGAAACCGGATACCGCTTCGCATAGCGCTCGTCAGGGGAAATGTCTTCATCTCGGCCGCAGAACATCACTGGCTGAAAAATGACCCCGTGGATCTTCTCGATGTGATCTGCAACGAATCGAACGATGTCGCCAACCCCATCATTATTCAATCCGTTCACCACGGTTACCTGAAGCGTGGTTTTCATGCCGGCCGCGGCGATGTTGTCCAGCGCGCGGCGTTTTGCCTCCATATAGTTGCCGATTCCGCGGTGGCTATTCTTTTCTTCGGTGACCCCGTCGAATTGCAGATAAACGCCGTGAAGCCCAGCAGCCCTTGCCCGAACGGCAAACTCTTTCTCTTGAGCAAAGCGAATTCCGTTGGTCGCGACATGAAGCCGATGGAAGCCCACGCTCTTAGCGTGCTGGATTGCGTCGAGGAATATTGGTGAAAGCGTTGCTTCGCCCCCGGAGAACAGAACGTTAATTTCTCGCTGCGGTTTGAAAGACCTTGCTCTTTCAAACACAGCGGTCACATCCTGCATATCCAATTCGTGGACGTAGCCCGCGGCATTGGCGTCCATGTAGCAGGGCGAACAAAACATGTTGCAGCGGTTAGTAAGGTCGACGATTAAATATGTACCGCGTCCCGTCCTGATACCGTTCGCGCCGTGATTGTGAACCAGTTCGTCGCCGGCACAGTTGAAGTCCTTGCCAAACGCGAGGCTCTCCATCCGTTTGAAGAAAGCCGGATGATTCGAGAGGACATCTTCAAATGGACCATGCCTCTCGCAGGCCTTGCGCATGAGAATGCGCCCTGCTTCCTCCAGGATCTCGGCCTCGATGATTCCGGGACGATCTCTAAAATCGGCTAGACTCGCCTCACCTCTGATCACACCCTCTACGGCTTCACGATTGCAAACGGGACAGAGTGATAGCGTTCGCCTTGGAACACCCGTTGCCATTGGGACCCGCTCCCAACTCCTCGGCAACGGACTTGGCGCCCAAGACGGTTGAGGCAATTTGCCGTGAGGCAAGATCGAATTGATATTTCTACCGAAGGACCACGTGGCGTTCGAGATCGATCGAAAAAGATTGGCTGTTTGGGCAGACATCAGACACCTCCAGTGGGGATTCGCTCAAAGGCGGGAATGCAGAGAAGTGCGACAGCATGGGAGGACCCTGCAGAGGAAGTGGCTGCCTCAATCATACATGGGAACAAACCCACCTTGAGAGCATTTTGTTACGCTAGCGGGGCCAGAAACGGTTTCGACCTCTCGACCTACAATTTAGGCATCGACGTTTAACGAATCGTCGGTTTCCAGCCAAGATCGATCCGCATCAGGAACGTTCAGACCTACGCAAAATACCATCTCTCGAAGTAGTCGACGCAGCCGAGATCCGTGATTTCCCCCAGAAACCTCATCTAGCCTGCGATTCACATAGCTTTGAGACGTTCGGAAGACCACTTCGCCTGCCAATGCTGCCCGGCGCCAATAAGCTAGAAATAGGGGCTCGACAATCTCTCTCCAAATTGACGACCTCTTCGGAAACAACTTCGCGAGGGTCTGAGCAAAGCTAACCTGAAATGCTAGAGACTGTTTTACGGGGGGATAAAGTATGCATCCCACCATCGCTATCATGCCCAACCCTATTCTGCCTTCGCCGTAGTACTTCGCCACATGTTCGTAAAGCGATTTCCAATCTGGATCCGAAGAAAACACACCTTCAATCAAGCCAGAAACTTCATGCCATATGTCGTCTTTCTCTCTTGTTCGTGCGCTCAGGAGTTTCGATACCTCTGAAAGTTCGTTCGTAATGGGACCGCTCAAGTTGAGCGTCGCCAATCGAACGACGAGCGGGAAAACCGCTTTGTTGATCCCTCTGTCTCTCAGGGCAGTTTGACCGATCTCTGAGGCCTCGGCCCGATCCGTTCCATCTGGGATATCGATCTCATTGAAAGTGTCCTTCGGAATGGCGGGCAGTTGCAAAATCAGCTCAGCGGTTTGTAATACCGCCTGCCAATCATTCGCAAGTAAATCAGGTGCAACGCTCAGCCACGAAAAACTCTGGACGAGTGTTGGAAGTCCAACCTCATTTGGCGATAGTTGCAACGCCCGTCTTGTCCAGACCCGCGCCGCGTTCATGTCGCCTACGCCATCTGCGAACATCGCCATTCTGATAAAGAGCAGCGATCTTTGTACAGGCTTATAGGCTTCTTCGTATATGTTGTCGGTCGCCAGGAACATTCCACGACGCGGAATCGCGAAACTGGCGGAAGGTGGAGACCCCGAAAACGCCATCGCCCCGAAATATCCAGCGACATGCAGAAAGAGCAAGAACGTTTTCTTCCAGAGCGCTGCTTCCTCTCTGGTCATTAGTATGTCGACACCTCTCTCCAAAGCATGCAGTGCGCCCGCCCGGTCCGACGCAAACCACAGCGCTATCGATTGCTCGGCTAATGCCTCCGCAGTCTGCATGGGTTCGAGGATCCATTTCTCTGCGACCTCTACCGCTTTCTTCGTGTAGTTCGTGGCATCGTTCGCATTTAGTCTGCCTATTCCCTCGCTGAGTGTGATCAGGACATTGCGCTCCCAAATGGGGAAACCCGTTGCATTCAGTGCCAGCGCGTCTTGTAACCACTTCACCCCTTCTTCCCAGCGATCTGCGTATGTCAACTGCCTGCCGGTAACCTCAAGGAGGAGAAAACGCTCATCGTCAGTAGTTGATTCAGTCAGAGCTTTCTCGGCGCGTCTGACCGCCTCGTCGATTTTTTTCTCCCACTCAGCCAAGATCACGATCTGCGTTCGAATCGCCGCTGCGCTCAGAAGGGGAAACCCGACCTTAATACCTGTCGTCTCTACGGCTTTCAGTAGTCTTGTGACCCTGTCCCAATCACGCTCCGCCTCGGGCTTCCGGTATTCGCGTAACCAAATCGATTCACACAAAATGACCGCGTTGTCTCTTGCTATATCCGACTCTCTTAATCGCTCCAGGTGATCCGAGGTCAACTGGGACACGGTCGCCAGCCAGTCCTCAACATCCTCGTCCGTACTGCTTTTGTGAGCTGTAACCCAAAGAGCAGTTTCCAGTTGCGCGTTGTCGGGAATATCCATTCTGTTGCCATCTGGCAACACTATCTTGTTACCGGCGCTATTTCGGAGAGCGATTAGGAGATAGCGGTTAGCCCATATTGGCTTTGTAAAGGCGAAGTGGATTGTAAGGAAACTGGCGGCCATGAACGCCCCCCACCGTTGTTCGCCCTTTGATTCCTGCACTAATCGTTCAAAATCATCCCGCAAAAAGGACATCTCTCTCCCGCGCCTATCGAAGGCTGCAATCTGTAGTGCGCGCAGGAAAAGCCGCAGATTGATGTCAACGCTTGATGGAAGAGGCCTATCGGACCAAATGTTCGATATACCCCACTCATCGACCGCGTCTTTGCTTTCCCAGAACCGCCAGAGCGCCTGCAATAGCAAAATCACAGCTTGTTGCGGAAGATCTGCAGCGTCAAAATGGTAGAAGGCACTGAAGACGGCGGACGGATCTATTTTCTTTTTCGACAGCACTCGTAGCGCCAGGACTGCGTGTACTCCTCGCTTCGTCTTGGAGTTCAGATAGGTGGAAATAGAGCTATCCAGCAATGCTGATATTCGATATCTACCCAGTTTGTACTCTTGGACCCACAGGCCAGTCAGGCGTTGAAGCTTTTCTATCGCGAGGTCAACGCGTTTCGGTATGAGGGCAACCGCTTCAACCTCTGACTTCGAAAAATCTCCCAAGACGAGCCTGAGGCGATACAGCAGTTCACGTGTATCGGCGTCTGGCACCGTTGCCTGGATAACGCCCTCTGCATCTTGCCTGATTGCTTTAGCAAACTCTCCCTGGAGGATGGATTGCAGGCTTGACCATTCAACTTTCCAGTCATGAGTCACTAAAAATCTGGCGACCGCAGTCATCAAGATCGGCAACCCTTGAGTCAGGGTGTGGAGGAAGTCAGCGAAGCCCTCAGTCAAATGGGATTCAGGAGCCCCATTTATTCGAAGGAATTCGAGAATCTCCCGGTTTTCCAACCGTGGCGCATTGAGTTCGAATACGTTGCCTGACGAAACAAGAGCGTTTGGGAAATGGTAATAGCTAGCGCTGAGGAGACGGATACCGTTCGCCTTGCATGCACTTCGAAGGAAATCAAGTCGTTGTGCAAGCCGACCGCTGATGAACATCCTTGGAAGATCATCAATTACGATTGCAGTTCCAGCAATTCTGGACGCGGCCTGACTGTACCATTCCCGGATCAAGATCTTTCTTTCCACGCCTGAGGCGGCACCGATGCTCAAATCGAGAATCGCGCACGCTTGGTCCTCCGTACAGTCGCGCAAGTTTATCCAGAAGGTCGTTGACCCCAGCCGTTGTGAAACAAGCAAGGCCAGTTGAGTCTTGCCTATACCGGGCTCGCCGACAATGTGTATCCAACCCGTTTGCTCAAGGTTCGCAATGGCGTGGTCTACAGTTTCCTTTCGGGCAGCGGACGGATGAACTATTTCGGGACAATCAAGGTTCGGGATAGGATCCCGGTACTCTATCCTTATTGATTTTCCCTGTTCGTCTTTCAGTTGAGCAATCTGTACCCCGAGGGCAGCGACAAGTCCCTGCTCTTGGAGAAATTTGTCCTCCAAAAGATCGAGCCTCTTACCTTGCTCGCGGACAAGCGCCAGAACTGTGAACAGTTGACGGTCCCCGCCACTGACAGGTGGCTGCAATAGTTGTTCTGACAGTTCAGCAGACGTTAGAGACTTTGGCCCCGATTGGCTCAGCTTTCTGAAAACATAGAGAAACAACCGTTCAAGAATTGCCTGCGCTCCAGACTCATCGGCGGCATAATGCGACTCGATTAAGGCTTTCTTAATCTGCCCCTGAGGAGTTGAATCGTCCCGAGCCCCAGTGCTCCACTCGAAACTCTCGATCAGCTCAATAAGTTTGATTTCATCTTCACCGGCAAGCAAAGCCTGCAAGGATTGCCATGCTGAAAGACTCAGCTTCTCTGGCCTCGGACAATCTTTGAGAAATGATCGGATCTCGTGCGCTATCGTGGCGCGATCCTTGTCATTCACTCGCCCCTGACGCAATGCCTCCCAAGCCTCTATTCCGGTTCCTGACAGAGGCCACTTTTTTTCTTTTCCTGTTTTTCCAGTGGTCAGAAAGCGAAATCTTAGTCGGCTCGTAGGGTTGTTCGTCTTGTGTTCGGAGAAGTTTGCGATCGAAGCAAGGGCATCGGGAGATCTCAGGGTTACTGGTGAGGACCGACGCTTGACCTGTTCGAGAGTTCTGAGATCGCCACCGTCCAACCACTTCTGAATTGTGTCAATGTCTTCCCCTCTTTCAAGTTCTAGTACTTCATCAGCTTGTAGATTGAGCCAGCGCAGGAGAGTGACATCAACCTGGTAGACAAAGCCAGCGATCGTATCGGAGGCATCACGATTCGGGTTAGCGATGAAGGATGACAAAGTTTTCGGCGTGTCTCAGGTGCTTACCAGTCCGTACCGCGACTTCGGTCTGCGTAACGTGTCGAGCACGCGGCTCAGAATACCCGACCCCGCCACTGCCGCAGCGACATCTGAGTTACTCCGATCTATGCGTCACTGGAAGCCGCCAATGATTTTCCTTCAATGACGCCTCGAGGGCAAGGGGAACCTCGATTGGGCTAAATGAAGATCCCGCGGCGGTGAATGTCACTTAACCTTGTTGAAATAGGGTCCGCCGGGTTCCAGCGTGGAACGGGCAGTAATACGTCTTCTCGATCGGGTCGGATCAGGGCGTGTGTGATCCAGTGTGCCGGCACAGACACCGAAAACTTGTGCGTAGCGTGGGATTCTGTAGAAACGACAGTGAAAGCATCCGGTGCAAAAGTATTCGACTTTGCGTGGGCATTCTGACGAACAAACAATTCCCCGGTGAGACAAAATTCGCTCATGAGATCGCAGTCGAGATCCGAGTCGTTACAGATTACGTCGAAGCCACTCCCACCCCAACCCGCGCTTAGATGACAGCGCTCAATGCGAACCAAAAACTTGTCTTTCGGTTGAAGGGTTCTTATCCACTCTTGTTGATCGATAGAGTGTTCGGTTTCAGGAACCTGACAAAGAACGCGTAAACCGCCGAAGCGTGTGGTGAAATGTTTTCGGAATGGCGATTCGAAGGTGCCGAGATGCCATACATTCTGGCCTGCCTCAACAATCTCTTCAAGTTCCCACTCAGACTGATAGGAGCCTACGACATGGAACTCGATCAGTCGGCCTGTGTCCATGGCGTATGCCGGCATCATCGGGTGGTGTGCTTTTCCAAAATAAGAATTGACCCACTGCTCCAGCGCAAACGGCAAGCGTCGTATCGAAATGTTGTTTACTAGCGTCTTGTTTTTGCCTTGTGGCGACAGGACGAGACACTCGAATACTCTTAGTTCGTTAAGTAGTGACACGTACCTCATCGCGTCGGCCTTGCGAAGATAAGGAGGCTGTGCGAAACAAATCCCAATCAGTTGATCGATCAGTTCACCTGCCGTGTTTTCGCAGGTGAGCTTCTTGCCAGGCGAGCATGGCTCGGACTTAAACGCTTTCCCGACAGACATCCGGATTACTGGACCTTCTCTTCTTTCGCCATTCGGGGTGAGCCAACTCTGGTAGTTTTCTTCCAGACGACGTTGCTGCCCCAGCTTTTCAGCTTTGACAATTGTTTCGCAAGCTTCACAGTATCGTTTGCGCCGGCTGATTGCTGTCCAGCATCGCTCACACTCGCCCTCCGGCTTGCGCTTTGGAAACGATATATTGTTCGTCACGGCGGCACACGAGCGACTGCAAAACCTCGGGTTAGGCGTTTCCCGGCCACAGGTCTCGCATTTCTTTGTTGCAGGACCTTCGACCAACGCGTTCCTGGGATCAGGTTTGGCGCTCGCTTGCTCAATCGCTCGCTCCAGCTGAGTGCCGGTGCGAGATTTGCCCCTTGGTAATTTCAGCACCTTCATGCGGGCTCGCATCTCAGCTTGTTTTCTCTTAAACGTCATTAGATAAAGCCCTCGTGATTGTGGTTTAACCATTGATGGGAAAGCCTGAACCTGGCCCGGAGCCCGGACACGGTTTTTCAGGGCCAGATGGTCCCCTATATCTAGTAAAGGAGCCCGCAGTGGGAAAAAGTATTAATGTTTTATGCATATTTTTGTGCAGCCGTCGGCCTGCTGAGGAGATGCGCCATTTGCGACGCTGCGCAGTTATCCGAATCAAGCCGCGCAGGTCCGAAGGACCTGCGCGGCGTCGGCTTTTTGGTTGATGTAGTTTGCCGCACGTTGCGCATAGGCGGATGCTGCGAAGATCGCGCGATTGTCGTTCTTCAGAACTTCAAGCCAATTGGCAATGTACGCGGCGTTGTCTTCCCGAGGTTCCTGGTGCAAGTCAAGGTCGGCGCACAGGAAAGCGGAACCTAGCTCTGCAACGAGCTCTTCAGAAGCGTAGCCGGTATCTCCCCAATATTTGCGGCCGAAATCTCGGTTAAGCCGTTGCTCGTGTTTCGTCCAATGCGTCAATTCGTGAGCGAGCGTAGCGTAATAGCTCTCAGCATCACAGAAGGACTCAAACGGTGGCATCTGTACGTAGTCCAGTTCCTGCGCGTAGTAAGCACGATTCCCGCCATGTTTGATCGTAGCGCCCAGATTGCCGAAAAACTTCTCCGCATGGTCTATGCGCGACACAGGGTCGCGCGTCGGAACAGCCTCAGCGTAGTAGATTTCGGGCAAGCCTTCGATCTGCTCGACATTGAAAACCGCATAGCCCTTTAGGTAGGGAATTTCGTGCTCGACATCTTCGCCCGTCTTCTCGTCGTGCTCGGTGCGAGTGATGGCATTGGCGTAAACCACGATCGAGCCTTTCTCGCCCTTGCGGACATGCGCATTCAATTCGCCGGCTTGACGGTAGGTCATCCAGATCGGCGCGGCGAAGTTCTGGCTAAGAGCGGACATCCATAGGGACAGAATGTTGATTCCGGAGTAGGGCTGGCCGTTAAAGCGCAGAGGACGGGTAATTCGGCCGGCGGCGTGTTTAGCATTCCACGGACGAGTCCAGGGGCGGACGCCTTTTTCCAGATACTCCACAATCTGTGCAGTGATACGGCTGTAGACGTCTTTTCTTTCGGTAGTGTTTTGCATCGTATTCTCCTTTAAAAACAATTTTTTTCTTCGCGAAACCCGCGACGGTTTCAAGGCGTTCAGCGGCGCGGACATGTCAAGGGCGCGGCCTTACCGCGTTCATCGCAGGCCCTTGACAGGGAGCACCGCTGGAATAACGCCGGTTGTGAATGGCGCGGGTTGAGTGGAGAAACAAGAGAGGAGAACGACTTCGGTCGAGAATTCCGAATGGAGAGAGTTGGACGCCAGGCGAGGGTGGCAGGGCGTGAGCGAAGGAGTTGGGTCAGACTATGGCACCGTATGCGCAGGTCCGCAAGGGGATTGGCTTCTGGTGGGAATATTGAAGTTCAGGTCGAGGAACGTGCAAAACTGAAGGAACGCGAAATACGTTAAGGGGTGAGGATGATGTCTTCTAATGAGCTGCTTGCTAAGCGCCTCTCTGAACTAGCAGATCAAGAATACGATTCCGTAAAGACATGGATCGCCGAGCTGCGGTTTCCGGACCACATCGGATTGTTGATTGAGGTCTGTCGGGTCTTTGACTATTTGCACGTAGTGCAGACATTCTCCAAGAATCGGGACCGTAAACTGCCAGCCCCAGATTTCGAGATTATCGTTCGAGGCTGGAATCCGACATTGGGCCTTTTACTTTCACAGACAGGTGGCTTTCACGGTGTTCCGCTCGTGGAAAGCACGCCAGAATCCCGCAAAGCTGCAATGACGCTTTTGCATCAGCTCGGAAGATTCATCGTCCTGAAAGAGTCTGCGGAGATGATTCGGCATGGAATGGCAGACGCAGAATTAGTCGAAGACTGTATCAAGCTAAGAATGAGTGACAGGATCTCAATCGATCATTTTTTGGATCGGTTGGAAGATGAGAAGCTCAAGAAATTAGAGGCGTCAGTCGGAAGAGCTGACCCGGTTCAATCCTTTTTAGACGAAAACCTAATTGAGGATCTGGACACGAGAATAGAGCGGCTTGTCTTTCCTTGGAAAACAAACCGAGGCACGATGATTGGATATACAGCAGAGCTGGATATCGACCATCACTTTCTCGCGCGAGTAACGCAGGATACCATCGACTGGAGAAATGAAGCGGGCATTCATCCCGATGCCGATATCGGAGGCGTTTCTGGCAGTACTCTCGCTGCAGTTGGGTTGCTGTTGGTTAGTTCATACCTGAAGCACATCCGTTTTGTTGATGTTGGAGCGAGAAAGGTACCGGAGGCAAATTACCCCATGAGTTTGACGATCTGGAAGGCCAGGTCTGAGTTGACTGAGTGCCTGTCGCAGTTCACCGGTATGGCGGTGCAGGATATTTCTGCTGCCCTCAATCTGTTCACGGTCAACCGCAATGACGTCAACTACTTCCAAACGGAAAGGACACCTGTCATACCAATGCTGATCGAGGTTTCTGGCGGATACCTCCTGTCGCCCGTGAGCAGTATTTTTAGAAATCCATTTCAGGGACTTCGGATGTTGCATGAGCAACGCTCTAGTCGCACCGAAGCTTCCCTTCGTGAGCCGCGGGAGAACTGGATGATATCGGATCTCTGCCATCTCTTCCTCGGCAATCGATACACAATTATTGATAAACCAACGCGACTAAAGCGCGGTGGTCAAACAGTGACCGACGTTGATGCAGCTGTCCTTGATCGGACGATCGGAGCGCTCGCGCTCTTTCAGCTAAAGTGGCAAGACTTCAACATATACGAAATTAAGAAACAAAGAAGCAAGGCGAAGAACTTTGTCGATGGTGTTTCCATGTGGGCCCAGAAAGTTAAGGGCTGGACCAGTGAATTTGGGACAGACGCACTGTGCCGATCTCTTCAGCTAAAAAGAGGAACATACGGACACATCTCTTCTGTCAGGTTGTTTGCGATCGGAAGGTTCGCATCGCGGTTTCAAGGTTATGGCTACGTTTCGCAGTGCAAAGACGTAGCTGTATCCGCGTGGGCACAGTTTGTCAGACTTCGCTTTGAAATCGGACCGGTGGAGGATGTGTTTCAATCGCTTCACGCCAAAATTCAGGCCGAGACCGTCCAGCCAGTAAGCAAGATCGCGTTGCCTCACGAAATCAGCGCCGCGGGGCAGAGAGTTATGTTCGAAGACTTTTGGAACGTTTATGGTGACGAGGAATGATCGTGAGCTCAGGCGAAGCATGTTCCGAGGCAGCACTCCTGGGAGGTGCGGGGACAAAAGTGCCGTTCGCTTGAACTAACGTTGAAGAGAGCATGCGCGGACAAGCGGCCCCGCCGTGAAGGGCGGTTGAGCTGCGAGAATGGCTACCCAGTCACTGAAGGCAGAATGCTCGGCAGGACACTCATCAATCGTCTGGATAAAATCAAGAGACTGTGGAGAGTGGCACAGCTCCGCACTGCAGAAGGTAATCCGCAGTATCGTTCATTGAGATGATGTCCCTGGTGGAATCGCTTTGATCGCCTTCCGGAACCCAAATGATGATTCCTTCGCGGGCTCGAGTTAGCAATACACGGTATTTGTTGCGCGTCTGTTCAATTCGTTTATTAGCGGCGTTGAAGGTCCATCTTGTTCCCTTGAATTCTGCGGCCTTCCAAGCTTGCGAACCGCCATTCCACGTAAAATCACCGCCCCAACAGATGCCAACATAATCCAATTCCAGGCCTTGGACCTCAAATTCAGTGGCAACTGCTTCAAGCTGATAAGACGCGCGTACGTCGCCACGCGGGGCCAGAAACCAACTGGGATAGGAGTATGCGTCGCGAATTGCTTTAGACGTCTCAATCCCAAACGCTCGAAGGCGAGCCGCTCCGGAACTCGCGATGAGACCGCATCGTCTGACTCCGCGGGTGTTTTCCGCAAGCCACCTCTTGGCTTGAACCAACTGGCGCGTGAGCAGGATTGGGAACGAATCAAACTGTTGGATTAGCGCTGCAGCAGCTGATGGTTTTCCTGCCAATGTACGATTAACCCAGTCTGTAAATCTTTCCGCACGATGGGATCGGATACACGTACTTAAGTGAAGACTGCGGCTCTGGGTGACTTTGAGGTTATGATAATCTTGCTCGAATAAAAGTCCCCCGGCCACTGATTCTCCACCATGGAGCGCTTCAGGGGAGACAACAATGCGCCAATGGCTGTAATCAGCTCGCAGAGCGCGGCCCCACTCTGGGAGACCCGCCTCTCCGTGATGGATTTCCTGGCCACCGCCGACCAAGGCCACGATTACTGCCCAGTCGCGGTGTCGATCCATGACCTTCAATACCATTTCGGGTTCCGAAATATGCCACAATTGAGATCGCTTACTGTACTTTCGGCGGTTTTGATTTGCATTCCAGGCTCGCTGCGCTTCGTCAAACACAATGGCGTGCTCATAAGGCGGCTGGGTGTCCTTCCGTTCCAAATTGTCATGTACAAAATGATGAATATTTTGGATGAAGGTCCGAACCTCTCTACGCGCCATTTTCTTGGTTCTACCGGTACGACGGGCGGAATCGAGAGCTAAGGCTTCGCGCAGGATGTCGACCAAGGGTCCATTGCCCGACATAAATACCGAAGCAGGTCGACCGTCTCCTAATACTTCCGGGTTATGAACCACGTTGAGGCCCGCCAGTGTTTTGCCCGCTCCAGGGATTCCGGTAACGAAGCATGCGATTTTCTGATTGTGCCGCTGCGCCTCGGCAACCACGCCGAGAACAAAATCTGTTGTTTTCGTCAAGTTGTGAGCGCCAGCGTGGCTGTGCGTGATCTCACGAACAGACATCCCCGAATAGAGAGCTGTTGCCGCCTCAATAATCGTGGGAACCGGGTGATAAATGCCGTGGTTCCATTCCTTAAGTCCGATTGAAGTATTTTCAGCGCGGCTGTATCGCGAAAATGCCGATAACAATACTGTGCTCAGTCTTGCCGCTGAAGCACACCTGACGGGTTTGACGTTGTGAATTGTTGGAGTCTCAGCTATCGTAACTTCACCGGGTGCTACAACAATTGGAATTATCAGTCGGTGGTGACTGGGTGCATGGAAGTCGGAGAGGTCAAGTGCATAGTCCTCAACCTGCCGGATAGCCGCCCAGCGCTGGTCACTGGTGCCACACTTGAACTCCAAGGCGAAAATGACATCGTGAGCGAGGAGAATTACGTCCACTCGTTGCTGGCGTCGAGGTATCGGGAATTCAAGAAGGATTCCCCACTCCGCAGAACTTGGAGCATCCAGGTGGAGTTGCGCCAGCGCTGTTGCAAGAATGCCTATTTCGTCCTGCCATGCTTCCACTTGGGCAGTTTCGGTTGTTAGAAAACCAAAACGTGCATTGGCAGCAGTCAGCTCACCCAAAATTGCGCTTTCGGGTTGATGCAGAAACTCGATGGTGGAGCTGCTGTAGTACGCTGGCACAATCGCAGTCCTTTACAATTCTTAATTCTCTTCTCTGTCGAATATGCAGGCTGACAGTGCTTAGGAGAAACTACGGGGGTGCCAGCGGCCCTCCCGAGAACTGGTTGAGCGAGCTGCCTGGGCGACTTTGGCTACGCAGGCCAAGCAATCGTTCTCAATTTGATGTTGCCAAATCCGTATGACCCGCCATCCAAGCCTTCTAAGCCTACGGAAGTTACGTTGGTCACGTCGACGATTTTCTTGGATCTTAGTTCGCCAGAACGGTTGAAGCTTGTGTTCCCAGGATGGCAGTCTGTAGCCATGCCAGAAGTCACCGTCAATAAAGACCGCGATTCTCTGCTTTACTAGCACGAGGTCGGGGCTGCCTGGAAGAGTTTTGACGTGCTTTCGGAACCTGAAGCCGCGTTTGTGAAGTTCGCACCGAACGACCTGCTCTAGCGGAGTGTCTTTGGTCCGCACGCAAGACATGACGTAGCTGCGCTGGGCTGGCGTGAGGTGATCCATTGCGGCGATAGGGATGAACTCGGACCAATTCTAAATGTTTCCTGATTGAGCGGGCTATGATTTGACCCAAGCGGACGGGTACGGCATTGCCAATTTGGCGAGAGAGAATTTTGTTGAAAACCTTTTCGCGAGGTGGCACAAATCTGTAACGCCGCGGGAAAGTCTGCAACAAAGCTGCCTCGCGCAGTGAAATAGCTCTGTCCTGCTCCGGGTGACCATATCGTCCGTTGCCAATTCCTGTGCAGTGAGTGGTGAGCGTCGGAGCTGGCTGATCCCACTCCATTCGTCCGTAAATAGACCGATACGTGCTACCGGTCGATTTCTTATGACAAGCTAGTTGCAGGTTTTCGGGCCAGTCTTTCCACGAGCCGCCCGTGGTAGTTTTCCGGATTCTTTGCAGGTTGGTCTCGTTGAGCGAACGAGCTTGATGAATTCGATCCTTCTTGCTTCGCTGTCCTGCGGCTATCGCTTCTAGTTTTCCGATAGCGTCCCAAACGGTTCGCCATTTGCGTTCGGGGTGAGTCTTCTTGACCAACTCGAGTTTGCCGAACCGCGACGCTAAGAGAACCAATCTTCGGCGGCTCTGTGGAATCCCATAGTCTGGACAGAAAACGATGTCGTGCCAGACGTGATACCCGAGATCTTCAAGGCGACGCACGAAGCTGGCAAAAATCTTGTGCCTCGTCAGCTCGGGCACATTCTCCATAGAGACGATCTCGGGTCGGGCCAACTCAATGATGGTCTGGAATCGCTTGAGGAGCTTCCATTTCTCGTTCTTTGGTTGTTTAACCGTGTAAAGCGAGAAGGGTTGGCAAGGTGCACATCCAACCAGGACCCTTATCTTGTGCGCAGGGAACAAGGCGGAGATCTCCGCGGCGTCAGTGCTCTCGATCTTCTTCTGTACGAATTTCGCGCACTCGTTGTTGGCTTCGTAAGCGTATTTGCAGCTTGCATCAGAATCATAACCAGCGACTACTTGAAATCCCTCCTTCACAAAACCATGTGTAAGGCCGCCAATGCCACAGAACATGTCGACAACTGCACACGATTTCATCGTTCGCCGAGTTTTCATCCACGCTTTCGGTAGTCCAATCAAGCAAAACTATATATTGAGCCGCCGAAAATTGGAATCCTATATATTGAGCATCCTGATTGGACACATTCGAGAGTGAATGTCCGCCAACACTGACTCCGTAGCAGTCCATGTCGCTTCAGGAATAGGGCGTACAGAGCGCTGCGGAATACGCACACGCTGCAGAGGATTGTGTGGGAGTGAGTCCGTACTGCACAGGGTTTCGAACCCTCCAGAGAAGCGTTAACCCAATATTCCCTCTTGCTCCAGAATTGTCGTAGCGTTACTCGAAAAGGTTCATTGGTTGGGTGGACGCATCCCGATACGCCTTCAGCGTCCAGGCCCTTCGTTCCAGAGTCGACGCCGGTAATTCATGGAAATTCCGGGGGTGACGCCATTTACCGTTCCGCATTGGAAGTTCACTGGTGGCGAGGTTGAAGAACCAAAAGAGCGTTTTTGTGTCGAACGTTGTTGGCGAGACCTTCGAGCCTAGACGATGAATCTTCACAGTTCTTCCTGCAAGATCGGTGAGCTTGAGGGTCGTTTGTTCTTCCGAGCATGACTCGACTTCAAGAATTCGGCCAGCTATGTCAAGAGGAAGTTGCATTGTGAGGTCCGAGCTCTTCCAAAGTGCAGCAGCAGATGATCGATATTTAGGACAGACAGCACGCACCTTGCAACCACGACATTGCGGTCCAAGCACGGCGAGATCGTTTGCCTCAATCCATTCTTTGTCGCCCAAAGTGAGTGTGCGTTCCGCTAGCCATTCGCGGGTTTGCTCAATATCCTGAGTCGAAAAGCTAACTGGGGAATTGCCTCCTCGATGGACGACCGTTAGCTCCAACCTGGCCTCTGGGGCTAAGTCCAGAATTCCGAGCCCGTACAGTCGAAGTTGGAGCGCCGTGACGTCGTCCACTTCGCCGTCGTCATTGAGAATGTTTCCCGACTTGAAATCGGCGACTTGTACAAGTCTTTCGGGAAAAACTCTAAGAAAATCGACACGTCCTTGAAGCCTAAGGGTCCTGGATTCCATTGTCACCTCCGAGGCGGCAAAACCGTTTACGTGCAAAGCACGGCTTAGCGGAATTGGTTTCCCTTCTTGGTTTGGCTGCCGGTTCGGTGTTGTGGGCAGGCCAGACTTCAACAAGTCAACTGTTCTAGCAATGGCAAGGGAAGTTCTCTTGCCCCACTCGCGCTGAGTGAAGGCGTCGCGGAGATCCGCGTACTCGTTCGTGTCTGGTGCACTGGCAAGCCTCTTCCTGGCATTGTCTAGAAGTCGCTGCAGAGCGATGTGTACCGCACGCACGTCTCCACTAGCGCATTCGATCCTACCTTTTGCTGCTAGATCCATCAGCGAGTGTGCGACTCGGCCAAATTCGGCTTCAGGAGAGGACGACCAAGTAGGGTAAGCAGTCGCGGGTACGACAACCTTTAACATACAGTCGCCAGATGACGCTAAGCGGGTCGCGCTGAGCAAAGTCGGGATCTTAACCGTTTGCAATTGCGGTGGGAGGTTTGCTAACCATTCCATGCCCGCACCAATCTCTCGCGTGTGGAAACCTGTCGTCGCGAAAGTTCAAACGTATCGGCGAACTCCGGTTGGGTGCCCAATAAATCGATAGCCTCTTGGAGTATCCCGGAAGGATTGTCAATGTCCCATAGGGGATGAACTACGAGTGCCCACTGATCTCGCGATCTATCTAACCTAAAGGCGACCAGCTTCCCAACGTCGCGTACTTCTCCGTCAGTCCGATAGCGAGTAGCGAGCTCGGTGGCATAGCGCCGCGCAAGCTTTGGCCAATCTGAGAGTGAAGGACTCTCGAAAATACCGTCTAAACCACACCGGAATGAGTGGCTATTCAGGGCTTCCAAGAAGGAAAGCCCGAGCCGCCAATCGAGAAGGCCGTGATAGGCTTGGTTCCCGTATCTTTGCAAGCAGATGTAGCATGCTTGGTCACACTGGCCGGCATGGTCAAAGTCGTTCCTGACACTGCGGAAGACCTTTATCGGAAATGCGGCGGGATCTCTAATGATTGACTGGATCATGGAGATCAATCGCGGCTGACCGCTTTGATCTGTGGTCCCCAAACGCTCACAAAATCCGGAACCATTGATCAAATGATCAGTAATTTGAATGACCGGCGTCGGAGCGCCATTCAAAATGTGAGTCCTTGGATCAACAATATCGAATTCCTCTGGGTCGATGTCGAAGTCCAAGGCTGCACGTTGGACGAGAATGAAGGCGCCAGAGAGTGCTGAAGCTCGAACGGCTGTTATTTGTCCTGAGCCGCTCACACGATCCATGCGAAGCCCGTCAGGTACGCGCGTCGCAGCAATAAAGAGAGCGTCGGTTGTTTTTGGCGCAGCTAGCCAAAGATTCCTCAGCGATGCGAACGCAGCATCCGGTTGGTAGCCGTTCTGAGGCAAATTGCTTGCCTCGATCATTTGGTGCGTGAGCCGAGTATTCCGTAATCTCGGGGCCTGATGAGAATAACAGTCGACGTTGAAACCGGTTGTCGAAGTGACCAGCTGAGGATTGGGCTCTGCTCCTCTATTGAGGCGATAGGTACGGACCTGCGGTTTGTACTCATAACTTACGTTGCTCCTGGTACTCGACATCGCCAAATGTCGATACTCGGCAGTGAGGGAACGATGCGAGCTGCCAAATGAATCGTTGTCATTTATCAAGCTCGGACGAAAATCGCTTCGAAATCCGCTTGGTGTTCGACATTCGCCGGCGATGTCGTCAGCGAGAATGTAGCCGCACGACTTGCACTCTACCCCTGCAGGCTTTTGATCAAAACGATGCCAGCTCCCGCAGTGCTCACAGTGGAGTAGCCAGAAAGGGTCCCCAAAAGGGGCCGAATAGGGCTCCAATTCTCTGGGCCGCTGAGGAGTTCCTGGCCTGAAAGGGTTTTCTAGAGGACCCGTGAATCCGATACATTTGTGTTGTTGTTTATCTTTAACAATGACCGCGCCCGGCGCAAATTCGAAAATCGCAACGTCGAGATCACGATCTATGGTGCTCCAGGCTCGTTCACTTTCATCTTCGTCGTCTTCGATGGAGTCAATGTAGAGGTTTCTCACCCGCGTAGGCATGCCGAACATGGGGAGCAACCCCGCCTCTGCCAGCGTGTGCGCCAGTCCTTCACGAGTGTCACTTGCTAGCAAAATGCGGGCTTGTTCGATCTCTTGCAGTATGTCCTGGGGTGAGAGGTTTTCTGTCAGTTGTTGAACACTGAGCTTCGAATCTGCGATCAAGACTCTTGCGAATCGATCTCGATGCTCTATCGTGGTGGTCAATTCATTCAATAGAAGCTGTTGCCAGCTTTGATTGGGATCGAAGAAATCGGCCGTGGGAACGAATTCACCGTGTATATCAGGCGAAGCGTCGTCTCCTGGATATGGTGTACCTGCACGCTGGCATTCTGACCTGATTCCTTCAAAGGCTCTGGATATCCATGCTTTTCTTAACAGTCGTCGGGCGATCAATTCCTGGCGTTTCGTGAGAAATGGAGGTGGCGGAGGATCGCCGGTTATCCTCTGCGGATTACGAAAATAGTAGAGATCATGGCTCTTGCTTCGGCAGACTGTCATCACGAGTGAGAACGATTGCCCGCGTCGTCCCGCGCGACCGACTCTCTGCTGATAATTGAATCTTTGAGGAGGCATATTTGCTTGAAATACCGCCTCAAGAGGACCTATGTCGATACCGACTTCCATAGTCGTGGTGACCGCAAGTAAATCGATCAGTCTTGCTTTGAGTTCGAGGTCCGGCGTTGGTGAACCAGACTGACCGAAAAGAATTCCTTTGAATCGGCGCTGACGCTCAGCTGGATTGTCCGTCTGACCTGTCAATTCTTCACAACGAACCCTGAAGACTGGTTCGTCGCGCAAGACGCGTTTCCCCAAGAAATTCGATTGTGCGATTTCAGCAGTGGAGCCCGTTGGCTCGCTTGGAAGCGCCCTAAAACAACGTGTGCAAATTCGTCCACCCTGATGTAGGTGGACTCGTCCGCAGTTTTCACAACGCCAATAAGAATCAGCCGAATCGGGCACCCTGATCGTCAGAGTAGAGGTATGAATTATGCCGCCCGAATGCCCTACCCTTTGAAATATGTCGAGGATCCTTGAAAGTTCGGCGTTGACGTTGGCGGGACCGAAAACTTCAGACAAAAACCTAAAAAGGCGATCGGTCGGTTTTACATCTTGCGCACCGGTCCAGTCCTTAGGTTGGTCGTCGTAGGGATTCTCATTTAATCGGTACGAATCCCCCAACACACGCAAACAAGCGGCGAGCAAATTCTGATCCGCTGGATCACGCGTCGCCGATAACGGAACGGAAGGATAAGCTAGACCAGTCTCCTCCAAGGCGAAATAGGTCTTATTGAAGATGGTTTGAGTGATACTTTCAAGCGCCTTGCGGATGATCTCCCGCCGCACCTCATCAACGTCGTTTCTTCGATTTGCGTCGTCTTTCCAGTCCGGATTTGCATCAACGATGTCGAAGAACTCGTACCATTCGAGTGCTGGGTATGCATTTCCCAAACGAAACTTCGAAACTCCTGTGCCATCTACGGGGTGAACGCCCAATTCTACGAGGTGACGCAAATAAGGTCGCAATTGTGCTCTTGTGGGCCGGAGGCCCTGAAAAACGGGTCGATCAAGCGTCTCCACAATGTCGGACATCGGGATCGATGGATCCGCTACGGCGCTCAAGAGTTGACTGATCCTCTTGTGTTCATCAAACAATTGCCCTGTTGTGGAGAAATTAGAGGTAAGCGCGGCCTGAATATCCTGAGTAACTTTCTGCAACGACGCTTCAAGCTCAGAGCGACGTGGTCTTTGACGAGCGACTTCTCTGATGGTCTGGACTAAAATTTGCCTTCGAAGATCCTCGTGATGTCGACGCTCAATGTCTAACGCCGCCTTCGCCGCATCTTGTCGGCTATCGGAAAATGAGACGAGCTTTGCATCGCTTGTCGTTTTGCGCAATACTTCAAAGATTTCGGTCGCGAGTAGTTGGGTTGTCTTCGCAAAACCGGTACGGAAGTTCCGAATTGGCGAGAGACGGAAACCTCTGTTCCGGAATTCGTAGCTCGTACCACAAGCTGGACAGCTGTATGGAACGCAAGTACCTCCGTCAGTTCCTTTTCTTTTGTGGCGGTCGTCTTGTCTCAAGTTCCGAACATAAAAGTAGCCGTCCAACTTGTCGGTGTCGTTCCAAGGATCGAACGTGTTCGACGCAGTCGTCACAACGCCCGTTACGGGGTCAAGAGACGCCTTCTGCCAAACGGAAACGCGTAGATCCGCAGCTCCCATTGTGGGCTGGCTATCGTTCCTCGGCCAAAAGACACCGAACTGCTCAGCTGTCAGCTTCTCGAACAATTGAGAAGATGCTGAGTCGGGTAGTCCGTCAAGATCAGGATCAATAGGCAAAAGTTCTAATATGCGTCCTGTTTGACGCCCGCCCTTCATACCGGCGAAGAACAGTTCGCCGCAGCATTCACAGTAGATAATCTCAAGCAAGCGTCTTGTGGACCCGTCCACCGTGGTGAATCGTAGCCCACGTTCAACAGTTAGGGCGCCAACAAGCCGCCTTTCTTTTGGAGCCAAGGAAGGATTACTCGGCAAAATTGCGGGGGCGAACAGCCCTTCGATGCTCCTAAAGAAGAGATGCACCCTAAAACTTGGCGCGTCCAGCGAAGGCTTGCCTGGGAACCACGAAGCAAACAGATCGCCGAACCCTCGAATAAACATCAGGGCGCGGGCACCCTGCTGCGCCAACTGAGAGTCATTCCCGAATATTCTCTTAGTGACAAGGCTAAATGGAGTTGCCAGAAGTGTTTGCTCAGGCCCAGATGCACAAGCTCTTTCTAGATACGCTCCCGACTTCTCAATGCAAGCACGGACAACTTCACGTAGAGGCCCCGGCGACGTAACTGGGTCGAGTTCCCTGCAGAGTGAGCGCCAAGCATCTTCTTTCTTCTCTGGATCTGCGTGCACTGCCAAGCCATGTTCGCTGCCACAGTGAAGGCCCAAGAAATCGACCAGTTTCTCAGGTTGTAACTTCTGCCCTCCACGTGTTGGAGGCTGAGGAACGCCGGGGATTACTGCGAGCCGCCAGTGTTTGTCATCTCTCTGACCTTTTCCGCTCGAGGAGTTCCATGTCCCGTGAGATCCGAAAAAGTCCCACAAATATTGAAGACTTGCTTCTTCTTGTGAGCTGTCGAGAGGGAGAGAAGCACTTGAAGCCAGAATCCGCAGCTTGTGGCGGTGATGTTCCTCGTTGAGGCCGAGTCTTTCGATAAGCAAACGCAGCAGGAAGCTAACTTCGGTTCCTGCGGAGCCTCGTTGAAGGTGTAGTTCGTCGAGTATCAAGAAAAAGTACGCATCCTCCTTCGAAACAAGCCAGTCTTTGGTCTTCCTGAATATCGGTGCATCCACTTCTCGGGCGAGCATTGCATTCAGCATGCTTATGTTGGTAATCAGAATGTCTGGCGGATCCTCCTGCATATCCCAGCGAGAAATCATTTCGTCGCCATCGGTCGATGGAAATAGAAAACGCGCGTCCGGATCACTGTGGGCTCGTGCGGCTTCCTGGGTCAACTGAACCTGGCGCACGGCCTTGAAGAGGTTCCTGAGTTTTCGCTCCCTGCGCTTGTATTCGTCCTGTTCAGGGCGGGGGTGGCGATGGTAGCCGGTCACTGGGGTAGCCGACGTATATTTGCCCAAAAAGATTCGGTTTCCGTTGAAGAATCTGTCCATGCACAGTCGGGCGGGATCTGAATCGAGGGCTCGGCGGAGTCGGGCCAGTTGATCTTCGACCAATGCATTCATGGGATACAGGATCAAAGCTCGAACAGCGGAGTCGCGGTTCTCGCCTTTCCTTTGCCGTACGAACGGCGAAGCGTCTCGATTTTTAGAGAGTGGTCGATTAGTAAGATTGGTGTATCGGTCGATTGGACGACCTGTAGCATCTTGCCACCAGCGGTTGGATAGATATCCAGGATCAGGGTCAGCCCAGTCTGAAGCCTCCTTTGCGAGTTTTGCGAATACAGGGAGGAGAAATGCCTCAGTTTTTCCCGAGCCGGTACCAGAAGTAACGATCGATGGTTCTCCTGATGCGATGCCTCGTCTTAGCATCTCGACCTGATGGACGTACGGTGGATACTTCGCGCGTGGTGGATCTGCTGAGTTAGCTGGCCTATCGGAATCGAAGAGCCCCGACAAAACGAGATGGACAAACGCTTCGCGATGCTTAGGCTTGAGTCCCGGCGCCCGATCGTCGCGTTCACGGTCATTTATGAGTTCGTTCAGTGTAAAATCCGCAGACTTGTAGCGCGTAAGCGGCTCAATGATCGGTTCTGCACACATAGAACCGTCGGACTCAAGAAGAAGCCGCCGCTCTGCAGATACGTCTCGGTTTCGAATCTTAAAGGCGGTTTCTAGATAACTGATGTAGAAGTCTCGTATCCGATGGAATGCGCCGATAGGGTCAACCATTCTTGTGTGCTCCTGGTCACGCGTGGTTCAAATAACATCCATGCCCCAATTCTTGAATACCGAACCGACGCGCGCAATTTTATCGGCGTCGATGGGCACAGAAACGGGACAGCCTTCTAGGAGTGAGCGAAGATCTTGATGGCGCGCGAGGCAGTAGGGAATAAGAGCGAGCTCGGTGAACAGCTTTACTCTGTAAGCTGATTCTTGGGCAGCGCAGATCGCGTCGATCGCTGAAGCGAGGCGCGTCAGGAGTCGCTCGAAAAGCGAACTTATCTCTATTTGGTGTCGGACGTATGCAGCCACAATCACTGAATCCGTCGCTGGCCTACCGTTTATTTCATTCATCCATTCCGTCCACCTCTCATACAGCATTTGAGATTCTTTGAGGGACGCGGAATTGTGCGATTCGGCAACCTGTTGCTTGTCAGCTCTTCCGGCGTTTGCATCAATGAAAGTTGCGTAGGACCAGAGTTCCGTCGAAACTGGCAGCGATAGTGGGCTCTCAATCGCCAGGCCGGCCAAGAGCAGGTTTGCTGGCCAGATTCCAAATGGCGTCGATACACGATCTGGCTGAGGCGCATACGCTCCTGATGCGCAGCGCAGTTCAGCGTATTGTCGAATGAAAGGCAATAAGACGCTGTCGATCTGAGCGAGGTTGATGTTTTCCAAAACCAATATTGAGATGTCGGGAGACGAAATTGCCTTATGGAGGAGAACGTCCAGAGTGTTCGCGGCTCCCAATTCTCCTTGGTTTTGAATCACCGGTTCATTTCGAACTTGAGACGATGATGCAAGGGTCGAGTTTAGGGGAAGCCAGTAGAGTCGACCGCCAGCCAAAGTGTGACCGATGGCACTCAAAGACTCGCGCGCCAGCGAACCAAAAACGATTGGGACGAATCCAGAGGCCATTGAGGCGAGTAAAGCGCTGGATGTTCGGCAACTCAGTTTATTGCCGGCAACGCAGCGGTTGAGTCGCTCGAGAAACTCAACTCGACCCAAAGTCTCGCTTGTGCTATGCAGTTTAGCGTCGGTCTCAGCTGTGGTGTCTCCGGACGAGCTTGGATTTGGTAGGTTCAATGCTGCTCGAATCAGTGCAATCTCAGTAAGAAATTCTGAGGCGCCGCTGGATATCTCACGAAATCTTTTTTTGGCCTGAGTTTCGAATTCTTTGAGAGCTGCAATCTGTTGTTGTTCGAGTGAGGCAAGGTCTCTCTTGCGTTGGGCAATATCGGAAGTGAGACTGACGATTTCTTGCCCAAGGTGCGCACTTTGCTCGTGCAACTTGCTGAGAGAGGCTTTGGTGGATGCGACAGTCTCGTCGGCGGCTTTCTTCTTCACTTCCTGCAATATTTCAGCGATCGACGTAATCGACAGGAAGTCGGTCAGCGCCTCAGCGGTAAGGTTGATGTTTTCGGAACTGCGTTTTGCAATTGTCTTGAGCCGAAGGAGTCGATGACTTTGAGAGGGAGAGAGAGACGCTGTCCCCACGGCATTGGAGTAACGGTTGATCAACTTGTCCGTCAATTTCACGTCATCCACGATTGAGGGCGTGATTTTTTTTAAATCTCGTAGAACGCGTTTGAGGAACATTTCGGTCGGCGAGAAATCCAATTCGCCGATCTTTACGGACCAGTCCTCCGGCGGCAAGAAACGGTGGTTTGACGATTCCGCCAGACATAAATCGTTTCGAGCCTGGCTCAGGCTTATAGGTAATTCAAGCTGTTTCTCATCAGCGTAGTAGCGGCCGTCCCGAAGGATCAAATCAATGGGACCGAGGAGCGAGCCTGATCGCTGTCGGAACACGACGCGCTTCGAGCTGCACAGTGATGCCGGAATGCCCGTTTGCAGCAGATATTCTCGTAGCTCCTCCTCGTCGTTCGCCTGCGCAATGTCCAAGAGCTCCAGCGGCGCCGAGGGGATCCCTCGGACTCGAAAGTAGTCGTGTTGCGGTATGTTGGGATCGTAGGTCGGAGCTTCTTCAATTTGGAAGTACCACGGGCTATGAAGAAACAGGTCTGTCGGCGGTTGCCACCAACTGATGAGTCCGCTGTTCGGAAACTCTTGATCCAATGGTTGCCAGCGCGACTTGTCTGGCGATGCTTCCCATAAGGGCTTGAGTCGAGCGCCGGGCCCGGATGTGGAATGGTGAATCCTCTCAACTACGCCAAACAGCGCTCGGGGCACCTAATCAGTCCTCCTAGCGGAAGCTCTCAGCTCGGCAAAAAGGAGTGGGAGCAGGGTGAGCGGCACGTGACGAGGGACGGTCTGTCCTTGTGGATCACAAAACTGATTGAGCAAACGAATGAGAGTGACTGGCGGTGGTATTGATGGACCCTGTGTCGCTGCGCACGCAGCCAAGAGTCTCTTCACTCGCTGGGGGACGAGAGATGGCGGTGGAATAATGGATGGATACAGAGTGTTGAGGACAATATCCGCCAACCGATCACTAGGAAAGACATATTGATACTCCCTTGCACTCGCGTCTCCGAGCGTCGGGCCAGGGGCTATCGGCCCAACTATAGCTGCGAACCGAGCAAGCGGTAGAGGAAGGTAGGCACCATCTGTTGAGAAGGATATCTCTGCCGGTGTCGTTCGGTGAGTGGCAGGTATCCCTGCAAGTTTCAAAGCTGCCAGAATCGCCCACGTGCGAGACCGAGTCCACCAAATAAGCGAGCTGCCTTGATAGATTTTGTAACAGTCAGGACCATCGTCTCGGCGGCACCAGTGCAGTGACAATTTATGCTGTTCGCGATCGGTGGGATTGGCCAGAAATGCCAATCGCTGCCAATCCCATTGTTTGTACATGGGCCAATTAATTGGTTCGGGTGCTGATGCGTTCATGAGGTGCGCCACAGAACTCGCGAGGGCGTCGGGCTTAGATAACCAGTTGAGAGCGGGCAATTCTAATTCGATGGTCAGTCTTGTGAGTTGCTCCGACGAGTTCGCATGACAGCAAAGAAGCGGTGGAACATTAGGCGATGACGAAAACCGCTCAATTTCTTTGATGCCCAATGAGGGTATCAGTTCGTTGAAGCGTTGACGAAGAAATGGGGGTATCAGCCCAGCGAGAATTGCGCTTACACCGTTCCTGTTTCGATACGCGACGAGTGAAGGTTGGCAGCCAAAGTAAAGGCGAGCCCGCCATCTCAAATCGACTAGGCAGTCTAGCATCCCATTTTCAACCCAGGCCCGTAACGTTGGCCAAACAGCTGGCCAAGGGATGTCGAGGGTATCTTTCAGTAGAAGTGCGAATTCTCTCTCCGATATCCCGCGCTGCGAAACCAATAGGGCTGCAAGCCTTGTGACAGCTGCATTCAATCGCTCACTGTTTGCGAATCCACGGTGACTAAGGGGGACTTCTTGATCGACTGTGAATGTTTCTTCCGTAGGCTTCCAGGGGACGAGGAGATCTTCAGTCTCGAAGACAGCGGAATCCTTCATCCCGGATTCTACGAACCATCTACCGCCTGTCGACGGTCGCTTATACCGAGTTTCAAATACGTCCTGTACAAAGCTGACAGATCTTTCGGCAATTTGAACAGAAGAGAGATAAGCGATGAGACGATGCTGTCCGATCATTAGCGAATGATCAATGCCGTCCGGAAAGTCCCAGCCACCCATGCCGGTGCGGGACATTTCCAGATCTACTTTCGAGCCATCGTGCAGGAGCAACGTTACGCAGTCTGCATCCGGAATCTCGACTCGAGGAAGTGATCCGACAAGCGATACGTAGCTATCCCCTGCGCGAATCCCTCCTCGCATCTGAATTCGAGGTGCGGGCAGTGTTTGCTTAAGGCTGCTGACTTTTGAAAGAAGACTCAGACTAGAAAAATCTATTTCCTGAAGGTCCTCCGCGGTGAATTCCCTCCACTCAGACCAACCTACATACGTTGACTTGGTGATCTCCACCTTTATCCGCCTCGTGGAGATTGCACTCTTGAATTGACCCGATAACCTGTCGCAGACGAGTGCGCAAAGCCGACCACTAGCAGGAATATTCGGCGTGAACGTATATACGTTGTCCTCGTCTTCCACAAACAAAACGATGCCGTCGGTAATTGCGGCTTTCAGGGGCCTCAGGAAAGTCTCGATTTGCCGTGGACTTGTCCCGTTCAGGAAGAGTTGGTCCGGGAAACTGGAACCTGTATCGGCGTCCGAACGGAGGGCATATTTAAATGAAGAGATCCTCACGGCAGGGAGCGGAATGCAGTGGTAGCCATTCAACTTTTCCACACGATCACACGTGATGAATAGCCAGAAATCACCGTCATCGTCTTCCATTTCGACACGGGTCTTGAGCGTAGGACTCGCCGAAGTCGACTGACCTTGAGCAATTTCACGGATGGCCAACCAAAACGTGGTATGCGAAAGCGCAGTACGGCTCAGCTTCTTCAATGCATCAATGAACTCCCGGAAAACTTCGCGGAATGCCAGACTGAATTTGGTGGACCTGTCTTGGATTAAAGCGACGATTTCTTGGACGGGAGGCTCAATACCGAGCAACTTGTTCGAGCGAAGGAGCTCCGCCAGCAATTTTTGATCTCGTCGGGACGGCACAGATAGGCGAAGCGGGTAACCAATGATCGAGTGGTGCCCGGAATTGGGGATTGAAGGAAGCTTTAGTGTGGCGATTTGGGGATCTCGGGTGTTTCGAAGAGCAAGCCACACTGAAAATTGTTCCCATAATGGCCGCAATCGAGGCAAGCCATGGTGTACGCCGCCCTTCAAAATTTTGGTAAGTCTCTTGCGAAAATCTCCGATGGATCTCACCTCATCAGCCAAGTCGTTCGCGACCATGCAAGTTAGTAGAAGGTGCGAAAGGAAGGGTGGCACTTCTTCACTATCCACGGCCCATCGACTACCTCGGATGTCGGCATCATGACCCAACGAATGGGTGCCGATTGCTTTCCTGAGAGTGTTAATAAAGAAGGTTCGAACTTCGTTTGCAGACCAGGCGGTTGTCCCGGAAGCACTCAGCAGTTCATCCCCCGTAATGTAAAGGCGATTAAGGCAGCGAGTTGGGGGGTGAGGCGAGACAAAAAAATGGACGAATAGGACCTGATTCCACTTCTCCAGGTCCCACGATTCCAATAGTCCGTCTGCTGGCTTCGAGAGGGGCGTGAGCATTCACCTTCTTCGTTTGATTGACAGAACGAGATTATAGGGGGTTTTTGCCGAAATGGAAGGTGCCCCTCGTATCGGCTGTAATTCGGGGAGCAAGTGAACACAGGATTCTATCTTGCTAGATACAGCAAACACGAGCCGGGCGCCAAACGGGTCCAAAATCCAGGAGAGGCTAGAGGCGTGCTAGGTCTAGCTGAATTCGGGCGAGAATTTTGTCCAGTGGAATTTGGCCGCGATAGTAAAGTGAGGCTGTCTTTGAGTATTCTCTTTCGAACTATTTGCGGACGTTCGCGTCCTCGATGGTGATGCTCCGCTTTTTGCGATGTTTTGGTCCAAAGACTTGAAGCCCTTCTTTTTGTGCTCCAAATATTCCGGCGTTCCGAGAATCTCTGCACGGCTTCTACATCAAGAAGTTGATGGATGTCGTGGTAGTGCCTCAGGAAATTCGTGGGAGTTTCCCCCTCCCTTTGAATTGGCCGTATTTTCGAACCACCGCCTGGAATATGGTGCGGGCGGAGGGACTTGAACCCTCATGGGCCGTTTAAGCCCTGCGGGCTTTCATACCGTCTATGGCCTTCGCCGCCCGGACACGTCCGTTTCCTGGTGAGCCGGCTGCGCTGGGACTGGCTTTCCTTACCTTATGTCCGGTCGATTAAGACGGTCTTCAAGAAGACTTCAAAGCGTGCGGGTGGGGTTGAATCCCACGAAATAACCTCCCGTGGGAAGTTTTACAAAGCCCATCCCGCCGCGTAACAGCAACTCCTCCCCGAGGTCTTTTAAGTGCTGATATTCTTGCACGCCTTCCCACGAATCGAGTTTTTCGAACATAGAACGAAGAACGCTTAAATATCGCGTCCAAAGCGCATTCAGCCAACTTGTCTCGCGCAACGCGGCTGCCAATGTCGGAGCTGCTTCTTCGAGAGCCTTTTCCAGCCCGTCAATATGACCAATGAGATAAGAACCGCGAACAAAGAACGTTTCAAAAACACCACGTAGCTCAGTCATGGTTCGCTCTACGTTCTTATCTTGCGTGAATGATCGCTTGGCCGCTTCGCTTCGGGCAAGAAGCGAACCGAGCATTGAGACCAATGTCTGCTCGTATCCGGAGCAGTAATCCGGAGTTCCCCAATTAGCACTCAATCGTGATGCGGCATATTCGTCCCAAGCTGCCATGGCGAACTGGGTAAGCACCGCCTCACGGAGGTCCGGCATTGGAGTTCCATAGTGGTCGGGCATCGCTTTGCTTCGCAGCAAGTGGTCGTACACGTGCGCCAACTCATGGCACAACGTGTGCACCGCAAGGGCGTAGCACTCATTTGTAGGATCGACCAGCGGTCGAACTAACGCGGAGTTCAGAACAACGTGACTCTTATGCTCACCGTTTCTCAGAACTGGCACTGCCATCGCGAAGCCCGCACCGAACTCGTCGCGTGTCGGGGTCGCTGACTTCATATTCAGATAGCCTCTGTCGATTGCTGCGAGGGCCGCAACGTAGTCGTCTGCAATTGTGATGCCGTCCAGCGCAGTTAGGTCGAAGACACTTCCAAAGACTCTCGCAAATCCAAACACCGTGTAGAGTAGTTTCTGGGCGTCTTCCTCTGACCGGAAATTGCCAGTCACGCTTAGCGAGAGATCTTCCTTGACGGTGGACTTGTTCAACAGTTCGTCAAAGTTCGGCTCATCTGAGTCCATTTATCCTGCCCTCGGCGGGAGTCCAACAACTTCAGTCGGGGCTCCACACTCAACTCTAACCGCTCCACGCTTCTCATGTTTCAACACGTCGGCGGGTGATGTCGTCACGTATGATTCAGGTCGAGCAGTTGTGCCGCGATCTCTGCAGATCCGCAAGGCATCAATGTTGGTTGTGAAAGAATGGGGACATGTCTATCAAGCGCGATGCAGATACTCCAATCAGTTGCTTCATCATCGCCCCATCAGGGCATCTCAGCGATCTTCTGCGGAAGCAACTTGAGCAAGAGGGTGTGCTTTCCTTTCGCTTGGAGAGCTCTGATGTTCCCTGGCAACCAACGGTCCAAGCTACGTCACTGGTTGAGCGCGCTGACTTTGTAGCGGTCATTCTCGAAGGCGAACCTTCACCCAACATCTACTTCGAGATCGGTCTCGCGATGGGCAGCGGAAAACCTCTCCTGCTGTTTAACGAAAGTCCGAAGCTTCCTTCTGCGCTTTCGTCGGCGACTACCGTGCTTACATCGGCACTTCGAAATGACAGCTGGAAGGATCTCAGACGAGCCTTTCTGCGCACCCTGAAACCTGCGCATCCGGAAACGAGGCGCAGAACCCAGAAGAAACCGGTCGGTAGCCAGCGCTGGCGGAAACTCGAATCAGAGTTCGAAAGATTGCGGACTGGTGACTCAGAATCGGCGTCGCGCCAATTCGAACACCTGGTCGAGCGAGCCTTCCTGCTTGCCAACTTTCCGATTTCTCGCGCTCCAACTCCAGACTTTGGTGCCGACTTCGCGCTGGCTTCCCCGAGTCTGATGCGTTCGTTCGGTCTGCCCATCTTGATCGAGGCAAAGAATAACTCTCGCATACCCCTGAGCCAGAAAATGGTCGACCGTTTGGAGCAGCTTATTTCAGAGGGCAGAGGCGGCGCGGCGCTCCTTGTCGCTATGCAGCCCCCCAGTCCCACCGTTCACCTAAAGCTTCAGCGACCCATCGTGATTGTTCCTTTCGATGAGGTCCTGAACTGGCTTGAAAAAGGTATATTCGAAGAAGAGTTTCTTTTCACCGTTGACGCTTTCTGGACGAGGCAGAACTAAATGGCCTTCCCCAGAACTCAGATCAACGCCTACCTCCACGACGCCGAACATGGCAACACCGTGCAGATTCGCGGGCGGGCGCTAGAAGATGCAGCCATCGCGATGTTTACGTCCATTCCGGGCGTGCTGACGCCCGAGCCCAACGCGCTCGACTACGCGCATGCCACTGAGATCGACAGCTTGTTTCCGAATCGGCCAAACAACAACGGGCTCTGGTTTACGAATGAACGCGCATTCCTGTGTGAGTGCAAGAACTGGAATGTTGCAGCAGGTGCTCCTGAGCTGATTCTGTTTCTGCAGAAGATGAAACAAAGGAATTGCAAGTTCGGGGTGCTCGTATCCAGCGAAGGAATTACGGGCGACGCCGCAGCTTTGACAGCGGCAAACGATATCGTGGCTGCCGCCTTGGCAGAGGGTTACGAGATCATCGTTCTTGATTGGGCTGACCTCGTGTCTATACGAAGTGCGAAGGCCCTGGTGCAGAAGATGCAGGAACGGTGGGTTCGGCTGAAGTCCTATCGCACAAGCGTCTGAATCCGGGATGCGGCACGATGAGGGGCTCCCCGAAGCAAGAACGAGTTGGCGCAGGAACTCGAGAAGGAATGAGCAGAGATGCGAAGAGTTCGTTCCGCGGGATTCAGTGTTTCGCTGGACGGGGTTCTTGCTAGCAGTCTGCACCAGATCGCGTGTTCTTCACGCCACATCCGTTATGTTGACTCCTTTTGACTTCCTCTTTTTCGGACGCATTACGTTGATTGCAACGGCATCCAGCGAGGTCTTGATGTGGGACGCGTAGTACTTCTCGATCATCTCGACGCTGGTGCGGCAGTTCTTGGCGATTTGGTAGATGTCGGCACCCTCCATCAAACGCAGGCAGATGTATGTATGCCTCAGACTATAGGCGGTGCGCGGTTGGCCTTCACGGTCGATGCGGAGCTTCTCCTCGTCGAGGATGGTTTTGAAAAGTTCTCGCTGCCACTTTGGAAAAATTAACTCAGTCGGTTCGGGTGTGCGCCATTCTCCGTTCGGAACTGCAGATGTCTCGGAGGTTCCTGTGGGCGCGTTCGCGCCATAAACGCGCGCCGGGCGGAGCCGGCTTCGAAGTCGCTTAAAAGGCAACACCGCACCGGGCATACTCTTGCAATATCCAGTCCCACGCTTTCCTCGAACCTCGATCTCCAGGATTGTCTTTCTTAAATTGTCGTCGAAAACAATCGTGACATCGCGGAACTGAAGTCGCCAAGCTTCGTCGGGCCGCAGTCCGGTATTAACGGCAAAGAGAACATAGTCGTGAAGCTGTTCTGCCTCCCATTTGAAGCCCCGTTTCTTCGGCTCTTGCGCACGGGTTCGTGTCGCTTCGTAGAGTTGTTTGTATTCTTTTAGTGAGAACCATGCGCGGTGCGAAATTTTTGGCGATCTCCGGTATCGCTCAGAGAAGTCAGGAAGACGATCCAGCCATCCGTTGCATAATGCCGTTTTTAAGGTTTGGCGGAGGGTCACGATCTCTTGGTGCATCGTGCTATGGCCTGGTGGTTTGCCAAATTCCTTAAGAGCTTCTTGGTGTCTGTGAAGTCGGTATTCCTGGATCTTTCCAGCGGTTATTTCTGAGATGCCCAGGTTCCCGAAGAAAGGAATTAGACGTCCTTCACACCGCCAGTGCTGGCCTTCGATGTATTTTTGGTTGCGTTCTCCCTGCGTCATGATGTCGAATTCGTGCAGGTAGTGCTCAGACACTTCGCGAAAGGTCTTTTCGCTCTTGATCTCTCCGTCGCGGAGTTTTCCGCGGAGTCGGAGGTACCAATCCTCAGCGATTTCCTTGGCCCTGGAGAGACTGTCTTCCTTGGTGCTGGTGCGGCGATTCCTGCCCGCGAAAAAGCTTGAGCATTGCCAGAGGCTGCTGTTCGGGCGTTTGTAGACGTGGACCTTCCCGCCCAGAATCGTGTGGTGTTCGGTCATTTTCGCTCCTCGCTCGAAGTGGCGCGGGAACTCGAAAATGTGTAATGAATGTGAAGCTATTCCGGCTTCGAAGGGATGTCAATAAAATTATTGTTTACAACTAGATATGATGGGATGAGAGTTCTTTAGAGGATTTTGAGTCCGCTGCGTCTGCCAGTTCCGCCATCCCGGCTGATAGATACAAACCGAAGAGAACACTAGCTTAATTCACGATTTAGGGCTTTGCAACTACGCGCCGCGTTAGGCAGGTGGTGCAAGCTTCAGGCTACGAATTCATATCGTACGAACTGATTGGGTCGCAGCTTTCCTTCGTGTCCTTATGTAGTAGATGATTTTGCAGACTGAACGACCACCCATATCGCCCAATCGCGAGTTGAAACATCCACTCCAACGAGGTTGGATTACATCTCGCGAATACAGTTGAATTACAATACATCCATTCCGGCGTCACTCGCACTCTTAGACAACAGGAGGATGACGACGTAGCTTGGAGTGTGTCCGGCAGGCTCGACCAAGTCGAGTGGCGTCTATCAGCAGCCGTCAGTACACTTTTATCTCAGCCCTTATGTGCTCCAGGTTCTCTCGGGTTTCCAGTCAAGCCATGTGTCGAATGTTCGCCCCGGCGGCAATTTTTTTCCTGCTGGTGGCGGCAGGCGTTGCGCAGACTGCATCCCAGTCCCCCACTCTGATCACTCTCGATCAAGCTATCGATCTCGCCCTGGCACACAATCATTCGCTGCAAGCCACGCGGACCACGATTCTTCAAAATCAGGATCAGGAAATCACCGCAAACTTGCGCCCTAACCCAACCTTATCGGCCGATTCCCAGTTCGTTCCCATCTTTAATCCTCAATTTTTTTCCTCCGACAATTTGGATCAAGTCCAACAGTTTGACATCGGAATTGGGTACCTTTTCGAACGCGGTCACAAACGGCAGCGCCGGCTCCAGGCTGCTCGTGATGCAACCGCCGTCACCCGCGCCCAGGTTACCGACGCCGAACGTACGCTGGCGTTTAATGTGGGCCAGCAGTTTGTCAGCGTTTTGCTAGCGGAATCGACTCTTCAGTTTGCCCTCGAAGATTTAAAAGGCTTTCAACAGACGGTCGATATCAGCGAGACCCAACTCAAGGCGGGATACATTGGCGAAGGCGATTACCTGAAGATCAAACTTCAACTCCTTCAATTTCAAACCGACGTGTCTTCCGCCCGCCTCGCAAGAGTGCAAGCGTTGGTGGGCCTGCGCGGCTTCTTGGGATACAACGCGGTTCCTGCAGACTTCGACGTCGTGGGCGATTTGGCATATCAGCCGCTCAAGGGGAATCTGGAAGACTTGCAGGCCCGAGCTCTCCGGGAACGGCCCGATTTTCGCGCGGCTGAACTGGGAATTACTGCCGCACAGAGCCAGATCCTTCTGGCTAAGGCGAATGCCAAAGTCGATGTCAACGGTGCTTACGACTTCTCGCACGTAGCCGGAGAAAGCTCGGCTTCACTCTTCGTTAATTTTGACTTGCCGATCTTCAATCGCAATCAAGGAGAGATCGCACGCACCGGCCATGCGCTCACGCAAGCGCAAGAGCAGCAGCAAGCCGCCAGCGATACCGTCCTCTCCGATGTGGCTAACGCCTATGAGGCGGTTCGTAGCAACGACGAAATTGTGCAGCTCTACACCTCCGGCTATCTCAAACAAGCGCAGGACTCCCGCGACATCAGTGAGTATGCTTACAAGCGCGGCGCGGCCAGCCTTTTGGATTACCTGGATTCCGAGCGCAGCTACCGTGCCGTGCAATTGGCCTATCGCCAGGCTTTAGCTGCATATATGACCGCGATCGAGCAGTTGAAGGAAGCCGAAGGAACGAGGAACTTGCCATGAGAATTTCAGTCGTGAGGCTTCTGCTATGAACCATCGCGCGGGCCGCTTTCGATGGTTTGCCGCAATCGCTGTCGCGTCGGCGATCGCTATGGCGCTCGCCGGCTGCGGCGAGTCGGGATCAAAAGCCGCTTCTGAATCCAGTGCTAGAAGTGCAGACAACGCGGAACTCTTCACCATCCCACAAGACCAGATGTCGCACGTGCAAGTGCTGACGGTTCAACCCGCGACTTTGACTCGAGCCCTTCGCCTAACCGGGGCCGTAGCCTACAACAGTTTTCGCACCACACCGGTAATCACGCCAGTTAGTGGACCGGTCAGCAGAATTGCTGTCGTACCCGGCCAGCACGTAACCAAGGACGAGCCCATGCTCTATGTGGCGAGTCCGGATTATTCGCAACTCCGCACCAACTACTTGAAAGCCAAAGACGCTTACGCGCTGGCGCAAAAGGCATACGCGCGCGCCAAGGATTTGTACGAGCACAAGGCAATTGCCGAGCAGAATCTCGAGCAAGCCGAATCAGCCGAGGTGCAGGCCGGTGGCGATTTGGCATCATCGCAAGCCGCATTGCGAGTAATGGGAATCGCCGATCCCGATGCTCTGGTGAAAGCTCCTCCTTCTTTTGAAGTTCCCGTACGCGCCCCAATCAATGGCGAGGTCGTCGAGCAGGATGTTTCCGCCGGCCAACTTCTTCAGCCTGGAACGACGCAATGTTTCATGATTTCGGATACCAGCAACGTCTGGGTGCTCGTGAATATTTATCAGAAAGATCTGCCCTATGTGCGCGCCGGAGACACGGTCGCAATTCAAACCGATACTTATCCCGAAGTCTTCCACGGACGCATTTCCTACATAGCGGCATCGCTCGATCCGAACACCAGGACGCTACAGGCTCGCATCGAAACCAATAACCCCGGCGAGAAACTGAAGAAGGATATGTACGTATCTGTGACGGTAAACGCAGGCACGATTCCAAATGCGATTGCCCTGCCGGACGCGGCTGTGCTTCGCGATAGCGAAAATCAACCTTTCGTTTATGCTGCGGCAGGATCAAATCAGTTTGGCAGGCGCACCGTTACGCTCGGAGAAAGCCTGAACGGCCAGACACAAATCACCAGCGGACTGAAAGCTGGCGACCAGGTTATCGGCAACGGCAGCCTGTTCCTGCAATTTGCGAACTCGCTACAGCGCTGATGCTTTCTTTCGTACAGGAGATGTCGTGCCAGGAGATTCGTATCAGGGCATGCCTTCAGGCATGCCGCAAGTAAGCTAAATATCGCAGCGTCTTAAGGCGCTGGATCATTATGACAACTTCGACAAGAAGAATGCCCATAAGAACGTTCTTCACCACAACCGAATGATTCACAGAATAGTCCAGGCAGCGCTGCGGCAAAGGTTTCTCGTGCTCATGCTGACCGCTTTCATCACGGTCGGCGGCATTCTCTCGTTTCAGCGCATGCCCGTAGACGCCTATCCCGACCTCTCGCCTCCTCAGGTCGAAATCGTCACCCAGTGGCCCGACCATGCCGCCGAAGAAGTCGAGCGACTGGTCACGCTCCCCCTTGAACTGGAGATGAATGGCGTTCCCCACATGGTGGTGATGCGCTCCATCTCGCTCTACGGACTCTCCGATCTCATTCTCACTTTCGAAGACAGCACTGACGATTACTTCGCGCGCCAGATCGTTTTCGAAAGGCTCGCGCAAGCCACGCTCCCCACAGGAGTAACTCCAACCCTAGCGCCATTGTTTAGTCCCAGCGGCCTGGTGTATCGCTATGTGCTCGAAAGTCCAGACCGTTCTCCGCAAGAGCTAAAGACCTTCGAGGATTGGGTAGTCGAACGCGCCTATCGGTCCGTGCACGGCGTAGCCGACGACTCCGGCTTCGGTGGCACGGTAATGCAGTATCAGGTGCTGCTCGACCCAGCCCGCATCTACGGATACCACCTGACTATTCCGCAAGTAGTCACGGCGCTCTCTGCCAACAATGCCAATGCCGGCGGCGGATTTTATTCCCAGGGGGGACAGTTCTATTACGTGCGCGGCATTGGCCTCGTAAAGAACACCGACGACATCGGAAACATCGTGGTCGGCGCCAACAAGGGCGTGCCGATCCGTGTGCGCGACGTCGGAGACGTAACCATCGGCCACGCGCCGCGCCTCGGCGAATTCGGCTACCAGAAAAACGATGACGCTGTAGAAGGCGTCATCCTAATGCTGCGCGGGGAACAGACACAGAACGTCCTGAAAGCGGTCGAAGCCAAAACAGAGGAGCTGAACCGCCAGGTCCTGCCGCCCGACGTTAAAATTCATCCTTATTATGACCGCAGCGAACTAGTCGATCTCACCACCGACACAGTCGAAGCGAATTTGCTCCGCGGCATGGTGCTGGTCTTAATCGTCCTGATTTTCTTCCTGGTCAGCTTCCGCGCTGCGGTCATCGTGGCCCTCACCATCCCGCTTTCGCTTCTATTTGCCTTCATCGTGCTCCACGCGCACGATGTGGCCGCGAATTTGCTTTCCATTGGAGCCATTGATTTTGGCATTGTCATCGATGGCACCGTAGTCATGGTGGAAAACATCTACCGTGAACTAGCGTTGCGCGAGGGCCAGGATTACAAACTGAACGACGTGATTCTCACCGCTGCCAAGGACGTCGATCGCCCTATCTTCTATTCCGTAGCCGTCATCCTCGCCGGATACCTACCGATCTACGCGCTCACCGGCCCCTCGGGCAAACTGTTTCACCCCATGGCTGAAACCATGTCGTTTGCCTTGGTCGGCGCCCTCATCCTGACACTCACGCTTGTACCGGTCCTTGCCTCCTATTGGTTCACCAAAGGCGTACGAGAGAAGCAGAATCGTGCTTTTGAATGGATGAAGCGTAAATACGCCGGTCAACTGGATTGGGCGCTTGATCGGCCCAAGACAACAATGTTGATCGCAACCCTGATCTTCGGAGCGGCCCTCATCCTCGTCCCCTTCATCGGCGGCGAGTTTATGCCGCATCTCGACGAAGGCGCAATCTGGGTCCGCGCGACCATGCCGTACACCATCTCTTTTGAGGAGGCCAGCAGCATCGCTCCTCAAATACGCGACATACTGATGTCCTATCCTCAGGTGACGGTCGTCGGTTCAGAATTAGGACGTCCCGACGATGGCACCGACCCCACTGGTTTCTTTAACTGCGAGTTCTATGTCGGATTAAAGCCATACAACGATAAATCGTGGGCCGGCGATACCGACGACAAAAAGAAGCTGATTGAATCAATCAACAAAAAGCTCGCCGCCTTCCCCGGAATTATCTTCAACTTCACCCAACCCGCCGAAGACGCCGTGGATGAAGCCCTCACCGGCCTCAAGAGTTCTTTAGCCGTCAAAGTCTATGGCGAAGACCTGACCGTTCTCCAGGACAAAGCAATCCAGATCAAGAACGTGCTGGCAAAGGTCCCAGGATTCACCGAACTCACGGTGGTGCGCGAACTTGGACAGCCCAGTCTGCTGGTCGATGTCGATCGCGACAAAATCGCGCGCTACGGCATTAACGTTTCTGACGTGGAGGCCGTGATCTCGGCCGCCGTAGGTGGCCAGGCCGTCACCCAGGTGATCCAGGGAGAAAAACTGTTCGATCTCGTGGTCCGAATGCAGCCGCAATTCCGCAGCAGCGCCCATGAGATCGGGAATTTACTGATCGGTGCGCCTGATGGAACGCAGATTCCTCTCAGCCAACTCGCAAACATTACGCAGGGCAACGGCGCGTCATTTATTTATCGCGAAAATAACTCGCGCTACATCGGAGTGCAATACAGCATCGAGGGCCGTGATCTCGAGCGAGCAGTCCGCGATGGCCAGGCCGCAGTCAAGAAAGCAGTGAACCTGCCGCAGGGTTACACGATGTCCTGGGGAGGCGAATACAGCCAGTTTCTCGAAGCGAAATCGCAGATGTACTTCATCGGTCCCCTCGCGATCGTGCTAATTTTCATGATCCTCTTTGCGCTCTACGGAAACTTCAAATTTCCCGTAACCATCGCGCTAGGAGTAATCATGACCGAACCCGTAGGAGCATTGGTGGCTCTGAAACTCACCCACACTCCATTCAGCGTTTCCTCAGCCCTGGGCCTCCTGGCATTACTGGGCGTTTCCGTAGAAACCGCCGTCATTCTCGTCTCCTACATCAACAAGCTCCGTCAGGAAGGGATGGGCATCCGCGCCGCCACGCGCGAAGCCTCGCTCCTTCGCCTCCGCCCCATCATGATGACCGCTCTGGTAGCCTGCCTAGGATTGTTGCCCGCCGCCCTATCCACCGGCATCGGATCCGACACGCAGCGCCCCTTCGCCATCGTCATAGTCGCCGGCCTAATTTCCCGGCTCTTCATTGGATTCTTCGTCAATCCCGTGCTTTATGAAATGGTAGCCCGCGAAGGCGATGTTCTACAGGTCTAGGGTAGAGACGGGGCTTGCCCCGTCTCCCGCGCCCAAAATCAATCGCGCCTCACTGTTCCCAAAGCCTCGTGATTCGTATCAGGGTATCGCTTTAGCGATACCGAAATCGTTCCCAATTAGACGCCTCTTTAGGGACTGGATTCCATCACAGCCCACCTAAATGCCAGGCGCTCTCTCGGGAAAACAACTACTCCCCGCAGATGCAAGAAAATGCGCACCCAAGTGCGTGACCCCCTCATCTCCCGGCATTAGTTCAAATAGCCAGTTTCCAGGCAAGAATGATGAATTTCTGACAGAAATGTGACACTATCCCCGTTTTTTGTTGTATATAATGCGTTCCACACACGATGCAACCGTAGGCGCAATTTTGGCCCATTGTTTGCACCAAGAGGCTTGGATTCCAAGAATTTCCCCGCCCAGAAAGGGTTCCCATGCGTTCGAAAGTGTCTATCGCGATCTGTCTGTTGGCTGCTGTCGCCTCCATGTTGCTTCTCTCCGCTCCCGCCGCCCACGCTCAAGGCAGCCAGCGCCTTCTGATCACTCAGAATGTGGATGAAGCAAAGTTGACCACCCTGAGAGGCAACACCCGGCCCGAGGCCAACCTGCGAAACGATCGCGGCCCGGTCGCGGACAACTTTCAGATCGAACACATGTTGCTCCAGTTGAAGCGTTCCCCGGAGCAGGAGGCAGAACTACAGCAGTTGATAGAAGAACTTACCGATCAGTCCTCAAAGAATTTTCATCAGTGGCTCACCGCCAAAGAGTATGGCGAGAGATTCGGCTTGGCGAAACAGGACCGCGAAACCATCAAGAATTGGCTACGGGCGAACGGTTTAAAGGTCAACGTGGATTACGACAATGGCATGCTGATCGACTTCTCCGGCACGGCTGGCCAGGTGCGTTCGGCTTTTCACACCGACATTCACCAGTTGGACGTCAAGGGCGTGAAGCACTTCGCCAACATGAGCGATCCCAAGATCCCGGCCGCATTCTCGCAGGCGGTGGTCGGAGTTGTCTCGATGAACAACTTCAAACCACACGCGATGTACAAGAAAAAAGCCAACTATACGGCCGTAGTTAATGACCAAACGGAGTACCTGGTGGCTCCCGGCGATCTGGCCACAATTTACAACCTGAATCCACTCTTCAGTGGAGGCATTTCAGGGCAGGGTCAAACGATAGTCGTGGTCGAGGATTCGAACGTGTTCTCGACGGCTGACTGGACCAATTTCCGCAAGGTATTTGGACTTTCATCGTTCACCGCGGGCTCGTTCACACAGGTCCATCCGGCCCCTCCAAGCGGCACGAACAATTGCTCAAATCCGGGTGCGAGCGGTGACGACTTTGAGGCGATCCTCGATGCCGAATATGCCAGCGCAGCCGCACCTAGCGCGGCGATTGTCCTGGCTTCGTGCAACGACGGCAACACCGACGCAACGTTCGGTGCGTTGATTGCCTTGGTGAACTTGTTGAACGAAAGCGGAACGCCACCAGCGATCATGAGCATGAGCTATGGCGAGTGCGAGGCTATAACCGGCGCAACCTCCAACGCCGCGTTCAATTCGGCCTTTCAGCAGGCGGTCACGGAGGGAGTTTCGGTGTTCGTATCTTCCGGCGATGATTCGGCGGCCGGGTGCGATAGAGATGCAACCAATGCCACGCATGGCATCGGAATCAACGGCTGGGGATCGAGTCCTTATGCGGTGTCCGTAGGTGGCACCGACTACGGCGACACGTTTGCAAACACCAACAGCACATACTGGAGTGCCACTAATTCTCCAACCTTTGAATCCGCATTGTCGTACGTTCCCGAGATTCCCTGGAATGACTCCTGTGCAGGGTTGCTGCTCGCGGAATTCGAAGGTTTCAGTGTGACTTATGGTACAAGCGGGTTCTGCAATAGCGCCGCAGGACAGAATTTCCTCGGCGATGGTGGGGGTAGCGGCGGGCCAAGTGCCTGCGCTACAGGTTCGCCCGCAATATCTGGTGTAGTGGGCGGAACGTGCGCTGGCTGGCCGAAGCCCTCATATCAATCCCTTGTCGGAAATCCCAGCGATGGTGTGCGTGACATTCCCGATGTCTCGCTTTTCGCTGCCAATGGACTCTGGTCCCACTATTATCCGGTTTGCTATACCGATCCCGAAGGTGACGGCGTTTCCTGTTCCCTCCCGCCCAGCGCATGGCTAGGAGCCGGCGGCACCTCGTTCGCCTCGCCAATCATGGCGGCCATGCAGGCTCTGGTAAACCAGAAAACTGGCGCGCGTCAGGGCAATCCCAATCCAACCTATTACAGCCTGGCCCGAGCCGAGTACGGCGCCAGCGGAGACAGTTCCTGCAATTCGACTCTCGGTAATGCCGCCGCCAGTTCCTGCATCTTCTATGACATCACCCAGGGCGACATGGACGTGAATTGTACCGGCAGTCACAATTGCTATAAGCCCTCCGGCACGATCGGTGTGCTCTCCACCTCGAACACCGCGTATCAACCGGCTTATGGCACCACCACTGGCTGGGACTTCGCGACTGGAATCGGCTCCGTGAACGCCGCCAATCTGGTGAACCACTGGCCGTCAAGCAGTCCGAATTTCTCTCTGTCTGCCACCAACGTGACCGTCTCGCAGGGTAGTAATGGCGCCAGCACCATCACCATCACTCCGGCCAATGGATTCAGTGGCAGCGTCAGTCTCTCTACTAGCGGCTTGCCCAGTGGCGTAACCGCTGCTTTCAATCCCAATCCCGCAGCCGCCACCAGCACTCTGACTCTAACCGCAAGCGCTACCGCCGCTACCGGGACCGTCACCGTGACGGTCAAAGGTACATCCGGCGTTTTGACCAACACTACAACCTTCAGCCTCGACGTGACCGCAATGGTCGCCGGTCCAACCGTGACCGTGACGCCGGCATCCCTGACCTGGGGAAGCTTCGTCGTAGGCGCGACCGCGGCTGCGAAGTCCGTTACCCTCAAAAACACGGGCACCACAACGCTGAACATCAGCAGCATCAATATCACCGGCGATTTCGCTCAGATCACCAGCACCAAGCCCTGCGGCAGCACGTTGGCCGCGGGAAAGAACTGCATAGTCAAAGTCACCTTTACTCCCACCCAGGTTGGAGCGCGGACTGGCACCCTGACCTTCACCGACAACTCGCCGAGCAACCCACAGACGGTGGCTTTGTCCGGCACGGGAACAGTTCAAGCCACGCTGACACCGGCGACCGCAACCTTCACGGCCCGAACCGTCGGGACAACCAGTCCAGCAAAGATATTTACTCTTACCAACAAGCAAAGCGTGGCACTGAGCGCCATCGAGATCTCGGCGTCCGGCGACTTCAGCGTCTCCACCTCAACCTGCACCACCAGCCTGGCCGCCAAAGCCAACTGCAAAATCAGCGTAGTCTTTACGCCGACCGCAACTGGAACAAGGACAGGAACCTTGATGGTGAAAGATAACGCCCAAGGCAGCCCACAGACTGCAAGTCTGACCGGCACGGGCAAGTAAAACTGTCTGTGTTAATAGAAAGCCCCGCAGAAATGCGGGGCTTTTTTATTGTTGATTGCCAGGACTAGAGGAAGACTAGAGGCAGCCTAGAACCCAGCCTGTGCCGACATTCCCTTACCTTCCACGCACTCATAAGCCCGGCCAGCTGATAGGTTCTTGTACTCTTCCGCTCTCCCACTAGGCCACTGGATCTCCAGCCGGTCAATCTTCCCCATCTGGCCCAGTCCAAAAGTGACAGGCAGTTCCGACTGCGACAGATAACTCGACCCACCCTTCACCAGCCGTGACTGGGTTACTGTTCCGGAGGAAGACCCGTGAACAATCTTCACCAGGGCGCCAATGGCATCGCGATTGGACTTCGTCCCAACCAGCCGGATGCGAATGCTCTTGTTCCCTGCCGTCTGATCGGTGCGATAGAGATAAGCCGGACCGTTGTTGGTTGTGATCAGCAGATCGAGATCGCCGTCGCGGTCGAAGTCTCCATAGGCAAGCCCACGCCCAACCTTGGGTTGACTAAACCCGCCTCCGGCCGCTGCCGCCACGTCGGCAAAAACTCCCTTCCCGCTATTGAGAAAGAGTTGCGGAGGCTGCGCGTACCCAACACCGTTGACATTGCGCACCGTGTCGTCGATATGTCCATTTACAACTGCCAGATCAAGTGCTCCATCGAGATTGATGTCCAGAAACGCACATCCGAATCCCAATTTATCTTTCGACGCCATCCCGACTCCGCTCGGCAATGCCACATCAACATAGTTCCCGCCCTTGGAGAGCCGATAGAGCCCCGTCATCTCATTGTCGAAATTCGTGATCGCAACGCCCGCGTTTCCCGAATTGTCGAAGTCGGCCACATCCACGCCCATCCCAGCCCGTGCCCGGCCCTCGGCGGAAAAGGCAATACCCGCATCCACCGCGACATCCTTAAACGTGCCGTTGCCCTGATTCCGATAAAGCTTGTTAGGCTGCGTGTCATTGGTCACCAGTAAATCCGGCCAGCCATCGTGATCGTAATCGAGCATGGCCACGCCTAAAGACTTAGAGCTGCTGTCGAAGATTCCGCTGGTGGCCGTGACATCCTCAAAAGTTCCATTACCGCGATTATGAAACAACCAGCAAGTCTCACCGCGATAAGCTTCCGGCGTGCAATAGGACTTGTGCTTCCCATCGAGACTGCAAAACACATCATGCTCGGGAGACCACTTCACATAATTGCAAACAAATAAATCCAGCAATCCGTCGCGATCGAAATCAAACCATATAGCAGACGTGCTCAAAGCCTGCCGTCCACCCAGCCCGCTCGACTTGGTTACGTCAACGAACGTTCCCTTGCCAGTATTCTTGAACAACCGGTTTTGGCCGACGCAAGTAATCAGGATGTCCGGAAATCCATCATTGTCGTAATCTCCAACCGCAATGCCCATCCCATACATCTCGACATCGAGCCCCGCGCTGTGAGTCACATCCGAAAACGTACCGTTGCGATTATTTCGATAGAGCTTCAACGTGCTGGGCTCCGACTTGTGCTCGCGCCTATTTCCGGAAGAACGTCCGGACGATTCATGTCCCGGCCAGTCAGCGCCATTCACCAGCAGAATGTCCTGCCAGCCGTCGCCGTCGTAGTCAAGGAACGCGCATCCGGCGCCAAGCGTTTCCGGCAGCAACTTCCCGCCATACGCTCCCGTGTTGTGAATGAAATGGATTCCAGCTTGCGAGGTCACATCCACGAAACGGAACCCAGGATCAAGCGAGGGAGTAGCTGCGAATGCATCCAATCGCAGGCCGGACATCAAGCTGGCCGCGGATGCACCCGCCGTCGCTTGAAGAATCGTCTGAAGGAAAGATCGGCGATCCACCGCGGGCCATCTCACGGCAAATCAACCAGCCCGTTGCGGATCGCATAGACGACCAACTCCGCGGCCTTGTGGATGCCCAAAGTATCCATCATGTTGGCGCGATGCACGGAGACCGTATTAGCACTGAGGTTCAGCACGGTCGCAATTTCTTTATTGGACTTGCCATCCACGATCATCTGCAGGACTTCAAGCTCTCGGGGCGTCAGACCCGCGGCGCGCTTTCCCCGCAACGCATCCGGACGCTTGAGTTGAGAATCGAGCACGGTCTCACCCTTCGCCACTCGGCGGATGGCCGCACCCAATTCCAGATCCACTGCATTTTTCAGGACATACCCACGCGCTCCGGCATCAAGCGCCTGCCGCACTAAAGTCTCTTCAGGATGCATGCTCAACATGAGCACCAAAGCCCGTGGATGCTTCGCAAGAATCTGCCGCGTGGCTTCCAGTCCATTAACCCCGGGCATGGCGCAATCCATGACAATCACACTTGGATGCAGTTCATCAGCCAGCGCGATGGCAGATGCGCCGTCACCCGCCTCGCCCACGACGGCAATGTCCGCCTCATCTTCCAGGATGCGCCGGAATCCCTTGCGCACCAATGCGTGGTCGTCAACCAGCAAAACTGAAATTTTATTCGGCATGGGAATCAAGTTTCTCTTTAGGGACTTTCAATCGAACCACGGTTCCTGTTCCACCCTGCGTCGGTTGCAAAAATTCAACGGTGCCTCCCAGCAACTCCGCGCGTTCCCGCATCGCCACCAGCCCGATTCCCTGCTTTGACGCCGGCGCTTCAAAACCTTTTCCGTGGTCTTCGACTTCCACTTCCAAAGCTTGCGGCAGAAATCGCAGACGGACCCACGCTTCCGTGGCGCCCGAATGCCGCGTCAGGTTATTCAGAGCTTCCTGCACCACACGATACACATGAATCGCCGCGTCGCCGGCGACCGGAAAAGGCACGCCTGATTTCTCATAGGATACGTGAATTCCAGCCTGCCTTTCCACCACCGGCAAATACCAATCGAGCGTGCTCTCCAGCCCAGTTTCTTCCAGCATCACCGGATGCAACGCCTGCGAAAGGCTGCGCACTTTGTCGAGCGTACTTTGCGTAATCTCACAAACTTCACGCAAATCCGTGCGCAGTTCCGACCCTTCCGGAGCCTGCTTTCCGGCGCGCGTCAGCATCGCTCCCACCGCAGTCAGAATCTGTCCGAACTCATCATGCAATTCGCGTGAAATGTGCCGCAGAGTAGATTCTTGGGTTGAAATCAGTTTCTGGGCAAGTTCACTGCGCTGCTCCGAAAGCGTGGCGAGTTGTGCAAACAATTGCCGATTCGAGCGGATCAAATAGAGGCTGGTAAAGACAATCGCAATCAAAGTTGCGGTCAGGAACAGATACACCTGGCGCTGTACGCGATCGTAAATCTCTCCAATACGTAGCGCTGCTTGCTCTTCACTTTCGTTATTCTGCACCAGCAACCGCGACACCGCCGTGCTCAATGCTTCCTGCCGGGCTCGCAACGAGATTCGGATCTGCGTCCGCGCTTCCGTCTGGTTCGGACCCTGCGCCAACGCAAACGTCCGGTCCGACGCATCCCAGAACTGCGCCACTGAATTCCGGAGATATCGTTCTTGCTCGGGAGTGCGATTCGCAGAAGCCACCTGCTGCTCGCGAAGCAGCGCGTCGTCCAGATCCGTCCGCACCCGCTGGAATTGTGCCGACCATGCCGTCAGCGGATAAGGTTCATCATTGTCCAGCATGTCGCGCATGGCCAGCGCCAGAGAATTCAAATCATTCTGGATACGAAGCAATTGCAACGAGTCTTTCCGGTTGCGATCCACCAGATTGTTTTGCAGTTCACGCAGACCGGAGATCTGCCGCGTAATGTATCCCGAATAAACCACCACCGCCGCCAGCGTGATGATGAGTCCCAGGAATAATCCGCGAGTGGGAGTCCGATGAGGCGCAGGCGAACGCATTACGCCCCGAGAATACAACGTGGACGCCTCAATTTACCAACCTCCCCAATGCAGCGCGCAATTCATCCGACTTGAACCCGAATGGACCCGGTTTTGCCTTGTAAGCCACGCGGCCCCTGGTATCAATCAGATAAAGACGGTCGGGCCATCCCGTATAAGCCTGCTCGGTCGAATTTCCGAATTGATCGATCACCGCTGGAATCTGAATGCCAAGTTTTCGCACGCAAGCTCCCGCAATCATCGCGCGCTCCTCTTCATCCTTGGGACTGGCAAACACAACCTTGTCTTTGATGTTGCTCTGCATCTGCCACACATCGCTGGGATGAGCTTCCGTGACATAGACCACCAGAAAATCAACCTTGTTTTTATATTGGTCGTAAAGTTTATTGAGGGCAGGAACCTCCCGCCGGAACGGCGGTCAGGTGTAGCTGCCAAAGATCAGAACCACAGGATGGCCTTGCGCTGTCAACCCGGAGAGCTGCACCGAGCCGCTCTTGTCGAGCTTCATCAACGAAAAGTCCGGAGCAGCATCGCCCACATGCAAAGTGCCAGCGCGAGCCTGTATCCAAAGCGTCTCAAATGGAAATAGAAGAAACGGTACAGGACCGGGAAGCCTCGCCATGAAACGCGCAAAAGTTTCCGGCGGCTGCCGCATGATGTGGTACAGGAAGCCGCAGCCAAGCAGCCATAGGACGGCAATAACGGCGAAGACTCGTAGTAATCTCCGCTTCAAATTCGCATTCGGCCATTTCAAGATTCACACCAGACTTTGTCATCCCTCGCTCCGCTCGGGATGACAATTTAAATCAAAACAGAAACTTCAGCGCCACCTGAATCACCCGTGGACTGACATCCGATTGTATCTGCCCGAAGGTCGGAGCTTCGATGTCGCTGACCGGCAACCGGAAATTGGTATGGTTCAAGACATTGAACAACTCGCCACGAAATTGAATCTGTTTCGTTTCCGTCAGTCGAATGTTCTTGAATGCCGAGAAGTCCCAATTCACGTATCCCGGTCCTCGGACCGAATTGCGCCCTTCGTCCCCAAACTGCTGGACGGGAGAATTCGGATCCTGCACAATCGCCTGAAACGCCTTGGTGTTGAACCACTCCGCCGGAGTACGCGGCCCGGAATTCGGATTGCCCACCACATTAGGCCGATTGCTGGAGAACCCAGAAATCTCCGGCGCCTGCCCCTGCAGAGAAACGTCATTGGAGTCGAATACCGTGAACGGCGTGCCACTCATGGCAGTGAAAATTCCGTTGAGCTGCCAGTTCCCCAGAACCTGTCCATACCACGCACTCGAATGTTGCAGGAAAGGAAGGCTCCACTGATAGCTGAACACAAAGCGATTGCGGGCATCGAACATCGAATTGCCACGCTCCGCCGCGAGATCGAACGGATTCTGTGCCAGATCATTCTCTCCGGCCACCGGCTGCGACGCCGATCCCGTGATGTTAAACGAGGAAACGTCGTCGATCGAATGCGACCATGTATAAGAAGCAAGGAATGAAAGCCCATGACTGAATCGCTTTCGCAGGCTGGCTTGCAGCGCGTTGTAACTTGAGTTCGAGATGCTTGCGATCTCGCCCACTGAACTGTAAACACAGCTGTCCGGCGAGTCCGCCAGCGTACATCCAGAATAGAGACGACGCTGATTCGCATTGCTTGAGGTGGAGAGCGGGCACCCCGGCGCCGGCGGCGCACAGCCTGGGCTGGTAGTATCAACGCCCGGCACGTAAACCGCCGGATTCCCTTCAATGAATCGCGGCAGCCTGACACCGGTCGTACCCACGTACCCAACCTGAAATAGCCAATCCGCGCCAAACGAACGCTGAATATTCAAATTCCAGTCTTGAGCATAGGGTAGATGCAGGTTACGGTTGACCACCAGCAACGTCATCGGTTGAGGGAAGTCGTTAGCGAACGGATCCGGAACACTAAACGGATAGGCAAAAGAATTAATCAGAGGATTCACCTGCACCGTCTTAAGGTACGGAGGCGCGCTGATGGGATCCTGCAGCGGACCACCTTCTCCGGTGTAATACGGCTCATAGAAAATTCCGTAGGCCGCGCTGATTACCATCTTTCCATCGCCACGAGGGTCCCAGGCAAAGCCCGCACGTGGAGCGAAAGCTGTCTTCTGCGCTGGAATCAGGCCCGCTGACACGCCCGGATCGCCGGGATAAAGAAGTCCCGCGGGAGCCCCGGGAATTACCGTCGACTGCGCTCCGGGAACAAACAGATTTACCCGGTTCTTGTTCTCGGTGGCCGGCAAGGGCAACTCATATCGAAGACCAAGGTTCAGCGTCAGGTGAGAAGTAACCTTGTAATTATCCTGACCGTACAAATTCATGGCCCGGTCCCGGATTTCTCGGCCAAAATCTCCTCCACCCTGCAAGAAGACCACCGGATTCCCGAAGAGAAAGTTAGCGAACCCATCGTTGTAGAGGAATCCCGCCTGCGAGGGAATGCCGGCGAATACAAAAAAACCATTCGTGGCGATGCCCTGCGAGGCGTTGATCTGGTCGCGCCGGTAGCCTCCGCCAAATTTCAGTTCGTGGCGGCCGTGAATCCAACTCAGCGATCCCGACAAGTCAAACGTATTCTGAAACGTGTTACGCGGTCCCGTGATCGGATCGCCAACCGAGGCATATCCTGCAACCTGGATAAACGGTGGTCCGGCAGACGCAGGCAATGTGGGATCGTACAGAAAACCTAAGTCCGCCGGTGACTCATGATTCAAATGTTGATCGAGTAAGAACTTATTGCGGAGATACGAAAAGCGCGCCACTCCGATGATGCTGGGCGAAAAAATGTGCGTCTCTTGCGCCACAAAATTCTGCGCGCGATCATCTTCGCCCACGGGGAAGCCTGGGACATTCGCGCCCGCTGTCGAAAGCGGATCCGTCGTCGGACCGCTGCTATACATGTAACGGAAATTCAGGGTATCCGCATGAGTAAGATAGTGATCGATGCGCACTCCGAATTGATCGTTATTCTCGCTTAGGGTCGCTGTGCTGATGAATCCGTTTTCGCCGCTGTTGGGCAGCGGGAAAAATGGCAAAATATTCGTCGCAACCGGATCGATCGGCGTGAACATCTGGTTGAACGGCACCGGCATTCCAAAAAGTGTTAGTTGGCCATTGGGATTGCTGCACAGACCCGTGGCTGGATCAAAGCTGGCATTGGGGATCGAAGTACATTGTTCCCCAAAGTTTCCCTGCCTTTCCTGCGCCGAAGGCACGGTCGCGGACACGGTTTCACCCTGCCGATTTCGGAAGCCTTCGTAATATCCGAAGAAAAAAGTCTTGTCCTTGAAAATCGGCCCCCCGAAGGTCGCGCCAAATTGGTTCTGCTTCAAAGGCTGCACACTCTGCGTGAAGAAATCGGACGCATCCATAGCATCATTGCGCAGAAATTCCCAGGCAGCGCCGTGATAGGAGTTGGTGCCTGAGCGCGTCACAATGTTCGTTGTGGAACCCGTGTTGCGCCCAAACTCGGCGTTCGCGTTATGGGTAAGAATCTTGAACTCGGCAATGGCGTCAAGCGGTGGTTTGAGCACAAAACCACCATCCACCGCACTAACATTGTCGGCGCCATCGATCAGAAAATTATTCGATTCCGGCCGCTGGCCATCCACAGCATAAGCCTGGTTCGCCCGCGCCGGACCTCCGGCCTCGGCAAGCCCCGGCGTCAAGGGCACGACGCCCGTCTGAAGCAGCCCTAACTGGGAAAAATTACGCCCGTCGAGCGGCAGGTCGAGAATCTCGCGCTCCATCACAGTCTCCCCGAGACTGCTCACCGTACTCTGCACCAACTCCGCGTCCCCATTAACCTCAACCTGCTGCGTCTCCGAGCCGAGTTTCAGGTGAAGGGTGACGGTCGCCGTCTGGTTGACGTCCAGCGTAACTCCTTCTTGCAAGTATTTCTGATAGCCCTTGGCTTCCGCCCTGATCTGATAATGTCCAATCGGCAATTCCACCAGGATATATTCGCCGTCTCGTCCGGTAATTACGGTGCGCGTGAGGCCCGTCTCGATTTGTTGAGCACTGATCGTTGCGGACTGCACAACCGCCCCGCTCGGATCTACTACAGTCCCGCGAATACTACCCGTGATCTGCTGGGCAGCAACTTCCAAACCAGCAAATGCGGTAATCAGCAGCAGACAAATCAGGATCCTTCGGCTAATCATTCGTTTCCACACCCTGTTCCTCTAAATTGACGATCGTCCCCGATGCCGACACACACTCAAAACTGAGCGCGCATGGCTGTGCGAAGAAATTTCGCACTGGGTGAAGTCCGCGATTATAAGGAGACAGACTTACAGGTCAATAATGTGAAAGGAGTATGGAGGGAGAGATTGAATCATTGAGTCATTAAGGCCTTGAGTCATCTCTTCAATCTTCATTAATGGGGACTGAATGATTCAATGGCAGATGATTCAATGACTAAATGACTAAATGACTCAATGTTCTTACTTCTTAATCAGTCGGATCAGCCACAGCAACACAATCGCGCCAATCACGGCCATCACCAGCCGGCCCAGCAAAGTGTAGGCGGAGATCCCGATCAATCCAAAAATGAAGCTGCCGAGTAGGGACCCGATGATCCCCACGATGCAATCCCCGAGGACCCCGAAGCCGCTACCTTTAGTGATTTGCCCGGCGATCCAACCCGCCAAAATTCCTATGAGCACGACCCAAATTAAATACAGCATCGCAATCCTCCTGCCGATCTATCGGCATTTTTTGATTCAGCTTTCTAGCTCATCTCTTTCGCGCGCGCAATTCGTATCACGGCATTGCGCTAACCTGGCGATCCGTATCAGGGTATCGCTTTAGCGATACCGTAAGTCTTAAATCTAGACGCCCCTTTCGGGGCTGCCAACTGCTTAACAGGACCGACGATCATACCGCGTGGCGCAGATTCTGGTTATCGCAAGTCGATGCTATTGCAAGTCAACGCTCTGCGCCAAACGAAAGTTGAGACGACGGTCAACGCCGAAGACAACATCTTTGTCTCTCACGCTGGCCCCGGGGGCCGATGCCGATGCCGCCGCAGCATTCCGCTCTTCCCGCGAGCCACCTTTGGCAAAAATACTAGAGGTATAGATCATTACCGCCTTGCCGCCGACATTCAAACTCACCAGCACGATTCGCAGATAGCCGGGCTCAACCGAACTGGCGCCAGGTTTGGCCTCAAGCACACGGCCAGTCGCGGATGTGCCGCGCCCGATCAGCGTCCGGCCATCGACCACAATCGGGTCATCGACAGTCGCGCTAAATGTGTCTCCCGCATGTGAAGAGGCGCTCGAAAGCGCACCCGCGAGGCGAATGAGGATGGTCGTCCCCTCCGGCATATTCGTGGTCGATGGAATCAGCGTCCGGCTCGGCGAAACACCGGTCGCACGCGGTTGGCGATCAAACGGCAGATTTTGAGCGGATGAATTCGAGGAACTGTCGGCTGGGGGACGACCACAAGCGCAGAGACTCAGCGCCAGCAGTGCCGCAACCATGCGCTTGGGAAGAAATGGCATCTTTGCCCAATCAGCATATCAATACAAATGAAGTAGCGTAAAACCCAGCTCGACTTCGCGTCTCCTGCCCTCCCGATTCGTCACTAACTGATGTGATGGGGCGCACTTATTGGGGATAGCCTTTCACACTACACTCTTCCCTAATCAGTCTACTGCGGTCCATTCGCGGAAAAAAGTTGAACTGCTTTTCCCGGCTTGGAATCGTGGTTTGAAATAGTGATGCCTGCCAGTCCTCGCGCGTCTGGCACTTTGCTTTCGGTTTCTTCGGACCGTCAGCGGATGGGAAACGAGTCCGGCGAAGCTGATCCTCAGGAGCCGTGTTGGTATGAACGCTGTCACCCAATTTCAGGGAACTCCAGATTCTCTCCGTCATCTCCGTTTCCAGGCGTCCTTTGAAGAAGCCGCAATTGGCATCGCAATTTGCCAGCTTGATGGTCGGATTATGGAAGCGAATACAGCTCTGGCCACCGTGCTTGGCTGCACTCAGCCGGAACTCGTCGGCCGCGCCATTTATCCCGAAACTTTTTCACCCGCCGAGAGCTTGCTGGACGAACTAAGGCGAGGCGAACGCGACCGCTTCGAAATCGAAAACAGCTACGTGCGCAAGGAGGGCTCTGAATTCTGGGGACATCTCACGGTTTCGCTGGGCCGCGATGCCGGCCGTGAACCCGCCTTCCTGATTGCGATGCTCACGGACGCAACTAGACGCAAGCTGGTTGAAGAGCATCTGCGAGAAGCGGAAAAACTCGAAGTCATCGGACGTATGGCCGCAGCCATCGCCCACGATTTCAACAATCTGCTGACCGGTATCCTTCTCTATTGCGACTTGCTAACCGCCGGACTCGAATCGAGCAACCTGCGCCACCATGTCGACGAAGTTCGAATGGCAGGCGAACAAGGCGCGGCCCTCACCCACCAACTGTTGGCCATCGTCCGTAAACAAGTACTCCCGCCACGCCCGGTCTCCATCAACGAAATTGTATCTTCCACGCAAAACCTGTTGCAACGGATCATCGGCGAGCAGGTCGAACTCGTCGTCATCCTTGACTCCATGCTCGATTCCAGCGCTGGGCTTGTGCTCGCCGATCCGGCTCAGTTGCGGCAGATCCTTCTAAATCTCGTCCTGAATGCGCGCGATTCCATGCCCCATGGCGGAACCATTACGTTGAGCACGCGGGTGGTGAAATCACCGGCTGAATCTACCGGAAGCGCTGAAACCGGGTCGTCGCGCCGAGCCCTGGCTTTAATGGTGAAGGATAACGGCTGTGGCATGGACGCCGAGACTCGCCGGCGACTTTTCGAGCCTTTCTTCACCACCAAGAACCCGGACAAAGGCACCGGCCTGGGCCTGGCAACAGTGCAGCGCATCGTCAGCGAATCGGGTGGAACCATCGCGGTCGAGAGCGAACTGGAAAGCGGCACAAGTATCGAAGTGCATCTCCCCGCAATTGAATCTTCCTGATTTCCTGTCGGGGTGTAACTTGCCGAATTTTTCGAAAGTTTGAGTTCGCATGACTTCGCAATAGCCAGGAGATTTTCATGTTTAGTGCATCAACCGCCGCCATCCTTAGCCACAGCCCCACCACACAGATCGAAGGAGCGAATTTCTTAAACCTTCTGATCGTCGAGAGTGAACGTGCCATCCGCGAAGCCTGCCGCGAAGTCGCCCAGTCGCTCGGATTCAACACCCAGATTGCCGAATCCGCTGAACAAGCCTACCTATTGCTCGATCGTTCCACTATAGACGCCGTACTGCTCGACTTGCATGGGCAAGGCCAAGGCAGGGACAGCCTCGAAGCCTTGCATACCATCAAGAAACATCGCGCCGACGCACTGGTCATCGTCGTCACCGGTCACGGCACCGTGCAATCCGCGGTTCAGGCCATGAAAAACGGCGCGTATGACTACGTGACCAAACCCTTCAGCATGGAAGAACTGCGTCTGCTGCTGGAGCGAGTTGCCAGCCACTTGCGCATGAAAACCGAGAACCGCTTGCTGCGGGAGACGATCAAGTTGCGCCAGGGATTCGGCAACATCGTTGGCCGCGCACCAGACATGGAAAAGCTCTACCGCATCATCGCAAAGGCGGGACAGAGTGCTCATCCCGTGCTGGTTCTGGGCGAAAGCGGCACTGGCAAGGAATTGGTCGCGAAGTCCATTCACTTCGCCGGCGCCTTCCGCAACAAGCCCTTCATTCCGGTCGACTGCGGATCACTCGTACCAACCCTGATCGAGAGTGAACTCTTTGGACATGTGCGCGGAGCTTTCACCGGCGCGACGAATCCGAAAGATGGACTGCTGGCAATCGCCGAAGGAGGCACAGTCTTCTTGGACGAAATCGGCGAACTGCCCACCGATCTTCAAGCGAAGCTGCTACGCGCCATTCAGGAAAAGGAGATTCGTCCCGTAGGCAGCGTCAAGCGCATTCCCATCAACGTTCGCATCCTCGCGGCAACCAATCGCGATCTGGAACGCGCTGTCGCTGAAGGCACTTTCCGCCGCGATCTTTTTTTCCGCCTCAACGTATTGACCTTGCGAATTCCCGCGCTGCGAGAGCGCCGCCAAGACATCCCGCTGCTGGTCGCTCACTTTCTCGACCGCATCGGTCACAACGCGGGCACGGAGAAGACCATTTCAGATGAAGCACTCAAGGCGCTTATGAATTACGACTGGCCCGGCAATGTGCGGGAACTGGAAAATTCGCTCGAAAGGGCATGCGCTCTCAGCAGTGCGAATGAAATCGAACTGCGCGATCTTCCCACCCAAATCTACGGCGCACCCCTCGATTCAATGAGCATAAGCACTCCGAGCAGCGGTATCGTGCCCATGGCAGAACTCGAGAAGCGGACCATCCTCAACGCCCTCACCCAGGTAAATGGAGACAAGATGCTGGCCGCGCGACTGCTCGGCATCGGCAAAACCACCCTCTATCGCAAGCTGAAAGAGTACGAGTCCCGAAGCTGGGCGGCCAGCGCCAGCGGCGGTGCCAGAACGGGAGCCTAGACAAATTCCACGGGTGTAACTCATTTCCTTTCAGGCTGCGGGAAGTGGCACAGCAGTTGCATCAGGATTCACCATGATCCTCCTGGTGACGCCGAGCGAGCGCGCATTCGAGTGCGCGACTGCGCTAACTGAGAGCACCGGCGAGAGGGTCGTAGTCGCGGAAAATCTGGCTCAGGCAACCACCTTGTTGCGAGCCGAGTGTTATCTCGCCGTAGTGCTCGATCAATATGTGCTCGAAGCCGAACCCTATCAGGCCGAGACCATGATTGAGCATATTGGAACCGCGATCTCGGTACATCTGAATCTGGCAATCAGCGGAGTCGAGCGTCTGGTGCGGGAAGTACGTGCCGCCATAAGGCGCCGTCAACGCGATGAAGAACGCGCCCGGCAAGCCGCAGTTGCCAAGCTGCGCAGCGAATTGAATTCCACTGTCACCGCACTTTTGCTCTCCAGCGAATTAGGCTTGGAAACACCCGGCCTGCCACCGGCAGCAGCAGAAAAGCTGGGGACGGTTTACCAACTCGTGCAGAAACTGCGCACGCAACTAGAGAGCGCGGTGCTCTTAAAGAACTCGGAATCTGAAACCGAGTCCGTCCAGTCGCTGAACTTCTAGCAGCTACGTCCATTCACCCTTCCCTTAAGTAACGAGCCTCCTTATGAATCACCAACAATCGCGCGCCGATGACTCTCGAAGAGGCAAAGCCACCACCATGGAACTGCTGGAACCCTTACCCGGCCTAATTTCGTCCGCTCCAACGTCGTGGCTGTCCCCTGACATCAATCAACTCCGCGTTCTGCACGTCGAAGATGACCCGCTCGACTCCGCACTCGTAGCCCAGATTCTGCAAAAAGGTGGCTTCTCAGTTTCCGTGGTCGTCGTGCAAACCGAAGCTGAATTCGAGTGCCAGTTGCGTTCGCATTGTCCCGACGTGGTAATCGCCGACTACAACCTGCCCCAGTGGAAAGGCATGGAGGCGTTGGAAGTCCTGCGGCGCCAAGGCCTGGACACTCCGCTGATCCTGGTCTCCGGCGCATTAGGAGATGTAACTGCGGTCGAGTGCATCAAGCGGGGCGCGACCGATTATGTTCTGAAAGACGGCTTGGCGCGGCTGCCCGAAGCCATTCGCCGTGCTTTGCAGGAAAAACAGCAACTGCGTCGGTGCCAGCAGGCAGAACAAGATCTGGCACGGAAAGTCGAGGAACTTGCCCGCTCCAACGCCGAGCTTGAACAATTCGCTTCCATCGCCTCGCACGATCTACAGGAACCATTGCGTATGGTGGCGGCCTATACCCAACTCCTCGCCGAACGCTATCGCGGCAAGCTAGACGAGAACGCGGATAAATACATCGACTATGCCAGTGAAGGCGCAGCCCGCATGCAGTCCTTGATTCGCGATCTGCTCACTTTTTCAAGAGTGGGGCGAAATGGCTGTGCCCAAGTGAATTGTGAAGCGTTAATAGAAGAAGTCCTCCTCAGTCTCGGTCCCGCCATCCAGGAGAGTGGCGCGGTAGTCACGCGCTCGGCGTTGCCGCTGGTGTGGGCAGCGCGCTCCCAGATCGCGCAGGTTTTTCAGAATCTGATTGGGAACGCCATCAAGTTTCGCGGAAAAGAAATACCCGAGATTTCCGTGCAAGCCGAAAAAGTGGACAGCCAATGGTTGTTCACTGTCAGCGATAACGGAATTGGCATTGCGCCGGAGTCAGCGGAAAACATTTTTGTTGTTTTCCAACGCCTCCACACCAGGGCCGAATATCCCGGCAATGGAATCGGTCTGGCGATTTGCAGAAAGATCATCGAACATTATGGTGGAAAGATATGGGTCCAGGCGCATCCCGGCCCAGGCTCCATTTTCAACTTCACCTTACCCTGTGCCGCTCCCGCGGGAAAACAATTGAGCAGCGAAGAAATGCCGATCGCCAAAGCCAAAAGTGCCGGCTGATTTCCTGCAAAGATGCGACTGCCGCTTCTCCAGTTGGAAAATCTACAAATTTTACAAATCTCTACCCACTTCGCCTGCAAGACCATTACCTGAATAACGTTCTTCAGGAAAGGAACGGAGGTTTGTGATGGAAAACAGAACGACGGTGTTTTATGTGGACGATAATCCCAAATCCAGCCGATTGCTAAGCAGTGTTTTGGAAGAATGCGGGTTCCGAGTGATCACTAAGAATGACCCTGTCGAGGCTCTCGCGCTTTGCCGCAGAACCTATTTCGACTTAGCGCTTCTCGACTACGAAATGCCTTCGATGTCGGGTTCAAAATTGGCGCAGGAGATCAAATATTTGGTGCCCGATATCCCAATAGTCTTGATTTCCGGCCGCGCCACGCTGCCCTCCGCGGACCTGGCGTTTGTTGATGCTCACTTCGGATTTGGAACCTCCCTCGACGACCTGCTGTGGACAATGCGGATTCTGGTGCAACCGAAACTGGTCACGCTCGAAACTGGAAAAATCGGCCATCGAATGATGAACCATTGGGCTGACTCGCGAGAGATGAAGCAATGGGCAGATTCCACTTGAGGAACGTAGGCGCGTCAGCGCCGCTCCATTCATCTCTCCCTTCAGAGCATCGCTCTATTCATGCATGTTGTGCTGTGCCCGCCGAAACGCATAATCGCTGACATGGACCGTGCCCTGAAATGGACGATCGATGTCAGCGACTGCCACCAGCACCAGCGCCACTAACAGGGAAAATACAAATACTTGGAGCGCGTGCAGAGATTTGTTGGCCGATCCAAACATCGAGGCCGACGCAACCGTCACGATTCCACCAACCAGCAGCACACACCAAAGCACCGTGGGAAGGCGGTTTGCGTTCTGGAGCAGCCGTATCCGGCGATGTTCCGTTAGCGCGCTCAGTTCCGAAATCGCGTGGTCTTCCGCAATGATTTCCGTTGGCGACCCGTTTTTCACCGACATCAACGTGCGCCACATGTCCTGATTGACCTGGTGGCTCCCCTCAGGCAGTCGATCCGCCTCCATTTGTGGCCAATCTTCTTCAATCACAGTCTTCGCATAGGAACGAGCCAGCGCCTCCATCTGCCCCCGCTGCGGATCCGGCAGACCTTCGGCAAGCCGGTAAATATTCCCCAATGCGTTGGCCTCATTATCTGCATTCAGTTTGGCGAGGCCGTAATTCGTCCATACCGTATAAAGCATGAATCCGAGAATGACCGCATAGGTCGTTCCAAGAATGCTAAGTTGCCAGCCAATCAGATCGTTGTGTGCATGTCGCTTCTCCCACGGCCAAATCCGGTTGAGGCTCCACATGAATAACAGAGAGCCTCCCACCGCGAGAATAATGATGATGAAATTTTCCCAGGTACTAAGCATCGCTGTTGTACCCTCCGACGGCCTCCCATAATGCCATAAGACAGTGCGGCGCTATGAGTGGGTTCATTCAAAACTACGTAGATTCGTGTCAGGGTATCGCTTCAGCGATACCGTAAGTCATTCAGAATCAGGCTCCCCTTTAGGGGCCCGGGCAGATGGCCCGCCCCCCGTTTGCGCATTTTTTTGCATTTGCTATCCAATCCCCCGAAACCGCAAGAAAACTCTTCCCCCGGCGCGGCATAGACCCTAAACTGGAGTCAGGTAGTTCGAGGGCTCTCCCAGTTCTCGATCCCGGGGGTTCTGTGCGCGTACTGGTGACAGCTGACACGTTCAGCGGAGTCTGGACCTATTCGCGTGAACTCGTTTCAGGCCTGGTGACCCACGGCGCCCAGGTGACGCTCGTCAGTTTTGGGGAAATTCCACTTCCCCATCAAACCGCATGGATGGATGGTCTGCACGGGCTGCAATACTATCCCACCGCTTTTCGCCTTGACTGGATGCAGGAAGGCGAGCAGGACTTCCACGCAGCGCAGGACTATCTCTGCGCAATCGTGCGCGACACGCGTCCAGATTTCTTGCATCTGAATCAGCTGACCTTTGGAGCTTTGCCAGTACCGACGCCGCGAGTAGTCGTCGCCCATGGGGATGTAGTCACGTGGTGGCTAAGCATCCACGGACACGAACCAGCACCCTCGGCATGGCTGGAGTGGTATCGCGAAACCATGATCGCCGGATTGCGGCGGGCTGAAGCGGTCGTAACAACTTCGCGCTGGATGGAAAAGCTGCTGCGCATCGCCTACGGCAGCGATTTCGACGGACACATTATTCCGCCGGGACGCAATCCCATTTACTTCAATCCTTTTGTCACCAAGGAAGAATCCGTCCTGGCGATCGGTCGTCTGTGGGATACGGGAAAGCAGGTCGCTCTGCTGACCCAACATACTCACGGATTGCCCGTGTGCATTGTGGGCGCGGACAATCCCATCCCCGCACCGCCAGTTCCCATCCGTGCCGATGTGCGCGTCTCGACCGGCGAACACGAGATTTCCGTCAAAGGGGCGCAGACCGAATCGCAACTGCGTTCGCTCTACAGCAAGTCAACGATATTTGCCGCAACCTCGCGCTATGACCCCACCGGACTCGGCTCCATCGAAGCCGCATTCTCCCGCTGCGCACTGGTTGCCAACGACACCGAAGTCTATCGGGAATTGTGGGGAGACGCCGCGCTGTACTTCGAGCGCAATAACGCCGACAGCCTCAGCGAAGTACTCGGAAAATTGGACGAGGACCGTGAATTGACCCGCCTCTACGGAACACGAGCCTACAACCGCGCCCGCGAACGCTTCACCGCCCGCCGAATGGTAGACGACTATCTACGCCTATACCGCCAATTGCGCACCCCCAAAGAAGCCGTAGCTTAAACTTCCGCTCGCGCCACCCAAAATTATCAGGATTCTCGCTTCGTATCAGGGTATCGCTTCAGCGATACCGAAGCTGTTCAGAATCAGACGCCCCTTTAGGGCTGCACACCGGATTCGAGCCGCAGAAAGCCATACTCTCTCGCAAGCATTTGACACGCGATATTTCCTTCGATATAGTTCAGATGAGCTATATCACATGAAATATACCGATCAATATCACAGCCTCTGGGATTTAGCCGTTCTCTGCTTCCTTCGAGAACGCCCCATGCATCCCTACGAAATTCAACGACTCCTGCTCGAGCGCCACAAAGACGATGTGTTGGTCGTCAAGCGCGGATCGCTCTATCACGCCATCGACCGCTTGCTGCGCGCGGAGTTAATCGTTGCCGCCGGAACCGGCCGGGACGGTCGTCGCCCCCAACGCACCACCTATCGGATCACCATCGCGGGAGAGCAAGAACTCGTTCGCTGGTTGCAGCAGATGATTGCCGTCCCTGTGCGTGAGTCCTCAGAGTTCATGGCGTCGGTGAGCTTTCTGATTCACCTCACACCGCGTGACGCAATCGCCCAACTGGAAAGCCGCGCCCAACGCCTCGAGCACGAGATCGGAGCCAAGCAAGAGGTGTTGAAGTCTGTAGCCACGAAAGTGGACCGAATCCATTTGATTGAAAGTGAATACCTGCTCGCCATGCAAAGAGCTGAACTCAAGTGGATCCAGAGCGTCGTTGGCGAACTACGGTCCGGCACCTTGCGCTGGGACCTGAAGAAAATCTTCAAAGCAATCCAGGCTGAAAACAAGACTGAAAAAATCGGCGCGAAACCCACGAAACGCCGTCAGGAAAAGTAACAGTAAGGGGGAACTCATGAATCCCGAAATCGCACCTGTCGTAATTTCTCCCAGCAACCGCTCAACATGGCAGCGTATCGCGCCCATTGCCACCTTGCTTCTGTTGGCTCCGATCATTGGTGAACTGCTGATCGGTGCGACTCGTTTGAGCTACCTATTCGTCCTGGTACCCGAGATCATGGTCTGGGGCTGTGGCGCCCTGATGATCAGAGAGGCTGTCAGGCGATGGCACGGCGGCGGGACGAGTCTCCTGCTATTAGGACTCGCTCTCTCCATCGCAGAAGAATTCATCATCCAGCAAACCTCGCTGGCTCCCCTTCCCTGGCCGGGAGCAAATCCCTCCTATGCCCGCGTGTGGGGAGTGAACTGGATCTACTTCCTCTTTATGCTCGGTTACGAGTGTGTGTGGGTTGTCCTCGTGCCCGTTCAAGTTACCGAACTGATCTTTCGGGACCGCCGCCATGAGCCCTGGCTCCGAACACGAGGCTTCATAATTTCTGGACTCGTATTCATCCTCGGTTCCTACATCGCCTGGTTTGCTTGGACCCAGAGGGCTCGGCCAGTAGTTTTCCACGCCGCGAAATATCAGCCGCCGCGGGTGACCATCACGCTAGGTGCATTGGCAATCGTAACGCTAGTCTTGACCAGTTATGCTCTAGCAAAGAGAAAGAGTCGCCCCGCTGAGCCGAAGACTTCGCGAACGCCACCGCCCTGGTTAGTGGTCCTCGGAACCCTGGTTATGGGATTCCCTTGGTACTGGCTAATTGGACTAATGTTCGTTCCAAGACACCTGGCCCCATGGATTCCGATGCTGGCCGGAATCTGCTGGGCTGCGCTAAGCATCGCAGTGGTCAAGTGGTGGTCCGCAGCCCCACGCTGGCAGGATATGCATCGGTGGGCAATCGCTTTGGGAGCCTTGGTCGTCTGTATGGTGGCAGGATTCCCCGGCAGCAGCAGTTGGCCGAAGGGTGATCTAGTCTTCAAGGTGGCGATTAATGTGATCGCTTTCGTTTGGATGGTGTACTTCGGGCGCAGAATCCATGCGCGCACGATACCGCCCTCAACTCAGTAATTGGTGGTGCTCTAATTCGGCATCTTTCGCCAAAGGGTTTCCGCGGGCCCATCCCCGGTGCCTTCTGTGCCCTCCGTGGTTGCAGCCTTTGAATTTGCGCGTCCCGGCGCCCCGACCTCCACATGCTATACTTTTTAAAGCATTTTTCTTCTCAGATTGGTAGACGGAGGACGGTATCGATAAGCGTTTTATCCGCATGAATGAGCGTATCCGGGCGCGGGAAGTTCGCGTGATCGGTGACGAAGGTGAGCAGATTGGCGTCATGCCTCCCTTCGAAGCGCTCAAGATGGCCCGCGAACGTAACCTGGATCTGGTCGAAATTTCCCCGACCGCGCAACCTCCGGTCTGCCGCATCATGGATTACGGGAAATTCCTGTACCAGAACGAAAAGCGCGAGCGCGAAGCCAAGAAGAAGCAAAAGACCATCACGGTCAAAGAAGTGAAGTTTCGTATCAACGTGGACGATCACGACTACGAAACCAAAAAGAATCACGTGCTGCGCTTCCTCGACGAAGGAGACAAGGTAAAAGCAACCATCTTCTTCAGAGGACGCGAAATGACCCGGCAAAGCCTGGGCCGCCAGATTCTGGAACGTCTGATCAAAGACATCGATCAGCGAGGCCTGGTGGAATTCAGGCCAAGGCAGGAAGGCAACACGCTGCACCTGATTCTGGCGCCAAACAAAAAAGAAGGCGGAGCAAAAGAAAAGCCCGCAACCCCGCCGGCTGCGAAGCCGGCACCGCCCTCCGCGCCGCGTGGCGGCGTGCAGACCGCGTAAAAATCAGCAGTTAGCATCTAGCACTTAGCCCGAATCACTGTGGCACGGGTTTGGCTAAAAGCTAATTGCTAAGTGCTAAAAGCTAATAGCTGAGGTTCTATGCCTAAACTAAAAACACACAAAGGCGCTGCCAAGCGCTTCAAGAAAACGGGTACGGGAAAGATCGTGCGTCACAAGGCCGGATTGCGTCACATCCTGTCCTCCAAGGCGAAGAAGCGCAAGAAAAAGCTGGGCCAGCCGACTTTGGTGAGTGACGGAGATTACAAAAAAGCGGCACGAATGATCCCGTACGCATAATCCCGTTCAATAATGGAGCGACGGGCGTCCTCGCCCGTCCTTAACGAGTTGCGGCAACGAGTATGCAAGACAAGTCTGCGGAATGATTCACCCCGCAGCGGCGCGTGAAGAGGCTGGGCTTCGGAAATCCCTTCCCTAGTGGAAAGTGGTAGAAGCCTCCTTACCTCCAGCCGCCAAACGAAGTAAAAGATGTACAAAAAAGGAGCAACACCATGCCTCGTGTAAAACGCGGAACCAAACGCCGCGCCAAGCGCAAAAAGATTCTTGAACGCGCCAGTGGATACTTCCTAACCAAATCCAAACTTTACCGCTCGGCCAAAGAAGCCGTAGATCGCGCGCTAAAGTTTGCCTACTCCGGACGCAAACAGAAAAAGCGCCAGTACCGCTCCATCTGGATCGTCCGCATAGGAGCCGCCGCCCGCCTGAACGGACTAAATTACAACCAGTTCATCAGCGGATTAAAGAAAGCCGGCGTCGAACTAGATCGCAAAATTCTGGCAGAACTAGCCGTAAAAGATGCCGCCGGATTCGCGCATCTGGCCGAGCAGGCAAAAAAGGCAAACGCTGCGGCAGTAGCTTAAGAACAGCTTTCAGCCGTCGTGTCATCCTGAGCGGAGCGTAATGATTCGCAAAGCGAATCGTTACGCGGAGTCGAAGGACCCCTACACCCTGCACATCGTCGCAGCTGTCGCAGGGAGTTCTCTCGACGAACCGCAGCTAGCAATGACCATTTCACGAGGTGGTCCGGGAATGCCCTACACCGTCCCCAAGTTAACCGACTATACCGAAGGCGTCATTCGACCGGTCTGCGTCGGAACTGCTTGAGCATCTCCGAGCCGAATCCGATGCCGTCGAAAGCGAGGAAACATGGAAGCATTTCCGCGACCAGTGGATTGGGCGAAAAAATGGAGTCCTCGAAGCAGCTGAGGGAGTTGTGGCTAAGCGCCGGCTCCCGTCTGATGTCAAGCCCCGCGTTGGTCTCGTCTACAGAGACCTTGAACAACAGATTGAGCTCGCCGTTGCGACCCAGAAGGAAAAGTACGAAGTCATCGCCAAACTTCGGAAAACTCGCTGCTGACGTATTCCTCGACGTCACCCTCCCCGGCATCCGACGTCCCATCGGCGCGGAGCATCCCGTAATCAAGACGATGAACGAGATCGTCGGCGTATTCCGCAACCTCGGATACTCCGTCGAAGAAGGTCCGGAGATTGAAACTGACTACTACAACTTCGAAGCGCTAAATTTTCCGCCCAACCATCCAGCGCGCGACACGCAAGACACGCTCTTCATAGCCGGACAAGGCTCAAAGCCTTTGCGCGATCGCCTGCTGCTGCGCACGCACACGTCTCCAGTGCAGATCCACACCATGCAGAAGATGAAGCCTCCGGTACGCGTCGTATGCCCCGGAAAAGTCCATCGCAACGATGCCGCCGACGCGACGCACTCGCCCAATCTTCCATCAAGTCGAAGGTCTGGCCGTCGATACCAACATCACCTTCTGCGATCTGAAGGGCACGCTGGATCACGCAATGAAAGCGCTCTTCGGATCAAGCGTGAAGACGCGTTTCTATCCGTCGTTTTTCCCTTTCACCGAGCCCAGCGCCGATGTCCAGATCAGTTGCATTTTCTGCGACGGCAAAGGAGTCCGCGACGGCGCACCCTGCCGCAACTGCAAAGCCAGCGGATGGATTGAGCTCCTAGGCTGCGGCATGGTCGATCCCAACGTGTACGGCTTCGTAGATTACGATCGCAACAAAAGTTTCAGGATTCGCCTTCGGCATGGGCGTCGAACGCATTGCAATCTTGAAATACGGAGTAGATGATATTCAACTATTTTTCCAGGGGGATGTAAGGTTCCTGGAGCAATTTGGTTAAAAGGACAACGGTTTTTCGCCGCTCATAACATTTATTAATTATTGTCATCCCGAACGAAGTGAGGGATCTGCAGTTCGCCGCAAGATGCAGATCCCTGGCTTCGCGAGCGATGACAAGCAGTAAGAGTAATAGCGAAAAGCCAAAAGCGAATAGCGAATAGCGAAAAGCATTTCTCATGAAACTTTCTCCCCAATGGCTGCGCGACTTCGTTGACCTCCCAGTCGACTATCCTCGTCTAGCCGACGAACTCACGCTGGCAGGCATAGCCGTCGAGGGCATCTCCGGCGAGGGCGACAACACCGTCTTCGAGATGGAGATCACCACCAACCGTCCTGATGCCATGAATCACTACGGAGTAGCTCGCGAGGCCTCCGCCTTATACGATCTGCCGCTCAAGCTAATCGAAACGAGGCTGCCGCCTTCGCAAGGCAAGTCCGAAGTCACCATCGACATTCAGGAGCCCGAACTCTGTCCGCGCTTCACCGCGCGCGAAATGAGCGGCGTCACCGTCAAGCCCTCGCCGCCGCATGTCGCCGGTCGTTTGCAATTGCTGGGTCACCGCCCCATCAGCAACGCGGTCGACGCTACCAACTACGTTCTCTGGGAAAGTGGAAAACCCACGCATGTGTTCGATCTCGATCTGCTGGAAGGCCGCCGCCTGATCATCCGCAAGGCGCGCGCCGGAGAAATTCTCAAGACTCTCGATGGTGTGGAGCGCAAACTCACGACTGACGATCTGGTCGTAGCCGACGCGAAAAAGCCAGTAGGCCTGGCCGGCGTGATGGGCGGCTTCGACACCATGATCACGGAGAAAACGAAAAACATCCTGATCGAATCCGCGTGGTGGGACCCGGTCACCGTCCGCCGCATGTCGAAGCGCCACGGCATTCACACCGACGCGTCGCACCGCTTCGAACGCGGCGCTGATTTCGAATCGACCATCCCTTCGACCAACCGCGTCGCCGAACTGATCCTCGCCTCCGGCGGCGGCACGCTAGTCGGCGACGTGATCGACGTAATCGCCCGCAAGCTTGACCTCGCGCCAGTAGAGCTTAATCTCCACGAAGTCCATCGCATCTTGGGCAAAAAGCTCAGCGCGCTTGAAATCAGCCGCGTTCTAACCCGCCTGGGATTCGTGGTGCTTCCCGGCGGCGAAGATACGTACCTGGTCCACATCCCAAGTTGGCGTCTCGATATCGAACGCGAAATCGACATCATCGAAGAACTTGCGCGCCTCCACGGATACGACAAGTTTCCCAACACCCTCCCCGCTTACAGTGGCGAGGTTCGCGACCTGCCCGACGCGCAAAAAGACGCGCAGATTCGCTCTGAACTTCTGGCCCTCGGCTACAACGAAACCATCTCGCTAACCTTTATTTCCAAAGACGACGCCAAGCGCTTTTCCACCGCCCCCGAACTCGACCTGGCGAACCCGCTGAGCGACGAAGCTTCGGTGATGCGCACATCGTTAGTTCCCAGCATGTTGAACATGATGTCCTACAACCTGAACCACGGTAACGACAATGTTCGTCTGTTCGAATCCGGAAATGTTTTTGAGGCAGGAGCGAAGTCAACACCGCTGGAGATGAAACGCATCTCGATAGGCGCAACGGGAAGTGTGAATGCCGAAGTAGTACGTGGCTTGGCTCCAGCAGCAGCCGCGCGTCCGCTAACATTCTTCGACCTGAAGGGCGACATCGAGACTCTGCTAGCTCCCTTCAACCAGTGGACCCTGTACTACGATTCGAAAACCGCCGACTACTACCATCCTGGACGGTCCGCCCGCGCCATTCTGGACGGCGCAACCGTAGCCCAATTCGGCCAGATTCATCCCGAAGTAGCCGCCGCCCGCAAACTGCGGCAGGACGTTTTCATAGCCGAAATCTATCTCGACCGCCTCTACCAGCACGATCTGCGCCAGGTCCGCTACGAAGCCCTGCCACGCTTCCCTGCCGTCGAGCGCGACTTCTCGTTCGTGTTTGATGACGCTGTGGAATTCGAGAAAATCCGCCAGAGCATTACCGGATTAGGCATCCCCGAACTGCGCAGTTTCGTCCCAGTAGAAATCTTCCGCGGCGAAAAAATGGGCGCGGGCAAGTACTCGATTCTGATGCGAGCCAAGCTCCAGTCCAGCGAGCGCACATTGCGCGATGATGAGGTGGCAGCGTGGGCGGGGCTGATCGCTAGGGCGCTGGAAGGGCTGGGCGGGGTGCAGAGGGCTTAGGTTCGTGTGCTCCACAGGAGAGCGCGGAGGTGCTCCGGCTTAGTCGATGACCTGCGAGATTTGCAAAATGCTATTGCGGTTTGACGTGTTGCCGGAGTAACTCTCGAAATTCATTCGTTTGATCAGCCGTGAATGCGCGCTTTGGTATGACGATGAATAGCTTCGGATTGGGGAAGAGGGCAAAAATCGCCCCCTCCTCTAACCATTTTGCGTACGCCGACCAGCCAACCTTCGAGTCCACGTGTTCAGAGCGAAAATGGAGGCCTGCGTCGCTAACCTCCAATCTAATAGATCCCTTGGCGTTGGGAGACCCGCGAAACTGGGTTCGCGCGGAGCGATAGGGCGACGCCCAGAAGATAATATTCCATAGGATAAAGACTACGTATAGCGGGATCAGGTTACGAAATGTGTCACTATGCGGCGCAAGAACGAGCAGAATCAATCCGGTTGCAAGGACCAAGACTGTAAATCCTACGCCGAACCGAACCAACCAGCGTAGGAGCGGAGTCCTGGTCCGATATGCTTTAATTCCACGCCGAAAATCTTCGACCGTGAGTTGGTAGTTCACTTCCATGGCGAGCGATTATAACTGAATCGACAATTCGCCAGACGTCGGGCCGCGACGAATATAGACATATTCTCACCGGTTGCCTAAAGTCCGAATCATCCCCAATCCCAGCAATCGTTCATCAGCGGTAACCAGCGTCAGATCCAAGACCTCCGCAGTAGCAGCAAGAATCCGATCCGCGGGATCCTGATGCAACGTCAATTGCCGCGCCACGAGCGCGATCTCATGGGTGAGTGGAGCTTCGCGCGTGCCGGCCGTGGCACGCGTCATCCACGTTGCCAAATCTTCGTTGATTCGAATCCGGCCTTTATGGTTAAGGGTCAGCGCTTCCCACACGCTCATCGGCGAAAGCCATAGTTCGTTTTGCCGGTCTTGCAGGGCACGTAAAACACGACGGCCAAGCCGCCGCTGATCCTGGAAATTCCAAAGCCAGATGTGGGTATCGAGCAGCAGTCTCACTCGCGATTGACCTCCCACTCGTCCTCGTCGTTCGCCGGAGACACGATGTCGCCCAAAATTTCGAACGTCCCCTTCATTGATCCGATCCATTTCGCACGATCATCAACCGCCGTCGGCGGCACGACTTCTGCGACCGGCTTGCCAAACCGAGTAATGCGCACGGGTTTTTTAGTGGCGCGAACCTGTTCCAGCACCGCCAGACACTTAGCTTTAAACTCAGATATTGCGATTTCCTGCATATGGTCATTATAATACACCATGGTCAATTTTTTTGACCACTAAAATTAGCAAACCAAAATGTCATCCTGAGCGTAGCCAAGCCAGCCGCAAAGCGACTGGCTCGGCGAAGTCGAAGGACCCCTTTTCATCAAGCACAACCCCGAGCCTGGCAGGGAGTTCTCTGATCATCGGTAGGAAGTGTGGTGCGAATGCCTTGCGGCGGCCATCTGTGTGCGCGCGGGTATGGGGTCCTTCGACTTCGCAGGAGTTTCATCGCTGACGGACGAATGCGTCCGTACCTACGTGAGCAATTCTTGTGCTAGCCTCTTTTCCATGACTCAGGTTCCACCCCACTCCAAGCACTTCCTCTCCGACAAGGTTGAGCATTTCACCGAGTCCGTAATCCGCGAGATGACGCGGCAGGCGATGCAATACAACGCCGTCAACCTCGCCCAGGGATTCCCCGACTTCTCCGCTCCCACCGAAATTAAAAAAGCCGCGCAGGACGCCATTGCCTGCCGACGTCAATCAGTACGCCATCACCTGGGGCGCGAAGAATCTACGTAACGCCATCGCCCGCCAGATGCAAGCGGCCCAAGGGATCGAAGTCGATCCCGAAAAAGAAGTAGTAGTGTGCTGCGGATCGACCGAAGCGATGATCGCCACACTCCTCGCAGTCTGCAACAAGGGAGACGAGATCATCGTCTTCGAGCCTTTCTACGAGAATTACGGCCCGGATTCGATTCTAAGCGGAGCCAAGCCGCGCTTCGTCAGCCTGCGTCCTCCTCAAGTCGCGGGAGGCGAGTGGACCTTCGACGAACAGGAATTGCGCGAAGCCTTTTTACATAAAAGCAGCCACTCCCAAACCAAAGCCATCATCGTCAACACGCCAAACAATCCGACTGGCAAGGTATTCAGCCGGAAAGAGCTGGAACTGATTCGCGATCTTTGCGTCGAGTACAACGTGCTGGCCATCACCGACGAAATCTATGAGCACATTCTTTACGATGGATCGGAGCACATTTCCCTCGCCAGCCTCGACGGCATGCGCGATCGCACCATCACCATCAACGGCCTTTCAAAAAGCTACAGCGTCACCGGATGGCGCGTCGGCTGGGCAGTCGCGCCCCCCGCGATCACAAACGCGATTCGCAAAGTGCATGACTTTCTGACCGTAGGCGCACCCGCGCCTCTACAGGAGGCCGGTGCCACAGCGTTGAGCATGCCCGCCAGCTATTATCGCGACCTCGCCGACCGTTACCGCATTCGGCGCGATCATCTGATTCCAGCGCTCGAGAAAGCCGGCTTCCGCTGCTACACTCCGCGCGGCGCATACTACGTGATGACCGACATCAGCGCCTTCGGATTCGCCAACGACGTCGAGTTCGCTCATCACTTGGTAAAAAATATCGGCATCGCGTGCGTCCCCGGATCAAGTTTCTACAAGCATCCAAAAGACGGCTCCCAACAGGTACGTTTCGCCTTCTGCAAAAAGCCTGAGACACTGGACGAAGCGTCGCGAAGATTAGAAAAACTGCGCCCAAAATAAAAAGATAAGATTCGTCGGTAGAGACGCGGCTTGCCGCGTCTTTTCCGGCAGTGCACAAGTAGCCAGATTAGTAGCGGCTCTTCCACAGCAAACTGCGCTATACTTCGCCTCAACGCTGGCAATATTTCCTGAAAGCGAGTGGTGCTCATGTCCGCCAAAAACGTGGAAGAGGTATCTGCGCAGGTTCCGGCTGAAGATTTTCAGGCGCTGGAAGAGAAAGTTTATCGCACCATAGAGTTGTACAAGGCCGCCAAGGATGCCAAGGCTACCGCCGAGCGCGATGCCAAGCGGTTGCGCGAGCAACTCGAAGAACGCGAGGAAGAAAACGAGGCCATGCGCCGCGAACTGGTGCAACTGCGCAAGGATCGCGAAGACATTCGAGGCCGAGTCGAAAAAATGTTAGGGCAGATGGATAGCGTAGCGGATGAGCGGGCTGCAAGCTGACCAATTCTGCGAACGCCGCTTCCTCGCCACATCCGCCCAGCAACAGTCTGGCAGAAGGCATTCTGCCGCGGAGTATAAGGAGTGACATGGCCACTGCGAGCAAAGAACCTCCGACGGACGCGCTGACAAAAGCTACTCCCGCCAAAGAAACGCCGGCGACAAATGGAGTCAGTAGCACTGGCGCCGGTAGTGTCCGCGTCGAAATCTTCGACCAGGTCTATAACCTGCGTGGCTCTGACGCCGACTACATTCTGAAACTGGCCGAATACGTTGACGCCAAGATGCGCGCCGTATCGGAACAAACATCAACCGTGGATTCTGTGCGCCTCGCGGTGCTGGCAGCACTGAATATTGCGGACGAATATCATCTGCTGAAGCGGCAAATCGACATGCCGTCGCCGGAAGCGCGCCAACGCGCCAGCAAACTCGCAAGCGCGCTTGACGAAGTTTTGCAAGAGACGCGCCGCACCGGATGACTCGTTCGTAACCCTGGGTTCATCTTCTTTACAAACTCACGCGCAATCCCTTGCAAACTTCCTGCCAACTATTTTGCATTTTCCACTTGCCAATCTCTTCGCGATTTCCTAGCATCCAGAGTGAAAGCCGACCTGCGGAGTTGGTGTTGGTGGTAACCGATTTTTGAACCAATGCCGAATGAACGGGGACTCGACTCGCAAGAAGATCCGGTGTGCCATGTTCCGCCATGCGGAAAGGCCTAAAGGGTCGCGGCGGGTTCCCACCGTCTGAGACGGGTTCATTCTCGGCCCACCACACGGCGCAGCGGGCCGGCTTTTATTCGTAATCGCAGTTCTCTCCTGACCTGCGATTCAGATGGAATGGCCGACCGAGAAGACTCCCGCGAAGCATGGGAACAAGAGCTCGTCGACGCGCAGCGTGGCATCACTTTTGAAGAAGGCAGGCGTCGCTCCGAAATTATTACAAAGAAGCTTTCCGCTTCCTCCGCTCCGATCGCAGACTTTGCTCATCTCCTGATGTTGCTGTTCGCAAGCGTGTTTTTTGCTGTCGCGTTTCTTATCTTTTCGTCTGAAATGGTTCACAACATCGCAGTCGGCCTCGTAGTCCTTGCGGCTGGCCTTACTCTGTTAGTTGCGGCGTTTTGGCGGACTCGCAGGCCGGGATAGATGCGCCACTCCGTCGATGTCTTTCGCCTCTGCTAGACTCTGTTTAACACCCAATAAGCAATTGGAGCATCAAAACTAACGTGTTCCCCAGACTCTTTCACATTGGCAATTTCTATCTTCCTACCTACGGCGTGCTGGTCGCCACGGGAGTGCTCATCGGCCTCTGGATCAGCGTGCGCAATTCCGAAAAACAGGGTATCAACGGCGACGATGCCTGGAACCTGGGCATTCTCGTCGTGCTCTCCGGAATTATCGGTGCCAAGGTTCTGTACATCATCAACGACTGGAGCACGTACTCGAACAACTGGCGCGAGATTTTCAGCCTCAACACACTCCAGGCGGGCGGAGTGTTTTCCGGCGGCCTAGTTGCCGGGTTGCTCGCGGCGGCTTGGTATATTCGGCGGCATCGCATGCCAGCGCTTCGCACCTGCGATGCATTCGCTCCCGGACTAGCCTTCGGCCACGTCCTCGGCCGCTTCGGTTGTTTCTCCGCCGGATGTTGCTATGGGAAGCCGACAAATCATTTCTGGGGTGTCATCTTCTCGAATCCCTTGGCGAACTCCGTTAGCGGAACCCCGCTTGGCGTCAGGATCGAACCGACCCAACTGATCGAAGCCGCCGCCGAGTTCTTCAATTTTGTATTGCTGATGTGGTTGTTCAAACGCAAGAAGTTCGATGGACAGATCTGGGCCACCTTCATGATTCTGTACGGAATCGAGCGCTACTTCATCGAATTCCTGCGCGACGATCCCGGACGAGGCGAAGTCTTCGGCGGCCTCATGACCGGAACCCAGCTGATCTCGATTTTTCTGGTCATCGCCGGCGGAGTGATCTGGTGGCTGAAAAGCGGCAAGAGCAGCATTCAGCACTCAGCGCTCAGCACTCAGAAATCGAGCTCCAGTCTTTAAATTTTAGGCTCCAACTTTCTTGGCAAAATTCTCCTTGCACTTGCAGCCCGAGTGCTGAATGCTGAGTGCTGAATGCTCTCCTTCCCCCTCACTCTGACCGTGTCCGACGCTGACGCAGGCCAGCGGCTTGACCAATATCTTGCGGCAAATCTGCCAGAGACGAGCCGCGCTCGCGTGCAGCAACTCATCGCCAAGGGAGAAGTCCTGGTAAACGCAGCCGCAGCCAAGGCGTCCCTGAAACTGAGAAGTGGAGATCAGATCACCGTCACCGGCCCGCCGCATGCTGCCCCTCTGCGCGCGAATCCGGAAGACATCGCGCTCGACATCGTTTATGAGGACGACGATCTAGCCATCGTCAACAAACCCGCCGGAATGATGGTTCACGCCGGAGCAGGAGCAACCGACGATGAGCGCAATCGCGGAACGCTCGTCAATGCCCTGCTGCATCATTTCGGCACGCTCTCGGCGGTCGGCGGTGAACTGCGCCCCGGGATCGTGCATCGTCTGGATCGCGCCACCAGCGGCCTGATGGTGGTAGCGAAAAATGATGAAGCCCATCGCCATCTGGCCAAGCAGTTCAGCGGACGCGAAGTCCACAAAACTTATATTGCCTTAGTGCACGGCTGGCCCGAAAAAGATCGCGGCACCATCCAAAGCGCGATCAGCCGCCATTCGCAGCGCCGCACTCGCATGACGACCAAAGGCTTCGGCGGACGCGCAGCCGTAACTCATTACTCGGTGCTCCGAAAGCTCGACGCTCCCTACGGCAAATTTGCGCTGGTGGAACTCAAAATCGAGACCGGACGCACCCACCAGATCCGCGTGCACATGTCATCGCTAGGACATCCGGTAGTAGGCGACGCCCTCTACGGAGCGCCCGGTGAATTGCGCTCCCAATCGAACAAGAAACGCTCGGCAGGCATGCCCGCAACCATCCCGCTGCAACGCAATTTCCTGCATTCCGCAACGCTCGAATTGACGCATCCGCGCACCAAGCAGTTACTGAAGTTTTCCCGTCCGCTGCCTGCGGAACTCGAGAGCCTGCTGGATAGTCTTGAAAATGCCCGCCAGGAAGGGCCTCGGCTGGAGCCTGGGCAATAAGCGCGGTCAAAAAATGCTCTTTCTGTGGTCGTTCCCCGTGCCCTCTGTGCCCCCCTGTGGTTCCCGCCTTGCCCCGGCAGTCTTCCCGCGAAGCCACAGGCTATAATGGTGAAATCAACTCTGATTCAATCGTCCTGATGAAGCTGCGTGTTTCTCTGCTCTTGATTGTTTTTCTTACACTGGCTGGCTCGCTCGTCGGCCAGGCGACCGCTACTCCGGTTGCGCCAACGTTGCAGAATCCGCCCGCCAAGACGACCCCGCCGCCTGACAATAAAGCCCCGGCGCCGTCTGCACCAGATACTCCAATCGATGACTCGATCCCCACGATCACGGCTACCGTCAACGAAGTCCGCGTGGTATTCACCGTAACCGACCGCCACGGCCACTACATCAAGGATTTGAAGCAAGGTGAGTTCAAAGTCATCGACGACCAAAAGCCTGCCGTGGTGCGCAGCTTCCGCAGCGAGACCGATCTCCCGCTGCAAGTAGGGCTGATGGTGGATGCAAGCAACTCCGTGCGCGATCGCTTCAAGTTCGAGCAGGATGCCGCCATTGAATTTCTGAATTCCATCATTCGGCCGAGGTATGACAAAGCGTTCGTCATCGGATTCGATGCCACTCCAGAAGTGACGCAGGATTTCACCGATAGCACCGAGAGTCTTTCCACCGGTGTGAGAATGTTGCGAGCGGGCGGCGGAACCGCGCTGTACGACGCGCTCTACTATGCCTGTCGCGACAAACTCCTGAAGCAGGAACAAGTCGGGCCGGTGCGTCGAGCCATAATCCTGCTCAGCGATGGCGAAGATAACTTGAGCCACGTGACACGCGAAGAAGCCATTGATATGGCGCAGCGCGCGGAAGTGATCGTCTACACCATCAGCACCAACATCAGCGGGATGAAGGGCAAAGGTGACAAAGTGCTCGAACGCATCGCCGAGGCCACCGGAGGCCGCGCCTTTTTCCCCTTCCAATTGCGCGAAATGTCGGACGCGTTTCTCTCCATTCAGGAAGAATTACGCAGTCAGTACGCAATCGGATATAAGCCGGCCGATTTTTTACCCAATGGACACTTTCGCACCATCGAAATTCTGGCGGCGGATAAGGGCCTGAAGGTTCGTACCCGCAAGGGATATTACGCTCCACGTCAGTAGCGATCTCCAGCCGTCATCGAGACACACTCCGTTTATGCCTGGATATTCAGGAACTCCGCTGGCGAAAAAGTTAGGCATCAAAGATGATTTCCGCATCGCCCTGCTGCATGTGCCGGACGATGTGAAGACAGAACTTCGCGGGGAGTTCGCAAAGTGCCGCATCCTGCGTCTGACTGCACCCGGCGTTAACGATCTCAATTTCATCTTCCTCTTTGCCAAGTCGCGGAAGGGGCTGGAACTCGAACTGTGGCCAGCGGCGAAGGCACTGGCCCCCGCGGGAATGCTATGGATCGCATGGCCAAAGAAGGCTTCCCGTGTCGTCACCGACCTCACTGAAGACCTGATTCGCCAGAGCGGATTAGACGCCGGACTGGTCGATATAAAAGTCTGCGCCGTCACCGAGGTCTGGTCCGGATTGAAATTCGTAATCCCAGTCAAGAACCGCCCCAAAGAAAAACGGCGAAATCCCTAAGGCCACAACTTTTATAGGACTTGTCATCCCGAGCGAAGCGAGGGATCTGCAGTTTCCCTCGGCTCTGACCTGGCCGTAGGCCGAGACATATTTCCCTAATCCCACCGAGCAACTTCCGTCCGCGAAACGGGTTTTCAATCCTGTAAGCAGTCCCCGGACAGCAAACCCCGGGGCATCGTCATAATCAGGAGCGTTCGATCGAAAGGGGAACGAAATATGAAACGCATGATTGCAGGACTTCTACTACTGATCGGAATGGGCGTAGGAACCATGTTTGCCTCCGATGGCTACTGGCGCGATCGTCGCGACATCCGCCGGGATGAATCAAGAATCGCGCGCGATCGCCGGGAAATTCGTCGCGACCGCTACGACGGTAATTACCGGGCAGCGCGCCATGAAGAGAAGGCATTGCGCAACGAATATCGCGACCTCCACCGCGACCGCCGCGACCTGTACCGCGACCGCTACTGAAAAGTCCCGTAGAGACGGGGCTTGCCCCGTCTCGAATCATCCGCGAACCATGGTCGACGATGAATGGGAGACGAATGGGATGCGAACGGGAAGGGCACGACTCTATTCGTTCAGCAAGCGCCGCATCATCGAACAGCATTACTATCTGCGGACGAACTTCCGCCGAATTGCGGACGAACTAGGGACGAACTGCGGACGAACTAGCGCTTCGTATCAGGGTATCGCTTCAGCGATACCGCAAGCCCTCAAAATCTGACGCCCCTTTAGGGGCTGGATAGTTGAATTTTTAGCCGAGGCGTTCCCGGCCATTGGGTTTTCAGCGGACCGACGTTCGTAACTTGCAGCCACGAGACCAACCGGGCTTTATTTGACCGGGGAGACACAATCACTATGCGAATCGTAACCCCGCTGGCGATCTTGACGACGGCCGCCATCATGCTTTGTGCAGCCGCATTCTCCGAGACCCCGATCCGGGCCGAGCGAGAACTCTTCGCGGCAGTAAACCAAGCGCGCCGCCTGCAAGGCATAGCCACCTTGCGCTGGGACGAGTCGCTGGCCGCAGCGGCGCAACGTCATGCCGAGGTCATGGCGGAACACGGATCCGCGCAACACGGATTCCCCGGTGAGCCAAGCCTCTCCGCGCGGGCCAAGCAGGTCGGCGCCCATTTCAGCTGGCTTTCAGAAAACGTGACTCAGGGGCCAACCGCTGATTTCGTCCACACCCAGTTCATGAAATCTCCTCCCCATCGCGCCAACATTCTGGACAAAGACATGGATTCGATCGGGGTGGGCGTGGTCGAACGAGACGGGCAGCTATTCGTCGTAGAAGACTTCTCTCAAGCACGGTAACTCCGGTGCGCGAGAACAGTTTTGCTGAAAAACCGTGATCCGTATCAGGGTGTAGGTCGTATCAGGGTGTCGATCCGTATCAGGGAATCGGTTTGTACCAGGCTATCGGCTTGTATCAGGGTATCGGTTCGTATCAGGTAAGGGATTCGTATCAGGGTATCGCTTTAGCGATACCGCAGTCCGCCCAAAATCAGACTCCCCCTTTAGGGGCTGGGCTCCGGAATCGGAGTTTGCAGCGAACCGTAAAGCCAACTCACCCGATTCATGCCACACTTAGCTAAGTGTCGAGTGAGGTTCGCATGAAAACAAATCTCAAATCAATTTTCACAATCACTGCCTGCACATTGCTGATGGCCGCAGTCGCTCTACCTCAGGCAGCGCCAAAGCAGGACAGCAGCGCCACGATCACTCTCGTTACAGCCGGAGATATCTCGATCACCAAAACTGCGGACGGCAAGACCGCCGTCTCCATCAACTTCGTTCCCGGCAAAGCGAAATCGAGCGACACCCGAATCACGATTTCCGGCCCGTATACCCTGGATGTAAACGGAGGCGTGCAGCAAGTGAGCGGCGCTCAGGGCGTCGAGCTTCATGTGCTCAGTCATGAAGAACTGCGATTCGAGGCTCCTGAAGTCGGTGAGTGGGAGCAATCGCATAAATTTACCCAAAACTCCGCCTGTATGAAGATTCCAAAATTCGCCGGATGCGGCAATCCAGTGTGTGATCGGGCGGGGCATCCCGAGGATCAATGCCGCTACAACAGCAACTCAGGCTGCTCCTGCGTGACCCCTAAGGGCGAGCCCTGCGCGGAGACCGCGAACTCTCGCTAGCCGACCGACCCGATCTAATTTTCGCTGCGAGGCGTAGCGTAGTAGCCGCTGCGAGCCTGTATCTTATAGTCCGACTGTTTTGGCTTAATCTCGACCTTGCGGAAGCTGCCATCCCGCTTGGAGTTTGTGGGAACGTATCCGATGTTGTACTGGCTGCGGAGTTCCTGCGAAATCTGGTCGAACGCCTGGCGGAGTTTGTCGATTTTGTTGCCAACTGGGATCACGCGGCCGCCGGTTTCCTCGGTAAGCTTTCTCATTTCCGAATCGCCGGAATAGCCAAAGCCTCCCATGCCGTAAAACCCGCGGTCGGCGATGAGCAGCACGTAGCAGATCGCATCCGCTTTCTGGGCAGCCTCAATCGCATCCTTGATTTTGAGCTTGCTGCCCTCATCCTCTCCATCGGTGAGCAGGATCATCGCCTTGCGGCCAACTTCGTGGCTAAATTCGTCGTGCGATGCCAGGTAGACGGCGTCATAAAGCGCCGTGCCACGCTGGCCGGTTGAGGAACACGGAATTGGACCCTGCGGACCAACGGGCCCGCCGGCACAGCCGACGCCACCGGCGTTCATCTTGGCATCGTTGAGCGCGCGTCGAAGCTGGCTGACCGAGGTTGTGAAATCCTGTAGAAGTTCAATATCGGTTCCGAAGCTAATGAGGAAGGCCTCGTCCTTGGGGCGCAATATGCTCTCAAGGAACGAGCCTCCGACTTCCTTTTCCATATCGAGGACGCGCAACTGGCTGCCGCTCGTATCGAGCAGGATGCCGAGGGTCAGCGGCAAGTCGGTTTCCGCCTTGAAATATTTGATCGTCTGAGCCTGGCCGTCCTCGGCCAGATCGAAATTGTCTTTGTTCAGGTTCGGGATCAGCGCGCCATGCTTGTCTTTGACGTTGAAAAATAACTGTACGACTTCGACGTTAACTTTCAGGGTCTCGGTGGGCTCGTCTTGGGTTTGATCGCTGGAATTGGTGCTTGAAGTATGGTCGGTGCCGTAATCCGTATTGGATGTCGGCCCCGTCGAAGAGACCGGCGGAGGCGTCGGGGGGGGCGGCAGTGGAATACCCTGCCCGAGTGCGGGAAGCGAAATGATCGTGATTAGGGCGAACAGGGCAACCGCCAAAAAGCCGGTGGCCAGCGACGGTTTGCAATTTAGTTTATCCATCAGCGTTTTTATCTCGGGACTTTGCTAGTCTATCCTGTAAGGACTTGCAATGGTTAGATGCAGCAAACAGGCGCGATTGGGCATCTGAATTGGTGAAAAACGCAAGCCCTCAGAAACAGAGTGTCAGGAACAGAGAACGGAAAGAAAGACAGAGGATTTCGGGGATGGCCGCAAAAATTAGCTCGCTACTGGTTCTGGCGCTGACATTGACTTTGGCAGTCGCCGTGGCGGCACAGCAGAAGCCTGAGGACATCCCAGACGCCCCCTCGGCGACACGTCCCATCCCGCCCCCTCCGGCTCCCAGCCCGCGACAAGAGGCGCAAGGGACCGAGGACGAAAATACGGCAAACCCACCCGCACCGGATAATACCGGTGCAGGCATAACCACCGGATCCAAAGAGCTTCCCCATAGCACTCCCGAAATTACCTACGACAAGTCCGTGACGCCGCCGCCAATGCCTCCCGTCAAGACTGTCCCGGCAGGCAGTGTTCCGAAAGACCTCGAGACGGGACAAGATGTCGGTTATACGATCACGATTAACCCAACGTTGGTAATGGTTCCGGTGACGGTAAAAGACTCCGAAGGGCGGTTGGTTGCCGGTTTGCTGCCTAAGGATTTTGCAGTTCTAGAGGGTGGAAAGCCCCAGACCCTGAAATTTTTTACCAGCGATCCGTTCGCGCTGTCGGCAGCAGTAATCATCGATACCGGCATGGCCGATGTCGCACTAAAGAAAGTTCAGGACTCCCTATCGGCGTTGCAGGGCGCGTTCAGCCAGTTCGATGAAGTCGGAATCTATACCTACAGCAGCACGGTCGGCCATGTGTCAGACTTCGGCAGCGTGGGCAAGCAACTAACGGCTGTCCTGAATGAGATCAGGAGCTACACCGGAACCAATAACGGACCTCCGGTGACCAGCGGGCCTCTTGGTCCACAAGGGCCCATGATCAATGGACTCCCGGTTGGCGGTGCCCCCGTAACGCCGTCCAGCACTCCTCCCAAAGTCGCTCGCGTGATGAATGACGCGATCCTCATGGCGGCGCGTGACCTCTCCAAACGCCCGCGGGACCACCGGAAGATAATCTTCATTATCAGCGACGGGCGCGAGCAGGGTTCGACCGCCAGCTACAAAGACACGTTGAAAGTACTGCTGACACAGAACATCACTGTCTATGGTGTAGGGCTGGAAGGCGCGGCGATTCCGATTTACGACAAGCTCCAGCGCATCCACGTGCCGAAGACGGGCGGAATCATGGGTTATAGCGATATCCTTCCGAAATATGTCAACGCCACCGGCGGAGGCACCGTGTTCAACGAGTTGTCCCAGGCCACCATGGAGCGAGCGTACGCCAGCGCCATCGGAGAAGCGCGTAATCAATACACCCTCGGTTATTCGCCCAAATCAACCATTGGCGGTTACCGGGATATTGATGTGCAAGTGCGGCGGCCAGGGGTGAAGGTGTACGCCAAAGCTGGGTATTATCCCTTGCCAACCCCCCGATAACGGCTGGATGCACGCGGTTTTGGGCCCCGTGATGGCTTAGTAACGTGCGTAACCAGCGCCAGAGCCTTCCGGTGTGGTATAAAAACCAGCAGTAACCGATACTGTAGTCAAAGCATTTATAGCGAGAGTCTAACGAGATTTTAGCGAGAAGACTGGCGCATTGTGGGAGTAGTTCGCGAAAGTCTTTTTCGCAAGTGTTTCTGAGGAAACCTTTTGAGTTTCATCAACTTCGCAGCACGCGAGATCAACTGCAAGATCGTCTATTATGGCGCCGGATTAGGCGGCAAGACGACGAATCTCCAGTTCATCTTCCAGAAAACTGCCGAGCAGCAAAAGGGCAAGATGATCTCGCTCGCCACCGAGACCGATCGAACCCTGTTCTTCGACTTCCTGCCGCTGGATTTGGGCACGGTGCGCGGCTTCAAGACCCGCATTCACCTGTACACCGTTCCAGGCCAGGTCTTCTACGACGCCAGCCGCAAACTGATCCTGCGCGGCGTGGACGGAATAGTCTTCGTAGCCGACTCCCAGCAGGAGCGCATGGACGCCAACGTCGAAGCCCTCGATAACCTGATGACCAACCTCAAAGAACACAATATCGACTTCAACAAGATTCCCTACGTCCTGCAGTTGAACAAACGCGATCTGCCCAATGTGCTGCCTGTGGACACCCTGTCGAAAGAACTGCGCAAAAAGAACGAGGCCATCGTGGAGGCTGTCGCATTCCAGGGCGTGGGCGTATTCGAGACGCTAAAAGAAATCGCAAGACAAGTGCTGGTGGAGTTGAAGGCGGGCGGGTAAGACTTCTCGCAATTTGTGGATCACTCCGCATTCTGCGTGCCTGAAAGCGGGTCCGACAATCTCTCAAAGAGCACGAATCGCCGTCCTGATTGCTGTGACCTTGGCTGTAGCCGCTGTTTGTATCTTCCTACCCCGGATTCCTCAACCGCAGTCGTACCACTCATTCGCAGATCAACGGAGTTGGCTCGGCATTCCGAATTTTGGCAATGTCGTTTCTAACCTGCCGTTCGCGGTAGTAGGCCTTCTTGGAATGGCGTTCTTGCTTCGGCCCAGCAACTTTCTCGACTCTCGCGAGCGCTGGCCATACATGATCGCCTTTATGGGACTCCTGCTCACCGCGTTTGGCTCTTCGTACTACCACCTGGCTCCGAGTAATGCGCGTTTGGTCTGGGACCGGCTGCCCATGACCATCGTATTCATGGCAATCGTGGCGGCGATGATCGCGGAGCGCGTCCAACTCCGGCTAGGTTTGATTCTCTTGCCGCTGCTTCTGATCGTCGGCATCGCTAGCGTTCTGCAATGGTACGAAAGCGAAATTCATGGCGTCGGCGACCTGCGGTTCTACGCGGCGGTTCAGGCATATGCGGCGCTAATGTTGCTGGTCGTGTTGCTCTTCCCCGCCCGCTACTCCCGCGGATACGACCTCGCAATCATCGTAGAGTTCTACGTCCTGGCGAAAGCTCTCGAACTGCTGGACAAGCCCATCTTCAAAACCGGGCATCTCGTCAGTGGCCACACCTTGAAGCATCTGGCCGCGGCCGCCGCCGGATACTGGCTTCTGAGGATGCTCTGGATGCGGCGGCCTGTGGCCGAAGCGAGGTTCCGAACCATCTCTTGATGTGCCTTCCGAGCATTCACCGTAGCCATTCGGAGAGTGTACGAAAGTGGACTCGTCTTACCCTCCTGCAATGAGGTCATCGCCCCGCCCGACGCCGGAAATCGCCGAGTCTCCGGCCGGGAACATCCGAATCGGACACTTTCCTGCAAGCCGTCCAACTCTTTGGAATCTTTGGTTTAGGGTCGATATCCAACCGTAACTGTATGTACGTTACTTTATGTACAATGTTTCACGTGAAACATTCGGCACTTTGCAGCGCAATTTGCAGTTATTAGCGTAATTTCTACTGGTCACTTTCGAGTATCCCCGAAAGTTCCTCCCACTTCTTCATCAGGCTTTGCAGTTCGATCTTCTGGACGCCTAATTGCTCCGTCTGGCGCTGGGTTTCATCAGCGTTGACGAAATTCTGGAGTCCGGTTTCAGAGAGCGCGATCGCCGCCTCGGTGCGGGCTATGTCTTCTTCGATTTTGTGCAGACGGTCTTCCATCTGCTGGCGCTTGATCGGGTTCAGTCGCTTGCCTTTAGACTCGGCGCCGGACGAGTGATCCCCATTCAGCGGCACAGGCGCAGCGTCAGCGCGAACGGACGAAAGCGTGGTGATGCTCCCGGGCTTTCCTTGCTTTCGCCAGAGATAATCCTCGTAATTTCCCGGGTAGATTTCCACTTTCCCATCGCCGATTTCGAACACTCGCGTGGCCAGCTTGTCGATGAAATAGCGGTCGTGCGAAACAAAGACAACTGTGCCTGTGTATTTCATCAGCGCTTCCAGCAGTACGTCTTTGGCCCGAAGATCGAGGTGATTGGTGGGCTCGTCCAACAACAGAAAGTTGGCCGGATGCAGCAACATCTTCAGCAGCGCATAGCGATTGCGCTCGCCTCCCGAGAGGACGCCGATGCGCTTGAACACGTCATCGCCCGAAAAAAGAAAACATCCGAGCAGACTGCGGAGTTCGGTTTGCGTCGAAGCGCTTGAAAGTTCGCCGAGGTCATCGAGTATGCGCGCCTCCGGATCGAGTTCCTTATATTGATCCTGCGCGAAGTAGTCGAATTCGACATTGTGGCCGAGTTTGTATTCACCAGCGCTCAGGGGCTCGGTTTGGGCCAGCAATTTAATGAGCGTTGACTTCCCCGCCCCGTTGACTCCGACCAATGCAATGCGCTCGCCGCGCTCGATGATGAAATTTACGTTTCCGAATACTTTGTGATCGCCATAGCTCTTGGCAACATTTGTAACCTCGGCAACAATGCGTCCGCTCGGCTTCGGCTGCGGAAATGTAAAGTGGACGGTCTTCTCTTCTTCTGGAATCTGGATTCGTTCCATTTTTTCGAGTTCTTTAATGCGGCTCTGCACTTGCTTGGCTTTGGTCGCCGTGTAACGAAAGCGATTGATGAAGACTTCGAGCTGCTCGATGCGGTCATGCTGCGTTTTGTACGCGGCTTCCAGCTGTTCTTTACGCGCGGTCTTTCCCGACAAATATTGATCGTAGTTTCCGGCATAGAAGTGCATCTGCTTGTTCCAGATTTCCACGATGCGCTTCACGGTGATATCGAGAAAGTAACGGTCGTGTGAAATGATCACATAAGCGTTGGGATAAGTAGTCAGATACTCCTCAAGCCAGTTGCGGGCTTCGAGATCGAGATGGTTAGTGGGCTCGTCGAGCAGTAGCAGATTGGGCTTCTGCAAAAGAAGTTTGCCGAGCGCGATCCGCATCTGCCATCCGCCGGAAAATTCTTCGGTCTGGCGCTTCCAATCGTCGCGGTGAAAGCCCAGTCCCGTGAGCACCTGGCCGACCTGCGCTTCTAACGTGTAGCCGTCGCGGGCGACGAATTCGTGCTCCAGCTTCTGATAACGATCGGCAACGTTCGAATATTCGACGCTCTCGTGATCGAGTTCCGACATGCTGCGGGTGAGCGCCTCCATCTCTTTTTCCATCACATGGAGTTCGTCAAACACCGACAGGCACTCAGCAAAAATCGTGCGCCCCGTCATGGTGAGGCCGTCCTGCGGGAGGTATCCAGTGGAAATGCCCTTGGCGCGCGAGATGGTGCCGTAGTCGAGCGACTCGCTCCCGCCGAGGATTTTCATGACCGTCGATTTGCCGGTGCCGTTGGCACCGACCAGACCGATGCGGGATTCCGGCGTGATCAGCCAGTCGGCGTCTTCAAACAGGAGCTTATGGCCATAGCGTTTGCCGGCGCCGGTGAGTTGGATCATGGTTGTATTTATCTAAACACAGAGGGGAGCGGAATTGTACGGTCAAGAAAGTCAGTCAACCGTTACCATGTTTTTGGAATTGAGTTTTAACTTGGCTCCAAAGCTGCAACCAGCCGCCTTACAGATGACCTGTGGAGCACAGAAGACGGGGGAGTGGACTTGGACTCTGTACTTCCCGGGAGGAACTTCTGCGAAATTATATCCGCCAAAGTTATCAGTCGTAAGACGCCGGAACAAGACCTTGTCCGACAACAATTCGATTCGTGTTCCGGATAGTGCCAGTCCTTGCGGGTCTTGGAGTATGCCCTGCAATGGCTGAGAATGCCTGATCACAAACTCACGCGATACGGAACAGTCACTTCCCCGGGCAAGTGCCGGAACAAGCAAGAGCGCTACTGGGATAATTGCGGTTGCCGCCCGGGCCTTCATCAGAGAAAGATACCCTCCAATCGGTAGTGGCGCAATTTGCGAAATCGGTAACCACGGAGGACAAGGGGGGTGCACGGAGGAAATAACTGAGTCCAAAGGCCGTTTATGGGCTGCTAGCGCACAATTTTGGACGTTTGATGCACGGCAAGCGAAACTGGCTGTAGCTGTTGGATTGAAGACTGGCTAGGTTAGCGCGGAACGGGCGAGGCGCCCGTCGCTCCACGGACTCTCGCGGCAGCCACGCGGGGCGCGCCGATGTGCTCCAGCGCGCGGTCGATCACGGTTTGGAGTTCGTGAGCGTACTTCACCTCGCGACCCTTGGCCAGGATTACTCTGGCTTTTTCGGAATCGAACCAGGTGGGATTTCGATTGTCTTCTTCGGGCTGGCGCGTCAGGCGTACTTCCATCAAGAACGCTTTGACCACATATTCCTGCACCCCGCCTTCCTGCCAAAAAACGCCCTTGGAATGAACGTAGATGTGGAAATGGCGGGGCTCGATGATCCCGAAGGCTCCGGCTTCTTCTTTGGCTTCGCGTTCGGCAGCCTGGCTATTCGAGAGGCGGGGTTCGGGAGCTCCCTTGGGAAAGGTCCACTTACTGCCGCCGTTGGTGTGCACCAACAGGAACTCGACATGCGAATTCGCCCGCCGGTAGCAGACTGCGGCGACCTGCAAGGGCAGCGCGAAGCGGGATACCCGAGGCGAGCTCATTGTCGGTAGTTTACTGCAAAGATATTTCAGGAATGTTAAATGCAGCGAAAATGGTGCATACCTTTGGTAGCAAGTCTTTTGGTACCCAGGCGTAGGAGGTCGATCCTAGGCCGCCATCCGTAATGAATTGCCTGTGCTACGGAACGCGAGCTTTACCGCGGGCAGAATCAGATAAACAATGCACGCAGCGTTGATCGCACCGAAGAACAAAGAAAAAATATGCCCATGGAGAAGGCCGGGCAGCACCAGCACCAGCCCGACTGCGGAGAACAACAGTGTGAGAAGACGTCCCCAATTCTGCATCTGCAAAACACCGTAACCGGCGATCATGTGGATGAGCGCAAACACGATGATGCCGACGCCGGCTATGTGTCCGAAGCTGCGCAGAAAGTGTTCGACGGCATTGCCCTCGGCGGCCATGGAAGCGAGTTTGGCGGACAATCCTGCAAACAAGAGAATGGACAGTCCAAAAAGTAACGCGAGGACACCGCGGAGAATCTGGTAGAAGCCGACCAGAGCAACACCAAGTGGGCGCATACACCCTCCTTAATTTGGGTCAAAATATAACACACACGAGTCGGTCGACTGCCGGGTGTCCATGGTTTCGCTGTTGTTTATTTTTCTACTCGTAGCGCAGGGCTTCGATGGGATCGAGACGCGATGCCTTGATCGCAGGCAGCATCCCGCTGATGATGCCGACGAATCCGAGAATCACGGTCGACGCAATCAACGTCGTGGAATCAATGGCGAGACGGATGTCGCCTTCGGTGCCGTTTTCGGCGAAGGCGCTCCAAAGCGTGAGCGATCCCACCGACCATGAGACCAGATAAGCGATCGCGACGCCGGCAATCCCGCCGAGAAGTGTGATGGCCAGGGCTTCCGACAAAAATTGAATGAGGATGTGCCAACCGCGAGCGCCGAGGGCTTTCTCTACTCCAATTTCGCGGGTGCGCTGGGTTACCGAAACCAGCATGATGTTCATCAGTCCCACGCCGCCGATGCCGAGCGTGAGCAGGCCGATGAAGCCTAGGAGTATCTTGATGCCGGTGGTGATGACTCGCAGGTCGAGCAGATCGGCGAAGACGTCGAAGATAAATATGGCGCGCTTATCTTTCGGATCGAATTCATGATGGAAAGCCATTGACCGGCGCACGGCGTCGGCGACTTTTTCGTGGTCGCCCTCGTACTCCATGGCAATGGCATTGAGGTAATAAGTATTGGTGAGGTCGTTCATGGCGCTGAACGGGATATAGACCTTGCCGTTCATATTGTCGTCACCGTTCTGGATGACGTGTTTGAGCACGCCAACGACTTCGTAGGAAATTCCGTCAAGCCGCACTTTTTCGCCCAGCGCGTTCTGGCCGGAAAATAATTTCTTCTTCACGTCGGCGCCGAGAATCGCCACGCGGCTGTGAGTATTTTCGTCGAGATCGGTGAAGAAGGTGCCGTTTTCAACATCAATGCGGCGCATGTGCGAGTAGTAAGGATAGACTCCGCTGATGCCGTAACTACCGCTGCGCGTCCCGTAGGCAACGGTGCTCTGTTTGAAGGCTTCGGGCGAGATTCGTTTCAGGAACGGAACTTCGGCCTGAATGTAGTCGAGATCATTGACGGTGAGCTTAATCTCGCTGCCAGCCTTGGTGCCGCCCGCTTGCAGGGACGTGCGTCCGGGAAAAACAAAAATTAGATTCGTACCAAAGGAACGGAAGGCGACCCAGAGGCCGCGCTCAAAACCCGCGCCATACGCCAGCAGCAGGACGACAGTCGCAATGCCCCACGCCATGCCGAGCATGGTGAGGATGCTGCGCCGGCGATTGTGCTTGAGCGCGTTATAAGCCTGACGTGCGAGTTCGAGAAGCATAATGAGTCCGGATCCCTATTCCTGGCGCAACGCTTCCACCGGCTGCAACAGGGCAGCCTGGCGTGCGGGATACAATCCCGCGGCGATTCCCGCGAACGCCAGCGACAGAATTGCGATGGCCGCCGACGAGGGGACGATGCGGGGCGTATCGAATCCCTCAGGCGCGGGCAACGCAGCAAGAAGCGTAACCAACGTTGTGGTGATAGCCAGGCCGATGCCGCCGCTTAACGCAGTCAGAAACGCACCCTCCACAAAAAACTGCGTCAGGATGGCGCGATGCGTGGCTCCCAAAGCTTTACGCAAGCCGATCTCACGGGTACGTTCGGTGACCGAGACGAGCATGATGTTGATGATGCCGATCGCGCCTAGGGCCAGCGTAATTACCCCGACGACACCCAGAAAATAGTCCATGCCATCGAAAATCTTGGCGACACGCTTGTTATCTTCAATTGTGTCCCAGTCCTCGAAAGATTCGGTCAGCTTGGGATCGAAACCATGATGGCGGGCGATGATGTCATGGACTTCCTGCTTCGCCGTCAGATCTCCGCTGGGCGTGAGTGGACGGTAGTTTAGAAACGAGATGGCGTCTTCACTGTTCTGGTCTTTCAGGCGGAAGAGATTGCGCATGGTTTCGATCGGGATGAAGATGCGGGCGTTGGTGCCGTTGTTGCCGTCCTGTCCGACTTTGCTGAGCACCCCGATGATTTCGAAACGGACGCCATTGAGCAGGATGGACGAGCCCACGGCCGGGCGTCCGGGAAATATGTTCTTCAGAAGCTCCCAGCCCACTACGGCGACACGGCGCGTTTCGGCGTTGTCCTGATCGTTGAACCAGCGGCCCGGACCGACGGGAACATTTCGAATCTGGTTGTACTCGGGCACGATGCCAAAGACCTGGCCGTTGGTAGAACCATAATCGCTGACGGCTCGAATGTCCTCGCGATTCAGCACTGGCGAAAGATATTTAAGGGAGCGCGATTCGCTGCGGATGGCGAGGTAATCCCCATAAGTGAAACGGTAGGTACGGCCGGACTGCGTGTTGCCTTCAACCGCCGGAATCCGTCCGGGGAAGGTGAACATGATGTCCTGACCAAGGTTCTTCAGTTGCCGGGCTTGGCCGCTGCGGAAGCCCTCACCCAAACCGACCAGAAGCAGCAGCGATCCCACGCCCCAGGCGATACCGAACATGGTGAGAAACGAGCGCAGTTTATGCGCCCATAGAGTGGCCAGGGACTGGCGAACGATTTCGATTAGCATTCGCATGGTTGCTTTGCGTACCTGATTCAGTGCAAGCCGGCCCCAGGCGTATGACGGACCTTGCGCTTATGTTCTATTGTGTAATACGGGGCCGGAGGCGGCATGGTTCCCGGAAAAAGCATTTGCCTGCTAACTATCGGGATCAATACACGTCTAAGACGCCGGCCCGACGGGTGCCCCCGGATCCAAGACCCGTTTCCCGTTTTCCGTACATTTTCTTAGATGCGCCGGATTAGGCGCTATGAAAGAGGCGTTCCCTATGTTTAAAGAAACGGTTCGAGCCGCTTTACGACCTTTTCTCTTCTGCCTATTAACGGCAGCCATGTCAGGCGCGTGCCTGGCGCAATCGTTTGTACTCGACCTGCCGCTGCAAAGCCAGGCGGCCAAGGTTTCGCAGACCGTCGGAATCACTGATATCACCATTAATTATCACCGTCCGCTGGTGAATGACCGCAAGGTCTGGGGAGACCTGGTTCCTTACGGCAAGGTGTGGCGGGCGGGAGCGAATCTCAATACCACTATCACCTTCTCCGATCCGGTCATGATCGAAGGCAAAGCGCTCGATCAGGGAACTTACGGATTGCACATGATCCCGAACGCCGATGAGTGGACGGTTATCTTTTCCAAGAACTCCACTTCATGGGGCGCTTTCACTTATGACGAAAAAGAAGATGCGCTGCGCGTCAACGTGAAACCCCAGGCTGCCGATATGCATAACGCCCTGACCTACGACTTCGACCAACTAAAGCCGGATTCGGTGGTGGTGGAACTGGAGTGGGAAAAAGTCGCTGTCCCATTCAAGGTGTCGGTGAACGTCCACGATGTGGTGCAGGCTAGCCTGAAGAAACAGCTCCGCGATCTTTCGCAATATACGTGGATGAGCTGGGACGATGCCGCAAACTATCTGCTCACGGAAAAGATCGCCTATGACGAAGCGCTGAAATACTCGGATAAATCCATCGAAAATGAAGACCGCTACGAGAACGAGTTGACGAAATCGAAGGCGCTGACGGCACTCAATCGCAAGGACGAGGCGACGGCTGCGCAGAAGAAAGCGCTCGATCTGGCGAGTCCATTGCAGGTCCACTTATACGCCCGCGGATTGCAGGGTGAAAAGCGTAATGACGAAGCGTTTGCGATCTTCCGCGAGAATGCGAAAAAACATCCTGACCAGTGGTTCATCCATTCAGGATTGGCTCGTATGTACTGCTCCGAGGGGAAGTTTGACGATGCCGCGAAGGAGATGAAACTTGCTCTGGCGTCGGCTCCGGATAACCAGAAGGTCTATGTGGATGGGCTGGTGAAGAAGCTGGAGGCTAAGCAGGACATCAATTAACGAACGAGGTAGCAAGCACTTAATCTTGGTTGTCGTCCTGAGCGAAGCGGGGACTTCACGAAGTGAAGTCCCCGCGCAGTCGAAGGATCTCTACACCCTATCGCCTCGCAAAGCAGGCGACTCTTTAATCACAACAACTTCCTTTCCCATTCGTTCTCCAACTTCGACAGCCGCCCCCAGAGAGTCGTCATCCGTTGCAACGCCCCGCACAATTTCGATATGTCTCATTCCTTGCAAGGAGTCGGAAAATCGCATGCCAATGCACTTCTCCGCGCGATAGGTCACGCTGGCGAGTTCGCTAATCCTGAGCAACAAAGTATTCGAGGCAAGAATCGTGTCGGGGCGGCAGAACTTGTCGAGCATGGTGAAGATTTCGAGTTTCGATTCCAGTTCGTCGGGAACGGCTTCGATTACCAGGTCGGCTTCGCGAGCGGCTTGATCGACGGAGTCGGCAAACTCCAGACGGGAGAAAGCTGCCTCGGCATTGGTGGCATTGATCTTGCCGAGTTCAAGGGCTTGGTCGAGACTGGCGCGGATTTCCGTCTGGGCTTTGCGCAGCGCGTTCGGAAGAATATCTTCGAGAATGGTGCGATAGCCGCCCAGGGCGGCGGCTTGCGCGATCCCGCGGCCCACAATACCGGCGCCGATCACGGCAACGGTGCGGACCTTTGCCATAGCCACTATTTACCTGCCGCCTCTTTTTCTTTCTCTTTACCCACAGCTTCGAGATGCTGCACCACGCTCTCATAGCTCGGTTCGGACTTGCGAATATATTCGCCGAGGCGGGCGCACTCGTCTTTTGTCATCGCCGGAATGCTGGCGCTGATGCGGCGGAGAGTGGTGGCGATGTCGTCGATGTAATTCATGAGGCGGATAACTTCTCCAGTAGCGGGCATGATGGCTCCTAGCGTTTCTTCTGGGGCGCTGACTGATCGGCTACCGCCAGTGTGACTGTATTCATTGTTTAACAGGCGAGCGGATTTAGCAAAGGCGGCGAACGATCGGTGGTAACCGCCGGAGCAACAGGATAACGAGAATTACGATTCCAGCTTGTAGCGGGTCTCGGCCAGACGATAGAGACGCCGCCAGAGGAAGCGGTTGGTGGTCACTACGACGGCAGCCAGCGCGATCGTGCTGGCGAGAAGCAGATTGAAGTTTTTGGCATCGGTGGCTGCGGAAATCATGGCTCCCACGCCAACCGTGGAATAAACCTGGCCCTTGAAGTGAAAATATTCGGCGACGATGCTGGCATTCCAGGCGCCGCCCGAGGCAGTGATCATCCCCGTGACAAGAAATGGAAAGATTCCGGGCAAGATCAGTTTGCGCCAACGCTCCCAGCCGCGGATCCCGAAAACATTGGCAGCTTCTTTCAAGTCGGTCGGAATCGCGATAGCTCCGGCGATTACATTGAACAGGATGTACCACTGCGTACCGAGTAAAAGCAGGACGATCGAGCCCACTCCTAGTCCTCCGCCGAGGCGAATCAGGACCAGGAGCACGACTGGGAACAATGCTGTGGCGGGAACCGAGGCAGCGATCTGCGCCAACGGTTGCGCTATGCGTGCGAGGCGGGGATTAAATCCGATGGCGACACCTACGGGAATTGTCCAGAGTGCTCCAAGAATGAGCGTGAGGTTCACGCGCAGGAAGGTTGCGAGCAGGCCAATGCCTAGTTGATGGAATTCGGCGGCACGCAGTCCGGTAAGGATCATCACGACGCGCACGACGGCGTAGCCGATTGCACCGAGAACCGCGACTCCTACGACTCGCCAGAACCACAAACCAGCTTTGTTCTCACCCGCCGATTTGGGGCGTACTTCATTTTGGCGGGCGAAGTAATGCACCATTTGTTCGCGGAGGGGACGAATCGCACGCTTGCGAAAAAGCGCCACACCGCGCGAACGTTGCAGAAAATCGAGCACCCATGATGTCGGCGCATTCGAACTTTCCACTTGCTCCATCTTGAATTTTTCAGCCCAGGCAATCACGGGACGCCATACAAACTGGTCAATCAACACGATCACGGCCACCATGGTGAGAACGCCGAGAAGAATCGAGCGTGTATCGCCATTGTCCGCGGCGGATTGGAGATATGAACCGAGTCCAGGCAATCGAAAATCGCCAAATTGCTCACAGGCCATCAGAAAGAACCATGCTCCGGCAACCGACATCATGGAATTCCAGACGAGGCCAATCGTGGCGAAGGGCAACTCGATCTGAATGAAGCGCTGCCACCAGTTGAACCGGTAAATCGTGGCCGCTTCACGCATCTCGCGCGGAATACTTTTCAGCGACGCATAAAAACTGAATGCCATGTTCCAGACTTGTCCGGTAAAGATGAGCAGGACGGCACCCATCTCGACGCCCAGTTGGCGCCCGGGGAAAAGCGCGGCCATGGCTAGCATCACTCCGGGAAGAAAACTCAATACCGGGATGGACTGCAAGACGTCGAGCAGTGGAATCATGAAGCGCTCTGCGCCGGGGCGATACGCCGCTATGTATCCATAGACAATCGCAAAAACCAGACTCAGAAAGTAGGCCAGGGCGATGCGCAGCAATGAGTATCCGGCGTAAACGGGGAGCGCGCCGAGGCTGCGGCTGATCTCCACATGCGGAGTGAAGGGACCGAGCCAATTGCGTCCAACTTCTAGTACTCCATAAAAGAGAGCCAGCCCCCCGGAAAACATAACAAGGTCGGGCAGGCTGGCACCGGCGCGCGGCAGCACCGACCAGATTCGGACCAGGGGACGAAAAGTAATTCGTTGCGGACGGTTCACAACTGCACCGGAGTAGTCGGGGGATGGGGCTCAGAAATGGGCTCCGCCAGGACCAGTCGGTGCGCCTCGCGATCATAGTCGAAAATTTCAGCGTAGCGTCCCCAGTTCATGGCCGTTTCGAACTGGCGTTCGACTTCATCCGTGCTGAAATGTTCATCGAGAATATCGTAGAAAAATTCCTCCGAAATCGAGCGGTCGGTCTTGGCGTGCAGGATGCTGTCAATCTGCTGCAGGATCACGATGTGCTTCAGGGCAGCCTGACGGAAAAGAGTTTTCCGGCTGAGAATATCGGCTTCCGCGAAATGCGTGCCTTCGGGGGTAATTTCGACGTCGCCTTCTTTCAGCGTGGCGAATCCCAGCAGCACACAAGCCTCCACGATCGGGAGCAAATCTTCGGCATCCATGACCAGATCTTCGGCCAGGCGATACAGATCCTCTTTTCCGCCGCGGTCTTGCAGTAGTTCGAGCAGGCCCGCAATGCCGCCGACACGAGCGTGCGGGATCATCTGATATTTCTGCCTGACCGGCTTCTGCGCCACTGCCACCGCGTCTGGGGCGGCAAGCGCGAGGTCGGGCTGGGTCATGATCTTGTAGATGTAATCCACGAGTTCAACAAAGCGGGCTGATTTGCGATCGCGGGGATGAGACAGCTCGATGGGAAAATCGGCCCGCACCCGCGCCGGATTTCTTCCCAACACAATCACGCGATCCGCCAGCAGCACTGCTTCTTCGATATTGTGGGTAACGATGAAAATAGCTTTGGTCGGCATCTTCTTGCTGAGCCAAAGCTCGAGCAATTCATTGCGCAGACTCTCCGCGGTAAGAACATCGAGCGCCGAGAAGGGCTCGTCCATGAACAGGACCTCGGGCTCGACTACCAGCGCGCGCGCAAATCCGACGCGTTGTTTCATGCCGCCCGAAAGCTCTTTCGGGTAAGCGCTCTCAAAACCGTCCAAACCAACCGTATCCAGGATGCGTAATGCACGCTTGTGGCGCTCAAGAGCAGCGACCCCACGGGCTTCTAACGGAGCCTCTACGTTGTCGAGGACGGTGAGCCATGGGAATAAAGCAAAACTCTGGAAGACGATGGCCACGCCAGCATTCTGCGACGTTATCGGCTGGCCATGCCACAGAACTTCGCCCGAAGAGGGCTTGCTGAGTCCGGTCAGAATGCGCAGCAGCGTGGACTTGCCGCAGCCGGAGGGACCGAGGAGGGTAATGATCTGGCCGGGCTCTACATTCAGATCGACGGGAGCGACAACTTCAATGCGATTCCCATCGGGCTGGAGGTAGAACTTTTCGACAGCCTGAGCGCGAATGATGGGCTCGATAGAATCGGTCACGGAATCGTGCTCCAGAGGATTTGGTCAATTTGCTTCGATCAATTTGGCTCGAACCGAGAATACACTATCAGGCCACCCACTCTTCGCCGGCAGTCGCTGGTAATGCTTGCGGCAGGCGATCTGAGACTGTCGCCAGGGCGGCAAGTTTTTCGGCCAACTCCGGACGAAGCAGGTCGCCATGGAAACGCCAGCGCCAGTTCCCTTCTGGCCGGCTGGGAATATTCATGCGCGCATCGCTTCCCAACCCCAGAGCATCCTGCATGGGCACAACACTCAGACTGGCCACGGAATTGGATGCAGCACGAATCATTGCCCAGTTGATGCCGTCATCACATCGTCCCAAGTATGCCCGCACCTGCTGGCGCTCATATTCGGTTGCGGAAGATGCCCACCATCCGTAGAGCGTGTCGTTGTCATGCGTGCCGGTATAGACCACCTTCTCGGTGGTGAAAGTATGCGGCAGGTGGCTGTGCGCGCCGACGTCGCCGAACCCGAATTGCAGCACGGCCATGCCGGGAATTTTCAGGCGTTCGCGAAGCGCATGCACGTCGTCGGTAATGTAGCCCAGATCCTCGGCAAAGAATGGCAGGCCGCCAAGGGCTTCACGGAGTTTCACGAATAAATCGTCCTTGGGGCCATCGACCCAGCGGCCATGAATCGCGGTAGGTTCGCTCGCTGGAATCTCCCAGAACTGAGAGAAACCGCGGAAGTGGTCAAGACGAACGTAGTCAAAATTTCGCATGGCCCAACGCATGCGCTGGATCCACCACGCGTAGCCGCGCTCTTTCATTTCGTCCCAGCGATACAGTGGATTGCCCCAACGCTGGCCGTCTTTGCTGAAGAAGTCCGGTGGAACGCCGGCGATGACTTCGGGATCGAGGTTGGAATCAAGGCGAAAAAGATCGGGATGTGTCCAGACATCGGCACTGTCAAAGTTCACGAAGATCGCGATGTCGCCGGCGACGCGAATCGACTTCCCCGCACAATAAGCGCGCAGCGCCTGCCATTGTTCGTAGAAAAAAAACTGCACGGTGCGCCGGATTTCGATTTCGTCGGCCATATCGGTGCGCGCCTTCGCGATGGCCGAAGGATCGCGATGAGTGAATTCACGAGGCCAACGATTCCAGCTCTCGAGTTTGAAACGTGCGCGCAATCCATCGAAGAGAGCGAAATCGTCGAGCCACCATTGATTCTCGCGGCAGAATCTCTCGCAGCGAGCGCGCGCGGAAGGGGTTGCCGAACGAATAAAGTTGCGCGCCGCTTCGAACAGCAAGGGCAATTTCTGGAAAAAGACTCCTGGGTAATCGACCGTCTTTACTTCAACGGCCAGACCATCGACCTTGGCCTGATCAATCCAACCGTGATCGGCGAGGCGGTCCAGACTGATTAAGAGGGGATTTCCGGCGAATGCTGAAGTCGAGGAGTAGGGTGAGTTTCCGTAACCGACTGGTCCCAGAGGCAGCACCTGCCACAGTCCTTGCTTGGCGGATGCGAGAAAATCGGCGAACGCATACGCCGCTGGACCAAAGTCGCCGATCCCGCCGCGTGACGGCAGCGAGGAGGGATGAAGCAAAATTCCGCTGGCGCGCGGGAATGGCATTCAAAATCAGTTCTCGGGTTCCCAGTTCTCAGTTCTCGGTTTCTTGGCGCACATGATCGAGTCCGGTTCTCAATCTCGCACTGAGAACTGAGAACCGGGAACTGAGAACCTTAAGCTTACGAGCCTTCTTGGGCAGTTTGCTTGGTCAAGGACTTCATTTCGTCCTGGTTGACCTTGAGGCGTTTGGATTTCTCCATATCTTTACGCAGGTTGGTGACGAACAGCTCGAACAAGTCGGTCTGCTTCGCTTCGAGAAGCGTCTGGCGGATGCTGTCCTTCTTCTCGGCAAATTCCTGATCTGTCGGGGTCTGTTTTTCGATCAACTGAGCGACGATGCCATTGCCACCGGCGTTGATCGGGGTGGAAATGTCGCCGGGATTCAGTGAGAAAATCGCGCTTGCACTCGACATGGAACCGATGTCGGGCACCTGTCCGTCGGGCAGAACCAAATCGCTCGTTTTCACCGTCGCACCCAGCTCTTTGGCGGCTTTTTTCAGGTCGTGACTAGCCTTGGCTCGATCGGAGAGTTCCTGCGTTTTCTGTTGCAGCAGAAAACTGGCACGCTCATTCTTGAACTCGTTTTCCACTCGCGAACGAATTTCTTCGAACGTCGGTGTGGCCGGCGGCTTTACCGCAAGCAACTGAAAAACCACATAGCCCTGCGGAGTCTGAACCAGGTCCGGCGGAGCTTTATCTGCCTCGTTGAAGACGGCTTCCATGAACTGCGGATTTGCAGACAGTCCGGGCAGGGTGTCGGTCCGGCTGAAAAAATCGGTGGTGACCGCGGTCTGACCTTTGGCGGCAGCCGCTTTGTCGATTCCATCCGTACGCGCCTGACTGAGCAGCGTGTTAGCCGCTACTTCGGTGGCGTGTGCCGTTTTCTCTTGCTTCACCTTCGCTTCGATCTCATCCTTCACTTCGGCGAGCGACTTGAGGTGGGCCTCCTGCTTGTCTTCAACGCGGATAATGTGGAAACCGTAGCTGCTCTTCACGAGATCGGTGGTCTGTCCCTTACCAAGTGAAAACGCAGCTTTCTCAAATTCAGGGACGGTGCGGCCGCGGCCGATCCAGCCGAGTTCTCCACCACTTTTGGCGCTGCCGGGATCGTCAGAGTATTTTCCTGCCAACTGGCCAAAATCTCCGCCTGCCTTGACCTGCTTCAAAACATCTTCCGCTTTCGCTCGGGCATCGGCGATGGCCTTCTCATCTTCCTTCGCGCCTGGTGCGGGCAAGGGAGTCTTTATCAAAATGTGGCTGACCTTCACCTGCTCCGGCACCCGGAACTCTTCGCGATGCTGGTTGTAGTAGGTCTGCAAGTCCTGATCGGTAACCGTCGTCGCTGCCGCCATCTTCGCGGTGTCAACAACGGCGTACTTGATCTGCCGCTTCTCGGGAATCGAGTTCACATAGGACGACTTATTCCGGTCGTAAAAAGCTTTTAGCTCCTCGTCGGTGGGATGCAATCCCTTGAGGATATCGGCCTGCGTGATCACGGCATATTCGAACTTTACTTTGGTATTGCGGCGGTTGAACTCGTCGCGGACTTCAGCGTCCCCTACAAACGCGCTGGTCGCCACCAGGGCGCGTAATTTTCGGACCAGAATAAAGTTCTTCTCCAGCGATTCGAACTGGGGAACGGTCATGTCATTGCGCTGGACAAAGTTTTCGTATTCTTCCTGTCCGACGAACTTGCCATCGGGGAAGAGTATCGAGCCAATCTGCCCCTGGCGGAGTTCCTGGCGGAGTTCTTCATCGCTGGCACGCAAGCCCATGCGTTCGGCCTGGTCGACCAGAGCCTTCTCGTTGATCAGTTGCTCTGCAGCCTGGCTGGAAAAATAGGGTAGCAACATGCTAGCCTGCGGGCCGCCCTTAGGAAACTGCTGCCGGATCATGTTGCGGGCCTCACGCTGTACTTCAGACATGGTTACTGTCTGGTCGCCAATGGTGGCCAGAACGCCCGCTGGAGTCGCGCCGATGCCGAGGTTGGAACCGAAACCTGGAATGAGGGTAATCGCCATCGAGGCGCAAATCAGGACGAGCAACCCGCCCAGAATGATCTTTACAGTCGGTCCTGCGTTTTGAAGAGTTCGAATCATAGTGCGGATAACTCCGTGTCAAATGGCGTTTTCAGGTCGCTTTGCGATTGCTCCACGCTGGAAGCTGGAATTTATCATTATAAACTAGCGACGAAGATGGGACCCGGCGCAAGGAGACATGGGCCGAGTTAGCGTTTTGTCGTCCCGAGCGACGCGAAGGATCGGCATATTGCAACGACTGCAGATCCCTCGCTTCCGCTCGGGATGACAATTCATAAAATTGGGATGGACATTCATGAAAGTGGAATGACGGTTCATGAAATTGGCATGACAGTTCGTGAAAGGTTGCGGGGTGGGTTGCGGAAATCCTCTATTGAATCGAATTAATAAAAGTGCTATCAACGTAGGGCAGTTTCGGCAGAACGATTGGTCTGCTATTTATTCTTCAACTAAATCCAAGGATACCTTCATGAAGAAATTCAGGCTATTGGTCTTGTTTTTTCCGCTCGCGGCCGCAGCCGCGCAGTTCAGCTTCGCGCAGATGCCGGCGCTGACGCTTCCCTTGCGCGATGGATGGGCTTTGCAGTCTTCCGCGAAAGTAGCCGCGACGGGCGAGACCATTTCGGGTGGGTCATTCAAGACTGGTGACTGGATTCAAGCGGATGTCCCAACAACCGTGGTGGCGGCGCAAGTAAAGAGCGGGCTGCTGCCCGACCCTTTTTTCGGAATGAATCTGCGGCAGTACCCTGGAGTCAGCTATCCCATTGGCTTCAATTTTTCGAACGTACCGATGCCGCCGGACAGTCCTTACGCGGTTTCGTGGTGGTATCGCAAAGAGTTTACCGTGCCCAGCGGCGTCGCTGGGAAGAATGTCTGGCTGAATTTTCGCGGCATCAATTACCGCGCCAACATTTTTCTCAACGGTAAGCAGATTGCTAATTCGAACGAGGTCGCGGGCGCGTGGCGGACGTACGAGTTCAACGTCACCTCGTCCATCAAGACCGGAAACAATGTGCTGGCGGTGCAGGTTTGGGCGCCGACCGAGAACAGCCTGGCGATCACCTTTGTGGATTGGAATCCCGCCCCGCCCGACAAAAATATGGGACTGTGGCGCGAGGCGTATCTCACAACCAGCGGGCCGGTCGCGTTGCGGCATCCGGCAGTGCTATCGAAAGTGGATTCGGCGAACAACAAAGCCCATCTGACGGTTACGGCTCTGGTAAAAAATGGCAGCGACCATCCTGTAAAAGGAACGCTGAAAGGCGAGATCGAGAATATCGAATTGACGCAGCCGGTAGAACTGGCGGCGGGTGAGTCCAAAGATGTGGTGTTCTCGCCGGAACAGTATCCAGAGCTTATTGTGAGCAACCCTCGGCTGTGGTGGCCGGCACAGATGGGGACGCCGAACCTTTACGAATTGAAACTTTCATTTGAGTTAGAGGGCAAAGTTTCCGACTCATCGCTTACGAAATTTGGCATCCGCGAGATCACTTCCGAGGTTGCCGAGCAAGCGCCAGATCGCCTGAAACGCCTGTTCAAGATCAACGGCAAAAATATTCTGATTCGCGGCGGCGGCTGGACTCCTGACATGATGATGCGCGAAACTTCCGAGCGTCTCGCGGACGAGTTTCGATACGTCCGCGACATGGGACTGAACACTGTCCGGCTCGAAGGCAAACTCGAGACCGAAGAATTTTTCGAAATGGCCGATCAGCAGGGGATCCTGGTGATGGCGGGATGGTGTTGCTGCGATTTTTGGGAGCACTGGGGCGCTTGGACCGACGAGGACTTCGTGATCGCCAAGGCCTCTCTGCGCGATCAGATGTATCGGCTCAGAGGTCATCCCAGCATGTTGATGTGGCTGAACGGCAGCGACAATCCTCCGCCACCTGATGTGGAAGAAATGTATCTGAAGACTGAAGCCGATCTCCGGTGGCCAAATCCGGTGGTGTCTTCGGCCACGGCCAAAACGACGACGGTGACTGGCGGGAGCGGCGTAAAGATGAGCGGTCCATATGAATATGTCGCGCCTTCGTATTGGTCGTCAGACCCGCATCTCCATACCGACGAAAAATCCTGCAACGCAGGAGGCTGTGGCGGAGCTTACGGCTTCAACTCCGAAACCAGCATGGGACCGGCCATCCCGCCGATCGAGAGCATCCAGCGCATGATTCCCAAAGATCATCTTTGGACGGCCGATGGACCGCTGGACGAATATTGGAACTATCACGCCGGCGGCGGAGCCTTTAAGACGACAAAGGTCTTCACCGATGCGCTGAATACGCGCTACGGCAAGGCGGGGAGCCTTGAAGATTTCACCTACAAATCGCAGCTCATGACCTACGAAGGCGTGCGCGCCATGTATGAGGCTTACAGTCGAAATAAATACACTTCGACGGGCGTCATCCAGTGGATGCTGAATAATGCGTGGCCGTCGATGATCTGGCATCTCTACGATTATTATTTGCGGCCAGGCGGCGGATATTTCGGTGCGAAGAAGGCGATGCAGGCGCTCGATCCGGTTTATGGATACGACGATCACTCAATCTGGCTGGTTAGTAGTCAGTACGCGGACGCTAAGGGACTAAAGCTGACGGCGCGAGTGTTCAATCTGGATGGAACTCAGAAATTCTCCAAAGAAAGTGCGCTCGACGCTGCCGCCGACAGCACCGCGAAAGTATTCGAGCTTCCCCAGATTGACGGGTTGTCGCCCGCATACTTTCTGGATCTGCGCGTTACTGACTGCTGGAGGCAAACTAGTCGGGTCAAACTTCTATTGGCTTATCCACGAAACCGGAAACGCTTGATTGGTCTAAGTCGAACTGGTACACGACTCCGACCGCTTCTTTTGCGGACTACACTTCGCTGGCGCAGTTGCCGAAAGTGAAGCTGAAGGTTTCCAGCCGCAGCGAGCGTGAGGGAGAAGAGGAGGTAACCCGAGTCACGGTGGAAAATCCTGGCAAGAGCCTGGCATTTTTCGTGCGGCTCAAGCTCGACAAGGGCAAAGGCGGCGAGGAAATTCTGCCTGTGGTCTGGCAGGATAATTACATTTCGTTGCTGCCAGGTGAAAAGCGGGAGATTACTGCTACCTATCGCGCTGGCAGCCTGGGAACATTTAAACCAGAGGTGGAAATTAGCGGCTGGAATGTTGAGTAAATTTCTTCATCTTAAGCGAAGTGAGGGGCAGATGATTTCGCGGCGCTGCAAATTAGAGAGCATCGTGAGAATTCCTTGCTGCGGCGGTGGAGATGAAGATGGCGTAGGGGTCCTTCGACTGCGCAGGGCATTCGCTTCGCGAATGGCCTGCTTCGCTCAGGATGACAAATTTGGTGGGCAGTTTGATTTTGCCTTACTCGTCTGCGGGAAGATCGAAGTTCACCAAATCTCCGCGGAAGCCGCGCGTCTTCCAAGCGCCGAAGGCGATGCCTGCGACCATCCAGATGGTGCCGGCGATTTTGGCTGGATTGCTTAGGCTTAGCCAAAGCAACAAACAGATCACGAAGCCCAGCACCGGTGGCACGACAAATGACAGGGTCCACTTCTTGTCGCGGACAACATATCGCACGAAAGCAGCGGCGTTGACTCCCATGAAAGCGATGAGAGCACCAAAGTTGAGCATCTCCGCGCCGAGTCCGTAGCTCATGACAAATGCGCCAATCAGAGCGATCGCACCCACGAATAAAACATTGTTACGAGGCACTCGATGTTTCGCGTCCACCACGCCAAAAAAAGACTTGGGGAGCGCATTGCTCCGTCCCATGCCGTAAAGCAGTCGCGCAGCGCCGATCTGTGCGCCCATGCCCGATCCGAAATTAGCGACTAGCAGGGTGAATCCGATAATGCCGAACATCGGCTTCCAGGCGCGTCCGGCAACGTGAACGAAAGCCGTGTCGATATCCGGAAAGGGCTGCGACGCAGGCCAGATCAATTGGGCGGCATAGACCTCAACCGCGGAAAGAATACCGATCACAAGGCAGGTCAGCACCGTGGCCAGCAGAATATTGCGGCGCGGATTTTCGGCTTCTTCCGAAAGCGTCGAGATGCCGTCGAATCCAATATAGGTGAGCACTGCAATCGAGGTGCCCCCGAGAACGGCCTTCGTGTTCCACATGCTCGGATCGTAAAAAGGACGCGTGTAGAAACCGGCCTCGTCATGCGGATGTCCAAAGATATAGCGCGCCGCGACCACAAAGAAAATTGCGATGACCACGCCCATCCCCACAGCCAACGCTGAGTTCACTCGCGCAGATGTCTTGACTCCCTGAACATTCAGCAACGTAAACACCGCAGCAAAGAAGACAGCCCATGCCCAATACGGAACGCCCGGAGCAAACACGTGAGCCTGCTGGCTACACCAGATCGTGCAAATGATCGGATTGAGCATGTAATCCATTACCATGCTCCAGCCTGTGACGTATCCGAGAGCGGGATTGATTTCCTGGCCGACGTAAGTAAACGCCGAACCGGCGCTGGGATAGACACGCGCCATGCGTCCATAGCTGATCGCAGTAAACAGCATTGCCACCATCGCGATCAGGATGGTCGTGACTACGTGTCCGCGGCCGCGATCGCTGAGCACACCGAACACCGACATCGGCGCGACCGGCTGAATCACGATAATGCCGTATAGAATCAGGTCCCAAAGTGTGAGCGAGCGCCTGAGGCGGGGAGCGTCAGCGGGCGGGTTGGCTGTAGAACTCATCTACGATTAGCAACTCGCATCCCAAATTAAAACCCCGTTATCCTGCGGAGATAACGGGGTCTATAGGGGAAGGGTCGTTCTCGTGGGCTTGCGGGGCCCAAATAGAGCGACCCAGCCGCAGTTCCACAAAATTCCTATCGAGTTTTATACGGAAGGGTTATTCTGTCAACGAAAAACGCTCTTTATTAAAACGATTCTTGCCGAATCCTGTCTCAAACCGCGATTCGACGGAATTTGACCCTACTTGATGGAGCATGAGCCACGGTCATGAACTACAAAATTCACCTTCTCCTGTTCTCTCTTTCTGTAGCGATCTGCGGTTCGTTGAGTTTTGCCCAAGCACCGGCACAGCAAACTATCCAGCAGCGACTGGGCTATCCCGCAAACGCGCGCCTGCTGGTGATTCACGCTGACGATCTGGGGATGAACCACTCCGTCAACCGCGCCATATTTGAGGCGCTCGAAAAGGGATGGGTCACTTCGGCCAGTATTCTGGTTCCCTGCCCGTGGTTTCCCGAGGTCGCAAAGTGGGCTAAGGATCATCCCAACGCTGATGTTGGCATCCACCAGGCCCTCAACAGCGAATGGACGAGTTTTCGCTGGGGATCTGTCAGCCCCAGAGACAAAGTGCCCAGCCTGATGGACCCGGACGGATATCTTCCGCTCGAGACCGATGCAGTCGCCAAGAATGCCAAACTCCCCGAGGTAGAAGCTGAATTGCATGCGCAAATCGATCGCGCCCAGTCGGCCGGCATTCATCTGACACACTTGGACACCCACATGGGCGCGCTGTTTGGCTCGCCCGAACTTTATAAGCTCTATCAAAAAATGGGCTATGCCTACGACTTGCCCATTCTGGAAGCCTGGTCGGGAAGTCACGCCCCCGAGGGACTCGCTCCACCCGCGGAAGAAGTGCTCGTGCAACAAGTGCTGGAAATCGCGCCCGGAGTCGATGCCAAGGATTGGGTTGCGTGGTACAAGAAGCAACTTGAACCGCTTCCCCCCGGCGTGTATCAAGTCATCGTCCATCTTGCTTATGACGACGATGAGATGCGGGGCGCGACCTACGACCATCCCAACTGGGGCGCGGCGTGGCGGCAACACGATCTGGATATGGTCAAGAGCCCGGAGTTCCAGCAGTTTTTAAAAGACCAGGGATTCGTGCTGGTGGGATGGAAAGAGTTGGCGAAGGCCTTGCCGAAGAATTATGGCAAATGATTCAAAAGATCGCTGAAGGGCATGGAGTCTTTGATTCCCTGCCCTTCCACAATGGAGTAGATTTTATCCGCAGGCACGTCTTTGAGGATTTCTGTCTTGCCGCTTGGCCAGCGGATTTCGACGGAGTCAATTTTTTTCGCCGACCCCAGTCCGAAGTGTATCCGCAGATCGTTCTGCGAAAGATAACTGCCACCTCCTCGTACTTCGTCGAACTGCGAAATTCCTCCGGCTTGGATGGTGACACGAGCGCCGATCGCCGAGCGATTACTTTTTGTTCCGGTGAGATGAAAGAGCACGCGATGGTTCTCGCTTTTATTTGTATTGAGTAAAAGCGACGGCGGCTCTCCGACGTTGAGTACGACGATGTCGATATTTCCGTTATTGGAAATGTCGCCAAAAGCCGCGCCCCGCCGCGATTTCAGAGGCATGTCGGCTAATCCGGCCGCTTTCGACACTTCCTCGAAAGTTCCGTTTCGCAGGTTGCGATGCAACAGCATCGGCTCGGCGTAGGCGGCGCTTCCCTTCACCGCGTCCATCTGCGGATAGACGTGCCCGTTGGCGACGAACAGATCGAGCCAGCCATCGTTATCCATGTCAAAAAACGATGTGCCCCACCCTACCAACGGCAAACTGGATTGCCCGAGATGCGATGTCATGGCGACGTCTTCAAATCCACCTGAGCCCGATTTGCCAGAGCCTGCTTTTTCGTGAGCAAGATTGCGATAAAGCGTGTTGGGCTGGTCGGCGAATTCCGTGATGAACATCGAGAGGCGTCCGCTGTGATCGCAATCACCCCAGGTCACGCCCATGGAGCCGAGCGCCTGCCCTTCACTGTTCAGCGCGATGCCGCCAACCATCGCTTCGTCAGTGAACGTGCCGTTGTGATTGTTGTGATACAGATGATTCGGAGTCGCATCGTCGGCGACAAAAAGGTCGGGCCATCCGTCATTATCGTAGTCGCCCCAGGTCACGCCCAATCCGTAATATTTTTCGGGATCGTCAACGCCGGCTTTTTTCGATACCTCCTCAAACGTGCCGTCGCCGCGATTGTGGTAAAGCAGATCGGTTTCACCCTCCATGCCCCAGGGACCGCATTGCACGGGAGCGCCTTTGAACTGGCAAAACTTGGTCGATCCGAACGCGGGCAGATTGTTGATGTCCACGTGAACATAGCGTGAGACGAACAGATCGACATTGCCGTCGCGATCGTAGTCGGCCCAGGCCGCGCCCGTGGAGAGGCCGCCGCCGCGCACTCCGGCCTTATCGGTCACATCTTCGAAAGTGCAATTGCCTTTGTTGCGATAGAGCACATTGCCGCCGTATCCAGTAACGAATAGATCGAGGTTGCCGTCGTTGTCGAAGTCGGCGACGGCGACGCCCATGCCCCATCCCTTGCGCGTGAGTCCGGCTTTCTCGGTGATGTCGGAGAACTTGAGGCCGGCATCCTGATGCCAAAGCGTAACCAGCGGATCGCCGCCATCTTTTTTATAGCGATCAACCGTTGATCCGTTCACCATCACGATGTCGAGTTTGCCGTCATTGTCGCAGTCGAACAGTCCAACGCCTCCGCTCATGGATTCGATCACGTAGTATTTTTCGCGCGAGGAGATGTGGGACGCGGTCAGGCCGGCTTGGGCGGCGATGTCGCGGAAGACGGGGATGGGAGTTGTGGGCTTAGGTGCGAGCGGCTTCTTTTCAACATGCGAGGGAGGAGTTTTCGTCGCGGGCGGCGCACTTTGCGACGACAGTGGGTTGGCTAGGGCGATCAACAAAATGGCGAAGCCTGCTATCCACCAAACCTTGTCATCCTGAGCGAAGCGAAGGACCTGCTTTCTGGTGGCAGCCGGAAAAAGCAGGTCCTTCGCTTCGCTCAGGATGACAAATGAAATTAACATGACAAAGACAATTGAGACGACAAGAGAAGTCAGCATGACGGGGATTATGGCTCCGGATACTGAAACGAGTATCCGCTGGCTTCATTCCCTGACATGAACCTCGTGTTGTATTCCAGCATGTAATTCAGGTGTTCGGCGTCGGACGGAAAAGATTGCGCGGGATACGGATAGGTCCGCATCTCGCGGAACGGCAGCGGATCGACCGTGTCGCCGCGATAGGCATAGAAATCCATATCTTTTTCGTAGCCGTTGGCGATGAAGAAATAATCGCGCACCCAGCCCTGTGGCAATTTCGGCAGAGTCGCCGGATCGAAGTCTAGCGCTACTTCGTCGCCCGATCCGAAGACGGCAAATTTGTCGTCCAGCGCACCGAGGAGCGGACGCACATCGCCGTACCGCGTGTACGCTCCCGCAGGCCGAGTGTAGGGGCCGGTGGCGCTGGTTTTTTCGTAAACATATTTCACGTTGCCCGGCGGCTTGTCTTCGATCTTCAGCGGGAATCCGTGGAAACTCAGGTCGCGCATGGGCGAGCGGCACGGGGGTCAAGCGAGAATGTTGCTCCTGATGGGTTCGGCTGATGAGTATGTCGTCCCAGTAGATTTGCAGATTTGTCGCGATACGAATGCGCTGCGTTCCCAGCGGAAGCTTGCCGGTGAGATCGGCCGTCATCGTTCGAGGACCGCCGGCGGGAAATCCGATATCGTCGGCGACGCGAACCCAATTTTCTTTCTTATCTTTATCTTTACCCGCGACCAGCGCTTCAACATACGGCGCGACCGGACGCAGATGGGCTTGATCGGCGGCATACATGCTGGTGGCCGAGTAATATTCGATCTCGCCATGCATCAGCAGCCACAGCGGACCACCGCGATAGGCTTCGCCAAGATCGAGTTCCAGGCTATGCGGCTCGGTGAATCCCATGAATGAAAGCACCTTGAAGTCGCCAAAATACCGATGCGCTCAGCAGATCGGGAAGTACGTCGTGCCCGTGCTCATCCCAGGCACCAGCAGGTGGACGCGCATCCTTATTGTTGCTGAACACAACCTTGAACGGCGGATAAGGCGGATTCGAGGCGAAATACTCGTTGGGATAAACCTCCACATCGGCAGGGTGATCGACGGCCAGCAATTTCACCTGATCGAGATACACCGATTCTTCGAGCGGCTCCATGAAGCGGAAGCTGAGCTTGCCCTCTTTTTCGCGTAGCGAATTGCGATCAAGCTTGATGGCTTCGGTTGGACGAGGAATATCCCGTTCGATTTTGCTTCCGCTCGCTGCAATCCAGTGCCCGACGACGCCTGCGCCGAGCATGTCGCCGACGAGGTGATATTCGTGACCATCCCAGGCAAAGAGCGTAGGACAAGAACTGCCGCGGCGATCAAGCTCTCCGATGTTCTGCACTTTGTTCGCGGCGACCCCGATTTCATCTTGCAGCACGCCGGTTGGCCACAACATGCGGACAACGTCGGCTTCTTTAGCTAGGCCGAGGCCGATGGTCAGGTAAGGCGAGTTCTGCCCGAGGTAGCCGGATGATCCATAGACTTCGAACTTCTGGCGAATGCCGTCGGAGAAGACTTCGACCTTCGTGCCGATGGCGCTCTTGTTATCGTTCAGCCCCTTGAGCGCGAGCCGCAGCGAATTATTCTTGTTGCCTCCTTCGTTGCGGAGCAGCACAGCCGGCCCGTGATTCTGCGTGATCAGCAGATCGACGGCTCCGTCGTTGTCGTAATCTCCGGCGATGATGGCGCGTGGCTCTTTGAGCTGAATTTTGTCGAGTCCGGTTTCGACGGTGACGTCTTTCCATCCGTCAGGACCGAGATTGCGGAAGAGGCGGACTTCGCCTTTGCCGTCTTTTGTTTCGCCTACGGCGGCTAGGTCGACCCAGCCGTCGTTGTCGTAATCGATGGCGACGATGCCGTAGGCGCGGGACCAATTCGCCTTGGGAAGTTCAACACGATCGAAACCCTTACCAGCATTGTTGCGCCTCAGATGGACACCGTTCTCGGTCGTACCGTCGGCGGTAAACGCCAAGTCCATCCAGCCATCGTGATTGAAATCGAGGACAGCGATACCGTTTTCGCTCGTCCAGGCCGGGAACGGATGGCGCGCGGTAAATGCACCCTCACGCGGATTTTCAAAGATTGTTGTGGTGCTGTGGTAGCCCGCAATCACAATGTCAACGGCTCGATCGTTGTTGTAATCTGTGCCGATCGAAGCAGAGTAATATCCTTTGGCAGAGAGGCCTTTCTCGGCACTAACATCTGTGAAGGTACCATTCCCGTTGTTGCGCCACATTTGATTGCCGGGTGTATCAGGTGGCAGTTGGCCTTGTCCTTCGATAGAACCCACTGCGATTCGGCCCCCGGAATCAAGGGCGTGGAATATGCGGCTGCACGCGTGGAATCTGGGACCATGCGTGTGATGTACAAGTCCAAATCGCCATCGTGGTCATAATCCACGAATGCCATTCCTACGGCGCGAGCATCATTCTTGATTCCGGCTGATTCCGTTACATCCTTGAAGGTTCCGTTGCCCTGATTATGGAAGAGCTGAACACGACCGTTCACATTGAGAACGATGTCAACGTAACCGTCGTTATCATAGTCTCCGGTTGTACATGCCAGCGCGTGCATCGTGGGAAGACCTGCCTTACTGGTCACGTCTTCAAATTTGCCGCCCACGTTGTGGAACAAGGCAAGTCCGCCTTCAGGACGACTGTCGGCAAGTAATACGTCAATTCGGCCATCGTTGTCATAGTCGAGGAAACATGCGCCTGGGCCCAGGAAAGAGATGAAATCGCGCGACGGTGAATGCCCTAACCCCGAGTGGAATCCTGCCCCCGAAACCAGCCCCGTTTCCTCCGTCACATCCACAAACTTCACCGCAATCTCCGCTCGGGAACTTTCTCCACCGCCATCGGCGAATCTTCCGCGCGCGAATACTTCCCCTGCTCGCCATAAGCCAGGCTGATCGGCGCGCCCAACTTGTTCTGCGTGATGTACTGGAATTTCTTCATCGCCTCGTGCGCGGGATCGGCTTGTCCGGATTGCTGGTAGGCCCGCGCTAATCCAAACTGCGCGGAGGCGTGGATGCGGGTCAAGCTTTAGCGCGTGCTCGAAAGCGGCGATCGCTTCAGGAAACTGCTTGAGTTGCGCGTAGGTCGATCCGAGGAAGTACCAGGTGTCGGCATCGTTCGCGTCGATTTCGGTGACATGGCGGAACGCATCGACGCCAGCGGCGGCATCGGCGGAGTTTTTGTAATAGAGGCCGAGGTTGTACCAGGCGTGAGCGTCTTTCGGATTATCTTTCGTGGCTTTTTCCAGCAACGCCTTTGCTTCGTCCACACGTTGGAGGTTAAGAAGGGCGACTCCTCGGTTGACGGTTATCACTTCTGACGCTGGATCTTTTGCGGCGGCCTCTTCGAATGATTTCAATCCTTTTTCGAAGAGCTGCTGGTTCATGTACGCGACGCCGATGTTGTTTAGGCGGGCGGCTTCCTGGGGATTCGGAGCGGTCGCGGCTAGCAGCGTGATTAGTATCGCGGAGACGAGCGCGATGGTTAGCTTTTTGGTCATCGTGGTTAGGACGATTCTATCCGAGCGCTTGGCCTTGGACAGATGGTCAAGAGCTCCTGCTGCATCGTGAGAACGCCTTGCGGAGCTTATCGTCGCTCATGCGGGTATGGGGTCTTTCGACTCCGCGGGACATTCGCTCCGCGAACGTCCTGCTGCGCTCAAGATGACAGGGTTGGAAATTCAACATGACAGAGTTGAGGTTCAAGATGACAGTTTGTGAATGAGATGAAACGTTCAAAGCTACTTCTTTCCATATGGCCGCGCGGCTATCTGGCCTTTTGCTTCCTGGACGGTGATGGTCTGCCCGGTTGCGATGTTTGAGAGTTTGTCGATTTGGCCGCTCGGCCAGTCGATTTCTACTGTGTCGGCTTTGGTTTTTGATCCCATGCCGAAGGTCAGCACCAGTTCGCTTTGCGAAAGATAGCTGGAGCCCGTCTTCATGGTGAGCCACTGCTTATCCGCTCCGGCAGTTACGCGGACTACGGCTCCGATGCCGTCACGGTTGGATTTTGTTCCGGCTAGTTTTATGCGCAGGCTCTGATTCGTACCGCCCTGGTTGAGATACAGATGGGCTGGGCCGCCGTTGGTCATGATTAGCACGTCGAGCGCTCCGTCATTATTAATGTCGGCGTAGGCGGCTCCGCGCGCTACTTTCGGAGCGGCAAATGCGCTGCCGACTTTGTCGTGACTTCTTCAAACTTGCCGTTCGTTAGATTGCGAAAGAGATGCGGCGGCTCGGCGTAGCTGACTCGTTTCTGCACGGTTTCGATCTGGTCTTCGATGTGGCCGTCGGCGATCAGAATGTCGGGCCATCCGTCGTTGTCGTAGTCGAAGAAGAAGCAGCCAAAGCCCAGCGTGATCAAGGTCGCGCGTCCGACGTCTGAGTGGGCGGCTTCGTCCACGAAAAGGCCGTTGCCTTCATTGTGGTAGAGCGAGAGCATCTGGTTGGCAAAGTTTGTGATGATCAGGCTGGCGCTGCCAGAGCGATCATAATCGGAGGCATCGACGCCCATGCCGGCGCGAGCCACGCCATCCTCGCTGAACGCAATGCCGGCGGAAACAGCGCGCTCTTCGAAGGTTCCATTCTTTTTGTTCAGGTAGAGCTTGTTCGGCTGCGTATCGTTCGCGATCAGGATGTCGGGCCATCCATCATTGTTGTAGTCGAGAATGGCGACGCCCAAGCCTTTTGACGTTGGATCGTAGAGACCCGCTTTCTGGGTAGCGTCTTCGAACTTGCCGTTGCCAAGGTTGTGCCAGAGACGGGCCGATGTTCCTTTATAGGACTCGGGCGTGCAATAAGATTTGTGCGAGCCGTCGAGCGTGCAGTAGAGATCGGATTGCTCGGACCACTGCACATAATTTGCCACGACTAAATCGAGCTTGCCATCGCGGTCGTAATCGACCCAGGCCGCGCTGGTGGAGAATTCGTTTGGGCCCCAGAGTCCGGCGGATTTAGTGACGTCCGTGAAAGTGCCGTTGCCGTTGTTGTGGAAGAGATGGCTCTGGCCGACGGCGGTAATAAAAATGTCGTCGAAGCCATCGTTATCGTAGTCGCCAACGGCGACACCTAGTCCGAAGAGCGAAATGCCGAGGCCGGATTTCGCCGTTACGTCGGTGAAGGTGCCGTTGCCATTATTGTGATAGAGCTTGGGCGTGCTCGCGCCATTCTTGGTGTGTCCAGGCCAGTCTTGGCCGTTGACCAGCAGAATGTCGGGAAATCCGTCGTTGTCGTAATCGATGAAGGCGCAGCCGGGGCCCATGGTTTCGGGAAGCCACTTTTTTCCGAAGGCTCCGGTGTTGTGGGTGAAGTGGATGCCGGCTTGAGTCGTGATATCGCGGAAGGTGATGGCCTGGGCGGGCGCGAAGGTAGTGGCGATCGATAGAAAAAGCAACACCCACCACGGAGACACGGAGGTACCGAGAAAAACGCTCTTAGCTTTTGGCTCTTGGCTCTTCGCTAAAAGCCAAAGGCTAAGAGCCAAGAGCGCATTTTCTCTGTGCCTCTGTGACTCTGTGGTGAATATTGTCTTCAGGGAGCTCATTACTTTTGGGCACCTTGCGGCACGGTTATGCTCGCTACCTGGCGCTTGGCTGCTGCGTTGTTCAGAATCGGCAGCGGGACGGATACGTGCTCGTGAATATTTTGGCGCTCGTTATTGTCTTCGGGATTTAGCTGGCGATAGGGACCCGTGATAGTTTGCGCGGACTCGTCGGCTTTGAAGCGCAGATAGCGTGCCTGGTGTTCTTTGGACATTTTCTCGTCGCCGAGTCCGTTGTAGCAGAGCATGAGATTGTAGTGTGCCTGCAAATCCTCGGGGTCGATGGATAGCACCTGCTGCAAGGTTTTCACGGCATCCGCATATTTCCTCTGAAGAAACTGGACGCGGCCGAGATTGTTGAGCACGACGCGGTCGTGTGGATATTCGGCGAGCACAATCTGGAAATGTGCTGCGGCCTGATCGTAGTCTCCGGCTGATTTCAGCATGGATCCGTAGAAGAAATTGGTGCGGGCAAGCTTTGGATTGAGCGACAGCGCTTTGTCTAGGACGGTGCGGGCGCGGGTCAAATCACCTTCCTGCAAAGCGGCGCGTCCGATATTCACCCAGCCGTCGGGATTCTGGGGATCGACCTCGGTCACTTTTTCGAAGGCCGCCTGCGCTGCTTTCAAATCGCCTTGCAACAACAGGCCGATGCCGTAATCGTTCCAGCGTTGCCAATCTTCTTTTACCATCTGAGTCTTTGGCTGTGGCGCTGGAGCATTCGCGGGTAAAACTTCGACCGCCACTTCGTTTTGCGCGACCGTGACAATAGGCACGTCTGGAATTTTCTCTTCTTTGGCGGAGACGCCATGAAGCGATTGCGTGAACGTGAATTTTCTGTCGTCGTAATCGGCGGTGACTGCTGCTGGATTCTCTGGTTTGCCGTCGGGTTCGCCTGCAAATGAAAATTGCGTGTCGAACCAGGAGAACTTGCGGTAGCACAGCCGCGCGGTCAACTTGATTTTGCTGCCTGTTTTCTCGGGAACCTTCATTCGGAAATGAACGGTGTCGGCCGCGCCCGGCGGAATCAGGCGAACATACACTACGGCTCGCGTCGACCAGGCGTTGCGCTTGTTAATCGGATTGCCGTGCGCATCCACCTGCAGGGAACGATAGAAGTGCGCTCCCTTTTCGACCGGGCCTTTGCCGTCGTCATCGACCTTGCCGCTCCAGAAAATCGTCTGGCCCTGGTCGTCGACTCCTTTGAGTTCGAGCCAGGTATCGTAGGCATCAACCGTGCCGCCGGGAAAGAAGTGACCGACGCGCTTGGTGCGCACGACGACGTCTACGCGAACGGTATCGCCGCGACGCACCGTCGGCTGGACACGATTGAGCGGGGCAGTGATCGGCGCGACGGCGGCATTCGATCCTGACTCCGGAGTGATTTTAGTTTCTGCTTCTTCTCCCACCGCGAAAGTGGTGGAGAGGTCTTGTTGTCCAACCGCTCTCGTTTTCAATGAGGCCGATGCTAAGGGTGCGCTCTCGGGTGACAACGCAAAAATATCAACGGTGAGGGCACCGCTGGTCAGGAAATCTTCGGTGGCCTTCAACTGTGCGGCGTCTTCATTAGCCGTGGGCAATGCGGTGTTCGCGCCGGGGAAGCGGTGCGAATGAACCTTGCCGGCAACGTTTCCCATGTCGTTGGAGTTTTCGAGCGGCATGTGGCAATCCGCGCATTGTTGCGGCTTGGCCGGATAGTAAAAAGAACGAGCCCCTTCTCCGGAGACGCCGCTGGCCTGCCAGTTGTCGTACTCATTGAACCCGCGAAACCAGCGGTAGGAATTGACCGGCACATCGAGATGAACTTTGTGGCAGGAAGAGCAGAACTGCGCCGTCTGCTGCCGCATGAAGGGCTTTAGAAATACGCGGCGGTGCGGCTCAGGATTCAACTTGATCAGAAAGTCGTGCAGCGTGCGAACCACGGGATTCTTGCTGGCCGCGAGTTCGTGCAGCTTGGGATATTCAAGATAGAAATCGGCCTGACCCATGGTGCTTTTCACGTCCGCAATGGAGTGGCACATCATGCAGCCGAGTCCGGCTTGCGATTCGGGATTGTGCACGATCTGCTTGATCGGCGTATCCATCTTGCCGGCGTAGAGTACGGCGGGATCGTGGCATCCGCCGCACCATTTCGACGGCTTGGTGCCGATTGTATCCTGCATGTACTCGATCGATTTGCGATACCACTGATTGTTGAACGACGAAAAATGGTGGGCCGAACTGTTCCACTGATTGTAGATATCTTCGTGACAACGCTTGCAGGAATCAGACTCCATAAAAAACTGGCTGGGAATTTTTTCTCCGCCATACACCTGCGCGGAACTGGGAAAAAATGGACCGCTGGGGCCGTCGCCTTCGCCATCCATGGTGAGAGGCGGCAGAGATGGATTTTGAATGCGCGCATGCTGAGCCCAACGAGCCTCGCGGAGATAGCGAGCGACGGGTATCAGCGCCGCGAGCAAAACCAACACTGCAAGCACACGAAGCGCCGCATGTTGGGACAACCATCCGCGATGGCCCAAGTAGGCGGCGGCGATGAGGGCAGCGCCGAGGAAGCTCACGACCATGTGGACGTAAAGCAGCGTCCAGTGGGTGCGAAGAGCTCCGGTATAGATCAAGGCCAGACCGGGGACCGCAGACAGGAAGAGGACGGCCATTCCGAGGCGGACCAGCGGTTCACCTTTTCGCCACCAGCGGACGAGCCACAGCAATAACCAGAGCGCAGCCACCACGCCGGCAACGGTGTGCAGCAACACGACTCCGGCATAAAAAACATTCGCCTGCGGGAAGGCGTAGAGGTAGGTCGCGGATAGGACGAGGAAAGCGATCAGGAGCGACAGCGCTCGATTGACAGAAATTCGGGTGGAAGGCATCTCAATTTAGTGCGCAACTACAACTTGCAAATCTGCGTGGCAACAGATTATCGCTTCGCTTGAAGTAGTGTCGAGTGAATCCGCAAAAGAAGGCAATGTTTCCGGCTTGAGGTAATGCTTTCCAATTACTTTTCGTGGTGATTTCGCCGGATCGCTGATCCACACGAGCGCCATTAACTACAGTTGACGCCTGAACAGCTTCGGACAAGAATGACCTTTGTGCGCGTCAACTTGACAGCGATTTTGAAGACGCTGGTCTTCACTGTGTTCGTACCGGGAACCGTCGCAGGTTACATACCTTGGCGGTTGAGGCTGGATGCGGCGCCAGGGAAAGTGACTGGCACTGAAGAATGGGCAGCGATTGGCGTTATCGCCATTGGGATCGCGATTTATCTCTACACGGCATTCTGGGGTTTCGCTCTGATTGGTGGCGGAACGCCCGCGCCGATTGCGCCTACCAAAGTCCTCGTCGTCACAGGTCTGCACCGCTTTGTGCGCAATCCCATGTATATCGGGGTCTCACTAATCATTGGAGGACAAGCCTGGTTGTTCCACTCGCTGCACATCGCTATCTACATGGTTTGCATGTTGCTGGTTGCTCATCTGTTTGTCGTCTTTTATGAAGAGCCAACGCTGCGACGGCGGTTTGGGGAAGAATACGATCGCTATCTCGCGGCGGTGCCGCGGTGGATTCCGAAGGTCGGCCATGAGCGGGCCCGGTTTGATCGATGAATTTTCAGTCCCGCATTGCCGATTTCCCCGCTGCTCTGCTAGTTTGATTAGTTTGCTATTTGCTGTCTGCTGACTTCGTGGGGTGAGACTTTGCCTGCTATCAAATTTCGTGGTGTAGATTTCATCGAGTTCGATACGTTACTGAACGACGACGAGCGATTGGTGCGCGATACGGCTCGCAAGTTCATTGAGGAGAACCTCGTTCCAATTATTGAAGAGTGCAATCGCGCTGGGCGATTTCCTCGCGAACTGGTGAAGCCGATGGCCGATCTTGGATTCTTCGGGGCTTCGCTCGAAGGCTACGGTTGTGCTGGCATGTCGAATGTCGAATACGGATTGGTGACGCAGGAACTCGAGCGCGGCGATTCCGGCGTGCGCTCGTTTGTCAGCGTGCAATCGGCGCTGGTGATGTATCCCATATATGCGTTTGGCAGCGATGAGCAAAAAAATACCTGGCTTCCGGCGATGCAGAAGGGCGAAAAGCTGGGCTGCTTCGGATTGACCGAACCGGATTTTGGATCGAATCCGGGCGGAATGCGAACGCGCGCTCGCAAAGTTGGCAAAGAATATGTGCTCAACGGCGAGAAGATGTGGATCACTTCCGGCTCGATCGCTGATGTCGCGGTAATCTGGGCGAAGGTCGAGGATGAGGGCGATCCGACTTATAACAACAAAGTCCGCGGCTTTCTGGTGGAAACCGATCGTCCTGGATTCAAGGCCGATGATATTCATGGCAAGTGGTCGCTGCGCGCTTCGGTGACTTCTGGATTGTCGTTGCAGGATGTCCATATTCCCGAGGCCAATCTTTTACCGAAATCTGGCGGATTGAAGTCTCCGCTGATGTGCCTGAATCAGGCGCGCTACGGAATCTCCTGGGGCGCAATCGGCGCAGCCATGGCTTGTTACGACTGCGCGCTGCAATATTCTTTGCTGCGAAAACAATTCCGCGATCAGCCCATTGCTTCGCATCAACTGGTGCAGGAAAAACTTGCCTGGATGATCAACGAGATCACGAAAGCGCAATTGCTGGTGCTGCAAGTAGGACGATTGAAAGACGCAGGAAAAGTTCAGCATCAGCATATTTCGATGGCCAAGAGAAACAACGTCTGGATGGCACTGGAGTGCGCGCGGATGTCGCGCGACATTCTGGGAGCAAACGGCGTGGCGGACGATTATCCGATCATGCGGCACCTGATGAATCTTGAAAGCGTCAAGACCTATGAAGGCACGCACGATATTCACACGCTGATTATCGGCGCGAGCGTGACTGGGATTGACGCGTTCTAGCGACGAGGTCCTCGGATGCATCTTGTGTGAGTGCTCTGCGCAGTAGCATCTTGATATAGGTCTGGTATCCCAAACCTTTTTGGGCTGCCAATCTGCGAGCTTTCGCCAAGTCTTCCTTCGGAATGCGCAGCGTTATCGGCTGTGAAGGCTTCGCGGGTTCTCCCTGGAGCAAACTACCCAGCGTTAGCGTGCGCTGCTGCCTCATTCGCTGCCGGATTTCTGTCTCGATTTCGGAACGATGTGTATCCCACCACGCTGCTTCTTCGGCCTCATTTGAAAACTTTGGAATGACTGCTTGTTTCGTTTTTGCATTCGCCATGTTTATTCCAGACCCCATTGCTCGAGATACAGATCGGCTGTTTCTTTGTCGGCAACCCATCCTGTGATTGCACGTATTGCCTCGTCACGGATGGCAAACACGATATTTAATATCCGGCCGCTGCGAGTTGCACCGACTGCGATCCAACGTTGTTCGTTGCGCTCCATTTGATATTCCAAAAGGATGTGATTTCCGGACAACACATCCTCCGCGTCAGAACGACTGATACCATGTTTCGCGAGATGCCTCTCGTTATGGTTGTCCCAATCGAACTTGGGCGCGTCGGGCACTGAGTACAGTGTACATTAAACGTACATACATGGTATTGGTTTTATTAAGTGCTTGTATCCAAAGGCTTTACCGTTAGAAGACGAGATGATATTCACGCCATTACAAACCGAGCGCCTCACCTTGCGTCCCTATGCTCTCTCGGACATTCCCGCGCTCATGCCGCTGATTGGGGCGCGCGAAGTGGCGGCGACGACGCTGCGGATTCCGCATCCTTACACGGAATCTTATGCTCGGGAGTTCATCGCCACTGCCGAGCAGGGTCTCGCGAATGGCACTGAACTGCGCGCGGCGATTATTTTGCGCGGGAGCAGCGCAGAAAGTGGCGCGCTTTGCGGCGGCATTGGATTGCGGATCGAGGCCGACCATCGTCGCGCTGAACTTGGCTACTGGATCGGCGTCCCCTACTGGGGAAATGGTTACGCCACGGAAGCCAGTCGTGCTCTGGTCAAATACGGATTTCAGACACTGGAACTTCATCGAATTTACGCCAGCTACTCGACTCACAACACCGCGTCGGCTGGAGTCCTGAAAAAAATCGGCATGAAGCATGAAGGCCGGCAGCGGGCGCACATCCTGAAATGGGGTGAGTTTCACGACATCGAGATGTCTGGAATCTTGGCATCCGATGTGGAGCAGGCTTAGCTCATCACACCTCTCTCGTAACTGCACGCATAACACTTCACGCTTAACATCTCCGCGAGTTAGCTGTAGAGTTCCGTGAGCAGCGCGTAGGCTCTCCGCATGTGTGGGATCACGATGCTGCCTCCAACTACCAGCGCTACGTTGATCGCTTCTTCCTGCTCGGCTCGGGTCACTCCCAGACGATACGACTGAATGACGTGATAGTTGATGCAGTCGTCACAACGCAAACTGGCGGAGGCGACCAGTCCCATCAACTCTTTGTACTTCGCGGGCAGAGCGCCTTCGAGGTAGGTGTTGTGATCCAGGTTATAGAAACGCTTGACGAGGAAGTTGTCGGCTTGGTCCACATTTTCGTTGAGGCGGGTGCGCGTGTCCAGAAAGTGGCGGGCAATTTCGCTTTTTTCGGCAACCTGCTTTTCGGAGAATGTGTAGGTTGGCTCTTTGCGCTCTCGGGCCCCATGTTCATTAGTCATGTAGTAAAGATTAGCAGATGGTTTGCCGGCATATCTTGCTCCAGCCGTATACTGATTCGAGCTTTCGCGGAGGTAATTCGCGCCGATGATCACACTTACGAACTTACGCAAGGAATTTGACAACCTGGTTGCAGTTGAGAATCTGTCTCTTAGTATCCCGAACGGGGAAATTTACGGGCTGATCGGGCCGAACGGGGCTGGGAAGACGACGACCATCCGCATGATGTGTGGGTTGTTGGAGCCTACCCAGGGACAAGTACAAGTTTCGGGGATCGACGTCGTCGCCGAACCGGAGCAAGCACGGCAGTATATCGGTTACCTGTCCGATTTCTTCTCCGTGTATGACGATCTAAAGGTTTGGGAGTATCTGGATTACTTTGCTCACGCTTACAAGATGCCGGAATCGGAAATTCCTGCGCGAGTCAGCGAGGTGATAGCGCAGGCCGGGCTGGAAGTAAAGCGGGATGGGATGATTCGCGGTCTGTCGCGTGGGATGAAGCAGCGGTTGGGAATTGCACGCGCCATGATTCATCGTCCCAAAGTGTTGGTATTGGACGAACCTGCATCGGGTCTCGATCCGAAGGCGCGTGTTGAGTTACGAAACTTGTTGCGCTCGGCGCGAGACGAGGGGGCGACGATTCTGATTTCGTCGCACATCCTTACTGAACTGGAAGGCTTGTGCACTTCGATCGGGGTAATGGAGAAAGGCCGATTGGTGCGCAGCGGAAGGTTGGATGAGGTGATGTTGGCTGAGACTCCGATTCGAACCATACGTCTGCAATGGCTGGGAGATGGGCGGGCGCAAACTGAGGCGGGACTAGGACGACTGGCGACCGTTGCGGACTTAAAGCTGGGCGGGAACGAAGGCGAGTTTTTCTTTTCTGGATCGGACGATGAGTTGTCGCGAGCGCTAGCTGACTTGATCGCGAGCGGGGTCCGAATCTTGTCGTTTCGGGAAGTGAAACAGACAGTGGAAGAAATGTATATGAAGCTTTCCTCGCACGAGGTGATGTGAATGATGCCGATTTGGAAGAATCCTGAATTTGTGCGGCATCTGCGTGCCGAATTGCGCCGGACAAGGGCGCTGACCGTGGCAGCGGTGGTGGTCGCGATAGCGGGGTTGACTTGGCTGGGGTGCTGGGGGTCGCGCGCGTCGTATATGACGAACATGCACGAATACGGAGCGCACTGGAATCTTACTCCGGAACGACTGGCGGAGATGGACCGGCAGACTCCCACCGTCGTTTGGTTCAACTTCTACAGCATCCTGATGTATGCACAGCTGGGAATTCTGACCTTCTGGTCCTTGTTTTCATGTGCACAGTCAATTTCAGGCGAACGGGAACGAAAGACCTGGGATTTTCAGCGTGCGACCAGACTCACTGCAGGAGAGTTGCTGACTGGGAAGCTGTTCGGGGAACCTATATTGGCTTACTTCGTTGTCATTTGTTGCTTTCCCATCGCTCTGCTGGCTGGCCTGATGGGACAGACACCGCTGCGAAATATCGCCGAAGCTTATGTCTTGATCGTTTCGGGAGCAATATTCCTCGGGCTGGCTGGCCTTTGGCTTTCCAGCTTGTTCGAGAGCCGAAGTCGAGGCGTGGGCTTGATTGGCACATTTGGCCTTTACCTTATCTGCGCTCTCATGATGCTACTGAGGGAAAGCAATTTTCCCGGCATAGCTGCGCTTAGTCCACTGACAGGATTCATACCGCTGTTCGATAAGGGCGCCGGCTTTGGCCTTCCCTGTATTTTCGGACATCCTGTCCCCTGGGTCGCGCTGAGTTTGCTGCTCTATGTGACGATTGGCGCATGGCTCGTGCTGATGTTGGTGCGGACACTGACGAAGGACTACGACCAGATGGGGCCGCTTTCGAGATGGCAAGCGGTCGGCTGCGCGGCTTCCCTCAGCTTTATAAGCTGCGCGTTATATGTTCCCAACAATTGGGCCACGTGGGATCAGTTCGTCAGTATTATGGTGGCTGAAAATGGCTTAGTTCTGTTCGCGATGGGGTTGGCGATGTTGACTTCGCCGGAAAGGTTACGGGTGTGGTGGCGAACCCGTGGCGCGTGGAACTCGGCGCTCTTCGCGGAGGATGGGCCGCAGTGGCCGTGGCTGGTATTGTCGGCTGTCGTCGGATACGGATTGCTGGTTTTTGGACTCTTCGCCTGGAAGAACAGTTTGGGATTTGAACCTAGGGCTCTAATGACGGGCTTGGCGGAACTTGTGGTGGTGCTGGTCTTTATCATTCGGGACATCACGTTTATCCAGTGGTGCCGGCTGACACGGATGCGAGCTCCGCTTGTAAAGGGAGTTCTGTTCTTGGGCCTTTATTATGTGGCGACCATCGTTCTGGCGACCACCGTCGGCGTCGGCTCCGATGCTCACGGAAAGGATGTCTTCGCTTTGCTTACTCCGGCAGGCGCGTTCCAGACTTTACCCCTGCACCTTTTTTCGCCGGAGCTCTATTTGGGGATTGGAATTCAGTTGGCCCTGATTGTCCTTCTGGAGATGGCGATTCTGGCGAAGGTTCGACATGCCGTGGGCGAGGCGACAGCTTAGTGGGCGTCTGGCAGTCAAGAGCACAACTCGGGCGCTGCAGCGTTCAGCATTTTGCAATCACTAACGGGACGAGTGGACTCATGCCTTTCCCGTTCGAATGGGGTTTTGGGCGATCCTGCTGGTTCGATTTTGGTGTTGGCACGCGGACAGGAGTGTCCGCGCCACATGGGCTAGAGAGATCGCGGCGGGGGTACAGAGCAGGGAGCATGAGGTCCTTCGCGTTGCTCCGGATGACAAACTTTTATGACGCTTCGCGGCTCCGATGACAGCTCATGAAATATCTTGCCCTTATTAAGGGTTTCCCTTATTATGGGTTTATGAACGTCACCCTGTCCCTGGAAGACGATCTGGTGAAGGAGGTTCGCAAGATTGCTGTCGAACGCGACACAACTTTGACGGGCCTGGTGCGAGCCTATCTTCAGGGACTGGCGGCCGAGAACGCCAACTCCGGCAGAAAGCGACGCCAGCTTGAGGCGCTCGAACGCAGTTTTGACCAAATTCAGATTGCGGCTGGAAGGCGAACCTGGCGACGCGAAGACCTGTATGACAGACCGGGAGACGTGAAGCGATACGGCAAAGGAACAAAATCCTGAAACGCACAGGTGATTTCGGCTTTCTGGACACGAATGTATTGATCTATGCCTACGATTCCACGGAGCCGGAGAAGTGTCGCATCGCACGCAGACTTCTGCGAGAGGCCATTGACGGCCAACATGTCATTTCGACTCAAGTGATGGCGGAGTTTGCCGCGGTCATGCTGCACAAGGTGACTCCTCGAGCCGACCCGAAACTCCTGGCCGAAGCATTGGACAATCTGTCGCCGATTCGCCTGGTTGCGGCGGACGGCGAAGTCGTGCGACGGGCGATTGCCGCCCGCACAGCCTATGGATTACATTTTTACGACTGCCTCGTCGTCGCCGCCGCCGAGCGTGCGGGGTGCGCTCGCATCTTGTCGGAGGATTTTAATCCCGGTCAGGAATATTTCGGTGTTGTGGCGGAAAATCCGTTTCGGTGATCGCATGCACCCGCCCTTCGCTTCGCGATAGGGCAGGCCACCCCGTCATCATCTTTTCTACAATCGTCAATTTCCCCTGCTACAATCGCTAGCTTTATGATTCAAGGGAACTTCCTCGTCTACAGAAACGTACTTCTGGTGTGCTGTTGATGGGGCTGGGGATAGGGCGGAGGAGACTGAGATCCTTCGCTCCGCTCAGGACGACAAGGGTTATTTGGGTGTCCAAAAGCAGGTCCTTCGCTTCGCTCAGGATGACAACGTAGATTGAGTAGATCTCACGGAGCTTGGTTTGGATGATGCCCAGGTTGTCGGATTGCTGGTCCGTCGCTGCGTTTCGGGCGATGCTGCGGCCTGGGAGGAGATTGTCCAGAGGTATCACCGGCGGATTTATAACGTCTGCTACCGGTTTGCCGGGGATGCGGAGAATGCGCAGGACCTCACCCAAGAGGTCTTTATCAAGATGTACCGGACGCTGAATACCTACGACTCCGGCAAGGGCGCGTTCATGACTTGGGTAACCACGATTACCCGCAACCTTCTCGTCGATCATTTCAGGAAGAGCAAAGGCGATCGGATCACGGATTCGCTGGATTCCACGGCCTCTGAACATGAGGATGCCCAGCTTTTGAGCGACCAGATTGCCGACCCTGGGTTGCCTCCGGATGCGGCGGTACAGGGGCGGGAAATGCGGGAAATGGTGCATTTTGCGCTGCAAAAGCTGTCTCCGGAGCTGCGGGAGGCGGTGATTTTACGGGATTTGCAGGATATGGACTATCGGGAGATTGCTACGGCTTTGAAGGTCCCGGAGGGGACCGTCAAGTCTCGAATTAACCGGGGACGAGCGGAACTTGCACGCCTCCTACAACGTACATATAAACAGGTGATCTGATGCCAGATGAAACAAAACACGGGCCCCAGAGCCGGATCGAGTGCACCGAGTTCGAACTTCTGCTCAGCGAGGCGCTTGACGGTGACGGGCAGCTGACGCCGGCTCGTAGGGAAAGTTTCGACGCTCATCGTCGCATTTGCCCGGTATGCGGTCCGCTGTTTGCGGATGTGCAGGCGGGGCAGCAATGGCTGAAGTCGCTGGAGGAGGTTGAGCCTCCGGTGCATCTGGTGCATAACATTCTGGCGGCCACTTCGGGAGTATTGAGCACGCGGGCGCTAGCGACTGCGCGCGACGGGCGCACGACTCCTTTTGGCGAGCGAATGCGCGAGCGCTGGGATTCCTTCTTCACTCCAGTGGCGGCGTTTGTACGGCAGCCGCGGTTTGTGATGTCGTTTGGGATGATCTTCTTCTCGTTCTCGCTGGCCTTGAATGCGGCGGGCGTGAAGCCGACGGATGTGTCGAAGGTCGATCTGAGGCCGTCGGCAATACGTCATGCGTATAACGACGCGCAGATCAAAGTGGTGCAGTACTACGACAACATTCGCTTCGTGTACGAGATCGAATCGAAGCTGCGCGAGCTGAAGCGGGCGAATACTCCCGCCGAGCCTGCGCCGGAAGAAAAGCAGGATCGCAAAAACAATACGAGTGGACAACCGGAACAGAGACAGGATCGTAACTACTCCCAGGAATACAACCAGCCGGTGTTAGCCGCGCTGCGGGGGGATTCTCCTGCTGCGGCGGTGTCGTTGAACGCTGTGTCGACCGCAATGTCGACAGCAAATACGAATCGGAGGTTTGTATGAACTGCGCCAATCATGCTGATGCGTCAGCAGTGGCCTATTGCCGCACTTGCGGGAAGGCACTGTGCGCGAACTGTACACGTCCCGTGCGGGGCGTGATCTATTGCGAGGATTGTCTGGGAGCGAAGATGGAAGGCGCTCCGGCCGCTTCCGCGGGCATGGGCGCGGCGGGATTCGTGCCGGGGACTCAGGTGCCGAGCGCTGCGGGGATTCCTCCAGCGGGCGGAGGTCCGAACCCAACGGTTGCTGGAATCCTGGGCGCGATCCCGTTCGGAATCGGGGCCGTATACAACGGACAATATGCCAAAGGCCTGGCGTTCCTCGCCATCTTTGCGCTGCTGATCGTGGGTTGCAATTCTCCCGGCGACGTAGTGCCCGCGATTAGCGGCTTTGGAATCGCATTCCTGGTTTTGTACGGCATCATCGACTCGGTCCGGTCGGCTCGGGCGATCCAGGCCGGTCTGCCCCCTCCGGATCCCTATGGCCTCGCCTCTGCATTCAGCGGCGGACCAAGAATCGATGCCAACAAAGTCCCGATCGGCGCGATTGTGTTGATCCTGATCGGCGTGCTGTTCCTGCTGAACACACTGGGGATGGGATTCGGTATCGAACATTTTTGGCCGCTGATCCTCATCGTGCTCGGGGCGTGGATGTTCGCCCGCAACTGGGGGATGCTGGGTCCGGAAGGTTGCACCGGATGCCAGTGCGCGCGTTGCCGCACCCGGCGAATCATGGGTCCGGCGATGATGTTGACCGTCGGCTTCCTGTTCCTGATAGAAACGCTGCACGGTCCAAGATTTCATCAGACGTGGCCGGTCATTCTGCTGGTGGTTGGAGTCATCAAGCTATTGCAGGGCAGCGCGTCGCTTGAGGGACACAATCCTTCGCTGCCGGATAACTGCGCGCCGGGTGCGGCCCCATCGAACATGGGAGGCTCCATTCCTCCTGTGCCGCCGGTGCCGCCTGTTGCGCCAGCACCGCCTGTTCCACCCGTTCCACCAACTAGTGAGGTGAACCGTGGCTAGCCCGAACATTCCTCCTCCGATCGTTCCTCCTCCCATGCGTCCGCATCGTTCGATTGCGGGGCCGATCGTGCTGATTTTTATCGGCGTGATGTTTCTGCTGGGGACGATGGGGATCCTGGAAATACATAGCCTGGGAACATGGTTTGCCCACTTCTGGCCGGCGTTGCTCATTGTGTGGGGCGTGATCAAGCTGATCGAATACGAACAGGCCAAGCGCTATGGACAGCCGGTCCGCGGGATTGGGGTTGGTGGCATTTTCCTGATGATCTTCCTGATAGGCGCTGGACTCATTGCCACCCAGGCGTCACGGGTGAACTGGAGGAATCTTGGCGAGCACATCCAGATTGGCGACGATGAGGACTTCAACGAAATTTTTGGCGGATCCACGTTTGACTACAGCGAGGAACTGAGCCAGGAAATTCCGGTGGGCAGCACGCTACATGTAAATGACGACCGCGGCACGATAACGATCAATGTGTCCGACGGCAAGACGATAAGGGTGTCTGTGCGCAAGAAAATCCGCGCGGAGAAGCAGAGCGATGCTGATGAATACAACTCCAAAACCAAGGCGACGATTACGGTCGCAGATAAGGTGGTCACGCTGAATGCCAACACGCAGGCTGCGGGCGACAAGGGCGTGCGTACCGACATGGATATTTATGTGCCGCGAGATACTGCTATTTCCACTGTTTCCCGCCGCGGAGATGTCACGATCAGCGGACTAAATGGCAATGCCGACGTAAGTAACCAGCACGGCGAAATCGCGATCAACGACCATACTGGAAACGTCTCGCTAACCCTGGAGCACAGTTCCGTCCGGCTGGCACATGTGAAGGGCGACGTCACCATGCAGGGCAGGGCGAACGAAGTGGCTGTCGAGGATGTGGATGGCGCGGTGCATTTGAATGGAGAGTACGAAGAGAGTGTGCGGCTGGTTAGAGTGAGCAAGACGGTGGGCTTCCATTCGTCGCGCACGGACATGGAATTTGCACGCCTGGATGGCAGGCTCGATCTGGATTCTGGCGACCTGCGCGCCGATTCACTGACTGGGCCAATGCGTCTGGCGACGCACTCGAAAGACATCGCCCTCGAAGGCTTGTCCGGCGATCTGCGGTTGGAAGATCGGGACGGAACGGTCGAAGTGGGGCTGAACAAGCCTGGGAACATTCAGATCGATAATCGGAAAGGCGATGTGCGAGTTTCGATTCCTCCGAACACGGCCCTCAAAGTCGAGGCGCGCACGCGTGAAGGAGAAATCGAGAGCGACTTTGAAGAAATCAAAGTTGAGAATCACGACAAAGGATCGAGCGCCAACGGTTCGATTGGAACGAATGGTTCGAAGCTGGTGGTGAATTGCGATAAGGGCGGGATTGAGATTCGCAAGGGGACGGTGTCGGTTGTGCCTCCAGTTCCGCCGGTTCCACCTGCTACAGGGAAACCGGGGAAGCCAGCGAAGGCGTTGCCGGCTCCGAAAGCGGCGCCAGTGGAGAGTGAGAATTAGGAGAGGGGCTGTTGGCTTTTGGCTATTCGCTCCTCGCTCTTCTTAAATATTCGTTTCCAACGCGGGGACACCTTCGTGTCCCCGCGTTTCTTTTCCTAAATTCAATCCTTAATTTTGCAACTCCCATGCAAAATCTTTCACTCTGTGCAGAGGATGACGGCGCGTGTATATTTGCTTTGCACCGCTGTATAGCCTTCCGGAAAGATTCTCCACTTACGAGGACGACAAAGCCGATGAAACTCCAATGGAACAACTGTGTAATCGCCCTAGGTGTGCTCGCGATGACGGCCATGTTAGCCGCACCTGCACCCGCGCAGATGTCAGAAGCTCTGGCCGCGCAACTTTCAGTGAACGCAAATCAAAAAGTGATCGTGATCATGAAGAGCCAGCACGCTCCAGAGGTGAGAGGGAGCGGCGCGGCGTCACAGCGTTCTGAAGCCATTGCTTCTGAACAGGCGCCCCTGATGGATGAACTGCGCCAGGTGCATGCCTCGAACGTTAAGAGTTACCGACTGGTGAACGCCCTCGCCGCCACCGTTTCGCAGGGCGAAGTCGACAGGCTGAAACTCAATCCGGCGGTCGCACAGGTGATTCCCGACGAGACGATTCGTCATACGAAGCGCGCGGCTCCAGACTTGAGAGCCGTAGGCTCGCCCGTGGCAAAGCTGGGCAAGGCGAACGTCGCTCCTACGACTCCGTTTAATGTGATCCCCGGCGCTTGTGCCGATACGGGATATTTGCTGGAACCGGAAGGACTCCAGCTTACCAACACGGCTTCGCTTGACCCCTCGGCTCTTACCGCGCGTTCCCTCGGCATAGACGGAACCGGAGTGAAAGTGGCATGGATTGCGGACGGAATCGATGTTAACAATCCGGAGTTTATTCGTGCCGATGGTACTCATGTGTTCATTGACTATCAGGACTTCAGTGGCGACGGGCCGGGCGAGCCAACCAGCGGCGATGAGGCGTTCCTGGATGCCAGTACCATCGCCGCGCAGGGCCGAAACGTCTATAACGTGAATGGGTTCACCGCTCAGTCTTATCCCGCAGCTTGCAACATTGTGATTCAAGGCGTGGCTCCGGGCGCCAGCCTGATCGGACTTGATGTGTTCGGTACTTTTGAGGATAGCAATACGTCTAACTTCCTCGAAGCCATCGAATACGCCGTGCAGACGGACCATGTAGATGTCATCAATGAATCCTTTGGCTCGAACTTATATCCTGAGACCGCCCAGGATGCCATCAAGCTGTTCGATGAGGCTGCAGTTGCGGCGGGAACTGTCGTCGCCGTCTCCAGCGGAGACGCTGGCTTTTCCAATTCCATCGGCTCTCCCGCGACTGATCCGCTTCTGATCGGCGTGGGGGCGAGCACGCAATTCCGCTTTTATGCCCAAACCAACTATGACGCTGCACGTACTTTCGCCACGACTGGCTGGCTGAGTAACAACATCAGCACGATCAGTTCCGGCGGCTTTGATCGAGCCGGCGCCACGATTAATCTGGTGGCTCCTGGGGATCTGAGTTGGGCGGCGTGCGACGCCAGTTCGGAGTTCAGCGGATGCTTCAATTACGTAGGTCAGCGATCCAACATCGAGTCCGCCGGCGGTACCAGTGAATCGTCGCCGTTTGTAGCGGGTGCAGCAGCGCTGGTCATCCAGGCTTATGAAGTGACCCATGGCGGCGCCAAACCGACGCCAGCTTTGGTGAAACAGATTCTGCTCAGCACAGCCTCTGACCTGGCTACGAATGCCTCCGAACAGGGTGCGGGATTGTTAAACTCGTATCGAGCCGTGCTTCAGGCGGAGTCGATTCAAACCGGTGATGGCTCGCCAGCGCCGGTCGGCAACAGTCTGCTGCTTTCAGCTAACCAACTGAATTTCGTCGGTGCTCCCAATGCTGCGAAGGGATGGCCGATTGTTGTCACCAACACCGGCGCCCAGACTCAAGTGGTGACGTTGAGTGGCCGCACGCTGGGTCCAGACCAGAATGTCCAAACCGGCAGCGTCACTTTGACCGACGGCTCGAGCCCGCAGATCCAAATCTGGAGCGGGATTATGGAAAACTACGCGACCTTCTCCTTCTCAGTTCCGGGGGGCGTTGCGCGGCTGGCTGTTTCCTCAGCTTACCCGAACGGGGGCGGAGCTACAGTTCACTTCATTCTGATTGATCCGCAAGGAAACTATGCCGGAAACTCGCTGCCGCAAGGTGTATCCAATTATTCGCTAATTGATGTCATTTCACCTGCTGCAGGAACCTGGACGGGCGTAGCTTTCAGCGCTCTTCACTCAAACGGTGGCGTGAACGGAATTATCCCGTGGCAAGCCGTCACCGAACAGTTTGTAAGCTTCGGAACAGTCAGCCACAACGGGGTGAAACTGGCGCCGGGCCAAAGCCACACTTTCCGCTTCAATGCCACAACGCCTGCCTCGCCTGGCGATGTTGCTGGGTCAATCGTTGTTGCTTCGAGCCTGGGTGGCACGAACCTTTCCATCCCGGTCACGCTAAGAACTCTCGTGCTGCCTGGAACGCCATTCACTGGGGCTCTTACCGGCGGCAACGGCCGTGGAAGCGTGGGGCAAACACAGTATTACGAATTCAAAGTTCCAAGTGGAGTCAAGAACATCACTGCCAATTTGACGCTAACGAATGATCCGTCCAACAACGTTGGACTCTATCTCGTAAGCCCGGATGGCGACGTTCTCGGCTACGGCCAGAATACGTTGGGCGGGAACTATGGACTCGCGGCAACCGCTTACACGCTCAATCCCGCTCAGGGTCTCTGGACATTGATCGTAGACTTTGCCAAACCTGGCGTCGGTAACGAGATTTCGCAGACCTACACGGGATCCATTCTGTTCAACAATGTGAGCGCGACCGCGACCGGCCTACCTACTTTCATGGGCAAGAAACTGGTTGCAGGAACTCCAATTACGATTCCGGTGACCATTACCAACAATGGCGCGCAGGCGGAATCCGTCTTCTTCGACGCGCGGCTGGCTACGATTCAGAATCTGACGCTTGCCTCGCAGTCTTCGAACACGGTCGCACTGCCGCTCACGAGCAGCCCCCCCTTCTGGATCGTTCCCACTCAGACCTCGAGTGTCTCGGTCTCGCAAACGGCTAGCCTTCCCGCGATGTTTGATTTCCAACCCTACGCAGGGGACCCAGACATATCGTCCGCTCCTTTCCAATCTCCACTGTGCTCCACATCGCAAACTGCCTCTTATGACCCAGTAGGTGGTGCGGTCCCACAGGGATATTGGCAGTCTTCCCCGACGGAATGCGGGCCGTATCCGAGCCCAGCGCCCGCCGGCACGGCCACCGACTCGATGAGCGCAAATACGAAGGCATTCGACTCAGCCATAACTTCTCCCACGGGAGACTTCTGGCTGTTCGCTTTAGACTCGCCTTCTTATCCGGACTTCGAGCCGCAGGAAATCGACCCGGGCCAGACAACCACCATTTACTTGACCCTCACACCCTCCGGATCTTCGGGAACGGTGGTGAAAGGAATGCTGTATCTCAATAACTATATTGATGACGTCCCGCCATACGGGCAAACGACCGGCAATGAGCTGGCGGCGTTCCCGTATGCGTACACCATCAAATAAGGGGAATGTTTAGAAAACCTGGGGGCAGACGGAACAAGTCTGCCCCCTTATTTTTTTGATCTGTCGGCGCAAACTGCAAAGTGCGGTGGAGGCCACTTCTCAAACGCGAGAAGTGGCGCACCCCCCGGCCTGAAGGCATACCCTGATACGAACCTTGTTATAATTTCGCATCGATGAACCTGACTTCTGGCACGAAGCTTGGGCCTTACGAAATTGTTTCCCTGATCGGCGCTGGCGGCATGGGCGAGGTTTATCGCGCTCGCGATTCTCGTCTGAAGCGCGATGTGGCTATCAAAGTCCTGCCACAGGCCCTTTCGCTGGATGCTGACCGGATGCGCCGTTTTGAGCAAGAGGCGCTGGCTACTGCCGCACTGAATCATCCCAACATTCTGGCTGTGTTTGACATTGGCACCAGCGAAGGCTCTCCTTACGTTGTCTCTGAACTGCTTGAGGGAGAGACTTTGCGGGATCGGCTGCGCAGCGGGGCGATCCCCGTGCGCAAGACTTTGGATTATGCGATGCAGATCGCGCATGGGCTGGCGGCGGCGCATGAAAAAGGGATTATCCATCGCGACCTTAAGCCGGAAAATCTATTCATCACCAAAGATGGACGAACGAAGATTCTCGACTTCGGATTGGCGAAGCTGACGCAGTCTGACTCTTCGTCCTCGAATACTTCCGCGGCAACCGTGACTCACCACGGCACGGAAGCCGGGCTGATTATGGGCACGGCGGGATATATGTCGCCGGAGCAGGTGCGCGGGATGACGCTCGATCCGCGCTCTGACATATTCAGCTTTGGGGCGATTCTTTACGAGATGCTATCGGGGAAGCGCGCGTTTCATGGCGATACTCCCGCGGACACGATGAGTTCGATTCTCAAGGAAGAGCCTGCGGAGTTGAGCGAGACGAATCGCAATGTTTCTCCGGCGCTGGAACGGATCGTGCATCACTGCCTGGAGAAAAATCCGGAGTCGCGCTTTCATTCCGCCAGCGATATTGCGTTTGATCTGGAGCATCTCTCCGGGCTTTCGGGCAGCACGGCGCGGATCGCGGCTGCCGGTGCAGAGAGCAGCGGTGCCGCGTCACGCCGCAAGATGTTGATTGGCGCCGTGGCCGGTCTCGCGCTGGCTGGCCTGGTGTATGGGCTTGGATGGTGGATGGGCAAAACGGGCAATCCAGGGTCGCAACCCGAGTATCAGCAGATCACGTTTCGCACTGGCCGGATGGGCAATGCGCGGTTCACGCCCGACGGCAGCGTTGTGTACAGCGCGTCGTGGGATGGGGGCGAGGATCAGCTGTATATGTCGCGCACGGATGATCCGGGCTCGCGCGAACTGGGGATCAAGAATGCCGAGCTGCTCTCGATTTCCAAAGGCGGAGAACTGGCGATCCGGCTCAACACAAGTTATTACGGTGGTTATGCGCGTGTCGGAACCTTGGCACGAGTTCCGCTGAGCGGTGGAACGCCACATGAAGTGCTGGACAATGTGCAGGATGCCGATTGGTCGGCGAATGGCGACGCCATGGCGATCGTCCGCTACGTTCCGGAAAATAATCACTGGCGTTTGGAATATCCCGTGGGTAAGGTCTTGTTCGACAGCATCAACTGGATGAGTCACCCAAAAATTTCGCCGGACGGGAAATGGATCGCGTTCGCCGATCATCAAAATACCGGAGGCGACGACGAAGGTTCGGTGGCGGTGATTCGCGCCGATGGATCGGACAACAACAAAGACAAGTTGCTCTCTTCGAACTGGACTTCACTGCAAGGCATTCTCTGGTCTCCATCTGGAGATGAGATCTGGTTTACATCCACCAATACGGGCGCCGCCTCGAATCCCCGCGCGGTGACGCTGTCTGGCAAGTTGCGAGCGATCACCAATGTGCCGGGCGGCATGTGGCTCGAAGACATGCGCAATGGCACGGTGCTGACCGTGGCCAATCACACGCGGCTGGGGATCAAAGGCAGGGAGCCGGGCGGCAAAGAGGAACATGAACTGGGGTGGTTTGGGTGGTCGGAATTGCGTGACATCAGCCGCGACGGCCGCAAAATTGTGTTCGAAGAAGAAGGTGACGGCGGTGGACCGAACTACACCGTCTTTCTGCGCGATACGGATGGCTCGCCTCCCGCAAAAATCGGCGAGGGACACGCCCTGGCGATTTCGCCCGACGGCAAGTGGGTGGTTGCGGAACCGGCCAAGGGCGGCCCGCTTAACCTGTTGCCTACGGGAGCGGGCGAAGCGCGGCAACTTACGCACGATGCCGTGAGCTATGACTTAGCTCGCTTTTTCCCCGATGGAAAGCGGTTGCTGGCTTATGGTATCGAAGCAGGACATGGCGGACGCGATTACGTGATCGACGTGAGCAGTGGCGATTCCAAGCCGGTGACTCCCGAGGGCTTTGCCGGCGTACAAGTTTCGCCGGACGGGAAGAGCATGGCGGTCCGTGGACCCGAGGGGAAGCGGGGAATCTGGTCGCTGGAAGGAAGCAATTTTCGTCCCATCCCGGGGCTGGAATCGAAGTACTCCATCATTGGCTGGACGGCGGATGGGGAATCGGTATATATAGCGGACAACAAACGGTTGGCCGCCAAAGCTGCACAGATCTCCCGCGTGAATATACAGACGGGAAAGATAGAGCCGTGGAAAACCTTTGGAGAACAAATGTCCGCGGGAGTCTCGACAGTGGCCGCGCCTCATCTTTCGGCGGATGGGTCAGGTTACGCATATCTGTATGTGCGGGTGCTTTCGGAGGCGTATGTGGTTACGGGGCTGAGGTAGGTTTCAGCCGTCACCCGTCAGGAAGATTAGAACCTGCAATCGCCTCTTGCTATAATCTCGCCCACCGATGAGTCTCGACGGCGCAACCCCGACGATTGAGACGCCGATTGTCGAGATTAACGGCGTATCGAAATCGTTCGGGTATAAAGACGCGCTCAAGAACATTTCCTTTTCGGTTCCCTCCGGACAAATCTGCGGACTGCTCGGGCCCAACGGTGCGGGAAAGACGACGTTGTTCCGGCTGTTGATGGGAATTTTGAAGGCGACTCGCGGCCAGTTGCTGGTCGATGGCCTGGATGCGTTTGAGAAGCGTGTCGAGGTTAAACGGCTCATCGGATTTCTGCCGGATGAGCCGGTGTTTTATTCGTACTTATCTGGGCGTGAGGTGCTCGAACTGAGCGCGGCGATGCATGGATTGGATGTTCCGTCAGCCATGGGCCGCCTCAGCCCGATTATGTCGAAGCTGCGTTTGTCCGAAGACATCGATAACTACGCGGAAGATTATTCGCGCGGCATGAAAAAGAAGCTTGGCCTGTTGCTGGCGATGTTGCATCAGCCGAAGTTGCTGGTACTTGACGAGCCGACAAACGGGCTTGACGTGGAATCTACGCGTCTTTTCTACGATCTGATTTCTGAAACCGCGCAGCAGGGAACGACCGTTCTTTTTTCGACCCACTTGATGGACCACGTAACCCGGCTATGCTCTCACGCCGTCATCATCAATGAAGGAACGGTGGTTGCGAAGGGTTCTCTCGAAGAACTGCGCGCGACGCATGGCGAAGCCAGCCTGGAAGATATTTTCCTCAACTTGACTGCTCGGCCTCCTCAATGATGATTGCAAGCCTTGCCAGCCCGCCTGGTTTTTGGCAAACAGTCGGCCTTCTGCTTTCGGCATCGCGACAACGCGCGTCCGGACGACGACTGCGGCAACGCGAATTGCTGCAACAACGATCGCGTGGCAATGCAACGGATTGGTCAGGCGTCAGCTATGCCATAGGCATTTTGTTTATGGCCGCTCTCAACGTGTTCGCCGTATTTGCCATGCGCGCGGCGGTGGAAACAGCGGAGCGTTTCGAGTCGGAACGGAAGGGGAAGATCGTGGTCAGTGCCGCGTTTCTGCGCGAGGCACAGAACGCTGCCAGAGCTGACGAAGAGCGTTCACAGGGATGCGGCATAGTAAAAGGTCCATTCTATTGCTGGGGAACGCCTCCTCCCGTTAAATCTGCTCCTCCAGACTTTTCTTCGGAAGCGTATCGCATCGCTGAGAAATATGGCGGCAACAAGAAATTACTAGAGCAAAACCTGAAAGATTCGTTAGCCGCACACGGGGCGAGGAACTTTGTCACTAAAGGCACAGCCGCACCGGGACTAAGCGCGATTACGACGTCAGGCCCGCTGCCAGCGATGCTCGGATCGTGGGTTCTTTTCTGGTGGGCAATCATGCTGGCGTTCCAAGGCGAGGGCCTGGAGCTTGACTTGCAGCGGCGCAGGCATCCCATGTGGGAATGGTTGTTCAGCCATCCTGTGCCCCCGGGGGCTGTTTTTCTTTCAGAGATGCTCTCTCCGCTGGCAGCCAATCCGATTTATTGGTGCGGACCCTTGTTTGTTGGCGGCGTGTACTGGATGGCTTACGACGTGTGGCTGGGACTGCTGGCCATGCTCGTGATAGGCCTGCCGGTCGGCGTGGCCGCCGCATGTTTGGGAAAAGCGCTGGAGGTCGGGACAATTCTGCGTTTTCCTCCTCGGTCGCGTGGGGCCATGATCGGCCTCATGAGCTGGATGGGCTATGCGGCCTTGATGTTATTTTTCGTCGGCACGTTTGTAATCCCAAAGGTGGTTACCGCATGCGCGAAGGCGCTTGAGGTCGTGGCTGCGCTGCCCTGGCCGGAACTGCCATTGTTTCTCGGAGCGCGGAATGATGGTTCGTTTTCATTTTTGTTAGGCGCTACGACATGTTGGATTTTTGCCGGCATTGTTATCGCCGGATCAGTGTGGTACAGCGTCTGGGCCACGCAACGAGGATTAAGCGGCAACTTTGGCGCTGCCGATGCGCGTCCTCGATCTGCAAAAGATAAAACGACTCACTTCGGCAAAGAGCCACTCTATCGCAAGGAGTTTCTCTGGTTCGTCCGTGACCGAAGCGCGATCGTGCAGACCCTTCTGATTCCTCTGACAGTGGCGAGTGTGCAAGCGTTTAATCTGCGCGGACTTTTGGCGCACGCACAAGACGCGTGGAATTACCTGTGTGGCTCAGCGATTTTATTCGGCACCTACTTTCTCTGGGTCCTCGGGCCGAAATCTCTGGCGTCGGAGGGAACGGCGTTGTGGATTGCGCTGACCTGGCCGCGTGGTTTGGAAAGTTTGCTGAAAGCGAAAGCGTGGCTGTGGTCCCTGATTTCGTCGGGACTCGTGCTGCTGGTACTTGGCTATGCGACTTATCTATTCCCAGCAAACATCTGGCAGATCGCACTGGTCGGCGTAGGCTGGTTTTTCTTTGGCCGCAGTATGGCGGAAAAAACGGTGACGCTGGTTCGTGTCGCTTCGTCGTCGGGAGAAGCCGAGCCGATTCCGCGAGGGCGTATGTGGGCGGCGCAACTCGGCATGTTGACGTTCGCCATCGGGGTCCTGACCCAACGCTGGCATATCGCCGTCATGGGGATCGTTTATTCGTACATCACAGCTGCGGCCATGTGGCAGAACTTTCGCGCGCGGCTGCCGTATCTTTACGATCCCTGGTCGGAAGAGATCCCGCCTCCGCCAACGCTGATGCACGCGATGATCGCGATCAGCATTTTGGTGGAAGGGGGAGCGGTGTTGACCGGAATTTTCCTCGGAATATTCGGGCGCGAGAACATAGCCATTGCGCAGGCCATGAGTTATGGAATCAGTGCGGTTGTCGTTTCCTTCGGCATGTCGAGGTTCCTTGCCCATCGGGATGTCTATGGGAGAGACGTATGGTCGTGGCGGGAAGATGGCGCCGTTGAGGAATCTTCAGAAACGAGTTGGAAGCTAGATCGGATTTGGAAAAGCAACCTGCCACAAGGATTGCTTCTCGGTGTCGTCGGAGGCGCGGGGCTCGGTTTATTTGCGCACGGTTATCTTGCCGTGCTGCAACATATCCCTGCGGCTGCGGAAGTCCTGCATAAATCGCAAGAAGAAATGGCTAAGATTCCGGATCTGAGGATCTCTTTCGGTGTGATGGCAATCTTGTTCGCTCCGTTCGCGGAAGAATATCTGTTTCGCGGATTGCTCTATCGAGCCCTGGATCGCGAATGGGGCGGATGGCGTGCGGTTCTCGGCAGTGCAGCGTTTTTCGCCATTTATCATTCTCCCTATTCGTGGTTGCCGGTGGCGACTGTCGGAGCCGCGAACGCGCTGCTCTTCAAAAAGACACGCCATCTCGCACCGGCGGTCGCGTTGCACATGGTCTATAACACAGTGGTTACACTCTGGAAATAATTCTGTAACAGAAATTTATTTGGCGCACGCGAAGGCGACAGCTGCCAGCTGGTGCTTTTTCTCTCCTGTAAGATTGACTATGCGCTCCATCCTCCAAAAACGTTCGCTGCGATTTGTTTTTGTGGCGAATGTGATCTCCATGCTGGGCAGCGGGATGAATTCCGCCGCGGTCGCGTGGACGATCTTGCAGCGCACTCATTCCGAGATGGCATTGGGGACGTTTGCCGCGTTGCAAACGATTCCGGCCATGCTGATGCTTCCCTTCACCGGCGTCATTATCGATCGCGAAGACCGCCGACGGCTGGTGATGTGGCTGGACGCTTCGCGCGCGGTCGTTATTTTTGTTGTGATGGTGCTGGCGTTCCTTCATCGCGTGCAGGTATGGGAACTCTATTTGATGAACACGCTAGTGGCGGCCGGCTTCTGGATGTTCTGGCCTACGATCACGGCGCTGATTCAGGAGCTCACGCCCGAAGGCGAGTTTGTCGCGTCGAATACGTTTCTGCTCGCGGGCATCCAGGGCGGGTGGTTGATTGCAGGGGCGATTGTTGGATTTGTATATGAGCACATTGGCCTCGGCGGAGTGCTGCTGATCGACGTCAGTACTTATGTTGTTTCTTTTTCCTGCTACCTGGCGGTGCGCCAGGGACGTCACGTAGTGCCGCGAGTGGTCGAGCTTCGGCACGATCTCGAGGCGGCGGAATCGGCCGCTGGGCGCTTTCTGCGCGAGATGCGCGAGGGTTTGGATTTTCTGCGCGAAAACCGCAGTGTGGTCTTTCTAGGGACGAGCTGGGCATTGTTTTTGGGCGCGATGATGACGGGAGTGGTCGTCACGGCTCCGCTGAGCGATCGCGTGTTTCACGCCGGGGCGACCGGCTATGGATGGCTGAACGGGGGATGGGGAGTGGGCGCATTCATGAGCGCCCTTTACGCTCCGGCGCTGATTTCTAGGGTTGGTGCACGCTGGTCGATTGCGCTTTCCATGCTTCTCTTGACGATTACGATGGCGCTGTCGCCGTTTTCTCCGTGGCTGGCGCTTGCCGTTATGCTTTACGCGCTGATGGGATCCGCGCGCGGCGTTAGCGGCGTCGCTATGAACACCAGCCTGATGGAGCAGGTGCCAAAGCATTTTATGGGGCGGGTGCAGAATACTTTTTATTTCTTTGGGACGTTTTTACAAGTGACTCTGGGACTAGGAGTGGGATGGATCGCCTCGCGAGTCAGCTTGACAGCAGGGTTCGGAGCAATCGCCGCGGTCTATGCGGTCGCGTTTGGCAGTGCCTGCTGGCCGATTCGCGCAGAGAAGGCCGTGGCCGCAGTCGCGGACTAGTGGTTTGTGTGGAGCGGACACTCTTGTCCGCTGCCGTTGACGTTGCTCTTGTAGTTCATTGTTTCAAGATCAAAATCAAGATCAAGATCAAGATCAATACCAAGATCAAAGGCAGCGGACAAGAGTGTCCGCTCCACACTTGCAACTGTTATTCTTTCTTTTCACCAGGAGCCTTTATTCATGTTTGAAGACTTGAGGGGACGGACAGCGGTCGTTTTTGGCGTGGCGAACAAGCGCTCAATCGCCTGGGCGATTGCTCAGGGACTACACGCGGCGGGCGCGAATCTTGCCATCACTTATCAGAACGAACGCATGGAGATGGAAGCGAAGGATTTGATTCTGTCGCTGCCGGGCGCGGAAGCTTTCATGTGCGATGTTTCGAAAGACGAAGAAATCACGCAGCTTTTTGAGAAGCTTAAGACTCGCTACGGAAAGCTACACACGCTGGTACACAGCGTGGCATTTGCTCCGGCCGAGGAACTGAAGGGCGACTTCGTGAACACAACCCGCGAGGGCTTTCGTATGGCGCACGACGTCAGCGTGTATTCGCTGATTGCCGTGTCCCGGGCGGCTGCGCCATTGATGGAGGATGGGGGCTCGGTCATTACGATGACCTACTACGGCGCCGAAAAAGTTGTGCCGCACTATAACGTGATGGGCGTGGCAAAGGCAGCGCTGGAATGCACGGTGCGGTATTTGGCGCAGGATCTGGGACGGCGGAAGATTCGGGTCAATGCGATTTCGGCGGGTCCGATCAAAACGCTGGCGGCGCGCGGCATCTCGGGCCTGGGAGACATGCTGCGTTCCCATGCCGAGCGCGCACCTTTGCAACGCAATGTGGAGGTCAGTGAGGTGGGCAGCACCGGGGTGTTCCTCGCGTCCGATGCAAGTTCGGGCATCACCGGGGAGATCATTTACGTGGATTGCGGATACAACATCATGGGATTCTGAAATCAGGTCAGAGGTCAGAGGTGAAATTGAAGAGGTAAAGTCAACACCTCAGCGATCTGACCTCTTACCTCTAAACTTACCACTCTGGTTACTCCTGTCACATTTGACAATTTATTGACAAGAATCCGGGGATGACAGACTGTAACCTTGAACCATGAAAGCCCAGCGAATGCTCTGCCTGTGCGCGTGGGTCGCAATGTCGGTGGCCCCGTGTTTTGCTCACCACATGGCGGTCGTTGTTCATAAGGACAACACGATTCAGAACGTCACGTCCGATCATTTGGCTAAGATTTTTAAAGGCGAAGTCAAGAAGTGGCCGGACGGCAAAAATGTCGTGATCGTGCTGCATAGCTCCTCTGCCGGCGAGATGGCCACGCTGCTACATTTGACCAAGATGACTGAGGCGGATATGAAAACTTTTCTGGCCTCGCACAAGGACGCCATCCGAACGGTTGGGTCGGATGCCAATGTGATTGAAACCGTGTCGTCCACTCCAGGAGCGATTGGGTTTGTGGAAGAACATTCGATCAACGACCGCGTCACTGTCGTACGGGTGGATGGCAAGTTGCCGATGGAAGCCGGCTATCTCCCGCACTAGGGATCAACGAATCACGACTGGCTACAACGATTTTCCCTGGCCTGCGATGTACCAGCCTTCCGCGAGAAATTGCTCGATCGAGCGCTCCTGAATGCCTTCCTGCACGCGCAATTCATCATTCAAGAAATGATAGGAGAGAGTTCCGGCGCTTCGATCGATCCGGTCGATGCGAATGCGATTGCCGTCGCGGTCGGCACAGACCAGGGCCACTTCCAGATCCGGGTCCGTGGCCTTTCTGACGGTTGCTTCCGGTTTTGTGGGCATGATTATTGTTGGATGACGACAGATGGCGTTAGGAATTAGTCCGCTTGCCAGATGGCGAGCCACCCATCATGATGTTAGCAGGATGCATAGTCGCCGACTCGTATTTGCTTTCTTTGCCGCCGCGATGTTCTTCTCGGTGGTGCGGGAATGGAGCGCACCTGCGGGATGCTTGCGACTTCCCTTGACTCGGGTGGTTCGGTGATGCCGGATGTACAGCCCCTAAAAGGGGTCTGATTTGAACGACTGACAGTATCGCTAAAGCGATACCCTGATACGAATCTCAGCTCCAGACGGGGCGAAGCCCCGTCACCACACGGGCGCTTTTTCTTCCAGACTGTTTTCGATGCAGGGTATAGTTTTCACTTTTTCTTGGTGATGGAAAATGGGGTAGCGTATCATCGTGGCTCGGAGTCGGATTGGTTGCATCCTCTCGCTAATAGTGGCTCCCTGCGGCGGGATTGCGATTGATCCTACTGGGGGATTCTGAGTGTCTGACGGCACTTTGTCGGTGGGGGATCTCGTCGGAAATTATAAAATCCTCGGCCTGGCTGGGGCTGGGGGCATGGGCGTGGTGTATCGCGCGCTCGATGTGAAGCTGGAGCGCACGGTCGCTCTGAAATTCCTTCCTGATTACGTCGTTTCCAATAGTGATGAACGCGAGCGATTTCTGCGCGAGGCGCGGACGGCGTCATCGCTTGATCATCCGAACATTGGCGTGATCCACGGAATGGAGGAAACGGATTCGGGCCTATCCTTCATCGTGATGGCTTATTACACCGGGGAAACGCTGGCGCAAAAGATGCGCCGCGGTCCAATCCTACTGGCCGAAGCCGTGGATATTGCCATCCAGATGGGCGAAGGGTTGACGGCCGCTCATGCCGGGACTGTGGTGCATCGCGATATCAAGCCTTCCAATTTGATCATGACGCAGACCGGAGTGGCCAAGATCGTGGATTTTGGCCTGGCGCGTCTGACGTCCAAGACAGGCAGCACACAGAGCATCAGCACTGCAGGAACCATCGGCTACATGTCGCCGGAGCAGACAATCGGAAAATTTGTGGATCAGCGAACGGATATCTGGTCGCTGGGGATCGTGCTCGCGGAGATGGTTACGGGGAAAAATCCATTTCAGCGCGAGACGGCGGCAGCTACGATCTTCGCGATCCTGAACGAACCGCCACGGTCCTTATCGTTAGATCCAGATCCGAACGAATCGTCTGCCGAGATACCGATTGATCTGCTGCGAGTAATTTACCGGGCGCTTTCGAAAGAGCCGGCGACCCGTTATCAGAGTTGCCGCGAGATGGTGGCAGATTTGAAGGAAGTCCGGGATCGGCTGGATTCGGCTTCGGCTGAGCAAACTGGTAGCAGGACATCGAGCCGGACTTCGAGCACTTCATCAAAAGACAGCGTATCCAATCTCAGCGCTTCGCAACTGCGAGCACAAATTGAGCAGGCTTCGCGTCCCATGTGGAGCACCGATAGCCTTTCACGGCCAAGCTGGAACCGTTGGCTGGCTGGCGCGCTGGTGGCTTTCATTGTGCTGGCCGGGCTCTCATTTGTGCCGGCGGTACGGGATCGCGTGGAGGGATGGTTCGGGCGGCATGAGGAACATATTGCGGTGCTGCCATTTGAGAATGTGGGGAACGATCCCGCCAATGAGCAGGTTTCGGCAGGATTGATGGACAGCCTGGCGAGCCGGCTGACGAACCTTGAGGCGGGAAAACAATCGCTGTGGGTCGTGCCGACGAGCGAGGTGCGGCGGCAGAAGATTTCCGATCCGGCGTCGGCGCTGCGGCAACTGGGGGCGACAGTTGCCGTGGAAGGAAGCCTACGGCGCGAGGGGCAGACGATCCACATGACGGTCAACCTCATTGACACGAAGACTCTGCGGCAGATCGGATCCATGCCCCTGGAAGATCGCGCGGGAGACTTTTCTTCATTAGAAGACGAAGCGGTCACTCGATTGGCTAAGTTGCTGCATCTCGAAATGACGCCCGAGATGCTGCGCGCTTCCGGGACCGCGGTGAATGCCGGCGCGTACGAGCTGTACCTGAAGGCGCTCGGATATACGCAGCGCTATGACAAGGCGGGGAATCTGGACTCGGCGATAACAGCGCTGGATAGCGCGGTGAAGGCCGATCCACGCTTTGCCCTGGGTTTTGCGCAGCTCGGCGAAGCCTATCGCCTGAAATACCAGATGGACAAAGATAAGAAGTGGATCGAAGAAGCGCTGGCAAATTGCGAGAAGGCGCAGCAACTGGACGATCGTTTGCCGGCAGTCTACGTCACGCTGGGCAAGATACACGGCAGCACGGGGAAGTACGATTTAGCATTGCAGGAGTATCAACGGGCTTTGCAACTCGACCCGCGCAATGCAGACGCGGTGATTGGCCTCGCCGATTCCTACGATAGCGCGGGACGCACGGCGGATGCCGAAGCTGCTTTCAGGAAGGCGATCGCGCTCCGGCCTGATTCCTGGGATGGGTATAACTCCCTGGGGGCTTTTCTTGACGACCACCAGCGCTATGACGAGGCGATTGCGCAGTTTCGCCATGCGATTGAACTGACGCCGGACAATGCGCCGCTCTATCTGAACCTGGCCGCCGTTTACATCGATATGGGAGATCCGAAACGCTTGCCCGAGGCGGAGGAGATGCTGCGCAAGTCGATTGCGCTGGCCCCCAGCTATCCGGCGTATGCCAATCTCGGATACCTCTATATCCAGAAACAAAGGTATGCCGACGCCGCGGATGCAGTGGGAAAAGCTCTGCAACTGAATGATAAGGACTACCTTACGTGGGGCAACCTGGCGCTTGCCTACGAAGGGCTGAAAGACAAAGATAAGGCGGGAAAAGCGCAGGACCGTGAGATCGCTCTGCTGGAACAGGCTGCCCGGGACACGCCGCGCGATGCGAGTGTGCAGTCATTGCTGGGACTGCTGTACGCCAAGAAAAGGCTTCGCGAAAAGGCAATTCCGCGCATACAATCGGCTCTCGCGCTTTCGCCCGACGATTCCGGCGTCCTGGAGAACGTCGGCCAAGCTTACGAAGACCTGGGTGATCGCGCCCAGGCGTTGCAGTACATCGAAAGAAGCTTGCAAAAAGGCTACAGCTTTGCGGCTCTGAAAAATATTCCAGAACTACAGAGCTTGCTATCGGACCCCAATTTTCGGCCCAGCGGAAAGTAAGTAAACTCGAATTGAAAAGGAGCCAGCCATGGCAGCCCGTGTGATTCCATTTGAAGATAATGCAGCTCTGAATATCAGCATCAGCGCAACGGACGCAACGCCCGAAGGTTGCATCCTCGCGGCGGGGCAGGGAGTGACGTTCACCAATAATTCCGGCTCCCCGGTAACTATCACGTTTAATCCAACGAATGTCTTCGGAGCCAGCATCAGTCTCACGGCGCAGGCTCCGGGCAACACGAACACTCCGCCGATGCCTTCGGGATCTGTGAGTGTTAACTACAACGTAGCCGTCGGCGGCGGAACGCCGATCGGACCTTTCGCGATTCAAGTTGGGATCGGTCCGATGTTCGTGGTGGTGAGCGGCCCCGCCGGAAGTGAACTATGCACTCCCGACCCGGTTGCGATTCCTGCGGGAGGAACCCTGGAAATGCGCCCGGCTCTCAGTACGAATAAATACAATGTTGCCGGTTGGACGAACGGCGATCCGTTTACGGTGAAAATCACGTCGGTGGACAGTATTCCGCGTACGAACAGCCCTACGAGCGGTCCCGGGAATTACCCGTATACGGTGGCAAGAGTCTCCATTGAAGGTGGCGGCGGGAATGGCGGCGGCACAATAAAAGTTAAGAGCACGGGATAGCTCTTACTTTTCCTTCGCCACCGTTAAACGATTTTCGGCGCGCTGCAGGGCATCTTCGGCGCGCGCGTAGTCTACCTGCGGATCGTTGCTTTTCAGAAGTTTCTCGGCTCGGTCTTTGGATTCTTGCGCGCGCGCTACATCGATTTCTTGCGGGCGCTCGGCCGCTTCCGCCAGGATCGTTACTTTGTCGGGGAGCACTTCAGCGAACCCCCACGCTACGGCCAGGGTGTGGGTAGAACCGCTCGCCTTGTAGGTGATCTCGCCGACGCCAAGTTCGGTAATCAGGGGAGCATGTCCGGGAAGAATTCCCAGATATCCGCTGACCCCAGGGATCTGCGCTTCCTCGGCGATCTCTTTGACCACGAGCTTCGTGGGAGTGACGATTTCGAGTTGGAAAGTGTCTGGCATTTTTGGTCGTTCGTCGATGGTCGTTCGTCGTTCGCTAACCACGTTCGGCGCCAGGCGTTTCATTATGCCCAACGACTAACGACTAGCGACCAACGACGGTTTTACGCGCCTTTCATTTTCTCGGCTGTCTCCAGCACTTCTTCTATCGTTCCCTTCATGTAGAAGGCTTGCTCGGGAATGTCGTCGTACTTCCCTTCTACTATGCCTCGGAAACCCTTTACTGTATCGGCAATTTTCACGTAGCGTCCGGGAGTTCCGGTGAATTGCTCGGCTACGAAGAATGGCTGTGACAGGAACTTCTGGATTTTTCTGGCGCGAGCGACGGTAATCTTCTGGTCTTCGCTCAGTTCGTCGATGCCGAGAATGGCGATGATGTCCTGCAAGTCTTTATAAGTTTGCAGAGTTTTCTTCACCATCTGCGCCACGTCGTAATGATCCTGTCCAACGATGCGCGGATCGAGAATGCGCGACGTTGAAGCCAGCGGATCGACTGCGGGGTAAATTCCGATTTCGGTCAGAGCACGCGAGAGTACGGTGGTAGCGTCCAGGTGAGCGAAGGTCGTCGCCGGCGCGGGATCGGTCAAGTCGTCGGCAGGCACGTAGATCGCCTGCACCGATGTGACCGAACCTTTCTTGGTGGAGGTGATGCGCTCTTGCAGTTCTCCCATTTCCGTCGCCAGGTTTGGCTGGTATCCGACGGCGCTGGGCATGCGGCCTAACAGTGCGGATACTTCCGATCCTGCCTGGGTAAAGCGGAAAATGTTGTCGATGAACAGGAGGGTGTCACTGCCTTCTTCATCGCGGAAAAATTCGGCTACGGTGAGCGCGGTCAGGGCTACGCGGAGACGGGCTCCGGGGGGCTCGGTCATTTGTCCGTAGATCAATGCGGCCTTTGATTCGGCGGGCTTGCCGGGCTTGATGACTCCGGACTCGGACATTTCCAGCCAAAGATCGTTGCCTTCACGGGTGCGCTCGCCGACTCCGGCGAACACGGAGAATCCGCCGTGCTGTTTGGCGACGTTGTTGATCAGCTCCATGATGACTACGGTCTTGCCTACACCGGCTCCGCCGAAGAGGCCGATCTTTCCACCTTTCAGAAAGGGCTGAATCAGGTCGACTACTTTCACTCCAGTCTCAAACATTTCCGCAGTGGTCGATTGCTCATCGAACGCGGGAGCCAGGCGATGGATGGGCATTCTCTTGTCGCAGGCTATGGGTCCGAGATTGTCCACCGGTTCGCCGATGACGTTCATCACGCGGCCCAGCGTGCCTCGGCCTACGGGGGCGGAGATTGGTCCACCCTGGTCGATGGCTTTCATGCCGCGGACCATGCCGTCGGTCGCCGACATGGCGACACAGCGCACACGGCCCTCTCCGAGATGCTGCTGCACTTCCAGGATCACGTTGATGGGAGTGGGCACGGTGAAGCCGTCGCTGACTACGCGCAGGGCTTCATAAATGGGCGGCATCGCGGCTTCGGTGAACTGGACGTCCACGGCGGGGCCGGCGATTTGTATTACGTTTCCGATATTTTCTGACATAGGAAGATTCCAAGTTTCAGAGTTTCAAGGTTGCAAGGTTGCAAGGTTGCAAGGTTGCAAAGCAAAAACATTTCAAAGTGACAAAATACAGATCGCTGAAACCTTGAAACTTTGCAACCTTGAAACCTTTCTTACTGCGCTGCTGCTCCGCTAACGATTTCTATAATTTCTTTTGTGATCTTGGCCTGGCGCGCCCGGTTCATGATTAGCGTCAGGGACTCGATCATGTCGCTGGCGTTGCTGGTGGCTGCGTCCATGGCGGTCATTCTGGCGGCGTGCTCGGCGGCTACGGACTCCATCAACGCTCGAAAAATCTGGATGCCGATATACTTCGGCAGAATTCCCTGGAAAAGCTGATTGGGCGGCTGCTCGTAGATGTAATCGACCGTGGACGTACCGAAGGTCGCGGCGGCTTCGTCTACGGCGCCGGTATCGGATGGGCGGACTCCTACTCCAGCAGTTTTTGCCGCTTCCAATCTTTCTTTACGTTCCTCGACCGTGGCTTCCTCTGACATGGCAATGTCGATGGCGCCGATCTGCTTGATCGGCAACAGGCGCTCGGCTACGAGGCGTTGCGCTATAACCGATTTGAATTCGTTGAACAGGATATAAACGCTGTCGATTTCGGATCGAGTGTAGCGGTCGACCACGCTCTCGCTTAGAGTGGCGGCAAATTTGAATTCGACTTTGCCTAGAACTCCTACGTGCTCGCCTACGATCTGAATTCTGCCAGCTCGGGGAGTGGGCTCTGCGTCGTGGTGGACAGACGAGGCGCCCGGCGCTCCAGCGGCTCCAGCGGCCAGTGCCTTGGCAATCGGATAGCGGCGGCGCATGAAGTCGCGGCCTTTGCGGCCGATGCATTCCACGTCGATGTTTTGAGTTGGTTTCGACGCTATGAATTTTGAAACCATTTTCAGGATATTGGTGTTGAAGGCTCCAGCCAAGCCTTTGTCTCCGGTGACGATGATCAGCAGGATGGTATTTTCTGGACGCTCGGCCAGCAGGGGATGGAGCGGCTCTCCGGTCTTTGGATCGTAGATATCGGCTCGCGATACGAGCGACTTCAGGACGTTCGTCAGCATCTGCGAATAGGGACGCGCGGCCAAGGCGCTCTCCTGCGCGCGGCGCAGTTTCGCGGCAGAGACGGTCTTCATGGCCTTCGTGATCTGCCGCGTGTTGACCACGCTGCGGATACGGCGCCGGATGTCGAGAATGTTGGCCATGGTTCAGTCGTTCGTCGTTCGTCGTTAGCTACAATCTACTTGAAAATTGTTCCTCAAACCTTTCGTCACTGTGCGGGCGACTTATTCCACATATCCCTGGAAATCTTCCATGGTCCCTTAAACTCGTGCGTCCAAACTACCAACCTCTTTCCTCTGAACGGCACTTCTTTCCCGTCCTTAACCAACGTTCCAGAGAACTTTGTGCTATCGATTATCAGGTTCCCAGATTGCGACGAATTAATGTTTTCGAACTTCTCCTCTATCAACTTGTCACTCTTTGCAAACCAGTCCCGATAAAACGCGCGGACAGCATCCTTGCCAGACACCGATTCGCCTTCTTCGGGAAGAATCGTCGCGTCATCAGTGTAAAGACTAACGAGTGCTTCCAAGTCCTTCACTTTTACGGCTTCTGTCCAACGCACATAGCCGTCAGCAATTGTCTTCCGAGTGTCGCCTAATTGCCGCAGAAACTCGGGAACATCTTTGCTCTTCGAATTCGGTGTGGTTTGCCCGTCTGCAATAGACAACATGCCGAGCACGACTGCCCAGAGAGCAAATCTCACAAATGTCTCCATCCTATTTCGCAACTACTGCTTGCCTTGAATCTACGAACTGTTGTTTCGCTTCTTTTATTACTCGGGTCATTTCTGCTTTTAGGGGATCGTCCAGAACCTTTTTTTCCATGATGGTGTTTAGCAGGCCTGGATTTGTGGTGTCCACGTATTTGTAGAGATCTTTTTCGAAATCGCGGACTTGATTCACCGGCATATCGTCCAATACTCCGCTGGTTCCGGCGAAGATGATCAGGATTTGTTTAGAGAACGGAAGCGGGCTGAACTGGCCTTGCTTCAGGAGTTCCACCAGACGTTGACCGCGATTGAGCTGCGCTTGCGTGGCTTTATCCAGATCGCTGCCGAACTGGGCGAAAGCGGCCAGTTCACGGTATTGAGCCAGTTCCAGTTTCAGGGTTCCGGCTACCTGACGCATGGCTTTGATCTGCGCGGCTCCGCCTACGCGGCTTACGGATAATCCTACGTTGACGGCGGGACGGACACCTTGATTGAACAAATCGGTTTCCAGATAGATCTGGCCGTCGGTGATCGAAATCACGTTGGTCGGGATGTACGCCGAAACGTCGCCCGCCTGGGTTTCGATGATGGGGAGCGCGGTCAGCGAACCTCCGCCTAATTTGTCGCTCACTTTCGAGGCTCGCTCCAGCAGGCGCGAGTGGAGGTAGAAAACGTCTCCGGGATAGGCTTCGCGGCCGGGTGGACGGCGCAGCAGGAGCGAAATTTCGCGATAGCTGGCGGCGTGCTTCGAAAGATCGTCGTAGATGCAGAGAGCGTGGCGTCCGCTGTCGCGGAAAAACTCGCCCATAGCGCAGGCTGCGTAAGGACTGATGTACTGCATCGGAGCGGGCTCGGAAGCTGATGCCGCGACGACGATGGTGTACTCCATCGCGCCGGCATCTTCCAGAATTTTTACTACCTGCGCGATGGAACTGCGCTTCTGGCCGATTGCGTTATAGATGCAGATCAGATTGTTGCCCTTGCTGTTGATGATGGTGTCGAGCGCTACGGCGGTCTTGCCGGTTTGGCGGTCTCCGATGATCAGTTCGCGCTGGCCGCGGCCAATGGGGATCATCGAGTCGATGGCTTTTAATCCGGTGGCCATGGGCTCGCGGACGGGCTGACGGTCGATGACTCCGGGAGCAAGACGCTCGAGAGCAATGAACTTGTCGGTCGCAATCGGGCCTTTGTCGTCGATGGGTACGCCTAGCGAATTGACTACGCGGCCGATGAGGGCGTCGCCGACGGGCACGCTCATGATGCGGCCGGTGCGTTTGACTTCGTCGCCTTCCTTGATTTCGGTGTATTCGCCAAGGAGCACCACGCCTACCTGATCCTCTTCGAGGTTCATGGCGATGCCGGCCACATTGTGGGGAAAACTCAGGAGTTCGCCGGCCATGACTTTGTCGAGGCCATAGACACGGGCAATGCCGTCGCCGAGGGTAATGACGGTGCCGACTTCGTCGACCGCGATTTTCGATTCGTAGTTATCGATTTGCTCGCGGATGAGTTGGGTTATTTCGTCTGCTTTGATTTGTGCCATAAAGTCAGCTCTTAGCTGTTAGCCCTTAGCTTTTAGCTCTTTCGTGGTGCGGTCGCGATTTCTTCATCCCCCATATGGGGTTTTAATTTCAACTGTTCGGCATCGCTAAGCGAAGCCCAGATACGAATCCAAATTCTTTTCGATTCTTTTCGATCCTGTTCGCTTTTGGCTTCACGCCAAAAGCTAACAGCTAAAAGCCAACAGCCAGCCTCTAGCCCTCCACCAATTGCTCGTGGATCTTTTCCAACTGGCCTTTTACTGATCCGTCGTAGATGGTGCTGCCTACCTGGACTACTGCTCCGCCTAAAAGCGTCGTGTCTTGTTCGTAGTGGGCACGGACTGTTTTTCCGGTCATTTTCGCGATCTCGGCTTCCAGCATTTGCTTCTCTTGATCGCTTAATTGGCGCGCCGTGCTGACTTGCGCTTCGGCGAATCCCTGACGGTCGTTTAGCTCTTGCTCTAACTGTTTCAGGATTTCACTGAACAGCGGGAGTCTTCGATGATCGATGATTACGGCTACAAAATTTCTTACCTGCCGGGTCGTGCCAAGGCGACCGGCGACGGCGTCGAGCACGGCGCGTTTGCGGTCTCCGGGGATGGACGGGTTTTCCATGACGCGACGCAACTGATCGCTCTCGTTGAGCAGAGCTTCGATACCGTGCAATTCCTGCAGCATCCGCGCGGGATCGAGAAGGTTGCTCTTCTTCATCACTACATCGGCGAAGGCGCGGGCGTAGGTGCCGACTACGGAAGCCATGGCTACTGACCGTCCTTTTCGCCATCATTACCGTTCGAGGCCGGCTTCGAGGCGAGTTTCGATGCAAAGGTGCGGACCAGCACCTGGTCGGTATTGGAATCGACGTTGATCTGTTTGCGAGCCAGCGCGATGGCCAAGTCGGCGGTGTGCGTCGTCAATTCTCGGCGAGCTTGCTTGGCGGCCGTGGCGATTTCCTGCTGGGCGGCCAGCACCACCTTCCGCATATCTTCTTCGGCGGCTTTCTGGATGCGGACTTCTTCGGCGGCGGCTTCTTTTTCCGCGGTGGCCTGCATCTGTCCGATTTCTACATCCAACTGACGAAGGCGATTCTCGATGCTGGACAAGCGCCGATTGGCGTCCTGACTGGCGGCACGGGCTTCCTCCAAAGCTTGCTGAATGGATTGGCTGCGACTGCGAAGCATTCCCGGGACGTATTTACGCACAGCCCATAAGACGATGACCACGATAACAGCGAAATTCAGGCCTGTGGCCAACAAATGCGCCTGATGCACGGTCATGCCGGTTTTGCGCGCGATCCATTGCACCGGCGAGGAATGCTTTAACCTGGCATTCTCTTCCGCGTCTTCTCCTGCAGCTTCGCGGGTCTCTTGAACCAGCTCGCCGGCTGTGCCTTCATGGCTGGCCGGCTCGGCGGCCTGTTTTTCTGGTTCAGCAGACGCGGGGGCCGTCGACGTTTGGTTGGATGGCTGCGCCGCGGATTGATCTTGGGCGTAGGCCTGCGATGGAATGACCAACAAAAGCGAGAGTAAGGAGAGCGCGAGCAATGCAGCCCCTAAAGGGGTGTCCAACAGAAATCGGCTTGCGGCATCGCTGAAGCGATGCCCTGATACGAATCCAGAACAAAGCTTTTTCATTGTCCACCGACCTGGCTGGGCGAGGCCATCGGACGCAGGACAGTTCGCACGATTTCGGTGGCCAGGCTCGCGGCATCGGATTGCAGCTTGGCCATGGCTTGCTGCTTATCGTCTTCCATCGCGGCGCGTGCTTGCTTGACCTGCTCCTGCGCACGGGTGCGAGCTTCATTTACGACCTGGGTGCGAGACTGGGTAGCTTGCTGGCGGCGGGCTTCCTGGCTTTTGAAAATTTTCTGGCGAGCTTCGCGGAGACGCTGTTCGTAATCGGCAGTGCGGGCTTCGGCCGCGGCGATGTCGGCACGCGCTTTTTCCATTGCTCCCTGGGTGCGGCTGCGGCGCTCGGCTAGCACCGCCATCAAAGGGCGATGCACGACAAAAGTGTAGATAACGTAAAGCATCCCCAGCAGGATGACCGTGGGCACGGCACCGAGCAGTAATTCGCCTAATTGTCGGACAGTCTGGTCCATTTTCTGATAAACGGTTTTTCCGCTAGTCGTTTTTCTGGCGATCGTTTTTTGGCGATCCTTCCGGCAATCGCATTCTCTAACGATCGGGCTGACGATCGATTTCCAGCTGATTATTTTGGAAGAAGTGCTGCCTTCTAAAACCAATAAAATTAACACTGTGGAGGGCTAGTGTCAATGTTTGTAAGGCAGAACTCCGGTCTGAACTGTCACTCGGTGGTTGTTCACGAACGAGAACCCACCACAGAGACACAGAGGCACAGAGAATTCAAACGATGGAAAACCCCTGCCTTTTATTGATTTTATGTTTTCTCTGTGACTCTGTGTCTCAGTGGTGGGTGTTGCTCTGCCATCAGGATTGCAGGCGATTTAGGGCCATCCCTCAGAGGCAATCCTCAGCAGAATTTTTTCTCAAAGTGGCGCACACTGCTACGTTTTCGAAGATGTGAAAGTTGATCCTTGACAATCGGATTGGAGGGTCTACGATGTGCGTATCACCTCCGATCCTAGTCCGGATCGAATGGGCCGATAGCCAAGGAAACGTCACTGCTTCTTGGCTGGCGGCCCATTTTGATTTCAGAATATTTCGCCTGGTCAAGTGTCAGCAGATCGTGTCAAAGAATTGACATCCTCGTGACAACTGGCATCCCCGAAATAGGGAGAATAACCCTCATTCTGGTAGTCCCTCCCCACGGGGGCACACCGGGAAACTCTGATTTGCCTCGGAGTGGTCTGGCGCGGGTGAAACTCTCTCCACCCGGCCAGACCCTTTTTTTTGCGACGATTTGTTGGGGGGAGACGCGGCAAGCCGCGTCTCTAAGCAGAAATATTCCTAAACTGCCGCTGGCTGAAGCAGGGCGGCGATCTTCTCCAATATACGGTGCATGCTCATGGTGGGATCGACGGCAGCATCTACTTCGTGGTGATGCGTGCCGGCGTGCATGACCAGAACCTTGGTCCCTTGATGAGCCTTCTTCACCATGTAGGGCAGGTGATGGCGATCGTCTTTGGACATGGTTGATCCAAGAATTACCAGGTCAAAAGCATCGCGGCGCAGGGCTTCCATTACCGCCTGACGGCTGGTTGCTGTGGTCAGGTGATGACCAGCTTTGGTCATCTCGGCGGCTTGGGCAGAAAGCGTATGTTCATCGTTCTCGGCATAGAGAACCTTGACGTTGGCATTGGAATTGGCTTTTGGAGCGGACTTCTGAGCGGATTGGTGTGCAGTTGCGGGCAATGGCCCTCCTCGAACTCAATCGGAGCTTAGCAACTGGCGGGCATCCTTCCGAGGTCACGGAAGATCAGGGACCGCAGAGGCGAAATTCCGCGCGGGACGGGGCAAGTGCGGCGAGAGAAGTGCTACTGAGCAGCCAACTCGGCAGCTTTCTGCTGGGCCTGGTTGATGTCGCTGGATAGTCGTAGCGCCTGCTGAAAGGCCTGATCCGCTTCATCAGGGTGGCCCGCGTGACGGAGGGCATTGGCGAGGAGAAGATATCCCACATCGCTGGGATCGATGGCGACAAACTGGGCGAAATAACCGGCAGCGCGGTTCCAGTCATCTGCTTTCACGGCCGTTTTTTGCGCGATGAGTCCCATGTCGAGCAGAGCGATGGGGAACGAATGCTTTAGCATGATGGCGGAATCGAAATTCTGTTGCGCCCGCTCATAATCATGGACGGCAAAATAGACGGTGCCGAGATTGGCGAAGGCGGAGGCTCGAAGTTGAGCGTCGGTCGCTAGTCGCAAGGCTTCGGAATAGCGGGTGGCAGCCTGCTGCAAATCGCCATGCTCCTGAGCGTAGATTCCGAGATTGAGTTGGCTGGTTGGGTCTCCGGGTTCGATGCTGGCGGCGTCGCGGAAGTGCGTGACCGCCTCTTCTTTGCGTCCGGCTTTGATCAGGGCGTCGGCTAAGTTGTTTTCGGCTACGAAATTATTTTGAGTGACGGCGAGCGTGTGCGACCAGAGGGAGAAGCTGTCGTGCCAGTATCCGATCTGTGCGCGCGTGTCGGCGGACAACGCCAGCAGCACTGCGAGTGTTGCGATTACCAAATACTTTTTCGCTGCGGGATGCGCGGCAGCGAATTCGGCGCCGGCCCAGACGATCATTATGAAAAGGCCGATCATCGGGAGATAGGCATAGCGATCGGCCATGGCTTGGTTGCCGACCTGGACCAAGCCAATCATGGGAACCATGGTCCCGAGGTACCAGAACCATCCCACAAGAAGGTAGCGACGCTCGCGAGATTTCAGAACAGCGAAGGTGATAGCGAGCAGGAAGATGGCGGAGACCGCGACTTGCCATGCCGGCAATGCGTGCGGATATGGATAGAGGACTGCCAGGTGCGATGGCCACACGGCTTTCTTGATATACAGGCCGTAACTGACGATTACGTTTTCGAGCCGCAGTAGAGGAGAACGCGCGGCGCTTTGGAGTACAGCTCCGCCTGATCTTTGGGCCATCATGGTGACGATTGCGCTGGCGGCGGAGAGGAGTAGGAGTGGGAATTTCTCGAGGCATAGGTTCCACAGCGGTCTCTCCACTACATTTACTTTTAGTCTTTCCAGGGGCCAGTAATCCAGCAGCAAGAGCAGCATCGGTAGCGTGATCGCCATCGGCTTTGACATAAGGGCCATGGCGAATAGGAGTGCGACCAGCGAGGTAGCGAGCGATCCCTCGGCTTGCGGACATACCATCCATAAGCCGCTATCGTGAGGAGAGCGAAAAACATACAGAGAACAGTTTTCCGTTCCGCGACCCACGCTACCGACTCCACATTAAGAGGATGCACGGCGAAGAGGGCGGCCACGATCAGGCTGCGTGCGGTGTATCCGGTAAACCATTGGAGAATCAGGAACAGCAGTAGCGCGTTCACGGCATGCAACAACAGGCTCGTGTAATGATGGCCGGCTGGATTCAGGTGAAAGACTTGGCAGTCGAGCGCGTGCGAAAGCCAGGTCAGCGGATGCCAGTTGGCTTGCTCAAGCGAAGTGAACGCCCATGAAATCGTGCTCCAGTGGATACCGGCGCGCACCTGCTGGTTGTCGGTGACATAGCGATCGTCATCGAAGTTCACGAATCCGTTGCGCGAGACCGGATTGTAGAGGGCCAGTGTGACCACCACGAGCAGCAGCCCCAACAACAACGTGCGTTCGCCGGGCGAACGAAACATTCCTCCGGCGTGCTGGACTGCGATCCTCCTTCTCGATCTTGGGCTCGATCTTCTTATCGATCTTCGGCTCTGCTGGAGCAAAGGCCATGGCTAGTTTTGATTTTAAGTGTGCGGGAGGGGCGGGCGGGTGCGAAAATCGTTTTACATCCTCATTGCATAACCTTAGTACACAGCCCTGAGATGCAGGATTATCGCCGCGTCACTTCATCATCATGGACAAACTAACTCGACTGGCCAACGATCCTCGCACAACCATACGGCGCGCGGGATCGCCCGATCCCGATGGAACGTGCGTCGTTTACTGGATGCAGCGGGCACAGCGGGGATTGGATAATCCTGCGCTGGAGGTTGCGGTTCAAGCGGCGAATGCGCTGGGAAAACCAGTCGTCGTATTCTTTGCGCCGATACCGTTTTATCCTCACGCCAACCTTCGCCACTATCACTTTCTCAATGAGGGCATCCCGGATATTGCAGAGTCTTTGTCGAAACGGAATATTGGCTTTGTGTTGCGGCGATTCCCGGAACATAGCCTGCTGAAGTTCTGCGATCAGGTGAAACCAGCTCTGGTGGTGGGCGATGAGAATCCAATGCGGGAGCCGGAGTCGTGGCGGCGAACGGTAACGAAGAAGCTTAACGTCCCCTTGTGGACGGTGGATGCAGATGTGATTGTGCCGTCGAGTCTGCTGCTGAAGGAGCAGTATGCGTCGCATATCATCCGGCCCAGATTGCAGGCGCAACTTGGACAATTCCTGGTAGCTCGGAAAAACACAAAGGCGCGCGTGCCGTGGAAGAAGCCGAGAGGATTGCAGTCGCTCGATCCTGAGTTTGACATCACGCGCAATTGGCCACTGGATCGGTCGGTCGGTCCGGTGTCAGGTTTTCGTGGTGGAAGTCGCGAGGCGTTGCGCCTGCTGGCGAAATTTATCAAGCACGGACTGCCGACATATACGAAGGGTCGCAACAAGACGGAACTGAACGGCACCAGCCGGCTTTCGCCGTATCTCCATTTTGGTCACATCAGTCCGATCACCGTGGCGCTTGCAGTGAAGAAAAGCAGCGCGCCCCAACCGGACAAAGAAGCATTCCTGAACCAGATCATTACCTGGCGCGAACTGGCGGTGAATCTGGTGCGGTTCAATCCCAACTATGACAATTTCGAGTGCGGCGAACCGTGGGCCCACCGGACTTTAGCGGCGCACGCGAAAGACAAGCGCCCAGTGTTGTACAGCGAATCGCAACTGGAGCAGGCCGAAACCCACGACCCGCTTTGGAATGCGGCGCAGAGGCAGATGGTCAACACCGGCTGGATGCACAACTATTTGCGGATGTACTGGGCTAAGAAAATCCTGGAGTGGAGTCCGTCACCGGCGCAGGCATTTCAAATCGCAGTGCGCTTGAATGACAAATACGAATTGGACGGACGCGATCCCAACGGCTATGCGGGAATCGCGTGGTCCATCGTAGGGAAATATGACCGCCCATGGTTTGAGCGGCCTATCTTCGGGCAAATTCGCTACATGTCGGGCGCGAGCACCGGGAAAAAATTCGACAGCAAAAAATATATTCAGCAGAACTAGGTGCAGCCGAATCGGCTCGCCGATAACGAGGAGCGTTCAGCGCCTATTCATCCTTATCCAGATATTCTTCGGGGACATCGTCCTCCGGAACTTCGTGAGTATGAACCTCTTCTTCATCGGCATCCCCGGCATCTTCCACTCCGGAGACGATTCCGGCCTCGAACGAGTTCCCTTCCTCGACGAGTTCGTCGACGCTTTCGGAATCCACGCTTTCGACGTTGGAGAGGCCTTGGAGATCCCCGGATTGCACGGCCGACTTCGATTTCACCTGACGGACCTCAAACACCTCAGAATCTGCTCTCCGGGTTGTGGGCCGAGCTTTCTTCTTTGGCACACTCTTCTTCACCGCCGCCTTTTTCGCAGTAGGCTTTTTCTTTGCCAATTTCTTGGGAGCTTTCGCTCTTTTCACCACTCTCTTCTTGGGCGCAGCCTTCTTTTTTGGTGCCGGCTTTCTGGCGGCTGGTTTTTTCGCCTTCGAGGGACTCTTCCTGGCGGTCTTTTTGGTTTTCTTTTTCGTAGCCATTCGCGCAGTCTAGCACCGTCGCATGTGCAGCTGCAATTGAGGCGGAAAAAGGGGTGAACCGTTACGCCAAACCAAACCGTGGGGAGAATGCCTTGATACTTCGCTGCGAGTGTTGGAACTGTAGGGGTCCTTCGACTGCGTAGCCGCTTCGACTTCGCGAAGCCGCTACTCCGCTCAGGATGACACTTTTATCTAGGTCGGTCGTTCGCGTAGATGAGATGACGCACTTCCGGGTCGCTGACTACGTACCCACGCAATCGTTGCTCGATGTCGCGGTCCGCTTGGGTTCCGCGCTCGTGTTGGCGCAGGTGTTCGGCCCACGAATTCACCAGAAATACTTCCAGATAATGGTTCGCGACTTCGGTGTCGTGGTATATGCCCCAACGGAACGCTCCATCGCGACGCCGCACGCGCTCATATTGATGGATCGCCTTCAGAAACTCCGCTTCCTTTTCTGGTGTGACCACATATTCGACCGTAACCAGCACCGGACCCTGGTTAAGATCGGGGCCAACGTCTTTGACAGCGACCGGCATTCGCCAATGGTTCCACGGACTCAGATCGGCGGTCGAATCCGGAAGTCTGGCGAAAATGGCGAGAGCGGTAGTCGCGATGGTTCCTATCCCGGCACATAGAAGAGCGGTGCGGATACCGGATCGCTGGGCGAGCGCTCCCCAAGCCGCGCTGCCGAGAGCATTGGCTCCTTGATAAACCAGAATGTAGACGGCGAGGACACGGGCGCGCACCCAGTCGGGCGCAAGATTCTGGATCAACGCGCTGATTAGAGAAATAAAGACGATCCAGGCCGCGCCGCCAATCAGCATGAGGGGAGCGAGCACGCTGAGCTGGTGTAGAGCTGCGGTGGTTATGGTCACCAATCCAACGACTATGACGCCCGTGGACACAATTGTTTCCGTCGACCAGCGGGCGCGCGCCGATTGAAGGATCAAAGCTCCGAGGACCGCGCCCGCTCCGAAGCATCCGAGCAAGACGCCGTAACCGACGGCGCTGGTACTCACGTTGTGTGCGACGGTCGGCAATAGCGCGAAGAGTGCGCTGCCGAAAAACATGACTGCGCCGGTCCGAATCAGGATGGTGCGTACCGCGGGCGAATAGCGCACATAGCGAAGAGCGGCAACCGTCGCTCCTCCCAGGTTTTCCGCGGGGGTGGTGCGCTTATGGATAGGCCTCTTCCATCTCGCAACAACAAAGATCACGCCGAAGAACGACAACGCGTTCGCAACAAACGCCGCGGCGATGCCAACGGTGGCAATGACAAATCCGGCCAGCGCGGGCCCGACGGCGCGGGCGAGATTGAATTCGATTCCGTTGAGCGCGGATGCGGATTCAAGATCGTCTTTGGCTACTAATTCAGGCAGGAGTGCCCGCCACGTCGGAGTCTCGAACGCGTCTCCGGCCGAGAGCGCAAACGTCAGCGCCAGCAGCAGCCACGGCGTCATCAATCCCGCGATAGTGAGAATCGCGAGAATCGAAGCGATACCGAGCATCCAGGATTCGGTGAAGAGAACCAGTTTGCGGCGATCGACGATATCTCCGGCAGAGCCTGCGGGAAGCGCCAGCAAAAAGAATGGAAGCGACGAAGCGGTTTGGGTGAGCGCGACATACATCGGCCCGGCGCCGAGCGACACCATGAGCCATGCAGCGCCAACGCCCTGCATGAAAGCGCCGATATCGGAAACCACGTCCGCGATCAAGAGATTGCGGAATGTGGCGACCCGCAGGGGGCGCCAGAGGCTCGATGAGGTTCGCGGTTTCGGACTCGCTTCGCGGTTATCTGCCAACGGGAATATGTCCGGCCCCTAAAGGGGCGTCAGATTTTTAGCGACTTTTGGTATCGCTGAAGCGATACCCTGATACGAAACGCAAGTTTTTCAGAATCATCACGGCGTTTTGAGGAAAGTTCCCTCTTGCAATTCGGTAAAAGCTTTTTGAAGCTGCTCCTGGGTATTCATGACGATCGGGCCATACCACGCCACTGGTTCACCTAGCGGTTTTCCTGAGACCAGCAGGAACCGGATCCCCTCATCCCCGGCCTGCACCGTGACCTCGTCACCGCGATCAAAGACGATGAGCGAGCGATTGTCTGCCTCCACGGGAGGCGCCGTGTCCAGCCACTTTATGGCTTCGGTCGGAACGGCGAGTGGACCCGACGCGTTGCAGAACTTTCCGCTTCCCGCGAAAACATAGGCGAAAGCATGACGGGTAGTCTCCACCGGCAAAGTCTTTCGCCTGCCGGGCGAGATCGAAACATCGAGGTAGATTGGTTCGGCGGCGATCCCATCCACGGGGCCGGTCTTGCCCCAGAAGTTTCCGCAGACGACGCGTACATGCGTCCCGTCGTCGTCGGTGATCTCCGGAATTTCCAGAGTCTTCACTTCCTGATAGCGGGGCGCAGTCATCTTCAGCGCCGACGGAAGATTCGCCCACAGTTGAAAGCCGTGCATGCGTCCGGTGGGGTCGCCCTTCGGCATTTCCTGATGGATGATGCCGCTGCCTGCGGTCATCCACTGCACATCGCCGGCAGCAATCGCGCCGCGGTTGCCCATGCTGTCGCCGTGTTCTACGGTGCCGGCCAGCACATAGGTGATGGTCTCAATGCCGCGATGCGGATGCCATGGAAAGCCCGACAGATAATCCTCGGGAACGTCGTTGCGAAAATCGTCGAGCAGAAGGAAGGGATCGAAGTCCTTAGTGTTTCCGAAACCAAAAGCGCGGCGCAGATGGACTCCGGCACCTTCGAGGGTTGGCTTGGATTTGATCACGCGCTTCACGGGTCGAATCGACACGTGGACCTCCTGCCTGAAAATCTTTGATGTTGAACGCAGCCTCGCGGACTCTCGAAGCCGCGGTGCAGCCCCTAAAGGGGCGTCAGATTTTGAGACTTTACGGTATCGCTAAAGCGATACCCTGATACGAATCCCGGACATACGAATCGCGAATCTTCGGCAAAATATTAACGCGCGGCCACACTGTGTATTTCGGCGATATAGCCGCCGGGAAATTCTACGATTGTAGTGGTCCGGTCGCTCGTCTTATACGGCGCCGACAGAATCTTCACGCCGGCGGCTTTCGCCTTTGCTAAAGTCGTGGCGAGATCGGGCACCTGATATCCGGTAACTTCGCGGCCAAACGGATACGGAAGATGGCCATCGGTCACCAGCACTAGCATATTGCCGAATCGCGACGCAATGTGGATGCGGCGGTAAGTCTCTCCCGCGCGCCCAATCTCGCCTGCATCCGCCTGCTTGTCATCCGTGATCACTTTGCCGTGGGCGAAACGCACAAAACGATTGACGAAGTTGTCCGCCTGATCTCGCGACAGATAGACGCGATTATCTGGAATAGTTTCAAGCGGTGGATTCGTCGACGGCGTGAAGTGCCAATAGAGTTGCATCTTCACTCCACCCGGCCACTGGATGACTGCGTCCCTGCCAATTGGATCTTTGAACGGCTCGACGATCACTTCAGCCCCGGCGGATCGAGCGTCCCTGATCGCCTGGTCCATGTCGGAGACGAGATAGCCGGTGCGCTCCTGGCCGAACGGGAACGGAATCGGTGTCTGGAACGCGAAGATAGAGAGCGCGCCGGCCGGGGTCAATATGTATTGCATCTCAGTGCTGCTCGGCACTGGCAGAACATTTGCAACGATCCGCTTGGAAGGCTTGCCGCCGAAAGTGGCAGCGAAGCTGTTAACGAAGGCGTCGAAATCGGCGGGGGCGATGTAAACGTGCGTCGTGTCGTATTCCGGACCTACGGCGACGCCTGCGGGTGTGGTCATGGCTTGCTGAGCAAAAACAACAGAAGCGAACAAAAAAGCTGTCGCTAAAATCAGCATCCGGCTGGATGGGATTGCGTACCTCATAGAAATTTCAGCAGTGCTTCCATCGTCTCTTTTGGACTTTCTTCCATGATCCAATGTCCAGTGTTTTTCAGGACGATAACGGTGACATTCGACGCGACTAGTTTCATCTGCGCTCCGAGAGCGTCGCCGAGGGACTTATCCCCGCCGATCGCCAGAACGGGCATGGTCAACTTTGTCTGTGAGAGAGTTGCGAAATCCTTGGCTGCTTGGGGAAACGAAACGAAATAACCCCAGGCGGATCGCATGCGTCCGGGCCGGGAATAGGCTGCGATATAGGCTTCGCGATCTGCCAGCGGAAGCGAACGTGTTTTATCGGCGGCAAGATCGTTCCAGAAGTAGGCGAAGTAAGCGCGCTCGCGGCCTTGGACCAGGGCTTCAGGAGTAGGTCCATGAAAGCGGAAGTGCCAGATGTCGGGATTGTTGTAAATCGCTTCCCATCCGGCGACGCCGGGAAGAAAAGCGTCCATCACCACTAACTTCTCCACTTCGGCCGGAAATTGCGCTGCATAAGCATAGGCAACCATCAAGCCGATATCGTGTCCGACGACTTCTGCCTTTTGGACGCCGAGCGAACGGACGAGCGCATGAATGCGGATTGCGGCTGTCTTCATGTCCAGACCATCCTTGGGGATCGACGAGTCTCCAATGCCTGGACGGTCGGGCGCAATCACGGTGAATCGGTCGGCCAGGAGCGGGATGATCGGTTTCCACATGCGCGATGTCTCGGCATAGCCGTGCAGCAGAATGACGGCGGTCCCATGGCCGGCTGTCGTGTAGTGCAATTTAACGCCATCGATTTCCGCGTCACGCGCAGCGATGGTCTTGTCGGAGACGGCGGCACTCGCGAACATTGTGACTGGGAGAAGAAAAAGAAGGCCGGACAGTGTCGCTCTGGAGAAGCTATTGAACGAGGATTTCATGTAAACGCTCCGGAAGATCCCAAGTGGATCGCTGAGTGATTTTCAGGATAAGGGAATCGCGGGGCGTACTCAAGCCGTTGCCAAAGAAGGAAGGCAGTTGGAAGGAATGCGACGAGCCAATTTCTGGGTCAAACGGATTTGCGATTATCTCAGGCGGAGCCGATCTGTGGTCCATCCAGCGCGGTTGTGGCTTTGCGTCCTAACGCAGAACTACGAAGGCAGGCAAAGGAAATGCGTCAGTCTTTCCGACCAGCGTTTGTATTTTGTCTGTTCTTTGTCCTTGCGACTTTGAGACTTGCCAGAGTGCGAGCCGCGGCGAGGTTGCAGGGAAAGATTCGAAGGTTCCCAACCTCACTTCATTCTTGGCGGTACGAACGACGGAATGCACGGCTGGGTTAACCTTGAAGGCTCCGAGTCTTACGTCGCGATTGGCTTTACGAACGCCAGGGTGTACGGCTGGATATGATTTGAAATTTCCCAGTTTCACTGTGCGAATTCCGGGATGCAAAGTAGGGAAAGATTTAAATGTCCCGAGTTTTACATCGCGATTGGCTGCGCGAACCACCACCGACGCATGATCCTTGGAAGCAGCCTGCCCCCAGATTGATGCGCTCGATAGTCCACATAAGAGAAGGAAGTACCCCACGTACTTCATTTTGTAGTTCTCCTTGGTACGGTTGATTGTTGTTAGAACGAAAGTACAGCGTGGAATGTGCTTTTGGAATAGCACTGGCGTGTTGTTACTTATTCAGCAAGTAACACGGGAGGCGGTGACGATAGTTTATTTACTCAACGGTTGGTTCTACGGAAGGCGGGAATTGCAGGTGAGCGGTACAACATCACGAACAGTCTGACTAATGGCTCGTAGCCCCGCTGTCATTACTGACCATCAGACTGGAGACATTCACAGGCTCGAAGTCGGCTAAGGTGAGACTTGTAAGGCACGAAAGATCGTTATCGTTCCAGCGCGCGTCGGGCGTTCCGATTAAGCCGCCGCTGTCTCCGTTGTCGGCCAAGATGATGCCGTAGTTTCGGAACGCGGTAATGATAATGGCGGCTTGCGGACTGGTCGCGGCACAAGAAGGCGTCGTCACCGAGGCCTTTAATCTATAGATCTCGCCCGCTGGGCCCGACATGGTGCAGCTCGCGGGAGGAGAAGATTGCGAAATCTCCGATTCCGTGGGAATCGTGCCGCCTCCCGAAGTTTTGCAACTCCCCACACCTGCGGTTTCCGTAGCAGGCCAGACCCAATAGTTCACAATGTGGTTGAGGGTGAATCGAATCGGATGCTGAATCGTACCGCTCGGTGCGCTCGGTGTACCGGCCCCGATTACTTCGTCGGCATTAGCGAGCAGCGGTCCTACCGGAAGGCCCGCAGCATCGGATGTGCCCTGCCCTTGCGTGGTCAGGCTATTCGAAGTGACGTCGGGCCAAAGTGCGTTTGACGAATCGGTCCAAGGACCGCCTTCGTAGATTCCCTGCCACATCTCATAAAGAGCGGGGTCATTTCCGCCGGCCGCCTCCACATAGACCAGAACGTGTCTATCGCCGTTGGAGTTACTCGTGCCTTCTACCGGAGCATTCGCTGGGATTGGGCCAGACGTGAAGTAGGACTGATATAGGGTGGTGGAAACCGATACTTCTTCCTGGTTGAAAGGCACTTCAATCGCCGGTATTCCATTCGGAAAGGGAGCGTTCGAATTGTTCCCGAAGAATGGCTTGACCGTCGCTGACAAATATCCACTGTACATGGGCGCTGCCGGAGAAGTATCCGCGGGCAAGCCTGTCGTGGCTGCGTCTACTCGATGATGAAAAATGGATGTTGACGGAAAGATGGTCGCGAGGAACGCATTGTTGCCATTGATCTCGAAGCTGATGTCCTTGGTCGCCTGCGCGCTTGTCGAATCCGTAACTATGACTTCCGGTGTGTAGGCGCCTTGGCCGCCAATCAGCGAACTGCTGATGACTCCCGTGCTCGCGTTGAGAGCTATCCCCTCAGGTAGTGGGGGGAAATTGGCACTCGTACTTACAGAATATGTGTATGGGGGAGAGCCTCCAGTAGCGACTATTGTGCAACCTATATAGGCCGATCCCTGTGTTCCGCCAGGACACGAAGTGGTCACGATTGCCAATGGTCCGCCGGACGCTGTTACTGTGATTTTTGCTGTAGACGTGGTCGAGCCCGTGGCATTAGTCGCGGTCAGCGTGTAATTCGTCGTCGATGTTGGGCTCACGCTCGTCGAACCGCTCGCGGATGTGGACGTGAATGTTCCCGGTGCGATGGCAATACTGGTTGCCCCGATCGTCGTCCAACTCAGTGTGCTGCTCGATCCAGAAACGATACCTGTTGGATTGGCCGTGAAGGAACTAATCGTTGGTTTGGTTGACGGGTTGACAGTAAGGCTTAGCTTCGACGTGCTCGATCCGGAGGCATTCGTTGCCGTTAACGTGTAAGTGGTCGTCGCTGTTGGGCTCATGCTCGTCGAGCCACTGGCTGACGTGGAGGTAAACGTCCCCGGCGTAATGGCGATACTCGTTGCTCCTGTCGCCGCCCAACTCAGTTTGCTGCTGGAACCCGAGGTTATGCTTGCAGGCTCTGCCATGAAAGAAGTGATTGCCGGGAGCGAGTCTTTTTCAGGAGTCGAGTTCGACATCGAACCGCAGCCGGCCAGTCCGGCGCAGGCGAGCAGAATAAGGACAAGCCGCGCGCGCAAATTCAGCCGTCGTGAATTTAGCCGTTGTGAATCCAGCCCGGAAGAATTGAGTTTCCGGGAACTCCGTTGACCTCTGCAAAATGAGTTGGCTGCGGCTTCATTCATCCTGGTCTAAGTCAGTCTATGGGCCGTGCCGTTGCAGCAGTAGCTCTCCGTGGCCTTAGTCCCATAGGCCACCTGCGCCAGTTCAATAATCACGTCGGACGTGTAATTCTACTGAGTACCGACGTAGTACCATTGAGCGCGAATTAGTTAGGAAGCCATCCCTCATGTTCTCAAAGAAAAGACGACAGTTCTTAAAGCAAACTGCGGCGGCAGGGATTGCCTGCTCCGCCAATTCCGTGCTCGCTCCTCTCGCTGCCGGCCAGACCTCAGATCCCGCGAAGGTTGATCACGCCGTCGATCGCATCTATGTAGATTCCCGTCGCACCATCGCTCCGCTCGACCGCAATATGTTCGGATCATTTCTCGAGCATCTCGGCCGTGCGATCTACGAAGGCATCTACGATCCAGCGTCTAGCCTGTCGGATGGTTCTGGCTTTCGCAAGGATGTGATCGAGGAAGTACGGCAACTCGGCGTTCCCATCATTCGCTACCCCGGAGGTAACTTCGTTTCTGGTTACAACTGGCTCGACGGGGTCGGTCCCAAGAAAGACCGTCCGCGAATCTTAGACAAGGCCTGGAACACGCTCGATACCAATCAGTTCGGCACCAACGAATTCATGACGTGGTCAAAGATGGTTGGATCGAAGCCGCTGATGGGCCTCAACCTGGGGACAGGCACAGCTGAGAAGGCCGCCGCGCTGGTCGAATACTGCAACATTGACAAGGGAACGAAATGGAGCGACCTGCGGCGCGCTCACGGCATTGAGCAACCGCACAAGGTAGAACACTGGTGCCTGGGCAATGAGATGGATGGACCCTGGCAAATTGGGCACATGACAGCGAGCGAATATGGCATGAAGGCGCAGGATGCCGCCCGGCAGATGCGCGCTGTCGATCCCTCTCTGAAACTGATCGCTTGCGGATCAAGCGGGCCCGGCGTGCCGACGTACCTGGAATGGGACCGCGAAGTCCTGGAGCAGTGTTACGAGTATGTCGATGGACTATCCTTGCATCGCTATCTCGGGAACACTCCGGAAGAAACGGGTGGAGAGAGCGCAAAGTTTCTGGCCCTGAACCTAAGCATGGAGCAGCAGATTGCGGAAACGCTCGCGGTTTGCGATTTGGTCCGCGGACATAAGCGTTCGCCGAAGAAATTATGGCTGTCGTTTGACGAGTGGAACGTTTGGTACCGCGCGCGCAGCGCCGAGGCCATGAATGGTCACGAGAAAGAAGCTCCTCATCTGCTGGAAGAAGTTTATAACCTGGAGGATGCGTTGCTGGTGGGCGGCATCCTCAATAGCCTGATGCGCAATGCCGATCGGATAAAAATCGCGTGCCTCGCGCAACTCGTAAATGTAATCGCGCCGCTCTCGACCAATGCCAATGGAGTGCTACGACAGACGATCTTCTATCCTTATAGTTGGGCGCTTCAGTGGGCACGAGGCACGGTACTGAACTTGCTGGTGGAATCGCCAACCTACGAGGTTGCGGGCATGGGGCAGGTTCCCTATCTTGATGTGGCTGGGATTCTGAATCCAGAGGATGGCAAACTGTCGATGTTCCTCTTGAATCGCGATCTAAACAAAGCGCATACGGTCGAGATCAACTGGCAGGGACGGTCGCCAGGCAGCGTGCTGGGCGCCACCATGTTCACAGGCTCCGATTTAAAGGCTTTCAACAGTTTCGAGGCGCCGCGCCGGGTCGTTCCTCAGGCCGTGGACAAATCGTCGATCGTTAGTAGCAGCAGTGGCAGCCGCACGAATCTTGAATTGCCTCCGCGCTCGTATACGGCGATTCAGTGGGCTTCGTGATGCGGCAACACCTTGGCTCGGTGGGAACCAGAGCTAGCGCTTGCATTGAAAGCCGGTATCGCGCTCACAATAAGGATACGGATTCCAGCGGTACGTCCATAAGTCAAACGCTCACAGTCGCTAATCCAAAGACCAACACGTTATATATGTTTATTTTTGAGAGTCCGGAATCCGAGTGGGATGCCGCGTGGAAGACTGGCAAACAGATCATGGATACGGTGGCAATCGACGATGAAATTTAACGGGAACTGAACTGCTCGCGCCCTCTAGAAGCCGTCATTCTTATAGTCGTAGAGGTCCGTGATCTTTTTCGTTTGGTAGTGAATCTCCGAGAAAACGACCTCGGTTCCAGCGCCCGCCGGAGATTGCGATTCAAAGCCCACTCTCGCCTTCCGATCATCTTGCAAGTTGAAAACCCTCAGCACCTGCCAATTCTTCCCGTCGTTTGAGGAATAAAAAACATACGATGGACCACTCTTGGCAATCTGTATGTACACCGTATTGCCCGAGATTGGTATGGAGTTGCAATCGTCCGAGACGCCTCGCGTCACCACGGTGACCATGGTTGGCTGCTTCGCGGGGGACAGCTCGAAAGACAACTTTGCCCAATTATGGTCATCCGCCCAAACCATGAGAGCGCCTGCATCCCATTTTGTGTTGAACTCAACTTTCACCTTCGCGCTGAGGACATAGTCTTGGGCCGGCATAAAAAGGAGCATTGGCGCTGAATTGTGCACCGTGCCATCAAATGGATCGACGAACCAGTCGGTGTCTTTACCGGAGCGGATGGTGAGTTCGGAGTCGTGATCTTTGCTTTCATGATCAACGCGCGAGGCCACCGGCGTATTTTTCCAGACAAGACCGTCGGGTATCCCGGTAATGGCTAATTTCTCGGCGAAAGCCGCGTTTAAAAGGGTGAGAAACAGCGCCAGACCAATGTGCCGCCGCCGGAGTTTTATTTGAAACCTGCTCACGAAAACCTCCTGCCTGGTGTCGACCTGCCTGAGTCGATCTGCCTAAGTTCACCATCGTAGACCAAAATCTGGATCCAAATGAATGGGCAATTTTCGTTGTGTATAAACAATGATTTAGTGTATAAACGCATCATGTCGCTTCACAATCGCATCGCCGTGCTCCGGGCCGAAAAGAAGTTGTCTCGGGCGACGTTGGCCGCCGCTGTGGGTGTGAATCCGCAGACGATTGGGTTTCTCGAGCGGGGGGACTACACGCCGTCGCTGGAATTGGCCTTCAAGATCGCCGAACACTTTGGATTGCCCGTCGAGGCCGTCTTCTCGCCTCGGCCGTTTCGAACATTGAGCGAGCAGGTGTACAAGCTCCACCACAGGGAGGCATGAGATGGCCGTAAATGTAAACAACGCGAACAATCCGAATAAAGACCGGGGTTGGTTCTGGAAGAAGATTGGGTTCTGGTTTGTACCCGCCAGGTCAGAGAAGCTGGGGCCGGAAGAGTGGGCGAAGGTCCGCAAGATGCCGGGGACCGGAAAGCGGCGGACTCGGCGGTTGCTGCTTGCGTTGTTGTGGGCACCGGTGCTGGCGGTTGAGATTGCGGTGAGTCTGCGGATGGTGCGTCTCGATCCGTGGGCGGGGCTGATCAGCACTGCGTGGCTCGCGTTGCTGCTCGGGCTGTGGGTTCGGTCGCTCCGGATCGGGTTCGCACAGGTGTCGCTGGAGGATCGGGCGGTAATGGAGTATGGCGCGGAGTTCGATGCGCTCAAGGAGAAGCAGCGCGGGGAGGTCTTTCAACGGGCGGTGCGCGATGGACTCTTCGGCCGGGTGAGGGTGGATGAGCACGAGGCAGAGCAGCGGCTGCGGGCGCAGGGCGCCGCGTACCGATTGCTGAGACCCGTGCTGCTAGTGTTTGTTGCGGGATATTGGACGGCGTGCCTGTTCGGCCCGTTTCACGCGACGCGGAGCGCGCTGGCGGTGACCGCGGTGGTAGTAACTTGGATGTCCGCGCTGGTGCTGGCAGCGCCGACCATGATCCGTATGTGGACCCAGCCTGACGATCCGGAGGAGACCGCAGCGATTGCGGAGTGAACGGTGATCAGATGCGCCCTGGAGGGCATCCATAAGCTTTATGAAAGCGCCTGGCAATGAAATCGTCAGGGGATCGGCGGATGCCCAAATTCCACGCCGCCCTGAAGCAAAACCTTGGATCCTTATCGCCACCATTCTCGGTTCCAGCATGGCTTTTATCGATAGTACGGTCGTTAACGTTGCTCTGCCCGCGCTACAAGCGACCTTTCATGCGACGGTGGTGGATGTGCAATGGGTGGTCGAGTCTTATGGGCTGCTGCTGGCAGCGTTGATTCTGGTGGGCGGCTCGCTCGGCGATCTGTTGGGCCGCCGTCTGACATTTCTGGTCGGTGTGGTGATTTTCGCGGCAGCCTCGGCCTGGTGCGGCTTTGCATTGGACATTCATTCATTGATTTTTGCAAGGAGCATTCAAGGCGTGGGCGCCGCACTGCTTGTGCCCGGCAGTCTTGCAATCATCAGCACATCTTTCGACCAGAAGAATCGTGGCCAGGCGATCGGCACCTGGTCTGGATTTACCGCAATTACGACCGCTATCGGGCCCGTGCTCGGCGGATGGCTGATTGAGCATGCTTCGTGGCGCTGGGTATTTTTCATTAATTTGCCGATTGCCGCAGCCGTCATCGTGATCTCGCTCTTGTACATTCCCGAAAGCCGGAGCGCTACCGCGGGACGCGTGGATTGGGCAGGAGCGACTCTTGCGACCGTCGGATTGAGTGGGTTGGTTTACGGATTGATCGAGTCGGTCAATCTCGGTTGGGGAAATCCGCGGGTTTTCGGAAGCCTTCTGGTTGGCCTCGGCTCTCTGATTGCCTTCCTGTGGATTGAAGCGCGCTTTGCCGCACCGATGCTTCCGCTGACGTTGTTCAAATCCCGCAGTTTTAGTAGCGCGAACCTGCTAACGCTGTCTCTCTATGCTGCGATTGGAATTTTCTTCTTCTTGTTTCCGCTGGACCTGATTCAAGTACAGAGGTATTCCACAACCGCGACCGGCGCGGCCATGCTGCCTCTGATTCTGCTCATGTTCTTTCTTTCCCGCTGGTCGGGTGGACTCGTCGCGCGCTATGGCCCGCGAGGCCCGTTGATCCTGGGCCCTCTGATTGTCGCTTTAGGTTTCGTTCTGTTCGCGGTGCCGTCGATCGGAGAAGTCTATTGGAAGGCGTTCTTGCCTGCGATCATTATTCTGGGATTCGGAATGGCGGTGACGATTGCTCCTCTCACCACGGTCGTCATGAATTCAGTGAACCAAGATCTCGTCGGCACAGCTTCTGGAATCAATAATGCAGTAGCGCGAGTGGCGGGCGTCCTCGCAATTGCGGTGCTTGGGATTGTGATGGTGAAGGCGTTCGGTTTTCGTCTGGACCACAACCTGGCTCACGTCGCCCTTCCTGGCGGCGTTCTCCAGGAACTTCATGCCAACGAGATCAAACTTGCGGGCTTGCCGGTGCCGACCGGTCTCAATTCCGATATGAAGGCCACCATCACGGCGTCGATCGGAGAAGCATTCATATTTGGATTCCGAATTGTCATGATCATTTGCACGGGCCTTTCCCTGGCGAGTGCCGCGGTTACATGGCTCCTACAACCTGTAAGGGCGTCAGGACGGAACCTCGATGAAAACCAGGCAATGTGATCTGAGCCACCGGCCTAGTGGTGACAAATCCACGTGAGCCGCTAAATACCCGGTATCTGCTATATACGATAGGCTGTTAGGCGAGCGCACTTCGCATGGACCCTGCATCTCAATAATGACCGTCGTGTTATGCCCGTCATCGTCATCGACATCTGGAGAGCACCATGAGGCTGTTCAATATGCGGTTTCTTCTGCGGCTTGCTCTATCGCTATTTTCGACATTTGTCTTATGTTGCGCCGCCTTTGGCCAAGTTATCCCCGCTCGCGCCGGGACTGAAGACGGCGGCGTCCCGTGGTCTTCAATCACTGCTGCCACGGCTAATACCAGCATTGCAACGGGTGCGTTCTCCACAACTTTTACCGAGGGAGATTTTGGCTTATCACCCGTCGGCAGCGCTTTCGGAGTCACCGACACCTCTACCAGTTCGACGGACTCCTCGACAGATTTCGCTATTACTGTCCCGCCCAAGAGTTATCACCAGGCGCTCAATGTCAGCGTCGACGGATTCACGCAGCTTCAAGTATGTAATTTCGGCCCGACTCATGTCGGAGAAACGCTTATCGGTAATGCGGTGGCCTGCAGTACTTTGTCGAAAGCTCCTTACAACAAGTTGACGATTACCGACGAGACTGGGTCCCACACCGGCCTGGCGGTTTTCAATGCGAGTTCTAGTGAGTCGGGCACCATGGTGCGACTGCTGTCCGCAACCGCTACCACAGGTTCGTTCAATTTCTTGACTGCTTGTGCGGGCACGACGGCGGCAGATGGCCTGTGCAACGGGACACTGGTTGCGACCTTAACCGCTGCCGGAGCTTTCAGTGTGGCGAACAGCGTCACGGCGCCGAAGTTTTGCATTGGCTCCAGTTGCATCACGGCATGGACGAGCGGCGGCACGATTACCGGGATAACGACAGCAAACGGAAGCGGCCTTCAGGGCGGCGGGAAGAAAGGAACGTTGAGTTTGTCGCTGACGAAATCCTGCTCTACCGGTCAGGTTCTCGAATGGAGCGGCACAGCGTGGGCTTGTGCGGATCCTAGTGGAAGCGCAGCCATCACTGGAGTGATCGCAGGGAAAGGCCTTACTGGCGGCGGGACCAGCGGCAGAATCAAGTTGGATCTGGATACAACCAAGATTCCGCAGCTGGTGGGTGACAATTTTTTTCGGGGGAACCTGATTGTCAATGGAACAGTCGCAAGCACGGCAACCACGACTGTGATTGCCAAGATTGCTACCGATAGCGGCGAGCGGCAGGTTGGGCTCTACTCCCTGGCATCGCCGGAAAACTGGTTCGAGGATGCTGGCTCAGGCCAACTCGCCAACGGCTACGCGCGCATAGAACTCGATCCTGTCTTTTCGCAGACGGTAAATACCAGCGTTGAATATCACGTGTTTCTTACTCCTGAAGGCGATTCCGAAGGCCTTTATGTGAGTAACAAAACAGCGCAAGGATTCGAAGTCCACGAACAGCGCGGAGGCAGGTCCAGCATCGCTTTTGACTACCGGATTATGGCGAAGCGGGCGGGCTATGAAGATGCCAGACTAGGCAATGTCACCAAGCAACTCGAATAACAGGCAGCTGGTGCGTCTACCGAATGCTGCCAAAAAAAGCCGCCTCGTGAAAGGCGGCTTCATTTTCCATATTAACAACGATCCGGATTAAGAACGCCCTGGATTCCGAACGGCTCAGGATCATTCTGTCACCGTGAAATTGCCGCTACTCGTCGAAGTTCCTGCCGGAGTATTGATCGCAATTTTTCCTGTTTTTGCGCCCGTCGGCACAGTTACGGTCACCTTCTTGTCGGAGACTACGGTGAACTCAGTCGCCGCCACGCTATCAAATGTAACCGCGGTGGCTCCCGTGAAGCCGGCTCCGTTGATCGTCACTGCGGTTCCTACCGGCCCGGTCTTCGGCGTGAAGCTCTTGATCTTCGGCGCCACCACTACGTAGAAGATCACATTGCTCTTCAGCGTGCCGTTGGGTGTCACGACGGTCACCGTGCCGGTCGTCGCGCCGGCCGGAACGATCGCCTGGATCTCGGTGCTGGAGATAACCGTGAACGTTGCCGCTATGCCATTAAAGGTAACCTGCGTCGCGCCCGTCAGATTGTTTCCAATGATAATGATGGTCGTTCCCGGGTTGGCCGAAGTCGGTAGTGTCTTCACGAATGGGCTGAGTGCCGTGGACAAACTGTAGATCGTGCCGAGGCCGCTGGTTCCACCGTAATAGGTCGTTCCGTAGAACATGCCATTGGTGGCTTGAACCAGTCCGCCCTGGGGCGCGCTGCCGTCAGCGCAGTTCGCCTGTGAGCAGAAGTTGTAGAGCGTGGTGAACTTGCCAGCAGTTGTGATTTCGTAGATCGTACCGCAGCCCGCGTTACAGGAGGTTTCGTTGGCGCCGCCGGCAAAAGTTGTTCCGTAGAGTTTGCCGTCGGTGCCTAGACTCAGTCCTGCGTATGGGATGGCTCCATCAACGCACTTTGGTTGGGAACAGAAGCTGTGAATCACAGTGAGCACGCCAGCAGCAGTGAGTTCGTAGATCGTACCCATGCCGGTGCCGCCGCCGATGTCGGTTCCATAAAAATTCCCATTGCTGGCCTGAACCAACGCGCCGGTGAGTCCCGCTCCATCCGCAGGTTCAAAGGTGTGTAGCGTGCTGAACGCGCTTGCGGGGGTGATTTGATATACCGTGCCGCTGCCCGTTCCACCTTCGTAAGTTGCTCCGTAGAGATTTCCGTTCGTGCCCTGTACCAGGCTCACGTTCGGAGCGTTGCCGTCCGTACCGTCGAAACTGTGCAACGGAGTCAGGGTGCCCCCGGTCGTCATTTCGAATACCGTACCCACGTCGTCAGTTCCTCCAGTCGAAGTCGTGCCATACAAATTCCCGTTACTCGCTTGAATGAGCGCGACCTGAGGCAGCGCGCCATCCGTCATTTCGAAGTTGTGCAAAGTGGTGAGGCCGCCGACGGGGGTGATTTCGAACACGGTGCCATCGGTATAGGTTCCGCCGTTCATGGTCGTACCGTAAAAATCTCCATTGTTCGCCAGCACGAGCCCTGCCTGTGGCTGGGCGCCGTCGAGGCAGGGTTCGCCTCCCTTGCAAAAAGTATGGAGCGTAGTCAACGCGCCTCCCACGGTGACTTTGAATACCGTGCCACCGGAGCCGGTGCTGGTGTATGTGGTTCCATACAGGTTGCCATCAGTGCCTTGAACCAGGTTGACGAAGTGGGGGTTAGCCCCGTTGTTTCCGTTGAAGCTCAACAGGTTGGTCACCTTAGTCTGCGCGGCGGAGAGCATCGCGGTCGCGGCACAAAACACGGAGACGATGCAGGCCATATTCGCGAGGCTAAGTTTAGGGTTGGATACCGGGGTCGCAGGCCGCGTTCTGAGAATGTTTCTGAGAATAGAGGTTTTCATTTTCTTGTCTCCTTGATCGAATGTCGAAATAGGCGTTCATCTGGTAACGCGACAGCCGCAGGGAAACGGGGTCATGCGGGTTAGGTCTAGAAATTAGTTGGGTGGTTTGTGAACGGACTTTTGGGTCGCGCTTCGCTAAGCTAATAAGAAATAAAGGTTTACGAAAAGAATGACATCTGGAGGAAGGAAGTCTCATCGCGAAATCCAACAACGGACGGCAACGACGAGAGAAATCGCTTGACATGATTCGTAGTGTTATAGTTAACTACAACACTAGAGTACTAGTTCATTTGCTGCTTATCGGCACCGGAGCATCGCCCTGGTCCAAGAGCAAAACAAGAAATGAACCTGAGGAGAATGAAACATGAAATCCCTTCGCTGTGTGCTGTCCATTACTCTGTTGTCGCTCTCCACCGTGGTTTTCGCGCAGTCTGACATGCAACACTCCGACGCGCAAAAATCCGTCGCGGCTCCTGCGCCGTCCGAGGCGCGAAAGTCCTTCACAACCCTGAAAAGCCTGGCGGGAGAGTGGGAAGGCCCCGTCGCCGTGCCAGAGATGCCGTCGATGTCAGACGGCAAGCCGCTCCACGTTTCGATGCGCGTAACCTCCCGCGGAAATACGCTCGTGCACGAGTTGCAGGAAGCGGGAACACCGCTGGATGCGACCAAGTACGATCATCCGGTCACGATGCTTTACGTGGACGGAGACCAGCTTACGCTGGTTCACTACTGCGATGCCGGAAACCGGCCGCGCATGACTGGGAAGATGTCGCCCGACGGCAAGACGGTGGAGTTCGCGTTCAAAGACATCAGCGGGAACCCGGAGTATCACATGGACCATTCGGTCTTCACCTTCATCGACGCCAACCATCACACTGAGGATTGGACGTTCATGATGAAGGACAAGCCGATCCACGCTCACTTCGATCTGCACCGGGCTAATTGAGGCGCAGTATTCTGAAAGGCCTGCTAAGAGTTACTTGGACAATCGATGGACCGTGAGTGGAATGACAGTCAGCCGATCTACCGCCAGCTGCGCGACCGTGTCGTCGCGATGATCCTCGATGGCGTGCTCAAGGAAGGCGATCCGCTGCCCTCTGTGCGCACCGTCGCGGCGGAATATCGCGTCAATCCGCTCACGGTCCTCAAGGGCTATCAGCAATTAGTTGATGAGGGACTGGTCGAGACCCGACGAGGCCTTGGCATGTTCATCAACGTGGGCGCGCGCGGCGCACTGCTGCAGGGCGAGCGCCAGAAGTTTCTGGGTGAAGAATGGCCGAGGATCCGCGCCACCATTCAGCGGCTGGGCTTGAAAGCGGAAGAGCTACTCGACGACTCGCAGCCATCGTCGAAGGCTGCGCTGTCGAAGCCCGCGAAGCCGGATCTTCCTGAGCCAAATCCACCCGAGGAGGAGCGCTGAAGCCATGTCATGCATAGAAGCACGCGGCCTTCGTAAGGCATTCGGAACCACCATCGCTCTGGGCGGCATCGATCTGCGCGTCGAAGACGGCCGCATTCTGGGCCTCATCGGTCCGAACGGCGCAGGTAAGACCACCTTGCTCAATACAATTCTCGGCCTCGCTCCATATCAGGGAGAACTGCGAGTGCTCGGGCGCGACCCCTGGGCCGAGCGCGATCAACTCATGCGCGATGTCTGCTTTATCGCCGACGTTGCCGTCTTGCCCCGATGGATCAGGGTCTCGCAGGCGCTCGACTATGTCGCCGGAGTGCATCCGCGATTCGATCGCGCCAAGGCGGAAGGTTTTCTGGCGAAGACCACTATCCCGCGCGGCAGCAGGGTCAGAGAATTGTCGAAGGGAATGGTGACGCAGCTCCATCTCGCCCTGGTGATGGCCATCGACGCGAAATTGCTGGTGCTGGATGAGCCGACGCTCGGCTTGGACATTCTGTTTCGCAAACAGTTTTACGATTCCCTGCTGAACGACTACTTTGATCGTAACCGTACCATCGTGGTCGCAACCCATCAGGTGGAAGAGGTCGAGCACGTGCTCACCGATGTCATGTTCATCGACCGCGGACGCGTGGTATTCAATCGCAGCATGGAAGAGTTGGAGTCGGGCTATCTCGAAGTGATGGTGCGTCCCGATCAGGTGGCGGCAGCGCGTGCGCTCAGGCCGATACACGAGCGCCCGGCGTTTGGCGGCAGCATCCTGTTGTTCGATCTAAAGCATCTGGATCGTGAGCAACTGGCAGGGCTCGGCGACGCGCGCGCGCCTAGCATCGCTGACCTGTTCGTGGCCGTTTTGACGAATAATTCGGGCAATCAGGTCGGCCAAGCAGAAGGAGCGGCGAAATGAATACGCGAGCAAACGCTATGTCCGGGTCTCCCATTGCATCGCAGGTCGCTGCGACGGTGTCCATTTCCGAGAGCCAGCGCTTTTACTGGCAGGTGCGGCGCGAACTTTGGGAGAACCGTTCCATCTATATCGCCCCGCTGGCGGTCGCTGGCACCGCTTTGTTCGCCTTCTGTCTTAGTTCGTTTGTGGGCATCTGGGAAGCGCCGCTGCGGCTCGACCCGGCGCATCCTCAACCACCATTCGACATGGCGGCTGGTCTGATGATGCTCACCGGCATCGTCGTGAGTGTGTTTTATTGTCTCGACGCATTGCACGGCGAGCGCCGCGACCGCAGCATTCTTTTTTGGAAGTCGCTGCCGGTGTCCGATGCGACGACCGTGCTTGCGAAAGCGAGCATTCCGCTCTTGATTCTGCCATTGCTGATCTGTGCGATCACCTTCGCCATGCAGTGGGTCATGTTGCTGATGAGCAGCGCAGTCGTGCTGGCGAGCGGTCAGAGTGTGGCGACACTGTGGACGAACTTATCATTCTTCCGCATGTCATGGCTGATGCTGTATCACATTTTCACAGCTCATGCGCTTTGGCCCGCACCCGTTTACTGCTGGCTACTGCTGGTATCCGGATGGGCACGTCGAGCGACATTTCTATGGGCGGCGTTGCCGGTGGTTGCGATTGCCGGAGTTGAGCAGATTGCTTTCCACACTTTGCATTTTGCTACCCTGGCGGCAGGCCGATTGATCGGGGCCGCGCCAACTGTGGTCGTGACATCACCGGATATGTTCCCCACTGATCCGATGACTCATATCGCCCCGGCCCATTTCCTGAGCAGCCCCGGTCTGTGGATCGGCTTGGCGGTCGCCGCAGCATTCCTGGCCGCGGCGGTGCGGTTGCGCCGTTACCGTGAGCCCATCTAAGTTCCCCCGGTCCCATTGAATTCCAGTAGATTTTCCCATCGTCGGATACATGCGAATCGACGAGATTACTAGGCCAAATGTGGTCTTGGTTCGGGCCTCCGGGTGTGCTAGACTTTGCGAAATTTTGCCTCGTTCCGATTCCCCGAATGAGGACGTCGTAGCCCGAACCTAATCCAGGTTTGGACCGCAAACACTTGTGGTCCAATCGGGCGTAAGAGAAAGTTTGGTTGATTGATTTTGTTAGGCGGAATGCGGAGTGGATCCATGGATCTTCCCCTGTTGGATCTCCCTCTGTTCGTCTGAGCACGCCTTGCATGGTCAGACCGTTCGGCCATGGCTGTCTGCAAGGACTGCTGCCCATTCACCAGCAGCCTTGATTCCAGGAGATTTCAACATGAGCACGCAGTCCACCGGCTCCGCTTCGAGTGCGAGTTTCGCCGCCATTTCTGTTCCCTCCAATGTCTCTCTTTCATCTTCACGGCGGATTCCTGCGCGGACAAGACGCGTAGCCTGGGTTGGAGCGGCGCTCATGCTACTGGCGTCTTTTTGCTTCGCTGTGCCGCCACTACCACCGAGTTTGTCGCCGAACTGGTATCGGCAGTCGCCCGGGGCGAATCCCGGTGGACGTTTTGACCACGCCATTGCTTACGATGCCGCACACGGCCAGGTGGTCTTGTTCGGAGGACTCCAGGGCACAAACGACACGTGGTTGTATAACGGGACCACTTGGACTCAGGCGGTTCCGACGAACACGCCGAACAACCCAAGCGCGCGTGGTAATGCCGCCATGGTTTACGACGCGGCACATGGCCAGGTGGTCATGTTCGGGGGAATCGACAACTCCAACACCCGTCTCGGCGATACGTGGCTGTGGAACGGGACTAGTTGGACGAACGCGAATCCAGCGAACAGTCCCACTCCGCGCGATGGCACCGCGCTGGTTTACGATGCGGCGCACAGCCAGGTGGTCTTGTACGGAGGCGTACTTCAGAGTGGGCTCGGGAATTCAGAAACGTGGGTGTGGGACGGTACCAACTGGACAAACGTAAGTCCCCCTGCGGCGAGCAGCCCCGGTGGGGCGTTTGGACTTTCCGGTCACGCCATGGTCTACGACGCGGCGCATAGCCAGGTCGTCTTGTTCGGAGGGGACTCGAACGGCAACGAGGAAAACTGGACGTGGGTGTGGAACGGGAGCGCCTGGTCTCAGCAGAATCCCGCGACCCCGCCGCCTCCGCGCGACTCCCACGGCATGGCCTACAACGCGGCGACCGGCCAGACCATTATGTTCGGAGGTTACGACGGCAATAGCTATGTGGGAGACACATGGGTATTTGACGGGACGAACTGGGCGAATGTGACCCCCGCGATTCCTGCGAACAGCCCCACTGCACGTGCTGTTCCAAGCGAAATGACTTACGACGCCGCGCTAGGCCAGGTGGTGTTGTACGACGGAACCGGCCAAGTCTCCGATACGTGGGAGTGGGGGCTCCTGGGAAATTTCGGCAACGTCAACGTTTGCCCGTCGGGACAGACATCTCCGGCGCCGTGCAGCAGTACTCTTACGTTAACCTACAACCTCGCGACGAACACCACTTTTGGCGTGATCCAGGCAGTCACACAAGGCACAACCGGCCTCGATTTCACGATCAGCGAAAGTACCTGTACCGGCACGGTCAACTCAGGCGGTTCCTGCATTGTGCCCGTCACTTTCGCGCCGCTTGCGCCCGGATTGCGTTCGGGCGCGGTGCAACTCTTCGACAGCTCCGGCAATCTTTTGGTGAGTTCTCCGATCTATGGTGTTGGCCAGGGACCGGCGATTGCTTTTGGTCCGGGCACCCAGACCACGGTGAACACGGGGAGCTACACGCTGAACAGTCCCAAGGGCGTTGCCGTGGATGCGGCGGGCAATATCTTCATTGCGGATAACAACAATCAACGGGTTGTCGAGGTTGCGGCCGATGGCACCCAAACCATCGTGGGCAGCGGCCTGCAATACCCGCAGGGTTTGGTGGTGGATGGAGCAGGCAATCTCTTCATCGCAGATAACAACCTGAATGAAGTCGTGGAGGTTCCGGCTGGCTGCACCAACAGCAACTGTCAGATCACGGTGGGCAGCGGTCTGAATAGCCAGTTGGGGGTGGCGGTGGATGGGGCAGGTGATGTCTTCATCAGCAGTTTCAACGGCCACAACGTCGTGGAGGTTCCAGCGAATGGAGGCCCCCAGACCGTGGTGTACAGCCCAGGGAGTAGCTCGAATCCGATCGGATTGGCGGTGGACGGTGCAGGCGATCTGTTTGTCGCCGATTTCGGCCTCAACCAAGTAGTGAAGATTCAGGCCGGCTGCGCCGGTAGCAACTGCCAAACCACCGTGGGTACCGGTTGGAATACTCCGGAAGCCGTTGCAGTCGATGCAGCGGGCAATGTCTTCGTCGCGCAAGAAGTCGCGCCTTATGTGGTCGAGGTTCCGGCAGGTTGTACCAGCAGCGCCTGCCAGATCACGGTGAGCGAAACCGAAGCGTACGGTTTGGCGGTCGATACCAAGGGCAACATTTTCATTCCCCAAACTTTTGTAGATAGCGGCGCCCAAGTATTCGAGATCAACCGGTCGCAACCCCCATCGTTGAGTTTTGCCAACACGAGTGTGGGCAGCACCAGCAGCGACAGCCCGCAATCGGTCACCGTTCAAAACGTCGGCAACCAGGCCCTGGATGCCAACAACAATCCAGGCCTGGCCGTCATCGGACCAAACTTCGCAAAAGTTTCAGGTTCGGGCACCCCTGCCGACTGCACCGGCGGTTTTGCGCTGGCAGCGGGAGCACTCTGCAATCTCAGTATCAGCTTTGAGCCGCAGAGCGTCGGCAGTCCGCTCAGCAGCACAGCCGTATTTACCGACAATGCTCTCAACGCCTCTCCCGCTACGCAAACCATAGCCCTCAGTGGCGTCGGTGTGGCGGCGGGATACACGATTGGCGGGACGGTAACAGGTCTCGGCGGCAGCGGTTTAGTGCTGCAGGATAATCTCGCAAACAATCTTTCCATCGGCAGCAATGGCTCCTTCGCTTTCCTCGGAACCTTTGCCACCGGAACTCCGTACAGCGTCACGGTTCTTTCGTCTCCCGCGGGACAAAACTGCGGCGTGACGAATGGCAGCGGGACGGTCGCGAACGCAAACGTCACCAGCATTCAGGTGAACTGCGTCAGTCTTTTGACCGTGACGGCAACCAGCCTCGCGAAGTTCGCTGGTAATGCCAATCCGACGCTCACCTACACCGTGACCGGTTTTGTGAATGGCGAAACCTCCGCCGTGCTCACCGGCGCGCCCACGCTCTCGACGACAGCGACGCAAAGCAGTCCCGTCGGCAGCTACCCAATCACGATCTCTCAGGGAACGCTTGCCGCTCCCAGTTACTACACCATGACTTTTGTGAATGGAGCGATGCAGATATATACACCGCCGCCGTCACTCTCAGTCATCGGGAATCAGTTCCTGTACGCGTCCAATTTCTACACCGACGTCGTCGACGGATACTCCGTCAATAACGGCGGAGGGTTGATTACCGTTCCTGGTTCGGAATTCATAGCTGGCCAAGGTGGGGTGGGAATTGCAGTGGATCCGCTCAGCCGCTTTGTGTATGTGACCGACACCACCGTCGACACGATTTCTGCGTACACGATCAACGCAGGAAACGGCTCGCTGACGCCTATTGCCGGATCCCCATTCGCGACACCTGGCATCGTGCCGGTTTCGATCGCAGGGGAGCCTCAGGGAAAATTCCTGTACGCGCAGGGCCTCTCGGGCATCGAGGTCTTCGGCATCGATCAAGGATCGGGCGCATTGACCTTGCTGAACAGTCCTGTACCGGTTGGGCCGGCGGCGCAGTTCGACATGGCGATCGCTCCGAACGGGAAGTTCTTGTTTAGTCCGAACTCGAACGTTGGTCAAGGCGGCGCCACGGTATCCAGTTTCGCCATTAATCCACAGACGGGAGCATTGACGCCGGCCCCGGGGTCACCGTACTCAGCCGGCAGCGGAGCAGATTCGGTTGCGGTGGACCCGCTCGGCAGGTTCCTGTATGTCGGCGAAGGCTGGAATGCAACCACTCTTTTCGCTTTCAGCATTGACCAGACGACGGGCGCATTGACGCCAACCCCCGGTTCGCCATTCCCGGCGGTGGAGGGCCGTGGCCTCGTAGTTGACCCGCTCGGCCGATTCCTGTTTATCTCCGACGAAGATAACGGCCAGACCTCCGCCTATACGATTGACCAGAGCAGCGGCGCAATCACGGTAGTCGCAGGCTCGCCCTTCTCCGGCGGCGGAGCCGGCGCCACCATCGACCGCACCGGCAATTTCCTTTACGTGGGAAATTACGGGTCGAATGATTCCCAAGGCATCGACGCATTTCAAATTAACCAAATTTCTGGTGCCCTTACCCTGCTCTCCGGATCGCCATTCCCGTCCGGCAACAGCCCCTTTGCACTGGCGCTCGCGTCGCCCGTTAGTCCGACGCTCGCGAATTCTGCTCAGCAGAATTTCGGCAACGTCAATGTCTGCCCTGCTGGCCAAAACACTCCGGCGCCGTGCAGCAATACTCTCGCGCTAACCTTCGACCTCACGTCAACCACTTCCGTGGGCGCGATTCGGGTAGTCACGCTGGGCGCTACCGGACTCGACTTCACACTCGGCACGGGCAGCACCTGTACCGGCACTGTGTCCGGAGGCAGTTCCTGCACTGCGAACGTAAAATTCGCCCCGCTCGCGCCTGGATTACGCATGGGTGCAGTAAAGCTGTTCGACATCAATGGCGACCTGCTGGCGACCACGCCAATCTACGGCATTGGCCAGGGACCGCAGATCGCTTTTGGCCCGGGCGTCCAGAGCACGGTGGCCACCAAATTTCCCGGCGGCCTGGTTGCCGTAGCAGAAGATGGAGCAGGCGATATCTTCATCGCCGATTCCTACAACAGCCAGGTGTTGAAAGTTCCGGCAGGCGGAGGCGCGCAGACCACGGTAGGCAGCGGTCTGAGTGTTCCGTACGGAGTGGCGGTGGATGGAGCGGGCGATGTCTTCATCGCGGATGCAAACAACGGCCGGGTGGTCGAAGTTCCGGCCGGCTGCGCCAACGCCAACTGCCAGACCACCGTGGCCAGCGGTCTGAATCGTGTGACCGGCATAGCCGTGGATGGAGCGGGTGATGTCTTCGTCTCGGAATCCGATAACGGCCAGGTGCTGAAGATTCCGGCCGGTTGTACCAATGCCAGCTGCCAGACCATCGTAGTCAGTGGTCTGAGTAACCCGATCGGTATCGCTCTTGACGGAGCAGGCGATCTCTTCATCGCAAATCTAGCCCAGGGCCAGGTGGTCAAGGTTCCTGCTGGATGCACCGACGTCAACTGCCAGAGCACAGTCGGCACCAATCTGTCTCAACCCTACGGAGTGGCGGTGGATGCGGCGGGCGATGTCTTCATCGCCGATGAAAACAACAGCCTGGTGGTAGAAGTTCCCGCCGGATGCACGAACGCCCTCTGCCAGATCACAGTGGGCACGGGGCTCTCGGGCCCGGAGGGTGTGGGAGTGGATGGGGCGGGCAATATCCTCATCGCCGATACCTACAACAACCGCGTAGTGGCAGTAAATCGCTCGCAGGTGCCCTCGTTCAGCTTTGCGTTGACGAATACCGGCAGCACGAGCATAGACAGCCCGCAATCCGTCAGCGTTCAAAACGTCGGCAACCAATCGCTGACGGGTTCGTTTGGCTTGACGTTGGGCTCGAATTTCCAAAGCGCCAGTCCCAATTGCCCGAACATTTTTCCGGTGGCTCCCGGCGCAATCTGCCTCGAGACTTTCAGCTTCACGCCGCTGTCCACTGGCTATCTCACGGGCACGGCAGTTTTCAGCGACAACACTCTCAACGCTTCTTCAGCTGTGCAGACCATCAATCTCGTCGGCACCTCCGGCCAAAACGGTCAGCCTGCCATGGTGGCCGTGCCCGATGTGACCACACAGACGCAAGCAGCGGCAACGACGACGCTCACCGGCACGGGCCTGGCGGTCGGAAACGTGTTCAACGCCGCCAGTGAAAGCGTGCCTACCGGAGGTGTGATCAGTTCGAATCCGGCGGCCGGGACGCAAGTGAACGTCGGCTCCTCGGTAGAACTGCTCATTTCAACGGGTGAGCCGCAAACTCCACAACCAAATCCGCTCTCGTTACTGAATAACTACTTCGTCACCGGCGACTACGCCGCTGCCGGAGTCACGCTGCGAGGAACGGGCGTGGGCGGAACTGCGACTGGAACGATCACCATCCCGAGCAGCGGGACCCAAAGTGTTCCGAATGGCGCCGACATTATCGACGCTTACTTGTACTGGGAGACGCTGGAAAATACCGCATCGCCCTCGGCCACCAGCGGAACCTTCCGCGGATATTCCATCACCGGCCAGCAGATAGGAAAAGACGCAGCCTACACGGACGGTTCGTTCAGCGGAACGCTGCGCGTATATCGCGCCGACGTGAATGCTTACTTGCCGGCCGCGACAGATGGAAGCGGGATACGCTACGGTTCGGGCGCGCACACCGTCGGCCTGCCCGACGGCGGATCGGCAATGCCGCTCACCGAGGGCGCGAGCCTTGTCGTGATCTATCGCGTCTTGTCACCGAATTTCCCGCTTAAGTCGGTGGTTATTTATGACGGGTCAGCGATACCAACCGGCTCTGGAAATCAAGCGGTGCAAGGATTCTATGACGCGCTGGGCGGCACGTTTGGCACGGGAGAGTACACGAACCTCAATTATGCCGCCGGTGGAAGTTGGCACAATAGCTTCAGCACCGTCACCATTCCCGCACACGCGAGTTCGTTCAGCGCTCCGCTGAGTGCTAACACAGCCTATGCTGCGGTGATTGTCAGCGTGCCCGTCACCAATAGCGATAACGACGGAATTCTGGACGCCTGGAAGGCTGGTCCTGGAGCTGGAGATTTCCACTTAGGACAGCCAGGTTACTACGATGTGGCGACAGGATCATGGGTGCCATTACCCGGCGCGCAACATGGCCATCGGGATTTGTTCGTTCAACTCGATTACATGTGCGGCGCCGTGCTCGCAAACGGCTCGTGCGATCCGGCGCAAGAGAATCTGTTCCCCGCGCCTGATGCGCAGGGCAACGATCCGATCGCGATGGTGACGCAGGCGTTCGCCTCGAATGGCGTGACGCTTCATCTCCAGGTTGGAAATGCTGTACCCGAAGACACTTGCACCGATAACCTCACCACCACTCCGCCGCAGCTATGCCAGTTCCCCAACCAGCCTGGAGTGATTGGATGGAAGAACAGTCTTGAATTCTCGAAGCTGTGGCCGCGCAATCTTGCGTCCTGCTTGGCGGGTGGCGACTGCACGACCCGTTATCCGTTCGGTCAGAAGGACAGCTATCACTACGTTCTGTTCGGACACTCTCTGGCAATCCCGGCATGGAACTCGCGTTACGGAACGCTCACGTCGATCAATGTCGTAAGCGGCGTAACCACTATCACGACCACGAACCGAGGCTCCTCTACCAGCCTTAACTATTGCCCAAGCCGCATCACGATTTCCGGCGTGCTCGGGAATCCCAGCTTGAATGGCGTTTACAACACAACCGGCTGTGCCGATGCGATGACGATTAGCCTGCTAACACCGGGCGTCCCCAACTGGACTTACCCCAACAGTACATTGCCTGAACCCGTGATTGGACTCACGTCCGGAACCATTTCAAGCATCTCCGGATATTCCGATCTGGGCGGCGCCGATTCAGCCGTCACGCTGGGCCTTTGGCTGACGGCCCCGAACCAGGACATGAGCAAGCGCGCCAATGTAACCGCGGGCACGCTGTTCCACGAAATCGGCCACACGCTCGGCTTGAGCCACGGTGGAATCTACTATGACGGCCCGTCCGGCAATTACGTGCCGACCTTCGAAGCCAATTGCAAGCCGAATTATCAGAGCGTGATGAACTATCTGTTCCAGCTCGGTCTGGTGGGAACGGGCCAAGCCCTTAATTTCTCGAACCAGCAACTGATCACTTTGAACGAGAACACGGCAATGGGCGTCACGCAGTTGACCGACCTCTCCAACCACGCGGCGACCTACCCCACGTCGGCCTGGTACGTTCCCTACACGACTGGTGTGTCTGCCAGTCCGGCGACATTGCATTGCGACGGCAGTCCGATTAACGGTCAGCAAGCCTATCGCGTGGATGCCTCGATTGCTCCCATAACACCGCCGTGGTCGAACGGGCAGGACATTAACTACGATGGCCAGTTGAATACGCAGATGCGGGGATACAACGATTGGTCCAATATCGATCTGCGTCAGATTGGTGCGACCGGCGGTGAGTTCGCATCGCTTGCGACCATCCTCAACTTTACTTCTTCTTCGACTCCGTTGAACGTCGGCGCGGGCGGCACCGTCGCACTTGGCAGCGGTGGCACGGTAGCGTTGGGCAGCGGCGGAACCGTGACCCTCGGCAGCGGCGGCAACGCGACCTTAAGCGCGGGCGGCACGATCACGCTCGGCAGCGGTGGCACAGTGACGCTCGGCAGTGGCGGTAACGTCACTCTCGGCAGTGGCGGCACGATCACGCCGGGTGGCAGCGGCACCGTCATTTTGGGCAGCGGCGGAACGGTCGCGCTCGGCAGCGGTGGCACAATCACGCTGGGCAGCGGCGGAACCATCGCGCTCGGAAGCGGCGGCACTGTAACCCTCGGGAGCGGTGGCACCATCGCGCTCGGCAGCGGCGGCAACGTCACGATTCCTCCGGGCGGCAGCTACACTATCGACGGCAGTGGTGGAACCATCACGCTCGGCAGCGGTGGCAACGTCACACTCGGCAGTGGCGGGAACGTGACGCTGGGCAGCGGTGGGACCATCGCACTTGGCAGTGGTGGAACCATTGCCCTCGGTAGCGGCGGCAACGTCACGCTCGGAAGTGGTGGCACGATCGCTCTCGGCAGCGGCGGCACGATCGCTCTCGGCAGCGGCGGCAACGTCACCCTCGGCAGCGGTGGAACCATCGCGCTCGGAAGTGGCGGGACAGTCACTCTTGGAAGTGGTGGCAACGTCACCCTTGGTAGCGGAGGTACGGTAACACTCGGCAGTGGCGGCAACGTATCTTTGGGAAGCGGTGGCAATGTCACACTCGGCAGCGGCGGAACCGCAACGCTGGGAGCTGGCGGCACGGTCACGCTTGGCAGCGGTGGCAATGTCACTCTGGGCAGCGGCGGGAATGTGACGCTAGGCAGCGGCGGTACCATCACGCTCGGAAGTGGTGGCACGATCACGATGGGCAGCGGCGGCAACGTCACTCTCGGCAGCGGCGGCGGCCAAATCAACGGCGTGCCGGAGCCTCCAGGCACCTATCCCGTCAGCAGTGGCGGAACCATCACGCTCGGCAGCGGCGGTAATGTCACACTGGGCAGCGGCGGGAACGTCACCCTGGGCAGTGGCGGAACCATCGCACTCGGCAGCGGCGGCAATATAACTTTGGGTAGCGGTGGTACTGTCACCCTCGGTAGCGGCGGCAATGTCACGCTCGGAAGCGGTGGCACGGTCACGCTCGGCAGTGGCGGAAACATCGCGCTCGGTAGCGGCGGCACCGTCGCGCTCGGTAGCGGCGGCAATACTACGCTGGGTAGCGGCGGCGCTCTCTCCACGGAGTTGACTTACGAAACCGCCAACTCCATCGTTCGCCCGCCACCTGCGGCCACGGAGACGCCGATGCAGGCAGGTCCAGTCAGGGTCGATTGGATGGCGCCATCTTTCGGAGTCGTTTCCACCTACACCATCTATCGCAGTTCCAATGGCGCAACGCCGATCGAGATTGGCAGCGTCAGCGGAGTGAATGGATTCCCACCGGCGACGACGTTCCTCGACACCAACCCGGATCTGATTTCACAAACCGTGGTCTATACGATATCGACCACCGTCGTTCCGGATGTTAGCAATCCCGCGCCACGGCAAAGTCTACCGTCGCCTCCGGCGGTACTTAAGAATGACCAGACCATCAGCCTGGGCTCGTTGCCCAGTTCGGTCACCTTGCCAACCAGTTCGATCACGGTCACGGCTACTGCCATGTCGAACAGCGTCGCGAACGGATTGCAGGTGAGCTTCACCGCGACGAGCGCAACCTCGTCGTGCTCCATTGGCAGCCAATCAATCACGAATAACATTTCGTCGGCCACGGTGAACCTTATCAGTGCTGGAAGCTGCACCATCACCGCGTCGCAAACTGGTTCGGATAACTACAACGCAGCCAGTCCCGTGTCGGGAACATTCGCGATCCTGCCGCAGGGTTCCAACCTTCAATCGCAGACGATCACCTTCGCGCAATTGCACGATGTGCAGTACGGCGGTACGTTCACATTGAGCGCATCGTCATCCTCCGGCCTGACTGTCAGCTTCACGGCCTCCGGTCCGTGCAGCCCAGCCGGCAACGTTACTGGAGTGGGCGTGTGCAAGATCACCGCGTCGGCACCCGCAAACAACACCTATAGTGCCGCTTCGGTGAGCCAGTCGTTTAATGTCAATCCCGCAGTACTCACGGTGACGGCAAAGAACCTCATGAGTGTGTATGGGCAGGCGCTCCCGACGTTGACATACGCGTACACCGGCTTCGTGAATAATGATCCAACTTCTGTAGTGAGTGGCGCACCGGCACTCTCCACGACGGCTACTCCAACGAGCAATGCGGGTAATTATCCGATCACGGTAATGACAGGCACTTTGACCGCGGCGAATTACTCTTTCCTGTACGTGAGTGGCACGTTGACCATACAGCAGGCAAACCAGGCGGCGTTGACACTCACCACGACGTCACCCTTGACCTACAACCATAGTGAGACGCTGAGCGTCACGGGCGGCAGCGTTGGCGGCGCTGTGACCTACAATCTGTCGGGCCCCTGCAGCATCGCCGGCAACCAACTTACTGCCACCAGCGGAACCGGCAGCTGCATACTGACGGCGACCATGGCGGGGAATACCAACTACAACTCCGTAACCAGCAATCCGGCGAATACCGTAACGCTGGCCCCGGCAAATCAGACGATCACGTTCACAACCAACGCTCCCGCGAGCGCGGCTTATAACAGCAGCTTCACCGTAGCTGCCACCGGCGGAGCCAGTGGGAACCCCGTGATCCTCACAAGTTCCGGGGCGTGCAGCATCACAGGCACCACGCCGGGCACAGCAACCTACACGATTACCAACAGCACTGGAACGTGTTCGGTGATTGCCAACCAGGTGGGCAACGCGAACTACTCCATGGCGCCGACGGTCACGCAAACCGTAAATGCAACCGGACCATTGGTCACCGTGTCTCCGACAAATATCAACTTCGGCACGGTGCCACTGGGGAGCATCACGACCAAGAGCATCACGATAACGAACATCGGAACGGCACCGGTGACCATCAACCAACCGTTCATTTCGGTCGTGCAGGGAGGAAACTCCAACGAATTCGTGGCCGTCAATCTGTGCCCGAAACCATTGGCGGTTGGGAAAAACTGTACGATCACGATCGCCTTCGTCGCCGGTCCGTACTACACGCCGCAGACCGCGACCCTGGAGATCATGGACAATGCGCCCGGCAGTCCGCAGCCAGTCACGCTCAGCGCGCTCGTCCTACAGCCTCAGGTAATCACATTCACCACCAACCCACCGGCGAGCGCCGCGTACAAGAGCACCTTCACGGTGGCAGCTACGGGTGGCGGCAGCGGGAACGCAGTGACGTTCACGAGTTCCGGAGCGTGCAGCAATTCCGGTGCAACCTATACGATGAACGCCAGTTCGGGGACTTGCTCGGTGATCGCCAACCAGGCAGGCAACTCAAACTATGCGGCAGCGTCGCAGGTTACTAAAACCGTAACCGCTACTACAGCCGCGCAGACGATCACGTTCACCACCAACCCACCGGCAAGCGCCGCCTACAAGAGCACTTTCACCGTAGCGGCCACGGGCGGAGCCAGTGGGAACCCTGTGACCTTCACGAGTTCCGGAGTCGTGCAGCAATTCCGGCTCAACCTATACGATGACCAGCGCCACAGGGACATGCTCGGTAATCGCCAAGCAGGCAGGCAACACTAACTACGCGGCGGCGCCGACGGTTACGAAGACCGTAACCGCGACACAGGCGGCGCAGTCGATCGCGTTCACTACCAATCCTCCTGCGAGCGCCGCCTACAAGAGCACCTTCACAGTAGCAGCCACGGGCGGAGCCAGTGGAAACGCAGTGACGTTCACGAGTTCCGGCTCGTGCAGCAACTCCGGCGCAACCTACACGATGACGAGTGGCGCGGGAACCTGCTCGGTAATCGCCAACCAGGCGGGCAACTCAAACTACACGGCGGCGCCGACGCTTACGAAGACCGTAACCGCGACTCAGGCGTCGCAAACGATAACATTCACCACTAACCCACCAGCGAGCGCTGCGTACAAGAGCAGCTTCACGGTGGCTGCCACTGGCGGCGGCAGTGGGAACGCGGTGACGTTCACGAGCTCTGGGTCATGCAGTAACTCCGGCACAACCTATACGATGACGAGCGGCGCAGGAACCTGCTCGGTGATTGCAAACCAGGCAGGCAACTCAAACTACACGGCAGCGACGACGGTTACGAAGACGGTAACCGCGACTCTGGCGGCGCAGACAATCACCTTCACCACGAATCCTCCGTCGAGCGCCTCCAACAAAAGCAAGTTTACGGTTGCGGCTACGGGCGGCGGGAGCGGGACCGCAGTGACGTTCACGAGTTCCGGAGTATGCACCAATTCCGGAGCAACTTATACGATGACGAGTGCTTCGGGAACATGCTCGGTGATTGCAAACCAGGCAGGGAACGCGAACTATGCGGCAGCACCGCAGGTGACGAAAACCGTGACCGCGAAACCATGACGCGGCTAGACAAATGATAGGCCGATCGGCACGAACACTAATTGATGCGATGGGGGCTCAAGAGGACAGGTGAATCGCGCACGAGCTACCGACGTTTATTTCCCCATGCGTCGCTGAATTTCCGCGACCAGCGGATCTTCCGACGACTGTCCGCGGATGCTGAGGTAGCTCTTATAGAAGTCCGCGAATCCCTCGCTCTTCATTCCTTCCCGCACCCGTCCCTGGTAGTAATACACGGTCGGAAAATAAGAGTAAGTCGGATTGTTATCCATGAATAGCTCGACCGCTTCGCCTCGCCGCTTCGCGCATTGATCAAATTCGGAGTCGGCCTCCGTGAACATGCCCGCTTCGAGGTATGCGCGCCCCAGTTCGTAAGCGGCCAATCCAGGTATCCAGCAGGGTGTTTGCGGCTGTGATCTGCTTGATGGCTTCCTTGGCATCTTTCTTTTTCAGCGCAATCATTCCTTCGATGATCTTGCCGTAAGCCTGCGGCTCGCTGGTCGCCTCGGAAGAGAGACTCGCTTCAAGCTTTTGCGCCTTCGGGATGTCCCCAGCATCAACGTAGGTGCTCGCCGCCAGGAATTTAATCTGGATAGACTGACTGTTCGCTAATGCCTTGCCGATATCGGCGAGCGCTGCCGCGTGGTGTCCCTGTATCTCTTCGATATTTCCCAATGCCGCATACTTACTCGCGGCGTTATCGGTCATCTTGGCCGCCACGTCGGCAGTGGCTCCTTGTTCGAGGATGCGCGCTGCCTCCGTATACTTCCCCTGATAAGCAGCGAGATCGGCCAGTCCGACGGCCGCTGTCGATGCGCCCAGCGGACCAAATTTCTCCAGCTGATGGTACGCGTCGGCCGCTTTCCCCGTTTGCCCTTGCCCCAGCAGACTTTCGGCAAGCACCAGGTATCCCTGCGCGGCTTTGGGATTGATCTCCAGCGCGGTGCGCGCCTCTTTTTCTGCCGCAGCAAATTCACCGGCAAAGGAACTGATGAATGAGAGGTTCAGCCGCTGCCCCACACCCCTCGGCACAATCTGAACTGCGTGTTGCGCCGCCTCCAGTGCCTTCGGTGCGTTGCGCAACTGGGTATAGCAAGTGGCGAGGTTGTTTTGACCAACACGATCGGCCGGATAGTGAGTGATGAGCTGCGTGTATTCCTGCACGCAATTGTTCCAGTCGCCCGTCGTGAGATAGTACAGACCACGGTTGCGATAGCGTTCCCGCTCGGTCATGCGGTCCACGTGTTCCATCGCCTGCTTCATGTACTCCACGGCGTCCTTGGGCCTGCCGAGGTTCTGGGCCATAGCCGCCATGCCGCTGTAGGCACGCGCAAACTTCGGATCCAGTTCCGCCGCCTTGTGGAACGAATCGAACGCCTCCTGGAATTTGCCCGCAAACTGTTCCTCGACTCCGAGAGCATCCTGTTGAACCGCTTCGAGGGAAGTAGCGTTGAACCCTCCGCTGACAGCATCAAACTGAACCGACGGGGGCGTCGTGTCGCCCAACGCTTTTCTAATCGGCGCCGCCAGCTTGGGAAGGTCGTGCAGAATGTCCTGCTTATTGGAAACGGTGACGTCCGCTTTTGCCAGCACATTGCCGCTAACGGGATCCAGGGCCGTCGCCGAAATAACGTACTTGTCGCCGCTCTTGTTGATGTCGCCGGTAACCACCGCGTTGACGCCCTGGTCCACCGCAACCAACCGCGCTGACTGCACATCGAGTTTGTCCGTGGGGTTGGGAAGTTTCTTCGCAAGCTTCCGCGCATCCCCACGACTGTAGGCGTTGATAAAGCTTGCCCCTTCCAAAGCCACGTTGATCATCGGCTCGAGGGTGTCATCCAAAACCGAGTCGCCGGTATGGTTGGCAAAGTCGGCCACCAAAACGGTGACGGGCTGGTGCGCACCACCCTGCTTCGATCCGCCGCCAAGAATCCGATTCCGCACCGAGGGCACCAGCAACAACCCCGCCATCGCCAGAATGATCACGGTCAGGATCCCGGCAATGAGCGGCCACGGAAGCGTTCGCCCCAAAGGAGTGACAGCGGCGTCGAACTTGATGGTGCCCGCGGCCCGCTTGTCTTTCCAGGTGTTGAGGTCCGCCAGAATGGCGGCCGCCGTCTGGTATCTCGCGTTCACATCGCGTTCCAGGCACTTGCTGACGATCCCGGTTAATGCGCCGGGAATCTTCGCGTCGATATCCGACACCGAAACAGCGCGCTCCTGCGTTCGTTTGATAAGGCTGGCGAGAGCGCTATCGGCGTGGAAAGGAGTTTGGCCGGTCAGTAATTCGAACAGAATCAGGCCGAGCGCGAAAATATCAGATCTTTGGTCGAGATCCTTTCCCAAGGCCTGCTCCGGCGACATGTATTCCATGGTGCCGACGATGGCGCCGGTTTGGGTCATCCCATCGCCCTGGAAGGTTCGGGCCAATCCAAAATCCATCACCAGGATTCGCCCCGCCGGGTCTTGCATGATATTTTGCGGCTTGAGGTCGCGATGAATGATTCCGACACTGTGTGCGGCATCCAGTGCCTGACAGACCTGCTGAATCACCTCGACTGCTTCCTCGGGAGTGAATTTCACTTTCTCGCGGATGAGGGACCTTAAATCTTTGCCCTCAATGAACTCCATCGTGATGAACATCACGCCGTCGGATTCGCCGAGATCGTAAATGCGGATCACGTTGCGGTGCGTGACTTGATGCGAGAGCAGTAGCTCCTGCTTGAAACGGGCCAGGATGGCGGGGTTTGAAGCCATCTCAGGCCGTATGACTTTGAGCGCGACGAAGCGGTCGAGAGTACGGTCGGCGGCCTTGTACACCGCTCCCATGCCACCCTCACCGAGTAATTGCAGAATTTCGTACCTTGCAGCCACCACCTCGCCGATTTGAAATACGGCGGCGCTGTCGCCGGCAGGCGTCCTGTTTTTGGATGACGGGGCAGAGGGCCGGCGAGCCGGAGTTTGCGGCCTGCCTATGGGCCCAGCATCCACGAGCGTGGGTGCATCGGGATCAATGACAGGTGCCGCGTCGACCAAGGTCGCATCAGGATCGCTCTCCCAAGGTGTGGCATCGACAACCGTAGCCTCGGAATCAAATTCCGAGTCAACTTCCGAAGGGGAAGAATCCTGGGGCGCAAACTTGTCCAGCGGAGGAACAGGCGCATTGCTGCTGGAACTCTCGCCGGCAAATGGCGTCCCTACTCCTGGTGACGGAGGCTTTCGTGCAGCCGGCTTCTTATCAGGTCGAGATTCAGGCTTATCCATGTTGCGGGCCCGGAAGGATACGCAACTTGACTATATTGAAACCCGCTGCAATTGACCAGAGAGTTCCCTTGTTTGCTGATATAGCTCGACGCTTCCCCTGGAGTTGTACCCGTACCGGACTTTTTGACAACTACAACGTCTCGCCGGCGTTCGAATTACTTAGTGACCGACGGCTGGTACTTCTTGAATCCAGCGCGCTCCATGCCCCGCTTTGCCTCTGGGTTTTTCATGAAGGTATCCCAAACGAAGCCGGTGCGCACATTTTCAGCCATGAGCATCGTGATCCCCACGTCAATACCGACCACATCGTTGTCGTACCACTTGGTTAGTGGATTGAACGCGTTTACGAATCCATACGGGCTCCACGCCTCTGGGTAATGATCTTTTATGTTTCTCAGTACTCGCATCACGGGCTGCGGAAGGAAGGGTAAGGAACCTGCTGACGCGCTGGGTACGACGGTGCCATCAACCGGCCCCATCATGGGCGGCCCTCCCCAGATCACGTAGCCTTTCTGGGAATCAGACGCGCTGATGCCCCACAGATCGTCGCTGTAATCGGGAAACTGTTTCACTAACTCCAAACAGAAAAGGCGGTGGGCATTCGTTGCGGCGATTGAGTTCTGGAAGTAGTCGGCATAAGCATCGCGTTTGCCTCGGAAATCAAACCATGCCTGGGAGTACTGGTGCACAAACAGAGGGGCGAAGGAACCGATATAAGGAATCTCGTCATATTCGAACTTCGCGCGCTGCCATGCGTTCCATGCTGACAAGGGCAGAGGATGCGAGAACGACCCCAATCCCAGCAGATAAATCATCATCATTTCGCTGTAGTAGTCCCACCGGTGAGGAAGAAAACCAGCTTCTGGCGACCATCCATGCGACACCAATGAAGTGTCTTCGGATAGCCAACTCCAATCGACGCGGTTGAAGATTGCATAAGCCAACCCACTAATTTCAGAATGTTCTTCGAAGTGCTGCCTACAGGTGAGGATTCCGCAGAGCAAGATGGAGGTATCGACGGACGATACTTCGGAGTCCCAAAATCTTTCGCCGGTGTTCATATCGGCGAAGTGATAGAAAAATCCCCGATGAGTCGGCATTTTCTTCCAGAGAAAGCGCAGGGTGACCGCAACTCGGTCACGCGCATCGGACATGGAAATAAATCCACGTTTTTGCGCTATGCAGATCGCGGTCAGGCCGAACCCGGTGGCAGCGATACTCGCGGCCACGGTATTAGAATTCGATCGCACGCTGCACCGATCCCTGATCAAACCGGTTTGCGGGCTTGCTTGTTCCCAAAAAAAACGGAAGTTTCGCTTCTCCAGTTCGTCGAGGAATTGGTCATCGTCAGGCGAAAGAGAATTTGGGGACGGGGTGGCCTTTAAGGGGTTGTGTTGTTCCTCCGCCGTCAAAAGGGTAAGAATTCTTCGGCGGTCGAACACGCTTAACATGCCGATGCCTGCCATCTGCAACAGAAGGCCTCGTCGTGAAATGTGACTGGTGCCAGGGCCGGTCGTGTCTATCCGATTCATCAGTTGAAATTTCGATGCTGTCGCAGTTGATTTGGGATCACGAAATCGGAGAGCGCACGGCCACGTTGTGGATATGGTCTAAGCAACCCGTCCACGAAAAGCGATGCTAGCAACTTGCCGTAAAGTGCGTCCCACAATGTTAACCTAGTGATTGCGATGAATACCCGAAAGACCACCCTGATTTGGACAATCGTCGTTTTCGGGATTTTGGCAACGGTATCGACCGCCATCCTGATGTACCGCCGGCTACCGGTCGTCCTGAGGGGGGCGGCTTTACAAGAAGATCGCGACCCAAACAAGCAATTGCCTCTTTCCGACGTTGAAATCACTGCGATCAGTAATTCGAGCCGAGCCAGTTCTAAATCGAATCCTGCTGGATTTTTCCGCTTGACGCTACCCAAAGGACTCCGCATCCACCAGCCGGTGATTCTCCAATTCCGGCGCAAGGATTATGAGCCTCTCGATTTGAACGACTTCATCGGAGACAAAATCTATGTCGTCCGTATGAAGCCAATCCGCCAGCAAGTGAACTCTGCGTCCCGTCCCGAGGCAGCCGTCTCAAATACTCGGATACGGTATTCCGTAAAAACTACTACCGAAGCAAACATCGGGAGCGCAGCCAAAACATTTCAGGTCGTTAATAAAGGAAACGTACCGTGCCAGCACGGCCAGGAGTGCTCGCCCGGCTCCGGCAAGTGGGCAGCAGCGGTTGGTTTGCTGTCGCTCGACGCCGGAGAAGGCAATGAATTTCGCAATCCCAGAGTTTCCTGCATCGCTGGACCTTGTCCTTTCGCAAAAATTGAACTACAGGAACTTTCGCCGGACCACCGGCACTTCAACGTGTCAGTTCGAAACTGGTCTGACACCACCACTTTTTTGTTGGAGGCCGAAGTCTTTCATCGCATGACCAGTGACATTATGCGTAAATCCTATCCAGTAATTTTCGGACGCGCATTGAACTTCAGTCTGCCCGCCCAAGCGGAGGGCCTCACGATCGAAGCCGAAATCGACAAAGAACCAATCATTTTCCCCATTGGGCCCGATCCAATATTGCGATGGGCAGATTGCCGCAGCGAAGTGGACAAAGATCTATCCACGAATTACCGCTGCCAACTCAAGCCCGGTTACAGGTTCCAGTGAAGCACACCATGCGCTCACCTTCTTCACTCCTTCTTTGTGTTCGCCACTCCGCCTTCGTTAGTTAGCCGACCTCGTTATCTGACTTCACTATGTGGCTTCATCTGACCTCGATGACTGCCAGACCATCCGGAGGAAGATCGAGAGTCAATTCGCCGTTGATCAAGTCACGGATTTCAACAGCTGGCATTTGTGCCGCTCGTCGCAGTGCTTTGAGCTGTTCCTGAGTTGGGTAACGCGGCTGCCCCATCTTGTCGTAGGCAGGATGCACATCCCCATGGTCGCGATCAACGCGCGAGATATAAGCCTTGCGCACTCCTGCGAGATGTTCGAATCGCAAATGAATCGTCGTCGTTACTCCGGTCGGAATTAATTCTGCTGAGGTTGTTCCAGATTCGTCAGGAGAAACAAGGTTCCATGCCGCGACCACCAGCGAACCGTCTTTCTGGCGAGTCACGAGCACTGACTTGGAGTCCACGGCGATGCGCTCGTCGCCCAACCGATGCAGCAGTTCGAAGGCATTGTAAGCGGGTTTTGGGATATCGCCCATAGCGATCAATCCAAAGCCGCCGTAGAACGGGTTTTTCACCACTCCCTGTTCTTCGAACACATCGGAGAAAGTCCAATAGGACATCATGTCCGTCATGCCGTCGCACTGGCGTATGGTGTCGGCCATCCACGGACCCATGTAGATCGAATCGGTAATGCCGGGCTCGTTCGCGTAACTGGCGTTGTACTCCGTCCAGATTAGGGGCAGGTTCGGCATGGCGGACGCCCGAATCTGGTCGTGAACTTTCTTCACTGCGCGGCACACCATCCGGTCACGCGGAATTTTCTCGTCCGTGGCAAAGACGTCCTTTGCAGTGTCGTTGCCGTAAACATGGGACGAAACAAAATCGACGGGCACCTTGTTTTCAGCGCAATGTTGAATGAATGCATCTGCCCATGCGGCTTGTGCAGTGGCAGGCCCACCCACTCGCAGCCGCGTGCTTACCCGCTTCACCGAGCGCGCGGTGTGATCGTAAAGCTCCCAATAGGTTGCCTGTTTAGGGTCGCCTGCCCAAAAATCAAGATTGGGTTCGTTCCAGACTTCAAAGTACCACCGGGAAACTTCGTCGATGCCGTAACGATCTACGAGGTGTTTCGTGAACTGGGTAATGAGGTCGTCCCATTTGTCCCAGTCTTTAGGTGGAGAGACATTCTGCTTGTACCAAAAAGGATGCAACGCTTCCCGCGCCGCTAACTTCTTAGGCATGAAGCTGAGTTCAACAAAGGGACGCACGCCATTGGCCAGCAGTCCGTCATAAATCTGATCCACATAAGAAAAGTTGTACAGCGGATGCCCCTGCGCGTCCTCGTCGTACACGCCGACCTCATCATGGAAGATGGCATGGAAGCGCACGTATTCAAAACCCGTAATCTGCTTTACTTCATGAAGATCGCGACGGTAGCTATCGCGCAATGTGAGGATGGCGCGTCCGGAGCCAAACATTTTTTCCCAGAAGTGGGGGAAGAGGTGAGCAGGAGCAGTGGCGTCGATCTGGATTGCGGCGGAGCTGTGCGTCTCAGAAGGCGTTTGAGCAAGCAGGGTCGATGTTCCCGCCACGAGGGCTACCAAGAAAGTCGAAAGAAAGGCAATTCTGCGAGGAGTGCGCATCACGCGATCTCATTGGAGTGGAAATGCCGGGCGGCGAATGTGGGATTTCGCCGCCTCGGGCAGATTTAAGGATTAGAAACTTAGCCTCGCCTGGAACTCGATAACCCTGCCTGCAAGACCGTCGGATGATCGACCAAATTGGCCGGTATTAATGATGTCAGTCGGCGCTGTCGCAGGTATCAATGGGCTGAGGTTCAAGATGTTAAAGATATTGAAGAAGTTTGCGCGGATTGCGAGCTTGGACCCTTCACCCAGGAACGCCATCTTGGGCAGCGCAAAAACCTTGCCGAGCGTCATATCGACGGAGGTGTAGCCCGGCCCAGAGAAAATATTGCGACAGCGGCAACCGGGGCCGAGAGTGGTGGTATCGAACTCAGTCGAGGGACTGGGGAAAATCCCATTGATCCACTGCTGCTTGCCGGGGTTTGGAATAGCGCCGCCATGGTAAGCGAACGGCAAGTCAGGGCAATAGCCGTCTCCGTTGCGGTCGGCGTTGGTGTTGCAACTGCCGATCAGGGCTGAGAACGGGAATCCCGAATGTTTGCTCATGATTCCGCTGACCGTCCATCCGCCAAGCATAGCGCCTGCGAAGTCGTGGCGTCCGCGGAATATCGGAAGCTCCCATACTCCGTCCATGACAAAATTGTTCCGCACATCGAAGTCGGAACTGCCTTTATTGATGGACTGATTGCCTGGATCTGTTTGCTGATAGCCAATCTCGTAAGATGCAGTGTCGATGGCGTGACTCCAAGTGTAGTTGGCATCCAGTTGGAAGCCGTGGTTAAATCTGCGAGTCACACTGAAGACGGCGGCATCATAGCTCGCGTTAACATCGGGAAGCGGGAAGTAGAGATTGCTAAAGCGGTTGTTTCCGGTAGCGTGCGGGGCTGAACAGGTTGGATTGGTTGGACCGCAAGGCTGACCATTGGAGCCATCGTTCTGGAATTTGTCCTGGACGCCGTCGAAAGTGTCTCCCGGCATAATGCGATTCAGATCGATGGTTCGCACTAACTTCCGGCTTCGGCTTCCCTGATATCCCATTTTGACCACCAAGTTCGCGAGAGGTTGGAGCTCGATCTGGTAGGAGTAGATGTAAACGTATGGATTCGGCTCGTTCCGCAGTGCTCCGAACAGGGACACTGGATTGATCGCTGTGCAACCAGCATTGGCACAAAGCGCACCGTCGGGAGCGACCCCGTTCGCAAACGCGGTATTTTCGGGAAAGCTGGTCGCTAGTTTGTTGGCCCCGAGGCTGTACTGGATGTTGGATCCGGGCGGCGGTCCGACAATCGGACCGGGATCGAAGAAACAGCAAGCGGTCGCCAGCGCAGAGTATGGAGTATCCTGCCGTATATTGTCGTAGACAACATCGCTATTCCGGTTGAAGACGATCCCAAAACCGCCTCGCATAACGAGTTTGCTCTGGTAGCGCTCAGGGCTCCAGGCAAAACCAAGTCGCGGGCCTAAGTTATTTCGATCCGGCTTATAAAGCTGACCACCACTGTTGTTGCAAGAAGTCAGGGGAGCGACGGGTCCACACACCGATCCGTTGATGAAGCCTTGAGAACCAAAAACATAGTTGCTCATAGTGTTCTTGGCTTCAGTGAGTGGTGAGAAATACTCCCAGCGCAGGCCAAGGTTTATGGTCAGGTTAGAGCGAACCTTCCAGTCGTCCTGCGCGAAAACGCCATAGTCGTTATCGCGGAAGTAACGTTGGCCGTTGAGCGCACCGCCTTGAGGATTTACCCCCACTTGCTCAAAGAAGCAGCACGCGTCGTTCGCCAGATTTAACAATCCACGGAATTGATAGAGCGGTCGCTGATCGCCAGGTTCATTGTTGTTGTTCTGCTGACGGCGGTCTTCAAACCCAAATTTCCAGGCATGTTTGTTTCGGATCCAACTGAAGGTGTCGGCCAACCCATAGGTATTTTGCGCCAGGTTGCCAGGAGTCGTGCCCGCCTGGGGGATGCCAATAAGGTCTCCGTTTGCGCCGAATCCGCCGATATCGAAGTCGAACAACTCAATCTGGGGAATACCAAAATTGGTCGCTCCGACGGGTTGGGTCTGGTCGAAATCGTAGCGCGTAAAGTTAAGCCGAAACTCGTTCAGCATGGTGGGAGTGATAACTCGATCCCAGCCAAGTGTGGCGACGTAATTGTGGGGGAGGATGGTGAGGTCATCGATGGGCCGCTGGCCGCCATTGAAGTCATTGAACCGGACAATGTAAGTGCTGGCAAAAAATTGGTTTTTTCCCTGCGTATAGTCCACGCGCCCGTTGTATTGATTTCCACTACTCGAATTCGGCACCGCAAGGTCAAAAACACCCCAATCGGGAATACCGTCGGGACCTCCGCCCGTTGCCGGAGTTCCGGCAGGATACCACTTGCCGATTCCATAGTTTGGAATCAACGAGCAACAGTCTGTCTCGGTGCCGACAACAGTGGAAATGCGCGGCGTTATGCCAGGAGTGCTGAACAAGCGTGCTGCGATGCTGCCCGGATTTTGTGAAACCACGTATTGCTCGAATTGTGGGGTTTCCAAAGTTTGTGAACGTATCGGGACCACATTCTTCAGCCGAACCCCTTCGTAAGAAAAGAAAAAGAAGAGTCGATCCTTGATAATCGGGCCACCGATGCTGCCGGCATAGTCGTTATATTTCTGGTCGACCCGGTCGGGACAGTGGCTGGCTGTGATCGTGAACTGACTCGATGTGCCGGTTTCGCAGGTAATCGGAGACAAAGTTACATTCGTTGGGCCATAAAACTTGTTAAAGGCATTCAAATTCTGGTCGTTATATTTGAAAAATCCACTACCATGCAATCGATTGGTGCCGCTGCGGGAAATGACCTTGACCTGCGCGCCTGAATTGCGGCCATCCTGGGCCGAATAGCTGCTGGAAGTGATGTTAACGTCCTGGACCGACTCCTGGTTAGGAGTGATGATCGCGGCCCCACCCCACTCCAGACTGTTGATACTGACCCCATCCAACATGAAGTTGTTTGCGGAAACTCGTTGTCCATTGGCGATGGCTTGGACCTGGTTTTCGGTCTGGAAAATCTGAGAATTCGAACCGCCTGGACCAACTTGTTGAGGAATGGCGAGCGAGTTGCCGTTGCCCTGGCGGGCGGAATCCATAAAGACGCCCGGAGTTAACCTCAGCAACTCGAAGGGGTCTCGTCCGAATTCCGGTAGGTCCACTATCTGCTGTGAAGTGAGGGTGTTCCCGATGCTGGCATTTTCGGTCTCAAGGGCTTGAGACTCACCGCTCACGGTTACGGTTTCACTTGCGGAACCGGTCTGCAATACCACATTGGCCGGGTTCGTGGCTTCAGCGACGACAGGGACGTTTGGGGTGGAACTCTTCTTGAAACTGGCGGCCTCGACGTCGACTCGATATCTGCCAGGGGGCAGTCCGGCAATCCGATAAAAGCCGGATTGGCCTGAGACTGTGTTGCGCGTGACCCCCGTTGCCTGGTCGGTGATCGTGACCATGGCCCCGCCGACTACGGCACCGCTCTTATCCGTCACTGTGCCTTCTAAACTGGCGCCGTACTGCGCCACGGCGGACGAGATTAAGAGGAAGAAAATGGTGGGAATCAGGAGAATACGGACAAGGGTCGACAGGGACATGACTTGCCTCCAGGGCACGGATGTCTAGACGGGTTCCAGGCGATTTTCTTTACTGGGCTCCAATAAAAATGCTACTAAATCAAAACTAAATCGCTTTAGTCACCCAGAGCGGTATAGCATGGGGCCCATGTCAAGTCAAGCGTCCAACAAATGCAATGCATCGAAATCTTGAATTACAGACTAGGCGATTGCCTCACTCCCAGGCTTGTGGGACACTGCACAGCGTTATGAGCATGCAGCCTAAGTAACACTAATCATGAGCAAGAAGAAAAAGACCGGAAGGCCCGTCGCTCGGCCTTCAGACGGGAAGATCAGCCTGAAGTTTCTGGCCGATCACCTCGGTCTTTCCCCGGCTACGGTGTCGCTGGTGATGAACCGCTCGACGGTGGCCGATTCCATTCCTAAAGTGACACAGGACCAGATTTTCGCAGCCGCGGAAAAGTTCAATTACCGTCCCAATTTTATGGCTCGCTCACTGCGCACCCAGCGTACCTTTACCATCGGTGTGCTGGTACCGGAAATAAGCGAGGGCTATGAAACTCTGGTGCTGAGCGGCATTGAAGAGATTCTCCTCAGGGAAGGCTATTTTTATTTCGTTGCGAGTCATCATCACCGCCTCGATCTGATCGATGAGTATCCGCGGTTGCTGCTGGAGCGGTCGGTCGAAGGATTGATCGTTGTGGATACTCCGTGGCATCACGATCTGGCCATTCCTGTCGTCGCAGTTTCCGGCCACAATGAGCGGAAGAGTGTGACCAACATCATCCTCGATCACCTTCGTGCTGCGGAATTGGCGTTGGAACACTTGTTCAAGCTCGGGCACCGGCGCATCGCCTATATCAAGGGTCAAGAGTTCAGTTCGGATACGGAAGCTCGCTGGAATGCGATTGTCCAGGCATCAGCCCGGTTGGGCCTCACGATTGACGCAAAACTCATAACCCAGTTGGAGGGAGATGTGCCCTCCCCAGATCTCGGTTATCAAGTCACCAGCCGCTTGCTGGCAAAGCATGAACCTTTCTCGGCGATATTTGCGTTCAACGACATCTCCGCGATTGGGGCGATCCGAGCCTTGCGGGAAAAGGGATTACGAGTGCCGGATGATGTCTCCGTGGTCGGCTTCGATGACATCCAAAGCGCTGCATTCCAGAATCCCGGACTCACCACTGTGCGGCAACCGCTAAGAAAAATGGGCGAGATCGCGGCTGAAACCGTTCTGCGGGGCATTGCTCGCGAGAACATAGATCACCCCAAGCAGATTACGGTCGAACCTGAGTTAGTGGTCCGCGAATCTACCTGCGAGGCACGGGAAGTAAATGCTGCCAAAGTCCGCCCTGCAAGAACAAAGAAAGTTTAGGTCTTGAGTCGGTCCGCTTCAAATGCACACAAAAGAAGGTTGTTCACGCTGAAATCGTGGTGAACGCGCGCCGAAGAGCAGTGGTCCAATAGTCCGTGAAACGGATCGAGACTTTGGCGTTTGGAACGAGAAGATCATAGCCGTGATAGGCACCAGGCACGACGTGCAACTCGGTCGGCACACCGGCTGCGATGAGCCTTCGCGCGTACTCGATATCTTCGTCGACGAACAAGTCGATAGCACCGGTCACAATGAACGCGGGCGGCAGGCCTGCTAAGTTCTCCACGCGAGCCGGGACCGAACCCGGCGGAACATTCGGCGATCCGGCGGGAATGCCGAGCAGCGAACTCCAGCCGAATCGGTTCGACTCGGCGGTCCACACAAACGCGCCAATGTGAGGAGGAACCGGTCGAGTGCTGCCGGTCCGGTCATCAAGCATGGGATAAATCAGCAATTGGAACGCTATGGGAATTTCTTTGCGGTCGCGAGCGGCGATGGCCAGCATGGCCGCATGTCCTCCCCCTGCACTCTCGCCGGCTAGCGCAATTCGTTTTCGGTCCACGCCTAGCGAGTCGGCGTTTGCGTGCACCCAGCGAAGAGCGGTGTAGTTGTCTTCGAGTGAACCAGGGAAATGGGTTTCTGGCGCAAGGCGGTAGTCTACCGACACTACTACGCAGTTGCAGGCCTGAGCAGCGGTTTGCAGGAAGATCATAGCGAGAGCGGCACTGCGTCCGATGTAGCCGCCGCCGTGAATGTGCAGCAGAACTGGCCGCCCTTTGGCGCCCGGCGCTGGATCGACGATCGTCAAGCGCAAGTCCGGGGCACCGGCAGGCCCGGGGATCCGCCGTTGCATTGGTTGTGGCGCCGGAGGAGGTAATGGCGCCGGAGCCTGTTCCTGCTGCCGCACCCACGCCAATGTTTCATTGGTGAGATGCAATTTGGGAAGAGATTTCAGGGTGGGCAACAGCTCGGGATCGACAAGATCGTAAAGATCATTTTCGTGACCGGAAAGTGGAGCTTGCGGTGTGGCCTCCTGGGCTGACTGAGGCAGCGATTGCGCGACAGATTGCCCTGACACGATTGCCGGCGCGAACGCCACAGCAATCCCGGAAGTTAACGTACTAGCGAGAAACTCGCGCCGATTTTTTTGTTGCAAACTCCACCTCGCTCTGTGCGATGTCTTGTAACCTACTTCTTTCCCATTGCGGTCACTCCAACGACGCGGCTGTTACTACTTTCGGACGGGCGCCTGGCAAACCCAATTTTGCGCATCCGAGGTCGTGCCTTTACCCGTCCACTTTGCGGTTTGCGGATACGGACACAACGGCCGCGTCATCTCAACGCCTTTGGTCGGATCATCGTTCGTGTACTTTGTGGCCACGATTCTATCCGGCGCTACTCCTTGTTCGGTCCAGCGTTCCAGTGCGGAAAAAATATTATGATCCGGGTCGTTCGGGGCGGCGAAATCGAGCATGTTTCCAAACAAGTTCGGGCCAGCGCCGCCTCCGCAGTGCATCATTCCCGGCACCATGAACAGCCTGTAAAACTTTGAGGTCTGCGGGAAGCCGCCCAACTTGGCCATCACGTCTTCGTAATACTCGACCGCATGATGAGGCGACGGAGACCCATCATTCCATCCGTGATACTGGATCAATTTCCCGCCGTGTGCCTGGAACGCGCTCAGGTCAGGATCGTTCGCGTTCAGGCTCGGTCCGATTTTTTCCTGCGCGGTCGCGATGTCTTTATCAAAGTTGAGATCGGAAAATTTCCAACTCGGATTTTCGAAGACGAAGCCGGCATAGAACCCGCTGGAAAACATGGCGTCCAGGCTAGCTCCCGGTGCCGCGCCATAGACGTAACTGTCAAATGCGATTCCTGGTATGCCCGGCACGCCCTCGGCGCCCGGTTCGTAACCTGAGGCAATTTTCTTTTCTGTGCGCGGATTCTTGGGGCCTGAATAAATCTTCTTCAAAGCCGCTAACTGTTCGGCCGTCAGACAACTGTCGGAGTCCGAATCTTTACACAGCAGCACGGACGGATCGAAATGGCAGCTGAGAGGGTCCTTAATATAGGCGTCTTTCACCCCGTCTTGCGAACCGCAGGCGGCTAGCGCCGCCTCCCGAATCGCGTTCCTTTTTCCCGGTGAAATGAAGCTCGCCGCGCTATTAAGGGCCTGCGCGTTCCAGGCGAATGCGGCCATCAAGTCCGTCCACTTGTTCGCTGCAGCGCCAGCCAGGATACCGTTGAAATCCTCGGGATAGCGCTGCGCCTCCATCATCGCCTCTCTGCCGCCTTCCGAGCAGCCGTTGAAGTAGGAGTATTTTGGCGGCTTATTGTAAAAAACCGCGATGATCTGTTTCGCCTTCTCGTTTGTCTCATGGACCGCCCGGTAACCGAAGTCCTTAACTTTCTCGGGATGCCCCGTGGCCCATGAGCCGTCAACCGGAGAACCTTGATGTCCATCGTCGGTACCTGCGCTGGCAAACCCCTTTTTCATTTCCGCTGCCAGCACGAAAAGATTGATGGAGCCCGCCAAACCCCCGTTGCCCACTTGTTCGAATTTTCCGTTCCACTGCGTCGGAAGCCACACTTCAAAATTGATGTGTGAATCAGGAGTCGGTTTGATCTCCCCATGTACCCGGCAAAAGGCCGGAACATCAACGGATTTGGCGGGAAGGCCAGGAGGAAGAGCAAAAGGTCCGGAAGGAACGCTCTCCGCAGACTGGACAGAAGCATTAGCTAATTTGAGGTCCTTGAGCTTTTCGCAAACTTGTTGCGCCTGAGCTGGGCACGGCCATGCGGCCATCGAGCAGCAAATAATCATCAGACCGCGACTGAGATGCTGGAGCGGCTTCATCGACATTATTTTCACCATTACGACTTTCTGATTTGAGTAGCGCCACTGAAACTGCGCGAAATTTCCCGGGCTGCGGCCTTCACGCTATTGATCACGCTCATTTCTTCCACCGAGAGCGTCACGCCGGTCGAGCTAACGGCTGCGGACACATCGCCACGAGAGTCGAAGATCGGGGCCGCGACTGCGCGAATGCCCAGAAACAGTTCTCCATCACTGGTTGCATACCCTTGCTTTTGCACCAACTGCAAATCCGCGACCAGCCGGTCCCTCGAATCGATTGTCTTCGGCGAGGTCTTGGTTAGGCCATAGTGGTCGAAAAGGCTTAAGAGCTGGCGCTGTGGCAGATGAGCCAGCAACACTTTGCCAAGTGCGGTCGAGTGAGCGGGGTAGCGAACGCCAATATCCATATCGATCTTGGCCAGGTCTGGCTTTTCGACTTTGTCCACGATCATGACTCGGCCGCGTTCTAATACGCCAATGATTGCTGAAATTCGGGTCTCAGCCGAAAGACGGTACAGAATGGGCTCGGCAATCCTTCGCAGCCCCATGTCTCGGAGTGCGCCGTGACTCAATGCCACGATCTTCAGTCCCATCTCGTAGCGGCCATTTTCAGGATCCCGGCGAAGATAGTTCTCGCGTTCCAGGCGTTGCAGAATATAGGACGAAGTGCTGGTTGCCATTCTGAAGTAGCCGCTGATCTCTGCGTTGGTGAGTCCGCCGGATTTGTGGGCGACGAGCTCAAGGATCGCCAGCGCGCGCTCCAGCGAATTTGTCGAGCGGTTTGATTTCACGCGTCCCTCCGTTGCCGGAAAGTGGGTAACAACGGCGCCAGGTTGCGGGTGTACGGATCGGAGTTCCACGATAGGAAGTAATATCCGCGACCCGGCGTGGCGTCAATTGTTTGCTCAATAGGTTGAGTGCGTCAAGCGCCCGTCTTCTGGAGTATTGAGCAAATGTGATCGAAAGACTCAACTAATTGAGCGCCGCATTGACTCCGTTTCGCGAAGCTGGCAACTTGTCCCACGGTGCGGGCCACGTTGCTGCGCTCCGATCAAAGTCATGGTGGACAATATGCGAAAAAGCATTTCTAACGGCATGGCCCTCGCCATCGTCCTGAGTGCGTGCCTCACGTGGCACGGATCATTCTCATTGTTGTACGCGCAGAACAGCAGCGCCACTATTTCGGGCACCGTCTCCGACGGCCAAGGCGCCCGCATTGGCGACGCCAAGATCATTGTCACGAACACGGCCACCGGAGTCTCCACGACGTCATCGACGAATGCTGATGGGGCCTATACCGTCAGCAGTCTTCCGATCGGCACTTACCGGGTCGAAGCGCAGCGCGATGGCTTCAAGACGAGTGTGCAGGAACCGATTGTCCTGACTGTTGGACAGGAGGCTTCCCTCCACTTTTCGCTGACGGTGGGCAAGGTCGACGAAAAAGTTGAAGTGACCGCGGACGTTCCCACAGTCGACACCAATACCAGTTCGGTTGGCTGGCTGGTCGGCGAGAGCCAGGTGCGTGACCTGCCTCTCAACGGACGTAACTTTGTGCAGTTGACGCTGCTGACTCCAGGAGTTCAGCCTGTCCCACAGGAAAACACCGAGGGAGCCGCGACGCTGGTGCCATTTGGATTCGGCTCACCGCAGCGATTCTCCGTTGCTGGCGGCCGCCCGCAAGGTCAGTTGTTCCTGATTGACGGGACTGACACCGCCGGCGTTTGGGGAAACGGCACAGGAGCCAATCTGGTGGGCACCACTCTTGGTGTGGACGGTATCGCCGAGTTCGAGGTTCTCAGCAATACTTATACCGCCGAATACGGCGGTAACGGAGCCGTGGTGAATGCAGCCATCCGGTCGGGCGCAAATGAGTATCACGGCTCGGCCTACGAGTTTGCGCGCAACAGCGCGATGGACGCGAAGAACTATTTCGATCCGGGATCGTCCGCGCTGCCTTTCAGCCGCAATCAGTTCGGCGGCACGTTTGGAGGGCCGATCAAGAAAAACAAAACCTTCTTCTTTGGCAACTATGAGGGTCTGAAACAAGATCTCACCGTGCCAGTGACCACGATCGTGCCCGATCAGAATTTCCGGAATGGCTTCCTGCCTTGCTCCGAAACAGTCGGGGTCGTTTGCGATCCGACCACGGGTCTCGCAGACGTCGGGATCAATCCGAACATTGCAAGTTATCTCAATACTTATCCGCTTCCGAACGGCCCGGTGGCTACCCCCGGCACAGCAGACAATATATCTGCGCTCTCGCAGCCTCTCCACGAGAACTACGGAATTGTCCGAGTCGATCACAATCTTTCCACGTCAAACTCGCTATTCGGCAGCTACGAGATCGACGATGCAAAGCTAACCGCATTGCCCAACCCAGTCATCATCGACGACGATACACAGCGTAACCAGTATTTGACGGTCGAAGATAGACATGTCATATCCCCAACCGTTCTCAATGTCGCGCATTTTGCCTACGTGCGATCGAATATTGACGTTCAAACTCGAAATAACCCCAATCTCCTCGTGGTTCCGGGGGCGGGCATCCAGGGAACCATTGGCGTATCGGTATTGAACTCGATCGGTGGAAACGACTCAGCGAACGAAATCGTAAATCGCTTCACGTTTCGTGACCAGATTTCGTGGACCAAAGGACGGCATTCCGTGCAGGCAGGGCTGGAAGTCGTGCGACACTACATTCATGCCGACATTCCTATCGTCAACGGAGGAAACGTTGTTTACAACGGCGTGTACTTCGATCCTACGCTGCCTGGAATAAACGTAGAGCCCGCTTTTCAGGCCTTCTTGCAGAATCAGCCCCTGGCATTTGTGGGTGTTCCAACCGACGCCAACGACTCGACGCGCAACATGCGTCACACTAATTTGTCGCCTTACATCCAGGACAAATTTCAGGTGAGTCGCAGGTTCGTTCTAAATCTGGGACTGCGCTATGACTTCGAAACCAATCCGAGTGAGAAGGACGACAAGCTCTACAACCTCATTCATCCCGCGACCGACACCGGGTTCACTCACGTCCCGCAGGCCTTCGCGCACAATATAACAAAATGGAACTTCGAACCCCGGGTAGGCTTTGCGTGGGATCTTTTTGGTAACGGGAAAACTGCGGTTCGTGGCGGGTTCGGCGCCTTCGCAGATCTGCCACTGGAAATGCAGGTAATCATTGGATATTTGTTCAACCCGCCGATCTACAACGTGACAGAGATTTTGTTCCCCACCATCCCGAATCCGTTCGGTAGCGGCATCGTAACCGGGCTTCCGGGAGGCGGCCAGCAAACGGACTACAGCCCCAAGATGAACGATTACATCATGCAGTACAACCTGAACGTTCAACAGGAGGTTTTCGCGCACACGGTATTAACGGCAGGCTATATCGGATCGAGAGCGAACCATTTATTCATCGGCCAAGAGACCAATCCGTGCGTTCCGACTTCAATTCTGGCTGACGGGACAATTGTTCGAGCCTATGGAGTGAATGCCGTGCAGTGCGGTCAGCCCCAAATGACGAATCCAAACCTCAGCAATATCGTGGATCGCTTCGCTGTCGGCACGTCGAATTACAGCTCGGCGCAGTTGGCCCTGGAGCGCGGTTTCGGAAAGAATGTTCAATTTCGGACTGCATACACGTGGTCCAAATGCCTGGACTACGGATCCTATTACACCGGCAACGATTCGATTGGCCCAAATGGGCAAACGGCGGGTTTGCAAGCAGGAAATCTGGGCAATGGGAAGCACAATGTCGACTACGGTCCATGCGACTTTGATCTCCGTCACAACTGGACCAGCAATCTCGTATTGCAACTTCCGTTCCAAGGCAGCCGGCTTAAGGAGGGGTGGCAGTTGGGTGTCATTACCAGCGTCCACTCCGGCACGCCATACAGCGTTTATGACGCCTTTGATCGCGCTGACGTGGGAGCGAACGGCGCGGCCGCTAATGCTGAGCGCCCCGATCTGGTTCCGGGGAGGAGCAATAACCCAACTGGCGTATCCAAGACTTCGGGCGGGGTGTTTGGTTTCGATCCTAGTGCTTTCCAGCCGCAGCCAATTGGCGTCTTCGGGAATCTGGGCAGGAATTCGCTCGTGGCCCCAGGAGTCAGAGATATTGATTTCTCGATCGCGAAGGCGACAAAGATTACCGAAAGAATGAGCGCTCAACTGCGGCTGGACATCTTCAATCTTGCCAATCACACGAACTTCGGATTTCCGAACGCAGCCTTGTATGCGGGGCAAGATGCATCTGGGAATGTTATGGCAAACGGTGCAGCGGGGCAGATTACGAGCACCGCGACCACCTCGCGGCAGATACAGCTCAGCGCCAAATTTATTTTCTGAGACTGCTTTCCGAATCCAGGCCTTAACCGGTGGGAGTATCGAAAACGCGCGCGGATGCCATCGCCTCTGATGATTGATTATGTCCTCGAACCCAACATTGCCAGATAAAACCGATCTCGAAGCGGTGACGGCTGAGCTTCAATCCCTTCTGGGCTCGCGGGCGACCACTGCATTTGCACAGCGCGAGCATCACAGTCACGGCGAGTCGTATCACGAGGCCGCGCTTCCTGACATCGTTTGCTTTCCTCGTACCACGGAGGAAGTCAGCGAAATCATGAGGATCAGCGCCCGTCATGACATACCGGTCGTCCCTTTCGGAGCCGGAACTTCTGTCGAAGGCCAGGTGCACGCGATTCGTGGTGGCATCACCCTTGACTTGCGCGAGATGAACAAAATTATCCGCGTAAGTGTCGAAGATTGCGACGCAACCGTGGAAGCGGGCGTAACCCGGATGCAACTGATGAAGGCGCTGAGTAACACTGGGCTGACTTTTTTCATCGATCCCGGTGCAGACGCCACGATCGGCGGGATGACCAGCACTCGGGCTTCAGGAACCACCGCCGTGCGTTACGGAACGATGCGCGAGAACGTTCTTGGCATGACGGTCGTGCTGGCTGACGGCGGCGTCATCAAAACGGGTAGTCGTGCCCGCAAGTCTGCCGCTGGATATGACCTGACTCATTTATTTGTGGGTTCCGAGGGAACTCTCGGAGTGATTACGGAGGTGACGCTGCGCCTCCATCCATTGCCCGAAAAGGTAGCCGTCGCGGTTTGTTCGTTTGAGACTGTCGAGGGCGCCGTCGAGACGGTTATCGAAGCGATTCAATTCGGGATCGGTTTGGCACGAATCGAGTTTCTCGACGACAAACAAGTCGAAGCCATCAATCGTTTTTCGAAAATCGATTTACCCGTCATGCCAACTCTGTTTTTTGAGTTCCACGGCATGAACGACCGTGATCTAAACGATCGAACCGAAATGCTTCAGTCTCTGGCCGGGGAGCATCGCGGCCAGGGATTCAAATGGAAAACGAATCTGGAAGATATGGAGGAACTCTGGGGCGCGCGGCATAACGCATATTTCGCGACTCATGCTTTGGTTCCCGGCGCAAAAGTGCTGGTCACAGATGTTTGTGTTCCGATCTCCCGGTTGGCGGAATGTATTACTGAAACAAAAAGCGACTTGGCGATGGTTTCTTTTCAGGCCACGATTGTGGGGCATGTCGGCGACGGCAATTTCCACGTGTTATGTGTCCTCGACCCCAACGATGCCTCGCAAATGGACGAAGGGGCGCGATTCTCGGAGCGCACCGTTCGGCGCGCACTCGAGATGGGCGGCACGTGCACCGGCGAACACGGCATTGGCATCGGTAAAATGAAATTCATGCGCGAAGAGCATGGCAATGCTCTGGAGGTCATGCGCTCCATCAAGAAAGCTCTCGATCCAGACAATCGTATGAATCCCGGCAAGATCGTGGACATGTCCGCGGGGTAAAAGCCGGCAAGGTTGTGGGTGCCTCGAACTTATGAACAAGCGAACTTTCATGAAGCTGTCCGGCGCGGTTATGGCCTCCTCTTATCTCGGGCGCGGCCTTGCCTGGGCTGCGCCCGAAAGGATGCATAACTGGGCGGGGAATCTCGAATACAGCACGGACAAAGTGTTGACTGCGACTTCAGTGGAGCAAGTGCAAGAGTTCGTCAAGAAGAACAACAAGCTCAAGGCTCTCGGCAGCCGCCATTGCTTCAACAATATTGCCGACAGTAAAGATGCGTTCGTTTCACTGAAACCCATGGACAAGGTGATTGCGCTTGATCCTGTCAAGCGTGCCGTCACTGTCAGCGCAGGTATCACGTATGGACAATTATGTCCGTATCTGGATGAAAAGGGTTTCGCACTGCATAACCTGGCATCCCTTCCCCACATTTCTGTGGCTGGCGCCTGCAGTACCGCAACGCATGGATCGGGCGAGAAGAATGGAAATCTCTCGACCGCCGTGTCCGCGCTGGAGATGGTTACAGCGGATGGCAACGTGGTCACGCTGTCGCGGGAGCACGATAGCGATTCTTTTTACGGTGCTGTGGTGGGGCTGGGTGCGCTTGGTGTGATCACCAAAATCACTCTCGATGTGCAGCCCGCCTTCCAGATGCGGCAATATGTTTATGAAGACCTGCCGTTTACCGAATTAAAAGATCACTTTGATGCGATCGAAGCGAGTGGATACAGCGTAAGCCTGTTTACGGACTGGCAAAAACAACGGGTCAATGAGGTTTGGATCAAGAGCCGCGTCGAGCCAGGGCAACCGGTTCACGGGGCTGCGGAATTGTTCGGAGCCAAGCTGGCCACGCGCAATCTCCATCCGATAAAAGAGTTGTCGGCTGAGAATTGCACAGAACAGATGGGCGTTCCGGGCCCGTGGTACGAGCGCTTGCCGCACTTCCGCATGGGTTTCACACCGAGCGCGGGCAAGGAACTGCAGGCAGAATATTTCGTTCCGAGAAAGCACGCGGTGGAGGCAATCCTGGCTGTCGAACGATTGCACGACCAAGTCGGTCCGGCATTGTTCATCACTGAAATTCGAACCATCGCTGCCGACAAGCTTTGGATGAGTCCCTGCTACGAAAGGGATTGTGTGACCATTCACTTCACCTGGAAACCCGACTGGCCGGCAGTCAACAAGTTGTTGCCGATCATTGAAAGAGAATTGGCTCCGTTCGATGCCTGTCCGCACTGGGGAAAGCTGTTCACGACCTCGCCGGCCGAACTCAAGCGGGTACACAAGAAAATGCCGGAATTCGTCGAACTCTGCAAGCGGTTTGATCCCTCCGGCAAGTTCCGAAATCAGTTTCTGAACCAGAACATTTTCGGCTGACGGCTGCCTCGCCTGCACTACTTCCTGATTAGGCGCACTTCGCCAGATGACCCTGATCGCCCTGCACCAGATCAAAAGTCCGCGGCGTATCCTGCCCCTCGATGAGGACCTCGAGGCGCATGCTCGATTCGCTGAGGATCCCGGTATAGGTCGCCTTGACCCCCGAAGCAGTTAAGCCACCATCATCCGCGACAGGCGCCGGTGTCTCAGCGATATAGATACCCTGGACCTTGAAGCGTCCCTTATCGTCAAGCTGCAGGCGTTGCGAGATCGCTCCCCTGGCGCAGTCGAATTCAATCTCTGCGCCGCTGTCGTTCACTTCCATGCGAATGTGCTCACCGCCCCACACGCCGTTCGGAACCGCTTTCGTCGGAGCAGCAGAGCCAGATTGCGCCGGGCGCTGAGCCGTCATCTGCCCGTCGCAGAATAAACCGACGCACACGGTGATTAGTACTAGAGCCGCGAATCGCATTTCACCATCTCCTCGCAGGGCGTCCACGTCACAACTGCGGAGTTCCTTTCCCCTTCTCGTCAGCTCGATACTTACCAGATAAAGGGACTTTAAGCTGCACCTCGATCCCGCCATCCTATGCCCTTGGCCGATGGTCGATCAGTAGCCCTTGCTAGAAAAAAGGCACGGACCGAAGTCCGTGCCTGGTTCGCTTCCTGTTTGGCTGCGCCTAGTTTGACGTGTAGGTGTAACTGTTGGACAACCACTGACCTCCAACCAACGAGTACAAGCGGACGTAGATCGTAGCGCCGCCGCCCGGCAGGTTGCTGATCGTGTAGCTGGTCACGTTGCCCAGGTTGCCTGATTGATCCAGGTCGTTTCCACCCGGACCCACGGCGCTCACATCCACCCAATACGCGGTGGCGTTTGCGCCCGCAGTCCAGTTGAAGGTCACCTGGTTGCCGCTCAGCGGCGAACCGTTCACCGGCGAGGTGATTACACCCAAACCGCTAGTTCCATTCCATGCGGTGTAGGTGTAGGCGTTCGAGACCCAGCTGCCGCTCACGAATGAGTAGAGCGTCGCGTAGATCGTGCTGTTGTCAGTGGGCAGACCGTTGACGGTGGTGGTTAAGACGTTGCCCAGATTGCCGGATTGGCTGTACTGGTTGCCGCCCGGCGTGCTGCCGAGATCCAGCCAATAAGCCGATGCGCCCGCTCCCGCCGTCCAGCTAAACGTTACCGTTGAACTGGAAAGCATCGAGCCAGGATTCGGAGTTGTGAGTACTCCAGCCGCACCCGATGCGTTGAACGCCGTGTAGGTGTAGGAGTTCCCCAGCCAGTTTCCAGACACCAGGGAGTAGAGCGTCACGTAGACGGTGGTGCCGTTTGTGGGAAGGCCGGTGACGTTCTTGGTGAGAACGTTGCCGATATTTCCCGATTGGAAATACTGGTTGCCGCCAGCAGTGCTGCCAGCGTCGATCCAGTATGCGGTTGCGCCTGAACCTGCACTCCAGGTGAAGGTCTGGCTCGTCCCCGACAACGGTCCCGGCGGTGTGGGTGAGGTGATGACGCCCTGGCTGGCATTTCCGCCGACCGCAGTGTACGTATACGCGTTGCTGACCCATGAACCGCTGATCAACGTATACAGCGTGACATACACCGTACTGCCGTTGCTGGGCAGGCCGGTGACTGTCTGGGAGGTTGTGGTTGTCGGCAGGCTCCCGGACTGGTAGTAGTTGTTGCCGCCCGCAGCGCTGCCTACGTCGATCCAGTATGCCTGCGCCGCAGTGGTCGGGTACCAGGTGAAGTTTACCGAGGTCCCGGCCAAGGTCGAACTCGCCGCCGGAGTGGACATCGTCGCCGGACCAGCCGGACCATTCTCAGGTCCGGTGGGCAGCGGCCAGGCGTAAGCGCCGCGGCTGCGGGTCCACAATGCCAGAGTGGTGGAACCACGATCAATCGACATGTCCCAGACCATGACGTTGGGCAGGCCGCTGTTGAAGCGGTTCCACACCGGAGGATTGGCGGTGATGTCGTCCGTGTAGTAGAGCCCGAAGTCCGTACCAGCAAATACCTGGCTGGGGTAGTTCGGGTTGACGATGATGGAATCGACCGGTATGTCGGGCAGGTTGCCATCCTCGTCCGTCCAGGTGAACCCATCGCACGGAGTCGAGGTCATGGTGCAAACCACGCGGAACACATGGCCAGGAGTGGCGGGGGTATTGTTGTTGAAACCGCCGACGGCAGCGTATCCGATTGGAGTGCCTACTGCGGGAGAGCTCGGATCCAGGGCGATGCCCTGAATCGGACGGTTGGGCAGAACGGCGTTGCCGCCGGTTACGTTGACCCAGGTGGCTTGCGCCTGCGTGCCAGTGCCCATATTGAAGCCGATCTGCACGTTGCCGTCGTTGGTTCCAGCGATGGCCACGCTCTGGTACTTAGGCGAGTACTTTACCTGATTGATGTACGAGCGATTGCCCAGATTAGCTTTCGTCAGGTTTGCCGTGATCGGGTTATTGGTGACGTACCACGATTTGGTCGCCGCCGTGCCGGTGGTCGTTTCCCAAACGCGGGTGGTTCCGGCAAGCAGGTGTCCGCAGCCGGATGTTAGGCCTGCGGGCGCGCAGTCATCGCCTCCTGGGATGCCTCCGTGGAAGAGGTGAACAGGGAGAACGAAAGACTGGGTGTCGCTGGTCCAGCTGCCTGACCAGCTTGTCCAGGTCGCGCCTGGCTGAGTGCAGTTGAGGATACAACGGCTGAAGCCGCCGCTGTTATTGCCTTCCCAGTAGCGAAGACTACCGGTATTGTTGCCCTGCGTCGTGCCGCCGAGGGTCCCGCTCCCGTTCATGGAGAAGTTGGCGGAGTTGATGTTGCTAAAGGGAATCGAGTTGCCGGCGGTGCCGCCGGCGACGGCGGTTACCACTACCGTGGCGCCCGTGCGTGCGGCCGTCACCTGGGACGGGATGTCGCGGGTGATCGAGGTGACGATGGCAGTGCCTTCCGTCGTGGTGTTTGAGTTCAACACGACGTTGCCGGTGGCAGTCCCGGAGGCGACGAAGGTGAAGGTCTGCGTTCCGACAATGAATTGCTGACCGGCCGTGGCGCCACCTGTTGCCAATGTGATCGTGCCCTGGGCCTGGGCTGAACCTGTGCCCATTGGATCGATCAACCCGGAGAAGCCGTCGCCGCCCAGGCCCATCTGCCACTGCGCAGGGCCCGTGGGGGAGCCACTAAACATCACCGAGCTGGGACCGTTGTCCTGAGCGCCGCCGACGGCAGAGGGGTTCGCCGAGTTGGCAAAGTTGCCGCTGATGTCGCCGGAGTAGAACTCGATACCATAGATGCCCGCATCATTATTCGTCCACGTGGGGCGCGTGGTGCCAATGACTGCCGTGCTGGCGTTGAGAGTGTAGTGAGTGCCACCGTCGTTGCCCACCAGAAGGATATCTGAGGAGCCGTTAACGAAAGCGAGAGCGTGCTGATCCACGTGCACCGCGTGGTTAGTCACGGGGGTGCCGTTGTATCCGCACGTGAGGTCGTACCAGGATGTGCCGGTGCGGCTCGCCAGCCAGATGTCGAACGTATCGAAGATGACACGATCCGCATTATTGGGATCGACCGCGATGCCCTGGTCATACCAGTTCTGCGGATAATCGCCGCCGCCGGCCGACCCCGTGCACGCCGTCAGTGACCCGCCAGCCGAACCCGCCATGAAGGTCCAGCTGTTGCCGCCATCATTGCTGGCCCACGCACCGAGTTGGCAACCATCGGTGGTGCCGCAACCGCTGGCACTGTTCCAGTTGATGGACCCGACCTGGGCGTAAATGACGTTCGGATTGCTGGGTGCGACGGCAATGTCGATGCGGCCCAGGTTGTTGACCGTGCCACCGTTCGTCGTACTGCCGCCTGCGGTACCGTTACCGCAATAGGTCGCGTTGCCGCTGGTACCGGTTAAATATGGATAGTTGCACGGAACACCGCTCCCCGCATTCATGAGTGCGCCCGTAAGGTAAGGGCTGCCGGTCACCTGGGTGCCAAAAACAAAACCGTTGCTGTTGCTCGCTATGGACGTAAACGCGGGGCAGCCACTGGCTTGCATGTTGGCGCTATAGATGCCATTGGCGCCATTAAGGGAGAGATCGTACTGCACATACGTGGCGAAGCCACGCACTCCCACGGCCGCCAGAATGCGGGTTACGCCGCCGCCCATGTTCGTGAGTTCCAGGCCGGTGATGTCCTGGCGCTGGCTGGTGAAGGTATTCGTAAGGCAATTGGCCCAGGTCTGGCCCTGGTCATAGGAGAACCAAAGGCCCTTTTTGCTTCCGGCTACGATGTTGTTGCTGTTATTAGGATCAACTCGAACCTTGCCGACCGAGTCGTACTGCGGGTAGTTGCCTGCCGGCTCGGTATACTCGGGGCCAAAAACGCTGGCACCCAGAGTAGTCCAGGTGTTGCCGCCGTCGGTTGACTGAAGGATGCCTTGGCTGCCCATGGAGAATGAGCCGTAATTCAGATCGCCCGTGCCGGCGTAGATGGTGTTGTGATTGTTGGGATCGATCGCCAGCGTGTCAATGCTGGTGGTCGACAGTAGCGGGCTATCGGTGGTGACGCTCCAAGTGGTACTGGCGGTACAGCAGTTCGTTGTTTTCCAAACGCCGCCGCCGACATTGCCCAGGTAGGCGACGATACTACCGTTGGTGGTCGTCGTCGGATCGGTCACGATGGTATTGACGCGTCCTTCGGTGGTTCCATAGTCGTAACAACCGGAGCAACCCGTCATGTGCTCGGGCTCTGGGCCCAGGGCAATGAAGGCTGCGGGGTTCAGTCCAAGTGGTTCGATGCCGTTGGCACTCGCGATTCTGCGGTTCGCGGCCACGGCCTTGCGCCCAGCCGGCACCCCGCGCTTGATCATACGATCCTGTTCGGCAGCCTTACGCACCCAAGCGGGCGAGAAGCGGCCCGTGGGATAAGTCAGCCGGTGGTTCCAGTATTCTTCTTCGCTGATGAGACGCTCGGCATCGGTGGGAGCATGGCCGAGAGTGAACTGAGTAGAAGATTTCCCCGAGGAACCGGTCGCGGTAGCTGTCAGAATCGGAGTGTTCTTGCCCCCAGTGTCAGCGCTGCCTAACGAAGGCAGCTTCGGCATAGTTGCGGAGATGTTTAAGATGCCATTTTCGTCGGCACTCCCTTGGACGGTGGCCACGATGCCCGCGGAAGCAGCTTTAATGACGATCGTGACTCCCTCTCCCGGCCTCCAACTGCCACCGCTAAAAACAATCGTCTCGCCCGGCAGATAGCTGATCTTATCGGCCACGAGTGTCGGCTTTTCTACGCTGCGGCCATCTGTCCGCTGCGCGCCGGCAATGGATGCGAGAGAGAGAGTTGTGGCCAGGATACAAAGAAGAACAACATCATGACGGCGAAGTAGACGATTCATTTGGTCTCCGAGGAAAATTCGTTGACGCGAGTCAATTCGGAAGGTGGTTAACATCGCAGGAATATTCAGTGGCTAAGAACCGTACTGCACCCGAGCGCAGTTGCTATTGGAACCCACCGCTGTCCTGAGATCTCACCGTTTGACTCGCGACCAAGCTACGCACGAACTATCTTGCATAGTAGAAGTCCCTGTCAAGAGAAAATCTCGTGACTGTGACATTGCACGAAGGAAAACGGGTTCCAGACCAGTGTCTGGACATCTTGCGCGTAGCGTCCCAACCAGGCTGCTTAATTCTTCTGGTCAGTACGAGCAATTCAACAAACCTGCTGACAGACGGGGTGCGAGCCACCCCGTGTTGGTAGTCAAGGCTTGCTGGTAGCGAAATGGGGCTTGGGGCGGGGAGCAGCGAACCGAAACACCAGGCTTCCGGTTACGCGGATGTTGCTTTGCGGTTGCACGCTAAGATCCGAGCTCACAAATTTCGTACGCAGGTAATCAACATTAACGCGAACTGCGAATGGCCCGGAAATGTTGCGTTCGATGCCGGTTCCTACCGACCACGAGAAGCGCGTCAGCCATCCCCGGTAAAACAGTTGATCCACGGGAACCGAGCCATCCACCAGGCTGACGCCGGCTAGCGCACGAACGAACACACGGGTGTTCTCGGTCTGAACGGGAACAAACACTGGGCCAGCGAGAAAATTAAGGACGTAGCTGCCATGGCCGGAGCCAGGGTTCTTGCCTCCGCGAAGATAACTGGAATCCAAAGTCCCTCCCCAGCGCGGAGTGAAGTCTGTGGTTGCGCCAACATCAACGCCCTGCATATTGACGGTTGGCTGTCCTGAAAAATTCACGGCAGCGTAGCTGTAACCGACCGAGGCGTCAACCTCCGGACCTTTGGCCGCAGGTGCTTGTCCCAGTAACGAGCTCGCGCATAGCAGCAACGCGATGGACAATCTCGTTGAAAATCGCAAAGCGCCCAAGTTGATCCTTATCTTGCAGCCTTTCAATAAACCGCCAGAACAGCTGTTCCACTCAAATCATTCATGGTAGCGGTGACAATAGTCGTCCCCGAACGAGCGCTCGTCGCGACGCCCGTTGGAGTTACAAATGCCACGCTCGCATCCGAAGACGTCCAGGTTACCGACGATGTGACGTCTTTGGTCGAGCCATCGCTGAACTCAGCGATAGCAGTGAACCGTGTGGAACCGCCCGGTTCGAGATTTGTGGCGGCGGCCGACACCCGCAGCGTAGTGGCCGTCGCGCTGGTGACCGTCAAAGTTGCCGTTCCAACTTGCCCGCCAAAGATTGCTGCGATAGCAGCCGTTCCCGGTTCCAATCCGGTGGCTTGGCCCGCTGTTGCCAGCAGGTTGCTGATGGTGGCAACCGACGGCGGCGAGGACGTCCACAGAACGAACGTCGTCAGGTTCTGCGTATTTCCGTCTGCGAAGGTTCCCTTAGCCGTGAAACCTATTTCAGTCGCCAGGGGAATGCTCGCGGTTCGCGGTGAAACTTGTATCGACGTCAGTGGAGAACCGTCCACCACAATGGCACAGTTCGCGCTAAGCCCTGCGAGTCGTGCGGTGATGGTTGCATTTCCCGCGGATTGTGCGGTCACCACGCCGACATTGCTGACGCTCGCGACGTCGGCCGCGGACGAAGTCCAGGTGACAATGTTGGTAATCACCTGAGTGCTGCCATCGCTGTACGTTCCGGTAGCGGCCAGGTTTACGAAAGTGGTTGGCGCGAGTACGGCGCTTCCGGGGGTGACGGAGATCGAAGAGAGCGTGGCGGAGCTGACATCCAGGGCCGCCGTGCCCGAGACTCCGCTAAAAGTGGCGGAAATGTTGGCTGCACCAGGGCTGATTGCGGTAGCCGTGCCCGCCGCGCTGACCGTCGCCACTGCAGGATTGTCAGAGGTCCAAACGCAATTCGCGGTAATGACCTGTCTCGTGTGATCGCTAAAGATGCCGGTTGCGGTGAAGGTCAACTTGGTGCCCGGTGCAATGATACGTCCTGAGGGAGTCACGGAGATGGATACGATCGTGGCGCCGGAGACGTTGAGCGTGCCCGAGCCGCTAATCGAACCGAGCGTCGCAGTAAGGGTGGTGGAGCCCGGGGTCAGAGCGTTCGCCCGGCCATTTGCTGCGATCGTCGCGACGGCGGTGTTCGAGGAAGTCCAGGACACCTGTGTGGTTAGATTGTGGGTGCTGCCGTCGGTGTAAGTACCAACGGCCTGAAAGGTTGCTGACGTGAGCTGCGCTATCTTCCTCTTTGCAGGCCGGACCGCGATGGAAGATAGAACGGCAGCCTGGACACTTAGCGTCGTGCTTCCGGTGACCGTGCCGGACGTGGCGGAGACCGTTACCGAGCCTAGAGTAAGCGCTGTTACCAGCCCGCCTCCAGTGATGGACGCCACACTCACGTCCGACGAGGACCAGGTGACGGAGCCAGTTAAATCCTGCGTGCTGTGATCGGAATATCTACCGGTAGCCGTAAATTGTTGAAGAGCACCGGGGAGCAAGGCCGCATCGGCTGGTGTCACAGTGATTGAGACCAGGGATGGTGGTGGGGGTGGGGGTGGAACACCAACGCCCGGACCGAGGGTGCCGGCGCCGCAGCCGATTAATAAGCTGAGGCACGCCAGGACAATTAAGCCTCGATATGGCTTTACGGGGAGTCTCATTGCTGGGCCCATCTGCTGGAGAGGTGTGCAAGAAACGTGCCATTTCAAGCAACCGTCTCCTGATGCAAGTTAGCATGGCGATCATTGGTGAGCAATGGCCACAGACAACCCAAAGGTCTCGCTTTGATAGGTGCTGACGTCAGATCCCGAGCGTGGCAAATGGTTTGCACGGGACCCTACTTACGGTACTCAGGCCCCCAGGTCGGATGGCTCGCTTCTGTCGGCGACAAATCGAGTTTCAACAACTGACCCCTGCGGCCTCTTTCTCCATTGACCCGGAAGACTCGCTATTCAATCGTGAACATGGCTTCGGGGTCCACTCCCTGTTTCGCAATCTGGTCCCGCACGTGCACTTTCAACCGGTAGATGCCCGGCTCTAGTCCATTCGCAGGGAATGTCTTTTCAAGCGTCAGTTGACCAGCCGCTGAACGCGACATGTCCGCAGGTTGCGTCCCATGCACGACAGTTTTTTTCGTCCCTTCCTGGACGACATCGAACTCCACGCTCGCGTCGGACTTGCCGTTCTTCTCGTCAACCGCCAGATTGTAGACCTGCATCCAAATATTGAGCTTTTCGCCGCGCTTGAACACCGCGGTCTTGGAGGTCATACCTGGGACTCGCGGCCGCACCAGCGTGTCCCCGATCACAAAGGGACCGCGTCCCATTTCCTTGGCGGGTACTCGTTCCATCTTGTCCGCAAGAATCAACGACGATGCCGAGAGATCTCCGTCGAAATCGGGCACTTCCAGGCTTTGACGCCACGTTCCGACACGATTGCTGTGTATGTCCTTCACTACAATCTCCAGCAGATAGCGCCCGGGCGCCAGCGGGAGTGACTTTCCATAAACCGATGCTTTCCTCCAACATGTTCGGCAGATAACTCTGAGGAACATCCATTTGCACCGTATCCTCGAACGTCTGCGCGATCCGTCCGCCGATAGTGGTGACTTGTCCGTAAATATTGACTGCTCCACGCGAGACTCCGTTCTCGCTGGTATACGTCATGTCCTGATTCTGGATCTGAAGCGTGAGTGGGACCAGCGTGACGTTGCTGGTTGCTTTGACGTACTCCGCCAGCACCTCGAAGGGCATGGTGTGATAGTTAATCTTGTGTGTGACGATTTCCTGAAGCTCTTTGAACTTCGGCGGGCTGTTTAGTTTGGCGAACCGGTCGAGATCGTCGAGTTCCTTCGCGTTGTCTTTCGGGAGCTTCTGCAGCCGCTGCTGTCCCGATGGAACGTGCGCCAGCGCGTCTTTCTCGTTCGGATCCATCGTCATGTGATAGTCACCGCACATGCACGGGTCCACAAACTCGATAAGGATATCCTGGCCTACATCCGCAATATACCGGTAGCGCCAAAGCTCAAAGGGAAGCGTTTGCAACGTAGTGCTTACCTATCTGCGCGTGGTTCCCACGGAGTGCGACATCCCCAACAAGGGAGGCGAGTGTTGGCCACCGCTCGTCCAGAAACTCGGACTAAAGACCACCGCCGCCCCAAAGTGCATCCGTTGGGAGGAGAACCAGACAACTGGCGCCTCCGCAGTGGCTTATCCCGTCGAAACATTATTGTTCCCTACGCCCGTGGCAAAGACCATCAGCGGCCCCGTGAGGTGCTGGCCCGCGGATTAGGGGCAAGTTATTTGGGATCCGTGGGGGCTCGATTAGCGCTAACGCCGTTTTCAACACCCTAATGGCTGCCGGTACTTGCAGACGAACTGGAACTCATGGGAGTGGGAAAATGGGACGGTGATGGCCGACTTTAGAATATGGCGGAGAGAGTGGGATTCGAAACCGCTAACAAACGACAAACGTAGGCCTTAACCGAGCGCGGTCAGCAATCTAAATGCACGTAAGTAGATAAAAAGCCCAGATTTGATTTTAAGTGATTTGTGTCGAGTACATCCGGGCAGCTGGATGCACGATGCAATTTTCAGGGGTAGTGCAGTTTCGTTAACGACCTGATAGAGGAATTATGGTTCTCTCAATCGGCTGGTTTCACTCAAAACGAGTCAATGCGTGTAATGGTGATTTTTCGCCAACCATCCTTTTGAGCTACCGCGGCGTGGGTGGATCGGACATATGCGGCGCGGCAGTATTTTCCGGAGCTTCCTTGGCCGGCAATTTCGCGGCTTCGTTCACGATAGCTACGGCGCGGTCTTTGCTGGTCTTGCAGCCGGGATCGGAGATGCGGCATTGCGCGAGTGTCATTTTGCATCCGCAATCGCAGGTTTCCGCGTTGAGCTTGTGCAACGCGGCCCTACGCTGTTCCTGCGTCAGTTTCGATGTGTCGATTCCGGGCAACGACGTGGCGCGGTCGGCATGTTTCAGAGACACTTCGCCGGTGTCTTCAAAGGTTTCCACTCTTGCGGGGACCGACATACCGAGCAGCGCACTCGCTTCGATTTCGTACAGCCTTGGATCGAACAGCCCCACATGCTTCTGCACCATTTTGCCGTCCTGGTTGATGACGAAAAGCGTAGGCAGCGCGCCGATCCCTCCGTAGGCGATGCGCACCGGGGCTGAGGCCATGGCCACGGGATAGTTGATGCCTTTGGCCTTCACGAATGCGCGCAGGCGATCGGCGTCGTCATCATCGACATCGATGCCGATAATCTGCAAGTGGTCTTTATATGCTTCCTGAATTTGGATCAGGCTGGGGATTTCCGAGCGGCACGGCCCGCACCATGTAGCCCAGAAATTCAGCAGCACCACTTTGCCTTTGTATGCCTGCAGGGAAAGTTCTCTTCCATCGATATCTTTGATCTTGAGGTCGGGTGCGGGATCGGGATCGCGCACGAAGCGGATGACGAGTTGCTGTTGCTGCTGCTGCTGTTGCTGTTCTGGTTGCCGTAGCTGCGCGCGCGACTTGAGCGGCACGAGCGCCAGCACCAGGCACAGCAGTCCGCACGCCCCTAGCGCGATTCGAAGACTCTTCCCGCCTTTTCGCATCCTGCCCATAGGATCTTCAGAAGATCATAATCCGAGAGCGGGATCGACGGTGGATTGTCGTTAACAGGCGATACGCGTTGCGACCCGAAACCGCTGATGCCCGGTCAATGAGTGCTATGGCGATTTTTTCGCCAACTACTCTCACTCATACTCTTCATCGACGTTCAGTTCAATGCTGACCGTTACGCCATCATCGTCAACATACTTCGCCTGCGCGAGCGAACCGGCACGGCGACGATCAGTTCCGCCGAGAAATCGAATGCTTCCCATTCCGCCGTCCCGCATTTCGGCTACTCGGGCATCGTTTACCCCCCTCCGAATCCCGGTGCTAGAGCGATGATTAGCACACGCTCGGCTGGGTGGAGTTTTCGTCCAGTTTGAAGGTTTGTTTTCACGTCGAGCACAGGGTAGCACGGGGATAAGCAGGCTGAGTGCTGTAAGCAGGCGATTTCGCTCATCGACCTTATTTGCGGCAGCCGATTTGCCCAGGGATTTGTCTGCGTCAATGTTTCCTGCGGCGTAATCGTCGGTTGATTTCGTCTGCGGAGAAGGATTCAGGATCAAAATCACCGAGCCACTCACAGGCTTCCTCGTGATTCGGGTGTTTAGTGTCCTGAAGGGCTGTGAGAAGCTCAGCAAAAACTTCCGAACCGCCGCAGTCTTCGGGTGGACAGGATCGTTTTCCCGCAACGCAAATCTGGTGAAACGATTCATCTCCGAGCAGAACTTCTTCAAGAAGAAGGTCGTGCTGCCAGCCATCACCGAAATCGTACTCCATGTCTCATTCAACTGTGCGCCGACTGCAATCGGTCGATAGCTCTTCGTGTAGATGTGGAGGGAAGGCCAACCGGAGAGACTTGGATCGTTGTGCAATTCGATAGGTCCGATGAAACGCTGAGCGCTTGAGCCGGGAGTAAGCGCTGTGGTACTCAGTCGAGAATGCCGGAACGTTGTCGCACGCATTGGCGCTAAAATAGCTAATGTTCTCCCCCGGATCGCCCACGGAGGTTCTATGTCTACTCCGGGCCGTGATCTTTCGCGTCCTGAAGTAGTGTGGATCGAACGGGAAAACCTAGCGGGATTGGGCTGTTCTGATTGCGCTTGGGTCTTTCATCCTTCAGGACCGCCTATCGGTGGAACGCTAGAGGAGATGAAACAGAACTTCCAGACGCAACTCTCCAAAGAGTTTGATTCTCACGATTGCGCTAAACACCAACTTGCCAAAGGAACCACACCCTAAAAGTAAAGTTTCTCAGCCTAGGATGTGTTTTGCCCGCTGTGCCATGCGGCTCGACCGGATGGAATCGTAACCATAACTGTTCACTCTTGAACAGCTTGTTTGATGTCTCTGCGTCACATTTGATGCAGGGCTTCAGACGGGTTATGTTTCTTCGAAGCCAAGTCGCGAAATTGTTTGGTGTGATTGCCATCCTTGTCACATCGCTTTACGCAGACCAGCGACCGATCACTCTCGGCTTGGTCATCGACGGGTCGAATAAGGAAGACAGAGCGCCTCTTCAGGCGTATCTCACGAAAGCAATGGGACGACCTGTATTTGTCGTATCTTCCGACAGCTATCGCAAAACCGTTGCCGCCCTCGCAAGTGGATCGTATGATTTTGCATCTCTTGGGGCGCTGGTCTATGTTCGTGCTCACGCTAAGTACGGAGTCATCCCGCTAGTCCAGCGCACTTCTGACTTGTCTTATTATTCGGTCTTCATAACCGGTACCGGCTCGTCTATTCACTCGTTACGCGACCTGCATGGAAAACAGTTCGCATTTGGGGACATCGACTCGACCAGCGCTCACCTGATGGCCTATCGGGAACTCAAACAGGCCGGTATTAATCCCGAAACCGATCTCAAGTATCGCTATACTGGGAGCCACCTGGCGACTGCGGCCGGGTCAATGAAACTGGATTTTAAGTCTCCCTTAACTAGAAAGTGCTTATTCCCCATCAATTTACGGGCTTACTTTAACGGAAGTTTGGCATCGATTCCTGTGCTACCATTTCCCAACTTGGGGGAAGTGCATGCCGGGGCTGGGGCCAAAGGGGACTCGTTATCGCTTCGGTCCGTTCGAACTGAACGCTGGAGAAGAGTCGCTTGCGCGGAATGGCACGCGCGTGAAGGTCCAGGACCTACCCTATCGATTGCTCGTGATGCTTTTGGAGCGACCTGGAGAGATCGTGACCCGGGAAGAGGTCCGGCAACGCCTGTGGCCGGAAAACACCTTTGTTGAGTTCGATAACAGCCTGGGTGTAGCGATCAGAAAAGTGCGGGACTCCCTCAACGATGATGCCGAGGCGCCGCGCTATGTGGAAACCATTCCGCGGCGGGGATACCGCTTCGTGGCCCCAGTCACGGTTCTGGGTTCTGACGCCGTAGCACCACCCGCCGAGGTTGTAACACCAGCGCCGTTCGTTGGGGCCAGGAATAATACAAGCGCTGCCGCAGCGAATTCTGATCATCTCCGCCGGTATGGGGTCGTTGCCGCACTGGTACTCGTCTTAGTTGGGGCGGCTATCTATGGTTTTCGTTCTCTGCCTCGACACGCATCCACTAAAGCGGAGGCCGCCAGTTCTGTACCGCCGATCCGAGTGCGGCGATCGGTCGCCGTGCTTGGGTTCAGGAATCTGCCGGGACGCCCAGAGGACAACTGGCTTTCTCCTGCCTTCTCGGAAATGCTGAACACGGAACTCGCAGCGGGCGGCGGTTTGCGGATGATTTCCGGCGAGGATGTGTCTCGCGCCAAACGCGAACTCCCACTCACCGATGAAGACAGCCTGGCCCGCGGCACGTTGGAACGCTTACGGACAAATTCGGGGGCGGATGTCGTAGTGCTCGGGTCCTACACTCGCTTGCCCAGCAACGGCGAGAATCGCATCCGTCTTGATATTCGTTTGCAAGACACCCTTCGTGGGGAGACGATCTCTGAGCAGGCCATTACTGGAAATGAAAATGAGCTCTTTGAGTTGGCAAGCCAGGCCGGCGCGAGTCTACGGCAGGGTCTCGGCGTAAGTTCGATTTCTCCGGAAGCCACGAATGCCGCCCGGGCGGCGCTGCCGTCCAATGAACAGGCGGCGCGGCTTTACACGCAAGGGCGCGCAAAACTTTGGGCATACGATTTTCTGGGCGCTCGCGACTCGCTCGTCAAAGCCATTGCCGCCGACCCCAACTATCCCTTGTCCCATGCCGCGCTGTCCGAAGCATTGTGGCATCTCGGCTTCGAGGTTAAGGCTCGCGGCGAAGCGCAACGGGCCAGCGAACTTGACATTCACCTGCCGCAAGAGCAGCGCTTGCTGGTCGAGGGACAGTATCGAAGAACTCTCCACGATTCGCCGAGGGTGGTGGAAGCCTATCAGTCCTTGTTTCATCTCTTCCCCGACAGCCTCGACTATGGACTCATGCTAGCGTCAGCCCAGATGGGGATTAAACCCAGCGACTCGCTGCGGACGCTGGCCCTTCTTCGCAATCTTCCTCCACCTTCGAATGAGGATGCACGCATCGATATGGTGGAGGCGTCCGCCTGGATCAACGTGGACGACACCAAGGCGCGGGCCGCTGCAAAACGTGCCATCGACAAGGCCAGTGCTCAGGGATCGCATATGATCGTGGCGCGCACCTACGGTTTTCTTTGCCAACAGGACGTGGGTCTGGGCTCATCTTCGGAAGGCGTTAGCGAATGTGCCAACGCGCTCCAAAGCGCGCTTGCCGCCAAAGATGTCAATGGAGCGGCGTTAATGCGGAACAATCTGGCCGCACTTTACTTTCAAATGGGCGATTTGGCGCAGTCGGAAAAAATGTTTCACGAAGCCATTGCGGAGTTCCGCCAAGTCGGAAACGAAGAAGGCATGGCTACTTCGCTGGCCAATTTCGGCGGTACGCGGGTTGCTGAGGGCGACCTGAGCGGGGCGAAAAAACTGATCGACGAATCCATTATCGAATACCAGGCCGTCGACGACAAAGATGGGGTCGCGTTGTCTCTCAATAACCTGGGAGATTTGTTGCGCCAGAGTGGTAACCTGCAAACCGCTGCGACCACATATCAACAGGCCAAGGCCACCGCGCAAGAGATTGACGACAAGGCCGCGATCGCCTATGTGATGCAAGGCCTGGGTGACGTTGCGGTAGACCGGGGCGATCTTGCGGCGGCGCGTAAGTCTTATGAAGAGGCTCTGTCGCTGCGCAAGCAAACGGGCGAACTCCAGTTCGCCGCTGAATCTGAACTGTCGCTTGCCAAGTTGGCCATCGAGGAAGGGCACGCCGCCGACGCTGAAACCGTGATCCGAAAATGCCACGAGCAGTTTCATCACGAAAATCAATCCGACGATGAGCTCGACAGTATCGCAGGCTTAATGGAAACCTGGTTGAGCGAAGGCAATTTCGCAGCCGCAGAGAAAGAAAGAAAAGACGGTCAGGCTCTGGCCGCGAAGAGCACAAACCAGCTATTTAAGCTGCAATTCGACCTGGTCTTAGCGCGCGTCCTGTTGGCTGATGGCGATACCGCATCCGCAAATACGCTTCTGCAGCGCACACTGCGAAGCGCCCGCGCACACCATCTGGTAGGAATTGAACTCAAAGCCCAGCTGGCCCTTGCGGAACTGAAAAAGAAGCTAGGACAGACAGTCGAGGCACAAGCTGATCTCGTCGCATTGGAGAAACTCGCGCGCGGCAAGGGATTCGGCCTGATCGCCGGCAAAGCATTGTCGGCCCGAAACAGCAGCACGAAAGAGATCTCTGTAAATTAGTTTTGTTCTCCGAGAGAACGACGCGCAGACGTCAGACTGTGGACCGAATCAACGTGGCCCTTGATCAGCAAGAAGTGCAGCCCTACCTGGCGTCGTACGTCTTTTGCGGCTCATGCGTACCTCGGCAGCTCGAGTGATGGCAACGAAAATTATTACCGGATATTGAAACAGGTAGTCTTTCGTCCAACGTCTGGTTCCAATAGGGGCGTGGCTCTCGATGGTACTTACGACTGGGCTCCCGCGTGGTCAACTTCTTGTGCCGATCTCTTATGCCTACATCCAGCCAGATCAGTAACGACAAGTGGCTAGTGTTTATTAATGACACCTGCGGATTCACAGGAAGGATGTGGTGGCGGCCCAGAAGTCGGCTTCTGGGAAGTGGGAAGACGAACAGCGGAGTTTGGAAAGAGTAGCGCAGTAAGGGAGGATTTATGTTTGAAGGAATTTTTCAGCCGATGCACATGCTGATGATGCTGATTTTCCTCGTGGTTATACTCGGCGGCGGACTTTTCGTGTTCCGCCGAATTTCAAAGTAGCCCACTACCGATACAGGGCGGATCATGCGAAGGATTGATCCAGTTTTCGAGGATCGGCTATTCTCATTGCAGCTCGAGTGATGGCAACGAAAATTATTACCGGATATTGAAACAGGTAGTCTTTCGTCCAACGTCTGGTTCCAATAGGGGCGTGGCTCTCGATGGTACTTACGACTGGGCTCCCGCGTGGTCAACTTCTTGTGCCGATCTCTTATGCCTACATCCAGCCAGATCAGTAACGACAAGTGGCTAGTGTTTATTAATGACACCTGCGGATTCACAGGAAGGATGTGGTGGCGGCCCAGAAGTCGGCTTCTGGGAAGTGGGAAGACGAACAGCGGAGTTTGGAAAGAGTAGCGCAGTAAGGGAGGATTTATGTTTGAAGGAATTTTTCAGCCGATGCACATGCTGATGATGCTGATTTTCCTCGTGGTTATACTCGGCGGCGGACTTTTCGTGTTCCGCCGAATTTCAAAGTAGCCCACTACCGATACAGGGCGGATCATGCGAAGGATTGATCCAGTTTTCGAGGATCGGCTATTCTCATAGCACGATGACCAACGACGAACGGATGCAACGAGAGTCCAGCCTGATCGCTACCATCCGGAAGAAGCTCCCCGACTTCGCGAAAGCGTGCGCGGATGACACCGAGTTCGTGTTGCTCCACCAAGACGCCTTTGCTGCCGATTACCAAGAGGACGAATACGTTCTGCTCGGTATGGCGATCAAGTATGCAGGTCTCCGGGGCAAGGAAGTGCGCGTGATTGGTAAAAACCGCAGCATTCCCGGTGAAGACGCCACGATCCAGTGAGCGATCCCCGCTGGCCCTGATCCTGATTGACTCATCCCGGCAGAGATACGCCACGGACACCCAGCCATAGTGGAAAGGGCGAATCTCCTTCCAAACATTGAGACGATTCGTTTCGGCAACCTCCAAGCGATGTCGGTCAATCACCGCAGGCGACCGAAGATCGAAGCTCTGGCAATGATCTGCTCCTCCAAAACTCCATCTTGAACGAAGGGTTCCAGCGCAGCGCTTATCTCGGCCTCAAACTTCTCCCGTCCTCCGGCGACGACTTCTAGCGAGGTGTTGGATCTAGAGAGAGCACGCCCGATTAGGTCAGCAATGGTCACCTGATTACGCTCAGCAACCGAAATCTCGCCTACTGCGCTGAAGCATGAACCTGCAAACCATTCGCCCGGATGAGTCCGGTAGTGGTTCTCCGCTGTTCCCGAAGCCCAAGCACTGCGCACCTTTCGATAGGGTTTCACCCACGGGGTTCCCGGCGTCTCAACACCGGAGGTTCGGCAAATCAGAATGCGGCTTGAATCGGAGGTGAGAATTCGCTCAAGCACCGCCAATGTCGGAATGCGTTCCAACCAATGCTGGGCCCGGCCAATGGTGACGACATCGAAGATTTGTGCGGTCGGGAACCCCTCTATGCGACCGTCGATCGGAGAGAGTACCGTCCCGGCTTCCGCAGCCGCAGACTTCGCCGCCGTGAGCATTCCAGGTTCGGGGTCGAGACCTGTGCAGCTTCCGACAAAGGGCGCGAAACCGATGGCGAGCATGCCTGGTCCGCAACCAACATCGAGCAGGTTTTCGTTTCCTCGCAGGCCGATCTCCTCTGCAACTTTCCGGAAAAACTTTGACGGATAGGGCTCCCTGTAGCGGGCATAGAATTCGACGGTTGACGCGAAGCGACCCATTCGTTCCAGTTTTGCAGGTGACGGTACGAACTTCAACTATGGTGCGATTTCGATTTCCCTGAATGCAGAGGATCACCAATGCGCGACAGCACTGGCAAAGTGACTGTTCGATCGAGTGCGGCCCAAAGAGAGTAAGCTCGAAGCAGGTTCATATCACTGGCTGGAGGATCACTTTGGCGGAAGTTCGGCTGCACGAAGGCGAGTCGTTGGAGAACGCCCTGCGGCGGTTCAAGCGCATGGTCATGACGGAAGACATCATTAAGGATGTGAAGCGTCACTCCTTCTACTTGAAGCCCGGCGAGAGACGCCGAGTGAAGCAGGCTTTGGCACAAAAGCGTGCCCGGAAAAAAATTCGCAAAGACGGGGATCAAGTTGCGCCGAAGAGAGTGAGTGCTGCCAAAACGACCAGCGGTTTCGGCGGCCGATAATCTGCCCGGTGCGGTAAACTACCACAGGGCAGCCACGATTTCTGGACTGTGAATTGAAATCTTCTGCGCTGACGAAGTCAAGTCGCATTCGTCACACTATCGCCTTGTGATCGCCTTGCATTCGCCAAGGTAGTGCCGCGAAACCGGGCTGCTCAGACGGCCACGGGAGAAAATGCAGCCAAAGCTGCCCGTGCGACCACGCGGACGATTTTTTCTCCGGTCCGTTTTCAGCCTGGAAACTCGCGAATTGGCGCAGGTTTCACGGATGTTTTCGGATAAAGCCGATAGATTTTCTGGACTTCAGATTGTTTGACGGAGAGATCGAGACTCGAACTCTCGATACCCCTATGTCCCGCTAAGCCTCGACGTGTCCGTATGTTACAGATAGCAAAACCTCAGCAGAGAATTTCGCACCAAAACCTGCCGTCCGAGCTTTGCAATCAGTCCGGTTTCGATTCGCCGTCCATTCGAACCTGAAGGCGAATTCCAGGTGATTCTGGGCTGAATGTGGTCAGCTAAAAGCTGCGGGGATGACCGAATCACCTACCGACTGACTGGATGCCCAAGCGTGCAGTCCTCAATTCTCCAAGTCGTTCTCTGGCAAGATTGCGCTTATAGACCCAGCTAGCATCATCTCTGAAACGATTCGCCGGACAAAGATATGCTGTTGTTGCAGAGCCAACGGACCCGGAGAGGCTGCCCGTACTCAGTTGGACCAGTATGCTTCTGGGTGAAGCCGGTTGGAAGATGGAATCCGCGCCGTCGCACCCCTTTTCAGAACTATCTTTTCCGGCTACCAACATCATCCTGTGGGTTTCTCCGACCGCGCCCACCAAAGTTCTAGACGCAGCACACGCCTTGATTTCACCACTGGAAAAGGCCGGTCTTCCAGCTATCGTCTTACAATCTAGCTGGGGACCGGAGCCGGATTCTGCGCCTCCAGAACTGATCCGAGTCGTGATCTTTAAAAAGGGCCCGCATATGACCGTTAAGGGGAATGCGATCACTTGGGAGGGCCGACCCAACAGCTTGTTTTTTGGGAATGGGCCGCCCAAGTGATTGGCATTGGTAACCCCGCGTTGAAGCCAAGAGCAGGCTTCACTCTGGTTTCTGTGTTGCTAACGCTCAGATAAACCGCCAATAGAATAAAGGCCGCACCGACACCCAACCAGTACGTGTCAGATGGATGATTGAAGTACCAGTCGAAGAACGCACCGACCACGAACGCAAAGAGAAGGGCCGCAAAGCGAGAATCAATACCACCTGCCTCAGATTTCCTCATGCATCGACCTCCGGCGTTGACAGGCATGATACAACGGGGAAAAAGAGGATGCTGGAATGAACTGCAACAAGATAGATGCGCTAGTAAAGGAAATCAGAGACCGTAAAGCGAAATACCATGACCTTACTTTTGCAGCTGGACCGGGTGAGACTGACCCAGAGGTTGTCGAGACTGCGAGAAGAGCAGCCGAGCGCGTAGCAGAATACGACAGCCTTTTGGCCATAATACAAGAGTAGCGAGGAAGCTCCTTTGCGCGCGGGCGGATGAACACACGCTCGCATTCCGTCGCGGGGTGTAAAATTCCACGCTGAGGTGTCTCAAAAAATGCCCCCGTCTCCTTGGAAGTGGTCGCCAATTATCGAAGACGACCTCGGACCTAGACGTGAGCGGGTTTGCCCAGCATGCGGTCGCAACGCTTTTCGAGTTGTGCAGGAAAAGGAACGGATAAAGAAGCATCCCGGTCCACGTGCGAATCGAATCGTTGTCATCTGTGCCAATCCGAAATGTAAAAAGCGCAACGATGAAGGAAGTCCCAGCCGCGTAGGTTGGCCAGTGCGGCGCAGAACCGAAGCCTCCAAGAAGAAGGCGAAGCGCGACCCGAAAGCCTGACGGGCGTAACCAGCCGTCATTTTCTGTGAAAGTTTAGCAAATGTCTGCGGTTTCGTCCCTTCGAGTGAGCTGCTCCTCCCTCCTCCGAACCATGTTCCCAGTTCAAGCATTTCCTTTCGCTTGTAAAAGACGGAACGAAATATTTGGTAACGCGTACGCACAAACACAACCCTCAGAGATCTGGCTCAACCGGCGGATAGATTCAGAGCGGCTTTGCGCCTAACAGGCAGCAAGTATTCCCTCGTAGCGTCAATCTTTTCGCTCATCCCGATCATTCTGATTTTCAGTAGTTACCTCCAATCTCTCGCCACTGAAAAACCACGTAAAATCGAGCTGCATTCCCCGCTAACAACAACTGGCTTCCGGTTAGCTGGTCATCTGGTTACAACCCCGGAAATGACGTGCCAAAGTTTTCTTTGCGAATGTGTGCGCGCCCACCAGCCCCAATCTTCAGGGTGGCCTAAGGCTGGGCTGGCGCTAATGGGAATCTGCCGCGTGGCCCGCACCGTGAGTCGAAGATGACGGGAGGGGGGCCTTCGATTCGTGTCCGGCATCGCCGGGCGGGCTCATGGGAATAACTACCGACGATGCCCATTCGAGCCGCCCATCGCTATTTGCGACTTCCTCTACGATTTTCGTAAACAACCGATCTTTCATAGCGGTTCGTTTCGTGTAGTCGACCACGTAGCTGACGGTAAATTCCAGCGATCCGGCATTTACGACGAGTGCGAGGGTAGGTTCCAACGGAGGATTTGCGCTCTGATAATTGTCACTCATCACTTTCCACGATCTCTGCGCCTCGACCAGGTACTCGCCAATCGCCTCGTTGGCTGCCCGCAAAAGCATCGCTTTGGCAAGCTGGCAATCGCTGGTGATTTTTAACCGAACGTTAATCTCGTCCCAAACAAACCGGAATCCTTGCGAGTAGTTAAAAACGGACCCGCGCAAGACGGAGCTGTTGGGGATGCGAGCGATGCGGCCGTTGTACAAGTCCCGGTTGACCCAGTTCCCCGTTTCCATCAAGGTGGTGCGCAGCAGCCCAATGTCGATCACGTCCCCGTGAGTGTCGCCGATCTGCACTCTGTCTCCCACGCCATACAGCTTTGAAAAACCGATGGAGAAAGCGCCGGCAATGCTGGCCACCACGTCCTGGAGGGCGACTGCCACACCCGCGCCGGCGACACCAATGGCAAAGCTGAGGCGGCCCAGGCGATCTTCAAAAAGGATGGCGAGGAAAAGGAGAATCGAAAGGTACCCGGAAAAGACGAGGAACTTGCGAACCTTATAGCGCGCATCGGCCCGTCCAAAGCGCCGGGGCAGGGTTTGTTCGAGCACGCGAAACGTGCCTTGAATAAAAAGGACTCCGACAACTGCGGCAACGCACTTCCAGAGGAGCGAAAGCGAAACAGCGTGTTTGAAGAGATCATTCATCCAGCCATCATCGCGTCCATCTTGCCGCAACGGGGCGAAGCAGGACTGCCCGACATTCTATCTGTGATCCTCGGTTCTTCATCGGTCTACGGAGCGGTCCCCTTGTAAGACGCACTTGAACTGGGGGCGTTGAGGAAAGATGTGGAAACGCCCCAGCGAAAAGTAATTTCGGTGTCCGGCCATTTTCATGCCGCGAATTCCATCACGCCGGGACCACTTGCATGTTGTTGGTCACCGAAAATATGCCCGGGACGCCGTTGGCGCGAAGTCCGACCAAGTTCTTGTCGGCCTCGTTATCTACCACGCCTTCCAGGGTGACTCGGCCATTCTTCACGATGATGCGTATCGGCTTTTGCACTCCCAGAGCGTATTTCTCGAGAGCCGGGTACCCGTAGATGGCGCGATACAAGATTAGGCGCAGGCGGTCATCCATGGGCGAAGGAGGCAACACCTCGATCTGGTTATCCACCTTCTCCACGCCTTCGATGTGCTTGACGGCATTCTCGGCGTCGGACTTAAGAGTTGGGCGGACGACCTGTCCAAGCAGAGTGACGATGTAGCCCTCCACTTTAAAGGCGATGTAATCGAACACGCCAAAATAGGGGAGCATGAGAAGTTCGTGGCGAACTTCCCGGACGATGCGTTCTTGAGTCTTGGCGGAGGCCTGTCCGCGATCCTGAGCAATGCCCAAACTTGCGAGCGATAACAGAGCTAATGCGACAACCGGAATCTGGCGCTTCATAGCGGTCTCTCCTTTGCTGGTAACCATCTCAGAAAGGACCAAACGTTAACGATTGGCCCCTGAGGACTAATCAGAATGTTCCCGCTGGCGCCGGTTCTATCGGTGGTGGAGTTCTGCCGGACGTGGATGGCCCATGCGTGCCGCGTGCCGTTCTTCTTCGCTGCGCCGGATCAAGCTGTGCCCTTCCACGCGGCGTGCGAGTTCCCACCGGTGCAACCCGCCGTAGGGATGTACATAGACGCCGCGGTTGCTCCAGATACGTCCCCAAGGCGCGTTGTTGATGAACACCAGGTGTGTGCCCCAGTCAAAGCGGCACAACCCCCATCCCCACGGACGAAATGCCGCGGTAATGCTGACGCCGAAACCAAAGCTGATGGCAGCGCCCACGACTATTCCCGGCCGCGGCGGGAAAAAAACCACCAGCGGATCGTAGGCAGGCACAACTATGAATGCCGGATCCACAGGCAGAATCTCAATATACGGACCGCTGCTTACGACGATTCGATCGTTGCTCCGCAGATAGCCAAAATCTTTTGCCTTTTGCCGCATTCGCTGTACCGCGTCCATCACGTCTTGATGTTGCGCGAGAAAAGCATCGCCCAGATCCCTGGTCCACTTCATATCCGAAGCCATCGTCTGCAGGACAGACGGGAAAGGAAGCAACGCCTGTACGCTTGGGTCCCACGACAGATGGTCCTCGGAAATGGCCTTGGCGAGTTCGTCCCCGGTCAAATAGTGGTGTTCATCGGCCCACTTGGCAGCGTCGGGGATCTGGTCGGAAAAAGTTGCGGCGGCAAGGACCTGCGCCAGAAGCGGGTCGGGATACAGCGCGATCCGAGAGACCAGCCGGTCCAGTTGTTCTGGCGAATACGAAGCCGGAGCCTGGGCGAGCGCTGGACTGGCTGACCATCCGACCAGGAGCGCCAATGCCAAAACGGTCGTCGTGATTTTCGTCTTTCGTTTTGAATGTCGCATCGTTTCCGCCTTTGCGCTTGTCTCTCGACAGGCGACAACTTCGAGGCTGCCGGTCGAAGCTGGCCCGGCTGCGGTGGTGGGTCCCGGGGGTGGAGTCGGTCTTGCGACCAACTGCTTACCACCTTGTGTTCGGGCCTTTCAACTGCCCGAATGTCCTCGTGGGTCAGGGCCGTTGCTGGGCCGCTAGGTAAAAGTTGTGCGGCGGAGTTTAGCTGTGGCCAATGGAGACATCTCGACGCTAAGCTCGTGGGGACGCCCTGTCAATGACCACTTTCGATGCAGTGCCTCGGGGCCTGGTTCTCAGGCGCTCTTCGTGGAAGTGATGGGGAGAACCCGGACCAGAGGGTAGGGAACTGTTTTGAATTTCTTGCGTCGTGCCTTACAATTTCTGCCGGTGAGGGCTGACGCCTGTAATGGACACTGACCTTGCAAACGATGTACAGGAAGAATTCGTTGGTTTACTACAAACGACCAAATCAGTAGTGGCCTGAAGGAGGACTCATGTCCAGAGTGCTGCTCGGCGTCATCTGTGGCTTGGTGTTCGGAGTCATCGACATCGGAATTATGCTGCCGATGAGCTTTCTCGACAAGAATCGCGTCGATCTATGGGCATCTTACGCTGTCATCCATTCAAAAGAAGGTGAACCAATATCGAAATGACGGTCGAAGATCCGCCAACGTTGGCCTGCTGTCATTTCCTCCATTTTGCTGCTGCGACTCTTCCCGCTGGAAATCGTTGCTCCTATAGCTCTTGTCTTCGTTCACATGAGACTGCCGCCCGTGAAGGGCTGTAGGTGGCGCTCTCGCGATATTACGCCAACTATAGTGCGGAAGGCGTACCGCAAAAGAAGTCGGCTAGTGTTTATTAAGAAGGGATGTGACGGCTGCTGATTCTCTACGCTGACGAAGTCAAGTCGCATTTCGCCACGGCATCGCCGTGTGATCGCATTGCATTCGCCGAGGTAGGGTCGCGAAACCGGACTGCTCAGACAGCCACGGGAGAAAATGCAGCCAAAGCTGCCCGTACGATCACGCAGACGATTTTCTCTGGTCCGGTTTCAACCTGGAAAATCGCGGATTGGCGCGGGTTTCCCGGTTTTTTCAGAGAAATCCGGGCGGATTTCTCTGCACTTCAGACTGTATGGCGGAGCACGCAGTCTGGCGCTAACCCTTCTCCGCCCAGTTCCCTGCTATCAGGGAAAAATACAGGGAAATATTGAACAGACCAGCGCGTTTTCGACTCCGTATCTTGGTGACCAATCGGTTCCAGATCCGAACCCAAGTGGGAGGCGGCTATGTGGTCATTTGGCCGACGGTGTCCTCGTTGCGGCGGTGACGAAGTTTTTCGTTCTCGCGTGAGGACCGCCTTCGATAGGCTTGCGTTCATCGTCTTGCTTCGCCCTGTGAGGTGCCAACGGTGCATGCACCGCCACTTCACCCCGATATTATTCCCGCCAAGACACTATGCGGTACGGCAAGCTCTACAGCAGAGCCCCGCACTCGCTAAGGTGTCTAATGGAGATTCACCTAAACGGACACGCATCTAACCAAGAGCATCGTCGGCCTTCTACCTCGTCGGCTTGCTGATGCCACGGTGCTGCATTCCTCTCGGAAGGTGGATGCAGCGCCGTTTATGTTTAGGATGAATTATTTAGCAGAACGCCCCACGATGTTCTTGCATCTCATGTTCGTTCTGTCCGAACAGACGGATCTCGGCGGGGCGGCTTTTGGGACGCGAAGACTTGGTTGTCTTAAGGGGCCAATCAAAACATTCGGTCAATTAGCTGCCCTCCGATGCAAAGAGCATTGCCGATCATGCCAAACAATTATCGTCCCGCCCATTTGGTCACTTTTGAAGGCGTAAAACAATGCTCTGTCTGTCGAAAGGGTTTCGTCGCTGACTCAAAGCCCTCTCTGCGGAAGGCATTCGCTGACCACATCAAGACCGATCATAGGCCCACTCAAAATGCCGAGCGAGCGCGGATTCCATCGAAACCCTCAAAATAGTGGCGATCGGATGGTCCCCGCAATTTGCCTTCTGTATGACGGGATTATCACGACTGAGTGAGCAAATTTGAACAGACGGTCCGGTCGCGACCGCTCTAGCATCTGGAACTGCTCCCCGTGGGGCGGTCCAAACGCCTGGTTTTAGCACCCTTCCCGCACAGCCTCACTGCACCGCCGCGTCTGTTATCCCCTTCGAGATCGGAGATCTTCACGGCTGCCGCCTCGCTCGCCCTCGCACCGGAGTTGTATAAGAAGAGCAGGAGCGCGTGATCTTTCTGACCCTGCTGGGTATGCGGATTGGGTGACGCGAGCAGCGCATCGATCTCGGACTTTTCCAGATAGGTAAGAGGATTCTTTCCCGTGCGTTTGAACGGAACGTTTTGGACTTCCCCGCACCACATCAAGTGCTCAGGGCTGCGTTCGCCGATAAAGTGGGCGAGGGCGTGTATGGCTGACAACCTCTGGTTGCGAGTTGCGACGCTGCAGCCACGCTCTTCTTCGATGACCGTGAGGAAGTTCCGCACAGCGTCGGCGGATACATCCTCGACCTCCAGAACATCGACAGTTGTCCGCGACTGAAGCGCGAGCCGCGGAAGAAGCAGGCACAACGTATCCCGATAGCTGCGCTGCGTGTTCCGCGACAGATTTCGCTCTGCAACCAGATGTTCCAACAGGAAGCGCCTAATCCATGGGCCAAGGAGGGAGTCGTTCTTCATTGTTTGCCTCCTGGCGACGCGTAAAGTTCGAAGCGATGGCTCGCTTCGTCCAGCAGTTCCTTGGTCATGGTCAGATAGCGCGACGTTTCCCGAATGCTCACGTGGCCCAGATAGGTTGCCAGGTGCGGAAGAAGACGCTGAACATTCTTTCCTTCTCGATACCAGGTCACAAGCCTTCTGACGGCGAACGTATGCCGGAAGTCGTGAAGACGTGGCTGGTAATAGAAGCCGTCCGTGCGTTTCACGCCGGCTTCATATCGAATGCGTTTGAACGCCAGCTCTGCGGTCAGATGCGTGACAGGGCGTCCATCGTACGTCGCCAGAAACGGAGTGGCGGTTGAAGAGCCGGACCCTTTCCACTTCTTCTCGAAATAGCCGCAAAGGACGCCGGTCAGCGATCGCGGCCTTGTCGTCAATCTCTTGCGCGGTGGCCTTGGCCTGTTGATATGTGGTCGCAGCGGTTTGCAGGTTACCACTCTGGCGCAACAAATCTCCCAGGTTATTGAGAGACAACGCGACCCCATCTTTGTCGTCGACGGCCTGGTATTCGATAATGGATTCGTCGATCAGTTTTTTCGCCCCGCTCAGGTCGCCCTCAGCAACCCGCGTACCGCCGAAATTGGCCAGCGAAGTAGCCATGCCTTCTTCGTTTCCGACTTGGCGGAACTCCGCAATGGCTTCGTGAAACATTTTTTCCGACTGCGCCAAATCGCCCATTTGAAAGTAAAGTGCGGCCAGATTGTTCCGCATTAACGCCGCTCCATTGACATCTTTGGCGGCAAGCGCGCTTTGGAGCGCGTTGGCACATTCGCTAACGCCTTCCGAAGATGAGCCCAGACCCACGTCCTGTTGGCAAAGAAAACCGTAGGTGCGCGCCACGATCATATGCGATCCCTGAGCACTGGCCTTGTCGATGGCACGTTTTGCAGCGGCCCGCGCCTTGGTGTCGTCCACGTTGATCCAGGCGGACGCCTCCACCATATCGATGCGTGCATCCTCATTCGAAGGTGGAGGAAGATTGCGAAGAAGGGCCAGCGTCCGCAGCGAGTCGCTGGGTTTAATCCCCATCTGGGCTGACGCTAGCATGAGTCCATAGTCGAGGCTGTCGGGGAAGAGATGAAACAAGGACTGATAGGCTTCCACCACCCTCGGCGAATCGTGGAGAGTTCTTCGATACTGTCCCTCGACCAGCAAGCGCTGCTCTTGCGGCAGGTGAATGTCAAGTTCGCTGGCCCGTTGCGCTTCGCCGCGAGCCTTAACCTCGAAGCCGAGATGCCACAATGCTTCGGACAGCGCGGCATGGGACAAGGGATAGTTGGGGTCGGCGGCAATGGCTTTGACGAGCGAGTCGCGAGCGCCCAGAAAATCGTATGCCCAAAGTTTTGCGCGCCCTTGCGTGTAAAGCCGCGCCGCCTGTTCATTGGACGGCAGCGCCGCCCGGGCGGCATTCGTGGCTTCCGGAGAAATCGAACTTACGCCGAGACCCTGCCGTAGACTCGCGCCGGCCTGGCTTGCCAACTCAAAGAGCTCATTTTCATTTCCAGTAATGGCCTGCTCAGAGATCGTCTCCCCACGAAGGGTGTCTTGCAAACGAATATCAAGACGGATGCGATTCTCGCCGTTGCTGGGCAAGCGAGTGTAGGACCCGAGCACTACGACATCCGCCCCCGAATTTGTCCGTAAGCGTTCCAACGTGCCGCGGGCCAGGCTGTCTTCATCGGTGAGTGGGAGTTCGCGTTTGGCGCGAGACACATCCTCGCCGGAAATCATCCGCAAACCGCCGCCCGCTGCGAGTTCCGTGTTCAGCATTTCCGAGAAGGCAGGAGAAAGCCAGTTGTCCTCTGGGCGTCCCGGCAGATTCCTGAACCCAAGCACGGCGACCGATCGCCGCACTCGGATCGGCGGTACAGAACTGGCGGCCTCCGCTTTAGTGGATGCGTGTCGAGGCAGAGAACGAAAACCATAGATAGCCGCCCCAACTAAGACGAGTACCAGTGCGGCAACGACCCCATACCGGCGGAGATGATCAGAATTCGCTGCGGCAGCGCTTGTATTATTCCTGGCCCCAACGAACGGCGCTGGTGTTACAACCTCGGCGGGTGGTGCTACGGCGCCAGAACCCAGAACCGTGACTGGGGCCACGAAGCGGTATCCCCGCCGCGGAATGGTTTCCACATAGCGCGGCGCCTCGGCATCATCGTTGAGGGAGTCCCGCACTTTTCTGATCGCTACACCCAGGCTGTTATCGAACTCAACAAAGGTGTTTTCCGGCCACAGGCGTTGCCGGACCTCTTCCCGGGTCACGATCTCTCCAGGTCGCTCCAAAAGCATCACGAGCAATCGATAGGGTAGGTCCTGGACCTTCACGCGCGTGCCATTCCGCGCAAGCGACTCTTCTCCAGCGTTCAGTTCGAACGGACCGAAGCGATAACGAGTCCCCTTTGGCCCCAGCCCCGGCATGCACTTCCCCCAAGTTGGGAAATGGTAGCACAGGAATCGATGCCAAACTTCCGTTAAAGTAAGCCCGTAAATTGATGGGGAATAAGCACTTTCTAGTTAAGGGAGACTTAAAATCCAGTTTCATTGACCCGGCAACCGATTTGGATCACATTCGCGTTCGCCGGGGGCCGGATGTCGCGTTCGGGAAAACGATTCTCGAACGGGGGACGACGGGGCCGACCTCTGGAGCTTTTCGATACTCCGGATCAAGGAGAACATTATGAAGCGCAAAACCGCCCACAAAGACAACCTCAACCGGCTGCGTCATGCCGCCTGTGCACTAGGGCTTCTGATTTTATTCGTTGCCTTGCCCGCCTTTGGGCAGACCATCCATCAATTTTCCTACAACAACTCAATCTGGGTAGACCGGGACCTCTTCGGAGCGGTGACCAACGCGCAGACAGGAGTCACCGCTTTTGTTACGACTCCGAACGACGGTCCGCACGCTTTCTATCTGGCAAGTGATGATCACGTGCATCAGCTCTTCAACAACGGAACCAGTTGGAGCGACGAAGACCTGACCTCCGAAACCGGCGCACCCGCCGGCCTCTACGGCAGCGCGATCAGCGGTTTTGCGGTCCAGAATTTCCAATACGTCTACTACATCAGTGTCGATCTGCATCTGCACCAACTCCTCTATAACAATTCGAATTGGGCTGATTCGGATCTCACCGTCATTACCTCGGGACCGCTCAGCAGCAACACCACCCAACTGGTTGCATTCACCACCGGGTCTCCCGCCGTGCACGTTTACTTCACCGCCGCGAGTGGCCACATTCATCAGACCTTCACCACCACAGGCACCAACTGGCAGGATCAGGACCTGACCTCCCTCACCGGCGGCACTTTCGGGGGTAGCGGGTGGATGGCTGGATTCAACATTGGCAACTTTCAATATGTCTATTTCATCGCCAATACGAATCACGTTCACCAGTTCTTCTATAACAATGCGAGTTGGAGCGATGAAGACCTGACTGCCCTTTCCAATTCAACTCCGACCGTCCCAGGTAGCGGAGTTGCCGCGCTGGTGATTCCCGGCACAAAGAAACTGCGCGTCTATGTCATCGCCACCGGCAACCACATCTTGCAGCTTGCCTCGGGCAACGGCAAGACGTGGACGAGTTCAGATTTGTGCAAAAAAGCGAAAGCGCCTTCAGCTTCGGCAGGACCTGGGCTCCTCGCCTTCGCCACCACGCCTAACAACCAAATCCACCTTTTCTATAGCTCCAACGACGACCTGTATCAGCTCTTTCTGCCCACTCCTGCGACCAAGTGGCAATTCGAGGATCTGACCGCTGAGTATGGTGGCGGGAGGATGAACACGAACGCAGGCATGGCCGGTTACTCGCTTCAAAACCTCCAGTACGTCTATTACGTGGCGAACTGAGGTGTCAGAGGGCATGAGGAGCCGCCGTCTATTGGCGGCGTGCTCCTCGGCACTCGATTTGGGCCAAACAATAGAAGGTCAAATTCCGCAGGAGAATGTCATGCACAGCAGCAGAGAATTGCGTTTCCGAAGTTTGCTCTCACTGGTTCTTGCGTTGCTTATCCCCGCGCTCATGGTCGCGCAAAGCGAGGTCGTGTCTCCTTCCGCGGAATCCTCGTCAAACCACTCGCTCAAGCAACGCCTCGCTCCTCGCACATCTCCGCTGCAAGCGGTCCGGTTGCCAGGTGCACCTGTGGCAGCCGAGAGATACGTTGGCAGGCTGGATCTTGCCACCGGCGACAATCCCAACGCCGTAGCGACTGGCGCGTTTCAAACCGGAGGCCCGTAAAGCATCGCCGTGGCCAACTATTACTCGTCGACGGTGTCCATCATGATCGCCAATCCCGACGGAACCTTCCAGCCGCGCGTCGACTACCCCACCGGAGCGGAGCCGCTCGCCATTGCGGTGGGGGATTTTAACGGCGATCGCAACTTGGATTTAGCGGTCGCGGATTGGGGGCGGTACGGTGTCATGCTCTTCGATGTAATTCCTGCCGAACTCGAATCCGCACACAGCCACAAAGAACACTTTGATCGATTCAGTCGTTGCAAGTCAGCTCGCATATCCGCTGCGCTCTGATAGCGCTGCTCCCGGTCCTTCTCTAGAGCCTTACTAATTGTGTCGGCTAGTTTGGTCGGTTGGTCGGGAGTCAGTCGGACTGTTGGAACTGGCGCCGGGCTCAGAATGGATTCAAAAATCGCCCCGGAAGTTTCATTAGGGAAGGGCAATGTACCTGACGCCATTTCGTACAGTACTACTCCGAAAGAGAATAGGTCGGAACGGCCATCCACTTCTTTGCCGAGAGCTTGCTCCGGGGACATGTAAGCGACGTCGCCAAACTGCGCTGCGGGTCCGGTCACGTGTTCTTCTGTCGTGACGATAGATTGTGTCGTTGCTCCATCTGATCCGGTACCGCCTCGGCCGGGTGTCAGTTTGGCCAGCCCAAAATCCAAAATCTTAGCGCGTCCAGACTTTGTGACAAAGATATTCGTAGACTTGATGTCTCGATGGACGATTCCGTTGGAATGGGCTCCATCCAACGCGTCGGCGATGTCAATGGCCAGAGAGAGAAGAGTTGCTGCCCCAGGGGACGGCCGGCAATACGGTGTTTCAGCGTCAGCCCATCCAGAAACTCCATGACAATAAACGATTGTCCTTCATGCTTTCCAATCTCATGGACAGTACAAATGTTGGGGTGGTTCAGAGCGGAAGCCGCACGTGCTTCTCGTTGGAAACGCTTCAGAGATTGCGGATTTTGAGCTATATCCTCTACCAGAATCTTCAGGGCGACAAAGCGGCCAAGTTCCGTGTCCTTAGCTTTATAGACGATCCCCGTGCTGCCAACGCCGAGTTTCTCGACAATGAAATAGCGCGAGATGGTTTGGCCGATCATTTCGTGGCGCAGAACTCCGGGTGCCATGTTAGGCAGGCCGACAGGGCAAGTCAACGGAACGCAATCCACCCAACAGCCATGTGGGAAGTGATCAAATTCTCAAGGAGCACTTTCTGCAGAACACCATTCTTTCGAAATTGGGCAATTTTTCCACTATTTCCAACTAGCATTTGGCCCTAGAACTGTACCCTGACTGAAAACTGTAGTTCTCTTTGGATGGCTCCATGGGCGAGCGAGGTTATGGTGGCGCCATTTACGCAAGCAACGCAAGTATTTGGTTGTCCCAGATTGACCTTGTTGAATGCGTTCAGAGCATCGGCTCGGAAGCGCAAAGCGACACCCTCCGAGACCGAGACGACTTTAGCCAGACCGATGTCGCTCTGGAAAAAGCCGGGACCTGTGAAGGAATTGCGCCCAACATCCCCGATTTGACCCGCGCCGGGACGCTGCCAGGGACCGATCGGCGGGCCCGGAACTGGCTGGCCATCGGGTCCGACACCACAATATCTGACGCCGAATGTGCAGTCACTTCCCTGCAGGAGTTGGCCTCCAGTAGTAGTGAAGTATTGCTCGCGATTACCGGAAATATGAACTTCTCCAACGCGATTCGGTCGGCAGGGATCACCAGGGTCTGTATCGAAAATACAATTTGCATATGATGGGGTGAACGGAAGCCCACTCTCCCAGATTGTAATTGCGCTTATCGTCCATCCACCCACGAAGCGGTCGGCAACGGTTCCGATTTCCCCCAGAAATGCCTTGCCCCTTCCGACAGGCAATTCCCAAATATTGGTCATCACGAATCGGTGCCGGATGTCAAAACTATCGGGGCCATATCCTGCCCTCGGGTCTACAGCGAAGTAGTTCGCGTCATAGTCGAGCCCTTTCGACCAGGTGTAATGGGCCAGGAACGAGTACCCCTTGTTGAAGTTCTTCTGCACCTTTGTCTGGAGAGAGTTGTAGTTGTCGTTGGCATTATTGCCAAAGTAACGGACCTGGAAAAGACTGGGATTGAATTGTCCGGGGACATCGTTGTAAAAACTTCGCAACGACGGCAAGGCAAAACAGAACCCTCCTGGGAAAACACCGTTCCTGCCTCCTTTGCATAGAGGATATTGTGGGCCTGGGCCCGCAGGGATAATAAAATTTTGTAGGGACGGCTGATTGAGATCGTAGTAGGTTCCGACGCTGCTATCGGCGAAGACATGCGTACCTTTGTTGCCGACGTAGGCCAGCTCGAAGTAGAGACGTGATGTAAGTTCGTGCTGAAAGGTTAAATTCCAAGAGTCGACCGTGGGAACGCGAACGCGGGAAGGCAGGGCGTAAAGGGCGGACCCGCTCGACGGTATAGCCGGCGACCCGCTGGAATTCCCGTCGTTTGCTGTCGCGAGGTCCAGCAGGGAAAAATGTGACCCTGCAGGGAAGACAAACGGCGGAGGACCCTGCGCTAGATTGAATCCTCCCACGGGTACCACCTGCCCATGGATTACGGTCGTCAGACCATTTTCGGAAACAGTTTGATCCGCTGTTACCGGAGGATTCTGGGTGGCGGCGATACCAAAGATGTCGCCTGCATAGCCGGAATCAAAGCTCCGCCCATATCCTGCTCGAATCACAGTGGAGGGATTGACCAGATACCCAAACCCTAGCCTTGGTGCGAAGTTTGTAAGATTTCCCGATACTCCGCCTGCTGGCGGTCCGCTGAAATTCGTCGTTGCCGGGTTGTGGTCGTTTAAGTTCGGTACCAGAAATCCGCCGGCACCGGTAACGGTCTGAGGAAAGTAGATTTCCCAGCGCAGACCGTAGTTTAAGGTGAGTCGCGAGTTGACGTGCCAAGTATCCTGTCCGTAGAAGCCGAACCTGTTCTGATGTTCGCCAGCATTCGTTACCGCCGGGCTGCTCTGGGTTCTTTCAAATGAAGTTACGTCTCCTATCAGAAACGTCGCTAGCCCTAAGCCGGTGGTTGCCGGAGCGAAACTGAAGAATCCGGTCGGCGGTCGATCACTTGCAAAGCGATAGTTCTGCAAGAAGCGGAAATCCGCACCCCATTTGACAATGTGATTGCCGGAGTTCCGGGTCCAGTTATTAACAAACTGAAACTGTTGCTCCCGTTCGCGCAATGGACAGTCACAACCGTTAGCGGCGGAAGAATATCCAAAGCGAAGATAGTCGCCTTCGATCTGGCCGGGAATTTCGAAGTCCGGCAGCCCTGTGGCAAAGGGGTCGCCGGTGTCGGCGGCAAAAATCCCTGGAATTCCGATTGCGGGAGTTTGACCGTTATCCTGAGCGTTGATGCTGAGACGGTACCGAAGAAACCCGAACAAGAAATCGGTCAAGAGCTTGTTACCCAAGGTATAGGTGAACCCTGCCGATAGGCCTTGGTTTCGAGTCAATGCAATACCGGCGAAGCTCGAAGGGTTGGTGCCGATTCCGCCCGCTGTTGTGCCAAACGCCGGGGTTCCGCTGTCAAGGAAATCTCCCAGGCTGTAACGCGCAAAGAGTCGCAGACGGGAATTCGCGTTGAAATCGCCCCGGACATCGAATTGATTGCCGTGAATTACTTCTTGCCCAGAGGCGAGATAGTTGTCGCAAACGGTTGGATCTGGGCAATCTGGGTCTGTCGCGTTCGAAATGTGGTTGGGCAGGGGCAAAAGCGCGAGAAGAGCTGCGCCTTGGCTTGATACAAAATGGTCAGGGTCGATGCCGTTTGGGTTATTTGGAATTAGATCATTCGGAAACGGGATGTTTTCAGAATCGGTTAGAGTGCCAGGAAAAATGCCACTGTAATCAGACAAATCGCAGTCTGGTGCACCGCTTCCAGCGGGGCCCAGACAAGTGTTATGAACCTCCGCCGAAGGTACGCTCAATAGCACGTTGGCCCCCTGAGAAGTGCGTGTGCCTTGATAGTCGCCGAAGATAAACAGCTTGTTCTTTATAATCGGGCCACCCACCGAACCACCAAATATGCTGTATTTCTCCGGAGGGACGCCAAGCGGATCGAATGGATTTTCCGATTGCCCCCACCCGGTCCGCCGAAACCCAAAGGCATCTCCGTGCCAGGCATTGCTGCCACTCTTCGTTTGGATGGTGACCACACCCGCTGTCGCATGTCCGAATTCTGCGTCGTAGCCCTGGGTTGTGACCTTCATTTCCATTACAGAATCGAGCGTGGGATTGATAACTACCAAACCCTCCAGCGGTTCACGATTTTCGGCGCCGTCCAACAGGAAGGAACTTCCGCTGAAATATTGCCCGTTCAGATTGACCGGTTGGCTGTTTTGGGGATTCTGTTTGAAGAGACTGAAAATCTGGCCCGGAGCTGCTCCCGGCACGAGCAATTGCAGCTCTGTCACATTGCGGTCCGTCAGTGGAATATCGTTGGTTGCCCGCGCATCAAAAAGGGTGGATACGTCTGTGCGATCCAAGTTCAAGACGGTGGTTATTGCTTGGGAGTTTTGTGCAAGCGTGTTAGGGTCTCCCGGCTGCAGCGGGACGCTGACCGTCGTTGTGAAACCGGCATTGACCGCGATATCACTGACGTGGACGCTCTTGAAGCCATCGGCTCGTACATCGATCTCATAAATATCCGCGGTCAGGTTAGCGAGGATAATGTAACCCCCGAAATCGCTTGTCGTCTGAATGCGGGCACCAGTTCCCGTCGAAGTAAGCCTTACGTATCCTCCGGAAACGGGCGTTCCCGAAGCGCTAATCAAACGGCCTGAAACGCGTCCGTATACGGACTGGGCCTGTGCCAGTTGCGTCGCGAAGGAAAAGAAAACCAGAAACAGCAAGATGGGCAGGTGGAGTCGCACAGCTCTCATGCTTCCTCTCATCACATTTTCTAGGGGCCCGTTACGAGTAGCACAATCGCGCGTGGAGGATGGAAGTCCAGCCGAAACCGGTTGTTTGCGCGAGGCCACATTTCTAGATCAACGCTGCCAGCATTGTCAACAAGTCTTTTGGCTCTGGACAGCACCTGACGAGGTGCTGGACCGACCGCTGGCCAGAGCCATTACCTACTTGAGTGTGGGTACGAAAAGCTCTACGTAGGCTTAGGAGAGCGAGAAGTATATGGTTATAACCGAGCTGGAATTTCTTTGCTTGCCGTGTACCCGTAATCAGAGCTATCTAGATCGATCGCGTCGGAGGCGTATTGTCCCGAGTGTGTCGACTCCATCCAGGCGGGCAATAGTCATCAACTCTTATTGTTCTTGCGTTGACCCCGACTTCCTCACGAGTTAAGATTCCGGCCTAATGGCGGAGGGAAATCCGATTGTCGGACAGGTGTTGGGGCATTACCTGGTGCTGGAGCAAATCGGAGCCGGGGGAATGGGTCTTGTGTTCCGCGCCTCCGACCAGCAACTCGAACGTGATGTAGCGATCAAAGTACTTCCACCCGGCATGCTCGCCGATGATGCAGCCAGAAGGCACTTTCGCCCCGAAGCGCTCACTCTCGCCAAATTGAATCACCCCAACATTGGTACATTGACCATCTATTCTTACAATTTGTCGAAACTGTTGCCCCGGTAGGCTGATGAACCTGATGCGCTCGGAAAATAGCTGCTTTAATCGAGTGTAGAAGTCGTGTCGCAAAAGCCTTATCCACTCCTGCGTTTGGATCAACTTCATAGTTTGAACGGGCGCGAAGAACCCAGCGAGTTCATAAGCCTTACTGACTGAACCGAACCGTCTGTAATAGGTATGACTGAATGTAAACTTTCTCTCCAGAATTCTCTTGGTTAGCTTCCCCTCCCTAGCCAGGACCCGTTTCATTCCTCGAACAAAATATGTATCCGTCCTCTCAGGGTGTGCCCCTCTTTTTTTAATTAACCGCTGAACGCGTTCAAATGCAACTCGATCAACAATTGGAGTAAATGCTTCGGTGTTTCTAACCCAGAGATGTCGTTCAACCAACTGGCTCTTTGACCGGAGCCTTCGCGTAGTCCTGCCGTATGTATTGCACCCAGCATATTTTTCATTGGTCAGAATTGCGATAAACCGACGAACGATCCCAAGGACGCCCATTCACAGCGGGAATATTACCCCGGTGCTAGCGGGAACCCAGTATCTGCAGCAGCATCCCCCAAAGAAGCAGGTATTGGATAACGGTCATGTTCGGTGGGTTGACCGGCAAGGAACTTCGGGGTCCGCAATTGGCGACGTGTTGTTGAGTGTCCGCACCGTTCGTAACAATGTATTTCACGGCGGCAAATTCCCGGACGGTATGATTACGGACCCCCTGCGTGACGAGCAGCTTATCCGCGACTGCCTGCAGGTATTGAGCGGACTGCTGAATATTGCCATTGCCGAAGGGCGTGGCAGAGAATTTCAAGCCGTAGAACGTCGGGGCGACGGAAGGTGTTCACGTTTAGCTTATGCGTCGCCGAGGGGTTGTGATACACGCGCAGCCCATCGAGCAGACTTTCCGAATATTGCGCCTTTCTCGCGCGGACTAAATGAGGAATGACGCCGCTTGAATTGAGCCTGACCGCTTCGAAAAAGATGTTGGGATTAGGATCGGCGGACAGTGCTCTCACTTTTCCCCATGAAGCGCAGGAGCTGAAAACGACGGCGCTTAGCCACGCAAACTTCTCCTCGGCAAAAATGGCGACGGAAACGTCGCTCTGATTGTCCTTCTTTACCGACTGGAGAATCCGCCCCTGGAGCTTTCCGCCCTCGCGAAGAAATTTCTCCTCATCGACGTAATACCCGTAGAGAACCGCCTCGATGGCGCGCTGGCATGCCAGTCTCGCAAAGGGCGCGTCAAAGGCCGTTATCCCGAGAACGAAAGGCCGATTCCGCACGTGGGCAAGCGACGAGTACAACTTCGCATATTTCTTTTCCTTTGCATCGAATGAACTGTCGCATCGCCAAAATCTCACCTTCGAAGACATCCGGGACCGGGTCGAGCCGCTCCTTGATGTCAAAGTGACGCAGGTGAATTGGTTCTCCACCTATCGCGTACACCATCGCGTTGCCGACAGATTTCGTGTGGGTCGCGCTTTCCTTGTCGGTGACGCAGGTCACATCCATAGTCCTGCTGGTGGTCAGGGCATGAACACAGGAATCGGTGATGCCGTCAATCTCGGCTGGAAAATAGCGAGTACGGGGAGGTTGACGAAGATCTCGAAACCGAATGTCGCGAGCTTCACCTGCCTCTCCACGTCTTCGCCTTGAGTGACAGCGCAAAATATGCGGGAATCGAGAGGAACGCTCTGTATCTTGTCCGGCCAGACGGTTACGTCGCGCTAGCCTCATCCCAGGAGAACGTCAGCAAACTCAGGATCTTCGTTGAACAAGTTTCACCTCCGCTTTCAGAATTCATCGATAGCCGCCTGATTCTCGCCGGTGCTAGCTCGGAATTTTGGCGGGAGCGACGGGACTCGAACCCGCGCCCTCCTGCGTGACAGGCGTCTAGCCAAATGGACTAAGCGCAGGCGTGATGAATCTGTGACCGGAGAAAGACATCTTATGTATCTCTGTTTGAGTGAAACCTGGCGAATGCAGGAGGAATTTATCGGGGGATAAAGGGCTGGTACCCGCCGCAAAGCGAACAGCCCGATTGCATGTGCGCGCTGGTGACCAGACCGGTCTTTTGTACCAAGTGGAGTGTTAGTGTAACTCCTTGTTGAAGGGCCCAGCATTTTTGTACCAAGCTGGAAGTTAGTCTCCGGCTGGTTTAACGTTCTTCAGATCGCGACTAGCCGCGATCTGACTGGCGAACTCGCTTGGCGTCCTTTCTCCGAGAGATCGGTGAGGACGACTCTCATTGTATTCCTGCCGCCAGTCTTCGATGACCCTCTTTGCTTCATTGAGATCATTGAACCAGTGGGCATCCAGGCACTCCGCGCGGAAAGTCCCGTTGAACGACTCGACAAACGCGTTGTCGGTCGGCTTGCCCGGTCGAGAGAAGTCGATCTTCACTCCATTCTGATAGGCCCATAGATCCATGGCCTGGCTGCTGAACTCACTCCCGTTATCGCAAAACAGCAGTTTCGGTAACCCGCGCTTATTCTTAGATCGATTCAAGGTTCGCACCACATCGTCTCCCTTCAGGCTCTGTCCCACCTCGATGGCCACTCCCTCCCGCGTGAAGATATCCACTACTGTTAGTGCACGGAAGCGTCGCCCGTCCTGTAGTTGGTCCGCGACGAAGTCGATGCTCCACGCCTGGTCGGGTGCCGTTGCCTGGAACCTTTCTTCCCGATGTTTTATCGCTTTTCGCTTGCGCTGTGGGCGCATCTTCTTCAACGTCATCCCTTCTTCCTTATACAGACGGCAAACCAGGTACTTGCCTACATTCCAGCCCTCGCGGTTCAACAGTGCGCGAATCTTTCGGTACCCGTAGCGCACTCTTGCCTGAGCGATTTCGCGGATTCGCATCCGCAACTCAGTCCGTGGATCCAAATGGCTGCGATAGCGATACGTGGCTCTTGCCACGCATAGAACCCGGCACGCATGTCGCTCACCGACTTGGTAAGTACTTGCCAGATGCTCCACCATCGGTCCACGCCGCGAAGGCTTTACCATTTTTTTGAAAGCACATCCTGAAGCATCGCCTTGTCTAGTGTCAGCTCTGCCACCAACTGCTTCAACCGCAGGTTCTCTTCCTGCAACTGCTTCATCTGGCGTACCTGATCTACCTCAAGACCAATGTACTTCGCCTTCCACCGGTAAAACGTCTGCTCGCTGATCCCGACCTTCCGGATTAACTCCACGACCGGCACTCCCACTTCCGCCTGCTTCAGCACTCCTACAATCTGCTCCACCCCGAATCGCTTCTTCTTCATCAGCAAAACCTCCCTTCAGATTCTGCCGAAGACTAACATCCCACCTGGTTCAGAAATACCGGGGCCGATCACTCCGAACCGATGATGTCCAAAGGTTTGCATGGCACGCCAACCGGACTGAATGCAGACTTCGCCACTGACCTGATGGCGACAAAACGCAGATTGTCCTGTCTTGACCAGCTTTGTATGTCGACAACTGCGAGGATGGGAATAACTAGCGTCGTCAAATTGTGTAGTGCAGGTGCAAGAGTGAAGACAGTAAAGAGCGTAGCCGTAATTCTAGACCAAGAACTCGCTTTTACGATCAAGGAATGGCTAAAGCGTGTAGGTCAAGTTCCAGACCTGACTAATATTTCGCTTAGCGATGAAGATCGCATGGGCTATTTGCATCAACTGTTCAATGATTTGCTCTACCGCTTGCGACTTGGCAGAGGCGACGAAGCGCCCATCTCGGTCATCGCCGCCCTAGCCCACGGCAGAGCACGGTTCGCGCAGGGCTACTCTGTTGCAATGCTAGTTGAGGAATCACGGATATTCGAGGTGAGCACCTTCAGCACGCTACATCTCCATTGGCGCGAACTAGATCAGGATCAGCTCCTGTTAGATATTGTTATCATTGCTGACGAAGCAGATCGGCAACTCACCGAAGCCGTGCGAGGTTTCACAATGGCTCAAAAAGCCGTCTAGCATGGCCCACTAACTCAGCCCCAGGGCTTCCCTCTTGTACCTCCCATGATCAAATGTGCGCTTGAATATCGCGTAGCCTAAGGTTAATAGGTCGAATTCTGTTGCACCATGTACTGTGCAATAGTGAACAGACAGGACTGACGGTTGGTCGTTACCATTTCAGGAGTTCAGATTCCACAATTCTTGTTAGGCCGAGATAAGGAGTCCGACAATGCCTAGAGTCTTGGTGGCCGAGGACGACAGCGCCGTCCGCGATATGTTGCGAGTATTCTTGGAACAAGACGGCTTCATCGTAGTGGCCGTGGCGAGCGTCTCCGAAGCGCTCAATCGCATCGCGACAGAGAGTTTTGATGTACTGCTTTCCGACCTGCACATGCCACTTGCCGGCGACGGGTTCACCGTCGTAAGTGCGATGCGCCACACCCACCCCCATGCTGTGACCCTGGTGCTCAGCGGTTATCCGGCACTCGATGAAGCTTTGGCCGCCATCCGTTCACAGGTTGACCAAGTCCTCGTGAAACCAATCGAGATCGCGTCCCTCCGAAAAACGATCCGCGAAAGACTCGCAAACCCTATAACTCATAGGCCCCTTACGACAGAGAGCGTGGCTTCCATCCTCGAGCATGACCTCGATGCGACGATACAGGACTGGTTTGCACTTGTGGAAGGTGATGAAGAACTAACCTGTGTTCCGCTGTGTTTCGAGGATCGAGTAGGCCATCTTCCGAATCTCTTTGCTGATCTGATTTACCGCTTACGCATGCCTCACGCTGACAAAGCAAGCATCTCCATCCCCGCCCGACAACACGGAAATCTCCGTCGCAAACAAGGGTATACCGCGGCCATGGTGGTGGAAGAATCGCGGATCCTGCAAATCAGTTTGTTTGGCACCCTGCAAAAGAATCTGAACCGGGTCGATTTCAGCAGAGTGTTGTTGGACGTTGTCACCATCGCGGATGAGGTGGACTCGCAATTGAAGCAGGCGATGCTCAGCTACTCCGAACGTGCCTGGTCGGCGGCCTAAACAAACAGCCGAAATACTGAACATCAATACAGTCTGGCAGTCGCCAAAGCGTTCACAGGCAGCGGTTCGAGACCGCACTAATATTTTAGGTTTTTTCCCGTGAGGCGGTCTAAACAAGCTCTCCAAGCCGCATGATCGCTTCACCGTTTCAGATCCATTCTGGTCTATTCAGAACAGATGGAAAGGGGGGCGCACTCGATTTAGGCGATCTTGCTCTGCGTTGTCTATCTTGGTTGCCGCCCAGATCCTTTCGACGTGGACAGTTTCATCCTCGCCGTCAAAAAGTTCGCAGACTTGACCAGGTTGTACGTGGCAAACCGAACAGGCCAACGTCAGGGGGTTTGTTGGATGCTCTCTAGCGACTTTAATTTCCCCATAGGTCAAGGATCATGGCAGATTACCTAATCCATGTCTGAGCAGAAGTGCACTATCGGGTGAGAGCTAGCCTCGGGCGAGCTACGTTCTCATGGCGAGAACGGTCTGCAAGTTTATAGTTCTCTCTTGAACGTATTCCTTCACGACTAGCTCGGAAGTTAGGGCGGGAATCAATCCCATCCTCACCACCAGAGCAATCTGCAAGAGTCCGCCCACATCGTCGCGAGAGTGCAGCTTTCAGACCTAAAGTTCAATTACCGAAGCTCATGCACGGAGGCAACCTTTCCTTCTCTGCTCCGCGATGCGATCCTAGCAATGGAGAACTCAAATGGAGAAAGCGAAGATTTTGATAGTTGATGATGACGTTGACCTAAGACGAGCGCTGAAAATACGTTTGAGCGCAAACAACTACGACACCGTCCAAGCTTCCGATGGCTACTCCGCGATCGCAATGGCGCATAAGGAACAGCCGGGTCTTATCCTTCTTGACCTCGGGTTGCCAGCCGGGGACGGCTTTGAGGTCCTAAAGCGGTTGCAGGCCAGCGATACGTTAGCAGATATCCCTGTAATCGTACTCACCGCCCGCGCGTCCGAATTCAACGAACAGCACACTCTGAAAGCGGGAGCAACGGCATTCTTCCAGAAGCCTGCGAACAATCAGCAGCTACTGGATGTGATACGCATCGCATTAGGGAGGACAGGGCCCGGGCGAGTTTCGCAGTCGTAAATGAGAAAGGCAGTATCTATTTACAGGGGAGGTCAAACTAATATCCTCTTGATAGGTGCGTGTGCATAACATCGTCGTGAGTTCCTAAGCGAATATTCTCCCTACGGTATCAAGGCTCCTTTCGGCCTCAGCCGCAATCTCCCGATTTTACCCTCGATCTGACATCAGAATAAAGCTGTGTGCCCGCGAGGTGCCACCCTACGCGGAGCTCATTTTGGTTAATGGTTAATAAAGGTGGTGTTTTATTCCCCGCGGTTGGTCAAGCTGTTAGGGTTACTAGTCGATGCATAGACTGTTCTCTTTTGCTCAGAATTCAATTCACTCCAAGCCTAGCCTTTCGTAGAGCGAAGGTGGTCATGGACCAAAACGTGCGCCTGTTGATTGTCGACGATTCCAAAGACGACGCCGATCTATTGTTAGAGGCATTGCGATCCGGAGGCTATGACCCCATCTATGAGGTGGTGGACAATTCTTCTGCCATGCGGGCCGCATTGGAGAGTCGGGACTGGGACCTGATCACGTCAGACCATTCGATGCCGCGCTTCAGTGCTACGGCTGCGCTGGAGCTAGCTAAGGAATTGCGTCCGGACTTGCCTTTCGTAGTTGTTTCTGGCGAAATCGAGATCAATTTGGCCGTTTGTCTTGTCAAAGCGGGCGCAATTGATTTCGTTCAGAAAACGGAATTATTTCGATTGGCTTTGATGATCGACGTTTTATTGCGTGAGACGGAGCGTCACAACTGTAAGCGGAGGGCGGAGCAGGCCCTTCGATTATCGGAGACTCGTTATCGTCGGCTGTTTGAATCGGCTCGAGACGGGATATTGATTCTGGAAGCAGAGTCGGGCCTCATCGTAGACGTCAATCCGTTTCTTATAGAATTGCTTGGCTATTCCCGTGAGCAATGCCTAGGCAAGAAACTTTGGGAAATCGGCGCTTTTCAAGACATCAGTGCATGTGAGTCGGGTTTCGCGCAATTACAACGCGATGAGTATATCCGGTATGAGAATCTACCACTGGAGACGAGCGCAGGACGCTCCATTCAAGTTGAGTTTGTGAGCAACGTCTATCTCGTGGACAACAAAAAGGTAATTCAATGCAACGTCCGTGAGATCGTCGACAGGGTGCGAGGAGAATCAAGGCTTCGCATTCTAAATATTGAACTGGAGCAACGCGTGCATGAGCGTACCGCCGAACTGGAAGCCCTAAACCGGGAACTGGCTACATTCAACTATTCTGTTTCGCACGACTTGCGTGCGCCGTTGCGTAGGATTCGCGGTTTTGTTCGCCTCCTGGAAGAGCGATACATCGAAAAACTTGATGTCGAGAGCCTGCGTCTCGTCCAGGTCATTCGCGCCTCCGCGGAACACATGGACACTCTTATTGAAGCGCTTCTCCGATTGGCCCACTTTTCGCGAAACCAACTCAGGCCGCAGCTTACGAATTTGAGTAGGCTGGTCCGTGATATCCAAAACGAACTACAACAAAGCGATCCTACACGTCAGGTCGAATTTGTTATTGCCGAAAACATCATGGCGACTGGCGATCCAGCGCTGCTGCGCGCCATGATGGAAAACCTCTTGGGTAACGCATGGAAGTTCACTGGCAAAAAAGTCGACGCTCGTGTCGAATTTGGTTCGATATCGCAAAGTGACAAGACCGTGGCGTTCTTCGTAAAAGATAACGGCGCCGGTTTCAACATGAAATACGCTGACAGGCTATTTGGCGCCTTCCAACGTTTCCACAAACAAGATGAATTTCCCGGAACTGGAATTGGGTTGGCATCAGTCCAACGCATCGTGCACCGTCATGGAGGACAGATCCGGGCACAAAGTATGGCAGGACAAGGAGCGACGTTCTACTTTACTTTGAATGGAGGCGCTCAATCCAACCCGCACGCGTCGTCGAATCATTTGCACGCCCTCGCCTAAGTTACAGGAGTATGCCAGAAGACACGCGCTGTTCTCTGGCCGGAGTCGACCAATCCTAGTTCTCGTTTCGACTTTGGTAATCTTGTCTCCTCCTACGTACATCCTTAGTCTTGAGTCTCTGTCCTGCTTCACTCTACCGGGTAGTTCGAGGTCATCCTGACTGTCCTAGATGCGTAAAACAACATTCAACGCGAAAAGCGAGTTAGAAGGTCGAGAGACAGGTTCCCCCATTATTATGCAAAAACCAATGCTGCGGCAGGGTCAAACGGACCAAACAACGAGGACCACGGTGGAGTGCACACTTCAAACGGTGGCGCAATCCGAAGCCTTACAGTCAACCTTCGAGAGTGTCTCCTGGGGAATAGTCATCACCGATCGATGGGCAGAATAATGTCCTCCAATCCGGCAGCCAGGAAGATACTGGGCATCGGAATCGCCGAACCAGGTGACACGTGCACCTTCGTCGAAGGGTGGTATCTTCCCGATCAGGTCTCGGTTGTGTCATCGGATCAATTGCCTATGGGCCGAGCCCTTCGCGGGGAAAGGGTCGTCGACGAGCTAATTTTCGCCCGCAACTCGCAATACCGCTCTGGAATATGGATCCGAGTGGACGCGTGGCCCCTTAGGGATGCGGAGGGAAAAATTTCCGGAGGGGTCATGATGTGTCATGACTTTACACAAGGTCGTGAGGCTCTCCAGACTTCGGTATTGCTCTCCCGAGTCATGCAACAGACGGCAGACAGTGTAATGCTTACTGACACGGATGGCGTGATCCAATACGTCAATCCAGCTTTTGAGGCGACCACCGGATATTGTAAAGACGAAACACTCGGCCAGACCCCGCGAATTCTGAAATCGGGTCTCCATGATGTGGAGTTCTACCGGCAAATGTGGGCTCAGTTCAGCCAAGGGCTCCCTTTCAAAGGCATGATAATCAACCGCAAGAAAACCGGCGAGCTTTACTGGGCGCAGCAGACCATAACGTCAATGCGTGATGAAACCGGTCAACTCACTCACTTCGTCTCTGTGTCGCAAGATATTACTGAGCTGAGAAAAAAACAGGAGCAAGAATACCAGTTGCAATTGGCACGTGGTGTGCAGCAGCGTTTTTCCACCGCCGCACCAGTCCTGTCAGGCTTCGACATCGGAGGCTGTGCACACCATGCGGACGAAACCGGGGGCGATTACTTCGATTTTATCCCCATGCGCGATGGTTCGCTCATAATCGCAGTGGCCGACGCCAAAGGGCATGGGTTTAGCTCTGCACTGGTCATGGCCCTCACTCGGGCTTACATACGTTGTTTCGCTGCCATGCAGCTGGAGTTAGACGAAATCTTGGTTCGGGTTAACCGGATGCTATTGAAAGACCTCGAACACGGCGATTTCGTTACCGTGTGTCTCGCTCGCTTGAATCCAAATCGCAGGACGCTGTCATACGCCAGCGCAGGCCACGTCCCCAGTTTCATATTTTCAGATTCAGGCGACATGAAGTGCACGCTCGACAGCACTGGCCCTCCGCTCGGACTGTTTCCGAATACCGAGTTTTCGATAGAACGGGCAATTCACCTTGATCCGGGCGAAATCGCCGTCTTTCTGACCGATGGGGTCACAGAGTCCACTACGCCTGACGGCCACCAATTTGGTATCAAGCGTGTCCATGACCAGGTCAGAGTGCAAAGCCACGATTCGGCTTCGAACATTGCAGAAGGCATTTACCATGCTACTCGGACATTTGTCCAAGGTGATTTGCAGGACGACGACATTACATCCGTTATCATCAAAGCTGATAGGGGAACCCGACAACACCCTGCTCTCGTCACGGACAATCTATCTTCTAACTAGTAACTCCGACCCTCCCGCAAGTAACCGAATTCGCCCTCTATATTTCTAAATGGATAGTTATGTCGGTGAGTGATTGGGCGAGTTCCTTGGCGATAACTATCGTTTCCCACCACAGATATTGGCATTCCGACATCACGCGCACAGATTGCACTCTAGGTGAACCCCTACCAACCATGTTGGGTCTTGGCATTCGGGTCTCAAGACCATCGTTTCGCGCCGTATTAGGGTTGACCAGTGCACTGCCCGCTCGTCATGGCGTTTGCCGCTCTAAAGTTCCACACCTATTGCCCAAAACGAGAACGGGAAGAAGGGCTACAGTGAAGTGGTGGGATGTCCCACAACCTCCACGACGCGAGAACGGTTGTGAGAAAAGGATGGTACGAAGGGATGGAGGTTCGTACGGCTCAAACGCTATCCACGGCTCGATATTTCCTTTCTGTGACTGATTCCAGTGAAGACATAACGGCAGCGGATGAGCGAGTCCGGATGCTTTCGGACAGTTACCCTGTCGGTGCGAACACTCCGCTCGCAGTTAACGATTCGCTCTCGGTCGCTACCAAGTTGCGGGTATTGCTGGTGGAGGATAATCCAGCCGATACTGAGCTAGCGCTGGATGTACTAGCGAAGGATGGGTTCGTTGTCGCAAGCGATGTAGTTCAATCAGCGGAGCAATTCAGAGAACGAATACGAGCTGCGAGTTACGACGTCGTCCTTGCTGATTACAATTTGCCGCAATGGAATGGGATAGAAGCGCTCGAAATCTTGCAGCAAGAAAACCAGAACGTTCCATTGATCGTCTTGACCGGGTACTTAGGGGAGGAACGAGCCGTGGAGTGCCTGAAGCAAGGCGCCACAGACTGTGTTCTAAAAGATCGCATCTGCCGTCTTCCCCATTCGGTGCGGAGGGCATTGACCGAGCAGCGGCTTCGGAATGAACGCGGGATGTCAGAAAAGAAACTGACCTGCAAAGCGGCTGAACTGGCTCGATCCAATGCGGAACTTGAGCAGTTCGCCTATGTAGCCTCCCATGACCTGCAGGAACCTCTACGAATGGTTGCCAACTATACCCAACTATTAGGCGAACGATATCACGGCAAGCTGGATGAACAAGCTGACAAATATATTGCCTACGCAGTGGATGGAGCGGTACGCATGCAGGCTCTGATTCAGGACTTGCTGAAATTCTCTCAGGTAGGCAAACAGACAGGCGAGTCTCAGACGGCCCACTGCCGCATCATCGTAGATCGTGCGCTAGAAAACCTACAGACTGCCATTCGGGAAAGTGGCGCGGTGGTCAAGTATTCAACCGCTTTTTGCAAGGACGCCTGTGATTGGAATGGGCTGCCCGCGGTCATGGCCGACCCATCTGAGTTGATGCAGGTATTTCAAAACTTGATCGGAAATGCCATCAAATTTCACGGACCTGAACCACCTGTGATTCAGATCGGTGCAGAGATAAAAGGTCACGAATGGGTGTTCGCGATTTCCGATAACGGCATCGGTATTCCGCAAGAAAACTGGCAGGATATTTTTGTCATTTTTCGGCGTCTGCATACGCGCACCGAGTATGCAGGCAATGGGATCGGCCTTTCGATCTGCAAGAAAATCATCGAACGGCACGGTGGAAAGATCTGGATCGAGGGCCAAGTCAAGCCGGGTTGTCTTTTCAAATTTACCCTTCGCGCGGAGACGCAGTTAGCTCAGAAAGGACAGCCATGAGAACAATCGATATTTTGCTGGTAGACGACAATTTCGCAGACACTGACTTGACCAGAGAAGTGCTGGCTCACAACCGGCATCCTCACCGCGTCCACGCTGTAGCCGATGGTGTAGAGGCGATCGCGTTCCTGCGTCGAGAAGGCAAGCACGCGAATGCTCGTCTTCCTGACTTTGTGATCCTAGACTTGAGCTTGCCCAAGAAAGACGGCTTTGCTGTGCTGGCCGAGATTAAAGCAGACCCGGTCCTGCGGAGGATTCCAGTTGCAATCTTCAGCACGTCAGAAGCTAGGCAAGACATCTTACGCAGTTATGAGCTGGGAGCAAATTGCTACGTGAGGAAGCCCGGAAACCTGCCTGATTTCACCCTGGCTGTCGCATCCCTCGGAGAATTTTGGTTTGGTTCAGCGCACTTACCTCGCGAGGAGGAACGATGAATGACGCTCAGACTCATGTTTTACTGATTGAAGACAACCCTGGTGACGCCGATTTGGTTCGCCTCCGCCTGATCGAAGGAGATCGTGCTGTGGAAGTCGACTGTGTCACTCGCCTGGCTGATGGACTGGCTTCCATGGCCAGAAAACAACCTTCAATAGTACTGCTGGACTTGAATCTTCCCGATAGTCACGGGGCAGACACCTACCGCATGGTAGTGGAGAAGGCACCTGGTGTGCCGGTCGTTATTCTCTCGGGCCAGAACGACAAGGCATTGGCCATGAAAGCTCTAAATCAGGGTGTTCAGGATTACTTGGTAAAGGGAGAAATCACTACTAGCGATCTTGAGCGTGCCATGCGCTACGCCATTGAACGACAGGCCATGATTCGCTCGGTGGAGATGAGCCGCGTGCAGCAACTCGAGTTCAAAGATCAATTCCTGTCTCATGTTTCGCACGAGTTGCGAACGCCTCTCACCTGTATTGATCAATTCGTTAATATCATCCGCGATGGTTTGGCCGGCCCTATCAACCCCGAACAGCGCTATCACCTGGACACCGTGTTAAGCAGCGTGCACCAGTTGCAGGCCATGATCCGCGATTTGTTGGAAGCCACCCGGGCCGAGTCGGGAAAGATCCGAATTGAACCCTGTCGCCTCGAGATCGGCGACCTCATCCAACAGGCAGTGTCTATGATGGGCGCCACCGCTAAGGAGAAGCAGGTCGGTTTGAAAGTAGCACTAAATACCAGGATTCCATTTGTGTACGCCGATCCCGATCGTATTCTTGAGGTACTCATTAATCTTATCGACAATGGGATCAAATTTACGCCGCCAGGTGGGACGATCATGGTGAAAACCTCCACTATGGAAACCGACCCGGACATGGTCTACGTCTCTGTTGCCGATGATGGCTGTGGCATGGGCTCCGAAGCCAAGGCTCTTATTTTTGAACGGTTGTATCAAAACCTGCACTCTGATGATCAATGCGGCCGCGGTCTTGGCCTGGGACTCTTTATCGCGAAGGAATTGGTCGAACTTCACAGCGGGCGAATCTGGGTGGTGAGTGAAATCGGGAGTGGCAGCACATTTTCCTTCACCCTCCCCACGTATTCGTTGGCAAAGCTGCTCACTCCAGTCATCACCTGTGGAGACCAGCTGCGTGACGACATCGCGTTACTAAAAGTTGAACTGACACCTTTTTCAAAATACCTAGGCATCATTTGGAAGGATATCTGCCAACAGTCTTTGGACATCCTTCGCAGATGCGTTTATCTGGATAAAGACATGGTTCTTCCCGTCTTGGGAAATAGCGGAAGTAGCAAGATCTTCTTCGTGGCTGCGTCGACTGATCTGGAAGGAGCGGAAGTTATGATGAAACGCATTCGCGAGAACCTGGCCGCTAGCGCAGGATTGAAAGCCGCCGCCGTTCTAACTGTCTCGGCGAGCGCCATGTCGCTGTCTTCCACCCCAGGCAAATCGCTTGAAGAGAAAGTGCAAGCGGTCGCAGATCGCATCACCGAAGCGGTGATGATGGCGCCGGCATCAAATTCACCCCAAGGAATCGCGAATTAACGGCAAAGTGCAGTGATAATCAGAGGCAATCATCTTAGGCTGAACCATGGAGGACCCAAATGCAGAAATCGAAAATACTCATTGTCGATGATGATCCCAACCTTAGACGCGCATTGAAAATACGTTTGCGGGCCAACCACTACGACACAGTGCAGGCCTCGGATGGCTACTCTGCGATTGCAGTGGCGCAGAAGGAACAACCGAATCTAATTGTTCTCGACCTCGGTTTGCCCGCCGGAGATGGTTTTGCAGTTTTGGATCGGCTACAGAAAAGTGACACATTATCTAACATCCCAGTCATTATCTTGACCGCCCGTGACCCCAGGTCCAGCGAGGAAAAGGCGTTGCAGGCAGGGGCAGTCGCTTTTTTTCAGAAGCCCGCCCACAATGGCGAACTGTTGGACGTCATTCGCACGGCCTTGCCTAACACTTGCCCAGGCCAATCCCTCTGTAATTGAACCGAAGCGCCGAAGTTGAGCGTTTGCGCCAACGAACCCTGAGAGTGCGATATCGACCTGGGGAGACCGGCCGCCCTGCGATGCGGGGTATCGGCTGCTCGGGTAAGTCGTGGGCCCTTTCCGCAGTCGACGAGCTGCTCACACACTTTGCGGAAGAGCTACGGTCACTACGTCGCGACCACGCGCCTTTGATTCATAGAGGCATCGGTCTGCGATTTTGAGCAACTCACTAGACGTAGAGCCGTGCTCCGGAAACGCGGCGATGCCGATTGAAAGTGTGACCTCTCCTAGAGACTGTTTCTTGTGGTGCAACCGTAGGCTCTTCACTTCGACCCGTAATGCGTTGGCGCGCATTGCCGCGTCTTGTGAAGTCGACTCAGGCAGAATAATTGCAAATTCCTCGCCCCCATAGCGGCAACATATATCTGTGGAGCGAAAGAAATTGCGAAACAGATCGGCCAGGGATTGGAGCACCATGTCTCCCGCTTGATGACCAAAAGTATCATTGAATCTCTTGAAGTGGTCGAGGTCAAGGAAGAGAACTGCAATCGATTGGTTCTTCCGGCCTGCCAATTGGAGTTCTCTTTCGAAAGATTCTTCGAGGAACCTCCTATTGAACAGGCGAGTCAAAGGATCACGAATAGACTGTTCACGGAGGGTTTCGCGCAGCTGCAGGCTGGCTAATGAAAGGGCTATCTGCGAGGCTGCACTGACGACCAATCGTTGGAGCATCTCCCGCACGACCTCGGTTTCAAATGGGAATTGAAGTTCAGCTGGCTTGTCGAACTCCAGATGCAGGACACCAATCGTGTTCCCTTGTGCGATCATGGGCACACAAATAGCCTCGGTTGCTATGCTGGAAGCCAGGTGTGAGCAAGAAATGCCACTTGCCGAAGTCCCACTCCAATGAGGTAGTCCTCGACGCAGCGACCAACATGTTTCGGGAGGAAATGTCGGCCTTAAATGGTCTTGTCTCCCCCATCGAACCGCCGTCTCGATAAGATCTCGCGACGACCTGAACAAATAGAGTGCTCCAGACGCAGCCTCCGGAAAGAGTTTCGGCATTGAATTGGAGACGACAAAACACGCTTCTTCTACCGTACCACTGGATGCCAGAAGAGAACCCATTTCATTCAATGAGGTGATCTGTTGTGTGCGGAGTTCCAACTCCTTTACCAACCGGTTCAATGACTCCGTGTGTTGTCGCTGTGCTTCGCTCGCCCTGATCTGCTCCGAAATGTCTTCATAAATGAGGTACGCCCCTCGCACCTCGCCCCTTACCAGAAGAGGGACGCCGTGCAATGCCAGGTCTATAATCTGCCCATCTTTGCGCTTCTGCTGTACGGTCCTGTGCACCGTGTCTCCGGCGAAGATCTGAGGTAGCAGTCGTGCAGCATCTGTTTTTTCACCAGATGTTCCCATGCGCCCTATATCAATCGAGGCGAGCTCATGCCTGTCGTACTGAAACAATTTCTCGAAAGCAGAATTTACTAGCTCTACCGAGCCTTGCCGGTCTAGAACGATAATCGCTAGCGGGCTATTTTGTATCAAGGAGTCCAAGTATGCGGTTTGTCTATTCAGATCAATCGCTAGGCGGTGGCGCTCGCTGACCTCGGATCCCACTATCAGCCCTACCGAGGACAGTACAAGCATGAGCAGAGCAACCTTTGTGAATGCAGCTGCGCTTGGAGGAAACAGGTGCATTGCGACCACAATTCCAAAATTCAAAGCCAACAAGCCGCTGACAACTCGTCGGACTCCCTGACGCATCGCGATCCAAATGATTGGTATGAAACACAAATAAAAATGATCGTAACGCCCGTCCCTGGTTTTGAAAATCACAGCGAGCACGGCCAGCATGGTCAATGCTTGGCCGCAGATTTCTAGGAGACTACCAAACTTGAAGGGCATTCCTGGGCATCGCGTCCTGGCTGCATGTAACCGAGCGGGCGTCGGAGAAATCCACTTACGAACATGTGGGAAAACATGGACAAGGAGGAACGGTGCAATGCCAACTAGTCCGATCGCGTCACCCAGGAACCACCCGATTGAAGACGACTTGTACTCACCCCAAGTAACACTGCGGTCCGCTATCAGGCTCGCAACGCCAAAGATGGTTGCCCCTGCCGCCGCTGTCGCACTCACAAAGACATAGCACACTACATCCCTGCGATGACGTAACCCCAGATCGATCCGCAGGGGGCCGCGCAAAACGTAGGCCGCAAGCCCATAACAGGCGGCACTTCCAACGCTACCGACTATAGCGCTGAATGACATGAGTGGCTGGGCATAAATAACTCTCGCCGCAAGAGCATCGGCAACGCAAACCAGTAATGCATACCAAGGGCTGACACCCAACAGGATCGCCATTACCAGACCGATCGCCGGATACCAAGCAACAAATCCAATGCGAGAGATAAAAATAACTTCGGGGAGATTCAGTAGCACGTATAGCACAGCAAACGTCAGAGAAATAACGCCGTGGCGAAAAACTAGGCGGCGCAAAGGCATGACCAATATTCCCGTGCTTGGGGTGCTGCGAGTTTGGAACGATTCCTTAATGCGCTTCGCCAGGTGATCATCCCCAACGGGGGATCGTCGCCCTCAATTGTGCTGCATGCAGACAACTAGGTACTGCTCAATAATGCTCACAATGTTGCAGAGACGCTCTCGTCGGATTGACCGCCGACCCGATCAGCCCAATCGGAATCGCTTCCGGGCCGGCTTTGATAGTTGAGCATTGTCGAATCGCATTGCCCGAGCAAGCTTCGGTGATAGAGAGCGATCGATGCACCGAAGTAACTAGAAAACACCTTTTCAGGGCAAGAATGAACTTCTTATCAAGGTCCAAAAGCACATGCGGGATTTCCTTTCCAATAATGTTGACAAATTGCCGGCAAAAGCCATCGAAAGTAAAACGCATGCGAAGGATTGATTGCGACAAAACACCAAACTAGCTGTCGGGCACGTTACGATTCGCGGGAAACAGTCATGTCATACCTGTTCAATACAGACCATTTTTGAACGCGGAGGCCGGAATAGACTAGGCTCTGCGAGGGTGTTATTTAGAGCCAGTCGCCTAGTGTGATGCTAATAATAACTGGTTGATATGAAACATAACTCTGCACTCAATGCGAAGGTGCGACTCGCGTTCGGCTCTGCGGTTGTAGCCTTACTCGTCATGGGGTTGGTGTCCTATCGCAGTTTGGGTGCGTCCACCGAGAGTATGAATGAGTTTCACGATGTGGCGCACAAATTGAAGCAAGAAGAGTTGCGTTTACTGACGATTCGTAAAACAGATGCCATTCGGAGTTTGGATCAGGCCAAGGTACTTCTAAGCCTGGGAACTGTTCTGGCCTTGTTGATTACCATCGTCGCGGGTCGAAGGGTCCAGCGCGCAAACTCCGAACGGGCACTCGCGGAGAAGGCGTTCGAGGAAAGTGAACGAAAATACCGAACACTGATTCGGGGCGTCCAAGACTACGCGATCTTAATGCTCGGGCCGCAGGGTGACGTTCGCAGCTGGAATCCTGGAGCAGAACGAATGACCGGCTGTAGCTATGAAGAAATTGCCGGAGCAAATATTTCCCGGTTTTTTCCTCCCGATGAAGTTGAGGGTGGGCGATCTAAGGAGTTACTCCGAATGGCCGCCGTCGCGGGTCAGTGCGAAGATCAGGGTATTCGCGTGCGCAAGGATGGGTCGCGTTTCCTCGTGCACAGCACCATCACCGCGACGCGCGATGTGGAAGGAGCTCTGTGTGGATTTTCAGTAATCACCCGTGATCTCACGGAGAGCAAGGAGTCGGGAGCGAAGTACCGCGGACTGCTGGAGGCGGCTCCGGATGCCATGGTAGTGGTGAACCAAGCCGGAGAAATCGTCCTTCTGAACGTTCAGGCGGAAAAACAGTTCGGCTACCATCGCGATCAGCTTCTGGGACAGAGAGTTACCAACATAATTCCCGCAGGATTCGCGGAACGTTTGATCGCTGACGGTACTCGCACCGCGGCCGAAGCGCTGGCCCAGCAGATTGGCACCGGGATTGAACTTACGGCAAGGCGCAACGATGGCAGCGAGTTCCCGATTGAGATCATGTTGAGCCCGCTCGAAAGCACCGAGGGCATTCTGGTCACGGCGGCGATCCGCGACATCAGTGTTCGCAGAGATGCGGAAAAACACCTGGCGCAGATGGAGGGTAGATATCGTGGTCTTCTGGAAGCGGCTCCCGACGCCATGGTCGTCGTCAATCCTGCGGGGGAAATAGTTCTGCTGAATGTCCAGGCAGAGAAGCAGTTCGGATATAGCCGCGACGAACTGGTTGGGCAGAAGGTGAAGAACATTATTCCAGAAGGCTTTGCCGAGCGGCTAATTGCCGACGGCACGCGAACTGCGGCTGAGGCCTTGGCGCAGCAGATTGGAACTGGCATTGAACTTATTGCACGACGAAAGGATGGCACCGAGTTTCCCATCGAGATCATGCTGAGCCCACTCGAAAGCTCCGAGGGTATCCTCGTGACTGCGGCGATCCGCAATATCAGCGTGCGTAAGGCCGCGGAAACGCATCTGGCGCAAATGGAGGGCAGATATCGCGGGCTATTGGAAGCGGCCCCGGACGCGATGGTGGTGGTGAACCAGGGTGGCGAGATTGTGCTTCTGAATGTGCAAGCGGAAAAGCAGTTCGGATATAGCCGCGATGAATTGGTTGGACAGGAAGTGACAAACATAATTCCTGAGGGCTTCGCCGAAAGGCTAATCGCAGATGCTCTGCGGTCCGAGGAAGACGCTCTGGCGCAGCAGATTGGTACTGGCATTGAGCTTACGGCACGGCGCCGTGATGGCAGCGAATTTCCCATCGAGATCATGCTGAGTCCACTCGAGAGCGCTGAAGGCACTCTGGTCACGGCGGCAATTCGCGACATCACCAGACGCAAAAAGGCCGAATCAGATCTCCTCCATAAGGTTGAGGAGCTAAACCGATCGAATGTGGAACTGGGACAATTCGCCTACATTGCCTCACACGACTTGCAGGAACCACTGCGAATGGTGGCTAGCTATACCCAGCTCTTATCCCGGCGTTACACGGGAAAGCTAGATGCCGATGCCGATGAGTTTATCGCTTTTGCAGTCGACGGTGCTGCCCGTATGCAGCGTCTGATCCAGGATTTGCTCACCTATTCGCGAGTCGGAACAAGAGGACAGGAACTGCTCGACACCTCAAGTGAAGAGGCTTTGCGCCTGGCGCTCGTTAATCTGCGCGGCGCCATCCAGGATAGCGGAGCAGTAGTCACACATGATCCTCTGCCCGGTGTCCTGGCTGACGAGATGCAATTGACCCAGTTACTTCAGAACTTGATTGGCAATGGCATCAAGTATCAAAGACCGGGCATTCCGCGGATCCACGTCTCAGCTACCAGTGATGGCGCAGAAAAATGGATATTTTCGGTGAAAGACAACGGCCTGGGAATTGAGTCGCAGTACTTCACGCGAATTTTTGGTATGTTCCAGCGCCTGCACAAACGGGAGGAATTCGCGGGTACTGGCATTGGCCTCGCGATCTGCAAAAAAATTGTCGAACGTCATGGCGGTAGCATCGCGGTCGAATCCGAACCCGGGCTGGGTTCCACTTTTAGTTTCGGCCTGTCGCAGAGTGACAAGAAAGCCATGAAAGCAGCTGGAGGATAACATCCATGCCTTTACAGGTTCTTTTAGTCGAAGACAGCCCTGGAGACCTGCGGCTGACCCAGGAAGCATTTCGCGATGTCAATCCATTGCTCCACCTGCATGTCGCGAATGACGGCGTCGAGGCCATGGCATTTCTCCGGCGTGAGGCGCCCAATACCAATGCCCCTCGCCCGGACCTTATATTGTTGGATCTAAACCTTCCTAGAATGGATGGCCGAGAAGTTTTGTCACTGATCAAGGACGATCGAAGCTTCAAAACCATCCCGACAGTGATATTGACCTCCTCCGAAGCGGAAGCCGATGTCGTGAAGTGCCATCAGTTACAGGCCAACGGTTATGTTACCAAGCCTATGCATTACGAGGCATTTCGCAATCTCGTAAAAAGTATTAATGATTTGTGGTTAACCGCCGTTGAATTGCCTGATAGAGATCACGCAGACACGATGAAAACGGAGCAAAATATTTCTCTGGAATGAGATAGAACGTCGAAGAGAGTTCATTCTGAGGAACTAAATCATGAACTTCACTCGGAGGAGGTTGGGTCATGCCCATTCAGGTTCTATTAGTGGAAGACAATCCCGGAGATGTCCGACTGACGCAAGAGGCCTTCCGCGATGCTAATTCCTCCATCCAATTACATGTGGCTCCCGACGGCGTGGAGGCAATGGCCTTTCTCCGGAAACAAGACTCCTATGTCAATGCGCCCCGTCCCGATCTGGTTTTGCTGGACCTGAATCTCCCCAAAATGGATGGTCGCGAATTGCTGCATCACATCAAACAAGACGAGAACCTGAAGACCATTCCGACCGTTATCCTAACTACTTCCGACGCGGAAGTGGACATTATTAAGAGCTATCAGCTGCAAGCCAACTGTTATCTGACCAAGCCCGTGCAGTTAGAAGCCTTCTAAAGCTTGGTAAAAAGCATAACCGACTTCTGGTTGACAAATGTCGAGTTTCCGCCGCAGAGGCAAAATGGATGAGCAATAAATCGATCAATGTGCTTCTTCTGGTCGAAGATAATCTCGGTGACGCGCGATTGTTCCGCGAGATGTTGAAGGATCTGGACTTGCGCCAGATCAACTTAGTGCATGTGCAGTGCATGAATGAGGCCGAGAAGCATTTCGGGGAAAACGCGGTCGACATTATTCTCCTCGATTTGGGATTGCCCGACGCTCAGGGATTGGGAGCCATCAGGCGGACCCATTTCTTCGCGCCCCATATCCCCTTGGTAGTGCTAACCGGCCTGGACGATGAAGCGATGGCCACGCAAGCCCTCCAGGAAGGAGCGCAAGACTACCTCATCAAGGGCCAGATTGATGGGCGGTCGCTGCTGCGATCTCTACGCTATGCCATCGAGCGCAAGTCGATGGAAGAAGCGTTGTTTGAGGAAAAGGAACGCGCCCAGGTAACGCTCAACTGCATCGGCGATGCAGTTGCTTGCACGAATAGCGCGGGTAATATCAGTTTCCTTAATCCTGTCGCTGAAAAACTAACGGGCTGGCTCTTGGTTGAGGCGATTGGCCGTCCCATGGCAGACGTTCTCCGCATTCTGGACGCCGCCAGTCGTGAAGCCATTCCAAATCCGATGGTGATGGAACTGGGGCCATATCGAACCCTTCACCTAAGGCCGAACTCAGTCCTCGTCCGGCGTGATGGGTTTGAAATTTCCATTGAAGATTGCGTTGCCCCCATTCACGACCGCGAAGGCTGCGCAACTGGGGCGGTCATAGTCTTCCGTGACGTCAGCGCGACTCGCGCCATGGCGCTACAGATCATCCATTCGGCCGAACACGATTTCTTGACGGGCTTGCCCAATCGTCTGCTTTTGAACGACCGGGTCAATCAGGCAATCGGTATGGCCCCGCGACACCTGAAGAAAGTTGCAGTCTTGTTTCTGGACTTGGATGGATTCAAACACATCAATGATTCCCTGGGGCATCCCACCGGGGATAAACTCCTCCAGTCCATCGCCAAACGTTTAGTCGAATGCGTGCGCACCTCGGATACAGTCAGCCGCCAGGGTGGCGACGAATTCGTTGTACTTCTCTCGGAAGTAAATCAACCGGAAGACACAGCCATCACGGCGAGAAGAATGCTACAGGCGGTCGCGGAGGCTCATTCTATCGACCATCACGATCTTCACGTCACCAGCAGTATTGGGGTAAGCGTGTATCCCGACGATGGCCTGGATGCCGAGACATTGATCAAGAACGCGGATACTGCCATGTATCAGGCCAAGGAAAATGGACGCCAAGGCTATCAGTTTTTCAAATCCGCTATGAACGTCCGGGCTGTGGAGCGACAATCCATTGAGGAAAGCCTGCGGCGCGCCCTGGAGAAGCAAGAATTCACGCTGCACTATCAGCCGAAGATCAATTTGGAGAGCGGAAAAATTACTGGCGCGGAAGCATTACTGCGTTGGACACATCCCACTAGAGGTCAGGTGGCGCCGGCACAATTCATTCCGGTCGCGGAAGACTGCGGTCTGATTTTGCCGATCGGCAAGTGGGTTCTTCGGGAAGCGTGTCGCCAAGCCCAAACATGGATGGATGCCGGTCTACGCCCAACCTCCATGGCGGTGAACATTTCTGCGATCGAATTACGCAACGAGAATTTTCTTGAAGGGGTTCTCGAAACCCTCATGGATACGGGCTTGGCTGCAAGATTTCTTGAGCTGGAACTGACAGAGAGCGTTCTGATGAAACACGCCGAGTCCACAGAATCCATTCTCAAAGCCCTGAGAGCTAGAGGAGTACAGGTATCAGTCGACGACTTCGGCACCGGTTACTCGAGCCTGAGCTATCTGAGAAAGTTTCCCATCGATGCCCTTAAAATCGATCAGTCTTTCGTCCGTCAGATCACCACTACTCCCGAAGAGACCACCATCGTGGCTGCAATTATCAGTATGGGTCGGAGCCTCAAGCTCAGGGTCGTTGCCGAGGGTGTCGAAACCCAAAAAGAGCTCGAGTTTCTTCAACTTCATCAATGTGATGAGGCGCAAGGATATTATTTCAGCCGACCGATGGTTCCCGAGGCATTCGCCAGGTTGCTTGAAACCGGGATCTCACGCGCTGCGAATAACTGAACCGTAGGGAGGACAACAGTTTCATCATCTTGCCACCCTTTTGCGTCCCTGGAACGGTCACCATCGACCAGTTTATTGTCGGGCGATGTCGGGTGATCTGGCATTATGCAGAGATGAGGGCCGAAACGAGAAAAGGGTTAGACGCCAAATAACACTGTCTGCGAAGGAGTTGACCCGTGGTATCTCACGTCGGACTAAAGAATGATTTCCCCAAGATCGCAGTTGTTATTCCGAAGGCTTGGAGGGGATCTGCGCTGGACTTTCGGAGTCAAGATGCTTTGGACTGTCGCCAGACTCCAGTTTCATCTTCTGATCCGTGATCCATCTGTCGATCATTTTTTGGATGCCAAAATCTGCGCAATTTTTGCGGGCGTATTCTAGCTTCTCGATTTCGCCATTGATCGCAGCTATTTGTTGTGGTGAGAGCATGGCCATTTCTCCGAATCTAAAAAACATGGCCCGCGTTCTACTTCAGATAAGATTGTATATCTGAACGTGCGCTACCGGACGTTCACCCTTTTTGTTCCCGGAATCCTTTGCAGCGGCTAGCTTAATTCGTGCGACATGGACGGTTTCTACGACCTCACCAATTGAGGTGTGGCAGACATTCTCGGACGTGGCCCCGCAATGCGGACAAGTTAACGACATCGGGCTGATGGTTACATATTCCACAACACTGAGTATTGCACGATGCGATCAAACGCGATGTTCACTTTTGACCATAGCGCTCGCGATGACTACCCGCTCTGGTATCCTTCACCCAGGTCAGGGCTTAGTCTTTCGCTGTTGCGCGGCGGTCACGATGCGTCTTGGATTGGCGGAGCGATTGCGTTGTTCGAAACTGCTGAAATCACCGGAGAAAAGGAAATTGCCGAGAAGCCCATTCACGAGTACGATGACTTGACTTGAGCCTAAGATATTGGCTGATTTTCTACAGGCCAATGCTAAGACCTTTGAGGAATTAAAATGGAAGCCCAAGGCTGTCAAGAGCCCAACGGGTAATGGTTACTACCGAAACGTTCCCATGAGCTTAAGCCTTCAAGATCAGGGTAGCGGCGCGGCAAGCGTCTTCTTGGCAACTGTGAACAGCGAAGTTTGCGCGCATCCGAAGGACCGCATCATCGTCCCGCTCGAGGTTCTTCCGCATCGCAACGAATACCCGCTTGCAAACACTGCATCTACCAGACATGGGCTGTCCGATCTGCACGCTGATAAACTCTAAAATGCGGTCGTGTTCTCTCACACTCGCAGTTTCCCACAAGCCGACTCAAGAAACCAGCCCCTGAAACAAGATAGCCGATTGGCTGAACCAGTCTTGGAAACGCGGGCAGGTTCCCGCTTTTCGGCACAACCTCCTCACCAAATGAATGCTCGGCTGGATTGGTCTCATCACGTTCACGCCGACATGGTGGAGGAGCGCCAGAGTATCAGTATCTGGAAGAACCGCTCAGGGTTTGAGTCCGCAGGGTTTGACCGCCCAATCAAGATCCGGCAACAGTATTACTCACAACCCCAAGCGGAGCTATGTGCGGTCTTGTGGGTGCGGGATGTAATCCCCTTGCAGGTTATGCTCTCGCCTTGGGCTCCCTTCCAACTTAGCAGTGCTCGTGCCCTGGAGAGTTACGAAAGGGAATGGTTCGCCAGTGCGGGCGCGATGTTGTTGGCGCCTTCCACTTAGCGTTACACGTGACCGTTTCACAACGCGGCCAGCTTTCGGAGTGAACTTTCGTGCAAACATCCCTCCGAGATTCTCCCTACAATGATTTATGGCTTGCATCAGAAGTCGACTCCGAAGCGATCATCGTCTTGGGAAACAGGCCGGATTCTTGCGCCGAATTGATTAATGAAGAGATTGTTAGGCTGCCACATCGTGGCCCCCGGAGTCATCTCGTAGCACTTCAATGCATGGGCAGTTCTAATTAAGAGGTCATCGTGATGTCCGAACGAACCGGTGTGACGGCAGACCGATGTGCCGAACATAAGGTATCGCCGACTCGTAAGCGGAAAAAGCAGCCGAGTTCATCAACTCAGCTGGCAGGGGTAGAGGTGGCGATACAGCCGACGCTTCCTGATCCCAATGTGCCATCGCGCTTGGAGAGTGCCATATCGGAGCTTCAAGGGCTGCATGAGTTGCTGCTCTCGGGCGATTTGGACCCGCGGGTTCTCGCGGACTTCCGGGACGCTTTGAATCGAGTCCGTACCGCCGCATGGGCCGCCCAGCAATATGTTGCCCGCAAAGAGACTGACCAAGATTCGAATAGTGTGCTTTCGTTTTTGGTCGGCGAACGCATTCGTGTCGCTTACAATCTTTGCCAAGGCGTCAACGATGACTTGAAACGAACTGACATCAAGTTTCAAGCAGGCAGTCTTGTTCAACTCCACAAAGTCACGAAGGCGCTGACCGAGCAATTGAACGATATCATCAACAAACTGGGATGAAGATCGAATACATCAGGTCTTCGCTGAGTGCATCTACAGCTGTGAGCCACGATATCGCCAAGCTGGATTCTCAGGGATGGGAGCTATCCGAGTAACATCGGCTAATCCCCCCAGACCCGCTCCGTCTCGCCTCGTGATCTTGCCTACGGCCCAACCGGTGTGAACCTCCACCAGGGCTGTCTAGCTCGGAGATCGGTACTCAGTTGTGAGCAAAAGAGCACATCTTTGCCACCTCTATTCTGACAAGATACCCACGAGTGCACCTCTCACAACAGAGAGCTTTTGGCGTCACCAACCAAATCGGCTAACAAGAAGCGCGGTTTCGACCCAAGGGAATTCCTCGCCACGATCGGCGAGGGCAGGCAACTCGTGAACTTTCCCAGGAGCCGCATCATTTTCACCCAGGGAGACGAGGCTGACGCAATTTTCTATCTCCAGGAAGGTAAGGTCCGTCTCACCGTCGTTTCCAAGTCTGGCAAGGAAGCAACCCTTGGCATATTGGGCCAGGGAGGGTTTTTCGGAGAGGGCAGTCTGGCCGGGCAGCCATTTCGCATCGGGTCTGCAACCGCAATGACGGATTGCAGACTTCTGCAAATCGACAAGAAGGCGATGATGCTTGCGCTCCACCGGGAAAATACGTTGTCGGATTTGTTCGTGTCGTATCTACTGGGGCGGAACATCCGGTACGAAGAGGATTTAACCGACCACATCTTCAATTCCAGCGAAAAGCGACTCGCGCGAACTCTTCTTATGCTGGCCCAGTTTGGCAAGGGAGGGATGCCCGACGTTGTAATCCCCAAGATCAGCCAGGAGATCTTGGCGGAAATGGTGGGCACGACCCGACCCCGGATCAGTTTCTTCATGAATAAATTCAGACAATTAGGCTTCGTTGCCTACGGCGAGAGCGGGTTGCAAGTTCATAGTTCACTTCTAAGTGTCGTTCTCCACGACTAAAACCGCACTGGCTGGACCTTTTTGAGCTGCGTTTGGTGGAGTCGCTTGCGACCGTCATTATCCCATTTGACGACCGCGTCATCTCCGTTCGCTTGTCCAACTAGTCGACTTAGGACCACATTCTTGAGCGACAAATCCAGCCACGGGAGTCGCCCTTTTGCACCTTGTGTCCGAATTCTCGCACAACCTATCGCGAGCGGACCACGAAGACCTTATGCTCGGGCTCCGGCCAGGAATCTTGGCAGATCCTTCCCAAGGGATTCCTTTACGAACGCATGGAACATTTCCCACTCCGGGTCGGTGAGAGGAATAGGAGTAACCTTGCCTTCAATCCGGCGGACTTCGCACCAGCCAGATTCAGTTTGCACAAAGTCTCGCAGGCCGCAGGGAGTGTTGTTAGTCATGATTGTTGGCAGCCCAAAAAGGGATTCTTCTGCCATGTAGAAATTTGCGTTTTCTGCCATCGCGTCTTCCTCCCATCTTTAGTTCTACGCCCAGGGATTCGGCCGCACTAGTCTCGCCGGTCCCTGGCCGTCCGTGAGCTCAAATCGGCCCTAAGCGAGCAGTCACCGTAGACATTCGCGGGAAGAGGCACCAGCTCATCCCTGTCAGTCATGCTAACGACAGTGTCGCGGGTGAGCCACTCAGCCCGAACGCATCCGATTCGACTATTCCAATCCGCGTTTACACTCAGAACTCTTAGTTGGTTCTAAGGCGATTTATCAGGAGTTGACGTGCGGGGCATCAAGTGTGCCGCGCGGAATGCGATCTTCACGAGTCACAAGGGTAAGTCTTCTGTTCGGTTCACGATTTTCTGAGGCCATCACTGACGATTCAGGATGCTCGTTTTTACAGTGGATTTGAAAATCAAAGTCAACGTTCTGAATCTCGGACAGAGTCGCGTTTGAGGTCATCCGCTCGAGGGCGAATACTCCTCGGCAATCTGAGCAGTACCAAACAAAAGGTTCATTGGTTTTATCAATGAAGGCTACCGCTATCAGAGTTGGCATGTTTGAGTGTCCCACTGACCGGAAGAAACAAATGTTCAATTGTGAACATAGAAAAGACCGCCCCACTTACAAGCGAACCTGTGCAGCAGACCCGACACTCATTAACGTATTTAGTGGGCGCTTCGTCAAACTGACACGTACGTCCAACTTGAAACATCGTTGGCCTTCTACCTCGTCTGCTTGCTGATGCTACGGTGCTGCGGTCTCTCTGGGAAGAGTGATGCAGCGCCGTTTGCGTTTGAGATGGGCAAGCGGGAACAAGACAGCACCATCGAGTGACTGAGGGCCGCCAACAAAAAAGCCGCGTTGCATCAGGCGGCCTCGCAGAAAGAGTCGGAAAAGGAGTGTGCAAAAGTGAACAGATAACGGTGTGGGGGAGGAATTAATATCGCTACCGTCTCCCCCGGTGGGGTGGTCCAAAATCGTCTCTCCCGGAGCGAATCGTGGCCGCCTCACTTTTTCGCAGTTGTGTCCCTCTCCGATGAATGCCTGACTCTATACCCGACACCCAATGGCGTCTGAGCAATAACGCTCACTCGCGCGGGAACGTGGCGCATTCGCGTTTGACAACGGCGTCTAAAAACTTCCGGCGTAGAGCGGCCCAATTTTGGCCGGTAAGCGGAACAATCCAACTGCAATCAGTGCGACCCACGCCGCCAAGCTGCCGGTTTTCAGGACACAGAAGTTCTCTAGCTCTAGATTTATTAGGCGTCATGGCTGACGCAGCGCCGCTAGCGCGTGGTCGCGAATGCTGTCTGAGCTATAACGCTGACAACGCGAGAATTCAATGCACTCCTGTTTGGCGGCCAATTGCCTTAGACCTACGTGGCTCGTGAATCATTCGGAAGGTTTGGATGGAATCCGTGCAAGAGCGGAACGGATTTTGGCTCCCGCGTCCGCCGATGCTTGCTCGACTCGCGCGATATGGAAAGCTTCCGGGCGGTCACCAATTGGAGTTTGGCAGGCATTCTCAGGCGCGGCCCCACAATGCGGACAAGTGAATGATATCGGGTTGATTGTTATGTCCGCCACTGCGCTGAGCATTGCACGCTGAGATTCAAATGCGATGTTCAATAGTGAACATTTTACGTGCGAATCACTTTTTTTGGGGCCGAAAGTAGCGCAATGCGTGTTCTATGTCGTACAATCCCGTGTTCCATGTACGCTGCGAACTCAGCTTAGGGGCGTGTACGTAGGCGTCTCGCACAGCGGGCCAGAAATACTGTGCTTCTATTCTTGACATCCGCGTACTTCCCCCATTGGCATCTCCCATCCTATAGTAGGAGCGAAGAAGAGACTTCAGTTCCCCGATTAGTTCTTTGCTCATCGTCTGTTCTGCTCGATCATGCAACGCCAGAAGAGCGTCGAGCTTTGCGCGACAATCATCTTCCGATTCGACACCAAATAGGCTCAGGATTTAAGGCCTCCCCTGTGGTCAATCTCGAAGAACTTCATTTAGCTCGGTGGAGTCTTGCTGGCTGGCCGCAAATTCTGCCCGTTCCATCCAACATTCTCATTTCTCTTGCATGGCGTGAGGGAGGGTTGCATTCGGATTTCGAATCTCCGCCTCAACATAAGATGGTCTGGAAGCGAGAAGGAATTTGGACCTAAAGCGAGGCGGGCCAGAGAGTACCATTTTCGGACCCGCCCTCACCGGGGCTAACGCCTGGGGAAGAACGCCCCCTCCATACCGTCTGAGTAGGTTCCAGAGTAGTGCGGCATTGAAACCGGAGTCTGTTCAATTTTGAACACAGGGACAGTAACGTTAGGACCTAGCGTTCTTACTAAGCACTCATAGACGGCTTCGCGCTTCCCGTTTACCTTAGAACGGAAGGATCATTACGCACATCTCCAGTCGGCGCGGTCCGCGCCACTTAACTCGAGGGTCTTTGGTAAGTTGTTGCCGCAATGCCTGCCGCCTAGAGTTGCTGACAGAGTCGAACAGCATGGGAAAGGCCCAAGATGAAACGTTCAAGCGAACTATGGACGATACTGGGACTACTTCTGGTCGGTTACTCTTCTGCGCAAGGTTCACAGTCACAACAGCCTCGCGTCTTTCTCCAAGCAACGAGCCACGGTAGTGTGTGGGCGGCCCGAGGGGATCAGGCAATGGAGATGGCCAAAGATTTCAAGAAGAACTGCCCTGCGGTTAAGGTCACCATATTGCAAACCGCCGCTGACTACACCGTCATGTTGAACCACCTTGAGGTAGGTACGTTCGCGCGTGACGACCAGTTTCAGGTGGCCAATAAAGAAGGTGACATGTTGAGCCGTGTGCGCGAGAAAAGCATCAATGGCGGCGTCAAGGCCGTGTGCGATGTCATACTCTCAGACTGGCAGGTGAGACAAGCGACTCCGCCCGATGCGCCTGCTGCCGTTATCGCACCTACTTCTTCGCCGGTGTTTCCCATTTCCGACCCGACTTCTGTTACAGCGGTGGCGTATCAGAAGGACGATGGTAACCGAGTCCTGGCGGTAGCCGAAATCACATCGGACGCAACCGGGCAGCAGAGCCCAGGGGACACAGCACGCAAAGCTAAGCACCGCAAAGCCTGCCTGGAATTGGCGAAGGACAATCCGAGCATTGTCTGCAATAAGTAAACAGCAGATTTCGCGGCTAGTCGGCGACTGACTCAGCTTGCCGAAGAAATGGTTTACGGCACAACCTGAGACAGAGCTAACCAATCGCTACTGATTTTGCTACTCCAAGGCTTAGAGAGAACCTGTGTCCGGTAGATTGCAAACACCTGTATTGTCGGGCTGCGATAATATTGTTTGCGGCTTCTCAGCCGCCAATCTGCTGGATGTGCGGCAAGCCTGTTTCCAATAATGACGGCCGCCATGACGAGTTCAACTTTCTCGTTCACCAAAAAATGCTTCCAGAGAGCCGCGGACAAGAATATTCCAAAAGAAAAAACACAGAATTAGAAACTAGCAGATCACTTCGATGGCTTAGAAGAAATCCGCGCCCCAGTATGATTCGGAGGTGGATGTTTCGGATTTTTACCGGACTCCAGCATCCTTCTGTGACATTCTATCCAGCCGTCAACCAGCCTTTGGATGCCAAAGTCCGAGCAATGTTCGCGGGCATGTTTCAGCATCTCGATTTCGGCCGTAATTGTAGCGATCTGCTGCGGTGAAAGCATGGCCAGGTCCCCAAGACGTAAACATTGGCCCGCGTGATGGTGGAATGTATCTATGAACGTGAGCGATCTAACAGTTAGGTTCTATGAGACCGAATCCGGGCTTGGAACGAACAAGGTCGAAACGTATTTTGGCTCCCACGTCTTTTGCAGCGGCGAGTTTGATTCTGGCGCTGGGAATGTTTTGCGCGACCTCGCCCGCGATGTGGCGGCAAGTCTCCCAAGGCGCGGCTCCACAATGAATGCGAGCTAGCGACGTTGGATTTATAGGATCGTATTTCACTCGAATCGAGTGTCGCAGACTTAAATCAGAAGGAAATGGCACTCTCGTGTAAAGGCACACACAAGTGTGCGGTGTCGCACACTGGCTTGGATTTGAGCGGTTTTCACAATGCCACCCGCACCGCCACCGATTGTAGCGTCCACGCGTTTTAGTGTCCCGAACAGGCTCCCCACGAAAATCCTGCCGGCGCCTTGATCATATATAGGGTCGGTAAGTGCGCTGCTGTTACTCACCAAACACGGCCAAATAATGGCGGCAGTTGACGAGATTGTCTCAGCCGGGGGCATCGTCGCCGTCCCTTGGAACACGCTGGTGAATTTGTGTAGAAAGCCATTACTATCTCCGGCGTAAAGGGTGTCATGGGTATAGTCATAAAAAGGCGAGGACAGGGCATCATCCGAGGTTGTATCACCGTTAGCGAGTGAGAACTGCAACGTTGTCATGCACGGAGCGGCGCAAGTAGGGTATGCGGCGTTGCTCACCGCAGCGAGCGTGGTCGGGCTTGCGAGCGTACCGGAATTTGCGGCCCATTTGAGAATAACGAGCGTGGCTTGCGTACCCGTCGAATTATTCTGGACCAAAGCGACTTGCGAGCCGTCGAAAGAAAGCGTGACCGAGGTTACCGCTGTGCCTCCGGTGTTAAAAGCCCAGTATGTTGAAGGGGTACTACCGCACAGACCGCTGCTGCCGACGTAAAGGTTGTTGAAAGCAACGACGGTAGCTTGCGTTGGGGAGCCAGCCAGACTGGTATTATACACGACGAAATCCGTACAACTCGCTGTCCCCGCATTGAACGAAAACTTTGCCGGGTAGTTGCCCGCTCCCACCGTGGCGCCCGCGCCCATCCGCCGGAGAGGTCGTGTACTTCACTTCGCCCAGTAACCGCGTCATGTGCAGGCGGTGGAACTGGAGAAATGCGGATTTTTCCCGCATTCGTCCCGAAACAGCGAATGTTGCCATCAATCTCGATGGATTGATTCCGCCGCTGAAGAATGCTGATCTCGATGAGGCGGTCGACAGTGCTGCCGGGTTGTTAGGCAGATTCTGTGGTGGTTCGGTGGCTACATACGTGCTCGACAGAAACAATCCGGCAATTGAGGTGTAAGAGGCGCCTGTATTGGGCAGAGATTTGGGCGCATTCTGCAAAGGGGTTAGGGAAATGTCACGACGTGGGAATCAAGCTATCCTAGGCGGACGTAAACCGAAAGGATGGATGTCAGAAGATTCCCATGCAGCGATGGTTGCTGCTCTCCGCATGAGGGCGGCAGCTAAACGGCTAGTGACAAATTAGTTCCTTGGAAGCACAAATAGACCGGATCTGGCTGATTCGCAATGGCCGCTACCGTTTTGCCCCTTAAGAATACCTACGGCATCCGGTTGGCATGTGGAGTTATATACTTCTGATGTGCTAACTTTCGACCAAATCCAACGCGAACTCGAAGGTATTATCAAGTTTGAAATTCTCTACGCATCCCAGCCTGAGCACCACCCAATAGAAACAGTAGGGACAGTGTGCCGCAAATTCCGTAAACGAGAACTGATTGGCCTGATTGAAATCATCGTGTCGAGGAACTAGATACTTTCCAAGTGCATGGTCCAGCACAACTGGAAGCGTCCGGCATCGCATTGAGTCCGGCTCATAGCGCCACGCTGATAGTGTGCGCCACGTTGCGCGCGGATATTAACGATTGTTGGGCCGTCATCCGCGAGAACGGCGGCGCATACACGAAGGCAGGAACCGGCGCTGCAAAGCTTCACCCGGCAGCCGCACGCCTGGATGTTCTCCGCCGGGATCTAACAAAGGCGCTGGCCTTGGTTGGTCTGCAAAAGCCTGTGCCGAAGGATGACGAGGAAATCGGTCACCGGACCCTGGAAGATATCTTGAATGGTTAGACCTCAAAACAGGCCAAAATAAGTATCTGTGTTTGCAACACCGAAAACCGCGTTTCTGTTGTGGGATGCGATGTGAGCGCGAGTTAGAAAAAGCCGGTACCTGAGTGGCCTACTTTGCCGCGGTCGCTCATATCGCGCCGTACAACGGGGAACCTACTCGGATGGTTTTGAGGGAATACGGGCGCGGTCAAGGCGGTCTTGCTTCTCGGCTAGCAGGCGGTCAATTTCTTTGGTCAGTTCTAGCAGCTTGGCACCGTCTTGCTCGTTGGCCGCGAGTTCTGCCAGTTCCATCCAGCGTTCGCGTTTGTCTTGCATGGCAGCGCGAGCGTATCAAGGAGACATTTGATAGTCGGTACGCCACCGCACAAAGGGACTAAAGCGATACGGTCGCGATTAGTCGGTCTTGCGCCTCGTGAGTCTGCCGCGAAGCATGTTGTGCAAGAATTACCCCATGCAAAGGAGGAAGAATCGAGCAGCGGTTCAGTTAGGCCGGAAAGGTGGGAAGAAGCGTGCTCAGAATCTCACGCCCGAAGAGCGTCGAGAAAGCGCGCGGAAAGCGGCGCAGGCGCGTTGGGCAAAGGGAAAGCCCCAAAAACTTGGGTGAACTGCCTTCCGGGAGGTGGGCATGGCAATTCGCTGGGACGAATTTCCCCATAACAAACTCCGTCTGAAAATCTATAGTAGGTTAGGTCGTAACGCGGTCACGCGGTCGGCAGAAGATTCATCGCGGCACATCCTGCAGAGACGGCTGCCATCCCTTAACGCCGAAGACCACCGCCGGTTTATCGAATTGGAAGCGTCGAGTCTCGTAGAGCACCTGCGTTACACCCGCGACATTTATCAGGAATTTGTCGACGAGCAGAATTGCCGTCCGGTGCTCGAAGCGCATTGGGTAGTGTTGCGATGCGCCGTTTTTCCTACGGCTATAGCGCTTCTTCGAGAGCAGGTAATCAAATACGCAAAACTTAGTAAAATTCCTGGGCGAGATCTATCACTTCTATTTGGGATTCCAACCCGCACCTCCTGCACGGATTTTGTTGACGGTATTGGGTTTTGCTGCGCACCTGACCTTGATGATGAGACCCCGGCAACTGATGCTGAACTTCAATCTCTAGGAAGACTCGTGGACGAGGACAGTCTACTGGGGTTCCGTGACATCCGCAAAGGGGGCGCAGTCTTCCAACTCTATGGTGGCGGACCGTTTTCTACTGATGACCTACGTTCGATTCACAATAGTTGGTCGCTCTGCGCTCTGCTACAGAAAATCACGTTAGTCGATTGGGTGGGCATTCGGAAGAAGTGGTGGCAGATGTGTTCCCCATGGACTGACGGTCTGGTAAGCCTGTTTGGATGTGTGCAAGAAGAGCTGCTGTCGCAATGGAGAGCATTACCAAGAGACAGCCTAACTCACGAACTCGCTCTTAAAAAACTCGAAGAGATCGTAGTCCCCGCTCCAACCCGGATTCCGCGCCGCCTTGATCGCGGAAAGGAATGCGAAGAATTAGCCAAAGAAGTTGCCACGATCAAACATAAGCGTACACGTAGTGGATTAACAATTCCCGAGATACAAACGGAGTGTTCGTTTTTCAAAATATGGAAGCGAGTGGAGATCCTTTCGGCCGAAGACAAGGAAACCTTTTCGCACCCCGGCACCTGGGGGCCTGGATATGCGAATCTGCTCCTTGGAAAGTTGTACGCAAACGCCGGGCGAAACGTGGCCCCTGGCACCGTAAACACTTGGCGGAAAGAGTATCGAGCGTATCTCAAATGGCAAGAAAAGAATCCTTCGAAAAAAGCTGAAGATTTTTGCCTGGAGTTGAAGAACCTTAAGCACAGCTATCGAAAGTCAATTCACCCCACCAAGTGATTGTCTTTGCAGGCACTGGTCCCTGGCATACCAGCGCATTCCCGAAAAAGGCCTGTTTCATACCTCCGACATACCGAAAACGCGGCGGCACAATCTAGAACATGGACGCCGTGAACATGACACAGCCGCTCAGTTGGAAACTACGCCGAGTCGCGGCAGGAATTCGGCAGCAGGACATAGCCCTTCGCGCGGGTATGAGTACGACCAGATACTCCGCGATCGAACGAGGTGAGCATTCTCCGTCAGAGTTGGAAGCCCGACTGATCGATCGAGGTCTACCTCCACTGCCCTGTTCCGACCCTCGGGATGACGACGGCGGCCCTCGATGATAGAGCCCGTGTCCCGCTCTGCTAGTGGTGAGCTGAGATCAAGAGGCAACACGCGGGGGCAGCGAGCCCGCCAGAGAAGACGTCACCCCAACTACCGCCTCGTCAAAATCCACCGCAGCTATTCGGTCGAGGAGATCGCCGGTTTATTTAGCATTCACAAGAATACCGTGCGCCAGTGGATCAAGTCCGGACTTCCGACCATCGATGACAAGCGTCCAAAGTTGGTTCAAGGGCACGAGTTGAGAGCTTTCCTCCAGGTGCGGCGTGCGAGGAATAAGCGGCCTTGCCAAGCTGGCCAAATGTATTGCGTCCGATGCCATGCACCGAAATATCCTGCAGCCGGAATGACGGACTATCTACCCATTAACGAGAAGGTTGGAAACCTGATAGGGCTGTGCCCGGAATGCGACTCAATCATGCATAGGTGCGTGAGCTTAGCCAAAATCGAACAAATTCGCGAAAAAGTGGACATCACGTTTCCGCAAGCGCTGCGACACATAAGGGAGATCAATCAACCTACCGTAAACAGTGACTTGAGAGGAGACATTCAACCATGACCAATCACAACGCAAGCAACGAACGGATCAAGCGCGCATATTTCGCATTTCTGAAGGAAGCCAAACGCCATTGCGAGCCGACCGTCGATGCGGCTGCCAAAGCACTGGCCCGGTTCGAGCTTTATACGAGGTATCGAGACTTCAAGCTGTTTCACTGTGAGCAGGCGGTTGCATTCAAGAGGCATCTGGTTGAGCAAAAAGCCCAAAGATCTGGAGAAGCCTTGAGCAAGGCCACTTTGCATTCCACCCTGACACAACTTAAGCGATTCTTCCAATGGCTTTCAGATAAACCTGGCTACAAGTCACGTTTCCAATACTCCGATGCGGACTACTTCAATTTGTCCGAAAAGGAAGTGCGTATCGCAACGGCGCGTAGAGAACAAAAGGTCCCTACGTTGGAACAGATTAAGCACGTTATCAGCTCGATGCCTATTGCCACGGAGATAGAGCTGAGGAATCGTGCCATCATCGCGTTCACAATCCTCACAGGAGCGCGCGATGGCGCCATCGCTTCCCTGAAGCTGAAGCACGCCGATTTGAGCGCGAACTCTGTTAACCAAGATGCCAGAGAGGTTAAGACGAAGCGCAGCAAGACCTTCACCACCAACTTCTTTCCGGTGGGCGATGAGATGCGCAGTATCGTGGCGGAGTGGGTGAGGTATTTGAGGGAGAACAAATTGTGGGGCAATGACGACCCACTCTTCCCTGCAACGGATGTCGCGTTGGACGCAAATCGTCAGTTTCGGGTAGCGGGGTTGCGAAGAGCCCATTGGTCCACAGCGACACCGATTCGTGGAATATTTCGGAAAGCCTTTGATAATGCTGGTCTTCCTTACTTCAACCCTCACAGCTTCAGAAATACGCTCGCACAGCTTGGCCAGCGAATATGCAAGAGCCCTGAAGAGCTCAAGGCGTGGAGCCAGAACATCGGGCACGAAAACGTCTTGACGACTCTTCTGAACTACGGCGAGGTTTCGCTCCAGCGACAAGAGGAAATTATGAGAAATTTGGCATCACCACAGCAGCCCGCGAGATCTCACGCCGATGAGATTCTGGAGGCACTCCGAACAAAAGGCCTGGAACTCGTTCGGACGCAGTCGTGACTTCAGCATAAAAGGACCCCTTAAATGAACGCGCCGCCCCAATCCGATTGGCTCACTGCTTCGGAAGCCGCCGCTTACCTCAAAGTAAAGCCACGGTCCCTTCTCTTGTGGGTCCGACAAGGCAAACTGCAGGCCTATGCCCTATCAGGCACGAAACGGAGAATATGGAGGTTCCGCAAAGAGGATCTGGACTCTGCCCTGTTTGGATCGCCCGTGCTACCATCCAGACCGCTGACCGTGCTCTCCGAAAGGGGAACTGATTGAAAAGAGCACGGATACAAAATGGAAGTGTTGTCTTCAATAGGAAGTACGCTACTTGGAATTTCCTCTGGGTTGAGAACGGTCGGAGAAGATCCCGACTAATTGGGACACTTGAGCAATACAAAACCAAGACAGCAGCGTCACTGGCAGCGGCTGGGTTATGGCAGTCGCTATCCGAGCCCGAAAACGCGAGTTTTCCATCGCTAAGATCCTTGGTTCTGGAATTCAGACGAGAGAAAATGCCTGAAAGGTTCAGCACTCAATACGGGTACAACTCTTGGCTGAATAATCACATTCTTCCGAGGTGGGGAGCTTTTCCAATCACCGCGCTGCAAGCGAGGCCTGTTGAGCTGTGGTTGAGAGACTTGCCGATCTCCGCAAAGAGCAGAGTGCACATTCGAGGCCTCGTTAGAGCTCTCTGGGATTATGCAATGTGGCGGGGGGAAATCCCAACACAACGCAACCCGATGGAACTCGTCACGATAAAAGGGGCAACGAAGCGGACACGGCAACCTCGGAGCCTTACTGTGGAAGAGTTCCAGAAGTTCGTGCGGGAACTGAAAGAGCCGGTGCGCACGATAGCTTTGGTGTGCGTGTGTTTTGGACTTCGAATCAGCGAGTGTTTGGGGCTGAAATGGAGCGACATCGATTGGTTCGACAGCAAGCTTCGAGTCGAACGTAGCATTGTCAGGCAAAGAGTGGGGGACGTAAAAACCATCTACTCTGGCCGAACAATGTCGATCGATTCGCAGATGCTCTCGGTGCTGGGAGCCTGGAAACAGACGACTCAGTTTACTTCCGAAATGGATTGGATTTTCGCGAGCCCGGTCCAGCTCGGTCGCCTACCGGTCTCTTATCCCTGGGTCTGGCTGATGTTTCAGAAGGCCGCGGAGCACTCTGGGATCGGAAAACTGGGGACACACTCACTCCGCCACAGTTACCGTTCATGGTTGGACGCCGTCGGAACTCCGGTTGCCGTGCAGCAAAAGCTGATGCGGCACGCGGATATTCGCACTACGTTCAACATCTACGGGGATGTCATTACCAACGAGATGGCCCAGGCCCACTCAAAAGTGGTTCGAATGGCCATTCCCAGAGCCTCGTGATTTGTACTGATTTGCGGTAGTGCAAGTGCTTTAGAATCTGGCGGAGAGAGTGGGATTCGAACCCACGTTACCCGTTAGAGTAAACACGCTTTCCAAGCGTGCGCCTTCAGCCACTCGGCCATCTCTCCGTCGCCTGCGAACGATTGTTTTTGATTCTACCAGTGTCGCGAATTACCGGCGAACTGCGGATCGGATGAAGTCATAGAAATATACTCATAGAAAGAAATAGAAGAAGAGGAAAATTAGGAGCGGGATCCCAAGGCAGCGGCTGCGGCCTGGGGCTTGTCTGTGGTTGCAGGAGCCAGTCCATTCGTCGGCTGAACAGATGGTGGCAGGGCTGGCACAGCGGGCTTCGCTTGACCTGCGCCTTCAACCACGCGGTGGTTGAGGCAGTAGAGAGCGAGTTCCAAGCGGTCGGCGACTCCGAGCTTGTCATAGACTTTGCGGAGATAATTCTTGACGACCTGCTCGGTGGTACCAACGCGCAGAGCGATTTCTTTATTCTTCATCCCCTGCGTTACGCAGGATACGATCAGCGATTCTTTCGGCGTAAGCGAAACTTTCGGCCGTGATCCTGCGGGACGCAATCCTTGCGTGCGATAGGCCTGGAGGACCCAACCGACGGCGCGACTCTCAAGCCACGGTTCCCCTTGAGCGACCTTACGCAGACATTCCACCAGCATCTCCGGTTCAACTTCGCGCGAAACCACGCCATGGGCTCCGCGCCGGAAAAGTTCGAGCGTCATCTCCTGATCAGGTTCCTGCAGCACCACAACCAGGCGGCAGGTCGCACTCTGCCGCAGAAGTTCAGACACAGACTCAACAGGATTCGGCGCGAGTGCGGCTTCGAAGATCACAATGTCGGCGGAAAATTTCTGAATCGCGGCAATAGTCTGTTCCAGGCTCTCGGCCTGGCCAACAACGCGGATGTCATCCTCGAGAGCAAAAATCTTGCGCAGCCCGGCACGGAAAATGGCTTGGGTATCCGCGACAATCAGGCGGATCGAGCCCTTACCGTCCTCCGGCTGTATGCCTTCTTCGCCGTTGAGCGCCGTGTTGACCGAAGTGCTGCCCATCTGCCCTCTTTTTTCGCGCTTTATCTGCGCGGCCGAACGGAGCGCGAACTAGCTGCGCTCAAAACGGTACTCATCAATCACCACACCGACTCCGCGCCTGCCGCCATCGGCAAAACTGCGCACTACTCGACCGCGACAATCCACTTGGACATCGGCGGCTGCGCCCACAACGTCAGCGGGAAGAGAAATCGTAAAATCCACCGCTGAACCGACGGGCACATCGGCATCCATGTGGAACAGGACGCCATTGGCAGAAATGTTTTCGGTCTCGATTGCGTTCGCCGCAAGACCGGGCTGGCTTGTAACTCCAGACGGATTGGCAGCCGACTTCAATGCCACCGGCAGTTTGATGGGAAAGCGCGGCGCGCCCTGTACGTCGGTATAAATTCTCTGATTCTTGCCGGCTTCAACCGTTCCCTTGGTGGCTTCAGACACGTTTGTGACGACCTTCCTTGTGGCTCGGGCGCTGCACTACGCTGACGTCGCATATGCAGATTTCAGGGCCAGATTACATCCCAGCATCAGCCTTGCAAAGTTACGGAAGTCATGGAACAAGAGCGCGAAGTGCCGGTGGTACAGCGACTTAGGGGCATATCGGAGGTATGTGATGAGGGTCACTGCGCGGGTAGCTGCAAGCAGCTAGCATTCAGCAGTTGGCACTTAGCAAGTGCTTCTCACTCTGGAGGATGAATGAAAGATTTTCGTGACTTGCGCGTTTGGGAAGGATCTCATCGGCTCACATTGGCGATTTATGCCTTTACCTCAAAATTTCCACGGGAAGAACTCTACGGATTGACGAGTCAGATTCGGCGATGCGCCGTTTCCGTCGGTGCGAATATTGCTGAGGGTTGCGGAAAGACGGGAAATAACGAGTTTCAACGTTTCCTTCAAATTGCGGCGGGGTCGGCAAGCGAACTCGACTACGAGTTGCTTCTCGCCAAGGATCTGGGTTATCTAAACAATATTGACTATTTGAAAATCGCAGGCGAACTTTCGCAGGTTCGCAAGATGTTGAGCTCTCTGCTGCGAAAAGTAAATGTCGACCGGACGGCTAATGGCTAAGTGCCAACTGCTAATTGCTGTCTTAGAACTTCGTCGCTTCCGTAAAATTAAACTCCCCAACCTTCATCGCCGGCACCACCATATCGAACGATTCCTCACCGCTGGCGCGTACCGGAACGCTCATCCCCTCAACATTCGATAACATCGCGATCAAACTTTGATTGAAGCGGAAATTTCGCAGACCACCTTGGATCTTGCCATTCTCAATCAGAAACGTCCCGTCGCGAGTCATGCCGGTCACGATCTTTTCGTAAGGATCAACTTCCCGGATGTACCACAGGCGCGTGACGAGAACGCCACGCTCGGTTGATGCCACCATATCTTCAACGCTCTGTGTTTTTGCGGGTACGCCGAAGACAATATTCATCGGCATTTCGCCCACTTCGTTCGGCAACGGAAATCCATGGCCGGTCGGTTCGATAGGACCAACCTTGCCCGCATACTCCGAATTCTTCATCTTCTGGGCGGTGGCGCGGGCATACACCACACGATTGACGACGCCATTCTCAACCAACTGCACGCGCTGACGCTGCATTCCCTCGCCATCGAATGGACAACCCGCCTGCAGCGGATGCGCGACATCGTCCCAGATGTTGATGTTCTCGCCGAAAAGTCTGGCGCCGATCCGATCGTTCAGAAACGACCGCTGGTCCAGAATCGCGACGCCGCTGAAATCCCAAAACATGAAACCCACAATATCGAGGACCGCAGCCGGCTCGAGAATCACCGTATACTTGCCCGGCGCAATCTCGCGCGGGCTTGCGGACGCGACTGCTTTTTGTGCTGCCGTCTCCGCCAGCCTCACAGGATCAAGATTACTCACATCGGGCGAATTCGATTTCTGCCAGCCCGATGAATCCGGAGCCAGCATGGTGATGGAAACCTCCGCCAAAGTTTGGCGATGCCAATTCGCCAACCCGCGCGAGTTGAAAATGCCCTCCACGGATTCTGGAGCCGAATAAATTCCCGCCGTCGTGAGCTTGTGTTTCCCCGCAACCGAGACAATCCCTTTGACTACCTCGGCGCGATCGGCAGGAGTGACAGCTGCAGTCTGCTCAAAGAAACGTGTGGCGCGGACACTCTTGTCCGCGGCCCCATCCCCCAAATTCGCTTCGTCCAAAGTAGGCATGGGCAACAAATCCGGATCAGGCACCTGTACCCGGGCAAGATTCTCCGAAGCCGCCACTGCCCGACGCAGACTCTCATCGTCGAACTGATTGGCAGTCGACCGTGCCGTCTTACCGCCAAAATTTGTTCGGATGGAAACGACGGCATTCTCGTCCTCAACATTTTGATGGATGACGTTGTTGGCGAAGCGAGTCAGCGCGAAGCGGGAGCCAGTAAAAATGGCTTCGACCTCATCGGCGGACGAGAAACGGCGAATGCGATCGAAGACACCCACGGCTTGTTCTCGGGTAAGCATTTCTCTCTTTGCCGTTCTCTGCGTCTCGGCGGTGAACTAACTACCTTTATATGCGGATCCGACGCGAATATTCCGAAACCGCGCCGGACTAGCGCCGTGTCCCGTCCCCATCACCTGCTGCGGCTGTCCCTTGCCGCAATTTGGAGTTCCCCACAACGTCCACTCGTCGCGCGAGCAAATCGCATCCATCGAATTCCAAAATTCCGTCGTGATCCCCGAGTACGAAGGATTCTTCAACATACGCGCGCGCTTGCCGTTCTTGATCTCCCACCCAATCTCGCATCCGAACTGAAAGTTGTAGCGCTTGTCGTCGATCGACCAGGACTTATTGGTCTCCATATAAATGCCTTGATCGGTCGAGGCAATGAGCTGCTCCAGGCTCAAGGGATTCTCTCCCGGCAGAATGCTGATGTTGGTCATGCGAATCATCGGCAGCCGATTCCATCCTTCGGCGCGCAATGTACCGCCGGAGCGCGTCGCGCCGATGGTATGGGCAGTCTCGCGGGAACTCAGGTAGCCAGTAAAACGCCCGTTCGTGATAATGGGTGTGCACTGCGCCGCCACACCTTCGTCGTCATAGGCGAAGGTTCCGAGTCCCGGCCCATGCTCTTGCCGAGCATCAGCAACAACGTTAACCAATTCGCTGCCATAACGCAGTTTGCCCAATTTCTCCAAAGTAAGAAATGACGTGCCCGCAAAATTAGCTTCCATGCCAAGCACGCGATCCAGTTCAATCGGATGCCCAACCGACTCGTGAATCTGCAAACCGAGTTGCGATCCGTCCAGAATGATTGTCTGGACACCTTCCGGACATTGGTCCGCATGATGCAGTGCTACGGCTTCTTCCCCAATGCGCCGCGCATTCTCCAGCAATTTCATTTCTTCAATCAGCTCGTAGCCGCGGTTCTGCCATTGTCCTCCAAACGAGTTCGGATACGACCGCTTCTGAATGTCAGATCCGGCAAACGCATACGCCGTGTATCCGCCTCCAGTCGAATACTTTGTCTGATGAATGTCCGCGCCTTCGGAAGAAAGAAACCACGACTCCTCGCGCTGAAAGTTCATCCCAGCTTCGGCAAGCGTGACGCCGGCAACCCTGCGAATCTCGGCATCAACTTTGAGCAACAGATCGAGATTCTGTTCCACCGATGTAGTGAACGGATCGATCTTGTAAGGCGTCGTCCACTCCGCCACCACAGCGGGTTCGGGAGCAAGTCGCACATCTTCAAGCTTTACACGCGCCGAGGCTTTCGCAATTTCGATAGCCTGCGCCGCCGCCGCTTTCACCGACGAATGGCTCAAATCCGCGGACGCGGCAAATCCCCACGCGCCATCCGCCAGCACGCGCACTCCAATGCCCAGCGATTCGGATTCAGACGCATGACCCACGCGTCCATTCTTGCTGGTCAGCGAACGATTGCTGATCGACACCACGCGCGCGTCGGCATAAGTCACGCCGCGGACGGTTGCGGCCGTAAGAGCCTGTATGGCAGCAGCTTTCATCTTCGGATTAAACGTACCATGATCAGTTGAGGATTGGAGTTAGTGAAGCGGTGTCGATCAGTGCAACCCCGGAGCAGCCACCGCCAGCGGAGCTCGTTTGCGCGAAACATCCACTAAAAATCTCCCGGCTTGCAGGTGGTCGCCGCCATCACTGTCTTTATCTTTGTCTTTATCTTTGGCTGGACCATCCGCGCCCGCCGGATCAGTCCACAGGCCGCCGATTTCTACTTTGCCGGAACCAGCTGCGACTTTGGTGGGCTGACGCTGTTGCTTATCGACGTAAGCCTTGATCACCTGCGTTGCCAAACGAGCCGCCAGTTTTCCGTGTTCGCCGCCTTCGAATAGCACGCACACAATAATGTCCGGGTTGCGCCGCGGAGTGAATCCCACAAACCACCCGTTCTGCGCGAAATCGGCGTTGTTCTGGTGCTTCGCGCGCAGAGCCAGCGACACGATCTGCGCTGAACCAGTCTTCCCGGCGATATCGACTCCCGGAACATGCGCCGATGGCGCCGTCCCTTCGGGCAAGAGCACACGGCTCATGGCATCCGTAATCGTGTTCCATCCCTCCGGGTCAATTGGAACGCTTTTCACTTCTTCGTAATGCGTCGTCTGCACAAATCCAGAGGGCAGGTTGGTTGGATTGATGACGTGCGGCACCACCATGCGTCCATCCGTCGAAATCGCGCTGATCGCCCGCATCAATTGCACCGGCGTAATCGCGATCGCACCCTGGCCAATGCCAACCGAAATGGTTTCCCCGGCAAACCACTTCTGCTTGAAATTTCGGATTTTCCATTCCTCCGAAGGCATCACGCCCGTGACTTCATTGGGCAGGTCGATGCCAGTCTTCTGCCCTAATCCAAAAGCAGTCGCGTATTTTGCAATGCGATCGATGCCAAGTTTTTCCGCCAGAGTGTAAAAGAAGACATCACAGGATTGGTAGATCGCTTTCGGCAGGCTAACGTCGCCATGCCCACTCTTCACCCAGCATCCAAAACGCCGCCCGTAGAACATCGCGCCGCCACTGCAGTGGACGTCGAGAGTCTGCGCAATCCCTTCCTGCCATCCGGCTGTGGCCATAATAATTTTGAACGTCGAACCGGGCGCAAGCTGCGCCTGAATTGCTTTGTTCAGCAACGGCTTGTCGGGATCGTTGATCAGCTTGTCCCACTCGTCCCGTGAAATCTTCACCGCAAAATCGTTAGGATCAAATGTCGGCCGGCTCACCATAGCCAGAATCTCGCCCGTATGCGGATCCATCGCGACGATTGCGCCGTTCTTTCCTTCAATTGCCTGTTCCGCGGCAACCTGCAAATCCAAATCCAACGTTAGCTTGAGCTGCTTGCCCGGCTCGGCGGGCGTTTCATCCAATCGGCCCACTTCGCGCCCTTTGCTATTCACCACCGCGCGACGAAATCCGTTCTTGCCCATCAGGATGTTGTTGTATTGCTTCTCCACTCCACTCACGCCCACAACGTCGCCTGCGGTATAAAGTTCGAACTGCGGCTGGTTGAGCATGTCTTCGGTGACTTCGCCGACGTAGCCGATCAGGTGCGCCATGAAGCCATTGCGTGGATACAGCCGCCGGTGCGCCATGATCGTTTCCAGCTCCGGCAGTTCGTTCTTGTGCGACTCGATGAATGCCAGCTCGTCGGGAGTGATGTCTTCCTTCAAGAAAATCGGCTGGTACTGCGGCATCGACGAGAAGCGCTTGATGCGGAGGCGCACTTCTTCAGGATTCAAATGCAACCCCTTGGCGATGGCCTCGGCGTCGGCGTTCAGATCGCGCGCGGAATCGCGCAGCAACAGCGCCGAAAATGAAGGATAGTTATCGACAATGATGCGGCCTTCGCGGTCCATAATTTTGCCGCGCGGCGCAAGAATCGGCACATTGCGGACCCGGTTCTGCTCGGCCAGCAACGCGTACTTGCCACTCTGCATCACCTGGAGCCGCCATAGTCCATAAGCCAGCAGCAGGAATATGAACAATACAAAGTACTGCACGGCCGTCAGCCGTATGGCGGAAACTTTGTCTTCGTGGCCGAACATCAGTCCTCAGTTCGCATTTCCTAGCCTGCAGGCATGATCAGCCAGCCCGAATCGAGGCGGCGTGATCAACTCTAGGACTATGAAAAATGTTAACTGTATTGTAACCCGCACCGCACATTGCCCGAAATACTGAACCCGGAACGAAAGTTTTGTTGTCCAATTCTTAATGCTCCGCTGTTTTCAAAACAATCGGCGGGCCATGTACGCCCGTGGATTGAACTTCGCGCCGATTGAGGCAACAATATAGAGAGGACTTGACGGCTTACTTACTTTCAGCCAGGGATTTAAATGAAGATTCGTAGTTTTGTCATCGCTTACGCGCTCGTGCTCGCCATTTTGTTATTTGCCGACCGGCGCCCCAGTGCGACCCTGCAAGACCGCTATTCGCATGTTGTGGACTTGACCGACGGACAGAGCTTAACGCCGCATGCTGTCGCTGCTGAATCCAGAACCCGCATCATTGCTCCCGGTTCGCTGATTCCCGGAACCTGGGCCGCGGGGCAGATTCCTGCTGAACGCCTCATCGCTCCGCTCGTTGTAATAGATCTGAACGTAGCGCCCCCGAGTGGCATGCAAACGAGTAGCACTCAAATTTCTCTTGACGATATCGCCGCGTGGGAATCGAAACACGGCATGATTCCGCAAGGGGCCGTCGTCGCCATCCGCCAGTCCGTTGCGCGCGGCAATGGCAATTTATCGGCTAATAATCTGCCCACCCAACCGCCAACCCAATTTCCCGTCGACACCGACGCGGCGGAGTTCCTCATTGACGCTCGCTCCACGATCGGTTTCGCCGTCGAGTCGCCAGTGAACTTAACCTCAGACCTCACGCTAGCGCGGCAACTCGCGCTGCACGGAAGCTATGTGGTGGAAGGGACAGCGCGCTTTACTTCGCTGCCTGCCACTGGATCTCTGGTGATCGTCGCCCCGGCAAAGAACAAGAAGCCGGGCGAGGCTCCCGTCCGCATTTTGGCGATGGTGAAATAGTCGTTCGTCGTTAGTCGTCAGTCGTTCGTCCCTAGCCGCCTGCAAACTCTCTTTTTCTGCACCACATTTACTTCCGTGCTCATCTATCCACACGGAGGGAACTTCATGTCTGACCCGCATTATCCCATCGGAAAATTTTCTTACGCCGGCCCGCTCACGGCGGAGCAGAAACAGCAGTGCTTGACCGACATTGAGCAGGCTCCCGCCCGCTTGCGCGCGGTCGTGCGCGGGCTTTCGGACCAGCAACTGGACACTCCTTACCGTGATGGTGGCTGGACGGCTCGCCAGGTGGCCCATCACGTCGCCGACAGCCACATGAACGCATACATCCGGTTCAAGCTGGCGCTCACCGAGGACGAGCCCACCATCAAGCCCTACATGGAAAACCTGTGGGCTGAATTGCCCGAGGCCAAGCACGCCCCAATCGAAGTGTCGCTAGCGCTGCTCGATTCCCTGCACCAACGCTGGATGCTGGTCCTCCGGAAATTAGGTGATGCGGAATGGAAGCGCACTTTCAGGCATCCCGAGATGGGCCCGATGTCACTGGAGAGAACTCTCGCCCTCTACTCCTGGCACGGCCGCCATCACGTAGCGCACGTCACGAGCCTGCGAGAGAAGATGGGATGGTAGTGGCAGCACTTAGCATTCAGCACTCAGCATTCAGCCGCCTTGGCTGATTGCTGACGGCTGAGTGCTGAATGCTCCCCTTACGTCATCCCCAATTTCCAAGCCAGATAACTCATCGCCTCGCGCATCACTGCCCAAAATCGTTCCAATAAAGAGCGTGGACGCGATTCTGGGCGTGGCGCCAGCTCCACCTGCACGCCTTCGTGCTCAAGCAAAGCGCGGATGCGAAACACATGATAGGCATCGCTAACCGCCATGCAACTGTGCATGCCATTCGCGCGCATGATATTGGCCACGCGCTCCGCCGATTGCGCCGTATCGGAGCCTTGGGTCTCCGCGATCAGCGCCTGCTCTGGAATACCGCGCTTTAAAAGATAGTCTCGGCCAACGCCGCCCTCGCTGAATTCCGGATCCTGCGCCGCTCCGCCCGTCGTAATCACCACCGGAGCCAATCCCTGCTGAAACAATTCGTATCCATGATCAAGACGAGCCCGGAAAACCGGCGAAGGCCGCCCCGAATATTCAGCAGCCCCAAAAATGGCGATCACATCCGCTCTACCTGTAGGTGTTTCCGCCGCAGCCCGCAGAATGCGCGATCCCGTGAGGCCAAGAAATAACAACAGCGCTCCGACCACCGCCAGCAAAAACAGCAGCCAGAGACGCTTCCATAAAGATTTGTTGAGGTCAGATGGATTGTGAAAGTCGGCCATCTTGAATATGAAGCCAGGTTTCAGACTTTCAGGATTCAGCCAAATCTGATTGCTGAGTGCTGAATGCTCCCCTACGACAGCGCCTCGACAATATCCTTGGCAAAAATCGCGCCCTCGCGCAGAATTTGCCAGGTGCCGTCTTCTCTGAAGTGGACAATCGTCGACGAAACTGTCCGCGGGGACGGCCCGCCATCCACAATCAGCGAGATCCGCCCCGCCATCTGCCCCTGCACTTCTTCCGCAGTCGTGCATTCCATCTCGCCACTCAGATTGGCGGAGGTCGCCGTGATTGGAATCTTCGCAGCCCGCACCACCGCCAGCGGAATCTCCGCCGCAGGTACGCGCAAAGCTACGTTCCCCGTATTTGCCGTGACCTTCAACGGCAGGTGCGATGCTGCCGGCACAATCATGGTCAGCGGCCCCGGCCAGAAACGTCGCGCCAAAAGATGGAAGTCGTCGGGCAGCGGACGCGCAAATTCTTCCGCCTGATCCACATTCTCGATCAGCAGCGAGAGCGGCTTATGCCGCAAACGCGACTTAATCTCGTAAACTTTTTCCACCGCCCGCAAATTGAACGGGTCCGCCGCCAGACCGTAAAAAGTGTCGGTCGGCATGCCCAGCACCTGCCCCGCCTGAATCTGTTCAGCGGCATATTTGATCAGCGATAGGTCGGGCGTTACGGCATGAATTTTAAGGATTTCCGCGCGCACTCTTATTCCTTCCGATTGTCGGCTTAAGCAATGAAATGTACCATACCACGAGCCCCATCCGAAGCCCGACCCAAGACTCGTTATCGGCTCACTTTAAATTTGTTTTGAAGATCTGCGCCAAACTTTATAAGAAATTGTCATCCTGAGCGAAGTGGCCGCTTCGCGAAGGCGAAGCGGCTACGCAGTCGAAGGACCCCTTCACCTCCAACACCCGCAGTGAAGTATCCAGGCATTCTCCCCCAAGGTCTTGGTTGGCTCAGCGGCACACTTTGCTGAAAAAACTTGCGACTCGTATCAGGGTATCGCTTTAGCGATACCGTCAGCCGTTCAAAATCAGGCGCCCCTTTAGGGGCTGAGCATCGGAATTCGAGTTTTTTCAGCAATATGTCTATCCAACCGAGCCACTGCGCCGGACTCGTATTATCCTGATTTCGGTAACATCCTATGAAGCCAGCCGCTCCAGATGCGAAGTCCGCGCGAAGCAGCCTAGGGGATCGTTTGCGTCCCGTTGCCGGCCGTCACAATCAGAGGCTAAAGGAGCTACGGTCCGCATTCCGCCGCGCCGAACTGACACCGCACGGCGAGTGCGCCATCGAAGGCGTCAAATTACTCGAAGAAGCATTGCGCAGCGGCCGCCATCCGGAGACCGTATTTTTCAGCGAATCAGCCCGCCCTCTCGCCGAAAAGCTCCTGCCCCAAGTCAATGCCCGCACCGAAACCCTCGTCCTGCCAAATGCGCTTTTTAATTCGATCGTGCCGAGCGACGCGCCTCAGGGAGTAGCCGCGCTGCTGAAATTGCAGGCATTCTCTTCCGCCCAGTTGCTAGAACGCGCCAGCGACGGCCCATTCGTCGTAGCCGCCGGCCTCCAGGATCCCGGTAATCTAGGGACGATCCTGCGCTCCGCCGAAGCCTTCGGCGCAGCCGGAATTTTTCTGACGGAAGGAACAGTCAGTCCATACAACTCGAAAGTCCTGCGCGGTTCAGCAGGTTCGATCTTTCGTTTGCCGCTGTTGCAGATTTCTTCCGCGGAACTGATTTCTCTTCTGCGCGCTCGCGGAGTCCGCCTGCTGGCAACGTCGTCGCACCAGGGAACTCCGCTGCCCCAGATCAAATGGACTCTGCCGCTAGCCATCTTCATCGGCAACGAAGGCGCGGGCCTGTCCCGTGAACTAACGCGCCAGATGGACGAAACGCTAGTCATCCCGCAAGCCAAGCAAGTGGAATCGCTCAACGCCGGAGTAGCAGCCAGCATCGTGTTGTACGAAGCCGCAAAGGCAGGTCAGCGGTGAGAGGTGAGATTGCAGAAGCAGAAACCTTAATCAGAAAATCGTACGTGTGCACGCGCTGCTTTCACCTCTGCAATCTCACCTCTGACCTCTAACCTCCCATGAACCTATTCGCGTCCATCCCGAACAACGATCCCGGCACGCAAGGCGCGCGTCCCCTAGCCGACCGCATGCGTCCGCGCACGCTCGACGAATTCGTTGGACAAGAGCACCTGGTTGGCCCCGGCAAACCCCTGCGCGTGCAGATCGAGCGCGATGATCCCACATCAATGATCTTCTGGGGACCTCCGGGCACTGGCAAAACGACCTTAGCCAAAATCATCGCCCGTATTACCAAAGCCGACTTCATCGAATTCTCTGCCGTGTTAGCCGGCATCAAGGAAATCAAGCAGGTCATGGCGGATGCCGACCGCGCCCGCCAGTACGGCACGCGCACCATCGTTTTCGTCGACGAAATACATCGCTTCAACAAAGCGCAGCAGGACGCTTTCCTCCCCCACGTCGAAAAAGGAAGCATTCGGCTGATCGGAGCCACCACAGAAAATCCGTCCTTCGAAATCAACTCCGCATTGCTCTCACGCTGTCGCGTCTATGTCCTGAAGCCGCTAACCGAAGATCAGCTAGTAACCATCCTGCGCCGCGCACTCACCGACACCGAGCGCGGACTAGGCGCGATGCATCTCGAAGCCAGCGACCATGCCCTTCGCAAGATAGCGGCCTATTCCAGCGGAGACGCCCGCAGCGCCTACAACGTGTTGGAAGTAGCCGCGACCCTCTCCGTAGAGACGCGGCGAGCCGCGTCTCCCGCCGGCGCGACCACGATCACGGAAGAGATCATTCAAGAAGCCGTCCAGAAGCGCATTCCGCTCTACGACAAAGGCGGCGAAGAACACTACAACATCATCTCCGCCCTGCATAAATCCGTCCGCAACAGCGATCCCGACGCCGCCCTCTACTGGCTCGCTCGCATGTTAGAAGCCGGAGAAGATCCGCTCTACATCGCTCGCCGCGTCGTCCGTATGGCCGTCGAAGACATTGGCCTCGCCGAGCCGAACGCTCTCGCGTTGTGCATGGCTGCCCGTGACGCCGTCCACTTCATCGGCATGCCCGAAGGCAACCTGGCGCTTGCACAAGCAGTCGTCTATCTTTCGGTGGCTCCGAAATCGAACGCGCTTTACACCGCATATGGCGCTGTTCTGCGGGATGTGGAGCAAACCGCCGCCGAGTCCGTCCCCTTGCACTTGCGCAACGCCCCCACCGGGCTGATGAAAGGCCTAGGCTACGGCAAGGATTATCAATACGCCCACGACACCGAAGAAAAAGTAGCGGACATGCAATGCCTGCCCGACAGCCTGCGCGATCGCGTCTACTATCGCCCCACAAACGAAGGAGTAGAAAAGCGAATTCGCGAGCGCCTCGAAGAAATTAAACGGCTCAAGACACCAGCATCCAGCCGAGCGTCAAACCAGCCGCCGAGTCCTCCAAAAAGCCGAACAAAAAGAGAATCTGAAACCTGATTTTCGCGATCTCATAGGTTAGTAGCAACTTAGTGGGAATTCCCAGCTTGCAAACCACCGGCAGGAGGATTTTGTGTCTACTGCTCCGCTCACCGATCTCGGCTATTCCGGCCATCCTTTGCCAGACACGTCCGCGCTCAGGATCGCCGAACTGGTACGCCTCCAGAAATTCGCGCATCGCATCACTTCCACTCTCGATATTGAAGAACTCGTTCCGCGGATCGTGGACGAAGTCGCCGCATCGCTAGGCTGTGTCGAAATCAACCTGTATTTGCGCGACCCTCAGCATCCTGAATTTATCCTGGAAGGCGTTCGCGGCTGCTCCCTGTACGAGAAGGGCCATCGCCTCAAGTTAGGCGACGGAATGGTAGGCCACGTCGCTGCCACCGGCAAAATGCATTACGCTCCCGACGTCACGCTCGATCCCTACTACCTGGCCTGCGAGCACGACACGCGCTCCGAAGTCGCCATCCCGCTCCAGCGCGACGGCCACCTGGTCGGAGTTTTCACCGCTTCCCATTGCGAGATAAATGCTTTTTGTTCGGACCAGCTACGCCTTTTGCAAGGTTTGTGCGATCACGTCGCCGTCGCAGTCCACAATGCCCGGCGTTTTGGCGATGAACGCGAACAACGTGAACGCATGAGCCGCGAGGCCGAAGAAGCCCGCTCCATTCAGCAAGCGTTGCTGCCGCGCACCTCTCCTCTAATTCCAGGTTTCCAGATTTCGGGACTCTCGGTTCCTGTCGGACTCGTGGGCGGCGACTGGTATGACTTCATTCCCCTACCCAACGGACGCTGGGGCCTGGTTCTAGCCGATGTTTCCGGCAAAGGTACGGCGGCGGCGCTTCTCATGTCCGCAACCCGCGGCATGTTGCGTTCGCTGGCTCAAACCGGCAATGGACCCGCCGAAGTCCTGCTGCGCCTCAACAACATGATGATCGAAGATTTTCCCAGTGGACGCTTCGTCACCATGGTGTATGCCGAACTCGATCCATCCACCCGCGTTTTGCGGATCGCGAACGCCGGCCATCTCTCTCCCCTGCTGGTCGAGCCGTCAGGCCACCGCTGGATCAATCACGAACACGGCTTGCCCCTGGGGATTTCCGCCAGCAAGTTCTCCGAGACAGAAGTCACGCTAGGCGAGCATTCGCGAATCGCATTTTATTCGGATGGGATCACCGAGGCGGAGATCGACTCCGGCGAAGAATACGGCGCGGACCGACTGCTAGCCCAGATGCAATCGCCCGACATTAATCTGGAAGGCCTGCTCGCCGATGTCAGGAAATTTGCCGACGGAACCGGCCTGCGCGACGACGCCACCGCGATTCTGGTGCGGGCGCGCGCTTGAACTCGCGAGGGTGCCCCGTCCAAGCTCTGCTTGGGCGGGTCCACCGATAGATCGGAATTCTTTCGGAACCCCGAGAACGAGCATGAAATCCCCTATCCGAACCTCGCCCGATGTTCTTTCAAAACGCAGAGATCCATCACCACAAATATTCCAGCTTTTCGCGCCTTCTCCGCCGCGCGCTCGTTGATCACGTCTTCCTGTAGCCAGATCGCAGGAATCTTCAACTGAATCGCCTGCTCCACAATCTCATCCACATACTCCGATCGCCGGAAGACATCCACCAGATCGATTGCCTCCACCACTTCGCGCGGAATCTCGAGCAGCGACGGATACGATTTCTCCCCCAGCGACTCCGCAACCTGTGGATTCACCGGAATAATTTTGTATCCAGCCGCCTGCATATACGCAGACACGCCGTGACTCGGCCGCATGGGACTATCCGACAATCCAACCACCGCAATCGTCTTCGCCCGCAACAACAGTTCGTAGATGGGATCGGATTGCTTCAAATTTGTAGCCCTTAAGACCGACGTGGCGCGTGAGTGATGGCGTTATCCCCGGAAGAAGATGTCAGGAACCGGCGACGAGCCGCGAGCGACCAACGACAAGCGGCCAACGACCGCTCCATCACCCTTTTTTTTCCGACTTCTGCTTATACATCCTCAGCGCGAGCTTGCGAATCGTGTCCGAAACTTCTTTGTTGCCGGAAAGATTCTTCAGGTCGTGGATCAGCAACCCCTTCATCAACCCCAGCGAAAGGTCAATCGGTGTACGCGGGTTTTGCACCAGGTTCCGCATGATGTTGTAATTCTTGGCGAAGCGCCGTTTCATTGGAATTGCGCGCAGCACTGCTTCGAGCACATTCTTCTGCAGCGCAAATTTTTCCACTTCACCATCGGAAACCTTGGGCGATTCCAGCACCGCGATCGCAACGAGCTTGGTGGAGTCGCGAATCAAAATCGAACGATCCTCTTTGCTGCCCCGCATCGCCAACGTGATCCGGCCTCGAATGTCGAGCTTCGAAATTGCCTGCAGAGTGCTGTCGCGTTTTTTTTCATGACCCACCGGCGGACGCTTCTTGGCCGGAACAGCCGACCTTGCCGGTGCGGCCTTCGCCGGTTCTGACGCGGGCTGGGCGGCGATCTCGGGAGAAACGGGCGCCGCCGGCACGACAGTTTCAACCACTTTTTCGAGTGCCGCTTCGATCACCGGTTCGGTATGTTCCGGTTCGCTCAGTTGTGCTTCGCGTTCCATTCCTATCGGCTGGAACGGCTTGTCTTTTTCAACTTCTATCTCCGCCGCATTCTCCTCCAGATACTTTGTGACCGTGCTCTCGATCACTTCGTCCGGCGCGTCAACTTCCGGGATCCCGTCCACCGCGCTGATCTGCACTCCAAGTTTTTTCCCAACCTCGGTAAGCTCATTCGGACGCAAATTTGGATTGGATTGCAGCGCCTGCAACAGATGGGGAGAATTCAATACTCGCGGACTCGTCAACAAAACATCGACCACCGAGCGCGATCCCGACACCGCCAGCCCGTCCAGCACTTCTTCGCTTACCGACGGATTCTCCGCCAACGCCGGCAGCAGCGAAGGCCGCAAATTCTCCAGCGAAGCGAAATATCCCAGAACCTCAGCGCTGGTATTTGGATTACTAGCCGCATCCAGACTGGCCTTTTCATCCCAACCAGCCAGCGTCAGCCGCGCCTGTTCTCCAAATAATTTGTGATGGACCGCCAGATAGACAAGAATCTCGATCGTCTCCTCAGGAGGCACCGAGAGAGCCCCGCGCACCGCGGACTGCATCAGGTTCGCCGGCACCTGCGAGTTGCGGATCATGTCCAACATTCGAGGCATAATTTATTTTCGAAAACCCGCTGCAGCTGTCGTTTCTGCGGACTTTTTTCCGGACTCTTTCACAGACCCCTTCCCCAATCGAGGATTCTTGCCCGCCATCCGCTCCAACTCCGCAACCGCAATTTCAAGCTCGCGCGTAATCCGGTTTGGCCTGTGCCGCTGATATTCATTGCTCAAGGCGCGATAGTACCAGAGCGTGCCTTCCTTTTTCCCCGAGAACCGTTTCCAAACGGATTCCCCATCCTGCCGGTAATCCGTGAGAATCGTTCGGACATTGTGCAGTTTGTCCGAGGCCGAAACCAGCCGAGTATCGGCGTCGGCACGCTTGAGATGGCGTAAATATTCTTCCTTCCGTTGCAGCCACTCCGGCTTGGGCTCGACATACGAATCGGTGCATGCCTCGACAATTTTCGCCACTCGCGCACCAAACTCCTTCCGGACTTCGCGCAGCCGAGGCATGCCACCGCAATCTTCCACCACATCATGCAGCAACCCCGCAATCGCCATATCCTCATCACCGCCAGCTTCCAGCACCAGAGAAGAAACCGCTATCAGATGCGAGAGATAAGGGATCGCAGTCTGCTTTCGCACCTGTCCCGCATGCTTCTCCGCGGCATACCGAAAAGCACGCTGGAAGCGCGATCCCAGACGCGGCGGCTTTAAACTCTTCTTAGTCACTTCGACATCACCCTAACAAAATTGTCATCCTGACCCTGAGCCTGCCGAAGGGGAAGGACCTCATGCTCTCCAAAATTGTCATCCTGGCGGCCCTTACTGACGGCTGATAGCTGACGGCTGACAGCTGATACCTGACACCTAGCCCCTCTTCTCACCCCGCCGCATCCTCAAATAAGCCTGCATCAGCGGCCGCAAATCCCCATCAATCACGCGATCCACGTCGCCAATCTCCAGCTTCGTCCGATGATCCTTGATCATGCGGTATGGTTGCAGCACATACGACCGGATCTGCGAGCCGAAATCGATATCCAGTTTTGAATCCTCAATCTTCTTCGTAACCTCGCGTTTTTTCTCCAACTCGAATTCGTAAATCTTCGAGCGCAGCATGCTCATCGCCTTATCTTTATTTTTGTGCTGCGAGCGTTCATTCTGGCAAGCAGCTACCAGTCCCGTCGGGATGTGCGTGATCCGCACCGCCGAGTCAGTCGTGTTGACGTGCTGTCCACCCTTGCCGCTGGATCGGTAAGTATCGATACGAATATCGTCAGGTTTAATGATGACCTCAATCGAGTCGTCAATCTCGGGAGAAACATACACGCTGGCAAATGATGTATGCCGCCGCTTCGCCTGATCGAAGGGAGAAATGCGCACCAGCCGGTGGACGCCAATCTCGCTGCTTAAGTAACCAAACGCGTACTGCCCAATCACGCCAAACGTAGCCGACTTGATCCCGGCTTCTTCTCCCGGCTGGTAGTCGTACATCTCAGTCTTAAATCCCTGCCGTTCCGCCCAGCGCAGATACATCCGCAGCAACATCTCGGCCCAATCCTGCGACTCAGTTCCGCCGGCTCCAGGATGAATCGTCATGATCGCGTTCAACCCGTCATTCGGGCCTGAGAGCAGCGTTTCGATTTCGACGCGGTCGACCAATTCGCGCAGCGAATCCAAATCGCGCTGCAAGTCGGCAGTGACGTTCTCGCCTTCGCGCGCCAAATCAAAATAAGCTGCGATGTCATCGGAGCGGCGCGCCAAGTCGCCTTCGAGCGACAAAGAGCTCTCCAGCCGCTTGCGCTCCCGCATTACTTGCTGAGATTTTTCAGGATTCGACCACAGATTCGGATCCGACGCCTGCTTTTCTATTTCGGCAAACTGCTGGCGCAGCTTACCCGCGTCAAAGATACTCCCGCAGGTCGTGAACCTTGGTCTTTAACGAAGTGTATTGTTGTTCGAGTTCATCAAGCATTACGCATCACCATTGCTTACTGAGTCATTGGTTGTTAGTCGATGGTCGTTAGTCGTTAGCCAGCCGTGCGAACGACCAACGACTAGCGACCATCGACGTCTTTAGCGACAAAGCGCATGAGCAGCGCTCCTACCGAAATTATCGCACACAGATATGCGAACCAATCGCCATGCCGGGTGTAGAACGTGGTGCCTGAACTAAGCGCGTACGGCGCCTCTAACGTAGTGCGGATCTTGCGCTCGGTAGATGCCACAATGCGTCCATAAGGATCAATCGACGCCGTCTTCCCCGTGTTCGTCCCCGACAACAGCCACCGCTCATTTTCGATCGCGCGCATTTGCGTCTGCTGCAAGTGTTGGTTCCACGCGCCGCTGTCGCCGTACCAGCCGTCATTCGAGATATTCAGCAAAACCTGCGCACCCTGCAACGGCCCCTGCCGCACTTCGTCAGGAAAGATCGACTCGTAACAGATAAAGGTTCCAAAACGCTCACCGCCCGCATCCAGCGGGGTTCGGGACTCACCGCGCTGAAATTCTCCAACTTCTTTCGTCAGCCCTCCGGCAAAAGCAAACACCTGCGGAAACGGCAAATATTCTCCGAAGGGTACGAGGTGCATTTTGTCGTAGCGTCCGACCCATTCTCCCTGCGGATTGACCAGCGCCGCGGAGTTAAAAATCTGCGAACTCTCCGAACCCGCATGCATACCAGGCATCGCCGGATTAATGCCAATCGATCCCGCCACCACCCACGTCCCAGCCTGCTTCGCCAGTTCACTCACCGCACTGCGAAACATGGGATCGTTGGTATAGAACGGCGAAGGCGATTCCGGCCACACAATCAAATCGTAATGCCGTATTTCTTTTCCACCATCGGGATGCAAACTCCTGGCCGTCAAATCCCGCAACGTGTTCTGAAAAAAATCTTTCGTCCACGCCCCACCTTCGAGAATCGGAACATTCGGCTGCACCAGCAACGCAGTGTGATCGGCCACAACCGCGGTAGGACCAAGCAATCGCCCCGCCTGCAGAATCAACGCCGCGCCGCACGCCGCCACCAGCAGCCACTTCCGCCGTTCCTTAGGCGCAAGAACCGCAGCCGCGAACACGCTGTTCACGAGCGCGATTTCAAACGACAACCCGTAAACGCCGGTAAGGGTCGCAATCCGCGTGAGCGCAAAGTTCCCCGTCTGCGCGTATCCCAAAAGCTCCCATGGAAAAGCCGTGACCCTCGTCCGCGCCAGTTCCACGGCGACCCAAAGAAAAGGAGCAGCCACGAGCGCACGCCGGATTGCCGCACCAGATTCAGCAGCTTTTGATCCAGACCCCGCCACCAGGGCCAGCAGCAGCCCAAACATCCCGTGATAAAGCCCGACATACAGGCAGAACAGAATCAGTGCCAGCATGGCGGCCGGAAACGGCAGGCCGCCATAACGGTGCATGGTGTCGAAGATCCAGTAGCAGGTTCCGGCGAACCAGAGAATCCCGCACAAATAGCCGAGCACGAATCCCTGCCACGCCGTTGCGGGAAGCAGGCGCTCCTGACCATCGAGTTGCAAAGTCTCGGGCGCGCGCGTCCGCAGAATCGCCACAATCAGCGGAGCAACCGCGATCCACGAGAGCCAGTAAAGATTCAGCAGAGGAAAAATGACGATCTGGAGCGCGGCTGATATTATGACCAGACGCCACGCACTGGAAGAGATTCTCCGCACAAGCCAGCATAGCAAAGTCGCTATCGCGGGCGACGGGAACAGAATTCCTCGCGAAGCGCGCTTCAGTCCGAATTCAACATTGGTCAACCTGTCTCGTTTGAAATAACATACTTGCAATAACATATTGAGCTTATGGGTTTGTTTTTCCTAACGATTCTGGTGCGATTCCTCGAAGGCCTATTCGTGGTTGGAGGCATAGGCTCCGTCTTTGTCCTGGTGCTCAGTGGAATCGAAGACCTGAAGACGCTTTTCGGCGGAGAGGACGACCACTTCTAACCGCCATGGCGTCGTTCCCTCCCACCTCCCCATCGAATCGAGTTCGCATCGTCGTCGCCACGTCGGTGATGCTCACGTTCATCTCCTACTGGCGCGCTGCCGCCATCGTGTTAAACGATCTCGCCTCGTCCGCCTTTTACGCCTGTGGAATCGCCGAGCAAGCGGTCGGGAAATCCGCGCCCTGGTTCATCGTCGCGGTCATGCTGTTTTCGTTCGCAGTGCGCGCCGTATACGTGGAAAGTTGCTCCATGTTCGTTCGCGGCGGCGTTTACCGCGTCGTGAAAGAGGCGTTGGGCGGCACTCTCGCCAAGCTCAGCGTCTCTGCGTTGATGTTCGACTACATCCTGACCGGACCGATCTCCGGTGTTTCGGCCGGCCAATACATCGTCGGCCTCATCAACGAGACCTTTGTCACTGCCGACGTTCGTGGCTGGATTCCCCGCGCCGTCCACACCATGTTCCACGGCACGCCGCACTTCAACGTTGACTTGACCTCGGTGGTCTTTGCCCTGGCCGTCACGATTTATTACTGGTGGGAAAACACCAAGGGCATTCAGGAGTCCAGCGAAAAAGCTCTTCGGGTCATGCAGATCACTACCGTGATGGTGGTTATCCTGCTGGGATGGTCGGCGCTCACTCTCTACAAGTCCGGATACAATCCCGTCCCGCTTCCGACCCCTGAGAATCTGCATTTTTCCAAAGAGTCACTAGGTTTTCTCCGTCACAGCTTCCCCGAGCAGAGTCTGGCCAAGTTGTTTGGAGTGTTAGGAATCCTGATCGCCTTCGGCCACTCCGTGCTGGCCATGAGCGGCGAAGAGTCGCTCGCTCAGGTCAATCGTGAACTGGCCCATCCCAAGCTCAAGAACCTGAAAAAAGCGGCAATAGTCATCGCCATCTACAGCTTTATTTTCACCGGACTTTCCGCCCTGCTGTCGGTGATGCTGATTCCAGACGCGGTTCGCGTTCCGATCTACAAAGACAATCTGATTTCCGGCCTCGCCATGTATATGTGGGGACCGCAAATTCTGCGCCTGATCTTCCGCGCATTTGTTGTTGTCGTCGGATTTCTCATCCTGTCTGGCGCGGTGAACACCGCGATCATCGGCTCCAACGGCGTGCTGAATCGCGTCTCCGAAGACGGAGTCCTGGCCGATTGGTTTCGCTTCCCTCATCGCAAATACGGAACGACGTCGCGCATCATCAACCTGGTAGTCATCCTGCAAATCCTCACCATCCTGGCGAGCCGCGGTGATGTCTACGTGCTAGGCGAAGCCTACGCCTTCGGAGTGATTTGGAGTTTCACCTTCAACAGCCTTTCCATGCTGGTTTTGCGCTTCAAGTACAAAGGAGTGCGCGGCTGGAAGGTTCCACCCAACGTCACTATCGCTGGAACTGAAATACCCATCGGATTACTTTCCGTCTTCTTCGTTCTGCTGGCGACCGCGCTAGTGAACCTCGCAACGAAATCAGTAGCCACCGTCGCCGGAGTTTCTTTCTCCGTAGTCTTTTTCGTGATCTTCACCGTTTCCGAGCACACCAACCGCAAGAAATACGCGCTCGCCAAACAGCAGATGAAGGATCACTTTCAATTGCTGCAAAGCGACACCGTCGAACGCGACTCACTCGGAATCAAAAGCGGAAACGTGCTGGTCCCCGTCCGCGACTACAACACTCTGAATCACCTGCGCTGGGTGCTCGAGCATACCGACACCAAAGAGCAGGACGTAGTCGTGATGACCGCCCGCATCAGCCAGTTCGGCACCGCCGCCTACGGCCTTTCTACCGAGCAGATTTTCAGCGATTACGAGCAGACTCTATTTACGCGCGCCGTCTCCGTTGCGGAAAGTGTAGGCAAGAAAGTTTCGTTACTGGTAGTTCCGGCGAGAGACTCCTGGTCGGCCATAGCCCAGACCGCTCACAACCTCGAGTCTTCCGCTGTCGCCGCTGGACTCTCCGGCAAAATGACCACGGCCGAGCAGGCCTTCGCTCTGGGCAGCGCATGGGAAGCCATCCCCGAACCCAAGCGCCAATTTGTGCTGCAGATCATCAAGCCCGACGGCATCGTAGATTCTTTCCGCATCGGACCGCACACGCCCAGCATGAAGAACGAAGACGTCGTCCTGCTTCATCGCTTGTGGTTGAATGTAACTCGTGAACCGGGACTAGAAAACATCCATCACCACGACATTCTGACCGAGGCGCTTACCCGATTCGCCCGTGACTTCGCTGCCCACGACCACGAACACATCGTCAAAGAACTACGCCGCCACAGCACCGACGACGGATCCACTCCCGTCCGCCGTATCGCCGATCAAGTTCCCACCGTCCAGCCGCCGGCGCGTCCCGACCGCGACGATAGCACGCATAGTCCCAAGGAATAACGCGCGCAGCTCTTCTGCTCGATGCCCCTCTAACCTCTTTGCATTATTGAACTATCCCATCGATCCATCTAACTTTTCCGCACTCTTGTCACCAACCAGCCCATCTGCCTCGGTCGCTCCGACTTCCACCGGCCTGCGCCGTGAACTCGGCCTAGCGTCGACGACTGCAGCCGTAATCGGCGGAATCATCGCAGTTGGCATCTTCTTAACGCCTGCAGGCATGGCCAAGGCGCTCGGTTCTCCGTTGTGGCTGCTCGTCATCTGGCTCGTTGTAGGTGCCATGACTCTGAGCGGCGCACTTTGCTATGGAGAACTCGCCGGCCGTTTCCCCCGCGCTGGGGGTGCATACATTTATTTGCAGGAAAGCTACGGACCCCGCACCGCATTTCTCTTCGGATGGATGTGCCTGCTGGTAATGGATCCCGCCGTGACAGCATCCTTGGCCGCAGGCATGGGCGGATACTTCGCCTACATCGTCCCCCTGTCTCCGCTTTCCATCAAGCTGGTTGGCGTCGCGACCATCTGGGCACTGTGTTTTTTGAATATCTTCAGCGTTCAGGTCAGCGCCGGGTTCCTGCGCTGGATCACCTGGCTCAAACTAGGTCTGCTCGGCTTCCTCACCATCTGGGCATTTGCCTTCCGCCTGGGATCATGGTCAAACTTCGTGCCTTTCGTAGCCCAGCATCAAGGCTCCATGCCGCTAGGGCCCGCACTCGGCGTAGGTGTGGTTGGCGCGTTCTTTTCTTTCGGGGGATGGTGGGACGCCAGCAAGATTGCCGGCGAAGTACGGGATCCCGGACGCACCCTGCCGCGCGCCTTGTTACTCGGGATGCTCGCCGTCACAGCGGTGTACATCATCGTTAGCGCTGTATTCTTGTATCTCGTTCCGCTGGAGAAAGTAACCTCAGACCAGGCCTTTGTCGCGCAAGTAGGAAGGGTGTTATTCGGACCTACCGGCGGCGTGGTTTTCGCTGCGATTGTTGTAATCTGCCTGGTTGGAAGTCTGGCAGCACTCATCATCTCCGCGCCGCGTGTCTATTACGCCATGGCCAACGATGGCCTCTTTCTGAAGGCGGTCGCACGCACCCATCCCCGCTTCGGAACTCCCGCAAATGCGATTGCCATCCAGGGAGCGATCGCGTCACTTCTGGTGCTGGTCGGCAGTTTTGAGCAGATCATCTCCTACGCATTGTTCATCGTCGTCTTTTTTCTGGGATTGACCGTCTCAGGCGTATTCGTCCTTCGGCGCAGGCAGAAGGCAGCAGAATCCGTAGTCATGACTCCGGGATATCCAGTAACTCCACTAGCATTTCTCGTCTTAGTCGTAGTTATGCTGGTACTGGTCGGAGTGCATGCTCCGAGACAAGCGCTCCTGGGAGTTTTAGTCGTATTGGCGGGATTGCCCGTCTACGAAATCTTCCGCAGCAAGCTCCCGCCAGTCTTACTCGAACAACCTCAGTAGCGCAGTCCTCTCACTTGACCTTCGGCGAATCCGAATCCGCAGCCTTCTGATCATCCCCATGAATCACGTAATCGTCTTCGGCGTAGAACGACCGATGATTGCTGTCTAGTTGCTTGGGAGTCATGGTGAACACGAATCCGTCTTTGTGGGTGCGGTAGCTGGCCGTGTAATCCCCACGATCGGTCGAATGCGCCATGCGCTTGGTGAACGATCCTGTGCCGGCCAGATCCTCGAGTGAATCCGTAAATTTGTTGTGCCGTTTGTTGTATTCGCGTTCCGCCCGCAGGACCACGCGCATGTACCCGAGCGCCTGCGCTTCCGATTCCGACCGTGCCGGATCGCCCTTAAACTTCGGCTGATATTCCCCGGAAGCCGGGGCCGCGGGTTGGGATGGCGCTTGTGCCTGCGCCCCTGCCAAAGCCGCTCCCAGCAAGGCAAATGCGAGAATCCCCGCTAAACACCGCTGTGCTCGCGTTTCTTTCACCTCGAAACCCTCCTCCAACGCCGAATTGGGGGGTTACCCCCGTAATTTGTCTTGATCGGCAATCGTTTCAATTCCTTGCCGAATCAGGCACTCTTAAACAGGAAGCAATCCTAACAGGGAAACAGGCACACTGATGAAAGCTGCTGTCGCCAGAAAGCCATTGATTCGTATTGCCGTAGTGGAAAGTGATCCGCTGCGGTTTGTAGGATTTCGGGCCCTCTTCGATACCGAACCAGATCTCGAGTTGGTCTCCGCTTCCCTGGCCGACCTGAGCCAGTTGCAGGGCATCGATCTCGTTCTGCTGGGCAATCGCGGCGGTCAGAACTTGTACGACATCATGGCCAGCATGAAAGCCATCCGCCCCGATCTGCGCATCATCGTAACCGGCTCCGGCATGGACGACGAAAGCGTGCTCAAAGCCATCGCTGCCGGTGCTAAAGGCTACGTGGATGAAGCCGCCTCGCCAGCCGAATTCATTCAAGCTCTCCGCATCGTGCATCAAGGCTCGGTGTGGGCTCCCCGCCGCGTCCTCTCCACCTTCATCGAACGCGTAAGCGCATCCCCCGGACGCATCTTCCCCGCCGGACGCATCACTTTCACCGATCGCGAAAAAGAAGTTCTGGAAATGCTCGTAGCCGGACGCTCCAACAAAGAAATCGGCTCAGCCCTCGGCATCGAAGAACGCACCGTAAAAGCGCACGTAGCCAAACTAATGCGCAAAGTCGGAGTACAGAACCGTATCGCGCTGTCAGTGCATGCGATTACGCATTCGCTGGTGACGGCGAAGTAGTTTCCAGTACCTTGCGGAAGGCAGATCCATCCGCCTTGCATTTACGGGTGGAACCGGGCTAGGCTGGGAACTGTATGAGCGATTTGCGAAGCCAGATCAACAGCCTCTCACCTGCCGAAAAAGCAGAACTGCTGGATACGGTCTGGGAAAGCCTGGAAGCGGACGCAGTATCACTGACGGACGCGCAACGAACCGAGCTAGATTACCGAATCGCTCGGCATCAGCAAAACCCCTCCGACGTCATCCCCTGGCAGCAAGTCAGGGCGGACCTGTTTAAGAAACCGTGACGCTCCCCGGTCGTCTGGATACTAGAAGCGAATCAGGATTTGCAGGAAGCGCGAGCTTGGTATGACAGCATTCGCCCGGAGCTTGGGGATCGTTACGCGGCGGCGGTGTTTGCCAGATGAAGAGCGTATCCTAAGGTCTTGACGCATCCTAAGAGAGCGGTTCGTCAGCTGATGTGAATTGAAAACTGAATTCACGGGATGGCGCGGGTAAAGCATAGTAAACAAACGGTAATCACGTAACCCCCTGAATACAAATACGTCTAGCCGATCCTTGGCTTCTGCTGTCTTCGAGTCTGCCAGGCAAGAGCCTTCACGAGGCGCAAGATGGCTCCATCTTCGATGCGGGCCGGGCAGTCAACCGGCAATTGCAGCTCACGTTTGACCGTAGCTGCGAGCTCCCGATAACCGAACGGATAGAACTGACTCCCGAGAATCGGGAAATGCCGCCTTGTTGGATAATTTCATAGTTGTAATTCTTTGGGGCCATCCGCGAAATGAACAGCGGAGTCAGCCCCAAATATTTGCACATCGCGAGTTTAATTCGTAATTCATCGCGGGGAATATACGGGAGAGTGTTCTTGATTTCAACCCCGTAATAGGTGTCATCGCGTCTAATGATACGATCCAAATCGTGGCCAGTAGCAACCCAAGTCTTGTCTTTAAATGTGCGGGCGTTTCGAGCGACCGGAGTAAAGTCAGCGAGGGGAAGAGCCGCGTCCACCAACAGTTCGCCCTGAAAACCAATCGCGTGGGTGACTGTTGTATCAGAAAAGCGTCGAACAAGATTAATGACCTTTGCAGCCTGACGTTTCCAATAGCGATTTCCCTTTGCCCAGAAGAATCGTATTGGCACCTCCGGTACTAGTTCAAGGGTCTGGCTGTTGATCGAACCTCCGCTGGCCAGTTCTAAGAGAGCTTTTACAGTGATCCAGTGGAAGTAAGAACGCTCAAACATGACCGTGAGCTGGCGTTCATAAAAAACCTTCCCCTGATTGTCACGGAAGAAATCCAGGATAGAAGTCTCAGCATCGTCAATTTTCTCGTCCCGCGCGTACGCGACAACTTCAGCATCGCTCTCTGGATCATCTGAATGCATTGCGTTTCCGAGGGCGGGTTGCCCACTTTTAATGGGGAAGTATAACGCGGCTTCTTTGCCGTTTGCTGGTGTTTCGGAAGCCGTCTAGTCCCACCGCTCAGGTGTCTGAGGCCAAACTGAAGGACCGCCGGAATGGACGTCAAAATCTAGAGTATTGACCAATAGACTCGCTTTCACACTTCTCTAACGAGGAACTACGTCAACTATTCTTCGGTTACTAAAGGCCAGTGACCCCGGTAATCTTGTCCGCTTTTCCCACCTGCCCCATACTCGCCTCACCTACCACAGAACCTGGGAGACGGGGTTGGAAGCGGAGATTAGGGTCGCCGATTTCAACCCCGCATTTTTTTGCCTCCCAAACCTCAGAATGTCATTCCACTCTCAATAAACATTGTTTTCCTGATGGCTGACGGCTGATAGCTGACAGCTGCCCCGGCTATCCCCCACTCCACCCCCCGCATCGAATAGAATTAGAACAATAGATTCATACTCTTAGTCCCCAGTGAGGCATGATGCGAAATTCCCTCGTTCTGATGTTGCTGTGTTGTTCTCTGATCTGTTTCCAAACAACGATTCTCTCTGCACAAGACACTCAAGCATCAGCTCCCGCCCAGGCAACGGCCCCAGCCACAGCTATCGACCCCAACACCAAGGCCTCGGGACGCGTCGAAGCCGCGGGAACCGTCCTCGATGAAATCCAGGGCGCCCCAGACAAGGGTATCCCTCAGGAAATCCTCGGCTCGGCCGAATGTGTAGCCGTAGTCCCATCTCTCCTCAACGGCGGATTCGTCTTCGGCGGCCGTTACGGTAAAGGCGTCGCCAGTTGCCGCACTCCCACCGGATGGAGTGCTCCCGCCTTCTTCACCATTGGCGGCGGCAGTTTCGGCCTTCAGATCGGTGGCCAGGCCACCGACGTAGTCATGCTGATCATGAATAAGGGAGGCATGGATAACCTGCTCTCCAGCCAGTTCAAGCTCGGCGGAGATGCCAGCGCCGCCGCCGGCCCCGTCGGACGCCACGCTTCCGCCGACACCGATTGGAAGATGCGGGCGCAGGTTCTGACCTACTCCCGCTCCCGTGGCCTCTTTGCCGGACTCGAACTCTCCGGCGCAGTCATCAAGCAGGATAAAGACAGCACCCGCGAATTCTACGGCCGCATGGTCCCCTTCAAAACATCGCTCAAGGGAGAGGTCGAAGCTCCCAAGGCCGCTTACCCCTTCTTGAGCACGCTCGCCAAGTGGGCCCAACTGGCCGCAAAATGAGAGTTCTCGGTTCCCGGTTCTCAGTTCTCAGTCTTCGATTCAACAAGGATTCAACCAACCACTGAGAACTGAGAACCGGGAACTGAGAACTGCCCCCCATTGCGCGAACGCCTCGAATACGCTCTGGTCTGGCCCTGGATCAAAATCCTGGGCTTGCTCCCTCGTCCTCTGGCGCGCGCCATCGGCATCACCCTAGGATTAACCGTCTACGCACTTCACGGACGCCTTCGCCGCGTCGGCCTGCGCAATCTGACTCTCGCTTTCCCGGAAATGTCGCAACGCGAACGCAAACGCTTGCTTCGCGGAGAATTCGTTTCCCTCGGACGCCAGCTCGCCGAAGTCTGCCTCTTTCCGCGCTACACCCTTGAGAACGTTTCCCGCACCGTCGTCTATGAAGGATTCGAGAACTTCGAGCGCGCCTACGCCCGCGGCAAAGGAGTTCTATTCCTCACCGGACACCTCGGAGCCTGGGAACTTTCCGCCTTCGCCCACTCCTTGCAAGGTCATCCGTTGTCGATCGTTATGCGGTCGCTGGACAATCCCTACATCGACCGCCTGATCCAGGGCTACCGCACCATGCACGGCAACCGCACCGTGGATAAAGACGATTTCGTCCGCGGCCTGCTCTCCGCCATGAAAGCCGGCGAAACCGTAGGCATTCTCATGGACACCAACATGACGCCGCCGCAAGGAGTGTTCGTGGATTTCTTCGGCATCCCCGCCTGCACCGCCAGCGGCCTAGCCCGTATAGCCCTGCGCACGGACGCCGCCGTAGTCCCCGGCTTCACGGTGTGGGATTCAAAATTGCGCAAATATATCCTGCGCTTCGATCCCGCAGTCGAATTGATTCGCACCAATAGCAAAGATAACGAAGCCGACATCGTAGCCAACACGGCAAAATTCACCAAAGTGATCGAAGACTTCATCCGCCGCTATCCCGACCAATGGCTCTGGGTCCATCGCCGCTGGAAAACCCGACCGCCAGGCCAACCGCCGCTGTACTAACGTTGTGCAGTTCGCTGAAAATTACGATCTCTGTACGCTCGCGGTACGAGTTGCTCAAAAGTACTAGCGCAGTTCAGCTTGCTGAAGGTTTGTTTTCAACTTGCCTTTGGGTGGCGCAGCGGTTTAGCGCTGCGATATCGGATCCGTTGATATCCGGCTTTAGTCGCTGAGGTACTCTCGCTTAAAAGCGTAGTTGCGTTGTAAACATCCACCTCCTAAGGCGACAATAGACAACCATGAAACAAACCCTGCGCTCTCTAGCCGAGAAGCTCCACTGCCATCTCCTCGGAGACAGCTCCATCACAGTATCCGGAGTTGGCAGTCTCGAATCTGCAACCAGCGAGAGCCTGATATTTGTGGAAGACCCTCAATATCTCGAAGCCGCGCTCCAATCGCCCGCTGCGGCCATCATCGTAGGAGACTTCGCCGCCGGAAACTTCGCCGCCAGCACCGTTAAGCCGATCCTGATTTCCGCCCAGCCCCGCCTGGCTTTTGCCCGAGCCGCGAAGCTGCTCCGCGATCCCGCGAGCAATCGCATCATCCATCCCTCCGCGATCGTTCCCCCGTCCGCGCAAGTTGGAAAAAACGTCGCCATCGGCCCCGGCGCGATTCTAGGCGAACGCGTAATAGTAGGAGACGAAACAACCATCGGTCCCCGCGCGGTAATCGGCGACGACGTCGCCATCGGAAGCCATTGCCGCCTCGACGCCAATGTCACTCTCTACCCTGGCACAACCATCGGCGATCGCGTCACAGTACAAGCGGGAGCGGTGTTAGGCAGCGAAGGGTTCGGCTTAGTCCGCGATTCCGCAACCGGACGCTACGAACAATTCCCCCAAATCGGACGCCTGATAATCGAAGACGATGTTGAAATCGGCGCAAACTCCACCATCGACCGCGGCGCGCTCGACGAAACCCGCATCGGCCGCGGGACAAAAATCGACAACCTCGTACACATCGGTCACAACGTCCAGATTGGCCACGACGTAATCATCGCCGCCCAAACCGGACTCTCCGGCAGCGTCACCATCGAAAACAACGTCATCATGGGCGGACAAGTCGGCATAGCGGATCACGTCCGCATCGAAGAAGGCGCAATCCTAGGCGCCCAATCCGGCATCCCGACAAAGAAAATAATTAGGGGTAAAGGAGTAGTGTTCTGGGGCACGCCCGCTCGCCCCATAAAAGACTATCTTAAAGAGTTAGCGTTCTTATCGAGGTCAGCAAAAGCAAAGAAGAGCAGGTAAGCGAACAGCTAAAAGCGAAGCGCTAATAGCCAAGAGCCAAGAGCTAAATGCCCATTCTAGTCATCGGCGGCCACACCCGAAACATCGGCAAGACCAGCGTAGTCGCCGGACTAATCGCCGCCCTCCCCACCTTCCACTGGACCGCCCTAAAAATCACCCAATACGGACACGGCATCTGCTCCGCCAACGGAGAAACCTGCGACTGCGCCACAGCCGATCATTCTTTAGCTGTATCGGAAGAAAAAGACCGGTCCGGCGACTCCGACACGTCACGTTTCCTGCTAGCCGGAGCCGATCATTCCTGGTGGATCCGCACCCAGCAAGGACATCTAGCGGAAGCCATGCCCCGCATCCGCAAAATTCTCGCCACCACCCAAAATGCCATCATCGAATCGAACAGCATCCTGCGCTTCATCAAACCCGATCTCTATTTGACGGTCCTCGATCCCGCAACCGCCGACTTCAAACCCTCCGCGCAGACTTTTCTGGATCGAGCCGACGCTGTGCTGCTGCACTCCGCCAACTCCACTGGAAACTCCAGCTCCAACTCCAACGCCCCAGCCTGGAAAAATGTTTCGCTGAAACCCGCGATCACTCGCCCAGTGTTCAAGATCCACCCGCCGGACTACGTGACCCCCGAAGTAGTAGAGTTCGTCCGCGCCCGATTACAATCCCGCGCCGCCACTCAATTGTCATCCTGAGCGAAGCAAGGATTTCCGCGAAGCGGAAGTCCTAGCGCCGTCGAAGGACCCCATACCCCTCAATCGCCCCACCAGCCCATCAGGGAGTTCTCACGAAGCTGTGAAAACGCTGGCACGGTCACCCATTCCTACGCGGTGTACATCCCAATCACCCGCTCAATCGCCCGCCGGCACACCGCGCAAAACTTGTTGTAGCGCGTAAACATAATGCAATCTTCCTCCGGACGGTAATACCCCTTAGCCGCATAGTTCGCCCCCTCAAACGCCCCGACCTTCCCAGCGTACTTATCCGAACCCAGCATCAAGTCTTCTTTCGCGCGCTCTTTGCGAAAGAGTTCATCCATCTCCGCCTCAGGTCTCCCCGCCGCGCGCAGCACTCGGCGTTTTTGTTGGATGTCCTTTTCAAAGCGATCAAACTCGTCCTTCGCCCAAGGCGTGGGCACCGGCGTCCCCGCCGTCACCAGATCCTTCCACTTCAAATTCGCGGGATCAAGCAACGCCGTCACATTCGGCTCCCACGGCTCCGTCTTTTTCTCGGACGACAAATACGCCACGTCGGACGTGTAATATTCATCGGCCAGCGCCGCAAAGTGATGTCCAAATTCGTGGACACCCACATATCCCGACCACGCACTATCAATCGCCACCGTCGCGTACAAATTGAAAATTCCGCCGCCGCCATAGGTCTGCCCATTCACCAGAATCTCAATGAATTCATACGGCGCGAACGACGCTATATCTCGCAGCGTACGGTTCTCCGTGGTCAGCACATAGCGCTCGCTGCCAAACGTGTCATACGCAGCGCCCACCGGAGACCTCCGATAAATTCCCGTCGAAGGCCGTGAAACTCCCGACTCCGCCGCCGCCGGACACAGTCCCCACACATTGAAATCTTTCTGATGTTCGTGAAATGGAGAAGCCGCAAACAGCTCGTCAGTAAAGCGCCGCGCGTCCTTCTCAAATTTCGGACGCTCCGCCGCCGTGTAACCATCGCCCAAGATCAGCAAATCCACCTTGGTTGCCGGATCGCCCATCTTCTGCAATTCCATCAACGCTCCCGGCGACGGCGGACGCGACCGATCCACGAATTTATCTTTCGGATCGACCTCAGTCTTCCAAACTTCGTGAAAGGCGCCATCCGCACGCTCTTTCAGCACCACTTCCACCACCGACTCAGGAGCCGGAAACCGCAGCGACTCCGAAAATGTCCGGTTCCCATGGAGCGCCTCGTCCGTGGTTTTCCATTCTCCAAATATGGAATTAAATCCCCGCGAGTACAACAGCTTCCCGCTGGCCTGTTCGCGAACTTCAAACAGATACTCTCCAAGCTGGCTCTCGTCGATTGATTTGCTCAGATTTCCAGGCCACTCCAACGGCTCCAGCACCACACGATCCATGCTGAACCATTCTTCGTGGGAGTTTCCGGTGTGGTAATAATCCACGCGCAGAGTATGTGGCAAAGTGCGCGGCAAATCGTGCGATGCGGCAAAACTGACGAGGCAAAGCAGGAAAGAAATAGCAGTAACGGCAAGCGCCTTTTTCATGACCGGAATTGTAGCTCGGAATTGCAGTTTACGATCCGGGCTTGATATCGACGGCCTTGTCGTTTTGAAAAGTGATCGCCAGCGGCTTCCCCGCATTCGCGTAATGCAGGGTTCGGTACCCATAATCACCCGAGCCCTCTGACAGCCCCATCCCGATCGCAAAACTGGATTGCAACTCGCTCATCCCCGGTTGCACTTCGTGAGCATCAATCTTGCTCCAGACATCCGCCGGCCAGTGCTTATAAAGAACCCGCGGATCCTCATTGAAAAACATGTCATCGGAGCGAAATTTGAACTCGCTGTCTTTTTCCGCCCCGATCGGCACCGCATACGCTTTGTCCTCCAGCGTAAACACCGCCATCACCTGCTTGATTCCCGGAGTCTGCGGCGCTACGTCTGTAACGACATCCTGAATCGCGAGCTGCTGCAAAGGCGGCAGCATTCCTGCCTCGTGCGCGAAATCCGTCTTATGCCGTTGCCGGTCGTACGGATAGTAAGTGACCACATTCCCATATCTCACCCAAACCGGCTGCTTCGTCAACTCCTTCGCCGACTTCAAATCGTAAGGACGCAACTTCTTCGGCGTAACATAAGCATCCGCATTCAACGCTGTTTCGTGCTGCGGCTTCACCTCTTCCTTCATCGCCTCATGCCGCTCATACACGATGTAAGCCGTGCGTGCGCCCACCAGCACGATCGCGACGATCATAAACATCTGCAGCTTTTTCTGAAGCTCCGGATCAATAGCCATGAATAAGGTTTCCCCGTGTGCCTCCGTGGACCCTGTGGTCATAGGGCTTCGCTAGTCGTCCAAAAACGCTGATCCTGCCAGCGCATCAGTTAAACCGCATCAGTTAAACTATAACCATGCCCATAGCTCAGGATGATGTTCTAAGCGCACTCAAACAAGTCTACGATCCCGAGATCCCAGTCAACATCGTCGATCTAGGCCTGATCTATGAAATCCGCCTCGAAGACGTCCCCGAAAATCAGCAGGACGTAAGCGTAGATATGACCCTCACCGCCCAGGGATGCCCCGAGCACGTCAACATCAGCGCCCAGGTAAAATCCCGCGTGGAGCAACTGCCCGGCGTCCGCACCGCCAACGTCAACGTGATCTGGGAACCCGCGTGGACTCCCGAGCGCCTAAGCCCCGACGCCCGTAAACAACTGGGAATCGAGTAGGACCGAATTAAATTTGTCATCCTGAGCGGAGCGAAGGACCTGCTTTTGCTTGCCCCCATCAGAGAAGTACGTCTCGAATCTGCCGACAGCGAGCCTAAAACTCCCCCAACTCCTCAAACGCCCGAGCCGCGCGCTTCTCCGCCAACTCCTCAATCTTGCTGCCAAACTTCATGGCCGTTTCAAGTAATCGCGTCCCCTGCCGCACATACGATGGCAAATCTTCGCGAATTTTTTCGAACTTCTCGGGAAACTCCGACGCCAGCACCGCCAATCCGACTCCCCCGACCAGCACCGCTGCCGGACGTCTTCGCCTCACCAACAACATCATCGCCACGCCCGCCGATCCTGCAATCACCGCCCGCTTCCAGTTTTCCATGTCGTCTCCTGATTAGTTGACTCGTGATCAGCCTTCATCTTTATCAACTCAGGTTAATCAATTCACGCTCATCAATTCACGTTTATCGATTCACGCTTTTCAATTCACGCTTATCGATTCACGCTTATCAATTCACGCTTCGTACAGGGTATCGCTTTAGCGATACCGTAAGACGTCCAAAGTCAGACGCCCCTTTAGGGGCTGGGCTCCGGAATTTCGAGGTCTTGAGCAATCTATTTCGTCGCTGAGGGCAACCGTCGCCCCCGCAATCCCCTCTCCAACCCAGCAGGATTCTAAACCAACTCCCCATGCTTTATACTGCCGCTCACGCCCCACCGGAAGACTATATGATGCGATCCCGATTATTGCCGTTGCTGACCATACTCCTCTGCGCTGCCTCTTTCACTCTAGCCCAATCCAAGCCCCGCGCCCGCGACCTCGGCGTCCCTTTCGACGGTACGCCTGGGACAAATAACGCGATTACCGACGTCAAAGGCGTCGAAGTAGGACACACCACGCTCATCTCCGGCGATGGCAAGCTCAAAGTCGGTGAAGGACCCGTCCGCACCGGCGTCACCGCAATCCATCCCCGCGGAAAAGCCGGAAACGACTCAGTCTTTGGCGCCTGGTTCACGCTAAACGGCAACGGCGAAATGACCGGCACCACCTGGCTAGAAGACTCCGGATTCCTCAACGGCCCCGTCATGATCACCAACACCCACAGCGTAGGAGTGGTCCGCGACGCCGTCATCGCCTGGAAAGTGAAACGCGGCGAGCCCGACATGGAAGGCTATTGGTGGTCCTTGCCCGTGGTTGCCGAAACCTGGGACGGCTATCTCAACGACATCAACGGATTCCACGTAAAGCCCGAAGACGCGTTTCACGCCCTAGATTCTGCCCACACCGGCCCGGTTGAAGAAGGTAGCGTAGGCGGCGGCACCGGCATGATCTGCAACGAATTCAAAGGTGGGATCGGGACTTCGTCCCGCGTCCTCGATGCGAAATCCGGCGGATACACAGTCGGCGTCCTGGTACAGTGCAACTACGGACGCCGCGCCGAGCTGCGCATCGCGGGCGTTCCAGTAGGCAAAGAAATTCCCGAGCACCCAGCCTATGGCGAAGACGTGGGCTCCATCATTATTGTGATCGCGACCGACGCGCCGCTCATCCCAACGCAACTAAAGCGCATAGCCCGCCGGGCATCTCTAGGCCTCGGCCGCGACGGCAGCTACTCCGGCGACGGTTCCGGCGATATCTTCGTCGCCTTCTCGACCGCGAATCCCGGAGCAGCGTCGTCCAAGGGAATCCACGACCTGAAAATGCTGCCCAACGACAGCCTCGACCCCTTGTTTCTAGCCACCGTTCAAGCTACCGAAGAGGCAGTAGTCAACGCCATGGTAGCCGCCGAAACCATGACCGGAATCGATGGCCACACCGCCATAGCCCTGCCCCACGACCGCCTGCGCGAAGTCCTGAAGAAATACAACCGGTTGGTGAAGTAGACACCTTGTCCGAAACTTTGCGTGGGTGGAGTTCGGTTGTGTGGAGTTTGGTCGTGTGGTGACGGGGCTCTGCCCCGTCGAAACCGAGCACAGCTCGGCAGCATCAGCGATCTCATCAACCCAAATCTTCTTCCGCCCTGTTACCTTCGCTGCCCGACCATCGCTTAAGCAACCCAGCTTGCGGAAGACTACAATTCAAGCAGTGAAGGCCTATAGAATCCAGCGCATCAAGGGTGGCATGAAGTTCAACTGCACGCAGTGTGCCCACAGCGTAACCACGCTCGATTTCGACGCCAAAGCCGGAAACCTCCGCACCCAGGCCGCAACCGCAATCAACGGCCACGCTACGCAAGCCCACCACGCCCCACTAGTAGTTTCTCCCTCAGATAGCCAGCAACGCAGCTGGCGCTAGCTAGTAGATCTCCCCAACCATTGTCATCCTGAGCGAAGCAAGCACTTCACGAAGTGAAGTACCTGCGCAGTCGAAGAGCCTGCCCTGAGCGAAGCCGAAGGGACCCCTACCCCTTCTCGTCCAGCAGGCCGCGTCAAGGCATTCTCCCCGCGCCCCAGGTTTTGACCTACCCCTTAACCGCCCGATCCGTAATCTCCAGCCCCTTGATCAATAATCGCAAACGCCTCCCGCAGTTGCGCCTCGTTGATGCAAAGCGGAGGATTAGTGTAGAACGTATTCCAGCGAACCAAAGTATAAAGCCCATTCTCCCGGAAGAATTTCCCCAGCGCCGCCATCTCCTCCGACGCGCCATTAAACGGAGCCATAGGCTGCCGCGTCTTCGTATCCCGAATCAACTCGAAGATGCCGAACAGTCCAATCGACCGCACTGCGCCGACCGACTTGTGTTTCGCTTGCATCTCCGCGCCCAGCGTCTTCAGGATCGCGCCCATCTTGCGAGCGTTCTCAATCAGATTGTCTTCCTCATAAACACGAATAGTAGCCAGCGCCGTAGCGCATCCCATCGGATGACTGTTGTAAGTAAGTCCGCCATAAAACACTTTGTCATCAAAGTGCTTCGCAATATGCCGCCGCATCCCGACCGCGCCCAGCGGAATGTAACTCGAGGTAAGTCCCTTAGCCATGCAAATCATGTCGGGGACAACTTTCCAGTGATTGATTGCAAACCATTCCCCGGTCCGTCCAAATCCGGACATCACCTCGTCGGCGATCATTAGAATCCCATACTTGTCGCACAGTTTGCGCACGCCCTGCATGTATCCATCAGGAGGCACAAGAATGCCGTTCGTTCCCACTACCGTCTCCAGAATGAACGCCGCAATCGTGTGCGAACCTTCCAACTGGATAATCTCCTCAATCATAGCCAGCGAAGTTTCCGCCGATTCCCATCCGCGCTCGATTCCATGGTAAGGATCAAGCACACGTACCACGCCCGGGATGCCAGGCTCCGCGGCCCATCTACGAGGATCGCCCGTAAGACTGACCGCACCTGCCGTAGCGCCGTGATACGAACGATAACGCGCCATGATCTTGTGGCGTCCGGTAAAAGCCCGCGCAATCTTAATAGCGTTTTCATTCGCCTCAGCGCCGCCATTCGTGAAGAAAAAAGTATCGATATCGCCCGGAGTAATCTCCGCCAGCTTAGCTCCCAGCCGCGCCCGCACCTCCGTCGCCATAAACGGATTGGCATATGCCAGCACCGATGCCTGCTCGGTAATCGCCCGAATAACCCGCTCATCGCCATGTCCAATGTTCACCGACATCAACTGGCTGTTGAAGTCAATGAAGCGCTTCCCTTCCGGCGTCCAAAAATAAATTCCCTTGGACCGCGCCACCGGAATTGGATCGACCTTGGATTGCGCCGACCACTCAAACAGTGTGTGTCGCTTGGTTAAATCTACGATCTCCTGGCCTGTCATCGGCGGGTTGGCAGTAGCTGTTGTCATTTTCCAAACTCCTCGGTACTCCGTGTACCCTGTGTCCCCTGTGGTTCCCGCTTTTCGCGCACTAATCAAATCTCTACGTCAACTGTGCCGTCAGCGCACCCTTCTTTTCGGCAACGTGCGCCAGCGCCCCTTCAACCACATCCATCGCTTCTTCCATCTGTGCATCCGTGACCACGAGCGGCATCAGCAGCCTAATCACGTTGCCATACGATCCTGCAGTAATCAAGATCAGGCCGTGTTCATAGCAGTACTGTGCCACCTGTGCTGTCTCATCATTGGCCGGTTCGCGAGTAGTCTTTGAGCGAACCAGCTCAAGCGCCTGCATAGCGCCTAGCCCACGAACGTCACCAACCAGTTCCCACCGTGCCTGCCACTTCGCCGCGCGCTTGCGAAAGCGTTCGCCGAGAACATTGGCGCGCGCACACAGATTTTCTTTCTCGATAATATCGAGCACCGCCAGCGCCGCTTCGCAAGACAGCGGATTCCCCGAGAACGTACCGCCAAGCTGCCCGACACCCGGCGCATCCATAATCTCCGCCCGTCCCGTGACCGCCGCCATAGGCAAGCCGCCAGTCAGCGACTTGGCCATCGTAACCAGATCGGGGTCGAGTCCTAACCGCTCGCAGGCAAATAGCGCGCCCGTGCGAGCAAACCCAGTCTGCACTTCGTCCGCGATCAGCAGAATGCCGTATTTACGGCAGATTGCGCCGAGCGTGGGATAGAACTCCGCCGGTGGAGTAACAAATCCTCCTTCGCCAAGGATCGGCTCGACAATCACCGCCGCCACCGATTCCGCCGCGACCACGCGCTTGAATGTGTCTTCGAGCTGGCGCGCGCAGTGCACTTCGCATGCTGGATACTTTAACGAGTAAGAGCAGCGGTAACAATACGCATAAGGGATGCGATACACTTCGCTCGGAAACGGTTCGAATCCCGCCTTATAAGGATGCGTCTTACTGGTCGCAGCCATCGCCATGTAAGTGCGTCCGTGAAACGCGTCTTCGAAGCTGATAACCGCCTGTCTCTTGGTGTAAGAACGGGCAATCTTGATCGCGTTCTCAACCGCCTCGGCGCCCGTATTCACCAGCAACGTCTTCTTTGGACCTTTGACCGGCGCGAGCGCATTCAACCGCTCACACACCGCGATATAGCTTTCGTATGGCAGCACGTTGAAGCTGGTGTGCAAAAAGCGATCAAGTTGTCGTCGCAGGGCATCGATCACTCCGGGTGCGCGATGTCCAGTATTGAGGCACCCGATCCCGCCGGCAAAATCAATCAACCGGTTGCCATCGACATCTTCGACGATCGCACCTTCAGCCTTGGAAATAAAAACAGGCGTAGCGTGATAAGCCGCCCGCACCACAGCATCATTGCGCCGCTTCATCAGAGCTATCGAACGCGGCCCGGGAATAGGTGTTCGTAGTTGAATGGTAGACATAAGCAAACTCTCAATCCAGGTCACGAGTCACCACAAACTATTGCGGAGCCAAGTCGGTTTTACTGAAGGCTGATGGCTGATAGCTGACGGCTGTTCTCAGTACCACCCAATCGGGGCCTCATTCAGATTGATATAAACCTGCTTGGTCTCAAGATATTCTTCAATGCCCCAAGGCCCCAGCTCGCGGCCAAAGCCCGATTGCTTGTAACCGCCCCACGGAGCTTCGACATAAGTCGGCTGCATATGGTTCACCCACACAATTCCCGCCCGCAGCGCCTTCACCGCGCGCATAGCCTTGAAAATGTCACGCGTCCAAACCGCGGCAGCCAGCCCGTAAGGCGTGTCGTTCGCGATCTTCAGCGCATCTTTTTCATCGTCGAACGGAATCACCGCCGCCACGGGACCAAATATTTCCTCCCGCGCAATGCGGGCACTGTTGTCGATATCGTAAAAAATAGTCGGCTGCACATAATAGCCCTTGGCAAATTTATCGGAGCGCCCGCCCCCAGTCGCTACCTTACCTTCTTTTTTCCCAATCTCAAGATACGAACATACACGGTCGTATTGATCCTTCGAAACAAGCGCTCCCATCTTCGTCTCGCGCTCGAGTGGCGGACCCACCTTAATTTTCTTCGCCTTCTCCGCCATCGCCTCAACAAACTTCTTATAGATCGACTTCTGCACCAGGATGCGGCTGCCCGCCGAGCAAACCTCTCCTTGATTGATGAACACGCCAAAAAGCGCTCCATCAATCGCCGCCTCAAAATCAGCATCGGCAAAGAAAATGTTAGGCGACTTGCCGCCCAATTCGAGGGTCACACGCTTCACGGTATCGGCGGCTTCTTTAACGATAATCTTGCCAACCGACGCCGACCCCGTAAACGCAATCTTATTCACGTCCGGATGCTTGACCAGCGGCGATCCAACACTTTCACCAAAACCAGTGACAATATTCACCACGCCTTTTGGCAGACCAACCTCGTCAAACCACTTCGCAACTTCGAGCACGGTCAGCGGAGTCTGCTCAGCAGGCTTCAGCACACAAGTACAGCCCGCAGCCAACGCCGGAGCCAGCTTCCACGCCGCCATCGTCAGCGGATAATTCCACGGAATAATCTGCCCCGCCACGCCCATCGGCTCCTTCAGCGAGAGGCTCATCGCATTATCGGGCACTGGATTTACATAGCCGACGACTTTCGTAGCGAGGCCGCCATAATATTCGAAACACGTCGCCACGTCGGTGATGTCATACTCAGCCTCAACAATCGGCTTGCCCGAATTACGGCATTCGATCTCGGCCAGCATAGGCAGGTTCTGCCTAACCTTTTCTGCAAGCCGAAAGAGCACTCGTCCCCGCTCCTGCGCCGTCGTCGTTGCCCATGGACCATCTTCAAACGCGGCCTTGGCAGCAGCGACCGCCCGATTGACATCGTCCGCGTTCCCATCCGGGACCTGGGCAATGACTTCTTCCGTTGAAGGATCATAAACAGGAAAAGTCTTAGCCGACTCACTCGGCACAAACTCACCGTCAATAAGCATGGAATAAGTCTTTACCTCAGTTGCAACTCCACCACCCATAAATCCTCCCCCAATCAGGCCGCTTGTTGCGACTGCTTCAGCCGCCCATACACAAAAAAGAAAAACACCGCCAACAGCAAAAAGAATAAAGTGAAGCCAAACATTTTCGCTTCATACATCCAGACCGACGTAATCTGTTTAGCCGGAAAGAAAGCCAGCGCGATCCCCAGCGTGGTCGTGACAAAGCCGAAGAATCCGGAAACAATCAGCGTACCGCGGCCATACCGCGCTCCCGCCATGTCTCCCCTCAAAGCAAACTTCAGCAGTGCCGCGAACACATATAAGAATGGCACCAGTTGCAGCACCACCGCCAGCGACAGCATGGTCTGGAAAGCTTCCTGCACGCCGCCAGAAGCATAGAAATTGATGACAATCAATATCAACGAAACAATCGCCTGCACAATCAACGCCGCATACGGCGTCCTGTATGTAGGATGGACTTTCCCCAGCCACGACGGCATATAGGAATCCAGTCCAGCTACGAATGGAATCCGCGCCGAGCCGCCCATCCAGGCCGATCCAATCCCCGCGATTGAAAGGCTCAGCATCACAGCAAACGGAGTAACAATCCATACCACGCCAACTCTACCGGCCATGTGGCTGACCGCCTGCACAATACCCTGCAGCACACTGATGTCGTTCTTGCCGACAGCAACCAGCAGCGTCAAAGTCGCTCCGATATAGAGCAGCCCGGAAATTACTCCGCCCCAAGCCACCGCGCCCGGTAATGTTTTTTCAGGATCCTGAATTTCATCGCCCATCACCGAGGCCAGTTCAAGTCCGACCAAGCCAAAACAAATCACGCCGAACGAATTGAGAACAAACCGTGGATCCGCCGGAACCCGGAAGTCAGCCGCAGTCACGGTCGTGCCGAAACGTGACCATACTGTAACTCCCAGCCCGATCAGAACCGCCGCCGCAATAAATGTTCCGATGGCGCCGAGATTGTTGAGCCACTTCCCTACTCCCAGTCCAACAATGTTCACCACGGTCAGCAGCGCCAGCAATCCCAACGAGGCTGCCATCGCAAAGTTCTTGTTATCAGCTAGTCCAGCGTGACCGGGTCCCATGGCAAATACAGTTACTCCGACGAAATACAGCATCACCGTCGGAACATACAACATGTTATTCGTCCAGTAACACCATCCCGAAAGAAAGCCGTGAAAATCGCCGAACACTTCCTTAGCCCATAAATACACCCCGCCTTCGCCCGGATAGCGATGCGCAAGCTCAATCACCGCGATCCCCTGCGGCCAGAAGAACAAAAGAAGTGAAATGATCCACAGCCAGACGGTCACGCCGCCGTTCGCAGCAATGCTGGGAACAACATTGAGATTGAATACGGCCACAACAAACAGCAGCACCAGGTCAAAGCGTCCGAGAACGCGCTTGAGGTGCGGTTGGCTGGAGGCAGTATCGGACATTGATATCGGTGTTGATATTGATAAAGTCAGACGATCAAATCGTCAGGTGATCGACCCTGTAAGGCCTTCGCTTTTCAATGATTCAATGCCTCAATGATTCACTGCCTCAATAATTCAGTGACCCGATGCCTCAATGACCCGATGACCCGATCGCAATCAGTGCGCCGCCACCGCTCCCAACCGTTCCTGCTGCGCAACGGCGAGCGACGGAGCAACCTCGGCGAACGTCGCCAAATGCTTATCGATATCGGCTTCGGTATGCTGGACAGAAATCGTCCACTGCTCATCCCACCAGTAAGGTTGGCACATCACGCCCCGATTCACCATCGCGAACCAGTAATGCCGCCACAGGTCAACGTCAATCGGCAACCAGTCGCGATAATTCCGAATCTCTTTCGGATAAAGCATCAGCGCCCCATTCGCTCCAGCGCTAGCGATGTAACCTTGCAATCCCACCTTGGCGACAGTCTTCTTATATCCGTCCACCAGCTTGTCACTAAGCTTCTCAATCAGCGTGTAATTCGCCCGGGTAAGCACTTCGCGGAAAGTTGCCAGCCCCGCCGCCATCGAAATCGGATTCGTGTTGTAAGTCCCGCCATGAAAAACTTTATGATCGGCGATCAGGTTCATAACCTTCTTATGCGCCCCGAAAGCCGCCAGCGGGAACCCGCCACCAATCGATTTCGCCAGGCAAATCATATCGGGAGCCACGCCAAAGTATTCCGACGCCCCGCCCCAGCTGAGCTTCGCCCCGGTTTTAACTTCGTCGAAAATCAGCAGCGCCCCATATTTGTCGCAGAGCGACCGCAGGCCTTCAAGAAATCCTTTCTGCGGCATACAGAGCCCAACATTCATCATGATCGGCTCCAGAATCACCGCCGCAATCTCGTTCGGATTCTCCTTAAACCGCCGCTCCACCGTCTCCAGATCGTTGAACGTAGCAATCTGCACGTTCGCAATGCTGGCCTTCGGCACGCCCCCGCCGCCCGGCACCGGCTTCGGATTCTTGATATCTCCAAAATCGTCCGCCGGAGGATGCGGCTTCACACTGACCAGCGCCGCATCGTGCAGCCCGTGATATCCGCCTTCGAACTTGATGATCCTGTCGCGCCCCGTAGCCGCGCGCGCCAACCGGATCGTATGCATGGTAGCTTCCGTACCGCTGTTACCAAAGCGGCACATCTCCACCGGAAACCGCGTGCAGATTTCTTCCGCCAACTCCCACTCCATGTTGTGCGGCATCCCGTAAGCTGTGCCCTTATGCAGACGCCCTTCCACGGCCTTGATCACCGCCGGATGCGAATGCCCCGCCATCAGCGTGCCAAAACATAGGTTGTGATCGAGATATTCGTTGCCATCCAGATCGCGGAACTTGCTGCCCGAAGCTTCCGAAACAAAAATCGGATACGGATCGTAAGCGCGATAATTACTAGCCACGCCCAAAGGCAAACGCTTCAAATTCTTCTTATGCGCTTCGGCGGACTTCGGAGTACGGCGCTCGAACGTGTCGAGCTCTTTTTGCAATGCGGGGTACATCGTGATCTCCAATAAGACTCAGGCCGGGTAGGCCATTAGATTGGCTCCGGACGGCCGAAACCGTCCGGGCTGGAAACAAAAATCGAACTAAAAATAAAATTTCAGGGCAAACTGCGCCAGACGCGGATCCTTCACCTGAGTAACCTGCCCAAACTGCGCCCCATCCGTGCTGTTCCCATCGGGATTATAGAACTGCGTGTGGTTGAAAACGTTGAACAACTCGGCTCGAAATTCGAAACGCATGCGTTCATTGAGCGAAATGATCTTTCTGGCGGATAAATCAGTTTGACTGATCCCCGGTCCGCAGCAGATTGTCCGCGGAGCATTGCCGACACGGCCGAAAATCCCGATCCTCGGTGAAGATCGAACTCTGATCGGAAGGATTGTTAAAGTAATAACCGCCATTGTTCTGTGGCTTTTGCCACTGAAAAGGCGCGATCTGATCGGGCTCGCCCGGCAGTTCAAAGTCGAAACTGTTCATTAGCTCGTTGTCCGAGGATGACGTAATACGGATCGGGAATCCGGTCTGATAGGTGGTAATGCCCGACACGGACCAGTCGTTGAGTATCTTGCCGGCAGCGCCAGCCTTCTTGATCGGCAGGTCCCACCCATAACTAATAACAAAGCGATGCTTTGCATCGAAAAGTGACAATGAATTGTTATTTGCGCCTGGCAGTGGGTTCAATATTCCCTCAAAGCTGGAAGCTTCGTCAATGGATTTGCTGAACGTATAGGCAGCCGTAAATTGCAGTCCGTGGGCGAATCGTTTGTCCAACGACACCTGCAAGGAGTTATACGAGGAACTGGCTATCGTATCCTGCGCAAAGATGCTGCTAAAGACAGGCACTCCGCTGGCCGGACACCCAATGCCGGTCATGGGGTCGCACTGCGGCGACGAGTAGGGACGCAAGCCGACCAGCGTAATGCCATTCGGGCCAATCTTCGTGCCTGCGGGAATAACGCTATGGTTTTGGGCGTAGGGCAAATGCAAATCGTTGGGGAGAATCGTGCCCGGTTTGATGAAGAAAGGGGCATCCTCGTCAAACTGATCGCACGTCGTCTCGCCATCGGGGCCAGCGCCTTTTTGCGTTATGACACGGCTCGGCAAGGCGTTCGCGATGTTAAAGATATCGACGCAAGTCTGCGGGTTCGAATAGTTGATATCATGCGTTGCCAGTAGACGATGCCCTTGCGTCCCAACGTAGCTGACCTCCAGCTTCATGTCCCTGGCTAACTCACGCTGAATGGTGAAATTGTATTGCGCCGAATACTGCGAACGCATATGCGGTTGGAAATCACCGAATAGCAGGATGGGTTCGAACGTCGCCCAATCTTGCAGCGTCTTTCGCGGGGGACTGATGACGCCGTTAAACGGATTCAGGTAATTGAATGTGCCACTCTGATCGAGAAATGGCAGGTTAAACTGCGTCTCATCCACAAAGGTACTTCCGCCAAATGGAGGCTCGGCGCCGAATTGCTCCAGCACCAGTTGCTCGACTGGGTTATAGAAAAGTCCCCACCCAGCCCGAATGCTCGTCTTGCCTGAACCCCCGGGACTCCATGCAATTCCGATGCGAGGAGCAATTGCTTTGTAATAGGTTTGAGTCAGGCCCGGCTGAATGCCGGCATCGCCCGGGACAACCAATCCGATTGCATCTTGCGACGAGCAATCCGTATTGGGTCCACCGCAAGGGTAAATCGTGGATGACTGACCCGGACGAAACGTCTGAACGTGCTGCGCGATATCCGCCAGGGGAGTATTCAACTCCCAGCGAAGCCCGTAATTGAGCGTTAGATTCGGCTTTATCTTCCAGCTGTCCTGCGCGTACAAGTAGAGGCCGGTATTGCGGACGTTTTCGACTTGCGCCGAACCTTGTCCGAATTGATCGGGAAGGCCAAGAAGAAAGTTAGGGTATAAGCTCGCTGAATTAGTATCGTTCGGGCCTCCGCCGTAATAATCGAACGTTCCACTCACGTTGTAATAGAGAAATTGATTGAACTGCTGACGACGAAAATCCACTCCAAACTTGAAGGTATGATTCCCCGAAACCTTGGTTAAACTGTCTGCCCATTGGAACGAATTGCCGGCTTGTGGAAGCTCCCCTTCCGAATTATTACCGAGCGAGAATCCTCCCGACACCGAGATCGATGGAAGCCCCTCGCGGCCCGCGCCAAGAAACGGATGGATTCCGTTGACATTCCCCGGAACGTCCCCGTAAAAACAGGGCACGGGACCAGTGACGCTGGTCAACCACATGGGAGGCGGGGGACAGGAGTTTTGTACCAGTTCGGTATTCGCGGGATGCTGAAATGTTTCCTGGCCTTCACGGTTGTAATTGAAACGAAACTCGTTCACCGTACTGTTGTTGATGGTCCAGGTGTGGGTAATGTTCCACTGCTGAAATCGGCTTTTCACGATGCTGCCGAATCCCGGCACGTCTGCCCCGGTCAATTCGAAATTGGCGAAGGGCTGAAATGTGTCGTCATCGTTAAAATAGTAATAGATACTGAGGTTCTGCTTGTCGTTCAGCCTGTGATCAACCTTGACCGTGACCTGGTCGCCGCGCACCGACTGGGTAGGAACGGTAGTGATCAGGTTGCCGCTGCTCGGCGTGGGTACGAACTGCAGCAGATCAACAGCAGTAGGATCCATGCACGCCAACGGAATCTGGTTGTTCGGGAACAGTGTCGTGTATTTGATACCAGCAGGAATTCCACCCGGTTTACCAACCGCGAGATCGCATCCCATCCGGTCGTCAAGAAGCTGGGGATTGTTGAGCAGGCCCGTGTCCGGAGTAGGCGACTGGGTATCAAAACCGCCAATGTCGGTGAAATCGGAAAAAGCCTGGGTTGAGCTCGGCCGCTCCGCCAGGGTGGGTACGGTAACCGCCGGCGATGAGATGCCTTGACGGACGCGTCGGCCTTCATAGCTGGTAAAGAAGAATGTACGACTCTTAATGATTGGTCCACCAAATGTACCGCCGAATTGGTTTTGATTGAATTGTGGCTTCTCGCAGGGAACGTCATCCACTCCGGTGAGGCAATAATTGTCGGCGTTGAGTACCTTGTTGCGGAAAAATTCGTAGAGGCTCCCATGCAAATCGTTGGTACCTGACTTCGTGACCACATTGACGACCGAGCCTGAGTTGCGCCCATACTCCGCGTCGAAAGTATTGGTCAGCACGCGAAACTCCTCAATGCTGTCGGGCGAGGGTTGAACGGTTGGAAGGTTTACGAAGAGATCGTTAGCATCGCCCCCATTGACGCTGAAATTGTTCGCGCGCCCGCGGCCTCCGTTCACCGAAACCGCGCCAGGGCTGTCGCTCCCGTAAACGATCGTGTTGCTGGAGCCAACCGTAGACATTACTCCCGGCTGAAGTTGTAGAAGTTGATAGGTATCGCGGGAGTTGAGGGGCAGAGTCGAGACCTGCCGCGAATCCATGATCGCGCCGAGTTGGGTGCTGGTGGTATCGATGAGCGGCGCTTCTGAAGTCACTTCAACCGTTTCTTTCGTCTCACCAACCTGCAATACCGAGTTGACCGTCACGATCTGGTTGAGATCGACGTTCACCGCGCGTTGCACGCTCTTCTTAAAGCCCGCGAGATCGAAATCCATGCGATAGACCGCGACGGGAACCTGAGGGAAACCGTATTCGCCATTTTCATTGGTGGTGGTCTCGTTGCTCACGCCCGTAGCTTCATTCGTGAGCGTGACCTTCACGTTTGCCAGCACGGCCCCGCTGGAATCGGCGACCCGGCCCAGGATGCGTCCGCCAGTGCCCTGAGCGGACACAAGCGTCGAGCTAGCAAGACACAGGCTCAGGACCGCGACCGAGAAGATGAGGCAGCAAGACGTCCGGGAGAGTTTTGGCGACGGCATATTTGACGACGGCATGGAAACAGATCCTCCAGATCTCGGCGGCAATTTTTCAGATTCGATTCAGCTTGCGCCCAACACAAACCTTGCTATAATCGCGCAAGGTTAGAGACTCCGCTGCCCCCTGTCAAGCTTAAAAATGGTCGAACGGAAAAGTGAATCCCCATCGGCACGGCCAACAGGCATATTCATTTTTTCATAGGTCGTATTGAGGGCGTATCGAGGACCGTCGAGGATCATGTCGGACGACGCGAAAGACTTTCTCAAGATCGGCGATGTAGCCCGCTTAGTGGGGATTTCTCCGTCGGCGATTCGAGGATGGGAGGCCCTCGGCCTGGCACGCCCCCAGCGCACCAAGAGCCGCTATCGTCTTTACACCAACGACGACGTCCGTCTGCTGAAGAAAGCCCGCTACCTTCGCAAAGTCCGTGGACTAAACGCAGCCGCCATTGTTCAAATGCTCAAGCGCGAAGGCGCCATCAAACCCGCCGCCAGCAACGGCACCGCAGCCATCGGCGCGCGCTTACGCAGATTGCGCACCAAGCGCGGCGCTGGCCTCGCCGCAGTCGCAGCGGCAGCCGGAATCTCTGTCGGTTTTCTTAGCGCGCTCGAACGCTCGCAGATGAGCGCCTCCGTCGGTACACTGCGCAGGCTAGCACGCTACTACCGCACCAACATCCTTGATTTTTTCGATGCGACGGACTCGAATACCCGATTGGTGCGCCCGCCCAAACGCAAAGTGCTACAGGCTGGTCCCGGCGTCCGCATGGAGTTGCTGGCCTGGGGCAATAAAGTCATGGAGCCGCATCTATTCCGCATCAAGCCCAAAGCCGGAAGCGGCGAGTCCTACTCTCATGAGGGCGAAGAATTTCTGTTCGTGCTACGCGGAGAACTGAAAATCTCGGTTGCCAGCGAGGAGTACCACCTGAAGCGTGGCGACAGCTTTTACTTCGAGAGCGCCACCCCGCATCACTGGATCAATCCAGGCCGCAGCGAAACCTGGCTCCTCTGGGTCAATACTCCCCCCACCTTCTAAGTTCATGTGGAGCGGACACTCCTGTCCGCTGCCGTTGGTGTTTCCTTGCCTTTGCCCTTACGGCCGGCTCAGATGCGCAAGATGAGCATCGCCCTCAGGCGCGTCAATGCGATCATATGGACGAAACAAGAGCGCATAAACCAGCCCGGCACCAACCACAGCCACAGTGCCGACAATCATTCCATAATTGCGATACCAGGGATCCTGAGGCGTCCGCGGCCACACCATATTAATGATGGCCAGTACTCCATAAGTCAGTGCTGCCAGGTTGACCGGCCACGCCCAGACACCCAAACGAAATGCCCCGCTCGGCTTCCATCCCTTCGCGCGCGCGATTAATGCTCCCAAAACAATCATCTGGAAGGCGACATAAATTCCGGCGGATCCAAACACGATAATCGTCTTAATCATTTCTTCGAGAAACAATCCGGCAATCGCAATGCAGGCCGGCACCGCGCCGGCGACGAGCAGCGCAACGATCGGCACCCGTGTGCGTTCGGAAAGAGCGCTGAGTTGCGCTCCGCCAAAAATCATCCGGTCGCGGCCATAGCTGAACAGCAGACGGCTGGTAGCCGCTTCCAAACTGATCAGGCAAGAAAAAAAGGAAACCATGACAACCGCAATCACCGCTCGCAGTCCAACCGGACCCACAGCCGCGCGCAAAGTGGTCGTCACCGGATCCGCGTCTTTGCCAGAGAACACGGCATTCAAATCGGGCACTGCCAACACCAGCGCCAGGCAAACCAGCATGGCTGCGAAGCCGCCGATATAAATAGTCATCCGCATAGCCTTCGGAATAGCGCGGCTCGCGTCCGGAGTCTCCTCAGCCACATCCCCGCAAGCTTCAAAGCCGTAATAACAAAACATAGCCGCAACGCTCGACGCCAGGAACGCCGGATAATAATGCCCATTGCTGCCTAGACCGAAACTTTGGAAAAGCACTCCAAAGCTCTGGTGACGGGCCATGATTAGCAAGTAGCCGCCCACCACCACCGCGCCCAGCAATTCGCAGATAAATCCAAACATGGCGACCCGAGCCAGAAGCCGTGTGCCACTGACGTTCAAAGCAGTGGTCCCGACAATCATGATTACCGCAACCGCAACCTCTCCGCTTTGCCCGATGTTGATGCCCAGAAGCTGCGCCACATAAGGAGCTCCGCCCACAGCTACGGCGGCAATCGTCGTAAACAATGCCCACAGGTAAACCCACCCTGCCATCCAAGCCCAGCGCTTTCCCACCAACCGCCGCGCCCACGGATACAGACCACCGGCGATCGGATACTGCGAGACAATCTCTCCGAAAACTAAAGCCACCAACAGCTGTCCCAGTCCGACAAACAAGTAGCTCCAGAACATTGGAGGACCACCCGTGGCAATGGCAAACGCAAAAACGGTGTAAACGCCCACGACCGGCGACAGATAGGTGAACCCAAGCGCGAAGTTCTCCCAAAGACTCATGGATCGATCGAACTTGGAGTCATACCCGAGAGCTTCGAGCTGCGCGTTGTCTCGCTCCGCAGTGGTTTTCTTTTCTGTCACAAAGAATCCTTTCACCTTGGGGTCGTCACTTGGCACAAAGCGGGTGCCCCATCCTTCGCGGCTCTATCGCGAAGGGTGGGAACCACCGAAGATCGCACTCATTGCCCGTCACTTAGCCGCGGCCGGTGGAGGCGCTCCAACCGCGCGCATGATTGTAGCCGCATCGTAGAAATCGAGGTTGCGCGATATTTTTCCGTCTCGCAAATCGATCACACTGACGCCTCTGACAGAAAATTTCTTCCCCGTCCTAAACACATCCTTGTCGGTGCCGCTAAAAGTCCATTCGATGGTGCCATGTCCGTTGTGGATATCGGCGCGCACCAGTTTGAGTTCAATGTCGGGAACGGCTTCAATCTCAGAGACAAAAAACTTGCGGAGCTCAGCTTTGCCATGACTGACCTCGCCAAAAGCCACATCCTCGTAAAGGAGGTCATCGGTAAACAACGGCAGCATCTTCTCCGGATCATGAGAATTCCACGCAGCAATCCACTTCGCCGCGAGAGCAGCACCCGGATCGGCAGAGGGCTTGCCATCTGCCCCAGCCGCAATGGCCGGCAACACCATCAGCGCAGACACGACGGCCGCAGTTAGAACTCGTTTCACATTCATTTTCATTCCCTTCAATCGCCGCTCCAGCAGCCCTTGCAGGCAGCCGAAAAAGTTTGCGCGATTATAGCAAGGTTAAACAGGAGCGCAAGCGCGTTCTCAGATCGGACTCGAGTCGGCTCTAGGTGAGACCGTCAGGTTTTCATTTGCAGGCACAAATCTAGCAGCAAAGAGTAAGAAGGGGGCCGACTTCTCGTGCGTTTCAAGAAGTGGGACTCCCAACAGCCGGTACCAAGGGGTTTCAACGACTCCTTAATACCGCCAGCTACTCAAATCCGCTCCCTTGGGTGCGCTCTTCTGAATCCTCTCCAGAATCTTCGGCAGATACTGCGTGTTGTAGTGCAGGCGTGAAAGTGCATTCGGCAGCGTGGGATCGCCGTTCCAACAATGTTCGGCGCGCGGTCCATAAGTCACTTCGCCTCCATAAGCAGGATTCGTAGTCGTCTTTAGAAAATCTTCCATGCGATAAACAGCATTGTTCAGGAAGTAGGTGTCGTCGGATCCAACATAGATGTGAATCTTCCCTGCAAGCTCGGGACCAAGCTTCGCCCAGTCGCGCTCCAGAATCGCTTCCAGATCGTAATGCTGACGCCAATACTCGGCCACCTTGTGATCAATCTCTCCCGTGGTTTTGTCAAAGATCGGTTGCGGATATCCGTTATCGCCGACTGGCCCGTAGACCGCTTGCCAGATGTCGAACTGCTCGCCGCTGCGGCCCGTGTCGCCGAGCGCGAGTTCGTACTGATTGATCCCTTTCGTGGTGATTAAAGTGTGGCCTTCATAGTCACGCATGGCCGGTTGCGCGATGCGCGTATGCGCGCCCTCGACGAAAAATGCGCTTTTGCCGAACACGCTGTCGCCGTCATAAAGATTGATGTTGGTATACGCATGAAAATCGATGGGATCGGGACAAGCAGCAAAGGCTCCGTTGTAGTGATCGGGATAGAACACTTGCACCGCCAGCGCTTCCCATCCGCCAGTAGATCCTCCGTAAGTAAATCGAGCCCAGCCTTGGCCAATGCCGCGAAAGTGTTTTTCGATCGCGGGAATCAGCTCATTCTCAATCGCATCGCCATACGGACCCACATTAGCCGAGTTCACCGCATACGAATCATCATAAAAAGGATTGGCGTGCTGAATTTTTACAATCAACACTCGCGGAAATTTAGGCGAAATCCACTGTTGATAAAACTTATAAGCCTCCTGTTGCTGGATGCGGTTGTAGCCCGCCAGATGAAAGCGTTCGCTGTAATCCGGCTTCAGATCAGGATCGGGAGGCGTGGTGCGGAAGTCGTCCACATCGTCCACAAAGTGATCGTGAAAAATCATCAGCGGAAAGTGCGCCTGGGGATGCTCGTCGAAACCCTCAGGCACAAGAACAATCGCGCCGATTTCCATCGGACGTCCCCAAAACTTAGTGAGCGAGGGACTCTGAATCTTGATGTGGCGGATGTATTTTGTGTCGGGCTTTGGAACGATCGGCGGAATCACCTCAGTCAACTCTATCGGGATCGCCTCGCCTCCAGCTTGCACCGTGATCTTCTGCGGCTTGGAATACAGATTGCCCGGAGAAATATTCCAATGCTGCCCTTCACCCTGGTCCATGTGCAGCTTCACCGTTTTTCCATCCGCACGGTGAAAGGTCTCGTACTTATTGAGCACGGCCTGCACGATGTATTCGCCCGGTGGTACATCTTTCAGGCTTTGAATGGGATACCCCGCAGCTTTGCCATCCACCACGGCGGGCTCGCCGGAACGCCAGCCGTCCATGGTGACGCCGAAAACCATTTGCGAGCGCGGCGAGTCGTCAATCTGCATTCGCGGCTCTTCGCTCGGATCGGTGGAAAGCACCAGCAGTAGGCGCCCGTCTAGCGGCTGTGCACTTCTCTCCGCCGGAAATGTCACAGAGAAGGATTGCGCGGCGGCGAAGGGCAGGGGACTCAGCAGGAAAATCAGAGCGAAAGCAGCACGTTTCATGGACGATACTATACAGGCTGCTGCGGGAGATGGGGAACTCGCGAATTCCTATACCTAAAGAAGCGAGCAGCGAAAAGCGAAAGGCGAGCGACGAAAGACGTTACGTCGCCTCGCCCCCGAAAACTACTCTACGTTCGCCAGCGCCGCATTCAGTCCCACAATGTCCGCTCCCAGGTCTTTTCCATCCGTACCCATGTTCTTGTAAGGACTACTCGGCAACAACTCGTAGTTCCCTCCGTTACCGTTGTTAAAGTCGGTGAACCCAACATCATCGACACTAGCGGGAAAAAGATTGTTCTTCGGCCACTTCGACGGAGGAAAAGCTGGTGGCGGATTGATCAATCCATTGTTTGCGAAGGTATAAGTCGCAAAGCATTTGGTGATGGTAGTGCTCGGCACATCTTTCACGGCGCAACTGCGGTGGCCACCTGTATTCCATATCGGATATCGTGTGGCAATCAGCAGGTTATTGGTAAATACCAATCCAAACATGCGCGCCGTCTTAGCGGTATTCCCGATGATCATCGTGTGGCCGCTGGGATCTGGAAATCCGGTGATGTGGTTAATCGTAACCGTGTTGAGCGCGTTTCTCTGCCACGCGTTCATGATCGCGAACACCGTGCCTCCGCCGTCATATTCTTGAGCATTCAGATCGTCGAGGACAATATCATGGATGCTCCACCGCTCACCGGCAAGCGCCGCAGCGCCATTCTTGCCATTCCCCGAGATAGCTGTGTTCATCTGAATTCCGTTGCCGGCATGCGAAATCTGCGTATAGCGGATCGTGACATCGGTTACCTGACACTTCGGGCAAACATTGTGACCCGGCGCGTGCTGATTTTTGGGAGTGAGAAGAATGGCAAATCCAGTTTGACTGAAACCTCCCCAAACGTTTTCCATGAGATTTGAATCGACTAGAACCCGCACCGCGTTTTTCAGTTCCAGGTGATTCTTCACGACAAATGGTTCGCCGTTCGCTCCGCCCACAAATGAATCGCTGCCCGGCATCCATTGCCAGGGCTTCCAAAAATGATTGCCCAGAATTTCTATATCCGCCGGCGACGCCGTGGCCTTGCCACCGCCGAACAGCACCGCTTCTCCCGTCGCCTCCAGAAAGTTGTCCTGAATCTTGAAAGGCCCATCCTGGCTATCGCTCGCGCCTCCGTTGATTGCCTGAGCGTCGGTACAGTGGCCGGTGATAGCGATGCAATGAAAATCGCTGAAATAGGAATCGATAACCGCCGCGTTGGTCATGCCGCTCAAGCTCACACCAACGTGGGTTTCATCCTGCAACGCGCCGTGAAACCACGAACGATCGACGATAATATGATCTGCCGTGGTTCGAGCGGACATCAGAGCGGCAGGGCCAAACGTTCCATCGGGACGTGTCACCTCCAGCCCGATGAAGCGATAGAAATTCGCGCCCCCGGCAAATATAAAAGGACCGTTCCCGGCGCTGTCCTTCTGCACCTTCGCCATCACATTCTGCGGATCGGTGCAGTTATATTGCGGACGTCCCTGAAGCGTAGCGACTCCCGCATAACACGGCGTGGCGCGCTGGCCCTCTGCCGGCAACGCGCTGTCCGGAGAACTCGTGCGGACCACGATCCAATGATTGATGTCGCACTTCTTCGCCGGCACCATGAACTGGCCGCTGAAAGTTGCCCCCGCCTGCAGTTCAATCACATCGCCACAGCTCGCATTGTGCAGCGCGGCCTGCAGATCATCGCCGGCGTTTACGCTGATAATTGACCCCGGCGTCGGCGTGTCGCTCATTGCAGTCGGCACGGTTACTCGCGGCAACTCCGCCGGTCCGTCGTAGTTGCCCGTCTTTGCCTTTGTCTTCGCCAAGGATTGCGATGCAACGATCAAAGCGAACGCGAGCAGGAGTATTGCAGAGCCCTGCGATCGCACGAACAACCGCGACAGACCGGCGGAAAACATCCTATGGGATTGTGAGACGTTGCCTGCTTCAACCGATGCTGCTGCTTCAATCATGCGAGCCTCGACGATGGAAAATTGGGGGGACGAGTCGACCGCCCTCACGCAACTCTAACGGTTCTGGAAGTACATTTCGTACGCGTTAGTGCATGGGGATGTAGCGAGATTGGATTAGGCCCGCGAAGAAAACTGTGGAAAACCGATTCGGAAATTATTGAATCAGCCCGCGCAAGAGCGCGCCTCAAAAGTGGCTTGTCAAGGGTTTTCACTTCGTATCAGGGTTATCGCTTGTAGGGTTTATCTTGCAGGGTGTCGCTTCGCACCAGGGTACCCGATTCGTATCAGGGTATCGCTTTAGCGATACCGCAAGTCGTCAAAAACCGGTGTCCCTTCAGGGGCTGGGACTCCCCTCGGACGGCGCAGCGCCCGTATCTACACGCTCAAACCTCGCCGCCATAGTAAAGTAATAGTAAGCGGGAAAAAAAGCCCGACACGAAGGAGTTTTCGATCTGAACAACAGTATTCGCAATATCGCCATCATTGCCCACGTGGATCACGGCAAGACCACGCTGGTTGACGCCATGCTTCGCCAAAGTGGCACTTTCCGCGATAACGAGACCGTCGCCGAGCGTGTTATGGACTCGAACGATCTGGAAAAAGAGCGCGGCATCACCATTCTTGCCAAGAACACGGCCGTGTTCTATGCCGGCACAAAAATCAATATCGTGGACACTCCCGGCCACTCCGATTTTGGCGGCGAAGTAGAACGCGCCCTCAAGATGGTCGACGGAGTCATGCTGCTGGTCGATGCCAGCGAAGGCCCGCTGCCGCAAACGCGATACGTCCTCAGCAAGGCCCTCGAAGCGAACCTCAAGCCGATTCTCGTTATCAACAAAATCGACCGTCCCGATGCTCGGCCGCAGGAAGTCCTGAACGAGGTCTACGACCTTTTTATCGATCTCGATGCCAAGGAAGATCAACTCGACTTCCCAGTCCTCTATACAAACGCCAAGGCGGGAACCGCCGCCGTGCATCAGGGAGCACATGGCGAAGATCTGCGTCCTCTATTTGAGGCGATTGTTGACACGATCCCCGCGCCGCAAGGCGAGGCCGACGGGCCGCTGCAGATTCTCGTTGCCAACCTTGATTACAGCGAGTACCTCGGACGCCTTGCCATCGCCCGCGTTTTCTCCGGGACCATGAAAACAGGCGCGGACGTAGCGATCGCCAAGCGCGACGGTTCGTTTCAGAAAACGAAGATCACCAAGCTCTTCAGCTTCTCCGGCCTCAAGCGCACCGACATCACCGAAACTTCTTTGGGCGACATCATCGCCGTCGCAGGAGTCGAAGGCATCACGATTGGCGAGACCATCACCAGCGCGGAAAATCCCACGCCGCTGCCTCCGATCATCATCGACGAACCTACGATCGCGATGCTGTTCACCATCAATACTTCTCCCTTTTGCGGACGCGAAGGCTCCTTCGTTACGTCTCGCAATCTGCGCGAGCGTCTCGATAAAGAACTGCTCACCAACGTCTCGCTGCGCATGGAAGAAACCGGCAGCACCGACTCATTCAAGGTTTTGGGACGCGGCGAATTGCAGCTTTCCATTCTGATCGAGATGATGCGCCGCGAAGGCTACGAACTGATGGTCGGCAAGCCCGAGATCGTCACCAAGCGCATCGACGGCAAATTGATGGAGCCCGTCGAGCACCTCACGGTCGATGTCCCCGAGGAATTCGTCGGCGTCGTCATGGAGCACGTCGGTTCGCGCAAAGGCGAAGTCGCCAACATGCACAATCACGGTTACGGACGCGTGCGCGTCGAATTCCGCGTTCCCAGCCGCGGACTTATCGGACTCCGCAGCACGCTGCTGACTGACACGCGCGGCACCATCGTCATGAACGCGCTCTTTGACGGATACATCGAGTGGCAGGGAGAAATCCCGCATCGCCCCACCGGCGCATTGATTGCCGACCGCGATGGGGTCACCACCTCCCACGCCCTCTACAATCTGCAGGAGCGCGGCGTGCTCTTCGCCGGACCCGGGGTTGCCGTTTACGAAGGCATGATTGTTGGCGAGAACGCCAAAGACACGGACCTCGACGTCAACATTGTGCGCGAGAAAAAGCTGACCAACATGCGGGCGTCAACGTCCGACGTAGGCGATCCGGTTGGTACCCTACAAGAACCTCAACCTCGAACAGGCCATCGAATTTATCGCCGACGATGAGTTCGTTGAAGTCACGCCGAAATCGCTGCGCCTTCGCAAGAAGGTCCTGCAATCGAACATGCGAAAAAGGTCGATGGCAGAAGTCGAAAGCTAAATCCGGATCGGAAGAGGTTCGGCGCGTGTGGTGACGGGGCTTCGCCCCGTCCAAAGCAGGCAGAGGCTAAACGAGCCCACGCACACCAGCGATCATGAAGCACACCACGCGCAAGCACGACGCGAAAGCCAAGAAAAACTTTCGCATGTTCATTATTCCGTGCAGTTGCGGCGCCAGCTTTGCCGTCGCCGAAGAATTTCGACGGCAAGGGAATGCATCTTCGAAGCTTCATTCCCTGCCCCAAGTGTGGCAAGCGCCACGATCCGCGCAATCGCCTGCTGACGCTCGATTATCAGGACGAACGCTTCTGGAAAGTCGGCGGCTGTTAAGAGAAAAAAAAGACGCGGCAAGCCGCGTCTCTCTCGATGTTTCCCCGATCACGAAGCTTAGTGACTACCCAGCAGAATTACTGTCTCTGTCGAGACCGCACCGCGCTGAATGCCGAGGCGGACTTTACCGGTCTTATCCAACATCTCGGCCGCCAATTCCATCGGAGTCTTTACGGCTTTACCGTCCACCGTCTTTATGAGATCGCCGACATGCAAGGAAGCCATCTCCGCGATGCTTCCCGGTTCGATCGCCAGAATCCTGGCGCCGTCGAATTCCTGCGGCGCAACCGTGACGCCGAGTGAACGAACTGCCATCCCGTGACTCGGCGTAAGTTCCTGCGGAGGCGCAGCGGGCTGCACTGGACGAGACTTAGCGACGGCAACGGTCGCGGGCCGACTCTCAGAAGTAGTCGCCGGCGGAGATTTATGCCAGGGACGAATCCAGGAACGATGCCCGCCTTCCGACTCCTCCTTGGGAGCCTTCGGCGCTTTGGGCGGTTCGGGCTCACCGGATGGCAAATTGCCAAATCGAAAAATGAATCCAGCCGACGCGCGCAGGTTGTTTTGGCCGGCGGCGTTGTAGGTGTTATAGAGGTGACGCGTGTAGAAATAATCGGCCGGTCCGAACTGAACACCAAAGTGACGCGTAACCCAGTAATCGAAGCCAAACCCCGCGGCAAATGCCACGGACGTATCGGTCACAGTCGTGGACTGGACCGGGAGATCGTAGCGGTCCCGCCCAACCAAGGCATGGGCAAAGCCAGTGAACTTAGTGGAGTGAATAAAATTGTAGCGCGGCCCCACCATATAGGAGAAATTGCTGCAGTTGATAATGGTATTTTCGCAATCGCCAACCTGGTGACCGCTGAAGTCTCCTTCAACCGCAAGGCGGGAAATCAAGTGCACCGAAAGGGAGAGATCCCAGCCATTCAGACCGAATCGGTCAGAGGTCGTAACCGAGGTCAGGGGCTGGTCAAAATCCAAATACGAGTAGCCTGCGAATACGTCAACTTCCGGAATATTTTGCGCGGAAGCGAAGCCCAAAAGAAAGAGAGCTGCCAGAGCCAAGTGGACAAGTTTTTTCATGTTCCTTATTGCCGCCTCCAGGGAAATGCACCAACGACACCATAGAACCAAAATAGGATCGCACTGGCCGCCATCTGACCGCGGCCTGACCTCGCCAGGGATCATGCGTTCCCGGTTGGGCTCATTTTGAGTCAAAATTTGTACGAGATTATGGTAACTGGTGATTATGATTGCCAGAGTGTAAAAAGGCAACCGCGGCGGCGGTGTTTTACATGAATTGACAATTCATAAGAGTGGACGACAGAACGGACCAGCATCGACTTTTCTGGCAGGCCGATTGAGGCCGGTTGGGCCAAGGATGTACACTGGCAAGGCGACACTTACTGCACGCCTACGAAACGCGCCCGTAGCTCAGCTGGATAGAGCGGCAGCCTCCGGAGCTGTAGGTCGGGAGTTCGAATCTCTCCGGGCGCACCATTTTTCGAGCAAAAGCCAACACAAGACAGACAGGCCACAGATATCTCATCAAGACCGGAAGACCCCGCCTTTTGCGGATTTGGATTTTCTCCGTGGCTCGGTGTCTCTGTGGTAGGTCCCAATTCAGAACTGTCCACCGAAGTCGCCACTTGAAGCGAGAGTTGGCACCTCACAGCCGCCCATCTGAAGTCTGGCAATTTTCTCGGCGATATCGTACTATGCTCGAATTCTGCGGGAGGCACGCATGATCCTAGGCATGACGCCGTTCACTTTCTTCCATGTCGTAATCAGCCTGGTGGCCATCTTATCGGGGCTGATGATCGTGTTTGGCATGATGTCAGGCAAGCGGCTGAACGGCTGGACGGCGCTTTTCCTGCTCATGGCGCTCGCGACGGACATCACCGGCTTCATGTTTCCTTACCACGGATTTACGCCAGGCATCGGGGTCGGCATTGTTTCGATGCTGGTGCTGGCAATTGCCCTCTTCGCACGCTACTCCCGTCACATGGCCGGGGGATGGCGAATGATTTACGCGATTACCACCTTAATCGCCGTGTACTTGAATATCTTTGTCCTCGTGGCCCAGTTGTTCGAACACGTACCTTCCCTGCACGCGTTGGCGCCAACTGGATCCGAACCGCCATTTCTCATTGGGCAAGTCATCGTTATGGTGATCTTCATCGCACTTGGTATTGCCGCGGTGAAAGGCTTCCGCGAAGGGACGACTCTGAATCTCGATCGCAGGCGCGCGGCGTGATGGCCGCTTGCATGAGCCAAGATTAACTTTAGTTCTCGACATGGACCCGGTTTTGGGTTCCCCGCCAAGATCTTGCGATGCCATGGACCTGGACCGGGTCTACATTCCCGTCCCACACCCTGCAATTACCTGCGTCACTATGGAGCGTCGGTAACTCCCCGCTTTCCCTAAAGTCATTTTTCCGTTCGACCGATAAAGGGTTGTAGGGCGGCAAATCGTCTGTTGCGATCAACGCAACGCCCTCGGGAGAGAAATCATGTCAACTTCTGCAGTTTCAAGTTCCTCGCTTCTACAGGAACTCCAGGGCTTCTACCAGAATCGCCAAGCCGATGTTAAGCAACTGGGAAACGCTCTTCAGAGCGGAGACCTAAATGGCGCTCAAGATGCCTACAATGCCCTAACTGCGTTGGGGAGAGGCGGTCCCTTCGCGGGCTCCGCTCCTTTTTCCAATTCCAGCCGGGGACAGGCTTTTACCGCTTTGGGACAGGCTCTGCAATCCGGCGATCTCGCTGGAGCGCAAGCCGCATTTGCCACGCTAACCAGCGCTCAGGCTAGCTCCAGCGGTTCTGGCGGTTCAACTCCGGCCGCAACCGTAAGCCTTTCCGGTTCGGCGTCGTACGTTCCGGTCATAAGCGGCGTGTCTTCACTCTACGATCAACTGCAAAGCTACCGGCAACAGCGCTCTGCAGATATCACCCAACTCGGGCAAGACTTGCAGGCTGGCAACTTGAGCGCAGCGCAGCAGGATTTCACCACTTTGACCACCCTGGGTCAGAACGGACCGAGTAAGAACGGGCAGGTATTTCAGCAAGCTGAACACGTCCAGGATTTGCAAGCCGTCGGTCAAGCTCTGCAATCCGGCGATCTCGCGACGGCTCAGACTGCGTTCACAACTCTTGCCAGCACGCTTGGTAACCAGAATCCGCAGGTTCAGCATGCCGTTGCAACCTACAACGCTGGCGGCGCTACGGAGATCATCATTAATGTGGGAAGCGACTCCGGAAATACCGTAGCTGGCGGATCCGTCGTCAACACATCCAGCACTGGAACTTCCAGCACTGGCACCTCTGGTACAGCAACAACCAGTACCCCGACGAGCACCACAGCGACAAGCACCACGGGGACGAGCACCACAGGGACGAGCAGCGCCACTGGATCATCCGGATCATCCACGCCGGAACTTGTCATCAATCTCGGACAGGCTGGCAATAGTAACGAAGAAATCACGATCAATCTCGGCAGTGGAAGCGCAGGAACGCAGATCACCATTGACCAAGGTCAGGGACAAAACGGCAGTCCCGCCAACGACGTGACGATCAATCTCAACCCGCAAAATAACAATAACTACGAGCTTATCCTCAACCTGCTCAATTCCGGCTCGACGAGTTCGGCGCAAAGTGGCTCCAATTTGAGCGTGAGCGCGTAGTGAAGAAAAAATGGGTGGCCGGGCGGCAACGCCCGGCTGCGCCTATTCGTCATTTACTCCGTGTGGCTCGCAGCCAGACGCCTCGCCTCAGCTTGCTCCTGCGCTGCTTCCTCATCTCGCCCTAACTTCAGATAGGCATTGCTCAAGGCCATGTGCGGCAGTGGCGCTTCTGGCTGCAATGACGCCGCCTTTTTCAGAATTGGCAGTGCAGCCGCGGCATTTCCAGAGAGCAACAGCGATCGGCCAAGCAGCAGGGTTGCTTCATGGTGATCCGGGCTAACTTCGAGCAGGTGTTGACACTGTTTGATTGCCTCGGGAAAGCGGTTAGTTTGGAGATAGGCGGTCGCCAGTAGGACGCGCGCTCGCTCCCAGTCCGGAAACTTGGCCACCACATTCTCAAACTCCGGCACAGCCCCAGCAGGATCCTTGCTCGCGAGCAACACTTCGCCAAGTTCGAAATGCGCTGCGCCGGACTCAGGATTCAACTCCACCAGCCTCCGTAATACTGGCACTGCCTGCGGATAATCCTTCATCAGCATCAGGCATTGACCGAGTTTCGTGAAGAGCAGGGCCATGCCGGGCTCTTTGACGATCAATTGCCGCAGTATGGGAACCGCCTCCGGAAAATGCCCCTCCTCCAACAGAAAATTTGCGCGGTGAATCTGGTTGGCGATTCCGATCTTGTCTTTGGGATCGGCGGGATCGATGCTGCGGTCTTTTATATTGCCGCTCGCATTTAAATCGCTACCCACGGAGGCAAGGTACCCAAGTGCCGCGAGTTTCTCCTGCACTTCCGGATTCACAACCGGCTTAGGCGCTTCCCGGTTGCTGCTTGTCTTCTGGACGAAGGCATCTAACTCGACAGCCAAAGTTCCGGTCACCGCCACGGACGTCGCCGACAAATTACGGCTCGCGCTTGCGTCGACCGACGAGTCATAGAGTTCGCGGCGAGGCGCGTCAATGTATAGATATTTGTCCGTTCGCAGCGCGCGGAGTGAACTCCATCCGTAGGAGAGGTGGCCGTACTCCGTCTCGGCGTATGCCGGCCGGTCGGGCGATGGATGCGCTGCGCCGACGCTTTCGGTCATCATGCCCAGCAGCGATTCGCCCTGCACTTCTTTCGGGACGGCAACTCCAACTGCCTGCAAAATAGTGGGCAGCACATCTACGAGTTCGACTCGATTCTCAATTCGTTTCTTCTGCGAAATTGAGGTCGGCAACTTGATCACAAGCGGAACGTGGATGGTTTCATCGTAGAGAAAGAATCCGTGGAAATCTTCGCCATGCTCACCGAGAGACTCTCCGTGATCGGACATTACGGCGATTATCGCGCCGTCGTAAAGTCCACGCGCCTTCAGCTGGCTCCGTAATTTTCCGACTGCGAAATCGGCGTAGGCAATCTCGCCATCATACGGCGCAGCAGAATACTTGCTCTTATATGGCTCCGGCGGATCATAGGGATCGTGCGCATCATAAAGATGCACCCATATAAAGAACGGATCGTGACCATGCTGGTTCAACCACGTCAACGCGTGTTCAACCACCTCATCGCCGCGGCGCTCGACCGAGTCGTAACGATCTTCCCCAGGTCGCTGTTGATGGAACCCAGCGTCGTAAGTCTCAAATCCGCGCTCAAAGCCGCGGGCTAATCCAACAGCGGGATCGAGAACCATGGCTCCGATAAATGCCGCGGTGTGATATCCCTGCGCTCGCAAGAGTTCAGGAGCATAGGGAAGATCTTTCCTCAGCGGGATTTGAAAATCTTCTACCTGATGGAACTGCGGATACGTGCCAGTAAGTATGGTTGCGTGCGATGGGGCAGTCAGCGGGACTTGCGAATATGCTCGGGTGAATACTACTGAATCGCGGGCAAGTGCGTCGAGGTTAGGAGTCAGTCCGCGAGTAGAACCAAGAAACCCCATACGATCCGCTCGGACGGTGTCTAGCGTGATGAGGATTATGTTCGGACGAGGGGCCGCCGCCGCACATACAAGCGCGCTCGCCACCAAACAGACAACATATATCGACTGGCGGATGACGCGCATTGGGAAAAGTCTATCACCGCGAATTTCGATGCCGGAACGTCGCAGAACGCTGCTTGCCTCGTCTTACTCTTCCGCGTTAGCTTTCAGGCGTTTGGCTGCCGCTCGTTCGTGCGCGGCTTCTGTTTGCTTTCCTAATGCTTCATAGACATCGGCGAGATATCGGTGCGGCTCGGGCATTTCTGGTCGCAAGGCGGAAGCCTTTACTAATTTCGGCAGCGCGGCGTCTGGTTGGTTCGAGAGAGCCAACACTCTGCCTTCGAGCAGCAGAGCTCCGTAGTGGTCAGGCATCGTTTCCAGGACGATTTCGCACTGGGTGACCGCCTCTCGCTGACGATCTGTTTGGGCATACGCGGTCGCTAACAAGAGGCGCCCTTTGTCCCAACGAGGCATTTTGTCCACCACGATCTCTAACTCCGGGACCGCTGCTGCGATCTCTCCCGAAGCAAGCAACGCCACTCCCAGTTGAAAGTGCGGACCTGCGGAATCCGGATTCAATTCCACGAATTTACGGAGCACGGGCACGGCTTTCGCGTACTCGTTCATCGATATGTAGCATCGCCCCAGTTGCGCATAGGGCATCGGCATCCCTGGCTCTTTGGCAATCAGTTGTTGCAGCAGGGGAATCGCTTCCTTGAAATACAGGTTCTGCATCAGAAAGTTGGTGTGATTCAACTGGTTGGCGATCTCGATTTTGTCCTTGGGATCGGCGCCCTTTTCGTTTGCTCCCGCTTTCGTATCGTTGCTGCCGGAGGCGATGTAGCCCAGCGCCGCCAATTTCTCCTGCGCTTGAGGATCCATCGCCTGTTTGGGCAGCTCTCGCGCACTGCTCGTTTTCTGCCGGAAGCTATCGAGTTCGCTCGCCAATGTGCTGGTAACAGCGGCGGATGTTGAGGACGAATTGTGCTGGGCATTCGGATCCGCCGACTGGTCATACAATTCCTGCCGCGGCGCTTCGACAAACAAATACTTTCCCGTCCGCAGCGCACGCAGAGAACTCCATCCAAATGCAGAGTGAGGATAATCTGTCTCGGCATAGGCCGGACGATCACGGAATGTCTGCGTATTGTCGGCGGAAGATGGCGGCGTCTTCATGAGTGCGAGCAGCGACTCTCCCTGCACTTCTTTGGGAACCGCAACTCCTACGGCCTGCAAGATGGTCGGCAGCACGTCTACGAGTTCGACGCGGTTGTCGATTTGCTTCCCTGCGAGAATTTTCTCCGCCGAAACTTTTCCGGACGACACCTGTCCCGGCAACTTAATCACCAGCGGCACGTGTATGGTTTCGTCATAGAGAAAGATGCCGTGTGTATCTTCGCCATGATCCCCGAGGGCTTCACCGTGATCCGCCATAACTGCGATCACCGCGCTGTCGTAAAGTCCGCGATTTCGCAACTGGTTCAGCAATACTCCGACAGCCGAATCCACATAGGCGATTTCGCCGTCATAAGGTGCCGAAGCATATTTGGTCTTGTAAGGTTGCGGAGGATCATAAGGATGATGGGCATCGTAGAGATGTATCCACAAGAAGAACGGGCTCTTCGTCTTCGGATTCTGATTTAGCCATGCCAGAGCATGCGCGACCACATCACGCGCGCGACGCTCATTGGTGTGGTAGCGATCGAGTCCCGCATGCCAGTCGGTGAAACCGGCGTCGTAGGTATCGAATCCGCGGCCGAAGCCGTGCGCGAACCGTTCTTCCGGATCGAGCACAAAGGAACCGACGAAGGCTCCTGTGCGATATCCGCTGCTTCGGAGGATGTCGGGAGCATAAGGAAGTTCCTTCGACAGAGGAACCTGAAAATCATCAACTTTGTGGAACTGCGGGTACGTCCCCGTGAGGATGGTAGCGTGCGATGCGGTGGTCAGTGGGACCTGCGAATAGGCATGCGTAAAAACCATGGACTGACGAGCGAAGGCATCGAGGTTCGGCGTCAGACCTCGCTTTGAGCCCAGGAAACCCATCCGATCTGCGCGGACTGTGTCGAGCGTGATGAGTATGACGTTTGCTGGTGTGGCGCCGGCCGCCAGCGCTGTAGCCGCCAGCGAAACTACACATAACAACTGTCGTATTGAACTCATCGCAAGGTTGGTCTGCTCTCCCGAATTACGTTTGCTATCTGCGATCACCTCTGAGAATCGCCCGGCGGCGGTTTTACGGCTTTCGCCGGAGCCTTGGGCGTCTCTTCTTCATCCTCTTGATCTTCCGAGAGCACCTCGCACGACCTCGGATAAATAAAGAGAGTGGGATCCTGCGGACCTAAGAGCACATTCTTGTATCGAACCGTGGAGTGCTTTCCGCCGGCTCGTTCAAAATCAATTCTTATCGGAAAACCTTGAAGATCGTCTGCTTCCCAAAATCGCATCTTAAGGGGGTTCCCAGGCTTCGGCGACGAAACTGTTATGTCTTCCACCTGGCAGGAATGCCCGTCCAGCGTCTCTTTTCCAGCAGGAACTCGATCCACCGTGTACCCGGGCCTGGCGGCGGCGAATGGCGCAGCTCGAAAAAACGGATGGGTATCGCGGATGCAGGGGCCCGCCGAAATGCCGTAGGTCTCGAGAGTGGTTAAGTTCGTGATGAAATAGCCGTGCCCCTCGGGACCTTCCATTCTCATCAGCTTGCCAGAACGGTAAATATGACCTTCGGCGGTGCCGACGCCAATTTCCATAGCGCTCCCGACCATAATCGCGGAGAAATCCGTGATCGCATCTAACGGATACGCGCTCTTTGCAGGCGTGGCGCCGGAAACTTCGTGCTTTGCTTCCGCTTTGGCTGCGGGTCTTTGCCCGGCAGAACCTCGATCCTCAGGCGGAGTCTGTGCATCCATCTCAGCCGCAAAGCAGCCGATCAACAGGATGGCTCCAATCAATCGGATCAATCGAACCATTTCATTCTCCCCCAACTCAGACAAACTTGAACAACATCTTCAACCTTACAGAAAAAAAGCCACGTCGTAAAACGACGTGGCCTAACGGAAATATTAAGAACCTTACTGATTCTTTTTAGCCATTGCCTTGGTGAAACTGGCGCCGAAGCTGGTCTTCTTCGCATTGGTTTTCGCATTGGCAGTGGGAAGTGTACTGGTGAGATAGCCGTAATTACCGAGGTAGGACGAACCTCCGCCGCAGCTGAGATAGAACGACCAGCCGTAGTGGAACAAAAGCTTCGTGTTCGATTTCGTCTTGGTTACCCAGTTAATCTGGCATCCCGTGAAGTACTCGCCTTGCGCGTCGAAGGTGTTATCGGCCAGTTCGAGAACCGGCCCCATAACCGGAGCAGCGGCAGTTTGGGGGATGGTAGCCGCGAATCCTACCTGCACTCCATCGAGCGGACCGCCACAAACCGTCGTCAGATTATGTGTTCCGGCGGCGTACGGGGCACTCACGTTGATGACTTCGTAATCACAAAATTGAATGATAGGGTCATAGCTTAGAAACCCGAAGCTATAGGTCTGCCCAAAAGCAGCACTACAACCGAGAACGAGAATCGCGATCACCAGCAAGCTTTTCAATTTCAAAGGAATTTCCTCCTGGAAGTCTGTTCGGAATCTTGAAGGTTGAAGTTGAACACCCGAGATCGGTGGAGTCTTACGACAAAGAAGAAAACTCGCACCGAAGCCAGAAGCTTAGCGTATTCCCGATCTAAGTCAAGGCAATAAAACCGATGGTGCGCAAAAGCTAAACGGATACGAGAAAAAAAACTTGAGAAGGTAAAAACTTTGCGCACTTGCAGCAAGAGCTCACTCGCTGGCGCGAGCGCTAGAACGTGACCCGGACTCCAAACTCAATTTGCCGGGGAGCTCCATTTGCATACGTTCCGGAACCTGGAAGCACACGGTCCACACGGGAAGAGCAGAAAGCAGCGACGTTGCCGCAGTATCCCGCAGAACTCGCGTTATTCAACGAACTGCCCGGCGCGCCATTCAGCACGCCGCTCAGCTGATTTCCCGGTCCACCGAAGTTGGCCCAATTGAAAATGTTAAACACGGCTAAGTTGGGCTCAACCTTTACCCGCTCCCCAACCTGAAACGGCCGGCTCAGCCGAAGGTCCATCGTCTTCAGCCAAGTGGCTTCCGCAAAATGCCCCGGGGGCGGTTGGATGAGAGGCGAAAAAGCGCCGAGCGCTACCATTTGCGCCCCAGAGAAAAGGCCGCTGTTCACCAGATCCTGACCTGCCGGCGTCAACTTGCCCGCGAAACCTGTGTTGTAGAATGCGATCGCTTTGGTCACCTTGCTGGTCGAGTATTTTCCCGTGCCGCCAATAAGAGTTCCAGGTAGAAGGTCGCCCACCTTGCCGTCGCCGCTGACATCGCTGCGGAAAATCTCACCCGCCACACCGCCGCCGTCCTGTTGCGGAATATAGGCGCTCAGCGGAAGGGGGGAAGCCAGATGCGCGATCATCGAAAGCCGCAGTCCGTGCGACATGTCCGCCGTCGAAATGAATGTCAGTTGGTGGGTGCGGTCGAGTCCGGAAGCTCCGAAATGCCCAAAGTGTGGCCGATTGTAATCCTCGGCCACATTCATCAGCGAATAATCTCCGCCGCTGCCGTCCGGCTCTGCCAGGTTCGTTCGATAACGCGAGAAGGTGTACGAAATGCCGACTTCCAAACGCCGCACTGTTCGATCTGGATTGTCCCGGCCGACTCCGTGGTACTGAAGGTGGAGGCCCTGATACTGTGACCGTCCGCCTGGGAAAAACATGATGTTCGATCCCACAGCCGGATTGATGCCACCGAACGACGCCTGCGGCTGACGGGGATTGCCATTCGTGTGCAAGACCGAACATGGAAACGGTCCACAGTAGGCATTCGAGGAATCCAAACCCTGGCGCGCGAAATCCGTAATGCTCGCTCCTGGCACCGTGGACAAATAACAACTGACGGAAGCTTGCGAACTGCTGCCGGCGAACGCCGCCTGCGGACATCCTGCCGACGCTGGATTCGCGGCCAGCGTCCCGTTGATCGCATTTAATTCCGCCTGATACGTATTGAGGATCGGATTAATATTGTCGCCATCCGTCAGATAGGCAGCATCGCCGACATGATTGGTGTCAATCCCCAGCGGAAACTGAGTTCCGATCTCGCGAATAAAATCGGCGGAGAACGTGCCGCGCTCACCGACTTGATGTTGAATGCCGAAGTTCATGTGCACGACGCGAGGCGTTCTGAAACCGGGCGCGATCAGGCCGCCGAAATTGGCCACGCTGTTCGCCAGCGAATACACGTTCGGGCCGCTCGTCACCTGCGACTGTTTGGCTAGGAACTCCGATTGCAGATCCTGGATTGCGCCAGAAACCGCGCCGATCGGTTGTCCACAAATCTGAGTTGCGATATCCAACGAATCCACGGAACTCACCACCGATCCATCTGGAAACAATACCGATCCTGTCGGACAAAGATTCAGGCTGCGATTGTATTGCCCGTTCGATAGGCGGTTGATGCGGTCCTGATAGGCGTTCTGGAGCAGGAAATTGTCATAAAACAGTCCCCCGCTCGCGCGTATTACAGTTTTGCCATTGTGCCCTGGATCCCACGCCAGACCAAATTGCGGAGCAAAATTCCAGTCCGGCTGGCTCACTCGGCCACCAAGCAATTCATTCGTGGGGCCATTCGTAACAGGATTCGGAATCAGTCCGAATTGATCGAGAATCAAGCCCGTCGTGCATGGTGGAGTCTGCACGATGGTTCGATTGATCGCCGAACACGGCACCGGAGACAAGTCGGCGTTCGTGCGGCCGGTGTCGCGCACATAATTCACGCCAATGCTAAGGTTCAAGCTCGGAAAAAGATTAAACGTGTCGCCCAGGTATCCCTCAAGCCGTGTGTCGAAGTGTCCGCCGGAGTGTCCGAACGCCGAATTTTCGCTGAAATTTCCAAGACCGTTGAAAATCGTAATCGTGCCCACGGGATAATTCAGGGGATTGTCGGCGGCACCGCGCGGATCACCCGGCAATAGCGGCACCAGGCTCGAGTCGCCGTTGATTGCAGCAATCGTGTCCAATCCGTTCGAACTGGTGACCGACGGACCCAAATTTCCCGGGGCATAGAAATCTCCCTGGGCAATCCGATGGACCGCTCCGCCAAACCGTACCGTGTGATTCAGTTTGTAAATTGTGCTGCTGTCGTAACGTCCGAACAGATCTCGTTGACTCGTCTGCCTTGGTCCAGCCACTGTCGGACCCAAGGCATACGATCCAATCTGCATGTGGAACGGAATTGTAGGATCAACCAGCTCGGGGTTGATCGAGTTCACCAGCTTCTGATAGCCGAAGCGTGCGCTGTTCACGAACCGTCCACGGTTCCAGTCCAGCCCAAGAACCACCGCTGGAATTTTGTTCTTGTTGCGAAAATTTGACTGGCTATCCGACGGGCCGATCTCGTTCGCGTTGTCGTAGCTGAAACGGACGAACCCCTTCATGTCATCGTTGAAGTTGTAATCGAGACGCGCCGTCAGCATGCTCTCGAGGAAATGCGCGCTCTGGAGGTCGACCTGGTTAGCCGCGGTTGTGTTGCACAATTCAGCGATGTAGGCGCCTGAGCATGGAAATCCAAGCTCAATTGGCAAATAACCGGTCTGCCGGGTGCCTTCCCCACTGACAAACAGAAACGCTTTGTCCTTGATGACGGCGCCACCCGCCCCGAATCCATATTGCTGCCGGCTATAGGACGGATCGCCCGACGGAAATCCAGCTAAGCCAACGGTTCGGTCCTGGAAATTTCCAAATCCATTCCCGTGCCACGCGTCTCCCCCCGATCGCGTCGTTACTCGCACGGCGCCAGTCGCGTTCAACGACTGAAAAAGGTCCGGAGTGCCTCGCGTGACGATTACTTCCCGCACTGCCTCCGCCGGTAGGTTCAATGTGGCCGCGCCCTTGGTTTCATCCATGACCTCGACTTCGTCGAAGTCAAAGTGTGTCGTACGTCCGAGCAAGCTGTTGATCGACAGCGATTGCAAGCCACTCTTACCCTGGTCGAGAATCCTTCCATCTACAACCTGGACGCCCGGTTCAAGTTGCCCGGCATTCAAAAAATTCCGACCATCAATCGGCAAACGGTCCGGTACATCGCCGCTGAACGCACTTTCAATGCGTACTGGCCCCGGATTGATCCATTCGGTGCTGAAATCGGCTGTGACTGCGGCCCCTGCTGTCACGGTCACACTGCTTTGGACCGGCAGCATGTCCCGACCCTCGATCTTGACTATATAAACTCCAGGCGGAACTCCCTCTGACACATAGGTTCCGTCCCTGCCAGTGCGGGTCGTGCCCTTGGTATCGGTCGCCAGCGATCCGTAAGCCACACGAGCCTCTGCCACGGGAGCTCCGCCGTCATCCCGCACCGTACCTTGAATAGTGCCTACTGTCGGATTTTCCGTGGTCAATTCCTGCGCCCATAGCGAGACTGAGAACGCGACAACCAGGAGCATTAGGCCGATGAACAGGGAACGACGAACAGCCAAGCCAAACCAATCAAACAAAGTGCCACTCTCCTGGGAGCAAAACCTCAAATAGAAACCGGGAAGCGATCCCGTGTCCAAGGGTTCTGAATTTCCACTGAACAGGTTTTCCACTGAAAATTGAATAGAACAGTTTACTAGATGCGCCCACTTCCCCGGCGCGATGTACGCATTTTTACGTTGGGAGAAGGGGATCACTAAACCATCAGAACGTCCCTTTGCGCGTGTAGTATCCGGCGCGATAATGCGACTGGTAAGGACCTCCAGCCGGCGGGTTCGCTAAATCCACGTGCAACTGGCGGAAATCCGAATTCGAATATCGTTGCGAGGGATAATACGCCAGCAGATACTGCGTCCGCAGTTCGTCGCTGATCTTCTGGAAGGCATCGTCCAGTTGCGGCGAGGACGTCGCATAGTAATATTTTCCTCCCGTATCCGACGAGATCTGAATCAGCGCGTGTTCGCCTCCGGTGTCGCGCCCGGCGCTCGCTTCAATCGGCACGACGATGATGCTGTAGATAATCGCCTCCGCCTCCTGTGCCGCGCGCAGCGCCTCTTTGTAATCCACCTGGCTCATGGTGTCTCCGCCGTCGGTGATCACCACCATCACTTTTCTTCCCTGCCGGCTGCTCAAGGCATTCGATCCCAGAAAAACTGCATCGTAAAGCGCCGTCGCCGCGCCGTTGCGGACCTTGTCAATCCCCGCATCGATCCGTTTCAGATCGGAGGTGAACGGAACCATCTGGCTTACTTCTTCGCTGAATTTGTAAACTGCGAGTCCGTCCTGAGGACGCACGATGGCATGGGCAAACTTGCGCGCCGAGGTTAGCTCCAGCGGCAGGTCTTTCCTGGTGCTTAAGCTTGTATCCACCGCCAGCACAATCGAGAGTGGCAGAGCCGACTCCTTGCTGAAGATTGCGATCTTCTGCTCTTTGCCATCTTCTTGCAGTAGAAAATTTTCTTTTTGAAGATTGACCACGGGAGCGCCGTGCGGGTCGGTTACGGTCACAAACACATTGACCAGCTTGACGTCGACTTTGAGTGTGCTTTCGGACTCCTGCGCCGCCAGCCCAGTGCTCGCGCAGGCGATTAGAGCACAGGCGAATAGACCAGCTACGAGCCGCGAGCCGCGAGCGATGACCCCTGAGCGAATACTGCCATTGGTTGCTCGTAGCCCGTAGCTCGCAGCTCGCAGCCGTTCCCAACTGCACCCGGGCGAGATATGAACTAACGATCGAATTTCCGTCATGTGAGAGTCAGTCATTATGATGCAGGCCGCTCTCCCACTGTGCCTCCGGGCAATTGAATTTCTTCGGGAAACGGCTCCCCATCCGCCCAAACGGCTCCATCTTCAAAATACTCTTTCTTCCAGATCGGCACCGTTTTCTTGAGCGTGTCGATGATCCAGCGACAGGCTTCAAATGCCGCACTCCTATGAGCCGAAGCGACTGCGATGACGACGCTGGTCTCCCCGATTTGAAGCCGTCCAATGCGATGGACAATCGACGCCGCTCGTATCTCAAATCGCGCTCGCCCGCTCGCCGCGAGAGATTCCATTTGCTTCAGCGCCATCGCTTCATAGGCCTCGTAGTCGAGATACAGCGTGCGCCGCCCCCGCGTATTGTCCCGCACCACCCCATCGAAAATCACCGCCGCTCCATCGGCTGGCTGCTTCAAGCGGCGCATAATGGCGTAGGCGTCAATCGGCTCGCGGACAATCCTAATTTCGCCTGCTCCTTCCAACAGACCTCCGCTCACCGGCGGCAATAACCCGACTTCATCGCCCTCACGTAGCACGCGGTTAGTTCCCGAATATTCCTGATTCACCGAAATTGCCAGCGTAGGTGCCAGCGCGCCAAACTGAGGCGCTTGGTTCGCATAATAAAGGAGGAGATCCGTCAACTGGGCGCCCTCCGGCAGATCAATCGTCTCTGCCGAGCGCCCCACCGCATCCTTTAATATGCCGAAAAAAAGAACATCAATCTTCATCGGAATTCGTGTAAAAACGAGGCATTGCCGCGCCTTCGAGCCTCTGCCGCGACCTCAGTGTAGCGCGTCCGCGTCCTGAAGGACCTGTCCTTTCGGGCAGCCGTTTCGGACCCAGCCGACTCTTAGGTTTCATTACCTCCGTAATCGTGCATTAGGTCACTTTCCCGCATAGTCTTATGCCTGACGCTCCGTACGTTGCAGAGGAGGGCGCCATTTCTAATACCGTGCAAATCGACACCAGCCGCAGCGCGTCCGCGCGCTCGTTTCTCCACAGCCTTAATATTTTGATTAAGTACACGCGGCTGTATGGAACGAATCATAAGCGCACCGACGGCCAGTTTCAGACCGCCTGGAGTGAACTGCAACAGGCACTGCCAAAAGCAGGCGACACTGGTTTCCTGCTCGGCGTTTCGGACAACAAGCTTCTGCTCGATGGCATTCCGCTCGAGGCTGGGCAAGCAGAACGAAGCTTCGCACAATTGCTCACCGCGGCGGGACTCTCCAGCATCATGTTCTCCAGCAAGGTGACGCTGGAAGACTTTACCCGTCTGGTCCGCGCCTTTTCTCTCGGCGGATCCAAAGCGCAGGACTTCGCCAAGCAGATCAAGGAAACCATCGGCGATAAGAAGGATTCGTCGATTCGCATCAATGAAGTCAAATTTATTGCCGCCGATCCGGCAACCGGTGAAATCTCCATGGCCGCGCAACTCGCTGCGCAGGCCCTCGGTCCCGAATTCAAAGAATGGCTCAACGATCCGCAGAAACTTTTACAACTGATTCTCGCTGCTCAGGGTGCCAGCAACAACGGCGCCGGAGTGCCGGGTGGCGCGCCCGTAGGCAGCGTCCCCAACGTCGCGATCCCTGGAGGAACGGCCACCGCGATTGCTGGCCCCGTCCCATCACCAGCATCTATTGGAGCATGGACCGGCGGCGTAGTTGCCTTACAGGAAGAAGAAGTTATCCAGACTATCCGCCTGCTCACTCACTTTGGGCAAGCGATGCAGGATCCCGGTACATCACAGGAAAAGCTGGCGGTTGAACTGGGCAAAGCGCCAGAAGGTGCGAAGGTCAATCTCGCCCACTTGCTCGAAAATCTCGCCTCGAAGGCATCGGAGAACAATCCGAACGAAGGCAATGACACTCCGCTGCTGATGAAAGCGGCCGAGAGCATGGCTATCAAATTCGCCCTCGACCGCTACTCGCGTGGCGAAGTCAAAGTCAACGCCGTCCACGAGATGATGGAGCACATGAGCCGGCAGATGGACACGCTCCGCCAGATTCTCCGCGTGCAGGAAGACCGCTTATCCAAGGCGGGTGTGCTGGTGGAGTCCCATGCCGACATCCTCGACCGCATGTTCTGGGCTGAAATTCCAGAAGCCGGCAAGAAGAGCGTTCTGCTCTCGAGTGAAGCGACGTGCGTGCCGCCGCGCAATATCCGTCAGTTCGTCGAAATTCTGTTTGATCGCGACGACAATGAGATCGCCGGTAAAATTCTTGCCAATTACTGTACTGGCCTGAATGCCAATGATTCCGATCCGCGCCGTAAGACGGCCACTGGCCTGGGCCAACTCGCCGATCTCTACGCCACCGCGCCGGGTGAAGTGATGCCGAACGCCATCGCCATGATCGGCGAAAAACTGGGCACGGACGAAGATCCCGAAATTCAGAGTCTGCTGAGCGCCGCCTTCGCCCGCTTCGGGCAAGAGGCCTGCACCCGCAAAAAATTCAAGGCCATTGTCGAACTCTGCTACTCGCTCGAAAGAGTCGCTCAGCAACGGCCTGTCATGGCACAGGATCTCCGTTCCCGCGTCGGCATCGAAAATCGCCTGCCGGAGATGATCGAAGAAGCGATCAACGCCGATCAGGTGTCAGAAGATCTGGTCAACGTGCTGCAGCAGCTTCCCCGGAGTTCCGTCGAACACCTTGCCGACCGCTTCTTCCGCGCCCAGAAGCGCGTCGAATGCGACCGCATTGTCGAACTCGTCGGCGAACTGGGACAGCCCGCGCTCGACGATCTGCGCGACATTCTGCGCACCGGCCAGCCTCGTCAGGCCGCTTCCACCATCGGATTGTTGAGCCGCCTTCAGGTCAGTACCCTGCTCGAATTGCTGCCCTCGCGCATGGATGAGTTCAACCGTTTCTATCAGGATGTAATCGTTCGGCAGATCGCGTACGGCGCTGCGCCTGACCGTGGACGCACCCTGCTCGAACTCCTCGAATTGCTCGACGCCATGATTCTGCCCGAAGCCATCGACGAGATCGGCATGAGCCAGGACCGCAGCGCCAGTTCCAGCCTGATTGCACTCGCCACCACCGGCGAGGCTCAGAACCGTCCTCCGTTTGTGCAACTCAAAGCCATCGAGTCACTCGGACGTTTGCGCGAGATCGAGGCTGTCTCCGTTCTGCGCACTATCGTCGACGACAAGAAAATGTTCGGCTATACCCAGCACCGTGAATTGAGAATTGCAGCCATTCAGGCGCTTTCAAAAATCGATCCGCGCTACGGCACACAGGCGCTCGCCGATAGCGGCCTGGAAGCAGGCGAAGTAGCCATTGCTCCTCTCGATTCCGGTCCCGGATGTCCCTATGTCCGGCAGCGCCGCTACGAACGAATCATGTTGCCACGCACCCTCTCAGCCACGCTTTCCAGTTCATGGGGAAAGTCGCATATCGTCATGCGTGAGATGAGTCTCGGAGGCGGTATGGGCACGCGCAGCGACAATCTCCGCGTCGGCTCCGAAGCCCACGTCGAAATTTCTCTGGGAGTTAAGAAAATTCGCGGCGAAGTTCTTCTCCGTCGCGCCCGCGTCAATGAAATCGGATTCGAGTTCGTCAGCATGGATCTCGACAGCCGCTATCGCCTGCGCCGCGTCCTGGTCGAGGCCCTCCAGAAAGTGCCCGACAATCACGCCTCCAACTGGGACGGGGAGCGGAAGGTCTAGAAAGCAGCTTTCAGCACTCAGCATTCAGCCATCGGTAAAAACAAAAGGCTCCTGCATACACAGGGGCCTTTTGCTTAACTCACAAATTTTCAACCTCGCTTACACCACCTTGACGAAGATAATCAGGAAGGTGAAAAGCACCAGCGACTCGATAAATGCGAGTCCGACGATCAGGAAGACCATGATTCCCGGACGCGCTGCCGGGTTCCGTCCAAGCGCTTCGCATGCCGACGCTGCAACTTTGCCTTGTCCAAGCGCCGCCAGTCCGGCAGCGAGTGCAATCGCAAATCCAGAGGTCAGCGCGACCCAGTTCGTGCCGGAAACCGCTGCCGCCGTACCTTGAGCAAACGCCGGCACAGCCATCACCGACGCCGCCATCATTACGAACATCAACATCATGAATTTTCGCATTGTTTATCCCCTTATATGATTTGCCGCCAGTGGGTGGTTGACGCCGTGCCCTATGGCCGACGCCCTCACGCTGAAGGCATTGGCAGCTTGTCAGCTGTCAGTTCTGAGCTCTCAGTTTTGATCTGAGAACCGAGAACTGAGAACTGAGAGTCTTCTAATGTTCCTGCCCCGTAGCCTCGCCCAGATACACGCAGGCCAGCAGTACGAAAATGTATGTCTGGACCAGCGATACGAAGACGTGTAAACCCTCTAATCCCACGGGGATGACCAGGGGTATGAGCGAGAAAAAGACGAGAGTGACCATTTCTCCCGCAAACATGTTGGCGTAAAGACGAATCGTCAGCGACATGAGGCGGGCAAGGTGACTGAAAATTTCGATCGGAAACAACAGGATGGGCAGCCCCAACCGCATATACCACGGCATTTCCGGATCTTGCGGCCCCATAAAGTGTTTCAAATACCCGATCGGCCCGTTAGCCTTGACGCCATGATACTGGTAATAGACCCACGTCAGCAGTGCGCATCCCAGCGGCACTATGGCAACCGCAGTCGGAGATTCCAAGCCCGGCACCAGGCCAATCAGATTGCAAGACAAAATGAACATGCCAAGCGTTACCAGGTAAGGAACATACTTGCCGCCGTGATGCCCGATCACCTCATCGGCCATGTTGGAGACAAATCCGTGAATCGATTCCATCGAGTGTTGCAACCCACCCGGACGCTCAACCGAAAGCCGAACCCGAACCGCAACAAAAAATGTTATGAGCAGCAATGCCACCAGCAATTCCATCGCAAAGCTGTTCGAGATCGGAGTCGCAGGATGTTTCGGATGAATACCCAATGCCACCAGCAGAGCCAACACCTGCCGGCCAAACAGACGATTTAGAAGTGCGGTAAAAACCAGTTGTTCCATTTTTAGATTTTGCTACTTATCATTTACCTAGAATTTGTCATCCACTATTTAGAATTTGTCATCCTGAGCGAAGCGAAGGACCTGCTGTTTGCCGACAGATGGCAACCCTCAAACCATTTACCCAAGCCCTTACGGCGTGCGCCGAAAAGCCGCCCACCCCTGCCACACTGCCTCAGCCATCAACGCCGGCACCGGCACACACAATCCCCACAGAAAACCGCGAAAAGCGATAGGGGAACTTTTGAATATAGCATAGGCAGCGGCTGCCACCAACCCGTAGCGCACTACGAAGCGGAAGACGATCCTACCCCCTCTTTCCCGGCTATTCTGGTTCACCACGCGGTCCGTGAGTCCTTCAACTCCACGCTTGAGCGAACGGAAATTAAGGTAAGAAACCGCCGCCCCGAACCCAAATCCAATCGCCCCCGCCCAGCCGTAGAACCAGAACGCCGGCACCAGCAGTGCAACACTGAGCAACAGCATGTTGCGCAGCACACGAGGAATGCTACGCTCCTGAATCAACCGATCGTCAATCAGGCGACTATCGATCAAGCCCTCGTCAGGCGCTTTCTCTGGAGAAGTCCCCGCCGCCGCATCGTCCTGTTCCCGTCCACTCATCTTTCAGCTTTTTTCAGCTTTGATCTTTTTTCCGTTGATCTTTGATCCTTACTCTTTGGAAGCCCGCAGGGCGATGCGGATCATCTGCCAGAATCCAACCACCGCGCCAAATATCAGTCCTACGAGATACAGCCACTTGGTATGCAGCCAGTAATCCGCCAGCTTGCCGAGAAAGAAACCGAGCAGCACCGCTGAAGGGATAATGAACCCAATCTCGGAATAGCGAACCGCCGAGACCACCAGATTTTTCTTTGGACGGGATTGGTCCGGATCGAAGGTAGGCTTCTCGGGCATGCGACTGAATTCTAACCCAATCCTGCCACCCGGAAGGATTCAGCCGTCAGCCAACTGACCAATCGCTTCTGTGTTGACCAATCTCTCCGCGGGGTCCACTATTGCCCATGGTTCTTAATGCAGCATAAGAAGATGCGCCTGTTATTGGCCGTGTTACTGGCACTAACCATACTTAGCACTTCGGCTTTCTCCCAGGATAAGGCTTGGCGTGAGATTCGTGCTCCACACTTTCGCGTGCTGACCAATGGCACCGAAGGATGCGGACGCCATGTCGTCCGTGAGTTCGAACGGATGCGTGCGGTGTTCGCCAGCCAGTTTCCTGGATATCGCCTGGACTCCGCCGAGCCGGTTTTGATACTGGCTCCGGAGAATGAATACTCAGCGGAAAAACTGCTACCCGTGTTCTGGCAACACAGCGGCCCCAAGCCAGCTGGCGTTTATTTTCACTCCTGGGAAAAGCCGTATGCGCTCGTACGGCTGGACGCCGTGGGTTGCGGCGATAACCTCAGAGACGACTTTGCTGTCGTGTATCACGAATATGTGCACTCTCTCTTGCACCTGAATCTTCGCTGGATTCCGACCTGGCTCGATGAAGGACTGGCGGAGTTTTACGCCTATACGCGTTTTGAGGGGGATCGTACATACATCGGCGCACCTCCCAGGAGCATGTGGAAGTTCACGCTGCTGGATTCTCGTTCGTCGATACCGCTAGCAAAATTCATGGACCAGAGAGGGTCGTTCACCCGCGATGAGCAAGACACGGCGCTGTTCTATGCGCAATGTTGGGCGTTTACTCACTTCCTTACCATGGGGCCCGGGATGGAGGGCGGCACGAAGCTCAGGAAATTTTTCAACAGTACTCAACAGGGTGTTGAACAGAAGAAGGCGTTTCAAGACGTCTTCGGCAACTTGGATCAGGTGCAGACGGCATTCGACCATTACATCCGCCTCTTTGCATTCAACGCGGGAGTGATTTCCACGCCCGCCAAAGTTGAAGACAAAGATCTCGCAGTTCGCTCGATGACCGTCGCGGAAACGGAAGCGGAATTCTCGTCTTTTTATGCCAGCACCCAGCAATGGAAACTGGCTCGCGAGTCGGGCGAATCGGCCTTGAAAAACGACCCCAAACTCGCGCTCGCCCACGAAGACATGGGGTTCGTCTTTCTACGCGAAGGCAAAGACGAGGACGCGACGCGGGAGTTTTCGCAAGCCGTGGAACTCGATAATCGCATGTACCGCTCGCGTTTCGCCAAAACGATGCTATCGCCGCTTCCGCATTCGACGAGCCCGGGCGATCGGCTTGCATATCGCGCGGAACTGACGAATACGCTAAACACCAACCCCAATTTTGCCCCTGCTTACGTCGAACTCGCGAAGTCTTACGTCGCGGACGGAGATCCCGCCAAAGCGTTGGGTTTGGCGATGAAAGCCGAGAAACTGGAGCCTTGGCGCTCCGGCTATCACCTCCTGACGGGAGAAATCTTATTGCGTCTGGATCGGGCGACGGACGCCGCAAATCTCGCGTCGTACGTCGCCGCGCGATATTCGGGCCCGGACCATGATGAGGCGATGGAACTTTGGAATCTCGTGCCCGCAGCAAAACGTCCGGCATCGGGACCAGCCGCGATCGAAGCCCCACACGACGTCAGCAGCGCGGAAGGGAAGATAAAGTCGGTAACCTGCGCTGAACACTCTATGACGGTCACGCTGGATCACGGCGAGCAACCACTCACCTTCCATGTTCACGGATCGCTCGAAGGATTTTCAGATACTCTATGGTTTGGACGGGACCATTTCAATCCTTGCTTCAACACGACCGGTCTGCGCGCCGTGGTGCGCTATAAGCCCGCTGCCGACAAGTCTTATACCGGCGACGCCGTCAGCCTGGGTTTTCGCGACGATTTACCCGCCGCGCCCGTGAGTACGGCGAGCGCTTCGCCGGCCAAGTGAACGCATTGTGGCTCGCCTCTTAGTCGAAGCCCGTCGAGCTGTGCCTTTCTTTTATCCGTCCCCGGCGGCCATATCGCACCCACAAGTATGCCACCGGTCCCAACGCCAGACTAAGCAATCCCCACTTCCGCGTCGGGATATCGCTGTTGTACATGGCCCATGCAAACAGCAGAGTTGGTGCCAGTACGATGCCCGCCGCTCCCAACCAGCCCCCTGGGACCAGGAAACTGCGCGGCGCGTCCGGATACTTACGCCGGAATTGCCAGAATGAAAGCATGGTCTGTATCGAAGTCGCCATGCGAGTCCAGGCGTAAACGGCAATCAGTTGAGGCACGGTGAATAAGGCAAGAGCGGCGCACAAAGCCGTGGATAGAATAATGGCTCGAACCGGTGTTCCGAACCGTTCACTGACTTTTCCCAACGCGGGATGGAAATACCCGTCTTCGGCCATGGCCAGTGGCAGCCGCGAGACTGAGAGCAGCGTGCTATCCAGCAATACAAAGTTCGCAATCACAGCGGCCGCGAAGATCCCTGTTCCCAAGGCACTCCCTCCAATCACCCGAGCCGCCGTCACCAGGTATCCGGTTTCCCATTGCTGCCAGTTCCCGAGCGCGGCGAGACCTGCCGACATGGTAAGGACGTAGGTCGCAATCGAAAGCGGGATCACGATAGCCAGCCCGATGGCAAAATTGCGCTTCGGATTTTCTACTTCCTCAATCACCGTGGAGAGCTGTTCATAACCCGCATAAGTCCACAGGGCGATGGCCAACCCAGCGCCATAAGCTCCCTGCCATGGTTTACCCGGAGGCAGGAACGGCCGGAACGGGTTGAAGTGGGCCTGATGAAAACCGAGCACGGTAAAAATCAGCAGCGGTATAGCCATGACAAAAAGGAGAACCAGCGTGAGTTGCCCCACGACATGGATGCCCCGCACATTGAGATAAGCCACAATCAGCAGCAGAACAACAGCAACGGCCCAGTGCTCCAGACGGGAATGCACCGGGAACCATTCCTCCATATAGTCGGCCATGGCCACACCGTACGATGCGCTCACCAGAAACGTGCCCGTCCAATTCCACCAGCCACACTGAAATCCCCAAAAATCGCCCAGGGCGGCGCGGCTCCATCGATAGAAACCGCCCTCGACCGGCATCACCGTCGTCATTTCCGCAGTCGCCAGAGAAATGGGAACGGAAAACACGAGCGGAACAATAATTAAAAACGTCAAGCCCAATCCCGGCCCGGAGCCCGAAATCATCGACTCCAACGAGAACGGCCCGCCAGTGCAATAGGCAAACAACAAAGCTACGAATGGAGCCAGGCCGATTCGGCGCAGGTTCTTTGTCGGAGCGTATTGGGAACCGGGAGCCGTAGCCGAAGTGAGGGACGATGACGAGTCTGATGGCATTGTTCCTTGAACCCTCACGGGATTTTCAAAACTGAAGAAGCTGAACACTGAGAACTGAGAACTAAGCAGATGACACTTTACTTCACCCCCGGTGCCGCACGCGGCGATTGCACAATTCCCAGTGACCAATTTATGGTGCGAATCATCGGCTCCGGATAGACTCCAATCGCAATCGTCGCCAGTGCCGTCACCCCAACCGCGCACCACATACCGAAGTTGTTGGGCATCCGCTTGGTTTCTATGGGCGCGCGCATGAACATCGTGTTTGCAATCCTGAGATAGTAATAGACTCCGAACAGCGTGTAGACCATGCCGAGCGTCGCTAGTCTGTAATGTCCGGTTTCGATCAGGCTCAGGAATATATAGTACTTACCCAGAAATCCGGCGGTCGGCGGGATGCCGGCGAGTGAAAGCAAAAACATAAGCGTCAGCACCGCCGCTACCGGAGCGCGCTGGTAGAGTCCAGCCAGATCGTCGATCTCATCCCCGGTCCCGTCGCGCTCCCGCAACCAGGCGATCACCGCGAACGCACCCAGATTCGCTAGCGTATACACGAGAAGGTAGATCAGGATTCCCTTGAACCCGTCGAAGAAAGCGGGGCTGGCAATGGTCGAGGTTCCCATCGCGACTAGCGCGAGCAACATGTATCCGACATGCGCGATCGAAGAATAGGCGAGCAGGCGCTTTGTGTTGGTCTGGGTAAGCGCGGCAAAGTTTCCCACGGTCATCGTAGCGATCGCCACGATAACTATCACCGGCGTGTAGAGAGTGCGTAATGGCCACAACCCAAATATCAAGATGCGCAGCAGTAACACCCAAGCAGCCGCCAACACCGCTGAAGAAATGAAACCGGCAACGCAGGTGGGTGCACCCTCGAAGGTGTCCGGCATCCACGGATGAAACGGAACGGCGGCGATTCGAAACAGGAGTCCAGTCATGGTCGTCAGCAGTGCGATGACGACCACCGGGTTATGCGGGCCCTGCGCCGAGACTGCCCGCGCAATCACCGCCAGATTCGTACCCCCCGAGATACCGTAAAAAAGTGACAGTCCATAGGCAAAGATGGCCGACGAAAATACCCCAAGCAGCATGTATTTCAGAGCCGCTTCGTTTGAGCGCCGGTCGCGGCGCAAAAAACCAGCCAGCAGGTAACTCGATATCGCCGTCAGCTCCAGCCCGACGAAGATCGCTACCACGTCGATTGCCGCAGCCATGCACATCATTCCGACTACGCTAAGCAGCAGCAACGCATAGTACTCGCCATGATGTTCCTCTTCGATGTCGAGATAGCGCATCGAGGCAAGGATCGTGATGGCCGCCGCCGCTAGAAACAGATACCAGAAATAAAGGGCCAGGCGATCGACCAATAGCGCGTTGTAGAGTCCCGCGGCTCCCTTCGGCAGCATCGACTGGATTTGCCAAACGCACAACGCCGCAAACAGCACCCCCAGCAAGGAACCCAGTGCGCTGATCCATTTCAGCGTCCGCGGAACCATGAGGTCAATCAGCAAAATTCCGAGCGCGAAGATGACAAGTTCCATCATCGGCAGAATCAACCGGTAATCCGTTGGCGAAAGGCCTCGCACCTAGTTACTCACTTTCGGGCTGCTCAATTTCGGTTGGATCGCGGCCGGAGCGATCACGCTGGCGTCGTGAATTGTCTGCACAACCTGACTAACCGGAGGTTCGAGAACCTGGAAAAACGGCTTCGGATAAAGACCGATCCAAAACATCACCGCGATTAGCGGAACAAACATAAAAATTTCGCGCGGCGTGAGATCGCGCAGTTTTTCGTTCTTCGGATTTATTACCCGACCAAAAAAGACACGCCGATAGAGCCCGAGCAAGCTGGCGGCGCCAACCACTGCGCCTGGGGCCGCACATGCCGTCCATTTCCAGTTCGCCATCACTGCGCCCCTGAGTTGTCCGGCGAAACCGGTTAGCAGCGGAATTCCCATTGACGACAGAAACACAACGATTGTGATCGCCGTTAAGACTGGCATCGTTTTCGCAATGCCGCCGTAGTCCGCGATTTCGCTCGTATGGCGACGCTCGGACAAAATTCCTACGATCAGGAACAGTGCGCCGATCGAAACGCCATGATTGATCAACTCCAACATCGAGCCAGTCAATCCCGTGGGATTCAGCACCAAGATCCCCAGCGTACAGAAGCCGAGTTGGCTGACGCACAAATACGCCGCGAGCCCTTTCATGTCCTTCTGCACAAGCGAAATCAGCGCGCCATAGAGGATACCGATGAGCGAGAGCGCGATCATCCAACTTTGTACTTTGGGATGCGACACCACCCCCGGAAAGAATGGCAGCAGAAATCTCACGAATCCATAAATTCCAGTTTTCAGAAAAACGCCCGCCAGCATAAGGGAAACGGCGCCCGGCGCTTCGCCGACCGCATCCGGCAGCCAGGTGTGAAACGGAAACATCGGAACTCTTATCGCGAATCCAATAAAAAAAGCGAGAAACGCCCACACCGCGTACTGAAACGGGATGCTCTTTGCTGTTTCGTAGAGGGCAGGAATGTAAAACGTGAAAACGCCAGTAACCGCATGGTGATGTACGTACACGAACAAAATGCCAAGCAGAATCAGCGCCGAACCCAGTTGCATATACAAAAAGAACTTCATGGCCGAATAGGATCTGCGCCGCCCACCCCAGATTCCAGTCAGGAAATACGCCGCCACCATGATCGCTTCCCAAAAAATGAAGAAGAGAAACAAGTCCAGCGCCATGAACAGGCCGAGAGTGGCAGTTTGCAGCAAAAGAAACCAGATGTAATAGCCCTTTACCCCATTCTCGATAGCGTTCCATGAAGAGAGAATCGAAACCCATCCCAGAAGCGCTGTCAGCATGATCAACAGAAAAGAAATACCGTCAATGCCGAGGATGTAACCCGCGCCCAGCGAAGGAATCCAGTTACTGGGTGTGCCCTCAATGAACTTGAAGTGCGAGGGCGTCGCCTCGAACCGTTGCGCCCAGAACACCGGCGCCAGCGCCAGCGCGATCAAGAACCCGGCAAGACCAAAGATGTTCGCAACCCAGCGAATCGTGTTCTTGTTCTCTTTAGGAATAAACAACAGCAGAAGCACACCCAGGAGAGGGGCGTAGAGGATGGCGGATAGGATGTGACTTTGCATAAGGCCAGCGCTTCAGCAGTCAGGCTAAGGACTGTTTCACCTCCACACGTAATATGCGCCGAAGCCCACAAGACCCAGCACCATCATCAGCGCATACCACTGCACTAGCCCCAATTCGACCATGCGCACCGGATACGATAGCAGCCTCGTAAGGGTCGCTGGGCTTCTCACTCCAACACCGTCAATCAACCACCGATCCAACCACGTCAAAACAGTCGCGACAGCTCGCGTTATCCAGACAATCGGACTGAGGATTTTCTCGATCATTATCTATCCCGAGATTCACTCCGAGCCATCAACGCGTGCCAACCGTCCTCTTACCATTTCAACAAGTCAATCTCATCCACGTCCATCGTCTCCGAATTCCGCAGGAAAGCAAGAACGATACCGAGTCCGACAATAGCTTCGGCCGCCGCAACCACCGTTATAAAGACCGCGAACACTTGTCCTTGCCCGTTGCCCCACATGCGGGAGAACGCCACCAGATTCAGGTTCACGGCGGCCAGGATCAACTCGATCGACATCAGCACAATCACAACGTTCCGCCGCGTCAGCACGCCAATCACGCCGAGCGAAAACAGCGCCGCGGCAACGATGAGATAGTGAAGCGTGGTGATCGGAAGCATAGTTTGCAAACTCGCGTTAGATTTAGCAATGAGCAGTTAGCACTTAGCAACATTCCCCAACGCAATAGCTTCGATGAAGAAGCCTAGGTGCCGAGTGCTAATGGCTAACTGCTAAATGCTGTTTTTTTCGCCATAATTACCACCCCCAAAATCGCGACCAGCAACAACAGCGAAGTGATCTCGAAGGCAAAAGTATATTGCCCAATTCTTCCAGCTTCTCCGTACAGCAGGATACCGATTTGCTGCGTGTTCGAGGACCCGGGCAGCGACATCATGCGGTCCGGAAACAGCGCTCTGCCCTTCACCAGCGCAAATACGAACAACGCCAGCAACCCGCTCCCTGCCGCCAATCCCAGCGACCACATACGATTAAACCGCCGGTCGTCGTCAGGGCGAATCGACGAGGAACGAACCGGACGTCCGATGTTCACCACCATGAGCGCCAACAGAAACAGGACCACGATTCCGGCGCCAACAACCATCTGCACACCCGCGAAGAATGGCGCATACAAAGTCACACAGAGGCCGGCCACGGCGAGTAGGGCCACGATCAGCGCAATTGCAGAATGCACCACGTTCCGGCGCGTGATCGCAAGGACCCCGCCCAGAATGGCGAGGGCTGCCAACATATAAAAAAGAAACGGAGATGCACCCGGAATTGAGGAAGCGGTCGAAGTCATTCCTGTGCTCCTGAGTGCCGCGCCGCCTGAAAACCTTCAACCAGATCGCGGATTCGCAACGCATCAGCTTTGCGATGACCGTGGCTGGTGATCGGATCGGTGCCTCCCGTTGACTCAATCACGATCACAGACCATAGGATTCCGGTTGAAATCTTCACAGACGCGACTTGAGAAATCGCAATACTTTCTTCATTGCTGCCAAACAGGCGCTTCTTCACCCGGCTCACGCGCAGCTGATTGACCACAATACACGTCGGGAACCAGAAGTTTCCGCGAGTCCAGCGGCTTGCGGTGAAGATTTCATCGGGAGCCGCCGAATTTGGAGTCACAGGGCTTACACCCATTCGATCGCGCCTTTCTTCCAGAGCCATGCATAACCGACGATCACGACGCCAAGAAATACGACTATCTCGATCACGCCGAAAACGCCGAGCGCCTTAGCCTTCACAGCCCAGGGAACCAGGAAAATGATTTGCATCAGTAGGACGACGGCCAACGCAGCGATAACATAGTAGCGGGCAGAGTAGTCGCCGCACGCGGCCTCTTCAGAGTCGACTCTAAATTCGTGCGAGGTAGCGTTCTCGCGGTCGGGAATTTGCGCGTCAATCGTTTTGGTGACCAACCTGACAACAAGAACTAGTGTCCCGGTGACCGCGAGAAAAAGAGCGATGAGAACGCAACCTTGCAGCATAAATTCCCCAACCACTCACGATATCCGCGTGAAAACGAAATACTAACCCTGGAGCGGCCTTGCTTCAAGCAGCAGCTCACGGGCCACGATCGGGAAGAACAAAAGTGTGGCGAGCGAATTCGGAGTCGAGCGTCTTCTGCCAGTAAAGAGCTGCCAGCACGCCGCCCTTCCAGACCAACAAGTCCGCGTTGCACTCGGCAAACTCTTCCCACGTTTGAACTCGGCCAGCACGGGTCATGCGCTCGTGAATCAGCAGCAAGTAGGCCCAGGTGATGGTCTCGTGATAAAGCTGCGCTTTCCCCTGCGCCGCGGCAAATCGCTTTAACGCGGCAGAGAATTTTTCGAGCGCTTCCAGCGCCGCATAGCGACACAAGTACTCGTACCCCAATCGCACATGGTCGGCATGATGGAACGTAGCGGCCGGGGTAGTCCCACATTCGAATTGCTCAATCAGTTGCTCGCCCCTCATTTTCGCCGCTCGTTCGCTGTTTTGTTCTCGGAATGCCGCTTGATTTCGGTGAGGCGGTGGCTGGCGCTGGAATCGAGATCAAGAGCGTAAAACTTTCTCAATTCGCGGATGCGCTTGAGCGAGGTGGGGTTAAATGGAGTCTTGCCATCGAAGGCGTGGAGCACGATTCCTTCGAGTAGATCCCCCAGCGACATATCGTGATATTCAGCGAAAGCCTTGAGGACTTTGAGGAGGCGCTTCTCCATCCGGACGCCGGTTTGCACGCGCTCGATCAGAAGTTGTCGATCTTTCAGCATGGTACCAATGTACCACGGTACTCGAAGAATGGATAATCGATTCTCTAGGAAACCGCCGTTTAGCCATAGGTCGTTCGTGAGAAAATATCAGCAAGGTTATACAGAAACAAGCCTGGGAGGTCTTTCCGAATGTGCCGCAACATCAAAACCCTCTTCAACTTCGATCCGCCGGTCACTCCCGAGGAGGTTCGAGCCGCGTCGATCCAATTCGTCAGAAAAATCAGTGGATTTACGAAACCGTCGAAGGCCAACGAAGCAGCATTTATGGCCGCAATCGATGAAATAGCCGAAGTATCGACCCGGCTGCTGCATTCGCTGGACACCAGCGCGCCCCCAAAAAATCGCGAAGAAGAGGCGGCCAAGGCCAAAGCACGCGCCGCCGAGAGATTTGGTGCCTGAGTCCATCCCCGAAATACGCCCAAAAGACGCCCGAAAGACGCCCGAAAGACGAAGGTACAGTCCCGATATTTGAAGATGTACATGCCAGCCATGTCCTTCCAACCCTAGACTTCCGTAAGGGTTAAACCACGGGGCTTAAGTCCACTGGGCCCACTTCAGCACCACATTTTTCGATATACTCTCTGCACCGAAGCTCCCAAAACTTAGCTGCATTTTGAGGAATGGCGCCCGTGCACTCTGTTCCATCATGTCGTTGTTTAGTCACCTCGGTCTTGATCGCCGCAGGAATTGCGATCCTGACCGGCTGTGGTGGCCTCGCTTCGAGTGGCTCGCCTCCTGTCAATGCCGGCTCGGTGCTGGCAGCCAAGGTATCTACGCTCTCGTTTGGTAACGTCCCTAAGAGCAAGAGCTCGGAATTGTCAGAGACAGTAACCAACACGGGCACGTTCGCGGTTACCATTTCAGAGGCGGATATCAGCGGCTCGGGCTTTTCTCTAACCGGACTTAACGTGCCAACCAGCCTCTCCCCGAATGAGAGCCTGACCTTTTCGGTGACGTTTACACCGTCGTCCGCAGGTTCCTCCAGTGGGACGCTTAGCCTTGTCTCCACCGCCAAAAACTCGACCCTGAACATTGCGCTTTCCGGGGCGGAAATGGCTGCAGGTCAGTTGTCGCTTTCATCATCGAGCCTGAGTTTCGGCAACGTTCTGGTGGGCGGCGAGAAGTCGATGACGGCTACCCTCGAAGCCACCGGATCGTCAGTGACTGTCTCCGCAGCAAGCAGCAATAGCAGCGAATTCGTGCTCTCCGGAATCTCCCTGCCTTTGACTCTTGCGGCCGGTGAGACGTCTCCGTCTTTTACAGTTACGTTTACGCCGGCAACCTCCGGCACGGCCTCGGCAACGATCTCCTTTGGCAGCAACGGCGCAGACTCACCGACGGCGCTGGCATTGACTGGCACTGGCACAGCGGCGGAGCAGCACAGCGTCGACCTGACCTGGAGCCCCAGCGACGGAGATGGCGTGGTCGGCTACAACGTTTATCGTGGCAGCGTGGCGGGCGGTCCGTACTCGAAGATCAATCCGGCACTGGAAGCAAGCACCACCTTTACCGACGACAACGTCTCTGCCGGTGCGACTTTCTATTACGTTACAACCGCCGTTACTGGAAGCGGCGACGAGAGCGCCTACTCGAATCAAACCAAGGCCGTGATTCCCGCGCCATAGACTTCGCGCGAGTGTTACTGCTTCCCCGCTACTTCAGTGACCGCCGCAAAGAGATAACGAACGAACAATCCCACCTGTTTAGTTTCGATATGCTCGTCATTGCCATGAACGCCGCGGCTTTCTTCTTCTGTCCTTGGGACGCCGATCCCATAGGCCTGCACTCCCTTGGTTCTCAGGAAAGAAGAATCGGTAGCACCAGTCGACATCACAGGCAGCGTAATGGCCTCAGGAGCCACTTCTTTTTGCGCATGCTCGAGCGCGGCGAACATCTCCGTGCCTAACTTGCTGGGAGAGGACGCAGGCATGGAAAGCGTCCTCTCCTCGGCAACGACTTTTACCTGCGGATCGTTGATAACACTAGCCAGCATTTCGCGAAACTTTGGCAGGTCTTCGTCGGGCAGCGCGCGAATGTCGAGCGTCGCTTCCGCCGTCGGCGGGATCACGTTCGACTTGATGCCGGCCTTCAACATGGTGGGAACGACAGAAGTCCGCAACATGGAGTAATACTGCGGCTTCTTATGCCTCAGTTCCTCCTGTACTTTCGGGTCCAACACGTTGCGATACCAAGCCGCTTCTTCAGGAGATGAAATCTGGGCCAGCCGCTCGAAAAACGCGCGCGTAGTTTCATTCAGCCGCGATGGAGTATCCCAGGTTCCAGCCTTGGCGACGGCCGCTGCCAGGTGGACGACGGCATTATCTACTCGCGGCACCGATCCGTGACCGCTGCTGCCAGTGGCTTCGAGGCGCGCTCCTCGAGGGAGCTTTTCCGCCGGCGAAACACCGAAATATTTGACCTTGCCATTTTCAACCAGTGATCCGCCACCTTCGTTAAGAGCAAATTCGCAGTCAATCTTGTCCCAGTATTTTTCGACAAGAGTGGCCATGCCGGCTGGCGAAGCCATTTCTTCGCTGGCCTCGGACAGAAAAATAACATCGCGATCCAGCGGTACCTTCATCCGCTTCAACTGCAGAAAAACTTCCAGATTGGCCGCGACCATCGCCTTATCATCGGACGCGCCGCGGCCGTAGATGACGCCATCGCGCTCGGCTGCGGCAAAGGGATCGACCGTCCAATGCGCGCGATCGACGGGGACGACATCTTCATGTCCCATGATCAGAATCGGCCGCTTTTTCCCGCTCCCCTTCAAACGAGCCACAATACTGGCGCGTCCCGGCACGGGTTCCAGAAGCTCCGACTCGATTCCTTCGCCCTTCAAAACGCCTTCAATGTAGTGAGCAACCTTTGATTCGTCTCCCGGAGGATCTTGCGTGTCAATTTTTATAAGGTCCGTGAGGAAATGCACGGCCTCGGCTTGGGACTGCTCTGCATTCAGGGAAAAGCGCTTGGCTTCGGCCTTGGCATCGGTTGAAGAGACCAGCAAGCAGCCTCCCGCGAACAGTAAGACCATCGTCTGTCGAATCACTTGGAGCCTCCAGGCGACCGATTATAGACCCCCGGATTTACCAAGGACGTTCCCTGCTTGTTCGTGTGGAGCGGACACTCCTGTCCGCTGCCTTTGACGTTGCTCTTGATTTACTTCTCGAACAAGAACGTCACCAAGGGTCCGACGGCGTGGCGCGGGCGCCCTCGCCCGCGAGCCCAAAAACGGCTCCTCAATCTGGCCCCCTATCCATACCACGGGCACTGCATACCCATAAATTGTCATCTTGAGCGAAGTGGCTGCTCCGCGAAGCGAAGCAGCCGCGCAGTCGAAAGACCCCTGCACCACCAACACCATCCGCAGAGTGTCAAGGCATTCTCCCCGTGCCCAGTGTGGAGCGGACACTCCTGTCCGTTGCCTTTGACGTTGACCTTGACCTGCTTTTCTCGAACAAGAACGGCACCTCAATCTCCGCCCTCTCACAGCCACGGAGCTCCCCCATCACAAACTGTCATCTTGAGCGAAGTGGCTGCTCCGCGAAGCGAAGCAGCCACGCAGTCGAAAGACCCCTACGCCACCAACACCACCCGCAGAGTGTCAAGGCATTCTCCCCGTGAACCGGGCACCCGGCGCTAACGATCAATCTTCTGCAAAGTAATCGGAATCGATTCTCTTGACCTCGTATGTGGCAACGGTCGACACTCCGACTCCATGTTCGATAAGAAGATCAGCGAGCAAGACACCGTCAATCAGGATGACCTTGTCCTGAATATCCCGCACATAGTCGTACGCGGGCTTAGAGAACCCGCTGGTTGTAATAAAGACCCCTTTGCGAGCTTTCTTCCCGTGGAGTGCGCCGACGAAAGCTTGGATTTCTTTGCTGCCGACCTGACTATTGTCCCAGCGCTTCGCCTGCAAGTAGACCGCATCCAGCCCGAGTTTATCCTCCTTGATCACCGCATCTATGCCACCATCACCAGGCTTTCCGATGGCTTGGCCGAAGTCTCTCCTCGACCCGCCGTAACCCATTTTGAGGAGAAGCTCAACCACGAGCCGTTCAAAGAAGGCAGGCGAACACGCCTTGATTCGGGTCAGTAACTCTACCGATAGCTCTTTATGTATTCGTTGGTACCCTGCCTCAATATTTTCTTGCGGATCAAGGCGTTCCGCGGACGCAGTAGGTTCAGATTCCGATCCCGTATCGCCTTTGGCGCTCTGAAATTCGAGGAATTCAGGAAACCGACGGAGGACCTTGTTGTCTACGCGCTTCGGATTGTCCCTCAGAACCTGCAGGCCTCGATCCGTTATCTGAATCACCCCGCGCTTCGGGGCCGATAGGAGCCCAGCTTTCTTTAGGTAGGTTCTCGCCCATCCCACACGATTATCAAAAACAAACTGCCCGCCGCTAGGCAGAAGCTCGCGCCGCTCTGAGTCCGCAAGCTTGAAGTCCGTCGCGAGCACTTCGACGAGGCTTGGAAATGAATGTTCCTGGCGGTCAGAGGTTTTCTCAAGCAGCGGGCGCATGACGCTCTGATAATCGGGGATGCTCATTGTGGCAAGAATTCTACCCCCAAGATATTCGTATCGAATATCTTTCGTCACAATCAGCCGGTGCAAACCATCACAGACACTTAATCCGCCCAATGCGACAATGATCGTCCGAGGCGGCGAAACCCGCGCCAAAGCGATTTTCAGCGCTCTTTGACAACTGAATTTGACAATTGAATTTGTGGCGTTTAGCAGGAGTGCGCAGAGCGTCGAAGTCCTCGACCGAGAGGGCAGTCGAATAGGCAAGGATCTGCTTTCTCCCCACCGTAAGTCATTATTCCTTAGCTACTTACGCTCGAATACTAAAGCGGAGAAAATCGGGGGGGGGGGGGGGGGGGGGGGGGGGGGTAAAAAGCAGTTACATCGCAGACGTGTCCCAACCGATTAAAGAAACGTTCCTTCGATCACGCAATAATTTCAATCCGTAAATTTGCGCTCTGCTCCGTATAACAAACGTGCAAAGAGGCTTCCCCCGATGCGTAGTGCATGAGTTATTTATAATCACTTCCTTCCAGTCATTACCTTTTCACTGGGCAAGAATAAAGGACACTCATTGTCACTCGACGAAAATATTTATGAAATCCGAATCGAGAAGCTGAAGAAGATTGAGGCTCTCGGGCATCCGGCTTATCCGCCGAAGTTTAACTACAGTCATACCGTGCCGCAGATTCTGGCCGAGTACACGGGGCAGACTGCAGAGGAACTGGAATCCCCACGCGTAACGGTGCGGGTTGCGGGACGCATCATGACAATCCGCTTGATGGGCAAAGCCGGATTCGCCCACCTGCAGCAAGATGGACAGCGGCTCCAAATTTACGTCAAGAAAGATGCGATCGGCGATGCCGGATACGAACTCTGGAAGCTACTCGACTTAGGCGATCACGTCGGAGTCCGCGGATATCTGTTTCGCACGCGCACGGGAGAACTCAGCATCCATGCCGAAGAACTGACGTTCCTGTCGAAAGACTTGCTGCCGCTGCCGGAAAAGTTTCACGGGCTTACCGATGTGGAGTTGCGCTACCGGCAACGCTATCTCGATCTGGTAATGAATCCAGAAGTCCGCGAAGTGTTCTTCAAGCGCAGCAAACTGGTGCAATCGTTACGGCGATATTTCGATGGGCAGCAATTCATGGAAGTCGAGACGCCGATGATGCATCCCATCGCAGGCGGAGCGGTGGCTCGTCCGTTTAAGACGCATCACAACACGCTCGATATGGACCTGTTTCTGCGCATCGCTCCGGAACTTTATTTGAAGCGGCTAACCGTTGGCGGATTCGATCGCGTATACGAAATCAACCGCAACTTCCGCAATGAAGGTCTGGGATGGAGATGGAATCCTGAGTTCACCATGCTCGAGGCATATCAGGCCTACACGGATTATCTCGGCATTCTAGACACCACGCAGGGAGCGATCGAACAAGCGGTAAAAGACGTGACCGGCAGCACGAAAACGAAGTGGGGCGAGCATGAAATCGACTGGTCACACGCAAACTGGCGGCGGATGACGATGCGCGAAGCGATTGTCCACTTCTGGCCGGAGAAAGCAGGAGCCAAGCCCGAACGCAGCGACTTCGCCGCGCACGAGACGGTCGAAGCGCTGGTGACGCGAGTACGCGCCGCGGGAATTAATTTGAAGTACGACGTATCGGAACCAGTGGGCAAAACAATTGCTGCGATCTTTGAAGCGATTGCGGAAGAACATCTGACGCAGCCGACAGTCATCTATGAATTTCCCACCGCCATCTCGCCGTTGTCGAAGCAGAAACCCGACGAACCCGACTGGACCGAACGCTTCGAAATTTATGCCGGACAAATGGAAATCGCCAACGGTTTCAGCGAACTCAACGACCCAGTCGACCAGCGGGAGCGATTTGAAGGGCAACTAAAAGAACGCGAGCGCGGCGACGATGAAGCCCATCAGATGGATGCTGACTATATTCGCGCCCTGAGTTATGGCATGCCTCCCGCAGGAGGAGTGGGATTGGGCGTGGATCGCCTCATCATGCTACTGACTGATTCGCATACCATTCGCGATGTAATCTTGTTTCCGCTGCTGCGGCCCGAGAAGCAGGCGGACGTCGAGAACGCGGATAGCACCGGGAAAGAATAGGTCTTTACGAACTGACATCTGGGCGAGACGGGGAAGAGCCCGTCACACATGATCGCTCTAGTTGGCAGCGCTGGATGATTTCTTGACAGCTGTTTTTTCCGGGCCGAAGTGTTTCGACAAGTAATTCAGCATGGCGTTGCGATCCGCGTTAGGAATGACAGCGCCGAGCCCTTCCATTTTCGTCAGTTCGCCAGACCACGCCTGACGAGTCAGGTGTTGTTCCGTAATGCGGCTGACATTGTGGCACGAGGTGCACGCAGTTTTCACTTTGGCTTGCATCGGTCCCGGCGGAAGCGGTTTTCCGGGAGCGCTTGGCGCTTGCGCTCTTGCGACTGTGATCGCTAGGAACAGAAAGATTGCTGGAAAGACTCGTTGAAAAAAGCACTGGAACAAGAAAGACCACCACTGAACTCACGGCTGCTGGAGCCGATTAGAGTCGCCCTCACGAGCGCTCACCTATCGTAAGGAGATTGGGATTGAGGGTCAAGAGGAGCAGCTTTGATTTCGCGGCGCTCGCTCTCTACCGTTGATCGAGCAGGTGGATCGTTTCCATGATCGTGTCGCCTACGATTTCGAGGCTCTTCGGGCTTAGTTTGTCCATCGTGTCTTGCGGAGTGTGATGGAAGACGTTGTTATAGCCGTAATCGAGGTCGATTACGTCGGCGTTCGGGACGCCGCGTTTTGCGAACGGCAAATGATCGTCTTCGATGGGGCCTTCGCGGGCGTAGAAGTGGGACTGATAGCCTTCACGTTCCGCAGCGGTATAAATCAAATCGAGCAGCCATGGAGTACTGGTGGAGTTGCGGTCGATGTTGAGGTCCGCGTCTCCGATCATGTCCATCACCATTAAGGCTTTGATCTTTTTTAACGTGCCATCCTTTTCCCATTTCTCGGCGAGATGACGCGTGCCATATAAGCTGTCGGAGTCAGACCACGTTTTGACTGCTTCTTCACCGTCAGTCCAAACCAGCCAGACGCTGTAGCCATCGCGTTGCTTGGTTGGTGAGCTACCTCGCAACTGGTTGGCGAATTCGAGCAGGATCGCAGTGGAAGAACCGCCATCATTAGCGCCCACGTATCCCGTCTTGCGCAGCGGATAGTTGGTATCGTAGTGACCCATGATGACGATGATGCCGTCTTTTGTACCGGGAAACTTGGCGATGATGTTGCGGACGGGGAACTTCCCTTCCACCGTATCGGCGATGAAAGCATCGTCCTCGACCTGATCGCCTTTCAGGCGCTCGACAATGTAGCGCTCCAGTTTCTTGTGATTCTCATTGCCCATGTAGCGCTCGCCGAAAGCGGTGACCTCGCGGGTGTATTCGAAGGCGCGCTTGGAATCGATATGCGGGAGCGGCGCGTTGTCAGAAGGGACAGCGTCGGCGGAGGGTGACGGCGCCGTTTTGATTTGCGACGGTGCTTGATCGGGTGCCTTTGGCTTGGCGTCCGTTCCTCGCGAACATGAGGAGAAAACAGTAATCATTGCGAGGAGATAGACCGCCCCTAATACCCACCAAGAACCCAAAGGTTTACGACGGGAGATATCGAAAATGACGTTCGGGAAACTTCTTGTCCTTTGTGGTTTCATGATTTCCGGTCGCCCTTCGAGGCTCTGTGGCTAGGATTTCTTTTCCGCACGCTTCTGGCGCTGAGTGGGATGCACCAGCCAGGCGATGCCGATGCTTAGGATATATAAGCCGATCATGGGAGCGGCAAAGATGCACATGTTCAGAATGTCGGGGGTCGGCGTGATGATGGCGGCGATGACGAAGATACCGAGAATGGCGTAACGGATATTGCGCCACATCCAGCCAGCGCTGACGATGCCCATGAGCGCGAGGAAAAATATCACGATGGGCATTTCGAAAACCACGCCCAGACCTACGATGATGCTCAGGAAGAGAGAGCTATATTCCGTGACCGTGATCATCGGCTGGAAGTCTTTGCCGAAACCGATCAGGAAGACCAACGCCTGTGGCAGGACCACTTTGTACCCGAAGTATCCGCCAGCAATGAACAGCGCCACAGTGGACGCCATGAAGGGCATGACATAGCGCTTTTCGTTTCGGTAGAGACCTGGCGAAATGAAACACCATACCTGGTAGAGCACGAAGGGCGAGGCGACGAACAGGCCAGCCATCCCCGCAACTTTTAAATACAAATTGAACGGATCGGTAGGATTGAGAAAGACGAGCTTCGCCGTGAGGCCGTTGCGCGCGAGCGCCTCGATCACCGGACGCTGGATGACTTCATAGATATTCCGGGCAAATCCCCAACAGAGAAAAAACCCGCCGGCGATTGCGGTGATGGAATAGACCAGGCGCTTGCGGAGTTCCTCGAGATGTTCGAGGAAGCCCATGGTTGGCATTTGATCTTTGGCGGATTCATCCACCGGTACGGTGGCGAGCGCTTCAGGCATCGGGCGCAACCTTCGGAGCCGGTGTGGGCTCGGGCTTCGTCTCTGCGGCAGCGTTTTGCTCCGCCGCGGCTTCGGCGGCTTCCAGCTTTTCGGGAGGCGGTGGGTTGAAGATACGGCTGGCTAGCGATCCCAGCGGAGCCTGGACGGGCGGCAGAATCTGCTGCCTCGGACTGCTACTTTCTAACGAATTAATTTCAGATTCGATCTGCGAACGGAACTCGTTGGAAGCGCGTCGGAACTCGCCCAGGTAGCGGGCGATCTGGCGTCCGATCTCCGGCATTTTCTTGGGGCCGAAAAGAATCAGCACCAGAAAAAACAGGAAGATCATTTCGCCTGAGAAGCCGCCAAAACCCATGGCTCTATCATAATGCGGGACAGGTGAACTGAGCCACTCGCGAGTCGCGGCGGACAAGAATTTTACAAAGCTATAAAGCAAGGAAGAACAGCCCCAGAGAACAAAAGACCTGGCCGCCATCTATGGCGAACCAGGTCTTCTGTTTCGTTCAGGAGGAAATTCAGATTCGCTCGGCCTCGATCAGTGATGTCCCCCGAATGTGTACCCGATGGAAAGTCCGAAGCGCGTCGCGTACGAAGAACTAAACAGCTGGTTGTTAGTAACCAAGTAGAGTTTGGCTTCGGGACGGACGAAGAAGTTCCCCTTGGGATAGAACTTGAGGCCGGCCCCGAAATCTCCCATAAAGTGTTTGTCGCTCGAATAGTTGGTATAGCCGTTGCCGCATTGCTGGCAGTAGAGACGGGTGTCCACGGCGCCGATGCCGGCACTCAACTCCAGATAGGTGTGGCTCGCAAGTTTCGGAGCATAAATCCCGTTGACGTCCAAAAAGAGCGGACGATAGGGAGTGGGTGGGAAGCTGGGGTAGACACTCTGAGTAGCCCGCCAGTAGATTTCGCCGCCGATGCCGAAGTTATGCCAGAAAAGCACATCGCCGCTGAAGCCGGGGTAGGTGCCGCCGGTCAGCGATGGACCGTTAGAGTTAGCGGAGGGCGCTGTTACCGTACTGATCCCGAAACCAAGATCGATTTTCTGGGCCTGCGCAAAATTCGAGAGTGATACCGCGCAGGCGCAACCAAAGACCAAAAGAATAGCGAGACGTAATGTGTATTTCAAACTGAAACCTCCGGAGCAGTAGTGGCTTTTAATACCGTTGGATGCAAGCCGGACGTGACGCGCTGCCGGACATAAAGAAATTTGTAAGAAATTGCGGTGTCCGGAAGTCCATGAACTGTTGGATGTTACGACGTGCACGCTAACCCGCGCCGAATGAGCGCTTCGAAACCACCGTATCGATATCGGTGTTTGATATCCAATGTCATGTCGTGTCTTCTGTATATCAAGCTTGAATAAGTTAGCGGTGGTAAGGCAGAGAGCTAATAGGCCAGAAGGATTCGCAGATCGCGAAGATTATTTCCCGTGGGTCCGGTGATGATAGCGTCCCCGAGCGCGTTGAAAAAAGGATAGGCATTGAAGTTCGCGAGCGCCTGATGCACGGCGCCGGCGCCGCCTACACGATCCAGCGTGCTGCCATCAACTACGGCGCCCGACGCTAGACTGTTGCCATCGATGCCGTCGGTGCCGGCGCTCAGCACGGTAATGTCGTCTCCCGCGATTTGTTCTGCGCAGGCTAGGGCAAACTGCTGATTGCGGCCACCGATACCACCGTTACGGACCGCAACCGTCACTTCGCCTCCCGAGATCAGGCAGACGCGCGATACCTGGGCTCGCAGTGCTCGAAGCCTGTTAAGCAAGTGGGTAGCGGCTTTGTCGTAGGGCCAATCGTCGCAGGAGTTATCGATCTCGACCGCAAAACCGGCGCGGGTGGCGGCCACAGCGGCTTCATCGATGGCAACTTTGTTCGAGAGCACGGTCCACCAGCGCGCACGCACGAAAGCCGGATCATCGGATTTCGGCGTCTCTTCGAGAGCATGCCCCCGGAATAGGTCGGCAACCGATTTTGGAAATTGCTCAAGTAGACCGTACTTGGCAACGATGTGCTCACAGTCTCGGATGGACGTGGAATCGGGCGTCGTCGGGCCAGAGGCTAATGCGTCCGGAGTATCGTCAGGCACGTCGGAGACAAGAATGGAAACCTGCTGTGCGGGATATGCGGCGAGGGCCAGGCGTCCGCCCTTGACAGCGGAGAGATGCTTCCGGATGGCGTTAATCTCAGCGATGGGTGCGCCGGAATGCACGAGCGCGCGGTATGTGGCCGCGAGATCCGCCAGTGAAACTTCCGGATCCACCAACCGTTCTACGATGGACGAACCGCCGCCAGAAATCATAAAGATGACCAGCGAGGCCGCGTCGAGATTGATCAGCGACTTAAGAATAGCGTTGGCGGCCTGTACGGATTCCGCAGTGGGAATGGGATGTCCACCGTGAAAATAACGATACCCTCGCACCTGATTCACGGGTTCGACCGACGAAGCAACAATGCCTGCTTCGAAACTGCTGCTGCCAACGTGTGCTTCCAGTGCGGCGGCCATGGTGTGCGCGGCTTTTCCTATGGAGACGACAAAGATCCGGTTGTAGGAATCGAGATCGTACAGGTCCTCGCCGATGCGCAAGAGGCGGCGTTCGCAATGTAAATTGCGGGCGAAAGCTGCCTCAATGGACGCACTCTTGAGCGCAGAGGCAAAGATCTCACGTGCGGTCTCGCGCATGCGGGCAAACTGCTGTAAGCGATCTGGAACAAGGGGTGGCATTCTTTAGATCAGGTCGGGACAGTTTCTTTCACCCAGGGTTCAATCGTCTCGCGCATTTCCCTCAAGCGACCTTCGAAGAAGTGATCTCCGGCTTCGATGCGGACCAGCTTTCTTGGCTCCGCAAACGTATCCACGAGCGCTTCGAGTTTTCCCGGGGGACCATACGGATCACGCGATCCGCTGACAAAGAGCTTGGGCTTGGTGCAATCGCGCAGGAACGGAAAATCGTAAACGCGCCCGTCAACAGGAACTGCGGGAAGTCCGAGGGCGATCAGTGCGGCAACTCGCGGGTCGGCATAGGCGGCGCGCAATCCTACGGCAGCTCCGAAGGAAAAACCGGCAAAGATGACCGGCAGCGTGTACTCGTTCTCCATCCAGTCGAGGGCGGCGCGCACGTCCTCGACTTCGCCCGCGCCATTCGCGTGTTCTCCTTCGCTCAAGCCGGTGCCGCGAAAATTGAAGCGGAGCACAGGAAATCCGAAGTGATTAAGAGCTTTCATCGCGTGGAAGACGACCTTGTTGTGCAGAGTCCCACCGAAGAGCGGATGTGGATGGCAGACCACCGCAGCATGGGTCGCGGTGGGCGATCCGGCATTGAGGAGGGACTCCAGACGTCCGGCAGGACCGGCCAGGAACAGGGAACGGATGCTGGATGTTTCGAGAGGCACGAAATCAGAGTACAACATCACCAGCCAGCTCTCAGTTGTCAGTTCTCAGTAGTGGTGCAGTTTCAGGGATAACCTTACGAAAACTCTGCGCCGCCAACCCAGAGACGACCTTTGGACTCAGTTGTTTCCTCCGTGCACCTCCGTGTCCTCCGTGGTTACTGATTTCGCTAATTGCACCACTACCCAGTTCTCAGATAATTTTTGACTAACAGGGTTTGCTGCACAATTTCGCCCACAATTCGCTATTCACTATCCACCATCCACTGTTACGCTTTTCCTGCATGGACCTTTTCGCGCTCACTCGCCAGTTGATCGACATCGAATCCATTACCCCAAACGAGGGTGCGGTTGGAGATTTTCTTTGCGCCGAACTGCGACGACGCGGCCTGAACTCGAGGAAAATGCCGGTCGAGGGCGCGCGCGCGAATGTGCTGGCCACTTGGACTGAGCATGATCGTCCGGAGATCGTTTTCTCCACACATATGGATACGGTGCCGCCTTTTATTGCATCGTCCGAAGATGACCTTCGCATTTACGGGCGGGGGGCTTGCGACGCCAAGGGGATTATCGCGGCACAGGTTCTGGCGGCAGAGAAACTGCGCGCAGCCGGCGTCTACGCCGGACTTCTGTTTTTAGTAGGCGAGGAGCGCGATTCAATCGGGGCAAAGGCGGCGAACCAGCAACCAATCGGCGCGCGCTTCATGATCAACGGCGAGCCAACCGAGAACAAGCTTGCATTGGCCAGCAAAGGCTCACTGCATGTGGAATTAGTGGCACGTGGAAAGATGGCACATTCGGCGTATCCAGAGTTGGGTGAGTCCGCGATCGACAAACTGGTGGAGGCTTTGCACCGGTTGCACGCGATGACGCTCCCTCAAGATGCCGACGTAGGGAATTGCACCGAGAACGTCGGATCAATTCAGGGTGGGCGGGCTCCAAATGTAATTTCAGATTTCGCCAAGGCCGATCTTTTCTATCGCCTAGTCGGCCCAGCGGATGTTTTGCGGCGCGACATTACCGCAGCCGTTGGCGATCTCGCTGAAGTGCGTTTCATGCGTGAAACTCCGTTCTTGCGGTTGCGGACTCTGGATGGCCTGCCGACGATGGTCGCAGCTTTCACCACCGATATTCCGTCACTGCCGGACTGGGGCGAACCCTTGCTGCTGGGGCCGGGCTCGATCCACGTTGCCCACACGGAAGGCGAGTTCGTTGAGAAGGCCCAGTTGGTAGAGGCAGTGGATATTTATTGCTCGATGGCGAAGAGGCTCTTGGCTCGTAGCTCCTAGCCGCGAAACGGAAGCGCTCCTCCACGCTAAACTAGGTCATGACTGATTCTCCCCAGAACGCTCTTTCCCGCGCGTCTTCCTCATATCTTCGCTCGGCCATGCATCAGCCCATTCAGTGGCACGAATTTGGCGAGGAGGCTTTTGCTGCAGCGCGGGCGGCGAACAAACCGATGCTTCTGGATATTGGCGCGGTCTGGTGCCATTGGTGCCACGTGATGGATCGTGAATCGTATGAAGACGCCGAGGTGGCAGCGATCGTTAACGAAAATTACATTGCGGTCAAGGTTGATCGGGACGAGCGCCCTGACATCGACAGCCGCTACCAGTTGGCGGTGAGTTCGCTCACCGGACAGGGCGGATGGCCGCTTACAGCGTTTCTCACTCCCGATGGCAAGCCGTTTTATGGAGGAACATATTTTCCGCCCTCAGATTCGTATGGTAGGCCCAGCTTCAAGCGTGTGCTGCTTTCCATTGCTGCGGCTTATCGCGATAAGAATGGCGATGTGATGGAGCAGGCGCAGTTAGTGGAAAGCGCGATCGCGAGAGCGGAGTCTTTTTCCGGAGGCGGGACGGTGTCCGCCACAGTGATTGACGTGATTTTGGATTCGGCACGCAAGATGTTTGACGAAATCAACGGTGGATTTGGACACGCGCCCAAGTTTCCACATCCGGCGGCGCTGGATCTGGTGATGGATCAATACGTGCGCACGAAAGATGAGGGACTGCGAAACATTTTCGTGCACACACTGGAGAAAATGGCGCGCGGCGGAGTCTACGACCAGCTGGCGGGCGGGTTCCATCGTTATTCGGTGGATGAGCGCTGGATCGTCCCGCACTTCGAGAAGATGTCCTACGACAACTCGGAGTTGCTGAAGAATTACATACACGCGTATCAAGCGACGGGAAACGAGTTATTTGCGGGCGTGGCGCGCGACATCATCCGCTGGACCGACGAATGGCTCAGCGACCGCGATCACGGAGGCTTCTACGCTTCGCAGGACGCTGACTACTCCATGGATGATGACGGAGATTATTTCACCTGGACATTAGAGGAAGCGAAAGCCGTGCTGACCGCCGACGAGGCTGCGGTGGCGACGCTCTATTTCGATATTAAAGAAATTGGAGACATGCACCACAATCCGGCAAAAAATGTGCTCTACGTTCGGAAGCCGGCTCAAGCCCTTCTGGAGCAGACTGCGCAGCAGTTGAATATTTCGGAGGAGCGAGCGGCCACATTGCTTGGCTCAGCTCGGTCCAAGATGTATGCGGCACGGTTGCTGCGCCCGACACCTTACGTCGACAAGACAATCTACGCGAGTTGGAATGCCATGTACGTTTCAGCTTATCTCGAAGCAGCAAAGGTGCTCGACTTGCCGGAGACGCGAAAGTTTGCCTTGCGTTCGCTTGACCGTCTGCTCTCCGAGGGATGGGATGCGGAGCGCCGTATGAAGCATGTGATTGCCTACTCGGACCCCAAGACGGAGCCGCGCCCAGTTTCTGACGCCGTTCGTGGAGTTCTGGATGACTACGCTTTCGTGGTGATTGCCTGTCTCGACGCATACGAGACAACGGCGGACCTAAGCTACTATCGCTTTGCGCGAGCCATTGCGGATGCGATGGTGGCGGGGTTCTTCGATCCAGTCGCGAGCGGATTTTTTGATACGCGCGGGGCGTCGGGTGGGGTCTCGGACAAGGCCTTGGAGGGAAATACTGCGCTTGGAATTTTGGGAACCCGTCGGAAGCCGTTTCAGGATTCTCCGACTCCCGCAGGAAATTCGGCGGCAGCCATAGCGCTGCTGCGTCTGCATGGATACACCGATGATATGAAGATCGGCGATGCTTCCTATCGCGACCAAGCTGAGCAGACGCTGGAGGTCTATGCCGGCGTGGCGGGACAGCACGGCATCTTTGCGGCGACTTATGGGCTGGCAGTCGCCCGCTTCGTCCGACCTCAGACCCAGGTAATCATCGTCGGAAAGGATGACGTGGCTGCGAAGTTATACCGAGCTGCAGTGCGGCCGCTTAACTTTGGGAAAGCAATTCTGCGTTTGGACGCCGATAAGGCTGTCGCACAGAATTTGCCCACGGCATTGGCGACGACGATTCCGAGTCTCCCCGCGCTCGGCGAAGGACGCTCTTTCGCCGTGGTATGTTCCGGCTCCACGTGTCAGCCGCCAATTTTCGATCCGCAGGAACTGGGTGTCTCGTTGTTGTCGTAGGCGCGTCCGGCGGCGTAAACCTCAAACGGCAATTCTGCCGTTATCCCTCGGCTCGCGGGGCGCTTGGCACGGCGATACGGACTGCCGCGATTCCCTTCGCTCCGCCTCAAGTTTCCTGCTGCGACCGCCGATGTAGTGGAAGGCGGCAGAGCCGGCCATGCTTTCCAACCTTCTCGATAATCCGACGCTGTTTCGCCATGTGCTGGAAGACCTGCCGGTAGGGATTTATATCCTGGACCGGGAACGGCGGATCCGTTTTTGGAATCGTGGCGCCGAACAACTTACAGGATATCTGGGTCACGAAGTGGTGGGACATTTCGTGGAAGATGTGCTTCAAGCATGTGACCAGCACGGCAACAGGTTACACGGAGAGAACTGCCCGGTAACCATGACGCTTCATCACGGGCAGCCGCAGCAATGCACCGCTTTCTACCTCCATAAGGATGGACACCGGGAACCAATGAGTATCCGGACACGACCAATGCTTGACCCGATGTCTGCTCAAGGAGATGCGATTGGGGGCACGACGGTTTTATTCGAACAAGTAGTTATGTATCACGAGGAAATATCCGGAGCGCCGATTAGCGGATGTCTGGACGCGACTACAGGCACTCCCTCACGTCGTCTGACTCAGGCGGTATTGAACGAATGCATGGTCAGCTCGAAGGAATCGCGTCAAGGCTTTGGGGTGGTGCGAATCCGCGTGCTGGGGTTAGAGGAGTTTCGCGCGAAACACGGCAGGCCATCGGCCGTGCCCTTTCTGCGCGCTGCGGCACAGACATTGCGCCACAACTTGGATGCAGAAAGCTTCCTGGGACGCTGGGAAGACAGTGGGTTTCTGGTGGTGCTGCCAACCGGGAGTCCAGTCACCGTGGCCGCGACGGCTGAAACTTTACGGGCAGCGTTGAGCCATTCGGAAGTTTCCTGGTGGGGCGACCATTTCGTGGTTGAGGCGGAAGTGGCTTGCACAGTGGTAGCCACGGGCGACGACATAGAATCGCTTCTGCGAGAGATGAAGCCCACGCACTCGAGTAGGACGCCGAAGACTATGGCGGCCGCGAATACCAAGACTTTTTGATCTGCACGGACGGGGATAATGCTTCATGTTTTCGATTATTGGCATCGTTGTTGTTTTCGGCTGCATCGCCGCAGGCTATCTCATGGAGCACGGCAACATGAAGGTGCTGGCACAGCCGGCGGAACTCATCATCATCGGCGGAGCTGCTTTGGGCACGGTGCTGATCTCGAATCCGGTCCACACGTTGAAACAGATGATAAGCGGGCTTCTCGGAGTGTTTGGTTCATCCGCGTATACCGGACCGCGCTACATCGATTCCTTGAAAATGATGTACGAGCTGCTGCAGAAAGCGCGCAAAGAAGGCCTGATCGCGCTCGAGGTTGACATAGAAGATCCGGAGAAGAGCCCGGTGTTTTCGAAATACGGTGATTTCAGAAAGAACCATCACGCCGTAGCTTTCGTATGCGACACGATGCGCATGGCGGTGAGCGGCGGAGTAGAAGTATTCGATCTGGATCAAATGCTGGAAGCCGACATGGAAGTCCATCATCGCGAGGCCAGCGAGCCGGTGGCTGGATTGAATACGATGGCAGACTCGCTGCCCGGGTTGGGTATCGTGGCGGCGGTGCTGGGGGTTGTCATCACGATGGGGGCGCTTGGCGGACCTCCGGAAGAAATCGGGAAGAAAGTTGCGGCCGCACTGGTGGGAACTTTTTTGGGCATTCTGTTGTGCTACGGGCTGGTGGGACCGCTGGCAGCGCGCATGGGCAAGATGGCGGAGGAAGAACACGCATTCATGATGGTATTGCGGGTGACGATGATTGCATTTCTGAAAGGTGTCGCTCCAATCATGGCCGTAGAAATTGGACGGCGCACAGTGCCTGGACATGTGCGGCCATCGTTTCAGGCGGTTGAGGAAGCTTGCCGGGGCGCCAAAGACGCTCCCGCAGCAGCAGCCGCGGCGGCGGGATAGAAGGCCCCATGTCGGCGCCCCCCATCATCATCATCAGAAAAAAAGCCAGCCACGGCGGCCATCACGGCGGCGCATGGAAGGTCGCATATGCTGACTTCGTCACGGCGATGATGGCACTTTTCATCGTCTTGTGGCTAATGAGCAACAGCAGTAAGCAGACGCAGTTGGCGATTAGCGGCTACTTCAAAGATCCTAGTGGAACGGCGACGAAAGTCGGGAGCTCCTTGGCTGGAGTGGGCGAGAATCTTCCATTGCGCAAGCAGGATATGGCAAAGCTGAAGACGGAATTGCAAAAAAGAATTCAGCAAATCACCGATCTGGATAAGTTGAAAAACAATATCGAGATGACCGTGACCGCGGAGGGTCTACGAATAGAGCTGCTGGAATCGGAAAAGGGAATGTTCTTCGATAGCGGGAGTTCCGCGGTAAACAAGAGCGGGCGGGAACTCTTGATGTTGCTGGCGGTGGAATTAGGAAAAGTTCCAAACCATATTTCGGTTGAGGGGCATACTGACGCCAAACCTTTTACCGGCAAGGGCAGCTACAGCAATTGGGAACTCTCGGCAGACAGGGCGAACGCGGCGCGGCGATTGATGCAGCAGACCACGGGATTGCGGTCCGATCAGGTCACGCAAGTTCGGGGCTTTGCGGACCAACGTCTGCGCAACCCAAAGGATGCGCTGGACCCAGCGAATCGACGCATTTCGATCATTGTGCAGTACGTTAACAACAAACCAGATGATATCGACACTCCCGCTGACGGTGCGAAAGAATCGGCGGAGGGAAAATTATCGACGAACGGTGCGAAGGTGGAATCCAAAAATGTAGAAAAAAAAGATTAGAGCAAAAAATGAGGCTGGCCACGGAGGCCAGCCCGAAAAATTGCTTTCGTGATGCAAAAATTTACGTCGTCCTACTTAATTGGAGCAATTCGGGTTTTTCCAGGGGTCACATAGCGGAATCGGCCCCCCGTGAGTTGTCACTCGCGGGATTGCGGCATACGCGAACGTGCCCACCAGTCCTACCAACAGCAATAACGCCCTGAGCGAACGTTTCATGATTTTACTTTCTCCTTAGGGTCTGCCGGAGATAAGCGATAAACTGCCCATCTTCGGTCGCGGAATTATACACACCCCGCAACCTTCTGATTCATAGGAGGTTCGTTCGATCGTTCAGGACGTTTCCAGAGGTCGAAATGCCAGCCTACAATCGACGGGTTCGTCCAGCAGGCAATATGAAAGGCGTTTAAGCTGATTTCTTAAGGTAATGGTTTGAGTTTTCAGGCTCCGGAGCAGACTACAAATCGCGACTCCACAAAGCCAAAAATTCCCCTTGACAAGGTTCTTGCGCAATGACCTTTTCGGAGGTTTGGGGCCTATTGTTTCGTTTTGGAGCCAACTGCCGCTGAATTGGCTCTCGGAGGGTATACGGGCGGACTAGGCGGGATCAGATTGTCCTCAGGTTCTAGACTGGAGCTTCGCGAAAACGCGCGCTCCACCATTCCCTCGAACATTGGAATTAGCGAATCTTGCGGAGTTGAGTGCTGAAGATCAGCCAGTCCCTGTTCCCAACGCTGTGTCTGCAAGGGATTAACGCCGGCGGCGCGCGCGGCTTTACGGGAGACCGAGTAACCGAGCCAGATAAACACGGCCAAAATATACGTAGCCATGTTGATCAGGTTGAGATTGTCTTGCTTGATGTATCCACCCGAATTCAACGCGAACAGCATTAATTCCACTCCGGCGAAAAGACCAAAGCCCAGAGAAATACCGAAACTCACCTGCTTCCACGAAACTCCCAAAAAGCGCGAAAACAGGATCATAAAAAGAATAAGGCCGATTTGCACGATGCGAACGGACCGCTGAAGAGTCGTGATGGCATGTACCAGCGGATAGCGGTCATTGGAATTCGAAAAAGCGACCACTACCGAAACCAGCAGCATCACTACGCCCGCCCACCTGAACAGAAGAGTGCCCAGATCCTTCAACGTGTGATAAGGGCGGAACACGTCGACAAAAATCTCATGAATGACCTTGAAACCGAGAACGGCGTTCACCGCCTCTCCCAGCCAGAAAACGCCGAAATATACCTTAGCGCTGCCGCTGAGCCAAAGTGGAACCAGGATGGCGAAATTGACAACCTGCGCCACGAGGAACAGGAAGAACATCGGAAACTTCTTATGCAGTTTGCGCCGCCACAAGATCGCGGCTGCCGCCGATTGCAGAATCGGTTGCGCGCACCACAGATCGAGGACGACGTTATGACTATTCAAAGTCATGGACATGTAGGGAAATGACGCATACTACTACCGACATCTCTGGCGCCTAACCCTGCACCCTCATCCTCACGCAGGTGCCCCTTCGGGGTCAACCTACTTAGGTAACCTTAGTAACCATTACCTTCTCGCCGAAACAGCGGGCGAAATAACGTAGGATCTGGCTGCCAAAGTTGACGGTATCTCGGCACCGGCGTGGGCGGTAACAATCAGGTTGTAATCGTCGCTAGCACGAAGACGACTGAAAACCGGGGTCGCTTCCTCTGGTTCGACAAGCGCCAGGTAACGCAAAAAGTCAAACACGTCTTCAGTTGGCTCCAATCCCGGCGCAACAAAAGAGACCTCCACATCCTCATGGTGGAAGTGCCATCCCAGAGAAGCCGCCAGGCAGACCATTCGTTCGTACGCGGCAGGCTCCAGGACCCCAGGCGCGGGATTGTCAAAGACGATACGGAGCTTCTGTTCATCTTCGCGGCTGAACTCGCGCACTTTGAGCGCGCCGGTGCGGGCTGTAGCTTTCCAATCCACGTGCCGGGCAGAATCGTCCGGCATGTATTCGCGGATGAGGTAAAGATCATTGCCTCGGCCACGCACAAAGGTTTCCAACTCGCCTATAACCATCGGAAGAATCTCGCGAAGCTGCTCGGTGGACTCGACCACGGGATAGACGATGATTTCGCGCGCCAGATTAATCCGCCGGGTCTTCATCAGGAACGCGAACGGAAATCGGGTGGCCAAGCCGAAGTTCTTTTCGCAGTAGCGTCCGCGGACAGGGAAGGTCAGTTCCAATCCAGCACGGACTTCTTGTCCAGGAGCCAGAAATGGGAAATAAACGGATTCTTGCAGAATCGGCTTTTCCACTTTCTCGTGCATGCGCCGCAGACGCCGATCGGGCAAGCGAAGCCACTGGTTCTGGGGCGCGCGGTTGCGAGGCCAGCCGAATGTTGAAGCTTCCCATCCCCAACGGGCTTCAGAGTTATTTTTGCGCTTGGCGGGAACGATCCGCACGGAAAAAGATGGCACCCACGAACTAGCATTACGAAGCAGCAGGCGCGCCAGCATCGGACGTCCGGCAAAAACATGTTCGGCCAGATGGACATCGAGGGTGAGGCTTCGCAGCACCAGAGCTGAGGCGACTCCGGAAACCAGGATGGCCGATAGCAGCGCGGCGACGACAACATAGAGCAGGTTGTTTCCTGTATTGATGGCTGCGATTCCGATCACGACGCTGATCAGGATGTAGATCATGCCCGCGCGCGTAACGTCGTAATCCATCGCCTCACGGACGCGGCTGGCGACGACCCGGCGCGCCAGGTAGGGAACGGTAGTCAGTCCAACGAAGGTAGCGAGCAAGAGTGCTGCCGACGCCAGAATGATCGTTCCCCAGAGGCTGCCGGACTCGCCCGCCACGGTGGAAAACAGTGCGGTCACGAAAGCGAGGATCAAGCCGACAATTGCCAGCAGGAATCGCACCCAGACTTGGGACAGGCTGGGCGAGAAGCGGGACGCCGCTGCGCTTTGAGAGCTCATTCGTCTTCGTTTGAAATCAGACTAATCGCGCCGTTATTTAATGTTGAGCTAACGCTGAGCGCTTCTGCCAGCATATGACGGACTAGAGGCCGGGTGGAAGTGACTGAAGATTGTTGGCAAGAGCTTAAGCACTACCGGGAGAGAGCCGCCGCCGGCGTCTCCACCAAAGAATCAGAATCACCACCACGGCGATTATCAGAACCGCGATATTGAAGCGCTGCATAACACGCAGCAACGTGTGCCAATGCCGTCCGAATAGATATCCAACGCTGGCAATGGTGGTTACCCAAAGGCTCGCACCCAAAAAGTTGTAGAGTGCGAAAGCGCGCCAGCGCATGCGAAGCGCTCCAGCCAAGGGCCCAGCGAAAACGCGCAGGCCAAACACGAAACGGGCAAAGAAAACCGCGGGAGCGCCATAACGCTCAAACATTTTCTCTCCCCGTTCCAGCGCAGCCGGAGAAATTCGAAGAACGTTTGTGTAACGATCAAGCAGTGGGCGTCCCCCGTAGTGGCCGAGGGCGTAGCCCAGGTTATCGCCGAGCGTAGCGGCACACGTCCCGACTACGATGATCCATCCAAGATGAAGCTGATGTTCGGAGTAGGCTAGAAAGCTCGCCAGCAGGAGCGTGCTCTCGCCGGGGACAGGGATGCCGGCGTTCTCGCAGAGCAGTGCCAGAGCTACAGCCCAGTAACCGTAGTCGGCGACAAATGTACGCAGCGAGTGAAAGATGGTGTGGTCCATGAATATAGTCTCAGTTCCCGGTTCTCAGTTCTCTGTAGAACCGTTGTTCTGAGACTGAGACTGAGAACTGAGAACCGGGAACTGAGAACTGCTTAGGAACTCTATCAGTGCGCGGTTGAAATCCTCGGGCGCTTCTTCATACGGCAAGTGGCCGACACCCTCGAACGTCACTAGACTTGCACTTTGGAAATTCTGGCGTAGCGGCTGTGCGGATTGAAAATCTACGGCTCCGTCTTTCGTTCCCCACATGAGCAGCGTAGGGTAGTGGCGAATCTTGGGAAGCGCTCTTTCCAGTTCTGCTAGATCCACCGTCCAATTCTTGACGATGCGCAGAGCGTGATCAAAGGTGTGATTCTTGCGTATGGGGATGCGATAGCCCTCGATGGAATCGGGCGGAACTTTTGACTTGTCTCCAAACATGCGACGCAGCCCGAGGTCGTGCAGCGCGGGCCAGCGCACGAACGTGTTGCGGAAGAGCAGGGATCCGAAAGGGCTGCCCACGAAAGGCGCGAGCCGCTTGCCGTGAGCCGACCAGGGATTAACGGACGCGACGAGCACCAGGCGTTGCACGCGCCGATGGCTTCTCTCCTTGCAGATGGTTGCAACCATGATGGCGACGCCACCGCCGTGCGAAGTACCCAGCAATCGAAGTCTTTGATACCGAGGGCGTCCGCGAACTGCAGGACACGATTGGCAGTAGCACGCAGGGTGCAGTCCATGCCCTCATTGGCGGTCGATAACCCGGCGCCCAGATTGTCGATAGCATAGACGGTTGCGTAGGGCGCAAGGACGGGGATGGTGAATCTCCACGAAAACGAATATCCCATGAGCCCATGAACCAGGATGAGCGGCGGGCCGGACCCGGCCTTGAGGTAGCGCATGCGTCCGTCGGGGAGATCGAGGCCAATGTTCTTCGGAAAGATGTCGCGGCGGGGACGAATCTTTCGCCGTTTTCTGTTTCGATGGGCAACGAAATCCTCGCCGGCAGGTTCTTACAAAGTGATACCGCCTCTAACGCTTTGGGGAGCGGAATTCTGGCTCCCCGTTTTTGTTCTCTTTTTGCCCCGCTCGACCTGGCAGCACCGCGCTGCTCAAGACGGGGCAAGCCCCGTCTCTACGAATAGGGCTTAGGATGCGCCAACGCCCGTAGCCACGCTCTGCGCTTTCTTGCGCTTCTTACCCAGCAATTTCTTCAGCACTTTGATGCCTTTATCCACATGCTTTTCTTCCAGCAGAAACGGGGGAGAAAGCGGAGGACAGTATCCTGGGTCACGTTGAAGAGCACACCTTGAGCCAGACCCTGCTCTACAAGCGGGCGCGCGGGGATGTCGAGAACGAGGCCCTGGATGAATCCGCGGCCGCGCACTTCGCGCGTCGCGGCATATTTGTCGACCAGGTCGTCGAGTTGTTGATGCAGGTAGTCACCAACCTTTACGACGTTTTCCAGCAAGCGCTCCTCTTCGACAATCGCCAGGTATTCCAGCCCGACGCGGCACGCCAGCGGACCTCCGCCAAATGTGGTGCCGTGCTGCCCGGGTGAAATTGCCGAGGCGAAATGTTCTTTCGACAGGAACGCGCCCAGCGGCACTCCGGCGGCGATTGGCTTGGCTATCGTTACGATGTCGGGGATCACTCCGAAGCTTTGAAAGGCAAAGATCTTGCCGGTACGGCCTAATCCGCATTGAATCTCGTCGAAAATAAGCGCGGCCTGATGCTGGTCGGCAAGTATTCGGCACTCACGCAGGAAAGCTTCCGAACATTCGAGGATTCCGCCCTCGCCGAAAATGGGCTCCAACACAATCGCGCACGTGTTAGCGCTGACAGCGGCGCGCAGCCCTTCGACATCATTCTGTGCCACAAAAGTCACATCTTCGAGCATCGGCTCAAAGCCCTTTCGGTATTTTTCCTGACCGGTAAGGGACATCGCGCCGAAAGTCCGCCCGTGATAGGAACCCTGCAGCGCCACTAGCCGAGACTTGGTATCGCCGCCGGATTTGTGCCCGGCGAGCCGCGCCAGTTTGATCGCGCCTTCCATGGCTTCTGTACCGCTGTTCGAGAAGAAAACTCGATCGAGGCCCGAAAGGTGGCACAGGCGCTCGGCCAGTTGTCCCTGATATTCGTTGTAATAGAGATTCGACAAGTGAATGACTCGGGCCGCCTGCTCGCGAATGGTCTTCACGATTCGTGGATGAGAGTGACCCAACGCGTTTACGCCTAATCCGGCGACGAAGTCGAGATACTTTTTGCCCTCGAAGTCGTAAAGAAAAACACCCTTGCCGCGCTCGAAGGCGACGGGATAGCGGTTGTAGGTCGGGAGAAGAAAGCGCTTTTCGAGTTCGGCGATCTGTTCGAGGCGAGACATAGCTTTATTGTAAAACGAGTGGGGAAGTACCGGTCAGAACGAGGGCCTACTCTTCAACTCGGACTTTTGGAATCCCTCTTGGGTTTTCTGGATCCAAACCGGCAGCGGTCATGATGGCTCGTCCTAGCTCCTCGGCGGAAACCGCATATCCGTCGACGGCTGACGCTTTGTCGCTGACATTTTCTTCAGCCATAGGAGCTACGAAACGATAGCCCCTCCCGACCACGGTTTGCAGGTATTGCGGCTCACCAGCGTCGTCCAACAAGGCGCGCCGGATTTTCCGTATGGCGGTGTTGATTCCCTGCTCGACATCGACGAACACATCCTTGCTCCATAGTTCGGAGGAAATTTGTTCGCGCGTGACCAGTTGCCCCCGGTTATCCACCAGGAACATAAGCAGTTGAAGCGGCAGGCTCTCGAGGCGAACTGGGCGGCCAGTGCGACTGAGCTGAAAGCGGCCGTAATCCAACTCGAAATCGTCGAAGCGGATCTTCTTCTCAGGCAAGTTCAACTCCAACTCCAACTCCAATGACGGCTTACTGAAAGTCTGTTCTGCCGCGCTTGCGGTGTCAAGCGGACAACGGTGAATTTCTTCAGGTCAGTTTTCTTCAGATCGGTTTTCTTCAGATCAGTTCAGATGGCTTCAGACGGGCTCCATGGACCTTTCTATGAATCAGGCGCAAGATCACCTCAATTGCGGGATAGGCTCACCGCTCGAAATTGAGTCGGTTGAGACCAGTAAGCGGGGGGTCTGAGAGAAGGGGAAGCTTTCAGACCCCCCAAATACCTCCCACTTAATACCCCACCTCGGACCGCACCATTCATAACTGACACTTATTACCCACCCACGTTTGTCATCCCGAACAAACTGAGATTCCCAGCATCCCCGCTGGCAACAAACTACAGATTAGATCGGCTCCAAACACGGCCCGGACAATGACTTAGACCACCTTCTTGGCGTTTGCGACATCCCAAAAAGTGGAATCGTAAATTCCATTTTCCATAGCTACAATCCAGAATCCTGTTTATACTTATGGAAGTAACTCTGTAAAAACAACTTAGAGGCGTTGAGCAAGGCGGGAGGGTGGCAGTGAAGTTGCATATGTCTAAGTGGCGACGAATGTCTGCCCGCGCCGCCGTGCAGCCGTCCTTGCCCATGAACCGCGAATTTGAGGCTCGGTTTACCGCCATCCTACTGACGCTGCTCACAGTAGCAGCCATTCTTTTTGCGGGTTTCAACTACAAGAGCGAGCACCAGTCTGCCATACCCGATGACGGTGCATGGTGGATGGAACGCGGTGGCCATCTGGTGGCCGACCGTTTAGAGCCCAACGGACCGGCGGAACGGGCTGGAATTCGCCGCGGGGATCAGATAGTTAGCCTCAATGGCCGCCCGGTAGCCAGTTCGGCGGCGGTTACCCACCAGCTTTACGATTCCGGCGTCTGGTCGAAAGCTACTTACTCACTGATCCGAGGCGCGGTTCCATTGGATGTGGAAGTGGTGCTGGTTCCAGCCGAACGCTCCATGAACGACTGGCTGCGGCTGATTGCCCTGATTTACCTCGGCATTGGGCTCTACGTGCTCCTTCGACGCTGGACCGCCGTCGGATCGACGCATTTCTACATTTTCTGCCTGGTATCGTTCGTCTTCTACTCTCTGCACTACATTGGCAAGTTCAACGCCTTCGATTGGAGCGTCCTGTGGGCCAATGAACTCGCCTGGGTGCTTCAGCCGGCGCTGTTCCTCCACTTCGTACTGACCTTCCCGGAACGGCGCGAGTTCGTCAGCAAGCATCGCTGGTCTATCCCGCTGCTCTACCTGCCGGGCGCGGTACTACTCGGAATTCAGATCGCGTCGCTGGAATTCCTAAAGGCCAGCGCTTCCCTGCTCTTCAATCTGAATCGGGTACATTGGGCGTACCTGACGATCTTCTTCTTCTCGGCGGCGGCGGTTCTGTGGAACAACTACCGCCAGGCTGGCACTCCGATTCTGCGGCAGCAACTTAAGTGGATCACGCGCGGCACCGTCCTTGCCATAACGCCGTTCACCCTTTGCTACGTTCTGCCGTATCTGTTCGGAGTGATGCCTTCGCTCACCATGAAGGTGTCGGTGCTCTCGCTCGGATTGCTGCCGCTGACTTTTGGATATGCCATTTTCCGTTACCGGCTAATGGACGTGGATCTCATCTTCAAACGCGGTATGGCGTATACGCTGGCGGCAGCGGCCATTGTAGGAGCGTACTTTACTGGCGTAGCCGCGATCGCAGAGTTGGTTCACACGCGCGTCCCGAGTTCCGGACCATACGGACTGGTGGTCGCCGTAGTCGTCACCGCTCTGCTGTTTGATCCGGTACGAAAGTGGATTCAGGAAAAGCTCGATCAGTACTTCTTCCGGACAGGCTACGACTACCGGCGCACGCTGATCGAGTTCGGACGCGAGTTGAGTTCAGAAACCGACCTCGACAAGATGCTTTCCTCGCTGGTGGATCGACTCGCCCGCACCCTGCTCGTCGATCGCATCGCCATCTTCCTCGGCAACAGCGACTCTTCGCGCTTTGAAATGTCGAAATCATTCGGGATCGCCCATGTCACAGGTCTCGACCTCTCGTTCCTCGCGAAACCGCGGATCGAGGACGCAGTTGGACATATCTTCTTCGAAAATACGCGCCAGTTGCCTCGCGAAAATTCCTCGGCTCAAGAGGCCATCGGGCGTCTCGATCTGAACTACTACATCCCCTGCCACGCGCGGCAGAAGACGATCGCTTTTCTCGGGCTCGGCAAGACCATGGAAGGCGATTTTCTTTCCAGCGAAGATGTCGAACTGCTCGAAGCGCTGGCGGGATATATCGGCATTGCGATCCAGAACGGGCGGCTTTACGCCTCTCTCGAACAAAAGGTCAGCGAATACGAACGGCTCAAAGACTTCAACGAAAATATCGTCGAATCCATCAACGTTGGTGTGATGGCGGTGGATTTACAGGATCGTATCGAGTCCTGGAACTCCCAGATGGAAGTGATGTATGCCCAACCGCGCTGGCAGGTGGTTGGCCGTTCGTTGAGCGAAGTTTTTCCCGCCGCCTTCGTGGAGGAGTTTTACCGCGTTCGGCAGAATCCGGGAATCCAGAATCTGTATAAGTTCCGGCTGGCCACGCCTACAGGCGAATCACGCATTGTGAATGTGGCGATGACGCCCCTGGTAACCCGCAAATTTAGCGTGGTCGGGCGACTGGTGATCATGGACGACATCACAGAGAGAATCGACCTCGAAGTTCAGCTTACTCAGGCCGACAAACTTTCTTCCATCGGATTGATGGCCGCCGGTGTCGCCCACGAAGTGAATACTCCTTTGGCTGTGATCTCTTCGTATACGCAGATGCTGGCAAAGCAGTTGCAATCGGATCCGCAGAAAGCCAGTCTCCTCGACAAAATTACCAAGCAGACTTTCCGCGCCTCGGAAATCGTGAATAACTTGCTGAACTTCTCACGCACTTCAGGTTCAGAGTTGACGGAGATCAGTCTAAACAAGGTGATCGCAGACACTCTGGCATTGCTCGAGCACCAGTTCAAAGTGGCGCACATCGAGGTACAGTCCGGGCTCTACGAGAACCTTCCCTCAATTCAGGGGAACGCTGGACGACTGCAACAAGTATTTCTTAACTTGTTCTTGAACGCGAAAGACGCGATGGCCGGCGGCGGAGTATTGAACGTCGCAACCTTGAATGGTGAATTCGTCAGCGTGCGCGTCTCCGATACCGGCTCAGGTATCGCGCAGGAAAATATTCAACGCATCTACGATCCATTTTTCACGACCAAGACTTCGCCGGCGGAGGGTCAAAGCCGCGGCACTGGTCTTGGACTCTCTGTCACCTACGGCATCATCCAGGAACATGCGGGCAACATCCGCGTGGAGAGCCGCCCGGGCGAAGGCACCACCTTCACCCTGGATTTCCCCTTGATATCGACATCGGCGAGGAAGGCCATCCATGTCTGAATTAGCAATGTCTGAAATCACCACCATCCCGCGCCGTAACGCGCCGGACAGCAAACCGCAGAGTGCGGGCAGAATCCTCATCATCGACGATGAAGCGGAGATCCGTGAATCGCTGGAGACTCTGCTCCAACTCGAAGGCTACACAGTAGTCGTCGCAGGGAACGGACGCGAAGGCCTGGCGCAAATTGGCGTGCGCACTTTCGACGTTGTGTTGCTGGATCTGGCGCTGCCCGACAAGAACGGGATGGAAGTGCTCTCCGAGATTCGGCTGCTGCATTCGCAACAGGCAGTCATCATGATTACCGCTTACGGGACAGTGGAGAACGCGGTCCACGCCATGCAGTTCGGCGCCACCAACTTCATTCAGAAGCCCTGGGACAACGAGAAATTGTTAGCCGATGTTCGCGCGGCCGTCGCCCGCCAGAAAGCGGAAGAAGAAAATATTCAACTAAAGCGCGCGCTCAAGCAGCGCTACAACTTTGAACACATCGTGGGCAAGAGCGAGCCCATGCTGAAGATTTTCGATCTCGTGGCCCAGGTAGCGCCCAGCCGCTCCACCGTTTTACTTCAGGGCGAGAGTGGAACCGGCAAGGAACTGATTGCCAAAGCGATCCATCTGAATTCGACCCGTCGCGACCGGCCCTTCGTACCGGTTAACTCCGGCTCGACGCCACCCGACCTGCTCGAATCCACGCTATTCGGCCATGTCAAAGGCGCATTCACCAGCGCGGTTACCTCGAAAAAAGGATTGTTCGAAGATTGCCGATCGAGGCACGCTCTTCCTCGACGAAATCGGAACCATGAGCATGGACACGCAGAGCAAGATTCTGCGTGTATTACAAGACCGGAAGTTCATGCACCTCGGTGGCGTCCAGGAAATTCAGGTTGATGTCCGCATCATCGCCGCCACCAACGTCGATCTTCGCCAAATGGTGAAAGAAGGCCGCTTCCGCGAGGATCTGTTTTACCGCCTGAATGTAATCAGCCTTGATCTGCCGCCGCTGCGACAGCGCCGCGAAGATATCCCGCCGCTGGTGCAACACTTCCTCCAGAAGTATTCGGAAGAAAATGAACTGCCCCGCCGCCGGATTTCCACCGAAGCTCTGCGTCCGTTGGTGAGCTACGCCTGGCCGGGCAACGTCCGCGAACTGGAAAATACGATCGAGCGCGCCGTGGTCCTCTCCTCCGACACCGATATTGGGATCGAGTTGCTGCCCGATCACGTCGTAGGCAGGGGAACGTCAGTTCTGGCCTTGGATGCCGATCCCGCAGCCACCCTCTTCAGTATCGTGGAAGACTGCGAACGCCGGATCATCATTGACATGCTGGAAAAGTGCGGCTGGAACCAGACCGAAGCAGCGGAACGCTTCCACGTCCCGCTCTCAACCTTGAATCAAAAGATCAAACGCCTGGCGATCGAGATCAAGAAAAAAAGCCGCGAGTAAATTAGGGACCGGAGTGGTCGGGCATTCGTAAGCAAGAGTTCTTGATTTTCAATGACCCGATCACCCGATGATCCGATCCCCCGATGATATAGTTTCCTGACCAGAAGTTTCCCGAACAAACATGGCGCTCGAACTCGAACTGGTTTCGCCCATTGAAGTCGCCAAAGACTTCGCCCTGGCTGTTCAGGAGTACACCCTGCTGTCGGCGCAATCGTTGGCCAATTTCTTCCGCCGCCCCCTGTACATGGGCGACATGATGCAGCAGGCGGACCTGATCGGCGTCGGATCCTTGCCTATCGTGATTTTGACAGGGCTCTCCGTGGGCGCGCTCCTCGCGCTGAATGCGGCCAGCACCCTGCAACGCTTCGGTGGAATCACGCTGATTGGCCAACTCGTATCCATCGGCATGGTCACCGAACTGGGCCCGCTCATCACCGGACTGATGGTGGCAGGACGCAACGCCTCCGGAATGGCCAGCGAACTCGGCTCGATGATCGTCACCGAGCAGATCGACGCCATGCGCGCGCTGGGCACCGATCCCACGAAGAAGCTAATTACGCCACGAATCGGCGCAACCGCTTTCATGCTGTTTTTCCTGACCATCATTGCCGACCTGTTAGGACTAATCGGCGGCTACGCGGTCGCGCATCTGATCTTCGGGCTGAACTCCCGCCAATACTGGACTTCGGTCTGGCAAATTCTTGTCTTCCGCGACGTGTTTACCGGACTCATCAAGCCCGTTCTGTTCGGCTTCATCATCTCCACGGTCGGCTGCTATTACGGAATCTCAACTCGCGGCGGCACGCAGGGCGTAGGTCGTTCAACGACGCAAGCCGTGGTCGCTGCTTCGGTATTGATTCTGATCGTGGATTTCTTCGTCACCAAATTAATCTTCGCAATTTTTGGTTACAGGTAAGTCATGCCCGTTCCCACTTTGCCCAGTGAACACGAGGCGGTTGCAGTTGCCAATCCTTCGGGCTATGCCATCGAGTTCGACAAGGTTTCCATAGCATTCGATGAAAAGGTTGTGCTCGATGGCGTTTCCTTCAAATTGCCGCATGGTGAGACCAAGGCGCTTTTTGGCGTCGCTGGCTCGGGAAAGAGCACGCTCCTCAAACTGGCGATGGGACTCATGCGTCCCGACAGCGGCCGCATTTTCGTGCTCGGCGAAGAAGTCACCAGCATGTCAGAACGCGAATTGTTCGAACTGCGCCGCCGCGTCGGCATCGTCTTCCAGGAGAGCGCGCTCTTCGACTCGCTCAAAGTTTACGAAAACGTCGCATTCCGTCTAATGGAGGAGAGAACTTCCCCAGAAGAAATCGAACGCCGCGTCCGCGAGGCTCTGCGCTTCGTCGAGTTGGAGCGAACCTACGACATGTTTCCGTCCGAACTCTCCGGCGGCATGCGGCGGCGCGTCGCCATCGCTCGCGCCATCATCACCGAGCCTGAAGTGATCCTCTACGATTCGCCCACAGGCGGACTCGATCCGGTCACCTCCAACACGATCGTGGAACTGATCGTGAAACAACGCGACGTTTACAAGACCAGCGCGCTCATGGTGACCCATCGCCTACAGGATGCATTCACCATGGCGACCCACTTTTTCGACAAGACCAAGAATCAGATGGTTCCACTCCCCAAGGGCCAGCGCTGTGAAGTGCCGATGAGCTTTCTGATCTTGCGCGACAGCAAGGTTATTTTCGATGGCGACGCTCATGAGTTAGCCATCTCGCGCGACGACTATATTCGCGAATATATTTCGTAGAGCAGCCATCAGTTATCAGTCTTCAGTTAGAGCGGGGCCTTCGCGTTTTTCAACCGTTTTGTTTTCCCTGCTCTTGCCCGGCAACGCCGCCGGATTCTCATGGACGCGCTCGCGGAATCCGCCTTTCATTCCTCGCGCCAAGCCAATAGCCGACTCTCCAAACTTGTCGCGGAGATGATCCACAGCCGAAAGCGCATTCTGCCAACGCTGCTGCTGCACGGGCTCCAGCAAATCAAGCTGGGCTGAACCGGACTCAAAATTCGAAGCTTGCACTCCCAGCAGTCTCACCGGCCCGCTCGGTTTCCAGTTGGAGAAAAACAGGCGCTTCACGTGCTCGAAAATCTGGTTATCCATCTGCGTCGGCTGTTCCAGCGAATGCGCACGCGTGATGGTGGTGAAATCTTTGTAGCGCAATTTCAACTGGAGAGTCCGCGCAAAATATCCGCCTTCGCGCAGCCGCCGTCCCACCATCTCACTCAGCCGCATCAGCGTGGATTGCAAACGATCGACGTCTCCGGTGTCGTCGTCGAAGGTGTGCTCGTGGCTGATGGATTTAGCCTCGACGCTTTCTCCCACATCACTGTCGAACCATCCACCGGCATCTTCACCGCGCGACTTCCCTGCCAGCGCCAGACCCCATTTGCCGAAGCGATGTTCGAGATCGCGCTCTTCCAGGCGAGCCAGGTCGCCCACTTTCTGAACGCCGATGGCGTGCAGCTTCTGCTCCATCACCTTGCCAACACCAGGAATGTCGCCAACTGCCAGCGGCGCTAGAAATTTCGCTTCCTGTCCGGGCAACACCCAGAGCACTCCATTCGGCTTGGCTTTGGCGGAAGATACTTTGGCAATCAGGCGCGATGTGCCGATCCCGATCGAGCAATTTAATTGTGTCGCCGATTTCATCGCGTCATGAAGCCGCTGCGCCGAGCGCAATGGACGGCCATGCAGGCGTTCTGTCCCAGTCATATCGAGATAAGCCTCGTCCACCGAAGCCATTTCGACCAGCGGCGAAAAATGACCGAGCACTTCATGCACTTTGCCGGAGTACTCACGATACCGGTCCGGATGCCCATTCACGAAAATAGCCTGCGGACAAAGTTTCGCCGCGGTCCGCAACGGCATGGCCGAATGCACCCCAAATTTTCGCGCCGCATAGGATGCGGCCGAGACGACTCCGCGTTCATCACGCTGTCCGCCGACCACGACGGGCTTCCCTTTGAGCGATGGATCAAATAATTCTTCGACGGAGACGAAGAAGGCGTCCATATCGACGTGAAAGATAGTGCGTGGAGAGGAAGTACTCATCGGAAACAGAGTGTCTTGCAAAGTGTACCGCGAGAGGCAGGCGGCCACCTGTCCCCGGCGACAGACAGAAGAGGGTGCGCCCCTTCTCGCGAGAACTGGCCACCATGACATCTCGCGTCGAGGGATTGGTTTAGTATCCTTCCAAGTCAAAAGCGTGCCCCGCCTACGCGGCCGTACAACGTGTCACGGCAGGAACGCAAAACGAGAGGAAGAACACCATGCATCCTTTAACCCGTCGCAACTTTATGCGAATCGGCGCAGGCTCCGTAGCCGCCGGAGCCGCCACAAAGATCACCCTGCTGCAACCAGCTGCTCTCTGGGGCGCGAGCGGTCCAGTGGCGCCGAGCGATCGTGTCCGATTTGCCGCAATCGGCACGGGTACGCGCGGATGCCAATTGCTGGAAGCGTCGCTTCTGGTACCGGGTATAGAGTGCGTCACCGTATGCGATCTCTACGACAGCCGGCACGAGGCGGCTCAGTAAACATTGCAGAAACAGGTCCCGGCAACGCGCAACTATCACGAGATCCTCGACCGCAAGGATATAGACGCGGTGATCGTAGCCGTCGCCGACCATCAGCATCGCCGCGTCGTGGTTGACGCCTGCGCGGCCGGCAAGGACGTCTATTGCGAAAAGCCGATGTCCCATACGGTGGAAGATGGTTTCGCCATGATGGATGCGGTGCGCAAGGGGAATCGCATCATGCAGGTGGGCAGCCAGCGGGTGAGTTCCATCGTCTATGAAAAGGCGAGAGAAATCTATGCCTCCGGAGCGCTCGGTGAAGTGTTTTTCATCGAAGGCTCGTCCGATCGCAACACGCCGAGCGGCGCGTGGGTGTATCCGATTCCGTCCGACGCCAGCGCGCAGACCATCGACTGGAATGCCTTCCTGGTGGGCGCTCCCGACCGTCCGTTTGATGCCGCGCGCTTCTTCCGCTGGCGCTGCTACTCCGACTATGGCGAGGGACTGGCAGGCGATCTGTTTGTGCACTTGCTCTCAGGGATTCACTTCATCACCGGAATCAATGAGGCGCCCCAGCGCGCGCAATCAAGCGGAGGTTTGTTTCGCTGGAAAGACGGACGCGACTTCCCCGATCTGATCGAAACGATTTATGACTATCCGAAATTCCGCGTGTCTCTGCGTTGCAATCTAAATAACGCCGGAGGCGAACCGATAAAATTCCACGGCACCAAAGGCACAATGGAAATCAACGGCCAAACGCTGACCTTCACTCCGCAGGATGTAAGCCCCAGGCCGGAGACGTATTCGGTGATTGGCTGGCCGTCACGGCTACGCAAGGAGTACATGACGCAGTGGACCGCGGAAAATCCGCCGCCCGGACCACTCGACTACCAGGTATCCGAAGCGGAAACCTTCACGGCCCCGCCAGGCTATAACGACACGGCGGCCCATGAAGCCAATTTCTTCAACGCAGTTCGCACCCGCAAGCCGGTTGTGGAGAACGAGGAATTTGGCAACCATGCGGCAATCGGCTGTCACCTTGCCAACTACGCTTATTTCAAAAACAAGATCGCAACCTGGGATGCGGGGGCGAAAATAATTCGGGGATAAGAGTCAAGAGACAAGCGACAGGTCCACCTTTGCAGCATGGGTAAGCAGGTCCTTCGCTTCGCTCAGGATGACAAATCTATTTCTTGTGGGCCCGAACTTTCTGGGCATGACACTAGCCGAGTGCCAGATCCTTTTTCAAATCCGTGGCTGCGAAGGCCTCCGTGCTCCGCGAATGCCGCGCACGCTCATAAATCTTGCCGTATTCGCGGGCAGATGCCCCCCAGGAAAAATCGCGCGACATTCCATTTCGCATCAGAATCTGCCATGAAGATGGATCCTGATAAGCAAGCAATGCTTGCTTGATAGTCGCCAGCAACACCTCTCCGTTGTAGTCGGAGAACTTGAAACCGGTGCCTTTGCCGGTGCGGGCGTCCCAGGGTTCGATGGTGTCGTCGAGACCGCCGGTGGCGCGGACGATCGGGACAGTGCCATATTTCAGGCTGTAAATCTGATTCAATCCGCAGGGTTCGTAGCGTGATGGCATCAGAAACATGTCGGAGCCGGCTTCGATTTTGTGCGCGATGGCATTGTCGAACGCTACCTTGACGGCAATCTTGTTGGGGAACTGCTTGTGCATCCGCTGAAACATTTCTTCGTATGTTTTGTCGCCGGACCCGACGACGACCATGATCATTTCTTCGCGGGCCAGGCGGTCCATGATTTGCGCGATCAAGTCGAAGCCCTTCTGGGCGGCGAAGCGAGAGACGATACCGATCACAGGCAGTTTCGTATCGGCGTTGGTTAGTCCGAAGGCGGACAGCAAATCTTTTTTGCATTTCTGTTTGCCGGCTAAATCCTGCGGCGAATATTTGGCGATGGTCGATTTATCAGTCTGCGGACTCCACTCTTCATAGTCCACTCCATTCAAAATGCCGGTGACGGTCGCGGCGCGGTCACGCAGCACGCCGTCGAGGCCGAATCCGTATTCGGTGGTCTGAATCTCATGACTGTATTTCTTGCTGACCGTGGTTACGTAGTCGGCATACACCAGCGCGCCTTTCAGGAAATTTACCTGACCAAAAAATTCCATCTTCGACATGGTCAGCAGATCCCAGGGCAGCATGAGGAGAGGCAAAGTGTCGGATGGAAACAGCCCCTGGTATCCCATATTGTGGATCGTAAAGACGGAGGCGACTTCGCGGAATGCTGGATCCTCGGCGTAGAGCGTGCGCAGCATTACAGGCACTAAAGCCGACTGCCAGTCGTGGCAGTGAAACACATGCGGGACACCCAGAATCTTCGAAGCTTCGAGCACGGCCCGCGAGAACAGTGCATAACGCTCGGCGTTGTCGGGATAATCTCCCGTGGCAGTCCCGTAGAGGGCATCGCGATCAAAGTATGGGGGGTAATCTACAAAATAAAATCGCACTCCGGCGCTGGCGCCAGCCGTCACGACCGAGCAGAAACGATATTTGTCATCGAACGGGATGGTAATACTGCGGACGACCGTTTGCGGATCGGTTAGCTTGGTTTGACGATAACGGGGGACGTAGACACTGACCTGATGTCCGAGAGCGGCCAGTGCGCGCGGCAAGGCGCCGACTACGTCAGCCAATCCGCCAGTTTTTGAAAACGGGACACACTCGGATGCGGCAAAAGCAATATGCATTGCGGGGAAGCCTCCTGAGCAAGAACTCGATTATGCCTTGCTCAAGTTATGATTAGGTTTCAATGAAGACGCGGCTAGCCGCGCCTTTGCAACGATTATGAATACTCAGTAAAAGAACCAAGCCAAGTCTAAAGCCACGAAGAAAGAGGGTCAAACGTGCCCAAGGGCGCCACCGTACCAACGAGTTCACGCAAGCCCAAACTGGCGCAACATTTTCTCGCGAGCGAATCGGCTGCGATACGCATAGTGGATGCGCTGGGTGACGTTTCCGAGGCCACCGTCCTTGAGATCGGCCCCGGGCGTGGAGCGATCACCGATTTGTTGGCACGGAGGGCTAGGCGGCTGATCGCGGTGGAGTTGGATCGCGTCCTCTCAGCGCAACTGCGGATGAAGTTCAGCCTGCATCCGAATGTGGAAATCATTGAAGCCGATATTCTGACGATTGAACTGAATACTGTTTTTGGCTTGAAGCCCGGAATGCTGCATACCGGGCTGAATTTTGCTCCCGAACCTGCGCGCGTTATCGGCAATCTTCCGTACTACATCACGTCCGATATTTTGCTGCGACTGCTGGAGTATCACCGCTATTTTTCGACGATTGTCATCATGGTCCAGAAGGAAGTGGCCGATCGCCTCGCGGCTTCAACTGGAACCCGCGACTATGGCCTGCTTTCCGCGACCGCGCAATTGTATGGACGGGTCGAGAAACTCTTTACGCTTCCTCCCGCGGCATTCGTTCCGCCCCCTAAAGTTCATTCCAGTGTGGTTCGCATCACGATCAAACCGCGGATGGAAGCGCTCGGCGTTTCCGATACGGAGTTCATCGCGTTCCTGAAACTTTGCTTTGGGCAGAAACGTAAGACGCTCTGGAATAATCTGAAGACACGGTACGACGAAAACATTTTGAAGGCGGCGCTGGCAAAAAGCGGCGTGAAGCCTGCGGTCCGAGCCGAGGCGCTGCCGCTGGAAAAGACCGCAGCTCTGTTTCGTGCCTTGCGGAACAGTGGGTCTTAGTTTCCGCAGGGAATTGTTTTGAACGCTGACTTTTCGCGGACAAGAGTGTCCGCGCCACACGAGTCTTCATGACTGCTTTGCGAACTCCGGCGGTTGCGGGACGATTTTATCCGGGGCGCGCTGACGAACTACTGCGGGACGTTCGAAAATATACTGCTTCGGCAGAAACGCGGGTCGAAGTTCCCCGCGTCGCCGCCATCGGATGCGTAGCTCCTCATGCCGGGTACATCTACTCCGGCGCAGTTGCGGGAACGCTGTATTCGCGTATAGAAATTCCCGAGCGCTGCGTGATTCTCTGTCCGAACCACACGGGCAAGGGACGTCCGCTGGCGATTGTGGCTGACACCACCTGGCAGACTCCCTTGGGCGATGTTGCGGCAAATGTGGAGATGAGCACCCAGTTGCTCGAGCGCTTTCCTGCACTACAAGAGGACAGCGCGGCGCATCGCAGCGAACACGCTATCGAAGTTCAACTCCCCTTTCTGCAAGTACAACAGCCGAAATTGAGTATTGTCCCGATAGCTCTTGGTACCCGCGACTTTGATACCCTTCGCGGATTGGGCGAGGCGCTGGCGGATGTGATTGCCGCCTGCGGCCAGCGAGTTCTGATCATTGCCTCCAGCGATATGAACCACTACGAGTCCGACACGATCACTCGCGTCAAAGACCGCAAGGCCATCGAGCGGATCCTGGCGATGGATGCTCGCGGACTGTGGGACGTGGTGATGAATGAAAACATCAGCATGTGCGGATTCGGGCCGACGACTGTCATGCTGACAGCCGCGAAGATTCTCGGGGCCACTTCGGCTTCCCTGGCTAAGTACGCGACGTCGGGCGAGGTCTCGGGAGATTACTCTTCCGTGGTCGGTTATGCTGGGATAGTCGTGCAGGGGGAAGGCGGGGCAAGCCCCGTCTCTACAGACGTTCCTGCGTAGTTAGCGAGGGCCCGCTTTATCCAGCAACCGTTGGGCCCGTGCACGACTCACGTTCATGACAGATGGGTCAGCGATGATCTGATCGAGGATAGGCTGAATCGCCGCGATCTCGACCAGAGGGTTCGCGCCTGATATTTCCTCCATACGCTTCAACTCCTGATCGAGTGCCAACTTCTGGTACCGGTGGTCGTATTGCAGCCGATGTCCGAATTCGAGCGTCGCTGAGAGGTTCTGCATCAGGTTAGTCAGGTCCTGCACGGCTGGCTTGCTCGAGTAGTTGTAGGTGGATTCACCGCTGCGCCGCGCGTCTTTGTAAGCTAGCGTCTTCTTCCCGGTAAAGGCGAGGCCGTTGTGATGAGAGTCGAGGTCTTTCTGAAAATAACCGGCCTTCGCCGCCAGCTCGAAAATCTTCTGCCGCAACTCCGAAGAAATCTTAAAGTCGAAGTCGAAACTATCAGTCTCGTCGGAGTCAGCGGACAGGCGTCCGCTGGATTGGTAGCGGGCAGACCCGTCGGATTGGACGCGAATCGAATAGCGTTCGGGCTGGGAGGTTGGAAAATCGAGGCTGAAAGTGACGACCGACGGAGTTTCGGTTTGCGAATGGGCTGGGGTCGCGAAAAAAAGGGCCGAAGAAACGATCAGCAGGATTATCTGAAATGAACGGGACATGGGACGCAGTCAATGATTGGGGATGGCGGCTAGAGTGTCAAGGGGAAGGCGGTCAGCATTTAGCATTTAGCATTTAGCCGTTAGCTCTTGGCTCTTAAGCTTGGCGCCAAATTGCCGGGATTCTACACGGCACACGTAGGGACGGACGCATTCGTCCGTCCCGTCGAGCGAAAGCGAGGCCAAAACCCGTAGGATTGTAGCTAAGAGCTAAAGGCTAAGTGCTAACGGCCAAATGCTCACTTACACACCGCCGTATACCCCAGTGTGCTGCTGCCAGCCAGATAGATCTCGCCCGAGATCACGCCGTTGTTGTTGATCCCTCCGGCCATGGTGTACTTCGCGCCGGTGTAGTCGATGTTTTCGAACACTCCATTTTCATAGAGGAAGCCGAAATCTTTATCCGCCGAGAGATGGTTGCCGACAATGACGCCGGAGTTGTTCACCGCGCTGAGAGCAGTACCGTACTTTGAATTCGGATAATTGACGCCAGTGAATTTCCCGTTTTGCCAGAGAAATCCGTAGCTCACGGCACCGCTGGCGTAAGTTCCAGCAACCGCGCCGTTGTCATTGATGCCGATGGCGTACGTCACCAGCGCGCCCGGATAAGCGATGACGGTGTACTTGCCGTTCGCAAGCACGAATCCCTTAATCACAGACGTGCTGGCGGCGAAGCTGCCGGCCGCAGTTCCCAACTGGTTGATGTCGAACAGCCACGTATTCGTCGCCTTCGGATAGTTGACGGCGGCAAAGTTGCTGCCCTGGAGCAGGAATCCGTGAATGTGCTCGGCACCCGTGTTGTCCTGATAAAAACCGGCGTTAGACCCAGTGCTGTTGCGTCCATACAACCATGTGTTCAAGGATTTTGGAGCCGCGTACTTGGTAATCACTCCGCTGGATGACCGCGTGAAAGCCACGAATTCCTGCGTGTCATTGTCAATCAACTGTCCAACTACGGTACCGTCGTCGCTTATTCCCTGAACCTGTTCGAAGGAATATCCCGAGGGCGCGGTGAAAGTATCAAAGGTGCAGGACGCATTCTTGGCCGCGTGCATCACGGCTGCGTTCAAGAGGATCGTAAAGAAGATGGCTGCGATGGGGCGGGGAAATTTCATTCAATCCTCGGGATATTTTATGCGCTACGTTCTACTCGGACGGCAGCAGCAGGTTTCGGTTGCGTATTTTCAGGATAGCTTGAGAATCGGCTTCGGTCAGCTTGAGATGCACTAACGAGTGGCACGGTGCGCGGCGGTTTCAGGACTAAGGCGAGGGTAACTTGACGGCAGAATCGGACAGATGTGGAAGGAGGGCTGGGGAATCGCAGAGCGCGGGGAGAATGCCTTGCGGCGGCGGTGGAGGCTCTTAGGGTGTAGGGGTCCTTCGACTTCGCAGCTCGCCTCGCGAGCGAGGCGGACTGCTCCGCTCAGGATGACAAGACTGATAAGCCGGTCCGGCAGCGGAGCTTTGCCGCTCGCGTGTAGCGGCAGTATGCAGATGGCAAATGGCGATGGCCAGAGCATCAGCGGCGTCAGCCGGCTCGGGGATCTGATCAAGATTCAAAAGGCGCGTCACCATCTGCTGCACCTGATGTTTTTCCGCGCGTCCATATCCAACGACTGCCGACTTGATGGATAGCGGCGAGTACTCCGCGACCTCGAGCCCTACGGAAGCGGCAGCCAGCATCGCGACACCGCGCACCTGTCCCAACTTCAACGCGGATTTTACGTTGGCAGAATAGAAGACCTCTTCGATGGCGACTCGGTCGGGGCAATACTCGGAGATGAGACGCTGCAGGCCAATCGAAATGCTCGACAAACGCGCCGCCATGGGATCGCGCGGGGAAACTTTGATGGCGCCGCAGACAATGCACACCAGGCGATCGTCCGCCAGCAAATCGACGACACCGTATCCGGTATATTCGGTACCGCAGTCGATGCCGAGGACCCGCATGAGGGAAGTGTAGCAGGAGGAGCAATCAGCATTCAGCCGTCAGCCGTCAGCATTCAGTCGTCAGAGCTCGGGTAGTGTCCTAAGCAGCTCTCAAAATTTGTCATCCTGAGCGCAGCCGAGCCATACGCGAAGCGCATGGCTCGGCGGAGTCAAAGGACCTCTATTCCATCACCACATTCCAATCCCGACGAAACCAGATCGCAGCGGCACAACTCGCTCCAAGCCGCTAACAGTTCTTGGTCCTCAGCAGCATTTTGGTCGTCTCGATTTTGCCTGGTCGTTTTCCCGGCGGAAAACTGCGTAGGCTTCGACGGAAGATTGCTGGCGCGTGCGATCCAGATATCGCTGATAAGCGGATTCGTCGAAAATTTCCCGGAGCGTAGCAGACAGTATAGTGAACGCTCGCACAACCGCCGCCCGAACGTCGGTGGTCTTCGCCATATCCACTTTTGCTGCCAGCTTTTCGCGGACAGGAGTGTCCGCGCCACACGGGCTCATGCTTGCTCCTCTGTCGCCAATCTTGTCATTACGAACGGGGACTCTTTGGTCGCGGCCAGTTTATTTCCCGAAATCACTCGCATGCACACGATGCCCGATTCGATCAGGATCATGGCCACCATCACTACCAGAACTCCAGCGACGGCGGCATCCAAACGTTCGTTAAATATCAGTCGCGGATTCGCTCCAGCGGCGGCTAATTGGCGGGCATGCGCTAGAAATCCTATCCGCGGATTCGGATTCAGAACTTTTTGCCATGACGCAGTAAAAGTCACAGTCACCAGCCAGCAAAGCGGGATCAGGGTCACGAAAACATAGTGTATCCGGCCGATTCCCGCGCGAGCCATCTTGACGATAATCGTGGTCGCAACGCACAGGGCAACGGTCGCGAGCAGTTGATTACAAATGCCGAAAAGCGGCCACAGAGAATTGATACCCCCCAACGGATCCTTAATTCCCTGCCACAGAAAATTTCCCCACGCGGCTACGATCACGGCGCTGGTAAATAAAATTGACGGGTACCAACTGGTGCGGCCCAGAGGTTTCCAGATGTGGCCGAGCGCGTCCTGCAGCATGAAGCGGCCCACGCGCGTGCCGGCATCAATAATGGTCAGGATGAAGAGCGCTTCGAACATGATGGCGAAGTGATACCAGAGAGCCATCACGGCCTGTCCGCCGAGAGTGTTAGAGAAAATCTGCGCCATCCCCACGGCGAAAGCCGGCGCGCCCCCTGTGCGGTTGAAAAGCGTCTGCTCACCCACGGCGTGTGCCAGAGTGGCCATCTGTGCAGCGGTGACTGGAAATCCCCACGAACTGATCGCGGCAGCGGCCGTTTCCGGCGCTTGTCCTACAATGCCGGCGGGACTGTTCACAGCGAAGTAGACTCCGGGCTGCAACACCGACGCGGCAATCATCGCCATGATCGCGACCATCGACTCGGCCATCATCCCACCGTAGCCAACCAAGCGTGCTTCCGGTTCGTGGCGGATCAACTTCGGCGTGGTGCCGCTCGAGATCAGCGAGTGGAATCCACTGATGGCGCCGCACGCGATGGTGATAAATGCAAACGGAAAGATCGTTCCCGCAAAGACTGGGCCGGTGCCATCCACAAAGCGCGTCAGTGGCGGCATATGCAGCGATGGCCGGAGCGCCACGATGCCAACCGCCAACAGCGAAATTGTTCCGAGTTTCACGAACGTGCTCAGGTAATCGCGAGGAGCCAGCAACATCCATACCGGCAGCGAGGACGCGGCGAATCCATACACGATGATCAGGATTGCCAGCGTAGGTCCAGTCAGCGTAAAGATTGTCGCCCATGATGGCGTATTCGAAACCCACTGTCCGCCGAAGATAGCGGCGACGACTAAGGCAAATCCCAGCAGCGAAGTTTCCAGAACTTTTCCCGGCCGGATGCGTCGCAGATAGACGCCCATCAATACTGCGATGGGCATGGTCATGGCGATCGTGAACGTTCCCCACGGACTCGACTTGAGCGCATTGACAACGATCAGCGCGGTCGCGCCCAGTAGAATCACGATAATGCTGAGCACCGCAACGTAGGCGACAATGCCGCCGACGCGTCCGATTTCGGACTTCGCCATTTCAGTCAGCGATTTGCCGTCGCGGCGAATCGAGAACAACAAAATGACGAAATCCTGCACGCAGCCGCCCAGCGCTGCGCCGGCGATGATCCAGAGCGTGCCCGGAAGATATCCAAACTGAGCGGCCAACACAGGGCCAACCAGAGGACCGGGACCGGCTATGGCGGCGAAGTGGTGTCCAAACACCACCCACTTATTCGTCGGGACAAAATCGCGGCCATTATCAAGACGCTCTGCCGGAGTCGCGCGTAGCGGATCAAGCGCCAGCACTTTCGCCGCGATAAAGCTGCTGTAGAAGCGATACCCGACGGCGTAGGTCGAGACCGCGGCCACCACCAGCCACAGAGCATTGATCTGTTCGCCGCGATGCAATGCTATGGTGGCGAGTGCGAAGGCTCCCAGCAGGCTGACGGCGATCCAAGCAAGAACCTGCAAACTTTTCTTCATGAGCCCGAGTATTGTCCGCGAAAAGTAGCGGCAGGCGCAAGCGACATACGCGATTGGGCCCCGATACGCCGTGATAATCTATTGGGTTTATTGGACTCATACTCAGAGAAAAATTCTCGCGAAATTCAGGAGCAAGCAATGAAGATCGGAATGCTGACGGGCGGCGGCGACTGTCCGGGGCTGAATGCGGTGATTCGGGCGGTGGTGCGTAAAGGCAGCTTCCACTATGAAGACACCTTCGTCGGATTCATGGAAGGTTGGCGCGGCTTGCTCGAAAACAAGACCACGCCGCTCGGCCTTAAGACTGTGGACAGCATTCTGCCGATCGGCGGAACAATTCTACGCACTTCGCGCACCAACGCTGCCAAGCATCCCGATGGACTGAAGCGCTGTGCGGATAATTTGAAAGCAAATGGCTGTGACGCGCTGGTCGCAATCGGCGGCGATGACACGCTCTCGGTCGCGAAGAAACTTTTCGACGCCGGAGTAAAAGTTGTCGGCGTCCCCAAGACAATCGACAACGATCTCAGCGGCACCGACTTCACCTTCGGATTCGATACCGCCGTAAACATCGCGACCGAAGCCATCGATCGTGTACATACAACCGCCGAGTCTCATAATCGCGTGATCGTGGTGGAAGTAATGGGGCGCGATTCCGGTTGGATTGCAACCTACAGCGGCATCGCCGGAGGGGCTGACGTCGTGCTGATCCCGGAAGTTCCGTTCGACATCGATGAGGTCGCCGGATTGATTCAGCAGCAACACGCACGCGGGAAGCTTTACAGCATCGTGGTCGCTGCCGAAGGCGCGAAATTCGCCGCCGCCAAAGAAACACACGACGGCACTTCTGTCCTTCCGGGTGGAACCTTCGACGAATTCGGACACGCGCGCCTGGGAGGAATCGGCGCGGCCCTGGCCAGCGAGATCGAAAAGCGAACGGGCTTCGAAACCCGAGCGGTCGTGCTCGGCCACACCCAGCGCGGCGGAACTCCCAGTGCTTTCGACCGTGTACTGGCGACGCGCTACGGACTCGGCGCGATCGACATGGTCCATCGCGGAGAATTCGGACGCATGGCGGCGCTGCAAGGCAACAAGATTATTTCCATCCCTCTGGCAGATGCGATCGCCTCGAATCGCAAGGTGGATAGAGAGATTCTGGATGCCTCGATCGGCATTCTCGACCGGTTCGACTCCAAGGCCGCCAGGAAGTCGTAGCGCATGTCGTAACGCGTAAGATCCGCGGAAGGCAGCCCCGCGACGGCGCGCCTTTCCCGCCGGTTCCGGGGCGGTTTTGAGCCGAAATGCCCTTAAGCCATGCCCTTTCAAAGCGATCCGAATACTCGTAAGAAGACCGGGAAACACCAGCGCTAAACGCGCTGGATTTCCTTGGCATTGACGCGGTTTTAGAGGCATACTTAACCCAGCACTCCCCGAGACGGCTCATGATTTCGAGGAGGATCCCGTGCCCTTGTACTCAGAAGAAATCCAAACCGAGAACCATTTGGATCGGCCCCCGCAGTTGCCGTTGCCCCTGCCTCCCGCGCCTCAGGAGGCTAGACAGCAACGGAAGCGGATGCTCATCGCCCTGGGCATCCTGCTGGCGGCGCTGGTTGCGGTGCTTCTGAAGGACTGGGATTTTTGGTTTCCTCCGAGCGTCGAAGTACAGGAAGCGGCGGTGCGAAGCAGAAGCAAGAACTTGGGTGTACCTTCGCCGAGCGCTCCGGTGCCTACGCGTGAACGAAGGGCAGTGACAAAGCCTGCCGAGCCTCCTGCGGCAGAAGCTCCTCCCTTCGCGGCGACGACCGAGCGAACTGTGTTGCCCCCTCTTGAAGTAGAAGTCGTAGCCGGAAATCGCCATATCAACGTCCCTGCGAAGAGCAATGCCATCCATCTGGATGTAGGCTCGGGCGCAACGCCTTCCGAACCCAGCGCTCCAGCATCGGTGCCCAGTGGATTGGTCAGTGCCGGTGATCGAGTGGACCTTTCACCTCAAATTGCGCAACGTGTGACGGTTTCCGTGCCTCCGAATTATCCTTTGTTAGCGCGGCAAATGAAGGTGCAGGGCGCGGTGAGTTTACAAGCCCTTATCTCGCGCGAAGGAACAATTCAAGAACTACAGATTTTGAGCGGACCTGCGATTTTGGCGGCGGCCGCGCGCGAGGCAGTGAAGCAGTGGCACTTCAAGCCGTACCTCCAAGGTGGGCAGCCGGTGGAAACTCAGGCGCGCATCACGGTGAACTTCACCATCTCCACAAATTAGCCTTTTGCTCGCGTAGCGCCGACACTCTTGTCCGCGAAAAGCGTGCTGCGAGTCGAGGTCTCATGTTTGGCCGGAAAACATAGGGGCCGTTTGTACCGGGAACAACCAAAAACAACTACAACGCCAGGGTCCGCGGACAGGAGTGTCCGCGCCACACAAAGGTGCGCAAAAATAAAACGGGCGTCTTGGATTCTTGCGAATCCGAGACGCCCGGGCAGCCCTCCCCCAGAACTGCTCAACTGGGAATGTAAGACTGATCTGAGAATCTGAAAATGGCACGCGGGTGCTAAAACCGTCCCCCCAAAGTGTTAGGCCGTAAATGAAACATTACAAGCCACTAATCTGGGGCCCGCTCTACTAGGGAAAGTCGGAGAAGCTCTGCGCCGAAGAGGAAAAGAAAAACAAAATCCGTACTACTCGACCAGCACCATTTTCCCAGGTTGGCCGGTGGCAAAAACCGAGCCCGCGATAACCGTCGGAACCCCCGTTGATGAATTGTAAGTATAGGCTGCGACGCCGGTCGCGGTTCCGGTATATAGAAAGTTGCCGGTAGGGTCGATAAGGGCGAAGAGTCCGCCCGCAGCTTCGCTGAACGGAGAATTCTTGGCTTCTACCAGTTGCCCGGTCGCGGGAGTAATGACGAAGCACCAGAATGAGGCGCTGGTTCCGGAACTGAGCCCATAAACAAACCGTCCCCCGGGATCGACCGTAATCGCCATGGGACCGTTGCTGCTGGCCACGGTCGACGTAAACGGCGAGCCAAGTACCGGGGAAAGCGCGCCGGTGCCGGAGTTGATGCTGAATCCCGAAATATTGCCAATGGTGGAAGCGAACGGGGGAAGGTTCGATGCCGAAGGATTCGCGACATAAAGGAATTGCTGACTTGCATCCAACGCCAAGCCGAGGGCTCCGGCTCCGGAGACGAAAGGCGAGCCCGGGATCTCCTGAAGCGTTCCATCCGCGTCTGAGAACGAGAAGGCACTAACCACTCCGACCTGGGGATTGGTCACGTACACGAACTGCCCCGAAGGCATAATCAAAATTTCGCTGGGATCCGTGTTTGCGGGGACAGGGGAACCTACTTGAGTTAAAGCGCCGCTGCTGGCATCAATGGAAAAAACGGAAATGTCGTCGGAAAAATTATTCGTCACCAGCAAATATTTTCCAGAAGGATCGACGGCAGCTGCATCCGGACCTGAACCCGCTACCATGGGAGCACCCGTAAGCGTCAAAGTCCCGTCGGCGCCGACATTGAAAACAGAGATCGTATTGGCCTGGGAGTTTACCGCATATAGAAATTTCTTCGACGGAGTCAATGCCAGTCCCGTCGGCGTTGTCCCTTGCACTTGCGGCGTCTGTGCCCCCAACGTAATGACACCGGTTGAATTATTAATCTGGAGCAACTGCACGGAACCCCTTCGAGGAAGGGTTATATAGGCATTATGGCTCAGCCCATTAGGGGAGCTCGTCGAATTATTGGAGCAGGAAAGACAAAGACAGAGACTGGCCAGGATGACGACAACGACGGCGGCTGTGGAAAGTTGACGACTACCAGTTTTGCCTGCCCGTGCGGCGCGCGCCGCCCTCAAAAAGCTCATTTGCAAACTTGCTCCTCAATACCCCAAGGTGAGAACGAAAAGGTCGTGTGCACTATCGTGCATGAGAAGGCGGGAAAAGCGCAACTACACACCTTGCCCGGCGCAGCCCGTCTCTTGAAACCGTAACCCATTTCGATTGGATGCACTATTGGATGCAGTGTGCGGTTGCAAGGCAACGCGCGGTCTTGAAAGAATATGCATTCGCGCGCGAACGAAACTTTGCCGCGAGATATGTTCTAATCGATTGTGTTCTAGCAATACGCTGTAAGAGGACGTGTCTACTTCGTGGTGTTGCCATAAAAATTCGCTATAAGTTGACGTTGTGATCGACATCCATTGCCACCTTTTACCCGAGGTCGATGACGGACCCAAATCCTGGGATGTAGCCGTCGAGATGTGCCGCATGGCGGCCGCCGACGGCATTACCCATGCCGTCGCCACACCGCACGCAAACGATCGTTACGCCTATGATCGCGCGTATCTCTCGGGTCTCCTCGGTGAATTGCGGGAGAAGACTGGCGCTTCGCTGGAGCTTACCCTGGGCTGCGATTTTCATCTGTCCTTTGAAAATCTGGAGCGCGTCCTCGAGCAGCCGCACACTTTCACCATAGGCGAAACCAACTATCTTTTGATCGAACTAAGCAATTTCAGTGTCCCGACACAGCTGGCGGATTGTTTCGTCCGTCTGGGAGATCGTGGACTCACTCCCATCCTGACGCACCCCGAGCGCAACCCGATCCTGCAGCAAACGCCGCATCGCATTCTCGAGTGGGTGGAACAAGGTTGTCTGGTTCAGGTTACGTCGTCGGCGCTGACCGGATTTTGGGGAGAGCGTCCCGAGATTGTCGCCCGCTGGCTGCTCGACCGCTCCGCCGTTCACTTCCTCGCTTCCGACGCTCATGACACGCGGCGCAGAATTCCCAATCTTTCCGCCGGCCGCGACGTCGCAGAAAAGATTGTGGGAGCCGAATATGCCGAAGCTCTGGTGCAAGGCAATCCCGACGCGATTGTCAAAGGACTGCCGATCCCCTACTGCCCACGCCCAGTACTCGATTAGCGCATCCCCAAAATTGTCATCCTGAGCGAAGGCCAGCCGAGAGCGAAGCGATTGGCTGGCCGCAGTCGAAGGATCCCTACCCCATTCACCCGTCCCTCGGAGCGCACAACCCAAGCAACCTAGAGGATCCGGCTTCATCGCTTGAGGGAACACCTTTTCAAACTGAGCCACTAACGCCTATTCGTGCAGCACCACGCTAAGCAGCGAACTGTGCACCTGCAACCCGCCCTCCGGACCACCCGAGTAATCGACAAAGCCCAACTTCCTGAAGCGGTTCATGAAAAAGCTCACACGCGATCGTGTCGTCCCCACCATCTCAGCCAAACTTTCCTGACTGATTTTAGGAACCACGGTCTCCGGCACGCCTTCCTTGCCAAAATGCGCCAGCAGAAGAAGGATCCGAGCCAGCCGCTTTTCGCTGGAGTTAAACAACTGATCCACCAGGTCCTCTTCGTAACGGATATTCCGCGCCAGCAGGTACGCTACGAAAAGATCGGAAAATGCGTGTTCGCGATGCAACGCGCTCATCATGGCTTTCTTGTCAATGCGCAGAATCTCACACTCGGTCATGGCCTCCGCGGATCCCATGCGCACAGCCTGACCGGCCAGCGCACCCTCGCCAAAGAAATTCTCCTCGGCCAATATGCCGATAGTCGCTTCTCGTCCGGTCTTGGAAACAACGGTCAGCTTGACCTTGCCTGACTGTATATAGAAGACAGCGTCCGCCGCGTCCCCCTGAGCAAAGACCCGTTGCTTCTTCGCGAAAGTCAGATTCTTGCGTCCGTCGCCAATATTCGCGAGAAAGGTCTTAGGATTGAATTTACGGCCCTTGCTCGACACTGGAGAAGCAGCCATTAGATGGGATTAACGGAATTGTACGCCTGAATGTGCGGTAGGGTACGGTGCATTACGGGCGAGCTCTGGATTTTGATCTGTCGCGCCGCACCAACCTGTTTACCTTTTCTCCGCTGCCAGACGGCGCGCTGGATGCGGATCAGTGCGAGGCAGTCCAGTATTGAGCTCGCACTTCTCCCTCGCCCGCGCGCCGCAAGTGGGACAACGAACCAGCAATACTTGTTCGTTCCCAACTCTCATGACCGCAGCCTTGGTTACCGCAGCTTTCATAACTCGATAATGCATGGTTGCCGCGGCAATAAACTGTTCAATTCTGACCGTTCTGGCCCCCCGGCTCCTGTCTAAATTCGGGCGAAATGCGACGACTGTGCAATGTTGCACAGATTCCTCCTCGGGCGCTGCCGTAATCTTCTTTGATAAACCAGAGGACGTGAGGAGCTCCACGACTCTTCCCCGAAGCATTTTGTGTGTGCTCCTCAGGGGTGGCGCAGCCCAGGCGAGCCTGCGCCACATCCTTTTTTGACTCCACAGGATTACGCCCTGCCGCACTCTGCCATCCGACCCGAAGACCAGGTCAATATAGCTGGTCAATTTTGACCAGTCCTCAAGACCTGGTTCATTGAATACTAAAAACGAATACTAAAAACGAGCTAATTCCACCTTTAGACGAGACACCAATCTGGGATTAGATAGGGCTCTCGTCTGCAAACCCATTTTTTCAACAATCGTTGCGCCAGAAAGTGAGGGACAAATGTCGCTGCCAGTCACACTATTTTCGAGTGGAACATTGGAAGTCGTCCCTCCGCGTCTTGTGCTACCTGACGAATTGCCGGCGCCGCGCTCGCGATTCCATTCAAAACCCTCTCTACCCAGCCGCATCGCAGTAATCGGGAATTACCTGCCCCGGCAATGCGGAATCGCAACCTTCACGACCGACCTGTGCGCCGCCATCACCGCCGAGTATGGCAGCGCTCGATTGCTGGCCCTGCCCGTCAACGACACCGACGCAGGATACGACTATCCAGCGCGGGTGCGATGGTCGCTCGCCCAGGACGATGTGAAGTCCTATCTGGACGCGGCTGAATTTCTGAACTTCAACAACATCGACATGGTGTGCCTGCAACACGAATACGGAATCTTCGGCGGCCCGGCCGGAAGCCATATTTTGCATTTGCTGCGCGCTTTGAAAATGCCCGTGGTGACCACGTTGCATACGGTTTTGCGCGAGCCCAACCCCGATCAACTGAAAGTCATGGAAGAGATCGCCGAACTTTCCGATCGCCTCATTGTCATGAGCCAGCTCTCGTCCCAGTTCTTGCAGGAAATCTTCAAAGTGCCTGGCAGCAAGATCGACATGGTGCCGCACGGAGTTCCAGACTTGCCTTTTCTCGATCCCAATTTCTATAAGGACCGTTTCGGCGTCGAAGGAAAAGCAGTACTGCTCACCTTCGGCCTGCTCTCGCCGAATAAAGGAATAGAAAACGTAATTCGGGCACTCCCGCAGATTTTGGCCAAACACAAGAACGTGGCTTACATTGTCGCCGGAGCAACCCATCCCCACGTCCTGCGCCGTGAGGGCGAGAAATATCGCGCCAGTTTGCAGGCTTTGGCAAAAGAAGTGGGCGTGGAGTCGCATGTGATCTTCAACGACCGCTTCGCTACTCCCGAGGAGATGGCCGAGTTCATCGGAGCGGCCGACATCTACATCACTCCCTATCGCCACGAGGAGCAGGTAGTCTCTGGCACGCTGGCCTATGCAATCGGTGCGGGCAAGGCGATCATCTCCACTCCATACTGGCACGCAATTGAACTGTTGGACGACCGCCGCGGGGCCTTGGTCCCCTTTCAAAATCCCGATGCCATCGCCAACAAGACAATCGAACTCCTGGATACGCCCGCGATACGCCATGCCATGCGTAAACGCGCCTATCTGTTCGGGCGCGATATGGTCTGGAAAAAAGTCGCCCAGGGTTATATGGAGAGTTTTTCTCGAGTGCGCGGCGACCGCATGGACAATCCCCGGGTCCAGTTCTCGGCTCGCGCTACTCCGAAAGCGCTCGATCAATTGCCTGAGTTGAACCTGAATCATCTGAACGCACTCACCGATGACACGGGAATATTGCAGCACGCAATCTTCAGCATTCCCAATCGAGGCGAAGGCCATACCACGGACGACAACGCCCGCGCCCTCATTTTGACCACGCTGCTGGCGCAATTTGGCCTCGGTGCCGACGGCCTCGCAAAAGCGAATTCAGCAAACGCAGATTTCCCTTCCCGCTATCTATCGTTCCTGGAACACGCCTTCAATCAGGAGACGGGCAGATTCAGAAATTTTCTTGGCTACGATCGCCGGTGGAACGAAGCGGAAGGCTCTGAAGACTGCCATGGTCGCGCGGTTTGGAGTCTCGGGACGGTTCTAGGCCGGTCCGCTGATCACGGACTGCGAAGTGCCGCCGGGCGTCTGTTCGAGTTCTCCCTGCATTCAGTGGTCGAGTTCCACAGCCCTCGCGCCTGGGCCTATGCCCTGCTAGGGATTCAGGAATATCTCAATTCGTATCCGGGCGACCGCGATGCGCAGAAAATTAGGTCCGTACTCAGCCGGAGATTGCTCGCAATGTACGAGTCGATCCGCACGCCGGATTGGAAGTGGTTCGAGAACATCGTTGCATACGGCAACGCGAGATTGCCTCAGGCGCTACTCCAGGTAGGGGCAGCCTCCTCGGACGATCGCATGATTTCCGCCGGCCTCGAATCACTGGATTGGCTGTCAAAAACGCAGCATTGCGAAAGCCATGGCCACTTTGTTCCCATCGGATCGCAAGGCTTCTACCTCCAGGGCGGCGAAAAAGCCCGTTTCGATCAGCAACCGATTGAAGCGGCAGGCGCGGTTTCCGCCTGTCTCGAAGCCTATCGCGTCACCGGCGATGGCCACTGGCGGACCGAAGCATGGTCTGCCTTCAACTGGTTTCTGGGCGACAACGATCTACAGCTTCCTCTTTATGACTCCGCCACCGGCGGTTGCCGCGACGGCCTGCATCCCGACCGTGCCAACCAGAACGAGGGAGCAGAGTCCACCCTATCGTTCCTGATGGCGTTACTGGAAATGAACGCGCTGGAAAAATCTGAAAGGCCGCCCGAGAGGATAAAGAATCCGTCATGACCACCTCCGCCACCATACCTCTGAAAATCGAAAGCTCGCACTACCCTCCACTCCTCGTGCGCCACCCCGCGAACCCCATCCTGACGGGCAAAGACTGGCCGTACTCCATCAATAGCGTGTTCAATGCCGGCGCAACCCTGCTGGCCGATGGAACGACTCTGCTTCTGTGCCGCGTTGAAGACCGGCGCGGCCTGTCGCATCTCTGCGCCGCGCGCTCTCAGAACGGCGTCGATGGATGGAAAATTGATCCCGAACCAACGTTGATGCCCAGCCCCCGTGAGTTTCCCGAGGAGATCTGGGGCATTGAAGATCCACGCATCACTTTTGTGCCGGAGCTGGAACAATACGTCATCACCTATACCTCTTATTCGCGTGGTGGCCCCGGCGTCTCTTTGGCCCTAACGAAAGACTTCCGCAATTTCGAGCGCTACGGCGTCATCATGCCGCCCGACGACAAAGACTCCGCGCTTCTGCCGCGCAGAATCAATGGATGCTGGGCCCTTATCCACCGCCCTATGACGGCCCTCGGAGCCCACATGTGGATCTCCTACTCGCCCGATCTGCACTACTGGGGCCGGCACAGGCTCATGCTGGAAGCGCGCCGCGGAGCCTGGTGGGACGCCAACAAGATCGGTCTATCGCCGCCGCCCATCGAAACTCCCCGAGGATGGCTGGTGATCTACCATGGGGTACGCCACACGCCCGCTGGATGTCTGTACCGGCTCGGTCTAGCCCTTTTCGAACTGGAGAATCCCGAAAAATGCCTGTTGCGCGGAGATTCGTGGATCTTTGGTCCGGAGGCCGACTACGAGCGCCACGGCGACGTCGACGACGTCGTGTTCCCGTGCGGATACACCATGAACCCCGATGGTGACACCCTCAACATTTATTACGGAGCCGCCGATTGCTCTATCGCTTTGGCTCGCGCGAGCGTGACTTCTTTGTTGGATTGGCTCGATGTCCACGGAAGTTGCCATAGCCGCCAGCGATCTGAGGATTTGTGAAACCGCTGCTTTCTATCCTTCAGTTTGCCTTCGGGTGCCGTCACGCACAACGGAGTGGAGTGTTCACGATCGAAAAGCGGACTTACCAGGTCTGCTTGCAGTGTGGGCGACAGTTTGAGTATTCCTGGGCAAGAATGCGCTCGATACGCTCAAAACAGCCGACCGCGCCCGGTCGACCGGTTTATCTTGATCTTCAGAAGTGAGCTATCTTGCTCAGACATCAGAACGCACACCTGTCATTCTTTACTCTCCTGAGTGTGTAGACGGAGCGGCGAACGCTGATTCGCAGCTCCGATTCCCAGGCCGCTGCCCCTTAATTCCGATCTGGGCACGTTCTACCAAGTCACTGCGAAGCGGCCACATCCAGTCAATCGGCAGTCTCCATCCGCGTGTGCGCCCTTGCGGCAAAACACGACCAGACCCTGAACAAGCTGGCCCGCTCGAAATTACGGCAACGCCTCCTGACGGATGAGAGGCGTTATCCCAGGAAAAGGAAGGTTAAAGATCATGCCCTTAATTCAATTGCTCGAAGTGCTCGTTGTGGTGGGAGTTCTGCTGTGGCTGGTGAATCGCTATATCCCGATGCAGGGAACCATCAAGTCAATTCTGAACGGCGTTGTGGTCATTGCCGTGGTTCTGTGGCTGCTGAATGTTTTCGGGCTCTTTCATTCACTTTCCCGCATCCGCATTGGCACGTAAAGAGATCGCACGCCAACAACTCGGCCCTTGCCAGCAACAAACGTAACTACCTGACAACCGAAATGGAGATCACACCTATGAAACTAATTGGACTCATCACCACAGCAGTTCTGTCGTTGACCATCGGAGCATTGACCATCGGGGCCGCGGTTCCCGTCTACGCCCAGCAGGAGCAGCACGAGCAGGAAGAACAGAAAGCCAGGCCTGCGCAGGAAGAAAAGAAAGCCCAGCCCGAGAAGTCCGCTAAGCAAGAGGCTCCGAAGGCCACCCAGCAGAAAGAGAAGAAAGCTCAACCGGAGAAGTCGGCCCGGCAAGAAAAACCGTCCGCGCAGCAACAAAAAAACGCTAACAACGCCAAGCAAGAGCATGTCGCACAACAGAAAAAATCCCAGCCCGCGCAGCATGCCGGTGGCGGCCGCATTCCCGCAGACCGGTACAAGGCTCACTTCGGCCGTGAACACACCTTCCGTGTCAGCCAATCCGACTACCGCAATCACCGCTTCCAGTATGGCGGATATTGGTTCGGATTCAATGACGCGTGGCCCAGCAATTGGCTCTACACGCAGGACGTATTCGTCGTTGAAATTGACGGCGTGTATTACCTCTGCAACGCGTCGTATCCCGGCGTGAACGTCTCACTCAACATCACGATGTAATCGCTGGCCCCATCGGCAGTACACAAGGCCCTGATTTGTAATGTCAGGGCCTTGTCGTCTTTTGTAAGATCGGTTGCGGGCGTTCGGCTAAGCATCCGAAAATAGCTGGCCGCGAGGCTGCTCTTTCGCCAGCGGCGCCGGAGCCGTGGGATCGCTGAAATCCTTCGTCCAACTCCAATTTCGAATCTCGGGAAGATCCTGAAAGTGCTGCCGGATATAAGTGTGATGTTCGTACAGCTTCCGGTTAAACATATCGATCGCGTCCGACGCCTGCGAACGCAACCGGGGAACATGCTTCAGGGCATCAATCGCCAGATGGAACCGGCTCATCTTGTTGAGCACCACCATATCGAACGGAGTCGTGGTCGTACCCTCGTCATTAAATCCGCGCACGTGGAACCGCGCCTCGTTCGACCGCCCATGCACCATGCTATGGATAAGCCAGCGATAGCCATGGAACGCGAAAACCACATCGACATCTTTGGTGAACAACGCGTCGAATGAAATGTTGTCCATGCCATGCGGATGATCGTCAGGACTCATCAGCACGCTCAGATCAACCACGTTCACGACGCGCACCTTAATGCCCGGCACATGCTTTTGCAGCAGCCATGATGTGGCGCAGGCCTCGATCGTCGGCACATCGCCGGCGCACGCCAGCACAATGTCCGGCTCAGATCCGCCATCATTCGTGGCGAATTTCCAGATCGATGCTCCCTGCGAACAATGGGCCAGCGCCTCGTCGCACGTTAGCCATTGCAACTCCGGCTGTTTCCCGCAGGTAACCACGTTGATGTAATTCCGGCTGCGCAAACAGTGATCGAATACATTGAGCAGGCAGTTCGAATCCGGAGGATAGTAAACCCGCACCACCTCGCTGCGCCGTTGCAGCACATTGTCCACAAAACCCGGAGCCTGGTGGCTGAAACCATTGTGATCGTTTCTCCAGGCATGGCTGGTGAGCAAGACATTCAGCGAGGCGAGCGGCCTGCGCCACGGATACTCCAAGCACTCCTCCATCCACTTGGCGTGCTGCGTCACCATCGAATCCACCACCTGAGCAAACGCTTCGTACGAAGACCACATGCCATGTCTGCCCGTCAGCAGATAGCCCTCCAGCCATCCCTCGCAAAGATGTTCGCTGAGCACTTCCATCACGCGCCCGTCCGGAGCAAGATGGTCGTCGATGGATACGGTCGTCTCCATCGTGCAGCGGTTTGTCGCATCGAACACCGCGTTCAGGCGGTTCGAATTCGTTTCATCCGGACAGAACGTCCGGAAATTAGACGGATTCAGTTTGATCACATCGCGCAGATATTCTCCCAACTTGCGCGGTGCCTCGGCCACCACCGCCCCGGGACCTGGGATCGCCAAGGCATACTGGGCAAAATCAGGCAGATCGAGCGCCTTCAGCACGCGTCCGCCGTTGACATGAGGACTTGCTCCCATGCGGAGATCTTCATCAGGCGCAAGCGCCGCCAACTCCGCGACGAAGCGTCCGTCCTTATCGAACAACTCTTCGGGCCGGTACTTCCGCATCCACGCCTCAAGCATCTTCAGATGGTCGGGATTCTCGCAGACGGTAGCAAGCGGAACCTGATGAGCGCGGAATGTGCCCTCGACCGGCACGCCATCGACTTCTTTCGGACACGTCCAGCCCTTCGGCGTGCGCAGCACGATCATCGGCCACGATTGCCGCGGCTTCCCTTTGCCATCGTTATTCGTAGCGCGGGCGCTTTTCTGGATTTCCCGTATCTCGGCATAGCAACGATCCAGAGCGCCGGCCAACAACTGATGCATGATCTCAGGGTCGTCCCCCTCCACAAAATAAGGACTGTAGCCGTGCCCTTTGTAGAAGGCAGTGAGATCATCGTCACTAGTGCGAGCCATGACCGTGGGTCCAGAGATTTTGTAACCGTTCAGATGGAGAATCGGCAGCACCGCTCCATCTCGCGCAGGATTCAGAAATTTGATGCCCTTCCAGCTGCCTTCCAGCGGACAAGTCTCCGCTTCGCCATCGCCGACGATGCACGCCACAATCAGATCGGGATTGTCGAATGCCGCGCCAAAAGCGTGGACCAGCGAATACCCCAGCTCGCCTCCCTCATGCATGGAATTCGGTGTATGGGGCCCACAGTGACTGGGGATGCCTCCAGGCGTTGAAAACGAACGGAACAAAAGCCGCATGCCGTGTGCGTCCTGGGTGATCTCAGGATGCACATCGGTATAAGTGCCCTCAAGATACGCGCAAGCGTTGAGCGTCGGTCCGCCATGGCCCGGGCCTGAGATGAAAATGATGTTGGCATTGTTCTGCCGGATCAGCCGGTTCAAATGAACGTAAATAAAATTCTGCCCGGCGGACGTACCCCAGTGTCCCAGCAAGCGCGGCTTGATGTTCTCTTTAGCCAGCGGCTCCCGCAGCAGCGGATTGTCCTGAAGATAGATCTGGCCCACACAAAGATAATTCGCGGCATACCAATAGCGCTGCATCTTCGCCACCAACTCGGCCGGAAGCGGACCAGATGGCTTCGCGCCAACAATAGAATTTTTCGTTCGCTGCGATGATTCGGCGACTTCGACGGCGGTTGATAACGCGGCATTAAATTCAAGCATCGCTTGCTCCGAAGACACAAAGCTAGACACCAGCAAATTATCCTGCGCTGATAGCTAAGTTTATACTCGCGAACCAATGCGGAATGTGAAAGTACCGCTAGATTTCCAGAAGGCAGCACGGAAGACGAAAGACATGAGGAGAAATGTTTGCTCGCATACGCTCGCAGGACCGGAGTCGAGACGAGGCATCTGAGGCGAAGAGATCTCAAGCGAAAAAGATAATAATGGGAGAAAGATCGGAGACACCGACTCGCGGCAGCCTAACCCGTTGGAGTAAGCTCCTTCTCCGAACGCGATGTACAACGTTAGGCTAAGCCACGTGGGTAATTGCAAAACAACTGCGAAAGGAAGAGAGTTGCGGGCACGCCACCGCAACTGTTCCTCCCCCCAGCACCTGGCGTCACCACCGAAGGTGTGTTCACGAAAAGGAGTTTCATAAATGAGAGGACTTGGATTCTTTCCAGTTCTAGCAATCGCCCTACTATTCTCGGGAACCGCGCTGGCTCAAGCCATGGGTGACAACAGTTCCTATTTCGTCACCTACTATTCCAATGCAGTGCACAGCGCCGCCGTTCCAGACGGAACCGTGCGAGTCGTAAACGATGGCGATGTCGGAGCAACGCTGTGGGCCTCGTTTTACACGTTCGACGACAGTCAGGAAATGGAAGAGTGCTGTTCGTGCGCCGTGTCGCAAGACGGTTTGCTCTCGGAGTCGGTAAATTCGAACCTTGCAGGCAATCCCCTGACGGGTATTCTTTCGCAACGGGGCGTTATTAAGGTGATTTCATCCTCGGTTGCTGCCAATGGTCCGGCAAACTACACCAACATTCCGACGCCCGGACTTCGAGTCTGGTCTAGTCACGTCCAACGGCAGACTCCTACCGCCGGCGCATACTACACAACGGAAGCCCCCGCAGCGGATTCGAATCTCGCGTCGGAAGAGGAATGGATGCTGGAAACTTTGTGTTTCTACATACACTTATTTGGACACGAGAGCGGCCAGGGAGTTTGCAGTTGTACGAACGAAGATGTGGATTTTTAGACAATAAGACATTGTGACGACGGCCGTCTGCCGCCTCGGGGACGGCATGATTTTCGTAAAATCGCGATCTACCCTAAGAAATCTGCCTCTACTCTCAACTCCCCTGAAGGTCAGCCACCTCGACGCGATACGACCGAAAGCCGCTGTTCCCTTGATCTCACCTGAACCTACTTCCTTTGCCAATAAACGCCGATCTTGAGATTGGGAGGTACAGAAGCCTTCGGATGCATTTATGCCGAACTGTTATTCCGGCGCAAAAATTAGACGATGGGATACTCTTGATGCCTTTATGATTGAGATTCTGCCAAGAGTTGCACACTAGATGACTCAGATCACGATTAACCTCGAGCAAGTATGCAAGAACTACGGCGACGGCCAGGTCGTGCATGCGCTCCGCGATATCAATCTCAGCGTCGCTCAAGGCGAACGAGTGGCCGTCATGGGCCCATCAGGCTCCGGTAAATCCTCTTTGCTCAATTTGATATGCGGGTTGGATGACCCGACCAGCGGAGCCGTCAGTGTTGCCGGGATCACCCTCTCCGACCTCAACGACGATCAACGCACCCGCATGCGCCGTGAAAAGATCGGGATGATCTTTCAGACCTTCAATCTTTTGCCTACTTTGAGCGCCATTGAGAATGCGGCTCTACCGCTTCGCCTACAAGGTATGGGGCGAAAGGAGGCGGAAAAACGCGCCACTACAATGCTCGAACGCGTAGGACTCAAGACACGAATCACGCATCGTCCCGATCAGATGTCCGGAGGCGAACGTCAGCGTGTCGCCATCGCTCGCGCCCTGATTTTTTCTCCTCCACTTCTGCTCGGCGACGAACCGACAGGCAACCTCGATTCCGCCACAGGCGAAGAAATCCTCGCGCTTCTCGACGATCTTCACAAGGAATTCAACAGCACCCTGTTTCTCGTGACGCACAATGACCTTGCCGCCAGCTTCTGCGATCGCGTGATCACCCTTCGCGATGGCCGCATCCTGAAGGAAGAGCGGGCCAATCCTGCTCTCGCGGGACCACACTAATGTTCCTGGCTCTTTGGCACATTAGTCTCGAGCAATGGTGGAACCATCGCCTCCGGCTTTTGTTGACCACCATGGGCATTGCGCTGGGAGTCGCAGTGTTCTTCGCCATCCGCACGGCGAATGTCACCCTGCTAGATTCTCTCAGGCTTACCGTCGAGAAGGTCGCCGGCAAAGCCACTTTGCAAATCACGGCAGGCGAAACCGGGTTTCCAGAAGAAATCCTCGAAACAGTTCGTTCTACGCCTGGGGTTAAAGTCGCGGAGCCAATCATCGAAGTCATCGCGCGCACGGCCTTTGCTGAGGAAGGTAATCTCCTCATTCTTGGCGTCGATACTACTGGCGATCAGCAGTTGCGCGATTATCAGTTTGATAAGTCGAAGATCGAAATCTCGGATCCACTCGTTTTTCTCGCGCAACCAAATTCCATCGTCCTATCCCGTGCGTTTGCCGATCGTCACTCATTGAAGATTGGCGATACGTTTCCCTTGTACACATCTCTGGGCCGCAAAGACTTCACGGTTCAGGGAATCTTTAAGCCGATTGGGATCGGTGAGGTTTTTGGCGGCAACATTGCCATCATGGACGTCTATTCGGCACAGGTCGTTTTCAATCGCGGTCGTAATTTTGACCGCATCGATCTGATGAATTCTCCAGATGTGCCGGTAGAGGCCGTGCAACAAAATTTGCACGCCCGATTGCCCGCAGGATTAGAGATCGTGCCTCCCCAATCGCGTGGTCAGGATCTCGAAAGCGCCGTCACTGCCATGCGTGTCGGCCTGACGATAACCAGTTTCACCGCGCTGCTCGTGGGCATCTACATCATCTTCAACTCTTTCACCATCGCGATAAATCAACGATGGAAGGAAATTGGCATACTCCGAGCCGTGGGCGTGGAGCGTCGCAACATCAATCTGATGTTTCTCTGCGAAGCTTTTCTGATGGGTGTGATCGGATCTGCAATTGGAATTGCCGCTGGCTATTACTTGGCTGCGATTGGCGTAAGAGTCATGGCCAACATGGCTTCCGCAGTGTACGGATTGATGTCTACCTCAACGCCGGTCGTGTTCAGCGTTAAGTATGCAATCACCTCAGTGATCCTCGGAGTGGCCGCATCCGTCTTTGGTGCCTGGTTCCCAGCACGCGCGGCGTCACGGCTCGACCCCACCATGGCGCTGCACAACATTGAAGCGCGCAATCGGGAAGCTGTACTTGGATGGCGGCGAGTAACGGTCGGGCTTGTTCTTACTCTCTCCAGCCTTGCGCTCATGATCTGGACACCGTCAACCGTGGGCGCTACGTTTCAGTTCTCCTATGCCATTCTGATGCTTATCGGCTTGACCACCCTGTTGCCGAAGCTCATCGAGATATTGGCGCACGTGCTCCGCCCGATAATGGATTGGCTGGGCGGCGCGGAGGGCAGTCTTGCCGTCGACGCCATGATCCAGTGCCCTCGCCGTAGCTCAGCGACAGTCGGTGCACTCATGGTTGGGCTGATGTTTGTGTTCTCGACGGCGGCCTACATTCAAAGTTACCGGCACATGGTCGATCGCTGGATGAAGCAATCCCTGAACGCAGATATTTTTGTCGCTACTTCCACCACCATGCGTTCCACCACCTACCATTTCAGCGAGGAGCTCGGCCAGCAGATTGCAAAAGTCGACGGCGTGAAGCGGCTTGAAAACGTCCGCTTTACGAGCGTTCCCTATAGCGGCGATAGTGCCGCGCTGATTGCGATCGAGATGGATGGATTCATGGCCCGCGCAATCGACGCTGTGGAAGGAGAGAACTCAAAGACGCTACTGGAGAAGCTTCCCAAGGGCGAGGGCGTGCTCGTCTCCCGCAACTTCGCCACGCGCTGGAAGACGCACGTTGGGGACGCGCTCACTCTGAATACACCAAATGGAGTGCTCCAGCGCCCGATCCTTGGCATTCTCGACGATTATCGCTCGGAAAAAGGCACCATCTTTCTCGATCGCGCTCTCTACAAACAATATTGGCATGACAATGCCGTCGATTTCTTCTTTGTTACTCTCAACCCTGGCATCGATCCGGTTGTGGCGAAGCGCCAGATTCAAAACCTGACATCCAACACGGTTCACGCATTCGTCTATACTCAGGTTGAATTCAAGAAGTGGGTGTACGGCCTGGTTGACCAGTTCTTCGTGCTCAACTACATGCAACTGGTAATCGCCGTAATTGTATCGGTGCTCGGAATTGTGAATACCCTCATGATTTCCATATTTGAGCGCAAACGTGAAATCGGTATTATCCGAGCAATCGGCGGCCTCCGGATACAGATTCGCAAACTGATTTTGCTGGAAGCCGTCGCTATCTCGATTGTAGGGGTAGCGCTGGGGGCCCTAGCCGGAATGTTGAGCACCGAGTTCAATGCTCATACTGTATCAATGGTGCTGGTCGGATACTCCGTGCCATTCTTTATACCCTGGACCGTGATCCTCATCAGTTTCCCACTTGTAATCGTGGTTTCACTCCTGGCAGGTTGGTGGCCTGCTCAGCATGCCGTCGCCAATCCTATAATCGAGGCCATTGGGTATGAATAGCCGGATGCCACGGTGTGTTGTTGGATTGGTAAACCTGCTTTTCGCTTCCGCGTTCGTACTTTCTCTTACAACCGTTTCGGCATTCTGCGAAACCGATCCCCGCAAGATTCTGGATGCCGTCTACGAGCAAGATACCAGCCGCGACACGACGATGAAGGCCGCCTTCGACATCTTTGACAAGGACGGCCACAAAACGACCAAGAAGTTCATGCTTTTCCGGTTGGGCGCGCCTGGCGATAGCAAGACGCTGGTGCGCTTCACCGATCCCACGGAGATTCGCGGGGTCACATTGCTTTCTTATAATCACAAAGGCGACAGCGACCGGCAGTGGCTCTATATCCCTGCCACCAGACGCACCCGCAGCGTAGCCGCGCGGGAACTTTCGGAAAAATTTGCAGGCACCGACTTCACCTACGAAGACGTTCAAGAGCGCGTGCTGGACAATTTCACTTATCGACTGCTCAGCGACACCGAAGTTATCGACGGACATAAAACCTACAAAGTGGAAGCGAAGCCGGTGGATGCAAGCCGATCCCAATACAAGTATGTCTACTATTGGGTCGCGCAGGATGTCCCGGTCATCCTAGATGCCGAAATGTATGATCGTGATGGCAAATTGGTCCGCGAACTTCACGCTTCGGCACTGAAGAAAGTTTCTGGCATGTGGGGCGCGCGCCATGTTGAGATGAAGTCCGTCGAGGAGAAAACCCGTACGGTGCTGACCATCGACGAGGCCAAGTTCAATCAACACCTGGATGAAAAGCTATTTGCACCAGATAACCTTGACAGCGCGCCAGAAATTAAACCCAGCCACTAATCGCAGATACTCGTTAAAACCCCAGATCACTCAACGATGGATGGTCGTCCGGACGCCTGCCGAGAGGCCAGTGGTATTTGCGATCCGATTCCGCAATCGGAAGATCATTGATACATGCGAACCTGGACCGCATCAGACCGTCATCATTGAATTCCCAATTTTCATTGCCGTAAGACCGATACCAATTGCCCGAATCATCGTGCCACTCGTAGGCGAAACGCACGGCAATGCGGTTCTCGGTGAACGCCCAAAGTTCTTTGATCAGGCGGTAGTCCAATTCTTTCGCCCATTTGCGCGTAAGGAAAGCGATGATGTCTTGCCTTCCATTGACAAACTCCGAGCGGTTTCTCCATCGCGAATCAAGAGAATATGCCAGAGCCACTTTCCCCGGATCGCGAGAATTCCAACCGTCCTCAGCCAGACGCACCTTCTGAATTGCGGTGTCGCGGGTGAACGGCGGTAGCGGAGGACGAGTTGCCATGATTTCTCCTTGCGCGAAAGAATTGCTGGGAACTCTCAACGCGAAGAACCGACAAAGCCTCGTATCAATGCGGCGATCTCATCGGCAGCCGTGTCCAATGCGAAGTGTCCGGCGTCAAGCACGTGAACTTCGGCTTTCGGCACATCCCGGCGATAGGCTTCGGGCTCTGAGAGATCGAACGAGAGATCGTATTTACCCCAAAGCACCAGCAGGCGCGGCTGCTTCTCGCGCATCCAGGCCTGCCATTTCGGATAGGCCTCCACATTCGTGCGATAGTCATAGAACAGATTACTTTGAATCTCTCCTTGTCCCGGTTGACTGAGAAACGCGAACTCGTCCGTCCACAGATCAGGGTCATAACGTTCGACGTTCGGATCGCTCCCAAGATGTCGGGTACGGGTTGCCGCCATTGAGAGAAGGTTTGTACGCAAAGTGCTTTCGTTAGCCGCACGATCGGCCCAAAACGCTCGCCGCGCCTTCCAATTCACTCCCAGGCCTTCGTTGTGCGCGACCGCATCCTGAACGATGAGAGCCTCGACTCGCTCCGGATGGGCCAAGGCCATGCGAAAGCCGACCGGTCCGCCGTAATCCTGCATGTAAAGCGTGTAGCGCGAAAGCCCGAGTACCTCGGTGAACTGGTTCATGATTTCGGCGTAGTGATCGAACGTATATGCGAACTGCTTTGGGTCTGGCCAGTCGCTGTGTCCGAAACCAGGGTAATCGGGCGCGATCAGGTGGTAGTGATCGGAAAGCCGTGAAAAGAGGGGCTCAAACATTCGCGACGAAGATGGCAATCCATGGAGCAGGAGAATAGTTGGAGCATCTTTCGGTCCCGCTTCCCGATAGAAAATTGAAAGTCCGTCAACCTTAATGCTGCGATAAAGGGTTGGATAAGAGGCAGATTGCGACATAGGTGTCTTGCTCCTGGCTTGGCCTTAGAGATGACTGGCTGCGCACATAATCAAGAAGAGCGCTGCCAGGTTTTCGCAATTGTGCTGGCAATCATTCTTCCCGCAGTATTTGGAATTTCATCCTTGATAACAATTTTCAGTGCCGGTATCCGATTCGACCGGCCGCGCTTCGCATTTTGGGATTTTAAGTCAGAAGCCTGGAGGGGAGTCTATTGGACGATGGTATCGGTCATTCCGGCCGCAGTGAAGATCCGGCATTTAAGGGGCAGAACGACGAACCGCCTGGGTCAGGCGATGAGTGTTCTTCAGAGTCGGCCTCATCCTGCTCCTCCGGGCTGATTTCAGGCCCCCGCGACGCCGTCTCGCAAATCAACGGCGTCCCTGCATACATCACCGCCGTCTCCGTTACGACCCCGGCGGACGATACGGCGGCACTACATCAGAAGGCGATGCGTTAAGGGAGCTTGTCGCCGAGTCGCGGTTCTGGTCGTTGTCATTTGATAAGTCTGGCCGATAGGGCGGCGCGCTGTCATCCCAACTGTAGTTGTCGTAGTCCGGGTATGCCAACGGGGGATACCAATAATAAGAAGAAGGGGCATACCAGTAAGGGTTGTACCACGGACTCCAGCCCCAATAAGGCCATCCCAAGCCGAATCCCCAAACTCCCAAACCGTACCCAAAGCCAAAGCCGCCCCAACCAAACCCACAACATCCGCCTCGCCATCCGTATCCCGGATAGCCATGGAAACCTACTCCGGCGAAGCCGGTTCCGCCGAAGGAGTGCCAGCCGCCGGCTTCTCCTCCGATGTTACGAGCCGAGAGGCTGGTTCGTGCCGAATTTCCGGAGCTGCCGAACGAGTGCCATTGGCCATCGTTGATGGCGGCACGCACGTTCGACGCACGTACGTTTGAGGAATGATTTCCGGATAATCCTGAACCACGCCCAGTTTCGGACCCGCGATACGAGCGGCCACCCATTTCTTCTGATCGTCCTTCCGACCTTCCGGCGGATTCACGGCCATAACCGCCGCGTTGCGAGCTGCCTTCGCCCGAAGACCGCGCGCCGCCGTAACTTCCTCCCCCGGAATGGAAACCACCGCCACCGTGCGATCCGCCGCCACCACCATGACCGCCGCCGTGCTGAGCAAATGCTGAATTGGATGTGAGAACAAGACCGACCGAAGCACACAATACGAGAATGAACCGACGCAGACTAAATTTGGCCATATTCCGACCTTCGCCTCAACCGAGGAGTTGCGATATCCCAGCAAAAGCGTCTTAGCGAACGAAAGACGCCGCGACCCTTACCTAATCAGATTCACTGCCCTCGGTGCGGGTTGCAAACCCTGCATTTTTGAATCCCGTGGAGGCGAACGCAACCTCCCGCCGACAACTCGGCGTTCAGTCTAACGCCTTTAGCCTCAATCCTCCACGAACGAGTAGAATTTGCCGAGACGAATCGCCCGATGAAATTGGAAGCTGCCGCTAAAAGGAGATTGCGAAACTATGGCCCGAGATCGTTCTCTGCGCTGCGAAGTTGAGACATCGAAAGACAAAGATGAAAACGGAAATAAGGTGACGGTCATCAAGTGTCATGGCGAACTCGTCCGTGAGGGCGCGGACAAACTGAGAGACCTGGTGGGTCCACTGATTCATGATGGCAGCCGCATCATTCTGGACCTTGGTGCAGTAAAGTACCTGGATAGCGCGGGCCTTGGATCTCTGGTTGGCCTGAAGGCGTCCGCAATCAAGCAAGGAAGATGTATCCTCGAACTTTCCAACCTGACACCCAGCATAGTTGAATTGCTGCGCATCACGCATCTAACCCAGATGTTTGCTCCTAATAATCCTAGTCATAATTAATGACCCTGTTCGATTTCGACCCCGGGGGCCACTTGCGGCGCTCGGGGAATACCTTGATGGCATCCCGGGGAAATGGGATCAGTCACTCTCTAGGCTAAAAACGCTCGTTGAACGTTGGGTTGCCTGACAGGATTTCACCAAGGGCCGATCATGGGATAGAGAATTTTGGGGATTCTCTATCCCTATCAAAAATATGGTAGGCCCGAATGGACTCGAACCATCGACCTCCTCCGTGTCAGGGAGGCGCTCTAACCAACTGAGCTACGGGCCTACATGGAAATAACAGCTTAAGGAACTTCGATGATACCGCAGGGGATTACATCCAGAACTCACCCGTTGTTCTGAGTTTACCGCGTTCGCCCCGTTCCGTAAAATCGCTTATCAGAACTCGAATTTAACCGAAAACTGCAGCGTTCTCTGCAACGCGCCTGGAGCGAGCGCAGAAATGACACCACCGCCGGTGCAATCGACGCATGTATTAGGATTTCCCAGGTTCACTCTATTGAACACGTTAAAGGCGTCAGCTCGGAATCGCAGAGCAGTACCCTCGGTGATGAAGACCACCTTGGCCAACCCGAGGTCAGCTTGGAAGAAGCCAGGGCCGCTGAAAGAATTTCGACCTACATCTCCAATTTGACCTGCACCCGGGCGCTGCCAGGGACCGATCGTCTGCCCCTTAACCGCATTGCCATTGGTATCTACGCCGCAAAACTTGCCGCTATCCACGCAGTCAGTCCCAGCGAGCGCAACGCCCCCAGTGGTGGTGAAGTACTGCTCTCGACTGCCGGAGATGTGAGCGGGCGCAACCAGATCCGGTTGGCAGGGAGCACTCGTGTCAGTATCGGCGGCACAATTGGTCTGAAGGTACGAGGGAGTAAACGGAAACCCGCTTCGCCATAATGTGATCGCACTGATCGACCATCCGCCGACGAAGCGGTCGGCGCCTGGACCGATTCCCCCTAACCAGGCCTTACCTCGCCCCAGAGGCAAGTCCCAGATATTCGTCATCACAAATCGGTGCTTGATGTCGAAACTGGCAGGCCCGTATTGCGGACTTATAGCAAAGTAATCCTGGTCGTAGTCGAGTCCTTTGGACCAGGTATAGTGGGCCAGAAATGAATATCCATGGCTGAAGGTCTTACTCACCTTCGCCTGCAGAGAATTGTAGTTGTCGTTCGCGCCATTGCCGAAATAACGTATTTTGAAAAGATTGGGATTAATGTTGGTGTAGAAGGTCCTCAACGTTGGGTTAGCGAGACAGTACGGGCCACCAGAGGGATTCCCTGGGAAAACGCCAGCGCCGTTGTTTCCACCTTTACAATTGGGATAATTTGGGCCCGGCCCCGCTGGGATAATGAGTCCATCGAGAGTGGGTTGGCTCAAAAGATAAAACGCGCCGAGAGTCTGCAACGACGGCAGGTCGGCATCCGGAAAAACGTGAGTACCCTTGTTGCCCACGTATCCCACCTCAAAGTAGAGATGAGAAGAGAGTTCATGCTGAACCGTTAGATTCCAGGAGTCTACCGTTGGAACTCGGACACGAGCCGGCAGAGCATAGATTACGGCCCCGCTGGCGGGATTCCCACCACTGGCTTTGTTCGCGGTCGCGAGATCCAAGAGAGAAAATCGTGAGCCCATAGGAACGTTATTGCAGCTGTATTGGGGCCCATCAAGACAGGAAAACGCAGGCGGACCGGTCGACAGATTGAATAGTGACTGGACATTCTGGATGGCTGCCACCGGCGGATTTTGGGTCGCGGCAATGCCGAAGAGATCACCCCCATAACCCGCGTCAAAGCTGCGCCCATATCCAGCCCGAATTACCGTGGTCGGGTTGATCAAGTAACCAAAACCAACTCTGGGCGCGAAGTTGGTTAGACTTCCCAACACGCCACCCGAGGTGCTTGTCGCCGACGGCGTATTGAAAAAAGCCTGGGACGGGTCGTGATTACTGAGATTGGGTAAAAGAAAGCCACCGGCATTGGTCACGGTCTGAGGAAAATAGATTTCCCACCGCAGGCCGTAGTTGAATGTGAGGCGCGGGTTGATTCGCCACGTATCTTCTCCGTAAAAACCGAACCGCTTCTGATGCTCGCCCGCATCCGTGGCCGCAGGGCCGCTGGTTGACCTCTGAAATGAAGTTATGTCTCCTATTAAAAAAGTCGCTAAGCCCAATCCAGACGAGTTTGGATCTGTAGTCGATAATCCGGTCTGGCTAGGCGCGGAACTGAAGGATCCAGTGGGTGAGCGATCACTTTCCAACCGGTAGTTCTGCAAGAAGCGAAGATCCGCTCCCCACTTGATGGTGTGCCTGCCAGAAATCAGAGTCCAATTGTTGACAAACTGGAATTGCTGTTCGCGTTCGAGCAACGGGCAGGTGCAATCGTTGGCCTGGTTCGAATATCCCAGGCGAAGGTAATCGCCTCCGGCGAACAGACCTTGCTGGCCGGGAACCTCGAAATCCGGAACGCCGACAGCGAAGGGGTTGCCAGTATCGGCAGCGGAAATCCCATGTATCCCTAACGTGGATGTGTCTATGGAATTCGGAGCGTTGACATTTAGCCGGTAGCGGAAGTAGCCAAAGCGGAAGTCGGTGAGCACCCTTGGGCTGAGTGTGTAAGTGAATCCCGACGAAATTCCCTGGTTGCGGGTTTTGGCCACACCCGCGAATCCCGAAGGATCGGCGCCAGGACCGCCGGCTTGAGCGCTAAACCCGGGTGCTCCGTTGTCGTAGAACTGGCCGAAACTGTAACGGCCAAACAACCGAAGCCGCGAACTAGCGTTGTAATCGGCGCGCCCGTCAAACTGATCGGCATTGAACACCTCTTGTCCGGAGGTTAAATAGTTGTCGCACACGATCTGACCCGTGTTAGAGGGGCAGTTGGGATCATTCGGACTTGGGGTGTGATTCGGCAGAGGCAAAAGCGAGAGAACGGCGACAGCCTGATCCGAAACATGATCGTCGAGAGTTGATCCGGAATTTGGGATGTTGCATTCCATCGAAGGGTTGGAACAATCCATAAACGGAAAGACGTTATTGTTACTGCCGTGGGTGAGAGGACCCGTAATGAACTGGCCGTAGTCGGATAAATTGCAGGGTACCCCCGATGGAGCGGTACTACCCAGGCAGGTACTCCGGACGTTCGCCGTGGGTACACTGAGCAGAACATTTGCGCCCTGGGAAGACCGCGTTCCCTGGTAGTCGCCGAAAACGAACAGCTTGTTTCTCAGGATCGGTCCGCCGAAGGAACCACCAAATATATTGCTTCTGCTGGTCGGTAGGGCGACGCCTGCGGGATCGAAAGGGTCCACCGACTGCCCAAACCCGGTCCGGCGAAACTCAAACGCATCACCGTGCCACGCATTGCTTCCCGTCTTCGTCTGGACCGTAACCACACCGGCCGTCGCCTGTCCGAAGTCGGCGTTGTAGCCCTGAGTTGTGACCTTCATTTCTCTGACGGAATCCAGGGTGGGATTGATGACGATAATACCCTCCAGCGGGTCGCGATTTTCAGTGCCGTCCAGTTGAAACGCGCTGCCGCTGAAATGCTGCCCGTTGACGTTGACGGGCTGTCCACCCTGCGGATTCTGGTTGGCCGGGATAAAGAGTTGGCCGCGTGCTGCGCCGGGGACGAGCAATTGCAGTTGAGTCACGTTGCGATCCAAAAGAGGCAGATCGTTCACGGCAAGGGTGTCAAACTGAGTGGAAACATCGGTTCGGTCAAGCTTCAGCGCGCTCGCACTCGCTGTGTTCGATGTCGAAACCACATTCGAATCTCCAACTTGTAGGGGCACATTGACGGAGGTGGTCGAGTCCGCGCTGACTGCGATAGAAGCCTGCACGCGTTTGAAGCCATCGGCCTGGACATCAATCTGATACAGATCGGGCGTCAGATTATTTAAGGCGAAATTTCCATCGGACCCACTCCTTGTCCGGGAGACCGCTCCGGTCTGCGCGGCGGTGAGGCTTACCAATCCCCCGGAGACTGGCGTGCCGCTGCCACTTGTCAAACGTCCCGAAACTTGACCATAGATAGATTGCGCCGCAAGTGGCCGCGCGAAGAAAGACAATGTGGAGAGCAACAAAATTGCCAGGGTGAGTCGCATAACTTTCATACGTCCTCTCGTCATACTCCTGCGGGGGCCCGTTTGCCAGACGGAGAATCGCGCGTGGGAAGGGAACAGTCAGCGTCGAAGCCAACAATCCGCACGAGGCGAACAGTTTGCGACCAAGGGCGTGGCATTGTCAAACAAAAGTTTTGGCGGGGTGGGGATACCGGGGGCGGATCATCAATCCTTAACAAAACACTGGCCCGCCGGGATCATTACCTACTTGGGTAGAGGCTGCGAATGTGGCATAATTCGGTGCCTCGGTAATCTGCGAATAAGGGGTTGAATTCGCCTTCCGGTTCGCAGGCGTAGCGGATATCTAACTTTGGTCCGGGGATTGCGCCTCGCGTTTTCGCATACCTTCCCCTGCGCAAGCCGCGGCAGATTTGTGGGACACCGGCATGGCTGCGCCAGTTCATAACACAATTCATAATGATGACCGGTCCGGCGGCGGCATGATCAGCCAAACGGTCTCCCACTACCGCATCCTGGGGAAGCTTGGTAGTGGAGGCATGGGGGTCGTATATGAGGCGGAAGACACACGCCTGGGGCGCCACGTCGCGATTAAGCTCATGTCCGAGAAGTTCTCCAAGAGCCCATCGGCTGTCGAACGCTTTCAGCGCGAAGCATGCACGGCTTCATCGCTGAACCATCCCAATATCTGCACCGTCCATGACGTCGGCGAACAGGCGGGCCGTCACTTTATCGTGATGGAATTGCTTGAAGGAAAAAACTTACGCAATGTCGTTTTATCCGGCGCACTGCCGCCTGCCCAGATAGTGGCCTTTGGCATCCAGATCGCGGACGGATTAGAGGCGGCGCACAAGCGCGGCATTGTTCACCGCGACATAAAGCCTGCCAACCTGTTCGTCATTGACCGGGAGCGAATCAAGATCCTGGATTTTGGTCTCGCCAAACTGACTGGTCGCGATCGCAGGGAGCAAGGTCCGCTGGGTGCGACTCTGGATGATGACGAACCCACCCAGAGCGTCACGGGGGCGGACCAATTTGTGGGCACAGTTTCGTATATGTCCCCAGAACAGGCACGCGGCGAAGTGCTGGATCATCGCACGGATATTTTTTCGTTTGGAGTGGTCCTGTATGAAATGGCGACCGGTTTACTCCCGTTCCGAGGAGACACTTCAGCGGTCGTTTTCGATTCCATCCTGAATCGCCCGCAGGATCCCGCCATGCGCGTCAACCCGCAGGTCTCTCCTGAGTTGGATCGCGTCATTGGCCGCGCTTTGGAAAAGGATCGCGAGATTCGTTATCAGTCCGCTGCCGACCTGGGATCGGAATTGCGCCGTCTGGCCCTGCGCACCAGTTCCAGCAATGTGAAAGCCGTTCCCGAAGCGCAAGTGAAAGCGAAGCAACTTCAGGTGGTCCTGCTCTACCGGCGTGGCGTCCAACCCGACGAAGAGATCGTGCGAGCCCTGGAGGAAAAATTAGCGGCCCAGGGTTATCGCGTCTTCGTGGACCGGCACCTCGCCGTGGGAGTCGATTGGGCGAGCGAGATCGAGAAAAAAATTGGAACTGCGGACGCGGTGGTGGCCCTGCTTTCCGCTGCTTCGTTAGAAAGCGAAATGCTCGCCTACGAGATTCAACTGGCGCACTCGTTCGCGGAACGTCAAAACGGCCGGCCGCGTCTATTGCCAATTCGAGTTCAATTTCAGGCAGAGTTTCCAGACTCGTTGCACTCCGCGCTTGGTGGAGTCAACTACGCCCTTTGGAACGATCCCGCGGATAACGACCGGATTGTCGCCGACCTGGCAAAAGCTTTGCAGGCTCCGCAAGAAGCGTTTCGACGTAAGCCAAACCTGGAACCGGTGGGTGGGGCGCTGCCGCTCGACTCCAAGTTTTATATCGTCCGTCCTACTGACCAGGAGTTCTATTCGGCAGTAGCTCGCAACGACAGCATTATCCTGCTAAAAGGAGCGCGCCAGATGGGCAAGACATCCCTCATGGCGCGCGGACTGCAACAGGCTCGGAAGGCTGGATCTCGAGTGGTGCTGACGGATTTCCAGAAGCTCAATTCAGAGCACCTGCAATCGGTCGGAAGCCTGTTCCTTTGCTTAGCGCAGGCAGTTGCGGAGCAACTTGATCTGGATATAGACCCCGAGGAAAATTGGAATCCGCGCCGCGGGCCGAGCATGAATTTTGAGCGGTTTTTTCGTCGCGAAATCCTCAGTCACATCAATGGCCGGCTGGTCTGGGGCATGGATGAAGTGGACCGGTTGTTCGCCTGCAGCTTCGGCAGCGAAGTCTTTGGACTGTTTCGCTCTTGGCACAACGAGCGGTCGCTGGATCCTGCCGGGCCATGGCAGAATCTCTCGCTGGCGATCGCCTATGCTAGCGAGGCGCACTTGTTTATCACCGATGTGAATCAGTCGCCGTTTAATGTCGGCACGCGACTGGTGCTGACCGACTTCACGCTCGACCAGGTTCGTGAGCTGAACCGGCGGTATGGGTTTCCGCTGAGCAATGAAGGCGAATTAGAGCGCTTTTACGCGCTGCTCGGCGGACACCCCTTTCTTACGCAACGCGGGCTGCACCAGATGACCGAGCGCGGTCTCTCATTCCTCGAGTTCGCGGCGGGCGCGAGTCGCGACGAGGGGCCTTATGGAGACCACTTGCGGAGAATTTTTGTTTCCCTGAATCAGGATCCCGCTTTGTGCGAGGTGGTGCGCAGCGTAATCAGCGGGCGGCACTCTTCCAGCACGGACTCGTTCTACCGCTTGCGGAGTTCCGGTATCGTGGCGGGCGAGAGTGCACGGGACATGAAACTACGCTGCCAACTGTACGACCAATACCTCAGTCGCCATTTAATTTGAAAACCCATGCCTGAGACGATGCCTGCCAGTTTCTTCGTTGTCGGTGGAACCCTCCGCGGGGATGCGCCTTCTTACATCGAGCGTAGGGCCGACGAAACTCTTTACCAAGCGCTACAAGCAGGAGAGATCTGCTATGTGCTTACGGCGCGGCAGATGGGCAAGTCTTCGCTCATGGTAAGGACGGCAGCCCGGCTGCGCGAAAATGGCACCCGTGTGGCAGTCCTCGACCTGACAAGTCTGGGCCAGAATCTGACGGCGGAGCAGTGGTACAACGGTCTCGTCGAGCGCGCGGGACAGCAATTCAGGTTGGAGGACGAGGTTGAGGATTGTTGGCATCGGTTCCCGCAGCTCGGACCCATGCAGCGCTTTATGCGGGTGTTGTCCGAGGCAATCCTACCGATTAGCGAAGGCCGGGTCGTCCTATTCGTAGACGAGATTGATGCCGTCCGAAGCCTTCCCTTCTCGACCGACGAATTCTTTGCCGGGATCCGCGAATGTTTCAACCGTCGATCCTCGGATCCTCAAATTGAGCGGCTGACATTCTGCCTGCTCGGAGTCGCGACGCCATCGGATTTGATTCGCGATACGCGGACGACGCCATTCAACATCGGGCGAAGAATCGAGCTCACTGACTTCAACGAGCAGGAAGCGATGCCACTGGTGCAAGGCTTGGGCGTCGATGAGGCGGCCGGATCGGCACTTCTGCGACGCGTCATCTATTGGACGGGTGGCCATCCTTATCTTACCCAACGGCTCTGCCAGGCAGTGGCACAGCAGACTACGGATCGCACTCCATCCGCCGTGGACCGCCTTTGCCAGGAGCTTTTTCTCTCCACCCGCGCGAAAGATCGCGACGACAACCTTCTCTTCGTGCGCGAACGGATGCTGCGCAGCGAGGTGGATACTCCGGGCCTGCTCACACTTTACGAGCGGATTCTCGATGGCAAGGCGGTTCGTGACGACGAAACCAGTCCCTTGATTTCAGTGCTGCGGCTCTCGGGGATCATTCGGGTCGAGAACGGCATTCTCAAAGTTCGCAGCCGCGTCTATCGGGAAGTCTTCAATCACGACTGGGTAATTTCCAATATGCCGGGCGCCGAAATTGCGCCGGCAGAAAGTTGCATATAAGCGAGGACTCAAGCGAGCGTTTGCGATAGTGCCTTGGCGCTCGTCGTGATCGGGGCGGGCATTGGGCTTGCAAACCTTTATCGCGCGGACCACACCATTGCGGCAGATCAATTGAAGAACTCTCAGTTCAAAGATCCCGGTCCACCAGCTTTTTGGGCATCCTCTCGAATTCAGGCTGCGGGCGAACAAACCCAGGCCGGCGGAATTCTGCTGCACACAGGCCAGCCCGACGTAACCGTGTTGGTAGACGATTTCCAGTTTGGACGAACGTCCAGCTGTCGGCGACCTGCGAATTCCGCTCCCCCCCGCGTCGTACAGCATCCGCCTGGAAAAATCCGGATTCCAGACTTTGAGCTTGCCGGTCAATGTGCTCAAAGATCAAGAATCGCCGGTTAGCGTCAAATTAGAGCGCGAGGTGATTGTGGCAGCGTCGTTCGCTGTCACCGGCGGCGTGCCCGGCGCTACGGTGCGCCTGGATGGCAAAGAAGTCGGTCAGGTTCAATCCGATGGAACATTTACGCACGAGACCAGTGCCGGGTTGCATGCCATCGAGCTGGTAAAAACGGGATATGCGACTCTTCGCACGCAACAGGCATTTGCCATCGGTAAGAGAGTCGGCATCGAGGGCAAGATGTTTTCAGACCCCGAAGCCGCCGAAGAGGCAGACTATCAGGCCATTGCCTCCTCCACTGATCCGGCTGTGCTCCGGCAACACTTGCAGCAATACCCGAACAGCAAGAACACTACCGCCATCCTAAACAAGATCGAAGAGATCGACTGGAAGACAGTAAACCGGACAGACCTTGCCTCGCTGGACGCATTCCTCAGAAACCACGCTCAGGGCCAGCATGCCAGTGAGGCGCAACAGCTGGTTGCCGAATTGCAGACGGAACAAGCCGACTACATCGCTGCCGAGAAGACCGGTACGAGCGCATCGTTGCAAGCTTTCCTCGACCATCACCCGAAGAGTCCCTTCGCAGAGCAGATACGCCAGAAACTATCCCAGCAGGTGGCCAAGGATGCAGTTCGGAGCGTGCTTCGCCGTTACGAAGACTCCTATAACCGGAAGGATCTCGACGGCATCGTGGCTCTTTGGCCTTCCTGCCCCGAGCATTTCAAAAAAGCCTACCGGGATTCTTTCCACTCCCCCGAGTCACAAAAACTGACCCTCGAATTGGGTGAGCCGGAGATTCAAGGCAACTTTGCCAGCATCAAGGGCAAGGAAACCCGCTCCGGAGCGCTGAGCGCGTCGGGCCCCTTCACCGCGACTCTCGTGCGGCAGGGCGATAAGTGGGTAATACAGTCGGGGATCTTCTAAGTTCTAGCTGAAGCTACCGCCGCCACTCTTCGATCAAATTGGCCACCAGGCTGGTCCAGCCCGTCTGATGACTCGCACCGAGGCCTTGGCCGGTCTCTCCGTGGTAGTACTCATTGAACAGAAGGTAATCGCGCCAATGGGGATCTTCCTGGAACTTGCGATACGGGCCGAAGCAAGGACGGTTTCCATTTTCATCCCGACGGAACAAGCCGATCATACGATCGGCAATCTGCTCCGCCATGGCAAGCGGCGTGATGGGCTGTCCGTTAGAACCGGGAGTTTTTACTGCGAACTCAGGTCCCAGCGCTCGGCCGAATTTCACCAACGAGCGAATTAACAGGTAGGTCGTGGGAAACCACAAAGGGCCGCGCCAGTTGGAGTTTCCACCTTTGATACGAGCGGTCGATTCTCCAGGCTCGTACCCGACTGTCGCTTCGCCAAAGCGGAAGGGATTCTTCTCATGGTATTTGGATAGCGTGCGAATCCCGTGCGGAGCCAGGAATTCCTCCGGATCCCAGATGCGCTGGATAACGCGCGCAAATTGGCCAGAATCCGCGATGGAAAGCACATATCGTTGTCCGTCAACCGAGTAGCAGGCATTGCCTACGAGGTCCGAACGATTTCTCATGAACCATTCCACGTTCCCGAGAAATTCGGGATGCGGATCCAAATCTTCCCGATCAAGCACTTCGACCGCGTAAAGAGGAATCAGGCCAACCAGGGAACGTAGTCGAAATTTATTGAACTCCCCATTCGGCAGCCGAAGCACGTCGTAGAAGAAGCCGTCCTGCTCGTCCCAGAGCTGATAATTCCGGCCGCCCATCTTCTTCATGGCCGCGCCGATATAAATGAAGTGTTGAAAGAATTTGGTCGCCAGCAGTTCGTAGGCGCGATCAAAGTTAGCCAGTTCCAGAGCGGCTCGCATCAGGTAAAGGCAAAAGAAGCCCATCCAGCCGGTCGCATCGGATTGTTCGAGGACAGCGCCTCCGGGGAATTTTTCGCTGCGGTCGACCACGCTGATGTTGTCCAATCCCAGGAAGCCGCCCTCGAAAACATTGTTCCCTGTGCTGTCCACCCGGTTTACCCACCAGGCAAAGTTTATGAGCAGCTTGTGCAGGCATTTTTCCAGGAAAGCTGTGTCGCCTTTCCCGGTGCGCATTTTTTCATTTTGATAAACGCGCCATACGGCCCATGCATGAACCGGCGGATTTAGATCGGAAAATTCCCATTCATAGGCGGGAATCTGTCCGTTCGGATGCTGGAACTGTTCGAACAGCAATGCCCAAAGATTTTCTTTGGCAAATTCGGAATCCACCAGCGAGAGCGTGGTGCACTGAAATGCCAGGTCCCAAGCGGCAAACCATGGAAATTCCCATTTGTCGGGCATGCTCAGCACGCGCATCGAGTTCAAATGGCGCCAGTGGACATTGCGAATTTTCTTGTGCCCTTCCGGCGGAGGAACGCTGTCGCCTTCCAGCCAGCGATTCACGTCAAATAGGTAGATTTGTTTCGCCCACAACATGCCCGCGAGGGCACGTCGCTGAATCATTTTTTCTTCGGCGGTGGCTTTTGGGGGATGGATGGTTTCGTAGAACTCGTCCGCCTCTTTTTTTCTATCCTCCACCACTTTATCCACGTCCTGGAGCGGATCCGTAATTTCCTTGTCGGTCAGGCGCAGTTGAAACACAACCGAACCTCCCGGTGGTACTTCACTCCGGTAGTGCACGCATGCCTTAGTCCCCAATTGCCATGGATTCACACACTGCTCGCCGTTCACAACATAACGATGAAATGCGTCTTTCACATACGGGGAACGGTTGACCGCGGCGCCACCGTAGAGACTTCTGGCGTTGGTCTCGTTATCGGTAAACAACAACTCCCCACCTGACGGAGCGTATAGATAGCGACGGCCAAGAGAATATTGCAATTGAATGTTCCCTAGAGACTTGGCCGCGGAATCGTTCGCCACCAGCATGACGTGCTGTTTATCTTTCTCCAACGGTCCTAATTGAATTCTGGGTTCGCCGCTGGGGGGATCAGTCCAAGCCCAGGTATTGCGAAACCACAAATGCGGCAACATGTGGAGTTCGGCAGCGTCGGGACCGCGATTGAACGCTTCTATGCGGATGCAGATGTCTTCTGGCGATGCTTTGGCGTATTCGATGAAAATATCAAAGTAGCGATCGTCGTTGAAGATGCCGGTATCCAGCAATTCAAATTCTGGACCGCCGCTTCGCTTGCGATTTTCCTCGATCAACTGCCGGTACGGATATTCCTGTTGCGGGTATTTGTACAGCATACGCATGTAGCTGTGCGTGGGCGTGTTATCGAGATGGAACCAGTACTCCTTCGCATCCTCACCGTGGTTCCCTTCACCGCTGGTGAGCCCGAACATGCGTTCTTTCAAAAAAGGATCGCGGCCGTTCCAAAAAGCCGGAGCGAATACCAGCAATTGATAGCGGTCGCAGATTCCGGCAATACCGTCCTCTCCCCAGCGGTAAGCTCGACTGCGCGCCTGCTCGTGGGTGAAAGAGCTCCACGCGTCGCCATCGGCGCTATAGTCCTCGCGAACGCTGCCCCACGACCGGTCGCTCACGTAGGGTCCCCATCGACGCCAGGGCGCGTCGTGGCCCACATAGGGTTCGGTTAATCGTGTATGTTCGGTGGTAGCAACGGCGTTCTTGGTATGAGGGGAACCTACACCTTGCTGTCCGCGATTGGCCAACTGTCCTCCTCCGCCTCTGCCCCGAGCCCAACTGCGCTTCGGGACACCCTAAACTACCGCTCGCAACCGTGAGGGCGAAATTGTATCCGAAGTCCCGTGAATCAGTTGACCAACTTTTTCGATTCGTTTTCCGGCGGGAATTATGCCCCGCTAAGGTCTGCCCGAGGACTCGTTTCCGGGAGTAAATCTTGATGCACAGTTCTAGCCAATGCTGCTAATATCAAGCGCCAAGGGAGGTTTGACGTATGAAAACCGATCCTGTCCGCAATCCGCCGCCCATCGGCAACATTGCCAAGCCCGAAGCCGATGCCATAGTGAATAACAAAGTTGATAATAAGGTTGATGGCAGAGTTGACTACTCTGAGGAAATCTCTGCGCGCGCTTACCAACTCTATGAGGCTCGAGGCCGAGAGGAAGGACATGACTTGGAAGACTGGCTGCAAGCTGAAATGGAAATCACAGCCAAGAAATCCAAGTCAGCCGCGGCTTAGCGATAAGCTGGATCCGCTCTGATCGTCGGCGACGTATATCGATCGACTGCGGTTGGCGCTCTAACCGTCTGTCCCTGTGTCTTACCCGCGTCTTGCCGATACCAATGACTGATTCCAAGCCCGGCACACGAGTCACGAAGCTACTCGAACTGGCCCAAGCCGACCCCGCGCGCTTGCAGGAACTGGAACAGTTTCGCCGGACCCTCGTGGTGATGTTCAGCGATATTAAAGGTTCCACGGCATACTTTGAAAAGCATGGCGATGCCGCGGGACTGTTCATGGTGCATCAGTGCAATGACACCATACGCCGCCTGGTCCAAAAACATGGTGGAGCGGTGATCAAGACCATTGGCGATGGCACCATGGCGAGCTTTCCCGAACCCAAGAGTTCGGTGGAAGCCGCCATCGAAATACAAAAAGCATTTACTGATCTGGCCGCAACTCGACCGGAGCCGGAGCGCATCGCGCTACGCATCGGCATGCACTATGGATCTGGCATCGTCAGGACCCACGATATTTTCGGCGATGTGGTCAACATGGCTTCTCGAGTTGAAAGCGTGGCCGCACCCGGTCAGATCGTTCTCTCTGAGGAGATATACGAGCAAGTACGCGAATGCGGTTTCACGATCCGCGAACTCGGCCGTTTCACCCTGAAGGGAAAGGCCGGTGAGCGTACTCTCTTTCGCGTCCTGTGGAATGAGGCCCAGAGCGTCGCGACTGACTGCGGTGTAGGCTCTCTGGATCCTTGTTTACCAGCATCTTCCGGCTTTAAGCTGCAACTCATTCATAAGGACGGCACCGCCGGAACGGAATATCCCGTGTCCTCCGAACTGGCTATCGGATTATCGAAGGAACACACGCTCGTGGTTTCAGGGGATTTCCAATCTCCTTCCGTATGCGCCCGCGTTTTTGTGCAAGACGAAGCGCTTTTTGTCGAAGAACGGGGCTCGCAGGCTGAAGGCGTTTTCCTTCGTTTGGCCAGCGCCTACGTGTTGGAACATCAGGATATCTTTCTGGCGGGCCAGCAAATGTTCCGTTATGCGGAAATGCCGGGACCATCCTCTTCATCGACCGCCATATCGACCGATCCGTCGGCAAACGCCGACGCCGCCGACACCGCTGAACTCCTAAGAACCGACGCTCGAGGCAATCTCACGGGTAGATATCCGCTTAAGGGCCCAGAAGTACGGGTAGGGCGTGCCCAGGGCACTTACGTTTTCCCCGATGACAATCTGATGAGCCGGGCTCATATACGCATTCTGCGGCGTGGCGAAGACTACGTTTTGGACGACCTCGGCAGCCGCAATGGCACATTTGTAAAAGTGCGAGGGAAGGTTCCTTTCCCCCTGGGGTCGGCCTTGCTGATTGCGGGACAAATACTGAAAGCAATTCAGTAACCCAGAAAGCCCGGGGCGAAATCAGGGCATCCGAATACGCGGAAGAATCCAATAAAAAGTCGTTCCACCACATGGATTTGGTGCAATAATGTTCGCCTTTAGCGCCGTCATGTGGAGTTTCTCCATGAACAGAGCTCAAGCTATCGCGGCAGGAGCCGAACCCGGAACCAAGGACGGGACGTTGAGGAATCACATCCTCAGAGTTTCTGGACTCTCGCTCATGGTCAGCGGAGCGTTGCTGTTGTGTCTATCCTGTGGCGGAGGTGGAAGCACGCCTTCATCTACCCCCCCAGCCACTCCTCCACCGCAGGCAGTCCCGCTGAGCGCGTCCGATGTAAATACGATTGTGCTGGCTGCGGTAAATTCCGTGAACGCTCCCATGGTGGTTGCGGTCGCGGACCGCGCCGGAAACATCCTGGCCGTGTACAAGACGGCCCAGGCGCCTACGACATCGTTGGGAAATTTTGGCAACATGGTGGCGGCGGACGAACTGGCGGCCGCTTTGGCCCGAACCGCGGCCTTCTTCAGCAATGACCAGGCGCCTCTCTCTTCACGCACGGTTCGATTTATCAGCGGAATTCATTTTCCGCCAGGAGTCGCCAATACCCCCAACGCTGATCTATACGGCATTGAAAACACCAATCGGGGCTGCACCTTGAGTAACAATTTTCTGCCGGGACAAGCATTGAATCCCTCCGGATTGATCGGCGGGACTGTGCCCGGTCTCGGCATCATCACGGGCAAGGTAGATATGAACGACAGCCCCCCGACGCCGGCCAATCCCGGAGTCAATCCCGGTGGGGTTCCGCTGTTCAAAGGCGGCTTCTTGGTGGGCGGCGTGGGCGTGGTCAGCACTTCACCCGAAGTCTCCGAATTTGCAGCATACACTGCCGCATTCCCCAATGGACTACCGACGCTTCCGCCGCCGGGAGTCGTAGTCATCGGCGGCATCGTAGTGCCCTTCGTGAACCAGCTATCGCTGCCGACTGGCAGCACTCCGGGTCCCTTCGCGGGAACAGGATCCTATGAAGTGGGACAGGAGCCGAAAGCGGGGATTGTGCCGCCAGAAGAATACCTGGTTGGTCCCAATGCCGGCTCCATGCTTGCGGCTGCGGATGTCGATGAAATCATCATGAACGCTGTAGCCACGGCAAAAATGACGCGCGCGGTCATTCGGCTTCCATCGGACTCGAAGGCCGAAATGACGATTGCAGTTTCGGACCTGGACGGGACGATTCTCGGCCTCTATCGCATGCATGATGGCACGATATTCAGCACCGACGTGGCAGCCTCCAAGGCGCGAAACGTAGTGTGGTTCAGTGGTACCGGCGCAAGAGATTTACCCGGCGTGCCATCGGGAACCGCTGTCACAAATCGCACCATCAGCTTCGGAGCGCAGCCGTTGTTTCCTCCCGGCATCGACGCGTCGAACGATGGGCCATTTTTCCAACTCTACGTGAATGACACCATGAACCCTTGCACGCAAGGGTCGCAAGGTGGAACACCCAACACGGGCAACATGAGCGGTGTGGTATTTTTCCCGGGGAGTTTGCCCCTTTATCGGAATGGCGCTCTTGTCGGAGGCTTGGGCGTTAGCGGCGACGGGGTTGACCAGGACGACTTCGTCACAGCCGGAGCCGTGAACGCCGCCTGCGGATTTGGCGGCCCGTGTGGCGTTCCCGATTTTCAGGCAACACCCAGCATTAGAGCCGATCAAGTGGTGATCCAAAACGTGCGGTTGCCTTACCAGAAATTTCCTCGTAATCCAACCGACTAACCACGAGACGGACTTGCTCACCACAACCGCAGCGCCGGCATCCCGCCGGTAGTCGTGGGGGCGTATAACGCTGCTACCGCGGCATCAGCGCTTACTTCGCTGCCGGCAACAACGTTTTGACTTTCTGCATTTGCGCCGCGAACATCGGAGCATTGTAGACAGACGGGTTTTGCAACTGGTCGAACAGCCGCGTGATCGCCGCCCGTAACTCCGGCTCGTTGGCAATTTTTTCGTTCTTCTGATAAGCGATGGAGATCGCATCCAGCGCCATCGCAGCCTGCTCGGCGGAGCGCTCGCCCTGTTCGGCAATGGGATTCCCGTCCGCAGCAATGGACTGCATCACACGCGCACTCAAATCGCGGTTGTACTGCTGACTTCGAAGCTGCTGGGCGATTTGCTCCGCCAGACCGGAAGCCTTCTTCGCAGCCGCCGCAATCTGTTCTTTATCCGCGCCACTACCGACTAAAGTCGCAACCTTTTCGAGTTCCGCGTCCAGCTGCCGGCTGCTGTCGGCGTTTACCTGTTCCACTAGATGACGGAAAACCATGTAGCGCGAAGCATTCCACGCCGGCGCTCCGGGAGTCCTTCCCTGATATCCGCTGGCCTGCCGCCAACTGTCTTTTGGCGATGTCAGGTTGTGATGGCAGGCGAAGCAGTCGAGCTCCGCGAACTCCGGCCATGACTTCCCTGCCGCGCTGCGGCTCAACCGGTTCAGAGCCTCGCGCAACTGTACCGCTTGTCCAATACCCCACTCTTGCACGCCGGCCCAGGAATCACCTTCCGTCGGAAATCTCCAATGCCGCGGCATCACCGTGCTGAATGTATCCAACTCGAACGTAAGGTCGGGATGTCCGGCCGCAATCATCTCGTGATCCACACGCTTTTCGGGGGTGCCTACGTGACAGGTCATACATCGCTCCGAGCGCGCGAGCAAATCCCTGGTCTCGTATTGCCCAAGCTTTATCGATTGCTCACGCGTCCAGCCGCGTGTAGTGTGAGGACCGAGCCAACCCACAGCCGGCCCGTGGCAATTTTCGCAACTCACGCCCTCTTCGCCCTGAAAAGTCTGCGCCCGCTTGTCTGCGGCAACGTCTAGCGTGTGACAGGCGCGACATTTTTCGGCCTGATTGGGAGGAGTGGCAAGCTTCAGAATTTTCCCGATGCGCAGCGAAACTGGATTCGAAAGAACAGCGTACGCCTTCGCGTGCTTATCCTGCGCCGCCCAGATGCTGTACTCGTTTTGCCGCACCGGCGTTGCCGTCCGAGGAGTTACACTGCCGTGGCAATTGCTGGCCGCACAACTACCCGGACCACTGTACTGACCGACCTGTTGAGCGGAAGCGGCGACGGCGAGCGCCACCACCACGAGTGCGACGGCTAACAACGAAGCACGGAATGATTTTCTCGCACACATCCGAAATCACCTCGCCGAAACGTCAGGTTTCTTGGGACCAGGGCACGATGGTGGCCAAATTAGGTCCATATACTACACCGAATTCTGTCTGCACGCGCAAGAAGACTTTTTTCTTTCCATCTTCACTCTTGCAATCGTGTTCACCTTCCCAAAACACCCGTTTTGCGTGGACATTCAAGACTCAGTTTGCTATATTCGCTTCCCTCAGAGACGATCCCCAGCTCTGCCTATACCACCCATACGCTTAAGAAATGGTTCTGAGGGGCGCTTGACGTGTTTGACGAGCTAAGGGCAATTCAGCGCGAGTTTGGCTATCTGCCTGCCGACGAATTGCATCGTCTATCCCTAAAAATAAACCTGCCGGTCAGCCAGATTCACACCGTTGCCAGTTTTTATCCCACCTTTAATCTGACGCCTCCGGCGAAACTCGACGTACGGATCTGCTCCGACATGACGTGCCACCTCCGCGGAGCTCAGGAACTTCGTTCATCCGTAGAACGCGCATTCCAGGGGGCGGCAGAGACCGAGATTTCGGTTCGTGAGGCTTCCTGTCTCGGCCGCTGCGATACCGCGCCAGCAGTTTCAGTGAATGACACCATCTATTCTGGCTTGCGGCCAGAGCATTTTGCAGACATGCTCCGTGGCGCTAGTAGTGGGCGCCCGCTTCCGCCGGTTCCCAGCGATCACTCCCGTCCCATATTGGCTACAGATCCGTACTCCGGACCGAGCGATTATCGCGGCGTCCGGCAATTGCTCGAAACAAAGGATTACCTAGGGACCATCGCCACCTTGAAGACCAGCGGCCTGCGCGGTCTGGGCGGAGCTGGATTTCCTACGGGAACTAAATGGGAAATTGTTCGCAATGCGCCCGGAAGCACGAAATACATCGTATGCAATGCCGACGAAAGCGAACCCGGCACGGTCAAAGACCGGTACATCATGGAGCACATCCCTCATCTCGTCATCGAGGGCATGATCATTGCGGGCCTGGTCACAGGAGCGCGAAAAGGCATTCTTTACATTCGGCACGAATACGAAGAAACCAAGGAAATTCTCCAGGAAGAAATCGATCGCTGCTACAAGATCGAAGCGCTCGGTCCAGCTATTTTTGGCCATGGTTCCGGCTTCGAATTGAGCATTTTCACCAGCCCCGGCGGCTATATTTGCGGAGAAGAAACTGCCCTGCTCGAAGCCATCGAGGGTAGACGCTCCGAACCGCGCAACAAGCCACCCTTCCCCGGCAATCAGGGCCTGTTTAATATGCCGACCGTCATCAATAACGTGGAGACATTCACTGTCGCCGCCGCGATCCTGGTCCACGGCCTCGATTGGTACAAAGCACAAGGCTTGAATGGATTACCCGGCTTGAAATTTGTGGCGGTCAGCGGGGACGTAGAACGCCCTGGCATATTCGAAGTGCCCATGGGTATTTCCTATGAGGATCTGATCTACAAGAACGCGGGCGGAATTCTGGGCGGTCGAAAACTACTCGGGTTCGCACCGTCGGGACCGTCATCCGGTTACCTGCCTGCCGAGATGGCAAAGCTTCCACTCGATTTCAACGCGCTGGCGGCGGTTGGCTCCATGGTCGGCTCCGGAGCTATCGTAGTCTGTGCCGAGGGCCGCTGCATGCTGGATATGGCGCTGAATTCCGTGCGTTTCTTTCGCAATGAATCCTGCGGAAAGTGTGTCCCGTGCCGTCTCGGCTCCCAGAAATTAGTGAGCTTGCTTACGCAATGGACAAAGGGCAAAGCCGCTCCGGGCGATCGCCAGACCATGGAAGATCTATTTCAGGCGATGCGCATGGGCTCAATTTGCGGACTGGGCCAGATTATTCACGCTCCGATCGCGTCGGTCCTGAAGCATTTTCCGGCGCAAGTAGAGGCGCACACGCAGTTGCAACAATGCCCCGCAGGGGTTTGCTTCCAGGCTTAGGGCTATAAAGGTTAAGGCGAGACGATATGCCTTTGTCGACCGCAACTCGAATCATCGACGCGCCGCTGGTTGAGTTGACCATCGATGACCATCCGGTATTCGTCCCGGCTGGAACCACGATTTTCGATGCGGCGCGGACGTTGAACGTCCGCATTCCGACGCTGTGCCATCAGCAAAACGAAACTCCCGTCGGAGTTTGCCGGATGTGCGTCGTCGATATCGGTCAGCGCGTGTATGCCGCTTCTTGCATTCGTCCGGTCGAAGCGGGAATGAAAGTGAAAACCGCAACCGACGACGTGAAGTCCGTCCGCAAGACGCTGCTGGAGCTACTGCTTGCCGATCATCCCTCGCCCTGCGCCCGCCAGCAGTCCACCGGCGATTGCGAACTGGAGAAACTCGGCGCAGAAGCTGGCAGCGTAAGTACGCGGTTCCCCACCCGGCCCACGCCTCGCGGACGCGACGAATCCTCTGCCTCAATCGCCATCGATTTCGAAGCCTGTATCCTCTGCGATCGCTGCATCCGCGGCTGCAATGAAGTGCGGCACAATTTCGTGCTGGCTCGCCGCGGCAAAGGCTATCAGGCTGGGATCGCGTTCGACGACAACCTGCCGATGGGCGAGTCCAGTTGCGTCAGTTGCGGCGAGTGCATGGTGTCATGTCCCACCGGAGCGCTCACCAATCGCAAGGTTATCTCCACGGAACTCGGCGACGGAGCATCGCTCAGTGTGCAGGAACTTCGCGAGCTGGAAGTATTCAGCGACGTCTCCGGAACCTTCCTGAATTTAAATAGCAATGCGGTGCAGAAGCGGCATTACAAGGCCGGTGAAATCGTGTGCCGCGAAGGCGATTACGGATCAACCGCCTTCTATATCGTCAGCGGTAAAGCCGACGTTTTCCTCTCCGGCCCCATGGGGCATGTAACCACAAAAACAAAGACCGAGGGATTGCTACGCCGACTCAAAGCTGTGGTATCCACCCGCGCTCAGAGTCCTCGCGAAGATGAACAGGCCCGGGCGTTCATCCCCATCGATGGGCCGGTGGACCTACCCTATGCCAACCCGATCGCCGAACTCGAAGCCGGAGACCTGTTCGGCGAAATGACCTGCATGAACCAGTATCCGCGGTCGGCGACGGTCCGGGCGAAGACCGATTGCGTCATGCTGGAAATGTTGCGCAATGTGCTGGATGTTCTCCAACGCAACAAAACTTTTCGGGCAAGGCTTGAAAAGACATATCGCAAGCGCGCTCTCGAATCGCAGTTACGCAGCATTCCGATGTTCTCCTCACTCACCTCGGATTTCATCGCCCACTTGCGCGACAAAGTCGAACTGCGGCGCTACAACCCTGGACAGATCATCTGCAAACAGGGCGAGGCGGCGCATAGCTTTTTCCTGGTGCGCATTGGGTTCGTGAAAGTCAGTCAGGCGCATCCCGGCGGAGATCTGGTTCTCGCCTATATTGGACGCGGCGGCTTTTTTGGTGAGCTCTCATTGCTAGGCGAAGGCATCCGCACCGCCAGCTGTATTGCCATGGATCACGTCGAAGCAGTGCAGATTCGCCAAACAGAATTCAATGCAATGATCGAGCAGTTCCCGGAGGTTGGACGAGCGTTACGGGAGAGTGCGCGCCAGCGCGTCGAAGAGAATCGCTCCCGGATAAAGATGGTGCAGAACGTCCCCGTCGACTCGTTCCTTTCTCAGGGATTGCTCGAAGCGCAGAGCCTGCTGATTCTCGACCTCGACCGCTGCACGCGATGCGATCAATGTGTCCGGGCGTGCGCTGATGCTCATGATGGCGTCAGCCGCCTGATTCGCGATGGCCTGCGGTGGGATAAATACCTCGTCGCGACATCTTGCCGCCACTGCAGAGAACCGCTCTGCATGGTCGGCTGCCCGGTAGGCTCCATCCGCCGCCGTAACAATCTTGAAATCGTCATTGAAGACTGGTGCATCGGCTGCGGACTCTGTGCGAATAACTGTCCCTACGGCAATATCAACATGCATCCGTTCGATGTGCAGGTGGAAGATCTTTTGAATCCGGGAAGAAAGGTTGCTGAGGTGCGAACTAAAGCGACCGCCTGCAATCTGTGTCTCGATCAAGAGGAGCCGAGCTGCGTCTATGCCTGTCCTCATGACGCTGCACACCGCGTGAATCCCCGCGAATTCTTCGCCGAACAGCTGCGAACCGGCTTGGCTCCAAGCACACCGGATGAAAGCCGTAGCGGGGGCCGGTAGTGCTCATCGACCGTAGTCATCGGCCGTGGTTCTTCTTTAGCGTGGGCGCGCTGATTGTCGCAGGGATCGGCTATGCCATCTATAGCTCAATGTCGATCCGCGGACCCAGCGGCGGCAGCGCGGTTGGCCTCATTTACGGAAGCGTCGGCTACGCGCTCATGTTATTTGCCGGACTGATCGGCCTCCGCAAAAAGTTTCCAGTCTGGCGGGTTGGACGCGCCACTACCTGGATGCGTGGGCATCTTTGGCTTGGACTCTTGAGCTTCCCGCTGATCTTATTTCACTCGGCATTTTCCCTGGGAGCGGGAGCGCTCACGCGCACGCTGATGGTGCTGTTCATCATCGTTGTGGTCAGCGGCCTCTTGGGCGCCGTGCTGCAACAGTACATTCCGCGCCTGATGACGGAGCGCGTCCAGCTCGAAACCATCTACGAACAGATCGATTCCGTCCGTGTGCAGTTGCTGGAAGAAGCAGAAAAAATCGTCGCCGATTTACGTTCCGCGCTCGAAGGCGACATCAGCTTCATCGGAGAAGCCCAGCGGGCCGCCTCAGCTTCGGCCGGAACTCGCGGCGGGCTGACGGTCGCTTCGGGCCTTGGTGCCAACGATCAAACCAGTGACATTGTCGGCGAATTTTTTGAAACGGATCTGCGTCCTTATCTTCTGCAAACCAGTGGGCGGCGCAGCCCACTCGCGGATAAATCCCAGGCCTCCGGCATGTTCGGTCAGTTGCGGATCCAGATTCCGCGTAATTTCTGGCCCAAGCTGACCGACCTGGAAAATCTCTGCGACGAAAAACGCGGACTTGACCGTCAACGCCTTATGCACCATGTTCTGCATAGCTGGCTTCTGGTGCATATCCCTGTCTCTTACGCTCTGCTCGCGCTCGCGGCGATTCACGCCATCTTCGCGCTCAGGTACTAAATCATGTCTCGCGTGCGCACCGCCAAGTCTGTAGCCAAGCGAATCGACTTGCAGTATTTCGCCCGGCTGCATCCGTTCCGCCGCTGGAAGTTGTGGCTCTCGATCGGAGTGCCGGCGCTCGCGCTCCTCTGGATTTTTCGCGCCAACATCGTCGGCCATCAGAGCGTCTATAGCCCCGGTCCAGTTTCCGAAGCGCACGCAGTGTTCGGCGATCGCTGCAATTTGTGCCACGTCAGCAATGCCAGTTTTCGCGCGCCGGTCGCGGATGCCACCTGCCTCACGTGTCATGAGGCCCCCGCGCACAACCAGCGGCAGACGTTCACTCCCGCATGCAGTTCGTGCCATGTTGAGCACCGCGGCACGATTCGTCTCGCAGCCATTGCTGACAACGGATGCGCTCAATGCCATGCGGATCTGAAATCAAAAGACGGCACGCTCACCGTGAATCCGCATGTTTCCGGATTCGATAGCCACCATCCGCAGTTCGCAGCCGTGCAATCTGGCCGTGATCCCGGGACAGTGAATCTCAATCACTATGTTCATTTGCAGCCGACGCTTCGTGGCCCAAACGGCGCGGTGCAAATGAAATGCGACGATTGCCATCGTCCGCTTAATGTGGATGAGCCTTGGCCCTACTCGGTAGCCGTAGTGCAGCCCGCGAGCCAGCAACCGGTGTTGGTTGGGGCGGCGGGCAATCAGCAGAGAAAACGTCGCAGCGTCGACGTCGGTCCCGGCGCATACATGACTCCGCTCAGGTACGTAAATCAGTGTGCCGCATGCCATGTGCTGCAGTTCGATCCGCTGATTGCGGTCCCAGCGCCTCACTCCAAACCGGAACTGGTCCACGCGTTCATTGTCCAAAAGCTGACGGAGTATGCGGCTGCGAATCCAGCGGTTCTGAAAACTGATCCTGCTTCCGCGCTTTCGTATGACGATTCAGGGTCGCGAAATTTTCTGCGGCCTCTAGGCGAATCGACCGACCAGCGCAATCTGCCGCGTCCTGGATCACGTGCACAATCCGCTGCGGAGTGGGTACAGCTAAGAACCGCGCAAGCGGAGAAGCTGCTGTGGAGCAAGAACTGCAACATCTGTCACGAATCCACCGTAGGCGGAGGCGAAGGCCTGCCAACCTCGGTGAAAGCGATCATTCCGGCGCGCTGGTTTCCTCACGCCGAGTTCGATCACGAAAAACATCGGATGATGTCGTGCGTCGCCTGCCACGGCCGCATTCCGCAAAGCCGCCTCACCGCCGACGTCAATGTGCCGGGGATCGAACTCTGCCGCGACTGCCATAAACAAGGGGGGCGATCCGTGAGCGCAGCGCCCGGCGGCTGCTTCGAGTGCCACAGCTATCATGATTGGCGCAATGAAAAACGTATTCAAGGCAAGTATGACCTGAACACATTGCGTGGGATCAACCCCGAAAGCTCGTCTCCTGCTCAGGACTTCACCACGAAATAGCCCGCCGTTTAGGGCAAGTCGTGCAAGCGTCGCACGAGATCCTCGAACGAACGCGGGAATGGAGTTTCCTCTGGCTCCTGAGCGCGTTGCGGTTCCGAAGGCGATCCGGGCGGATCGTCCGTCACCGTATACAGCTGCCCGTTTTGCAGGTAAAGGCCGTGCAGTTCCTCTTTATTGAAGGGACGCGCTCCACGTCGCCCAAACACTGAAAGTTGGTTGCCCGTCTCATCCACGGCGCGATCCCGGTCGATGCCGCGCGACACGGCGAGGGCCGAGCCCGATCCGCGATAAGTCGCAATCAGTTTCGGCATCGGCTGCGGACTGAATCCGGCGAACTTTGGATCTTCCTCGGGCCCGAATAGTTGGACGACCTGCAAACCATTATGTCCGTCGGCCACGAACGCAAACAGGCTCGAGCTAACCATCCCCAGCTTCACGTCGTTCGTGTCGTTCAGCTTGCCATTGGCATTGAACATCTGGTCAAGCCGCGGCTGATCGGGACGCTCGATATCGATAATGGCCATCCCTTGCTTTCCGGCGGCCACGTAGGCATAGGTGCGGGCTGTGTAGATGTTTCTGGCGTCCTCAAGCGGCACAGCGGCGTTGTTGACGACGACGGGCTTTGCGGGATCGGTAATGTCGAGAACTTTGAGTCCGGCATGGTCCACCACGAAGGCGTAACGGAACTGCACCGCGATGCCCACCGGACGGTCGAGCGCGGGAGCATTAATCTGAGCCGTAACCTTCGGCTGCAACGGATTATCCAGGTCCACCACGACCAGGCCTGAATCCGCGAGCACGTACGCGTAGGTGCCAGCAAATGCGATCCGGCGCGCTCCATTGAGAATGCCGTCCGGATTGAAAGCCAAAGCGCGTTTGAGGAAATTATTAGCCGGATCGCCATCCAACAACGTACCCACGCCCGGAGTCTTCGCCTTCAGGTTCGGATCGCCAACGATCACCAGGCCCTCATATTTGTCCGCAATATAGAGGAAGCCGTACATCAGGTGCGCGCTCTGCTCCTCGTTTTCCGGGAGATGTTTGCGCAGGGGATCGATCGCCAGCGTGCTGGGCGAGGCCACAGCTTGCGCATATTTCGTCTTTACGTAAAAGTGCTGCCCAAGCGGCGATACCGGAGCGGTAGTGGTCCGTTCGGAGAAATCTTTGTTGTCTACGTTGGCAATGTCGTAAACGCGCAGGCCTCCGCTTCCCGTCGCCGCATACAGATACTCTCCGCGAGCCTGCACATCGAGGACCTTGCCCGCGTGTTCATATCCCTCAGATAATTGACTTCCCTTTTTCTGGAAGCGTGCGTAATCGTCGGGATAAACAACTCTCTGGTAATCGCTGCCGATAATCGCGGGCGGCTCATCGTGCTTCGCGACCGCGACCGCCGTGTATCCCTTATTGCCATTCGCTACATAGATATAGCGCCCCATGAAGTTCATGAAGCCGCCTCCCAAGAGCGTTACCTGGGCCAGCCATGCATTGTTATTGTTGTCGCGCGAGACGTGGCAATCGGTGCAGGTCCGCGTTTCGTGTGACCGGACGGTATGCGGAACAAAAGGACTGAATGCCTGCGCGCTAAGCCCCTCCGCAGAGACCGTTTGCTGCTGATAATAGCTCCAGTCGCGGTCCGCATTCTGTGAACTGACCAGCACCGCGCAAGCCGATCGGATCGGCGCCACGCGATGACCTGTCACCGTGCCATCGATTCCCAACATATACAAGTCGTCGCGTAGGATCTGGAAATTGTAGGAAATGTAGTTGCGAGTCTTGAGTCCTTCGTTGTGCAACATCGGAGTACGCTCGTTTGCCGTCTGCTGCAAATGGCATCCGAAGCACGTTGGCAGCCACGCCGAATGGCAGGAGTAGCAGGTCATCTTTTGATTGCTGTGGGCCAGCGACTGATCCCCGGTCGCCACTCCCCAGGTTTTGCCATCCGTCTGCATGGTTTTTGCAAGCCGCGCTTTTTCGTTGTAATTCGGATTGCCCGGCCGGATGGTATCGAAGACCTGCTTGATTTCCCATTCCTGCGCGTGATTCACCATCGAGCGCTGGAACAGTCGATCGTCCTTCCAATAGAAACGCCGCGCGTTCCATGGAGTTCTCAGCACCGAAAGATCGGTCCCTCCCGGGGGCGCAGCCGGACCTGAAGTCCTGAGCGATGAGCGATCGTTGATCGTTCCATGACAATCCACGCAATCGACTTCGACAGCGTTGCGGGTCTCGCCGTAGAGCTTGCCATTGCCGTGACTGTCCTGCGAGAAATGGCAATCTTCGCAGTGCATCCCTTTTTCCAGGTGAATATCTTTCAAGTGAACGGCTTTGGCAAACTTGTCGGGATCCTCGGGCGCAATCTGTTGGTTCTTGTCGTCGAGAAGGTTGCCTTTACGGTCGTGCTTGTAAACTGCGCGGAAAATCCAGCCGTGACTATGGAAATCGGCAAACTGAGTATTCTTTAATTTGGACAGAAATTCTGGGCTGCCAACCTGTTCGAGGAAAGTTGGGTCCGACCACAGTCCGCGCGATGCGGCGCCTTCAGGGTTACGGGCCAGTACCTGGTTTCGCTCCGCTTCGCTGGGATCGTGCTGCTTGGCCGGGAACATCTTGTCGCCGTCTACTTCATTGTCCCACCACGTGTATCCGAAATACGTCACGACCATGTTCGTGCCGGGGTGCATGTGGCAGACCACGCACTGGCTCGACGGAATGGAACGCGTGAACTGGTGCTTGATGGGATGGCCCGCTTCAGCCTTGGGAATTGTGGGATCGACAGTCGCGGTCTGTCCCCAGTGCCCGTAGCTCGAATAAGGTCCCGAATGCTCCGGCGAACGATCGTTCGCGTAGACCACGTGGCAAGCGCTGCAACCGCTCGCGCGATAATCCCCAGGCTGGTCGTTGGTGCCGGGGAAATAGAGCATCGGATCCAGCAGTCGAGTTTTCTGCAGGCCGAGAAATACAGGATCGGTGCGCAGTTCGGTTCCGAACCCGCGGTCACTCAACTTGGAATCTGGACGCCCCGGATCTTCCTCGGAAATGGGGTTACCCAACTCCGCCTTCTTGCGTCCGCCGCGCTCGAACACTCGCAACACATTGCTAGGTTGTGAAATTTCCCAGCGCTCCAGCGGCTCCAGGGAAGGCAGCACGCCCTTGGTCCGAGTCTCTTCGGCAGTTGGAGCGGGAACTGTTTCGAGCCTCTGCGGTTTCCCGTCAGCACCGTAGCTCTCTCCGAAATGAGGGTTTTTCAGCGGAAACGAGCCATTGTTATAGAGCGCAGCTCCCCACAGCATCGCGCCATGCGACATCATGCTGCTACGCACACGCCAGACTTCGCTGGTGTGGCAGCCCGACGAACCGCATGTCTTATCCGCTACGCGCAAGTCGCCGGGGTTTACGAATTGGATGTATTGCAGGTCTTCCTGCAACCAGCGCGTATAGGCGCGCACGGGGTTCGCGGAGCTGCGTTCGTCTTCGGAAAACTTCGCCCGGGGATGAGCCTGCCGCTTGGCCTGATCGTAAGGTTCGTCTCCCGGCTTCGAGTCGGGCGGCGCGGAGACCGTGGCATCTCCGGTGTGGCAGTCAATGCATCCCAGTCGAACCGTCCCCGTCAGATGCATGGTGGCGCTGTCGGTTGTCGTATGACAGCTAACACAGCCCACCGACTTCGCGTCCGCATCTGCCTGCGACTGCTCCAGCTTTTCCAGGCGGATACCGACGCTAGGCTGCGACGCTGGCTCCTGGCCCGCCGCGGCAACTGGGTGCGCGCCGAAGCGGAGTAGTGCAAACATCCCGCCAAGGACAGCAACGGGGAGGATCACCGTAACCAGCGTTTTCTTGCCGAATTTCATCTTCGTGTTCGAACTCGTCAAAACTGAAACTTAATCTTGGCAAACCCGGAAATCAAACTCCGCGGATTGAACACCTGCTCAAATCCCTGAGACGGAATCAATCCCGAAGTGCCAGCCGTGATCACGATGTTCTCGCTCAATGGCGGTCTGTATTCCAACCCAACTCCTACGTCGGTACCGATGCTATGCGCTATTGGCTGCTGGAACAACAGGATCTCCAACGGTTCGGTCCGGGCAAAGCGCAGATAGTTCGCATTGACGAAGGCGCGCAGCTTCGGCGTCACATCAAAGTCCATCCCAGCGTTATAGAGAAACAATCCAGGATTGACAAAATTCGCCTGTCCTTCGAATTTGTCAGTGCGCAAGTTTACTAACAAACTTCCCGGAGTGGTGAGCCCTACACCAGTCCCGGTCAGCCGAATACCTTCACTTCCGAAGAAGCTAAACGCGCCCCCAGCAAAGTTGGTGTCGTTAACGATTGTGTCGAATCCCCGAGCGGTGCCGTCGTGCCGCGACGATCCGGAGCGATTGTCGCCATCGCCAGACTGATACAGGAAGGACGAGCGAAACCGTATCCAGTTCTTATCCACCGAGAGTTCGAGCGCGCCTAGTTGCGCATTGATATTCACCGGCCGTCCCGCGATCGGGTTGAGGGTGTCATGTCCAAGCGCCTGATAAAACGCGTGATTCACATTAATGGGACCGATGTGACCATTGCTCGTCCAACCAATGTAGTAGGCGTGAATACCATGAGTCAGGATGCCATCATTCACCACCGAGCCGATGGGCGCGGGGCGCACCAGGAAGCCATTCTCGTTGAAATGGACCGTCGGATCGTCGCGATTGTAGTGAAAGCTGAATTGCGTCGTGTACCCCTTCGCCAGGAAGTCCTGGATATACACATTGCCGACGTAAACCTGCTGATCGCGCGCATGAAAGGTATTCAAATCGCTGTTCGTATCCTTCTCGAGCATATAAAAGTAAGCGAGGTTGTAACTGATGCGGTTGTTGCGCAGGTTTCCAAAGAAACGTACTCCGGGTTGCGAATCTGAAAACAGGAATCCGCGAAAATCGCTGTTGAACTGTTGAATGCCGGCCCGAACGGAAACAAAATCGAAATTAGAGCTGAGATTGTGCAACTTCGCCTCGACAAAACCTTCCTGCAGCCCAACATGAGTATCGAAGCGATCGATTCCCTTTCGCACGTCAATGTTGACCAATCCGCGCTCACGAGTTTGCAGGAAGTTCAGATCGACAGCCGGAGTAAAGCGAATACGAAAATCTGAGGGCAGAAAGCCCGCGTCGCCGTGCGACAGATCGAAAGAAAAGAAGAAGGTTTGCGATGCAAACCCTTGCTCGCCTCGACCAAAGAAGGGAGCATCCCCTCCATTTTCAGCCGAGACGCCGCTGGGCACCGGCAACCGGCGCACATCGATGTTCGACTCGCTGGTTCCTGTGAAGTTGAAGAACCAGCGCTGCCCAAAGACCGGATAGTCACCCTTAAGCCGATTGCGATCAAAGGGATCGTACCAATGCGAGTTGACGTAGGGGAACTCGCCACGCTTATCGTAACGCTGCCAGCTCGGCATCTCGACCGTCCACCGATACGTCAGCTCGGTAGCGGAAGTTCCCGGCTGTTCCTCTTGCGCAATGACTTCAGGAGTCTCCGGCGGCTGCGGCGTCCGCATACCCGGATAAATGCTGGTGGCGTTCAAGTCCGTTTGGTCTGATCCCGGCTGGCCCGGACGATTACGCGTGGGGATCGGGGGCAGGTTCGTCGGAGCGCCTGCAATCAGCTCCAGTTTTATATTTACCTGCCGCGCCTCTCCTGAGGCTACCGCAACCGGCGCCGGAGCTCGAGGCCCGTAGCCCGCACCTGCGGCTGTGACTTCATACTCACCGGGGGGAAGATCCCGGAGCCGGTAGATACCTTCAGCGTTGCTCACCGCGGTATAGCTTTGGTTGGTTGTGCGAGACCGGGCGGTGACAATGACCCCGTTCGCGGGGCGGCCATCCTGATCCTGCACGACTCCCAGCACCGCACCGGGTCTGACGGAGGAAGCCTGAGGTCTTCCGGGAATTCTAGGCGCTTGGGCCGACGCTGGAAGGGTCGTCCCCACGCACCAGCAAAGGCAGGCGAGCGCAAGGTACAAACAGCGAGACCGGACAAGTCGACTTCGGTTCACGGCTGCGAAACCCTCCCGTAGGGCAATCCGGGGCGCGCGCACTCGGTCCAATGCTCTCCAATTCCGGAGTTCGGCAGTTTTATCACTTAAAGACCAAGTTTTCAAAGAAATATTTGGAAATAATTGGCCTGCTAGCAGCCACTTGAACAATCATGCCGCGTTTATACCGCCCGCTGCGTTTGTGCCTCGTCCCGCGCCCGCTGCACGTCCTTGACGTCGCCCATGACAATCACGATCGCGCCATCCCGTAAAACTTGCTCCCCGGGAGGATTTACAAGAAAGGCTGGAGTTTGGACTTGGCCCGAATTTTTCACAGCCAACGGCACCAATCCATAGCGGGACTTCAGATCGAGATGGTCGAGCGACTTGCCAGCCCAGCCCGAACCCTCCGGCACTTCGATCTGCTCTACCCGCACGGTATGCGATTGATCCTTCAGCATCAGATCGAGGAACTCGACGACATGCGGCCGCAAAACTTCGCTGGCGAGCCGGAGCCCGCCAATGCGGTTGGGCGAAACGGTCGAGTCCGCTCCCGCCTTCAACATGCGATCGGAAAACTTGGCTTCGTCGCTACAGCGTGCCACGATGCGGATCGCCGGATTCTTTTGTCGCACCAGAAACGTAATTACCAGATTGTCCTTGTCCGTCGAAAGGCCGGCAATCAGCCCCTTCGCCTGCCCGACGCCAGTATGGTCGAGCACCGCTTCGTCGGTTGCGTCTCCGATTACGTAAAGCAGCTCAGGCAGGGTTTCGCGAAGTTTCAGTGCCGTTTCCTCCTGGGTTTCGATAACCACATAGGGCGTTGCGGTGGCTTGTAGTTCGGCGGCAACGTATCGTCCCGTGTCTCCTAGACCGCAGATAATGTAGTGGCCTGTCAGTCCGCCAATTTTCTTCTCCATCTTGCGCCTCCAGAACAGGTTGCTAAGTTCGCCCTCGACCAGGAAGGCCGTAACTACCGAAACGACATAAACCATGACTGCCACGCCAAAGAGCACGACAAAAATATTGAAAATACGGAGGATGGGGCTGTGGCTGGTATCCACGATCTCCTGATAACCGACGCCGGAGAGCGTGATCACGGCCATATACAGGGCCTGTAAGAAGCTCACATTCTTGCCGCCCAGCAGGCAATATCCACTGACGCTGAGGACTGCGATTGTCAGCAGTGCAAGCAGTGCGTAGACCAGTCTTCGACGCAGATTCATGCGCTTTCCCTGCCTAAACCGCGTGGCAGTTTACCATGTCGTCGAAGGACGTGACCCTCTCCAAGTTGTCATCCTGACCCTGAGCAGAGTCGAAGGGGAAGGACCTCATGCTCTCCAGAATCATCATCCTGAAGGGCTGAAGGGTCGATGAGTCCGGCCCCGGCCCCGATGAAGCCGAAGAGACTCTACTTTACAGCGGTAGCAATTGCAGAAACTGGAACGACTCAGCGTCGACGTCCACATAAAGCCCCGATGCCGACATCTCTTTACCGTCCCTTTGCCCGAAATCTTCTTTGGGCAACAGATTGAACAAACGCCAATCGGACCGTTCGAGATCGTCCCAGGGAGGAATAATTCGTCCCTGACTGCGGGAGTCCGCCAGGTTCAGCACCACAATGTACTTTCTGTCGGCAACTCGCCAGCACCACGAAACCAGATTCCGCCAGCTTTGGTTGTCAGGCCATCCTTGCTGCTGGCAAAGCTGCCACACACCAGTGCCTATTTCAGCCAGCCGCACAATCTCCACCAGATTCTTATAGAACGCTCGCAATGCCGCGTCTGGAACTTCCTGCGGAGAGCGTCCCAAGTGCACGCTCGACCTGATCCTGGCCCCGCTGAATTGCCCTTCGTGCAGAAGCTTCGCGCCGGGAAGCGTCATCAGTGCTACGGCCGCAAGCCGGTTTCGCGCCGGCGAAAACACGGCGGCCGCTCGTGGTTCGTCATGATTCTCCAGAAACCGGATCAGATGACGCTGGTATTCGACCGAAGCTCCAAGATGTCCACGAACTCCCTCCGCATTTCCTTCCACCAGCCGGTCGTAAAAGCGTTTGTCATAGCAATAGTCAAAGCCCTGTTGCAGCAGCTCCCACTCGAGGTCCCAATAGGCCTCCGCAATAAACAGGAACCCAGGTTGAATTTTGCGGACTTCAGCCATCAACTCATGCCAGTACTCCGTCGCTGGAACCCTCCCCGCCCGTCCCGACCACGTTTGGTCGAAGATGCGGTTGATAAATAGCATCGCCATATCGCAGCGCACGCCGTCACACTGCCCGGCAATCATGTGCGCCGTTTCCATGGCGGCCGCCCGCTGTGCGATCTCAAATGCATTCAACTGTGCCGTATCCGGCCACGGCGGAAAGTAGGGGTCGCGCCCTCGTGCAACCACATTCTCTCCGGCGCAAAAAAACGCAGCGGGATCGCGTTCCTGGTCCTGAGGATCGCCTCGTACGAAGTATTCCGGATGCTCCTCGATCCAGGGATGGTCGGGAGCCATGTGATTCGGGACGAAATCCAGCAGCAAGCGAAGTCCTCGGGACGACAACTCGCGCCTCGCCTCGGCCAGCCCTTCAGGTCCACCCAGATTAGGATCGACGAAGTACTCCCCAATGGAATAGGGCGACCCTGAAATGTCCTCGGGCGAGAAATCCGTGAGAACCCTCTGGCACTCCGCCACAATAGCCGCATCGCGCAACGAAATACTGCGCGCCAGTTCACTACGTCGCCAGACACCCATCAGCCAAATGCCGTCGATGCCGGTGCGCGCCAACTCGTCCCAATGATCCGCCGGAACGGAGTCCAGAGTAATCCTGCGTCCGTGGCGCGAACTTAGCCCCGCTAGCCAGGTCCATGCATTGATCTCGAGAATCCAGGGTTGATTCGGCCAGCTTGGCATCTTGGGAAGATCCTTGGGAGACCGGGGGGCAGTCGCGTTAACGCGTGTCCAAATCGGCGTAGTGATTGAAGTTCATAATCGCGATCTGGTCTTTGCCCGGAAGGTAAAAACCGAACTTGCCCGAGGCTAGACTCGTTCCGGGCGAACTGAATTTGTCCAGAACCACCCAAGTGCCGCCGTCTTTGATCTGGTTCACAACTTCATTGGAAGTCACCTGGATCCGCATCGTTTGGTAAGCATTCTTCTGGATCTTATGGGGAGTTTTCAATTCATCCGTTGCCGTTCCGTTGCGAATGACAGATCGGTAAAAGGAGTTCTCGTCCATCTGAAACAAGACGTAATTGGTGGGAGAGGTATAGTTCACCACCCATTGCAACCGCTTGCCTTTTTGCAACATGACGGAAAAGGAAAATGTTCCCGAGGTAGGCGTCGTGCCAAAAAGAACAAATCCCCCGCCCTTGTGGACATATGCGTTCTGCTCCGGCTTCCAGCCCGATGGATCATCCCATTTCGCCATTCCGTTCGGAGTAAGAGGCAGGTCCACGCTCTTGGATTGACCGGCGACAATCTCTACCACCTTCGTCCGGGTCATGTCGTCGGCGTTTCGCGCAGACAGTGTGTAGGTTCCCGGGGCCAAATTCAGTGATGCACCATTCGTCACCTTGATCGGCGCTTCTCCTGTCTTCGTTAATGTCACCTGCGCATCTGGAGGGGAGAACGTAACTCGCAACTCACCGGTTGAGACCTGTAATTGAATTTCTGCGCCCGTGATGGCGGTGTCCGTCCCGGCAACAAAGCGCTTTTGTAGCCGTTTCGGCTCAAAGCGGTCTTTGCGCAATACGATCGCGTGATCGCCCGGATTAATGTTCGGAAGACTCAGAGTTCCATCCGCTTGCACCGTCCCTACCGGCTTGTCGTCGATGAAGACCTGTGCCCCCGGTGGTCCTCCGCGGATTGACAGAGAAGCAACGCGTGGAACCGGCTTCAGATTAAACGTAACAGCAGTCTGCTCACCTTTACGAACAACAGCCTTCTGCGATGCCACGTCTTGGAATCCTGGTTTGGCCACCGCGATCACGTAGTCTTTCGGATCAAGATTCGGTATCCGCAGCTGCCCGCCTCGCGTGAGCGCCTTCTGCGGTATTCCGTTTACCGACACTTTGACTCCGTCTTCATGAGTCATCACCAGCAAAGTGCCGATGTTCCTCCCCGACTGCAAGAACGTCGATAGTGTCGCGATCGGGCCGGCTTCAATCGCCACCTTGTACTGTTCTCCGGCGGCCTTGATGAGCAGTTGATGCACACCCATCGGAACGTTCGGCAACTGCAAACCCTGCTGAGAAACTTTGGCGGACGGCTGGTCGTCAAGGCTCCCCTCCGCACTCGGCTCGCTGCAATACACATGGACTTCAGAGCCTAAGTTCGCCACCACCACTGCCACCACCCGGTTCGCGGCAATGGGTCCGGTGACTGCCGGGGGATTTCCTGGGCTCGTCGAAAATGAGAACGACGCGCTGCCTTGCGGACCTTCGAATTTCAGCTTGTGCTCGCCCGCCCCTATGTCCTCTAGTGTCCGTTGTTCTCCGGCCAGATCGACTGGCGGTAGATCATCCAGCATTACTTTTCCCACTCCAGTGTCCGAGGACAGTTTGACCATCGGCAGCGCCGGTTGAAGGGTCAAATCGACTTCGTCAGAGGACCCGGACTTCGCCTCCAAAGAAGCCTTCGCGGATTGATAGCCATTCAGATCCGCTTCAACCTGATAGTTCCCGGCCGGCAAATCTAGCTGAAGGTTAGAAACACCGCGAACCTCATTATTGATTCGGATCGTCGCTCCTGGAGGCGACGTACGGATGCGCACCGAAAGCAGACTCGCCGCCGGCAGGGGAGGCAGCTTCTTGGCGGGCGGGGTACCGTGGGAAGCGATACCAATTACGAATGCTACCAACGCAACAATTCCCAATCCCGCTCCCACAGCGATCTTTCCTCGTCCGGTGCGAACCCACGCCATGAGCGGCGCAAGATTTGGCGAGAAATTTACGGCGCGGGATTTCCTTTCCCTCGGGTCACGAGAAGAAGGGCCCGGTGGTCTTGGCGGCTGTGGCATCGGCGCGGGTGGAATCACGTGAGAACTAGTAGGAGGTGGCAGCGGCGGCGCAACTTCGCGAACCGGTGGCGTCGGAACCGCTGGACGCGACGGTGGCCGTTGCGGCGTGACAGCCGTAGTTTCCACTTTCGGAGGCCCAGCTTTCGGAGTCGGCGGGCTCGAGGGCAGCCTTTCCGCCTCATTTTGCTTCGGAGGCACAACTTTACTGATTCTTTCGAATACACGTTCAGACGCCGATAAAACTTCTGCGTCGCCCGGATACTTACTCGCCACCGCGCGAGACCGTGCGATGAGCGCCTCGTGCACAGTCTTGTCCGTTGTGGCCGCTTCCAATTCCATTTTTCGCAAGTCGTCGAGAGCATGCCGTCTGATCTCACGCCTCCGAACCTCGAGCTCTCCCACCACCGTTTCCTGTAGCTGGATCAATCGAGGTTCACCTGGATAGTTCACTAACATCGCCTTGACGCGAGACAACGCACCGTCCAGATCTCCCATGTCCTGTAACGCGCGCGATTTAGCCAGGCATTCCTTGATTGCGTGCTCGCGCTTCACGTCGTCACTGGACTTAGAGTCAGAGGATTGAAGGTCGCTGGGTCGCGGCTCGCGGGGTCGAGCCTCGACGGGCTGAGGATTTCTTGTCTGAACGGAGGGCTCTGGGGTCACTGCGACCGCTGGCGCGGGCGGCGACTGAGGAGCAGCCTTTACCGTTTCCACGACCGGTTCCGCGGGAATTATCGACGTCGCCGTAGGTTCCGGAGCCGGCGGGGGAGGGGCAGCAATCTTCCCCCCCACTACGCTCTTTAGCTTTCTGTTTTGCGCGCTCGACTCGCGCAATATCACAATTCTTTCGGTGAGTTGTTGCTTCACGTTATAAATTGCCGATTGCACCTTCTGATCGCCACGGTAATTTCCGGCGATTGCCGCAACCTCAAGCAACATGGACTGCAAGTGATCGGGATCCGCAAGCTGCGTCTCTTGATCGCTGTCACCTGATTCAGGTATCTCCGAGCCCGCTGCGGCAGCCGGTTGCGAAGCCTCATCGCGTTGGCTCTCCATTGCATTTCGGGCAGCCGTTCGCAGGGCTTCAAACCTTCCGCGCAACTCGGTCGCAGCAAAGGGAACCACGCTCTCCACGCTCTCCAAAACAGTGAGAGCCGCAGCCGACGATTTCACGGTCACCAGCAAACGGGCGTCGCGCAGTGCCATTTCGAGTTGGGCGTTGGCGGCTTCCGTCTGTTTGGTTTCAATCTCTTTTTCAAGCAGCGTAATATCGGGCGCGTTCTCCGACTTCCGGAACTCCTCGCATAGTTGTTTTGCGCGCGCGATGTCCCGATTGGAAAGTGCGTTACGCACTTCCTCTTTGAGCACTGAAACCGCATGGACGGCCTGCTGCCGCTGCCGGATGCTCTCCAGCGTCTCGTGGAACTTTGGTGCTTTGCCGTACTGCGCGCTTTGCCCTTCCAGAACCTTGATGGCTTCGGCATACCGGTCTTGCCGCACCAATCGCTCCGCGGTAGTGATTGCTTTATCCACTCCTGCGTTGAACTCGTCGACGTGCCGCATAATATCCGCAAGAATTATCTGGAGTTCATGGTCGGGGATTTCTTGCAGCGTTGCGTCCAGCAAAGCAATCGCCTCTGGATATTTATCCTCGGCAGTCAACCGGCGCGCTTCGTCCGCCACCGTATCGATCTTTTGGCGCTTGGCCTGATTTTCGGCCTCATTTTGGGCAAACTGTAGAAGTTCGTCGAACTCGCTCGCGCTTGTCTTCTCGCTAGCTGCCTTCAAGATCGCAATCGCTATGGAATACGCCTTCCGGCGAATCGCCTCGCGAGCGCTCTGAAGTACCTCGGTCTTCTCTTGCTCTTTGCGTGTTCTCTCGAGGTTTTGCTCCACCATTACTACCATCGCTTTGAGCGACGGTTCGGCAGGATATTTCTCCAGCGCGCTCTGCAGCAGGGCTAAAGCTTTTTCTTCTTGCCCGCCATCCAACAGGCGTCGTGCTTGCGACGTTTGCTGCTCGATGTAGAGACTTTTTTCGGTATCGTCCCGTTGCTTACGAACTACGGCCTGCAACTTCAGCAGCCCGCGATCTTCGGGATAGCCGGCCAGACCCTCCTGAATTCGAGCGGAGGCTGTCTTGTAGTCCTCTTTGACTAGCGCTTCCTCTATCTGCGCCGTCAATCGTTCCAAGTCCTGGCGGCGCTTTTCCTGCTGCTGGCCCGAAGACGCCAGCACTATGAGCTCTTGCACGACGGGAGCGGCGGGGTCGAGGGATTCTGCTTTCCTGAGCACTTCCAGCGCACCGGTAAAACGCCGTGAGGATATCTGCTTTCTCGCCTCGCCAAGATATTCCTGCACTCGCTTTTGCTTGTCGCGGCCCACCATTTCCTGCGTGATCACGACCTGCATGGAGCGGAAATCCGTGTTCTGCGGATCCAGCGCCAGACCTTCTTCCACTGCCTTCTGCGCATCCTCCAGGTCGCCCGCATCCTGCGCCAATTCCGCGCGCTGCATCAGCTCGCGCAGCTGGTCGCCGCGCGCCCTGTTTTCCTGGAGGGAATCACGAAGCTGCACAATCTCCAGATTGTTCGGGTCCAGTTCGACTGCTTCCTTCAGGTAGGCTAGAGCCTCGACAACATCGGACTGTGCCAGCGCATGTTCCGCCTGCGCTTGTAATTCCTTAGCCCGTTCGCTGCGCTGCTGCTTCTGAATCTCCATCTGCACTTCGCGCAGCCTGACGTTGGCACGGGAATTCTGCCGGTCTCTTTTCAGCACCTGCAACAGCTGTTCCTTGGCGCGACTCCACTGCCGCTGTGCTGCCGCAGTTTCAGCTCCCTGCAGATACTCGGAAACGCGCTCCCGCCTCCATTTTTCCAACACGTGTCCCAGGTCCAGCGACAAATCTTCGGCGGTTTGATAGCGCTGCTCCGGATCTTTCGCCAGGGCGCGCTGCACAATTTCATCCAGCCCAGGGGGACAGTTCTTCATCAGTCCGTTCACGGACGGCGCCGGCTCATGCAGGATCTTCATCAGCATGTCGCCAGTGTCTTTACCTTCGAAAGGTAGCTTTCCCGTGACCAACTCAAAGAGCAGCACGCCGATCGAAAAAATATCGGTTCTCGAATCCACGTTGGTGGTGTTGATCTGCTCCGGCGACATGTATTGAAAGCTGCCCACCAACTGCCCTGGCCGCGTCAGCTTTTGCATCCCGGTACGCGCAATCCCAAAATCCACAATTTTGGCAATGCCGTCTTTCAGGATCATTATGTTGGCGGGCTTAATGTCGCGGTGGATCACATTGCGCTGATGCGCATACTGAATCCCGCTGCAAATCTGGATGATGATATCCAGTTTCTCTTCCAGTGAAACCGATTGGCGGTTTCGAACCAGCGCCTCAAGGCTTTCACCGTCGAGCAACTCCATGACGAGGTAAGGACTTCCATCTTCCACCCCTAGGTCGTAGACGGTCACAATGTTCGGGTGCTGTAGATTTCCTACGGATTGCGCTTCGCGGTTAAAGCGCTTGAGCATTTCGGCATCTTCGACGATCGCTCCCGTCGTCATCTTTATGGCGACGGTGCGGCCGATGCCGGGATCAACTGCCTTGTAGACAACACCCATCCCGCCCCGACCGATCACGTCGAGAACGTCGTACTTTCCGATCTTCTTGCGTTCGTTGCCCGCCATCTCGCCCGCTATCTTGCCTGCAATGTCGATTGATCCGCAGCCATCGGTAACGCCGAATCAAAACCCGGAATCCTTCGCGCAGTCAACCAACATCACGCCTAAACAGTTTGCTTAAAAATCGTCGGCTCGTATTATGTCGATTCGTATCAGGGTATCGCTTTAGCGATGCCATAACTCGTCCAAATCAGACGCCCCTTTAGGGGCTGAACGTCGAAATTCGAATTCTCAACCAAACTCTAAATCGCGAACTGCCGCACACAGCCCCAGGTATATCACTGGGGGGACAAGCCGGCACCCGTTTCCGCGAACCGGAGCGCCGTAAGTCAACCTCTCGCCACAGTCGGAATCCCGCGCAGAGGCAGTTTTCACGAGATTCTGAACCGCAAGAGAGGCAAAATCATACCACCAAACAGTTCAATAGATACCGCCTTGAAATGCTCTGCAAAACGGCTTACGATTCTTGGTTCGGGCGGTTGCACCCTGGCGCTTGCCGCTGTTCTTTGGCATTCTGCTGAGTTCGCGGAGCAGCGCTGGCCGCTTCATAATGGTCCGCGGTTGGTCGCTGAATCATCCCCCTGAAATAGTTGCTGAATCAATGCCTACGACGGAAAATCTCGCGCAGACCCTCGAGACAGCCCACGTGCTGTATCTCGATCTCGTGCCAGACCCATCGACGCCTCCACCTGCCGATCTAACTGCCGAAGAAATGCGCCGTTTCGAACAGGATTTACCACGCATAATTGCCGCAACCGGCGCGTTCGAACAGGCTCACAAAACCGATCAAGTAACCCTTCAGCCCGGTGACCATGCGTTCGCCCTGTTCTTCTTCGGCGATCCGGAAATACCGGTTCAATGCGCCGCCGAACTGAGCCGGGCTCTTCGCACCCGTTCTCCTCACCCAAAACTACGCATGGGAGTGCACGCAGGACCGGCTTATCGTGATGCCAGCTTGCGCGCGAACCGCGGAGTCATGGGAGGAGGAGTACGCATCGCCCAGGAGATCGCCGCCTACGGGGATGATGGTCACATCCTGGTTTCAGGCACCATCGTCGAATCCCTGGCGCCATCCAATCGTTGGGCCGCCACGCTGCACGATCTCGGCGAGCAGAAGTTCTGCGACGATTATGAGCTCAGAATTTTCAACTGCTCGGCTGAGGATTTCGGCAACCGCGACACTCCCAACCGAATCAGCGACCCTTCCAGTGTTCAAGACGAGGCAGACCCGATAGTCGGGTGCCAGGTTTCTCATTACAAAGTCATCAGGAAACTTGGCGGCGGCGGGATGGGGGTAGTGTACGAAGCTGAGGATCAGCGACTGGGCCGGCGCGTCGCCCTCAAATTTCTGCCCGAAGACCAATGGAAGAGCCGTCCCCGGCTGGAACGCTTCATGCAAGAGGCTCGCGCCGCCTCATCCTTGAACCATCCCAACATTTGCATCGTGCACGACGTGGGCGATTTCGAAGGCCACTACTTTATCGTAATGGAACTGCTGGAAGGCGAAACTCTGCGCCATCTAATAAAGCAGAAGCAGTTAACGGAAGAGAAGATTATTCAATACGGCGTGCAAATCGCCGATGCCCTCAACTGCGCCCATTCGCAGGGCATCATCCATCGCGATATCAAGCCCGCAAACATTTTTGTTTCCCCGAGCGGACAGGTGAAAGTGCTGGATTTTGGCCTCGCCAAACTCACATCACGAAAGACCCCCGGCCCCAAATCACCGAATGCCAATACTGAACCTGGGACCGATCTCACGAACCCTGGGGAATTTGTCGGGACAGTTTCGTACATGTCTCCTGAGCAGGCTCGCGGCCAGGACTTGGATCCGCGCTCCGATCTATTCTCCTTTGGAGTCGTGCTCTACGAAATGGCCACCGGCACTCCTCCATTTTTCGGGGATACTTCAGCCGTGGTCTTCGATGCCCTGTTGAACCATGCTCCCGTTTCACCGGTGCGGCTGAACCCATCGCTGCCAACCGAGTTGGACAGAATCATCGGCAAGGCCCTGGAAAAAGATCGCGAGCTGCGTTATCGGAATGCCATCGAGATGCGAACCGACCTCCAGCAATCGCTGCAACCAGGGTTATCGCAATCACCCGGCTCCGCGGGCGGCTATGAGAAAGCCGGCGAGATTGCGCTTCTCTACCGGCGGAATGCGCAGCCCGACGAGCAGTTGCTCAGCCTGTTGGAGACACATCTTCGCAACGAAGGACACGAGGTTTTCGTCGATCGCCATCAGGAGGTCCGCATGGAATGGGCTCGGGACCTCGAAAAGCGTGTGACCACAGCCGACGTCGCGATCGTGCTTCTGTCGGCAACGGCCGTCAGCAGTGAAATGCTGGCCTACGAAGTTCAGGTGGCGCAGGAGGCCTTTCAGAAATCTGGACACCCACGAATTCTTCCTATCCGCATTGACTTCGAAACCCCGGTTCCATCGAGTATGGCGATCCCCGATGGCATCGAATTTGCCCACTGGCGGAATGCTGAAGACAACGCGTCGTTGCTGGCGCAGATTTCAAAATCGCTGCTGATTCCGCAGAAAGAGCAAAAAGAGAAATCACAGCCCGTCAAACTCGAGACCGTGGGCGGCGCGGTGCCTCTGGATTCGAAGTTTTATATTCTTCGCCCCACCGATCAGGAGTACTACGACGCCATTTCCCGAAGAGACAGCATCATTCTGGTCAAGGGTGCGCGCCAGATGGGTAAGACCTCGCTGATGGCCCGTGGACTTCAGGCGGCCCGTAAATCGGGAGCGAAAGTGATCCTGACGGACTTTCAGAAGCTCAACACTTCGCATCTGGAAAATGTTGAGAAATTCTTCATGGCGGTGGCCGAGACCATCGTGGAACAACTCGATCTAGATATCTCGCTGGCTGATAGCTGGAATCCACGCCGCGGTCCGAGCATGAATTTCGAACGCTTCCTGCGGCGCGAGATTCTCGCGAAACTCAACTGCCCGCTGTTCTGGGCGATGGACGAAATTGACCGCCTTTTCAGTTGTAACTTCGGTAGCGAGGTCTTTGGGCTCTTCCGCTCCTGGCACAACGAGCGTTCGCTTGATCCCACCGGACCGTGGCAGAATCTCACTCTGGCAATTGCGTATGCCACCGAAGCTCACATGTTCATCACTGACATGAATCAGTCTCCGTTCAACGTGGGAACACGGCTGGCATTATCGGATTTTACGGTTGAACAAGTGGCTGAATTGAACCAAAGATACGATAGTCCGCTGCGAGACCAGACTGAAGTCGCACAATTCTATGACCTGGTCGCGGGCCAGCCTTACCTCACCAGGCGCGGGTTACACGAGATGGCAGGCCGAAAGCTGAATTTTCAGGACTTCGAAGCCCAGTGCGCCACCGATGACGGACCCTACGGCGATCACCTGCGCCGTCTGCTGGTTTCGCTGGCGCAGGATAATACCTTGTTCGAAATCATCAAAGCATCACTCGCCGGGAAACAAATCGCCACCACCGAAGCCTTCTATCGCCTACGAAGCTCTGGATTGGTGGCAGGCGACTCGGCGCGCGACATGAAACCGCGCTGCAAGCTTTATCAGATGTACCTTGAGCGGCACGTAGTGTGATCGGACGGAAGGTGGAAAATGACAACTCGAACTAGCGCACTGGCACCCGAAGAAACGACGGAAGATAAGAACAACAAGAAGACCAACTCCCCGCGGATTCTTGCCAACTACATTGGCGGTCGCTGGATACCGGCCAAGGCGTCCGGCTTTCTTGACGTTACCAATCCCGCCAATGGTGAAGTATTAGCGCGTGCACCCTTGTCCGGAACAGCCGAGATAGAAGCCGCCGTCGCCGCTGCCAGCGCCGCATTGCCGGATTGGCGCGCCAGTTCAGTCGGCGAGCGTACAGAATTCATCTACGCCATCCGGGAAAAATTCCGCCAACGAATCGACGAACTCGCAGCTTCTGTCACGCGCGAATCAGGCAAAGTATTGTCGGATGCGCGCGCAGAAATTAGTCGTGCTCTCGAAGTGATCGAGGTGGCATGCGCCGCTCCCATGACAATGCAGGGACGCATCCTCGAAGGCGTGGCCCGTGGCATCAACACGGAAACCATACGTCAGCCGGTAGGAGTATGCGCTGCCATCACGCCGTTTAATTTTCCGGCCATGGTGCCGATGTGGTTTCTGCCCTTCGCAATCGTCTACGGCAACACGTTTATCTTGAAAGCGTCGGAGCAGGTTCCACTCACAGCGGAGTTGATGTTTCAGATTTTCGAAGAGATCGGCATGCCCCCCGGCGTCGTGAATCTGGTGCACGGCGCGCACGATGCGGTGAATGCGATTCTGGATAGTCCGGGAATCCGCGCCGTTTCATTCGTCGGTTCGGTGAACACGGCAAAGTACATCTATCGGCGGGCGGCAGAAAATGGAAAGCGCGTGCAGGCGCTCGGCGGCGCGAAGAATTACATGATCGTAATGCCCGACGCCGTGGTAGATAAGACGGTGGCCAACGTGATCGGCAGTGCTTTCGGAGCCTCCGGTCAGCGTTGCATGGCCGGATCGGTGCTGGTCACAGTCGGGTCGGCACGCACCGCAATCATGGATCGCCTGAAAGAGGGCGCGCAAAAGCTCATCGCAGGCGACGGCACGGACGCGAAGGTCAGCCTCGGCCCCGTGATTTCGAGCGCTTCGTGCGAACGCATTCATGACGCGATTGAGAGCGGATTAAAGGAAGGTGCGGAGTTGCTCGTGGATGGACGGCGTCCAGTCGGAGTCCCGGCAGGAGGAAACTTCGTCGGTCCCACGATTTTGAATAACGTAAAGCCCGAGATGCGAGTCGCCCGAGAAGAAATTTTTGGCCCGGTATTGTCTGTGATGCACGTCGATACCCTGGACCAAGCGATCGCTCTAGTCAACAGCGATCCACGCGGCAACGGCACTTCGATCTTCACCGAGAACGGTGCTGCAGTCCGAGAGTACAGTCGCCGCATCGAAGTCGGGATGGTGGGCGTAAATATCGGCGTGGCTGCATCGCCAGCCTACTTTCCATTTTCCGGATGGAAGGATTCCTTCTTCGGAGACCTGCACGTCCACGGATGGGACGCGGTCGAGTTCTACACTCGCAAGAAAACCGTGACGTCGCGCTATTTTTCAGCGGGCGAAACCGGAAAATTCTTCGTCGAGCAAGGCGACAAGCACTAATCCGGCGCGGGACCTTCTACAGGAACTTGAGCCACCAGTCGTCCTGCTTCGCCTTCAGGCCGGCGAACCATCGGCACGGAAAATACAGCAGGACGATAGTTATCGCCCATACTAAATATAGAACTGGCAGGCTCCAGACATAACCCGCCGGTGGTGGCGGATTGCCCATAGGATGATTGGTGAAAAGCCACGGGTTGACGGATCCCAACCGAACCTTCGACACCACGAGAGCGAGCGTGTGAATCAATGGGATGTGAAGCATGTAGTAGAAAAACGGCACGCGCCCAAAGACGATAATCCCCCGAGCGATAGCGCCATGCAACCCCTCAAGCAAGGGGATCAGCGTAATGATGGGTCCAAGCGTCATCAGCAGGAAACATAATGACGCCGGATATTTGGTCGTATTCAGAAACGAGAGCCACGCTGGCATTGGCGGCAATCCGTTTCGCGCTTGCGCGGCGTCATGCCACGGACGTGGATCGCCATACAAGTTAAATCCGCGCAACACCAGAAACAGCCCTACAGCAGAAAGTCCGATCGCCAGGCAAACCCGTTTTCTTTGAGCTGGCGGCAAGATCAATATTCTGCCGAACGCGTAACCCGCTGCCATAACCCCAATCCACGGAACGATCGAGTAGAGCACGATGAGGTTGGGACCATCCGGACCAAACTGAATCGGACCGGCAAAGAATCCCACATAAAATATTTTCCAGAGACCGGAGAGTTTGTTGTCGTCGAGCCCCTCCAGCAATTTGTCCATTCGCGAATCCATCAAATTATGCGCGGCGATAATTAGGACACCGAGTGTCCCGACAACAGGCAGCGGCAGTTTCACCAATCCGGCCATCAGGATCATGCAGCACCCAATCACCCAGATGACCCCTGCCATCTCGTAGCGCTTGAAATCAAAATTGAATGTCCAGGCTACGCGCAGAAACGTAAATTCAAGCAAGATGAGCCACACGCCCCGGCTCAACAGAAACTTTGACAAGTCGGCGTGCTTCCGGCCATAAAAGAAAATGCTAGTTCCCGCGAGAAAGATAAAGGCGGGCGCGCAGAAGTGGGTGATCCAGCGGGTAAAGAAAACTCCAGGCGTCGGCCCACCCGGAGGGATGCCGGAATAAACTCGCACATGATCGATGGCCATCAGGATCATCACAGCGCCGCGAATGAGATCGATGGACTCGATGCGGGATTGCGGCGCGTTGCCGATCGCGGCTTCAGTTGCAGGGATGGCAGTAATCATCCGATTGAACCTCACACAAGCACGCTAGGGTTGCGAATAGAGCGCACGCTTGAGAAACTCTCCCGCGCCTGAACGTCCCACAAATTTATTATCGTCGACTACCACGCGGCCGCGCGACAGCACGGTGTCAGGCATCCCCGTAACCTCAATTCCCTCGAACATCGAATAATCAACCCGCATGTGATGCGTCTTCGCGCTGATGGTGTGTTTGCGATTCGGATCGAAGATCACGAGATCGGCATCACTGCCCACGGCGATCGTCCCCTTGCGCGGATACAAGCCAAAGAGTTTTGCGGGAGTCGTCGCCACCAATTCCACAAAACGGTTTACGCTGAATCGTCCCCCCGCAACCCCGCCGGAATAAATCAGGCTCATGCGGTGTTCGATTCCGGGACCACCGTTAGGGATCTTGGTGAAATCATCGCGGCCCAATTCCTTCTGCTCTTTGAAACAAAACGGACAGTGATCAGTCGACACCACTTGTAAATGATCGGTCTTCAATCCATTCCACAATTTTTCCTGATGCCACTTCTCGCGCAGTGGCGGAGTAAAAACATACTTCGCTCCCTCAAACCCAGGCGCATCCATATTTTCGAGCGAAAGATATAGATATTGCGGACAAGTCTCCGCATAAACAGGAAGTCCGCGATCGCGCGCTTCGCGCACCTTCTCCAGCGCATCATTGCAACTCAAATGGACGATATAAACCGGCGCCCCAGCCATTTCGGCCAGTGCAATCGCTCGCGAAACAGCTTCCGCTTCCGCAGTAGTCGGGCGAGTCAGCGCGTGATACTTCGGAGCCTTCTTCCCTTCCGCCAGTGCCTGCTGCACGATCACATCAATCGCGCCGCCATTCTCCGCGTGCATGCAGACCAGCCCGCCGTTCTTCGATGTGGCGCGGAAGGCTTTGAAGATGCTCGCGTCATCGAGCATAAACACCCCTGGATACGCCATAAACAACTTGAAGCTCGTAACACCTTCGCGCACCAGCGCATTCATCTCGTCGAGCTGCGCGTCCGCGAGATCGGTGATGATGCAGTGAAACGCGTAATCGCAAACTGCTTTGCCGGATGCTTTCTGCATCCACGCATCAAAAGCCGTTCGCAAAGTCTGGCCCTTGTATTGGATAGCAAAATCAATCAGTGTCGTCGTCCCACCGAAAGCCGCGGCGCGCGTGCCAGTTTCAAAATCATCCGCGCTGGTCGTCCCGCCGAAGGGCATGTCGAGGTGTGTATGCACATCGATTCCACCAGGAAAAACATACTTGCCCGCAGCATCGATGATCTGCCCCGCATTCTCGCGCGGCAGGCTCTGGCCGACGGCGGAAACCTTGCCCTGACTGATGGCAACGTCGCCGCTGTAAGTGTCCGTTGCAGTCACGACGCGACCGTTAACGATGATGGTGTCAAAGCCCATGGCGATGTTCAATCCTCCGGCAGAGAAGTAAAGATTTTATGCTAAACTCCCGAAACCTTAATAAAATTGTCATCCCGAGCGCAGCGAGGGACCCCTACTCGCCCAGTAATTTGTTCCGCGAATACGGGTTGGAGAAATCATGCATTTCGGCATCACCATAAAGCCCGACATGACGGTCGAACGCATTGTCGCTCTCACGCGCCAGGCAGAAGCGGCTGGATTCGAATACGGCTGGATCTTCGATTCCCACGTCCTCTGGCTCGAACCGTATCCGATGCTCACGCTGATGGCGGCGAACACGAAGAAGATGCGGCTCGGCACTTGTGTAACAAATCCAGCAACCCGCGACATCACAGTAACCTCAAGCTTATTCGCCACGCTGAATCTAATCTCCGGCGGACGCATGCAACTCGGCATCGGCCGTGGCGACAGTTCTCGGCGCGTTCTCGGAAAAAAGCCGGTGACCGTTGCTCAACTCGAAGAATCAATCAAAGATTTTCGCAGTCTCACCAGCACTGTCGAGATCGACTACGATGGCGGAAAAGCGCGTCTAACCTGGGCAAACGGCGGAATTCCGCCAGTCTGGGTCGCTGGCTATGGCCCGAAAGTCCTCGAACTCGCCGGCCGCATCGCCGATGGCGTTATTTTGCAATTCGCCGATCCTGATTTGATTGAATGGTGCGTGAGTTTCGTCAGAAAAGGCGCCGAGGCCGCCGGAAGAGATCCGCGAAAAATCGAGATCATGGCCGCTGCCCCAGTCTGGGTTTCGGACGATTTAAAAGTCGGACGAGAACGCGTGCGCTGGTTCCCCGCCCTCGTGTCGAACCATGTCGTCGACTTAGTTTCCAAGTACAAACCAGAAGAACTCCCCGCATCGCTGACCTCTTATGTACGCGATCGCGGACAATACGATTACCTCCATCATTGCGAAGTCGACAGCAGCAACCGCAACTTTGTGTCAGATGAAGTGACCGATCGCTTTTGTCTTCTCGGTCCCGCCGAAGCTCACATTGAAAAGATTCGCGCTCTCGCTCGCGCCGGGGTTACGCAGTTCAACATCTATCTGATGTGCGGGGATGAGGAGGACACGCTGGAGAAGTATAAGAAGGAAGTCTTGCCGGCGTTTCGCGCACGCGCGTAGTCAATTCCGAACTGGATTTGTAGGATTCGTCCATGGAACCCATCATCAAAGGCGCGATTCCCGTTCTCCCCGCCACCGACGTCGCGGAGTCTCTGAAGTGGTGGACCGAAGTCTGTGGCTTCAAGGAAACGTTTCGCGACGCTACCCCTCCAAATTATGCAGGGATCAACCGCGGCGAGGCCTACCTCCACATCGCCGCCATGAGCGACAAAACACTTGCACGAAAAGTTGGCGATCAAACCATGGTGCGTCTTGCCGTGAAGGGTATCGAGGCGCTGTACGCCGAATACCAGGAGCACGGCGGCAAGGTGCATCCCAACGGTCCGTTGCAAACCAAGCCTTGGGGAACCAGGGAATTCGGGGCGATTGACCCAAATGGGGTGTGCGTTACGTTTCAAGAGTGAATGATTGTGTGGCGCGGACACTCCTGTCCGCGTGTTTGCAGCGATTCTGCTGTCGTAGCGCACAAGGGTATCCGCGCTACACAATCATAGACGTACCGTTTGTTGTCCCAACCTAGTTGGGGATGATCCTACTCGGGGCGAAGCCCCGTCGCCACACGAGCCTTCATCAGCGCATAGTAAGCAACGAACGAAACCGCAAATCCCACAAACCAAGAATAGCTATATAGAGTGTGCAGCGGCGGAACAACCAATCCCACCAAAGCCGTACCCGCTCCTAGCGCCAGTGCAAGCACAGCCAGCCAGTTAAAGCCGCGCGAATATTCGTAAACGCCGCCGCGCAGATAGAGATCGTCCACCACGAGCACGCGCCGTCGGATCACAAAGTAGTCGCAGATCATAATGCCCGCCACCGGACCAAGAAACGCAGCATAACCGCCGAGCCATCCGAAGATAAAGGTGCTGTAACTGGAGAGCAGTTTCCAGGGCATCAACGCGATTCCCATGAAGCAGGTGATGATGCCTCCCGTGCGGAAGCTGATTTTTCGCGGCCACAGGTTGGAGAAATCATTGGCCGGAGAAACGACGTTGGCTCCGATATTTACGTTCAGCGTCGCCAGCAGAATTGCCAGCAGCGAAATCACCACGGCCACGGGAGAATGAAAGCGGCTCAACAATTGCACCGGATCCCAGATCGCCGTGCCATAAATCACCACCGTCGCCGAGGTCACCAGAATTCCGATCAGCGAATACAGCGTCATGGTTGTGGGAAGGCCGAGCGCTTGTCCAATGACCTGTTGCCGCTGACTTTTCGCAAACCGCGTGAAGTCGGGGATATTCAGCGACACTGTGGCCCAGAAACCAACGGTGCCATTCAGCGCGGGAATGAGAAATTTCAGAAAATCCGAGAAATTCGCGAAGCGCGAAGGCGCCGACAGCATCGGACCGAATCCGCCGGCCGCTTTGTAGGCCCACGCCAGCAGCAGGAGGCCAACACCCAGCAGAATCGGCGCACTGATTCCCTGCAGAAACCTTATGTACTCGATGCCCTTGAGAATCACGAGAAGATTGATGAGCCAGAAGGCCATGAAGCAGATCGCGGTGCTATGGGCGACTTGTCCCCACGACGGCGCGAGCGTTGTGATGAGGGTATTGATAGCTTCGCCGCCGATCCAAGTCTGAATGCCAAACCATCCGCAGGCAACGAGAGCACGCAAGACCGCGGCGAAATTTGCCCCCAGCACTCCGAATGAAGCCCGGGCTAGCACGGGAAACGGAATGCCATAGCGCGCTCCCGGATGCGAGTTCAGCAGCATCGGGATCAACACAATCGTATTGCCAATGAATACCGTGGCTACGGCCTGCTTCCAGTTCATGCCTCCCTGGATCAAGCTCGCGGCCAGCATGTAGGTCAAAATATTGACCGACATCGATACCCAGAGGGCAGCAAAACTGTATGTGCCCCAGGTGCGGCGGGCGACCGTCGATGGCGCGAGGTCTTCGTTGTAAAGCGGGCTGGACTCGATGAGTGAGGGCATATTTATATTGCAGCGAAAAAGTTCTCAGTTCTCAGTTCCCAGCAAAACCAACTTGTCATCCTGAGCGAAGCAAGAACATCCGCGAAGCGGATGTCCTCGCGCAGTCGAAGGACCCCTTTCACCTCAATTTCAAAACCGCCCCATCAGGGAATTCTCACTGTGCATCGGGCGAATTCCCTGTGATGACCGTTGCAGTACTGGCAGCGTAGGGGTCCTTCGACTCCGCATACCGATTCGCTTCGCGAATCGATATGCTTCGCTCAGGATGACAAGTTGAAACGATCGTTAGTCCGCCGACGTCGTTTGCCCCGTCTGCGTCGTCAGCGCCCCATAAGTCTCCGGCCTTCGGTCGCGATAGAACTGCCAGACTCGTCTCACTTCCTGAATCATATCGAGATCAAGATCGGCGACCAGCACTTCATCTTTACTGCGGCTGGCCTGCGCGACGATCTTCCCGCGCGGATTGCAGAAATAGCTCTTCCCATAAAATTCGCCAATGTTCCAGGGCTTCTCGCGGCCCACACGATTGATTGCGCCCACGAAGTATCCATTCGCCGCGGCGTGGGCAGGCTGTTCCAGTTCCCACAAATATTCGGACAGCCCCGCAACCGTAGCTGAAGGATTGAAAACAATCTCCGCCCCATTGAGTCCGAGCACACGCGCGCCTTCGGGAAAATGCCGGTCGTAGCAGATGTAAACTCCAACCCGGGCAAACTTCGTTTCGAAGACGGGATAACCCATATCCCCCGGAGTGAAGTAAAACTTCTCCCAGAATCCGGGATGCACGTGCGGGATGTGGTGCTTGCGATATTTACCGAGATACTTGCCGTCGGCGTCAATCACCGCCGCAGTATTGAAGTAGAGGCCGGGCATCTGCTCTTCATAAACTGGAACAACGATCACCATGCCATACTTGGCCGCAAGCTTTTGCATGAGCTTGGTGGTCGGCCCGTCGGGAACGCGCTCGGTCAGGTCGTACCACTTGATATCCTGCTCGGCACAGAAATAAGGACCGTAGAAAAGTTCCTGAAGGCAAAGTATCTGCACCTTTTTTTTCGCCGCCTGATCGATCAGCTTCAGATGCTTATCGATCATCGCCTTCTTGATCTCAGCCAGCGGACGATTCGTGCCGACCGCATTGCTCGCCTGAATCAGGCCGCAGCGCACATTTCGGGACATCGGGATACCTCCGAGAGAGGCCAATATATCAGACGATTGACGCAGATTTTCCCGCTCAGGCTACCGCAGCGCCGCGACCAGAGATTCCTTCCAGCGCGCATTATCCAAAGTCCAGCAGACTTTAGCCTTGCGTTTCTTCTCGAGGAGGGGAGCCCACACCGCCTGATTTCGATCATCGGTAGCCACATCCAGGCGATCGACCACAGTCATGCCTCGCGTCAACTCACTCTGCGTCTCCACGTCAACATAATGCTCGCTCCAATCCGTCCCGATCGTTCGATCAATCGCGATTGCCATCGCCACAGGATCCGGAAGCGCGATGCCATCTTCCCCGGTTTGCACTTTATAAGCGTGGCGGGCGTGACTGTTGCACTCAATGGCAAACTTCGCAAGTGGAGTGTTTAACCTTAGAATTTGCCCAATGTCATGTTCACCAATGACGGCGTCTCCGCGGCAAAGATGCCAACCCACGAGTTCGACGGGCAACCCGCTAAGCATCACAATCCGTGCAGCGTCGGGATCAACCCAGATGTTGTACTCCGCGGCAGGGGTCACATTACCTTCACAGCAGGGCGCGCCGCCCATGACGACAAAGCGTCCAACTTTCGGAACAATCTCAGGCTTCTTCGTGAGTGCCAGCGCAAGATTCGTTAACGGTCCCAGCGTGACAATGACGATTCCAGGATTCGCCTCGACGGTTTCGATGATAGCGTCCACCGCGTGCATGCTCTCCGCGGATTGACGCGCAGCGGGATAGTTGTGATCTCCGAGACCATCGCGGCCGTGAAACCAGGTAGCGTTTTCGTACTTCCGGAGAAGGGGCTTATCGGCTCCTGTGTACACCGGAACCTTCGCTCCGCAAAGCTCAACCGTATAGAGAGCATTGCGGGTCGATTGCAGTACGGGGACATTCCCAGCAACGGTTGTAATCGCGGCCACGCGAACGTCGGAGGCACGCAGCGCCATGATCAGCGCAACGGCATCGTCGGAAGCAGTATCGGTATCAATCAGGAAGGTGCGCGGCACGCGGCTAGCATAGCAAACTAAGCCGATAAATATGTCGATGGAAAGGACGGGCGCGATGCCCGTCCCTCCACCAAACCATTCGGTCTGCGTCCTGGTGCATGAAGCTAGTGCGTAAAAGAAAAGTTCAAACCAGTGGCAAACGTGATGTCATTCCTTTCGATGGGAGGATTCGAGGCCAGCGGATGGTTATCAAATACATCCGCCAGCGTCACTTGCCAGCCCAGCCACTTGTTGAGCTTGCTGCTCAAGCCGAAATTGAACACCCCGCGCAGAATGCGCACGTTATCGGGCGTCGCGTCAGGAAAGGCAATGTTGGTCTGACTGAAGCTCGGATAGAGCAGGAAGCCCTGCGTGAACACGCTGTTCTTCCCAATCTTATGGGAGAAATTATCGCCCACGGTCAAAGCCGCTGTGCTATCGGAGTGGTCATAAAAGAGCGTATCCGGCGGCGGCGTCGGATTCGTCTGCATTAGATCCGAGAAACTTTCATGCGTGTAGTTAATGCCGGCCAACAGATCAAGAGTCGTTTTCGGAGTCTTGATCGCGTGGTAACCGATGCCGCCTCCGAGAATGTAGCGGAGGTCGAGGTTTTGCAGTGAGTTGTTGAAGAAATCGGCACTCCCGAATCCAAACACGCGCGGAGTAAAGTCGTGATCGTAGCGGACTCCACCGCTGTTTGAATTCGCCGTGGTCTGCGCGGGTATGGGTTGAAGAGCGATCTTGCTCGTGGTGGAGTAGATCGAGGTTTCATACAGAATCAGCTTGTCGTGGAAGCCGGTCCGCACACCATTGAACCCTATGTTCAGGTTTTTAGTTTCGCTGTTCCCGGCGGTAAGAGCGAAGCCGACGGTCGCACCACCCGCCCAGCCCTCGGCAAATCCAGGGTGCAGGCTCTTCTCATACGCCGCCTGCTCAGCGGGACTTCGCACCAGCGTGACGGAAGCCTTCGGCGCTTCCACCGGTCCGGCAGTCTTGGTTGTCACCACCACGTTGTCGCCGCTAGTGGTCACCGGACCAACCACCGTTTTTCCACCCAACGTGACGTTCAAATCGCCCGCGGAAGTGATGGTTTGGATCGCATCAAACTTTACCGTTACGTCGCCCTCAAATTCAGTCTTAATCACCAGCTCTTTGCCATCGGACTTCACAATCGTGCCGCTCAAACGGTCCCCATTCTTCAGGACCACCTGATCGGCCAACGCCGGAATTGCTAACAATAAAAGAAGACCTACCACAAATTTCTTATGCACAGAAAAACCTCCTAAGCGATTCAAAATGAGATGAAATATCTAAACCTAACCCTGGGACAGAAAGACCCCGAGGCGAGAGTCGGATTACAGACCCCGCTCGCGACAATCGATTTCGATTGGATGCAGGAATTATATCGAACTTAACGGCGATTCAGCAGGGCGTTTCCATCCGGGCAGGACCAGGAAGTTGCTGCGGACTCAAGCTTTATTTTCGGGTGTGGAATCGGCTTTAACTTCAGGGGCTTTAACCTCGGGCTTGATCTCAGCCTTGGCGTCGTAATCCTTCATACCATTCTTCAGCGCGCGTATGCCCTCGCCTAGACCCTTGCCCAGTTCAGGCAATTTTTTCGGGCCAAACACCAGCAGCGCAATGGCGAAGATAACCAGCAAGTGCATGGGCTGAAACAGACCTTCAAACATAAGACCTCCCTACCAAATTACCTACCGAATTACCTACGAAAGTACCGAGCAACATGCGCGGAAACGGACGGTTCCGGCCCGCGCAACCAGACTCAGTGTACTCCAAACGAAGCCCAGCGGTCTCGCCGATCCGGATCGTGAATCGCCTAACCAGTCAGGCCCTAAAACACGTCCGCACACTGACTTCCGTGACCTATCGGAGGTATCAGGGCCAGTCTATTTTGGCCTTAGGGATATTTTCGCGGATCAAAACCCCCAATCGCGCCGGAGGTTTCGTTGCAACACTGTGCACCTAGATGGCGATGGTTTTTTCTTCTTTTAGCGGCAAGTTCCATGGGGGCCCAAACGATCCCCGCCACCGCCCCTTCCGACACCATTTTCCTGTGGCTAGCGGCGGGGATTTCAGACGCGCGCATCCAACGCCTGGTCCATACGCGGCAGGAAGCGGGGAGCCCTTCAGGCCACGCGACCGCACAATGCACCCGCGCTCTACAAAAAGCAGGAGCTGACCTGGCCTTAATTCAGAGCCTGGGCCGGCTAAGTATAAGCCCGGACCGAAAATCAGCCGCTAGCGCCCCGTCCGCCTGCTCCAGTTCCGCCGCGCAGGTGGCCGCTCTGGTGCGTGACAAGAAATTCGATGACGCGGAAGATAAACTCCGGGCTCTGCTTGATCATGATTCGGACACTGAGTCGGTTAGTCTACCCAGTGACTCCTCGACCAATGACGCTTTGCTTCACTTTGTCCTCGGAACCATCCTGCGCCGGCAAAACCGGTTTGACGAAGCTCTAGATGAATTCACCAGGTCTGCGCGCCTGATGCCCGGGTTTCCCGAAACCCACAGCCAACTTTCTTATTTGTTTTATCGCACGGACGATTCCGATAACGCTCTCGCCGAGGCGCGCACTGCTCTCAGCCTCGATCCCGCTAATGCCGAGGCATACCGCTATCTCGGACTCGCGCTCTATGCCGACGGCCACTACGACGCAGCTCTGCACGCTTTTGACGAAGCGCTGCTGCGCGAGCCCGCCGGATCGCCAGCCAATGCCGACGTTTACTTCGACATGGGAATCACGGAACGCGACAAGGGAGATCTGCGCCGCGCCGCAATTGCCTACCGTCATGCTTTGAGCCTCCGTCCTGATTACTGGGAAGCACACAGTAATCTTGGCGTCGTCCTGCATGATGAGGGCAAGCTGGATGAAGCGATCGCAGAATATCGCGCCGCCAAGCGCCTGAGTCCTGAAGAAGGCAGCGTCCGCAACAATCTGGGAAACACGCTTTGCGATAAAGAAGAATTCGACAGCGCCATCAAGGAATTTACCGACCTGTATCGTGAGAATCCTGGGTGGGACGGTGGTCACAACTGCCTGGCCCGCGCCTACATGTCGAAGCACGATTACCCATCCGCGATTCGCGAGCTGAAACTTGCCATTGCTGCCAATCCAGCGGGCGCGGCCGAGCACCGCGTCTTAGGGCAGGCCCTGCTGCTTTCGGGAAAAGATCAGGAAGCCGTCGAGGTGCTACGCAAAGCCGTCACGCTCAATCCGGAATCCAGCGCAGGCCACCACTACCTCGGCACCGCGCTCGTGAATACCCAGCAACTCGCCGAAGCTGAAAAGGAATTTCGCACCGCCCTCAGCCTCGAACCCAACGCCGAGAACCACTATTCCCTCGCCGCCTGCCTGATGGCGGTTAACCAATATGAAGCGGCTCTTGGAGAACTCGAGATCGCGGCGCGCATGGATCCCAGCCAAAACCTCTACCGGGCGCGCATGCAAGAGGTGGTCCGGCTGATTACGGCCTCAAAGTAGGCAGCCAGAGCGCAGTTTCCTGCACATTACCTTTGGCATGCACCGACGTGACATCGCTTGCGGCAGGCAACAATCCTAAAATGACCAGAGAGAACAGCGGCGTTTGAAGCACGCTGCGGGGGCCTTCAAAAATGGAAAGCAGCGCAACCAAGCAAGCACGCGAACAGTCCGTAACCCCCGCGGCATTGAACACTCCGGAGCGGCGAACGGCCCAGGCGGCTGCGACAAAGCTCGCTCCTCAGGCGCCGGAGAAGAAATCCATCGGTTATGGTTTGCCTTGCGCGCGCTGCCACGCCTACTATCCCGCGGACATGCATGCGTGCCCCATTTGCAAGTCGCCGGAACGCGTATCGCCCACCGAACCAGTGGCCCATACGATACTGCCAGTCGCGCCACAGACCGTAACCAGCGCGCAAATCGACGACGAGCGGGAACGCTTCCTCAAAGAGCTAAAGTCGCAGGCCTTCGCTTCGCATACCCAGATCAACGCCGCGGCCACCTTCCGCTGCGTTCTTGAACATCAGCACAGCGGAGAGAACGAACCAGCCGCTGTTTGCCATAGTTGCTATGGCGAGGCCCGCCAACAGGCCGATCTAATGGAAGCCGCTCTCCACATCGACGAGAGAGAAGCGGCGAAAATCGTCTATGAGGCCGTCTGGGCCGATACTTCGGATCCCAACACGACTTATCTGAACGCCGCCAAAGCCTTGCTGACCGAAATCCGCAACCGCGCCGGCATCAGCCTGACGCTGGGCACGAATCGGCCCTTAGCGAACTAAGATTCCAGTTTCTCGCTCCATCCCTACTACGGTCGCTGGTCGTTAGTCGCTAGTCGTTCGGTAAATCCAAATCGATCTGTGCTGCGCGAACGACCAACGACCAACGACAAACGACAAACGACATTCCAACCATCGCGGCCAAATCTTCCGGCATCCGGTTGCAACTTTCGCGCCCGTTCGACATCATATTCGTGGAGACACAATATGACCGAAAAAGTGAGCGACAAGATCACCAAAACTAAAGAAGAGTGGCAGCAGCAGCTTACGCCGGAGCAGTATCAGGTGGCCCGCGGCAGCGGCACCGAACGCGCTTTCAGCGGCCAGTACTGGAACAAGCACGACGACGGAACCTACCACTGCGTCTGCTGCGGCGCCCTGCTTTTTGGGTCGGATACAAAATTCGATTCCGGAACCGGATGGCCCAGTTTCTTTGCCGCCGCCGACCGCAACAACATCAGCGAGCACACCGACACCAGTTATGGCATGGCTCGTACGGAGGCGCGCTGCGCCCGCTGTGATGCGCATTTAGGCCATGTCTTCCCGGATGGCCCTGGCCCCACGGGATTGCGCTACTGCATGAATTCAGCATCGCTGGATTTCAAACCGAAGAAGTAATATCTCGCACGAAAAAACGATGAAATGCCTGGCACCCTCGCCAGGCATTTCATCGTTGCAACTATTCTCCGAAACGAATCCCGAAATTACGCGTTGGCGGAAGCCGCGGCGTTTGCCTTAGACGCTTCCTGCTTGCTCTCGCTCTGCGCCTGCGTCTTCTGATCTTTCTTTTCCGGATTGCGAACTTCGACGCCGCCCTTAAGAATGGCGCCTTCTTCAACGCTGATGCGATGCGTAATCACGTCGCCCGAGAGAACGCCTTCGCTGCGGATATCCAGCCGGTCCGCACACTGGACGTTGCCCTGGACTTTGCCCATAATCACGACCTCTTTGGCATTGATGTTCGCCGCAACGTTTCCATTGCGTCCAATGGTGACGCGATTATCCGGAAAGCTGATGGTGCCTTCGACGCGTCCATCAATGAAAAGCGATTCGGAACCCGTCACTTCGCCTTTGATGACGAGCGAACGTCCGATGGTAGCCTGATCGAGCGGTGAGGTGGCTGGCTTTACTGGCGTGTAGGTGTTGACGGGCGCCGAACTGGGCGCGAACTTCACTTCCGGAGACTGCAACATGAATAACCTCACTTAAGATTCCGTGGCCGCAGTGGTGAGTTGGCCTGCGGCCGCGGTCGATGGGCTTCAAACGGCAAGAAGAGAATGGCACGGAAGGACGTGTTACGACAGGTTACAGAAGGGTGTGTCCGCTGGTCCTTTGGTTTTGTTGCCGGGCGGGCCCGTCCTATCGCGAAGCGAAGGGCGGGATTTTGGAATATGCAACAGTCGTAGAGTTAAGCCATCTGAGCATAGCCGCCGGACGGTAGACTCACGACGGAATCTCCCAGCCTTCATCCTTCATCTTCCGGTTCGTCCAGTGTTGCAGCTTCTCGAAGAGAGCGGGTTCAATCACCACAAACCGGAAGCCGGCTCTGCCTCCGGCGTCCGCCCATACCACCCGGCCTTTCGCCTGCATGACAATGTCGCTTTCCGGCAGCAGGAAACTCACGTCGAGCAGTCCCGAAAATCCGGTTGGATCGGCAATCGCGTCAAGACCCATGCCTCCCGTACTTAAGTTGACTGCCTGCACCTGCAATTCTTTTCCCTGAGGATTTTTCAGGGTTACGGAGAGATTGACTTTGGCACGGAAGAACTTCTGTTGTTCATGACTGATAGTGCCAAGCTTGGCGGATCCTTCACCTCCGCCTGCGGGTATGTCGATCTCATACTCCCGCAGTTTACGGCTAAGCGTGCGGCGAGAGATTCCGAGTTGCTCGGCGGCCTGCGTGCGATGTCCCCCGGTCTGCTCGAGCGCCCGAATGATCATCTGCTCTTCCATGTTGTCGAGGTTACCCAGGTTGCCGAGCGGCACCCGGTTCCCAGTTCCAGGCGTGGGAGCGAGTTCCACAAACCAGGCAGCATTCACTTCCGCGCCCGTAATCTGGCGTTCGTCGGTAGCCATGGCGAGTTTCGCGATCAGGTTCCGGAGTTCACGAATATTGCCGGGCCAAGGATGCGCTTGCAGCGCGGTCAGCGCGTCCGCGGTAAAAGTCTTATCCTTCGCTTTCAGGGAAAGAAAATGGCGAGCCAATGCCGAAATATCTTCGGGACGCTCGCGCAAGGGTGGAACGCGCAACTGAAACTGACTCAAACGATGGAATAGATCCTTGCGGAAGCGTCCTTCTTTCACCGCTTGTTCCAAATCCTGATTGGTGGCAGCTACCACGCGCACATCCACGGTGATTTTTTTATTTCCACCCAAACGGTAATACGGCGCTCCATCCAGTACGCGCAGCAGTTTGACCTGGATCTGCGGCTGCAATTCGCCAATTTCATCCAGAAAAATCGTGCTCTTGTCGGCCAGTTCGAACAGACCGGGCTTGGACGAATCGGCGCCGCTGAAAGCTCCCTTTTCATACCCAAAAAGCTCACTCTCCACCAGATGTTCGGGCAGCGCGGCGCAGTTGATGTCTACCAATGCATGCTTGTGCCGGTACGACGATTCATGGATGGTTCGCGCCACCAATTCTTTGCCAGTACCGGTTTCGCCCGTTACCAGCACAGTTTCAGTATGTCCTGCCACACGATCTACCATGCCCATGAACTTGTGCATGATGGGGCTGGCAATCAGAAACTGTGTGCCGTCAATTTCTCGGCGAGCCAGCGGAAGCGCACTGCCTGAGGCAACTTTCGCCGGCGCAGAATCAGACCCGGCAGCCTTCTTGCCAGTAATGTCGATGGAGAATCCCAGAATGCCGGTGGGAGCCGCGCTCGCATCCCGAACCGCTGTCAAGCACAAGTGGACATCGACAAGCTGGCCGGATTTAGTGCGGCAAGGCAGCTCGCCCTCGAAGCGTCCTTTCTCAAGGACCAACGCGATCCCCTTCGTGAGGAGGCGGCCATCCGGTCCCATGCCGTATAAGTCCGCGACTTGCCGGCCGACCAATTCTTTCGGTGTAAAACCGTAACGATCCACGCCCTGGTTACAACTTGTAATGATGCCATCCAGATCTGTTGTGAAAACCGCGTCCTGCAACTGGTCAAGAATTCCAGACGGAAGAATGTTTTCACTCGCCCACCCAGCGCTATGGGAGGCTGGCCTTCCGCTCATGGATTTCTGCGCGTTCTCGATTGATGGAGTCTTCGATGAAATTGGCATCTGTGACGTTCAAGCGGAGTACGAACCGCCCGGTCCAATACCTTTTCTGGAATCGGCCTCAGGCGATTTGTAAACACGCGCCCTTCTAGATGCTGCCACAACCGCCAGCATTCAGTGGGATCGTCATTACCGACCAGCACACTGAAGTAACCAACCCTCGCTCGTGTGGTGACGAGGCCGCCCCCGCCTTCGATCAATTCCCGACTCGTCTCCATCCACGGTTACCAGCGTAAGTATGTGATTCTTCGGGGCTGACCTACTATCCGATACAACGGGCGGATTAGGTGTTGCTTGTCCTAATACGGATTGTTGACAGGACTAAATGGACCTTCGCGATTACTTTTCGCGAAGACAAACTGACGTGTGCCTTGGAAAGCGCAACAGGATAGTAAGTACTATCGCCGGCGTAATGCTGTGAAGCAGGTGATGAAAATTACCTGCGAAGACATTTGAATACTGGCGGTGTCTGCGGGTCGGCCTATGTCCATTCGGGCGAGACTGTTTATCGGAGCGACAGCGGGACTCGGCATGTGGGCGCTGGCGCACGCCCTATGGCATTGGCAGAGTGTCGATCTGCCGCGATTTGCCTGCTACCTGCTGATCGCAGTCCTCGCTTCAAGCCTCAAGATTCGATTGCCCGGCATCAACGGCACCATGTCGGTCAACTTCCTCTTCATTTTGCTCAGTTTGCTCGAGCTGAACCTGCCTGAGACGTTGGTTCTCGGTTGCACCGCAACCCTGGCGCAATGCCTGTTCGGAACGCAGCAAAAGCGGGTTCCCACCAAGATCGTTTTCAACGTCTTCAGCATGATGGCAAACGCCATCGTCGTGTCATACTTCGCCTACCACGGATTACAACCCGTGCTTGGTAAGGGTACGCTGCCGCTGCTGGTAGTTACCGCCCTGATTTTTTTTGTGGCCAACACCGTTCCAGTTGCAATCATCATCTCGCTGACCGAGGGCAAGCCGGCGCACAAGGTTTGGGGAGAATGCCATTTCTGGTCGTTTCCCTTCTACATGGTCGGAGCAGCGGTGGTGTTTGCCGTTGGCGTCGTTGGCAAACAGATGGGATGGCAGACGTCCCTTCTGGTTCTGCCGCTGATCTACTGGGTCTATCGCTCGTACCACCTTTACCTCGCAAAACTGGCTACCGAAAAGAAACAGGTCGAGATCGAAAAAAATAACGCTGAAAATGTCGCGGCGCTCCATTTGCGCACGATCGAGTCATTGGCTCTCGCCATCGAAGCCAAAGACCAGACTTCGATGAAACACTTGCAGCGCGTCCGTGTCTTCGCGGTCGAGGTCGCGAAGCAATTGCATCTCCCCGAAGACGAGATCGAGGCGCTGCGCGCAGCCGCACTCCTCCACGACATTGGCAAACTGGGAATTCCGGAACACATCATCAACAAACCCGGCCGCCTAACCCCCGAAGAATTCGAAAAGATGAAGATCCACACCTTGGTAGGCGCCGAAATTTTGCAACGCGTCGCGTTTCCCTATCCGGTTGCGCCGATCGTCCGCTCACATCATGAACGCTGGGATGGAACCGGCTATCCCGACGGACTCAAAGGGGAACAGATTCCGCGCGGCGCGCGTGTGCTCGCCGCAGTCGATTGCCTGGATGCGCTCGCCACCCATCGCCAATACCGCGGCGCTGTCCCGCTCGATACCGCCATGGATAAAGTTGCCGCCATGTCGGGCACGGCCTTCGATCCCAAAGTGGTCGAGGTTTTAAAGCTTCGTTACCGGGAAATGGACATCCTGGCCCAGGCGGATTCCATAGCCAATGAGGAAGCAACTCTGGCGGCCGAAGTTGGCATGGCGGCAGGCGGAGACTCGGGCGCGGGATTCGAGCAGTCGGGCCTGGGTGCTGGCTCGGCGAATGAAGCCGATTTTCTCTCGTCGATCGCTTCCGCCCGCCAGGAAGCGCAAATCATGTTCGAACTAAGCCAGGATCTCGGCAACTCCCTGAGTCTCGGCGAAACGCTCTCCGTTCTTTCCCTGCGTTTGCGCAAGATGATTCCCTACGATTCGATGGTTGTTTTTCTCTTGAAGGACAACCGTCTCATCCCCGAACTGGTGAGCGGCGACAACTTCCGACTACTCACGTCCCTGAACATCGGCCTGGGAGAAGGCTTATGCGGCTGGGTCGCCCAGGAACGCAAGCCCATCCTCAATGGCAATCCCGAGGACGAAACTGGATATCTGAGCGATCCGTCTAAATTCACCACGCTGCGTTCCACCCTTGCCGTGCCACTCGAAGGCATCAACGGCGTGGTGGGAGTGCTGGCCATGTATCGCGCCGACCTCGATGCTTTTTCGGCGGACCATCTCCGCATTCTGCTGGCGGTCAGCTCGAAGATCGCGCTCTCCGTGGAGAACGCCCTCAAGTATCAACAAGCCGAAGACTCAGCCACCACCGATTACTTAACTGGACTGCCAAACGCCCGCTCGTTATTTGTGCATCTATCGCGCGAGTTGGCGCGTTGCCGCCGTACCAGTACGTCGCTCGCGGTGATGGTTTGCGATCTCGACAACTTCAAGCAGGTTAACGATCTCCATGGCCATCTCGAAGGCGACAATCTGCTGAAGGATTTTGCCAGCCGCCTACAAGAAACCTGCCGAGGCTACGACTACGTTGCCCGCATGGGCGGAGATGAATTCGTGGTCGTCGCCCCCGGTCTGGCGCCCGAAGTTGCCAGCGAAAAGGCAGGCCGTCTGCATCAGTTGGCCGTCGAAGCGGGACGACAAGTTGCTGGCTGCGATCTCGTCGGTCTTAGCGTCGGAACAGCATTCTGTCCTCAGGACGGCTTCGACGTCGAAGGCCTGCTCGCCGAAGCCGACCGTCGTATGTACTCCATGAAGAAGATTCACCACGCGGAACCTAATCGCGATACGAACCTTCCGGCCTCTCGAACGAAGGGTGCGACAGGCAATTAGGACATTTGGCATTTTAGGGGGCGCGGTAAGACGCCTATCACGAGAAATAATGTTACGAAAAACACTGTTCTGGAAAATCGCGCGACACCTCGGAGCCATCGCCGCCCTTGTGTTACTCGGCGGGTTACTCTCCGCGACACTGGTCCGCCTCGCTCCCGGCTTCGATGCAGATGAGCACGAACTCGACCCCGGCCTGAGCGCAGAAAGCGTGCAAGCCCTGCGCCAATCGCGCGCCGGCGAGCACAACATTCTCAGCTTCTACGGCAATTATCTACGCGGCGCGATGCACGGCGATTTAGGGACTTCTCACGCTCTCGGCCAACCCGTGCAAAGTCTCTTGCGCGAACGCTGGCCCGTAACCGTCCGCGTGGCAGGCATCGGTCTCTTACTAGCCTGGCTGCTGGGGTCAGTTCTCGCCTTCACTGCCTGCCTCTGGCGTCTTCCGGCCTATGAAATTCTAGGAACAACTCTCAGCGGCGCATTCCTTTGCATTCCCGCGGCAGTGCTGGCGTTGCTTTCCGTAATCCTCAATGCTCCAGGATATCTAGCCATCGCCCTCATCGTGTTCCCGAAAATTTACCGCTACTCGCGGAACCTGCTCGGCAAAGCCTACGCAATGCCGCACATCACCGCCGCCCGCGCCCGAGGACTAGGCGAACTCCGCATCCTCGCCTGGCATGTTCTTCCCGTCGCCGGACCGCAGATGATTGCGCTCGCTGGCATCACCGTCAGCATCGCTCTGGGCGCAAGCATTCCGATTGAATCTTTATGTGGACTGCCCGGCATCGGTCAACTCGCGTGGCAGGCAGCGCTTTCCCGTGACCTTCCTCTGCTCGTCAACCTCACCGTAATCGTTACGCTCGTAACCTTGCTGGCCAACTCAGGGGCCGATGTAATGATTTACATGCTGAGGCCCAGACAGGCATAAACACTGCATGAGCGCTGCCCGCAAGTTCGCGTGTGTCGTGGTGCTCGCCGTGTGCGCGATTTCACTGGCCGCGAATTGGCTTGCCCCCGATGGATACGCCAAACAATTTCGCGAAGCTCCCGGCGCTCCTCCATCCCATCAGCACCTGCTTGGCACCGATGAAGTAGGACGCGATCGCTTCGCACGCATCCTCTATGGCACGCGCATCTCGCTGCTGCTGGCTCCGGCCGCGGCACTTGTATCCACTGTACTTGCGGCGCTGGTCGGAGGACTCGCCGGATACCTCGGTGGAATCTGGCTACGAATTGCACGAGCCTTCACCGATTTATTTCTCTCGCTGCCCTGGCTTTTCCTGTTGATAACGGTCCGCGCCCTGATGCCATTGAATGTCTCCCCCGTCGTTTCGGTGTTGATAACCTTCCTCATCCTCGGACTGCTGGGATGGGCCGCGTCAGCACGCGTGCTTTCGACCAGTGCCGATGCCTTGCGCAACTCCGATTTCATTTTGCAGGCTCGCGCCTCTGGATTGCACGGCCCGCGTCTCTTCCTGATTCACGTTCTGCCTAACCTGAAACCAGTTCTTTACGCCCAATTCTGGATTTCAATTCCAGTTTTCATCCTGAGCGAAGCCAATCTCGGCATCCTCGGATTAGGCGTGGCCGAACCGCTGCCCTCCTGGGGAAGCCTGCTGCGCGAACTGGAAGGCATGATTTCGTTCCGCGACGAACCCTGGCGCCTGGTTCCCCTCTTGCTTCTAATCGTTGTCCTGACATCGTTTCAAACGCTCTTATCGAACGAGGAGGTGACCGCATGATCGGCCGCCGCGCATTTCTACGACACACACTCTGTCTCTCCGCACTCTTTCTCAGTCTCACAGCACTCGCTCTCACAGCAAGATCGGCCTATGCCCAAAACGGCGGCGAACTCCACTTCTGCCTGCACTCCGAGCCGAAGACTTTCGATCCGCTGCTGGTCGATGAGGACGCCTCGCTTTCCGTCCGCTATCTGACGGCTGGCGTGCTGCTCCGCGACAATCGCCACACTCAGGAACTTGAGCCCGAATTAGCCGAATCCTGGAAGGTTTCGAAAGACGGCAAGCAGATCACTTTCAAACTCCGTCACGGCATCACATTTTCGGACGGCAGCCCCTTTTCTGCGGAAGATGTTGCCTTCACCATGCAACGCCTAATGGATCCCGCTCTACACAGCACCACCGGAGACGCATTCCGCTCCGGAACCGGCTCCGTGATCACAAAAGTCATCGCACCCGACCAAGTCTCGGTGACCTTCCCCGCTCCATTAGCCGGAATCGATCGCCTCTTCGATCAGGTTGCCATCATGTCCGCGCATTCTCCCAAGAAAGAAATGGCAGTCCTCGGACCATTCATGGTTGCGGATTACAAAGCAGGATCAAGCCTTCTTCTGCGCCGCAATCCGAACTACTGGAAGAAAGATGCTCAGGGACGCCGCCTGCCCTACCTCGATTCCATCCGCCTCGACATTCAATCGAACCGCGACGTCGAAATGCTGCGCTTCAAGCGCGGCGAACTGGACATGATCAACACCATCGACAGCGATTACTTCGACCGCTTGTCCGCGACTTCGCCGCAACTAGCACACGATGCCGGCGCTTCGCTCGATTCAGAATTCGTGTGGTTCAATCAGGTCGCGAACGCGCCCATTCCCGAATACAAGCGTACATGGTTTCGCTCCGCCAATTTTCGCCGAGCAATTTCTCAAGCCATCAACCGCGAAGATCTAAGTCGCGTCGTCTATGGAGGTCACGCCCAACCCGCCGTCGGCCCGGTTTCGCCCGCCAACAAATTCTGGTTCAACAGCAAACTCAAAGCCGACCCATATCGCCCGGACGCCGCGCTGCAACGCCTGCAAGCCGAAGGTTTCCACCAGCAAAATGGAAAGCTATTCGATAAAGCAGGTAACCCAGTCGAGTTTTCCATCGTCACCAACGCCGGCAGCAAGCCAAGAGAGCGCATGGCCGTCATGGTGCAGGAAGATCTAGGAAAGCTCGGGATAAAAGTCAACGTGGTCACGCTCGATTTTCCCTCGCTCATCGAACGCATTTCCCAAAAATTCAATTACGAAGCGGCAATGCTAGGATTCCGCAACGTTGATCTCGATCCCAATGGACAAATGACGATCTGGCTGAGTTCAGCCGAAAATCACGCCTGGAATCCGCAACAGAAGTCGCCAGAAACTGCGTGGGAAACCGAGATCGACCGCCTGATGCACGCGCAAGCCTCCACCGCCGATCCCAAGAAGCGAAAAGAAAGTTTCGACCGCGTGCAGGAAATCGCCGTAGAGCAGGCGCCGCTAATTTATCTCATCAATCAGAATGCGCTGTCCGCAGTCTCCAGTGCAGTCGAAGGCGCAAATCCCGGAATCCTTCATCCCCAGACATTCTGGAACGCCGAACGCTTAACCCTGAACCCAAACACAAGGGCAAGCCGATAACGGGGACGCCAATGACTTCCCAGATAGCCACTGACTTTGGTGGCCAGCTTTGGTGGCCAGCTTTGGTGGCCGGCTTTGGTGGCCGGCGATTTTGGGTGGCGCAGCGCTTCAGCGCTGCGGTAACGCATCACTTTGAATGCGGCTTTAGCCGCTGAGGGCAGACGATTTAATGACACCAACGACGCCGGACAACTCCTCAAGCCTGCTCTCAGCCCAGATAACAGTGCGCTATCCCGGCAAAGCGCCGGTGCTCCGCGGAATCTCGCTCGAAATCGCGCCTGGCGAAGTTGTCGGACTAGTCGGCCAAAGCGGATCAGGAAAAAGCACTCTGGCGATGGCCGTCCTAGGATTACTCAGCCGCCAGCGCGCCATCGTCGAAGGCAACATTTATTTTCAGGGCATCGACCTGCTCACTCTGCGCGAACGCGAAATGCGCAACCTTCGCGGACGCTCCCTAAGCCTCGTACTCCAAAGTCCGCTAGCCTCGCTGAATCCCGCGCTGCAAATCCGCACGCAACTGCGGGAAGCTTGGCGCGCCCACAGCGACGGCACCAGCACCAAAGAAGCTTGCGACCGCGCCATCCAGTCCGCCTTGAAAAGCGTAAGCCTCCCATGCGACGAGGTTGACGGCGACTTTCTGCGCAAGCGCTCATCCCAGCTAAGCGTCGGCCAGGCGCAACGCGTGCTCATCGCCATGGCCATCATGCACCGTCCCGCGCTCCTCATCGCCGATGAAGCGACCAGCGCCCTCGACGTAATCACGCAGTCCGAAATCCTGGAATTATTTGCGCGCCTCAATCGCGAGATCGGAATGTCGATCCTCTACATCTCGCACGATCTGCCATCCGTAGCCGGAATCTGCCAGCGCATCGCCATCCTGCACGAAGGCCAGATCGTGGAGTCCGGTCCCACCGAACAAATCTTCACCGCTCCCGTCCACGCCTATACCCGCCGTCTAATGGATGCGCTACCGCAGCTTCCAGCGCGCCGGGAAGCAGCTCAGGCGCAAGCCGCAGCGACATAGGGACGCGGCAGTTTGCGCTGTTGCATTTGGTTTTGGGTGGCGCAGCGGTTTACCGCTGCGGTAACGGCGCCGCTTTGCGGACGGCTTTAGCCGCTGAGGGAGCGAGCCTATCAAGCTACCCACTGCCTATGCTTTGGCCAGTTGCTCCGCAACTTCCGGAAGCTCAGCCGCGTGCCAAGCGTCGAACCCTCCAGCCACATTGAGCACCTGGCGGTTCCCCGCACGCTCCAGCAAACTACAGGCAATCATGCTGCGATATCCGCTCTTACAATGAACCGCAACCACCCGCCCCTTATCAACAACCGGCAGCGCTTGCGGAAACGTATCCAGCGCCCGGCACTCCACGCCCGAGATGTGTCCCGCCTGCCACTCACCTTCGCGCCGAACGTCAATCACATCCTGGGGACGCAAACTACCCTCGCGTAATTTCTGGTTCAGTTCCTGAGCGGAAATCTGCTCCGTCTTAGCAACCGGCAAGCCAGCCTTCTGCCAGGCCGTCACGCCGCCAGCCAGATACCCGCGCAAATCTTCGATCCCCACGCGAGCCAGTCGCAGCCGCGCTTCCTCAATCTGCGCCTCGCTATCGCCAACCAGCACCGGCTTTGAATGGATACCAAGAATCCCGCCCGCCCACGATGCAAACTGCCCCGAGAGCGCGATGCCGATCGAACCCGGCACATGCCCGGCAGCAAACTCTTCCCCGGAACGCACGTCAAGCACGTTAGCTTTCTGCCGCAAAAGTGTTTGTACTTCGAGCGGAGAAAACTTCGGAAGCGGTGGCAATTCCGTCAAGGTGCCAGCTCCCGATCGATTGATCTCAGCATCCTCGAGAAAATAGTCGGGACGAGCCGGCAGGTTCGCCGTCAACTGCGCAATGAATTGATCGCGGCTCGGAATCTGCAGCGCATAATTCGTAAGCCGCTCGGTCCCAATCGTGGACGACCGCTCCGCCCGCATGGCGCGTCCACAGAGCGATCCGGCACCGTGCGCGGGATACACCGCGACCGCATCGGGCAACGTCATCAACTTCTTATGAAGGCTGTCATAGAGCAGCCCCGCAAGCTGCTGCGGCGTGTGCCTGGGAGAAAGATCCGGACGTCCAACATCGCCAATAAACAACGTATCGCCGGTCAAAACGGCGGAAGGCCGTCCTGATTTACCTTCATTTGACTCCTCATCCACAATCACCAGACAGACGCTTTCAGAAGTATGCCCCGGTGTTTCCAGCGCGCGAATCCGCAATGCTCCCATCTTCACCTCGAAGCCGTCGGTCAACGGAACGTGAGGAAATTCAGCGTTGGCCTGTGCTCCGATGTAGATTTTCGCCCCAGTGCGCGCCGCAAGTTCTTTGTGTCCGGAAACAAAATCGGCATGCAGATGGGTTTCAAAAATGTGCCGGATTTTAAGATTCTGTTCTTCCGCCGCCCTTAGATAAATATCCACATCGCGTTGCGGATCCACCACCGCCGCCTCGCCCTCCGACCCAATCATGTAAGAAGCATGGGACAGACAGGTTAGATAAAATTGCTCAAAAATCATGGCGCGCTCCGTGCCCGGACGTAGGTTCCGGCAACTCCCAAACTGCCGTTTTCAGATTATCACCGGTGAACCGGGAAACCGACACCGCCATCATTCTGCGGATAATCCAAAATGTACAGGTAAGGGCCAGTCTGGCGTTCCTGAAGATTTTGCACGAGTCGCGCTAAACCATGAAAAATATCCAGCCCGGCAGCACGCTCACCCCGCGCGGCAAACGCGTACGATCCGCCTCGCGCCTTGCGGCTCGTAATTCCACTCCCGCAGTCATCTTCAACCAGCTTGTCAACCCATTGACCGGCCTATAGTTAAGAGACGCACCGTCTGCGTACTCCTTTTGTAACTTGGACGCGCACCCAAGAACAGCCTACAGTCATTGGACCACGCTTTAAGATTTTTCGGCCCCCGGCGTGCATCGAATCAGTTGAAGGTTCCGACATTGGCAGCGGATGCACATTTAAGAATCACGGTAAGAAGTAGAGACAAGGCGAAGAAATGACGAAGCGCAAACAAACCGGGTTCATCGTTTCTGCAATAGCCGCCGTCCTTGTTTTGTCTGTTTTCGGATGCACCCAAACCAGTCCCTACGTAGCCACGACCATCGCAATCGATTCCAGCGCTGTCGTTTCCAGCGCCGCCGTTCTTCCCGTCTCGGCCACCGAGAATTCTGATGAACCAATCCTCACCATCAAGAAACGTGTGGATGAAGTCAACGTGCTATTCATCGCCACCGATCGTCACGGCAAATTCGTCCGCAATTTAAACCAGAAAGATTTTTCAATTTTTGACGATCATAAGCCGGTGGAATCGATTCTCAACTTCCGTCGCGAGACTGACCTGCCCATCGAAATGGGACTCTTGGTGGACGTGAGCGGCTCGGTGCAAGCTCGTTTTGGATTTGAGAAAGATGCCGCCACCGGGTTTCTGCAGCACATCATTCGCCCCGGCTTTGACAAGGCATTCGTCACCGGCTTCAACAAAGAAAGTAAGCTGACTCAGGATTTTACCGACCAGGTGCCACTGCTCTCCGCCGGAGTCCACCGACTCAGCAATGGCGGCGGCACCGCGCTCTACGACGCCATTTACAAGGCGTGCAAAGAGAAATTACTCCGCGAACACTCCGACCATCCCATCCGCAAGGCTCTCGTGATCCTGAGCGACGGTGAAGACAATCAAAGTGAATACACGCGCGCCCAAGCCATCGAAATGGCGCAACGCGCCGAAGTCCTCATCTATGCCATCTCAACCGACGATAGCGGACTGATTCTGCGCGGCGACAAAGTTCTCGAAGACCTGGCCTCGGCCACCGGCGGACGCGCCTTCTTCCCCTACAAAATGAAAGACATCACGCACTCGTTCGCCGCCATTGAAGACGAATTGCGCAGCCAGTACGCCGTCTCCTACAAGCCCACGGATTTCGACGCCGACGGCCGCTACCGCTCGATCCAGATCACTGCTCTGAAAAAAGATCTCCAAGTCCGCGCCCGCCGCGGCTACTACGCCCCACGACAGTAGTAGTGCAACCCTAACCCCCTTGTCATCCTGAGCGAAGCCGAGCCATAAGCGAAGCGCATGGCTCAGCGAAGTCGAAGGACCCCTACCGCGCAATCGCCTCCTCCAGCTTGCACTCCGTCGCCGATTTATCCTCCCGAAGCCCCATAAACACAGGCGCTCGCAGCTTCGTCCCGCCCTCCGCGTTCTCGTGCGTCCACTCGGCAAACTTGATCTCAGCCACCAGCTCGGGACGCACGAACTGTACTTTTCGCAATCCCCCAATCTCGCCGTAAAACGGATTCTGTTTCGTCTTCAGCGGCTGCATACGCGCAAACATTTCCTTCAGCGCCTTCTGATCGAAACCCGTACCCACTTGCCCCACATGAATCAGCCGTTTTTGCCGGTCGTATAACCCAAGCACGAGCGCGCCAAAATAATCGCGACTGCCCTCAGGATCGGTGTATCCCCCGACAACGCACTCCTGACGCTGCGTAATCTTGATCTTGAGCCAATCGCCGGATCGCTTCTCCTCATAACGACTGCTGCGTTTCTTGGCAACGATGCCTTCCAATCCGCGCTGCCTCGCCGCCTCAAAGAGAGCGAGGCCTTTCTCGGCATAGTCATCGGAGAAGTGAATAATCCCGCCAGCCGCAATCCGTTCCTGCAACATTTGCTTTCGCTGCTCGAGCGCAACACGGCGGAGGTCGAAGCCATCGAGATACAGCAGATCGAACGCGTAGTAGATGACCGGAACGCCTTCCCGGCGCGGTAGGCGGCGTTTACCCGGCTGAAATCCGGTACGTTGCTGCATCAAGCTGAACGAAGGACGTCCCTCTTCATCGAGCGCGACAATTTCGCCGTCGAGAATGGCGCGTTCCGCTTTCATGAATTGCGGCAAAACACGCAATTCAGAAAATTTTTCCGTGAGGTCAATCTGATTGCGCGATACCAGCCGCACTCGGCCCTCTTCAATGAAGGCGACCGCTCGATATCCATCCCACTTGATTTCGAACAGCCACTCAGGATTGTCGAAAGCCTTGGCAGTGATCGTCGCCAGCATGGGATGAATCACCGTCGGCATGGATCGCCGTTCAGCGCCAGGAAGAGTTCCAAGCGTTCCAACCGTAGAGGCGGCCGAACTCTCAGATGATTTTAGTTTTTGTGGTTTGCCCGTGGCTTTCGCCGCGCTGGACGCAGCTTTCGTCGACTTCGGTTCAACTAACTTTTGCTTGTCCGTTTTGAGACTTTTTTTTTAACCTTCTCCACGGCGTCAGGTTTCTTCGTGGCTAAAGCTTGTCGCTTTTTGTCAGCGCGTGCAATGGCGTCGGATAACCACGCGGCCTTCACCGGCCCACGCGACGCCGGAGGACTGGTCGTCCATTCCGCCGAGCCTTTATCGCCGGCGATCTGCGCCATGGTCCGATCAGTGAGCACAGAGGTGTTGAACTTATCGATATCGAATCCTGCGACAACGCGATCGTCTTTCTTCTTGATGAGAAGCCATTCGTTGCCCTTGCTGCCAGGCCTGCGACCTTTGATATGCACCAACGCGAAATCACCATTGAGCCGCTTCCCTTTCAGGCGAAATTTGAAATCGCCCTTCTCCAGCATGGCCGCAGCTTCTTTTTCCGTGCCCGGAACATACTCCCCATCCACTGGAACCGGCGACAGTGGTTCCCAGGTACCTGCGTCCCAAACCATCACCGTCCCGCCGCCATAATTTCCTTCAGGGATGGTTCCTTCAAAATCGTAGTAGGACACAGGATGATCCTCGACCTGCATCGCCAGCCGCTTATCCGCCGGATCGAGCGACGGCCCCTTCGGCACCGCCCACGACTTGAGCACGCCTTCCATCTCCAGCCGAAAGTCGTAGTGCAACCGCGACGCAGCATGGCGCTGCACCACAAAGCGATGCCGCGATTTTGTTTCGATCTTCGGCGGAGGCTCAGGCGTTTCTTCAAAGCGCCGTTTCCGTTTGTATTCGTCGAGCGACATGGTGGCTATTGTAATCCCGCTGCATTTTTTGATGCAGCGTTCAGCATCCTCCACCGCAAGAACGGTTGGCCGTCAAAACTAGACTTAGACCGTATACTGTTTCGGTTTCTGAGGACTCTTAAAATATGAATCGGCTGTCGCAAACTCAGCGCGCAGTTTGTCTCTTCGTTTTGCTCACCGCTTCCATTCTGCAAGCACAAGTTCCAACACCAATTTCTGCCGCGTTGCGAGAAAAAGTTGACGCCATCGTCCGCCAGGCGCTGACCACAACCGGCGTTCCAAGCGTCTCCATTGCCATCGTACAAAATGGAGCAATCTCCTATCTCCAGGCCTATGGCGCCGGTCGCATCGAACCAAACACGCCCGCGCTGCCATCCATGCGCTACAGCATCGGATCCATCAGCAAGCAATTCACGGCGGCCGCGATACTGTTGCTGGCGGAACAGGGGAAGCTTTCGCTAGACGATCCTGTGTCGAAATTCGTACCCAATCTGACGCGAGGGAATGAAGTTACCATCCGCCAATTGCTGTCCCACACCTCCGGCTATCAGGATTACTGGCCGCAAGACTACGTTCCGCCGTTCATGTTGCAGCCCATCACGGCGGACAAAATTCTCGATCAATGGGCCCGCAAGCCGCTCGATTTCGATCCCGGAACCGAGTGGCAATATAGCAACACAAATTTTGTGATTGCCGGATTGATCGTCGAAAAGGCCAGCGGCGAACCTTTGCTGCAATTTCTCAGCGAGCACATCTTCGCGCCGCTCGGGATGAAGAGTGTCATGAACATCGATCAGAGCCGGCTCACGGATACCGACGCCACCGGATATCTGCGTTACGCGCTCGGACCGCCGCGACTGGCTCCGAAAGAAGGAAAAGGCTGGCTCTTTGCCGCAGGCGAATTGGCCATGCCCGCCGAAGATCTGGCGAAATGGGACATCAGCATGATCAACCAAACCGTGCTCCAGCCGGCCTCTCACGCCCAGATGGAAAAAGAAGTCGTGCTGAAAAATGGTCTCGGCGCACGCTATGGTCTGGGCGTAGACGTGCGGCAGGAGTCCGGACAACGCGCCATCGAGCACGGTGGCGAAGTCTCCGGCTTTACCGCCCACAACATTGTTTTCCCCGACGCGCGCATCGCCGTCGTCGTGCTCGTGAACGAGGATTCCGTCGGAGCCTCAGGCGACATTGCCAGCAGCATCGCAAGTTTGCTCTTCCGCGAGTCCGATGCCGGCAAGCAAGAGGATCAGTCCCGCGAAATATTCGCCGCACTCCAGCAAGGCAAAATCAATCGCGCCTTATTCACCGACAATTGCAACAGCTATTTCACCGAGCAGGCCCTCAAAGATTTCGCCGACAGCCTGGGTCCTCTGGGGCACCCGACAGAGTTTAACCAGACCGCCAAGCAGGATCGCGGCGGCATGACGTTCCGCTTGTTCGAAGTCCATTTTCCACAGAAGACAGTCGAGGTATGGGAACGGATCATGCCGGACGGCAAGATCGAGCAATATCAGGTAGGCGCCAAATAACATACTCGTATGCTCCACAAAATTGTCTCGCCTCAAATTTGTCCTCCTGACCCTGAGCGCAGTCGAAGGGGAAGGACCTCATGTTTCCCAATGTTGTCATCCTGAGCGAAGCCGAGCCATAAGCGAAGCGCATGGCTCAGCGAAGTCGAAGGACCCCTACACCATCAAACTGTCTCGTACAGCGATCTAAAGGTCCACATGAAACGCGAATACCCCGACAATCCGCTGATAGGAGTAGGCGCAGTAATTATTCAGGAGAACCGCGTCCTGCTGATCCGCCGCGCAACTCCGCCCTTACAAGGAGAGTGGTCCTTGCCCGGTGGCGTACTCGAATGCGGTGAGAGCCTCCGCGAAGCCGTAGTACGCGAAGCGCGCGAAGAAACAGGATTAGTAATCGAGACAGAAGACATGCTGGGCGTCTATGAACGTGTGATCCCTGGCGACGAGGGACGAGTTCGATACCACTATGTGCTGATTGATTTCCTGTGCCGTGCAATTGGCGGCGATCTCAAAGCCGGAAGCGATGCAGCCGAGGTTCGCTGGTTCATGCGAGATGAATTGCCCGCACTGAACCTGGCCTATGACGCCGACGATGTCGTGCACAAGGGATTGGCGCGGACTTGACGCGCCCTGCGCGACGGCTAAGCCTAGTCAGCCATCTTCGCGATATGCAGCGCAAACCCAGTCTTCGGCAGCAGCGATATGAGCTCGAACACCTTGAAGCCATCACCGGTAATCTCGGTCTGGCGATAGAGCCCGGGTTCACTTTCGGCGGTTTCGTGGCGACCCTGCAGATCGTCTATAAACCTCTGCGCGTCTCTGGCACTGGCCGCTCCGCCTTTGGCGCGTGTGACCACCGCTTCCGTGGCATACGATCGTACAAGCTTCGGCCAATATTTTTGCAGTAACTGTGTACTCGCAAAAATATCCGCCCAGACAATCTCTCAGTTCACGGCGACCACCACGCCCACCGCATTCTGATCGCGTAGTTGGCGGATGACGCTTTCGTAGTTGCGCTGCACCGGTTCGGCAACGGCATTGACTTGTTTCTTAACTTCCTCGTTATCCATAACCTGCGCATACGAGGTGGTCGCGTTCACCTCAGGAGCAGCACCCTCAACCTCCACGGTTTCGGCCATCACCCGCTGCGAAGTACGGACGCTGTCCCATACCTGCTGCTGATCTTTCGCGGCCATCGCTTTGCTACGTACGACTGGGGAAGCAATAAGCGCATTAACATTGCCCGTCGCAGTCTTATTGTTGAATCCGTACGTGCCATTCGCCGCCACCCATCGCCCCGGCTCGACGCAGAACACGCTGAGATCTACAGGATCGCTCTCCGCCGGCACGATGCGGTCTTTGCCGATAACACGGTCCTGCTTGCCTCCAGTTACTATCTCGCCCGCGAGGAGTAACAATGGACGCTTCGAGTTATTCACCAGAACCAGCCGATTCACTTCCGCATCCCGCAGCGGATGAACGATTTCCCGATCACCTGGGCGATGACGGATAAGCCCGCGAGCCTGCCCGGCTTCCGTTATCACAACGTCGCCGCTTCGCAACCCTTCATCGAGGGTGAGAAACTGTGCCGTATCGTACGAATTATTGAGCGACTTACTCGCGACGACGGGAAAAACCGTTAGATTGCCACTGCGAATCGGGCTCAGCAGAGAATAGCCATTTGTTGCCGTGCCCTCACCCGCTTGAAGAAGAGATGGTGTCACCACCGCCACCACCCCGATTAAAACGATTCCCGCAACCGCCGTGATAAGTCGCATAGGACCTCCCAACAGTCAGGACACCGGCCACAATTCTGCTGCTCCCGCCACGATCGGTACTCCGGGCTACGTCCAGCCCTTCCCCGGCACACCAAGCTAGAGTGTGCCGGGGAACCCGGTCACGAGAGGCTTCCAGGAGGAGTGTCTTTCCGCTCGCTGAGTGAAGAACGCACGATTTATTCTTCCTTGCGTCGAAAAAATTGCTAGCATCATGTGGAGCCTGCCAGACCTCCATGCCGAAGCCCGCCCAATCCGGCCCCAACGCAGACCCTGGCGCTATCGCGGCTCTCTATGACCGCAGCGGCGCGGCGATTTACGGCGTGACCGCCGATCAGTTCGCTGCGATCCTTGATGAAATTCTGCGCAAATATTTCGTTCACGGTTCGGCCGATCCCTCGGAAATACGAAACGAAGCACAGAAGGATCAGAAGACTGCCTTCTGCGCGGGACTGCGTCTGGAAGAGCTAGCGCTGGCGCGGGCGTGCGCCGCAGGTAGCGAGCGGGCCTGGCAAGACTTTATCAGCCGCTACCGGCAGAAACTGCACAGCATGGCTCTCCACATTACTCGCGACGGTGCGCATGCCGCGGAGTTGGCCGATTCACTGTTTGCGGATCTTTATGGCGTGAACCTCCGCAACGGAGTACGTAGTTCAAAACTTGTGTTCTATACCGGACGCGGTTCGCTCGAAGGCTGGTTACGCACGGTGATGGCGCAGGAGTTCATCAATCGTTATCGCAAGCAGAAAAATACCGTTAGCCTGGACGAGCAAACGGACGAAGGTGCGCAGTTCGCGGCAGCGGTTCCCGCACCGGTGTCTTCGACAGACCAACGCCTGGAAGCGGCCACCGACGAGGCTCTTGCTGAACTGTCGTCAGAGGATCGGTTTACCCTGGCGTCGTATTTTCTCGATGGACGGACGCTAGCCGAGATTGCGCGCACGCTCGGACTGCACGAATCGAGCGTTAGCCGGCGCCTGGACCGGCTGGCAACCGGGCTCCGGAAGCGGATTCTAGCGGGCTTGCGGGGACAAGGCATGAGCCATGCCCAGGCGGCGGAAGCTTTGGAGACCGACGTGCGAGACCTACAGCTGAATTTACGTGCGCGTTTGACGCAAGATTCCAGCACAAAACCGTTCCCCGGTAGTAGAAAGGTTCCGGCACAAGAGTCAGGCGACGGGGGGTAATGACTGAAGGACGGGACGAAGGCAATAGCTAAAGAGAACAAAGAGAACTGTGACTCAATGACTCATGAATAAGATCCCCAAAATCGTTTTCGACCGGCTGCGGACCCTGGAGCCGAAGGGAGCGCATCCGGAAGCGGATCTGCTTACGGCTTTTGCCGAGCAGTCGCTCTCGGCAACCGAACGCGATGCCGTGCTCGAACACATGGCGCGCTGCGGAGACTGCCGTGAAATCGTCGCTTTGGCGCTTCCAGATACAGCCGGGGTGGCCTTGCCAATTGCTGCGGACAGCACCGAAGAAGTTGCGGCATCCGTCTCGCGGATGAAGGTGCCCGCGTTACGCAAGCCGATCTTCGTTTGGGCGTGGCCGCAACTGCGATGGGCCGCGCTGGCGGCGGGTGTTGCTGTGGCAGCCTCGGTGCTTCTGCTTAACCCCGGAAAGGTGAATCATCCGAACCTGCCTTCCAGCTCTCAAATCGCAACCACCGTGCCGCCAACCTCCCAGCCCGTGTTGACATCTCCGCCGACAGCGTTGCCATCTACGGACGAATCGGCAAAGCAACCATCGAGAAGTCAGTCGCCGACAAGGCAGTCTGTGAGGCCTTCGACGAAGCCGCTTGCCGTGGCCCCTTCGCCGCAACCGGCCAGCCCACAGACCACGCTTCCTTCGATTGCAACGCCAACGGCCCAATTCTCCGCTCGGCCCTCAATGTTAGCCGGCAAAGCCGACAACGCCCGGCTCAATGGCTCACTCAATTCTGGATCGCTCAATTCTGGGTCCAAGGTGTCCCGGCAACTTCAAACCGGAGAGGCTGCGCTGCCGTCGTATCCGATCAAGTCTGAAGTGCTGATTGCCGACAACGCAAAGAATTCTTCAGATAAGGCGTCTACAACCCTGCCCCAGGAAGCCCGCGCGCTCGATCAAGGTGCGTCCTCCGCTTCCGGGGCGGCTGAAGCCGCTGCGGTTTCTGGAGCAGCCGTGGGCGCGCAGAAACAGGCCTCCGGCGGAAATATCATGATGGCGCAGAACAACGCTCCCGCAATCGTAAAGGCCAAAGAGCCTCCCCCGGCAGTCGCTGCGAATGGGCGTCCAAAAGGCGAAGCCGGCGCTGCTGGATCGGTCAGTGCACAAGGCAGAAATGTGATGTCCCTGGCCAATTCTACCGTTCCCTCGGGCTCCGCTGGGCCACCTGCTGTCACCTGGACAATTGCAGCAGGTGTGTTGCAACGGTCGCTAGACAGCGGCCAAACGTGGCAAACTGCCTTGCGCACGGACCACCGGTTGTTGTGCTCAGCAACCCGCGACACGGACGTATGGGCCGGTGGACAGACAGGCACCCTCTTCCACTCTACGGATAGCGGACTCACTTGGGCGCAGGTCAAACCCTCCATCAAAAACCAACAACTTAGTGCTGACGTGACTCATATTGATGTGCGGAGCTCCACTCAGGCTCTGCTGTCAACCGGTAATAACGAGATCTGGATCACCCTGGACGGCGGAACAACCTGGAGTAAGAAGTAATCCGTGTGGCGTCCGAGCGAAACACGACCCGCCAAGTCCCCCTGACCCTGAGCACAGTCGAACGGAAAGCATTTCATCCTCCTCAAATTTGTCATCCCGAAAAGTTTTCATCCTGAGTGGAGCGAAGGACCTCCCGCTCCTCAAAATTGACGTTTCGTCTCTGGCTCCCTTTTTCCGCGTCAGCCCTTGGTATCTCCGCAAAGTAACGTTACCTCCGCGCCTGACCCACGGTACTGAATTGCAAGCTCTAAGTTACGGAAGTGACATTTACAGCGCCGCCAACGGGACATAGGATGAGCGAGTAGTTTGGCAGTTCTGGGGGAGGGCTGCCGGAAGGCGTCCTGAGCTTAAACGCTCAGGGCGTTTTTTATTGGCTATTTCATTGACCACTATGTCCGCCGGTCAAAGCGAGACTCACAGCCTTAGACCGAGTAAGAAACATCATCAGTGAGGACGTTCATCGCCGTATTTTCCGCCGCAGCGAGGGCGCGCGCCGGCCTGCTGCCCCGCCGCATGGCGACAATGCCAGTGCGCACCATCTCCAAGATGCCGTAGGGACGCAGCAACTCCAGCAGTCCATCGATCTTGTCCTCCGCACCAGTGATTTCAATGGTCAGGGATTCAGGAGCAACATCAACCACCCGTGCGCGAAACACATTGGCAAGCTCCAGCACATGCGAGCGCTCTTCATGAGCGGCCGCCACCCGAATCATGGCCAGATCCCGAACGATCGCCGGTTGATTGGTGATGTTTTCAACCAGCAGCACATTCACCAGCTTGTAAAGATTCGCTTCAATGCGGCGAGCCGAGTCGAAATCGGCGTCAACCGTTATGGTCATGCGCGACACCTCAGGCTTTTCAGTGCGCCCCACCGTGAGCGAGTCAATATTGAAGGCGCGCCGCCGAAACAGCGATGCCACGCGAGTAAGAACACCCGGCTTATTCTCGACATACACCATGAATGTATTCAGCATAGTTTCGATTCGCTCTCAGTGAGGCATCTCATATCAGGTCAGAAGCGAGAGGTCAGATTGCAGAAGTGAAAGCCCGAGCTTTTGGGAGGTCCTTACCTCTACAATCTAACCTCTCACCTCTGACCTGACTTCCATCAACTCACTCATCCTCCGCCGTCTCCACAATCGGACTCGGCCGCCGAATCATATCGTTCAGCGCCGCCCCCGCCGCCACCATCGGATACACCGTGTCTTCCTGCTCAACTTTGAAGTTAATTAACATGGGTCCATCATGCTGCTGCGCCGCCTGCACGGTGGGCACCACCTGCGATCGCTCGGAAACAGTCGCGCTCCGAATGCCATATGCGTCCGCTAACCTGGCGAAATCCGGATTGAGCAACGGCGTCGCCGCATAATTGCGATCGTAGAAAAATTCCTGCCACTGCCGCACCATGCCCAGAAAACCGTTGTTGATGATCGCAATATGGATCTTCAGATTTTCCTGAACAATCGTCGCCAGCTCGCACATCGTCATCTGGAATCCGCCATCCCCCACAATCACCCAAACTTCGGCATCGGGATTGGCAACTTTGGCGCCAATAGCAGCGGGCAACGCGAACCCCATCGTCCCCAGCCCGCCAGAAGTAATCAGCGAGCGCGGATGCTCATGCTTGTAATACTGCGCCTCCCACATCTGGTGTTGGCCAACATCGGTGACGACAATCGTCTTGCCATCGCGCGTTTGCCGCCACAAATCGTTGATGACGTGCGCAGCGTAAAGATGCCCACTGTCCGGCAGATTCTGAATGTCGCGCACCGCGGAATCGCCTTTCAGTTTGTCAATATGATCCAGCCATTCGCTGCGATCAAGCGACTCGACTTTAGGCAGCAACTCCAGCAGCACCTCCCGCAAATCGCCCACCAGCGGGACATCGACCTTAACGTTCTTATTAATTTCCGCGGGATCAATCTCGATGTGAATCTTCTTGGCATTGACCGCATAGGTTTTCAAACTGCCGGTGACGCGATCGTCAAACCGCATGCCAAACGCCAGTAGTAAATCGGCTTCCTGGATCATGTGGTTCACCCAGGCTTCCCCGTGCATCCCCATCATGCCCAGATTCAATGGGTGCGAAGCCGGAAATGCACCGAGGCCGAGCAGCGTCATCGCCACCGGAATCCCGGTGCGCTCGGCAAAATCCCGCACCTCGCGCATGGCTCCAGAAATCATGATCCCGTGCCCCGCAAGAATCACCGGACGCTTCGAATTGCGGATCAACTCCAGCGCCTGCGCATACTCCTGCGGCTCCGGAGAAAGATCGGGCCGATAACCCGGCATCTGCGGCTTAGCCGCCTCCCAGTCGAACTCGCAAGTGCTCTGCTGCGCATCTTTCGTGATGTCAATCAACACCGGCCCCGGACGCCCCGACCGCGCCACATAAAATGCTTCCCGCACCGTCCGCGCCACTTCGCTGGCATGGGTCACCAGATAATTGTGTTTGGTGATCGGAAGGGTGACCCCGGTGATATCGGTTTCCTGAAACGCATCCGACCCGATCAGCTTGCTGCCAACCTGTCCCGTAATGCAGACGATCGGAGAGGAATCAAGCATCGCGGTGGCGATGCCGGTAACCATATTCGTGGCGCCCGGCCCGGAGGTCGCGACTGCAACTCCGACTTCCCCACTGGCGCGCGCATAGCCGTCGGCCATGTGCGTGGCCCCTTGCTCATGCCGCACCAGAATATGATGGATCTTGCTCCCCTTCAGCGCGTCGTAGGCCGGCAGAATCGCTCCTCCAGGGTAGCCGAAGACAACTCTCACGCCTTCGCGCTCCAGGCACTCCCAAAGGATGCTGGCCCCAGTCATGGTCGGCTTGTTTTCGTATCTGTCATCTGAAAGCTCTCCAACATTCCATCATTGCATCATTGCATCATTCCAAGGCGCCGGATCGAGCTATGGGAACGCGTTCCTGAAAAAACAAAACCCACCGAGCCAACCCTTCTGGCGGGTGGGATTCGGAAGGAAGATTGAACTCAATAGTACCCAACCGACCGTCCGGTTGGCAAGGGGAAAACGCTTCTTCCACAAAAATGAGCCATTGCGACCGCGTCTACTGGCCCAATCCAACACGCTGCAACAAATCTCGGAACCGCGCATCGCCGCGCAGCGGATCATAGGCAGGATTTACCTTCAACGACGTGAGTGCGTTCGAGCGTTCTGCATAAGCTTTCTCCAGCCAGGCCAGGGCCTGGTCCTTATCTCCCATTCCCGCGAAGGCTTGCGCGAGGGAAGTGGGATCAACCGAACCGCTCTTCTCAATCTTGAGCAGCTCGTGAATCGCCCGCTCTGCCTCTGTCATTTGTCTGGCGCGCCCATGAATATAGGCGCTCCATGCCCAATACGCCGCGTCCGAAATCGTCGGCCGCTGTTTTTCATTATCGGCCAGGGCCTCGGCGAACATCCCTTTCTCGACGTATGCCCCCTCGATGAGATGGGCACGATTAAAGACAGGATCCATGGCCAGTACAGAACGCCATTTGTCGATGGCCTCGTCGTAGTTGCGTGAGAAGTAGAGGATGGCCCCGTTATCCGCGGCAATAATCAAGGAAAGCGGATCCAATTGATGTGCCCGCTCGCTTTGCTCGATCGCCTCCTCGAATCGTCCGCGCCACATCAGATGCTCCGCATACCAATGGTGAGCGGTCGCATCGTTTGGATTCAATTCGATCGCCCGGCGGAATTCCTTTTCCGAGGCTCGCCAGTCCCAGTCATGGTTTTGAACAATCAGGGCCAGCGCGGTGTGCGCTTCCGACGAACTCTCATCAATTTCGAGCGCCTTCAACGCCGCTGCGCGCGCCTTCGGTATGAACTCCGCTTCGTCGGACGGATTGCTGTATGCGGAGAGGATGGCGTACCCCTTCGCAAGTCCCGCATACGCACGCGCGGAAGAAGGGTCTTTCGCGACAGCCTGCTCGAAATACCGCACGGCCACTCGCAAGTCCGCCGGCGTCCTCTTATTGAAGAAATACAGCCCCTTCAAATAAAGATCGTAACCCTCGAAACTTTGCGGCGGCACTGCCGATTGGCGTCCCGTCTCCATGCGGCTGTCGAAGGTAAGCTGAATCTCTTCTGCGATCTCATGGGCAACCTCACCCTCGAGGGGAAGCAGGTCTTTCAATTCACGGTCATACTGACGAGCCCAGACGTGGGTCTGATCGTTGACCCGGATGAGTTGCGCCGTAATGCGCAGGCGCCCCGATTCCCGCCGGACGCTTCCTTCCAGTACATATTGCACGTTCAACTCGCGCCCGATCTGATCGAGCGGGGTGTGCGAGTCTTTGTAATGCATTACGGAGGTGCGCGCAATGACCCCAAGGCGCTGGGGATTCAGATTTCCTAATTGCGTGAGCATTTCCTCGGTCAGTCCATCGCTGACATACTCCTGCGCGGCATCGCCCGTAAGGTTCTGGAATGGAAGGACGGCCAGCATGATTCGCTCGGGCTCCGCGGCTCCCTTCCGCGAATACCAGGGCAGGGCGGGGGAAACTTGTCTCAGGAGGAACGCACCGATCAGGACGAACGCAACTACGGCCAGAGCAATGGCGGCCGTTTTCCAACCGCGCAAGCTCCGCACGTGCGCTTGTAAATGAATCTCGCGCTCATCTGTCGCCGTGGGAGGCACGACGGGCGCCTCTGTCTTTTGTGGGTCAATCGGTCGGTCACTCGGTCGATCCCCCTCTCCGCCACCCGCCGCTTCTGTAACTGAGGCTTCCTTAACAGGAACAAGGAACCGATAGCCTTCGCTAGGCACAGTCAGGATGTAGCGTCGTTCCGGCGTTTCGTCCAATGCTTTTCGCACCATGAAAATGGTCTGCGTCAGGTTTGACTCTTCCACGACACTGCCCGGCCAGACTGCCGTTATCAGTTCTTCTTTGGTTACGGTCCTTTCTGCGTTTTGAACCAGCAGTAGCAGGACATCGAAAGCTTTCCGGGTCAGGGGCACAACCTCGGCGCCCCGCCTTAACACTCGCCCCTGAGCGTCAAGGCTATATTCGCCGAAACGATATAAGTTGTTGATCAGGCTGGACATAACAGGGTTCGGGGATGTTTTGAGAACATTTGAGCGCCATTTTTAGGACATTTGAGAGACATGTGAAGTAACGTTTGCCGCGTTGGGGAAGGTGCAAACGGCGAGGAGCGGAAGTCCAGTGGGATTTTACCACGGTTGTCCCATGCGAACCGCTAAGTTCAGGCAAAGAAGAACCCAGGAGTAACAAGCTCTTTGCCACTCCGCGCTATCCCGAGAAACAAAAAAATCTACTGAGGAGATTCCTATGTCGCGCAAAACCACTAGTTCTATCGTTCTTCTGGTTCTGGTCTGTTGGGCCGCGCTTGTCGTGCCGGCATCAGCACAGGAATTCAAGCAAGCGAAAGGCACTCTCGCCGGCGTTTCGGCGGGCCGAAACGAGGCGTTCGGCTTCGATGTCCATGCCGCGGTCTGGCGATACAACGCCAAAACGAACGTGTTCGCCAAAATAAAAGGGGCATCCCTTTTTCAGCTCGCTGTAGGCGGCGGGACCCTGTCCCAACTCGACGAGGTCTGGGGCGTCGAAGGTAACCTCGATGTTTTCAGGTTCAACTACACCACCAAAGTCTTCGACCAAATACCCGGTGCCGCTCTCGAGCAAATCGCGGTTGGTGAAGGCACGCAGGAAAGCTGCCATCCCTATGAAGTCTGGGGCGTCAACGCTTCGAATCAAATTTTCAGATACAACTACTGCACCAACGTGTTCGACCAGGTCGCCGGCCTCTTGACGCAGGTCGCAACCGGCGGAGGAGATGTTTGGGGACTCAATAGCGCGGGCGGCATCTTCCACTTCAACTTCGCCAAGCAGGCGTTCGTTTCGGTCACAGGCAAGCTGACGCAGATCTCTGTCGGAGTGAACGATGTGTGGGGCGTCAACAGCGCCAATAACGTTTTTCGTTATGATCCCAAAACCGGCGCAATGAACAGCGTAGGAGGCAATACCGTTCAGGTCTCGGCGGGCGGAGATGGCGTTTGGATCATCGATACGTCCGGCCGTATGTGGCACTTTGACTCCAGCAGCGAATCGTTTGTCCAGGTTCAAGGTGCTCTGAAGAGTATTTCCAGCGGATCAGGCGCCGGCGTCTTTGGAGTCAATGGTTCAAATGCCGTCTTCACCTTCGTTCGACCGTAGAAGTTACGAATCGCAACCGACGGGCGATCCATTCCCATCAAAGGATCGCGCGAACCGATCCCCCAGAACGCCATTCGGCTGTGGCGTCTGGGGGTTCAGTTTTTCCAGAACATCTCAATTCCCTGGAAGAGGGTAATTCCTCAGAGGCCCGGCTCAGAATAGCCGATCTGCCAGCGCATAATTGCGATGGCTCGCTCCCTGCGATCAAGCACAGAGCGAGCCTCAGCGCACCAATTCGCTCTCTACAATCCCGGTCCATCCGGATAAGTCGGCAAATCCGGCGGCCTAGCCGGTAGCGTCTTCGGATTCGCCTTGATCTCCTCCATCAGCATCTGGACCGCTTTCTCTAGCTGCGGATCTTGTCCCTTCAAGACCAAGTCCGGGGGATTGTCCACCACGACATCAGGCTGCACTCCGCGGTTTTCAATCAGCCACTTGCTGTCGAGCGATGACAACGAGAACTCCGGGCGCGTGATGTAGCCATCATCCATCAAAGGAATTTCGCCTCGTATCCCGCGCACTCCGCCCCAGGTTCGCTCGCCAATGAGCGGCCCCAGCTTGTATTGCTTGAAGAAGTAGCTGAAGAAGTCTCCGTCGGAAGCCGCATACTGGTTGGTCACGCACGCCATGTATCCGTGAAAAACATTCTGCGGAGTCGTGCCGGACTCGAAGTTCCGAGCCGGATTCATGGCAACCAGCATTCGCTTCAAGCGCGAAAAAATGAGTTGATCCACAAAGCCGCCGCCGTTGTAGCGGACATCGAAGATGATCCCCTCTTTACGAATCTGCGGAAAGTATTGCTTGACGAATTCGTTCAGTCCTTCGTCACCCATATTCGGCAAATAGACATAGCCGATGCGCCCGCCGCTGGCCGCGTCCACCTTCTTGCGGTTGGTCTCAATCATGTTCAACTCGCGCAAGCTAAACTCGTCGCCGATCGGCTTCACCACTACTTTGCGGGAACCGTCCACGGCGGGCTTGGCGTTGACGGTGAGAGTAACCACTTCATTGGCCGTGTTGGTCAACAATTCGTCCGGCGTTTGCGGAGCCCGCAATGCCCGGCCATTAATCGCGACCAGGTAATCGCCTTCCTTGATATTGACGCCCGGCTCCGTTAAAGGAGAACGAGTGTGCGCGTCCCAGTTCTCGCCATCAAAGATTTTCTTGATCCGGTACATGCCACTGGCCGCATCGGCTTCGTAATCCGCGCCCAACAATCCGACATTCACCGGGTGCAACACGGGATAATCGCCGCCGCCAACATAAGTGTGCGAATTCGACAGCTCCCCGATCATTTCGCCCATGATGTAAGTCAGCGAATAGCGATCAGCCACATAAGGGAGCAGTTGAGCGTATTGATCTTTGGTCTTTTGCCAATCCACTCCATTCATGGACGCTTCAAAAAAATAATCGCGTTCCTGCCGCCATACTTCGTTGAAAATTTCCTTCCATTCCTGCGGAGGATCGACCTCAGCCCTCATGCCATCGAGTTTCAGCGCTCCATCTCCAATCTTGTGGGCTGAATCTGGCGGCTTGGCATCGATGATCCCAACTGGACCGTCGCCATCGGCCCGATACAAGAGCTTCGTCCCATCATGCGAAAGCGCGAAGCGCTCGGTTCCATCTAGCAGCACTTTATCTTTGCGCTCTTTAAGGTCATACGCATGAATCGCCGGGTTCTCTCCGGGGATAGGCCCAGAGAGGCCCTGGATAGGCGCCGTGGAGTAGTAAATCGCATCCTTCGATGCATCCAGGCTGCGAATCACTGCGGGTGGAACCGCCAAAGCCACGATCCGGTTCTGGATGCCATCCAGATCAATGTGGAAAACCCTAGGAGGTTCCTTGGTCTCGGTTTGCGCCGCTTTCTCGTCAGTCGCCGGCTTGTCTTCCTTCTTGTCTGGCGGCTGTTTCGCGTTCTTCTTGGTATCGGGCACCGGCACGGTTGCCGCCGACTCTTCGCTCTTTACCTTCACCTCATCGCTCAGAGCTGGAAATGGCGAAGGCTCATCCGCCGTCAGGGTTGCGACGTAAACTCGGGTCGTCTTCGGATTTGCAAACTCGAAGTCGATGTTTCCTAGCTACTTCGTTGTAGTCGCGGTCGGAGAGAAAATACAGGTATCGCTTGTCGGGATCAAACAATCCACCATAACTATTATTGAGCGGCGAAGTTACGGCCGTGATCTTGCGATCGACCAAGCCATACAGATAGACCACCGAATACCCGGTATCCAGATTTTTATCGTAAGCCAGCCACTTGCTATCCGGCGACCAGTTGTAATTCTGAATCTCCGCGAACTTGCCTCGGTCCACTTCAACTGGCTTTTTGTCCTTGATATCGACATACCAGAGCTTCAGATCTTTGTCGCCCCAGGCGATCTTCGAACTGTCCGGAGACCACGCCGGCTGGAACATGAAGCCCTTGTGGCCGCTGGTAATCTGCTCTTCGGCGGCTAGCCCATCTTGCGCAGCGATATAGATTTCATCTTCACCCGTGCGGTCGGAAACATAGGCGATCCATTGCCCATTCGGCGACCACGCCACATGCCTTTCACGAACGCCGGGGGAGCGGGTCAGATTGCGGGTGCTCCCGTCTTTGGCGGGAACCGTGAATACTTCTCCGCGTGCCGCGAATACCGCTCTCTTGCCGTCGGGAGCAATATCGAAGTCGGTAATTTGGCGGCTGGCGTTCACCCAACGCTTCATCGCCTGGTCACGCTCTCCATTCACGTAAACCACCAGTTTTTTCGGCTGCCTAGTCTGGAAGTCGAACGTATACAAGTACCCGCCGTTTTCGAAAATAATCGCATCGGGACCAAGGCTCGGCCACATGACATCAAATTCGGCAAACTTAGTCAGTTGTTCCACCTGCTTGGTCCCAGGATCGTAACCGTACAGATTCAGCCGGTGTTCAGGACCGCGGTCGGAAGTGAAATAAATCGTATTCCCATGCCACATCGGAAATGTGTCGGTGTAATCCGTGTGTGGGACGATCTGATCCACAACATTTTTCTTGATGTCGTAGATCGTTATGTCCTGCGCCAGTCCACCGGTGTACCGTTTCCAGGTTCGAAAATTGCGAAAGATCCGGTTATAAGCGACCTTGCTGCCATCCGGTGAAAACGAAAGCAGGCCACCTTCATCCATGGCCATCGGCTGAGCAAGGCCGCCATCAACACTCACCGTATACAGCCGCTTGGTCCAGCCATTCGAGGCATCGCGCCGCGAAAGAAAAATGATGCTCTTGCCATCCTGCGTCCAGCCAATCACTTGATTCAATACGCCCATTCGATCGGTGAGCGGCTGCGCCGATCCTTGGTAAAAGGTCAACTGCTTCGGTTGACCACCCTCAGCCGGCATCACATACACATTGAAATTGCCATCGTATTGGCCAGTGAACGCCAGCCATTTCCCATCCGGCGAAAATTTGGGAAACAGTTCGCGTCCCGGATGCGCGGTAATCCGATGAGCCGTCCCGCCCGCGCTCGACGCCAGCCACAAATCCCCTCCATACATGAATGCGATTTTGTCTTTGTAGATGTCGGGAAAACGCAGCAACCGGCCTTCTTGTGCTTCCTGCGCGACCGACAGACCAGCACAACCGATGACACAGCCGACAACCGTGAACGCGAGAAATCTCTGGATAGAAGTCATAAGTAGTCCTTAATCAGACGTTTACTTGCGGGATTTGTTAGGGAAGGAGACCCATTTTTGACAAACGGGATTGTACCAGCTTGTGGACGGACGCTTCGTCGAGGACGCTAAGTACTTTGGGACTAGCGGTTTCCCCCTTGTACCTCTGTGTACCCTGTGGTTAACGCTCTAACAGTGCGCCAAAACCGAACTCCTTACTGGTCCGCCGCAGCCGCTGACGCTTGCACCGCTTCCTGGCAAACGCCCGCTGCGGTCAACACTTTGTCAAACGCTGTATCTGTTCGAAGTTTTGCGAGCAGCGGGTCATTCAGCAGATTCTCGTGCGCGCAATAATTTGTTTCAACCGCGCTCTGCAGAAGATGGAGCGCCGCCTGTTTCTTGCCACAGTAAGCAAAAAGCGCCCCTTGGTAATACCAGGTTTCGGGATCGGGTTCCGCCGGCTGGCTGGTCTCCGCATCCTGTGCCATTCGGTCCAACTCCGCCGCCGGCCGTAACTGTAAACAAGCTTCCCACAGATCGCGATGATAGCGCGGCGTCGCAGGCATCCTCTTAACCGCCTCGCGCGCCTCGGCAACCTTCCCTTCGCGCAACAACAGGGATGGCGTGATGTACGCCGCCCACTCCGACCCCGCGTCTAACCGAATAAAATCCGCAGCGCGTGCAGTCTTCCCCAGCTCCATAAACGCCCACGCGCAAGAGCGAAACAGATAATTGCCGGGATCGAGTGCGATTGCAGTGTTGCATTCGTTCGTGGATTGCTCCAGCATTCCGGCATAACGATAAACATAACTCATCGTAAAGTGCGCCTGGGCGCTCTCCGGACGACGCTTCACCAGGGTCTGCGCCGCCTGATATGCCTTTCCGAGTTCGCCGCGCGCCACCCGGTTTTCGATCAATTGTCCGGCGGCGACAACCCGATTCGGATCCAGTTCGATAGCGCGCTCACACGCTTTATTCGACCGCTGGAACATGGGCTCGCCGCCATCGGAATAGTCCGCGTCATAATAGCAACGGACTCCGAGTTGCTCCCAGGCGGGCGCGTAAGTCGGATCGACCTCCACTACATGCTCCAAAACCGAAATGGCGTCTTTGTTAGGCGCTGAATCATGAGCCAATGCGAGGCTGTGCAGGTAGAGATCGTAGGCCTCCGCGTTTTTCGGACGCGTTCCGGTATCGAGGTATCCGCCGGACGCACCCAGCGCCGGCAATAACTCTTGCCGTATTTTGGCGGACAATTGGTTCTGCAATGAGATGAGATCCTGAGCGTTCGCGGTCACGTTCGTCTGCCACAAAAGCCGGTTCCCCTCCACCTGGATCGCTTCGAGCGTAACCCGAAGAGCTTCACCCTGCTTCAGAAAGTGCCCGGTCAAAACTGTGGCAACCCGCAATTCCCTGCCCGCTTGCTGCGGATCGACGTCATTGCCCACAAATTTTCGCGTGGCAGCCGAAGGACGAACGTCGAGCGTCCGGGTATAGGTTAGCGTGTTGGCGATTTCATCGGCCAAAGCAGAACGAAGGAACTCCACGCTCACATCGTTATTCAGGTTCTGCAACGGCAACACGGCGACAGTATTTTTCGGAGCGCCGCCGCCTGCCATCTGCCGCTGTTTGAACCACCACGCTCCCACCGCAAGTAGAACCGTGAGGAGCAGCGCGGAAATTCCCAGCAAAAGATAGGTCGACAATTTACTCGTAGCCTGAAACGTGCTCGTGGCCAGCCGGTACGGCAAGGCTCCACGCCGCGCGCTGGCCCTGGTGACTCCCGATTCTGTTTCTTTCCGCAGGGACTCCAAATCGCCCTTCATCGCCAGCGCGTTCGCATACCGGTGTGCCCGGTCTTTTTCCATCGCGCGCCCGATGATGCCTTCGAGATCAGCCGGCAGTGACGGGTTCAGGCTAAGCGGAGAAACCGGCTTCTGGTTGAGCACCGCGTCGAGCGTGGTGATCACGTTGCCCGTGGCAAAAGGCTTCTTGCCGGTCGCCATTTCGTAAAACACCACCCCCAGGGAAAACAGATCGCTCCGCGGATCCAACTCTTCCCCTCGCGCCTGCTCCGGCGACATATAAACTGCTGTTCCCGGAATCACGCCCACCGCGGTCAGCGAATCCTCTAGCGCAGCTTCGCTCGATCCGGGTTCCGGAAGCGATTTCGCCAATCCGAAATCGAGAATCTTGGTCTGTCCGTTCTGCGCTACAAAAATATTGGCTGGCTTGATGTCGCGGTGAATGATCCCTTTGGCGTGAGAAGCCGCTAAAGCTGCCGCTACCTGAATACCGATGTCGAGAATCTCATCGACCTCCATCGCTTTCCCGCGAATTTTCTCCTTCAAACTGACCCCTTCCAGCTTCTCCATAACGATGAAGGGGTGTCCGTCGTTATCATCAATGTCGTGAATCGTGCAGATGCCGGGATGGTTCAACTGGGAAGCGGCACGGGCTTCCCGCACAAAACGGTCTAGCGATTTGCGATCGTGGACCAGTTCCTCAGGAATGAACTTAAGGGCAACGTGACGGGCCAGGCGCGTGTCTTCGGCCTCATACACCACTCCCATGCCACCGCCACCGAGTTTTCCAATGATGCGATAGTGGGAAACTGTCTGGCCGATCATGATGAAGGCCCCGTGCCGTCGGTCGCTATGTTAGGCCGCAGACGAAGTCCGGTCAACCCTGGAGTAACCACCAATCCCGCGTCCCACGGAACCAGTTTTGGAATGATGCCGTAGAGACGGGGCTCGCCCCGGAAAACTTGCGATTTCGTATCAGGGTATCGCTTTAGCGACACCGTAAACCATTCCAAAGCAGACGCCCCTTTAGGGGATGGGCATCGACTAAGGCCGATCTCACGCCTGTTCAACAGGTTTTCCAGCCCTGAAAGCCTCGCCTACCCCTGCCGCCCCCCTTGAAACACATTACTTTCGATACCGCCGAGCATACGATTGTCTAACCTTCCAGGCACCCTATTGGACTTATCATAGGAGTGGGTGTGTGTTTACTAATCTGCCACCGGAGGCGTGAGTGGACGACTGGTCGGCGCTGGACGCGGCAGAAGTAGGAGGTTCTATGCTCATGCAAGTCTTAGTTGTCGACGATTCTGCGGTCTACCGCAAATTGATCGGCGATTGTTTGCGGAGCTGGGGCTTCGGAGTCACCTTGGCAAAGTCGGGTTCTGAGGCCTGGCAAATCCTCCAGCAGCCAGATTCGCCGAAGCTCGTTCTGCTCGATTGGGTGCTCCCCGATCTCGACGGCATCGAGCTTTGCCAGCGCATCCGCAAGGTCGGGTCATCCGGCACCTATGTCTATGTCATCCTGTTGACCAGCAACGAGGGCCGCCAGAATATGCTCGATGCCATGCAAGCTGGCTCCGACGACTATCTGGTGAAGCCCTTTGACGAACTCGAACTGAAAGCACGACTGCTGGTCGGCAAACGAATTCTCGACCTTCAGGAGCAACTGGTTTCCGCTCGCGAAGCCATGCGCCACGCTGCCACCCACGATAGCCTCACCGGTTTGATGAATCGTGGAGAGATTTTCAGCATGCTCGAAAGAGAATTAGAGCGGGCCCGCCGCGAACGCTCTCCAGTGGGAGTGATCTTGGGCGATATCGACCATTTCAAGAGCGTGAATGACACGCTGGGCCATCTTTTTGGTGATGAAGCGCTCCGGGAAATCGGGCGCCGACTGCAATCGCAGCTTCGCGTCTACGACGGCGTCGGTCGCTATGGCGGCGAAGAATTTCTTTTGGTTCTGCCTAATTGCGATCTGACTAACGCCTTGCTACGCGCGAATGAAATTCGCGAAATCGTAGCCGGTTCGCCCGTGCTCTGTTCCGGCGTGGAGAAATCCGTGACCATGAGTATGGGAGTCACCGTCTCCAATTGCAGCGGAAAAGGCGAAGTGGAAGATTTATTGAGCCGGGCGGACACTGCCCTCTACAAAGCCAAAGATAACGGCCGCAACCGCACTGAACACTTCCCTCCTGTCCCCAAAAAAGCAGCAACCACCACCGCTCATTAGAGTTAGAGTTAGCCATGCAGCACCGTCCCCGCAAGGATAGTGGTGCAATAGCTGACCTCGCGACCCGGTGTCCATTTGTTCCCTGATCTTCCAATCCGTATCAAGAAACTTGCAGCCGACGCCGGATTCGATGTATGCGGTATCGCTCCAGTTCGCGGCTTCAGCGAGCAAGCTGTCTTTCCCGCCTGGATCGCGGATGGCAAGCACGGCGAAATGAAATATATGGAAGCCCGCGATGATGCAGGTGACCTCAAACGCGCATCGCTCGCGCGAGTTGCTCCCTGGGCCCGCAGCGTGGTCGTCTGCGCCATCAACTACAACACCGCTCATCCATATTCGACAGAGGCAGAGATGGAAGTTGGCTGCCAAGGCTGGATTTCGCGCTATGCCTGGGGCCAAGAGGATTACCACGATGCCGTCCCTAGGCGCCTACGACAAGTAGAGAATGGACTGCGCGAGCTATTCGCGGGTCTGCCCGACACGAATGGCGAATCACTCCAGCTTCGCTCCTACGTAGACACCGGTCCCCTCATCGAGCGCTTGTATGCCAAATACGCCGGAGTCGGATGGATCGGCAAAAATACATGCATCATCAACCAGCAACTAGGATCATGGTTGTTCCTGGCAGTAATTCTCACTTCGCTCGACTTGACGAAAGATGACCTGAAGCCGGACCTCCCAGCGCCGGATCGTTGCGGGACCTGTACGCGCTGCATCACAGCCTGCCCCACGCAGGCGATTGTCGCCCCCGGCCAGCTCGACGCAAGGCTCTGTATCTCCTACCTGACGATCGAGAAGCGAGGCGCTATTCCGGATGACTTGCGCGCTGGCATGGGCCGTCAAGTCTTCGGATGCGACATCTGTCAGGACGTCTGCCCCTGGAATCGCAAGTCGCCAATAACTTCAGCCCCAGAGTTCCAATCAAGAAAAGAGCTGGTGAATCCCGCGCTCGACTGGTTAGCCGAGATGCAGCCGGAAGAATTCCGCTCCGTCTTTCGTGGATCGCCGGTTAAGCGCGCCAAGCTTTCTGGGTTACGGCGCAATGCGGTGATTGCGATGGGAAACAGCGGCAACAAGAAATTCGTGCCCACGTTGAAAAAACTCTGCGAAGATTCGGACCCGGTAGTAGCGGAGCACGCACGCTGGGCCGTGGCCAAAATCCATCAGCCGATTCCTCTGTCATCTTGAGCCCAGCAGAAACTTCACGAAGTGACAATCATCACTCACCGTCATCTTGAGCGCAGCAGAAACTTCACGAAGTGACAATCATCACTCACCGTCATCTTGAGCGCAGCAGAAACTTCACGAAGTGACAATCATCACTCACTGTCATCTTGAGCGCAGCAGAAACTTCACGAAGTGACAATCATCACTCACCGTCATCTTGAGCGCAGCAGAAACTTCACGAAGTGACAATCATCACTCACCGTCATCTTGAGCGCAGCAGAAACTTCACGAAGTGAAGTTCCTGCGAAGTCGAAAGACCCCATACCCGCATAAAGCAACGATGAACCTCGCAAGGCGTTCTCTCGATGCTTCCGGTTTCGCGCTGGCCACGGACCCGGACCCCGAGACCCACACCCAATCCCAACAAGACTCGTATCAGGGTATCGCTTTAGCGATACCGTAAGCCATTCAAGACTAAATCTGGGCATCGAACTGTGACTTTCCCGCACTCGGGCCGTTGCTCAAAAACGCGTCCACGCTTCAGCGCCCATGCACCCCTAACGTACAATGGCGCGCAGTCACCCGCGAGGACGCCAACCCCATGTTCCGGAAAGATCTACTCCAAGCCAAGCGCATCCTGATCACCGGCGGAGGCACCGGCCTGGGCAAAGCCGCAGCCCAGCGTTTCCTCGAGCTAGGCGCGGAAGTCTACATCTGCGGCCGCCGCCACGATGTCCTCGCGGCCACCGAGCAAGAATTGCGCGAACTGCACCGGCGGCAAAATTCACTCCCGCCCCTGCGACGTCCGCGATGCCGCAGCCGTGGAAGAAATGATCGCGACCATTTGGACCGCAGGTCCTCTCGACGTGCTCATGAACAACGCCGCCGGAAATTTCCTGGCCCGCACCGAAGATCTTTCCCTCGGAGCATTTCAATCCGTAATCGGCATCGTCCTGATGGGCACCCTCCACACAACGCTGGCCTGCGGAAAACGCTGGCTCGCGTCGAACCATAAAGCGGTAGTCCTGAACATCACCACCACCTACACGACGACGGGCTCAGCTTATGTCGTCCCGTCAGCGGTAGCCAAGGCAGGCGTGCAAGCGCTAACCAGAAGCCTCGCCGTCGAGTGGGGAGATCGTGGCATTCGCATGAACGCAATTGCCCCCGGTCCAATTCCAACCGAAGGCGCCTTTTCTCGTCTCCTCCCGCGCCCAGAGCTGGAGGAACTGGCCAAGAAGCGAATCCCGTTGCAAAGGTTTGGAACGACGGACGAGTTCGCCAACCTGGCCACCTTCCTGATCAGCGACGGCTCAGGCTACATAAACGGAGACACCGTAACCATGGATGGTGGCGAATGGCTCCAAGGCGCAGGCGAGTTCACAGCCCTGGGGCGGGAGTTGACCGAAAAAGAATGGGAGATGATGAAGCCTAAAAAAACGAAAGCGCCCGGACTCAGTTAGAGTCATCGGACGCCCGTTTGAACAGCCCTCCCCCGAAGTCTGCTCACCACTGACTCTACTTTCTGCTAGCCGAACTGGGAATGGCACTAACGGGGGGTTCGTATGGAACTAACTGGTAGGCCCGGGGTGACTCGAACACCCAACCCTCGGTTTAGAAAACCGATGCTCTATCCAGTTGAGCTACGGGCCCACGCCAATCGGGTTTTCTGATTACCGATTATAGAGGATGGGCTGGAACTAGCGAGAAAGAAGCAAGAAGAGGGTGTGTCGAGCTTGTCATCCTGAGCGGAGCGGAGGACCTCATGCTCCCCGGAATCGGCATTCCAAACTGCCCGGACAGCCCCGCCTAGTCTTTCAGCGGAACCATGGTTTGATCGCCGCGGCAAAAAGTTGCAACTTTTACGGGCCCCTGCGGCTGGGGTACCGTCATTACCGGCCCATAACAATACACGGCGTGGCCACTAGCCGCAAAGTACCATTGCCCTCCCTTGGGCTTAGCAGGTTGTTGGCTAGGCGTGGAGGCAACCTGAGCTGGCGGTGACAACTTCGGGACGGGTAGAGACAAGACTAGAGCTAATGCTAGGGCCTTCATCGTTGGGTCTCGCTTCCTTTGCGGCCACCACATTGGGCCGCGTTGCACAGAACCAGTCAATTTCTTCGAAACCGAATCGCTTTCGCTGATCGGTAAACATCCACCAATATCGTCGCTAAATTACCCGGGTGGCGCGCCGCACATCCTCGATATCCCCGGGCGGCTTTCCCGGAGCCTGTTTTGTGGAATGCGCCGATTTGCCGGGGCGCTTTGTTTCTTTATTGACGTCTGATCCTTTTGTTCCCGCGGTGCCGTTGTTGGGGTCCACGTTCAAAGTCGTCTTGCCGTGGAGCCGCTTGCCATCGTCCCGAGACATCTTCCCCTTCAGCGTGGCCAGCTGGGTGCTGTCTTTCAACATCTCGCGGATCAGCCCACGCTGCGATTCAATGGTCTGCCCCTGTTCGAAAACCAGCATGGTCAGAATGCCGTAAGACACAATGAACAAAATTATGAGGAGCGGCAGCATAGCCGCCGGCCGCGCAACCGCTCGAGGAGCAACGCTTTCGGTGCTGTAAATGACGGTCAAGGTGCCCCCAAATTCGCCCCATACGCTCCGGGCGTCGCCATGGAATAGTGCACCCGTGAAACCATACGAAGGGAGTTGGGTAAGTGCCTGTTGAAAATGGAGTTAGTCAGTGGAAACGAGCTAGGACAAAAGCGGCGGGTGCAACCATCTGCACTTAATGAGTAATGAACTCAGCGTTACCAAGGTGGAGTTATGACGCCGCACAATACCCCAAAACCAGCGCCAGGCAAGGCTTTTGCCAGATCGCGGATACCAGCCTGCGTATCAGGATATCGCTTTAGCACTCGCGCGCTTCGCATCAGCGTACCGCTTGAGCACCGGCGCTTCGCATCAGCGTATCGCTTACGACCTCGGGCTTCGTATCAGGGTATCGCTTAAGCGATACCGCAAGCCGTCCAAATCAGACGCCCCTTTAGGGGCTGGGACCACTACCGAACGCCGGGCGTCTCCCTCTCACGCACGAGACGCCCGATTTACTCTGAAACTCTGAAACCTGGCCTCTACCTCACTCCGCCTTTATCACCACATAACTCTTCCCCGCATACAGCCGGTATTCAGCCCCATCTTTTTCAACCTTCAACGGCACCGGATGTTTAAGCTGATCGTCATTCTGACTTGCGATCGAAAACAGATCGGTGGACGCCACATTCATAACGATGAACTTGCCATCTTTGAAACCAAATCCGTACTCCCCCGGCTCGAAGCGTACCCCCGTCAAAACTTAGCTTCGTTTCGGTAATCAGAAAGCCCTGATATTTCTCCTTAATTGCAGTCGAATACCCGGATGTGTCGACAAATCCCGCCAACACGATCTTTCCACCCGAACTCTTAAAACCGGCCGTATTGCGAGCCTGCACCGCCGCGCTCTGTCCGGCAAAGTAATAAGTAGAGGGAGCCAGTTTCTTCGCTTGCTCGATTGTAAGAACTTGCGCGCCAGCCTGCATTGCGAGCGCCGCCAGCACCACCAGCCACATCGCCGTCCGATTGCATTTCATATCGCATCTCCATCTCATTTGAGGGATCCTTTTCAGATTCGTGAACTCGCATCTATAGCGGTGATTCTACTACGTACGTACGGAGTTGCTCGCCTGGTGACGGGGCTTTGCCCCGTCCCGGTCATCCCAGAACCATGCTGGAGCAAGAACTCGAAAAATCGTTTGACCGCAACATTCGGATAGTCCGTGTGCCGGGACCCTCCTATGTTATGACCATGACAACCAATGCGATACTTCCAGAAGAAGCAATGAAATCAGCAGCCCCACAACCGCTCGCGCAAAAGCTTGATCAAGTGCTCGATCAAACAAAGGCCACGCGATGGCAAGCCGTCCTCGATCGCGACTCCTCGCTCGACGGCAAATTCGTCTTCGCCGTCTCCAGCACCGGGGTCTTCTGCCGTCCCTCGTGTCCCTCGAAACGCCCGCGGCGCGAAAACGTAAGCTTCTTCAACCACGCGCTCCAGGCCGAGCAAGCCGGATATCGCGCATGCCTGCGCTGCCGCCCCAAAGCGGTGGACGGAAATCCGCAATCCGCGCTGGTGCGCGCCATGTGCCGCTACATCGAGCAACATATCGAAGACCGCCTCACGCTAAGCTTGCTGGCCAAAGAATTCCGGCAAAGCCCGTTTCATTTGCAGCGGACTTTCAAATCCATACTGGGAGTCTCGCCGAAAGCCTACATCGACGCCTGCCGCCTGCGGCAAGTGAAACAGAACTTGCAGGCCGGCCATGACGTGACCACCGCCCTCTACGCCGCCGGATACGGCTCCAGCAGCCGCCTCTACGAGCGCACCGCCACGCAACTCGGCATGACGCCAGAGAAGTATCGTCGCGGGGCCATCGCCGCAGTCGTCCGCTACACCATCGCCAAATCGCCCCTGGGACGCATGCTGATCGCCACCACCGACAAAGGCATCTGCTCCATCCAATTCGCCGACAACGACGAACAGCTTCAACAAGGCCTGATGCGCGAGTTCCCTTTCGCCACCCGCCGCCGCGATGATGCCGCCATGGCAGAATCGCGTGCGAATCTCACGAGTCTGATCATGGAAGGTGACGCCAACCGATCCTTGCCTCTCGACATTCGCGCCACCGCGTTTCAGCGGCGAGTCTGGGAAGCTCTGCAAAGAATTCCACGCGGAGAAACGCGTTCCTACAGCGCGATAGCCAGAAAAATCGGCATGCCCAAAGCCACCCGAGCCGTAGCCCGAGCCTGCGCCACCAACCCGGTAGCAGTAGCGATTCCCTGCCACCGAGTAATCCGCGAAGACGGCGACCTGGGCGGCTATCGCTGGGGTATCGAACGCAAAGAGCATTTGTTGGCTATGGAGAAAGAGACCGAAGCTTGAACGCAGATCGTTGGACAGTGTCAATAACCAGGCGCTTCGTATCAGGGTATCGCTTCAGCGCTGGTGATGCGTATCAGGGTATCGCTTTAGCGGTACCACAGTGCGTTCAAAATAGGACGCCCCTTTAGGGCTGAGCATCGGATTCGAGTCTTTAAGCAAAACTCTTCACCCGCCCATAGGAAAGGCGTGCCATCAAGTCTTGGAAGACGTGCTATTCCCCACCACCGAATGCCGCGATAAGCTCCACCTGTGATGAAAGTCGAAATCAAGCAGATCCAGGCGGACAAGTGGATAGCCTTGGCAAATTCGGGCCGCCGTGGCGCGTCCCCGTCGCCAATCGCTACCGGGAAGACACTGGAGGAATGCGCCCAGAACCTGGCTGCTTGGGAAAGAGCAAGAGAAGGTCGCGGAACTGACGACGCCAATATCCCCGCCAAGGCTGGGGATTAGGAATCTAAGGCTGGCCACCTTTCCCGGGAATATAATTGCGGGCGGATGGCCCTCACACCTGGCAGTAAGCTCGGCCCGTACGAAATTATCGCTCCACTAGGTGCGGGAGGAATGGGCGAGGTATATCGGGCCCTGGATACGCGCCTGGGTCGCGAGGTTGCGATCAAGATTCTACCCGCCGCACTTTCCACGGATCGCGACCGGCTGCACCGCTTCGAACAGGAAGCCCGCTCGGCATCCGCTCTCAACCATCCCAACATCATTACCATCTACGAACTGGGACACGACGATTCCACCCACTACATTGCGATGGAGCTGGTCGAGGGCAAGACGCTGCGCCATCTGCTCGCCTCCGGCTTGCTGCCCATGCGGAAAGCGATTGAAATCGCGGCACAGATCGCGGATGGCCTGACCAAGGCACATGACGCAGGCATCGCGCACCGCGACTTAAAACCCGAGAACCTGATGGTATCCGACGATGGATTCGTTAAAATCCTCGATTTTGGCCTCGCTAAGCTAACCATGCCTGACCGAGATGGCTCGAGCATGGACACAACCGCGTTTCAGACTCAACCGGGCGTAGTTTTAGGAACGGCAGGATACATGTCACCGGAACAGGCCACCGGCGAGCGGCTGGATTTCCGGTCAGACCAGTTCTCCTTCGGCCTCGTGCTCTACGAGATGGTCACCGGTAAGCGCGCTTTCAAAAGAGGCACGGCCGCGGAAACGATGGTGGCCATTCTTCGCGACCAACCCGAGCCCATCGCAATGCTAAACCGCGACGCTCCTGCCCCATTGTGTTGGGCGGTCGAGAGGTGCCTGGCAAAAGAGCCGGATAAGCGTTACGTCTCTACCCGCGAGCTGGCGCGCGAACTCACCGCGATTCGCGACCGCTTCTCTGAGAAGCCCGCGAAGCAGCCGGAAATCCGCCCAGCCAATCTCCCAGCGCAACGGACCGGGTTTGTTGGGCGGGAGAAAGAAATCGCTGCCGCCAAAGAACTGCTGCTGCGGAACGATGTGCGACTGGTTACGATCACGGGTCCAGGTGGGATCGGCAAAACGCGCCTCGCGTTGCAGGTTGCCAGCGGCTTGGTCGAGGTCTTCCCCGGCGGAATTCATTTTGTTCCGCTCTCGTCGCTTAGCGATCCGGGCCTGCTCGCTTCCGCGATCGTTCAAGCGGTGGGAATTGGAGAAGCTGGAGGTAAATCGCCGCTCGAAATACTCAAAGAGAATCTGCACGATTCCCGGCGCGCACCGATGCTGCTTCTGCTCGACAATTTCGAGCACTTGGTTAAGGCAGCGCCTACCGTGGCCGAGCTTCTAGCCACGGGTCCCAATCTTAAAATCATGGTGACCAGCAGGTCCCCGCTGCACGTCTACGGAGAGCATGAATTTCCGGTACCGCCACTTTCGTTGCCAGATCCACTCACTGTGCCTCCAATTGAGGTTTTGTTGCAGTATCCAGCGGTCGCCTTATTCGTGCAGCGCGCCATCGCTGCCAAGCCGGATTTCGAACTTAACCAAAGCAACGCGGCCGCGGTCGCCGAGATTTGCACCCGGCTCGATGGTTTGCCTTTGGCCATCGAACTCGCAGCCGCCCGCGTCAAAGTTCTTTCGCCCTCTTCCATGCAGACTCGCCTGACCAGCCGTTTGCAGTTATTGACCGGCGGTGCGCGGGACATGCCGCAGCGCCAACAGACCCTTCGAGCAGCCATCGATTGGAGTTACGACTTGCTGGACGCCGCCGAGCAGAAGCTTTTCCGTAGGTTGTCGGTATTTGTGGGCGGATGCACCCTCGAAGGGGCGGAAGCGGTATGCGACACGAAGGCCGATCTTGATTTGGACCTGCTCGACGGTATGGCGTCGATGGTAGACAAGAGTCTGGCCCATCAGATTGAACACGCGAAGGGTGAATCGCGCTTCGCGATGCTGGAAACGATCCGCGAATACGCCTTGGAAAAACTCGAAGCCAGCGGCGAGGCCGCTTTGACGAAACGCTCCCATGCCGCGTACTGCCTGGTACTGGCAGAAGAAGAAGCGACGGAGCAGAGCGGCGCGGACGGGGCGGAGTGGGTGGAACGCTTCGGCGTCGAGCATGACAATTTTCGCGCAGCCCTGGGCTGGTTGATCGAAACTGGAAATGCGGAGTGGGGTTTGCGTCTCGGTGCAGCCTTGTTTCACTTTTGGGAGACCCGTGAATATTTCTCCGAAGGCCGCGGCCAACTAGACAAGCTACTGAAACTTGCCGCAGCGGCGCCGCCTACAAAGACGCGAGCCCGAGCCGCTTTTGCCGCGGGCGTGCTTGCAGTCGATCAGCGGGACTACACCTCCGCGGATGCGCTCGTCAAGGAGAGCCTGGAAATAGCACGTCAATTGGGAGACAAGCAGGTCGCGGCTGTCTCTCTAAATGCGCTCGCGGTCAGTGCTCGTGACCAGGGTGATATCACCGTTGCGCGCTCTCTGTTCGATGAGAGTTTAGTGCTGTGGAGAGAATTGGACGACCAAAAGGCCGTCGCACTCGCTCTCAGTAACTTGGCGAATGTCGTTAAGTTGCAAGGTGACTATGCTCACGCACGCTCGTTACACGCAGAGTGTCTCTCCATTTTCCAAACCCTTGGGGATCGCGCCGGCGTCGCCTGGTCGTTGAACCACGAGGGCGACGTCGCTCGCGAGCAAGGCGACTCCACCGGAGCGCAAACCCTCTACGAACAGTGCCTGGCAATTTTTCGGGAACTCGACGACCCCTGGGGCATTGCCGGCACGCTCGCCGATGCCGGAAACCTGGCAAGAGAGCAGGGGAACTTCCCAGCCGCATACGCTCTCCATCGGGAAAGCATAAAGACTTTCCACGAACTCGAACACAAACGTGGAATTGCGCGTCTGCTGGAATGTTTCGCGTGCTCGGCAGCTGCTCAACTCGATGCCCAACGTGCGCTACGCCTGGCGGGCGCTGCAGCCGCGCTGCGCCAAAACATCGGCGCCCCGCTCACTCCCGTGGAACAAGTCAAATTAGAAGCCGCACTGGAGCCGCCACGTCAGGCCTTGTCCAATGCCGCGGGCGCGACTGCATGGTTAGAAGGTTGGGCTTTACCGGCGGAAAAAGCGGTTGAGGAAGTAATGATGCCCGAGGCTGCTTCGTCCGCCGATTAGAATCGGCATCCGAAATTGCTACGCTTACTCCGCGGTAGTCGGGTCGATAAGTCGCCGCACGGCAGAGACCCGATTGGCCGGAAGTCCCGCGCGCTTAGCGTGTTCTCGAATCGTCGCCTCGTCCGTAGCGAGGTAGACGCAATACACTTTGTCGCCCGTCACATAGCTATGGAGCCACTGAATCCCCGGCCCCAGTTCCTGCAAAGCCTTAACCGATCGCTGGGAAGCTTCCCGCCATTGATCGTCAGAAAAATTTCCCACCCCCAGAATTTCGCGTTCAATGACAAATTTGGGCACAAGCATTCCCCCGATATCTCTATCGTAACAAGACCATGAACGGCTTGCCGAAAAAACTCGCTGCCGCGCATGATTTTTGGGTGGCGCAGCGGTTTACCGCTGCGATAACTCCATCATTTTGATTCTGGCTCGAGCCGCCGAGGGGATGCGTCTATTCCGCTTGTTTGGAGATGTTCAGCAGCACGCCAACGCACATAAGCGTCACGAAAAGCGACGATCCCCCATAAGAAACGAATGGCAGCGGAATCCCTTTCGTAGGCATCAACCCCAGCACAACACTGATATTGATAAACGCTTGCAGCACGATCATGCTGGTGATTCCAACCGCCAAAAAGCGCCCGAAATTATCCTGTGTGCGTAGCGCCGTGCGAGTCCCGCGCCAGAGAAAGATCGCAAACAGAATGATGACCGCCAACGCTCCAACCAGCCCCAATTCCTCGGCGGTGACAGCAAAAATAAAATCCGTGTGCGGCTCTGGAAGATAAAACAATTTCTGCTTCCCTTCCATCAGTCCAAGTCCTGTAACTCCGCCCGTCGAAACCGCAATCAGCGACTGAATGATGTGGAAGCCGAACCCTTTCGGATCCGCATAAGGATTCAGAAAAGCCAGAATCCGGTCTTTTCTATAGGAAACGTGAAATATCAGGAAATAAAGTGGCAGCAACGCGGCCGCGAAAGCATATCCAAAGTAGCGCAGCCGGATTCCGGCGACGAACAAGATGCAAGCCGTAATCCCCGCGCAGGCGATGGCCGTACCAAGATCCGGCTGAAAAACAATCAGCCCAAGAAAAACCGTAGTGGGCACAACCGCAGGAAGCAGCGTGTTGCGCCAATCGTCCATGGCCTTAGTCTTGTTCTCAAGAAACCATGCAAGAAACAGGATCAGCGCAGGCTTCGCCAACTCCGATGGCTGCAACGAAACCGGACCGACGTGAAACCAGCGATGCGTACCATGCGCTCGATCCAGAAAAAAAACCGAGATCAGCAACAGCGTCGTAAAACCCAGCAGTAAGAAAACGAGCGCTGGATGTTGCAGGCGTTTATAGTCCACCTTCATGGCGACGACCATCACGGCAAGTCCCGCGACGGCCCATATCAACTGCTTAAACAGAAATTCGTAAGCCGACCCAAACCGTTCCTTCGCCATCACCGCCGAGGCGCTGAAAATCATGACCAGTCCAATAAAAACCAGGATCGTAGTCACAGTAAACATCCAGCGATCGACGCTGACGCGCTTAGCCATAGAGATTCATTTCACCACGGAGACACGATGACATGGAGGACTTTCGGCCGGGGATTTCGAGAAAGGGATAACTGAGTTGGTTCCGATTCGCCAAATATTAATGGATTGTCATCCCGAGATGGATTTGTCATCCCGAGCGAAGCGAGGGACCCCTATTCCATGCACTCAGTCTCGGACTGGTAGGGGTCGCTCGGGATGACAAAATCACAAGGACCAACCTTTCCCTGAAGGCCGCGCTACGTCGTTCGAGCCATCATCATCGAGTGCACCGCCTCCTTGAACACCCGCCCGCGATGCTCATAACTCTGAAACTGATCAAAACTCGCGCAGGCCGGAGCCAGAAGAATCACATCGCCAGCGACTGCTGACTCACTCGCGCGCCGCACGGCATTTTCGAGAGTTTCCGCATGTTCGATCTCCGCCGCACCCTGAATCTGCGATTCGATCTTGGCCGCGGCCGCCCCAATGGTGTAAACGCGCTTCACGCGTTGCCGCAACAGTTCGTTGAGCACGGTGTAATCGCTGCCTTTGTCCTTGCCGCCAAGAATCAGGTGAATGTTCGCCGGAAACGATTCGAGCGCCTTAACCGTGGCATCCACATTCGTAGCCTTGGAGTCGTTGTAGTAATCCACGCCCGCAACCCTGGCCACAAACTCCAGCCGATGTTCCACCGCCTTGAAATTGCGGACGGCTTCGCGTATCTGCTCCGGCTCGCAGCCTGCAAGAATGCCGATCGAAACTCCTGCGAGCACATTCTCCAGATTGTGCGCGCCTTTCAGGGAAACTTCGGAAACAGGCAGAATCTCCCGTTCAAAATGGCCATCCCGGAAATAAATATTCGCGCCGCGAACATACGCGCCTTTTTCAAGTTCCCGTTTTCGGCTGAACCAGAAGATCTGTCCACCAGTGCGCTTGGACAATCCAACCGTAGCCGGATCGTCAGCATTGAGCACAGTAAAGTCATTCTCACGCTGATTCTCGAAGATGCGCGCCTTGGCATTGACGTAATTATCAAAAGTCTTGTGGCGATCAAGATGGTCGGGCGTGATATTAAGAATCACGGCGATCCGCGGACGAAATGCGACAATCGTCTCCAGTTGAAAACTGGATACTTCCAGCACCGTCCAAGTCGAAGGACCAGCCTGATCCACAAAGGTAATGGCAGGCGTGCCGATATTGCCGCCAACAAGAGTTGGAAATTTGCCAGCGACGATGATCTCACCAGCCAGCGAAGTGGTAGTCGTTTTGCCGTTGGATCCGGTAATGGCGACGATCGGGCCTTGCAGAAATTGCGCGGCAAGTTCAATTTCGCCGATGACCGATTCTCCCAGGCTTCGTGCCTGTACCAACTGCGGCGCGTCAAAAGGCACACCCGGACTCACAACAATCAAGTCCTGCCCGCGAAAAGTGCGGTCGCCATGGCCGCCAGTTTCAATCGTGATGCCATGCTCCAGCAGGAGCAGAATTTCATCGCGCAGTTCGGTTTCGTGCTTGGAATCCGATACCGTAACCCGCGCCCCACGCGACTTCAAAAAAAGCGAGGAAGCCACACCAGACTTACCGAGGCCGACAACCAGCACGCGTTTGTTGTTGAGATCCATTGTTGTTGAGATCCATCAAAATTCAATCGGTAATTGCGCAATTTATAATCTGCTAACTCGAACCCAAGTTATTTTCCCAAGTCGGCACCATAGCTCTAACCTCTGCAATCCAACCTTTGACCTCTGACCTCGCTCAGCGCAATTTCAGAGTCGTCAGCGCAAACAGCGCAAACACCAGCGACGCGATCCAGAACCGCACAATCACCTTCGACTCCGACCATCCCAGCAATTCAAAGTGATGGTGAATCGGCGCCATCTTGAAAATGCGTTTCTTCCGCAGTTTGTAAGAGCCAACCTGCAAGATCACCGAGAGCGCCTCAATGACGAAGATCCCGCCAATAAATGGCAGCAATAATTCCTGCTTGATCATGACCGCTACAGTCCCAATCGCGCCGCCCAGCGCTAGCGACCCAACATCGCCCATAAACACTTCCGCCGGATGCGCGTTGTACCAAAGAAATCCAATGGACGAACCAACCATCGCTCCACAAAAAATCGTGAGTTCCCCAATCTGCGGCATGCGCTGCAATTCCAGATAGGTAGCAAACGTGGCATGACCGCTGAGGTAAGTGAGAACCGCGAGCGCTCCAGCGGCAATCACAGTGCAGCCAATAGCGAGCCCATCAAGGCCGTCGGTAAGATTCACTGCATTGCTGGATCCCACAATTACGATGGCAACAAAAGCCACGAACGGCAGAAAAGCGAGCGGCCAAATGTGCGGATACGCGAGCAGTCTCTGAATCACCAGGTCCGGATGAAACTGCTTGAGAAACGGGACAAGAAGCCTGGTGGAATACTCTCCCCGATGTTGCAAAGCGATCAGTGCGATCGCAATCAAGGATACTGGCCGCAATCTGATATCCCAGTTTCGCTCGCGCCGTAAGGCCGAGATTGCGGCGATGAACAACTTTGAGATAGTCGTCGGCAAACCCGATGGCGCCGAAGGCAAAAGTCGAAAACATGGCAATCCACACAAACGGATTGCTCAAATCAGCCCAGAGCAACGTTGGCACCAGAATCGCGATAGCGATCAGCAGCCCGCCCATGGTCGGCGTGCCCGCTTTTTTCTGATGAGCCTTCGGCCCCTCTTCGCGGATGTATTGCCCAATCTGAAAATCGCGCAGCCGTCGAATCACGATCGGCCCAACGATCAATCCGGTGAAAAGAGCAGTGAGGCTGGCGAAGGCGGTACGAAAAGTCAGGTAGCGGAAAATACGGAACGGCGGAAAGTAATGGAAGAGCTTCGAATACAGCAGCCAGTAGAGCAATCCGCCTCCAACACCCGCTGTCAGCTCTCAGCCGTCAGCTTTCAGTTATTGATTCTTTGCATCTGAAGTGCCGTGAATCCCACTTTTTTGCTTCCAGACATCCAGCGCTTTTTCCAGCTTCACGCCGCGCGACGCTTTCAGCAATACGACATCACCTTCACGAGCCTCGCGAGCCAGCCATTCACCGGCTTCCTCTGGCGTTGCGACAAATTCCGCTTTCATCCCCGCTTCCCGCGCCGCTTCCACCATCGGCTCTGCCAGGCCGCGAACACCGAGCAGAAAATCAAGTTTACTTCCAGCCACGTAACGTCCGCACTCGCGATGCAGTTGCTCACCGGTCGTGCCGAGTTCCAGCATCTCACCGGCAACCACAATCCGGCGCCGGGCAGGCATCGTGGCCAGAGTATCCACCGCCGCCATGAGCGCCTTCGGACTTGAATTGTAGCAATCGTACAGCACCGTGATGTTACCCAGTTGGACGACCTGTCCACGCTTGTCGGCAGGCTGAAGCGCAGGCAATGCCGCAGCAATCTCCGATGGAGTAATGCCATGCTCCAGCGCAACGGCTGCACCCGCGAGCACGTTGTACACATTGTGCCTGCCCAGCAGCGGACTCCGCACCGCCTGTCGTACTTCATGGCTGACAAGATCGAAGCGCGTGCCTTCGGGTCCAAGGCTCTCGATATTTTCCGCCCTCACATCCGCCGGAACACAGCCGGTTGCCGTCATCCCGTACATGACAACCTTGCCCTTGAAGTCGCGGCCGAACTGGCACACATACTCATCGTCCGCATTCAAGACGGCAGTGCCCCCATGAGGAAGAGCTTCGATCAGCTCATATTTCGCGCGCGCGATCCCCGCGATGGAGTCGAAGCTCTCCAGATGAACCGGAGCCACGTTGGTAATCACCGCCTGGTTCGGCAAAGCGATGCGAGCGAGCGCAGCGATTTCGCCGGCATGCGACATCCCCATCTCGACCACGGCAAGATCGTATTCCGGCTCCAGAGTCAGCAACCCAAGTGGCAGTCCAAAATGATTATTGAAATTCCCCTTGGTGCGATGCACACGGTATTTCGTCGCAAGCAAATGGGCCATCGCTTCTTTGGTAGTCGTCTTGCCCATCGAACCGGTAATCCCGATGGCCGTTTTACCCCACATTTTTCGGACTGCCGTCGCCAGAGTCTGGAGCGCAACAAGAGTGTCATCGACGGCGAGCAGTCCCGCAGAATTGGAATAACTGGCGACGCGCCCTTTGTCGACGACTGCGGCAATCGCGCCGCGGCTTAATGCCTGTTCGACAAAGTCGTGACCGTCAAGACGCTCGCCTCTAACCGCAAAAAAAAGTTCTCCTGGCTGCACGGTGCGAGAGTCGATGGAATATCCCTGAGCCGTCGCGTCTCCATCGCGGGAGCCAGTAGCTTGTCCCTTCGCAGCAATAAATTCGGCAATGCGTGAGAGGAGAAGTTTCATCCGACCTTACCCGCGCCGCCCGCTCTTGCAACCTCTTTGCAGTTATAGCCCAAGGCAGCTAGACTCTCGCGCGCAATCTCCACATCGTCGAACGGAACCGTTCCTTCTTTTGTGGTCTGTATTTTCTCGTGTCCCTTGCCCGCGAGAAGCACGATGTCGCCTGGGGCCGCCTGTTGCAGAGCAAAAGCGATGGCCTTCCGGCGGTCCGGCTCCATAGAATATTTTGCTCCGGATTTTTGCAGTCCAACGACAGCATCGTTCATAATCGCCAGCGGATCTTCCGACCGCGGATTGTCCGACGTAAGAACAACAAAGTCGCTCCCTCTGCCAGCCGCTTCGCCCATTAGTGGACGTTTAGCCCGATCGCGATCGCCGCCGCATCCAAAAACCGTGATGACCTTGCCTTTGAGTCCAGCGCGATCGACGAACTCGCGAGCCAGCGCAGTAAGGTTGCGAAGCGCATCGTCAGTGTGCGCGTAATCCACCACCACCGTAAACGGTTGTCCGCAATCCACGCGCTCGAAACGTCCTGGAACGTGAGTAAGAGCCAGAATCCCCTTGGCGATCGCCTCGGCGGAACAATCGCGGGCATATCCCGCCGCCGAAGCCGCGAGAACGTTGTACACATTCACCGTCCCAATCATCGGAGACCAAATAGGGATCTTGCCGAAAGGCGTCACCATTTGAAATCGCGTTCCCCGCGGGATGACTTCAACCGCCTCGGCATGAAAATCACCGGAGTTCATCCCATAAGTAAGCACGACCGCGCTCTTCTTTTTGCAAACCTTCACCAGTTGGCGTCCATACTCATCATCGGCATTCAAAACCGCAACCCGTGGAGGTTCCGTCCCGCAGCCTTCGAAGAGCACTTGCTTGGCGCGGAAATATTCTTCCATCGTGCCGTGGTAATCGAGATGGTCGCGAGTGAGATTCGTGAAGACCGCCACATCGAAAGGAATGCCGAAAACTCGCTGCTGTTCGAGCGCGTGTGAAGACACTTCCATCACCGCCTCGGTCACTCCAACCCCGAGCGCTTCTGACAGAAGTCGATTCAACTCGAGCGATTCCGGCGTAGTATGCGGAGCCGGAAGAATCTTCCCCGCCACGTGATATTCAATCGTCCCAACCAGCGCCGTCTTGCGCCCGGCAGCCTGGAAGATGGATTCGATCAAAAAGGCAGTCGTGCTTTTTCCATTCGTGCCCGTAATCCCGGTATTAGCAATTCGCTCGGCAGGACGTTTATAAAAATTCGCGCTCAGTCGAGCCAGCGCGCGCCGTCCGTGGACGACTTGCGCCCACGCAACATTGGGACGCGGCGTTTCAACCGCAGAATCAGTAACGATAGCAACCGCTCCAGCGGCAATGGCCTGATCAATAAACCGATTGCCGTCGCTGGTCTCGCCCTTGATCGCGACAAAAACAGTTCCAGGGCGCACCTTCCGGGAATCGTATTCCACTCCTGCAACCGCCGGGTTCCCGCCCTGGGAGAGGACTTCAGCGCCGAGCAGAAGTTGTTGGAATGTCATCGGACTGATTATAGGGCACTGTTTCCCCAAGGTGGGATAACCCTTCAATGGAGCGATCAAAGGTTTTTTCGCCGCACTATCTTAGGATTTTTCGTAGTTGATGACGATTTGCTTGGACGCAGGAAGGGGCAATTCCCAGGTGGGCACGACCTGCATTCCAATACGCGCAGCAAACTTCATCACGTCTTCGTCATCCGAATATATTCGCTTAGCCTTGTTCGTCTTCGCTATTGCCACTATCTGCCGATCGAATCTAAGTTTTGCCCAAGGGCTCGCAGAGCCCAGTCGCTTGCCTACTTTTTGCCGATCTTCGATTTCAAGTGCCGCGAGTTCAATCGCTGATACTTCGTCAAACGGTTTGATCAAAATATTCTTCATTCCGGAGAGTTTTTCGAGATACGTCTGCCCATCGTTCCCGACAAGGATAAGGAATTCGCTCAAGACCGGTGTGGGCAATATCATCCGCTCAGAATCGCTATCCAGATCTTCCTGTAGCTTTTCAATCCGATCCCCCATCCGTTCAATAGGCCTCTTCGTGGATGGGTCTTGCGGCGCCCGAGCCCCGGGGTAGAGCATTAGAGTCAGGAACGTAGTGTCAATCGCAACCATTTATTGCAACTTCGTCCCGCGTCTTATCTGCTCCAGTTCGCCAAGAGGATCTTCCAGTTTCTTCCAGTCACCGGGAGCGTTACGGAGGTCGTTGATGTTCTTTCTAATATCAGCGTCTTCAATAACTTTGAAAGAGCTAGCGTGGAACGACAGCATCTCCCATTCCCCATCAGTGTGCCTGATCCATCGCCCTGCACCCTCGACCCGAACCACGGAAGTAAACAAAAGTTGGGCGATTTCCTTGGCCAGCGACCTACGGGCCAGAACGATGTACTTTTCCTTTCCATCTTCGAGATGAACTGGAACGGGGTCGTTTTCGCCGCCAACCTTGATGGGAATGCCTTGAAAGACACCCGGTTGATTGATAGGACCGAATTCGATTTTTGTAGCTGCATCCCTTCCTGGGAAGCGGAATACCTTGCCGCCAACCGGGTCCACCAGAACACCTCTAGCGTTGTCTTGGAGCAGGCGACGATCGATGTCTTTTGCGGCTTGTTGAGCTTCATCAGGTGCCTCGTGGCTTTTAATCGCCTTAAGACGATCACGCACTTTCGGCTCCGCCTCCCATTCAACCATGACTACCGGGACAGTGCTGCCCTCGTCGATTTTCAGGAGGTGAACGCTGTTGTTGTTGCCGAACATCTTTGCCAGATCGGAAATATATTCAGCTAGGCGAGACATCGGAATGGTCGCCGGACTAAAAGCGTCTATTTCGAAGCGGTATTCTCGGTGTTTTCGAGTCTTGGGCATGAAAACTCTCCATAATACTCTGATGTCACGCTCTGACCTATCGGCACATCCATAACGTCAAAATCAATGATTTTATCGGCCGAAATGCACCGTGATGTGCGATCCCGCCGCAACCCGCGCCCCCGCCTGCGGCGATTGTTCGCGCGCAACCCCACTCCCCACCGCATCGAGATCGAGTCCCGCATCCTGCGCCGCTTCAATCGCAACCCGCAGGCTCTTACCAAGAAACGATGGAACCTCGATTCCACCTTCTTCTACATCGAGAACCACCGTTCCTCTCGATGGCAATTTCTGCGCGGACGAACTTTCGGATTGCGCAACCATTTGTGCATCGGGAGAAACCGCGACCGGCGGAGTCGCCGCCTGCGCTGTGGATTCTCTCGTGATCTGCGCCGATGCCACGACCTGAGCAGAAATCGGACTCGGCTTAGCCGGCGCTGCAGCGGGAAGCGCCACCGGCAGCGCGTCGTTGGCTTCGGCCAAGTCCAGGCTCGCGCCCAGGTGGTCAGGCGAACTTTCTTCCAGACTCGCCTCCGGGACGTCGCGCCGGGCAAGCAACAGTTGACGGTTCGACGGAAGCTGCACATCATGCGGCACGTGGAGATACTCAAGCACCTGCTGCGTGATCCGTTCGAAGACCGGCGCCGAAACCTGCCCTCCCTGATGCAAGCCAACGGCAGAGTCGAGGATCACGACCACGGCGATTTGCGGATCATTGATCGGAGCAAATCCCGCAAATGACGCGACATACTTCGTCTTGGAGTAGGCGCGGGTCGCAGGGTCCATTTCTTGCGCCGTCCCCGTCTTGCCGGCAGAGCTATAACCTTCAAGCAGGGCCTTGCGTCCCGTGCCGTGCAGCACCACTCCCTGCAGCATCTGCCGCATCTCCGCCGCGGTCAGCGACGAGATCACCCGCGTCCCTTCGGCAGGTTGAAACGCAACCGTATGCAGATTATTTTGCAGTGTCGCATTTGGCGGCAGCGTACCGGTCACAATGCGCGGCGGAACGTGTACGCCATCATTGGCAATCGTCGAAATGAGCGATGTCAGTTGCATCGCCGAGATTCCAATCTCCTGGCCCATCGAAATCGCGCCAATGGAAACCTTCGACCACCGCTCCACCGGCTTCGTCAAACCGGCCGTTTCACTCGGAAGCTCGATCCCCGTCCGCTGTCCGAATCCGAAAGCGCGAATATATTTGTATAAGCGGTCATCACCGAGTCGCAGCGCAACCTTGATCGCGCCCACATCGCTCGACTCCGCCAGAATGTCTGCCACCGATAACATGCCGTGCGGCTTGCTGTCACGGATGCGCATGCCGTTGATCACGATCGATCCCATCTGGCAATCAAACATTTCGTCGGGTCGCGTGATTTTTTCTTCCAGGCCAGCGGATAGCGTCACCATCTTAAACGTGGATCCAGGCTCGTAGATGTCGCTCACAGCGCGGTCTTTCAACGCTTCGTTACGAATTTCCTTCCGGTTATTCGGATTGAACGTTGGCCGATTCGTCAGCGCCAGAATCTCCCCGGTCCGCGGATTCTCCACAATTGCTGTACCCGCGACCGCATGCGTCTCTTCCATCCCGCGCTGCAGTTCGCGCTCCGCAAGGTATTGGATGTTCTGATCAATCGTCAGAACAACGCTGTCGCCCGATTCCGGCTCCTTCTCGACGCTGGCAAACCAATGCTTGCGCGCATCCACGGAAATCATCAGCTTGCCCGGCTTGCCTTGCAGTTGCTGATTGAATTGCCGCTCCAGGCCGCTCAATCCCTGATCGTCCGTGCCAACATAGCCGAGAACTTGTGCCGCCAGTTCACGCTTGGGATAAAAGCGCTTCGGCTCTTTTTGGAAATGAATACCCTGGAGATTCAACGCGCGGATCCGCTCAATCACTTCGGCGTCGCCCTTGCGTGCTACCCAGCAGAACTTGTGAACGCGGCAATCCGCGAGCGCGACCCTGGGATCGTCTTTAGTAATCCGCGAAATCAGGCTGATCGTATTCGGAAGGTCAGGCGCTTCCGACGGCACCACGAAGGCCGAGTCCACTTGAATGGACATGGCCAGCTCACGCCCCGCGCGGTCATAAATAACCCCGCGCTTCGCCGAAAGATCGAAACTACGCTGCTGCTGATGTTGCGCCCGGCGCTCAAAATCTCCGTAGCAGAATATCTGGAGGTAAACCAGCCGCAGACAGATCGCCAGCAGCCAGAGACACAGCAGCCCTGATAACCAGTAAAGTCTGATTCTTGCGCGGTTGGATTGTGCGGTTGATGTCATTTCAGTTCCCAGTTCTCAGTTCTCAATTCTCAGTGAAAAAGTTCATGGCTGAGAACTGAGAACTGGGAACTGAGAACTGTCTTATCGCGCGGACACCACCGCGAGCGGAGCCACGCTGGCCATCACCGGCGCAGCAGCATCGGCGGCGGCATCCATGCGAAGCACTTGCCCAGGCTGCGGCGATTGCATGCCCAGCTTGCGCGCCATCACGTCAATGCGCTCCGGATCGCGCAGCGATGCTTCTTCCAGCCGCAGCGCCCGGTTCATCTCCGAAAGCCCGTCACGCTGGGAACGAAGCGCTTCGATCTTGTAGCCATATTCAATGGCGCGGAAATGCTGCAATGCGTATCCCATGACCAACAGAAACAGGAAGCACAGCGCAATACCGAAGAATTTCATCTCACGCGCGCGGCGCGGGTCTTCGACCTTCACCAGCCGCGAGTTGTCGATGGTTTTGCGGAAATAGATTTCCGGGGTTCCGAGCCAGCAGGACTTGCGCCGACTAATAGGAGCTGCGGTTTGCATGGCGGCGGCGCTCATAATTTATGCCACTCCAAGAAATTTGGAATCGTAGTTTTGATTTTCATTTTCCTGCGCGGAAACAAGCCACGGCTCGGCGAGCGATAGTTCTGCGAGCGATGATTCCATTTCCGTAATGTCAAACACCCGCGCCCTCAATTCAACGTGCTCAACCGTTGCCATCAGATCGTCAATCAGCGTGCCGCTAAAAGTCATTTTCTCGATTCCAATTTTCTTTCTGAACGGAAGCCTTGCTCTTTATTACGTATTGGCCCCTTCAGCAAACTCCACCACAGAAATCTTTGCCCGGCACGCCTTACCATCACCGCACCGGGGACCCGGCAGTTTTTCCGGATCAAACTCAAACTCGATAAACTAAATTCTTTCGGCCGCGCGCATCTTCGCGCTGCGCGACCGCGGATTACGATCGATCTCTTCGTCGGCCGCCGTGAGCGGCTTCTTCATCAGCAACTCATACCAGCCTTGCTTCGCGCCTTCGCGCATTGCATCTTTGACGATCCTGTCTTCGAGCGAATGAAAGCTGATCACCACCAGCCTTCCGCCCGGCTTCAGCACTCTGGGAGCAGCTTCCAGCAGTGCTTTCAGATCGTCCAGTTCACGGTTTACGAATATTCGGAGAGCTTGAAAAGTTCTGGTCGCAGGATGAATGCGCTCATGTTTCATTGACCGGGCCGCGGCTGATATCACGGCGACAAGTTGCTTCGTCGTCGATATCGGCCGCGACCGGACAATGGCTCTGGCGATTCTCCGCGACCTCCTTTCCTCACCGAATTCGTAAATCACATCGGCCAGCTCGCGCTCGTCGATGTGGTTTACCACTTGTTCGGCAGTCTCGCCCGACATCGGATTCATCCTCATGTCCAGCGGTCCTTCTGCCTGAAAACTAAATCCGCGCTCTGGGTCGCCCAACTGCAAACTGCTAACTCCCAGATCAGCAATGATTCCGTCGAGTGAAGCGGGAGCCATTCGCTCACCCACCTCCGCAAACGACGAATGAATCAAAGTGACAGTAGGCCACTCCGCGGCTGCCAGTCGCTTCTCGGTGCCTTCACTGAGAACTGAGAACTGGGAACTGAGAACTGCCCCTGCCCTCCCCAACGCCGCCGGATCCTTATCGAAGCCAATCAAATGTCCCGGTGCGCCGAGGCGTTTTGCGATTTCGTAACTGTGCCCGCCCAGCCCCACCGTGGCATCCAGATAAGTTCCGCCATGCTTTACGGCTAGAAAATCGATCGCTTCTTTTAAAAGAACCGGAACATGGCCACTCGTTCTCTCTGCGCCATGCCCACCCCGCTCGGGGATGTTGTTTGAATCCAATTCCAAATCCACCGGAGAAGCCGCCCGCAAGTCCCCCGTGAAACCCCGTGTACCCCGTGGTTGCCGCTTTTTGCCCACACCGAATCGCAGCTTCCCTAAATCCCCAGGTCGTCGAGCGTCTTGGTGTCGTCATCCGTAAAGGCCTGCTCGTCGATCTCCTTGCGGAACGCTTCCGCATTCCGGACTTCGAGATGGTTCAGCATGCCGAGCACCGCCACTTCGCCGCGAATCTGCGCTGTCTCACGCAAGGTCTGCGGAATCAGCAGGCGCCCCTGCCCGTCCATCTCTACGATTTGCCCGTAGTAGTTCGTGCGATTCAGAAATTTCTTCTTCGTCGGATTGAAAGTTGATAGCCCCGCCAGCTTCTGTTCGATCCGCTCCCACTCCTCGAAGGGATACACTTGAGCAACAATTCCATCGAGGCTGGTGATGTAAAATTTCTGAGCATATTTCTCGTCGATCACGCGCTTGAATTCCGCTGGGACTTTTAACCGTCCCTTTTCGTCGACGCGCGTTGGATGATTTCCGCGAAACATGTTTCCTGCTGGTTATGGGGCGTTGATTCCTGGCTGCTACCACAACTGCGAGCACGAGGGGGATAGAAACAGTTGCAAAAGCGGTGGATTCGGGTTCGTTGGGCTCGTTTTTGTCGGTGTCAGTCTCTAAAACCACTGGCGCCTCGAAAGTTAGCGTTCTTTCCCACGACCTCTATTGGTTATTCCACTTTCAACCACTTTTGTCCACATCCTACGCTTAAATCGTTTGTTGTCAACAAGAAAGTTCAAGGTTCAAGTACCATTTGGGCAGGGTCTGTTCGGAGCGCGAAATGTAGCGGTTAACCAGGCGGATGACCACAAGGGGTTGGGTTGACGCTAAAGATGCCTTCGCTATTTATTCGCTTGCATTCCGCGCGCAGTGCGGACCTTAATTGTCAGGGGTTTGCCGAATCACCTCAATTGTCATCTTGAGCGCAGCGGGAGCTTCACGAAGTGAAGCGTCCGCGAAGTCGAAAGACCCCATACCCGCATGAAGCACCGATGAACCTCGCAAGGCGTTCTCTCGATGCCCGGTGCCCCATCCTAACGTCGTGTCCTTCGACGTTAGGGTGGGAACCACCATGACAGACACAATGGGATCTTGACCTAACCCCACCCGAAACGATCCGCGGATTACGAACGACTAAGTCGCCCCGCGACAACTTGCCCATTGCGAATGGGACAATTCGTCCCCATGGCACGCTCGATCGTTCTCCTAAGTCTCTGGAATTAGTCACTTAGAAAATCTCCCCTTGGAGGCAGAATTGCTCCTGAAAGACCGGTCGCTGAAACGGAGTCCCTCTTTGACACAAAACCTAGCCCCGATGATGGCCCCGGTAACGATGTTCCCGGTAGTGACGGACCCGTCGACACCAAGCCACGCGCCCGAAGCCTGGCCCTGGCAAGACAAAACGGCAAAATTGTCTCTCGGATTCGGTGACAAGGTCCTGCGGGAGGTGGCCTTGAGCGGAGGCGTGGTCACAATCGGCCGCCAGCCCGACAACCTGCTCCAGATCGATAATCCCATTGTTTCCGGCCACCATGCCAGAATCTTCTGGGAAAGCAATCACTATGTTCTTGAAGACCACGAAAGCTTCAACGGCACCTACCTCAACCATCGCAGCGTCTCGCGCGCGGTCCTAAGTGATGGGGACGTCATCGTCATCGGCAAGCACCGAATCGAATTTCACAGTGAGGTCGGCAAGCGCGATACTTCGTCCTCGTCGGTCACTAACGATCGCAGCAGCGGCTGGCAAGCCCAGGCCGAAAAAGCCGCGCCCCCCCAACTCGATGCAACCATGGTGCTGGATACCGTCAAGCTCAAAGAAATGATGGCCAAAATGGCGGCCGCCAATACGCCCGTCGCGTCGTCGCGCATCGCGCTAGTGCCGCCCAGCATATCGAGGACCGTAACCCGCCGCCAAATAGGTACGATCACCATCGTCGCCGGCCGAACCGAGCGGCGGCAGTATCTTCTTTCCGGCAAGCTCAGTGTGATCGGCAAATCCACCATGGCCAGCATTCGTCTAAAACGATGGTTCGCCCCCCGCGTAGCCGCCTCGATCCACCAGCGCGAAGACGGATATTTCCTGGTGCGAGGAGCCAACCACATCCGGATGAAAGTCAACAATGCCGAAGTAACCCAAGGCCAACAGGAACTAAAAAGCGGCGACCAATTCGAAGTAGCCGGAATCACCGCCAAGTTTGGCTATGAAAACGGATAAGGGTGGGAAGTAACAGAAGCTTCACGAATTCACCACTCACTGTCATCTTGAGCGCAGCGGGAGCTTCACGAAGTGAAGCATCCGCGAAGTCGAAAGACCCCATACCCGCATAAAGCAACAACGAACCTAGCAAGGCGTTCTCTCGATGCTCCCTGCACCGCGTTCACCGGGTGCCGGGTACCCCATCCTAACGTCGTGCTCTTCGACGTTAGGGTGGGAACCACAACTGCAAACACAATAGGATTTTGAACTTACTCTGCCACCACCCGAAACCTTGTCAAGCCCCCATTCCCCTCATTTCCCCACTAACTAACTGAATCAAAGCCAGAAATAAATCCAGAAATTCTGGCGGGATAGGGTAGTCCAAATTGATATAATAGAGATAGAGACAAATAAAAGGGTGCGGAGCTATCTCCCGCACCCTTTTTCTATTTGCCCCCAAAGTAGCCAAGCCGAGCCCCCAGCGAAAAACTGAGAACTGAGAACCGGCAACTGAGAACTAACCCAAGGAGTCCCATGCCCACCTATCCCCTAACCATCCGCCGTTGCCAGCACATCAAAGTCAACGGCATCCAATGCGGATCGCCCGCCAAGCGCGACGAAAAATACTGTTACTTCCACGAAGAAGCCCGTGTCGAGTGCCGTCAGATCAACCTGAGTGTCACCGAGCCAGGCACCATCAAACTCCCCACGCTCGAAGACGCTAACTCCATCCAACTCGGACTCGTGGAAGTCATGCGCCTCCTCGTCACCCACCAGATCGACCACAAAATCGCCTCGCTCCTCCTTCGCGCCCTCCGCACCGCCGCCACCAACGTCAAGTTCCTTTCCGTCGAACCCCCGCCCACCCAGGTCGTCATCGACCCCAAATGCGTCGGAGATCGGCCCCTCGGCGCAACCGCCTGGTCCACCGTCGAAGGCCAGGAGTACGATCTCATCCCAGACTTAACACCAGACTCAAGAGATGACCAAATCAAAAACGGCCATCCGGCACCAGAAGGCGGCGCGACCAAATGGGTAGAACCCAAAACCATACACCCAACCAATCACGAACTGGCCGAGATGGCCGGATTAGCTGGAACAAGTTTGTGCCAATTGGAACTCCGAATCCTCCGAGCGGAATTTGCGGGCGACTATGCCGTAGCGGACGAATTACGGCGCGAGGACGAACGATTATCCCGATGGAATCCGTCGTACAGATCAAAACTTCCGCCAAGGATCTCGTTCAACAAACCCAATCCAGAAAATACGGAGGCCACCCACGACTCCAAAGACCCGATCAGCAACGGCCTGACAACACCCCAAATCACCGGATGCCCGACCTAACTCCTTATTCCACAATATTTTCCGTAACGGCCCTTTAAACTCAAAGATCTGGCGGGATTTTTTGCCTAAGTTCATGATTCCAAAGAATCGAAAATTCAATTTTTTCTTGAGAGAGTACTGAGATCTCAACTTTAGGAGAGACCGGAAACGAACCCGGTGGTGCAGCTTTCCAGGCGAGGCGAGACAGAATCAGTACGAAGCGATAGGCAATCGCACTCAGTTGCTTTCCTTCGTGAACCTCCGTGTCCTCCGTGGTAAAGCATTTCGCAAATTGCACCACGACCCTAAACCGTCTTAGCCGCCTCCACAAACACGGCCGTCCCGTATGCAAGCACTTCCGTGACGCCCTGCATCACTTCGGTCGCGTCATAGCGAGCGCCGACAACGGCGTTACCGCCGAGGTCCGCCGCATGTTGCAGCATCAGATCGAAGGCCTCGGCCCGCGTCTTCTCGCACAGATTCGTCAGCAGCGTGATGTTGCCGCCGACCAGCGTTTGCAGACTCGCGCCAATCGTCCCAAAGATCGACCGGGACCGCACCACAATCCCCCGCACCACGCCCAGCGTCCGCACCACACGAAAGCCATCCAGCTCAAATTGTGTGGTCACCATGTTATGCGCCACCATTCGTCCACCCGCGCCGACAGCATAGTTGCCCATGAGTTCCTCCAGAAAGTAAAAAATTATGATTTGATACGCGGCGGTCCCCTGCGAACTCCGTGCCCTCTGTGGTTCAAGCCTTTTGCCGGATACCGAATCAGAACATCGCAGCCAGCCACTGCGAAACGCCTTCATTCTAATTCAGCGCCGATCACAAATTCTGCAGTACCCGCATCCCAGGTGACGCGCAGCACATTCGGTTTGCAGCAGACCTGGCAGTCCTCAACGTAACGCTGCCGTCCGCCGGCGGATTCATCCACCACCGTCTCATTCCACTCCCCGCACCCCCCGCAAACATACCCACTCACCATAGATCCATTCTAGGTGACTGACTCAATTCCCCGAGAATGTGCTGTCGACCATACAAAAATTGTCATCCTGAGCGAAGCCGAAGGAACCCCTACCCCTCCAACACTGGTAGTGAAGTATCAAGGCATTCTCCCCGCGCTTCACTATAATGATCCTCTTTGTCCGGAGGTTCCATGCTCTCACGACGCCGCTTCCTGCAATCCAGTTCTCTCGCCGCCGCCGCTGGCGTCACTTTGCCCCCACTGGCCCGGGCAGCCGAAGACGATAAATCTCTCCCCCCGATCATCGCTCGTCTCAACACTCTCCGAGCTGAAGCCAAGCCGATCGCGGTGGAAGAACGCAACGACCGCCAGGAAAAGGCTCGGCGCTTAATGCGCGACAACAACCTGTCGGCAATCCTTCTAGCTCAAGGCACGTCGCTCAATTACTTCACCGGCATCCGCTGGGAAGGTGGCGAGCGCCTGTTCGCCATGGTCTTGCCCGCCAAGGGCGAGGCATTCTACGTTTCTCCCGCATTCGAGGAAGGCCGGGCCCGCGAACAGATCGCCCAAGCGCCCGATGGCCGTAGCCCCGACCTTCGCGTCTGGCAAGAGGACGAGAGCCCCTACGCCCGCGTAGCGCAAGGACTCAGCGACCATGGAATCGCCAGCGGCACGATCGGCGTCGACGAAACCGTAAAATTTCTTTTCAGCGACAATCTGCGGAAAGCCGCGGCCAGCGCCACATTCACCAGCGCAACTCCGGTGACCGCCGGATGCCGCATGATCAAGAGCCGCCACGAAATCGACCTGATGCGCCTGGCAGCCAAGGTCACGCTAGCCGCTTACGAAGCAACCTACCGTTCCTTAAGCGTAGGCATGACCCAGCACGACGTGAGCGACCTGCTGGAAAAAGCGCACAGCAGACTAGGATTCGAAGGCGGAGCCGACGTACAGGTCGGAGAATTTTCCTCCTTCCCCCATGGCTCCATCCAACCCCAGGTCATTCGCGAAGGCACAATCGTGATGGTCGACGGTGGATGCTCCGTAGAGGGCTACCAGTCCGATATCACCCGCACATTTGTGCTGGGCAAAGCGAGCGACAAAATGAAACAAGTCTTCGACATCGTATACAAAGCCCAAAGCGCCGCGCTAGCAGCCGCGAAACCCGGAGCAGAAGCCGGCTCAGTAGACGCAGCTGCACGCATGGTAATCACCGACGCAGGCTACGGCCCCGATTACAAATATTTCACCCATCGCTTGGGACACGGCATGGGCATGGACGGCCACGAGTGGCCCTATCTAGTCCGCGGCAACACGACGAAACTAGAGCCCGAAATGACCTTCAGCGACGAGCCGGGAATCTATATCCACGGAGAATTCGGTATCCGCCTGGAAGACGACATGCACATCACAGAAAACGGAGCCGAATTATTCACTCCACAAAGCCCGTCTCTGGAGAATCCATTCGGCAAGACGTAAAGCACGCCACGCCCTCCAAAACCGATTGTCATCCTGACCCTGAGCACAGTCGAAGGGGAGGGATCTCATTTCCCTCAAAATTGTCGTCTTGAGCGTGAGGTAGCAGCGTAGCCGAGAGCAAACCCGCTACTTCACAGGGATGCTGTAATGCGAAGCAATCACCTGCCAGGTATTGCCCGCCTTGACCCAGACATCGGTTAGCCGGTCGTGATACTCGTAAGGCTTGCCTTTGGACATTCCCCGCTCGTGATAAGACCCCGTCACCACGACATTGTTACCATGCACCCGTTCTCTGAGGTCTGACAATTCTGCTACATCCACTCGAACCGAGGAGTCGGCACTGTGAGTAATGTAACCTGCTTTGCTGTAGGTATTGCCATCCTCAACCGTAATCACGAAATCCTCGGCAAGGAGCGAAGCCAGCATATCGATCTGTCGTTCTTTGTACGCCGCAGTCCACTTCTGTTCCAGATTGCGAACCTGTAACGCGGCGCTCGCCGTTTCTTGCGCCGATGAGTAAATCGTCAAACAAAGAAACAGGCCGAAAACGAGCTTCGACGCAATGCGGATACTCATGCCTTCTATGTCATACCAAAGCGATCAGGTCTGACAAGTTCCGAATGTAACCTCCGGCCAACTCTGACGCGAAAGCCAATGTAACTTCACTTTCTTACCATTATTTCCGCCGGTCAAGCTCTTAACCGTCTGACAGTCAATGACTTCGCAGCCTTGTAGTAACCATACACAAATCGTCACTCCACCACCCACTCCCGCATCCGCCGCAGCACCGATGCCGGCGCATCCACTTCCAGTACCACCAACCCGCCCTGATACCGGCGGGAGTAAATACGGGCGCGAGCCTCAAGCTGCGCCAGCATCTTGCCCTCCGACTGCGGAATTCGCAGCCGAACCCGCCGCGGCCGGTCTTCTTCCAGCAACTCATCGACGCGCTCCAGCAGTGTGCTGATCCCGATCCCCTTCGCGGCCGAAACATGGATGGTCTGATCGCTATCACCCAGATCGCTATCCCGCAGCGACTCCCGTTGCTTGGGCAGCAAGAGATCGATCTTATTCATCACCCGCAACCGCGGCTTCTTGTCGGCTTCCAGCTCCTTGAGGACGCTTTCCACCTGCGCATCTTGCTCAGCCGAAACCGGACTGCTGGCATCCGAGACCTGCATGATCAGCGTCGCTCGTTGTACTTCTTCCAGCGTGGCGCGAAACGCCGACACGAGAGTATGTGGAAGATGACGGATGAAACCAACCGTGTCGGAGAACAAAATATTGCGCTTGGACGGCAAGACAGCTCCGCGGATCGTCGGGTCAAGCGTCGCAAACATGCGCGACGACGCCACCACATTAGATTTCGTCAGGGCATTGAACAGCGTGGACTTTCCCGCGTTCGTATACCCGACCAGCGCCACCAGAGCCACCGGAACCGACTCGCGCCGCTGCCGCTGCTGCGCGCGGATGCGCCGTACATTCTCGATCTGCTCTTTGACGTGCCGCACCCGCCGGTAGATCTTCCGCCGGTCCGTCTCCAGTTGAGTCTCGCCCGGTCCGCGCGTGCCAATACCGCCGCCGAGCTGCGACATTTCCACACCGCGTCCCGCCAGCCGCGGCAGCATGTATTCGAGCTGCGCTAATTCCACCTGCAACTGGCCTTCACGAGTGCGGGCATGGCGAGCAAAGATGTCGAGGATCAGTTGGGTACGATCGATGACGCGCGTATTGACCACGCGTTCAATGTTGCGTTGCTGCGATGGCGAGAGATCGTGATCGAACAGAATCACATCCGCGGAAACCGAAGCCGCCGCGCCCGCAATTTCTTCCAGCTTCCCTTTCCCAATCAGCGTCGCTGGATCCGGGCGATCCTTGCGCTGCGTAAACTCGCCCACAATTTCTGCCCCAGCGCTCGTGGCCAAAGTCCGCAGTTCGTCGAGCGATTCCTCGGAACTAAAATCAGGAGAATCCAAAGGCAGTGACGAAGACGACGAAGATGAAGGCGATGCGGACCCGCTGGCAGCATGATCTCGAGCCGCCAGCGCTCCGGCCGTCATGGGCGTGGAACTCTGTTTCCCGCCGCGATTCGAGCGTCCTTTGGTGCGAAATTCCACCCCCACCAGGAATGCGCGTTCCTGCTGCTCCGATGGATTCAGCACCAGCTTCGCCTTATTCCGCGAACCGCCGGAGCCGCTTATTTTAGAGTCATCTCGGCGCAAATAAGCTCACTTCATCCTTCAGTTCCGGAAGCAGTCGTCGGAATCGCCGCGTCTCCATGACTCGCCACTGCCGCCGGCTTCGGTTCGAGATGGCTATGCGCCCCACGCGAAATAACCACCGTCGAAATCGCATGCTTAAAGATGAGTTGCTCCTGGTTGCTGGTTTCGAGCACCACCGAGTACTTGTCAAACGATCGGATGCGGCCCGTCAGCTTCACCCCGCTGACCAGATAAATCGTGATGTTGTGCCGTTCCTTTCGTGCCGTGTTGAGGAAGGAATCCTGAATATTCTGTTGTGCCGGCTTGGGTTCCATTTGCCGATCTCCTTATTTCGGGTTCGTACCACGCCTTGGGCTTAGGGGATCCAAATGGCGTAGCTCTCTTCTTATCGGCCTACAATGCGGCCTTGTCAAGCGCTTTTCAACTTCCGCCAAACAATATTGTTCGAGGATTCACTCCCGACCGATTGTGTCTGACCTCCAGCCACACAGCTCATGCTCCACAAAATTGTCATCCTGAGCGCAGCAGGAGGTTCGCGGAAACGCGAAGCTCCTGCGAAGTCGAAGGACCCCTATACCATCAACCGGCGAATGACCAGGCATCCCAACTCACCGCAGTTCCATTTACCACAGCACGCATCTACAATCGTCCTTCTTAAAACTGAGCCTATAAACAGGAGCCTAACGTGACCAACATCAACCTCCCCACCGACTTCAACACAAACCTGCTAATGCTGTTTCGTTGGGCGCATTTTGTCGGTGGCATCACCTGGATTGGCCTGCTTTACTTTTTCAATCTCGTGAACACCCCCTTCATAAAGGAGCTCGATCCCGCCACCAGAGGAAAAGTCCTGCCCAGCCTGATGTCTCGCGCTCTCTGGTGGTTTCGCTGGTCATCGGTGCTCACCGTGTTGATGGGCCTTGCCTACTGGGGAAGCACCGTCGCCTCCGACGCCAGAAACGGCGGCGGCTCCTCCGGCGGAGCCATGGGCAGCTTCTTCGCCATCTGGACCGTAGCCTGGGCCCTGATGTATGCCTGCCAGATTCCCGGCAAGGGCCTGCTAGACAAAGGACCGGTGCTCACCGTGATCTACACCGTTATCGTAATCGCGGCATCATGCCTGTTCCTGCGGCTCAACGATCATGGATGGGAGAGCAATCGCCTGCTCGCCATCGGCATTGGCGGCGGAATCGGTTGGGTATTGATGCTCAATGTCTGGGGCGTGGTCTGGCGAGCCCAGAAAAAAATCATCCAATGGACCGCCGACAACGCAGCCAACGGCACCCCGATTCCCGACAAAGCCAAGTACCTGGCGAGGCAGGCTTTCCTGACGTCGCGAGCAAGCTTCGTGCTCTCGTTCCCCATGCTGTTCCTGATGGGAGCCGCCAGCCACTATCCGATCTTTGGTAAATAGGTTCGGTAAATAGGTTTGGTAAAGAGGTTTAGTAAGTAGAGTCCGGCAGATAGCGGTTGGAAAGCAGGCACTACAATTGGCTCGCACATGCGTGAGTATCTGGACGCAATTCTGGATTGGTCAGGCGCCCGCGAAGACTGGCGTCCCATCTCGCGCGGGGCGGTCTGGGCTTGGCTCGCCTTTTACGCCCTCTTCCTGATCTACGCCTTCCGCATGCACGGCGGCTACCTCTTTATCGACTCCGCCAATCTAGTCGTCCACAAGGCGGCCACCTGCTCTTCGGATGGTTCGGCAGAACGCTCGGCCTTTGGGGAGGAACCATTCTGCAATGGCTAGTCCCGCTGCTGCTGGCCGCCTATTTCTTCCGTGAACGCCAGCCCGCTGCCTTCGTGTTCTGCATGTTTTTCTTCTTCGAGAACTGGCTCTACACCGCCACCTACATGGCCGACGCCCGCGCCATGGCCTTGCCGCTAGTAACGGCCGGCGATTCCGATTACATCGAGCACGACTGGAACACGATCTTCACAAGTCTAGGAGTATTGCAATACGACACAACCATCGGCGGCATCGTCCGCGTCATGGGATGGTTGGGAATGCTGGCGTGCGTCGCGTGGCTTGCCGCGCGTCTGAGATCGGCAAAGGTGTGAGTGGGCGACCGGGCATCCGCGTCCATCAGTGACTTGGTAGTGGGCGCGTCGCACAAAAACCTTGCTCAGTTGGCTCGAATTGATCGAAGCCGAACCGAGAGAGTTCGCTCTTTAGTCTGTCGGTTACGCTCGTCCCGATCACCTCAAGTATCGTATAGGGTGGATTTGCGGAATAGGTTCCGTGATGAAGATCAATGGTGTCTAACTCCCCAATGAACGCCTCCTCCGGTGAAGAATGGCCATCAGTCTTGAAGGTGGTTACGCCGTCTAAATGGGTCCGGTTCGAGTCGGCAGCCCATATCTTTTGCGCCACGGCACGATTCTCGGTAGTGTCTACGATCCACACCGGTCCTTGTGCAGCTAGTTGGGAGAGACTCTGGCCGTACTCCCGATCAAGCACGACAATCGCCCGATAAGGGTCAATGAGCTGTAGATACTCCGGTTCCACCCAGATGGTGTGCTTCCAAGGTTCTTCGCTAACGATGTGACCAACATCTAACTTCGCCAGAGGGAACGGCACACCGTCAATTGACTCCACCCCGGCGACCACAAATGTTTGCCCCAAACACTTTTCAAATAGTGTGCGAGTCCGCAGGTCCTCATCGTCCTTGAGATTTGGAGGAACGCCAACCAGCTTCACATTGTCCCCAGCTTTCATGCGGATATTCTACGGTATTGGGCGGGTGGCCTACCGAAACTCGGATGCCGATGCTCCGATGGGATTGACGTGCGGAGCAGTCGCGATGGCACGACCCAGGAAACGTTCAAAGCGCCAAACCCCTATCGTGACATTGAGGAACCCGATACAGAACCACATCAAAAGCAGCCCAAGTAGAGTCCAGATTCCCGAGATCATCCCCTGAGCGTGCGAAGCGGTCAGCAGGAAGATGCACATAACACCAAACATAATCGCCGAGACAATTACGAGCTGCCGATAGCTCAAACTGTAGCGAATCTCGTGGGCATCGGGATCGATCACGAGGTCGCCGAACCCGAATGTTACGAGAATGTTCCAACTCGTCACAAAGCGGAAATAGCCACCCTTAAACATTACGCGGTTCGGCCTGACGTCAACCTCATTTGCATCAAGGTCACGCAACTGCGCGGCGACGTGTGCGGCCAGCAGAGACGAGTCAATTTCGCTGCCGAAGTCTACGGCCCCCGTCGTCATTAGCGTTGGCATCTGGTCGAGATTATACGATCCGTACGCGACAAGGAATGATTCCCAAGATCAGGATTACGCTCGGAACCCGGATTGCGAGGGAAATCACTATTTTTCGGCTACGAGCCAAAGGTCGCGGAGTAAAGCTCTGCGAACAGTACGCTGACTACCAGTCCATTCAGAAGAAGAACTATACGGAACTTCAGGTTCGTGAGGGGCCATCGAATCACAGCTAGAGTTGTTGCGGCCAGTACCCATGCGATTTCCAACCATGCCGCTATGTTCGATACACTTAAGGCCGCCTCTCGTCGAACCGTGTGATAGTGGGAGTTTAGCAACGCCAACCACGCGCACACGATGATGATCCAAAGCGTGATTCCGGCAACCATCAAACCTCTCTCGATGCGGATTTGCCGTGCATCGTCCATCTCTTGGCAGAACGCTCACCGACGGGTTTCTTGCGGTCCGAAGAACAAAGCTGATGGGTCAAACGCATGTTGCACCTGATAGAGGTTGGAGCAATCAGCCGCTCTGCTCAACACGATTTGCGCAGCACAACGCGAGGATCAGTATCACCACCGGCGCAACGATCTCGGCCGCCAGAAAGATGCCCGCATTGTTCGCGGAGTGATTGTTGTTGATCACCATCTGGCGGATGTGCCCTACCGCATCTCCGAGCAGCCAAACAGCATTCGCTATCGCCGTTGCCAGCCAAAAGTTGCCGCGAATCCAAACACACAGAACGCCAAGCACTCCAACTGTCAAATCAGCCATCCCAACTTCATATTCGTACGGACTAGTCGACCACCCGATGGAAGCAGACGTTTGAATGGGACGAAACACGTGAGCGTATGCCGTCAACAACCCCATCAAGCCAACGTAGAAGAACAACAGGTAGAGCAGAAATGTCTTGCCAATAGCCGTTCCGCTGCTCCGGCTCTGCGATGAAAGTGCCAGGTGTACGGCCGCTGCCACCAACGCAAGGAGGATGAAGACTACTTGGAACATTTTGCGTAATCCTTTCGTGAGATTCTCTGTTATATACCACTTGACATGTACTGTGTTACCGTACATACTGTAACAAATAATCCGGTGTTTCTCTATCTTCCGCGCCCCTCCAAAGGGCGCGCGCAACCGCAGGCAAGGCCCAATTTCACTGCGATACAAAAGAGAGAGGAGCATTCTATGATCCTACGCTTTCGCCACAAAGGGCTTAAGCGCTTCCATGACGATGGAGACGCCAGAGGCGCGCCGCCTGCGATGGCCGACAAGCTACGCAAGCTTCTGTTTGCCCTTGAGACTGCGGAGACGGTGAGCCAGCTTGGCCGATTTCCCGGCTGGAAGCTGCATCCTCTCAAGGGCGACCTCAAAGGTTGGTGGAGCCTGACGGTAACCGGAAATTGGCGATTGATATTCCGCTATAACGAACTGGCGAATACCGCCAGCGACATTGATCTGATCGACTATCACTAGGAGGCCGAAAATGCCTATGAAGAATCCACCTCATCCCGGCGACTTGATTCGAACCGAAGTCATTGAGGCTCTCGGACTCAGTGTGTCGAAGGCGGCGGAAATTCTAAAAGTGCGCCGCGCTACACTCTCCGACCTGCTGAACCGCAAGTCCTCGCTCACGCCGGAGATGGCCTTGCGCATCGAAAAAGCGTTCGGCCCCGAGATGGATCACCTGCTTCGGATGCAGCTCGCCTATGATGTAGCGAAAACACGAGAGCATGCGCGGGGCATTGTAATCAAGCGATATGCTCCGGCCTAAGCTTGCGGCGATGCTTTATCAACGGTAGCAAACCGCGTTTAAACTCGAAACTCCATCACTGCGCTTTCGCCGCCAGCGTCCAAGGCTTGCCATCAAAATGCGCCGGCAAAGCGAGACCAAAAAGCTTAAGGATCGTCGGCGCCACGTCCACAATCGCGGGCTTCTCCTCGATAAATTTGTGGCTGGAAAACAGGACGCCCGGAACCAACCGCGGATCGATGCAGTGGTCGCCGCTCCAGGCTTTGGTATTGTCCTCAAAAATCTGCGCCGTAACTTTGCCCATCACTGAATCCCAGGACGCTCGATAACCCGCGCCGTACCCAACAATCAGGTCCGGTGAATTTTCGGTATAAGGCCCGCGATAAACATTGTCCGCAATAAACACGCCAGTGATCCCGACCGTGCCAGAAGCCGGATCCACCAGACCGTTCAAGCCCTTTTGCAGTTCGGCTTTCAACGCCTCGACTTCAGACGGATCGACAATTCCCTGCTTCTCGCGCCCTTTGATATTCAGATAGAGTCCGTTGAGCCCCATCGTATAGGCGCGGGTCTTCGACCAGTCAACATCTTCGAACCAGTCGCCGCTTTCGGTCTTGCCTTCTTTCAGGGTTAGGTATCCGTTCTGGTGCAGCCACGCATTCAGGTTCATGCAGCGTGCAAAAGACTTGAATCCATGATCGGAAATCACCATCAGCAGCGTGTCGTCGTCGATTTTTTCCATGACGCGCCCAATCAGGCGATCCATGCGCTCATACAAATCCTGAATCACCGGCGGATGCTCGCTGTGCGGCACGTCGCGCGCTGCCGGATGATCCTCATCCAGATAACGCCAGAACATATGCTGCACCCGGTCGGTGGTATCGAAAACGCACGTGCATAGGCCCTGTTTGGTTTTGTCCAATGCATCGAAGAGCATGCGCTCGCGATCTTCGTGATTGCCATAAGCCTGCGCCAGGAAGGCATCGTCATCGAGCACATCTTCATTGAGCGCCCACGTGTCCTCCGCCAGGCCGAGCGTCGCATACGGACCAAAGAGTTTCGCGAGGTAAATGGAATAAGTCACCGGGTGCGAGATCGGCAAATCCGGATGCCCCGGATCGATGTTCACCGGCGTGACATAAACTTCAACCTCCGGATCGAGTCCCTTGAGATAAAAGCGGCAGATGCCGTGAGCCGTGAAGCCCATGCCAGCCTTGAATTCGGCTGGAAGCCAGTCGGAATATTCACCGACCTTCAGCGCGAACTTCTCAGAACCAAATACAAAGCGCGCCGATTCCGACCCCAATTCCGGACGAATTTCGAAGTCCGCGTGCAGTTCTCCGGCATTCTCCACCAACGGATTATCCGGCCCCGGAACATAAGAACGGCAAACCCCGTTCTTCCGCTCGATGGGCACCCGCACCCCGCCTTCGCGAAACTTGTCGTCCGAAGCGCGAGTTGTACACAGACAAAACGTGCCCTGACTGCCCTTCAGATCAGGTACGCACATCCCGGAAAGCAACACGCCCTGAAACTTCTCCGGCGGAAACGTAACAGGAACGCGAATCACCGAACTAAAGATCCCCGCATTCCCCAGCCAGTGCCAGAACGGAGTGCCCTTGCGCATGGCCTTAATTTCCGTTTTGCCGAACGGTATGGAGTATTTGCCAATCTTGATATGCCGCTTCGGCCCCTTGATTTCAGCCGACGAAAGATAGGGAAGATAGCTATTTCTATCGCAAGCCAGAAAATCGTAGATATTGTGTTTGCCCGGATTCACTCCAGTCATAAACGTAGACCATGCCACCGGAGAAATCGCTGGAAACGTCGTGCGCAGTTTGCTGAAGGTTCCTTTGTCGCGCAACTTGGACAGGTTCGGCAGCCTGCCTTCCTTCATAAAACGCTCGGCGAGTTCAGGATCCATACCATCGAATCCCAAAATCACCGCCCGCTCAAACGTCGCCTTACCGTAAGCATTGCGCCGCCGGAGAAAACGAAACAACTGACGAAACGGCCAAGTCATCAACGCATAAAACGAATACAGAAACGCAACAAAGATCGCCCAGAAAGAAGACAGCACAGCAAATCCCGCACCCGGCCCAGCGTAGGCGTGGGCAAGCGCAGGCATAAAAAGAAGAGCAACCAGCAAAATCCGTGTGGCGCGGACACTCTTGTCCGCGAAATGCCGGCGCTCGCGACGCGCTGACGGGCAACCAAGACAGTCCTGCGATGCAATAGCCGCTGCACGCAGGCGGACAAGAGTGTCCGCTCCACACAATCTCTTCATATCTGGATCCCCAACAATTCCTTGAAAATAAATCCGGCCACCATCGACAAAATGAAGAACATCCAAATCCAATTCATGCCATAACCCGCGATCTCAATATTGCGATCCGGATAATTGATGGCTATGGACTCAATCGGACTACTGTCAGGCAAAGCCGGCTCTGCCGACGACAACATTCGCTCCCAGAATTGTCCGCGAAGACGAATGGTCGAAATTCGCGGAAGGTCACTCCCAATACTCACTGTCTTGCCCGCGCTCTGGCCGCCAGTCGCAACCTTCACTTCATATTTTCCCGGTGCCGATGCGGACAAGCGCCAGACAACATCATCGGTCTCGGGAATATGTACCGGAGGCGCTGTCATCGTAATTTCGGACGGCAGGCCTAGCGTCAACGAGTTCAGCGCATCATTTTGCGCTTCGCTGGCGGTCAGATGAACCGTCAGCAGAAACGGCGCATTCAGGGGAATCGGAGTTTGACCGAGGTATCGATCGATCTGCACCATGAGCAAAGTAATCGGAATGATGACGTAGAGCAGCGGTTTGAAAGCGAGTTTCAAATAACGTCCCGTACCGCGCAGGATCTTGCCGTAAGATCCCATCACCACCGGAATCTGATCGCGATACAGGCGCACCGCCAGCAAATGCGCTTTAAGTTGATCCTTCGCGATGCCGATTGCCTTTTGATCGGATGTGTAGCCGAACAAAACCACCATCACCAAGCCAACCACCAGCGAAACGACGACGACAATCGCGAGCGGGCTGGTCAGCCATGACATGCTGAACGCAGCAATCGCCATCGAATTGGAGAAATCAGCCAAGCTACTCGATGTACCCTAATCCGCGCAGCCGCTTCTGAATCTCTTCTTTGGACGTGCTGCTCTCGTCCGGCAGAATCTTCTTCGTTTCCTTTTCCAGCATATGAATCACGAATTCGTCGATCGACTCGTATCCCGCCGCATCCGAACACTGCTTAACTTTCTCCAGCAGTTCGCCTTCGATCTTCACTTTGTGTGAACCAAACATGATTGCTCCCGGCCGTAAAGATTACGTCCATCCACATTTGTCATCCTGAGCGAAGCGAAGGACCTCATGTTCCCTCGCCGCAACAGGAAAGCAGGCCCATCGCTCAGCTCAGGATGACAACTCTAAGTATTCCCTAGCGCTCCTGAAACACCGACCGCCCCATCATATCCTTCGTTTTTTCAATTCCGAACTCCGAGAGAATTGTCGGCGCAATGTCAGTCAGTGCCGGAGTCTCCGCATCAATCTTCCGGTTGCTCAACAGCACTCCCGGCACTTTGGTGAAATCCATACAATGGTCGCCGCTCCACGCGTTCGTATTGTCCTCAAGCACGTCCGGCGGGAAAGCGCCCACGATTGTTGTCCATCCCGCTCGATACCCTCGGCTGTAGCCGACCAGCGCATCCGGACCCGAGCGCGCGTATGGACCTTGATAAGCCTCACTCGCCAGATCGATGCGCGTAATCACCTGAGAACCATCCTTCGGATCGCGCACCTCCAAAAGCTTCTGCCGGATTTCCCGAAGCAGGGCATCGGACTGCGCGGGATCGACAATCCCCTCGCGCTCGCGCCCGCGAATATTCAGATACAGTCCGTTCAATCCCACTCCATACGCCCGCGTGCGGCTCCAGTCCACATCGGAAAATGGATGCGACGAATCCCCGTTGACGCCTTCTTTTCGCGTGACGTAGCCATTATTCAACAGCCAGGTATTCAGATTGAATGAGCGCCGGTAAGGGGCGAATCCGTGGTCAGAGAGCACCAGCAGCGTCGTATTGTTGTCGACCTTCGGCATCACCTCGCCCAGCACCTGATCAATCTGCTCATAAAATTCTTCCAGGGACGATCCGTATTGGGCAGCCAGCGCGGCGTCGTAAGCCGGATGCTGCGGATCAGTCAGCCGCCACATCATGTGCGCATTCAGATCAAGGCTGGAGAAATAAAAGAAGAAAAGTCCGTCATGAAATTTTGGAAACTCGACATCAAATGCGCGCCGATGTTCGGCGAGAACGGTGTGCGCCTGCTCCAGGTACTCTTTATCGTCGAGCACGCCGGCAGTGCGCGCCTTCGTATCTTCGGCAATTCCTTGCGTATGGAATTCGCCAATCTCGTTCGCCAAGTCGCTGGAGTAACTCGACGGCGTCGAAATCGGCAACGCCGGGTTCTTGGGATCAATATTGATCGGCGATACGTAGAGTTGAAAGCGCGGATGCGCCTGCTTGAGATAAAAACGGCAGATGCCCTTCACATTGCCGATTACGGGCATCAGCTGAAATTCCACGGGAATCCATTCGCTCCACTCGCCTTCTTTCAAAACAAATTGCTGATCCTGCAAACCGATGCGAGCCACCGGTTCCAGCGGGTCCACATCAACCGTAAACGGCTCGGTCGCGGGAGGCGAGTTCTTGCGAAAAGTGTTATCCGGTCCAATCAGATTCGTCGCGACCCGATTGTTCTTCACCTCCACCTGAACGACTTCCCCTCCCTCGACCGCTCCGATGGCCGCCGTGGGATCGTCGGTATAAAAAGTAAATGTCCCATACGAGCCACGCAGATCGGGCGTTCCCATCCCGGACAACGTCTTCCCCTTCGCGGCAATCGGCGGAAAGTTTGCCGGAATGCGGTAAATATAGTTGGGGATGTTCTGCTCGTCCAGAATCTCCCAAAAGGCCTTACCGTGCCGCAATTGTTCGGCGGATCCGCTGCCCAGCGGAATCACCCAGCTTCCAAGATGAAAACTATGCTTCGGCCCCTCGACCCGCGAAGTCGAAAAATACAATTCAAAGGTTTTCGGATCGCGATGGATGAAATCAAAGATTCCATGACCACCAGCATTCATCCCAGTAATCAGATTCGACCACGCCACGGGACTTTGCGGCGGGATACTGGTTGTCAAACGCCGGAATGATCCTTGCTCGGCGAGCCGGGCGAAGTTGGGCATCTTGCCCTCCGCCATGAACTTCGTGAGCAGGTCCGGATCGAGGCCATCAATGCCCAGGATAATGACTTTCTTCGACCCGTTCTTCGATGCGACTGCTCCGCCACGCGCGCGCTGGCAGGAAAGAAGCGTGCCTGCGCCTGCCGCGCACAACACCAGCAGCCAAATCAGCCGAAGACGTTTTCTGAAAGGAACTGTCACTTAAATTTGATCTGCAATCCGGCTTCCTGGCCAACTATCCAACGATGCAACAATGGCGGTGATCACGGCATCACCACGAGACTGGAGATCCCGAGGAGCAGGTACATAGATTGTACGCGGACTTCGAGGACCGTCAAAACCGTGATCGCGTCGACGGCGGGATGTGATCTTGGTCAATGTCCACGCAGCCTTTACACTGAATATCATGATTCGAAAAGCCATTGCCGTCGCGAGCTTGATCCTTCTTTGTTTTTCTTTCGCCGGAGCCGCGAATAAACCCAACTTTGTGCTGATCACGCTCGACTCCGTCCGCGCCGATCGCATGGGATTTCTCGGTGCCAAAGTCGCCCTCACGCCGAATCTAAATCATCTCGCCAGTGAAAGCATCGTATTCGAACACGCCTACGCGCAAGCGCCAGGCACGGTCGTTTCACACGCCACCATTCTCTCCGGCGCCTATCCGCAGAGCACAGGCATGAGCGAGATCGGCGGCACGCTGCCGTCATCGCTGCCTTACCTGCCGGACTTGTTGAAGTCGCAAGGATATCGGACCGCCGCATTCGTCAGCTCCATTGCACTCGACCCCAGGAACGGCCTGGCGCAAGGATTCGATCGCGGCTTTCAGGTTTACGACGCTGGTTTTCGCCCTGCAATCCCCGGCGACTCCCGGCCTCCCGCAAGGGAACGCCGCTGTGACGAAGTGGTCACGCGCGCCATCGCGTGGCTAGACCAAAGTCCGCAAGCGCAAAAACAAGGCCCGTTTTTTTTATGGATTCACCTCAGCGATGCAGCCGCTCCCGTAGCCTCCTACAATTCCGCAATCACGGCGGCGGATACCGCCATCGGAAAATTAATCGGCGAATTGCAACGCAAAAAAATCTACGGGAATACCGCGGTGATCGTCGTCGCCGATCACGGTGAAAGTCTCGGCGCCCATGGCGAAGACACACACGGTATTTTTCTCTACGACGAGACCATTCACGTCCCCCTGCTCGTCAAACTCCCGGAAGCCCTGCCCGCCGCAAAGCCGGCGACCAGTTCAGTCACGGCCCCAGTCACTGCGAAGGTACGGCTCGTGGACATCACTCCGACCTTGCTGGAAATTGCAGCCATCCCAGTCCCTTCGCAAATGCTGGGCCAGTCATTATTAAGGATTGCAAAAACCGGCAGCGGCGGCAGTAACAGTGACCAGCCCGTATATTCCCGCAGCGATCTGCCCCAGCGCGGATTCGGTTGGAGCCCGCTGGAATCCTGGCGCGCGAGCAAGTATCTCTACATTCGCGCGCCTAAGCCTGAACTCTACGACTTAGCCGCGGACCCGGGCGCTACCCACAATCTGGCTCAGAGCTCGAAGGCCACGCTCGACACGATGGCCGCTCAACTGGATAACTTCGACCGCCATTTCAGCGGAGCGGCGGGGAAATCCTGCGCCGACTTAAGTTCCTCCGAGATGCAGAAGCTGGCATCACTCGGCTACGCCGGACTGCAAAAATCAACTTGCGCAGCCGCTGCCGTGGCGGGAACGGATCCCAAAGATAAAATTGCGATCGCTACTAAAGTGATCGAAGCCGCCGCGCGCCTCGAGTTGAAGCCCGATCGCGCCATCACCGCGCTCGATCCCGTCGTCGCCGCCGATTCCAATCTGTATCTGGCGCAGTACACGCTCGGCACAGCGCTGGCGCGAAAGGGACAATACGCCGAAGCGGCGAAGCATCTGCACAAAGCGATTGAGCTTCAACCCGATTCCGCCTGGGCCCACTACGAAATCGGTGCAACCCTGGTGAAAGCGGGAGACTACAAAACGGCCGTCGTGCACCTGGAAATCGCTACTGAGCGCCTGCCTGCCTTCGGCCCGGCGCACCTCTCGCTCGCCGAAGCTTACCAGCATATCGGCCGCACAGACGACGCAAAGAGGGAACGAATCAAGGGTGAACAAAAATAGCCCGCCGATCATCCTACTCGGCAACCGTACTCGGCAGTCCTGATCCGCCAATTCCTACTCGGGCGCTTGCCCTTTCAGTTGGGTAGCCTTGGCCCGCTCGCGGCTCGCGTTTTGCGGTTGTCCGAGTTGCTCGTAGGCATCGGCCAGGACTGCGTGAACCTCGGCTGAGTTTGGATCCTTTTTCTCCGCCTGAAGTAGTTTTGGCAGCGCGGCTTTCGGATCGCCATCCCGGAAAAGCATTTCCCCATATTTCAGATTAGCCAGAAAGTGATCCGGCTCAATCTTCAAACTCTTCTCGAATTCCGCTGTAGCTTCGGGGACGTGTTCCAGGCGCAGATAGACCGCGCCGAGATAGAAATGTAGCTGCGCGGAATTGGGGGTGCACACTACCGCTGCCTGCATCTCGGGAAGCGACGCTTCCCACTGCCCGGTCTTTATCAGCGCCAGTCCCAACTCGTAGTGTGCCATTCCAGAGGCTGGATTCTTCTCCGCTGCCGTGCGCAATACCGGCAACGCCTCTTCATAGCGCTGGCGATGGACCAGCGCACGCCCGAGCTCCAGGTAGCCACTGGAAATGTCGGGCTCCAGCTTAATCACGTCGGTCAACTCTGTAATCGCTTCATCGTAGCGATCTTCTTCGAGATCGACCAGCGAGCGATGGAATTTGTTGGCCACCTCAATCTTGTCTTTCGGATCAATGGCCGCTTTCTCGCTGCTGCCGGGGCCGGCGCTGTCTGAAGCCAGATAACCGAGGGCTCGTAGCTTTTCCGCTTGCGTAGGATCAAGCTTTGTCTGCGCCGTTTGGGCGCTGCTCGTCTTCTCACGGAAAGTATCCAGCTGCGCATTGAGCGTGTCGGTGACTGCTTTCGCGGATGGCGCGAGGTTCTTATCGGTATCCGGATCGGTCGTCTGATCGTAGAGTTCCCGCTTCGGCGCTTGCACGTAGAGATATTTCCCGGTTCGCCAGGAACGCAACTCGCTCCATCCGAAAGCACGGTGTGCGTAGTTCGTCTCGGAATAGATAGGCCGTTCCGGACTCTTTCCGTGATCATTGGCGGGGTCGTCGCCTTGATCGTCGCTGGGCGTTTTCGCTGCATTCATTAACGGGAAAAGCGAATGTGCCTGCATCGCTGCCGGAGCGGCAATCCCAGCCGCCTCAAGCAATGAAGGCGCAACCTCGGCCAGCGCCACACGCTCCTCAACTCGTTTTCCCGCGAGCCGCTCCCCCGGAAGTTTCAGCAGCAATGGAACATGGATGGTTTCGTCGTATAGAAACATCCCGTGCCGCTCTTCTCCATGCTCACCAAACGCTTCTCCATGGTCTGCGGCGATCGCGATGACTGCGTCCTGATACAACCCATGCCTCCGCAATACCTCCACAAAGCTGCCTACGATCGAATCGGTGTACGCAATCTCGCCGTCGTACAGGGCATCGGCGTACTTGGTCTTGAACGGCTCCGGCGGATCATACGGATCGTGGGCATCGTAGAAATGCAGCCAGATGAAGAACGGCCTCTGCTGATGCCGGCTCAGCCAGCCCAGAGCGCGATCGGCAACATCCTCTGCACGACGCTCCACGCTCTTGTAACGGTCCTCCCCAGGCTTGCGCTGATGGAAATGGCCGTCATAAAGGTCGAAGCCGCGGTCAAATCCCGGAGCGGCAGCCGCAGGGTCGAGGATGTAAGACCCGAGAAACGCCGCCGTGTGGTACCCGTGCTTGTTTAGCAGATCCGGCAAGTACGGAATCTCGGGACGCAACCGCGCGCCCAGGTCTTCGAGGTGGCTAAACTGTGGATACGTCCCCGTCAGCAAAGCTGCGTGCGACGGCGTGGTCAAAGGAACCTGCGCGTAGGCCCGTGTAAACACCACGCTCCGCTTGGCCAACATATCCAAGTTGGGCGTCAGGCCGCGGTCCGATCCCAGAAATCCCATGCGATCGGCCCGCGTTGTATCGAGTGTGATCAGGATGATGTTGGGTGGTCTTGCGCTCGCCGCAGTCTGTTTCTTCGCGGCCTTTGGGGCGGCGGCAGCGCCAGCGAACTGAATCAGCAATAGGGCAAGAAGTAGCCGCCGGGCAAGCCACATAGAAGGATGAAAAAAGTCTAGCACACGTTTTGCGACGATTACCGGAGACGGGCCTGCGGCCGACGCCGACGCCAAAAGAAAAGGGCCAGCCTTTGCAGGCTGGCCCGAAATGATGCTTAATTCTTGTTGAAGTTAGAAGTCAAACCGAAGCGCCAACTGAGTTACGCGGTGACCGCCAGTATCCCCGTAGGTCGCGCTGGCATCTCCGAAATTTCCGGCAGCGACATTTGAACCACCGCCAGTCGTACTCGGATTCTCGAAGTTCGGATGGTTTAGAAGATCGAAGAAGTTCGCATCGAATCTGAATGCCATGCGCTCATTGATCTTGAAGCTCTTACTGACGCCAAAATCAATGTTCGTGAACATTGGACCCGGGACCGCTCCGCGACCCAGATTGGGGTCACACCACAGGCCGCCGTGGGTATCGATCGCCGGATTAGCCAAGCACTGGTTTCCCGTCCCATATTGCGAGGGGTCCAGGTACTGGTAGGCCCCGTTTTCCTCTTTCCCAACAATTGACTTAAGAACGCTGCCCGGACCGATGAACTCCGGCCGGTCGGTTCTTGACCCGTCTTCATTGGCATCGGTAGAACTGTCGATAAATCCGATGGGAGAGCCGGTATTCCAAGAGATGATGCTATTCACGGTCCAGCCGCCTATCCAGCGATTTCCACGGAAGAACGGCAGATCGTAGTTGAAGTCAACTACTATGCGGTGACGAATGTCGAAGTCCGACGGACCGTAATCATTCTTAAGATTCTCGACGTCAGTCGTGGACGTTCCCCCATTCTTCTGGCGGAATGCGTCACTCAGTTCGTCGAGCGACTTGGCATACGTGTAGTTGGCGTTGAGTGACAAACCGTGACTGAAGCGCTTTTTCACCGATACCTGCAACGCATTGTAGTTGCTGCCGTAGTAGTTGCCACGGGCGTTGTCGCTGCCGAACAGCGGGTTTGGACGAGCCGAATTTCCGCCAACCAGGCGCCCGTCGAACGTGTTGCGGTTCTCGATGCCGATCAGCTTGCGACCCATCGTGCCCACGTAACTGGCTTCAACCACCACATCCTTGGCCGCAGCGTACTGGAACCCGAAATGTTCTTGCATGTAATAAGGCGCGACCAGGTTCTGGTCCATGTGTCGAGGCACGGGCTTTGGTAGTCCGTTGGGGAACGTCGTCGAACTCACAAAGAGAGCGTTGCTGGTAAACGGCACCGTCAGCAACCCAGGAGTCTTGAGCGGGCCGAGAGCTGCGCCGCTCTGGAAAAGACCGGCGAGTTCGTCCGCGAAGTACGGTGGGTTGAAGCGGATGTTTTCGAAAATGTTGTTGTAGATACGGTCATAGAAGGCGCCGAACCCGGCTCGCACCACTAACTTCTGGTTCCCGAAGACATCGTAGGCGAAGCCAACGCGAGGTCCGAAGTTATTCAGATCCTTATTCCAGAGGCTGGTGTTGTGCACCTGGAAGGTAGCGCCCGCTTCGTAGGAGTAGTACTGGCTGTTCGAAGGGAAGAACTGGTTGCAAGGCGCGGGGCACGCAAACGGCGTCACGCCCTGGCCGAAATACACGTTCGAATCGATGTTCGATTGGAAGTTGTGCGGCGGACCAAAATACTCCCATCGCAGGCCCAGGTTTAAAGTTAGTCGTGAACTTACACGCCAGTCATCTTGTCCGTAGAAAGCAACCTCGTTGGCTCGGTAGCCACGATAGAAGTCCGGAACGGCACCCGTGCTCGGAACGACCGAAGCACCGGCGTAATACCATCCTCCGTATCCAACACCACCGTACGCCTGCCCGACGCCAGCCAGGGCTGAGTCGATTGCATCTGTGAACACACCATCGGTGACCAGACCCTCTGCGCCCCAAGTGGCGAAGTGGCCTTGCGCATCGTTATGAAAACTAGATCCATTGCGGGTGCGACGGTACTCGGCGCCCAACTTCATCTGGTGTTTACCGTGGGTCATCGAGACATCGTCCTTGTATTGGAACTCGTTTTCGGTAAAGAATTGTGGAATTCCGAGGCCTGAGCCTAAGCTGATAGCCGTCGGATCGATAGAGAAGAATTCCGGGAGACCATCGGTACCGGGACTCGTGAAGTTAGCTGTCCGGCGCACGTAACCAATCTTGAACTGGTTCAGCACGGTTGGCGAGAGTGTGTGGGTCCAGGTTACACCCAGAGTTTGTGCTCGATTTGGATTGGACAACGGCGGACTGAAGGGATCATCTCCACCGCCGAAGTTCAGCGACGTGTTGACATTTTCAAACAGGTAGGTAGCACCCAAGCGATCCTTGCTGCTCAACGTATGGTCAAATTTTAAGCTAAATCGGTATTGGTTCAATGGGGCGCTCTGCGACTCCGTCGCTTGGCCATAAATGGGTACTGGATAGGCCGGCAAGACACCGGCGAAGTTGTTGCCGTAGGCGTCAAAACTCGTGCATGGTCCAGGATCCGTGGCGCAGTCAACGTTGGAGTCGACGAGCGGTACCGCCAAGGGGAATTTCGCCAGCAGCGACGAGAAAACCGGTCCGAGCGTGGTCGGCAAAAGCGGGCATCCACCCGGTACTGTGTTGCACGGGGCAACGCTGTTGACGAATGCTGCCATCTGCCCTGTGCTCGCCCAATTCAAAAACTGCGAGGTAATCGACTGCCCGGAAACTGGAGACGACTCGCGGAAGCGGTGTGCTTCGAAGCTGGAATAAAAGAAGGTCTTATCCTTAATGATCGGACCGCCAAAGGATCCGCCGAACTGGTTGCGCACCAAGTGGTCCGTCAGACCAGCCACATTGGAGAACCAATCCTGCGCAGTCAAGGCCTGGATGCGGTTGTATTCGAACAACGAACCGTGCCATTTATTAGTGCCGCTCTTAAGCACGGTGTCGGTCACGAACCCGCCGACCTTGCCATACTCGGCGCTGAAGTCATTGGTAACGACGCGATATTCTTCGATGGCGTCCGGCGAGATCGACGTATTGGCGCCGCCCTGGCCGCAGGTGGTTCCGCAAATCGAAACGCCGCCCTGGCCCTGCTCGTTGTTGTCAACGCCTTCCACCATGTAGTTACCAGCGCCGGTTCGCACGCCGTTAACAGCCGCGCCGCGGAACGTGCCGCCCGCTTCCTGCTCGGGAACGGCGCCCGCTACTAGATTGATGAAGTCATTCGCGTTGCGCGCCTCCAGCGGCATGTTTTCCCACACGCGCCGGTCAATCAATTGAGAGAGCGAGGAATCTTCCGTCTGGATGATCTGCTGGCCTGCTTCCACGGTCACTTGCTCGGTCGCCGCTCCAACTTCGAGCTTGATGTCGCGAGTGGTGATCGTGCCCACGCTGACAATCACGTTCTGCACTTTCACCGACTTGAAGCCCTTGTTCGCGATTTCCAGCGAGTAAGCACCGACGATTGGCAACGCCGGGAAGCTGTAAATTCCGGCAGGCGTGGTTACCGTGGTGCGCACTTCGCCAGTGGCAGCGTTGGTCAACTTGACCTCGACGCCCGACACCACTGCGCCGGTTGAGTCTGTGACCTGACCGGTCAGTTCACCGTTTCCGCCTTGCGCGAATGCTCCAACACAAAGGGCCAAGACAACGAAGGTGAGCAGAAAACAAGTCCAAGTGTTGCGGAATGCAGATGCCATTCGATCTCTCCTGTGTAGCTCTGGAAACCTACTGCTGAATTTGAATTGCTGAATCGAGTTTCGTTGGTTGTGTAGGGATGGTCCCGACATCGGCGCACAGCCCCAGAAAAAGTCTTGTTAAGTTAACTGAAGCGTAAGTGCAATCATCATTCCAAAATAGAATGCAATTAAGTCCTTATATTTAAATGACATAGGATTGCTGTATTCGGAATATCCAAATTTTAGTAGCGATGCCGTCCGACGATCTATGGAAACGTGTAGATTAGTGGCTGAAGATGAACCCGATCCCCCCGAATAGTCCTCCGATGCCTATGACTGCCCACGACCCAGGGATTTCCTTAGATCTCAGCGAGGAAAAAGAAAAACACCTCGATCTGTCCGTTTTCATCGGCCTGTTCAACGTCGGGCGGTTTTTCGACGCCCATGAAGTCCTCGAAGACATCTGGCGCTCCGTGCCCAACCTGCCATCGCGCCGGCTTCTCCGTCTCCATCTTCAGGGGATGATTCAGTTGGCGGTTGCTTTTCATCACGCCTCCACCGGGAACCGCGCCGGGGCGCGTTCGGTGCTGGACCGCGCCACGCGGAATATCATCGGCGCGGGTAGCTCGCTTCCTGATCTCGACTTCCCCCAACTGCTCGCTGGGTTAGCGGACTGGCGGAAGCATCTGGCCGGCGCGATCCCGCAGCCGAAACCACCACAGATCAGGCGCAAGCTTGCTGCTGGTGGCGACCATTCAGCTTCAGCATCTCGAAACGACTTCCCCTGTTAAAATCTCGTCGAGTGAAGTCCCCGTCGAACTCTCCATCAACGATCGCGTCACGAACCGGCGAGGCCGTTCCCCTGCTTGACTTGCGGCGTCAGTACGACGGCATCCGTGAAGAAGTGCTCGCAGCTATCGAGCGCATATGCGATTCGCAAACCTTCATACTTGGTCCGGAGGTGGAGGCGCTTGAGCGCGAGGTGGCCGCGCTGACGGGTGCGGGTTTTGCCGTCGGTTGCGCATCGGGCACGGAGGCGCTCTGGCTGGCGCTCGTGGCTGCCGGCGTCAAGCCCGGCGACTCGGTCATTACCACTCCATTCAGTTTTTTTGCTTCCGCCAGTTCGATTGTGCGAGCGGGCGCCACGCCCTTCTTTGTGGATGTCGACCCCGGCACTTTGAATCTGGATCCGGCGCTGGTCGAGAAGGCGATTCGTTCCGGACGAATTGTGGATCTTCGCGCCATTCTTCCAGTGCATCTGTACGGACAGTGCGCCGACATGGATGCGCTCGATCGCATAGTTCAAGAATTAGATAAGGAAACTGAAGTCGCAATCGTAGAAGACGCCGCGCAGGCGATTGGCGCCGAGTGGCGCGGGCGCGGAGCGGGTTCGCTTGGCGTAACCGCAGCGTTCAGTTTTTATCCAACCAAAAACCTGAGCGCCTACGGAGATGCTGGCATCGTCACCACGACGAGTGGGGAGATGGCCGACCATATGCGGCGGCTTCGGAATCATGGCAGTCCGCAACGCTACTATCATGACGAGTTTGGCTGGAACGGCCGCATGGACGCCATCCAGGCGGCGGTGCTGCGGGTGAAACTGACCCATATTGCCGACTGGAACCAACGACGCCGGCAGCACGCCGCGACCTATGATCAGCTGTTTGCCGGCTCCGGGCTAACTTCACGTCCGAATTCCGACGCTCCTGTGCCAGTCCGATTGCTGACGCGAAGCCCGCAGGCTAAGCATGTGTTCCATCAATATGTGATTCGCGCTCAGCGGCGCGACGAACTGCGCGCATTTCTCGCGGAGCGCAAGATCGGAGCGGAAATTTACTACCCACTGCCGCTGCATTTGCAGCCTGTCTTTTCCTACCTCGGATTGAAAGCGGGAGACCTGCCGGTTTCTGAACACGCCGCGAAGGATGTGCTCGCTTTGCCGATGTTTCCGGAGTTGACCGAGGACGAGATTCGGAGAGTGGTCGAGAGCATCGCCGATTTCTACAGTTGATTTGACCGCGGAGGGCGCTGAAATTTCGGAGGGAGGTGCCTCCCCTTCGACAAGCTCAGGGTCAGGATGACAAGACTGATTAGCGAGTTATCGCTTCCGGTGGTGCGCCGCTCGCTTTGTTGATGTGCTTGCGGTTCGCACTGGCACTTCTCCTGGCGCCAGCACGCGGCGCACGATTGGCGTATTGAGTTTGTATTTACGCTCGGTAATCGTTCCTTTGTCGTCCTGGAGACGAATGATGAACACGGGCAACATGCCTTCTTTGTCAAAGTTTTCCTGGGAAATAGTTACGGGTAACACTCCGTCCATGCGCTCTCGATAAGCGGTCTCATAACGATGGCGCTTCACGTTCCAGGTGAAGACGCGTATTTGATTGAAGTCGAATGGAAGGCCATCTTTGGGTTCGGTGAGAACCGTCAAATACTGAGCGACCTTCTTGTCCCCATCCTGAACCTGATTCAGCACGAAGAAGGCGACGATTCGTTGGCCCTCCGCGTATTGGGCCACCTCCAGCGGGACGTCGACATCGATCATGCGGGCCAGCACCCATCCGACACGGCTATGAGAATCGCGCACTAGCCACCAATCCTCGATCACCGGCACGGCCGCGGGCTGTTTCTTGTCGGCAACCTGTTGATCGTTCTCCGGCTTAGCGGTGCGCGCTGGCGGAACTACAGTCCCTGGCTTCTCGGCGGTGCCGCGCTTCAGAAGCGATAATTTCTCTCCAGCAGAAATCTGATAGAGATGCTCGGTATCGCGGCCCGGCTCCACGTGCAGATTCGTGTCGTTTCTGGTGACCCCTTGCGCTTGCACGGGAGCGGTTTGGTTATCCGCGGTCAGCTTCTGGATCCGATCGTAGATGTCCTGACCGACCAGGTAACGCTGCTCCACCCATCCTGTGACGCCGGTAGCGGTGCGCACTTTGACAAAGCGGCGATCGTGGTCGAGCACTTCCACACGGTCGCCATTCTTGACCACTCCAGTTTTCTCATAGACCGCGGCCACGCGATCCCGCAGGATGGCTTGCACTCCGGAGACGTATGCAACCTCAAGCACGCGGCCGCCACTGCGATTGCATCCTGAGAGCAGCAGGAGAATGGGAATACACAAGAAGGAACGATGGAGGAGGTGTTTCACGGGGTCGCTATTCAATATAACGCGAGCGCCCTTCCGTGGTGTGTGGCTGATCAAGATTGAACGTGAGATTTGCGGAGGTGGTTAGGAGCCCGCCCAAGCAGAGCTTGGACGGGGCACCCTGAAAGAAGAAAACGAAGACTAGCTTACCGTTACGTTAACGGTGGCCGTGAAGTTCGAGCCAACATAACTCACCACAATCGTGTAATTACCAGTGGGTATAACGCTGGCTCCCGCAGCGGTACAAACCACGGGGCTAGTACCACCTATGCAGGTGATATTCGCGTTGCTGGGCGTAAAAGTTGCGGTACTGGTTACGTCTGTGCCCCCATTCGCCGTTACCGTGAATGAATTGGTCCCACCATTCGCGGAAGAGAATCCCCAGGTTGTTGGGGCAATCGTCAGACTGCTGATGACAATGAATACAGTTGCGGAAGCTGTGCCACTTAGCCCCTGCGCAGCAGCGGTCACCGTGGCCGTACCCGTAGCCACTCCGGTGGCCACACCGCTGGTTTCATCAATCGACATTATTGTGGGGTCACTGCTCGACCATGCTACCCCGCTCGTGAGTTGGCTTCGGGTGTTGTCCTGGAAGGTGCCCCATGCCTGCAATGTTGTCGTCTGGCCAAGAATGACGTTGGGGCTGGGCGGTTGGACCGCGAGCGATACGAGCGAGTTGGGCTGGAAGAATCCCCGGCAGCTGCTCCCGAACGACAGTGCGACCAGAACCGTAAAAGCAAGAGTCAACGGCAGTTTGCGCCCAGTAAACATAAAGTATGGCCTCAGATATCGTAATTTTAGCAGAACTCTCCCACGGTCGGCTCCTCGCGAGGGCATGACTTAGGTCATGGCTAGTCCACAGGCGGAGACGCGCGCTCGAATAATTAAAGAACGGGACACGAAGCCTGGCTTGCACGCGTTTTCTGGCGGTCCGAGCGATGGCTCGGGGCTGTGGTGGACGAGATCCTTCGCGTTCCTCAGCATGACAAATGATTACAACGCGGTGGATCTAGCTGACGGCTGAGAGCTGATGGCTGAAAGCTGCACTCACTTTGGGCGCTTTTTGCCTGCGTTCGCAATGCGCTCGTCGATTGGCTTCCGGGATGTGAAGCCTTCTTCTGTTCCGTGCCAATGGGTGATGGTTCCCTCTCCCAGTTTCCAGCACAGCAACAGGATCTCGCCTTCTACCTTGCACGGGAAATCGAGCAATCCGATATCGAGGTCTTTCACCTGGACGCCGGTGGCGTCGATTTCAGCGAGGGCATCTTTCACCCGCCGGATCGCTCTCTCACGCTCCGCTTTGCGCCGTGCCAGATGGACCACGTTCAACATCGTGCCGCCGTTGAGAAAAACACGATGGGCAGTTTCCTGAAGTTCGGTATCGACACTCTCAATCAGCTTCTTGCCGTTGATTGCCTGTTTTAGCAGCGACTCCAGAATCGGCAGGAGCATCTGGGCTTCATCGAGGGTAAACGTGCGCTCGGACATGTGTCTTTATTCTACCGCTTGGCGAAGGTTTCGAGGGTGAGGTTTCAAAGCTTCAACGTTTCAAGGTTTCCCGATGCGCCATTCTGTGTTTCCCTGTGAGGATGGGCGACGAGCTTCTGATGAGGTCGGAGAGCACTCCCCGAAATGTTTACGTTTTCGGGCTGACCTCGTTCCTGAACGACACAGCTAGCGAGATGGCGTACTGGGTGCTGCCTGCTTTTCTCGCATCGCTCGGCGCGGGGCCTGCACAGCTCGGGATTATCGAGGGGATCGCCGAGAGCGTCGCTTCTTTCGCCAAGCTATTTTCCGGCTATGTTACCGACAAAGTTTCGCGGCGCAAACCCATCGTGGTCGCCGGATACTTCGCGGCGAATGCGGTCAAGCCACTGCTAGCGCTGGTTTCGTCGTGGTGGCAGATTCTGGGAATTCGTTTTTGCGACCGCTTGGCCAAAGGGGTCCGCGGAACGGCTCGCGATGTGATGGTGGCGGATTCGGTGGATCGGGCTCACATTGGATCGGCTTACGGACTCATTCAAGCCATGGATTCGGCCGGCGCTATCGCTGGGCCATTGCTGGCGCTGGCGGTGATTGGACGCTTTGGGATGCGCGGGGTGTTCGCCTGGGCGGCGATCCCCGGAGCCCTGTGCGTAATTGCTGCCTGGGTCGGAATTCGTGAGGTTCATCGCCGCAAGAATGGAAGTAGGGAATTGCCGCGGCCGCAAGAATTTGCTGAGCCCTCATCCCGCAAATCTGAATGGCTTCCTAAATTGCCCGGCGGATTCTATTACGTGCTGATCGTTGTGACCCTGTTTTCACTGGGGAATTCCAGTGACATGTTTCTCGTTTTGCGAGCCGGAAACATCGGCATTCCGGCATCGCGCGCGCCGTTGCTGGGACTGGTCTTCAACATCATGTTTACGTTGATATCCTGGCCGGCGGGTAGGTTCAGTGACCGATTCTCGCGTTCGGCCATTGCCGCTGCCGGATACTTTGTATTCGCTATCGTTTATTTTGTGTTCGCTCTCGCGCCTTCTCAACTGGCCATTTGGCTGACCATGGCTTTCTACGGACTCTTCTATGCGCTGACCAATCCTGTACTGAAGGCGCTCGTGGTCGAAAGCGTGGAGGGAGATGTTCGCGGCCGGGCCCTGGGCATTTATTCGTTTTTCACCAGCGTGACTACGCTGTTGTCCAGCGTAATTACCGGGGCGCTTTGGAAGATCTATGGTCCAGCGGTGCCGTTCTATTTTTCGGCGGGGATAGCGGCCGTGTCGGCGTTCGCCCTGCTGGCACATCCTCCCACTGTCCGCGAATGACTGGTACGCGAATGATCGGTCGGCGAATGTATTAGAAACGAGACTTGCCGCGCCTCTAGGTCACAACCTCAGGCGATCGGCGCAGCCATAGATACGCGACTACCAGAAACGCCACGCCCGCCACGGTATCGAGAACTACATCCCAAATAGTGCCGGTGCGCGACGGGATGTAGCTCTGGTGCCACTCATCCAGAGCGGCAACGATAGCGGTTCCCAACCAGGATAGGAGCGCCGCGCGTAACAATAAAGTGTGAACCCAGCCGAGCGTCGCTCGCCAACCGCGCAGTAATAGAAGACTCAACATGCCGTAGCCGACAACGTGGCCGGTTTTGCGCAGATAGTGATGGAAAATCAGGAAATGAGCGAAATTGATATGGCCGAACAATCGCGTCAGCAGTGTGTACAACATGCTGCCGGTATTCTGCGAAGAGAAGTAATCGGTAGACTCAAACGTAATGAGAACGATCCAGACGGCAGCAGGCCACCAGGCGCGTAGGAGATTAGGGCGAGACGCAGTCAAAATGATCTCTTCCGTTTCGTATTTCTCGTCATTCGGCTGCGTAGTTCGGAGCTTCGCGCGTGATCATAACGTCGTGCACGTGACTTTCGCGCAGGCCGGCGGCGCTGATACGTACAAACCGCGCCTTTTGCTGTAACTCAGCGATGGTCTGGCATCCGCAATATCCCATGCCCGATTTTAGGCCGCCCACCATCTGGTGAACGATCATTGAAACCGATCCACGATACGGAACACGGCCTTCGATTCCTTCTGGCACCAGTTTGCCGGAGCGATTCGAATCCTCGCTGGTGGTTGAATTTGGATTCGGCATCGCGGTAGATGCATCTCCATCGGAATTCTGAAAATAACGTTCGCTCGAACCCGCCGCCATGGCTCCGAGCGATCCCATGCCGCGATAGGACTTGAAGGTGCGGCCCTGATACAGAATCAGTTCGCCGGGGCTTTCGTCGGTTCCGGCGAACATCGATCCGATCATCACGGCGGAAGCGCCCGCGGCCAGGGCCTTGCTGATATCGCCGGAATACTTGATGCCGCCATCGGCGATCACCGGAATGCCGGAGTCGCGCACGGCGCGCGCAGCCTCGGCAATGGCGGTGATTTGCGGAACGCCGACGCCGGTCACGATACGCGTAGTGCAGATCGAGCCGGGGCCGATGCCGACCTTGACGCCATCCACGCCGGCGCGGACCAGATCGGTTGCGCCATCAAAGGTCGCTACGTTGCCGGCGATGAGTTCTACTTCCGGCAGCTTTGCTTTTACCTTTTTTACCGCTTCGAGCACGAGCGTGGAGTGGCCATGCGCGCTATCAATCGCGAGGACGTCCACTTTCATCTTAGCTAACTCCTGAGCGCGCTCCAGGAAATCGCCCGTCGCTCCGATCGCCGCACTCACCCGCAATCGCCCTTGATTGTCTTTAGCTGCGCTGGGATATTTGAGCTTTTTCTGAATGTCTTTTACGGTGATCAAGCCTCTTAGGTTGTACTTGTCATCGACAACGAGAAGCTTTTCGACACGGTGCTCGTGCAAAATCTCTTCCGCTTGTTCCAGCGTGGTTCCCACGGGAACGGTGATCAGCTTTTCTTTGGTCATCACTTTGCTGATGGGAATATCGAAGCGGGTTTCGAATCGGAGGTCGCGATTGGTCAGGATGCCGACGAGTTTTCCATCTTTCATGGTGATCGGCACGCCAGAAATCTTGTATTTCTGCATGACTTCCAGCGCGTCGGAAACTTTAGCGTCCGGCGACATGGTTACGGGATCGACAATCATGCCGCTCTCCGACCGTTTCACCTTGTCTACTTCATTCGCCTGCTGCTCGATGGTCAGGTTGCGATGGATGATCCCTAGGCCTCCCTGTTGGGCGAGGGCGATGGCCATATGCGACTCGGTCACAGTGTCCATGGCGGCGCTGATGATCGGAATATTCAGCCGGATGTTACGGGAGATCTGGGTCTGGGTGTTGGCGGTGGCGGGCACAACTTCCGAATGCGCAGGCAGAAGCAACACGTCGTCAAATGTGAGGGCTTCGGGGACCGGAAAATGAATCATAAGACTTTGGGTTGAACTTCTATTGTAGGGAGCGAGCAGATATCAGGCAAATACAGTCGGTGTCGGGCGTCAGCGCTGGATTGCCAAAGACACTGGAACAGGGTACATTCCGAATGATTCGCCAAGTTCCGAAGCATCCGTTGGAGGTTTTGTATGTTGCGTAACCTTCCCTTTAAGACCGCACTTGCTTTTGCCCTGGTCATCGACATGGCAGCGGCTCCAGCCATTCTGAGCGCTCAGCAAGATTCTGCGGAAGTTCCGACCATTACCATCCGTACCAGTACGCGCCTCGTGGTCGTGGACGTAGTGGTGACGCACAAAAATGGCCAGCCGGTGACCGGGTTGAAGCCGGAAGACTTCACCATCGAAGAGAACGGCAAGAAGCAGAAGATTTCCGTTTTCGTTCCACCGGGAGTTGGCGCTCCGGCCGCAGCGACGGCGGCTCCCGCCGGGATTCTTTCCAATCATCCCGAAAATGTAAGCCCCGCCGGAGTTCCGTTGGTGCTACTCGTGGATGCGACAAATTCTGCATTCAGAGACCAGGCTTACGCCCGTGCCCAGATGCTGAAATATGTAGCGGGACAAGTGCAGTCAGGGCGGACGATGGCCGTGTTGACGCTCACCGATCGGATACACGTACTGCAGCAGTTCACCAGCGATCCGAAGGTGCTCAGCACCGCCATCCAGAATTTCAGGCCTCAGGAGCAGATTCTGACGCCAGGCGCCCCAGCCCCCGAATCCCATGGCATCGCGGACGCCCCTGGGGGCAGAGGAGCATCCGGGAGCGCTATGTCTGACAGTCTTGTTCAATCCAGTCAGTCCCTCCGTGAATTTGCCGATCTCCAGATCGGATACAACACCGAGCGCCGCACTCTGATCACGCTGGAAGCCATGCGGGCGCTTGCCCGAATGTTAGGAGGGCTGCCGGGACGCAAGAACGTCGTCTGGCTTACCGCGAACCTTCCGTTCGATCTGGTCCCCGAGGATCGGAGCATGAGCGAAGCGGAGCAAAATGCGGAGATCCCGACTGCGCGGCAGCAATCGATTGGCACGATCGCCACCGGATCGGCTGAGGCCGAACAGCGACAGTTGCATGGGCAGGAGATCAAGGCAGCAGAGTCACAATTGGCAAGCGCCAGCATCGCCATTTATCCGGTAGATCTCAATGGCTTGATCAGCGGGATGGAGAGTTCGTCAGCGCGCGGTGGTTCTGCTTTCAATGACGCGGTTCTCAGTAGCCGGGCATCGTCACAGGTTTCCAGCCTCGAAGCCACTCATGGAACGATGGAAGAAGTAGCCGCACAGACCGGAGGCAAAGCCTACTTTAATCAGAACGAAATCAAGGAAGGCATTGCGCTGGCGGCTTCCGACGAAAAAGCCTCCTACTCCATTGGCTACTATCCCGAGAACAAAAAGTGGGATGGAAAGATGCGCAACATCAAAGTGAAAGTGGACCAAGGCGACATCCAGCTCCGATACCGCAAAGGGTATTTTGCGATCGAGCCTGGTCCAACAAAAGACCACAATTACGAGCAGGACGTCGCTGCTGCACTCGAGATAGGCGCTCCTGCAACCCAGGTCTCATTCATGGCGCAGGCAAAGCCGGGTGATCCGGGCAAGTTGCGCGTTGTGTTCCTGGTAGACGCCCATACTCTCAGCGTGGAGGAGACGAGCGGCGGCAAGAGAATGAATGTGCTGCTCTATGCAAGAATCTATGACTCGCACGGCAAGACGCTAGGGGACACTCGCTCCTTAAAGGTGGATCACACCTTCAACGCAGCCGACTATCAAAAAGCGCTGGACAAGGGTCTGGTCGTGCCCTTCGACATCGATGCGCCGGCCGGGAGTAAGGAACTTCGACTGGCTGTACTTGATAACAAGACGGGATATATCGGCACGGTGAGCGGGCCGCTCGGGCAATAGAAAATCATCGAACGTACAAGAAGAAAGGGGCTGTCCGTTTTGGACACCCCTTCTTACTTTCTGAAGATTATTCTTGTGCAACTCGGCAACTGCTATTTATCTTCTTTTCCTTCGGTCTTTCCCTCAGCCTCATTGGCAGCGATGTCCTTCTGCACCTGGGCTTCCTGGTCGGCATGTTCCATCGCTTTGCGGTTTTCCTCGGCACGTTTGGCGCGAATTTCGGCTCGCTTCTCACGCTTTTCGTCGAGGACTTGTTCGCTGCCCAGCAGTTCGATGAATGCCTTTTCAGCGCCGTCACCCTTGCGCCAGGCGGTGCGAACGATGCGCGTGTAGCCGCCCTTGCGGTCGCCGAAACGCGGAGCCACGGTATCGAACAGTTTTTTGACTGCTTCGCCGGTCATTAGATAAGACGCTGCCTGGCGGCGCGCCGCCAGATCGCCCTTCTTGCCGAGGGTGATCATCTTCTCGACCGATGGACGCACTGCCTTTGCCTTGATCACGGTCGTTTCGATGCGTTCTTCCATGATGATCGACGTCACCATGTTGCGCAGCATAGCGCGGCGGTGGGAGGTGGTTCGTCCGAGTTTGTAGCCTGCAACTTTGTGACGCATGGGAAACCTCAGTGGTCAGTGGTCGGTGGCCAGCGGTCAGTTGCTCCCGGAGTCAGGTCGACTGACCACCGAGCACTGACCACTGGCCACTGTTCTAGAGATCGTTATCGCCGTATGCCGACGCGGGCAGTACCTGGTTTGAAGTCGGACCGGGGACGGCGTTGCCGTGCTCGTCGATCTTCATACCGAGGCTCAAGCCCATCGAGGAAAGGATCTCCTTGATTTCGTTCAGCGACTTGCGGCCGAAGTTCTTGGTCTTCAGCATTTCGGCTTCTGTCTTTTGCACCAGTTCGCCGATGGACTGAATGTTCGCATTCTTCAGGCAGTTATAGCTGCGGACGGAAAGTTCGAGTTCCTCAACCGAACGGTTCAAGTTCTCGTTCTTGATCTCCGGACGACGCTCTTCGCTGGCCGACGCGGTCTCGATTTCTTCTTCGAAGTTGATGAAGATGTTCATGTGATCTTTAATCAACTTCGCCGAGAGGCCGAGGGCATCTCCGGGCGTGATCGAACCGTTGGTCCACACTTCGACGGTCAGCTTGTCGTAGTCGGTGATCTGTCCCAAACGCGCCGCTTCGACGGTGTAATTGCACTTGCGCACCGGCGTGTGCACGGAATCGATGGGAATGAACCCGATGCCGAGGTCGTCTTCGAAATTCTTGTCGGCGGAAACATAGCCACGGCCACGCTTCAGGCGCATCTCCATGTCGAGTTTGCCGCCTTCGCTTACGGTCGCGATGTAGATGTCTTTATCGAGAACTTCGACATCGCCATCGGCTTCGATCGAGGCGCTGGTGACAACTCCGGGCTGATCGGCGCGCAGGTAGATCGCTTTCGGACCGTCTCCCGCAAGCTTGAACGGGACCTGCTTCATGTTGAGGATGATGTCGGTCGCGTCTTCCACAACCCCAGGGATGGATTGGAACTCGTGCAGCACGCCTTCGATCTTGACGGCGGTAACGGCCGCGCCTTCGATCGAACTCAGCATCACGCGGCGAAGAGCGTTGCCGATGGTGGTGCCGAATCCGCGCTCGAACGGCTGCGCCCAGAACATCCCATATTTATCGGTAAGCGAATTGACATCGCTCGCCAGTCGTTTCGGTTTTTGAAAACCTCTCCAAAGCATTTGTTGCTCCTCTCGGCCATGTGGCTCAATCCTGCTCCTGAGCGGTCCAGCTCAGGTGAAGATCAGGAAAGGCTGATCGGCACGAATCGTGGACCGAAAAGTCGTTTTGTCGTTTGTCGATGGTCGTTCGCGGGCTAGTGGTTTTGCCAACGACGAACGACCAACGACTATCGACCTATTTACTGTACAACTCCACAATCAGCTGCTCATTCACCGGCAACTGGATATCCTCGCGTTTCGGCAGCGCGGTTACGCGGCCCTTGTAGTTCTCGCGATCGATTTCCAGCCATACCGGAGCAGGCTGATGACTGGCAAAATCCCTTGAGATTTCGAGAATCGGAATCGTGCGGCTGCTCTCTCGAATCTGAATCTCTTCGCCCACGGCAACTTCGTACGAAGGAATGTTCACCTTCTTACCATTCACCTGGACGTGTCCGTGACGGACTAACTGTCGCGCCTGACGGCGGGAAATGCCGAAACCCAAACGGAAAACGACGTTGTCGAGACGGCGCTCCAGCGATTCCAGCAACTTCGCACCGGTTACACCCTTGGAACGGACCGCGTTCTCGAAGTAGTTCCGGAACTGGCCTTCCTGGGTGAAGTAGATGCGTTTGGCTTTCTGTTTTTCGCGCAACTGGAGACCGTAGCCTACGACCTTGGTCTTCTTGTCTTTCCCGTGTTGTCCGGGAGCAAAGTTGCGTTTTTCGATAGGACACTTGTCGCTAAAGCACTTCGTGCCTTTGAGGAAGAGCTTGATGCCTTCCCGGCGACATAGACGGCACACTGCATCTGTATAACGGGCCAAGTTGTTCTCCTTAATTAGATGACCGGTTTACAGGTTTGGCTTCACCCTTCGTCCCGGACGGTAAACAAGTTCTCAGTTGCCAGTTCTCAGAAAAACCCAAATTCGCCGGTTAACGGTATTACTGAGAACCGAGAACTGGGAACTGAGAACTACGTACTATACGCGACGTCTTTTCGGCGGACGGCAACCGTTATGCGGAATCGGCGTGGTGTCCTTGATGGAACGCACTTCGATTCCCGATGAGGCCAGAGCACGGACTGCCGATTCGCGGCCCGATCCTGGACCGCTTACCCGCACATCCACCGTACGCACGCCATGGTCGCGCGCCATGCTGGCGGCGTTCGACGCGGCTTGCTGCGCGGCGAATGGAGTTCCTTTACGCGAACCGCGAAAGCCGAGCGAGCCAGAACTCTTCCATGACAGCACGTTGCCGGTCATGTCGGTAATGGTCACGATGGTGTTGTTGAAAGAAGCCTGAACGTGCACGAGTCCGTGGGGAACGTGCTTGCGCTCTTTCTTCTTGAAAGTCTTCTTCTTGCCTTTTTTCTCGGGCGCCGGAGCGCCGCCTGCTGCTGCTGGTTTTGCCATAAATAGCCTTTAGCTCTTAGCCTTTAGCCGTTAGCTTGAACCCGCCGCGGTAGAGCCAACGGCTAAGAGCTAACAGCTGATTTCCTACGCTTTTGTCGTTTTCTTCTTCATCGTGACCGTACCCTTGCGCGGACCTTTACGGGTGCGAGCATTGGTGTGAGTGCGCTGGCCTCGAACCGGGAGATTCCGGCGATGACGGAATCCGCGATACGATCCGATTTCGATGAGCCGCTTGATGTTCATCGAAACGTCTTTACGGAGATCGCCTTCGACCGAGCCCTCCGCTTCGATGACCTGGCGGATGCGGTTGACTTCGTCTTCCGCAAGATCCGAAACCATTTTCATCGGATCCACGTTCGCTGCGTCCAGAATACGCGCGGCGCGGGAATTGCCGATGCCGTAGATGTAAGTGAGCGCGATATTCGCATGCTTATTACGCGGAAGATCGACGCCTGCAATACGAGCCATGATCCCTCTCTTAACTTCAGCTGTTAGCTTTTAGCTACTTCAAAACCTTTAGCCCTGACGCTGTTTGTGCTTGGCTGTTTCGCAAATCACCCGCACCACGCCTTTGCGGTGGATGACTTTGCACTTGTCGCAAATTTTCTTTACCGATGCTCTTACTTTCATAATTCAGTTCCCAGTTCTCAGTTGCCAGTTCTCAGTGACTGCAACTGCGTGGTTCTAGAGATCCTTCGCTTCGCTCAGGATGACGCCTGCGGGCTCCCGCTTCGCTCACGCCCGCAAAACGTCGTCACTTGTAGCGGTACACAATTCGACCGCGATTCAGATCGTAGGGAGAAAGTTCGACTGCGACTTTGTCTCCTGGCAGAATTCGGATGAAGTTCTTCCGCATTTTGCCGGAAACGTGCGCCAGAACCTGGTGCTTGTTTTCAAGCTCCACCTTGAACATGGCATTGGGCAACGGTTCGACCACCACTGCCATCACTTCAATCGCGTCTTCTTTACTCATTGACTCCTTGAAAAGCTTTTAGCTGTTAGCTCTTGGCTCTTAGCTAAAGGCCAACAGCTAAGAGCTTCTACTGCGTCAAAATCATTGGCCCTTGCCGCGTTACAGCCACACAATGTTCAAAGTGCGCGCTATAACTGCCGTCGAGCGTAACGGCCGTCCACTTGTCGCTCAAAACTTTTGTCTCGGGTCGCCCCGAGTTCACCATCGGCTCAATTGCCAGAACCATGCCTTCGGTCAACTCCGCGCCCTGACCCTTCTTGCCGAAGTTCGGGATCTGCGGCGCTTCGTGCAACTTCGTTCCGATACCGTGGCCTACAAACTCCCGAACTACGCTAAAGCCGTTCGCTTCCACATGCTTCTGGATCGCCGACCCAACGTGCCCAACGGTGTTGCCAATCTTTACCTGCTCGATGCCTTTGTACAGCGACGCCTCGGTCACTTCGAGCAACTTCTTCAGTTCCCCAGTCACCGCTTCGCCTACGGGCACCGTGATGGCAGCGTCTCCGTAATAACCGTCGCAGACCACTCCGCAATCGATGGAAACAATGTCACCCGTTTTCAGCGTCCGCTTTTCGGACGGAATACCGTGCACAATCTCTTCATTGATCGAAGTGCACAACACACAGGGATAACCGTAATATCCCTTGAACGCCGGCGCAGCACCAAGATCTGCAATCAGCTTCTCGGCGGCCTTTTCCAGGTCCATCGTGGTCACGCCAGCCGCCACGACCTCTTTCAAGTGGTTCAGAACCTGGCGGACCATCTTGCCGCTCCGCCGCATCTTCTCGATTTCTTCCGGCGATTTACGGATGATGCGGTCGTCTCCAAAACTCATAATCGATTCTGCTTTGCCGTCCGGCTACTGGCATCCATCCTGGCGATGACTTTCAATCACGGCAAAGATCTGTACCGTAACTTCCGCCATTGGCCGGTCCGCATTGATGGCGACCAGTCGCCCCTGCGCCCGGTAGTAATCCGCCACCCGGCTGGTCTGGGACTCGTAGGCAGCCAATCGCTCAGAAATAACTTCTCTGCGATCGTCCTCGCGAATCACCAGCTTAGACCCGTCCACATCGCACAATTGGTCGACTTGAGGCGCCTGAGAGTGGATGTTGTACAGGCGTCCACAGGTGGGACACGAACGCCGCCCGGTAAGCCGTTGCAATAAATGATTATAATCCACCATCAACTGGATCACAACGGGCGCGCACTTCTCCGATTTTTCAAAGACCTCTTTTTTCAGGAAGGCATCCAGCCATCCTGATTGGGCGGCTGTCCGGGGAAAGCCATCCAACACAAATCCACGCTTACAATCCGGCTCCCGCAAGCGGTCCGCGACGATGCCGTACATCAGGTCGTCGGGGACGAGTTCACCCCGCGCCATGATCTCTTTGGCCGCGACGCCAAGTGAAGTGCCGCGGGCTACGTGATCCCGTAAAAGATCACCCGTCGATATCTGCGGGATACCGTACCGGTCGACAATTTGTCTGGACTGGGTGCCCTTCCCAGCCCCAGGAGGCCCTAGAAGAACCAGCGGTCCAATGTTGCGCGTCTTCGAGGACGCGATTTCGTCGGCCATCGGGCTGGCCCCTTTACTCGTATTTCCTGTCGCGGAAAGTGCGTCCTGCTCCGCGCCCACAAAAACCAGTTCTCTGTTCCCAGTTCTCCGTTCTCAGAAAAACCTGAGGCTCCGCAGTTCCCACTGAGAACTGGGAACCGGGAACTGAGAACTTCATTACCACGTCCGTCGTCCGCGGATGCGGCCGCTCTTCGGGGTAAACCCATCGTAGTGGCGCATGATTAACTGCGCTTCGATCTGGGTTACCGTATCCATCGCGACACCGACCACGATTAGAAGCGATGTTCCGCCGAAGTAGAAGTTGACTCCGAGTCCGTTCGTTACCCAGGTTGGCAGATTCTCAAAAATTCGTCCGATCAGCGGGAGGTGGTTCAGTTTGATGCCGGCGATCATCCACTCAGGAATCAGCGAAATCAGGATCAGGTACAGTGCGCCCACCAGCGTGATTCGGGTCAGCACTTCGTTGATGAAGTCCGAAGTACGCTTGCCGGGCCGGATGCCAGGGATGAATCCTCCCCACTTTCGCATGTTGTCCGCGACCTCGTTCGGATTGAACACGATCGAGATATAGAAGTAGGCAAAGAAAATAATGCCCAGACAATAGAGCAAAGTGTAGAGCGGCTCTCCCCAACGCATCGCGTCGAGAAGAGGGCCGATGACTTTGTTGTTGTGGAAGGCTGCACCCAGCATCTGCGGCAAGGCCAGGATCGAGGATGCGAAAATTACCGGCATGACGCCGCCAGCGTTCACGCGCAGAGGCAGGTGGGTGGATTGTCCGCCCATAACCTTGCGCCCGACCACACGCTTGGCGTATTGCACGGGAATTCGCCGTTCGCTTCGCTCCACATAGACGATGAATGCCACCACGGCAATCATCAGCGCCAGAAGCATCAGGATGGCTGGAGCTGTGAATACTCCCCAGGCATTGGTCTGCACTTTCTGGTAGAGATCGATGATGCCGCGCGGCAGGCCGACGACGATGCCGGTAAAAATCAGCAGCGACATGCCGTTGCCGATGCCGCGCTCGGTAATCTGCTCACCCAGCCACATGATGAAAGCGCTGCCCGTAGTCAAGGTCAGCATGGTCATCAGAACGAAGGCATACCCGGGATTGTTTACAAAATCGCCGGCTTTTTCCAGGCTGATAGCAATGCCGAACGATTGCACCGCGCTCAAAATCACCGTGAGATAGCGCGTCCACATGGTGATCTTCTTGCGGCCCATCTCGCCTTCTTTTTGCAGTTTGGCCAACGGCTCATAGACCACGGTCAGCAGTTGCAAAATGATGGACGCCGTAATGTACGGCATGATGCCCAAAGCGAAAATCGTCAGCCGGCGCAGGTTGCCGCCGCTGAAGAGATCCACAAAGCCGAGCACCGAGCCTTTGTTCTGCTCGAAGAACTGCGCCAAGCGGTCGCCGTTAATTCCCGGCGTTGGGATGTGGCCGCCGATGCGATACACCGCCAGCAAACCGAGCGTGAACAACACGCGCTTACGAAGGTCGGGAATCCGGAAGATGTTCGCCAGCTTGGAGAGCATTACTGCAAGACCTCACACTTGCCGCCGGCCTTAGTAATTTTTTCCTGTGCCGACTTGGAGAATTTATGCGCGTGCACGGTAATCGCGGTCTTCACTTCACCGGTTCCCAGAATCTTGACGGGATGCTTGCCGCTCACTACTCCAGCTTTCTTCAGACCTTCGGGGGTAAGTTCGATGTCGCCAAGCGTTGCCAAGCGGTCAAGATTCACAACGTCATATTCCTCGCGGAAAATGTTGGTGAAGCCGCGCTTCGGGATGCGCCGGTGCAACGGCATCTGGCCGCCTTCAAAGCCGCGGATCAGGCGGGCGCCGGAACGGGACCACTGCCCCTTATGTCCGCGCGTAGAAGTCTTGCCCATGCCGGACCCCATGCCGCGTCCGACTCGCTTTTTCTTTTCCGTCGACTTCTTCGGTGCTCGTATTGTCGATAAATTCATATGGATTCCATGTTTCAAGGTTTCAACGTTTCAACGTTTCAAGGTGAACCCAGTGCTCGCTCAGGTCTTAACTATGAAACGTTGCAACCTTGAAACTATGAAACCTTTCTTACTCAACGACTTCAATCAGATGCGGAATCTTCTTGACCATGCCGCGGATCGCCGGCGTGTCCGGCCGCACAATCACCTGGTTCAGCCGAGTAAAGCCGAGCCCCTTCACGACCGCCTTATGCTTTACCGGGGTGCAGATAGCCGATCGCACCCACTTCAACTGAATCTTGCCGCTCGGCGTCGATTTTAATGTCTTGGTTGTCATTTCATTTCCTTGGTCGCGGTCCTTAGTCGTTAGTCGTTAGCAAACGACCAGCGACCAACGACCAACGACGATCTTTCCTACAACTCCTCTACCGACTTGCCGCGCAGCGCAGCGACCGATTCGCGGCTCTTGAGCTGCTTGAGCGCGTCGAAGGTTGCTTTGATCACGTTATGCGGATTGTTCGTGCCAATCGATTTCGTCAGCACATTCTGAATCCCGGCCGATGTCATCACCGCGCGCACCGCTCCGCCCGCAATGACGCCCGTGCCTTCCGGCGCCGGCTTCAGCAATACCATCCCGGAGCCAAAGCGCCCCAGCACGGTGTGCGGCACTGATGTCTGTGTCAGGTTGATCCGCATCAAATTCTTTTTCGCGGACTCGATCCCTTTGCGGATGGCTTGCGGAACTTCCTTCGCTTTTCCCGATCCATAGCCAACCACCGCCGCCGAAGGATCGCCGATCACGACCAGCGCGGCAAACGACATGTTCTTGCCGCCCTTAACCACCTTCGTTACCCGGTTAATGGAAACCACCTGGTCCTTTAACTGGAACGAACCCGCATCGAGTTTTTTCGTTACTCTAGGCATTCTGAATCCTGTAACTCTCTAGTCGTCAGCAATCTGGTTCTTGGTTTTCAGTGTTCACTGAGAACTAGGAACTGAGAACTGAGAACTTTTTAGAACTGCAATCCCGCTTCACGCGCCGCATCCGCCAAGGCCTTGACGCGGCCATGGTAGATGTAGCCACCACGATCGAAGACCACCTTGGTGACGCCTTTTTCTTTGGCCAGTTCGGCAATCTTCTTTCCGATCGTCTTCGCCGACGCCACGTTGCCGCCCGTCGCGCGTTCTCCCTTGCGATCGTCGGCGGTGGAGGCTGCGGCCAGCGTGACGCCCTTGAGGTCGTCGATCAACTGAACATAAATATGGTTCGTCGAGCGGTACACATTCAGCCGCGGACGCTCCGGCGTTCCCATGACTTTTTTCCGGATACGATCATGCACCCGTTGCCGCGTCTGGTTCTTTGAGTTAATCCTTAGCATTTCAAAACCCTCGTCGTTGGTCGCTGGTCGTTAGTCGTTCGGCAAACCAGACCCGCGAACGACTAACGACCAACGACTATCGACTGTTATTTTGCTCCCGTCTTACCAACCTTCTTCTTCAATCTCTCACCGGCGTAACGCACGCCCTTGTTCTTATATGGATCGGGCGGACGCAGCGATCGCATTTCCGCCGCTACCTGGCCAACTTTTTGGCGATCGATTCCGTTCAGTGTCAGCTTGGTCAGCTTCGCATCCACCGCGCAATCCACGCCGGTTGGCAGCGGATACTCAATCGGATGTGAATAACCGAGACTGAACACCACCATGCCCTTGCCCTTCATCTCGGCGCGATAACCGATGCCGACGATTTCGAGATCTCTCGTCCAGCCCTTAGTCACGCCTTCAACGGCGTTATTGACCAGCGCGCGCGCCAGTCCGTGCACAGCCGCATGGGCGTTGTCGGGGCGGATCGCCACCAGGTTGCCGTCCTTTTGTTCCATCGTGATGCCGGACGGAAGAGGTGTATCCAGTTTGCCTTTCGGCCCCTGGACCATCACCGTATTGCCTTCGATCTTCACCGTCACGCCCTTCGGGATCGGGATCGGTTTTTTTCCAATTCGTGACATAAGGTCAGCTCTTAGCCTTTAGCAATTATAGTAACTGCGCGGTTAGCGATTGGCCCTAGCGAAATGCTAAGTGCTAAATGCTAACGGCTGTTCTTCTACCAAACCTCGCACAGCAATTCGCCGCCGAGTCCCTGACGACGGGCCTGGCGTCCTGTCATCACGCCTTTTGGCGTGGTCAGGATATTGATTCCCATCCCGCCCAGCACGCGCGGAATCTCCGTGCGGCGCACATAGACGCGGCAGCCCGGACGCGACACGCGCGCCAGATCGGTGATCACCGCCTCGTTGTTGTTGCCGTACTTCAGATATACACGGAGAACCTTGTGGCCCTCTTCTTCCGCCGGCTTGAAGTTCGCGATGTAGCCCTCTTCTTTCAGGATGCGGGCAATCTCGTTCTTCAGCTTGGAAGCTGGTATATCCACCTTCTGGTGCCGCGCGCGTATCGCGTTGCGGATGCGCGCCAGCATGTCTGCGACCGGATCGGTCAACCTCATTGTTTGCTTCTCCTAAAGCCGCCCGTTCGCTCCGCTAGTTGACGGAGAACCTGTCAGCAGCTTACTTCTCGGTCGTTAGTCGTTGGTCGCTAGTCGTTAGCGAGCAATCTCCGCCGAACCGATCTTCCCTTGTGTAACTCACGCCGTGTGCATCGTCCCTCGTTGCGAACGACCAACGACCAACGACGAACGACGCTTTACCAGGACGACTTCGAAACTCCGGGGATCTCGCCCCGCAGCGCCAATCCGCGGAAACACAGACGGCACAGGCCAAATTTCCGTAAATAGGCCCGCGGACGTCCGCAGATCTTGCAGCGGTTGTGCTTGCGCGACGAGAACTTCGGCTTTCTCGCGTCCTTCACTCGTTTTGCTGTAGTTGCCAAACTTAGCTCCCGGCTGCTAGCTTCGAGCAGCCCACTGTTGCGAATCTTGGTTTTACTTCTGCAATCTGACCTCTAACCTCTGACCTATTACCTATGCCCTGAACGGCATGCCCAGAGCCTTCAATAGCGACCGCGCCTGATCGTCGGAACGCGCCGTGGTCACAATGGTTACGTTCATGCCCTTCAACTTGTCGACCTTCGAATAGTCGATTTCCGGAAAAATCAACTGGTCATGCAATCCCAAGGTGTAATTGCCACGGCCATCAAAGGATTTCGTCGATACTCCTTTGAAGTCACGCACACGCGGAAGCACGATGCTGACCAGGCGATCGAAAAATTCATACATGCGATCACCGCGCAACGTTACCATCGCGCCAATCGGCATCCCCTCACGAACTTTGAAAGCCGCGATCGATTTCTTCGCCTTGGTAGTCACCGGCTTCTGTCCCGTAATCTGTCCTAGTTCGTTGACCGCAGGATCGATCAACTTCGCGTTCTGCGTCGCCTCGCCGACGCCCATATTCACGACAATCTTGTTCAGTCGCGGCACCGCCATCGGGTTCTTGAGTTCGAGTTCTTTCATCAAGGAAACCGCAACTTCCTTCTCAAACCGCGCCCGCAACCGAGGACGTTCTTTCGCCGCATGCCGTGGAGCGTCCGCACTCGGCGCATCCGCGTGCCCTTTGTCGGCACGGCTCGACTTCTGCTGCTGCTGCTGCTTTTTCTGCTGCTCCGCTTTTTTCTGTTCGTCTACCATTTTCGTGTACTGCCTTCTCTCTCACGGTTTCGGATTGTCAGCTTCAACTGCTAGCTCTTAGCTTTTGGCTCTTAGCCGTTAGCTCGACGTGTACCGGTTCGTAAGTCCGAAATTTTCGTTACTGCCGTTCGCATCTTCGCAACGAGCTAAGAGCTAACGGCTAAAAGCTACTTGTCCAGCGTCGTCCCGCACTTCTTGCAAACCCGCACCTTCTTGTCGCCACGCACTTCGTGTCCGATCCGCACCGGGCCGCAGGTCGGACAGACCAGGGCCACATTCGCTAGCTGAATCGGCCGTTCCTGTTCGGCGATACCGCCTTTGATGTTCTTCTGCGGATTCGGCCGCACGTGTTTCTTTACCGTCATCACGTGTTCCACCAGCACCTTGCCTTCGTCGGGCAATACCCGGAGCACGCGTCCTTCTTTTCCCGTATCCCGCCCGGTCATCACCTTCACGGTGTCATTCCGGCGGATATCCACTCGCTTGTGCAGTTTTGCCGTCGCAGTTCCCATTTTCAAACCCTTCTAATTTTCTTTTGTCATCCTGAGCGGAGCGAAGGACCTGCTTTTCTTCGCCACTGCTCAACTGCCGCAGACCTATAACACTTCCGGCGCCAGCGACACAATCTTCAAAAACTTTTTCTCGCGCAGTTCACGGGCCACCGGACCAAATACGCGAGTGCCAACCGGTTCGCCGGTCTCGTTGATCAGCACGGCTGCATTCTGATCGAAGCGGATGTAAGTCCCATCGCGCCGCCGGTACTCTTTACGCGTCCGGACGATTACCGCCTTCACCACTTTGCCCTTTTGTACCTGACCGTCCGGCGAAGCCTCTTTCACACTGGCCGTGATCACATCGCCGAGACTCGCATGCAGACCGGTCGAGCCGCCCAGCGGCATGATCATCTGCAGCTTGCGCGCGCCGGAGTTATCGGCGACCTCGATCATCGATCTCATCATTAGGGACATATTTGTCTCCTTCTATTGCTCGTCCTAATCGCTCGTCGCGATTAATTCTTCGCGGCCGCCGCTTCCGTGCCGGCGTCGATATCAACTTCCGGAACCAGCGCCGTCTTCCGCACAATGTCTTTCAGCGTCCAGCGCTTCAGCTTCGACAAGGGCCGCGATTCTTCGATGGTCACAATGTCGCCGGTGTGCGCTTCGTTCTTCTCGTCGTGCGCGTAAAACTTCTTCCGGATCGCGATCACGCGCTTATACATCGGATGCGCTTTTTTGCGCGTCACTTCGACCACGATCGTCTTCTGCATTTTGTTCGACACCACGGTGCCGATCAGTTCCTTGTGGTGAGGCTTGCGCGCTTCCGGCTGGCCTGTAGTTTCCGCCATTATCGTTTCTCCGTCTTACTGGACTGCTTCTTGCTCGCCGCTTTCTTACTGGGCTGCTTCTTGCTCGATTGCTTCGCCTTCGATTGACTGTCGTTCGATTGCCCAACGACCGGCTGCGCTTTGGCGGGTTGAGCCTTTGCCGCTGTCTTTATTGTCTCCGCCTTACCGCCAGCCAGTTCCTGCTCGCGCTGAACGGTCTGCACCCGCGCGATATCCCGGCGCAGCCCGCGAATCTTTTTCAGGCTCTCCGTCTGCCCCATATTCATCTGGAACTTCAGCTTGAAGAGCTGGTCGGCCAAGTCCCGCTCCTGATGCCTGAGCTCGACGTCGGTTAAGTTGCGAATCTTTTCTGCCTTCATAAATAAGTTCTCAGTTCTCAGCTGTCAGTTCTCAGTGAGAACTTCCCGCCTGCAAATCTTTTGTGTCTTACCTTTTATTCCGCTAGAATACGTCGCGTTTTACGAACGTTGTCCGCAACGGAAGTTTGTGCGACGCCAGGCGCATGGCCTCTTTCGCGTCCACAATCGAAACGCCTTCCATTTCGAACAAAATTTTCCCCGGCCGCACCACAGCTACCCAATGATCCGGCGCCCCTTTGCCTTTACCCATACGGGTTTCGGCGGGCTTCTTGGTTACTGGCTTGTCCGGAAACAGACGGATCCAGATCTTGCCGCCACGCTTCACAAAACGCGTCATGGCGACCCGGCTCGCTTCAATCTGCCGGTCGGTGATCCACCCTGGTTCGAGGACCTTGAGCCCAAACTGACCAAAAGCCAGAGTGCTCCCGCGCCAGGCCTTGCCTGTCATCCGTCCGCGCTGCTGCTTGCGGTACTTAACTTTTTTTGGCATCAACATAAAATCAGCCCTTAGCCTCTAGCACTTAGCTTTTAGCTCTTATTAACTCTCAAGTGACTCAGTCTCCGGCTTAAAACGCGCCGGTCGTGGTTACGTCCCGCTGCGGCGTCGCTTCGCGTTTCTTTGCCGGCAGAATTTCGCCCTTATATACCCAACACTTCACGCCAATTACGCCGTACGTCGTACGGGCCTCGGTAAAACCGTAATCGATATCGGCGCGCAGCGTGTGCAGCGGCAACCGGCCCTGCAGGTACCATTCCGAGCGGGCGATTTCGTTGCCGTTCAAACGTCCGCTTACACGGACCTTGATTCCCTTGCACCCAAAACGCAGCGCCGAATCCACCGACTTGCGCATGGCCCGCCGGAAACCGACACGCTTTTCAAGTTGCAGCGCAATCGATTCCGAAACCAGTTGCGCGTCGAGCTCAGGCTTATGCACTTCCTGGATATCGACATGCACTTCGCGCGTGGTCTTCTTCTGCAAGTCCTGCTTCAGCTTGTCGATTTCCGCGCCCTTGCGCCCGATGATGATTCCCGGACGCGCCGTCTTGATGATGATCCGCAGCTTGTTGCCCGGACGCTCGATCTCGACTGAACTCACGCCCGCCGACTTGAGCTTTTCTTTCAGCTCGGTCTTGAGCTTGTAGTCTTCAAGCAGCAGCTTGTCGTAATCCTTCTCGACAAACCAGCGCGACTTCCACGGCTTGGTGTAGCCGAGGCGAAATCCGTAAGGATGAACCTTCTGTCCCATCGTTGCTCCTAAAATTTCTCAGTCGTTGGTCGTTCGTCGTTGGTCGTTAGCCAAATCAATTCCCGAACGACTACCGACTATCGACCGACGACTTACTTCTTCGCAGTCGCCTTCTTGCCGACTGCCTTTTTCTTTACTGGTGCCTTAGCCTTTGCTTTCGACTTTGATGGGGCCGCAGCTTTCGCCGACTTTCCCGGCGCCGTTGTCGTTCCTGTTCCTACTGGAACGCCGTTCCTGTTTTTCTCCGCCAGCACAATTTCCAGATGCGCGATACGCCGCACATAGTGGTAGGCGCGCCCCATTGGCGCTGGACGAATCCGCTTCATGCGTGGACCATCGTTCGCCACCGCGTGCTTCACGTAGAGGCTATCGAGATCGACATCCAGACCTTTTTCGGTGCTCAGGAAGTTGGCATTGTCGATCGCCGACTGCAAGAGCTTGCCAATGGTCGACGCCACCCGCTTCTTGGTGAATGCCAGCGTGTTCCTTGCCGTCTCCGCGCGTTGTCCCTTGATCAGATTCAGCACCAGCCGCGCCTTTTGCGGCGAGACGCGCATGTATCTTGCTTCTGCTCGAAATTCCATAATTTGTCTCAGCTCATGGCTCTTTTGCTGTCGGCTTTTAGCTAAGCGCTAAAGGCCAAGAGCTAACAGCCGTTTTTTTAAGCCTTCGGCGCCGACGGCGTTATGGCGCCAGGTCCGCCGGGCGCTCCTGCCGGTTTCGCCGCACTTTCGGTCGCCGCTTTCATCGAGTGTCCTTTGAACTGACGGGTAAAGCTGAATTCACCCAGCTTGTGTCCCACCATGTTCTCGGTCACATATACCGGAATGAATTTTCGTCCGTTGTGCACGGCAATCGTATGTCCGACCATCTCCGGAATAATTGTCGAGCGCCGCGACCATGTCCGCAGCACTTTCTTCTCGTTACGCGCATTCATGCCCGCAACTTTCGTCGTCAGGTGCGCATCCACGAACGGTCCTTTTTTTGTTGAACGTGCCATAAAGTCAGTTCTCAGTTCTCAGTTCCCGGTTCTCAGTGTTCCTGGACCGAGGCTACTGGTTTTACCTTGAAACTCTGAAACCTTGATACCTGCCCTTAACCTTTTTTCCTTCTGTTCACGATAAACGCATCGGTCCGCTTATTGTTTCTCGTCTTGTATCCACGCGTCGGCTGTCCCCAAGGCGTTACCGGATGACGTCCACCCGAGGTTTTACCTTCACCACCACCATGTGGATGATCCACCGGGTTCATCGAAACGCCGCGGTTATGCGGACGCTTCCCGACCCAGCGCGTGCGTCCTGCTTTGCCCCAGGTGACGTTTTCGTGGTCCGTGTTTCCTACCTGCCCAATTGTCGCTAAACAATCGAGTAGAACTTTGCGCGTTTCGCCGGAAGGCAATTTCACCAATCCGTAGTCGCCTTCTTTTGCGACTAACTGAGCCGAACCGCCCGCCGAGCGCACCATCTGTGCGCCTTTACCAGGCTTCAATTCCACGTTGTGAATCGTCGTGCCAGGCGGAATATTCCGCAACGGCAAGGCGTTCCCCACCAGAATGTCGGCCTCGGGCCCGCTAACAATCTTTTGACCAACCTTCATCCCATCCGGCTGGACGATATAGCGTTTCTCGCCATCGGCATAACTCAACAAGGCGATGCGAGCCGAGCGTCCCGGATCGTATTCGATGGTCACGACCGTTGCCGGAATGCCATGCTTGTCGCGCTTGAAGTCAATCGTGCGCAGCAAACGCTTATTGCCGCCGCCGCGGAAGCGCATGGTCGTGTCGCCCGAATTGCGTCGTCCGCCGGAACGGATCTTGCCTTCGACCAGCGGCTTGTGCGGCTTCGACGAGGTAATGTCGTCGGTCGTCACGCTGGTGCGGTAACGCAGCGTCTGGGTTGTCGGTCTGTAAGTTTTAATTGCCATAAAATCAGCCTTTAGCTTTTAGCCGTTAGCTTTTAGCTTTCCCATTCACTCGACTCACTGAATGCTGAATGCTGAGTGCTGACTGCTATAGATTCTGTGCGTACTCCGGCATCTTCTCGCCAGCTTTTAAGCGCACGTATGCTTTTTTCCAATCGGGACGGTAGCCGGTGAACTTGCCGCGGCGCCGCTCTTTTCCCGGATAATTCGCGGTGCGCACCGACGACACTTTCACCTTAAAGATCGCCTGCACTGCTTCCTTAATTTCGGTTTTCGTAGCCTTTGGCGCTACTTGAAACACCAGCGTGTTCTGGGTCTCTTTAATGCCGAGACCTTTTTCGGTGATCACCGGCTTCCGAATAATCTGATATGCGGATTTCATCAGGCCACCTCCGCTTTCGTCTTAGTCGAACGCCGGGCTGGTTTCTTCGCCTTGGTTTCTTTTTCTTCCGGCTCCGCGTCATGTTGACGCTTCGATACCGACTTCTTCAGCGAATCCTGCAATTTCTCCAGCGCCGGCTGCGCGAAGACCACATGGGTGTAGCGCATCAGGTGATAAGGATGCACTTCATTCGCTTTAACCAGCTCGAGTCCGTCGATGTTGCGCGAACTGAGCGCCAGATTCTTGTTTTCCACGGTCGAGATGTCGACCAGCAGAGTCGTGCCTTCGACCTTTAGCTTGCCGAGCGATTCCTGAAACAGTTTGGTCTTCGGCTCTTTGACTTCGAACGACTTGACGACTGTCAATTTGCCATCCGCAAACTTCGACGCCAGCGCCGAACGCAATGCACCAAGCAGCTTCTTTTTCGGAAAGGCATAGTCGTAAGAGCGCGGCTGCGGACCATGCACCGTGCCGCCGTGGCGCCACAGTGGCGAACGGATCGAACCGATACGCGCTCGCCCCGTGCCCTTCTGTTTCCAAAGTTTCTTGCCCGATCCGGAAACCCGCCAGCGGTTCTTGGTGGCATGCGTACCCGCACGCGCAGCAGCGCGATAATGGGTGATCGCTTCCCAGAGCAAGTCTTCGTTGACCGCGCCGAAAACTTCGTCGGCCAGCTCCATCGATCCGGCCTTGGCTCCGCTCAGATTGTAGATATCTATAGTTGCCATTTTTCTCTCGTCTCGTACCTGTCTTGCCAACGACTAACGACCACCGACTAACGACCGACTAGCCCTTCTTGGCTGCGCGCTTCGCCGCCTTCAACGGATCGACTGTCGCCGAACCAGCAAATCCGCGACGCTCTCGGGGTGGCTTCTTGGCCTTGTTAATCATGATGTAGCCGCCATTCGCGCCCGGAACGCTGCCCTCAACTACCAGCAAATTCTCTTCCTTGTCGACACCCAGGATCCGCAGATTGCGGGTCGTGATTCGCGCATCACCCATGTGTCCCGACATCCGCATGCCTTTAAATACACGCGAGGGAAATGCCGAAGAACCAATCGAACCGGTGATCTGAAACATCGAACCGTGCGACTTGGGACCACCAGCAAAATGGTGACGCTTCACGACACCCTGAAAACCATGTCCCTTGCTGGTGCCAATCACGTCAACAAAACGCTCGCCCTCAAAAATATCCACCAGCACACGGTCGCCAACCTTTATCACGCCTTCGGTCTGCTCGCCCGGAGCATCGACCTCTATTCCAACCTCGCGCAAAAACTTCACCGGCGGCAGGTTGTGCTTAGAAAAGTGGCCGCGCATCGCCTTGGTCAGTTTCTTTTCTTTCACAAACTCGACCAGGCCAATCTGTGCCGACTCGTAACCGTCTCGAGTGCTGGTCTTGTGCTGTGTAATCACGCATGGTCCGGCCTTTAACACGGTCGCCGGCCGCACATCGCCCTTCGAGTCGAAGAGCTGCGTCATGCCGACTTTCTTGCCGAGAATTCCAGTAACTCTTGCCATCTTCCTTCTCCGTTCCCAGCTTGGCTCGCCGATACTTGACGGCTATTGGCTGGGTGCCTTCGGACCTTAGTCGTTGGTCGTTTGTCGTTAGTCCTTAGTCGTTTGAAAAACGCCGCCGGCAAACGACGAGCGACTTACAACTGATGACCAACGACTATTTATGTTCTTTGCCGAATGCCTTGATCTCTACGTCCACTCCCGCCGGCAGATCCAGCTTCATCAGCGCATCGACTGTCTGCTGCGTCGGCTCGAGAATGTCAAGCAGACGCTTGTGGGTGCGGATTTCGAACGCTTCCCGCGACTTCTTATCCACGTGCGGGGAACGCAACACGCAGTACTTGTTTTTCATCGTGGGCAAGGGAATCGGTCCGGCGATTTGCGCGCCAGTACGTTTAGCCGTCTCCACGATTTCGCCGGTCGACTGATCCAGAATGCGATAGTCGTAAGCTTTAAGCCGGATTCGAATTCTTTCTTTTCCAGTCACGTTTCACTCTCTTTACCCCTCCCGGCTCAAGTGCGTTCCGGGAAGAAAGATCTGGCGGCAGGTAGCAAGCCGCTTGTTAGTTTTTACTTCTGCAATCTGACCTCTTACCTCTAACCTAACCTAGGTCACAATCTCCGCGATCGTCCCTGCTCCCACCGTGTGGCCGCCTTCTCGGATTGCAAACCGCAATCCCTTTTCCATCGCCACCGGCGTGATCAGCTCAATCACCAGGCTCACGTTGTCTCCCGGCATCACCATCTCTGTGCCTGCCGGCAACTCCGCAATCCCCGTCACGTCCGTCGTCCTCAAATAAAACTGTGGACGATATCCCTTAAAGAACGGCGTATGCCGCCCGCCTTCTTCTTTCGTCAGAATGTAGACTTCCGCCTTGAACTTGGTATGCGGAGTGATCGATCCACCCTTCGCCAGCACCATCCCGCGCTCGACATCTTCTTTCGCAATTCCGCGCAGCAGCAAACCGGCATTGTCTCCGGCCATGCCTTCGTCCAACTGCTTCTTGAACATTTCCACGCCGGTCACAACGGTCTTTCTGGTCTCGCGGAAGCCGACAATCTCCGACTCCTCACCGACCTTCACTTTGCCGCGCTCGATCCTGCCCGTGACTACCGTGCCGCGTCCCTGAATCGAAAAAATATCTTCAATCGGCATCAGGAACGGCTTATCCAGATCGCGCACTGGCTGCGGGATGCTCTTATCCACCGCCTCCATCAATGCGTCAATCTGCTTTTCCCACTTCTCTTCGCCGTTCAATGCGCCCAGAGCGGAGACTCGAATCACTGGCACGTCGTCGCCCGGAAACTGATACGACTTCAGCAGTTCGCGGACTTCGAGTTCCACCAACTCCAGCAACTCAGGATCGTCCACCGCATCGCACTTATTCAGAGCGACGACCAGATACGGAACGCCGACCTGCCGCGCCAGCAACACGTGCTCGCGCGTTTGCGGCATCGGACCATCCGTCGCAGCAACCACCAGAATGCCACCATCCATCTGCGCCGCGCCGGTGATCATGTTCTTGATGTAATCGGCGTGGCCCGGGCAATCGACGTGCGCGTAGTGCCGGTTCGCCGTCTCATACTCCACGTGCGCCGTGGCAATGGTGATACCGCGCGCCTTCTCTTCCGGAGCGTTATCGATCGAATCAAACGATCGAAACGTGTTCTTCGGGTTGTGCTTCGCCAAAACTTTGGTGATCGCCGCCGTCAACGTCGTCTTCCCATGGTCAATGTGACCAATCGTCCCTACGTTGCAGTGCGGCTTATTTCGATCAAACTTTTCTTTCGCCATTTCTCTTTTTCCTCAGGGGCTAAAGCCCCGAACCTATCGTTCGCAATTCGACTAGCTCACGATTCGGCATGGCTAAAGCTAAAGCCACGCCCTGATACGAATCACCTCGAAACGAATTACCTGGGCGCCGCCTTGCCCTGCGTCTTGGCAATAATCTCTTCCGCCACGTGACGCGGAGCTTCTTCATAGCGCGCAAAGTGCATCGAGTATTCGGCGCGGCCTTGGGTTGACGAACGCATGTGGGTCGCGTAGCCAAACATTTCCGCCAAGGGAACGATAGCCTTGATCACCTGCGAACCGGCACGATGCTCCATGCCTTCGATGCGTCCGCGGCGCGAACTCAGATCGCCCATAATCGTTCCTGCATAATCTTCCGGAGTTACGACTTCAACCGCCATCACCGGCTCGAGCAGAACTGGAGAAGCCTTCCGCGCAGCTTCCTTGAACGCCATCGATCCGGCGATCTTAAACGCCATTTCGTTCGAATCGACATCGTGATAGCTGCCGTCGTAAAGCGTAGCCTTGACATCGACCATCGGATAGCCCGCGAGAATTCCACCTTCGAGGGCCTCACGAATACCCTGATCGATTGGCTTGATGAATTCTTTCGGCACTGAGCCGCCGGTAACATCGTTGACGAACTCGTAACCCATTCCAGGTGGCTGGGGGTCGAGATAAATCTTCGCGTGACCGTATTGCCCCTTGCCGCCGGTCTGCCGGATGTACTTGCCTTCCGCCTCGGCGTGCTTGCGGATGGTCTCGCGATACGCCACCTGCGGCTTGCCTACATTCGCCTCGACTTTATATTCGCGCATCATGCGGTCGACGATGATTTCGAGGTGCAATTCGCCCATGCCGCTGATGATGGTTTGTCCGCTGTCGGGGTCGGTATGAACTTTAAAGGTGGGATCCTCTTGCGCCAATCGCGCCAGCGCCATGCCCATCTTTTCCTGATCGGCCTTGGTCTTCGGCTCGACCGCAACTGAAATTACCGGCACCGCAAAAATGATCGATTCAAGCGTGATCGGATGCTTTTCGTCGCAGATGGTGTCGCCCGTGCTGACGTTGCGCAAACCGACTACAGCGCAGATGTCTCCGGCCAGAATTTCCTGAATGTCTTCGCGCTTGTTGGCGTGCATCTTCAAGAGGCGGCCAATGCGTTCGTGCTTCCCGGTGCGGCAGTTCAAAACCGACTCGCCGGACTTCAATTGTCCCGAGTACACACGAATGAATGTCAGCTGGCCGACAAACGGATCGGCCATAATCTTGAATGCAAGACCCGAGAAAGGCTCTTTGTCGTCGGCCTTGCGCGTGAGCTCTTTACCATTATCGGGATCAAGTCCATGCGTCTCTTTGGTATCGAGCGGCGAAGGCAGATAATCGACGACCGCGTCGAGCAGAGGCTGTACACCTTTATTCTTGAATGCCGTCCCTACAACCACTGGAAACAGCTTCAACTCGATGGTGGATCTCCGTAGCGACTTCTTCAGCTCTTCCGCAGAAATCGTTTCGCCTTCCAGGAACTTGTGCAGAATTTCGTCGTCATTTTCGGCGACAGTTTCAACCAGCTGGGTATGGAATGCCTCAGCCTTTTTCAGCAGTTCCGCGGGAATCTCGCCGGTTATGTACTCCGCACCAATCGTCTCGTCCGGCCAGGTGATGGCCTTCATGGCGACCAGGTCGATCACGCCGCGAAACTTGTCTTCTTGTCCAATGGGAATCTGAATCGCTACGGGCTTGGCGTTGAGGCGTTTACGGAGGGTATCGACGGCATGCTCGAAATCGGCACCCATCTTATCGATCTTATTAATGAAGCAAATTCGCGGGACACCGTATTTATCGGCCTGGCGCCAAACTTTTTCGGACTGCGGCTGCACGCCATGAACCGCGTCAAATACCGCGACCGCGCCGTCGAGCACGCGCAGCGAGCGCTCCACCTCAGCCGTAAAATCCACGTGGCCGGGAGTATCAATAATATTGATGCGAATATCGCGCCAGGTGCAGGTAGTAGCGGCGGAGGTGATCGTAATGCCGCGCTCCTGCTCCTGCTCCATCCAGTCCATGATGGCCGTGCCTTCGTGGACCTCGCCGATACGGTGCGTCTTTCCCGTATAAAACAGGATGCGCTCCGTCGTCGTGGTCTTACCGGCATCGATGTGGGCCATGATGCCGATGTTCCTGCAACGTTCTAATGGGACTGTTCTGGGCACGACTCTTAACTCTTTTCTGGGCTCTGAAAATTCTGTTCTTAGCTCTTGGCTATTAGCTTTTGGCCTTTAGCTAAACCGGCTCGAACTAGCTAAGAGCCAAAAGCTAAAGGCTAACGGCCTTCTACCACCGGTAATGCGCAAACGCCTTATTCGCTTCCGCCATGCGGTGCACATCTTCTTTCTTCTTAATGGCAGCGCCTTTGCCATTCGAGGCGTCGAGCAACTCGTTCGTCAATTTGTCGATCATTCCCTTTTCGCCGCGGCCGCGCGCATAGCTCACCAGCCAGCGGATCGCGAGCGATGTTCTTCGGTCGGGAGCAACTTCAATCGGCACCTGATAGTTCGCGCCACCGACGCGTCGCGTCTTTACCTCAAGTAGCGGCTTGGCATTCTCGACCGCCTTGGTAAACAGCTTCAGGGCTCCGTCGCCGCCGCCTTTTTCTTCCAGCTTGGTGAGCGACTTATAAAAGATGCCCTCGGCAGTCGACTTCTTGCCCTGCCACATCATCGAGTTGATGAACTTCGTCACCAGGTCCGATCCGTATATCGGATCGGCATCAACCGTCCGCTTGGGTGTATGTCCTTTGCGTGGCATGTATCTCTTTGCTCCTGTTGAACCTACGTTTCAAAGTTTCAAGGTTTCAGAGTTTCAGAAACCCTACCGCTCCGCTTTAGCTTTTGAAACCTTGAAACTCTGCAGCCTCGAAACCTGGCCCTTTTTACGCTTTCTTGGCGCGCTTGGTGCCGTACTTCGAGCGCCCTTGATTTCGGCCGGCGACGCCAGTCGCGTCGAGCGTCCCGCGCACTACGTGATAACGCACTCCTGGCAGATCTTTCACGCGGCCACCGCGGATCAGCACGATTGAGTGCTCCTGCAGGTTATGGCCGACACCTGGGATGTACGTCGTCACTTCGATTCCGTTGGTCAGGCGAACGCGCGCCACTTTGCGCAGCGCCGAGTTCGGCTTCTTCGGCGTCTGGGTATACACACGCGTACACACACCACGCTTCTGCGGACACGATTGCAGAGCCGGACTCGCCGTCTTATACCGGGGCCTCTCGCGACCGAATTTCACCAGCTGATTAAAAGTAGGCACTCTCGCCACTCCCAGACACGGCAAGCCGCATCTCGATTACAAGTCACACATTCCCGCAAAGACAGGGACTGCCCCGCCTCTGTTGCTGGCACAGGCCTGTCGCGCCCAGCCATGCTCTCTCCGCAGCATACAAATGCCGGTGAGAATTCGTCCAACTTCCCGCTCAGACTAAATCGCCGACGACGGTGACGCCACGCCTGACCGTTATTTCGGCTTGGAGGCGTTCCGTTTCGTCTGCTTCCGCCTGCATAGCCTCGCGTGATCCCAGAATTCGGGCGCGATGGTTTTCGCAGGACGTTTCAGCGAGGGCGTCCCCGGTCCAGTTTCTAACCGGGTACGTATTTCTTCAAAGCTCAGCCAACTACTTCACGGAGCCCGTCACCGACGCGGGTTGCGCCCTTAACAGGACTGCCGAACACAGGCAAGCCAGACCTAACTCGCGGAACCTTTAGATAATAGCAACTGCACTGCACATCGTCAACCACCATCCCCCGCATCGAAGAAAGAGGAGAATATTGAGAGTTTCATAGTTTCAACGATTCATCGTTTCGAGGGCGCAAAATCGGTTGAAAACGTTCACCGCTACTCCTGTTCTTGAAACTTTGGAACCTTGAAACCTTGAAACATGCCACCTTACCTTCTACACTGACAGTTTTCCGATCAATCAAGATTATGCTCGCGCCCGGGAAACGGATGCGAGGAGGGTTCATGCATCGTTGCTGTTCCGGTCTTCTTTTTACTTTAAATATCGCTTTGGTTGTATCCCTCGCCGGTTGCCTCGGCAAGAGCAGCAGCAATACTGGTAACGCTGGCGTGCGATCTGTTTCTCTGAGTCCCAGCAGCAGCATCTCCATTGACGTCGGCAGCACTCAAGTTTTTAGCGCATCCGGCAAAAACGCTGACGGCACCACCGTCATCGGGCCGGACATCCACTTTATTGTCAGCGTGCCATCAGGATCAACCGGCGCTGCCCCACTCTCGGTTGCCAGCAATGGAAACGCCTGCGCTGGCACCTGGGATTCGACCTCCACTATCTGTAGTCCAGGCATTCCCGGCGTTGCTACTGTGACCGCCGTCATTCAGGGCGTCAGCAGCCCGGTCACTACCGTGTACGTTCATCAGCACATCGATAGCATCCAAGTCAGCCGCCTCGATCCGCAGGGACCGCCGCGATACGATTGTTTTTCGCAGGGACAAGTCTGGGGCTTCCAGGCAAACGCCTTCAGTAATAACGTGGACATCACCAATTCGGTCGGCCCCATGACCTGGTCGTCGACCAACTTCGGGGTGGTCACCCCAACTCCTCTTGTATTGGGACAAGCCCCAAACCAGCAGTTTAACCAGGTTCAGGTGACCGCTAAGACTCCCGGCATCACCAATATCTTCGCCAATGCTTCCGGCGTTACCAGCAATTTCTTTCCTTATACGACCTGCCTGGTCCAAGCCATCTACCTCCAACTCGCGGGCCAAGGCGAGGCGGGAAACTCAACGACGGTCAATACGGGCACCGGCGTATCTATAACGGCAACGGCGATCGACACCCTCTTCAACCTGGTTAGTTTCGCTCCGCTGGCCCAACCACCTCTCACATGGAGCACGTCCAACCCCGAAGTTGTGGCATTTACCAGCATTACCAACGATACGGGAACCAATATTGCGACCACTCGCGCTAACCTCGGTGGCGCCGCCGTTTTTGCTTCTTGCGGTCCCCCGACTTGCAACATCGGAGTTCTGCCTGGACTCCCCATCTATTCCAGCGATGGGGTGCTGCCCAACGGGGAAAAAGGCTATGGCACAATTTCCATTGACGTGACTTCCACTGATAAAGCGCCCAACTACACCGCCTGGGCGGCTACGACCGATTGCGGGGACGCATTGGGATGCACGAGCGCGCTCTTCTCGGTGACTCCGAACACTACCGGCGTCAATCCGATCGGCACCATCATCAGCCTGCCACGCACTCCCAACTCTATGATGTTCAATCACCTGGCTGCCGCGCGCCTCTATATTGGAAGCGATCAAGGCCTAATGTTCGTGGACGTTACGGGGAACAGCACTTCTCCCAGCCTGGTCTCAAGGTCCTCAACGCCGTGCAATGTCGCCTTATGCGGCAAAGTTCTCACCATCTCGAACGATGGCAAACTGGTCGTGGTCGCCGACACTGTTTCGACTCCCAGGCAGGTTTACATCTACAACAGCAGCAACACCAACCTGGCTCCGGTCGACCTCATCCTCGACAATACTGCGTTTCCCGGAGAAACCGCCACCAAAGCCGCATTCTCTCCTGATCAGTTGAAAGTCTTCATTCTTACGGATAAAGGAAACCTGTACGTGTACTCCACCGTGGACGCGCTCGCCTCGGTTCACCTCGCGGCAACCGCGACCGATGTTAGTTTCTCGGCGGATGGCAGCTTTGCGTATCTTTCCGGAACGCCGGCCAGTTCCGTATCCGCCTACTCAACCTGCTCCCTGCCCAACAATGCCAGCGTGGATATTGGATCTGTTGCCACGTCGAGCAATCCAGTGCGAATTTTTCCGTCGCCAGTGATTCCAGCGCCTGTCGCTCAAGGCGGATTCCTGTGGACTACTCAAAACGTTTACGCCCTCGAACCGCCGAACATTGAATTCTTGACCGTTCAGCAGTTCAGGCAAGACCCGATACTCTACCAAGCCCCACTCCAGTTCACGTGTAATCCTCCTGTGATACCACCTGGCAAGTTCACAAAAGGTCAGTCATTCAACCTCGGCCAAGGCAGCTTCACGCCACTCTTCGCCCAACTCGTAAATGATGGCAACCAGATCGTGATTGTCGCCCAGGGAATCCCCGCCGTGCTCATCTTCAACGTTAACGATGGGACAACAACATCCATTCCGCTTGCTGGCGGCAGCACTCCGATGCCAGGGCAATACTCGGCGTCGGTTTCTACGGATGGAAGTCAAGTCTTCGTCGACGCGTGCGACAAGTACACGAATAATGATCCGAACCAGCCCTGCACGGCCGGCTCCGTGCACATCATCAACACCGTCACTCAAGGCGACTTCTTGCAGGTGCCTTACTTCGACATCAATAACAGCAACACGAACATGTGCAACAACCAGGGAACTGCAGCGCCGGTCTGCTTACCGAACCTGATCGCCATCAAGCCACAGTGATTCCTCGACGCCAATGTTTGGGAAGGTAAAAAAGGTAAAAGAGGTTGCGTTGGGTACAGCCCGGGGTCACGACTTTTTGTTTTCACTAACGGCTGAGGGCTGAAGGCTGAAGGCTGGCTGTCCTACTTCTTTCCCCACGCTATCCAATACGCCATTGATAAACTGCACCGACTCGGGTGTCGAAAACTTCCGCGCAATTTCGAGCGCCTCGTTAATCACGATGGCATGAGGGGTCGCCGGAAAAGCCAGGAACTCCGCCACAGCGCCGCGGAGCACATTCCGATCCACGGTAGCCATACGGTCCATACGCCAGTGCTGGGTGTGCTTTCCGATAAGGCCGTCAATCTCCGGCATGCGGTCGCTGGCCACGCGAAACAAGTCATTGGCAAACCCGCGCACTTCTTCCTCCACGTTGCTGCGTTCCGCCCAAAATGTCTGCCGGACAAGGTCCGGCGCCTGCTTCCCCATGTCTGCCTGGAAGAGCATTTGCAGAACCAGTTCGCGAGATTTGCGGCGGGTACCCATGGAAGTCGTTGGTCGCTAGTCGTTGGTCGTTCGGCAGTCGTTTTTAGTGTACAAGGTCAGACTAGACCGTGAGTGTGCGGGATTCCGGTCAACGCTTCCGCTTCTTGCTTTTGCTTCTGTTCTCGCTTTTGCCAACGACTAACGACGAACGACCAACGACCGCCTGCTTCAGATTCGCCATCTCCACCGCCGTCAGCGCCGCCTCGAATCCCTTGTTCCCCATCTTCAGCCCGGCGCGGTCGATTGCCTGTTCCAGAGTTTCGCAGGTCAGGACGCCGAAGGCATGGGGCACTCCAGTTTCCTGCGCTGACTGTCCGATTCCGCGCGTGACTTCGTTGACGATCACATCGTAATGCGCCGTATCGCCACGCAGAAGACAGCCGATACAGATGACGGCGTCGTATTTCTTCGTTTCAGCGAGCGAGCGTGCGGCCAAGGGAATCTCGAAGGCTCCGGGAACACGAACTAGCGCGATGTCTTTCTTTTTCGCACCGGAACGGATCAGGCCGTCGTAAGCACTTTGAAAGAGCCGCTCCGTGATAAAAGCATTGAAGCGAGACACCACGATAGCAAAGCGCTTGCCGGCCGCGCCGAGACCACCTTCGATAGCAGGAATCGCCGGCTCGGGAACACGTTCGAGTTTTATTTTTTTGTTCGTAGACACTCTCTGTATCTCGTCTTTCTCTGTGTCTCGGTGTCTCTCTGGTGAAGCCGTTGACTTACTTTCCCTTGAAGACCGCTGGACGTTTCTCCAAAAACGCCGCCGTTCCTTCCTTCTTATCCTCGGTGGCGCAGCAGACGCCGAATAAGGCAGCCTCCAGAAACAATCCTTCGGCGAGCGTCATCTCCATACCTTTGTTGACCGCTTCCATAGCATATTGCACGGCTAGCGGACCGTTGGCGATGATCTTCGCCGCGATTGCCTCGGCGCGAGGAATCAAATCCGGAGCCGTTGTCACTTCGTTCACCAATCCGATGCGATGCGCTTCCTGCGCCGTGATCATCTCCCCGGCCAGCACCATTTGCATCGCCAGACCCTTGCCTACAAGACGTGGCAGACGCTGCGATCCACCGTATCCGGGAATAATTCCCAGCTTCACCTCAGGTTGCCCGAGCTTAGCGTTCTCGCTGGCAAGACGCATGGTGCAAGCGAGAGCCAGTTCGCATCCGCCGCCGAGCGCGAATCCGTTGATGCACGCAATCACCGGCTTGCCCAGATTTTCGATCAGGTCGAACACAGCCTGTCCCCGATGCGCATACTCCTTGCCGGACACCGCGTCCTGCTTCGCCAGTTCGCCGATGTCCGCGCCCGCTACAAAAGCCTTCTCGCCCGCGCCGGTCAGAATCACCACCCGGATCGCGGTGTCAGTCTTTATTTCGTTAAAAGCAACCCCAAGTTCTTCCATGGTGGCCGTGTTGAGCGCGTTGAGCACCTTGGGCCGGTTGACGGTGACATAGGCAACGGCGTTTTTCTTTTCGAGGAGTAGGTTTGAGAAGGTCATAAGATGTTCCTAAATGCTATCCCATACTTGTCATCCTGAGCGAAGTGGGATCATTCGTTCACGAATGATCCCACACAGTCGAAGGACCCCTTGCAACTCAACGTCAGCACCGGCGCCGCGGGGAGTTCTCCCGATACCGCAGTGGTCGAAACGCCTTTCCACGTCTATCTTTGCGCTCGGGTGAATGGGGTCCTTCGACTCCGCATGAGGAGGACACGATAAACAAAACCGTTAAGAAGTTACAACTTCCCCGCCACTGGCTTCTCCGGATTCGCATAGTCATAAAACCCGCGTCCCGACTTCCGTCCATACCACCCCGCCATCACCAGCCGCTTCAGCAAAGGAGGCGAAGCAAAACGCCGCTCCTTAAACTCGTCATACATCACGTGGGTGATGTAGTAAGTCGTATCGAGCCCAACAAAATCCAGCAAAGTAAACGGACCCATCGGATACCCGCACCCCAGCTTCATCGCATTGTCGATATCTTCAATCGATCCCACACCTTCTTCATAAGCGCGGATTGCATCGAGCAAATACGGCACCAGCAGCCGGTTTACGATGAATCCAGTCTTGTCTGAGGTGCGCACCGGAACCTTGCCCAGCTTCTTGGCAAACTCGTAGGCAGCATCGTAAACGTCGGGAGAAGTAGCAATCGTCTTTACGACTTCAACCAGCTTCATCAGCGGCACGGGATTAAAGAAGTGCAGTCCGATAAATCTTTCCGGACGCTTCACCGCCGTCAAAAGCTCAGTCACCGAGATGGAAGAAGTATTCGAGGCAAAAATCGCATCCTTCTTGACCATGGAATCAATCGACGCCCACATCTTCTTTTTTTCTTCGACGTTCTCGATGATCGCCTCGATCACGATGTCACAATCGGCCAGATCAGCTTTGTTAGTGGTTCCTCGAAGGCGAGCCCGAATCTCGTCCTTCTGCTGTAGAGTGATTCCACCCTTCTCCACCGGACGCTCGGCAAACTTAGCCAGCGACTTCTCAATCCCCGCAAACCCCTTGTCGAGATACTTCTGCTCGACCTCGAGCACAGTGACATCAAACCCAGCAGTAGCGCAGACTTGCGCTATGCCAGAACCCATTAGGCCACAACCTAGAACGCCGACTTTCTTGATCTCCATCTACGCCTCTCTCGCTCAATTGTTAATCGGATTTTCTATCTTAAATGGCCTGACAAGCTCGCTGCACGCAAAATGAAGGGGATACCCGCGGATTATCTTTCCTGTTTGACCAAGGCTAACAAATCGCTACGATCGGTAATACAGAAGCGCACACATGACGATTGACCTGAAACCCGAACAGCAACGTGTGATCGACTCGGCGGTCCAGTCAGGCGCATATAAGGATCCGGGTGAAGTCCTGGATCAGGCTTTCGAAATCATCCGCGAGCAGCTTGATCTCGAAGACTGGATGCTGGGGCAACGCGAGGAAGTGGCCGCCCACATCGCGTCCGGCTTTGCGCAAGCTGAGCGTGGCGAACTGATCGACGGCGACGCTGCGGTGGAACTATTGCGGCGCCGGCGCGCCGAGCGACTCAATCCCCAGAGATAATACTTTGCCCTTCCCAAAAACCTATTCGCGGCCATTTATGGCAAAGCTCTACTGAAAGCTCTCCACCACCATCGCAATCCCCTGCCCCCCACCAATGCAAGCCGTAGCCAGCCCGTACTTCTTCTTCCGCCGCCGCAATTCGCAGAGCAGCGTGATCACGAGGCGCGTTCCGGTCGCCCCCAGCGGATGCCCCAACGCAATCGCTCCGCCGTTCACGTTCACTTTTTCGCGATCGAGGCTCAATTCTTTTTCTACTGCCAGATACTGCGCCGCGAACGCTTCGTTCACTTCGATCAGGTCGATGGAATCCAGAGTCATCCCGGCGCGCTGCAGCGCAATCTTCGTCGCGGGAACCGGACCGCTTCCCATGATCTTCGGATCGACGCCCGCGATTCCCCAATTCACGATTCGTCCCAGCGGACTGAGATTTCTTTTCTGCGCCTGCTCCAGCGACATCACGACCACCGCCGCTGCGCCGTCCACAATCCCGCTGGCATTGCCTGCAGTTACTGTGCCATTTTTTCCAAAGGCCGCGCGCAGCTTCGCCAAACCCTCCATCGTTGTTTGCGGACGCCGATGGTCATCTTCGGTCAACTGCTCACCGGTAGCCTCGCCTTTGGAATTCCGCAGAGGAACGGGCGTGAGTTCTTCCTGAATGCGACCAGCTTTGTAAGCTTCATCAGCCTTCTGTTGCGAACGAAGCGCGAATTCATCCTGCGCCTGTCGAGTAATTCCCTGCTGTTCGCCGTACAGTTCGGCGGTGTTCGCCATGTAAAGTCCGCAATACGTGTCTAGGAGGGCCACCATCAGCGAGTCTTCCAGCTTGCCGCCGGGGGACAGCGTAAATCCATCACGTCCCCGAATCGAAAACGGCGCTTGGGACATGGATTCCATGCCGCCAGCAAGAACCATTTTCGCTTCGTCGGTCTGGATCATCTGCGCCGCGTTCACAATCGCCTGCATACCCGATCCGCAGAGACGGTTCACGGTCAGAGCTGGAGTCTCAATCGGCAATCCCGCGCGCAAGCCGACATGCCTTGCTCCGTAGATCGCGTCGCCGGAAGTCTGCTGCGCGTTTCCAAATATGACGTGATCGAATTCGGTTGTTTCGATTCCCGACCGTTCGATGGCAGCCTTCGCCGCGACCGCGCCCAATTCCTGCGCCGTGTAGTCTTTGATTTTTCCGCAATAGCGGCCAAAGGGCGTGCGGGCGCCGCTGACGATGGCAATGTCTCCTGGTTTCAGCATAGTTATTTTGAGTTTAGCAGGAGGGCCAGTCGTTGGTCGTTCGTCGTTGGTCGTTCGCTATTCACCGACCGATAGTTTGGGATGGCGCCGATCTATGGACGCAAGACGGCTGTTGAAGGTCGGAATTTTTACTCGGCGTACTCGGCGTCTCGGCGGTGAAAAGCTCTACGCCACCGCTGCGGATGCGGCCAATTGGGGTGGTTGAGTTACAGCACTTCCTGCACCTTGCATCACAGCTTGTTCCAGAGCGTGATCGGCGCGGTTGGCCACTTCCGTCACAATATCGACGGGATCGAAATGGGGACGCATCACGGCCTGCGCTAAACCGGCGCTAAATTCGACTCCTGCGGTTTTGTCCTTATCCTTTTCCTTGCCGGGAAAACGCACTTCCGCCAGCAGCCGCCTTAATTTCTCGACTGCGAATATCGCTTCCTTTTCGCCCGTGTCGCCAAGCACCAGCGCGACCGTGGTGGCTTCATATCGAAATGCCAGATCGTTCGTGCGGATGTTTGCCGAAATCAGCTGACCTACCTGCTCCATTACCGCACTCACTGCCTGCTCGCCGTATTCCTTAATGAGCGCGCCGCTGCGTCCGAATTGCATCAGCAGGATCGTCACCATCGTGCCCTGCTGTAAACCACGCCGGGTCTCCGCTTGCAACAGGTCGAGGTAGGATGCCCGCTTGAGCAGGCCCGATTTCTCGTCTGTCACCGAAAGATTTTTTACCAGCCGTCGCAGACCTGCATTGTTGAGCGCGATCAGCACCTGATCACTCAGGGTGCGGATTACCAGCACCTCCGAAGCGTTCCACACCCGGCCCGCATTCTGGGTCAAGATCAATACACCAATCTGGTCGTTGCCCTCGGTCAGCGGCAGAGCGAGCAGGGATTGTATCTGCAGCTCTTCGATCTCCGCGCGCATGCTCATCAACTCCGGAGCTTTCCGGGCATCGCCGATAGTGACCGTGCCTCGCGCCACCGCCAAATCCTGCAGCGTTTCCACCATGCTGACCAGCGCCGCGGAACTTGCCGGTATCAAACTCTCGGCGTGATACTCCTGCACGGTCGAAGGCGGCAGACCCGGCTTGCGCAACGCCGCAATGCAACGCGCTGTCCGCCAGTTCGTGCCGATTTCATGGGCAGCGGTCTTTAAGACTCCCTCTGCATTTCCCTGGTGGTAGAGCTTGCGCGTGATTTCAGCCACTTTCGTCAGACTGTTCACATCGGCCGCTTCGCTCGCGGCCGATGCATGCGCTACTTGCTCGGCGCTCGGCGTCACCGCTGCAATCGGCGCGGCGGGTGCCGCTGATTTTGCATAGTGCGGCTCGATGCCGGCAGCGATGTACAGACGCTGGAGTTCCTGGTTGCGTTCTTCCTCACGCGGAAACAGTTCCTGAATGTGTTGCAGGCGTTCGATGGCTTTCGAGCGCATCCCGTACTGCACCAGGATTTCGGCTTGTAGCATCAGGTCCTGCAGCGCGGCAGCACCCAGCGTTGGTTCTGGAGCAGCCTTCGACGGTTGCTCTTCTTTCTTAACCGCAGTGAAGCGGGACGCGATTACATTAAAGCGCTGATCGTCAATCTTCCCTCGTAGCGCTTCCAGCCGTTTCTGGTGTCCGGGTTCGTAGGGATCCACCTCAGCCGCACGGTCCAGACACTCGCCAGCTTTCTGATAATCGTGCTTTGTGCAATACAAATCGAACAGCTTCAGCAAGGCCTGAGCGTAGTCCGTTTCACGGTTTGAGGCGTTGAACAACTCCGCCAGAAATTCCAGCATGTCCGCCGAGGGACGGTGCGATGCCAACAATTCCTGCATGGTCGTAATGAACGACCTTCGCTCTCCACGCCGGCGTTGAAATGCCTCCAGCTTGCGGGCGAGCGTCAATGCCTCTGCGTCCAGCTCGGAATCGATCATCTTCCCGATGAGATTCACAACTTGATGCATGCGCGCGGGGTTCTGTTCGAACAGTTGCCAAACCAACGGCTCGCTATCTGCGAACCGGTCCGCCGCAATGAGAGCCTGCGTATAGAGGTCGAGCAACTCGAGGGAGGCATCCTCAGCTTGCACCAGCGGCTCGAAAATAAAAATTGCTGCTCCGGCTTCGCCCCGCGTCAGGAGGCTCTTGCCATAGGCCAGCGTGATCTTCGAATCCGTTGGATTCTCTGCATACGCTCGCTCGAACCACTGGCTGGCGCTTCCCCCCGCGGCTTCCGTGAGTTCGGCCAGTTGTAAGAATGATTGTGACGCCATCACGTGTTCGCCCAGATCGGCGGAGAGTTCCGCTACGCGCAGATGGTTGGCCTGCGATGGATCAAGGCTCACAATGCGCCGCAAAACCAGTAACCCTTCTTCTTTTTTTCCCTGCCGCTGCAAGTCTTCCAGCGCAGTTTCGTAGGTCCCGATCGCCAGCTTTTTGTTCGAGTGCTCGAGCAATTGGCCAAAGCGCACCTTTTGTTCCCATGTCGGATCCGTATAGCGCGCCAGTTTTTTGTAGGTCAGGCTCGCTCGGGTTGCATCCGTCGACGCCACCTGCCGTTCAAACAACTCTCCCAGCAACTTCACTGCCTGTGGACCCCTGTTTAGCGAGAGGCAAAGTTCCGCCGCCATCTGCCGCACATTGTCGTTTTGCGGGTCGGCTTCGAGGATTTGCAGGTATTCCGTCAAAGCTTCGGCCGTCTTGCCTTTTTGCAAGAGCTTCTCCGCCTTTTCGACTCGGCGGGCTATTTCGGCACGATTAGGAGTTTCCGGCATGGGCGGTCTGGGGACAGAGGGTTCCGCCTTGATTCTAGGATTCACCAGGGGCAGCAGCAACGCGCTTCACCCGCTCGGCGATTACGAAAGTCATGCCAGTGACTCGCTTTTCCCCAACGTTCCCTTCCAAACCAGCGCATCCTAGTTGTAGCCCCATCCAGGTGGCCGATCTTGCGCACTGACAAGAAGCGCGGCACCAAAGTAGCTGCAGACTAGAGCTTTCCACTTTCTTGACCGATCTCAACGTGCGAGGCTAAGAGTCTCTCGATAACCAATGGACACTGCCGTCAATTTCGAACTGCATCGCGGCGATCGTCCCCATTTCTTGGCGAATCTCAGCCTTCCATGGCTCGTTGGTATTGTCTTCGCCGTGCTTATCGCTGCTCAGACATTGGGCTTTCTTGTGCTCGGTACTGGCCATGCCGGACGTTCTGTTTCCGAATGTTTCTTGATTCTGCACAATTTTCTCGCCTTGGCCTGCGTCTGGATCGCGTTCCGGCGTGCGCAGGGAATTACCGCGCTGTTCTGGTTTCTGTTCGCTGTGATCCTGGTAGTTTTACTTGTCCCAACGACCCTCCAGGCCTACCAAACCCTCCTCGGGCAGCCCTTGTTGTCGGACTCGACTTGGCGCCTGCTTTATTGTCTCTATGGCGCCCCGATCCTGATGATGCTGTTCCTTCCGGATACCTACAGGCGCGCACGAGTGAAGTCGGAAATCCTGCTGGATCTCTTTCAGGTGGCGATTGTCGTCGGCCTCATTTATTCCACGTTCTTCTTTCTCCCTGCGCAGGGGATGTTGCCCGCCGATGCTCTCCTTCGCGATGTCAGCGTTAGTGACGCCCAGAGCTTGCTCCTCATGGTTGCACTTCTTGTACGGCTACAATTCGCTCGTGTTCCCGGCACTCGAGACCTGTTAGTCCGGTTAGGCCTTTTTCTGTTGGTGTGTGCGGTCGCAACTTTCATTGGTGACGTGATCGACCTGCATGATTACTCTTTCGCCGCCGCATGGTTCGACTTGGCCTGGAGCCTTCCTTTAGTTACTGCCGGACTGGCCGCGGTTATGTGGAAGCCTGGCCCTGAACCCGTAACCATTCCAGAGCCCGCTGACTTCCCGAGCTTCCTCGGCACAAATCTAGTCCTGGTCGCAATGCTCTCCGGCATTTCTTTGTTGATGAACCGCTGGAAAGAAGCCTACGGAGGAACTCTCGCGAACGCAGCAGTCGCGGCGTCGCTCCTGGCCTTTGCCCTGCGGTTGGCTCTCACCCAGTTTCATCAGCAACAGGAGATTTCCCAGCGAAAGGCAGCTCAACTTCAACTCGCTGCCTCGCATGAGAAAATCGGCCGCCTGCTCGACCACGCGCGACGCCAGACCGCCGAAATCACGCAGATCAGCGAACTCGGAAGCCTGCTACAGGCCTGTGCCTCCCGTGAAGAAGTATTTCGTCTCGTCCCCGAACGTCTGCGCCGTCTTTTTCCGGGAGCATCCGGGTGCGTCGCCTTACTCAGCTCCAGCAAGAACCGGCTTGAGGGCGTTGCGAAGTGGGGCGTCTCCCCGGCCAATCAGATCTTTGCTCCCGATGAATGTTGGGCTATGCGTCGCGGCTGTCCGCACGCTCATTCCGGCAGTCGATCCGACCCCCGCTGCCCTCACTTCCTCGGAGAAGGCCCTTCCGTCTGCATTCCGCTCGTCGCCAACGGCGACGTCATCGGAGTGTTCACGCTTCAGGATGACGATCCCATCTCTCTCGTGTCGGATGCGGACGCCAACGCGGACTCCTTTGCCCGCCGACGCCACCTGGCTTCCAGCGTCGCCGAGCACATTGCGGTCGCAGTTGCCAACCTCAACCTCCGCGAAGCTCTCCGTTTGGAGGCCATCCGCGACCCGCTCACCGGCCTTTACAACCGTCGCTACATGCTGGAGTTCCTCGAACGAGAGCTCCACTCCGCTCGCCGCAAGCATCGCCCCGTGTCCGTCATGATGCTGGATCTCGACCACTACAAACGCTACAACGACACCCACGGACACTCCGTAGGAGACCAAGCCTTGGCCGCAGTGGGCGAAATTCTTCTGCACTGCCTGCGTGCCGAGGACGTGGCCTGCCGTTACGGTGGCGAAGAATTCGCTCTTGTTCTTCCCGAATGCTCGCTCCAGCAGGCGATGGTGCGCGCAGAGGAAATCCGCAAACGTCTTAAGGAATACCGCGGTAAGCCCGACCACCCGCCGATTGATGCCCTTACCGTCTCGATCGGAGTGGCTGCCTTCGATGAAACCACCGATCGCGTTGACCTCCTCCTCAAGTTCGCCGACGACGCCCTTTACGAGGCTAAGCGCGGCGGCCGTGACCGGGTCGTCGCCGCACGCCCGGCGGCCGCTTTACCCGAATCAGAATTCGCCGCATCTCCAGTAACCGTCGCCTCAACCTAGGCTACCTGCTTCACTGCGCCCCGCCACCTTTTCCCCGCCACTTCTCTCCTGCTTCTGATATACGGGTACGAGCCCCCTTGCCCATTGCGCTCCCAAACTCGGAGTCCGGCCTCCACCGCCAATTAACCGCCGGACAGATGACCATGGTCGCCGTCGGTGGCTCCATCGGCACTGGACTGCTTCTCGGCACTGCCGCAGCCATCGAACTCGCCGGACCGGCTGTCATTCTTAGCTTCGTCCTCGCGGCCTTTATCAGTTGGACCGTCGCCCTTGCCCTGGGCGAACTCGCCAGTACTCATCCGGCCGCCGGCTCATTTGGAGTCTATGGAGACCTATACCTCAACCAGTGGGCCGGATTCATTTCCCGTGCCGGCTACTGGCTTGGGATTGCCGTCTCCATCGGAGCCGAAATGGTTGCCTCCGCGACCTACATGCAGCTTTGGTTTCCGCATGTGCCCGCCATCGTCTGGGTCTTTGCCTTTTCCGCTTTCCTGCTTTCGGTAAACTTACTCGCGGTCCACACTTTCGGACGTTTCGAATTCTGGTTCGCCATGATCAAGGTTGCTGTCATCGCCGCCTTCATCATGCTCGGCGCAGGTCTGCTGTTGAGCGGACACGTCGCTCCGCAATACACCAACCATGGCGGATTCTTCCCTCTTGGGCCGGCAGCTCCTCTGCTTGCCATCACTTTCGCTATGTATACGTTCGGCGGCGTGGAATTCGTAGCTGTGGCGTCCGGCGAATCCAGTTCGGCCAAAGCGATCGCGCGCGCGGTTCGAATGACCTTTCTCGCGTTGACCTTCCTGTATCTGGGCGCGATCAGTGTCCTCGTAGGCGTCATGCCCTGGAACCGCGCCGGGGTCACCGAGAGTCCATTCGTCACCGTCTTCCGCTCTGTCAATTTCCCCGGCGCCGGTCACTTCATGAACTTTGTAGTCCTCACCGCCGCTCTCTCGGGAGCCAACGCCGCCCTGTACATTTCGTCGCGGATGCTATTCTCGCTGGCTCGCACCGGATGGGCTCCGCGAGCCCTGGGCCGCCTCAGCACGAAAGGCACTCCAACGCTGGCTCTGCTAGTTTCTTCCTACGGAATCATCGTTGCCCTGGTGCTTGAACGCTGGGCTCCAGCCAAAGCCTTTGAGTACATTCTCCGCGGCGCATTTTTCGGCATGATGCTCTCCTGGATCATTTCACTCGCTGCCCACATTAACTTCCGGCGCCAGCTCACTCTTGCTCAGGCGTCCGAAATTCCCGCGCGTTCGCCGCTGGGGAAATGGGGATCAATCGTCGGCCTCATGGTTGTTCTAGCGGCGATTGCCAAAACCTGGTGGGATTCACGCATCAACCTGATCGCGGGAGTAACTTTTCTGATTGCGCTGACCATCCTGTACTTCCTTCTGCGACCAAGGGCCAAAGACTTAGCTAGTGGGAGTTCTCCGGAGGAATAAATGCCCCTAACATTAACCTGGCAAGACATTGCGATTCGATTAGCCCTCTCTGTCCTGGCTGGAGGACTGATTGGTTTCGATCGCGGCGAGCATGGCCGCCCGGCTGGCCTCCGCACGACCCTGCTAGTCTGCCTGGCGGCAGCCGTCGCCATGATTCAAGCGAACCTGCTGCTCGCGACTGCCGGAAAAGCAGCGGACTCTTTCGTGAGCTTCGATGTGATGCGTTTGCCTCTCGGCATTTTGACCGGCATGGGATTCATTGGCGGCGGCGCCATCCTCAGGCGCGATGGCTTTGTGCTCGGTGTTACCACTGCAGCGACCTTGTGGTTCGTCACCGTCATTGGACTTTGCTTCGGCGGCGGGCAGATCAAGCTCGGGATAGCATCCCTCGCGCTCGGAATGATGGTGCTATCGGGTCTGCGCTGGTTCGACTATCGAATGAAACAGGAACAACATGGAGTTCTAAACCTGACCACAGACCGGGACGAGCCACGGCAGGAAGTGATCCAGACCGTCATTCAGAAGGCTGGATATAAAATTATAGGCATCTCATCCGCTGTCTACTTCAATCAAACAAGCCAGCGTGAACTCGAATTTAGAATGCAGTGGCGAGGCGTGCCGCAAAGTGCGGAGCTGCCGCCGTTCCTCAACGATCTAGTCGGCGATCCGCATGTGGTAAAGGCGCAGTGGAAGGTCTCGTAGCGAGATATAGCACCCCAGAAGCGAAGGAGCATTTATGAGTTCCACTCGTAAATTCAGCATCATTCCCGGCAGCGAACGCCATCTCGTCCCTGATGCCCGGCTGATCCACAATTCGCATCCGGACCAAACCGTTGAGGTCTCCATACGGCTCCGTCCGAAATCGGAAGCCAAGCACACAGAGTTACGGAGCGCCCTCGAAAAACCTGGCTACCAACAGATGTCGCGCAGCCAATACGAGAGCGTTCACGGCGCCGACCCTGCCGATGTGAATCAGGTCAAGAAGTTCGCCCAGGAATTCGGCCTGAAAATAAACGAAACCGGCACTGAACTGGCGCGCCGAACCGTAATGATCTCGGGAACCGTGAGCGATCTCGAGAAGGCCTTCCATGTGGAACTCAGCGAGTACAGCCATCCTAAGGGGAATTTCCGCGGACGCGTTGGCTCGATCAGCGTACCGATTGAGTACGCGCAGATTATTAAAGGAGTGTTTGGTCTGGACAACCGGCCTCAGGCAGAACCGCATTTCCGGCGTTTGCCACAGACTCCCGGAATCAAAGCTCACGCCGCAACTGCATCGCATAATCCCAATCAAGTGGCAGAAATCTACGATTTTCCGGCGGGAGACGGGACAGGCCAGTGCATCGGGCTCATTGAGTTAGGGGGAGGCTTTAAGCTCGATGACATTAAGAACTATTTCGGTTCGTTGAAGATCAACGCCCCGCAAGTTATTTCCGTATCAGTCGATGGCGGTAAAAATAGCCCCAGCACTCCAGACAGCGCCGATGGCGAGGTGATGCTCGACATTGAAGTAGCGGGAGCGATTGCTCCCGCTGCCAAGATCGTCGTCTATTTTGCGCCAAACACGGATCAAGGTTTCTTGGACGCGATCACCACTGCCATACACGACAAGACGAATCAACCGTCGGTCATTTCCATAAGCTGGGGATCGGCCGAATCAAATTGGACAGCGCAAGCGCTCACCAACTTCGATGACGCCTTTCAAGCGGCGGCGGCCATGGGAGTGACCGTCTGTGTCGCTTCCGGTGACAACGGTTCTTCGGATGGAGTCAATGATGGCAAGAACCACGTTGATTTTCCGGCTTCGAGTTCCTTCGCGCTGGCTTGCGGCGGTACGACACTGCAAGCTTCAGGCGGAAAGATCGTCAAGGAAACAGTGTGGAACGACCTGCCGAGTGGAGGAGCAACGGGTGGCGGAGTCAGCAATGTTTTTCCTCTGCCTTCCTGGCAAAAAGCCTTCGATGTTCCCGCGCCTTCAGGAAAAAATGGCGGACGAGGCGTTCCAGACGTCTCTGGCGATGCCGATCCCAACACTGGCTATAACGTCCTCGTAGACGGGGAGAGCGCGGTCTTCGGCGGCACTAGCGCCGTAGCTCCTTTGTGGGCCGCGCTGGTTGCGCGAATGAATCAGAAGCTCGGGAAATCAATTGGCTTCCTGAATCCTGTAATCTGCGCGCAAGCCGTCGAAGCTTCCGGATTTCACGATATAACCGCAGGCAACAATGGCTCGTTTAAGGCGGGCAAGGGATGGGATCCATGCACCGGGCTCGGGTCTCCCGATGGCACCCGGCTAGTGACAGCCCTTACCGGAACACCCGCTTCCCATGCTGCCGTGGCCGGACGTTCCAGCGGCAATAGAAGAACGAACTAAGGGTTGTGAAGCCGTAAATCCGCGCTAAAACACATCGTGGAGATGATCGGTTCGGTCCTGAATACTCTCATTGCTTGCCGGCGGTCACTTGCGCCCTGGAAGAGATGCCCTGTTCCTTGGGCGCCCCGTAGAGGGACGGGTCGGTGTAGTAGCCGCGCGTGTCCTCCGGCTTGTCCTTCTCGACGACGAATGGATGCGCTTTCATGTAGACGTCATTGCGGCGGGCGGTTACCTGCCAGGAAACCTCTGCTCCGGGCGTTCCACCTGCGATGCGGAAGCTGCGGTCTTTGATTTTTTCGGCAATGTAAAGGTTTGGCCCCGGGGCTCCTACGGCCGTCAGTTGGTAACGAAAATCCACATTGATGGCGGCAAACCATTCCGGAAATCCGACGCGCGCTTCGCCCTTGTCGTCGAGGACGACGTTACCGCTGTACTGGTTCAAGACCTCGGAGGATTCGATCGACGCGTGGTACAGGTACTTGTTGGTTGGGTCTAAAGGATGGTCGATGCGGAAGTCCATTTCTCCGGTCCGATTTGCGTCCAAGAAACCGCGATTTGGCGGGGATTTCGCGCAAAGTGACTAAGTCAAGTCGCCTTCGCCACACAATCGCTTTGTGATCGCATTGCATTCGCCTGAATGGAGTCGTCGAAAGCGCACTGCAGTGACGCCTGCCAGACATACTGCAATATCTTGCGCAATCAACTCCAAGTTTTTGCGCATTTTAATTGTTGACGGCAAGTCGCCTCTCACATTGACGACAACGCTGTCAGATGCGGGGCAATATCCGGTCGGTGTCAGCACCTTCGACAATGGCAAGTTTGTGGCTGTGACCAACATTATCGACACGAGCGCAAATCCGGGCAGCGTGACCATCTACAAGAACGGCGTTCAGGGGCCCACCATCACCGATCCGTCGATCCAGGAGGCCTATTTCTGCGGCTTCGACAACTCGGGGAACCTCTATTTCGACTACCGCAAGCCCGATTTCAGCGTTGGAATCGGCGTAATCGCCAACGTCTCAAAGAAGGGCGTTACCTTCACCGAGCTGACAACCGCACAGACGATTCAGTACCCCGGTGGCGTGGAAGCAGCGAAACGCAACGTTGCTGTTTTGGACCAGTTAGCCCAAACGATCTACACCTTCGCCCCACCAGTCGCTGGATCGCTTGGCGCCCCGATTGACACGACCGTGCTGAATGGTGTCGGCGACCCTGTTACTTTTTGGTTTGGACCGAACTTTAAAGACGTATGGATCGGGGATGCGGAGAATGGAGATGCCGCCGACTACCGCTACCCAGCGGGCGGAAGCGCGCTAAGCGATATATCGATACCAAGCTCCCAGCCGATCGGCGTTGCCGTCTATCGAACTCGGTAGGTCGAGTCGTTGGATTGCAGCTTCACGGATAACAAAGGCGGGCGCGCAAGCGCCCGCCTAATTTTTCCGGCACGTCGTCAGCCACGCAAAATACCGCTCTCCATACCCAACTCTTCGTCAAGAAGCTAATAATCTCCTAGCCCTGTCACCCCGACCGACGCAGTCGGCAGCATAAAAACGGACACTTTCTCCGGTTCGGTCTACAGCGCTCAGAAACCCGCGCCTCACGCCGCCAATCCATGCAGATGAAGTGAGCGGAGCGCTGCTATGACGAATGACGAATCACGGAACCCTGCGTGTCCCTCTGGCCGCGAGCGAGAAGCAACTATTTGGTCTTCGTTGACTCCCTTTCGATCCGAGCAGCGGCCTCGCTTGCATCCTCTTTGTACGGAAGCAGAGTGTCGCAGGCGGGTGGCCCGGCCTTGCGCGTCGAGTGAGAATCCTTCGAACTAACTCAATAAAGAAACGTGGGGGTGGCGGGTGGCTGTGATCTTTCAAGAGGTTGTCCATTCGAATCGGAACCGGAGAAGCTGATTGTGACGAGCAATCTAGTTTCCGAGGACAGACCGAATGGACATCCACAAGAATGCCCGACTTACCCTTCGCAGTCGAGAGGCGTTGGTTGAAACCGTCGTTCGTGGTTTAGGTTTCAGCCGTGCCGCAAGTAGCTTTCACGTAACTCCCAAAACCGCAGCCAAGTGGGTTCGCCGTTATCGTAGCGAAGGAACTGCCGGATTACGCGACCGCTCTTCGCGTCCTCATCACAGTCCAAGAGCCACTTCGTCTCGTCAGGTGGGGTTGGTAGTTGAACTCCGTCGGCAGCATCGTCCGGCCTATCACATTGCGCGAAGCACTGGACTCAGTACGGCTACTGTCAGCCGCATTTTGCGCCGCGCTCGTCTCAGTCGCTGGCGCGATCTGCATCCCCTGCCGCCGGTTGTGCGCTATGAGCACCCCTTTCCCGGCGACCTCCTCCATCTCGATATCAAGGGCATGACCCGCTTCCAGCAGGTCGTTTGGCGTGGCGATGGTCGCCGTCGTGGTCAACACAAACATCCTGGTTGGGAGGCCTTGCACATCGCCATCGACGATCACTCTCGCATCGCCTTCACTCGCATCCTCCCCGATCAGAAGACTCACACCACCATCGCCTTCCTCAAGGATGCCGTGGACTTCTTCGCCCACCACGGCATCACCATCCGCGCCTTACTCACCGATAACGGCAGTAGCTATCGCTCTCACCTGTTTCGCCAAGTGTGTTTGCAGATGGGCCTCAAACACCGCCGCACACGTCCTTACTCCCCGCAAACCAACGGCAAAGCCGAACGCTTCATCCAGACCGCCCTGCGCGAATGGGCTTACTCGACTCACTGGTCCGACTCTGAGCAAAGAAACTTCGCCCTCGCTCCCTGGACCGACTACTACAACCACGCCCGTCCTCATGGTAGCCTTCACTACCAGCCGCCCATCAGCCGCTCCGACACGGGTACAACCTCTTGATCATCTACACCCACCCGCCGAAGCTAGCGCAGGCGAAATAAGAAGTTGGAGTTTTGATGATTGTCATGCGCGAGATCTGAACGTAACGCAACGCCGGTCCGTTCCGGAAACCTAAGGGTGGGCGGCGGAGGCGTAGAAGGCCGGGGTAAGACGGGAAGTTACACTTATTTTCCTTTACTTTCTGAGAAAATACTCGGCGTACGTCCCGTCTGTCCCCCGGTTTTTAAACACATTTCGCTGTCAACGGAACTACACACGCAAGGGGCAATGCCCACTCAAGCCAACACCGGGCTTGAATGGGTCACCCGTCGTTTTGTCCGGTGTCGAAGTAAACTGCCGCGAGAATGCGGTCTATTGGGATTCCAGTGGTACGGCAATGTACTCGTTGCTGTCCGGTAGTGTGAAATAGGCGAAAGTACTATTTGGGTCGGCTGCGATGCCGCGTACTGGTGTTGGTGTCGTGCCAGTCATAATCTGCTGATGACCTATCAGGTCGTATATGACGAACCCCGTGGGCGTGGCAGAGGCTCCTATACCGTTGCTGAACTGGGCACTAACCGTGCTCGCTTGCGGAAGAACCGCCGCATTCGGGAGGGTCCCGTTCATCGTATATGCCGCGTAGGGGCTTGCCGTCGCATTGGCGTAAGTGCCCTTGGTTGACATGTCGGCCAAGCTGACCTCATTCGTGGCGTATGTGCTCGACCCTGTGCAGCAGTTATGGACTAGGGTGTAAATGAGTTCGTTCTGCGTGTTGCTCGCTGCCAACGACGTAACGCTTCCGGTGACTGGGTAGCTCGCCACCACAGCGAATGAGCTGAGGCTGACCTTATAAAGGTAGTTAGTACCGCCCACCCACACATAAGATCCCCCAGGATCCACGGCGACGGCCAGTGCACCCGTAGCTCCGCTGGCCGTTCGGGTTACCGCGTTAGTGGAGAGGTTCACTTCCGAGAGAGTGCCACTGCCGTAGTTGGCGACGTACGCGTAAGTAGCACCGGAGTTCAGAACAACAGCCATTGGCTGCGTGCCCACGGAAATGGTCGCTGCCGTTGTGTAGTTCGCCAAATTTAAGACTGTGACATTGTTCGAACCTGAGTTAACAACGATCACGCTTGCCGGCCCGGTGTGGGATTCGGTTTCACTGCCGTCGTTGTAGTCGATGACGCGCGCTCTGCCATAGCTCTTAACGGCGACCGGGTAGCTCCCAACGGGCAAGGTGTGCCCAAGATAACTAACTTGACCGGCATAATATTCCGTCAACAGAGGCTCAGACGCGACAGTGTTCGTGATGGTGGGTTTGCAGGCGACCTGAGCGCCCGGAGGACCTTGGTTGCAGAGAATTGTTACTGTGAACGTAACGTCGGCGGCGTCTACGCCAAATACACCCGAAACTGTGGTGCTGCCGCCAACGGCCAGATAGCTCGGGTTCACAAAGGCCAAGCCGCCTCCCGACGCTACGTTCGTATTAACCAGTCCGTAAAATCCCTCGGCGAGGGGCGACCCGTTGGATTGCGTCGGGAAAGGGAAGGTTGCGCTCGACCCAGGCACCACGCTAGAGGCCGAAACGCCGGAAACGAACCCAGGCGTAGTGCCACCCGTGTACACCCTAAGTTGGGGGTCGCCGTAAGTAGTCGAGAAAGCACCGTAAGAAGCTATCGTTGGCGGCACAGCGCCCGGCAGGACGAAGTGTGTGGAGGTGTTGTCACCCTGAATGTCTTGTGTGAATACGCACGTCCATCCAATCCAATTCGTAGGAGTGACATAGAATGGTGCTGTATTAATTCCGAAGCCTGGACACGCAGGCGAGGGCCAACCGACTGTGCTCGTCCAATCCGCCCAATCCTTGCCGTTATTCACGTAACCGTTTCCGTTGTCATCAGTGTAAAAGGGCTGGTTAATGCCGAACGACTCTACTGAGCCCACCGTTAAATTTGTGTCGGAAACCCAATTCCCGCTAACTTGCGTACCTGGCATAACTCCCGTCGCTATTACGTTGCCGTCCGAGTCCTGGGTCACGCTATAGGTTGTAACCGGAAAACCACCGGCTACCCCTGGGGCCTGGGGTTCAACAGTACAGGAGTTAAAGGAACACGTGACAAAAATGCACACAGCTAATAATGCTAAGTAGATTGATTTGATACTCATCTCCCGCCTGACAGGGCCATAATTGTTGCTATTGAGTTGGCCAAGAGCTGCATTTTCTCAGCGGTAAGCCCTCGGAAATACGTCATGCTGGCAATCCGATATTCCTGTGCAATGGGGGGAAGCTATTAGGAACAATCCTAGTTCGCGATGGATCGGCCTTGAAGCTGCCGGGCTTGGGACCGTTTTGGGCGTACTTCTTTGCGCCCTCCGGTACACCGCCGTTGAAAACCATCTGCTGCAACGTGATCATCGCCGCAACCGGCCGACTTCCGCCCAGGCGCTTCGGACTGAATACATGCGGATAAATCGCCGACATAGTAGTTCTGAATTGCAGGACGTCGGCACCGGTAACGCGCTGCTGGTGGGGCACTCGGAACTCATTCGACAGGAAATTAAAGGCGTCGGCCAGGCGATCGTCGGATACGAGTTTGGACGGATCCTGCGCCGCGGCCCATTCTCCCTCGACTAAGCGCGGCAGCAACTGCCCCGCGAGGATTGGACCTTGTACGCCGCAGAACTCGGCCACTTGCCTCACGTAGGTTTCAGCCTCTTCCAAGCTCGTAATCTGGGTAGACGGGAGGGAATTGATTGATCGTAGCGATATGTCATTCACATAACCCTGTTCGCTCGCCATGGGGCCACTACTCTCCACGACCAATCCACTGTCAGGGTTCCGCGCCTGTCCGACCAGAGCCCTTGGAACCATAATAATCGCGATGAAAAGGAACGCAAACGAATAATAAGGTCTGGTTGGAGATTGGAAAATCCAGTTCACAATACCTCCGTAACAGCTTCCGTGAGTAACAGCTTCCGTGAGTAACAGCTTCCGTGAGTAACAGCTTCCGTGAGTAACAGCTTCCGTGAGTAACAGCTTCCGTGAGTAACAGCTTCCGTGAGTAACAGCTTCCGTGAGTAACAGCTTTCTGAAGCTATGTTACAACCGATTTTTTGTCAAGGAGAGTTTTACTAAAAGAATACGAAATCTGTAATGTGGGGGGCTGGCCAACCCTAAGGCTTTGTTTTTTCTCGTCACCCACTCCAAGAGTGGCTGCCCCATCCTTTCGACTTCGCTCAGTGGAAAACTGGGGACAGACGGGACGTTCACCAATTTCCATTGGCCTAAAAACTGGGAACGTTCCGTCCGTCCACGAATTTATCCTGATTTGAATCCCGCCGTGAACTTACTGATGCAGGCGGCAACGCTGCTTCAAGATTGGTTGGTTCTCCGGTGATGGGGTGTGGGAAATTCAGAAATTGGGCGTGCAGGCGGGTGGCCCATCCTTCGCGCGTCTTTTGCGCGAAGGGTGGGGACCACCTGCTTCATCCAGAAAATAGAAGCGGTAACTGCTCCACTTCCAGTCTTCCGGGGGGACCACTAGTCCACGCTTTACCGGCATGACTAACAAACTAAGGTATCAGCAGCATCGCGTCCCACCCTTGCAAAAAACGCAAGGATGGGCCACCCTAGGTTTTGTCATGGGAATGGAAACAAACCAACCCTAAAGGCTGGGCCACCCGCCACGGACAAATAATGTCCAATGGAGACTTCGTCGGAAACGGCGCGACCATTGGCAACATCGGAGACTATCTGCTATGACTTCGAATGGAATCGACACTAACTCACGATTGACGCCGATAGATGATGAGTACGCAACCTGCGAGAGAACGAGTGCCGTGCTGCGAATCTATTGTGGGGCGATGCATCCTTCGGCAATTACGAGCCTGCTTGGGATGCACCCGACAAGCCAGGTGGTGCTCGGGGAGCCGGGCCGTACGAACAGCCTCGGCAGGGCACCGATCGGCAAGCTCAACGGATGGTTCCTTTCCTCCGAGGAGAATGTTGAATCAAAGGACATCCGACGCCACATCGATTGGCTAATAGCAAAGCTAAAGCCTAGCTCGGACACGTTACATGAGCTTCAAGCCAAACCCGATGTTCGCATGTCAGTCAACTGCATATGGTGGTCCCGTTACGGGGATGGTGGTCCAACCCTCTGGCCTAACCAAATGCGAGCGCTTGCAGACCTGAACCTAGAATGCTCGTTCGACTTCGCGGATTACAGCGATGACACTGCCGAGATCGACGATACTGGTAGCCCACACGGGTAGGATCAAAGGCGTCGCAGCCTACGGCATCGGGTGTAAGGGTGACACTCCACCCCTGAAAGGGTGCTGCACGGCGGGCGGCCCAGCCTTCCGCGTCGAGTAAGAATCCTTCTGTTTAACTCAATAAAGAAACGTTGGGGTGGCCCGTTCCTTGCGGCTTTATCGCAAGGAGCGGGTGTCGGCAGTGCTCAAGCCGTGGACCTTCTGATTTGCATCTTCATCACCTCCGTGTCATTTTCACTCGCACTTTCTCAACGTAGGTAGTCTTGAAAACTTCCATGGCGAAAGTCCCGGGTAATCCCTCCTTATTCATCACAAATTTCCCGTACGACCATCACAGACAGAAATCCAGAAACCTGCGAAGATTTCCCGACACTGCAGCATCGAGAAGTGTCGCCGTCTTCAGAGACGGAAGCCATCTTTGAAAATCAGTCGTTAAAACGGACTCTGTCAAACCGGACAAAGAAACCCTCAAGTTCTCCCCTAAGTCTATACTTTGGAAGACTTTACACGTAACTCATTCATTGCAATGCCTTTACACAAAAATGGGGGGGGGGGGGGGGGGGGGGGGGACAAGAACCAATCCACGCTTCACCGGATTGCGATCTGGTTATTGAGCTCATCAACAATGTTTGTAGGCCGTCTTTGGCCGTCTTTGCCCGCCTTTGCCGCGCCCCCAGATTACAATTCCATCATGACCGACGATCTTCTGCGCTACCGCTCCGAGTTCCCCATACTCGAGCGCACCAACTACATGATCTCCAACTCCCTCGGAGCCATGCCACGGGCAGTTTACGATGCACTCCGCGGCTACGCCGATGTATGGGCAACACGCGGAGTGCGAGCCTGGGAAGAACGCTGGTGGATGCTCGCCCTTGAAGTAGGAAACGAACTCGGAACGCTGATGAATGCGCCCAAAGATTCCGTTTCGCTGCACCAGAATGTCACCACCTGCCAGGCGGTGGTCGCGTCTTGTTTCGACTTCAGTGGCAAGCGCAACAAAATCGTTTACAGCGACATGAACTTTCCTTCAGTCATGTATTTCTGGGAAGCGCAGCGCCAGTACGGTGCTCATATCCACATGGTGAAGACGGACGACGGCATTACCGTCCCCACCGAGCGCCTGCTGGACGCAATCGACGAGCACACGTTAATCGTTCCGATCTCCCACGTGATTTTTCGCAGTTCCTACATCACTGACGCCAAAGCCATCATCGATAAAGCCCACAGAGTTGGAGCTCACGTCGTTCTCGACACTTTCCAATCTCTCGGAACTGTTCCGGTCGACATTCAGGCTCTCAACGCCGACTTTGCCTGCGGCGGAGTGCTTAAGTGGTTGTGCGGTGGGCCGGGTGTCGCTTACCTCTACGTCCGCCCCGATCTCGGCAAGAAGTTGGAACCCAAGCTTACTGGATGGTTCGCCCACGAAAATTCTTTTGCCTTCGCAACCGGTCCCATCCGCTACGCCGATCCTCCCTTCCGATTTATGAACGGCACCAGCCACATCCCATCGATCGAAGCCGCCCGCCCCGGCCTCAAGATCATTCAGGAAGTTGGTGTCGAGAACATCCGAGCGAAATCCAAACGCCAGACTGCCCGCCTGATCGAACTTGCCGACCAGCATGGATGGCGCGTCAACACTCCCAGAGACCCAGAACGGCGAGGAGGCACAGTGTCTATTGATATGCCAGACTCGCAACAGGTAAGTCGAGACCTTTTGGCCCGCGAAATCCTTGTGGATTGGCGTCCCAAAGCCGGAGTCCGATTCTCCCCTCACTTTTACAATACGGACGCTGAAGTGGATGCAGCGATGATGGCCGTTTCCGAGATTCTGAAAACTCGCGCCGTGACGGCATAGTTTTGGCGACAGGACCGTTACTTCCGTAAACCATCCTGCGTTTATCGGTGTCCTTTATATGATGTCTTCCTTATCCTTATCCTTAATACGACAGCACTGAGAAATTCAGGGACTACCGTGATCGTCTGCCTTTTCCTTTTCATCGCGATCCACTATCTCGCAATTCTTTCGTCAGTCGCGATTGCGGGTGGTTTGTGCTTTCTCGTGGCTGGATTCCAAACGTTGACCCGCAAGCGTCTTTTGCTGGCTACACCAAGACGCAGAATCGGCGGCGCAGCCTTGGGACCTGTCGAAGTGAATGGCCGGGCGACCGGACCTCACACAATGCCGGCGCCCATCTCGGGTCACGATTGCTTTCTCTATCACACTACGGCCTGGCAGCGGCGCGAAGGCTCTAGTGAGGATTGGGAGAAGGTTGCGGACGAGACTCTGCACCTGCCTTTTTTTATCGACGACTCGACTGGCCAGTTGCTCACGGAACCTCTCGGAGCCGATCTCGATCTGCTCCGTGATTTTCGCGAAGAATATTCGGAATCGTCTTTTTCCCACTTGGATGGCGTTCCGCCGCGTGTGAAAGCGTTCCTTACGCGACACGGCATTGTTCCTGCCCGGCGCGTGCGCATCGAAGAACACGTAATTAAACCCGAAGATATTCTCTTTGTGGCTGGAACCCTCATGGACAATCCCGGGGTTAGGGTGCGTCGGCATGCGCCGCGGGATAATGTGCGACCCGGCGTCCCCACTGAAGTTCACGACAGTGAACCGCGCCCCGATTCTCCGCGTCCTGCCGCACCGGACAATTTTCTGGAGCCGGTTCAGGCCCCGCAGGTCATCAGACTTGCCGCTGGCGCGTCAGCTGGCGGCGGTCGGCCAGTTGGTCAACAAGCAACGATCGCGGCCGCACTCTCTCGCGCTGGCATTGCCATGCCAGATTTGTGGTCTACTCCCGCAATGCCGCAGCAGGCTCCGGCTATCGAACCAAATCCGTTGCCTGCAACCTCTTCCACAAACGCCGGACTCCACTTGCAAGAAATCCGTCTGGTCGAAACACGTTCACCAGAAGCCGTCTCCGCATCATCCAATTTCGATCTCACGCCTCCAGTCGTATTGATGAGAGGGGCAGATCATCCTACGTTCCTAATTTCCTACCGCAGCGGGAAGGAACTCGTTGTAGCTCTCGCGCAGAAGTCAGCCACATTGATCTGGGGCGGAGTCGCCATTACACTGCTCGGACTGTACGGGCTGTTGCGTAAATAGCGGCGCTACAAGTGTCCGGTGCCAGTAGCTAACTGTTTAATGCCAAGTGCAAGCCACTGATTTAGAATGTCGCTTGTGAGTGATCCCGTCCGGATCGGAATTCTTGGCGACTTCAATCCTGAATTCCGCTCTCATCATGCGACCAACGATTCTCTCCAGCACGCCGCGCGCAAACTCCAACTCAAGGTGGAATCGGAGTGGCTGCCGACGCCATCACTACTCGAACCGGGAGCTGCCACCACTTTGGATTCGTTCGATGGTTTGTGGGCCTCGCCGGGAAGCCCTTACAAAAGCTTTGACGGCATGCTCAAGGGTATCGAGTATGCACGCGTTAACGACCGGCCATTCCTCGGCACCTGTGGCGGTTTTCAGTACACGCTGATCGAGTGCGCCCGCAATGTCCTCGGCATTCGCGACGCGACTACCGCCGAGGAAGACCCAAAGGCAAAGAACATCGTCATCTATCCTGTCGCTTGCGCTGTTCCGAAGCGCGATCCGAAGGCTCCCAAGCTCTCCGGGAAAGTGAATGAAATACGGCTTCGTCCTGGCTCTTTTCTTGCTGCGTATTATGGAACAGAAACGATCGAGGAAGAATTCTTCTGCAACTATGAAATGAATCCTGAGTTCGAATGGATGGCGATGGAAGCGGGCTTTCCCATCGTCGCCCGTGGTTCCAAGCAGGAATGCCGTGCGATTGAATCCCCCACGCACTCGTTTTTCATCGCGACACTGTTTCAACCGCAGCTTTCATCGCAGAAGGACAAGCCACATCCGCTGGTCATGGCGTTTGTACAGCAGGTCGCAGATTGTCGGCGAAAGCGGCTGGACGATTCGATCCTCACATGATCTTTCCATACCCCTTGACCGCAGCCTCCCCGCTGTCGTAGCCTCGCCTGCGAATTCACCCATCGATAAGTTGCGCCTTTCAAGGAGGCTCAAATGGTTCCTCTCACTGCTCTGTGGCTACCAATCTTGCTCTCAGCGGTCTTCGTCTTTGTGGCTAGCTCCATCATGCACATGCTGCTGCCCTACCATCGCAGCGACTATGGCAAGATCCCCGACGAAGACAAAGTCCTGGCCACTCTGCGCGCAGCCGCTCTCAAACGCGGCCTCTATGTCTTCCCTTACTGTACCCACAAAGACATGAAATCGCCGGCCCTTGCAGAAAAACAAAAACAGGGACCCGTTGGATTCATGACCATTCTTCCCAGCGGGCCGCCCGTGATGCCAAAGTTTTTGATCCAATGGTTCGTATTTTGCCTGGTGATCGGATTCTTCGTTGCCCTTCTCATGTCTCTGACAGTCGCGCACGGGGCAAATTATCACCTTGTCTTCCACGTGGCCTTTGTCGCCGCATTCCTCGCCTACGGACTGGGGAACCTGAGCAACGGCATCTGGAAGGGTCAGCCCTGGTCGGTAACTATCAAGGAAGTCGTCGACGGGTTCGTCTACGGTTTGCTGACCGCCGGTGCCTTTGTCTGGCTGTGGCCGCGATAGGAACCGGGGCTAGTGTTCGAGGATTCTATGTCTTCAATCGAGCCGTGTGCAATCGAACCATGGTTACGCGGTGATAAGACGGACGTTCCTGCGGTTGGCCGCGCGGTTCTACATGCGTTGCAGCTCGCCGAAGAAGATCTGCAAAAGTGGTGCGGCAATCTTTCGGATGCTGAACTGAATGCGCGGCCCGCAGGTCCGGCATCCGTGGCATTTCATATTCGCCACCTGGCGCGGAGCCTGGATCGTCTGCTGACGTATGCCGAGGGGCGACGGTTGAGTGCCGAACAGACAGCTCGTTTGGGAACCGAACTCAATCCAGGGGCAACGCACGATGCTCTTTTTGCTGAACTTGGTACAGCTTTAACGGATGCCGCGAAGAGGGTGCGCGCGCTGGCGGGGACAAATCTGGAAGAAATGCGATCCGTTGGGACAAAGCAACTGCCGACCACGGTGGGAGGATTGCTGGTCCATGTGGCGGACCATACGCAACGGCATGTTGGGCAGGCGATCACTACGGCAAAGATTGCCGCGGCGGCTCAATCTCCGGCGCAAACCTCAAATCATTAAATTCAGAGCGAACCAAATTTCTCGCAATCCCTGAATATAGTCCCATGTCGATCTTTATCTGAGATGATGGGTTCGCCATCGAGTTGCCAATCGATGGCGAGATCCGGATCGTTCCACGAAAGCGTTCTCTCATGATGGGGAGCATAGAAGTCAGTTGTCTTATACGCGACATGTACTGTTTCCGAAGCGACGCGAAATCCATGAGCGAATCCTGCCGGCACCCACAGTATGCGTTTGTTGTCTCCGGACAGTGAAAACGTTTCCCATTTTCTGAGTGTTGGAGAGCTCTGCCGCAGGTCGACCACTACGTCGAGAATTTCTCCAGTAATGGCTCGTATAAGTTTTCCCTGCGGTTGTTGAATCTGATAGTGGAGACCGCGCAACACATTCCGGCTGGAATAGGAATGATTGTCCTGAACGAATTTTTCACGGATGCCCAGGCCGGCAAACACTGTTTCGTTGTAACTCTCCAGGAAATAGCCTCGCTCGTCACCAAATACTCGAGGCTCGAGGAGCAGGACTCCCGGCAAACTGGTTTCAATCTTTTTCATCGAGATAGATATTCAGGTTCAACCCTAGAAAACTCGCTCCTGGAGAAGTTGCAACAAGTAGGCTCCGTAGGAATTTTTTCGCATCGGTTGCGCGATATCCTCCAGTTGCTGGGCCGTAATGTAGCCGGAGCGATATGCTATTTCTTCCGGACAAGCAACCATCAAACCCTGTCGCTTCTCAATCGTCTGGATGAACAAAGCCGCTTCCATCAAAGCCTCATGTGTGCCCGTGTCCAGCCATGCCATGCCTCGCCCCATTACGCATACATCCAGTTGGCCTCGCCGCAAGTATTCACGGTTTACATCGGTGATTTCTAGTTCTCCGCGGGCCGACGGCTTTAAGTTCGATGCGATTTCAACTACCTGATTATCGTAGAAATACAAGCCTGTCACTGCATAGCGAGATTTCGGCAGCTTCGGTTTCTCTTCGATACTTAGGGCCTTGCCCTCGGCATCGAACTCGACCACGCCATAGCGTTCCGGATCGTTAACCGCGTAGGCGAAAACGCGAGCACCCTTTGCGCGACTGGTCGCCTCGCGCAAGTCTTTTGCGAGATCGTGGCCGTAGAAAATATTGTCGCCGAGCACGAGAGCGCAACCGCTCGTTCCAATAAAGGTCTTCCCAATCAAGAAGGCTTGCGCGATTCCTTCTGGCCTAGGTTGCGGCTCATACTGGATGTGGATTCCATAGTTGGCGCCATCGCCCAACAAGTACTGGAATTTTGGTAAATCATCGGGAGTTGAAATAATCAGAATGTCACGAATTCCCGCCAGCATCAGGATGGAGAGTGGGTAATAGACCATCGGCTTGTCATAAACCGGAAGCAGGCTCTTGCATACAGCGTGCGTAATGGGATAAAGGCGGGTACCGGAACCGCCCGCGAGAATGATGCCTTTATAGTTTGGTTGTGAAGTAGTCATAGCGAAGCAAACAAATCTATTATCGTCTTTAGCCCTTATCTAATTTATCCCTTATCCAACCGGTGTTTAACCGGGACGGTTCATACCGAATATTGTTTTGCGATCCACTGGCGGTAGCTGCCGCTGGTCACGTCTCGCACCCAGTCTTCATGCTGCAAGTACCAACTGACAGTCTTTCGGATCCCAGTCTCAAACGTTTCTCCCGGACGCCAATTTAGTTCGCGCTCGATTTTACGCGTATCCATAGCGTAGCGGCGGTCATGACCAGGACGATCTTTGACAAACGTGATCAATTTGTTGTGAGGAACTACCGGGTCGTTGGGGCGTAGTTCATCGAGAAGTCCGCAAATCGTGTTCACGATTTCAAGGTTCTTTTTTTCGTTGCATCCGCCGATGTTGTAGGTCTCACCCACCAGCCCTCGTGAAAGCACAGTCCGGATCGCTCTGCAGTGATCTTCCACGTAGAGCCAGTCCCGTACATTTTGCCCATCTCCATAGACCGGAAGGGGCTTACCGGCTTGAGCGTTCAGGATGATCAGCGGAATCAGTTTTTCGGGAAATTGATAGGGGCCGTAGTTATTGGAGCAGTTCGTGGTCAGTGTCGGCAGTCCATAAGTGTGATGGTAAGCGCGAACCAGATGGTCGGACGCCGCTTTGGACGCGGAGTATGGGCTGTTAGGAGCATACGGGGTAACTTCGCTGAAAGCTGCATCGTTCGGCCCGAGCGATCCATAGACTTCATCGGTCGACACATGCAGAAAGCGAAACGTCTGGCGTTCGGCTTCCGGGAGTGCCGACCAGTACGCTCGTGTCTCCTCTAGGAGGCTGAAGGTACCGTTTACATTGGTACGTACGAAATCGTCGGGACCGTGAATGGACCGGTCCACGTGGCTCTCGGCGGCAAAATGAACGATCGCGCAAGGTCGCTCGCGTTGCAGCAAATTTCGCACCAGATCCCGGTCAACAATGTCTCCCTGCTGAAATCGGTACGACGGATTCGCTGCAATCGACTCGACATTCCGCGGGTTTCCAGCATAAGTCAGCTTGTCCAGATTCACGACAGGCGATGACTCCTGCCGCATCCATTGCAGGATGAAATTCGACCCTATGAACCCTGCCCCGCCGGTGACCAGAATCGGATTGCGCACAATTGTTGGCATCGGAGAGATCTATACGGGAAAGCTCATATGTTGAAAAGTGTTGAATGATTCAACTTATGAATCATGTCTCTTGCGCGACTCAAAATAACTCAAGGCCATTCTACTAGATGGCGATTCGAGGCAGTCCGCAATGTCTGAGTCTCTTGGGGTGAGGCCAGCATGCTCTCCGGTCACGAGCACGACTTTATCTTTCATCGAATGTTCCACACTCTATTGCTGGACAGTCTCGGGCTGCGACGGTCTCTGCGTCACCTCTTTTGTGCCAGGCAGTTGCGAACGATCCCAACCACCACCCAGGGCTTCGATCAGTGCGACCGCGGAGGTCATTTGTTCTACCTGAAGGTTATTCAGAGTCTGCTCATCGCCCAAAAGCGTGGTCTGGGCGACCAGCACGTCAATGTAGGGGTCAATCCCGGTTTCGTATCGGCCCAGTTCGAGCTTTAGGGACAACTGAGCGGCGGCGATAGCTTGTTGTTCCTGTTCGACTTCTTTGGAGAGGATGCGAACTTCGGCAAGAGCATCCTCCACCTGCTGGAACCCTGCCAAGACCGTCTGCCGGTAACTGGCAAGATCCGCGTCATAAGTTGCCACATATTGTTGGACGGTAGCGCGGCGCAGCCCGGCGTCAAAGACAGTTTCAGAAAGCGAAGCGCCAACCGAAAAGAATCTGCTCGGCCAGGAGAGCCAATGAGAAAACGATGAACTTTCGAAGCCGCCTTCCCCGGTCAAAGTCAGGTTTGGATAATAAGCGGCATACTGGATGCCTATCTGGGCGTTCGCTTCCGCCATGGTACGTTCAGCGGCGGCAATATCCGGACGGCGCTCGAGCAGTTGAGACGGAACGCCGATCGGGATGCGTGGTGGCGCGGTAGTCATTGGCTTCACGGGAATCGAAAAATTGGACGCTGCCTTTCCAACCAATACAGCGATGGCATGTTCGTATTGGGCTCTGGCGATTCCGACATTGGTGGCGCCCGCCTGAGCGCTACGCAGCGCGGTCTCGGCTTGCACCACAGAGATTTGGTCGTCGATGCCGGTGTCATAGAGCCACTTGGTTAGATCGTATGTTTTCTGATCCGCTTCGACTGTGTCGTTGAATATCTTTTGCAGCATGTCCTGGCCGCGAATCTGAAAAAACATTTCCGCGAGACTGGCCTGCTCGGTCAAACGCTCGTTCTCGAGATCGGCCGCGCTGACCTGGGCAGCATTCTGGGCGGCGCGAACCGTGTTGCGAACCTTGCCCCACAGATCGGGTTCCCACGAAGCTTCGAGGGGCAACGAATAGAGTGAACTCTGCAGGTTCGGAACGGTGACAGTACCACTGCCTGTATTGACAGCAGCCGAGCCTACGTTCGCCGAACTTCGGGAATGAGCGACTGATGGCACGGCGGCTATCGTCGGAAAATATTGCGACCGCGCCTCACGCACGATAGCGCGAGCGGCCATGAAATTTTCAAAGAACTGCTTGATGTTCTGATTGTTAATATCCAGCTCTTCTTCAAGCGCGCTCAGTTCGGGATCGTTGAATATTTCCCACCATTTGCCGCGCAGCATGGCATCGGAAGGTTGCGCCACCGTCCAGCCTTCATTTTCGTTCTGACTCCCGCTGAACTGGGTTGGGGATTCCTTGTAAGCTGGCGCCTGTGCTTGCGGAGCGGGCGCATGATACTTGGGGCCAACGACGCAGCCCGCGAACACTAACAAGAGTGCAACGGCACAAAGCCCGCTTCTCAGGCGCAACAATTCCTGCCGAGAGATCGTAACGACATTTCTGCATAACCGATTTGTCATCTTTATACTCATTTTCAACCTTAGTCTCCCGCGCCTGCTGGACTGAGCTCTCCCGGAGGTGTGTCGTGCTCTTTGCCGGCCAAGCGTAGCCGGATCCGATCGAACGTCAGATAGACGACTGGCGTGGTATACAGCGTGAGAATCTGACTTAGGATTAAGCCGCCAACAATCGAGATGCCCAGTGGCCGGCGCAATTCAAAACCTGTTCCCGTGCCTAACGCCAACGGCAAAGCGCCCAGTAACGCAGCCATGGTCGTCATCAGAATCGGACGAAAACGCAACATGCAGGCTTCAAAAATCGAATCCTCGGGGTTCTTACCCTCTTCGCGTTCCACTTGCAACGCAAAATCGATCATCATGATGGCGTTCTTTTTGACAATTCCAATTAGCAAGATTATGCCAATGATAGAAATGACATTCAGATCCGCCTTAAAGAGCAGTAACGCAACCATCGCCCCCACACTCGCTGACGGCAGCGTAGAGATAATCGTCAGCGGGTGGACCAGGCTTTCATATAAAATCCCGAGCACGATGTAGACTGCCAGCAGCGCGGTAAGAATGAGGTATTTTTCGGTGGCGAAAGATTTCTGATAAGCCAGCAGCGTGCCCGCAAAAAAACCCTGCATCGTGGAAGGCAGGCCCAGTCGTCTTTGCATCTCGTTAATGCTCAACGTAGCCTGGCTCAGCGACACGTTCGAAGCCAGATTAAAAGACACGGTTACCGATGGAAAAAGACCGGTATGGTTGATGGCCAGCGGCGTGGTATTGGCTTTGCCTTTGGCGACCGCCAGCAACGGAATATGTCCGTTGGAAGAAGTGCGAAGATAAATGGACTTTAAACCCTCGGGACTTTGCCAATACTGTGGAGCAACTTCGAGCACAACATAATACTGATTCAGCTGGGTATAGATGATCGATACTTCCGATTGGCCGAAGGCGCTGTACAACTCAGAATCGAGCGACTGGGCGGTAAGGCCGAGTTTGGCTGCCGTAACCCGGTCGTAGGTCAGCAGTTCGTCAAGTCCGCCATTCTGCTGGTCAGCGCTCACGTCCTGAAAGCCAGGCAGCTTCTTCATCTCACTCAGCATGATCGGTCCCCAATGGGAAAGATCCTGCACGTTGTCGGACTGGATCGTGTACTGGTACAAGGCGTTGCTGGAGCGGCCTCCGATGCGCAAATCCTGCACCGCCTGAAGGAATGCTGACGCCACCGGCAGTCGCCCCAGTTTGGGCCGCAGACGGTCGATGATTTTGGCGGCACTCGCGTCACGATCTTTCAGCGGTTTGAGCGCAATATAAAGGAAACCGGTATTGGTCGCCCCCCCGCCGCCGGTAAACCCGATTATGTTCGCGATGGCCGGATCATTCTTAATCACTGCTCCGATCCGCTGAATGGAATCGTTCATTGCGGGAAAGGATGAGTCCTCGGGCCCGCGAACTCCGCCGACGATCGCGCCCGTGTCTTCAGGCGGGAAAAAGCCTTTGGGTATATACGCGATTAATACCACGTTGAGCGCAATCGTGACGGCAAGCACGATCAGAGTTGGAGTCGGGTGATCGAGCACCCAATGCAAGCTGCTGCGATACAACGAAAGAATCCCGTCAAAAACCTTTTCACTGGCCATGTATAAACGGCCATGTTTTTCCGCCCGCTCGTTGCGCAACAAATAGGCGCACATCATCGGGGTGGTGGTAAGCGAGATCACCATCGATACGATGATGGCGGTGGAGAGAGTCACGGCGAATTCACGGAAAAGGCGGCCTACAATTCCACCCATCAACAAAATAGGAATAAACACCGCAATTAACGACATGCTGATGGTGAATACTGTGAAGCCGATTTCCTGGGCGCCTTTCAGCGCGGCGGCAAACGGCTCCATGCCGTTTTCCAGATGCCGGGAGATGTTTTCCATTACGACAATGGCGTCGTCCACGACAAATCCCGTGGAAATGGTCAGGGCCATCAGAGAGAGGTTGTCGAGGCTATAACCGAATAGATACATCACCGCGAATGTGCCGATCAGAGAAACCGGCACAGCCACGGCAGGAATCAGCGTAGCGCGGCCATTGCGGAGGAAGACGAACACCACGAGAATGACGAGCCCGATGGAAATGAGCAACGATCTCTCAACGTCGCTGACCGAGGCGCGAATGGTCGTGGTACGGTCGAGAACGATGGTGGTATTGATTCCGAACGGAATCGACGCTTCGATCGAGGGCAACTGCGAGCGTATGCGGTCGACGGTTTCAATAATGTTCGCGCCGGGTTGACGGAAAATGATGATCGTGACCGCGCGTTTGCCGTTCAAGTAGCCGGCCGCGCGGATATTCTGCACAGAGTCTGTTACCTCGGCAACATCAGACACGTGGACTGCCGCACCATTTTTATAGCCAACGACAAGTGGCCTGTAGTCTGCCGCATGAGAAATCTGATCGTTGGCAGTAATGTCGGCGGTCACCTGACCATCCGAGATTTGCCCCTTGGCCAGATCGGCATTCTGCAAGCTCAACGTGGACTGCAAGTTCGAAAGAGTCAGTCCATAGTTGGCCAATTGGGTTGGATTTGCATCCACTCGAACGGAGGGCAGCGCTCCACCTCCTGCAGTTACCTGGCCTACGCCCTGTATTTGCGAGAGCTTCTGCACCACGACCGTGGAAGCTTCGTCGTAAAGTTTGTCGGGACCATACTTCTCGGAAGTAAGTCCGAGAATCATGATCGGCGCATCAGCGGGGTTAACCTTGCGATAGGTTGGATTGCCCGGCAAGTTACTGGGCAGATAGGTCCTGGCAGCATTGATCCCAGCCTCCACATCGCGCGCTGCGCCGTCAATGTTGCGGCTCAGGTCGAACTGAATGGTGATTGACGTGGTGCCGAGCGAACTGGCGGAAGTCATCTCCGTGACTCCGGCAATGTGTCCAAATTGCCGCTCCAGCGGAGTAGCGACGGACGACGCCATGATGGCAGCGCTGGCGCCAGGCAAACTTGCGCCTACCGAAATGGTCGGGAAATCAACAGCGGGCAGCGGCGATACTGGTAGCACCTGAAATGCAACTGCTCCGGCTAGGGCAATTGCCACGGTGAGCAAGGTGGTCGCGACCGGTCGACGAATAAAAGGCGCGGAAATGTTCATGCCGGTCCTGCCTGTTGCGCATCTCCGGTATCCGGTTTCCGCGATTTGCCGGCGAAGCGCTGCGCCAGGTTGTCAAAGAAGATGTAGATGACCGGCGTCGTATAGAGAGTGAGGGCCTGGCTTAGAAGCAATCCGCCGACCATGGCGATGCCGAGCGGCCGGCGCAACTCGGAACCGAAACCAGTCCCAAGCGCGAGCGGCAAACCCGCCAGCAGCGCGGCCATTGTGGTCATCATGATGGGGCGAAAACGAAGCAGAGACGCCTCATAAATGGCGTCGGTCGCATTCTTTCCGCCTTCGCGTTCGGCTTCCAGCGCGAAGTCAACCATCATGATGCCGTTCTTTTTCACGATCCCGATTAGTAAGACGATGCCGATGATGGCAACTACGCTTAGATCCTGATGAAACAGAATCAGGGCGAGGAACGCGCCCACGCCGGCTGAGGGCAGCGTAGAAAGAATCGTAATCGGATGGATGAAACTCTCATACAGAACTCCGAGCACGATGTACACCGTGATCAGGGCGGCCAGAATGAGCAAGGGCTCATTGGAAAGCGAGTTTCTGAACGATGCCGCCGTGCCTTGAAAATCAGCCTGCAGGCTGGGAGGCATGTGCATGTCTTTCTGCACTTTGTCTACGACAGTTATGGCGTCTCCGAGTGCCGCGTTTGGGGCAAGATTGAACGAGACGGTCACTGCCGGAAATTGACCCTGGTGCTGAATCGAGAGCGCCTCGGTGGTTTTTTCAAAGTGCGAGAAAGCGCTCAGCGGCACGGCATTGCTCATGGCCGAACTGGTTACACCGGCTGAGTTCGCTCCATTGTTCGACGTGGAAGAGGAACTCGGGGAAAGGGCATTCGCGGGAGGAGCCAAGGTATTTGCGGCGGGCGTGTACTGCGCCGAGGCGGTGAGTGCGTTGGACCCGGCGGAGGCAGATCCGGAAGATGCAAATGAAGAAGAAGCTCCTGCGCCCGATTCCCCAGAAGACGCGTTGGACTGGATATAAAGATGGTGCAGCATATCTGGATCCAGTTGAAAACGCGGCATACTTTCGAGCACAACGTGATATTGATTTACCTGTGTATACATCGTGCTGATCTGCCGCTGCCCGAAAGCGTCATAGAGAGTGTTATCGATCGTGGTTGGCGCAATGCCAAGCCGCGAAGCCGTTACTCGATCAATCACGAGATATACTGCCGACCCTCCCGTCTGCTGATCGGTAGCAACGTCTTCCAGTTCCGGCAACTGCTTCAAGCGGGCTACAAACCGATTGGTCCAATCGTTGAGTTCATTGGCGTCGGGGTCTTCGAGCGTGTATTGGTATTGCGTGCGGCTGACCCGATCGTCCACGGTAATGTTCTGGACCGGTTGCATGAACAGCTGTACTCCTTGAACCTGATCCAGTTTGGATGTCAGCCGGCGAATTACGTCGGAAGCACTCATCTTGCGCTGGTCGAGCGGCTTCAGATTGATCGACATTCTGCCGCTGTTGGTCGTCGTGTTAGTTCCATCCGCGCCGATAAACGACGAGAGGCTTTCAACGGCAGGATCATCCAGAATTATCTTCGCCAGCTCCTTTTGTTTCTCAGCCATGCCCTTCGAGCCAATCGTTTGCGGCGCCTGCGATATCGCCTGAATGACGCCCGTGTCCTGCACCGGAAAAAATCCTTTGGGAATGACGATGTAAAGGAAAATCGTGAGCAACAGCGTAGCCAGGGCAACCAACAAAGTAATTGTCTGGTAGCGCAGCACAACTTTCAGCGTGCGGCCATAAAACGCAATCATGCTCTCGAAAGCCCGTTCCGTCGCTTGATAGATGCGTCCCTGCTGCTCCTTGGGCTGATGCCGCAAGATGCGAGCACTCATCATGGGCGTGAGCGTAAGCGAGACTACCGCCGAAACTACGATGGTGACCGCGAGGGTCACGGCAAACTCACGAAACAACCGTCCCACTACATCGCCCATAAACAACAACGGAATCAGTACGGCGATCAGAGACACAGTCAGCGAGAGAATCGTAAAGCCGATTTGCTCCGCGCCCTTCAGCGCTGCATCCATGGGTCGCTCGCCATCTTCGATGTAGCGCGAGATGTTCTCCACCATGACGATGGCATCATCCACCACAAAACCGGTGGAGATCGTAAGCGCCATCAGCGACAAGTTATCCAGACTGTATCCCAGGGCGTACATCGCGGCGCACGTTCCGACCAGTGACAGCGGCACCGCGACCGCTGGAATGATGGTGGCGTACAGACTCCTCAAAAAGAGGAAAATGACGAGCACGACCAGGCCTATCGTCAGTAGCAATTCAAACTCAACATCGTCAACCGACGCTTGGATGGAGGTTGTAAGGTCGGTGAGAGTGGTGACCTCAATGCCCGCTGGTAAATTAGTCTGCAACTGCGGCAGCAATTTCTTAATGCTCTTTACCACATTGATGGTGTTAGCGCCCGGCTGTCGTTGCACGTTCAGGATCACCGCGGGCGTCTGATCCATCCACGCGGATTGATTATTGTTTTCCACCCCGTTCACAATCTGGGCCACGTCGGTCAGCATCACCGGCGCGCCGTTGCGGTAAGCAACCACAACGTGGCGATAGTCGTCGCTGGTAATCAGCTGGTCGTTGGCATCGATCTGGTAATCCTGGCGCGGCCCATCGAAATTGCCTTTGGCCGCGTTCACACTGGCTTGGGTCAACGCGGTTCGAAGATCTTCCAAATTAAGTCCGTACGACGACAGCGCCGTTGGGTTGGCTTGAATGCGAACCGCTGGCTTCTGACCGCCGCTGATGGTCACGAGGCCGACCCCGGTGAGCTGCGAAATCTTAGGTGCCAGGCGGGTGTCTACCAGGTCCTCCACCTGCGACAGCGGCATCGCATTTGACGTGATCGCCAGAGTAAGAACCGGAGCATCGGCAGGATTCGTCTTACTGTAAGTCGGCGGTGCGGGCAAAATGGATGGCAACAGACTCTGCGACGCATTAATTGCCGACTGTACCTCCTGTTCAGCTACATCGATATTCAAAGCGAGGTTGAACTGCAGAACTATGACGGAGGTGCCTCCGGAACTGGTGGAGGTCATCTGACTCAGGCCTTGTAGCTGGCCGAATTGCCGCTCCAATGGCGCCGTTACCGTCGTTGACATGACGGTCGGGCTGGCCCCGGGATAAAACGTGACTACCTGGATGGTGGGATAGTCGACCTCTGGCAAAGCGGAGACGGGTAGCTGCGTGTACCCGACAATACCAACCAGCATGATTGCAGCCATCAGCAAAGACGTCGCCACTGGCCGCAGAATAAACGGACGAGATGGACTCACTGGGCGCTGCTCCCACCTGTGGCGGCTGGCTTCGTCGAATTCTTGTTCGAGCCCTTCTTATGAGGGTTCTGGTTGTCCTGCGAGCCTTGGGGATTTTGGTTCTGGGGATTCTGGTTGTTCTGGACAACTACTGCGGTATTCTCCTGCAACTTATCGAAACTGCTATTGGCCAGAATGTCTCCCGGATTAATACCGTCAACCTGAGTTATCCCGGCGTCGGTCACTCCCGGTTTTATGGTCTTTCTGTGGGCGATGCTATCTTGAATCACATAAACAAAGGATGTCTGCCCATTTTGCTGAATGGTTGACGACGGAATTAGAGTCACTCCCTGCAAAGTATTTACCAGCAGGCGCGTGTTCACAAATTGATTCGGGAAGAGCGCATTATTCGTATTCTCGAAGATGGACCTCGCTTTTACCGTCCCCGTTGTGGTGTCGATTTGATTGTCGAGTGTCAGCAATTTCCCGCTTGCGATTTTTGTCTGCCCGGTACGATCAAAGGCATCGACGCTGAGTTTGGCATTCTTGTGCAGCCGATCTACAACCGGTCCCAGACTGTCTTCTGGAATTGTGAAAATTACGGTGATGGGTTTGATCTGAGTGATAACTGCAAGCACCAGGCTCCCACCCGACTGCACCACATTGCCCGGATCCACTAATCGCAAACCCACGCGTCCCGTGATCGGGGAAGTAATGTGGCAATACTCGACCTGCACCTGGTCAAATTGCACGGCTCCCTGATCGTTTTTTACCGTGCCCTCGTCTTGCAAGACCAGCTTTTCCTGATCATCCAGAATTTGCTTTGCAATGGCATTGCGCGCCCACGCTGCCTGGTAGCGTTCAAGGTCCATCTTTGCCTGAGCCAGAATATTCTGATCGCGCTCAAGCAAGCCTTGCGCCTGCAAGAGAGTGGCGCGGTAGGTTCGTGAATCGATGTCAATTAGCGCGTCGCCCTTGCTGACAAGTTGACCCTCTTTAAAATGGACGGAGACAACCAAGCCATTAACCTGACTCGTAATCGAAGCGGTATAGACCGGAGTGACTGTGCCGATGGCATCAAGGTAAACGCCAATATCCCCTTTGTTGGCCGTAGCTGACGTAATCGTGACCTTCGGCGGCCCGGCTGGCTTTTTCTTCGCGGCGTCCTCGTGACATCCCCTCAATACCAGGAGCAGCACAATGGCCAACAACAGTGCAATCCCAATCACAAGCCACCAGAATTTGCTGGACGAGCCGTGAGCCGGAAGTTGATGACTAGGGTCGATGATGGGACGCTCACTTGTGTCAACGGTCAAAAGGAATCTCCTTCTCCGGATCGAACTGCTAAAAATTATAGTCGAGAGAAACAGAGAAACTATCTCTGATTCGCAATCGTTATGCACGGTTGCCCTTGTCTTTGCTTACAATTCTTGACACAACAACCGCACAAATTGGCGAGTTCCTGCCTAAGAATCTTGCTTGCATCAAGGCAGGGCATAAAATAACTCGATGTCGCAGTAAACAGTTAAAGATGTCGCGGTATAGATTGCGCGGTATAGATTGTCTCGACGCTGGAGGCTGAAACATGGATCTTGCACGACGCAAGGTGCTTGCCGGATTCGGACTAATAGCAGTTGAGGCGACCATGTCGCCTCTGGTCAAAAATGCGACAGCATCTTCATCAGAATCGTTAGCGGCAGGGACAGCTACATGCCCGTTCCGGCTCGCGGTGATAAACGACGAGATTTCGCAGGACTTCGAGAAGGCTTGCCAGATCGTCTCGGGGGATTTCGGGCTGCGCTGGATCGAGTTGCGCTCCATGTGGGACAAGAATGTGACCGCGCTCGATGCGAAAGAAGTTGCGGATGCGCGGAAAATTCTCGACGCACACAAACTGCGCGTCACGGATGTTGCCAGCCCCCTGTTCAAGACCGACTGGCCTGGTGCACCGCGATCATCGCAGAGCGAAACACGCGATCAGTTTCACGCTGACTTCGATGCCGGCGTGCAGAACAAACTGCTCGAACGCTGTATCTCCCTTGCCAAATCCTTCAATACCGACCGGATTCGCTGTTTCGATTTCTGGCGACTGGATGACCAGAAACCGTATCGAGCGGCCATCAACGCCAGGCTGCAACAGGCCGCGGAACGCTGCGGCAAAGACAACCTGATCCTTTTGCTTGAAAACGAAATGTCTTGCAACACGGCAACGGGCGAGGAGTCAGCTGCCGTCCTGAAGGCGATTCCAAACAAGAACTTCATGCTGAACTGGGATCCCGGCAACGCTGCGGCTCTCGGCGCCACTCCTTATCCAAACGGATACGAGTTGCTGCCCAAAGACCGCATCGGCCATTGCCATTGCAAGGATGTAGTGACCAAGCCGGATCACAAATACGATTGGGCCCCCGTCGGTGGTGGCACGGTAGATTGGGTTGGTCAACTTCAGGCTCTACAGCGCGATGGATTCCACTATGGGCTCAGCCTTGAAACCCATTGGCGCGGTGCCGGGACGCCTGAAGCGTCTACGCGGGTCAGCATGGAGGGACTGCGAAAGGCCCTGACGAAGGCTGGAATTCCCTGCTGATCGAAAATGTCTCGGAACCGGACGCAGGCTAATTTAAGGAGAAATGATGGCGACAAGACGTGAATTTCTCGATGCCCTCGCCGTGGGTGCAGGTGCGCTGGCTGTTGGCACCACGGCAAAGAGCTATGCCCAGATCGTTGGCTCGAACGACCGCCTAAACTTTGCCGTCATCGGTCTGAACGGCCGCGGCTATGCGCACCTTGCGTCGCTCAAGGCCAATCGGAGCGCCGCTCATATCTCGCATGTCTGCGATGTGGACAGCAACATTCTCGAGAAGTTCGCCGATAGCGTGCAGAAGGAAATGGGTGAAACTCCGGCGGCCGAGAAAGACTTCCGCCGGATTCTCGAAAAGAAAGATGTGGACGCCATCACTATCGCTACTCCCGATCATTGGCATACGCCCATGGCGATTGCCGGGTTACAGGCAGGCAAGCACGTGTATGTGGAGAAGCCGTGCAGCCATAATCCTGCCGAGGGCGAAATACTGGTGCAGGCGCAGGAAAAGTATAAGAAGCTTGTCCAGATGGGCACGCAGCAGCGCTCTTCGCCACACACGATAGAAATCGTCGGAAAGATTCACGACGGCGTTATCGGCAGGCCCTACTTCGCAAAAGCCTGGTACGTAAATGTGAGGAAGTCCATTGGCACGGGAAAAGAAGCACCAGTGCCGCCGCAGCTTGATTGGGACTTGTGGCAGGGACCGGCGCCACGTCGCCCATATAAGGATAATGTGCATCCTTATAATTGGCACTGGTTCAGACTTTACGGCACTGGCGAGAGTCTCAACAATGGCACCCACGAGGTTGACGTGTGCCGATGGGCGCTGGGCGTCGAACATCCGCAACGAATTACGTCGTCAGGTGGCAGATACCATTTCAAAGACGACTGGCAGTTCTACGACACGCTGACTACCAGTTTCGAGTACGAAGACAAGATGATTTCGTGGGAAGGCAAGAGCTGTCAGGGAATGAAGTATTACGGCCGCGATCGTGGCTCGACCGTCATGGGAACAACTGGGACGGTTCTCGTCGATCGCGACGGCTACGAGATCTATGACCTCAAAGGAAACAAGACTAGTGAATTCAAAGCTGGCACCACAACTTCGTCCGCGGACCTGCTCGGCAGCGATTCCATGACCGACGCTCACTTCGCGAACTTCATTGCGGCAATCCGCAAAGGCGAAAAGCTCAACGCGCCGGTCGCTGTGGGCAACGTTGCGGTTACCATGCTGCAACTTTCGAATATCGCGTGGGAAGTCAATCGCGAACTGCGCCTCGATCCGAAAGACGGACGAATTCAGGGCGACCCTGATGCCATGAAGATGTGGGGACGCGATTACGAGGAGGGCTGGGCGCCGCATGTCTAAGAAAAACGCTCTCTCCCGCCGTGATTTCGTTCGCTCCAGTGCGCTGGTTGCGGCGTTTGCAGTTTCGGGCGATGGCTTGGGAACGCCCCAGGAACGTCCTGCGACCGACGACGCAGCTCCGATTCGTTTGGGCCTGGCTAGTTACACATTCCGTAACTTCAGTCGGGCGGAGATGATTGGATTCATGAAACAGCTCAATGTCTCCGCGCTGAATGCGAAGGACGCCAAAGATCATCTCCCGATCGATCCACAGGAGGAGTCGGCTGCGCTGGCAGACTACGCCGCAGCAGACATCAAGCTGCACGCTGCCGGAGCCATCTATTTTGCGAAAGATGACGATGCCGACATACGATCAAAATTCGAATACTGCAAGCGAGCGGGGATCGGCGTCATCGTCGCCGGCGACCCTACTCCGGAAACTCTGCCGCGAATCGAGAAATTCGTAAAGGAGTACGACATCCGCATCGCCATTCACAATCACGGGCCTGAGGACAAGTTGTGGCATTCCCCACTGGATGTATTGAAGGCCGTGAACAGTATGGATCCGCGCATCGGATGCTGCATCGATGTCGGGCACACGGTTCGCGCCGGCACGGATGTAGTCCAGGCCATTCAGGCAGCAGGCCCGAGGCTGTTCAACATCCACATGAAAGACCTCACGAATTTCGAGAGTAAAGAGAGTCAGGTCGCGGTGGGAGACGGCATCATGCCGGTGCGCAAAATGTTTGCGGCGCTTGTCGAGACGAAGTACAAAGGATACGTTGATCTGGAATATGAGATTCATCCCGAGGATCCGATGCTGGGGGCAATCGCCAGCTTTGCTTATATGCGAGGTGTTCTGGCGGGGATGGGATATTCGAGCCGGGGATGAAATCCGCTCGGCTTGTTTAGTCGTTTTTACTCTGGATTCGCGTGGGCATCAGCGTTATCGTTGAGACACTAACCAGCGGCAGTTAAAAACCCGGAGGCGTCATGAGCAAACCAAAGTCGGACCTCACACCGAGCAGCAACCGGCGAACTTTTCTCAAAGCTGGCGGAATCATGACTGCCGCTGCCCTCGGCTCCGCAGCACTTCCGGAAGTCGTAACCGGCCAGTCCGCTCCGGCATCCAACCCTCTCTCATCGAATTCTGCAGCTGCCGATTCCATGCCGACCCGGAATCTAGGTAAGACCGGATATAAAGTGGGCATCTTCAGCCTCGGCGGTCAAGCAGCTCTCGAGAAGCCCAGCAACGAATCGAACGCTGTTCCCATCATCGAAAAAGCTCTTGATCTCGGCGTGAACTACATCGACACCTCCTCAATTTATGGTGGACCCGATCGTTGGAGCGAGCAATACGTCGGCAAAGTGATGAAGCATCGCCGCACCGCTGCGTTTTTGGCAACGAAGACGAAGGAGCGGACGCGCGAAGGTTCCATGCGCATGATCGAAACCTCGCTCAAGTTGTTGCAAACGGATCACATCGATTTGTGGCAACTACACGATATCGGAACGATGACAGATATTAACGAGATATTCGCCAAGGGCGGAGCGATGGAAGCTCTCCTCGAAGCTCGCGACCAGAAAATCGTGCGCTATCTCGGCATTACTGGACACTATCGCCCCGACGCACTGATGGAGGCAATCCACCGCCATCCGTTCGACACAATCCTGATGGCAGTCAACGCCGCCGATCCGCATCACTACAGCTTCTCGGAGCAACTGCTACCTCTGGCGGTTGAAAAACAGATGGGTATTATTGGGATGAAAGTCCCAGCGCGAGGACGCCTTCTGTCCTCGTGGACACCGCCGCCCCTCGAAGAGCAAAAACATACATGGGAGGGAATGGTGCTGGCACCCACTTCGGGAACAATCGATATGCGGCAGGCAATGTACTACTCGCTGTCCCTGCCGGTCAGTACCGTCATCATTGGTTGCGATTCTGTTGCCCAACTCGAACAGAACGTACATCTGGCCCGCGAGTTTACCCCGCTGAGCCACCAACAAATGGCCGCGCTCACTGAAAAGGCGCAGCCAGTCTCAAAGCAGGCGCTGTTCTTTCGCTTTTACGAACGCGCTTAGTGAGCGGACTGAAATTGTTGCAGGTCGGCCAGCACCTCGTCGCTGTGTCCCTGTGGACTGACCTTTAGATATACCTTCTTGATCATGCCCGAGGGATCGATTAGGAAAGTGTTGCGTGCCGCAAGAGTCATGCCGTTGTATTCCATGACTGAACCGTACTTTTCCACCACCGCGTGGTTCGGATCGGCGAGCAGCTTGAAGTTCAAGCCTTCCTTGGTGCAGAAGCCTTTGTGGGAATCCACCGTATCTACGCTGACGCCGAGGATCACCGCGTTCTTCTGCGTGTACTTATCAATATCGCGCTGAAAATTGTGCGCTTCCACGGTGCAGCCTGAGGTGAAATCCTTGGGGTAGAAATAAAGGACAACCCATTTCCCCTTGAACTGATCGAGCGACACTTGGGCGCCTTCCTGACTGGGCAAGCTGAAAGCCGGGGCTGGATTGCCCGCGGCTGGCGGTTGAGGCTGATCAGCGGCAACCGTAACAACAGCAGCCAGCAGCAGGGTAATAAACAATACGGAAAGAACCTTCATGGTGCTCCTTTCAAACCAGCGACGAAGATACAGGATAAATCATAATCGCGCGGACAGCCGGATTCATGCGGCTGCCTTGAACAATTTCGCGAGACGATCGATGTCGGCGGCGCTCGTGTCGCTGATCACAAAATAGCGAAGGCCGCCCCGACTCCAGGTTTCCATGTTGAAGGGCAGTTGATTGGGCGAGCGAGATATCCCGTCCAAACTGGCTGGCAATTTCAACAAGCGGTCCTGAAACACAAACACGGAGATGTGGTGCTTCCGAACATCGTAGATAAGCTGCGCACCCGGTGTTTGATCAAGATACGCCATCCTGCCGCCAAGCAAAGAAAACTCAGAGTCCTGAAGTTCCGGCAAGTTGAATGCAAAAGGAATCTTTCCCTGGAACCAGGGTTTAACCGTGTGCCGATCCGTGGAAATCACATCCACGAGCGAGGAGCTGGCCAGCGTGGCTACGTGCAAATCCGCGATCTCGCTAAGTGCCTGGTCTTGCCGGGAACGACCTGTTAAATAGCTTGAAGTCAATATTCCCGCAATGACGATAAGAACCGCCGCAGTCGCAAACGCCCACACCGCATCGAAACGACGCTTCGGTTTGCGTGTCATGCTCTGCCGCATTTTCTTCCGGAACTCGGCACTGGGACTAAAACGCTTTCCCGCGGCCTGAATCGTGCGCTTCATCTGCACTCGCGCCAAGGCGTCCGCCGCGCACGATGGACAGCCGCGGATATGCGCGTCGAAGCTGCGCATCTTGGTTTCGGGAAGCTCGCCGTCAAGGTAGGTATCGAGTTGTGCTCGCCAGGACTCACACGCCATAGTTCATCCTCTTCGCAACTGCGGCCGCAGGTTATCCCGTAAAGTTCTTTTGGCACGCGACAAACGCGACATTACCGTACCGATGGGGATGGAGAGTGTTTCCGCAATTTCCTGATACGACATCTCCTCTACCTCGCAAAGAAGCAGTATCTCTCGAAAATGTACCGGGAGATCTTCGATCGCTCTCTGCACCAGTTCAGCACTCGAGCGTTTCACTAGAATTTCTTCGGGAGTCTTGTTCTCCACCATCAGTTCGGCTCCGCACTCTTCTTCGGCCTCAAGGGACACAGTCATCGTAGCCTTGAGGCCAGTGCGGGAAGTTAAGAATGTGTTGCGCAAGATGCGATACATCCATGCCCGGAAATTAGTCCCTTGATGGAAAGACGGGAAGCCTCGCAGCGCCTTCGTATAGGCCTCTTGCACCAGATCTTCGGCCTCTTGCCGATCTTGCGTCAACCAATGCGCGAAATTGTACAACTGGTCGAATAGCGGCATCGCCAGTTCTTCGAAGGAATCGGATTGAACGCCCACGCCCGACATCCATACAAGAGTAAACCAGCGTGCGCGACTTTTATTCCCTTCAGACACGCAATCATTCCCGTGGGAATAAAACGCGGTCAGGTCGGTTATCAGCCATGAGCACTCAAAACTGAGAGAACGGAGACGACCTTGGTAAATCCTTTCGATCTCAAGAACACCCTCTTGGCAAGACATGCACAACATGTCGTGCTGATCCATTTCCCAATCGCGTTGTTCATAACGGCGGTGGCATACGACCTTGTCGCGCACTGGACGAAGCGACGTGGCATCGCGGACGCTGCCTACTACAACTTGCTAATCGCCGCAGTCTCCACGTTCCCTGTTCTCGCCACGGGCATCCTCGCGTGGCGCTTCCAACTTGAGGGCCAGAAGCTAAAGGGCATCTTGCTGCAGCATCTGGTACTCGGGTGGGTGTCGAGTGTGATGATTTGGCTCGTTTTCTGGGTACACGTCCGCTGTCGCAGGCGGGAAGAGGCCCTGCCGAAGTATCGCCTAGCGCTTGAAATGCTAACGGTTGTGATCGTCGCCATCACAGGACATTTGGGCGGCTTTCTAAGCGGCGTAAATGGAGCCGGCTAGGCGTCAACCTAACCGTGTCTAGCTCGGCGGGAAAATCGGCGGAATAAAAATCACCCCCGTCAGTTATCACCTCAGGACGCAATCAACCAAATAGGAGGACAAATGTCTAACACAAAGCACGATCTTATCGATCAGAATTTGCAGGACCTCAACAATGATGGCGTCGATCGTCGCGGATTTCTGAAGTGCATGGCATGGGCTGGGACAGGACTGGTCTGGACCATGAGCGGTGGTATCCCGGTATCCAGAGCGTTCGCCAAAGGCTTCGGCAAACATGCCGGCAAAGGCGCGGACTTTAGCTTTGTGCAGATCAGCGACAGCCACATCGGCTTTAACAAGCCGGCCAATCCGGACGTCACCGCTACACTGCAAGTTGCAATCAACAAAATCAATGCCATGCCCCACCCGCCGGACTTCATCATCCATACCGGCGATCTCAGCCAGCTCTCGAAGCCGAGTGAATTCGACACGCTTGACCAGTCGTTAAAAGGAGCATCCGCCAAACAGATCTACTTCGTGCCCGGTGAGCACGACATGCTAAGTGACAATGGCGAGCAATATCTCCAGCGCTATGGAAAAGGCACAAAAGGCACGGGGTATTACAGCTTCGATCACAACGGTGTGCATTTTGTCGGTCTGGTAAATGTTGCCAATTTAAAGGCTGGGGGGATGGGATCGCTCGGTCAAGAACAGCTGCAGTGGTTTAAGGACGATCTCAAGGGCCGTTCCCCCAGCACTCCAATTGTGCTCTTCGCGCATATTCCATTGTGGACCATCTACCCCGATTGGGGATGGGGGACTGACGACAGCGAACAAGCTTTGTCTTTCGTCAAACATTTCGGTTCCGTGACTGTGTTAAACGGCCATATTCACCAGGTCATGCAGAAGATTGAAGGCAAGGTTTCATTCCACACCGCAATGTCCACCGCCTTCCCTCAACCCGCGCCGGGAACGGCTCCTTCGGCTGGACCCATGAAGGTCCCAGCCGAGCAGTTGCAGCGAGTGCTTGGTATTACCGATGTGAACTATCTGGTCAGCGGCCGCAGTCTTGCAGTCGTCGATTCGCCGCTCGTATGAACCACCAGGAACGCAGTCCAAACCAACGACGAGTATCCCAAAGACAATCGAGCAAGAAAATCAATATGGAGAGGAACAGACATGACGAGGAAGCATCGGTGGATTACAAGTTTGGCGGCGCCAGTATTGATTGCGGCGCTGGCTCTTTTTGCGGGATCATTAAGCGTCACGGCAAATGACCAACCCTCAACGGCGACCGTGGACATAAAAATCGATAATTTTGTTTTCACGCCGCAGACGCTCACCGTAGCCGTCGGAACGACAGTTACCTGGACAAACAAAGACGACATACCGCACACGGCGGTGAGCACAGAGGGTGTGTTCAAATCCAAAGTGATGGATACTGATGAAAAATTCTCTTACACATTTACCAAGGCGGGAACATATCCCTATTACTGCTCGATTCACCCGAAGATGACCGGCAAGATCGTGGTCGCAGCACAGTGAGCTTCTAGGTTAAGGCTGCCCTGTATAAGGCGACCAGTTTCGCCCAAGCCCGCTCGGCTTCCGGTTTGTTGTAGATCGGCGCACCGTCGCGGACGGGCATATCCGGCACGCACCATCCATGCAGTGCCGGATACACTTCGATTTCGGCCCTGACCTTGGCGGCTGCGAAGGCTTCCTTCAGCTTGACCTTGGCATCCGGCTGACGCTCGTCGTCGTTCGATGCGATTCCGAAATACATGCGAGCTTTGATCTTCGGCGCCAGCAGATGCGGGCTATCGGGCTTATCTGTCACCAGGCCTCCGCCGTGGAAGGATGCGCCGGCGCCAATACGATCCGGCAATGTTGCGGCAGTCCTCATCACCAATGCCCCGCCCATGCAGTAACCTTGCGTACCAATTTTCTTCTCTTTATTCACTTCCTTCTGCGCATCGAGGAAGGCAACGTAAGCGGCGGCATCTTTCTCAGCATTGCCGGGAGCGTTCACTGACGCCATCAGCGGCTTGAGTTTCGCCATATCGTCTGGATTCTGGAAGTTGAATTTGGATGCATCCGTAAAAGGAGCTTTGGAGACGCGATAAAAGGGATTCGGCACGAGAACGGAATATCCGTCCGCGGCGATATTTCTGCCCATGGTACGAAACGCTGGCCGCAGGCCGAAAGCGTCGGGCCAGATCAGCCCTCCTGGATACGATCCCGCTTTCGAGAGTGATTTTGGATGAATAAACACCGCATCGCATGTTCCGTCAGGAGTCTTAATCTCAACGTCGTTTTCGACTAACTCAACGCCAATGTCCGCTGCCGCGCGCGACGAAACGCTTGCGGCGATGCCCGCACCAACCAGGATGGCTGCGAAACCACGCCGCGTAATGTCTCCCGGATTCAGGTCGGTCTTCCACTCGTTCTTCGACTCGGTTTTCGGCTCATTGTTTTGGTCGTCTGTCATGGTTTCCCCTCTAATTAGTTTATGGCTTTTGTCGTCACTTCTCCAGACTCGTCAATTCAAATTATGCCTTTCCAGCGGACGATCATTCGTATACGAAACGTCTGTCGTACACTCTAACCGGAGGAATGCAATTGGTCAGCTTGATCCGCAGCCTGGTCCGGCCTTATCGGGGCACTCTTTTCGTCATCCTGATAACCATGCTCGTCCAAACTGCCATGAGTGTGGCCGGTCCGTGGCCACTCAAGATCGTTCTCGACAATGTGCTCGGTTCTCATCCACTGGCCCCATGGATCAAGGATTTTCTCTCTCCCGTTCTAGGCAGCGGCAGCAAAATGCAGATTGCGATTGCCGCAGCGCTCGCGACGGTACTGATTGCCTTGCTAGGCGCAATCGCATCCTACGTCGCCAGCTACTACACCACCAGTGTGGGTCAATGGGTAGCCAATGATTTGCGGGTACGGACTTACCATCACCTTCAGCAATTGTCGCTCAGCTATTACGACAGCCACGAAACCGGCACTCTTTTGAGCACGATCACTGCCGACGTCCAGACGATCCAGAATTTCGCTTCCTCATCCACGCTGGGCATCATCGTCGACATGTTCACCATCGTGGCCATGCTGATCGTCATGTTCTGGCTTAATTGGGACTTCGGATTGATCGCTGTCGCCGTCACGCCTTTCATGCTCCTCCTGGTGTCTAGATTCAAAAAGGCCGTCAAGAAAGCGACTCACGAGGTTCGGAAGGAACAAAGCAGGATCGTCACAGTGGTGGAGCAAGGGCTCCAATCGATTAGGGTCGTCAAGGCGTTTGGCAGGCAGGACCTGGCGGAAGAAGAGCTTGCCGAAGTCAGCAGTGCGATCGTAGATGCCTCCCTGAAAGCCCGCCGCGTAAAAGCGCTCCTTTCTCCCATCGTGACTGTCACTGTTTCACTGTGTACAGCGATTGTTCTTTGGCGAGGGTCGGTGCTGATTCTTGCAGGCGCGATGACAGCGGGCGCTCTTACTGTCTTTCTTTCTTATCTGAGCAAATTCTTCAAGCCGGTTCAGGATCTGGCAACCATGACCAATACGATCGCTCAAACCGCGGTCGGAGTAGAGCGCATCCGGGGAATTCTCGACGCAGACAATATCATTCCAGAGCGCCCCGATGCCCGCTACCCTGAGAAATTCGCGGGTGACATCGAATTCGATCATGTAGCTTTTTGGTATAGCGCCGATGCTCCGGTGCTATCCGACGTTTCTTTCCACATTAAGCCAGGTGAAATTGTCGGAATTGTCGGTCCCACCGGCGGGGGCAAGTCCACCGTCGTGAGTCTGATCCCGCGGTTTTATGATCCGACGTCGGGGGCAGTCAAAATCGACGGCGTGGACATTCGCGACTATCGGTTTCAGGAGCTCCGCGACCAGATTGGCTACGTGCTGCAGGAAACCGTGCTCTTCGAGGGATCTGTCCACGACAACATTGCTTATGGACGCAAGGGGGTCACGGAGGAGCAAATCAAGGAAGCAGCGCGACTGGCCAACGCCGACGAATTTATCGCGCGCATGCCTCACGGTTACGACACCCTCGTTGGCGAGCGTGGTGAAATGCTATCCGGCGGGCAGCGCCAGCGTATCGGGATTGCCCGTGCCATCATTCGCAACAATCCGATCCTCATTCTCGATGAACCGACCGCAGCACTGGACACCGAGTCCGAGAGGTTCGTAATTGAAGCCCTGGAACGGTTGATGAAGGGACGAACCGTAATCACCATAGCGCACCGGCTCAGTACGATTCGCGATGCGGATAAGATCATCGTTCTTAAGGGTGGAGTCGTGGCGGAAGAAGGAAATCACGACGAGCTAATCGCTCGCGACGGCGTGTACGCCGACCTTTATCGAATCCAATTCAATTCAGCGCCCGTAGTTCCTTCACAATAATTCGCGCGGAACAAATAGTGCCGTCTCGCTTACCGCGTTCTGACTTGAGAACCTTCTACTCTTCCAATCCATTCGTGGATATAGGCGGGACAATTACGGAACTGTATACCGTCCGCCCGGCAGCAAGCGAGAAACGTAACGACCTCCTGGTCCACCCAGCGCCCGGAAGCCCGCCTCGCTCATCTGGGCCGCCATGGGCCATCATCTTACACCAGTAATATTGATGGGAATGGCTGCGGTTTAGGATACGACGATTAATTGCCGTCAGGATTGAGTGCCAGGTCTTCGGCGACGTTCGAGTCGGTATGCTGGAGCTCAGCCAGAAGTCCAGCATCGGTCAAATCGAGGCGATGTGAATTCTCCCAATCCTGATGCGCGATGGTATGGAGCCGGTCCATAACTTCCTGGTCGCGCACCTCAATGGCAAGTTCGCGACGACTGTCAAAGCTACCCGGCGCAAGATTAATCGATCCGATAATGGCCCGAGCGCGATCGGCATACAGCAGCTTGGCATGCAGCTTCAAACCCTTCAGCCTGTGCACCTTAATTCCTACATCCTCCATAATGCGCAGGCCACCCACTGCCTCTGCCAACTTCTCTTTCTTTAACTTGTGAGGAGGTCGCGCCAGCACGTGTACGTTGACGCCGCGAACCTTGGCCTTGACCAGCCTTTCAATAATGACTGGATCCTGATAACGCTCGTTCTGCACCCAAAGGGAGTGCTTTGCGTCATCGATAAATTGTCCTATTCTTTGGCGGCCGTTGCCGATGCACCAGATCAAGTGCGACTGATCACCCGGACTGAAAACCTGGCGCTTCCAGTCGGCGTCGAAACATTCGCTGACCTCAGCGACTTCATGACTGTGGGACGTAACCACTGCGTAGTCTCGCGTTTCTGTAAGGTTTCTAGTCTCCCAGTTCAGCGATTGGATAAATGCCGATTTGTCGTCGACTACCATCGACTTCTCATGGGTCACATCGAAGGCAGGATTACTATCGATGACTTCGATCCCGGCATCGCTCAACACTTTCCGCGACTCAGTATTCTCTTTTTCCCCGCTCCGGCGTTCGGGATTCAGCATGATCCTGACCTTCACTCCCCGGCGATGTGCTGCGATTGCCGCATGCAATAGGCTCGAGTCGGAGAAGACGAACATCTTGATCCGCAGAGAAGCCTCGGCATGGTTGATCGCATCGATTATCGGCCGAGCCGTATCGTCTGGCAGAACCACAAGAGAACGAGACATATCGCCTTTTCTGAAACCCGCCCCGACTGGAATCTACCGGTGGCTCGCCTGCTGTCTGACGAGGTTACCTATGATGAAGCTTTCACGATCCGTCGTCAAACCGTCGAGAAGATCACTGCGCCGCCGGCAAAGTAAAGTATAGAATGTCGGCTCCGAGGAAAAAATCATGCGTACTGTTCGATTCCTATTGACGGTGGCCTGTCTCTACGGATGCTCGATAACACAATCCTCGATGGCCCAATCACAGAACGGCCTTCAGAAAATCGACGCGTTGGCGATATGGCAAGTCACGCCACGATTCCTTGCCACAGCCCCCGATGCCTGCGAAAAATTGTCTCATCCCGGCGACGGTAACTGTCTCGCCGACCAGATGGCGAAAGCCGGCGCTCCTCCGGAAGCCGTTAGCTTCACGCGAGAGCTCTATAAGACAAGTCATGGTGACTTCGGGATTATGACCGGCTTTCAGGGCCAGAGCCCAGTTAGCTTCGCTTGGATCACTTATCCCCTGCGTGCCAATACGAACTACGGACTCTTGTTGGTGAATGGACAGCCACCGATTGTCAATGTCGAGGATCTGAAGTTGCTTGACAGAAAGGCGATGGAGCAGAGTTCCCAGTTTCTGGATCTGAAGAATCAATTTCCCAAGGTTGATCTGTGGCCAGGGGATCGCGATGGAAAGATATGGCCCGATTCCCAACTCGGAGCTAATGGCGGAACACAGTTCGTGGTGAGCTATCCACTGATCAACGGCTGCCACGCGTGCGAACACGCCGGATTGGCCATCTTCACCTGGAATTTCGATGCCAAAGGAAAATTTCTCGGAACCTCCTTTATGGGGATGACCCCGGCGCCGCTAAAATAACGCGGCGACATAGAGGGCACCTCGCCTGCGGTTCCCCAACCTCCAAGAGGGAACGACCCGGCCTTCCATATCGGCCCCCATGCCGGCTCTTACTGAGTCGTGAAGAACACAAGCGTAGGCGTGACGCGGTTACCCGCTAAATCGTAGACGTTAGCGAAATATGAAATAAACAGGTCGTAGCTTGCCCCACCGCTGACGAGATTCGATTTCGGCGTTAGGGTAGCAGTTGTATAGTCCGGTGAGAAAGTGATCGTCGCCGGAACTGCATTGAACATGGTATCCACCAGCATGAAGCTATTGGTCAGATCGAACGATGCGGGATCCATGGCTTTACTGAAGACGACCTGCATCGCCGTATTCGCGGGCACACCGCTCGTGGCATTCGCCGGATTAGTCGACACCACGGCGGGTTTAATAAGATCAATTGTGGCTCCAGTGGTAAACGACTGCTGCGGGAAAGCCGTCTGAGGATTGCCTGTGATATCGAGGACCCCAGGCACGTTTACTGTGTAGGTTGTATTCGGAGCCAGTGGCGCAAGGGGTAGCAACTGGATACCTTGATCGCCGTCAAACAGCGTGGCGGTCGCCGGAATTACCGAATTCCCCAGCTTCAGCGTAACGTTTCCGATTGACGCACCGTCGATCGGCTCGTTGAACAGTATCTGTATCCACGAGTTGGTAGCGACGCCCATAAACAAATTGGGCGGACTCGTCTGCAGCACAACCGGGCCTGTCGCATCTATTCCGCTTCCCGTGTTGAAGTTCACACAGAAGTTCTGCTGCGGATTCCCGGAGAGATCCGTCATGGAGTTGCTGCACATTTGGAACTGGTGACTGGCTATCAGGTTAGCCGTTGGCTTCAGCATGACTGTCGTTAGATCGGAGCTGAAGGTGATGGTCGTGGTCACATAGGTCGCGCTGGTGGCGTCGTAAATGTAGACATATTTCGCGGCGGCCGGGTTTACACTTCCCGGATCCATCGGTTCGCTGAACTGCATGGCGAACGCGGCATTGGTGCCAACGAACTGATTGCTGGCCACGCTGGGATTCACCACATATGGGACCGTGACATCCGCTCCCGCCATGGTGGTGAAATGCGTCGTCTGGCTAGCGACAGCTACCCCTGCTTCACTATTGACGCCGTTGACCGCAATCGCCATCTGCGTATTGGATGGCAGGGGAGCCTGGGGAATAATCGTCGCCCGAGTGTAATCGGGCGTAAAGCTGATGCTCGACGGTGTTTCTGTAACCGAGCCACCGCTCAATTGGATCGAAGCGCCCGTCACCGATACGGGGTTGATGGCCTTATTGAAGGTCAAGCTGACTGCGGCATTCGTCCCGATATTCGTCGATGAATTTGGCGGCGCGAGCGAGACGATGGCCGGCGCAGTAGTGTCCACCGCCGTGCCCGCTGTGAAATTGTAAGTGAAAGCCTGCACCGGAACAGCAGAGGTATTAGTAACGCTGCCGTTCACGGACACCTTGTATGTCGATCCCGCAACGAGATTACCGGTCGCAGCAATGTTGATCACCTGACCGCCACCGATGAGCGTGCACGTTGGCGTCAAGTAAGTTGCCGTGCTGCCCTGGAAGAGCGTCACGGAACCCGAACTCCCATTACAGGTAATGGTTCCGGACTGAAGGGGCTGGTTGAACTCCACCTGGATGACCGTGTTCAAAGGTACGTTCGTGGCGTTGGGGAACGGGTTGACCACCTGCGCGGCCGCTGCGCTGTTGGCCAAAGCTCCCGCAATCGTAAAGGTTTCCGCAAAATTAGTGAGGCTGTTCCCGTAAATATCCTGCGCTGTCGAATTCAGGAAGACTTGAATTGCCGCACCGGCGGTGAAGGTAGAACCGGGAGTGAATTGGATACTCTGTCCGTTGCTGCCGACCGTAGTTGTGCCGGAAACCAGCACGCCGTTTTGCGAAACATAGAGAGCTCCCGGGATCGTTGCCGTATTCATGGGAGAACTCGTGAAGAACGTAATCGCGGAATTGGCAGGCACGTTCGTCGCGCCATTACCTGGGCGCGCACTAAGGACGTTCGGCGCAGAGGTGAGCACCGCCACAGTAGTGAACTGGCTGGTTGTGTCGGCCAGGGTATTTCCCGAGAGATCCGCAATCGCGCGGCTCGCCGTCACTGTGATGGTAGCGCCGGCAGGCAACGTTGCGCCGCTGGAATTGAGGACAACTGTACGATTGTCCTGGGAGATGGAGATTCCCGGATTGAGCGGGACATCCCCGTTGAGCAAATTGACCGAACTGGTGTTGATCGTCGTCGGGTCAATCGATTTGGAGAACGTCAACACGACCTGAGTGTTGAGCCCAAAGGCAGTCCCACCGTTGGCAGGCGTGATGCTCACTGTGGGCGGGGTTGAGTCCACGGTACCAGCCGCCGAAAAGGTACCTGCGAAAAGACTACTGGCTACATTGCCTGCTTCGTCCATCAACCCATTCACGAACATGCTCATCGTCGCGTTTGCCGGATATGGTGTTAGCGGCGTAAAGGTAACCGACGCACCGCTTACGCTGTAGGTCCCCGCCATCGGTCCAGCCCCGCAACCATTAATGCAAACCTCGACCGTCTGGGCGCTAACCGATGCGGAATTGAGCAAGTTACTCATTGTGAACGTGACGGGGCTGGTCACCGACACGCCAGCGGTTCCAGTCGCCGGATTCGTGGAAACGAGAGTAAACGACGCGCCGCCATACGAACTGCTGCCAGTCGTAAACGAACTGGTAAAGGTTGCAACAGGATTGCTCTGTACGTCTTTGAAGCCGCCCACCGATAAGTTATAGAGTTTGGCTTTGGTCAGAGCTGCTTTGGGTACAAAGGTGAGGGTGACTCCATCGTTCGCGAGTGTTACAGTTCCGGCGATCGCACTGCCCCCGGAAGGCGTGACCGTGATAGAGCTATTCGTCACAGTCGTGGGATCGATGCCGTCACTCATCAACACCGTGATCTGTGCGTTCACAGGCACGGCGGTTTGACCATTAGACGGATTGATTGTGGCCACAGCGGCGGGCGTCGCATCCGTTCCTGAATCTGTGATGAAGTAACTGGTGTAAGGGGCGCCGGTGTTGCCAGCAACGTCGTAGTAGTTGGCGGACTCTCCGACATAAAGCTCATATTGAGTATTTGGCGTAAGTGCCGAAGCAGGCGTCAGAATCGCGGTCGTGCGATCCGAGGACAGGCTTACGGTAACTGGCACAAATAACCCGGTGGCGCTGTTCAACAACTGGACTGAGCCATGGTTGTAAAGCTCATTCGAGCTGCTCACAACACTGAGCGGATTGACCCGCTCCGAGAACTCAACTCGCGGGATTACGTTTGTGCCAACTCCAGTCGAGTCCGGCGCCGGATTGGCTAGCACTACCGATGGAGTGGTGAGATCGAAAGTCGCTGCAGTCGTGAAAGTACTCGTGACCGCTGCCGTCATCTGGTTGCCCGCGGTGTCTTTCACTCCGGCAATCGCGATTGTGTAGGAAGCGTTACCAAGCAACGGTAGACCCGGCTTTAGAGTCAACAACTGGTTGGCGTCGCTGAACGACGCTGTGACCGCAACTGCGCTGCCTCCCGTTTTCAGAGTAATTTGCCCGATGCTGGTCGGCTGGATGGGCTCGTTAAATAGTATCTGTACAGGAGCATTCGTCGGAACCTGCGACACCGCGCTCTCCGGACTCGTGTTCACAACCGTCGACGGGTTGGTATTCGCCACGAACGCCGCGGTGAAATTGGCGCAGAAGTTCTGCTGCGGATTCCCGTCGATATCCGTCATCGCGCCGCTGCACAGAGAATAACTATCGCCGACATTCAGTGGACCGCTGGGCACGAGGAAAATCGTCGTCTGATCCGCGCTCCATGAAACGGCGGTGGGAATAATCGAATTGGCAATTCCGCCCGAGACATAGACGTTCGACGACTTGAAGGTGCCGATGTCCATGGGCTTGCTGAACTGCATGCTGAACGGGGAATTTACTGGAACATTCGTCTGACCGGTTTGCACACTGCTGTTGACCACGTATGGTGCTGTGAAATCTGGCTGCGCAGCCGTGGTGAAGGCGGTCGTCGTAGTGGCAACGCTAGTTCCCGCCTGGCTCGTCACACCATTGACTGCCAGCGTCATCGCCGTGCTCGGCGGCAACGGAGCTTGCGGAACAATCGTCACTCGTGTGTAGTCCGGCGTGAAGCTGATGCTCGAAGGCGCTTCTGTAACTGAGCCACCACTCAATTGAACGGTGGTGCCCGAGACCGAGACCGGGTTGATCGCCTTGTTGAAGTTCATACTGACCAGCGCATTCGTCCCGACGTTACTGGCGTTGTTGTAGGGGGCTTCCGAAATGATGGTGGCGGCGGCGTTGTCAACCGCCGTGCCAGCGGTAAAGTTCGATGTGAATGTCTGCACCGGCACGCCGTTTGTATTCGTAACTGCGCTCGAGACTTTGATCTGATACTGAGATCCCGCCGCCAGATTGCCGGTTGGGACGATGTTAATGATCTGCCCACCGCCAGTTACTGTGCAATTCGGAGTTAAATAGGTGTTGCTGGTGGATTGCAACAGAGTTACCGATCCCGTACTGCCGTTGCACGTGACGGTACTGGGTTGCAACGTTTGGTTGAACTCCACCTGAATGACGGTATTCAAAGGAACATTGGTGGCGCTGGGAAATGGGTTGACGGCTTGTGCGCTTGCCGCCGTATTTGCCGACGACCCCGCCACCGTGAATTGCCCGCTGAAACTGCTGAGGGCGACGCCATTCGCGCTCTGTGCTGTCGAGTTGAGGAAAACCTGAATCAGGTCGCCGGGATTGAATGCATTAGCGGGCGTGAACAAAATTGCCTGCGCGTTGCTGAACAACTGTACTGCTCCCGACACTGGCACTCCATTGTCGGTCACGTAGAGAGATCCGGTAACGCTAGAAGGATTCATCGCGGCGCTGGTAAACAGCGTGACTGCCGTATTTGCCGGGACATTGGTTGCCCCGTTCCCGGGGCGCATGGCGACCACCGACGGCGTTGAGCCTCCCGCCGCCGTCGTCAGGGTGAACTGACTGCTGGTGTTCGCCAGAGAATTGCCAGATAAATCCTGCACTGCATTCGTCAATTCCACAGTGATGATCGCCCCCGGTGTCCAGGCGTTCCCACTCGGATTGAGCGTGATCGTGCGGTTGTCCTGGGAGATCGACATGGAATCGATGACGTCGATCGAAGTATCGCCATTAAAGACTGCCAGGGAATTGGATGTGATCGTAGACGCATTGATGGACTTCGAGAAGGTCAGGACGATCTGTGCGTTCAATCCCACATTGGTCATGCCGTTCGAAGGAGTGATGGTTACCGTCGGCGGCGTTGTGTCCGCGGTGCTTGCGGTCGTGAACGAGCCAAATTTGGGTTGGTAGACCAGATTGCCCGCTTCATCCATTAACCCACCCACGGCAATACCGATCACGGTGCTCGGCGGGTATGGAGTCAACGGCGTGAAGGTGACCACCGCGCCATTCACACTATAAGTTCCAGCCACGGCTTCGACATTGTTGCAATCCGCGCCGTCCAGGCAAACCTCGACCGCGACGCTCTGGTTGTTGACCGATGCCGCGTCGATCAAGTTTGTCATGGTGAACGTGACTGGACTCGTCACCGCGATACCCGTCGCTTTGTTCGCGGGAGTGGTCGAAGACAATTTGAATGTTTGCGCGCCGTAAGAAGTCGTGCCGGTGGTGAATGTGCTCGTAAAGGCTGCGACCGGATTGCCTTCGACATCGGCAAAACCGCTTATTGAAATCGCATATACCTTGGAGGCAGTTAGTGCCGCGGTAGGATCAAAGGTCAGCGTCACGCCGTCATCGGCGAGCGTAACCGTCCCGGCAATCGCGCTGCCCCCGGAGGGTGTGACGGTAATTGAGCTGTTCGAGATCGACACGGGATCGACCGTGTCACTCATTACCGCAACGATCAAAGCGTTCAACGGCACGCCAACCTGGGTATTCGAGGGATTAATCGAGCTCACGGTTACGTTGCTCGTATCTGCGCTCGTCCCCGTGACAAACGTCGAACCCGACATACAAAAACCGCTGTTCCCCGCAATATCGCTGTATCCGCAAAGGTTCAGCCCATATTCGGTGTTCGGGAGAAGTGGCGAACTTGGAGTGATCGTTGCACTGAGACGATTGGCTGCAACCGTCACCGTAGCCGGAACGGCAGGCCCGCCATTTTCATAAGACAAGCTCAACGCACCAGGAATCGTCAGCTCGTTAATCGGCTCGCTGAACAGAACGTGCGGCTGGACGTTGACGCCGATGTTAAGCGATCCATTCGGCGGGTCCACCAACGTGACGGATGGACCGGACGTGGTCGCACTCGCTCCGGTTGAAAAGCCGAAACTGCCCGGATTGGTAAGCGTGTTACCGACCGTATCGGTGATCTGGGCGGTGTAGTTTACGGCGTAGATCGTGTTCGCCGCCAATCGAGCAGCAGGCGTAAAGATAACCGTCTGGTCGTTCGCGGAGTAAGTAAACGTGCCCACAACCGCATTGCCGCCAGTCGTCAGTGAAAAACCGCTCTGCGCCGTGATCGGATCCAGCTGATCGTTGAATTGCAGAACTATCTGCGCATTCAATGGAATGTTCGTGTCGCCATTTTCCGGACTGCTCCCCATAAAAGCCGGACCGGTCAAATCAGCGGCGAACGCAGTCGTAAATGAGAATTGTTGGGCGGCCAACTTGTTGCCGCAAGTATCTTGTACCGGGCTGGCGTCGCTTGGGAAGACCACAAACGACCTTCCCGCTGGCAGCAATTCACTGGGTTGGATCGTGGCGATAGTGCCCGAGGCGTCGACCGAGATCGTGCCCGGCACTTCCTGGTTGGTGATGGTGTCGTAGAAGAAGACAGTCGCGCTGCCGCTATTTCCAAGCGAGAACGTGCTCCGATTCATTGGCGCACTGAATTGCACTTGAACTTGCGGATTCAGCGGCACATTGACCGCGCCACTGAACGGGCTGATTGAAACCACCGTGGGCACTTTAGTGCTGCAGGTCCCTACAAACGCTCCATTGTTCACAGTCAGCGTTTGCGAGCCGTTTTGAATCTGCACATTGCGAAATCCGCTCGTCGTGCCGGAGGTGACAAGACTCGCCGTCAAACTTGTAGTACCGTTGACCGTCACCGGGCCGAAAGTCCCAGCCGCTGCTCCCCCGACGGCGATCCCAGGGCCAAAATTAGCTGTCGTTGTACCAGTTGCCCAGTTGGTGAATGCTCCGGTGATCGTGACGCTCTCTGTTTGCGTGGGCTGAATCGTGTTCGGACTGATCGAGGTCACAGTCGGTACACCCGCAACCACCGTAAATGCCACTGTCACCACTTGCGAACCGGTAGTGATGGTCATGTTGCGCTGACCGAGAGCCGCCACGTTATCGATCGTTATCGGAACGGATAGACTCGTGGGCCCACCTACGCTAACAGTGCCGACCGTAACGTCTGCGCCAAAATTGACTGTGGTGGCCGGACCAAAACTCGTATTAGTTCCGGTGACGACGATCGTCGCTGACGAACCTTGGTGCGCTGAAGACGGAGTGATGGCAGCACCAGCGGTATTGGCGGCGCAGGTCACTTGGACGTTCGTGACATTTGCATTCGTCGTCCCGCTGCCATTGGTCACCGTACAGTTTTGCACCGAAGGTTGCGTTAGAACCGTAACGTTGTAAGCTCCGCCACTCTGGATTCGCGTACTAAAGGTAAAGGCAGTCGCACCTGAAGCAACCGTCAGGTTGTTGCCGCCGTTATCCTGTAGCACCAGCCCGGAACTCGACAGTGAAGAAACCTTGCCGCCGATGGTGTAGGTGGTTGTGGCACAGACGACCGCCACATTCGTGACATTCGCACTAGCGGTTCCGCTGCCATTGGTCACCGCGCACGTTTGCAACGGACTCGAAGGCTGCGTCAGAACGGTAACGGCGTAAGCGCCGCCGCTGACGATGGGCGTGGTGAAAGTGAATGATGTTGCCCCCGTAGCGACAGCCAGGTTGTTGCCGCCGTTGTCTTGCAACACTAACCCCGAGCCGGAAAGACCCGAGACCGTGCCTCCGATGGTGAAGGTAGTTGAGGAACAACTGACTTGGACATTCGTGACATTTGCATTGGCTGTCCCGCTGCCATTGGTCACCGCGCACGTCTGCGCGGGATTAGAAGGCTGTGTCAGAACCGTGACGTTGTAAGCTCCGCCGCTCGTGACAGGAGTGGTGAACGTGAACCCTGCTGCTCCCGAAGCAACCACCAGATTGTTGCCTCCGTTGTTTTGCAGCACTAACCCCGAACCCGACAAACCTGAAACCGTCCCCCCAATGGTGTATGCGGTTGTGGAACAACTGACTTGGACATTCGTGACATTCGCGTTGGCTGTTCCACTGCCATTGGTTACAGCGCACGTCTGTGCCGGATTAGAAGGCTGCGTCAAAACAGTGACGCTGTAAACGCCGCCGCTCGTGACGGGAGTGGTGAACGTGAACCCAGTCGCTCCCGAAGCAACCGCCAGATTATTACCCCCGTTGTCTTGCAGTACCAATCCCGAGCCCGTCAGCCCTGAAATCGCTCCTCCAATGGTGAAGGTGGAAGCCACTGAAGTGACGGTTAAGGTAGTCGAACCGCTAATGGCTCCCGATGTCGCTTTAATAACGGTCTGCCCCGCCCCAGCCGCACTCGCAATTCCCGTCGCGCCAACGGAAGCCACGGCTGGAGTCGCCGAACTCCAGGTTACGGAACTCGTCAGATTTGCCGTGCTGAGGTTGGTGAATTGACCCGTCGCAGCAAATTGCTGAGTCGTCCCTGAAGCGATGGAAGGAGCGGCGGGTGTGACGGTGATCGACTTCAGGCCGGTAACGTTGCCGGTGCCTTTCAGATTCACTGCGCTCGGGCTGCCAAAACCGCCGTAGTTAATGGTGAGCACGCCAGTACGCGCACCAACGACTGTAGGCGTGAACGTGACACCGACGGTGCATTTCAGCCCAGCGCCAACACTGGAACCGCACGTGTTGCTCGCCACTGCAAAATCTCCGTTCGCCGTAATCGTCGACATGCTCAGAGACGTAGCGAGATGATTGGTAAGCGTAACGACAGTAGCCGCGCTTGTTGTTCCAACGGTACGAGTGGGAAACGTAAGACTGACGGGAGCAAACGTAACCGGCAAGGAGCCTGTGCCACTGAGACTAACCGTCTGTGGGCTGTTCGACGCAGGATCGGTGAACGTCAACATGCCAGTGCGCGCTCCCGTTGCCGTCGGAGAAAATGTCACACCCACTTTGCACGCGCCCCCGGCAACCACGCTCGTACTACAAGTGTTGCTCGCAATGGCGAAGTCTCCAGTGGCCGCAATGTTCGTAAATACAAGCGCCGTCTTCTCGTGATTGGTAAGCGTGACTAACTTTGCGACGGTGGTGTTTCCCTCGAAAGCCGTTCCAAAGCCCAATGTGACAGGAGCAAGACTGACCGGCAGAACCCCCGCCCCAGTCAGGCTGACGGTCTGCGGGCTGGTGGGCGCGCTATGACTAACGGTGAGCGTCGCCGGATTGCTTCCCGCGGCGGATGGTGTCAATGCAACCGTGATACTGCAACTCTTTAAAGCCGCGAGCGTGTTCGGGCTGACTGGGCAATTGCCGCTCAGGGCGTAATCACCCGGCGCAGTCGCACCGCTGATCGCAATGCTGGATATCGTGATCGCCGTACTTTCGTTGTTCTTGAACGTAACCGTCTTTGCAGGGCTCGCTTCATTCACAGACTGGTTGCCGAAGGCTAACGTCACGGGCATAAGGGTGGTCGGGGCCACTCCGGTTGCTGTAAGACTGACGGATGCGAGCAGGTCACTGGCTTGATCGCTGATGTTCAGCACACCTGAAATCTTTTCGATCGACGTGGGCGAAAAAAACACGCTCACTTTGCAGGAGGCGCCGACCGCGATATTACCGGCACAGGTGTCCGTCTCGGTAAAGCCTGCGCTGGGAGCAAACACGACTGCTTGCGGAGCTACGCCCTTGTTGGCGATCGTCACGACCTTGGCGGCGCTCGTGCTCCCAACCGCCTGATTCGCAAATGTAAGGGCCGCGGGCGCCACTGTGATGTTCTGCGCGAACAGGCTGAAGCTCGCACTCGTCAGAGCTAGTACTGTGAGCAGAAGGTAGGAAACTCGCTTGGAAATAGATGCCGATGTAGATGTCTGTGCAATGGCAACAACAGCGTGCATAGAACCTCGGAGAAAGTGACTAAAACAGCAGTTGTTTATTGGCGAAACTCTAAGAAGGGAGAGGGGTGTAGCAAAGGGGGAGATTCCAGAGGGGGGATTTCACCGCGAGGGGGAACTCAACGTACCGAAGTTTACTAAGCGATTTTCGATAACGCAATGGCTAACAAAAATTCTTTGGTGATTCATCTGATGCAATGATTTACGGACGCAAACGCTTGCACATCGTGGGGCAAATGTGTTCCACAGCGTCTAACTCGATGCAAGTTGCCTGGCAGGCCCAGCCTCGGCTTTTTGCACTCCTACAACTTCGGCTGCCCACGCTTCGCTCGAAAGCGTGGGCAGCACCGATTGACGCACTTCACTGCTTATTTGTGTTCTTGCAACTGCTTCATCATCTGCGGATGGCGAGCCCATTCGATCTGCTTCTCAGCTGGCGCGCCGTAGAGCTCCGGATGCAGGTAGAAGCCCTTCAACCGCGCGTCCTTTGCTTCTTCCACGACCATCGGATTCGCCTTTGCGTAAGCATCCTGGCGGACGCCAGTAATCTGCCAGGACACTTTCACGTTCGGCACGCTGCTGCGAATCGCGAATTCATGGTTCTGAACTTCGCTCGACACGATGGCTTGCGCAAACTGCCCAATCACCGTCAACTGGTAACGGAAGTCCGTGTTGAGAGCTTCGAACCAGCTCGGCAGTTGCACGCGCGCTTCTCCTTGCGCGTCCGTCGTGACATTTCCGGTATAGATGTTCATCATCTCCGACGATTCGACGGAAGCGTGAACTAGGTATTTGTTGGCTGGGTCGAGCGGGTGGTCAATCTTGAAGTTTTTCGAGCCCGCCATCAGATTCCCGGTGATAGTCACATTTCCTTTGAAGTTGGCCGCGATACCGCCGCTGCCAGCGATAGCCTGCAGCCCATCGCCAAAGGAAGAACTGTTCCCGCCCGTGAAAAATCCGCCATCGCCGTCCTGCGCTGCTCCGGTTCCACCCGTCCCGACGATTCCAGATCCGCCGGCGGCCTCACCGGTTGGACTCGCACCCTTGGCAACAATGCCGTTCATATTGGTTCCGCCACTCGGGGGCGGAGTGACACCCAACCATCCGCCGAGGTTGTTTGGCGCAGTTGTCCCAATGCCCACCTGCCCGTTTGGCAGCAAGGTCAGGACATCCAATCCGGTGCTGTCATTGCGAAAGTTCAGTTTATTAATTCCCTGCGCGGACGTCGCACCGGTATTCAGCATCTGCCAATACATGCCATTGGTTCCGGTCGTCTCGATTTCCAGACCAGCTCCGATGAACGCTTCCGGACCGGTCAGGAGAATACCTTCGTAGGTGCCCCCGGCAACAGTCAATCCGAATCCAGTGGTTGTGCCATCAATGGTCTGATTATTGGTAAAGACATTTGCCGACGCCAGCTGGGGTACCAGGGATGTATTCAGATTCAAAGTAACAGCTCCACTGGTGCCGCCCCCCGTCAAGTCCGTCCCCGCCGTGACACCTGTGATCGTGCCGGTGCCCTTAGGATTCGCGCACGCCCATGCCGTTCCGCTCCACGCAAGCACCTGATTCGTCGCGCAAGTGTTGGTCAGCGACAGGTTGAGCGTGCCGCTCGTCCCACCACCGATCAGCCCGCTGCCGCTGGCCGTAGTGATCCCGGTGATTCCGCCACCGCCCCCGCCGGCGAAAACAACATCCAACTCGGGCGGATGACTCGTCGTCGTGTTCTCTTTGCTGTCAAAGCTGGCGGCGAATGTGCTGTTTGCTACCAGGGCAATGCCGTCATTGGCCTGACTTCCACTCAGCCACGCTTGCAGAGCCGGCGTGATGTCGATCAGGATGTACTGGTTCTTGTCCGCCGTAGTCAGCGCCACGTTCGACGCAATTGTAGTTCCCAGCGCCGGAGCGAGACCGCTGGTAATCGTGCTCTCCACCCAGCTGCCATTGACAAAATCCACATTGAAGCTGCCCGCCTTGGTGACCGCATTTACATACAATTTCAAACTGGCTTTACTGACATTGGCACTCGCGGGAATCGATGACAAGTCGAACTGGATGTAAACAACCTCTTTAGCGCCGCTGACGTCAAGCAGTACATTGGCGCCATAGTTCGTCGTCGCCGCGGCGGTATTGGTGAAGGCATCCTGGCTGGGTGTTACTTGACCATAGGCTGCTAAACAGCAAAACAAGCACAGCAACAGAATCAATGAAGGTAGAACATGCAATCTCGGATTTTTCTTGACCATTTTCTTTTTCATTGCCTTGGTCTCCTTGGCTGGACTTCGTTCGCCTGCCTTTGGCAGGTGGCGGAAGCCTCATCGGAAAGCCCGACGCGGGCGCATTCAGAACGGCTTCTCTTTGGATATCGAAAACGAAGAGCGAAAGACGACAGGCAAAACAAAGAATTTGCGGAAAGTGTCGAGCGGATTAGGTCACTTCGCCCCAGGCGTGATGGTTCTTGGACCGGATTCAGGCCTTGTGGCTTCCAGTTCCCGGCGAATAAAGGTGTTATGGGGCAGTTTTTCGTCCCAGTGGCGCCAAAGGTCTAACCGGCGTGTTTCTATGGTGTTTGCATTCGCGGTCTGGCCAGTGCGTCGATAAATATCAGCTACTTTTTCATATAGGAGTGAAAGCTTGGGTGCATTTCGCAAGTCGTCGAATTCTTGTGGGTTCGCAGCCATGACTTTGTCCAGCAATTGCTCGTAGAGGACGACGGCGCGATCAAGATTGCCCGCAGTCGCTTGATAGTCCGCCCAGGCACGGGAAACGACGCACGCGTCGCTATCGAGCGTGATCTTTTCTGTGGGAATATCTTTCGTTTCGTGGAGAATTGAAGATGCACTTTCCAGACGGCTCATAGCTTCCGCGGGCCGATGCAGATCTAGCAATGCGTAGGCGGAACTCGCCAGCAGCGTCGCCTGAGAGCGACTGGCAGGCAAACTGTTCCGAACCTCGCCGACCCGGCTCAGTGCCAGGTCATACACGGCCAGCGCTCCCTGGGGATCGCGCTGTCGCAGGATGTTGCCCAATGCTGCCCCCGAATAGCCGACACGCATACGACTGACGGAGTCGTTCCGGTCCTTGGCTGCGAACTCCTCGGTGGTGTGGAATGCTTTCTCGAGAGGCTCGATGGCATCCGCGGGCCGCCCCAAATTGACATCCCCGTCCTCTCCCAGAATCAAGCCCTGGCGCAGGAATATTCCATACTCATCGAGCATGCGCGTGGTGGGATTCGGATATACCGCCTGCTCCCCAATCTTTCTCGCTTCCTGAATGGCTTGCAGTGCGCCTTCCAAATCGCCCTGAGAGCGCTGCGCGCTGGCTAGCAAACTCAGCCCCTGGGCCACGAGATATTGGGCAGAGGCTATTGGCCGGATTACTTCTACGGTTCGCTGCGCGTAGGGAACGGCGTCCGTGTACATGTGCATATTGAGGTGCGCCAGAGCCATGTTCCCGTACTCGGTGGACATTTGGATACGTTCCGAGTCTGTAGCATCACCCAATCGCAGAAACTCATCCAGGCGATGGGAAGACTTGCGGGCGTACGCGATCGCGTCCGCGTCTCGGTGCTCTTCCTGCGCCAGGATCATGCGTTCCTGCGCGATCCCCGCTGAGCGCAACAGCGCGCGCCGGTCTCTGGGCCGCGACGCAAGCACAGCTTCCGTCAATTCGTCCGCCCGTTTCATGCTCGCCTCGGCCTTCTCCGGTTCGCCTAGATTCAGCTGGGTGGGAACGCCTTGAATGCCAGCCACGCGCCAGTAGCCGTCGGCGATGTCCTGGCTGAGTTCCAGATCACCGTGAGCGGCGGGAGCCAGGCCATTCAGATATTCCAGAGCGGCCGAAACCAAACGCTGGCGGGCCTGGGTTGAACCGGGAAGCTCGCGAATGTCCTCGTCGAGATCAAAGATTTTATTGGACAGTTGGTGGAGTTGACTGAATCGCTGCTCCGCAATCGCGCGCTCATGACTCGCCGTATACAGGCCAGCCGAAAGGCTGGCGATCACCAGCGCCGCCGCCGACACCGGGAGCCAATACCGCCGCAAGAACTTGCGTGCCCGGTATGTGACCGAGTCAGGGCGGGCCCGAATGGGTTCATGTCGAAGATACCGGCCTAGGTCTTCAGCCATAGAATTCACAGAGGCGTACCGTTCCCGTGGGTTCTTTTTCAGGGCTTTAGCGACGATGGTATCGAGGTCGCCTCTCAATCGGCGACGAAGCCGTTCAACCGTTGTGCTCCGTTTCGAAGCACCAGAGACAATCAGTTCGGCTTCGGTACCGCCGCGTGCGACGATGGTGGACATGCGTGGCGGTTCAGTCTCCACTATGGCCGCGAGCAACTTCGCGGTGGAATGCGGTCCTGGGCCGGCTGGGTGCTGTCCCGTCAGCAGCACGAAAAGGAGCACGCCCAGAGCATAGACATCGGTCGCGGTGGTGACTGGTTCGCCGGTGATCTGTTCTGGAGCCGCGTATTGAGGGGTCAAGGCTGATCCCGCTTCGCGGGTGAGCAGGGTTGCCGTTCCCGGCTGATTTTCATCTTCCAGAAGCTTGGCAATGCCAAAGTCCAGCAGCTTCACCTGGCCGTCGCTGGCGACCAGCACATTGGAGGGCTTGATGTCGCGGTGAACTACCAGGTTGGTGTGAGCGTGGGCGACCGCGGCCAAAACGTCAAGAAACAGGCGGATTCTCGCCTCGACGTTCAGAGTGTGCTCGTCACAATAGACATCGGCGTGCCGGCCGTCGACATATTCAAGAACGAGATACGGCTGCCCCCCGGATGACACGCCGGCGTCCAGTAGTTCCGCGATATGAGGATGATTGAGCTGGCCGAGTATTCGGCCTTCCCGTTTGAAGCGTTCCTCGCCGCCTTGCCCCATGAGAGCCAGATTCAGCAACTTGACCGCTGCCTTGCGTTCGAAACGTCCATCGTTGCGGCGGGCCAGCCAGACGCTGCCCATGCCACCGTGGCCGATGGCGGAGGTCAGCGCATAGGTGCCGAAGCTTTGCCCAGCCAGCACCGGCTCAGGTGGTTGAGCAGGGGAATCCTGGAGAAAATTCTCTTCCTCCAGAAGGCGATGCTCGGACAGCAGGGCTTCCACTAACCTTGCCAACTCCAGGTTGCTCTCGCGCAAGGAGCTCAGCCAGCCAGCGCGCGCCTCCGCCGGCATGGCCAGACCCTCATCCAGATATGGACTTACTTCCTGCCATTGGTCGGGATTGAGCGCGTAGATGGGATCGCTCATAGCTAAATACTCGGCGTTAGATACTCGTCGACGTCCCCCCGCGAAGGTTGCGGTGCAGATAAATCCGAGCCTTCTCCCAGTTGCGCTGCACCGTACGCTCTGAGACGTCACGCATAGCAGCGATCTCTGAAAAGGAGAAACCGCAGAAAAACTTCAAGTCCACGACCTCGGCTAAAGAAGGCTCCATCTTGCCGAGTTGGTCAAGTGCCTCACCGATGCGCTCCAGTTCGAGATAGTCGACCGGATTCTCCAGTACATCGGTGGTCAAAGACGTAATCTCGAATAAGCCGCCGCGCTTCTGCGCCTGCCGATTCCGCGCATGGTCGATAATCAGACCTCGCATCACCCGCGCCGCGTAACCCATGAAACGAGCACGGTCAGGAAAGGCAGGGCCCTCGCGCGCGGCCATATCAAGATAAGCCTGGTGGAGGAGCGTGGTCGCACTCAAGCCCAAGGGCACGCCTTGCCTTGCCAGTTCGCGTCGAGCTAGCCGATGTAACTCCGAATAGAGCGCTGCAAAAAGTGCATCTGCTGCGGAACGGTCACCGCGCTCCGTCGCGTCAGCCAGCGATGCAATAGAGGAATCATTGGTGCCGGTCATGGTCTGCGCGTCCCGCGATACCCATTATATTGCGCGCCAGCCTCTCGCATTTTCGGCGAATAGTCAAGCGAATGAGGCATGGAGTGCTTCGGGAAGAGCGGCCCAATGGCAGTGACTAGACCGGTCTTTTGTGCCGAGCAGAGAGGAGCTCGTATTACGCCGCAAAAGTTGAGACGAAATATACTTTTGGACTAACCAGTACCATTGAGTGCAACGCCGCTGGAGTCTCGATTAATGCTGGTCACCTCAGCCGTTTTGATGCGAGCCAGCATCTCATACAAGGTGTTCCGTCCAATACCAAGGGCCTCGGCGGCACGCAATTTGTTGCCTCCGACACGCTGCAACACATTCAAGACATGCCGCTGTGTTACCTGTTCGAGGCTGGGAATTTTACCATCCCCCTGGACTACAGCTAGATCCTTCCGGCTTCTCAGTGGCTCAGGAAGATCGTCGACGTCAATGACATTGCCTTCCACCATCATGCAGGCATTGCCGATCACGTTTTCGAGTTCGCGTACGTTTCCCGACCAGGCATGACTTGCCAGATGAGTTTGCGCGCGGCGTGTGATGCCTCGGATCTCCTTATTATATTGAGTGGAAAACTTCGAGATCAGGTAGCGCTGAAGCAGGGGTAAGTCCTCTTTTCGATCAGCCAGAGAAGGCAGGGCCACTTCTACCATAGCCAGCCGATAATAAAGGTCTTCGCGAAAAGTGCCCTTTGCGATCTCCTTCTTGAGGTCGCGATTCGTCGCGGCGATCACGCGTACATCTACAGTTCTCGCCTGGGGTGAACCTACGCGCTGCACCTCGTGATTTTGCAGAACGCGTAGGAGTTTAGCTTGCGCGGCAATGGGCAATTCTCCGATCTCATCAAGGAATACCGTCCCACCCTGCGCGTACTCAAAGACGCCAACCTTGTCACGGACCGCACCGGTAAAGGCTCCCTTGACGTAGCCAAACAATTCGCTCTCCAACAGAGTCTCCATCAGGGCTGAGCAGTTTACCGCCGCAAAGGGTTTGGTCGAGGCCGGACTCAAGTTGTGCAGCGCTCGTGCCACCAGCTCTTTGCCGGTGCCGGTATTCCCGGTGACAAGTATCGTTTTGAAGTGGGGAGAAACGCGGCGAATTTTGGTAAAGACTTCCAGCATCAGCGGGCTTCGGCCGATTATGCCCTCAAATTCGTAAGCGTAGACTAACTCACGATCCAGAACCGCAGTTCTCTCTCGCCGCTGCGCCTCGGCTTGTATGTTGCCGACCAGTGTCCATAATCTTTGCAAATCCAGGGGCTTGGCCAGATAGTCGCGTGCGCCTTTTTGGATGGCCTCGAGGGCCGATTCCTTGGAGTACTCTGCGGTGGTCAGGATGACTTCTACGCCCGCATCCGCGGCTACGATGGTTTCCAGCACTTTCCACCCGCTCATGGTGGGCAAGGAAGCGTCAACAAGTACGATTCGAGGATGGGATTGCAAGAAAAGGTCTAGGCCGCTCGCGGAATCAGCGGCAGTCAGGATTTCAAGCTTATCCGAGGCAAGTACATCCTGCACCAGGGAAAGAGTCTCTTGGTCCGCATCAATGGCCAGTAACTTGGGCCGCTCTTGCTGAATATCGTTCACCCGTCTTGACTGAAAACTCCCTGAGCTCTGTCTTGGAACCCAATATCAAGACTAGGCGTCTGTATTGTAGGACAACGAGGCCTTAATCGCATTTCCAATCGATGAATCTATGTAACTGTCTTGATGCTGGCTCGTATCGAGTGCGTGATTCGAACTACAAAGTGCCGATTCGCTGCTGGGCCTCTGTTACTTCGGTGATTTGAATACCGTAGTTGCCATCCACAATCACCACCTGCCCGCGTGCGATTAACTTGTCACCCAAAAGGAGGTCGGCAGGTTCTTGAACCTCTTGGTCCAGCTCGACGACCGACCCTGAAGTCAACTCTAGAATGTCTCGCAGAGCCAGTACGCGCCGCCCAAAGCGCAAGGTGAGATTCAGACTAACTCCCAGCAACAGGTCGATATTTGGTTGGCGGGACGCCGGGTTGCGATTCAATTCAGGTTCTGCCAAGGAGTTGGAATCTGCATCGGATTTAGACTCTACGCTTCTCATCATGGTCGAGCTCACAGAAAGTTGCAGGGTTAGTTTGTCCGAAGAACCGCTAGAAGCAAGAAGGGTGAAGGCTCGTTCCTGTGAATTTGGTGACTCCGCGGAAATCGCGCCGTCCCTCACTTCCAATTTCGTTTCGCCAAAATCGGCTTTCAGATTGGCAGAGGCAAGTTCTGCAACTTGCCGCAAAAGCTGTTTCAGGCCCTCTTGCCGCGCCTGGTTCGCGTCCTTGGGCGGGCTCGCGGATTCCAAAAGAAATGTCTTCGGCAAAGTAAAAGCGTCCGCACTGCAAATTCTAAGTGATGCTTTACCTTGCAATCCGCCGGCAGCGGACAATTCAAAACAGAATGATGAAGCTTGCGGCAGGGGCGTGCCGTCCGAGTCGATCTGCACCGACCACTGGCCTTTGAAGACCCGTGAGAGAACGCTGCTGGTCGCCTGGCGAACCGCTTCCAAAAAACGATGAAGCGGGGTTGCTGCAACATTTTCTGCCATTATCGCTTCCTTTCTTCCTGGGAGATGCTCACCGGTTGTCCTACTTGGGCGGCTCTCACGCTTCCGTGACGAACCGGGTTCGCTTCGAAGGATTCGCGGCCGGCAATCAGAAGTGAGGCTGGCTTCCGAACGGGAATACCAAGATTGCAAATACTCTGTGGCACCAACCGGGCGAGCGTATTGATCGGGAGCTTGATCGCGGGAATCCCTAACTCGATGGGGAATGAGCACTCCATCATTTTGGCGGCCATTCGGGCGTTGCTGCGAACGGCGGGATTGGGTTTGCTTTGCCGGTTATCAGCGGAAAGCTTTCGCAAGAGCATGTTGGATATTGAAACCGGAAGGATCAGGTTCAGCTTGCCAGTCGCATCCGCCAGCTTGATTTCGAAGCTCAGGCACAACGTCTTTTCAGCGGGAGGAAGGAAACGCTGTATTTGTGCGGGAGGCTTGCGTCCATCAAGGTGCAACTTCGTCCCTAGAGGAGCCCACGCCGCTTCCAATTCACGGCAAATAATTTTCGCGACACCTTCCATGATCTGCTCTTCGATTTCGGTGACGTCACGCTGCAAGATTTCACAATGACCATTCCCGCCCAGCAGGATATCGACCAGAGGGAAAACCAGCGAGTAATCGATCTGCATCGCGGCCGCGGCGCTCATCTGTTCAGCGCGGAAGGCCATCGCGTAGGTGGCTTCCGGCGTCCGCTCCACAAATTGGCTATAGGCCATCTGCTCGATGGGCCCGAGGTTCGCCTCAAAAGAAACTCGCAGGTACGCCCCTAGGGATTGGGTGAGGCTGCGCGCAAAAGCTTCGTGTACGCCGGTGACTGTGGCGAGTTGATCGCCTGTGAGTTGCCCGGATTGCCGAAAACTGCACGGCTTGGACGGACGTGCTTCCTTCGTCCGCCGGTCATATTGCCGGCTGGCGGCGATGCGAACCATCTCATCAATTTCTGCTTGGGTCAGAACTCTTTCCATGAATTAACCTACCCTGCACTTCGATCGACAATCCTCAGTTAGACAGTCGTTCGTTAGAAGAAGATGAGCGCTAGGCAACATCTGCCTATCTACAATGCACGGAGTATGCCAAATCGCAGGGATGGGAGACCAGGCGAGAATTTCTAATGAGGAGTCGCGAAGAAAATTATTCCGCGGAGCGGCTGATGCTGCGGTAATGCGACTCAAAATAGTTGTGCATATAGGCCTGTTCCGCTTTAGAGGCAAAGATAAAAGCGAATCCGTAACTACCGACTTTTTGATTTGTAATCCGGGCGGCGAGCGTCGTGGTGTTTGAATTCCCAGGCAGGGTCATCATTATTGTCACCTTCGCGCCGACCTCCAGCGATTCTCTAATTTCAGCGGCCGGGATCTCAGCAGCAAGAATTTCTGCCGCAAGCCCGTCTTCACTCAGATCGATGCAGCGTGCATTGAAAAGCGTCGGGTGCGGATAGCCGGTTTGCACCAACATCCGAAAATCGGCGGTAAAACGCGCCGAGCGGTACTCATAGTGGGATACTTGGTCAGGCATTTCCAGTCCTCTCTTCGAGAGCGTCAGTATCTACTAGCATCTCAGCGTCCTCATTTTGATTTAATAATTCGGCTTTGCGGCATGAGCCTTATTCTTACTCATGCGTGATTCCGTTTTGCTTCCAATCGGTACATGGCAATGGATTCCTTAACTCCCCAGCCCGAAATTCGCTGTCACATTGTTACGCTCGATACTCGTTTTTGGGAGTGGATGCACTTTGGCAAACTCGTTGCATAGCAACTGGGCAGATGTTGCCTAGTTCTCACGGGATTCCAATGCACGCATTCATGGCAGTGCCACAGATCGCAGAGAGTCATCTCGCTGACGCCTTCACAGCATTTATTGGGGCGGCAAACCAGCTCGAGGATTCACATCGGCAATTGCACGGCGAGGTCGCCGAGTTGCGCCGGCAACTTGAGGAGCGCAATCGGGCGCTCGCTTCGAGCGTCGCGGAAAACGACCGCATGCGGCTCGCGTTGCGCCAGATCCTCGACGCACTGTCTTGCGGCGTCGCCGTACTGGAAACGAAGTCCGAAGAAGTGATTTTGCTGAACCCGGAAGCGCGAAGACTGCTCAGTGTTCCGAATGCACCCGGATGGAACGACCTTCCCGCAGGCTTACGGACTTCGGTTAATACTCTACGCCGCGAGTTGTTCGAGCAGGTCTACGAACAGGAACTTACGATTGAAAAAGACGGGCGCGATGTTTGCCTGGCCATCCGTTACAGCAGGATGACGAATCCATCCAGCAGCACACTCAACACGCCGAACGGTGCCGAGTCGTCGTGCCTGGTTCTGATTATTACTGATGTAACGGCGCACAAGACCGCCGAACAGGAGCGGGAGAAATCGCGCAATGTTGTCGCTCTGGCGGAAATGGCGGCAGTTCTTGCCCACGAAATTCGCAATCCTCTGGGAAGCCTCGAATTATTGACGGGCTGTCTGGCAGGCGATTCTGGCCTCAACGACGAATCGAGACGATGCGTCCAGCACCTGCGAGCTGGAGTCCGATTGCTTTCGGCCACGGTCAACAATGTCCTGTGCTTCCACAATCCGGGGTCGCAGCCAATGTCCCCGTTAGATTTGGGCTCCGTGCTTAAGGGGAGTGTTGAGTTCATCCGTCCGTTGGCCCAACAGAAAGATGTTCACCTCATGCTGCGGGAAACACTGCAGCACGCCGAGATTGCCGGCGACTCAAATGGCTTGAGGCAGTTGATTCTCAATCTGGCCTGCAATGCCCTTCGCCATACCAAACCCGGCGGCAAGATAACCATCGCGGCAGACGTGGAAATGCGCGCCGCGCAACGATGGGCGGTCATTGAAGTCAGCGACACGGGTAGCGGAATCCGCGAGCAGGATCTGCCGCACATTTTCAAAGCAGGATTCACCACCGGGCAGACCCCGGGACTTGGTCTGACGGTATGCCGGCGAATCATGGAGCAACACGCCGGGACGATCCGAGTCAGCAGCCAAATCGGCCGAGGCACGACATTCCGTATGGAGTTCCCGGCCCTATGAATCAACAGATCATTAATACACAAGACGGCGCACAAGGCAGCGCACAACACTTGCCCGGCGCCGGTGTCCAATCAGTCGTCAAGTCGGTGTTGGTAGTCGATGACGAGCCGGGAATAAGAATGGCGCTGCGCACCAACTTCCAGCGCGATGGCTGGCTCGTGGATGTTGCCGGAGGCCCGACCGAAGCCATGCGTAAGTTTGCAACGCAGCACTTTCCTCTGGTTGTCACCGACGTTCGGATGCCTGATGGAGACGGACTACAACTGATGCGCTCCGTTCGCGCGTCGAGTCCATCCACCGCCGTCATTCTACTAACGGCATTTGGCAATGTGCCGGAGGCCGTCCAGGCGATGCGGGGCGGAGCTTGCGATTACCTGACTAAACCAGTCTCGTTTGAAGAATTGCAATCCGTGGTGGAACGAGTCATGCGGCACGCGGGGACTCATCCGCGGACAGTGGCTCCATCTGGTGCGATCGTCGGCAACGCTCCTGCTCTGTTGAAAGCGATGGAGCGTGCCCGGCATGCAGCTCGAGCCGACGCCGACGTTTTGGTCGAAGCCGAAAGTGGTACCGGCAAAGAGCTTTTTGCCCGCTATATCCACGAGAACAGTGATCGCAAGAACCGGCCGTTCGTTGCCGTGAACTGCGCAGCCGTGCCGGAACATCTGCTGGAGAGCGAGCTTTTTGGTCACGTACGCGGAGCCTTCACTGGCGCAACCGCTTCCAAGCCGGGCAAGTTTGAATTGGCGGAAGGTGGAACGCTGCTGCTCGATGAAATTGGCGAGATGCCGTTGCACTTGCAGCCAAAATTGCTGCGCGCTGTCCAGGAGCGTGAATTTGAGCGACTCGGAGATACGCGCAGCACGCGAGTGAATATTCGCATTATCGCGACCACAAATGTTTCATTGCCCGCCATGGTCGAGCAGGGTAAGTTTCGCGCCGATCTTTATTATCGGCTCAATGTAATTCCTCTTGCTCTACCGCCGCTCCGCGAACGGCAGCAGGATATCCCGGTGCTCGCCGAATTTTTCGCGCGAAAGTTCGCCTCTGAAGCAGCCCGGCCAATTCCGAATTTGCATCCCGAGTTTGTTAGCGCGCTGCAGGCGCATTCGTGGCCGGGAAATGTGCGCGAGTTCGGCAACTTCATGCGGCGGGTTGTGACCATGAACGAGGGCCAGGAAATTGGTCCCGAATGCCTGAAGACAGAGCTCGCTGGCTCGAACCAGTTCTCCCATTCCGGACATAACTCGACTTCGAACTATGCCGAGACAATGTCTTCAAAATCGGTTTCGCCGCTGCGTGCAGGAACCTCAATGCGCGAAGTCGAACGCCATCTGCTTGAGGCAACTCTCCAGATCACGGGCGGCAACCGCACTCGGACTGCCGAAATGTTGGGCGTAAGCCTGCGCACGATCCGCAACAAAATTCGCGAACACGGCCTGCCGCCGAGGAGGTATGCATGAACGATGTATCGACTCCGATGATGAATTTGCTGGAGAAAGTTCTGGACGTTACTGCGGATCGCCACAAGCTAGTGGTTTCCAACATGGCGAACGTAGACACACCCGGATACCACACCAAGGACTTGGATTTTCGCAGCGAACTGATGCGAGCGGCGAGCGGCGGCCAAGCCGATTTAATGCCCGTTGTTCGCAACGTTCCTGGCCTGCTCGAACGGCCCGACGGAAATAACGTCAGTATGGACCGCGAGGGTTTGCTCCTGGCCGAAACACAGATGCAGTTTGGCCTGGGAGTTCAGCTATTACAGCACGAGTTTCACAATCTAATGAGCGCAATCAATGAAGGAGGCAAGGGATGAGCATGTTTTCGACGTTAGAGATCAGCGGATCGGCACTAAGCGCCGAAAGGCAACGGGCCGAAGTTGTCGCGGCCAACATGGCCAACGCGCAAACCACACACACGGCCAAGGGCGGCCCTTATCAGCGCAAAGAAGTCGTTTTCTCCACCTCAGGGAATCAACCTTTCCGGATGATGCTGGCAGGATTCCAACCAGCCGGTACTCCAATTCCTGCTGTGCGCGTACAGAAAGTAATCGACGATCCATCACCGGCCTTGATGCGCTTTGAGCCCGGTCATCCCGACGCCAATAAAGATGGATACGTGGCTTATCCCAACATCAACCCGGTTCAGGAGATGGTCGATCTGATGGGCGCAGTTCGCTCCTATCAACTCAACGCCTCGGCCATCACCGCGTCAAAACAGATGATTCAGCAATCGATTGAGCTTTTGAAATAGCTAAAACGAGAATCCAACAGAGGATCCAAGTATGAACAACACAATCACCTCCGGTCTGCCGGCTTCCCTCGGAACACTGCCGACAAGACCTACCGTGCCATCGAGTTCTGAAACGGAAGGCGGCTTTGGTGACACGCTGAAGGATGCCATCACCCAGGTCAATGACCTGAGCAACAAGTCGGACCAAAGCATCAGCCAGTTGGTACAAGGCCAGCGGCAAGACGTTCACAGTGTGATGATCGCCGTGGAAAAAGCGGACATCGCCTTCCAACTCATGATGCAGGTGCGCAACAAGATTGTGAACGCGTATCAGGAGGTTTCGAAGTTGCAGTTTTAGGCGCGATTAGCCCGGCCCGATCAAACGTATGCCCTCATTCGATCAACTACAGAAGCAAGCGACGGATTTCTTCACCGGCCTCACCGCCAAACAGCGCATCCTGCTGGGCGTGGCCGCAGTGATAACCGTGGCTGTCCTGGCGGCGTTTTCACATTTCATTTCCACGCCGGACTACGTGCCCCTCATGACCGGAATGGAGCCGGCCGACGCCCAGGCGCTGGGTGCAAAGCTAGCGTCCAAGAATATCTCTTATCAAATTGCTCCTGATGGCAAGAGTGTGAATGTAGCGAGCGACAAGCTCGATTCGAGCCGCATGGAAATAGCTTCCGACGGAATGCCACACAGCGGACGCATGGGGTTTGAATTATTCGACAAGCTCAACTGGGGCCAGACCGAGTTCGATGAAAAAGTAAATTACCAGCGCGCGCTTGAAGGGGAGTTGGAGCGCTCCATCCAGACTCTGCGAGATGTAGAAAGCGCTCGCGTCCACCTCGTCATGTCCACCGACTCCGTATTCGTTGATCGCGCACGCGCCGCCAAAGCGTCCGTCGTGCTTCGACTGCGTTCCGGCCGGTTGTCAGATGAGACGCAGATGGGAATCGCCCGCCTGGTTTCAGGGGCGGTGGATCAGCTTAGCCCGGAGAATGTAACCGTAGTTGATGCCGACACGAACCGGTCCCTAGGCAGGCCAAGACATAGCGACCTTACGGCGGATGCGAGCGTCGAGCAGGAATATTCCGCCAGATTGCTGCAGACGGTTGAACCCGTCGTCGGCGCGCAACGCGTGCGAGCCAGTGTGAATGTGGAATACGACCCCAGCAGCAGCGAAGAAAGTCAGGAGACATACGATCCTAAGAGCGCCGTGGTGGTGTCTTCTCAAATGTCACAGGAGCAGGTTGGCGGCGGCATCTCGAGTGGAGGCGTCCCCGGAACTTCCAGCAACGTGCCCGGAGAAAATGGCGCTAAGCCAGCCATGGTTAAGGCGTCCGCGGACGATACGGACGGTACGCAAATCTCAAAGAGCGAGAATAATACCTACGCTGTGAATAAGGTCGTGCGTCACATCGTGGAACCTGCCGGCCGCATTCGAAGAATCTCAGCCGCGCTGCTGGTGGATGATGCCACCGACGTGAAGCAGGAAAATGGGAAACGCACCGAAGTTCGCCGAAAACGGACTCCCGAAGAACTCAAGCAGATCGAAACTCTCGCCCGAGCCGCGATCGGAGTCGATGCCGCTCGTGGAGATACGCTGACGGTTCAGAACCTCTCCTTCGATCAAACACCGGTCGACGCGCCGATTAAGCCGAATTTCGCCGAGCGCGTGCGCGTCACCCTGAATGACTGGTCGAGCATGGTGCGATATGGAATGCTGATTCTGTTATTCCTGCTCGCTTACGCCCTGGTTCTGAGACCCCTGAAAAAACAACTGATCACCACATTCAAGGAACTGCCAGGCCGGGTCGGGCAGAAGTCCTCTGGTCAAGGCCTTCCCGGACAGGAAATGGCGGGGCTCCCTCCAGAACAACGGGCCGCAGTGCTTAAGAAACAATTGGGGGATACGGTAAGGAGTGAACCTGTGGCTGCCACCAAGCTGATTCAAGCCTGGGTGAATGAGGAAGCCAGATGAGCGCCCGCGCCGCATCGCAATTGAATGGCATCCGCAAGGCAGCGATTTTCATGGCTGTCATGGGTGAGGAGGCCGCCTCGGCGGTTTTCCGGAACCTCTCCGAGCAAGAGGTTCAGATGATCACGAAAGAAATAAGAGAACTAGGAGCAGTTCCGGCGGAAGTTGTCGCTGGAGTGTTGGAAGAATACAGCCAGTTGGCGTCTCAGGATTCCGGGGCGACCGGCGGCCCAGAAGTCGCGGCTCGTCTGCTCGTCAAAGCGTTTGGCAAAGACACCGCTCAAAATGTTCTGCAAAAAATCATAAAGTTGCAAGAGTTGAGCGTCGGCCAGTTAGAGTCACTGCAAAAAGCCGATCCTCAACAACTGGCGAAGTTCCTCGACGGCGAGCATCCGCAAACAATCGCGCTGATTCTCGCTCACCTGGATGGAAGACAGGCTTCAGCCTTGTTGATGAAGCTATCCGAGCCAGTTCGAGCTGAATCGATTAAGCGTCTTGCCCAACTGCGCCAATTCTCACCGGAAATGGCACAGAAAGTTTCTGTCGTTCTCAACCGGCGCCTGCTTTCTTTGGGTGAACAAAGCCAGAAGACTTTTGCCGGCTTCAAAAGTGTCGCCGACGTGATGAACCGGCTCGAACCGGCGGCGGCAAAGACAATTCTCGAAGGCATCGAACAAGACGATCCCCAGACCGCGATCAGCATCCGCAATCTGATGTTCACGTTCGAAGATCTGCTCGGCGTAGCCGATGTTTCGGTCCGCGAGTGGCTGAACGTGATGGACAAAAAGGTCCTGGGGATGGCATTGAAAGGCGCAAGCGCGGATCTGAAAGACCATATTTTCAGAGCGATGTCGTCGCGCGCGGTAGAGATGCTCAAAGAAGATATGGAAGCCATGGGACCAGCTCGCGGCAAAGATGTAGCCAAGGCGCAACAGGAAGCGGTCACGTTGTTGCGCAAACTGGAAGCCGAAGGCAAAGTGACTCTGAAGGCCGAGGGAGAAGACGAGTATGTCGTATAACGACCCCGGCGAGCGCATGATGCCGTTGGTGGAAACATTCCAATATCACGACACCTTCGGACCGCCGACGACATCGGAAATGCCACCCATGCTTCCAGTGCAGAACAATAACAATAATAATGATGAAGAAAAAATCGCCATTCCCGTCAGGCCCGTACACATCTCTTCTCAGCCAGACATGACTCCCTTGATAGCCGAAGCGCATGCGCAGGGGCTGGCACAGGGAATCCGGCAAGCGACGGCGCGATTTGAGGAGGATCTGGCGCAGGAACGCAAACGAGTAGCCGACCTGATCCATGGATTTCAGCGGCAATCCTCCGATTATTACGCAAAAGTGGAACTCGACTTAGTCAACCTGGCGCTTGCGATTTCAGCCAAAATTCTTCACCGCGAATCGCAGGTTGACCCCATGGTTGTAGCCGGACTTGTAAAAGTCATGCTCGAAAGGCTGCAACAGAAAACTACCGTCACAGTGCGCGTTCGGCCCGAGGACGCGGGAAGCTGGAAACAGTATTTCCGCGATTTTGCCAACGTGCAAATTGTGGAAGACAGTTCACTCGACCCTAAAGCTTGCTTTCTTGAGACCGACCTGGGCGTGGCCGATATGGGTCTGGAATCTCAGCTGAAAGAAGTTGAACAAGGTTTCTTCGACCTTCTTGCCCGAAGATCAGAAGCAAAATGAATCCCGCTCCTCTCGATCCTTACGTAAGTTGGCTGCGGAGCAGTTCCACCATCCGCTGGCAAGGACGCGTCACACAAGTTCTAGGCAATCTGGTGGAATCCGAAGGACCGTTTTGTTCGGTCGGCGAATCTTGTGAGATCTCCGATTCGCTGGGCTCCAAATTTCCCGGCCAGATTGTAGGATTTCGCGGCTCCAAAGTCCTCTCAATGTGCCTGGAAGCACCGCAGGGAATTCGATTTGGCGATCGCATCGTTACCTGGGGCGCCAGGCCTTCTCTGCGAGTTGGCCCGGAGATGCTGGGCAGAGTCATTGATGCAACCGGCCAGCCGCTGGATGGGTTGGGAGAATACCGGGCCGAGCGCTCGAGGCTTATCGACGGCGTCGCGCCAATGGCGTTTGATCGGACGCTGATCAGCGAGCCGATCGGTTGCGGCATTCGTGCCGTCGATGGCTTTCTAACCTGCGGACGCGGACAGAGAGTTGGAATCTTTGGCGGCAGTGGCATTGGTAAAAGTACATTGATTGGCATGATGGCGCGAGGCACGGCGGCGGATATGACTGTGCTCGCACTGGTTGGCGAGCGTGGCCGCGAAGTAAAAGAGTTTCTGGCAACTTTGGGGCCAGAGGGCGTAAGCCGCTCCGTGGTGGTCGTATCCACTTCGGACCAATCGCCGCTACTGAGGATTCGCGCTGCGCTGGCTGCTACCGCAGTTGCGGAGTACTTCTCCGGACAGGGCAAGAACGTGCTTCTGGTCGTCGATTCCCTCACTCGATTCGCCATGGCGCAAAGAGAAATTGGCCTGGCTGCCGGCGAGCCTCCGACCGCCAAAGGCTACACGCCATCGGTCCTTTCCATGCTGGCCCGGTTGGTTGAGCGCGCAGGGCGCTTTTCGCACGGCAGCATCACCGCCTTCTACACCGTTCTTATGGAGGGTGACGATCAGCAGGATCCGATCGTAGACACGGTTCGCTCGTTGCTCGATGGCCACATCGTTCTCGATCGCCGCCTGGCGCTGCGGAATCACTATCCGCCAATCTCGGTGCTCGACAGCTTGAGCCGGTTGATGCCCAAGGTTTGCACGCGCGACCACATGCAAAAAGCAGGCGCATTGCGATTGCTGCTGGCCGCCTATGCCCGCGCCGAAGATCTGGTGCGCATCGGTGCCTATCAGCGTGGCACTGACGCCACTCTCGACAAAGCTCTTTTAGCGTTGCCGCAAATCGAAAAGTTTCTTCAGCAAGAGCCGCAGGAAGCCGCTCCCCTGGCTTCTAACCTGCAACAACTGCTGGCTCTCCCCAGCTAGCCATGCCATTCCATTTTCCTCTGGCAACGGTTCTGCGCTATCGCGAAAGCATCGAGCAGCGGGAGCGTCTTGCGCTGGAGAAGATTCAGCAAGAGATTGCCGGCATTGAACTGCAAATCCGGCAAACTAGCGACGCGTGCTTAGCTGCCGGCAAGAATCGCTCGGCCGCTCTGGCTCAAGGCACGAGCGCAGCTGAAATGCAGTCTGCCTACGAGTACGAGAAGGCCCTCGAACTACAGGGTGAGATTCTGCGCGTGCGATTGCAGGATTCGAAGAAAAAGTGGCAGCAACAGCTCGCAGTGTACGAAGCAGCTCGCCGCAATCGCGATACGCTGGAAAAATTGCGCCAGCAGCAGCGCGAAGTCTACATCCGCGAACAAGCCAAACGGGAACAAGCTGCGGCCGACGATCTCTTCCTCTCGCGGCGCAGAAGCAGCAACTAGGCACACTTTGCCGACCTCAGCTAGGCAAAGGTTGCCCATCCGAGCCTCCACCCGGCAATTCAAGTTCAAACTCTAATCGGCATAATCCTCGAAACTCTTTAATTTCGTTGGGAATCGGTGCCGCATCGGGAATCGTCTCTAATCCGGAATTTTTGGCCTCGCACTTGCAATGTATGGTCCGGTTAAACAACTGTGATCGCAATCGGACCAAACATGGGAACTGCGGCAATACCGGCGGCGCCAACCTCATTGCCCGCTTCGAGTACGAGCGGCGAGGCTCCGAAATCATTTTCGGAGATACTCGAAGCGTCCGCCCCAAACTCTGCCCTGATGTCTCCCGACGATTCCGGAATGCCAACTACAAGCCCGGTGGCAGGGCAGGCATCTTCACAGAAAATTTCCTCCGAGACCGCAGGAACAACCGCGAGTCGCGCCAAACTCTCAAACGTCAAATCGCAGGGCGCCACGGTACTGGGACAATCCGTTCCCACTCCAATTGCGTCACCGATGCCACAGCCGCAACTGACGCCGCTTTCTGAAGCTCTTGAAGCTGCGAGCGTGCAAATCAAGAATTTCACCCCGGCTCCCTCGGGATTATCATCCGTTAATCTTGCCACCGGCTCGGCACCGCGCAATGAAGAGCCATCTGTCGTGACCTCCGCAGCAGATCTAGCCGGCGGCCAGTCGGCATCGCAGCGGTCAGGCTTGATTCCTCCGCAGGAAGCAATTGCGTCCGATGCCGCCGAGGCGAATTCCACCTCTGAGTCTTCATCGAATGCAACGACAAGCGATTCGCAGACGCAGCGCGCAGCATTAAGCCCTACACCGGCGTCCAGTCTTGATTTTCTATCGAAGATGGCTACGTCCCCAAGAACTCAACCGGCGAACTTGCCACTTTCTGATTCGAAGATAGCAACGCCGAAGGCGGCATCAGCTTCTTCGATCCCAGTCACGAACCCTAACGCTGCCGGTCTTAATGCCACAGATTCAACAAGCCTCGCTCCGAGCGGGAACGGAATGACTCCGTCAGCTCCAATGACTTCGACTCCCAACTCCAGCATGACCGTCGGCCCGGATGCGAAACAGTCAGCCGCAATCTCGAACGTCGTTGCCGGATCATTGGCGCTGGCTTCCGATCCAGGAATGCACTCCAGCAGCGTATCTATCGCGCAGCCGGATGCTTCAAGCGGGACGACCAATAATAATGACGATCGTCAGGCTCCTGCCCCGGCAAAGTCTGACGGCGACCAGCCTGCGGCTCAGCCCAGTGTCATTCCCACATCGCTTACTTTCCCGCTTGCTGCTACAGCAGTAATGGGCGCCACCAACTTCCCCACCAATTCGCAAGGGACCATTTCTCTGTCAGCCACGATTTCATCGCGGATCAGCGCCACGTCAACTCGAGTGAAGCCCGAACCAACTGGAACAGGGAACAAGACCACTGAAGCGCCAACGGGTACCAAGATCCAGCCACGGCAGGAAGCCTCGACCCGCGGAGATTCTCAGACGCCCGACCAGAACAACAATAACGTTCCGCTGAAGGCAGGCGACACCTCGGCATCTTCCTCGGCGACTGGAAGTTTATTTGCGGCGGCGTCCGGTGAGAGCAGCAAGAACGCAAGCGCCGCCTCAACCCCTGCCGCGGCCGAGCCAGCAAGCACCCAACTCGCGCGCGAGTCGACTGGGGTTGCGCCTCATCCATCACAGCCGGAAACTCCAGTAGCTTATCCCACATCCCTGATCAACTCGGCGAAACTGGTCGAGCGCATCGGGGAATCGGAGCTTCGTCTCGGGATGCGCACCGGCGAATTTGGAAATGTTGATATTCGCACCTCGATGGTCCGCAATCAGTTTTCGGCAGAGATCTCAGTCGAGCGCGGAGAACTTGGACGCGTGATGGCGGCAGACCTTCCGGGATTGCAAACCCGCCTTTCGGAGCAACGGGTCACGGTAGCGAACCTCACCGTGCAAGATCACGCGGGCAACCAGTCGACGGCATCCGAACAGCAGAAGCCGCGCGAAGGACAGACCGACGGGCAAACGATGTATACGGCGAATTCAGCAGGCATCCGGGGTGAGGACCTGACACCAGCATCGGTGGCCGTGGGGGGAATCGCCACACCGGCATCCCGGCTTGATATTCACATGTAACTTTTTTGTTTTGGAGTGAGCTAGACAGCAGTGCGTTAGACAAAAGTTAGATAACAGGAAGCAACCTACACAGCAGAAGGAGAAGAGATTTATGAATGTTCAAGGAATCCAGAGTCAGGGAATGGCCTTACCACCCTCCGCCACTACCCAAGCGGCGGCCCCGTCCAATTCTACAAACCAGACTCCAGCTCAGAACGCGAACGACGCAGAACAGACGTTCATCAACTTACTGGTAACCGAATTGCAATCCCAGGATCCGACTTCGCCCATGGATCCGACGACGATGGTTGGTCAGATGTTCCAGATGAATCAACTACAACAACTGATCGACATCAACCAGACACTCTCCACTGCCTTGTCCGGTTCCGCTGCCAGTTCTTCCAGCTCTACCAGTTCTTCTTCGGCTGCGGCAGGTCCATCGGCAGTCCCATCGAACCCAGGCGCTTCGCTATCGCAGCCGGCGATAACGCCTAGTCAAGCTGCGGCTTTGTATTCCCAGCAAATACCCACAGGAGTGAACTAATGGCATCGTTCTCGATTCCTCTTTCCGGCCTGGCCGCTAGCACGCAAGCGCTGGACATTATTTCCAACAACCTTGCCAACATGAATACGGTCGGCTACAAAGACCAGACGGCAAACTTTCAGGATCTGTTCTACCAAAGCTATGGTGGCGACGGTGCGGGCGATCCCATTCAAGTGGGCGCTGGCACGGCCATCAGCTCCGTAGCCACGAATTACACCAACGGTAGTTTGCAGAATACCGGGGTAAGCTCGAACGCGGCCATCACCGGCAATGGCTTCTTTGTTACGCAGCAGTCCAACGGATCTATGCAGTACACGCGTGCTGGGAATTTCACGGTCAACTCGTCGGGAGATTTGGTCACGACGGCCGGCCAAGAGGTAATGGGCTTTCCGGCAGTGAACGGCGTAATCAATCAGGGTGGAAGTTTATCTCCAATTCAGGTTGGAGCGGGACTCAGTAATCCTCCTTCCGCGACCACGACGATGCAACAGCAAACCAATTTGAATGCTGCGGCGCCCGTCGGCACAACCTATTCCACTTCCATGTCGGTTTATGATTCGTTAGGCGAATCGCACATTGTGACTTTCGACTACACGATGACCGCAGCGAACACGTGGTCGTACCAGGTCACGCTACCCGCCGCTGATACAGGTGGCACGGGTGCTCCTACCGTCCTCACCTCGGGGACCTTGAACTTTGACAGCAATGGACACTTGACGTCGCCGACTGGGTCCGTCGCCATTCCAATCACTGGACTTGCGGACGGCGCTGCCGATCTGAGTGTCGGTTGGAGCGTCACCGACGCCACCGGGAACTCTCTGATCACACAAGTGGCATCGCCGAGTACTACGACGACCACGAATCAAAACGGCTATGTCAATGGTACCCTCCAAAGCTACTCGATCATGGCGGATGGAACCATCCAAGGCCAGTTCAGCAACGGCCAGACACAGGCCATCGGACAGCTTGCCATCGCCAGCTTCGCCAACAATCAAGGTTTGCAGTTGGCCGGAGGAGGCAACTACGACAGCACGTTGTCTTCGGGTGCGGCAGTAATCGGGACAGCCGGCAACGGCGGTCGCGGCACCCTTACCGGTGGCGCAGTGGAGTTATCGAATGTGGATATCTCCACCGAGTTCACAAACTTGATTGTCGTGCAGCGCGCCTTCGAAGCCGATTCGCGCGTGGTAACCACATTCGATGCAATCAGCAACACGACCACGAACCTTCAGGCGTCGCCGGGGAATTAGCCCCTAATTAGAGGACTGGCGGGCGCGGCCGCAATGGCCGCGCCACGCCTTCTTTTCTTCTACTCCAACTCTAATCGGCCCCTGCCGCAGTGGTACATGTACGTTCGTAATCGCGGCGTCCAAGTTGTTGTCAACACACCCGTTTCCCATCCCAAAAGATCATCGCGTCATTACGGTGGACCCGCTCCTTGCGTGGTATGCCACTTGCATTTATGGAGCTGAGGTCAATCCGCGCCTGTTGTAAAAAGCGGTCGCGGCCTGGCACTTCTCATCATCACCACCAGGATCAGCACCAAGGCAAACGCGGAAAACATTATGGATGCAGCAGTACAAATGGCGAAGGAGAAACCGCAGGTTCCAGGCGCGGATCAGAAACCCGATCCGATCGCCGACTTCGGTTGGCTCCCATGTCATCTGACGCTCGAGATTCCAATCGTCAACTTCACGGTTGGCGACCTGCTTCGCTTGAACAAAGATTCAATCGTGGAAACAGACTCTCCCTCAACTAGCGATATTCCGCTGCGCGTGAACGGACTTCTTGTGGGTTGGGCTGAATTTGAAGTGATTGGCAATCGATTAGCAGTACGCATCACGGAACTTGCATGACGGAATGGGACAACGGGATCGACGAAGCGCTATGCCTTGAGGCATTCACTCTAGGGGGCGGACTGGCAAGGAACGCGCAGCCCGCCATCGTTGGAGGCGATGCGAAATCGAGGACGCGAAAGGAATCAGGTCGCCGAACGACGCCCATTCGCGGTCAAAAACCAAAGTCCCATACCAGCCGACCAAGACGAGTGACGGAAGTGAAGAATCCCTTGGCGCAGAAGGCCCTTACGGCTGGCGCGATTCGAATCACGGAGGCCGACGCGACTGAAAATAGTCCCGTAAAGAAAGTCGGCTGGCTCGACGGATTGAAAGCCGGCACCGATTTCCCCGCCCTCTTGAAACACGCGATGCATCTGAACGCGGCTGGCGTTCCTCCGGCTGGAAGCGTTGAAGCAAATAAGGGAGTCCCGGACCCAACACTTCAAGTCCCTGCGCAGCCTGCAGAACAAGAGCGAAGCCCAAATCAAAATGGAGAACGAAGCGAGCCAACCTGCTCGATCCGAATCGTGTTGCCCGCGCGAAGCGCTCTGCGCCTAAAAGAGATCGTGCGCTCGTTGACTTCGGCCTGGCATTGGAGTCATCAGAAATTGAAGTCTCACCAGACCCGAAAACGCCTGCGTGTATGCGAAACCGTCTCCTTGGGAGAGAAGCGATTCGTTGCCGTAATCGAGGTCGACGGAAAGCAATTTCTCGTCGGGGGATCGCCAAATTCAGTGACCACGATGGCTTGCCTCGAACCTGCACAAACAATATCCGATGGGCTCGATGGGAGCTGGGCTCAGAACCAGGTTCAGGCATGAGACAGCTTTCAATTCTAAAAAGTTTTGCGGTGCACACGTTGTTTCTGCTCGCTGTGCTCGGCGCTTTGGCTGGGTCCGCGGAAGCGAGGCCCGGCGAAGGACTCTCGGCAGCGCCACTCCAGTCCGAGAGTTCCGTGGCCCCAGACGCGCCACCGGCTCAACTCGCGGCCGCCGATCCTAACGAAATTCGCATCAAAGGCATGGGCAATGGGTCGGCCTCATGGACCATTGTCGTTCTGCTCACCTTCCTGACCCTGATCCCTTCATTGTTGCTGTGCATGACGCCATTTGCGCGCTTGCTGGTGGTGTTCCACTTCTTGCGACAGGCTCTCGGACTGCAAACCACGCCAACTAACCAGACACTCATTGGTCTTGCTCTCGTACTTACTTTTTTCCTGATGCAGCCTCTCGGGGCGACGCTCTACCAGACGTCCGTGCTCCCGCTACAAGAGGGACACCTTTCCGCTATGCAGGCGTTGGAAACGGGGGCAAAACCCGTGCGGAAGTTCATGTTGCACTATGTCCGTGACAAAGACGTCGCGCTCTTCGTCGAATTGTCCAAAGAACCGCGGCCTCGCACCCCGGATGATTTGTCTCTTAGGGTCGTTGCGCCAGCGTACATCCTCTCTGAGTTGCGAATGGGATTTCAAATCGGCACCGTGCTGTTCTTGCCGTTTCTAGTGATCGACATGGTCGTCGCTTCCATCTCCACCTCGGTCGGAATGCTCCAGTTGCCGCCTGTCGTCATCTCCACGCCTCTCAAGCTGCTGTTATTTGTGATGGTGGATGGATGGAATTTACTGATCGGATCACTCATGAGGAGTTTCAACTGAGGTCACCATGCCAGTCCAAGTAGCCATCGACCTCGGCCGCATGACCATGCGGGAAGTATTTTTGCTTGCCACGCCAATTTTGGCGATTGCGGTCGTTGTGAGCTTGTCGGTCAACATTGTCCAGGTGTTGACCTCGTTGCAGGAGACCACCATTTCGGCTGTGCCACGTCTGCTCGCTGTCGCGGCCGGAGTATTTTTTCTTATGCCCTGGATGTGGAGGCAGCTTTGCCAGTTCACTTTGCAACTGTTATCGGATTTTCACCCGTACTTGCGTTGAAGTCATGGAAATATCGCTCATACCGATTTTAACTTCTGTCCTGGTGATCGGACTCCGTGTCGCCGGGCTGATGATCTTCGCGCCGTTTTTTGGCAGCGCTTCGATTCCGCCAAGGATCAAGGTGGTGCTCGTGATCGCGATCACCGCCGTTCTATATCCCGTGTATGCGCCCCGGCTTCAAGCGATGCCAATGCCGAATTGGACGTTACTCGTCGCCAGCGAAACTCTCGTTGGTATAGCGATAGGGATTGCGACCAACGTCGTGTTTGAGGGTGTGCAGATGGCCGGCCAGGTACTAAGTGTGCAGATGGGATATTCGCTCGTGAACATCCTCGACCCCAACACGCAGGTCGACAGCACCGTCGTTGCATTCTTTCATCAAAGTCTGGCTATGCTCATTTTTCTGGGACTCGACGTTCACCACTGGATCTTGCGCGCGGTCGCTCATAGCTTTGACTATCTCCCTCCCGGCTCTGCAACTCTTAATCCAATGTTCGCGAAGGCGATGCTGCATGAAGGCGCGGTGGTACTTGACCTCGGAATCCAGATCGCGGCCCCCGTCTTGGCTGCGACTTTGCTGGCGGACATGGTGCTTGGGTTGATGGGCAAAGCTTCGCCCCAGATGCCACTGATGTTGCTTGGTCCAGCGATAAAAAGCATGCTGGGAGTCGTGATTTTAAGCGTGACGATTCAGTATTGGCCGCATTTGTTTCAACGATATTTTTCGGAGTCGATCGCTTACACAGATCGCTTGTTGCATCTGGCGCGGTAAACCATGGCAGATTCGAGTAAATCGGAAAAAGCTACACCGCAAAAGCGCAAGAAGGCCCGCGAACAGGGCCAGGTTGCGCGCACCAGGGAACTCTCGAATTCCCTGGCATGGGCTGGCGGTCTCGCATTGGTGGCATGGCAGATTCCGAATGTAACGCAACAATGGCGGGGGCTACTACAGAACTCGCTCGATCTTTCGATTCAAGAACCACTTCGTCCCGGCGCCCCCATCCTGTTTTGGATGGCCGCCGGCGTATTGCGTTGGATTGTTCCGGTGGTCGCAACCGCTTGGGTACTTTCGGTATCCGCCGGCCTTGCGCAGGGCGGCCTGATATTTGCCCCGGAAGCCTTGGCGTTTAAACCAGAGAGAATGAATCCTGCCACGAAGCTTAAGCAAATGTTTTCGCTGGCTGGCCTCAGCGGAATCCTCAAGTCGTTGCTGCCGTTTGCAGTGATTGTCTGGATCGGAATCTCCACCATCTCCAAGCACCTGAATACGGTGGTCCATGCCTCCGACCTTGGCGTGCGCGCTTACGCAGGGTTTCTGGTCGGCGTAATGGGAGAGTTGGTTTGGAAGTCAGGTCTGGTGCTGGTGTGCTGGTCCGGCGTCGACTACCTACTGGTGCGGCAAAAACTTGAAGGCGACCTCAAGATGAGCCGCCAGGATCTCAAAGATGAAATGAAGCAGACGGAAGGCAATCCAGCGACTAAAGGCCGGATTCGCCGCATTCAACGCAGCCTGCGGCGGCGTCAGATGCTTCGCGATACCGAGAAAGCTAGCGTAGTAATTACCAATCCGACTCACTTCGCGGTTGCGTTGCGCTACGACATGATGATGGACGCTCCCATCGTCATCTCCAAGGGACGTGATTTCCTGGCGCAGGAGATCAAAGAAGTAGCGCGCTGGCACGGGATTCCGGTGTTGGAGAATCCGCCCTTGGCACAGGCTCTGTACCGCACGGTGGCGGTCGGGCAGGCAATTCCAGGAGCGCTCTATGCGGCTGTAGCCGAAATTCTGGCATTCGTATTCCGCGCGCAGGTTCGTGCTCGGCAGAACGTAAATGTAAATCAGGGTCCGACACTTTGAAATCAGTGCTAACAAGCCGCGCGATTCTGTACAAGCGCCTGCCATTAAGGATGCGGCCAGCACGATTCGTATCAGGGTATGCCTTCAGGCATACCGCAAGCGATGCATAGTCCGAGCGCCTTTAGGCGCTGTACGCAAAGCTAAAGTTTCACGGGTGGTGGAGAAAAAATGGCGACGAAACCAAAATTGGTAAGTGCTGTTGCCGGCGGCGCAGGCGATTGGGTTGTGCCGGCGCTGGCCGTGAGTATGGTATTTGTCATGCTCATTCCCCTACCTGCGGTCGCGGTTGATCTATTGCTGGCCTTGAGCATCACTGCATCGGTTCTGGTGATGCTGGTGGCCATTCAGATTTTGAAGCCGGTGCAGTTTTCCGTCTTCCCGAGCCTTCTGCTCTTGCTGACTTTATTCCGATTGTCGCTCGGCCTGGCTAGCAGCCGTCGAATTCTGTTGCACGGCAGCGAGGGAGCCGCTGCGGCCGGACGAGTAATTGAGTCCTTCGGACAATTCGTAGTAGGCGGCAACTACGTCGTAGGCTTTGTTCTTTTCCTGGCCTTGATTGCGATCCAGTTCATGGTCGTCAGCCACGGCGCGGTGCGTACCGCTGAAGTCACTGCCCGCTTCACACTGGACGCGATGCCAGGGAAACAAATGGCGATTGATTCCGACTTGAACGCCGGAATGATCGACGAGAAACAGGCGCGCAGCCGCCGCGAGGAGATCGCGCGCCAGGCCGAATTCTACGGCGCCATGGATGGCGCAGCCCGCTTCAGTCAGCGCGACTCACTTGCGACCATCCTGATCACGGCTATTAACATCATTGCGGGCTTCTTGATTGGAGTATTCCAGCACGGCATCCCGTTCATGGAAGCCCTCAAGACCTACACCGTGCTGACCGTTGGAGATGGGCTGGTCACCATGATCCCCTCTCTCCTCGTCTCCGTTGCCGGAGCCATCGTCCTGACGCGGGCTTCGTCAGACAGCTCTCTAGGATCGGACCTCGGCCGGCAGTTGTTCCGCAAGAGCCGCCCCCTCTGGATCGCCGCAGGCGTTATGGGCGGACTCGCAATTGTCCCCGGCCTGCCCAAACTTTCTTTCACCCTGATGGCCTCGGTCCTGATCTATTTCGCGCGCCGAGCCAAATCGGCCAGCGCGGCCGATGCCTTAGCCGCAGATGGAACCGACGCTTCCAAGGGTCAAGTAACTGCTAAGCCCGCTGCCGATCCCATGGACGCGGTCATGAAGCTCGATGAACTCATGCTCGAAGTCGGATTGGGCCTGGTGCCACTTGTAGATAGCAAGCAAGGCGGGCAGCTGCTGGGCAAAGTCCGCTCCTTGCGGAAACAATTGGCGCAACAGCTCGGGTTTCTCGTGCCCTCAATCCACATTACCGACAACCTGACGCTGAAGGAACGCGAATACGTCATACATCTACGTGGGGTCGAAATTGCCCGCTGGGAAATGCGCCGCGATTGTATGCTGGCAATCAGTTCACAATCGTCGCCGCCGCCATTGCCTGGACAGGAAACCCGCGAGCCCGCGTTCAACGCGGCCGCTGTCTGGATTGCTCCTGAATTGCAATCCCAGGCCGTTGCAGCGGGCTATGTCGTGGTCGATCACACTTCGGCGCTGGCAACCCACTTGAGCGAGATCGTCAAGCAAAATGCCTACCTGCTGCTGACCCGTCACGAGACGAAACGCCTTATCGACCGGATGAGTGATTCCCATCCCAAGCTGGTAGAGGAGCTCTTGCCCAAGCTGATGACCTTGGGCGAAATCCAGAAGGTGCTTCAGCAGTTGCTGCGTGAACAAGTTTCTATCCGCGACCTGGGAACGATTTTGGAAACGCTCGTCGAAACCGCGGGCATCAATAAGAATCCAGTCATCCTGGTGGAAGCGGTTCGCCAGTCGCTTGGTCGAGCCTTGGTTCGCCCGCTGCTTGATGAGCATGGAGAGTTGAAGGTAGTGACAGTGGACCGCTCCATCGAAGAGGAGTGCGCCCGAAGCCTGACACCGCAGCCGGCAACGGCGAGCCAGAGTGCGATTCAGCCGAATACCGCGCGGCGCGTCTGCGATGCTCTAAAAGCATTGTTTGGAGAACAGGTTCTATCGGCGCCGCCGATTTTGCTCTGCCAATCTCCGGCTCGCTTCCAGTTGCGGCGGTTGTTGGAGCCGTTTCTGCCAAAAATAGTCGTACTGGGTCCCATGGAAATTCCGCCGGTGGTCTCAGTTCAGTCCATTGGATTATTGCGTTAACAAACGTCAATCGCTGTCGCTGTAAATGAGTAGAGGTAGTGATGCTAGAAGCGCAAACCGCCTATCGGGAACAGCAAATTGGCGAGGAAATCGACCGCGAACAACTCATCATGAATGAGTTGCCGCAAGTCTATTACATCGCCCGTCGAATTCACGAACGCCTGCCGAAACAGGTGCCGTTTGACGATTTAGTCCACTCCGGAGTAATCGGGCTGATGGAGGCGATTCAGGGTTACGAGCCGGGTAAGTTGGTCCCGTTCAAGTCCTACGCTAAGTTTCGCATTCGCGGCGCCATACTCGACAGCCTTCGCGCTCTCGATTGGGGATCGCGCCCGCTTCGTCACAAAGGGCGGCAGATTGAAGAAGCCATTTCCAAATTGTCGAAAAAGTTATGCCGGCAGCCCGAAGAAGATGAAATCGCCGCTGAACTCGGCATTTCCGTCGACGAGCTTTGTTCCATCGCCCAGCAAATCGACGGCGCGATTCTGGTTGGCCAGCAGGTGGGATCGGTTTACGACAACTCCCAGAAACTCGACCTTATCGAGTCAGCTCCCAGTCGCGATGAGAATCCATTTGAGCTTTGCGCGCGCAGCGAGGTCAAACAAAAGCTGGCCAAGGCAATTGCAACTCTCTCCGGAAAAGAGCAGATGGTGATCTCCCTTTATTACAAAGAAGAATTGACCATGAAAGAAATCGCGGCGGTGATGCAATTGGGAGAGGCGCGGATTTCTCAGATCCATACCATGGCTCTCCCCAAGCTCCGCGCCGCTCTGCAAACGGAAGCGGCGAATGAGAGACCGGTATCGGTTGACGAAAACCGTTGACGAAAAAACTGTGAGGTAGGAAAAAATTATGTTTGCTAAGCAAAGCAGTGCCAAAAGCGCATCCGTCTGGCGAAAGCTGGCTCCAGAGTGCGCCAATCCTAACTGTTTGACGAAGTCTTTTTTGCAGGCCATGAATCATCGCCATGAGGGGCTTACCGTCGATGGCCGCCGGTATTGCGGTACGGAATGCTTCCAGCACGCGGTCAAAGGGATGGTCGTGGAGATAATGAACTCCCAGGGAAGGCCGTCAAAAGCGCGCACCTCCCGCCTCCCTCTCGGATTGTTGCTGCTACAGCGGGGAATCCTGACCGCCGAGCAACTCAAACTGGCGCTCGCCCGGCATAAGGAATTGTCCCCGATGAACTTCGGAGACGTCGTGCAACAGCTTGGCTTCGCCGCCGAAGAACAGGTCACTGCCGCCGTCGCCGCGCAATGGGCATGCCCGGTATTTGCATTGGGAGACCGAACACTCTTAAATGAGCTTCACATCCCCCGCCAATTTCTGGAACTCTATGGAATGATTCCAGTCCACTATTCGGAGAGCGAACGCCGTCTGATGATTGGATTTGTGAGCGGCGTCCAGCATCAGATTCTCTATACCATCGGACAGATCACATCCTGTACGGTCGTACCCTGCTTTATTACTGCCCGCGAATACGATTCTCATTTGAACTCTCCCACCACGGCTTTTCTCCGGGATCACGAAACTGTTTTCGAGGACATTTTCGAACCAGAGGGAATCGCGCGGATCATTCGGGAGCATGTGGTTAAGTTTGGCGCCGAGCGCTTTCGGTTGGGTCTGTGCCGCGATTATTTTTGGGTCCGTATCTGGGGAAATAAAGGACAAGCGGACCTTCTATTCCGTCTTCGGCGCGATTAAACGCATCTGTAATTAGACCCGTGTTAGAGAGATAAAACCTCGCCGAGGGCTAAAGATTCGACCATCGACTGCCGATAAGTAGCGGCGGGATGGTTCCTATGTCTTTAGACCGGAAAATTTGCAGCACACGGCTGTCTCTTACTCCACAACAGTCTCCGGTTTCGCATTCCTCGTTTTTGCCGCTGCCCGGCGAGTCAGAATTTTCCAGCCCTCCAGCGCTGGTGAATTCTCTTCTTCAATTGGAACTGGGTTTGTCTGCCTTCGTGACAGATCTTCGCTACATCACCGATGTTATCCGAGCCGACGTGGGCCTCACCGCGCAATTGCTGCGCCTTGCCACTATCGAACTCGGAAAATCGCCTCCGAGAGTTGCCTCGCTCAGCGAGATCGTGCTTCTTCTTGGAGTGGATAAATTGAAACAGCTGGCCGCTCGGACTAAGCCCATAGCAGACCATTCCATGCGTTCTGCTGCATCGGGCGAATGTACCCGTTTCTGGATGCACTCCAGGCTGACCGCTTCCATCGCAGAAGAACTCGCCAGCCAGTCTTCCGAAGTCCACGCTGAAGAAGCCTACCTGGCCGGACTCTTTTTCCGCCTTGGCAACCTTCCGCTGCAGTTGGGGCCGTCCTTTGGTTCGGACCTGCGTAGCTCGGACATCCATGCTTTGGACGTCCTCGGTTCAGACGTACATGCCCGCCATACTGGATATCGGATGGCGATGGCCTGGGGCTTTCCGCGGCCGTTGCTCGATGTGATCGCCGGGGATCGCGAGATCTGTCACCACAAATCGCGCGTGCTACTCGATATCGTCGAAGCCGCCGATAGCTGGGCTTCGCGGTTGAGATCTCTGGCGAATCGAGAATCCGCAAGAAACGGACAAGCCTGCCGCATCACACACTAGAGCAGGGTTAGAAACCCGACTGAAAAAACGTTGTAGCGAAGTCCGCGTTTCCGCCTCGGCCTAATCCACCTCTCATTTTCAACCTCCTTTTTACGAGTCCTCAATCACTTATCACTCTTCTGGCGAGCCTGGGTATGGCCCCCTTCGTGCCTAGTATTTTCCAGGAGTCTCCATGGACAGCGGGTTCTACGCAGCATGCACGGCATTGATGGCGCGCAGCCAGACGCTTGATCAGGTTGCGAACAACCTCGCGAATGTCAGTACTCCCGGATACCGGGCGCAGCATGATTCGTTTCGCTCCATGCTGGCCACATCCTCCAAGATGACTCTTAGCGGTTTGAACCAGGCCGTCAACGACTATTCGATCGTGGGCGAAGATCAACTTGATCTTTCCCAGGGCAGCATGCAGAAAACAGGGAACGATCTGGATCTTGGCATCCAGGGCAAAGGTTTTTTTTCCATTAAGACCGCCGGCGGAGAAATGTTCACCCGAGACGGCAATTTTCATGTCGCCTCCAATGGACAACTCGTCACCTCCGAAGGCGACGCGGTGTTGGGAAGCGACGACAAGCCAATCCAGATAGTGGGAGCGCCAGTGTCCGTGAGTCCGGATGGCACCATCTCCGTGAATGGAGCGCTGGCAGGCCAACTCAAGGTCGTCGATTTCCCGAATGGAACGCGGCTCGAGAGTGTTGGCAAGAATTACTACTCCGCTCCTGAAAAGACCGCGGTGCCAGCCACTGACTCAACCATCCAGCAGGGAATGTTGGAGACATCCAACGTGAACGCAGTCGCCAGTTCGGTCGAACTGATTACAGTGCAACGCTACGCCGAGCTGATGCAGCGGGCGTTAACCATGTTTCACACGGATATGAATCAGATTGCAACGCAAGATTTGCCAAGAGTTACAAACAATCTCTAGGACTTGGATAAGGAGCGGTAATGCTTCGTGCACTCTACACAGCAGCTAGCGGAATGTCGGCGCAGCAACTCAACCTCGATAACATTGCCAACAATCTGGCGAACTCCAGCACCGCCGGATTTTACTCACGTCGTCTGCAATTTTCCGATCTGGTCTATCAAAACGTAATCATGCCCGGCGCCGCAGCCACCCAGCAAACAACCATCGCTGCCGGCCTCCAAGTGGGCTTGGGAACCATGCCCGGCGCCTCTGAAATTGTTCAGACACAGGGCAACTTCAGCTCCACCGGCAACCCTTTGGATCTGGCGATTCAAGGCCTTGGCTTCTTTCAGGTCACTATGCCGGACGGTCAAATCGCCTATACGCGATCCGGCGCCTTCCATTTGGATTCGACCGGAAATATCGTCACCGCAAACGGGAACCAGCTTCAGCCAAGCATCACCATTCCCGCAAACGCCACCACAGTCACGATCGGCTCCGATGGCACGGTCTCTATAACTCAGTCGGGACAGACCGCGGCCTCGCAGGTCGGCAGCATTCAACTCGCGATGTTTCAGAACCCCGGCGGATTGAACAGCGTCGGCAACAATCTTTATCTCGCTACCACTGCTTCCGGCGACCCGATTGTTGGCGCTCCCGGATCGGCCGATGGTTTGGGCACGCTTCAGCAAGGCATGTTGGAACAGTCAAACGTCGACGTGGTATCGGAATTCGTTGCCATGATCGTGGCTCAAAGGTCGTATGAATCGAACTCGCGAGTCGTAACTTCGGCAGATCAAATGATGCAGGATCTGGCCAGCATTGGGCGTTAAACGTCAGCGCTGAGAATTGAAGTTGAAAAAGATGCCAGCAAAAATGCACGATCGAGTTGTTGTGAAAATCATCTGCTGCTCGCTGTTTCTGGCCGGGCTCATGCCCGCAGCCCAGAGCCAGTCGATTGCTCAGGCAACCACCGGTCATACAACGAGCAGTCAGACACCGAATGCTCAGGCTCCGAGCCAGGCTACGACCGCCCGCGTCCTCGACCCCGTGCCGAGCATAGTCGACGCATTGGCATCTGCCGGCATTCCCGTTCAGCCAAACCAAATCGAATTGCTCTCTGGAGCTTCCGCTTTACGCGAAGGCGCAACTGTGCGGATTGTAAAGATGACCGACGCGGCCCCTGGCACTATTCGAGTCACATTGCGTTGTCAGGATAATCACGAGTGCCTTCCATTCTTGGTTTTGGTTCACGGCGTCGCGCCGGTGAAGACGAAAAGTCTCACATCCGATGCGATGACGCATGTCTTGCCAAAACCCCAGCAAAATGCCGTCCGGGGAGGCGATCATGCCACCCTCGTCCTTGAGACGTCGAATTCTCGCATGAGCTTTCCAGTGATTTGCTTGCAGAACGGAAACCGTGGTCAGACAGTTCGAGTTACCAGCACAGATCACGCGCGCTTCTACCAGGCGGAAGTGGTTGCGCCAGGGCTATTGAAAGGCAATCTTTGAATCACACAGAGATCTACGCAAGAAACACTCGCGGAACTTCGATGGGCGCGCGCAGGGGTGTCTCCATGTTAGCGAGGACGGCGGTCAGGATGTTATTGATCTTGTCGGCCGTCAGCATCTTTCTGCCGGGTGCACCGCTTGCGTTTGCCCATCCAAAACAAAAACAGGACTCCGATAAGCTGCGCTCCGACTACCTCGCTCGGATGCAAACACAGGCCGCCGCTCCCGAAACCACGACGCTCGGCAGCCTGTATACGGCGAGCGGTCTTTACACCGACATGAGCGCGGACTACAAGGCACGGCGAGTTGGAGATGTTGTTACTCTCCTGGTTTCGGAAACCACTGCGGCCTCTTCCACAGGAGATGTGAATAACTCAAGAACGTTTCAAGCAGATTCCGCCATAACCAGCCTGCCCGGATGGCAGACTGTTCCCGCGAATCCGCTTCTTGGGATGAAATCTTCCAAATCATTAAAAGGTCAGGGTGAGACGTCAGCGGGTTCCAGCGTCACCGCCACCGTCTCGGCACGTGTGATCGGACTTCTCCCCGATGGAAGCATGGTTGTGGAAGCGGAGCGGCGCATCGTGATCAATAGCCAACATGAAGACTTGATCGTGCGCGGCGTGCTGCGTCCCGGCGATGTGGCGCCAAACAATACTGCGCCCGCTACGGCGCTGGCCAATCTCGAACTCGAACTAAAAGGCAAAGGTGTAGTCTCCGATTACATCGGACGGCAAAATCCCATCATCAGGGGGCTGCTGTGGCTGCTCACCTGGTAAGCCGAAATCAGGCAACCCGGATTCGCGCGAACTTCTCGAGGCTCGCAGCATTGCTCACTCTACTTTGTGTTGTCTGCATTGCTGAGCGAGGAGCATTAGCGGCAGAAAGCCGACAGGTCCTGGTTAGAGATATCACCACGATCGAAGGCATTCGCGAAAATCCGCTCATTGGTTATAGCGTTGTCGTCGGATTAAAAAGAACCGGCGACAGTCAGCAAACGCAGTTCACCACACAGACTCTGGCGAATGTTCTACAGCGGTTGGGAGTTCAGATTCCCGCCGCCTCAATTCAGGTTCGCAATGTGGCCGCGGTCATGGTCACAGCTTCACTGCCTCCGTTCGCGCGCCCTGGTACGTCAATTGACGTGACCGTGTCGTCTCTCGGCGACGCCAAGAGCCTCGAAGGTGGCGTGCTCCTCCTCACCTCTCTGCATGCCTCCGATGGACGTGTTTACGCCGAGGCACAGGGTCCGCTTACTTTGGGTGGTTATACCGTCGGCGGCGGCGGCAATTCCAAGGAAGTCAATCACGTCACGGTTGGCCGCGTGCCAGCCGGAGGGATCGTCGAGCGCGATAGTTCGATTGATCTCAAGCATCTCAAGATCCTGTCGCTTTCATTGCGTGAAGCCGATTTCACCGCCGCTCGCGATGTTGCCAACGTCATTAACCACGAGTTCGGAAAGCAACTGGCGTCCGCCCTTGATAGTCGCCGGGTGGATATCAACATCGATCAAGCCGGAGCCATCTCAGTTCCCACTTTGATCGCACAAGTTCAGAATCTTTCTGTTGGAATTCATCCTCCCGCCAAAGTTGTCATGAATGAGAGAACGGGAACGATCGTGATGGGCGGCGATGTAAAGCTTTCTCCCGTGTCCGTGCTTCACGGTGATCTGACCGTCGAAGTTACGACAACATTTGTGGTTTCCCAACCGATGCCGTTCTCAAAACAGGGAACGACAGAAGTTGTGCCCGAAGTTGATCTGCGCGCGCACGACAAACCGGCACGTTCTTTTCAATTGCAAGAAGGCGCTAGTGTCGAGGAACTGATCAATGGTCTCCATACCATGGGCGCTACCGCTCGCGACATCGTAGCAATCTTGCAGACGATCAAAGCCGCAGGTGGATTGCAAGCTGAACTCGAGGTGATCTGAGCATGAGTGATTTCCGCATCGGAGCCATGGGGACCACGAATACGAGCCTGACCCAGGCCAATAGCGATCTTGCGATCCAGGGACTGCGCGATAAATCAGGAAAAGATAACCCGTCGAGAATCGACAAAGCGGCGCATGATTTCGAAAGCATCCTGGTAGGCCAGTGGCTGGAAAAAGCGCAAAAATCGTTTGCTACTGTCCCAGGAACCGATCCGGACGAGAGCCTGGATTCCGGCCGCGATCAATTTCAGAGCATTGCTTGTCAATACATGGCGCAGGCTCTAAGCAAAACCGGAGGCTTCGGTATCGCGAATATGATTAGCAAACATCTGGCCGCGGCGGAGGCAAGAGAAACCCCTGAAACGAACCCTAAGTTGCAGATTGGAAAGTAGTTAAATGGTGGCGAAGTTCTTTCGGCCTACTACTAAAGTTTTTAGCGCAAAATGCCGATAAATGGCTGCCACTAAACCGTGAGGTGTTGACCATGAGAATCGACCTTAATCCGCCCGATCAGCAGATGGTCTCCAGCGAGACCGCAAAGAAGCCTGCGGCGATTACCACGAACCACGTCGAGTACGAGCCCTCGATCGATCCAGCCGGTCTGTCGCAGGACAAAGTGACTCTCAGTTCCCTGGCCACGCAGGCGCTCAGTCAGCCCGAAGTGCGCCAGAACCTGGTGGACAACTTGAGGCACAGAATTAGCTTCGGTGACTACACAGTCGATCCCAGCTCGATTGCCGACGCAATGTTGAACGAGAACGAGTAGGAATTGAACCGTGAGCGTGATGCACTCCGATAGCCGCAGACAGCAACAGCTTGAGCATTTAGCTCACGTGCGTTCTTTGTCGAAAGCGGTTGCATCCGCCATTTCAGCCATCGAGAAGAACGATCTGCGGCAATTCGAGACCCACCTGGCGGTACAGGAAACCATGTGCAACCGTCTTTCCGCCAGCGCCTCAACGCTTTCACCTGCCCCGAAAGCCGGGGAAATCGTGGACCACGACAATTCCGATATGCAGATCCAGAAAGAAATTCGCGAGGCTCACGCCGCGCTGGCAAATCTCAATCGTGTGTACGCCACATTGCTGAAACAGGCGCGCAAATCTGCCGCCCTCATGGTGGCGATTTATCGGCATCACGTTCCCGCTCCGCAATGTCACACCTGGTCGTGCGAGGCCTAGGGAAGAGGTATAGCAGAAATGGGATCGCTGTCATCATTGCTGTTCATGGCCTCCAACGCTCTTGGCGCTGATCAAGGAGCGCTGGATGCGACTGCCAACAACATCGCCAACCAGAACACTCCAGGTTACAGCCGTGAAATACCCATCCTCAACGAGGCTGATCCAACCGTCGAAGGAAACGTAACCTACGGCAACGGTGTCACGCTACAGCAAATTCAGAGTGTTCGCGATCAGGTTTTGCAGCTTCAGATTTCTGACCAGAACCAGCAACAGGGAAGCGCCCAGGCGCAGTACAGCTCGTTACAGCAGATCCAGGGTTTATTCGCCGATCCCACGCAAGGCATCGGCGCGGACTTCACCGCATTCTTTAATAGCCTCAGCCAGCTTTCCACCGATCCGGCAAACATGGCCGATCGGCAAGCTGTACTGTCGGCAGCGCAGAATCTTGTAGGTGACTTCCATTCGACCGAGACCAATCTGGATTCAATTCAGTCTGGCCTCAATCAGTCGGTCGGGCAGGATGTGTCCCAGATCAACACGCTGACCCAGCAAATTGCTAAGCTCAACGTCCAGGTCGGAGAAATGCAAAAACTGGGGCAGGATCCCGGCACTCTCGCCGATCAGGAAACCCAACTCATTCAGCAGCTATCGCAATTAACCAACGTAAATCAGATCCAAACCGAAAATGGACTCACTTTGACCACTGGAAATGGAACGCCCTTAGTGGTCGGAGGCCAGAGCTTTGCTCTCCAGACCACTAGCGGCCCCAACGGGATGACCGACGTCTCCTCACAGGGACAGGACATTACGAGTTCCATGAAGGGTGGCCAGCTGGGTGGCAATCTGCAAATTCGCGATACGGTCATTCCAGGACTGCTCACTCAGCTCGACAATCTCGCCAGCCAGTTTTCCACCAGCTGCAACTCGGCCCAGGCTTCCGGCTTCGACCTCAATGGAAATAAAGGACAAGCTTTCTTCTCCGATACTTCCGGAGCCGGCGCAGCCAGCAATCTGACCCTCGCCATTACCGATCCAAGTCTGATCGCGGCTAGCTCAGATGGAACGGCCGGCAGCAACGGCAACGTTGCCAATCTTCTTGCCGTGCAGAATCAGGCACTTTCTTCCGGTGAAAGTCCGATTGATACCTACACCGGATTTGTGACACTAACAGGAAACCTGACATCCCAGGCTAAAACGCAGGATGACGCCTCCACCTCGAGCCTGAACCAACTGAACGCTCAGCTAGGCTCGATTTCCGGAGTCAACCTCGATGAGGAAACCACTAACTTGATGAACTACCAGCGAGCCTACGAAGCGGCCGCTCGCGTGGTAACAACTGTTGACGCACTCACCCAGTCCGTTCTGGATATGGGGTCAGGAGTAATGGCCGCTCCATAAACTTATGCGCATCGATCCAAATTTCACGCCTACGCTCCTTGACGATCTGTGGCAAACGCAGGCCCAGGTGCAGAACGACATCCAGGAACTCGCTACCGGGCGCCGCGTCAATGTGCCCTCGGACGATCCTATCGCCGCAGCTGCGGATGTGCAGAATGAGGCGCTCCAGAGCCAGAACGATCAGTATCTTCAAAACACAACAAATCTGGAAGGTTCGCTCCAAACCGCAGACTCGACCTTAAGTTCGGTCGTCACCGCTCTGAACCAAGCCATTTCGTTGGGCGTTCAGGGGGGAAATGGTGGAGTGTCTCCGACGCAACAGCAAGCGATCGCGCAGCAGGTACAGGCTATCCAGAGTCAGGTTGTGCAACTGGCGAACACCTCTTACCAGGGAAGCTACCTCTTTGGAGGAACTGCAAACCAAGCACCCCCGTTTGCCCTGGATTCGACTCAGCCTTCCGGCGTGAGTTACAGCGGCAACACCGGAGCCAATACGGTCGAGATTGCGCAAGGCGAAGAAATGCAGGTCAATCTTCCCGGGAGCCAGGTCTTTCAAGGTTCGGGAGGCAACGTCATGGGATCTCTCCAGCAACTGGTCACAGCGTTGCAGAGCGGTAACACAAATAACATCGCCACTGCGACCACGCAAGTAAACAGCGCGCTTAGCTATCTGTCGCAGCAACGTATCTTCTACGGCAGCGCGGTCAGCCAGTTGACCAACAACCAATCTTTCCTACAGAAAGAACAGGTCAGCTTGCAGGCGCAGGATAATAGTTTGGTGGGTGCCAACACGGCGCAAGCCGCCAGCGATCTGGCGCAGGCTCAGGTGGCACAAACGGCGACGTTAGAGGCCATCGCGCAAGCCATTCCTCCAAGCCTGCTGAACTATCTCAAATAACATCGCGCTAACGACAAATTTCGCTCGACGCTTAGATGGTTGATCCTCGGCGGAAGAGTCTGGGCGGAAAAACTCGTTGACGTATTTGATTTTGGGTGGCGCGGCGGTTTACCGTTGCGATAACTCGGACTGTTTGGAGTAGGCTTTAGCCGCAGAGGGTGCGAACTTGGTCCGCGCGCAGCTTTTCCCGCAACCTCTAAAACTCGGGCTCATCCCACAATGGGGCGAACCGGAGTTTTGCAGTCGGCTAGGCCGTCCAGTTCGAGGAAACGACTTCGCTGCCGCCCGCACCCGCGGCCGCCGCGCGAGCTGAAGAGGCCGGCTCGTTTGCGGATGCAAGATTCGGTTTGTCCACTTGCTGCCATGCTCCGCGGACGTCCAGCACCAGGGCGATTTGCGCCCGCAGAATCTCCGGATCTGCCTTGATCTGCGCGTGAAGGATATTTCGGCGCAAAACGGAATAAAACTTCGAAAGATTTTTCGCCGCTTCGTCACCTTCTTCCATATTCAGCGACCCTTCCAGTTGCTGCAAGACGAGAAAGGCGTGCTTGACTTCAGACGTTCGCCTCTCGATGTCACGTGCTGCGAACGCGGCGATCGCCTGCTCCAGGTCGTGCACCAGAAGATCGTAGAGAATGATGACTAGGCCCGCGGGCGTGGCATTTTGCGCCGCCGTTCTCATATAGGTAAGTTCAGTTTGGCTTTTCTTCATGACTTCGTATCAGGCGGGTATCCAAGTTCAGCGTTGAGTTGTGCTTCTTCCTCAGGGATATTTTGCAGAGCAATATCCGCATTGTTGTATTCGGCCGTGAGCAGCTTCTGCTGGGCACTGAGATAAGTCTGGAAATTGTTGATCTGAGTTTGCAAGTCCGCGTTCTCGCTACTCATGCTCTGAAGATCCACGGAAAATGCGCCCGTTGTCGGATCCGTCAGGGAGCCAAGAGCGGTGTTGAGAAAAGAAGCGAAGCCATTAGACGACGTCCCCTGCATGAAGGTCTGGACCGCCGCAAAATTGTTTTGGATTGCATTCCCAAGCTGCGCGTTGTCCACGCTCAGCGTGCCGTCCTTATTCATACTGATGCCGAGATCGGCCAGAGTGGAAACGCCGTTTCCCCCTCCCGAATAGCCGGCGATCGACAACAAAGTACTTTGCAGCATCTGCACCGTGGAGTCACCGGCCAGTGGACCTTCCTGATTGTTCGCGTTAACCGTGAACTGAGTATTTACATCTCCGACGGCCGTGTTGTAGGCCGTTACAAAGGCAGTGATGGCCTTCGTCGCTTGATCGGAATCGGGGGCGACGTTGACGTTGACTTGCTCCGCAGGAGCTGCGCCCACCAGATTCAACGTCAGTCCGGGGATTGCACCGCTTATGGTATTGGACGCGCTGTCAATCGGAATGCCATCGACCGTGAGGGATGCGTCTGTTCCAGCGGATGCTTGCGTGAATGTCAGGCCGGAAGCGGCGCTGATTGTTATGCCGTTTGCGGTGCCCGAGCTGTTACTGACGATTGCCAGACGCGAACCGGTGGAATCATTGATGACGCTGGCGGTAACGCCTAGATTTTGTGTATTGATAGAACTAGCGAGGTCATCGAGAGTATCCGTATCGCCGCCGATCGCAATTGTCGTCGGCGTCCCCGTCCCCACTTGAAGCGTAAAGCTTCCAGCTGGCAGCGCTGTACTGCTGGTGGCCACTGCGTCCGAATACCAGGATGACGTGGTGGCGACATTCTTTACTACGACGACATGGCTTCCCGTTGGAGTGCCGGGCGCTGCGCTCGCGGTTACCAGGCTGGAATCTGAAGAAGTGGCAGTCATCGAAGCAATCGCTCCGGCCGGGTCTGCCATTGCCTGCAACGCCGTCTGGAGCGTCCCTACGTCGGTCTGAATCCCATTGATCCCGGCTGTGTTGGACTGAAGGGTTACTTGCTCCTGCTCCCACTCCAACTCGGGGAGAGACATTGCTTGCATGGCGGAAGCTACTGCGGAGGCGACATTGATCCCCGAAGACGATGAGCCTAAGGCGGACAACAACGAACTGATGTCGATACCGCCAATCGAACTCATGACCGCTGACAACTCCTTGTACTACCTACTGACAAAATCTTAAGGAACAAGGATGGTGGAACGCCACGCTCCACCATCCTCCCCTTATCGGTTATTGAAGCAGCTTCAGTACTGACTGCTGCATCGAGTTTGACTGTTGCAAGGCAGCGATACCCGTCTGCTGCAAGATGGTGAACTTCGAGAGGTTTGCCGTTTCCTTCCCGATATCAGCATCCATAATGTTGCTCTCGGCGCTCTGCACGTTCGTGATCTGGCTGTTCATGACGTTGGTAGCTGCCTGAAGCTGGTTCTGAGTGGCTCCCAGGGTGCCACGCAGCAAGGCGACGTCTGCGATCGCGCTGTCAATGTCGGTCAGCGCTGTCTGCGCGCCCGCGGCGGTCGTCAAAGAATCCGCAGTCAGCGATGCCCCGCCCAGGTGTCCCGCGTCCACTGTGACCATGGCAACCGTCACGCTAGTGGTTCCCGCGGAGGACGCATCGCTCATGAAGATCGTGAGCGTGGAGGCTCCAAAAATCGCCTGGCCGTTATAAGTAGTGTTAGTGCCGATGGTGTTGATTTCGTTCTTGATCGACTGGAACTCAGCGTCGAGCGAGGTGCGTTGCGCATTGCTTACCGTGCCTGAGGCTGATTCCGTGGCCACTGTAACTGCCTGGCCCAATAAGGTGGAGATCTGCGACAGGGCGCCATCGGCGACCTGCAGCATGCCCACGCCGTCGCTGGCATTCATTACGGACTGGGTTAAGGCCGTTACGTTCGCCTGCAAGCCATCGGCGATTGCCAGGCCGGCCGGATCGTCCGAGCCAGAGTTGATTCGCTGCCCGGTCGAAAGAGCCTCGAGTGTAGAGGCGAGATTCATCTGCGTCGTGTTCAGTGAATTCTCCGCTTGCAGCGACGAGATGTTGTTCAGAATGCTTAACATTGTGAAAGTCTCCTCAGTTCGGATTCCACCTGCTCCAACAGTCGCGGCTCAAGTCTGACTACCTAGGCCGAGAAGCGTCCAATCGTGCAAGAGGTTTAATTTAATTTTTTTGCCCGGCTATCTATCGGTATCTGCTCGTTTAGCATTAGTTTTTAGAAAACACCGAAGTAACTCGTTCCGGGTTACCTTAATAATGAAATCCGAATCGGGTATCGCGAACTCGACTTCCTCCCCTCTGCTTGATAGTTAAGAAGTGATTGGCCACCCCATATCGAGGGGGCTCTAACCAGCTTCTAATCTGAATGTGCCCCGAACGCCTGCGAAACGGCACAGGTTTCGAGAGAATCCATCCTCTTCCTTATTATTTCGTTGCGCGCGCTTTGCAGCTCGGGCGATTCAGGAAACAGTTGCAGGCCCCGCGAGAGAGTTTCTTCCGCGTTGGCCCATTGCTTGAGTTCAGCCTTGATGCTGGCAGCACGCAGAAACAGCTTGGGATGACCCATCTTTAAAGTGAATTTGTCTGCAACTTCTGCCGCTTCTTCCAGCCTGCCGGCCATGATGCAGGCCTTCATAAGGCGATCGTTAACGGCGTGGACATCTGGAATTAGCTCGGCTGCGTGACGCAGCCTGGCAAGCCCGGTGGATTTCTGCCCTAACTTCACTTCGGTATATCCCAACTTACTTTCGACCAGGGGATCTCCCGACTTCTTCAAGGCCCGCCGGTAAGCCGTGCTAGCGTCTTTGTATCGGCCCACGCCATAGAGCGCGTCTCCGCGCAGATCTTCACGCAAAGCCGCACTGCTGCCCGTCCGCCAATCGTGTTCCAGCGCTTTCAAGGCTTCCGGGTATCGCTCCAGCTTGAGAAACACCATCCCCGTGAACAGCCACGTTTCCGGCGCATTCGGTTGCAGAGTCAAGGCCCGCTCAAAACAGCGCAATGCCTCGTCGGTTTGGTTAAAGCACTCGAACTCATGCAGGCCGAGCTGCGTCCAGGCCACCGGATCGTCGGGTTTCTCTTCTGCTTTGGCCCGCAGCAAGTCGCGATAGAAATCTCTTTTCTTACTGCGTGCTTCCTCGTCGACAAGCTGTCCAAAGTGATGGATGAAAAAATTGGCCGTCGCCAGTTTTAGACCCAGCGTCCTGATCTGCGGTTCGACCAGTTCGTGGATGCGGCCAGTAAAGTAAATTCCCGAGTGCCTGCGGAACAAGCGGCAGTTTTCGTGCTCGATGTAGGATGGCGCTTTCCTGGCCCGCTCGTGCCTGTAGTCGTTTGGCACGCTAACGCGATCCCATCCGCGGTTGAATCTACTCAACATGTAGTTCCGGATCGGGGTGACGTATCCGCCAACGTTCCCGGCCGTGCCCCCGCCCGAGGCCACTAGCAATCCGGGGATTTGCCATACCGCCTCGCTGTCTAGCTCTTCATCGGCATCGAGCATCAGAATCCAGTCGGTAGTCATCGACGCGAGCGCCGCATTGCGCGCGGTGGCAAAGTTGTTTTCCCAGGGAAAAGAGACGATGGTCGCGCCGAATTCGCGGGCGATGTCACAGGTATTGTCCGTACAGCCGGTGTCGGCGATAACGATCTGGCTCACGATCTTATGCGCGCTTTCGAGACACGGACGAATCGTGTCCGCCGCGTTCTTCACAATCATCGAAAGCCCTACACTCGCCATCCCTGCCTCGCCCTCGCCTCGCCCCTGCGTGAAGATTAGTTTCTGATTTGAAAATCTCTGTCTCCGGATCCAGTTTGTCGAATTCACTGCATGTCCGATACCACCATCTCTTTCGAGATGCCGATGCCTTAAAGAAATGAAATGGCCAAGCCTCTGTTCCCTTCAAGGGTTTCCTGGAGTTACCCGAGTTAGAAGCAGATGAGGCAGGCGAATTGCAGTGTCAAAGACGCAGCCCGCGGCGGGTGAGGAGAAGATTGTGTCTCCGGCCATAACAAAACCTTGCCGGGGCGTCGAATTCGTTCCAGAAATGCGATGAGCCAATATCAAATCACGCTGGTGCGGCCGGACGGGTTCCTCCATACCGAGGCATTCCGCGAGGTCGCCGAGACCCTTCAATTTGGGTTGCGGAGCCTCGGCCACGCGGCAGAGATCGCGGAGAACGCTATCCGTCCCGCGGCAACCAACATAGTTCTCGGTGCTCATCTGCTTTCGGCACAAGACTGCTCGACCGTTCCCTCCGGTTCGGTTCTCTATAACCTCGAGCAGCTCGGCGGACCGAATCTGCCTGCTCATTTTCTTGAACTCGCGCGGCGATGCCAGGTGTGGGACTACAGCCTGCACAACATCGACAAATGGAAAGCAATGCCGTGCGCTCATGCTCCGGTTCACGTTCCGCTAGGCTATGTGCCGGAGTTAACCCGTATCAAAGACGCGCTAAAGCAAGATATTGATGTCCTGTTCTATGGCTCGCTGAATGATCGCCGCTCCGCGATAATCAAGGCGCTACGCGACGCGAGAGCCAATGTGCACACGGTTTTTGGCGTTTACGGCAAAGAGCGAGACGAACTCATCGCACGCTCAAAGATCGTTCTGAACCTCCATTTTTACGACCAGAAGCTTTTCGAAATTGTCCGCGTGTCTTACCTGCTGGCGAATTCCAAAGCCGTCGTGACCGAATCTTCCTCCGACGCGGACTCAGACACGAACTCCGATACAAACAATGAAGAAGGGTTGAGCAGTGCTGTTCAGAGTTGTCCCTACAACGCTCTGGTGGAGAACTGTCTGTCCCTTCTGAAAGACGAGGCAAAACGCCAGCAGTTGGAGAGACGCGGATTTAACTGGTTCTCGCAGCGAAAGGAGTCCGAAATCTTGAGCAAAGCACTCGAACGAAGTGGCACTGCTTCGCAGGCTTGCGCGCCCAAGCTTCCTGCAAACCTTAACCTGGGAAGTGGAAAAGATTGGCGCGAGAATTATTTCAACGTGGATTTCGACCCTTACTGGGAGCCGGACGCCGTACTGGATTTCGGCAAGCCTCTGCCAATCAATCAATCCCTCGACACGGATCGCTTCGGCAAAATCGTCCTGGAAAACAACTTCTTTGACGAGATCATTGCCAACGATTCACTCGAACATATTCCGAATCTGATGATGGCAATGAGTTCCTGCCTGAACCTGCTGAAGGTTGGCGGATCGTTTCATATCAGTGTCCCTTACGACCTATCCTGGGGCGCTTGGCAGGATCCAACTCACGTGCGCGCATTCAACGAGCGCAGTTGGCTTTATTACACCGATTGGTTTTGGTACATGGGCTGGACTGAGGCGCGTTTCGATCTTGTGCAGTTCAACTTGGATCTCAGCCCGATTGGCGAATCGCTGCGACAGCAGCAGGTAAAGGGCGAGGACCTCGTTCGGCACCCGCGGGCAGTCAATCAGATGCGCGTTGTGCTGCGCAAAAGACTATTGACGGAAGCTGAAAAGCAACAGGTCGCAGTCTATATGAAGCGGCCCAACCGCAGAGCTGCAGCCGCTGGTCATGCGGCTACGCTTAGCGGCCAATGACTCCAGGCTTCACAAAGGAATGCCGTGATTCCACTTACGCGTCTTAACAGTCAACAGGTCACCATAAATTCCGATTTGATCAAGTTCATCGAAAGCAATCCGGATACGGTGATCACACTCATTAACGGGGAGAAAATGTTGGTTCACGAGAGTCCGGATGAAGTCTTGACACGAGTCATTAAGTTCCGCCGCGATGTGATCAACGGGTTGCTGTCGATCAGCACCGACCCTGGTGTGGTGTTGGCGGCCGGTGGCAGCGCGCAACGGGATCATGGCGCTCTGCCGCACTCTGGAGGCAAGTCTCGTGGATAAGAGCACGATTGGTGGAATATTTCTGGCGGTCGGCGGAATTCTGGCGGGCCTGTTGCTTGAGGGCGGGCGGATCACGCAGATCCTGCAACCCACAGCGGCAATGATCGTGCTAGGTGGAACCATCGGCGCGGTGATGGTCCAGTTTCCGCTTGCTACCGTCGTCCAGGCATTCAAAGGATTGGCCTCGGTTCTCTTGGACAAGGCGGTTGACCCCAGAAGTCTGATTGCCACGCTGGTTGGTTTTGCGAATCGAGCGCGTAAAAACGGAATCGTGTCCCTCGATTCCGAATTGTCTAATATTAGCGATCCCTTTCTGAAAAAAGCGCTGATGCTCGCGGTCGATGGTATTGAACCAGACGAACTCCGCAAGATGATGGAACTGGAACTCGACAATCAGCACGAACATTCCGAAAAGATCGCTCAAGTGTTCGAATCGGCCGGCGGTTTCGCGCCAACCATTGGCATCATCGGAGCCGTCCTCGGATTGATTCAGGTGATGCAGCATTTGTCGAATATCGACGAAGTGGGTAAGGGTATCGCGGTTGCATTTGTCGCCACTATTTATGGGGTAGGATCGGCCAACCTGATTTTCCTACCGTCCTCAGGAAAGCTAAAGATCAAGGGCCGCGAAGAGCAGGTCTTGCGTGAAATGACCGTGGAAGGCGTCGTATCCATTCTTGAAGGAATGAACCCGCGCATCCTCGAGACGAAACTGCACGGGTATCTGCTCGAACAAAGCCAACCGGAGCCGCAACACGCATGAGCCGCCGGACAAAAAAACACGCGCATGTCAGCCACGAGCGCTGGCTTGTCTCCTATGCTGATTTCATTACTCTGCTTTTTGCATTTTTCGTCGTCCTCTATTCCACGTCCCAGGTAGATAACAAGAAGATGGTTCAGGTTTCGGCAGCCATTCACGGAGCGTTTCAAGAATTAGGAGCGTTTTCCGGCAGCGCTCAAGGATCGCCTCTTCGCGTCGAAGCAGCTCCTGCCGGCGCGGTGCAAGCGACGTTGCCGCCCGATCAAACGGCGGGCGAGAATTTTAATCAGGCGGCCGCTGGGGGCGATGGCATCGATGTTGACCGGCTGAAACGCGAACTCGAAGGCGCATTGGGAGACCAGATCAAGCGTCACGAAATCGAAATGCGAGTAACTCCGGAAGGCCTGGTCGTAAGCCTGCGGGAAGTCGGATTCTTCAACAGCGGCACCGCGGAGTTGTTGCCCGATGGACAAGCTCCCCTGGCGCGCATCGCTCATATTCTCAATGCCAAGGGCTTTCAGATCCGGCTGGAGGGGCACACCGACAATAAGCCGATCCACACCTCCCGTTACAAGTCGAATTGGGAGCTTTCCACCGCCCGCGCCACGGAAGTAGTTTCGTTACTCGTCGAACGTTACGGATTTGATCCAATGCAGGTTTCAGCTGCGGGATATTCCCAGTACCGTCCCATCGCCAGCAACGTCAATGAAGAAGGACGAAAAATTAATCGCCGCGTCGATCTGGTAGTCGTCTCCCGAAGTGGCCCCGTAAATAGTTCAGTAAAAAGTTCGGTAAACGGTCCCGCAAACGCATCCATGAACAGCCCCGCAAACAGCTCCATAAATAAAGATCTCCCCGGCCAAAAACCATCGCCGGTGAGGAAAGAAAACTAGACTGTCATGTTTTCGATTATCGGTATCGTAATTGTTATCGGCGCGATTCTCGGCGGTTACCTGATGGAGCACGGCCCGATCAAGGTCCTGCTTCAACCGGCCGAACTTCTCATCATCGGCGGCGCGGCCATCGGAACCGTGCTTATCGCCAATCCACTTCATATTCTCAAAGGCATCGCAGGCGGCATTGGCGGAGTATTTGCTGGTTCCAAGTTTTCCAAGCAGCGCTACATTGAAACCCTGAAGATGATGTATCAACTCTTCAACAAAGCGCGCAAGGAAGGATTGGTCGGGATCGAGTCCGATGTCGAGGAACCTTCCAAGAGCCCAATCTTTTCCAAGCAGCCGCAATTCCTCAAGAATCATCACGTGCGCGATTTTGTCTGTGACACGCTTCGCATGGCGGTTACCGGAGCGGAACCGTTTGACCTGGATCAGCTGTTGGATCTGGACATGGAAGTCCATCACCATCATTCCGGTCAACCCATCGCGGCGTTAAGCACCATGGCCGACTCATTGCCCGGCCTTGGGATCGTGGCCGCCGTGCTGGGCGTCGTCATCACCATGAGCGCTCTCGGTGGTCCTCCGGAAGAAATCGGAAAAAAGGTAGCCGGAGCGTTGGTCGGAACCTTTCTGGGCATTCTTCTCTGCTACGGATTCGTGGGGCCAATCGCGGCAAATATGGCTAAAGGTGCGGACGAAGAGCGCGCCTACCTCTACGTTCTTCGTGTGGTAATGATCGCTTTCCTCAAGGGGTCTGCGCCCATCATGGCGGTAGAAGCGGCGCGGCGCGCGATTCCCGGGAATGTTCGCCCCTCTTTTCAGGAAGTAGAGAAAGCGTGCCGAGGCGGCGGCAACGAAACCGCAGCTGCGGCGACCGCTGCAAGTTAGAGAATCGCTCCCATGGCAGACACCCGCCCCATCATCATAATCAAGAAAAAAGTAAGTCATGGCGGACACCATGGCGGCGCTTGGAAGGTCGCCTACGCCGATTTCGTAACCGCCATGATGGCGCTGTTCATTGTGCTCTGGCTGATGAACTCCAGCAAGCAAATGCAGGAAGCGGTTGGCGGATATTTCAAAGATCCATCCGGTACTTCGAAAAAAGTAGGCACAGACCAGCGTGGCTCGGGCCAAAACTTCCTGATAAAGAAAGAGGACATGTCCAAGTTGAAGGAGCAGCTGCAAAAAGCCATCCGCAAGCTGGACGACTTCGACAAGCTGAAAAATCAAATTCAGATGACGGTCACTCCCGAAGGCTTGCGTATCGAACTGCTCGAATCCGCGACCGGAACGTTCTTCAACAGCGGCAGTCCTCAACCCAATAAGGATGGCGCGGAATTATTGATCCTGCTGGCTCGGGAATTGGGCCAGCTCCCCAACAAACTATCCATCGAAGGCCACACCGACTCCAAGCCCTACGCTGGACGGAGTGATTACGGAAACTGGGAACTTTCCGCGGACCGGTCCAATTCCGCGCGGCGCCTCATGCAACAAAACGGCATTCGTCCCGATCAGGTCTCTCAAATTAGAGGATATGCTGATCAGCTCCTGCGTAATCCCAAGGATTCCCTGGACCCCTCGAATCGGCGCATTTCGCTGATCGTGCACTACACCGAAATCCATCAGGAAGATGCGGACGAAAAAGCCGACGACAAAGCAACCGAAAAAACGGACACCGAACCCGCCCCGAGCCCAGCTGCGGAGACGAAAAGCGATTCCAAGCCGGAAGCCCCGCACACGGCGCAACCGTAAACCTCATCTTCTTTTTTTTTTCTTTACTCTCTCCTCGCTCCTGTTCCACGAATTCCTATCGCTCTCCTCATGGGAATGCGCTGAGTAGCCGTGTGCAGTGTCCTGCTTGAGGACACATCGTTCGAATCGAGGACACCCCGCAGTGTGTGCGTTTCCAACGGTGGCGTAATAATTAGCGCAATTTCATAAACATACATTAGGTCGACATTAAGGTCTTCTAATTGCTTTATAACTTCCCGAACCTGTCCTCCGCTTCGTCGCGCAACGGACACGGTCTGTCGTTGTGCTTTTCTTCAAAGTCAGTTTGAAACGGTGTGGTCGCCAAAGAGTTTATTTTTCTTTGCGCACCTTGACGGTACGGATTCGTGGCTTCGACAAGAAGAGGCCGCCTTGCGAAAGGGAAAAAATGCAACAGGAACTGTGTGATGTACAGCCACCCCTAAACCCTGTAACGGCAACCTATCAAGCACGGGTTTTGATTGCCGAAAACGATGTTCCCCTGGCCCACTTTCTAAAACGCGGTCTGCACAACGACAAATTTGCTGTCGATCTCGTTCACGATGGAGAAGCCGCCATCGAAGCTCTCGCCAAAACCCAATACAGCCTCCTGATTATCGACCTGAACCTTCCGGAGCTCGACGGCATGATGCTTTTGTCCCGGATTCGCCCGACCATGCCCAACCTGCCGATACTGGTGCTCACCGACAGAAATCGCCTGGAGGATCCCGGCGCGGTGTTGGACGGAGGCGCGGACGACTGCCTCATGAAGCCATTCTCCTTCCATGAACTCAGCGCCAGGGTGCGTGCGCTTCTGCGCCGCAACGGAAAAGCTTCGCGAGACATCCTTCAGGTCAGCGACCTCGTTCTCAACCGGCCAGAGTTCCGGGTTGAACGGGCCGGCAAGAAGATCGAACTGACAGCGAAAGAATTCGCCCTCCTCGAATACCTCATGATCAATGCTCGAGGCCTTGTGAACCGAACCATGATCATGGAGAACGTCTGGAAAGCTCCTTACGACGCCAAGACCAATCTGGTAGATGTTTATGTCAAGTACGTGCGCGACAAAATCGATTCAGACAATCCCGTTAAATTGATACGTACTGTGCGCGGCATGGGATACGTTCTCACCGACAACTAAATAAACATAGGAAAAGCGCATGTTATCCAATTCAGAAATCGTCAAACGAGGCTGCCCATGTCTACGGTAATCGGAAATCAATCATTGCGTCCGCTGTCTCCTCAAGCCCCGGTAATTCCCGGAACAATCGGCGTGCTGGTTGTAAGTTCCCGAGACGATCTGCGTCGCCAACTCGTATCCAGACTTCAATCGAGCCGTTGGGAAGTTCATGAGTCGCCCAGTGGGGCATCGGCACTGGAAAAGATCAATGACGGATTCATTTCTCTGGTCCTGCTGGATCCAGACTTACCGGATCTAATGGTCGAAGAATTTCGCCAGATTCTGCATGCCAACTATCCCGGCGTGGAAATCGTCCCGGTGAATTCTCATACTGGCCAACCCATACTTGCTGTGCCCACGCCCGGATCGCCGTGCTTCGAATTGGTTCGGGAAGTTGAGCGTACTGGCCCACTCCAGTTCGAGAGCACAGACCATTCCTACACCGCGGTTACAAGCACCAGGTTGGAGGATGGCCTGCCTGGCTTTGTCGGATCTGCCGCAGCCGTGCAGCGAGTATGCGCAATGGTCCGGTTAGTGGCGCAGCGTGACACCAGCGTGTTGATCACTGGAGAAAGTGGAACCGGCAAAGATCTGATCGCAAATGCCCTGCATCAGCTGAGTCCCCGGCGGCATAAGCCGTTTCTCGCCATCAATTGCGCCGCTCTTCCCGAACATCTGCTCGAAGCCGAGCTCTTTGGATTCGTAAAAGGCGCCTTTACCGGCGCGGTGCAGTCGCGTATCGGCCGTATCCACGCCGCCCACGGCGGAACATTGTTCTTGGACGAGATTGGCGATCTCGCCATCGGACTCCAATCAAAACTGCTTCGATTCGTCGAGCAAGGAGAGATCCAGCGACTCGGAAGCAACGATACATTTCGGGTGGACGTTCGCGTGATTGCCGCCACCAACGCAAATTTGCGCCGCCTGGTCCAGGAGCGCAGTTTCCGGGAAGATTTGTATTATCGCCTCTCCGTGTTTCCGATCGAGTTGCCGCCGCTCCGCGATCGCATGAGCGATCTCGACGCCCTGACCCAATTTTTCCTGGCAAAATTCTTCCCGCACAATGTTGCGTTGAGCCGGGAAGCGGCCACAGTTCTACGCCAGCACACTTGGCCAGGCAACGTGCGCGAGGTACGCAACGTCATCGAAAGAGCAGGCATTCTGATGGGAACAGGAAGGGAAATCAGACCCGAGCATATCGTGATCTAAGCAGGACAAATTGTTCGTCGTCTCGGAACCGAAAATCTTCGCAGCAGCAAAGCGTAACGAATCCAGAAGGTCCTCGTTGCTCGGGACCCAAGAAATTGGCTGGTCAGAATTGAGAAAATGTTTCCTGGAACTGCTCTTCCTTCAGTTTCAGCGTCAAGCACTTCGCCGCGCCCCCGGCTTTCATAAATTCGGACAGTGGCGTGACGACTGGCGTAAACCCCGCCTGCCGCAGGCGCGCTTGTAGAGTTTCAGACGCGCCGTTCAGGAATACTTGCCGATTGAGATCGACCGCATTGCAGCAAAATTGCTCCGCGTCCGGTGTACCAACCTCAATCAATTTGTCAGGGGGGACGATATCAGCGATAGCCTGTTGTCCGTCCGCGTCGAATGCCGCGGGAAAGTACATTAGATACCCCCCTTCCAATGGACAGAGGCAGGTGTCGAGATGATAAAAGCGCGGGTCAACCAGTCGCATTCCGATAGCCCGTCGGTTGAACGTTTTTTCCAACAAGTCTGGCATAGCATTGGCGGAGCGGAAACCGTACCCGGCCCAAACAATCGGCTGACCGCGATCGAGCAACGCGTCGCCTGCGCCTTCAAACGATACATCCGCCGGCCACTCCGCGATTTCGAAATCGTTCTGTGCGAACCATTCTTCGAAAAAAGGTTCTTCCCCCCGGCGTTCCGGCGCTCTAAAACGGCTGACTACAACTTTTTCTTCCAGAACCATTCCTGCGTTGGCGGTAAACACTTGGTCCGGCAAGCCGGGTTGCGGCGGAATAAGCACTACGGCGGACTGTGCCTCGATCGCGTGTTTCAGTCCCAACCATTGCTGCACCGCCAAAGCATGATCCGCCTTGCCGCAGTTGCCCTCCATCCAGGGATTGATGACGTACTCGATCCCGAAATAATCCGGCGGACACATCAGGATCGTTTGCTGGGACAATGCTGGCTCCGATGAAAGTGGTTTGAGGTCCGTATCCAGTATGAGAGTTACGCCAGCGATCGTCAGGTCTCGAAGGTCGCGAGACTGAGGAGCGCAGCTTTTCCATTAACTTACATGTAAACCATTTAAAATCAGACGCTTGCTGCTCGCCCGTACAGACGTGAAGCCCGCTTGCAAGCCTTATGTAATTCAATAGGGGCTCGGCAGTGCCTGCCGCAGCGAATGAGAAACCTATTTCCTTTTGGTAGATCCGTACAACTTTTATTCGAGGCGAGGTTAATTGCGGTTGGAGGCGGGAGCGTCATCCTGTCTAAACTGGTTACGTTTGCGATAAACAATGAAAATCATGCAAACCGACATTACCGTGGGAGGAACGATAAGAATCAGAATTCCACTTTGCAAGGCCTGAATCATTCGTGTGCCGGCGGAAGCTGCCTGCGTATAGCACAGTGAGCAACTCTGGGCAAAAGCCGGAAGAGGGGCGCCGAACATGGCAGACCGAGCCACCACAATGGCAATACGCCGCAAGGGTAGCCTGGCACGTATTTTTTCTGGCATTCGTCTTCTAAACATTTACTCGCCGACCCTCGCCTTAACGGTCATGTCATTTTGAAAATGGTGCGCCGATCACCATCCGAGAGCTGTCTGTCCACCCGTATTGCATTGCCAGCAGGACAAAAATGGTGAAGGCAACAACAAACAAGATAAAGCCACGTTTTTCCGTCCCCAGATGCATGAAGAAGATAACCGCCAGTCCCGCCTCGACAGTGGCGACCGCCAGCATTCTCCAAAGCATTTGCGAAGCGTCGATATTCTGACGGGCAATAACGAATTGCAGACCCGCCAACGCCAATAGGCAAAAATAGACCACCAAGTCCTTACCTATTCCACTGCTCCGGTGCTCTTCCGCCGTTGTCATAGGATTCTGCTCCAGGAATATATCTAGTGCGCGAGATTCAAAAGATAGACCAAGGGTACGACAAACATCCAGACCAGATCCACGAAGTGCCAGTAAAGTCCAAGGATCTCGATATCATCCGCATTGTAGCGGCCGCGCCTGTAACGCACACCAACGGCGACCAGCGCGATTATGCCACCAGTGACATGGGTAAGATGCAAGCCTGTAATGCTGAAAAATGACGCTCCGAACAGTCCGGTTCCCCATGGATTCTTAAAAAGGGTCATGCCCTCGCCGACCAGCGCCATCCATTCCCGAACATGCAGTATCGCGAAAAGAATACCGGCGGCCGCCGTGATCATAATCCAACGGAAGGCGACGGTTTTGTCGCCCAGGCGCGCCGACCGCAGTGCGAGAAGCATGGTGAGGCTGCTGCTCAGAAGGATGAACGTCATCAAAGCAACATTCGTAATGCTATGGAAGGGCCGGGGCCAATCGGGAGATCCATTGCGGACGAATCCATAGGCGACCAAACATGCGGCAAAAGTCATCGTGTCGGCGATAATGAAGAGCCACATCGCCAGTTTCTTGGTGGGAATCGAAAACGCAGGTCCTAACGTCAGGGCACTCGAGTGTTCGTCCAGGGTCAAATCCGCTTGGCTCACGGCGCCTCCCAGGCATTGAATCCTTCAAAGTTTCGACCAGAGTAACAAAAGCAAATACACCCAAAGGCCACCCATGAAATGCCAGTAGCGGGCCGTCGCATCCAGTTGGTTTCGCTGGAGAACAGACTTATTCAACTTACGCAGGACATAGATCAGGCCCGCTAGCCCTCCCAGCACGTGCAGAGCATGAGTAACTGTCAGTACATAGAAAAAAGAACTGCTTGGATTTGTGGCTAAATACAGTCCCCGGCCGCGCAACTGCAGCCAAGCGACATACTGACCAACGATAAAGAGCAGCCCGAGAAACAGGGTTATGTATAGCCAAACCGCGGAGCCGATAACCTGACTGTCAAGGCCTCCTAAAAAAGCAGCAAAGCGGCGACGCGCGATTTCCAGGGTGATGCTGCTGGCAAGGAGTACTAGCGTGTTGAAATAGAGGATGGGAGGCAATGTGAAGGTTTGCCAGTCAAGCGATGAACCCTTGCGAACGAATAAAGCGCTGGTGAACGCAGCAAACATCATCGTGATCGCGAAGAGCACCACCCAGATCGCAGTCGAAGTTGGTGGCGGAGAATAGGCCAGCGCCGCTTGGCGCTCGTTATCGGGTGGAACCAAATTCCGCCAACCCCCGTTCCCCGCTTGCCCTGAACCTGGGGAACGGTGTGGATCGATTGGAGGCGGCTCTTGTACGGTAGATGCCATAGCGAACTGATACTCCCTCGGATAGGTATGACCTTTGCTACAAACCTTTATGAGTCACTCTGCGCGTCACTTCTTTCGAGTTATTTCTCGTCGTGTTCTGTCTGAACTTGCTCGGGCGAAGTCTGCATCACATAGTCGCCGACCGAACTTCGCACTCCGTATTGATAGGGATCGTGGTAAACCACTGGATGTTTGCCGCCGAAATTGTCGAATGGCGGTGGTGTGGCCGTGCTCCACTCCAGCGAAGTTGCTTCCCACGGATTATCCGGCGCCGGTTTGCCCCAAAAGCGGCTGTGAATCAGGTTGTAGAGAAATATCAGCTGGGCGGCGCCGGTGATAAGGGCGGCAACGGTGATGTATTGGTGCACCGGGAGCAGGGGCTGCATATAGTCATCCGGAAACGACGAATAGCGGCGAATGTTTCCGGCCATTCCCAGGTAATGGAATGGCATGAAGATGCAATATGTCCCCACGAAGCTGAGCCAGAAATGAATTTTCCCTAGAGTTTCGTTCATCATGCGCCCGGCCATTTTTGGAAACCAAAAGTAAGTTCCCGCGAAGATGCCGAACATAGCCGCGACGCCCATCACCATATGGAAATGGCCCACCACGAAATAAGTCCCGTGGAGCATGATATCGATCGAGGGTTGAGCCAGGAAGAAGCCGCTGACTCCACCGCTGACGAACATCGAAATAAAGCCCAATGCAAACAGGGATGCTGAATTGATTCGAAAGTTGGAACCATACAGACTGAATACCCAGATCAACACCACGATGGTGGCAGGGATGGTTATTACCAGCGTTGGGAAAGAAAATGCCAATGCGGAGAATGGATTCATCCCACTGACAAACATGTGATGCCCATAGACCATGTAACTGAGGACGGCAAGAGCGCCCATGCAATAGATGAGCACTCTCTGGCTAAGCATCTGCTTGCGCATGCTCGTAATCAGAATATGGGAGACGATGCCGATGCCGGGTACGATCGCGATGTAGACCTCGGGATGCCCGAAAAACCAGAACAGATGCTGCCAAAGCAGAGTCGATCCGCCGGAATGGGGCTGTAATTGGTCGTTAATCACCAGATTCGAGGCGACAAAGAAGCTGGTCCCTGCGACGTGATCAAGAATGACGAGGATACATGCCGGCATCAGAACCGCAAATGCGGTCAGGCCCATGCACGAGGTAATGAACCAGGCCCAGGCGGTCATTGGGAGGCGCATCAGGCTCATGCCTTTGACCCGGAGATCAAGCGTGGTGGTGATGAAGTTCAACGAGCCCAACAACTGTCCGATACAAAACAATGCGATGGATATCATCCAAAGGATCACACCCATGCCTTCCCCAGGACCCGCAACCCCACCCACTGAATTAAGCGGCGCATATTGGGTCCAGCCACCAAGTGTCGGTCCGTCGCCGATGAAGAATGATGACATTAAGACCAGGAAGGCCAGGAATGTAACCCAGAACGACATCATATTGAAGCGGGGGAAAGGCATATCCTCCGCACCGACCTGAATGGGCAAGAAGAAATTGCCGAAGGCCGCGAAAGGCGCAGTCGTAAGCACAAAGAAGACCATGATCGTGCCATGCATGGTCATCAATTGCAGGTAGTATTCCGGCGTCATCACGCCACCGGGAGCGCCGTTTTTCGAAAGCAATTGGAGGCCAGGTATCGCGGCGTTGGTCCACCCGAGGTGGATGCGCATCAGCCAGGACAGAACCATTCCGCAAAGCGCCGCAAGCAAGGCCAATGCGTAATACTGCTTACCGATCACCTTATGATCCAGGCTGAAGACGTGCTTCCGAAGGAAACTTGTCGGAGGAGCGTGGTGTTGCGCCGCATGCGCTGACATGTCGTGCATTTATGCTCACCTCAAGAAATGTTCCCGTTCACCCACTGATTCGCGCATGAATGCGAATTGGTCTAGCTACTGTAGTGCCTGTTCCTTCTTGACCCAGTCATCGAAGTCTGGCTGGGACAGGACATAGAGGTAAGCCTTCATGTTGTAATGCCCCAGTCCACAGAGTTGAGTACAGACAATTTCGTACTTGCCGACCTTGGTGGCAGTAAAGTGCAGAGAAACATCCAAGCCGGGAACAAAATCCTGTTGCACCCGCAACTCCCGCACAAAAAAGGAGTGTCCAACATCCTTCGCATGCATGAGGAGATGGACTTCCTTATTTACCGGGATCGCCATTTCGGCGGTCACGATGTCGTCCCTGGAGTCGCTGTCGTGCTCGGGGTCAAGCCCAAAGAAATTCTGCGATCCCTCATTAATCATCTCCGGGTGAGTGGGGCCGAACGTTCCATCAGGGCCGGGATATCGGAAATAATAGGCGAACTGTCCGGCCTGGACCTGGATGCGCATAGCATCGGCCGACGGCGGGGTTAAATATTGGTTAGCCCACGCCTTCACTCCGAAGACTCCGAGAGCCAGGACTTCCACACCGACGACCAGCAAGGCAGCGATCACTAGGCCCGTGGCTCCCCCGGGGAAACGCTTGAGTTTTGCGCCGGGACCGCGATTCGAATACTGCCAGACAAAAAGAGCCAACAGGAACTGCGCCGCGAGAAAGGCAATTCCAGCCTCCGCCATGGTTTCTGACATCTGCTCATCGATCAGGTGCCCATGGGTCGAGATGTCCTCTGGCGCCACCCAAGTGTGTTGCAGTATGGGGATCGCGGAAAGGATCGCAATTACGATGATGGTGACAGCAAAAACTTTCGCCATAATAATTCGCTTCCCACCGGCTTTTGGATTCGGCCTTATCGCCTGCCTCACCCAGCCCTTCGACGGCTTACGGAATACGGCTCGCGTATCGTAATTGAACAACCTGAATGTCAGCTGAACTCGTCATGAAGAGTTGTTCATCTACCGCCAAGTCCGAGCCGCTTATCAGAAACCAGATCTACAAGAGGGCACCCTCAAGCGACATGGCGACCGAAGGACTTCAGCGCGCTGGATTCGTCCTTTTCGATATCAAAGACACTAGCCAGTCGCGTCATCTGAAGCAAGTCGTGTAACCTCTTATTGAGGTTTGCAAGCTTTAGCTGGCCCCCTTTGTTCCGAATCGTTGTGTGAGCTTTCACCAGCTCACCGATGCCTGAGCTGTCGACATAGACAACTTCTCCCAGGTTGAGGACAATCGCTTTCTTGCCGTTTTCCGCCAGTTCTCGAACAATCTCTCGAAGAGCGACGTTTCCTTCTCCCAACGTAATTCTTCCGATAACGTCAACGATGGTTACGCCGCCCTCCTCGCGCGTAGCGGTTTGCATCCTGACAGGGGCCGGTCCCGGCATTCCGATACCCAGGCGGTCCAGAACCGCGACTGCGGAAGCCGCAAGCTCCTTGGACTCTGTACGAACAACGATGAGCGAACGTCCCTCTTTGAGTACTTCCCGAAAAAATGCGGCCTCCTCAGGTGCCTTGCCATCAGTTGTAGGTTGCGGCGCGTCGGCGTCATCTATTGCTGCCGAGCTTATGGTGGAGCCGGCGCCCGCACCCGCGACCCCCAGTAGTGCAGCGGCCCCGAACCCCAGCGCGAACACTGCCCCGATCCCTGGAAGCAGCAATGTTGCCGCTACCACCCCGGTTGTCATCCCGGCGGCGCCGCCGACAAAGCCTCCCACATATGCTCCGAACTCCTTCGCCATGGTTTTGGCGTCGCTCTCGGACCGGGTCAGGAAAACAATGGATTCCTCCGGCACGCTGCATTCCCGCAACTCCTTGACCGCACCTTCGGCGTTGTCGCGCGAAGCAAACACTCCGATCGCAGTTTCCATATGCCTCCTCTGTCCCGGCTTCGATGCGGCTAACCGATGTCAGCTCGGTGCACGCTGGGCTAGACTCGCCGTCTGCGCCGGCCAGTCTTCCAGATCACAGAAATTGTTGCCGAGTGCGAATATTTTTCAGCCCAATACCGGTGTCCTGGCAGGGTACGGAAAAACTCGTCCCGCGCCAAGACCGTCACCCCCGCAACTAAGACCGCGTCCAAAATGGTGCCGTTACCGCAGGGCTGAAGCGCATCGCCACCTTAAATCGGCGGAGAAATTTATCCTCGGCCGGGCTCGTCAGTAGGCTTTCGCCTTGAAAGTGAAGTTGACTTCCTTGGTCTCGTTGCCAGTGATAGTGACATCGGCAGTCTGGGTGCCGTAATCCTCGTGCCATGCGGTAAGCGTGTACTTGCCGGGGGGCAGGTCTGGGAGCTTGAATTCCCCAGCACCTTTGCTTAGATCGTAGTGCGAAGTCTTGAGTACCACGAACCAGCCGTGCATCCAGGGATGGATGTTGCACTTCACTGGGATGAACTCGGGCTTGTCGTATTTCTCCTTGATCGGCGGTGTCCCTGGGGGTTGTGATTTGTTCCACTCAATGTTCACCTTGGGCAGTGGATGAATGTTGTGCGAGGTCTGGTCGTCGTTAAGGATCTCGAATTCCTGGTTGACGTGCATCGGCAACACGTGCGGAATATACTGGCAGCCCTTCTGCGCATAGGTAATCGCCTGTGAGGGAACCTGGCCATCATCGGGGGCTCCGGAGGAAACGTACACCACTACGTTTTCCAGTGCGTTGTTGGCTCCTGTCACAACCGATTCAGTAGTTATCGGGGTGGTATGCTGCTTGGCGCAGCTGGGTTCCTTGGACATATCAATCGGTTTTTGGCGGGCAGGCGTGCCCGTGTAAGTCACCTTGCCGCTGACCGTGCCGGCGAACATCAGGGACGAACAAAGAACCAAAGTAAAACTAGCGAGCACTATCTGCTTGGGACCCATTTGGAGTAGCTCCTTGTTCGGGTATTTGTTTTTCTTGGTCACGTACATTCTCATACTCATACTCTTACTGGGTGCCACCGGGCGCCTTGTTATCCGCTGGAGCGGGTGCTGGCGGGGGAGTTTTATCAACGTAGGGTGGAATCACTCCGTGCGCTGCCAGCAGAACTTCGTTCTCCTTGCCGTGCCGATTGACTTGCAATGTGCGCAGGAAGTGGACGAGATCCCATGCATCATTCGGCTGAATCACGTCCGCGAATGACGGCATAGGGGTTCCGTCCACGCCGGTCATGAAAATCTTGTAGATGTCCTCGTTGGTATTACCACACTTGAAGCGCGAGTCGTTTCCGCCCAAGGCAAAGTTGTAGGGACGAATTGGATTATCTTTGCTGTCTGTGAGGGTCGCGGCGGACGGACCGTCGCCCTCGCCGTGAGTTCCGTGGCACTTCCAGCATTCGAGTTTCGTAAAAAGCGCCTTCCCGTGGGCGATGCTCTCGATAGTGATCGCAGGTTCGGCGGGAATCGTGATTGGCGTGCCGGCCTTTTCGTTCTGCCAGCGGGGCGAGAATATCTTAATGTAGGCGACCAGGTTGGCTCGCTGTTGCTTGCTGAACGTATTCCAGATGGGCATGTTGGAGTTGGTAAGCCCGCGTGCGATGGTCTTGTAAAGATCTTCGTCCGTGGGCAGGGTGCCGGTTAAAGTGGAGCGGCACTTAAAGGTCGCGAGGGTAAAATCGCGCGGCTTCGGATCCAGCCAAACCGCGTTCTCGCCATTGGCGTCACCGTAGTCACCATGGCAGCCGGCGCAATACCGGCGGTAGTCGGACTTCGCGTCCAAGGAGTGCCCGGTGATATTGCCGATGTGACTCTCCATGCGCTTGACCGCGAGCGGAGGCTTCGGTCCTACATCGGGCGCAGAATCCTGGGCAGAGGCCAGAGGAGTGGATCCGGCGGCGAAGACTAGTCCCAGAATCACAGCCAGGGGGATTGCGGTGAGAAGAGTCGCGCCGATAAAACGCATTGGCTTCAAGCTGTTCATAGTCAGCACCCTTAAACCGAAGTTCGACGCTGGCAAATCGAGTTCGCCAGCGGGTCATCCTAGTGGTCAGAAGTCGAAGTCAAATCCCAGCAGCAACTCGCTGCTGGTCAGGTTGGTGGCAGAAACAGGCGATGTTCCGTCCTGGTGAAACCAGTTGTACTCGGCGTGGTAGGCAAAACCAGCCCGGCTCGTCATGATCGGGTTGTAGCGATAGCCTACGGTGTACGACGTGACGTTGCCGAGGTTCGACGCGGAAGGCCCAGCGGCGCCGGTATATCCTGCGCCATTCGCCTGCTGTGACATTCGGATGGTTTCATAGCGCCCGATAAAGATCAGCTGTGGGCTGTAAACGTAGTGCGGCTCAACCAGTACTCCATTCCATGTCGGGTTGCGGGAACCGGCGGGTAAGGCTGACCCCGGGGTGTTGTTGTTGATAGCCACTCCATCCGGCAAGTCACCATATCCCTGGCCGAACCAGGCGCTATCCTCGCCGTGCTGGGTGACCACCGTGGCGTCGAAATGCTGACCGAAGTAGAACTGCCCAACAAAGCCTTCACGACTATACGTCTTGTTTGAGCCGCCAGAACCGGGGACCGGAACCGCGCCGTTAGTGAGCCAACTTGTCGGTGCGCCACCAAACATGGCGTAGAAGCCGAGACGTTGTACTCCCAATCTCCCGGCATCGAACGCCTGGCTGGCAGTGACGAATCCGGAATAAGAACTGGAACCATAGGGCAGGCCTACGCTGCCGTCGTTCGAACTCAGCAACGACGCAGAGTACCGGGTCCGATCATCGTACGAGTGCCCCATTACCTCCACACCAAGCTGGTTGTCGCCCATCTGGCCAAAGATGTTGCCATCGCCCGCAGGGATAAAGTGATAGAGCTGGTAAATGCCCCCATTTCCAGTAAGCGTCAGAATGCGCTTTTCCGAAAGCAGGTTATCCAGTTCGAACTTGCCCAGTTTGACGTTCAACCAGGTGCTGCCGCCGATATTGTCGATCCGTGCCATAACGGTCTCGAAGTGGAAGGAGGCGGTGGCGTCGGATGAAGGGAGCACATAGAAGGAAATGTTCTTTTCCAGAGTGCCACCAGTGTGGAAGTCGAGGCCGCTGAGGTCAAAACCATTCGAGGTAATCTTGGCTTCGCCGTTGCTGGTGCCGCCACCCGCGTCAACCTGGACTTTATTTGTGCTCACGCGATGCCAGAGCGGAATAATGCGGAAGGTAATTGGCCAGTATCCCGGGTTCTGCCAGATCGGTGCATCGCGATCGTTCATGAGTTGGTAGCCGTTGTCTTTGAATTTTTGGCCGAAGAAATTCAGCATGGGCCAGCTTTCATGACAGGCGGAACATCGGAGGCCATATTTTCTGGCGAAAGCCGGTATTGCGCTGGCCGGTTGGCTGGCGCCCAGGATCAGAAAAATCAGCGTGAAGGCGGCAGCTAGCACGGAAGATGCCCGCTGCGACTTCTGACAGAGATGAGACTGCGTCCACATACGCATGCTGCACTCCTCGGACAAATTCATATTCACAAAAACAAAACTCTGCTCAACACGAAAACGATGGGCGCAAACCTGCAAATCTTAATGATCAAGCGAAATTATCAGTTCCGAGGTGCGGATTAGAGCAAAGCCTCGAAACATTTTCGCGAAAAGGGCGACCCACCCCATCGGCGGTGGATATTACTACCGCGCGCGGTGAAGCGCAATAGCGTTGTAATGATTTTTTTACAAAAATTTTACGGCGAATATCCAGGGAGGGGCTGGGATGGTACTCCAGGTGCCTCACTCGCGAGTTGACAGCGATCAATCCGGCGTATAAGACTCTTGCAGCAGGAACACCGGAGTGGATCGTGATCTGGGATAGGAGTTTTCGCTGGGCGGGACCGAGTAGCCCGGCTGCGGCTTATCGAGTTGCACCTTGTTTCCCGCGTTTTTGCTGTGGCGCGGGTGCATTTTCTCTTCTTCTTCTTCTTCTGCTGCTTCTTCTCACGGTGGCGGCGACTGCTTCGCGAGCTCGCGAGAAAAACGCTCTCCATTATGGCGAACCCCTGATTGTTAACATTCCGTTGCCGGAGCCCGAAGTCGCACAGGTGGTCGAGGAGGTTGCGCAGAACACCATCATCCGGGGAACCAAGGAATACAACAAAGACGAGTACATTTCGGGCGCGATAGCGCTGACTTCCACGCCAGTGTTTCCGGAGTGGCAGGAGGGCGGCAAGGTTTTCTACAAGGTGCGGAAACAGGCGCTGGATCCCCGAAATTTCAAAGACGGCGGCGATGTGGGAACGCTAGCTGTGCGCTACGTGGTGCAAACGCAGGGCGACCGTAACACCGTGCTGCGGATTGACGCGCTGTTTGTCGAGGATTTTCGGCGCAGCGTCCATCCTTCGAACGGCTCGGTGGAAAGCAGCGAGTACAAGGACATCCAGGACAAACTCGGAGAAGTGGAGTTGGTGAAGAAGGAAACTGCCGAGGCGTTACTGATGAAACAGGAACGCCTGGCGAAGGAAAACTTTGGTCTGGGCACCGACTCAGTCGTGCTGGGTACTTCGTCTTCACAGGCGCCAAAATCCGAAAGCGTGAGTGGAAGCGCCAGTGTGAGTGCGAATCGCAGCCCATCCCCGGCGCCCGCCTCAGCATCATCCGGATCACAATCATCGCCAGCGCCGTCCGCGGTTCCGCGATCGTCATCGCCAATACCAACGACGTATGACATGCCTGATGAATCGTTGGAACAACACGTTGCCGAGCTACGCCAGCAGGTCGAACGGTTGGTGAAGAAGCCTGGGGCTCCGCTCAAATCCGCGCCATTCCACACTGCGAGCACGCTGAAATCTCTGGAGCCGGGCGCCGAAGTTCTGATTCTCATTGCTACCCCTTATTGGTATGGGGTGGAGACCCATGACGGACTGCACGGATGGATGCAGCGGGACCAGTTGGAGCCGGTGAAATGACGCGTGGGAATTTCCGCAGCCCTCGTCGATTGCTTCGCTTTGCGCTGGCGTCTGCCCTTCTGATGGCCGGAATTCCGATGACCGCGGCGCAGGGCGCTAATTCGCAAGCTAGTTTGCAGACAAGCCCGCAGGCAAACGCTTACGAGCGGACCTATCGGCAGTCGAAAAGTGCAGTGGAACGGGCGTTGAAACAGTTGCAACCGTCCCTGGGCGGGCGGCTCCCGGTGCTCGAAGGATTCGCCTTGGCTGGCGATCATCCGTTGAACCGCTACCAACGAGCTTATTATCAGTCTGGCGTGCAGGTCAGTTCGACTGCGACCGGTGGATCGCTGGTGCGCGTAGATACAAAGGTGACGGCCTGGTATGCCGATTCCGTTCCATCGCGCTCAGGATACCAACTGCTGACTTCGAATGGGCGACTCGAATCCGACCTCTTGGACCAGTTAGGCGACCTGCTTTCGGGTGGCCCCAATACCACCAGTTTGGGCGCCAGTTATAGCGAGAATTCCAGCGAGAGTTCCAGCGAAAACGCTCCCGTGATCCCACAGACCGCTGCGGCTCCTGCTAAGCGGCCGTCATTTCCGAAAGAAGCTTCGAAAAAAGAAACTACCGAACCAGCCCCCTCCGCCCCCATGCCCAGGCTGCCCGAAACCGCGCGCACGTTTTCATCTTCGGAGCGAGGCTTGTCCGCTCAGCAACTGACAGACTCGCAAAACTTGCACAAGCCGTTGGACAAACCTCAAAGCGAGTTGCAGGCCGAGGCCGCGAGCTTGGAGGAAGTGCTCAAGAACCAAGCGCATCCGAAGAATCTGGTGGCAATAAAAAAATCAGGAACTCCGGTGATTGACTCTCCCCGTTTGAATGGCAAGACTTTGTTTCTGGCGAGCGCGCGGGACGAGTTTGAGATGCTGGATTTTAACGGGGACTGGGTCCACGTGCGGATATCCGGATTATCGAGAGGGTGGATTTGGCGCACCAGTTTGGAGATGCCAGAGGGGATTTCGGATGTCCCGCTCGCCACCGAGCGAGCTACGCTGGTTGCGGCCGACCTGTTCCAAGTGACGCGAGAAGAAATTGCCCCTTTCCCGGGGGATTGGGAACCGCTTCGTGGCAAAAGCGTGAAAATCATTTCCGTGCAAAAGATCCAGGAGAACGAGAAGGACAGCGGTGCCTCAGCAAAGCTGGAATTCGCCAGGTCTTTGCTCGACAAAACATACACAGAACTCGCGTCAAAATCGCAGGAATTGTCAGGCATCGTGCTGATCTTCGATTCGATCGATGGGGGCATGATCGCGGCCACGATTCCGACCGTTCGAGCATGGAAAGCCGGGACGTTGAACGACGCAGCTTTGTGGCATGAGTGCTATTTTGATCCGCCGGAGACATTCAAGATTCTAGGTGCCATTGGCAGCCGCTAATTACCGACGCGGTTTCGTGAATTTACTACGGGTTTGAGCCAAGCCACCGGGCGACGGCGGGGACGAGAAAACGGGTAAGCGTGGATTGCATGTTGCAAAAATTCGTTGCTCGGCTCCGCGATTACTCCGAGCTAACCAAGGCGCGCATTACAACCTTGATAGTGCTGACCGCGTGGTCCGGTTATTTTTTTGGCGCGCACCGGATGGGCGAGTCGTCGTGGTCACTGAGCCTGATCCGAGCTCTGTTCGGCATTGCTCTGGTTTCGAGCGGAACGGCGGCGCTAAACGAGGTTCTTGAATCTTCCGTGGATGCACGGATGCGCCGTACGGCCATGCGACCCTTGCCTTCCGGACGCATGACCCGAGCCCACGCGACGACGATTGGGTTGGCGCTGACTTTGGGTGGCTCCGTATATCTCGGAATCTACGTTAACTTATTAACTGGCCTTTTGGGATGCTTGACTTCGCTGGTGTACCTGACCCTTTATACTCCGCTGAAAAAAGTTTCCCCTTTGTGCACATTTGTCGGTGCGTTTCCGGGGGCGATGCCGGTGGTATTGGGTTGGACGGCTGCGCACGGAAAGCTGGAAGTTGAGGTTCTGATCCTCTTTGCCATCATGTTCATCTGGCAGTTTCCACATTTTCTCTCAATCGCATGGCTCTATCGCGAAGACTATGAGCGAGGCGGCATTCGCATGCTGCCAGTGGTCGACTCCGATGGGAAATCCACGGTGTGGCGGATTTTAGGCTATTCCGCTGCGTTGATTCCAGTGAGTCTATTACCGGTCGCGTTGGGGATGGCGGGACGAGTGTACATGGCCGGAGCCATCCTGATGGGGATGGCACTGTTTCGGGTATCAATAGGGATGGCGTGCCCTCAACTGCCCGCAACTGCTCCGGCGTCGAAACCTCAAGCTCGGCGTCTACTACGGGCGACAATACTCTACCTGCCTGCGTTGTTCGCATTGATGATGGCTAACTCTGGAAGTTAGTCTTTCAAGATCGAGCTTTGACACTAAATTCATCGCACTTTCAAGTCGATTCGTTCGCATTATGAAGCGCCGATTTAGCTAAAGCTAAAGATCTCTGCACCCGATTCAATTCTCCTGTCCATGGCTCCCAACCCCCCAGGCAGCGCCAGATATCTGCGTCGCGATGGGTCCTTTGTACCGGTGGCTTTCCGAGTGGCACCCACCCGTCCATGTCCTCTGGGAATCTAGCTGACCTGAAGTTTCTCGCCGTACTCTTAATATGGAGATCAGACCACTGTTTGCCGTCACGACGACGGGGCATCATCCTCCTCCGGCTTGCGTCTTCCAAACATCATTAAGGAGCCTTATGCCTAGTAGCGGAACCGCCCCGGCGCTTGTATTGACGGGTGCTGAAAACGTCTGCGCGCGAACCGGATCGAGACGCTGGCTCGAACGGGGCAGTCCATTGGTGAATGTCAAAAGAAACAGCCGCCGACGAACTCTTTTCCTTACTTTCTTCGCTTTCTTCTTGGTCGGCACGACAGTTCTCCCAGCACAGAGCGACTACAAAGTGGTCACAGTCGTCGATGGTGGAAACATTTCAGGCATCGTGAAATGGTCAGGTCCGGTTCCTCACGACATGGAATTTCCGGTGACCAAAGATTTTCAAATCTGCGATCCCGACTCGAAGAAAACTATAAATCTGGATCGGTTGATCGTGGGACCGGAGGAAGGCGTAGCCAATACCATCGTTTACCTCAAGAACATTTCCAGTGGAAAAGCAATGGACTTGCCTGAACAGCGACGCCATCTCGACCAAAAACATTGCCGTTACATCCCGCACATTCTTCTGGTTCCGCAAAATGCCGAACTACAAATCGAGAGTTCGGACGCCACGCTGCACACAGTTCATATGGAGGGAGCAGCGACATTCAACTTGCCTTTTCCATTCGCCCATCAGATCACTTCGCGCGTCTTGTCTACGCCGGGACTGGTTCATCTCCACTGCAACGGCGGCCACGTCTGGATGAGTGCTGAAATGATGGTCGTCTCGCATCCATACTATGCAGTCACTGACGAAAGCGGACGATTCGAATTTGGCAATGTGCCGCCCGGCACCTATGAGATCGTGGCATGGCATGAGGGCTGGGTTCGTGAAGGCAAAGAACAAGTCTACGACGTCTTGACGCAACACAAAGTCGATCGGCCTCGCTTCACCGAACCGAGGACCTGGGAAAAGTCCGTAACCGTTACAGGAAATCACACGAGCGTGGTCAATTTCGCGATTTCCAACAAGTGATGGTCGGTTTGCCCAACTCAACCAGTCCCCTGTTGCATTGACGAACGCTCCGATTTCAGCACATTTCGATGGTACAGGCTTCCTCCCGCTGGCCATTTATCGGCAAGATTCGGGGGGGCGAACCGCGACCCGGCCTTTCAGCCTGCCTTTCCCCCTTCGAACTTGTAACCGACTGCGGGAACGGTAATGATGAGGTCGGGTCGCTTGGGCTCGGTCTCCAGCTTCTGTCTTAAGCTCGCTACGTGTACGTCTACCGTACGAGTCAAGGTTGCGGTGTCATAGCCCCACACTTCGGTGAGGATCTCCTCACGAGAGAGTGCGACGCCCGCATGATCTGCGAAGTAAAGCAGGAGCTGGAACTCGCGGGCCGAGAGATAAATCGGAATCCCATCTCGCGTCACCTTGGCGCCTCGCACATCGATGCGAATGGACCGGAACTGATAGATATTTTGCCCAGAAAAGGCAGACCGGCGCAATAAGGCTTCGATCCGAGCCATTAGCTCCAACGTGTCGAAAGGTTTGGTGACATAGTCGTCGGCGCCGAGCTTGAGGCCGACGACCTTTTCGGCTGTCTGGTCGCGAGCCGTCAACACCAGGATTGGCGTAGCCAATCCTTCGCGGCGAATGTCGCGACAAACGTCGAAACCGTTTCGAAGGGGCAACATGATGTCCAGGATGATCAAGTCGAAGGGCAGCCGAGTGGCCTTTTCGAATGCCTCCTGGCCATCGACTGCGAAATCTACCACATATCCCTCGCTGCGGAGGCGGTCGCTCAGGGTCATTCGCAGCCCTTCTTCGTCCTCGACCAGCAGGATGCTCTCGTTCATTTTCGGGCAACCACATCTTGTCCAGGAGCGCTGGACGCAACCGGGCGGCTTGCTTCCTTGGCGCTGGGCAGGTGCAAGGTGAAAACACTTCCGGTGCCAAGTTTACTCTCCACTGTGAGTCTTCCGCCCATCGCTTCGGCAATGCTCCTGGCCAGAGGAAGTCCCAACCCGGTCCCGTGAATCTGAGCGTCGCGGACGGATGCACTCCGATAAAAAGGCTCAAAAATGTGCGCCAGGTCCGACTTGTCAATTCCAATCCCACGGTCCTGAATCGAGATACCGACTTCTCCGTGGCCGAGGTGCCCGGCTTTTTCACGGAACGCACGAATACAGACCCAGCGATTTTGACCGCCATACTTAGTCGCATTCACGACCAAATTCTGCAGACAGCGCGAAAGCGCGTAGAGATCGCCCATCACGCGAGGCAGATTGGGCTCGACGTGCTGCTCAACCTCGAAACTCGCTTCCCGCATTAGCGCGGCGGTATTCTCCACAACCGAGTTGACAATGTCTGAAAGCTCAAGAGGCTGCAAGATGTAATGGCTTCTTCCTTCGCGGGTCGAGACGAACAACAGAATCTGATTCACCAAGTCAGTCATCTGGCGGCTTTGATTCCGAATCACAGATCCGTATTTCGCCAATTGATCCTTGCCTTCGACAACACCATCGGCAATGTTGTCGGCCGCGGAGCGGATGACAGCCAGGGGCGTCCGCAATTCGTGCGAGATCGAGGCCACAAAATCCATCTGAAGCTTCGCCAATTGAACCGTGCCGAACATCCTGCTCTTTTGAATGGCCCAAACGGAGAAGGTCGCAAAAATAAGAGTGAAACATACGACGCCAACCAGCCGGACGATGGAGCGCCGCGAGGATGCACTCACTCGGGCCAGCTGTTCGGAGGCCTGCGTGTCGTAGAGCCGCTTGATCTCCTCAATATCCTCCCGCACCCGTTCAAACGATGGGACGCCACCTTTCAAGTCCACGTCTACAGCCTCTTTTGCGCTGCCCTCCAGGATGGATGCCAATACCTCGTCACGGACCGCTAGATAGGCGGACCAATCGCGTTGTAATCCGTGGCCCACCTCGATCTCGTTCGGCATACGCGCTTGTTCGAGGTAGGTGGTGATTCCCGCGCTCACGCGCCGATCCGCTTCACGTGACTGGTCGGCATATTCGACCTGAAGATTGCTGTCATTGGTGGTCAAGGCATAGAGCGTGCTACGGCGTGTCTCTTGCGTCTCGTACTGTAGCTCTCCAATCTGGCGGAGCCCGAGCACCGAGCGAGCGTACATTTGCTGGGCCTCAACACCGGTCATTCGCACATCACGGATCACGAACATACCGACGCCAACTTCCACACCAAATACGATCATCAGTAACAGGGCGGAGGGATAACGAGAAAACGCGCCTACAATTCGGTCTCCCGGTTGGACCGGAGCAGGCAGCATCGTTTTCTTGACACCCTCGCCCATCTACTCGGCCACCCTGAGCGGAATTCGAAGGCCGTAATCCTTATCCCCGGGAAGACGCCCGTCCACCCGAATAACTTTGACGGAAGAATCTACGTCCGAAGCCCGCACAAATCCGATCGCTCCCGGAACATTGAACACAAACTTGCGCGCCCCCGCTGGACTTGACAGAGTCTTGGGGGAAACAAGAACCTCGCCGGTGAACACTCCCTGCAAGAAGTGACGGCTGAACTCGCTCTCGGTCATCTGGCAGACTTCGCGAATGAGCGCTTTACGCTCCGGCTGGCCAGGTTCCAACATAACCAGTGTGATACGACGGCCATTCGGCCAATGGCTGCGCTCGCCTAGAAACACTTTGCGCAACTCCGACAAAGAGAGGTCATCGACCGGATTGCTCGTATTGACCAGGATCGCCAGATTGCCTTCCGGAGAGTCGGGTTCATCGTGTGGGGGGATGCCCGCGCGAGCCGAGTGATTCGACACGCCCAGCAGGCAGCTCACGGCAATCCAGATCGCCAATCGACTCAGGCACCGCTGCATGTCCAGCCTCTCTAGAAGGTGAATCCCAGTTGCAAAGCTAGCGCGCTAACTGCTTGCTGATTGCGGATTGCGGTGTAATCGTATTGCAACTTCAAAGCCACGAATTCGCTGGCATCGTATCGTATACCCACCGAAGGACCTCGGCGGAGGCCTACGTCCGGAAAAATCGGTTCGTGACTCGAAGAGTTCACATATTGATACCGGAAATAAGGCCGATAGGCGCCAAAGGCTTTGGATATCTGGGTGTAGAAGCCCGGCGTGTCATACACGTGCGATAGACCTATCGGCGCATGGCGGATAACCATCGCTTCGTTCAACCATTCGAACTTGGGGCGAATATATACGGCGTGGGCCGCCAGAATGGTCTCTCCGACTCGTGGTTCTCGGTTGGGAGAAAGCACGTCGCGATAGATCGAGAAACCCATCTGTAAGCCGCGCACTGCTTCGGGGCGAGCAAACAGAGCGAGGTTGAAGGCTTTGTGGTTCGAGTCATCAATGACGTTTTGCACCGCTTCCTCAGTGAACGGAGAACGCGAGGCGCGTCCGTTCCCGACTTCCGCCACGTAGTGCAAACCCAAGCTGCCGGACGGAATCAGTCCTGATGCCGTCACGCCCACGGTGTGAATGGGCAGGATTCCTCCCTGGTCTTCGAACTCGAAAAGAAAGGGCCGCCCGGTCGTGGTCTGGAACCATGTGCTGTGATGGTAGGCAGTGTTGTAGTAGCCGATTGCAGTGTGGTATCGGCCCGCTGCAAGATTGAAATAGTCGTTGCGGGAATATTGGAGCACCAGGCGTTCGACATCGACGCTGAAGACATTGTTGTCTCCCTGCGACACACCATAGGTGTAATCCGGTCCCGCTTCGAAAACGATTTCGCTTAAGAACTTGAATTTGTCGGAGACGTCCGAGGTTACAAACAGGTTGAGTTCACCAAGCGAGAAGGAGGTCGTGTCGCCCTTCTGGTTGTCTCCATGAAAGTTTATATCGCCGAACCCGCGGATCCGCAGCAGAGTCTTGCTGACATCCATTCTTTCCATCTCGGAATTTGTTCCTGCCTGTTGCTCGTTGACAGTTTCAGCCTGGGGACCTGCACTGTAGGGGGCAGGCTCGGTCGCGACGGCCGGCTTCTCGACGGCGACGGGCACAGGAGGCGGCGCATAGGTCTGCTTGCCACCTTCTAACTGAGCCACGCGTGCTTCCAATCGATCGATGCGCTGCAGGAGCATTTGCACCGTTTGTCGATCAGCCCCGTCGCCGCCGCTGGACTGCGACTGGCCTGGTCGGGAGGTCAATAGGATCACCAAGAGGGTGAGGATGACTTGCCTCGATGCCACCGGAAGAAATGACTTCGTCGAGGATCCACACGGTAAAAGAGTGGAAGGATTCACAGTTGCCTCCTTGAGATTCGATCGCGCCGGTCCCTTCTTCTCCGAGCGAACAAAGGGGCAGGAGAAATCCTTGCCCGTATCCCCGGAAGGTGACGTCGCAACGCAGCTTGCGTTTACCTTACAGACTGAAAAGCTTCACAGATCAGTGACGCCTAGGCGGCTGTTGCTGGAGCCGATCGCGCCCATAATCCGATGTTCACTCTACAATGTACCCGCCACCCCAGTCACTGCGCTCTGGCGGCCTTCTAAGTTCCGCCGCCATGCAATGCCTAAGAAGGTGGCTGTGGGTCGTCCATTCACTGGAATCACGAATACCGTCAGTTCAGCGATGGATAAAATCGTACTAAGCGCGGATTCGGGCTCGCCTTCCCCCTTGGTGAATTTGCTGTTGCGGACACCCCATTAATCCTAAAGTTAGTGACCTTTTTTGACACAACTATGGAAACATTTTCACTCTATGCAGAAAGACAAAGCCAAGGTATAGTGAGTCGCTTTTCGCCCCGTAGTTTTAACCCCTGTCATCCCGTACGGAGGAAATTCAATGAACCGTCTACTGTGGAAAGTTCTATTCGGACTCGGCATTCTGGCGATCACCACCTTGCAGCCAACAACGGCACGCGCGCAAATGTCTGCAGATCTCGCCGCAGAGCTTTCAAAGAACGTCGACCAGAAGGTCATCGTAATTTTGAAGAACCAGCACGGCGTCGCTCCCGCCGGAACGACCGAGGATCTGCAACGATCGATTGCAATCGATGCCGAACAATCCTCCCTGAAGGATGAACTGCGGCAGGTGCACGCCACCAATCTGAAGACATTCCACATCGTGAACGCGCTCGCCGTCACCGTTTCAAAGGGAGAGTTGGAGAGATTGAAGGCAAACCCTGGGGTTGCGCTGGTAATCCCCGATGGCATTATCCACCGCTCGCGGCGGCCTTCTTCCGATCTATCGAAATCCACGTCGTCGGCCCGGCCGAACGGGGTTCATCCTGCTCTTACAGCCAATCAACTTCCTGGCGCGTGTTCAGACACCACGCCGCTGCTGACACCCGAAGGACTGGCGCTTACCGGCGCTGATTCGGACGACCCCCTCCAGCCAACTGCGCGTTCGCTGGGTATTACCGGAGCAGGCGTGAAAGTAGCTTGGATTGCCGACGGCATCGACCCCAATAACATCAACTTCATTCGGGCAAACAACGCATCCGTGTTTGTCGATTACCAGGACTTCACCGGCGACGGCCCCGGCCAGCCGACCAGCGGCGACGAGGCATTTCTCGATGCCAACACCATCGCCGGCCAGGGTCTTCACACCTACGACGTCAACGGCTTTAGCGCCCAACCGGACGCGACCGCCTGCAATATCAGAATCGAGGGGGTTGCACCAGGCGCATCGCTGGTTGGGCTGAACGTGTTCGGGACATTTGAGGACACAACCAACTCCAACTTTTTGCAAGCCATCGATTACGCGGTCGAAACTGACCACGTGAATGTGCTCAACGAGTCGTTTGGTTCCAATTCCTTCCCGGACGTCACAGCGCTCGACGCGATCAAGTTGTTTAACGAAGCGGCAGTTGCGGCGGGAGTGGTGGTTTCGGCTTCGAGCGGCGACGGCGGAGGGTCGAACACCATCGGTTCGCCCGCGACCGACCCGCTGCTGATGGGGGTCGGCGCATCGACGCAATTCCAATTTTACGCGCAGACCAACTATGCGGCTGCCGACTACTTTGCCACGACGGGTTGGCTCAGCAACAACATCAGCTCGCTCAGTTCCTCAGGGTTCGATTTAACCGGCGGCACGATCGCCCTGGTGGCTCCGGGAGATTTGAGCTTCGCCTCTTGCGATGCGAGTCCGGTTTTCGCCGGGTGTACGAACTTCAAAGGACAATCCTCACCTATCGAGGAGGCCGGCGGCACCAGCGAATCGGCGCCATTCGTTGCAGGCGCAGCTGCGTTGGTGATCCAGGCTTACCGTCAAACCCATGGCGGAGCGACTCCAACACCGGCGCTGGTGAAACAGATTCTGACCAGCACTGCGACGGATCTGGGCGCTCCAGCCAGTGAACAAGGCGCGGGATTGTTGAACGCTTACCAAGCGGTTCTACTCGCTGAATCCATTCCTACCGGCGATGGCACGCCTGCTCCGACTGGCAACACGCTGGCGTTTTCGAGCAATCAGCTCCATGCGGTTAGCAAGGGCGGTGCGGCGAATAAATGGTCGGTCACCATCACCAATACTGGTGCATCTTCGCAGAAACTGACCCTCAGCGGCCGGACTTTAGGTCCGGACCAAAATGTGCAGACAGGATCGGTCACACTCAACGACTCGACCAGTCCGCAGTTTACGAATTACCAGGGTCTGCCCAATAACTATGGAACGTTCTCATTCAACGTGCCATCCGGAGCCAACCGTCTGGGCGCATCGATCGCCTATCCGGGAAACCCCGCCAAAGGGAACAACTCTCGTGTGCGATTGATTCTGATCGACCCCAACGGCAAATTTGCGGCCCACTCGTTGCCACAGGGGGTCGGCAACTTTGGAAACGTGGATGTTGTATCGCCGGCCGCCGGAACTTGGACCGGCGTGATCTTCGGCATCACCGCAGCGGATAACGGGACGAACGGCACCGTACCATGGCAGGTTGAAACGGAACAATATATACCGTTCGCCAAGATCACTCCCAGTTCCTTCACGCTCGCTCCAGGCGCAAGCAAGATCGTGACGGTTTCGGCAACCAACCCTGCATCCGCCGGCGACCTGGCCGGCTCAATCCTGGTGAATTCAAACATGGGAGCAAGCACGACCATACCCGTGACCCTGCGCAGACTGATTAATCCGCAAAGCGACGGCGGCTCTTTCAGCGGCGTGCTCACGGGCGGCAATGGGCGGAGTCCCGGCGAAGGCCAGGAACAGTATTTCCAATTCGATGTTCTAGGCGGCGCCAAGAACATTACCGCTAATCTAACGTTGGGCAGCGATGCGAATGATCCTGTCGGAATGTACCTGATCAGCCCGGATGGCAACACTCTTGGCTTCGGTCAGAACTCCATTAACGGCACCCAGGAATTATCCGCAACGGCCTGGACACTCGCTCCAATACCCGGCCTTTGGACGCTGGTCATTGATTTCGCCAGCCCAATCGTTGGGGATGAGGTCGCGGTGCCATTCAGTGGCAACGTTCTCTTCAACAAAGTCACCGTAAAAGCCGCGGGACTTCCCCAAACTGCCAGCCACCATCTGGCGGCCGGCGTTCCTGTGACCTTCCCCGTGTCCATCACCAACAATGGCTTGCAGGCGGCGGACTTTTTCGTCGACCCACGGCTAAACAGTAATACGGCGCTCGCTCTGGCGCCGTTCAGTCCAGCCAGCGGTCTCGCTCTGCCGCTCGTAGTGGGATCGCCGCTCTGGTTCGTTCCGTCCGAGACATCGAGCGTTTCGGTGACTGCGACGGCCAGCTTGCCGATCCAGTTTGATTTCCAACCGGATGGAGCCGACCCAGACATCGCCAGCGGCATTGGGACAACTCCATCCGGTTCCTACACCCCATCGGGAGGCCGCGTTTCGTCAGGCTTCTGGTTCGCCACTCCGTCGGAGGTTGGACCCTACCCGTCCGGCGCGCCAGCAGGAACCGTTTCCATGGCGATGGAGGCAACCAGCAAGGCCTTTGACGGATCGGTAACATCCACCACGGGAGATCTCTGGCTCGCATCCATCAATCCGGCCACAACGTTCTCGCCGATTGTTATCAATCCTGGCGCGACCGAAACCGTCAACGTGACCATTACTCCCTCGGGTAGCTCGGGGACCGTGGTCAGCGGTACGCTCTACGTTTGCGACTTCCTCACCAACGTTCCTCCCTACGGGGCGCAGGGGGGCGATGAGCTAGCCGGGATCCCGTATGAGTACACAATCAAATAAACACCAAGCTGCTCTGTGAGCGGACAAAAGAAAGGCCGGTCGCAAGATTATGTGACCGGCTCTATTTCGGGCAGAATCGCTCCGGGAAACAACTTTTGACAAGGTCGCCATCCAGGCAATGTGGGCGGCTCATTCAATCTCAGCCCAGGCGCTTGACAGAGCAGCAGGCTCATCGCTTCCTCCCAAACCCTTGCGCCGGCCTCCGTTGAATTGTTGCTTTACTCGAAGGACAGATGGCGTGCAAGGAGGAGAGCGAATCGAGCATTTTGTTCTCTAGTTGCTCTTTTTGCTTCGAGAACACCGATCCACGCCAGCGATGCATCGCATTTGGTTTGCGAATTAGAGGCTCTGGTCCTGCTCTTGTTCGCCACACGATGTTCGGGCAATAGCCAATTGGAAAGGCTGACGGACTCGTTGAAGACTCGCTCAAACCTCGTCAGAGGATTTATGTGGGCGTCGAGACGATCTAGAAATTCGGTCAATCCACGCTCCCCAGGGGAGTGCCTCAAATTCAGCGAAATAGGAGTACGCGACTGGTACTACCAGCAAGGTCAGCAGCAGACAAAGGGATTGGCCTCCGATGATAGTGACCGCAATTGATGCGCGTTGCTCTGAACCGGCGCCTATGCCGACAGCGACCGGAATCAACCCGGCGATTATGGATAAAGTGGTCATTAGAATTGGGCGCAAACGCACGCGGTTGGCTTCGAGAATCGCGTCACGGACCGACATGCCTTTTGCGAGAAGGCGATTGGTATAGTCCACTTGCAGGATTCCATTCTTCTTAACGATTCCCAATAACAAGAACATGCCCAAGGCGCTCCAGAGACTCAACGCCCGACCCGTTATCCACAATGAGAAGAGTGCGAACGGCACACTCAGCGGCAGGGTTAACATGATGATGAATGGATAGGAAAAGCTCTCAAATTGGGCCGCCAGGACCATGTACATGAAGACTGAGGCGAGCAACATCGCCAGCAACAGGTTCCAGGTCGTTTCTTCAAGAACCTTCACCTGTCCAGAAAAAAGATAGGAATACCCCGCAGGCAGTCCAATTTCACGGATGGACTGGATGGTGTGAGACGCAGCGAGATCCAGAGGATAGCCGGTGCTGACGTTCGCATAAACACTAACTTGAAATTCGCGGTTGTAACGCCAGAGAGTAGCGGGTCCGAAACCGCGCCCGATGTTCGCCACATTTTCCAGTCGGACCTGACCCAGCTTCGATGAAGGTACCATCATTTGGTTGAGAATGTCAGGATTGTCGCGTTGAACCGGCAACAGTTGCATCGTAACGGGATACTGCTCGGATCCCTCTTTGAAACGCGTAATTTCGTCTTCGCCGGAATAAAACAACCGCACGGCATCACTGATATCCGTCATTCGAACTCCAATATCGGCGGCACGCTGCCGATCAACCGTTACCTGGAGTTCGGGAGTGTTCAGGTTCAGGCTGGGGTTGACGTCGACGAGGTCCGGATAATTCCTCATTCGGTCCGCTATTTTCTTGCTGATTTCAGCCAATTGATTGAGGTCTGGGCCGCGGATGACCGCGGAGATCGGAAAATAGATCTCACCTCCCAGGACTGAAGGTAGACGTACATTGGAGGTGACGTTGTGGTAGGTTGCGAGAATGCTCCGCACCTTCGTAGCCGTTTGCGCGTGGGTTAGTTTGCGTTGACCGCGGGGAACAAGCCCAATAAAAAGGTGCGCATGATTCGTCGGGCCGTGGGTATAGGCCTGCACAAACGCCACTTCCGGCAGATCTGAAATACGCCGCGCCATGTCGGACGCAATCTCACTTGTTTTGGACAACGAAGTGCCTTCCGGGAGAGTGAATGAGCTTTGCAACTCAGACTGGTCGTCGGCTGGAATCCAGTCCCGCCCCACAAGATGGTACAAGCCGAACGTGGAGAGGAACGTCGCGAGACAAATCATCACTAAAACCATGCGATGTGCAAGCGACCAGCGCAGCATCCTCATATACATCTCTTCCACCGAGTGCAGGAACCCCTGAGAGTGCGATTTCTTATCCTCTTCGTCCACTCTCAAAAGACGCGAACTCATCATCGGCGTAAGCGTGAAAGCAACCAGCAGTGAAACCAGAATCGCCATCGCCATAGTCCAGCCGAAAGAGTTCACATACTTCCGCGCATATCCGGTCATGAATGCGATGGGGAGAAAGATAATGATTAGCGACAGCGTCGTCGCCATGACCGCCAAGCCAATTTCCTGCGTGGCCTCAATGGCGGCCTGGACGCGATCACAGCCCTTGTCCTCCATGAATCGTACGATGTTTTCGAGGACAATGATTGCGTCGTCAATGACAATGCCGACGGCAAGAGTTAACGCGAGGAGAGTCATGTTGTTGAGAGAGAAATCCATCCCACGCATCAGGGTAAAGGTCGCGATAATAGAGCTGGGAATCGCAACCGCAGCGATCAGAACGGCGCGCCAGTTGCGAATGAATAACCAGACGATGGCGCTGGCAAAAATACTGCCCAGAATGAGATGCTCAATCAAAGAATGAACCGATGCTTTGATAAAGTCGGAAATATCATGGACAATCAGTAATCGCACCCCAGGGGGCATCTGTGACCGCAACTGCTCAATCTGGCTTCGTACGTTATCCGCAACCCGGACCGTGTTTGCGCCGGACTGCCGAAGGATCTGGATACTGACAACATCCTCTCCTGGATTTCCCTTGCCGAATAAGGCAGACCAAGTGCGAAGCTCTTGCGCACCATCCTCTACCTGCGCCACATCGCGAATCCGGACCGGTATGCCGCCATGCGTTCCGACGACGATCTGGCTGAATTGGTCAGCAGACGTCACTCGGCCAAGCGTCCGTAGCCCCAGTTCTTGGGGCCCCGAAATCATTCTTCCCCCAGGCGCTTCAATGTTCTCCCGCTGTAAGGCGCTACGTACATCCAGGACTGTGAAGTTGTGAGAAGTAAGTTTCTGCGCGTCGAGTAGTACTCGGATCTGGCGCTCTTGGCCGCCATTGAGCTCCACACTACCAACACCGTCAACAGTCTGAATTGCCCGGCGCACTTGCTTGTCCGCAATCTCGGTTAACTCTCGTCGGCTCATGGAACCGCTGACCAGAAGAGTCATAATCGGATCGGATTGAGGGTCTTCTTTGGTGATGACCGGTGGGAGCGTCTCCCGCGGAAGTTTGTTCACCGCGGCCGCCACCTTCTCGCGAATATCTTGAGCTGCGCCGTCGATGTCACGCTCCAGCACGAATGTGCAGGTAATGTCTGCCAAACCCTCCGAGGAGTAAACCGTCATCTCGTCAATCCCGCTGACAGATGAGATGGCGTCTTCCAGCGGAAGAACGATTCCTGTGACCATTTCCTCTGGCGTCGCTCCGGGCAATTGCACTTCCACATTCACGGTGGCCGGATCAGCCTTCGGAAACAGGTCTACTGCCAGACCACGGTAGGAAAAGATTCCGAGAGTCAAAAGGAATGCGATCAACATCACTGTGAACACAGGATGTCTTACGCATGTCTCAGCGATTTTCATGGTTGGGTAGCGACGCTCAAACCAGATTTCAGTTGCGAGATTTTACTTAATAGCCGGAGCGGCCCCTTCGGGTTGCTCATGAACGGTATCGCCGTCGGCCAAGTCTCCGGAGACGGGTGCGGCCACACGGTCTCCGGCGTTCAATCCTTCGGCGACTTCGAAGTGCTGGCCTTGCTGGTCCTCGATCTGTCCCGCGGGCCGAATCTGCTTCTCGATAACGCGATTTCCCTTTACCAGAAAGACCTTGTATACGCCGTATCGGTAGTTGACCGCACGTTCGGAAACAAAAATAGCCTTCTCTTCCTTTTCGCTGGGTATGGAAGCCTGAACAAAAAACCCGGGCTTCAGACGTCCCATCTTGTTATCCAGTAACGCTTCCGCTTCAAAGGTCCGCGAATCTTGAGACACAGCCGGATTGATCCGCGAAATACGGCCTTCAAAGGTCTCCGTTGGAAATGCTTCCACGTGCAAATCAACCACTGACCCATCCTTGATCCATCCTGCCCATCGCTCCGGAACCGCCAGCCGTGCCCGCAGTACGTCGGTTCGCACCAGAACAAGTACCGGACTCTGAAGCCGCAAATACTCGCCGGGATGGACGTTTCGTGTCTCCACGGCCCCCGGAAACGGAGCGCGTATGGTGGCATCGCCCAACTTTTTCTCTGCGAGGGCCGCGCTTGCCTCGCTTGAAATCAATAGAGCTTTCAGGCGCTCTACATCTTGCAGGGCCAGATTGTAGGTCGCCTGGGCGCTCTGATATCGGCTTTGGACTTCCTCAAACTGCTGTTGCGAGATCAAATTGTCACTGAACAACTGTTTGGCCCGACTATTCTTTCGGTCAGCATCAAACAGGTCGGCCTGAGCACGCTGCACGGACGCCATTTGCTTGGGGTCCGCGGGTAGTGGGTCCGTCGGACTAATACCCAGCTGAGCGCTCACCTGCTTCACGAGGCCGCGCTGGCGGTCCACTTCGTACTGCAGCTCCCGTTGATCGAGGAGAACCAGAGGTTGACCGTCGTCTACGATATCGCCCACGTCGACGAGAACCTTATCTACGCGACCTTCGACCTGCGAGCTTAAGGCGCTTTCCTCAAGCGCCAGAAGGGAGCCAACCGCCTGAACCCGACGCCGGGTTGTTTCCTCAACCACGGAATATACGCGCACGGGCTTCGAAACACCCATAGTCGTGCTGTTCGCTTGAGACTTCGAGCAACCGCTAGCAAAAACCAGCGGTGCGGCGGCGACTATTAAGGAGGTCCACTTCATCCTATGAGCAATCATGTGTGGCACAAAGCGAACGGATTTGCCGACTTTCGCGAACAGACTTTCGGATTGAAGTTCTTATGGATGTTGGACAAAAAACCACAAGCCCGACCGCCACATTATAGATGGAATCAACCGCGAATTTAGCGGCTACTTTTGGCCTTGTTGGCAACTTTCCGTTTTCTTTATTGAATTCTCAATAGACCCAGAATGGTCTGATTATCATGTTTTCCTCCAGAAACGACATCAGAAAGGGGGGCCTGCAGCGTTTGCTGATGGACTTGGCATAGTCCCCGTCGTTCGACGACCGGTTAAGAATCTTTGACCCATCTGCCGGAGAGATATCTGCCTGACGAACATTCAGTCAATCTCGCGTGGCTGCCTTACGCGCGATCAATCCAAAACCTTTTGCTCGCGCCGCTCTTTCCAGCGAAGCTAGTTGATCTCTTGCCACGGCGGTATGTCCGGCTCTTGCTTCGAGGTGGGCCAGCAACAATTGGGTTTCAAGTTCGATCCCGCCGAAGCCGTGAGCGCGGGCATCTTTGAGGACCGCCTCCAATTTGCTACGGGCCGATTGTGGCTGGTCCGATACGGATAGTGCCTGCGCCGAAACCAGGACGAATTCGAGACGATTCAGATAGCTCTGACTCTTGGCGGCCAGGGGCCGATCGGCTTCGATTTCTTTCTGCCCATCCTCCACTTTCTTCTGCGAAAGCAGAGCACGCGTGATTACGATGCCGGATGCCAGTTCGTCATCCGCTTGCTCTCCGTCGTGAAACTGCCGGCGGCATTCGCGCGCAGCAGTTTCCCCTTGTTCGGCGTGGCCTTCTTCTATGGAGAGCTTGGCCAAAGCAAGTTGAGTCTCGGCCGCAGTCGGTTTTTCTCCGGCACCATTTCTCAAGGCCAAAGATTCTTCGTAGGATTTTCGTGCCGCTGGCAAGTCTCCACGATCAGTGAAGAGATCTCCCATTCCTGTGAGCACATAAGCGAGCGAATCCTTATCGTCCATTTCTTGCGCCGCCGCTTTGGCCCTTTGGTAGTAAGTTTCAGCACTGGCCAGGTCGCCCTTCCATCGTGACAAATCGCCAAGGTCGTTGTTGACCAACGCTACGCCGCTCTTGTCGCTGATGGCCTGGTAGCCGGGGATTGCCTCCTCCAGCAGTCCTCGTGCCTTATCCAGATTGCCTTGTAGCAGAAAAATATCGCCGCGATTGTTGAGCGTCGCCGCCAACCCGCCTGTGTCTCCCACTTGACGAAACACGCCAGCCGCTTCCTGCCACATCGCCTCTGCCCGCGTCAGGTCTCCGCGCCGGTAATAGAGTCCGGCCTCATCGTTGAGCGCACGTGCTTCGTTATTGTGATCGCCTCCCGCAATGTAACTCTGTTTGGCATTTTCGCAGTCGCTGACAGCGTCCGCCGTCGAGCTGCGATTTGCGATTTGGCAGAGAACGCCGTAAGCCCGGCCCACGACGAAGCGCGATCCGTTTGCATTCCCCTTAGCGATCGCGCGTTTGGCTGCGGCTTCGGCCTTCGCCATATCCTGACCAACCCAGGCGGATGCTTCCGACAAATCGATGCGTGGATCGTCGCCGACAGGAGAAGGGAGCAAACGCAAAGAAGCTAGCGTTTTCAGCGAATCTGAAGGATTCACCCAGCGCTGTGCAAGAGATAAACGCAAACCATAATCCAAGCTGTCGGGGAAAGTATCGGAAAGTTTTCGATATACCACAACCGCTTTAGGCCAATCTGGCAGCGTGGACTGATATCGTCCTTCGATCTGAAGGCGTTCTTCCTCGGTAAGATGTTGAGAGAGGTTCAGTGCCGCCTCCGCCTCTGCGCGGGCTTTCACGCGATACCCGAGATGGTCCCAGGCATCCGAGAGCAAAGCATGCGCAAGCGGAAATTTAGGATCGGCCGCTACCGCGTTCAGCAAGAGATCGCGACCATGGCCATAGTCGAGCGCCCACAGCTTGGTTTGACCTTCCGCATAGAGCCGGAGGGCGTTTTGATTGGAAGGCACGGAAGCGCGCGCTTCAGTCTTCGCTTCAGGAGAGATAGAATTCAGCCCCAGTCTTTGTCGAAGTTTGGCACCGGTTTCACTCGCCAGCTCGAAAAGATTGTTTTCGTCCCCGGTAACGGATTCCTCAGCGATCGTCTCGCCGCGCTGCGTGTCTTGCAGGCGAACATCGAGGCGGATGCGATTCTCACCATGGTTGGGCAACAATGTGTAAGAACCCACCACTACGACATCCGCACCGGCACTTTTTCTCAAACGCGCCAAGGTGGCCTTCGCCAGGCTTTCCTCATCGGCGACTGGAAGGTCGCGTTTGGCTCGGGCAACGTCTTCGCCTGAGACCATCCGTAATGTGCCGCCTTCGCCCAATTCGGTGTTCAGCATCTCAGCGAAGGCCGGCGAAAGCCAATTGTCATCCTGACGCCCCGCCAGATTTCGGAACCCCAGCACCGCAACTGAACGCCGCGCGCGGATTGGTGGCATAACGCCGGCGGCTTCCGCTTTTGTCGAGGCGTGCCTTGGAATAGCGCGAAAACCATAGACCGCAGCGGCAACCAGTGCCGCAGTCAAAGTCGCTACCACCCAATAACGCTGACGATAGGTGACTGTTGTTTTTCGCGCGGAGATATGTCCTGGGTCGGCGGGTACCGTTGCTTTTGGGATTTCCACCGCCTGCGGCGGCTGAACCAAAGCTTCTGTATTCAATACTGTGACGGGAGCCACAAAGCGGTATCCCCGTCTCGGGAGAGTCTCAACGTACCGAGGAGTTTCGGCATCATCATTCAGTGCATCTCGAACTTTCCGGACCGCCACTCCCAGGCTGTTATCGAACTCAACAAAGGTATTTCCCGGCCACAGGCGTTGCCGGACTTCTTCCCGGGTGACGATTTCCCCGGGCCGCTCGACCAGCATCACCAGTAGCCGATAGGGAAGGTCCTGAAGTTTCACTCGGGTGCCGCTGCGCGAAAGCGACTCCTCCGCGGGGTCGAGTTCGAACGGACCGAAGCGATAACGAGTACCGTGTGGCCCCAACCCCGGCATTCTCTTTCCCCCAAGCTGAAAAATGGTAGCACAGCCAGCCACCAGTCCTGTTAAGGCCAACTCATAAGTGAATGATGGGTAATCACTTTTCAGTTAATGAAGGCTTAAAAATCAGTTTCATTGACCGCCGGACGGTCTTGGTACACAGTCACGCTCGTTGGACGCAGTTTTGGCCTAGCTTCTAAAAAGCTTTACGTCGCCCTACGGGGCCACAGGAGAAAACAAAATGAAAACTCAAAATTGGCGACCACTGAAAGGTATGACCATCGCGACCACGATGATGAGCCTGTTTGTAGCGAGCTTCTTTACCCTCGCCACTCCATCAGCCTTCGGGCAGCAAGTCCATGAGCTCTTCTACGACAACTCAATCTGGACGGATCAGAATCCCGAAGGAGCAACAACGATATTCAACGGTCCATTGGCCGCTTTCCAGACCACCCCAAACGATCAAACCCATGTCTATTATCTGGCGGCCAGCAACTCGCACGTGCATCAGCTCTTCTATAACGGAACCAGTTGGGCAGATGACGATTTGACGGTTCTATCTGGCGGACCCACAGCATCTGGAGCCGTCTCAGGGTTCTCCGTGGGCAATTTCCAGTACGTTTACTACGTGTCCAAGAAGTCTCCGCAACACGTTCACCAGCTGCTTTACAACAATGTCGGATGGGCTGACTCTGACCTGACCGCTCTCAGCGGAGCCAAAACCAATGCCATCAATACCTACGGAGTAGTCGCCTTCACAACCTCGCCGGCGCTCCATGTTTACTATCAGCAACTGCCGACCGGGGACATCCATCAGCTTTACTCCACCAACGGGACGACCTGGCAGGACCAGGATTTGACGACTCTCACCGGGGGCCCTGCGCCCTTCGTTCTTTGGGCTGGATTCAATATTGGCAACCTGCAATACGTCTACTACCAGGACCTGAATTACGATCTCCACCAGATGTATTACAACAATTCGAGTTGGTCCGACAGCGATCTGACGGCGACGACCAAAACTGCACAGCCTTCGGTGTATCCGGAAACAGCCTTCGTAATCCCCGGCACCAAGAAAATGCGGCTCTATTACGCCAGCGAAGCGACCCACCATCTTATCCAGCTCGCCTCCACTAATGGCAAAACCTGGGCCAGCATCGATTTGACCAAGAAGTCGAAAGGCCCAATCCCGGACGCTTCGAGCCCAATTCTCGCTTATGTGACGACTCCCAATGACGAACTCCACGTTTTTTATGAGTCCGGGAGCCACATCAACCAGATTTCCCAGCCCACAACAACCACCTACGCAAACCAGGACCTGACCAAACTAACCAACGGTGGGATTGCCGAGCAGTTCACCCGCATGGCAGGATTCTCGCAGCAAAACTTTCAGTATGTATTCTATGTAGCGCAGTAATCGTTGGGAGTGGAGAGCTGGCGAAAACCAGCTCTCCACTCTCAGGACGCCCGTCGCGTTACATGTACTCACTAAGTTGGTTTCGTTCCGAATGGCGCGAGGACCTGAAGGTATTTCCGGATTCGTGCGAGATCGGAACCGGAAATATTGTTGAACTTCACGCCGGTTCCAAGTCCCGGGGTGCTATATGCGACTTCGCCGTCCGCCCAAGCCTTTGTTTCTTCAATCCAGATACCAACTCTCACTTTGGTGCCTGGGGGCAGCGGGATTGCCATTTCGATGTAACATCCACCAATGCTAAGGTCCGCGATCTTTGCCCAGAAGGAGGCACCCGACTGGGCGTGAATTTCCACCGAATTATCACACTTAAAACGAGGATGCTTCCGCACCTCAACGAATTGTTGCTGATGATTGTCCGGAGCGGCAGAAGGTAACGGAAAATCCCAAAGAGGCTTTTCTGGGAAAATATTAAGCAATCCCACATGGCCCGCTCTTGCCGTGCCCGGTTGTCCTATCCACTTCACCCGAAAGTGAACTCGGTTCTTGCCATACGTCAACCCAATAGTCTCCTCAAGCTTGAGTTGGGATTGCACACCACTCAACTCAGCTCCCTGCTGGCTCACATTGACCGTTACCGCTTTTTCGGAGAACCCCTTACCACTGCTGTCGGTCCCGAAGATGCGCACTTCTGTGTCAATCTGCTTCCGCGGTTCGCGACGCTTTCCCATCCCGTGGTTACCTTTCCATCGTTGAAGGAACCATACAAAGGATCAAGTCGAGCACGGCTTAATCAATTTTCCCATTGCACTGCGGATGCCCGCATTCACAATCCAACTCAGCGTCGGTCTTCAACGTTTCACAGTGCGGACTGCAATACTCGCTTCCAACAATGCAACTGCATCCGGTGTGTGAGCAACGGTCTTTTTTCTTGTCATCCATAATTTAGTCCTTTTGAAGCTTCGATGTTGTCCAGTCCAAATGCTAACGGTTGGATGGTGTCGTGCCATAGATCATTTCGAGTAGATCGGCAGATTTGAGTCCTTAGGTCAAGATCCCCCATGTCGGCGTGCCATACTGGAACGCGACGCAGGATGCCCACCTTGCGCAGGCTTGGCAGCGTTGGCTCGGACCGAGCGCGCGACTATTCTGCTAACAGACGCTTGCGACCTTGATCTTGCGTTTACTCGGCGCGATTATCCTTGCTATGTTCCTGAGTTTTGACGAACCGATTTTCGATGGGTGCTTACCTTAAGCATGCTCCGCGCGAAACATTGAAGCATCGGCCGCAAACAGCTGCGTGCAGAATAGAAGAGCAACGGGCAGTGCGCCGAGAATTCTGGAAACGCATCATGGTAACCCAGTTCCTGTCTGTTAATGAGCCTTGTCGTCTATTGCCCTACTAGTCGAACCTGAGCGCTACCATCGGATCCAGGCGCGAAGCTTTTCGGGCCGGAAGATAACAAGCCAAAAACGCGGTGATAACAAGCAAGACGGCAGCAGCGCCGAACGCAACTGGGTCCGTAGAACGCATATCGAACAAGAGTCCAGCCAGCAGCCGTGTGAGGGCAAGTGAAATGGCAATTCCGCACACGACGCCAATTAATGTCAGGCGCATCCCGTTGCTCAACACGAGCTTGAGGATTTGCCAGCGTTGCGCCCCTAGCGCCATGCGGATACCCAGTTCCCGCTTGCGCTGCGAAACCGTATAAGCCATTACCGCATAGATTCCGATGGCGGACAAAAATAAAGCCAGCCCAGCAAAGACTCCTACAAACTGCATTACCACGCGTGGTTGCGCTACCGATAACGAGACCACCTCGTCCAGGCTCTGAACACCCGAAATTGCCAGGCTGAAATCGAGTTGCGCGACTTGCTGTCGCACGGCGGTTACCAGGGATTGACGGTCCGATTGCGATCTGACGATGAGTGTTGCGGTTGCCCCCGGATTTTGCGGAAGGGGTAAATACATTTCATCGACAATGGGCGAAGTGAGCGTATTGAATTTCACATCTGCAACGACGCCCACGACGACTCGCTGAATCTGATCGCGGGAATTCGCCAGATGTTTGCCCAAAGGATCCTGATTTGACCAGTACCGGTGCGCAACCTCTTCATTCACGATGACGACGGGTTGAGTTGTGGCCAAATCTTGATCGGTGAAGACTCGGCCCTTGAGCAAAGGAGTGTGGATGGTTTGAAAATAGTCCGGCGTGACTTGCCGGACCGCAATCACGGGATCTTTGCCGAGGCCCTGACAAGCCAAGCCCTCTGGGCAGAAGAACACGAAGCGAGAGGATCCCGACAAAGGCAGATATGTCGTAACCGCCGCGGTTTGCACACCCGGAAGATTCTTCACCTGATCCACCAGCCTGCGATAGAACTCGGCCTGCAACTCGGGCTGTGGATACCGTCCAGAGGGAAGCGCCAGGGGAAATGTCATTACGTTTTGAGATTCAAATCCTTTATCTACGGTCAGGGTCCGAACAAAGCTTTTGGTTAATAGCCCGGCGCCCGTCATCAGGACCAAAGCGACGGCAATTTCGATCACCACGAGAATTGCGCGCAGGCGGCCGCGGCCGCTACCGTCCGAAGAACCGCGTCCTCCTTCTTGCAGGCTATTGTGCAGGTTCCATCCCGAAACCTGGAGGGCCGGCACGAGCCCAAATGCCAGTGCCGTGATTCCGCAGAGCACGAGCGAAAAGAGGAGCACTGGGATATCCACTGTGGCCTGTTCCAAGCGAGGCACGGTTCCAGGCGCAATCGAGCGAAACAGCGGAATCAATGATGCAGCAAGCGCTACTCCAATCGCTCCGCCAACCAGAGACAAGATGAGGCTCTCGGTGAGCAACTGACGAATCAGTTGTGCACGGGTTGCGCCGAGTGCCTTACGAATCGCGATTTCTTTTTGGCGGGCTGTAGCTCTCACCAGTAGCATGCTGGCCACGTTGGCACAGGCAATCAACAAAACAAAACCTACCGCAGCGAGCAGCACGAGTAGCGAAGGCCGCAGAGCCCCCAATACTGAGTCTTCCAGCGTAACCGCCGAGAGGCCGAATCGCGCAGCATCCGCAAAGTTGCCGAATAGTTGTTTGTAATTGGAGTTGATGGTGTCGAGCTCCGACTGCACTTGGCCTAGAGTTTCGCCCTGGTGCATACGTGCAACCAGGGATAGGTACGCAGCACCGGAGTGGACCAACTCCGCCCGGACAAAAGTTGTTTCGAATACGCGCGGCAACCAGATCTGAGGTTCGGGAAACGTGATGGGAAACTTGAAGTTGGCGGGCAGAATTCCGACGACGGTGAAAGTTTTTCCATCAAGCGCTATCGGCTTACCCACGAGCTCGGGATCGCCGCCAAAGTGGCTATGCCAGAAGCTATCGGAAATCACAACTACATCTGCCCCTCCGGGTTGATCTTCTTGCGGCAGAAAAGATCGGCCTTGGTTGGGCGTTGCCCCGAGAATCGAAAAGAAACCCGGCGAGACTCTTGCAGCCGCAACCGGTTCCACTTCGCGCTTTGTAGTCAGGCTCATGCTCAGCGTGTAGTAGGCAGCCGTTGCCTCCAATGTTTTGCTCTGCGCTTTGATCTGCTCAAATTTCGTAAAAGAAACATTGAGAGGATTATGGTTTCGCAGATCGATCTCATTGACGGCAAGAAGCCGTGCTGGGTCCGGATACGAAAAAGGGCGTAAGAGCACGGCGTTCATGACGCTGAATATCGCAGTGTTTGCACCTACACCCAATGCCAGGGTCAAAACTGCCACGATCGTGAAAACAGGGCTTTGCTTGAGGACGCGTAATCCAAACTTTGCGTCTTGCCACACTTTTCCCATATTCAACTCCGAAGAAACTTAGATCGGCCTAACGCTTTCGGGCGAACGAAACAAAACAATTTCGGAAAGATTCTAGAACGAGATGCTAGACGAGTAAAACAGCGAAAAGATTCGGCATCGGGACATGGTGCGCCAATAAGACTGCGGATGCCACGGAATCGAAGACGACATTTCTCGAGAGTTGCTTCAAATCGAGTGGCTACTCTCCATCCCACAAAGTAATAAAACTACGGATTTTCATAGAAGAGGAAGTTCCGCACGGCTATTTATGGTAGAGAGGCTCAGGCCACGAACTCCCAAATACTGTTAACGATCTTTAGCTCATAGCTCTATTCGTAGTTGCTATCCCTCCGGCTGTTGCACTCATCCCATTTCGAATAATCCTTCACGTTTTGGCGCGGTAGCTGCTCCCCTTGCAGCGTGGGGCGATCACGTTCAATGCTCAAACGCTGCGGTAATGCCTCACCTCAGGAGATCTTGGTCATGGTATTTCGAAACTTCAGGCTTCTACAGTTGGTGTTGTGTGGGTTCCTGCTAACAGGTTCGTGGTCAACCGCACAAGTGCAAAACGGGCAGTTTGCTGGAGTGGTGACTGACCCCACGGGCGCGGCGATTGCCAACGCCAAGGTCACAGTGACCAACCCAAATACAAATTTCAGTGACACAACCACGACCAACCAGAACGGGGACTATAGCTTGAAAGAATTGCCAGTTGCAACATACAAGCTCACGGTGGAGGCTGCGGGATTCAAAAAGGTGTCAAACAGCGCTCTGACTGTAAACGCCGGTACCGTCACGCGTGTCGATTTCAAATTACAAGTAGGCCAGACACAAGAAGTGGTCGAAGTTACCGGTGAGGCTGCGGCCGTCGACACCGAAGACTCGAAAATGGCGATCACGGTGGGGGCCACTCAGATCTCAAATTTGCCGTTGAACGGACGGAATGTCTATGACCTCATGCAGCTAGCCGCTGGCGCTGTGAACGTGGCGGGCGTGGACTTTGAGAACGGCCATAACACGGTCGTCAATGGTATTCGAGAGAATTTTAATGGCTTCCTGATTAATGGAATCAACAACAAGGATTTGAGCGGCGGTGTGACCAACACGCCGATCGAAGACACGGTGCAGGAATTCCAGCAGCTCACACTAAACAATTCAGCGCAATATGGCAGTAGCGCAGGCTCGATCAACAATCTGGTGACCAAGCAAGGGACGAATGCAATCCACGGGAGCGGTTGGTATTACGGCCGCAACGACGCTCTCGACGCGAACGACTTCTTCGACAACCAAGGCGGCAACCCAAAACCATTAGTTCGTTTTAGCCAGTACGGAGGGACTCTAGGTGGAGCGCTTATTAAGGATAAGCTGTTTTATTTCGGAGCAATACAGTTTGATCATTTCAATACCAGCGCCCCTCCCACAACGGTTACCCAGGAGGATCCGGCGTTCGCGCAACTGGTCGGCACCACGTTCCCGAACTCCGTGGCCAATCTGTTGTACTCATCATTTCCATCGAAGGCCAACGGCACGCCAATAAGTGGATTGACCGTTGGCAATTACATGAGCGCTGGCCTTAGCGGAAGCGGATTCGGGAATATTGGGGATTATTTATGTCCAACTAACTACTCTGGAGATCCTGCGGGCGCAACACGCGTTCCGCTATTGTTCGCGCAAATGATTGGGTATAACAACACGACTGACAACACGCTGTCTAATGGCACAACGTGCTCCAACCCACTGGGTGCTGCGGGCGCGGTGTATAACACGCCCGCTCTGCTGGCAAATAGAAACATTCAGATGCTCGACAGCGCTACCGCATCGTTCGCTTCTCAAACTCAGGTGCTAGGGAATCTCTTCAACGGCAAAGAGTGGTCCGGGCGATTGGATTACAACCTGAATACGGCAAACCGGTTGTCCGTCAATTACAACTGGTTTCGATCTACCGACGCGTATGGCCCGCTGAAGCCACAGGGTGTACGAGGCTTCGCGAATCCTACACGTAGCCTGTTTCCCAGCGGCCAAATGAGCTGGGTGCACACTTTCAGCGCAAAGGTGCTGAATGAGTTCCGTGCCGGTTATACGCTTAACGATACCGCGACTGGCGCCGTTCATCCTGGAGTGCCGCAGATTGGCTTCGACGACGGCAGTCTCGGGTTTGGAAGTTACGCCGGGTACCCTCAGACATTCAAAGACAACATCTACCAATATTCCGACATGGTTTCGGTAAGCCATGGAAACCACAGCATTAAGGTCGGAGTCGACATCCGGCGCAACATTGAAAACAGTGTGTTCAATGTGGCCCGCCCCTCGTACTATTTCGCTGACCAATTATTTTTTGCCATCGATTCTCCGCACGATCAAACTGCGGGTGTAGATCCTGACATCTGCGCTCCCCCGTGCACGTCATTCAACCAGAACCCTCAGGCTGAACTCTCGTCGAACGTACGGCACTGGCGAAACATTGAGGCAGGTTTGTACTTTCAGGACGACTGGAAAGTTTCAAAGCGCCTGACCTTGAATCTCGGATTGCGTTGGGATAAGTATCAGCGTCATAACGAGGAAGCGAATACGGCAACAACTTTCTTACAAGGACCTGGGAATCGAGTGATCGACAACATAAGCACTGGTCAAGGCTGGCTGCAACAGGCTAACGCCCCAGTGGGAACTCCAGGTGTCTGCGACAGTGCGGCCGAAGTGGCATTGGCCCAACTGGCGGGCGTTTGCGGTCCCGGAGGATTCGCCCCAGCATCATCCCTCGGGAAAGGGCGCAACAAGGATTTCGGACCCCGCCTGGGCTTTGCATGGGATGTTTTTGGCGACGGCAAGTCGTCGCTACGCGCCGGCTTTGGCATTTCGTATGAGGGCACCCTGTACAATCCTCTTTCGAACTCTCGCTGGAACCTGCCCTACTACTCGTTCAACGATGCAACAAATTTCCTCGTTCCGGGACATACTCAGACCATCGTGTATGGACCTTTTGGCGAGGGTTGCCCCAACTGCTCTGTCGCACCTACATTTAACGGTCCCGCAACGAACGTCGGGCAGGGTGTTGGCGCTCAAGCTACCGGCAATCTGACGGGATGGATCGCCAGCAATCAGAACCTTGCATTCTTGACCGGCATCATCCAGCCTCAGGGTGTTGATGATCCTTATGTTTACAACCAATATCTCAGCGTCCAGCGAGAGGTGGCCGGCAAATGGGTTCTGGAAGCGGATTACGTTGGAACTGCGGGACACAAACTCTTCCGCTCTGAGAATCTCAATAGCATTCCTGGTGGGGTATTGCCCGCTGGAGGATGTGTGGCCGACAACTTCGGCAGAAAGCTTTGCGGACAAGAAAACGGCACCACAAACACGACCGGCCTGCTCAACCCTAATTACGGGACACTTCGCGAATGGCAGAATGTCGTGAATTCAAATTACAACGCTTTCCAGTTTCAAGCAAAGAAGCAGATGAGCCACGGTTTGCTTTTCAACATGAATTACACCTGGAGCCATTCCATCGACAACGGTTCCAGTTGGCATAACTCTGCTACCTCGGCAAACGGAGCTGGGGCCGGAGATGGCTACACTACGGACCAGACGCTTCCGGGCCTGGATCGGGGAAACTCCATCTACGATATTCGAAACCGCCTGGTTCTCAACTACGTCTATCAAATTCCTGGACCGCGGCGCGGCGTTGCCGCCGTTGTTCTAGGCGGATGGCAATACAGTGGGATATGGGCGTTTCAAAGTGGCGCTCACTGGGAACCTTATATCGGGTCAGCAGCACGGTTGGTTGGAACGGATCCGAATACCGGCGGATGCACCGCGAACGATGTCAATACCGGGATCTGCGTTAACGAGGGCGGCGACTACAACCTTAATGGGGTTAAGGACGATCGGCCCAATTCAGCTATCTCTCGCTTTAACGGCAGCAGCCGGGCAGCTTGGGCAAATGGATGGGCGGCAGCTTTGCCTTCACTTGCCAACAACTTTTCTTCCCCTTGTTTAGGCTGCACGGGAAACCTGGGCCGCAACACCTTCGTTGGTCCTGGACAATGGTATGCGGATATGACGCTGGGCAAAAGTTTCAAGTTGACCGAACGGTTTAACCTGAAATTTGAAGCTCAAGGCTTCAACGTTTTCAACCGCGCCAATTTCCTGCTGGCGACTCCGCAGTCTCCGGCGCATAACAAAATCACCGATCCACTGTTCGGTGAAGCGGCCACGACTTTGAACGCTCGCAATCTGCAATTTGGCTTAAAGCTAAGCTTCTAACCGAATTGCTAGTCTGTAAATAAGGGCCTGCCGCATCTGGCAGGCCCTATGTTTTTCCCTGGCTTTAAACTACGAAATCTCATCGCCGAGCGCGTGTTATGTACCAAATTCAATAGACGTAGTTGAGAATGAGGGGTCACAGTCGTTGACGCTGTATCGCGACTACCTGTGACCTTACGCATACGAGATGTTTTCGTACCTGCCGACGTGCTACTCGTCCCCGCACTGCAGAGTAAGACACTGTTTGGATCGCAGTGTGCAAACTTAGTCTACGTGTAAGTAGTCATAACTCGGTTTAAACAAAACCATTCCCAATTGTCTAGGAGGCTTCATGTCTTTTGCCGTCTCGCGGTCCAGCTGGATTCATCTTGCGATTCCGTTCGTCCTGCTTTGCCTTTGCATAGGGGCTTTCGGGCAAGGCGGCAATGGCGACCTGACGGGCTTGGTGACAGACTCGAGCGGCGCGGTTGTCTCCGGCGTTCAAGTCAAGCTGACTAACAGCGCAACCGGCGAAGTGCGTACCACTGTAACGACGGCCGCAGGAATTTACAGCTTTCCGGCCTTGCCGATAGTCGGCAGCTACACGCTCGAAGTCGAGTCCAAAGGTTTTAAGACCGCCCGGGTTCAGAACCTCATTGTCAGTGTCGGTACGACAACAACGCGCGATCTGAAACTTGAAGTCGGCACAGGGAGCGAGCAAATAACGGTGGAAGCGGGTCAGCAACTTGTGCAAACGGAAGATTCCGCGCTTTCGACATTGATCGATCGACGGGTTTGGGAAAACATGCCGCTTGAAGCACGCAACTCTAACGACTTCATCAATCTAGTCGCCGGCGCCGTTCCCGAGCAGCAGGCGGGCGGGACATTCCGCGGCGCGGCGGTAAACGGTGTCCGCACCGGTGGTGGCAACTTCATGGTGGAAGGCGTCGATAACAATGAGCAGGGACAGGGTGGCGTTGCGATCTGCGGACCGCCCTGCGGCCAAGGCGGCGCCAACACTTCGATTTCCCCGGACGCGATCGAAGAGTATCGCGTCATCACTCATGATTTCAGCGCCGAGTACGGCAAAGTCGGTGGTTTCGTGACCGACACGGTGCTCAAGAGCGGTACCAACAAGTGGCATGGGTCGTTGTTTGAATATAACCGAATTCAAGCGCTGGCCGCGGAAGACTGGTTTTCGAATGCCGGCGGCGTACAAGATCACTTGGTTCGCAATCAATTTGGAGGTTCGTTCGGCGGCCCAATCGTAAAAGACAAAACATTCTTTTACACGAGCGTCGAAGAACATCGGCTTCGTCAGTCCGCACCATTGGTGGGGTCGGCTATCACTTCGCAGTTCTTGAACTTTCTTAACAGCGGACAACTGGCGGCCTTCGTTAACAGTGAGGCGCCCTGCAATACGATTGCGGGAGGGTGTCCACTACTTCCGACCTCGGAAGGGCCGGTCTTTGCGAAAGAATTGGCGAGATTTCCGCACGCTATGCCAATTGTTACCTCGCCTCTTACCAATTGTGTGGGGATGACAGCTCCGGATCCATGCACGAGCTTCGACGCCTGGGGTGCGAACTTAGCCGGTCTTCTTGGAGACTATCCGGTTCCACTCTTCGGCACCGCGACTGAACCCAACACCACTCCGCTCGACCAGTTCCGGATGAGCATCAAGTTCGACCATAACTTGTCCAGCAATGATCGCTTGAGTGCGACTTATCTGCTCGAAAACGTACACTTTTCCAGCAACATCATCGGCGGCAGCGGACTCTTTGGCATGCCCTATGACAATCCGAACCGAGCCCAAACGCTGGGCGTCGCCTGGACGCACACTCTTTCTCCGACAGCACTCAACCTGTTCAAGATTGGTTATGTTCGCCATACCGCGAATTTCACGGATCCTGGAACAGTGGGAATCCCGAACATTTTCACGGCAGACGCGACCGCCGGAAGTTTCGGATCCGCGGCTACGATCCCACAGTTCTTTACCGAAAATGAGTTCCAGTATAAGGACGATATCTCGATCACCCGTGGCAAGCATCAGTTGAAGTTTGGTGGAGAATATCGACGCACGCGCAACGGATCTTCCTTTCGAAACGACGCTCAAGGCACATTTAGAACCTGGGGCGCGGAAGGAATGATCACCGACGGCCTGTTCACCGACGCCATCGACAATGCGTATTATGGCGGGACTCAGGGTGGACTGGGTGGTTGGTATTATGCGAGTGCAGCGGTCGTTCCAGCCACCGGTGCCATACCGGATTTTTATCGCGGATACCGAGCCAACGAAGTTGCTTTTTACGGACAAGATGACTGGCGCTTAAATTCTCGGCTGACGTTGAATCTTGGGTTGCGATGGGAGTATTTCGGACCGCCGCACAACTTCCAGCCAAATATCGACTCCAACGTATACTTTGGAACTGGAGCGACGCCGTTTGCTTGTCCTGCGCCCTGCAATCCCTTTTTCCCGGCTAACAGTCAGTACTATTCCTATGAATCCGGCGCAACGTTCCAGGTACACAATACCAGCTTGTGGAACAAAGACCTGAATAACTTTGGACCGCGGATCGGCTTTGCTTACGATGTGCTAGGAAACCAGAAAGTAGTGGTGCGTGCCGGGTTCGGCGCGTTCTACGACCGCATCTACAACAACGTTTTCGAGAACATCCGTTTCAATCCGCCCTATTATGCTGACGAGGTGGCGGGTCTCTTCCGAAGCAACTCTCCTGCTGGACCTCTTCACCAGCCCGGACTGCTTAGTGATCCATTTACCGGGAATGCTCTCTTTGTCAGTCCGGCGACTTTTCCGAATGGTTTACCAAAGCCGGTACCACGGCACATGGATCAGAATCTTGTGACCCCGTATTACATGCAGGAGAGTTTCGGCTTGCAGTATGCGCTAGCCAAGGATTTTGTTCTTGAAGCAAGTTATGTGGGGACGATGGGGCGCAAGCTAATCGGTATAGAAAACCGCAACACTTTCGATGGCAGAAACTCCTGTCCTCCAGGTACCTACGCGCCGAACAGTCCGTGCTTCCTGGCGGGTTTTCCGTCCGGGTTCAGCGAGATACGGCCGAATACTATCTTTAATTCCGATAACGCTCGTGGGAACTACTACGGCTCCAACTACAACGCGCTCGATCTGACTCTGCGCAAACGTTTTAGTCACGGCTTATCGCTCAATGCCAATTACACTTACGCTAAGTCTCTGGACGAACTCAGTGATTTTGCGCGCGCCAAGAATGCAGAGGTTTCCGCTACCGACGTCGAGAATATTAAGGCAGATTATGGACCCGCCGATTTCGATATCCGCCATCGCATCGTTGTTTCGTTTAACTATGACTTGCCGGTCTTCCATGGCAACCGATTCCTTGGTGGATGGACTGTGAACAGCATCATTTCCTGGAATACGGGATCTCCAATCGGTTTGGTCGACGGTACGAGCGATTCTAACCAGGATGGCACCCGAACGGACCGTCCGGAATTTATTGGTTCTGGCAGCGTTCTCGGATCAATCATCAAGAAAAAAGTGGTGGGTTCGAACGGCACCCCTGGCATATACCAATATCTGGATCCGGCACAATATGGGCCGTCAACAGACTGTCTGAGTAATCCGGCAATCAACACTCATGGCGACTTGTGGTGCAATCCCAATCTCGGGCGCGGTGCAGTTCCCGGACCACAATTTGCCAATGTTGATTTCGGTGTCAGTAAAACATTCAAGCTGAATGAGAGAGCAGCCTTCAGATTCGACGCAAACTTCTTTGACCTGCTGAATCACCCGAATTTCCTGGGGCCGGGTGCGCTGGGCACGGGAGGCAACGCATTCGCTAGCGGTAGCACCTTCGGACAGATTCAGACCACGGCAGGAGACACTGGAGGGCACCGCATCACACAGTTGGCGCTCAGGTTTGACTTTTAGGGTCGCGAACAGAAACTACTCTGAGGCCAGCCGCGAGGCTGGCCTTTTTTGTTTTAGACAATGCAATCATGTTAGGTCTAAGTTGAGGTAAGATCTTTCAAAAGAATTTATCACTTATTCACTGATTTCGTGGTACTAATCCCGTAAGTTCTCCTATCCATACCAACTGGCTGGATTGATTTATCAAAGCAAGGCACAATGGGTCAAGGTTACTCCGCGATGACTCAGCTCGTGCCTAACTCTTCGGACTATGAAACGTCATCATCGCCAATCCCCCTCGGACAGGTAAGTCCGAAGAGCGCGGAGCTTAGCCTTTTGTTATTCCGGTGTTCAGAGCTTAGCAGGGAGATTACTGAACTCCGCCGGGTCGTTAAGAGTCTTGAAAAGAAGACGGGACCTTATGGAGTACCGAAGACTGTGCACCGGGCACAAGTGTCAGTCCCGCCTTCCCGTTTACGTGGCCATCGAGGGAGCGGGATTGCAACATCCAGAAGAGCTGGTCCCGTGCGATCGGAACTGGCGCGTGCCTGTCGCATCGCTCTGATGGAAACAAGCGAACCCGTGGCCGTGGAGACGATTTATGACCGGATCGAGAGGCGCGGATCGTTTAGCTTTGCGGGTTACAAGCGACCCTTTCGAGCAATAATACTCGCCATGACCGCGATGGTGAGACGGGGCGAGGCCTCAATGTTGAGCGAAGCAGGCCATCGACGCTGGCTTTCGGAGATGCCACGAGCGCCATTTGAGCACTCGACTTCTTTAACACTCTCATGATCCGGGGCGCGTCCTGCGGACAGTGCGATTGATCGTGGATTCGCAGGCTCCAAGATACACAACAGTCAAAAATGATGAGTCTTTGCTACCGGAGGTGCCTGCCGTAGGCCGGGAATTTCCTACAAATGCGCTAGTCACCGCTCACCTTTGAGAATGTCTGTCGTCAACAGGGACGAAGCTCCGAATTCTGGGACGACCAACCACTTTATAGGGATTAAGTGCGAAGCTTTTAAGGCACTCCTGTGATTGAATAGAAGTCCCAGCTTATCGTGGATTGACGTTATGACCTCGAGCACGATAGCTGTGGAAGGTTAAATCGGCGCGCACTATTCAACTTCAAATGAAAACCCGTTGTGGGAAGTGCGAAGCGCCTCTGCGAGCCGACGGGCCGGCCTATGTGTGCTCGTTTGAATGCACATTTTGTTATGAGTGTTCGTCCGAAGCCAACTGGATATGCCCCAATTGCACCGGTGAACTCGTGCGCCGCCCGCGACGTAATGCTTCTGTCGCCGCCGCCGAGAACAATAATAATAATGACAGCGCAGGACTCTGGGGAAGTCGCCCGTGGGTCATTTGGGCGCTCAGCTTCGCTATCTGGACGTTAATCGCCTTAGCCGCGAGTGGTTCGGTTTACGAGTTATACCGTTCTCGCGGTTATCCCATGCGCTTCGCCACCGTTTTGGCATCGGAGCTCAGTCAGGTACTTACTTATGCTCCGTTGACACCGTTCGTGCTGGCGCTAGCGATGAGGTTCCCGATTCAAAGAGGGAATTGGTTACGCCGGTCATCGCTGCATCTCTTGTTCGGCATCGCCTTCTCGATTGTCCATGTGACCCTGCGAGGGTTGACGCCATACGCGGCCTGGGATTCCAAGTTGGGGGCCTATGTATCCGCCGTTTGGAACTCGCAAGCTCACATGTTTGAGATCAAATGGCCAATATTCAGGACTCTGTTTTTCTCCAACGTCGTCGACGACATAACCGGCACATACGTGCCGATCGTCCTGGTCGCACATGCTCTTTTGTATTACCGCAGTTTCCGTGACCGCGAGTTGCATTCCGCGAAGCTTGAGGTTCAACTCGCCAAGTCGAATCTACAAGTCTTGAAGAGCCATCTGCAGCCTCACTTCCTGTTCAATACGATGCACTCGATTTCATCGCTCATGCTAACGGACGTCAAAGCCGCCGATAAGATGATGTCGCGGTTGAGCGATCTACTGCGGATGACTTTCGAAAGCAGCGGCGTCCAGATCAGCACCTTGAGCAGAGAACTTGAGTTTGTAGCGGGCTATCTTGAGATCGAGAAAATAAGATTTGGGGATCGCTTGACTGTTGTTCTTGATATTGCCGCGGACACCCTCGATGCCCAGGTTCCATCATTCCTGTTGCAACCATTGGTCGAGAACGCAATACGGCATGGGACTTCAAGACTCTCTCGCGGGGGCAGTGTTTGGATCACAGCCAATCAGGATGGGCGTTATCTTTATTTGCGGGTCAGGGACAACGGGCCTGGCCTGGTCAAAACCGCCGACGCTCCATCCAGAACTGGCTTGGGCATTCGGACGACGCGAGAAAGACTACAGACTCTGTATGGCAACGCCCAAAGCTTTGACATCCATGACGCACCGAACGGTGGTGTCGAGGTCAGTGTGAGAATTCCTTTGCGGATTGAACCTGAACTCAAAGACAACGCGATGTTTTCACAACTTGCAAATGAGTCCGCGAATGACTCCGTAGCCGATAACGATTCACTCCGCAAAACGTCTATAGATGCGTGGGGACCAACGATCGTAGAACGAGGACGGAGAAGTATCGGGAGAACCATAGAATGATTACTCCTGCCATCCGTACGATCATTGCGGACGATGAACACCTCGCGCGCCAGAAACTGCGATTACTGCTCGGTTCTGAACCGGGCGTGCAAGTGGTAGCTGAGTGCCAGAACGGCGAGGAGACCGTCGATGCCGTACACACACATAAGCCCGATCTTTTGTTAATTGATATACGCATGCCCGACATGGATGGGTTCGAGGTGTTGGGGAAAATTGTCACTGACGAAATGCCGAGCATTGTCTTCACGACGGCGTATGACCAATTTGCGATTCGCGCGTTCGACGCCCGCGCCCTCGACTATCTACTCAAGCCGTTTGAGCAGGAGCGTCTTCATGAAGCGATCGAGCGAACCAGAGCTGAACTCCTGAAGTCTCACAACCTGAATTTAACCAGCCACATCCTTAACTTGGTGGCCAAAAGTGAATCGCAGACGGAGTCGAGACCAGTAGACGACCGGATGGTGATTCGAGCGGGCGGCAAGGTGGTGTTCATTGACGTCAAGGAGATTGATTGGATCGAAGCCGCGGCCAATTACGTGAAGCTGAACGTCGGCAAGGAATCGTACTTACTGCGCGAAGGTATTGGCAGCATATCGGAGAGGCTTGATCCGGATCGCTTCGTTCGCATCCATAGGTCAGTGCTGGTGAATGTCAGCAAGATCAAAGAATTGCAGCCCTGCGATAGCGGCGAATACATTGCAGTTCTGAAGAATGGTAAGGAGCTCTCCTGTAGCCGAGGCTATCGCACCCAGTTACAACGCGTGATTGGCAAAACTATTTGACGCGTCCCAATACGTGAAGCTCCGTATTTAACAGACTGGATAGATCAGCGGAGCCGTCGAGGCGATGGAATTTATGAACAGACGGGAGGCAATCCACGGCCTGGGAGCATTTGCAGTTGGTGCGGCAATACATCGCGCAGTGCCGGTGGATTTTGAAAGGGAACAAGATTCGGGCGGAGCCAATTCCGCATCGAACCCGCTGCCATCGATCATCGCCGGTGTTCGCCTCGTCGATTCGGAGATTGCAAGGCGGGCCACCGAACTGAGCCGCACCGTTTCTCCTCCATATCTCTTTAACCATGCGGTCCGGACGTTCCTCTTTGCCTCTCTGGCTGGGCGTGCGCGAAGGCTGAAGTTCGACGAGGAGATCCTTTATCTGGCATGCATTCTGCACGATTTGGGTTTGACGGATCGCTTCGGTGGCGACCCGCCTTTTGAGATCCAAGGCGCAGAAACGGCTAAGCACTTTCTTCAAGAGCATGCGTATGCGAAGGAAAAAACTGGGATCGTGTGGGACGGAATCGCTATGCACACTTCTGCCATCGGACAGTACAAGCAGCCGGAGATCGCATTAGTTGGCGAAGGAGCTGGGGCGGACGTCGTCCAACCGGATTTTTCGCAAGTCAAGAAGGATGACGTCGAGGAGATCGTGAAGGCATTTCCCCGGCTGAAATTCAAGGAAGCGTTTGTGAAGACTTGTACAGACGTGGTGCGCAAGCATCCCCGAGGAGCATCGAATTCATTCATGCGGGATATTCGGGAACGCTATGTTACCGAATTTCATCCTACGAATTTCTGCGATCGCATTGAGCAGGCTCCCTTCGCAGAATAGCAATGCTGTCCTCTCTAACTATTCAAACTTTCGTCCGTCCCGGGCCTCGCGCGACGCATTCTCTATCATTCGATTCACATAGCGCTGAAACTTAGCGTTTAGGTCGTTGTCGTCATGGGTGAACTTCACACGAAGCGACTCCACGTCGACCATCTTTTGCATTTCGTCCATTGTCACCACGCCTTTTTGCACGGCGTGATCCACTTGCTCGACTATGGACTCAAGCAACTCGGCTTCAAGATTCATAAAGCTCTTGTCGTGCCATGCTGGGCCGTGGCCCGGAATGATCACATCCGCATCCAGTTGGGCCAACGTCCGCAAGCTCTTGGCGTGCAGGCTCAACGGCGGCGAGAAGTAGGGTATCGGACAGGAAATCACATCTCCCGTGATCAATATCTTTTCCTGGGGGAGATAAAGGACCGTGGTGCCGGTCGCGTCCCCAATCATGCTCATGAAACGAAATTCGCGCCCCCCGTGCCGAAGGGTGAGCTTGTCGCTATACGTGAGGGTGGGGTACGTGCGTTTTACGTTGATCGCCTCGGCGACAAACTCCCTCTCCAGGCGCTCATCCTCTTCATCTTTGCGGCGTTGCTCGCCGGTCAGCGCCGTTCCGTCTGAATTCTTGCCGCTACTTACTTCTTTATCGAGATCGGCCTGATCTTTGCGCAGATTTTCCGTGAACACCGTCGGCCACGCGTTGGCAATGTTCAACATGAATTTCCGCGACTCTTCGCTTGCGATGATCTCGATATCAGGGAATTCCTGTGCATAGACTTCGTTGCCCGACCAGTGGTCTGGATGGTGGTGCGAATTCACTACGTAACGAATGGGCTTGTTCGTGATCTTCCGAATCTCGGCCAGCACCGTGCGTGCGGTGGAGGGGCGGGCGAAAGTGTCGAACACCAGCAGGTCATGGTCGTTAACGATGACGACGGAGTTGCCGTTCGGTACGTATCCATCTGCGCCAGTAATGAACTGGTAGATGCCGTCGGCGATCTGAACCTTCTGAACTGCAACCGCGGTCTGGGCGTTGCCGACCACAGGCGACGCTACCCCAATGCAGACAGTAAGGATCGGCAACATCATCCTGGAGAGGGTGAATTGTAAGTAACGCATGTCGTCTTATCCTTTTTTTCGAGACTTTAAGGGGGACTCTACTGGCGCCCACTCTGGGTTTTTACTCTGCAGGTTTTACTATCAGGTTTGAGAAGTATCCATCCGTAGTTGCATGCATCCAGAGTGCGACCTGACCATGGGTCTTACCGAGTTTTAGATCATTCACCATGAGACAGGGCTGGCCGGCACCGTTAATGTAGAGTTGCGCCGTGGTTCCGGAAACTATGATTCTCATCTTAGCCCAGACGCCGGGCTCCAAATCCGCGTACGACTCGTACACCCCGGGGTTCTCTTTTCGCAGACGAGACCAGGGAAAATCCGGCTCGGACTCATATTGCACCGAGTGGTTACGCCGTAGTTGATCATCGGCGCGGCCATTGGTGGGACGAAGATAAAAGTTTTCTGCCCTGGCGCCGTGGTCTTGCACTCGGAACATAATACCGATGAAGCCTCGCGAGTCCGCCGGAGCGGCTGCGCGTGGCTTGCCGGCAACTTCCACTTCAATGGTTCCATTCGTAAAGTCTGCGGCGGTTACGATTGCCAACACGGACGCGTCGTTTGTCTGCAGATCCGGCGGAGGAGACAGATGCAACGCGCGGCGTCCACCATAAGTTACAATCTCCGCCTTTCCATCGACAATTTCGAGACCATTCAACGAGTCCAGCCGCATCGGTATGACCGCAGCTTGTTTCGTCTGAGCAAGCGACACGACTGCTCCGACGAAGAACGCCCATGCAACGACAAACGACCAAGGCATCCGACACGGTACTGGCAACTTCTTCACGAAATCTCGGGTACGGAGCATGTGTGATTTTCCCAGGTTTGTGTCTTCGACGAAGACAGAGGCGCTTGTCGAGAAGACAGATCTGCAATTTCCCGTGCGCCTCGAAAGACGATCTAGATCTGTTTTTGTCATCAATAGTGAGATGGTTGCATTGAATCGAGGGATCAACGGCTCGAATTTGCAGCCTAATTGCGACCCACTCCTCTTTCACTATTCGATTGCAAGTCCAGGCGTCGCGCCAACCGAAAGTTTGGAGCGAATCACTGGACAATGCGCATCGCATTCCAGAGGGGCGTTGGATGGCACCAGGCGTGACGCCGTTGGGAAGCAACCTGTGCCGTTTCGACGCGCCTGATATCGCGACTCAACGGATCCTCAGACATGCGAGCGTGAGCACCACGGCAACATACTAAATCAGAACCGCCGTTGTTGACGTTCGAAGCGCTATGAAGCTGGAAAACCGCGTGGCGGAAGCGGAGCAGATTCGATCGGACACTAATGGGACATCAGACGGTTCTTACCGAATAGGTGAATTCATTTCACGGTGAGGGTAATCGTTCCAACGGATTTATTAACGCTCCCTGACGTGGCCATTACCCCGACCGAGTAAGACGTTCCATCGCCACCACCACCGCCGCCGCCGCTACTGCCTCCACCTCCGCAAGACGGAACCCAAAACAGGACCAGCAATAAGAGGATGGAACCTAACCATTTCTGCCTGGAACCAGCGACAGCAAATAATAAGGCGCCAATTGGCAATCCGAGAACGGCAAAGGCAAGGCGGACCCGCGATTGACGTGGGCCCGCCGATGCGGTCGAGGATTTCGCCGTGAGGGTCAAAGTTGAAGTGAAATCCCCGTTTGCAGGCAGATTGGCAGACACGGGGCTAAAGGAACATGAGATATTGCCCAAAGCTTGACACCACAAATTCACGTTCCCATCGAATCCGTTTGCCGAAGCCACCGTCACCGTGAAGTTAGCCGATCCTCCAGCACTTACTGTGGCGCTGATCGGAGTGACCGAGGGCACAAAATCCCACACCTGCAGCGTAGACGAAACCGAATGGCTTAGCGGATCGCTTTCGCCCGTTATCGTAAACGGATAATTCCCGGTTGCCACCGCTGTCGTGGTTATTGCAAAAGGAAGAACGAAACCACCAGGTTGGGGACCGCTATTGAAAACGGACGGACAAGTAGCACCTACAGGAAGCCCCGTGCAGGTCAGGGCAACAGGCCCGTTGTATTTATCAATAGAGGTCAGGGTAAGTGTGTAATTTGCCGCATCCGTCGGAAAAGCCTGCTGGACAATTGGACTGAGGCTCATCGCGAAGTCGCCGATGTTCAATGTGAGGGCGATATCTTGATCGAGGGATCCATCGGTTGCTCGAAGCTTAATGGGGTAGGAACCCATAGCGGTACCGACGGGCACAGAGAACATAACGCGCGTCTGAGCGCCTCCTCCGGGAGGTATAGGGATCGTAGTCGGACCAAACTGGCATTGAGTCTGGCCCGGCATACCGAGGCATTCGAGCTCAAGAGTCCCGCTGTAACCATTCAGTGAGTTCGCAAAGAGTAGATAGTCTGCCGAATTTTGACCGGCTGCAAGATTGATCGCGGTGGAGCTGTTTAGCGAAATCGTGAAGCCCTTCACGCCTGACGCTACTTGAGTGCCATACGCGACCGCAGTTTGCGTTCCCAGTTGAGCCGTCAATGCAAAGACGTGGTTGACATTGAAACCGGGCTCGATACTGAATGAAAACACCTGAGACGCTTGTCCGGCTGGAACTGTTACTGTCGCAGGCACACTGATCGCCGGATCGCTCGCAGAGAGAGAAATGGCCGTCGGACTCGAAGACGCAACTGCAAGGGCAACGATTCCCGAGCCAGTCGAACCGTCCACCGGGTCCCCGCCCAACGCCAGTTGAAAAGTTGGCCCAGCACCGACCGGAATCACATGGAAAGACGAGGTAAGGCCGTCAAGTTCGACGAGATCGTCGTGTCCGAGGCCGAATACATCCATTGCCAAATAAGGAGAATCGTACTTCTGGAAATCGTAGGTCGTGAATGTTGGCGTGAAGGTACCGTCACCATTCCCCAACATGAACTGCACGATCGCGGTGTTGTCAGGATTAGTGGGAACGATCTGAAACGCTGCAATATCGAGATTCCCGTCACCGTTGAAATCTCCGATCATCGGCGCATAATGTTCAGCCGCAAACGGCCCCGAATAACCGTACTGCGGAATCAAGCTTCCATAGACGTACGGGTTATACGTATCCGATAAGACGAAACTGCCATCAGCTTGCCCAAGATAGATCGAGAACTGGGCGGGTACCAAAATTCCGTTCTGATTCAGCTCATAAGCCGATTCAATGATATCGGGATGCCCATCATTATTTACGTCCGCAACGATCATTGGCCCGAAGTCAGAAAACAATAAGTTTGGGCTCTGAAAGCTGCCGTCGCCCTTCCCTAGCAGTTCATACACCTGCGCCTGCGCGAAGCCACCATTAGACTCGAGAAATAAGAGAATGTCTGGCTTGCCGTCGCGGTTGAAGTCCCCCACGTAAACAGCAACCGGATAGTTGACGGTATTGCCGAACGTCTGGCTCGGTCCCGTTTTAAAGGTTCCGTCGCCATTTCCAATGAACGTCGTCACCTGGATCGACTGGCCCGCGCTCCCCATTCCGCCAGTGGCCGCTACGAAGTCCAGCTTGCTGTCGCCGTTAAAGTCACCGACACCGAGGACACCCTGCGCTCCGGCCGGGGTTGCTGCCGTCGGAGCACCGAAGTGCCCTCCTGCTCCACTCGGCGCAAACGAGATATACGGAGCACCAGCGAAACCAGCGTCACAGCCAATAGAGAGAAAATCGGGTAACCCAGTACCTCGGAAGTCCGCTAGAACAAAGTCGCCGAAGCAAATACTGTTGTTTGAGTTGATCACATCCGACCGGATCGGAGGTGAGAAGTTTCCCGAACCCTCATTCAGCATGACCGTCAACTGGTTGTAAGGGTCGCTCCCCGCGTTCCACTCCATCAACACAACATCGGGTTTGCCATCTCCATCCACATCTACAGACATCATGTTCGACCGGGGCGCGTTAGACGGACCCAGCAACTCGCCGATCCACTCTCCCTTGGGTTCACCGAATCCGCCGTGACCGTCGTTGAGAAATAGTACGGAAGAGTCGGTCTCCTGATTTGCGGTAACAATGTCTGGATGCCCATCACCGTTGAAGTCAGCAATCGCCAACGAAAATGCGCCTAGATCGCCGCGGTATACGCTTGCGGGCCCGAAGTTTCCTTTTCCGTCCCCCAAAAGCACCGACGTGAGATTTCCGGCTTCCGCTCCGTATCCAGGCAACGCCTCTGCCAGAACTCCTGAGGTAATCAAGTCAAGGTGGCCGTCTCCGTTCAAATCCGCGACTCCCAAGCCGTATGGGAGATCGCCGACTCCAAACTCAGTCGGGTTTGTAGAAAACGTCCCATCGCCGTTACCGTGGGCGAACCAAGCAACCCCATACGAATCAGTAAATAGGAGGTCCGGCTTCCCATCCTCATCGCCGTCAAAAATTACACTGGACAGCAACTGACCACCAACGGGCCCCTCAATAGCTTGACCCGCGGAAAATGTTCCATCTCCGTTATTGATAAACACCTGGAGGGCAATCTCAACTACGCCGCCGTTGGTTAGCACCAGGTCGGGCAATCCATCTCCATTCAGATCGGCGCTCGACACCCAGAAAGTCTCCGGCGCGTAGAGAGCCGTCGGCGTCACAATCGCAGATCCGAAAGTGCCGTTGCCCTTCCCCGGCAGCACGACGATATAGTCGGGAGAATTGGTGTCATTCAGGGGGATAGCTAGATCCAGCTTGCCATCGTGGTTGAAATCGCCGATTGCCAGCGTGGCCGCGGAACCCGGCAGCGGAATGCTGCTTTCCACAAACGTTCCGTCGCCTTTGCCTAGAAACACACCGATGCTGTTGCTGTCCGCCTCCGCGACAACCAGGTCCGTCTTGCCGGTTCCGCGCAGGTCCGCCGTCGCTATCCAAACCGGAGATTGTCCCAGCGTAATGGGCAAGATGACCGGCAGACTGAACGTCCCATCCCCTTTTCCCGAGTAAATCCATAGGTTGCTGTCGCCGCCATTCGCGACCACGAAATCCATCTTGCCATCGCCATTGAAGTCTCCCGTAGCAACAGCAGTTGGGATGTAGCCCGCAGGGAGCGAGTCGCGTAACAACAAGCCAGGGAGAGGCGCCGTACTTTGAGGTATCGATACTCCGGGATAAACCGCTGCTGTGGTCACGTTAGCGAGAAGATCAGCTCTCTTTCGCGTTGTCCTTGGACGAGAAAAATGTTTTGCATACTTCGGGTTGAACTTGCCATGACGCTTCCAGCCTTGGAATCGCATTGGCGAGTAGCTTTGGGGAGAGTTTCTCGACGTATCAACAGAGTGCGGGAATCGAGAGCGCAAAGGTGAGAAATAACGCGAGTAGCTGCGGAATCGACCTCAATTGATTCAAGAGTAACTCCTCGCGCTCTATTGTACCCCTCACCTACCCGCTCTCCTTTGAAGAATGCCTATTCAACTTTCTTCGGCTTGCAATTGCCAAAATAGCTGTGATCACCGGTGCCTCTAGCGACTAGCCAGTTTTTCAGAGTCAGAGATTGTGCGGTCAAACCTGCCCGGCAGTCTAGATGGCTAACTGCGGCTAGGCAGTAAACAGGCACGACTTTAGAAGTCTAACAATCACTTCGGAATCGATTTTTGCCCGCATGGTCGCATCGAACACAACATGGCTCATCAAAAAGGGAATCAAACAGCAACTTAAGATGACGTGACCGGCGAGATTTGTACCAGGTGGAATGAGAGAGAATCCACTTGGAGGAAAAGCGGGTCATGCCAATCAAGAGGTACAAGCCAGAGCAGATCGTGACGATGCTGCGGCAGATTGAAGTCGGCATCGCAAACGGAAAAACCACCCCACAAGCGTGCAAGGAAGCCGAGATCACCATCCAGACGTTCTACCGTTGGCGGAAGGAATACGGCGGTTTGAAGATGGACCAGGCCAAGCGGATGAAGGAACTCGAAAAAGAGAATGGCAAGTTGAAGCGGCTGGTGGCGGAGCTGGCGTTGGACAAACAGATATTAAAGGATATTGCGGAGGGAAACTTCTAAGCCCGGAGCGACGTCGGTGCGCCGTAGAGCATGCCCGTGAGGAGTACGCAGTGAGTGAACGGCGGGCGTGCCGAGTGGTGCGGCAGTGGCGAGGGACACAACGCTACCTGCCATTGCGGCGCACGGACGAAGATCAGCTGACGCAGGGGATCCTGGCCCTGGCGGTGAAGTATGGGCGGTACGGCTACCGACGCATCACGGCGTTGTTGCAGCATGCGGGGTGGCCGGTGGGCAAGGATCGAGTGCAGCGGATCTGGCGACGCGAAGGGCTGAAGGTACCGCAGAAACAGCGGCCACGAGGGCGGTTGTGGCTGGGCGATGGTTCGTGCATACGGTTGCGTCCGGAGCGGGCGAATCATGTGTGGAGCTACGATTTCGTGAAAGCGATGACGCACGATGGGCGGGGGCTGCGGATTCTGGTGGTGCTCGACGAGTACACGCGGGAGCGCCTGGCGTTGCGGGTGGCGCGGCGCCTGGGAAGTCTGCAGGTGATTGAAACCTTGGCGGATGTGATGTTGGTGCGCGGGATCCCCGAGCACATTCGTTCGGACAATGGGCCGGAGTTCATCGCCGAGGAGTTGAGGAAGTGGCTGAGCAAAGTGGGTACGAAGACGTTGTACATCGAGCCCGGGAGTCCATGGGAAAACGGGTACTGTGAGAGCTTCAACGGGAAGTTGCGGGACGAGTTCTTGAAAGGCGAGATCTTTTACTCGCTGAAGGAGGCACAGATTCTGACGGAGAGGTGGCGCGTGGAATACAACACGGAGCGTCCGCACTCGGCACTGGGTTACAAGCCGCCCGCACCGCAAGCTATCTTGCCGAAGCAAACGGGGCATGGGGATATGGAAAACGCTTCGCGTTTCCCACATCCCCACACCCCCGGCGGCTACGACGGACAAATATCTAACAATGATCGGCCCCGGTATTTCTGAACCAGGTGGGATGTTAGTCTTCGGCAGAATCTGAAGGGAGGTTTTGCTGATGAAGAAGAAGCGATTCGGGGTGGAGCAGATTGTAGGAGTGCTGAAGCAGGCGGAAGTGGGAGTGCCGGTCGTGGAGTTAATCCGGAAGGTCGGGATCAGCGAGCAGACGTTTTACCGGTGGAAGGCGAAGTACATTGGTCTTGAGGTAGATCAGGTACGCCAGATGAAGCAGTTGCAGGAAGAGAACCTGCGGTTGAAGCAGTTGGTGGCAGAGCTGACACTAGACAAGGCGATGCTTCAGGATGTGCTTTCAAAAAAATGGTAAAGCCTTCGCGGCGTGGACCGATGGTGGAGCATCTGGCAAGTACTTACCAAGTCGGTGAGCGACATGCGTGCCGGGTTCTATGCGTGGCAAGAGCCACGTATCGCTATCGCAGCCATTTGGATCCACGGACTGAGTTGCGGATGCGAATCCGCGAAATCGCTCAGGCAAGAGTGCGCTACGGGTACCGAAAGATTCGCGCACTGTTGAACCGCGAGGGCTGGAATGTAGGCAAGTACCTGGTTTGCCGTCTGTATAAGGAAGAAGGGATGACGTTGAAGAAGATGCGCCCACAGCGCAAGCGAAAAGCGATAAAACATCGGGAAGAAAGGTTCCAGGCAACGGCACCCGACCAGGCGTGGAGCATCGACTTCGTCGCGGACCAACTACAGGACGGGCGACGCTTCCGTGCACTAACAGTAGTGGATATCTTCACGCGGGAGGGAGTGGCCATCGAGGTGGGACAGAGCCTGAAGGGAGACGATGTGGTGCGAACCTTGAATCGATCTAAGAATAAGCGCGGGTTACCGAAACTGCTGTTTTGCGATAACGGGAGTGAGTTCAGCAGCCAGGCCATGGATCTATGGGCCTATCAGAATGGAGTGAAGATCGACTTCTCTCGACCGGGCAAGCCGACCGACAACGCGTTTGTCGAGTCGTTCAACGGGACTTTCCGCGCGGAGTGCCTGGATGCCCACTGGTTCAATGATCTCAATGAAGCAAAGAGGGTCATCGAAGACTGGCGGCAGGAATACAATGAGAGTCGTCCTCACCGATCTCTCGGAGAAAGGACGCCAAGCGAGTTCGCCAGTCAGATCGCGGCTAGTCGCGATCTGAAGAACGTTAAACCAGCCGGAGACTAACTTCCAGCTTGGTACAAAAATGCTGGGCCCTTCAACAAGGAGTTACACTAACACTCCGCTTGGTACAAAAAATCGGTCTGGTCAGGGCGACCAAAAAGGTATACCCCTTGGACTCAGTGTAGGTATCACCGACTTGCAAGTGCTAGATAACTAAAGTACTGGCGGAGAGGGAGGGATTCGAACCCTCGGTACAGGTGTTAGCCCGTACAACGGTTTAGCAAATTCACCCCGTCCCCTACCTATTGCGCGGAATCAATCGCTTACAGTCATCTTGGGTGCTCTTGTTCGGACGAACATTGGGCATTCGGTAAGATTTATGCACCTTAATATGCACCTCCTCACGAACCGTTTCAGCAATGCAATCCTGAAATGTGCACTGGTCGGAAAAGGCACGGGGTATCCCCCTACCTAGGTAGGTAATCATGCTGAACAAATGTCAATCCCGTACGAGGAACGGATCTGAATGTAAGGCAACGGCTCAGGCGGGAAAAGATGTGTGCGTGTTTCACGACCCGGAACAGGCGGCGATTGTCAGGCAGGCTAGGCGCGCTGGCGGCGTCAAAAGGAGCTCACGTACAAGAGTCCTTCCAGCTGATACTCCGGACGTGGTTTTGAAAAATGCTTCTGACATCTCAGGGCTTCTGACCGACTCCATCAATCAACTCCGCCGAGGTCAGCTCGATGCGCGAATCGCAAATGGAATCGGATATTTGGCTAGTATTCAGCTACGGTCCTTCGAACAATGCTCCACAGAGAAGCGCCTCTCGATGCTTGAGGCGTCTCTAGGCTTAGTGAGAGCGGCTGCGTTGAGCAGTGATTCTGAGGTGGAAGATCGGGGAGATAATCATGGCGACAATTAGCAGTCGGATTGCTCGGATTACGGCGGAATTACAGTTCAAATACTGGATTCGCCGAGAACGAATCCGAGACTCATTTTCTCTCGAGGAATTACGAGTGTTTTCTGCGACCGGACGATCCCCCGAGCGTCCGGAACCTCCGCCTGGCGCGAGTCGTTTTGACAACATGACACGATCCGAACTATTGCGCCTGTGGAAGGAAGAGAAACAATGGTGGGCCGGCCGTAACGATCAAGAACTCCGCTTTTACACCGTTCACGGACACTGGCCGGAGCAGGGGTGCAGAGAGCCTAACTGTGGCAAAGACCGGTTCAACGCCAGTGAAGGCGGGAATTGAATCCCACCCGAAACGTAATCTAAACGACTTACAGCGCGGCAGATGGCACTCTAACGCGGCTAAATCGGTAGTTGGCACGGGAGCCAGTGCGTGTCTTCTAATGAGCGAGGGTGGAACTTCGGGCGGACTCGCAGATGCTCGCGGTGCTGAAAACTTGGAGGCCAGAGAGTGGGATTCGAATCCTCCCTGGAGCCTACATACAGGGATTTGAAGAGCACGGACGGCAACCTAAGTGCACGTAAGTAGATAAAAAGCCGAGATCTGATTTTAAATGATTTGTGTCTAGTACATCCGGGGAGCCGGATGCGCGACGCAATTTTCACCGGTAGCGCAGTTTCGTCAACGACCTGATAGAGGAATTATGGTTCTCTCAATCGGATGGTTTCACTCAAAACGAGTCAATAAGTGAAATGGCGATGTTACGTCAACTAGCAATCGCAACCCGCTTCGCCGCCGTCACGCCAGAAGCGCAATGACCACACTCCACGCTGCCGGAGTGAGAAATCGCATCATCGCCAGAAGCGCGTTTAGACCATCGGAAGGTTCCGCATACCTGAACCACCAGCTTGTCCGCTCCAAGACTCTGCGACAAACCAACGAAACGCTAGATGAAGCGTTTCGCACACACGTTAAGCTGAAGCACTCCGAGGACTTCAACCTAGCCGCTATCCCTGCCGCAGAACGGCACGAGGCGTAAGTCTTGACCATCGGCTACGACATCTACGGTAGACATTCAAGCTGATCCAACGCCATCGGGGAGATGGGCGTGGGAATGTGCCGTCCGGTACTGCATCATTTGCCCAACCGAAGCGTATATAGATTACTGCGCGGTTGCTGGCCCCTCAGGTCAAATGACAAAACCAGCGATTACGCTCTTTGAGATTGGCGGGCTGGCGGAACCGGGGTTCAATGAGTGAAATGGCGATTTACCGACAGCCGTGCCCGTTTGTTACAAGGGCGAGACCATCGGCTACGACATCTACGGTAGACATTCAAGCTGATCCAACGCCATCGGGGAGATGGGCGTGGGAATGTGCCGTCCGGTACTGCATCATTTGCCCAACCGAAGCGTATATAGATTACTGCGCGGTTGCTGGCCCCTCAGGTCAAATGACAAAACCAGCGATTACGCTCTTTGAGATTGGCGGGCTGGCGGAACCGGGGTTCAATGAGTGAAATGGCGATTTACCGACAGCCGTGCCCGTTTGTTACAAGGGCGGGTACGATGCTGCGTGTGCCACGAGATTTGCGGCGAGTCAAAATCGGCGCTGCAATCGGCATCGCTTCCCACCCTCGCAAAGTGCGCGAGGATGGGGCACCCGGCTCTCGTCTTTGCTAACGATCCCGCGGCGCCGATTCCCCGGGGATCGGTCGTGAAAGCAGAGAGGGGATGACAGTCAGGAATTTGAGTGCAAGGGGCATTTTTCGCCAACCACGCGGGGCGGTTTTGGTTAAAAGCTGTTCTCGATCTCGCCGCACTCGTCTCGGAACCGGGAAATCCTTTGCCCGACGCTGGATGTGACGCTGCGAACTGTAATTGAAGTAGTTGAAAGAAGCAACTGGCGGCATGGCATCCGCAGTTTGGTCGTGTTTGAGAAACACTGGGCCACCCGCTCGACTGCACCGAAAGTATCCATTGATCGCCTGTTTCCCACCAGAAGCAGTATGGCTGTCGCTAACAGCTTCATCGAAGACGATGTGTCGGCCTCATAATCCACGAATTCCACAATGCCCACCGCAGAAAAGCATCAATTGGCGATGTGTCGGCCTCATAATCCACGAATTCCACAATGCCCACCGCAGAAAAGCATCAATTGGCTGGCTTTTCGGTATCAATATCGCAAGTATTGATTTTTGCGCTTGACAATGCTCCGAGAACGAAAGTAAAAGTAACAGTTCGTAATAATACCAAACATTCATGCGCTTCCGACGCGGGATGTCTGCCTTCCTTAAGGAGCAATACTGAATGCAAAGGAAAATGCCGTTTTCGCCGGACCTTGGCGCGATACATGCCGCGCTGTTGGTGATTATCCTGATACTGACGCACTCACTAGCCGGACAAGTTGGGGCGACCTTCTATGTGTCAACCACTGGCAACGATGCCAATCCCGGCACCATGGCCGTGCCCTGGAGAACCATTTCGCACGCGGCGACGGTAGCCTCCGCCGGCGCGACAGTCTACGTGATGGGCGGAGTTTACAACGAGTTTGTGAATTTTCCGAATTCTGGAACGGCAGGGTCGCCGATTACATTTCAAAGCTATCCCGGACAGACTGCAATCATCGACGGGGCCGGCTTGGTCGTATCGGGCACGAAGTGCCTCGTGACCATGTCAGGAACGCGTAGTTACATCACTGTCAGCGGATTTGAAATCCGTAACTTAGGCAGCAGCAAAGGGCTTCCTTGTGGCATCACGTTTTCGGGTTCGGGTACGGGCGTTCAAATTCTAAATAATTTGGTGCATAACATAAACGCTCTGCCGACAGGTAACGGGGGCGGCATCCTCGTTTACGGGACGTCGCAGACTCCGATTAGTGGTCTCGTTGTTAATGGCAACGAGCTTTACAATCTGCAGACTGGAACAACCGAATCGTTGACCATAGCCGGAAACGTGACCAATTTTCAGGTCACCAACAACCTCGTTCATGACAACGACAACATCGGCATTGACGTCGCCGGATATTGGAATCATGGTCCTGTCGGGTACGACCAGCCTATCTATGGGGTGGTCAGCGGGAACACAATCTACAACATCAGCGGGATCGGAAGTGCAGCTCAGACAAACGAATATGACGCTGACGGCCTTTACTGTGACGGGTGTGGTTTTATGACCTTCGAGAGGAATGTGGTCTTTCAAGTCGACTACGGCATCGAGACGACCAGCGAAAATCAAATCTGTCAGGCTAATGGCACTGAATGGCCCGGCGCATACGGGGTTGGAACGGCTGCCAAAGGCAAGCTACCGTGTTACGGCATGGACGCTACTGTACGCAATAATCTGTTCTATTACGAAAACGCCTGCGGCAATTCTATCGGCGGTTATGCGCAAATGACTAGCAAGGGCGGAGCGGGTAATGGAGGAGGCGGTAGCTTCCACGACGTGTTCGTCAACAACACTCTGTTCGACAACGGTGACCAACCGGGCAACTCGGATGAAGGCACACCGAGCGGCGACTTCCAGACTCAGAACCAGGTTGGCAGCGCTCAAGCGGACTACTTCGAAAATAACATTATTTATGAATCCGCTTCTTCTCCCTATTCCACTTCCCCTAACATGTGGATCAATAGCTATGCCGCATCCTCGGCCGCATACCCTGCCCCGCCGGCGACCCTTAATTGGAATCTATATGATTCGGCTGCGGGTTACGTGGAAGGAACGTCGATCTTGTGGGCCGATGTAGGTGCTTTTACGAGTTTTTCAAACTATCAGGCGACCAATGTCGGAGGGGAAGACGCGAACTCTGTAAGCACGGATCCTCAGTTCGTTAATTTTGCTGCCACGCCTCCAAATGTTGACACCACGCCTGGTTCGCCGGCTATTGGCGGGGGCAGCACCAGCCTATCGTGCAGCATTGGATGGTGCGATCCGAATGGCAGTTCGCCAACATCGATCTATGGCAGCACCGACTTTTTCGGGAATCCCCGGACGAATGGCTCGAGCATCGACATTGGGGCCTTCCAGAACGGCGGCGCCGCAATCTCGAATTCAATCAATGTCGCTCTAGCTGCGGGATCAAACTCTCTCCAGCCCGGTCAGGGAACGACACTGTCAGTGACCGTGTCGGCGATCCCAGGTGTTGGCGGCGTTCCCAGCGGGACCGTGAACTACATGCTGGGGTCGAGCTTGCTGGCAACGCAAACTCTGATGCCGACCAGCGCCACTACCTCTGCGGCAAGTATGCCGATCAGTGCGTCGCAGCTCGCGCAAGGCGTCAATACGATAACCGTCGTCTATTCGGGCAACTCGATTGCGCCCTGCTGTACTCCTGCGCTACCACCGGGAGGATCACAGACCCCGGTTCCCTGGTACCCGAGCGCAAACTCGTCGCCGATCACGGTGACGTTCTCGGGCTCGCCGGGAATCTACAGTCCGGTCGCCAGCAGCGCGCTAACCAGTGCTCCGGCGGTCTTCCAATGGTTTGGCTATCCGGGCGCTACCGCTTATTCGCTGGATATAGGCAAAGAGCAAGGCGGAAACGAATATTATCAATCCGGCAGCCTGTCCTCTTCGACAATCTCGCAGACCGTTAGTTCGCTTCCGAGTGACGGGAGCACGGTGTGGGCGCGCTGGTACTACCTGACTGGCGGAACCTGGCAATTCACCGACTACAGCTACACGGCGTTAGGCGGAAGCGCCAGCAAAGGCGCGATTACTTCTCCGGCCGCAGGCTCGACACTAACCGGCGCCAGCGTGGCCTTTACCTGGACTCCGGGAACGGGCGCTACAGCGTACTGGATCGATGCCGGAAGCTCGGTGGGAGGCAGCCAATACTATAAATCGGGAAACTTGAACAACACCATCACGGCGACAGTCCCGGGGCTCCCGACTAACGGCAGCTTGGTTTACGTGACTCTGTATTCGCTGGTAGGTGGCCAGTGGTTTGCCACCCCTTACCAGTACACGGCGTTCAACGCCGAGGGAGCCAGTGGCATGATGACGGCACCTGTCTCTGGCACGACGTTGACCAGCGGCAGCGTGACCTTCCAGTGGTCCGCAGGTTCGGGGGCGACAGCGTACTGGCTGGATGTGGGAAGCACGGCGGGTGCGAACAACTACTATCAGTCGCGGAGCTTGTCGTCATCCACTCTGCAAGCAACGGTGAGTGGATTGCCGACGGACGGCAGCATGGTCTATGCCACCTTGTACTCGCTGATTGGCGGTACGTGGACGCCCAATGCATATACCTATTACGCGTTGAATGCAGCCAGCGACGCGGCCACGATGGTCTCGCCGACCGGCCCGTCACTCAGTGGAAACGCCGCCACATTCACCTGGACTGCGGGCAATGGTGCCACCGCCTACTGGCTGGATATTGGCTCCACGCCCGGCGGCAACAACTACTCTCAATCGGGCAGCATCAACACGCAGTCCACGACGGTGAATAGTTTGCCGGCAAACGGCAGCACCATCTATGTGACCCTGTACTCGCTGGTTGGAGGGCAGTGGGTGAGCAACTCCTACACCTACGTTTCGGGTCCCTAAAATAGACGAATCATCGGCAAGTTCGAACAGTATTTCTCTCATTTTTTTTCGGGCGAACATATTCGAGTCGCATACAACGCCTTGTCGTACGCAGTCGGCTTGCTCATGCTACCGCGATTGAGTCCGAATCTAGCACCGTTGCTGCAAGAACGGGTGACGTGACCGGCGAGATTTGTACCAGGTGGAATGAGAGAGAATCCACTTGGAGGAAAAGCGGGTCATGCCAATCAAGAGGTACAAGCCAGAGCAGATCGTGACGATGCTGCGGCAGATTGAAGTCGGCATCGCAAACGGAAAAACCACCCCACAAGCGTGCAAGGAAGCCGAGATCACCATCCAGACGTTCTACCGTTGGCGGAAGGAATACGGCGGTTTGAAGATGGACCAGGCCAAGCGGATGAAGGAACTGGAGAAGGAGAACGGCAAGTTGAAGCGGCTGGTGGCGGAGCTGGCGTTGGACAAACAGATATTAAAGGATATTGCGGAGGGAAACTTCTAAGCCCGGAGCGACGTCGGTGCGCCGTGGAGCATGCCCTTGAGGAGTACGAAGTGAGTGAGCGGCGGGCGTGCCGAGTGGTGAGGCAGTGGCGAGGAACACAACGCTATGTGTCGCTGCGGCGCACGGACGAAGATCAGCTGACGCAGGGGATCCTGGCCCTGGCGGTGAAGTATGGGCGGTACGGCTACCGACGCATCACGGCGTTGTTGCAGCATGCGGGGTGGCCGGTGGGCAAGGATCGAGTGCAGCGGATCTGGCGACGCGAAGGGCTGAAGGTACCGCAGAAGCAGCGGCCACGAGGGCGGTTGTGGCTGGGCGATGGTTCGTGCATACGGTTGCGTCCGGAGCGGGCGAATCATGTGTGGAGCTACGATTTCGTGAAAGCGATGACGCACGATGGGCGGGGGCTGCGGATTCTGGTGGTGCTCGACGAGTACACGCGGGAGTGCCTGGCGTTGCGGGTGGCGCGGCGCCTGGGAAGTCTGCAGGTGATTGAAACCTTGGCGGATGTGATGTTGGTGCGCGGGATCCCCGAGCACATTCGTTCGGACAATGGGCCGGAGTTTATTGCCGAGGAGTTGAGGAAGTGGCTGAGCAAAGTGGGTACGAAGACGTTGTACATCGAGCCCGGGAGTCCATGGGAAAACGGGTACTGTGAGAGCTTCAACGGGAAGTTGCGGGACGAGTTCTTGAATGGCGAGATCCTTTACTCGCTGAAGGAGGCACAGATTCTGACGGAGAGGTGGCGCGTGGAATACAACACGGAGCGTCCGCACTCGGCGCTGGGCTACAAACCACCGGCACCGCAAGCTATCTTGCCGAAACAACCGGGCCATGGAGATATGGAAAACGCTCCGCGTTTCCCACATCCCCACACCCCCGGCGGCTACGACGGACAAATGTTTAACAAGGAGTTACACTAACACTCCATTGGTACAAAAGACCGGTCTGGTCAGAAGCCTCAGCAGAAAGCCCAACGTTGGGCGCCATTCAAAACGGCTTCTATTGGAATATCGAAAACGAAGACCAAAAGATGACAGGCAAAACAAGGAATGTCGCGGAAAATTTCGGCGCGGATTAGTCACTACGGATGCCAGTGGTCGTTGATAACTACGAGTTGTGACTCCATCCCAGGTTGAGTCCTCGTGCGCTCGGGCTTGCAAGCGGTTCCCCGCCGCCTAAGGGCTCCCTTACCAGAACTTGCGGGCCTCGCGAAGATGGCGAGACCCTTGGGCAACGCCCTCGAAGACCAGCAAAGGCGACGGGCGCGATTGCACTATTTATTTCCGCTGCTGAACTCTGATCCGGTGGTCGGCCTCCTTCGGCGTCTAAAGTTCCTGGCGGCGAGCTAATCCTGCTTTGGAAGACTCAAGACGTAAGCTCCGCGCCCATGGGTTGCGGCGTAGAGCACACGTGCCGAGGACGAGATCGACAGATTGGGTACCTCAACTCTTGGAAGTCCTCTGGCTGCATTTTGCCAGTGCGTCTTACCTTTTGGTAGGCGCAGGACACCAAAGTCGTTGGAGGCATAGAGGTCTCCGGTAGAATCATCGCGAACCAGCGAATTTAGTGGGATGTCTCCCAAGCTGCCGTCCAAACTGGTCCAGGTAGCAGTTCCAGCAATCGAGTCGTAACTGACATCGAATACGTGACCTGGGGTAGTCGGTGTTGCCGCACTGTACCCGCTATAAGAAATCCAGGCGTGGTTAGGATTACTGCTATCCACAAAGATAGCGCTCGGGAAACGGTTCGGCGCATTAGAAGCCAGAGTATCGAGGCGGGTGTAGGTTACCAGGCTGCCGTCCGCGCCCGACACATTGGAAACCGAGTCTGCGTTCAGCGGCCACGAGGGCGGTTGTGGCTGGGCGATGGTTCGTGCATACGGTTGCGTCCGGAGCGGGCGAATCATGTGTGGAGCTACGATTTCGTGAAAGCGATGACGCACGATGGGCGGGGGCTGCGGATTCTGGTGGTGCTCGACGAGTACACGCGGGAGTGCCTGGCGTTGCGGGTGGCGCGGCGCCTGGGAAGTCTGCAGGTGATTGAAACCTTGGCGGATGTGATGTTGGTGCGCGGGATCCCCGAGCACATTCGTTCGGACAATGGGCCGGAGTTTATTGCCGAGGAGTTGAGGAAGTGGCTGAGCAAAGTGGGTACGAAGACGTTGTACATCGAGCCCGGGAGTCCATGGGAAAACGGGTACTGTGAGAGCTTCAACGGGAAGTTGCGGGACGAGTTCTTGAATGGCGAGATCCTTTACTCGCTGAAGGAGGCACAGATTCTGACGGAGAGGTGGCGCGTGGAATACAACACGGAGCGTCCGCACTCGGCGCTGGGCTACAAACCACCGGCACCGCAAGCTATCTTGCCGAAACAACCGGGCCATGGAGATATGGAAAACGCTCCGCGTTTCCCACATCCCCACACCCCCGGCGGCTACGACGGACAAATGTTTAACAAGGAGTTACACTAACACTCCATTGGTACAAAAGACCGGTCTGGTCAGAAGCCTCAGCAGAAAGCCCAACGTTGGGCGCCATTCAAAACGGCTTCTATTGGAATATCGAAAACGAAGACCAAAAGATGACAGGCAAAACAAGGAATGTCGCGGAAAATTTCGGCGCGGATTAGTCACTACGGATGCCAGTGGTCGTTGATAACTACGAGTTGTGACTCCATCCCAGGTTGAGTCCTCGTGCGCTCGGGCTTGCAAGCGGTTCCCCGCCGCCTAAGGGCTCCCTTACCAGAACTTGCGGGCCTCGCGAAGATGGCGAGACCCTTGGGCAACGCCCTCGAAGACCAGCAAAGGCGACGGGCGCGATTGCACTATTTATTTCCGCTGCTGAACTCTGATCCGGTGGTCGGCCTCCTTCGGCGTCTAAAGTTCCTGGCGGCGAGCTAATCCTGCTTTGGAAGACTCAAGACGTAAGCTCCGCGCCCATGGGTTGCGGCGTAGAGCACACGTGCCGAGGACGAGATCGACAGATTGGGTACCTCAACTCTTGGAAGTCCTCTGGCTGCATTTTGCCAGTGCGTCTTACCTTTTGGTAGGCGCAGGACACCAAAGTCGTTGGAGGCATAGAGGTCTCCGGTAGAATCATCGCGAACCAGCGAATTTAGTGGGATGTCTCCCAAGCTGCCGTCCAAACTGGTCCAGGTAGCAGTTCCAGCAATCGAGTCGTAACTGACATCGAATACGTGACCTGGGGTAGTCGGTGTTGCCGCACTGTACCCGCTATAAGAAATCCAGGCGTGGTTAGGATTACTGCTATCCACAAAGATAGCGCTCGGGAAACGGTTCGGCGCATTAGAAGCCAGAGTATCGAGGCGGGTGTAGGTTACCAGGCTGCCGTCCGCGCCCGACACATTGGAAACCGAGTCTGCGTTCTTGGAAATAAATATACGTCCGGTGGACGTAGCCGCCCATAGGGTGCTCGTATCGCCGGGCGCTCGCGTAACCACTCCGATAACGCCTCCCAGGAGTGTCGAACCCCAGTTCGAGGAAGTGAGCGCACCATGGGGATCGCTAAAACCGGTGGGGCTTCCCAGTTCAACCCAATCGCCGCAGGTAACGGTGAAGTCGCCGGTGAACTCGTTGCAATGCTGGTCCAGATAAGCTTGGGGTCCGCCATTGTCTCGAGTCCGCCAAACTCCCTGTAGTCCGGCAAACATGCTGCCAGCTCTGGCGAGGTTGGGGTCGGCGATGATGGGAATATAGAACTCCGAGCCCTCTCCGGGAGACATGAAGAAGGGGTCGGCGACCCAATCCCAGCCCAGAATGTGCGTGCCGTGGAAATTCACATCGACTTGAGGCAGGTAGTAGGTGTGGAAGCGTATGTTTGGATGGGCGGCGTTGAATCCGGACTGGCCGCCATCTCCACCCATGGTTTCGGGCCACACGACGGAGGAACCTTCATACTGGAAGGTGCCGTTGTCCTGAGTTCCCCCTAGCAATTCACTGGTGGGCCTTTTCGGATTGATAGACAGGCTTTGGAATTGCAGCGTATCCAGGCCGGTGTTGAGACTGGTGAGAGCAGTCGGAACTGAAGACAGTAAACGCTGGCATGTCTTCGTTTCGGCGGCGTTCAACCCACGGCTGGCGCATTGCCCTGAAATATCAGCATAGACCCCGCTCGCGCGCATCAGACCGCCGTCGGACCCTTCCCACCACCGGTCCGGATCCCCCGGCATAAATACCAGCACGTGCTGATCGGGGTGGAGCGAGTTAGGAGTTGTGTCCGAAGTGGCGTCAAAGGTCAAGTCCGTAAACGTGCGATTGTTGTTTGTGGGATCTGGATCTCCCGCAGTGGTTGAGCGCAACACGCCGCGCGCATTGGATAGGGTGCCTGCCTCTCCGTAAAGATAAGAACCCAGTACGAGGACTGTGTCAGGCTGGCCCGGGGGTGTGTAAATTTCGTTGTCATACCAGCACTGGCTGGTGCAGTAGTTGTAGGTGGCATATCCGGGGGCCCCAACGTTGGAATTGGACAGCATCTTCCAACTGGGGCCGTTCGCCCCTGAACTGAACAGAACCGAGGCGGGCCGATCCATGTTGTCATTGCGCCAGACCGCGGCCGCCGGTTCGCCCTCAAAAAGATCCCCCGGACCATCGCCAACGTACATGCGAGTGTGTCCGCTCTTGGTGGTGAGAGCAAACTCTGGCCGGGAGAAGATATCTTCCAGCGAGGGATTGGGATTAAACGTTGAGGCGACGAACACCTCCAGGAAAGCGCCGCCGCTCTCGGCCGGAGAACTGCGGAAAATCCCCAACCCAAACGCCGCCGCATAGACGATGGCAGGATCGCTCGGGTCGAGGGCAACTCTGTTAACACCCCAATTAAACTCACCCGGCGTGATTGGCGTCGGATCGAAGATGAGATTGAATGTGCTTCCACCATCGGTCGATTTGTACAATCCCACGGGGTATGACGTTCCGATCGCGCCACCGTCGTCGACTTCCGTGATGCCTCGCGTACCGTAAGTGGTGGCGACATAAATGTTGTTGGAGTTGGTCGGATCAATTACGACGGCGCTGACTGAGTTATCAACGGCAAAGGTGCTTCCAGGCAGGAGGGACCATGAGTCGCCGCCATTGGTTGATTTATAGACGCCCTCGCCAGCCCCGGAATCGGCGCTGGCATTGGGTTCGCCTGTTCCAACATAAACGGTGTTGCCACTAGGATCTGTGGGGTCGATTGTGATCGAGCCGATGGCAGTTGTACCGAACTTCTGAGAGATGAAAGTCCAATCTGGTTTATTGGAAAGCGCTTGGGCCGTTCTCCATATGCCACCTCCAGCCGCTCCGACGTATAGCCGGCAACGTGCTTTAGTGCAATTGTCTTCGATTGCTAGTGCCGTGATGCGGCCAGAAGTTACGTATGAGGCGCCGGAGTCGCCTAGAATCGAGGGAAAGAGGGCTACGCTCGGGCCGAGAGATAACCATTCGGCATTGAGTGCCGGGGCCCGTTGGCCGAGTTCCGTTTCCGATTCAACCGTGGCAAAATTCCGCTGAGCCGCGTGGGTGAATTCAACCGGAATTTGCTTCAACGGATAGGCGCGATGCTCGTACTTTTCCCTCTCGGAGACAAGGACCCCGTGCTCGGGCTCGCCTCCAGTCTTCAGTATGCCGGGAAGCGATTCCATTCTCAGCATCTGCCTGCGTCCGGTTGCTGCCATCTTCTGAGCGGCCTGTCTCCGATCTTCTTGCTTCTTTTTGTGAGGTTTGAAGAGGTCCAAAAGGCCCGCATTCAGGATGGCCGGAGTCATGATGAGCACTAAAGACATGGCGACAATTCTGCAAACTCTCATTGGATTTCTCCTGCAAGGTGAAATTGGGTAGCAAGCTTCCAAAGACGGAACCAAGAAGTCCCCACGAGAGCTCTGACCGCTATAGCCCAGATTTTCGGCCCGGACTGGGCTCACATATAGACGGGGTTCGACAGCGAGACAAATCCTCCTACGACCGTAGATAGTTGTCAAGTCCAATCCTGATGAATTCGATCTCAGCGTTACGTGAAACCCCTCATCCGGCTTGGCTTTCCAACAGAGACTCTGGCTAACAGCGGGGAGTTGTAGAAAGAGATCACCCGGTTAATGCCGGGGGGGTTGGGCGAGTCGCCTCTGAAGCAGAAAGGGTACGACTATTCGCGACGGGCAAGCCGAAAATTATCCCACTGAGACGCGAGTCGGCTCCCGTGCATCTGACTTTGAGGCTGAATATACCTGGAACCCTAAGAGATACGGGATGAGGGCAGTGGTACTGCATGAGTACGGCGGTCCCGACAAGCTGAAATTTGAAGCCAACGTTCCCGAACCGCAGATTAGCGGAAGAACGGTACTGATCGCGGCAGCCGCTGCGAGCTGTGAAGGTGTCGCATGATTTCCGCATCCGCTGACAATCACCTACAAACTGCTCTTTCCCCTCAACCATCGCGCTACGTATAATCAGCGCTACTGATGGCCCTTGTCCCTGCAACGAAGGTCGGTCCGTATGAAATTCAGTCGGCACTCGGCGCTGGCGGGCATGGGTAAGGTGTATCGCGCGACCGCATGAAACTCGGCCGCGACGTAGCGCTCAAAGTTCTGCCCGCCGACATGGCGCAAGATCCCGAGCGGATACGTGAGCAGACGCTTCGTAACCCGCGACGCAACTTGATTCAGTGACCCTTCTAACTGGCGAAAAATCGCGATAACACTAACTGACCCTGAACACCACGCCCCAACCACCCCATGCCCGACCCAGATCCCGTGACGACATTCTTATTCTTGTTGGTGGGCCTTTTCTGCAAACGGGGATGTGTGAATCGTGAGACACTGCCAGTTCCCGTCGCGAGCAAGAAACATTTCATTGCCCTAGCTGGAATACAGCATTTCCTGTATAGATCTTTCGATCACCCGACTCTATGATTGCCTAACTTAACTGACCTTTTTATGGCGGCCCGGTCCACTCCGATAGTCCGGGCCATTTTTTTGCCATCCGAACAGCCCATCGGGTTTATTCATGCGCGTATCTGTCAAAAATGCAAACCTCATGAATGGAGTTGGTAACCGTTTTCGTTCATTCTTGTAGAGTCATGAAAGATCGCCTTAAATTCATTACCCATAAGCGTCATCAGATTCTCTCAGTAGACGTTTCGAACTGCAAGGCACCGGCAGTCGAGGACATCCTACGGAAGGTGCCAGAAATTGTGACAACCTTGCCGCTCCGCTCGGCGTTGATCTTCGTGGATTTCACGGGTGCTTCCCTCACTGCGGAGACATTGCGAGTGATGAAGGAAACCGCCGTATTCGACAAACCTTTCGTCAGAAAGAGCGCATGGATTGGGACTGAAATAATTCCTTCTGAGTTCATTCACGCGATGAATAACTACTCGGGTCGTCAGTTTCCCGTGTTCGGCAATCGCGAGGAAGCTTTGGAATGGCTAGTGAAGGACTGATCCAGGGAGGGCGACCGATGACTCATTGCCCCCTTCCGAAGGACGTTGAATCCCCATCGCACGGCTACCCTCCCAGTGTCTCCGCACTCCCAGGAGGGGAGGGACTAGATAAGGGTGCCAGAATCCTGAAGAACCGGTATAGCCCGGATGAGCGACCTCACGTCCTCGCCATTTCGCTATCAGGACTTGATGTCACGATATCTTCTTGAACTCTGGTTGCAAATGATCCTAGCACTTTGATCTCGTCACCCGCTTTGACAAAAAGCGACGGCGTCATGCTGGCCTAGTTGAACCCCGGAGTGTTTGATCCGCCCTGAGTGGTGTGGGAGCGGCCCTAGAGTACCGTCGTGATATTACAGTCGATACCGTCACCGGAGGCAATATTCAGAAGAGCAGAAACGTTGATGTAGTAGACCCCAGACGTTTGGATATTATTGGTGAACAATACGCATAGTCCGGTGTTTCCCAAATTGCCCACGGTAGCTACAACGAATCGATCACATTAGTGAGCAAATTTGAACAGACCGCCCCGGTCGTCGCCGCTCCAGCATTTGGAACTTCTCCCAGCATGGCGGCACCATTTTCGTATATTTGAGCGATTAGTCCCGGACTAACCACCCCAGGGCTTCCTCGCGGGTTTTGAAAGTGGGAAAGGTGCGGCGGGAAAAAGTGCTCAGGGTATCAGAGAATACCCGAGGAAAGTTAGCCATTCCCACCATTGCTGATTTCTTGACGTAGGGTTTGTCAAAGACAGCCGTTTCCTTCATGACCATCATAGATTCCTCGTTGAGGGATGCTCCTGTGAAATCCGAAAGTATCGAGACGGAACCGAGCGGGCGAGTCGTTACAAGTTCAGGAATTGCTCGGCAAATCTCTGCGACCTCGGCGGGCGAACGGTTGGAAAAGTCTACGAGAAGAATCAGCTTACCAAGATGGGAAATGTACCGAATATGGTGAGTCATGTGCCTGCCTACTCCCTGCTAAGAATCTCACTTTCGGCTGCCTTTTTCGCCCGTTATGGCATCGCAGCGAGAGCCTGTTTTTCCGTGATCGCGTTGTAGAGGCTTTCCTCCACGATTGCCAAGTCGGGCTCGCTGTCGATTACCACATCGGCGAAGCGTTTGCTCGGCAGCACGTAAAGCCGCATGGCTGGCAAAACGTTACTCTGGTATCGCGACACGATGGAGTCCAAAGAACGTCCACGCTCGGTGATGTCCCTGACCTTCCGACGATGGAAATAGACCTCGTCAGGAGCTTCCAGGTAGATGGACAGGTCAAAGTAGGGGCGAAGTTGGGCAAAATGCAGGGCGAGAATGCCTTCTACGATCAGCAGCGACTTGGCGGGGATGTGTTCGCGCTTATCGCTGACGCGTAAGTGGTCGGTGAAGTCGTAAATGGGAGCCTCAATGGCATTCCCGGCGGCGTAGTCGCGGATTTGGTCCTCCAACAACTTCACATCGATGGCATATGGCTCGTCGTAGTTCAGCTTCGATCGTTCCTCCAGCGGCAGATGATTCATCTCCACAGAGTAGACCTCCATTGAGATGACATGGCCGTTGAGACGAGAAGCCCCACGCTTGGCTACAGTGGACTTGCCGCTCCCGGACGGGCCGGCCAGGCCAACGATGAAGACATTTCCGGGATTGACTGTATTCATCATGGTTTATGTTCTCGTAACCGAGTATTCTCTACTGAGCAGTAGTGCTCACGCTGGTTGATCCTGCAAGTACACTCATGATTCAGTTGTGTCGGGCAATCGATTCCATAACAATGTCGGCTAAGGAGAGCGGGGTCAGCGGCTGCGCGATCTCAAAATCAACGTGCTTCAGTTTGTTTAGAACTGGTTCGGAGGGATTGAATAGCTTGAATCGGATGTCATGGTCCTGAGCCCATCTCTGTAACAGCACCAGCGTGCCTAGCCCTCCGCCACCGATCGCGTGCATTTCTGTGAGGTCTAAAATGACGACACGAGCGTTTGTCTGCGCCGTAACGGCGTCCCGTAATTTGGAAACGGCTTCATTGCGGACAAACCGCCCGGAACATTCAATGATTGCCATCTCACCGAGGTGGTCGATGTGTATGCTTGGCATCATCCCTCCGAGTTGAAATTGTTTCGTCACTGGTATTTGGAGCACGAACAGGGCCGTACTGTGTTTTGTGCGAGATGGGAAGGGTAACGTCCAGGGTGTTACCGGAACTTCCTACATAGGACGGGAAAATCTGCCCAGAGTGTGGGTTACTCAAATCCGACGTACCAGACTGGAACCGACGACCAGAGTTGAACTGGTGGCTGCCAGTGACGCAATCACCCAACTTTGCGTTTGTTGTTGCATCCTGAATCGGCAGGTGGGCATGGCAAGAAAATAGAGTCCCTAAATCGGAAATCATGACGCTTTGGAATCCGGTTCGGGATTCTTACGTTTACCCTCCGCTAATAGACGAAAGCACTTCTCATGAACCAGGAAGTTGAATTCATCGAGTCGTACCTCATCCCCGGAAATCGGCTTCTGGAATATCCAGCAAAGCACCGCCCCCTTGGTAAGCATGACGTAATTATGGGCCGCCGATTCGCCACGTCCATACAGGGTTTGTCCGAGGATAATCTTCGAACCTTAATCCGGAAAACACTGTAGAGTGGAATCATGCAAGATAAGCGGGAACGCTGGACGATATTGTGCGAACTGGCTGCAAACGAGCAAGACGGCGCCAAACTGTTGGAAATCACCAAAGAGATTGATCGGCTCCTCGCCGAGAAGCAGTATCGCCTAGATCACGCCAGAATTCCTTCGAAGGCTTCGGAGTAACGCAATCCCATTGCCTTCATTAAATCGCTGTGCATTCAAACTGCGCCACTATCTGGCGTTCGCGAAGCCGCACTCGGGATCGAACGTCATTGCTGGCTGTAAGGTGCCGTCACTGTTGCCCAGCAGCACCCCCAGCGTGGGGTGCGTACAGGTTGCATCAACTATGCCGCATTTGTTCAAGACCAATATGTCGGGGACGCCGTCTCCGTTCACATCCGCGATCTTCACATCAATCCCATAGAGGCCGCCCGCATCATAGGTCACAACTGGTTGCAGAGTGCCGTCTCCGTTTCCCAACAAAACTCCCACCCCGCTTTGGTTCGAATAAAGCAACGTCCATATCCCCACCGCCCGCTCTAATCGAAACTCGCACCGCCCAAGCCCCAGGCCTGTTCAAGACGGCGGAACTGAAAACCGGAAAAGGACGGAGGGACTCAGCGGTCACTATCGAATTCCGTCTTGTATGCCTGCCATTGTTGATGAATTCCCCCCATGATCGTTTTGTACTCGGGGTCTGATCGCAAACTGTCGTAGTTCTTGTCTAGTTCGAACCAGGGATAATTCACATCGCCCACCGCAGCAGTTCGGCTGAGCCATTCGAGGGCACGCTGTTTGTCGCCGAGGAGGGCGTAGACTCCTCCGAGCCAGTAAGCTTCGTCGCCGTCCGAGATTTCCTCAGGATGGTATCGGAATAGGTTGGAGTCGATCTTCTCGCGCTGCTGCCGGGATGCGTAAAGAAATGCAGCCATCAGGCGTGGCACATCGTCGCTCGAAGAGCGGCCGAGCAGGACTGAACGTTCGAGAACGGAATCGGCTTCATCCAGCTTTCCTTGGTAATACAGTATTCCGCCGAAATAGCCCAAGGCCTTGAATTGATCGGGATTTTTCGCGACTAGGTGCCGCATCTCCTGTTCCGCCTCGCTCCCTCTCCCGCTGTAAAGAAGAGCACGCGCATGCATCCAGTGCGGCTGAAGGGTCAAGGAATTTAACTCGATGAGTCGCATGTAGGCTTTTTCGGACAACTCATTCAGCCCCGCATACAAGTAGGAATATCCAAGATTTTCCCACACCGTCTCACTGTTGGGTGCAATAGAGACGGCCTTCCGGAGATAGCGAAGTCCCTCTCCTACTTTTCCTTGCTCGGCGTAAACGCCGCCGAGCGCAACCAAGCCTTCGGCGGATTGGGGATTAAGCCGCAATGCATTCTGAGCAGCGGTCTCGCCGACGCTCAGATTCTCTGCTGCCCCCTCCGCAAAATTTGCGGCTTGAAACACACAAAATTGCGCCTCTAATGCGTAAGCGTCCGCGAAATTCTTGTCCAGCGAAACCGCATGGGCGAGCAGTCGCCTCGCTTTTTCAATGCTGTCGAGCTGCGAATAAACGAGATACTCATTGAGATAGAAACGCGCCTGCAGGTAATCGTTGTACGCATCCACATTGTTGGTCGCGGCCTGTTGAATCGACTTTTGCTCAGTGGGAGAGATTTCGATCTGAAGTCCTTCGACCACCTTGGCGGCAATTTGATCTTCAAAAGTTAGGATGTCCGCGCTGTGCAGATCATAGCGTTGCGACCACTTGGTGGTTCCGGTCCGGCCGTCGATCAGTTGCACCGTCACGCGGATTATATCGGAAGAGCGTTGGTAGGTCCCTTCCAGAATGCTCTCTACACCCAGTGCTCTGGCCGCTTCCACTGGCTCGGGCGTCTCCTTCGCATATTTCAAAACAGAGGTTGTTGGTCGTACAGCGAGGTTTTGCAAAGAGGTAAGTCGGCTGATGATGGCGTCGGTGATTCCAATCGCCCAACTGTCACTCGTCGTCGCTGAAAGATCACGAAACGGAAGGACCGCGATCTTTTGCGGCGCGGATGCGATGCCGCTGCTTTGGCTCGTGTGTGTGCGTGAATCGTATCTGCGGAGCGCAATGAAACTCAGCGTCCCGACAACCAAAGCGGCCGCTACCAGGATCACGGCGGTGCGTTTTCGGGACCTTGGCGGCGTCCCAGCGGGTTCTGAAGCCCGGATCGCCACCCTTTGAGATTCAGTATCACGTTTCACCCGTTTGAGATCGGCTTTTAATTCCGCTGCCGACTGGTAGCGAACCTCGCGGTCTTTCTCCAGCGCTTTGCCGATCAGGTCTTCGAGTTTGGCAGGTAGTGCAGGATTCAATCGCAGCGGTGTGACCGGTGTGTTGTGGAGGACGGAGTCGAAGATTGCGCCAGAGGTGTCACCCCGAAAAGGCAGTAGCCCGGTCGCCATTTCATAGATAACCACCCCGAACGAGAACAGATCGCTGCGCCGGTCGAGTTCCTTGCCCATGATCTGTTCAGGGGACATATAGGCGACGGTACCCATCGTGCTTCCGGGGCTTGTCAGGTGCTCGTCCGGAATCGCTGTTGCGGTAGCTTCGACGTCTGCATCCTCTTGTCTACGCGTCGCGACTTTCGCCAGCCCGAAATCGAGTATCTTGGCATTTCCCCGTTTCGTGACAAAAAGGTTGGCCGGTTTGATGTCGCGATGAACGATCCCCTCGGCATGAGCGGCATCCAGCGCATCGGCGATCTCAATGGCGAGGGACAGGATGAGCTCTGATTCCATCGGACGGCCGGCAATCTGGTGCTTCAGCGTCACCCCGTCGAGAAATTCCATGGCGATGAATGTTCGCCCGTCGAACTCATCGATTTCATAGATCGTGCATATATTCGGATGGTTCAGCGCAGACGCGGCCTGGGCTTCCCGCTGGAAACGCGACAGGGATTGCGGATCCTTGGCTACCAAATCGGGCAGGAATTTCAGAGCCACAAAGCGGTGCAGTTTTATGTCTTCCGCCTTGTACACGATACCCATTCCACCGCCGCCGAGCCGCTCGATAATGCGGTAGTGCGAGATGGTCTGGCCGATCACTGTCCGCGAATCTTACTACATAAACCGAGCAAGTTGATGATAACGGGACGGATTGGCAGCGGTTTTACGGCTTGGCTGTTGAAAAATTGCGATTACACCAATAACTCCTGCCCGGCAGGTCGGGGACGCAGTCGGTGCTAACGCCTGATTTGGGAAACTGTCAGATCGAGATCCAACCAGCCTTGAGGAGCAACTTCTGCGCAACGTCGGCCACCGAGATATTCTCGTTTGTAATGGTGAAATTCTCTAATTGCGCACGGTCAAGAACAGCGTTCAATTCCGCGCCGCGAGCAATGTAGTCCCGCCGTGAAATCCCCAACTCCCGCAGTTCTAAGCGCTGCTCCATCGTTTCCATGCTGGCGTTTGGATCACGCCCGCCTCATCCCGAGTAACGCGTTTGCGGCGATCCAGTTGGACAACGCGTGTACCTCTTACACATTGAGCTAGATCCTTGTCCGGAGTACAGACGATCACACGATCAACCCGACTATCGCGAGCCGCCGCCCCTGCCGCGGCTGCGAGTGCGTCGTCCGCCTCGAACTCAACCATGGGCCAGACCACAATACCCGCCGACGAGAGCGCCTCTTCGAGCATCGGGAATTGCGCCATCAGGTCGGGTTCAATTCCCTCTCCGGTCTTGTAGTCTGGCCACAACTCGTTGCGGAAAGATTCGATCACATGATCAGTCGCAACCGCGATGTGCGTGGCACCCCCCTTGATCATGCCCAGTATCGACGCCACGACACCTCGAACGGCTGCGACCTCTCGACCATCTATGTCCCGTGCGGACGGCAGCGCGTAGTAGTGCCGGAATAATTCGTATGTTCCGTCGACCAGATGTACGTCCAAGGCGTAGCTCCAGAACGACCCTACAGGACTGGCAACCACGGAATCAACCGCTAGATCAGTTCTCAACTAGTGAAATCGCCTGATTACGACGGTCAGCCGAACCGCGCAGCTATCATCCGTTAGCAATCAAGATTCGGTTGACTTGCTCCACTTGCAACAGAAGCGAAAGCCACTTCGGCGGCGGTCGCGCGCCGAAGCAACCCATAGAACGGATGCCGCCTGGACCATGCACTTGGAAAGTATCTAGTTCCTCGACACGATGATTTCAATCAGGCCAATCAGTTCTCGTTTACGGAATTTGCGGCACACTGTCCCTACTGTTTCTATTGGGTGGTGCTCAGGCTGGGATGCGTAGAGAATTTCAAACTTGATAATACCTTCGAGTTCGCGTTGGATTTGGTCGAAAGTTAGCACATCAGAAGTATATAACTCCACATGCCAACCGGATGCCGTAGGTATTCTTAAGGGGCAAAACGGTAGCGGCCATTGCGAATCAGCCAGATCCGGTCTATTTGTGCTTCCAAGGAACTAATTTGTCACTAGCCGTTTAGCTGCCGCCCTCATGCGGAGAGCAGCAACCATCGCTGCATGGGAATCTTCTGACATCCATCCTTTCGGTTTACGTCCGCCTAGGATAGCTTGATTCCCACGTCGTGACATTTCCCTAACCCCTTTGCAGAATGCGCCCAAATCCTCAAGCCGTATTCCTTATCTTCAACCATGAATGATCCTCCGAAAAGGAAACTGGGTGGCGATTTGCAATAGGTGGCAGGACATAGGCGAGTTCCGGTGCGGTATTCTCGGGGTTCACACAAACTAGTAGTGTGATGAGTCGCTTTTCACGCGATTGCGGTAAGACCCAAGTCGGTGCTTTATACTTTGTTTTCTTGCGGCGACACGTCCGAACGGTCACCCTAGTACCATTTTTGAGGCGAAGACAATTACGGCGATTCTGTCCCCGAGCTTGCATAAGCACCTCGCCAGGGAACAGCTCAACCAAATCTTCCATTATGGCTTTCCGAAGAATGCCGATCTGCTTTTTGTGCAGGAACTTGAAGGCTTAACTCAAGATATCCGACTCAAAATTCTCGATTTCGTGGCCGTTCAGAGATCCTTGCGCGAGAATGGGAGCGGCGCGAGATGCAATTGCTATTCAAAGAGCTCGGCGTGACGCCACTGCGACCGGTCCCTGTTCGATGGGTGGTGAAAACTGTTTTGGCGGGAGTGATCCTTCTCACAGCCGTCGCGCTTGTCTTTTGCTCGTTGTGCTCCCTGGCGTTAGCGCTTGCTCCGGATCGCCGAATTTCGCAGTACGCGCACACAGCGTGGCGCATTCAGGATGGCTTTTTCAGCGGAACTCCCCAGACAATCACGCAGACCGCCGACGGATATCTGTGGATTGGAACAGAGGCCGGACTGGTGCGCTTTGACGGAATCAGTTTCGTTCCCTGGACACCACCGAACGGCGAGCCGTTGCCGAGTTCCCGGATTCATTCGTTGCTGGGCACAAGCGATGGAAGCCTCTGGATTGGAACTTCGCGAGGCTTGGCGCGCTCGAGGAAAGGGGAGCTGTTCACTTTTCCTGGGGAACCGGCGTTTGTGGAGACCATCGTAGAAGGCTCCAAAGGCACTGTCTGGTTGACCCGCAGCCAAGTCCGGGACGCGGAGGGCGCACTTTGCGAAGTCGCGGGCAACGCATTGCGCTGCCACGGTGCGACGGACGGAATGCCATTTGCGTATGCCCAGCCGTTGTTCAATGACGTCCTCGGGAATTTGTGGATCGGCAGCTCCGTTGGTGTTTGCCGCTGGAAATCGGGTGATGCGAAGACGTATCTCGTAAAAGCGCTGACGCGCGTCCAAGGCCTGGCCGGAGTGAGCGCGATTGCTGCCGGCAACGACGGTTCGGTCCTCGTGGGCATGAGGCAGCAGGGGAAAGGACTCGGACTCCAGGAATTGCGCGAAGGAGTTTGGCGGGATTACATCTTGCCTGGATTAGACGGCCCGGAGATGCACGTTTCGACGTTGCTGAGAGACCGCGAAGGCGACCTGTGGCTGGGCACCGCCAACAATGGGCTGTACAGGGTACATGCCGGCCGGGCCGACCACTTCGGCAGCGCCGACGGCTTATCGAGCGATGCAGTGCAGGGGATTTACGAGGATCGTGAGGGCGATCTTTGGGTAGCGACTTCCAGAGGCATTGACCGCTTTCGCAATACTCGCGTCGTGAGCTATTCAATCCGGGAGGGACTGACTTCGGAAGACGTGGATTCCGTAATCGCCTCCCGTGACGGCACAGTGTGGGTTGGGAACTTAAATGCGCTGGACGTGCTTCGTCACGACCGGTTCAATGATGAGAAGTTCAACGGAATCGGACCGCCAAGAGGGCTGCCGGGAACTTTGATCACTTCGCTATTCGAAGACCAGAGCGGACGTAAGTGGGTTGGAGTGGATAGCGGACTTACCGTTTACGAAAACGACCAATTTCGCTGGATCAACAAACCTGACGGCGGTTCACTTGGAGTCGTCACCGCCATCGTCGAAGATGTTGATCACAATATTTGGGTGGCAACGACAGAACCGGCCCTTTTTCGAATCCAGGATCTAGCAGTCGATGAGGAACTCCAGCCGCCACGAATTCCGCGCGTGATTTCTTTGGCGGCCGATCCGAAGGACGGCATCTGGCTGGGACTATCGAATGGGAACTTGGCCCGTTACAAGCAGGGTCAGTTGGAGATGATGACGACAAATCATCCCGGCAGTTTTTCCATCCGGAACCTGCTGGTAGAGGCCGACGCCGATGGTTCAACCTGGTGGGTAACCCAAGGTGGTTTGTTCCGCTGGAAAAGAGGAAAGGTCGAAACCCTCAATTCTCATAACGGGATCCCTTGCGATGACATGTTCGCTCTTATAAAGGATAGCCATGGTTCACTTTGGCTTGATACGCAATGTGGACTCATCGCCATCGATTCCGCTGAACTGGAACGCTGGTGGCAACACCCGGATCTCAAGGTACGAGTAAGAATTTTGGATGTCTTCGACGGCGCGCAGCCGGGTCTGACTAACTTCCGGCCGGAAGTTTCGAGAGCTCCGGACGGCAAGCTGTGGTTTGCCAACGAAAACATTTTGCAGGTCGTTGATCCCGAGCATCTGGACGGGAACAGCATTGTGCCCCCCGTGGTTGTGGAACAGATCATTGCAGACCGAAAAAAGTACGCTGTGAGCGAAAACCTTCAGCTGCCGGCTCGCACTCGGGATATTGAGATCGACTACACAGGACTCAGCCTGGTCGTACCGGAAAAAGTGCGATTTCGCTATAAGCTTGAAGGGCGCGATGCGGACTGGCAGGATCCGGAAAGTCGTCGCCGGGCTTTCTATAACGATCTGCCTCCCGGGAATTATCAATTTCATGTAATTGCGGCCAACAATGATGGAGCATGGAACGAACAGGGCGCGACCGCGCGGTTTACTATCCTCCCAGCGTTTTTTCAGACCGCATGGTTTCGAGCATTAAGCGTTTTGGCGGGGGCCGGAGTCTTATGGTTGCTCTATGTTCTTCGAGTGCGCCGTTTGGCCGCGACCATCCAAGCCCGGTTCGATGACCGCCTTGAGGAGCGCGAGAGGATTGCGCGCGACCTGCATGACACGCTCTTACAGGGAATTTTCAGTGCTTCCATCCATTTCGATGTTGCGAATAACCGCTTGCCCACAGATTCCCCGGCAAAGCCTTCGGTGCAACGTGGCATGGAGTTATTGACGCAGGTGAGCAAAGAAGGCCGCGATACTCTGTTGGCCTTGCGGACGACCGCATCTTCTCAGAGCGATCTGGAAGAAGCCCTTTCGCGGCTTAGCGGCGAATTTTCCCTGCCCGCAAACATGGACTTTCGGGTGATTACTGAGGGCGAAGCCGGGCTCTTGCGCCCGCTCATTCGGGATGAGGTCTACCTCATCGTTCGCGAAGCTCTGATCAATGCGTTTCGACACTCTAAAGCGAGCGCGATTGAAGTCAAGGTAGGCTACATTTCGCGCAACTTGCGCGTCTCAGTTCGGGACAATGGCTGTGGTATCGATGAAGAGCTGTTGAAATCGGGAAAAGAAGGACACTGGGGCTTAACGAACATGCGGGAACGAGCGGAACGGATTGGCGGCCGATTCAAGGTGTCAAGCCGGGCCGGGGCCGGGACCGTCGTACGACTCTGGGTTCCAGGAAAGCTGGCATTCGAGCGCGCCTCTGCGAACCCATTTTGGAGCTGGCTGACCAGACTGTATCCTTGGCGCTCGCGGCGAATCATCGCGAAATCGGGCGAGGAGCCACCCAAGTGAACGATTCCGAGCGCATCCGGGTTCTCAGTGTCGACGATCATCCGTTAGTGCGCGAAGGAATTGCCGCACTGATCAACAATCAGGCTGAGATGCAACTTGCGGCCCAGGGATCGACGGGGAAGGAAGCGATTCAACTCTTTCGGGAGCATCGACCGGATGTGGTGCTCCTCGATGTAAGACTGCCGGACATGAATGGAATCGACGCCATGATCACGATCCGAAGCGAGTTTCCAGAAGCCCGGGTCATCATCGTCACGTCGTCGGAAGGTGATGTTGAAATGCAGCGAGCTCTCGAAGGTGGAGCAGCAGGCTACATCGTCAAGAGCATGCCGCCCCAGGTCTTGCTGGAGGCGATTCGTAAAGTGTATAGCGGCAAGAAGGCAATTCCTGCTGAAGTAGCTGCACGGCTAGCGGACCACTACAGCGATGAAGGATTGACGACCCGCGAGATTGAGATTTTGCAGCAGGTTGCCGAAGGAAACCGTAACCGGGATATCGCCGAAAAACTCTTTATATCGGAAGGAACCGTCAAGGTTCACATCCAGCACATCATGGCCAAGTTGGGCGCCAACGACCGCACGCAGGCGATTACGATTGCTGTTCGCCGAGGCATCATTCATCTTTGAGGTTCCCAATCGGGTCGCAATCCGGGGTATCGCGGACTATCAACTTTAGTAGTTTTCCAAAATTTCAGATCCAGCAGATTCGCCTCCCGGGAACACTCGATAGTCTCTTCTTGCGGCATTACGGAGCAGATGAGGAGGGCATTCCTGCCCGGTCGTATTCCACATTTCCAGGCAGTTTGCCGGGAGCCGGTCTGTTGCTCTTGCGAATCACAATCGGCGCCTACTTCTTCGGACGCCGTAAAATTATTGTCCCTCGCGTAACTAATTCCTAAGACTCTGCTTGCCTGTCTGAAGAGTGCTTGAACCACAGAGGACACAGAGGATCGCAGCCGTTCACACCACCTGGCACTTGGCCCCTCCGTTTTCATCTCGTGTGGTTCTTTCGTCGACCAGCGTCTCGTGTGTTGATGCCTCTTAACTGCTGGCATAGCCGAAAGTGGTATCCCGCAGATATCCGGCAGGAGTATGAAAAAAACTTCTTATCGTGAGATGCCCTGTCCCTGCAAGAAACCGCATAGTACCTGCAGCGAAAACGAAGATTCCTGACTACGGCGATTGACTCCGATAGCGACAGGATGAAACGAAAGTCGCAAATCGTACGGTACTCATAGGAGGACGTCATGAAGAAAATAAGCACGAAAATGAACGCGACACTGAGGGTTGCGGGTTTTGTTCTCGCGTCGCTGATTCTTTGCAAGACAGTACTGGCACAACAGCCGCCGGACAACGTCCAAGGCAACTGGACAATTTACTCCACGAGAGTCCAGGACGGTCAGATCGAAGTGAAGCACGTCCAGATTGCACAGTATGGAAACAGAATCACTGGATACTTCGAAGGTCCAAACCAGTCGGGGCCGATTCAAGGAGAAGTCCATATCCACCGCATTCGGTTCAGCACCGTCACACCCAATGTTCTGACGTTTATGGGACAGATCTATGGCGATAACATGTCTGGATCGTATGGACTTCACGGCCGTCATGCACAGTGGCAGGCACAACGTAACCCGCCAATAGCACAGGCAGTCCCAAGCGCGCCTGCATATAACAATCAGCCTGTCTTGACGCCCGCTGTCGCGACCGAACTGCAAACTGCTCCGCAGTCGGTAGTGGCTTCCGCGGCACAAGACAGTTCCGATTCCGGCCCTACACCTGCGCCCCTGTCGTCGGATCAACTTGACGCCCTGGTCGCACCGATCGCGTTGTATCCCGACGCGCTGGTCGCGCAAGTGCTCGCAGCGGCTACGAATCCCGACCAAGTCACATACGCCGATGATTGGCTGGCGCAAAACAGAAACCTGACGGGCGCCGCGCTTGGGCAGGCTGTCGACCAGCAATCCTGGGATCCCAGCGTCAAGGCTCTAACGCAGTTTTCTTCGGTGTTGGATAACCTGGCGCATAACCTCTCGTGGACGTCGAGCCTCGGGCAGGCGTTTGCGAATCAACAGTCTGATGTGATGGCGGCAGTGCAAGCGATGCGCGCGAAAGCGCAGGTAGCAGGAACGCTGCGATCCAACTCGCAGATCACGGTCACTCAGCCGGCGTCGACTACGATCGTGATTCAACCGGCGAACCCTCAGGTTGTCTATATTCCGCAGTACAACCCAGCGGTGGTTTACGGCGTGCCGGTGGTGGTGCCGATGTACGTGGCTCCGGCGCTGCCGGTTGCATCTTTTGGCCTCTACTTTGGAAGTGGTGTCACGATTGGCGCTGCGTTTGGCGGCGGCGGATGGGGCGGAGGTTTCGGCTGGGGCTGGCACGCCTGGAATGTGAACTGGGGCAGCGGCTGGGGTGGTGGCGGCGGTTCGACCATCATTTTCAACCACAATACCTATATCAATAACCACACCTGGGACAACACGAACTACAACGGCTATCACCCCTGGCCGAACAATTCTGGCTACCATCCTGGCACCGACACTCGTTACGGACCAAACGGGGACTATCACCCGAATGGCTACTACGGTCCCGACGGTCACTTTCATCACGATGTTCCCGGCAGTGGCCCGCACGACCAGCCAAACGGCGGAAACAATGGAAATCACGGACTAATTGGGGGCAATGGTGGCGTTCAGCATCCGGCTGAAACACCTCACGCTGACGGCAGTAAGTGGGGAGATCGCGGTCCGAATGGCGGGGACAACGGCAATCACGGGATGATTGGGGGCAATGGTGGCGTCCAACATACAGCCACGGATAACCGCGCTGCTAACAATTCGCGCATGAGCGGAGACGGTCGGACAAACCGCATGGAAAGTAATCGCGGCCGTGGAAGCATGGCAGGACGACGACCCCAGGCACACGTGGCAAGAACCCACGCGCCGGCCGAGCACCACTCCGGCGGAGGCGGACGCCGCCGGTAATAGCCTGAATAATCGGTCATTCAACATCAGTCATTCATAAAAAACAAATCAGAACTTCATAAGGAGATTGAAAATGAAATCGAATGCAAACAAGACGACGAAGAGGTGGATGCGGGTTGTAATCGGAGTGCTGGCGTTCGCCGCCTTTGCTCTGGTGGTTGTACAACTCAAGACAAGAAATTCGGTGTTAGCCGAAGACACCCAGATCACATTTCCCTCATCGGTCGAGGCTGGCGCGGCGCTGGCGAAGGCGGCGAAGGGCGGCGATGAGATTGCTGTTGCAAAAATCCTCGGCCTTGATGCGAAGGTCCTGTTGAGCGCGGGAGACAAAGAAGCAGATAAAGCCGCGTTAGAGGCCTTTGCTTCAAAGTACGAAAAGATGAATCGTTGGGTCGACATGACCGACGGCAGTCGGGTGCTCTACATCGGAGCAGACAACTTCGCTTTCCCTGTTCCGCTGGCTAAGGATGCTTCCCGCCAGTGGTACTTCGACGCCGTCGCCGGCGCTGAGGAAATCAGGGCTCGCGACATCGGCCGCAACGAATTGTTAACGATCGACGCCTGCTCCGCGCTTGCCACCGCGCAGGGTGAATTCGCCCAGCGCATCATGACCACTTCGGGCAAACAGGATGGGCTCTATTGGGCGGTGTCGGAGCAGCATGTTTCGAGCCCGCTCGCGACGCTCTCCCCCGATAAACCTCTGGTCATTGACGGCTACAGGCTGCGCGTCCTGACCGCTCAAGGCGACGACGCCCCCGGCGGCGCCCAGAGCTACATGGTGAACGGTAAGATGACGAGCGGCTTTGCCATCCTGGCAACTCCCGTCAAGTATGCAGAAACGGGCATTATGACTTTCATCACCGGCCGCGATGGTGTGGTCTTCGAGCGGGACTTGGGTCCTGACACGGTCAAAATCGCGGCTTCCATGCAGGAATACAATCCGACTGACGATTGGTCGCAGGTCGAGTAGTGCATCCACCGAGCCTAAAACGGGAGACGCGAACAGAATGCGTTTCCCGTTTGGATTTTTCGGGATGCGTTTCACTTTAACCTATAGGAAAATCAAAAATCATTTCTGGAGAGTCCAACGACTGAAGGCCCTCCACTGTCGAAAGATGTAATTGGGAACGTCCTATCTTTTTTGTGAAGGCATCGTCCGCCCGCGAGGTCAAGTGCAGGGGATGAGAGGATTCCAATTGGACCGTTAATACTTTTTTTCGGGATGCGTTTCACTTTAACCTATAGGAAAATCAAAAATCATTTCTGGAGAGTCCAACGACTGAAGGCCCTCCACTGTCGAAAGATGTAATTGGGAACGTCCTATCTTTTTTGTGAAGGCATCGTCCGCCCGCGAGGTCAAGTGCAAGGGATGAGAGGATTCCAATTGGACCGTTAATACTTTAAAGCGGTTTGCAAAGGCTTTCGATCTGGCGCTTTCTGTCAAGTTCGAGACGTTCTCGCGATTCATTATTGATTTTGAAAACCTCAGCCGGGAATCACTACAAAGAGTCTCGTTCGCCAGTGATTCCCAGTTTCAACGCAAGCGGGAGAATCCACGGCACAGACTGAGAAGACGAAGAAGTTTTGAAACGCAGAAACGGGCTCTTCAATCGACCCAAATGTCATTGGCCTTCTCAGGACAATTGATTGAATGGCCGCGGCAAAATGACGACGATGAACAATCCGCCGCTCAAGGCGACGACGCCCCCGGCGGCGCCCAGAGCTACATGGTGAACGGTAAGATGACGAGCGGCTTTGCCATCCTGGCAACTCCCGTCAAGTATGCAGAAACGGGCATTATGACTTTCATCACCGGCCGCGATGGTGTGGTCTCGGCCGCGGCAAAATGACGACGATGAACAATCCGCTACCCGAAAAGGACTAACCACTAAAGCAGAAGGAGGGGCATATGCAATTGGCGTCAGTGGTGCTAGCTAGAGCTTATGCGATGTTTCAAATAGAAGACGTGAATCCCTCCGGCACGATCTATTATCCCGACATTGCTGCATGGCTCGTAGACCGATTTCACTTTCAAAAATATCCAGTCAAGGTCTTAGCGCTCCAATATGACATGACAACGGTCGCGATTGGCCCAGCCGCTTTCAATATTCAAAGGCGCGAGGGAGCCTCTTTCGGTGAAAATAAGTATTATTCCGTTGCACCCGTCAGAACAAGCGTTCATCTCGACTTCGTCGACCAAAGTGGCTCCGGCGAATGCATTCGACTCGTGCCTCGGAAGAGTTTTTCTGTTCCACCGCAAGGGCGAGGTTCCAGAGTCCCTCAATGTCATCGCGAATGGCCCAAAAGCCACTGAGAGACACCGCGAAAGGGTCCTCCCACTTCTGAACTTGTTGCTTGCAGAACTGCTGAATCGACTCAGGAATATTGGAGCCGAGGAACTTATCCTCCTTAAGAGTCGGATGGTCGAACTCGCCGAATTCGTTTATGTATTTGACTGCAGCAAAATCGTCTCCGTCTTTCAAGTTGATGAATGACAGAAGTGCCTCTCTAGCCTTTTCTTCGGAGAACGCAGGGAGTATGGGCTGGTTGGTTCTGAACATCCCGCCCGGTGACCGCCCGAGTCTTTGGATCGCAGCAGCGAGCATTCTTGGGTTCTTGGTAGCTGCCGAGGGCGTTTTCCTACGGCTGCGTTTCAGTTCCGTGCTGGGCTTGCTGGCGGGTCTCTTGGCTTTGTATTGGTTTTCAAGAATCGAATTTCGAGAGTTTCCGGCCTTAAATTCTTGGATTACCTTCAACTTGTCCGAGGAGGGCTCTTCCTATGGTTTTGATGCCTTCCTAGCAAGGCTAAAAATATGTTGTGGCATCGCGATTGTGCTCTCAATCGCTTGTTCAGTGACTCGCCTATTGCCAGTTAGTTGGGTTCTGCGCAAGGTTCCCGTCCGGGAGAGAACATGGCCAGCGGTTGGCATTTGCTTCGTGATTGTTGTCATGTGGTATGGCGTCTCTGCCAGTCCATATCGAATTCCCCTGATAGTTGACGGAGTGATGCCAGAATTAGCTTTGTTGCACGTAGAGAAAAGAGGTATCCACTATAGCGAGACCGCCTTTTTTGTTCCCCGAGACCGACGAGTGTATGTTCAGCGGAACAATAGGAAATTGTTTCAATACCGCTTCGCAATGAAGTACGGGGTCGGGCCGCTACCCGAAGCGACCCTAAATCGCGCAATTACAATAGCGCGGTCAGTTGCACAGAGCGGCCTCCGAACCAGACCTGCGGTGGCTTTGCGCCAGGAGAAGGCGGAAGGCTGGTACATTCGAACTTCGCATGGCGTGTTAGCCTATTCCACCGAATACGGAACAGAACCCCCAATAGAGATCGTCAATCTTTTTCATGATCTGGAGTCCCTCGCTCCACAAGAAGCGAAAATGCGAACCGTTAGCGATATATGTTTGGGGTTTTGCTACGATCCGCTCGCGGGCCTGGGGCTCGCATACTTTAATGATCGTTGCCGAAACACGCTATGTGAGTAATTGTTGTTAAAAGGCAGTAGCGCCAAGTACGGTTAGTTGGTGCTATGGGGATGTTTCGCCAATTGACATACGGATTCTGAAATGCAAGATTTGACGAGAATCTCGTTCATCACGCAGGAGCGAACGTTCGGGAGGCGCTGACGATGAAACGAAGTCGAGAGTCGCAAGGGCGACAGCGACTTAGAAAATGAAGGTTCATCCGCAAATCCGCCGTTTTGTCGTCTTTCTCATTCTGTTGGCGGCCTCCCTTTTTTGGGTAGGCGCATTCCGGTTTGTTAGCCTTCCGTTCTTGATAGCCGCATGGGTACTTTTCTTCAAGTATGGCCGCGCCACCATTCGCCCGCCCTTGATCTGGTTGACAATCTGGCTCGCACTGACATTCTCTCCGATTGACATACTCCCGATACCGAAGGGAGGACGACCCCGGCTCGTTCCGTTGGTGATGGGCTTGCCCACCCCCGAAACTGCTGAACGGGCACGACGCGGCGAAGTGGTTTTAGGTGGGTGTATCGTCTCAGGCTTTGAACCGAAGTATTACTTGGTCTGGTAGCTCCGTCCCTGCGCTCTTTGTAGCGAGACGATTCACTCAGAACCCCTTGCGAGTGAAATCGCGATATTTCGCCAATTATTCAGATGCGGTCGGTGGCCCAAGGAAACGGGCCACCTGTGGGGGGTACTGAACTACTTGACGCACATGTAGAATGTGGTCAAGGTGGTTCAAGTTCATTCGTCTTATATACATGCGGTCTCATCTGTAGTTGGTTCAAGCGTTTTTGCGTGCTTTCTAAGAATGTGTGTAGCCCCGCACGTTCTTTGGACTGGATTCTAGCAGCGCTAAGGCATCCGTTGACAGTCGCGGTCGTGACGGTCTTGCTCAATCACTTATTCCGAGAGCGAAAGAAGCCCCGCAAACGACGGCGGTAGCGTCATTGCTTGGGACAACTCTTTGGGTCTGGTTGCTCGTTTTCGTCGGCATTGTTGTAGTTCATGCAGTCGTTGTCTATAAATCCAGGACGCGAAGCATAACGGCAGAATTGCGTCGAATGTGGAACGCCGAAGATATCGCAGTAGGTTACGCTCCCATAGACAACGGCAAACGATTCTCCGTCTGCTATTTCTCGCATGAGAGCATCTGTCGGAATGATAGTGATGGCGTGCTCAGGGCCCTGCTTGATGGCTGGCATCGCCGCATTAACCGCGCCTCCGGGAAATACGGTATTCCCATTGATCGCGTAGTAAGTGTGTCCGGGCGTGTAATCTCCCAGCGGCAACTTTTCTCCCTTTTTGATAACGGTGATGGCGAGGTTTCCAACAACTTTTTTGGCGGGAGTTTTCCCAGTATTCACCAGCGAAGTCGGGACGAGAAGAGCCATCGGTTTTTTACTGGGAACTTCCTTTTGAACTTCTACCCCCTCCAATGCAAATCCAATCCACGCCCGTTCATCAATTCTAAAATTCCTATCCGCATTCAGAACACTGTGATGCGTGTCTTCAGCGACTTTTTTGTTCGCGCACCAGATCGCAATCGTGGCGACGGTGTAAACGATCAGAACGAAAAGGCCGAAACCTTCAAGTCCCAAGGTCAGCTTGTCTATCCAATCACGCTTGGTATTACAGGTTATTTCGGAATGATAGCGGCATGGCTGAGCATCGCCCTTTGCAGCAGGTGGTGGACTGGCGGGTTGTGTTTCTTGGGGATGATCTTCGGGTTCTGTATCTCCGTTCTGGGGGGATTGATTGCTCTCGATAGGACTGTCGGTATTCTCTAATGTCATCGCCTTCCTCCAGATGCGTCAAGTACTTCATTACCGCCATCGGATCGCTAGTCTTAATTGCCGTGACAGGGCTAGTAGGCCGCGTCGCCACTAGCGTTACGTTGGAGGAAAATATCATGCGCCGGAACGCCGCGCCCAATCTCGAAGAATCTCGTTCTATTGTCTTTACGAAAAACCTCGAACAAGGCTCTGGTTTGATAAACTTTTGGCGATTCGCCGAATTGATAATTAACGCAGACCGCTACCACGGGAAGAATATGTCCGACTCCCGGTCGTATGTCAGAAAAGTAATTCGTGGTCTCAGCATTCACAATGGCCGCTCCGCCACCGTACCAATGGTACGGATCATCACCGGGGAAATTAATCACTTGCAAATTAGGGTCGGGATTAATCCTGCTCACGGAATCACAAAAGCTCTTTTCCGTGGCAAGGATAACGTTAGAATAGCCATCTTTCCACAACGGCAAGAACAGTTTGAAGTCAACACTGACCTTAGCAACGGAACGACCGACATTCTTGTACGAGATATCGAGTTGGAATGTCGCTTGTTGTGTACCAGATGGCCATTGCGGAGGCTTCTGGAAACTGAGCGCAGGGATAATCGGGTTGTTGCTCCTAGTTTGAACATCGGTAATCTTTATCCAAGGTCGCTCGGTCAACTCCAATTGGTTCGCGGCGGTCTCAGCGGCGCTCTTCGCAGCGTCCGCAGCGTTTTTCATCTGGACCAATTGAAAGGCGCTGACAGCGGCGTAGGCCGCGACGATAAACAGCATCGCGATTTCTATCGCCAATTTAATCCACTGCATTGGATGGCGGGATTCTTCATTGCGTTCTGCGTGACGTTCTCTGGGGGAGTGATTCTCCAATTCGGCAAGAACAAGCTGCTGGGCGGCGGTTTGTTCCTGTTGGGCTTCGGATGCTTTCTTGGCGGCTTCTGTTTGTTTCTGAAGTGCCTTTTGGAGATCATTTAAGCCATTGCGCAGTTCTTTCTTTAGTTTCCGTGCAAGCGAAAGGAATTGTTTAGTAACGCCAAAGAAGCGACGGGTAGAATGATCCATATGAAGCAGCGCGAATACACAGAAGGCCCGGAAGCACTAGAGAACTTCAAGCAGCTAGCGTCCGCGATTTTACAGGCTCCGACGCAAAAAAAGAAGCAGACTAAAAAGTCTGCTTCTCGAAAGAAGTCGAAGAAATCCGACAAGGACTAGAACGGGACTTGCGTTTCCCGCGTCCCTGTCGCCGCGTGATGTGGCGAGTCACTCTTCCCTGTTAGATCGCTGTAGGTAAGGCGATGGCCAAGGACTTGAGACATGACGGCGGTGAAGCGGTCGCGGTCGTTTAGCTTGCGGTCGCCGTCCTTGCGATTGTTGTAACGAAAAACTTGTTCGTCAACGTAGCGTGACAGATGAAATGGTTCAACAGCAACGTAGGTTCCGCGCAGAGATCGCTTCAACAGCGACCAGAAGTTCTCCATGCCGTTCACATGCACGCGACCGCGGACATAGCTCTCAGTCTTGTTAACCACGTCATGCACGAAACGGCGTTGCATCCCGTTGTCGTAGGCGACTGCGTTATCGGTATAGACCGTGCTCCCGAACTTCACATTCTTGAGAATCTCGTTCTGCAATGTCTCGCGCTTCACGTCCGGTACAACCGTAGCGCGAACCTTGCGCATGTTGCGGTCAAGGATGCCTTGGACGATTGTCTTGCCAGTGGTCGCCCCTGCGAATCCCTCTTGGGCTGCGAAGCGGATACGGCGGTCGCGGTGCATATTCTTTACCTTGCCGCCGACAAACGTCTCGTCCACTTCCAGTTCGTTTCCTTCGCCGCCGATCTTGGAAGTTCCAAAAGTGCGGCCCTTCATAACTTCGCGGATACGTTGGAGCATGAACCATGCCGTCGTTTGCGTCACTTTGATAGCGCGTCCCAGTTCGTGAGAACTGATACCGTTCTTCGCATTCGCCAAAAGCCAAAATGCCGTCATCCACTTATCAAGCTTGATCGGGGAATCTTCCATGATCGTCTTGACCTTGATCGTGAACTGCCGTTTGCAGGCATAGCAGAACCAAAGCTTGCGAGTCTTGACGAACGAATTCTTGGCAGCGGAGCAACGCGGACAGAACACGTTGCCATCAGGCCAGCGCATTTTCTTGGCATACTCAAAGGCCCGGTCGGGATCGCTAAAGTAGACAATCGCTTCTTGAAGGCTTCGCGGTTCGGGCATGTGCTTAGTCGCTTCCATGTAGAAAACGATACCAGAAGCGCACATGTGTGTCAACTAGTTTATTACCGAAGTTGGAAGCAATCCCGCGAAGAGTTGGTACGGCCAGAACCGGAGATCGCGGACCCCACTCTTGAGCATGACAGCTAGTCTCAATTCAGGGCTCAACTCGCCTCTGTCAATCGAAACCGAAATAGAGAGATCGTCGCTCATCAAATCGATTTCTTTCCGAATGGCGCAATAGCCTGAAGGTATTGCCGGATTCGGTCGAGATCCGATGCAGAAATATTGTTGAACTTCACGCCGGTTCCGAGTCCGTGTGTGCTGTACGCGACTTCTCCATCTGCCCAAGACTTTGTTTCTTCGATCCAGATACCGACTCTCACTTGGGTGCCTGGCGGCAACGGGATCGGCATTTCGATGTAACATCCGCCGATACTGAGATCCGCAATCTTTGCCCAGAAAGACGCTCCGGATTGGGCGTGAATCTCCACTGAATTATTACACTTGATACGGGGATGCTTACGCACCTCTACGAATTGTGGCCGATGATTGTCCGGTGCAGATGAAGGTAGCGGGAAATCCCACAGAGGCTTTTCTGTGGAGATGTTGAGCAACCCCACATGACCCGCCTTCGCGCTGCCGGGTTTTCCTATCCACTTAACGCGAAAGTGAACTCGGTTCTTTCCATAGGTCAATCCTATAGTCTCATCGAGACTGAGTTGGGATCGCACCCCGCACAACTCGGCTCCCTGCTGACTCGCGTTGACGGTAAACGCTTTTTCGGAGAAGCCCTTCCCGCTGCTGTCGGTCCCGAAGATGCGTACTTCCTTCTGGATCTCTTTGCGCGGTTCGCGACGCTTTCCCATCCGGTGGTTCCCTCGCCGTCTGGAGGCTCTTCACAATGGTGATCCCCACGATAACTCCACGTTTGGCTCGGCAGCCCAAAGCTCAGTCAATCTTGCCACGACATTCCGGATGCCCGCATTCGCAAGCCAGCTCGGAACCGGTCTTCAACGTTTCGCAGTGCGGACTGCAATAGATGCTGTCGCTCGCAACCGTGCAGCTACATCCAGTATGTGAGCAACGCTCTTTTTTCTTGTCATCCATAAACTTAATCCCTGTCGAAGTTTCGATGTTATTCAGTCTAGATGCTAACGGTTGAATCGCTTGGAACCATAGATCATTTCCGGTAGAGCACGACATTTAAGCCTCTACCTCTCAAGAAGTTCCAGGCGCATTTCTCTGCACGATCGGCCTGCGCACTTGCGATTTGGACCATCGCGGAACTTAGTTCCTCCCACCTGCCTCCAGTATGAGAGAAGGACATCACAACCACGAATCCCTTGCGAGCGGGCTCCCGTGCTGATGTTGACCGCCTGTAACAACGGCAGCGAGACAGACATGAGCTACAAGGCGGCCATCAATGATCATTTCAGGGCCTTTCCGGTTTGCATTTGGTCGCAGGCCAAAAAGTTTCCAGTTCAAGCAGCCACGTCAGACGATGCCAAGACCGAGGGCTATGACGCGTTGACGCAAGAGGGCTTGTTAACCCGAACTACTGCCGAGAAGAAGGTTCTAATCGTCGCCTCGAAGCAGGTGAACAATTGCGACCTGTCCGAGAAAGGCCGGACATCATGGACCCCAGATTCCACGCAGCCTGGATACGGCAACTTCTGCTACGGAACCCGCGAGGTCACTTCCATCGACAATTCAACTGTGGGGACTAACGGTCAAAGTGCCAAAACGGTCGGAGTTTCGTATCAGTACCAGATCGCGAATGTCGCGAGTTGGGCGAAGTCTCCCGAAACGAAGACTGCCTATCCGGGAATTTCCTCTGCACTATGCTCGAATCCTTCTGACACCGCGACGTTGGTCATGACCGGGGATCATTGGATATACACGAAATAAAGCCTGAGGTCACCTGCACAGCACACGCTGTATTTGATTGGCAGGCTAAACCGCCAATCACAACCTTACCATCTTGCACCACATCCAAGACGACTGATTTAGGTAATCCGGGGCGGAGGCAACAATGAAAAGCTCCACGAAGGCTGTCGTTGGCGGGTTCTTCTTGAGTGCGATCTTTCTATACGGCTGGCGTTGGTATTACGGGCGCCGCAGAATCCGAAACTTTCATCTTACGAGCAATGATCTCAGCTATCCGGATTGGTCAGCCGAAGAACTCGCTTCCGAGCATCTCCTTGATTTAAATTCCGCCGGCACCGATCAACTGAAGGAGCTGGGGCTCTCGGCCGAGAGCCAGGAGCGTTTGATGGAAAATCGTCCGTATCGTAGCAAGCTCGAACTCGTTTCCCGCATGATTCTGTCGCAGGGTGAATACGCACTGATCAAGAACAGGGTGTCGGTTGCCAAGGCGAATGAGGCGGTCAAGATCGCATAAGGAGTCCGCTAACTCGCTTGGGTGACCGGCAAAACAGGAAAGAGCCGCTATGGTCTTAAAAAAAAAGGAGATTTCTTCCGAGATTCGCAGCCCAAAAAAACAATCAGCAGGCAACACCGAGGTACGACCGGCCGCGGGTGGCGAACTGCATCAGATCGCTCGGGGCCAGCACCCGGCGTTGACCACTAACCAAGGTGTCGCGCTCTCAGACAACCAGAATTCGCTCAAGGCAAATCCGCGCGGCCCGGTGGTTCTTGAAGACTTTATCCAGCGGAGAAGATCACACATTTCGATCACGAGCGCATTCCAGAGCGCATCGTTCATGCGCGCGCCACGGGCGTACACGGATATTTCGAGCTGACCTTTCGCTGAAGAAATACACCACTGCTAGAATACTCACCGAGGTCGGTGAGAAGACGCCGATCTTTGCACGCCTGTCGACCGTTGCCGGCGGAGCAGGTTCGGTGGACACGCCTCGGGACGTCCGCGGATTTGCCGTGAAGTTCTACACGAAAGAAGGAAACTGGGATCTGGTCGGAAATGATATTCCCGTCTTCTTCATTCAGGACGCCATCAAATTCCCGGACCTCATCCATGCCCGTAAAGATGGAACCTGACCGCGGCTTCCCGCAATCTGCAACAGCGCACAACACGTTCTGGGGTTTTATGTCCCTTACGCCAGAATCCATGCACATGGTGATGTGGATCATGTCTGATCGCACGCTGCCCCGCTCGCTGCGAATGATCGAAGGATTTGGTATCCATAGTTTTCGATTGATCAATGATGTCGGCGGGTCGACTTTCGTGAAGTTTCACTGGCGCCCAAACCTGGGCTTGCAATCGACAATCTGGGATGAAACGGTCAAGATTTCGGGTGCTGACCAAGATTTTCATCGTCGCGACATGTTCGACGCCATCTCCGCCGGTCACTTTCCCGAGTGGGACTTTGCAGTTCAGCTGTTTACACAAGACGAAGCGGATGCCTTTCCGTTCGATCATCTGGACGCGACAAAGCTGATTCCAGAAGAAACTGGTGCCTCTGAAAGTGGTTGGTCGAATGGTACTGGATCGCTGGCCGAACAATTTTTTCGCAGAAACCGAGCAAGTTGCTTACTGCTCTTCCCATATTGTGCCTGGCATCGATTTTTCGAACGATCCCTTGCAGCAGGGTCGCAATATAGAGGAGGATCTTGCCCAGCGTGTGGCCGACGGTCTGGGATTGGATTCAATGCCAACCGCGCCTAAGCCCGCCGCGCCGGTGCAGAAAATGAAGCCTTCGCCCGCATTGCAGATCATCGGAAAGATGAAAGACACGCTACAGGGTCGCGCCATCGGCATTCTGATTGCGGACGGTTCGAACGGCGTCCTCGTTAAGAAGATCAAGAGAGCCGCAATCGAAGCAGGTGCCACCGTCAAGATCATTGAGCCTAAAGTTGGCGGTGCGAGACTTGCTGGCGGATCGGTAATGTCGGCGGACGGACAACTGGCTGGTACCTCTGGCTGTGCTGTTCGACGCGGTTGCGATAAGTCCTCTCCGAGGAGAGCGCGAAGACGCTGTCGTTCGAGAGTGTAGCTATTGACTTTGTGCGTGACGCATTCGGTCATCTCAAGGCAATAGCTGCAGACGAGGGCGCGAAAACGCTCTTGAAAGTGGCCAATATCGGAAACGACGCGGGCGTGGTCAGCACCAACAACGCGATTGCGTTTATCGCCGCCGCAAAGACGCGACAGTGGAGCCGGGAAAAGTCAGTACGGACGCTGGCCTAACACAGGACCAGTTTGGGAGAGCGATGTCTTTAACGGTAAAATCTCTTTCACTCTATTACGGGGTGGGATCCAACGCGAAGAACAAGGTCACTTTCCACAGACACGGTGAATAGAAACGGAGAATTGCATGTTAATCCTGATCATTATCTTGATTCTGGTGTTGGGCGGCGGCGGCGGATATTACGGTCACAGCCGCTGGGGTTACGGAGGTGGTGCCGGCATTGGGCTCGGCACCATTCTGTTGATCTTACTCATTGTCTACCTACTCGGAGGTCTTCGCTGAGGCTAAGATCAATCGCATCGCCATTGTTTTTAATCTGAAAGAGCGAGCATCGTTCGACACCACGACCGCGTCTTATACGCGTGCGTGTCGACTCATCCAAGAGAGTGGTGTATACCGCTATTGTCTCCAATTTGACAATTGCGATCTTTAAGTATCTGGCGGCCGGTTTTACCCACTCCACAGCCGACCTCTTGGGGATGAAGCGGAGCGCGCGGCCGCCTGATCCTCTTCATCCGTTCGGACACGGAAAGGTTCTTTACTTTTACTCCCTTCTCGTCGCCGTCTACATTTTTGGGATCGGCGGTGTTCTCGCCATGCATCAGGGCATTTCACACATCCGACGTCCTCAGGAATTTACGCATATAGGCTGGAACTATGCCGTCATTGCGATCGCGTTCGCATCTGAATTCTATTCGTGGCGAATCTCCTATCGCGAACTGCTTTCCAGAAAAGATCCCGACGAAAGCACTTGGGACGAAATCATTGGCAGCAAAGACACCACCGTCTTTACGATCTTTCTCGAAGACTCTGCCGGTATGGCCGGAACATTCCTGGCATTTTTGGGAATTTTTATCGGACACGGTGTTCCAGATTAGGGCTGATCAACCCGACTTGAAGAGGTTGGCAGAATAGCTCCCTATCAACTACCATCCCAGATGATCTGACCACCGATCAGATGCAAGCATGTCAAACTTTGGCTTTTGGAATGTCAACTCGCTCCGAAATCTGGACTCCGACCAGCGAGAGATTTCACGATGGGCCGCCGAATTGGCCTTCGAGCGCTCTTTAGACATCCTCTTTCTGCTTGAATGCGCAATACCCGTCGAATCCCTAATGCCAGCATTCAACGGTGAGCCGAGTTACTACCCCATTTCCTGTGGAGAACGCTTCAAGGTTCTTGCGAGATTCGACCCAAAGTTCATGCCGCGACTTGACCTGCGCGTGCCGAATGATCGTTTCGACATCTGGCGTCTCAGACTTCCTCTTCAGGAGGATATAGTTCTGACTTTGGTTCACGGACCTGACAAGCGAAATAACTCACTTGGAAAACAGGAACTTTTCATGCAGCAGATTGTCGCGGAACTTTCGTACATCGAAAGCGAAATCGGGCATGATCGCACCATTGTGCTGGGAGACTTTAACGCAAATCCGTTTGAATCACCGGTGGCAAGCTCTTCCGGTATGCACGCAGTTATCTCGCAAGAGATCGCTCAGAGTGGTGCTCGTCGCATATTCGACCGGAGCTACCCGTACTTTTACAACCCGATGTGGAACCTACTTGGCGATGCGAGGCAAGGTAATATACTGACTGCGCCTGCGACATACTACTACCGAGGCTCTGATCCGCACGAATTGTATTGGCATATGCTGGATCAGGTATTGATTCGTTCGTCTTTGCTGGACAGATTTGACATCGCCACCCTCGAAGTTGTAGTGAGCATTGGGGGCAAACCGCTAGTCAGCCGGAATGGGATTCCCGATTACACACGATTCTCCGATCATCTGCCAGTGATCTTTGGAATAGATCTGTCGAAGGACGACTAAGGAGGTGAAGATGCCTGTAAACCTATGGCCAGACTTTGAGGGCGCCAAAATTCGGACCCCGAAAGCCGTAGTTGAAGAAGCCGGCGGTGGTCTTGAAAAGAAGACCCTTGGTCTGGTTATATTCAAGCAATCAAGTATGGCAATCCGGAATGACAAAGTTTCCGTGAGTTATAGCCTTTATGTCCCACGATTGGTCTATCTGTTTCCCTTCATGCGAATAGAGTTCGGAGTGGAGGCGTCGTATCCGGTTCGAGTTATCATGGATAAGATGGACGATGCTCTTGCCAAGGACGAGGACGAACTGAAGGCACTCCTCGCCAAACTCTTCCAGGCACAATCTACCGTCACGACGATCGAGAGATTAATGTCTCTTGCGGGAGTATAAGAATTCCATTTTCCCAAAATCGAAAAAGCGCTGATTTGACCGAGCGATAATCATCGCGCACACTCGGACGAAGCGGTCAATTAACGTAGAGCGGCCCGCCGTGTGACATTATGGCGGGTAAGGCATGCACGCCATTGTGCAGGACATCGGGTATTGGCGATATTTCTTTCGGCAGATAGAAACTACAGATCTCAGATTCAGTATCGGCCAGTTCCATCACTTCATTTCACCGTACCAAAAACATAAACGATATCAACCTGGTTCCTAAGCCTTCGCACCTCAATCGTCTTTAAGCGGAGCCGTGTGCGCCCCCCTAGTTTCTTTCGGCGTGGCTTGAACTTACATTAGCAAATCGGCTGGTACCCTCTAAGCGATTCCAACGAAAGCCGCCGATTCTGGCTGCGGTCCATTTGAGTGTCTCATCATGCGAAGACTTCCGCGCTTGGCCGCTCACTTCCCTTATCCACACGCGCGGCTTTCCCGTCCTCACGCGCTTGCCAAACAGCCAGGCCTCGGCTAGCATCGCGCTGTCAAATTCTTACGACAATAGGTTACGAGGAGGCAGCATGTCGAGGCTCCGTTCTAATAGGCAATCAATTGTCCTTCGGTTCCTACAAGTGGCAGTATTTCTTTGCGCCGTCACTAGTCTTGGTCGAGCGTCGACTCTGGCATCTGCGGTGGTTGGCAGTTGCAAGCCGGGAAAACAGTTTTCCACGATTCAGGCCGCTGTTAATGCTGTCTCGGCGGGAGGCACAGTTTACGTGTGTGCTGGTCAGTACCCAGAACAAGTATTGGTGAGCAATTCAGTGAGTATCAAGGGATACCCTAGCGGTACCGCAGGCTCCTCGGTTATTGTCGCTCCGACAGGAGGTCTGGTACCGATAGGTTCAGGGTATTACGCCCAAATGCTGGTGCAGGCAACCGGCCCGGTAAACCTGTCGAACTTAGTGATCGATGGAACTGGCAATAGTTGCCCGGTCAGTTGGTACGGTCTCGTGTTTGGAGCGAACGCACAGGGCTCCGCCGACGGCATTGTTGTCCGGAATCTAGGAACGGGTTCATGCAGCACTGTTGGGATCGACCTTGCCGCTGGTTCCGCCGTATCCATAAAGAATAGTGTGATTCATGACAGCCTTTCGGGCATTGAAGCGAACGGCGCAGCCAATCTAGAAGTTAGCTCAACAACGATTCAGTCATGCTACAGCGCCGTCGGTATTGGCAGTATGAAGGGGCCAGTCGCGATCAAGAACAACCGCATACTGAACGTCGGAGTGCGCCTTGACCCGAACAATGGTGTGGGTATCTTCGTGGGCGGCAACCCAAGCTCTAGCACTACAATTTCGGGGAATACTATTCAAACCGGCCTTTCTGGACAGGGTGGTGGTATTGAAGTTACTCAGGCAACGGGTGTCAGCATAACCGACAACTGGATAGTTGGCTTCTACGAGGGAATCGGGCTAACAGAAGCGCAAAACACCACTGTCCAAAGGAACGTGCTTACCGAAGACACAAGAGCAATTTCTGTGGGGGACAACGGTCTAACGGGCAACAACGTCGCAACCCACAACACGATTAATGAAGCATCGTGTGGCGTGAATACGACAACGAACTCTTACGGTGACACTCTGACACCTAACACTCTGCTGAATGTGGACAATGGTCTTTGTATCTGATGGGCGCTTTGGCACACCAACTATTTAGCCACTAGCTCCCCGCATCCCTGGAAGGGGATCGCCCAAACTGTTTACCATCCGGTAACGAGGGCAGTTTCAAAATGCTCTACCTCCTATCCCCCCCGAGCTTTGACCCTATTTTTCCCGTGCCTGTAAGATCAAGGTGGGCATTAGAGACGCCACCTGGATTCACCAAGCGTTTCCGGATTTATGGTTTATGACGCGGAAGTCCGGATGTCGCCAGAGTTTGTGATACTGGTGATACTGATTTTGGCGAAAACACAGCGAATAATGGAAGCTGCAGAAACACGAGCGGAAGATGGGTTCGGCTTGTAACCAGCTTAAACACAAGGTATTATCCCCGAAGTGTAGTCCTCACCGGCACATACGGAGGATGGTGGTAATAGAATCCCTCCCTCTCCGCCACACAGTCTGCAGTGCAGAGAAATCCGCCCGGATTTCTCTGGAAAAACCGGGAAACCCGCGCCAATTCGCGATTTTCCAGCTTGAAACCGGACCGGAGAAAATCGCCCGCGTGATCGTAGGGCAGCTTTCCCCCGCATTTTCTCCAGTGGCCATTTGAGCAGTCCGGTTTCGCGACCCTACCTGGGCGAATGCAATGCGATCACAAGGCGATAGCGTAGTGAATGCGACGTGACTTCGGCAGCGCAGGAGATGCTCGGGCCGATCATTGCATAAGGACAAAAGCCAGATCTATGATTTATTGCGGCGAACAATTGAATCGGATAAAGGACGCTGCATTTTGCGCGTCGCCGTTGAATTTCAATTCACAGGCCAAAAACCGAGGCTGGCCCGAGGTAGTTTCTGTTTTCACGTTGCTCGGCATGAGGACGACTCCGTTCTGGTCTGTGCGTAGCTCAACGCTCACCGGCTGATCGTCTTGGCTCTCGACGATCAAGGTGTATACAGCCCAGGGAATGGGTTGGCCGCTTGATGATTTAAGGGTTGCAAGTTGAAGTCCCGGTGCGAAGCGCGAAGACACCGCGAAATAGCTCGCGAAGAGGGCTGAGCCGGCCAAGTCGATTTGAAATATTCCGCGCCCCTCGGTACCAATGTAAGCGGTTGAATTGTACCTGAAGAGACCAGACCGAGAACGGTATGTCCGCCGTTGGTAGTGGGCTGTTTTAGTTCAAACTGACCCACTACCGAATGTTGAGATAGATGGCGAGCGTCGCCGACCGGGCAGTGTTGCCCAAAATCCCTTCAAGCCCGACCTTTGTAAGTGGCTCGATCCATTCACGTGCAGAATGCAAGGGTCTGTTGCCCATAAACAGATGTTTGTGAGCACCCGGATTTGTCCACCTTACTTATATTCGAGCAGTTTTTGCCCGTGTAAGTGTGTCAGGATTGGACGGCTGGTTCGTTTGCAAACCCTTTAGGAACCGTTCTCTTAAGCGTTTTCGCTCGGTTGCGTTAATTATCTATTCGCTGAGCGCCTTGAGCAGAGCGTCTTTTGCATCTGCGTAGTACACGACGGCCACCTTCGTCGCCAAATCATCCGGCAGATCGAACAGTTGTTTGCGCGCCGAGACTGGCATCAGGACTTTCTGCGCGCCTTTGTCGGCAGCCAGTTCGATAATGCTTACGGCGTTGTAAATGGGTTCGACAGATCCCCCAAGATTCAATCCGCCGACGATGACAAGTCCACCCTCAAGGCTGCGTTCTACGAGCGCGGAACTCATGGCTAGCAGGATGGGTATTCCCGTAGCCGCCGCGTTCTTGTTGGCATCAAAGGCGCGAAACTGGATAGTGAACTCGTGCGCGCGCGGATCGCGATCACCTACCAGTTCCTTCGCTCTTGCGTAAAGATTCTGTTCGGCGCAGCGGACACTCTCTTTGAGAGGTCCCGGAGGGCTTTGGTTCAGAATTTTAAGTCCGCTTCCCGGCCCTTCGCTTACCTCGATGCGGAACAGTCCGGGATTTTCATCCGTGCCACCAGGAGACAATGCCCATACCTGGCCCGCTGGGAGCGGATCGCTGCCGACACTGTTCTCATTGTGCAGTTCAGGCGTCGAGACGAACTGCTCGATCCCATCGGGATATCGTGTGAAGCTGAAATGCGTATTTCGGAATTCAGCGGCTCCGATGCGCTTCTGTTGCTCTTTGACTCTTCGGCGGCATTCCAACGCGAGCTTCGCGGCCCACTCGATCGCGTCATCTGGTATGTCGGCTTCTGAATCGGGGAACATCAGCTTCAGCAGTCCGCTCATCGTTTTCTGCGCGGCGGCCGTATCGCGTCCACTCAAGGCTCCCCCGAAAATAACGCGCCCTTGAAGTTTGTTAACTCGACTTTGGGAGCGCAGATGGTTCCAGCACGATGACAGGAAATCGCTGACCAGGCCGAAGTGCTCGGTCAACTGGTCGCGATTCACCTTTGGCACGTTCCAGCCAGGAATGTACGAGTGGATGCGGTCCATAAACGCTGTGTCATCTCGCATCTCTGGTGGTAACGGTCCGAACAAATGACCTATGCGCTGCTGATGTTCAACATCGACCTCGAAGTTGCCCACCATGACCAGGCTGCCAAACCCGCGAATACTTTCTTTGCCGCGGCTGAACTCCCCGGATTCCATGTAGCCCTTCATGATGTTCACACCGTCCTTCTGATCGAAGGAGATGCCCGAGACTTCGTCGAAGCAAACCACGTCGTATTGACAGACGAGACCGCGCTGTCCACTTGCGTTGTTGACGAACATCTTCGCTACGGTGGCCTTACCGCCTGAAACGAGATGAGCGTACGGCGACACCTGCTGATAAAGATGGCTTTTGCCGGTTCCGCGCGGGCCAAGCTCCACCGCGTTGTAATTGTTCTCAACGAACGGGACCATGCGAAGAAGCATGACATCGCACGTTCGCTCGTTAAGAATCGACGGTTCCAGTCCAACACTGCGAATCAGGAGATCCTTCCATTCCTTGAATGTGAAAAGCGATCTACCTCGGCACAGGGTATCCAGCACATCGCTCTTTGACAGTTGGATTTCGCGCAGGGACTCAATGCCGAAAGGGCGTCCGGCTGTTTCTTCAGCGATGCTGGGATCGTAGGTGAGATCCACTTCCGCGTAAAAACCACCCGTCAGCATTCGGTCGTGAGTGTGAACTAGGTCATCTGCAATGCGAACATCATTGAGCCGCAAGCTTGGCAGTTCAGCGACAAAACAATCATTCTTGGCATCCAATCGGGCCTTGACGAGATCAATGAGCTTCACTCGACCTTGCTCTTTGGCGCGAGCTTTGAACAGTTCTTCCTCGCCTGCCCGGACCGTTCGGCTAGACAATTGCCGTTGCACGATGGCAAGGCCCTCTTGGATTTCAGTTTCGTCAACGCTGGCACAGTACCGTCCAAGAAGAAATTCGGCGACATACGTGGGTATCGGATATTGTCCTTTGAATTGACGAACAAGGTCCTTGCGAACGAGGTATCCCTCGAAAGCTTTCGCAGCGATCTGATCCAGTGCGTCGAGTTGCATGTTTAGTTTTCTCCCACGACCACTGGATGTTTAAAAATAGGTTGGCCGGATTGATCGACGACCACGAGGAAAGCGGGCTTTCCTAGAGCCTCATCATTTTCCACGAGGAGACTGATCTTCTGGCCGTTGGCGACCCCAGTCACGGGATTCGCGGCAAAACTGGTTGTAGCATCGGCGACTTTGCCGCGGACATCAACGGTGAGGCCTTCCCCACCTTCAAGCACGACGTTCAGTCTCATGCCTGACCATTTTATCTCTTTCACAGCAACAGACTCTGCACCGCCCATTTGCTTAGCGGATACGGTTAAGGAAGGAATTAACGCTTCCTGCAACGTCAGTCCCCCGTGGGCGTACTCCATGCCTGCAACGAAACACGATACGCCGGGAGCTAAGACGACGGCTTCGGCGGAATCCCAAAACCATGAGGTCACGGGGAATCCGTGTTGTGCGCCAGCCCCTGGAATAGCGCAGCGGCTCCAGCGAGACGCGGTTAGATGCTTCGGCAGCTCAATTTTCGGCAGTCCGCCGGGAGCCATGAGCCAGCCGTGATCCGTGACGACTCTTACTCTGGGCCACCCAGAATGCAGGAGTTCCGCGATGCGTTGCTGTAACCCTGTAAGCTCCTCCTCCACTCTCCACGCCAACTTTGCTCCTTGTTCATGGCCGTACGTGTCGACCGATCCGAGTTCAGTCCATGCGCATCCGTTTGGCAATGCAAGTTCAGTCGATTCGAGAAAGGAAATTCCGAGCTCCGCCAAAAGTTGCTTGAATCGTGCCTGAACGAGCGCCTTGCCCGTACTCTGTTCTTTCGACTGGAAGCCTGTCCCTTCCAGCGGGCCGCCCAGCTTTTCTGCCAACGGCATCCAGGCTGGTTTTGCTGTTGCTGTAACGGTGGGTAACGCCGACCAGCAAAAGCTGAATTCAACTTCAACCGAAAGGCCGGACGTTAGGAGTCTCTCTTCCAGACCTCTTGCGAGATCCATGCGCAGACCGTCGGCAAAGAGATAAACCGTACCCTCATCGACCGGCAGAGTGCGACACGTCGCTGGACCACTGGTGGGATATGTACTCGCCAACGACTGCGTGAGTGCGGATAATTTTTCGAGCCACGGGATGTAAGCCGCCCGTATCGCAGCGGCCACTGCTTTGGTGGCGGCATTCGACCGCGCTGCATTTAGAGCTTGCAAGACACTTCGGTCAGCTTTCCAACCAGTCGAGGTGTAGTAATCTGCCAGCGCTTCCCAAGAGCTTGGGTTCCCAGACGATTGCACAGTCTCTGCCAGGTCTCTCAGGGGACCGATGGCCAGTGCAAGCGGAGATTCGCCCAAGGCTGCCCAGACCCAGGTTGCGCGATGGGCATGTTCGGCGGATAAACTCTTGATTTTCGGGAGGACATCCTTGGGCTCGGCCGATGAGAGTGCGAGGAGATCTTTTTCCAAGCGCTCTTCCTCTTTCCGGTTACTGTGCGGTCTGTACTCGCTCGGTGCTTCAAAAAGGCTTGAAGCTGGCATGGATTCCAGCAACTTTTTTATGCCCGGATAGGTACGCGGAGCATCTTTGTAGCCTTCCCAGACTAGCGCCCATGTTCCCTTGCCACTGGTCAGTTTTTCCGCTGCGGTAATCGCGCCATCTTTCTCGGGGTCGAGTTGATATGTGCCCCGGCAAACTGCGCAAAAGTTGGCCCACTCGAATCCTGATTTCGCCATCGCAGCTTTGACCTTGCCGGGATCGTCCATCCACCGCAACAGCATTCGTTCAGGATCTTTGGCAACGATCGCACGGAAGTCGCCTGCCTCTAACTTTTTGCCTCGAAGTTCATCGACATCAACTTCCAACAAAGCCTTGAGACATTCGTGGATGGCTTTCTTGGTTTCCTGATCTGCGGCAACGTCGAGCTTGAGACCGCCTCCCGTGCCAGATAAAAATGCAAATGGCGTCCAGTCTCTTCCATTCTTCTGGGTCCAGAACTGTCCTTGATATTGCAGGGCGAACAAATGCTTCAATCGATCTGGACATTGTTCCGCACTGCGAAAAGCGGAGCGTCCGATCCCTGGAAGGTAGATCACCGGCACATCCCCACCGGATTGCGTCTCCAATTGATAGCGTAACCAAGCCGCCGGCCCCGTTGCCTTCTCCTGGTAATACTCTCCTAGCGACCACAAAAGCGGATAGCTCGCCCGCAGCTGATCGACGCACTGCGTCCACAAGCGCTCTTCATCCGGCCATAGGATGACCGTTGGCGCAGCCATCTCGTGGCTGTTATAAGAGGCCGCATCTCGAAGGGCTTCAATGATGGATGTGAGGACGTTCATTCTCCTCTTGCCTTCTGTTTTGTTTCCAAAGTGAGATGAACATCATTCCAACGATTGCCGACAAACTCTTTCCCGCCCTTCGGGTCCGTGCCCGGCTCTTCTTCGCACCAGAACCACGGATAGTCCTTCTTCGCGCGTTCGGGTTCTGTACCTCGGTCTTTGTCTTTGAGGCCGAGCGGAATGCTGCGAAAGAGGCCGGCCCCCTTTTTGCCGACGTCGCCAGCGAGGAGAAAGGGGCGGATATTCTGGCGAATACCATCGTTGAGGTCGGGGCGCCAGCCTTGTGCCTGCTCTTTGAGCGGCTTCCAGCGGACGAAGATGTCGAGCGGGGCTTCGCCTTTGAGTATCGCATCCAACTTGCCTTGGAGCGCCCGTGCAGCTCCGAGACGTTCCGCGGCCCCTGCCTTGTCGGCTTTGGTATCTTCCACCTGCTGTTGAATCCAATCGCCGAGGTAGCTGTAAGTCAGCTTCTGTAGATTAGCGTGATCGAGGTGATGATAGTTGACCAGAGCGTGGAACCCATCAGATCGACCGTCCCACAGATGCCAGATAAAAGGACGGTCGTGAAAAAGCTTGGCGTGTTGCTCGAAGAATTCGTCGCGTAGCCAGTCTTCGAGGGTCTTGGACTTGCTGCCCTTAAGTCCGGCACTGGTAATGACTGCGCGTTCGTCGAAGGTCCCAAGCGCGGCGGTGAGGAGCTGGCGCAGACGGGCTGCGGCGGGCTGCTCTCGGTTGACGGCAGGAAGACAAACGATGCCGTCTTCAGCCCCGAACTTCTCTAACCCGTCCGACCCAAGCTTCGAACAATCTGGAAAGTTGCTACCGGTCTGGCGCGGCCAGCGGTAGCCGAGCAACCTTCCGATCGCGACGTGAAGCGGCTGGTCAGAACCCTTTGGATGACCGTCAAAGAGCCACTGTGTAGGGTCGTTCGTGGCCGGTTGTGGCAGACCATTAGCGTATTTCTCACCGGCGACTTTTTGCCAGTGGGCGAGATCGAAAGATACTTCAATCATGCTCTGGTCTGTGATTTTCAGCGCTTGGTTTATTCGACGAACGGCATCATGAAAGTGCGGAGATTCACAGAACGCCCACAGTGCGCTTAGATGCGCTTCCTTTTTGGGAATGATCACAGTGACATTGTTGTCGAAAAGGTCACCCAGGTAAATGCTAACGGCAAGCTTACCCGTCGATGAAATGATAATTCCCTTTTGACTCCAAGCCTCCTTGCCTCTGAGCCATTGATAAATCCCTGTTTCGCCAAGACGCTCCGTGAGAAAAGAAACGAAGCGTCCTTTACCACCTTCCCAATGAAGAATTTGAACCATCCCGCCGTAAGGACAGGTCGCGCCCACCGTGGATTGCTGAGGACTCCATTCATCGTCTAGTTGGGGCACCTCCCAAAACACGCGACCAAAGCGGCCATAGTCGCCAGTTTGAATCCCGTTGTAGCAGGAGGCGAACTCACGCAGAAGGGGCGACGTCGATGTGTGCGTGGAAAATACCAACCGAGCATCCGGATTAGCTAATTGCTGTTGCTGTGAGACTTGAACCAGCGCTCGCTCGCGCAGCTTCGAATCCTTCTCCTCTAATGTCTTTTCCTCAGTAACATCAAGGCTCTGAATAAGCGCTCCCATCCCTGCATGCTGCGAGGTAATGACTATTAGGCACGTATTGATGTCCCACATCGGCGTTTGAAATCCCTTTGGGCCGAGCCTCGCTACTAGGTTCCAGGACTTCTCCTTAATCAGCTTCTCGCGTAGTTGTTTATAAGAACCTAGAAATAGCCAATTCTGTGGGGTCACCACTCCCGTACTGCCACCCCGAGCGCAAAACTCTAGGCAGCGTTCCACGAAACAAGTGGCGAGGTCGGCCTTCGCATCCGGATGGACGCGCTCGCAGTAGTTGAATAGCGTATCGTCCTGCTTGGGTCGCCCCAGGTAGGGTACGTTTGTGATGACGAGCGTGAATTGTCCAGCTAACAGTTCGGCGGCTTTGGCGAGACCTTGAGCGACGACAGCCAGTTCAACAATGTCGCTTTCAGGTTTGGTCTTCTCGTTTTCGTCCGCCGCGAGCGCAGGCGTGAGCAGCGGAGCAAGTTGCTGGAACTCGGCTTCGACTAGGTCACCTGCCTGCGCGCGCGGGTTGATCAAACTACCGAGAACCGGTGCGTCTTTGAAGAGGCTGTGTAGGCGCATCATGCCGCGCCGCAGACGGTCGTCCTTGCCCGCGAGAGCCGTCCACTCCGCCTCCGTCGCACTTGGCGCTAGGCCGGAGCAGGCAATACTGAGGGTGGGAAGCCCTTGATACCCGGCGATCTTCCACGCCGTGAGTGCGACATTGAAGGCGGCGATTTGTGTGCAGCGTTCGTCGAGTTCCAGGCCGTGAATGTTGTCCCTTAGCACTGAAACCACCGCGTCCTGGGCGCTGAGCTTTTCTTCCTCCATCCGCAATCGCACGAGCAACGGCAACGCAAACACTAAGAAATGGCCACTGCCCATGCTAGGGTCAAGCAAACGAATCAGGCTTGCGGATTTTGGCCACGCGTCAAAAGTGCCTGCGGCGGGAAGCCAGGTCTTGGTGGTCTCGTCTTGCACGAATCTCAAATGCGTCCAGGAGATCGACGGCGCTCCATCACGGGCAGGGAGCGCCACTTGCGCTCTAGCTTCTTGCTCGGTGGCTGCTTTGATCGTTCCAATCTTGCCGGCCCACCAGGCGCCGAGGGTGTTGTGGAGGAGGAACTCCACCATATAATCCTCGGTAAAAAGCTGGGTAACAGGTGCCAATTCGTCCGCACCAATCTTCTTGCCTGAATCATTGATTTCGTCTTTGCGCTGCGCTTGCCAGAATTGGTAGGTCCAGCCCAGGGCGTCGTCGGCCCGAAAACATTCAGACGGAAGAGAAGCCAGAAGCTTCCTTAGCTCCACTTGATCGTTCAGCGCCACGGGCAAATCAAGAACCGGGTCGTCCCGCCGGAACACACCGGGGAGGGTGCGGCTCGCAAAGCGACAGGCGAGGTCCAATCCATCGCGGACGCCTAGCTCTGGGGCGAGTTCTTCGCAATCCTCCAGTGTGATCGGGACCGAGCCATTGGCCCCATCCGTAATAAGAAGATGGTTCTCGGTTAGGAAACGGGTGAACAGGAGACGGTGCCAGTGCTCATACGCGGCGAGCTCAACGAGATGGTGGATGTCCTGAAGGCCGGAGCGTGTATCGCGGACATCCCCTATGGCGCGGCCACGCGCACGCAGCCGATTCCGAAGCTTCCGCTGATCCACACTCATGTGGCCCCGATATTCCTTTTCATGCACGGCGAGGTTTTCCAAAGCAGCCCGGCAAGCCGACTCCGCCAGGACGCGTGCGGCGGCGGTAGTGTTCTCAAGGAGTTTCCGGTGAGCCTTCGAAAGTGACACTGGCATAGAGGCGTAGCGTCCTTACAGAATCACCGGGCCGTCTTTCAGGGCGGCTTCGATGGCAGTCTTTGATTTGTTCAGCCAAGTATCGAGCTCAGCTTGGTCGTGAATGGTAGCGGCGGAAAGAGTGATGCGCCGCGCTTTAGGCTCCGCTTCAACGATTGCGGCGGACAACGCCTTGTCGAACTGGGCAGGCAAGGCATCGGTTTGTGCTTGCCAGGTGGCCAAGGAAGAAGACTGCAAAGCAGCGAGGAGCTGTTCATCAGAACCCGTTGTAGGAGCCGTTCTTTGTTGTGCTCCCGCAATGGACAGAAAACTCTTGCGCTTTTCTTCAGAGAGCTTCTGCCATGCCGCCTGACTGCCAATTCGTGAATTCTGCGACGCATACATGTCAACATAGGACTTGTGCGCTTCGGCGAGTTTGGCTCGGAGTGCATTTCCAACCGCTTTGAGGACGTGCGAGACGGGATCGGGATCGTCCAGCAGCGAACGATTGGCGCGAATGGAGATAAGCGTGGCCGACCATTCGGCCTGCCCAGGTACGACGGTCGCTTGGGCAACTAGTTTTTCGGAGACGCCGAACGCGGGAAGACGCTTAGCAATTTCTTTGCCCGTAGCTTGCCACGCCTTGATCTTCGCGAGGATAGCGTCACGTTGATTGTAAAGAGCCATCAGCAAATCATTCCCAGTGAGCGATTCGAGTGCAATAATTTCCGGCGCAGCGGGAGGATGCGGAGCAGGAGCGTCTCCGCCCGCCTGCGACGCAATCGTTTTCGCATACTCGATAAACCGGATTGCGTCTGCAGGTTCGTTCCCCGGAGTTGCCTTCGAAAGACCAGCCTCCTGGAACAGTTTGCGAATGGCGAGCTTCTGAACTGCGGTGAGGACGGGACTCTCAATTCGAAACGCCGCCTGCCCCAGCTTCTTCTGGTCCACTTCGCTTAGCGAAAGCGGGCTGCCATTTAGCTTGGCGCTGAGATGGTTGCTGGCGAGCAGGGTGGTTAGAACGGCGTCGATTCCATCCTGAGGCCAGCCGTACACACCGCCGATGAATTTCTTGCGAACTTCTAACCCAGTTTTGCCCGCGCCTATGAATGAGAGAATCGCCGCGGCGACGGGGTGGGTCTGAGGATCGCCAGTAAACCCGACTTGCTCTAATGCGTTGGCAGATCCCTCTTTGGCTTTCTTAAGGACCTGAGGCCACTTCGCGGAGTCGCCATCATTGAACTTTGGATAGAGCCGATTGAGAACCTGCTTGGCGGCGTCTTCAACGCCTGCTTTCAACCCAATAAGAGGATGCTCCTGGCCACCGGAGAGGAAGAGGCGCGCGCCGCCAAAGATCTGACCGATAAGGTCGTCGATGCGCGTGTTTTCCGTACTCTGTTTCGTGATCATCGATTTGCGGCATTCCTTGCCTTCGTCCGAGGTCGGATTGCCTTTGAAGTGCAGCGTTTCTTCCGCGGCTTGGGCTGCGGCTATAGCGCTCTTGAGTTCGTCGGCATGAAGCTTTGGAAGAAATAAATGAAGAGTTGGGTCGTCGGTACTCAGTTTGCGGATGTCAGAAAGCACGGAAGCTTCCGGCACCGTGAAACCATCACGAACCCAGAGTGTGATCGAGTCACTCTGCTCGGGCTTATCTTCGCCGCAGTGAATCGTGACCTTTCGGCGTTCCTTCGCGTCTCCGTGCAAAACCGAGGGATTTCCAAGTGCGCCATCGAGACCTTTGCTTAGAAGTTGCGATCGGCGTGAGGCGATGAGCGGATCATCGTTTCGGGCAGCAGCACGGCGTTTTCTAAACTCCGCCTCCCAAGCCGCGCCTTCCGTCGTCTGCAGGCGGTATTCGCTCTCAACCTTCATGAGCACGCCATCCTGCTCCATGGCGTCGAGTAACGTGGGAAGTTTCTGCCGAAGCTGGGTGCTGCCGGTGACGAGATCTTCGCTCAGCAAGTCAGCTAAGTGTTCTGGCTCAGCGCGAACACCGAGGTCCGTCCCGTGCTCGCGAGGAAGTTTGTTGATCAGAAACACCAAAGCACAAACACGGCTGCGCAACGCTCCATCAGGCTTGGTCTTTTGCTGCTCGATAATCTCCTGAAAGCGTTTCTGCATCTCGCCAGTTGTGACCAGTTCGTTAGAGATCTGATCGTAAAGAAAATCACCAGGCACAATTGCACCGAGTTCCGAATTGGCGTAAGTGCGGCACGCTTCGTGAACTACACGTAGTTGAGTTCGCATTTGTGCAGAAGTTCCGGTCGAATCTACCGAGTGAAGGACGCGTTCCCAGAATCGCCGGCGTACTGGCAACAACGGGAAGTCCGGAACATAGGCGATATGGTCATCTGATTGAGCGGCGAGCTTAGTGGCCTTGAGTTGACGCGTGACTTCGCCTTCGTTCTTGTCGATCAAATCCTTGATGAGCGGCTTCTTCTCTTCACGCTTCTGCAAAACAACCTTGCGGATGACTTTCTCAACATCATTGTCTTTTAGATGAATCTTGATTGTGAAGCGCCCCATGAGGCGCTGGAGATTCGCCATATCGTTGAGGGCGCTCTGACCCGTGCCAACGATCATCACGCGTCCATCCATCTCCTTGCTAAGTGCCTCTGTCACTTCCTGCACATCCAGCGAGAGCTGTGCGTCAAGTCCGATAAACTGCTGAACTTCGTCGAGCACTAAAAGAGTGCAGGGCATTTTGCCGTTGGCGGCAATTGCTTCGCGAATGGTATCGCGCATTTCACTTATGCTGACATCGGCCACATTTGGGTAGTCGGCACGGAGTAACGCCCCCACTTGTGAGGGATCCTTCAGGTGGCTGGAGCACGAGACGTACGCCTTCGCAACCGCGCCCGAGCCGTACAGACGACCTAGTTCTTGGTTGAAGTTCTTGCCTTGATCTTCAATAGATTTCTTAAAGGCCTCGAGTTTTCCGTCTCTCTTAAGATGAATTAGGAACTTGGCATACGGATACCCTTCGGGTAGCCCAACGGATTTGAAAAATAGACTCATGACGCGCAGCCGCACACTGCCAGTCCCAGCCTTGAGCGTACCTCCCGCCATGTGCAGACCGTTATGGCGTTTGCCCAGTGTCGAGATCTCAGTTAAGAGATCTGTAATCTCCTCCGGGAGATGAGCAATGGAGCGGGCCGTGGTGCCGTCTGGAAAAGCAAAGTTGGTCCAGAGATAGCGGAGAACCTTAGCGAGGTGGGATTTTCCACTGCCGTAAAAGCCGCTAATCCAGGCTGCTTTCTGCTCGGGGCTCTTAAAGTTATCCCGATAGCTTTGAAGGATCCGACGCATGCCCTGGAGGTATTCGCCCTCGCACACGAACGATTCGAGTTCAAACCGCAGGGTGTCTAGATCTTCTATGTTGTTGCTAGAGACGCCCTCATTGACCAGTTTCCAAGTCAACGGATCCCTGAGGAATATTTCTTTGGTTTGCATTAGTTCGCAAGCTCCTTACTGTTTTCATTTCTCGGAAAGAATCGGGGCTGCTAGATAGTTCCAGCCAGTTCGCGCATCAAGAAAACGGTACGTGTTGCCTTCTTTTTCACCGGGGAAAAAGACTAGCAGGTAACCCGTGAAGGTTTTCTCAAGACCCTCGATTAACTCGGAAACGTGAAGAAAGTCATATAAGTCCATTATGCCGGTCATGGCGAACACTGTGCGTTCTGGCGCCTTGGCACTGCTGACCTTTTTTTCGAAGAACTCCGTTAGAACAGTTTTCCATTCGGTCTTAGCATACAGATCTATGTCGTCCGGATTTCTGAACCACTCCGCCCGCTCCTCCTCATCGACCGAGGCGAGCCACCGGGCCAGGGTGCCTTTCAGGTCGATTCTGACCCAAGGATGGCCAGCTTCCTTGGTCAGCATTTCGAATTCATCGATGCGATTGGTTAGCCTTCTTTCCTCAGCAGCAGGGTATACCGCAAACCAGACACGCTGCGACGAAGGTAGGCCGGGTCGTAGCGGCATTTGGATGTGGCTCCGGTAGTTTTCGAGCAGTTGGTCAATGCGATTCATGGACCACGTCCTGTTCTGTAGAGGTCAGAAGATTGGAGAAATCGAACTCCACGATTCCGGCCGCTCTCTTTAACGAAAGCAGCCCTTTTGCGGAAGCCAGTGACAGCGCGGCTTCCAATTGGGATCGGTTCGACGCGACGAGAGCCGCAAAGGGAGAGTCGAGCAACCGTTCTCCGCGAAGGCCGGTCAGGTACCCTACAAACATGGCGTAGGCAGCCGAAATCGGACGGGGCTCAGGAAATTGCCTGACCTTCTTCGCCTTGCCTGAAAGGTGCCCGCCAAATGTCCAAGTTGTGTTTACGTTTTGGGCCATGGATTTTTTCATAGCAGGACTAAAGCGACCAGGGAAACCACTTTCTAGATGGTGCTCCATGCTTGATCTGTCAAGAACCTCGCCCAGGCGCAATGTACGAACCAGCTCAAAACTGTGGCGTAGTTGCAAGTCGCGGGCATATGCACAGACCAGGCAAAGCTGGGGTAGAGAATCCAAATCGGTATGACCCAACTGCCAGAGAACGCGGAACAACGTCTCGGAGGGATCCATGCCATAGAGTTCGATCAAATGGCGAAGACTTTTCTTGCGGCTGCTCATGGTAGGTTTTTCCAAGACATTCTCCTCGACTATGGTCTTGGTGAAATCGTCCTTGGTAGCAGTCAGAGGCATCGCACGAACAAGAATTCGCAGCTCCCGAAACATCATGGAACGAGCTGAGTGCCCGCCAGTGCTGGCGTTGGAGAAACCGAAGGGCCCGACCTTTTTTAAAATTACCGTGGCAGCACCATATCTTCGTGGGATTGATTGCCGAAATGCAATTATCGGCCATATTAGCTAAGCATTGCTGTTGACCTCGATGGAGGTCTCGCGTTGACGAACGTGCGGCTTGCGCCACAGCCCAGACCCCGGACTTCGGCCATTGTACGGCGTGTGGGTTTCTGCTACTCATCACGCTCTTAAAGGATCCATCGTCCGCTGTGCCATGCGTTCAAAGCTCCGAGTCAGGCCGGGAACTTTTCAAGCGGTGTTCCCTGAAATTGTGTGTACCTCACCAGTCGTCATGTATACGACCAGCCCGCGTGCTGCTTTAGTGCAATCCAAATACTCCCGAACTTGAGCAGCGTGTTGCTGGCGCGTATCCGCCGTTGGCGCCACATCGCTCTTCCAATCAAATACGAGTTCAGGAGCGCCTCCAAGATTGTACGCAATGGCATCGACGATACCAGCCCTACCAACCATCTCGTTCCTGTCTGCCAAACTAAGCTGAAACACTCCAAATTCCGGTTGCAGCTCCTGACGATATTGCGCCACGATTGGCAAGTGAAGCGTACGGAGTATCGTGGAGGTGATTTCTAACGACGATGGTCCATCCGACGGGTTAGGATGGTCATTCTCTCCAAGCTGCCCCAGCAGTTCAGCGGCTCGGGTCTGTAGACCAGCTTCGTCGTCCCGCGTCTCGCCCAAAAGGATGTCCTCCATCAGTTTGTGCAAGACCCTCCCACGGGCGGCGCTGCCACGAACATCAGGAATAGACTCGGCGAATTCGTCTTGTGGCGGAGCGGGTAACGGGACCTCCTCGAATTCGACTGCGCTCGGCTGGATCCACCGGATATTCCTCGTTTGTTCTGCGAGCCTCAACGCCTCTTGGCGGAAGACCTCTGGCGTCTGTTCATTCATCGGTAACGCCGGTGGCTTGCGCTCTCCTTCCGTGAGGTCCAGAGTCGGGTACTTAGGCAGATCGCGCAGAGACAACTCCACTTGCTTGTGCCACCCGTTACCCAACTTACCCAAATAATCTGGAAACACCAGTAGGTCTTGTGCGCGAGTGCACGCGACGTAGAGCAATCGAATACGTTCTTCGCCGAGTTCTCGGTTCTCAACGTCCTTGAGCAATTCGTACTCCGGCGGGTTTAAGGTCCTCATGCCGAAATGCAAAGTATCGTCCGTTGCCCGGTGGAGAACTCCAGTGGCGGATCGCACGGCTGTTACCAGGTTGATCGGGATCACGACCGGCCACTCTAACCCCTTGGCACTATGAATCGAAACTATGTGGACGGCGTCGTGAGTGGCATCAGCTCGGCCTTCGACTTCGCGTTCGCCCTCTTCCCAAAGTCGGGCCATGCCGTCAGCAAAGACGCGCAGGCCACGAACCGAATATGGCTTTGCCATTTCAAGGAACCGCTCGATGTTGGCAAGGGCCCGCTCGACATAGCGTGGATGCCGCTGGGCTAGGATCGCGCGGACGTGAAGCTCTTCCACGGCTGCAGACAGGATGTCAAAGGGCGAGGTTTGATACGCCTTTCGCCCGAGACCCTGAAGAACTCGGATGACTTCCGCTGCTAGCGGATGATTGATTTCGGCCGCTTCAGTCCAAAGCCGCAACCGTCCGTACTCGCCGTCGCGTTGTGGCAATCCAACAACAATGTCTAGGAGTTCCTGCTCCGCAAGTCCCACTAGAGGTCCTCGAAGCAGTGCTCCCAACGCTAGCGTGTCCCGGCTGTTCGAAAGAATCCGAGCTATGGCGATCAGATCATGCACTTCCTGCCGTATGAAGAATCCCTTACCGGCCTGCGTCGCAATGGGGATGTCCAAGTCCTCAAGAGCCCGCTCGAATATCCATAGATCCGTTCCGGTTGGAGCCAGCAGAGCGATGTCACCGGGACGGCATGGAACCAATTCGTTGTTTTCAGGCGCCGAGAATCTTCCGATGAGTTTGTTGCAAAGTTGGGCTACTGCTTGCGCTTCGAGTTCGCGCCACTCATGCACCTTGAGTTCCGAGCCTTCCGTGCCGACCGGGATACGTCCGATGGAGAACGGCTCCTTACCGTTGCAGGTGACGGTAGAAACCAACGGTTCGTATCCGACCGAGCTCAACGGAGCAGCAAAGCGTTGATTGACGAAATCGAGGATCGGTCCCCGCGAGCGGAAGTTATCTGTGATTGGAAGGACGTTCTCGGGCCACTGTCTCCGAATTGCATCCTTCGCCTGTTTATAGGACCGGATATCCGCACGGCGAAACCGGTAAACCGATTGTTTTGGGTCTCCGACCAGGAATAGTTGCCCCGGCCGAAGCTGCTGTTCGTGCCAAGGTTTATCGGCACCATCTTCGCCGCACACCAGGAACAAGATCTCGGATTGCAGCGGGTCCGTGTCCTGAAATTCATCGACCAAGATACGCTGATAGCGTTCTGCGAGCGCGGCACGAACGGCAGGATGCGTTCGCAGGAGATCGCGAGCAAAGTAAAGCAGATCGTCGAAATCGAGCAGTGCAGATTCGCGTTTGAACGCTCGGAAAGAAGCCTGGAAATCATCGAGGGCTGAGATCAGTTGCGATTGGACGGACTCAGCAGCTAGGCCAACCAGTATCTGAAGCGTTTCCGCAACACTCTCGTAGAGCGCGCAGGCTTCGTCGTTATATTGGCGGCCTTTGTTTTTGGACTGACCGATACATTTTGCGGCGTCAGCCCATTTTCCTTTGCGCCTATATGGCCCGAATCGGCATGAATCTTTATTCATCGCTGAGATATGTGGGGGATGGGCATAGGCCCACAGCCGCTTGAAACTGGTGTCCACGTGAAGTCCGGGCGTGTACGACTCGGCCAACATCTCGAACTCAGAAATGTGCTGACTCGTTCCGGGCTCTTCAAATCCTTGTTTCTGTACACACGCATACCATTCCCGAAACAAAGTAACCCAGTTGCGGAATTCGTCGATATGGCTCTGTGACAACGTCGCTTCCGGTGCGCGCGCGGTCCGACGAGCTCGGCGGGCTTCGGCCAGTTGCTCTATCAGCCTTAGACCCTGCTCACCTTCAATCACCAACAACTCTGCGAGTGGATCGTCCGCCTGTGGCCCCTCCAGGCGATTTCGGAGCCACTGCCGTAGCAACGTCTTGTGGTTCAAATCGGCTTCGCCTTCGTCCATCATTACCGCGCCCGGATCGACATTTGCCTCGATGGGATAAGGCGTAGTCAGCCGCTGACAGAATCCATGGATGGTCGTACACGTCAGTTCATCCAATGCGGCTGCCGCCGATGAGAGGGATTCCATCTGCTTGTCCGTGAATCCCTCTGCGGCGGATGCCGCCAATGAAAGAGGTTCCGACTCTTCGTGCGCGAAGTCCTCTGGCATTGCGATCTGCAGGGGTTCCGGAACATTCCCGCTTACAAGCTCCCGAACGTATTCTTGAATCCTCTGGAGCAATTCGCTAGCGGCGAGTTCGGTGAAGGTGATTGCCGCAACGTTGCGAGGATGGACTCCCGAGGCTAGAAGCAACGCTACCCTTCCGGCCAACAGGGACGTCTTGCCGGTTCCAGCGCCCGCCTCCACGAGCAGAGTCGCCGAGTGATCGGTTAGCGCGCGTCGCCGATGTATTGCGTCGCTCAACTCCGGCATCAGTTCTCACCCCAGAGGCTGCGTAAATCTCCCGCCATCGCATCCCGAGCCGCACCCTTATGCGAGAAATACACACCCTCGGCGTTTGCGGGAAGGGCAAAAGCCATGTCGTTGTTCCGGCTCTCCGCTCCCATACCGAAGACAGACCGCCCCGACCGAAGCATCTGCTCCGCGAGTTGAAGGAAGCGTGTGAGTTCCTCGGTTTGTAGGCTCGGTTCGGAGAGCGAGTACAGACTTCCCTCGGAACCCGGAAATAGCAACGCCGCCTCAACTGCTATAACTTGTCCGAGCAGTGCCTTAACGGCCACCGCGTAAAGACAGCGTTGTAACTCCTTACCTTTGTCCAGCCCGGGTTCTTCGTCCGGACAGCGTCCGGTCTTGTAATCAATGACGCGGGCGTTGATTGATTTGCCGTCCAAATCGAGGCGGTCAATTTTGCCTTGAAGATTGAGATTCGAACCGGGAATAGTCACAAGGGCATTCCGATCCCAAGGCGCGTTATCTTCGTCAACACCTAGTCCTCCGAATGGGACCTCGACGTATGTTTTTTGATCTTTGAATTTAGGTAACGGCCACATCAACGCAGACAAGGCAGTGTCGCGGGCCTTGGTCAATGTACGTTGCCAGAGAAGCCGGGGCGGCAGAGGCTTCGTCAATTCCCAGTCAAGCGCGACTCGGTCGGTAGATTCCGCTATGGCCGACTCGACCTGATTCTGAGTCGCTGCCGCGAATCCTCCGCTTGATTCGAGCGATGCAGCTGTCAAGCGCAGCACTTCGTGGACCAGGGTGCCGTACGTCGGTTTGTCGAGCGCGAGCGGCTCCTCCAGTGACAATGGGGATGGCGGCTTCCAGCCGAGTGCATAACGCCAAACGAATCCAAGGGGGTCGGTCAGCATTCGGCGCAGGGATGTCGCAGAGTGCGGCTTCTCAATCGCCGCCTCGATCACCGGGTGCCCGGAATTCAGCAGACCGTCGTGGGCCGTGATCTTAAGGCTGCGCCAATCCCGATAGCAGGCGATTGCTGAGCTTGCGCGCCCAGTCTCGGAAAATTCCTGCCTGCGCGCGAGAAGGCGATCGGACTCGCTGAAAGCGTGGTGCGGTATACGTGACCTTTGCAAATGTCGCGATGCTGCCTCGGAGAGTGCTAATGGGCTGGTCCCAAGCAGGCGCCCATCGCTGTCCCGGCGACTGCGCGAATAGACGATTTCGTGGGCGGCATCACGCAACACTTTGAAGTGAGTTCTGTCCTGCAAGGTGACACTCGCCGGCTCCAGCAATGCCGGGTCTAGAATGTGCGACGGAAGAAGACCATCCTCTCGACCTTGCCGAGGCCAATTACGGCTGGTGAGGCCCAGCATGAATGTGAACGGACGCGGAGCAGTTGCCACCGCGTGAGCCGGTCCCCAGATGATGTTCGCGTTCGGATCCGATTCATCCGGGACGCGAACCTGCCCGATCGTGGTCATGAGAGCTTCAGGGGGTCCATCAAGCAGGGCTCGTCCCCAGATGGCTCGCGCCTGCCCAGACAGCAGCTCCTCCCCAACTCGCCCCGCTACCGGAGCGCCTTTCGACAGGAGGTCGAGAATGGGCAGCAAGGTTGGGCGAAAGTCAGGTCTCTCGCGAGACTCTGCGAGCTCGTCCAGAAAGAGCTGCCAGTGACCAAGCTTCAATAGCGGTGCATCTGGGTCTAGATTTGTGTACCAGTCACTCGGCAAGCTCTTTAGCTTTGCACTGTTGTGCAGGAGACGGAACGCCCGAACCACACGATCATGGCTCAGCCCCTCAAGCAGGACGGTGGCGAGCGAAGCTGCCTGCTGACCAGGAAAGGTCGAGGTTGCGGTGCGACCGTGGACAAGATGCAGAGGCAACTGGCTGTCTGCGACGAGTACTCGAAAATCCTCGTCCCAGTCCTCCGTCGCAGAAGCGACAATTGCAACTTCGTGTGGTTTGGCACGGCCCGAGACGATCAGTTCACGTGCCCAGCGGAGCGATTCGATCACTTCGTGTTTGGGTGTGGCGCAAACGACCGAGCTTTGGCTCGGCGTTTTCTTCGACTTGAAAACTGGACCAATGGCGGAACCTTGAATCCAATTCAAATGTTCCCATAGCGTCTCAATCGAATGCCACTCAACCGATGTGCTCCCAGCCAAAGAGAGAAACAGCCTACGCCAGCAGGGAGTCACGAAGACAAATCCGCGAACGGACACTGACCCCAATACGGAACCCGCGTTCTTCAGCTTTGCGACCGCAGCGGAAACAAGCTCACGCTGCAACATCATCCCGCCCGGCAAATGATCCCGAACGAAGCCTTCGATCTGAGCTAAATCGTTGATGCGAGGAGACCGATCAGCAAGTCCCTGAAGATCCAGGTCAGCATCCCATACCTTCATCAGGGTGGCGGAAATAGCCTTGACGGCGCCCGGCATTTCTCGAAGTTGTTCAAGTTCAGCGAACCTAAGATTGGCTAACGCATCACGAACCAGCATGAGGCATGTGTCCCGCGATGCCGCCTCCAGAAAACCGCCGGCAAGTCGACCCGCAAGCTGCGCTGGTGTAAGGATCTGCAACCCGAGCGCGTTCTGCTCGGCAGCCCGAAAGCGCTCTTCGTGCCATGCGAGACGGCTGGGCACAACGATGGTTTTACGCGTCATCCGAGTTCCTCGACGGGGAGGTGCCCGCTATCTCAGTTAGTCAAAAGTCTTCCCTGAGTCACAACATAACAAAGCCCACAGAGAATCTTAGTCATTTCCTTTCTCTGGAGCATGACAGGACGTGCTGTTCTTGACGACTGTTCTCTATCGCGCCAGGACGCGTCTTGCGAACATATTGAATAGCATTTCAGGGTCCAGTCCGGACTCGAATCAACGGCTCGCGCTAAAGCTACGACGTACCGAAATTTCTCGTCAGCCAAACATCTCGTGATATTTTCTCGTTGCTTTATACCCGTCGCTCTGTCTCGCTATTCTCCATAAGTCACTCCCCATTGACTAACCCATAGGAGTTTGTATGATTTAAGGAAATCACACCTCAACTTGATGACCTGTTGGATGTGGCACACGCGCGGGTAAGAGCCTGGGCCGGCGCAAAACCTGCAAGGCAGAGCGTTGTATTGCATGTAGCGCCGCGTTCTAGGCTTTCATCCGTACGACCGCCGTGACCAAGTTCCGCAAGAAGCACTGGGACCCTGCGAAGCTCCTGCCTTCCTGGATTACCGGAAATGTTATCAGGTTCCTCACAAACACCTGATTGTGGGCAGCCAGCATCGCACAGCTCCAAGCTCGCAAGTCAAGTACTTGGCGGAGCCGCACGTGGCGTGGTTTTTGGACAACCTAAGTTATTGAATGGGACTCTCTGGAGTTGAGTTCACAAAATCGATTGCCCGTACAGCCGTCTCACGGAGAGTCGCAGTCACGAGGCCAAGAAGTAGCGTGCACTCTGGCCAGCGGAGTTTTCCATCTTCCCCTGGTGCCCCCACTCCATGTACTGTGTCGCGGACCATTTGACCTGGGTAGCCAAAGAAGAAGAACGAATGTCGCCCAGTTCTTTCCCAGAAGATGTTGCCCAGCTCAATTTGTTTAGTCTTTGCCAGTGGGCGAAGGTTGCTAGAGATCCAAATCTCCGACTCTTCCGTTAGTTCCAATGCGCTGATCTGCTCGGCTGTGGTTAGAATCGCCGTTAGATAGAGCACCAGGTCGTTTCCTCCCTCTCCGAGCCTACATCTAACGGTTAGCGCACTTGCGGGAAACTCCATGCCTGGAGCAGAAATCACAGCCGTTGCGAAACAGTCGAGAAGGTTCCGGGCAATCGAACAAAACTCCGACAGCCGAATGCCCTCGACCTTATGATCAGAATAGACGAACGAATGAGGATCAATTCCTAAGAACGAGGGCTTCAGAATAGGGTTCATCTGGCCCTGTTCCATCCACGCCTTAAGATCATCCAGCACGGCTTTCTTAGACTCCTGCGAGAGCCTTTCGAATCGCCGCTCGGATTCTTTAGTAAGCGTCGGTTTCGACTCGGGCAATTTCTTCTCGGCTTCGTCCCGTGTCAATGTTTTCTCTCCTGCCGTATCAAGCGTCTTGCTGTGGTCCAGCTATGGCTCCATCGAACTCATCGTGAACAGTCTCTAGTGATGGAATCGCATGGCCGGAGCCGAAGTATCTAATGATGTCGCTGATATCGGTTCCGGACGCTCCAGTAAGTCCCTTCTTCGCGTTCAGATATTCGAGCACTGTCCGGAATGAGATCAGCTCGACATCACTCGCGCCGATCAATGTAAGCTCTTCCGAATAACGTGTTACTCCGTGAACGAACACTTTCTTCCAGACGAGGTGCGGCCATACTTTCTCGCGGAGATTGACTTTCTTCGGAGAATCGAACTTCTTGTGAATCCACTCCCGGACACTGTCCTTCAGCACTTCTGGGCTGCGGCTTACCGCGCTTCCCGCTTTACGGCCGCTTCGTTTTTGCTCCGCCTTGGATAGCTGAGTAATGTAACCGACAGGGTTAAAACTGATTTGCGCCTCTACATGCCAAGCTTCAAGCCCCTGCGAACACGGACGAACACCCAGCAGGTCGATCTCATCGACTCCGGCATTCTTGATGCCACGCATCGTCAAAAAGCCTTGGCGATTCAGCCATTCGTCAACAAGCGTCTCTGAGAGTAGCGACATTGATTTTGAGGCTTACCTTTCGCTTATTTCAAAACCGCTAGCCATTGACGATCATCCTATCGGATGTTGAACTCAAATGGGTGGTTAGAGATTTATCGCTTCTCGCACCTTATGTCGCGTTCTCGACAGAACCCTCCGCGAAAAATTCTGATATCGAGAACCTCGTCAACTTCTGAAGATAGCTCGATAGCTGCGCTGTGCCCTCCCGTTGGTCTCGGGCCACCTCCGGAAAAGGTCGCCGAGTTAGATACGCGCAATTCCTTGGGAGACTAAGGCCAACCAGGGTAAAGCCCAGGGCTGACCCAGAACTGTATCGCAACGGAGTTCGAACGCCCCACAGTCCCTCGTCAGCCCCCCTGAGCAAGCTCGCTGCGCAGTTCCCTTGCTCACTCCTAGCTTGGCTTGAATTTGCGACTCCCAAATCGGTCGATCTTCCAGACGAGAACCGCGTCAAATTTCCTGCGGCACGCGTCCGACATCAGCCGATTCAGCGCCGGACGCGATTCCTTGGAGCCGGATACTCCCTGATCGGTGAATTCCTCGATGATCTGCCAACCGCGGCGCCCTGCATATTCCCGCAGTTCGGCAAGCTGCATTTCTGGATCTTGATTGTTGAGGGTGCTGACTCTGGCGTAGAGCGCCACCCGAGCGATTGCGGTTGGGTTTTCTTGAGTGAATGCGGACGTAGTGGTACGGTGCTGTCTAGCCATTGTTGCCTCCTTGGGGCGACTGTGGTTAGCGCCGTGTCGGTGCTTGTAACACCGGTACGGCGCGCTTCTAGCTTTCTACGCCTTCCACCACTCGATTGCAAGTTGAGTCTCGGCACCACTGTAAATTTGGAGCGAATTGAGGGCTCAACCCGCAGACCTGCATTGCACACCACCGCAGAGTAGCTGGTTGTTTCCCATAAACCGCCCCTATAAATGTTCCCCGTGGTGGGGTCCACGCGCATATCGAACTGCTCGGAGACGAGAACGAGTGGGCTCCTAGGATAGGCCGTTAAAATCCATTGAGTTGACTGGACTCCACCACAGAAAAGCTGGTTGTTGCCATAGACGTTCCCCGTGATGATACCGGTTCGCATGGAAGTCCAAACTCGCGGTTATGACGACCTGAGCCGCCGATCACCTGGGAACATTGTTGCCGCAGTTCCATAGCTGCCAGTGGAGGTAGGCAGTCTTAATGTTGTTCCCTTGACCATCGACCAACGTGGCTATGACGGCCACACCGGGAGTCTGAGCTAAGGCTTCTACTGAGAGCACCGCGAGGACCGGTAGTGGGTCACTATGATTTCCACAGCTTAGGACCTTCTCGGGGTACAATGGCGGCCTGTGATCTCTGGCTTGATCGCCGGATACAGAAGCGCAGAGAGGCTACTGTTCTCCGTTTGGACATTCCTCGTAAGGGTCTGCAATCGGGCGGGTTTTGGGAAAATCATCATTCAATTTCTTACAGAGGTGGCTGTTCTAGTTGTGGTATTTCCCTCACTTGATACCTTGATCCAGAGAGGACAATCCCATGTCACCAAACCTCTCGTAATCGGGAGCATTGCCCTGAGTGTAGTGTGTCTGTTTGTAGCGGGTATAATATCCATGTACCTCAAGGAGTGATTCGATGCCAACGACAGCAATTTTCGGCCTTTTGGCAGCGATAGCCTTCGTGTCTGTCCTAGGTATACTGTCGGCTCGCAGTGCCGCACGATCACGCGACTCGGCGAGATCTGACATCGCCGCAGTCAATTCATTGCCATCGAAGGAAAGAAACAAACCAAAGGGAGCCGAAGATAATCCGGCAATGGCGATGGCTGGTCCAACCGGGGCCAATAAACCTGATTCCTCATCTGGTCCATATAGCGGTTCATGAGCAACGACGCTGTAAAGGGGAGTAGTAACATTGCAGCTTTCGGCAGTCATTCTCGCCAGAGTACTGGGGTTCATTGAAACCTTTGATCTAAGTCCGCGTGGGCAATCCTATTTTCCGGACATCGTACCGAGGGTCGTAGAACGCTACCAATTCCAAAAGTTCCCGCAAAAAATTGAGGAATTTGATGAGTCGAAGGGCGTTGAATTCCTTGAGGGCAAGATCGGAAATAAGGTTATACAGAAGCTCGTAATTTGGAATTCCGTTATTGTTGTCGAGACTCGCTCCAACACAAACGATTCAAGACAGATCATGGAAGAGATGCTGACATGGGGAGCCGCGAATTTAGGTCTGACTTACAAAGAGGGAATGATTAAAAGGTTCGCCTACGTCAGTGACTTAACTTTTTATACTGATGTTCCGATTTTGAGCGTGAGTCCAGCGCTCAAAACACTAGCGGAAAAAACCGGGGCAGCCTTATCTGAAATATGGCAGGAGAAAATTCAATATGCACCGGCCAACCTTGTGGTAGCTCATGACCCGCTGGCACGAAAGCAACAAATCGCGTCATTTTCAATCAGTCCGAGGGCTGAAACGCGATTTTCTGATAATAAGTATTTTTCGGAAGCTCCGCTCCCCACCAATACTCATATATCACTACTCGAAGAGTTTGAGGCTAATATCAAGCGCCTAGCGCCTTGAGCACGAGATTCTTTTCCGCCTGACGCGCCGATGACCTCCGCGCGCGGTACCCTTAGGATCCGATCCAAGTGCTAGTAGCAACATTCGGTTGAAACCTACTTGGGTCGCACAAAGCCCGAGGTTCCTGCGCAGCCTACGAATACGGAAAGCTTTCGAACTTGAATGCTGGACAGTAGCCCATCTTCGGACTCTAGTGTGGAGTTGGAAAAGCTCAACCGGTGGAAAGACGACGAGTTTGCACCCGGCAGCCCCGCCAGAGAAAAGTTCGAGCGCCTGTGTGTCGCTGGGTGTGACGCGAAGTTGCTACTTTCTTTCTTAACCCTTGCCGTTTTCAATGCCTCACACAAGGGCACGATGTACGACATATTTGGGGTGTCGCAATCAGGAGTCACCAAACTTCCGGATGAATTAGAACAGATTTCTCGTCGCATTGAATCGATCAATCCGATTCTCGCGCAATACCTCCGCACAAAGTTCATTGGCAATTCTCACTGGCCAGACGAAATCCAGTCTCGTTGCCGTTTACAAATCGCCGTCTATCAGCGCACGCCCGATTTGTTGCGGCTTCTCGCGGACCATCTCCGCTCGGCAGGCGAGTGGCTGAATAGCAATGTGGGACCAAAGAGATATGACACTTTTCGACATTCAGTGCTTGACCTCCTCAGTTACGTGGACAACTCCACCGGGAGTCCCCACTATGAGGAAGTCGCAGATCTGCTGAGCCATCTCTCTTCAGCCAGAGAGGAGACCTTGCGAGGTCTTGGGGGACGCTCTCGGTCAGCGAGACGTGACGGGGAGGAGAAAAAAGATTATATCGCTCCGAAGCTGCTCAGTAGCTCCGATGCATTAAAGGCGCTGTACTGCCGGTCGAAGGCCTACGGTTTCCGCAAGGCTCCTCCCCACTCTGGCCAGTCGCATCCGAAGTGACATTTTCCATTCAAAACAAGCACTCATCTGTTCTCGACCCTCCATAATTCCCGTGGCACCTTATTAGGGTGCTAGACATGAATAGGCTCGCCGAGTTCCACCCAAAGATCAAGGAAAGGACATGTATGGATGATCGGTTTGCAGTCGGCACTGAAGTCGTGGAGCCCCTGCTTAACATCGACGAGGCCGCGAGGATAATCGGCAGGGCTCATTGGACGCTCAGGCGCGACATAAAACATGGAAAGCTTAGATGCCTTTACATAGGCCGACGAATCATGATCGAACCAGCGGAGATTCGCCGATTAATCGAGGAAGGTCGAAAATAGCATGGGAGCAGCTGACGTAGAGCGCACGGTGCTTGGCTCTGTGTTTCTGAACCCGAGCCACTGGGGGCAATGCGCCGAGCTTCGTCCAGATGACTTCCAATTGGATTCGCATCGCAAGATCTACAGCCGCATGCTTGACTTAGCAACAGCTTCTCGGCCGATCGACATTGTCACTCTTTGCGATGAGCTTGACCGACACCGAGAATTGAAAGCGGTCGGAGACTATGCGTATGTCGCAAGCTTATTGGACGGTGTCCCCGATCGAGCTAGCATCGAGCACTACGTCAAGATGGTTCGTGCCAATGCTGATCGCAGGCGTGCGACGAAGCTCACGGAGAGAGCACACCAATTGGCGGGGGATCCGACTGTTTCCACGACTGTGCTGGCGCAAATCGGCAAAGATTTGACGGAACTTGCTCTTGGCATTGAGTCTCCGCCGCCACGGTTCTCCGAGGAAGCCTTAGCGCTGCGTTTCTCGCGAATATACGAAGGCGAGCTGCGCTATGTCGCTGGTTGGGGACGATGGATGTGCTGGGATGGGGCGCGATGGCGCGAAGACGATACCTTAGCGGTTTTCGACCTCTGCCGCACAATCTGCCGACGCGCGAGTGCCGAATGCGGAGACGCAAAGGAACGAGCCGCTATGAAGATTGCAGCTGCGCAGACGGTGGCGGCAATTGAACGGCTCGCTCGAGCTGATCGTCGGCACGCAGCACTGGTCGAGCAGTGGGATGCTGATCCCTGGCTTCTGAACACACCTGGGGGTACTGTCGATCTCCGCACTGGGGAAATCCTCAAGCACCGTCGCGCGGACCATATCACGAAGATTACCGGGGCTCCTCCGAGCGGCGAATGCCCACTATGGCTCAGCTTTCTAGATCGTGTTACTGGTGGAGACTCCCAGCTACAGTCGTTCCTGCGGCGCGTGGTTGGCTATGCTCTGACAGGATCCACATCCGAGAATGCCCTATTTTTTCTCTACGGTAGTGGCGCGAATGGCAAATCCGTGTTTCTCTCCACCATTGCCGGAGTCTTAGGGGAATATGCGAGAACAGCCCCGATTGAGGCGTTCATTGCCTCCAACAGCGAGCATCACCCAACGGATCTTGCTGGATTGAGAGGCGCACGGCTCGTCACCGCTGTGGAAACCGAAGATGGGCGTCGCTGGGCGGAAAGCAAATTAAAAGCGCTGACTGGCGGCGACAGAATCGCAGCTCGTTTCATGCGCCAAGACTTTTTTGAATTTACGCCTCAATTCAAGCTTGTAATCGCCGGAAACCACAAACCAGGCTTGAGGACTGTGGACGAGGCGATACGTCGCCGGTTTTATCTCCTGCCCTTTTCCGTGAAGATCCTTGCGCAGGAACGGGACACGGAACTCAGGGAGAAGCTTTGCTCGGAATGGGGCGGGATTCTGCAATGGGCTGTTTCCGGGTGCATCGAGTGGCAGCGGGAAGGACTCAACCCGCCAGCTGTCGTTCGAGATGCTACCGCCGCGTACCTTGCGAATGAGGATTCCGTGGGACGCTGGTTGGAGGAACGTTGCGTCGCCGATTCGCATTACTGGACTTCCTCCAGCAGCCTTTTTAGTGACTGGAGGCTTTGGTGCACGCAAGCCGGTGAAAGGGAGGGGTCGCAAAGGAAGTTTGCACAAGACCTCGAAACACGCGGATTTGTTCCGGAACGAAATCGGACGGGCCGCGGTTTTCTCGGAATCGGGCTTAGAACCAATTCTGTGACGCTTGTGACGCATCAACCTAATATCCCCGTCCGCTCGCGCGCGGGTGGACGCCCTATATAGGTCGAAGTGTCACAAGCGTCACCCGTAGGTCAGAGCGGAAATGCAAACTCAGACTGCAAGTGATTTCCGGCGAACCATAACTTGGACTGAACTCGCAGGCGGTCGCGGAACGAATACAGAGCTTTGAGCGAATATGGTATTGCAGAATGCAACTCGGGAGAGCGTAGTGCAGGAAGCGGTCGCACCGCAGTCGCTCCACCGGTACGAGTTCATCGACAGCAAAGAACTTGCTTCGCGCTGGAGTCTCCCCGAGTCGTGGATTCGTGAACAGGTGCGCTCGCGCTCAACGGACAAACTCCCCCATGTTCGATTTGGGAAATACGTTCGTTTTCGCTGGGGTAGTCCCGAGCTCGAAGGATGGGCCGAACGGCGTATAGTATCGAGCAGCAATGGGAAAGTGGGACGGGCTCTCGGAAAGGAGAGAGTATGAAGAGAACCCGCCACCAGCAAGGATATTTGTATCGCAAGGGAAGTCTCTGGCTACTTCGATACTACGACTCCGAATTATCTTCGGAGGGAAACGTTCGACGTGTCCAGAAAACCAAGAGGCTAGCGGAGGTCGGGCCGGGGTGTCCGACTAAAGCTGCAGCAAGAGATCTCGCGTGGGAATTCCTGGAAACAATCAATCGCGCGAGAACAACGCCCGAGAGCACGATGACACTGACTCGATTCACAGAAGATCGTTACCTGCCGTTTGTGAAAGAGCGCAAACGGATCAGTACCTTCCATGGATATCGCAATATGTGGAAGCTCTACCTGAAACCGCATGGTGAGATTACTCTCCGTGACTTCAGAACTGTTGACGGCGAACGCATGCTCGAAACGATAGCAAAAGGGTGCACGCTGACTTCCACCACTTTGGCTCACATCAAGGCATTCCTTTCGGGTGTCTTTCGTTATGCCAAGCGTCAGGGTGCGATCAATTCTGAAAACCCGATGCGGGATGTTGTCCTGCCCAGGGGCAAACCTCCCGGTGAGACACACGCCTATTCGATCGAGGAGATCATGCAGATGGTGAATGTGCTGCCAGAACCGGCCGCTACGATTGTGGCGGCAGCCGCCTTCACGGGTGCACGAAAGAGCGAAGTTCGGGGTTTCCTCTGGGAGAATTACGACGGGGAGCAAGTATGGATCTCCCAGTCGTTCTGGAGGGGCCATGCGCTGGAGCCAAAGACTCGAAAGAGTAAGGCCCCAGTTCCAGTAATCGAGCAACTTGCGCAGCGCTTGGAGTTGCATCGATCACTGTCCGGCAATCCCGCCAATGGCTTCATGTTCCCGAGTCCCGCGGGTAAGCCGTTTAACATGGATGCTCTGGCAAGAGATGTCATCAAACCGCTCGCAGCAAAAGCAGGAGTTGAGTGGCACGGCTGGCACGCCTTTCGTCGCGGTCTTGCAACAAATCTTCACCGGCTTGGCGTATCCGACAAGATAATTCAAAGGATCTTGCGGCACGCGAATGTCGGAGTAACGCAGAACTGCTACATCAAAACCGTCGACTCGGATGCTGCGGCAGCGATGGAGCAACTTGGGCGATCTCTGGAATATGCACCTAATATGCACCTCTCGGGCGCGCAGAGATCCCGGCTGATGTAATCGGAAGAAATACCTACACTCGGAACTGATTATGCTTGCGGGACTTAGAACATCTGGCGGAGAGGGAGGGATTCGAACCCTCGGTACAGGTGTTAGCCCGTACAACGGTTTAGCAAACCGCCGCATTCGGCCACTCTGCCACCTCTCCGGCGCTGCGGATTTATAGTTTACCACTGGCGGGGTTCCATTCCGTTACCCCGATTTTCTTAACCGCGGATTTCTTAGCCAAACCGTTTGTGTGCTCTGCCCGACGAATTTCATCCCCTGTCAGCCTGAAGCTGCGTCGGTTGCGTTATCCTGACCTTTCCTCACATCAGCTTGGGACACGCACTCTGCATGACTAGCCCTCAAACCGATCTTTCTCCGTCGGCATCGAACCGAAAACTGATCCTGGCTGGCCAGTTGGCATTTTTGCCTACGGGCATTTTGCAAACGCTGCTGGGGCCGATGCTGCCTATCCTTATTATGCGGTGGGCTCTGAATGACACTCAGGCTGGCTACCTGTTTCTGGTGCAATTCCTGGCATCGCTGGTGGGCGTGCAATTTTCTGGATTCCTGCTTGCGCGGTTGGGGTACCGTCCGGCCTTTTTGTCCGGACTCTTGCTGATGGCTGGCGGAGCGGCTGGGCTTTATTTGGGATCGGCATGGCTTGGAATGGCCTCGGTCGCGACGTTCGGATTGGGATTGGGGCTGATTGTCCCGGCTGACAACCTGCTGATTGCGGAGATTGGGTCTGGGTCCGGATCGCCTTCTGGTTCTAAAGACGGTTCGAGAGCCAGCGCCGTCAGCCTGCTGAATTTCTTCTGGGGCGTTGGAGCGGTGTTCTGTTCGCTGATGGTGGCTTGGTCGGCCACGCATCGAGTACTTCCCTTCTTCCTGGGATCGGTCGCGCTGCTGCTGGTCACGCTGGCTTTCGGCATGCGCAACCTTCCTTTCCCAGCGGCTGAAACTTCCGCGGATTCTTCGGCCTCGTCGTCCTCTTCGTCCTCTTTTTCTTCGCGCGGGGTGGCGAAGGCAATAACGATGGCGAAGTCACGAATTAAGAGTCCGGCAATCTGGCTTTTCGCGGCCGTCTTCTTTCTTTATCCCGGAGCGGAAACCGCGGTCGGCGGCTGGGTCGGCTCCTATGTTTCGCGCCTTGGACTGCGCGGCGCTGCGATGGCTTCGATCATGCCCGCATTTTTCTGGACCGCGCTCACCGTGGGCCGGGCCCTGGGCACCGCATTTCTCCACCACTTTTCAGAACCCGGCGTCTTGCGGGCAGGCTTCGCCGCGGGATCGGCCGGCATTGCGCTGATGCTCTGGGCTCCATCGCTCGCGGGAGTGATCGCCGGATCGCTGATTACAGGCCTCAGTTTTGCAACCATGTATCCCATCACCGTAGCCCGCCTCTCGCAACGCTTCGGAGTCGCCGCCCGCAGCATCGGCGCAATCATGTTTTCCCTGGCCTCGCTCGGACCAGCCGTAATCCCCTGGCTAGTCGGCATCATCTCGCATTCCACCGGAAGCCTTCGCGCCGGCCTGTTGCTACCGCTGGCGGCCACGGTGATTCTGTTTGTCATCCATCTTTTTGAGTGGTGAGTGTTCGTGTAGAGTGGGCGCTCTCGCCCGCCCGGTTCGTTTTGTCAGGCATGCTCCCGGTCTGTACCCAAATATTACTACTTGGTACTGGTACCCCCCTCCCCCCTCGGTATCTGGAATCATTGGGTTAGCGGGAATTTTTTCACTCGGTCTTTGAAAAATAAGGACTTATACCAAAGTCTTGTGGAATAAGGAGTTAGCAGTGGAGCTTAGATCGGGCGGACCGGATACTCCGGATTGCGCCCTTTGCAATTGTCGCGTATTGGTGGGGAGCTGAATAGGACGGTTGTCACAGCACAGGTGTGATGAAAAAGAATATTGGGGATTGAGTGAAGAGGCCGGGCGAGTTCATTCGAAGCGGAATTCGAATAGGCCGCCCGTTTCAGTTTCGACGGAGATTCGAATCGAGAGCCACCGCATTTTTACGGTCAACCTCGCCGGCAAGCGAGAGGTCGAAAATATCGGAATTCATGGAGGAGAAGGTGATAAGCTCTCAGTCCAACCCCGGCGACGCACCTGAAAACGCAACACTGAGCACAAATTCATTTCCGATGCTTGTTCTTTTAAGGTATTCTAAAGTGGGCGAATATAAAGCGAAATGTCAGAGAAGTCCAAAATCGAGTGGACGGACGCGACGTGGAACCCGGTACGAGGGTGTACAAAAATCAGCCCCGGTTGCAAGCATTGCTATGCCGAGGTTTTCGCCGAGCGGTTTCGCGGTGTGCCAGGACATCCTTATGAACAAGGCTTTGCTTTGCGACTCGTACCGGAAAAGCTAAACGAGCCGCTGAAGTGGAAGATGCCGCGATTCGTTTTCGTGAACTCGATGAGTGATCTATTTCATCCGGGTGTGCCTGATGAGTACATTGTCAAGGTCGCGGAGGTGATGAACATCGCCGATTGGCACACGTTTCAGGTTCTAACGAAGCGGTCGGAGCGGATGCGGAATCTTCTAAATTCCAAGTTAGCATTCGCAGCGCACTCGTCTCACATCTGGTGGGGAGTAAGTGTTGAAAACGTCAAGCACGGCGTACCGCGCATAGAACACCTTCGCAGTGCGGATGTCGCCATGCGTTTCCTCTCAGTTGAACCGCTGCTTGAGGATGTGGGAACGTTAGACCTGTCAGGTATTCACTGGGTGATAGTAGGTGGTGAGAGTGGACACGGTGCGCGACCGATGCAAAAAGAATGGGTTGTCTCACTCAAGAGGCAATGCTGGAGGGCCAGAGTTCCTTTCTTTTTCAAACAGTGGGGCGGTATCAAGAAGTCGAAGAACGGACGTGAACTCGATGGACGAACCTACGACCAGATGCCCGCGTTTCCTCTCGTTGCACGCTTCGGCACTTAGACAAATTGCAGGACCGTGCCCTCGCTGAACGTTCCTTTCTTACGGCCTGCCTTGGGAGAGAGCACACTAACCACACCTTCTACTTCCATCGGGGCCAGAATTTGCCTCTTAATGTGCGTCCTCAGAAATGGCGTCTCCGAAACGACCCAATCGCCAAGCTCCTCAATGGAAGTACGCTTCCCGCTGTAGTTATTCACGATTAGTTCACGCAATCTAGGATAGTCGGGCTCATCTTGAAACAAGTTGGACTGTTTCGAGGAATCCGTGTAGTCAGAAAACTGGAACTCTCCACGTGGATCTGCCTTCCACATCGACTCTTTCATTTTCTCTAAGCCCTTCAAGTTGTTCGTTGCGAAGAACAGGAAGTAATCGACCCTATTGCCCATGTTAAGCATCTGAAAAGACCTCACAAACGTGGCGACTGTTCGCAACTGTCTGAGATACAAATCGTGGATGAATCTTAATCGCTCATCCGGCGTGGACAAATTCAGCGCTCCACGCCATTCAGAAATTCCGAACAACGTGTCAAAGTGCTGCGCCTGATTCGATAGGGACAAAAAGCGAACTACTTCCTCAAACATGAAGTTAATCAAGGCTTCACACTTGTCATACGCCATGAGTTTTGTAATCGTGGTGAATGGAGTGTGTGAAAATCCGAAAGGGTCTAAGAAAGCTAGGGTTGGCGCGAGCAGTTGCTTCTGTTCTTCTAGGTTCTTGAAAATTTGAGTGACTTTCTCGTCAAAGGCACCGTTCACTGCTCAAACTCGATGTTACTTGGGAGTGTCGGCTTTATCTTTTCGAGTACGGACTTCAGATGTTCGTACCGTGAGCGTTCGACTTCGACAAAGAGACAAGCGAGTTCTGCATCGAATTTGTGCTTGTGGTCACGCGCCGATTTGAGAACGATAATAGGTGATCCATCTTCACCTTGACTGTACTCACCGGGCCCCGCAAATCCATCTATGTAGAGGACGCGACTGTTCCACCTCACCATAATGGGCAGCCATGCTTCGAAATATCGGCGCAGAATTTCGTGTTTCTTTGCGGTGTGCGCCTCTAACGGCCAGATTGTTCCGAGTTGCTTACTCATTGGGCGGAATTTTATCAGGTTAGGGCTTAGTTAACGCTGTCGTGTTACTATCCGGGCCGTGCCGACTAATGTTCGATTGCCGAGGGCGGTGTGCGCCGTCGTGAGCAGCGTCCTGCGAGGGTCTCACGCTACCCTCGATGCGCTCTTCGTCAATTCAGGCGCGCCACTCCCAGCACCCGCTCTTGCCCATGCATCGAAGTGGAAGGAATGGCTCTTTTTGTGTGGGAGTACCCCGGACTGCGACACTTTAGCGGTCTTAGGAAACGTCCTCGAAGAGTTCATGGATGCCGAACCGGGCAATCCCGACGAAGCCATCTCTTGGAAAGAGGACCGCGAGCGAGTTGTCCGCGTGCTAGAAGAAAACGGCTTTCGATACTATCGAGCAGGAAGAGTTCTGCCGATTGGACAGCCTCCAGAAGCTGCCTATCCATCGGCAGTTTCGTATGGCCCGAGGAAGCCCGCCGACGTTGAAGAACTTCTGCTGGTTCTAGTGAAAAATATTCGTCGAGCGATGCACCCACTCACACACCGGAGGAAAGGAGCAATCCCACTCAAGTTCTCTTCGGAGTACGACGTTCAGGACTTGCTACACGCGCTTTTGCGACCGTGGATCGCTGACATCCGAGCCGAGGAATTTACACCGAGCGTAGCAGGTTCGAGTACGCGAATGGACTTTCTTCTCCCGACCCATAAACTCGTTGTAGAACTCAAATTCGTGCGTGATTCAAACCATGCGAAGAAGATCGGCGACGAGCTAATCGTAGACATAGAGCACTACCGAAAACATCCGGAATGCGCAACGCTGTGGTGTGTTGTTTACGACCCAGGGCATTTGATTCGGAATGCCGAAGGTTTGAAAAAAGATCTGGAGGGCAGCCACTCCACGAAAGACGGGACAGTGGAGGTAAAGGTCGCCCTCGTCCTGTGACTTCCTCCATGACCGACGACGAACCCAAGAAGAAAGCGCGAAGAGTGGTTAGCGACGCGGCTTCGGTATAAAATCAGGAGCATGGCACCACAACCACCGAACAGACCTAACGCGATTCGCGACGCGTTCGAGGAAGAAATCAAAAAACCTCTACCGCCGAACTCAAATAGTATTTCTGAGCGTCTTCCGGTGCGCTCACAGGACGACAAGAAGTCTTCTACGGGCGAGAAGAAGTAGGCGCGCATGGCCGCCAAGAAGAAAACCTCACCGCTTACTCGCAAAGAAACCAAGCCACGCAACACGAGCACGCGCCGTACTGGAACGCGTGACGGGCACCGTTAGCAAAGACACTCATCAAATGAAACATCATTTTCTGCACCAGCGCCCTTACAACCGCGAAGCCTTCGTGCGCTTCCCACCGCGATTCGCAGTGGGGCTGTGGAGGCCAGTTCTACTCGGTTTCTTCCTTTATGTTTGGCGCGATAGAGAGCCTGATCGGCGGCCTGGATCACCTGCTCGGGTTGGTTCACGGATGCGAAAGATTTGAATCGACATCGAAGTCAAGAGCGGCGGACAGGAGTGTCCGCCCCACACAAACAAATCGGGAACGTCAGCATCTTTCAACGCGTGTATTTGCGTTGCGCACGACACCCCGGGGCTGAAGCCCTGGATTTCTTGCTGACCGACGCGGCCCTAAAGGGCCGCTCTTCCACGATGGCCCACCCTTCACAGTCGCGCCATCATTCCGAAGATTTTCGGTGGAGGAGTGGCGCTTCAGCGCCGCGTCATCCGGCGTTTTTCTGAGTTGCGCGTCTGAAGAGGTTCCGGAAAAAGCCGTTTCGGAGCGGGCGCGTGACCGCAGCGGCTGAAGCCGGTATCAGAATGAAGGACTAATCGCAGCGGTGAACCGCTGCGCCACCCAAAATCAAAATCCAAATCCGATGAAATTAGCTTCTGCTCTATCGCCCTACAACCGCGAAGCTTTCGTGCGCTTGCCTGGGGCGATTCGTAGTGGGGCGGTGGAGGCCAGTTCTACGCGGTTCCTGCCTTTATGTTTGGCGCGATAGAGAGCTTGATCGGCGGCCTGGATCACCTGCTCGGGCTGGCGGTAGCGGGTGCTGGGCTCAGCTACTCCGATGCTTACGGTTACGGAGAGACGATCGGCTTGCTGCGGCACTGGCATGCGAATGCGTCCGTCTTCTCCTCTACGTGTGACTGTGGTGAGGGCTTTCTTTTTCGTGGACTTTCTGCGATCTGATTCGCTGGCCCGATGATCACTTCTTTTCTCCGTGGCTTCAACGGCAGCTTTTTCGGCGGCGGCTTTTGCTGCTACTTTCTCCGCTCTTCTATCGGAGCCGCGCACGTGGAATGAAGAGGTTTCGATGGTCCGGCGCAGGGCTTCGAGATGCTCGTAGGTTTCTTTGGCGGAGGCGTCGCGGAAGACGATGGCGAACTCTTCGCCTCCGCAGCGGAAGGCCTGGCCTGCTCCACTGACTTCGGATAGGCGCTTGGCTACCATGCAGAGCACTTGATCGCCTACGTCGTGTCCGTAGGTGTCGTTGAACTTTTTGAAGTGGTCGATGTCGACTATGGCGATGGCGTATTGCTGGTCGAGCGAGAGCAGGGATTCGTTGAAGGCGCGGCGTCCGCGGATGCCGGTGAGTTCATCGTGGTAGGCGAGCACGTACGAAGTCTCGATCAGCGAGGCGGCCAGGATGAGAGCGGCGGTGGCGACGTAGGCGTCCGACATTTTGCCGATGGGAGCGAATTGCAGCCAGAGGAAAACGGCGGTGACGGACCAGACGAATCCGGGCTCGATGGGCTTGCGGGTCTGGAAGAAGCGGCGGATGAAGACGGCGATGGCGGCCAGGGAGGTTAGCAGAATCCAGAGCGGGATGGCGGGGTTGCCGGAACTGGGATGATGTTGATGCAGATTGGCGGCGGCGCTCGTAACCGTTGCCGCACTATTTTCGGGACGGCAGGCCACGGCGACTATGACGGATTCGAGGAAGAGTAATCCGAAGCGGGGTGCGATTCCGGCGACGGTGAGGCCGCGTTCGCGCATGGCCGCGAAGACGATGAAATTCAGCGAGATCAGGAAGGCGGCTAGCGCGACGGCGGTGCGGCCAGGTCCGCTATGAATTTGGCCGGCGGAGAAAAAATCTACCGCGCGATGCGCCAGCAGCAGAGTCAGCAGACAAAACAGAATGCGGCTGGAATTGAAACGCCAGGCTAGAAGCAATCCGACGAGGAAGGCGCCGACGTAATAGAAGGAGAGCGAGGGCGCGACCTGGGCAAAGAGCGGGCTGCTGACGAGCGACGCCGCCAGCGCCAGGAGCAATCCGCCGGGGACTAGCCACGCTTTCCAGGTGCTGCCGTTCACTGATTCAGGATACGGCAGGCGGACGCGCGGCGGCGGTTATGGTTTGGGCACGGGTTGCTGGGGATGCGGCGCGGGATGGTAGTCTTGCGTGTTTATGGGTTCTGCTGGGCGTGTTTCGCGGCAATCTAGGTCAAGAGCAAGATCAAAGGCAGCGGACAGGAGTGTCCGCTCCACACGGGCTGAGCTTCGTGTGGCTATTGATACTGGAGGGACGTTTACTGATTGCGTTTGGGTGGAGGGCAGCGAGCTTCGGACGCTGAAGGTTTTTTCTACTCCCGATGATCCTTCGCGCGCGATTGGCGAGGCGTTGCGGAAGATCGGTTTGCGCAACGAGATTGGTGACGGTGCTGCTACGCCTGGCGTTCTTACTTTGCTGCACGGGACCACGGTCGGAACGAATGCCTTGCTCCAGCGAAAAGGGGCTCGTGTTGCGCTGATTACTACCTCCGGATTTGAAGACGTCATTGAGATTGGACGGCAGGCTCGTCCGCGGCTGTATGACTTTTTCTTTGATCGGATCGAGCCGCTGGTGCTCCGCGAAATGCGATTTGGGATTGAGGAGCGGACCAGCGCCGAGGGGCTGATTCTGGAGCGTCCGTCGGGGGCGGAACTGATACGGGTGCTTGCGGCGGTGCGAGAGGCCGATCCAGAAGCTATTGCTGTTTCTTTGCTATTTTCTTTTGCTAATCCGGAGAATGAATTGGCTGTGGCTGCGGCGCTTGCGCAACTCGGCAAACCAGTTTCTTTGTCACATCGGATTCTGCCGGAGTTTCGGGAGTATGAGCGCACCAGCACGGTGGTGGTGAACGCCTATCTGCAACCGCTGATGCAGAGCTACATGGAGCGGTTGTCGGAACGCGTCCGGGAATATGGCGAAGAATCGGGCCGCGGTTCCGGCGCGGAGCGGAAGCGGAACGCGTCGAGAATATTCGTCCCACGAATCTTCGTCATGCAGTCGAATGGCGGAATCGCCGCGATCGAGTCGGCGGCGCGGGAACCGGTGCGGACGGTATTGTCCGGTCCCGCGGGCGGACTGGTGGGAGCCGCGGCTATGGCGGCGCGGAGCGGCTTCCGCAAGATTCTTACGTTTGATATGGGCGGCACTTCGACCGATGTCGCGGCGGTGCAAGGCGAGGTTCGGGCGGGCGGGCAATCGGAAGTGGCCGGGCTACCGGTCGGGGTTCCGATGCTGGAGATTCACACGGTCGGCGCGGGCGGCGGGTCGCTGGCGCGCTTCGATGCTGGCGGATCGCTGCGCGTGGGGCCGGAATCCGCGGGCGCCGATCCGGGGCCGATCTGCTACGGACGCGGAAGGCAACCTACGGTTACGGACGCCAATTTGCTTTTGGGGAGGCTTCGTCCCGATCGGTTTTTGGGCGGCGAGTTTACGCTCGATCTGGAAAGAACGCGGCGCGTAACTTCTGAATGGCTGAAGAAGCAGGGGCAAAGTTCGCGCTTGAGCCTGGAACAATTTTCTGCGGGCGTGGTGCGGGTGGTGAACTCGAATATGGAGCGAGCTTTGCGGGTCGTGTCCATCGAGCGGGGATACGATCCGCGGGATTTTGCGCTGGTGGCGTTTGGCGGCGCGGGAGGTTTGCATGCGTGTGAACTGGCGGAGGCGCTGGCGATCCCGACGGTGATTATTCCGGCGCGGCCGGGGGCGCTTTCGGCGTTTGGGATATTGGTAAGCGATGTGGTGAAGGATTATTCGCGGACGGTGCTGTGGCGGATTGCCGATCATTCGTCTGTAGGATGTGGAGCATCCAGCGCATTCGAAGCGAAACTACAGAAAGAATTTCGCAAGCTGGAGGCAGCGGCACTGAAGGAATTTCGCGCGGAGCGGTGGCTGCAGCGTGACCTTGAATATGAACGGAGTCTTGATCTGCGCTATCGCGGCCAGGGCTACGAGCTGAACGTGCCTTGGGCCGCAGATCTCGAAGCGCGCTTCCACGACGAACATCAACGACGCTATGGATATAGCCACGCGGGACGCGAGATTGAATTGGTCACCGTACGTGTGCGAGCATGTTTACGGACGCCCCAGCTGCAGTCGCAGTCGAAAGTTACGCGAGAGGCGACGGGAAAGATGGGGTCACGAGTGTCGCCCGTCGAGCTCGCGTCCGTGTTCTTTCATGATAAGAATCACGACAAAAAGGTGGACACTCCCGTCTTCGAACGTGGCGACCTTGTCGCCAATCACAGGATGCGGGGGCCAGCAGTGATTACGGAATATAGTGCGACCACGGTGATTCCGGTGGGAAAGAAGTTTTGGGTGGATGCTTCGGAAAATCTTATTATCCAGATGAAGTGATCAGAATAGGGCTCATCGCGCCTTAGTGATCGAAGGTTTTATTCTTCCTCCGGCTCTTTCTTTTCCTCGATTGCCATGTCTTTCAATTCGCTGGACTCAAAAACTTCCCGGCACTCCTGGCACTCCACGTATTCGGACTCTTCGTCGCGGGAGACGATTTGCACCCGTGGATGCTTGCACTGCTCGGGATTAACTTTCTCTTGGGGAGACTGCGACGACTGGCTCAGCGTCATAAACTTGGTAGACGACTCAAGGATTCGAGGGGAAGGGGCATTTTCTCCGAATTTTCGATATTTTGCGGCGGTTGGCCCAAGATGTCAAGTGACTTTAGAGTGCGGAAGTCAACGGGTGTCTCAGAATGAAAAAGTCTCTGAAACGGGCTGCTTAGCGCGTTCCAGAGACTCTCTTCGCTGTTTCCCAACTTGAACGGCCATCAAAGCGACGCAAGACTACTTAACTACGTGTCTCGGAGAAGCTGTCCTGAGGATGGCAAGCAACCGTTTCGCTGCCGCTGGAACCGGCACTTTGCCTTCGCGCACGATTTCCTTGGCGCTAATTTCCCTGCCATAAAGTGCCTTGTTGGCGCCATCATCGGAGCGCAGCGTCGAGCCTTCGAGTGACACTCCAGCGAATAGACCCTGCGACCTGGAATAAGAGAGAATTTCAGCTTTCATGACGATGTCGGTGGCTGCGGCCGCATCCCGTCCCTTGGGACCGGCTGCGATGGCTGCATCGGCTCCCAGCTTCACTTTGCTGGTCATCACCGACCTTGCGCCCGATTCATTCATCACCAAAAGAACGAAGTCGGTCGCCTGCGCGCCGATCTGGAAACCAAAACTACCGGCTTCAAGCGCAAACATGGCGGGCGCGCTCCACGAGCCGGAGAAATCCTGCCCTTTGCGGCAAGTTATCAGTCCGCGGCCGTAGCTGCCGCCGACGATAAATGCGGCCTTCTTGACCGACGGATAAATGATGAGGCAATCCGCTTTATTCAATAGATCTTTCGGAATTCCATCGGGCATGCCCAGGATTTCCTTCATCACGTTGGCGGATTCGGCAATACGATCGTCTTCTTTGGCGACCTTGTCTTCGCCGAAAATGGGCAATACACAAGTCAACATGAGGGCTACCAGCAATATTCTGTTCTTCATAAACGCTCCTTGTTTGTGTTTTGACGTGCAAGTTTGATGCGTAATTTCGGTTTGAGAGAGTACTTGACCGACTTTTTAATCGCTGACTATGCCAATATCCAAGCGGCCAACGCTCGGGCCAGGGCAAAATCTGGGAGCCCACGATTCAGTTTGCACTTCGCAGGCGAACACGAATGAATTGAGAAGCACCGACACTACCATGTCGTCCGTGAAATTTGCAACCGGCGGATCGAGACTTTGTGGAGCGGGATGAAGACGGAAGTCCTTTACCTACTTACTTTGTGCGCCAGTCGGTGCAACATCCTGCGGGAAGGCTTTGAGTACAACCGCGTGTGAATTGGAAGAAGTTTTCTTTTCGGCGTCGGTTATGTTCTCAACCAGAGTTCCTTTCAGGACGTAATATCCTTCGTCAACTCGACTCTTGCCCTCGCCGCGCTCCACTGTCCCCCGAAAGTCGAACGATACGCCCTGGACAGTCTCGGTGGAGAATGCGAGCTGATTGCCCTCGATCTTGCCCGACTTGAAGAAGTGCTCCAGAAAATCGCCGCTGCCCCCTTCCGAATCGCCGTAGCGTGAAACCACCCCCGTCACGCGTCCTTCCTGATTCTCGACGGTGATCTGTATGAATTCTCCTTCGCGCAAAAAGCTGTACATGCCCGAATACTGGGCTCCGGGGATGGGCGGAGTCGGAGGCTTAGTCTGGTCATCCTTATTATGGGCATCCGGGTTCGCCTGCGCGCCTGCCAGCATCCAACCAATAACAACGAAGCACACAATTTTTAGAGCATAAGAACGGACTGCTAGGGCCGACATACTCACCTCGGAACAGCCAGTATATCTGCCATTTAGAGGGTGCGGGCAAAACCGGGGGCGCTGTCGCCCGATTCGAGGTCGGTTATAATCGCTATATAAAGAGCCTTTCGTGGCGAGCAAGCGAGAGCGCCTCAAATCCCACCTTTCGGCGACAAACTTCGTCGAAGTTGGCTAGCAGACACATTTGGAGTCAGATGGAATTCCGCGGGAAAAAACTGTTGAGACTGTTGACGGAGCACGATCCCTCAAGTCCGGAGTTCCGCAGCGGAGTTCGCGACGTCCTGCACCCATCGCCGGTGGCAACTGCCGGCGAATTCGACCTTTGGCGAGATGTTTTTGTCGAGCAGGAGCTGCCGTGGAGACGTTTCCTGCAATCCGCGCTGTTGCACGGGACAGCGGTCGCCCTTATCTGGACAATTTCAGCGTCCTGGATTCGCCAACAGAAGATTCTGGATCGCGCCACGTTTGACCGCGCATCGCTCGTGACTTATACACCGGAAGAATATTTACCGCCGCTCGATACCGGCACTCCCAAGGCGCTTAAGGCGCAAAAGGGTGATCCGGCCTTCGCCAAGCAGCCGATTCTTTCGGTTCCGCCAGAAGCGGACAATCGGTCGCAAACGATTGTCGCGCCGCCAGATCTCAAACTCAATCGCGACGTTCCCATGCCCAATATCGTTGCCGCCGGAGCGATCACTCCTTCGGTTCCCTTGGATGCAACGCGCGCACCTTTGGCCCGCACCGTGGCGCCAGAGATGCAGGTTGTCGCGCCGGCTCCGGAGGTGCAGTTTGCGCCCGACCGGGTGGTTCGAACTGCAATGAAATCGGATGTCATCGCTCCTCCACCGGAGTTGTCGCCCGCGCCAAAGGGACACGTTAGCCTCATGAACATTGGGCCGAGCGACGTAGTGGCCCCCGCGCCGCGGCTCGCGCTGGAAGAACAACATGCGCCAGCTTCGCACGACAAAGGACGGCTATCGGGCGGCATGCAGCCGGTTGGCCCTCCGCCGAGCATGGCCGCAGCGAGTGGCGCCAGCGGGAATGGACGATTGATCGCGTTAGGGATTCATCCCGTTGCTCCGACCGGCCCAGTGGCCGTTCCAAGTGGAAATCGCCGGGGAACATTCGCCGCCGATCCGCACGGAAAGCCCGGCGCTTCGGGAACACCGGATTTGGCACAAGGTAGTGGAAAAGACACGGGCGTCAATGGGCACAACAAGGGCTCTTTGCCAACAGGATTGCAGGTGGGAGCGAAAGATCCGAGCGCGAGCAGCGGCCGCGAGATGGCTAGTCTCTCAACCGCTCCAACCAAGCCGGGCGCCCGCGATGGTTCTGCGGTTTCGAACGATAAACTTACCGACTTGGATCGTCAGGTTTTCGGTGAGAAGGTTGTTCACACGATGGCGTTGAACATGCCGAATTTGAATTCGTCGACCGGCAGCTGGGTCATAAAGTTTGCCGAGCTGGATCCCGGGAAAAAGCAGGGGCAACTGATGGCTCCCGACCTCCCGGAAAAGTCCGATCCGGGCTACCCTCTCGAATTGATGCGCGCCAATGTGCAGGGCAAGGTTACGCTTTACGCAATTATTCAGGCTGATGGACGGGTGGGCAGCGTTCGCGTCCTTAATAGTCCCGACGAACGTCTTGATCCTTATGCAGCCAAGGCGCTTGCCCGCTGCGTGTTTTCTCCCGCGGTGCGAAACGGTAAACCCGTGGCGTTGGAAGCCGTGGTGGAGATTCCGTTTCGGGTGGTGCGGAAGAATTTCTGAACGGAACCGTCCTCAAATCTGGGAAGTGTCTTCCACGTCTATTTCTCTAGAGCTATCGACGTCTCTTTTTCACCACAGGGGGCACAGAGATTCACAAGAGAGATCACGTGCAGCCGAGTGAGCTCGATTTTTTATTTTTGAATTCTAACCTTGGACGGACGCGGCTTTTTCTCCGGAGAGAGCAGCGTACACTTCGGAACTGGCGCAGACTTCGTAATACCACGCGTCGGTCCAGTGCAAGATTGATAGATCGCGTACATCGACCTGGGCGATACGGTTCTTCCGGATGGCAATTTTGCGAAACACTCCGTTTGCGATGGGCACAGTGCCGATAAAGAATTCCTGCTGTTCATCGACCCATGGGCCCCTAAAACCAGGCCCTGCGATAGCGGAATCCGCGGTCCAAGGGGCGAGCGAGATTTCCTGTTTTAGTTTGCGAAAGGCCGCCTCGCTGAGACAGATGCCGCCGACGTTATAGTTCAGACGCATGTCTTCCGTTCCAGCGTCGGCATTCGCGTTGTCATTTTTATCGTTTTTGCTCGGACCCCCGATCTGAAGCGAGTAGACCTGGAAAACTCCGGCATCGGGCGCGAGTTTCTTGCGGACGCGTTTGCTGCAAGAAGAGAGACGATCGCTCTCGTTGATGGCATCGGAAATCATGATGCGGTGCGCGCCATCCATCAGGTAAAGCGGAGCAGAATTCTGGTAGGCGATTCCCAAGCCAACTTCCATTGGAGGTAGCCCTGAGCGTTGCAGCAGCTCGTTGTATTCGCGCAACAGGCTCACGATCTCCCAGGCTAAGACGCAGGTGCGGCCTACGCCAAGCATCGCCTCGCCTTCCCTCTCCAGCAGCGCGACAATGATGGCATCGCCTTCCAGAAAGACTTTGGTGGCGCCATATTTCGCCAACAGCTTATTCACCGGATCATAGAAATTAAGGCTGAAATAGGAAGCGGCGTTCATGCCTCTTTCCATCAGCGAACGCGTAAGCCGGGAAGAGTCGCGCACATCGGCCTTGAGAATTACGTGATGAACCACGCGATCCTCGGCAGGCTTCTGGTCTTCTGGAGGCAAGAACTCGTACAGCATGCCGTTTAGTGAGGAGAGTTCGCGGACTTTCTCGTCGCTGACCAGATTGATACTGTCGAAACCAGCGCTCACCGCGTCCAGGCCACGGCGATCACGGTGATAGCTGAAGAGGTCGTGCAGAAGGCGTGCGGCAAAACGGCTACGCTCCGATCCCCGGCACGAGGCAACGCGTCCAACCGCGGCAAATAGCCGGTCGGAGTGGAGCCGGCTTTCGGCAATTATTTTTTCTACGCGCGCAGCTTCTTCGCGGAAAATCAGCGCGTTCTTGATCTGCTGCGGATTCACCCGCGGCGCATATTCGGCGAGCAAGGGGACAGCTTCATACGAAGCAACGACGTGGGAAAGGGCGCCTTCACGCTGCAGCATGCGCGTCCAGATTTCGAGACGATCTTTTCGGCTGCGATCTTCCGGCGTGGAGTCCTCGCCATTGCCGGTGCCAACCAGCGCGGCGGCATTTTCGGGAACATTAAGCGCCTGCTCCAGATGCTCGTCGTCAACTGCCTCGCCATATCCGAGTTCACGCAGAAAATTTAGTGCAAATTGGCGAAGGGTGTTAAAGCGGTCGGGATCTTTGTCGAAGTTCCCGAACATGTAATAGTGTTCGGCACAGAGATAATCGTCGCGCCCATCTTCGGTAAGAATCAGCGGATTCAGAAATAGCCGATAACAATCGGCGGGCAATTCGCCGAGCAGAGAACGCCGAGTGCGGGCGAGTGTTTCTTTTTCAATTTCGCGAAGCAGACGAAACATTTCCTGCCCTGCGCGGCGCAGGATTATCTTCTTGCCCACCTGGAACGCGGAGACGCGCTCCTGTGTCTGCATCATTTTGGTTTCGCGCACACCCTCGAGCAATTTCGCCTTCATACGGCACTGCTCAAGAATTTTCCCGAATTGCGATTGCAGTTCGGTGCGAATGAACTTGAGTACCGCGAGGCGGCCGATCAGGTCTACCGATGGGTTGCCTTCCACTTTGGCACGATTCAGAATCGCGAGGTGAATCGAGACCAACAGAGTTTTGAGGTCGGCGGGATCCGCTTTACGCAGTTTCGTGGCGCCCTGAGCGGCGCGCACGAACTTGTTTTCGGTGACTGAGGGAACGTCCATTTCGAAGAGCGATTCCACTTCACCGAAGCGGCGTATATAACGGGCGAGATGAAAGCTCAAGTCCGCGGTAATGCGCGGGCTTAGAAAAACGTCGTAGCGAAGATTATCGACGCCCAGTTGCAGATCGCTAAACGCCAGGGTCAACCCGTAGTACTGAAGATCGGGCCGACTGGGCGGTTCATAATTACGCAACCGAAAAATCGGGAGCTTGGGCATGGGCGCAACGGTACGTTTTCAGTCTTTGAGTGGTTGCAAATTGCTGAAACGGCAATGCTAAACAAGGCTAGCATGCGGCCAGACAGCCCAAAAGTTACGCTGGTGTATGCGGGTGGTTGATACGCGGTAACGGTGATTGACCGGGCGTGTATCCATATTTATTGACTGGATTTATTGACCGGCATGATCTATTGACTGGCGTGGCGCGCTTTTTCGAACTCATCGCCTTTTTTCCATTCGACCAGTCGTGTCTGGTTGGCGGCTTCCCACCCGAGCGCGAACCCGAAGCGCGCCATGGCCGCGTCGGAGGTGTAATCCATGCCGGGATGATATTCATCGCTCGGCTGGTGATAACGATGTTTGGTGTAGTCCTCCAGTTGCGCCACTCCCCAGGCTTCGTCGTGGCCTTTGAACTTCACGCCTTCGTTCACCGAAAACGCAGGAATACCGACTCGCGCCAGGCTGAAATGATCGGAGCGATAGTAGTGTCCGGCTTCGGGAAAGGCGTCGGGACGAATGGCGAAACGAAAGTCGGCTGCGGTAGCTTGGACGGTGGCGTAGAACGTCGTGCGCTCGGCTCCGGATACTTCCACCTGCTCCGGCGAACCTAGCGGCTTTACATCGTCATAATTGAGGCCGAGCGAAATTCTTCCGGCAGGGATTGGGGGATGTTTGCCCAGATATTCCGAACCGAGCAGCCCTTGTTCTTCGGCAGTGACTGCTGAAAAGAAAATGGAGCGCAGCGGCTTTTGCGCGGCTTGGGCATAGACGCGCGCCAGTTCGAGAAGGATGCCGCAGCCGGTGCCGTTATCCATCGCGCCGTTGAAGATGTTGTCGCCGGTCATGTCAGGGCGGATGCCAAAGTGATCGTAGTGAGCGGTGTAAAGAACACCTTCTTCATTCAACTTGTCGTTTGAGCCTGAGCCGGGCAGGACGGCAATTACGTTATTCGATTCGAACGGGCGAATTTTGCTGGTCATGTGCGCGGACAAGCGAAAATTCATCGGAACGGGCTTAAAATCGCGCGATTGCGCGTCGGTCATGATCTTGTCGAGATCCATGCCGGCGGCGGAGGCTAGCTTGCGAGCGATATCCAGATGGATCCAGGCAGCTGCTTTTAGTTTCGGCGTCCCGTCGAGTTTGAGATAGGACTTCTCGCCAGAGTTTGAGTTGCGCACCACGTCCCAGCTATAGCTAGCCATTTCCGTCTTGTGGATCAGGATCACGCCCACCGCGCCTTTGCGGGCGGCTTCTTCGTACTTGTACATCCAGCGGCCGTAGTAGGTGAGAGCTTTGCCGGTGAAAAACTTCGGATCGTCCGAAGGCGGCTCGTTGACTAGCATGAGGAGAACTTTGCCTTTAACATCGACGCCTTTGTAATCGTCCCAGTTGTATTCGGGAGCTTCGATACCGTAGCCGACGTAGACGATATCGGCGTCCACATTCGATTCGGGCTGTTGCGTCTGATCGTAGGCGACGTATTCATCGAGAGCTTTGAGGTCAAATGGATGGCCACTCCCGGGAACTAACGTGAATCGGGTGTCGGCGCCAGGCGTGATGCCTACCATTGGGACTTTTTGCAGATAGGATCCATTGTCGCCGGCTGGTTTCAATCCATAGAGCGCGAATTGGGTAGCGATGTACTCGGCGGCGATGTCGCCTCCGCGCTGGCCAGTACCTCGTCCTTCGAGAAGGTCATGGGAGAGGAAGCGAACTTGCTGCTCGATGTTTTCGGGGCGAATACTCTGCATCGCGGCGATAGCAGCCGGGGGAAGATGCGAGCCGAAGCGGGATTCGGCGCGGGGTTTCGGGGCCTTGTTTTGCGCCGACAGGAAGGAAACTGGAAAAAGAATAACGGCGACCAGAACAATTCTGCGAATCGACAAGCGGCGCACCTCGAAAACAAGCGGTATTCGTGATGATTAAGGATGCAAGAATTGTAAAGGATGGGCAGGGATTCGCGAGGTTACCTGAGCACTATCGCGGACGGGTAGAGACCACAACGAGTCCTGCTGCCGATCTCGACTTTTGGGGATGCACTTTAGATTGTCTCGTGACCGATTGTCCCGCGACCGCGGGATCAGTTTTTAGAACCTCAACCAGCCTTGAATTCGCGGACCTCTTCGCCGGGTTTAAAGATAGGGGCGGCTGGTGTCGCCTGGGCGGCAGCGAGCTTGTGGTTGATCATTTCTATTTCCGGTTTCAGCCAACCGACACTGGTGATTTCGATCTTGCCATCTTGTCCAACCAAAAACAGACTGGGCACATTGGTCAATCCGTATGCGTTGGAAACCTCGTAACCAACAGGATCGTCGAGCAAAACTCGGAAAGTGACCCCGAATTCTTTCAGAAAGCCAGTGGTCTTCTCTTCTTCATTCTGCGAAATGCCTACAATCGTGATTTTGCTGTCACCATACGATTTGTGAATACGCTCGAGAAAGGGAAACGTGTATTGGCAGGTTGGACATCCCACCTTGAAGAAAGCAACGAGCACCGGTCCTTTTTGAAGTGCGGCGCGCAGAGAGAATTCGCCGGCCTCGCTCTTGCCTGAGGAGACCGCCGGCAAAGAAAAATCTGGCGCCTCAGTTCCTGCGGGTAATGCAGCCATTTCTTTCGGACCTCCGAATACACGTTCGAGCCATGTCATGGAGAGATGCCTCCAAAGTTAGATTATGCCACTGGCCTTCAGGATTTTCCGGGTCAACCCGGTGATTGGGATTTGGGCGAAGTGCTCCACGGAGATCCATTCACCCGTCTTGTTCTTTCCGGCGGGCGCATTCCGGAGCACATGGACGGTGTAAGCAGTGGTGGTAATGGAATGACGAAACTTGCGCCAGACCGCGGACTTTGGCAAGCCTCGCAGGGGCTGGAACGATTGCGGCAGTTCCCACATGCCGGGCATGAGAGTGCCTTTTACCGGGCGTTGCACCATCCTCACTCTACCGTTGCTTTTGCCACTGCCTTTTCGCCAATCGAGAGCACACCAGATTTCCTTTTTTCTTTGAGGGGAAAGGCGGGTAGCTCGCGGACTTTCTCCTTGCGTGACGCACCACTTTGCCACGGGGCACAGTGGACAACGAGGATCGCGCGGGACGCAGACAGTTGCGCCGAGCTCCATCATCGCCTGATTCGAGTCTCCGGGACGGGATTTCGCTAGAAGCTCCTGGGCATGCCGCCAAGTTTGCGGTGTGGTGAGATTGATGCCGGTAAGTCTTTGCAGCACACGTTCTACATTGCCATCGACTACCGCTGTGGGCGCGTTAAACGCGATGCTGGCGATGGCAGCGGCGGTATAGCGTCCGATGCCGGGAAGGGCGAGTAGCGCTTCGAAATTCCGTGGAAAGAGGCCACCGTGTTGTTCGACGATCTGTTGCGCGCAACGGTGCAGCATACGGGCGCGCCGATAGTAGCCCAAGCCGCTCCACGCTGCGAGCACGGCATCTTCAGAGGTTGCGGCAAGCGCATAAACATCTGGAAACCGATTGAGGAAAGTTCGGTAATACCCGAGCACGGCGGCCACGCGCGTTTGCTGGAGCATGATTTCGCTGAGCCAGATGCGGTAGGGATCGCGAGTCTCGCGCCACGGAAGCTCCCGTCGATTCTTGTCATACCAGCGCAGGAGGGCGCGGCGAAACCCCGCGATATCCCTAACGGAAATGTCGAAATTGACCTGGTCCAGAGTCGAAAGAGTTTGAGACGCGGCAAACCGCGTCTCTACGGCGAGGGCGGTAACGCCCATTTTACTGTTGCTGGCTAGCGCTGTGTGCGATGGCCACCCATCTGGCTTTTTGCTGCTGCCACACCGTCATCATATGTTGTGGGGCCGATGGAAGCGGCTGCGAGCCGGCGCCTCCACTCGAAATAACTCCGTTCAGAGTTATGGTGTAGGTCACGACGATGGTGGTTCCGTTCAGTTCGGTCTTCAGGTCGCCAATTGCGAAATCTTTTACCTGCCAACTGCGATATTGTGCAATGGTGGCGTCGCGATCGAGCATTCCGGCTCCAGTGACGCTGGTGTAGTTCGAAGCAAGAGCGCGCTCCACCTCAACCCAGTTCGCCGCTTGGATTTCCTTCCAGAACATGCGCTCCAGACCCTCTCCGCCGGTGGCTTCGTCCATGGAGCGCGCCGGATGCTCGCCGTAAAAAGTACAAGCCGGCCCCAATAGCAGCAAGCAAATGATTGCGGCGATTAATGCGAGAGCAGGTGTGGACCTTAGAGTTGGGGGAAGCGACGTGAGAGCTATCCTCGGGCGCATGGCGTGATTGTACCGTGATCGTTTCAATATTTGCATGAGATGCGCTCAGCGTGGCGGCGCAGATTGCACGAAGCGTTTACCACCAAGGCCACGAAGGTACACGAAGGAAAACATTGCCACCATGATTTGGTGATACTGAAGGCGGAATGCCGATTGACTGCGGGGAATCGTCCCTACGATAATGAAGGAGCCTGGTAATCGCGACACACGCGTGAATATTAACCCGAACCGGCAGGATGGGTATGACAGAATTCGACCGCAAGGTGGAAGAGGCTTCCGCGCGCTTCAATCGCTCGGTAGCGAATATCGCCGAGACTCTGGAAAAAGATACGGCGGAGCTGGTGACCTATCTGAACGACGAGGTAGTGCCGGCGGTGCGAACCCATTCTTCGAAGGCGCTGCGGACAGCGGCGGGAAAGCTCTCCGAGTTCGCGGACTTTCTGGAAACCCATCGCAAGACTTCTTGAATCGGTTCCCTTTCAACTCTCCGCCCCAAGTAGCTCGGCTGTGGCACTGGATGGCGGTGTGCCCGCTTTCGTGCGTTCTATTTCTGACATTGCTTAGCTGCATGCTTCTGAGCGGTTGCGGACATAAACACACCGAGGCTCAGGTTCCGCAGCCCCCTCCGCTTCCTCAGGAAAAAGAAAAACCTACGACGCCACAGGCCTCCGCGAAAACAGCGGGCGGCAACGAGCGGATCGACGTTCCCACCGATTCGAAACCGATATTTGAGGAAACAGGAATGGCCAGCTGGTACGGCGCTCCGTATCACAACCGGCGCGGATCGAATGGTGAAATTTACGACATGAACGCGATGACGGCGGCACATCTTACCCTGCCGCTGGGCTCAATCGTGCGGATCACCAATTTGAAGACCGGACATTCCGCAGTAGTGCGGATCACAGATCGCGGCCCGTTCGTCGTAGGACGCATCGTCGATCTTTCGCTGGCAGCCGCAAAAGCGCTCGATGTCTACTTGCCGGGTACAGCAAGAGTTCGGCTAGAGGTACTACAAGCGCCGACGCCTCTCGAAACCGGGGGACGCTGGGCAGTTCAGATCGGCTCTTTCACCGGGCAGCAAGCTGCCGCCGAATTAGCGGAACGTTTGCAAAAGCGCTACTTGACAGCCAAAGTCGTAAAGTTTGGGAGTCCCGTAGGAGACTGGTGGGTGCGGGTGCGAGTGCCCGACGACGACCGCCAGCGCGCAAGCACTTTGGCACACGAGACTACGACTGCAGAGGGAGCTGTGTTCCTGGTGCGGCTCGACTGACATTTCTTGCAGGCTATGTTTTTCGAAGTGATATTGTATTTTCCGGAGAGATGACCAGCTTATCTCGATTTGTTACTTGCCGGGGATCGTAATGCCAGGCGAGAGGAGCCTAACTCATGGCGGATTGTCTATTCTGCCGTATCATTCGTGGTGAGGTGCCATCCAAGAAAGTGTATGAGGACGAGCACACTTTTGCTTTCGAGGATCTCAGCCCGCAAGGTCCGACCCACGTGCTGGTCATTCCGAAGAAACATATTGCCGGCTTGAAAGAAGCCACGGCCGAGGATGCGGATCTGGTCGGACGCTGTCATCTCGCGGCCGCAAATATCGCGCGGGCGCGTTCGATTGAAGATGGCTACCGCACCGTGCTGAATGTAGGTCCGCGCGCGGGGCAATCGGTTTTTCATCTGCACGTCCATCTGATTGGCGGCCGTTCGCTCCAATGGCCGCCCGGATAAGGAAAGGTTTGCGACGGATTGCCTGACAGCTCATTTCTGTGAAGCATCGGGCGCCTCGCCTTCGGCAGCCAGGTCGCCGGGCAAGAACGCCCGGCGCTCTTCTAGCAAATCACCAGCAAATATCGAGCTTCCCCTCACTTTCTCTGGCTTACAATCGTGGCATGGCAAAACTGACATTGGTTTACGGTCTGCGTCTTCTTCCCTCCGATGAGATCGAGGCGATTGGGGAAGCGCCCATCAAGTTGAAGAATGGGCGGGAGGCGCACGTCACCATGCATACTCTCGAAGGCAGCAAGGACGAGATCGAAAAGCAACTCAAGACGAGTCTGGCGGCCTTTTTCGACTTCTATCCTGAAATATAAGAACGTGCGCAACACTTTGTTGACACTTGGTGATCAGCTGGCGAATCAGGGAATGGGATGAGACTCATCTCTCTCGAACTCGAGAGTAGGCTGCGCGACAAAGGACTCTGGCCTCAGAGCCGGGTCGCGTGGGCTGCGCTTTATGTGTTGGCCCTGGACCTTCTTCTTTTCACCATCCAGTGGCTGACCCGGCACGCGAGCCCGTCAATATCCGTCCAGCCTGGAAGGTTGGGTAATTTTTCTCAGCGCGGTGGCGATCGTTTTGCTCGCGCTCGCCGGATTCCGCTGGTTGCGCTCACAATTGTTGTGGAGGCTGCGGAACCGGCTGATCGTAACTTATGTTTTCATTGGCGTGATTCCGGTTTTCCTGCTGCTGGTAATTTCACTGATCACTCTCTATCTTCTCGCCGGACAATTCGCCAGTTTTGTCATAACGTCCGACATCACGACTCATTTGCAGAGCATGGAAGCATCCAACCGAGCCATTGCCCATCATCTTTCAACCCAGATATCGGACACGGGGAAACTGGACGCCGCTATCCTCGATCGGGCAAGGCTGCGTCGTCCGGAGTGGACCGAGCGCCAAGTCTGCGCCTGGTACCGAAATCAAATCCAGCCTTATTGCTCGGGACCCAAGGCCGCATCCAGTGTTGAATTCCCGCCGTTCCTTACGGGGGATTTCCGCGACGTCGTCAATGACCACGGCAAACTTTATCTTCGGACTGCGACCGTGCTCTCGGCCGAGCCCGAATCTTTACGGGTGATCTTGAGTGAGCCGTTCGACGATGAGTTTGTGGACAAGGTTGCGGGCGAACTCGGCCGGATCGCGGTCTATGGAACCGAGAGCCCGGCTGATTCAAGTCCGGTTCCTTCCGAGCAAAAAAAAGCTTCGCAATCTTCCCTGGTGTTCAATGATGGCGGTGTGCGCGAGCAGGCATTTTCCGCAGGCAAGATTCCGCCGGCGGCCAATGCGATGGATCGTGAAATAACCTTAAGAATTCCGCTTCAAGTGATTGATTGGAGCACGGGGAAGCCCGAGCGCGTAGGTGCGCTGGCCGAGGTCGAGACTCGATCCTCCGTGCTCTACGCCAGACTCTTTGCCGCGCGGGGAGATTATGCCAAGGGCGTGGAATACATTTTGTTGTCGATTGCGATCGTATTCGCAATCATTGAAATGCTGGCACTGTTCGTCGGCACCAAACTAACCCGCAGCATTACCTCGGCGGTGGCTCAGCTTTACGAAGCCACCAAGCACATCAATCGCGCCGACTTCAGCCACCGCATTACGGTGCAGTCAAGCGACCAGTTGGCTACGCTGGCAACATCTTTTAATTCGATGACCACATCCATCGAGAAACTGGTTCAGGAGCAAAAGGAAAAGCAGCGATTGGAAGGCGAATTGGCCATCGCGCAGGAAGTGCAGGCGCAGCTTTATCCCAAGCTGATCCGGCAACTCGAAACGCTCGAAGTGCATGGGTTTTGCCGTCCAGCGCGCACGGTAAGCGGAGATTATTACGACTTTCTCGCGCTGAATTCCGACAAGTTGATGCTGGCAGTTGGCGACATAAGCGGCAAAGGAATTTCGGCGGCGTTGCTGATGGCGACCATCCACTCGGCGGTGCGGGCGTACAGCATTGAAGACATACCCGTGCTGCGAGAGCCGGCGGCAGTGGCTGCGATGGGGGGCGTGGGATTGATGCTGGCATCCGAGTCGCGGGGCGCAGACGCGTCTCCAGCGACGCTGCTCTCCCTGTTGAACCACCAGCTCTTCGAAAGCACTCCCGATGCAAAATATGCGACTTTGTTTTTGGGAATTTACGACGGCGCGACACGCCGGCTCACCTATGCCAACGGTGGTCATCTGCAGCCGATTTTGATCTCCGGAGACGGGTCAGCGCAACTGCTGAGCTGCGGCGGGACTGTGGTTGGCCTTTTCGATAACTTGAGTTTTCCCGAGGCGACAGTGCAACTCCGGCCCGGCGATGTGCTGGTCACCTATAGCGATGGAGTGACCGAACCGGAAAACGATTATGGCGAGTTTGGCGAGGAGCGGCTGATTCAACTTGTGCGTGCAAACCGCCATCTGCCGCTGGAGCGCATTACCGAAATTGTGATGACAGCCGTCGCCGACTGGATTGGCGAAAGCGAACAACCAGACGATGTGACGCTGGTGTTGGCGAGAGCCCGGTAGGAAATTGAATTCCGGATTATAAGCTCTCGATCTTCAAAGCCGGGAACGCTACTCGATAGAGGCGTTGATCCATCGTCAGCAGTCGATAACCGTGGACCGCGGCATGCGCGCCGATTAAGAAATCGGCAAGAATCCGTCGCACGCCGGTATCGCGATGCCTTCGGCGCCGTTCCGCATAGGCTCGAAAAGCTCGACCGGCGGATCGCCAAATAGCTTCGTTCAGGTGCCAATCAACCGCAATGCCAGCGTCTTCAAAAAATCCATTCACGAATTCTTCAGAGCGGCCGGGCGCGGCGACGAGTTCGGCAAAGACCGGGGCGGCAACGGTAAGATTTCCGCGATGAAAGGCGGCTTCGAGAGCAGTGCGCGCAGCCGATGTCAACCCCGGGTCCTCGTCCCACAGGGCCACAATGACGTTCGTGTCGATGGCCGTTGTCATTCGTTATCAGTAAGAAGAATCAGTCGCTGTGGCCACGCATTTCCCGAAGCCATCGATTGATGGCTTTCTTGCCCGATGGAATACCTGGATTGCCGATGCCGCTATATTTGGCGAATTTACTTTTGCCGCGGACTGGCCGGATTCGCACACCTTCATTGTCGCTCTCGAAAAGCAGCCGGTCCCCGGTCCGCACTCCCAAAAGTCGGCGAACCGCGATAGGAACCGTGATCTGACCTTTGCTTGTGATCTTCGCTTGCTTTTGCATATCCGATTCTCAATTCCTTACTTTATCATAATTTCCTTACTTTGATCAAAGACGAGAGCTTACCCCTCCGCCTTGAACCGAAATAGGGAGAACGGATCTCGCCTGACGCTTATCTCCAGTACTTGGGCTTTACGATCGTGACCTTGGCTGTGACCTGCTGACCTCTTTCCATACCTCCGACCATCACCAGTCCGCGATGCGTGGCCAGAAGGCCGCGATGGTCCATGGTGGGCTCGGGATTGTTTTCGCTGACCGTTTCCCAGCGCTCGCTGTAGGAGTTGAAAGCGAAGGTCACAGGAGAAGGTTCGGAAGGCTGGCCGTTGTAACCGATTCCGTTGTAGTTGTAGGGATTGTCGGTCCCGCCGGAGAAATAAATCTTGCCGCCATGTTTTTCCGTGGGACCAGCGCCGGCCGCGATCCGATAGCGCGCATTGCCCGGATGTTCAGTGAGTCTGCTCCATCGGATTTTCGTGACGTCTCCCTTTTTCGAACTTGGAAGTCTGCCCATCCAACATTCGCTGGACGCAATGTATTTCGGATTTGAGCCGTTTGGATTTTTGTAAGCGCCATCGACGTAGATGATGGTGTCGCCGATGATGGCGCCGGCATGCCCGAATACCGGCGTACCGGGAATCGGCGTGGCTTCCATCCAGGTGTCTTTCTCGGTGTCGTACACCTGGACGTTGCTGACGGCATCGTCCTTCTGCGTTGACCAACCGCCAATGAGATAAATGTAACGGTCGTGGTAAACGCCAACGACGGCGTCATCTACAGGCACGGGAATATCTTTGCCGCGATAGTAACGATCCTCGACCGGGACATACACATTTACGTCCGACACGGTGGTTTCTCCACCCTGTGAGTCGATGACGTAGCCTCCGAAGATGAAAACCTGATCGTTGAGCGCTATCGCCGACGCTGCCACACGCCCTGCCACCCCCGGCACCGGACGCTTTTGCGTCCACTTGCCATCGCTCGGATCCATCTCATAGGCGCTGGTCGTGATTGCATCCCAGGTCTTCTTGGGGCCAATTCCCATGAAAGAGAAAACTCTGGCTCCGCCTTCGTCATGCGAAATGGCGACCGCATTATTGGAGAGAGGAGCAGGCAGGGGGCTGAGTTTGGGTTCCTGGCCACCCTGAAGAGTAGATGCTAGGAAAATACAGATTAAAGCCGGAAGCAGTTTGGGGAATGCCGATTTCATTGCTGAAATGATAGCAGCGATTTAGAACCAGGTGCCCGCCCGGTACACGCGATAGGAGTCCCCGAATTTTTCCTCCAGGACGGCGGCTTCGCGGCGCGCGCGGATGATCTGTATAGGTATCAGCGCCAGCAGAACAATCAGAAGATACGGTTTCCAAATCATGATCACCACACCCGCGACAAGAAGCTCTCCAGAAATATAAATAGGATTGCGGATCCGCGAATAGATTCCGTTCGTGACCAGCGCAGTAGCCCTGGCAGCAACGGAAAACGACTTTCCTAACGTGTAGCGGGCGACGATGACGCCCGCTAGGCCGACCAGGCTCAGGAATAAGCCCAGCAACCGCGCAAGTCCGTGCGGCCCTGGGCCGAACTCGTATATGCAGCCCAAACCCAAGAGACCTCCCGCCAGGGGCAGCCATACCCGCAATATCGTTCCACGATCCATAGCGTTTAGGGAACCTTGAGTTTTATTCCACGAACTCCTGGCGCACGGCATGAATGAAATCAGTGTAAGCGGGTTCCATGCCGGCGGCGCGCATTTGCAAGGCGATCTGCCCGCGATGATACGCCGAGTGAAAAAGCACGTGCAGCAATATGTCTTCCACGCAACTGGACCACACCTCGCCCTTGGTGTTGCTGTATTCGATTGTGTCGTCGAGGGTGCCGGGCGCGAACTGGTTTTCTATCCGCGTGAGGTAATGCTTCCACGCCGCCGCCATCTCGTCCGCCAACGCCATGCAATCCTCGATGGTTACGCTCGGCCATACCGGGAGGCTCTGGGGTCGTTTCAGGATACGGTCAAGCCAAAGCTTCTGCGCCGCCAGAATGTGCGCCACGCGTTTTACAGCATCCGGCGAGGCCGTTCCGGCCGCCCGAATTGCGGTGAGGCATTCGCGATTCGCCCAGTGATCGTAAGCAAACATCCGAAGAAAATCTTTGCCATACATGGAGACTCCTTTCGATGAGATCTGCTTTCCGCGGGGCGGCAGGCGCGTTGCGACTGGCTGCGCAAAGACGATACGATAACAGACGAATGCACAGACGAATCAGATGATAAATGATGTTCCGACCACTACAGTCGAGCCTCGGCGATGCATTCCTCAAAGTAAGGGCACATTTTCAGTGCTGACGGGTCGCTCTGGAATTGTTATTGCGTCCTTCCTTTTCTTTTTATCGTTTTGCTTGTCAATATCGGCCCAAAATCAGACTCAGACTCCGGCGCAAACCCGTCAGCAGTTATTGCGTGACATCGAATCCGGACGATTGCATGAGGCAGTGCTGCTTGGCCAGCGGGCCGTTTCGCGATGGCCGCAGGATGCACAACTCCGCCACTATCTTGGTTTAGCCTACTTCAAGAGCGGCGATCTCAAGGAAGCGCAAGAGCAACTTGCGCGCGCCAGCGAATTGAACCCGAAAGAGGCCGCTATCCATCTTGATCTGGCGCTGGTGCTACTGAGCGAAACGAATTATCCCAGCGCCGCGGACGAACTTGAGGCGGCGATCAAGATCAGCCCTTCGAATGCCCTCTGGCATACACTCCTGGGGCGAGCCTATCTGAATTCGAATCGCAGCCTGCAGGCGATTGAAGAATTCGAAAAATCTCTGCAACTTGACCCGGCGATCAAGCTTGGACACTACCATCTAGGATTTGCTTACTTCAGCCTGGGGCGCAACGACGATGCCATTGGCGAATATAAGGAAGAGTTGCGCCGGTCTGGGGAAAGTGCTCCGGTGGTGTATGAATTGGGACGCTCGCTGCTGGAGAGCGGGAAATATGAGGAGGCCGTGAACTTTTTGCGGCGTGCCGAGGAACTGGACGCGTCCAATGCCGACGTTTGGTACAACCTCGGCAAGGCGCAGGCTCTCGCCGGGCAGGAGTCGCAAGCTGAGTCTTCTTTACGCCGGGCGGTTGCGTTGAATCCGAAGGATCCCAGCCCGCATTATCAACTGGCGCGCGTTTTGGAGAAACTCGGCAAGCTCGACGAAGCACAAAATGAGCGAGCAAGTTTCCTGGAACTGAAGAAGGCGCAACCAGCCGCGGCGGGAGTGGCTACGGGACGCGATCAATGATAGGGATGATGAATCAACTCATGACGAAATTGCGCGGTATCATTGTGGCCTCCGCTTTGGTTTTGATAATCGCGCTCAGCAGTGATTGGATTCCGACCGGCGCAGCGCAGACGGCTGCGCCGAAAAATAATGCGCCAGCCGCAAAAGTGACGGCCGCACCAACATCCGAAGCCAAGACTCTCGCGCCAACTCCACCGCTTTTCGTTGATATCACTCACGCTGCTGGAATCGATTTTCACCTGACGTGCGGCGGCAAGGAAAAGCTCTACATCCTGGAAACCCAGTGCGGTGGCGCCGCTGCGCTCGACTACGACAACGACGGTTGGATGGATATTTTGCTGGTGGATGGTTCGACCATCGAAGACTTCAAATCAGGGAAATGCCATCCGCCGCGGCTTTACCACAACAATCACGATGGCACGTTTACCGACGTGTCGGCGAAATCGGGCCTGAATTTTTGCGGCTGGGGTTATGGCGTGGCTGTGGGCGATTTCGACAACGACGGCTGGGACGACGTCTACATCACCGGCTTCAATCATTCGGCGCTCTACCGCAACAACCACGACGGCACGTTCACCGACGTCACGGCGAAAGCCGGCGTGGCCAATGCCGGTCGCTGGGGAACAAGCGCGGCCTTCGGCGACTACGACAACGACGGCAACCTCGACCTCTACGTCGCCAACTACGTGGACCTCGATATCAACAACCTGCCTCAGTTCGGCAATGGTGCGTTCTGCCAGTATCGGGGCATCCCGGTAAATTGCGGGCCGCGTGGATTAAAAGGCGCGCGGGACCGCTTGTATCACAACAACGGCGATGGCACCTTCACCGATGTCACGGAGAAACTGGGAATCGATAAAGACAGCTACTATGGGCTCGGCGTCCTATGGCTGGATTACGACAAAGACGGGTGTCTGGATCTCTACGTCGCGAACGATTCCTCGCCAAGCCTGCTCTATCACAACAACTGCAAGGGCGGATTTACCGAAGTCGGAGCCGAGGCCGGCGTCGCCTACAGCAACGATGGACTCGAACAGGCGGGGATGGGCATTGACTCCGCGGACTATGACCGCGACGGCTGGCCGGACATTGTAAAGACAAATTTTTCCGACGACGACAACAATCTCTATCACAACGATCACAACGGTGAATTCACCGATGTAGCCGGACCGTCTGGCTTTGGGCCGATCAGCAATCCTTATCTTGGATTTGGCGCGAAGTTTCTCGACTATGACAACGATGGCTGGCCAGACATCTTTATTGCGAATGGGCACGTCGATCCCCAGGTGGAGGGTCAATCATTCGGCGTGGGGTATGCCGAGCGTCCATTTCTATTTCACAATCTAGGGTCTCAATCCGTTGCGGATAAATCCAAATCGAAGACTGGAAAGTTCGAAGAGGTAGGCGAAAAACCAGGCGGCGCACTGGCTAAGAAATATGTGGGACGCGCCGCCCTGATTGCCGACTTCTGGAATCGCGGCCGCCAGGATCTTCTGATGACCAGCCTCGACTCTTCGCCCGTTCTGCTGCGAAACGAAGTTCCTTCCCCGGGCCACTGGCTTCAGATCAAGACCATTGGCACCAAATCGAATCGCGATGGCTTCGGCGCCCGGATCGAGATCACGGTCGCCGGTTCGGTCCAGTATGCGGAGGTTCGGGCCGGGAGCAGCTTTGAGAGTTCGAGCGACCCGCGGCTCCATTTCGGGTTGGGTACGGCCACAAAAGTCGACGCCATCGTCGTTCGATGGCCGAGCGGACAAGCCGACAAAATAGGATCAGAACCAGCGGATCAGGAAATCATCGTCCAAGAAGGACGTGGCGTAATTGAACGGAAACATGAAAGTCACTCACCCGCCCAACCGGCGCCATCCAAATAGGGCGAGCCAAATCTATTAAATTTGGTATTTATACAGAATTCAGTCTTCATTTACTCATAGGTAGGATGGCAAGTACTATGTTAAATATATGAAAATAAATACTATGTTGTTTGGAGCAACAAGTGCCACTCTACCTGAAACACACTAGGTGTTGTTATCTGTCGGCGCAGGGTTTCGCGCACTTCACCTCGGGTTCACGGGATTGTAAAAGCCCGGACCGCAAATCGGAGTTGGCGACATAGGTTCCTAACCAGAGTTTCTGTTTTTCGTGCACGATAAAAAAACGAATTGCCAAAGTTCTCAGGGGGTAGGTAAATGAAGAGATTGCAGTTTTGCCTCGCAGTATTCGCCGTGCTGGCTTTAACCTTCAGCGCATTCGCCCAGGTCCAGAATGGTCAGTTTGCCGGTACCGTAAACGATCCCACGGGCGCCGCGGTCGCAAACGCCAAGATTGAGGTTGTCAATGCGGCCACCGACTTGCACCTTTCCACCACGAGCAATGCCAGTGGCAACTATACGGTGCGGGAAGTACCGCCAGGCGTCTATAAAATCACGGTCGAGGCAGCTGGCTTCAAGACTTTCTCCGACACGGGCGTGACCGCCAATGCAGGTACCATCGCGCACGTCGATGTGAAGCTGCAGATCGGCAAAGCCTCTGAAGTGATCGAAGTGACTGGCGAATCTGCCGCGGTCAACACGGAAGATTCGAAGCTGGCCACCACTGTGAGTGCAACGCAAATCAACAACCTGCCACTGAACGGCCGCAACGTGTTCGACTTGATGCAACTGAGTTCGGGCGCCGTGAACGTGTCCGGCGTCGACATGGAAAACGGCCACAATACGGTGGTCAACGGCCTGCGTGAGGATTTCAACGGGTTCCTCATCAACGGCGTGTCGAACAAGGGTTTGAGCGGCGGCGTGGTGAACGTGCCGATCGAGGACACGGTCGAGGAATTCCAGCAGTTGCAGTTGAACATGTCGGCCCAGTACGGCAACAGCGCCGGCAGCACCGTCAACCTGGTAACCAAGCCGGGCACCAACGCGTGGCATGGCAGCGGATGGGAATATCTTCGCAACGATGCCACCGACGCCAACCAATTCTTCTTGAATCAGAACGACGTTGCCAAGCCGCCCGTCCGCTTCAATCAGTTCGGACTCACTTTCGGCGGTCCAATCATCAAGGACAAACTGTTTTTCTTCCTCGCCCTACAGGATGACCACTACAAGTCGCAAGCGACACCCGTCAACGTTCTGCAGGAGTCGGAAGCCTGGCGCACGGCGGTTATTAATGCCAACAACGCCAGTGGACTGAACTCAACGGCCGCCCTGCTCTACAGCGACTTTCCGACAACCAATCCGGGCACTCCTACTGGCCTAACGGCGGATAGCTACACCGGTGGTAATTACGCGAGCCAGTTGTGCCTCGATAATGGCTTCGGCGGTTATACGACATTGCAGCATCAGAAACTGGTACCAATTTTTGGTGTCACCCCGACCGACGTGACGGCGATGCAGACAGCCGGATGCGTCAACATTCCGGCAGTTCAGGCAGGTACGCTTGATCGTTCGGCATCAATCCAGGAAAGTAGTGTGGCGACTTTCGGTTCGCAGACCCAAACCCTGGGTAACTTGTTTAATGGCAAGGAAGCCTCGTTGCGTCTCGATTACAACTGGAATGCCAACAACCGCTTCTATGTTTCCTACAACTACCTCCGGGAAACGGACACTTTTGGACCTTGCACAGCTTCTTGTACACGCGGCTTCGCAAATCCAACCCGCAACAACTTCCCAGCGGCAACGTTTAGCTTCGATCACACTTTCAGCTCAACGATCCTGAACTCATTCCACGCCGGTTACTTGCAGAACAACACCGACATCACTGTCAACCACGGCGGCGTTCCCCGTATCGGCTTCGCCGACGGAACAGCGGCTTTTGGTTCTTACAATGGTTACCCACAGGCCTTTAAGGAGAATGTCTACACCTACTCCGACATCGTTTCGATCAGCCACGGAAACCACAATATGAAGGTCGGCGTGGACTTCCGGCGCAACATCGAGAACAGCGAATTCAACGTAGCGCGTCCGTCTTACTACTTTTACGACCAGGTGGGTTTCGCGGCTGACGCTCCCTACTATCAGGCGGCTGGCGTAGACCCTGGAATTTGCAAAGCGCCGTGCCCAATTTCTTCGTACAATCCAGACCCGGTCGCGAATTTGACGAGTAACATTCGTCACTGGCGCAACATCGAGTTCGGAACGTATTTCCAGGACGACTGGAAGGTCAACAAGCGCCTGACTCTTAACCTCGGCCTCCGCTATGATCTCTTCCAGCGTCACCACGAAGAAGCGAACCTCGCGACCACATTCATTCTGGGGCCGAGCACGCCTAACTCATTTATCATCGGACCGAGCAATGCCCTGCCGAACGAACTCTTCAATGCCAACGTTGCCGCAGGCAATCCAGGCTGCGATACTCCCGGCGGAACTACCGGCAACCCGGCCTTGGCTCAGCTCGTAGGCGTTTGCGGCCCGGGTGGCTTTGCCCCATCTGCCTCTTTGGGGCAAGGCGACCACAACAACTTTGGACCGCGTCTTGGGTTCGCATGGGACGTGTTTGGCAATGGCAAGACCTCTCTTCGTGGCGGCTTCGGTGTAGCCTACGAGGGCACGTTGTACAACCCGCTTTCAAACTCCCGCTGGAACCTCCCCTACTATTCCTTTAACGGAATCGGTGGCGGCGTTGGCCAGACGGGTTCAGACGTTGTGTATGGACCAAGTACGTGTAGCGCCACGGTTTGCAATCAGGATCCGACGCAAGTTCCGACTTTCACCGGTCCTCCAACCAATCCACACCAAGGGCCAGCGGGACAGGCCCAGGCTCAGGGCAACATCGATGGCTGGGATCCGAACAATCCTAACCTGGCAGAGCTGACTGGAATTATCTTCCCGTCAGGAGTCCGGGATCCGTATGTCTACAACTTCTACCTGGACGTACAGCGCGAGATCCTGCCAAAGACGGTCATTGATGTGAAGTATGTAGGAACGGCCGGTCACAAGCTGTTCCGTTCGGAGGACATTAACCGCCAGGCGGGGTCGCTGCTTCCAGAAGGTTCCACCGTAACCGACATTTTTGGCCGAACCTTGACCGGTTTGGGTGGCCGTTTGAACCAGAACTACGGCAAAATGCGTACCTGGGAAAATACGGTTAACTCCAACTACAACTCGCTGCAGGCTTCACTGAAGCGCCAGGTAAGTCATGGGTTGCTCTTCAACGCGGACTATACCTACAGCCATTCGATTGACGACGGATCAACCTGGCACAGCGGCGCTACCACGGCCAACGGTGCGGCAGCAGGTGAAGGGTTCACCACCGATCAGACGCTGGCTGGGATAGATCGAGGCGACTCGATTTATGACATCCGCCACCGATTGGTTTTCAACTATGTCTGGCAATTGCCTGGACAGAACCTGAAGGGTGTCGCAGGCGCGATTGCGGGAGGATGGTCGCTGAACGGAATCTGGCAGTTCCAGAGCGGTGCGCACTGGTCGCCCTTTACGAGCGCTGGTTCACACCTCGAGGAAACTCCCACGGTCGGTACTCCCAACCCCCTTCCGTGCACGGCCGCTGACGTTAACACCGGTCAGTGTACGAATGTGGGTGGCGACTTCAACTTGGACGCCGGCAAGAACGATCGCCCAGACTCGACCATCAGCAGATACGGAAGCGCGAACCACAGTCAGTGGGCGAATGGGTTTTACAATGCCGGATTTTCGCAGGCGACTTTCTCGAGCCCGTGTCTAGGTTGCACCGGAAATCTGGGGCGTAACACATTCGTTGGCCCAGGTAACTGGTTTGCCGATATGACGGTATCGAAGACGTTCACGCTTACCGAAAGGTTCCGCTTAAAGTTCGATGCGAACGCCTTCAACGTGTTCAATCGCACGAACTTCATCCTGGCAACCACGGGCGGCGGGGCGAACAATAACTTCCTCCACAGCAACTTCGGCCAGGCCGCGGGCACTCTGAACGCCCGCGAAATGCAATTCGGCTTGAAGCTCAGCTTCTAGACGAAACTGGTTGTGTTCGAAGGCTTGCTGCTGATTCCCGGCAGCAAGCCTTTTTTCCTTTCCGGTAGTATTATTTGGCGGGTGCCTTATGAACCGAGGTTGGCGCGCTGTTGCGCTCTCCGCACTCCTCATATCCGTCGCTATCCCAGCGCAGCTCTGTGCCCAGCAGAATCAGTTGGGGAAAATTATTGGCACCATCCGCGTGCTGAAGGGCGATTTCCCTCCCCACCCGGTCCTGATCTCGCTCGCAATGCGTGGATCTCCGATTGACAGCAAGTACTGCGACGATCAGGGGCGATTCGGTTTCTATAGCCTGGTTGCCAATGACTACGAAATTTCGATTAATGACGATGATTATGAAACGATCGACGAAACGACGCATGTGAATCCGGAAAGTTCGGCGACAAATTTCCTGCAAATAATGCTGGTTCCGCGTCCCAACGCCAAGAAGGATCCTTTGCCGGGCAGAGTGGGAGGGAGCAACCCTTACCTGATCGATCCCGCTGAATACCTTCAGAAATTTCCCAAGAAAACAGTTAAGGAGTTTGAAAAGGGCGTAGAGGCGGACCATCAGGGCAAGGCGGACGACGCGATCCAGCATTACGAGAAGGCTCTCAGTTATTCGCCGGACTTCTATCCGGCTCACAATAATCTGGGCTCGGCATATCTGGCCCGCCAAAATATGGAAGCGGCCCAAACCGAGTTTGAAGCGGCACTGAAAGCAAATCAGAATGATGCGCAGGCCTACTTCAATCTCGCCAATGTTCTGCTGCTGACGCAGCGTTATGCCCCCGCGGAACACGAGATCGACGAGGGATTGCAGCGCCGGCCGGACTCCGCTTTCGGACACTTTCTACAAGGCCGGCTTTATTCGCTTACCGCCCGGCCCGAACTCGCCGAGAAAACGTTACAAAGCGCGCTCCAGCTTGATCCGCAGATGCAGCAGGTATATCTGCAACTCGTAAACCTATACGTGCAGGAGAAACGAACGCCGGATGCAATCAGCGAATTGGAAGCTTATCTGAAAGCCTTCCCAGGCTCGTCATTTTCTCCCAAAGCACGAGACCTGTTGAAAAGACTTCAGGGGGATGCCGCTGCGTCCGCCAGCCCGCAGTAGCCACGATCTGCCGTAGACATCCTCCGGCCCTGCGATCTAAATCGCGATGATAAACTTTGCGTATACGCTATGGATTTGAGATCTTTGCCCACGCGCGGATTGCTCTGCGTTCTTTCCCTGGTAGCTGCGGCAATGGCCGGTGAATCGTTGGGAACGTCGCCCGGTGCTTCGGCCTCTAAGCCTGCTGAATCCAAGCCGCCCAACATCATTCTCATTACCCTGGACACGACCCGCGCCGACCGTATGGGTTTCCTCGGCTCGCAGCGTGGACTGACCCCGAACCTCGACGCCATGGCGCGCCAGTCCGTGGTTTTCACCCACGCTTACTCGCAGGTTCCATTGACTACGGCATCGCACGCTACCATCCTCACCGGCACATATCCCCAGTTTCATCAGGTGAACGACTTCGGAGTGCCGTTGGCGGAGGATCTGCCCTACGCCCCGTACATCTTTCGGGGCAACGGATATCACACGGCGGCGTTCGTCGGATCACTGGTCCTCGACCCAGAAACGCGCTCGGCCCCTGGTTTCGAGCGTGGATTCGATACCTTCGATGCCGGCTTCCATCGCCGGCGCGTGGGCGAAGACCGTTACCACTCCATAGAACGTCGCGGCGACGAAGTAGTAGCGCGCGCGCTGGCCTGGCTAAACACTCACCGGAAGGGACCCATCTTTCTCTGGGTACATCTTTACGATGCGCATGATCCATACGATCCTCCCGAGCCGTATAAGAGCAAATATGCCTCCGCTCCCTACGACGGCGAAATCGCATACGCCGACTCCGCCGTAGGTAAGCTTCTCACTCAACTGCGCGCCAGTGGACTCTATGAAGGCTCTCTGATTGCGGTTATGGCCGACCATGGCGAAGGCCTGGGCGATCACGGAGAAACTACGCACGGGCTTTTCCTCTATGACGCAACCATACACGTGCCGCTGTTGCTTAAGTTGCCGCAAGAGCGGTCCGGCGGAACCAGAGTAGAAAAGCGCGTCGAACTGGTCGATGTGCTGCCAACCATGTTGCAGGAGGCCGGAATTGACGTTCCCCACGAAGTACAAGGGGAATCCCTCTTGAATTTCGCGAAAGCCCCCGAAACGCTTCCCGATCATCCCGCCTATGCCGAGAGCGACTATCCGCATCGTACCTTTGGATGGGGCTCGTTGCGGTCGCTGCGAACTGGCAAGTATCTGTTCATCGAGGCGCCGCGCAAGGAGCTCTACGACCAATCGACGGATCCGAAGGCAGAGCATAACCTATCCGCGACCTCAGTGGCGGTTACCAGCACCTTGACTAGCCAGCTCGATGCATTCCGGCAGAAGACGAGCACGTCCAAGGAAGCGCCGAAAGTGAGCGCCGACCCCGAACTCCAGGAAAAACTGAGTGCGTTGGGATATCTGGCAGCCGACAGCAGTTCTTCAGCCATGCTCGGCATCAAGGACACAGGCGCCGATCCCAAAGACAAGGTTCAGGTGGTGAACCTCTTGCACGCCGCCGAAACGTTCAAGGAAGAAGAACAGTTCCAACAAGCCGTGCCCCTGCTCGAGCAGGTGATCGCACTGGAGCCCAACCTGCCAATCACGTACTTGCAATTGGGCACCGCTTTGAGTTCCCTGAAGGATTACGAAAAGGCCGTGCCGGTCTTGCGCAAAGCGGTCGAGATGCGTCCAGACTTAACGACTCCGCGGTATCAGTTAGGCTCGGCGCTTTTTGAAACGGACGATTTCGCGGGCGCGGCCGCGCAGTTCGAGATCGCTGTAGATCGGTCGCCGAACTGGCCGGAAGCGCATCTTTCGCTGGCCACAGCCTACGCCCGCGCCGGCCGTTTAAAAGACGCGATCCCGGAGTACGCCAAGGTTATTGAACTCAGGCCCAGGCACTACAGCGCGCATCTGCTCATGGGAAGAGCCCTTGCGCTCTCGGGAAATCCGACCGACGCGATTCCGATGCTGATGATCGCGTCTGAGCTTGAGCCTAAATCGCCCGAGCCGCACGCGTTTCTGGCCGATGCCTACACGCAACTCGGACAGAAAGCAGACGCGGAACGCGAGCAAGCAGCCGCACACCGTCTGCAAGGCATTGCAAACAACTAGTGGCGACTGTCGGTGCTCAATTCGCGGGCATGAATTTGCAGAATTTTTCTTCCAGCTTGCACGCCATTGCGTATTCCTCATGCGCGCTTTTTGCCTGATGCAAAAGTTGGTAGTCGTGCGCAAGGTTAAGGTGCGCTTCCGCCAGCTTTGGGTCGAGTTCGATGGCGCGCCGATGCTCTCGCATCGCCATAGACAACCGGCCCGTCTGGCTGTAGCAAATTCCGAGGAAGTTATGAAGGGGCGCTTCATTCAGACCAAGCGCAAGTGCTTTTTCCAGATGCATAGCAGCGGCAGCGTAGTCTTTTTGCTGAAAGAGTGCCATACCCAGCTCCCGCTGTCCCGGCGGGAAGTTAGGCTGAATCGCAATCGCCTTCTCGTAGGAAGATAGCGCTGCGGCACGGTCGCTTCCGGTATCCAATAGCCCCGACTGATACCAGGCCCGATAGTTCTGAGGATTGCTCTGAAGCGCTTTCTGCAACCAAGTTCTTGCTTCATCCACGCGTCCAAGTCTGGCCAGAGCTCGCGCCAAGCCAGTCATGGCATTGTCAAAATTCGGATTGAGTTCCAGGCATCGTTGCAACTGCTCAGCCGCGCTTGTCCAATTCTGACGCCGCAATGCCGACTCTCCCAGCAGAAAAGGAATCACATAGATATTCGTGTCTTGTTTCTGAATCTGGCGGAGAAGGGTCTCAGCGTGACCGTCATCGCCCTGATGGAAAGCGTCTTCCGCCTTCAGAATTCCATTGAATACCTGCAGTTTATCCTTGGGGTCGGCGAGGCCTTGTTTGATCGATTCGGGAGAAACAGCGGCACGAAATCCAAAATAACCGAGGGCGCGCAGTTTTTCCTGCGCATCGGGACTCAGATTCCCATCACTCACCCCCTGCCGGACGAAAGGATTATGCGCCAGCAGGTCTTGCACCTTTTGCCGAAACACCGCAACCGTAGCAGGTTGCTGAGCGGCGATGTTTTGAGTTTCTCCGGGATCGGTTTCCAGATCGTATAACTCTGGCTTGGGCGCCTCAATAAAATGAAAGCGTCCGCTCTCAAACGCGTGCAGCGGACTCCAACCGAAAGAACTGAAGGGATAAAAAGTCTCGCTATAGGCCTGACTCTTCGGGGCCGCATTCTCCTTTTGATTTGCGATTTTTGTGTCTAACGGATTGCCTAGTAGCGATTGCGATTGGAACTGCGCATAAATTGGGTCTGTCGATTCTTTCACGCCGGCGAGTTTCAGCAGCGTGGGAGCCACAGCTACAGTCTCCACGGGGTCGCCGCGTCTTCCAGTCGCAATGCCGCTCCCAGCAGGCGGTTTCACGATGAGCGGCACGTGGACGGTCGAGTTATAAATGAAGAATCCGTGCTCGTCTTCACCATGTTCCCCCAAGGACTCTCCGTGGTCGCTAAGTGCGACAATCAGCGAAGAGTCATAAAGATGATTCAGTTTGAGCCAAGCGATCAGGTTTCCGAGTTCGTGATCCGCGTAGGCAATCTCACCATCGTAGAGATGGGTACGGTATTCAGAGTGGTAGGGCTCCGGAGGATCATACGGGCTGTGCGGATCATAAAGATGGAGCCAGAAAAAAAACGGCCGATGCGGGTTTCTCTTTAACCAGGAGATGGCATGCTCGACGCTCTCCCCAGCGCGGCGGTCTACGAGGCCAGTTTCTTTTTTCTCGAAAGTCTCTGCTGAGAACGCATCATCGTAATAATCAAAGCCGCGCGCTAGCCCCCAACTCCGGTCGAGAACGAATGCGCTCACCACAGCTCCTGTAACGTAACCTGCTTGTTTGAAGGCTTGGGAAACGGTACGAAATTGTTCCGCGAGAGGCTGCCCCGTGAAATCCTGCACACCATTTTGAAACGGGTAGGTACCAGTCAGGATCACCGCGTGCGAAGGCCACGTGAGAGGGACCTGCGAGATAGCGCGCTCGAACACGATACCGTCGTGAGCCAGCGCGTCGAGAGTCGGAGTCTTGACCATCTGTGCTCCGTAACATCCCACGTGGTCGGCACGCAGTGTATCGATGGTTATCAATATGACGCTCGTAGGCTTGGTGCCGGATTGTACCGGCTTCTTTCCCTGAGCTGGCTTAGTAGATGTTTGAGCCGATGCGGCGAGTCCGGATGCTAGAGCGATGGCAACCACCAACGTGGTAAACGCAGGCAAATAATTTGAAGGGCGTCCAAACATGGGCGTTTATTGCGGCGCAGGCTGTTGCTGCGCACGCCGTGCCTCTTCGTCCGCTTCTTTCGTGAGTCCCTTGGCGGCCAGCGCTTTCGATAACGATTCATGCATGCTGGGTTCTTGCGGTGCCAATTCCACGGCATGTCTCAACTCTACAATCGCTTCGTCAACTTTCTGCTGGTAGAGCAGCGTTTCGCCCAGAGCACGATGCCCGCGCGCAAATTCCGGATTCACCGCAACCGACTGGCGGAAAGCTTCGGCTGCCGGATCGAGTTGATCTTTCTGCAGGAACGCCACTCCCAGATTGTAAGCCGCGTCGAAATTCGTGGCATCCAGTTGGAGAGTCCGTTGCAGTGTCACGATGGCAGCGTCGATCTGCCCGGCATGCGCCTGCGCCATACCGAGGTTAAAGAAAGCGAGCGCGTAGTCGGGACTGAGTTGGACTGCCTTTTGCAACTCCCCCACCGATTCTTCAAACATCTTCAGATGGTAGAAATTCAGCCCCTGCAAATAATGCGCCGGCACAGAGTTGGGCTCAGTCTTGATTACGCTCTTCAGTTCTTCGACCGACTCCCGATAGCGGCCATGCTGGCTATCGGCAATGGCGTCGGAGATCGACTCATAAGCGCCAATACGGTCTTTTGGATCCGGTAAATCGCGGCTGCTTATCGTTGGGTCGCTGCCCCCAGAAAATCCCGCGTACCCCAGCGCTTTCAAGCGCTCCATCAGCGCGGGGTCGAGACCGGTTTTTTCGGCCATTTCCTTGCCCGCGCTGTAATTGCGGATCAAACCCGCGAGTTGGGCGCGCATCTCCTCAGCGACCGCCTTTTTCTCCGCGAACAAGTTATGAACTTCTCCGGGATCCTTCGCCAGATCATAGAGTTCGGGTCGAGGCGCATCGATAAAATGATATTTTGTATTTTCCGAAGCTCGAAGTTCACTCCAGTTGAAGTGAATCCGCGGCATGAAAGTTTCTCCATAGAGAATGCGGTCGCGCTCGCCTTGGATGGGTCGATTCGCTTCTGCATCATGGGTCTCTGGAAACAGGTTGCGCCCCTGAACTTGCGACGGAATCTCCACGCCGACGGCGCTTAGAACGGTGGGCATAATATCGACCAGCGACACCGGATCGGCAATGACATTTTCCGTGGCAGCATTCCCGGGCACGCGAATAATCAGGGGCACATGCATCGTAGCGTTGTAGATAAAAAAGCCGTGCGTCTTTTCGCCATGCTCTCCAAGGCTTTCACCATGGTCACCACAGAGCACGATAACTGTATTCTTATAAATTCCCTTCTCTTTCAGAAACTTGAGCAGCCGTCCCACCTGCTCATCCGCAAAAGCAATCTCGCCATCGTAGGGCCGGTCCGCGTATTCACGGCTGTAAGGCTCTGGCGGGTGATAAGGAAAATGCGGATCGTATAGATGCATCCAGAGAAAAAAACTCTTTTGCGAATTTTTTGCCAGCCAGTCCAACGCCACATCGGCAGCTATGTTGCCCGGACGCTCCATCTCGTCGAGGTTCGCTTCATCCAGTCGGCTAAAATCAAAATGATCGTAATAAAAATCGAACCCCTGATTCAGCCCGAACCGCGAGTCCAGCACCGCTGCGGAAACCACTGCCGCCGTTTGATAGCCGGCCTGCTTCAAAACTGAGGCCAGCGTGGGCTGAAGTGGGCTAAGCTTATTGCCGCTAAAGTCGTGCATGCCGCTCAACATGGGATAAGTGCCGGTGAGCATCGTACTGTGTGACGGAAGGGTTACCGGGACGACCGCAAATGCACGTTCAAAGCGGGCCCCATCGCCGGCCAAAGCGTCGATATTGGGCGTCTTGATTTGCTTATATCCGTAACAGCCGACGTGATCGGCCCGCAGCGTATCAATTGTGATCAGCACAACATTCAGTGCTGGCTTGGCGGGAACTTGCGCCACCGCAGAAAACGCGGCGGGGACCGCGAGAATGAGAATCAATCGACGAAAAGCAGATGCCATCGGTGGATTCAGTTTATCGTAAGTCATCGGACGGACGACACGCCTGCCAGCGCTGTCACCCGCTCAACCGGGCGGAAACTCTGTGATACGCTGGGCGCGTATGCGACGTTTAGCTATTCTTCCCGTAATCGTTTGGGTCCAGTTCTTTCTAGGTTTAATCGCGTCAGGAGCATCGGCCTGGGGACAAACTTCCGCCGAGAAGCCCTCCCCGCGTAATTCTCTCCCCGACGTCTACCTGATCACCATTGATACCCTGCGTGCCGATCACGTCGGCTGTTACGGATACAAGCAAGTCGAGACTCCTGCTTTGGACGCACTCGCAGCCGATGGTGTTCGTTTTACGCAGGCATTCACTCATAGTCCCATCACGAATACCTCCCACATTACGATCCTGACCGGCCTCTTACCCAGCGTGCACGGCGTCACAGATTTTGGCGTTCCTCTTTCACCCCAACATGCAACCGCGGCGGAGTTGCTGAAGAAACACGGGTATCAGACTGCGGCATTCATCGGGGCCGTAATTCTCGACAGCAACACCCTCGCTCCTGGTCTCGATCGCGGTTTTGATTTCTATGACAATTTCCCCAAAACCGAGAGCAAAAATGCGGACGGCACGAACAAAGAACGCTGGGGACGTGTCGAGCGCCGCGGCATGGAGGTCGTTAGCCACGCCGAAAGCTGGTTTGAGAAACACCGTACCGGACCACATTTTGTGTGGGTACATCTGTACGATCCACACGATCCTTACGAACCACCGCCGCCATTCTCGGAGAAATACAAAGACCATCTCTATGACGGAGAAATTGCCTATGCTGATTCGGCGGTCGCTCACTGGATTGCTTTTCTGAAAAAAGCAGGCGTCTATGACAATTCCATCGTCATTGTCACCGGCGATCACGGTGAAGGGTTGGGCGAGCATGGAGAGGAAACCCACGGCTTGTTTCTTTACGACTCCACGCTGCACATTCCGCTTCTCCTAAAGATGCCGAGGAACTCTCACAGTGGAGCTGTGATCGAGGCGCAAGTACGCACTACCGACATCCTTCCAACCATTCTTTCCGCCACTGGCGTGGCCGTACCCGCAGAACTGAATGGAGAATCGCTGATTCCGTTACTAAGCGAGAAGGGCGCGTCTGATCGAGCGCTCTTTGGCGAGACCGACTATCCCCTCCGTTGGGGATGGGCGCCGCTGCGCGCATTACGCGCCGAAAACACTAAATGGATCGAAGCTCCCCGGCCCGAACTCTACGACCTGAAGGCTGATCCCAAAGAGATGACGAATCTCTACGCGGCGGAAAGTTCCAAAGCGAAAGTCCAAAACATGCAGGCAGAAATGGCGACGTGGACGGCCAAGTTGCCCCCGCGGAGCGAGTCCGGCAAACCCGGAGAGGCCTTGCCGGATCCTAAAGACAAAGTTGAAGTACAAAATCTGCTGCACGACGCCATGCTGGCTGGCGATGACAATCGATCCAGCGATGCGCGCCAGTTTCTCGAAAAGGCGTTGAAGATTGATTCGAGTTCGCCGACCGCACTCAGACAACTGGGCGAGCTTGAATTTGCCGCTGGCGATTTCACCAAGGCCGCTGCGCACTTGAAGCGTGCTTGTGAACTTCGTCCCGATGACTCGACCGCCGCTTTTGAATTGGGCGAGGCGATGGAGAAGTCCGGCGATTGGCCCGGCGCGCGGGACGCGCTCGAGTCGAGCTTGAAGCTCTCGCCCAGCCAAGTGTCCGCCAGGCTGATGCTTGGCCGTGTGTACCTGCGCCTGAAAGACGCAAAGAACGCAGAAGATCAGTTCGAGGCCGCGCTGCTGGTCGATTCGAACAACACTGACGGTCGCCTAGGACTCGCGGAGGCGCAGATTGAGCAATCCGACTTTGCGGGCGCTTTGCCGGATTTGGAGGCATTCACGAAGTCGGAGGCGCAGAATGTCGCAGCCTTGCGGTTACTGGCGAGGGCTTATCGTGGACTCGGGAGAGAAGACGATGCCAAGCGGATTGAAAAACAGGCTGAAGCACTGGGAAAAAAATAGCTGTTGAACACCTATCCTCCCTCAAGTGATGACTTGCGCCGCGGCACGCCGTCTACATTTACATTCCTTTCACATTCCGGTTTTATGCTAGTTTCATTACCAGTGAGTGGCTCGCTCCCAACTGGCGATTTCCATGGCCCGAAAACAACCGACTTCACCCTCACGACCCAAGCGCCGTTCGGCGGCAACTCGCTCTCGTCCAGCGCCAGTCCGCGCCCTTCCCCCTGAAACCGTTGATCAAGATTTTGAAGGAGATGAACTCTCCGCCCTGGTGCTCCGCGGCTGCCTGATCGCCCGCGATGCAGTCTTTAACGTGAAGGATTTTCTCTCGGATGGTTCGCGGCTGGCTTTCCTTGCGATCAAGGATTGCGAAAAAGAACTGGACCAAATCGAGCGCAAAATTGACGACCAACTCCCCGAAGCCATCACCCGCGTCGGAGAAGCCAAGGCCCGCGAATTGCTGGCATGTCTGAAGTTCATCACCGACCTGGAACGCATCGGTGACCTCGCCTACAGCGCGGTTATGCAACTGCAATCGCGCCGTGAAAAATTGCGCCCCGCGGATTCCCGCCAACTGATCGAGATGGCCTCCCTGCTTCACGAAATGCTGGAGCAGGTTCATCAGGGCTTTCTCAAACGCGACGTATCGCACGCGCAGACCGTACTGCAATCCGATCCCGAAGTAGACCGGTTGTGTCATACCCTGTTTCACAGGCATCTGGCTGAGCCGAACAGCCCAAGCGGCCACCAGAATTTCGATATCCTACTCGCTGCCCAGGCGCTGGAACGCATTGGAGATCACGCCAAGAATTTGGCCGAAGAGCTCTACGGATTATCTGAAGGCCGTTCGCTGCGGCACAACGCGCGAAAGCTCTCGACAGCTTAGGCTATCGCACTGACTGAAAATTACTGGAGATAGAAGTGCGCTGAACCTCAGGCAATGCGGCGGATTCTCGCGCTCGAAGGCACGTTTGGATCGAACGAGCCTTTGTTATAATTTGTACTTCGCCGTAATCAACCCAAGTGGCGCTATCGTCTAGGGGTTAGGACGGAAGATTCTCAATCTTCAAACACGGGTTCGATTCCCGTTAGCGCTACCAACCAGTCCGAGGTGCAGAGAAATCCGCCCACACTGCTTTGGAAACCGCGGAATATTGGCCCAATTCCGCAGTTCCTGCTTTCAAACCGGACCGGAGAAAATCTTGTAGTCGCCTCCTCACACCAGCTTTCAAGCCTTTTTCTCTGGAGGGAAGACTCGCAGTCCGGTTTCAACGACCCCATCTGACGAATGGAATGCGATCGCACATCGATGATGAGGCGAAAGCGACTTGACTTTCGCCTTTTAGCAAAATCCGATCTTTTGCTTTTTTTCGGTCCGGTAAAACTTCCCACAAGCCGACTTCGCGTTACTAATCCGGTCAACTTCCTCGAAGCCCGTTTCTGGCCAACCAATAGACGTTGATAGTTCTAATGGCCATACGTGTTTGTGAGGACTAATCGGGCGCTCAGACGCCCATTGAAGCGTTAGGGAGGCTCGGGGTCACGCGAACTTCCAAAATTCGAGCCCCAAATTGAATTGCGGCCCAGGTTACCCTGGGCCGCGGTTGGGTTCGTGTTGGTTTTGTTGCCGCTGCGTCTCCGCAGCGGCAACGTTAGCCTAGTTCACGATCTGCGTGAACCCAGCCGAGACGCTGCCGTTGTTGTTGGCATCGCCCCCGTAAGTCGCGGTAAGGGTGATGGACCCTGCGGTCCCGAGCCCCAGCTTGCAGGAGCCCGTGCCCGCCGCCGTCAACGTGCCCGAGCAGGTCTCCCCGCTGCTGGCGCTTATAGTCACGCTGCCAGTCGCCTTGCCCGGCGATGCCACATTGAAGTGCACCGTGATCAACTGCCCAACAATCGACGGGTTCAGGCTGGTACTGGTGATTGTGGTTGTCGTGTTCGCCTGATCAACGACCAGGCTCACTGTGGTTGCAGTTACGGTTGTGTAGCCCGAAGTCGTCGTCGGAGTGAACTTCACGGACAGCGTATACGTGCCGACGGCGAGTACCTTGCCGCTGGCCGGTGTGTACACGAATTTGCCCGCCTCGCTGGCCGTCGCATTCAGTTGGGTTGCACTGAGCGCCGTCCCGTAGGTGATCGGAACCGGTGTCGCCCACGTGACTACGCTGGCTACCTTCTCCGCGGTCGTTGCCGCTTTGGCAGTGGCAGCCCCATACACGTCGTCCGCTGCCCACTTGGCGGTTACCGTACACGTCCCTGTACCGTTCACCATCGTGACGGTGGTGCCGCTGATCGTGCAGACCGTGGCCGGTGACGCCGTGATGGTTGGGGTAGTGCTGGCGTTGGTGGTTGCGAATACCGTGTAGGTGGTCTGGTAATTCGCAGTGGAGGGCACGGTTACGCTCACCGTCGGCACAATCGCCGCCGCTACCGTTGTGGTTTCGGTGACCGTTGGCGCTGCTGTGGAGTTGCCGTTCCCCGCCTGGTTCATCGTTACCGTGCAAGTTCCCTTGACACTGCTAATCGTGTAGGTCGCGCCATTGTTGAAGCACGCCCCAGCGCTGCTAAATGTGATCGGCAGTCCGGAAGTGGCCGATGCCACCACCGTGAAGCTGCTCTTGTTCGTGGCGGTTGCGGGAGCGGGCACACTGACTCCGATCGTCTGGCTTGACCGATTCGCCGTAACGTATTCGGACGCAAAAGCCGAAGCGTAGGTCGAATCCGCTGCCTGGGTCGCCGTCACCGTGCACGTCCCGCCGCCCGCGATCATCGTGTACGTCGCACCCACGTTCGTACACACCACACCGTCGCTGGTGTATGTAATCGCCCCCGTGCTCACACCCGAGGCCGCCACCGCGAACGAGGAGCCGTACGCCGCGCTGGCCGGTGCCGGTGTCGTGAACGTCACCACATCGTCCGGCGAGAGCACTACGTTAGTCGAACCAATTAAGTTTGCGCCAAGGGTGGAATCCCAAGTATTAACACCATTATTTGCAAACTCGATGCTGCGCTTGTTCACGCTCTGTTCAGCAGGATCGTTGATCTTCAGGTAAATATTATAGTTACCCACCGGCAGGACACCAAAAGCGCTCATAGGAATTGCGAAGTTGAAATCGTGCCAGGCAGCGGTATCAGTTGCTGTGGAGTCCGGCATTGCGCCATAACTTGCACCAGAAATGGCAGGAGAACTAACCGGACCCACCGGAGCAGGCTGCCAATCGTACGGGTCAATGTTCGTAAGCACCGCATTGGATACAAACCCAGTGGTTGGGGATTTCAGAATAACATTCACGGCTTTTTTGTTAAAAAGTTGACCCCAACCGACGTTTTGGATCTTCCCATCGAACTGCAGGGTACCGTCACCATTTGCAGCCTGTGCACTTGCGTATGCCGCGCGCAGCACGAAGCGGAAGCCCAATCTGTCGCGGTAATATGCCAATGCGCTTTGGCCTTCATATACCGGATCATAGAGTGTCTGTATTTGTTGACCACTCCAGGGGAGAGTGAACCCCACAGCAATGTTAGGTTGTGTATAGAGTAAATTTGCCCTCGACAGAAAGCTTCCTGAACCCTGCTGCATATCTAGATACGTCGTGCGGGCAATACTGTGGTTATAGAATATTTCAGGAAAACGCAAAATTACGTTAGAGCAAGGGCTGTCATTGTAATTGCCGGGGGCAACAACGCATCCGTCGGTGCCGGAGGTAGGCTCATTACCAATTTGTTCACCGCCTTCGTCGGCCATCTGTGCGACGAAGTTCATATCCATCGTACGATCCCAATCAGTGAACCAGACTGCACGAAACGACGTAGTTGTATATGTGTCCCCGTCCGGTTGCAGTATCGGTTCGCTGAGGGGCTCAAGCCTGTTGGTTCCGGAATCGTTATACCCTATAACTGGGTCGCCTCCGCCAGACGACTGGCTCCCTACCGCTATCACGCAGCTATTACCGCTCCCACACACCGTATTAAAGTTATCGGTATTACACGAAGTTGTCGGGCTGTTAGAGCACTTTCCTTTCCTTAGTGACGGATCCACTCCCGTTGGATCATATCCCGGCAGCGTTGGATCATGCGCCAGCATTCTATACCCTTCGCTCGCTGAGCCATCGTCGTTATAAGACCATTCGTCTTCTGAAAAATCAGCTGCAGAATCCTCGAACATACCGAAACGCGCCTCCGGCGTACCGCGCACTATGGGGGGCATGGTATTCAGTGTGCCAAAGGTATATTGAGTATTGTATGTGCGGTTATACCAAGCCAGGAACCCGCCAAGGTGCGTCATTATGATTTTACCGTCGGGAACCGCGGCCAGCAATGAATCTAAGACCGTCTTGTAATTGTTCGGGTCTTCAGCCTCATAATTTGAGTGGGATTCGCCCCATGGACCAAAGGTGCCCGAATCAAATGCCCATATAATGTCATGGTATTCTTGGAAAATGGGCGCAAGCTGATAATAGTGGTACTGTACCCAATTCATATTTTCAAACCCGGGCACAGTACACTGTCTATATATTGGCGAAGATCCTCTCCATGTACCCGCGATTGGTTTTGCAATGTTAGCAGCAATTTGCGCCGGGGTCGTGAAAGGGTTAGTGTGGCCTGTGTCGGCGTCATCATAGATAAGATTATCTTCATCCCAAACAGTTTGGTTCCAGCCTTTTGGGTCATAGTTAACGCGTATATGCACGACACTGTTGGTGTTGTCTCTTATGAACTGAAGCCAGCTTGCTAGGTAATTAAGCCCATAGTCTGTTATAGGTCCGTCTACTCCTACATTTGCATGCGGAGAGCAATTACCAACTTGGCTATCGGTCCATGCATTCGACGAAAACTGGTTTAGGACAAGGTAGAACTGAACTATATTTGGAGTAACCGGGACGTTGAGATACGTGGGACCTTTTCCTGGCCCACCAAGATAGAACGGCGGGGTCATTTCGTAAGCCGGATTAAAGGGTTGGCATAAAAGTGTATTGGCGCTTGCCGGAATTCTCATGTACCCATATAGGCCGTTACTCTGTCCATTGCCGGAAGCGTCGTCATTGCTTCTTTCAAAGCCCCTGTCCGGATTCGGAACATCAACAGGATTCTCCGTATAGTCAAGCGTCTGTAACACAAGCGGGGGTTGTGGACCGTGAGCCTGCGTCCAGGCCACCTTTGAGAAGCCCAGGCTCATGACCATTATGAGCGCCAGGCAATAGGCAACTCTTTTAAAGACCTTGATGCTCTTCATGTTCTTCATTTTCTTACCCCCCCGGTCTAATTTTTGTGGTTCAGTCGGCGGCAATCGGCGCGGAACGTCATCTTGAGTCCTTTTTCCTGGAGTCCTTGTTCCTCGCCCGTTTCCAGGGCGGCTCTGTTCTACTCGATTTACGAATACTTGTCAAGTATTTCGTTTCATTTCATATCATGAGTTGAACGGAAATAGACGGAACCGACCCGTTTTCCTCGAGCCAATCCGTGAAAATCGGAGCTTTGAACCCGCACCGGATACGGTCAAGCCGGTCCCGTCGAGCACCGCAGGCATAATGTAGTCCCGTTCGGTACCGATAGCTCTGGAATCTAATCGGCGCCGATGCCGTTCCGGAAACTCCACATACGCGTTGTAAACCTCCCTACGACGTTCACTGCGGCGCCAGCCGTGACCATATTGGCGGCGCGCTGAATGGGTTAACCTAGGCTAGGCGAACGCGCCGGGATTGCCATCGTTGCCGGTGGGGGATACATAGCAGATGGCCCATCATGATTAGCGCATCTCCGAGAATTGTGTTCTGGCAATACACGGCGAGGGTTTTTCCTCTTTTTACCACGCTCTTGCCGCTGTTCCATCGCTAATCACAGTGACTTTTTCAATATCCACAGGCAATTACGCTCATTGAGAACTGGATGTCGACTGATCCGGAAGCTATTCCGGTCCCCAAGTCGGCTTCGAGGAGATCATCTAGCGATCTACCAGAAGCCCGTTTCTGGATAGCATCCGGTTAGCCCAACAACCGACCGTAACAGTCGGACTCTGTGCACCATGCTGCTCACGCTATAATGCGCAAACATATGGCCCTCGCTGCGGGGATGAAACTTGGCCCTTATGAAATCCAGTCGCCGGTCGGCGCCGGCGGCATGGGCGAAGTGTACCGCGCTCGCGACACGCGCTTAGATCGCACCGTAGCAATCAAGATCCTCCCCAGTCATCTTTCTGATAGTCCGGAGGCTCAGCAGCGCTTCGAGCGAGAAGCCCGCACCATCTCGTCCCTGAACCATCCGAACATTTGCACGCTGCACGATATCGGCAATGAGAGCGGCACTGCCTACCTCGTCTTGGAATACGTCCAAGGCGAGACTCTCGAAACACGCCTACAAAAAGGGCCGCTCCAGCTCAAGCAGGCGCTCGAGTGCGGCGTTCAAATCTGCGATGCTCTCGAAAAAGCCCATCGCGCTGGCATTGTTCATCGCGACCTCAAGCCCGGCAACGTCATGCTGACCGCATCCGGCATCAAGTTGCTGGACTTCGGTCTGGCGAAACCATTGGCAGCTGTGCTGGGGGCGCAGTCTCTCGCTGACAAAGGCAGCAGCGGGGCCAAGCTGACTCCGTCTACCCCGACGATAAACCTGTCGCTACTCAGCGCTTCGCCCGCAGCCTTGACACAGCAGGGGACGATTGTCGGAACGTTCCAATACATGGCGCCCGAAGTAGTGGAGGGGAAGGACGCGGATGCCCGTAGCGACATCTTCAGCTTCGGCTGCGTCCTCTATGAGATGGTGACCGGACGCCGGGCATTCGAAGGCAAGTCGCAACTGAGCGTCCTGACGGCAATCCTGGGAAAAGATCCCGAACCTCTGGCGAATCTCCAGCCCACCACGCCGCCCGCGCTCGACTATGCCCTGCAAACCTGTCTGGAGAAGAATCCCGATAACCGTTTCCAGACTGCCCACGACGTAAAGCTGCAGCTCGCATGGATCTCGAAGTCCGGTTCGCAGGTGGGGACTCCGGCGATGGTGCCCGCCAAGCGCAACCGGCGCATCATCGGATTTGCCGTGCTTGCGATCCTCTTGTTGGCTGTGATTGCGCTAGCCGCTGCATCCTGGTCTTCGCCGCGCCCGCAGCGAGTGTTGCGCACCAACATTCTCCCTCCAGGGGGAACGCAGTTTGAGACCCTGTACCGCAATGGTCCTCCCGCGCTCTCTCCCGACGGGAATCGCCTTGCCTTTGTCGCACAACAGGACGGGAAGACCTTCATTTGGGTCCGTTCGCTCGCCAAGCTGGAAGCAACTCCCCTGCGCGATACGGAAGAAGCTTTCTTTCCCTTCTGGTCGCCAGACGGAAACGCCATCGCGTTTTTCATGCACGGGAAGCTCTGGCGTCTCGACTTGAATGGCGGCTCTCCCACCGCAATCTGCGACGCTCCCGAGGGGCGCGGCGGCAGTTGGGGACGCGGCAACGCAATCGTGTTTGCTCCCTCCGTCGCCGGTCCGGCAAGTGTGGTTTCCGCGAGCGGAGGAACCCCGAAACCGGTCACCAAAACTCCGCTCAGCACTCCGGTCATTTCGGATCGTTGGCCGATCCTTCTGGCCGATGGAAAACATTTTCTTTTCCTCCATTCGCCCAACGGCGCCGCCGACGGACTCAATGAGATTCGTTTTGGCTCGCTCGATGGGGGCGAAGAGCGCGTTCTTCTTCGCGGACGTCTCTATACTTTTCAATACGCCTCGGGATGGCTGCTGGCGGACCGCGACGGATCACTACAGGCGTGGAAATTCGATCCGCGAAGCGGGAAAATTTCGCCGGACTCAGTCTCCCTCGCCGAAAAAATCGCTTCCGACGACATCACCGCGATGTCTGTCTTTTCCGTTTCCCAAGGCCTGCTGCTTTACCAGCAAGGCACTGGACCGACGGGCGATCGCCATGTATGGCTCGACGCCACCGGCAAGCTACTCTCCCAACTATCCGAGCCGGCTGTCTATGGCGCCACTCGCATCTCTCCCGATGCCTCCCGGATCGCCACCACCATGGTGAACCAGATGGCGAATAAGGACGGGGCCTCTCCGCTTTGGCTGTGGGACCTCAAGGGCGGAACTCGCGCCCCACTCTCCGCCGACAGCGACTATGTGGATGACATCGTCTGGTCGGCCGATGGACAAACGATCTATTTCGACGTGTTTGAAAACGGCGGCGATCATAAAGTATTACGCAGCTTGCCAACCGATGGCTCTCAGCCCGAGCAAACTTTTGCTCCGTCTGACAATGACCGCGTGCCCTTAGACGCCACCGCCGACGGCAAGTGGCTGCTTTACGAGGAACGAACCAAAAGCACAGCCCCAACGGATGCCGTACTCCGGGCTATCCCTCTGGTGGGAGATGCTCAAGAATTTACCGTTCTCGACTCCGTGGCGCGCGACAGCAATGCACGGCTCATCCCGGCGCACAACGATTGGCTCGCCTACCAGTCAAACCAGTCTGGCCGTTCGGAGATCTATTTGACGCGTTTCCCGCGTCCGGGAGCGAAATACCAGGTCTCCCAAAGTGGCGGCGCGCAACCCGTTTGGAGCCATGATGGCAAGCTTTTGTTCTACCTCGACGGCGCCAACCGGATGACCAGCGTCACCATCGAAACTCTCGACGGTGGCATAAAGATCGGGACGCCAAAAACGCTCTTTCCCGCCGGAATTCGCCACTCTATTCCCGTCGACGCCTATGATGTAACGCGCGACGGGAAATTCCTCGTAGTGAACTCAATCACGGAGAGTACGGCGCCAGTAGTCCTGGTCACGAATTGGGACACAGAACTGAAGAAATGAGCTCCAGCGCCGAGATGAGAATCATGCAGCGGTTTTCAGCGTTGAATCCTCCTCGATAGCTGGACCAACCGGACGCGATTCCGGTCCAGAAGTCGGCTTGTAGGAAGTTTCACCAGATCAGTACTGGGAAACGCGCATGTAGTGACTGTCCAAACTCAAGAAGCGTGCTGCTCGATAATTGCCAAAACCTCTTCAGCGGCCTCCAGCGGACGCTCTGGCTTTGGTATGGCCGCTCCGGCTGTGAGCAATGCCTTAGTAACTCCAGGATAATCGCCCTTTTCGCGTTCCCAACTATTCAGGGAACCGTGGAGTGCCCACGCGAGTGGACTGCCGCCGTGCTCGGTTTCGAAGACGTTGATAGGAGCGTTGTGGGTGATGAGGTCCCGGACCATTTCCACATTGCCGTGCCAGGCAGCAAAGTGGAGGGCGGTTTGGCCGTTCTCCAATGCAGCGCCGGCAGGCCATCCTGCCGAGAGAAGCTGATGGACAGCGCGGGCGTTGTTGCGCAACGCCACGCCGATGATGCGACGGGCGGCGTTGGATGAAAGTTTCTGAAATAGCTGCGGATGGTCGATAAGGATGCGCTGGAAGTAAGCCTCATCGCCGACTTCGGCGGCGACGATCAGGCGGAGCCAGTTGGGGCTGCGCTGCATGAGGAGCGCGAAGACCTCAGGGTGTTCAAACTGGCGCGCGACCATGTGCGGGGATTTGGTCCATCCGAAACCAAAGATGTAAATGCTCCCACCGGACTTCGGATCATGCTTGGGGAAGTAGCGTTCACTGACGGTGGTGCGAATCGTCTCCGGGTCGTGGTTGAGGATGCGCTCAACGAGCGCGAGATCGCCGATGGCGGATGCCATCAAGATATCGGTCTCGGCGCCGCGGTAGATCAGAAAGCGCGCAACATCGTGCCGATAAGGCTCTCGCCATTCCAGGTACTGCCGAGAGCAAGCCATATACTGTGCGGCGGTAGATTCATGGTCGATGTCGCGAGCGTTGACGTCGGCCCCGTGGTCGAGCAGCAGAGCGGCGATCTCAACGGTGGCAGCGAAATGGAGTGGTAGTTGGCCGTCACCGCCGCGTGCATGCACGAGTTGCGGATCAGCGGCCAGGAGTTCGCGGACACGGTCGATTTTCCCAAGTCGCGCGGCGGCATGGATATCGACGAATGCGCCGCGAGAGATGAGATAGTCTGCAAGTCTAGGACTCGCGCAATCGAGGACGCCAAAGCTGCCAGCCCACCAGCGGGTACGTTGGTTAACATTGGCCCCTGCATCGAGCAGCAGGTCGATGATCTCGCGGTTCTCTTTCTGAACAGCAGCAACGATGGGCGGCGTATCGAAGCTGTAGTTCGGCAGCGGCTCATTGATGCGAGATTTGAGAGAAGGGTGACGAACCAGAACATCTCGGACGAGTGAAGGGTTGTTGGCTTTGATAGCGGCCGTAAGCGCTTCGCTGGGTTCTTCTGAGGCAACATCAATGTGCACCTTGATCGCCGGCCAGGTGTCGAAACCATACTCGCGGGCGATGATGTGAAGGGCATCGGCGAGCTTTGGAGTCTTCGTAGTCATGCCAAATGCAGCAAACCGTGCAATCGCAGATGCGTCCGATGCAAGGCCCTGGCGCAGCAGAGTGCGGGCTTGGTTCTTCAGATGTTCGAGGTTGGGGCGCGCAGGAAGTTCTCGAATAGCCATGACTCACTCCTTCTTTAGAGTCCGCGATCCGCTTCGTCGGACGAGAAGAGAGTGGGTTGTGGTGTTTGAGAAGTGCAAAAGGTGGGATGATCCCTTTCCGCGGACGGGGTGCACCCTTGGTGTGCGTTATTAAGATTAGCAGTCTGAGCAGGCGAACGTCTAGCTAGGAGGACTTTAGAATCAAAGTGAGAAGTTGGTCTTGCGGAATATTGGCCCAATTCCGCAGTTCCTGCTTTCAAACCGGACCGAGAAAATCTTGCAGTCGCATCCTCACACCAGCTTCCAAGCCTTTTTCTCTGGAGGGCAGACTCGCAGTCCGGTTTCAACGACCCATCCGGCGAATGGAATGCGATCGCACATCGATGATGAGGCGAAAACGACTTGACTTTCGCCTTTAGCAAAATCCGATCTTTTGCTTTTTTTTCGGTCCGGTAAAACTTCCCGCAAGCCGACTTCGCGATACCTATCGGATCACGGTGAGTGCCTAGGCTATTTGGCACTAGTCCAGACGCATCCCCCGAGAAGTGCGTTAGATTTGCTTGCCAAGAATCAGGGGCACATAGCTCCGGGCGTCTTTCAGCAATTGCTCGCGCGCAATACCAACCTTGGCGCGAAGCTGCAAACCCTGTTAGTTCCCTGCTCCAAATGGGAAGTGTCACCCGATTTTCTCCCACAGATTGTTGCGCTTAGAGAGATCCGGGGCGAACTTTGCCCACGAAATCTAGTAAATTCCCTTTATTTTTCCCTGGAGACATTAGCGCGAGACTGCTCTCACTACCAACTCTTCCCGGCCAGAATGCATAGAGTTTAAGAGAGCGCCACCCGCTTCCAATGTCTTCTGGGGATGTCAGCGGCACCTCATCAAAAGGGGAGTCTATTTGTTTTTCGGCGTGGTCGTCAGTTGCTGCAAGACCTCGATAAATGCAGTCGAGGCGCATGAGAGAGTTCGGTCGCGACGGTAAGCTAGTCCCAGTTCTCGGAAAAGCTCCACATCTTCCAACTCAATCAGCTTGACTCTCCCAGCTGCCACTTCATCGCGAGCGAACGACGCGCTGATGAGAGAGACTCCGAGATCCGCTGCTACAAAGCTTTTGATCATGCCGATGCTCGGCAGCTCCATTCGCACTTTCAGTTCATCGCGATGCGGGCGCAGGAGTTTGTCCATGAGCCTGCGGGTGTGGCCCGTTTTCGGAAGCAGGAGCGGTTGTTTGACGATATCGCGGACGGCTGCCGTTTTTTGCTTGGCCAGAGGATTGCGCGGACTCACCATCCACATCAGCTTGTCGCGAAAGATCGGTTGGATTTCCAGGCTCGGAGACTGGATCGGTAAGGTCAGAAAGCCTACCTCGATGGAACCGTTCTCAAGCTTCTCCGTAATCTTATAGCTGAAATTTCTGTAAATATTGATCTGCACGGGAGGGTAGCGCCGGCAGTATTCCGCAAACACTTCCGGCAGAACGTAGAGGCACGTGGCCTCGTTGGCTCCGACGCGAAGCGTGCCGCGGGGCGTGCTGCTATGGTCCGCCACCGCGATCAGCGACTCTTCACGCAGCAGTTTCAGCCGCTCGGCATAGTCAAAAAGTATTTGTCCCGCTGGAGTCAGTTTTACCGTTTTGCCGGAGCGGTCGAGCAAACGATCACCATACTCCTGCTCCAACTGGCGGATCTGGGCGCTGACCGCCGATTGCGACCGAAAAACCTTCTCGCCCGCGCGCGAGAAGCTGCCTTGCTTGGCAACCTCAAGAAACGTGATGAGCTGATCGAAATCCATTGCGTTGATGCCGGAATTATATCGGACTCGGACGACCGCGCGGAGAATTAGGCACTTTCTCCCCGAGGGCATCGAATTCTGAATTTTGCATCTGTAACATCGAAATTCTGCGTTGTACTTTCACGCCCGCCAGGCAGTAAGTAAGAAGTTACAGAGGTGTGTTCCTGAGCCGACTGAGCCGAACCGTGCGACACTGCCGCAGCCTTTGCAGGCAAAGTCACAACTCAAGAACAACTGATCCGGATGCGGCCAGGTTTGCCGCCGCCATAAAAGATGCCCATGACGACGCGTCTGAAAAATCCGCATGGTCCTCCACCCGCACAAGGGCTGTATCATCCCGCGCAAGAACATGACGCCTGCGGGATCGGATTTGTGGCGAGCATCCGTGGTAATAAAAGTCACGAAATCATATCCAAGGGAATTCAGGTTCTCCTCAACCTGACGCACCGCGGCGCCTGCGGTTGCGATCCCGAAACCGGAGACGGCGCCGGCATTCTTCTCCAGATCCCGCATCAATTTTTTGTGCGCGAATGCGGCAAGCTGGGCTTCGATCTCCCTCAGCCCGGCGCCTATGGCGTAGGCATGACGTTCTTGCCGGTAGAAAAACACGAGCGCCTGCAATGCGAAGGAATTCTGGAGCGCATTGTCCGCGAAGAAGGATTGACCGTACTGGGCTGGCGCGACACCCCCGTATTCGCCTCCGCGATCGGCCGCGTGGCACGAGCTTCGCAGCCCTACATCCAACAAATTTTTGTAGGCGGCGGCGCTCTCACCGACGAAGATGCCTTTGAGCGCAAGCTCTATGTGGTGCGCAAGCGCGCCGAAAGTGAGATGGCGGCGTCTGGTATAGAGGACGCGGGGATGTTCCACATTCCCTCGCTCTCTTGCCGGACGATTGTTTATAAAGGCCTGTTGCTGGCTCCGCAGATCACCAATTTCTATAAGGAGCTTTCCGATCCCGATGTAACCAGCGCGTTATGCCTGGTGCATCAGCGCTTCTCGACGAACACGTTTCCCAGTTGGCAACGAGCGCATCCTTATCGCTACATCGCGCACAACGGCGAGATCAATACGCTCAAAGGCAATGTCAACTGGATGCATGCACGCCAGTCGCTCTTAGAGTCTCCCTTGTTTGGGGACGACATAAAGAAGCTGTTTCCGATCATTGCTCCGGATGGTAGCGATTCCGCGAATTTCGATAATGCAGTCGAACTCCTACTGCAATCCGGCCGCAGCTTGCCGCACGCCATGGCCATGCTGGTTCCCGAAGCATGGGCTGGCAATCCGCACATGAAGGCGGACAAGCGCGCGTTCTACGAATATCACGCATGCCTGATGGAACCCTGGGATGGACCCGCAGCAATCGCCTTCACCGATGGCAGAGCCATCGGCGCGATTCTCGACCGCAACGGCTTGCGGCCGGGGAGATACGTGGTAACCAATGACGATCACGTCATCATGGCGTCCGAAGCCGGCGTGCTCGACATTGAGCCGGAGCAGGTGAAGCTGAAAGGCCGCCTGCAACCCGGCAAAATGTTTCTCGTGGATATGGTCGAGGGCCGCATTGTCCCGGACAAAGAAATCAAACACCGGCTCGCTTCACGACAGCCCTATGCGCAATGGCTGAAGGACAATCAGATCACGATCGATCAATTGCCGGAGCCGTCGCGCATGCACCATCCCGACGCGGAAACTCTGCTCCGGCGGCAGCGTGCGTTTGGTTACAGCGATGAAGATCTGCGCATGATCCTGGGCCCCATGGCTTCGAAGGGGCAGGAGCCAGTAGGGTCGATGGGGACCGATACGCCGCTCGCTTGTCTTTCGGACCAGCCTCAATCCTTATTCAGCTATTTCAAGCAGCTCTTTGCGCAGGTCACGAACCCTCCGATTGATTCGATCCGCGAAGAAATCGTCATGTCGCTCATCAGCTACGTAGGACGCGAGCGCAACATTCTCTCGGAAACACCCGAGAACTGCCACATGCTGAAGCTGGCGCACCCGCTGCTGACGAATATCGAATTAGAAAAACTGCGCCGTGTTTCAACCGGAGATCTGCTGGCGATCACGCTGCCTACGCTGTTCCGCGTCAGCGAAGGAGAATCCGGACTAAAACGCGCTCTGGATGAATTGTGCCAACGAGCATCACTCGCGGGAAAAGCGGGATATACGCTGTTGATCCTTTCCGATCGCGGAGTCAACAAGGACTACGCTCCCATCCCCAGCCTGCTGGCGCTGGCTGCCGTGCACAACCTTCTGGTCGAAGAAGAAACGCGAACTCAGGTTGCGCTGATTACCGAATCTGGAGAGCCGCGCGAGGTGATGCACTTCGCGCTGCTTAGTGGATATGGGGCGAGTGCGATCAATCCTTACATGGCCCTGGAAACCGTTGAAAATCTGGCGCGGCGCGGCGACCTGGAAGGCGTCACTCCCGAACTTGCGGTGCGGTACTTCATCAAGTCCGTAAATAAAGGATTGCTGAAGACCTTCGCAAAGATGGGTATCTCGACTTTACAGAGCTATCAAGGGGCGCAGGTTTTCGAAGCCATCGGACTGAATAAGGAGCTGGTGGATTCTTATTTCTCAGGCACAGCATCGCGCCTGGAAGGAATCGGCCTTGACGTGCTTGCTCGTGAAGCGCAGATGAAGCACGAATATGCATTCCGCCACCTGACGGAGTCCGAAACCGAACTCGCTGTTGGAGGTGTTTACCATCAACGCGCCAACGGCGAGTATCACCTGCTGAATCCGGCATCTATCAGTAAATTACAGCAGGCCGTGCGACAGGAAAGCTTCGAGACGTTTCAGGAATACACCGACCTTATCGACAAGCAAAGCAGCAGCATGTCGACGTTGCGCAGTTTGATGAAATTCAAGAACAGCCCCCTTCCCGTTTCAATTGAAGAAGTGGAACCAGCCAAAGAGATCGTGAAGCGCTTTACCACGGGCGCGATGTCATTCGGGTCGATCAGTAAAGAAGCGCACGAGACTCTGGCTATCGCCATGAATCGCATCGGAGGAAAATCCAACACTGGCGAGGGTGGCGAAGATGAAGAGCGCTTCAAGCCCGATGTAAATGGAGATTTGCGGCGAAGCGCGGTAAAGCAGGTTGCATCGGCGCGCTTTGGAGTTACAACAAATTATCTCGTCAACGCGGATGAGTTGCAGATCAAAATGGCGCAAGGTGCAAAACCCGGAGAAGGCGGTCAACTCCCAGGACACAAAGTTGATGAGGTCATCGCCCGAGTGAGGCATTCCATTCCTGGCGTTGGATTGATCTCACCACCGCCTCACCACGATATTTATTCCATCGAAGATCTCGCGCAGCTGATCTACGACCTGAAGAACGTCAATCCGCGCGCTCGTATCGCGGTCAAGTTAGTTGCGGAAGTCGGAGTCGGCACAGTAGCAGCGGGCGTTGCCAAAGCCCACGCGGATGTTGTCCTGATCAGCGGTGACAGCGGCGGCACCGGCGCGTCGCCCTTGAGTTCCATCAAGCACGCCGGTATCCCTTGGGAACTCGGGTTAGCAGAGACGCAGCAGGTTCTGTTGTTAAACGATCTTCGCAGCCGCATCCGCGTGCAGACCGACGGCAAGCTCCAGACCGGACGCGATGTCGTCGTCGCCGCGCTGCTCGGTGCTGAAGAATTCGGATTTGCCACCACGCCGCTGATCGCCATGGGCTGCGTCATGATGCGCAAATGCCATCTCAATACTTGCTCGGTCGGGATCGCCACGCAGGATCCCTTGCTGCGCAAGCGATTTCAAGGGCAGCCGGAGCATGTCATTAACTTCTTCTTTTTCCTGGCAGAGCAAGTACGACAATATATGGCCGACTTGGGCTTCCGCCGCATGGACGAGATGATTGGGCGCGTTGACATGCTCGACGTGCAGCCAGCAGTGAATCACTGGAAGGGACGCGGCCTCGATCTGTCGGCGATTCTCTATAACCCGCCCGTGCCATCGCGCGTGGCGCGTCGTTGCGTGCAGTCGCAAGACCACGGCCTGGAGCAGGCCCTGGATCATCAACTTCTTGCCGAGTCACAGTCGACGATCGAAACACTGACTCCTGTTGAAATCAAAATGCCTGTTCGCAATATTCACCGCTCCGTAGGAACCATGTTGAGCGGAGCGATTGCACGCCGCCACGGATCTGCAGGTCTGCCCGACGACACGATTCGCATTCACCTCGATGGATCTGCAGGACAAAGTCTGGGTGCATTTCTCACCAAGGGTGTCACGCTGACACTCGAAGGCGAGGCGAATGATTATGTGGGCAAGGGACTCTCTGGCGGACGCCTCATCGTTTACCCGCCGCGGCGGTCGAGTTTCGCCCCAGAAACCAATATCCTCATCGGCAATGTTGCCCTCTACGGGGCCACCAGCGGCGAAGCTTTTTTCAACGGAGTTGCCGGAGAGCGCTTTGCGGTCCGTAATTCCGGGGCGACCGCTGTCGTCGAAGGCGTCGGCGACCATGGCTGCGAATACATGACGAAGGGCCTGGTTTTAGTACTCGGAGCCTGCGGAAGAAATTTTGCCGCCGGCATGAGCGGCGGCATAGCCTATGTTTTTGATGAGCGCGGAGACTTCACCGAGAAGCGCTGCAATCTCGAGTCGGTCGACCTCGAACCTGTTCTAGAAACGCAGGACGCACAACTCGTCGAAGCAATGCTTGTAAAAGACCTCATTGCCCGGCATCTTAACCTGACCGGAAGCCCGCGTGCAGCCTGGATTCTCGACAACTGGTCTGAGGCGCTGTCCCGATTCATTAAGGTCTTCCCCCACGAACACAAGCGAGTGTTGGGAGTCAGCCGTAGAGTTCCGCACTACATTCCAGTTCTTCCGATGGCCGTCTCGTCTCCAACCCAGCAGGTGCAACATGGGTAAAGACACCGGATTTCTGGAATACACGCGTGAGCTTGCCCCGCGGCGTCCCGTTACGCAGCGTGTTAACGATTGGTTCGAAATCTATCTCGACTTCCCCGAAGACAATCTTCGTACTCAGGGCGCACGCTGTATGGATTGTGGTGTTCCGTTTTGCCAGACAGGATGTCCCGTCAACAACCTCATTCCCGATTGGAACGATCTCGTGTATCACGGACGCTGGAAAGAAGCGGTCCGCCAACTGCACGCGACCAACAACTTCCCGGAATTCACTGGCCGAATTTGCCCCGCGCCGTGCGAAGCGTCTTGCGTGCTGGGAATCAATCAGCCTCCGGTGACGATCAAGCAAATCGAAAAGAATATCGTGGAGCGCGGATTTGCAGAAGGCTGGATCCATCCCGAGCCGCCGAAAACACGCAGCGGAGAGAAAGTGGCCGTCGTAGGTTCGGGGCCTGCGGGATTAGCCGCAGCCCAACAGTTGTGCCGTGGCGGACACTCCGTAGTCGTCTACGAAAAAGCGGATCGCATCGGCGGCTTGCTGCGCTACGGCATTCCGGAATTTAAATTGGAGAAACACATCATCGATCGCCGCCTGGAGCAGATGTCCGCCGAAGGTGTGAAATTTCTCACCAGCATGGAAGTTGGCAAGAATGTCTCCGTCGATGACCTGCGGCGCGAGTTCGATGCCATCGTGTTGGCCGGAGGAGCGGAGCACCCACGCGATCTCGACGTCCCAGGACGCGAACTGAAAGGGATCCATTTTGCAATGGACTACCTGCCTCAGCAGAACCGGCGCTGCCATGGGGATTCTATTGACTCCGAAGCTGAGATCGTGGCGACCAGCAAACGCGTCGTCATCATCGGAGGCGGCGACACCGGCGCCGATTGTCTCGGAACCTGTCATCGGCAAAAGCCACTTTCCGTGCATCAGTTCGAGATCATGCCGAAGCCGCCCGACTCGCGCTCCCCGCAAACGCCCTGGCCACTCTGGCCAATGCAACTGCGCATCGAAGGCGCGCATGAAGAAGGAGGCCTGCGCGACTGGAGTCTGGCCACCACCAAATTTACCGGCACAAGGACAGGCCACGTTCAGCAACTACACGGCGTCCGCGTTGGACCCGCGCCGAGATTCGAGCCGATTCCCGGCACCGAATTCACGATGGAAGTTGATTTGGTCTTGATCGCGATGGGATTTGCCGGACCAGTTCGCAATGGAATGATCGAGCAGTTCGGAGTGCAGCTCGATCCGCGTGGCAATGTCGCTACCGATCAAAACAATATGACATCGGTGCCAGGAGTCTTCGCTGCAGGAGACATGCGGCGCGGCCAGTCGTTAGTTGTGTGGGCGATTGCCGAAGGCCGAAAGGCGGCTGCGAGCGTCGATGCTTACCTCAGAACGGAGAAGCTGCCCATGAGCTCTCGTGTAGAGACGGGGCTTGCCCCGTCTCCCGCCGCAAGCTAGCAGCCGCACGCGGAGACGCGGCAATGCGCTTCTCTACAGGGGAAGCCGGCTACTTTCCCCAGCCCTCCAACTCCCGCGCTGCCGACTCAATCACCGCCGACTCATCCTCCAGCGCCTTCGACACGCGCACGATCTCCGTCTCCGCTTCGGCATACCTCTTCTGCTCGATGCCCTCACGCACTCCGGGAACTGTTTTCACTCCGTACCCGGTGTAAACGCCCGGAGCGTAAATCAAATGCTTGTACCAAGGACGCCGCGGCAATCCGTCGGCATTCGTGAGCCGGCGCTCAGTCTCCATCAACTCCTGATTTAAAGCGCCTAGCTTTGCTGCAACCGCGTCGTCTCCCAAACTCCCCTGTTTCTGCGCCAGGGCTTCCTGGTAGTGCTTGGCGCTGCGCGTCAGAGAATCCACCGCGTTCTGCATCGGCGCAAAATTCAAATGTGGAGGAATTTCCTCCCGCACGGGCGCGACGGTCGGACGCCGAGGATCAAATGTCGCCTTGAACATCCCCTCATCCAATTCCTGATTTCGTTCGCGAATCTCTTCCTGTTTGTCGGCAAGCAACTTCTGCAGCTCTTTCTCGTACGTTCCAACTGTGTCGGCGAAATTCACGAAGTCGAAGGGCAACACTTCTGCATCCGCCAGCCGCATCACCGAAGTCCCGACGGTTTGGGCCAAGGCACGTCCGTATACGAAATCGGTGTCAGAGAAATGCGTGTACCAGTAGAAATCGTCGTAAATGGAGTGATAGATTCCGCCGTCGTCTTCGCCACCATACTCCATGTCGAGAGTGGCGATCCCGAGGTGATCGATGAAACCTGTGAAATCTGTGCCCGATCCCAACGCATTGATGCGCAAATCGGCGCGCTGCCGTATTTCTTTCCGGTCGTCCGCGGATTTTGCCGTCGCGATTGCATTCAGCTGCGCCCGCTGCCACACCGTCATCTTGGTTTCAGGATCCTGAATGTCGCGGGCGACATTATTGACGAACTGCTCCAGACTGTGCGAGCCGTTCATGGTCAGAATTCCGCGATCGTTGCCATCAGTATTGATATAGACGGCGGCATGTTTTCGCAATTCATCCGCATGAGTTTCCACCCATTCGGTTGAGCCCAACAACATCGGCTCTTCGCCATCCCATGCGCAATAGATGATGGTTCGCCGCGGCTTCCAGCCCTGCTTCAGCAACAGGCTCAACGAGCGGGCTTCTTCCAGCAAAGAAACCTGGGCCGAAATCGGATCCTCAGCCCCATTCACCCATGCGTCATGGTGATTGCCGCGAATGATCCATTCATCCGGCGCGACACTGCCTGGAATCTTTGCGATCACGTCATAGACCGGCTTGATGTCCCAGTTAAACGCGACCTTCAAATGGACCTGTGCCGGCCCCGGTCCCACGTGATACGGAATCGGCAGCGAGCCACGCCACTCCTCGGGAGCCATTGGCCCCGCAAGCGCGGCCAATAAAGGCTGCGCATCGCCGTACGAAATCGGCAGCACTGGGATTTTCGTGATGCTCTTAGCCTCCGCTACCGTAAGCCGCTTGGCGCCGGGAGTAGCGCCAACTCCAGGAGTCAGCGGATCGCCGGGACTGACTGAGGCAAAATCCATGACGCTGCCTCGCTGCACTCCATCCGCAGGCCGCATTGGCCCTACCGGAAATACGTTGTCGTGCGTGTAACCGTCGTCTTGCGGCTCCGAGTAAATAAGGCAACCGATAGCGCCGTGCTCGGCGGCAACCTTGGGCTTCACTCCGCGCCAGGATTGCAGATACTTGGCAATCACAATCGCGCCTTTCACCGAAATGCCAAGCCGGTCGAGCTTCTCGTAGTCCTCAGGCAATCCGTAATTAACAAACACCAGCGGCGCGGTAACATCGCCATCAATCGAGTAGGCGTTATAGGTCGGCAACTGCTCCGATTTCTGATTTGAGGTTGGATCAATCGCCAGCGCAGGCTCTTCCAGTTTGGCCGTGAACTTCGTAGGCGCAACCATCTCCAGCACGCGAACCTTAGGCGTCGGAAACAGTACATCGAACTGTTCAATGTGCGCGTCCAGTCCCCATTCCTTGAAGTGGGCGAGGATCCACTCCGCGTTGTCCTTGTCATAGGGCGATCCCACATGATGCGGACGCGCACTCAGCCGCCGCATATATTCACGCAGGTTTGCCGGATCGGGGATGGCACGAAATTTCGTCTCCCACTCGCGCTCACTCTGACCGGAACGCGCCGAATATCCCGCCAATGCAGCTTGATTTGCACCAGTTTGGTCGGCGCTGAAAGACAACGACGGAAAAATCAATGTGAAACTCAGCACAATCGCGGCAAGTGGTCGCATGCAACTCCTTTATTTTTTCGAGCGCGGCAATTATATCTGTAAGGCCCGCCGCTTCATTAACGCCCGGCTACTCAGTCTCCCCAATCCAGGCCCCAAAAGGTTCCACAGAAATCGCGCTCGGATCGATTTGGCTGGGAGCGTTGAATGACGACAACAGCGTTTTTGCAGATTTCGTTCTCAACCCCTTCGACGCGAGATTGAGATTCACTTTCTGCGCCACACCACTCATGTTTAGAACCACCAGCACGCTTTGCCCTTTGTAAGTCCGCGCATACGACAGTACGTTTTGATCGTCTTCGTTCAGAGCGACGTACTTGCCTTCCTGCAACACTTTGTTTGTGCGCCGCATCAAGAGCAGTTGATGGTAGTAGTTCAGAATCGAATTCGGATCCTTCTTCTCCGTTTCCACGTTGTAGCTCTTGAAACGTTCATCCACCGGCAGCCACGGAGTCGTAGTGCTGAACCCGGCATTGGCGTCGGCATTCCATTGCATCGGGGTCCGCTCGCTATCGCGCCCTTTTTCTTTCGGCCAGCCTAGTTTTCCCATCGAATCCCTTACATCTTCGGGACGCTTGGGGTCGTTGTTTTCCATCCCAATCTCTTCGCCGTAGTACATCACGGCGGTGCCGCGTAGCGTCAGATACAGGGACGCCATAAGCTTGGCGATCTGGTCTTTGTCTCTACTCGTAGCCCCTTGATGGCCTTCGCTGTAGCGGTCATACATGCGGCGAATGTCATGGTTGCTGAGGACGTAGACCGGCCAGCCGCCGGAGCTGTCTACCCACTGAATCTGATTGCGAAAATCGGCGGGCGATAGCTTGTTGATGGTGGCGAACATGAAGTCCATGGGCATGTTCACTTCGTCGTTATGCTCGCCGTAATAACGCTTGAGTTGATCGATGTCGCTGGTCCAGGTTTCGCCAATTAGAACGCCGTTGTATTCGTCGGTCACTTTGCGTAGACGTTGCAGCACGCCGTGGAGTTCGGGCTGGTTCTTGTCGTTGATTTCGCGCTCCACCGGATCGCCGAAAGCATTCTTTTCCATTCCTACCACCGGATTGTCGCGGAACTGGGAATCCACATACATCACATCGACCGCATCCAGCCGAAACCCGGCAACACCCCGCTTGTACCACCAGCGCGACACATCGAACATATTCTTTTCAACTTCCGGATTCCGCCAATTTAAATTGGGCTGCGGCTTATAAAAATAATGGTAGTACCACTGACCGGTGGTCGAATCGAACTGCCACGCGGAACCACCAAAAAGCGAAGTCCAGTTATTCGGTGGCTCCCCTGGACCTTTGCCATCCTGCCAGATGTACCAATCCCTCTTGGGATTGGTGCGCGAAGACTTCGACTCCTGAAACCACTTGTTTTGATCGGAGGTATAGGTCAGGACGAGATCGAGCAGTACGCGGATATTGCGCGGCTTGCCCTGAGCCAGCAATTCGTCCATGTCTTTCAACGTGCCGTAATCGGGGTCGACGTTGTAATAATCCGATATGTCGTAACCCCAATCCACATGTGGAGAAGGAAACATCGGCGCAATCCAAATGGCGTCTACCCCCAGCCAGTGCAGATAATCGAGTTTCGAAGTGATGCCGGGAATGTCGCCTATGCCGTCGTTGTTGCTGTCCGCAAAACTGCGCGGATAAATTTCGTAGAAGACCGCGTGCTGCCACCATGCGTGCCCTTCGTCGTCAACCGTGCTCTGGGCCGAGGCAGTCCAACCCGACGCGAAAAGAAATAACAGCAAAACCACTAGACTCAATTTCTGGCTACGCATATAGGTTCTCCTCGGTCTTGCAGAAAGCCTTAAGCATACATAAGCTACGCGCTGACTATCGCGGCGTAAAGTCGGGTAGAAGACCACAGTCCGGCGAAGATGCTAAATTGGATTGTTAATGTCCGCCCCTAACTCCCTCTTTGTCCGCGCTGCCAAGGCTCAGCCTGCCGAACGGACTCCAGTTTGGTTCATGCGCCAAGCCGGGCGCTACATGCCGGAGTATCGCGCCATCCGCAAGCAATATTCCTTGATCGAGATTTGCAAAAAGCCTGAGGTCGCGGCCCAAGTCACCATTGAAGCGGCCGAAATCCTCAAAGTCGATGCGGCCATCATTTTCGCGGATCTTCTTCTCCCGCTCGAAGTCATGGGACTACCCTTTCATTTCACCCCCGGCGAAGGACCGAGGATCGAGAAGCCGCTGCGGAGTGCCGAAGACGTTGCTCAGCTCCGCACCGATCATGCCAGCGATCTTGGCTACGTGTCGGAAGCGGTGAAGTTGGTGTGCAAGCACTTCGGCGACAAACTCCCGGTCATCGGCTTCTGTGGCGCGCCCTTTACGCTTGCCAGCTACATGATCGAAGGCGGAAGCTCGCGCAATTATCTTTTCACCAAGAAGATGATGTACTCCACGCCCGCCACATGGAACGAGTTGATGAAGAAGTTGGTCGCGGTGACTGCCGAGTATTCCATCGAGCAGGTGCGCGCCGGAGCAGATGTCATACAGATTTTCGACAGCTGGGTGGGCTGCCTGAGCGTCGAGGATTATCAACTCTATGTTCAGCCTCATGCCGCGGAACTAGTGAAGCGTGTTCAGAAGACCGGCGTGCCCGTCATTTATTTCGGAACCGACAGCGCGACCCTGCTGCATGCCATGCAAGAGACCGGAGCCGAAGTGATCGGCCTCGACTGGCGCATCCCGCTCGACACCGGATGGCAAACACTCGGCTTCAAAGGCGCGGTACAAGGGAATCTCGATCCCGTGCTGCTTTTTGCCGATTGGAAAGAAATCAAAGCGCGGGCGCAAGATATTTTGTGGCGTGCCGGCGGACGTCCGGGCCACATCTTCAACCTTGGACACGGCATCCTTCCCGAAACTCCGGTGGAGAATGTGAAAGCACTTTGTGATTTTGTCCGCGAGCATTCGGCCGAATTCAAGACTGAGCCCCAGACGGAGCCCAGAAAATGACGGGCTGTCCGTTAGGTCTCTCCGGCCGATGTTATTGCGCCAATCAACTAAATTCCTTTGGTACGCCGGAACAATCTTCAGCAATATCCGCGAATACTGCGGTCCTTCTGCTGGCCCACGGCAGCCCCGAGAACCCTGATCAGATTCCGGAGTTTCTGAGTTATGTGACCGGCGGACGAGCCCTGCCAGCCACCGTGATCGAAGAAATCCGTCATCGTTATTCCCTGATCGGATTCTCACCCTTGGCCTGCTGGACTCGCTTTCAAGCCGATCAGCTTTCACAACTCTTGAAGCTGCCGGTCTTCATTGGGATGCGGAACTGGAAACCATTCATCGCCGATGCCGTGAAAGCAATTTCCAGCCAGCGATATGACCGCGTCATCGTCCTCTGTCTTGCTCCGCAGAACTCGCGGACCAGCGTTGGCCTCTATCGTCGCGCCGTAGTCGGCGACGGAACGATTCCTTTTGAAATCGATTTCGTCGAGCAGTGGCACGATCATCCACTGCTGATAAAAGCCTTCGCGGAAAACCTACGCTCATCCTGGGAAAAAGCCAGCGCCGAAAACGGGGCCAAACTTCTCGTGATCTTCACCGCGCACAGCGTCCCTCAACGCACGATTACCGGGGGCGACCTATACGAAATGCAATCAAGGGAAACCGGCGCGCTGGTAGCGAAGGAGGCGGGGCTGCAAGATGACGAGTGGACTTTCGCATTCCAAAGTCAGGGCATGTCCGGCGGCCCGTGGATCGGCCCGACGGTTGAGGAAACAATCGCCAGTCTGAAGGCAAAAGGCCATCGCGGCGTCTTCGTGCAACCAGTAGGATTTCTGTGCGATCACGTCGAAGTGCTTTACGATATCGACATCGTATTCAAACAGTTCGCGGAAAAAGAAAGCATGCGCCTCTGGCGAGCCGAGTCCTTGAACGGTTCAGAAACATTAACGACAGCCTTGGCGCAGATAGTAAGAAGCCGAATGCAAGCGTCGGGCATTTAGCTAAAAGCTTAGCGTCAAAGGCTAATTGCTGATTTCCATGAAACGAATTGCCATCATCGGCGGCGGCATCTCTGGCCTCTCGGCAGCGTTCACGATCGAAAAGAAAAGACAGTCCGGTACCCCGGTCGAATACACCTTACTCGAGTCCGGTCCCAGGTTTGGCGGCGTAATCGCTACCGATCGCATTGACGGCTGTCTCGTCGAAGCCGGCCCCGATTCGTTTCTCACCGAAAAGCCCTGGGCGGCGGAACTTTGTGCCAAGATCGGCTTGGGCGACCAACTCATTGGATCGAACGATTCCAAACGCAAGACCTACATCGCGGCCAAAGGAAAACTGATGCCGATGCCTGATGGGCTCATGTTCATGGTTCCGACCAAGATCATGCCGACCGTCATGTCGCCACTTTTTTCTCTCCGTACAAAACTTCGCATGGCTGCCGAATGGTTCTATCCCCCGCGCAAAAATAAAGAGAAGGATAAAGAGGAGGGCGCTGAAAACGCGGATGAAACAGTTGCCCAGTTTGTGCAACGGCATTATGGCGCCGAGATGGTCGAACTACTCGCCGACCCCTTGCTTTCAGGTGTCTATGGCGGGGAGGCTGCGGATCTGAGCGTGCGCGCAGTGCTGCCGCGCTTCGCCGACATGGAATCCAAACATGGCAGTCTCGGCCGCGGCATGGTCGCTCGCAAGAAGAAGATGAGCGCCGCGGAGCAGGCTCCGGCACAACCCGTGTTCTCTTCTCTCAAGGAGGGCATGCAGCAGATGGTCAACGGCCTCATTGCACGGCTCGATGCCAGAGCGCTCAAGAAGTCGGCGGTCGTGCAATCTGTGATCCGGCAGGATAATGGTTGGATTGTAAGTGCCGGATATCAGACCGATCAATTTGATGCGGTGATCATTGCGACACCGGCACATGCCGCGGCTGAGATACTTCAGACTGCGGATGAGAATTTGGCCCGCGATTTGAGCGGGATCCAGTACAGTTCCTCGATTACCGTCACCCTTGGGTACGACGAAAAAGTGCGCGCCGCTCTTCCCCCGGGATTCGGTCTGCTGGTACCGCGCAGTGAAGGCCGGCGCATGCTCGCAGCCACTTTTGTCCACAACAAGTTTCTGTATCGCACGCCGGAGAATCGAGCCCTCATTCGCTGTTTTCTCGGCGGATCGCGAGACGAGGAGATATTGCAAAGCGACGAAAGAGAAATTCTGCAAATCGTTCGCATGGAACTCCAGCAGATTTTGAAGGTTGATGCCGAGCCTTTGTTTGCGCGCGTCTATAAGTGGAGGTCGGCAATGGCACAATATTCGGTCGGGCACCTCGATCGCGTGCAGCGTATCGAAACGCTCCGGCAGGAACTCCCAGGCCTGGCCCTCGCAGGCAATGGATACAACGGGATCGGAGTGCCGGACTGTATTCGATCGGGCACTGAGGCCGCCGGAAAAATCCTTGCCGAGATGGGGATGTGGTCGTCTGCCTAGCGATCAGGGACAACGATAGATTTCGGAATTACTTGCGTAATACCTCCTATGGATCGCCGGTTGCGTGCAACTCCTACCTTGCGGCAGGGTTACGATTATCATAGGAAAGGTTATGAACTCTGTTATGAAGACGCTGCTGACTTTTCTCTGCCTTGCCGGAGCGCTTTGCTTCGCACAACAAGATTCCCAGAAAGACATGAAGGGCATGAATATGCCAGGACACGACATGTCGAAAATGTCGAGCCAGGATTCCGCCCAGGACCCGGAAACGAGCATGCACGTTATGCACTCCATGGAAGGTCACCACATGGAGATGGGCGCGCACATGAAGATGACTGCGCTTCGCCCCGTGCAGCCGGGAGATGCCACGAAAGCTCAACAGGTCGTGGAAGTAGCGCGCGGCGTGATGGAAAAGTATAAGGATTACCATGTCGCGCTCAACGAGGGCTTCACGATTTTCCATCCCGAGGTGCCGCAGAAGCAGTATCACTTCACGAATTACCGGTATGCATTCGAAGCGGCCGTCAAATTTAATCCCGAGCATCCAACTTCTTTACTCTATGAGAAAAAGGGCGATGACTACCAGTTGGCGGGCGTCATGTACACCGCTCCGAAGCGCTTTACTGAAGACGATTTGAACGAGCGCATACCGCTCAGCATCGCCCAATGGCATGAGCATGTGAATTTCTGCAAGGCGCCAGATGGCCATAAGCTGGAATCCCTAGGGCCAAATCCTAAATTCGGTTTCAGAGGATCAATCACCACGCAGGCAGAGTGCGATGCCGCCGGTGGCCAGTTTCATCCCATCATCTTCAACTGGATGGTGCATCTCTATCCGTTGGGAAAAAACCCCGCGCAAGTATGGTCGGTCGAACGCCAGCACGCGGACTAACAGAGCTCGCGATTCGTATCAGCGTATCGCTTTAGCGATACCGCAAGTAGTTCAAGATCAAATGCCCCTTTAGAGGCTGGACATCGCAACTTCAAGTTTTCCAGCACAGCATTTAGCCGCGGGGATGCATCTTTCAAACTGAGCGAGTATCGCCAAATCTGGATCCGCTCCGGCGACGTACATGCTTTCACACCACAGTGCCCTTGGCGGTCGGTGAGGTTACAGCTTATGCTGAAAGCAGTCTGAGAGGCTCAGGTTCCATTGGCAATGACTTCGCTTCGTCTCTTCACTGTGGCTTTGGGTGCGATCGGTCTGGCCGTCGCCGGCTACACCATGTTCCGGCGCAAACCCAAAAATGCGAACGACATAGAACTCGAACGCCGCACCTGGCTGAATAAGGTCGGACGCATCACGGATGGCACAGTGATCGATGTCCAGGAAATTGGGAGCGATACCAATCGTTCCGCAACGATGCTGATTTATCAATATGACGTGGCGGGAGTTTCCTACGAGGCCTCCCAGGATGTCACCTATCTTCGGCAGTGGATCAATCTGCACTCCTGCCGCCTCGGGCTCCCGACCTCAGTGAAGTATGATGCCCGCAGCCCCGGAAACTCCATGGTGATCGCTGAAGGCTGGATCGGCTTGCGTCAGTAGATTATGGAGAGCCGGTCGTTCCCGCCCGGAGGAATTGACGAAAAAAACTAGGACTTCAAGAAGTATTCGTGAAACAGCCTGCTCAAAGGCCCCCAAGCCATGAATAGAACCTGTGCGGCGGCCAGCCCGATCCAGATACGCTGACGGATGCGCGAGCGTCGTATGTCGCGCATCAGATCGGCAGCTGTAGGTTCTTTGACCAGAGTTTCCAACTTTTCTACAGGCAACATCGCCGGTTGCAGATTCACTGGCCGTGGGGCATCAGTTGACTTCGGTTTGTCCGGATAGAAAACTTTCGGCGTATCCACGACTTCAGACCACATCGGCAGCAGAATCCAGGATTTCGGAATGATGTCCAGAATCGGCTTGGCAGTCAGGTTGAGAGAAGCTTGTGTTTCCGGCGCGACACGATCAGCCAGGTTTCGCAATAGCGAGCCCCACCAGAAGTGGCTGAGCTGATCGGTGATGAGTTCGCCCACATCGACGGGGCGTGATTCCAGTTCCAGCGGCGGCAACGTCTCCGGTGACAGCACGTCTCCAATGTTGGTGAACACAGTGCGAAACCAAGGCAAGCGCAGGCGTTCGCCGAGCGCCAGCCCGACACTTGCCGGACGCGAGGTTAGTACAAGGGGAGGTAATTTTGTCGGCGCAAACGTATCCCGTAGATTCCCAACCAACGACCGCCACAGTGGCTGCGTCAAACTCTCCGGCGGAAGCAAGTCCAGCGGAATATCCGCCTGTTCCGACGTGGACCTTGGGTCGGAATACCAGGCTTCGGCAGCATTGGAGCGGTAAGACATAGGGTCGACGACTCGGTAGAACTCCCTCCGAGGCTATCCGGAGGAGACTAGCTCAATGTTAGACGGGCAAAGGGCGTCTGTCACCTGCCTTTACGCAGCTTTACGGGCGATTCCCCGAATGGAGTTCAACGGGCAGTCATGAAAACTGAAAAGAGATGCGCACTCACCCGCAAGCGCCGCCTCTTCCCGCTGAATTCATTGGTACATGGACTTTAATGCCGTTGAGCGCAGCCTTAGGATTCAAGCACAATCGCAAGAAGAAGCAAGAATGAAGACCGAGGAAAGACCTGAAATGGAGCAACCGGGTTGACCGAGCTCGCACAAGCAACATCCAAGACGCAACAGCGGCGACGAAAATTCTCCCGGCATCGCCTTGATGCACGTGTTCAGTTGTCGGTTTTTCGAGATGGCCTGACAACCAAATTGTGGGGCCGAACCAGCGAAATCGGCCAGGACGGCGTGGGCGCCACGCTCAGTGGTGAACTCCGAGTCGGTGAAGTTGTTTCTCTTGAATTTCCCATCCCTCTGCCGCCTCACATTATGAAGGTGCGAGCTGTGGTGCGTTATAGCGAAGGCCTCCGTTGCGGACTTGAGTTTCTCGTGGTGACCAACGAACAAAAATTAACTCTGCACCAACTCTGCGTAATGTCGGCGAACGCATTCTGAGCTTTTCTGCTGCCCCAAATCCAGACAATTTCATTACCGCCGTAACTATCGGCGGGTAACCCAGCCCGCTTACCATCGCACTATCCTCAGGGCATTCTGAGAAAGGACTGTATGGGTGAGAAGCTCGCCCCGGCAGCAACTTCGATAGATCATCTGCGCGTAAAAACGCTGCGGGATACTTTCGATCACGACGCGCCGCGTGTCCTTTCATACATCTCCGAGGCAGTCCCGGTCGCTTCTCCCACCAATGGCCATGCAGCCACAAGCCAGTTCACCGTGGAGCAAGCCTACTTCGAGCAAATCATCGAGAATGCTCCGGAAGCGATCAGCATCGTTGACGAGGAATTGCAAATTCTGCGCGTCAACGCAGAGTTCACCCGGCTGTTCGGTCTTAGTGCCGCTGAGACCATAGGGAAAAGGCTCGATCTGCTCATCGTGCCGCCCGATCGCTACGCGGAAACGGCGTGGATCACCGATTGTATAAAAACTCAAAATAAGGTTTCTTTGGAGACTCGCCGCCAACGGAAAGACGGCTCGCTGGTCGAGGTGCTGCTCTCGACCTCGCCAATTGTTCTACATGGCAAGCGAGTCGGAACCTACGCTTCCTATCGTGACATCACAGAGCAGAAGCGGTCCGAGGAGTTGAATGCGGCCTTGTACGCCATCGCGGCGCGCAGCCAATCAGCCGAAGACCTGCAACAGTTCTTTGCCTCCATTCACGGTATTGTCGGCCAGTTGATGAATGCGCGTAACTTCTACATCTCTCTCTACGACCCGCAGTCCCAGCTATTGACTTTTCCCTACTTCGTGGACGAAGAAGATCCTACCCCCGCCCCCAAAACTCTGGGACGTGGTTTGACGGAATATGTCCTGCGGTCTGGCGAGCCCTTGCTCGCGACGCCATCCGTTTTTGAAGACCTGGTAAAGCGCGGCGAAGTGGAATTGATCGGCGCCCCTTCATTGGACTGGCTCGGCGTTCCACTGAAAAGCGGCACCACCTGCATCGGCGTGCTGGTCGTCCAGAGCTATAACGAGAACTCCCGTTTCGGAGAGCGCGACCGCGAAATTCTCAAATTCGTTTCGCAGCAACTAGCCGCTGCCATCGAACACAAGCGTTACGAAGAGGCGCTGCGCCGCTCTGAAGGCCGCTCGCGCTCTCTCATCCTCAGTGCGGCTTTCGGCATCTGCCGCTGCACAGTCGGTGGACGATTCTTGGATGTAAATCCGGCGTTGCTCGCCATGCTTGGCCATGAATCGGTCGAAGCCCTTCTCGCCCTCAACGCGCGGCGCGATATTTTCGTCAATCCAACCGAGTTGGACAGGTTGACCGGCGATTATCGCCGTACCGGAAGCTTGAACGGCGTCGAGGTTCAGTGGAAACGCAAAGACGGCCGCATCATCACGGTGCGGCTCAGTGGCTGCGCTGCCAGTACCGCAGATGAGCCCGAAGAAGTGCTGGAATTAATCGCGGAAGATATCACAGACCGTCGCCAGCTCGAAGAGCAGCTTCGCCAGGCCCAAAAAATGGACGCCGTCGGCCGCCTCGCCGGTGGTGTCGCTCATGACTTCAATAACCTGCTGATGGTGATTAACGGATACACCGAGGTCCTGCTGGAGCAGTTGGGAAAAGATAGCCCCATGCACCACCAGGTCCAGTCCATCCAACAAGCGGCCGACCGCGCCGCTACCCTCACTCGCCAGCTACTGGCATTCAGCCGGAAGCAGCTTCTCGAACTCAAAGTGATCGACGTTAACAAGGTGATCGGCGATATGGAGCGTCTGTTACGTCCCCTGATCGGCGAGAACATCGAATTAGTCACGCGCCTTTCCACTCATACCGGACACACCCGCGCCGACGCCGGCCAACTCGAGCAGGTCATCATGAACCTGGTCGTGAATGCCAAAGATTCCATGCCCGACGGCGGCAAACTCACCTTACAAAGCTCCGACGTTACCGTCCGCCACGATAGTGAACACCGTTTTATCCAGCCCGGACGCTACGCGGTAATTTCGGTTGTCGATACTGGCCACGGCATGGATAAAGAAACCCAGTCCCGCATCTTCGAGCCCTTCTTTACCACCAAGGAAAAAGGCAAGGGCACCGGCCTCGGCCTTTCGACGGTCTACGGCATCGTCAAGCAGAGTAATGGATACGTCTTCGCCAAAAGTGAACCGGGAGCCGGCACCACCTTTAGTGTCTACTTGCCACGCGTCGAGGATTCCGCCGAAGAACTGAGCCCAACTAAGACCCAGCCAAACGAAGTTGGCGGAAGCGAAACGGTGTTGCTCGTCGAAGATGAAGAGTGCGTACGCGAACTGGTCCGCGTCACCCTCACTTCTCGCGGTTACAAAGTCATCGAGGCCGAAAACGGCGAATGCGGAATGCGCATCGCCGAAACCTTCAAAGAGCACATCGACATACTTATCACCGACGTTGTCATGCCCGGTATGGGTGGGCGCGAATTGGCCAAGAATCTCGTATCGCTGCGTCCCGACATCTGCGTGCTCTATCTCTCCGGCTATACCGAAGACGCCGTCGTCGCCCCCGGCGCACTCGGTCCTGGAACCGCATTCCTGCAAAAACCCTTTACTCTCCAGAATCTGGCCAAGAAAGTCCGCGAGGTATTACGCTCGCGCTCCGGCCCGCCTCCCGCCGACAAGGCAAGCGCGAAATCGGCATCGACCTAGGCACATCTCTTAGGTGTGAGATCTCGATCCAAGTACACCTCATCAGTCAATTCCACGACAGTAACCACCCAAGAGTTTGAATGCGAACCAGCGATCCGTCGGCTTGGACGAGCTAGGGAAAGCCGTGATCGCGCCGCGCAGCATAGTGCATCCCAAAATCAGGACTATCCCAACAACGAGTTGTAAGCCACTCAAAACAGTGACAGCCGCCCCTCGCCAGCTTTGGACCGATAAGTGCCTCTACCTGACGATAGACGGCACCGACTCGACAGCAACAATCCGATAGCAACGGTTCGATGCAACGACAGGCGGCCAATGTCTCGAACCTCCACCCCCAAGCGCCGTGCTCCACGCCCAGAAAGAGATCGAGGATTCAAGAGCAATCCCTGAACGTCTTGGGAAATTCACTTGTAAGGGAGAGCAACGATGATAACGATGACGAAGAAAACGAAAGTGAAGACCGCACCTGCACTGGCTGCGATTCTGATCCCTTTACTGCTAAGCCTGCCCGCAAGCGCAGCATGGAAGCCCGCAACATCTATGTCTGTTTCCAATTACTCGGCAGCAGTGGAGTCCATCAATGGGACTATCTACGTGGCAGGTGGCTACAGTGCCGGTCCTACCTCATCTCTGGAAGCGTTCAATCCGGAAACTCAGGCTTGGACCGCCTTGGCAAACATGCCCCTGACTTTGTATCAAGGCAACGGCGCCGGAGTAATTAACAGCCAGCTTTACGTATCCGGTGGATGGAACGGGCCCCTGCCGACAACCACGCTCCTCATGTACGATCCACCCTCGAATACCTGGACGCCCCTAGCCGGAATGTCGCACCTAAGCGCCTGTGGAGCAACCGGCGTCATCAACAGCAAGCTCTACGTCACCACTGCCTGCAATGGATACAGCGGCTATTCCAACTATCTGGATATGTACGATCCGGTATCCAATACCTGGACCAGCCTGCCCGGGTCCGCCGGCGCGCACGGATCTCCAGCCTTCGGCGTAATCAACGGCGAATTTTATGTTGCTGGAGGTACCAATGCGAGCGGAGGCGTAAGCAATGTGCTGGAAGTTTACAATCCCGCCACCAACACCTGGAAAACTTTAGCGCCCATGAAAACCGCCGTTCAGTTCGCCACCAGCGTAGTCCTGAACGGACAGCTCTACGTCTACGGAGGCAACAACGGCACCGCGTATATGACGACAGCTCAAGCCTACGATCCCTACAAAAACAAATGGAGAGTCCTTCCAGCCTTGCCCGGCCCTCTTGGATTTTCCGGCGGAGCGGTAGCCTACGGCCTCATATTTCTAGAGGGAGGCTACAACGGCGCCGCCAGCATCACTACCAATCAATACACAGCAATCAGTCCCGCGATTCCCTAGGGCCGTCGGCAAGCAAACTAGACTCAAACAGAAGTGCCTTCAATCAACCGGACGCCCCACTCATTCGCGCTCTTTTGCGAATGAGTGGGCATCTAGCATCACTTCAATTTCCCCTCCAACCCCGAATTTTTTCATCCAACCTCCAATTTGTAACCCAACTCCGATTTTGTCATCCTGAGCGAAGTCGAGCCACCCGCGAAGCGAGTGGCCCGGCGAAGTCGAAGGACCCCATGTACTTCCAAGCACCGATAAACCCCACAAGGCATTCTCTCGATGCGGTCTCAGCCCGGCTGCGTCCAAAGAGTGCCCCCGAGCGTCTCCGTTAGGCGATTATTTAGGAAGCTTTGCATGTAACTAATTTAAAATAAAACACTTACGCGAGATGGCTCATAAACCAGTAACTCGTGTCCTCCAACGAAAAACTTCATTCTGCGATGAAGAGATTTCTCATCACGAGCGCCGTTAGCTCGCGCGGTTCCGCCCGCGAACGACGAACCGCGAAGAGCGCCCCATGACTCCGAAATCCGGTATCATAGAAGGACATCTTCAGGGAAAGACTAGGTCAAGAGAAAGCAATGGCAGTTCCCGTATCCCAGATGTGGACAGTAGCCTCCTACGTCCTGCGCCAGAAATTGGCCGGACGCGAGCGCTATCCCCTCGTCCTCATGCTCGAGCCTCTATTCCGCTGCAATCTCGCCTGTGCCGGATGCGGCAAGATCCAGTACCCTGCCCACATCCTGAAAACCGACCTCTCTCCGGAAGCCTGCTTCAAAGCCGTAGACGAGTGCGGAGCCCCGATGGTCTCGATCCCCGGCGGCGAACCGCTGATGCATCCCCAGATTGCCGAAATTGTTGAAGGCCTGGTCGCGCGCAAAAAATATATCTATCTCTGCACCAATGCGCTGCTGCTGAAAGAAAAGTTGCACCTGTTCAAGCCCAGCAAGTATCTGAGCTTCTCGGTTCACGTAGATGGACAAAAAGAGCACCACGATTTTTCTGTCTGCCGCGAAGGCGGATTCGACCTCGCTCTCGACGGAATCCGCGCCGCCATCGCAGCCGGCTTTCGCGTGACCACCAACACGACTTTGTTCGATGGAGCCGACCCCAACAGCGTCCGCAACTTCTTCGACGAGATGATGGAAGTCGGCGTCGAGAGCATGATGGTTTCGCCCGGATACTCCTACGACAAAGCGCCCGACCAGAAACATTTCATGGGACGAGCCCGCACTCGTCGCCTGTTCCGCACCATGCTGTCGAATCGCAAAAAGACGTGGCGCTTCAACCAATCACCCCTGTTCCTCGAATATTTGATGGGCAAGCGCAACTACAAATGCACGCCGTGGGGAATGCCGACCTACAACATCTTCGGATGGCAGAAACCTTGCTACCTGCTCCAGGATGGCTACGCAGAAACCTACAAAGAATTGATGGAAACAACCGAGTGGGCAAACTACGGCACCGAGTCGGGCAATCCGCAGTGCGCGAATTGCATGGTGCATTGCGGATACGAGCCCACATCAGTGAACGACACCTTCGGATCGCTACGCGGATTCGCCGACACGGTGAAAGCGACCTTCTCGCTCTATCCCGACAAAGACGCGCTCACCGATTTAGATCGCGAGACGCGGCCCGTACACTCGTACAATCCGCTGATTCAAATTGAAGCGCACGCAACCGCCGCCCACACCGAAGAAACTCACGCATGAGCGGCCGCGAACACGGACACCATTCCGAACCAGGAGGGTGCCCCGTCCAAGCTCCGCTTGGGCGGGTGCTTGCATCGGAGAGTGCCTCGTCAGCCACCGGTCAGAACCACACCACCGATGAACTAGAAGTTGTCCCCGGATTCGAACGTGAAAATCTTCAAGGATGGATTCCGCAACTAGCCACCGAAGCCGATATTCGAGCCGTAATCGAAAAAGCATTCGACTATCGCGGCGACGTAACCATCACCCGCAAGAATAACGATACGAATAAAGACAACTCCGAAATCACCGGATACCTTTTCGATCGCCGCATCGGCCCAACCCTGGAGAATTCGGTAGTTCGTCTGATACTCGCCACGAGCAACGATCGCCCCCAGATCGCCTACAGTGAAATTGCCGCCATAGCCTTCACCGGACGCGACACCGCCGCCGGCAAAAGCTACGAAGCCTGGGTAAAAAAATACTGGGAAAAGCGCGCCAAAGGCGAAAAGAATATTTCCATCGAGCCCGAAGCGCTGGAGTAGCGCGCTCTCCCGACCCCATATACTTGTCATCCCGAACGAAGTGAGGGATCTGTGGTTTGTTGCTAGCAGAAATGCTGCATATCCCTCACTTCGCTCGGGATGACAATTTGGAAAGTGAACTTCCCATGCTAGTGCTAGCCTCCGCATCGCCGCGTCGCCAGGAACTGTTGCGCAATGCCGGAATCGCCTTCGAAGTGCAACCCGCGGATATTAACGAAGAGCAACTGCCCGGCGAAAACGCCAAAGAATGTGCTGAACGCCTGGCGCGCGAAAAGTCGCTAGCGGTAGCGCGAAAGCGCCCGCATGACTGCGTGCTCGGAGCCGACACCGTTGTAGTCATCGACGACCAACTTCTAGGCAAGCCCCGCGACGCCGCGGACGCAGTCCGCATGTTGCGGCTGATCTCCGGACGCAAGCATCAGGTGATTACCGGTGTGTGTCTGGTAGTCAATGGCCGGCCATCGGTGGCCAGCGAAACAACGCTGGTGAGCGTAAGTGAAATCAGCGAGACAGAGATCGCCGATTATGTCGCCACCGGCGAGCCGATGGATAAAGCAGGAGCATACGCAATTCAGGGAATCGCTTCCCGTTGGATTCCTCGCATCGAAGGGGATTACAGCAACGTGGTGGGATTGCCAATAGCGCTGGTGTGGCGGATGCTACGCGCGCAGGCTTGCGCTTGATTGCTCGAGCATTCCGGAAACGCTATGCGTTCGGCGGCGTGGGACCTGATTGGGGTTTCGGAGCGTCCTTGTTTTTTTCTTCTTCTTTCATCGAGGTCTTGAAATTCCGGATGCCTTCTCCCAAACCCTTGCCCAAGTCGGCTAGCTTGCTAGGTCCGAAAAGCAGCAGCGCGATTCCGATGATCAACAGAATGTGCAACGGCGAAAACAGTCCCTCACCCATAAACCCTCCAGTAGCGCGCCGCAGAGCCGCCCTCCCAAAATTCTAGGCTTCTCTCGAGATGTAGTCAAAAACAGTTCCCAGTTCCCAGCACGAGTTCACGATCCTTTGTTTTCTGAGAACTGAGAACCGGGAACTGAGAACTCAAGCTCCGACGCGTTCGATCAGCCCAGCCAGCAGCGCCGCACGCCTCGGCAACTCCGAGATCAGAATGTGTTCGTGAGTGGCGTGCGCTCCATCACCGACACCGCCAAGACCGTCGAGCGTTGGGATTCCCAAACCAGCCGTAAAATTTCCGTCGGAACCACCACCAACCGCCGCTTCGTCAAGCTTCCATCCCAACTCGTCTGCGATAGCCGCAGCCTCCGAATACAAAGCCGCCACTCCAGCCGTGCGTTCCATCGGTGGACGATTGATTCCACCGCTGATCTCAATCTTGCATTTGCGGTTGAACGGACGAAGGTTGCGCATCTTCTTATCGATCCCAGCGGCATCTTTGGGGCGCGCTATGCGGACATCGATTTGTGCCATCGCTTCAGCGGGAACCACATTAGTCCGCGACCCACCGCTCACGATTCCGACGTTGACTGTCAAACCTTTCTTCAGATCGGCAAAACCCGAAATCTTTTCGACCTGACGCGAGAGCTCAAGAATCGCATTTACGCCTTTCTCGAAATCAAGCCCCGCATGAGAAGCTTTGCCGGTAACTTTGACCGAATATTCGCCAACCCCTTTGCGCGCGGTCTTCACGGCGCCCTGAGAACCGAAAGAGGGCTCAAGAACGAGCACTGCCGCCGCTTTTTTCGCCAGCGACTCCGTGATGGCTCGCGACGAGTCGCTGCCAACTTCCTCGTCGGAAACCAGAAACACCGTCACGGGACGCGGCAATCCGCCATGCCACTGTTGAAAACCGGCAAGCGCGTGAAACATCAGCGCAATGCCAGATTTCATATCGAGTACGCCAGGCCCGGTAAGTTTGTTGCCCACGACGCGGCATGGCATGGCGTCAAGCGTACCGAGCGGATAAACCGTATCGTAATGGCCGAGAAGCAGCATTGGCTTTCCAGAGGACTTCCCCGGAAAATCTATTTGCAGGTGATCGCCGAAATCTTTGGATGGATGTACGCGGAAAATGGCGTTGCGGCCAAGCTGGGAAAACTTGTGAGCTACGGCCTTTGAAATGCGATCGACTGCAGCCTTGTTGTCGCTCGGAGATTCGATTTCGACCAGATCGCGGATGGTCGAAACAATATCGTCACAACGCTCTTTGAAGTAGGCAAGACGACGCTGCGCCTCAGCGTTCGAATGCGCGGGTCCTTTTCTGGAAACGGATTTCACGAATCGACAACTCCTCCGGGCCGAAAGGCCATCCTAAACTACACCAGCGCTCGCCAAGAGTTTCGTAAGCGGAGCAGCGCCGCACCCAAAGCAGCAATCCCTGCAACCCAGATAGCCAGCGTCAAATTCACCACCCACCCCGGCGCCACACCGACGCGGCGCAGCAGAAACGGCAGAAAATTCCAGGTCGTAATATGGACGTAATCCCACGGATCCTGCGTCATAGGAACGTTGTTCAATCCCCAGGCATCCATCTTCCCCAGGGCGAACGCGGCGATGTTCTTGAAACGCAGTGCAATCACAAATGTCGGATGCCCAAGCGTCTCCATCTGGTAGATTTCGAGCGGTAGCCAGAAAGCCAGCGACGCCACTTGAATCACCAGGCTGACCCCGATCAGCGTGCATCCCGCGCCCCAAATCGTTCTTCCTAAACGCTCTCGATATCTCAAAAGCAACGGCACAGAAATGAGGGTCACGAATTCGACGGTTGTGGAGACATAGCGGTCGCCCCAGGCAAAGTCGCCGCTCCAGTAGGTATATCTGGCGTAGAAACTGATATACGCCAACAAAAGGAGAAGAGAGCTGATGCCATACGCTCGAACACCGGGAGTCAGGCGCTTCCATAGCAACACGAGAAGAAGAATCGTCAGCAGCAAAAGCGGGTCGAAGAGAAAAATGGATTTCTCCGGCTGGAAGAGTGCACCGAAAAAGCCAGCGTGAAACGGCGAGCTCCACGGAAAATTCGCTGGCAACGTGGGATCAATCTGCCGCTCTTCCCGCGCGAATAATGTCACATAGGTATTAGTGAAAGATCCGAAACGGTAAAACTGGTAGATACGGTCAATGATCAGAAAGAATGCATAAACGGGCGCGGCGACTTGGGTGTAGTCGACGAGACGCCGCCAAAATCCGCGAACGCGATCTCCTGATCCAGACCCTTCAAACCATAGCGCGAATAAGAGAAACAGCCCTCCGGCAATCAGATCCAAACCGGTCGTGAGACGCGTAAGCAGGTTTAACCCCAAAGCGCAGGACCCAATGAAGAGCGCGCGCCTCCTATTCGTCCGCAGCCACTCGTATTGAAAGGAGAAGCCAATAAGCGTCAGCAGCAGGATGTAGTTGTTCTCCATCATGTTCTGCGTGTAATGAAGATGAGTAGTGCAGAACATCAAGGCCATCACGCCCGCAACCGACTCCTTCACGCTAAAGAGCAGCTGACCAAGCAGCCGGAATGCAATCAGCGCGGTGAAAATGTTCACCAGGATGTTGGTGCTGTAGCTGACCACGATGCTGCGCACGCCAGGATCGTCTTCGTATCCTGAAAAAATGGGCCAGTGCGCGATCCAGGTCCCCACAAGGTCGGCGGGCAGCATAATCAGCGACTGGCCGATGCCGTACCAGCTATAAAGACGCCCCCCGCGACCGTGCAAGCCGAACTCGGGATACTCATTGGGAAACACCTGCGGCTCCGCCGTCCAGAGCCAATGCGTGGTTTGCAGGCGATGGGTGGTATCGGACGTCGCCAGTTCGCCCGATTGCACGACGAAAGCTAGCAGGCCCGCAGTGAGACACAGAAGAAACAGCGGATCGCGCAGCCGGGCTCGAATGTCGATGGCCATCGCTTGGATATTACTTGGGGAACGACATCTTGATCGGTAAATCTCTGGGGTTTCGCCCCTCGCGCCGCCTCATTATATTGACATCACGACACGGGCGGAGTAGCTTTGGTTGCTTTTTCCACCAATCCCACGAGTATTTCAAGGAGAAAAAATGCGATTGCCCTCGTTGTCGTTGTCATTGACGCTTTGCGTTGCGTTGTTCTGCGTTTGTTTCGTCTCGCTCCTTCCGGCTCAAGACGCAGTCAAGGTTGATCCCAAGCACTACACCGTCATCAGCGAAAACGCCCAGGTCCGAATTTTGAAAGTGCACTATGGCCCGCACGAGAAGTCGGTCATGCACAGCCACCCCGATGGAGTCGCGGTGTTCATCACAGATGCCAAGGTGCAGTTCACCTACCCTGATGGCAAGAAAGAAGACTCGAACGTAAAGGCAGGCGATGCGCGTTACACGCCAGCCACCGTTCATCTGCCCGAGAATGTTGGTGACAGCGGAATGGATGTAATCTTGGTCGAATTGAAAGGCAAAGCCGCCAAGGCCGCGAAGATGGAGATGAAGTAAGCGCGGCGGCAATCGTCAAAGCTCGGGCTTCGCGACAGCGTCGAGAACATCGCGAAGCCTTTTCATCTGATCTATGGTCTGGTCATGAAGTGAATCGTCTAGCTCGAACCCCAGATCTCACCGATAACCCGCTGGAAATTCGCGCCCAACACCTTTTCAATTACCGATGACGGCTGGCCGCGTTTGGCCAGTTCCCCGGCGATGATTTCCATGTGATCCGGGCCGTTGAGGTCAGGTACATAAGGATAGCGATCTTCCCCCGGAGCTCCGATGCCAAGTTTTTTGCGGCGCGCTATGTCCTGATCGAAGGCGGCTTTCTGCTCCGCAGTCAAGACTGTTTTCTGGATCGAGCCATCCGATCCGATGCCCACATGGTCAGCGCCGCATACTTTGATAGCATGCACGATGTGATCCAGCACATGTTCGCGAGTCGGCACGGTTGGCGAAGCGACGAGGTAGGGCATCAGATAGACGCCGAAATATCCACCACGATCGGCTAACTGTTTAAGGATTTCGTCGGGCTTGTTGCGGGGATGCGCGTAGACCGCGGCGCACCCGGAGTGCGAAATCAGCACAGGCTTCTTCGATTCGGCAATGCCTTCCGAGGTCGTGCGGTATCCGCTGTGGCTGAGGTCGACGGCAACTCCGAGATCGTTCATTTTCTTGACAGCGGCGACACCCGCTTTGCTGAGTCCAGCATTGCCGGGCTCGAGGCATCCATCTCCAAACAAGCTGCGGTTGTTGTAGGTAAGCTGCATGATGCGCACTCCGAGCTGGCGGAACATTTCGATGCGCTCGGGATTTTCTTCAAAACATGAGGTGTACTGGAAGCCGAGCAGAATGCCGATCTTGCTCTCACGCTTGGCCCGACCGATATCTGAATGCCGGCGCACGATCATGAACGTGTCGGGACACTGTTCGACAAGCATTTCAATGGCGCCGATGTTGCTCGCCGTGTCTTCGAAGGTTGCCTGCGAGACGGTGCAGTTAATGGCAGTGATGCCGGATTGCCGCACCACGGCCAAGGTCTCGGCGGTCGGCAGCGCATCCATGTCGGTGAGCGGCGCACAGAGGGAATCAATAACGATGGCGTTCTTGTACAGCGACTTGATCGAGGAAGCGTCGTCAATTGATCCATCAAGCGGACTGGCAAAGAGTCGTGGGACTAGAGCGGCTCCCGCGGATAGTTTGAGAATGCCGAGATTAAATTCACGACGATGCAAAGGGGTAACTCCTGCAGGATTTATCGTATGAACCGCAAATTCAGTTCCAGCCGATTTCTCGTAGAGACGCGGCTTGCCGCGTCTCAGCAGCGAACACGAGGCAAGCTCCGTCTCTACAACTAAGATTCGTTGGCGTCTTCAGTTTGCGTCCCAACTCTTCGGAACATTTACATACGAACGATCAAGTTCAGCAACAGCCCCGCAGCCGAGCAATCTCAATGTGCGGTCCAGATCGGCGCGCAGAATTTCAATAGCGCGATTGACTCCAGCCTCTCCCGCGGCCGCGAGTCCGTACGCATAAGCCCGTCCACAGAGTACGGCGCGAGCCCCGAGGCAGAGAGCCTTGACAATATCAGAGCCGCGGCGAATGCCGCCGTCCATCAGGATTTCGATCTGCCCTTCGACGGCTTTGACAATCTCCGGCAAAACTCGCAATGAAGACGGAACGCAGTCAAGCTGACGCCCGCCGTGATTAGAAACCGAAATTGCCACCGCGCCTTCATCTACGGATCGCCGCGCATCGTCTGCCGTGAGCACGCCTTTGATGACCAGAGGGCCGCGCCAGGCATCGCGAATCCACTTCAAGTCGCTCCACGTGACGGCCGACCTCGCGAGACTCGTGGCTACATCGAGCAGTGGCATAGGGCCTTTGCCGGGGATAACCACGTTGGGAAGGGCGGGAAGACCGCCATCGGACAGAAAGCTTGCAAGCCATCCCGGACGGGAAAGGACCTGCGGCAGAAACGGGAGTTTGTCGAAAACACTCCCGCTGATGAGCTGGTTGATTCCATTACGATGATCGCGTTCGCGCATTCCTCCAACCGAGGTGTCGATAGTGACAACGAGCGCGGAAAATCCGGCCAGACGCGCGCGTTCAATCGTGTTCTCGGCGGCAGCGCGGCCACCCACCAGATAAAGCTGATAAAAGACCGGGCCAGTGGAAGCGGATTTCACGTCTTCCAACTTGTGTCCCGAGATAGTGGAAAGAATGTAAGCGGTACCCGCATTGCCAGCGGCCCGGGCAGCAGCGACCTCTCCGGTGGGATGCATCAGCCGGCTGTAGCCAATCGGAGCGAGCAGAAATGGAAGAGCAAGATCAAAGCCGAGTACGCGGGTTCGCAAGTTGCAATCAGCGAAGGCAACCGCATGGCGAGGACGAAAAGTCACGTCATCATATACCCGGCAACTTTCGCGGAGGGTGACCTCGCCCTCCGCCCCGCCATCCAGATAGTCGAAGACAGCCCGCGGTATGCGGCGGCGTGCGATGTCGCGGAAATCTGAGATGCAGACCACGCGGGGAGACGCAACCGAGCGTTGAGATCGAGTCATTCTGTGATGCCGATACAGGGATTTCAGTATCGCAGCTTCAAAAACACGATGATGGTATCACCGATGAAATCTGACATGAATCCGAGTTGGTGAAAGGTAGTGGTGCAGTTTCAGGGACAAGCCTACGAAAACCCTGCGCCGCCAACCCGCCGCCAACCCATAGACGGCCCTTGGATTCGGTTGTTTTCCTCCGTGCACCTCCGTGTCCTCCGTGGTTACCGATTTCGCAAATTGCGCCACTACCCGATGTAAAGCACGGCAGCTAACGATCTTGCCCTGTCGCCCGTTTAGCGAGAGCGGTGAATAGAGGTGCGCCCCATCCGCCGATTGCGAGCAGCGCGCCGAATAAGACCACGGCGTCGATGCTCGATCGTCCCTCGCGCACAAAGTAAACGTCTTTCAGATTGAGCCACAAAGCAAACTCATCGAGCGTCAACGCCGCGCCTACTCCATAGAGCAGCGACATCAACCCACCGGCGAGAATCGAAGAAGAATCGCTGCCATTACCGACTTCACAGAGCCAGCCATAACCGACGCCCAACAGAATCAGAATTCCGGGCACCAGATGATGAATGTGGCGGCCATCCATGATGATGTAGTGAAAGGGCGGAATTTGATGCACGATGCAATAGACCATTCCCCGAACGATGGCAAACGTCAGAAAGAAACTGACGGACGCGAGAAAAAGCCTGCGCCGCGGACGCTCGGCGATATTCTCCCGTAACAGCGGACCCACGCGAGTACCGTGCAGCAGCCAGAGCAGCACCGATATCATCGCCAGCAGAATTAGAGAAAGAACGCCTAGATATCTCCAATGCATGGGAATTACCTCAAGGACGATGCTTCATCAAAACCGCGAGCGTCGCCAAACAGATGCGCAACCGAAGACTGGGGCATAATATCTCAATCAAACAGAGACTGAAAATGAGGGCAGGCTGCGTGCGTGGATTCAGGTCGTATTTAAGGCGTCCGATTCTCTTGGGGATTCTTACCATTCTCAGCGTTGCGGCAGTCGCCCAGGCCGTTGCTCCCGAACTGATAAGCGGGCTCAAGTGGCGCTTAATCGGTCCTTTCCGCGGTGGACGCGTGGTCGCTGTCGCCGGTGTGCCCGGCGACTCGACGACTTTTTATTTTGGCTCCGTCAATGGCGGCATTTGGAAAACAATCGATGCCGGCATCGTCTGGACGCCGATTTTTGACAGCCAGCCTGTAGGTTCGATCGGCGCCCTCGCCGTCGCCCCCTCGGACCCGAAAACCATCTATGCCGGGACCGGCGAATCCGACATTCGCGAGGATCTCTCTTCCGGCAATGGCGTCTACAAATCCACCGACGGCGGCGCAACATGGCTTCACGTCGGCTTGGAAGATACGCGCCAGATCAGCCGCATCGTGATCGACCCGCAGGATCCGAAAACCGTTTATGTCGGCGCCTTAGGCCACGTTTACGGTCCCAACGAACAGCGCGGTGTCTATAAGTCGGTTGACGGAGGTGCTCACTGGTCGCGGATTCTCTATCCTGGCCAGGAGATCGGCATTTCAGATTTGGCGATGTGCTCTCGCAATCCGCAACTAATGTTCGCGGGCGCATGGCATGCCTGGCGTCCTCCTTGGAGCAACTACGCGCCGATCGATAGGCCCGGTAGCGGCCTTTACCGTTCGCAGGACGGCGGCAAGACTTGGTCGCGTCTCGAAGGAAACGGACTGCCTGACGGCGATTGGGGACGGGTTGGCGTTGACGTAGCACCGGATGGCAAGCGCGTGTATGCGCTCATCGAGGCGACAAAAAACAAAAAGTCCGGCCTCTACCGTTCCGACGATGGAGGCAACACCTGGGTCTTCGCCAACGCTGATCCCCGCCTCACGAGCCGTGCGTGGTATTTCAATCGCGTCACTATTGACCCAAATAATCCCGATGTGATCTACATGCCGAATGTTGCTCTCTACCGCTCGGAAGATGGGGGCAAAACTATTTCTGTCCTGCGTGGCGCTCCGGGGGGCGACGATTATCACCAACTCTGGATCGATCCGAAAAATTCCGCCAGCATGGTCCTTGGAACCGATCAGGGAACAACGGTCTCTCTCAATCGCGGCCAAACCTGGAGCAGTTGGTACAATCAGCCGACCGCTCAGTTCTATCACGTCACCACCGACAATCAATTTCCTTACGTCGTCTATGGCGCCCAGCAGGATAGTGGTAGCGCGGCTGTGCTAAGCCGAACCGACCACGGCCAGATCACTCCGAGGGATTGGTTCCTTCCCGGTTCAAGCGAGAGCGGATATTTGGTGGTGGATCCCAATGACCCCAACATTATTTATGAGACGGGCACATTCGGTCCCGTAGCCCGCTTCAACAAACGGACTGGCCTGAGTCAGGACATTACTCCCTGGCCAGCGAATTCCTTTGAAGCCGAACTCAACCAACGCAAATATCGCGACCCTTGGACTCCGGCGCTGATTCTCTCCCCCACTGACCCGACAACGCTTTATCTGGGAACACAGTACGTGATGAAAACTGTGGACGGCGGCCTGCACTGGGAAACTATCAGTCCCGATCTCACGGGATCAACCGATGAAACGCATGATGCACCCGCTCGGGATGCAACCGACAAAAAGCCGGCTCCGCCAACCGTTGAGAACGCAAAACGCCAAGGCTACGGCGTGGTATTCGCAATCGCTCCATCGCCGCTCGACCGAAATTTGATATGGGCGGGTAGCGACTCGGGATTGATTCACCTCACACGCGATGGTGGAAAGACCTGGAACAATGTCACTCCACAAGGTCTTAGCGATTGGAGCAAAATTTCGTTGATCGAAACTTCGCATTTCGATCCTGCTATCGCTTATGCGGCCGTTGATCGAGGACGACTTGACGATCAGACGCCCTACATCTATCGCACACGCGATTATGGAGCGACATGGCAACTGGTGACGAATGGCATTGCTGCTCCCGCATTCTTACGCGCTATTCGCGAAGATCCGCAGCGCAAAGGACTCCTGTTCGCCGGAACCGAGTTCGGAATCTACGTATCGTTTGACGACGGAGACCACTGGCAGTCTTTGCAATTGAATTTGCCCGTCAGCTCCGTCCGCGATCTAGTGATCCACGGCGACGATTTAGTGGTCGGCACATTTGGACGCTCTTTCTGGATCCTCGACAACATCACGCCCCTTCGCCAGGCAATCGAAGTAAGCCAGGCGAATGGCCCAAGGCTTTATCGTCCGGCAACAGCGGTTCGTATCGACAACGACGCTTTTCCCGGCACACCTCTTCCGCCTGAAGAACCGACCGCCGAGAATCCTCCTAATGGCGCGATGATCGATTATTTCCTGAAGGATCCTGCAAGCGTGGTTCGGCTGGAGATTCTCGATTCGCAACAGAATCTTGTGCGAAAGTTTTCTTCCGCCGACCAAGGGCTGGGAAAACACGCCCCGCTCGCGGTCGCCGAACGCTGGTTTCCCAAGCCTGAAGTAGTTTCAAAGGAGGCTGGAATGCACCGCTTCGTCTGGAATCTGACCTGGGCCAGTTCCGGCGGCCCCAGCGCTGACGAGGATTCCGAGTATCGCAACCCCAGCGGGCCGAAGGCAATCCCGGGGATCTACCAGGTTCGCCTAACGGTCGACGGAAAAACGCAAGACCAGATACTAAAGATCGTGATGGACCCGCGCTCCTCCGCAACTGCCGCTATTCTTGAGCAGCAGTTTCAATTAGGCCGGCAGATATTTGACGAAACCATCGAAGCGCGCCGGGCGCTGGCGGAGATCAACTCAATCCAGAAGCAGCTTTCGGACATTCAAACGATGCTTGGACCGCAGACCGCGCACCTAAAATCAATCCTGGCGGAAGTTCAATCGGAAATGGACAACATTCTTGGCGACAAAGACAAAGACAAGGACAGGGACAAAGCCGACAAAGAGGATCGGAAGGGCCGAAATAACCCCGGCCTGCAGGATTCCAATACAGCACTGGCATCAGCCTTGGCAGTTGTCGAAGGTGGAGATCGCACTACCCCGTCGCAGGCGATCGCGGTTTACAAGGAGTCTAGCCAGCAGGTCAAGACTCGCATCGCAGAGTGGTCACGATTCAAGCAAACGAAGCTGGAGCAACTCAATCAGCAATTGCGGGAGGCAAAGTTGGCACCCATTGCGATTGCTGAGATTGAGGAACAGGTCGAGTATCTGAAGTCGCGTTAAACTTATGGCCTAATTTGGACGTCTGCACCGACGAGTGAGCAAGTCCGGAGTTGAATACCGGATGGTTACTTCGAAGGATTACTAAAGACATCGCCTGGTAACCATCTTCCAGTTCCGTGGGCGAATTTCATGAATCATCGACGTGAAAACCCACGTTACGAGCCCCTTTTGGGGTTGACCGGCCAATCTCGGTATGACATCATCATCGGAGATATTAAAAACTTTTGCGGGTCCTTCCGCCCCTACGGATGCCGCAATCCGGTTATGCCCCCGCTCCCATGATGATTGGGGCTAATCGTGTGTTCCTCAAGATCAAGAATTGATTTCCCGGAGGCACGTTCATGTCGGCCATTCAATTAAGCAAATTTCGCGCGATCGCTTTTGTAGCGCTCTGCGCAATAGCGATTTCCCCATTGCGCGCGCAGGGTCCGGCCAGTGTCCTGACCCATCACAACGACGTGGCGCGTACCGGCCAGAATTTGAACGAGACCATCCTGACTACAGCAAACGTAAATGCGAAGACGTTTGGAAAGCTGTTCGTCCAGAAGGTAGATGGTTCTATCGTTGGACAACCGTTGTACGTTCCCAATGTCCAATTGGCGAACGGAACAACTCACAACGTGGTGTACGTCGCCACCCAGCACGACAGTGTATTTGCTTTTGATGCCGACAATATGCTCGGCACCAACGCGAGTCCGCTGTGGACTGTGAATTTTCCCAATCCCATAGCGGAAGCTACGAACGCTTACGGCTGCGGCGGCCTCAACTATACCGAGGTCGGGATCATGGGAACTCCGGTCATCGACTCCAACATGAAGACGCTTTACGTGGTTGCGAAAACCGTGATCAACGGTCAGTATTCCTTTCACCTGCATGCTCTGGATGTCACTTCCGGAGCGGAAAAATTTGGCGGGCCCGCGCTGATCAGCGCCACGGCACAAACCAGTCAAGGACCGATCGTGTTTACCGCTTCCTACCAGTTACAGAGACCGGCCTTACTGCTGGTGAATGGCACCGTCTATATCGGCTTCGGGTCGAATGGCTGCGATGCCTACACTTACCATGGCTGGCTGATGGCTTATAACGCTTCTAATTTGCAGCCGCAGGGCGCTTTTATTGTGACTCCCGGAGGGCTGAAAGGTTCCATCTGGGGAAGTGGCGGCGGACCGGCGGCGGATGATGAAGGGTTCATTTACCTCTCCACGGCTAACGGCACGTTCGATTTCAGCTCCGGTGGCACCGACTTTGGAGATAGCTTTCTCAAGCTGAACACGGTGCAAAACGGATTCAACGTGGTTGATTATTTCACCCCGTATAACCAGGCAACTCTGAATGCAGGCGACTTGGATCTCGGCTCCGGCGGCCTTATGGTTCTACCTGATCAGGGCGGCGCTTTTAATCACGAAGTGATAGGCGGAGGAAAGCAAGGAACTCTTTATCTTGTAAACCGCGACGGCATGGGTGAATACAATCCAGCCACAGATGCTGTGGCGCAGGAATTCGTCGGAGTAACGCCTTCCATCAAGACGGTACCGGCATATTGGAACGGCAATATCTATTTGGCCGGACAAAAAGATTTCATCAAGATGTTCTCGTTGAATGCCGGAGTGATGTCGAGCGCGCCTGTCCAGGAAACTGCCATATCCTTTAACGACCGTGGCCCCTCCATTTCAATCTCCGCCAATGGTGCGACCAACGGTATCCTCTGGGCAGTGTTGCACGGAACTCCTGTTCTTTACGCTTTCGATGCCACCAATCTCACCACCGAACTGTACGACTCCACTCAGGCACTCCAACTGCGGGATCGAATCCTTTCAACATCGCGCTTTGTTGTTCCCACGATTGCGAACGGCAAGGTGTACGTCGGCGGATTACAGTTGCTGAATGTGTTCGGGATTTTGCCGAGTCTTACCACCCCCGCAGGCAATAATCAGTCGGCGGCGGCGGGAACAACTCTTCCGGTTCCACTGCAGATGGAAGCAACTGATGCCTACAGCGGCACAGGAATTCCGGGCATAACGGTTACCTGCAAGGATAACAATGGGGGCGGGAAGTTCAGCAGTACTACTGGCGTAACCGACAGCTCGGGTCATCTGAGCCTGACTTACACGTTTGGCGTGAAGGCGAGAGTCGTGACCATTAACTGCACTTCGATCGGCTACATTTCGGCAATATTCACAGAGACGTCTGTCGCTGGTCCACCGAGTATCATCCGGCAATTTTCGGGCAATCAGCAAAGTGCTCCGGTGGACACTGCCTTGCCTTTGCCACTTGTAGTCGCGGTCGTCGATGCACATTCCAACCCGGTTCAGGGAGCAGTGGTGACTTTCAGCGATAGTGGGAAGGGCGGCACCTTTAGCAGCGCCACCGCCACCACCGACGTTACGGGACACGCTGGAGTTTCCTACACCACGCCGAGCAAGACCGGCACCGTAAAGATCACAGCGACAACCGGCAGTTTGAAAGCAGCTAGCTTCACTGCCACAGTGACGGCAGGGACCGCGACTCACTAATCCCGTAACAAAAGAGCCGCGTTAACAAGGTTAGATAAAAAGCCAACAGCCCTGTGGGGATCGACCCCACAGGGCTGTTGTCGTTACTCGTATTCCCATCGGTAACGGCCTATCGCCACATCTCACGGTTGGTGTGTAATCGCAGTAACCTTTCCCGTCGATGGATCAAGGAAGACAAGCTCTCCACGTTTGCGTGAAAAGTCGAACATGGACGAAGCATCTCCCGCAATGACGTCGAACGATCCATCGCCTATCTGTCCCAATCCCCAATTGTCCTCGATGAAGCGGGTGATTGAACTCTGGTCAAGCACGCCACTGTCGACGAAGTTTTCTCTGGCATAAGGCGAAACCACAACTAAGGGCAGACGCGGACCGTATCCACATCGGGCTTGAAGTCCAGCGAGTGAGTTGGCCCCCGAACCACAGGCGGATGGACCGGTAAGAGCGTCGGCTGAACTGGATGACTGATTCATGATCGGCCCAATTACGTGGTCATACCAGCCGTCGGAATCGTCCCAGGCAATGAAAACCGCAGTCTGACTCCACTCCGGTAACTGCTGAAGCTGGTTGATGGTGTTCACGATCCATCCCTGTTCATCGAGTGGAGAAGAGTTCGATGGATGGCCATCTTGAGCACGAGCCGCCTTCAGAAAACTAACCGCCGGTAGATTCCCGGCTGCCGCTGCCTGCCAGAAATAGCTCAGGTCGTAAATGTGGTTGGCGGGACCGTTGTTTCCAACCTCCGCAACACTGGCGGGAGGAATATGATGCTGGTTGTTCGTGGTTTCATAAAACTGGAATGGATTGTGATAACCGGCGTAGGCCGTTTCGGGAGTGCCATCGAGGCGGTTAGTGGTTGTCGCGCATTGCGCTGGATGATGGGGACTGTATGGAGACGAAGGAGTAAAGCCCCCTTGAAACCAGCCCCACGTAACACCGTTGGCATTGAGCAGATCGCCTACGTTCTTGCCGTGGAATGAAACGCGATCATAACTGTAACAATCTTCGTACCACGGGTCGGGATCCCCAACCATCGCATTGTCCACTACATCGGAAGCGAGATCACCATATTTGTCATCCGCTGTGTATCTCACGTTGCCAGTCATACCAGAGACAAGATTGACCGCACCGACGGCGGAAGGTCCGAAAGTTGTGCCGTGGAAATTGTCGCTCATGGCGAAATACTGGGCGTAATTCCAGAGTGCGGTTACAGTATTGCCGTCGTAATATCCCATCACAACGCTCGTTCCGTACGGAGCTAGCGAAGGATATGTGGTTGCCGAACAAGCCACGCCCGTGAACTGCGGGAACTTGTCCATAAGTCCAGCATCAAAGGCTTGCTGTTCCGGAGTGTAATAGTGGGTCTGATCGCAGGTGTAATTCTGGCTGGGATCGAGACGGAACGGCTGGGCTCCGCTTCCGTTTGGGTTCGATGTCAGCAACCCGAAATTGAGACCATTAACCGACGGAGTATTCGGACGCGCGATAAAACGCGTTTCCTTCGGTGGGTTTGCGGCCTTGGGATACGTGCCGAAGTAGTGATCGAAAGACTCGTTTTCCTGGAAGATGACGATCACATGGGTAATGGGCGTCTTGGTGGTCTGGCTATCTTTCTTGCCATTGGCCGCCGAGACAGGAGCAGCAACACACAAGCTCACGGCCAATAACAGTGCCGCCATCTGGTGAGATTTTTTACTCATAGGCCTCCTTTTGGGAATTGCTGGATGATGATCCACTCTGCCTCACACTCGGCTCTGGGCAGGGCAAGCCAAGGAATACACGGGGCACGGTGCCAATCCTTATACTCCATTGTTCCCATTCTCGAAATAGAAAATTTACATTTTTTTTACATAGCCATCATATTTCATTGACGTGGAACTGCTAAGTGATCCGCCTTAGTCCAGGCTGATTTGAAGGAACCAAAATGGAAGCCGGTCCGGCAGCACACCCTGTGTGGACTACCGCCCCTTAGGCCTCGTCCCTAATTTTTTTTCGCCGGATCAACCCGAATGAGACCCATCATGCCGCCATCCTCATGTTCGAGAAGATGGCAATGAAAGGGGAATAGGCCGATGGCGTTGGCATCGCGAAAATCCATTCGTAACTTCACCGAGGGGTATTGCTTGGATATGCCATCCCAGAACGGAACGGGAATCGTGTCGCGAAGAAAAGGCTCGTTGATTGGTATCCCAAACCACTCAAGCATTACAAAATGTACCTGATGGATGTGAAAATCGTGCACCTCTTGCGATCGATTTTCGATAATCCAATCTTCTATATCTCCCTGATTTACCACAATGTTTGCGACGGAAGAATGCGGATCAAACACCGCCGGAGTTTGCCCTTCGACGGTCAGGTAAAAACTGACTGGACTATTAGGGTCGGTCGGATTCTGGGGTTTTTCTGAGAAATAAAGCTTCCGAGTTCGGATGGGAGTCGCGGCCCCCAGCCATGGTAAAGCGGCAGGTTTGGCCGCTTGAATCGCGGCCGCTGCAGGCAAAGACGACGCCGGTTTCGGGGCATCCGGAGAGCTGACGATAGTCAATAACGGGCGAGTAGGATCGTTCTCGCCTGCGGGTCCGGTATTGACGCTACGCGTAATCAAGGTCGCAGTCCCTTCCGCCGGAGCGTTCACGATGAACTCGATCCGTCCCCCTGGAGGAACACCCAGGTGGCTCTGCCAAAGCGCGTAATTGCCTCCATGGCCGTTGTCGTTCACGGGTGCGCCATCCACCGCGACAACTCCGAGCGCTTGTGGTTTCCCTGAGAACAACAACTGCAAATTGAGGTAGGTGATGGAAGATGCATTCACAACTCTCCAGAACTGGCGCTCTGATGGTCGCATTCGTATGGTTGCCGGTTGATATGCGGGATAAGGAACCGATACGAAATTCAGGGAGAGGTCCTTTGCCGGTATTCCTGAACCGTCGCCTGTATTTCTGGCGTCGCCATCGCGGTCGAGAGTTGCGGGCGGTGCCGGTTGCGTACTTGCGGAGGGTTTTGCGCCGGGATTGAGCAGATCCTCGTCTCGTATCACAAACACACGCTCTGGCAAGCCGGAGACCTGCCCATTTGCTCGCTCCATGCCCTCGACGATCAATGCTCCCGAAGCACCGCCCACTACTTGCGCGCGCGTGAAGCCGTGGAGATGGGGGTGATACCAATACAAACCAGGCGGCTGGTCCATCGGGATGCGAACTCTATATTCAAAAGGCGCATCGGCTGGCTGAACCGAGGTGTGCAGCACGTCGTCCTGATGACATGTCGGAGGGACGGTCAGTCCGTGAAAATGTAGGTTGGTTGAAGTTGCATTCATCGTTGGACCGGCGCACGGATCGTTCTCTATATGTGCCGCAGTGCTAACGGTCGCATGGCTTGCCGCAGTCACTGGCTTCGTAGCTGAAACCGGTGGTTCGATCGGCATCAACTCATTTTTCAAACGGAGAATGAGGAGATCGCCAGGATGAAGCCGCAGATTCGGGGATTCGACTCCGTCTCTGTAGATGTAGCAATAACGCACACGACCGTGAGCATCAACGTCGCTTCGAAACGCGAGGTCTACGGCTAGTACACCGTTTTCGCTGCGCAGGTCCATCGGCTCGGGAATCGCGCTGGATGGTTCCGGTCGGGGGCAGGCCATGGGCATCCGCACGCCAGAGGACTGCCGGGACAAGAAATCTTGCGTTGCACGTGTTTGCGGATCATCGGGCCTGGAGGCCCGAATTTCAAGCTGCGCTGCTGCGCCGCAGGCAAAGCCCAGAACGGATGCGATAACTGGAAGTCGCACGAGAACCATTCGCCGCCTATCGATCACCTCAATATAACGCTTAGAGCACAGTCTGCGGGAGCTGGTTCTTGCGAAGATTGCCGATAGGTGCGCCGGTCCTGTCAAGATCGCTCAAACAAAAGGGGCACGGATTTTTGCACCGTGCCCCGCGAAAGCAACCGCCGACAGAAAACGATCGCCGATGATTCGTTTTATTCTAGGGACCAGAAACGTAGGTGTAGCTGTTGCTCACCCACTGCCCCCCAACCAGCGAGTACAGGGTTACATAGATGGTGCTGCCATTTGCCGGCAAACTAGACACCATCGTGGATTGCGTGTTGAGACTACCCGATTGGGAGTAGTTGTTGCCGCCGGGCGTGGAACCAATATCCAGCCAGTAGGCGGTGGCACCAGTGCCTGCGGTCCAGGTGAAGGTGGCGGCGTTTCCACTGAGTGACGGGCCGGTCGGCGAGACCATCGTGGCCGCGTCGCTGGCTGCATTCAAGGCATAGTAGGTATATGCGTTGGGTGTCCACGTACCGCCAATCAGCGAGTACAAGGTGGCATAGACCATGCTGCCGTCCGTCGGCAATCCACTCACCGTTGCTTGCAGAGTAGATGACGACAAGCTTCGCGACTGATAGTAGTTGTTCGCACCCGCCGTGCTTCCCACATCCAGCCAGTATGCTGTCGCTCCCGAGCCTGCGGACCACTGGAACGTCACGCTGCCGCCAGTCAACGTCGAACCGGACGTCGGTGCCGTCATCATGCCACTGGCTCCCTCGGCATTGAACGCCGTGTACTGATAAGCGTTACTGAACCACTGTCCTCCCACTAGCGAATACAGAGTTATATAAACCAAGGTGCCGTTGGTGGGCAGCCCCGGGACTGTCGCCGTGATGGTGTTGTTCAAGTTTCCCGATTTATAGTATTGGCTGCCTCCCACCGAGCTTCCGGCATCGATCCAGTACGCTGTAGCGCCCGTTCCCGGAGTCCAGGTAAAGGCCACGCTGGCGCCGGTTAGTGTCGAGCCTGCGGCCGGAGAAGTAATCGCGCCTTTGCTGGCGCTTCCGCCCAACGCCGTGTAGCTGTAGTCGGTGGATTGCCAGGTTCCGCCGGTGAAGTAGTACCAGCGTGCCCAGACCGTGCTTCCGTCGCTAGGAAGCGAGCTAACTGTCTGTGAGATTGTCGAAGCGGACAGGCTGCCGGATTGATAATATTCGTTCCCGCCTTGCTCCTTGCCTATATCCAGCGAATAAGCGGTAGCGCCCGGATAACCGAACCATTGGAAAGACGTCGGAGCGCTGGTTAGGGCGCTGCTGGCGACTGGGCTGTAGATTCCCGGCGATCCCGAAAATGACACGCTGATTGGCGTCGAGCTTGCACCTGGGTACCACGGAACCGGAGTTTGCGATCCTCCTGGTGGTTGCGATGGAGTACAGCACGGGGCGATCGAATTCCCCGAGTACACGGCCGTTAACGTGTTGCTGCCCTGGGCGAGCTGCGACGCACTGATCGGCATACTTGCCGCAGAGGTAGTGGCGCTGGTCGGCATCAGAGTTTGCGTTGCCAGCAAGTTCGACCCCAGCATGTAGTTCACGGTCCCGCTGGGAACGCCGCCAACACCTGGGATCGCCGACACGGTCACTGACAGTGTCGTTCCCTGACCGGGCTGGAGAGAGTTTGATCCCGCAGCTAGAGCGACATTGATTGAATTCGAGATTGCGGCGCCGCCGTTCTGGAAGGCCCCAATGTCGATGCTCGAGCCATTCGTCCGGGGATTCCCGAAAAAGTCGGTGCTGCCATAGATGGAGGTTGGCGAACTGCCATTGGGATCGCACCATCCAATGCTGCACGATAGGCTGGTACTGCCCCCACCGATGGCTGGCGAACCAGGCGTGGTGCCAACGTTCGGAGGCGTGTCTGCAAAATTGACGAAGAGGGGATCCGTGTTCAGCGAGTTCGCATCTTCTCCGCCGAGGTTGGTGGCCTGATAGTTTGCAAAACTCGTGAAGGTATTTGTAGCGGCCCACAAGATTGACGTTCCCTGCACGTAACCGGCAGCCGAATCATATAGGTTCCAATTGAGCGTCGCAGGCGCGCCCGTGTACGTGAGCCCAGGAGGATAGGTCTGTGTAGGGGAAACGTAACTGTTGATCCACATATTGGGCGACGTGGAATAGGGCGAGGCCAGGGATTCATAGATAACGTTGTTTTCGAAGTAGTCCGCTTGCTGTGTGCCCAACTGATATTGCGTCTGGAAGTCGCCGCTCGGAGTGCCTTCGTCCGCATTGCCCGGTTGGTCGCCGTTATCGAACAGAGTGTTGTTGACGAAGACATCATGGAAGCTGCTGCCTCCGCCATTACCCCCGCCGCCTTTCGCCTTTGCCAGCGCATAACCACCGATGGAGTTGCCGCAGGCGTTTTCGTAATAGAACAGGTTGTTGCGCACCGTCGCATACCTGCCGTAACACGGGAACTTGCCGGTCGCAGGGGTTCCTACACCGTCTGGACCAGGCCACTCGGTGCCCGTGACTTGACACTTAGTATTTTCACTGGTCGTCTCGATGCCGTAGTCGACCTGAAACAGCACGTTGCGCTCGAACGTGGTATATCCGCAGCCGTCACAATAGAGCCCGTCCGCGTCGTATTCGGCGTCCTCACCTGCGTTCGCGATTCCGCTGATGTTGTAAACCGTATTCCCACTGACTATCCCGTAACTAGCCTCGTCGTACCCGGCAGGGCCGGTACCCTCATATCCGATGATGTCGATGCCAATGTTGGTGTTGTCGTGAATGAGGTTGTTGGTGACCTGAAAATTAGTCACGTTCCCGTTCAACGTCATCGACTCGCTTTCCCCCGTCTGCAGGTCGTAAAGCTCGTTGCCGTTGACAATGAGGCCACTAATCGGAGTCTGTGACGTACCGTATGCGAAAAGACCGCAAGCGTTACCCGTGCCCTTGGTCGTTATGATGTTGTGGATCAAATTGTTCTGAATCTGGACTCCCGTACCTGAGCCCGTGACCCAAACGCCACACGGAACTCCGCTGGCGCTGGAAAGGTTGCGGATTTCAAATCCGCTGACCGTGATGTAGCTCCGCACTCCCGAGATCGTAATGAGACCTTTTGTGCCCGAAACGGCCAGGCCAGTGCCATCGATGATCGCAGTCTGCCCAGGATAACTCTGGAAGGTAATGGGCGATCCCAACGTTCCGGAATTCGGAAAGTTCACAATCTCGTTGTAAACTCCGCCCATCACGTAGACCGTCCCCCCGGCGGTAGCTACGGTCGCCGCATGCGAAATCGTTCTCCAGGGCACGGCCATGGTCCCGGGATTGGCATCGTTGCCTGTGGTTGAAACATAGAAGGTCGCCCCAACTTGTCCGGCTAGTGACTGCGCCAGCATCAGGACAATCACGAAGATCGTGGCTTGTACAACGCCCGGGTTCGGCGAAAACCGCATTTTCCGTTGCATGAGTTTCTCCTTGAGGAAGCCAGACCTCTCGCGTCGGAAGCGCATGAGCGTTTGGTATATTACGGACGCTTACTTTTACTTTCGTTCTTAGGGCGTTGTCAAGCGGAAAAATCAGTATTTTCAATATTGATGCGGAAAAAGCAGGCTACTACCGCTTTACGTTTACTTCCGTGTCCGCGTTCTTAAATCCGCGGGATGATTTGATTTTGTGAGGAAAGAGCGAAAAAACAGCAACGTCGAGGCTGGAAATACCACTCAAAACCTCGGGCTCCAGCATAAAAACCTCTAGGAAGACGGTCCAGCCGGACTGGACCGTCTCGCACGAGTCGAATTCGCCGCTGCCCCCTCAGAAATAAAACTTCAGCGCGAACTGAATCTGTCTCGGAGCCCGTGCTGCCAAAGGAAAACCGAATCCGCTCTGACCAAGCTCTAAAGGCGTAGGCTCGGCGCTGATGGCGCCAAACTGTCCAAAAAGATAATTCACATGATTCAGGACGTTGAAGAATTCCGCGCGGAATTCGAGATGCTTATCTTCGCTGATAGGAAATTGTTTAACCAGAGAAGTATCCCAGGTCTTGTATCCAGGACCCACGATGGTGTTGCGCCCGACGTTGCCGAAGGTTCCCAGAGTTGTGTTGTCCGCGAATGCGCAGGTGTTAAACAGCGTTCCCGGAACGCACGGTTTGGAGTTGGGATTGCCCACCAGGTTAGGGCGGGAGCAATAGTAGCCGACGGTCCCGCCACAATCGCCGCCGGAAACATCGTTGATGTCGGTAGCGGTGTAGTAATTGCCAGTGGCGGCGGAGAAGACGCCAGTCATTTGCCAGTTGCCGATGATCTGGTTCACGACGCCGGAACTGTCTTTAGCGAACGCGCGTCCGCGACCGAAGGGTAGGTCATAGACGTAGCTGAAAACGAACCGTTGACGCACGTCGAAGTCGGCATTGCCATAGTCCTGGTTGGGAAATCGCTGGTCCTGGAAATCGCCGTTATTTACTGATCCCAGGCTGGCGCTCGAAGCGTTGTCGAGGGCATGCGAGTAGGTGTAAGCCGCTTCATACTGGAGTCCGTGAGAGTAGCGTTTCTCCAGCCGAACCTGGAGCGAATTGTAATTCGACTGCGCATTCGAGCGGAAAGTGTCAATCGCAACATCGAGCGCGGGATTGCAGTTTGCTCCTCCATCTGCCAACGTACACGGGCCGGTGCCGCCGGGCGCTTCATTGTTGGCGGGACGCCGGGGCGCTGTCGGTAGCAAGTCGGTTCCCAAAACTGGGACGGCTTGATTGCCGTTGTAGAAAGCGAACAGCTTCAAGCCGCGAGAGCCCGCATAGGAAACTTCGAGAACGGTGTCAGCCGGTAGTTGATACTCCAGACCCAGGTGCCACTGCTGTGTGTAAGGCGTAACCAGGTGCGGATCGAGCGAATACAGTTCAGGTGAGTTCGGGTCGGCAAGCGGGCTGAGTCCGGTACCGGTGTTATTGGAGAACCCAGCCTGCAGCGAGTTAAGCGCCAAGCCACCGTTGTTCGCTGCCGAGATCGAGCAATCCAGTTGACCGGCAGCGCCATTTGCAGACGGAGCCCCGCAGGGTGTGCTGTATGCCTCCGAAGACAAGAACGGAGGATTGAAACCCGGGCTCGGATTAGAGAAGGGACCGTTTTCCTGTCCGCCATAGAACACCCCGTAACCAGCGCGGAGGACGAGCTTGTCGGATAACTGGTAAGCCAGCCCAATTCGAGGGGCGAAATTGTTGCGGTCGGGAGAGATAAGGCCGCGTGAACCGTTGTTCTGAAGGGTAAGCTCCGTAGCTAGAGTCGGCGTCAATTGCGCGTGCTGTCCACTCGGGGCGATCAGCGAGAGAGTATTGAAATCGAAAGTGGACTGATTGTCATCGGCCTCTTTGATCGTGGTGAAGAGTTCGTAGCGTAGGCCCAGGTTCAGGGTGAGACGCGGAGTTACTTTGAAATCGTCAAGAGCATAGATCGCATAAATTTGGCGGTTATAAATGATGTTGGGATTGACACTGGTGATTGACCCGCCGTCGCTGATGCCCTGCAGGAAAGACGCGAACGCCTCGCCGCCGGTTCCGGGATCGGCGAGATTGTCATTAATCACGAATCCACCGCCAAAGTCCATGGAACCCCGCGCGGCGGCCGGCTCCAGGATGGTGAACTGTTCGAAGCGAAGTTCAGCGCCGAATTTCGCGGCATGGCGTCCGCGCGTCCAGCTCACGTTATCGGTAAGAACATAGCTGTGTTGCTTTTCAAGCGCGGGCTGATATCCCGAGGCGCCAATGGTCGCGATGCCGTCACCGAAGCTAAGCGAAGGCAAACCGCCAATATTTTGACTCGCATCGAACGGAACTCCCGGAAAAGGAACGGGCAGTTGTTGCGCAACGTTGACAGTAGAAAACAGATTGTAGCGATGGGAGTTGAGGTGGTTGAAGCCGAAACGAAATTCGTTGATCAGGTTGTTACGAAACGTGTGGATCTCACTGGCAGCCAGGCCTTCGGCCGTGTTGTTGCTGGAGCCATCCTGAAAGCTGCCTCCGTCGAGAACGTTGTTGAAGGGTGAGGGAAGGAACGTGCTGTCATTACCGTAGCTGAAGCGGGCGAAAAAATTATCCTTGGCGCTGAAGGTTTGGTCGACGCGAATATCGAACTTGTTCTCCGTTTCGCTGCCTTCGGGATCGGCCAGATAATTGCCGCCTTGGAACTTGGTGTTATTGGGCGCGGGAAACAAATTCGCCAATTCCTGGCCCAGCGGATCAATCGGGGTACTGGTACCACCCGGGTTAGTGAATTTGTTGGTCGGGGTTCCTGTGTAATTGGGGCCCGTGGTCCCGATGGGGAAACTGCAAGGTCCCCCGTTAAAGGCCGAATTGCTGAGCGCCTTCGTCGGATCAAAAATCTCTCCCGGATAGGTGGGGTTACCCTTGCAATCCAGGAAACCTGTCGCGGTCGTCGAATCCAGAACCGCAGGGAGATTCGCGGAGAAATCCCCGTTCACCATGGCTTGGCTCGGAACGGTAGACAACTGGGGGAGAGCGTGACGAATACGGAGGCCTTCGTAGTCGCCGAATAAAAAGAGTTTGTTCTTGATGACAGGTCCGCCGAGAGTGAATCCAAACTGATTCTGCTTGTAAGGCTGCTGTCCGAATTGGTCGAAGTAATTGATGGCATCCAATTTCTCGTTTCGCAAGAACTCCCACACATCGCCGTGGATCTGGTTTGTTCCAGACTTGATGACGGCGTTCATGATGGCGCCATTGCCTCGGCCGAATTCGGCGCTATAGGAATTGGTCTCGACTTTGAACTCGGCGATGGCATCCACCGCCGGTTGGACCACATAGGCGGCGCCATTAAGCACGTCGCCAAGATTGGCGTTGTTGTCGATGCCGTCGAGCAGAAAATTGTTTTGTAGCGAGCGGGCGCCGTTTGAGCTGAACCCGTACGTAGTCTCGACACGCGATCCCGGCTCGGCGGCAGCAACGCCGGTACCGAGTAGAGCGAGTTGAGCGTAATTACGTCCATTCAGCGGAAGCGCGTTGATGCGCTGGCTATCTACAACCTGGCCCAGTTCGGAGGTGTCCGTTTCGAGTTGTGCGCGCTCGCCGGTGACGCTCACAACTTCCGTTGCCGCGCCAGGTTGCAACTGCAAATCCACGCTGATACGGTCCTGAATGCTCACCTGCACCGGACCGGCAACATCCTTCTTGAATCCTTCTTTCTCCACAGTGACGGTGTAACGGCCGATTTTGAGCGGGCTTACGACGTACTCTCCCGCGCTATTGGTGGAGACGATCGTCTGCGTGCCGCGATCGACGTCGGTCACGGTCACTTTGGCGCCCGCAACCACCGCGCCGCTGGCGTCGCGCACCAAACCTACAACTGCTCCGGCATCTTTCTGCGCCCATAGCGGAGTGGCGAGCGCGAGGGACACAAGAACGAAAACGAATAGGGCCGAGATAGTTCGTAGGTTAGAGAAACGGACGGGCATGGCGAGCCTCCTGGCGTTAGCCGAAAGATTCGCAAAAAACTTGTTCGAGCCCTGCAAAAAATCCGGGGCGCGGGCGCTGCGAGCTTTCGGTGTAATATTACGAACTATTACTTTTACTTTCGTGTGAGCGCGTTTGTCAACACCGATATTTTGTTCCAAGCTAGTGGAAAAATGCGCTTGCCCCGATTAGCCGAGGCGTAGAGGGTGGTTACGTCGAACAGAATCATCGGACAAAGTCAGAAAGAGAGAGTTTGCTCATGATCCCCCGAAAAACTGGGATTGTTTTGCGCGGTGTTTTTTCGTGTATCGCACTTCTGCTAATGCTATTGCCGACGTCGTGCTCAAAGCTGCCTACTTTGACGTCGGCAACGAAGACCGCGGCTTCGCCGCAGCCGACCCAGCCTTCCACCATCAATGTGGAGGTGAAGAGCGGCGGCCCTGCAGTGCTGACGACGAGCACGGCCGAGTTCCAGGTGAGGCCGGATGGCTATGTGCAAGCCTTTTTGCTGAAAGACGGGCAGAAACTGTCGCTAGACGATCCCCGCGTCGGCGCTCCCGCAGACAGTGATTTTGTGCAGGTGGGGGGCAAGGATGTCCATTTCGTTCTCGACTTCCAACAGGCGCAGGTGCATGAAGCGATCGGGAAGATGGGCGTCGGAAAGCGGATAGAGATTCCTGCGCGCCCGCTCGGCCCCTCGGGAACGAACTTACAGCGAGTACTGGCGCTTGAGGTCTATGACAATTTTCCAAACATTCTGTTGAGCACCGTCGAGTACAAGAACACCGGCGCGAGCGGAATTGACATCGAAAAAAGCGTAAATCAGCGCCGCCGGCTGAACTCGCATGAAGTAAAGGCGCATCCCTGGGAAATGTGGTCGTTTCATGGCTCCAGCTACGATTGGGGAAAGGACGACGTCGTGAAGTTGACGCCCACATTTTCGCAGCCAAATGTCATGGGAAGGATTGTAAAAGGCGGCTATGGTGGCGGAATTCCAGTGGTGGCCTTCTGGACAGACCATGTCGGTGAAGCAGTCGGGCACGTAGAGACAATTCCGATTCCCTCGGCGATTCCGGCAAAAGTTGCTGCCGATGGACGGGTGAATACCGAGGTCGACTTCGACGCCAACGTCACGCTCAAGCCAGGTGAGACCTACTCCACTCCGCGCAGTTTCGTTTCGGTCTATGCCGGAGATTTCTATGAGCCGCTACGCATCTGGTCAAGCGTCCTGCAGAAAGAAGGCTGGGATCTCCCGAAGCCGTCGAGCGAAGCCTACAACGTCAGTTGGTGCGGCTGGGGATATCAAGAGAATGTAACTCCCGCGCAGATGCTGGGCACGGTTCCAAAGCTGAAGGAGATGGGTATCAAGTGGGTGACACTCGACGATCGCTGGTTCGACGTCTATGGCGACTGGAATCCGCGGACCGATACTTTCCCTGGAGACTCCATCAAGAAGATGACGGACGAGTTCCACAAAGACGGAATGCTGGTGCAGTTGTGGTGGTTGCCGCTCGGAGTCGAGGATGGCCAAGGCAGATATGAGGCGCATAAATACGCTGTTTCGAAAATCGCGCAGGAACATCCGGAGTGGTTAATCCAAGATAAGAACGGCAAGCACGCCCGAATGACCCGAGGACTCGCAGTGCTGTGTCCAGCGGTGCCAGAGGTGCGTGCCTACCACAAGCAGCTCACGGAAAAATTCATCCGCGATTGGGGATTCGACGGTAGCAAACTGGACAACATCTACAGCGTTCCGGAGTGCTACAACCCGGCGCACCATCATAAGTCGCCGCAGGATTCGGTAAATGCAATGGGCGACATCTACAAGGAAATCTTCCAGACGACGCGCGCAATCAAGCCAGAAAGCGTAACTCAGAGCTGTCCCTGCGGCACTCCCCCGTCACTGGCCTGGTTGCCATTCATGGATCAAGCAGTCACCGCAGATCCAGTTGGGGCCGTGCAGGTGCGCCGGCGGATCAAGATGTATAAGGCTTTGCTGGGTCCCGAATCCGCGGTCTACGGCGATCACGTTGAACTTTCGGCCATGACCAAAGTGGGCAATGACTATACCGAACACGGCGACGATTTCGCATCCACAATCGGAGCCGGCGGAGTCGTGGGGACAAAGTTTGTCTGGCCCGATCCCGGCCCGAAATTTAAGGACGTCAATCTAACGGCAAAGAAAGACACACTCTGGAAAAAATGGATTGGTTTGTATAACGAGAAAATGCTCTCCAAGGGCGAGTTCAAGGATTTATATGTAACCGGCTACGACACACCCGAAGGTTATGCCATCGCGAAAGAAGGCAAAATGTATTACGCGTTTTTCGCGCCCTCCACGTTGTCATGGAAGGGTGAAGTTCAGTTGCGCGGATTAAAACCCGGAAAGTATCGAGTAAGCGACTACGGCGAGGGCAAAGATCTCGGCCCAGTAGTCGCGGAGGCAAATGGGACGGCGAAATTGGCTACGACGTTCCGAGATCATCTACTCCTGGAGGTCAGTTCGCAGCCGTAAGCTTTTTACTCCAGCACACGAAGGACTAGGCGTAAATCGTTACATTCTGAACGACGCGGCTGATGGCGCCATTTGGACTCGGCCGGTCCGGCGTCAGGTTCCAACGCAGCGAGAAGAAAAGGCCGAGCAGCTGGCCGAACATGACGTCCATGGGAGGACGGCAGTCATCCGGCACCGGTCTTCGGATTTCCGGCGAAAGATAGCGATCCGCGAGACCATTCAACGGCAGTTCTGAGTGCCCGCCCACTACGATTTGAGTCCTCACCAGTCGTTTTTCCCTGAGTTCCCGCAACAGATCTTTTTCATAGCAGGAAACTCGGTCATCGCTCGCCAGAAAAGAAACCAACAGCGTAGTTTTATCCAGAGCTGCCATAGGACCGTGTCGCAATCCCATCGCCGATTCCGACATAGTCTGGGTTCTGCCCGCAGTCAGTTCCAATACCTTCAACGCCGATTCGACGGCCACGCCTTCGAGCGCGCCCGATCCCAGAAAACAAACCTTCGCATACGGTTCCGCCGCAAGACCCTCCGCAGCATCAGCAGCACGCGGAAGGAAGGTTCGCCCAGCTTCGATAAGCCGCTCGAGGATGGGCTCATATTGTTCAGCATCGTGAACATGCGCCATGCACTGGCCAAAAACGACCATATTCGAAAATGAACTCGTCATGGCCACGCCTCGGTCGTTCACCGCATCGTCCAGGACGACCGTAAACGCCTGTTTCTTGCCAGTCGCGCCACGAACCATCCGCCCTTCAGCGTTACAGGACACGATGATGTGATGGATCTCTGGATGGCGATCGAGCGCTCTTTCCAGGACGGACACGCCTTCCGGACTATCTCCAGACCGCGAAAATGAAATCCACACGTAGCGCTGGCCAGGGATAAGCCACTCTTCCCCGTGGGTGAGCAGACTGGTGCTGGGAACCGCAAACACTTCACACTGCCAAAGCCGCCGGAGAACATGCACCAGACTTCTGCCAATGTAGTCGGAGGTTCCCGCCCCAATGAGAAAAACCGTTGGTTTCGGTTGGGAGCGATCGCCGAAACCTGCCTTCGCAAGAAACTCCGCAAGCTCCGCGCGGCAATCCTGAAACAAAGAGAATGTCGATTCCCACGTGGCGGGTTGCTGCGCAATTTCCGCAGGCGTGTACAAGAGACCGCGTTCGAGCTTCTCATCTTTCGAGAGCTCTAGAAGGTGACCCAGAGCATTCACAGCCAAAGACTCCGTCGTGAAATACGATCACAGCAAGATTCGTGGAGCTGCCAACCTCCCGAAATTGAGAGTCCATGGGCGAACAACGCAAGCTGCGGCGTTGCGTGCGGCCCGCTTTGCGTCGAAGGAGGTGTCATAAGATAGCTTTCATACATACTTTCGACTTGTTTCGAACATAGACATTTACTTTAAATTCGCTTGAAAAGTCAAGGGTAAAATCCGCAGCTGAGGCCTGATTCTAGCCGCTCCTCGCGTGATATATCGCATATTAAGGTCTTTAGCTGGTCGTAAGTCCCCCGGCTTTTCTTTTTCCATAGACAAGCGTGACTCGTAAGCGATAGAAAGAATACCTGCGAGTCATTGCCTCGCAATTTTCATCGCTGAGAGCGAACCCTGTGCTGATTGAAGAGCGCCAAAGAGCGATTCTGGAAGCCATCCGCCGGGACGGCCGCGTCTTGGTCGCGGAACTTGCGCAGCACTTCCGCACGTCGCAAGTCACGATTCGCAAAGATCTGGAGATTCTTCATTCCACCGGAAAGATCCATCGGACACATGGAGGCGCGCTACCCTCCCGCGAGGGAGCGCTCGAGGATCCCACTCTCCAGAAAAAGGAAAAGCTGCATCGCGCGGAGAAGATCCAGATTGCAACCGCCGCAGCGAATATGGTCCAAGAGGGACAGGTGGTGATTCTCGATTCCGGCACAACCACCACCGCAATCGCGAGAGCCCTCCGCCACCATCAGAATTTGACAATCGTCACCAACGCAGTCAATATCGCAGCCGAACTCGCGGGTTCGTCACTGGATGTGATTTTGACGGGAGGAACGCTGCGGAAGAATTCGTTCTCGCTCGTCGGGCCGATCGCGGAAGAAGCATTGCGCCGTTTGAATGCCGACGTTCTTTTCCTGGGAGTTGACGGTTTCGATGTCCAGTATGGTCTGAGTACGCCCAATATCCTGGAAGCAAAAGTAAATCGCGCCATGATGGACGTGGCTCGAGTCGTAGTGGTCGTCTGCGATTCCAGCAAATTCGGCCGCCGCAGCCTCTCTTTGATCGCGCCTCCATCGGCGGTTCACCAGGTCATCACCGACCGTTTTGCTCCCAAGAACGATATCGATCAATTGCGCAAGGCCGGCATCGAGATCACGCAGGTTGGGGCCGGCGAGCGGCACGCGTCGGACACTCGCAAGGGTTCGCCCCCCAAGCGTGGCAAGTGATGCTCAATCAGTGATGCTCAGTCAATGATGTTCACTCAAAGATATCCAGCAAAGACATTCCAGCACGATAGTCCAACAGCGCGGACACCAGGAGATCTCATTGCCACAGTTCGATCTAACCATTGCCGGCGAACTCAATCTTGATTTGATCCTCTACGGACTCCCCGAAACACTGGTTCCAGAACGCGAATTGTTGGCCGAGAACATGATGTTGACGCTCGGTAGCTCATCCGCCATCGTGGCGCACAACCTGGCTGCTCTGGGCAGTCGCGTGGGTTTTGTTTCTTGCATCGGCGACGACCCACTTGGAGATATTGCGTTGCAACGCCTCTCCGCGAGCGGCGTGCATGTCGAAAAAGTCGTCCGTAGTTCCGCCACTCAAACCGGTCTCACCGTAATCCTTCAGCACGGCAGTTGGCGAAATATTCTCACCTATCCCGGAACGATCTTTGATTTGAAACCAGAACATATTGATGTTGACTACATTTCCGCATCCCGGCACTTTCATTTGTCGTCGTTTTACTTGCAGCGTGGCTTGCGGCCCCATGTGCCGGATCTTTTTCGACGACTGAAGCAACGCGGACTCACCATTTCCCTCGACCCAAACGACGATCCTGAAGATGAATGGAAGAGCGATATTCAAGAGGCTTTGCAATACGTGGACATACTTTTGCCCAACGCGCGGGAAGCAAAGAAAATTACCGGAACCCAGAGCGTGGACGATGCCGTTTCCAAACTGGCTTCCATCGTGCCAATTGTCGTCGTCAAACTAGGCGCGGAAGGGGCGATGGCACAGCGTGGCGCCGATCGCTTTACCAGCGCGGCCAAAATGATAGAAATCGTGGACCCCGTAGGCGCCGGTGACAGCTTCGATGCAGGCTTCCTGCATCAGTTCCTGCAAGGTGGCGATCTGCAAAGTTGCCTCGCCGCCGGGAATCTTACCGGAGCGCTCTCCACAACGCGGCCCGGAGGTACAGAGGCTTTTCGAGATTCGGTATATCGCGATCGCTTCTTGCAAAGCCACGTCGCGGCAACTTAATCCGGGAGACGCGAGTCCTCATCGCTCGCAATACTCAGCGCTCGGTTGGCTCAACGAACCGTCGATTGTCAGTAAGGTTTGAGTGCGGCTTTAAACTCCCGGTAACTTTGACTGAGAAATCCTTTTGGACCGGTACCCCGTCCACTCCGTTCACGGTAAGGCGAATCGTGAACTCCCCCGCATTGGTGTACGCATGAGATACCTTGGGACTGTCCGCGCTCGTCCCGTCGCCGAAGTCCCAGTGATAGGCGACTGCGGGCACACCACTAGCTTCGGCCGGCGCAGACAGCGCTGAAAGAGTAATTGTCGCGCCGGTATTCGCCACTGCGGGCACCTGCGCCGTTACGGTCGGCGCAGTCGCAGCAACACTTGTGTCGATCAACTTGATCACCCTGACCGATTGTGGCGATTGGTTTTCCAGACGCACTGCGCCATCCCCAAGCGTGACTGTCTCATTAGAGTTCAGCACGTCCGTCGCGGCAAACGTGTGGCCAGTAGGCAGGCCGAGGTCCGCAAGTCTTAGCGTGTGCGAACGCACCGTGTTCGTCCAATTGAAGACGGTCAGTATGGACTGGCGCTGACTTTCATGAAGAAAGAAAACACTCGGCTGTTCGTCCTCCGGCTCGTAGGTCATCAGGTCCATCGGCGTGGAAGCTCGACCTACCTTGGCTATATTCAGCAACTCCCTGTTTTCAACTAGCGCCAGCCGATCCTTCTCTGAGCCGAGGACCAGCATGTCATCGCCAATCTCATACATGCCGCCCGATATCGCCGACAGTGCGATCGATGCCTGCGCCGCGCCCAAGGATATCGAAGACGTCTCGTTCGGACGCTCCATAAGATGGGTTGCAGTGACGTTGAAGGCGTCCGGATCATTGACGAAGAAATTGCGCTGCATATAAAAACGGGCGGCGATGCCCGAGGCTGCATTCCTGGTTCTCTCAAAACTGTGACCCGTGTCCGCGGAGATCCTGCCCGTGTCCACCAGTCCCACCGGGTTGAGCATGGGACTTCCATCTTTATCGAGGATCACTTCATCCCCCACAGCGTCGCGGATTACCTGCAGGCCAATCCGTTGCGCTTCGAGAGCTGTCGTGTTCGGCCGGTGATAGTAACCCTCGATCGCGGTGGTATCCATGAAGTCGAGTTTGATGAAGCGGACTCCCCATTCGCGGACAATTTTCCCGTAAGTTTCCCGCATATACGCCTGGGCTTCGGGATGGGTTGTATCCAGCGCATAAAGCACATCCGACTTCTGGTTCCAGACAAGGCCAATCGGTATCGGCTCCCCCTTCGCGTTGTGCACCAGCCAGTCCTTGTGGTGCTCGTAGATCCAGGCGCGGGTTGTCACCTCAAACGGCGCAGTCCATATGCCGAATGTCAGGCCCTCTCCGGTCAGGTGATGGCCTACAAACCGCATACCATCCGGAAATTGCGTCGCATTCGGCGTGGCAAATTCTCCGCGGGCATACTGATAGCCTTCATCGATTTGGAAATACTTATACCCGAACGATTTCAGATGCTCCGCCTGCCAGTCACCATTGGCCAAAACCTCACCCTGGTTAATGGCACCGTAGTAGACAGTCCAACTCCACCAACCGATCGGGGTCTCACTGGAGATGCGCGCATGGTGCAGACGGCGGATTGCATCGCCGTAGGCGAGCAGTTGATTGTGGTAATCCGGTCCGGCTTCGAACAGCAATCGCTCTGAAACCACTTCTTCCCCGGGTTTAAGCGGAAGGCTCAACTCGACCTGGTCGTCCGCGGGAGAATCCTTCAGATCGAAATCCTTCTGGATTTCCGTGGTTCCGGTAGATTCAACCGAAAAAGATGCGATCTTTGCCTTTTTCCCCGCGCCCTCAGCTTGCAGGTGCATCAGGGTCAGAAACCGGTCTGAGGTGAGCGCGCCAACAAATAAACTCTGCTTGCTCTCGCGGTTGTAGATGAGTTGGCTCCCTGCACCGCGATGCATTCCGCCGGGTGCTCCCCCCAGATCGTAAAGAGCCAGGTCCGGCCAGTCTTCGCTGAAGCTGTCGGAGAGGATACGGTCGGCCGATTGACTGCCGCCGAGATTGAGCATCGGTTCACCGATGGCCTCCACGCTCCGAATGGCCTGTACAGTAACTTCTCGTCCCAAACTGTTTCGCACTTTCACCTGGACGGTGCCGTAAGGACGCTGTGTGTAGATCTGGATCACGTAAACGAGATCGGGTTTGCCGCCGAGTCCGCTGCAAGTGACGGTCACCTGTCGCCCGGAGCCGAGATCATCTTCAAAAGTAGACTCGGAAGCCTGATGCCGTGGGTAATCGCTCGAGCGAAGCCACTCGTGGTCAACCTGCCCTGCCACGCGGGACTTAAGCACCGGCTGACCGTCATGCCCCTCGTGGAGTAACAGTTGGTACGATCCCTCCTCCGCGTTGACCGTCAGCGACAGCTGGTCGTTCGTCAATTGCTGGGCCAAAAGTTGCTGGGATAAACACGGCAGCCCGACCATCAGCGTGCCAGCGGTAATTGCGAGTACAAGGCTAAAAATTATTTCTCGGATTTTCTTCGGCACGTCAGCAATCTCCCTATGCGTACATGATTGTCACCGCATACTACTTCATTGGGTCAATCCCAGTGAAGCGGAACCTTGGGAATTGCATGTCATATAATGGCGCGCACTCAAGACTTCTGACGGAGATAAATTCTCGATGAGACTCGCCACTATCAAAATCATCGCGTTGACCAGTCTGGGATCGATGCTCTTATTCGGTCCAGCGCGCGCCCAATCAAAGGACGACCCCACCAAAGATAGAGATGATAAAGATAAGCAGGTTTCCGCAAAGCCAGAGGGTCTTAAGCCGGAGCAGCAGGCCAGCAAAGGATCGGTCACGATCTCAGGAACAACGATTCCCTATGACGCTTTTGCCGGCACCATCGTCGTGCATCCGAAAGGCTGGGATGACGTTCCTCAGAACGCGGATAAAGACGACAAGAATCTGGATCCCCAAGCCAGCATGTTTTACGTTGCGTATTTCAAGTCCAGTGATCAGAATGCGCAGAGTGTGCAGCGGCCCGTCACCTTCTTCTATAACGGCGGCCCGGGCTCGTCGTCCGTCTGGTTGCATATGGGAGCGTTTGGACCCAAACGCGTGGTCACTCTCGATGACTCCCATACTCCGGCCGCGCCTTACTCGATCGTGAACAACGAGTACAGTCTGCTCGACGCAACCGACCTTGTGTTTGTGGATGCGCCAGGGACCGGCTTCAGCCGCATCGCTGGAAAGGATCGGGAAAAAGCGTTTTATGGCGTCGATGCGGATGCCGAAGCCTTCGCCGATTTTATTTCACAATTTCTGGCGAAATACGGACGCTGGAATTCCGCGAAGTATCTATTTGGTGAGAGCTACGGCACCACGCGTTCAGGAGCATTGGTCAATTTGCTCGAAACCGGTCGCTCCATCGATTTCAACGGAGTCATTCTGCTTTCGCAATGTTTGGCCTATGACAATGGAGCAGACTGGCCGCAGCTCAATCCCGGCATCGATTTGCCGTATCAATTGGCGCTGCCCACCTATACCGCTACCGCCTGGTATCACCACAAACTGTCGGAACCACGCGGCGAATTAACGCCGCTGCTTGAGGAAGTAGAACATTTCGCGATGACTGAGTATGCAGTTGCGCTCGGCGCTGGATCCACTTTGCCTTCCGACCAGCGTCAGGCGGTGGTGGCAAAACTCCATCGCTACACCGGCCTTCCCGCCGAGTACATTGAAAAATCGGACCTGCGCGTAAATGCCGGGCAGTTCGAAAAGACTCTCGAATCAGATAGCGATACAACCACCGGCCGGCTGGACACGCGCTTCTCCGGGCCGACACTCGATCCGCTGAGCAAGGAGGCGGAATACGATCCACAATCGGCGGCAATAAGCTCGGCATATGTCTCCGCCTTCAACGACTACGTGCGCAAGGATCTGAAGTTCGGCGAGAACCGCGAATACAAGCCGGAAATTGACGTGGAGAAAAACTGGAACTTCCTCCACCAACCTCCGGGAGTTCCCATACCGTTGCCGCAGGCTGTAAACGTCCTGGTCGATCTTGCCGGCGCGATGAAATATAACCCAGACCTGAAAGTTATGGTAAACGCGGGTTATTTCGACCTCGCAACACCGTTCTTCGAAGGCATCTACGAAATGCAACATTTGCCGATTCCCGCGAAGTTACAGAAGAATATTGAATTCAAGTTTTATGAGTCGGGACACATGGTGTATGCGCACGAAGCCTCATTGAAGAGTCTGCATGGCAACGTGGCCGCTTTCGTCCTTGCTACTCAGAATTCAAAAACCAAGTAGACGTAAGGGAGCATGCAGTCGCTGCGAATGGAGGTTTGTCAGTTGACTGTTCGACCGGTGATCAAGTGTCTTTGTTATGTTCGGCTCAGGGTGACCGTCGGGTGAACATGACCCCCTCGTGGGATTGACGCGCCGCCGGAATCGCGATAACTTTCGATTAAGAGTTATCTGCCGCCAGCATCGGCCAAAACCGCTTAGATCGGCCGCTTTCAGGAGAATCAGTGGTCCTCAGAACTAGCCGCTTCGGGATTGTGCAGAAACTTGCCCTCTGCGTGGTTCTGACCTTTTTCGTTCTGGCCATTTCTGCGATAGCCTCGTTAGCCGCCACTTCCGGATTTACCCCTCAGCATCGCCTCGGATACACCTCCGGAGATCAGTGGGAGCCCGCGCTGGCAGCGGACGCCCACGGTCACATCTACGTTCTCTTTCCTCAGTACGGCGCGGTGGCTCAGTGTGCAGATTGCACCTCACCCACCATGGTCTTAATGACGAGCAACGATAATGGTGTTTCGTGGGATTCTCCGCGCCCACTGCTTCCCTCTCCATCCGGACAATTCGATGCCCAGATCAAGGTCGACCCCGTTGATCACCAAACTCTGTATGCCTCGTGGATGCAGGGCAGGCACGATATTGTCGTCGCGCGGTCAGAGGATTTTGGCCGCTCATGGCACTTTGCCATTGCTGAACATTCCGCCGAAGTTAACATTGATAAGCCCGTGCTGGCCGTTCGCGGCCCCAATATCTACGTGAGCTTTAATCACGAGCAAACGCTCTCGGTCGCAGCGTCGCATGATTACGGGCGGCGTTTTTCTTCCACTGTACTGAATCCTGCCGCAGAGCCGGGCTGGTCGCTGGCTGCGGGCGCTACAGTGGATCCCGCCGGCAATGTCTATTTTTCCTGGACGGCCTACCCGCGAACAAATATTCTCGCGCAACCCGTGGTGGTCTTTATAAGCCGATCCGCGGACGGCGGACGGAACTGGAACACAACGCCGATGGATATTTCCAGCGCAGAACCAAACTGCGCCGAGCATCTCTGTTCAGCCGGTTTTCTCGCTTCTCAGATGGCTCTGGCTTCCGATGATGCCGGAATCATCTACGCCTTGTGGAACTCCGGCTCGGTCGCCGCCGGCCCGCAGCGCATTTCCTTCTCCTCTTCGACGAACGGTGGCGAAAGCTGGTCGGCAAAGGTTGACGTCTCAGACGCCCGGTTGGGAGTCGAGCACTGCTTCCCGGCCATCACAGCTGGATCTACGGGTGATGTCCGCATCGCATGGATGGACACGAGAAAAGCGGACCCGCAGGGCCATCCTCTTTGGAATACCTTCTACCGAGCTTCCACCAACGGTGGGGCGACTTGGTCACCCGAATCGAAACTCTCCGCCCCCGTGCGCGGATACGATTACATCCTGCCCAACGGATTCCTCTTTCCATTCGGCAACTTGTTTTCCATCGGCATTGACAACCTCGGCGCCACCCATGTGGTGTGGGGCGAAGGGCGCAATTACAGTTCGCCAGGTTCAATCTGGTACGCGCGCGGCCGGTAGAATAACGAACTCTGGAGGTGCCCCATCCTAACGTCGCGCCTTTTGCGACGTTAGGGTGGGAACCACACTGATTGCACAGTAGGCTTTCTCTTTCACGCGGTACTACCCAAAAATAGCGCGCGTAAGATGACGATCCGATCGTCGGCCGTGCAAACACATCTCCCGGCGCGCCTGCAACAAGAAGCTTCATTGGGACTGCCCTACCGCCTTTTCCAGATCGTCAGCTGCCCTGCCAATTCCCGCTGCAACATTTTCTATGACCTGGGCAACTTGTGGTACCTGCGCTTCCGCTTCTGCCCACTTCTTCTCGTCCATATATTCGCGCACGGCAGCGATCGGCTTCGCTCCGTAACCTGTATAGGCTCCCGGCGCATAGATCTGGTTTTTGAACCAAGGACGTTGTGGCAGTCCTTTTTCGTTCAGGAACAAACGAGAGATTCCAAGTATGTCTGCGTTGATCGACTCCAAAGCCGATGCGGATAGCGAAGGTGAACCCTTCGCCTGCCAGTCGGCCAATATCTTCGAATAGCGATCCGAATTTTTCTTCAGCAGATCAATCGCATTTTTCATCGGCGCGAAATTCATGTAAGGCGGTACGGTCTCGACCGGCGGAGGTACAGAGGGTCTCCGCGGGTCCGCCGTCGCTGTGAACACACCTTCCTTTAACTGCAGATTGCGTTCGGCGAATTCATCCTGTTTGTCCTTGAGCAGCTTTTCCAATTCTTCTTCATACTTGGCGATCGCTGCCGCTTGCGGCGAATAATCGTAGGGAATCAAATCGGCATCTGCGAGACGCATGATCGCTGTACCTCCTGTCTCCGCCAACGCACGCCCGTAGACAAAATCAGTGTCCATGAAATGCGTATACCAATAGAAGTCGTCGTAAATCGAGTGGTACTGGTCGCCATCATCCTCGCCGCCAAAGCCAATATCCAGGGTCGATATTCCGGCGAAATCCTGAAATGCGGTAAAGTCTGAGCCGTCCCCGAGCGCGGTGATCACCAGATCGCCGCGCCCGCGAAGATCCTTGCGCTCCTCTGCATTCTTCGCGTCTGCAATGCTGGCAAGATGCGAGCGCTGAAACACCGACATGTGGGTCTCCGGATCCTCGACGTCGCGGGCGACACTACTGACGAAGCTCTGCAAATCTTGTGTGCCGCCTGCGAAGAGGTACCCTCTTTCATTGCTGTCGGAGTTGATATAGGCAACGGCGTGCTTCTTCAGTTCGTTGACATGAGTTTCGACCCATTCGACGGACCCCAATAAGCCGGGTTCCTCTCCATCCCACGCGCAATAAGTGATGGTGCGTTTCGGAGTCCAGCCTTGACGATGCAACTCACCCAACATCCGCGCCTCTTCCAGCATGGCGGCTTGGCCGGAAATTGGATCGTCAGCGCCGTTGACCCATGCGTCGTGATGATTGCCCCGTAGTATCCATTGCCCATCGTCTGCGCCATGGAGAGTTCCGATCACGTCGTAAATCGGCTTGATGTCCCAGTTGGAAGCGACCTTCAAGTGAACTCTGGCCGGCCCAGGACCAATGTGATAAGTGATGGCCAAAGCTCCGCGCCAATTCTCTGGAGCGACCGGACCCTTGAGCGCCGAAAGAAGTGGCAGCGCATCCGCATACGAAATTGGCAGGACTGGAATCTTAGTGATGGTCTTTGCTTCCTGAATCGAGAGCCGCTTCGCATCTGCGGTCGCGCCTATGCCCGGGGTGAGAGGGTCGCCCGGATAATCCGTATCCATGACGCTGCCGCGTTGCACTCCATCTCGCGGCCGCCAGCCCCCAGTAGGGTAGTCATCACCGTTAGGGTATCCGTCTCCCTTCGGGTCCGAGTAAATGATGCATCCCACCGCGCCATGCTCGGCGGCAACTTTCGGCTTGATGCCACGCCAGCCTTGGCCATATCGGGCAATAACGATTGCACCTTTAACGGAAATACCTAGTCGATCGAGCTGTTCATAGTCATCCCGATTGCCATGATTCACATACACCAGCGGGGCGGTTACGTCTCCATCGACGGAATAGGCGTTATAGGTAGGAAGCTGTTCCGCAGCTTGGTTTGAAGTAGGATCAAGGGCGAGCGCAGGCTCCTGTAGCTTCGCTCGGAACTTCGTCGGTTCCACCAACTCCAGGACGCGTTCTTTCGGAGTCGGAAACAACACATTGAAGCTCTCGATCTTCGCATCGAATCCCCATTCTTTGAACTTCGCGAGAATCCACTCGGCATTGTCTTTATCGTAAGGCGATCCGACGTGGTGCGGGCGCGCACTTAACCGCCGCATATTCTCGCGAACGTTCCCGGGCGCAACTCCCTCCTGGAACTTTTTTTCCCAGGAGCGCTCCACCGAGGAAGTCTCTAAGCTGTATCCCCCAAGATGGGCAGCCGCTTCTGTGGTCGCATTTGGTTGGAGTTTCGATTGGGCCGCAAGTATCGGAACGATTGCAAGCAAGAAACAACACGCTGAGCGCAGCATCATGAATAGAAATCCCCTGTCACCGCCAAAGATCAAGCGGCATCCACTTCAATCCCATAATAACCACGGTACGGACAAGCCTTCAAATTCTCATGATCATTGGAGGACGAATGGGGCGTGCCGGCTTAATGAAAGTCGTGTGAATACATTTGCAAGTCATCACCGGACAATGCTCGCAGGCGCTGTGCTTTGATATGGATCACCCCTTCTTGATTTTGGAGTGCGCCCTCCACGAGAATAAATTTGCTGCGCGTGACCAGCAGACGCTCGCGCTCGAAAAGGTCCGGAGTGATAATGACGTTCGCGATGCCGGTTTCGTCTTCCATCGATAGAAATATGAACCCCTTGGCAGTGCCGGGACGCTGACGGGCGATTACACAGCCAGCGTGCCGCACATAATCACCATCTCTACTACTCCGCAAATCGCTGGCTGAAAGGATACCGTCGCGTTGAAGTTGCGGACGTCGATAGTGCATTGGATGCTTGCCAACCGTCAGGCCCGTCCCTGAGTAATCGGCAATGATTCTTTCCTCCGTGGTCATCTGGCGAAGTGGAAGGCTCTCAGAATCCTCCTGCAATGAATTGCGATTCTCGCGCAGCAGCGGTCCCTCGATTTTTCCCGCGCGCTCCACTTGCCACAGAGCAGCGCGCCGGTGACCAATTCCTTCGAGTTGATTGAGAGCGCCGATGCGACTCAAAAGTGTGAGCTCCTTTTGGCTCAAAGCTGGAACGCGGATCGCAAGATCTTCCGCTGTGCGAAACAGACCCTCGCGCATACGTGAATCGACGAGCGCTTGCGCGGATTGCCTCCGCAAGCCTTTTGCGTAATTCAATCCCATGCGTAGCGAGAGGCTGTCATCATTCTCGTGTTCGATAGTGCAGAAACAATCCGACACCTGAACATCGATTGGCTTGATGCGCAGGCCATGCCGTTGGGCGTCTTTTACCAGAACAGCCGGTGCATAAAAGCCCATCGGCTGGTTGTTCAGAATGGCGCAGGTAAAAGCGGCGAGGTATCGAACTTTGAAGTATGCCGAGAAATATGCGAGCCGGGCGAAGCTGGCGGCATGAGATTCGGGAAAGCCGTACAGCGCGAAAGAACTGATGTTCTGGACGATTGTCGCTTGGGTGGCTTCATCGAGTCCATTCGCCGTCATTCCTGCTCGAAGTTTTACTTCGAGATTTTTCATCCGTTCCCATGATCGGCGCATGCCAACGGCGCGGCGCAACTCTTCGGCCTCCGCGCCGGTAAAATTGGCGACTGTCATGGCGATGCGCAGCAACTGTTCCTGAAAAAGCGGCACGCCCAGGGTGCGCCTGAGCACCGGTTCCAACGAAGGGTGCGGATAGGTAACAGCTTCTTTCTTCTGACGGCGTCGCATATACGGATGCATCATCTGGCCGACGATCGGGCCGGGACGGATGATGGCTACCTGCACCACGAGGTCGTAAAACTTTTCCGGGTGATTCCGCGGCAGGGAGGCCATCTGCGCGCGGCTTTCCACCTGGAACATGCCCACAGTGTCGGCGCGCTGCAATGTTCGGTAAACCTCTTCGTCCTCCGGCAGTTGTGCCAGATCAACCGGCTCGCCGTAATGTCTGGGAATGATTTCAAGACAGTCCTCAATAACTGCCATCATGCCGAGGCCCAGCAAATCGACCTTGATGATGTGGAGATCGGCGCAGTCTTCCTTGTCCCACTGAACCACAGTGCGGTTCGGCATGGATGCCCGCTCCAGTGGCACGACATGATTCAACTGCCCCTGGCAAATGACCATGCCGCCGGAATGCTGGCCGAGATGACGCGGCAGATCTTGAATGCGCATGCAAAGCTCAAAGTACTTCGCGATCCGTGGATGCTTGAGGTCGAAGCCCGCATTCTGAAAAGAGTGGGCCATGGTGTCGGTCTTGCCTCGCCACTCAAATTGACTGACGAGTGCGGATAGGCGTCCCAACGATTCTTCGTCGAAGCCGAGCGCTTTACCCACTTCGCGCGCAGCTGATTTGCCGCGATAGGTAATGACATTTGCTGTCATTGCGGCGCCCAATTCACCGTAGCGCTGATAGACATACTGGATAGCCCTTTCGCGTTTATCTTCCGAAGGGAGGTCGAGGTCGATATCCGGCCACTCGCCGCGACTCTCGCTCAGGAAACGCTCGAACAGCAACTCCATGCCAACAGGGTCGACAGCGGTGATTTCAAGGGCATAACAAACAGCCGAGTTGGCGGCGCTTCCGCGGCCCTGGATCAAAATATTATTTTCCTTGCAAAATTCAACAATGTCCCAGACGATGAGAAAATAACCGGCAAAACCCAGTTGTCGGATTAGCGCGAGTTCGTGGTCGACCTGCTTTTTCGCGCGTTCCAGCAAATTACGTCTGTTTTTAATCGCGTAGCGTCGCATCACGCCTTCATCCACGCGCTTGCGCAGAAAGCTGTCCATGGTTTCGCCATCGGGCACCGGGTAGCGCGGAAACTCATACCCGAGATCGTTGAGCTCAAAACCGAGGCGTGCGGAGAGTTCCACCGAATTATCGGTTGCGCCGTGAACATTGCGGAACAGCGCTACCATCTCTTGCGCGGGACGCAGATGGCGTTGGTTGTTCAAAGCCAGAAGCCGCCCAGCGCGATCAAGCTCTGTGTGATGGCGTATGGCGGTGAAGAGATCGAGAATCTCGCGATCATAGGCCGCGGCGTAGCGCACGCCATTGGTCGCCAGCACCGGCAATTTCAGGGAATTCGCGATGCGGATGGCGGCTTGGTTTCTCCACTCTTCCTCGCGTTCCTGGTGACGCTGTAATTCGATGTAAACATTTTTCCGGCCATAGATTTCGACGAGCCGTTCGACGGCTTTTCGTGCCAATTCTTCGCCACCTTCAGCCAAAGCGGCGGCCATAGGCCCTTCGTCTCCACCAGTCAGGCAAATCAGGCCTGATGAATATTCCTGCAAATCGCGAGTTGTCGCAGATCCTTCACCTTTCGTCTTCTCCCGTAACTTGAACTGCGTAATAAGCTGGCACAGATTTTGATATCCGACGCGGGATTCGCAAAGCAAAGAGATCCGCGGAGGTTCTACGGTTTGCTGGTGGGGAACCCATGCGGGTGGCATCAGACGCGAATTAAAACCCAGAACGGCAATCTCCGCTCCGACATGCGCGCATACGTTGTTTCGGCCAGCACTGGTATGAAATCGCGCCGAGCCATAGACACCGTTGCGGTCAAGGAGAGCCATCGCTGGCATTTCCAGTTCGCTGGCGCGCTCGATAAGCGTTTCCGGCTGTGATGCACCTTCAAGAAAACTGAAAGCGCTCACCGCGTGGAGTTCGATATAGCGGTCAGTCATATAAGGCCGCCATCTGCCAGCAGTTCTGAATCAGGTCGCGCACCAGACAGCCGTACAACAGCGTGCCATTGCCGGAACGGGCAACCACATCCCATTGTTCGAAGCCCCATAACATCGGATTCCACCAATCTCCATTGCTTAGCCACGGTCCGTACGCGTGCTCCACGCCATAGTGTTTCTCGCGAAAACAAAATGCGACAGGCTGTTGCTCCCGGATTGTTACACTCGTCTTTTCAGGCGGACGAAGCTGGCGCGGAGCCGCGCATATATCACGAAATCCAGCCTCAGTCTTGGCTACCGTTTCCGGCGGCACAACAAATGGAACCATGCGAAAACTGTCCGGTTGATGCGTGTCATTGAGCACGGCGTAGCCCACATTGTTTTCTCCAACAATCGAGCGGATACGAGCGAGCGTTACATCGAGCCGCTCGGCTTCGGGATGTTGAGGAGTAAATAAACCGAGCTGCAGTTTGCCGGTGCTTCCCCGCTCCGCCGCGAGAGTCAAAGCAAGAATGGCGGCTTGTGGCGGATGTGCTTCAAGATCGAGATGAATCAATCTGATCCAGAGCTGCCGGTCGTTCGAAGGCAGCGCGGGCCGAATGGTACGCGTATGCGACGAATCACCTTCGAGCAAAAGGGCAATGGTTACCGATGCAAGAGCCAACGCGTGTGTTGATGCTCGCAGAATAAGTTGATCCAGCATGGTGCCGATGACGAAGAGCAACGATGTGAGCAGTTCAACCGGAGGCTCCAGCTCAACGCGCTCTTCGAGTTTGAAACTCGGTTCAATCGGTAAGAACAGATGCGGGCACACGCCTTTTGCTGACTCGCACAGACGCTTTGCTTCTTGTCCCATACGCGCGATTAGAGATTTTTCCGGCAGCGCCGCCAGCATGCCCAGTGTGTGTATTCCCCATTGAGAGAATTTCTCGGCCTGCTTTTCGGAGAGATCGAGGACGATGAGCGGAAGCGGCGCTAACGTTGCGGCTTCTCTTCCCGGCGGAACTACGCTGATCTGAATTCCCGAGGCCAGGCTGCGTGCAACACAAATAGCAGTATGAAAATTACAGCTGACAGCAATTTTTGCGGCAATCCCAAGTGCCTTTACGCGCCGCAGCAGAATTTCGGCGAGTTGCTTGGGTGGCCCGAAGAGTGTGTCCGTGCCGGCAATATCGATCACGCAAATAAATTCCTTGTCGTTGCTGCAATGCTCCACTCTTGGCGAAAAAGTACCGGCGCATTCAAGCAGCGCCGACCTCGCGGAATTTTCCTCTGCCTTTGAGCGCGTCAGGATTGTCACTGCAGAAAATGTCTCGATCTCTACCTTCGTCATACCGTACGTTATCCCCATCGCTCGCGCCTCAGGACTGAGGGAACACACCTGCTGCGATGGCGCTTTGCCCTCCATCGCTACGCAAGGATGATGTCGCAGATCGGGACGCAGGCGGAGCAAGGTCTGCGCGGGAAATTCCCTGGCATGCAGGCAGGCATATAAATTCGCGCGATTTGTCATCGGCCCATCCATGCCGTACGGCTCTGCCAATAAGCGTGACTTTGACTCTGCGCTGGCTTACGCAGAGAAGTGAAGTTGGTGGAGGCAGGTGGAAACCGCTCACGCATCACTTCGATGCAATGCTCAGTGCCGCTGAATACCGTCGCTCCATCGTCGAGCGCGTGGCCAGATAAATACAGCTGCAGGCTCGCGCTGCTTTTGGCGCAAGTATGTTGCGACAACAGAAGAATGCTTGTGTGTTTTTGTTCCGCGACACCCCTGTAGCGAAACCATGTCGCGAGCGGAATGCGCAGAACATGCTCTGGCGCGATTCCGCCGAGATCGAGCACGATGGCTCCGAATCCGCCATTTTGCAGCAGTAGATCCGTCACCCTCAAAGCCTGGTCGAGACGCGACCATGGCTTATTGCGAATCGGTGCCTTCGTATTTTCCCTGAACTGCTGCGGAGCAATAGCCAATACGGTCGTGTTTTCGGATTTCAATCCAGTGGCTGGCCGGGTAAAACGCGGATTATTCGTTTCCGGCTGCAACAATCCGGGGATGGCTCCAGCGATGCCTTTTACTTCGCCGCGCGGATGGGACCCGAATCCGCCGCCGTGCAAACCCTTCTTGATGGGTGGCGGAACGAAATATTTATCCGGAACTCTGAATGTCTTGGACGGTGAGGAGTGACTGCCGATTGCGGGAGAGCCAAAACGCACCCAAAGCAACCGCCGCAGATCGATCCCCGCCTCCGCCGCCGCTTCAGGATTTAGAGTGTCCGAGACATCAACCCATGCACATACCTTGTCCGCATGTGTCATGACAGAAATAAAGGAGAGCGCCAACGAAGTACGGCCCGAACATTCCAGCCCCACGATTTCCGTGATTGCTCCTAAAGGAAAACCGCCGCGCAGCAATTCATCGACAGCGGGAACTCCAGTGGATACAAGTTCTCGGATGATTCGATTTACTGGCGTAAGCGCTGAGGGGATTCGGCTGGCTAATGCGGCTTCAATCTGGACGCGGAGGCTGGCGGCGGCAATCATAAATGTTCGTCTTATGTTCGCCTTTTATGGTCTGGTTTTCAACCCTTCCCGTTCGATTTTTGGCCCATTCGAACCTAAATTGCTCAAAACGCTTTATTTATAATTTTTCAGGGAAAAAACCAACGACGGACTATGGGGTCATCGCTTAATGGATAGTTCACCCGGGCAGTCGTCTCCAATAAAGACTACTAACGGCCGAGGTACTGTTTCTGGATTGCCGTAAAGCCAAAGCAAATCGATACGTTACTTGGCGAGCGCCCCCGTAGCGATTCCGTCGATTAGCGTGAATGTAGAACCTACGGTAGCGACGACCGCCGACTTGCGCGTCAGGCCAGCACGATCGCGCAGGCGGTAAACCGCTTCAATGCCCGTGCAATGCGCTCCAAGCAGGTTTGCGACGTGGAATTCTTTCATCTTGTCGCCGGTCCATTCCAGTTGCTCGTCGGTCGCTGGATATAGATGCAAGCCGCCGACGACTCCATAAACAGGGCGATCAGGAAATTTCGCGTTCGCATCAGTCAAAATATTGACGATGCCGGCGTGGCCGCAGCCCGTTATTACAACCAGTCCCTGCGCAGTATTCAGTACAAGGGATTGGTCTTCGGGGATATTATCCTCGACAAGGCCATCGGGCGTCTGCACTTTTGTCGTTACGCTCCAGTTGCGCTCAGGGTATTTGCGTGGCACGGGGCCGGTGAGCCATGCACCCGGAAAGATTTCAGTCCAGCTGTCGTGCTCGATAATCTTTCCACCGGTTGCCTCGTAGTCTTTGCGAATCGCAATCATGCGATTGCCTTCTCGGTCTGGCAATGGCCGGCTATAGAAAATTCCTCTGCCGACATGCGCGATCGAAAGCGCTTCCGGATTCTGCTTCATCATCTCGCGGCGCAGAGTAAGCAGGCCTCCGACGTGGTCGCCGTGATTGTGGGTAAGTATTACTTCGCGAACGTCGGAGAGATCGATCTTCAGATCGCGCGCGTTCTGAAGCACGGTCTCCGGATGATTTCCTGTATCCAGCAAAATGCGGTGCCCATCCGCCTCCACCAGCGCCGAAAAGCCCCACTCGCCGATGCCGGTAGTGTCTCCGACCAGCATCGTGGAAAGAACAGTGATCTTGAGCGAATGGATTTGTCTTGCGCTCTCGGCAGCGCCCTTAGCAGTTTCGGCCTTAGCCAAGCGTGGGCTAATAACTGGAACCGCGAGAAGGACTGAAACGGCGAGCGCCGTCAGGGTCCGAACATAGCTTCGCATCGGCTGATCATATCAGGGCATAAGCCCCCACTCGCCCGAGACCGCAGCGGAATTTGAAGGTATATCTTTACCGGATTGAAGGACCACCGCGATGAGAGTGGGGGCACCGTCCGATGCCTCTTGTCAGAGGTGGCGTCGCCACACCTCCTGACTCCAGTTAGTCATTACAGTATCCTTAGTTACAAGCTCCGACCGCGCTAGTGGTTGCGTGGACCGTGTTTGGCACGTCTGTGTTGCCGGAAGGCATTTGTACCCCAACCGTTGCGCCGATAATGGTATTGCCCGTAACGGTAAAGCCGCTCGCAGGTTCCGGGAGCGGACCTTGGCCACAACCGAAAACTGACGGGAGCACACTGGTCTGCCTTCAATCCGGTTCAACAGTCGCTACAGGAGAATGTGCCAGGCGCATGCAGTGCCCCCACATTCGATCCTGCAAATACCAAAACCCTTACTTCTGCGTGTCTGTTCCCATAAAAATGAATTCACAACATTGGCACACTGCGACTGTTTACTAATGGCGCCGAATTTGTGAAAGGCGTTAGAGATCCTCAATCTTTCAACCCTTCGACGTCGTAGAATTGTACGGTTGTTACGACTCAGGAGATCCATGCAGCCACATCCACGCTCGCCGTGTTCTTCGAGTTCTCTCGTACTGCCTTCTCAATGTCCGGTGCGGGCCTGGCTCTGTTCGTGATTGGCCTGTTGGCCGCGAAAAACGATATCGGCCAGGCTCGTGGCATCGACAAAGTGGTATCCCTGACCAACTTGTGCTTTCGCCATCCCGTTGGCGGTCTTCGGCGCAGAGCATCTTTCCGCCGGAAAGTTCATGACTGGCATGGTGCCGCCGTACGTGCCTTGGCATTTGTTTTGGATATATTTCGTAGGCTTGCGCGCTGATCGCCGCTTCGCTGAGCATGGCAACGAATATTCAGATGCAATGGTCCGGCCTGCTGTTCGGGATCATGATGTTTCTTTTCGTGGCGATGATCCATCTGCCGGGAGCAATCGCGAGTGGCGGACGAATCCCATGGACGATCGTGCTCCGGGAAATGTCTTTCGGCGGTGGGGGCTGGGTTTTAGCAGGAATTGCGATGGGCGGATTGCATGGGCAGGGCCGAGATTCTCGTCCTCGTAGGCCGCGTGCTGATCGCGATCACCGCGATCTTTTTTGGAGTTCAGCACTTTTTGCATCCCCTGGGACTCCCCGGAGTTCCGCTCGAAAAACAGATGCCCGGGTGGGTTCCAGTCCCCGTCGTGATCGACTATCTTACGGGCGCATTACTCATGGTTTCCGGCGTCTGCTTCCTACTTGTGCAGAAGACGCGCATGGCGGCCACGTATCTCGGCGCTTGGATTCTGCTGGTGGTTGCGGTTATTTATGGGCCCGTCTTGATCGGCGCGCTGGCCAACCCGAGTACCGGGGTGAAAGTCGAGGGCCTCAACTACTTCGCCGACACACTTCTGTTTGCCGGCGTGATCCTTTCGGTGGCTAAAGCAACGCCGGACTCCGAGTGAGAGCCGGTTCCCGCTGAAATGCTGTCGATCCGCTGATTGGGCCGGAGGTCGACGATGCAATATCGAGGATGCGCTCTGAGTTGGCAAAATCGCCCGGGGTGCTCGCCGAGAGATCCAACGGAGGATGCCAATCTTAACCCGAAAAACGCGACTTCTTGTCTACCGGCACAATCTCCTCGGGTGGACCATAACCGCGATCGTGAGCCTGACTCGAAACCGCATATAGTTTCAGGTCGCTCCAACTCCATCGACTGGAAATGTGTGGCCGCCCACAGGCACAGTACAGCGTCCATTCCTCTGCGAACCCTTCGGCCAGCGATAGCAAGTACGACCCGTTAAGGTACGGGCTGAAACCAGGCAGATATCGGGTCAAGCATTTTGGACACTCAACGCAGTAGCGAACGCGGGAAGCCATGGTATTTGTGAACTCCTTCGAGAGCCCTCCCCACCTCCTCTTGCCGTGAATAATCTGGGGCACGTGCATATTAGCGGACCTATATTGACCCGCACATGATCCGGCCATGTGCCCTCGCGCAGCGTATGGCCGGAATCCATGGTGCGGATGCTCCGGAAATTGCTTTATCGCTCGAGTCGGCAGTGTGCGGAACTCTGCACACGCTGTTTGCCAACATTCGCGGGCAAAGTGATTTTTGGTAGTGTCCGCGCGACATCGGCAACTGACTTGCCCACGCTTGCGTCCACAGGGTTTGCAAGATAGGCGTGGATGTTGCCCGCGTGAGGCCCGGTGAGCACCGTTGCCATACCCGAGATTTGTCCGCGATCATTGATATTGCTCGCCGAAATTATGAAGAGGTTGGAATCCGCGGGAATTAACGTGTTGAGGTCGGTCATCACCCCATTCTGCCAAATGAAGCCGTGAGACCAGTTGAAGCTGGAGTCAAAGTTGTTTCCCACCACTTGGCCCCGGTTGTTGATGCCGGTGGCGAAGGCGGCAAAATCTCCCGGCAGAATGCCGAGGTTTGTGAGTGTGCCGTCCGGCTGCCAGAGAGCGGCTACGTAGGTTGTGCCATCGGCGCTGCGGACTTTTCCGGCGATTTGGCCCCGGTTATTAATGACGAAGGCGATATTGGATTTTGTACCTCCGAGGTCCTGAAGCACGATGGCGGTGTTGTTTTTCCACACTACAGCGTGCGTCGCTGCGACGCAGCTTCCCGAGTAGCCTACCGCCTGGCCTAGATCGTTGATGCCGAATGCGACGCCATCTGGATCGCCACCGGCATTGGGAAGCGCCAGGGCTTTGCCGTTTTCCCATACCACCGCCGATGTGATCTTGTACGGCGGGCAACCGGAGTCAACGACAGCCGTTTCCGCATAGCCTGCGACTTGCACCCGGTTATTGATGGCGCTGGCCTGCCCGTTATTTCCGCCCACTGTCGGCAGAGCCTTCATGTGGCCGTTTCGCCAAAGAAACGGAACGCATATAAGTTCTGTGCCGAAACCGCAAACGTCTTCGCCGTCCGGATCTGGAACGGCCGTTTCAGACATACCGACCGCCTCACCTTGCTCGTTGAGGCCGCCCCAGTTGATCCAACTGTTGCCATCGGGTTTTCCAAGCGTGCCCAGATCGATGTTGAGTCCGTCGACGTTTATAACCGCGCGGCCCCTTGCAACCGTCGTAAACGAACTATTCTCGGGAGGGTTCACGAACCCATCCATGTTCTCCGCCCAGCCGCGATTATTGAGGCCCATGGCCATGCTAAAGTTTTCGTTACTGCGGTCGGTACCCAAATCGGTCATTTTGTAGCTCACTTGAGCGACCGCGTCGCTGAAGCAAGCCAGAATTATCGTCGCAACCAGCGGTGTCCAGAAATTTCGCAACTTTCCGAGTGTGCTCATATCTTTTCTATTCCTCCGGTGGAGTCGTCGTGCCGGCATAACTGGCGATTTACGTCAGCTATCACTCGGCGCTCTGACAGTCAGTGTGCAATTGAGAGCAGAATTGGCTCACGACTTCACAAATTCCTGCTGAGTGAGAACAGAGGGAGCATGTGGTCTTCCACGTTCGCAGCGATTACGTGAGCGAACGGGTCCAGCACTTCAGAGTTCAAGAACAAGTGCTGGACTGACAACCTTCAGGGATGATCACAAGCGGCCAGAGCAGCCATTTCTCCAGCTTTCCATACACACCTGCGAGAAATCGCGAAATTCGATGACTTTTCATATGTGGAATACGTTGTCAGATCTCTCTTGACGCTCCGACCGTTATCATACAAACTAGTCGGTATGGTAGTAGCGCGGCAGAACTCGAAACGTAAAGCAACCAGGCTGCGCGATCCGGAGCGCACGCGGGAACTGTTGCTGCAGTCGGCATCCCGCGAGATCTACAGATCGGGGTTCCAGAGTGCAAGCCTGGACACAATTCTGGCCTCAGCCGGTGTCACCAAAGGTGCGCTGTATTACCACTTCAAAAGTAAGGAAGCCTTGGGATACGCAGTCGTCGAAGAGGTCATCGCCCCCGACGTTCACGGCAAATGGGTGCGGCCCCTACAGAATGTCAAGGACCCCATTGTCGCTTTGATCGGCGCTGTTGAGCGCATATCTGTTCGGCAAGAGGATGTACGCGGTGGGTGTCAACTGAACAATCTGGCGCAGGAAATGTCTCCTCTCGACGCGGGATTCCGGAAACGGCTGGCGATAATCTTCGCGGCCTGGCGCAAGGCTGTCGCCTCTGCATTGCGAGAGGGCCAGACCGGCGGTAGTGTTCGCCGTGATGTGGAACCCACCGACGCCTCCGGCTTACTGATTGCAATGGTCGAAGGCTATGGTTCTCTGGCAAAGAATGCTCAGGATCCTAAGGTGATCAAAGCGGGGATTCGAAATATCGTGGACTGGCTTCGATCCCTGCGCGCGCCGGGCAACCGCAAACCGGGCTGATCGCATCAGTGGCAACAGGTGATGGATAGTGTTACATACCAACCGGTCCGTAGGCTCGGACGGCCGGGATCGCGATCGGGTGAAGCCTTTCAATCTGAACAGGGGAAAGGAGAACAAACCAATGATAAGAATCGCAGTGTCGCGGAGGAATCTGCTCGCAACTGGAGCCTGCGCGGTGGTTGGCGCCATGGGCCTGCCGGAACTGGCGAGTGCCCGCGGATCGGAAGCGCGGAACTCAACGAACGAGGTGGTAGTCCGGAAGTGGTACGCAGCCTGGGAAAAGAAAGACTGGGGTCCTCTGGATAGCCTGCTCGCCGATGACTTCACCTTTACCAGCGCGGCTGGGGACGACCACATCAGTAAGAGCACTTTCAAAACGCGCTGCTGGGAAACACAGATCGATTTCATTGGGCATTTCGAATTGGAGCAGGTCGCCGCTGGCCCAGAAGATGCTTTCGTGAAGTATCTTTGCCACACCAAGGACAATAAATCATTCCGGAACGTGGAGTATCTTCGAATCAAGAACGGAAAGTTGCAGTCCATTGAGTGTTATTTCGGCGCCCAATCCAGCTTCCCGTCGGCGGTGAGCGCTGGTTAGAGATCGCCCGAAGTCGAAACAGGAGAGCACGGGATTCCATCATGAGCGTCCGTGAAGTTGAGGATCGGCCAGCCCCTGCACCTGAGATGGTTGTTCGACAAACTGCTCGCGCCGATGCGGACGTTTCGGCTAGCCCTCTGCGCGGAGCTACAATTTCCTTCCTTGACAGTAAACGGCATTACACTCCCGAATCGAGAGCGGAGGAGTTCTGCGAAGCTGCAGATACCTCATTGCTTCCAGTGATCCGAGTTGCTGCCGAAAGCCTGATGCGAGCCTTGGGGCAGTGGGAGTGCATAGCAAAACGGCAGGCGGCACGAATTGCATTCAAGGCAAACGGAAGCATCGTATTTCTAGATTTATCCGACATCCTGGCCGTGCAAGCCGAAGGGAATTACGTTTCTTTGCAACACCGCCCTAACCCTTACTTGGTCCACGAATCCCTCTCGTCCATGGCGGAAAAGCTCAGACCCTACGGTTTCATTCGCATCCACCGCTCGGTCGTCGTTAACATTTCGGCCGTGGAGGAGGTCCAACCTTTACCGTCGGGAGAGTACAGGCTGCGCGTAAGAGGTGGAAAGAAATACTTGGTAACGCGTACGTACAAACGGAACCTCAGAGATCTGGCTCAACTGTGGGTAGGTTCAGAGCGGCTTTGCAGATAACAGGCAGCAAGTATTTCCTCGAAACGTCAACCTTTTCGCACAACCCGACCATTCTAGAGTTTGCCGGTTCAGAGCGAGCACATTGCATGAGATGTTCGTGGGTATCCACTAAACAGTGTTTCCAAACGCAGACAGGCGAAATTGAAATAAAGTAGCCAGCCGCCCGACGAATCATGGATTGACCTGGATCTCGGCCATCATGCCGCCGTCCTCATGGTCGAGGATGTGACAGTGATAGACGAACGTACCGGCAATCTCCGGATCGCTGAAATCCACGCGGACGGTCACGCTCGGATACGGCAGCGTACCGTCCCAATAGGGGACATTGACAGTGTCCTGCATCACCGGAGTCTGTAGAGGAACTCCGTTGATGGCCATCACCAGAAAATGGATCTGGTGGATGTGAAACGCGTGTTGCTCAAGAGTGTGATTTTCGATTGTCCAATCTTCCACCGCGCCGACATTGGTAACGATCGCGGGCGACAAGGACGGTTCGAACAGATGTGGAGTTTGGCCCTGGACAGTCAAGAAGTAGCTGGTGGGTCCGTTGGTGCCCTCGGTGGCCTCGGAGAAGTATAAGTTTCTGGTGGCAGTGACCTGCGCGGTTGCCAGACTGGCAAATCGCCGTTTTGTTGTGGGAGGAGTCTTGGCCGCCGGAAGATGGTGCTTCGCGGGAAGACGCAATTTACGATGGCCAGCATCCGCACTGGTCAGGACATTGGCTAATACTTGCGCGAAATTGGTGTTACCGACTGGCCCGGTATCATAACCCAGGTCGACAAAAAGGTTGGACGCTCCTTCAGGCGGTCCCGTCATCACAAATTCAGCGCGACCTGCCGGAGGAATAACAATATCGGTCACATAAGGATCGTTGGTGACGGGGACGGCGTCGATTGCAATCATCTCCAGGTTCTGGGGAACGTCGTCAGACAAAATCTGCAGATCAAGAAAGGCCTGGGTCGAAGCATTTACCACCCGCCAGAATTGTTTCTCGCCGGGGTCCGCGACAATGTAGGGTAATAAGGTCCGTGCCGGTGGCAGACCCGTGCCTGATCCGCAGAAAGGTGGACAGGCTCGTTCGACCAGAATGTTATCTTGACCCACCGACTCGAAATTGAGCGTCAACTGATAAGGTCCAGGCAGCCAGGAACCGGGATTCAGAAACTGCTGGCGCACCAGTAGCACCTGCTCGGTAAGCCCCGACACCTGCGGCTTTACATTTTCGATGCCGCCCACGATGAGCGCTCCCGAGGCCCCGCCGTTTACCTGATCGGTTGTGAATCCATGCGGATGGGGGTGATACCAGTACAATCCGGGCGGTTCATTGCTGGGAACTCGAAACACGTACTGAAAGGGCGGATCGGTAGGCTGGATCAGGGTGTTAATCACATCGTCCTGATGGCAGACGGGCGGAATATTGAGACCATGAAAATGTAAATTGGTGGTATTCACGGTTATGTCGCCGCCGCTACAGGAAGCATCCTGCGGAGAGACATTCTTACGACGCATGTTCATCGGGTGCTTCATGCGCATGGGTTTAGCCCCCGGAACATTGAGACCATTGGTGAGCGTTAGGTTCAAAGTATCGTTCGGGCTAAGGCGCAGCGTTGGAGCCTCGGCGCCGTCAGCGAAGTCGTTGTAACAAAAGTGTTGATATCCGTTCGAATCAACGCCGTAACCCAACGTTAGCGCCAGGGTGAGCGCTCCGCCCTGGCTATAGAGGTCTAACGGGTTAGTAACGAGGGTGCCCTGGTCCGGGTACGAAAAACAGTTCCCCACTTGGGCCGAGGCCGCGACCAAGGCCAGTCCGACGAATTGCACTGCAATCGCGAACCTGAAAAACTTACACATACCAAAACTCCTTAGGAATGTCTTGCTCCTTCGCCACGTCTCCGCCGTTTCTCCATTTTCCGTTCTCTATTTCTCTATTTCTGTTTCTTTAAGAACCGGATTTGTAGGTGTAGGCGTTACTCTGCCACTGCCCCCCGACCAGCGAATACAGAGTCACATAGATGGTGCTGCCATTTGCCGGCAAACTGTTCACGGTCGTGGTCAGCACCTTCCCCAGATTGCCGGATTGATAGACATCGTTTCCGCCCGGAGTGATGGCGCTGATATCCACCCAGTAGGCAGTAGCACTGGTGTCGGCGCTCCAGGTGAAGGTCGCTTTGTTGCCACTCAAAGTTGATCCCGGCACCGGCGTCTGCATAGCCGCCAAGGCGCCGGAGCCATTGAACGCCGTATAGGTGTAGTTGTTGTCAGTCCAGGAGCCGGCAATCAGCGAATACAGCGTCGCATAAATGGTACTGCCATCGGTCGGTAGTCCGCTCACCGCGGTGGTCAGCACGTTCCCCAGGTTCCCCGATTGCGAATACTGGTTGCCGCCGGGCGTGTTACCCACATCCAGCCAGTAGCCGGAGACTCCGGTGCCGGCCTTCCAGTCAAACGTCGCGCTGCTGCTGGTCAATGTCGAACCGGGGGCCGGTGTTGTTATCACGCCGCCCGCGCTCGCGACGTTATAGGCGGTGTAGGTGTAGGAGTTGCTCTGCCAGTTCCCACTGATCAGTGAGTAAAGCGTCGCATAGACGGTGGTGCCGTTGGTCGGTAGTCCGCTCGCTGTAGTGGTCAGCACGTTGCCGAGATTTCCCGATTGATAGTATTGATTGCCACCAGCTACGTTGCCGAGATCGAGCCAGTACGCATTAGCCGTCGAGCCCGCCGTCCAGGCGAAACTGACGCTGCTTCCACTCAGAGTCGAACTGGGCGGTGGCGTCGTCAACATGCCCCTGCCCGCGTTCAAGTTGAACGCGGTGAAAGTGTAGGGTGTAGCTGTCCAGGAACCGTTAATCAAATAGTAGAAAGTGACGTAGATGGTGCTGCCATTCGTAGGCAGACTATTAACGGTCGCGCTAAGCGTAGTTGTCGGCAGACTACCGGACTGATAATACTGATTGCCCCCAGCAGAAGACCCAACATCGATCCAGAATGCGGTAGCGTTTGTGGGAGCGCCATACCACTGGAACGTAGCGCTATTTCCAGTCAGCGTCGATCCCGGAACCGGGCTGTACAAACCAGGCTGCGCCGTTTGCACCACTGCAATCGACAGCAAGCTAGGGCTATTTTCGTCGAACACCGGTGATGAGGCTGCTTCGGTCAGCGTACACACACCGCCGCTTGCGCTCACATTAATGATGCCGATCGCAGCTGGATATCCTCCGTTCTCTGCAACGTAGAGCACGGAACCGGTGCCCGTGGGCAGTTGCGTTGCCACGGACGCCGAGAAGGCAAATGTGTTTGCAAAACCATTGAGCTGGGTGGAAATGCAGCTCCCGGAAATCGTTCCTGCGGTTGTGTCAAAGAACGCGGCCGTGACCTGGCCGGAAGTATTGTTAGTGATGTAGAGCAGCGTTCCATCGGGGCTGAGAAGAACGTTGTTGGAATTGAAGCCCGAGGGCAAGCTGTAGCCCACGGTTTGTCCGAGGTGGCCTGACGAAATATCCGAGACTTCGACGGTTGCGCCACTGGAGTCGTCGCCAAAGATGGCCCAATGGCCCCCCGGGCTGACCACCACGCCACTGGGAAAATTATCGTTTTCATAACCGCTTGCGTTCTGCTCGTCGCCGTTCGAAGACGGCATACCACTGAAGACATTAAATGACTGAATGGAACCGTCTCCATAGGTCACCACCAACAAATCGCCCGACGGCGATAAGGCCATTCCCTTGGGCGAGCCCCCATTCAATCCTGCCACAGAGATATCACCGATAAATTGCAAACCGCATCCCGGCTGTACCGCGAAGGTCGCGATCGTGCTGGAGGTTGAGAAACTGGCGTACAGGTACTTACTGTTGACGACCATGCCGACGCCGTTGTCAGCGCCGTTGTCGGTTGAAGAGGCGGTAAAATCGCCAGCCTCTATTTGGTCCAGAGCCTGAATTCCGGCGATGGTGTTGCTAAATCCTGCGGACAGATAGACACATGGCGAAGCGGAATTGTTCAATGCGTTGTTCAACACAACGACTCGATTTTCCGCAAAATACCCGCCCCCGGCTCCGGTGCCGAAGGTATTCACCTGGTTGGGATTGCTCAACGTCCCGTCGGGCGCGATCGTGTAGAAAGTGGCACTGTCAAGAATTCCTGCAGGAGTATAGTCGTCATTTGTAATCAAATAGCCAGTTGCACCTGTGGTTTGGGCGAACGCAATTTGATTATGTTCGACGATCAGGACGATTAAACAGGTTGAAAGCCAAAGCACCCTTGCTAGTTTTCGGATCATGCCTCTTCGCAATTCCTGCCAACTGTAATCGCGCTTCAGTTAAAGGCAAATTTCCTAAAATATCAAGCTCTCAATAAAGTTTCTGCCGTCCGCCTTACATCCGAACTCTAGATCCGAACGGTCTTCCTCAACCTGGGGCCTCGCGCAAATTTACAAACGAGACTTCTTTACAAAACTTTGCTTGACAGCTTCCCCGAGAAAGTTATACAAGTTGCACTCTAAATATTTACCGAAACCGCTCGATCTTGAGCGGTCCTTCCGAGTCTGCTGTAGCCGTCCCGATCTGTCGTCGCCGTCCCGAATTTGTTGTCACCGTCGTTCTGTTCCCAGGAGGAATGGATGCGTTTTTCTAGGCTTGGTAGTGGGGTGTTACTGGTATGCGTGGTTCTAGCCGCCGGCTTGGCGTTCTCCCAAACCGATTCGAATGGGACGTGGACGCAGTTAACGAACGTCCCGCTAAACCCGGACTTCATGCTCGTTCTCACCGACGGTTCCATTGCGGTCAATGACTACGCATCCAGCGACTGGTGGAGGTTGGTGCCCGACCAGACCGGTCATTATCTGCATGGGACTTGGGTTCCGATGGGCAACATGCCGGTGCAGACGACGGGGACGTGCAACGATACGCCTACCGCTACGAACGCCAATGGTTGCCCTTACGCCGCTCAGTACTTCGCTTCGGCCGTACTCATGGACGGGCGCATGGTCGTGACCGGCGGCGAGTATACCTATGACTACGCCTATAACGATTACAGTTCGGAGACGACGGAGGGCGCGGTCTGGAACTGGCAGACCAACACGTGGTCCGTACTCACTCCACCCACCGGCTGGACCCATATCGGCGATGCCGACTCTATCGTTCTGGCAAACGGCCAGTACATACTGACCCGAAATTCGGGAGGAACCGGAAACGTAGCGATCATGAGCCCCGAAGGTTCGCCAGGGAATTTTGGTCCCTTGACGTGGACGACCCTTGCCCCTCCGGGCAAAGTTGAAGGCACCACTGAAGAAAACTGGGTGCTGCTGCCCGACGGAAGCGTCTGGACCCTCGATATCAGCAAAGAACCAGGTGCCGAGCGCTATATACCGCCATACTTGAGCACGACGAATCCGACCACCGGAATATGGGTCAATGCAGGTCCCGAACCCGCTTCAATCGGCGTTTCCGTGGATAAGAGCGCCACTGAAGATGGACCGAATGTCCTGCTGCCGAACGGCACCATTCTCGCCCTGTCGGGCAATCCCGCCGCTTCCGGTGGCGGAATCAATGCAATCTATACGCCGCCCCCCACGCAAAATCCGCCCTCCACCGCCGTTGGTACGTGGACACCGGCGCCAAACTTCCCGGTATCGCCGCAGGGCGGATTTTATTCTGAATGCGACGGCGCGGCCTCTTTGCTGCCCAACGGTAACGTGTTCATGACCGGCAACGGCCAGGCCTGCTACGACGCCCCCGGCGAATTTTTTGAATACGTTCCCGGCAACACCAGCCTGGTTCCAGTGATCAGTCCCTATGATCCTGAAGCAGGAGTAAACGTCGCCAGCGTGATTGCATCGTACTATTCCAAATTCGTCGTTCTTCCCGACGGCAACCTTCTTTATGGCAATGACGACGGCTTTGAGACTTATGTTTTCGCACCCGCGAATAACACTCCGAATCCCGCGTGGGCGCCAACTGTCACTACGTATCCGCTGACTGTCTCGCCGGGCACGAACAACTATGTTGTCTCCGGAACCCAATTCAACGGCATATCGGCGCAAAACTATTACGGCGACGACGGTCAGAACGCCACGAACTATCCGCTGATCAACTTTACCAACCAAATCACGGGACACGTGCAATTCGGACGTACCCACGATCACAGCACCATGGGGGTACAGACCGGATCTCTGCCTGTATCCACCTACGTCGACACTCCCGCCAATCTGGAGTGCGGTTCGGCGACCTTGACAGTGATTGCCAACGGCATTTCGTCGTCGCCGGTCCCGGTGACCGTGAACTGCACCAACGCGGCCCCTGCGTTCATGACCAGCCCGGCTAACGGTTCCACTTTGACCGGCTCGTCCGCAGTCTTCCAATGGGCAGCCAGCACCGGAGCGACCGCTTACTGGATCGATGTGGGTTCGGCCGCAGGTCAATCGCAGTACTACCAATCGGGCAGTCTCTCCGCGACGACCCAGTCGGCCGCAGTCTCTAATTTGCCGATGAACGGCTCCACGATCTACGTGACCCTCTACTCGCTGTTGGGAGGACAGTGGATTCCCAACTCCTACTCCTATACGGCGCTCAATGCGGCCGGCACGGCTGCCGTCCTCGTCTACCCTCCCCCGTCGTCGGCTTTGACCAGCGGCAACGTCAGCTTCGTTTGGAATGAAACCTTCCAAGCCATCACCTACGCTTTGAATATCAGTGCAATTGGTCCTGGAGGAACCGATGTCTTTTCATCGGGACTGCTGGATAATTCACTCGGCAATGATGGTTACCCGGTGGTTCAGGCCGTCAGTGGATTGCCAACCAACGGCGAAACGCTCTACGTCACTCTGTACACGGACATCAATGGACAGTTGTTCAGCAACTCGTACACCTACACAGCGTGGAACGGTCAAACCGGTCTGGCCACTATGGCCACGCCGCTGCCGTTGTCGACTTTAACCAGCAGCACCGTGACTTTCACGTGGAATGCTGGCGTGGGGGAAGCTGCCTACTGGCTTGATGTGGGTAGTGTTCCGGGCGGCCACCAGTACTACCAATCCAAGTCGCTAAAGACAACTGTTCTGAGCGAGAAGGTAACCGGACTACCCACCAACGGAAGCCCGGTCTACGCAACCCTGTACACCGAGTTGGGCGGCGTCTTCTACAGCACCACCTACACCTACACAGCATTGAATGCGTCGACATCGGCTGGAACCATGCAGACCCCGGCCAATAGTTCGACGTTCAGCGGCAGCAGCGTGAGCTTCACTTGGCTGGCGGGTTCGAACGCAACCGCTTACTGGCTCGATGTGGGCGGCTCTCCGGGCGCAAACAATTACTATCAATCCGGAAACCTGGGGAATGTTCTGACCACGACGGCGAACGGACTGCCAGAAGACGGTAGTGAGGTTTTCGTAACGCTGTACTCGATGATCTCGGGACAATGGACGCCCGAGGCCTACACCTACTACGCCTACAACCTGTCGGGAGCGGTCGCGGCGGTAATGCAGACGCCGGTCCCGAATTCGACGATCTACGGGTACTCGACGACGTTCACCTGGAATGCGGGGAGCGGCACCGCGTACTGGGTGGATATCAGCGCCATCGCTCCGGGTGGGAACGATGTCTATCAATCCGGCAACCTGGGGAATGTGCTGTCCACAACCGTAAACGATCTGCCGGGCAATGGCGGCATGATCTATGTGACGCTCTATTCGTTGGTGGGGGGACAGTGGGAGAGCAACTCCTACACCTACACCAATCCCTAAATTAGGAATTGAGAAACTAGAATAATGAGGGGGAAAGTAAAGCTCCGGTCGCCGTCACTGATGGATGGCGGCGACGGCCGGGAACAAGAGTGAGCGGGAGCGTCGAGGGGGCACACGGTGGCCGGCGAAGCCGGATCAAACCGGAAAACAGAAAGGGAGAATCACCCATGAACACCGTACTGGACAGTTCGAAAGAAGGCAAAACGCTGGCACGCGACAATAAAAATGATGTTAAGAATGGGCGTATATTGCCGGTCTTGATTTCCTGTTTACTGGCGCTGCCGTGGGTTGTAGCGTTTGGGCAGAGTTCGCCCCACGCGCAGGCGGCTGCAAGTGTTGGCGAGGCCAAGCCGGCACAAGTAACTTATGAGGGCGGTCGTCTCACGGTGATTGCCAACGGCTCGAGTCTGTCGAAGATATTGGAACAGGTTCAGGCCAAGATGGGGATAGTGATCGAAGGCAATGTGCTGCACGATCCGGTTATGGGCAAGTATGGTCCTGGATATCCGCGCGTAGTGCTCAAGGCCCTGCTCGACCCGACCAGCTACCACTACAAGCTGGTGAGCGACGGTACGCCGTACTCGGTGACGAAAGTAGTTCTGAGCGCGCGCCCCGAAGCGGTGGCGCCAGTGGAGAGAAGCGCCGGGCCTGTTCCTGCAGCCGCAACCGTGAGAAGCGATAGCGATGTGACCAATCAAGCAGCCGCATCAACCCCATATGTTGTGCAGTCGCCGGCTCAGCCGGGTGCGACCGCAACAACTGCCGGATCAACGACAATGGTAGCCAGTCCTGACGGCTCGCCCTATTTGAAGGGAACGAACATATCGGTGCGACAACTTCAGAAACGGCATGCCGAAGCCGAGAAGCTACGCTCGGAACGACTGACCAAAGAAGCCCAGGAAAAAGAAGCCAGCGACAGCAACAAGTAATCCGTGGTTAGGTGAAGTGTGCCCGGTTGGTCCTTGCCGCCGGGCACCCCACCGGAGCGCCTTCGATTGCGCGTCCCGGCGCATAGTTTCCCCCTTGCCTGAGAAGCCCAATCGGTCGGCAATCCCCGCCAGACGCACATTCGGTGGCAAGATTTTCCTTCGTCAACCTTCGTGCCCTTAGTGGTAGCCGCTCGCCGCAAACGGCGCCACCACGGTTTCTCAGGTTGACTCGAGACGCTTACATCAGTCGTATACTTTCGGGGAGGTTGATCGCTTTGAATCATTACTCGAACAATGCAATGATCCTGCTATTTGTCGCAGTACTTGGAGGCTCTTCGTTGGCCCAAATGCCCGCGCCCCAAACGTCTACGTCGCCGCCACCCGCTTCCGCCTATACCGCCGCTCTCCCCAAGCTCGCCGTGCCCGAGGACGCAGTGGTTCTCTCTCTGAGTGTGTGCAATCCACCCGCTGCGGCTGACTGCCAGACGCGACTAACCAGGGAGCAGTTCGAAAAGCGATTTCGTACAGCCTATGCCGGCCCACGCCGTCCCAACGAACGTTACCCCGACGCCAGGGGTCGCGCCGAACAGTATGTCCGGCAGTTGGCATATTCCAGCGAAGCCAGAAAAGAGGGTCTGGATAAGGATCCCGAATTCCAGCAACAAATGCAGGAGTTCGAGATGCAGTTGCTGGCCACCGCCCTGCAAAGAAAGATTAAGGCTGAGGCAGCAGATTCTCCCGAGCAGGCTCTTCAGGATTATTACAACAGGAATATCAAACGGTATGACGAAATCACCGTCCGCAGTGTCCTGATACCTCGTCCGCCGCGAGCCAAAGCAGCCGCTCAAACCGCAGAGGCTCCAGAGGGCGCCGCTCCTTGGCCCGAAGGAGAAGACGTGGCGACACAAAAGATTGGTGATGAAGCTCGACGGCAGTTGGCTCTAGGCGAGGATGCCGATCAAGTGCAGAAGGCCGCCTACGCAGCCGCCAAATCCACCGAGCCGCTTCCCTCAACGAAGCCTGTCGTGTGGCGGCGAAATGCGAGTTTTCCCGCCGGTGAGGAAGTAATGTTGTTTGCGCTCAAACCAGGGGAAGTTTCCCTGCCCGTGCCGAACGGAAACGGACTCACGATCTACCGGGTCGAATCCAAGAGAACGATCCCTCTGGCAGAAGTCACGAAAGAAGTCAGCGCTCTCTACCAGATGGAACGAGTTCAGGAACAACTGAACAAGTTTCTGGATAATGCGCATCCAGTGTTTAACAATGAGTATTTCGATACGGAAAAGGAAGCGGAAGACAGAGCGCGGGGAATAGAAAAGCACATGGAAGAGATGAGGGAAAAAGGAGTTCCATCGAACGCGAAACCACAGTAATTTCGCGTCAGATCAAGCGCCCTAAGCAATGACCTCAAGCAATGACCTCAAACGGTCTCATCATGTCGTTGTCTTCGTGCTCCAGCATGTGGCAGTGGTAGACATATTTGCCGGCATATCCATCAAAGCGGACTACTACTCTCAGCACCTGACCGGCGTCCGCTCTGACTGTATCCTTCCATCCGCCCTCAATGGCTCTCGGATCAATGGGAGGTCCCGTCAACTTGAGCTCCTTCTTATCCAGGAACATCTGCACGTCGAAGGGCGTGCGATCGATAATTTGGAATTGAACCAGGTGAATGTGGACCGGGTGCGCATCGTCCGTGGTGTTGATGAAGCGCCAGACTTCGGTAGTTCCGAGTTTCGGACGTTCGGTGACCGGATCATGGTAACCCTTGCCGTTGATACGCAATCCTAGCGACTTCTGATTCTTGTCCAATTCCTCTGCCAGCACCAGATCCCGCGTCATTACAGCGGACGCGGGGTCAAGGCGTTCAACGGGAATTGTCCACATTTTTCTCTCCGTGGCGCCTTCGAGAGGCCGATTTACACGTACTTTAAACAGGTTTGGAATCCTGGCCGCTATCTGCGGCAGTCCCGCTTCTTCGCCGGGAAAGGGCGCTGGCGCATTGTTGGCGAAGATGAACTCTCCCCCCGCCATATTCGTGAAGTCGACTAAAATGTCGGCTCGCTCGGCAGGACCGAGCAGCATGGAGGGCACGAGTACCGGCGACGTGAGCAGTCCGCCGTCGCCGCCAATTACTGTGAACGGAAACGCCACCAGATTTTGTCCCGGCTTCGAAAAGAAAAATCTGAAAAAACGCGAGTTGGCGGCATTTAGCACCCGGAAACGGTAGAGACGCGGTTCCACATCGAGCACTGGATAGATGGCGCCGTTTACCACGGGAAGGTTGCCGAAAAACTCAGGACCCCAACTTCCATCGGGATGGGGCGTACCGTCCATTTCGGTGGGAATGTACTGCAACTGAGCTTTGTCGTCGAGCCTGCGGTCCTGCAGGACGAGCGGAATTTCATACTTGCCCTGCGGCAGATTGAGTTTGCTTTCTTCCTCGCCCCGCAGTAAATAAATTCCAGCGAGCCCCGCGTAGTTGTTGAGCCGCGTTACGCCAATGGCATGGTCGTGATACCACAACATCGTAGGTCTCTGCTGATTCGGATAGTGATAAGTGACCGACTTGCCGCTCTCGAACCACAATTCCGGCAACCCGTCATCGGCCGATCGAGTGCGCGCCCCGTGCAAATGAGGCACCGTTCTCACCTGCGGATTCGGCAGGCCAGCCCCGTGAATGTGCTTATCAACCGGGAACAGATGCCGTTGCGGCAGATGATTTTCCCATCGGATGGAAACCGACTGCCCCGCATGAGCTTCAATCACCGGACCAGGGTAGGACCCTTCATAGCCCCACACCGTCGTGGCAGGAAGCTGGGAGTGCAGCCTCTGAGAGAATTCGCTCATCCGCATCACATATTCCACACCTCCTTTTGCGGTCTTCGGGCGGCTGAGTATCCGTGGAATTGGCAAAGGATCAATGTATGGAGTAATACGATTTGGATTGATTTCACCGGGCTTGATCGCCGCGACATCACGGGTCGCACGGGCGAAACTCTGCCGGGAAAGATAAAGCATCGACGCTCCCAACCCTGAGAGCCTGAGGAAATCGCGTCGATCTATGGGCATCTTACGCTGTCATCCATTCAAAAGAAGGTGAACCAATATCGAAATGACGGTCGAAGATCCGCCAACGTTGGCCTGCTGTCATTTCCTCCATTTTGCTGCTGCGACTCTTCCCGCTGGAAATCGTTGCTCCTATAGCTCTTGTCTTCGTTCACATGAGACTGCCGCCCGTGAAGGGCTGTAGGTGGCGCTCTCGCGATATTACGCCAACTATAGTGCGGAAGGCGTACCGCAAAGAAGTCGGCTAGTGTTTATTAAGAAGGGATGTGACGGCTGCTGATTCTCGACGCTGACGAAGTCAAGTCGCATTTCGCCACGGCATCGCCGTGTGATCGCATTGCATTCGCCGAGGTAGGGTCGCGAAACCGGACTGCTCAGACAGCCACGGGAGAAAATGCAGCCAAAGCTGCCCGTACGATCACGCAGACGATTTTCTCTGGTCCGGTTTCAACCTGGAAAATCGCGGATTGGCGCGGGTTTCCCGGTTTTTTCAGAGAAATCCGGGCGGATTTCTCTGCACTGCAGACTGTGTGGCGGAGATGGAGGCATTCGAACCTCCGGTACCCTTTTGAATGCCGTAAGCCACGACGTTTCCGTAAGTTGCACGGGGTCAACCACTTTCGGAGAATATGAAGACTGCGCTCTAGCCGCGCAGTCGTGCTCAAGCAATGCCTTTTTGACATCGGTTCGAGCGGCGAATCCCTAGCGATAGCGTGGCTGAAAGTGCTCACCGTCCGACGCGCGCCATGACTGGAAAGTGGTCGCGGCGGACTGGGTGCTTGGCGGTCAGTCACAACATCGACTCTTCCGTGCCGGCGGAGAGGTTACAAATGCCATGAATCTGGCAATTGCGAATCTTCGATGGCCGCGATTTCTTGCCTTGGGCGGCTTAGTTTTCGGCGGGGAACGGTTGCGCGTAGACGTGATGCGAAAGCGACTTAAGTTCCGCGAATGGTGCATTGGTCATCGTTCGTTCTGCTCGCTCACGCAAAACAAAGAGCGAGTTGAGTTGCCCTCGACGATCATCTTCCGATTCGATACCAAATAGCTACGGTTCAGAGTCCGTGTACCGGATCAAGGTCGGGGACACCGAAGCGATGGCAGACCCATCCCCGGCGCGATTGCCCAGAACGGCGCGCTCACCAACCGAGCCAAACAATTAAGACAGAGCCGTATGTGCCTGTGATTTAGGCTCTTATCTGTTAATCAACACTTAAAAACAAGTTTCATTGACCGCAGAAGCAATTTGCCTCAGATTCGCGTACATCAATCGACGGTTGAGGTCGGCTTTTGATCCACCGGGCTCTGAAGAATAACCAAGAGGAATTCATGATCAGCAAAACTGGCAGTCAAAAAACGCGACGTCGACCGTCGATCGCGGTAACTTTTCGAACATAAAAGTCCGTTCAAGGAGAGAGTTTATGATCACCAAACGTGCCCGCCGAAACTCTGCTGTTCGTCTGTCTTTAGCAACCTGCACTATGGGCCTGTTGATTTCTCTTGTCGCGCTTCCACTTCATGCCCAGTACGTTCATCAGCTTTCCTACAACGGCTCCAACTGGATGGACCAGGGCCTCACTGGAGTTCCGGTTGACTGGTACACGGGACTTGGCGCTTTTCTTACGACTCCGAACGACCAGATTCATGCCTATTACCTGACGGGTCCTGGGACGGGCGACGACCTCTGCTCCGTTACCGACCACGTCCACCAACTGTTCTACAACGGCACGAGTTGGCAAGATGACGACTTGACGATGCTTTCGGGCGGACCACCAGCCGCGGCTTGTACGACAGTGACCGGATTTTCAGTGGGAAATTATCAATACGTCTACTTCGTTGCCGCCGACGCATCTATCCACCAACTGCTCTATAACAACTTCAATTGGACAGATTCCAATCTGACTGTCCTCTCCGGCGCGCCCGAGTGTCAATGCGCGAACGTTCTCGCGTTCACGACGACCCCGGCCGTACATATCTACTACACAGCTTATCCCGTCTTCGACCTTCACCAGATTTTCTCCCCGGATGGCACGCACTGGCAAGACCAGGACTTAACCCAGATAACCGGCGGCCCAAGGGGCCCGGACCTTCCCTATCAACTGGCCGGGTTCAACATTGGAAATTTTCAGTATGTATATTTCCTTTCCAACAGTGATGGCCATATTCATCAATTCTTCTACAACAATTCCAGTTGGTCCAACGAGGATCTCACCGCGATTACTAAGACTACGACTGAAGGCTACGCTACCAGCGTCGCGGCCCTAGTGCTCCCCGGCACGAAAAAGATGCGCGTCTACTTCAACAACGGCAACGGTCACCTTCTCCAGCTTTCCTCAATTAATAATGCGAAGTGGACCGCCTTGGATCTTTCCAAAAAATCTAAAGGTCCGATCGTTTGGGAGCAAGCTGGAATCCTCGCTCTCGCGGGCCCAAAGAATCTGGTCAGTATTTATTACGACTCGGGAAGCGATGTGAACCGCATCTTCCAGACCGCCTCCAGCACCTGGTCGAATGAGGATCTGACTCTTCTAACAAATGGCGGGAATATCGACAACTTTTACCGATCCCCAATTGTTGGTTTCTCGCTGCAAAACGCCCAAAACATCTTTTATGTAGCAGACCAGTAAAGTCAGCGATGCTTGAAACAACCCTCGGAACACTAACGGGACACTAGCGTAGCCCTTCGGGCTCGGGCCTTGCATCCGATGCGACTCGTGGAAATAGGCTCCAAATGTCCTACGCTTAGGACTTTACTCACGCAAGCGATTCGGGAACTCCAAGTGGTGACAAAGTCAAGTTGCGTTCGCTACACCATCGCCTTGTGATCGCATTGCATTCGCCGAGGCAGGGTCGCGAAACCGGACTGCTCAGATGGCCGCGGGAGAAAATGCGGGAAAGCTGCCCGTACGATCACGCAGACGATTTTCTCCGGTCCGGTTTCAACCTGGAAAATCGCGAACTGGCGCGGGCTCCCCGGTTTTTTCAGAGAAATCCGGGCGGATTTCTCTGCATTGCAGACTGTATGGCGGAGAGGGAGGGATTCGAACCCCCGATACCCTTTCAGGTATGCCGGTTTTCAAGACCGGTGTATTCAACCGCTCTACCACCTCTCCGGACACTCAACTTCTGTACTGTTTCAATTTTACAGTAGGACACGGACAACATCACCAACCCAAGATTTGTGCTGGGATGGCGAGCGCTCGGGATAGAGCTTGAAAGTATATAATCCGGCGCGACCCTTCGAGTTGGTTTAATCCCCTGGTTATTCTTAGCGCAATTCGGAGCCGGAGGTTTGATAAAGATTTTGAGACAGCTAAAGATGTTTGAGAGAACCGTTGTCACGCATCTGCTACGCGCACTTTTCTGCTTGGCCTTGGCGGTTGCGTGGGTATCGGTCTTGGCAGCGAGCGAAAAGGGACCGCAACGTTGGGTTGCAACATGGACGACAGCAAACGTGTCCAGCGAATCACCGACGACGTTCTCCAATCAAACGATACGCGAAATTGTACATACAACGATCGGTGGGACTTCGATTCGACTCCGTCTGTCAAATACTTTCGGTCCCCGCCCCGTTCGGTTCGACTCGGTTTTCGTGGGCATGCAAAAAGACGGTGCGAATCTTGTCCCTCGCTCCAATCATGAAGTGACTTTCGGCGGAAGCCGATTCATTGCAATTCCCGAGGGGGCAGATGTGCTAAGCGACCCAGTTTCCCTTGCCGTCGGATCGCAGCAAAATCTCGTGATCAGTCTGTTTACGGCCAGTGACACCGGACCAGCCACCGTTCACGGATCCGCGTTTCAGACGAACTACGTTTCTGGCGCTGGCAACTTCGCGGCGGATGAAAGCGCGAATCCGTTCGCAACGCCGTCGGCCAAAACCGTGGGATCTTGGTACTTCCTGGGCGCAGTCGAGGTGCTCGCGCCCGCCGATGCGAAGGGTGCGGTCGTTGCGCTCGGAGACTCGATCACCGATGGCTCATCCTCGCGGCCCGACAAGAACGAGCGCTGGACAGACGTTTTCGCTGCCCGTTTGCTGGCGGATCACACCGACATCGCCGCGTTGAATGCAGGCATCGGCGGCAACCGCGTGCTGACCACTTCCCCCTGCTGGGGACAGAACGCCCTCGCCAGATTGGGCCGCGACGTTCTAGGGCAGACCGGCATTAAAGCAGTAATTCTGTTCGAAGGCACCAACGACATCGGTCAGCCAGACACCCCGGCCGCAGCTACCAATCCGTGCCTTACGCGAACCCAAATCACGGCGGATGAACTCATCGCCGGCTACAAACAGATCGTCGCTCGCACGCATGCCCGAGGAATCAAGATTTTCGGTGCAACCATCCTTCCCTATCAGGGTTTCGGAGGATGGACCACAACAGGCGAGGCGAAGCGCGTAGCCGTGAATAAGTGGATTCGAACGTCTGGAGCTTTCGACGGGATTATCGATTTCGACGCCGCCCTGCGCGACCCGGCGATGCCCAGCCGCATGGCTCCTCAATATGACAGCGGAGATCACTTGCATCCCGGACCGGCCGGGCATAAAGCAATGGGCGACGCAGTAGATCTCGCGCTATTTCGCTAAGTGCGCGACTCCTATCACGGGATCGCTTTAGCGATACCATAAGGTTCAAAATCAGACGCCCCTTTAGGGGCTGGGCACCGGAATTCGAGTTTTCAGCAACCGTTCAGCCGCTGAGGAATGCATCTTTCAACCCAAGTCACTAAAATCCGTACTTCGCGACAATACTCTTCTCGCGCTTTCCAATCACCGCAATCGCCGCATGCTGCGCCGGCAGCAACAAACTAAACCTCGCGCCCGTGAGCTTGTCGCGAATATCGATTTTGGAATCTTCCGCAGCATCCGAAACCATCACGTACATGACAGAATCATCGAGCACCGTCGGATAGATGAGCACGCCCGGCGACAGCCCAGACTGAAGCTCAAACACCGGAGCGATGCCGGCCCTGCTCGCGACAAAGGTGTACAAATCGGCAGCCGACTGCGTGCCCTCCGCCAATTCCACCGGATACGCAGCCCAGAAGATCCTCCCTTTCCCGTATGGAATTTCCTCAAAGCTAGACTCATCTTTGAAATGCAGCGCATCAAGCCAAGTCTGCTTTTGTGCGTCGAAAGAAAGCATCAGAGTGCGCCCGCCAAACGAAAGCGTGGCATTGTGGTAGACGAGAGGCTCGGTTCGCGCGTCCAGCTTCAGTTGCGCGGCGCGACCCATCGATTGCCAGTGCTCGTTATATTCCACCGGCCCCGTTATCAGCAGATTGCCGCCATCCTTCGCATATTGCAACAAGGCGCGCCAGGCTTTTTCAGTCAAAGCCTGCGCAGAAGGAAGAATTGCCAGTTTCGGAGCACCGAGTTTCTCGATCTGATTCTCAGCAATCGCATACCCCGTCAGGCGGTCGTTGTACATTAAGGCGCGCACTGCCTTCTGTTGTGCCTCAAGCTGCAGCCCCTGGATAACAGAAAACTGCGCCGCTTGCGAAGTGACAATGGCCACCGACGGCAGTTGTGGATTCCGCAAATGCGGACTGAAAGATTTAGAAAAGCTGGCATAAGCTCGGAGCACCGTCGCCTCCGGCTTCTCGGTCCCATCGGGAAGCACCGCTCCAATCGGAGTCTCATTGCCATTCGTCATGTAGGAATTCGTGTTCCAAAGCCACTCGATGGCCCCCGACCCTTGGATATACGAACTGGCAATTTTGCGTTCCAGCAGAGCGCCTTCGTTCTCCGGCGTGCGACGCGCCGTTTCGTCGAGATTCAATTCGCGCTGCAATCCAGTCTCCTGGATCAGCAGCGTCTTCCCCGGCTGCTTCGCAAGAACCGAGTCCCACAAAACATAATCGTTCAGCCACCACGAATGGTTGGTAGTGAAATCGACGAACTCGCCCCAATAGGCGGGCGATAGCCGATCCTGAATGCCACCCTCGTCCTGCCCCACCGTTACCATTTGCTGCGACCCAGTGTTGCGGATCGCCTCATGCATCGTGCGAACCCAATTCGCAAACACATCCTGCGCGAAAAGATAATAGTCGTAGACCTTCAGCGAGTTGTGCCCGGCATACATGCCGCGCGGCGCAAATTCGGCCTCTTCAGGAAGAGACACAGTACCTTCAATCGTGCTGGCAGGCACATTCCACGCCGCAGCCAGCGCAGCCCGGTCCGGATATCGCTGGTTAAGCCACTCGTTCCATTTCTTAACCTCGATCGGATCGCCGTTCGGACGCGTGAGCCAGAGATGCTCTGAAATGCTGGGCTCGTTGATTAAATCCCAGGCCAGCCAGGGGACATCGTGAAAGCGTTCGACCACAGCGGTAATCAAAGTTTTCTGCCGCCGCACTGCCTCAGGATCGAGATAAGCGTTCACACCTCCCAGAACGTCCGGCAGGAACGCAAGAAAGTTAAACTGTACCGGCAGTCCGTTCTTGCGCGCGGTCATCAGATACGCTTCGAGCGTCCGCAACGTGCTCTCGTAAGGCTGACCGTTCTCGTCGCAAAGTTTGTCCCACCCCGTCCACCACCCAGTGCGGATCATGTTCAGCCCCGCGGAATGTATCTGCGCGAGGTCCTGATCCCAGACATAAACATTGGGCCGCACGAAAAAAAGACGCTGAAACTCACTCGACATATAGGTCGTTCCGACCACGGCGAGAGGCTGGCCATCAAGCTCGAAGTAATTCTTGTTCACAGTCATGTGAGGACCGGAACGCAGCGAGGCTTGATCGCGAACCCAAAATCCAGAGTGATGAATGGCGCGAACTTTTTCGTGAGCTCCATCGCCCTCCACCAACTCCGCGTCGACGACGTAAAGACCCGGTGTTTTCGGAGCCGGCAAAAGCACCGGCTGATCCGCCAGAGACGGACCAGTTGCGGAAACGACAACACGGGCTTGAGGCTGATCTTGCGGATAGCTAGTGAACTTGATCGTGAGCGGAGCCGCCGATGCCGACGACGATGACGAAACGCTCGACTGCCAACCCACTTCCAGTTGGATCGGTTCGCCGGGAAGGTAGAGCGGAAACTCCGGATGCACATCGAATTCCTCGCTGCCGCGCAGAGCCCGCTCCGCCAACGACTGGACTACCTGGGACGCTGCGGAACCATCATAGAAATCCCGCGTGAGTTCAGAATTCACAAAAACCCACCGTCCGCCGTCAAAGCCATTTCGTAGATGGTCAATCTCGATGGCAGGTGCAGCCAGCTTGCGGTCGTCCTTTATGCCCCACGCAAGCGCGTCGAGGCGAGCATCAATCGAGCCCGCCGCTCCTCCACGATGATACAAATCGGTCGCGCTCAGACGAATGATGGGACTAAACGCATGCCCCCAGGAAAACGAAGACAGCTTCATCGGCACGTCAGGGTTCGCCTGAAATTGCAATCCCTCAGAACCCGGAGTGGTCTGGTACTGGTCAATCATGAGCGCACGCGTAAAACGCACGCTGTAATCCCGAAGCTTCCAACCGGACCCGTCACGATAAGCGGAGCGAGTGAACGGACGTCCCCCGAGCACCAGCAGGTTGCCGCCGCCTTGAAGAAACGCAAAAATCCCCGTCCACGACTCTTCGGGAAACGCCGAACCGTACGGCAGTACCAGCAGCCGTGTAGCCGGGTCTGTGAGTAGAGTTGCGAGCTGCCCGGCCGGGACAAAATGCGCGCCGGGGAGAAACGCCGTCAAGCTCTGCATAGCCGGATCGGCCGCATCGGCAGCCGGAAATCCAGCCTCGCTCAACACAACCACGCCCGAGAACCGGTCGGCCGCGACGGCACTGGCGTCCAGCGCCAACAAAAGCACCCCAAATACAAACAGCGAAACTCTTCTCATGCGGACACCCGAGGCATTTATTTAGAGGGAAACCGGGGGCAGTCTGCGGCAAACGGCTCCGGATTGTCAACAAAATACTTTAACGATTTCCTGGCTGAAGTAATCGATTACTCAAGCCAGAAAATCGTTTTATTTCGAGATTGGCAATGGTATGATCCTTGCCGAACTGGGTGTCTACGCAACCACGATGTTGCGAATTGGAGACCGATGCCGCCTGTACCGAGCCCGAATCTGCCGCCCCAAACCCATCCATCCACACCCACCACTTATCGAGCCGCGCTATGGGTCGTGACGACTCTATTCTTCATGTGGGGCTTCCTCACCTGCCTGAACGACATCCTGGTCCCTCACCTGAAGTCGATTTTCGACCTGAACTATGCCAAGGTGATGCTGATTCAGTTTGCATTCTTCTCGGCCTATTTCGTTTTTTCCATTCCGTCCGCGAAGATCATCGACGCGATTGGCTACAAAAAGACAATGGTCCTGGGCCTCTTCACCATGGGCCTCGGCGCGTTGTTGTTTATTCCCGCCGCTAGCGTGCCATCCTACCCGCTCTTTCTAGGAGCCCTGATTGTCCTGGCTGCCGGAATTACCGCTCTGCAGGTTGCCGCCAACCCCTACGTCGCAGTGCTCGGCCCTCCCGCAACTGCTTCCAGCCGATTGAATCTGGCGCAGGCATTCAATTCTCTCGGCACCACAATCGCCCCTTACCTCGGCGGCATATTCATATTGACCGCCGCCCCCCAGAGCATGGAAGCGGTGCGGCAGATGTCTACTGAGGCTCTGCAAGCCTACCGAATCCACGTCGCGTCATCCGTCAAATTGCCGTATCTGGTTATTGGACTCACGCTAATTGTCCTCGGAATCCTGATCGGTCTTTTCAAGCTTCCACCGATGCCCGCAGTAGAACGCCACAAGAACGACACGGCAACGGGAAGAAGTTTGTGGTCCTACCGTCATCTGGTTCTCGGAACTGTTGGGATTTTCGTTTATGTCGGAGCCGAAGTCTCGATCGGCAGCTTCCTCATCAATTACTTCGGCCAGCCCGATATCGGTAATCTAACCGCCTCGGTCGCGGCGCGTTATGTGGCCTACTACTGGGGTGGAGCGATGATCGGCCGCTTCATAGGATCCGCCATTCTCCAGAAAGTACGCACGGGAACTTTATTAGGAATCGTAGCGATTGCGGCGGCTTTGCTGGTCTGCGTCTCCATGCTCGCAACCGGCCAGGTAGCCATGTGGAGCATCATTTTTGTCGGCTTCTTTAACTCCATCATGTTCCCCAGCATCTTCACTCTTGGAATCGCTGAACTAGGACCCCTAACCGGCGATGGCTCCGGCATGCTGATCATGGCCATCGTGGGCGGAGCGATTATTCCAGAATTGCAGGGGCTTCTGGCCGACAGCATCGGAATTCACCACGCTTTTATTCTTCCCGTAATTTGCTATCTCTACATTGTGTTCTACGCGTTCATAGGCTCAAGGCCGGCTACGGCGGCGAGCTAGCGAATACGCGCGAAAGGTACAGGTAAGGCATGTCTTCAGTAGCAGTGCGTGACGATCTCGTGATCGGAGTGGACATCGGCGGCACAAAAGTCGCCGCGGGATTGGTCGATCCGAGCGGCGAAATCTTGTGCCACAACCGTAATCCCATGGTTTCGACTGGCGGCGCAGCCAGCGGACTGGCGTCCGTGACCCAGGCGATCGAAACAGCATCCGCCCAGGCGATGAGTGCGGCCGGAACGCACAGCCTGATCCGTGGAATCGGAATATGCTCGCCGGGACCGGTCGATCCCAAGGCAGGCATCATCATCAATCCTCCCAACCTGCCGTGCTGGCGGAATTATCCCTTGGCCGCGGAGATCGCCCAGATTTATCGTGTGCGGGTCAAAGTAGATAACGACGCCAACGCCGCCGGACTTGCAGAAAGTTTGTGGGGAGCGGGACGCGGCTACCATTACGTGTTCTATGTCACGATCGGCACCGGAATTGGTACCGCGCTCCTGATCGACGGCCGAATCTATCATGGCCGCACCGGCGCTGCCGCCGAAGGCGGCCACATGACCATTGATTACAAGGGACCGCGCTGTGGTTGCGGCAAACCGGGCTGCATCGAGGTTCTCGCGTCCGGCCCAGCGATTGCCCGGCGCATGCGCGAGAAAATCGCGAATGGCAGCCCTTCCAGCGTTCTCGATCTGGCCGGAGGAAAGCTGGATCGCCTTACCAGCGAAATGGTGGGCGAAGCCGCGGCCGCTGGCGACGCAACTTCAAAAGAAATCCTCGAAGAAACTGTCGAGCTGCTGTCGTTCTGGTTCGGTAACATCGTTGACTTGCTCGAACCAGACATCATGATCGTAGGCGGTGGTGTCGCGTCCATGCTCAAACCATACTTTGGACAGATCCACGACCGGCTACCCGCTTGCTGTGTGAACCAGCGCTGTAAGGAAATTCCGTTGGTCCCAGCCCGCTACGGAGAAGATGCCGGAATCGCCGGAGGAGCAGCCCTCTGTTTCGATTCCGTAAAAAGCGGCAACGGCACAGGAACAGTTGTCAGCACAACCGAAGTAGCGCTCCCCCTGTAGAGCGGACACTCCTGTCCGCTGCCTTTGCCTTTGCTCTTGCCTTTGCCTTTGCCTTTGCTCTTGCCTTTGCCTTTGCTCTTGCCTTTGCCTTTGCTCTTGCTCTTGCCTTTGCTCTTGCCTTTGCCTTTGCTCTTGCTCTTGCCTTTGCTCTTGCTCTTGCCTTTGCTCTTGCTCTTGCCTTTGCTCTTGCTCTTGCCTTTGCTTCCGCCTTTGCTTTTGCCCTTGCCTTTCTCCTGGGCTTCAAGATCGCCATGCCGCGAGTTCAGCCCCAACAAATACCAACTCACGCTTCGTATCAGGGTATCGCTTTAGCGATACCGCTATACTCCGAATCCTGACGCCCCTTTAGGGGCTGGCCTCAAAACCACGAACCACAGGTCGCCCCTTTCGTCGCCTGTAAACCCTAGCCCTAATGCCCAGCCTTAGCCGCCGGCCTAACCTGCTCCGCCGAGACAATTCCTTTGCCTTCGAGCACAGCATAAAAACTATCAGCAGCCAGGTTCTTCAAAGTTTCCGTTGCGCCCGATGGCCAGCGAATCTCCACACTCTCAACTTTCGTAGCCGAACCCAACCCGAAATGGACGCGCAGATCGTTCTGCGAAAGATAGCTCCCTCCGCTGTGAATTTCGTCCGTCTGCGTGATCCCGCCAGCCACCACCTTCACTCGCGCATTCAGAGCCAGCCGATTGCTCTTGCTTCCCGCCAGCTCAAAGCTGATCCAATGCCGTCCCGGGATACCGCGATTTCTCAAAATCATCGGACTCCCATCAAGATCGCTGATCACCACATCCATATTTCCGTCATTAAAGAGATCGCCGACCGCGAGCCCTCGCGAAACCCGTTTCTCTTTCACTGCTGGCCCGGCCTGGTCGCTGGCGTCGCAAAACGTTCCATCGCCTTGATTCATCTGCAGAAGCCCCGGCTCGCGGTATCCCGCGCCGGAAGGCAGCGTATCCACCTGTGGATACACGTGCCCCGCAACAGTCATCAGATCCAACCATCCATCGTTGTCCAGATCAACAAATGCCGTTCCCCACTTCACCCAGGGCAACGATGGAAGCGCGACTCCCGATGGATACGAAACTTCAGTGAAGTTCCAGTTGCCATCGTTCCGGTAAAGCAGGTCATTCTCATCAGAAAAATTGGTCACATATAAAGATGGACGCCCATTGTGAAGATAGTCGCCGATAGCGATGCCCATCGACGCCTGCTCCGAACCGTCTTCACTTACGGCAGTACCGGACTCAAGGCCGATATCTTTGAATTTCCCATTGCCTTCGTTCTTGTATAGAAATTTCGGAGTCGAATCATTGGCAACGTAAATATCCGGACGCCCCGTGTTATTGAAATCCGCCCACAGAACACCGAGACCGTAATAGCCGTCCGGATCACTCACTCCCGCAGCTTTCGATACATCGCTGAATGTTCCGTCTCCATTGTTGTGAAACAGTGAATCGCCCGCGCCCTTCAATCCACGCGGACCGCATTGCACATCGATTCCGCGATACTTGCAATTGGGAGACTGGCCAAAACCGGGCAGATCGTTGAGGTGAAAATCGACATAATTCGTGACCATCAGATCGACAAACCCGTCTCCGTCATAATCCCCAAAAGCCGCGCCCGTGGACCAGCGCCCATCGGCAACTCCAGCCTTCGCAGTCACATCGGTGAAAGTCCCATCACCATTGTTGTGATAGAGCACATTCCCGCCCAAGCACGTGATGTAGAGATCGGGCCAGCCGTCGTTGTCATAGTCCCCGACCGCTCCTCCCATAGCGAGGCACGGAGTGCCGACGCCGGCCTTGTCGGTCACGTCTGTAAAAGTCCCGTCATGGTTGTTGTGATAAAGAGCGCCACGACTCTTCTCCCCCTTGACCGCCATCTCCACGCTGGGAGCGTTAGTGAAATAAATATCCAGCCAGCCATCGCGATCATAGTCGAACAGAATGACGCCGCCACTCATCGACTCCACAATATATTTTTTTGCCGGATCCGAAGTGTGCTTGAAATGAATGCCAGCCTTTGCGCTCACGTCTTCCAGCTGCGGAATTTTGCGCCCGACACACTTGATCGACTTCCCACCCGGAGGCGGCGGAGACGGCGCGAGATGACCTCCCTGTCCAACCGCGAGCGTAGCGCCCAGCAACATCAACCAAAACAGTTTTGCGGAGCTACCAAACTGATTCGTCGTCATCGTTATTATTTTCCGTTCGGAACAGGATCAGTAGCCGCCGCCGGCTTCGTTTCTGGGACCGCGCGTTTCCCAGCTTTCAACTCCTTATAAATCGCGAGTTCGCGATCAGCATCGGCCAATCGTGATTGCTTCCGGTACGCCGCCTGCAACTGGTAGTGCATGTAATCCGACTGTGGACTGAGACGCACCGCAGCCTCCAGGTGATTCACCGCCTCAGCCAACTGCCCGCGATCCAGCAGAATCTTGCCCAGTTCATATTGAGCATTCGCGTGGTCGGGATGCGCGGCTACCACTTCCTGAAAAATGCGCGCCGCATCGTCAACCTTGGATTGCTGCGAGTACACAAACCCTAGATTGTACTTGGCCTCTGTATCTTCCGGGTTCAGCGCCAACTCCGCCGCAAATTCCTCGGCCGCTTCAGCCCATCGCTCCGAGCGTATCTCAGCCTGTCCCGCATAATAATGCGCCTTGCGAAGCGTAGGGTCAGCCAGCAACGCGGAATGGAACGCTCCGACAGCGCGCGCGTAATTGCCAATCTCAATCCAAAGCTGGCCAATCAGCAGAAGCGCATCACTCGAATGATTGGCCTTCTCAAATTCATCGAGAACCTCGCCTGCTTTTTTTAGTTCGCTAACGTGAACCAGGGAAGAGGCCCATGCATAGCCCACAGTGGAGTCCTGCATCCCCGCAACACCCAACGGAGAAAGCGTCGTAACCGTATCAGCATATTTCTCCGCACCGAAATAAGCCGCACCCAACATCGCTCGCACCGGAGCATCCGTGGGCTTCTCCGCCAGCGCCAACGAAAGCCCGCGAATCGCCTCGGGATAGTTATGGATGCGAAATGCCGACAATCCAAGATTTTTTGCCAGCCCAGAAACCGCTGGATCCCACCGCTCCGCGTCCTGATAATGACCAAGCGCCGTGGCATATTCGTGACGCATGGCTTCCGATGTAGCCAGATCGTTGAAACCCAAGCCCAGCACGGCGCGAAGACGCTTCTCCTGCGATTCACCCGCAGCGAGTTGCGCCGCAGTCAGATGAGCGCGCTCCACAATTGAGGCGTCAACCCTCGCGAACGGATCACTGCTGCCCAACGCCACCGGGGCCGCTTCCCTTTCGCTCTGCGGATTCAAAGGAACAATAGCCGCCGCCGACCCCGCGCCGCCAGCCAAAGCCATAGCCGCCACATTCTGCTGTCCTTCTTCAAGTGTCTTGTTTTGTAGCTCTCGCGCCTTAGCCAAATACTTCGCGCTCTCGTCTGTGCGTCCGGAAGCCGCCAGGATCCGCCCAAGAGCGACATAGGCCCTGCGTATCTGGAAATTGGAACGCGATTCGTCCGTGCCGGTCAACTCAATCGCCTTCTGGAATGCCTCTTCGGCACTCTTGACATCGCCTTGCGCATTCGCGTTCAGACCCAAATACAACCAAGGCTCAGGCCAATTAGGATTCACCGCCGCGGCGGCCTTTAGATATCGATCCGACGCTTCATACTGGCGCTCGCTTGAGGCGATGAATCCTAGGATGTAGTTGGTGAGGTAATCGTGCGGAAAATTTTCCAATTCCTTCGCAAACTCGGCTTTGATCTCCGGTGTCGCCTTCCACTCGTTCACCGCCATGCGCGCAAGCGCGAGGAAGTAATGCCCATGAGGCGTCTTAGGGTCGAGAGCAACAGCTCGCTCGAATTCCCGCACTGCGCCGGGCATGTCGTTCGCATCCCGATAAGCTCTTCCGAACAGAACATGCAGAGAACCGCTCTCGCCTGCAAGGTTCTTCATTTGTTGGAAGACTTCGGCAGCGCGTGCTTTGTCCTTTGCGTCCTTGGACTGGAGCAGACAAATTGCCAACGAATATAACGTCTCGGGGTCGGGTTTGATTCGAACCGCTTGATCGTACGCCTCAGCCGCCTTGCCATATTCCTGCTTTTTCGACCACGCCCTGCCGAGGATCGCAAGCGCCCGAAGATCCTCAGGATCAGACAATAGGGCCTGCTTCGCGTTGGCAATGGCATCATCAGCGCGGTTGGCCTGATACTCGGCAATAGCCAGATCAACCCGAGTCGCCGGTTGATCCTCGAATTCTAGCGCTCGGTGGTAGAGTTCGGCAGCTTGTGGGTAGGCTGATTCGAGTAGCCGTAACTGGCCCAACTCTCGTAGTGCCAAAGCTACTAAACGCTCGTTTGCCAGGGCCACTGTCGAAGCGTCGCCGGAGTCTCGTGCCGCTTGGGCGATCGCGATTTGCTTCGCCAGCTCGGCTTCCGCCTCATTGAGAGGTAACCCACTCCGTGAGGCTGAAATAGATGCGCCTGCCTTGGGTATCGGGGATTTATGGGGGGCCGACTGTCCACTGCCGGATAGCGCGGCTATGGCGATACTCGCAACGAGCATGAATAGGGGGCGGCAACGGATCAGCATCAACCTCCAATGCAGCTTGCGTATGGACCGCATCAGAGTTTGGACATTCACGGGCAACAGATCCCTAACTTCTATATAGCAAAAATAGACGGTGGGGCTTTGATTTTCAAGCCCCACCGTTGAGTGATTCGCCAGCGTTGAAATCAGCGACTTAGAAAGTGAACCTCAAAGTGTATTGAAGTTCGCGCCCCGGATGCACAGCGTTCGCTTGTCCCCACCCGTTCGCGATGGAATTCGGCGGGTTGTTGCCTGGTGCCACATACTGCCCTGTCACAACATTATTGACTGGGCTGCAAGCAGTCGTGCCGCATTGCAGGTTGCCACCGTTAAAGCCGTCGGACTCCAGATTCGTGCTATTGAAATTAGCATGGTTGAAGAGGTTGAAGAAATCGAAGCTGAATTTCAGGCCGTAGCGGTCGTGAAACTTCCAGTTCTTGGCAAGCTGCAAATCGATGTTACGGGAGGGCGCGCCGGAACACGATCCTCGGGTAGCTGTACCTACTGTTCCCAACTGGTATCCGACGAATGTAAAGGCCGCTGGGTTCAGGAACTGATCGCCACTTTGACCCGAGTTACAGGCTACACCCGTGGCGTTCGGGCGCTGGTTGTTACCAAAGCCCGTCCCAGTCAAAGAATTCAACTGGTAGCAATTGTTGAGATTCGCAGCGTTACAAGGCCCAGCTCCTGGGATTTGCATCGGGTCGATCGCATGGTTGACGTCAGTTGCTCCATTCGTAAAGATGCTTAATGACGCACCAGATTGAATGTTGACGATGCTATTCACGGCCCATCCCCCGAAAGCCTGTTGAATCAGGTTACTACTCCCGGAGAACTTGGGCAGATCAAACACTTCGTTGGCCACGAAGATCTGTGGCCGGTTGATATTTGTATTGCCCTTGTCGAGCGCCGTGTTGGAAGGATTAATAAAGGCTTCCTGATTCACGCTTCCCGAGGAATTGTCCAACTCCACGTCGCCGAGTGAGTGTGAATAGGTATAGGCCATCTGGAAGGTTGACCGGCTGCCTATGCGGGAGCGGAACAATGCTTGCAGCGAATGGTAGCTTGCGTGGCCACCGCGGGCAAACTCGCCAATCGTACCGAAGTTCGCCGCAGGACGAAGCGAGTCGATGTTTGTGGGGTTGTTATTTAGGCCTCCGTAGCCCGCAGTGTTGCCGCCTAAGAACGCCCCTTCTGCCCAATCCGCCTGAGGGACTCGATTCAAATCCGCCATGGAGGTGAGGTGAATACCAGCATTTCCGACATAGCCGACCTGCAGCGTCGTATTGCGGGCTAGTTGCTGCTCGATAGAGAAGTTCCACTGCCAACTGTTCGGCACTACGGCCCTTGGATCCTTTGCTGCGCTGGGCGAGACCGCGGGATTGGCCAAAGGCGCAGGCGTCTCCAGGGTGCGGGTGTCCGCCGCGTTGATCACGAATGGAGCGTTGCGCGCCAAACTTTCATCAATACCCACCAATTCACGTTGGTAGAACTGACCGATACCCAGGCGAACTGCGGTCTTGCCATCACCTTTGACATCCCACGCAATACCGATGCGAGGCGCAATGGCATGGTTATTGTTGTTCACCAAGGCTCGATTCGGTCCTGGGGTTCCATTGGAGAGTGGCAAGTTAATTCCCAACGCGTTAAGTGCCGCAACCTGGTCCGCACAAGGGTGCGTTCCGGGCACGATCACCACGCCGTTACAGGCATCCGACGGATTTCCAGCCGGATTATAGTCGGCCAGACTGAAAGAAGACCACTTATTGTCTATGCCGTATGGTTCACGATAGAACGACCACCGGAAGCCATAACTCAAAGTTACATTGTGATTGAGTTTCCAGGTATCGCCGACGTACCATTCGAAATCGTGCCATCCCACTTGTGCCAGACCGTTGACGCTGTTTTCGCTGGTGTTGAAGAGTTGTCCAACACCTGTCGGATCAAACGGCGTATTTAAACCAGGCAAGAGCACATTGGCGAGTTGGTTGTTTGTGTTGACCGTGACTGAGTTGCCACCGATGACCGGTCGGTCATTTCCGCCGTTATTGAATTCAATCTTCGAGTTATGGCTCCAGTAAGCGCCTGCCTTAAATAGGTGGTTTCCATGAACCTTGGAAATATTATCTTGCAGGGCATACAGATCCTCGTGGTTGCCATAGGGTGCGATTGTCCACATCGTCTGCCCCGACCCGTAGGGTTGCAGACCTCCCCACGCGCCACCTCCGTCAATGTAAGCCCCCGGTTGCTTTAACGAATCCGGCCATGCGTTGGGGACGGCTGCGGTTGTGGCACTAACCAGGCCGACTGAGTGAGGCGAAAGTGTCGTAACGATTGCGTTGTGGCCGTATCCGAACTCGACGTCGTTCACCATGGAACTTCCGATTTGCGAAGTCAATTTAGCCATGACGCTCTTTGATGGCTGACTCCAGTCCGAACTCACGGTTGGGAAAATCGAATCTCCCCAGAACTGATTAGGATCCGGACCCGGAGCCTTCCAGGAATCCTGCGTCCAGCGGAAGGTAACGCGATTCTTTTGGGTCACATCCCAGTCACCACGACCGTTGAACTCACTCCATTGTGGGGTCTGATTTTCCGACTGAGCCCAGTTGTTGCCATTGCTCTGAACCGGGATATTCGGATTGGGATAAAACTGGGCCAGGATCAATCCAGAGGGATCTGGGTTTGCGATCTTTAGCGGGTTGCCAACCGCCTGAAACGCTGCCGGGATCGTGGGAGCCGTCGCACCGCAACTTAGACCTTGGCTAAAGTCGCCGGTGTGCTCCGCCACCGAGGGAACGCAAGCGGCTTCGGAAACACCGCGGACCTCGCGATTCCACTCCTGGTTCCAGAAGAAAAAGAGCTTATTCTTGATCACCGGACCGCCGACATGGTAACCCCAGTCGTTGCGGCGAAGTTCTGCTTTTCCAGTGCCGTTATGATTCGAAAACCAGTCATTGGCGTCAAGAGCGTCGTTGCGCCCAGCATAGAAGAAGCCGCCGTGGAATGCGTTTTCACCGCTCTTGGTCGTGATGCTGATGATTGCACCAGAAGCTTGCCCATATTCCGGTCCGTATGAGTTGCGGACCATCTTGAATTCCGATATGGCATCAGTGGAGGGGTAGACAAGAATCGTACGATTCGAACCCACGTCGTTGTTGTTGACGCCATCTACCAGAAACAAGTTGTTGGTGTAAGGGTTGCCGTTGACTGAAAAATCGCTGCCACCGAGAAGCCCCTTGTCGCGACTATCAAAATCGTTCGCCTGGGAGACGCCCGGCGACAACACAACCAGGCCCATGAAATTCTCGCCGTTCAGCGGCAATTCGCGAACCTGCGTGCCGTCGATGGTTTCGCCCACCGCAGCAGTAGAGGTCTGAACCTCGACAGCGTTGGCCTCAACCACCATCGTCTGAGTAACAGCGCCTACTTCGAGCTTGGCGTTGGCTGTGGTCGAGGAGGAACCGTGAACACCCACGTCCTTAATCACAGTCTCTTTAAAATTGCCCTGCTTGATGTTGATTTGATAGTTGCCGACTGGCAACTGGGCGATGATGTATACGCCCTGATCGCTTGTTGTGGCGGTGTACGTGGAACCGGTGCCGGAATTCGTCACGGTCACAGAGGCTCCGGCAACGGCCGCGCCCTGGGCGTCGGTCACCGTTCCGGTAATGGTGCCTGAGTACTGCTGCGCTTGCATTGCCAGCGGCATCAACAGAAGCGCGCAAAACAAAGCACTCATCACAAACCGCACAGCCACCGACTTCTGCTCCGCCGATAGAATCTTCATGGATTCCACTCCTTGAAATTTTTCCGCCAGATTTTACGAGAATCCCTAGCCTGCGTTCCCGCGCCGCTCACTACGGAAGCTCAATAAGGTTAACGTTACACATTTGAGATTCAACGTAGTATCTTCGCACTAGCAGATGATGAATACAGGCAAGGTTTATTGTTGTCAAGCCCAAAAACGCGAAATTTGTCGCTTTTATGTCAACTCAGGAAATACCAAAAACGATAGGTATTTAACTACCAAAAATGGAAGCCGAGTGAGATGCCGTAGACACAGGGGCTATATGATTTCTACTAGCCTGAGTGGCTCTAATTCTTGCCCGACGCTACCAAAAATGGAAGCGAAAATGGATGCTAAGAGTAACCCCGCATTGACCTCCTTCATTGCCTTTCCGCCCACCTTATCGGGAGCCAGAATGCCGTCTCACCTCCTCCATTTTGCTCCTAATCAAGCGTTCCATTTTTCGGTGGAGATAATGAACTCTATTCGTCCACCTTACTGCCGATTTCAAATTCGCGCCGCCATTTCTTAGCTATGGATGGGACGGGAAACGCACGGGACTATTTTCCTTGTCAGACATCTTCCCAGTGCATCGACCTACTCCAACTTGTTAAGCAAAGCCATATCTACTCGAGGTATCGTAATTCGCCTTGGAATAATCGGAATATTGGGCAATCGGAGGCTTCCTCAAATGTCTACGCGGTCGACTGGTCTTGGACTTTCTCTTCTTACGATCCTGGCTTTGATTCTAGGGTCACAGTTGGCGGCCGTCCCTCAAACGCCAGAGACCAGCGGAACCACCGCAACTCCTCCGCCGGAAATTGTTATCCGGTCGAGCACAAGGCTGGTCCAGGTCAGCGTCATTGTTCGGGATAAGAAGGGCAATCCGATCACTGATCTTAAGAAAGAGGATTTTTCCGTTCTCGACGAGGGTAAGCCACAAAACATCGCTTTCTTCTCTTCGGAAACTCCTGTGCCGGCGAAACCTCCGAGCCCACTCCCGCCAAACGTGTTTACGAATCGTTTTGACCTGAAGGGACAGGATCCCGGCGCGGTCACAATCATCCTGTTCGATGCGCTCAACACATCTCCGCAGGATCAGAGCTACGTTCGCAAGCAGGTGATTAGCTTCTTGAAGACCGTGAAGCCGCAAGATCATGTGGCCCTCTACGCGCTCACGTCGCAACTTTTGATCCTTCACGATTTCACCCAAGACGCTTCCTCGCTCGTTGCAGGAGCCAGCAAATTTACCCCCAAGGAATTGGCTGCGTTCGACGCTTCCACCACACCCGATGTCGACTTGGTGACCCTCGGCTCCGATCCGCAGTGGCAGAAACTTCAGGATTCACTGAACAACGCCCAGGGCATGATCAGCGATCAGAACACCATCAACCGGAAAGAGACTACGGTCGCTGCGCTCGCAGCGATCGCCGATCACGTGGCCGGAATTCCCGGCCGGAAAAGTCTTGTCTGGGTCTCCGGTGGAATTCCCATCCAAATCGGCGCCGGCCTGGCGGGGCTGCCGGGCCCCGACCGTGAGACGGCAACATCTTTCAATGACGACCTCAAGCTCGCTGCCCAGGCCCTGAGCCGGGCGGATATGGCTGTTTACGCGGTTGATTCGCATGGCGTCGAAGTGGCCACGGGTACGAATCCGGGAATGCGAGGCAAGCTGGATTCTCCGTCGCTTTCGTCGTCCTCCGGATTTTTTGCCCGGCAGGACCTGCGAGACTCCTCCAAACTATTGGCAGACGAAACCGGAGGGCTAGCGATTTTCGGCAACAACGGTATTCGAGACGCCATGAGCCGCGTCTTCGACGACGGACGCTACGCCTACACCATCGGTTTCTATCCCGACCATCACGATTGGAATGGAAAGTTTCGGAAAATTAAAATCCAGGTCAAGACTGAGGGAGCGCAAGTACGCTATCGCAAAGGTTACTTCGCCGCGGCGAATCGGTCTGACAGTGAAGACGTCGTGAAGACAGCTCTGAAAGGCGCCGCCGAGAGTCCACTCGATGCCACCGACATCGGCATGATTGTCAGTGGAAAGGCAGCCGATCCAATCTCAGTCCGCAACCTCGACCTCCACATTGGATTGGATCCGAAACAGTTGCTATTGGAGGAGTCCGAGGATCATCGCAAAGGCGCCGTAGATTTGTACTTCTTGCAGCGCGATGGGTCCGGCGCGATCCTCGCCTCCGAGAAACAGCATCTCGGTCTGAATCTTGAGGAGAAACAATACGAATATCTTTGCAAGGTGGCCATGGTGCTCGATCGTCACGTAATCATCCAACCGCGAACCACCGAAATTCGCGTGGTAGTGCGTGATGCGGGCTCTGGCGCGTTTGGCTCGGTATCGATGCCGGCGTCTGCCTTTTTCCCAGCCGAACCCGCGCCTGCCGCACCCGAAAAGAAGCCTGACTGATTCTCGCCGCCGCGTCAGTCCGGAAATGCCTCGTTCGGACGAACGATTCGAATGCGGTGATCTGTGAACTTGTAATGCATCTCGGGGACATAGACTTTCTGCATGTGGCAGGAAGCGCAATTCTGAATGCTGACTGGGCAAGCCGCGCCTGCATGACTTGCCGTCTTCTTCGCATCCCCGTTCACGTGACAACTCAAACAGACTTTATCGTAGCCCGCAGTTTCCGTTTGCAAAGGGGCATGAGGATCGTGGCACGATGTGCAGGTGAGTCGCGCGTCGCCATTACCCCAGCACTTGCTGCCCTCCAGACGATAAGGTTGGGACTTGGCAGTGTTTACACCCTTAGCCCCGGTGAGTTTTACGTCCCACCACGTGCCGTGGCAAGCGCCGCAAAAATCGACGGCGTCGGTCGGGATCAATCGAGACGGGTTGAACACCGCCGTCTGCGCCGGCGGTTCGCCCGTTCCAGACATCGCCGCCCGCTCCACGGACACATGCTTGCCACCCGCTCCGTGGCAGGCTTCGCAAGTGACCCCCAGCGTCAGGTTCTTTTCGTCGAACTGCTCGCCAATCGTTGACGCCGTCGTGTGACACCCGAAACATCGCCCGATCTCGGCCGCGTCCACCGGACGATCCATCGCTTCTTCAACATCCTTGGGCGCGTCCAAAGCTCGATCGGGAGTGAAATGAAGCGTCCCAAGAGAATCGAAGTACGTGACCCGCGCCTCATAAAATTTCCCGTCAGCTTTCTTGAATAAATAGGACTGGCCGACCCGCCCGTTGCCAAACGCCCAAAGCAATGTCTCCGAGAGAGTGTGCGTTCCGTCTGTAACCGAATAGACGCTCCGCTCCGTGTCAGTCTTGATGTCGTAGTGATACCGTCCGACGGCGAAGTTCATTTGCGGATGGGAATGAAGGATTTCAGAATCGCCGGAATGCATGGACGTCCGCGCCATCGCGGTCTTCTTCTGAGAAGCCACCTGCGATGGATGACATGAGGCACACGTCGCGGAACCGGCATACTCGCCGCGAGACTTGCCGTTTTGCGTAGGCCAGAATCCTGGCTCGGCAAGGTGGTCGGTGGTCGAGAGCTGTCCAAAGAGCGGCGTCGCCAGCAACCACACCAAGGCGAGAATACTGGCCAACAGGACCGACGCTCCGCACCCGGCCGCCACTCGTACAAAAACCCTCAACCACATCTCCTTAATTGTTCTGAAAGGGTGCGACTCTTAATGGCTGCGAAAAATAGTGGCTGCAAAAACTCGAGATTCGTATCAGGGTATCGCTTTAGCGATACCGTAAGCCATCTAAAATTAGATGCCCCTTTTAGCCGCTGAGGGAATGCATCTTTCAAATCGAGCCCCAGTCCCACTCCACTGGGCATGTCCTGCGTTCCGGGTATAGGATCGCTGGCGGGATGCTTGCGGAACTTAGATAAGCATCCGAGCAAATTGCAGGAGGTTTTCATGCCCGAATCTCGACGTCGCTGTCTGGCTATCTTGGCTACCGCTGCAGGCTTTCTTGCTACCAAGCCATTTCTCCTGGGGCAGATGCGACCTGCGCCCCAGCCAATACCTTCGCCGAATGCTCCGAACCAGAATTATCCACCCGGCTTGAACGGACCCGACAATAGGCCCGACCTGAAGAACAAGAGCGCCGATCCGCAGATTCAACAGGAGATCAGGACAGATGTGCAGAAGCTCTTTGATTTGGCGCTCGACCTAAGGCAACAGGTCGAAAAGACCGATGCCAGCGCCACGTTGTCGCTATCCATCATGAAGACGGCGCAGCAGATCGAAAAGCTCGCAAAGCAGATCAGGAATCTGTCCAAAGGCTAAGCAGCTCCGGCTCAGCTTGCGGAAAAACTTGCGATTCGCTCGGCTTCGAAAGGGCACGAGTTCCAGAGGCTGCGGAAAAACTCGCTGTCGCACTTGATTTTGGGTGGCGCAGCGGTTTACCGCTGCGATACTCCATCGTTTTGAATCTGGCTTTAGCCGCTGAGGGTTCGGACTTCGTTCCCAGACGACTTTTTTCCACACCTCTTCCACTCGTGCCGCTAAACTGTTGCAATTAGATTGACGCTTCAGCCTCAGGCCAGCAGCCTCTCAGGTAATTACGTTCTCGCTGTAGAACGCCGCACCACCAGCTTGGGGACAATCAGAATCTTCTTCGGCTGAAACGGACGCTCCGACATAATCTGCTGCATGAGCAGTTCCGCGGCATGTGTGCCGATCTGGCTCGCTCCCTGGTCCACCGTCGAGAGCGGAACCGACAACAAGTCCGAGTAATGGACGTTGCCCGCTCCAATAATCGCAACATCGCCCGGAACATTCAGTCCCGCCTCCGCTACCGCCCGCATAGCGCCAATGGCCACTGGATCGTTGTAGCAAAAAACACCGTCGGGGATGGGCTTTGTCCGCAGCAACTTCTGCATCGCGCGATAGCCGCTATCGTCGTCGTAGCTGGCTTGCTCGACATATTCCTGCGGCATGACCAGCTTGTGCATCTTAAGCGCCTGCCGATACCCCTTCATGCGCGCTTCCGCAATGCCGATCCCTGGCCCACGCAAGTGCGCAATCCGCCTGCAGCCTTGGGCGATCAGATGTTCGGTCGCAAGCTTGCCGATAGCCTCATTGTCGGCGCCGACAAAACTCGCTCCAACGCTCGTCATCGGGCGGTCAATTAAAACGAATGGAACCTTACGTTCTTCAAAGCGGTCAAACAATCCCCTCTGCCCCGGCGACTGCGCGGACGCAAGAATCAACCCATCCACCTGCCGCGCCACCAGCGATTCCGCCTCGGTTTTTTCCAACTCCGCATCTTCTTCGAAATACGAGATGATGACGTGGTAGTCCTGAGGCCGGACAATCTCGGCAATCGCCTTTGCAATCTCCGCGAAAAACGGATGCCGTATGTCGGGGAGCAGCAATCCGATCGTGAACGTCCGCCGCGTTACCAGCGAGCGCGCAATCCAGTTCGCCTGATAGTTGAGTTCTTTGGCCCGTTGTAAAACTCGTTTACGGGTCGCCGGGCTGATACTCCCTTTATTACGCAGCGCCTTCGACACCGTGACAACAGAGACATCAAGGTCTCTGGCGATATCCGCCATCGTGACAGGCATACGGGCCAGAGCATACCACGACCGAACCCCCCACTATACCGATTTAGTTCACTAGCCTGAGTCGAAGGGGCAACCTCTATTTCCACTTCCCGGAGCCTTCAACAATCGTGATATATCGATCCAGCGGTAGGTTCTCAAAGCGTTCTGTTCCGCCCGGTTGCGGCCACCGAATCTCAAGCCAATCCATTTTGGTCCTTTGGCCAATTCCCAGAACCAATCGCGGATCGTGCGACGACATAAAGCTTCCCCCGCCAACTTTCATCCGGCTTCTCTTCAAATCTCCAGCCTGATAAGTGACCCGCGCACCCACCGCATCCGCGTTCGACTTGGTGCCAACCAGTTTTATTCCCAGCCAGTGGTTTCTTGTTCCGGCTTTATTCTTCAACAACACAGGAGCACCATCATTGACTCCGACCAGCACGTCAACCGCGCCATCGTTGTTGAAATCCCCTAAAGCCAATCCGCGCGCCGCGAAAGATCTCGAGAAAGCGGCCCCGCCCTCCTCGCTTACATTCTTAAAACCGTGTCCCGTGTTCTGAAACAGCAGAAGCGGCTCCCGGTATTTGACCAGACTGGAAAACTCTTCCACCAAATCATCGGGGAATCCATTCGCAAGAATCAGATCCAGATTGCCGTCGTTGTCGTAATCAAAGAACTTCAATCCCCAGCCGCTCATCCAGCGAGTTGCCATGCCAATGCCGAGCGGCATGGCCGCGTCGTCAAACGTCAGGTCCTTATTGTTTTGATAGAGAGAGAAAATCTCTTCGTCGATATTGGCAACGAACAAGTCCATCCATCCATCTTCATTGAAGTCCGCGGAGTCTACTCCCATACCCGAACGCGGGCGCCCTTCCGCGCTATACGCCACATCCGCTTGCAGTCCCACTTCGTCAAATCGCCCACGGCCCCGATTCACAAAAAGAAAATTGGCGACCGTGTCGTTCGACACAAAAAGGTCCATGTAGCCATCGTTGTTAACATCGGTGGCAACCACTCCCCAGGCTTTCCCCAGGTGACTGCCAATGCCGGACTCCTTACTCACATCGGTAAACGTCCCATCGCCATTGTTATGAAACAGCCAACTAGGCATCGGCTTGAATATCCGCGGAATGCAGTAATGCCGCTCTCCGTTGGCGGCGATGCCGCACCCGTTCACCTTGTCAAAATCCACAAATTGCCCAACAAACAAATCCAGCCGCCCGTCATTGTCGTAATCGAACCACACCGCGCTCGTTGCCCATCCCGACACCCCAACCCCGGCTTTATCGGTGACATCCGTAAATGTCCCGTTGCCGTTATTGCGATAGAGAATGCTTTTGCCGTATTGCGTGACGTAAAGATCGGGGAACCCGTCACCGTCGTAATCGCCAACGGCAACCCCCATCCCGAAGCCTCCCCCAGTCACGCCGGCCTTCTCCGTCACATCGGTAAAAGTGCCGTCGCGGTTGTTGTGATAAAGAGCATTGCGAAGTGGCTTAGTGGGAGTATAAAAATCGCACTTACCGCTGTTCACCAGATAGATATCCATCCAGCCATCGTTGTCGTAATCGAGAAAAGCGCATCCCGGTCCACTCGATTCCGGCAAATATTTACTAGCGCTTCTTGCCGCATTGTGGACCCACGTAATTCCGCTGGATGACGGCGGTACCTCCGCAAAAACAAATTCAGCCCCCGCCGCAGCCGCCGAATACCGGGAAAGCGCAGACCATCCCACCGTTCCGCAGAGCCCCATTAAAAACTGCCGTCGGGAGAAGGGGAACCTATATAGAGGTGATGAACGCATCTAGAAATTTCTACCACAGCCCGCAAACTCAGCGGCATTGCCCGACAGTTGCAGCAGAACTCGCGATTCGTATCAGGACACATTTTCGTATCAGGACATAGTTGCGTATCAGGGAAAGGCTTCGTATCAGGGTATCGCTTTAGCGATACCGCAAAGCGTTCAATATCAGATCCCCTTTAGGGGCTAAGCATCCCCCACAAACCTCCGTGCTAACATTCGCGTAAGGATCAACCATCAAGGACCGGCCATGATGTGGACGCTTCGAGCCAGCAAGCACTCTTGTTTTTCGCTGGCTCTATTTTTCGTCCTTCTTGCACCGGCCACATCTCCGGCACAGCAACCCCCGCCCGATGGCAATGCGACCTTTGAACAACTCTCCGCGCAAGCCGCAAGCGCGCGCGAAGCCGGACGAACGGACGATGCCATCCGCCTCTACCAAAGTGCCCTCAAGCTCCAACCCGATTGGCCCGAAGGCTGGTGGTACGTGGGAACCCTGAACTACGATGCCGACCACTACCAGGAAGCTATCCCTGCCCTGCGGAGCCTGATTGCATTGAATCCCGCCATGGGACCGGCCCTTGCCTTCCTGGGATTATCTGAATTTGAAACCAAGGATTACAAGAATTCGCTCGTTGATCTCCAGAAAGCCCAACAACACGGATACGACGGCGATGCCGAACTCGCGAAAGTAGCCACCTATCATCTCGCGCTGCTCTACAACTCGAACGGTGAGTTCGAAAAAACTGTGGAGGTGCTTGGCCCCGCAATCAAGGGTGGCCGCGCACCCGATGACATCAAGGCCGCACTAGGCATGGCGCTGCTCCGGATTCCCCTTCTTCCCGGTGAAGTCGATCCCGGAAAAGACGCCTTGATCCACGCCGCTGGTGACGCAGCCCTGATGCTGGATAGTGGGAATTCGGCCGCCGCCGCAGATTCACTCCGGCAACTGTTGGCCGAATATCCAACGACTCCTTACCTCCATTACGCGTACGCCTCGGCATTAGCTGATGCCGGAAAAAATGAAGAAGCTCTGCGAGAGTTCGCCGAAGAGACCAAAGTCTCCCCCAGAAGCGCTCTGCCTTACATCCGTATGGCCGCCCTGAATCTGCAACTCCATCATCCGAAGGAAGCATTGCCATCGGCTCGAAAAGCCGTGCTGCTGGCCCCGAAATCGGCAGCCGCCCATGAAGTACTGGCGCAAACGCGAAAAAATTCAGGAGAGATTCCCGAAGCCGCGAAAGAGTCAGCAATCGCGAAAAAACTGGAGTCGACTCCAATCGAAATAGACCCAACGCAGCGCCAGCTCTATGCCCGCAACCACGCGGGCGAAAACGCCACACCCCAAACGGCAATCGCCGCAACGGATTCCGATGCCACCTTCGAAGTCCTGGCGCAGAAAGCGGCGTCAGCGCAAGCCGCCGGCCAAATGGACGCCACGCTTTCCTACTATCAACGCGCCCTCGCTCTTGGCCCACAATGGGAGGAGGGCTGGCGCAATCTCGGAACGTTGTATTACGCGTCCGCGCGCTACAGCGATGCGATCCCGGCCCTCAAGAACGCCGTGGCCATCAATGCAAGCGACGGCAATGGATGGGCCCTCCTCGGCTTGTCGGAATTCGAAACCAAGGACTATCAGAATTCACTCATCCATCTGGAACGCGGCCACGACCTCGGATTTGCCGGCAACGCCGCTGCCATTCAGATCGCGAAATACCACTTGGCGCTTTTGCTGAATCGAAGCGGCGAGTTCAACCGCGCCAGCGAATTATTGTCTTCACAAACCGCATCGGGTCCTCTGAACGATCAAGTCAAGTTCGCATTAGGCATGGCTCTGCTTCGGATTCCACATCTCCCCGATGAGCTCGACCATTCCATGATTCCCTTAGTCACGATTGCGGGGGAGACTGCAACATTACTTTACGAGAGTAAGTACGACGAGGTTTTTTCCAAATTTCAGCAAATGCTGAAAATGAATCCGGCCACGCCCTATCTGCACTACGCGTATGGCTGTGCCTTAGCCTCCGCCTCACGATATGACGAGGCCGAAGAGCAACTGGTGGAAGAAACAAAAATCACGCCCGGTAGCCCGCTGCCGTTTCTGCGGCGCAGCGGGATCGCTCTGCAATTGCGGCATGCTGAAAACGCAGCCCACCTGGCGCAACAGGCTTTGCAGCTCGCGCCCAATTCCGGGGAGGGCCACTATCTATTGGGACGCTCATGGCTGGAACTAGGAAAGATCGCGGATTCGGTGAAGGAACTGGAAACGGCTCGTGATCTGGAGCCGACCAGTCCCGAGGTTCGCTTCAGTTTGGCGCGTGCCTATGCCAAAGCAGGGCAGCCTGACGCCGCAGAAAAAGAGCGCGCTGCGTTCGAGAGTCTGAATACCAGGATTCAAAGCCAACAAGTCACCAGCGGCAATCCAACGTCCGGAGCAATTCAAAATCAAAATGGCATCCGGGCAGCGGAAACATCGGAGCAACCGCAGGCGGCATCCCATCCCAATTAAATGCCGCAAACCGAAAGGGATTCGTATCAGGGTATCGCTTTAGCGATACCGCAAGCCTTAAAATCAGACGCCCCTTTAGGGGCTGAGCACGGTGATTCGAGTTTTCGGCAAACTGCTGAGCGTCTTTCGAACCACCCACTACGAATAAAAATGTTTTATCCCGAGGAGCAGCGATCGTGAAGCGCACATCCACAACTCTGTTGATGTCTTTTTTATTTGTACTCAGCTCCATGGCCGGATCGCTGGCTCAACCATCGTCGCCCACCGCAACCGCCGTTCTCGCCAGCACCCCTCCCATGGGATGGAACAGTTGGAACAAGTTTGGCTGCGATGTCAGTGAAGACCTGATCCGCCAAATCGCCGACGCGATGGTCTCTTCGGGGATGAAAGAAGCCGGCTACCAATACATTGTTATTGACGACTGCTGGCAAGTGAACCGCGACGCGAACGGCAACATCGTGGCCGATCCCAAACATTTTCCCTCCGGCATGAAGGCGCTCGCCGACTACGTACATCAAAAAGGCCTGAAGTTCGGACTCTATTCCGACGCCGGAACAAAGACATGCCAGGGTCGTCCCGGCGGCCGCGGATACGAGTTCCAGGATGCGCTGCCAATATGCAGCGTGGGGTGTCGATTATCTGAAGTACGACTGGTGCAGCACGTCCACGCAGGATGCGCGCTCCTCTTATGAACTCATGCGCGCCGCGCTCGACGCCTCCGGCCGTGCGATCGTCTTCAGTATTTGCGAATGGGGAAACAGTAAGCCTTGGCTCTGGGCCAACGGCGTCGGCAACCTTTGGCGTACAACCGGTGACATCAAAGACCGATGGGAGGGCAAGCAAGAATGGAAGCCCGGCGACTGCTGCAACTATGGCATGACCGACATCCTCGACCAGCAGGTCGGGCTTGAGTCCTTCGCCGGTCCCGGACACTGGAACGATCCCGACATGCTGGAAGTCGGCAACGGAGGAATGACCACGGCCGAATATCGCGCCCACTTCAGTCTATGGGCAATGCTGGCCGCTCCGCTGATCGCCGGCAATGACGTGCGCGACATGAAACCAGAAATTCGCGACATCCTCACCCAAAAAGAAGTGATCGCCGTCGATCAGGATGCCGCAGGCATCGAGGGTCGCCGTGTCCGCAAAAACGGAGACCTGGAAGTCTGGTCAAAGCCGCTACAAGATGGAAGCCGCGCCGTAGTTCTTTTCAACCGTGGAACCGTAGACGGCGAGATCGAAGTGACATGGGAAGAATTAGGTTATCCTGCGCACCTGAGCGCCAAAATTCGCGACCTGTGGCTCGCCAAAGATCTAGGCGAACACAAAGGAACATTCTCCGCGACCGTTGCAGCGCACTCGGTAGTGATGGTAACGGTGAAACCGTAACCATCAACTAACACTCTACGAATTGTCATCCCGAGCGGAGCGAGGGATCTGCATTTTGTCCCTACTCCACCCCATTCGGATACACCAGAATCTTGCTAGCCTCGCCCGTCTTCAACCGCGCCATCGCTTTAGAAAAATCTTTCATAGCGATGCGATCCGTAATCACCGGATGAAGATCAAGCCGCCCACTCTTCAAGAGAGCAGTCATCTGGTACCAAGTCTGGTACATTTTCCGTCCATTAATCCCCTGAATCGTGATGCCCTTAAAAATAATGTCTTCAGAAAAATTGAGCGGGATCGGTTTCGAAGTCAGCCCCAGCAGCGACATGCGTCCGCCGCGGCGGATAATGTCAAATGCAGTGCGGATCGCGTCCGGATGTCCCGCCATTTCCAGCACCACATCCACCCCAAGCCCTCCAGTTTTTTCCGCAACGATCGCGCGCACATCTTCTTTCGACGGATCGAGCACATAGTCGGCCTTCATCTTGGCCGCAAGTTTGCGCCGGTGTTCATTGACCTCGATCGCGAAGATCGTAGTCGCTCCAACCGCTCGCGCCACTGCAATCGAAAACAGTCCAATCGGTCCGCAGCCAGTAACAGCCACAGTTTTAGCCGCAATTTCTCCGGCCAGCACGGTGTGAACGGCATTGCCCAGCGGATCAAGAATGGACGCATACTCCTGCGGGATCGCAGGATCGAGTTTCCAGATATTTGATTCTGGAATGACTACGTACTCGGCGAACGCTCCATCGGAATCGACGCCGATAATTTTTACGTTCTGGCAGATGTGAGCTTCGCCCGTGCGGCACAGCAGGCACTTGCCGCAAGCCACGTGCATTTCGGCGGACACAAAATCGCCTTCCTTAACGCTCGTGACTTCATCGCCCAACGCAACCACTTCGCCGCAAAATTCATGTCCTGGGATCAGCGGCGGATGAATCCGTCCCTGAGCCCACCGATCCCACTCGTAAATATGAAGATCAGTGCCGCAGATCGAGGCGACTTTGACTTTGACCAGAACGTCGCGGGGGCCGTAACTGGGAATTTTAACTTCGCGTATTTCCGCGCCCGGCGCAGCTTCCGGCTTGACCACTGCAAGCATCGTGGTGGGAGACGTACTGGGCATGGGGACCCCTTATGAGTGCATTTCTAGATAAGCAAACCAGTCATTCTAGCATTCCAATTTTTCAATTGCCGACCGCTCGGAAGGTGGAAGAGTAGTGAGATAGGCTTTGGGAAGCCCTTCGTTTTCCCCCGTGCCCCTCTGTGCCCCCTGTGGTGAAGGGCTTTTTCGCCAAATTGCCCCACTGCCGTAGGTTGGTGATCTGGAACCCACCGAAGCTGCGGTCTAGAATTAACGCGCGAGGCCAGTTCATGACGCCGCGATCGTCCATAGTCGCCATCACAATCTGCTGCTTGAGCGCATCTGCCCAAGTCACGTCTGCGAGGCAACAAGCACAACAGGATTTCCTTCGACGCCTGGTGATCGCGGCCACTGAGCGCACCCATCACACCGTTCGCTACGATCCAGCTTACGTCCGTATTCCCTATCCCGGCGGAGATGTTCCCGCTGACACCGGCGTCTGCACCGACGAGGTGATCCGCTCCTATCGTGCATTGGGTGTCGATCTGCAAAAGGAAGTTCACGAAGACATGGTCCAGAATTTCGCAGCCTACCCGCGAAAGTGGAAATGGATTTCCGCGCAACCCGACTCTAATATCGATCACCGCCGCGTGCCAAATTTAATGGTATTTTTCGGACGCAAGGGTGAGTCCTTACCGACCAGCACGCGAGCCGAAGACTACTCTCCCGGAGATCTTGTAACTTACGACCTCGGTGGCAATGTGCCTCATATCGGAATTGTCGTCGACCGCAAGGGCACCAGCGGGCGTTACATGATCGAACACAACATCGGGGAGGGTCCTCGAATAGAAGACGTGCTCTTTAACTGGAAAATCACCGGCCACTTTCGCTACTACGGTCCATCGAACTGATTCCGCCCCTAACGCCCGACGGAGATCATTTCCCGATCGTCGATCCCTGTTCCGCAATCAGAATCCATTGCCCGTCGCGTTTCACGAATACATCACTCAATCGCGTGCGGCGGCTCTTGACTTGTCCCGAATCGCGAACGGTGACCGTGAACTCCGCGCTGGAAACAACCGTGTCACCGTAGAGGCGAATCACCAGACTCGCCGGCTCCATTTCCATCACAATAATCTTGCGTTTCACGTCACTCAAACTGGCGAGCGCCTCTTCCTTATTCTCAACCTGTCCGTTTTCGCGGGTGTACAGGTAATCCCCTCCAACATGCTTCGCGTACTCGTCCCAATCGCCCTTGACGATGAGATCGGCCAGCTTCAATTCCAGTGCCTTGATCTCCGCTTCCGCCACAGGATTCGCCTCGGCCCGGACCACCGACTGCGCGCGTAGAGGGATGCTCAGAACTAAGAAGATCGCGACCGTGAACAATTTCCGCATGAACGAGTCTCCCGATTCCTTAACTTGTCGCCTTCAAGTTCTTCGGTGCGACAACCTTGTACTCTTCCGATTTTCCTCTCGCGATACTTAATGTCTGCCACTGTGTCCGGCCTGGTAAAGACCGCAGGTGCTTCGCGAGGAAAACGATTTGCCCAATGTGCAGCGCGTAGTGCGCGACCGCGCGGTTCAGCGCCTGCATGACGGTGTGCGGCTCCTGCCGGATGGTTACGATCCGTTGCACGTCTTCCGGCTTGAGCGAATCGACCGCCGAAAAAACATGCGCCCAACCCTGTTCCCACCAACTCATCACCTCTTCACGAGTGGTTTTCGCGGAGACTTCAAATTCCTGATCGCGAAACCGGTCTGCTTTCTCGCCATCGCTGGTGAGGAAGTCGGTAAACCGGGAGCGCGCGTTGCCAGCGATGTGCTTGACCAGAGCGGCAATGGAATTCGACTCCGGATCGAGCGCAACGAAAAAGTCTTTTTCCTCAAGTTGCGCCAAAGCGCCTTCACCCATGCGCTTGTGTCCGCGGAACTGACGCTTGATCTCTTCGAGGTAGTGAGCTGCCAAGTCAGTCATCAGGTCTCCAATGAAGCTTTAGACGAGCGAGGAACTGGAAGCGTCGGCCCTTAGCTCTAATCGGATACCGCCAATTCGTGCGGCAACCAGGTTATAGACCCATGCCGTGAACGCTCCCATCAGAAACCCCATCACCCCATAGACAACCGGCAGAAAAATCGCCATACACAACATCGCAATCCCTGAAATTGCCCCGGAGCTTTTTCCAATGAGCAGGCTGCCCAATCCACCCAACAGCAGGAATGGCAGAAAGATCAGTCCGAGACAGCCGTAAATAACTCCCATCATCTTGCCGCAGGACATTACATCGACTGAGCGCAGAGAATACATAGTTCTCCTTTCACCAGCACGCTCTCAATTTACACCGATAACGAGTCGCACACGATGCGGCCTGCCGCCATTCGACCGCAAGAATCGGATAGAAGTCCCGAATCCCCCTCCGGTACGCTCAGACCCAACGTCTCGACAGGGCGCACGAGGACAAAAAATGTCTCGCACAAATGACTACGTATTAGGCACCCACGACGAAGAAATCGAGCGCCTCGGCCTGCAGCACCGCTCCTGGCGGCAACGTGCGCTGGAGGCCTGGCGGTCCACGGACATCGGCCCAGGCCAAACCGTGCTGGACGTCGGCTGCGGTCCCGGCTGCGCCTCCCTGGATCTCGCCGAATTGGTCGGCCCATCCGGTCGCGTAGTCGCCGTCGACAAGTCGGAGCGGTTTCTACACGCGCTCGACGCAGCGTCCCGCGAACGCGGCCTCAACAACATCACGACGCATCTCGCCGATCTCGACGCCGGTGAGTTCCCCGACGTGATCGCCGATCGCGCCTGGGCCCGGTGGGTGTTCGCCTTCGTCAAGAATCCTCGCGACGTTCTCGCGCGTGTAGCTGCCGCCCTCGCACCGGATGGGACCATCGTCCTCCACGAATATTTTGACTATTCCACCTGGCGCGCCATGCCACGATGTCCTGAACTCGAAGAATTCGTCAACGCAGTGATGGCGAGTTGGCGCGACAACGGCGGCGAGCCCGACATCGCATTGAGCTTGCCGCGTTGGCTGGAGGAACTTAGCTTCGAGATACGCAGCACCCGCCCGCTCATTGACGTTGTGCAACCCGATCATCTCAGTTGGAAGTGGCTGGCGTCCTTCGTCGAAGTCGGTCGCCAGCGCCTGGCCGAGTTAGGATATCTATCCCCAGCGCGCTCCGAAGCCATCTGGCGGGCATTTATTCAACTTCAAGCGACGAAGGGAGTGCACATGATCACCCCCGCAGTTCTGGAGATTGTGGCTGCACGACACGGATAACATCGCAGGCGACGCGAAATCCATAGTCGGCATATTTGAAATCGGGAGGGATGCTCGAGCGTGCCGCGCAACGCGAAATTTTAATGTGGTGGCGCCAAGATCCGCCGCGAGAAGCACGCCGGTCACCGTCCTTTGGACCGCGCGGATTGCGCTCCGGCGATACCGCATAATAATCGGGCGAATACCAGTCGCTGCACCACTCGTGCACGTTGTCGCACATGTTGTAAAGACCGTATGCGTTCGATTCGGCTCGCCCACCCGGCTCCGGCCCGCTTCTCCAATAACCCGCACAGCGATCACCATATTCCGAAAACGATTGCGGAGGCTCATCACCCCAGGGAAACAGCCCGCCCTCGCGCCCTCCACGAGCCGCGCGTTCCCACTCGGCTTCAGTCGGCAATCGAAATACGCCGCCAGTCCCCGCGCTGAGCCACTCACAATAACGGACCGCCTCGTACCACGACACGCCGACCACAGCCTGCATCGGATCACTGAATGCCGAGTCGCTCCAAAATGGCGGTGGCTGAGATTTGGTGTCGAGCACGAATCGGCTGTAGTCAGCATTGGTGACCTGAAACTCGGCGAGTAGAAATTCGTCAACCCAGACCCGATGCACAGGTCTTTCATTATCTTGCCCGGTGTCGCAGCCCATCAGAAACCATCCCGAAGGAATGCAAACGAGCGGAGGCGCTTCCGCTTTCTTTTGTCCTCGGGATCGCGAAAGCTGTAGCGCCGATTCGTTCGAGTCCATAATTAGAGCGCCCGCAACGCCCGCACCACATTTTCGATTTTATTTTCCTGAAACAACCGAATCGCTGCGATGCCTGCGGCTCCCGCATCCAGGCACGACGCAGCCTTAGCTACGGTGACGCCGCCGAGCGCAAAGACCGGTATCTTTGCGCGGCAAGCTTCCCGCAAGCCGGAGACTCCGGCGGGTTTTGTTTCGGGCGTCGTGTGCTTGCCGAATACTGGAGCAAAAACCGCAAAGTCGGCGCCCTCAGATGCAGCACGGATTACTTCCTCGTTCGAATGGCAGGAAGCACCGACGAGAAAACTTCCCGCCTTCGCTGGCGGATGGCCCGAGGCAGCCACGATCTCGCGCACCTCCTGAGGCGTAACGTCTTGAGAGCGTAAATGGACGCCATCGGCGCCCACGGCCAGGGCGATATCGGTGCGGGAATTAATCAGCAGACGAGTTCCACTCTTACCCGTTGCCTGCTCGCCTGTAGTCAGCTCACCCGTTATCAGTTCCTGGTTCTCCGCACTCATCGGAGGGTTTTCACGGATGGCAGTCAGGGCATCTCGCGCCAGGATCTCCAATTCACTGGCACTAAGATCGGTCTCGCGCAGCTGAATGTAATCGACACCGGCGTGCGCAGCTTCCGCAATTTTGGCAAGCAACATGCGGCGGCGGGTCGGTCCGTCAGCGTGAAACTGGTTGCGGTCGGTAATGTAATACAGCAGACAGCGGTGAGCCATCGGCTCTCAGACTACTACGATAAAGACGCCGTGTGGTAAAGACGCCTGTGTGGCGCGGACACTCCTGTCCGCGAAATGTTCGCGCCACACAAATTAAGAATCAGCGGACAAAAGAGTCCGCTCTACGCGCCCTACTGGCCGGTGAACAGCTTCAAATTCTCCGCCTTCCATCGCATCGCCGCATAAATACGATTTCGTCCGCTGGGATGATCGAAGAATACGAATTCTTCAAGCGGCCCCGGACTCATCTTGCGATATTCGCCGAGATGGATCGCGGCCTGGGCAAAACCGTCAGGCTGCCGGCTCGTGTTCAGACCGTACATGTCAGCCTCATATTCCTGCGTCCGGGTAAAGGTGTTGTCGATGGGAGTGGTAACGAAAACGAAAAGCGTAGCCAGCAAAAACGCCAGGGGAACAATCGCCGTGTCCCCCACGCCCCGAATCTGCCACTTCTCGCCCCAGCGCGAGAGCGCCCAGTTGAGTCCCCAGAATAGGAAAGCAAAGGCAATCACCGTGTCAATCAGTTGATACATGATGCCTTTGTAGACGTGATTCAGAACGTAATGCCCCATTTCGTGCCCCATCACAGCCTGAACTTCTTCCGGCGAGGCCCGCCGCAACAGGTTGTCATTCAGGGTGATGCGCATTGTGTTGCCCAAACCGCTGACGTTAGCGCTCATTCGCGTCGACTGTCGCGAAGCATCCATCGTGAAAACGTCCTTGGCGGGGATTCCATTGGCCCGCGCCATGCTCAGGATGGGATCGACAACCTTCGGATCGTTGAGCGGAGTTACCTTATTGAAAAGGGGGAGTATGAAGACGGGAAAGATAAGAGCGGCGAAGCTCTCAAAAAGTACCGTCGCAACCGCACCCCAGATCCACCAGGTTCGCGGGAGCCTGCGGACGATGCCGAATAGCAGCACGACAAAAATCCCGCCCAGCACCACGTCCACGCCCAGACCCTTCAACTGATCGCCCAACCATGGGCCAAAGGTTTGCGTGGCGAGTCCGTACTTGTGCTCGCGGAAATAGCCTTCATAGACCGCGAGCGGGAAACCGAGAATCGTGGTGAGAACCAGATATTGCAGCCAGTAGATGAAGGTGTGCACCGGCTTAAAACGCGTGACTCGCTCGGAAAGGTCTCGCATCCGCGCCGACCATCGCAGGTTCAGCAGCACCACGCACACCACAGCTCCGTAGAGAAAGTCCCAAAGAATCAGCCAGTATCCCCCCTCGAAATAAGCATCGGAGCGAGCCGTCTTGTCGGCGGGAATCTTCGCCAGGTAAGCGTTCGTGGCCGCAGTCGCATCGAAATGTGACGAGGCCTGCGCCTCCGCGGGAACCTCAATCACCGATGGCATCTCATTTGCGCCGGGTTGCGCAAGCGCAGGTGTTACCACGAAAAATACGCCGAATAAAAGCAGGCAACCGAGCGCGATTGCCAAAGTTGTTCGCGAGGGCATTGTCATTCAGTCTCTCTCCGGAAACATCCGTCCCGCAGCAGTGTATACGGAGTCAAGGTAATCGGGGTTCAATTTTAGATGGACCACCTGGGCTAGGTAGAAAAGAAGGGACACATTTCCCGCAGGACCGCATCGCCGAAACCCGGCAATCCGGATCACCACAAGGCGATCGGCCGCCTACGGGCGCGTCTTCGCGATTTCGGGGATAGCCGCATCGCCGGTTCGCTTCGGCTGAAGGGGGCTGAGGTGATTCTTGGTCAATCCTTCTTTCAGGAACTCCAAGCCTTCTTCCGGGGAATCAGCCATCTTGAACAAGTCGAGATCCTCGGGCGAGATCACGCCGGCATCGACCATGGCTTCGAAATTGACGACCTTCTTCCAGTATTCGCTGCCGTAGATCACGATCACAATTTTCTTGGCCAGTTTTTCAGTCTGCGCCAGGGTGACAATTTCAAAAAATTCGTCGAGCGTCCCGAAGCCGCCCGGAAAAATCACCAACGCTTTGGCCAGATATGCGAACCAGAACTTGCGCATGAAAAAATAATGGAATTCGAAGTTGAGCGCAGGCGTGATGTAGGGATTCGGATTCTGCTCGAATGGCAGGTTGATATTGAGTCCAATGGTTTTTCCGCCGGCTTCGTGAGCGCCTCGATTTGCCGCTTCCATAATGCCGGGGCCACCGCCGGTGGTGACGACAAAACGCTGTCGTTTCGCGGGTATTTGGCTCGTCCACTCAGTGAGTAAATGGGCGAGCTTGCGCGCATCTTCGTAATAGCGCGACATATTGACGTCGGCTTCGGCGCGTTTCAGATCCTTCGCTTGTTGCTCAGCGGAAACGTTGGCGCCATTGCCGCGGACGTTAGTCAGCCGGTTGGTAGCAGTTTCGCGGCTGGGAATGCGGGCGGAGCCAAAGAAGACGACCGTGTCCTGAATCTGCTCGCGACGAAAACGAGAGAGCGGTTCGCTGTATTCCGCCAGCAGCCGCAGAATCCTACCGTCAGGACTGTTGAGAAAAGGTTCGTTCTGATATGCGAGTGGCGCCGACTTGAGTATTGGATCAGTCATAAGTGATTCGGTCGTTATTCGTTAGTCACTGGTCGGTAGTCGTTTGGACAAATCGCAATGGCCGTCACTCGCCAACGACGAACGACCAGCGGCCAGCGACGTTACTCTTTATATTGAATCGCCTCCCAAAACCCGATCCACACATTGAGCATTCCCAGCCCGGTCGAGACGCCTCGGGCGAATCCACTCGACACCAGGGCTCGAAGCGTGGGATAGGGGAGAAGCAGTGGATTGTCGGACCACTGAGGTTGCCAGGGCAGGATCATGAGCATAACCCCTAGCGCGGCGCACAAGAACACGAACAACAACACTCCGACGCGCCGGAGCCACACCCGCAGGACTGAGGGAGAAGGCCTGGAGGCTCCAACCGGAAGGTCTGCTCCCTTGACCAAGACAGGAGTTTCGTCGGGGGACTTAAGTCCCCCGACACCGGTGCTAGAGTCGCTGGCAAAAGGCAGCTTAGGATCGGAAATCATTGAACGCGTCGTTATGGATCAAGGCCGTGAATAAGGCCGTGGGTAAAACCGCGGGACAAGAGCGAGAACCGGTTGCATCCCCAGCGCAAATTTCAGAGCCACTGGTGCATTCTACGACTTCAGAGCCTGAATGCGCTCGGCGACGTCGCGGTAATCGATGTTGGAACCGTAGACGCTGGTGAAATAACGCAGTGCCGCGGGCTTGTCGTTGGCACTTTCGCAGGCCGACCCGAGTTCATAGTTGATGGCCACACGCGCCTCGTCATCCAGTCCCGGTATGCTGAGCGCCTTTTCATACCAGCGGATAGCGGCGTCGGGAACGCCTTTATCAAGGAAACACTGAGCCAGCCAAGTATAGGTCTGGACAAGTTGGGTAAATGGTTTTCCGCGATCGATCGCGGTACAGACTTTCTGCAATTCTGCTATCGCCTCGTCAAGCAAGCCCATCTCGCGGAAGGCAACGCCCAGGTTGTAGTGCGTTTCCGGATCGTCGTCAGCGTTTGCAACATCTTCTTCGAGTTCTTGTCTTAGCTCGCCAAACATTTCCGAAAGATCGACGCTGTCGGAAGGATGGATGGCCTGAGCTTCGTCTCCCAGTGGACGCACGGCCGACTGGCTGTAACTCAGCGCTGGAGCGGCCGCGGCGCCTCCCGCCGAAGCTGCGATCGCGGGCATGGCTGCCGGGGTGTTTGGTATCTCGACTTCAGAGTGCCGGTCAAAGTCGTTTGTCCTTGGTTCCGGAGCAGTCGCTGCGGCCGCGCGCTTCGACGCAGCTGGCCAGCTCGCTGAAGGCTTGGAGTCGGTCGGCTGCACTTCAGGGAAGGAATCACCCAGCGAAGCTTCCAGGTCTGAAACAAACGAATCTAGCCCGATGGCCTCAGGCTGCACATCTTGGGCGTGCGCGGCTTCCGCATACGCCGGAGAAGACCCAATCTCAGCAGGTATCTCGCCGGACTGGTAATCCGACATCGATCCGGGCGAAGCGACGGCTTCGGCGCTGTGATCGGTCTCCATTTCCACTTCGAAATCTACAGGCTCTTCGGCGCTGATCTCCGAGGAACCGTTTTCGGTGGCACCGATTTCTGTAGAAACGATTTCGGCGATTTCCGGTTCCGCCTCCAGCGGCTGTCGGTTCGATTCGATCGCAGCTCGCAAAGGATCCAGAATACGAGCATCGCTGGTCAAGGTTTCGAGCTTCTCGACCCCTGCCCGAGCCTGGTCCGTCATGAAGTGCTCAAGATAGAACCGGATCTCTTCGACCGTCTCAGCAATTTCGGGATTGCTCGAAGCCTCCGCTTCGAGAGCGGAGGAAAGTGCAGCAGGCAGTCCGTCTTCTCCGGAGGGAGAATGCTCCCAACCGGACGGAAGCTCGGAAGAAATTTCCGACGAAGCCGCGTGCGCACTCAATTCATGTGTGCCGATCTCATGGACAGCGAATTCTGGCATAGCATCGGCCGCTTCGTGATCCGCAGCCACCGGCGCAACCATCGGCCAGGGTGGAACTGCGCCGGAAGCGATCGACGGTAAAGCGGTTTTCGATGACGCTGTGACCTTGGCAGCCGGTAGCGGAGTGGAGGCGGCACGCTCCTCATAACGCGCAGCCAATTCTCCATAACGCACAGCTTCATCCGGATGACCCGCATCGTGATACACGCTTTCCAGGGTTCGGCAGCAGACGGCAGCTTCCGTAAAACGTTGAAAGCGGGTATGCAGTGCGGCCAGGCGCTGGTTCAACCGGGCATCACGCGGAGCTTGCGGCAGAGCCGCGAGTAGAGGTCCAACCGCCTTGTCCGGCAAATTGTAAGAAAGGAACAGGTCGGCATCGGTGACCGCCGAACGCACACCAATCGCAACGTGATCGGGATACGACTGATCGATGACCGGTGCAGTCGCTTCCAATTCCTCGACGATGACCGCCCCTTCTTCGGCAGTAATCCCCGTCGGAGGCGCTGCTCCATCCATGCGCCCCACCACTTGCTGATAATTCTGCATGTGCAGCTGATTCTGGGGCTCGGTGGTGGCGAGCATCTGATAGAGATCGCGAGCGCGGGACAGGTTCCCATCTTTCACGCAGGAGTGCGCCAGCAACTCCGTAACTTCATTGACGTGCGTGCTCTCGCCGGCTTTATTCAGCAACAGCAACAGCGCATCCAGTGCGCCCGAATCATCACGCACATGCGTGATCATGGTATGCAGACTTCCCAGCAGCTTCGTCGAGTCGGTCGCCAGCAGCCGATCGGAATGCCGTGTGTAAATATCAAGCGCTTCGTGATACTGCCCGAGCCGGGCGCAACCCTCCGCCAGCAGAAACAGGCCTTCGGGATCGTTGTGCACCGTAAGCAATTTCTCAGCGATAGGCGTAGCCTTGGTCGAGTTTCCGATCTGCATATACGCCTTCAGCAGATCGCGCAAACCTTCAGGATTCGAATCGAGATCCGGAGCCTTTTCCAGGTATCCGATCGCACTCTTCGGATCATCAGCTTCAAGCGCTGCCCGGCCACGAAGCAGCAGAACATAGCCATTGCCAGGATCAAGCACCAGCATCCGTTTCAGAATGTCTTCGGCCGCTGCCAGCGAACCTCGCGCGCGCAACGATTCCGCCGCCGCGCTGAAAATCTCCCACGCTTCTTTTTTCTTTCCCAGCTTCACGTAAACTTCAGCCAGCTTCACCCGCATCGGAACGTTTTCCGGGTCCATCTCCAGGACCTTCTGGAATAAACGCACCGCTTGTTCGAAGTCCCCATTCTTCATGAAGTCTTCGGCAACTTGCAGGTATTGCGCCCGCGCATCGTTGAACAAACCCTGCTGGGTGTAGAGTTCCGCCAGTTTCAAAGATCCGTCCACGCTCGGATGGAGCTTGGTGATCTTCTTGTACATGGCAATGCCCTTGACCGTGAAACCCTGCGCGGCATAGGCGTCGCCCACCGTTTTGAAGCATTCGATGGCTTTGGCGCTATCGCCCAATCGAGCGTAGAGATCGCCGATGGTGTTGTTGACGGTAAGATCCTTGTTGTCGCTCTTCAGGACCTTCTCGTATTCAGCGATGGCGTTCTGCAGCTTGCCCTGCTGGACAAACTTTTCCGCGGCGCTGAGAACCTTTTGTTTGTTGAAACCAAAACCAAACGCCATAGGGTACGGACTCCAGCCTTTTTTCCGCTCAACGCCCACGCTTTCCGAAAGCGTATGGAACGGATAGAACCTCGCCGGGAGATTCCCAAACGAAACCCCGCAATCCACGCAAACAAGACTGCTGAATCAGACCGCGGAGTAAGGTAATTGTAAGGCCGTGATCTCTCAGTCCGATGGTTACCAACGATTACCGGGGTTACCAAAAGGGAGTGTACGTCCGGTTGCGGAGAACGGGATGAAACAGAAGCGAAATAGGGTGCGCCCCGTCTCGCGGTTTTCGAGAAGGGGCCACCACGGAACCATGCGTCATAGTTTCAATTGCTTCCATCAGTAAGGTCCAAGAGCTCATGTTTCATCACGTGGCGTTTGTTGTGCCCGCCCCGCTATACTTTCCCCCGGAGAATGTGGCCACCCTTCTCTAACTCCAGGAAACGACGATAACGATGATCAAGTCCAAAGCCAGTCCCCTTGTCGCTTTATACGATCAACTGCTCGCAACCCATCCCGAAATCGAGCGCAAAGGCGCTGCCAATCCTTATACCTCGCTGAATGGACACATGTTTACCCTGCTGCACGCCTCGCGCTCACTGGCCATTCGCCTGCCTGAGGACCAGCGCGAAGAATTCCTCAAGAAGCACAAGACCACGCTGTTCGAGGCCTACGGCGTCGTGATGAAGGAATATGTTGCGGTCCCCGAGGCCTTGTTGAAAAATACGAAGGAACTGCAAAAATATCTTGGATACAGCTACGACTACGTCAAGACGCTAAAGCCGAAGCCCACCGCCAGAAAAAACGCCAGGAAGAAGACTTGATAAGAGTAATAAAAAACAGGAGCGCAGCATGAGTAAAGTAAGAGTCCTAGTCGGCACCCGTAAAGGCGCATTCATCCTTACATCGGACGCCAAACGTGAACAGTGGCAGGTCAGCGGCCCCCACTTCGCGGGATGGGAAATCTACCACCTCAAGGGATCGCCCATCGACCCGAATCGCATCTTCGCCTCGCAGTCCAGCGGATGGTTCGGGCAAATCATCCAACGCTCCGACGACGGCGGCAAAACCTGGCATCAGCCCGGAACGCCCGTCGGCGAACCCGTCGCGCCTGGCCCCCCGAAAGGCGAAAGCAACAAGTTCGCCTACGACGCGTCGAACGAAACCGGCAAACCGCTGACCACGCACCAGTGGTATGACGGCACCCAACATCCCTGGGAGTTCAAGCGCGTCTGGCACCTCGAGCCGTCGCTCACCGATCCCGAGACCGTCTACGCCGGCATCGAAGACGCGGCTCTATTTCGCTCGACCGATGGCGGACAGAATTGGAAGGAACTCCCCGGCCTCCGCGGACACGGCACCGGCCCCAACTGGCAGCCGGGCGCGGGCGGCATGTGTCTGCACACCATAATCCTCGATCCCAGCAATCCGCAGCGAATTTACATCGCGATTTCGGCGGCGGGCGCGTTCCGCACCGACGACGGAGGAGCCAGTTGGAAGCCGATCAACCGCGGCCTCTATTCCCAATACATCCCGGACCCCCGTGCCGAAGTCGGGCACTGCGTCCACCACGTCGCCATGAATCCCAAACGCCCCGGCGTGCTCTTCATGCAAAAACATTGGGACGTCATGCGCTCGGACGATGCCGGAGACAACTGGAAAGAAGTCAGCGGCAACCTGCCCACCGATTTCGGATTCGTCATCGACGTGCACGCCCACGAGCCCGAGACCGTGTATGTAGTTCCGATCAAAAGTGACTCAGAGCACTTCGTTCCCGACGGCAAACTGCGCGTGTTCCGCAGCCGAACCGGCGGTAACGAATGGGAGCCCCTAACCAAAGGCCTGCCCCAAAAAGACTGCTACGTAAACGTCCTCCGTGACGCCATGGCCGTAGACACCCTGGATAAATGCGGAGTCTACTTCGGCACCAGCGGCGGCCAGGTCTACGCATCCGCCGATGCGGGCGACAGCTGGAATCCAATAGTTCGCGATCTTCCACCAGTACTAAGCGTAGAAGTACAGACAATCGTGTGAACGACCACGCAGGCCGGACTCTTCTCCGGTCATTCCGAGCGCATCTATCGCCGGGAGCGTATCAACCGGCAGCTAACGATTCGGAATCCATTTCAATGACCACCGGAAAACCCGAAGGCACGATCCATGACCGGAAACTTCGCGATTCGTATCAGGGTATCGCTTTAGCGATACCATAAGTCATTCAAAATCAAATGCCCCTTTTAGGGGCCGCGAGGAATGCGTCTTTTCGACTGAGGGTTCACACTTCACATGATCCGGGTAATCCTCCCCTTCCATCTCCGAACCCTGGCAAGTGTGGGAAGCGAACTAACCCTGGAAATCGAAGCCCCAGTCACGCAGCGCTCCATCCTCGACGCGCTCGAAGCAAACTATCCCATGTTGCGCGGCACCATCCGTGACCAATCCACGCAGCAGCGCCGCGCATTCCTGCGCTTCTTCGCCTGCGAAGAAGATCGGTCCCACGACTCGCCCGACGCACCGCTGCCCGAAGCCGTCGCATCCGGGAAAGAACCGTTCATCGTAATCGGAGCCATAGCAGGGGGCCGAAAGTAGACTTGCCAGCTTATCTTTTCACGTCTAGAACTGAATTATCAGAACCGCGTCCACCGCGAACCGTACCAGGCAAACTTAAGAAAAATACATTCAGAGACGTAAGTCTTTATTCGGCAATATTTTAGATATAAGCCGTTTAAACTCAAAGATTTGGAAGGAATCATCGAGTCAAGTCGTTTGTTATCAATATTTTAACTATTAATTTTTTTTTGGGGGGGGGGGGGGGGGGGGGGTACAACCCCGCACTAGGCTGACACCCAACCGTCCGATTTTGATGATGATTAACGAGTCCTACTTCGCCCTTTTCTCGATCGGCACAAACTCCCGAGTATCATGCCCAACCCAAATCTGCCGCGGACGCGCAATTTTCTGCTCCGGATCGGTCAGCATCTCCTGCCACTGCGACAGCCACCCAATCGTTCGTGGAATGGCAAACAGCACCGTAAACATCTCCGGCTTGAAGCCCATCGCCTGATACATGATGCCGGAATAAAAATCGACGTTCGGATAGAGTTTGCGCTGCACAAAATAATCGTCTTCAAGCGCGATGCGTTCGAGTTCAAGAGCAATATCGAGTTTGGCATTGCGTCCGGTAACTTCGAAGACGCTATCGGCGGCAAATTTAATGATCTTCGCCCGCGGATCGTAATTCTTATAGACGCGATGCCCAAAGCCCATCAGGCGGCCTTTGCCTTCTTTAATTTTCTTGATGTATGCCGGAACATTATCCTTCGATCCAATCTCGTCCAGCATGCGCAGCACTTCTTCATTCGCTCCGCCATGCAGCGGACCCGAAAGCGCCGCCGCCGCCGAAGCGGTCGCGAGATACGGATCAGCATGGGAGCTGCCCACCGCGCGCATCGCGTTCGTGCTGCAATTCTGCTCGTGATCGGCATGCAAAATAAAAAGAATGTCGAGCGCCCGCGCCAGCACCGGATTCGCCACATACTTCGGCTCAACCATCTTCCACAGCATATTCATGAAATTCTCGGTATAGGTCAGGTCGTTATCGGGATAGATGTACGGCAGCCCCGAGATATGCCGATACGACATCGCCGCGATCGAAGGCACCTTGCCCAGCAGACGCTTGATCTGCAGCAACCGGTTTTCAGCGTCCTGAATGTTCTTCGAGTCCGGATATACCGACGACAGCGCAGCCACCGTGCTCACCAGCATCGTCATCGGATGCGACGTATCGCGGAAACCCTCCATGAACTTCTTAGTGGTTTCATGAAGCATGGTGTGGTGCGTGATGTCATGCACCCAGCCTTTCAACTGGCCTGCATTGGGCAATTCGCCAAACAGCAACAGGTAAGCGACTTCAAGATAGGTACTTTTTTCAGCCAGCACATCAATCGGATAACCGCGGTACCGCAGGATTCCCTTATCGCCGTCAATGTATGTAATCGCGCTTCGGCAGGATGCCGTGTTCATGAAAGCAGGGTCATAGGTCATCAAACCGAAATCGTCGGGACCGCTCTTGATCTTGCGCAGATCCATCGCGCGAATCGCGCCATTTTCCACGGGAACGGTGTAGCTCTGCCCGGTTCGATTGTCAGTGATGGTTAAAGTGTCTTGCGGCATCAGAGCCCCTCCAGCGTTGGTGGCGACTCCGTAATGCTACCAGCACCGGGCGCCGTAACGCTTTCCAACTATTGGCGTGGCGTTACTCTCGCGAGTAGCCTGAAAAGATTGTGTGCATTGGCTATCATTGTCAGGAGGGCACATCATACCCATGACCTGGATTCGTACCATCCCCTTATCGGAAGCTGATGACGAACTGCGCCAGGCAATGGAAGGGCAGAAGCCGCTCTATCCCCAGGAGTACGCCGTTCCCGTCCATCCCGTAGAAGGCGGCGGATCGCACATCGTGGCCTCCCACTCCCTGATTCCGCAGGCGCTCTACCACGCATTCTCCACCTTCGGAGCACTGATGTCCCCCGATCTGCCGCTCCAGCGCCGTCAGCACGAAATGATCGCCACCATGGTGTCGGTGACCAACCGGTGCGTGTATTGAATCGAGTCCCACGCAGAGTTTCTGCGTCGCGTCACGTTAGATAAGGATTTAATCGAGGCGCTGCAACGCGATTACACCACCGCGCCAATAACTCCGCAGGAGCGCGTGATGGTTGACTACGTCGTGAAGCTCACCAAAGACGCGACCAAAGTCTGGAAAGACGACCATGAGAAATTACGAGCCGCCGGATTCGACGATAAAGCCATCCTGCAAATCACGCTGATCGCGTCGTGGTTCAACTACATCAACCGAGTGGCCGACGCACTGGGCGTGGGGCGCGAAGGATAGGGCTCCTACGCTGGCGCGTTGAACGACGCGGTTGCCCGAAAAATCATGTAAAGTAGCGATTTCCCGGTAACCAGCCGCGAAGATTGCCGTCCAATTCAGCTGATGATCTACCTCACTCGAGTTCCGGCGACGCCGCTTTCTCATTTCGTGGAACTGCTTTGGTTCTACGACAACATGGAGTCCGATCACACCAAAGAAAAGCTCCTGCCTGACGCCTCCATGGAGTTGATCATTGATCTCAGCGAAGGTCCCAAGAGACTCTACGACAACCGCGATCTGGAGCGCTTCTCCGTTTACAACCGCTGCTGGGTGAGCGGAATGCAGCGCCAGTTCATTGTTCTGGGCGTGGAGCAAGGTTCCTCCATGATGGGAGCGCACTTTCGCACCGGCGGCGCCGCCCCGTTCTTTGGCTTTCCCCTGTCAGAACTTTCGGGAAATGTGGTCGAGCTCGATTTGATCTGGAAACGCGAAATCCTGGCGTTGCGCGAGCAGCTTCTAGAAACGCCGTCTCCCGAAGGGAAATTCGACCTATTGGAAACCTACTTGATCGCAAAAGCGCAATCGCGCCTTGAGCCCGACCTGACCGTCTCGGCAGCCTTGCAGACGTTGCGTTCGTGGCCCGTGCTTTCTTTGCGCGAACTGGCCTCCCGCCTCGGATTGAGCCATAAGCAGATGCTCGCCCGCTTCGATTGCCGAGTAGGAATGACGCCAAAGCTGACCTCGCGGATTTTCCGCTTTCAAGAAGCTCTCGCCGCCGCCAATCGCGCAACCACGACACCCGACTGGTCAGACCTCGCCGTCGATTGTGGATACTATGACCAAGCCCACTTGATCCATGAATTCCGCCAACTGGCGGGCCTGACACCATCCGAATATCTCCGCGGCCGCACCGATTTTCCTCAATACGTAGCGGTTGATTGAAGGATTTGACTAACCGAAAACGCCTCACAGGAAATTTTTTACAATACAGCTCCCCAACCATCCGGCATTCTGCCTCCGTAAACAAATCCATGGAGGGCACAATGCCTCATCTGAACTGGCTGGCTGTAATCGCTGCGGCAGTTTCCACATTTGTGATCGGAGGACTCTGGTACTCGCCGGCGTTATTTGGACGCGCCTGGATGTCAGCCAACAACTTCACACAAGAAGGCCTGGCTGAAAGCAATATGGCCAAGATTTTCGGCTTGTCATTTATTTTCGCGCTGATTATGTCCGCGAACCTGGCCGCGTTTCTCGCCGACGCCAAAACCACTGCCGTCTGGGGCGCAACGGCAGGTTTTTTGGCTGGCTTCGGCTGGGTGACGTTGGGTCTTGCTACCATCGCACTGTTCGAGCGCAGGTCATGGAAGTATGTGCTGATCAATGGCGGATACATGACCGTCTCGTTCACGATCATGGGCCTGATTTTGGGAGCTTGGCGGTGAGGGTGGCGTTCCTGCCCTATTCGTTGGCCACGCGTCGATGCGATTTCACAGCCAGGCAGCGCGCGAAAATAGCCGAAACCTGCGGAACCTCCTCTTCGGTCAAACGAATCGCGCTGCCCAATTTCTTCAATGCCGGATTTAGCGCGGCGGGCTGGCCGCCTGTCAGTTCCACAACCTGCTGCCACTCTTTTGCCACCGGAATCCGCTCATCGCTGTCGGCGTCTTCGCAAAATTGATCCGCCGCTTCCGGAGGAGTGCCGTACTCGTCGGCAACATCTTCATGAAAATAGCCTCGCAGAAAAGTATGCAGCGCGGGAAAGTTGGCGGCGGTGATTTCCAGTTTCGGGTTCATCAGCGGCACTCCGGATAAGAAGTCAGCACGTAGTAATTGTTAGGCCCACCGTATCTGAGTATCACCAGCGCGTGTGAGCATGGATGCGATTGATTCTCTCCCCGATTGATCGTGCGCCCAATCGGCGTGTCACTGTCATAGTCGAGCACCAGGTTAGGATGTCCACCGGAACGGTTCAACCAATTCTGGATGCGGCCCTGCGAATGCGCGATAGCCGCACCCACCGCATGTTCGGCGGCGGAACGGTCGGTATAAGTCGAGGCGCCGGTAATGCGGCGTTCCCGTTCCAGGCGCTCACGCAATTCATCATCGGTCTGCCCAACGTGTTTGCGCAGAATATGTCCGCCGGCAGCTTCGTCCTGGCTAAGGTCGCGAGTCGGACCACTATTGGCGGCAGCTCGCTCCTCGATCTTCGCGATCACCGACCCAGCAGATCCAGACGTCGTTCCAGACGCCGATCCGGACGAAGACGCGCCCCCAGTCGAATTTGGGACCTGGCACGAGATCAGCGCACAGATTCCCAACCCGACAGCACATCGAATTACAGCACCGCGAAGTTTATAAACCTTTGTCATCCGGCCCCAGACTACGCCTTCAGGCGGCAGTCATCCATGTAAAGTTCTGGGAATTGTGCTACTAAACAGGGTGTGCGGGCAAGTCTGCTGGATTCACTGGACGATTTCGAGCGCTGGGGACGTTCCAATAATGACGAGTGTGCCTACATCTTTCCGCGCGGATACCGCCACGAGCGTTGGAGCTACCAGCGCATTGCGGCCACGGCATACCAGTTCGCCCGCGAGCTCGAAGCACGAGAAATCATCAAAGGCGATGCCGTGCTCCTGTGGAGTCCGAACTGCGCCGAATGGGTAACAGCATTCCTCGGCTGCGCGCTATGCGGAGTCATTGCCGTACCCATCGACGATGCCGCCAGTCCCGATTTCGCCCAGCGCATCAGCGCTCAGGTGCGGACCAGGCTCGTGTTGTGTCCAAGCGAACGCGCTCCATTTTTCGCGGACATTGCAACCATTGCAACAATCGCCCCCAACGATCTGACCGCCACGGTCGCGCGGCATCCGGCAACACGCTTTCGTCCGGCTGAGATTCAACCCTCCGACACGCTCGAAATTGTCTTCACTTCCGGCACAACCGCCGAGCCCAAGGGAGTCGTGCTCACCCACGCCAACGTGGTCGGCAATCTAGCTCCGATTGAAGCCGAAATCAGAAAATATCTGAAATATGAACGCCTGGTGCATCCGATTCGTTTTCTGAATCTCTTACCGCTGAGCCACGTCTTCGGCCAATTCCTGGGAATTTTCCTCCCACCCCTGCTCGGGGGCACAGTCGTCTTCGAAAACACCTTCAATCCAACCGAAGTGATGGCGACGATCCACCGCGAGCGGGTCTCGGTGCTGGTGGCTGTCCCGCGCATGATCGATTCTTTAAAGCAGAAGGTCGAACGCGATACAGGATTTGACAGCACTAAAGCAACCAATTTTGCTGCCCGCTTCACCGAAGCCAAGAACCAGCATTTCCTGCGCCGCTGGTGGACCTTCCGCAGCATACGCCGCCAATTCGGATGGAAGTTCTGGGCCATGATCAGCGGCGGCGCGGCTCTCGATCCTGAGACCGAAGAATTCTGGCATCGCCTCGGATACGCCGTCATCCAGGGCTACGGACTCACCGAAACCACCTCGCTGATCAGCCTGAATCACCCTTTCCACACCAGCCGTGGATCCATCGGAAAAATTCTCCCCGGACGCGAAATGAAGTTAGCGGAAGATGGCGAAATCCTCGTCCGAGGCAGCGGCGTGGCCAACAGCTATTTAGCAGGCGGGGAAATGCAATCCATGGCCCGTCAAGAAGACGATGGCTGGTATCGCACCGGCGACCTCGGCGCGCTCGACGAACAAGGCAATCTCTTTTTCAAGGGACGCAAGAAAGAAGTCATCGTCACCTCTGCAGGCATGAACATTTATCCCGAGGATCTGGAAACGGCATTGCGGCAGCAACAAGAGGTGCGGGATTGCATCGTCATCGGACTCGACCGCGGCGGAAATGCTGAGCCTTGTGCGATCTTGATTCTGCAAGACCGCAAGAGCAATGCCGAAGCAATCGTCCAGCAAGCCAACGCGAAACTCGCCGAATTTCAGCGTATGCCCACCTGGTTCGTCTGGCCGGACCAGGATTTCCCCCGCAGCTCCACGCAGAAACCCCGCCGCAATGTGATCCACGATAGCGTCGAGGCAGCCCTCAACCCACTCAATGCAAAAGCAGCGGACAAGAGTGTCCGCTCCACACGACCGCTTTCAGAACTGCTGACGCGGATCACGGGACGCAGCATGGAGAGCATGCAAAATCTAACGGCGGACACAAATTTGGAGAGCGGATTACGTTTAAGTTCCCTCGAACGCGTCGAGTTGTTCAGCGCTCTGGAAGATCGCTATCAGATCGACCTAAGCGAAACGAAGTTTGCGAACATAGCAACGGTTGGCGACCTGGAAAAACTATTGCAAGGCGAAGCCGAGCCAGTCGTTAGTCGTCCGTCGTTAGTCGGTGGCAAACCCCCACATCGACAAACGGCTAACGACCAACGACTGCCCTCCCCAGCCTTTCACTATCCCCGCTGGACTCTGCGTTGGCCCACCACCTGGCTGCGTCTCACCTCCCATTACTTGCTGGCCCGCCCAGCCATGTTTCTTCTAGGATGGCCCCGCATAATCGGGCGTGAAAACCTGCGCGGAGTCACAGGACCGCTGCTGGTCATCTCGAATCACGTTGACGATGTCGACGTCGGCTTCATCCAAACGGCGCTCCCGGCGAACATCCGCCACAAACTGGCAACCGCAACCGGAGGCGAGGCGCTCGAACTTCTACGCTCGCCCCATCCCAGCCGGCCCTGGTTCGGCCGCATCTACGACCGCACCCAGTGGACACTCGGTATCGCCCTGCTGAATCTTTTCCCACTCCCGCGACAATCCGGCTTCCGCAAAAGCTTTGCCTATGCCGGAGAAGCCGTCGATCGCGGCTACAGCGTGCTGGTATTCCCGGAGGGAAAGCACACCAAAGACGGCAAGCTCGGCCCCTTCCGCAGCGGAGTCGGTCTGCTCGCCAACAATCTGCGTATCCCGGTTCTGCCCATGCGAATCGATGGATTGTTTGAAGTCAAGCAAGCGGGAAAGAAATTTGCCGCGCCCGGAAAGATTCAAGTGCGCATTGGCAAGCCTATGCATTTCGCACCAGACGCCGATCCCGAGCAAATTACGCGGGCCCTCCAAGAGGCGGTCGAGAACCTCAAGCAGTAGCGCTTTGATCGTGAACTAGATCCCACAAATACAAAAGGCCGGGCAATTGTGCCCGGCGCTTCTTATCAAGAAACTGTCAGTCGCTGAGTTGAGCTAGATCAGTTTCACGTGAACGTCGTTTCCATTTCGTATATATGAAGCAATCAATAACCCAAAACTCACATGACCAGCGCGAGGCCTTCCAGTTCACGCTCGAGCACAGGCAGGGAACAACCCGCCATCTCCACTCGTCCAGCGGCATCAATGGCGGCGGTTTGCGAAACCCCGTAGCCACGGCCGGCCAAAAAGACTTGCAGCAATTCCGCTGCTTCGCGAGAATCCACCATGCCGCCCTGAATCAAGTCGTTCCGTAGGGCGCAAAGTTCGGTCACCGTAAATCGCTCTTTCATGGCCATTCTCATCTTCGGTCCCCTTGCTGCTGCTCGATTAGATTCATCGGCAACCTGATCCGTTACATGCAATCGAAATGCCGTACCTTTGGTACACCACCAAGTACAAGTGCACATCTCTTAAGTTCTTAGAACCCAACATTTTGCAAAAGGTTGCGAGGAAATCATCGGCGGCCAGGCAGGAAAACATAACAACAACGTATGTTGCCAGATTGACACTAAATGTCGTTTCCTGTGGGAGGAAACCGAACTTTGTCGAGTGTGTCCTCAGGCCGGGTCAATCGAGGCGGAGTCGATCAGCATAATCGGGATATCATCCTGAATGGGGTAAACACGCCTGCAGACGCCACATTTCAGACTTTGCCCGTTCGCATGCAACACCACCGGCTTCTTGCAAACCGGGCAGACCAGCATGTCCAGCAAATCCTGGGAAATCATAGCCGCCCTATTGTAACGCGGATCGAGGCGCCGAATTTCTCTGTGATCCCCTGTGTTCCGTGCGGTTAGCATCGGCCCGCAATCGAGCAGAGTCGAGTAGGTGTCAATGCGATAGAATCGCTTTTTCAACTCAAGCGCGCCAATGTCAACGAGGTAGGATGACAGCCAGGATTCTCGATGGAACCAAAATAGCCGCTGAAATTCGCGCCGAAGTCACGGCACAGGCGAAAGCCCTGGCATCGTCGGGCATACGTCCCGGCCTCGCGGTAGTACTGGTCGGACACAACCCGGCTTCCGAAGTGTACGTACGCGGCAAAGTGAAAAGCTCGCTGGAAGTCGGCCTCTACAGCGAACAACACACACCCTCCGAAACCGCAACCACCGAAGAACTGCTCGCTCTAATCGCCGACCTGAACCGTCGTGACGAAATCGACGGCATCCTGGTGCAATTGCCCTTGCCCGCCCACGTCGATTCCAAGAAAGTGCTGCTAGCCGTCGACCCCGCCAAAGACGTCGACGGATTCCATCCCGTGAACGTAGGCTACCTCTCCACGCAGCGACCGGGGCTCGTGCCTTGCACGCCGGCCGGTGTAATGGAAGTGTTGAAGCGAAGCGGAATTCCCGTTGCTGCTCAGGAAGCGGTTGTTGTCGGACGCAGCGATATCGTCGGCAAGCCGGTCGCCATGCTCCTGCTGAATCAGAATGCCACCGTAACCGTCTGCCACTCGAAGACGCGCGATCTGCCCGAAGTCTGCCGCCGCGCCGACATTCTGATAGCCGCCATTGGCCGCCCCGGCATGGTCACCCACGACTACATAAAGCCCGGAGCCACCGTGATCGACGTCGGCATCAATAAGATTACCGACCGCCACGAATTCAACCGATTCTTCGCCGGAAATAAAAAGCGCGAAGAGACATTTCTGGCAAAAAACTCAACCCTGATCGGGGATGTCCATCCCAATGCGGCCGAAGTCGCCGGAGCAATAACGCCCGTCCCCGGAGGCATCGGCCCGCTAACCATCGCCATGCTGATGTCGAACACTGTGAAAGCAGCGATGCTGCGGCGTGGTCTGAGACAACCAGAATTGAGCCAGGTGTAGCAAATAGCGAATAGCGAACAGCGAAAGACGTGTAGCGAACGACGAACGACCGAATTTCCCCGTGAGCACCCCTTGCTAAAACTCGGCCTCACCGGCGGCATCGCCAGCGGCAAATCCGCCGTCGGCGAAATGTTTGTCAAACTCGGAGCCCGCCTGCTCCAGGCCGACGCGGTCGCTCACGACCTCATGCAACCCGGCCGTCCCGTCTACGACGAAGTCGTTCGCCACTTCGGACGCGGAATCCTGAATCCCGACGGAACCATCAATCGCCCCCGGCTGGGAGAAGCTGCGTTTGGCACCCCAGGCGGCGCACCTCCACGCATCAAGGAACTCAATGAAATTGTCCATCCCGCAGTGATCGAATACGAAAACAAGTGGATGGAAGAAATTGGCCGTAGCGATCCGAATGCCATTGCCATCGTCGAAGCGGCCCTGATCCTGGAAGCAGGCGCCGCCGACCGTTTCGATCGTTTAATTGTCGTGACCTGCCACCCCGAACAGCGCATTCAGCGCTTCGCCCACCGCCTCGGAATCTCAGAAGACGCAGCCCGCGCCGAAGTAAATCGCCGCATGGCGGCGCAGATCGCCGACGAAGAAAAAATCAAAGCCGCCGACTTCGTAATCGACAACTCGGGATCGCTCGATGCCACCGTGGGCCAGGTACAAAGTGTGTTCGAAGCCTTGCGGCGAAGTCCCACTCTTTAGGATTCTTTCAAGGCCTTGTACGCTGGCGTACATACTTGCCATCGCACCAAGTGCTAGTCTCTCCGATTCTCAATGGAGTCGGGCCCATGCAAGAACAGGCGCGTGAAAGATGGATGCAGCTCGCAGAAATGGCTGCCTCAGAACAAGATCCAGAAAAACTCGTCGAATTGACCAAAGAAATTGTTCGGCTACTCGGCGAAAAACAAGACCGCCTCGACCGTCCCGAACCCATCTCCGAGCCTTCAGAATAAAATTCCTAAGCCCGCAATTGGACGTTTTCCACTCTCCTTCACAAACCTTAGCTGGCCTTGCGGTCCGGCATCACCAGCCACTGCAAAACTGAACTAACGAGGCTGAGCATGACCGCGCCGATCAAAGCCGCTATAAAGTTCTGCACGTAGAATCCCCGCACCAGCCACGCCGCCAACTCCAGCATCAGCGCGTTAATCACAAACCAGAACAGGCCAAGCGTTAGAATCGTCAGCGGGAACGTTAAAATCTTGAGCAGCAATCCGAGCGTGGCGTTGATCAATCCAATGACCAGTGCCGCGATCAAAGCCGCTACCGGACCGTCCACGTGGATACCCGGAACCACGTGGGCCACAATCCATACCGCCACCGCACTTAGAACCCAATGGAGCAGAAGACGCACGATAAGCCTCCCTGAACGTCGCAACAACTAATGATTGGACACTATACAACGTGAAGCCGCCACAGAAAACCGCCATTCAAAAGACAAATGCCGCGCGCCTGCTCGACCAGATGGGAATCCACTACGAACTGCGCGAGTATGAAGTCGATCCCAACGACCTGGCCGCGGAAACCGTCGCGGCCAAGATCGGATTGCCCCCAGAACAGGTCTTCAAAACGCTGGTCGCGCGAGGTGATCGTGATGGAGTTGTAATGGCCGTGATCCCCGGCAATCAAGAACTCAACCTGAAGGCGCTGGCCGCCGCCGCAGGAGAAAGAAAAATTCAGCTAGTCCCGGTAAAAGAACTGCAAAGTCTCACCGGCTACATTCGCGGAGGAGTAACTGCCCTTGCCGCCAAGCGCGACTTTCCCGTATACGCGGACGAAACCATCGAATTGTTCGACGTGGTTTCCATCTCCGCTGGGATGCGTGGACTACAAATTCTGATTGCTCCAGCGGATTATCTGCGCGCAACCAAAGGAACGATTGCCGCGCTAGGACAGCCCAAGGTCGGATAGCGAACAAGTCGAGGTAAACTATCGTGCATCCTTATTCTGTAGAGACGGGGCTTGCCCCGTCTCAGCGGTCTAAGCAACTCTGGTTTTCAGCGAGTTACTTCAAGAGGCTTCAAGAGGTAAGACATGCCCACTGCCACGCGCATCAATCCGCTCTCATTCCTGACCACGCAACTCGACGATCTCAAAGCCAAAGGCACGCACTTCAAGCTGCGCGTCCTCGACGACGAGCAGGCCGCCGTCTGCACCTTCGACGGCAAGAAAGTCATCAACCTCGCCTCGAATAACTATCTCGGACTAACCACCCATCCCAAGCTGCGCGAAGCCGCGCTCGAAGCCACCCGTAAGTATGGCGTCGGATCAGGCGCCGTCCGCACCATTGCGGGGACCATGAAGATCCACATGGAACTGGAGGAAAAAATCGCGCGCTTCAAAAACGTCGAAGCCTGCGTGGTTTTCCAGTCGGGATTCACGGCCAACGCGGGAACGGTCTCATCCTTCCTGGGCAAAGACGACTTCATCATCTCCGACGAATTGAATCACGCCTCGATCATCGATGGCGCCCGCTTGTCGCGAGCGAAGATTCTCGTTTTCCGCCACAAAGACGTTGCCCATGCCGAAGAGCAGCTCGCCAGCGTAAAGAATCAGCCCGGCAAAAAACTGCTGATCACCGATGGCGTTTTCTCCATGGACGGCGACATCGGCCCGCTCCCCGGCCTCTGCGAAGCCGCCGAAAACAACGGCGCAATCATGATGGTCGATGACGCCCACTCCTCCGGCGTCCTCGGCCGCCAGGGACGCGGCACCATCGATCATTTCAAAATGCACGGCCGGGTAGATATTCAGGTCGGAACTCTGTCGAAAGCAATCGGCGCTCTCGGCGGCTACGTCTGCGGCACCCGCGATCTGATCGACTTTCTCTACCACCGCGCGCGCCCGTTTCTTTTTTCGACATCGCATCCGCCATCGGTCGCGGCAACCTGCATCGCCGCTTTCGACGTCCTCGAAACCGAGCCCCAGTGGATGGAGCAACTCTGGGCGAATACCCACTTCTGGAAAAAAGAACTCGGCCTGCTCGGCTTCAACATCGGAGGCCGAACCACTCCCGCCAGCGAAACGCCGATCACACCCATCATCATCGGTGACGGCCGCCTGACCATGGATTTTTCCCGCGAGCTATTCAAAGAAGGAGTCCTCGGAACCGGCATCGCATTCCCCACCGTCCCCGAAGGCAAAGCGCGCATAAGGACGATCGTCACCGCCACCCACACCAAAGAAGAATTACAGCAGGCGCTCGAAGTATTGGGACGCGTGGGGAAAAAGATGGGAATATTGTCATAAGGCTGGGCATTCCTTTTCCCCGGCAGGAGCCTAAATTGAAGAATCCGCGATGAAACGAGCCGCTCCTCGAAGGAAGTCAAAGCATCCCGAAGCCATACAAGCCGCGCCGTGGCAACCTTCAATTCGTATCTGCGCGGCCCTTCTCCTCGCCACCATCGCAGTGTTCGCGATCATCCGCTTCCGCCTCCGCGACATACCGTTAGAACGCGATGAAGGGGAATATGCATATGCCGGTCAACTGATGCTCCAGGGCATACCCCCTTATCAGTTGGCGTATAACATGAAGCTTCCCGGCACGTATGCGGCCTACGCCTTGCTCATGGCCGTGTTCGGACAAACCTCCACTGGAATTCACCTCGGTTTATTGCTGGTCAACGCCGCGACGATCCTCCTCATGTATTTCCTGGCGGCCCGCCTTTTCGGCAAGACGGCGGGTCTGGTGGCGGCCGCAAGTTACGGTCTGTTATCCACCAGTGCTTCCGTATTGGGACTTACCGCGCACGCCACCCATTTCGTCGTCATCTCAGCCGTTGCCGGCCTGCTTGTGCTGCTCCGCGCCCTCGATCACAAGAATGCGTGGTTGTTTTTCCTCAGTGGATTCTTCGTGGGCCTGGCTTTCGTGATGAAGCAACCGGGAATTCTCTTCGCTATTTTTGCAGGCATCTATCTGCTCCGTTGTGAGTGGCTCCAGACGTCTGAACGAAAGCATCTCCTTACGCGTTTTGGAATCTTTGCGTTGGGAGTTGTCTTACCCTATGGACTAACGTGTTTCGTTTTGTGGAGATTCGGAGTATTTGGCAAATTCTGGTTCTGGACCTTCTCCTATGCGCGCCACTACGGTCTAGGCTTCGCCGACGGCTTCCAGGAGCTGTGCCGGGAATTTCCCCTTGTGTTCGAACCCTCCGTCTTCGTTTGGTTGATAGCGGCGGTGGGAATTACGGCCTTTTGGTGGGATGCCAAGGCGCGTCAACACGCGCTATTCTGCCTGGGGCTTCTGACTTTTTCTTTCCTGGCTGTTTGTCCTGGATTCGTTTTCACTTCACATTACTTCATTTTGATTTTGCCTGCGGTATCCCTGCTGGTTTCCGTCGCAGTAAGCTCCGTCACCTCGCTTCTGTCAAAGCGCTATCGGAAGGCGTTTCTGAGAGCAACCGCCGATCTCGCATTCCTGGTCGCAGTCGCGATTTCACTCTTTGGGCAGCGGGAACTCTTATTCAAGATGGATCCGGTGACCGCGTCAGCAGCCCTTTATGGAATGAACCCGTTCCGGGAGGCTGTAAAAATAGCTGAATATTTGCGCGGTCATAGCGACGCCTCATCCCGCATTGCCGTCCTCGGGTCCGAGCCCGAAGTTTACTTCTATGCCCACCGGCACTCCGCAACTGGATATATCTACACCTATGCTCTGATGGAGGATCAGCCCTACGCGCTCACCATGCAACAAGAGATGATCTCGGAAATCGAAAGCGTACGTCCGGAGTTTATTGTTGCAGTTAACGTTCCCATGTCGTGGAACGTAACGCCAGAATCCGAGCGCCACATCATCAGCTGGATACAACCGTACATCGACGGCCATTACGACAGAGTGGGGATCGCAGATATTCAGAGCGAGGATCACACGGAATATCGCTGGGATGAAGAATCGCTGCACTACCAGCCAAGTTCCTCATACTCGCTCTTAGTCTTCCGGCGGAAGGCTTGAAGACAGTGTCCGCGACTACCGGACATGCTGGCTGACGGAAAGCACATTCCCATCCGGATCCTTAAACCACGCAACCTTGTCGCCGCCGGGAGCAGCCCAGATTCCGGTCTCTTTGTCCGCAACCCACGGGTATTTTTCAAACTCTACGCCGCGCTTTTGAAGCCAGGCCACCACTTCCTCAATATTGGAAACTTCCCAGCCCAGCACCGTGAATGGCGGAGCAGTGAAATCCTTGACCTTGGCGATCCGGATCATAGTTTCACCGGCCCTCATAACCAAGGCAAATGGATCGTCGCTGAGGAATTGAAATCCCAGTTTCTCTTCGTAAAAACTTCGCGCTTTTGCAGAATCCTTCGTAGGAACGAAGCCAATAACTTTGCTGGACGCAAGCATTTCCAACCCCCAAACTGCTGAAATCATAGCACTTGCTCGCGGGAATGCACGGCCCCGCTATTTCGCCAGCGTTCTCTCAATTCCGAGGTATAATCCCGTTCGCTACATTGCCCTGATTTCAGGGCAATCTGCTAACTCTTGTTATCAATGGGGGTTTCATCATGGGCCACTTCGATCGTCTGCAGTTGATTGGAAGAATCACTTACTACCTTGGCTGGATTTCTCTGCTATGTGGTGGATTGGCGCAGATCAACATCGCAACCGCGATGTTCGCGGGAATGCACCTGGCGAAGCGCAATCTATTGGAGATTAGTATGATGTGCTTCGTGATCTGCATCGCCTCGGAGCTTCGGGCCCGCGATGTTGCGGCCAAAGACATATCGAGCCTCATGAAGAAGGCCGCCTAGGTTTCATTTCGCCGCGAAACGTCAGATGCCGGCATACCAGGCATAGCCTGCTTCCGGAGACGCGGAGCCTAGGCCCTTGCCGAACCTTTTCAAGTCCTCGGTGACCGTCATGTGGGTGATGAATTTCACGCTCTTGTAGCCGAGCTGGCGCGGGACTCGCAGTCGAAGAGGCCCGCCATTGCCCACCGGAAGTTCGTCGCCATTCATTCCGTAGGCAAGAAAAGTTTGCGGATGCAAAGCGTCAGCCATGTCAATGCTTTCCCACCAGTCGGGCTCGATCGAGAAGTAGACAACGTATCTCGCTTGCGGTTGGACTTCGACTGTTTGCAGGATTCGAGCGAGAGGCACGCCGATCCATTCGGCGATATAGGACCACCCCTCCTCACACTGCACCATCGTGATCTGGCTCTGCGACGGATAACTCTTGATCTGGGTAAGTGAAAACGAGGCAGGCCGGGCGACCATTCCGTCGATGGAAAGTCGCCAGTCGGCAAATCCTCCCGCTTGAAGGCGTTTGTACGGTTCATTCAGCGGTGCCATTTCGTTCGGAAACGGAGGCTTCGAAATCTGGCTCCGGGAGAACTCACGCGCCAAGGAGTGCCTCGTGAGCAGCCGCTGAGAAGCATAGGTCAGCGTTTCGCCGACGCCATAGAGACCGCCATGATCGGGCGGGACCAGCCCATATTTCTGCGCCAGCCGCGCAGCCACGCCCAACCCCGCGACGCCAGCCGCAGCCGCGACTCCCGTTGCCATCAGTTTGCGGCGTGAGAACTTGTGCGTTGAAGCTTTTTCGGGTGAAGGCTCGCTCATATGCGCTCCATAGGTTCTACGGTGGGTTCTACAGTTCGCAGAAAAAACTGCGATTCGTATCACGGTATGGCTTTGTATCAAGGTATCGCTTTAGCGATACCGCCAGTCATTCAAAATCAGATGCCCCTTTAGGGGCTGGGCATCGGAATTCGAGTTTCACATCTCCATTTAGCCGGCACGCCCCGTGATCATCGCCCGCATACGGCTCCAGAATCCGGCAAAAACAACCATTCCGACATGCACCAGCAGGAATAGCACCAGCGCCAACGAAACGAAGAAATGAAGCGTGCGCGCCGATTGCTGCCCGCCCAGCAAATTAACAGTCGCCGGAAAGGCCGAAACAAACGCGGGAGACATCGCCAGCCCCGTCCAAATGACCAGCGGGAAGAGAACAAAAATAACGAACAGGTAGGCAATCCGCTGCAGGAAGTTATACGACCAGGCTTCTTCCGCGCTCGGCCGCTCGAAGCGCAAATGGCCAGCGATCGCCCTCGAGATCGCCCGCCACGAAAGATCGGCCCGATCCGGCAGTAAATTCTTGCGGAAATGCCCGGACAACCAGCCGAAGATCAAATAAAGTAACCCCGTCAATATCACCACCCAGGCAGCCTGAAAGTGAAGATACCGGCCCCACCCGTTCGCATCCGGCAGCACGTACTTGTATCCGGTCGGCACCAGATTCCTGGAGGCAGGGATCGGCAGCTTGAACAACGCCGGAGTCAAATCGTTGCCAGTTTCACCCCAATAGAAGCGGGGATGTGAAATGACAATTTCGCCACCGGTGACAAGCAAAGCAAGAAAGCACAGCGCAGTGATCCAGTGTGTAACGCGGACGAGAGCAGAGTGTCGCGACGTGACCGCCTTATTAGGGACGGCGGCGGCAGGAACAGCCGAGGCAGCGCTTGGGATGTAAGCGGACTCGCTCACGCGGAAATCCTACCATGCGGCGCGCACATCCGGCATCGGCGAATTGAAAATGCTACCGCGATACTACGCCAACTGACTCGCAAGAATTATGGCGGAGCCCGTTCTAACCTTGAGAATTCAGCGTCGGTCCAGCCAGACATGCGCTACCTTAGCAAGATGAAATCGGTGCGACGATGACAATTTGGTCGCTGTTGCTGGCCGCTGTGACGTATCCCCTGCTCGCGCACGTTGACGTGGCACGCGGCAAGAATGTCGGTGAAATCGCGACGGAGATTCAGATAGAGAGAACGGTGTACACCTCACCCGATTGGTGCGCCGACGCTATTTGGGGAGCAGTGTATCCGGCGCGGATTAATAAGGACCAGACCACCATCCGAATAGTGGTGGGCCAGCACGTGTGCAAATACCATGTGACCGACATTCGACCCTTCCTTAGGCGCAGGCCTCCGCCGTGACGCGACCTATGCTGATGGTTGATACTTCCGAAAAAGGATTCCCAGGTCGAACTCTAGCGGTTGTTGGTGTAATGGCGATGTTTCGACAGTTATCGTTTGGCGGAGCCCACAACTGCAAGAAGGATCATGCGGCTACAAATAATTCGTCAAATAATCGTCTGAGCATTTGCTGGTAAGCCAACGATCCATGCTCTTGTACATAACGGAGTTCGGCGGTCCTAACGGGATTGACGTAAGAGTGCGCTTCAAGTCGCGCGGTCGCCTCTGGCCGCGAGTTCCCGCCACCCACATGGTTCTTCATCTCATCGGAAAGCACAATTCCCTTTTTCAACCGATCACGCGCACTGCGGACGTTTTGGAACAAAGAGTCGAGGTCGTGGATTACACGCACGGCTTCCATCGCGCGGCAACCCTCGGCAACCTTCCCGTTCGGTCCAAGTGCAAATACGTTTGGCATCGTCCAAACTGTCTGAATGCCACGCTCCCACATCCTCCGTGCTACTACAAATTGCGCATCGCGCATATTGTGAATCTCGGCGGCAGTGACAACTGCATCGACAGGAGCGCCAATTTCGCGGACATACTCATTCCAAACATCCGCTATGCGCTGCTCTGGAATGAGCTTTGCAGCGTCACTTACTGACATGTACTCGGCGTGGGAAATCCTACGGCGAAGGTCAACCTGTGTCCAAACTGGGGGTAGTTCCTTGGCAAAAAGAGTTGCAATCTCCGCTACGTAAGCAGTGGCGTCGCTGTCCGTATGGACTCGTCCAGCGAGATCATTGATCTGAATCGCAGCTTGCTCATGTTGTTCGTATGCGTGTTGGGCCGCAGTGTGAGGATCGGAGTCGCCCTGTCCGAAGGCGGCGACACATAGCGCGAAAGCCACCGGAAACGCGGAAAATGACGGATGCATAATGCCTCTGCTCCACAAACTATGGTAGCGCATTTTCAGCCATAGGTAATGTAATCAGCGATAGCACTAACTGAGAATCGTTAGGCGACTCGAATAAAGTAAGTGCGACACCCGGACTTGTAAGTTGAGGCGCTCAGCGGGCGTGAGCGAAGCGGGAGCCCGCTGCGGAAATCCTGAGCGAAGCGAAGGATCTGCGTTCGAATCGTTTGTGGCAGCCGGACCTGTAATTTGAGGCGCTTAGCGGGCGTGAGCGAAGCGGGAGCCCGCTGCCGAAATCCTGAGCGAAGCGAAGGATCTGCGTTCGAAACGTTTGTGGCAGCCGGACCTGTAATTTGAGGCGCTTAGCGGGCGTGAGCGAAGCGGGAGCCCGCTGCCGAAATCCTGAGCGAAGCGAAGGATCTGCGTTCGAATCGTTTGTGGCAGCCGGACCTGTAAGTTGAGGCGCTTAGCGGGCGTGAGCGAAGCGGGAGCCCGCTGCCGAAATCCTGAGCGAAGCGAAGGATCTGCGTTCGAATCGTGTGTGGCAGCCGGACCTGTAATTTGAGGCGCTTAGCGGGCGTGAGCGAAGCGGGAGCCCGCTGCCGAAATCCTGAGCGAAGCGAAGGATCTGCGTTCGAAACGTTTGTGGCAGCCGGACCTGTAAGCCGAATTTTGTCCGCAACACAAATGCTGCGGGACGGTCATTCCTCTAGGCCAAGCATTACTGCGTGGCTCAAGCGACCTACCCGGAGGTTGTGGCGCACCGAGCAGGCACGCACCCAGCCGAAGCCGGATTCCCTCCCTATTTGGTCTTGCTCCGTGTGGGGTTTGCCCTGCCCGCCTCATTACTGCGACGGCGGTGCGCTCTTACCGCACCTTTTCACCCTTACCTGAACCTTGCGGCCCGGGCGGTATGTTTTCTGTGGCACTTTCCGTCCAACCGGCTTGAACCGGCCGTCCCGGACGTTATCCGGCACACTGCTCTGCGGAGTTCGGACTTTCCTCTGTTTGACTTTAGTCCATCAATAACAGCGACCGTCCGGTCCGGCTGCCAACGCATCCATTATAGTGCACTCTGTCGCGCACTCAAATGCCGTTGCTCCCTCCGTGTACCTCCGTGCCCTCAGTGGTAAACGCTTTTGCGAACAGCGCCACCACCCATCGGGACACCACCGTCCGAAGTCCCGCTCACTCCTTGGGCGCAAGCAGAAACGGATAAGCCAGCAGCGCCAGGCCAATCAACAACGGAATCAGCCCGGCGAGATAAACCGGCCCATCCTCATTCGCAATCCCGTGGAGCAGCGCCATCACGCCAATGCCGACAGCAGTAGTCACCAATCCCCCGATCTTCAGGCCTTCGAGACGCCGACGCACGGCATTCTTTTCCTGCTCCCTCATCAGTTCAAGCGTGCTCCGGGCCGCTTCCCCTGAGCTCTCCGCGATTTTTTTCAGCGTTTCCGCCCGGTAGTATGCTTCTCTCTCTTTGCGGCGGGCCTCGGACCACGTGGTTACCGCGAGAAATGAAAACAAAGCGATGCTGCCCACAATCGGTATGAGCATCGCTGCCACTGGAACCATGTTGCCGCTATCGATATTCATCATTGTCGACTCCTTTAGATTCTTTCGCTTTCGTACGGTACGACCAGGCCCGCCGCACCCGCGGTTGCATTTTTTTCGTGCAGCGTAGATTCTTGCGAAATAATGCAACCGTCCGCAGTGGCGGCATGTCTTACCACTTGAGGCAGAGTCCAGAGTGACTGCGATCGACGATCAGGCCGATGTCGAAAAAGTGCTAGCCGGCGACGTGTCCGCCTTTGAAGGGATCGTCCGCCGCTGGCAGAGTCCGCTTATAAACCTGGCGTATCGCTTCTGCCACGACCGTGGCCGCGCCGAAGACATGGCTCAGGAAGCCTTTTTGCGCGCGTACCGCGGGCTGGCCCAGTGGCGCAAGGATGCTGTCTTCTCCACCTGGCTGTTCGCTTTGGCAACCAACTTCTATCGCTCAGAACTACGCCGGATTCCGTCACGCACAGTGTCGATCGACGACGTTGCCGAACCTCAGGATCCACGCGCTTCCGATGGCGGACTCGAAGATCGCGACCGCGATTTAGCGGTAAGGGGAGCAGTAGGCGCTTTGCCCGCCAAGTATCGCGAGGCCTTACTTCTTTTCTATTTCCACGATATGGACGTTCCGACCGCGGCGCGCAGCCTGGGTCTGCCCGAGGGCACGCTGAAAGCAAGATTGTTTCGCGGACGCGAAATACTACGCGGCAAGCTTCCGCAACTGCTGGCCGTGCCGCGTCTGAAGGAGGCTCTATGAAACATTCCACTGGACGATTGACCGCTGAACCGGCTTCAAGCAACGAGATCGACCACATTCTTTCGCGGGAGGATGAAATTCTGCCATCGTCGGGTTTTCTCGTCTCCGTGATGGATTCAGTTCAGCGCGAAGCTGCAGCTCCTCCGCCCATCCCGTTTCCCTGGAAGCGTGCTGTACCGGGCCTGGCGGCTGCATGCTGCGCGCTCGTACTGGTTTTGGTAGTCGGATTTATGGCCTCTTCGCAGTCGGGCCATGCCACACTTCCGCAGCTTCCCAGTCCGACTGGCCCCTCAATGTCGCCCATCTTCGGCGGAGGTATCGAGTCCGCGGCAATCTGGACCGCGCTGTCCTTGCTGGTCGCATGGGTGTCGGTAAAACTCTCCATGCGACTCGCCATCGGCAGAGTCTGATTTCGCCGGTCGAGCGGCTCTCCGCCGGCCATCCCCAAGGCGCGACGTGAGCCGCTTGAAATCCTGCCACGTCAATCTGGCTCGAAAATGTCGCGCCGCGGAGCCCTGTTCATCCTGCTAAACTCGTCAGAGGCAGCCATACTCCAGCAGTATGTCCGCTGCCCCAAGCGGCTGTTAGCGGCAATGAACATCACCGAAGCCATCAAGATCGCGTTCCTGTCATTGTGGGCGAACAAACTGCGCTCGGCCCTGACCTTACTCGGGGTCGTAATCGGAGTTGCGGCCGTGATTGCCGTGGTCACGTTCGTCAGTGGCATTAATGGATACGTGGCCGAAAAAATCTTCAATCTCGGCGCCGACGTGTTCATCATGTTCAAGGTTTCGCCGGCGGTCACCAACATCGACCACTTCATGGAAGCCCAGAAACGCAAAGACTTCACCATGGAGGACTACCGCGCCGTGCGCGAAGGCTGCAAGCTGTGCGCTTACGTGGGAGCCTACGCGCGCAACAACACCGGCGATGTGAAGTATGGAGGGCAAGCTCTCACCGACACCACCGTGCAGGGGATGACCCCATCAGTAGCCGTCACCCAGGACGTTGACATCGACTCGGGCCGCATGATCGGAGAGTCCGATGTAGACAATAACGCTCCCGTGGCCGTCGTCGGCACCGACATCCCAGAAACGCTGATGCCAGGTGTCGATCCGATCGGCAAAGAAATCAGAGTGGATGGCTGGGAGTATCGCATCATCGGAGTGGGGAAGAAAAAAGGCAAGACTCTCGGCCAGAGTCTGGATAACTACGTGATGATGCCAGTGACTTCATGGATGAAGCAATACGGCAGCCACAACACGAACATGCGCATCTCCGCCAAGGCGGTTGGAACCGGCCCAACACTGGAGGCCGCCAGCGACGAGGCACGGGTAATTCTGCGCGCGCGGCGGCACGATCTCGCCGGCGGCCCCGACTCATTTGATATGGAGACCAACAGCAGCCTGTTGAGTATCTGGTCGGGTCTTACCAGCACGTTCTTCGGCGCGATGATCGGTATCGCCACCATCGCTCTGGTTGTAGGCGGAATTGTGATCATGAACATCATGCTTGTGTCCGTGACCGAGCGCACGCGGGAAATCGGAGTGCGAAAAGCTCTCGGGGCGCGCCGGTCCGATGTACTCGGTCAATTTCTGATAGAGGCTTGCATCCTTGCGCTACTGGGTGGTGCCATCGGCGTGACGCTGGGAATTACGATCGCAAAGACAGTCACGTTTCTAGTCGGTATGCCCTCGTCGGTGCCAATGTGGTCGATTTGGGCGGGCCTGGTCGCAGCTCTAAGTATCGGAGTTTTCTTTGGCGTGTACCCAGCCCGGAAGGCCGCTATGCTGGATCCGATCACCGCGTTGCGATTTGAAAATTAACAGAAGTGTAACCACAGAGAGCACAGTGCAAAGCCAAACGGTTTTCTCGGCGCTCTCAGCGTCTCGGCGGTAAATGATAATGATGAGAAAGAGCGAAGTCGGTGAAATTATCACGATGGCGTTAGACACCATTCGTGGCAACAAACTGCGCTCCGGACTCACCGTTTTGGGTATCGTGATCGGCGTCGCGGTAGTCATCGGCATTTCCTCGATTGTGCGCGGCCTCAACGACAACGTCAGCAGCATGATCAGCAGCATGGGATCGAACATAATTTTCGCCTTCCACATGCCAATAACATTCGGCCGCCCCACCGAAGAGTTGCGTACCCGCAAAGAACTGACGTTCGACGATGCGGAGGCCATGAAAGATTTACCGCACGTAAAAGCCGTTTCGGCTGGCGTCCGGTATGTTGAACCGCAATTTGGCAGCGGCACCTACGTAGTCAAGTATGGCGACCACAAAGCCAAGCAGACGATTCTGGAAGGCGACACCGCATCCGTCAAAGACGTCTTCGATCTGAACATGAAATCCGGACGCTGGTTCAGCGAGATCGATGACGATCGCCGCGCATCCGTAATCATCCTGGGGGCCGACACCACGGACGAACTTTTCGCCGGCGCCGATCCAGTAGGCAAAGAAATCAATATCGAAGGACAGCTGTTCGAAGTCATCGGCGAGGCCGAAAAGGTCAAGAGCGCGTTCGGAGGCGGTAAGAATCCCGACGACAACAAAGTCTATTTCCCGCTCGCCACGCTGCGAAAATTACATCCCGAACTTAAGCAGCACTTCATCAGCGTCAAGGCGACGTCGCACGCGGACATGCCCAAAGCCGAAGACGAAATGCGCGAACTCTTGCGGCGGCGGCGGCGCGTGCCGGTAGACAAGCCTGATAATTTCTCCATCTTTACCCAGGATTCGCTATCGGATGTCTGGAGCCAGATCACCGGAGCGGTATTCATCTTTATGTTTGCCGTTTCCAGCGTGGCCCTGATTGTGGGCGGCGTTGGCGTCATGAACATCATGCTGGTATCCGTTACCGAGCGCACCCGAGAGATCGGCATTCGCAAGGCGATTGGCGCCCGCAAACGCGACGTCCTTCTGCAATTCACGCTAGAGGCGATCACACTCACAGCGATTGGTGGAATCCTTGGTGTCCTCGTAGGTGCGATCATCACCTTCGCAATCCGGTCAGTCTGGGATTCCCTGCCCGCAACCATGTCCCTATTCTGGGCCGGCTTCGGCTTTTTTGCCGCAGCAGCCGAAGGATTAGTCTTCGGAATCTATCCGGCATGGAAAGCCGCCAACCTCGATCCCATCGAAGCACTGCGCTACGAGTAACATCTACCCATGCCGGCGTTGACCGCGAGAGTCCTGCTCGAAGCCCTGGCCGCAATTGGAACTCTCTGCTCTTTCTGTTTCTATTTCCTCTCTACGCTAGCGATGGCTAGTTTCCTCAGCGCTACGCGCAGAAAATGCAAACAGACCTCGTTGCCAGAGAACAAACTTCCACCGATCTCCATTCTCAAGCCATTAAAAGGAGTGGATCCCGAAATCTGGCAGAGTTTCCGTAGTCACTGCGAACAGGACTATCCCGATTTCGAATTAATCTTTGGCGTGAGCGATTCCCGCGACCCGGCCATTGAGGTTGTGCACAAGCTTCAAACCACATATCCGAATCTTTCGATCAAACTTATCGTGTGCGATCAAGTTTTGGGCACCAATATCAAAGTCAGCAACCTGGTCCAGATGTTGCCCGAGGCGCGGCACGAATTTCTACTCGTGAATGACAGCGACATCCGCGTTCCCGCGGATTATTTGCGCAGCGTGGTCACGCCGCTAGCCGATGATTCCGTGGGTCTAGTTACGTGTCTTTACCGCGGAATCGCCAGCCCGACTCTCGGTTCAAAGCTCGAGGCGCTAGGCATCAGTACCGACTTTGTGCCGGGTGTTCTGAGCGCGAGGTTTCTGGAGCGAGGATTGCACTTCGGACTAGGCTCCACGCTGGCGTTTCGCCGGAGCGGCCTTAAGGCCATTGGCGGTTTCGAAACCTTGCTGAACTATCTGGCCGACGATTACGAACTCGGCCGGCGCATCGCCGCGCTCGGCAAGCATGTCGAGCTTAGCTCCACCCCTGTGAGCACATTTCTGCCAGCGTATTCCCTGCGGCAGTTTCTACAGCATCAACTCCGCTGGTCGCGGACAATACGAGACGCCCGCCGTTGGGGATACGCGGGACTCATCTTCACTTTCGGTTTGCCCTGGGCATTGCTGACGTTGCTGGCTGCCGGCGGAGCGGTGTGGGCCTGGGCATTCTTCGCGATGACGTTTGCCGTGCGATTAGCGGTTGGATTCGTGTCATCAATTCTTGTGCTGAACGACCAGCAATTTTTCCGCTATATATATTTGCTGCCGCTGCGGGATCTGCTCGCACCATGCGTCTGGGTCGCCAGTTTTATGGGCAACCGCATACATTGGCGAGGCGATGTCTTCGATCTGAAGGACGGTCGCTTGACTATCGCGAAGCCGTCGGTTGGTTCGAGAAAATAATCTTGCCGCCACGCCGTGCGATCACATAATCGGTCAATCCACGTAACGCAGACGGATCATCCTCTTCGGCCCACAAGAAAACACGCTGCGGTCCTTTCCACATTTCGGTAAAAGATGCTTGCGTCTCGAACACCCGCGGCGCTCCCGGAAACTGCGTCCCATACCACATGTTTCCGCCCGGCGAACGCAGGCTCCGTATCGGAATCCCCGTGTAGAAATTCAGGGTTGACGCATTTTCATACAGCCCAATCACCACAATCTGATCGCCAGGCCGGTACTGCTCGCGAATTGCGAGCGCCAGATCCTTCGACGAAAGGATCGGAGAAAAAATTCCAAATGAAATACGGACACATGCCAGCAGAACGATCATCATCGCGACCAGCGCAACATTGCCGGCACCCGCGCGCCCACGCCGGCGCAAGATCCAGTTGGCGAGCGTCCCCACAAGAAAGGCGAGTGAGAATCCAAACAACGGGACGCGGAAAGCTCCCATGGCCTGTGGAGTTAAATCGAGAAAGTGCCCAAACGATAGCGCGTAATCCTGCGGATTCTTTCGCAACAGGTCCGATAAATCCGTGCCCGGAGCCGGAGTCTTAGACATGAACAGTAATGCGAAGCCCGCCGCCGCAATAATGACGCCAACCCCCAGCAACACAGCCGAGGAAATTCGTCCGCTGCGTCGCTCCCGGCTATCCGCAGCGGAGGCCTTTTCCCGCTGCAACCATCCACCGACCAGCAACGCCATCGCTGGAATCGCCGGAATCGTATAGTACTCCTGCCGCGTCGAGAGGCTGAAGAAGCCCACGATGACGATGGTCCACAAAAAAAATAAGAGATACGCGCGTTGACGCCGAGACATCTCCGTTCTGAAATCTCGCCAGCGTCGCGGCACTTCCAACAAAGACTGCGGCAGAAACACGGTCCAAGGAATCAGCCACAAAACCAGCAATGCCCAGAACAGCAACAGTGGAACCTTGTCATAATCGCGCGGGACGCGTGTGCCCAGGAACCGGTTGATGTGCTCGTTCACAAAATAGAACCAAAGAAATCCACGAACATTACCCTGCGGCGGATTTCGCAGCGCAGCCAAAATATGCCAGGGCGCCGCAATCGCAAAAAATACCAACGCGCTCGAAACCAGGCGCAACTTAAGCAGATGCCGCAAATTGCCAGTTAGCAGCAGATAGAGCCCGATCGCCCCAATCGGAAACACGAGCCCGATCAGCCCCTTTGTGAGCACATTCAGCGCGCACATTGCCGCCATTCCCCAACAAGTCCAGCGCGCCGGTTTCGTTTGCTCGAGTGACACCAAAAAAAACCAGAACGTCAGCGTCAACCACAAACCTACCGCGACGTCCGGAATTAAAAAACGCGTAAACAAAAACGGCCCTAGAGCGGTTGCCAGCACTAAGCCGGAATCGAATCCGCCTTCGTTCCCCAAAGCCCAGCGTCCCAAACCATAGGTGGAGAGAATCATCGTCAGCACGCCCAACATGAGTGGAAAGCGTGTGCTCCATTCGCTGATTCCAAATAGTTTGTAACTCGTAGCCACGCCCCAATACATCAGTGGAGCTTTTTCCAGATACCGGACGCCGTTGACGTACAACGTAACCCAGTCGTGCCGCTGCAGCATTTCCCGCGCCGCCTCGGCGTGAACTGTATCGGCATCATCGAGCAATGCAGGACGCGACAATCCCGACATATAGATCACCGCCCACAGCGAAATCAGCGCCAGGAAGGCAATTCGCCAGTCGGAAAACAATCTATTGGGGGTCGCGTTTTGGTCGGCCATGGTCGCGCTCAGGATCGGGCGGACCATTGTAGGACGGATCGCGGTTTCTGTTGCGGACGACTCGAGGTTGCGTGCAGCGCTGGACTTCATCGTCGAATTTTCAATTATACGGGAGCGCGCGACTAGGACCTCATTCTCTCCCCATCACGATACCCAACCTTGTCGTCATCCTACCCAAACTTGTCATCCTGAGCGAAGCGAAGGATCTCATGCTCCCCAAACTTGTCATCCTGAGCGCATCATCACCCCTTCAGTCCGCGGCTAGCGAACTCGCAACCTCACCCCCGGCGACTTCGCGGTAAATCTCCAGAATTCTCGACACGGAACTCGTCCACGAAAATCGCTGCGCCTGCTCGTAGCCACGTTGTTTCATCCCAGCTCGAAGGACAGGATCAAGCAGCACCCGCTGCAAACCACGCCGGATCTCGAAAACATTTTCCGGATTCACCAGCAAGGCCGCGTTCCCCGCCACCTCCGGCAAGCTCGACGTGTTCGAAGTAACCACGGGAGTTCCGTGAGCCATAGCCTCAAGCGGGGGCAATCCGAATCCCTCGTACAGCGACGGAAAGACAAAAATCTTAGCGACATCGTAAAAAATCCGCAGCACTTCGATAGGCACAAATCCAAGGAAGCGCACATCGTTCTGCACCCCGCCACGCACTACGGTACGTCGCAACCGCGGATGGCTCGAAAGATCGTCCCCAATGATGATGAGCTTCAAGTCGGTATACTGCTGCTCTTTTTGTAATTCGCTCTTCAGCGCTGAAAACGCTTCGATGATCCGGACCACATTCTTATGCGGCCGGATCGCGCCCGCATACAAGATGAACGGATAATTCACCAGATACCGCTGAGCAATCAGCTCACGATCCGCATCGGTGGCATGGCCGTGCAGAAAACGCTCGTCAATCGCGTTGTACACAACTTCAATGCGGTCGTTTGGGATTGCAAGCAATTTCTCGATTTCGTTCTTGGTAAATTGCGACACCGCAATCACGCGTGCCGCTTTATGCAACACGCGACGCGTCAGATGAAAGTGCAAGCTCCGCCGTACGCCCGAAGCGTTGCGCGATCCATACATGTGATCGAGCAAGTCATGCACGGTAAGAACATAGGGACAACTCAGCCCGCGTGGGATCCAGAAAAGGTGCGGAATATGAACCAGGTCGCATCCCAATCGCTTCACAATCGCTCGAAAAGCGATATTGCCTTTTACCGTGTCATCGCGACCCACAACTTCCACGGTGTGAAAGTTCGACGGCAGAACTCCGCAGTCCGCCACCTTAGCCGCCGATCCAATGAGGTAATACGTGCTCTCGCGATCCAGGCTCGCCAGCGTGCGGACCACATTGCGTATGTAAGTCCCAACGCCGAATTCCGTCATGCGACGGATGTCGATAGCTACTTTCACGACTGGAATTTAATCACAGAGATACTGAGGAGAACAGCGAATTCAGCGAAGGGGAGGGACCTCATGCTCCCCAGAATTGTCATCCCGAGCGAAGCGAGGGATCGGCAGTTCGCATTGAGATGGACCTATCACTTCGCACCGGATGCCAAAAAGAGACTATGCCCGAACTTCCGCCCGCGCTCCAGTTCGCCGCTCGGCATAGAGCGGAAACTCCTCCGCCATCCCCAACACCTGCTTGCGGATCTTCGCCAGCACAGCCGCGTCCGTTCGATGATTGAGCGCTTCTGAAATCCAGTGCGAAATTTGCTTCATCTCCGGTTCTTTCATCCCGCGCGTCGTAATGGCCGGAGTGCCAATGCGAATTCCACTAGGCTTCATCGGAGGATTCACATCGAACGGAATCGCGTTCTTGTTGACCGTGATGCCCGCCTCCCCCAGCGCCTTCTCCGCTTCACTGCCGAACATTCCCTTAGCAAAAACATCAACCAGCATGAGGTGCGTGTCGGTTCCACCCGAGATGATGCGATAGCCATCGCCAGCCAGCGTCTCAGCCATAACTTTCGCATTCGCCACCACTTGCCGCGCATATTCGCGGAAACTCGGCTGCGATGCCTCGAGGAAGCACACGGCCTTTGCGGCGATGATGTGCACCAGTGGCCCTCCCTGCATTCCAGGGAAGACAACTTTATCGATGGCAGCCGCAAATTCCTGCTTGCTCAGGATCATCCCCGCCCGCGGTCCGCGCAGCGTCTTGTGCGTGGTCGAAGTCACAACATGCGCGTGCGGCACCGGCGATGGATGCGCTCCGCCCGCAACAAGCCCTGCAAAGTGCGCCATGTCGACCAGAAAAAGCGCGCCAACTTTGTCCGCAATCTGACGCATGCGGGCGAAATCGATAGTCCGCGGATAAGCGCTCCCTCCGCCAATAATCAGTTTGGGATGCTCCGCAGTAGCGATCCGTCCCAGTTCGTCGTAATCAATCGTTTCCGTTTCCTTCGTCACGCCGTACGGCACGATCTTGTATGTCTTCCCCGAAAAATTCAGGGGATGCCCGTGCGTGAGATGTCCACCGTGAGCCAGGTTCAGTCCGAGGATCGTGTCGCCTGGTTGCAGAATGGCCGAGTAAGCCGCCAGATTGGCGCTCGATCCCGAGTGCGGCTGCACATTCACATTTTCCGCGCCAAAGAGTTTCTTGGCCCGCTCCCGCGCCAGATTTTCAACCACGTCAGTAAATTCGCATCCGCCGTAATACCGCTTGCCGGGATACCCCTCCGCGTACTTATTGGTAAACACTGACCCAGCAGCTTCAAGCACGGCCTCACTGACAAAATTTTCCGAAGCAATCAGCTCCAGCCCCTCGTGCTGGCGGCGAGCTTCGTTATCGATGGCGCTGGCGACCTCAGGATCAACCTCATAGAGCGGACGCGACATATCAGAAGTTTTCATAGTTGGGCACCGGAGGTTATTTTACTGTGGCGCGGACACTCCTGTCCGCGAGACGCTGCCAGATTTCGGGACGGTAGTCGCCCGTGAGTGGAATGCCGGGTGCTCCATCCTTGGGGTTCTTTGCGCAAGGGTGGGATTCCACAACTGTATGCATCTTAGGGTTTTTCCCCACCGTCCTCAGGACTTAGAGTCCTCCACCCGGCGCCATCATCCCCACCCCTGTCATGCTGAGCGCAGCATGGACTTCGCGAAGTGAAATCCACCGCGGAGTCGAAGCACCCCTACATCTTCTCCGACGGATGCCGAATCAAGGGAATTCTCCCCGCGCGCAAGATTTTCAGCGGAGGCTGTTCCGCAAGCTGAAGATAGCCGGTGCTATCGCTTGACTTCACCAGCAATCATTCCTGCCTAATACAGAACAGAGGGCAAGTACGCGCCAACCGGTTCGTTGTAAAGTCCCACGGTCATTAGGGTCATGGGTTGAACGACGCGCAATCCCATCTCGAGGCACCAGCGGAACAATCCGGCGTTGCGGGTAGGGACAAGAATTCCTGGTCCGCGAAATTCGGTCGCTGAAGCGATAAGTACCTGCAAGTCGCGATTAGTCTCTGCGACAGCATGACCGACGAAGCCGATTGAGGAAGCGTAAGCTTTTATTTGCCCATCCACCTCGGCGACCACAGCTGTCCCTTGCTGAATCGCGTCGCTCAGCTCGCCGCCACGGTCGTGCCCATGGACTCTCAAACAAAGATCGTTGCAAACTGCGAGGTCACTCAGACGTGCAGGCCGGACGCCATATCCCGGAACGCTTCTCCGAAGCGGTTCGCCCTGCATACAAGCCAGGGGTTCGCGCACAACGAACCCTAGCTTTGAATAAAGTGAGAGCGAACGATTGTGGTACGCCGCCTGAACCAGCCGAACTCCCGCGAACCTCTTTTCCTTCGCGCGTGTCATCACGGCTTGCATCAGCTGACGACCGACACTCCGGTTTTGTGTGCCGGGGTCTATAGTGATCGGCCCTACGCCGGCGATGGCAGTTCTCTCGTCCAGGCAATTGCTTCCAATGATCTTCTTGTCCTGTTCCGCCACAACGCAGAAAAACGACGGATGCGAAAACATGCTCGAAAGGATCTGAGTCGTAACCACGGAGTTCGGGAAGTCAGGCGGGAAGTTGTGCTTACTCGCAAGCGTCACAAAAGCGTCAAAACAGATTCGTCCGCATGCTTCCGCGTCGGCCGTAGTAGCCGGACGAATTACCGTCAACGGATGATCCGCGCTCAATTCTTGAGGCTGTGCCGCCATAAGTAATCATCCCCGTTCTCTCAAATAGCAAATGATGTTATGTGGGGCAACAGACATAAGTCAATAACCAGGGAACGCCTGCGATCCGACGAAAAACTCCCGCTGTGGGCGCCGGGTGCCCCATCCTTTCCGCGCACTTTGCGGAAGGGTGGGAACCACAAAAGCCCGCAGCGTAGGCTCTCCGTGGACGCCAAAGAGACTCCAACCATCCCCGCAGCCCGCCAACAAAAGAAGGCCCGCGCCTCCATTCTCAACGAGTGTAATCGCCTGTTAACAGCAGTTAAGATCAATAAATGGATGAGCGACAACTTTTTCAAACGCTAAAGAATCTCGTTGACTCATGGTGTGATCGGCGGGCTTTACGGGCACTTCGATACATTCTGCACGGCTATCCTCTAACGAATTCTTTGACGGATGGATGGGCGGAAATGATGTTGGCTCTCAAGGATGTTCGCGCATTCGCCCACGAGGAAATCACTGCTGAGGAACTCAAGTCTGTAGATGACTGCATTCGAGCGGTAGAGAGAGCGCTGGCCCATCGGTAGTGAAAACGACTGCTGGGTTTTGAGCGCTATCGCCTTCCATGAGAAGGCCGGTCAGAGTCAAGTGGATTCTTCTGTTGTTTCGGTGGACAAAGTTTTTCTCCCGCCGAGTCGCCACTGTCGCCACCCTTCCATCCGCACTCTTCAGTGAGCGAGTTTAGTTCGCTCGGTGCAAGTTGGGTGTTCTCGTTTCAGCCGGTGCTGCCACCTGATTTTCGACCTTGCTTCGATCTATGAGATAGAAGCGGGCCAGGCGATAGACGCAGTCACCGGAACTCGGCTTTAGGCTTTTGCTTTTCCTTTCGTAGAAGGTTTTGATTTTATGCAGCCGCCGGCATTGCTCTCTGATTGCTGTTACGCAACGGTTGGTAGGCTTCTCCATTCACCCACAAGCGATGCAGCAGGACAGCTAGCTTTCTCGCCGTGGCAATGACAGCCCGCTTCTTCCCATTCTTCCCGCCACGTTCAGCAAGTTTCAGACCCCAACGCCGCAGATCGCTGTCGATTCCAAACGGACCCAAAATGTGGTGCGCTCCCTGCACCAGCAGCGTTCGCAGATACGGATCGCCTTCCTTGCTGATGTGCATCTGCGGCTCGCTCTGCCCCGAGTTCCGCCGTCCTGGCTGCAGCCCCAGATAACTGCCCACGTCGCGGCTTTTGCGAAAACGATGCGCATCTTCCAGCGTCAGCATATAAGTCAGCGCAATCAGCGTGCCCACCCCCTTCACCTGCTTCAACCGCGCTACTTGCGGATAACTCTGTTCCGCCAACTGCTCGATTCGTTCGTTGCACTCGACAATGCGTTCACTCAACGACTCGATCCCCGCCAGCAATGGTTCCAGTGCGCGTTGCAATTCGGGACTCAGTCCCTCCGCTTTCTCTGGATTCATATTGCGCACATTGCACCCGCGCAATCGCTCCCCGTAAGACTTCGCCAGTCCGCGTGCCGTGTTCACCAGCGCCGTCCGCGCTCGCACCAATCCCGCCCGCGCCCGGATCACCGTCAGATCCGCTTGCGCCTTCGCACTCCGATGCTTCACCGGACTCAACAACTGCGGATCGATCCGCGCCAGCCGTGCCAGCGTCTGCGCATCCAGCCGATCATCTTTCTTCCGGCTCTCTCCGATCAAACGCACGTTGCGCGCATGCGCCACGATTACTTCGTGCCCCAACTCGCTCAACAAACGACTAACCCAGGGCGAGTGCATCCCCGTCTCCAGCGCGATTCGGCTGCGCGGCATTCCGCCGAACACTTCTTTCATCGCCTTCGGAGTCGTGCTCACTCGTTGCTCCAAGAGCACGCTCCCGCCTTCATCCAGCACGCAATACCAACTCGATCGATCTCCCAAATCGAAACCGATCGTCAGCTTCTGCTCAGAAAAATTCCTGTTCTGCTTCACTGCCACGGTGCTAACCTTCTTCATTGCCGGTCTCCTTATCTCTTGTGCCTATAGCACGTCGATAACTTGGGAGCCTACAGCATCCCGTCGGAGACCGGCCTTCTCATCCCATCTGGTTTCGACAGTTGAGTTGCTTCCTACGGCTGATGCCCGAATCTGGTTTCTTCCCATCTTTCAACTTTTTCTGCGATCTTTCGGCTCAGATCAGTTCGACACCCCACCCACGCGGCAAGGCAATACCCAACGCCAGCATAGAACGGAGCAGTGAACTCGATTTGCGCTAAGCCCCGCAGTACGTCGGGCGATCCAAAGTCGCTCATATCGCTCATCGTCCAAGACCCCGGAAACAGGAATCCACCTGCAAAATACTGATGAAATGCAGCGGAGAGTTGGCTCCCAAAGACAGACGGGGCCGGGAAGGTGAAAAATTTGTAAGCGAGAATAACGGTGGGCACCAGCCAGATGAATTGGGCGGCCTTGTGCTTGAATCTGGAGTTGACCAAGCCTAAAAGAAATGCAGGAAAGAAGCTAAATCCAAACAGGTGAGAAAAGAGAAATTGAAAAGGTCCTGAGGAGGTCGGATGTTGCAAAAAAGGAAGCACCTTCCCAGCTATCCACCCGGACAGCCACGGGGTGCAGAACTTTACTAGCGCGTAGACGGCTGCCAAATGAAGGAGAAACCATAGAGCTTGCCAACCACTACCGCTGTGCCCCACTGGTTTATCTTCCGTTGCAACCTGTCCTTCTACAGTGTCCTCCACGGTGGTGCCGTTTATACGTCAAGCGCCTGTGAATCGCAAGCGAGGATAACTGTTGTAACATCGCCATTACACTCATTGGCTGGGCTTTGTGAGTAAAACCACCATGCCTGTCCCCTCCAGCGTTCTATAAACTAGTTGTTATGAACGCACCCAAGCGGACCGCGACCGCACAACTACTGCTCATCTTCCCGGCTGTTCTCTTCATGGGCGCGCTCATCGTGCGGCAGTTAACGCCACCACAAGACGAACCGGCGCGCACCGCTCACTGGATCGTAATGTGGTTCGCAGGGAGAGTATGGACCCTCTGGGTCCTCCTCATCACGCTGCCCCTTGCCGGATTCGTGACTGGCTGCGTCACGTTGGCCCGCAACTGGCGCGATGACTTAGAACTGCGGCGGGCGCCGCGGCAGACGCTCTCCGCCGTTCACGCCGGGCGGACGATCCAATTCGTCGCTGCGATGACGATGACCGCCGGAGTCATTCTCGCAATTGTCGCCATGCACATGGCGGCCAATTGACCCGGTTCTGGAGTGAAATCGCATGTTTTCTGCAGCCAAGAGCGTACGATGGTCTTCTGCCTCGCGTCGTCTTATGGATTTCTGCGCAGCATCCTTTCAGCGCTAATCGTCGTCTGAATCTTCAGGACCGCAAAGACTCGGGAGTTGGAGGATACATGCCGCCTTGCTACCGGTACGGCCGCACCCTTACACGAATCGCACTCTCGTTTTGGGCGCTCACGATTCTCAGCTTTGCGCAGAGCACCTCTGCCGGAGCCAGTCTGGGTCCGCCAAAGCATTTCGATCACGTGCTCATCGTCGTACTCGAAAATCAGCACTACGATTCCGCCATGAAAAGCGATCTCTTGAAGAGCCTCGCCCAGAAGGGTGCGATCTTCAGCAATTTCGGCAATCTGTATCACTACTCCTACCCCAACTACCTGGCGATGATTGCGGGCAGCGATTTTGGCATACATCAACCAGAACTCCTGAGCGACGGACAGAGGAATTTCAACGACGATGCTCAACACAGAACGATTGCTGATCTGCTCGATTGGAAGGACTATGCGGAAGATTACCCGGCGTCTCCCGACGCCGAGAAGCCGTTCCTCGACGACAGGCACGGCAGGTACGTCCGCAAGCATGTTCCTTTCTTGAGTTTTCGTAGCGTTCAGACCAGGAGCTTCCACCATGTCGTCGGCGTCGATACTCACGCCCCGAACAATGCCTTTGTGACCGATATCGGAAACTTCATCGCTGACCCGCAAAAGAATCCGTTGCCGGAGTACATGTTTTACAGTCCCAATCTCGACGACGACGGCCACGACCCCAAGTCCAATCCCCAGGAAGGACTCAAGAAGGCTGCGGACTGGCTGCGCGTATTTCTCACGACCTGGCTGCGCTTCGACGACACAACCTGGGTGCCGAAAGACGACGCAATGAAGCGCACGCTCGTTATCGTCACTTTTGACGAGTCGGAGGGAGATAGCAAACCGGAACGAATCTACACCGTCTTTCTGGGTGCCATGGTCAAGCCACAGGAGATCACCGCTCCGTACAACCATTACAGTGTTTTGCGAACGATCGAGGATAATTTCAGGCTCGACCCAATTCACAAAGAATCAGGAGACGGCTCCGCGTCGGTCATCACCGGCATCTGGAAGTAGTTCGGACGCGAAGTGGACTTGGAAACCCTCTAAAAGAGTACTGTCGTGCTCAACTGGGCACTCTCACTTCGTGCGTACCGGGGAGGCTGGATCACTTTAGAGGACGAGGATGGCCACTGCATTCTTGAGCGCCTGCTCTAGATCTGTAGTTAGTGTAATCACCCAGTACAACAGCTATACTTTGGGACTTAGAGAACGTGAAGCCTGCGGAGGATCTGCTTGGGCGGACTCATTCTGGATGTCATCATTGCTTACCTGATCAAGTCCGCGCTGCGCGTGCGTCGTGCTTGGGGAAGCAGCAGATGGCAACGTGTACAGGCCAAAATCGATTCCTCTTCGCTTGCAGGGGGCTGGGTTTGGAACTGTCCGACGGCGGAGTTCGCCTACACCTACGAATTTTCCGGGCAGACTTACAGCGCAATTGACAGCCACCCATTCTTCCTGACCGAAACAGCCAAAGGAGAAGTCGAACGCTTCCATCCCGGAGAAGCTGCGATTGTTAGGGTCAACCCGGTGCAGCCGACAAGGTCCGTTCTAAGGCAAACTGACCAGTAACACTGGGGTTGTTGGCGAAACATCGCCATTACACTCAGAACGCGAGCAAAACAAAACGCCCCAAACTCTTGCGAGTCATGGGACGTTAGTTCCCCCGAAGTCTGCTCAATTAAGAGAATAGCCGTCCTTCAAGAGTAGAGGAATGGCACCCACGTGCGGGTCGATCGCCCAGCAGTAACACCCACAGCGCAAGCAGCCAAACAATATGGGTTCTAAGCGCAATCGCCTGTTCAGGACAATTGCTTCGACATACAATGAATCTGTTTTTACACAGGATATGAGTACATCCTTCGAGCACGGCCTTCCGCCCGACCTGCCGCTCACAAGGGCGTCGTTTTACTCCAAGGGCAGTTCCGTAGTTAACATCAGCACAGGAATGCGTGGGCGTTATGAATACGTCGCCCTCGATTACAACTCTCACGGCGAAATATCCGGCCCACACACCGTTTTCGCGCTTAAAACCGCCTCGCCTGCGATCCCGGATACAAACCTTTCACACGCTTCGCGGCTTCAACTGGAGAGAGTGGGTGAATGGATATTCGCGTTCGAGCCACGGCGAGTTGTCAGCCGCAGCAAGACTACTGAAGCCGTTGACGACATTATCAATCTACTCGAATTCGCGAAGGAATTTCCGCAAAACACTTGAGTTGACAACTTGGGTTTCAGCTATGAAGCAGACTTCCTAATTTTAGGCTGACGCGGCCCTGGACTTCGCCTCTCGCTGTGACACGGAATTAGGGCGCATCACAAGCCAATAACCGAAAGAAAGACTACATATTAGAAGTGACACTAGAAAGCCCATCAAGAAACCTTGGCTGAGGCCATCAATGAACATTGGTGCGTCTACCGGCATAGTCGTAAGTGTGGCGGCGTTGAAGAACCGGGGCAAGATAACGGGGGTATTGCGTCCTTTGGGGTAGCCGCACCACTAGGGATCCTAAGTGAAATCGCCCGGTTTCCATCACCGAGCCTAGGGACGCCCTATCCACCAGCGCGAAGCTGGATACGGGACACATCATCCTGTAAAATCCATGTGTTACCCAAGCTCTTGCGCGGATACGTGCAGAGTTTGTTCGCAGCCGGCGCGGAGGAGACTCATGCGGATAAATCGCCAGAATCTGAAGTGGTTAGGGAGGATGATGTTGATTCTTCTGCTGGTTGGGGTAGCAGAGATTCTGGTCGCACTCTTCGCCCCTCGGCCTTTGCCATGGGTCGCCATAATTCCAGTGCTTATTCCTTTACTCACGACCTTTCTTATCATTCTTCCCATGGCTAGGGACGAGAAGCCAGCCCCTCCGAGCGTCTGATCGTTGGGTAACATCGCCATCCCACTTACTGGGTTTTGCCCATTCCCAGATCGGGAAGTCGCAAGCCATTTTTCCACATAGTCCTTGACTTAGAAACCATGGGGCTGCGAGAGTAGAAAGAGTAGAAGTTGATGGGGCAGTTTCGAGGAGTGTCCGTCGTGAACCGACGCATCTCGAATCTGCCCCAAAGTATTCTTGGAGCGAACGGATCTCGTAAGTCCTTATTCCGTGATATTTTGCAAACTTGCCCTTTAGACTCAAAGATTTGGAAGGAATTTTCCCCTAAGTCCATGATTCTAAAAGATCAAGATTTTAAAAAAATGTCCCGTTTCGGGAAATTACCGCCGAACTACTCGAACGCCGTCCGCAGAAAGCTAACCAGCTGCCACCCATCCATATATTTGTACGGAGTCTCGCCCATGGTGTAATGCCCGCAGGGCAGCACGACGACCTTGTGATCGAGATTGTGCTTTTCGAATTCCTCGACCACCTGCTCTGAAAATTCCGGCAGGAATGTCATGTCGTACTTAGCATAAATAATGAGCGAGCGCCGCGGCCAGCGCGAAAATTTGTCAAAATACACCATCGGACTCACGGCGCGCCACACCTGCCGCAGGTTGTCCAGATCGATGCCGGTTTCCAGTCCCTCGCGGATATGTCGCGTGGACTGCCCGTGCCAAACCACATCGGCAAAGTAAGTCGACGCATGATTAAAAGCCGCCACCTGAATTCGCGGATCATGCGCGGTGGCAATAAACGCGTAACACGATCCCAGGCTGGTGCCGACGATGCCAAGCCGGTTGTATCCCTGCGCTTCCAGCCAGTCGAGACAGCAGCGCACATCCACCACGCCCTGGCGCACCGAATCAAGCGTGCGTCCAATGTTGGCGGAGACCGCATAGTCGGCGCGGTCAATCTCCGCTGGACGGCGAATATCGTGATACGGCATGGAAAGCCGCAGCACCGCGATGCCCATCATGTTCAGCACCTGGCACAGGCTGTTGTAAGAGAGCGCATCGGAATTCCAGTGCGGCAACAGAACCACCGCGCGACGTCCGCGAGCCGGAAACCAGCGCGCATTTACCAGATTGTTTTCCGGGAAAGGCGTTATCACTGGCGAAGTGAAGCGCAGAAACTCCGCATAGGTTCCGCGAACTTTTTCCTCCAGCCGCGGATCGGGCACTTCACGCGTGCTGAAGACCTGAACTTCGCGCCGCTCCAGACGAAAGTCGGCTGGCTTCTGATAAGAATAAAAATTGTCGCTATCACTAATGATGCGATCATTGAAGCGCGAGAAATATTGCAATACATCTCCCGCACTTTGATCGGCGGGCCCGCCATTGCGGCCCGGCCAACTGGATGTCCAATCCAGCCCCCAGTCCAGCGGACGCACCACGCGGTTGTTGTCCACCGAAGTAAGCCGGGTCTCCCAGTCGTACATCCATTGAGCGTAGCGCGAGGGCATGTTCTCTAGAAATACAACATAGGAGCGGGTGTTGGCGACTGTGGCGAAGTTAACGGCAGGATTCAGCACTCAGCCGTCAGCACTCAGCATTCAGTAGTTAGTCGAGGATAGTTGGGATTTCGCTGACTGCTGAGTGCTGAAATGCTGACGGCTCAGATGTAAACCCGCGGCACCCGCTGCGACAATCCGCACAATATTTCGTAGGGTACGCTTTCGCACAGACGCGCCAACTCTACAGCGTCCACGCTTTTGTCTTTGCTGTTGCCGATCAAGACAACTTCATCTCCCACGGCGACGTTACGAATGTGGCTGACGTCCACGATGGTCAGGTCCATCGAGACGCGTCCCACGACCGGAGCAAACTCGCCGCCAACAATCACCCGCGCCCGATTCGAAAGCAGCCGCGGATAACCATCCGCATAACCAACCGGCAGCACCGCGATGCGACTGGGTGCTTTCGTCACGAATGTACCCATGTATCCAACGGCTTGGCCGGCTGCGACTTCTTTCACGGTCAGCACTCGCGTCTTCCAAGAAAGCACCGGATGCAACGGCAGTTCGGCCACGGCGGCAGGCTGGCCGCCACGCGTGAAGGCCAGCGAATATCCATAAAGCGCAATCCCCGGACGCACCATCGTCTTCCACGTTTCAGGCCGCGCACTCATGGCCGCGGAATTCCCCATGTGCACCAGCGGAGGGCGCAGTCCATAACTATGTAAGACCGCAAGTCCCTCTTCAAAGCTTTTCATCTGGCGCACAGCATCCTCAGCGTCGAGCACTTCGGCCGACGCAAAGTGTGTGCTCACACCTTCGAGACTCAAGTGCTTACACGCGGATAACATCTCACACAAATGCGGCAGCGCTTCCCTCGACGCGCCCAGCCGACTCATGCCCGTATCCAGCTTCAGATGTACAGGCAAAACACTCTGCCGCTTCCCCGCCGCGCGTTCGAGCAGTTCAATGTGCCAGGGTTCCCAGACGGTAGGCGTAAGGTTCTGCGCGACGATCCCATCTTCTTCGCCCTTCCAGATTCCGGTCATCAACAGAATGCGAGCATTGACGCCGGCGCCGCGCAGGGCGAGCCCTTCCGCCGCGTCGGTAACTCCCATCCACCGCGCGCCTTCCGATTCGAGAGCGCGCGCACACTCCACCGCACCATGGCCATAACCATCGGCTTTGACTACCGCACAGATGGTGACGCCTATGCCGACGTGCTTCTGTATCGCGTGGAAATTTTCTCCGAGCGCTCGGAGAGAGACTTCCGCCCAGGTGCGTCCATCGAGGATCAGCGATCGAGAATCGGGAATTTTCGACAACTCAGGGCGCGGCGCGTTCACATCACCAATTATAGTGACCGCGAGCACCACGCCATTTAGCTGTGGGGTGCCGATGGTAACTGCAGTCGCTAACTGTAGTCCTTAACTGCCGGCGCTATGCTAACCGCCCGACAACAAAAAGTTCACCGCGATCTCCGTCTCCACTTCAATAGGCTCGTGGTTCAGAATGTACGGACGATATCGCCATTGCCGCACCGCTTCAATCGCAGACTTCACCAGCATGGGATGACCGCTGACCACGACCAGATTTTCGATCGTCCCCGTCTTGCTGATGATTGCCCGTAACTCAACCGCCCCCTGAACACGCGCGTCCCGTGCGATTGTGGGATAGACGGGCTGTACCCGGTGAAGCAGGCTGCCTTCGCCGAGGTCCGACACAACCAGCGGTTTGACGGACACGGGGCGCGGCGGGATCGCAACCAGGTTGCCGTCTCCGATGCCGCCTGGCACATTCCCTCGCTCGTGCCCCGCGCCAGGACCGATGTTTGGTAACTCTGGTGCGGACGGAACCGATGGGCCGTCGTCACTTACCGCGATGTTAATGGGTATCGCTATCGGCGCGGTGATCGTCTGCTGAATCGGATGGCTGGCAGATGTGGTTGCGCGATGCCCGGTCACTGGCTCGATTGCGGCCGGCGCGGTAGCTGCGGGAGATGCCAGCGGTTGCAGCCAGTGCAACTGCGGTGGCCGCTGCACCCAGAGTAACGGAATGGCAAGCAGCAAACTCAGTCCCAGGGCCTGCATGGTAAAGGATGCGAGCGTAGTCCACCCACGATGAGCAGACTGGTCCCAGTTGCTTTCAAGTGTGTTGAACATATCGTCCTCCAGAACGGGCCCGTTACCCTTACAGACACCTGCGGACCACAATTTGATCCTGAGTGACGATTTGGAACAGAGGATTTGAAATAAAAGGATTGAAATAAAAAAAGACCGCGTTCTCCACGCGGTCTTAATTCGCGGCCTCAATTAAAGACTGAGGCTGCTTGATCGGTAGCTACTGCTTCGGCGGTGTGGCTGCCGGAGTCTTGGCCGCCGGTGCAGCAGGCTTAGTCGTGCTGGTTGCCGGCTTCACGGGCCTGGTACCCCCGCCGCCCGCGGCGGGCGCTGGTACGCCTGACTGTGCGTTGTACGCTTCTACGATCGGTTGCGTGATGTCCACGGCCGGTCCGTACCAGATCACTGGACCACGCGGCCACTGCTGGGACGTATCCAGAATCATGCCGTAGCCGTTTTCGGTCGCGTATTTCACGACCAGCGGAGCCATCTTGGTGAGCACCTTGTTTCCGATCTCGCCTTGCTGGTTCTGGAAATCTTCCTGCGCATCTTGCGTGGAGCGGTCGAAACTCTTCTGCTTGGTTTCGATCTGCTTCACCAGCTTGTCGCGCGATTCCTCATTCAGCTTGTCTTGCTGAGCGCTAAGCTGCTTCTTCAGGCTGTCGATTTCATCCGCCGAAGCCTTCAGCTCATTCTGCTTGGGTTCAAATTTCTTGGCGAGCACGTCGAAATCGCGCCGCCCTTCGTTAGAGGCAAAGATTGCCTGTTCGATGTTGATGGTTCCGACCTTGGTCCCAGTAGCTTTCGGTATTGCCGTGGCCGCGGCCGCGGCAGCAGAGGGAGCGTTCGGGGCAGAAGCAGCCGGGTCGGCTTGGGCCAGAGCAAAGGTGGAGAGGCCGAACACTCCGGCCACGGCGATGCGCGCGAACTTCTTAACCGCAAACTTGCTGATCATTGGATCCTTAAACTCCTTCAGATTTTTCGGAAATACTGGAAGCTTCCAGCTCGCTGGGCTCAACCAGAAACTGGTCGCTACCCGAGCCTATCAGTCACTTTTCGTGACATTCGCGTCAGACCTGAGATCTGTGCAGCGAGAGTCCAAGGCGCTTGCAAATGCCCGGCTGTTACGCGCAACCACAAAGCATAGTGATCAGGTGTGGACGCCTTGGATTATACGAAGCCTACAGGAACAGCGTCAAACCGTCGAGCGCCGGTCCACAAATCGTAAGATGCGCTTTGCCGCGACCGAAGAAGAGTCTTTCCGCCGTCCTGTCCGTTTTCATCGTCTATCGTTCCACAATCGACGCCACGTGCACCTTGGCTGTGTCTCCATCCTCCACCCAAGTCATCAGCATTGTTTCCCCTGAGGAGGCCAGCTTGATGCGGCCGCGAATCGCATTGGACTGCCCGACCGAGAGAATGGGCCCCAGTTTTCCGTCGGGCGTAACGCGGCGCGCGAGCAGAGCGGGGGCTGATCCTTTGGAGGCATTGGCATCGACATTGACATTGACCCATCCGACGAGAGCGGTGCCATCTGGAAACAGGGCAACGGCGGCGCGACCCACCGCCGGATCCTGGCTGACTACAATGGGAGCCGACCACGAAGCCCCTTCATCGGTCGAGAAGGAGACTTTCACCACAGGCCGCTCGCCCGCCGCCGTGAACCAGGCCAACGCTACCCGCCTGCCATCGGTCGCGAGTGCCGGGCCATTAGTGGGACAACCATTGATGCGCCAGTGGTCCTGCGATACCGCAAGGGGCGCGGTCCATTGGCCATCGATGCGGCGTACGACGCTGATGTCTCGAATATTATCGGCGGTGTGATCGCGATAGGCGGCTAGCAATCCGTGTTCTGTGCGGACGAGAGCCGTTGGACAGCAAGTGCAAACGTCATCGTCGACCATCTTCTGCTGTTCCACTGTGGCGCCGATCGCTGCCGTCATGAGGTGATAGCGATGCTGGACCTTGTCATCGCGACCGTCCAGCCACAATACAGCTGGCGTTTCCTCCCCGGTCGCCGCCAGCGACACATACCCGTGCTCACTGACCGTGTGATCCTGGTTCACAGGCTGAGGACGTAGCCATGAAGCACCGTCATCTCTCGAAGTGCTGGTGAAGACATCCTCCTGATACTCGGCGCGCGAATTGTGGGCGACCTCCGTCCATACGGCGTCAATACGGCTCGGGCCGGAAGCCACAACCGACGGTACCTCGGCGGGTGAATCCTCCCGTCGCGTACCGCTATAGACCGTGATCGGCGCAGACCAGCCGTCACCGACCCTGCGGGCAAACTTGAGAGCCCGTGCACCGTTATCCGCAGGTTCGACCCAACTCATAAGCAACCCTCTTTCGGAGGATGTAAGGTTCGGCTGCGTGCTTCTCGGCGGAGCGGGAGACGAGATCTCCTGTATGGCTACCTGCGTCTCCCGCGAATGGGCGGCTACTTGCTTTTCCCGCGAACAACCCGACAGCAAAAGCGCAAAAGCGATGCATGCGTGCCCGGATTTTCGTCGCCAAATTCTTGTCATTTCAATTCTCCTCGCGTTCACTTTCAGACCGGACGCACCTGGGCGCTCCAGGTTAGTAATGGAACCGGTATCGCAGCTGCACATAAACTTGGCGCGGCAAGTTCCAGTGAAATCCCCCGAACGTCAGGCTGTTGTCATAGAGGACGCGTTCGTTGGCTACGTTGAGCGCCGTGACCGAGGCGCTGAAGCGCTCACCAAAGTCTTTTCCGAGCGAGAGATCGAAAGTGGTGTGGCCGGGGAGATAGTCGCCCTGGTACGGCTGACCGGGGACGCCTGCTTCTCCGTTGACGAAGCCCGAGCCGTAGTAGACGTTGGTCGAGGCATACGCTCGCCAGGGAAGCGTGACGTCTCCGCCAACGTTGAGCGTGTTGCGCTGGTCGTGATCGAGCGGACTCAGTCCAGGAGCGAGTTCGAAATCGGTGAGGCCGCCCGTGATCGTCCCGCTGCCCTCCGCGATTTGGTTCGAGTAGGCAAGGTGAATCTGCGCGCGATGCCCGAAGCGGGGAGAGCGCAAGGTAAGTTCCCATCCTCGGATCAATGCTTGGGAGACGGTGATGGGGAAGAAGACGTTCGACGCCCCGATATTGTTGTGGTCGAGAAAATTAGCGACGTTGGTCTGAAAGTTATCAGCGTCGAGAACCCATCCACGATACGGAATGGTTACGCCGAACTGATGCTCTTCGTCACGCTCGCCGGGAAGCGACAGGAATCCGCAATCCGGCGGTTGACATTGTTGGATGAGCGAACCGGAAACGGTCTCAATCGGAGGCGCCTGGTAATAGTGTCCGTAAAATGCGCGGAACGTCCAACGCAGGCGAGGGATGGTCACGGTAGCGCCGAAGCGCGGCTGGATTGCAGTCTCGGAGATTGGCGAAGCCAGCGAGGTAGAAGCAAAATTGCCTTCCGAGAAGTGCGTAGGACGAATTCCAGCCGAGAGTGTCAACCATGAAAATGGGTTGAATTTGTCGTCGATATAAAAAGCTTCGAGGTTGGCGGTTGGTCGCTCGGTATCCGTGAACGGCGGATTGCCGCTGCCATCATTGAAGATGCCTCCAAAGATTTGGTTATCGCGCTGATAAAAGCCCAGGAATCCAACCTGAAGATCGTTCTTTTTATAGTTGGCTTGGACGCTGGCTTGCCCCCCGAGGTAAGTGGAGCTGCGGTCCTCGGCACTGGCGACGGGAAAGTCGGTGGGCTTACTTTCGTAGTCTCCGCTGTTGTAATGGTAGAAGGGAGATACGGTGGTCATGACATGTGAATTGAAAGTGTGCAGCCACGTGAAGAGCACGCCAGCGTCGGTCTCGTGCTGACCGTCACGCAAGCCGATGCTTTCGTATCCGTCAGGGCTCGTATTTTCGAAGTCATTCGGATCGGGGTCATAGGGGATCTGAAAATAGTCGTGGCGCAGTGAAGTCATCAGGCGGAGCTGGTTGGAGGGATCCACGTTGAAGATGAACGAGCCGAAGCCGCCAACGTCGTTCACCGCGTCATGGACAACCTCTGGAACAGGCGGTTGCAGTCCAAGATCGCTTCGATTCGCGTTCACGCTGGCGTAATACGCAAAGCGTTCGGTGTGGCTACCGAAGCTGAGCGCTCCATTCGCCATGTAGAAGTTGCCGCCACTCAGGATGAGTTCACCCTCGTTGTTGCGCGCGAAACCACTGCGAGGCACGACGTTGAAAACGCCATAAGTGCGATCGCCGAATTCAGCGCCGTAGCTGCCGCGATTGACCTCGACGTAATCCATGTCTTTGGGATCGAACTGGGCGCCGAGATTCTGCGCGATGGCGGTATTGATGATGGGGATGCCATCCAGCAGCCAGGTCGTCTGGTGGCCGCCGCGCATGTGGAGCATGTCATGGGTGACGTAGGCTCCGGGAACATAGTCGGTAATCATCGACAGGCTGTTGGTCTGGTCCGCCCCAGGCGTCCGCTGGATGTCAAGGCTATCCACCAGCGTGATGGGAGTGGCGCTGTCGGTAGGAGCGATTGCGGGCTCGCCCGACACGATGACTTGTTCGTTCGCCGAGGCCACCTGCAGTTGGAAATGGACGACTGGGACAGTCCCAGAGATGACCGTGACGTCCTGCAAAGTCTGCGCGAAACCCTTGCTGGCAACGCTGACGGAATAATCGCCGAGCGGGACGGCATTGAATTGAAATTGGCCAGTAGCGTCGGTGGTGATGTTTTTCGTCCAGTCCGATGATTTGGCCTTGAGCATCACCATGGCGTCCTGAATAGGACGGTGCTGAGGGTCATGGACAACGCCGCGGATCGCGCCATAAACGTTGGCGTAGGCGGCTGGGGTGACAATCATTGTTAGACAAAGCAGCAGCAAGACGGCGGATACAAGCTTATTAAGGCGAGGCATATCCCTATCTCTCCTGAAGTCCGCCGATCTCCTCGGCCACGCGGATTAGTGCGCCGGTGACAGAACGAGATCGACTCTCGGCTCGCCTTCCAAGGCGGCCGAATAATCCCTTTTTCGCATCAGGCCCCTGGGTTCGTATTAGGGCGTCGCTTCAGCGATGCCGCCGAATATCGGACTCCGAGGCCCCTTTAGGCGCCGAAATACGTGCGACTCCGCGAAAATAACGGGCCGCTATTTCGAGGATTTAGGCTAGCGAAGCGGGGGAGCGCGGGCGGAATCGTTGCGGGAGATATTGCTCGATGGAAGCACACCGCTTTGCGCGAGGCGTACCGGCTCGATCAGGAGACTCAAAACCGCGAGCGGACCAGAAACTGGCTGAGCCCATTCGGAGGTACTGACGCACCGGCAACAATTGTGATCGAGGCAGCAATTGTCGACAGCTTGAAACGAAGCTTCTGACGATTCCGGTCTGGAAGGCATGGCCATCGCCATCCCATGACACGGCATCGCGGGGTGCGCCGAGTGTTCCCCTGCCGGCTCACGCATGCAGTGCATGGTCGGCGCACTGGTTCGGGCCTGCGCCAGCGGTCCGAAGACCGGCGCGAACATGACCAGCAACAGGAATCTGGCAGTCCAGCGGAACATCGCCGAACAGCATAGCAGATGGGCGTTCTTGATGGTAGTTCCCGATTCTCAGCTCTCAGTAAACTCTCGCCCACCGAGAACTGAGAACTGGGAACTGAGAACCGGGAACTGGTTTACCATTCCTCCGTGCACGCACTCGCTGAGCGACTACTGAAGACAATCCGCAAGCAAGACCTGATTCGCCCCGGCGACCGCGTGGCGATCGCGGTTTCAGGTGGGGCGGATTCTGTGGCCTTGCTGCGCTTGCTGCTGGAGTTGCGAGACAAATTGGGGATCGTGCTCTCAGTCGCCCATGTCAATCACAAACTACGTGGACAAGAGTCCGATGAGGACGAACGTTTTGTGACGAAGTTGGCGGAGAAACACGGACTTGAATTGCATGCAACCGCCGGGGCGGTTGATGCCAGCGCCTCCGGCATCGAGGCTGCTGCGCGCGAATTGCGTTACGGTTTTTTCCATCAGTTAGCACGTGAAGGCCGGGCGGCAAAGATTGCCACGGCCCACACTCTCGACGATCAGGCAGAGACCTTGCTGATGCGCATCTTCCGCGGAACTGGCATTCGCGGGCTCTCCGGCGTACATCCCCGGATTGTTCTTGAAGAGCGCGGACGCGTGTTTGGTGAAGTAGTACGGCCACTGCTCGGTTTTCGACGCGCCGCCTTGCTGGAATTTCTGCGCGAACGGGCGCAGAGCTGGCGGGAGGATTCTTCGAACCTTGATACCGCCTTCCTGCGGAATCGCGTCCGCCATCGTGTGATCCCGCTAATCGCAAAAGAGTTTGGGGATGCTGCGCTCGAGCATATGAGTGAGTTGACGGAAATTGCCCGGGCCGAGGAGGAGCATTGGGAAATGGGACATCCGGAGGTTCAGGGTCGCTTCGGTCACGCTGCTGAGACGCGGCAAGCTGCGTCCCTACCGACGGCCGAGTTGTTGGCGCTGCCTTTGGCAGCGCAGCGGCGGCTGGTTCGGGCTTGGTTGGAAACGAACGCGGCCGAGGCCCGGATTTCTTTTCGGCTGATCGAAGAAACACTGGCGTTGGCCGGCGGCGCAGCGGGGAAGGAACTCGAATTGCCAGGTGGATGGCGCGTTTTGCGAGAGCGCCAAGAACTCGTGCTTACGGCAGTGAGTGGGTCCCGCGAAGAGCTCGACTATGAATATGTTTTAGCCGTCCCGGGTACGGTCGAGCTTCCGGAACTCGGCTCTTGGATTGAAGCTCGCCTCGTGGATGCGGGCACCATTCCGGAGTCGACACGCGCGCAGTTGCTCGACGCAGCGCACGTGCCGAAAGAAGTGATGATCCGCAACTGGCGCGCGGGAGACCGTTTCTGGCCGGCGCATACGGCGGCGGAAAAGAAAGTCAAAGAGCTGCTAAATGACTATCACGTAACGGGAGCGGAGAAGAAGCTCTGGCCAGTTGCCGTCGCTGAGGGCCGCGGCCTGATCTGGATGAGTGGGTTCGCCGTTCCCGCGGCTCTTCAGGCGCAAGCGGGGGCCGAGCGAGCGATTTGGATTCGGGAGATTGCGAGCATGATGTAACATGCCCTTGGGAATGCACGGGTCAGATGTCTGATTGCAAGGGTGTAAGTCCAGAAACTAACCTCAGCAATCTGATCTCTTACCTTTGACCTCAATGCCGGAGGCGCCACTTCCGCTATGAATGACTCGCAAAACGCCGGGCTTCGCCAGGTCATCGCCGCCGACCAGATTCAGAAAAGAGTCCGCGAACTGGGACGCCAGATTTCCGACGACTATAGAGGCCAAACCGTGGTCGCGCTGGGGATTCTCGAAAACAGCTTCCTCTTTATGGCCGACCTGGTGCGGGCAGTCGATGTCCCGATTGTCTGCGCATTCATAAAACCGAGTTACAAGCAGTCGAAGCAGGGCGAGTCCCCGCTCTTGCAGATTCTTTTCACCCACGAGCTCGCCATTGCGGGTAAGCACGTGCTGCTGGTCGAAGGGTTGGTACACTCCGGAGTCACCACCGAGTTCCTGATGGCCGACCTGCGGGCGCGCGGCGCGGCTTCACTGAAGCTCGTGACGCTCCTCGATCGCCAGTCGGCCCGCCGCGTACAACTCCAACCGGACTATTTCGGGTTTCTAGTCGACGATGCGTTCCTTTGCGGCTATGGGCTGGGTAATCCTGAACAAACAGGGCGAAATCTGCCCTATGTTGCGGCGACGGCCTGAATTCGCGTGCTTTGGCTCGTGACTTCTGTACCCTGCCTTCACCTCTCCGTTTTTCTTCGAAAAGGGCTAGAATGAAAAGGCTGGCTTTCCCCAGTCGAATTTCCGTCTCCGGCATCTAATACCGGGTGAGGGAGTGGCTTTTTTCTCTGCTGGGGAGTGCTGCTCTTATGAGGAGTTTTAGGTGAATTCTACGATCAAGACGATAGCGTTCTGGGCCATCATTGTGGTCTCGGCCTTCCTGCTCTGGCGGGTAGTGCAAACCGGCACCAATGCTCAGAAGGAAAAAGAAATCGGTTTTTCTGAGTTCCTTTCGGACGTCGATTCGGGCAATGTCCACGACGTGATGTTCATTGGCCAGGAAGTCAAAGGGAAGTTTAAGACGCCGCCCGACTCGGCCTTTCACACGATTGTCCCCGCGAACTATCCGGACATGTACACGAAGCTGACGGCGAAGGGCGTTCCTTACGGCTTCAAGGACATCAGCAACGGCACCTGGCCCAGTTGGATTCTGAATCTTGCTCCGCTCGTTCTGCTCGGCGCTCTCTGGTTCTTCATGATCCGCCAGATGCAGACGGGTGGAAACAAGGCGTTGTCGTTCGGCAAGAGCCGGGCGCGCCTGCTCTCCATGCAGCAAAAAAAGATCACGTTCAAAGACGTGGCTGGCGTGGATGAGGCGAAGGATGAACTTCGCGAAATTATCGAGTTCCTGCGCGAGGCGCAGAAGTTCCAGAAACTCGGTGGCCGCATTCCGAAAGGCGTGCTGCTGGTTGGCTCCCCTGGAACCGGCAAAACTTTGTTGGCGCGCGCGGTTGCCGGCGAAGCAAATGTTCCGTTCTTTTCAATCTCCGGCTCGGACTTCGTGGAAATGTTCGTCGGCGTCGGTGCAAGCCGGGTGCGCGACCTGTTTGAGCAGGGCAAGAAAAACGCTCCCTGCATTATCTTCATCGACGAAATCGACGCCGTCGGACGTCACCGTGGCGCTGGCCTCGGCGGCGGACACGATGAGCGCGAGCAGACTTTGAACCAGTTGCTGGTCGAAATGGACGGCTTCGAATCAAACGAAGGCGTCATCCTGATGGCGGCGACCAACCGTCCGGATGTACTCGATCCGGCGCTGCTGCGGCCGGGTCGTTTCGATCGGCGCGTGGTGGTAAACCGTCCCGATGTTCGTGGACGGGAAGAAATTCTTCGCGTACACACCCGAAAGATTCCGCTCTCGGACGATGTGGATCTTTTTGTACTCGCCCGCGGCACACCGGGATTTTCCGGCGCTGACCTGGCCAACATGGTGAACGAAGCGGCATTAGCGGCGGCGCGGCAAAACCGCAAGGCTGTTCTGATGTACGACTTCGAAGTGGCGAAAGATAAAGTGCTGATGGGCGTGGAACGCAAGTCGCTTCTGCTCTCCGATGAAGAGAAGAAGAACACCGCCTACCACGAAGCTGGACACGCTTTGGTGGCGGCGATGTTGCCGCATTCCGATCCTGTGCATAAGGTCACGATCATTCCGCGTGGCATGGCGCTCGGCCTCACCATGCAGTTGCCGACCGACGATCGCCACAACTATTACAAGAATTATCTCGAGACGCAGATTGCCATCCTTATGGGTGGGCGCATTGCGGAAGAGATTTTCATGGGCCAGATGTCGACGGGCGCGGGCAACGACATCGAACGGGCCACGGAACTGGCGCGCAAGATGGTTTGCGAGTGGGGCATGAGCGATCTGGGGCCGGTAACCTTCGGCAAAAAAGAAGAACAGATTTTCCTGGGACGCGAGATCTCGCAGCACCGGGACTACAGCGAAGCCACAGCCATCCAGATTGACGAAGAAGTCAAGAAGATGGTGAGCGTTGGGTACTCGACGGCGAAGGGTATACTTTCGGAGAATCGCGAAACGCTGATTAGGGTGGCAAAGGCTCTCATCGAACGCGAAGTGCTGGATGCTTCCGAAATCAAGCTGCTGCTCGACGGCCAGGACTTGCCCCCAATCAAGCCGCTTCCCGCAAAAACGGACGACGGTGTGCAGCAGGTGATCAAGCCAGAACGCGCTCCCGCGAAAAGCGGCGAACGGCCAGCGACGGCTTAAGCTAAGGTCGAAGTTAGAGGTTTGAAGTCAGAGGTTTAAATCTAATGCTTTGAGGCGGCCTAGTTGGCCGCCTTTCTTTTTGCCGCATCCGGCATTACCGCTACGACTGCCAAGATCACAAAGAACGGATCAATGGGCCGCCGATAATAAACCTCGGGACTCGTGATGTAGTAGATAAGCGGAAATGAAAAGAGGACGAGTGCATAAGGCAATGCTCCGGACCAATCGGACCGCCAAGCGCGCCACACTCCCAGCAGTGCTAACACAGTAAGCGTGGTACAGAAAAAAATGTTCGGCGGATCAAGTGGTTCCTGCACGAGATATTCGCGATCCAGACTCCAATACCCAGTCCATAAGAAAAACGCCCGGCGTGCCGTTGCCCAGGTATACCATCCGGGATTCGCGCGAATGAACTCAATCGCCTGCTGCTTTTTCTTGTCGAAATACCCAAGTTCGCCCAACTGCTGGAATTCATCCCACTCGACCTCGTTGTGCCAGGGACCCAGTTCGTACGCTCCCCAATGCGAAGTCGTACCCTTTGTTCCCAGCCGCAAAACAATACCCATGTTGTCGCGGAAGGGAACGACGCGATGGAAGACTTCGTAATTGCGGATGAACCAGGGAGAGATGACAACAAGAAATGCGATGGAAGCAGCGACATTCACGCCAAACCACCGCTCGCCGCGGCGATGGCGGCGATAGATAACCCATCCGGCAAGAAATGGCAGCACGGAAAGTAGCGCAGGACTGGTGAGCGCGGCAAGTCCCCAGAGCAGGCCGAAGGCGATCCAGATCGAAAGCCGGTTTTCATTTTCCAGATTCAGCATCATCAGAAAAAGCAGGCAGAGCAGCAAGGTCGCCAGCCACGTTTCCCAAATGCGCTCGACAGGAAAGTAAATAGCGTAAGGGCAGAATGCCCAGGCCCAGCCCGACCATTTCGCCACGCGCTCTCCAAAACTGACGCGAGCGATCATGAAAACGAGAACGCAAACCAGGGCGGACATCAACGCATTCAGCGACAGCAGCACGATAGCGGAGAGCTTCGTGTAAATGCCAAACAGTTTGAAGACGCCAGCCACCAGATAGGGATAAACCGGGGTCATCCACGCGGTAGGGCCAGTGTCCGCGAAGAGAGGACTGCTGAAGCCGCGTCCCTGAGCGATCGAACGGGCGATTCTGCCGGCTTCGTATCCGAAATGCCAGTGATCGCGTTGCGGCTCAAGTTGCTCGGGCAGCAGGAAGACCATCACAACCAGACGGATCGCCAGCGCCACCAGGACCATCGAAATGAGCGACGCTGGGAGATGTCTCCGGCCCGAACTTCGACTCGATACTTGATTCGACACTTTGGAAGCCGAACTCGGATTGGAAGCTGGCTCGCAAGGAGATGTATTGGCTAGCGACTGATCATAAGGCCTAGCCTGACTGCTGACAATTTTCCGGTGTTTGGCGTGCGATACTTGTCGTTCCTATGAATCTCTCCCTCACCTCTAAAGTTGCTCTCATCACCGGCGGATCGCGCGGCATCGGCGCGGCCGCGGTACGGTTGTTTGCAGCGGCGGGCGCGAAGGTTGTCTTCAATTACCAGAGCGCCAAGGCACAGGCGGACGACCTGGTTCGCGAATGCGGACCGGCAAACTGTCGCGCAGTGCAAAGCGATCTTTCGACTACCGATGCGGCGCGGGAACTTGTAGCGTCGGCGATCGCGGCTTTCGGACGCCTCGACATCATGGTCGCGAACCACGGTATTTGGCCTCCAGAGGATGCGCCCATTGATCGCATGTCCGACGACCAATGGCATCGCACTATCGCGGTGAATCTTGACAGCGTGTTTGCACTGGTCAAGCATTCGGTAGGCCAGATGAAGAAGCAAGGCGGCGGCCACATTGTGCTCGTCGGCTCGACCGCCGGCCAGCGCGGAGAAGCCTTCCATTGCGATTATGCCGCCTCAAAAGGCGCGCTGATCAGCATGGTAAAAGGACTCTCGACGGAACTGGCGCGCGACCACATCTATGTCAATTGCGTTGCTCCTGGATGGGTAGATACCGATATGTCGGCGTCGGCGTTGAGCGATCCTCCGACCCGCGCCAGAGTGTTCGGAAGCATTCCACTGGGACGCGTGGGCACGCCGGAAGAGATCGCTGGGCCGATTCTGTTCCTGTGCACGCCCTATGCTGGATTTATCACGGGCGAAGTTTTCAACGTGAATGGCGGGGCCGTGCTGGTGGGGTAGAGGAAACTCCCCTGTCGGCGCACGAATCCGTCCGCCGCTGCGTATTCGTGGTACAGCTAAAATCGTCCTGGATGCTTCTAACCCAATAGAATCATGAAACGTCTTATTCTTGCTTTGCTGCTGTACGGGCTGTCCGCCGCCCAGACGACTCCGACTGCTGCGCCTCCGTCCGGAGCCGCTCCGACTGCCGGCAACCTGAATGATTCCGACAATGCCCGCAAGGCTCGTGCCGTGCTTGATGAGACGATTCTGACCCTGGGCGGCGATTGGTATCTCACGTATCAGAGTAAAGAGGAAACCGGACGCTACTATCCGCTCTATCACGGACGCACCACTAGCACTGGAATTCCCTACAACTACTACATCGAGTATCCCGACAAAGACCGCTTCGAAATCATCCGCACAAAGGATATTCATGTGATCCCCGGGACGATCGACATCGGCGGCGTCAAGTCCAAAAACAAGTTCGACCTGGTCCTGATTCACAACGGCGACAAGGGATACGAGACAACCTACAAGGGAACGGCGGCGCAGGAGCCGGAAGATTTGCAAAACTATCTCCGACGCCGGCCTCATTCTCTGGAATGGATATTTCGCAAATGGATCCGCGATCCGAACGTGGCGTTTTTTTACGAGGGCCCGTCCGTAGTCGATGGAAAAGGAATGCGAAGGTGTCACGCTGCTCAACGGCCAGAATGACTCGGTGAGCATTTACCTGGACCAGAATACGCACTATCCGGTCAAGATCAGCTATTCATGGCGCGATCCGAAAGATAAGCAGAAAAATGTGGAAGAGGAGATTTACGACAGCTACAAACTTAGTGCAGGGAATCTGGACCGCTCACTCCATCACCCGTTACTACAACGGAGAGACTTCGCAACAGCGCTTCGTCAATACCGCGAGCTACAACCAAAAACTCCCGGATTCGATGTTCGAAGCAGCCGTGACGTACGACCCCAAAGCACCGCTGAAAAAAAAGTAAGAATAATAAAAAACGGTCTATATATGAGCCTCCAGCCTGGACAAACCAGAATAAGTTTCTCCCTCGGATACCCCCCATATTCCGTAACCACCTGAATGGGTTAGCGATATTTCGACGGTACCAGCCACGAAGTGTGGCCATTTTGCCACATACGGATGGAGGCCCCCCACGGTAAGCTGACACATAGCAAAAGACTTACACCGTCTCCCCCGTTGACACACGAGCAAACAATTCGTGCCGCAGTGACCTGTACAGGAGTGGGTCTCCACAGTGGCGCACCCGTTAGCTTAAGAATTCTTCCCGCGAGTGCCGGAACGGGAATTGTCTTTCATCGCACCGATCTGGACGGCTTCGCGATCGAAGCTAGCGGACGCAACGTAGCTCGCGTCAGCTACGCCACCAGCTTGATGAAAAAAGGTGTGCTCATCTCCACCACCGAGCACCTGCTCTCCGCATTTACCGGCCTGGGCATAGACAACGCCATCGTCGAATTGGACAATCTGGAACTACCCATTCTCGACGGCAGCGCGCTCCCCTTTGTCGAGATGATTCAAAGGGCGGGCATTCGCAAGCAGCGGAAAGAGCGGACTTATCTCCGCATCGTGCGCGAGATTGAATTGCGCGAGGGCGATAAATTCATCGCCGTCTATCCCGCGGATTCCTATACGGTTGCGTATTCGATTAATTTTCCGCACCCGCTCATCGGCAAGCAAAGCTTCTGCGTGCGCCTGACGAACGGCAGTTATCTGAGGGACATTGCGCCGGCACGGACCTTCGGATTTCTGCATGAGGCCGATGCCATGCGCCAACAGGGATTGATACGAGGCGCATCCACCGAAAATGCCATTGTGCTCAATCGCGACGAGATGCTGAACCCTCCATTGCGTTTTCCCGACGAATTCGTGCGCCACAAAGTTCTGGACCTGATCGGCGACCTGGCACTATTAGGAAAGCAGATTTTGGGCTCCGTGGTGGCAGACCGCGCCGGCCATGCCATGCACACTGCGCTCGTGTCGCGCATCTTGCGCGATCAATCGTATTGGGAAGAAACTTCGGTTGATGAGGAAATGGCCGCGCCCGCGGTTGCGTCCGCAGCCAGTCTTAGCGTCTAGCGCTTGCGTTACTTGGCCGTTCCGGGGCTAGCTAACACTCCCACCCGAATCCCCGATGCCTCCGTCTTAGTGTGATACACACGCTCGGTCGCCTTCACAAAATCCGACGGTTTGGCGTCGGGAATATTGACGAAGGTTTGCGGATTTCGATCGGTGAGTGGGAACCATGAACTTTGAACCTGCACCATGATGCGGTGGCCACGCCGGAAGGTGTGATTTACGTCCGGGAAAGTGGTGTCGATCTCTTCCACTTTGCCAGGGGTAAACGGCTCAGGTTTTTCAAAGCTGTGACGGAATTTTCCGCGGAAGGGCTCGCCGCGCACAAGTTGCTGATATCCGGCCATGACGAATTGCGGCGGACCCACATCGTTTTTCGCCTTGGCACTATCTTCGGGCCGTGGTGCGTCCAGTTTGCTCTCCGGATACTCAGTCGGATACACATCAATCAGCTTCACATCAAAATCAGAATCGGTTCCGGTTGTCGACACGAAGAGTCGCGGGGAGACGGGTCCGGCGATGGTCACATCTTCTTCAAGAACCGGCGTCTGATAGACCAGCACGTCGGTACGGCTGGAGGCAAAGCGTTGATCGGAAACCATATATTCCTGCGGAACATCCTGAGCGACATAGTTCACGAAGGGCACGGGCTTGGCCGGATCGCTGATGTACTCGTCAAATGCGGAAGAGTCGACGGAAGACGAATCGGCTGCTGGCGGATCGAACGAGAGTCTGCCATTCGCATGAAAATATAGCGTCTTCACTTCAGCGTTCGCCGGAGGCCAAGCTGAGTATTTCCTCCATACATTTGTTCCGGTTTCGAAAACGTAGGCCTTGGGCAGTTTGGCATCGCCCTTGCCCTTGAGGTACTGTTCGAAAAACGGGAAGAGAATGTTGCTGCGGTAATACTCACCGGTGTTGGCGGCAAACTCCACCCGACCCAGGTGAGCGCCATCCAGATCGGCCCATCCGCCATGTACCCAGGGGCCGACAACGAGAGCATTGAAAATCCCGGTATTGTTTTTGTCGATCGCGTGGAACGTTGAAAACGGCCCTTGGAGGTCCTCGGCGTCAAACCATCCCCCGACGGTGAGCACGGCGCAGTGAATATTTTTCATGCGCGGCGCCAGGTTACGCGCCTTCCAATAATCGTCATAGGTATCGTGGTGGAGTTGGTCGTCAAACAGAGCGCTCTTGCCTTCCATATATTTCGAAAGATCTCCGATCGGGCCCACGTTGAGATAGAACTCATAGCCATCCTGAGTACCGTAATCGAAGGGAACAAAACTTTTCGGCGGGAGCTGAGGCCTCTCGTGCGATTTGAACCAGATGTAAAAATCGAAATTCGCCGCCAGCATGAATGCCCCGCCGTGGTAGGCATCATCTCCCTTGAAAAGATCGGTCATAGGGGCCTGCGGCGACGCCGCTTTCAATGCAGGATGGGAATCGATAATACTCGCTGAAGTATAGAACCCGGGGTAAGAGATGCCCCAGATACCAGCGTTTCCATTATTGTTTGGCACATTGTGGAGGAGCCAGTCGATCGTGTCATAGAGATCGCTGGCGTCGTCGACATCCTGTTTGGTTTTCTTGTTGTCGACGTGCGGACGCATCTCGATAAACGTACCTTCCGACATATAGCGGCCGCGCACATCCTGATAAACAAAAACGTATCCCGCCTTGTCGAACTCGGGCGCGGGACCCAGCGTATTCCGATATTGATCAACCCCATAAGGCCCCACGCTGTAAGGAGTGCGCTCAATCAGGAACGGATACGCCCGCGCGGTGTCTTTGGGGACGTAGACCGACGTGAACAAATGCACCCCATCGCGCATCGGAATCCGGTATTCGTACTTCGTGTAGTGCTCCTTGACGCTGAATTCGGGGATTTCGGGTTTATTCTGGGCGGCAATATTCGAGTCGAAAGACAGGTTAGCAAGCACAAGGACAAATAAAATTGAAAGCGCATCCGACGCGCCACGACACCGCATAAGCTGCTCCTTATAACACGCTGGACGAAGTTAGCAGGCTTGGAGCCGATGAGGCAAACCACGGCGCTGGCTTGTAGCGACTAGACCAGAAGGCCTCTGTTCAATCTGCGGGCTGGGGCGCGTTCGATTCGTACGGCAAGGGACGTTCTGCAACCAGGCGTTGGAGTTCAGCCTCAGCTTCGGCACGCATGCGGTCGGCGAAGGCATTTGCACTCTGCCGGTGTTCGTCACCCAGCGCGGACAAGCGCAAATGTAGGTAAGGTTGGTCTTCCTCCAGTCGACGCAATAGCCGCTGAGTTCTTGCGATTCTTTCTTCCAATGTGATCATGGCTGGGAGTCAAGCACGCGGCAAGCCGCATCTCTACAGTGCCACAGCAGAGGCAGGATGCAAGTTGCAATCTGGATACCGGGAGTGATCTGAGCGAGGGGATGGAAACGAGGAGCGGAAAGAAAGAAGGAAAGATAGTTACGGAAGCGCGGCGTAGCTTCGAAGTTTTACTGGCATTTCTTCCTGCAAGCGATCGGTCAACCACTTATCGAGCTGATACTGTGAACTCTGCGGAACCTCGATGAAGCGAATGCCCGCATGGCCGGTTCCGTCTGCCCAGGCAACCTGTCCTTTTAGATCGAGCGAAATGTTAATTCCCGGAAGCGTGAAGCGAAACTGCCCTTGCGCATCCTTGGGTAGCTTCCCCAGTATGCGGATGGCCATGCCTCCCTCACTCACATTCGTTGATGTGGCCGTGATTTCCTGATTGTTCGGTAGGCAGATTCGCAAAGGAATCTCCACCGGATGCCGGAAGTACCGGCGCCGTTCCCGTACCATAAAATTGAGAGCGGCATTTAGGCAGCGACCCGCGTGCACCGCGGTAAGCGGTTTCTGCAGAACGAAGTTTGCTCCGTACTGGAAAGCCTGTTGCGTGCTCGTCCCGTTCACTACCGCAAAAGCTACAGACTTGGCATTGCTTTGGGTTTGACGCACCGCTTTCAGCAGATCAAGGCCCCCCTCCAAGTCGTCGCAGTCGATGATGACCGCATCAAACTTGCGCTTGGCCAGTAGATCTTTGCCGCGCGAGACCTCCCCGCAAACCTGGACTTCGACCGACACCTTCTCCAGCGCATCGCGCAACACGGCGAGCAAAGCCGCGTCCTGCAGGATAAGAATGGCGTCCAGATTCATGGCAATTTAGATACTACCCGCAACATAAGGAGTGATGAAAGTAACCTCGGTACCGGACTGGAAGTACCCGCGATTACTCTGTTTATGGCCACCGCAAGCGCGATATTTAGGATGCAATTCCCCCGTTTTTGGTGGATTCTTAAGCCTATTCGTGAAATTGGCTTAATGACCGAAACCGCCTATCTGTCGCTGGGGTCGAACCTGGGAGATCGCGCGGCCAACCTGCGCGAGGCAATCGCTCAATTGGATGTGACGGCAGGGCGGCTGATCGCGATTTCGAAAATGTATGAAACCCAACCCGTAGATGTTCCCGACCAGCCTTGGTTTCTGAACTGTATGGCAGCTCTTGAAACGGACAAGACCCCGAGAGAACTACTTGAACTCGCATTACAAACTGAGGCGGCGATGGGACGTCTCCGCATGCGCGACAAGGGTGCGCGCAAGATCGATATCGACATAGTGCTGTTCGGGGATCGCATAGTAGATGAGCCAGGTTTGAAGATTCCGCATCCCTCCATGCATCAACGGAGGTTTGTTCTGGAACCCCTGGTCGAAATTGTGCCGGAGGTGCGACATCCCGAACTTGGGAAAACGATGAGAGAACTTCTGGCGGCCTTGCCGGACGGCCAGGTGGTGCGCCGACTTTAGATCTTATTCAACTGCGCCCGCAGTCTTTGTCCGTAACTGAATCCTTGCTAAACTGCAATGCCAAATGCCTGTCGTGCCCGAGGCCGCAACGATCAAACGCAACCGCATCGAATCGATTGACGTGGTTCGTGGCCTGATCATGATTCTCATGGCTCTCGATCATGTACGGGACTTCTTCGGCAATCCTGCCGTGAGTCCCACCGACCTCACGCAGACTACGATCCCACTGTTTTTCACCCGCTGGATCACATATTTCTGCGCACCCGTTTTCTTCCTCCTGACGGGAACCGGCGCCTATCTCGCGTTAGGCAAGAAATCCAAACAGGGATTGTCGCGATTCTTATTCACTCGCGGTCTCTGGTTGATTTTTCTGGAACTGGTGGTGACGCGGGGTCTCGGGTGGCAGTTTAACTTTGACTATCACGTAACCATGATCCTCGTTTTATGGGCCCTGGGCTGGGCGATGATCGTACTTTCGGCACTGGTTTACCTGCCGCCTTCCGTGACGACGGCGTTCGGTATCGTAGTGATCGCAACTCACAATCTGTTCGACGCTGTCCGATCCTCCAATCCCTTTTGGTCGATTCTGCATTCGCCTAATTTCATTGTGAACCACCCCGGGCACGTGGTATTCGTCGCCTATCCACTGATTCCGTGGGTCGGCGTCACGGCGGCAGGCTACGGTCTGGGACAGATTTACAGTTGGCCAACAGCGCGACGCAGGGCTTTCCTGTTGCGTTTAGGTATTGGATTGACCGCGGCCTTCTTTATTCTGCGCGGCATCAACCACTATGGCGACCCCCAGCATTGGACGACTCAGAAATCCGCTGCCTTTACCGTGCTCTCCTTTCTGAGCACGACGAAGTATCCGCCATCGCTGCTGTTTCTTCTGATGACGCTCGGTCCAGCCCTGCTTTTGTTATGGGCATTCGATGCCGGGACGCCGCCGTGGCTGCGGCCAGCGCTGGTATTCGGCAAGGTGCCGATGTTTTATTATCTGCTGCACATACCTTTGATCCATTTGATCGCGATTGCCGTTTGTTATGGCCGCTACGGGCATGTGCATTGGATGTTCGAATCCAATAACCTCGGCCAGTTTCCCATCACTCCACCTCCGGGGTGGGGGTACCCATTGCCCGCCGTCTATATGGTTTGGATCTGCGTTGTGCTCGCGCTTTATCCGCTATGCCACTGGTTTGCAGCTCTGAGGCAGCGACGGAGCGACCCCTGGCTCAGCTATTTCTAAGGTGACCGCGGTCGGGCATCCTACGGGATCACGAGCCGGCTACCTTCGTCTTGCCCGGCAATCGCCAGGCGATTTTCAGGAAACTGTGCAAACAGAAAATCGACGAAAGCCCGCGACTTGGGCCTACCCGAGGTTCGCGCCAGCCCCATGCGTATGACAAATACCAAGGCCTTGAGCACGTCGGGATCCCGCAGACGCGTATATCCGATATGCTGCTGCTCGGCGGCGCGAAATTCTTGCACCATCGTCTCGATCTCCCGAGCAATCGCCTGATGGGCCACATTCGTAGTCGTTTGCTCATAGATGAGGCTGGAATTCACCAAGGTTTCATAGCTCTTTGCCAGCGAACTAGCCGCTGCAATCAAATCGCGGTCCATGAGCGAGCGGTCGGCGCGGGCGCTCTTCGCCAGAGTAAAACTAAGCCCCATAATCAGTTCTTCGCGTTCGTAGAGAAATTGCTCGCTGATTTCAACCTCAGGAAACATCGCCTCACGATCGTGATGACTCGGTCGCTCGCCGGACGCATTCGCATGCTCGCGCGACTGCTGCCGTGACTGCAAAAGGTAAGAACAATCGCTCGGACAGTCGAGCGTTACTTCGCGCTGCTCGCCGCAGCATTGCGGACAAATTCTCCCGTGCACGGCGGGGCAGAAACGCTTTTCTCTTCGCTCTTTACAAATCGCGCAACTCAAATGCGGGTTCCTCTTGTGTGATTATTTCACGTCCCTCAAATAGATCAGGCGCAAGCTAACCACACATTGCGCGTAAAGATTGGTTCAGACACTGGTTTTTTCGAAGCCCGTAGCACGCAGCTCGAAGCTCATTTTCTGCACCATATTTGAGGCAAATTGAAAAAGGTAATCATTGCTATAACCGATTTCTATTTGTCTCGCAGCGTCCGACGCGATAGCCTATAAAGTCATCCCCCAGTCAATCAGATTCCAGGGCTGCGGCCCATAAGGAGAGGCATGTCAACTGAACTGCGGAATTTTCTAGCGATCCCCTACGACGAACTGGAAGAGATGAATCTGAAGGCGAAGAAGCAGCGCCTGGATCGCGTGGCTCCTCACAAAATTCAGGAAGACCGTCTGAAGTATCTGGCCGACGAGTCGCGCATCAAGGCCGTGACGGTAATGTTCAGCGACCTGGAAGGCCGTCTGCACATGCTTGACTATGACAAGAAATTCCTGGTCAAGAGCTATGACAATCTGACTTTTGATGGCTCGTCGATTCGTGGCTTCACGGCGCAACGGGAAAGCGATTTACGGTTAGGCATCGACTGGTCTGCCTTCTACTGGGGGCCGGCGGATGTGTTTGGTCCGGGCAAAGTGATGGTTTTTGGCGAAGTCATCGACAAGGGTGGAGAGCCCTACTCCGCCGACATGCGCGGCGTGCTCAAGACCTTCGCGGCGGGCCTGCACAAAAAGCAAGGCTACACCTTGAACGCCGCCAACGAAATCGAAGGCTTCCTTTTTCAGGGACCGGACGCCGAGCGCACTTACCACGAGACCGGCAAGTTCGAATATGTAAACACCGGCGGCTATTACCATTCTCTGCCCGGCGATCCGCTGCGCAATTTCATCGATACGACTGCGGAAGTGCAGCGGTCAATGGGATTCCAAAACGAAAAGGATCACCCCGAAGTTGCGCCTTCGCAGTTCGAAATCAACTACAACTATGCGGAGGTCGTGACCGCTTCCGATCAGATCCAGCTCTACAAACTGATCTGCCGCCAGGTCGCCCGTAATATGGGATTGACTGCGTGCTTCTTGCCGAAACCGGTTGTTGGCGTTAACGGCAGCGGTATGCACACCAACGTTTCCATCAGCAAGGGTGGCAAGAATTTGTTCTGGGATCCGAAGGGCGAAGAAAAGCTCAGCAAAATGGGATGGGAATTTGTCGACCGCATCCTGACCCACGGAAACGATATTTGCCTGCTGTTGAATCCGAGCGTCAATGCATATCGCCGTCTCGATCCCCATTTCGAAGCGCCGAATCAGATCAAGGCGTCGGCGGTGGATCGCGGCTCGATGATCCGCATACCCATCGGCAACGAGCGAAGTATGCGTGTCGAAGTGCGCTCCGTGGCTCCAGACGCGAACCCGTATTTGGTGATGCTCTCGATCTTCAAGTCGGGACTTGAAGGCAGCACATCGAAGATTAAAAATCTGCGCCAGGCCGAGCGCTATCTGCCGGATAACATCTACAAAGCGCTCGACGATTTCCGTAAAGCAGATTGGACCTCCAAATTGATGGGTGCGGACGTAAAAGGTCGTTATGCCGAACTGAAAGAAGCATCCGCCGATCGATGCGCGCACCTGCTGGGCACGTTCGTAAAAGCGCCTGAAGTTCAATACCACCACGACGTCTACAACCAGTACCTCTGGAATAAGTTCTAGGGAGGGAGCGCGACAATCCTCCTAATGATTTGTCATTCCGAACGAAGTGAGGGATCTGCCTTTTTGCCGCAAGGCAGGACCTCTCACTTCGCTAGGGGTGGCAGCGTGAGCCGAGCCCCGGGTTCCGCTCCGAAGGTATAGTGGCTGGCTGACCCTTTCGAGCACTACAACCCACGTCTTCGGCCTGCGATAATCATTGTTTCCGATGGAAACTACCCTTGCAGGCGATCGCTGGCTCCCTAAGTCAATCCTCTGCCTGCGCGATTACAGTCTGAATAAATTCCTGCACGATCTTGTAGCCGGAATCACGGTTGGACTAGTGGCCCTCCCGCTGGCAATGGCCTTTGCGATTGCCTCTGGACTAACGCCGCAAGCTGGCATTTACTGTGCCATAGTCACAGGCTTTCTCATCTCTGCGCTCGGCGGATCTAACACCCAGATCGGTGGTCCCACCGGAGCCTTCGTGGTTGTCGTCGCCGGTATTGTCGCCACGCATGGCGTCGACGGCCTGTTCATGTGCACCATCATGGCCGGAGTCATTCTCGTCATCATGGGAGTTACCGGCATGGGCACAGCGGTGAAATTCATCCCGCGCCCAATTGTGATTGGATTCACCAACGGCATTGCCATCCTGATTGCCAGCACGCAGATCAAAGATTTCTTTGGCCTCAAACTGGAAAAAGTTCCCGGCGTGTTCTCGTCGCGCATGGAGGCGCTGGCCCAGAACTTCCATACAATCTCGCTCGAAGCGACGATGCTCGCCGTCGCCACGGTCGTCATCATTATTATTTGTCGAGCCATTTCAAACCGCTTTCCGGGAGCGATCGTAGCTCTGATTCTAGGCACCCTGGCCGTCTGGATCTTCAAGCTTCCCGTCGAAACTATCGGCACGCGCTTCAATGGAATTCCCAGCGGCTTGCCGCACTTTCACATTCCCGCCTTTCGTGCCGATCTGATTCACGGACTTCTCGGGCCTGCATTGACCGTCGCCATGCTGGGCGCGATCGAATCGCTGATGTCGGCGGTCGTCTCGGATCGTATGAGCAGTAGCAACACTCTCGACACTCGTCACAATCCGAATGTTGAATTAGTCGCGCAGGGTGTTGCCAACATGGTCTCACCAATGTTTGGTGGACTGCCGGCCACAGGCGCTATTGCGCGCACCGCCACCAACATTCGTTCGGGAGCGAAAACACCGGTCGCGGGAATGATTCACGCGCTCACCTTGCTGTCGATTCTGGTCTTTGCATCGAAACTGGTGAGTTTCGTGCCGATGGCTGTCTTGGCGGGAATCCTGATGGTCGTCAGCTACAACATGGGCGAGTGGCGGGAGATTCCTTCGTTGCTCAAGCTGACGAAAACCGATGTCAGCGTATGGCTGGTCACCTTCGCCCTAACCGTCTTCGCCGATCTTACTGTCGCCGTACAGGCAGGCATGATTTTGGCAGCGCTATTGTTCATCAGCCGCGTCGCTGCCACTACTACGGTTTCGCAGGTCACCGACGACTACGTGGAAGATGGACGCGTCCACATTCTCCAGGACAAAGACATCCCCTACTACGCAACCATCTTTCGCATCCACGGCCCGTTCCTGTTCGGAGCGACCGACAAGATCGACGTGATCACAGAAAATATCCAAATGCTTCCGCCGGTAGTGATCCTGCGCCTGCGCAATATGACCGCGCTCGATGCCACCGGACTCTTCGCTCTGGAAGAGGTTGCGCGCACTCTAAAGACGAGCGGCCGCGAGCTGATTCTGTGCGGTGCTAGGGAGCAACCGCTACAGCTGATGCAAAAGACGGAATTTGAAGAGTTGGTGGGACCCGATAACATTTGCGACAACGTACAGGACGCCCTACGCCGTGCCGAAGAGGCCTTCGAAAGATTGCAACCGGCGGGGATAGCCAAAGCTACGTAGCCGCACCTTCTTCACGAATTTCCATCCCATTCACGATTTGTCATCCCGAACGAAGTGAGGGGATGAATTCACGTTTGAAGTGCAACAGAGTGATGGAAGAATACCTCGTTGGGAGTTTGGAAGGCGAGGCATTTTCTGGGGGTATCGTTGTGGCGTTGCAGCAGGTTGGCGAGACGGTGAGGAGACAGGGCCTCGAGATCGGTTTTTCTGGGCAGGGAGCGCCGGATACGGCCAATGGCGTTTTCGATGCCGCCTTTCTGCCAAGGCGAGTGGGTGTCGCAGAACCAGGTTGTAATGCCAAACCTTCTGCTCAGGAGATAGTGCTTGCTGAACTCGGTGCCATTATCAAAAGTCATGGAGTGGCAGGCCTGCGGCGGCATCGCTTCGATCAGAGCGCAAAGATTGTCGGCGACGGCTTGGGCCGATCTCGTTTCCTGGCGCAGGAGCAGCGTGAGCCGCGATCGGCGTTCGTGGGCCACGAGCAAGAACTGCCCGGGCTTGCGGAAGCTCATGAGGTCGGCTTCCCAATCTCCGGAACGCGCCCGTTCCGCCACCACGGGGGGACGATCATGAATGGAAACTCTGTCCAGGATGGATGCAGTCGTCCACGGGCCATTTCTTCGCCGCCTTCCACGGCGGTGCTTTTTGCGCGGCAAGCAACGATACAGCGTTTCTTTGAAAGAGCAACTGCGCCAATAAATGTAGCGATAAATCGATTCATAGCTGATCCGGTTGCTGGCGGGGCCCTGGGCGAAACGTCCGGCGATCTGTTCGGGCGACCAGCCTGCGGCGAGGCGTTGCAACACTTCCCGACGAAGTTCCGGCTGCCGTTCGAGTTTATAGGTTCGACCGCGGGCATGTCGGCGCAACATCAACTTCTGGGCGCGCTGCGGATCGTAGCCACCAGACCACTTCTTGCTTGCCTTGCTGTTGCGCATCAGTTCACGGCTGATCGTCGATACGCTCCGCTGCAGAACTCCGGCAATGAAACGCTGACTTTTACCGTCCGCATGCAGGCGGTAAATCTCGATCCGTTCCGTGAGGCTCAACTGCCCATAACTTCGTTTTTCCATCGCAACACCTTTGTACGGTGTTGCACTTGATTCGTGAACTTAAGGGGATCTGTAGTTCGCGGCAAAATGACGATCCCTCACTTCGGGATGACAATTCATGGAGCTTTCTAGTGCATGGCCGCCGCGTTCACTAGGTTGGCATTCAAGTAGCGGCTCATCGCTAAATCAATAATCGATCCGATCATTTCCGTGTAGGAGAGTCCGTGCGCCTTCGCGGCCATGGCAAACTCCTGCCGGCTAGCGAGCCACGGATTCGGATTCGCTTCGATGACATAGACCTCGCCATTGGGAGCAAGGCGCATGTCAATGCGTCCGTAATCTCGCAACTTCAAAGCGCGATACGCGGCCAAAGCCGTATCCTCCAACCGCTTCCTCGTATCGGCATCCAGATCTTCGGCGATTTGCGATTTGGTCAGCTTGTAAACTTCGCTGTTCTTTTCGAACTTGACGTCGTAGCTTGCAATGCGCGGAGTTCCCTCGGGCAAGCGCGATAGATCGAGCTCCACCAGCGGCAGCACCTGCGACCGTTCGTAGCTTCCTAAAACGCCGGCGTATATTTCGCGGCCTTCGATGTACTCCTCGATCAGCGCTGGCGCATCGAATTCATCCTGAATATATTCGACGCGCTGCATCATCTCCTTGATGTTGGTGACGACAGCGCCGGCGTCGATGCCGATTGATCCATCTTCCCAGGACGGCTTAACAATAAGCGGAAACGAAATGTCGTGAGCATGTTCAACGCGTCCACGATAAGAAGTAGCAAAAAACGGAGTCTTGATACCGTGGAACGCAAAAATCTTTTTGGCGATCGCCTTGTCCTGAGACATGAAGATGGCATGTGGTCCAGCGCCGGTGTATCGCAATCCCAATAGATCGACATATGCGACGACGTGCATTTCCTTGGTGTCGTCGCCGTCAAACGACTCGGTCAGGTTGAAGATGAGATCGGCATCGCAACGTGAAAGCGAATGCAGTGACTGCGGGCGTCCGTCGAGCTCGAAATAGGAAGGCTCGTGGCCAAGTTTTTGCAGAGCTTCGAAGATTTCCTCGCGGTCGGTCTTCTCTTTTTTCGCCTTCTTTACTTTCTTGTGCGGCTTGCGCGCGGCATCCGCCTCTTCCTTCGCGGCAGCTGCGACCGGATCCTCATTCCACAGGTCGTACAGCAGCGCGATCTTAAGCTTGGCTCCAATCATCGGTTCTCTCCGAAAACAGTCTGGCCGGCGGAGCGCCGGGCGTCCCCGCCCGGCCTAACGAGAACTATCTGTCCATCCCGTTACGGCTGAATAAACTTTCCCTTCGTCACATATGTCATCACCAGAGCAGTGGCGTAGGCAGTGACTTCCGCCAGATGTTCCGCGATGCGCGTTTTGTCGGCGCGCAAGTCGAGTTCGCCTGCGCGCTTTTCGATCGTGTCCATCAAAGTCTTGATCAGAGGACGTTGCGCGCCGGTCCACTGTGCAACCTTGTCGATCACTGCTTTGCGATGCTGATGCAGAAACTCTCGCGCCGGCAGCGCCGTCTTCTTCCGTTTAGACACAGGAAAAATGTCGCGCAAATCCGTGTCTGGAGTCAGCTCAGTGACCGCAACCTCTTCGCGTGCGGATTGCTGAAGGTTGTAAAACTCTGCCACTGTTGTTTCCATATCATCGACCGTAAGATCGCTCTGGCCACGACGCCGCGGAGGATCGCTTTTCCCCAATTTGTGCGCCAGCCGGTTCAGATATTGCAATTTTTCCATCGCACCCCAGCCGCGATAACGCTTGCGCCAATTCGAACGCGGCGTCAGCCACACGGCAAATGTCTCGGCAAAATCTTCATCCGGATGCTTCTGCGCATACCATCCCGGCAAGTGCCGCACATAATCGCGTGAAAACGGAGCCGGCCGGTAGTTGTCGCGATAAGGGCGCCGGAACGGTCCAAAGATTTTTTTCCAATCCGGCGTATTGTGCAGCTTGTACGCATAAGTGAACGCGTGCCCCGCCTCATGGCGCAGGTACATCATGATTTCTCTCGCGTCTTCGAGGTCATGCGTTTCTTTTTCCAGTTGCGCCAGCGCCGCATGGGCCAGGTAAAAAGGAATCCCAATAATCGGCTCGCCCGATGGACATCCCCACTCATCGGTCAAATAAAAGCCCGGACGAAATTTCGCCAGTCCCTTGGCGTCCAACTCGCGATAAAGCTGTTCGACAAACCGTTCAACCGGGGACCCTTCGAGCTTAAGTCCCAACTCGCGAATCGGCCGACTCAGAAGTTCACCGTACGGTGCTTCGTACGCGGCGGGTTCAGCTTTTGCGATGTCGATGTTATGCACAAAGTTAGACACAAAGTTATGCACAAACGCTCGCTGAAAAACAGCCTGCACCCGCGCAGGCACACATGGGGAAGGATGATGTCACTACAGTTAACAGTAACGGAAAGCGGGGTTATTTAGAAGTGACTGCGGTAATGCGGTGGGGAATGCCCCACACCAGGTGGCAGTGAACGCCAGAATCCACTGACTCATCTTAGCTGCGAAATAGACTAGAGATGGCACCCCAAATTGTGGGCCACAAAGCCACGATCGAACTTAAGACGACGTTAAGGGCCCATCCTGCGAAGAAGGCTCCACGAGAACGCGGTATCGGAAACACACTTCGTATCTTGCGCCTTTCCTGGGCAGCAATGTCGTCGAAATATTTAGAGGTGAGAAAATCGTAGGTTTCCAAGAGTGTATTTAAAATCGCAAATGTCACCAACCCTCTGACGAAATAATTCTGCCGGAGGACCACAGCTCCCCAAACCATAAAGAAGAGCGCCAATCCAAACAGAAGATAGAAACCCAACTTTAAGTTTTCGAAGATTTGATCCTTCCGACACAGCGGGGACAACCATTCGAAATAGTAGGCTTGGAGGTCGCGAAGAAATTTTCCTTCTTCTGGCTCCACGGTCGCTGCAGGATGAATCGTTACGCGGACCAGCTTCAACTCCACGCAGTCTGATTGCAGGACGTTCCACCTGACCAAGTTGATATAGCAAAGGATGGCTCTTATAAAGAACCGCAATATGAATGTGTAAACGACCACAATGCCGGCAAACATCATTGGCGTGGGGTATTCAGTCGCCCTGCCGCTAAAAGGGAGACCGGAAAGTGCCGCGGCAGCTACGATCATCGCCCAGTTTTTCATCTGGTTCAGAGTGGTATATGCGAGAGTGGCCTCCCTCCCGCACTCTTTGTAGAAGTCGTGCAGCCATGTCTCGTCCAAGACCAGTTGCCCCCCGTCCCCTCTGGCGCCTGGCCGCACAGCAGTCGCTTGCGATAAGCTGCTGTTCTCGTTTACTCCGGGTTTGTCATTCATTTCTTGCTCGCGATAACGTGGAGGTACTCCGGCTCGCTCGACGAATTTTTGTGCAAAAACTGAAAGCCCTGAAATCCGGTGCTCCTCAGCATTCGTTCCATTTGCGATCTTGTAAAGGACCGCGCAAAAGAGCGATTCGGAGTTAAATAACCATCCCCGCACGGTACGCCCTTATTTTTTGCTGTCAACAGGTCACGTGGGCCCCGAGCGGAGAGAATGAGAGCGCCCCCAATTCTTAGGTGCTCGTTTACTTTACGAAGCAGAGTGATGCGTTCGCGGCGATTACAAATCGTTTCAACTACGAACGTGGAGATCACGATGTCAAAGCGGTGAGCCCCGGTGAGATTTTTCAAGACTCTACCACCGGCATCTTCAAACCGTCGGTACTGTTCTGGGAAGCGCAGTTGCATTCCTGGAACCTCAACGACTGTCACTCGATGGCCCTTTCCAACCAGATACAGGGCATTACGCAGACAGCCCGCCCCGATCTCGAGAATTGTTCTCTCAGTCGAAAGCATCTCGACGACCGAGCCATTGAGAAGTATTGACGCAGGATTGCGGAATAATCTAGCCGCGTTTTCCGGCTTCACCTTTTTACAACAGCAAGGTGCCGTCAAAATGTCCTCCGATTCTCATCGTACGATGCATAAACCCCGGCTCAAAAACAAAGGGGACGCGATTGCTCGCGCCCCCTCAGGCTCACCAGATTCTACATCAACTCCTCAAATCAGCGGCCTTCCCTCGTAGGCACTTCCAGAGGAATGTCACCTGTGAAACGAGAGCAACTTTGACGTTCTCGTCCCATCGCCAATCAGCGCTATCTTCTTCCACCCAGCCGTAAGATTACTCCCGCGGCAATCCGAAGATTGTTCTGATGGTCGTTCACACCATTATCAAAGCGCGTTAAATAATAGTCAGCTTCAAGGGCGCGCAAGGCAATGTGCCGGGTGAGGCCGATATCCAGGCCGCCACCAGCGGTCATGGCGAAAGCGTTCGCCGATCCAGTAAGTCCGGAGCTCCCGGGAGCCAGCTCTCCGCCCGCATGTACTCCGCCGATGAGCGTTTGTGCGAATGGCGCGAAGCGGCCCGCGCGATTCCAGGTGTAGCGAGGACCTGCCAAGAATGATGTCAGCGTCAAGCCGACGCCCGTTCCGGAAATGTTCGAAGCATGCTGACTGGCGATTTCACCGACGATTCCAACGGAGTGGGTGAAGTTGAATCCAATCCATCCGCTGCCGCCATTCAACGAGAAACATCCGCACCCTCCCGCCGGAGCATTGCTTCGCACATAGCTATAGTCGACGCCAACATCGACTGATGGGCCTCCATACGCTGCCCCAGTATTTTGCGCACGCGCGAAGGGGACCGTGATGACGTTGAATCCGACGGCGAGCAGAAGCATGGCGATTGTCTGGGTTACGATTCGTTTCCGCATGGAATTTGTCCTCTGTCTTGTTCGCAAGATGTCTTGATCGCAGTATGAGTTCCCAAAGAAGCTCTCAAAAACAAAGCCCCAGAAATGAAGCTCCTCATTCCACCGTGAGCGTCACCGTCGTCGAGGCGTGGAACGACCCGCTCGTTCCTGTGACCGTAATCGTGTAATTTCCCGCCGGTGTCCGTGGAGTATTCGAGAAGCCGCCGCCGCATCCGGTGACGAGCGAGGCCGTGATTCCCAGGCCCGCGAGCGCCAGAGCAAGCACGACCGACCGTGGAATCCGCTTGCGCCCCAATACTGCGCCGAACAGGACGAATCCCAGGCTGAAGGTCGCGACGGGAAGCCGACGGTGATTATCAGGAGTACGGTTGGCGGGAATGTCGTGGGCAAGAATAGCGTTGGCAGCAACACGATTAGTAGGAATACCGCTAGCAGGAGCGCCGGCAGCGAGAGTAGCCAGTTGTATCGTCATCACCGTCGGCGCGCCCGCGCTTCCTGGGGTGACCGTGGGCGGATCGAACGTCGCAGTTGCACCCGGCGGAAGTCCGGTAGCCGAGAGTGTGACGACGTTGTTAAATGCTCCGCCCAATGGAGGCACCGTGATGTCGATGGTTGCCGTCCCTCCCGGAGCGACTGGGACTGGCGTCGCGGGAGCAGTGACCGTATAAGACGCCGACACCATCTCGGTGAGGGCGGGGCTGGTCAATATCGAGAAGTTACCGTCTCCGCCATATGCTGCCGTGATCGAATGCGGGCCTACGGCGAGGCTCGACGTGACATAAGTCGCCACGCCCAGAACCAGCGTGCCCGATCCCAGCAGTGTTGTCCCGTCGTAGAAGCTCACGGAACCGCTCGGTATGCCAGCCGCGGAAGAAACGGTCGCCGTGAAAGTAATGGAGCTTTCCGCCATCAAAGGATCAGCGGAGGAAATCAGCGCTACCGCCGGTGTCGCCTTCGCCACGGCCAGAGCTACACTGGCGCTCACCGAGGCATAGGTGGACGTGTCGGTAGGCGTGAACGTGGCCGTCAGCGTATAGCTGCCTGCGCCCAGCACCGTCGCACTGGTGACCGCGATGGGGCTCCCGCCCAGCAGTGTCGCGGTGTAAGCGAAACTCCCCGCTACAGTTGTCGATCCGCTGACTGCGGACGCATTCAAAATGCCGCTGAGAGTTGTGCCGTAAGTAATTGCTCCAGCGGACGGAATCCAGTTAATGGTTGGCAGCGTCAGGCCGACGATTACCGCGACGGTCGTTGCCGTCGAACTGGCGGCGTAGTTGCCGTCTCCCGGATACGTAAGACTTACGGTGTAGCTACCGGACGCCAGCGAACTCGCGATGGGCACAGTTGTAGTCGAGTCCGTTTCGCCCGGAGTGAGTGAAGCCGCTCCCGAAGCTACGCTGGTGTCGGATGAATTCAACACGTTGTAACTCAACGATCCCGTCGGCGCGGCGACCGCAGAGTACGGTCCAGTGACGGTAATGGGGACCGAACCGGCTTGGCCATTCGCCACTTGCACCGGCTGCGTTACCGGTCCAGCGATCGCTACGGCATCTTTCGTGACGGTCAGCGTGGTCGCGTTGCTGCTGGCTAGGAATGTACTCGGCACGCCCGCATAGTTAGCCGTAATTGTGTGTACGCCTGCGCCACTAAGCGTGACCCCCGTCAGAATCGCTTGCCCTGCCCCGTTGAGCGTGACCGCAGTGCCGCCGTTAAGCGAGATGACCGTCGCACCAACTGTGTCCATGAATGTGACGCCACCAGTGGGGATGGTCGCTGTATGCCCGGCCGTGGTATCAGTCACGACGGCGGTGACAATAAGAGGTTGTCCGATATTTGCCGCAGTCGGGTTGGTGGAAACCGCGACGGCCGTCGTATCTCCCGGATTGATTCCCGTTCCACTTACGGAAACCTGTTGCGTGCTGCTCGATACGTTGAGCGTATTGTCAGTCACGGTAATGCCGGCGCTCAGCAGGCCCACCGCTTGCGGGGTGAACTGCGCGGTGACATTACAAACCATCCCCGCTGCGACCGAAGTGCTGGAGAGGCATTGGTTCGTACCTGAAGACGCCTGCGAAAAATTAGCCGTGTAGGTGGGATCCGCCGCGATCACCAGCGCCTGGTCGCCGAGGTTAGTTACGGTCGCGGTCTTTGGGCTGTCCGAGCTGGTCAGTCCGACTTTCGTACTCGCAAACGTGAGCGCTGCGCCGGACACATTCACGAACACGATGCGATTGTTGCTCCAGTCCGAAATGTAAAGGTTTCCGGATGGATCTACCGTCACTCCGAACATGGTGCTGCCGAGACTAGGTGGGCTCGGAAGTCCGGTTATGCTCAAAACCGACGCCACGCCCGCCGTGGTTATTTTCACGATGCGATTGTTGCCCGCATCCACGATGTAGAGATTCCCCATCGCATCGACGCCCACGCCCTGGGGATTGCTGATGGCGGGGATAATATTGCCCGGAATCGACATTGCGGTAGCGACGCCTGCGGCAGTTACCTTAATGATGTTGCTGTTGTTTTGGGTGCGGGCGGCGATGTAGACGGTTCCCTGCCCATCCACCGTCATGCCGGTAAGAGTGCTGCCGGTAAAACTGTAGCTGCCGGTACCGATGACGGTTGCATTGCCCGACGACGTGGACCCGGCTACGACCAGAGTAGAGATTTCGACAATGCGTCCCATCGTGAAGTCGGCGATATACAAATTGCCGGCTCCATCGAAAGCCAGGGCCACGGGGAAGCCAAGCGCCGGGCTCAGGCCGGTGATAGTCAGCACCGAAACAACCCCACCCGGCGTCATCACCAGGATTCGGCTGTTTTGGTGATCGCCGATGAAGAGATTTCCAGCGCCATCGACAGCTACGCCCGTAATGTTCTGCACAGCTTCACTGCCGGGGGTTCCGAGGGTGACCACCGCGGCGCTGCCGCCCCCGGCCGGAATCCTGGTCACATTCTTGCCGGTGTAGTCGGCGACATACATGTTTCCAGCTCCGTCCAGGGCCAGCTGAAACGGGTTGGACAAGGTCAATCCACCGGCGCTGATTACACTTCCCGTATTCGGAGCCAGCGCTGCCACCGGGGAATCACTGAATCCGTATAACGGAAGGGTGAGGATCGGGTTCTGCGAAGTGTCATAAAGCACGACAGCGCCGGTGCGCAATCCGGGAGCCGTGGGCAGAAACGAGACTTCCACTGTGCAGTAGCTGCTCGCTTCGGTTGTGCCGTTGCAGGTGGTGTCGGCGCCCGAGGTGAAATCCAGGGTCTGCGTGCCAAAAGCGAAGACCTTGACCGCACCCAGTCCCACCGACCCGGTTGTGAAAGGCAAGGTCAGCGTAACTGGACTCGCAGAGCCGAGCGGAACGTGGCCGAACCCGACCGCCGATTTGTTCAACGAATAAGTAGAGTCGCCGGATCCTAGATCTCCGTTGACCGGTGGATCGACCGCCACACCCTGGTTGTCACCGGTATCGGCAATATAAACCGTGCCAAAGAGGTCGACGGCCGCCGCCAGAGGACCACTGAGCCCCACCGAATTGGTGTACAAAACCGTGCCGTTGCTCGAGGTATCTACTTCCGCGATGCGGTCATTGCCGGTGTCGGCGATGACGATGTTGCCAATCCCGTCGAGTTGGACGGAACTCGGCGAGCTCAGAGTAACGCCCCCGAGGATGCTCACCACCACACCCGTCGTACTCCCCGTGGCCACGGAGACAATGCGGTTGTGGCCGGAATCGGCGATATAGAGTTTTCCGCCGACACTTACTCCCAGCCCTTTCGGGCTGCTGAGCGTAGAGGAGCCTGAGGAAACGGTAATCGTAAGAGCCGCGGCTGCGCCCCCCGAGGTGACTTCCACCATCCGGTTGTTGCCAGTGTCGGCAATGAAGATATCGCCAGTCTGGTCAAGCGCAACGCCCTTCGGCGAACTGAGCGTTACACTGCCCGTACTGATCACGGTGCCGTTTCCTAAAACGTCGACTTTCACCACCCGGCTGTTTCCCGTATCGGCGATATAGAGATCGCCGGAACCATTGATGGCAATCCCGTTCGGTGAACTCAAAGCAGGACTCAAGCCGTTGACGGTCAGCACCGACGCAACTCCGAGCGCGCTCACTTCCACGATGCGGTTATTGCCAGTATCGGCGACAAAGACGTCACCCGCCGAATCGACGACCACGCCGCCAGGTGAACTCAACGTGATGCTGCCACCCGTGTTCAACGTCTGCGCCAGACCCTGGAACGTCAAACTGAAACTCGCCCAGGAGAGCCCGGAACCCAGCAGCACCAGCAAAGCCGTCGCCGCACAGCGCAGAATCGATCGCTTCCATAGAGAGGTTGTAAAGGCACAATGGGCAGCCGGGGCAAGACCACGGGAGACAACAAACGACATAGTGAACCTCATCCTGAATTTGTGTTACGCAGAGCTACCGTTTCGCTATGCACGCCACGTTCCTGATGGGGGTTAGAAGAGATGAGGAAAGAACTGAGCCGGCATTTTTCCGGTCATTTTAAGTGAAGTGAGGGAATGGTCTTGAGGGTGGCGCAGGTGGGACGGGGAATCTCTCACGATGGCAAAGCGTCAATAAACACAAGGCTTCGAGCCCAATGGCTGGGAATTCGGAATCCAGCAATCAATTGCAAAATTGGGATCGGCCTTTTGTTCACCGCTAATTTTCGGGAGGGCAATGTTTTCTGAGACACGACCGGGGAGACATTTGTGTCTTCCGATGAAAATTCCCAATCTGAAAAACAGGAGGGTGTCAGTTCGGGTCGCAGGGACTCGAACTCAGGCTGGGCTTTCAGTCGAGCCATCGGCGGCCAGCTTCATGAAGTCGTGGGAAACCTCAAGCTAACCTTCCCGCTCTTGCTGATGCTCGCAATAAATGGCGGATCATAGCGCCGCACAAATCGCGCCATCTCTCGCAATGCGCCTACGAGGATGGTAGCCATTTCGGTCCCACTGAAGTTCCCGGACGCGAAATAGAACTCGCGCACCCGATATCTTTGCACCGCGGATTTTTCTAATTCATTGAACCGTATTCTCTTGTCCTTCGTGAGCAGCAGCCAGCCGTTCTTGCCGACGAAGGGCAGCCAAACAGTGTCTTCCGTCCCTGGCAAGAAATGACTGCCGTGGCGCTCGTGTCTGATTCCGTATTGGACGAGAGCGTCGAGGATGGGTTTGCAGTTGTGAAGATTTTCGTCGAGATAAAGAACGAAATCTTCAGGCAGCGACCGCTGCCGTCCTCTGCTCCCACCGGATCGCTTCTTCGATCTGTCGCGTGGAGACGCCATATTCGGAAGCCAGGTCGGGCACGGATTCGCGGGCATTGAATCTGGAAGAGATGACTGCGGTCGAAATCCCAGTACCGGCAATCACCGGCTTGCCAAAACCCACCGCCGGATTGATCAGGATCAAACGGGGTTCGTTCGATGTCCGCTCCATGACAAAAGGATAAAGTTTACGCAAGCCGCTCGGGTCCCGCTCCACGCGTTCCCAGTACAGGTCCATCATTCCGCGTATTTCAAGCTGACCGCCGCGGGACAGGTTGACGATGTCTCCAAGGTGCTCAATGAATAGGTCGCGACGATCTGTCTGAAAAACCTGATCGATCAGTGGATGACGATGCTTCACATACTTCCCCAATGTCGTGAGAGCCCTGCGGACTTTCGGAAGCCTGACATCGTAGATCCCTCGCAGGCTGCTGAGCATATAGCATTCCAGCAGGTTCGCAAACGAGAGGCGCGATGGGTCACTGCCTGCCAAGCGGATGACTGGGGAGACAGACCCGCCTCCGTGAACCCAATAGCGAAGAGTGTTAAGCGGCACCCTGAGGTACTGGGCAGCTTCAGTAAGCCCATAGATCGGAACTTCCATCACGTCTGCCATTTTCATTTTTCACCTCCGCTTACCTGAGAATAGAGCAAAATGCCCGGACATGTCACCGATTCAGTTGACGCAACGGCGCCTAGATAGATCCACAACTATCCGTTATGCGCGACTAGCCGAAAAGTATCTTCATGATGTCCTCAAAAGAGGGACATTGTTTGACGGTTTCCATCCTCATCAATACACACAACTCGGCAAATGCTTTCATGCCTTCGGGTGTAAGTGTCTGAGTACCAAGTCTAATGAAACTGGATAGCGAGTGCGCCACATCTTTGCTGCCGTAGATGGCAATTCGAGCTCGTGAGTCAGTCACTATTACTCTGCCTTCAAGTTCCTCAAGGAGGCTCCGCTCATCTCGCATCTTATCGCTTTGGGCCCTCCCCACCCTTGCAAAGCCACGCAAGAAGTCCACGTAAGCAGTGGAGCGTAAATCCTGAAAATGCTTAAACTTTTCTGTTCGACGGGTGAGGAAGGCACCTAAGATCGCACCTAGACCCGCTGCCAGAAAGGTCAGGGCGGCTTGCAATCAAGCTGTTTTGAGGGTCATGGACGATCATTTTACCGTCATGAGATGAACCCCGCGTCGGAATCAGAGAGGCTTCTGAAGCAATGACCCGAGTTGAGTGTCGTCCTTACTGAATCAGCGTGCCATTCCCCGTCGGCTCTTCCGGCGGAATCACCACCGCCGCCGCCACCCGATCCCCCGGCTCCACGTTCAGCAGCCGTACGCCCTGCGCCGACCGTCCCGATTCGCGGATGAACTTCGATTCAATCCGGATGATCTTGCCGTACTGCGAGATCAGCATCACTTCGGATTTCTCCGTCACCTGCGAGATGCCAACAACTTTGCCGTTGCGTTCCGTGGTCTTGACGTTGATCACGCCCTTGCCGCCTCGATTGGTAAGCCGATACTCGTCGGCGGGAGTGCGCTTGCCGTATCCATTCTCAGTAACAGAGAGAATGAGCGAGCCTTTTTCGGGAACCAGGTCCGCAATTTCGGGAGCGACCTCGCCTTCTTTTAGCGCAGCCTTGGCCTCCGGTTTGATCGTGGTGGCCATGCCGACGATGTAATCTTTCTCCCCCAGATTCATGCCACGCACGCCGGTGGCGTTTCGTCCCATGGGACGAACGTCATTTTCGTCGAAGCGAATCGCCTGCCCGTCATGCGAGGCGAGGAACACGATTTGGTTGCCGTCCGTCAGCGAGGCTGCGACTAGTTCGTCGCCCTCCTCGATGTTGATGGCGATGATCCCGCGCTGCATCACGTGTGAGAAGTCTTTTACTGCGGACTTCTTCACCGTGCCATTGTGCGTGGCGAAAAAGACGTAGCGGTTTTCTTCTTCCAAATCGCGGACTGCCAGCATTGTGCGCACAGTTTCGCCCGGCTGCAGCCCAACAAGATTCCCCACGTGCTTGCCCTTGCCGGCCGCCGCAATGTCGGGAATCTCATACACCTTCAGCCAGTACACGCGTCCGGTATTCGTGAAGATCAAGATGTAAGCGTGAGTCGAAGCAATAAAGAGATGCTCGACAAAGTCCTCGTCGCGCGTCTTCATGCCGGTACGCCCGGTGCCGCCGCGCCGCTGCATGCGATAAGTCGAAATCGGCGTCCTCTTCATGTAGCCGGAGTGGCTCACGGTGACCGCAACCTGCTCGTCGGCGATCAGGTCTTCGAGCATGATCTCCGCAGCTTCGTCTTCGATCACCGTACGCCGCGTGTCTCCGTAAAGTTTCTTGACCTCTTCCAGTTCTTTGATGATGACTTTGCGCAGCTTGGTCTCAGACGCAAGAATCGATTCGTACTCGGCAATCGCCTCGCGCACCGACTCCAATTCTTTGGAAATCTCATCGATCGAAAGCTTGGTCAATCGATGCAGTTGCAGTTCGAGGATGGCGTCAGCCTGCTTCGCTGTAAACGGCTTATCCGCATCGAGCTTCGGAGCGCGTCCGCTAACGTTGATGTCGATCTTCTTGCCGCCAAAGTAAGCGACCAGGTTTTCCCGCGCATCGCCCCGATTCGCGCTGCCGCGGATGATCACGATTACGTTGTCCAAGTGATCAAGCGCTGTGAGGTAGCCTTCGAGAATGTGCTCGCGGTCTTTCGCCTTGTTCAGTAAATAGGAGGTACGGCGCCGCACCACATCCACACGATGATCGATGAAGTGCTTGATCGCTTGGATCAGCCCCATTTCCTTGGGCTGAGCGTTAACCACCGCCAGCAGGATCATGCTGAAGCCTTCCTGCATGGACGTGTGCTTGTAGAGCTGGTTGAGCACGATCTGTGGTTCGGCTCCACGCTTCAGTTCGATCACAATGCGCATGCCGTCGCGGTCGCTCTCGTCGCGCATGTCGGAGATATCGTCGATGGTTTTGTTATTCACCAGATCGGCAATGCGCTCAATCAGCCGCGCCTTATTCACCTGATACGGAATCTCGGTGACAATAATCGCCTGCTTGTCCTTGGAAATATTCTCAATCGCCGCGCGGGCACGCATCATGAAGCGTCCGCGTCCGGTGCGATAAGCTTCGAAGATTCCAGCGCGGCCGTGAATAATTCCGGCGGTCGGGAAATCCGGTCCCTGCACAAATTTCAAAATTTCCGGCAACTGCGCGCCAGGATTATTCACCAGCGTGATCGTCGCATCTACAATCTCAGTCAGATTGTGCGGCGGAATTTTGGTGGCCATGCCAACCGCAATTCCGTCCGAACCATTCACCAGCAAATTGGGATAACGCGCCGGCAAAACCGCCGGCTGCGTTTCTGTCCCGTCATAATTCGGATAAAAATCAACCGCTTCTTTGTCGAGATCTTCAAGCAGCGCGGTAGAAACACGCGTCAACCGGGCCTCGGTATAACGATCCGCCGCTGGAGGATCGCCATCGACCGATCCAAAATTTCCCTGACCATCAACGAGAGGCGCGCGCATTGCAAAGGGCTGCGCCAATCGCACCAATGCGTCGTACACGGCGAGGTTGCCGTGCGGATGGTACTTGCCCATCACTTCTCCGACGATGCGGGCGCATTTGCGCGTGGCGCCGCCGGGGCGAAGTCCCATCTGCTGCATGGTGTAGAGAATGCGGCGATGCACCGGCTTCAATCCGTCACGGACGTCGGGCAGCGCGCGGCCGATGATCACCGACAGCGAGTAGTCGAGATACGACCGCTTCATCTCCTCTTCAATGTTGACCGGCACCATGTTGAGGGCGCCCGGTCCGGCAGGAGGTTGTCCGTCGCCGCTGTTCGGAGGTGTTAAAGGAAGTTCGGGATTTTGGGGATCGTCAGCCATGAATTCAGTTCTCGGTTCTCAGTAGTCAGTTCTCAGCAAAATCGATGGAGAGACGCGGCGTCCCCGCCCGTCAAGCGGAGCGCAAATCTGCTTGTTTTGTTGCGCCACAAATCTCGCTAAGTTCTTGCATCTACAGGCATTATCTGACTGGATTTATTGAAAGATTATACCACGTTCGGGGCCTGAAAAGGTTGCAGAGCCATTAGCTCCCTAGGCTCTAAGGAAGGTTTGATTTTGGGTGGCGCAGCGGTTCACCGATGCGACCAAGAATGGCAAGTACCGTTGCTTCAGTCGCGGAGGCACCGCGGGTAGTGGCTGAATTTGGCGCGAATCTCTAAAACCTTTGGAGCATCGAATGCCGTGTGACACTTATTCAGAAGTTGCAGGGGATAATCAAGAAATGGCAAGACGCTAGACATGTAGATGACGTATGCCGCGTTCTGGATGGACGTCCAAAGAGAGCGTGGTGGGCGTTGTGGCCTTAATAGAAAGTAAAAAGGCCCGGATGCCAGTCCGGGCCCTCAAATTCAGTCACTACCAGGCATCGCCGGTTACACTCGCCGCAACGTCAACAGCGTAATCTCCGGAGGCACCCCAATCCGCACCGGAAATCCAAACGTCCCGAGGCCCCGGTTTACATAGAGCGCAGCCTTCTGTCCCTGCTTTGAAGCAGAAAGAGGCAGCCGATAAAGTCCCGCCACAAACGGAGTAATCAACCGCGCCGGACTCACACTATGATCCACAATCTCAAACTTCACCTGCCCGCCATGCGTGTGCCCCGCCAGGCTCAGCTCGATGCCCAACTCCGCCGCCCGCCGAAACGAATTCGGATTATGCGACAACAAAATGTTAGTCATATCGCGCCGAATCAGCGCCTCAATCTCATGCAGCATCGGCCCGACAGGCTCGCCACTGGTCATGTGATCGCGCTGATAATCGACGCCCATCAAATTAAATCGTCCACCATTGTGCTCGACAACTTCACTGCGAGTGCGCAGCAGACGCATTCCCTTTTCGTGAAACAGCCGTTCCGCCTCATCTTCGACGCCCGCATAAATTTCGTGATTACCATTGCATCCCCAAACCCCCAGCGGAGCGCGCAACCAGCTCAACTCAGTAATGCAGGCGTCCAGCGGATCGCCCATGCTCGAAACGAAGTCTCCCGTAACAAAAGAAATATCGGGATTCAAATCGTTAGCCATATCCACCGCGCGCCGAATCTCATGCGGAGGCATGTAGTCGCCGATATGTATATCGCTAAGCTGAGCAATGCGCAGACCATCCAGTTCCGGAGGAAGATTGGCGACCGGCACATCGACGCGCTCGATCGTATAGCGCAAGCGTCCAGCGGCAAATCCATAGGTAGCAGCAAGAAATGGAAAGCTTCCCGCCAGCACCGCCGCATATTGAAAGAATGTTCGGCGCGATGGACTGAACCCGCCTGCGATCGTTCCAGAATGAGGCAGAAGCCGGGCCGCGAAGTTCGTCACCCACTCAATCGCTCCCACCGATTCAACCGCCAGGAATCCAAAGACGGAAGCAACCAGCCACAAGCGTGCAAATGTGGTCAGCGACGTACCGAGATTGAGGCTGCCAAAGCTAAGTCGAGAGATCCCGCCACCAAGCAACGGATCAAGCATCGTGGCCAGCAGCGTCGCAACAAGCGCTATAAGTCCGGCGTGCAGACCGAAACGCCAATTGGCATTCGAGAACGAGGCAATCCATGACCACGCCCGCATGAACCAGAAGCGCTGGACAGCGTAGAGAGCTAAGAGAAACAATGCGAAGAAAAGAACTCGAGTAATCAGGCTGAATACCCCGCTTAAGAAACTACGCTCTTTAGATGCAACGCAAACAGCAGAAGGCTCGGCGGAAACGCCCAGCGATAAATCGCGCTCAGATGAACAAGCGGGAAGACGATTGCCACCCTCGACTCGGCAGCCGATTTCGCTATAATTCAGTCCCTAAGCTGACGAGGTAGCCCATGCATTACTCGGCCGCACTGCGAGTTACGCTGGCGGTGATTTGTTCTTGTTGCGCTCTATCCGCGCAGACTAAATCGCCTGCCGTAATCCCGCCGCCAGCGCAAACCTCAACTCCCGCGACAACAAAAAAGAAGCCGCCCAAGAAGAAACTCACTCCGGAACAGGAACACGGCCTCCGATTGCTGAAGAACGCCGAAGCGATGGCGGCAGGGTTGGAGCCGCCAACTCGAACCTATGTTCTGTGGCAGGTTTCTCACGGCTACCGCAAAGTTGATCCGGACAAGGCCGATGCCGTCCTGCGTCGCGCATTTTCGGCAAGCCGCGCAATTCAAGACCAACCCGTCTCGGATGATTGCCACATGGAGCCGGTATGCCACGTGCGGTGGTGGTTGCAGCGGGAAATCCTCGAGGACCTGTTGCGCCCGAGCAGCGGCAAATCCAGTCCAGAGCGAGTCGAGAAACTGCTGCCCCAGGCCGACGCTGAAGTCAAAAAGCAAATGCTCCAGCAACTGGCTTCCGAGTACATCCGCAAGCCGGACCTTGACCGCGCACGCCAACTCCTGGACCAGATGGAGGACGACAACTACTCCTACGACGTGGCTGGCGAGCTGATGGCGGCGCTTCCCGTTTCACGCCGAGAGGAACGCCTCGCCATTTTTTCGCAGGCCTTCCGCAATTACCAGAACCGCACTCTGGAGGATTTGGATCCCAGTGACAACGACGACTTCGGAATTCTGGTGATCCGCTTCTGGCGCGACGTGCCATCTCTAGCGCTCGATGCGGTCGACACGATTCTCGAGCGCAGCCAAAGATCGCGATCAGAGCAAGAAAACGCACACCGTCTCGATAACGCTTTGGAGCGGTAAATCACTGGAGTTTGGAACAGAGTATGAATTCCGGCTCTTTCAACTGTTGCCGATCCTGCAGGAACTCGATCCATCGAAAGCTGAGCAACTGCTCGCCGAGCACGACAAAGCGCGCCTTACTCTCGATCAGTATCCGAAGGGAATGGAATCGCTCGACCCAAACTACTACGGCGATAAACCGCCGGATTACAAAATAATGCCCGGCGTGATGGATGTCAGGCCCGCAATCGACGATGATCCAGCGAAAAACAGCGAGTACCAGAGCAAATTCCAGATCGACGCCCAAATCGATGCGCAACTCCGAAAATTAACGGAGGAGATCAATACCGATCCCGAGGGCGCCTACCAGGACGCTTTGAATCTTCCGCTGCGACGGGCTTTCGACACTTTCACACCGCCTCGGGCAGTCGGATTGCGGCGCGTGGCCTTCGGCCTGATTAAGAAGAACCCGACTTTAGCCAAGAATGCCATGAACGAAGCCCGCCGCGTGGCGCAGGATGCCGACCCCGCGAGACAAGCGTTGTTCCTGGCAGAGGTGCCCGATTTTTACCTCAAGCTGGGTGATGAGGACGGCGCGCGCGCCGCAGTCAAGGATCAAGTGAAGGTAGCCGAGAAGCTCTACGTCATTGACAGCGATACTGCCGATCCTAACTTGGTCTTTAAGGGGGCGTGGCCTTCGGTCAATGGCTGGCGTAACGCCATTCAGGAGGCAACAAAGGTTTCGCCGGCTTTCGCTGAAGAACTCATCGCGCAGATTTCGGATCCTGAAATTGCCGGGCTTCAGCAAGTCATGTATGCCAACGCCTTGCTCGGTGTAGAGAAATCCAACGTTACGGCGCTTGAGTGGCACAAAGGCGGACGGAAGGGCGGAATCATCGGTTAGGCCGCTCTCGCTTTCTCCACAACATCGATAACTCTTACCGTATATCTCCAAACGACTGTCCGCCGTTCGAGGTCTGTCCGGGATGCGCAAGCGCGCCTAAGGTCGCTTCAGGGGAATGCACAAAGACCCCGAAAGGCCGAAAGGACCCCTCAAATGAAGTATCTCGGATTGCTGGCAGCATTCAGCCTCGCGCTCTGTGCCAGCGGGAGCGCATCGCTTACAGAAGTACGTCACAATTTTTTCAATCAACGGGTCAATCTGCCCGCCACTGCCATCATGCAGGCTCCGACGGGCGATGCCAGCTACCTGATCAGCCTTTACGAGTCGACGGTGAATTGTGCCATCGTTCCCACTTTGCGTTGGACGGATGAAAATGGCGTGGCCCGTTCCCATCAAGCCGCCGTGGGTCCGACTGGCCCCGGACCGGGCCTTGGAAACTGTTACCTGTCGCTAACCGCCGACCTGCGCGTCAAAGCTCACACCGCGCCCACGGTTGAAACTACAGGCGATGAGAATCGCTTCGTTTACTCCTTGTATGTCTCGGGAATCGGTTTTTGGCCGACCGGAGCGCAGAGGCAGGGCGGGTTGTCGGAGATAACAGGAACACTGCCTGGCGTCGATTCTCAATACTTTCTCGCCGTTTATCGTGCGGCGGCAAGTACCAGTGCGCTCCTGGTCGCGTATTCAACCGGAGCCGTGGGTGGAGACATCCCATACCTCAGTTGGACGGACGAGAATGGGTACAATTCCCAGGCCGTTCCAGTTGGAACGTCAGTCATTATCCCGATGAGAATCGCGGCCAGCACGAAAGTCTGGATTCAGACCAACCCCGGAGCAACTACTTGGTACGCGCTGATTCTTTTCGGGCCTCCGGCTAAAGGCGCGGGTCCGTTCGCCGACTACGAAGCAAATCTGCTCGATTGGACCAACGCCACCTATCCGGCGTTGCAAACACTTTTCACGGCTGGCAGTGCAGGATCAAACATCCTTTTATTGAGCGACGTGACCGAGACGGCAAATGGCGGAACCATCAGCGAAGGGTTACAGGTTTATTGGACCAACCAGACTTCAGTCCCCTGTGCCGCCACGCTCACCGCCGGCCCGTTGGGAGTTCCAGCCAGTTGTATTTCTCCGGTTTTCGTCGGCAGCAACAGTCCATTGCAATTCAGAACCTATAACAACACAGGACTCGCATGGGGAGCCTCACCGACTTACAGTGCGGAAGTGGATGCGCTTGTGTTCTAGAACGAAATCTAGCGGGCTGCCGTCTGCTCTAGCCGGCGCAGAGCGGTGGCCCGCTCCCGGGCATTCTGCAAAGCGCGCTTGACGTGACGCGGCGCGGTGCCGCCAGGCACGTCGTGCAGCGCTAATACCTCGGTAAGCCCGAGGCAGGAGTGGAAACCAGCGTCAAACCTGGAGTGAATCGCCTGTAGGTCCGCCAGCGGCAGCTTTTGCAAATCGCATCCGCGTTCGATGGCCAATGCAACTGCCTTCCCCACCGCTTCGTGAGCGAGCCGCGAAGGCACTCCGCGTTCGACTAGATACGCGGCGGCGGACCAGGCATTCATGAATCCCGATTGCGCTGCCAGATTCAATTTGGCGTCGTTGAATTCGACGGCATTCATAAATCCGGTCACCAGCGGCAACATGCCCACAACAGCGTCGGAGGCGTCGAACAAAGGTTCCTGTGCCTCCTGCAAGTCTTTGTTGTAGGCGAGCGGCAAACCCTTAACCAAAGTTTGCAGCGTGGTGGCGCATCCCGTGATGCGAGCCGATTTCCCGCGCACCAATTCCAGCAAATCCGGATTTTTCTTCTGCGGCATAGCGCTGCTGCCGGTGGAATACGCCTCGGGCAACTCAACAAAACCATAGGCCGGAGTCGAGAACAAAATCATCTCCTCAGCCCAGCGGCTGAGATGCAACGTAATCATCGAAAGCACATCGACAAATTCGATCGCGAAATCACGGTCGCTGGTGGCGTCAATGCTGTTCGCAGTCGGGCCGTCAAAGCCCAGTTCCGCAGCCATCGCTTGACGATCGAGTGTGAGCGTCGCTCCAGCCACCGCGCCCGATCCCAGCGGACAGACGTTTAAGCGTTTACGGCAATCAGCCAGACGCGAAGCATCGCGGAGAAACATCTCGACATAAGCGAGCAGCCAATGCGCGACCAATACAGGTTCTGCCGGCTGCCAATGCGTGTAAGCGGGCATGGCATTACTGCCTGCAGCTTCGGCGCGCGCCAGTAGCGTCTCGACCCAATCCGCGATCAGATTTTGCAGCGCGTCGATGCTTTCGCGCACAAAAAGTCGAAGATCGGTCGCGATCTGTTCGTTGCGGCTGCGACCGGTGTGCAGCTTGTAACCGGTGGCTCCGATCAGCGCGGCAAGTTGCTTTTCTACGAAGTGATGGACGTCTTCGGCGTCTGGATCGGCAAGAAATTCGGGCGAAGATTCGGCGCGGCGCCCAATTTCGCTCAGTGCCTTCGCGATTTCAGAAAGCTCCTCCGAAGAAAGCACTCCAGCGTGTTCGAGAGCGCTCGCATGAGCACGGCTGGCGGCGAGTTCAAACGGCAGCAGCCGTTGATCGTAAGGAAACGACCGCTGCCATTTTTCGAATTCGGGATCAAGCGGCTGCCGGAAGCGGCCGGACCACATCTTCATTGTGCAACCTTTGTGGCGATGCTCGTACGCGATTGGAATACGGCGAAGACAGCGGGTCCTTCGCTCCGCTCAGGATGACAAATTATTTTCCATAACGAACTATTTTTGGGACGAAACTTCATGCAAAGTACTCACCGCAGCGCGACCATGCTGTGTCTCTGCGCGACAACGCGAGGGCAATCCCAGAATGCGGATAAAACCCTCCGCGTCCTTCTGGTCATAGCTTGCGCCCATCGTGAATGAAGAAAGATCGGTGCGATAGAGCGAGTAATCCGACTTTCGGCTGACCACGCTTACGTTTCCTTTGTAGAGCGCCAGCGTAACCGAGCCGGTAAGATTCTGTTGCGTGGTCTCGACAAACGCATCGAGCGCCTCACGCAACGGTGTGAACCACAGTCCGAAGTAAACCAGCTCCGCGTATTTGAGTGCGACATGCTGTTTGAAGTGGAGAAGGTCGCGATCAAGGCAAAGGGCTTCGAGTTCACCGTGAGCGGCGAGCAGTAACGTTCCTCCCGGAGTCTCGTAGCATCCCCGCGATTTGATGCCGACAAAGCGGTTCTCGACGATATCAATGCGGCCAATGGCGTTGCGTCCACCGATTTCATTCACCAATTCGACCAGCGAAACGGGATCAAGAGCCTGCCCGCCGACCGAAACAGGCACGCCTTTTTCAAATCCGATTTCGACTCGCTCTTCTTTGTCGGGAGCTTCTTCCGGCGATTTCGTAATCTGCCAGGTGCTCGCAAATGGTGCGTTGCCGGCGTCTTCCAGTTCTCCGCCTTCATGGCTGATGTGCCAGAGGTTGCGATCGCGGCTGTGAATCTTCTCGCGGCTCGCGGTGACGGAGATGCCGCGCTTTTCGGCATAGTCCAGACAATCCTCGCGCGATTTCAGATCCCACTCGCGCCACGGAGCAATGACTTTCAGTTCGGGTGCAAGCGCCTGATAAGCCATCTCGAAACGAACTTGATCGTTCCCTTTGCCGGTGCATCCGTGGCTGACGGCGCTGGCCCCTTCGCGCAGCGCAACTTCCACCTGATGTTTCGCGATTACCGGACGGGCAAGCGAAGTACCCAGCAGATACTTATTTTCGTAGACCGCTCCCGCTTTCAGTGCGGGCCAAACGTATTCAGTAAGAAATTCCTCGCGCAGGTCTTCGACAACAACTTTAGTGGCTCCGGTTTTGTAGGCCTTCTCGACAACGGCCTCGACGTCATCTCCCTGCCCGACATCGGCGACCATCGCGATTACATCGTAGGCGTAGTTCTCTTTAAGCCACGGAATGATGATCGAGGTATCAAGCCCGCCGGAGTAGGCGAGGACGATTTTTTCTTTTTTAGCATCTTCTTTTTGGGGCCCGTCAGACTTAGGCATACGCTCTCCTGGCCGTCGAGAAGCGGCCTACGCCGCCGCCCAATAACCATACGAGTATAGCCTTCTGAATGTGCAAACGATTCTCCGCCTGATCGAAGACCACCGAGTTCAATGAGTCGATGACCTGATCCGTCACCTCACAGCCGCGATGCGCGGGCAGACAGTGCATGAACCGCGCATGCGGCTTGGCATACTGCATGAGTGCAGCGTTCACCTGGAAGGGGGCGAAGGTGGCGGCGCGCTCTTCGGATTCCTGTTCGTGTCCCATGCTGGCCCAGGTATCGGTATAAACCGCGTCGGCTCCAGTGACAGCCTTACGTGGGTCGTTATGGATGCGAATCGAAGCTTTCGTCTCGTCTGCAATCGCCTTGGCCATGGTGACGATCACGGGATTCAGTGCGTAGCGCTCCGGCGTAGCGATGGAAACTTTCGCGCCCACTGAGGCGCCGGCCAACAGCAGCGAATGCGCCATGTTGTTGCCATCGCCAACATAGGCGAAGTGGATCTTCGAGAGATCGCCGAAATGCTCGTGCAGGGTGAAGAAGTCGGCGAGCGCCTGGCAAGGATGCTCGAGTTCGCTGAGAGCATTGATGACTGGAACGCCAGCATAGGTCGCCATCTCCTCGACGACGGCATGGCTGAAGGTGCGCAGCACAATAATGTCGATCCAGCGCTCCAGATTGTGGGCAATGTCGTAGAGAGACTCGCGGGCATTGAGGCGGCTGGCCGTCTGATCCACGAAAAATGTGCTGCCGCCCAGGCTGTCCATGCCGGCTTCGAAGGTAACGCGGGTGCGCAGCGATGGCTTCTCGAAGAACATCACCATCTGCTTACCGGCAAGCACGCCGCGGAAATCCGCAGGCCGCTGTTTGAGCATGGAGGTGAGGTTGAAAAGCGAGATGATCTCAGCGGGGGCGAGGTCGTGGATCGACACTAAATCCCGCGGCGCAGCTGGTTCCGGCAACGGGTTGGGCGGATTCAGCAATCCCACAGGCTCGGTTCTTGTATGCATTTGCAAGACTCCATCAGTTCGGGCTGGGTTTACGACAACTCGCGAATACGTCGAGCTAGGGCTTGCGCTTTCTTTTTGTCGGTAGCGATGACCAGTACGGTATCGTCGCCGGCGAGTGTACCCACGACTTCCGGCCAGTGGGAGGCATCGAGAGCCGCGGCCACCGGCTGCGCGCTGCCGACAGTCGTCTTCACCACCAGCATGTTCTGTGCCTGGCGGATTTCGACCACAAACTGGCGGGCTAGGTGCATCACGGAAGGCAAGACGCTCTCCGCGCCGAGAGTCTCTCCGGCGCGCCGATAGCCGTCCGGACCTTTAACCAGTCTTAGCTCATGAATGTCGCGAGAGAGGGTGGCCTGCCCTACCTCGATGCCGCGGCGCTCCAGCCGCTGCTGCAGAAAATCCTGGCTCTCGACCGGACCGTCGTCGAGTAAATCGAGAATCGCTTTGTGACGCGCTGTTTTGGACATGAATAAAAATGCAACTCAATGCATAAGTATCCATTTATGGAGATAACCATGTCAAGCGGGAAATTGAAGGGCGATTACCGAAGTTGCGCGGAGTACAAGGAATAGAAGCTCGTGTGGTGACGGGGCTCAGCCCCGTCCACGCGGAGCGAAGCTCCGCTGCAATACCTGCGTAGCTAATTTCGTTTAGGCCGCGGTCAGTGGCGCGCGAGGAGCAATCTGCCGCAGTTCAAGCATCCGGTGCCGGACGTAGCCGTCTTCGGTCAAATGTGCCGAAGCAGTGGCTTTCCGGCTGGTGGCAACCATCTGATCTGCGGGACGGCGCTGCGGGAAGTGCGGATCAAGTGCACGGCAGAATTCGCAAAGCCGGCTGGAGCGTGTATCTGAGCGATGGATTACAGCTGGATCGACGTGTTCCACGGAAGTGCGGCTCCTGGGAGGGCGAGAACGGATCTGCCCGGTTTGTGAGGCAGAGTCACAATGATCTGCCTAGGTTAACGATTCATCATCAATAATTAGCTGTTTTGGACGAGGTTTTTGTACTACAAGCCAGGGAACCTGCACAAGCCCTCCGTAAAGACCGCGATTTTACTGCTCTGGCAGGGAGTGAATTCGTTGGCAGCGTAAGAATGCCAAGCCGCAACATGCGGCAACGCCGAACCGTGATTTCTGGCATGATAAAGTGGCACTCATTCCAAGATCGTAGAAAAGATCGTAGCGTGGAGATCCCGTGAATCGCGCTGCTGCCAATCCCCGTCCTGTTTTCTTTTTCGACGTCGACAATACTCTCCTCGACAATGACCGAGTCTCCGAAGATCTCAAGCGATATCTCACCGATAAAGTAGGCGCCCCCAGCGCCCAGCGCTATTGGGAACTCTTCGAGCAGTTGCGTACCGAGCTCGGATACGCGGACTACCTCGGCGCGCTCCAGCGTTATCGCGTCGAGCGCCCACGCGATCCGAAGCTGCTGGCAGTTTCGCACTTCATGGTGAATTATCCCTTTGCCAACCGCTTGTTTCCAGAGTCGCTGGATGCAGTCGAATATACAAAGCGCTTCGGACGAGCCGTGATCTTAAGCGATGGCGACGTTGTGTTTCAGCCCCGCAAAGTGGATCGGTCGGGCCTGTTTGAAATCTTCGAAGCACACGTCCTGATCTATATCCACAAAGAACTGGAGCTCGATGATGTCGAGGCGAAGTATCCCGCGCCGCACTATGTAATGGTGGACGACAAAGTGCGCATTCTGGCGGCAATCAAGAAGCACTGGGGCACTCGAGTGACCACGGTATTTCCGCGCCAGGGACATTACGCGCTGGATGCGGCGCAGGTTGCGAAATATCCCAAGCCCGACATCACGCTGGAACGGATCGGTGAGCTCCAGAATTATTCTTTAGAGCAGATTTTGTCGGCAGCAGGAAAGTAAACAACTACTGGGCTTCTTCCTCTTCTTGTATCGCGCCAGCTTGGACCAGCGCGTTCAATTCTCGATTTAGGCGCTTGCGTACGGACTCCGATAATTCCAAAATACGGAAAGGCTGAAGACATCCCTTGGTGGCCCAGATTGGAAACATCATTTGCCCTTTGCAACGGAAACTGGTCAGCCCCAGATGGAAAAGAACCGTAACATTGATGCCCTCGTCGAGCGGATTTGCCAGCGAGACCAGCCCGCCATTCAAGGATAACTGGCTCATGCGGCCGTGGATCTGACGCCCATTTTCGAGCATGACCAGAGCAAGGATAGACCCGCCGAGTTTGACCCGTGACCCTCGTTGTCCTTTCTGGATGGCGCTATTCGACATTCTCGACCAGTATGGCATCAGCCGCCAGCCACATGGCAGATTACGAAAGTGAGTATCTTGGATTAAGCCCAATCCAGCGATAAGCCAGTAACGATAAGCCAGCAATCACCGGTAGGCCTTCCAGAAAAAGTAAGCCGTCATTCCCACGCCCACCACAATGACAAAGCGGCGAATCCACAGGGCCGGAAGCTTCTGGGCATAGTGGGCGCCGAAGTATCCGCCACAGAGCGCGCCTGCGATCATGACGCTGCCTTGCTTCCATGTGACCGCTCCGGCAACTACAAAGGTGACGGCCGCAATCCCATTGATAATCCCGCCCAGCACGGCCTTCAAGGCATTCATGGCGTGGATGTCGGTCATGCCGAGCGCAGCAAACATGGCCAGATTTACGATGCCAAGTCCGCCGCCAAAATATCCTCCATAAACTGCAACGGCCAGCTCAAACAGTGTCGCGGCAGCCAAAGCTGAGTTGGAAGCGTCGTTTGAGATTGATCCCGCGATCGATCCTGAAGAGTTACGCGCCAATCGCTTGCCGAACACGAACAGCAGTGTCGCTCCCAACATCAGCCAGGGCAGAGCGTGGATGAAGGTGCGTTCTGGCGTGTGGAGCAGAAGATACGCGCCGGCGATTCCTCCGATCAGGCTGCTGATTGCCAGTGGAATCATGACCCGCCGCGAAATGTCGAGATGCTTGCGATAGGCACCAGAACTGGCCGTGGTTCCTACCCACAACGCAACCGTGTTGGTGGCATTCGCTGGAATGGGAGCAACTCCGGTGAACAGGAGCGCGGGAAAAGCGATAAAGCTGCCTCCGCCGGCGACAGCGTTAAGCGCGCCGCCGAGAGCGCCGGCGAAGAACAGGAAGATTATGGTTTGCAGACCCAAATATAAGATGTATCACGACCAGATCGCTCGGCGTGATCAGCGAATCCGAATTCCTGCTCAATGGGCCGCAACATCCTTCAGCAGCTTTAGGCCCTTGTCGTACATTTCGCCATAGTTCAAATATTGCGCGACGGGATTATCCCAATAACTGATTTCGACTTTCTCAACTTCGCCATCCTTGCCGAAGGTGGCGGACAAGTGAGAATTTATGCCGGCAAAATAGGTCGGTAGATTCAGCTTCGCGCAACGCGCTAGCACCTGGTCGCGCAGCGCCGGGTCGAAGTGAACTCCGTATTTATCCACCAGCGCCTTGATCGCGTCGTAATCGCCTTCAGCCTTGATACGCATGAGTTCGGCCAGCAGCAAGCCAACGCCGCGACGCATCTTTTGATAGTCAGCGACGCGAACGTATACCTTGCCGTCGCGAGTGTAACGCTCGATCGATCCGGGGACCTTGTCGGCGATGTAACCCGCGATGAGCTGGCGATCGCGTTCATGATCTTCTTCAATGGTATCGCCATGCGGAATGCGGCGCAGTTGGGTAACGGCCACCAGAGCCGCGCTGTCATACATGGTTTTCGCCACCTCGGTCTGATTTGAAATCAGGCCAAGTTCTTTCAGCTTGGGATCCCACACGTTCCACAGCGCCATCAAGTCGGCGCGTCCTTCTTCGAGCGTGGAGAAATATTCTTTCAGATAGGTTTGAGCTCCGGCGCTCACGCGGTCGCTCAATTTTCCGGAACCATGGCCGATGACCTCGTGCATAGCGACCAAAAGATCGCTGGCTTCCGTGCCGTACTTCGTGCTGCGCTCCACCTGGGCGGCATCCGCAAACTCGGCGATGGCGGCTTTACCATTCGCCTCTTCGAGCGCGCGCTTGCTTCCCATGAAAAGAAAATTCTTCGAGCCGTATTTCTCGTGGATTTCATTTTCGTTCGGCAGATTGTCGCCGATCGTGGTCACGCTGAAATCGCCAGTCTCGATAAGGGTCTCGACCGCTTTCACCACCGGAAGTTTGAACGACTGGCGCTTGTATTTCGCATCCCAGGGAGCTTTCTCTTCGAAGTAGCCGGCATTTTCCGCCAGTTTTTTCATGGCGGTAGTCACCTTCTCATCGGTGATGGTGACAAAGCTCTGTGAGCTTCCCTTGGCGCCGCGCACATCGCGATAGACTTCGATGAAGCCGCTGTCGAAATCGACGGTGGCGTCGTTCTGCACCCAGGCCGTCCCGAACGCGACCCATTCCGCATATTCGCCCGTCTCATAGAAGCGGATAAGATGGCCAATCGCTTCGGCTTGCGCGGGTTCGGCATAGCCGCGCGCTTTCTCGTAACACTCGACTGCCTTCTTTAAGAATGTCGCATACAAGCCCGGAGCAACCTTGCCGTCGGGCGTTCCAGCGCGATAAACCAATTCTGTCAGCTTGCTATTCGCGGTCGTATCCGTGCCCATCAACACGCGGGAATTCAGCGGATACTTTTCGTGAAATCCCTTCAGATCGTCGAGACTTAAGCCTGGATAAAAAGTATTCGAACTGGCCTGGATCGTGTCTTTCCCTGCCACCGGACTCTTCGCGGTAGTCATCGGCTCGAAGGCAGGATCAAACAGTGAAGCGCGTAGCGCCTCCAGTTCCTGCACCAGTTGCGTCGGTTTATTCAGGGGCGGGAGATCGGCATAAGCCGTGCGAAACGCGCCATTATGCTGCGCCGTCAGCGCCGCCTTTTCGAATTTCTCAAAGGTGAACGTCGGGAGGAATTTCTGGGACGTTGTTTCATTGTGGTTGCCGCGGTTGGCCCAAAACAACTTCGCGAATTCCGAAATCCGAGTCATGGTCGCCGGATCAATTCCCTTCGAATACGCTGATATCTCTTCTAGCATCCGCTTCTGCCGGAGTCCGTAGGCGGACATCTGATCGTAAAAAATGGGATCGATGGCGATCGAAGCCTGCGTCAGCCAGTACGCCAAGGCTTGCTGCCGAGGCGAAAGCGCCTGAAAGCTGGGCGCGTGCAGTTGGATGAAGGCCGTGTCGCCGACGCGATCAAGAACGATTTTGCCGGGCTTCGGTTGCTGGCAAAAAGCGGCGGTCGTGAAAGCGAAACTGAAAAAGAGGAAAAGCGTGAAACGCGACAACTTCAAGTGGCCTCCAGGCGGCAGGGTCCTAATTGGACCAAAGTTTGCAAGCTACCATAACTCAATAAGAACCGTTGGGGTGGGCTACTTTGAATTCCCAGATAAACCCACCCAGACCAGGAACGCCATAACCGCAGTCCCGGACAGCGTGACGAGGAATGCGAAAGTCCCTATAGCCATGCCAATCCAGTAGCTGATCGGTTCCCTGTCCCGGCGAGAGGTGCGGCCTTTGATCGTAAAAACACCATTGCGAAAGGATTTGTAATAACCCTTTCCAAGCAGGAAGGCGATCGTCGCACAAAAAACGAGTATGAAGAGTTCACGCGTCACTTAAATCACGATTCTAGCGTTCACGCCGCTCTTTTTGTCATCCGCTCATAGGCTTTCCAGAGAGGCTAGGAGCACGCTTCATCCGGCACTCAGTTTAACAAGGTCTTAGGTTCTGAGTGTTCGGGTCCCAGGATTTCAGGAAAGTCCCAACCCTGCTATCTTGCGCAGTGAGATTCTTTGCGGACGACTGCAGAGGTTCAGGAAGCCGGTTATGGCAAACATTGCAAACGAGGAGAGGAGCGTAAAAGATTCACATTTCTGGCAGCCACCACTCTGGAAGTGGGGTGTTCTCCTCGTGCTGAGCGGCTGTGCGGTTTTTTTGTTAGTTTGGAAACCAGCCACCCACGCGGCAAAGGTGGAGCTGCTACCCTTCACAGATTCACCACCGGCATGGAATGGAGCCTACCCATTCGTGACGATCTCCCCGGTCGATCCCGCCTCGGGTCCTGTCGAATTCAAGAGTTCCCTATCGCTGATCAAGCCTACGGTTCGTCATGACTCCCCCGTGAATGAATTTCAAGTCGATCTGCATTCGGGAATGTTTCTGTTGCGCCAGACCGATTTCTTCATCTCCGATGTCATGCCTTTGTCGCTGACACGGACGTATCGGCCTTGGGATCCCCAAAGCAGAGCGTTCGGTCCGGGGACAAACCACCCTTACGATATTTGTCCGACTGGAACCAGATTTCCATACACATATATGGACCTGAACCTCGAGGATGCCCGGCAAATCCATTTCCCCCGTATTTCCAAAGGAACCGGGTATGCTGACGCAGTCTTTCGCCATAGCGAAACTTCTTCTGAATTTTACGATGCGCGGGTCGCATGGAATGGCGACGGTTGGACCCTGGATTTCCGCGATGGCAGTCGCTTCCTCTTTCCCGAGTCGTATCATGCGAAGACTTTTGCCCAAGGCGCTCCTTACGAGATCCGTGATGCTAACGGTCATCGAATCCAGTTAAAACGAGATACAAGGCGGAATTTGGAGCAAATAATTTCTCCGTCGCAGCAGGCGATCACCTTGAAATACGACGAGAGAGATCGCGTCGTCGAAGCAACCGATGACTCGGGAAACATCCGAAAATATTCCTATGATTCGGCTGGTTACCTGGAGACCGTGGCGGATGCATCCCGCCTTCTCTATCGCTTTGAGTACAAGCTTTTTCATTACGTGACCTACGATTGGTATCTCATGACTGCCGTCATCGATGATCGAGGGAGGGTGCTGTTGCGGAACATCTACGAAGACAGTGATGGTGGCAGGATTTCAGAACAGAAGCTAGCCAATGGTGATGTCTATCATTACAGATATATCTATGCGAAAAGGGAAATTGTAGAAGCCATCGTTGACGATCCCTTGGGGAGAAAGAAGTTCTTTTTTCAGCACGGAGTGTTCACGAAAGAAGAGTAGAGTCACAAAAAATTAATTCTGATGGTCTTCATCGCTTCCGCTTCACTCACGGCACTTTCCCAATTTCCCCGCACCTGCAATCGCGAAAAGCTTCTCCACGCCACAGGGCCGGAGTGAACTGTACCTTCCGTCACAAATTTCCCGTACGACCATCACAGACAGAAATCCTGAAACCTGCAAAGATTTCTCGACACTGCAGCATCGAGAAGTGTCGCCGTCTCCAGAGACGGACGCCATCTTTGAAAACCAGTCATCAAAAACGGAGGCCAGCCGAACCGGGCAAAGAACCCTCAAGTTCTCCCCTAAGTCTATATTTTCGAAGACTTTACGCGTAACTAATTCATTGCAATGCCTTTACACGAAAATTTGGGGGGGGGGGGGGGGGGGGGGGGTTACAAAACCTTCCGAACTCTTTTTCCCTCGTCAAAACCCAATCACGCACGCATAGCGCGATAAGCGCGCCGTCTAAATCGTCATTCCTATACACTTCCTCTTTATGCCCGTTGTCACTTATCTGGAAGCCATCCGCCAGGGTATCTGGGAAGAGATGGAGCGCGACCCTAGCGTCTTTTGCCTGGGCGAGGACATCGGGATCTACGGCGGCGCCTTCAAAGTCACTGACGGCTTCATCGACCGCTTCGGCCCCGAGCGCGTGATCGATACGCCGATTGCGGAGTCAGCCATAGTGGGCGCAGCCTTCGGTGCGGCGCTCACCGGGTTGCGCCCCGTAGCCGAGTTCCAGTTCATGGATTTCATCGGCTGCGCCTTCAATCAAATCGTCAACATGGTGGCGAAAGCGCACTACCGCTGGGGAGCTCCTGCTCCTCTGGTGCTCCGCGGTCCGAGCGGCGGAAACGTCCATGGCGGGCCATTCCACTCACAAAATCCGGAGATGTGGTTCGTACACTCACCTGGGCTGAAAGTCGTCTGCCCGGCAACCGCCTACGATGCCAAGGGACTCATCAAAGCCGCGATCCGCGATCATAATCCGGTGATTTTTTTCGAGCATAAGTATCTGTACCGAAGAATCAAAGAAGAACTTCCAACCGACGACTATGTGGTGCCGCTGGGAAAAGCCAAAGTGGCGCGAGAAGGCCGTCATCTCAGTGTGATTACTTACGCTGCCATGCTCTACGTCGCGCTCGAAGCTGCGGAAATCCTAAGCAAAGAGGGAATTGAAGTCGAAGTTCTCGATCTGCGAACGGTTTGTCCGCTGGACCGCGCCGCAATTACTGCCACTGTCAAGAAGACCAACAAAGTCATCGTTCTGCATGAACATGCGCGCACAGGCGGTCTGGCCGGGGAGATATCCGCGATCATCAACGAGGAAGCATTCGACCACCTCGATGGCCCCATTGTCCGGCTGGCATCTCTCGACACGCCAGTTCCGTTTTCTCCTCCACAGGAGGAGTTTTTTCTGCCCAAAGTCTCCGATGTCGTCCGTGAGGCTCGCCGCTTGCACGCTTACTAGCTTCAGCGCGCTTGGGCCAGATGCGTAAGTTCTGTCAGAGTTTAAAGGAGGTACGGAATGACAGGCCGCCACTTTTCCCGCTACTTCTTCTTATTCGCCGCTCTGGCTTGTTCCACTCTTGCCTTGTCAAAGCCCAATGATCGCGACAAGAACAAGGACAAAGACCAAGGCAAAGAAAATAATTCTGAGGTCAAATTTACCGCCCGCACCGAACTGGTTCTGATCCCCACCGTGGTCACCGACAAATCTGGAAATCACGTCACCGGGCTCAAGCCGGAAGACTTCACCGTGCTGGAAAACGGCGCGGTACAAAAGATCGCGACCTTCGAAGAGATCACCAGCGACGCGCGCTTCTTGTCGCGTCCCAGAAATCCCAACGAGTTCAGCAATTCCGTGGCCGGTTCGCCTAATGGCGCCTCGTCCGCCCGCCGCATTACGATCGTGGTGCTCGACTTACTGAATACTTCCTTCACGGATCAAGCCTATGCCCGCAAGGACTTGCTCAAGTACCTGACCCAGTCGGTGGATCAGCGCGAGCCGACCGCGCTCTACACTCTTACCCGCAGCGGCATTCACGTGATTCATGACTTCACCACCGATCCTCGTGTGCTGGTCGCCGCCCTGCACAAGGTGAAAGGCGATTCGTTCCAGATGGTAGACAGTCCCGAGGACGTCGAGGCCATTACCGGATCCGCCAGCCCCGACGGTAGCGCGGGTGTTGATCCGGGATCGGTTCAGACCGAGGCCCAGAGCCTCCAGACCATGATGGAAGACTCGGAACTCAATTTTCAGTCGTTCCAGCAGCGCGTTGCCATCACCTACACTCTCGAGGGAATGCAACAGGTAGCGCAGGCGCTGGCTGGGTTTCCAGGGCGTAAGGCGCTCATCTGGGCAAGCGGCGGATTTCCCTTCAGTGTGAGCGACACCACCATGCAGCTAGCGCCGGCTGGCCGTGATTCCCTGACCGATGTCCTGCCCCTCTACGAACATACCTGGCAATTGCTGAACGATGCCCAAATCTCACTCTATCCTGTCGACGTAAAAGGGCTGCAATCGGTGTCTATGCCCAGCGCCTCCGTCCGCAACCCCGGGGCCAACTATGGACGGAACATGACCTGGCGAAATCTGGATACCCAATCCACTCTTCAGACCTTCGCCTCGATGACAGGAGGCCGCGCCTATTACAACTCCAACGATCTGGTGAAGGGCTTTCGTGACGCGGTAAAAGATTCCGCCGAGTACTACATGCTGGGCTATTACCTGGATCGATCGAAGACCAAGCCTGGCTGGCGCAAGCTGGCGGTGAAAGTGAAGCGCGAACACGCGGAAGTGCGGGCGCGCAGCGGCTTCTTTGTGACCAATGCCACGATTGATCCGGAAAACAGCCGGAACGGCGATATCTCATCGGCCCTCGGCTCGCCTTTGGATTTCACCGCTCTGCCGCTCGTGGCGCGGTGGGGCAAAATCGATGTTGGCGAAGAGACGGGTAAGAAGCGTGTGAACTTCGAAATGCACCTGGCCCCTGACCCGACACTGATAGAAGAAACCGACAACAATCATGTTTCGCTGGAGTTTCTGGCGCTAGCGAAAACACCCGAAGGCAACGCCGTCGATCGTCCAACGGGTCAAAACATCGACGCTCATCTGAACCCTGAAAAGTTGGCGGCAGTTCGTCAGATCGGCCTCGCCTACAAGGGCGCTCTGGAGCTTGCTCCCGGTGAATACACCGTCCGTTTCGTTGTCCGCGACAATCTCAGCGGGCGCGTAGGCTCGGTTGCAGCCCCGCTGAAGGTAGAGTAAAAAAGAGCTTCGGCTGGCTGCGTTCGCCGTCGAACTCTTGCTGGAAACGGGCGCTCGAGGAATCCGAAATGCGCAATTTCATTCTGGGGATAGTCGTCACCATTGTCGTTCTGCTCATTGTTGGTCTTGGTCTCGCACTGCTTGGCTTCTTGCCGACACGGGCCAATACCACCCCTCCCGATGCGGAAAGCCGCATCGCCATGAGCGCCCTCGACAATTCGGTCGATCGCCATGCCCCCCGGCTGAACAGCCCCGTTCCCCCCACAGACGAGAACCTGATCGCGGGCATGAAGATCTACACCATGAATTGCGCCCTTTGCCATGGCGGCATCGACCGCCAGCCCTCGACTCTGGAGAAGTCTTTCTATCCCCCACCGCCGAACTTCATTCTTTCTCCCCCTGATGACCCGGAATGGCACCTCTTCTATGTGATTCACAACGGTATTCGCTACACTGGCATGCCCGCCTGGGACAAGACGCTCTCCGATCCGGACATCTGGAAGCTCACGGCATTCCTCTCTCGAATCGAAAAGCTGCCGCCCGCGGTGAAGGATTATTGGAAGAACGCCAGCGGAGTGAATCCTCCAACTGCCGAAGTGGAAGGCCACGATCATAAGTAGTGGAGTGACGGCCCTTATCCTGGCGGGTAATCGAAATTCACGGTGATCACGGTTTGGATCGATGCCGCATGGCCGTTAAAACTGTAAGGTTGGAAGCGCCACTGCTTGACGGCCGCGATCGCTGCCCGGCCCAGAACAAAATATCCGCGAACGATTTTTAGATCCTGTACGGAACCGTCGCGTCCGATCACCGCCTGTAGAACCACTGGCCCGTGAAGTTTCTGCGCCATCCCTTCGGCTGGATACACCGGATTCGCACTCTCGATCAGCAGCCCGCGAGCCGCATCTTCGCTGATCGCAACCGGTTCGCTGAACTGCTGTTGAATTGCTGGCTGCAACTGCGGCGCCGAGACCGGCATCATTTGTGCCGGATTCACCGTCACCACAACCGGTGGCGCAATCGACGGCGAGCTTCTCATGCTTTCGGGAATCGCCGCGCGTTCATGGTGAACTGGCTGCACTTCTTGATGGACAAAAATCGGCACTGGCAGCGGAAAGTCCGGAGCCTTCGGCATAGGCATCCGCGCATCCGTCAGCGTGGCTTCCGTCGCCGCTAGCCCCAGTGACGGTTTCTGAGCAGCAGGACTGACCGTGCCACGGCTGAAGTATTCATCCTGCCGCGCGGCGCTTCCTGCAGAACCGACAGGCAACGCCCCAGGTTGGTTCACATAGAAAAGCGCCGCCAACGACTCCCGTAGAACATTGACGCTCCCTTCCGGTGTCTGCGACAGATATTCGATGGTTGCGCGCGAACTCCACAGGCAAAATGCCGCTATAAGCATAAGCACTGCAGCCCAAACTCCGCGCATCCCTATCGCATGGCTATGCTCCTCATGGCTGCGAACCTGAGGTTCGTCTGCGTAACTCTTTGTCGTCGCCTCGCGATCATCCTGTGCAGCGTTTTCCTCCAAGGAAACGTTTGCCAGGTTCTCCGCGCCATTGTCTGCGGCATCGCCGTCAATCGAACCCATGCTTGAGTCGACACTTCCCGCTTCGCTCCCAATTGATTCTGCAGCATCCTGAGCGCTCAACGGTTGCATCTGCTCGCAGGCCTTCGCCAGCACCGCATGCGATTCTTCAACAGAAATTGGACGATAAATCAGAAAGTCCAGACGGTGGTCCCGCATTTCCGCGGCTGTCGGCTCGTTATCGACGATCGCGATGGCGACTGTGTTTCGGTTCGGCGCTGACTCGCGCGCACGCTTCAACAGGAAGCTGGCCTCGGGCTGGTCAGCCCAGTCCGTAATCACACAAGAAAAGACGCGGGTCTTTCCTTTTTCGATGGCCGTAAAGATATCGGTGCAAATTTCAACTGGAAGGCCTGCAATTTCGCAGACCGCCTTCATCGCGGGACTCGTCTCGGGGTTCTTCGAAAACAACAAGGCGCGGAATGCCATCGCGGCATCAGCTTATCGGGATTCTCTTCGCTGCAACAGGTAACCAGTGGGTAGTCCGCCCGCGGAATCTGGCCACCCGCCGCCAAAATCACAGTCCGATTGATCGATTGAGAATTGCTCACCGATCAGCTGAGTTACTTTAGTAACCGCCTTAGATCTCAGCCATACCGTGTTTCATTTGCACACGCTCCTGCATCTCCTCTTGTCTTTCCTGGATCTCTTCCTGTCTTTCTTCCTCGCGATCGAGCTGGCGATCGCGGATTTCCTCTTGGCGCTCTTCCTCAATCTCTTGCCGGCGCTCGCGCAACTCTTCCCGCCGTTCTTTCAGTCTTTCAGCTTGTTCTTTGCAGCCCGACGCTTCTGGCTCCACTTTTTCCACAATGGCCGGAGTCATACGAGCGATTTCCTCCCCAGCGCTGCTGATCGTCTGCTCGGTTTCCGCCGTGGAGTCAACATCTTCGAAACTTTCCTCCAATAGCACGCCCGAATCTTTTTTCTCGGGAAGAGTCAAGGTCAGATTCTGCTCACGCTTTTCGCGCATCACGGTCACCGTCAATGCGCCAGACGAGGCTCGCAGCGCGCGTGTGAAGTCGGATGTATCGTGTACCGGCTGGTTGTTGACCTTGACGACTACATCCCCGGCGCGGAATCCCGCCTGTTCTCCGCGGCTGCCTTTTTCCACCGAGCGCACCAGCGCTCCTTTGCCGTCTTTGACTCCGAAGAACTCGCCCAGCTGCGAAGTGATATTTTCCATCATGAGGCCGCTGCGCAGCGACGAGTGGACAACCACGACTGAGATCTGCGGCACCTCGAATTCAGGCATCATCGGCATTTCCAGCTGAGGCATGTCTACGTGAACCTTGGGGCTCCACGACATGGACGTGTGCCGGTCGGTAAGTTGCACTTTGAGCGTTAGCGGCTGGCCGTCGCGGCTGATGCCCAGATTCACCACGCGGCCCGCTGGCGTTTCCTTGATCATTCGCCGCAATTGTGCGGCACTCTCTACCGCCGTTCCGTTCAGGCTCACAATGACATCGTGTTCGTGGAGCCCGGCCTTTCCTGCGGGAGCGTCCTGATCGACCATGGTAACTTCAGCGCCGTGTTCTTCCTTGAGCTTCAATTCTCCCAGCCGCTCCGTAGAAACGTCGGCGATGTCCACGCCCAGATACGATGATCCACCGCCACCTTCCTCGGAACCGTAACCCCAGTCCCAGGTTTCGCCCGTGCCGTCAGAATTCGAATTGGGCTTCGACTCCTCAGGCTGCGCGTTGGCGCCCAGAGCGATGAACATCGAAAAAAGAACCATGTAAAGCAGGAAGCGATGACTCATATTCCCTCCTGAAACAAACCCTGTCGTTGGTCCATCGTCGTTGGTCGTTGGCAAACGAGCAGGAGAGCAAATCCCGAACGACCAGCGACTAACGACCACCGACCGCTTTTTACCGACTTACGCGCCGAAAGTTAACACTCCCGGAATTCGTTCGAACTTTCAGCATGGGGCCGCCGCCGTTGAGTTGACCTTCCGCACTCACCGTTTTCGGACCATAAGGCCCACCTTCGCTGGAGACGCGAATATCGGAAAAATCGCTGTGGATCGTGTGGCCGTTCGCGATTTCGATCTCCGCCCGAACGGAAATTGCCAGATCGCTCGCCAGATAGACAGTAATATCGCCGGCCGAGGTTTCAAGCGTAGAATTACTGCGACTCGCGTTGCCGGTCGCGGGGATAAGCTTTACGACGATCCCCCCTGCCGATGTTTCCGCTTGAACCGACGTGGCTCCGTTAAGCTGGATACTACCTCCGCCAGTCTGGGCTTGCACGCGTCCATTCGCGGATCCTAACCGGATGCTGCCGGCACCGGTCCCAATTTCCACCGGCCCTCCGATTTCCCCCAGTTCCACACTGCCTCCACCGGTCGTGGCTTTCACCGCTCCACCGCACTTGTCCACGCGAATGCTGCCGCCGCCGGTCTCCAGCACAGCCCGTTGCAGGCCCGATAGCACGACTACGTTTCCGCCGCCGCTTTCCGCCTTGATTTCGCCCTTCGCGGATGCAACCTTGATATTTCCCCCGCCGGTGTGCAGCGTCACGTCGCCGCCCACACTGCCGACATCGATCGTGCCACCACCTGTTTCCGCCGATACCTCGCCGCCGATATCATCTACGTGAACATTTCCACCGCCGCTTCCAAGTTCGACACGCCCTGCGATCCCGGTCGCGTTTACATTGCCTCCACCGGTCTCAATCTTGGCGGACTCCAGGTTGCTCGGCACATTAACCACCAGATCATCGGAGCACCTGCGATCCCGGCCGCCTGATTCGGCCACGATCCAAGCCGTGTCACCCTTGATCGAAGAATTAATTCTGTAGGACTCAAACTCGCGACGAGCCTGCTGTTCTGAAGAGGTATACGCCCGGCGATGAATAACGAACGTGATCCTCGTCTGCGATCCACCCTGCACCCGCACCGCGCCCGATGCCAGCTTCACCCGCAGATTCTTCGCCGCGCCCAGGTCGCCAGTTGTTTCCTGAACCCAGCTGCTGCCGTCCCGATACACTCGGGCTTCCTGGCACGGAGACAAAGATGCCAGCGCTGTGAGGGCTATTGCAATGCTGGCGAATTTTATTGCTTGCTTCAATGAATGTTCTCCTCTACGAGTCGATGGTCATTGGTCGATGGTCGTTAGCAAACTCTCACAGCCCAGCAGCGGCCTCCGAACGACCAACGACGACCGACCAACGGCTGTTCTCAATCCATTTCCGGCATCTGCGCCAGCATCGTGCGAGCCTGCGATCGAATCGACGGATTCTGATCGGTCTGCGACAACCGGGTCAGCACCGATCGCACATTGCTGTCCGTCTTCATCGGCTCTACCATCCGCAAAGCCTGGGTTCGTACCCCGGAATTCGTATCGCTGATCAGAGTCCGCAAAACCCCATCCCTTACTCGCGGATCCTGCCGCACAAAACTACTCAGCCCATCCAGCGCCTTCAACCGTACGCCCGGATTGCTATCGTTCTGCAGCGCATACAATAGCGCCTCCCGCACCCGCGAATCGTCCGGAGTCTGCGTCAGCAGATCCACCGAATCCATCCTCACCCCGGAGTTGTAATTGTTCCGCGCCGCAAACAACAGCAACTGCTGGATACGCTGATCGTTCAGCGAACCCTGAGCTTCCTGGGTCAACACCGTGTCGTACTTAATGCTCACCTGATTTGATCCTGGATCCTGCGTCACCGACCGGATGCCCGCAATCGTGGACGACTCCAACGGCGCTGTTGCTGTCTGATTGCCATCCGGTCCGGCTGAACTCGTTAGCACGCCTGACCCACCACGTCCGGAAGCAAGAAAGTTATAAGTTGCGCCAATACCTCCGCCAAATCCGACGATGAAAATTACCGCCGCCAACGCCGGCGCCATGCGAACCTGCCGCAGCCAGGTGGCCGGTTCAAGGATCAACCGCCGCAAAAATCCTCCCTGCTGGGTAGTTTCGAGCGCTTCCTGCAACCGCATCCGCGATGCCGCCAGCAGATTCGGAGTCGGCTCTGCCACGGTCTCCGAAAGAGTCGCATGAAACTTGCGTGTCGCCTTCAACTCGATAGCGCACTCGGGACACCGCCCCAGATGCTGCTCCACCTCGTATCGAGCATCGTCCTCGAGCTCGTTGTACACATAGAACAAAATGTTTTGCCGTACCCAATCGCATTTCATTGCAGTATCCCTTCGAGCGAAGTAAGAGGGAAGTGAATGCGTTCGCTCATCTCATCTCCGCCAGCGCGCTGCGCAATTTTTGCGTCGCGCGAAACAACGTATTCTTAGCCGTCTCTTCCGTCGTATTCAGCATCTCGCCCACGGTTCGCAGCTTCAGCCCGTGATAGTGCTTCAATTCGAACACCATGCGCTCGCGAGGCGTCAATATCGTCAACGCCTTCCCAATCTTCCGCCCCAATTCCCGCCGCATCAAATCCCGCTCAGGATTCGCTCCCGACCGTACATCCGCAAACTGTTCCAACCGGCTGTATTCCTCACCAGATGAATCCACGCCAACCGGAGCATCCTCTTTACGCACATTCCGTTTCCGCAGATGATCGAGGCAGAGGTTGGTGACGATGCGGTAAATCCAGGTGTAGAACGAACACTCAAACCGGAAGCTGCCCAAATTTTTGTAAGCCTTGAGGAAGGCCTCTTGGTACACGTCCTGAGCGTCCGACTCCGATCCCGTAAGGTGTAAGGCAAGCCGCAACACCGACTGATCGTAGTGACGCACCAATACCTCGAAGGCTGCACGGTTGCCCTGCTGCGCCTCCCGGATCAGGCTTGTATCGTCAATACGGTTGCCCTGCGCTGCCAAGGAGCCCCTCGTCCTTATACTTATGGGGTTCTGGTTGTCGCTGCCCGCTGCCGCCCCTCTCGGACGGTAATTGCCGCCAACCGCGATTGCAACTGCGTAAGAATCGGCCGGCATTGTCTATCTCTATCCCCTACAAGTGGAAAATCCTCGTTCTTGCCTTGCAGGGAAATAGACGGGGTAGCAGCCCGAACGTTAGCAGATTATAAGGAGTTGGCCCTTGGTTTGCTTAACAGAGGAAAACAATGGGACAAACAGAGCTGTTTGAAGGAAGGCTCGTGTGGTGGCGGGGCTTGCCCCGTCCGAGGCGAACCCAGCTCAGCCGCCGGTTTCTATCACTTATCAAACTTTAGCCGCATCTCGTTCGTAGCCTCAAACCCAAGCTTTTCATACAAAGCCCGGCCCTGATCGCTGGCATGCAGATTAACGCCCCGAAAGCCTTGCTGCTTGAGCCATGCCAGGATGGCTAGCATGACGTGCCGCGCGATCCCCCGCCTGCGAAACTCCCGTTCCGTATACATATTCAGAATCACCGCCCGCTGCGTACAAGGGTCTCTAGGATTCGCCGGCCACGGACAAAGCAGCACCCCACCACCGCCGGCAACACGCCCGACGCTGTCCAGAGCCAGCCAATGACGATAGGATCCATCGGCCAGACCCCGCGCGAGCCATGGCCCTGCAACCTCCACCATCCGGTCAAGCTCTTCAATGGTGCCTTCGCCCATGTCCCGAAACATCGAGCGCCGATGGTGAAGAATAATCGCCGCCTCAGTCGATAGCGCCTCTCGAACCGTGATTTCAGACTGCATCGCATCCATAACTTGCTTTCGTTTATGAATTGTCATCTCACTTACGGATTGTCATCCCGAGCGCAGCGAGGGATCTGCAGTTCGCCCGAAGCGCGGCCCTCCGTGTCCCCGCAGCCCTCAAAAGGTACAATAAAACAGCCGAGGCTAACCAGATTCATGTACGAAGTCACCGTAGAAGACACATTCGCCGCAGGACACTACCTGCGCAACTACAAAGGCAAGTGCGAGAACCCGCACGGCCACAATTACAAAATTCGCGTCACCCTCGCCGGAGCCGAACTCGATAAGGCTGGCCTGCTGCTGGATTTCAAAGATCTGAAAGACGTAATGAAGCACGCTATCGATCGTCTCGATCACCAGATGATTAACGACATCGAGCCCTTCACCGTCTTGAATCCCTCCGCCGAAAATCTAGCGAAATATTTCTACGACGAGACGAATACGCGCCTAAGCACCGTAACCAGCGGCAGGGTGCGCGTGAAAGACGTAACCGTTTTCGAAACCGATGTGACCACGGCTCGCTACAGCGAGTGAACCATTGAATCATTGATGCACTGAAGCGCGCTGTTGCCTTTGACTTTCAATGATTCAATGACTCAATGTGTCAATGATTCAATGCTCCACATATCCGAAATCTACAAATCGCTGCAAGGCGAATCCACCTACGCGGGACTCCCCTGCGTCTTCGTCCGCCTCACCGGATGCAATCTGCGCTGCACCTGGTGCGATAGCGAGTTCAGCTTCCACGGCGGCCGCAGAATGCCCATCGAAGAAGTGTTGAGCGAAGTTGCCCGCCTGAGTCCGTCCCGAGGACTGGTCGAGATCACCGGTGGCGAGCCCATGTTGCAGGAACGCGAAGTGATCCCGCTCATGGAGCAACTTCTGGACGCCGACTATCAGGTGTTGCTCGAGACCAGCGGCGAACGTCCCCTGGCGCGGGTTCCGAAGCAAGTCATCAAGATCGTGGATGTGAAGTGTCCGCACTCGGGCGAGCCCGACACGTTTGCGCTCGACAATCTGAAGGCCCTTCGCCCGCACGATGAATTGAAGTTTGTTCTGACCGATCGAACCGACTACGAATTCGCTCGCGACTTTGTCGCCACCAATGAACTGGCCGAGCGCGTGAACGCGATTTTATTTTCCCCCGCGTTTGAGAAGAAGGCCTCCGGCTCGCGGGACACTTCGCACTGCCAACTCGATCCCCAACAACTAGCGCAATGGATCCTCGAAGACAATGTCCCCGCACGCCTCAGCCTGCAAATCCACAAACTAATCTGGGATCCCGCGGCTAAAGGCGTGTAGCGGCACATTGCAACTTTGATTTAGATTTTGAGTTGTCATCCTGAGCGAAGCGAAGGACCTGCTTCTTCCCGCTGCACGGACTGATATGTCTGCCCTACGCCGTCTTCGCCCTCACCCGGTTCTCCGCCCGCAGATGCGCCACCACCAGTCGTATATCTTCAAAGCTGACATAAGGCGGCACCGCGTCTTTAATATCTCTCAGCCGCTCAACCCCCTTGGCAAGGCAAGCCGCCTCAATCAGCGGCTGCGCGTCCGGGGAAATCCACTTCGAATCCAATTTCACCTGACCGGTTTCGATGAGACTCGCCACTGTACAAATGACGGTCGATATCCGCCGCGCCCGTATGCGGCCAATTTCCTCGAAACTTCGTCCCTCGTTCAAAAGTCGCAGAGTCTGTTCCGCCGGGCTCGCTTCTTTGGTCACCATCTGAGCCGCTCGCGCTCCACCATCGAAATTCCGCAAAACCTGCAAAAGTTCCGCGCCATATACTTCGGCTTTTTTCTCGCCAATACCCCCAATTTGTCGCAGTTCCACGAAATTCGACGGCCGGCGACGGCACAGTTCCTCGAGCGTGCTGTCATGTAACACAACATACGCAGGAACCTTGTTCTCCCGCGCCATCGTTCGCCGCCAGTCGCGCAGATACTCCGCCAGTTCCGGATTCGCCTCCGCTGGTGCCGCATCCCGCGCACGCGGCTTATCGGAGCCCAGCATGGGCGTGTAATACGACGGAGATGAAAACGATCTCTTGCGCGCCGCAACTTCCGGCAACGCGGCAGGCGCGATCTCTTTACTCAGCCACTCCGGTTTGGTGTCACAGTTGTCGCAGCTCCCGCACTTCTCCCACTGCGGAGTCTCGCCGAAATGCAAACATATCTGCCGATGGCGGCAGCCATGCGAGTCCGCGAACTTGCCGATCACACGTTTTCTTCCCGCTGCCCGCTCGCGTTCCGCGTCATCCGAAATTTTCTTGATGAAATATTCCAACAGAATGTGATCCCGCTTCTGCCAGAGCAGCGCACAATCCGCAGGACGCCCATCGCGTCCCGCACGCCCTGCCTCCTGGTAGTACTGCTCAATTGACTGCGGCAGCGACAGATGAATCACCGCTCGCACTGCGGGCTTGTTGATGCCCAACCCGAACGCGATCGTTCCCACTAGCACCCGCACTTCGTCCGACATCCAGCGTTCCTGATTCTGCCGCCGCATCGGCGCTTCCATCTTGGCGTGATAAGGGATCGCGGCAATCCCATTTTCTTCCAAATATTCGACTGTCTCTTCTACTCGCCGAATCGTAGGAGAGTAAACAATGACGCTCTCGTTCGCATAGTGCCGCAACGCCCGGGCAAGTAACTCCATCTGCGTTCGTGCTTCGCACTCGTGCACCACGTATCGCAGGTTCTCACGATGGAAACTGGCGATGTAGCAGTCCGGCTCGCGCATTTGCAGCTGCTTCAGAATGTCGTGCCGCACCTGCCGCGTAGCGCTAGCCGTAAACGCCGCAATCGGAAGCTTCGGAAAACTTGTCCGCAGCCGGCTCAATTGCCGGTAGTCCGGACGGAACTCATGTCCCCATTCTGAAATGCAATGCGCCTCATCCACCGCAAAAAAGCCAACCGGAACTTTGCTCAGCCATTCAAAAGTGTTTCCCGCGGCGAGCCGCTCCGGCGAAAGATAGAGCAGCCGGTATTCCCCGCGCGACGCCTTCTCCATCACCTGCCGCCGTTCAGTCGCGTTCTGATGACTATTGATCACCGCCGCCGGAATCCCCATCTGCGCCAGTTGTGCCGCCTGGTCCTGCATCAACGCAATCAGAGGAGAAACCACCACCGCCGTCTTCCCGGAAATTACCGCCGGAAGCTGGTAGCACAGCGACTTCCCGCCGCCGGTCGGCATCACCACACACGCATCGTGCGCGGCCAGCAGACTCCGTATAACATTCTCCTGCTTGGGACGAAACTCGTGGTATCCCCAATAGCGGCGCAATACTTCCGGCAAATTTGGAACTTCAGGCATTCTGTTGGCAGTATAGCGTCAGCGCTATCGAGGAAGTCTGTGACCGCTCAACCACCGGTTTGTGACGAATCAGCAAGACTGACGTAGGGACGGACGCATTCGTCCGTCCCGCCAGCTCAACAGAGCTTCAGGATGAAACAAAAGGCAACAACCCTAGGCATAATCTCCGACACTCACGGCCTGCTGCGGCCAGAAGCCATCGCATCACTGCGCGGATCCGACCAGATCCTCCACGCCGGCGACATCGGCAACCCAGAAATCCTCGAAGCGCTCGCGAAAATCGCGCCCGTAACCGCAATCCGCGGAAATGTGGACACCGCGCGATGGGCAAGCACTCTGCCCGAGACTGACGTCGTAGAAGTCAGAGGTGTTTCCATCTACATGCTTCACGATCTCGGAAAACTCGATCTCAAGCCCGAAGCGGCCGGATTCAAGGTAGTGATCTACGGCCACAGTCACCATCCGAAAATAGAAGAGAGGAATGACGTCCTCTACTTCAACCCAGGCAGCGCCGGACCACGACGCTTCAAACTGCCGGTGAGTGTGGGCAGGCTGACGATCGAAGGTGGACGAGTGCAAGCTGAAATTTTGGAGCTGAAGATTTGAATACCGGAGAGAAATCAAGTTACACGAAAAAGGCCGGCTCGTAAGCCGGCCCTTTCTTTACTGCCAACTTTTCGCGGACAAGAGTGTCCGCGCCACAACACTATTTCTTCGGTGCGATCGCGTCCTTCGCAGCCTTCGCCACGCGGAACTTCACCACTGTCTTCGCCTTGATCGCAATCGGTTCGCCGGTCTGCGGATTACGTCCCATGCGGGCCTTGCGGTGCGCTTTCACCAAACGGCCGAGGCCGGGGATTACGAATACACCGTTCTTCTTCGTCTCTTTGATCGCCGTGTCTGCCAGGTGCTCGAGAAAAGTTGCGGCCGTCTTGTTGTTAGAGCCGAGCTTCTCGGCCAGGTGGCGTGTGAGTTGAGTTTTGGTCATACCAGAAGCCATGAATTCCTCCTTCAGGAACTTACAAATTTTGCTTGATTCCAGCGAATACTAACGTACTGCGCTGTGGAAAAGTAGTAGTTTGTGCAGATTTTATGCGGTTTCCAGTAAGGTACCCCCCAAAAATCAGCCTAAAATGGGGGTCTCGGGCGCCGAATAGCGCCAAAATGGCCCGATCAAGGGGTAACGAGCCAACGTGTCTCCACCCGACGGACTCGACAAGGGATGAATGTTTGAACTGAGATTCTGGAGATTTTACTGATGGCTGACGGCAAATAGCTGGTTCCCACAGCTGCCCCCCAGTCATCTCCCAGAAAAAAGTATCCTCCGTGCTGGCCTCACGCGGCGTTCGTTCGTTACACTGAACACCGTTTTCAAACTGATTGAAAAAGTAATCGAAGATAATTTTGAGGAGAATTTTATTTATGGCTGATGCCGCTCTCACAGGATCCGAGTTCAAGAAGCAACTCCGCGCAGGCAGCCCGAAAATGGGCCTGTTCGTCAATTCGCACAGCCCCACCGTCGCCGAACAACTAGCCCACAGCGGATACGACTGGCTGCTGGTGGATACCCAGCACGGTCCCATGAATTACGAAAAACTCTCCGCCATGTTGAGCGGTATCGCAAACGGCGGCGCAAAATCTTTAGTCCGCGTCGGCGGATACGACGACCGCCCCGGCATCCAGCAGGCTCTCGATCTCGGCGCCGACGGCGTGCTCGTCCCCTACATCAACACCGCCGAAGAGGCGCGTCAGGCCGTCAGTTGCACCAAGTACCCCACCGTCGGTACGCGCTCCGTTTACTTCCCGCAGCGCAGCATGAATAAAGGCGGATTGCTAGGCTATGCCGGCAGTTGGAATAACGAAGGCATCATCGCCATGCAAGTCGAGACCGCTTCCTGCATAGAAAACATTGAGGAGATCGCGGCCGTCCCCGGCGTAGATATTCTTTTTCTAGGACAAAACGATCTCTGCATGTCCATGGGCCTCTACAACAAGTATGAATTTCCCCACATGTATACGTCGCCCGAACTGAACGCGGCCACCACCAAGCTGATCGATCACGCTCGCAAGAACAACACCATTCTCGGTATCTTCCTCTTCGGAACATCCCGCGTAGGCGAATTCCTGGAAAAAGGATTCACCTTTATCAGCGTAGGCAACGATCTGCACCACGTCCTGACGCAAACCGGAGCCTACGTCAACGACATGGAAAACATAGCCAAGGAAAAAGGCAAGAGCTGGAAGCGAAGACCAACCGCTCTATTCTAGATTGCTGGTGTGGGGACGGGGCTCTGCCCCGTCCTCGTTACAACCTTCGCCCTCGCATCACCGTAACCGAAGATCCCTCCGCCAGAAACGCGGACTGCGGCTTCCCCCGAAGAACAGCGGCCATATCGGTGCCGTAGAACTCTGCCGCATCTCCCGCAAATGCCGATTCTCGAACCTGCCAAACTCTCCAAGAGGGATGCGTCACCCTGTATTCCACGCAACCGCCGCCTGGCTGCGCTGCGTATCCCCAGTAGTGCTCGGTAATGAACTGCTCAACCGACCCTTCGCAAGGCAACTCGGAAGCGCCCTTGGTTTCGAGGCTAATCGCATTCCAACGCTTCTCGTCCCACCACCGGTACTTCACTCTCAGACCTTCGCCGCCAACCGAGTAAATCTCATGCGCCATCGGAAGCGCCACATAGTTTTCGTTGTAGAACCTTCGGGCAACGAATGCAATGGCGCGTCGCGGAACCATCTCCTGGATGAACACCACCCCTCTCCGGACTTCACCGCCCGTCTGACGCCGCACGTAGAACCGAAGATTTACTTCCTCGAAATTGGAGTGCATAGGAATTGGAAGGAATCCAAACAGTTTTGTTTCAAGAAATAGAAATCCGACGAGGCTGACAAATACTTTGCTGTCCCAGCGATCGAGTTCAGTTCCGGAAGGGACGAACGGGAGAAGCAGATTGGCATCCACTTCATAGTTGAGCATGGCAAGATGCTGCCACTTCGCAGTGAGAAAAACTCGTTCGGGGCTCACGTAGTTAGGATGGCGAGCCTGTGCGTTCCGATTCAAAGGAAAGTCGCGGCAAGAAGTGTTTAAACTGATGGCTGATGGCTGACAGCTGAAACTGCCAGCTACTCCGGATCGTAAACAACCGTGTGCATCCCCGCGCGCCGGGCCGCTTCCTGCATCTCGATAAGCCTTCTCCGCTGCTCATTGAGTTGCAGCTGCGCTTGTGCCACCAGCGCCATCTGCCGTGCCTGACCTCGGCCGTTCGGACCCTCATACTGCGTACTTCCATTCTCCATGCGAATCGAGGCATTGAGCTGATCGATCCGCGCCTGCAGATTTGCCATCTTATTTTTTTGCTCCACGATCTGCCGTTTCCATTGATCGGCCGCGCGGTGTTCCGCAAGGCGTTGCCGCTCGAAGCGCTGTTCCGCAGCGCGATCTGCTTTCCGCCGATTCGCAATCGTCTGGGCCCCATCGTTATTAGCCAGCGGCTGTGCGTCATGCGGTCCCTGCGTCTCGGGATCTTTCGGCAGGTCATTGTTGGTAATAACCTTGTTCGTAATCACCTTCGGCGCAGTCGTGGATGATGATCCGTCCGCGGCCTTCTGCTTTTCCCGGTTCTTGCGGGCCACTTCGCCCAGCGACTGCCCAAGGGCGAACAAGTTCATCAGAAACGTGATCGCTAAAATCTCAAAAAACGCCGTTCGTATAGGACTGCGCCGCATAATCCCCCGCTCGCCTTGCTGAATCGTTCTCTCGATGCTAACCCGGCTCTCGGGGGTCTGTTACTAACACCCGTAACTCATACGCCAAACGAAAGTGTCAACCCATCATGGCCAACCGGCCATCTCCAGCACTCCCTGCGGCGTCATCCCCCGTTCGCGCAAGTGCCGGATACTCAACCCATCATGCCGTTTCGCCAGCCGCACTCCATCCTGCCCCCGCACTAATTCACAATGAAAATAATCGGGAAAAGAATGGCCGAGAGCGCGCATCAGCAACACTTGCCGCGCAGTCGACTTGAGTAAGTCCGCGCCCCGGACAACCTCCGTGATTTCCATCGCCGCATCGTCCACCACCACCGCGAGTTGGTAAGCCGGAACATCGTCGCGCCTCCATACCAGAAAATCACCAAAGTCTTTTCCGCCTTCATAGCGCTGTCGCCCCAGGCTCAGATCCTCGAACTCAACCACCTCGCCATCGGGAACACGGAATCTCCAATTCACTCCCGCAGGTTCCGTGAACTGAGTCGCATCCGTGCGCGAACGGCAAGTCCCCGGATACACCGGCTCATCGTCCGTATCATTCGGAGCCCCCGCCGATTGCGCCAGATCCTTGCGAGAACAATTACACGGATACAAAAGTCCCCCATCCCGCAACCGCTGCCAAGCCCCCAGATAGTGCGACCGCCGCTCACTCTGCGAATAAGGACCATGCGCTCCGCCGCAATCCGGCCCTTCGCTCCAGCGAATCCCCAGCCACCGCAAATCCTCAATCATGGCGCACGCAAATTCCGCCCGCGAACGCTGTGGATCCAAATCCTCATTTCGCAAAATCAAAGTTCCCTGATTTTCAATTGGCCGTCGCGCCGCGATCCAGAACGTCCGCGCATGCCCCAGATGCAATAGCCCCGTCGGAGACGGTGCCAGCCGGCCACGATAAGGACGATTGACCCTGGACGAAACTTCGCTCCTAAACGCATCCATCACAAAAACATTCTAGTGCGAAGCCCCGCGGATCACGGCAGGTGCTGCCTCCATTATTAATTTGTTTTTGAAAGTTCACGATTTTACGGGCCGCTGAAAAACTTTCGGTAGAGACGGGGCTTGCCCGTCTCGGGTCACCCGCGAAAAATGGTCGAGCACGAGTGGGAAGGGCACGACGTTCAGTCGTGCCGCAACTTCTGCATAATCAGTTGCGGCTTTTAGCCGCTGGGGGATTGTTTCTTCCAAAACTGAGCCCCTGGGCGCTTCCCACACATCGTGTGCGGCGAGACACACTGATTCGCGCCGCTCCCCTGGTAAGTCCTGTCGGATGAATAGAAGTCGATTTGGACTCTTCCTTGCCATATCCCTTCCAACTGCGCCAGCCGCAGAGGAGGTGACAAGTGGCAACCACTCAAAAGTCAACGAACAAATCGAATTCCAATTCAGCAAACACCAGAATCTCCGGGACAATTCTTTCATCCTGGTCGCGGCAGCAAAAATTCGCCTTAATCGCATGCTTCGCGCTTCTCGGCCTGTTACTCGCCCTGAGTGCCTGCTCAGATCAATCGCCCAAGCCGGCCTTGGTTAGCGTCTCCGGTTCAGCGCCAGGTTCGTCAGCGGCTGCGACCTCTGCGGCGCCGGCGACTGCTCCCACAGCCGAAGTCGCACCCGCAGCCGCCAAGAAGGCATCCAGGAAGCGCCCTGCAAACGTTAGCTACAGCGATCCGAACTCCGGTGTCTCATTCCTCTATCCACGCAAGTCCGCGCTGACCTCGGGGGAAAAGGCGCAGCCCCAATTCGCCGACGTCGACGTGCCGATGAACTTCATCCAGCCCGGCGGAAGCACCGTTGCCACCGTCACACTGCCGGCCAATTCATATCCCGGCACCGACTTTGAATCCGCCTTCTTCAGTGTCAACGTCAATCGCAGCGTCTCCGAGCAGGAGTGCATCCACTTCGCATTCGTGGACACAAGCAATCCCGATGGCGAACCGGTTGACGCCGACGAAGTCACAGTCGGTTCCACGGACATGGAGAGGACTTCCGACTTCACGGCCTCCGCCCTGAATCAAGCCGAGACGCAGTACTATCACCACTACACCAGCGGATCGTGCTACGAATATGTCCTGGGCCTAGGCACCGCCGGATACGGCGTCAAAGACGGCATCGAGCGGGTAGATCGCGATGCAGTCTTTGCCAGGCTGGAAAAGATCCTCTCTACCGTCACCATAAAGGACAGCCCAGTCGAACCGGAGCATGTCGCTGAGCAGGCAGCCACCGGAATCATCAGCGGCAAGGAATAGTCCCGAACACGCAATCGACACCACGGCCACGCGATTCTCTTGCGTGGCCGTCGTGTTTTGTTGCATCTTTGTCGGGACTCGTCACATCTGAAAGCTTTGCCCCAGATATGAAATTCCTGGTTCCCGCAGGAAAACTCACTTGAAGGATTGAATTGCTATGTTGAAGACTGTCCGGAAGACTGCCCAAAGATTTGCTTTGATTTCCGCTCTCGCGCTTCTCGCGTCTGTGTCGGCTCTAGCCCAAACCTCAAACTGGAACATCGATCCCGCCCATTCCACCGCCCAGTTCACTGTCCGTCACCTTGGGATTTCCAACGTCACCGGTAATTTCACCAAGGTCAGCGGGACCCTCGCCTTGAATGACAAAGACATTACGCAATCGCAAGTGTCGGCCAGCATCGACGTCAATTCAGTGGATACCCGCGTGGAACAACGGGACAAAGATCTGAAGAGTCCGAATTTCTTCGAAGTTGAGAAATACCCGACCATCGAATTCAAATCCAAGCGGATCGTAAGCGCGGGCGGCAAACTGCAAGTGATCGGAGACCTAACCATCCACGGCACAACGCACGAAGTCACGCTCGATGTAGATGGCCCCACCGCAGAACTGACCGACCCCTGGGGAAACTCCCGGCGCGGAATCTCCGCCACAACGACTATCAATCGCAAGGATTTCGGTCTCGTCTACAACAACATGCTTAAGACCGGCGAAGCGATGATCGGCGACAACGTCAAGATTCAGATCGACGCTGAATTGGTCAAGAAAAAATAAGAGTTTTTGGTTGTGTGGTGGCGGAGCTTCGCTCCGCCGTTAACCCAAGCGGGTCCAGCCCCAAGTACAGACTTGGCCTCCGCTTCCGGTATCATCGAACTGTGGTTATCAATCGCCCCGCAAAAAACAAACTACAACTTCTGCGTTCCCAGAATTTGACCAGGTTCCCCTGGCTTGCCCACGCCTTCTCGACCCGCCACGGCGGCACTTCGCGCGTCTACGGCGGAAACGCTCTGAACCTCGGCTTCACCAAGCAGGATTCGCACGCCGCCGTCGAGCGCAATCGCGAACTGTTCCTCAAGGAACTAGGCGTGGCGGACGGACGTCAAAGCGCCCCGCTGGTTTCGCTCCGGCAAATCCATTCCGATTTGATCCATCGAGTGGACGCGCCGCGCACCGAGTCCATGCCGCCGCAGCTTCTCGTAGGTGACGGACTGATCACCGACACTCCCGGACTGGTCTTGGCAATCCAGACCGCCGACTGCCTCCCCGTCATTCTGGTTGACCCGAAGCGCCACGCCATCGGCGTATTCCATGCAGGCTGGCGCGGCACGGTCAACCGCATCGTCGAGAAAGGCGTCGGCGAGATGCGAAAAAACTTCAAGAGCGATCCAAGAAATCTGGTCGCAGCGATTGGTCCGGGTGTGCAGGGATGCTGCTACGAAGTGGGCGAGGAAGTCCGTACCAAGTTTGCGATGCAGTTCGCCTACGCCGACACCTTGTTCCGTGAACTGAAGGAATCCGACCCGGTGCGCGAGAAATATCCGTTGCTCTTTCTGACTGCGCGCGCCCCAGGTCACAGTGAATTACCAACGAAGCTCTTTCTCGATCTAGTAGAAGCCAACCGTCGCCAACTACTTGATGCGGGAGTGCTGGCGAAAAATATTGAGGCGACCGCCCCATGCACGGCATGTCACACAGACCTGTTCTTCAGCTTTCGAGCAGAAAAAGGCGTAACCGGAAGAACGATGGCGGCGGCTGGAATCAAAAACTAACATTTCAGAGAATCCAAGTTTCAAGGTTCGGCTGACATCCCTTTCGACAGTGCCAACCTTGAAACTTTCAAACCTCCAAACTCTGAAACCTGCCGTTTCACGCCAGATCAAACAGCAGAACCTCAGCCTCAGTAGTCGCCTTAACCGTCAGCTTCGTTTCATCGCTGATAGCTACACCGTCTCCTTGATGCAGTTTGTGGCCGTTGAGTTCTACCTCGCCCCTCGCAACCTGTAGCCATGCGTAGCGCTTCGCGCCGAGTGACTTGGTGACTTCTTCTCCCGGTGCCAGCAGCGTGACAAACAGCTTCGCGTCCTGATTGATCTTCACCGACCCATCGGCGCCATCGTTCGAAGCAATCAGCCGAAGCTTGCCGCGCTTCTCGGCTTCCGGGAAGCTCTTCTGCTCATACCCCGGTTCGTGTCCATGTTTGTCGGGGAGAATCCAAATCTGAAGAAGGTGCACAGATTCACTCGACGACGGGTTCGCCTCACTATGGCGGATGCCGCGCCCCGCGCTCATGCGCTGACCATCGCCCGGAAGAATTACCGAACCCGTGCCCAAACTGTCCTTGTGCTCAAGCTTGCCCGACAGGACATACGTAATAATTTCCATGTCGCGATGAGGATGCGTAGGAAACCCGCCGCTCGGCGCGACCCAATCTTCATTGATCACGCGCAACGACCGGAACCCCATCCACTTGGGATCGGAGTAATCGCTGAAACTAAAAGTGTGGCGAGTCTTCAGCCAGCCATAATCGCCGCCGCCTCGCTCATCGCCCCGCCGAATCGTCATCATCATGATTCTCCTATTTGATCGTTATAACGACTATCTGGATTAGATGTGGATGACGTGACAAGGATTCAGATGCCTCGCTTGTAGTTGGTCGTTATTCGTTCGCGATTCGCCAACTGGGCGAAGGCTGCTATGCTTCCTTTTGCCAGTCAACGGAATAGACGAAATAGTAGAGAGACGGGCTGCCCACGCCCGTCACCGACAATTAACTATGCCCTATCACGTTATCTCTCTATCCATGGCGCAAGTGCGCCAGGGAGCGCTCGGATTCCAGCGCGACCTGAGCGCCATCCTGCGCGAACGTCCTGAAATCAAAGTCTATTCGGTGAGCCCATTCGATCTCGACGAGCGCCGCCGGTTCAAGGATCGCTTTGGAGGAGATGTTGTGTACTTTTTCAACGACGCGGCATTTCAGGAATGCGCGCGGCTCGGCATCGACCTGAATTTCCTGGCGGAAATCCCCGAGGCCGAACTGCCTCGCCGTCGAACCGTGTTTGTTGGCATGCCGGAGAGAACCGGCAGCCCTCCTACGATCTAGCGCGAAGTAAAACTTCAACAGAAGTTTCTAGTCTTTCTTATGCTTTTTCTGAGAGCTGTCAGACCTAGGCTTGTCGTCCTTCCCGGAGTCCTTCGATCCCTTTGTATCTTTTTCTTTCGACTCTTTCGTGTCGCTGGATTCTTTGGAATCCTTCTTCTCCTTCGACCCGCCGTCGCTTTCAGAAGAGTCTGAGGAAGAAGATGACCCGGACGACGAACCCGAACTGCCGCTCTTTTTCGCGTAGTCGGTTACATACCAGCCCGAGCCCTTGAACTGCACCGCCGGAGCCGAGATCACTTGCTCAATGACGCCCCCGCATTCAGGACACTTCTTCGGTTGCTTGTCGGAAAATTTGCGGATTTCTTCAAAGCGATGGCCGCACTTCTTGCACAGGTATTCATAAAGGGGCATGTGAGCTGATTCTAGAGGCGAGAATCGCCGGCGTCAATTTAGCCTAGGCTCACCGCTTCAGCAAATCGACCGGCTCGCGCACATCATACACCCGAAAATATTTCCCCAGCGCCGGATATTTCGCAGCCACCGCTTCGTACATCGCATAAGCCACATTGCGATACGAAGTATGCCCGGCGGGAGTAGTGCGCAACTCGGAGATATAAACCGCCTCGGCAAAGTCCATCTTAAACAGCGTGCGTTTGCGGAACGCGAGCGGAATCGCATACTGCGCATTCTGTCGAGCTTCTTCTCCTCCAGACGCGGAGAGCTTCTGCACCGCCGTTTCGCAACGCTTCATCGCCAAATCATAATCAGACCGCATCCCAGCAGCCTCAACTTCCGGTGGCGTATCAAAACCATGGGCGGTCGTAAAATCCTGCATGATCTGGACGCACCGCCGGTGCCGGTGCATATCGCGGAATCCGCCAATATCCATGAGGATGTCGAAGCGGAACTGTTGCCCCGCCGAAAACGGTCTCAGCAACTCGTCATGGCGGCCGCGGTGACGCAGCCCAAGATCGATGATCTCTCGCCGCCTCGCATCTCCCGCGGATTCGATCGCGCTCCGAATCTGCCGGTACGAGTAATGACAATTCCCATAGATGAGCGTTGCCGCAAGATCGACCTCGATTGCGTCATCCTCCAGTAAATCAACCAGCGGAGCAGGCTCGATCGCAATGCCGCGCATCAGTTCCGCCGCGGCTTGCTGAAGTTCACGCCGCGTCTCAATCTCGTAAAGATTCGGATCAGCGTACTTAACCAAAGTGGGCGCAACGCGCACCTCGCGCAGCAACTCGCGTTCGGCACGATCGCCCAGCTCCGGAGACACCGCGCGAATCTCAGCCACCAGAGCGCGCAGCGATTCTTCGTTCGCGTTATATGCCGGAGAAAGCGCCGCTCGCTTCAGCAGCGCTCCCAGATCGCGGACTTCTTTATGCGGCTGCGCGAGCAGATGGGCAACCTGGGTTTCCAGCGTGCGCGCGTTGACGATCTCTCCCAGTGAAGTATTCGTAGCCAGCGGCAACAGATAGCGCGAGATGTCGAAGGCCCGCGCTCGCAGCGTGCGCTCGTAAGCATCCACCTTCATTTCTGCGGGGCGCGGCGTAATGCTGGCAAGATATTCGAAGGTCCGCTGCGAAACTTTCTCGTACGCGGAAAACAGCGATTCAATCGTCTCGTGATACACCGTTCTGGACGAACCGTCAGAACCGGCACTGCCATCCTGGAAACTGGGCGTATAGTAGCCGCTCTTCCTGAAATCCTGATATCGAGTCGAGCGCTCCTGCCCGTCCCAGCGCTGTTCGTCGGCAACCACGATAGCAGCGAGAATCGAGAGACGCTCGATAGCAAGCGCGATATGCGCCAGGTCCGCAATCGAACGGTGCCCATACTGAAAATAGAAAGTGTTGAGGAATTTCTCGGCCTTCTGCGATGTGATTTCTTTCAACGACTCCTTCATCGAAAGCGAGGAGCGCGAATACTTGGCCATCGCATACGCCTGGATCTCAGGCTCAACCCCGTAGACCGCAAATACCTCGACAGAGGGTTCTGACGCTGGGGTGAGAGCGGGATGCGAATTTGTGGTCTCGGTTGAAATAACTTCAGACATGGGAGTGCAGAAATCTTAATCGTCCAATGCGCCCTGCGCAAACGAACGATCGGAGGATAAAATAATCGGAAGGTTTTCCATACTTCCGTAAGATTCCCTTGTGACGTCCTCTACCAACAACGAGATCAAATTGATTCAGGCGACACTACCCGAGCACATTGAACAAGCCCGCGGACTATTCATCGAATATGGCGAATCGCTTGGCTTCAGCCTGTGCTTCCAAAGTTTTGATGCGGAACTGAAAAACCTTCCGGGCGCATACGCGCCACCGAAGGGAAGATTGCTGCTGGCCCACTGCGGAAATCACGCCGCCGGTTGCATCGCTTTGCGGCCGCTAGAAACCGGCATCTGCGAAATGAAGCGGCTCTATGTCCGGTCCAGCGATCGCGGCAAAAGCGTCGGCCGTATGCTTGTGGAAATGTTGCTTGCCGAGGCGCGCGCGATCGGCTATGAACGCATGCGTCTGGATACCGTCGCGTCTACGATGCAAGACGCGATCGCACTCTATCGCAAGATAGGTTTCCGCGAGATTACGCCATACTCCTCAATCCCGATCGAAACCGCGCTCTGGTTGGAATTAGAGTTATAGGCCCTGTCCGTTCGCTTCACGGCCCATGCCCAAGAATGACAATATCCACCCGCCGGTTCATCCCGCGTCCTTCCGCAGTGAGATTCGTCGCCACCGGATGATACTGGGCAAATCCAGCCGCGCTGAGACGGTCGGGACTGAATCCGTCGCGAACAATCAGAATCTGCACCATCTCGGTTGCCCGTGATGTGGAGAGCTCCCAGTTCGATGGAAATCCGGCGGTATGAATCGGAGCATTATCGGTGTGGCCCTCGATTCGCAAGCGATAGTCGTGCTGGCGCAGCATGCCGGCGATGCGATCCAACGCGGACTGCGAGGTTGATTTCATCTGCGCTGAGCCACTCTCAAAGAAGCCAGCCTCCCGCAAACTGATCACCAGGCCGTCGGGCTCACGATGCACGGCGATCGCCTTACTCTTGATTTCAGACGCAAGCGCGATTTCCAGTTCGGACTTCAGCCCCGCCAGGTCGCCGCTCCCATCCTTCGGTGCGAGTACACCGTCGAACGAGGTCGCGACCTGGCCTTGGCTCGCGGCGTGATCGCTGTTCTCCTTCTCCTTGCCCGTGCCGCTGGATTGAGCCGCATCCGCCCCTTCAACGGGCGTCTGAGTATTGGACGCGTCAAGAACGCCCATCTGCTGGAAAGCTACCTGAATTGCCAGCGCCAGCTTTCCAACTTTTCTTTTGTCCACCTGCGAAGACGCATAGAGCACGACAAAGAAAGCAAACAATAGCGTGATGAAGTCAGCGTATGAAATCAGCCAGCGATCGTGATTGGTGTGACTGGAGCGTCGCTTGCGTCGGCTCATGCGTTAGATACCTCAATCACGCCAGCCGCTGGAGCGGGCTTGTGCGCTTCGCTGAAGAACCCCAGCAGTTTTTGTTCCAACATACGCGGGTTTATCCCCTCGAGAATCGACACCACACCCTCCAACGTCATTTCGCGGATAATCTGCTCGTCGCGGATCCTAATTTTTAGTTTCCCTGCCGCCGGCAACAGCACGAGATTCGCGGCACCCACTCCGTAGAGGGTCGCCACAAACGCTACCGCTATGCCTTTTCCAACTTCATCCATTTTGTCGAGATGCTGCATCACTTGGATCAATCCGAGCACAGCTCCTATGATGCCAATGGTGGGAGCAAATCCTCCGGCCGATTCGAATAAATGAGGGATCTTCTCCTCCTGCTCCTCTTTGTTATCCAGTTCGAGCTCCATAATCTTGCGCAGTTCCTGAGAGTCCGTCCCATCGACCGCCAGCATCAGGGCGCGGTGCAAAAAGGGTTCATTGATCGTCGTAAGCTCTTTATCGAGCGCGATGATTCCCTCGCGCCGCGCCAGATTCGCGTAATTCACCAGTACCGCGATCTTCTCGTGCCCCGTCTGTCCTGGCTCCACAAAAACCTGCGCGAGTCGCCGGAACGCGCTCAGCGCTACCGACAGTGGATACTGGATGAGAATCGCCCCCAGGGTACCGCTGAAAACTATCAAGGCAGCAGTAGGCTGAAGTACTTGGCCAAGATTTCCTCCGTCTAGAATCAAGCCCAGCAGAATGCCGCCCATGGCCAGCATCAGCCCGATGAAGGTTGCCTTATCCACGTCAGCTCCTATTCCTTTTCTCTTTCCTTGGCGGCAGGACGCCCAATGCTCTGTGGGTTCTGTGGATGTACAGAAATCCTGTCTGGGGACACGGCTATCCCCTCTAGCACTGAACGCCGAAACTGCGCCACGCGTTCGAGTACGTCCTGCGCACTTTCGAGGACAACAATCTTGTCGCCACCTACTAGCGTGATCACGGTGTCCGGAGCCTGCTCAACAAACTTGATGAGGTCCGAATTGACAACCAGCGAGTGATGGTTAAGGCGGGTCAACTGGATCATGTCAAACTCCTGATAATTCAAAACGCTGAAGGGAAGAGGAAAGCAAGCCCGCCAGTTATCTTCATCGGCAAAATCAAAGAAGCAGCGAGGCCAAGCGCTTGCGAGGAATAAGAAGTACCTTACCTAAGACATATGCCGTTTGGTGCATGAGGATATAAAGCCCAGGCGAAGCACGCCGATGAACCAGAGTGAAACGCAATTGCGTTCCGCAAGACGAAAGACGCAAAGACACAAGAAAACGGAACGAGCTCCCGGAAAGGTTTCGGGACACACTTCAAAATCGGAAGCAAAAGGGAGCAATTTCAATGGCACTTACTATCTTGAATAACATCGCCGCGCTCGCCGCACAAAATCAACTCAACATCACCAGCAACAACCTCACTTCAACCCTGGAGCAGTTGTCATCAGGATCGCGCATTAACAGCGGCGCTGACGATCCGGCAGGTCTCGCCATCGCCAATGGCTTGGAGGCGAACATCGCCGCCCTTACCCAATCGGCGAGCAATGCCACCGACGGGGTCGGTGAACTACAGGTGGCGGACGGCGCGCTCTCTCAGGTCACCACATTACTCAACCGCGCTGTCACCCTGGCCACTGAATCCGCTACCGGCACAGTGTCCAATTCACAACGCGCCGCCCTCGACTCCGAGTATCAATCCATCAAAGCGGAAATTGACAGCATCGGTTCCACTACCAACTTCAACGGTGGGCAGGTCTTCACCACGAACACTCTGAATGTCTTCTTGAGTGACGGCAGCACTTCCGGCAGCAGCACCATCGGCGTGTCCACGGGCCTGTTGTCCTCTTCAAGTCTCAACTTAGGCGGGGCAACCGCGGCTACCGGCAGCCTGACCCAGGCGCCAGGGACGGCTGCGGTTGCCGCCACCAACACCTTGACTGGAGCCGCGTTCACGGAATCGGCCGTGGCCGCCGCTACCTTAACCGCAGGCGCCGGCCCGGCCAACAATGACACCATCACGCTCAATGGCCAAACCTACACCTTCAAGACGACCCTCACCGGAGCCGCAAATGAGGTCGCGCTTGGCGGAAGCGAAACCGCGGCCCTGGCGAATCTCGCAAGCGCCGTCAATGCTTCGCCAGGAGGCGCTGGTACCGCCTATGGGAACGGAACAGTCGCCAATACTGGCCTGAAGGCAACCGGATCCACCGGAACCACCATTACCTTCAATGCGCTGACGAATGGCCTGGGCGGAAACAGTCTCGCCTATTCGTCATCGGGAGCGAATTTTGGCGCTGCTGGCACTCTCGCTGGCGGCACCGCTGGCAGCACGGTTGCTGTTGGCGGTAAAACCTACACTTTCGTAGCCGCCCTCAGCACCACTCCCACGGCAAATGAAGTAGTAGCCAGTAACGAAGCAACTGGCCTCACGAATCTGGCGCTAGCAGTGAATCAGGGACCAGGCGCGGGAACCGTATATGGCGTCGGAACTACCCAGAATGCCAACGTCACGGCGGGAACCGCTACCGGCACCACGCTCCTCTTTACCGCAAATACCCCTGGCTCCGCCGGAAACTTCATTACTGGCACGGCCAGCGCCGGTTCCTTCGGCACCCTCGATTTCGCTGGAGGCGCTGACACCGGTGCCGCCCCCATCGCCACCGCGGGTGATACCATCTCAGTGGGTGGACAACAGTACACTTTTGTCAGCGCTCTCAGCACCACTCCCGTTGCAAATCAGATATTGGTGGGCTCTACGGAAGCCGCCAGCCTCACCAACCTGGCGAATGCCGTCAACGGCGGGACCGGCTCGGGCGCTACCTACTCCAGCAACACCGTCACTAATACCGTCGCCAGTGCCGTCGCCGCCCCAACCTCTGTCGTATTCACCGCGTTAACCAAAGGCCTTGCCGGAAACAGTATTGCCACTTCGCAAACCGGGTCGGCTGCCAACACGTTCACTGGCTCGGTTTTGACTGGCGGCGCAGCCGGATCGGTAAACGATCTGCTAACCCAATCCGACGCAACCGCAGCCCTCACTCTCATCAACGATTCTGTCGCAACCGTGGCTGCCCTTCGCGGTAATATCGGCGCCACCGTCAACCGCCTGCAAAGCGCTTCCAACGTCATCACCAACCAGGTCGAGAACCTAACCTCGGCCGAAAATGACGTCACTGCCGCGGATATTCCAACCGCAGTGGCCAACCTAACTCAGTTCTCGATTCTGGAGCAGACCGGTATTTCCGCTCTCTCCCAGGCCAACCAGCAGCAGCAACTTGTTCTAAAACTGTTGCAATAAGTCGTCTCGGCAGAGGAGGCGGCCAACCGCCTCCTCTTTGCTATTCCGGAGATACGCTATGAGCATCGCGCCGTTAAGCAGCGTTCCGCTCGCTAAAAGTGCTCTCTCAACTCATACCTTGCCGCCCGACGTGGTTAAACTGCATCAGCATCCTGACATTAGAGCCCAGATAATTGTTCAGTTTCTTGATCCGTAAAAGACACTGTTCTACAGGTGCGCGGTGCCCAGGAACCGGACGCTCCGCAGTTTCAACAAATGGCGAAACCGAGCGCTACTACCGCCGTCGCCGAAACCGAAGGGAGAGAGGCTCATGGGGATTAGCTTCAATACCGCCGCCCTGCTGAATGGAAACGGCATTGACGTGAACGGCGTTGTCACCGAAATTCAAAATGCCCAGAGCGGACAATTGACCGCCTGGCAAGGCGATGTCGCCACTTTGCAAACACAGTCCACAGCCCTCGGCACCATCAATACCGATTTGTCGAACTTGGCAAGCGCGGTAAACGGGCTGTCCAACGGCGCCTTCAGCGCAGTCACCGCCTCCTCGTCGGAGTCAGTAATCGTAAGCGCGACCGCTCAAACCGGAGCCACCGCCGCCAACTACGGCATTGTCGTGAACTCCCTCGCCACAACCGGCACCCTCTACACCGACTCGATAGCAAACGCAAGCAGTTCGATCCTCGCTCCCGGTCAATCCACCGGAGACCTCAAACTCCAAATCGGAGGTTCGGGCGGCGTCACCGCCGACATCGCCATCACAGCCGGCAGCAATGACACCCTCGCTACGCTCGCCGACTCCATCAACTCCCAGAGCGCGTCCAACGAGTGGGGCATCACCGCCAGCGTGGTCACCGACGCCAGCGGCGCGCGGCTCGCCATTAATAGTCAATCCACTGGCAGTCCCGGGGCTCTTTCCATCGCTACCAATGCCTCCAGCCTCATCTTCGAACCGCCCGTCGGCGGAACCGATGCCGAGATCACCATCAACGGAATCCCCTATGCCAGCAGCACCAATACCGTGACCGGAGCGATCCCCGACGTGACCTTGAATCTCACCAGCGCCGATCCTGCCACGCCAGTAACCGTGACCGTCGGCCCGGATACCACGTCCATCAACAATTCAATCGGCAACTTTGTCCTCGAATACAACACGGTTGTCAACGACCTCAACACCCAGTTCACTGTCAACGACGCTACCGGCGCTGAAGGACCGGTTGGGTCCGACTCCGCCTTGCGCATCCTGCAATCCAGCCTGTTATCGGATATAACCTACGCCACCACCGATCCGTCCTCCATCGGCACCGGCATCACCAACCTGGCGTCCCTCGGCATTACCCTGAACAACGACGGCACCTTGAGCGTCAACAGTTCAACCTTCACCAGCGCGCTGACCGCAAATCCAGCTGGTGTGCAAAATTTCTTCCAAAATTCGGCTTCCACCGGATTCGCCGATCATTTCAACTCCGATCTCGCCAATCTCACCGATCCATCGAGCGGCATCCTGAACTCGGACCTGGCCGAAAACCAGACCGAACAAAGCGCTCTCAACACCGAGATAACCGGCTTTCAGAGCCAGTTGGCAACTCAAAAAGTGCAGTTGGATCGCGAGTTCAGTCAAGTCAACGCAAACCTCGAAGAGTATCCATTCTTGTTGCAGGAAGTAACGCAAGAGCTGTCGTCAATCTCATCTGCTTCGACCACTCCAGCTACAACCACAAGCTCCAATACCACCCCGACGTCCGGGGAAAGCGCGTAGCCGCGCCAGCGACGATTCGAAAGGTTTTCGACATGAGCATCCAACAGTCGTATCGCGAGGGGACAGTTCGCGGCGCCAGCCCGGTCGAACTAGTGGTGCGCCTCCACGAGCAGATGATCGAAGACCTGCGGCAAGCCTCAGTGGCCATCGAGCGGGGCGACATCGAGCGCCGGACCCGGTGCATCAACCACGCGATACTGATCGTCGGCCATTTGCAATCGTCACTCGACTTCGCCAACGGTGACAAAGTCACCCGTGATCTCGACCACTTTTACAATGTCCTGCGCCATAATCTAATCCATGTGCAATTCCACCCTTCGAAACAGGGCCTGGCTCAATTGACCACGGACCTGCTGGCGGTAAGATCAGCATGGATCGAGGTGGAACGCGCGGAAAAGCGTTCAATGGTGGCTATGGCGCCAGCGACAGCACCACGCCTGTTTCATTCCAGCGAAGAGTCCGACACCGACTCCAACCGCGTGCCCATGGACTGGCAGGGATGACTGGAAAAATGACGGGCAGAGATAACTGCTAAATGATGACGTTAGTGCCATCGGACGCGCTTGAAACTTTGCGCCAGGTAAACGCGAATCTGCGATCCGTACTTCTGCGTCTTCGTCCAGAACGAAGGCACTGCTCCGCCATCACGCCGCAAGACTTTTCCGAGATACTCAGCCAGTTGGCGCGAGCAAGAGAATGCCTTTGCTCTCCCGCATCCAATGCTGAAATATCTGTGCCGCTGGAGAGAGAGTCACACGAATACCGCAGAAATCTGGAGAAGCTGAAACAGTTCCTTCCCAGCCTCCATGTCCGCCTGTTGGCGGAGAAGTCCCGCCTGGAAACGCAGCGAAGCCACGCCAGGGCTGCGATAGCGTGGTCCCGAGCCAGCAATCAAGCCCTCTGAAGCCTACTTGGCCGCCGCCTGAACCATCTGCAATTTGTTTTCGCCGTTCACCAGAAGAAAAGTAAAGCGCTCCGGCTTCGCCTGGTAGCAAGCGAAGTCTCCATAAACGTTGTCGTCGGCATAATCCGCAATTTTCCTTCCGTTGGTAGCATCAGCGATCGTGAAATTCACCCCTTCGCAGCGGTCGCCGGAGCAATGCAAACTGAATTCCATCGCGATCCGGCCATCCGCCACTTGCATGCCGAAAGGCATCTGTCCGGTATTCTCCGGCTCAATCTTCAGCGTGCGCACCAGTTCACCCGTCGCAGAAATTACATACACAATTGCCGGAGAAGTGCGCCGCATCAGATAAACGTTCCCATCGCTCCCGAGTCCGGCCTTTCCTGAAGAAATTCCACGGTTCCCCGCCATGGGCCCAAAAGTGTACCTCGCGTCTCCCCCTCTGCCGCCGCGTCAATCTCCGCATCCTCGGAAAACAAAAGCCGCTTCACCAAGTGTCCATGGGCGTCGTAAATTGCGGTAAAACTCTTGTGTGCCGCTAGAAAGCGCCGACTGTGATTTTGTTCGAGTCCCGAAACTAACATCTCACCGGAAGGAAACACGGCAAACTGATACGGCAGGATGGCCGGAGGATCGAGCGGAGTCCGCGATTCCAGGTTGCCGTCGCGCGTGAAACGCGCCACGGATAGCATATCCTTAGACCACACCAGCCGCGCGACTCCGCCATCGGGCAACAGAACCGATGCCTCGGAATGGTCTTCTAATCGCGTGAGTCCCAAATCTTTTCGGCTCGAAGCAAACGTGGTCTTAAGCAAGCCGGCGCCATCAAACATCAGGAGCGGGCGGTCCGAAGGTTCTTCGGCCGCCGGATCCCAAAGGGTCAAAAACAAATTGCCTTTCGCGTCACATTGCCCTTGGCTTGCTTCATCGTTGGACCCTGGTTGGACAGACAGATCCTGAGTCTGTTCCCGATGCAGGGTCTTGGTTTCAGAAAAAGATGTGGTTGTCAGAACAAACAACGACAGTGTCAGAGATGACACGGCGATCAGAGGTCGCATGGCGAATCTCCTTAGACGGAATTGAAGGTCTAGGGCCCGAGAGGTATTCGCTTTCAGAACGAGTAACCAACCTAATTCTTGCACCAAAATACAGAGAAATGGCAAGTCATTCTGAAATTCCCGACCTTGATGAATTTCTCCGTACCTTCCGTGTCTCCGTGGTCGGTGTTGTTCTACTTCAAATAGTCAAACAGAGTATCCTGCGACAACTTACTGATAGCGGCCAGTGTGGCCTGGGTATCTGTCTCGGACTGCGTGAGATTAGTTGCCTCGGCAGCAAGGTCCGCTCCGCCCAGCGTCGTCTGCTGCTGGCTGATCTGCAACTTTGCGGTAGTCAGGTAGCTAGTCTGCGATTGTGCCTGATCCAAGGCGTTGCCATAGAACACGCGCTGCGCCGAAAGGTAGCCCGACGCTCCGGTCACCGCGTTGACCGCGGTAGAGATCCCAGTGTCAGTTTGCACCGCTTGAATAAGATTGTTGATGGCGAGAAACACATCATTGCCCGTCGTGGAAAACAGTTGCGACCCAGGCACGTTGACCGCGAGCTTGTATCCACTCCCAATCGAAACTTGATTGACGTCCGTATTCCCAACGTAGTTCACACCCGAAGCCGTGCTCCCATCGACCACATAGGGCGCCGTATTCATATCAGTGCCGGCAAACACGTAGTGGCCCTGATAAGCCGTATTTGCCAGAGAGACAAGCTGACTTTGGATGCCTTGTAGCTGATTAGCAATCGCCGCCCGATCGCTGGCCGAGAGTGTGCCACCGCCTGCCTCCACGCCGAGGCTAATCGCTTGTTGCAACGCGCTAGTGATCGAACTCAACGTCGAATCGGCGGTCGAGAGCTGCCCTTGCACCGCACTCAGACTCTGGAGATAACCGCTGGTAAAAGTAGCCTGATCGTTATTCACCACCAGCAAAGCCGCAGCCGTCGGATTGTCGGATGGCTGGTTGACGCTGCGCCCCGTTGAAATCTCGATCGAAGCCTGTTGTGTTTCCAGTTCAGTCAGGTTCAGCGCCGCCAGCAGATCGGGCATCGGATTCGGATTGACTCGCATCGATGTCTTACCTCGTAAGTTTTATTGCTGCACCGAATCGATGCCCAGATTCACCGCATCTGCCAGCAAGTCGTCGATGCTGGAGACTACCCGCGCAGCCGCCTGGTAAGCCGTCTGATACTGGATCAGGTTAGACGCTTCTTCATCCAGCGATACCCCGGAAATACTTCCACGCTGGTCTTGCAGTTGCTGCAGAATCAAGCCCGAGGCGTCGGCATCCGCGGAGGTGTTGGAGGTATCGTTGCCCACCTGGAACACGATGCTGGAGTAGGAATCGATCGGCGTCTCCCCGTTAGCCAGAGCCTGAGTAGCTACCGCAGACAGCACCCCAAGATTGCCATTGCTGCCCACGGTGCCATCGGAACTGGCCGCAAGCAGCGCCGGGTCAGTGATGTTTGTCGCCAATGTCGCCGCCGCACCCACGCCACCCACCGGAGGAGGCGCGAACAGATTGGTGCCCGCGACGCCATTCAGATCGAAGCCCGCTTTGTTAGCCGTATTGAGATTGTTGGCAAGTCCTGAAGCTAGCTGATCGAGATTGCCCTCAACACTGGGGATTTCCGTGTCGCGAATCTGAATCAGCCCCGCAATGCTCCCGCCGGTCAGCGAGCTGGTAATGTCCTGACTGCCGGAAAAAATGTGCTGCACGCCGTCCGTGCCCAGCTGCGTGGTGAGCGCGAAACTCTGCGATCCCGATACCAGCGTCGTCCCATTCGCCAGCGCCACCGAAATGCCACTGTCGGTTGGAATCACCGACACACCGGCTAGCCCCGAAAGCTGACGGACGAGATTCGTTCGCGTGTCGATCAATGTGCCCGCATCTTGCCCGGCATTCTGAAGATACCCAATCTGCTGATTGACGCTGGCAATCTGCGCCGTCAGGGTGTTCACGTCACTCACCGATTGCACAACATTCAGATCGACATTGCTGCGCTGTGTCTGCAAATTGGTCGCAGCCGTGTTGAAGTCGGTGGCCAGGTTACCCGCTGCGGTCAACACGCTCTGCCGCAACTCCAGATTCGTGGGATCAGGCGCGAGTTGTTGCAAACTATTAAAGAAATTGCTGATATCGGCGCCAATGCCCGAACTGGCGCTCCCAAACTGAGTTTGCAGCTGCTGCAATTGTCCCAGCGAAGTGTTGAGCTGGCTGTTCTGCTGCGTCGCCTGATTCAATTGGATTTCAAGAATAGGATCGACCAGGCTCTCGATTTTTTGCAGCACCACCCCCGTGCCGTAGCTGACCGACCCCACAGTGATTGGGTCACCCGCGCTTATATCCGCAACTTCCCGCGAGTATCCAGGAGTGTTCGCATTGGCGACGTTGTTAGAAGTCGTCGCCATCTCCTGCTGACTCACTGTGAGCGCACTGAGGGCAACGGACAAAGATCCGAGTAATCCCGACATGGCTATTCTCCTGCGCCGCTCTCAAGCGCTTGCCGGACTTCGGTTCTCAACATGACGGGATTGGGCGTGTATGTAGCCGCACAACCATCCACCACACGATTCAGGACCGCCAGACTTCGCTGCAAATGACGCAGTAGCGACCAATGCACGCGCGTGAGATACCGTATCCGGGCGCTCAGCGTCTCCCACTCGGCTTGCAGCCGTACCGAGTTGTTGTCTTTGTTTTTATCGAAAGTATTTTCCACTTCGCGGCGACGCCGATCCTGAAGTTGACATTCAAGTTCGCTCCATTGCCGGCAGAGTTCCGCCTGGTGCGCCGCGCCGCGCGCGATCGCTTCCGCATCGTTCTGCGCTAGCGCCAGGGTACTCGATTCCAGACTCGTCGCCAGAGTGCTAACTAGCGCAAGCCGCTGCTCGATCAGTTTGCCGAGTTTGGGAAGGGAAGTGTCGAGATCATTCATACCGGCACACCGAGAAAGTTTTCGACGCCAATCCAGCGTCATCGCGTTCACGCCAAGTCGTCGAACGTATGTTTTGGATTGTCGGATTCGGATTCCGACTCCGATTCTGGCTCGGCCTCACCCTCCGAGCCACTCTCTGCTGGGTCGACAGTTCTCTCGGCCACCGGAGGTCGCTGCCGCCGCGACCGATCACGCTCAGTGCCCCGTTTTTCCAGCGCGCACGGCAGCACCGGATCGATCCCATTGGTAATCAACGGATCCATAACTCACCCCAAGATCTCGCCTTCTTCTTGCCACATTCAGCTACGTCTTACCCAAACCTTTAGGCCGTGCCCAACTCCCCAATCAACGCGCCCGCCAGCTGGCTGGCAGGGATCGAGTATTCCCCGCTCCCGATTGCCTGCTGCACCGTTTGCACTCTGGCCTCGCGAACTTCGGGCTGCGCTAGCACCTGCGCTTTTAGCGATTGCACGCGTGTGTGATCGAACGAGAAGCGCGCCTCATCCGCACTCGGAACATCCACTCCACCACTCTTCAAGTTAGAGCCCGCGCCAGAGGCAGCATTAGCGCGCCCGGCATCGGACTGTCCCGTGCGGACTGTCCTACCTTGTTCCGCCGGCTCCGGGCCGGATGTTGAAAAATCAACCCTCATAGTTTCTCCAATCCCACTTCCTTCTAGATCGGCAGATTCTTAGCGAATCTTAATTACCGTGGGCAGCGCGTCCATGGGGACGCTGTTGTGCCTCCAATCTAGATCGGCGGAGCCGTGGAAAAACTTTAGCCCTCGCAGTAAATTCTCGTTTAACTCCCGCCCGGCTCCTTCGGAGCCGGCAAATGGCGCAGGATCATCTTGGCGATGCCAATCCCGCCTCGAGCCGCAATCGCTTGCGCCAGGGCCTGACTCCCCATCTGGCGAAAGTCGCTCGCGCCCGTCGTCTTATCATCCTCTGCATCCCCGGTAAACGTCTTCTGCAAGGCGTCGAATACCGGCGTCAGCAAGACCGCCTCAAAATCGCGCGCCGCTTTCTCATTCTTAGCCATCGCCTTCGCCTCCGGAAGGTGAGCTGCAAACATTCGATCCAAACTAGAAGAAATCGCAACACTCATACCCTTCACCTCAAACCTCAAATCACTTCCAGATCGGCGTCCAGCGCGCCCGCCGCTTTGATCGCCTGCAAAATCGAAATCACATCGCGAGCCGTCGCACCCATATTCTGCAATCCACCCACCAACTGCTCAATGCTCGCCCCTTCGCCGATTTCAAGACGCCGAGCCGGACCATCCTTAGCCTTCAGATCAGTCTCTGGCACAACTTGAGTCTTTCCCTGGGAAAACGCCGCTGGCTGTGAAACCGAATACTCCGTCGAAATCTGCACCGAGAATCCACCATGCAGAATCGATACTGCCCCCAGCCGCACATCTTTTCCCATCACAATCGTTCCCGTACGCTCATTCACCACCACGCGTGCCCGCCGTTGCACCGAGACCGTTAGATTCTCGATCCTCGCGACAATCGCCGTCATATTCGCCACTCCGGTCGCTGCGGGATCCACTTCCACCCGTCCGCCATCCCGCGCGCTCGCTACCGTGTGCCCAAATTCGCGATTGATCGCGTCGGAGATTTCTCCTGCCATCGAAAAATCCGGATCACGCAACAAAAGCGATACCGGCGTCAGATGATTGAAATCGAAAGCCAATATCCGCTCCACGCGTCCTCCCGCTGGAATTCTCCCCACCGTCGGATGATTCAACTGTTTACTAGCGCTCGCGCCAGCGACCGCATATCCCCCCACCGCAATCGGCCCCTGCGCTGCCGCATAAACCAGCCCATCCGCGCCATAGAGTGGAGTCAACAAAAGCAGACCGCCTTCAAGGCTCTTAGCATCGCCAACCGAGGAAACCGTCACATCCAGTTGCGTTCCCGGCCGCGCGAATGCCGGCAAACTAGCCGTCACAAACACCGCCGCCACATTGGCCACCCGTGCCGTCAACGGCGGAATCTGCGCGCCCATGCGCTGCATAATATTAGCCAGCGTTTGAGTCGTGAACACCGTTTGCTGTGAATCTCCAGTGCGGGTTAGCCCGACCACCATGCCGTATCCAATCAAAGGATTTTCCCGCACCCCCTCCACATTCGTCAGATCGCGGATCTTGATGGCGACTGGTTCGGTCGCGGAAAGCACTCCGCCGAACGCGAGCACGAACATCAGATCGAACACAAACCGAAGACCTGTAGCGAAAGAAGTTTTCATAAGAATCGGATTGCTTGGCAAAAATTCCCCCGTAGAGACGGGGCTTGCCCCGTCTCGCATCACCTGCGAAACAAGGTCGTGCACGGACTCCCGCCAAATCTAGAAATCCAGAAAATTTAAAATCGTCCGCAAAATCCTGTGTGGCGGGCGCACCCCGTCCGAGATCACGCCCTTCCCTTTGATCTCCAGTTCCAGATCACCCACCGAATCCGAGGCAACCGTGTTGTTCGCTCCGATATCTCCCCGGCGCACCACCCCACGCAATAGGATCGTCTGCTTCTCATGATTCATGTTGATGACCCGTTCCGCCTCCACCACCAGATTCCCGCTCGCCAGAACCGCAACCACCCGTCCCGACAGGTTCGTGGTGACATTCGTAGCCGTGGAAGCCGCGCCCTGCCCGGCCAGCGCCTCGGAAGAATTCAGTCCAATCAAATTCGCGAGCGCCGCCCCCGCCTGTGGCTTGCCAGGCAGCGCGGTAATTCCGGAGTTCGCGTTGAACGTGCGCGCCGTCGCCACGCTATTAGCATTGGACGCCGTTACACCCTGCACCACCACAATCTCAATCAGATCTCCCACAATCATCGCCTTGTAATCGGCGCTAAGAGAAGCCATTCGCCCCGAGTCCACCCAAATGCTCCCCAAGGACAGCACAGGCGTAGCCGGCTGCCCCATCTGCACCCGGGCAAGATATTTTGCGAGCGTGTCGTCATTAGCCTCCCTTTTCGAGGCGTTCAGCCAACAAGAAGTCAGCGCCAGCATGCAACACAAAACCGTTTTCACTGTGGCTCCTTTTCTCGTTCGTGTGGTGACGGGGCTCTGCCCCGTCCGGGCTCGACCACTCCCTACTGTGGTAAAGCTTCCACCTGCCCAGGCCCCAAAATCCGCACCCGGAATACATGCCCGTCGACCGCCCGCACTCGAATCACTTCGCCTTCGCGTCCGCGCTCCAAACTAGTCACCGTGGCAGTCATCCGCAAACCATCCGCATGAAATACCGCCGTCGCTCTTCCGCCCGCCCGCACGGTCGGCTCCCGCAAACCGCCGGTTGCGTGGTGTGGAGTGGCCGCTCTGCACAGCCTTGCGCGCGCTACGGGCGCATCGTCGGAAGCCGAAGGGTCTCGAAAATAGACTAGAAACGGGAGACACTGCCCCGCTCCGCTGCATTCCACCCGGAACTGTGTGCGTCGCGGACCGCTATCCCAGCATGACGACGTGATCCGCAAACTCCGTCCATCGAGAAAAGCGAGACCCGGCAAATCGAGATCTCCCATCCGAGGTAATTGCCGTTCCAAGAATCCTTGCTTACGAAGTTCACCCGCCACCGCTCGCCACACTTCCTGGCGTGCGTCTGATGTTGGCTCCGGTGCAGCTTCCGTGTCAGGATGCTTTAACTCTTCAGCCGCGAGTTTGCCGCCCAAAAAGAACGAAGGTGCCCCCAATAGGAAGGCGGCCACGAAGCGCGTGAAAAGAGATTGAGGTATCACTCGGAGTCTCTTACTTGCCCAGGTTATTGACCAACTGGAACATTTCATCCGCTGCCTGCACCACACGCGAACTGGCCTCATAGGATCGTTGCGCCACGATCATGTTGATGAATTCATCCACGACGCTGACGTTCGATTGCTCCTGGTATCCTTGCTCGAGTTGCCCCAGACCATCGGTGCCACCCGGCGTACCAACCACCGGATCGCCCGACGCGGTCGTCGCCAGATACAGATTCGTCCCGACGCTATTCAATCCCCCCGGATTCGGAAACCATGCCAGTTGCACCGTTCCTACCTGCTGCGCCGCCGTCTGCCCGGCCAGTGTCACCGACACCGTCCCATCGGAAGCAATCGTGATCGAAGTCGCGGCCGCCGGTATCGTGATGGCCGGCTGCAGCGGATTCCCATTCGCAGTCACCACATTGCCCTGCGCATCCTGATGAAACGCGCCGCCGCGCGTGTAAGCCGTCTGGCCCGTTGGCAGCAACACCTGAAAAAGTCCTTGCCCTTCAATCGCAAGATCCAGCGGATTTCCCGTAGCGCTCAAGTCTCCCTGCAATTGAATAATCTCTGACGCCGAAGCCCGCGTGCCCAGACCCACCTGCAACCCCGTCGCCACCGTGGTCTGCTGCGACGCGGCCGCGCCCGGCATCACCATGCTCTGATAAATCAGATCTTCGAACTGCATGCGCCGGCTCTGGAAGCCTGCTGTGCTTGAGTTCGATAAATTGTTGGCAATCGTGTCCAGATTGGTTTGTTGCGCCTGCATTCCGCTCGCCCCGGTGTAGAGTGCTCGAAACATGCTCGTCTCCTAAAAACCTTCAGCCTAAACTTTCGCCAGCTCGGTGCTGGCGATGTGATTGAGTTCGGAATCAAACAACGACATGGCGCGTTGCAGCATCTCCGCCTGGCGCTGCACTCCGATCAACTCCACCACCGAACTCACGGAATTCACGTTCGAAGATTCCAGCGACCCCTGCCTCATCGTCGGCTGCAATACCGCCTTCGCACTGCCTTCGGGAGCCGAGATCAGAGCTCCACCTTCCGGCGTAAGCGTGGTTCCCGGTGCGAATTCCACCAACTGGATATTGCCCGCGACCGCCCCATTCACCGACAACGTTCCGTCGGACGCGATCGAAATCGCTCCCGCCGGCACATTGATTCCGCCCTTCGCCGGATCTTTAGCCGCTACATCACCCATCACCAGATCGCCCGCCGCGGTCACCAACTGCCCGCTGCTCGATACCTGGAAGCTCCCATTTCGCATGTACCGTGTGCCACGCGAGGTGTGAATCGCGAAAAATCCGCTGCCCTCAATCCCCACATCCAACGGATTCCCCGTCGCCTCCAGATTGCCCGGAGTCATATCCAGGTGCGTCCCTTCGAGCACTCCAAAATTATTGGCCGCCGAATTAATAGCACTGGCGAGCGCATTCGAACCCATCGGACGCGATACCGCCAGCATCGACTGAAAAGTCGTCTGCTGCCCGCGAAACCCGGCCGTGTTCAGATTCGCCAGATTGTGTGCCGCCACCTCAAGCGCCTCGCTCTGTGCCCGCAACCCCGCGCACGCTGCATAGAATCCACTGTCCACGTTGACTCCTTGTGGATAGACACCCTGCAAGCGGATAGCCGCGAAGGGAAAAGAGAGAATGTTTTTACCGAAGACTTTGTTCTGAACCGCTTAGAAGTGCCGGCCACCGAAGAAAGATTGCAAACCTCTTAGAATTTTGAGCCCGAGGAAATCCTTGCCGCGCGCAAGACGCCCACCCGGCAAAGTCTTCTCGGTTGCATCCAAAATTGTCATCCCGGCGCCCAGCTTGTCGAACGGGGAAGGACCTCATGCTCTCCAAAATTGTCGAAAATCCGCTATGCTTAAAGAAATCTATGACCCTGCTCGATGCCGAAATCTACGACTTCGCGAAAGCGCGCCGGCGAAAAATCAAGATCGTCGTCGCCATCGTGGCCGTTTTGGCTCTCGCCGCGCTAGGCTGGATGTATCGCAATTGGCCTCAAGAACACATCGTGGACAAATTCTTCACCGCGCTCCAGCACCGTGATTTCGAAACCGCCTACGGAATTTATTTCAACGATCCCACCTGGCGCGATCACCAGAAGAAATATTCACAATATACCTACGCGGATTTTTATCGCGACTGGGGACCGGGCGGCGAATGGGGATTGGTAAAATCCCACAGAATCTTCGGATCGGCCAACACAAAAGGATTCGGTTCTGGGGGAGTGATCGTTGAAGTCGTCGTTAACGAGCGCGCCGAACACGCCCGCATGTTCGTGCAAAAGTCAGACAAAACCCTGACCGTCTACCCATACTAGCTAGGAATTCGCGTAGGGACGGACGCATTCGTCCGTCCAAGCCGAGCGTAGTTCGGCCCTCACGCCGCTGCAGCGATCTGCGCCACCGTCTTCTGCAACGAAGCTTCATCGCCCACCGTCAAGCAGGTCTTCGAGCGATCAATCTGCCGCATTAATCCCCACAAAACCTTGCCCGGCCCAACTTCAACAAACAGCGAGACTCCCTTTTCAATCAGCACCCGCACGGACGGTTCCCACTTCACCGCTCCCGTAACCTGACGAATCAAAGCATCGCGCGCAGCCTCCGCGGAAGTGACGACCGCAGCATCAACGTTGCACACCACCGGGCACAACGGATTCTGAAGACTCAATCCCTCAAGATCCCGTGCCAAACGATCCTGCGCCGGCTGCATCAGTGAGCAATGGAAAGGTGCGCTAACCGGAAGGCTGACCGCCTTTTTAGCGCCCCGTTCGGTGGCAAGCTTGATGGCGCGATCCACCGCACCCGCATGTCCGGAGATCACGATTTGTTCCGGCGAATTGATATTCGCAGCCTGGCAAACTTCTCCCTGCGCGGCATCTTGCGCAATTTCTGTAACTTTGTCGAGCGGCATCCCAAGAATCGCCGCCATCGCACCCACACCCACTGGCACGGCTTCCTGCATATACTTCCCGCGATTCCGAACCGTACGCACAGCATCCGCAAATGTCAGCGTACCCGCCGCCACATGCGCCGAATACTCACCCAAGCTGTGTCCCGCAACAAAGTTCACAACAACGCCCGGCTTCATGCCTTTTTCCTGCAGCACGCGAAACGCCGCAATCGAAGCTGTCAAAATCGCAGGCTGAGTAACCTCGGTCATCCTCAATCGTTCTTCGGGACCTTCAAAGCAAACCTGGGACAACTTGTACCCGAGGGCCTCGTCGGCCTCCTCAAAAGTTCGACGAGCAACAAGATAGTTGTCAGCCAGTTCCTTCCCCATGCCAACCGCCTGCGACCCCTGGCCAGGAAAAAGAAATGCAATGGATGGATTCAGCATTTAGCAGTTAGCACTTAGCCTTTAGCCCGACCTGTTCAGCGTGGGCACCCGCTAATTGCTAACTGCTAAGTGCTAAGTGCCACCTGCTGCAGCCCCGCCAACTCCCGTTCAATCGTCTCATTCACCTTGCCCTCGGCAAACTCCGATGCCACGCGAATCGCGTTCTTAATGGCATTCGTGTTCGACGATCCATGCGTAATAATGCAAACGCCTTTAATCCCCAGCAGCGGAGCCCCGCCATACTCGGTATGATCCAGCCGCTTCTTGAAATCTGAAAACGCGTTGCGCGAAATATAAGCCCCAACCTGCCGCGTAATCGTCGACTTCAAAGTCTCTTTAAGCACGGCTCGCACCAGCCGCGCTACGCCTTCCGAGGTCTTCAACGCAACATTGCCAACGAACCCGTCGGCCACGATGACATCCACATGTCCGTTATATAAATCGCGCCCCTCGACGTTGCCGACAAAGTTAATCGGAAGCCGTTTCAGCAACTGAAAAGCTGCACGCGTCAGTTCGTTGCCCTTGCTCTCTTCTTCCCCAATGGAAAGCAATCCTACCCGCGGATGCTTCATGCCGAAAATCGACCGGCAATATATATCGCCCATCACCGCGAACTGTTCGAGATTATTGGCGGTGCAATCCACGTTTGCGCCTACATCCAGCAGAATGGCCGCCGTATTCATCGCCGTAGGAAATGCCGCGGCCAGCGCCGGACGATCCACTCCAGGCAGCGCGCCCAGAACCACTTTCGCTGTCGCCATCGCGGCGCCAGTGTTGCCGGCCGTCACGAATCCCGCCGCGCGCCCTTCGCGCACCAGTCGCAATCCGACGCGGATCGACGAATCGCGTTTGCCGCGAATCGCGTCCACCTTGTCGTCCATCGTAATCACTTCGCTGGCGTGGACTACTTCAATCGGCAATCGTGACGCGCCAGGATAGCGCGCCAATTCGGCCTTCAGTCGCGGCGCTGGCCCGACCAGAAGCACTCGGACGCCGTGATGGCGCGCGGCCTGCAATGCGCCCTCAATCTCCGGCTTCGGCGCCTTATCGGACCCCATCGCGTCGAGCGCGATTACGCTAGGCATGAGAGATAAGAAAAGAAAGATGAAAGAAGAAGGAAACCGCCCCGACCAACTACGACTTCTCGGCAACCTCTAGGACTTCGCGCCCCTTGTAGGTTCCGCACTTCGGGCAAGCACGATGCGGCATCTTCTGTTCATGACAATTCGGACACTCCGACAGCGAGTGCTTTGACAATGAGTCATGCGCCCGCCGCGTAGCGGTGCGCTTCTGTGAATGTCTGCGTTTCGGATTAGGCATGATGTCCTCTTTTAGCCATCAGCCCTCAGTCGTCAGCCCTCAGTGAGGGCTGCCTTCACTGAGAACTGAGAACCGGGAACTGAGAACTTTCTTATTGGTTCAATTTCGTACGAATCTCTTTTAGCGCCGACCACCGCGGATCCTCTACCTCATCCACGCACGAGCACTGTACTTCATTCAAATTCTTGCCGCAGTGCGGGCACAATCCCTTGCAGTCATCGCGGCAAATCGTCTTCAAAGGGAGCGCCAGCAGCACCTGCTCGCGCAAAGTGTCTTCCAGCAACAACCCTTCGCCTTCGTAATACCCAATCTCGGCCTCGGCGTCGGTGACCGAGAGTTCTGCATGGCCAGAATCGGTTCCAATCGGCCGATACAAAAGATCGAAACTACGCTCCACCGCCTGCACCACCGGATCAAGACAGCGCGCGCAAGCCACTTCCACACTCGTGTCGAGCTTGCCCTTTAATCGTATGTCCTGCACCACCTTGTGCTTGCCGTGGTGCTCTTCGACCAGATCCGCTCGGCCGTGGGTGCGCAGTACCGATCGCTGCAGCACTTCGGGGCCGAGGTCGATCACACCGGGGCCAAACTCCTCCCGGAAATCGACAGGATTAATCTCCAGATCCTTGAGTTCTATGAACATTGGTTCGGTGAACACTGGAACGTGAACCCTCCGCCGCCCCCACTCAAATTACCGCAAAGGCCCGCGGAAGTGCACGCAGAGACGAAAGTCTCTCAGGGAGCAATATGTAAGGATAAAGGCCTGAAAACGGAGTGTCAAGGCAGGGAGAACGGGGTGGTGTCCTAATAAAACGCCAGCCCCATTTGTCATCCTGAGCGGAGCGAAGGATCTCATGTTCTCCAAACTTGTATAAATGATCGCAGCCCTGTAATTCATCGATTCTTAAACCGCGGAGAAAAGATCCTTTTCCTAGGGATATGCTAGACTATCCCTATGCCAACCCTATACGTAGAAAACGTTCCCAAAGACATCTACGAAGCTCTGCGCGCCCGCGCCCGTAAGAACCGCACCTCCATCGCGGCCGAAGTTATCGAGATGCTAGAGCAGTTCGTCCCTACCCACGCAGAGTTGCGGCGCCGGATGCGCGCGTATGAAGAATTGAGGAAGATCCAAGCCTCCACTCCTCCCGGCCCGGGGCCGTTTCAAACCACCGAAGAAATGATCCGCGAGGATCGGGAACGGTGACCACCTGCGTGGTGGACGCCTGTGTCGCCGCAAAATGGGTTCTGCCAGCGGCTGGCGAGGGACTCCTCGACCAAGCCAACCGTCTAATCGAACGGCACGTGCGGCGCGATTTGCAACTGCTGGCGCCGGCTCTGATCGAAGCCGAGATTGGCAATGTCCTTTGGAAAGCGGTGCGGCGCAAACACATCGCCCAGGGGGAGGCCGAGAATTCCCTGCGACGTTTTAATGAACTTGGGATACAGACGATTCCCACCTTCGAACTGCTCGACCGGGCATTGCAGATCGCAGTGGATTGTGACCGCAGCTTTTACGACAGCCTATACGTTGCACTGGCGCTCGCAACCAAAACCGAACTCATCACCGCCGACGAGCGTCTGGTGAACGCTCTCGGCAGCCGCTTTCCCATCCGGTGGCTGGGAGTCTTCCAATAATTCACGCGTCCTAATTCCGTACTATCCCAGTGGTGCGGTTTCCGGTTGTTCTCTCGTGCTCCTCCATGTCCTCTGTGGTAACGATTTCGCACGGTGCGCCACGACACACACCATGGTCATCTCTTCTACCCTTATCACTGCGCTATACTAAATTTTCATTGGCGATGGGGTTCGCCATTAACCGCCCTGAGGGCTGATAACTCCTACAAAACTTCGTAGGAGGAACTCCGCCTTGAACCATCTCTGGGCCAACTATTTCTGGATCGCGCTAGGCGCAGTCGTCGGAGCCAGCGCCCGCTACTTCCTCAGCACTCTAATCTCCCGCGACTTTGCTTCCGCCTTCCCCTACGGCACGCTGCTGATCAACATCACCGGCAGCCTCATCCTCGGATTCTTTCTAGTCTTTTCCGCCGAACGCGCCTTGCTCGACCCACGCTGGCGCTTGCTGATCGCCATCGGCTTCTGCGGATCGTACACCACCTTCTCCAGCTACGCCTTCGAAAGCTTCGCGCTCATGGAGCAGGGACAATGGCTCCTCAGCGGTATCAACATCGTAGCCAGCAACGCGCTCTGCCTCGCCGCCGTCCTGGCCGGCGCGGCGCTCGCAAGGGGGTTGTAAAATGGCAACCGGCAATGTGAACGTGGCCCAGTCCAAAGTTATGGCCGTTCAAATCACCATCTATCTCACCGAAGGCGATTCCTGGCAGCACAAACCGCTGCATCTCGAAATCCTGAAATATCTGCGCGAAGAAAATGTCTTCGCCGCCGTAGCCTTCCACGCCGTAGCCGGTTTCCTCGGACGAGGCAAGGTCCGCACCGCCCACCTCGTCGAAGCCGGAGGCCAGTTACCCGTCGTGATCTCGTTCGTCGATACCGACGAGCACGTCACCCGCGTCCTGCCCAGACTCAAAGAGATGGCAGCCCATCGCCTGATCGTGCGCGAAAGTGTTGTCATCGAGCAGGGCAGTTTAGACTGAGGTCTACAAACACCGAAATACGGGGAACGCGCTCAGTTTCGAAGGGTTTCCTTCGTGCACCTTCGTGCCCTTCGTGGTTGCTGCTTTTGCAAACTGAGCGACTACCCTGAGGCCCGCCTCGTTGCCTCCCAAACCGAGTTGCGGATATAATCCTTCTCACTCGAAGGCGGCCGCAGATCAACTTAAAGGCCCGCCCAGCTACTGAGGGTTCCACGATGTTAGACCGCGTCTAATTCACCCTTGACGAAGATCCATCCGCTCGTGCGGATGCTCGATCTCTCTTTCCTTGTTCCACCCAAGCGTCGTAACAGTCTCGTATAGAAAGCGTCGCGTACAACCTGTCAGGCCAGGTGTTTATGGAAGCGAATACGGCAATCACGACTCCGCCCTCACTCAACCGCAGCTTATGGAGTTCTCTATGGGAAGCGATCCGTGGCTCTCATCAGGACTACACCACGGGTAGCTTGAACCAAGCGATTTTGCTGCTCGCCGTGCCCATGGTTCTCGAAATGGTGCTCGAATCGCTGTTCGCGGTAGTCGATGTTTTCTGGGTGGGACGCCTCGGCGCTAACGCCATCGCCACCGTCGGACTCACCGAGTCTCTGCTCAGCCTGATTTTCGCAGTCGGCATCGGATTGAGCATGTCGACCACGGCCATGGTCGCGAGGCGCATCGGAGAAAAAGATCCGGAGGGAGCGGCCGTGGCCGGAGTGCAGGCCATTGTGCTCGGTTTGGTCACATCGATTGCCATTGGGATTCCGTGCTTTATCTACGCTCCCCATTTGCTCCATCTGATGGGCGCTTCGGACGAGATCGTCCAGACCGGAGGTCGCTACGCTCGAATCGCGCTCGGCGGCAGCGGCGCCATTCTCATGTTGTTCTTAAACAACGCAATCTTTCGCGGAGCGGGCGACGCTTCCATCGCCATGCGGTTGCTCTGGGTCTCAAACATCATCAATCTGATTCTCGATCCCTGTCTCATCTTCGGACTGGGACCTTTCCCGCGGATGGGCGTCACCGGCGCAGCTCTCGCCACCTTCACCGGACGCAGCATCGGTGTCATCTATCAGTTCTACCGCCTGCTGCGCGGAACCGAACGCATCCGCATTCTTGCGCGCCAGGTTCGCGTGGATTTCAGCGTGCTGCTGCGATTGGTGCGTGTGTCTTTGACAGGAATTCTGCAATTCGCCATCGCTCACACCAGCTGGATCGGTCTGGTTCGTATCGTGAGCATCTTCGGCGCTGCCGCGCTCGCGGGCTACACCATCGCCATTCGCATCGTCGTGTTTATCATCCTGCCTTCGTGGGGATTGAGTAACGCCGCCGCCACGCTGGTGGGTCAGAATCTCGGAGCCGGAAAACCCGAGCGCGCCGAGCAGGCCGTCTGGCGCACCGGACTTTACAACATGCTTTTTCTGGGATCGGTGGGAATACTGTTCGTATTCGCCGCCGAGCCCATCGTGCGCCTATTCACTCATGACCCCGCAGTCATCCCACTCGCTGCCACCTGCCTGCGCATCGTCAGCTACGGCAACATCGGATACGCCTATGCCATGGTCATGCTCCAGGCATTTAACGGCGCCGGCGACACCATCACCCCCACCATCGTGAATTTCTTCGGATTCTGGTTATTGGAGATCCCGCTGGCATACTGGCTGGCGATTCCGATGCGCCTGCGTTCCAACGGCGCGTACATCGCAATCGTCGTCGCGGAATGCTCGATCGCCGCCGCCAGCGCGGTGCTGTTCAAGCGCGGAAAGTGGAAGACGCAGAAGATATAGCGGGATTGCCGCACTCCAATTCGCTCACTTCAGCCCCAGCGCCTTCAGCACCCCATCATCCGCCACTGCCTTCCCATCCTTCTTCACCACCACTCCAAACGATCCCGAGTAATCCCACATCGTCCAGCCAATCCCGTTGTGCTCCAGAGCCGTCCGCACATCACGCAACCAAGCCGCCCGGTCCGCAGGATCGGAGTGCTCGCGAAACACGCCAAATTCATTGCACACCAGCGGTACATGCCGGCGCCGCGCCCAATCCGCCGCCTGCTTCATTTCCGCCTCCATGCGGGCGGCGTCCCAATGTTCCTGTCCATACCGGATCACATACAGCCGGTCCACTTCATCTGGTACCAGCGCCGCCACCTGCTCCGCCGACTCCGGATTCGACGGATATTTCAGCCCATGCAGCCAGTGCCAGTAATACGCGCCCCAGGTCGCTCCCTGATGTGTGAAGATATGCGGCTCATAAAAATGGAAGTTATAAATAATATTCGGATCGTGCAGCGGCTCCTGAAAAACCAGGTCATCGTCATCCGACCAGCGCGCTCCCGCCGCAATAATCGTTTGTGCCGGCGCTCCTTCCCGAATCGCCGCCGCCAGCTTCGCCTGCACCCCCATCCATCGATAAGGATCGCTGAATTCTGGCTCATTCATGATTTCAAAAAACACGCGATCGACATCCCAGGTCGAATAATGTGCAGCCAGCGCCCGCCAGAAATCCGCAACTCGCTCGACAAATTCATTCTCCTTCCCCAGCCGTGTCTTGAAATCGCTGTCCGGATGAAGGTCGATCACCACCGCCAGCCCCTGGTCGAGGATCATCTTTACCGCGGCATCCAAAGACGCCAGATATTCCGCAGGAATTTTGTTAGGCTCGCGCGACGAAAACATCGGCTGCGGATTCACACTCAACCGCACATGATCGAATCCCATGGACTTGATCAGCGCAATGTCCTCCGCCGTCGTCCAAGCCTGAAAATGTTCCGGAGTATACCCGCGCTTGTCATACACCTGCGCAAACCATTCACTGGCATTGATCCCGTGTTTCAATTTTTCCGCCCGTCTGAAGGCCAACGGCGTCTCGCGAAACGCCGACCCACTGCCACCGGGGATACCGGTCTGGGCTGAGCAAGTCCCTGCCAGTAGTGACATACACAGAAGTCCCATCCCCAATTTCAGCCAACTGATCTTCTCGCGCATCGCCATCCCTCCCGAAAGCATCCTTTAAGCATTCGCATTGCTAAACTGAACACGAACGCCGAACGACTAAAGACCATCGACCAACGACGATCTTATGCTCTCCTGCCAGCGCCATCTCTTCGACATTCCCGGCGACGTCGCCTACCTGAACTGTGCCTATATGTCTCCGTTGATGAAGTCTGCGATGGAGGCCGGGACCGCCGGTCTCGCTCGCAAACGGCATCCTTGGCAGATTACACCCGACCAGTTCTTTGTCGGCGCGGAGGAATTTCGCACCGTCGCTGCACAATTACTAGACTGCTCAGCCGAGAGCATCGCTATCGTCCCGTCTGCCAGTTACGGCCTATCCACCGCCGCGAGAAATTTGCCCATCAAGAAGGGCCAATGCATTCTAGTGCTCGATGAACAGTTCCCATCCAACTACTATCCCTGGGAACGTCGCGTGGAAGAAACCGGCGCATCTCTGAAAGTTGTCGCCTGGCCAGAAAATCAAGACTGGACCGCAGCCGTCCTGAATTCCCTAACCGCGGAAGTTGCCATCGCCGCGCTCCCCAACGTCCACTGGACCAGCGGCGGACGCCTCGATCTAGTCCGCATCGGCGAAGCCTGCCGTAAGCAGGGAACCGCGTTGGCTCTCGATCTCACCCAATCGCTAGGAGCCCTGCCTTTCAGCGCAAAAGAAGTGCAGCCCGACTTCGCCGTAGCCGCCAGCTACAAATGGCTCCTCGGGCCCTATTCCGTCGGCCTGCTGTATGTCGCGCCCGAATGGCACAGTGGAATTCCACTAGAAGAGAACTGGATTCCGCGAGCCAACTCCGAAGACTTCTCCAGCCTAATCCTCTATACGAAAGAGTATGCCGCAGGCGCCCGCCGCTTCGATATGGGCGAGCGCTCAAACTTCGCTCTCTTGCCCGCCGCCGTCCGTGCGGTGAGGCAACTGCTGGAGTGGAAAATCCCGCAAATCTCCGAGACCGTAGGCAGTCTGAATCTCCAACTGGCAAGCGCTGCCGCTGAATTGGGATTTTCTTCTCCCGCCGAGTCCATGCGAGCGCCTCACTACCTGGCGCTTAGAAGGAAAGAATTGATTCCGAAGGAGCTGCCAGAAATGCTGGCAAGAGAAAAAGTTTACGTCAGCGTCCGTGGGAGCTCGATTCGCGTGTCACCGCACGTCTACAACACGCCGGAAGATTGCGAGCGCCTCATCACCTGCCTGCGCCGAATAGCATAGATCGTATCGCCTGAACGCCCCGTAGAGACGGGCTTGCCCCGTCTCGGATCATCCGCGAAACGTGGTCGAGCACGAATTGACGGGGGGATTACTCTTAGCCTTGCCGTGCGGGTCGCCACTAAGAGCGTTACAGTTTTCTGGAAAACTAGCGATTCGTATCGGCGTATCGCTTTAGCGATACCATCAGTAACTAAAAACGACACGCCCCTTTAGGGGCCGGGGCGGAATTCGAACTTCTAGGCCACCGAAGGCGACGCATTACTGTTTGGGAGGCACGCCGCGCCGCTGCGCCATCGATGCCGCCGCGGTAGACGGATTATCTTTCGCCACCTGATCGTAAAGCTTCTTGGCATCATCGGTCTTGTGCTGTGCCTCGTAGAATCCGGCAAGCTCAAGCTGCGCCGTAGCTTTGCTGACCACCAGCGTAGGCTTGTCGATCAACTGCTTATAAAGATCGACTGCCTGCGTATCCTTATTTTCGGCTCGATAAACCGAAGCCAGCGCGAACTTTCCCAAAGACGCCAGGTCGGTGTTTGAAGAGTTAGCCGCTTCCTGCAAACTGCGCTCCGCCGCCGCATTGTCGCCTAACTGCGCCGATGCCAATCCCACAAAATAGCGCGCCATGTCGGCCGTATGCGTTCGCGGATACTTGTCCACAATCGCCTGAAACTGTTTGCGCGCCGCCGTATTACGCTCCTGCGACGACCCAAAACTATCGTATCCCGGCTGCGGAGGAATGCCCGCCGGACGGATCGGCGTTTCAAATGTCCGAACCGCCGTCGAAAGCTCGGCGCTAGCCTTTTCGTCCTGCTGACTGATGTAATACCACCCCCCAAATCCAATCGCCGCAACGACGACCAAAGCAATCACCGCCGCAATAACCTTCGACTGATGCTCTACTGTCCAATGAGCAGCATTCCCCGCTGCCTCGATCGTGACCTTGCTAAAACGGTCTTGTTTCAGTTGATGCCGGGTCTCTGCGCGCACGGGCTTCCTTCTTCGCTTAACGGTAGGATGACAATTGTTTAGTTTAACAGGCCGATTTCGGGAGCGTCAAAGCGGGGCTGTAGCACTAGTCGCTACCAGACTCGTTCTGCATTTCTTCAAATTTCTTCGTTAGGCTTCGAGCAAAGCCCGGAGACCAGTCATGGATCCAATATCGACACGAAAGAACACCGGCTCAATGGATAAATCGCTCGTCGTCTCGCGTCTTTCCGCCAGAGGGGTTTGCCACCAGCTCGAATATTGCGCGAGTTGTTCCCGCGCATGTTCCCGCTCCGCAGGATATTTCACTTCATCCAGTTCCAAGTAGGTTCCCGTCACGATAACGCTGGACCAGTTCGAACGGCTTCCTATTTCGTCCGCTTGCAAAGATACTTTGGGGTTTTGTCGCATCCACTCAATTTTCTTCCCGGCAGTTGAAAAAACGTAAATGCTTTTATCCTCATAGGAAAAAGCTACGGGCACTATATAAGGCTGGTCGTTCAACGAACATGCCAGCCTTCCAAACGATATGCGTTTCAGCAGATCAGTGCATTCTGACTGGGACATCGCAACGATTCGCATAGCTCACCCCTCGACACGCCGCTTCCGATGAGCATCCAGTCTAAACTACTTCGCGCCTTCGAGAATCGTTCCGTCAATCCGCACGCACAGCCTCACTCTATTTCGGATCCGTCCGGTAACTCCAAAACCCGTCCATCTTCTCCTGCAAAACATGAAAAGAAGCCGCCCCAGCTTCAGGGACCAATCCCGTCACCGCATCCTCGCGCACCGCATCCTCAATCAGATGATGCAACGGCGCCAACTCGCACACAGGATCGGTCGCCCCAGCATCGCCCGTTAGCAGAAATGCCTGGCACCGGCATCCGCCAAAATCTTCCGTGCGCCGATCGCAGGATCGGCAAGGCTCCGGCATCCAGTCTTCGCCACGAAACTTCTGAAACGCTTCCGAACTCTGCCAGATCCAATCCAGCGCATGTTCGCGCACATTATCAAACCGCAAGCCCGGAATCACTCCCGCCGCATGACACGGCATCGCGCGCCCCGCGGGATCAATCAGCAGCAACTGCCGTCCCCATCCCCCCATGCATGCCTTCGGAAAGCGCGCGTGATAATCAGGCACGACCATGTCAATGCGAACCTTACCGCGCAATCTCTCCGAAGCCGCCGCGACCACGGCCACCGCACGGTCGAGCTGCGCGCGCGTCGGCAGCAATGCCGACCGATTCCGCAGCGCCCACCCGTAATATTGCGCGTGCGCAATCTCCATGCGATCGGGATGCAGCGCCTCCAGCGCAGCCACCATCTGCTCCAGGTGATCAATGTTCTGCCGATGGACGACCAGGTTTACCGTGAAGGCAATACGATGCTCTCGAATCCACGCCGCCAGTTCAATCTTGTGTGCGTGTGCCCGCGTTCCAGCAATCCAATTGGCATGGCCTTCAGTCGAATCCTGAAAGCTAAGTTGGATATGGTCAAGCCCGGCGCCAACAATCTCGGCCAACCGCTCCCGCGTCATCCCAATCCCGGACGTAATAAGGTTTGTATAAAGACGCGCCCGCCGAGCCCCCGCGATCAACTCAACTAAATCTGGACGAGCCAGCGGCTCGCCTCCGGTAAGGTGCAAATGCAAAATGCCAAGCGCAGCCGCCTCGTTGAATACGCGCAGCCAGTCTGCCGTTGGGAGTTCTTCCTTACGCGAAGTGAGTTCCAGCGGATTAGAACAGTAAACGCAATGCAGCGGACAGCGATGCGTAACTTCGGCAATCAAGGCCAGCGGATTGGAATATTGAGTCATTGAATCACTTAGTCATTTAGCCATTGAAAATCAATGATTCAATACCTCAATGAATCAATGATTCAATAATCGACAATCCGCTTAGCATGCAGTTGCTCCAGAAACACACGCACCTCAGCCCGGATCTTCCCCTTAGGCGCGAGCATGAACTGCGTTTCCAGCTTCTGCACAATCTCCGCCAGCGAAAAATGCCCGTCGCAGAGTTCGAGGATAATCCGCCCCGTTCCCTCCACGCGGATCATGCCCTCAGGAAACAGGACAACCGGAGCTTCCGTAGTCCCGCCCCAGCGGCATCCGGCGGCCAACTTCGGGACGCTCGCATCAAGAAGCTCAGCCACGAGAAGCCTCTGGTTTCGAATCGATCCGAAAAGCCCCCGGCGGCGCCCATCCCGGTTCCACGTAAGCGAAGTACAGCGCGTCCAACTGCGCCCAAAGAATGTCGCACTTATCGCGCAGCGCAACAATCGCTCGCTCTTGGTCGGCGCGCGTAGTCGCATTCTCAAACACATACTGGATCGCAAAAGCCGCGTCTTCCGGAGCCTCCGTGAGCCGTGCCTCAAAATAATCAAGCCCCGAAGCCAGCCACGGATAATACTTCCGCAATTTCTCCATCCGCAACGTAATCAGATCCCGAGAAAAAAGCTCGGTAAGCGACGAAGCCACGCACTCCAGAAACGGCCGCGTCCGCACCAGGTTCAGATATTCGTTGCCGATAAATCGCGTAGCCGGCAGAACTCCCTCCACCCGCATCACCCGATCCTTATCCAGCCCAGTAGCCTCCGCCAGCTTGATCCAGCGCAGAATCCCTCCATTGCGCTGCTCATCGCCATCGTGATCCACAATTCGCTTCCGCCAGACGCGGCGAAATGCCGGATCGGTAGCACGCGAAAGAATGATCGCGTCCTTCATCGGAATAATCGACTGGTAGTAGTAACGATTCAGTGCCCAGGCCTGCAGTTGTCCGCGGCTGAGCTTGCCTTCATGCATCAACAAATGAAAAGGATGCTTATGGTGATAGCGCTCTTCACCAACCAGACGCATGGCCCCGCGCAATTCATCGAACGTCATCTTGGAAGCGCTGGACGCGTTCTCCGAGGTTACAGTTCCACTGGCCAATTGTCCTCCGCCACTTCCCACCCAGCCTGACGTACCGCCAGATGTTCCGCACTCGCCTCGTTCAAGATCGGATTCGTATTGTTGAGGTGAATAAACATCTTGCGCCCCGCCTTTACATTTTTCAGCAGCCGCAGACTTTCTTCAATAGGAATATGTCCCATCTGGTGCGCAGTTTCGCCGCTGCCTTGGATCCGTATCAGTTCGTCATCGCTCCAGAAAGTGCCATCCAGCAGAAGCAGGTCCGCATTCTGAATTTTTCCCAGCAGCGCATCGCTAAGATTCCCAACCGCGGGAACATAAGCAACGCGTTTCCCGGAAGCAGACTCGAAGAACAACGCCGCCGATGCTTCATCGTGGCCGAGATCTTTAGTGTCTGTCTTAACGTATTTCGGATAGCGTCCCGACAAATATTGAACATCGCACCGCAACCCTGAATCCTTCCCATCGGCCGACAACAAGGGAAACGGAGCGTCCGCACTCATCGCCGTCCAAACCACCTGCGGATCGACGCGGTTCAACATCCCAAACATGCTGTTCTCTTCGCGCAAAATTCGCAAGACCGAAGCAGACGCATACACCCGCAAAGGCTGTAGCTCCCGGAGCAGCAGCAACCCGGCAACATGATCGAGATCGCAACTGCCCAAAACCACGCCCGCAATCGGAGAATCGCGCAGCGCCCTAGGATGAAGCGCAGGAGTATTTTCGATTTGAAAAGCCAGGTCAGGAGAGGCCCCGGCGAGGAACCACATGGAGCCATCCGCGCTCAGCGCGAGTTGAGCCTGCGTGCGCGCCTTCCCCTTGAATTTGTTTTCGGGGGTGTTTCCGCGTACCGCAACGCAATTCCCACAGCCGCAATTCCACTGCGGGAACCGGCCCCCGGCCGCAGAACCGAGGATCTGAATGCGCATCTTTAAAATTCTGCGGAGTTAGAGTTTTGCGCTCACGTAGGAATTGATTTCGCAGCAGAGAACTACTTCTTCGAATACCGGACTGGTCCAAGCCATAATATTTACCTTCCTACTACAGATTTCATCGAGCCCTGCGGCGCGATGTGAAGAATTAGAAGAATACTATCATCGCGAAGGTTGCTTTCATCCGGAAAACTCGCAAATCGGATGGCCCGTAATGGCTATTACTGGCCCCGAAAGTGGAGATTACCCCGCACCTTATCGATTGGAACCACGCACTTAACAGCCTGCTCAAAACTCGTCGCTCAAAAAAACTTGCTGCTGCAAAAACTTGCTACTGAATGTCACCCGATTCGTATCACGGAACCGCTTCAGCGACGTGGTGATTCGTATCAGGTTATCGCTGGTGACCCGATTCGTATCAGGGTATCGCTTTAGCGATACCGCTAATCGTTCAAAATCAGGCGCCACTTTAGGGGCTGTACCGCTACTGCGCTGTTTCCAGCAAACCCTGCTCCGCCTTTTCCTGGCACTCGATGCAATGCCGAGTCCAGGGAACCGCATCCAGCCGCTTCGCGTTGATCTCTTTCCCGCACGAGACGCATTCTCCGAAGCTGCCTTCCCGAATGCGCGCCAGCGCTCCATCAACCATGTTCAGCAACTGCCGGTCATTATTGCTCTGACTGAAAAGAAATTCCTTGTTGTAGGAACTGGCCGCTCGATCCGCGACATCCTGCGTTGCCTCATCGTCGGCCGTACGCCCGTCCTGCTGGTTGCGGACAACCATGGTTCGTAGTTCGTTGCGCCGTACTTCCAGCTTCTTCTTAAATGTCTCTATTTTCTTCTTGTCCATTTTCTTCTTCTTATTCCGTTACTTCTGCCTGCGTTGGATGCCCGTCGCCCGGCAACAGTCGCGCCCCACAGAACTCTCTCTCCCGTGAAGTCGAACGAATATCGTAAGCGCGGAAGAGTTCGGGCGTCAACCGCACAGCGTACAAACGACGGGCGCAGCTTGTGCGCAAAAAAAAAGCGGCCCCTTTCGGGGCCACCATTTCAAAGAGGCAAAGTGGCGGGAATCAGAGGAAAAGAGTTTTGACGCCCGCTCCGGGGACCAGAAACGGACTAAGTGGGATGTCGAGAGTGAAGTTGTTCAAACGGTACGGCCTCTTTGTATGCCATCTAACTGAGCATTTGCCGAACCAAAATGGTAACGGGGCCCAAAGGCACCTCCCATTTGGGGAAATCACTCAAAACAATGACCTTAAGGTAAATCCCTTATCTGTGAAAATTCCCGCCAACCGCGAAACGCCGCCAGCAGTCTGCATAAACCTGCATATTGGCAGAAATCCAGATCAGATTCGGGTGTTGAGAAGGTCGTGTGGTGGCGGGGCTCGGCCCCGCCCGTACGAAACGGAGGCCCGCTGCCAGCGCAAAAACCAAAACCCCCTCGGAAGGGGGTTGTGGACGATCTAGTATATAGAGAGTAAAGATCGGTCTAGCTGTCGCCGGCAACGGTACGAACCTTGCCCGGCAAGAAGTGATACGGCGGCCACGGACCCGTCACCACCATCTGGCAATTCTTCAGCTGTTTGGCAGCCGTGCTGTAGCGGTTCTGATACTTCTCAATCGACTTGGTATCGATCAGATGCGCGATATCCAGCAACATCCCATCGGAATCCACCCGCTTGCAGCTCACTTCCTCTTCAAGAGGATTGAAAAGCTTGTGCACTTGGACGGAAAGTGCGCGCGCCTTAGTCTGTCGCTCGCGCTCGCGAGACGCCTTCTCGCGGAGCTTCGTCAGATACTCTCGGCCCACTGTATCGGGCAGCACCACCTCGGCCAAGCCTCGCTGCGTGCCGTCACGAACCGTCAGCTTGATCCGCATTTCGGATTTGCCTCGCAGCCGCGCCACGCTCTCGCAAAAAGTGCGGCGATTCGAACGAACGGCTTGCCGGATGGCATCTTCAGTATCGAAAATCGTTCCAAACCGGAACGGCAACACGGTAGCAGTGCGGAAGCTCTGGCTTACAACCCGAGCATGCTCAAGAACGGACTTTTCGTCCAATTTGGAGCTAGCACGGTCATATTCGCTCACAATTACCGCGAATTCACCGCTCGGGTAGCTCATTACGGGGGCACCGTTCACTCCTTGAATTCCATCTAGAACGAAGGGACGGCGGGCTCGAACACCATTGGCTAGGGTCTGGTGTTCTGTGAGGCAGTACGCGTACCACGACATGCATTCTCTCCGAATTGCACCGGGGTTTGGGCACCCCTTTAGATTTGGTCGCTAAGCTAGGGCTGCGTTTCTACCTGGAATTTTTGTTTTTTCGGACTAGGTGGGCGCGATTGTCGCACCCAAGTTCATAGTACTTCCGGTCCGTCTAATTTGCAACCTTTGTTGCAATGACTGCATCACTCGATGTCTCAATTTGGCGCATCGCGATTCCGTCACGCTACCAGAGGGTTTGCGGCATTGTGTGTTGGGATGGCTCCCGGCACCGCAGTTGTGCAAAACCCTACCCAAACGTCTCCCCTGGTCACAAACTCATTGCCGGGGCGCGCCCGTTCTCGCTCTTTTCGAGAAAGGGCTCCCGCGAAACCAAGCACAGTCCATCGATTTTCCAACGGCAACTTCTCAAATAGAACCAACTCCACCGGGGATGGGAAATCCCTCAAGGCTTTTCCCTGTGCCGTTGTTGTCCCTGGGCGCGCATGATCCGCTTGAGCTTGCTCTTATACTCCATCGCTGACAGCGGATCGCTTTGCCGATCAAGATGCTCCACTTCGCGACGAAGGCGATGGAGACTGTCGAGCCTTTCCGCGTCAATCCGCCCCGTCTGAATACCCGCAACCACGGCGCATCCGGGCTCCCCTGAATGCTCACAGTCGCGAAATCGGCAATGGAGCGCTAGCTCAGAAATCTCCGGGAAGGTCTGTTCCACCGCCGTATCGCTGGCCCAGAGTTGCACTTCACGGAGTCCCGGTGTGTCGATCACGAGCACACCCGAAGGCAGCCGGATAAGGTGCCGGTCAGTCGTAGCGTGTCTCCCCTTACCGTCTTTTGGGCGGACGCTTCTGGTCTCGCGCACATCAGCCCCACCAAGCACATTCACCAAAGTGGATTTACCCACCCCTGAAGACCCGAGCAGCACCACAGTCTCGCCCACAACCAGCAATGAACGGAGTTCGCCAATCCCATCGCCCGATACGTTGCTGATGCAGACCACCGGTAAGCCGAGAGCGCACGCTTCCGCTTCACGGCGGAATGGGCCGACATCGTCTACTCGGTCAGCTTTTGTCAGGACGATAATCGGAGTGACGCCACTCTCCCAGGCCAACGTCAGGTAGCGCTCCAAACGCCGCATGTTGAAGTCCTGATTCATGGATGTGACGAGCAAGGCGCGGTCCACATTCGCGGCTAACATCTGTGCTGACGAGCGCGATCCCGCCTGTTTGCGAACGATAGCGGTACGACGCTCCAGGATGCTCTCCACCACGTATCTGTCGTGGTCGGCAGTTTGGTCCGCACGTTCCACCAAGACCCAATCCCCCACCACGGGAGGAAAGCCGGGTTGATTCCGTAAACGTCCTCTCGCCGACGCCAATACCTCACGCGCGCCATCATGGACAAGAAAAAGATCGGTGCCCCCCGAAAGTACACGGCACCGGTATAACGATGTGTTCGTTAGCTGCGCTTCAAAAAACGCACTCCACCCCAGCGATTGCAATGTCATATAAGCCAACCTCAGCGGCTTTCGAGTCAGTGACACGTGTGGTGTTGAGGACGATGCAGTTGCGGCTGGGTGCCGCTACCGCCCTCTAGAGACTGAGGCTAGTGATGGCAGTCATAGGCGACTCTGTTGCTACCAGGATTCTGTGCAGCCAGAAACCAAGCATAAGAGACTACAGATTGCGAGTCAATCTCTGCATTAACGGCTTGCTGAAAAACGAGCGCTTCGTATCGGGGTATCGCTTTAGCGATACCGCAAGTCGTTAACAATCGGACCCCTTTAGGGGCTGGGCAAGTTCAGCAAACCGGGTGTTCGCTCCCGGACATCACTTTCCGATATCGGCCAAAGAACCTATTCGAAGGAAATTGCCTCGTCACTGTATTCCCCTGCAAATAAACCACCTACAATCCGACGCACTTTGGTGCGGAACGTGCACCGACGAGAACACGTAAACGTGTGTTGAGAGGCTGCCACGGATATGGATACCTTGCTCCAGGACTTACGCTACGCCTGGCGCCAATTGCGCAAGGCGCCGGGATTCACCATCATAGCGGTCATTACGCTGGCGCTGGGCATCGGCGCCAACACAGCCATCTTCACCCTCGTACAGGGAATCCTGTTGCGCTCACTTCCGGTGTCCGATCCCGCAATGCTCTACCGCGTCGGCGACCTCGACGATTGCTGTATAGATGGCGGCTTTGCCAACGACAATGGGGATTTCGACATCTACTCCTACGATCTTTATCTGCACCTGAAGAACTCCGCGCCGGAGTTCGAGCAATTGGCCGCGGTGCAATCCGGGCAGCCAGGGTTCAGCGTGCGCCGCGGATCCGCCGTAGCCAAACAACTTCAAGGCGAGTTTGTCTCTGGCAACTACTTCTCCACTCTGGGACTGGGAGCGTATGCCGGACGCCCGTTGAGCGACAGCGACGATACTCCCTCATCAGCGCCGGCGACCGTGATCAGCTACCGCGCCTGGCAGACGGAATTTGCAGCCGATTCCGGGCTCGTCGGATCCAAGATTTTCGTTCAGACTCACCCCTTCACTGTCGTCGGCATCGCCCCGCCCGGCTTCTTTGGCGATCGCGTCACCGATACTCCGCCCGCTTTCTGGATGCCCCTGTCCAGTGAACCTTATATCCACGGAGGCAGCTCCATTCTGCATCACCCGGACTCCAACTGGCTTTACGCCCTGGGCAGGGTTCACCCTGGGACGAACATCGGCGTCTTGCAGTCCAAACTTACCGTCACCTTGCGGCAGTGGCTGACCACGCGTCCGGCGTACAACGACAATGGTGGAGCTGCCGAGATTCAGAAGCAGTATGTGGCGATCGTTCCCGGAGGCGGCGGTATCCAGATTTTGCAGCAGCAAGCGGGCAAGGGATTGAAGATGTCCATGATCCTCGCCAGCTTCGTGCTGCTGATTGCTTGCGCCAACATCGCCAATCTGTTGCTGGCCCGCGCCACCACACGACGTTCAGACATGGCTGTGCGCGCGGCCCTCGGCGCAGACAGGCGACGCCTCATCCGCCAGATTCTCACCGAGAGCATATTGTTGAGCTTCATCGGCGGGCTGGTCGGATTAGCCGTCGCCTATGCCGGTTCCCGTACCATTCTGGCCCTCGCCTTTCCCGATGCCAAGAACATGGCCATTGATGCCAGCCCATCGCTGGCTGTCCTTGGATTCGCGTTTCTAGTCTCACTGATCACCGGCATCCTCTTCGGAATCGCTCCCGCGTGGTTGTCGTCTCACGCTCAGCCTGCCGAGGCGCTGCGTGGCGTCAACCGCTCTACCCGCGACCGCTCATCGCTCCCGCAGCAGGCGCTGGTCGTCATGCAGGCGGCTTTATCGGTCGTCCTTCTTGCAGGAGCGATCCTGATGACCAAATCGCTTACCAACCTCGAGCACCAGAATTTTGGTCTGGCGACCGCCAACCGCTACGTCCTGCATTTCGATCCGGAAGGAGCCGGCTACACCGTCGAGCGGCTGCCTGCGCTCTATCGCGAAATCGAAGATCGTTTCTCCGCGCTGCCCGGCGTGGCCAGCGTCGGCCTGGGACTGTATAGCCCGCTTGAAGGCAACAACTATGGCGAATGCATCATCCAGCAGGGGCATCCGGCTCCGGGGCCGAGCGATAAATGCAACTCGACCTGGGATCGTGTAAGCCCTCATTTTCTCGATGCCATCGGCGTGCCCGTGCTGCGCGGCCGCGGATTCACCGCTCAGGACACGGCGACCTCCCAGCTAGTCGCAATCGTGAATCAGACCTTCGTCAAACGCTACTTCCCCAATGAGGATCCAGTAGGCAAGCACTTTGGCATCGATCACCCGCAGTACTCGAGCAGTTTTGAGATCGTCGGCGTTTTCGAGGATTTCAAGATGAATGGTCCTCGCGATCCAGTGCGCCCCGTCTACCTGCGCCCGCTGGCCCAGCGCTTCACCGGTTTCCAGGAACCGGAGCTGATTTCGGGCGAGACCGGCTCGATGTTCGCCAACGCAATGCTTCTCAATTTCAGCGCACCGCAACAGAATGTTGAGACCCTTCTTCGCCGCACCCTGGCAGACATCGATCCGAACCTCACCGTAGTCGATCTCAGGTCCTTCGACGCGCAGGTTGCCGCAAACCTGAACCAGGAGCGTCTCATTGCCAAGCTGACCGGCCTCTTCGGCCTACTCGCGTTGATCCTGGCTTCAGTCGGACTCTACGGTGTGACGTCCTACTTGGTAGCTCGCCGCACCAGCGAGATCGGCGTCCGCATGGCACTAGGAGCCACACGGTCGAGCGTGCTCACTTTGGTCTTGCGCGGAGCGCTCTGGCAGATTCTAGTCGGCCTCGGCCTGGGAATTCCCGCCGCGCTGTTCGCCGGCCATCTGATGGCAAGCCTGCTCTACGGAGTCGGCGGCTACGACCCGCTTGCGCTTGTCGGTGCAACCTTAGTGCTTGGGCTTTGCGCCACAGTGGCAGGATTTCTCCCCGCCCGTCGCGCCGCTTCAATCGAACCCATGCAAGCCCTCCGCACGGAGTAGGGAGTATTTTTCGAAGTCTCAGGTTCCGCAGGGGTGCGCCACTTCTCGAGTTTGAGAAGTGGCCCGCTCAACCACGACTTCTTGATTCAACCCGGCAATACATCAACTCAGCAACGCATCAACAATAGCTTCGACATGAATCACCGTCGTGTCGAGAAACTCAATGCCTGCGCCACCGGATTCGCGCAGCAGCAGTGGCAGTTCCGTGCCCGCGAGGATTAACGCCTCTATCCCGTCTTCCACCTTCATCCGATCCGCGATATGCAGAATTTCCAGCCGTGTTTCCGGCAGGAATTGATTATTGAGCAGTTCACCGATGTACTTCTTGTGAATGAACTCCTGCTCTGCCTCTTTCGGTAGTACCAAGCCGATTCCCGCCTGTTGTAACTCCTTCGGGTAAAAGCTAGCTCGCATGGTAAATCCGGTTCCAAACAGGCCCACCTTCTTCAGGCCGAGCGCCTTCGCGCGACCTGAAGTGGCGCGCACGATGCTGAGCAGGGGTATCGCCGATCGGCGCTGAACTTCGTCGAACACAAGGTGCGGAGTATTCGCAGCAATAAAACAAAGCTCTGCACCAGCCCGCACTAGCAGCTCTACGCCGGCGCAGAGGTAATTGGCCAGCTCGTCGAGCCGCCCCGCATCGAGCAAGGCGATTCCCTTATCGACGTCGAGGCTGTTGATGACCACATGCGGATATCCCGCACCGGGCCGCCGAGCTCGGTAGCGCGCAAGGATCGAGCGATAGTAATCAATCGAGGACTCAGGCCCAAGTCCGCCGATCATGCCGATGGTTCGCATATTTAAGGAAAGAGATGCGTGCCGGACATCGTGAGATTCATGACAAAACGAAGACAGAATCACCCGAATAGATGGACTATTCACGTGATCTTCGGTGCCTCGAATCCGCTGAGGCGGTCCTACCGAGTAGGAGAATCCGCGCGTCGGCCTGCGAGCAGCAAGCCGACCCAGCAGCTTATCGGCCAGGTGATCAGCCAGGACAACCAGTACCAGTGTGGCCAACCCTTGCTCCAGTTAGGAATCGTCGCGCCGATGCCCATCACTTCTCCCAGGATAAAGAACCAAAGCACGTGCCGCCCGGCGCGGCCGGGAGCGAATCGGGCACACACCCACGCGCAAAAGATCGACACGATCACGAAAAGTGCAGTGCTCGTCATGAGGCCGTTGTCGGACGGAATGTGGCCCTTGGCGAAATCGCCCGGAAACAAACGCGAGAGCAACGGATCGGTCGCGAAGACCAGAACCACCGAGAGCAGGTAGCTGCCGACCACAACCGCGATCGATTTGACCATTCGTTACACCTCAAAATGGAACATGAAATCAGAACCGCCGAGTCTAACATCCCGCCACGAATTTTCTCATCCGGATAGAAGCCGGGGGGTGCGCCCCTTCTCCCACTTTTCGAGAAGGGGCCACCACGAAACCATGCATCTTAGGTCCTACTCGGGCCACCACAAAATTCGGCTGCCAAGGGTGATCAGTTCCTGGGTGTTGTGAGCGTATGGGAATTTCTCCCCGACCACCGGGCAACCGCATCGAGGCTGTGCGAAACTATTTCCATGACGCGTAGGAGGGACCATGCAAAAACGTAAACTAGGAAACAGCAACCTGGAAGTCTCTGCTCTCGGATTTGGCTGCATGGGACTGAGCTTTGGCTACGGTCAACCCGTAGACAAGCAGCAAGGAATTTCTCTCATACGCGCTGCGGTGGAACGCGGCGTCACGTTCTTCGACACCGCGGAAGTTTATGGTCCCTACACAAACGAAGAGCTAGTCGGCGAAGCCCTCACTCCCTTTCGCCATCAGGTGAAGATCGCCACCAAATTCGGCTTCAAGATTGACAACGGAAAGCAGGCCGGTCTCGACAGTCGGCCCGAGCACATCAAAGAAGTCGCCGAAGCATCGCTCAAGCGCCTCAAGACCGATGTCATCGATTTGTTCTACCAGCACCGGGTCGATGACAAGGTTCCTATCGAAGAAGTTGCAGGAGCCGTCAAACACCTCATTCAAGAAGGCAAGGTAAAGCACTTCGGACTCTCCGAAGCAGGTCCGCGGACGATTCGCCGGGCCCACAAAGTGCAGCCTGTAGCCGCTCTGCAAAGTGAATACTCGCTGTGGTGGCGACAACCAGAGCAGGAGATCGTCCCGACTCTTGAGGAACTCGGCATCGGATTCGTGCCGTTCAGCCCGCTCGGAAAAGGTTTCCTGACGGGAGCGATAAACAAAGATACGCAGTTCGAAAAAAACGACTTCCGCAATATCGTACCCCGCTTCTCGCCGGAGAACCGTGACGCGAATCAAGCCGTCGTTGACTTAATCGGTCAATTCGCTAAGCAGAAGAACGTTACGGCCGCTCAGGTCGCGCTGGCATGGATTCTGGCGCAAAAACCCTGGATGGTGCCCATTCCAGGCACCACCAAACTCCACCGGCTAGAAGAGAATCTCGGAGCCGTCAACTTGGCGCTTTCCTCTGACGAACTTCGTGATCTCGGAGCGGCTGCCTCGAAGATCCCAGTGCAAGGTGCTCGCTATCCCGAAGAGCTTCAAAAGCTAGTGGGCCGCTGAAATCCGGCACGTGAAAGCCGGACATCTCACGGGGATAGCGGAAGCTCACGCGACAGCCCAACTACAGCCCACCCGTCGCCCGGTCAGTTGATGCTATGGCGATTTTGCAACAGCTAAGGACGGAAGTGATTCCAGATTCTCTGAAATCCAGTTCATCTTGTCCTTGGTGACCTTCCATTTTCCGAGCCGTTTGCTGACCGTGAAGGTATTACCCGACGCGCTTAAACCAGCCTCGTAATACCCGCCGGTCGCCTCAACTTCATACCCCGAAATCCATTTGATACTGCTTACCCGAAAAACCAAGCCAAGTTTGTGTGTGAGTTTGTCGACGACTCCGTCGAAGGGGCCGACAGTGCATGCGGATATTTTACGGACTGGAGGGCTGTGGTTAGCGAAGCGCTTAATAAACTCGTCCGATGGGTCGGCATTCTCTCCAATCGATAGGCAATAAACGCCAGCTCTTTTTTGCTGGCCCGATGAGTTACGCTCGAACTGGTATCGAAAGACCGCTTCCCTTACATCGTCCTCCTCGCGTAGTCGAGTAGCATCACTTTGGGTACCCGCGGTTGAAAGACACGCAAGGGCCAGAAGGGTTGTTCGGATTGCCCAATTCAGGTTCACAAGAGTATTAGACACCGAGTTGCGGCTCACGGAGTTGACTGTTGAAATCAGGCGTGGGTGTTGAAAAAGTCACGTCGATTTGCGGGATGAGATTCAGCAGAAGCATGTTAGAAAAAAGCATTCGCTCATGCTTTGTTGGATTCTCATTATCGGAGGCCCGCTGATCATGATGGGGCAACACGACCGCTCTGAAGCGTTGTTCTACTATTTCCGGCTGGAAGACCAGGTTCCGGAAACTCACTTGCTGCGACTCATCGAAAAGCACATCAGCTTTGCCTTCGTGCGCGAGAAGCTGAAAGCGAGTTACAGCGAGCTGGGTCGTCCGTCGATTGACCCCGAACTTCTGCTGCGCATTCTGCTGATGGGCTATTTGTACGGCATCACCAGCGAACGCAAGTTGGTGGAGGAGCTGCGCATGCATCTGGCGTGGCGCTGGTTTACGGGCCTAGGATTCGATCAGGAGATTCCGCACCACTCCACATTCTCGAAGAATCGGCACGGACGTTTTCAGGAATCGAAAGTGTTCGAGCAGTTGTTCGAAGAAATCGTGGCGCGTTGTCTGGAAGCAGGGCTGGTGCAAGGAGACAACCTGTCGGTGGATGGCAGTTTCGTGGAGGCCAATGCTTCGAAGGAAAGCCGCATTCCACGCGAGCAACTGGCGGAAGCGGCAAAAGTGAAGCGCAACGTGCGCCAGTATCTGGCGGAACTCGAAGAACAGAATCCGACCGAAGAGCCCGTGCATGAGCAAGAGCAAGTATCGACGACCGACCCCGACTCGACCTATGCGACCAAAGGTGGAACTCCGGCTCGCCTCGGTTACTACGACAACTATCTGGTCGATAACCAGAGTTGCGTGATCGTGGGCGTGCAAGGGACGGCAGCCCGCATGAGTCAGGAGACGGTGGCCGCGCAAAACATGATTGCTCGCTTTGCCAAGTGGCAAGGACGCGAGCCCGCGTCGGTGGTGGCCGACGCCACCTATGGCAATGGCGAGTTCCTGCAATGGTTGATGGAGCGCGGGATCACTCCGTACATGCGTACGCGCGACAGTGCTCTGCGCAAGAACAGCCCACTCTACGGTCCCGAGCGTTTCACCTACGTTCCTGAAAGCAACAGCTACCTCTGTCCCGCAGGCCAGCCACTCAACTACGGCGGACACAATGCTCGGAACCGAACCCACGTCTACATCGGGACGCGCAAACGCTGTGGCGGGTGCGCACAAAAAGCGCAATGCACCACCTCACCGCTGAAGTATTTAGCCATCCATGTTCACGAGTCAGCCCGGCAACGCGCACGCGACTTAATCAATACACCCGCCTTTCTAGACGCGCAGAGAAAGAGAAAAAAGGGGGAAGCGCTGTTCGCCGAACTCAAGAATCAAATCGGACTGCGTCGTCTGCGTCTGCGGGGATTAAAGTTTGTTCGCGAGCAATTCTTCATGGCAGCGGCTGCGCAAAATCTCAAACGACTAGTCCGCTTCCTCAGCCAAACCCCAAGACCACCGATCCCCGCAATGCCCTAGGCACTTCGCCAAAAAACATCATCCCAGGGCGATACTCATCCCACCAACTTCTGCTCCAATCAGCCCTTTTTCAACACCCACAGGCGTTCGCACCAATTACCTATGAAGGGCCGTAGTGAGTGCTATCGCGATATTACGCCAACCAGTCTGACCGTCCATTGGAACCGTGAGGTTCGGTCTAGACACGCCTCATCTTTACCTCTTCGATCACTATCGTTATATCGCACAAAGACACGAGTACGACCACAAAGGCGACAAGAAGATCAGCCAGACCGGAAGCATGGGTCTCAATCTCCATGAAAAAACCAATATCAAACACCCAAAAAGTTAGCCAAACGGCGCCAGCACAAATAAGCGCCCTACCGGCGCGTGGGAAGCGCGGCTGAATGATCGCACCTAAAATCAATGGGAACGGCGTAACAAGAAATAGTCCACCGGCAAATGCACCTGCGGCAACCGCGACAAACCCTGTAATGACGACGAACCAACGTGTCCTTTCAGAGACGATCAGTATCTTTGGGTTTTCTGGTTCCGTTCTGACGCTGGGCATAGCTAAATAAGAAACCTATGTCACCGATTCTTCAAGAGTACCGTCGATAACAGCCACCAACGATGAGAGAGGTCTGACGGCAACATCTCGGCAGCGTCACCTTAAAGCATTCTGGATTGGTGGCGCTGGCGGAGGAAGTCAAACGCGATTCGCGCCCCGAGAATTAACAGCAAGCTCAAGCCGAAGAACACCATGAGGCGAGGAATCAATGGAACTGTAAATTCGTACTTGACCGCTTCTGGATAGTCCCGCCGAGAGTAGATCAACACCCCGACCCAGATGGTCCCACAAAAGACCAGAGAAGCCCCGACTGCTCCGACTATTTTGTTGTATTTGGCAGCCATCACAGTCTGTCTTTCATGACCATCATAACCAGTTATCGAGAGCCTTTTTCGGATAGTTGACGGAAACAGGCCATAGCCCAATTCACCGGATGGGCTGTAGTTGGTGCTATCGCGATTTTTCAACAATTGAGATTTTGGTTCTGCGAAAGTAGCTCCCTGAGAGGAAGCTGGCTATCCGCTCTTTGTGAAGTTGAGTCTCATCTTTCGGCGTACTAGCACGGCCTCAAAGAAGATAGCAAAAGTATAGAGAACGGCGCAGACGAGGATGCCCGAAGAGAAAATAGTAAGCACCTCAGCCATGGAACCCGCGAGGAGTGCCACACCCGTTGATTTCTCCATCGTGACTCCCACCAGAATCTGAGTCGTGCTCCACGCGAATACGAGCAGGGATAGCAGCAAGGTCAGCACGGATAGGTTCTTTATCGCGGCGGTTTTGGCATAAAGAGACTCCCAAAATAACGGGAATTTTGAGGTCAGCTCGGTCGCCGTCTCCTGTTCCAATTTTCGGAGAGCCCTCAAGCGCCGTATAAGGCTTATGGCACGCGCCGCCGATAGGAGAAGCACCAGAGCGAGGTATGCGACAAACACTTTCGTGAACCAAGGTAGGTGGGCCTCGTACATCGGGTCCCATCCAACGGTTGTCTCTTGCATCGTCGTCTCCACCGCGTCGGGATTATGGATGGAAAATCTAGCTGCTAACGCAATTAGACACCACTCCACCATCGTTGGGTGGTAACTGTTGTAATCAGGCGATAGCACGACTTGACCCTGAAGACCCGTAGTTGGTGTAGTCGGGGTGTGTTAGTGAAAACGAACCGCCCCCAAAGCGCAACTCGAAATTATTTGTTTATTTCTTCTGCTGCGCCGCCGCGCGCTCCTGCAACGCAATCGTTACTGCGCGCAGCATATCGCCGGCGGGAGCCGGCTTTCCCGTCCAGATCTCAAATTGCCGCGCTGCCTGTTGCACAAACATCTCAACTCCAGGGATCACCGCAATCCCTTTGGTCCGCGCCACGCGCAGCAAATGCGTCTCGACCGGGTCATACACCATATCGAAAACGATTTTCGCCTGGATCTCATCATCTTTAAGCGGACAATCGCGCGTATTCCCCATGCCCACCGGAGTAGCATTAATAATCACGTCAAACGCAATCTTCCGCAGATCGGCGCGCTTAACGCTTTTTGCTTTTGCCTGTCGCGCCAGTTTCTGACCCTTCGCGGAAGTGCGGTTCAATATCCAAACTTCAGCCCCGCGCTCTTTGAGTCCGAACACCGCCGCCCGCGCCGCGCCCCCGGCGCCAATCACCAGCACTTTCGCATTCTCAATCGTCAATCGTTGTTCCAGCGGACGCAACACTCCAGCCACGTCCGTATTAAATCCGTACAGCTTTCCATCCTGTCCGCGGACAACCGTATTGCACGCGCCAATCTTCGTTGTGTGCGCGTCGGTGTTATCCAGATGCGCAAGAATGGACTGTTTGTACGGCATGGTCACGCTGAGCCCGTGCAGCGGAATCTCGCGCACGCAGTGAATCAGATCCTTCAACGTCTTGGCGTGCAGAGGAAGATAGACGCCATTCACATTCTCACGCCGCAAAGCCGTGTTCATAATAACGGGCGATAGCGAGTGCTCAATGGGATCCCCCGCCACTCCGTAAACGCGAGTCGCGGCGTCCACCTGCTCGATACGATAGATGCTCCGCAAGTCCCGCGCGCTGACCTGTCCGGGAGCGGTTTTGAGATCCGCATTAATCGCGCCGAAAGTGAACACGCTTCCTGCCCGCACGCTCAGCACGCGGCTGATAATTCCTTGCTCCCCCATACACAACCCGACCAGTGCATGCTGATCGCTTTGTGTTTGCAGAAACTTCATCATCGTGACGTTATCGAAGAGCGTCGTGGCCGTGGAGACAACTTTGTAGAAATCGGCCGGGATCTTCAACATTTTATCGAGTGTGTCATCGAGATTCCGGGTGGCGCGGAAATCATGGAACGACAGAATCAATCCGGCGCGGCTACGGAGTCGTGCAATCGCTTCGGGCTTCGCTTTCAAAGCGCTTTGAAGTTCGAGATCGACAATCTGGCAACCAGCAGCGTGAGCTTTGGTCAACACTTCCAATTGGGCCGCGAGCGATCCCTTAAACTTGCCGCCATTCTCAAGTCGGCGGCAGGTGCCGATAGCGTTGATGTACTGGTGTGTCTCAAGAAACCGGTGGATTTTCGACAGCGCGGCCAAAGGCTGCTTCAGGTAATCCAACCGGAACTCGATGAACGGGTTATCTCGCCCCATCGACTCGGCGGTGGCTATCATGTCGTCGATGTTGTCGCCACTCAGCGCCAGGCAGACCCTGGGCAGATGGTTAGGCAAAAAACGGGGTGCGAGAGTGGAGGAAAAAGCCAAGGCCATTTGTTTTCAACGTCGGCGCGATATTACAGGGCTGCACGCCCAGATGCAACCTAAGGATTGGCCAAACACCCCGAAAAACACTTTGGGAGCACGCCGGCTAAACACCCTCGTAACCTTGACCCATCCCCACCCGCTTGTTACTTTTTGGCTGTAACCCTTGTCTTCCCATAGGGATAGCTGGGGCAGCCCGAGAGCGGCTTGGAGTTGGAGATAACATGAAGAAAACAGGACTGTTGTTGGTACTGGCGCTGATCTTGACGGCGAGCGTTGCCGTCGCTCAGCAACCACTAAGCACTGCTACGCCCAATGCGGCCGGTATCATCGAAACCTCGGTCAACGTCCCGTATGTGCGTTTCCAGACGCCTACGGCGGCCGACATTTACTGCGCGGGCTTTCTTACTAAGGACCGCCTTCCCGATGCGAACTACGTGAACGGCGGAATACAGACCCCGATGACCACAAAATTCGCGACCGGAGAGCTGGTTTATCTGGCGGGCAGCGGCTACCAGGCCGGGCAACTATACTCGATCGTACGCGAACTGCGCGACGTCAACGAATACGAACTCTATCCGGGACAGAGAAAGATACTGGCTGCAGCGGGACGGCCCTACGAGGACATTGGAAGGGTTCGTATCGTCGATACTCGCAATCACAGCGCAGTCGCTCAAGTGGAATTCAGTTGCGACCCCATTAACCCAGGTGATGTTGCGGTTCCTTTTGTGGAGAAATCTCCGATCGCGTTCCATGTCCCTGGGCATTTCGACCGGTTCGCACCTGCGAATGGAAAGCTCAGTGGACGCGTTGTGCTCGGTAAAGATTTCGACGGCTTTCTCGGCACAGGCACCAAGCTCTATATGAACATGGGATCGAACCAGGGCGTGAAGGTCGGCGACTATTTTCGCGTCGTGCGCTCCTACACAGAAACCTTGAAAGATCGAGTGGATTCCCTGTCCTTCAAAGCATCGACTTCAGAAGATACCCAGATGCGGCCTCCGAGTTTTGAGGCGAATCGCTTCACCAAGACGAAAGGACCGGACATTCGTGTGGCCGACCTTCCGCGCCGTGCCGTGGGAGAAGTTGTGGTTCTCAATGTGACCCCGACCGCATCGTCAGCCATGGTCGTTTTCGCGCTGGAAGATGTGCACGCGGGCGACACCGTGGAATTGGACGAGCAATAGTCGGAAGGTACAGTTAATTTAGATGGATTGGGGGGAGATCAAATCTCCCCTTTTTCTTATGTGTAAGGAACTTGTGTGAAACCGCGGGAAAAACCGCTCGTGTGGCGTTTGCCGAAAAATTCCAGATTTGTATCAGGGTATCGCTTCAGCAATACCGCAAGCCGTTCAAAATCGAACGCCCCTCAAGGGCCGGGTTTGGAATTCGGACAACCGGGGATTAGCTGTCCATAGCCCCCGCTTCGCCTAGCGGAAGAACCGAACTCCAGGATTTCCTGGAATCATCGCACCCGCAACTACTACCACGACGATCACAATCGCTAGCTCCATATTGCCCTCCCGAGGTTGGCCGAGCAATCGCACGGCCAATGCCCAGCCTAACTTCTCTAGCAGATAAGACAAGTTACTGAAGAGTAGGATGCGCAAAGAAATGCATTCGAAATTCGATGAGAACTGTTCTCGATGTGGATTCAGCGGGAAGCTTGAACTCCAATCTCGCCATCGTCAAAGACCTCCGCGGTAAAAGCCTCGATCGTGGCGTTTTGGCGCCAGGCATCCTCTGGCAGGCCAGCCTTACGGCAGGTTTGGCCGAGAAACGTTTCACGGTCCCATCCATGTTCGACGGGAACCTGCGGCAGTAGCAGTCCACGACATCTACCCTCCGAAATAAGCAGGCCGTGACGCCCAACTTCGACTGCCTCTGGAAGAATCGGGACCAGACGTGAAAGCACGCTCAACGACACCTTCAGCTCAGTGGCTTCATCCTTCGTCAGCGGAGTGAAACGGGCATCCTCAAAAGCGGCCGCGCGGGCCGTATCCGCGACGGCGCGATACAGAGGCATAATGGGCAAAGCATAACCAACGCATCCCCGAAGTTTGCCATGCGAGTAAAGAGTGGTGAAAACACCTCGCTGTTCCGATAATTCTGCGGAGAGAGGCCCCGCTTGCGGAAATGCTCGACCTTCCAGAGCGTAAAGAATCGCGTCGTGAGCAACGCGCAGGAGGATCCGCTTTTGCTCCCGAGAAAATTCCTGATTTGGTGTTGAAATTGGCCGGATAGGCAAAGCTTGATGCGAGATGAGGTCTTCAGACGAATTTTCAGACAGCTTGGACATCGCTTTTTCTCCGTCGGGCAAGGACGAAGGACCGGCGCCGCCGCTTCTCCGACTTGCGGTCGATGCGCGACCAAAAGGCGACGAAATAGTCGAACGCGGATACCAGTGAAAGCAGAACCATGAACCAGATGGCGACCCACGCAATCCAGTACACCGGGAAAAAGTAATTACCATACACGGGCCACTCGTGCCAGCGTCGAGCCAGAATCACCGCCACCACGGAAATGATCTGCACCAGCATCTTGAACTTACCCAGTTCGCTCGCTTGAATCGTAAAACCTTCGGACGCCGCAATCGAGCGCAGTCCGTTCACCAGAAACTCGCGGCCGATAATGACCACCGCCATCCATGCCGGTACCAAAGCTGGATTCACCTGAACCAGTGTGATGAAGGCCGCGGCAATCAATAACTTGTCGGCCAGAGGATCCAGCAGCATGCCCATAGTCGTGATCTGGCCGCGTTTGCGCGCCAGGTATCCGTCTATCCCGTCTGTGATCGAAGCCAAGATGAAAACGATGGACGCCAGTATCTCTCTTTCCCCTGTTCGCTCCATGGCGAAGCGCGGAGTACACAAGATCCATATGAGGAGCGGAATGGCGGCGATGCGAGTGAGCGTGATGGAGTTGGGAAGATTCACGCGACAACTGAGCCCTGGGCTGCGGAAGCAGCAACCTGATTATCCTCTACATCAGAGGCCAAGGCAACGCACAGGAAGGTATGTTTAACGAATGTTAAACATACCGATGCCAAAACGGGCAGACACTGTTCAAAGCCAAAGTGTCTAAGCCACGCGTGAGAAAACAGAGCGGCGCGGGTTCATCGGCAGCCCGCGCCACTTGAATTCAGGATGCTTTTGCCCCAAAATTCTTGAGCATACTCGTAGCCATATCCATAACACTACTGTGGTCGGGCACCGATCCATTCGGGGTCAGTTTGTCCACGATTACGGGCAACATCTGGGCAATCGCTGCGCTGGCCGTATCGGGATTGATCCCCGCCTTGGCGGCCAAAGCCTTCACCTGATCGCTGCCCAGAACCTGATGAACCTGGTCGGCAGTAATCGGCGAATTCGCTCCCGTGCCCACCCAAGAGGATACGACTCCACCCAGACCTTTTTGCTGAAAAGATTGCACCATTCCCTGCAAACCGCCGGGCTGGTTCTGGATCATCTGCAACACACTCGTGGCCAGAGGATTCGAACTTCCGCCTAATACGTTCCCCAAAGCCTGATTTTCTAAATTATCAAGCAACCCCATAACTGCCTCCTCATAAATTAAAAAAATACCGCCGGCGCAGAGTCTGAAAGAATTAAGTTCTCTTGGCGTTCTCTGCGTCTCGGCGGTGAAACTCTACTTTTGTTTTGCGATGATCTTGTCTTTGATCTTCGCGTAGGTGGCCGCCGGAAGAATTTTTTTCTTCGTCAGATCCGTCTTCTTGGCATAAGGCCGGCCATCGATGATCTTCTGCGAGTACGCCGCCCCGATTCCCGGCAGGGCATCAAGTTGTTCTTTGGTCGCCGTGTTGATGTCAAGCAGATCGGCGTCCGCGGACGCAGCGGTTGTGGCCGCAGCCGGCTTCTTGGCCGTCTGCGCCACTGCCATTCCACTGAGCATGCTCAGGGCAAAAAGTGCAACGAGCATTCTGATCATGATCTTTTTTGTCATCGATTTTTCTCTCCCTATTCCTTTTTAGCTTCTTTATACCCAGCGGCCTTCGCGTCCGCTTCCGTCATGAACTTTCCTTGCTTGGTCTTGCCATACCATTCGCCGCTCTTGTGGTAAACGCCGCTGGAGGTATTCACCCAGACCTTGCCACTGGCCTTAGCCGCGTCGATCTCTGGCGTCGAAGCCGCGGGCGTTGCAGTCTTGCTGCTCGCCTTCTTGGGCTCAGACGAAGCCGGGGCGGCTGCCGGAGCCATGCTGGAACTGGCGGCGGGAGCTGCCGGTTTTGCGGCAGGAGCGGCTGCGGGGGCACTGCTGGCTGGTGCGGCGGCTGCCGGAGCATCGGCAGCAGCAGCCTTCTTGCTCTTCCTCGATTTCTTCGTTGCCGTCGCATCGGCCTTATCTGCGGCTGCCGAAGATTTATCGGCGCTCGCAGCCGATTTGTCGGCGGCCGTAGCAGTCTTATCCGCCGCAGCGGCCTTTTCGTCGGCAGCGGCCTTTTCTTTCTTGGCCTTCCTCTTCGCCTTCTTGGTGGAAGCCGTGTCGCTGGTATCTGTGGTGGAGCCGGACGTCGCTTGGGCATTCGCCAGAGCTGGCGCGATGATTACCGTAAGCATCAGACAAAAAGCGAGCATCCATAGAGTTAGCTTATTTTGGGAGTGATTCATTTTTCCTCGCGAGATTAAGAGGCGCAAAAGCCCCATTTTTTACAGATCAATTCCTGGCACTTACCTGCGAAAATACAGGGGACGCTGGATTGCGCAAGCATGATTACATCGCCAGCCCCCGCCGTCAACAGAAACTAACCGGCGGTACTGCAGAAGTCTTTCCGTATCAGGGTATCGCTTCAGCGATACCGTAAATCCTTCAAAATCAGATGCCCCTTTAGGGCTGGATTGGATTAGGCATAAATTCCGCGCTGCCGAATGGTATATGCCACCCGATCGATCGCCAGCATATAAGCCGCAATGCGGTTGTTCACGCCATGCGTTTCCGCATAACGAACAACATCGTCAAACGCCGCAATCATAATCTCCGAGAGATGCTCGTTTACTACCGATTCCTTCCAGAAATACCCCTGCCGATCCTGCACCCACTCGAAGTAAGACGTAGTAACGCCTCCGGCGTTCGCCAGTATGTCGGGAATCACGAAGACTTTCTTCTCCGCAAGAATGTCGTCCGCAATCGCCGTGGTAGGACCATTCGCGCCTTCAGCCAGAATCTTGCATTTGACGCGATCTACATTCTGGCTCGTGATCTGATTCTCAGTCGCCGCCGGAATCAGAATGTCGCAATCCACAAGCAAAAGCTCAGCCGGATCGTACGCTTCCGCGCCCGGGAACCCGTGGATCGAGCCATTCCGCTGCCGGAATTCCCACACCGCCTCGGCATCAATCCCGTTCTTGTTGTAAAGCCCGCCACCAACTTCAACAATGCCGATAACTTTATATCCAGCTTCCGCCATCAGCCGCGCCGCATTCGATCCGACGTTCCCGAAACCTTGTACAACAACGCGGGTAGTCTCGCGATTCAAATGCAGCTTCTTGATCGCCTGATCGCAGACCATCAGCACGCCCCGCCCCGTGGCCTCTCGCCGTCCGCGCGATCCCCCAATATTGATCGGCTTCCCGGTCACCACAGCCGTCACCGTCTGGCGCGCATGCATGGAATACGTGTCCATCATCCAGGCCATCGTCTGCTCGTTGGTATTCACATCCGGTGCGGGAACATCCTTTTCCGGCCCAATGAAGTCGAAGAGCTCGGCGGTATAACGGCGAGTCATGCGCTCCAATTCACCTTGCGACATTTTGTGCGGATCGCAAATGATGCCACCCTTGGCCCCGCCAAACGGAATATTCACCACCGCGCATTTCCACGTCATCCAGCTAGCTAGCGCGCGCACCTCATCAAGATTCACATCGGGCGCGTACCGCAATCCGCCCTTTGCCGGACCGCGAGCAATCGAGTGTTGCACCCGGAATCCCGTGAAAACCTCCAGATGCCCATCGTCCATCATGACCGGGATATGAACGATAATCTCGCGGCTGGGGCTTTGCAGAACTTTCCACAATCCTGCATCAAGGTTCAGTTTTTGCGCCGCCAGATCGAAACGCGCAGCCTGCGCTTTCCACGGATTAGTCTCTTCCACAAGGTCAATAGTCTTCGTCGTCATAAAATCTCCGAATGATTGCGATGGGCCGCACCCTAAGGCACAAATAGGCCTCGCAAAGTATATTGCTGGCCAGCAGGTTTTGGGAAGCGCACACTTTCCCTCTGTCATCTTGAGCGCAACAGAAGCTTCACGAAGTGGAGCTGCTGTGGAGTCGAAAGACCCTATACCCGCATAAAATAACGGTGAACCTCGCAAGGCGTTCTCTCGATGCTTCCCTTCCCACGTCGGGCGCAAGCCGGAGAGTTCACCACAAACGCAGTCCGGTTGTGGGGATGACGGGGCTTGCCCCGTCTCTCCTCGCTCTGGGGGCGAATTCATGCGATCCTAAGGCGCTGTTGGGAACAAAAATGATTCGTCCCGACTACAAAGAATTCGCGCGCCTCTCGCGCAACGCCACCCTGGTTCCAGTGGCGAAGTCGATCTCCGCCGATCTGCTAACCCCAGTCTCCGCTTTTCTAGCCGTGGCCGATGGAGAGCCCGACGCCTTCCTGCTCGAGTCCGTGGAAGGCGGAGAAAAAATTGGACGCTACACGTTTTTAGGAGTGCGGCCATTCCTGCGACTCGAGTCGCGTGGCGAAGAAATCAAGATCGAACGCGGACGTAAAGTTGAACACCGCGCCGGAGATGTCTTCGCCGTCATCAAAGAATTGCTCCAGCAGCATCGTCCTGCAGCCATAGAAGGCCTGCCTCCATTTACCGCCGGAGCGGTTGGATACTGCGCCTACGACATCGTTCGCCGCCTCGAAAACATCCGAGAGCACGCCGACGACGACCTTAACGTTCCTGACTGCGTCCTGATGTTTTTCGACCGTGTCCTGGCCTTCGATCATCTGCGGCACCAGATCCACATTGTGGCTTCAGCGGACACAACCCGCGAGTCCCCCAAAGCCGCCTACGATCGCGCCGTAAAAGACATCGCAAGAATCGAAAAAAAACTAGCTGCCGGATCGAAGCCCGCCCACTGGCGCAAACCCACCACAAAATCAAAGCTGAAGGTAAAGTCGCGCACTCCGAAGCTGAAGTTTCTCGAAAGCGTAAAGCGCGCCAAGGAGTACATCGCCGCCGGAGACATTTTTCAGGTAGTCCTTTCACAGCGCTGGGAGTTCGAACCCGGCGTCGCTCCCTTCGATCTCTATCGCTCGCTGCGCACCGTGAATCCCTCGCCCTACATGTTTTTCTTGCGCTTCGGAGGAGCAAGAAAAACGGCACAGAAAAAAGGCGGCAGTGCCGACGTGATGCACGTAATCGGATCCTCGCCAGAAATGTTAGTACGTGTAAGCGGCTCCAAACTCGAATACCGTCCGATAGCGGGGACGCATCCGCGTGGCAAAGACGAAGCAGCCGACACAGCCCTCGAAAAACAGATGCGTGAAGATGAAAAAGAGCGCGCCGAGCACGTAATGCTGGTCGACCTCGGCCGCAATGACCTCGGCCGCGTGAGCGAATACGGATCGGTAAAAGTTCGCAATCTGATGTACGTCGAGCGCTATTCGCACGTGATGCATCTGGTCTCGGCGCTCGAAGGCAAGCTGCGCCCCGAACTCGATGCCGTGGATGCGCTGGCTGCCTGCTTTCCTGCCGGAACTCTAAGCGGCGCGCCCAAAGTGCGGGCGATGCAAATCATCGAAGAACTTGAGCCGACCAGGCGCGGCGTCTACGGCGGCGCAGTTCTATACGCCGACTTCGCCGGCAACCTGGATTCCTGCATCGTCATCCGGACATTGCTAATGAAGGGTAAGAAAGCCTACCTGCAAGCCGGAGCCGGCATAGTAGCCGACTCCGATCCGCAGAGCGAATTCGAAGAGTCCGAAAACAAATCGCGCGCCATGCTCCGTGCCGTGGATATGGCCAGAGGCAATATCACTTGATTCCACCCGATCCCGGTCATCTTGAGGTCTCTGCGATCAAGAGGTCACTGTCATCTTGAGCGAAGCCAGAACTTCGCGAAGCGGAGTTCTGCGAAGTCGAAAGACCCCATACCCGCATAGGGAAAGATGAACCACGCAAGGCGTTCTCTCGATGCTGCGGGTTCCGTCCGCAAACATCGAATTAACGGGCCAACCCTCACGGAACTCCGCGCAATGCGACAATGTGACAAGGTTCAGATGAAATGAACGGGATCCGTCGCCGCCTTTTCGTCCTGCTTTTTCTGTACGCCTGTCTCCCATTTGCGCGAGCACAGAACCAGCCACCCCGCGCCACACCCGAATACACCTTCACTATCCTCCACGTATTTCCGCACGATCCCTCCGCCTTTACCCAAGGGTTGGCGTACCACGACGGTTTCCTCTACGAAGGCACAGGCCTGAACGGCCACTCATCGCTAAGAAAAGTCCACCTCGAAACCGGAGAAGTCGTCCAGCACGCCGACCTCGATCCCGAATTCTTCGGCGAAGGCATCACGATTTTCAAAGACAAAGTCATCCAGCTCACTTGGAAGCAAGGCACTGGCTTTGTCTACGATCTGGGCAACTTCCATCGATTGCGAAAATTTTCATACTCCGGAGAAGGCTGGGGCCTCGCCCCCAATGGCCGCGAACTCTTCCTAAGCGACGGCACCTCGGAAATCCGCGTCCTCGACGCCGAGACTTTTCACGAAAAACGCCGCCTCAAAGTCCACGACGGATCGACCCCAATCGATCAACTGAACGAGCTCGAATTCGTGGAAGGCCAACTCTTCGCCAACATCTGGCACAGCAATCGCATCGCTCGCATCTCGCCGCTAACCGGCAACATACTCGGCTGGATCGACCTCACCGGACTACTTAGCCCAATCTATCGCCTCCAACCAGAAGCCGTCCTGAACGGCATCGCCTACGATCCAATTCATAAACGCCTGTTCGTTACTGGAAAACTGTGGCCCAGCGTCTTCGAAATCAAGCTCTCGCCCAAGCCCCGCCAGTAATTCTTTATGACTCTCGAGGGTGCCCCGTTCAAGCTCTGCTTGGGCGGGCCCGGACCGAAAAATATGACGAACACTACTATTTTCAAGGATCTCCTTCGTGCACCTTCGTGCCCTCCGTAGTGGATGCTTTTGCAAACTACGCATTACCCGGCGGAAATTCACATTCCCTTAAAGTTGCGCTGATAAGTTTTTGGCCTGACTCATCGAAGCTCAGTCTGAAGTCCAGTCCCAAGGAAAAGCGAATATGTTCTCAGGTCGAATCGCAACCCTCGCTCTCGCAGTTGCAATGTCCATCTCTGTGTCCGGCCCGGCATTGGCCCAGAACAGCACCTTCTTCATCCCAGGCAATCTGGTCGTCACCGTTGAAGGTTGCGGGGTTCACGCCGGCACATGTACGAGCGTCCCAAATGGCAGCGGCACGGGTACCGGGAACAGTTCGGCTGGAGGCTTCGGAGACAATCAGGGAGCCCCCATCACGTTGTTTCAGTACACCCCGACCGGCACCGCGAGCGTTGCGTTCGTAAATTCTCTGGTATTGCCGCAGACCGGCTCTGCCGCGAACCTCCCCATCTCCGGTGAATACGGCTCTTCTTCTGAGGGCACGATTCAGCTTTCGGGAAGCGGCCAATACCTGACGATCATGGAGTACGGCATCAACGCCGCCACTTTCGACGCCAATCCGACCACCTATGGCGCTGCTCCCTCAAACGCACTGGCCCAGTCCGGCAGCCTTACGGAACAAAGCTATACCCCTGTGCCACGCGTGGTGACGTTGATTGACGCCTACGGAAATGTGAATTCCTCGACCGCAGTCTTCAACATCTTCAACACCAACAATCCCCGTAGCGCCTTCACCTTAAATGGAACCACCGCATACGTTTCCGGCCAGGGCAGCGGCAGCGATGCGACCAGCGGAGTTTTCCTCATACCTGCAATCGGCGGTACCAACACCGCTCCTACAGCGATTACCGGTCTTGACACCACCGGCAAGACCATTTCCCAGGACACGCGCGACGTTCAGATCTTTAACAACACTCTCTATGTCTCCGTTGACACCAAGGAGGGTCGAACTCCGCCCGTTCCTTCATCGGCACCCTCGGCACGCCTCCGGCAACAAGTCTGTTCAACAGCAACAACGGCCCCACCCAGCTCACCGGATTTGGCACCAGGAGTACTGGCAAGTACACCATGACGTCAGGCAGCAACGGCACCGGCAACCCTTTCAACGCCGGCCTCCAAATTAATCTGAGCCCAGAAAATTACTTCTTCGCCAGCCCCTCCATCCTGTATGTCGCAGATAGCGGCGACCCAAAAAACAATTCCGCCAACAGCCTCGTAGGCGACGGCGGCCTGCAAAAGTGGATCAACACGAAATCCGACGGCACCGGAACATGGAATCTCGCCTACACGCTCTACACGGGATTGAATCTGGTGTTGAATACCAGCGGCACCGGCACCAGCGGATTATTCGGTTTAACCGGAACGGTTTCCGGCAGCACGGTCCAGCTCTACGCCACCAACTTCACGCTTAGCGATCTCGATTTCACTTATCTTTACGGAATCACGGACACGCTGGCTTTCACCACAGCATCGCAGGCCTCGCGCGAGACCTTTGCCCTGCTCGATACCGCTCCTGCGGATTCCAATTTCAAGGGAGTGTCGTTTGCTCCAACCCTCCCAACCGGCAGCGCAACCATCACCAGTTCGCCCTCCGGCCTCGCCTTCACCTCCACAGGCACCGGATGCGCGCCCGGAACCTACACCACCCCTGTAACCCTCATTTGGACGCCAGGAAATTCCTGCTCCCTGAGCCTGGTCACGCCGCAAGTTTCTTCAGGCACCCAGTATGTCTTCACTCAATGGGAGGACGGCACCACCAGCACGACGCGCGCGGTAACAGCTCCCACAACCTCGGCCACTTATACCGCCAACTTCACCATAACGCCCAGCGGATTGTACAGTCCCGCTCCGTCATCTACCCTGGCGGGCAGCAGCGCGACCTTCCAGTGGTTCGGACCTCCACAAACCACCGCCTTCTGGATCGACGTAGGCTCCTCCGCCGGCGGTAACCAGTACTATCAATCCGGAAGCCTCCCCACCTCGATCCTCTCCGCCACCGTGAATTCACTGCCTACCAACGGCAGCACCGTTTACGTAACTCTCTACTGGCTTATCAACGGATCGTGGATCAGCAACCCATACACTTACACGGCATTCAACGTCGCCGTGGCCGATGCAGCCATGCAGACGCCAACTCCGGGCTCGACGCTAACCTCCACCAGCGCAACCTTCACCTGGACGGCGGGCTCAGGCGCAACCAACTACTGGCTGGATGCAGGAAGCACTCCCGGTGGCAACCAGTACTCGCAATCCGGACCTTTAGGCAACGTGCTGACCACAACCGTCAACGGACTGCCCGCCGATGGCAGCACCATCTACGTCACTCTTTATTCTTTGATCGGCGGTGTCTGGTCCAGCCACTCCTACACCTACATCGCTTTCAGTGCGTCGGGTGGCGCCGGCGCAATGCAGTCGCCGACTCCAGGCGCCACGCTAAGCGGGAACGTAGCAGCGTTCAACTGGACCCCCGGCATGGGCGCTACAGCCTACTGGCTGGACATTGGCAGCGCACAGTACGGAAACAACTACTACCAATCCGGCAACCTGGGTAACACGCTATCGACCACAGTCAACAGCCTGCCTGCAGACGGTAGCACCATCTACGTAACTCTATGGTCGTTTGTCGCAGGCCAGTGGGTGAGCGTCGAATACAACTACACATCGGGACCATAGCGACTTCCTAAAATTGTCGTCCTGATCCTGAGCTTGCCGAAGGGTAAGGACCTCATGACACGTAGTTACCCTTAGCTTAAGGTATGTTCTGTCGCTCGTGCGGTGGCGGGGCTTAGCCCCGCCATGAGAGCCAAAGCCCCGGCCCCTCTCAAAATCTTCGCAGCATGGCGTCGCCCAATAACTCACTGGCAGAAACGTAGCCAAGCCTCTATCATGGCTCCTCTTTTACATAGGACTCCAAGCCAGGACAAAGCGAGACTGGAGATAGCGATGGAATACGCCCAAACTTTCCGGCAACAACGCTTCAGTTATTCCCTCACCTGTGTGGCAGTCATGCTTGCGATCTTCTTCCTGGCCTTGACGGGCACCGCGCAAGTAACTCCGCCAAAACCCGAGGCAGCATGGCCCGAAGAGCTAAAGAACTATCCCGGACTGCTCCCCGCGTTCGGTCAGTTACTGGAGAAAATGCAGCACGACGTTCAGTTTCCCCAGCCGCGCAACCAGAGCCATCTGTTGCCTATGGTGCCGGAATCATCCACTCTGTATGCCGCGTTCCCCAACTACGGCGACGCTTCGCATCAGGCTCTCGCAATCTTTCAACGCGAACTACAGCAGAACCAGGCGCTGCGCGACTGGTGGCAGCACGGCCAGTGGGCCACCGATGGTCCCAAGTGGCAGGATTCCCTCGAGAAGTTTTATCAGCTCTCTCAGTATTTAGGAGACGAAATTGTCGTGGCCGGAACCGAGGCCGGAGCCGCAGGCCATAAGGATTCGGACCCGCTCATCCTTGCCGAAGTGCGCAAACCCGGCCTCAAAGAATTCCTTCAGCAGATGGTAAAAGACCTTGCAGCAAAATCGAGTCCGGCATCGATTCCGCCAGCGCGCATCCTCGACCTCCATGAACTCGCGACTGCCAGCAGCAGCGACAAGGCCGCTACCAATAAAAAAGACCTACGCCTCGACAAGCAGCTCGTGATTCTGGTCCGTCCTGACTTCGTCGTTGCAGCGCTCAGTATCGCCGCCCTGCGCGTTGTCAACGCACGCCTCGATCAGCACGGCCCCGACTTTAGCTCAACTCCATTTGGGCAGAGGCTCCTGCAGGCGTATCAAGGTGGTACCACCATCCTGGCAGCCGCTGACATGCGGAACATCCTCGACGCCATCCCGCAAAGCGACGACAAGAACCACATCCTACGGCGCACCGGTTTTGCTGACATGAAGTACCTGGTTTGGGACCACAAAACCGTGGCCGGCGAATCCACCAGCGAGATGGAGTTGAGCTTCTCCGCCCCGCGCCACGGAGTAGCTTCCTGGCTAGCCGCGCCCGGCTCCTTGGACAGTCTGGATTTCGTTTCCCCCAAAGCTATCCTCGCCGCCGCCCTGCGCCTCAAGAATCCTGCCGAGATATTTGACGACGTCAAGGATCTCTCCACCGCCTCCAATCCCAACGCCTTCGTCGGCATAGCCCAAATGGAGGCGGGACTGAAACTCAGTTTCAAGGACGATCTGCTCAACCTCCTCGGCGGAGAAATCACCGTCGAGTTGGACTCCCTCACCCCGCCAGATGCCATATGGAAGGCAATCCTCAAGGTCAATCACCCCGACCATTTGCAAGCGACGCTGAGCACATTGCTCAAGTTAGCCAATGCCAGCCCGCAGCAATCCGAGGAGGATGGAGTTACTTACTACAACCTGCGAATTCCATCCCCCCAAAAGACGATAGAAATCAGCTACGCATTCGTCGACGGATATCTGATCATCGCCCCCAAACAGCAAACCGTCGCCGACGCAGTTCGGCTCCATCGCACCGGCCAATCGTTGGCCAAGTCTCCAGCGTTTCTGGCGTCCCTACCGTTAAGCCGCTTTTCGGACATCTCCGGATTGTTATACGAAGACCCCGCCGCCTTCACCGCCTTCACTTTGCGCCAAATATCTCCAGAGATGTCGGAAATGATGAAGTCCCTTTCCCAATCGGCCGCGCAAGCTCCGCCGATCGCCGTCGCCATATATGGTGAGGAGAGCGCGCTTCGCGAGGTTAGCAAAAGCCCGGGAGTCAACGTCGGTGGAGTTCTGATCGGAGCCGCAATTGCGATTCCCAACCTGCTGCGCGCAAGGATAGCGGCCAATGAATCGAGCGCTGTCGCAACGATGCGCACGCTAAACACTGCGCAGGTCGCTTATGCGAGCGCTTATCCGCGGAAGGGCTACGCGCACGATCTGGCCAGTTTAGGTCCCGACCCTCGCGGATCAGGAACCGAGTCAGCCGATCACGCAGACTTCATCGACGCTACTCTGGGTTGCACCACGGACGCGTGGTGTACCAGGTCCGGATACCGCTTCAGCATTAGCGCAACCTGCACCAAAGACCCGTGCAAACAATTTGTGGCCGTTGGCACCCCCGTCTCCAGCGGTACAGGAAGCAGAAATTTCTGTTCCACCTCGGACGCGGTAATCCGCGCCCAAACCGGCCCTCCGCTAACCTCGCCCGTAAGTGTGTCGGAATGCAAAGCGTGGGAGCCCCTGAATTAGGCCAGGACCCAGGATCAACACTTCGAACAACTCCTGAGCAGGCGCGTCAGACATCCGCCACCCGCGTCATCTTGAGCGCAGCAGAAACTTCACGAAGTGAAGTTTTCTGCGAAGTCGAAAAGCCTGCCCTGAGCGAAGCCGAAGGGACCACATACCCGCGTGAAGCGCCGACAACGATGCAAGGCGTTCTCTCGATGCTCCTGTCCCGCGTCCATCACTTCGTCCCATTGACATATTTCCATATTTCTGCAAACATAGAAATATGAGAGTCGCTGAGGCCAAAAAGTCCGCTGAGCAGCTCGCCAGGTTTGCCGACATGTTCTCCGCCATGGGAACCGAACCGCGCCTCCGGATCATGCAGCTCCTACTATCCGCCCACCCAGAAGGTTTGGTCGTCGGCGAGATTCAGGACGAGTTGGATATTCCAAGCTCCACTCTGTCGCATCATTTGGACAAGCTCAAAGCGGAAGACTTGGTTCGTGTGCAACGCGAGAGCACTTTCCTCCGCTATACCGCAAACACTGACGCGCTTCAGGGGCTGCTTCAGTTCCTCTATGCCGAATGCTGCACGCGCAACCAGGCTGTGAAACCCGAAGAGATCGTTCAAATCTGTCGCTGCTAAGGAGAAACGGCATGGATGGCGAGAGCACTCATATCGACATCGGCATCAAAGATGTCGTTAAAGAGAAGTACGGACAAGCAGCCTTGCGGGTGGGCAGCGGCGGAAGTTCCTGTTGCGGCGCAACGGCCAGTATCGGATGCAGTGATCCGATCACCTCCAACCTCTATGATCCATCGCAAGCACACCAGATCCCCGAGGAAGCTCTGCTCGCCTCTCTCGGCTGCGGCAACCCAACCGCTCTTGCCAACCTGAATCCGGGCGATGTTGTCTTGGATCTAGGCTCCGGCGGCGGCATCGACGTGTTGCTTTCGGCGAAGCGAGTAGCTCCCACAGGCAAAGCCTACGGCCTTGACATGACGGACGAGATGCTGGCTCTCGCCAACGAAAACAAGCGCAGAGCAGGAATCGAAAACGTCGAGTTCTTGAAGGGTGAAATCGAACACATCCCATTACCCGACAACTCCGTGGATGTCATCATCTCCAATTGCGTCATCAATCTTTCGGCGGACAAAGACCAGGTATTAAGGGAGGCCCTGCGCGTTCTGAAACCGGGCGGACGCTTTGCCGTGTCCGATGTCGTAACTCGCGGCGCAATGCCCGCTGAGATTCGCAAAAATGTGCTGCTATGGGTTGGCTGCGTAGCGGGAGCTCTCGAAGAAAACGAATACCGCTCCAAACTGGCTTCCGCAGGATTCGAGAACATCGAGATCGAGCCGACCAGAATCTATCGCATCGAGGATGCTCGCGAGTTCCTCTCCGGCCAAAACATCGACGTCGACGCAATCGCGCCCCAGGTGGATGGCAAATTCATGAGCGCGTTTGTTAGAGCCGTAAAGCCACAGCGAAACACGGCGTGCTGCGATTCATCCTGCTGCCAATAAGAAAACCATATGCACTACAACGTCTTGTTCTTATGCACCGGAAATTCGGCCCGCTCCATCATGGCCGAGGCCATCATGAACTACAAAGGACGTCCGAACTTTACCGCCTCCAGCGCAGGGAGCCATCCCTCTGGATCAGTTCGGCCGGAAGCCATCGCGCAGCTCGAAAGTGCTCATCTGCCAACAGACGGTCTCAGAAGCAAGAGTTGGGAGGAGTTTGCCAAGCCAGACGCGCCCCGCTTCGATTTCGTCTTTACCGTCTGTGACAACGCCGCGAAAGAAGTCTGCCCGATCTGGCCCGGCCAACCTCTCACCGCTCACTGGGGAGTTCCCGACCCGGCCGCGATCACTGGGACTGCGAGTGATGTCGAGCGTGCCTACCGCGAAGCCTTCATGACTCTCGAACGCCGCATCGGCCTCTTTCTCAGTTTGCCTCTAGCCAGCATCGACAAGCTTGCAATCCAGAAAGAAATCTCCGGCATCGGCCAGCAATGAAATTGAAATTGAAATTGAAATTCAACCTGCGTGTCCGATTGACAGCCGAATTTCTAGGCACCGCATTCCTCGTCGCTGCCGTCGTCGGCTCCGGCATCATGGGCGAACGTCTGGCGGGCGGCAACGTCGCGATAGCTCTGCTAGCGAACACAATCGCAACCGGCGCCGCCCTGCTTGCTCTCATCCTGACCTTCGGCCCGATTTCCGGCGCACACCTGAATCCAGCCGTTACCCTGGCCGACGCGATGGAGCGCAATATTCCTTGGTCCGACGCAGTCGCTTACATGCTTGTCCAGTGCGCGGGAGGAATTACCGGAGCGATTCTCTCCCATCTGATGTTTGGACTGCCCTGGTATTCTCTTTCCTTACATTCGCGCCACGGATGGCCTTTGGCTCTGTCCGAATTCATCGCCACCTTCGGACTCCTGTCGGTAATCTGCGGATGTTCCCGACTTCGCCCGCAAGCCGCGCCGTTCGCCGTCGCCAGTTACATCACTGCGGCATACTGGTTTACCGCATCAACCTCGTTCGCCAACCCCGCAGTGACAATTGCCCGCTCCTTGTCCAACACCTTCGCCGGAATTCAACCGACGGATGCCCCGCTATTCATCGTCGCTCAACTAGCGGGCGCCGTGGCAGCGACCTACCTGTTTCGTTGGCTAGTCCCAATTTGTCATCCTGACCCCAGCCGGGACTCCACGAGTGAAGTCCCTACGAAGTCGCCCGAAGCTGCGCTTCCCAGAGCTACCGCTTGAGCAACCGTGCCCTACACCGAGTCGTGCGTACGCCGCCCCCATCTCTGTCATCTTGAGCGCAGCAGAAACTTCACGAAGTGAAGTTCCTGCGAAGTCGAAAGACCTCATACCCGCATAAAGCAACGATGAACCTAGCAAGGCGTTCTCTCGATGCTTCCCGTCCAAGGGTAGCCGAGCCATAAGATTTTCCTGCGCTCTAGCGCCGGAGTACAATTTTGCCGTTATGAAAGCCCTCACGCTGACTTTGCTCTTAGCCATCATGCAAGCAACTCCGCCGGCCCCACAAGAGGCAACCGACAATCGACCTGTCACCGCCATAAATGTCCAGAGCAAGAGCGCCCCAAGTCACGCAGAATCTCCGCCACGAGCAGCCCCGACTAAAGCAAACGGCAGCGGGCCGGCCACGAGTGATAACAACGCCCAGCATCCCGAAGATACAAAGCACACCGTCGAAATCAGCAAACTTCCCGCCGTGACGATAACTCCACATAAACGAGACTTCGCGGACTGGGCGTACTGGGTATTCAATCTGCTGCTGGTGGCGGTCGGCGTATTGCAAGCTGTCCTCTTGTGCTGGACTTTGCGGGCAGTTAGGCACCAAGCTCACGAAATGACACGACAGCGAGTCACTATGGGTCTCCAACTCGAGGCGATGGAGGGTCAGCTCAAACAGATGGAGGCCGCCGGGACACAGACCGACAAGCTCATCGCGCAGGCAACCGTTCAAGCTGAGAAAGCAGGGATTGCGGCTGAGGCCGCTAAAGCAAGTGCAGACGCCTTTGTCCTCTCAGAACGCGCTTGAATACAGGTAATCATTAGCAAACCACCGCTCATCGATACGGATAGAGTGATTATCAAACGGGCTTGGGTCGTTCCCGACATAATGAACGTAGGCAGGACCCCTGCGAAGATCACCAAAATCATTATTGTGCCCCACCTGATACCGCAACCGTTAGGACCGTCAAGTGAGATGCCTCCTGAATTGCCACATGAGCCTATCTACTTGGGACGGCGAGGTATTGGCTTTGAGCGCGATGCGATTTTGGCCCACAGCAACGGAGTCAACCCCATCATGGTAGAGGTTGATGGGCCGGACTTCGTTAAGGTGAGCAAAAGGGAGATGACGCTTTACGTCTACGGATTCGTCGATTACTTTGACGTGGTTGGGAACCCGCACCAAACGAGGTTTTGCAATTTGTTCTGGCCAAGCCTTCCCGACGATCCCAACCAGGAATCCTTCATTCTGGCCGGTAATACCCCAGCCTCGTATACCCATTGCACCTAGCGTATTCTTCGGTGGTCGCCGGTGCTGTACAGAGCAGAAAATTCGACAAAGCTGCGTCTAGACCAACCTCGTTTCTTTCATCACAAAAATGACGTACACCCGTCACAGACACAAATTCCAATCAGTGCAACAATATTTCTTGATCAAGCGGGAAAGCTTTGCCCGCCTCGAGAGACGCGATGCTCGAAACTGAGCACGCACCGTTCCCCAGATCTTTGACAACTGAATCGAGATCAAAACAGCAAGCGTCAGCACATCGCCAAGAACGCACTGTATAAGCTAAGTGCTTATTCCGGAAGTATTTACACGTAACTACCTGATTGCATTGACTTTAAGCCAAATCGGGGGGGGGGGGGGGGGGGGGGGGGGGGGGGGACATTAAGCAAGTGATATTATCCTACGAGTAAACAAGCGAAAATCCAACGGCAGCGAAATGAAAATGCACAAATCAACCCCGCAGAAAATTCGCCACCAGTTTCTTCCCCTCGTCCGTCAGCACGCTCTCGGGATGAAACTGCACACCCTCAACCGCGAATTTTCGATGACGCAATCCCATGATGACGCGCGTTCCATCTTTATCCGAGGTCCACGCGCTGACTTCCAGATCGTCAGGCAATCCCTTCTCGGCGACAATCAGCGAGTGATAACGAGTCGCAATCATCGGAGAAGACAAGTCGCGAAAAATAGTCTTGCCATCATGTTCAACCTGACTGGTTTTGCCATGCATAAGATTCTTGGCGCGCACAACCTGTCCGCCGAAGGCCGCGCCGATTGCCTGATGTCCCAGACAGACGCCGAGCAACGGAACCTTCCCCGCAAAATGCCGGATCAATTCCACGCTGATCCCAGCTTCCTGCGGAGTGCAAGGCCCCGGCGAAACCACAATGCGCTCCGGACGCATCGCTTCGATCTCGCCAATCGTCACTTCGTCGTTGCGGCGAACCTCAACCTGCGCGCCCAGTTCGCCAAGGTACTGGACAAGGTTGTAAGTGAACGAATCGTAATTATCGAGGACGAAAACCACGATTTCATTGTAGCTCTGAGAAGCAGGTTTCAACGTTTCAAGGTTCCAGAGTTTCAAAGACGAGTTTACGGAAGCCACAGTTTCTGTTTTCCCTCAAAACCTTGCAACTCTGAAACCTTGGAACCTGCCTCACTTGACATGCGTCCCGCCAGTTGCCATGCTAACAGCGGTTTCCTAGAAGCATTTGAAACCTTGAAACTTTGAAACGTGGTTTTTCCCTTTGGAGCGATTCGATGGCAGCGATCAACAAGGATCAGGAAAAAGATAAGGATAAGGCGAGCGATAAGCGAGCCACCCGCCGGTTCGCTCTTCGTCTTCCCGTCAGCGTCCGCTATAGCGAAAAAGAGGACGAGCACTCAGCCCAGACGCGGGACGTCAGTGCCCGCGGAATTTGCTTCTACGTCGATTCCGCCATCCAGGCAGGTTCAGCAATTGACTTCACCCTGACGCTGCCACCCGAAATCACGCTTACGGAAAGCATCCGCGTCCGTTGTAAAGGCCGTGTCGTAAGAGTTGAGGGCGGAAGTCCTGCCGGCAAAATGGCGGTGGCTGCCGTTATCGACGAATACGAGTTCCTGTCTGACTCGTCTGCCACTTAATTGCAAGCCGCCATGAAAAATTCCGCACACCGTTTTTTCCTAACGCGTTTTCCAGCGCGGCTCCGAGTGGTATCGTTGCTGTAACACTCGATTCGTTCTTTGAATTCTTCTGTGAGTTCATCCGTGAAAGATTCCCTGCCGAATTTTAAGTTCCCGCGATCCCTCTCTCGCCGTAGTTTGCGGATGAATTCACGCGCGCTGACCGCAGCGGGAACGCTCCTACTCAGTGCCTCATTACTCCACTCCCAAACGCCACTCCCGACCATTGTGAAGCCAGATTCCAAATCCGCTGCGCTTTCTGCCCGAAGCAATGCCGAGATAACGAGCATCCGGATTGTGCAGGAAAAAGATGGTCCCGCCGTTGAGATCCTTTCGACTAAGCCCTTAGTCCCTTCCATTCAGGCCCTCAAAGACCCTGATCGCTTAGTCATCGATCTGCCAAACGCCCGGCTCGCAACCTCGGAGAAAAGGATCGTCGTTGACGCTGATGAGATCAAAGCGATGCGCGCGAATCAGTTCCAGCAGAATCCGCCCGTGACGCGTGTGGTCTTAGATCTGCTTGCGCCACGCACCTACAGTTGGGATGTCTCAGGCAATCGCCTTGTAGTTCACTTAGGGAAAAACCCCAACCAGGAAAGCAGTTCGCCTTTTCAGCCTCCGACAGTTACGAGCGTTATTCCCGCGCCGCAACCTGTCGTGGCATCCGTTCGCGCCGCAGGCCCGTTAACACTTGCTGCAAACGATGGCGACGTCGGTTCCGCGATTACAGCCAACACAGAAACTGCTGTGGTGCACCTCTCCAGCGGCGGTGAAGTCGACGTCTGCCCAGGAACGACTCTCTCGCTCACTCCGTCGCAGAACCGCCATAACCTGATGTTTAGCATGAACGCGGGCGCGCTTGAGGCGCATCTCGATCTCGACGCTTCCTCGGATTCCGTCCTGACCCCTGACTTCCGTATCCTTCTGATTGGTCCAGGCGAGTTCCACTATGCCATCAGTGCGGACAATCATGGCAACACCTGCGTGCGCGCGCTGCCCGGAAATACAGCCTCGGCAATTGTGACCGAGTTGCTCGGTGACCGAACCTACCCAGTCAAGCCCACCGACCAACTGGTATTTCGTTCCGGACAACTCGATCGCGTGGATATGGCAGTTCCCTTGGAATGCGGATGTCCACCCCAACGAGACGCTCCGCTGCGAGCAGCCACCACTCTTCCAATCCAACCACAGAACGCAATGCTTCCATCCTCGAACCCAGCAGGGCCGCACGTGTCAAGTGATGCCTCGGCGGCGATCCAAGGAGCAGGCGCTCGGTCCGAAGCCCCGCCAGCCAACGACGTCCACGTGGAAATAACCGCGCCCTTCGTGTTCCACGGCACGGACGCTCCGCCACCAGCGGTTGCAGCGGCGAACGCCGATTCGCATCCTAAATCAACCACCGATTCGGCGGACCCGTTTCCCACTTCCGCCCACGCGGCCTCGAAAGCAGACGCGCCCGGAAACGCAGCCGCTTCCGCTCCGCCGCGCGGGTTCTTTAAAAAACTCGGAGCCTTTTTCTCCCGGCTGTTCCGCTAATCAGATCGTTGTTCCCTTCTCCCTACTGTTTCAGTGCGATCGTGTCCTGCGCGATGGTGTCGAAAGTAGTGACGACGCGAGCGTTGGCTTCATAAGTCCGTTGTGCCACGATGAGGTTGGCAAACTCTGTAGCAATGTCCACATTGGATTGTTCAAGCGCGCCGCCCGAGATGCTGCCGAGTCCGCCACTCATCGGTGCGCCAACAGTGGCCTGACCCGAAGCCAGGGTTGGAGAAAAATCGTTGTCGCCGACAAGCGAGAGTCCCTGCTTGTCGGCAAAGCTGGCGAGCGCGATCTGTCCCAGCGTAGCAGTTGTGCCGTTGCTGAATGATCCAGTAATGGTGCCATCAGACCCGATGCTGAAGTTCTGTAGAGTGCCGCTGCTGGTGCCGTCCTGTTGGATGGCCGAAGTGCTGTTAGGGCTCGCTAACTGAGTGAGCAGCCCAGTGCCGGATGCGTTGGTCAGGTTCCAGGTAAAGGTCAGTTGATTCGCTCCATCGGCGAAAGTGGATTGAGGTATGGGCGGAACGGCAGGCGGCACCGCTTGCACCGGAACAGGCGGCACCGTAATCGTCGGATTGGTGGTTGGTGTGGCCAGAGTCCCATCGCCATTGAAAGCGAGCGTGCCCGTGCCGACACTAACAGGTGCCGTTGCGCCGCTGATGTCCGCAGCAGGGACCGTAGCGTCATAGGTCCAGGTGTTGGTGGCAGTCTTGGTGTACGTAAAAGTAACGTTGTGCCCGCCGCCGAGGGAATCGTAGACGGTGGCTTGGGTTGAATAGCTGGAGCCGACGGCAGCGGTCGCATCGAGGTTCGAGGTCAGGCTTAGGTTGGTCGTGACGGCAGCGGGACTAATGGCTCCGGAGCCAAGCGCGAGGGTGCCTAGGCCTGCACTGTTGTTGACGACACCGTTCACTGCTTCGTATCCGAGCACCTGTTGTCCATCAGAAGTTTCGAGAAGATTGTTCGTGCCAACTTCGAAATTCCCTGCGCGAGTGTAACTTTCCACCCCGTTTTGCTCGACTACAAAGAAGCCATTGCCGTTGATGGCGACATCCGTATCGATCCCGGTAGAGGTTACGTCACCCTGCGTAAAATCCGAGGGCTGAGCGCTAACTTTGACGCCCGCGCCTTGCTGAATCGGATCACCGGCACCGTCAGTGCCGAGATTCTGGTAGAACAGATCGGCAAATTGGATCTGCTGATCCTTATACCCAATGGTGTTGAGGTTGGCCAAGTTGTTGGCGGCGGTGGAGAGTGCGGCGGAACTGGCGTCCAGTCCGGAAAGAGGTATCGAGAAATTAGGCATTGGGGCTCCTTAATGAGAAACGGCACTGAGACTTGGATAGGAAATCGAATTGGCGTTGGTGTTGGGATTGGCGATCGAACCCGAAGGCGAGCCAGGGACTGCGCTCACATCGTTCACGAGCGTCTGCATAAGTGATTGGATCTGGGTCAACTCTCCCAGCGAGTCGAAAGTTGCGAGTTGGGTAGTGAATTGGTTTGGATCAACCGGATCGAGTGGACTCTGGTTTTCCAGTTGCACCGAAAGCAGTTGCAAAAAGGTGTTCGTCAAATCCACGCCGGGTGCGGTGGACGAAGAAGATGACGAGGAGTCATTGGCTGTGGCCTGAGATGAAGAGGCGGCCGGACGGTTAGCCGGTTGCGTGGCGGAATGAACCATTTGCAGCAGCGAGGCGTGCATGTTTTGCCCTCCTAAGCGTGAATGTTGACGCGAGTTAAGCCGTACCCGGCGAGCGGCTCTGCCGGAAAAGTATCGAGAATCGCCGGCTCAGGCGACTTGCCCTGATCGGCTGAGCCGCGAGATTGCGACCCGTGCGTTTCAGAAGAATGTTGTCGTGGCTGGCCATGCTGAAAACTGCTGGCAGTCTGGACTCCAGAGCCCCCGCTATCGAAATCAATACCAACAAGATTTAGGTGTTGATGGTTGAGTCCCGTTTCGAGTCCGGGAACTTCGGATGTGAACCAGCGTGAGATATCGTGATCGGCATGAACGGTGATACCAATCTGGCTTTGCTGAACAATGGTGTGAATCTCGACCGCTCCGAAGGCCTCGGTACGAAGGCCAACATGCATTTGAGCATTCATTTGCGGAGAGACTGCCGGACCAGCAGCGGGCACGGTCGGTGGAGCGACTGCGGGCGGCGCAGAGTCGAGCATCTGGTGAGTTTGGGGAAGAGTGGGTGTTGGGTCGGAGCCAAGCCGGGGTGGGACACTGGAGGCTGGCGGAGCCGGAATCGGAATGGTGAACATGGCCGAGGAGCCGGCTACCGGAGCGGCTGGCACCGCAACGTCATGCCATGGAGAATCGGCCGATTGAGTTGTGGTTGATGAACTCGCGGCTGCTTGAAGCGCTGGAGTGGATCTCTTGTCAGTCTCCGGTGCTGGTGACGCTGCTGTCGACAATGGTTGAGCGGAGCCAAGCCCGCTGGTACTAGGCGCATCGCTGATAGGAGATATCGAAGCCGAAGCATTCGAGTGCGAGATGGAATTTGAATTTACGAGCGACGCATTGATGTTGGAGGCATTGTTCGTCATTGGATTGGAGATGGCGAATCCGGTTTCTGGCGCGTCGGTCGTTTGCGCTGCCAAAAGGTTTGCTTCGGGTCCAGCCGGACCTATTGCTGGAACTGGCCCAGCCGCGGTCGACCCGGCTTGTGTGGCGCTTTCGGCGGCTGGAGTGTCGGAGCTCATCGAGTGGCTGACATTTGAGTCGGTTGATTTGGGAGTCGCGGCCGACTTTGCGTTCGCGAACTCAGTGAGCACCGCTGGGTTAACGTTCGGGGAAGATTGCAGGATTGCGATTGAGGCTGGCCTTGTCGCTAAAGCCGCAATGAAAGCCAACGGTGGCGAAGTGTCGAAAGCTGGGTCGGGGGGAAGAACCAGGTTCGGGTTTCCGGTTGGTGTGGTAAGAATTGGCGAATCCGCTCGCATTGGTGGGGCTGGAGTTAACGGAGTTGTCGTTAGTGCAGAACTATCTGTCGCCGCCGGTGCTCCGGAGCTAAGAGAAGTTGAAAGCACCGTCTGGGTATTGGAAGTTTGCATCGAAGCATCTGGGAAAACATTCGCAGAACTCGATGTGCCCTGGCTAGTCTTCGATGAATGTTCGGTATCTTTCAGGCCAGTTGTGCTGAGCTCCCCGGGAAGACTACTGCCAGATGCCGTTCGATTCTTCGCCGCGTAGGCTTCGGCAGAGGAAGCAGGATCGGTCGCAATGAGCTGAGAAAATAGTGAAGGTGCGCTCAAATCGACGAGGGTCTCGCTTAGTTGATGCACGGGCCATCGCTGATCCGAGTCCGAGGAAGCGTCTCCCAAGTTTGATGGAGCACCAGTCAGGGTCTCCACAGTGATTTGTAGATCCGCTGGCGATTGGGCAGGCGGAGTGGGTAATAATGCAGTTTGCAAGAACATAGTTTCGGTTGGTAAAAGTGTGATTGCGGGACGGGGTGCGGAAGCGCAATTGACCGCTGCTTTTGCATCAGTTTTACTCGTGGACTTTGAACTTAGCTTCCCCGAATTGGAGCTTGCACCGGAACCGAATTTGAAATCGACGCTGGTGCCGGATTCGGCTCCCGACTTTGTACTGAAATTTGACGCCGACGCCGCCACTCGAGACTGGCTTGGAAGATGCTCCGCTAGAGAGCCGAAAATGGAAGAGGCAAGCGCTACACCGAAGCTCGAAGACAGTGGCGGGCTCGCCGCGGTGGAAGCCGCTTGCTTTGCAATCGAGATCGGAAGTGCAACTACCTGCATTGGAATACCTCAGGTCCGATTGCATTCAACGCGCCAATCGCGGGATGTCCTCGAATGGCCGGGCACGCACCGTGCCGTGGGTGCAATTTCAGAGACTTAGGCCGAAGGGGTTGAGGCAGTATTCAAGAAGCTTCAGCGATGCAAGGGGTCGAGCGGCAAGCTTTGCCCGATACCCCCGGCAAAATCGGGCGATTCATTTTCGATGGTGCCAGCGCTGCAGCAGATAAGTAGCGTCGAGTTGCTGTTGTTCGCGGCGCAGTCGTTCCCGATCGTAAATGCGGCGCTGCCCCGCACACAGCGTTTCGAGAACTTCGCGGCCGCGATAAGCTTGGTGATATTCGGTGGCGGCTTCCTGACACTTCAGTTCGAGTTTTTGAACCTCGGCCCGTAGCTCCTGTCGCAATCGATTCAGGTTCTCGCGACAGACCGAGGCGAACTGGAGTTCAGCGCCAGTTCTTCCTGTACCAAGGCCAGTAGCATCCGATTGCGCGGAGTCAGAGAGGACTCGCTCCAGTTGGGCAAGTGCTTCCTTTGCGCGGGAAGCCTTGAGGTTGGCCTCCTGCAGTTGGAGAATCCGCTGGCGCTCAATGCTTTGCCGAAGCCGCAGTAAAGGCGCGAGGGTGAATCGAAAAGACATATTTCACACGCACATTTCACAAACATTCGGTTCAGGCCGGCAGCGCCAGCAGGCGATCGATAGAATCCTTCATCGCGGCAACCTCCTTCGCCGGCTGCGTGAGGAAGTTGCGCAGCGCAGGCATGAGCGCAATCGCGCGGTCAAGTTCGGGGTCACTGTTTTTCTGGTAAGCCCCGATGCGGATCAGTTCTTCAGAAGCCTTGTAGGCGGCGAACAGGCGGCGGATCAAATTAGCTTTTGCAAGATGCTCGGCGGTGATGACGGCTGGCATGATGCGGCTGATGCTGTCGAGAATCGAAATCGGAGGATAGTGGCTCTGCGCGGCGAGACGGCGGTCGAGCATGACGTGGCCGTCGAGTAAGGCGCGAGTAGCGTCGACAAGAGGATCATTTTCGTCATCGCCTTCCATGAGGACGGTATAGAAGCCAGTGATGGTGCCAGATCCGAAAGAGCCTGCGCGCTCGATGAGACGCGCGAGCATAGTAAAGACCGAAGGTGTATAGCCCTTGGCGGTTGGCGGCTCGCCGGCGGCCAGTCCGATTTCGCGTTGTGCCATCGCAAGGCGCGTGAGTGAATCGACGATGAGCAGCACATGCTTGCCGCGCGCGCAAAAATACTCGGCTATAGTGGTGGCGGCAAGTCCAGCCCGAATGCGAAGCAGCGGATCCTGGTCGGAGGTGGAAACAACAACGACACAACGGCTGCGGCCTTCTTCGCCCAGCGCCTCGAGGATTTCTCCTACCTCGCGTCCGCGCTCTCCAATCAAGCCCAGCACAGTGAGGTCGGCGGCGGTATTGCGTGCCATCATCCCGATCAGCGTGGATTTACCGACGCCACTTCCACCGAAAATGCCAACGCGCTGTCCACGTCCGCAGGTGAGAAAGGCGTCGATGGCGCGGATGCCGCAACCAAGCGCATCGCGAATCGGAGTCCGCTCGAGGGCGGGCGAAGCTTCGCGATCGAGAACGTAGCGCTCACGGCAAACGGGACCAGGAAGGCCATCGATCGGATTTCCCGCGCCATCAAGCACGCGGCCCAGGAGCTGTTCGCTAAGGCGAAGAGACGGACGGCGTCCGCAAACGACAACTTGGTCGCCGTAGCGGATGCCTGTGGGACGGTGCAGGGACATAGAGAGAACGGTGTGCCCGCGAAAGCCGACAATCTCTCCGGGCCATCGCTGCCCCCTCGAATCGATGATTTCAGAAGCCTCGCCGACCGTGCAAAACGGCCCTTCAGATTCGACTAGTTGACCGACGATCTGCGTGACCCGGCCACGCCAGCGCAGCGCTGACGAATTCTCGAGATGAGAGAAATATGAAGAAAGAATCGGCGAAGTCATTGTCAGTGCGTCTCGGGGCCCGTGGGATTTGAAGTCGCATCTCGGGAAATAATCGGAACCGTACCAGGTCTTTCGGAGAGCAGGTCGAGCAACCCAGTGCTAATTTCCTTGAGCTGCGATTCGAAACCAATTTCAGTTGAACCGACTGAGGTTTCGATACGGCATTCCCCAGGAGCGATCGCCGGATCCTCGTAAACGTCAGGCGCGGCAACGCCATCCATCTGTTCTGCGAAGTAATGTCGCCAATCGCCGGCCTCCCGAGGGTGCACGCGCAGGGCAATTTTGGTCGAGGTATCCAGTTTCTCCAGCGTGATGCGGACGATACCGGCAAGAAGGTTCGAGTCGAGTTGCAATTCGCGATGTAGAATCTTGCGGGCGATGGCCAGGGCCAGTTCGACAACTTCACTCTCAATGCGGCGGTAATAGCTTTGCCGTTCCGCGGTGAACTGCTGAAGCACATGGCTGATCTGTTCGCGGGTCTTCGTAATCGCAATGTCGAATTCAGAACGCAATTGCTGATGCGCGCTCAGGCGTCCCTGTTCGAAAGCCTCAGCTTGTGTGCGGCGAATTTGTTCCTCGACCTGGCTCGCGTCGGACGCGCGGCCCGCAGCCGCGTTTCGATCGCCGCTAAGGAGTTCGGCCTCAGCGTAGGTAAAGAGCGTAGCCTCAGGGACGGGCTGCCGCCTGGGAGCGCTAGACGACATACTCCTCCTGCGATTCGGCGCTCAAAACCAGTTTTCCCTCCGCTTCGAGTTTGCGGGCCACCTCCACGATTTCGCGTTGAGCTTGCGTCACATCTTTCGAGCGCACCGCGCCTAATACCTCCATGTCTTCTTTCAGCATTTCGACGGCGCGCGACGACATCGACTTGAAAATCAGATTCCTGAGTTCGTCGCTGGCGCCCCGCAAAGCCAGCGCCAATGTCTTTTTGTCGAGTTGTCCGAGGATCTCGCGGATTCCAAGATCTGGTACTCCGAGCAGATCTTCGAAAGTAAACATCAGGTTGCGAATGCCAAGCGCCATCTTGGGGTCATTCTTTTCGATCGTCTCGAGGATCCCTTTGCTGGATAACGGCTCAAGCTGATTCAGCAAGTCGGCGGCACCTTTGAATCCGGCATAGGCGCGCCGGCTTTGTTCGCCCAGCGATTCCAGGTGCTTGTTCAAAGAGAGCGCGACTTTTTGTGCAACTTCTGGAGAAAACTGACGCAGCTGTGCCAGACGCTTGACCGTTTCCGCCCGAACCTCTTCAGGCAGGCGCAATAAGAGGGCGGAGGCTTGACTGGCGTGTAAGTGGGCGAGGATGAGCGCTATAGTTTGGGGATGCTCGACTTCAAGAAACTTGGCTAGCTGCTGCGGATCGGCTTCCTGAAGGCTCTCCAGATGGACAGTGCTCTGTTCCATGGTCCTTGACACCTGATCGAGCAACCGTTGAGCGCCTGCTTCTCCGAAAGCTTTTACTAACAGTTTCTGTGCATATTCGGGTCCGCCTTCGGAGAGGTATCCCTGGGTAAGAGTGAGGTGGTGATACTCTTCGAGCACGGAAATCGCAGCTTCCGGTTGGAAGTGTCCTAACTCCGCAATGCTCCGCGTCAGACGCTCGACATCGCTCTCGGGCAGATGTCGATAGATGTGGCTCGCGGCCTCTTCGCCGAGCAACACCATTAAGATGGCTGCTTTCTGCACTCCCGCGCTCGAGACAGGTGCGGCCATTTCTTATCTTTCTCTATCGTCTTTCAATCTCTTAGTAGCAGTGGTGGCTCGCGAGTTACTTGGTCTTCGCTTCCCTGATCCAACCCTGAACCAGACGGCTGGCGGCAGCCGGTTCGGCTTTGATTTTGTCCGCCAGGTCTTTCTTCAATGCCCCAGCGCGCCTGGTTTCATTACTTTCCTGTGGAAGCTCGATGCCGGCCGACAAATTGGAGCCGGATGCCCCCGCGGATAACGGTTGAGTTAGGTGAGAGGGAATCTGCTGGAACGCGGCCATCGCCTGTTTCTTCACGGGACGCAGAACCAGAGCATAAACGATCAGGAAGAGCAGAGTGATGCCAACATACCGCAAAGCGCCAAGCCAAGGACGAACAAGTATCCGATACTTGTCGAGTTTGCCCGGAGCCGCTGGCATCTCGACGGGAGCGGTCTGAAACGAGAGATTCTCAACCGCCAGCAGATCTCCGCGCTGCTCGTCGACTCCGATGGCGGCGCGAGCGAGTTTTTCGATGGCTGTCATTTCGTCAGCGGTGCGTTTTCGCCTGACATCCAATCGCTTGCCATTTTCTTGTTTGATATCGACTGCGTCATCCACCAGCACCGATGCCGTAATACGGCGCACGCGGCCCGCCGGTGTCAGCACATGGCGGGTATTCTTGCTGACTGCGAAAGTCGAACTGTCGGATTTTGAGCTCTGATTGTCAGTCGCCGAAAATGCGTTTGGAATCGCACTACCGCCCACAGCATTGCCAGCGGAGGCCGGCGGTGTCCCTGGCGCGCTCGTGACTGGCGGAACAACCGCGGGAACAACTGGCGGAGTAGCGGTGGTAGGACCGGCCGGTAGGTTGCTGCTCACCCCGGGTACACCCGCCGGATTCGTACCTCCTGCGAGTTCTTCGGTATGCTGCTGAGCAATCGTCGCAGCCGCCTTCGGATCGTAGATCTCGGAGGTATCTTCGCTGCTGCTGAGATCGTAATCGACATGCACACTCGCACGAACGTGTTCTGCGCCGACCACGGGTTCAATGGCGTGCATCGCGGCCGCAGCCAATTCCTCGTCGGAATCGAACGACCCTCGTCCTGACGGGCCCCGACGCGAGAGAAATGACATAGCCGTCTCGGCGTCAACCACGGTCACGTTCTCGGGCCGCAGACCATCGACAGCACTCGCCACAAGTTGCGGTATCGCTTGCTGTGCTTCGCGGGAGAGTGTGCCGCCACGGGTTTTCACGATGACAGCCGCCTTCGATTCATGCTCCTGCTCGCTGAATAACGATTCGCGCGGCAGGACCAGGTGAACCCGAACCGCCTCGACTTCGCTAAGGGTTTGCAGCGTGCGTTCGAGTTCGCCCTCCAGCGCGCGTTGATAGTTCACTTTTTCGCTGAAGTCCGACCCTGCCCAGTTTGGCGTATCGAACAATTCAAATCCGAGACGGGCGTTGCGCGGCAGTCCCTGCGAGGCGGTTTCCAGGCGAGCGGCGTCGAGTTTATCGGAAGCAACAAAAATGCTGCCCCCATCCGGAGAAGTTTCATAAGGGATGCTCTTCGCCGCGAGCCGACTACCCATCGACAGCGCGTCCTGCGACTTGAGCCCTGAATAGAGGATGACATCCTTGCGGTCCAGAAGGCTGACAAATAGCCACAAAATCAGGCCAACCGCTACCGCGCCACCGCCGATCAGAGCTTTCTGCTGTAGGGTCAGACCGCGTAGAAATTCCTGGATTTGGTCGAAGCCCTGCTTCAAGAGTCAGAACTCCAGTGGCAATCCCAACGCCCGGACGCAGAAGCCAGCAAGACCAGCGATGCTAACGATGTCTTCATGATTGTCCCCCTTTGCGCCAACACCTGTTATCAGAGCTGTTCGTTTGAATTCAGATTAAGAATTTAGAACTGCATGTTAGAGATCGACTGATAGGCCTGCACGATTTTGTTTCGTACCTGCATCATCAATTGAAACGAAAGGTCCGCCTTTTCTACCGCAATCATTGCGCTGTGCAGGTCGGTGCCCTGGCCATTGAGCATCTGCGCCACCTGGGTGGCCGCATCGCCCTGCGCACCCTCGACCTGATCCATCGACTGCTGCAAAGTGTCGAGGAATTTTCCTCCCGAGGCGGCACTCGAAGGCGCGACGCCCGTATCTACCGGCAGAATGCGAATGGGCGAAATCGAATTAGTCATACAAACCTCATGTCAGGACGTAGCCGCCATAGGCTGGCGTCCAGTTATCCCGCTCGCTATTGCAACAGGCTCAGTGATTGTTGAATCATGCTCTTCGTCGCTTGCACAGCCGACGCATTCAATTCGTACGCTCGCACCGCTCCCAGAAGATCGGTCATTTCTTCGATCGGATCGACCTCGGGATAAGCCACGTAGCCTTTCGTATCTGCATCGGGATTCCCCGGTTCAAAGCGCATCACCGGCGGCCGCTGATCTGGCACCACCGCCGCCACACGCACGGCAGAAGACGGTTCACGCTGCATGCCGGCGAGCGCCAGCGAAAATCGGGGGATGTGTTGCGCCTGAAATACCACCATTTGGCGTCGATAAGGGCCGCCTGATGGAGTATGCGTGGTCTGCGCATTGGCCATGTTGCTAGCCACTACCTCAGCCCGTTGCCGTTCCGCTCCTAGCGCCGAGCCGCTGAGATCCAACATACCAAAAAGATTCATGAATTACTCCCTCCACTGATCGCGAGCGACATCCGGTGAAACTCGGTCTTCAGAAACTGCACAGCCACCGTAAAGCGCAACTGATTCTGCGCCAGCAGAAGTGATTCCCGGTCAACCGAAACGTTATTCCCGTCGGGACGCTCCGGCATTCCGCGGATCTCATGCGCCACCGGACTGAATGAAAAACCAGAGGAGGGCTGTTCCGCAGCCATAGCCTGTTCCATTTCGCCCGCGAACGGATCTGTATCGCGAGTGTGGTATCCAGGGGTATCGACGTTGGCGAGGTTGGTCGATATAACCTGATGACGAAAAGCGCTCAAATCAAGAACGCGCTCCAGTCCACGCATTAGCGGAGTATCGATCATGGGCATAGCTGCTCCTTGTTCGGGTTGGGGTTGGTGTTAATCTCGGGTAGAAGGTTGTTTCGATAGTTGCTCCGTGGCGGCAGGCCAAACTCGCGAACCTTGTTGCGTACCGTGCGCAAGCTCACGCCAAGGAGCTCTGCTGCCCGCGCCCGGTTCCCGCCGGTCGATTCCAGGGTCATGGCAAACAACTGGCGCTCCATCTCGCCGAGTGAGAGGCCCGGCTTCCATTCTGAAGGGCGAGCCGTTGCAGAAGACGGAACTTTTCCAACTTTTCCATGGAGAAGTTTCCCGTGCTCAAGGGCTTCGACTCCGATCTCACCGCCTCGGGAGAGCGCCACCGCGCGTCGGACAAAGTTTGCCAATTCGCGCACGTTGCCCGGCCACAGCTGCTCTTCGAGACGGGCCAGTAATTCTCGGGACAAGTGAGCCCGGTTTCCATGGATGCCTTGCACTCCAGGGACGGCGTAGAGCTCCGCGAAATATTCTGCCAGTTGAGAAATGTCGCCGGCGCGGTCACGCAGCGGCGGCAAAGAAATCGGAATAACGTTGAGGCGATAATAAAGGTCGGCGCGAAAGCGGCCTTCGGCCACAGCGGCTTCGAGTGGCCGATTAGTGGTCGCGATGACACGTATATCGACATGCACCGTTTGGTTCGATCCCAGGCGGTCAAATTCGCGCTCTTGCAATGCGCGCAGCAGCTTCGGTTGTAGCGGGAGCGGCATCTCACCTACTTCATCCAGCAGCAGGGTGCCACCATTCGCCGTCTCAAACTTTCCTGGCCGGGCGCCGACAGCTCCTGTGAACGCGCCGCGGGCGTGTCCAAATAGCTCGCTTTCGAGCAGCGTTTCGGGAAAGGCAGTGCAGTTCAGCGCGACGAATGGTCCTTGTTTGCGCTGGCCCAGGCGGTGGATGAGCCGCGCAATCAACTCTTTTCCCGTGCCACTCTCCGCCTCAATCAGAATATCGGCATCGGTTGCGGCCGCTTGCCGCACCCGGTCGAGCGTCTGCTCCCAAACCGGGGAGTGACCGATGAGTTTTTCGGTGTCTTTGCCAAACTCCTCGGCGCGACGTAATACCTGCTCGACGGCAAGCTCGAGTTTCTCGAAGCAAACCGGCTTCACCAAATAATCGCAGGCTCCTTTCCGCATGGCCTCGACCGCGTCAGGCACGCAACCATAGGCGGTCAGCAGAATCACTGCGGTGTGGGCCGATGGCGCCTGCATCTCGCGCATCAGTTCGAAGCCGTCGCGCACTGGCATCCGCACGTCGGTAATCACGAGTGAATATGCCCCGGCGCGAAACTTCGTCAGCGCGTCGGCGCCGTCCACGGCGATATCGACCAGCCATCCACGGCGGCAAAAGCGCGCTTCGAGAGCAGCGCGCATGCCGGCGTCGTCGTCGGCGATCAGGAGACGCTTCACGGCTGACCTCCGGTGCCGGCGGCCGATTCAGCAGCGATTGTCTCCGGGCTGCGAAGAAGGCGGAGCCGGAAGGTGGCACCGTGGCCGGGTAAGCTCTCAACCGAAATTGATCCTCCGTGCTGTTCGAGGATGCGATGGCAAACGGCAAGGCCCATTCCTGAACTTCCGGGTCGGGTGCTGAATCCAGCTTCAAAAATGCGTGGCAGGTCGTCGGCCACAATGCCCGGCCCGGTATCGCGAACCATAATCTCGACACTACCGCCTCCGACAGCGTTGCCGCACGAGTGTTCCAAAGATGTGCCGACGGTTCCGCAAATGCTGAACCATCCTCCGCCCGGCATAAACCGAAAGGCATTGATCGCAAGGTTAAGCAGCACCTGTTCAAGGCGATGCCGATCGGCATAGATGGTGATGCCATTCAGTCCGTTGATAACCTGCATTTCGACCCGCGCCTGTTTGGCTAGCGGCAACAAAAAACCATAGGCCCAATCGAGAAGTTGCCCCGCGTCGATTAAGGCGAGTTCTGGCTGGGGCGTATTGTTCAGGTGCAGTACATTGTTGACGGTAGCGGAGAGCGTGCGCAAGCCAGCCTGCACATGTTCGATCCATCGGTGACTCTCAGCTTCGAGATTCGCTTCGGCCAGGAGCCCGGCAAAGAGTTCCAGACTGCCCAGCGGATTGCGGATTTCATGCGCCAGCAAAGCCGACATCTCGACCAGCGCCTGTTGCCTTCGAAGATGTTCGCGATCCTGTTCAAGTTTTTTTGCCTCGCTCACATCGCGAAGAATGAACACCGATGTGGCTTGGGCTGCACCTGGCTCCAGCCACGCATGGCGAATTGCGATCCACGTTGGATTCAGCGGGTTTGATGCGAGAGCCTCCCTCCCTAAATCCAATAAAGAGGGATTTAACCCGCCAAACATTAATTCGGACTCTTCCCCCGTGACGCGGGCCCGATCAAGTGCCCCGGAGAGCGCGGCAGGCAGACCCTCGGCCGATTCGAAGTTACCGCCGACCAGACGCGCCGCTTCTGGATTGAGAGTTGAAATTCCAGCATTGTCCTCCATCACCAGAACACCGCACGGCAAGCCCTCCAAGATGCATCGCAGGCGTTCGCGGATGCGGCGGGTTTCTTCAAGGCTCGTCGCCAGGTCGCGGTTAGTGACTTCCAATTCCTGGCGAAGATGCACCACTTGCCCTTGTAGTTGCCCATAAGTTCTCTCCAAAGAACCGGCCGCTTCGGTGAACGACGCGAAAGCGCGTGCCAGCGGATGCTCGGGATCTCGTGGTGCCGGGAAGTTAGTGGACATGAAGATTACATTGCAACAGCCGTGCCAGCACGGCATAAATTGCCTGAGATCGGTCTAATGATGAGGGCGAATGTAGACGACCAATCGAGTTTTCCGGAAGAGACGCGTGCCTGTGGCCACCGCACACCGATGAGAGGGCGAGCCCATTTCTACGACGAAGAACTTTCCGATCGCGCGCTCTGATGCGAATCGTGAACACCCGAATCGGACAGCCACAGGTGCTCCGCCTCAATCACTGGTTGTTCTTCGGAGAGGATGAACGCACGTTCCACTACGTTCTGCAACTCGCGAATGTTCCCGGCCCAGGCATGCGTTTTCAGCTGCTTTATCGCTTTGGCGGAAAACTCCGGTGCGGGCCGGCGCGAAGTCAATCTCTCGAGAAAGTGCGCAGCCATCTGGGGAATGTCTTCTGGCCGATCGCGCAGGGGCGGAATCTGTATCGGGAAACCGCAGAGGCGAAAATACAAATCCTCGCGGAATTTGCCCTCACGCACGAGCGTGAGCAGGTGCGCGTTGGTGGCCGAGATGATGCGCACGTCCACGCGCACAACTTCAGCGCTCCCCAATCGTTGCAGCTCTTTCTGCTCCAAGAAACGCAGCAACTTAGGCTGGAGGCACGACGGCATCTCGCCAATTTCGTCGAGAAACAGTGTGCCTCCCTGCGCCGCCTGAATTCTTCCTGCATACGATTGCATGGCTCCGGTGAAAGCACCGCGAGCGTATCCAAAAAGCTCGGCTTCCAGCAGAGTCTCTGGAATGGCGGCGCAATTGACGACTGCGAAAGCCCGGGCCGCCCGCGGACTTAACTGATGAATGGCGTGAGCCGCGACTTCTTTGCCACAGCCAGTCGGGCCGGTAATCAGTACGGTTGTGTTTCGCGGAGCCAGCAAGCGCGCCAGACGATAAATAGGTTGCATCGCGCGAGAGTTGCCAATCATTCCCGGTAGGGGAGCATCGAGAGTGGCGTGATCGGCAAGCGCGACAGTCCGAAGTTCGACTCCATTCCTGTTTGTCCCTTTGTCGACGTCATGGTCATTGTCTCTGCCATGGATCGTCGATTCCACAGGGAACATTTCCGGAAGCGTGTCTTCGCTCTCTTCAATTGAGGCAATGGTTACACAGTTCGTTGAATCTAGAGCCTCGTCGAGCTTTGTATTGATTATTGTTCCAGGTTCGCGATCCAGCAGCACCACTTCGATTCCTGGGTATCGTTGTCGAACCATGCGGCTCAACTCTTCGGCGTCGAGGTCAGGGAGGCAGCGGTCGAGAAAGAGTGCCTGCCAGAAGCCGCTCTCCAAATGGACCAGCGCTTCCGCTCCACCAGTCGCCTGTTCAAAACGGCGGGCAGGGGAACCCAGACTTTCAAGTACACGTTGACGTACGACGTTGCTGGGGCTGGCCACCAGGATGTGATTCGGATAGTTGGGCTGAACGGGATAAGTCGTCATACGGTTGATTGGAAACAACCGCGATTAAAAGTAGATTAGACGGAGATTAGAATTTTCTTTCGGAATGAACCCTTCGTGTACCGAGCCAGGCAAGGACTGCTTTACAAGCGGCAGCTTTTGCAGGAAGGGCATTTTCTGCCGGACTATTTCTGACTTGTCGCGCAAAGCTCTTCAGGTGTCGACCAGCGCATCATAGTCGACCGCAGCTCATTCCACTACCGCGAGCACATCGCCGGGGTTCACGGCCGCGCCCACAGTCGCCGATAATCTTTTCACGACTCCCTTCTTGGGCGACTTAATCTCGTTCTGCATTTTCATCGCTTCGACGACGACGATGCCTTGTCCGGCTTCGACCTGGGAGTTCTCCGATATGAGCACGCGCACAATGCGGCCGGGCATGGGAGCCACGATTCTTCTCGGCCCTTTTTCGTCTCCTGCTGTTTTCTGACGCGATCGCAGTGATCGTGGATCGCGCACTTCTACTGCAAAATACGTGCCTCCGACCCACATGTGAAGGTCGGTCGCCGTCTGCTCGCGCTTGATTTCGTAAACGTGGCCATCGACCAGAAGCGACAGGACGTCGCATCGTGGCATCACCGCATCAACGGCAATCTTTTGACCCTCCAATCGGCAAGTCCATCCACCTGCGGCTTTGTCGAGTTCTAGCCGGTGGACTTTCGCGGTCGCTTTTTCGCCAACCGTCTTTTCAGTAACTAAAATTTCGTAAACCATAATCAGCGCAGTGACTCCGAGCGTCCCTTCAGCTTCCAGGCAGATGGAATCGTACACGGCACGGAATCTGTCGTTTTCTCACCGCCAATCTCACTCACCGTTGAAGTCGGACCAAGCACGGCAAACAGTGCCGCGGCAATCGCGGCCACTTTCTCCATCGGCGCGGTCTCGCGCGCAAGTGTGCCCGGCGCGATGGCTTGGTTAGTCTTGGCGAGCAAGCGATCGAGGTAGCCAGTATCGAGTTTGGCCGCCTGAAAATCAGCGTCGCCCAGAATGCGCTGGAAAAGAGAAATGTTGGTCTTGATGCCCGCGACAAAAAACTCTTTGAGCGCTCGCTGCAGTCGCATGATCGCTTGCTGTCGATCCGCTCCGTAGCTGATCAGCTTAGCCAGTAGCGGGTCATAATCCAGGGGGACACTCCAGCCTTCGTACATGCCGCTATCCACGCGGATTCCCGGTCCCGAGGGCGAGAGCAGCAACGTGATCTTGCCGGGACTGGGGAAATAATTGTTGTCCGGATCCTCGGCGTAGATGCGGCACTCGATGGCATGGCCCCGACTCTCCACCTCGGACTGGGTGAAAGGCAGCCTTTCTCCGGCCGCTATGTGGATCTGTAAGTGGACCAGATCTAGCCCGGTAGTCAGTTCCGTGACTGGATGTTCTACCTGGAGCCGCGTGTTCATTTCGAGGAAATAGAAATTCCTTTTTTCATCGACCAGGAATTCGACGGTGCCGGCATTGGCATAGTTTGCCGCCCGCGCGACTTTAACGGCTACTTCTCCCATCCGGCGGCGCATGTCGGCATCGACTATCGGCGAAGGCGATTCCTCGAGAACCTTCTGGTGGCGGCGCTGAATGGAGCACTCGCGCTCTCCCAGCCAGACTGTATTGCCGTGCTCGTCCGCCAACACTTGCATTTCAATGTGCCGCGGATTGACAATCGCCTTTTCAATGTAGACTTCGCTGTCGCCAAATGAACGTTGCGCCTCGCTCTGGGCAGACTCAAGGGCCGAGCGAAATTCCTGTCGTGTCTGCACGAAACGCATGCCTTTGCCGCCACCGCCTGCGGCGGCTTTCAACATGACGGGATAGCCGATGCGCTCGGCAACTTCCTCCCCCTCTTCTGCAGAGTCGAGACCACGCGAGGTTCCCGGAACAAAAGGAACACCTGCTTTTTCCATTTCTTGTCGGGATCGAGTTTTCGAACCCATCCTTTCCATGGAACGCGGACTAGGCCCAATAAACTTCAAGCCTGCGTCAGCACAAGCCTGGGCAAACTTCGCATTCTCGGAGAGAAAACCGTATCCGGGATGGATTGCATCGGCACCGGAGCGTTTCGCTACCTCGATAATTTTGTCGATCCGAAGATAAGATTCAGCTGCGGGGGCGGCGCCGATCGCATAGGCTTCATCCGACTTACGTACATGTAGCCCTGCGCGGTCCACGTCGGAGTAGACTGCAACGCTCGCGATGCCGAGCTCGCGACATGCGCGCATGACTCGTACCGCAATTTCCCCCCGGTTGGCGATCAGTATCTTTTTGAACATTTTGATTTAGAGATTTGGGTAACGCTGAGGCATTGTGTGTTGGAAAAACAAAAGGCCCAACACCGTTAAGCGTGGGCCTTTGTTTCGACAAAAAATACTCTTACTTATTATTGGTGTCCATAACGATGCCACCCGGGCCTGCCGCCTTTTCCGCTTTCTGTTTCTTGACGGCCATGGTTTTGTCTACCCACTCGTCGGCGGTCTTTAGATCCGCGGCGCGGGCGGCCGGGTCGTCGCACTGAATGTCGGCACGTTCCCGGTACATCAGGTTCAAGTACGCCATGGCATCGTCGTAATCGGGACGAAGCTGGAGCGCCTTATTCAGATTATCAATACCCTCCTGAACGTCAGGCGTATTCTTTTCTTTAATCTCGGCGCACATCTTCTTGTCCTTCGCCGGAAGAGAGTCATCTGGTTTCATGCCAAGTTTGGCACGGGCTTCCTGACGCGGCACATAGGTCTGCGTCCAGTCGATGACGGCCACAGAATAATACGGCTCGGGGTCGTTGGGATCGGCCTCGGAGGCTTTCTTGTAGTACTCCTTGGCAAGGTCGAACTTTTTCATCTGTAAATAAATATAGGCAATGCCCTTGATGCTGTTGATGTTGTTGTGATCGACCTGAAGAACTTGCTTGTAAGAATCAATCGCCTGTTCGCCGAAGCGATTGTTCTCAGGTGTGTCGGCGCCCGGTATGTACTGCTGGGCGAAGGCGGTCGCCAGATATAGGCGCGCATTGATCAATGACGGGTCGAGAGCAACGGCCTGCTGAAAGTGATCAATTGCCTGTTCGAACTTCGAGTTTTTGTAAGCTTGCACACCCTTGTTGAGATGGTCGCGCGCCTTGAGCTTGTTGCAGCCGGTGCTGGAAAGCAACACCAGTGAGGCGGCAAGAACCACTAGGAGCCGTTGAGTCGTTTTCATTGCTTTATAAATCTCCCTTGCAGCGGAGTTCAAAAACCCAGGCCGAGAACAGGCAGAAGCGCAATCGGAATTCGATCTCTCCGACTGTTACCTCATCGGTTCGGAGAGTACTCTAACCGCCCGCTTCGATTTTGGCCGTAATCAAGCCGACTTTGTCGACGCCCGCAGAATGCGCGATATCAATGACGCTGGCCACGTCGGCAAAGGGGACATTGTCATCGCCTTTCACGAACATCACCTTTTCGGCGCGGGTCTTGAAAATATCTTCCAAGCGACCCTGCAACGTCTCCCAAGTCGCTTCATCCTGATTGATTTTGAGTCCGGGAGGATTGCCGGCGCCATGGTCAATCAATTGCACCACGATAGTACGATCAGGCGTCGGCGGTGGTTGTTTCTGATCCTTCGGAGGCGGCTGAGGTACCAATGCCTCCAAACCCTTAGGCGTCAGCGGAGTGATCACCATGAAAATGATCAGCAGCACCAGCAACACGTCAATAAGCGGCGTGACGTTCATGTTCGCGCTTTGGCCCCCTTTGGGGCCGACTGCCATAGCCATAATCGAATCTCCTGTGCTGCTGTTTCCTATCGCGTACTGCTACTATTGTCCGCCTGTAGGCGCCGGTGTTGGGGAAACTGGGGGAGTGGTACCTGGCGGCGGTTTCAGTGCCCCGGACTTTTCTTGATCTGTTAGAAGACCAAGCTGATCCACGCCAGCCGCGCGAACGCTGTCCACAACCTCAACCACCCAACCGAACTTTGCCCGCATATCAGCCTTGAGATAGACGGTTTTATTGGGCCTGTTCGCCAAGCGATCCTTGATCTTCTGTGTCAGATCGTCGGGCTTGACTAGATCGGTCCCGAAGAAGACCTTGTCGTCACGTGTGACTGCCACCAGCAACGCGTCTTCTTTGTCGGCGTCGTGCATATCCTCGGGATTATTGACCTTGGCCATATCGACGGGCACGCCGTGTTGCAACATGGGGGTAACCACCATGAAGATGATCAGCAACACCAGCATCACATCTACCATCGGAGTGACGTTAATGTCCGAACTGACGTTGGCCCCTTCGTTTCGCTTCGCTAATGCCATGGAATTCCGTCTCCTGCGTATCTTGTCCTATCGCCGCACCCTGAAACACGTTCGATGGAGTGCCGGGCTTGCTCGCCCGGCCTCCATCGCTCAGCAACTCATGGGTGCAACTGTACGACTTAGAGGACCAACAACCTACGACCGGCGCATACTCCGGCGCTTGAGGAAGTAATCGATCAATTCGCTCGACGAGTTGTCCATCTCCACGTCGAAAGCCTCCACGCGACCGGTTAAATAGTTGAACATCATGACGGCCGGAATCGCCACGAACAGGCCGACTGCGGTGGTCACGAGCGCTTCGGAAATACCGCCGGCCACCGCTGCCAGGCCGGTTGCCTTTTCCTTAGCGATACCGTTAAATGCGTTCAGAATGCCGACCACCGTTCCGAACAGTCCCACGAAGGGAGCCGTCGAACCAATTGTCGCCAGACCCCCCAAACCGCGTTTCAGTTCGGCGTGCACGATTGCTTCGGTGCGCTCCAGAGCGCGCTTGGAAGCTTCGATGGTCTCGCCAGGAATTTCTCCCGGGCTATCCTGATGGGCTTTGAATTCCATCAAGCCCGCAGTGACAACCTTTGCAAGATGGCTCTTCTTGTTGCGCTCGGCAACTTTGATTGCTTCATCAATTTTGCCTTCACGCAGAGCCCCGGCAACTGCGGGTGCGAACGAGCGGGACTGATTGCGGGCGGCGTTGAAAGCCATCCAACGGTCAATCATCACGCCAATGGACCAACCCGACATGATGAACAGAATGATAACCACGACTTTCGCCAGAAGCCCCATCTGCTTCCAGAGAGAAATCGGATCCCAGCCGACCGAGCCCTCGTCAAAGAGCCAAGCGGCGACAAGATGGAAATTGCAGAGTGCGATTGCTGCCAGATTCGCTACCATGAGTTGCTTCTCCTCCTCAGAACTATTTCAAACTCGTCTCTCGACACTGGTCGAAAATCTCCCAGCCAAGCAAACCCCCTCAGCGGCTAATAGCCGTCGAGGATTCCGCCGGAACCTATGGCATCGCTAAACCTCCGATGCCAAGAACGTTTGATGCAAGAAAATCTAAAGCGAGCCAGAGTCGCCCCCCATCCTGTCGTCAGAAACACTTTCCCACCGCAGGGAAAGCTGGAAGGGCCCGAAACCGCACAAACTCTTGCCGCAACAGGCTTGCCGGAGGGTCTAGCCTCCGTTCAAGCTAAAGTTTACCTGCACCGTGGTATCCACAGCCACCGGCTCTCCGTTGAGCAGGTATGGCTTATAACGCCATTGCTTCACGGCCTCAATCGCCGCTGGCGCAAGCATGGGGTGCCCACTAATCAACTGCAGATTCTGGATCGTGCCCTCTTTACTAATTTCTGCCTGAAGAATAACCGTCCCCTGAATGCGGGCAGCCTTGGCTAGAGGCGGGTAATTGGGCGTAACCTTCTTGATCAAAAGTCCAGTCGCCACACCCGACGAAACACGCTGGCGCTGCGGAGTTGCGATCTTAGGGACCGCTACTTGAGTGGAGCTAAGAATTCCACCCATCACGCCACCGGCGGAGCCCCCAGGAATGCCTCCCGGAACACCGCCCGGGACGCCACCACCCATATCCGGCGGAGCTTCCTCTTCTTTGATCATCTGAACTTTATCTGGAATCTTCGTAGGGGTCCGCAGCTGCCCATTGATCACTTCACTCTGTATCTTCACCACCTTAGGCGCGGCCGCTGGTGGAGGCGGCGGAGGCGGGGGCGGAGGCGGCGCCACGAGGAAGGTCATCAGATTCCCTTTAGGCAGCGCATCGGTATAAATCAGAGGGATCAAAATCAGGATCCCGACCAGCGCGAACTGTCCGAAAAACGACAGAATCGTGGTGCTTAACCGCTTGGTCTTAAGCTTGTTACCTGATTCAATGAGGCTATCTTCAAACATAGGCTTCTCCTACACCAGACCTTAAGAGAACTTAGACACCGGCTTCATCCTCTTTGCTCCCGGCCTTTCGAGCCCATCTACCGCGAGCTTCTTGCCTTTTCCGCTCCTGCCTCTGAGGACAGGTGAAGATTCTACGCCACGTGGCCCCGATTTCAGACCTTAACCTTTTCTTTCGACTGCGTTGGACTGCCCGGCCGCAGCGGCATGGCAATCGGCTTCTTGCCCTGCTCGCCCCGCCACTCTTGGTAAGCGACCAGAATCGGAGCCGCAATTGCGATCGAGGAATAGGTCCCGATCAGGATGCCGATCACCAAAGCGAAGCTGAAACCATGCAGCACCTCGCCCCCGAAAAGAAACAGAGCAAGCACGGTAAGGAAAGTCAGGCCCGCTGTCAAGATAGTTCGACTTAAAGTCTGATTAATACTTTTGTTGACGATATCGGCCAGCTTGTCCCGCCGCAGCAGTTTGATGTTCTCCCGGATGCGGTCAAAAATGACAATCGTGTCATTATTCGAGTATCCAATCAGCGTCAGAATGGCCGCTATCACCGTCAGGGATATTTCCCAGTTCAGCAGCGAAAAGGCACCCACCGTAATCAGAGTGTCGTGGAAGACGGTCAATACAGCGGCGACGCCGTAGATCCATTCGAAGCGGAATCCAAGGTAGATAAGCATCCCCGCCAGTGAATAAAGGGTGGCCAGGACCGCCTGTTTGCGCAGCTGTTGGCCCACCTGCGGACCGACGATATCCACATTGCGGATACCAAAGTCGGAGACAAAGAAACCGTCTTGCAGCGACGCCAGGGTGGCGGGATCGGCCACGCCCTTCAGGTCGTCGATGGATCCCAAAACGCCATTTTTCGTTTTGTCGCGATAGTCGACAATGGCCTGGCCCAGAGTCGTGTAGCGCGGATTCGCGTCGGCGCTGCCGCTAAGACGGAGCGGGTCTTTCTCCAGCAGGAATCTTGAGACGGTCAGTGAACTCGAGTTGTTGAGATCCTGCTTGCCCGCCGCGGCGTTGCTTTCGAGGGCTTGAATGATCTTGGTCTTGCCGTTATCGAGCGACTGCTCGCTGGTTTCCTGAATATCGAGCGCGATCAGCACCTCGTTATTGGCAGAAGGTCCGATGGCTTGTACCCTGGCGTTCTTCAGTCCGGCGCGCTCGATTTCGTTGTGTATGGCGGACGGGTCGGGTGTATGTGAGTACTTCACCGTGACCAGCGTGCCACCGCGAAAGTCGACCCCCAGCGGAATGTGGTGCCAGAACAAGATCGAAAATAGTCCGGCCACGCTGAAGATCAGCGAGAAGGTGAGGAAATACCACTTCTTCCCCAGAAAATCGAAGTTTGTATTTTTAAAGAATTCCACGCTGCTTTTCGATCCCTTCAAAAATCAGTCATTCGGCGCTAGTCGTTGGTCGTTCGGGCTTGCATCGTTCGTTTCGACATCGCGAACGACTATCGACCACGTCTAACGACTCCCTTAAATGCTTAATGCCTCTCCGCGCTGCTTCCTGCTCAAAACCCAATCAAAAATCATGCGCGACACAAACACTGCCGTAAACAGGTTTGCCAGCAGACCAAAAACCAGCGTCGTCGCAAAACCTTTCACCGGCCCGGTTCCAAACAGGAACAGGATCGCGGCAGAAACAATGGTCGTAACGTGCGTATCAACGATGGTGATCCAGGCATGACTGAATCCCTGTTCCACGGCCGAGGGCGGCGTTTTGCCGTTCCTCAACTCTTCGCGGATGCGCTCAAAAATCAGCACATTCGAATCCACGCCCATACCAACGGTTAGAATCACGCCGGCGATGCCTGGCAGGGTCAGCACCGCTCCAAAGTAGCCCATGAATCCAAGCAGGATGACCAGGTTCAGGATCAGGGCGATGTCGGCATTCACGCCCGCCCAACGGTAATAAACCAGCATGAAGATGAGCACGGCAAGCATGCCGGCGACAGCCGCACGAACGCCGGAGCGAATCGAATCCGCGCCCAATGACGGGCCGACCGTGCGCTCTTCCAGGTACGCAATGCCAGCCGGCAGGGCGCCGGAACGGAGCGTCATCGACAGGTCCTGCACTTCTTGCTGCGTGAAGCGACCGTGAATGTTGCCCTGTTCCTTAATCGGCTCTTCAATCGTTGCCACCGATTGCACTTTGTTGTCGAGCACTACCGCGAGCTTATCCTTCACGTGCGCCGAGGTGAACGAATAGAACTTGCGCCCGCCTTCTGTAGTAAGGATGAATCGAACTTCCGGCTGGCCATTCTCATCCTGACCGGGATCGGCTGTACGAAGATCGCGACCCGTCACCGCCGAAGCCCGTGAGATCAGGTACCAAACCTCGCCTGTATCGCTCTCGCCTGGATGCTGTGGTTTGCCCGGCATCAGAACCGCATCCGGAGGCAAAACGCCGTTGTTCTCCTGCAAAGCCGCTTCCTGCGTCGGATAGGGGCCACCCAGCGACTGCTTAATCTCAAGCATCGCCGTAGACTGCATAATCTCTTTCACTCGCGCCGGATCGTCCACGCCCGGCAGCTGTACCAGAATCTGGTACTGCCCAAGACCGTGCTCCTGGATCACCGGCTCGCTTACGCCCAGTTGGTCGATTCGATTTCGGATAGTTTCAATCGCTTGGGCGACGGCGCGATTCTTTAGATCGGCGAGGTTCTGCGCCTTCATCGAAACCGTCCAGGAATTTTCCGCGCCCGAGACAGGATCGTAGTCCGGCAGGCGGTCCGAGATTATGCTCTTGAAATCGCTGGATTGATCCGGAGTAATCCCCTTAACGATGATCGTTTCAGGATGGTTTACGGGGTCAGGCTTAAGGATGTCGGCATAATTGATCTTGCGCGTGCGCATGTCTTCCTTCAGGCGCGCAATCGCATTATCGGAATCAACGTTGACCGCGTCGTTAACCTTAACCTGCAGAATCAAGTGCGTCCCGCCACGCAGATCGAGGCCCAGGTGAATTTGATCGGTGATCAGTGCGAGCGGACCGCGTCCCGACCACTTCCATGGAGGTCCAAAAATACCCGCCACAAAGATCAGCAGGATCGCGAGGATGAGGACCAACTTCCAAGTAATATTCTTCATGAAAAAACCAGTCGATCGTCTTTGGTCGTTTTCGTTGGCTGAAACCAGAGCCGCTCCGCGAGCGACCAACGACAATCGACCAACGACTAAACTATTTTCCTTCTTCCGCCGTCGTCACCGAGACTACCGATGCGCGGCTGATTTCAAGCTTAAGGTTGTCGGGCGGCACGCGCAAAACCAGCGCATCGTCCTTCAGGCTGATGATCGTCCCGCGAATCCCGCCGCTGGTGACGATCTTATCTCCATTTTTCAACTCTCCGAGCATGGCCTGCCACTTTTTCTGCTTCTTCTGCTGCGGCATGATCAGCAGAAAATAAAAAACACCAAAAATAGCCCCCATCATCACCAGAGGCATGAGGCCTCCACCCCCGGCAAGCTGCAACCAAAACGCCAATCCGCCGACCATGTCAGACATAATGATTTCTAACGCCAAGTTGATACTCTGTAACGAAATAGCCGGCCAGAATCGCGCTGGCAGGAAGCTCCGCTTCAAGCCCGCCGAGCGGAACTCGGCACAAGTTTGCTTCTTTCGCCGCTTAACTTTCTCTGCTGAGCTGCGGGATTTTCTCTTCTATGGCCGGAGATCCTACAACTTGCAGGCTAGAACCGGCAATGCTGCGTCCCGTTTTTGATCGGAACGGCACAGAAAGAAACTGACCTTATCCCCAAGTTGAATAGAATGCCGGACGCTTCGCTGGGTGTCAAGGCGAGTGTGTCGAATTCCACGCCGAATTCAGCCCCCGGAAATGACAGTCGTCGTTGCTTGCCCAGCCCGAATCCAGTTCCGTACCCTCCGCATAGTCGCCAGATAAAAATGCAGATTGTGAACCGTATTCAAGACTTGAGCCAGCAGTTCGTTCGCCGCATAAAGATGACGCAAGTAAGCCCGCGAATATCTTTGGCAAACGCGGCAATCGCAGGCTGGATCGAGCGCGCTCTCATCCTGCGCATACCTGGCCTGCTTGATCGACACTTTCCCTTCGGAAGTAAACAGCAATCCATGGCGAGCGGCACGCGTGGGGAGCACGCAATCCATCATGTCAACACCCGACCGCGCATAGAACCCAATCTCCTCGGGAGTACCCACCCCCATTAGATAATGTGGCTTGTCGGAAGGCAGATGCTCAAGCGTCGATAAAACAACATCGCGAGTCAGTTCACGCGGTTCGCCGACGCTCAGACCACCGATGGCATAACCGGGGAAACCAATGTCAATAGTCCGCAAAGCAGACTCCCGCCGCAACTCGCGATCCATCCCGCCCTGCACAATCCCAAACAAAGACTGGATCTCAGTCTGACTCTCCCCACAATTGTCATTCTGACCCTGAGCCTGCCGAAGGGGAAGGACCTGCTTTTCCTGATCGCTGATCGCTGACGGCTGACGGCTGTCCCACGGCACCTCACGCTTATGCTCCTCAAAATAATTCTTGCAGCGCGCCGCCCAGCGCAATGTCAGCTCCATCGAATTCCGCACTCGCTGAGCCTCGGCCGGATACTCCGTGCACTCGTCGAACGCCATAATAATGTCAGCGCCGAGGCCAATCTGAATCTCCATAGCTTTTTCAGGACTCAGAAAACGTGCCGACCCGTCCAGATGCGAGCGGAACGCAACACCCTCTTCACTGACCTTGCGAAGCTCGTTCAGACTAAAAACCTGAAACCCGCCCGAGTCCGTAAGAATCGCCCGATCCCAAGACATGAACCGGTGCAGGCCTCCCATCTTTCGAACCGTCTCAACTCCCGGTCGCAGAAAAAGATGGTAAGTGTTGCTAAGCAGAATCTCGACGCCGAGTTCTTCGAGCAAGTCCTGCGAAACGCCTTTGACCGAGGCTAGCGTTCCAACCGGCATAAACACCGGCGTCTCAACTTCCCCGTGTGGAGTGATGAGCTTGCCGGCGCGAGCTGCGCCGCGCTTCGCTTCAATATGAAGATGAACTGACACTGGGGGATTCTAACGGATGTTATAAGCGATAGTTTTACTTTGCTCTTGAATTCAATCGCCAGCGATGGTCCCGTTGTAGGGTCCGGTATTATGGCAACGTGAACTACCACACGGCTTCCATTAGAACCATGACTGCAATGCGGTTCGCCCTAGGCTTTTTGTGGCTAACAGGATCTCTGGCTGTCGCTCAGCCGCCTGCACTGTCTGCTCATGCCAACGAATCTTTGCTGATTGCTCTGGAAAATGGCTGGAACCAGGCCCAATTGCACCACGATTCAAAAGCCATGGAGGAGTTAATTGCCGATAATTTCATCAGTACGGACAACGACGGAGCGTTCATGAACAAGGCCCAATTTCTGGCCGACAACAAAGACCTTTCCTACGCCCCTACCGTCATGGCAAATAGCGATCAGAAGATTTTCGTGTATGGAAACGCGGCCGTCGTGGCCGGAATCTATCACGCTAAAGGCCTTAGTAAAGGCAAGCCCTTCGATCATTATGGGAGATTCACGGACACCTGGGCTTATTTGAACGGCAAGTGGGTATGCGTCGCCAGTCATACCAGCGCACTCAAGAAAAAGCCTTGAGAATTTATTTTGCGTACTGATTCTTCACTACTTCGCCGCCCTTCATCACAAACTTCACTCGCTCCAAAGTCGTGACGTCGGCTAGCGGATCGCCATCCACAGCAACGATGTCGGCCCATTTTCCTGGCTCGAGCGTTCCGACCTTATCGGACCACCCCAGCAGATCCGCGTCATTAACAGTCGCCGCTTGAATCGCCTGTAGAGGCGTAAGCCCAAGCTTCACCATGACCGCGAATTCGTGGGCATTAAGCCCATGCGGATAAACAGCGGCATCCGTCCCGAACCCAACCTTCACTCCCGCCGCAAATGCGCGAGCCACATTCTTGCGCGCGGCAGGCATCACCTCCCGCCCTTTGGCGATCAACTCCGGAGGCGTGCCAATCTTCTCCGCATTCTCGAAAAACCAATCCATCAGATAGAGCGTGGGCACCAGATAAGTGCCGTTCTTTTTCATGGTGGCAATGGCCGCGTCATCAATGTAAGACCCATGTTCGATCGAATCCACCCCCGCCTCCGACGCCCAGCGGATTCCCTCGGCCCCATGCGCATGCGCTGCGACCTTCCGGCCCAGTCGGTGAGCGTCCGCGACGATGGCTTTCATCTCTTCCAGCGTAAACTGCGAAGCCTGAGGATTGTCCCCATGCGAAAGCACTCCGCCGGTCGCGCAAATCTTGATCAGGTCGGCGCCATACTTGATGATTTCTCTCGTCTTATGCTGGACCGCCTCAATGCCGTCGGCCACGCCTTCGCTCTGTGCGTGCCACTCAAACGGCAGCAGATTTTCGTCGCAGTGTCCGCCGGTAATGCTAAGCGCCGGCCCACTGACCAGCATGCGCGGCCCTGGGACATCGCCGGCGTTAATCGCGTCGCGCAACGCAACGTCGGTGAACCCGCTCGCACCCACATTGCGGATCGTAGTAAATCCAGCGTCCAGAGTGACTCGCGCATTACGGGCTCCATTGAGAGCTTCGCGCGGAATGGAAACCCCGAGCCGCGAGTAGCCGAAATTGGGAGTGTAAGTGATGTGTGTGTGGGCGTCGATCAGTCCCGGCAGCACCGTGGCGTTCGAGAGATCGATGACTTGCGCTCCAGCCGGAACCTGCGCATCCGAACCAACGCTCACAATCTTGTCGCCCTGAATCACGATGGTTTGATTAGCGAGTGTCTTTCCGGTTTTTACATCCAGCAGATGACCGGCGCGAATAAAAACGGTCTTCGAAGCCGGCGCAGGTTGCGCCCACAACAAGTTGATACAAGAAAGCGAAATACCCAATAAAAACAGATAACGGCTGAGCTTCATTCCATCCCCCTGTGGTGATCGAGTCCAAGCCGAGTACGGTACAACTTCGGAGACTCGGACCGCAACCGTTATCGCGCCTGCGCCTCCCCCCATGGGGAACAGATTCCAATTCCGCCACGTTAATTTTCGGTTAAATTCGCTCTACGGAATTGACCGGGCGGCGTGGCGGCACTACCCTGCACTGGTTATGAGCAACCCTGATCTGGATCAATTGCGTCTCGCGTACAAGAGGGCTATCGACGAGTGGGTCGACGCCATTCGCGCCGAAGAAGCCTTAGCCACTCCCGACCATTCGATGGTTGCCATGGAGCACTGGGACACCGCTCACTTCGCCGAGCACATAGCCCACGACAAGGCGTCAAAAGCGCGCGAAGCCTATAAAGACGGCCTTCGTCTGGCAAATTACGGCATTTAATTTCGCCAGCCAGAAAATTGCTTCCTCCATCCTGCGGCTCTGGCCGCAGCTCGGTCGGCGACGCTGCCCAATTTCGGAAATCGGGCTGGCCCTGTGCGGTATTCTACAAACCGAGACACGTGTCGGGCGGACACTCCTGTCCGCCAACCAAAGCAGCTCGAGAGAACCGTGAGTACCCCCGCCAACCCGATCCCCGACGGAGTGGAAGCCATCGGCAGATTATTCGCCTTCTGCGGAATGTATCTGGCAACCGTCGGCCTGGTGAACCTGATCAGACCCGGCGCAATCCCCCTGTCCTTCGTAACGCCACTCTTATTAGGATTGGAATTCAACGGCCCCTACGTGCTGTTTCTGGGCGCGTTGATCGCAGGCGCAGTCGCCTGGGGACTATGGAAACTTAACAACATCGTTCGCCGCCTGGCCCAACTGATCGCCATCGCCGGAATCGTGATCCTGGTCCCCTACGTTTCAGCGGCGACCGTGAGGGCAAAGTTGCAACCGCTCGTGTTGGGCGGACTGGGCATCATCGTGCGCGTGATCGTGACCTGGAATCTATCGCGCGAAGAAGCAGCCGAAGCATTCCACCCCCGCCCCTAACCGCGCTGTGACAAGTTATGCCACGCCTCGGAGTCGGCTCTTCAACTCATCCGGATGCACTGCAAACTCAATCGCTTCCTCGCGATCCAGATGACCGTCACGAACCAACCGCGCCAGCGACTCCTCCAAGGCAATCGATCCCTTCGCCTTGGTCATGGTGATTTCCTGATTCAAATGTTGCAGCGCATTGTGCCGGATATGCTGTCTAGCTCCGTATCCAATCATCAATAACTCAACCGCCGGAATGCGCCCACCCTTGCGGCTCGGAAGCAGTGTTTGGGTCAATACTGCGGAGATCGCCATGGCCAACTCCTGTCGAATCGTGCTCTGCCGTTCCACCGGAAATGAATCGGAGATACGCGAAATCGCTGAAGCCACATCGGTCGTGTGGAGAGTCGAGAGCACCAGATGCCCAGTCTCCGCCGCAGAAACGGCAATGGCCATGCTCTCGGGATCACGCATCTCTCCCACCACCAGCACATCCGGAGCCTGGCGCAGCGCTGCACGAAGCGCCGTTGGAAAATCAGGCGCGTCGGTTCCAACCTCGACTTGCTCGACGATGCTGCGCAAATGCGCGTGCTCATATTCAACGGGGTCCTCGATGGTCACAATGTGACGCGCATCGCGCTGGTTAATCTCGTTGACTACCGCCGCCAGAGTGGTAGATTTCCCTGCGCCGGCCGCGCCTCCAATCAACACCAGCCCGCGACGCAGCCCAGCCAGATTGCCAACCTCAGCCGGAAGCCCCAGGTCGCTGAGGAATGGCACTTTCATCGGAAGCGCGCGAATCGTAGCCGCCGCTTGACCACGCTCGCGATGCAAGTTGATGCGGAATCGTCCGAGACCAGAAATCCGATAGGAACAATCGGCGATCTGCGTCGCGCGATACTGAGCCGCGCCAACCGGCGTCAGAATCGGCTGCACCAAAGATTCGATTTCCGAACCATCCAGCGCAGCGTCTCCAATTTTCTCAACCTCTCCATTCTTACGAATCGAAGCCGCAACCCCGTGAACCAAAAGTAGGTCGCTCCCCCCGCGACGGAGCAGTTCCTGTAAGAAATTATGCAGCTTTGTGTCATCAGGCAAACAGTAATCTCCCCGCGCAAAAAGTAGTACGCAAAGATTGATCGTACCGGAGAGCGTTTCTTGCGTCAGGAAAGAGCCAAGAATCACATAACAGCCGCCTTGGCTGCTCCGATGTACAGGGAGCTTTACCTCTTCGACTTCACCGCCACTTTCTCCCCGACTCTTTCGCTGACCTTAAACGTCATCTTGCCCGTCTTCTTATCTGCGTCTACGATCACGTGGTCCCCATGCAGCACCGCGCCATCCAGAATCTTCATCGCCAGCGGATCCTGCACCAGTTTCTGAATCGCCCGCTTCAGCGGACGCGCTCCAAAGTTTGGATCGTAGCCTTCCGTGAAGAGCAGTTCTTTGGCCGCGTCGGTTAGCTCCAGCGAGATTTTGCGATCGGCCAAAAGTCGCCGCAAGTCTTCGAGGCGCAGATCGACAATCTTCACCAGCTGTTCCTTGCCCAGCGGATGGAAAATAATGATGTCATCCACTCGATTCAAAAACTCGGGTTTGAAATGCCCGTGTAGCGCGTTCATCACTTGCTTGGACGCTTCTTCGAAAGCAGCATCGGAACCAATGTTTTCCGACTGCAGATACGACGAGCCAAGGTTCGAGGTCATGATAATGACCGTGTTCTTGAAATCAACCTTGCGGCCCTTGCCGTCGGTGAGCCGGCCGTCATCCATGATTTGCAGCAGGATATTGAAAACGTCAGGATGCGCTTTTTCGATTTCGTCGAAGAGCACAACTGCGTAAGGATGCCGCCGCACCTGCTCCGTGAGTTGGCCGCCCTCTTCGTAGCCAACGTATCCCGGAGGAGCCCCAATCAGACGCGAAACCGCATGTTTCTCCATGTATTCGGACATGTCAATGCGCACCATGGCCCGCTCGTCGTCGAAAAGAAATTCTGCAAGAGCACGCGCGAGTTCGGTTTTGCCGACGCCAGTTGGACCGAGAAAAATAAAAGATCCAATCGGCTTCTTCGGATCCGACAGTCCCGCGCGGGAACGCCGGATCGCGTTAGCCACACGTTCCAGCGCCTCGTCCTGTCCCACGACGCGCAGGCGCAGCCGGTCTTCCATGGTAATCAGCTTCTTGACTTCGCCTTCGAGCATCTTCGAAACCGGAATGCCCGTCCATTTGGAGACAATGCCGGCCACATCTTCTTCGTCCACTTCCTCTTTCAACATGCGCTGCCCGGCCGTGCCATCAATTTGCGCGGTAACTTTATTCAGCTCTTCTTCGGTGTTGCGAATGAGCCCATAGCGTATCTGCGCCACCCGCTCCAGATTCCCTTTGCGTTCTTCCGCGGCCTCTTCAATCCTGAGCTGCTCGAGTTTTTCCTTCAACGCCCGGGCTTTTGCGATGACATCTTTTTCCTGTTTCCACTTGGCCTTGAGCGCGTTCGACTTTTCACGAATGCCGGCCAGTTCCTTTTCGACATTCCCCAGCCGTTCTTTGGAATTGGAATCGTCCTCTTTCTTCAGCGCCTGCTTTTCAATTTCCAGTTGAGTCGCTCGCCGCTCCAGTTGATCGATCTCCGTGGGCATGGAATCGATCTGAATACGCAACGACGACGCGGCCTCGTCGATCAGGTCGATGGCCTTATCGGGGAGAAAGCGGTCAGAAATATAGCGATGCGACAGCGTAGCGGCCGCGACAATCGCGGAGTCCTTGATCCGCACGCCGTGATGTACTTCGTACTTTTCTTTCAGTCCTCGCAGAATAGCAATCGTATCTTCGACATTTGGCTCGCCCACAAACACAATCTGGAAGCGGCGTTCGAGCGCGGCGTCTTTCTCGATGTACTTGCGATATTCGTTGAGCGTGGTAGCGCCAATAGCGCGCAGTTCTCCGCGAGCGAGTGCCGGCTTCAGCATGTTCGACGCGTCGATGGAGCCTTCGGCTGCTCCCGCGCCAACCAGCGTATGCAGCTCGTCGATGAAGAGGATGATCTGTCCCTCGGAGTCTTCGATCTCTTTCAGCACAGCCTTCAAGCGGTCTTCAAATTCGCCGCGATACTTCGCCCCGGCCAGCATGGCTCCGAGATCGAGCGCGACGACGCGCTTATTCTTCAACACCTCCGGCACGTCGCCGGAGATGATGCGCTGGGCCAGTCCTTCAACGATCGCCGTCTTACCCACGCCGGGCTCACCGATGAGCACAGGATTATTCTTCGTGCGCCGCGAAAGCACCTGCACCACGCGGCGAATTTCTTCATCGCGTCCGATCACGGGATCAAGCTTGCCGCGCCGCGCCTGCTCGGTAAGGTCGCGAGCGTAACGCTCCAGCGCCTGGTACTTCGCTTCAGGATTCTGATCGGTGATGCGCTGCGATCCCCGCACAGCCGTCAGCGCTTTCAAAATCGCATCATGGGTCGCGCCAAAACGCGTCAGCAGCGCCTGTGCCGGATCGCGTTTCAGATCCGTCAGCGCCAAGAGCATGTGCTCGGTCGAAACATATTCATCCTTAAAAGTGTCGGCCTCTTTGAACGACTTCTCGAGCACCTGGTTGATCTGCGACGACATTGCCGGTTGGTTCGCGCCGCCGCTGCCAGAAACCTTCGGCAGTTTCTCAATTTCCTTATAGAGGTCGCTAAGCACAGCCTGCGGGCCAATGCCGATTTTCTCCAGCACCGGCGCGACAATGCCTTCTTTATCTTCGACCAATGCGGCCAGCAGATGGGCCGGCGTCATCTCGGGATTCCCATGCTCAGAGGCAAGCTCGTTCGCACGCTGAATCGCTTCCTGCGCTTTGACTGTGAATTTGTCCCAACGGATAGCCATGGCTGTCATTCCTTTAAATACTTTGTCGTTCGATTAACATTTTTGTCATCCTGAGCGAAGCGAAGGACCTGCTTTTGCCAGCGCCCCAATACATCAGGATCTTCGCTTCGTCTAACGCGAACGATGACAATTGTTATCTATCTAGACCACCAAAATGCAACGGGAGGCGCAGTTTCTCGCCTCCCGCTGAGTTTACAACCGCCGGGCTTCGCCGGCATCACCACAAGAACTGCTTACGCGGCCTTGGTTGCAGCCTTCGCTTCCAGCGTCTTCTCGCTGCCAGGGTTCACCGAACCAACATTGATCTTGATCTGCTTCGGCTTGGCTTCGGATTTCTTCGCGAGCTTCACTTTCAACACACCCTTGTCGTAGTCGGCCTGAATATTTTCATGGTCGACCGTCGTAGGCAGCGTGAAGGTGCGGGTAAAGCTGCCGTACTGACTCTCCACACGGCGGAAGTTTTCTTCTTTCTCTTCCTTCTCGAACTTGCGTTCGCCATGGACGGTCAGCGTGTTGTTCTCGACGCGGACGTCGATGTCTTTCTCGTCGATTCCGGGCACATCAATTTTGAGTGTGACACCGTGCTCGTCCTCGTAAACATCAACTGGCGGAGCGAATGCGGTGGTGGTCAAAGTTTCCTGACCTTCCGGCCCCTGGGAGTCGCGGAACAAATGGTTCATGCGGCTCTGGAGCGTGGCGTACTCGCGGAACGGATCAAAACGTCGAATCAAAGTCATTAGGTTAAATCCTCCTGCAGGAAATTCAAATTAAGAGCTTTCGAAGCTCCACGCTCATTGATTAGCGTAAGTACAGCATAAAACATGAGTGTATTATTGTCAACTATTAAACACGCTTATTGTTCAATCGTTTACAGCCAATATCAGGCATTGCAAGTATCTGGTCTCGGGCACATTCAGCAGGATGGGGTGGTCCCTGGAAGCTCCACGGCTTTCAATTACGCGAAGGGATTTGTGGGCATCCTGAGCAGCATCGGCCACTATTTTGAGGAACTCGGCTGGACCAACGTGGAATGAGCACGAACAGGTAACCAATATCCCGCCCGGCTGCAGCATCTTCATGGCTCGCAGATTGAGTTCTTTATAGCCGCCGAGCGCCTTTTCGACATCGCGCTTCGTCTTGGCGAATGCTGGAGGATCGAGAACAATCGTGTCGTAGCGGCGATTCGACGCGGCATAATCGCGCAAAAGATCGAACGCGTTTGCTTCGATCCATTCCACGTCACAGGAGTTCAGCGCCGCATTCTTTTCCGCGACCTCCAGAGCCGGGCGCGAGCTATCGACCCCGGTAACGCTGGAGCACTTTGCGGCCAGATGAAGCGCGAATCCTCCTTGATAGCAGAACGCGTCTAGCGCCTCGCCGTGCGCATATTGCGCCGCCGCCGCATAGTTTTCCCGCTGATCCAGAAACGATCCCGTCTTCTGGCCCTCCAGTCCTTCATAGTGGAACCGAACCCCGTTCATGCTGATTTCCGTCGAACTCTTTTCCCCGTAAAGCAATCTGGATTCGAGCGGCGGCAATTGCTCAATATCCCGAATGCGGGCGTCAACGCGCTCGACAATTCCCGCAGGTTGCAACTCTGCCGTAAGCGTGCGGACGATGGCCTCGCGCACAGGATCCGCATCCATCGCCTGGGTCAAAACTTGCACCGACAATACGTCGCCGTAACGATCAACAATCAGCCCAGGAAGAAAGTCGGCTTCGCTGAAGACAACGCGGTAGGCGTCAGTATTCGTGACCAGGTCTTTTTCCTTGCGGTACGCAATGGCGGCTTGAATCCGCTCGGCAACCAAGCCAGGCAGGTCCGTCACCGAACCATGCGAGATCATACGGATCGCGATCTGCGACGAAGAACTGTAAAGGGCCGTGCCGAGGAATTTCCCGCGTTGGTCCTGGACGCGAACAACAGCGCCAGCGGGGATATTTTTGTCTTCTGTAATGTCGGAACGGTAAACCCACGGATGTCGTGCGTGCAGTCGCGCAGCGCCGCGGACGGAAACTTTCATCGACAGCTCCGCTGGCTTGGCCGAAGGAAGAGATTTTTTGGGCATGGATAGATGATAGATGTTATAGCGTTCAGAGACAGAAGAGATGAGGCGGAAGAGATGAGGAACGGGGTGGCGGGGGAAACCCCCGTCCCCCCGAAGCAGCGTTACGCCCGAACCACGATTCCGTCCAGATTTTGTTTGCGCGAGACCGGCCTCGCGCCCACGCTCGCCGTCACCGCGCCTGACATCACTTTCTGCCATGCCACCTGGAACTGTTCCATCTCTGGTTCGGTCCCGATTGTAATGCGCGTGTAGGTCGGCATAACCGGCCAGATGCGGCCGATGAAGACGTTCTGTTTGGCCATGGCATCGATGGCTGGCTTGGCCGGCCGTTTCGTGTCGAGCATGAAGAAGTTTGCTTCCGACGGAATGTAGGAGTACCCGTTGCGGTCGAGCCAGGCAAAGACCTCACCGCGAATCCGTGTGTTAAGACGTTTGCGCTCGGGCACCAACTGCGGATCCTTTAGGCTGGCGCTCGCGGCGACCAGTGCCGTGATCGGCATGGCATTCCAGCCAGCATAGTTTTCAATTTTCTCCAGCAGATCGGGGCGGCCAAATACCGCACCGCACCGCAGGCCCGCCATGCCGTAAATCTTCGAGAAGGTGCGCAGCAGGATTACGTCTTTCCCCGCCTTTACCAGATCCATCGCCGACGGCGCGTCACAAAAATGGATGTACGCTTCGTCCACCAGCACCACGGAATCTTTGGGCGTGTTCTCCACCAGGTATTCGATATCGGAATGACTGGTTAACGTGCCCGTCGGATTGTTCGGAGAGCATACGTAAAACACTCCCGCATCGGGAGCAGCGGCGAGCATCGCCTTCACATCGTGGGCGTAGCTCTTCGTCAGCGGGACTTTCACGATCTTCGCGCCACAAGCGGTGGCCGCGAACATCCCCGCTTCGTATCCGGGATCGGCAGTCACGTAACTGCGCTGCGGCGATGCAAAACCGGCGACCGTGTGATGCAGCGGCTCGCTCGATCCGGGATAGACCCGGACCTGCTCCACTTTAAGCCCTTCCAGGTCCGCCAGTGTCTTCACCAGATCGTCGGTAAGCCAGTCAGAATAACGTCCGCCTTGCGAGATGATGGCAGCGGCAGCATCGCGCGCCGCCGCGCTCGGCCCCAGCGGATTTTCGTTGGCGTCGATTCTGATGGCGCCCTGAGGAGGATTGTGCACGCGGGCGTTCGCCAGCATGGGTTCCGTCACAATGCGAAATGCCAACGCAGCCGAAGCCGCTGCCGACAAGCTCAGAAACGACCGGCGCGATGTGCAGGAAGAAGATGTGAAAGAAGAACCGGCAGGAACGTCAAGATCGTTGTCGCGGGAAGCCATACACTCACCTCGCGCGCCATCTTACCGCAAAACCAACCGCAAATTACACCGACCCTTCGGCCCGTACCCTCCCGCATTCTGAGCTTCTAAGGAGCGGGGACGGCAAACGAGAGGTCTGTATGGTAACCTTCTGCCCTCGGCTGACAGCCAAGGCACCTTCCAATGGCCAGCGGCCGGCCGATTCTCATTTCCCTGGGAGGCCTTTCGATGAAACACCGGTTCGCTACTTCGCTGATAATGATGTCCGTTGCCTTTGCCGTCGTGGTTTCTCTTCCGGTCACGGCCCTCGCTCAAGCCAATTTAACTAAAGCGGAAAAATATTGTGTCCGGCACGGTGGCGAGGTTGATGTACGCGAACCGTATTTCAACACCAACGACGATCCGCAGAACTGGCTCCGTCTCTCCGGGGAGAACCAATTTTGCAAGTTCACGTCCGCCAAAGATGGCTCGCGGATTCACGTTCTGCTTTCGACGCTCTACAGTGATACCCCAACCCTGGCCGCGCTCGCCTATTACGCCAAGGTTCCATATGGCGGTAGTTGCAATGGCAACCCGGCATCGTGCTATTGCTCGCAGCTCGGCGGCACCGATTTGTTCGGCGGCATCAACCTGAATGGCGGTGGATGGGTGCAGCTTTCCGACCCTGTCGATACCGTCCTCGAAGCCTGCATTTTTCCCGATATGTCTACCATTGACTCCTGGGGATTGACCTACCACCAAGCGGGAATCATCCGCGGCAGAAACTTGGATACTGCCCTGAAATTCCCGAATCCCTACGCGACAAAATAGTTTCTGTGGAGAGCCGGGCGTCCCCCGCCCGGCCTATCTTAGTTCGCGAGCAACTGCTTCGCCGTGGCGATATCGTCAGTGAGGTCGGGAGCCATGCGTCCCGCCTGCGCTTCAGCCGCGCGCGCCGCCTCATTCTGCCCGCCAATTTCAAGAGCCTGGGCGAGGAGTAAATACCCCACCGGCGTCGGTTGCAGCTGGACTGACACCTCATAGTTCTTGATCGCCAACGGAATGTCCCCTGCTCTTTGTGCCAGCAACCCAAGCCCGCGATAGGCCGGCGAATTCTCCGGCTGGCCTTTCAACGCTGCTTCGAAGTCATCCTTCGCCATGGAATATTGCTTCAGCGAGTAATGTGCATATCCGCTGTTGACTCGTGCCGTCACCCGCATGGCCGGATCCTTCGTGAATTTAGGAACTCGCGCATAGCCATCCAGAGCAGCCTGATAGTTGCCGCGCATCTGATCGTAGGTCGCGATATTGATCGTTGCCATGGCATCGTCCGGACGCAGGAAGCGCGCTCTCCGAACGTGCGGCATGGCTTCCTCGATCCTGCCCTCGGCAAGCAGAGCAGTCGCAAGATTGTCCTCAGCCATGTAATTAGCGTCGGTGATTTGCAAAGTGTGCGCCCACAGGGTGACGTTGTCGTTCCAGAAACTCAACTGCCGGTGGAGCGCAAATCCCAAAGCAAGCAGGATAACCACGGCGCCGACCCCAGACACCACGGTCGAAACGTGAGCGGAATCTAACAGCTCCGCCGCTCCCCAACAGACAATCACGAAAATTCCCAACAGCGGGATATAGGCATAGCGATCGGCCATGCCATGAACGCCAATCTGCACCAACCCGATCATCGGTACCAGCGTTCCCAGAAACCAGAACCACCCCACAAAGAAAGGACGGCGCCGCCAGATACTGACTGCGAGAATCGTTAAAATCAAAAGCAAGCACGCGGATAAAGCGGCCGCCGAAATGCTGAGCGCGAGCCCCGGATGAGGATAGACAAGCGCGAGATTGACCGGCCAGAAAGCTTTACCAAGATATTTGACGTACGAGAGGGCAGCATTTCCCAGGTGTATCCAGAGCGGGAGCTTGACCTGGGTCGCGTCCGCTTCGACCTTGACCGTAATAATCGCGCTCACCACCGAGAGGGCAAACCAGGGCGTCTTCTCCCAGACCAATTTCCCGAAAGACTCGCTGTGCGTTCGTGCGTCAACCGGGTTTTCTCCAACGCTTTCGCGCCCAAATCGCCGCAGCGGCCAGTAATCCAGCAGCAAGAGAGCAAAGGGAAAGGTAATTACCTGCGCCTTGCTCATCAAGGCAAGCGCATACGCCACCGTGACGGCCACATATCGCGCAACACCTGGCCGTCGCGTGTACCAACCATACGCACCTAAAGCGATGAGGAAGAAGAACGCGCTCAGAACGTTCTTGCGCTCCGCGACCCACGCTACCGATTCGACATTGATGGGATGCAAGGCGAAGAGCGCGGCCACCGCTAAGCTGCGCCAGGCGAAGCCGGTAGCGCTCTCCAGAATCAGGAACAGCAGCACCGCATTCGCCGCGTGGAGAAGCACATTCACCAGATGCGGACCTGCTGGATTCAAGCCAAACATCTGGCAGTCGAGCGCGTGCGAAAGCCACGTGATCGGATGCCAGTCCGAAGATTCGGAGGTGGTAAAAGCCCACGCGACGGTGCTCCATTTAAGTCCGGCGCGAACGTGAGGATTGTCAGTTACGTGCGCGGCGTCGTCGTAGTTTAGAAACGGAGCGTGGAAGATGGGGCTATAAAGCGCTATCGTCGCCAGCGCCAGCAGCAGGCAGAGAATCAAATTTCGTTTTTGCGGGGATTGAAAAATTGCGGATGGAGCGACATGCGGTTCGGGATTCGGTTGTTGCGAAACCGTCGAATGCATGGCTTTCGTTGACGCCGGATCTCATTTAAAGCTAACGCTGACGCTTAGCTGGCGGCTGGCTGTTCCGCCGGTGAGGCAGCGTGATCCTTGTGGCTTGCCCGGTGCTCGCGCTGGATGGCCAGAATATCTTTGTGCAGAAGATCGAGAGCATTCGAGGGTATTTCCGTGCCCCATTCATCAATCTCTTTTTCGTCCCAATGGCCGTTGAGCCGGATCGCGGCATCGGTGAGGTCCTCGGGAAACGCAAGGCGGTAGGTTCCTTCGCGGAGCAGCACGCCGCCAATTTCGCGTCCGGTGTGCATTTCATAGATACGCCGGGTTGAATTGCCGCCGCTATTGGTAAACGCCAGCAGCACTTCGCCTTCTTCACCGTAATCGGGACGATAGAACCAGGCCTGTGGAGCATCGGCTTTCGGGCGAGCGCGTTTACGCCCAGTCACGGTGACTACTTCTTGCTCCGGTTTCACTTCGTTCGCGGGATTGAAGTAATACACTCGCGAGCACGATTCGCAGATCATTACCTTCTCGCCGTTTCGCACTTCGTTGTAGGTCTGCGGACGCAGCTTTACCTGGCAGCCCATGCACTTCTGATCGCGGACTTCCGCCAGTCCGGTGCCGCGAAACTTGGCCACGCGCTCGTATTGACGAAGCGTGTCTTCGGAAATCTGCTGTCGCAGGCCGTCGCGCTTCGCGTTCCACTCGGAGAGTTTCTTCTGATCTTCGGCGGTAATTCTTCGCGCTTCTTCTTTTTCTTTTTCGATCGCGGCTGTCTCCGCCTTCAACTCGGCCTCGGCCGCTTTGACTTCTTTATCGCGGCCTTCGACGTTGACCATCACCTCAAGAATGCGGTCTTCGTTAAGGCGAATCTCCGCCTCGGCGAATCCGATCTCATGCAGCAGAGCTTTGTACTGTTCGTTGGTTTTAACGTCGAGAGATTGATCGCGATACTTGGAGATCTTGGCTTGCAGGTCTTTGATAGCCGCTTCGAACATCTTGCGGTTGGCTTCGTCGCCCTTGGCGGCGGCCTGGGCTTTTTCCAGTTGCGCCTTTGTCCCAGCCAGCTTTTGTTCAATCACAGCCACGCGTCTCGGCAGCGCAGCGACTTCTTCCTGCAGCTTGCGGATTTCTTTATCCGCGATCTGCAGCTCCAGCAATTTTTCGATATCAGGAAGCATCGGTTAGGGACGTCACGAGAACAATTCTAGCATGTGCTGCGCTGGGCAGCCCCTCCAGCCCGAACGACAGGCTCTTACAGGCTGCTGGAAAACTCCGTTTAGTTCGGTTTTGGGAACGCCGCGAGTTCCAATCGTGCCGCTAGGCGCGAACTGAACCTCCGGACCTAAGACCTTGTAAACTAGGTGCAGAATGAAGCGTTCTCTGATCATTGTCCTTTTCCACCTGTTAACCAGCTGGCACAGTTTCGCCGCGGGCGAGCCTCGCTGGCAATATGGGCGGATCGAGTCGGTCAAGAAATCGGTCACTACGACAACGAAAGCCTGGGTGGTCAACACTCCGCTGGATGAAGAATCTACCCGATACACAATTTCGGTTCATGTACAGGATCGAATCGTTGTGGGCAACTACGAGGTTTCCTCGACGCAATTGGATCCCCCGGCAGAATGGACGTCTGGCTCCGTAATAATGCTTCAGGTTAGCAGCGATGTTCTATATCTGCGGTCAGGGACCGACAATCTTCGGTTGAAGATAACGCAACGGAAGACTGCGGGGCCGATGAAGCCGATTACTGCCGAAGAGAAAAAGGCGCTTTCTGCCCTCGATACTGCGCCAGAATCGCTGATCGGCCCCATGAAGTCCGACGAAGGCAAGGGCCCGGCGTCGGTGCCCCCCGTAGTAGTACCACCACCACCTCCCGCTCCTGCGACGGGATCGGTGATGGTGCGTTCGACTCCTTATCTTTCGGAAGTGTTCGTTGACGGCGACTCTATGGGATATACGCCGGCAAAGATCGCGCTTGGTCCCGGGAAACACAGCTTTCGCGTGGAGAAGCCCGGCTATACGGCTTGGACGAAGGTCATGACGATTACAGTGGGATCAGAGCTGACGCTGGACGCCACTCTGCAGCGAAAATAAACAGGGCTATCGCGGGGTCCGCTTGGCGCACCATAACAGCAGTTGTTACATGCTCGAATCGCTTACAATTCCCCTGCCATGACAGTCGCAGTCCGCTCTTTTGCGAAGATCAACCTTGGGCTCTACATCGGCGCGGCGCGGGCGGATGGATTTCACGATCTGCGCACGGTATACCAGACGATCGCGCTACATGACGTGATCCGGGTGAGTGTCGGAAGAACAATCGGGCGTGGCAGCGGAATCGAAATTCTCTGCAAAGATCCGAGAGTCCCGCTGGATTCTTCGAACACCTGCTATCGCGTGGCCGCGCGGGTGATGGATCAACTCGGCTTGAAAAGCAAAATCGACATTGAAATTGAGAAACGTTTGCCGGTGCAGGGAGGATTGGGCGCGGCGTCTTCGAATGCAGTGGCTACGATGATTGCTTTGGAACGAGCGCTTAAGAAAAGACTGCCGGCTGATGTGCGGTTACGGATCGCCTCCGAAGTGGGCTCAGACCTACCTCTGTTTCTGGTTGGAGGAACGACGCTGGGAGTGGGGCGCGGCGAGGAGGTTTATCCGCTGGAGGATTTTGCTTCGGTCCCCATGGTAGTGGTTACACCTGAGGTTGGAGTTTCGACTCCTCAGGCGTTTGCCACTTGGGATGCACTCACGAAAACCGGTCACAACAGCAGCAGACAATTGACGCAAGCGCAGCGGTCCGATAGACTGTTTGAGGCTGGCTGCGTGCTTTCGGCGTGGCTTAGTGGTTCAACCGACATTATTGGTTACCCCAACACCGGTGCTTCCGCAAAAGGCGGGAGCCGGGCCGGGAACTTGCTTTCCGACCTTGTCCGTACCGGGATTGAAAACGACTTCGAGAAAGTCGTCTTTCCTCAATATCCCGAATTGCGAGACATTAAAGGTGCGCTGGAACGCGCGGGCGCTAAATACGCTTCGCTTTCTGGCTCAGGGTCAACCCTGTACGGGCTGTTCCGGTCGCGATCTGATGCAGTGACGGCGGCTATCCGCCTGCGAAAGCGGGGATTGAAGGCGGTCGCGACTCGTACGTTGACGCGCCGGCAGTATTGGAAGGCGTCGTTGGTCGGTAGTCGTTAGTCGTTGGCATTCGGTCTGGGTTATGATTTAGTGGCCACCAGCGTGTTGGGCCGTCGACTAATGGTAGGTCAAGTGCCTTTGGAGCACTTTGTCTAGGTTCGAATCCTAGCGGCCCAGCCAGATAACACCTAGTTCTCAGTTGCCAGTTCTCAGTTCTCAGTCGAGAAACTGGAGCCCCAAGTCTGAGAACCGGGAACTGAGAACTGAGAACTCAACCATGGCCACAGTTGCGACGACTGCCGAGAAAACGACGGCAGAAAAAACGACTGCGGAAAAAAAGCCGATCACGGACGAGAAAACGGAACGCAAGCCGCAACGCGCCCGGGTCGATGACAGATTCAAAGTCTTCTGCGGAACTGCCAACGAGGCGCTCTGCGACGAGGTCTGCAATTTTCTTGGACTGACTCGCGGGCAGGCTCTGGTCACGCGGTTCAAAGACGGCGAAGCGTACGTCCAGATTCAGGAGAACGTGCGCGGCGCCGATGTGTTCGTGATGCAGCCCACCTGTCAACCGGTGGACATGCATTTGATGGAACTGCTGTTGATGATGGACGCGTTGAAGCGAGCATCCGCGCGACGCATTACGGCGGTGATTCCGTATTACGGTTATGCGCGGCAGGATCGTAAAGACAAGCCGCGGGTGCCGATTTCGTCGAAGCTGGTGGCCGATTTGCTGACTACCGCGGGCGCGGATCGAGCGCTGGTTGTTGATTTGCATGCGCCGCAGTTGCAGGGATTTTTTAACATCCCGGTGGATCATTTGTTCGCGTCGCCGGTGCTGGTGGATTATTTCAAGAAACTGAATCTGCCGGATTTGACCGTGGTTTCGCCGGATGCCGGTGGCGTGGAACGCGCCCGTTTCTTCGCGAAGAAAGTAGATGCCGCGCTGGCCATTGTGGATAAGCGGCGCGTCGAAATGAACGTCGCCGAAGTGATGCACGTAATCGGCGACGTCAACGGCCGCACTTGTCTGATCATTGACGATCTGATCGATACGGCCGGAACGCTTGTAAAAGTGGCGCAGGCGCTGGTTGAAAACGGTGCAACTACTGTGTATGCGTGTTGTTCGCATCCGGTGCTTTCGGGTCCGGCGGTGGAAAACCTGGTGAACTCTCCGATCACGGAAGTGGTCGTGACCAACACGATTCCGCTGAGCGAAGCGGCAAGACAGGTTTCGAAGATCAAGGTGTTATCGATTGCCGGGCTGATTGGACGGGCGATTCAGTCCATTCACGAAGAGACCTCGGTCAGCAGACTTTTTATTTAAAACGTGGTTCGCTGTTCGCTATTCGCCTTGGATTAGGAGGGCTTGCGAGGGGGCGAACGACGAATAGCGAATTGGCGAGGACGGAATTATGGCAACAGCAACGGATACGAGCATTCTCGAAGCACAGAAACGCGAGCCCGGCACAAAGAACGCAGCCCGGCGCGTGCGCGTGGCGGGGAAGATTCCAGCGGTAGTTTATGGCGCGGGCAAAGACGCGGCCGCAATCGCAGTCGATCCGCGCCAGGTGTTGCGCATCCTGCGGTCGGATAGCGGGCACAACACGATTTTTGACCTGACGCTCGACAGCGATCGCGTGAAAGCAATGATCGTGGATTGGCAGTATGAACCAATCAAGGGGACTCTGCTCCACGTCGATCTGCAACGCATCGCGATGGATAAGAAGCTGACGGTCACGGTTCCGGTCGTCCTCAAAGGAGAGGCGATTGGGATCAAGACGGAGGGCGGCATTCTCGAGCAACTGCTGCGCGAGATCGAGATTGAGTGCCTGCCTGCCGACATTCCGAAGAACATCGAAGTGGATATCAGCCACCTGGTGTTCGGCATTGAAGTGCGCGTGAAGGACCTTCCGCACAACGAAAAGCTGAAGTTCCTGACCGAAGAAAACAATATGATCGCGCACATCACCACAGTGAAAGAAGAAGTGGTTGCGGCTCCGGACGCGGTGGCGGATGCGGCGGCGACTCCGGCTGAGCCTGAAGTCATCAAGAAGGGCAAGCAGGATGCCGAGGGTGATGAGGCTGAAGGCGATGCCAAGGGTAAGGCAAAGCCAGAGAAGGCTGAAAAGACCGACAAGAAAGATAAGAAATAGCTTCGCGCTGTTTGGCTTTTGGCTCTTAGCTAAAAGCCAGCAGCGAAGAGCCAAGAGCGAATCTGCGTGAAACTGATCGTCGGTTTAGGCAATCCAGGAATCGAATACCAGTTCACGCCGCACAACCTCGGGTTTTTGACGATTGATTCGATCGCCAACGGCCTCGGGATTGAAGTCAGAAACCGCCAATGCCGGGCGCTGACGGCGCGCACAACGATTGCCGGGGAACCGGTAATCCTGGCAAAGCCGGAAACCTTCATGAACTTGAGTGGGCTTTCGGTGGTCGAGTTGGTTGCAGAACATCAGGTTGATGTAACGCGGGACCTGATTGTGATTTACGACGAACTTGATCTGCCCTTGGGTACGATCCGTATCCGGCAGCGGGGGAGTTCGGCGGGGCACAACGGGATGGAATCCATTCTCGGTGCGCTTGGTACTGACGAGTTTTTACGGATTCGTCTGGGAATTGCACCGGACCGAAAGATCGGCGACAGCATTAAATATGTGCTCACGCCGTTCCGCAAGGCACAGTTCGAGTTGGTGGAAGAAGTTCTCGACACGGCAGCGCAGGCGATCGAAGTGATTTTGAAAGAAGGACCGGCGGCGGCAATGAATCGGTTTAATCGGAAGACGGAAGACGGTGGTCAGTGATCGGTGGTCAGTGGCCAGTAGCTAAGCAGCGGAATGGAATGAGTTTTGGGTAACTGGTCACCGACCACTGCCCACTGATTTTTGGAGATAACGAATGAATCGCAACTATGAACTGATGTTCATCGTCCGGCCCGACATGGTGGACGAGGATCTTAACAAGCTGATTTCCACGCTCGAGACGTCTGTAACCTCGGCGGGCGGAACGACCAAGAGCGAGGTCTGGGGCAAGCGCCGGCTCGCATACAAGGTCGGCAGATTTAACGATGGCATCTTTGTGCTCATGATGATTGAAGCCACTGGCGCCGCCGTCCACGAAGTCGAACGCCGCTTGCGCGTCACTGAGCCGGTGATCAAGTTTCTCACCGTCCGCACGGACGAAGAACTGAAACGCCTGGACAAGATCAAGAAACTCCGCGACGCTAAAAAGAAGGTCAGCGCACAGCCAGCCGTAGTCGCTGCTCCGGTCACACCGGCAACAACGGAGCCTGCGGCAGTCGAAGCACCGGCATCGACGCCTGCTTAATCGGCGCGAAGTTGATCAGTGAGCGGTGATTTGTGGAGCGACGGGCGTCTCTCCCGTCCACTAACGAGTTCTTAGAAAGCAGGAGCACTATGGCAGATGAAACAAAGGCACCATCAGCGGGATCAAGCCACGGCGAAAGCCGTCCGGAGCGCAGCGGCGGCGATCGCCCCGAGCGCAGCGGTCCACCGCGCGGTCCGCGGCCCGGCGGAGGCCCTGGCGGTCCCCGTGAAGGCGGCCGCAAGTTCTTCCGGCGTAAGAAAGTTTGCAAGTTCTGCGTCGAGAAAATCGAAGCAGTCAATTACAAAGATGTGCGTCTGCTGGCGCAGTTCGTGGCGGAAAGCGGCAAGATCACTCCGCGACGCCTTACCGGAGTGTGCACGCCCCATCAGCGCAGGCTGTCGAGAGCGATCAAGCAGGCACGAAATATCGCTCTGCTTCCATTCGCCGGACGCGCACAGTAGATTAAAGATTGTCTTTGGTCGATTGTTGCTAGTCGTTTGCGAACGACCAACGGCAATCGACTAACGACCAGTTCCCAACGAAACGGAGTTATTCATGGAAGTCATCCTGAAAGAAGATGTGCCCAAACTGGGCAACCGCGGCGAAGTGGTAAAGGTCGCGGAGGGATATGGGCGTAATTTCCTGCTGCCCAAGAAGCTGGCGATTCAGGCCACCGCAGCCAACAAGACGGTCATCGAGCAGATGAAAGCGGCCTCGGTGCGCCGCTCCGCCAAGGAAAAGACTGAGGCCGAAGCTCTGGCCAAGCAGTTTGACGGACTCGAAGTGAAGTTTCTGCGTAAGTCGGGCGAAGGGGATCATCTGTTCGGATCCGTTACATCGAGCGATATTGCCGAAGCTCTGGAGAAGAAGAGTTTCCACATCGACCGGCGGAAGATCCAGTTGCACGAGCCACTGAAAGCAATTGGCGAATTCATCATCCCCGTCAAATTGCACAAAGACGTAACCACGCACTTGAAGGTCGTGATCGACAAGGAAGCGGTAGTCGAGTAGTTGAACGCAATGGTGGAGGGACGGGCGTCTCGCCCGTCCTGCCGGGCGGGGACGCCCGGCGCTCCATCAAATCACTCGGAATCCACTCTGAAAAACTGCTCCACCTTTTTTATGTCAGTGGTCCGGCTGTAGTTCGGCAGGCTCTCCACAAACACTCGCCCGTATTGCTTCTTCAATATTCTGTTATCGAGCAGGACGAGCAATCCCCGGTCTTGCAGCGAGCGAATCAGTCTTCCGAATCCTTGTTTCAACGTAATGACAGCGCTCGGCACTTGATAGTCAAAAAAGGCTTTGCCACCGGCCGCGTCAATCGCTTTGACTCGGGCCGCTACCACCGGGTCGCTCGGGACGGCGAACGGCAAACGATCGATAATCACGCAACTCAATTGCTCGCCTTGTACATCTACCCCCTGCCAGAACGAGGATGTTCCGAATAACACAGCGTGCGGTGTGAGTCGGAACTCCTCGAGGAGCGCCGATTTGGGAGCGTCTCCCTGTTTTAGGATGGGGAAATCTAAAACCCCGAGCAGCCGGTCATAGATGTCGTTCATCTGCGCGTAGCTGGTGAAGAGAACGAAGGCGCGTCCACGGGTAATTTCGAGAATACGTTGGATAATCATCGCTGCTTCGCCAGCGAATTGCGGCGTTCTCGGGTCGGGCAAGTTCGGCGGGACATAAAAAATCGCCTGGCTCTCGTAATCGAAGTGCGAGGGGACAATCAACTCGCGCGCATGGTCGAGCCCGAGACGTCCGCGGATGTATTCGAAGCCGCCACCGACGGCGAGTGTTGCGGAAGTCAGCACTGACGTTTCCAGCTTTGACCACAGGCACTCGCGCAAAATCTGGCCGACTTCTATCGGGGTGGCCTGCAAGAAGACATTCCTGCGACCGCCAGACGATGTTTCGGCAGAAGACTTTCGGCGCGACCCTGACGGCCCACGAAAGCCGCGGCGCTCGATCCAGAAGACCGTGTTTGGATCCTCGTTTTCCATCACGAAGCCAAGTTGCACCTGCAATTGCTGTGCTCTCCGCGCCAGCGAAAACACTTCTTCCGGCTTCTGTGGAAGTTGTTCCAATTCCGCACCCAGGCGGTGCAATGACTGATTAAGAGCGAGAAATTCTTCACCGTTTTCTTCCAGGAACTCGCGGCGGGAGTCGAAGGCGAATCGTCCTTCACTGGCGGGTAGCAACGAGAAGAAAAGCTGCGAACGCTCCCGCACCGACTGGATCGCTCCAGAAATTTGCGGCGTATAGAGTTTCTCGCGCTGCAACAGGTGTTCGACGTCACGCGTCAGTTCATCCATGCGCAGGTTGCTGACGGAAATTCCGAAGTAGTTGCCGGCGATGTCTTCGAGTTCGTGCGCTTCGTCGAAGATCACTGCTCCACACTCGGGAAGGACGCCAGCGTCCGGCGCGCCATCGGCTTCCAGTTTGATCGAGAGATCGGCGAAGAACAGGTGGTGGTTGACGATGATGATGTCGCTCTCAGCCGCGCGCCTCCGCATCTCGGTGATGAAACAGCGGTCGTATTCTTTGCATTTCTGACCGAGACAGGTATCGGCTCGCGCGTCGAGTTTGTGCCAAAGCGCGCTGGCCTCGGGCAGTTCCGCCAGTTCCGCGCGATCTCCGGTCTGGGTCGTCCTCTCCCATGCGGCAATAGCTCGATACTGTTCGATTTCTTCCAATCCGCTGAGTACCGGCTGGTCGGTGAGATCGATCAGTTTCTTGCGGCAGAGATAGTTGTTGCGGCCCTTCATGTAGCAGACGCTAAGTTTTCGATCTCCTTCAGGGAAGAGCGCACGCTCCAGCGCGGGGACATCTTTGAAGAAAAGTTGCTCTTGCAGGTTTTTGGTGCCGGTTGAAATGATGACTCGTTTGCCGGAGCGGATTACGGGCAGCAGATAGGCCAATGTTTTGCCGGTGCCAGTGCCGGCCTCGACAATCAAATGCCGCTTTTCTTCGAGTGCCTCCTCGACAGCCTGCGCCATCTGCAACTGGCCGCGACGAAACTCATAGGCGGGATGCGTCTTCGACAGCAATCCGCCGGGTGAGAAGAATTGGTAGAGCGAGAATCCGGCAGCAGGAGAGACGGAATGGGATGAGGAAGGCACGGAGTCTCTATAATAGCTAACAGTTCTCAGTTCCCGGTTTTCAGTTCTCAGTTCTCAGTTCCCGGTTTCAGTTCTAGTTCTCAGTTCTCAGTTCTCAGCAAAACCTTCATCGACTCGGGATCAGAAAAGATATTCCTTGGCCAAACAAGAGTGAGCAAACAACAGTGAGCAAAAAGAAGCTATCTCCACTTGTCGCGATTGTCGGCCGTCCCAACGTCGGTAAATCCACGCTGTTCAATCATCTGACAGGATCGCGGCGCGCTATTGTCGGAGACGAACCGGGCATCACTCGTGATCGTCTTTATGGCGAGGTGGATTGGCTTGGCCATGAATTTCGAGTGGTCGATACCGGCGGCATTATCCCGGACGACAAGGACTTCATTCCGTCCGAGATTTTCCGTCAGGCGAAGGTTGCGTTTGAAGAAGCGGCGGCCATCGTCATGGTCGTGGATGCTCGCACCGAGATTGCCGGTCCTGATCGCGAATTGGCGCGGCTGCTGGCGCGTACGGGCAAGCCGCTCTTTCTCGCCGTCAACAAGATGGACTCGGACAAGCAGGATGGATTGCTCGACGAGTTTCATGTGCTGGGAATTCGGAAGATGTTTCCGATTTCGGCTGAGCATGGACGCGGCATTGACGATCTGCTGGACGCCATTCTTTTGGTGCTGCCTGCTAGTTCAAAGACAACCACGGAGGGCACTGAGGACACGGGAGAAGACACGGGAGAAAGCGTCGCGACTCCAGTTCCCGAGGAGCCGCATGAGATTAAGGTGGCGATCATTGGGCATCCGAATGTCGGCAAGTCCACTTTGCTGAATCAGCTCACTGGAAAATCCCGCGCTATTGTTTCGCCGATTGCGGGCACTACGCGGGATTCGATTGACGAGGTCATCCGGTACCACGGCCGCGATATTCGGTTCGTGGATACGGCGGGCATCCGGCGTAAAGGCAAGACGAAGCTGATGGCCGAGAAGCTTTCGGTAGTCATGGCACGGAAAAATATCGAAGATGCCGACATCGTTCTTTTTATGGTCGATGCGACAGAAGGCGCCAGCGGCCTTGATGCGAATATTGCCGGCTACGCTCACGAGAGTGGGCGCTCGGTGATTATCCTAGTTAATAAATGGGACCTGGTGGCGAGCGGCGAGAAGCGCGCGGTCAGCCAGTCGAAGACGGCACGCATTCAGGATGCAAAGCATCCCCACGACCGCGCCGTTTATGAGGAGCGGTTGCGCTACGGGTTGAAATTTCTGGCGTATGCTCCGGTGCTATTTCTCTCCGCGCATACTGGCAAGGGCACGGAGAAGATACTCCCGCTGATCGAGAGGGTTGCCGCAGAACGGCGTAAGCGCGTCACTACCGGCGAAATGAACCGTTTCCTGAGGACGGTGGACTTTGACCGGGCGTCGGTTCCGGTGAGCAAGCGCGTGAGGATCAAGTACATGACGCAGGCCGGAGTAGCGCCGCCGACGTTTCGTGCTCTTCACTGATCGTGCCGTGAAACTGCACTTTTCCTATCAGCGGTTTTTGGAGAATCAGATTCGAGAGGCGTTTGGGTTTGCGGGGTCGCCTATTTGGATTAAGAACCGGGCGCGGGAGTGGCTGGTCTCAATGTTTATCGCCAGTCAGGGTTGATAGCGCTTCTCATCGACTGCGAGCATCGGCACTTCACGTGCAGGTGACGCTGGGTCGTCGGCGAGAGCGGCGCATGGTCCCGTGGAGGTTGGAAGGAAACTGTCTCAACTAAAGAGGTTCTTCACGAAAAGATTTCGACCCCGGACAATAAGGAAGACAAGGGTGTTTCTACGTTAAGCCTGCCAAGCACAGACACATCGCGCTCATATTGAGAATGGTGTCTTGGTGAGATCGACGTGAATGGTACCAGGAATCCTGCAAGCGGGCAGGATTCAGAGTTGCGATTCAGAAAATCGCGCTCGGCAAGTTTATGGTTCTCGGTTAAGATCGATCCGCACACCTACACAGGTCCTGAGGGTCGTTATTTTACGATACGATCCGGCGATGGCCAATACGGAATCAGATTTGAAACGGATAAGGGCAAGATCGTGACATTCTACGCAGGTCGCTTTGATGCGATCCAATATGTAGAAGGCTGTCAGTAGCCTTCTGCGGCTTACCAGACTAGTGAGATAGTCTATCCTGCCACTGGTACATGTTTCCCATCCTCAGTAAGCAGTCCCACGCGGTCGACGCCGGCGATTCGCGCAATCGCGATCACGTCCGCGACATCCTGGAAATCAATATCGTCATCGGCCTCGAGATACGCGATCCGCTGCACGCGAATGGCGAAAATGTCGCGCAGCCGGTCGCGTAAGTGACCCCAATCCACCGCTTCTTGATTCACCATCACTTGAGGATGCGCTTGTGAATTCTGCGTTCCGGGCTTTGCGTGGTGAATCTGAATCACAATCGTCGTCTGCGGCGGCGGGATCGAGGGATCCGTCGATTTCGACTGCTGTGGGAGTTCGGTCTGCAATCCCGTTGGTCGTTGTTCGATCACCACGACCATGAACACGATGATGAGCACCAGCAGAACGTCAATCAGAGGAGTGACGTTCATTTTTGGACCCGTTGAAGACGGACCACTCCCTGCCGTGGAAAATGACATTGGAATTTTCCTTTTGATTATGAAAATTCGGCACGCGCGTGTCCTGAATCATTGGACACCTCGATGGGGATGAGAGTTCCATCGTCTGCTTGGGGAGTTATGTAACGGAGTTTGCGTGCGTGTCGCTTATCTGGTTCGGTGGCGGCCGGGCGGGCATGCCCGGTGCTCCACTTTAGATAACGGCTATCCGATGGGCTCGGGAGTTGGCGGCAGCGGCGGCGCTTCGAACGGCGGCGGGGCTTCTAGAACTGGGGGCGATTGCGGTGCGGGAGGTATGGGCGCTGGATTTAGTATCGCGTCGAGGCGCGGATATCTGGCGGCGAGAAAATGCAATGCATAGGCGGGAAAGAAAACTGTAGCTGGCACACTGACAAACGCGACCAGGTAAAACAGCAAGAACAGGAGCAGGCTGCCGAAGATGATCATCAGGCTGATCGTCGTCACGTTCAGTCCCATTCCCGCGGCGCGACCTGCCACCACGGCAATGATCGTTGGGACGATCACGAACAGTGCCGGGATGATCGCGATGATGCTGAACATAATGCCAGCCACAATGGAGAGCACGAACTTCAGCAACAGGTAAATCGCATACCGTCCCTTTTCCAACCGGATCATCGCCAGCAGACGATGCCAGCCGTCGGCAAAGTCGAGGTCTTCGAGAGCCATGATTGGCACCAGAAAATCTTTCGCCAGCATCTGGATCACCGCGATCGTCAACGCGAATATCAGGAAAAGGCCACCGAGCAGAAGTATCCCGATGATCATTCTTCCGATGTGTTGGCGCAGGTCGGTCATCCACCCGGCGGCGAATGCGAAGCCCAGCGGTATGCCAATGAGAATTATGGTGGATATCCAGAGCGCGATCTGGAACGCAACTTGCCACAGAAAAAAGCGGCCGCCGGCGCGACGCCATTTTTGCCAGCCGTCGCCAATCGAACATTGCCGCGTCAGAACTGAATCGAACAGGATGAACCGGAATACGCTGCTGATATAGAGGAAGATGGTTCCTAACACAGCAAATACCAATAAACCTACGAGGATCAGTCCGAGGAACTGAGCGATGTGCTGAGAGATTTGCTCGGGAATATAGGCCGGATTGAAGGAAAGCAGACTCGAAGGGACTTTCGACTGCAGAAGCCCGTTCTGACTCTTATGCGGGATGCGAGGCCAACCGCCGCCGAAATTCCCGAAACTGCATCCGCCGACGTGCAGTTCGACCGCGAGGATCCCGACTAGTGCCAGGCGAGACCATTGCCCCCATCGGAACGGATTGAACAACTGCGCCCGTGTGTGTTGCAGCGCAGGCTGCACGCAATCAACGGCAGAAATCGGCATAGAATGCACCTCACTCTTATGTCACTCTGACGCCAACGCCAGTACCCTGAAGAATCTTCGGATAGCAAAATCTTCGAACGTTATTGGCGGCCGGCAGATTCAAACTTTCCCGTCAACTCTGCGTGCTTCGCTCGCGCTGCCTGAATAAAAGCACGAAAGATCGACTTCGCGGACTCGGCCAGTTCCGGGTCATCGTTAACACTCCGCTCGGGATGCCACTGGACCGCCAACACAAAATGTCCAGGCGTAGTTCCTTCGAGAGCTTCCACGATTCCGTCTTCGGCGGAAGTCGCCACCACCCGCAATCCTTTGCCCACCACATCGGCCGACTGGTGATGCGAGGAATTCACCCCAACAATCTTCTTTGCGCTTTTCTCTGCGCCCGCCTTTGCACCGACGATCTCCCCCAGCAGTGAATTTGGCTCCACGGCTACCGCGTGCGCTTTTCTCACCGTCTTTCCAGGACTGTGGTCGATCGCCGACTCAATGTGCTGGACGAGCGATCCCGACTGGTAGACATTTAACGACTGCAAGCCGTAACAAATCCCCAGCACCGGTTTCCGCGTCTGGTAAGCATCCTGCAACAGCAAATTGTCGACGATATCCCGTTTGGAGTCTGCAGAAGCAGTCTTCTCGTGGCGCTCCGCGTTGTATTTTTGCGGATCGACATCCGCCCGACTGCCCGGCAATAAGACGGCGTCACAGCATTCCAGTTGCTCCATCACCTGCACCGGAGCCTGGTCGAGTTCGATTCGTACCGGCTCCCCACCCGCCTGACGCAACGCCTCTTCGTACTGCGGCAGCGAACGCTCGGCGTACTCGCGATCCCCGGAATGCGGCACGGGGATGGCGATGCGCGGCACGATCGCCTTTAGGTCATCTGCTTTCAATTGGTTCATATTCGACATCTCTACGCTTGACTCACCCGCTCAATCCCGGCGAGAGTCTTGCGCTGGCGGTAATTACGAATTTCCATCAGCAGCAATAACACGAGCACGATCGCACCCACAGTAATCGCAAACGGAAATGCGATGTGCCGATACGCATATGTCATATTCGGCGCAACGTGCTTCACCTGTGAGTACACAACGGTGCCGAGAATGCTCATCAGCAGCGCCACCGCGAACGAGAGGAGAGTAAACAGGAACGTCATTGCAAATATGCGCGCTGGAATTGCCATCCAGCGCAGGCCGCTTGAATCTTTATTCGCCATGGTTCTAAGCTACACCATCCCGCCAGCCCTCGCGACTGCCGAACTGACGGTGGAAGTCCGCCGCTCAAGCGCCCTTACGCTACAATATCGTCATGCCGCAAACCGCCTCCGCGATCACCCGCAGCCCCGCGGAGATCGTGCAAAATAGCCCGGTTTCACAAGCGCCAAATGGCATCTGTTATGCGCGATCGGGCGAGATTACCATCGCCGACAACGATCTCGACCGGATGATTGCGACCGTTCCCGTGCCTGTCGCCTCCGCGCTCAGCCGCAAGGCCTATTACTTCGTGCCCCTTACAGTGACTCAAGGTGAGGACACCGTGATTGCCGACCGGTACGACGTTGCCCTGAGTGACAATGCGGTTTGCCATCGCAATCTGAATCTCGGCGACGCACAATGTGTGTTCATCTCGACGCGCCTCATGGAAGACAAGTTTTCGGTGGCGTTCGAGTTCTACATCAATGTGGGGCACGCGATGGTCGAGCGAGCAGGCGTATCCCAAAATTTTGCAGACTTGGCTTGGCAGCAAGTGGAGTCCGGGGTGCGCGGCGAAACTTCACTCGACGCCTGGGAGTCGCGCAAATTCGCAACTGCTCATGGACCTGATGCGGAGAAATTCAAAAACGAATATTTGGCCGCGAGCTTTGCCGACGCGATATCAATCTACTTGCTCTCGCTCTACCTTGACGTGGATTACTACGATTTGCGCGAGCGCGACTATCCGCTACTGGCGCCGGCTGCGATGGCGGAGCGATTGCGCAAAATTGCTGAGATCTTTCCGCCCAATCCTGGATTCGAATTCAACATCTATTATCGTCGGCGCACGTAACAGGCTGTGCGGCTCCTGCGCAGCACATCGCATCGTGCTTTCTCCGTAACCATGAGATCACTTCCTGTCTGATATTCTGAATTTTCCCGCTTCAACTCCCATGAACACTGTAGCGTCAGCGACCCGATGGAAAATCATTGTTGCCTTCGGGCTGGTCTATGTCTTTTGGGGATCAACGTACCTGGGCATCGGGATCGCCGTGGAGAATATTCCTCCCGGCCTCATGTGTGCCGCGCGCTTCCTGATCGCGGGCGCCATAATGCTCGCCTATTGCGCGCTAACTGGACGCCGTATTCTTTTTTCGGCGGTGCAACTTGGTCATCTGGCGACTGTCGGCATTCTGCTGCTGATGGGTGGCAACCTCACGCTCTCTTATGCCGAACGGATCGTTCCTACCGGCTTGGCCGCGCTTTTGATTGCCGTGACTCCGCTCTGGTTCTTGGTACTCGATAGTTGGTTGCTCGGCGACCATCACATCTCGCGGCGCGGCAAAATGGGATTGGCGCTTGGGATTGCCGGCGTGGTCGTGCTCATCTGGCCCGATCTTTCATCTGGGTTGGGTCAGCCCAATGCTTTGGGACATCGCCAACTATGGTGGGCGCTGGCGCTGCAACTCGGATCATTTAGTTGGGCGTTTGGTTCGGTCCTTTCGAAGAAGTGGCAGACTGCGGCAGCCGATCCGTTCAGCGCCATCGCGTGGCAGGTCCTGTTTGCGGGGATTGCGAACCTGATTTTCGCGCTGCTCTTTGAAAGAAATTCCCACGTGACGTGGACCATACGCGGAATGGGCGCGATTCTATATCTGGTGGTGTGCGGTTCGTGGATCGGATATACCGCCTACATCTGGTTGCTGCAACACGTTCCGACTTCGAAGGTTTCTACCTATGCTTACGTCAATCCCGTGGTCGCAGTGTTTCTGGGATGGCTGGTTCTGCACGAACGCATCGACCGGTACATCGCAATGGGGAGCGCAATCATTGTGGCTTCGGTGGTATTGGTGACGAGCGCAAAAATCTCAACTCGCAGGGTGGCGGAAGAGCTTCCTGCGGTCGAAGCTGCGGGTGAACGTTGCTAGCTGATAGCCGTCAGCATTCAGTAAAACCGAACACGACGCGACAAAGATTTCAGGAGGCAGCGGTCGAATGCGCACGAGGCAACTGTCACGGGCACGCCCGCAAAGCAACGACAGATTGATATGTCCAAAGAGCCTAGCTGCGTCAAGCAGCATGCCACGCCCGTGAGTGCGGAATCGCTATCGGCCAGTACGTTGATGAACAGGCCGGCTCTTGCTTCTCGTGCAAGCTGGACAAAATGGGCTCAGGGAAAGGCGTCCAGCCGAGGCACGTTGCGGAACCTGCATAAACATTGGAAAGAATGGAGCCGACGAGCGGAGTTGAACCGCTGACCTGCCGATTACGAATCGGCTGCTCTACCAACTGAGCTACGTCGGCTTGCAATCGATTCTAAAACCCGGCAACGATTCCTGCAATCAGGCCAAGCGCCCGAACGTAAGTCACTTGGCGTCCCGGGGTGAAGACTTCTCAGGGCCTCGCAGCATTTTACGCGGCTTGCGCCAAGGCTTTGTACTCCTCATCGGATTGCGACGGCAGCAGCACCCATAGCGTATAGATCCCGAGCGCGGTGCCCAATGGGATTCTTAGCAACGCCAAGAAGCCTACGATCAAGGCGACTGTTCGCGCCCACTGCTCTCGTTGCAGCAAACCCCAGCCGGTAAAGAAACCAGTTGCGGCGAGTGCCAGAATCAACCATCCCACGCAGGTGACAAGAGGCCGTAGCCAGACAGTGACGTCAGGCGGCGGGCCGCCCTGAATGTGAAATCTGCCGCTGAAGAATATCTGCGCCGCTACCATCACTCCCACTCCTGCGACAACATACAGGGATGAGTACGCCATCCAAAGGATGCCGACCATGCGCACATGGTCGCGAACCCGGCTGCGGCGAAGCTCGATGAGTCCAAGCACGGTCTTGCCACAGCGTCCGCAACGTGGCTCTCCAGACTGCAACTGCGCCCCACATTGATCGCAAAACATCGCTTCGCCTCCAAGGCTGCACGAACCTTGCCTGTCTTCTCGCTGCCAATGATACGGATACAAGGACAGAACAGTTCCGAAACAATTCCCGGTTCCCTGTTCTCAGTGAAACCATCCCCAATTGCAACTGAGAACTAAGAACCGGGAACTGAGAACTTTCCCCTAAAACGAAAAGGCCACCCGGCAACTTTGGGCGGCCTTTTCTTTTAAGGGAGAACAGTCCTAACGGAGGTTGAGTCCTATCAGAACTTTCTGCGGGAATCTTATGAGCCTCAAAAGCTCAGTGTCAAGCAAAATTTAGGACTTAAATAGTCTTATTTTCAATACTTTACGCGTGGTGTCCACAAGTCAGCAAACGGCTCCAAAATGCTCCAAAATCGGCTTTCTGGAACGGTAACGACATTCGATTGAGTGACTTACCGCTCCCTTGGGACGGGCCGGGCCTCTTCTTCCAGGTGCAAAGAGATAAATTCCACCGCCTCCCGGCGGTCGAACACCGAGTCAGGGAAAACCCGTTTTATGACTAGTCTCAGGCCTCCGAAAGCGACCCCCGCCACTAGCGCCAGGCCGACGACAATTCCGCAAAGGATGATGGCATTGAACAGAAAATTTGCCAGATTGTCTTTTTTGCTGACGTAGGTATTTTCGTTCCAGGTGACATCGGCTTCGTAGTTGATGGAGGACATCAACGATCGGGCCTCGCTTTTCGAAAGCGGTCCCGCCGCGATCACGATGATCGGGCCCGTACGCGCGTCGAAGAACGGCCCGACGTCCACAATGGAGGTGACGCCCGGCTGCGGCTGCGGAATTTGATGGGAGGCGTCAATCCGGCGAATCCGATCTGCGGCGATCTGCGGGGTTGGATATTCAATCAGCATGAGGGTGGCGACGCCTGCGGCCGCCTCGTACTTGCCGATCACAACTTCCGCGCCCGCATCGAAATCGACCATGGAGACCGGTAGAGGCGAACCGATGCGATTGAGCGCGACCGGGCCGAGAACGTATTTCGTCGTATTCTCCAAGAAGGTTGCTTCAGAAGATCGCTTTGGCAGATACGCTGGCAGAGTTGGCGGATTGCCTTTATTGCCCTCGGCGTTCGGCAAGAGCCCTGCGAGATCCCGCAACTGCGCTGCCGACATCACGCTCATTCGGTCGAATACCGCATCCACCAGCACGTTTCCCTGATAGAACAAGACGCGGTTATTGAGCAACGCCGCTTGCCTGCCAATGGTCTGCGGCTTCATTTCAGAAGAAAAGTAATAGGTGAAGGCGCCGAAAGCGCCGCTGGCATCTTCAAAAACGGCGGCCTTGATCGTCAGATTGCGGCCGTCGCTGCGAGTGTAAGACGCCTTCTCCAAACGCTGGAAGCCATATTCTTTCAGCACGGGGGCATTCGTTTCGTCGACTACGGCGGGATCGGCGCTCTTTGTTACGTCACCCTTGATTTGCCAGCCGGCAAACTCCGCGGGGAGCACTGGAGATCGAGTGGGCGAATCGGCAGCAATTGCTGCGGCGCAAAAGAGCACCACGCAAAAGAAAAAATGCGGTACTGAGCCAAAATGCCGGGTAAATTTCATGCGAGGAAAAGCACACCTCTATTACCCATTTAGACTACGAGCGAACCGAAAAAGTTTCCACCCGAGTGACCCTGGGACGAGACACGAACCCCTGAGGCTACTTTCGCCGAGAAAAACGAACATTTTCATTGTTTAGGCGTCATTGCGGCATCCTCCACGATGTGCCAGTCTCCCATCATCGTGCACATGCCAAAAAAGATTTTCCTGACTTTTCTAGCGTTCAGCCTGGGGTGGAGCGACTGCGCCGCCGTCCCGAAGCCTCATGTCATCCTCTACGGGAAATGGATCGCCGCGAAATGGCCCAACGCTTCGGGTAAGAAACTGCTTGAACTCAAGGTGCGTCCCTTGTTTGTGGACACTCGGCTTAAGGAGTACACGACCGGAACTCCCCATGAAGTGACCGACCGGTTGTTCGTTGTCCGGCGGGCTTTTCGCGTGAACGATACCTTGCCCACGGAGAATGCCACGCGCTGGCAGTGGCAGCGAGGAGGCTGGTTGTTGATCGACCGCGTCACAGGGCGCGTTTCCCAACTGACTCTGCCTGAGTTCGATCCTTTTTATTCGACGGCAAGCTGGTATCGCGACTACGTGGCCTACTGCGGTGTTTCTGAGGATGGCAAGAAACTGTATGCGATGGTCATGCAGGTTGGGCGCCGGAAACCGATTCTCAAAAAAGATGCTGGCGAACCTGCGGGAGACGACGATCCTGATTCCGAGTGTCCTCCTCCGGTTTGGGAACGCATTCCGATGCGCGTCACCTTTCAACCGGACGACGATAAGAAGTTGGTGTTCGACATTCGGAGCCGAGTGGTCGACGTAGTGAATGACGCGGAAGAACCGCAAGAGTGATAAGTCCACGTTTCAACGTTTCAAAGTTTCAACAAAACCCCGCTAGCTTGGTTGACCTTGAAACATTGAAACCTTGAAACTCTGAAACCTGGGGGTGTAGCATCTCCGCATGCTTGCGGGACGCTCCTGGGAAAGTTGGATTGCGGAATACTCGGAGAGCCATCGGCATCCGCTGAACCGGCTTACGCATACTTTTGGCATCCCCCTGATTATGATTTCCCTGCCCTTGATGCTGATGGGAATTCTGTGGCATCGCTTGCTCTGGATAGGATTGGCGCTATTTGTGGTGGGATGGCTATTGCAGTTCGTGGGGCACGCCATCGAGCACAAGCCGCCAGAGTTTTTCAAGGACTGGCGGTTCTTGCTGGTAGGGTCGAGATGGTGGGCGGCGAAGATCAGAGGGAAAGCCTGAGTTTCCTTGCTTGAGATATTCCCGCCAAGGTTCGCCGCCCACCCAAACGCTATTTGCCTGTGTAGAGATCCGGAAACTGCTGCTGCAAGTGCGCGACTTTCGGGGCATCGTTATAAACGATGTATCCGTCGTTGGGATGATTCGCGGCATAGTTCTGGTGGTAGCCCTCGGCCGGATAAAACCCCTTCAGCGGAACTACCTGAGTCACGATTGGACGCGCAAATACTTTCGCATTATCCAGTTGCGCGATGTACGCCTCGGCGATTCGTTTCTGCTCATCGTTCCCATAGAAAATCGAAGAGCGATACTGAGTGCCGGTGTCCGGTCCCTGACGATTCAACTCTGTCGGATCGTGCGCCACGGAAAAGAACACTCGAAGCAGTTGGCCGTACGTGATTTTCGACGAATCGTAAACGATCTTCACTGACTCGGCGTGCCCGGTGTCGCCATTGCTCACCAACTCGTACTCCGCAGTTTTGGCTTCGCCGCCGGAGTATCCCGACGTTGCGCTGATGACACCCTTTACATGCTGAAAGACGGCTTGGATGCCCCAAAAGCAACCTCCGGAAATCACCGCGGTTTGTGGAGATTTCGAGGCCGCGAGGGTTGCATCCACCGTTGGGCCCGGGACGTTAACGGCTGCCCGGTCGCCGGCATTGCAGGCGACTACGCCGACGATGGTTACCATCAACAGCACAGCAGACAAACGCGAAGGTAAGCTAAGCATGACGGACTCCTTATGACGCGGCCTCATAGATTTGATGCTTAAGAGGCCTGGTATATAGAGTCTCCAGACGGAGAAAAGTTACGCATTCTTGCCTGTCAGTGCCGGCGCGTTAGGTCAATAGATACTTCTTCATGCAACGGACGCACGGCGCATAGCCTTCCTTCATCGCTTCAGCGGCGGTCACTTCGCGTAGCTTGTTCTTTTCATGGATAAACGTGCATCCCGCGACGTGAAACAATTTGCCATCTTCGGAAACCACCACCATCATGTCTGGGGGGATACGGTTCGCGGGTTGCGCGAGCTGGGAACGTTGTGCGGGACTACGAGTCCCGGATCGCGCTACCTCCAAACCGCCGACGATCAGGACGGCCGCAGCAGCAGCGACCATCCATCCCATGAACCCGCGCCGGGTGGTTGCGATGTTTTCGTCCTGTCTCTGGCGCAATAGTCTCTCCTGCAAGCGATAGCCGAACCCGAGTGGCACTTCGAGCATTCGTTCGTCGCCATATAACTGGATCACATTGCGGGTTCCATCCAGGACGGCGGTACAGTGTTTGCATCCGGCGACGTGCTCCCGAATGGCAGCATGCAAAACGGGATCGAGTTCGTCATCGAGATAGTTCGAGACTTCACGCCACACTTCTTCGCACTTGATTACCATGGCTTCGTCCCTTTCACAAAAGACATCTTGCCGCCCATGCTCCACCCGCCGCCGAGACCAGGCGAGAGCAGGTCGCGCAACATCAGGCGCGCCCGTAGCAATCGAGTCTTGACCGATGCAGTGGAGATTCCGAGCGCCTTGGCCGTTTCGTCGATGCTGAGATGTTGCATATCACGCAGAACAAAAACTTCGCGGTAGATCTGCCCCACTTCGGCCAGCGCCTCGGCAAGTTTCTGCCGGACCTCTTCGCGTTCGAGTGTTTCGGACGGAATTTCACGCCAATCGGCGAAGTCGCGAGGCGTGTAATTGCCCTCTTCATCCTGCTTATCGGCGATCGGCTCCATAATGTTGGCGTGCGCTTTCCTTCGTCGCATACGCGCCTCGTTGACGGTGATCTGGATGAGCCAGGTGCTGAACTTGGCCTCGGCGCGGAACTGGCCGATGTGTTTGAAGGCCTTTAACACTGCCTCTTGGGCGACATCCTCTGCATCGGCTTCGTTTCGCAAGATGGCGAAGGCAGCAGCATACACACGCCGCTCGTAGGGGCGGATCAACTCATAGAAAAGGTCGCGCTCGCCGTTCCGGACGCGCCGGATCAGCTCCTCTTCACTGAATTGCTCGGCTGGACGTTCCAGCGAAATTAGCCTTTCCGGCATCGCCCCTCAGCACGCGACAGAACACGCAATTTTTGCGCCCCCATTATGCCCGACAAAGGCGCTCCGGTGGCTGGCTCTCCTTGATGTGAGTCGCAAACGCGAACTAAGTTTCGGAGAGACTTCCTTGAGATGACGAAATAACTGAGACGCCGCTCTCTACCACTTTAGTGCTATTTCGTCCCGATTCTCCACAGGACTTCCAATCTCTGGCACTTGCATTCCTACACACAAGTTCCGGATAATCATGGTAGAGACTTTGACAGACGTGTATCGCTATAGCCGCGCAGAATTGTTACGAATCCTTCATCTGATTCCTCGCCAGCTTCAGACTTGGGAGAAGGCCGGACTGGTGACGGCGGCCAGTGACTATTCCTTTTTCGATCTGGTGCAAGTCAAAAAAGTTCGCGACCTGTGCGCGCAGCGCGTGCGTCCGGCAGTAATCCGGCAGTCGCTGGAAGCCATGCAGAAACAAGTTGCGGGCATGGAGAATCCGCTGCTCGAAGCCGGTGCCTATCAAAGCGGACGCCGCGTGGCTTTCCGTCATCAAGGGCGACTGGTTGAACCTATAGCCGGACAGTTCATGTTTGATTTCGCGTCCGAAGAAAAAAAAGTTGTGAGCAGCCCATCGCGGAGCGGCCCGGAATTGGTGATCACCGACGTCGCCGACTTGTTTGCCCGCGGGATCGTCCTGGAGGAAAATCCCTCCACGCAAGGCGAGGCCATCACTGCCTATTTAAAGGTTCTTGATATGGATCCGATGCACGCGCCCGCGCACATTAATCTGGGCACGCTGTATTACAACCGTCAGGAATATGCGCTTGCCGAAAAGAACTATCGTGCGGCGATTCAGATCGATCCGCGCTATGCCCTTGCTTATTTCGACTTGGGCAATGTACTCGACGAAACTGGACGCGTCGAGGAAGCCATCAACACTTATAAAACCGCAATTCAGCTCGCACCCACCTACGCGGACGCGCATTACAACATCGCTCTGGCCTACGAAAAAATCCGCGAACCACGAAAGGCGCTGCAACACTGGCGTGCCTACGTGAAGCTCGACACCACCGGCCCCTGGACCGTGCACGCCAAACATCAGATCCAACGCATCCTGCAGGGCGATAGTTTGAAGCTGGTCCACTCCCGCAAAGCGAACTAGCGATTGCGGCTTCGCTCCAAGCGACGCCATGATCAGCAGCGTCTAGCCTCCCTTCCCTTCGGCTGAAGAGCCTAAGGCCATCCTAGAGTCGTGGCAATTTGTTACGATAGCGACGCCCATTTTTTAACGCTTATTCTCAGGGGATTTCTAAGGAGAACCAAAATGAATTTGCCCCGCCGCTTCCTCCCGCTTGCCATCTGCGCTGCGGCTCTCAGTCTTGCTCTTATACCTGCCTCTGCGCAATCAAGAGGGCCCTGGATGAAAACCTCTCTCTCACCAGACGAGCGGGCGGCGCTGGTCTTGAAGGAAATGACGATCGACGAAAAGATCTCATTGCTGCATGGAACGGGCATGAAGGACCTGAGCCCGATGAGTCCGCTGGCGATTCATTCGAACGGCGGTGCGGGCTACGTGGTCGGCATTCCGCGTCTGGGCATCCCCTCCATCCAAATGTCGGACGCAGCCTACGGTGTCAGAAGCAGCGGAGAGAATGGACGCTACTCCACAGCGCTGCCGAGCAATCTAGGTGCAGCGGCGAGCTGGGATCTGGATGCTGCTTACGAGTTCGGCGCGCTGATCGGCCGCGAGTTGCGAGCGCAAGGTTACAACATGTCGCTGGGCGGTGGCGTAAACATAGCTCGCGAGCCGCGCAATGGCCGGAATTTTGAGTACATGGGTGAGGATCCGATCCTGGCCGGAAAAATGGTGGGGTCCCTGATCCGTGGAACCCAGGCTCAGCACGTCATTGGTGACATCAAGCATTATGCGCTCAACGATCAGGAGAGTGGGCGCAATGCTGTGAATGTCCACATCGATGAGCGGTCGATGCGGGAAAGCGATCTGCTGGCGTTTGAGATTGGAATACGCGAAGGCCATCCGGCGGCGGTAATGTGCTCCTACAACCGGGTCAACGGAGATTATGCGTGCGAGAACAAATATCTCTTGACCGATGTCCTGAAGAAGGACTGGGACTACAAAGGCTTTGTGGTTTCAGACTGGCAGGCCACGCATAGCACTGCGAAGGCGTCCGCAGCGGGACTCGATCACGAAGAGCCGGGCGAAATTTTCTTTGGCGAAGCGCTGAAGGAAGCGGTGCAATCGGGCAAGGTGCCGATGTCAGAGTTGGACGATCATGTTCGCAGAGTTCTGCGGTCGATGTTTGCCAGTGGAGTGGTTGACGACCCTCCGGAGAAAGGCGTCGTCGATGTTATGCACGGCTTCGATGTTTCGCGGACGATTGCCGAGCACAGTATCGTGCTGCTGAGAAACGAAGGATCACAACTCCCGCTGAATGCCGCCACGATCCACAGCATTGCCGTAATCGGCGCTCATTCCGATGTTGGCATGATCTCTGGAGGCGGATCGGCCCAGGTTGATCCCATGGGCGGCAATGCGATTATGCCGCCGGGTAAGGGTCAGACACACTGGCAGGATCAGATATGGTTTCCCACCTCGCCGCTGAGAACGATTCGCGCCAAAGCCACGGGAGCAAAGGTGGAATTTGATGCGGGCACAGATTCTTCGTCGGCAGTTGCGTTGGCAAAGACGGCGGACGTGGCCATCGTGTTTGCCTACCAGTGGGAGAGCGAGGGCATGGATCTCGACAGTCTCTCGCTTGCGGAACATCAGAACGAATTGATTGCGGCAGTTGCTGCGGCGAATCCGCATACAATTGTCGTGCTTGAAACCGGCGCTGCGGTAACCATGCCTTGGGCGGATCGCGTAACAGGCATTGTGGAAGCCTGGTATGCGGGCACACAAGGCGCCGAAGCGCTCGCCAATATACTCTTCGGCGACGTGAACCCGAGCGCGAAATTGCCCATTACCTTTCCCAAGAGCGATGCCGACCTGCCGCATCACAGCATCGTAAAGCCTCCCCGTGGGTCGACGACCAATGGCGAGCCCGAGGCCTGGAAGAAGATCGCCGCAGGTTTGCCAGCATTCCAAACCACGTACGATGAAGGATTGAAGGTTGGATACAAGTGGTATGACGCCGATAAAAAAGAAGTCTTGTTTCCTTTCGGCTTCGGTCTTTCTTATTCGACTTACAATTATTCCAATCTGCACGTAACGCCATCTGACACACCGGGCGGAAAACTCCGCTTGAACTTCACCGTAACCAACTCCGGCAAGCGAGCTGGAACCGAAATCGCCGAAGTTTACGCCACTCTCCCAGCTGCCGCCGCCGAACCTCCGAAACGCTTGATTGGCTGGAGCAAAGTAAAGCTGAATCCGGCGGAGAGCAAAGAAGTAACGGTGGAGATCGAGCCGCAGTTTCTATCGATCTTCAACACCGATCAACACTCCTGGCAGCAGGTTCCGGGGGAATACGTGTTCATGGTAGGCGGATCCTCGCAGAGCCTGCCGCTAAAGGAATCGGTCAGCCTGAAGTAATTACTCAAAAAGGTCACATCGCTCGACCATTCGCACGGAAACGTTGGGGAATGTAGGAACTCCGGCGGGCCCGCGTGCGTATCCGTGTAGCATGACTGATTCGGAGGGTTCGTGAATCTCACGATCGACCATGTCAGCAAGCGGTACGGGGCGAACACCCTCGCGCTGCAAGACTTCAGCCTGCAACTAGGCTCTGGCGTTCTTGGGCTGCTCGGTCCGAACGGCGCGGGAAAGACCACGCTGATGAGCATTCTGGCCACGATTACCAAGCCCACCAGCGGGAATATCCGCTGGAATGGCACAGATCTGGCGGCTGATCCGGATGCGATTCGCAGAGTGCTCGGATATCTACCGCAAGATTTTGGCGTCTACCCAAACCTCGATGCGGTTGAGTTCCTGGAATATCTGGCGGCGGTAAAAGGCTTGGATTCGGCCGCGGCGCACCGGCGCATTGATGAACTGTTGAACCTGGTAAATCTTACGGAGGTGCGCCACCGACCGCTCGGTGGCTTTTCCGGAGGAATGCGGCAGCGCATCGGCATTGCACAAGCATTGTTGAACGATCCAAAACTTTTAATTGTCGACGAACCCACGGCCGGATTGGATCCGGAAGAGCGAGTTCGCTTCCGCAATCTGCTTTCCGATCTTTCCGGAGAGCGAATCGTTATTCTCTCTACCCACATCGTTTCCGATGTTGAGGCTACGGCAACCGACATTGCCTTGATCTCACAAGGGCGGCTAGTCGCACATGCGGTGCCAGAGGACTTGCTGCGCGCGGTCGAGGGTAAAGTTTGGGAGTGGGTCGTGCCCAGCTCCGAACTGGACACAGCCAGACGCGGATATCTGATCAGCAACACGACCCGGCGCAGCGATGGTGTACACGTCCGTTTGCTTACCTCGCAACCGCCGTCGGGGACCAGTCCCGTCGCTCCGACGCTGGAAGACGCTTACTTATTTTGTCTTTCGCAGCATCGTGCCGGAGCCGCCGCATGAGCGAATCTTCGCACGTGCGCGTGCTTTACCACATGGCGAAAGCCGATTTCCTGGAGCGCATCCGGAGATACAGTTTCCTTTTGGTCCTGGCGGGCGCCCTGTGGCTGGCCTACGGCGTAATCGCTGAGAAAGTCACGATCGTTGTAGGCGACGGCTATCGCGGTGTTTACAACTCGGCATGGATCGGCATGCTGATGGCGATCTGCTGCTCGACGTTTTTAACGCTATGCGCGTTTTATGTGGTCAAGAATTCCGTCGAGCGTGACTCCACCACTCGTGTGGGACGGATTCTGGCGGCCACTCCGATGTCCAAGGTGTCTTATACCATCGCGAAAACACTGAGCAACTTCGCGGTGCTGGCATCCATGGTTCTGGTGCTTATGGCGGCTGCGGTTGCCATGCAGTTACTGCGTCCTGAGGCCCGCCCCATTTCTTTGTGGAAGCTGTGGTCGCCGTTTTTGCTGATTTCCCTGCCAGCCATGTTCATCACTGGCAGCATAGCTTTGCTTTTCGAAACTTTGCCGGTTTTACGTGGCGGCGTCGGCAACGTTGTTTACTTCTTCGTTTGGGTCTTCGGCCTTACCGCTGGAGCGATCAGCCACTCGGTGGATGATCCAGCGGGCATTCACATTCTCTCGAACAGTACGCAGGCGGCGCTTGAAAAATTAAATCCGGCTGGCGCCAAGATTACCAACTTCAGCCTAAGCATCGGCGGTGATCACGCGTCCAAAACTTTTCTATGGAATGGCGTGGACTGGACGATGTCTCTATTGTCATCGCGACTCATGTGGGTGGGTGCCGGGCTCGGATTGGCAGTGTTGGCGTCGGTTTTCTTTCATCGATTCGATCCGGCTCGGGAACGCGTCCGAGAAAAAAAGGCTGGGAAGAAACCAATCTCGACAGTGGACGATCCGGCGCTGGCGGTTGCGCCAGGTCAGCCGAAGCCCGCCTATGCAACTTTGACTTCACTCAGTTCGCTCGGACATAGCCGATTCGCTAGGCTGGTGCTATCGGAGCTTGCTCTGATGGTTAAAGGGCTGCAGTGGTGGTGGTATGTCGTCGCTGCCGGGTTGCTGATAGCTGAGTTCGCTTCGAAAACGCTGCAGACCCGCGAAGGCGTGCTGCTCGCCGCGTGGATCTGGCCGGTGCTGGTTTGGTCGCAGATGGGATGCCGCGAGTCGCGCCATGCAACCCAGTCACTCATTTTTTCAGCGGAACGGATAGTTTATCGGCAATTAGCCGCATTGTGGACTGCGGGAGTTCTGGTCGCGCTTGCCACCGGCGCGGGCGCAGGTATCCGACTGGCGCTCAGCGCAAACTGGCAGCTGCTGGCAGCCTGGTTTGCGGCCGCGTTGTTCATCCCAAGCCTGGCGCTCGCACTCGGAGTATGGAGCGGTTCCAGCAAATTCTTCGAGGCTCTCTACACGGTCTGGTGGTATGTAGGACCGTTGCACCAGCTATCATCGCTCGACTTCGTAGGCGTATCTCAAGCTTCCGCAGCCCCAGGTTTGTATTTAAGTCTGGCGGCCGGGCTATTACTCGCTTCATGTCTCGGGAGACGGCGGCAGGTTGCTTACGCATGAATTCGCGCCGGCGTTATACTCAGGCTTCACCTTCCCGGTGCAGGAGAGCGTAGATGAATCGCAATCGTCGGAGTTGGAGTTGGATGTGGACATGGACGCTGGCTTTCGCGATGCGCGATGGCCGCAACCAGCGTGGTCAGCTTTGGGCAGGCGGTCAAAGACGAAAAAACAATTTATGACGAAAAGGCGGATGCCCACGTCGAAATCAAAGAGGCTTTGGAGAAGGCGACTGCCAGCCATAAGCGCGTCATCGTAGTGTTTGGTGCGAACTGGTGCTTCGACTGCCATGTCCTCGACAAAGCGTTTCACCGTCCCGACCTGGCGCCGATTGTCTCCGCCAACTATGAAGTGGTGCATGTGGACATCGGCAGAGGAGAAAAGAACCAGGACCTGATGGCGAAGTACGACGTTCCCATGAAGCGGGGCATACCCGGCCTTGCGGTGCTCGATGCCGACGGGAAGTTGGTTTACAGCCAGAAGAACGGCGAATTCGAAAATGCGCGAGCACTCGCCCCGGCTGATTTTCTCGCATTCCTCAACAAGTGGAAGCCGGGAGCATAAACGCCGCAAAATCGCTGCGATTTATCAAGCGCGCGTGAAGAAAAAAGGGCGCAGCTGGCGCCGCGCCCGGAGAGAGAATTGTTACTCCAACATCCAGTTAGTTAATCCACCACCAGCTTGTTCTCGACACTGAACGCGCCCGGCACCGAATTCGCCCGGATTCCGGCGAGATTCTTATCCATCGTGTTCTCGACGGTTCCGTAGAGCGTTACGTGACCTCCATCCACCACAATGCGGATCGAGTGCACCGGATCGCTCGCGTAGCGTCCTAGTATGGAGTCGCGATAGATCGCGCGAGCCGTACGCGCCCGGATTGAGTCGTCGAAAATCGAAACCGGCAGCACCTTCACGTCGCTCACAACGTCCTTGACTCCAGGCGTGCGTGCCACGATCCCGAGCGCTGAATCTCGCGCTACATCGTTCATGGTATCGCCGTTGATGCTAACAACGCCGTCTTTCACGCCGAGCGCAAGGTAGTTGAACGTGTTGTCGTAATATCCAACGCGGTCATAGGCCAGCTTCTTTGCCAGTTTCTGCTGCAACTGGCTGTCGGGAACGTTTTCTCCCGCGACCGTGATGTCATTGCGAACGCCGGTGACGTTGGCGAGCTTCTTGACCTTCTTCCCCGCGTCCAGTTTGTCCTGATAAAGGTTTACCGCGCCAGTCAGGGTCACGATGCCATCTTCGACGCTCGAGCTCACGTTCTGGAGCTGCTTGGCGCCGCTGATCTTCTGGCTGACCGTCTGCTGAATCTGCTGATCATATCGGCCGGTAGCGGCCATTGCAGAAATGCTGAGCAGGACGAGCAAAGCCATCGTCACCGCAAATCCTTGTTTCTTCATGGTTGCCATCCTCATTATGAATTCCGGTTCCTTGGTTTTAACCGGTTAGTTAAATAGATGCGTCGCCGGCTTGGCGGGATGCGCTCCGAGAGGGTTTTTACAAACTATTACAACTCGCAATTTGTACTAATACTCACAAGCATTTGGGGAATCGGCCCGTTCAAGTTCAACCGAGTTTGACATATATTCGTCATAACGACTAATCTCGGCCCCATGTCCCGAGAATTACCTAGGCATGGTCTGCAAGCCGAACTTAAACAGAAAATCCCCTTCACCAGCCGTGAACAGGAAGCTTATCTTTCCTTGTTACGCACCGCCGATGCTCTCCAGGCTGGCGTCGAGGCCAAACTTAAAACATTCGGTCTCACCGGCACTCAATACAACGCCCTTCGCATCTTGCGCGGTGCGGGACCAGCGGGCCTCCCTTGCCGTGAGATAGGAGAGCGCATGATCACACGCGATCCGGATATTACGCGGTTGCTCAATCGTCTGGAAGATCGCAGCCTCGTTGAACGTACCCGCGCCAAGCATGACCGGCGTGTGATCTACGGACGGATCAGCGCCGCAGGGTTAAGACTGCTACGCGAAATGGATGGGCCCATCGACAAACACGGGCGGGAGATACTTCGCCACGTCGGACAAGAGAAGCTGAACCAACTCATTGCGTTGCTCGAACTGGTACGTGGCGCGAAACTTTCCGTGCGCTGAAGTAGCGAGTAGCTCGCCCGCTATTTTTTTCTTCTTGTAAGTTTCTTGCCGGAAGTTGCAGCGTTCTTTTTGACGGCATCCCCTCTCGAAAATACCCGGGCAAAGATCTTGCCGATATTCTTAAGCTGCCGCTCCAGATCAAACGCATGCTCGATCTTCGCCTTGGGTACGCGCCCCCGGATCTCAGGATCGTTCAAAATCAGTTCGTGAAAGTCGAGGTCTTCTCTCCACGCGCGCATGGCATGACTTTGGACCAGGCGATACGCGTCCTCCCGGGAAACGCCGCTCTCCACCAGGTCCAGTAATAGCTGGCCGCTAAAAACGAGACCGCGCGTGCTCTCGAGATTCACCATCATCCGTGCAGGATAGACAAACATAGTCTCGATCAGATTCGCCGTTTTGTTCAGCAGGTAGTCGGTGAGCGTGGTCGAGTCAGGGATGATGATTCGTTCGGCGGAAGAGTGCGAAATATCACGCTCGTGCCAGAGCGTGACGTTCTCGAATCCGGCCTGCGCGTTCGACCGCACCACGCGCGCGAGTCCCGAAATCTGTTCGCTGGTTACCGGATTTCGCTTGTGAGGCATCGCCGACGAGCCTTTTTGCTTTTCGCTGAAAAACTCTTCAGCCTCGCGGACCTCCGTGCGCTGCAGATGGCGGATCTCGGTTGCGATCTTGTCCAGTGTGGACGCTATCGTAGCCAGGGTTGCCAGATATTGAGCATGACGATCGCGCTGAATCACTTGCGACGACACCGCCGCGGCTTTCAATCCCAGGCGCGCGCATATCTTATCTTCGAGTTCGGGAGTGAGGTGGGCGAATGTTCCAACTGCACCCGAGAACTTGCCCACGCGTAGATCTTCTGCTGCGGCTTTGAAGCGTGTGATGTTGCGCTGCGTCTCCGAATACCAGTTGGCAATCTTGAAGCCGAACGTGATGGGCTCGGCATGAATGCCGTGCGTGCGTCCGATCATCGGCGTGTCTTTGAATTCCCAGGCTCGATGTTCCAGCACCTCGGCGAGACGGTCAAGATCGCTGGCAATAAGCGCTGAAGCCTGTTGGATAAGCAGAGCTTGCGCCGTATCTACCACATCGTTTGAAGTCAAGCCGTAGTGAAACCATCGGGCGTGCGGGCCAACGATTTCGGCCACTGCGGTGGTAAAGGCTATGACGTCATGTTTGACCTCGGCTTCAATCTGAAAGATGCGTTCTACATTGAAGTCGGCGCGGGCACGGATCGCTTTGGCGGCTTCTTTGGGCACGATGCCAGCGGCGGCCAGCGTTTCGGTCGCGGCAACTTCGACCGCCAGCCAGGTGCGAAAGCGATTCTCGTCGCTCCAAATGCGACCCATCTCGGACCGGGTATAGCGTGGAATCACGGCGCTCTCTCCTGAAGGGGAACTGGGGATTGTAAATCAGGCAGGTGGGTACGTGCTTTCGGTTTGAAGTGGGTGGAAGCAGACGGGCGAGAACGCCCGTCTCCCCATTTAAGTTCGACTACTCCACCTGCGGTTTTGCAGTGTAGCCTTCCCGGGCATACACGATGTACTTGATGTCCTTACCCTTCTGGTCGCGAACCTTCAATGGACCTCCATCTGGCGCCTGAAGTTCGACTTTTAATTTCCGGTAAGTACCATCAAGTTTGGCGTTGGTAGGGTGATAACTGATGCTGTATTGATTGCGGATATCGGCCCCGACCTCGCTAAAGAGTCCCGGCAACTCCCCCGCGAAACGGGGGAAATAGGCGCGTCCTCCGGTAAGGCTGGCAAATGTCTTCATCTCGTTGTCAGCTTGCAGATAATCCATTTCGGTAGCATGAATTCCCATGGAACGCGTCTGGCAATGGTGCACTTCGCAATATTCGCGAGCCATGAATCCAACACTGATGGGATAGATCGTTACATCTTTTGTAGATTTGATCTTCTTCGTGATCTGCCCCAGATTGAGCTTGCTGAAAGAGTCAAATCCAGTCGTAACCAGAATGACGTATTTCTTGCCCTCGATGCGGTCGATCCGGTCCAGCGTATCGAACAGGGCATCGAACAAGTTAGTTTCCGCGAACCCCGGCATTCGTAACTGGTTCAAGGCTGCCATCACCGCCCGTTTGTCCTGAGTAAAATCCGCGAGGATCTGGGGTTTCATATCATAGGAAATTACAGCCACCCAGTCTTCCTTCTGCAAGGTGTTCGCGAATGCGTACGAAGCGCGCAAGGCTTCCACTTCAAAGTCATAGTTTGTCGAAGCAAACTCAATCAGCAGCACAGCGGTGATGGGAGCCTGTGTCTGATTAAAACTCGCAATCTTTTGGGGCTCGCCATCTTCTGCGATCTTAAAATTGTCCTGCTTTAGACCCGGAATTGTCTGGCCATCCTTGGTCGTCACCAGGACGTCAAGCGTAACAACCGGCACGTTCACCGAGATCGAGTAGTCAGGCATGTTCTCGATCTTTTTCGGCTTTTCGGGGGCAGGCGGTGGCGGCTCCTCTTTCTTTTTCGGAATCACATAAGGGCCAACATCATTTTGCGGTCCGCCAGCGTCGGGCGGAGCCTCTTGTTTATTCGGATTATTCGGAGGTTGCTGCGAGGTGTCCTGAGCCTGCGCCCGGAAGGTCGCGGCAACCATCCAAAAGAAAACAACTGCCAGTAGAATCAGACGCTTGCAGAAAGCGGGCATCACCCGGCTTGGAACGCTAGATACACCAGAAAACATAGGGGAGTCCTCGAAAAAACACTATGCTAGTATAGATGCAAGAACTTCGCGGTTGGGATATTTTGCAGGCCTGAAAACGCCTCCTCTGCTGGCAAAGCCCTACTGACAATACGCGGAGTCTAAGCAAAATAGCAGGGTCATTTTGTGACCTCCGGGGCTATTCATGGGAAAATCTGCGCGTTTACTCGTCATCCTTTTCTCGCTGTGTTCCATGTGGGTTACAGCACAGAACAAGCCAAATCCTGTAATCGTCTCCCCTGCCGCCGTTTCTCCTTCCATTATTCCGCTCGATCAGATCCACGAGGGCATGAGAGGCACTGCGCTTACCGTGTTTCAAGGTGTGAAGCCCGAATCAATGGACGTCGAGGTCCTGGGCGTAATGCACAACGTAAACGGTCCCAAGAGCGACATTATCCTGGTTCGTCTGCACGGTACCAAGCCTGAATATACCGGCGTGGTCGCCGGAATGAGCGGAAGCCCCGTGTATTTCGACGGCAAACTCGCGGGCGCGCTTGCGTTTCGCATCGGCGAGTTCTCCAAGGAGCCAATTGCCGGAGTTACGCCGATCCAGGAAATGCTGGAGATCAATGCGCTCGACCACAGTCCGGCCGATCATACGTCTGCGTCGAGCGCGAGCCCCACATCCAGGCGTGCAAGTCTTCCCGGCGAAAGCGGATCTACTGCAACCGCGAGCCCCGGTGAAGGCACAGCGGTCCCGGCACAGAGCTACAGCAAATACTTGACTCCCATCGAAACTCCTCTCGTGTTCAACGGTTTCTCGAACGACACGGTACAACGCTACGCCTCGCAATTCGCCGCTGAAGGCATTGTTCCCGTAATGGGCATTGGTTCCGCCAGCGATCGCAAGCAGCCCGAACCGATTGAAGCAGGGTCGGCCGTCAGTGCCGTGCTGGTTCGCGGCGACATGGATATTGCCGCGACTTGTACCGTGACTTACGTCGATCCGCAGCGCTTGCTGGCCTGCGGACATCCGCTCCTGCAGTTTGGCGATGTCGACTTGCCGATGACGAAAGCCAACGTGCTGGCCACTTTGCCTTCGCCCTTGAATGCCTTCAAGATCGTCAACACTACAGAGACGATCGGCGCGTTTGTGCAGGACAGGCAATCCGGGATTATGGGTGTGCCGGGGCGTGAATCGAAGATGATTCCCGTCACCGTGGCTTTGCATACAGGACCGGGAGAGGCAACCAAAGAATTCCATTATGAGGTTCTAAACAACGCGCGGCTCAGCCCGTTGGCAATGATGGCGACGGTGTTCAACACGCTACACGGCAACAACGAGTACGGCGAGGATATTACCTATCGTATGAATGGCGTGCTCAGTGTGAAGGGGTATCCCGACGTCACACTGCGAAACATGTTTGCGCCGCAAGATAACGGTCAGCCAGCGGCAGCTTTGGCTGCTGCCAACATCGGCGAACGTTTTGGACGCATCTATAGCAACGCCTTCGACGCTCCCGACGTTCTGGGTGTAAAGCTGGACTTCGATCTCGTCCGCGAACGCCGCTCGGCTCGCCTCGAAGCGGCCCGCACCGATATGACGGAAGCGCGGCCCGGCGATCAGATTATGGTGGAGACCGTGATTCGTCCGTATCGTGGCGAGCGGCTTCTGCGCCAGATTCCTATACGGATTCCAACCTCAACTTCGAAAGGAACGTTGCGCATCCTGGTCAGCGATGGAGACACGCTTGACCGCATGCATCGCGGGACTCCGATGATGAACCGTGGTCTGGGATTGGCTCCGACAATTGCGCTGTTGAACAAAGAGCGCGCCAACGATCGCGTGTATGTTTCGCTGCTGGGCTCCGATCCGGAAGCCATGATCGCCGATAAAGTGATGCCGACGTTACCGCTATCCGTGATGAACGTCATGGACAACATGCGCGGCACACAAGATATGGTCGTCCTCGGGGAGTCTTCGGTGAGTGAAGCCTCCACCGATTCGCTCGACTATGTCGTCTCTGGCGCGCAGATGCTGACGATTAACATCAAGTAATGTGGGATCAGTTACTCCACTCGTGCTACCGAGGGTTTTGTCATCCCGAGCGAAGCGAGGGATCTGCATCTTGCGACGAAACTGCAGATCCCCTCGCTCCGCTCGGGATGACAATTTAATTATTTGATCATTTCCGAACCGAGGTATGAATTTGCCACGTAAGACAATCGCTCCAGTCTCGGCACTCATTCTTTTCGCTCTAACCTTTTCCACGCTCGCCCCAGCCGAAGGCACTCGCACCTGGGAACAATCCAAGTTTGAAGAGCTGATCAAGGGAACAGCGAAAGGCATCGCCCTGCGCAGCGAGGGTGGACTTGAACTCGCTCCCGCCTTCAAATCGCTGGCGACCACCCCTTCAACTTACATCTGGTCGATCGCATCCGATGCAGCGGGAAACGTCTACGCCGCCGCTGGATCTCCAGCCCGTGTCTATCGCATCACGCCCGACGGTCAAAGCACGGCCATCTTCGAGCCGCAGGAGTTGCAGGTACAGGCTCTGGCCGTGGATAAGAAAGGCACTATCTACGCGGCCACCGCGCCCGACGGCAAGGTCTATCGCCTGGCTCTTTCGAAGGGCGCCAAGGCGGACGATAAGTCATCATGGACGGCTTCAACCTATTTCGATCCCGGGTCCAAATACATCTGGGACATCGTTCTCGACGATGCCGGCACCCTATATGTCGCCACTGGCGACCACGGAGAAATCTTTAAAGTCGCCGTCAACGGCCAGCACTCCCTCTTTTTCAAGAGCGACGAAGTCCACATCCGGGTTCTTGCGTTCGATCCCAAGGGCAATCTCATTGCCGGATCCGATGGAAGCGGGCTGATCTATCGCATCGCGCCGAATGGCGATGCGTTCGTTCTCTACAGTGCGCCCAAAAAGGAAATTACGGCCCTTGCCATCGACCGCGCCGGCAATATCTTCGCCGCCGCAGCCGGTGAGAAGCGTGGCGGTAATTCAGCTCCACAAATGACCATCTCGCTCGTGCCGCCGCCGCAGAATGCGCCCACACCGGGCGGTAACATCACCATCACTGCCGCTCCCGCCGCGCCTGCAGTACCCTTTCCGGCGCCGGGAACCGGCGCTACCGGCGGCTCCGAAATTTATCGCATCGCGCCAGATGGCGCGCCCGCACGCTTATGGTCGTCCCACGAAGATCTCGTCTATGCCCTGGGCTTCGATCAGCACGGGAGATTGCTCGCGGGTACCGGTAATCGCGGCCACATATTCGCCATCAATGGAGTTGACGATTTCACCGATCTGATCAAAGCCAGCGCATCACAAATCGCCGGGTTCGCCAGCGCGCCCGGCGGAGCGCTATACGCATCGAGCAGCAATTTGGGAAAACTATTTGTGCTAGGCCCCGGGCCAGAATCGGAAGGCACGTACGAAAGCGATGTCTTCGACGCGCACATTTTTTCGCTCTGGGGAAGGGCAAGCGTCCGCAGCGCCGGCAATGTCGAACTTTATGCGCGCAGCGGAAATGTGGACAATCCCGACCGCAACTGGAGTCATTGGGCGCGGATTAATTTCGACCCCGCTGCCGGGTCAGAACTCAAGATCCCACCCGCACGCTTCGTGCAGTGGAAAGCCGTGCTCCACGCCAACGATCATGCGAGTGATCCTGCGCCTCGGGTTGAGAATGTCTTGCTGAATTATCTACCCAAGAATGTTGCGCCGGAAATTGACGATATCACGGTGCAGACGGGTTACCACTACCAGTCGATTCCGCGTGTGGCCGGCGGTGAGCCTCCGGCTCCTGGGCAACAACGCTTCGATTCCCCGCCTCCGGCCGTGCGCGATCGCGACTCGATTGGAATCCGCTGGTCGGCCCATGATGACAACGATGACCAGCTGGTTTATAGCGTTTATTATCGGGGCGATGGCGAAGCGCGCTGGATATTGCTGAAGAACAATCTCTCCGATCGCTATTATTCGTTCGAGGCCAGTCTTCTGCCCGACGGCGGTTATACGGTGAAAGTGATCGCTTCGGACGCGCCGTCGCATTCGCCCGGAGAAGCCCTTTATGCCGAACGTGTCGGCACCCGCTTCGAGGTGGATACGACGGCTCCGGTCCTCGCCAATCTGACTGCCGCTCTGGATGGCAAGCAGATTCACGTCCGCTTCCGTGCCTCCGATTCATTCTCGCCGATCAAGCGCGCGGAGTACTCGATCGATGGCGGTGACTGGCAGTTTGTCGAGCCGGTCGGGCAGTTAGCCGACTCGAAGATGGAAGAATTTGACTTTCGCGCGCCCTTGCCACAACCCGAATCCGTGCCGCCAATACCAGCGATGGCGGAGAACATCGCCAACGACCATGTTGTAGTCGTCCGGGCCTACGACCGCTTCGACAATCTCGCCACTGCAAAAACCACTATTCGCGGGAAGTAAACGGCGTTCATGTCGAGCATTGACGTCAAGCCTTCCACCCTGTTTATTCTTTTGCGAAGAGGATGGACGCATTAGTAACTGTCTTGTCCACGTCCATCATGAAGAAATCTAGGACCGCGCAAACCGGACTTGTGTTGCTGCAACCAGCGGTGTCAACAACGTAGATCACGTAATTCTGGGTCGATGGCGCAGTTAACGCGACTGTGCCCGTCCCCGTGGAACTCAATGTGTAAGCGCCGGTTATCGTTGGGGGGCCCGGATATTGCGTTCCGGAAACGTTGTATACCGCGCCTCCTGGAGACGTGAAGAGCAGGTTGGCAGCAACCGGATTGACGTTGGAGTCGCTAGTTTCAGTGCTCGCCGCGGCAAATGTGCCCGGTAGCTCTGTAGCGCTAAGACCGCCGGGATTCGGTATTTTTCCTTGCGGATTCATCGTCCCCATAATGACAGCACTGGATTGATCGAGCAAGAATCCGCGGTTCTGCCCGCTGGCATAAAGCACGAACGGCAGCGCCGGAACAGCCGGGCTCGCATTCGGATTGCCCAGCATATTGAACGTGTATCGTCCGGTGGCGGTAGAACTGGCGGCATACGTGTACGAAAAAGGCGACGTTGACGTTACGGAAACGATTGTTCCGTTATTGTTCTGGTCGAAATTACCCGTGAAGCCACCTTTGCCATCGGTCGCGCCTAATGTCAGCGAGACATTGGCATTGGCTCCCGTCAGAGCCGAAACGGAAGTGCCTTTAAAGGCAGCAAGGTTGTAAGTCTGTGACGAATCCTGTAAGACCATTGTCCCCGAGACCGCCGGGTGAGTCGTGTCGACGGGACCGGTGGAAATCGCATAGAAGGTCAGCGGAGTCGTCTTATTGGCTGTTCCCGAAGAAATGAAGAAATCGAAATTCATATTCACCGAGCCCGCAGTAAGAATCATGTGCCACAAACCGTTGACGCTCGAGTCAGCAGTGTAAGTACCCGTAACGCTGCAAGGTGACGCACAAATATTAGTGTTGTTTCCGTTATCGTTCACATCCATCTGGCCCCCAACTACCCCACCAGTTCCATTCAGGGGCAAGACCCCGGCAAAACCGGAACGGTTACCGCCCGAATCCACGCCCGTGAAGCCGAAAGCATAAGTCTGGTTGCCCTTTAAAAGGGTAGGCGAAGCCGCTAACTGTGCGATGCCAGAGCCACTGCCGTGGCCGTCGGATTCGATCATCTCGATGTCGCCGTTACCGTCGAGAACAACTTGGAATTTGTCTGGAAAAGCTCCGGTTGTCAGCGTCAGCGTGCCCGCATTATTCGAGTTGTTCTGGTCAAAGGAAGTCGGAACGTAAGAACCGCCCGTTATCGCGATTGGGTGCGCGGAGGGGCCGTTGGCGCTCAGCGTATCTTCGACACCTGAGGTGATAGTTCCATTCGCCGACGCAGTAAATGTTCCCACTACAGCCGTGGCATTGTTGTTGCTGTCGTATCCGGAAAAACGGAACGCATACGTCCCACTGACGCGGGATGCAACCAACGACGCCTTGGCAATCGTGCAGTTCGCCGAGCATCCGGTCGGGTCAAGCGTGGAAAGCGCCGATATCTGAACGCAACTGCCGCCACAGGAATCCTGCGCCGTGGCAGTGTAGTAGGCCAGACCGGAGATATTTGAATCCTGATGAAAGTTTGCGCACGTTACTCCGTTTGCCTTGCAGCTCCACGTAAAAGTTTGAGGCGCAGCGTCTGGGACGGCCACCGCGGTAAATTGCTGCGTCAATCCAGTACCCACACTCAACGTCGAGGGCGCAGTCGGTGATGGCGCCACGTCGGTCGTGATGTCAACCAGGGTCAACACTTCATCGCCCGTCAGGCTCGAATCAGCCACTAATGTCGCCGTGATGGTCGCTGGCGAACCCACCGTTGCCGGCGCCACGTAAATTGCTGTCGCTGGATTCGTCGCGGGCGCGACCGGTGTGAGCGTTCCCGGGCCGGTCAAACTCCACGTGACAGCCGTAGTAGGCTCGTTCATTACCGTGGCTGTAAGCGTCAAAGACTGCGTTGGGTAGATCGCCATATTGCTTGTATCGGCGGGAGAGGTGATTGCAACGGTAATAGAGGGTGACGGAGGAATAACTCCGTTGCCGCCCTTGGCACAACCACCGGCCAACGCCAGACTCAGCAAAGCCACAAATAGAAGGCAATTTTTCATCATGATGAAGTCTCTTTGGATCAATGTATTTGAACCCGCGAGTGGAGAATCTGTTGCCCGAATGCCTTGTCCGTAACCTTCGGCGTGCTGTACGCGACTTATATCTATCAATCTTCGAGCAGTCGGAATGCCAATTTGTTATTTGAATCAGTAAGTTACAAATGTACCTGAATCCAGAGTACTTTGCCCGCACGAATAGAGGCTCAGAACAGCGCGAATTAGAGCAGGCTGCGCAAGGGATTGCAGCTTTCGGAATGGTCTTTGTACTAGCGCATGTGCTCGCACATATACTCGCACATTGACCCGCGATCTTCAGTGGACCTCAGCAGCAGTTACCAGCGCCGCCTGCTTTGCGGTTTCGATCAGAGGACGAAGTTGCCCAACGGTGATCCCGAGCGTTCCGCCGGAAAAGCCGTCTATATACGCGGAGTTAATGCCGACAACCTCCCCGCGCAGATTCAGCACCGGGCCGCCGCTGCCTCCCCGCGCCGTGGGTGCGTCATAGATCAGCTTGTCTCCGGTTACGTCCCCCACATGCCCGAAAGTTGCTGAAGGCCGGATCAGCGACAGCGCTGCAAGCTCGGCGGCGGTATCGGCATCGTCGGGATGCGCCGAAAGCCGGTCATACACCACTGCGGGAGATTTTGCGACCATCCCGGTCACTCCCATGGGATACGCCAGGACGCTCACCGACTCTCCCACGTGCGTCAACGTTTGGGACAAAGTCAATGGACGCAGTTTCCTGGTGAAGGCGGATTCTTCCATTCGCAATACGGCCAGATCTCCCTGTTTCGCAACGACGGCGGTTTCCAGTTTTACCGGAAGCGGCGAGCTCGGGAAATATGCCACCAGCTTCTCCAGCACCGGAGTTCCACCACGCCGCAACGCCACGGCCACCTCCCGGTCGCCGTACCAGGGCTCCGCTACATGACGATTGGTGGCTAGCAGACCCGGTGCCACGACAAAGCCCGTACCCGCCACGCGAGCACGAAAATTCTGCTTCGTCCCCGTCACGTGGTAAATCCCATAGATGTAGGCGACCGACTCCCTGGCATCATTCACCGCAGCGGGCGAGAACGATTGCTGGCGCTGCTGTCGTTCCATATCCGCCACTTCGCTCGACAGCTGGTGTACCTGCTGCGCCAGTCCGCCTGTCTCCGGCGGAGCATAGTAATAGAACATCAGGCCCGCGCCCACGAGCCCCAGCGCTCCTAACAGCCCTTGCACAAACCGCTGCCAGGTTTCGACCACTTCGGGTTCCCCACGATCGGAATTGGACATGAGCCATCAGGCCCGGCGAGGAGGGAGGTTCCGGGTTGCAGCCACTATCCTCAGGCATCCCGGCTAAAGCGAACAGGGTACAGAAGTCGGGCGGGAACAGACCAAAGGTAACCGGGCTTTGGGCATCAAGGCGCTGCTTAGACGGGGCAAGCCCCGTCTCTACACAAGCTATTGCTCGACGCCCAAGCGCCTGGCCATGGCTTCGTATTGAAAGCCTTCCCCTGGGATGTAAGGCTGAACCCACTCCCCATCGATCACAAACTGAGGAATTGCGCGCTTGCCGGTGCGCTTTACGACCTCGTCGGCTGCTCCGGGCGTGGTCTCGATATTGATGTCGGTATAGGGAAGTTTATGTTGATCGAGAAAACGCTTGGCCGCGCGGCAATCCGGACACCAAGGCGCTGAGTAAACGGTAATTTCCATGAGATCGTTTTCTTACGATATTCAGGATAGCAGGCCTGCGAGAGTCGGATCTGAATCCCGGTAATTCCGGCTTTTTCTTGCCGAAGTTTGGCCATCCGAGCGATAAAATGGCGAGACATGCGGATTCTTGCTTCGCTTCTCGTTTGCTCCTGCCTCTTCAGTTTCGGGGCCTGCGGCGGGGGAAGCGGCACCATGAATCCCACCAACAGCCTGTCTTTGTCATTTTCTCCCGATTCCGCCGTGGTGTTCACAGAGCAAATCGCCAATCCGATCATCGTGACCATCGTCCGCCAAGGCACCACCGGAAATGTCACGCTCGGCGTAAAAGGATTGCCGACAGGCGCGGCGGCGATCATTCAATCGCCCGGTTCATCGAACACCGGCAGCATTGCGTTCTCGGCCGTGATAGCTCCTGCCGGGACCTATCCGCTCACCATCACCGCGAGCGATGGCACCGTCACCGGCTCGGCCAGCCTTTCACTGGTCATTGGAGCCGTCGTCCAGGTCGGCACCACGAAGAATGGCGGCTTCGAAGTCGCCATGTCCACGTCGTTTCAACCGGCGGAATGGGATAACCAATTCTTCGCGTTGAATCCAGCCGCCACCACAACTTTAGGAAATCTCGAGTCGGCGCATATTCGACTGCAAGGTGTTTCGCAAGGCGTTCCGCAGACGACAGTCAGCGCGTGGAGCTTCACCATCCTCGACGACATCACGCAACCGGTACTCAGTGTGGGCGACCACAGCCCAGAATTTCAGATCGCAAAAGCGCCTCCATTTATGTACGTCGGAGACGACAGCAGCAATAGCTTTCTGGATTCAACCTTCGCGCAATTTTCCGGATACGCGCAGAATCTAGTCGAGTATTACAACATCCCGGGCGGATTCAACGCTCCCGATGGAAATCATGCTTCGCCGAGCGGCACGCCAATCACCTGGTGGGGCATCTATAACGAGCCCAACATCAACAACAACCTGACGCCACAGCAGTATGTGGCCATGTACAACGAGATCGTGCCGAAGATGCAGGCAATCGACCCAACTATCAAGTTTGCCGCGCTGGAGTTGGCCGACTTCTCAGGCCAGCCGCAGGCCTGGGTCCCTCCGTTCGTTAACAATTCGACGGGCGTTAAGGCCCACGTAGATGTGATGGCCACACACTTCTACTCCACGTGCGATCAGACGGACACCGACGCCACCGTGTTCGGCACGATCCCTGGATTCGTCTCAGACGTGAACTTTTTCTATTCGCAAATGTCCAGTAATCCGGCGTTGGCATCGGTTCCAGTCTGGGTAACGGAGAACAACGTGAACGCCGACTTCTCGGACGCGAACGGCAATAGCACATGTAATCCTGGTCAGAAGTTTGTCACCGACCAGCGTGGATCCAGCGCATTCTTCGCCGCCTGGCGTCCTTACGTTTTTTCACAGCTCGGCAAAGCCGGAGTGCAAGCCCTATATCACTGGGACTTCGACGCCGACAAGCAGTTTGGCGAGGTTGACTACGATACGGATGCTTACCAGCTCAGCTATTGGGTGGATTACTGGCTGGCGCATACGTTCCCTTCAACCGCGGGCGCGGATCTATTGAATTACACGACGACCGATACTGCCGACCTCGAGATTCTTCCAGTCGTCAACAGCGATGGCAGTGTTGTGGTGATGGTCTCCGACTATGCTGTCAATTCACCCGGCGACAATAACGGACCCGGCGCTCCACGCAGCTTCCTGATTGACACGACGGCTTTCGGGAACTTCAGCTCGGCAAGTCTGCTGACCATTGACGCCACCACGAACGTCGCCACCGGACCGACGCCATCCTCGGTCACTCCCTCGTCCAAGATTCCAATAACTCTCAACGGCTACGGTGTTGCGTTCCTGACGCTGAAATAGCAACTCAGAGACGCAATCAGAGAAGACTACGCTCGCTCCAGTTCATGCAGCGTCAGTTCGTTCTCCACGTTGCCCGTATTGAGCGTCGTAGCCGGCTCGAATAGCACGATCCAGCATTCTTCCTCTCCGACTGGACGATGCTCTACTCCGCGAGGCACCACTATGAACTCGCCGGTTTCGATCCATTCATGGTGATCGCGGAAATCCATGCGGAAGCGGCCTTTGACGACGAGAAACATCTCGTCTTCGTTCTCGTGATGATGGAAAACGAACGCGCTGTTCAGTTTGACGAATTTAACATGCTGTCCATTGAGTTCGGCGGCAATGCGGGGTTTGTAATATTCGGCGATGTTAGCGAATTTTTCTGCGATATTGACTTTAGACATGGAAGACCTCAGTGAGCTGAGTAGTTGACTGTTCGATGGCATGTCGCAAACAGCGGTCGCAGGAATTGTTGCTGGCGGACGATCAAAAAAAAGCCGCCAGCGAGCGCTGACGGCCGAATGCTGAGTGCTGATAGCTATCTAGAATCCCGAAGCGCCAGCAATTGGATGGCCTCCGCGCAACATAACTCTGACACCGCGTTGACTGTTGATACGAGTGGTTGTGGTCCAGTCGACTTCATCGGTGCTGATTACACCGCTTCCACCGGCTGCCAGTTCATAGCTGATGCGGCCATTCTGGTAGGTGTAGTTGCCTACTTCCAGAACCATTCCGGCCTTCAACACAAACACCGGCACGCCCGGAGCCATAGTTCCGCCCCCCGTGCTTTTCGTGATGTAGTTGGCATAGACAACCTGCGGTCCATTTTCATCGATCGACGGGGACGGCTGGTTAGCTGCCAATCCGGCAGTGACGCTCACGTCGCGCACCGTCAGCTGGGGAATGCCATTGTCGCTCTCACGGACGCTGGCGCCCCGGTAGGAACCTTGGTACGAACCCTGATACGACCGCTGATAATACGAGTCGTTCTGCATCTCCGGACGCCCGAAGAAATGCCAATCGGGACCGTTCGTGGCAGAGACTTGCGGGATCTGCACGTCATCCATCAGTCGCAATTCGAGCATGCTTTCGCCTTTGAGCGTCGGACGAGGACCGCGCGCCGGCAGCGTGATGATCTTCCAAGGCCAGAGGGGTGGAATCATCCATTCGACGACGTCGCGAGTGGCGTGACCTTTGCCCCGGATGTCGCCATCCTTATTCACTTTGTAGCCGCGGGTTGCAATCACTTTGGCGTCAAGCGGCATATCGCCGTTGGGCAAGCCGATGCGATCAAACACCAGCTTCATGTTGCCTTTACCCCAGAAATGGCCCGGATCCTGCGCCGATTCCAGGTGTCCTACGAGGTAGGCGCCGCGCGGAAAAGTCTGCTGACCGAATTCCGTCACCGAATGCAGATGACAGAGCACCGGATCTCCGACCGCGATGGTGGCTGAAGAAAGGTTGGGTTCATTCATGGTGCACTTGAGAAGAGTGCCGGCAGGCAGGACGGTTTCCCGCGCACTGGCAGTCGTGGCTAAAGTAAAACTGAGAAGGGATACCGCAAGAATTGCATACGAGCTGGACTTCATGACGCACCTCTGTCTCACGCCCCTGGAATTTTCACAACTTATTCCCAAACTACTGCGTTGAGCCAGCCCCGATTGATGGAGTTAAACACAAAGCCGGTTCGCCGGTCAATCGGCCATTGGGATTAAAGTGTGTCTTTTTTGCAACGAGGACCCTAAGGCCTATGCGAGCCGGCACATCCATACTGGCCTGCCCCTTTATACTTGCTGGCTATGATTCGGGTTCGATTTGCTCCTTCTCCTACTGGCTTTCTGCATGTGGGCAGCGCTCGCACTTTTATTTTTAACTGGCTGTATGCCCGGCGCAACGGCGGGACCCTGGTCCTGCGGTTGGATGACACTGACGTTGAGCGCAATACCGACGCGTCCGTCAATTCTATTTTTGAAGGGCTGCGCTGGCTCGATCTGGGATGGGACGAGGAATACAAGCAGTCGGAACGGCTGGCTTTGCATCGGCGGATTGCCGAGGCGATTTTTCAGAAGGGGCTAGCGTATCGCGACTTTACTCCTGCCCATACGGGCGACAGTGAAAGATCTGGGGTGGGTCAGACCTGGCTTTTTAATCCGGGGATGCGCGAGCTTTCGCCAGAGGAAAGCAACCGCCGCGCCGCGGCTGGAGAAACTTTCGCACTACGCTTCCGGGTCCCGCGTGGTACCGGAGAACAGGTCCGCTTTCACGATGCGGTGTATGGAGAGCAAACGAAAGCGGCCAATGACATCGAAGATTTCGCGCTGCTCCGTTCGGATGGGATGCCTACATATCACCTGGCCTCTTGCGCCGATGATATTGACCTGCAGATCAGCCACATTATTCGTGGTCAGGATCATCTTTCGAATACCTACAAGCATGTGCTGATTTTTGAGGGAGCAGGGGCAAAGCCTCCACAGTTTGCGCATCTGCCTTTGCTGGTTGCGCCGGATGGCTCGAAGCTTTCGAAGCGCAAACATGGTCCGGTGGTCAGCGTGACTACTTATGGGGAGGCGGGATTTCTTCCGGAAGCGTTCATCAATTTTCTATGCCTGCTCGGTTGGTCGCCAAAAGACGATCGGGAAAAAATGACGCGGCGGGACCTCATTGACGCGTTTTCTTTGGAAGGTATCAATCGAGCTAATGCGGTGATCAATTTCAAGGAGCCTGCAGCGACGCCGGACGAGACGTTCGATCCCAAGGCGCTTTGGCTGAATGCTGAGCACATTCGCGGGCTTTCGGTAGATGAGCTCAGCTCGCGCCTCCTGCCTTTTGTTCGGGCTGCAGGATTCGTGACGACGCCGCAGAAAATGCATGCCATCACTCCGCTGATTCGGGAACGTATCAAGCTGTTGCGCGATGTGCTCACGGCGGCTGACTTTTTCTTTGTGGATCAGTTGCCGGCTTATGATCCGATGGAGCTTGTTCCGCAGAAGGGAGACGCGGCTATGGCGCTCCGGGTTTTGACTCGGGCGCGGGAGGTGTTGCCGCAGACCGAGTTCAAGCATGATCCTCTGGATCAGGCGCTGCGCGCAGCGGCTGTGGAGATGGGATTAAAGGCGGGCCAGATGTTTCAACCGATTCGCGTGGCGGTTTGCGGCCGCAAGAATGCTCCGCCGCTGTTTGAGACGCTCGAAGTTTTGGGGAAGGAGACTACTCTCGTCAGAATTGAACGAGCGATTCAGATGCTGTAGTGCTTCAAAGTTAGTGTGGCAACGAGGCGCTCCGTCACGAAACAAGAAATGACACATCCTACGGCTGCTTCTGGAACTGCTTCGCCAACTCGCGAGCCTTTCCCGCTTCGCTCTTCATGCCCTTAGCTTCATAGACAGCAGCCAAGAGACTTTCCGTTTCGGGATCGTCGCCAATTTGGCGCTGTTTTAGCAGCGATGCGATGGCATCGTCATAGAGTTTGAGCCTGGCCTGTGTCCTGCCCATCTCCCGGTAGACGCCATCGTAACCGGGATCGAACTTTGCGGTCCGTTTGTATTCCTCCAAAGCCTCCGAATATTTTTGGTCGTCCGATGAAGCGGTTGCCAGGCCGAAATAGGCGTCGGCACTATTCGGATTCAGCTTGAGCAGTTGCGTAAAGCTATCCCGTGCCGGCTGAGTGCGCTTCTGTTCCAGATACGCCATGCCAAGGTAAAAAGGACCTTTTTCATCGGTTGGGTCGAGTGCAATCATGCGCTTAAGTTCCGTTTCCGCGTTTGCGAGATCGCCTTTGATCCAATACGCTCGCGCCAGGTCATAGTGGGCAGGTATGTAATCTGGACGCTGTCGAATCACAGCCTGGAGCTCTGCGATTGCCTGGTCGGTCTTTTTGTCGTGGAGAAATGTTTCCGCGTTTTGCGCGTGGATGATGAATGCGTGCGAATGGCGGACCCACATGGCCGCGCCATAGACCAGCACAATCCCAGCCAGAAGGACGGCGATCCGGCGGAAAGCGTCATCGCGATTCGGAGCCGCTTTGGCTATGAGTGCGCCCAGGACCAATCCCGTGACCAGCCCTCCGACGTGCGCGGCATTGTCGGTGTGACCGATGAAGGCTCCGATTACCAGGTTGTACCCGGCGAACTTCAGCACGGCGGTTAGGTATGACGAAACCACGGTTTTTGGCAGGGCAAATTCGCCTAAGTAAAAGGACGCGATGAGCGCCCCGGCAATTCCAAAGATTGCTCCCGAAGCTCCTGCACTTAAAACTGCCGGATTCCAAGCCAGACTGGCTACGCTCGCGCCCACGCCGGTGATCAGGTAAACCGCGCCGAAGGTCCAATGGTCGTAAACGGATTCGGCGAGTCTCCCGAGTCCCCAGAGACACCACATGTTGAGGGCGATGTGCATGATGCCAATGTGCACGAAAACGCAGGTCAGCAAGCGCCACCATTGGCCGCCAATGGTAAGCGGACCGGCATTTGCGCCCCAGTGGATTAATTGCTGCGTAGTGGGATTGGTAAGCGAAACGCCAGCCATTGCCATCGCGATGAAGACCGCGACGCAGATTCCGAAGATGGCTTGTGTAACTACCATCGAACTGGACGCTTGCTGGCGCTTCCAGGGCGCGGTTTCGACGCGCTGGATGGGAGAATCTTCGCCGCGTTGCGCCGCTTCATGCTGGATGCACCACTGGCACAACTTGCTGTGCTTACCGAAACTGAAGGCGGGAAGCTGACGGCCGCATTGGGTGCAATTTGCCATGAATTTAATCTGTGTCTTTTCTTAATCTAGGATCGCACGAATTAGTATGCTGGGCGAGAGGAGACGGGGCAAGCCCCGTCTCTAGGGTAGATTATTAATCTGAGGTTGCCGATGGGAAGCTGCGTTCGATCTGGTTGGGTTGCTGCTAGCGCTTGTATTTTTTTGCTGGCTTGTTTTTCTGCGAACGTTTTCGGGTCGGCGGACAATGTCGCTCTCGCGCCTACTCCTCCCATGGGTTGGAATAGTTGGGACTCCTACGGGCGCACGATCACGGAAGCGCAACTCCAAGCCAACGCGCGGTGGATGGCGAAGCACTTGAAGCGGTTCGGTTGGCAGTACGTGGTGATTGATGAAGGATGGTACGTTTCGAATCCAGAGAACAAGCCCGAGGAATACGAGTTCCAGCTTAGCGATGATGGACGGTTTGTTCCGGCGCCAGGTCGTTTTCCTTCGGCGGTGAATGGCGCTGGGCTCGCGCCTCTTGCCGATTATGTTCATTCCCTCGGATTGAAATTTGGTCTCCACATTATTCGCGGGATTCCGCGCGAGGCGGTTGTGAAGAATCTGCCGATTGCCGCGTTCGCTTTATCATGCCGCGGACGCTGCGGATCAAGCGGATGTTTGTCCGTGGAACGCTTACAACTATGGAGTGAAGAACAATGAGGCCGGGCAGGCATATTACGACTCGATCATGAAGCTTTATGCCGGTTGGCACGTGGATTTCGTCAAAGCCGATTGCATTGCCGACCATCCTTATAAGCCGGAGGAGATTCGCATGATGGCGCATGCGATCCAGAAGACCGGCCGGCCGATGGTGCTGAGCTTATCGCCAGGGCCGACTGCGCTGGAGAATGCCGGCGAGGTGGCGAAGTATGCGGAGATGTGGCGGATTTGCGACGACTACTGGGATCACTGGGGTCCGTGGGAAAAGCATGACTGGTCGCAGAGTTTGCGTCAGCAGTTTGCGACGACCGCGAAGTGGGCGGCGCACGTTGCGCCCGGGGGCTGGCCCGATGCCGACATGCTGCCGCTTGGACATTTGGGGCCGCATCCGGGGGATGGTGAGTTGCGGGAGACGAGATTTTCGAAAGATGAGCAGAGAACGATGATGACGTTGTGGTCGATTTTTCGTTCGCCGCTGATTATGGGTGGAGAGCTGACTTCGGCGGACAAGTGGACGGCGTCGCTGCTGACGAATCCCGAGGTGATCGCGGTTGACCAGCAGTCCAGAGAAAATCGGGCTGTGATTACTACGGATACGACGGCGGTGTGGGTGGCTCGTCCTGCGAATCAATTTTCAGAGGAACGCAACGCCAGCCGAAACTATTATCTCGCTGTATTTAATACCGGCGATGAGGAGCGGACTATCCATTATGACTGGAAGGAACTTGGGCTGAAGGATGGGCGCTATAAGATGCGCGATCTGTGGGCGCGCAAGAGCGCTGGCTCGGCTTCGGTGCTTTCGGTCACGCTTCGTGCGCATGCGTCGGCGCTGTATCGGATCACGGGCGGGAAATAAAGTTCGTCGGGGCGTCCGGCGATCGCTCCATCGTTAATCCGCACTTCCCATATAAAATAGATAGAGCATGAGCGCTGCGAATTCATCTTCTGACGGTAGTGGTAATGATGCCGGTAACTCGCCTTCCGAGTCCCGCCCTTCGAACTTTATCCGCGATACTGTGATCCGCGATCTGGAGACTAAGAAATACAACGGCCTGGTGCAGACGCGCTTTCCTCCGGAGCCGAATGGGTATCTGCACATTGGCCATGCCAAGTCCATTTGCTTCAATTTCGGATTAGCCGCTGAGTTTGGTGGCAAGACCAACCTGCGCTTTGATGACACGAATCCTGAAAAAGAAGAGCAAGAGTATGTCGATTCGATTACGAAGGACGTGCAGTGGCTGGGCTTCAAGTGGGATGGGCTTTATTATGCGTCGGACTATTTCGATCAGCTTTATGAGTGGGCGGTGAAGCTGATCAACGATGGCAAAGCGTATGTGGACGATTTGAGCGCGGAGGAAATTCGTAAGCATCGCGGGACGCTCACTGAGCCGGGGAAAGATAGTCCGCATCGCAATCGTTCGGCGGCGGAGAATCTGGATTTGTTTGAGCGCATGCGCAAGGGCGAGTTTCCGGATGGATCGCGGGTGCTGCGCGCGAAGATTGATATGGCGTCACCGAATTTGAATATGCGCGATCCGGTGATGTATCGCATTCTGCACGCAGAGCATCATCGCACTGGGGCGAAGTGGTGCATTTATCCGATGTATGACTTTGCGCATGGGCAGTCGGATTCGATTGAGCATGTGACGCATTCGATTTGCACGCTGGAGTTTGAGGATCATCGCCCGCTCTATAACTGGTTCATTGAGCAGCTCGGAATTTTTCCTTCGCAGCAGATTGAGTTTGATCGCCTTGGTCTTACTTACACGCTGCTCAGCAAGCGCAAGCTGCTGCAGTTGGTGCAGGGGAAATATGTTACGGGATGGGACGATCCGCGGATGCCGACGCTCTCGGGCATTCGACGGCGCGGGTATACGCCGGAGGCAATTCGCAATTTCTGCGCGTCCATCGGAGTGTCGAAGACGAATGGGACGCTGGAACTGGCGATGCTGGAACACTTTGTCCGCGAAGATTTGAATAAGCGCGCGCCGCGGGTGATGGCGGTGCTGCGTCCGCTGAAGGTTGTGATTGATAACTATCCGGACGGACAGGTCGATGAAGTTGAGGCGGTGAATAATCCGGAGGACGAAAGCGCGGGGACGCGCAAAGTGCCGTTTTCGAAAGTGCTTTATATTGAGCAGGACGATTTCCGCGAAGACCCTCCCAAGCAGTATTACCGGCTGTCGCCGGGGCGCGAAGTGCGGCTGCGGTATGGATATTTCATTACCGCGACGTCGGTGGTGAAAAACGCCGCAGGAGAAGTCGTTGAAGTGCATTGCACCTACGATCCGGCAACGCGCGGCGGGAATGCTCCGGATGGGCGCAAAGTGAAATCGACGATTCACTGGGTCTCGGCGGCGCATGCGCTGGATGCCGAGGTGCGTGTGTATGACAAGCTGTTCACTAAAGAAGATCCGAATCAGGTGGAGGAAGGGCAGGAGTTTACGGCGAACTTGAATCCGAATTCGCTGGAGGTGATTGCTTCGGCTAAGTTGGAGCCTTCGTTGACGAATGCAGCGGTTGGAGCTCGGTATCAGTTCGAGCGGCTTGGGTATTTTTGCGTCGATCTGGATTCGCGGCCGGGACGGCTCGTGTTCAACCGCACCGTCGCGCTGAAAGATGCGTGGGCTAGGGTGGAAAAGAAGATCGAGAAGAAGCCCTAGATACAGATACTGAAAACCTGGGGACGTGGCTTTGGCCGGGTTGGACGGGGCCGAGCCCCGTCACCACACATCCACCACCACGACACATCCACACCGGAATCCTCAAAGCACCTTGCAAGCCTCGTCAAAGTCCAGCCGCGGATTTCTTGGAAACAGTTTGCTGCGGTCGCCGTATCCGAGATTGCAGAGGAAGTTAACCTTCCATTTACCGTCAGGGAAAAACTCAGCGTTCACCTTGGCTTTGTCGAATCCGGACATCGGGCCACAATCCGATCCCAGGGCGCGAGCCGCCAGTATGAAGTATCCACCTTGCAGCGAGCTATTGCGCAAAGCATTTTCCTCGGCCAGCGCCGGGTTCCCGGCAAAAATCGGACGCATGTCGAAATGAGGAAACAGCTTGGGGAGCTTTTCGTAGAACTCGGTGTGCCAGGCGACGATGACATTCACCGGCGCGGTTTTGGTCTTTTCCACATTGGTTGCAGAGAGTGCGGGAAGAAGGCGTGCCTTAGCGGCTTCGCTTTCCAGGAACACAAAACGTGCGGGGGAAGAATTCGCGCTGGTCGGTCCCATGCGCGCGAGTTCATACACTTCGCGCAAAGTCTCCGCGGAGACACGCTTGGGGAGCCAAGCGGAATGTGTTCGAGCTTGGCGGAATAGTTGGTCGAGGACAGCGTCAGAAAGTCTGGCTGGCTGTGTAGCGGCTGGTGCTTCTGTCATTTTTCTTAACCTCGGTTGTTGACCACGGTTCTTATCTGGTGCAGGGTATAATTTAGTAACCAGCAACAGAATAGATACCGGGCAGGAAAAGTGCAAGAAGGCACACAAATGTCACCGAGTCACAAACTTGTTCCTCACAATTCGTGCGTCGCGGTGCGCGAGGTGTTGAATCGCGTGGGCGACAAGTGGAGCGTGCTGATTGTCCAGTTGCTGGCGGATGGTCCGAAGCGCTTCAGCGAGTTGCGCCGAGCGGTGGAAGGAATTTCGCAGCGCATGCTGACGCTTACGCTGAAGGGACTGGAGCGCGATGGACTGGTGACACGGACGGTTTATCCGACGATCCCGCCACGCGTGGAGTATGAACTGACCGAGGTCGGACGCACGCTGCGGAAACCGATTCAGGCCCTGGCGAAGTGGGCGCAGGAAAATCGGGAGGGGATTCAGTTGGCTCGGAATCGGTATGATGCGAAGGCGCCTACGGGGCGGTAGCGATTGATTCTGTTTGGCTTCAAGCTACATCGTCTGCAATCGCATACAGTGCCAATGCGTATGCTTTTGCCTTAGCTTCTTCCTGAGACGATCCATATGCCAGGGCCCCGGGAACCTCGGGAATTTCAGCAATCCATCGACCGTCGGTTTCGCGTTCGATTTGAAAATTGAATCGCACCTTGCGGCTCCTATCACTGTGGGATGGCTTGCGTTCTGTCATGGGCATCCTAAAGAATGCTTCACTGGTCACTCCGATGCACCTTACCTAGGTAATACCAATAACAGCACTGCCAAGAATACCCTTTTCGGCACTCTCAATCCATACGGCTTGCCAGGCGGGCTTACTTCCACGACCCTCCCGTGTGCACCATCCACAAATCGGTGTCCGGAGATGTGATCACCTCGAACGGCATCCAGAAATATCCGTGTTGTCCCCAATCTTCTCCCCAACTGTTTTGGATGAGCGCTAATTGTTTGGGGAAGTCGTAGCCGAGGCATAGGACTTCGTGGCCGCCTTGTTCCTGTTCGCGGGGTTTAGGAATTGGCATTATGCCGGTGGAGGCTACTTCGTCGGACATGAAGGATTCGTAGATTACGAATCCGACGAGGACGGGCCATGGCGTGGGATCGGATAAACAACTTAGGAAATCCGACAAGCTTGCTATGCGGTGATACGCGCCGGTTTTGTATTTGAGGGCATTCTGCGATTGCTCCGCGGTGGGCGCGGTGAACTTGCCCGCAACGTACGGATATAGGGACGCCTCGCAGCATCCTTTTGCGGTTAGAACCTGGCAACCGGTGCGCGGCATGGCTCCGTCGTCTCTGGGGAAGGAGCCATCGGCCATCAGTTCCTCGACGTAAAGGCACTGCGGGCTCAGGATGGGGGCGGTGTTTTCGTATTTGCGCGCCATCCACTCGCGCGCGGAGGAGAAGGCGTGGCCAGTGCAACTGCCTTCGTCGCCTTGATCTTTGATTGGCCCGGCCCACTGGCGGAGATCCACATGTGGCAGGAGGGGATGTACCGGCGGTGAAGCCCGGTACATACGATCCCGTACATCGTGAACGTCGCGGATTGCGCCGAACTTGCGGCGTGTGATCTTCATCGTTCATCCCCAGCATCGTCGGTGTTTTCGCTGACCGGTTTGCTGACAACGATCCGAGTGGCGCTTTCGTGTATGGTGCGGCAGACCTTGTTGGAGCGGCCGGACTCCGCGCCGCTCGCGTCCACTGCCGTGACGTAGTAGCAGTAGGTTTCATCCGGCACAACCCCTGCGTCGGTGAATTCAGTAATGGGTTCGGTGCTGCCGAAGATCGCAATGTAGGGGCCTCTCCAGATAGGCGCGCGATAAACGACATTGCTTACCACCGACGGCGACGGCGATTGCATCCAGATGAGCTCAACGCTTTGCGCCGAGGCGGGGACTGAGGCGTATGACAGTAGGACGGTCGTCAGCACGATTGCCGCCTGAAACTCGCCTCTCACTGAAGCCTTCCGAAGGTCAAGGAGCGGAAGAATTTCGAGTGACGATGTAGTTTTAGCTTCGGAGTCGCCGCGTCCACTGCTGCGTTACCGGTCGGCGAGAGCAGAATGCTGTTGTAATGGTCTGCGAACGTAGCAGCGTTGTAGGGCACGGCGCTGCGATTCGCACTCGCGTTCTGACAGGATGGAATCACCGCTGTAATTGCACTCAGCGTGGATGCCACCAAGTCGGACAAAAGGGTGATCTTCGTCTGAGTATTCGAATCGCTCACCTGTGCGACTTGTAGCACGAGTTGTTGATCTGCCTGGTATGCGCTTACCGCCGCTTGTAGCTGCTGGCAAACTCCGGGGGCGGATGCCGAAGATGCCTTTACGAAGTCTGCGGCTAGCGTCTTAATCACCGCAGTGTCCGCATTGATCTTGGCTGCCAGATTGCTATTCATCGGCTTGCCGTTAGCCACGGCAACAATCTGCAGAATGTTGATCAGCGCCGGCGCGGCCGCGGCCAGAATGGAATCGAGCGTGGAAATCCAAGCCGTCGAACAGCCTGTCGAAAATATGGCAAACGAAACGACAACAACCAGAGCTTGCTTTGTAAACAGAGCTTTCCTCATGAATGTTCTCCTGTAATTTCTGGAATAGATTTCGTTACTTCCGGGGAGATGAAGCGGCCGGACGAGCCGCCCGGTTACGCAGTGCTTGCAACTCTGTCTGGATGAGGCGGAGCTGGTGCTGAATGCCTCTTACTGTCGCCTCGTTACTATTGCCCATCGCCTGAAGGGCGGCAATAGCCACATCACGCAGGTTGGCTTGCGCGCTGTGTTCCTTCTTCCATTCCTGGTCCGCGATCCGCTGCTGTTCGCGCTGCCCGGCCAGCCTTTGCGCAGAGCCGAAGGCAAGAAAACCATTGATCAGGAAGCCGGCGAATGCAATCATCGCCGCGCCATATGTGCTCCAAAAGACGTGAGAGACCTGCGCCAGCTGCATCATGGCTTTGCCGTGCCTTCGCTGGCTTGCGAGTCGCCACCGGAATACGGCGCCGGCAACCAATGCGCAACGATTGCAGCCAGCGGCGCTATGATGGCGGCGGCGCTGGCATGGCTTGTCCAGAATGCGGCAATCGCGGGTGTTGTAGCATTCGCGAGCGCGGTGAGCAGAAGCATGATGGTAGGTAGATAGACCGCATATTTTTTCACCTTAGTATCTCCTTATGACGAGTTACATATGTTCCGAGGACTCAGTGGGATAAAGATCGACGCACCAGCCGCCTATTCCTTAATGCCCAGCTCATACGCTGCTGATTTCGAACGCTTTGTCAGTGCTTCACGGCGGGATAGCGACCCCTCATCCGCCAACCCAACATGCACCCATCCGTACTCGAGAATTAACTGGTCGTATTCGACGCGGGATTTCAGGATGGCTAGCGCTACCTCATACGGAGTCCCAAACTCGCGGCAATCGAAGTCGCAGGCCAGGCCCGAGCAGTGAGCGCTCGTAGCCACGCCGCCGACGGCATGGTTGAGTTGCACCGATCGGTACCCGCTGTGAACGATGATGGCCTTGTCTCCAAGAAGCGTTCTAATTCTTTCCATGACTGCCGCTACCAGGCACAGGTTCGTCGCGATCATGCCGGTCGGTGTGTTATTTAGCCCGAGTCTCGCCGCCGTTTCGGAGAAAGAGAATTCCTCCAAAGTGAAGTGCTCTGAGATTTTCATGGGACCTGATTTCAGGGCTGATTTTCAGTGCTGGTTCCCGAGGTTTACCGCAAACACATCGCCGCGCTGATTCTGCGCGCCCAGGTCTTGCCACACCGTACCGGTCGGGCAGGTCGTCGAGTACGGCACTGAGGGGTTTATCGCCGCACCGCCGGCCGCGTCGCAGATCGTGCTACCGGCCGCGGAGGCATCGCCAAATGCGGTTCCATCCGAGAGCCCGCTTGTCGTGCTGCTATAAGTAAAGTTCGTAGGGTCACTTGTCAGAACGACCCAGTTCCCGTTGTACCCGGATGGTGTAACTCCGGCGACATTTACAGTCGCGCCAATCGCTGGATTCAGTGTGCTTGAAATTGTGACCGTGGATGCGCTCTCCGTAGCCGCGGTAATGGAAACCGGAATAATCGACGGCGCGGTCGAGCTACTGAAATATGAATTTGGCATCGCGGGTCCGGGCTGTGTCGGCCCAGTCGGGCCGCCGACATATATCGCCTGAAAAACATCGTCCACCGCGCCCGTACCGTTCGTCCCCTCGATGGGATTGATCATATTTCCGGCGGCGTAGGTTGTGTTCGCAGCCCAAGGCAACCCGCAGATGCTCGACGGGCTGGCAGGGACCGCAGCCACGGCCAGCATGTCAAAGTAGGTCCCGGCGCCCGGATAAACCGTCGGCGCAACGCCCGTGGATGAACCGTCCTGGCAATTCCAATCGCTCGACCAGAACAACCAGTTTGCGTCCTGCGAGTATTCACTGATCTGGAATTGCGTGGAGAACGTGGCGCTGGTACCCGTCGCGAATGTGTGCGAGAACTGCCACGCATTCCCGACGCTGGCAGAGGGAAGCGTGTATGCTGCCGGTGGCGCGTATCCAGTCGGGTAAGTGGGATACGTTTGATAACAAGTTTCCATATTCTGCCACGCATTGAATGCTGGCCCCAAGGTAGCGTAATTGAAAGACGTACCACAAGCGGGATAAGTGTCGGTGCCCGGATCACCAACCCAACTAAGGTGAGAGTCAAGAATCTCCGATAAGTTACAATCCGGATTCTTAATCGTACTTCCGGAAGTGACATAGCATCCTGGCGGTGTCGTCTGCGGACTTGATTGATTTGCGAGGGGATTCAAATACACGCTGAAAGCAGGCGGGTACCCAACGCCGACAGCAAATCCACCTGCGCCGTTCGCGCCCTGGGCGTTGTTGGCGTTATAAGTACCGATAAATACGCCAGAGGTATATCCCCAGCCCGAACTGTTGAAGGCGACCATTTTATTTGCGCCGATGGCCCAGTGGTTCATCCCCGCAAACGTGAATTGAAAAGACTTCACCGCATCATAGGTCGCGGTCGTCGTCTGCCAGAGGCCGAAATTCGAGAGCGAATTGCAAGCCGGATAGATATCGGCCTGTGTGGTGAATACGGCATACAATCCGTTGCTGCTGAGCTTGAGGTTATGAATATAAAAGGGACACGGCTGCCCGTTGAGAAATGGGTTCGAGAATGCCGATAGCGTCCCTACGGTCGTGCCGGTTCTGGGACAACTGTAGCCCGATCCAGAAGCGCACGACCAATCTGTCCAAATCCCGGTGGCCGTGTTCAGCAGATGGTAGATGTCGGAGGCTGCGTCATACTCGATCGCCCAGAATCCCGTTCCCTGGTCGGCGGTGTATTTGGAATATCCAGGAGCCAGCCCGTAGGAATTCGTGGAGATTGCGACTCCATATTTGGACGCATGGCCGCCATACGCAGTGTCCCGGCTGATTCCTCCGAGCGCTTTCCATAACTGGTTTCCATTGGCAATGCTGTAATTCGGTCCGACGTTCGTCCAGACAATACCGCCGTTATCACCGTTGGTTGAGGTGAGAGCGTCCGGATGACCAGTGAGCGCAATAGCTGCCGAGGCAGTCATTGAATGAAGAGCTGTGGTGGCCAGAGTTACTTGCCCCGCATTCTGGAAACTTAAGATCGTCGTGTAGAGGGGGATTGTCCCGTCGTTGCTGCCAGCACCCGTCACGGATATCGCCTGCCCGACTTGTGAAACCGTAAACGGGTTGCTCGACGAAGCAAGCAAAGCTGCGCCCGAAGCGATCGACCCATCGGTCGCAAGCGCCGATGGCGTAACGATCCATTGAAAAGCGGCGCCTGCCGAAGTTCCGGCCGAGCCTGTATTTTGATAAGTAAATTGAGCGGTGCTGTTTGTACCACGCCACTGCAAGGTCGAAGGAGCAGCCTCTTTCACGGCGTCGTTCTTGCACGGTGAACTACTGGAGAACGAAGTCGCGAGGGTTGCAGTCGTGGACCCTCCCACAATTGCGCGATACATGCACGTGCCCGCGCCGCCCGGCACAATGATGTCGCCGGCGTTGTACGAGGTCGTAGTTGCATATGCCATGTACTCCGGGTTGCTGCTGCCGGGAGCATTCAGAACATGCGTCACGTAGGCGCCGAAGGGGTACGCCGTGCTCGCTGCCCAGTTGGGAGCGTTTGCGCCGAGCGGCAGTCCATACTGGAAGTCGACCAGCGTAGGACCGAGAGTGTAGAGACCGATTGAGCCTGGAGTAAGACTGATCGTGTAAGGAGTCACACACGTTGCGCAGGAAATGTCTGTATTGTTTCCGAATGAGTAGAGAGCAGTTGGGTCTGTCAGAGAAAAACTGAGCGATCCAAAATCTTCGGCACTGCCAGAACTTCCGCCACCCGCCGAGTTCATGTTGGTTGTAAGGAAGATTCCAGAGGACGGATTCTGTCCTCCGCTATTTGAAAAGGCGCTAGCCGGTTGGCAATGGCCGGGATATGCGGTTGAGTTAAAGAAACACAGCCGGCCAAAACCGTTATCGTCGATACGAACCCAGCCACCGTTTTTGAGCGTAGTCGAGGTGAGAGTAAATACGCCCGAGCCTCCCATACCGGCAGTAAGGTTAGTGTTCGTTCTCCCCGCCACACTAACAGAATCTGTGAGTCGGGTTACTGGAGACAGCAGGGCCGAGTTAGTGAATGTTGTTCCATCCGGATTCGCGTGCCCCAGATACGAGGTGTCGTAGACGATTGCATTGTTGTTGATTGCCCCCCCGAAATTCGGCACTGTTCCCCACGGGACGACGTCTGTTCCGGTGTAAGCGCAGAAATTTGGAGCTGCGCAGTTGCTGCCGCTAGAAGCAAAGTACGAAGCCGCGCCGGAGTACAACCCTCGTCCCGAATATGCTGCTTGCCCGAAGCCCGGAAGGCAAAAAACCACGACCATCAGAACATTTTTCATTTCGCTATCGCTCCACAAGAGACGCTCCGCAAATAATCACGGGTCTCACTAGCCGGGCGAGCGCTATTCAATGCGCTCGTTCGTAACCCAAACGTCACGCCTCGACGCCCGAAGTCACTCCCGGCTTCGCTATAATGTTTGTTTGCCTGTTCGTGTGTACCAGCCTCGCGATTAGCGCGAGCTTCATGGAAAGGGAATTATGCCGACTGATGTGGTCATGCCCCAGATGGGTGAATCCATTTTCGAGGGAACCATCACCAAGTGGTTGAAAAAGGCAGGTGACAAGGTCCAGCGCGATGAACCTTTGTTCGAGATCTCCACCGACAAAGTTGACGCCGAAATTCCTGCGCCCGCCAGCGGCATCCTGCAAGACATCAAGGTTCCCGAAGGCAGCACCGTGCAGGTCAACACCGTCGTCGGCGTAATCGGCGAGGGAAGCGGCGCTTCGGCCGCCGCGCCCGCCAAGGCCGCCGCTCCGGCGCCTGCCCCGGCCGCTGCTGCCCCACCCGTCTCAGCGAAAAAAGATGCTCCAGTTCCAGTTCCACAGGCCGCGCCCGCCGCGAGCGCTCCTCGAAACGAGGATGAAGACGACTCCGATGTCCGTTCTTCCCCGCTAGTCCGCAAACTCGCGCGTGAGCATAATGTCGATCTGGCAAAAATAAGTGGGACTGGCACGGGGGCACGCGTCACCAAGCAAGATGTGCTGGATTTTGTTGAACACCGCACAAACACTCCTGCCGCAGCTGCTTCGGCGGCGCCCGCTGCACCGCGTCCAGCCGCAACTCCCGCGCCGGCTGCAATTCCGGGTGATCTCGTGCCCATGTCGAATATGCGCAAGATCATCGCGCAGCGCATGATCGAATCGCGCCGCACCAGCGCTCACGTCCACTGCATGTTCGAAGTGGATATGACTCGCATCGTCAACCTGCGCAACAAACTAAAAAATGGATTCGAGCAGCGCCACGGAGCCCGGCTCACTTTCATGCCGTTCTTTGTGCGTGCCGCGATCATCGCGCTGCAGCAATACCCAATCGTCAACGCATCGCTGGAAGGTGAAAGCGTCCGCTACCATCGAAGCATCAATGCGGGCATCGCCGTTGCGCTCGATTGGGGACTAATCGTTCCCGTCCTTAAGAACGCCGGCGAACTCAATTTCCTCGGATTGCAGCGCGGCATCACCGATCTCGGCGAGCGAGCGCGATCCAAAAAGCTGATGCCAACCGATATCGAAGGCGCAACCTTTACCATCACTAATCCGGGACAATTCGGCGCGGTCTTCGGATTGCCCATCATTAATCAGCCGAACGTGGCCATCATGGGCGTTGGCGGCATCACCAAGCAACCGATGGTGATCACCGACAAAGACGGCGCCGATTCCATCGCCGTCCGTTCCGTCGTGCACCTCACATTGGGCTACGATCACCGTATTATCGACGGCGCGCTAGCCGATCAGTTCATGGTCGTTGTGAAGAAGAGCCTCGAAAACTGGACCGAGGAAGTCGGCTAACTCACAGCGCATAATTGGTGAAGCGCCGGGCGTCCCCGCCCGGCCACCTGACCACAGAAAGTGACCGCTCCGTTCACGACAACGGATAGTCGACATAGAGCGCCGTCGAATACCGCGAGTATTTCGGTGGAGAACTACCGTCGTAGCCCTTTAAAAAGTAGCTTTGTCCGCGCGAATAGCGCGTAAGAGTAAAGCTCGCACTAGTGAAACGGCCAACCAGGTTCCCGTTGTAACCGATTCCCCAGCCCAGATCCGAATACCTTACTTCGATTCCCCCACCTCCCACCGGAGTAAGACCGGCGTCAATCGTCACCGTAGTAGACGTCACGTCCACGATCTCCGCCGCGGTAAGATCGTCAAGATAGATATTTCCCACTTCGGTGACATCGATTGGCGTCAACACTTGCGTCTGTTTCACCAACGCCGTGACAAATGCAAACCCCAGAGAAGGATCTCCCGCATCCACAAAACGCAGAGTATAGCGGCTGTTTTCTCCAGCGAGGTCTATGATCTGCACGTCCACTTCGCGGACCACGGCAGCAAACGTAGCCATTCGCGATGGAATATTTATCGCCAGCCCATCTCCCGGGAAAATATCCGCGGCGCTACCGGGCAGAAACTCGCTCCAAGCCTGGTACTCCCCGGACCATCCCTGCCCCGCATCATCCAGTAGCGCTAGAGCTACCGTTTCGCAATCCGACGAAGTGCGAGGAACGGGGATCCCAATCTCGCGAATGCTCCCGCGCACTCCATCGTCGCCGCCGCGTTGATTGGCTGCGATACCCCGTGAGTTAATAACTCGCGCCATAGCATGGCTTTGTGCGCGGTAAGTTACTTCGAGAGTCTGGTTCGCCTCAGGTATATACTCCGGATAAAATTGGAGCGCAGGCTCGGTCGAGACATAGCACTCTGCGCCATCTAACAAAGAGCCGGTCGTTACAGTCGTGGTAGTTTCCGCAGGTAATGTACTGCGCACCAGAGCATCCACTGGCAGCCATATACTTGTGAACGCTACCGAACACTGAATGCTACCCGCATTGATAAGCGCGTACTTGCAAAACCCGGGTGCATTGGCAATAACGCCATCGTAAAGGACTGTCGACGGTGCGATTTGCGTAGCTGGATTTGTGGGATCGATATCGTGCACTTCTAGAACAATGCGTACATCGCAGGAAATGGCACCCCCTCCACGCGCCGACCCGCTCGGATGCACCGAAGAATGAAAAACCTGCTGCAACCGGTACACTTCTGTCGGATAGAGTTGCGTTGTAAACACATAATGATGTCCGGCCTGCGTCGCGAGCGCTGTGCCAACGACCGACCCCTCGACTAACGCTTGAATGCCGCAGTTGGCGCCGAGAGGCGTGACGCGAAAGCCTGCCAGGCACCCCGCAATCGACACCGCCCCCGCATAGAGCCCGCCGATCACGCCATCCGATGCAGCATTGAACACAATGTCGCCGTGTTCCATCACAGTAGCGCCACCTAACTCAACTTTTTCGATGAAGTCGAGCAGCGTTTGCCCGTCCACCTCAGTGCCTCCCGCGACCTGCAGCTGGCCGTTGGCGACGCTAATCCCATGTGCGGGATCAATCACCGTCCAATGGGCCGGATCAAGCTCGGCATAAGTCTCATCAAGAATTGTGCGGTTATACAGTGCGACCTGACTGCTTCGTGTGAACGGCTTCTGCGACAGGTAGAATTTGGACGTGAATCCGTCACCGACAAAGTAATCCTTCACGTGTGCGCTTGGCTCCAGTTGCCCAAGAACCGTCAAGTCGTTAACCAGCCGATTCACGCTCTGAAGTTGGAGATCGCTGGGAGAAAACGAAGCCGCATCCTCGGTGAGCGCGTACATATTCGCCGCGAGTGGCGTGAAAAACAATTTGCCATTGTCATCACGGAATGAGCAACGGCCCGACAGCGCAATCTCTGCCGCCGACGCCGTCCACTTTTTCCCTGGATCGACGCTGTAGTACGGAATTGGATCCCCGGCTTGAACTCCACTCACATCAAACCATCCCGGCATAGCCTCCGCCGTAAGTTGTCGGAACGCATCGCCGGCGTCCCGATCAACAAACGGTGGATGGGAGGGAGGAGCCTTTCGGTCCATCAACATTACATCGCTAAGTGCGACGATCTCGTACCGGTAAACAAATCCACGGTCTGCCCATCCTAAACACTGCGATGCCGGAGTCTCGACGATATAACCTGTAAACAAATTGTTCCCGCTGCTCAGTGTGACCGTAATCCGGCCGCCGATGACGGGAGCGGTGAAGTTTTCGGTCGCGGCTACTAGTACAAATACAAATTTCGCTGCGCTGTTGAGCTTGCGGAGAATTCTGGGAACTATGTTGAGACTCTTGTCTGAAGCCACGAAGGCCGTGTAGTCCAGCGGGCCGAGACCGTCGAGATTATCAATCAGTAATTTCATGGCTTATCGAACGTTTTGGTGTGCGCTGGAAAGTTGTTCATTACCAATATGGGCTGTCTTGTCCACGCGAGATCTAGTACACCGCGGCCGCCGAAGCGGGGAAATAGCTGCGGTAGCAAAGCACTATCGCCCCATCACTCCCATCCAAAGTGGGCAACGCTGCAAACGATGCCTGCAGCGCTAATTCAGCCATCGGCTTTCGAATTGGGACGAGAGCCTCCCGCATCCACTCAGGTTTCTCCGTGCAGGGGCTCAATACTGGATAAAAGAAACACACGCGCCCGCCAGATTCCTCTTCCGCAATGAATAGCCCCGACCACTGTTGCAGAAATGCTCCGCCTTCGCGGTCCACAAAGGCGATCACCTTTTGCACCGACGCTCCAGTTGCCGGAACTCCCCCTGGCAACGCCTGCGTCAGCAGCAACGATGTCTCCGTCACCAGCGCGACTCGACTTACATTGAACGTAACTCGGCGGACATAGTTGGGATCCTGCCGCACATCCGCCGGATTCTTCACATATGCAGCCGCGATGCCGGTGCCCACATAGCCAACTTGCTGCGCGTAGTCCACATCGCACGCGACCAAATCTCCCGGTTGAAATTCAGAGACTGCGCCCGTTCCCAAGACCAGTTCGGCAGCCGATGAGCCGGCTAGCAAAGGCACCGCAGCCAGTGGGCTTCCGCCCGACCCTGCCGGCGACGCGCTCGGATCAGTCGCCAGCACGTTCATGTGTTCCGCGCCTCCGGCCAGGGCCATCTGCAGTTTTCCCCAGTCGCGAAATTCGAAATCGACGCGCGCTCCCAAAGCATGTCTCGCTTGTGCCGACACTGCCCCCGCAAGTCCCCCCGTCAACGGCTCGATTTGCGAGGTAGTTGTGCGCTGAAAGTTTTCAATCCATCCCAGATCAATCCACGGCGCTGGTGGAGCATCCAACTGGAAGTGATTGTTTTTCGACGGGTCAAAAATTGCCGTCGGGCCATTCACTCTGTCCACCGGCGCAAAGTAAGCTCGTGTCTGCCGCGCTATGGGACGCAACCCCGCCCGCGTCATGCTTCTACCTCGGGTAGAAAGAAATAAATTCGCAGCTGCGCATAGCGATCGACTCGTCCGGTGTCAGCGCTCCACTGCTGTTTTTGGATCGAGATGTCTCCCGACGCATTTCCCATCTCCGGGGCCGTCCAGAAAATTCCAGATCCCAGATCGGCGCCTGGAGTCTGGCTGTAATCGAGCATTTCGGTGTGCGGCGGGTCGCAGATCCTAACCAGCTCGACATCCATCTCCGCCAGCATGCGCCCCCGGTCCACCCCCGTGCCGCCACTACCCTCACTCGCATACCAGATATGGCAATCGACGCCAAGCATCGGGCGCGAGCTTTCCGCGATCAGGATGTCGCCAAAATCCAGGTAAAATACGCCCGTCTGCGCCTCTCCAAAACGCGGCTCCATGTTTTCGCGAACCACAATCGCCGGCACGGCAGCACCGTCGATCACCATGGTGCGCGTAGGATTCAGAGCTGCCAGCCGCATTCGCAGCGCTATATAGAAACTGTCTTTCGCAGCCTGCATATTTCTCCCGGAAGCTGACTAAGAAGTCGGATGTGAAATTTGATAACTGAAAGCTAATGGCTAACGGCTAAAAGCTGCCTTACGACATCGCCGCCACGCGATACAGATAGGCCACGCCAGCAATCCGTTCGACGACGAATCCTTCGATGTGGAACATTTCTCCGCAGTAGACCAATCCGAGTGCGGTTTCGAATAACACCTCCGCCGAAGCCACGTTTCGCTGACTCACTTGTTGCGCCATTGCCGCCTGCCCTGCAAGTAACTCGATTCGCCGCCGCGGACCGTTATTCTCGGTAGTAAGCTCCACAACAATCACCGGCGAGATCACTGCCTGGTCAACTCCCGGATCCACCAATCCAAGCCCCGCAACCGTATCTCCCGGCATTCCCGCAGCCGGAAACAGAAGACTCACTTCCGTGCCGCCCAAGGTCTGCAACATTGCATCGGCCGCTCGTGCCGCTGCCGCTCCAGAAATTCCAGTCGGGGTCATTGTCATCCCACCTTCTGCGCCACATAAGGCGCTAGCAGCGATTGCACGGTTTCATCCAGCAGCGAAGCGGAGAAGTACATCAGTTGCATCCGATCGGGGAGCACATTTCTTTTCACATTCAGCGCCGGAGTAGCCTGCGCATTCTTTACTAACTGTGCGCACGCCACTTTGACCGCATCGGGAAACGGATCGAGCCCGGCTGTGTAGACAATTTCCACTTCCGTGAACGTCCATCCCAACGCGTTCACAGGAAGCGTGACTTCTCCCGTGTCGGAAAACACATCGAGCTCCGTGACGTCCAGGCTCACCCACGTTCCCGGAATTCCGAACGCGACAGCCACGTCCCATCCCATTGCCTCATACTCCAACTCGCCGCGGCGAGGTGTGGCATAGCGGGCCTGTGCCGATACAATCGGCGATGTTGCCGGCTCCAGTGGATTGAGCGGCAGGTATGTAAGTCGCAGCGGTCTGTGTCCGTTCTCAGTTCGTAACCGCTCCGTGTACTGACTCACTGCAAGCGTGATCCGCCGGCAATGCGCGTCTACGATCGCGGACGCAGACGTCACCCACGAGAGAGCGGTGGTTGATTCCAGTCCGTACAACTCGTATTCCGAAGGCTGCAAGTAATTCATGATGGATGTCCAGTCCTCAATATCCAGAAGAGCCGGGAGCCCCACTCACCGCGCAGTTTGCGATGAGCGGGATCCCCCGCGCGTTCGACTACCGGTTCACTTTGACTTCATAGTGCGCATAGGACGCGCCCTTCACCACGACAGCGCCGAACTTCACTACGACACTTTGCGTCATCAGTGTGCTCGGCAGTCCCAAGGCGAACACTCGCGGATTGGGATCCGTGAGCCAGTGATACTCGATCATGTCCTCGGTGACGATGTACGCCGGAAGAACGGCGGTGCCGCTTCCGGGAGTGCCGGTGTAGGGGAGAGCCCACTCTGGAATCAGCGGGAGTTCGCCGGCTTGCGTGCTCAAAGTTTTTACCGTCAGGCCGCCCGTGATCTGAGTGGTGGACAGAACGACGTTGAACTCCGCCTTCATTTCGCGATCGATGAGATCGAGCAGCACAGGATTCGCATAGATCGCGGTTGGCCGTGCGTCGAACGACGAACTTGCAACCATCTGCGCGATGGTGCTCTTCAGTCCATCGACGATGCTGGCGGTGGTTGCGATGGTGGTGGTGTTTCCTCCGGCTTCGATTTGGCCGATAGCGCCGAAATACTGGGGCGTGGTGGGAGTGGCGAGTGAGGTGTCGTTGCCATTCCACAGAGCGACGTCGTGGGTGCGTAAAACTCCGACGACGGAATCGGCCAGATCTTTCGCCTGGAGATACGCGAACTGGCTCTGCTGCGTTCCGACCTCCATGTCAAACAGGTTGTAATTGATCTGCGAGACCAGGGCCTTCAGCGGGACGCTGCGCTCCACGCGTGTCGGAGTTTGCAGCGTCGGTTCGATGTTGCGGGGATCAACGAACGCCTGCGCCGCGGTTGGCGAAGGGATTGCTGTTTCCTCGAAAAACCGCGATGGATGGCCGGTTGCCGGGACTTGCTTGATGCGTTGTCCGAACACGCCGCGCCGCCTGACAATGTCGGTGATCTCGGTTTGATACCGTTCAATTTCGATCGCGCCCGGGCCAAGGAAGTCCGCAGCGGCGTGCAAATCCAGAAAATTTGCTTTCATTTGTTCTCCTCGATTGAGTTGTGATGAATTTGTTTCCCAAAAGAAAAGGACGCGATTTAATTCGCGTCCAATGACTAATAACCAATGAAGACTTACTCGATCATGCCCGCCCTGGCTAACTCAGCCTTTACCGCGATGCGTTGTTCGACGCTCAAAGCGGATAGCGTCTTATTCAGCACGGCCGGGTCGAGCCGTTCGCCTTCGACTTCATTCTTGCCGATCAATGCCGACACGACTGGAGACAGCGTCTTGCGAGCCATGCGTGAGGCCTGGGCTTTGAGATCGGCATTCGACTTTTCCAACTGCGCTACGCGCTGCTGCATGTCGGTTCCGGTTATTTCGGTCTGGCGCCGTTCGGTTTGGGTGACGCTCTCTTCCACTGCCGCGACGATCCGGTCGACTTTCGCATTCAGCATTTCCTGCTGGGCGTCGAGTTTTCCCAGTACGCGATCGAGGGTCTCGGTGGCGGAGGCAAGGCGCTCCGCCGCTGCCATCATCTGCTGCACCATTTCTTCATTCATTTCTTCTAACCTCCTTAAGGATTTTGTGCGTTTCAATCTGCGATCCTGCTTACTATGGAAATTTCGTATTTTGTCGTTGGGCGCGTTGCGTCCAGCCCCTAAAGGGGTAGCGATTTTCGTGTCTTGCGGCATCGCTAAAGCGATGCCCTGATACGAAACCTCTTGTTGGCCGAAGCCTCTTGGCTCTTCATTGACGACACTTGCTATCCCAACTCGATCCACGTCGAGCGATATGCTGCTTTATCGCGGCGCAGGACTGCCGCTCCAGTGAAGGTGACACGGCTTAACACCCACACACTGGCCTTGATGTCTTCCACGAAGGCATCGGTTATTTCGTAGGACATACCGAGGCCCTCGGGCTCAGAACCTGCGGCCACTGCACTCCTCGCGGTGTTCTTCGTGTGTGCGGGCCTGCCGATCTCCGCGACGATTTCGGGGAAGTCGCGGGCATAGAGGAATCCGCCGACCTCGATCAGGCGGCCTACAATTTCAGCTTTCGTGATGACGCCAATTTTTCTGCGGGCATCGTGACGATCGAGCGCGGGCGAGTAATCCAGGCCCATCCCCATCAGCGAGGGCATGGCCGCTTCGGCTGCGCGCCGCGTCAGCAGCACGCGATGGCCGCGCGCGCCGGACGGAGATTTGTCCGATGCAGCATCGACGACTGTTAATACTCCACGGAAACTTGCACGGTTCGGATGACCATGCACCGTGGGCATTTCAATCGCCATCGACTCCAACGACAACCGCATGTGTTATCTCCCCTCAGGCTAAAGAAAATCTTTTTAAGGCTGGCATGGAAACCAAAGGCCCATGGCCTCCCGCTGCACGGGGAGAATTCCCTGATGCGGCCGTCGAACTGGAGAGGGTGTAGGGGTCTTTCGACTCCGCGGGGGCTTCACTTCGTGAAGTCGCCGCTCCGCTCAAGGTGACAATTTGATCAGAGGATCTCAGCCAGGCCTCGTGCCCGCCTGACCTCGTTCACCGTGATCACGCCATTGCGCAGCAGGATTTCATCAATCTGCGCCTGCTCCATTTCGTCCTGCGCATCGACGTCGGTGAATACGAATTCGAGGTCGGTCCATCCCAATTTCTTGGCGATTGCGTCCCGCGTCAGATACTCGGCGATGAGGCGCGCCGTTGGAACGATTGCCGAGCGAAAAGCCATTTCGCTCATCTCGGCCGCGGTGGAGCGGTTCACGTCCTGCTCGAGTCCCAGAAATTGCGCCGGCAAATCGAAGGCGTCGGCGATAATCCGCATGAGAAATTCCTGCCAGGCGAGCCGCAGGTCGGCATCGTTTCCGGCCGCGAATCGTAAGACTTCCGGCTTCGACTCGGCGGAAATAATCGGCACGCGGCCCGTACCCTCGATTTCGTCCTGCCACCAGCGGATCAGCCGCTCGTGATGCGTCGGCGTCAAACCCTGCAACCACAGCGCGTATTGCACTACCGAATTCGAAGCCAGGCGTCCCGCATAGCGGTGCGCGCTCAGGAACGAATTGATGGTTTCAAAGGCCACTTCCACACGCCCCAACCCAAACGGTGTATGCGTCCGCGGATTCAGCCGGATATAACTCAGTTCGTTATCGTTTAGAACGATCTGTCCGTCTGCACCATAGGAGCCGGTGATCTGTGCGTAGCGCGGCGAGTCGGGACGGCCATCCCAATCGGTCATGATGCGGATGGTTGCGCCGTCCACAGGCCACATCAGCAACGGTAGTTTGACGGCTGAGTCCGGTGACCATCCTTCGACCAAATCAAGTTCGATCGCGCCAAATCCGCCGACGATCACATCTTCGAGCACCTGCTCGACCAGCGAGCGGAACGAATCATCTGGATTTGGCGCCTCGAAGTTTTCAGTCAGAACTTGAATGCGCCGGGCGCCGTCTGGAATCTGTTCCAGCACGCGTCCACGCCGGGGCTGGATTCGCCAGCGCATCCCGACGATGCGATCCTTAATTACGTTGATTGCCCGACGCGCCACCGGCGTTTCTGCAAAGCGGCGTAGATTTGCGGGAGTCGGCTTGGGCACCAGATTGTGCGTCGCCGGAGTGCCGGCGCGCGCAAAGTTTGGCGAAGAGAACGGGGCCAGGTTCGACCCCGCTCCCGCCGTTCGCCGTCCATCGCGGGCGGCGGACAAATTTGAGGAAAGCAATTCCCGCAAAGACACTTCTCCGACCCGGCGCAATGCGCCGCGAAACCGCTCTCGAATGTTCATGGATTTCCTTGTCTTGAAGTGGCGCTAGCAACGGCCGAGCTGCGCTCGGCTGGACGGGCGGGACGCCCGTCACCACACAACCGTTTCACCAATAGTCGGACACTTACTAGAGGATCAAACTCGCATCTCGCGCCGCACCTCGGACGCGATTTCCGACATCTCAGAAACCGTTCTGACCCGCACTGAATTTTGCTCCAGCATTTCAATCCCGAACCGCGTTTTTTCGTCCAGCAATGCCAACCCCTGGTCTATAACGGCGGTCAAAGAAGACTGTAGTTGCTCCTGCCGCATTCCGGCCTCAACTCGCGAGTAACGATACGCCAATGCCAGTGCCTGATCGACGTTCGTTGCAACCGACACAGCGTGAAACATTTTGACCGCGTTGCCTACCCGATATCCAAAATCAATCCGGAACGGATCGCCCTGTCCCGTGTACCTGACGACGTCCATATCTCGCTGCATCAACTCGATGACGCCGGCGCCGGTGAAGGCTTCTTTCATTGTGTTCACGATGGCGATTCGACCGGTGCGCTGCTGAACGCGCTCACCCCGCTCCATCGGGATGAGATACATCGAAGTCAGTATTTCCATCTCTTTGGACGGATCGTCGGTCAAGACCGCTTTAGCCGGCGCTACATCAAGCAGGGTGCCAAATCCTTCGCTCACCAGTTGCAACAGATCGTCGCGCCGGCGCAAACTGCCGAGTCTTCCGCGAATCTCGTTCTCCACCAGCGCGAACCACTCCAACTCGACATCGGGAGCCAGGCATTGCAGCATCTTCCAGTCCCGAGTTATGCGCACATCTGCAAACCCGCCATCGCTTTCGAGCAGCAACAGTCCGACTGTTACGAAATCGTCCCGCAGAGGATGCGGCAGGAATCGCAGCAGATACAGTTCGAGTTGGCGGGCGTTAGCCATCGGAATCGGCTTTTAGCGCTTAGCTTTTAGCACTTAGCTTTTTGTCCATGTATCGCTAAGAGCTAAAAGCTAACAGCTAAGAGCACGCTGTTTACGCTTCACACTCCCACTCCGGAAATGGGCGCCTCGGCGACCCTCGAAACGCCAGAATCAGTTGCCGGACAATTGTCTTTCTCTCGATCAGCCGTTGCACCAGCGCTTCCAGTTCTCCCCAGGAGCCGCCATACCACGACGGAGGAATTTCTCCCGCGACCTTCCAGATCGCATCTTCTTCCAGCTTTTCAATTTGTGAAAGCCAGGGCTCGAATGATTGCCATCCGTTCACGCGCGCGTAAACTTCGTTCCTCGGATACACACCGCGTAGCGGGAAATCGGGGAACGTCCACTCTCCTGCATTGAAGCAATATCCCTGATCGATGAAGGATGCTGAGTATTTTTTCTCTCGCATCTTTCGCCAGAATGCGGCCTGCCGTCCATCTGCATTGCAGGTCCATTTATCGAGCGCTAAAATTCCGGCAAAAGTTCCGAGATTTCGCACGCGGTCCAGCATCTCGGGCGGGAGGTAATCCAAAACTTGCCCCTCCACCGGACTGACCACATATCGCGATCCGAACTGGAGTCCCGCTTCCACCTGTATCGAGTGGCCACCCAACAAAATCGTCAGCTCGGCGGTATGCTCCACCAGCCACGGCTTCACCTCGACAACCGCGGCTGCCGGCACGGGCAGTCCGACTCTCTCCGCGAGCCTGGTTGCAAGAAACTCGTTCGCGAGCACACGCTCGTGCTGCGGATTATTTCTAAACTTGACCACGTAGTAATGCCCGTCGTCGCAGCGCATCAAGTGGCTCTGCGCTCCGCCTCGCATTCTTTTTACGTGTTGGACAGCTTCAGTCGGCATTGCTGGTTGCTCTAGTGGTGGCAGAGTTTTGTCGAGCGGGACGGGGCGGAGCCCCGTCACCACGCGAACTTGGACTCCAACCAGTAATCTAGCCGATGCCATTGCTTCCTGACTGTGACCGCCGCACATCAAGAATGTTCATTTTTCTTGCGCCCCGCATCCTCTTTGCGCACCTCCCAGGCAATCGCAAGGGCGATGACGCAATCGTCATGGGTTCCGGGAGCTGCGCCGGTATTGCCGTTTGCAAGTCTCACAAACGTGCGGCATTCATTCAGAAAGCGCCGGCTGCGGAATCGCTCCGGCTCTTCGAATAACACCGTGCCCAGATTTTCAATCATTTTTGGACGGCTAGCTGCCGAGGTGAGCCAGCCCTGCTGGCCCTTCTGAGTAAAGACATACGGATAATTCAGGCTCTCCAGGCACGCGAGCACGGCGGATCCGTGATTATTTCTCTCGACTGCCAGCAGCGCCATGTTGTATTTCTTCGCGAGCTCCGACAGTTGCCTGGCGAATTCTCGAGGAGGCCAATGGCCGTGTAACTCTGCACAGTGCGCTCCCAATTCGCGATCGATCACTTCCGCACAGGAATAATCGCCATCGCTTCCGCCCCCTGCGGGGTCAGCTCCGATCACATACTCGCGTCCCGGTTGCGTCGGCAGCCAGATCAGCAGTCGATCATTGTCGCGCGCCTCCAGCGGTTCGCCGGCCATGGTGAGTGCGCGGTCGATCGCTGGCAGGTCGAAAACGCATTCTCCCGATGCTTTGAAACAGGAGACTGGGTCCTCGGCGAATTCCTGCGCGGCCAACCGTCGCAAGGAGGCCCACTGTTTTCGCCGCCACGCGATCTGCTCAATTTTCAGACCGTGAGCCGCCATCAGCTCTGTCTCTTCTTCGGTGAAGGGCGGAAAATTCTTGCCTGGATCAAGTACGTACGCGGGATCGAACCACCACGGAAAAAAGTGTGGGATATATCCCGTTTCCAGAGCGCGCTGCCACTCCTGGTAAAAGAGTCCGCCCGCCCCGTTTGGCGTGGACTCCAGGACAATCTCGCCGCCTGGGACTACCGCTGAGCGCAACGATGCTAAAGCCTCGTTGCCTTCCGCACCCCAGCGCGAAACCTCAGAACAATGCAGATGCTGAATCGTGCGGCCTCGACCGGCATTCTCCGCGGACGAAGCCAGACAGTACTCGCTATCCAAATTCGTAAACACCAGCTGCCGCACGTTGCGATACGAGGTTTGCAGGTAGCCTTTGCGAATGTCGTCGGGCAGGTTCTGCCAAAAACGCCGGACGATGCGGAAAATATCCTGCGCCGATTCCCTGTCATGCGTCACCTGCATGCTCAGGATGCCATCCTGAGTAATCGTCTGCACAAAAAATCGCGCGGCAATGTACGTCGTAATGCCCAATTGACGCGCCTTCAGCACGATATTCTGCTTGTCGCATTTCGTGGAATAAGCCCGCTGGGTGCGATTCAATTCGAACGGAGCCCGGCTTGCCGTCTTGGTCCTGATTTTCAGATATGTTTCGATGAAATGGTCACGTTGGGTTGGACCTGCTTTCTCTCCTTTTGGCCAAATGTCATCCAGGTGTTGTCCTAACCATTTCAAATGTTCGGGCGTTAATTCCTCCGTCAATACCGCCATCCCGCGGAGGTTCCCATGTCAGTGGGTCGCGCTAAAATTCTCCGGCACATATGAGTACGCCCCCATCTCCCAGCCCGCCCCATACAAATTCTGATTGATGCCCATGAGGTCGTATTGATACTCCGCGCCCAAATTCGCGCCAGTGTCTTTCACCGGTGAATTCACGGTCGGCCGAAAATCGGCTTCCACTCCGGACGAAGGACAAACGTAATAACTCCCCGCGACATAGCCCGCTGGCACAACATCATTGGCTTGGCACGACAAGAGCAAGTTCACCATCTGCGTATTTGACTCCAGGGTCGCGCCTCCTTGGATGAGCGCGTCCATGAAATTTACGACTTCATCGGGACGCAACTCATTTACGTGCCAGAAATATCCGATCGGCCTTCCCCACAGCGCGTTTTTGAATAAGTCCTGACGTACGCGGTTGCGCATCTGCTGATATCCAAGATTCTGGTAGTTCGGGACCACACCCTGACTCAGTAGGTTGAATACGTCATAGCCGGACGCCAGGGTTGTGTTCGCTCCGCAACAAGGCTTCAGGCTTCCGGTGCCGCGCACGCCCACATATCCCAGCGCAGCGGCGATATTCTCCGTCACTGGATCTGCATAGGTCCCTGGCATCACATAGACGCGATGTGCAGGCAATCCCGTCAAATTCAGATTCATCCAGGACTGCGCCCAACTCATCTCCTCGGTTTCCATCTGTGTTTCGTCGAGGTCGAGGTTTTGCGCGGAAGTTTCAATATCCAAATTCGCAACGTCGGCCAGCGAGATGCTGCGCGCTGTGCTCTTCGCATTCGTGTCGAGGCTCACGGAGAAGACGCCCCGCTGCTGTAGCGTGAATAAGATGCCGCCCAGCGTATCCAATCCCGTGGAGGTCTGACCTGGAGCTGCTGGAGTCAAATCCCAAGTAATATCCGCTGCCGGATCGTTTGGACTTGTAGTCACTGTCAATGTAGCGTGCCCCGCCGCAGGATGCGAGATGTTCAGAGTCACACTTGAAGCGATGGTTCCCGTGTATTGCAAGTTCTCGAAAACGTGGCATGGAACTGGAAATGGGCCGGTCGTTCCGCAATTGGATGCGGGCGGCTTCCAGTACTCATGCGAGATCGAGTGCGTGTTGACGTCCCAGCCGGCATTGATCCAACCTTGCACTTCGCCGATGATCGACTGTGAGTAACTGCCTCCGGTAACTACCGCGATCGACAGCGGTATGCTCCTCGCCGCCATAATCGGCAGCAGCGAGTTCACGTAGGTATCGCTGTACTGCACTAATCCCGGATCGTCGTAACTCACCGTCGTATAGGCCGGCCAACGGTGCCATTCGCGTACCCACGCCGGCGTTTCGGCGGCGATGTTATGCGATCCCGCTGCCGGGCCGGGAGTTCCGGAGGTGTCGACTGTCACCGCAGTTGCGATGTTGTTTGCGTACAGATGGCAATAGTCATAATTCACCGCGCCCTGCACGTTATCCACGATGCCGTAGGCGCGGTTTGCGTATGCACGGCAATTCTTGATTTCGAACGCGCAGCCGCCACTGATGCATCCATCAAAGTGATATCCCGCATAGTTCATGTTGGCATCGGTGTTATACAGATGGATGTCCACCGGCGTGCCACTCGGCTGCACGTAGAAACCCAATGGCACCGTGCTGTTCTCCACTTCACTATTCGCGGCGATATTTGCGAGCCAGAGGTGGTCGCTCGCCCCCTGCACTTGCACTCCGTAGCTGTCGAACCAGTCGATTTGGAGATGCTGGATTTCCAGCCACGACACATTCGTGATGTTCAACACGGACGCGCCGCTCAGCACAATCGGCGCAACCATGGAGTAATGCGCCTGCGGATTGCCGCTAGCGCTATACACATACAAGATGGAATTTACAGGGTCGTACCAGAAATCCCGGTCTTGACTCAGAGAACTTTGGCTGGCCTGTGGTACTCCCCATGTGGTGCCGAATCGCACGTACTGTAACTGGGAGGGCTGCTGGGTAAGACAGTAGAAACCCCGAACGCCACACTGCACCACATTTCCCAGGCCGCTTGTTGCTGAATACAGCGTTGCCGTCCAGACATTGGTGCTGCCTATCTGCGTCCACCATCGTGCCGCGATCGGCAAGTAGCCGGTCAAGTGCGGTGGCCGACCATTTCCGTAGCTGTCAATCTTGATCAAAGAACCGCTGCTGCCGCTCGACGGTGGAGTCAGGGTCTCGTGCCAGGTGCAATCCCGCAGCAGGTTGATCGTGTCACCCGGTTGAAAGCTGGAGATCCCGACTTGCAGCAGGGTGCGCCACGCCAGTTGCGGACTCGTGCCTGCATTTCCATTCGATCCGTAATTGCAGTCCACGTAATAATTGGAGGCACACGCCAGCGGCGCTCCCAGAATCAGAAGCAACAGCACATTTTTGATCATGGAGTCCCTAGTTGATCGCCCAATTGGGCGTGCTGGTGGTGGCGTAGCTATCGGCGGGACAGGTTGTCGTCGCTGGCAACGTGCCGCCTGTGGTGACACTCACGTTCGAATTGGATCCACCTGAATTGCCCGCGAAAGTGAATCCGCCAGTATCGCCAATGAGCGTTGCGCAACTCGCGGTGCAACTCGTCGTATAAGCCAGGTAGTAACGCCCCGGCTGCAAAGTAACGGAGCCGCCAGTCCAACTGGTTGTCTTCCATCCTGTCGATGCAGCGAAGGTGGTTCCCGCAGTCGAGCCGATGTGGGCCTGCTGGGTACAAGTGCCGCCCGCAGTGCCGGAGTAGATACCAAGATCATAGGTGTTTGAAGTGTTGTCAACAGTCGAGACGTTATAGCTCACCTGAGTCGTAGTCTTGGCGAAATCCAAAACCACTCCGGTGAAGATGGCTTTGTTACTGCCGGTGGAAAAAGTGATGTTACTGCCGCCATGCGTGAAAGTGAGCCAAGGGATAGCCGTCGTATTCGCTGGAAAAGCGCTCTGCACAAATGCAGTGGTTGCCAGCCTGGTCGAACTATCCCCTGAACTAGGTGTTGGCCCGGCAGGTGTCCCCGTAAAAGTGGGTGATGCGAGCGGCGCGGCTCCGGTAATTTGCGCAACGGAGTAGTCGCCGCCTGCCGCAACCACTGCGCCCGTACGCCCGAATATGCTTGCCACTGCGCCTGTCGGCATGCAGGAAGCGCCGCTCGACAACTGACATTTGAACGTGTTATCCGACCCAACACCAAGAGAGAAGTCCATGCCGGTGGGGACGGTAACGGTCGTCCCAGTCCACTCTTTCCCCGACCACTGCGTCGGACCAGTCCCCGTCTGGTTGATGTTTCCCGAGACGTTGAGATTTCCGGCGAGCGTCACGTCGCTCGAAAATGTCTTCGATCCGGTAATCGTTTCGGCGCCTGCCAGATGCACAACCGCGGAATCGACCGCGGCCCCTGTCACTTGCGACACAGAGTAATCTCCGTTCGCAGCCGTCACAGAGCCGGTACGTCCGAATACAGAGGCGACAGTGCCGCCGCTACCACCACTCTGCGGGGGTTGTAAGTTAACCCGCATCCCGTTGGTCGCCCCGGCAGTCGAGTTAGTGATGTCGACATAGCCGATAAGTTGAGACGCAGGCTGCGCCGATGACCCGGTGTCATGACAATCGCCGGCTGTGCTCGTGCTGGCAATAACGGTGTCCCCGGCTGTAGTGGCATTATCGAAGATGCAGTATCCGTAGCCGCGCCAGGTAACCACTGCATTTGCAGTCGTACCTGCGCCGCTCTGCACTAACCCAATCACGCCATTAGTCGATGACGTACTTGCGAGCGCTGCCTGTGAAGGATTGTTTGTGTTGAACATTGCCAAACGGTTGATCAGCGTCCCCGCTATGCCGTCATTAGGAATTTCAAAGTCGTTTCGTCCGTTTGTAACCGAATTGAATGAGGTCTTGGCAAATACGCTCTTCGGAGCATTCCCCGTATCGCTTCCAAGGCTGAATTGATTGTCCGTCCAGGGTTTAAAAGTTCCAGCAGCATCGACGACCCACTTCAGCCCGCTTCCAATCCAGAAACCGAGTCCGGGTGCCGATGCCGAAGTCGAGTTCTCACTGCGGATCACAGCGTAGCCGGTCGGCGCGCCGTCCGTCGCATCGAACCCCAGCGACGTCCGTTGCCAGGTCGTGTTATTTGTGAAACTTGAATAGACTCGCAGATTTTGAGCGGTAGCCCCGTTTCGTTCTTCGAGATTATCCGCGCTGTCTCCACCTGGATCGCTATTAAACAGGTTAGTAAGCCCCAATTGGAAGGATTGGCCGTTATTTTCGATGATCTTTGGCGTATGGCTCGCGGAGTCAAACCAGAACACACCCCAGTTTGGAATTCCCGCCGGCGGTGTCGTTTCGGAGAGCTGAATGACATTGGGTGTAGTGCAGTTCGCGTTGCCGTTGGCCGCAATGCCCGTAGCGAATGCTCCACTGCATTGCGTCGGCGTCGTAGCGAAAGCGAGAGCCGTTCCTGCCTGCCCGCTGATATTCGAACTCGTCAGCGCGATCTGTTGTGTGGTGCCGCCGATGTTTACCACCGGCAATCCTGCAGCGGTGTCGAGCCCAATGCCCCCGAGCGCGGGTAGGAATGCAAGGCTTTGTGGTAGCACGAGGTTTCCGGTCATGGCAACATTGCCGGTGAAGGTCTTCGCGCCTGCTACCGTTTCGGTGCCCGTGTTATGAACCACCGACGCATCCGCGGCCGCGCCTGTAACTTGAGATACGGTGTAGTCGCCACTGACGGCCACGACTGATCCGGCCCGTCCGAAAACTGAGCTCACGCTTCCGCCGCCACCGCCGCTACCGCAAGGACTGCCGGTGGATGCAATCACGCCGGAAGCAACATTCAGGCACCCGTTCGAAAGCCCTGCGAAGGTGACACTCTGATCGAACTTGGCTGGAACATTGAACTCCTTCAGTGATGCGGTCAGCCTCTCCAGCCAGTTTGCGTGGATGCCATCCCCGGTTTGCGCAATGTAATTCGTGATGGAGACCGGAGCCCCGAAGGCCAGTTGCCCCGCGCTCAATCCTGCTCCGCCGCTCGGCAGATCAGTTCCGATCCAGGTGTCATTCGCATTCGCCGGCGGCCGGTAGCCCCACGTCGATTGCGTCAAACCAGGTTGTGAATCAATCAGCGTGATGATGTGGTGCGCGTTAAGAATCGCGCCCGGAGTGCTGGAGAAATTCAAGCGCCCCTTGGATAAGGACATCCCGCCGCCTGTTGCTCCTCCATCCGTGATTAGCGTGGCCGATTGATTGGGAACACTATTGTTCGACGTCGTCACGCTCGCCTGGCACGCTGTATAACCTCCCGGCGATGCCACTCCATAGCTCGAACACTGATTCGCAAGCTGCAAGGGATTTCCGTTGAGTCCAACTCCCACGACGCCCAATTGTTCAACGTCGACCCGGATACTCTTATTCACCGACACCACAGAACCAGGCCAGAAGCTCAGATTCCCCCCATAGTTAGCCTGCTTAATCGTGTAGGCAGAGGTCGTCGCGGACCCACTATCCGTATAACTACACACTAAGGTTCCCGCGCACGCCGCGGACTGAGTTAGTCCCTTCGCCACGTACCCACAGGTGCCCCCCGATCCGCCGGGGCATCCACCGTTATACGGATAGACCGCTCCAACGCCAATCGGAGTCGCCATGCGGATGACGTCATAGGTAATCGCATCGCTCGCGTTTGCAACTCGCGGCCAACGCACCGGAATCGAATCGCTCCCGGTCGAGAGCCAGTTGAGAATCTGCATGGGAGAAGTTTGCGTTCCGGCGGTGGTGTCATTGGCTATGATGAAATATGAGTACGGCGCGGCACCTGTGCCTCCGGTGGCGAACCCTCCAACCATCCCCCCGTTCCCGGAAATTTGAAAACTAGCCGCCCCGCTCGACGCTCCCGCAATCAGACCGGCGATTCCAAGGCCCGCAAAAGGAGATCGCGGTGGAGACAATGGGTTTAATCCGTTGCTGCTTTCGGAGTAAATATTCTTGAGATAAGCTCCCTGATAATTTCCGGTGGAGTTCGATGAATACACCTGCCACGGTCCGGTCGCCTGAAGTACCGTATTCTCGACATAGAGCCCGTTTGAGTTATAGACAGTGATGCCATTCGAATAGTTAGCGGTAATAGTCGAATCGCGCAGTGTGATCACCGGAGCGATCTGCACGCTCTGGTTCCCTGCGGAAAACACAAACGAACCTGTCCAGTTGGCATTGTCATTGAGGGAGATAGCCTGATTGTTGAAGTGCTCAATGGTGGCATTCTCGTCGTCCCATAAATCGAAGAAATTGTTGAACGCGCCACTTTCCCCCACCTTATCGTAAGAAATGTCGATCAGATGGGAATTCATGGCGTTGTCCAACACCGCTACGTAAGCCAGTGCCACCACGCCCGGAGTTGATTGCGCGGTAACGTCGGTCCCGGCATGCGCATACTGAAAAGTTGTTGTGCTCGGTACTGCAGTGATTATCGCGTCTCCCCAGTAGCCATTGCTGTCTGTAAACAGGATCGTCACCATATCGCCCGCTCGGAAGCCGTGCGGAGTGGCCGTCGTGATGGTCACCACCTGAGATGTTTTTTGCGTTTGCGTTATCGGGACTCCGGCGAACGCGGAGTTGCTCGAAAGATTCACCGGCGAGCGCAAACTGAGTCCGGAAACGGTATTGTCGGTGAAGTCGTTGGAGTTCTTCAGATCGCCAATTTGCAAGCACGCGCCGCGTCCAACGCAATTCAGCGATGTGCCGTAGCCGCTCAAAACTGACTGATTGGAATGCAGATAGATCGTTCCGAAAATATTGTAGATATTGACGGCGCTATTCGGACCATTTGCTGGGATCGTCACATCGCATTGGCTATTTTTGTACGAAATTGGATCGACTCCGCAAGCCGCATTCAATGTCTCTTGAATGCCAGAGGAAGCCGAACCAATGATGTATCCAGAAGGATACGAATTAGCCGGAGTGAACTTGATGGTCCCGGAGGACGCTCCAGAGGTGCATCCACCGGCAGACGTGACGACACTGACTGCCTCACTGCTGCCGCCGCCACTAAGAAACACTTGGTACCCTGCCCCGCTCGTTGTATCAATGCCCGTCGGACAAGGAGTAAGTGTGACCGTTGCTTGTGTCCCCGCTGTTAATGAACCCGAAATTGTTTGCGTCCAATTAAGTGCCGTCGTGGCATAAGTAACTCCCGCTGGAGCGCCGCCGCCACAGGTTGCCCAGGTTGAGTTGCCCGCCAGGCAGGTTGCGGCGCTGGCTACACCCGTTCCTAATTCGGCTGTGGGAACGTTGCCATTTACCAGATCTGCTTTCGCCAACAGCCCAGTATCCACATAGTGCCGGTCCGCCGCCTGGTTCGGTGCTGCCGGATCTGCTGGAAGAGTTAACGGCCCCGTCATCGTTCCGCCCGCGATGGAAACGTATGCGCCCGTGCCAACAGTCGATACTGCAGAATCGACGTACCCTTTGTTCGCCCCGTCATTGGTGCCGACCGGAGCCGGAAGCGATGGCGGCGAAGTAAACGTCTTTGTACCGGTGACGGTTTCCGTTCCCGCGAGGTGTACAACCGTCGAATCGATTGCTCGATTAGCGACTGCTGCGTTCACATAAGCCTGCGTCACGGCAAGATTTCCGAGCCCAGTGCCCGGTGTTGTCAGCACTGCGCCAATCGTGGTTGGCGACGTTGCCGGAACCGCCCAGTATTCTGTCCGTACCGTACCGTCATCCAGCTGTAAGACCACGACGTAATAAGTTCCAGCGGGAGACGCGCCGACGTTCGGAACCAGTTGCGCCGTAAATGCGCCCATTGACCCAATCATTATTGCCAGATTGCCCGCAGCCACCGCGTCTCCCTCTGCGGTCTGAAAAGACGGCCATGAAATCAATACTGTCCCCAAGGCTGGGCTTCCGTCCGCGCGATACATGGTGTCGCTAATCGTGGTGAGAGCTGGGCCCTGTGCATGCAGCTTGCTCGAAAATGTCAGTGCCGCCGCCAGCACCAGCAAGAGGGATATCAACACCTCGGCCATCGCCGGGAAACTTCTTTTGCTCGACCTGTTCAATTTCAATGCGAACGATCTGGGCATTTTTTGTTCTCTCCCGTTGAGCGCATGCGACCTCGATCCGGGCCAATAAGAAAGCCGCTCTTCCGAGCGGCCTGACTTTCGCATAGATCCTCCCAACGCAATTCCGATTGTTTACGCTGAACTCCGTGGCTCGCTCTCAACTCGCGAATCCAGAAATCGCCGTACACTCTCCACATAAACGTCCGCGAAGTCGACCACGGGTCTCCGCGTTTCGATCAGAACCATCGCCTCTTCTATTTCCCACTCCAGCGCACATAATACCGCCAGTGTCATCATCGGAGCTCGGTGCACGCCCGCTGCGCAATGAATATAAACCCGCGCTTCTGGATCACCCAATGCTTCCAGCGCAAAATCAGCGCCGCGCCCCAGAAGTTCCGGAGGCTTCGGCAAGAAATCATCGTCGGTAGGATTCCACAACACGCGGATCCCGAATGGCGCTGCCAGCGGCCGGTCGTCGAACTCGAGTTGCATGTCGATTATGTGGGTTACACCGGCCTGCGCCAGTTCTTCCATATTCCGAGCGTTCCAAATCCCACCGCCCAGTGCGACTCGTTCTGTGACCCACGTCATATCCATGTGGCGTTCCGAATCACATTATAGAAAAAGGGCGCGATTTGCGTCGCGCCCTCAGAGCTTTTATCAATTTTCGACTCTTAAGTTTAGGATATCAAATTGGAGGGGGGTGTACCGCCAACTTTTGGATATTTATTTTCACTTTTGTTTGAGTAGCTTACGTCCGAATTGTAGCGAACGCCCCCTTGACAACTTTTCACGCTCTTCCCGGCAGTAGGCAGTTCTTCCAATAAACCACACGCAAGTAGTATCCGCGAGAGCTGATCGAGTGCATCTTGCAAGGATCTCTCGGCCGTTCGCTGCGTACAACTGAGCAGCCGCGCGACCTCGGGTATCGTGTATTCCTCCAGAACATTCATGGCGAGGAACTTTTTTTCCGAGACGCTCAACTTCTCGATCGCCTTTTCCATGTCGGCCACAAAAATAATGACGTCTTCAAAGTTGCGCATCGTATAGGAGGTCACCCTTGACCGGAAAAATTCCCGTCCGAGCAAAGACGGTAACCTCCCGACCTCGACGGAGGCACGCGCATAGCGCCGCAACAACGCTATCGTCCGCCGGCGATAGGGCCACAGGTCCATCTCCGTCTCGCCGAACAGCACTGACGGAGGCAGTTCCGCCTGGGCCATCAGGCTCCATGCGTGTGTGTCGCCTGCTCGTTTCCTTATCATGCCCACACCCCCTGCGCAGCCACGCCCTGCAAACAGTCAATTCGTGCCGAACTTTGAAAACCCGCTGCTTGAGCGCTCGCTTCTGCCGCGCGCTTCTTTCGCCGGCGAGGTTTGCGCGGCGACGCCAACCCGGGATTTGGCATCGCAGCCAGACATGCGCGGCAACCGCCGCAATAAACTCCAGTTGCTCCCTGTGGGCGAAGCCACAGTGCTCCGCATCGCTCGCAATACTTCAGATCAACCAGGATTTCTTGCCCTTCCATTCCCTCAATCAAATTCATAATGGCCTCTCTCTTAAAAACCGGAAATAAACAAACAAAAAGCCCTGGCGCCGATTTCTCGGCCCAGGGCCCGTTTCTCTTACGATGACCTGCGCTGCTATTTAGTTAGGAATGAACCGCTACACCAGCCTACTGGCTACCCCCGGATCAGATTGCCGGAAATAACCTTCCTCGTAGCCAGATTTCAGAACATGGCCATTCTGAACAATGACGCTCAAACGTCCATTGAAGTGGATCGCCTGCAACAGCCGTTGAACGGCCGCCGAGAGCACTTCCGCCGAACGTACCTTCCGGCGAAACTCTCCAAAACTGCTTTCTTCGTTTTCGTGGGACTGCGTTTCTATCATGGCTGGAACCCTTTCTTGCGATATAAGAGCAGTATGAGGCATATAACGAGGTGATCCTATCGCCCGACAGTTAGTAAGTCAATGACTCGCTTGTGCATGGCTACATACCAAAGTAGGTAGCTAATTAGTAGATTCGCTCTCCAGAGATCCGTTCGAAGCTCGCGCCGTTAAGCAATCTCTCAGCAGTCCTCGCAAAGTTCAAGAGGATCTGCCTCCAACGACCGAGGGTTTAACGAGGAGAATCGAAGTCGTACGTAGCCATCTCCTCCGTGAACCCCCGTGTCCTCAGTGGTTACCGCCTTTCTGCCAACCTGCCAACAATTTGTCAGGAACCTTCCTAACCAAAGCTCCGTAGCTACGTCTGACTACCTGTGCTGCCTTGGATCGACGTGTGTCCAGGCTCTGGAGAATTGCCGCCATGCGTAAAACTCGCCTGCTTTCGTACATTGCCGTTTTCGCTTTCGCAACTTTGACAACAATCGCCCGCGCGGACGATTGGTCAAAAACTTATGACCTGACCGGCAAGCCTGACTTGCGCCTGCAAGCGCACGATGCCGATGTTCACATCGCCGTGTGGGAACAAAACAAGATTGAAGCACGAGTCACGACGCATGGCTGGCACATCGGAAACGGCGGTCTGGAAATCGCAGAGCATCAGGAAGGAAACGCGGTTGATATTGAATTGCGGCAACCGCATCGCACCCACTTTTTCTGGGGGATGGAAACTCACCGAACCGAACTGGAGATTCACATGCCCCGCAGCGCAAAAATCAACGTGCAGAGCGGTGATGGCGAAGTCGTGGCGAAAGGCCTGGAAGGTGACTTGGATTTCACCACTGGCGACGGCCGCCTCGATCTCGAGGATGTCGACGGCGCACTACGCCTCCACGCCAGCGACGGTTCCACGCATGTATCGGGCCGGTTCGATGTTCTCCAGCTACACAGCAGCGACGGTCAGGTTGAAGTGGAGGCCCGGCCCGGTTCGCAGCTTCGCGAGGCTTGGGAGGTGCGCAGTTCAGACGGCAGCGTCAGGCTGAAACTTCCGGGAGACTTGGCGGCGGATGTGGAACTGCGCACAAGCGATGGGAGTATCACCACAAATATCCCTCTCATGGTCGAAGGCAGCTTCAGCCGTCATGAACTACATGGCAAGATGAATGGTGGCGGAAACCGATTGAGTGTCCGTGCCAGCGACGGCTCGGTGACGCTGGATAAGTTTTGAGCGAAACGATAGTCTCGTAGAGCAACTCTGCAAGATTCGTATCAGGGTCGCGCTTCAGCGATACTGTAAGTCAGCCGGAGGGAATGCGTCTTTCAAACTGTTCACTACCCAAAAGTTTATGAATTGGAAAATTTCCACTCTCGTTCTGGCAGCGCTTTCAGCCGCAGTACCCGCCCCTGGCCAACACTTACCCTCTGAGCCCGTTCTTGATGTTTCCGCCATGGATAAGACCTTTGATCCGTGCGTCGACTTCTACACATACTCGTGCGGCGGATGGGTCAAGAAGAATCCTATCCCGCCGGACCAGGCGAGCTGGAGCACTTACGGCAAGCTCGAAGACGACAACCGCGCCCAGCTGCGAGCAATTCTCGAGGAAGCAGCGAAGCCGAATGACGAGCGCACGACTGTGAATCAAAAAATCGGCGACTACTACGCATCTTGCATCGACGAAGCAGCCATCGAGAAGCGTGGCGTCAAGCCCTTGCTGCCGGAGTTGGATCGTATTGCGGCTCTGAAGTCGAAGCAGGACCTGGCGGAATACGCCGCCACTGCCCAATACCCGCCATCGCTCGAAGGGGGTGGGGTGCTGTTCACATTCCGTTCAGACCAGGACTACAAAGACTCGACTCAGGTTATCGCCGAAGCAGATCAAGGCGGCCTTGGCCTGCCAGATCGTGACTACTATTTGAAGGACGATGCCAAATCCGAAGAGCTTCGTAAAGCTTATGTCGCACACATCGCGCAGATGTTCGAATTGCTCGGAGACAAACCCGCCGATGCGGCGGCAGAAGCGGTAACGGTAATGCGTATCGAAGCGGCGTTAGCCCGGGGCCAGATGACCCGCGTCGAGCGTCGCGATCCGCCAAAGCTCTATCACAAGATGAGCGTTGAAGAATTGCGAAAGTTAGCGCCCGCGTTTGAGTGGAACACTTATTTCGCAAAAACTGGAGTGGAAACCTCAGCCTCACGGCTTGCGTCTCTGAACATAGTGACGCCCGACTATTTCCATGTAATGAATGAAGAAATAAAAAAGGAAAACCTCGCGGACTGGAAAACCTACTTGCGCTGGCACGCCACCCACGAGGCGGCTCGCGATCTTTCCGCCGCGTTCGTAAACGAGAATTTCAACTTCTACGGCAAAGCCCTTCGGGGTCAAGAGGAACTCCCTCCACGCTGGAAGCGCTGCACCAATGACGTGGACGACGATCTCGGCGAAGCTCTCGGCCAGGCCTATGTGGCGAAGTACTTTAGCCCGGAGGCAAAACAGGCCGCGCTGAAAATTGTGAGAGAGGTCGAAGCGGCCATGCAGAGCGAGATTCAAACCCTGCCCTGGATGGGAGCGGCCACCAGGGAGCAGGCGTTGATTAAGCTGCACGCGATCGCAAACAAGATAGGTTATCCCGACGCTTGGCGTGATTACAGCTCGCTCCAAATCGTTCGTGGAGACGAAATAGGAAATTCCGAGCGCGCTTCCTGGTTCGAGTTCCATCGCCAGCTTGCGAAAATCGGCAAACCCGTCAATCGTAACGAGTGGGACATGACGCCGCCGACCGTAAATGCCGACTATGATCCGCAGAAAAACGACATTAATTTTCCGGCAGGCGTGCTTCAGCCGCCGCTGTTCAGCGCGCAATCGGATGCTGCGCCCAATTACGGCGACACCGGCGCCACCATGGGCCACGAACTCACGCATGCGTTCGACGACGAGGGCAGCCAGTTCGACGCGCAGGGAAATCTGCGCAACTGGTGGACCGAGGCCGATCGCAAGGAATTTGAAAAACGCGCCCAGTGCGTGGTGGATCAGTATTCCGGATACACCATCATTGATGACATCAAGATCAATGGCAAACTGACGAACGGAGAAGATCTTGCGGACCTCGGTGGCACCCTGCTGGCTTACCTGGCGTGGAAAAAAGACACGAAAGATCAAAAGCTCGAGCCGTTGGACGACCTAACGCCGGAGCAGAGATTCTTTGTCGCCTACGGACAAAGCTGGTGTACGAACGAACGCGATGAAAACAAGCGGCTGCGGGCGACGGTGGATCCGCATTCGCCAGAAAAATATCGCGCGAACGGTGTGGTTTCAAACATGCCGGAATTTGCCGCAGCGTTTCACTGCAAGCCAGGGCAGCCGATGGTGCGGGAGAATGCCTGCCGGGTTTGGTAGTTGTAGGGCGGACACTCCTGTCCGCCGCTTTTGCCGTTGCCCTCGGCGTTGCTCTTTAGCTTTTCTGCTCCGCCCTAGCCGCGCTCGAAGGCGTGTTTTTCTTCCAGTTGCAAACAGGCCGCGGCCATCTCTCTTTCGAAGCGATCTTTTTGATCCATCAGCGCTGGACGTGCTGTAGCGTAACTCCCAGCCAGAGTGAAGAGACCCTGCTGCACAAGTCCTGCGGCGATTTCGGCGAGGTGATCGGTGGTCGTATCAACGTAGAGCGCTTCGACCGGGTCGGTTAGCCACACGTTTCCGCCGACAATCCGCGTCTGCCAGTACACTTTGCGCTCGATCATGCGAGCGATTTCTTCGTCCGTGGCCTTCCCGAAAACCCACTGCTTCTGCTTGAAGTTGTAATGACGGCTGGAGAAAGGCAGCGGGACGAGCTTGCCCGATTTCACAAACTCCGTTTGCTTACGGTCGACCTCTTTACGAAGAGCGTTAATGATGGGGCCTTCCGTGTCTTTAGGTTCGAGCGAAGGCAGTATTTCCCGAAGCGTGACGGAAAGATTTACGGCGACGAGCGCGCGCAGGCCGTCGGAATTCTCCAGCGTAATTTCTGTGTGGAGAACGTCAAAGTCCGCGCCGGAACCGGCATGGTGAAAAGGCCATTCGAATTTGAAACTGAGCGGCAGGCCGGTTCGGGTGACATAAATCGTCTTCGGTGAGGGAGTGGTTGTTGGAGTGGTCATAAGATTTGAATAAGGTTAATTTAAATAAACTTGATCTTCACTTCGTCAGGGCAACTGATCATTCTAACCTGTAGCGACGGGGCTTGCCTCGTCTCCGAGAGATCACACGCGCCATAGCTGCCAAATGTTCCAAACAGCGGAAACCCCAAGTAATCCCACAAGTCCAGCGGCCACAAACTGACCTTGTTGAGTCTCCAACAGATCGGCGAACACTCCGCTGACAAAGACGAAGAGAAATACGAGCGCAGCCAGATGAAATCCTTTGCCTGGAAAATCGGGAGCCCCCATAGTGGCAACGAGAAGCAATCCCGCGATCAACAGCGGTATCGTGTTTCCGAAATAGCGGGCGCGATTCCATCCGAGATAAGCAATCACTGCCGCCGGCAGGGCAAGCATCAGCGGCGGGCTTCCGGCAAAAGTCGTTTGCCAGACGTCGCGGTAAGCCACAAGAGTTCCGAACGCGGCAGGTTCGAAATCAATCCACCGCGCGTGCATCATTCCTCGCCAGAACAATCCCGGCTGAAAGAAATAGGCGGCGAACAAAAGCACCGCAGCGACTGCGATGGCATTCATCCAGATGACAAGCACGGCGTGAGGCCGCACCGGCGCCACCCAGAACATGAGCGGCAAAATCACCAGCGCCAGTATTCCGAGTGAGAACTGGTTGCCTGCTGCCAGTGCCACGGACAATCCAAGAAGCAGTATGCGCCGCCAGTTCCAGAGCACGACTTCACGCGGAGCATAGAGCGTGTGCGCGACTGCGATGGCGGTAAAGACAGTTCCAAACGCTCCCCACACCGCACCCATTTCACCCAAACTCTGCACACCGGCAGTATTGAGAATCATGGCCGGCGAAAAGCAGTAGAGCGCGAGAGCGATGTATCCACCTGCGTTGCCGTAGAGCCGGCGCGCGACGTACCAGAGTGAAGCTCCGAGCATTACGCCGAAGAACAGGTACGGAAATGCCGCCACGAATGGCCCGAAGGATTCCGGCAACCAAGTCCCAAGATGCGATAGAACGGGACGCAGCAAAAGCGGCGCAGCAGCAACCAGGTAATAGAGAGGCGAGCGATCCTGATCGTAACCGTCGCGCTCGCGGAGATGACCTTCACGGCCGGAAGAAGGAATACCCGTGATGGCTTCCGACCGCAACGACGCGGGAGTTCCCGCGATGGCGCCGCCTTTCCACTGTTCGAGGCCCTGGTAAATGCGCAAAGCTTGATCGGAATCGGCGATCGACGCATGCAACGTTTGCTCGCGGATCAGCCAGACGCATTGCAAGAGATAGACAAGCAGCAACGCCGCCGCCGCAAACTGCGGAGGGCGGAAACCATCGGATTGCGTCAATCGGCGCAGCATTCGCACAATATATGCCGCAACAAAGCGGGACCGAGTGTTTTACCATGTCTGGGACACTCATGGATAACAAACCATTACCCCCTCTTTCTTCGGAACCAGAACCCCAGGCTCCGCCGGTGGAGATCGCGGGAGGACAGGCGTCGTCGCCCATCCAAATCGAGCAAGGCGCTTCCCCTCCCGCGCCGGTCACGCAGCACGAGTCTGCGCTGCGCAACGTTTTCATCGGGCCGGAGGGAATCTACCCCGGCACGCGCTGGCTGATCTACCTGGCGATCGCGTACCTCACGTTTCAGATTGAGGGATGGCTGGTACTACCCTTCCGGTCTCACGTGAGTTCCTTGTGGTGGCGCGTGATGACCGAAAGCAGCATGATGTTGGCCGCAATCTTGCCAGGCTTCGTGATGGCGCGCATTGAGAACCGTCCTTTCGGCGACTTCGGATTGCCTGCCCGGCGCGCCTTTGGACGAAATTTCTGGGTCGGGACTCTGTGGGGAATTGTGTCGCTCAGCGTCCTCATGCTGGCATTGCGCATTGCAGGAGTGCTTGAGTTTGGCGGCCTGGCTTTGTCCCCGCACGGCACGCGCCTCTGGAAATTTGCGTTGTACTATGCCGGCTTTTTCCTGCTGACAGGATTCTTCGAAGAATTCCTGTTGCGCGGCTACACGCAGTGGGTGCTCTCGCGTGGCTTGAATTTCTGGCCCGCGGCCGCACTACTGTCAATTTCATTCGGTGCCATCCATGGCACCAACCCAGGCGAAGCCAAGACGGGTCTCGTGGCTGCAGGACTGATTGGCTTCTTCCTATGCCTAACCCTTCGCCGGACAGGCGATCTTTGGTGGGCAGTCGGCTTTCACATGGCGTGGGATTGGGGCGAGAGCTATCTCTACTCTGTCCCCGACAGCGGCACGATTTTGCCCGGCCATCTGCTCAACTCCAGCTTGCATGGGCCGGATTGGCTGGCAGGTGGATCGGTTGGTCCCGAGGGAAGCTATCTTGTTTTCGTCGTAATCGGAACGCTCTGGGTATTGTTTGATCGGGCTTATCCAGAAGTGAAGTACGGAATGAGCGATCATAAGTAGACCGTGTGGCGCGGACACTCCTGTCCGCGGCCTTTGGCCTGAACCCGACCGCAGACTTGGTCGATCCCCTATTCCCCTACTTACCCTCCAGCCGTCGCGCGGTGAACTCCTTTTCCCCATAGCGGGTGGTTAGGCCGTTTACCATACCTCCCGCATCCCTCGACATCACAACGTGCCCGAAGAAAGTGCGCTCCAGGAATTCATTCCCTGAAAGCGGGACCAACGGCGTGCGAAGATCACCCTGTTCCAGAAGCAGGTAGCCCGGTTCGGCAGTCAGAGTGAACTTCGCGTTGGGCGTGAAATATTCTGGCCCGTACTGGTACGTGCCTGCGTAGGATGCGAGCGTTGATTGCGAGTTCGCAACGGTACGGATATCTGTAGATGGTGGTTGCTGACCAAACACAATCGCCGCCAGACCTCCGGCGATCGGATCCTGAGAGGCAGTGGAATAACTGTTACTGAGCAGGATGATGGTGAGATCGTCGTCCTGGAAACGATCTAGTTCAGCGGTGAAGCCAGGGCTCCGGCCTGTGAGCGACATGACTCGATGCCCGAGGCGTTTGCGGATGTACCAACCGTAACGATTGCCTGGACTCTCGACGAAATACTTCTGGCGCGTGGAGGCTTTCAGCACGGCATCCGTGTTCAGAGCGCGGTCGAAACGGTAGAGGTCGTCAACGGTCGAGTACAAAGAGCCGTTTCCTGTCTTGTTCGACCAGTCGAGATAGGGCGCCTTTTCATAGTCGGAGATGCCAGCGGGTTTGTAGCCAGACGCAGCTAGCGGAATGAGTTGCGAGGCGTCTCCATTGTGGCCGGAATCATTCATTCCGAGAGGATCAAGAATGTGCTTGCGAAGGTATCCTCCATAACTTTCTCCTGTAACTTTTTCCAATACAAGTGCCAGCAGATTGTAGTTGGAGTTGCTATAGCGGTAGCTGCTTCCCGGCTGAAACTCCAAAGGTAAATTCGCGAACTTGGCAACCAGTTGCGGAATCGTGTGAGGACTTCGGGCAAAGGTATCATAGTCGGGGAGACCATTGATGTCGGGAATGCCGGTGGTGTGTGTCAGTAAGTTGTCCAGGGTAATCCGGCTGCCGTTGGGGAAATCCGGAACATATCGTGACAAAGGGTCCGCAACACTGAGGCGTCCCTGCTCCTGCAATTGGAGAATAGCCGCGGCCGTAAATGCTTTCGAGAGTGAGGCGATATGGAATCGAGTCTCGGGTGAATTTGCAACCTGCAACTCGTAATTCGCATTGCCGTAGCTGTGGCGAAACAACACCCGGCCCTTGCGCGCCACCAGTACCGTGCCAGTGAAATTTCCAGTCTCAACGAAGGGCTTGAGATAAACATCCAGGCGACTTGCGATTTGACTGTCAGGCAGGCCTTGACAGTACCCGATAACGCTAAACAGGAGTACACATGCGATTCGCAAAGCGCAATTGAGCGGTTTCATCCGCGTCCCTCCGAGCCTCTTTAAGACGAACGAACCTACGGATGGTAAGCAGAGGGTGATCGCCCGCTTGGAGAAGTGTTGGCCAGGTGCCGTCCGCAGACGGGTAAGAGTCAAGAGCGGCGGACAAGAGTGTCCGCCCCACACAACCGGATCATGCTCAGTTAGATATCTAAATTCTTCACATCCAGCGCGTTGTCTTCAATAAATTTTCGACGTGACTCCACGTCTTCACCCATCAGCGTGGTGAAGATGGTTTCGCACTCGGCTATGTCCTCGAGCCGGACCTGCAGCAAGGTGCGGCGTTCGGGATCCATGGTGGTTTCCCAGAGTTGCTCCGCGGTCATTTCCCCGAGGCCTTTGTAACGTTGGACTATGTATTCTTTGCGGCCTTCGTTTAATACATAGTCAAAAAGGTCGCGGGCGGTATTCTTCTCGACGATCTCCGGTTCTTTGGCTCTCCCTTTCACTGCTGGCTTGCCTGATTTCTTCTGCGCCTTTTCGGCTTCTTCTTTTTCGGACGCGCTCAGATTTTCGCCTTCGCCTGCGTCATCGTTCTCGCCTGCTTCTTCATTGTCTTCCTCTTTCCCAGCAGAAGCGGCTGCCTTGGCCGCTTTCGGCAAACTCTCCACGATGAAAGGCGGTTCCAGATACTGCTCGATCTGTTTGAACTTGACGATAAGCTGGCGCGATTCCGGACTCGAGGCCAGTTCCCAATTGATAATGTGCTCGGCACCCTGCGAATTTACGAAGTGGACAGCCCAAAGATTGTGCTCTTCGTCGAAGCGCGTCTCCACACTCTTCAACTTCAGATCCTTCTGCATGCGCTTGAGTTCTTTTTCGAGTTTTTCCACTTTCTTGGGTGGAGTCTTTTTGTCGCCCTCGAAATCGGCACGCTTCGCCAAGTCAAGTTTCGGCAAGAGGCTCGTAATTTCCTCAACGCGGATGCGCTTGTTGAGCTTATCGAGGAATCCCAAGTACTCATTCAATATGGTGATGAACTTGGTCAACGCCGGGCCTTCGATTTTTGCCGCTCCCTCTCCATAACGCACGGTAAGCCCCTCGGAAGCGCGCTTCACCATTACTTTCACGAATTCATGTTCGTTCTTGATGTACTGATGGCTCTTGCCCTTCTTGATGCCGAATAGCGGTGGCTGCGCGATGTAAACGTTGTTGCGCTTGATCAGTTCCTGCATGTGGCGGAAGAAGAACGTGAGCAGCAACGTTCGGATGTGCGATCCGTCTACGTCGGCGTCGGTCATCAGAATGATTTTGCCGTAGCGGACCTTGGTGGGATCGAAATCTTCTTTCGAGATGCCGGTACCCAGCGCCGTAATCATGGCGCGAATTTCTTCGTGGGCCAGCATCTTGTCGTAGCGCGCTTTTTCCACGTTCAGAATTTTTCCCTTAAGCGGAAGGATCGCTTGAAAGCGGCGGTCGCGGCCTTGTTTCGCTGTGCCACCTGCGGATTCTCCCTCGACCAGGAACAATTCGCAGCGGTTAGGATCGCGCTCGGAACAGTCAGCGAGTTTGCCGGGCAGTCCTCCGCCATCGAGTGCGCCTTTGCGGCGAGTCAGGTCGCGGGCCTTGCGGGCGGCTTCTCTGGCTCGGGCGGCGTCGATCGCTTTGTTAATGATTTTCTTGGCTACGGCGGTGTTCTGCTCGAAGAATGCGCCCAGTTTTTCGTTGACTACAGCCTGCACGACGCCGGCGATATCGGAATTTAATTTTCCTTTGGTCTGTCCTTCGAACTGGGGCTGCGGCAGCTTTACGCTGATCACGGCGACCAGTCCTTCGCGGACGTCGTCTCCGGTGAGATTTTCCTTTACGTCTTTGAATAGCCCCATCTGCTGCCCGGCATAGTTGATGGTGCGGGTCAGGGCAGTGCGGAATCCGGAGAGATGCGTGCCGCCGTCGACGGTGTTGATGTTATTGGCAAAGCTGAAAACGGATTCGGAATAAGCGTCGTTGTACTGCATGCCGATTTCCATGGTCACGCCGTCTTTCTCGGCTTCCATGTAAATGGGCTTATCGTGCAAGGTGGTCTTACCGCGGTTCAAGTGCTTGATGAACTCCGCGATGCCGCCGGTGTATTTGAACTCGGCACGCTTGGCTTCGCCCGTCTTCGAGTCGGTATGGCGCTCGTCGGTGAGCGTGATGATCAGACCTTTGTTTAGAAAAGCCAGTTCGCGCAAGCGCTGCGAGAGCGTGTCGAAGTTGTAGTCGAGGGTCGTAGTGAAAATTGTCTTATCCGGAACGAAGTGAACTTTTGTGCCGGTCTTTACCTTGGCAGCGCCAGTCTTTTTCAGTTTGCTGGTGGGCTCGCCCTTAGAGTAAGTCTGCTCCCAGGTAAAGCCATCGCGCCAGATCTCGAGATCGAGTTCTTCGCTGAGCGCGTTGACACAGCTCACGCCTACGCCGTGGAGTCCGCCAGAAACTTTGTAAGAGTTGCTGTCGAACTTGCCACCCGCATGCAGCGTCGTCATGACCACCTGTGCGGCGGGAAGGATGTCGCCGTTTTCCAGGGTCATGTTGTCGACCGGGATTCCGCGTCCGTTATCGATTACGGTGATGGAGTTGTCGAGATGGATGGTGACTTCGATTTTGTCGGCGTGTCCGGCGAGCGCTTCATCGACGGAGTTATCAACCACTTCATAGACGAGGTGATGCAGTCCCATTTCACCCGTCGAGCCGATGTACATTGCGGGACGCTTTCGCACCGCTTCCATGCCGCCGAGGACTTTGATCGAGTCGGCGGTGTAGTCGCCGTTGGACGGTGCGGCGTTTTTATTCTTCGCGTCGTTCTTGCTGCCGACGTTTTTTCCGTCAATATTCTTGCTATCGACGAGTTCCGCTTGCAATTCTTTCGTGGCCATTCTGCTCCGTGGAGGAAGCCGGATCGGATGCCTAAACTGAGGAACGATTCCGGGACTGCTCGGGTGACCCCAACTTATTGACTTTTCTGCTATTTAGCTGTCACCAGCGATACCGTTATTTTAACACAAAAACAGCCTGAATCCCGGCTGGAATCGAGACCGTAAACTGCGCTTTTTGTTGCGCTTAGGAACAAGGTTTTGGGGCGATGCGAGCAAGACGCGGCTAGCCGCGTCTCTACGGAAAAACTCAGTGCATCGTGGGCTTCGCCGTGCTGAAATGCAGGCCGTCCATCAGAACGTCGAGTTCGTCTTCGCTCCCTGCGATGAAGGTGAACGAGACGATCTGTCCCTTCGCAAGCAGGACGAGGGTGCACTGGCGCATGGTGAGTTTGTCGTTCGTTTTCACATCGGTTGTCTTAACGTCGAGCGTCTTAGCGAAATCGGCACGCAGCAGTTGTCTGGACTCGACCTCCAGAGCGTAGGGTTCGCCTTCTGCTTTGAAGCCATTGGCGGTCGCAAGCTCCGTCAGGGGGCCGAGGTAGTCTTCGGTCGTCTTGAGGCCGGGATAGGAGGCTGTAGTTTCGGAAGCGATGACAACCGCGGAGTTGATATTGTCTCCGGTGGCTTCAGGTGGATGCTCGAAGACACCGAGCAGCAGTTCCGCTTTGCCAGGAGTGTTTCCCTCCTGCATTTCTTTGCTGCGATCGACCCAGCCGTAAGGGATTTGGTAGCGAAATCCGAACGTGGCGTTGCGGTAGAGCTGGGCGTCGTCTTCTTTAGGACTCGGCGTGGACGCGGCCGGCTTCTTGGCGGCGGGCGCAGCCTTGGTTTGTGCTTGGCTTGCTGTAGCGAAGATCACAACTGCGATCATCGCGAGCAGCGAGCGGCGGATGTACTCAATTTGTTGTGAAGCGGTATTCGCTGCGACGGCAGGTGCCTGCCGATCGCCGCGAGAAGCAGGTCCTTCGCTCCGCTCAGGATGACAATTCATAAATAAAATTACAGACAGGGCAGTGATAATTCGTGAAAGGGCAATTGCACTCGCAATCAATTGTCACCCGTTACTCGACAAACATGCAATCTCCGTAGGAGTAAAAGCGGTAGCCGGATTCGACTGCATGGCGGTAAGCATCCATAACCAGATCTAATCCGCCGAGTGCGCACACGAGCATCAGCAGTGTCGATTGCGGTAGATGAAAATTCGTCAGCATGGCGTCGACAATGCGAAAGCGATAACCGGGATAGATAAAAGCCTCCGCCTCGCCTTGTCCCGCTTCTACATGGCTCTTGCCTGAATGTTCTTCGCAGAGTCGCGCAGCATATTCCAGAGTGCGGACCGTGGTTGTTCCTATAGCGACTACACGGCGTCCCTCGGCTTTTGCGCGGTTGATCGCCGTCGCCGCATCGCCTGGAATTTCGTACCATTCGCGATGCAGTTTGTGGTCTTCCACTTTTTCTACTCGTATCGGCTGAAAAGTTCCCAGTCCCACATGCAGGGTGATCTCAGCAATTTCTATGCCGCGCCGGCGAATCTGCTCCAGTATGTCCGGAGTGAAGTGCAAGCCGGCCGTCGGCGCTGCCACTGATCCCCGCGCGTGGGCGTAAACGGTTTGATAGCGTTCGTGGTCCGTCGCCGACTGCCTGTCATTGTTATTGTTATCGTCATCGATGTTGCGATGAATGTAGGGCGGCAGCGGCACGTGTCCAATGCGCTCGATGCGAGCGAAGAAATCGAGGACGGAAGCGAAGCGAATCCGGCGTTCTCCAAAACTGCCGCGTTCTGTGACCTCGGCTTCGAGTTCGGGTGCATCGTCCGTGTAATCGCGAGAGCCAAAGTAAAGTCTTTCTCCGATGCCAATCTTTCGGCCGGGGCGGACCAGGCAGTCCCACTCGTTCGGATCTTCTGAGATCTGCCGTGTCAGTAGAATTTCAATCCGGCCATGCCCAGAATCTTGCGCTGTTGGACTTTCCGGGTTCACGGGTTTGGCCTCCCGTCGACCACTCTGGCCCTTTCGGCGTCCATACAGCCGGGCCGGGAATACCCGCGTGTTGTTGAGTACCAGAAGATCGTCTGGTCGCAACAGGCTGGGGAATTCACGAAACATCCGGTCCTGCCAATCCGCCTTTAGCCCGTCTGTGCGCGACCGATTCAGGGAAAGCAGGCGCGATCCGGCGCGATCCGGCAATGGCTCCTGCGCGATCAGGCTGGGGGGCAGGTCATACTGGAAGTCCGAGACGAGCATTTGGGGAGATTATAGGGTTTGACGGACAAACGGCGTTTCGCCTGACTACCGGGTGCTCCGGCAGGCGCCCTGCTCTCCATCCGTGTTTCAGTCTTTTTACATATTTTGACCCATTAGTGGTTGTAAGGTTTCGGAAGTGTGCTGTAACATGGCCGCGCAAGGTTTACCGTTTTCCCAATGGCCAGCGACCGTCAATATCGTCTTGAGATTGTGCAGTTCGGCCGTATGCTGCACGAAAATGGCATGGTTGCGGCCACGGACGGGAACCTCTCCGTCCGGCTCGACGACCAACGCCTGCTGGTGACGCCTACCTGCATTAGCAAGGGCAGGATGCGCGCCTCCGACATGGTGATTGTCGATATGGACGGGAAACGTCTCGCCGGTAAACGCCGCGTGTCAAGCGAGATTGGGATGCACTTGCTGATTTATCGCCTGCGTCCCGATGTGCAAGGCATCGTCCACGCGCATCCCCCGACCGCTACCGGATTCGCCGCTTCCGGCTACGATCTGAATCGTCCACTGGTTTGTGAAGTTGTTGTAGGACTGGGCTCCATACCGCTGGCTCGGTATGGCACTCCGGGGACCCCGGAGTTGACCGATGCGCTCGCTCCCCTAATTCCGCACCATGAAGCCATTCTGATGGCGAATCACGGTGTAGTGACCTTTGGATCGTCGCTCGAGAGCGCCTACATGCGAATGGAAACCGTGGAGCACTTCGCGAAGATTGCCCTGGTCACCCACCTCCTCGGCAACGAGCAACCGCTCGGCGAAAAAGAGGTCCAAAAGCTCCACGAAGTCCGGCACCGCTACAACGGCGGAGCAGGTCTCGTCCCACCCCGCAAGCCAGTTGCTGCCGATGATCTACAGCCGGATGACGAATCGAAAGAGACCGCCGGCAGCAGGCGCTAGAGTTTACTCCCCTCCAATCCGAAACCTGAACCCCGCGCGAAAATTTGCCGTGAGCGCTGGATAACCCACCACCTCGTTATAGTGATCGTTGAGCGCGTTCTCGACGTTTAAGTAGGCTGTTACGCGTGAGGTGATGGCGTACCAACATCCCAGATCGACGCGGGCGTATCCAGCGGCGTGGTGGATCTCAAAGTTATCGAAGTCGTCATCAGGACGGCGACCCACGAAGCTGCCCCCCAAGTTTGCTCCCCAACGTTTGCCGAGATAGCTGAGGAGAGTTGTGCCGGAATGCTTGGGCCGTCGCAGAAGAGGATTTCCCGCGGCCATGATTGGGTCGCAGAAATTCGCCGGCGTGCAAAGTGGAGCTTCCAGAATCTCGGTAGACGTGTAGGTATAAGCAGCGTTCAAGGACAGCCGCGAAAGGAGCTTCGCCTGGAATTCAACTTCCGCGCCCTGCGCGAACGATTTATCCACGTTCACGTACTGGCCGATAAATGTCACAGGATCGCTGCTGTAATCGATGCGATCGTAGAAGACGTTGTGGAAGAAGGTCGCCGTCAAAGCATACCGCCCGTTCCAAAAATCCTGCTGAAGTCCGGCCTCAAAAGACCTCGTGCGTTCGGGTTTCAGGCCCGGATTAGGGTTCGAGTACGGTGGCCCCGCGAAGGTTTCTTCTAGCCGGGGTTCCTTAAATCCCCCGGCATAGGAAAAGCGCAGCCGTGTCCCCGAAAAGATTTCTCCGCCGCGCAGCGCGAGAAGGGTAAGAGCCACACGCGGCACGCCGGTGCTTCCATAGGCACTGTTGTGGATGTAGCGGCCGCCGGCAATCGCCGTTAACCGGCCATAGGTGATCTGTTGTTGAACATACAAATCATTGTTCAAACGTTGGCCGTGAGTCTGTCCAAAATTCACATCGCCTACATATCCGTTTTCGTTTTCGACACGATATCCAAATGTTGTGTGCGCCCAGGCTCCCTCCGAGTAATCGCCCTGATATTCGAATCCCTCGCGGTTGATGCGATCAACTTCGTGAGAAGCGAAGTCGATGGGATCTCCGAACGGATCTACGCGCGCAGGATCTGCGGTTAGATTCAGTTCGTTGTAGCGATAGAGATAATCGAAGCCGGTGAAATGATGCTGCCATCCACTGGGCCTCGCGACGGCGAGGTCCACGCTTCCCAGAATATTGTTGTACTGCGACCACTCGTTTGGATTCGGTTGTAGTGGCACAAGGGGTTCGGTCGGACCATTCGACGGAACCAACGGATCATAGCCGTTGAAGCTCCACTCGCCGGGGACTCCGGTATGACTGTTGGAATGCCGCATACGTACCCTGAGCGAGACTTCATCGTTCAGGGCCACGCCGACATTCGCACCCTGCAGCGAATCGGAATAGAAGGAGTTAACACCTTGTCCGTTGGTGTAGTACTGGCTTCCGAATGCGTTGTAATCGAAGCGATTGTGCGCTCCGGCCAGCGATAAATACCCGTTCGATGTACCGAAATTACCGCCATCCGCACCAAATCGAAGTTCAGGAGTTGAAGTGCTGCCATTGCGAGTCCACATCTGTATGACGCTGGTCATGGCATCGGATCCATACAGTGTGCTTTGCGCTCCCCTGACAAATTCAAGACGATCCGCTTGCGTCATTGGTAGAGTGCCGAAGTCAAACGTGCCCCCCGGCTCGTTGATGGTGACGCCATCGACGATGACTTTGTTATAAGTCGAGTCGCCTCCGCGAACGAATAGCGACGAAAGTCCGCCACGCTGACCCGACGTATTTACGATCGCGCCCGGCAGAAATCGGATCGCATCGGAGGCAGCAACCGGATTCATCAACTCTAACTGCCCTCCGCTCAGCGTGGAAACATCGGCGCCCGCGGCTTGGCTCGGAACCGGAGTGCGCGTCGCGGTCACCACAATTGTTTCTGCGGCCGTTGCCAGGCGGAGCTTGATGGTGATGGCTTCGGAAGATGCAGAAAGGTCCATCGCCTGTGCCGCGAAGCCTGGAGCCAGTACGTTTACACGATAAGAACTTGATGCGGTCTCGCGAAAGGTGGCGAGTCCCTCGCTGGAAGTGCTTTGCAGCGCCACTAATTTCTCTGCCTGCAGCAATTGCACTTGCGCGCCAGCAACGGCGGCGCCTTGCGGATCAACCACTCTGACTTTGATTTCGGCGGAAGCGATGGACACCAGACAGATGGCCAGTAGAAAAAGAACACCAGAAAAAATACGGGAAAAGCGCATGGCACGTCTCCTTTATCACGCGAAAGGGTTGTGGTGGGCGGTTCACGCCGGTCTCCTGGCTTCGCGAGTGAGAATGTGCAGGCTCAATGAGCTTTGCGGCATCCGGCTACTACAACCGGCCTTCCCAGGCTGTCGTTTTCAGACATTCCCAGTGACCGGTTGCGATTTCCTCGCTTACAGTTGCGCGGCAGCGCGGGACTTGCACCCGCTTCCCGTAGTGCCAGCATTTCGCCGACCTACGATTATGCGCGAACCTAATTTTGAGAAAGAACAAGAACAGCGGCCCCGTAAATCTACCGGGCATTCCAGCAAGAAGTCAACCGCTAGGTCTTCATGATCGGAAACTCCGAGGATCCGACTTGAGCCACATGCTCTTCGGCAAAACGAGTGACGCGATCCAGCGCTGCCTGCAACTGCTCGTGAAACTCGGCCATCCGGGCATCGTCGGCTTCCGTTGGAACCTGCAGCTTAGCGCTGAAGCGCACCAGCGCCTTCGAAAATGGCTTCGGGATCATCAGGGCATCCCACGTATTCAGCACCCACGCATCGCTGAGCGCCACAAAGAACGCAGCCATCGGCATGGAGGTCGCACGCGAGAGCGCTACAGGTCCTGCCTTGGCAACGTATTTCGGCCCGCGAGGACCGTCAATCGTAAAGGCAACCAGGTTGCCCCGCTCCAACTGGCTTCGTAAGCCAAGCAAAGCGGGCACGCCGCCGCGGCTACTCGATCCTCTTACGGCGATGAAACCAAGTTTCTCGATAGTGCGCGCAATATATTCTCCGTCAAAGCTGCGACTCACCATCACCGCGATGCCGGTCTTTTTCCATAACCATGCACTGGCGAAAACGGCACGGTGCCAAAAAGAATAGATCACCCGCTTTTCGTAAATCGCGTCCGGCGGCGAGGGCCCTTCTTCCCACGATATTGAATAGCGAAGAGTCGGACCAATCAGCGAAATAACCAGATAGGCCGCCCAGCTGATAAGCCACAAAAGAAATCGCTGCCACAGAGTAAATCGGCGGACATCAATAACAGAAGGCTGCTCAGGTTCAACAGAAGCAGCAGAAGAAGGGGACGAAGAACTCACGCCGACATTGTAGCGTGGGGTTGAAAGGTTTTACTGATGGCTGAGAGCTGAAAGCTGACGGCTGCTTTCCCTATGCCTCAAGATACGCGACAATCCATTCCTTCAGCCGCTGCCGCCGTTCGTCGGTAGAGTCAAACCGAATCCCAAAGCTCTTGTTGGGCTTTTTCCAGGTGACTCTCCCACGCACCCAGACGCGTGGCAAGGTCAGTAAAGAAAACGACACTTCCACCATACTTCCGATTTCAGGCACGTGATTGCCCTTGAGCGACATCCCTCCCCAACTCACTTCCTGACTGGTAGCAATGGTGCGGTCGCCGTCGGCCGTTACCACGCCAACCTCCGTCATAACCGGGATACGCACATAGCGGCGGAATTCATGCAGCACCAGCATTCGAGTCGAGCGCACCAGTTTCATCGCCGCCGAGCGCTCCAGCGGTTCATGAAACACAGCATTCAGACATAACTTCGAATAGCGCATCGCGTCCTGCGCAGTGCCGCCCAATCCGTAAATGATCATCCGGCTGTTGGAGGTGGAGGCGCGAGCCAGCTCGATAATGCTCCGGGCATCCTCTGTCAGCGGCAAAACGCAAGCCTCAAATTTTTCATGCTGCAGCCGGGCCACCTGTTCCCGCGCAACGGAAACCGTCTCGATTCCATATTGGCGAAAACACTCGGTTACCAGTTGTGCCGACGCCTTGGACAAATCAAACAAAGCGACGCGCGCAGCAGTTTTTCGATGAACGGGGACGGGCGCGAGAGCGATACCAGTCGAGATAGGCATGAGGCCCAGGGGAATACTCCTCTAAAACCCATTCTGACGGGCTTTTCCACGGTTGCCTAGGTTTCGAAAGGGCTTAGCCCCGTACAAAAGGGCCATTACGGAAGTGGTACCTGAGCCGGTTACTCCCGCTCACTTTCGTTTCTTTGACGAAAGGATGGTTCTTGTCAGTCTCGCTCGTCGCGTGTTCTTCCTCCGCGTACCTCTGTGTCCTCTGGGGTGAAGATTTCGCAAATTGCACCCAGCAGACTGCACCTCTACCGAGAGATCGAGGGCGCATCAGGTAAGATATTGCGATCTTTGGAAGTGAGAAGAGAAATGAGAATCGGAACGGAATACGAATTGGAATCCGTTGCCTCGCCCAGCAAATGATCACCCTCAACGACATCCAGTCCGCCATGGGACGGATTCGCCGCTCAATTTATCTCTCGCCCTGCGCGCGTTCAGAAACGTTTTCCGAATCCACCGCCAACCATGTCTATTTGAAGCTCGACAATCTCCAGCGCACGGGTTCCTTCAAAGAACGAGGCGCGTTGAACAAATTGTTGTCGCTCAATACCGAAGAACGCGCCCAGGGAGTGATCGCGGCCTCCGCCGGAAATCACGCCCAGGGAGTCGCCTACCACGCCGGCAGGTTGGGGATCCGCGCCCAGATTTACATGCCCCTGACCACGCCGCTCATCAAAGTTTCGGCGACTCGCGGTTACGGAGCCGATGTTATTTTGCACGGCGCGAACTATGACGAAGCGTATGCCGAATCCGTGCGCCGCAGCCAGGCTGAGCACCTTACCCTGGTGCATGCCTTTGACGATGACGCCGTCATCGCCGGACAAGGAACGATCGGGCTCGAACTCCTCGAGCAGCATCCTGACCTGGAAGCTGTCGTCGTCCCGATTGGCGGCGGTGGCCTGATTGGCGGTATCGCCTGCGCGCTGAAGGAGTCGAATCCCAAGATTCAGGTTTTTGGAGTGCAGCCTTCACGCCTGCCATCCATGAAGGTTGCAGTCGCGGAAGGCAAGCCAGTCACCCTGAAAGCGTCCTCGACCATCGCCGACGGCATTGCCGTCCGGCGCGCCGGCGATCGTACTCTGCCCCTGGTTCAGAAATACGTGGACGAAATCGTCACCGTAGAAGAAGAGGAAATTGCTAATGCCATCCTCCTCTTGCTGGAGCGCGAAAAAACTTTGGCCGAAGGCGCGGGAGCAGCGGCACTCGCGGCATTGGTGAATCGCAAGCTATCTCTGGTGGGGAAGAAAATTGCAGTGCTGGTGTGTGGTGGAAACATCGACGTGACGCTGCTCTCCCGCATCATCGAGCGCGGCCTGGTCAAAGACGGACGTCTCGTCCGCCTGCGTGTCCATCTGCCCGACTATCCCGGCGCGCTCAATCGCCTCACCTCAATCCTCGCGGAGCATCGCGCCAACATTGTCGAGACCGACTACGACCGCGCCTATCACGGCGTTGGACTCGGCGAGACTGCAATCGAAATCACCATGGAGACGCGCGGACCGGATCACATTGCCGAGATCATCGCGGGGTTAGGGGCGGCGGGATATGCGCAGGAACGGGTGCTGTAGTGCTTGGTGACCGAAGAGAACTGGGATTTCTCGATTTGCTCTTCTCTGCGTCTCGGAGGTGACATTCACTCAAACTGCCTCCGAAATCTCTCCAACTGATCCTTAATCTCGGAAACTTCTCTCCGAAGTTCAGCTACTTCTTCCTCCAGCCGGCCGATGCGCTCCACGTCTGCTGGATTGCGCTCAGCCGCTACATCGACTCGCATCGGCGCATCCGCTTCCACGACATCTCCGCCAAGCAGATGCACGTACCGCGATTCTTTCGTTCCCGGCTGTCGCGGCAGCACTTTCGCCAGCGGCGGCTCGCGTTGCATTAACTTCTGCAACGCCGATTGCACATCGTCCAGCGTTTCGAAGCGATGCAGACGCTCGGTGCGTCCGCGCAACTCACCCGGCGTCTGTGGACCCCGCAACAGAAGAACGCACAATACGGCAGTCTCCGCCCGTGTGAAATTAAATACCTCCTGCAATCGTTGCTCGAACTTGGTCACGCGGCTGTCGGCCCCGCGCGCCGGACCAGCCATGCGGTGTTGCTGCAACCCATCGAGTGCATCGCGAACCGCATCTTCATCCATCTGCATCACGGGATCGCGATTCGACTTCTGGTTGCACGCGTTCATTAGCGCGTTCAGCGACAGCGGATAGTATTCCGGCGTGGTGATGTCCTTCTCGATCAGCGATCCCAGCACCCTGACTTCGGTTTCCGTCAACTTGATTTCCATGGATTTTTAATTAAATCTTCCCCGATTGTATTCGAAGCCGCACGCGCGCTGAGTTTGAGGGTAACGAACCCCTAAGCGGGCAAGAACTGCATAGGAACATCCCCGGTTCTCTCAGACTTTCTTAATGAGAAAACTCCAAGAAAGACTCTCGCCTTGCTGTCCCGCCTTTCTTCCTGCCAGGCATCTCCGTTTAACCTCCTGATTACAACTCGCTTCCCGGTGTCGCCCTTTGGGTGTGATGAATGTCAACCCCGGCAGCCGGCGTGCAACCATCGGCAACATGCCGGATGCGCCATTGAGCACCGCGCCCAGGAAAGCGATGAGGAAGGCGTGGCTGGCCGTCGGGCTCGTCCTTCTGTTGAGCACAGCTGGCTTCTTGGTTTGGCGTGGAGCGAAGCGGCCGGCCAAAGCCACTGAAGAACCCGCCGAATCCACACTCGCCCTGGAAACTTTCACCGTCAATCTCACCAGCAATCGCAACGGCTCCAGGAAACCCGCTTTCCTGCGGATTGGAATCACTCTCGGCTTAGCTCCCCCGCCTTCCGCCGCGGACCAAACGCTCAAGCAAAACGAAGTTGCTCCCATCGCCTCGATCCGCGACACCGTCCTCTCCGTGCTTGCCCCCGCCCGTCCCGAAGAATTGCTGGAGCTCGAAGGCAAGCGCCAGCTCAAAGACGCACTGCTGAAAGCCTTTCAGGAACACGCGCCGCAGATCGCTGTGCGGAATGTCTGCTTCACCGAATTTCTGGTCCAGGTGTAAACGGTGCGAACCTAATGGCCTCTGCCGCCCAACCCAAACTCGAAATCCCGGTCGCCGATTCATCCGCCGATCCACTCGCCGAACGCTGGCTGCGTCTCGAATCCTTGCCCTGCCTGTTGACCATCGAAATCCCGCTGCCCGGCTTTACCGTCGGCGACTTGGTGCATCTCGAGCGTGGACGAATCGTGGCTACCCGCTGGGCCGTTGGACAGGATGTCCCCCTCCGTATCAACGATGAACTGATTGCCTGGAGCGAGTTTGAAATCGTCCAGAACCGTCTGGCGGTGCGCTTGACCGAGTTGGCATGACCGGTGGAGGGCCCTGAACGACGGAGTACTGAACGAAATGACTCAAGTCCCGAAGGACGACAGAAATGGAAATGATGCCGACAAAGTTCGTGAAAATCCAGATCAGCAAGACGCATTCGCAGCCTAATTCGTTGCGCTTCTTTCGCTTCGCCACCTCCTATCTCAAGATTCTTTGGCATTCCGCGATCTTCCGCGCAAAAAACCAACGCAAGATGCTGACAGTTCGTGAAACTGCCGCCCTCGGCGACCGCCGTTTCGTCTCTGTAATCCAGTTTGAACGTCAGCGTTTTCTTATCGGGTCCAGCCCCTCGTCAATCACTCTGTTGGCACAATTGCCGGAACCGCCCGCCAGCAACATAGAAAACGGAGATCAGAATTGATGCGAGTTCTCCGAAATTTATGCATTTTCGCGTTGCCCCTCGTCGCCGCGCCTCTCTGGGCACGGCCGCAAACGCCGTCCGGCTTCTCTCTTCCCGGATTGCCCGGCGCTATCCCCGGCGGTTCAGCCCCCTGGAACATCGTTGTACTCCTTACCCTGCTCACTTTGATCCCGGCCATCGTGCTCTCGATGACGCCTTTTGTGCGCCTGCTCATCGTTTTTCATTTTCTTCGCCAAGCGCTCGGTACTCAGACAACGCCCAGCAACCAGACACTCATTGGGCTCTCGCTCATCCTCACATTTTTTCTTATGCAGCCAGTGGGTGCCGCCATTTATTCCGATGCCGTCGTGCCCCTCGATGCCGGGCACATCACCATGATGGCCGCGCTCGATCGCTCGATCGTTCCCATGCGCCACTTCATGCTGAAGTACGCCCGTGAAAAAGATCTCGCGCTCTTCGTCGAACTGGCGCACGAACCCCGTCCCGGACGCCCCGAGGATCTCGGAATGCGCATCGTCGCGCCGGCTTATCTCCTGAGCGAACTTCAGGCCGGCTTCCGGATCGGCGCCGCGCTCTTCCTGCCCTTTCTGGTCATCGATCTGGTAACCGCCGCCATCACTACTTCGGTCGGCATGATGCAACTGCCCCCGGTCATCATCTCCACCCCACTCAAAATTCTTCTATTCGTCGTGGTTGACGGATGGAACCTGCTGATCGGCTCCTTGATGCGGAGTTTTTCATGAAAGGCGCTTATGGGAACCGAACAAGTCGTCGCATTATTTCGCAACACCTTGCAGATGGCACTCCTTCTAGGTGCGCCGCTGCTCCTCGTAGCAGTCGCCATCAGCCTGCTGGTCAACGTTGCGCAAGTGCTAACGTCTTTACAAGATCAGACTCTCTCCACCGTCCCGCGTCTCGCGGCAGTCGGTGCGGCCGCTCTGCTGTTCTTTCCCTGGATGCTGCGCAAATTGATGTTCTTCACCGTCGCCATGTGGTCCGATTTCCACCCCTTCATCCGATGAAACGTTTGGGCCTTGGTACCACCTTTGGCCCCGTATCGTCGGCTTCGTATCGTCCTCGGCTCCATATCGTTCTAGGTTTCGTATCAGGGCATCGCTTTAGCGATGCCGAACGTTTCCAACCTTAACGCCCCTTTAGGGGCTATGTAATTTTCCAGAAACTCTTTCCACCCGCTGAGGTGATTGTGTTTCAGATACCAATCGCACTGCCAATCGAAAGCACTCTCGACGCCTGGATGATTGCAGCTTCACGCGTCACCGGCTTGCTCGTCGTTGCGCCGTTCCTTGGCAGCGCCGCCGCCCCCGCTCGTATCAAGATCGGTCTTGCCTTCGTCCTTACTTTGTTTCTGGCGCCTCTGATCCCCGCTACGCCAGGCCTTGCCGCTTCCACCCTCGCCGTCCTTTTGCTTGGCGAATTTGCCATCGGATTTCTCCTCGGATTCACCCTCCAACTCATCTTCGAAGCCGGACAGATCGCCGGCCAGGTATGCGGTGTGCAAATGGGATATTCACTCGCCAGCGTCGTCAATCCCGATAACAGCCAGGCCGATTCCGCCGTACTCTCCACTTTCTACGAGCTGATTGTGCTTCTGCTTTTTATCCAACTCAGCGTTCCCCACTGGCTGTTGCGCGGACTCGCGCGCAGCTTCGACTATCTGCCGCCCGGCCACTTCTCCCTCACCTGGCCAGCAGCCTCCGCGCTTTTGCAATTCGTTGCCAGCATGTGGGTCGCCGGTCTGCAGATCGCCGCGCCCGTGCTGGTTGCCAGTTTGTTTGCCGATGTCGCGCTCGGCTTCATTGGCAAAGCTTCGCCGCAATTGCCCGTCCTGTTCGTCGGGATCTCGATCAAGAACTTACTCGGACTGGCCCTGATGTGCGGCGCGGTTGCGTTCTGGCCGCGCTTCTTTGATGCCCGCTTCGGCAGAGCCCTCGACGCCTCAGAAAGGATTCTGAAGCTGGCGCACTGATTCCGTGAAATGCAGACGCTGTGAGAACTGAGAACCGGGAACTGAGAACTCCTTCATGCCCCAAGCCAACCAAACCGAGCAAGCCACTCCGCGCCGACGCCAGAAAGCTCGCGAAAAAGGACAGGTCGCCCGCAGCCGCGATCTTATCGGCGCTGCCTCTGGCATGGCCGCCACCTTCATTCTGTTTTCCATGATGTCGACCTTTCCCCTCGCGTGGCGCGCCTTCTTTCACGACTGTCTCGACGGAGCAGTCTCCGGCAACTTCCGCATGGACGCGCTGCCTCCTTTTATCAACCACGTGGGCCTCTTCGTCGCCACGGCGACCGCCTTGGCAATCGGATGGGTCGTCGCGGTCGCCTCCGCGCTCGCGCAAGGCGGACTCGTCTTCGCGCCAGCCTCGCTGTTGCCTACCGCCTCGCGCATGAGTCCCGCCGCGAAACTGGGCCAGCTCTTCTCCGTCTCCGCGCTCCGCGGACTGATCAAATCTTTGCTCCCCGCGACCGTCGTCGCCTATCTCAGCATCACGTGCCTGCGCCGCGATTGGCCGGCTCTCATGCGGCTCTCCGCCGATTCCTCGCGCGGATTGCTTGGTTTTGCCGGCGGCCGCATCTTCGAAGTTGCCTGGAAATCCGCCCTTGTCCTTCTTGGATGGGCCCTCCTCGACTACCTATTCGAACGGCAACACCTTTCCAGTGAACTGAAAATGAGCCGTCAGGAACTCGCTGATGAATACAAGGAAACCGAAGGCAATCCCGTCATCAAAGGCCGCATCCGCCGTTTGCAGCGTCAAGTCCGCCGCCGCCGCATGTTGCAGGACACCAAGCGCGCCGCCGTCGTCATCACCAATCCCACGGAATATGCGATTGCGATTGAATACAGCCCGAACATGTCCGCGCCCGTCGTGGTCGCCAAGGGACGCAACCTCTTCGCCGCTCAGATCCGGGAAATCGCCCATTGGGAAAACATTCCCATGGTTGAGAATCCGCCGCTCGCCCACGTCCTCTATCGCACCGTTGAAGTCGGACAAAGCGTTCCCGAAAAACTCTATGCCGTGCTCGCCGAAATTCTGGCCGCTGTCTATCGCGCCGAAGCCCGCGCTGCTGCTGCTGCATCATCAAGTCCCGGAGGCCGCCGCTGATGCCCGTTGCCGTCATCACCTCCGCGCCGGCTCGCAATCCGTTCATCGAATGGATTGTTCCCATCGCCGCCGTCAGTCTCGTCTTCGTCATGCTGGTGCCGTTGCCGGCATTCGTACTCGACCTGCTGCTCGCCACCAGTTTTGCCGCTTCCGTACTGGTTTTGCTGTCTGCCCTACAAATCCTTCGTCCGGCGCAGTTTTCCGTCTTTCCCAGCTTGTTGCTCCTACTCACCTTGTTCCGCTTGTCGCTGAACCTCGCTTCCAGCCGCCGCATCCTTCTTCATGGCAATGAAGGCGCCAGCGCCGCTGGACGCGTTATCGAAGCCTTTGGCCAATTCGTTGTTGGCGGAAACTACATTGTCGGATTCGTTCTCTTCATTGCCCTCATCGCCATCCAGTACATCGTCGTCAGCCACGGCGCTGTCCGGACAGCGGAAGTCACCGCCCGTTTCACCCTTGACGCTCTCCCCGGCAAGCAGATGGCAATCGATGCCGACTTGAATGCTGGACTCATCGACGAACATCAGGCTCGCGCCCGTCGCGAACAAACTGCTCGCGAAGCCGAATTCTATGGCGCCATGGACGGCGCTGCCCGCTTCAATCAGCGCGACTCCATCGCCACCATCCTCATCACCGTCATCAACATCCTCGCCGGATTTCTCATCGGAGTTTTTCAACTCGACATACCTTTTCGCGAAGCCCTGAAAACCTACACCGTACTCACCGTTGGCGATGGCCTCGTCACCATGATCCCGTCGCTGCTGGTTTCGATGGCTGGCGGTATGATCGTCACCCGCGCCTCCTCGAACGCCACCCTGTCCGTCGATCTTGGGACCCAACTGCTCTCCCGCCGCCGTTCCCTACAGATTGCCGCCGGAGTCATGGTTGCCCTTGCATGCATCCCCGGACTCCCAAAGCTCTCTTTCCTTGCCATTGCGGGCGTAGTTGGCTTGCTCGCTGCGCGTCTTCCCAAGCCGCTTAAAGACAAAGACGGCAAGGTCATTGAACCCGCCGACCCCGGCGTCCTGCCCTCCACAGAAAAAGACAAAAAAACCGCCAAGACCGACTCCATTGAAGACCTGCTCAAACTCGACGAGCTCTCCCTCGAAGTCGGCTATTCGCTCGTTAATCTGGTCGACGTCCAGCAAGGCGGGCAGCTTCTGGCGCGCGTCAAATCACTGCGTAGCAGCCTCGCCGTGCAACTCGGATTCATCGTTCCACCGATTCATATCACCGACAACGTCCGACTCAAACCTCGTGAATACGTCATCTCCCTGCGCGGCGTCGAAATTGCCCGTTGGGAAATGCTTGAAGATAAGGTCCTCGCCATCAGTTCCGAACTCACGCCCCCTCCACTCCCCGGAACTCCAACCAAAGAACCCGCGTTCGGAGTTGCCGCGCTCTGGATCGCCCGCGCGCTCGAGTCGCAGGCACTTACCTCCGGCTACGCTGTAGTCGATCAGACTTCCGTTCTCTCCACGCACCTCGCCGAGATCATTCGCCAGCACGCTTACGAGTTGCTGACTCGCCAGGAAACCAAACGCCTGCTCGATCGCCTGGGCGAAAGCCATCCCAAACTCGTCGAAGAGCTGGTACCAAAAATCCTCAGTCTCGGCGAAGTTCAGAAAATATTGCAGCAACTCCTGCGAGAACAGGTTTCCATTCGCGACTTGCCCACCATCCTCGAGGCTCTGCTCGATGCTTCCGCCGCCAACAAAAATCCCATCCTGCTAATCGAGGCCGCGCGCCAATCACTAGGCCGCGCCCTCGTCCGTCCGCTGCTTTCCGATGACGGCGGCTTGCGCGTACTCACCCTCGATCACAATCTCGAGGAGGAACTCAGCCGCGCCTTCAACCCTCAGGCCCCACCCGCAACCAACACAGGATTACAACCGTCCTTCGTCCGCCGCATTCTCGATGGCCTCCGGCAGATCGCCGGAGATCAAGTAGCTCAGACCGCTCCCATCCTGCTCTGTTCCACTCCAGCGCGCTTCCACCTGCGGCGCTTGCTCGAACCCTTTCTCCCCAAAGTAGTCGTCCTTTCCCCCCTCGAAATTCCTCCCATGGTTTCCGTGCAGTCGCTGGGGACGGTGCGCTGAAACGTAGCCGGTCCTTTCGTGTAAGGCATTGGTCAATAGTCGTTGGCCGTTCGGCGCATTGGATGCCAAGAAATATGTAACGACCGACTGACAGATGACAAATCACTAATACAGCCAGCGACTAATACCCGACAACTAGCGACGAACGACCAACGACTAGCCCCTCCCCGAAAGCAGGCCCGCCTCATGACCAAACATCCCGTCGAAGCCTACCAAAGCGTCCAGACCGACGCCGAACGTGAGCGCGTTCTCATGGAGCAGCTTCCTCAGGTTCGCTACATCGCCCGCCGCATTCACGAACGGTTGCCCCGTCACGTGCCCTTCGAAGATCTCGTCCACGCTGGTGTTCTTGGATTAATCGACGCTCTCAACAAATTCGATTTGTCCAAGCAGGTGCAGTTCAGTTCCTATGCCAAGTTTCGGATTCGCGGGGCAATTCTCGACAGTCTCCGCGAACTTGATTGGAGCCCGCGCGAGCTACGCCGCAAGGGTCGCCTCATCGATATCACCTACAACCAGCTCTCCGGCCGGCTTGGACGCGCGCCCAACGAAAATGAGATTGCCAATGAAATGGGAATCGATCTGCATGAACTGCAATCGCTGCTCGCCGAACTCGACGGCCTCGAACTCGGCAGCCTGCGGGTCGAGTCTTCCCGCGACGGCAAAGAAGAAGATCTCACGGACCACCTTCCTTCCAAGCACGAAGAAACACCATTCTTCCAGTGCCTCCGCTCCGAGATGAAACATCTGCTCGAGCAGGCCATTTCCGAGTTACCGGAAAAGGAACAGCGTGTGTTGGCGCTTTACTACTATGAAGAGCTCACCATGAAAGAAGTTGGAGTCGCCCTTGGCATTGGCGAGTCGCGCGTTTCCCAAATTCATTCTCTCGCCATGGTGCGCCTGCGCGCCCGCCTCAACTTCCTCAACGCCGCCACACCACCCGCAGCGCGCGGCAAAGCTGCTGGAGTCTCTTAAAGAAATTCCCCGTAGAGACGAGGCTTGCCTCGTCTTCCACCACAACCGAGGCCTGTATGGAAAAAGTAGTGAGCCAGCAACCGGATGACACCGTTCGCGCGACGCCTGCAGCCAGCGCGACCGCCGATTCTACCCGGCCCGCAGTTCGGCCCTGGGATATTCGCCAGGCTGGTCAAATTGGCGCCGAGCAGCTGCGCACCATCAACCAGCTCCACCAGTTATTTGCACGGAATCTTTCGACTGCCATTGGCGGCTATTTGCGAATCGCTTTTGAATGCAGTCTCGCCTCGGCGGAGCATCTCACCTATCGCGAATTTCTGCAGCGTCTGCCGGAAAAGGCCTATGTCGCATCGATTGATCTCGCCCCGGTTGACGCGGTCGCGGTGCTCCAACTCGATCTTCCGATTGCCTTCCCCATAATCGACGTCATGCTCGGAGGTGAAGGCGAAGGGAGCGAAATTGCCCGCAACATCACCGAGATCGAAGAGCACGTGCTTGAAGGGATCATTCGGATCATCTGCCGCGAACTGCAAGTCAGCTGGCAGGCGATTTCACTTGAATTCAAATTTGCCGACCGTCAAAAAATGCCGCAAACTCAGCGCCTCATGCCTCCCAACGAAAAAACTCTATGCCTCAGTTTTGAAATCAAAGTATCCGAAACGCGCGGTGCCCTGAATCTCGCCATTCCCGCCGTCGTTTCCAACGCCTTGCTCAGGAAACTTTCCGCCGACTCCAGTTACCAGCGGCGGCACTCCCCAGTAGAAGCCCGCCACCAGATTCAGAAAAAACTGCTCAACTGCTTTTTTTCCGTGGAGCTGTCCATGACTGGACTCCAAGTACCCTTACACAGCCTCACAAAATTCATTCCCGGCAACATCCTGGCTTTTTCTCGGAGCGCTTTGGCTCCTGCCCTCATGCTGGTCGGCGACGTCCATCTATGTTCCGCCCTTCCGGTGCGCGTGAACGACCAGCGTGCCGCCCATGTCCTCTCGCTCGAAGCCTCCACAACCATAGGTGAACAATGACGGACATCCCCAACGCTTCCGCCGCTAACGAAATGAATTCGCCCAGTGAACTTCGCTCGGAACCTTCTCCGCCCCTGCCCGCACAGCCCAGCTACGGTCGCCTCATGGAGGTTGGCCTCGACGTCAAACTCCGCTTTGGCACGCGCCGCATGTTGCTGCGCGATGTCCTCGCTCTCGGCCCGGGTGTCGTCGTCGAACTCGAAAACGCTCTCCACTCCCCCGTAGATCTCCTGCTCGACGGGCGCCTCATCGCTCAGGGCGACGTGGTAATCGTCGATGGCAAATACGGATTGCGTATCACCGATATCGTCGATCCCCCACCTGCCGCTGGACCCATTTGAATGCCGTCTGCTGTTTTGGTCTCCCATCTGAAAACTGAAAGGCGATTTGCGTTATGTCGAACTTTTTAAATCCGCGAGCATGGCTTACGACTGGGACATCCCAATGCAGCCCAGGCACCGAACCACCGCAGCCTCCCTGCGCGCTCGCTTCCTGTTCGCGATCGCAATCGCTCTGGCACAGATTGCGCGCCCGGCATCGCCCGAATGGAACCCTCCTCCAAGGCGTTTTCTATTGCCAGCCCCAATGCCTGGAGACGGCTCTCACCCACCAACTCTCTCACCATCGCGTAATGGCTCCATCCCCGCAACCTCCCAACCGCATTCCCCTCGGTCTGCTCATGGTCGCCCGAGGCAAGCTCACTCATGTGGAAGTTCGTGCCGCCCTCGACGCGCAGCGCCGCGCCCACTACGGAAAAATCGGCGAGTGGATCGAGAAACTTGGCTTCGCCACCGAGCAGGACGTCACCGCCTCTCTAGCCCTGCAATGGGGTTGCCCCGTCGCCACTTCCATTGATCCCTCCACCGTCCACTCTCCTGGAAATATTCCGCTCCCGATTCTTGAAGCCTTTCAGATGTTGCCCCTCAGCTACACTTCGGCCCGCAACATCCTCTATCTCGCTTTCGGAGAACGGGTCGATCACGCCGCGCTCTATGCCATCGAACAAATTCTCGCTTGCCGTACCCAGCCCTGCGTCGCCGCTCGCAAAAGTATTGCGCGTCAAATCCAGTCTTTGTCTCACTACCCAAGACCCACCGACATAGAATTTGGACCCATGAACGATTTAGCTGAAATGGCTGGAATTGCCGCCAGCTATACAACCCGGCTCAGTCCCGCAGAAGTCCGCTTCAGCCGCATCGGCCATTTCATTTGGCTCCGCCTAGACGCTCCCTATCTCCGGTCCAGTGTCCAATCAAAGGCGCGCACCTCGACCACCAACCTGGTGTTTCGATTAGCAAGCATCCCGCAACCGCTCCCTTTCCGCCCCTCACCACAAATCACATAGCGACGGACCTATTCGTCCGCCCGCAAGTTTTCATTGCGCCGCACCAATCAGCTATTTGTGGGAGTAACGCGACATCGGTAGGAGAACAGAGCGGACTAAGGGTTTCCCCCTGTGCTCCCCGTGCCCCCTGTGGTTCAGCGCTGGTTCTTCAGCGCGCGCAAAGTATTTGCGAGTAGCGAACAGCGAACGACCATCGACAAACGACGACCGACCAACGACCGCCCTCCCCTACAGCGTCCGCTTGAACAACGGCACCGCCAGAGCCAACGTCACCACCGCAAAAATCGTCAGATAAATCATGTCCGGAACAATTGCAGCCAGCCCCGTTTCCTTCAGCAGCAGCGATTTGAACCCATGCACCGCATAAGTGAACGGATCCACCCGCGCAATTGCTCGCAGCCACGCGGGAAACGCTTCCACCGGATAAATCGAGCCGCTGGGAAAAAATAGCAGTGTATTAAGAATCCCAAACATCGCCCGTGGCACCAATGGATCTTCAATCCTGACCATCAGCAGGAACATCATTGTGTTGAAGGCCAGCGAAGTCAGCACAATCATCACCAGCAGCCCAACAATTGTCCCCAGACTGAATATCGTTCCCACGCCCGCCAGCAGCGCCCCGACCAGCGTTATCACTACCCCCGTCATCACCGCTTTGATAGCTCCTGCCCCGTTCAGTCCAAACACCAACTCCGCCTTCGTGATTGGAGTCACAAGATATCCTTCATGCACCCCGCGCGCCTTGTCGTCGATGTACAACATTCCGCCGCCAATCATTACCGACACAAACATAGCCAGCGTGATCGATCCCGGCAACAGATACTTCATGTACTCGATATACGGATACAACTCGACGACTTCCAGCGCCGTTTGCTGTAACAATCGCGGCGACACATCCGGCTGATTCAGCGCATTCGTCACCGCGGTCATCTCGTCTTCCAGCGTCGAACTCATGAAGTTGTCGCTGTTATCCACGATCAGCGCAATCCGCGGATGATTCTTCTCATAAACCATCTTCGAATACTGAGCTGGAATAATCACCGCGCCCTGAATCTTGCCGTTGCGCACGTCCTCACGCGCCTGCACTTCGTTGTCATACGGGATCGGAACAAACGTCCGCATATTTGCCCGGACCGCATCAAACGCTTCTTTAATCCGGATCGCCTGCGTCCCGTGATCCTCATCCACGATGCCCATCTTCGCGTCGCGGATTTTTCCACCAAACGCATTTCCCAGCACGATCAGTTGCACCAGCGGCATCACCATCGACGCCATCATCAGCGCCGGCGACCGGAAAAACTTGCGCATTTCGCGCTCGATAATCGCCATCATTCGATTCATGGCCGTAACCCCGGACTCTGCGGCATCGTGAATGCATGCGCCTTCACTAATTCGTCGCGCAATTGCCGTCCTGTATAGAACACAAACACATCGTCCAACGTGGTGTTCTGAACCGTAAGGGTCTTCAGAGTCGCTCCTACAACCACCGCAAGCTCGACCATATCGGTCGTCGTACCCGATCCATTCGCCGTCAGCACGCGGAACATCCCACCGCTTTCATTTTGCACGGACGTGACTCCCGGCAATGCCCGCAGCCGTTCTTCCCAATCGGCCGGTGGATTGTCGAAATGGGCTTCAATCACATTCGATCCGGGCACGCTCGCCTTCAACGCTTCCGGAGTATCCAAAGCCACCAGCTTCCCGTGATCCACAATTGCGATCCGATTACATAACCTGTCCGCTTCGTCCATGTAATGCGTGGTGATGAGTATCGTCAGCTTCCTCTTGGACTTGATATTCGTCAGCATCTCCCACACCGCGACACGCGATACCGGATCAAGCCCGGTAGTAGGTTCGTCCAGAAAAAAAATCTTGGGACTATGCACCAGCCCCCGAGCAATCTCCAACCGCCGCCGCATGCCGCCTGACAAGGTCTTCGTCTGCGCGCCACGCCACTTGGTCAGGTCCACCGTCTCCAGTAACTCAGCAATCGCCTCTTTTCGGCGCTTCGCCGGAACGTCATACAGCTTCGCGTAAATATTCAGGTTCTCTTCCACCGTCAAATCCAGGTCGCTGGTTAGGGCCTGGGGGATGACTCCGATCGTTCGCCGCACGTCATCTGGATCTGATGACACATCATGTCCCGCCACTCGCGCCGCGCCGCCAGAAATCGGAATGAGCGTGGTCATCATCCGGATCAACGTAGATTTCCCCGCACCATTCGGCCCCAGGAGCCCGAAAATCTCGCCCTCCTTTACGGAAAACGAAATATCATTCACCGCCGTGAAGTCTCCATACCGTTTGACGATGTGATCGACTTCAATCGCATTGGGAGCGTCCGCCGCGACCTCGCCCCGGCCACTAAAGTCCGATGCCAAAACCGGCGTGCCGTTTAATTGATTTGCGTCTGCGTTCATTGCTTTCCTGCTGCTTCCGCAGTTCTCGGCGCCGTTCCCTTTAATTGCTCAGGACTAATCAACACTTCAGCGGTCATTCCTGGCACCCAGGCGCCCTTGGGATTATCCAGCCGCACCTTCAAAGCAATTGTCCGGATATCCCGCTTGCGCCGCCCCACATCCCTCTGCGTCGCAAAATCCGCCTCGGCCGCCTTATAAAAAACTTTCCCTTGAACCACCGTCCCGCCTGGCAGCCGCACTCGCAGCGTGTCTCCAATTCCAATGTGATCGGCATCCGTCTCTGGAATCGCCGCAAACGCCCATGTATCGCTAAAATCCACCACCGTCACAATCGCCTGTCCCGCGCTCACGACCTCGCCTTCGCGTGCCGCCCGCACCAGCACCGTCCCCGTCACCGGAGCATAGATCTTGGTGTATCCCAGCCGCACTTCCGCTTCTTTCAGCATCGCGACCGCGTTCTCCGCTTGTGCGCGAGTTGACGCCACTGTACTTTGCGCCGCCGTAGCCTGATTGGTGCGCGCAATCGCTGAATCCAGATTCGCCTGCGCTGCTGTCGCCAGCTCCTTCAGCGACTGCACGCTCGCTTCTTGCGCCTTCAGATTCATTTCCGCCTGCACCCGGTCCTGATCGGAAGCCACTCCTGCCTGCGCTAATCCGATCGTTCGCCGGCTGTCGCTCTGCACGCGCGTCAACATAGCTTCCGCCTGCGCCAGTTGCGCCCGGGCCGCTTGCAGGTTCGCTTGCGAATTCCCGACATCTCCGGACGTCGATCCCTTTGTGGATTTCTGCATGTAGTCGTTAGCGTTCACCTGCGACCGCATACTCGCAATCGTTGCCGCCGCCCCGCGCTCCTCCGCCTCCAGCTCCGCGGGATCCAGCAACGCGATCAAATCCCCCTGCTTCACCTGCGTTCCTTCCTCCACTAGCAGTTTCAGAATCCGCCCTTGAATCTGCGGACTCACCACGATCTGATTCGCATCCACCGTCCCTACCAGAATCGTGTCGTTCCCGCCGGGAGTAGAAAAAAAGTAATACGCCGAAGAAATAACCAGGATGACTCCCAGCACAATCAAAAATTTATTTCGCGCACTCATCGTCCATCTCCATACATGTCAGTCCTCTACCGGTTTCCCCTGTGCCCCTCTGTGTTCCCCGTGGTAAAAAGCCTTTAGGTTTTTCTCGGCGCACTCAGCGTCACGGCGGTCATCACCCAACAAACAGCGCCGCCGAAATAAAATCCAGCACAAACGCGCGCCGCTCCCGAATCCGCTCCGCCGACAACGGATCCACCTTCATCAAGGTCTTCATCAGCGGAGCCGCGGTGAAATAAAACACAATGATGGCCGCCACCGAGGGCAGAAAATCCAGTGGATTTACCGCCCGAAATTCACCCGCCCGAATCCCATCCCGCAGCACCCCAACCAGCTTCTCAAAAATGGGACGAAAATATTCCTTGGCAATGCGCTGCATACGGGCGCTACCCCTCGCGCCCAACTGCATCCATTCCCCTTGGACGACTCGCGGAAATCGAGGATTGGCAGCGATGTAGTCGAAATATGCCGCCACATATTCCAGCATCTTCTCGCGTGGAGCCAATTTGCTTTCCAGCACCGGCATCACCCGCTGAAGCAGTCCCTTGAACACATGGTCAAGCACCGCTTCGTACAACGCATCTTTATCTTTGAAGTAGTAATAAAGAAGCGCCTTGTTGACGTTCGCCGCGTGAGCAATATTGTCGGTACGAGCCCCGGCAATCCCATGCTCGGCAAACTCGGCGATGGCCGCCTTCAAGATCGCCGCGCGAGATTCCGCCGGTTGCCCGCGGGTTCCTAACCTGGGAATAAGCTGGCCAGGGCGGACTTGGGCACGTCGCGTCCGAACCTGTGTGCGTAAAGCCATATAATTAACCGGTTAGTTAGATTGTACCATATCGCAGTGTCATCCTGAGCGAAGCAGCTACGCAGTCGAAGGACCCCTACAGCTCAAACACTCCGAGCGAAATATCAAGGTATTCTCCCCAAGGAATTGGGTTGGCACGCCGGTTCACCACCGCGATGGCCCCATTATTATGATTACGCCTTCGTAGCAGCCTCGGGCGGATCAAACGACCCCCACCGCCCCCGCGCCGAGTGACGAAACTTTTCGCGCTCCTCGGGACTCATGTGCTCCCACCGTTCCCTCATGCGCTCTCGCCAGTGACCATCGCGGCCATGCCAGCCGTGCCGCCCGTGGAATCCGCCGAACAGAAGCCGGCTCAGAAACATCAGCCCTATTGCTTGCCAGTAACCTATCATTTGGAGCCCGAACAGGCCCGGCATCAGCCAATTCCACAGGCGCATGGTGACATAGCCGAACAGAAACGCTGCCAGCACCACAAATGGCAGGAACAACAACGCTCTTGCGAACCGATTTCTTCTCATTTTCTTTTTCCTCGTATTTCCCTAAAAATGCTTCCTAATCACGTTTTAATAAATTCGTCGTGGATAGCCTGCAGCCGCTCCCGCAAATAAAGCACCGCATAGCGCTTGCGCGAGAGCAGAGTATTCACGCTCACTCCAGTCCGTGACGCCAGTTCTTTGAAGCTGTATCCCATCAACTCATGACCAACAAATGCTTCGCGCTGCTCTTCCGGCAGCTCGTCCAGAGCCGCATCCAGTTCATCCAGCAGCACGCTGCGCGCGTACATCGCATCCGGCCCATCATCAGGCGAAGGAAGCAGATCTTCCAGTTGGAGCATCTCGCCCTCTTCGCCGGTGTTTGCCGTTGCGGGTTCGTTTCGCAAAGCCTCCCGGCTCTTCTTGCGGAACAGATCGATGATGCGATTGCGAGCCACGCGAAACAACCAGGCGGAAACCTGCTCCACCGGCTTCATCAGACTGTAAGCCTCTACAAGTTCGTAGAAAACTTCCTGTAAGATGTCGTCGGCATCATCCCGATCGGCAACCCGTCTTCGAATAAAGTTGCGAAGGCGCGCCTGTTCCCGATGGATCGTCTCCGATATCCGCTGGTCCCGCTCGGTCATGGTCAGCTGGCTTCTCAGCGCCGCATCCATCTACTCATGTAGACGAATGAGCGCCTGAAATATTGTATTGAGTTCAGAGGAAGATTCAGGAAAGGACGGACGGCTAAGGCACCGGTGCAACTGGGCTATGCAGGAGACATTCTGAACAGTCAATGGGTGAAATGGGGATTTTGCAACAGTTATTTCCAAAGTAAAACGCGCTGCTATCGTAAAGAACCGATTAGTACTTGTAGTACTTGACTCCGTGCTTCTTCAGTTCAGTCTCCAGTTCGTCATCCCCGACGTGGAACTCGCTGATCTTTATTTCTCTCACCTTGCCATTTCCGTACACGATGGCTTGGCGGTCTTCCATCCGGGACACGTACCCGATTTCCGAGTACGGAATCGAGCGGGTCGGCCTCCAGATATGTTTTGCCGTTAGCGCCGTCCCGTTGAGCACGATGGTGGTTGGCCAAATCCACAACGAGAAGGCCGCCCACGCCAATCCGGCCGCCGTGGTAATCCATCGATCGTCTTGCTTCCATCCGCCGATAACAATACAGCAGGCGAGCACGAGACTACCCAAACATAACAGGACCAGTGCGGTCGCAGGAAATATCACGATCCCGGGCTGGCGCCTGGCTCTCGCAGTCTGGGTATGGAGGAACATCCATCGCAAAATGACGGGTGTTAAGAATACAGAGAGCCAATAGGGCTGGAATGTCATGAATAGGAAGGCATGCGCATAGCTCCAATTCAGTACAACCTTACTCAGGCCCTCTGCCAACCTCGTTTTGGTCGCCTTTGGAGCTTGCGAAGTCGCCGCAGACGTGGGACTCAAACGCTGCGCGGGCATACTGTGTAGTTTCGCCAGACTTACTATTCGAAATGAGTAACCTCGAACGTGTCATGCCTGTCTCATGCCCCTCAAACGGCACAAGTATAGGGCAGAATGTATCAACTCTCTTAGACCGGCGATCGCAACAACTGAGATTTCAGCTTCCCGGGGAAATCGGGCAAGAGTTGTCTACCGAGCACCGCCAGCAATCGAAGGCACCAGCAACACCTCATCCCCATCCTGAAACGAATAAGAAGCCCCGCCCAGAAAGCGAATGTCTTCCTCATTCACGTAGATATTCAGGAACCGCCGCGTCTCTCCCGCCTCATCCCGCAAGTGAGGCTTCAAGTCGGGAAATTGCGAATCGAGTTCCGCAAACAACTCGTTGAGATTGGCAGGCGAACAAACGACCTGAGGCTTCCCGGAAGTAAGGCGGCGCAAGGCTGTGGGAATTTGAACTGTGATGCTCATGGATAACCTCTCCGGCAAAGATGCCGACAGCAAGAGTTTTGTCGTTGGTCGTTTGTCGATAGTCGTTGGCAAGAACGTAGCCGGCACACTTCGCGAACGACCAACGACTAGCGACCAACGACCCTACCTACCCGCTACAGCGGCTTCCGCAACCACCGCTTCCCCCACCTTCGCCGCCAGATACGCTTCAAACTCCGCCAACTTCGGAGCAATCGGAATCTCTGTTTGATACTTATCCGCCAGCACGTCGGTAGTTTTGAGCCCGTTGCCCGTAATGCAGAGTACGGTCGTTTCATCCGGCAGAATGCGATCTTGCTGAATCAGCTTGCGCGCGGTTCCAACCGTGACGCCGCCCGCGGTTTCGGTGAAGATGCCTTCCGTCTCCGCCAGCAATTGAATGCCGCTAACCACTTCCGGGTCGGAAACATCTTCCGACCATCCACCGCTCTTGGTGATGGCCTTCAGCGCGTAATGTCCATCGGCCGGATTGCCAATCGCGAGCGACCGTGCAATCGTCTTCGGACGCTGCGGTTCGATCTCCGAGCTGTACTGCTTAATCGCCGTAGAGATCGGTGAGCATCCGGTAGCCTGCGCGCCAAAGAACTTCACCGGCTTTGGATCAACCAGTCCCAACAGAATCAGTTCGTCAAACGCCTTTTTGATTTTAGTAATTAACGACCCGCCCGCCATGGGCACCACGATGTTGTCAGGCAATTGCCATCCCAATTGTTCGGCGATTTCATAGCCCACGGTCTTCGATCCCTCCGAGTAATAAGGACGAAGATTGACATTCACAAATCCCCAGCGATGTTCGTCAGCAATCTGCGAGCACAGCCGATTCACGTGGTCATAGCTGCCATTGATGCGGACCAGCTCCGCCCCAAACACCTGTGTGCCAAGAATCTTCGCGGGTTCAAGATCGGAAGGAATAAAGATCCACGCCTTGAACCCTTCGCGAGCCGCTTGCGCCGCAACAGAGTTCGCAAGGTTCCCAGTGGATGAGCAAGCGACGGTATCGAATCCAAAGCTGCGAGCATTCGCTAATGCCACCGCGACTACGCGGTCTTTGAAGCTCAAGGTCGGCAGGCAAACCGCGTCATTCTTAATAAAGACGCGCCGCGATCCAATCTTCGCGCCTAGCCGCGGAGCGCTTACCAACGGCGTAAATCCAACGGGAAGAGAAGGCTGATATCCCGCGGGCAGCGGCAGCAACTCACGATAGCGCCACATGTTCGGCGCGCGCGAGGCAAACACTTCGCGCGAAACGCGCGGCCGGAGAGAGTCGTAATCAAAGGTAACTTCGAGCGGCGAGAAACAATCTTCGCAAATACTGCGGGCCTGATTGCCCCAGGCTTTGCCGCATTCGCGGCAGCGGAGTTCGTAGGTATTCGTAGGCGCGGACGTGCTCATCCTGCAACTTCTTTCTGTGACTGCGGGACGAGCCGGGTAAAAATACCCCAGTAAATAGAAATCCCCTTTTCCAAAAATGGGAAAAGAGGCTCGGGAAATGCGATGAAATTTTCGCGTACCCGAATCTCATGGTCCCCGTTACCGGGCGAGAGTTGGCACCTGCGATGGAGATATATGATCCCAATCCGGTTGCCGTGGCGTCCTAGGGCTCGTCCCTCAGCCACTCTGCATGAAATTCCAGCCTGCTCAATGAAGAGCAAACTTGAGGAAGAGATTACAACCGACCAAGCGGTCTGTCAAGTGGGATTCAACGCCGCATGTTACCGGCAATGTCGCCGCGCCCCGGCAATTTGCCGAAAAATTCAGCGGCCCACATCAGTTCGCGATTTCGTATCAGGATATCGCTCCGCATCAAGATATAGCTTTGTACCGAGGTCACGTTCTGTATCGGGATATCGTTTTGTATCAGGGTATCGCTTCAGCGATACCGAAAATCACTCAAAATAAACGCCCCTTTAGGAGCTGGACATTAAATTTCTTTTCCTCACAAACTAATGATGCCCGTCCCCTGCGATAACGCACTACGCAGTGAACGGGCAATTTAATGTTGGAAATTCTTAAGTATCACTCAGAAGGCAGATGAGTCCACGACTCATCTCGATCTTACCGATCCCAATTGTGCTCGGTCTCCCAGCGGTGTTCTCTCCCATTCCACCATTGATGGTTCGCATTCCAGCAACGCTCTCGTTCGGCGTTCAAGTCTCGGCGCCGAGCATCGGCGTCGCGGCTGTGCTCGCCTCTGTCGTGGATCGCTTTGTCCAGCCTCATCTCGGCTTTTTCAATTGCGCGCTGGCACTTCTCGCGTTCACCAGCTTGCGCTAAAGGCGCCGCAACAAATAACAAGAGCGCTCCACTCATGACGGCGGTTACGGCGGTCTTCCCAAATCGTCGAATCAAGATTTGTCCCCTTTCAACTACGCAATTACTGGATAATCCCCAGTTCCCGAAAGTCTATGGAAAACGATCGCGCGTTTCAATACCGTACATCGTGTATCCACTTAGAGCTCCTCAAGAAAGTAAAGATGAACGCCGCGGAAAGATAAAAAGATAGAGGAGAGATAAAAATAGAGAGATAGAGATATAAGCAGAGAAAGCTGATAAACGCCGGCACCGCATCTACTGGGCGAACCCTTTGGCGCGTAGCTCGTCCTGGCTAAAGCCAACCAAGCGCCCGTAGATTCTCTGATCCGCCTTTTTCACCAGCCACAACAAAGCTGGATGCACATGAAGATTGGCAGGCAGAGCATGCACCCGAGCGCCCCGTACGAAATAATATTCGTTAATGCCCGGATTTTGCCCCAGCATGCTGTCATAAATCAGTTGGATCTCCGGTTGCTCGCGGCAGCCGATCCGGTAAGCATGCAATAAAAGATCCGGAGCGCCAGTCTTCAATGCCTTATCCGAATTGACCAGCGTTTTCAGGAACAGAGTGTCTTCAACGAGGCAGCTAATCTCAAAGGATACAAGTTCCCCACCAACGAACGCCCCGAGTATCACCAACTCAGGGAACTGAAACAATGTGTGCGACCACCGGGAGAACCCGTCTTTCTGCCTTCGGCTCGCTTCGTGACCATACTTTGTGCGATCGTAAAATGAGGCATAACACGGGAATGCTCTCTCCGAGAACTCCCTCTCATCGACAATACGGGCCACCGTAACATTGTTCTTCAGCGCCTTTTGGATGTGTTTCCGCACGCTGTAGCGCAGGTTCTTGATGTCATAGTCCCTGACATCATCGAATAGGATAGGGTTCAGATAAGAATTGAAGCGCTGTCCATCTTCAACCGCGTGTTGCAGAGCGCCATTCCAGTTGAATCCTGCTGTCCCTTTCTTCAATTCGTATTTCTTGAACGGTAGCAACGGCCGGTAGAGAAAGCGGCGTACCTCCTGCCACCAGATATCTCCAATTTTTACAACGTTGATCCCAGTCGCCTGTTGCAGGGCGGCATATCTTTCCACGGTCATCGCCTGCCAGGAATAGATAAGATTAAGGTCCTCGGGTGTGGCCATGGCTCTGGATTTCGGGTCGGGATTCACCGGCTGTACTGATTGCGCTTCTTGTCCCCGTGCCGTTGAACCCCTAACTGGATCAGTTTATCAATCAACTCGGGATACCCGACTCCCGAAGCCGCCCACAATTTCGGATACATGCTGATGGCGGTAAACCCCGGCATAGTATTGATCTCGTTCACGAAGATCTTGCGGGATTTTGGGTCCATCAGAAAATCGACGCGCGCCAGACCCGTGCAATCGACGGCCTGGAACGCCGCAATTGCAAGTCTCTGCATGGTTTTCATCTCCGTTTTTGTGATTTTTGCAGGGATCATGAGTTCCGACCCCTCCGCCAGATATTTCGCGTCGTAGTCGTAAAACTCCTTACAGGGAACAATCTCGCCAGCGATCGATGCTCGAGGATCGTCATTCCCAAGCACCGCACACTCAATCTCGCGAGCTTTGTTCTTCTTTCCGCCAACACCTTCTTCAATGACTATCTTGCGGTCGAACTTGGCCGCCTCCGCGATTGCGGGACCGAGTTCCTTGCGATCGTGCGCCTTCGAGATTCCCACCGACGATCCCAGATTCGCCGGCTTCACGAACATGGGATACTTCAGCTTGCTCTCGACCAGCTTCTCCACCTTCTTAGGCTCGCGCTCGAACTGGCTGCGCAACACCGTCACATGCTTCACGATGGGCAATCCCGCCGCGCGGAACAAAGACTTCATAATGTCCTTATCCATGCCCGCGGATGAACCGAGTACGCCGGCGCCCACATAGGCGATGTCGGCCAGTTCGAGCAGTCCCTGAATCGTTCCGTCTTCTCCAAAAGTTCCGTGGAGAACCGGGAAAATAACATCAACATCGATAGCGCGATCGGAGGCTCGCCGGAGTGCCGCGTCATCCGTTTGAAACGGTGCCAGTCCGGCGCCGCGCCGCGCCGGTTCTGGAGGAACAACCACTGACGCCCCCGTCGCCAGCACCGCCGCTCCCGGAGTGGCCTCTGGATCGCCCGCCCGAAGCGGCGAAGCCTGCGCAGCGTTGCCCTTTAACAATCTTTCGGCATGTTCCGCTGTAACCCAGCGCCCATCTTTTGTGATGCCGATAGGGACGACTTCGTATTTTGTTTTATCAATTGCGTTTACCACGGACGCCGCGGACAGCAACGACACTTCATGCTCGCCGCTGCGCCCGCCAAAGAGGATCCCAACTCGAAGCTTTGCCATGTCATTTCAGTCTGGCTCTGCGCGTGTTTTCCGTCAATCGCAGCTTTGGTTCGGCCAACCACAGGATATTCATACTCATACTGCTGATCGTCCTGAACTGACAGCCCCAAGAAAACTAGCACTCGGTTTTGTTCCGCTTCCGAACAACCTTACGAACAATCCGAGTGTAAATTTAGGCGCTGCTCTCTTGACACCGTGCAGAAACAGGTGTGAAATTATCGGAACTTCGAGGCCGGTGCTGGCTCCTCCCCTATGGCAAGCGGACTCGGAAGCCCTCGTCGAAAAACCTATGAGCGGGACTGCACGCTGGATGAAATTTCTCTCGCCCGGGATGTTCTCCGCTAATGGATTTACGAGTAAAAGATCTGCACATCTCACAGGAGTGGCTATGAATTTGAGCAACCAAGCAAAGAACGTCCTGCCGAAATGGTCTGTATTACTGGTTCTTCTCACCGTGGCCGCTGTCGGATTGGCTGAAGGCAAGAACAGCGCGCCTCCCAAGGCTTCCGCGCCAGCACACGCGTCCGCTCCTAGCCATCCAGCGAGTGCGCCCCATGCCGCCCCACAGCAACACTCGGCGGCTCCCAATCGTGGACCGGGCGGAGCAAACGCCAGCCGGCCTGGAGGCCAGGGCGCGAACAACGCCAATCGCGGACCGGGTGCCGGAAACTCGAACAACCGCGGACAAGCGAATTCGAACAACCGCGGACTAGGCGCCGCGAACGGTAACAATCGCGGCCAGACGAACAACGCGAACAACCGCGGAGGCGCGAACAATAACAATAATCGCGGCGGCGCAAATAATAACAACAACCGCGGCGGAGCCAACAACAACGCCAACAATCGTGGTGGCGCGAATAACAACAACCGTGGCGGAGCCAACAACGCGAACAACCGTGGCGGCGCGAACAATGCCAATAATCGCGGAGGCGCTGCGGGAGCAGCCAACCGCCATCAGCCCGCAGGCTCCAGAACCGTCGCGATGAAAAACGGCGGAAGCGCGACCTTCCGGAAGAATGGCCAGGTTCGCACCATCCAATCTCACGGCATGACGATCAACCGTGGCATGCACGGCAATACCCGAGTGGTAAGCACGCATAACGGACGCACCGTGGTGGGCTACGGAAGGCGCGGCGGATACAGCCAGCGCGCCTATTACAATCATGGCGGCCGTGCGTATTCCCAGCGAACCTACTATCGGGGCGGCCACTACTATGCCTATGGCTACCGCAATTACTACTACGGCGGCCGTCCATATTATGGTTACGCACCTGCTTACTACTATGGTCCAGCCTACTACGGCTGGGCGTACAATCCGTGGCCCGCGCCCGTTGCCTATGGTTGGGGATGGGGTGGAGCGCCATGGTATGGCTACTACGGTCCCTATTTCGCACCGTATCCGGTGTATCCATCGGCTGCATTTTGGCTGACGGATTTCCTGCTTTCAGCGAGCCTGCAAGCTGCTTACGCAGCGCAACAGGGCGGTGGCGACAATGGCGGCGATAACGGTGAACTGATGCTGCCACTGCGTGGACCGGACTCCTCCGGCGAGATTGCTTCTTTGTGGTCAACGGATCCGCTCATTGCTTCGAATCTGGAAGTTGCCTACGGCGCCTACCTGTTGGGCGGGGCTGCGGCGCCGGCATCAAGTGGCGGCGCAACCCAGCTGAGTCCTGATGTCAAAAAGGCGATCTCCGACGAAATGAAGAATGAGATCCAAGCCGAAAAAGATGCCGCAGCGAGCGGTTCGAAGGATGCTCCGAGTGGAGACCAGGTGCCAGCGGCACTCGATCCCAAGATCCGCATATTTGTCGTATCGAACGATGAGGATCTTACAACTTCGGACGGCACCGAATGCGGGCTGACCGCGGGCGATGTGGTCTACCGTACCGGCGACAAACCGGACGACGACAACATGGTGGATGCAACCGTCAAGGCCAGCAAGAAGGACGAATGTGCCGTGGGCGCTACAGTCGGAATATCCACCGATGATTTGCAGGAGATGCACAATCAACTGCGGATCCAGATGGATGCTGGCCTCAAGGAACTGGCCGACAAGCAGGGTAAGAACGGCCTGCCTGCCGCGCCAGACACCAAAACCCAGGCGGGTGAAGTGCCGCCACCCACCCCAGACACAAGCGTAAGCGCGGATCTGGAACAACAACAAAAGGATGCTGCCGCCGCGGAGGCGGAAGCCAAGCAGTCGAACTAAACTGACGGGCGACTTAACTCCGAAATAGCGGGAGCGCCGCTCAACCCAACGACGGCGCTCCCCGCTTTGATTCGTATCGGGGTATCTCGCTTTTTCGTATTATGGTATCGCTTTAGCGATACCATAAGTCGTTCAAAATCACGCGCCCCTTTAGGGGCTGGGCAACAGAGCCACTCCTGCCAGTTGAGCACGGAGCAATTCAGCGGAGGTTGGTTGCAATGCGGCAAAAAATCGAAATCGCCGTTCTGGTTCTCGCCGTCATTATCGTTGGAGCTGCACGCAGCGTTGCGCAGGCTCCCAGCGTTTCACTCGAAGACCAGCTCAAGGCGCAATACACGTTGGTGAAAATGGGTGCGGACTCGGGCGGAGCGGCCGTCGTGGAACAGGGAACGATTCTGGTCATCAAGAAGGGCGGAATACTCAGTGTCCCCTACGGTGATCAGCCGGTCGCAACCCACTACCAGGATGGAGCCGTGCATTCTCCCAACGCTCTGATGATGGGAGCAAGAGGCGGCCTCATGGGAAAATTTGGGAAGACGCAAACCACCCAACTCTTCCAAGTGGGAACGAAGGTGTATCCCTCCAGAGTCAACGTCAACCTCCCCAAGGATCAGGTGACGATCAGCATCGTCGCCTGCGATTCATGCAACAACACCAGCCCAACAACGTTCTATAAGGCCGACGTAGTCTTCCAATTCGCCAAAGGATCGCTCGCAACCACAAGTCCTTCCCAGGTGGAAGATACGATCTCCGGACTCCTCAACCTCGACGACAGCGCCAACGACCAAGGCAACAACAACGGCGGCAACAATAACGACCAAGGCAACAACAACGGCGGCAACAATAACGACCAAGGAAACAACCAGGGCAACAACAATCAGCAAGGTAATAATCAAGGTGGTGGCGGTGGCGGAGGAGGACAAGCGCAACAAGGACCTCCACCGGAGCCACAGCAGATTGAAAAAGGACAAACCCCCGATCAGGTAAAAGCCGCCATCGGCCCGCCCGACAAGATCGTAAATCTGGGCACAAAGCAGATTTACGTCTACAAAGACATCAAGGTTACGTTCTTGAACGGAAAAGTATCGGACGTGCAGTAAGCAGTTAGTTTTACTGGAGTCATTACAAGATTGTCATCCTGAGCGGAGCGAAGGATCTGCTCTCTTCGCTCGGGATGACATTTTTGTTTAGAGAATCTTCTTCCCAAACGCCGACAATGCCAACTCAACCGCTAAATCGGCCGTCTGATTGTGTTCGTCGATAACCGGATTTACTTCCACGATTTCGAAACTCAGCATGTGCCCGTCATCAGCAATAATCTCCATCGCGAGATGAGCTTCACGATAAGTTGCGCCACCCCATACCGGAGTACCCACCCCCGGCGCGTCTTCGGGATCTATCCAGTCCATATCGAGCGAGACGTGATACCCGGCAGTGTCGTTCCCAGCCATGCGGAGAGCTTCCTCCATAACGGCGCGCATACCGCGTTCGTCGATGTCGCGCATGGTGAAAACTTCAATCCCTGATTTACGAATATTTTCTTTTTCAAAGTTGTCCACATCGCGAATGCCGACCAATACGCAATTTTCCGGCTGCACCTTAGGGGAGAACTCGTAGATGTTTGCCAGTTCCGTGGGACCAAGTCCCATAAGAGCAGCCAGGGGCATCCCGTGGACGTTGCCGCTGGGCGAAGTTTCAGGCGTATTGATATCGGTGTGCGCGTCGATCCAGATGAGGCCGATCTTCTGATTCTTGCGGCGATAATATTTCGCGACTCCCGACACCGTTCCAACCGCGACAGAATGATCGCCTCCCAGGACTAAAGGAACTTTCCCCGCTTCAAGCGTCTTCAACACCAGATCGGCGCTGCTGGTGCACGTGGCTGTAATTTCCTTCAGATACTTGGAATTGGCCGCGCCTTCCTTTTTCTGCTCAGGAATGGCGACCGCTATATTGCCCGCATCCTCGACAATGTGCCCGATAGCTTCGAGGCGCGCTTCCAGTCCGGCAACACGGACAGCGGAAGGCCCCATATCAACCCCGCGCCGGGATTGACCAAGATCCAAAGGAACGCCAATCACCCGAATCTGCCGCGGTACAATCGTGCTGTAAGTTGTGCTTCGAGCCATAAGCTTCCTATTCACCGCCGAGGTCGCCGAGAAAACTGTCTTCATTTATGCGGGTGGCGGCGCTTGTCTTTTCTCCCAATCGGCGTCTGGGAATTCATTCACTACTCGCTTCAGTCCGTCCTTGAGAACTGGGGACGTGGAAATTTATCAGGAGGCCAACTCTTTTCTTGGCTAGCCTCAAATACGACAAGAGCTGCGCATCGTGAATTGGAAGTAGCTTTTCGATTGCCTTGATTTCGATGATGATTTCGTCTTCCACGATCATGTCGAGACGATAGCCACAATCAAGTTTGACTTCTTTATATACGACTGGCAGCGGTTTCTGTTCTTCTAGACTCGACCCGATTCGCTTCAATTCAAAGCCCAGACACGACTGATAGGCGGATTCCAGCAAGCCCGGTCCCAGATGACGGTGAACTTCAATGCCGGCGCCGATGATGCGCCGTGAAATCTGATCGAGCCTATCCCTTTCTTGCATTTCTCGGCGCTCTCTGCGTCTCGGCGGTGAACAGGACTTACGGATACAGCCGATGCAGCATGCGCGGGAAGGGAATCGTCTCGCGCACATGCTCGAGCCCGCAAATCCAAGCCACCGCTCGCTCGATGCCCATGCCGAAACCAGAATGTGGCACGCTGCCATACTTCCGGAGATCAAGGTACCACTTGAAGGCTTCTTCCGGCAGATTGTGCTCATGAATGCGTTGCAGCAGTAAATCGTAGGAGGCCATACGCTGCGATCCCCCGATGATTTCGCCGTAGCCTTCAGGCGCCAGCACGTCCACACAAAGGGCAAGGTCGGGGCGTTCAGGATCGGGCTCCATATAGAACGCCTTCACCTTTGCCGGATAGCGATGCACCATGACGGGCCGGTCATATAAAGATGAGAGATAGGTCTCGTCGGGCGAGCCCAGGTCTCCGCCCCACTCAAATTTATTCTCAAGCTTGCCCTGTGCGTGGCCTTCTTGCAGTTTCGCAACCGCCTCGTCGTAAGTGATACGCGGGAAAGGCGCGCCAATTTTCTCCAACTGCGTGAGGTCGCGACCGATGGTCTGCAGATCGGGACGTCGTCGCTCGAGGCAGCGTTGCACAAGAAAGGTCAGCAACCCCTCCGCGAGGATCATCAAATCGTCGAGCGTGCCATAAGCAATCTCGGGTTCCACCATCCAAAATTCGGTGAGGTGCCGACGAGTCTTCGATTTTTCCGCCCGGAACGTCGGACCGAATGAATAGACCTTGCCTAACGCCATAGCGGTCGCTTCGATGTAAAGCTGGCCCGACTGCGTGAGGTACGCTTGCTCTTCAAAGTAATCCACCGGAAAGAGCGTGGAAGTCCCTTCGCAGGCGGCCGGCGTCAGAATCGGCGGATCGGTAAGAGTGAATCCGTTGCTGTCGAAAAAATCGCGGGCTGCGCGGATGATCTCCGCCCGCACTCGTAGAATCGACGCCTGTCGCTGCGACCGCAGCCAAAGATGGCGATGCTCCATTAAGAAATCGACGCCGTGCTCTTTAGGACTGATGGGATAGGGAGTCGCCTCGGGCACGCGCTGTACGACTTGCACGTTCACGACGTCGAGCTCATAGCCCCCGTGGGCGCGCTTATCGGCGCGAACCTTGCCTTCGACGATGACACTGGATTCCTGGGTGAGCCCTTTAATCGTGTCGAAGACTTCCGGCGGAACAGCGTTCTTCGGGACGACTCCCTGAATGACGCCGGAGCCATCGCGAAATTGCGGGAACAGAAGCTTGCCGCTTTCGCGGAGATTGTAGAGCCATCCCCGGATAGAGACAGACTGGCCGTCGTACTTGCCGATTTCTGCGATCGTGCTTATGGGTGCGGACATAAAGTCAGGTCAGAGGTGAGAGGTCGGATCGCAGAGGTAAAACCGGTCGAGTTTTGGAAGGGGTTAACCTTTGCAATCTAACCTCTGACCTCTGACCTCACTTTACGACCCTTCCAGCTTCCGAAAAGTTGCGATCACTTCATCGCTTGGGCTCTTTTTTTCTTCCCCATCGATCTCCAGCAGCAGTGGCGGCTTTTGCGGTGCGGTGCGCAGCAATTCCATGGTCTGCTTCCAGTCGATGGATCCTTTGCCTGGCCACAGGTGGGAGTCTATGAAGCTGTCGTTGTCATGCACGTGAGTCGAGCAGATGTGATTCTTCAACGTCGCAAAGCCGTCGGGAATGCCGGTCATCATGTGGGCGTGACCGCAATCGAAGCAGATTCCGATGTCGTCGAAATGCATGGTCTGGATAAACTCAACCAGGCGATCCGGCATCGAGAGTTCGTTCGGAATATTTTCAATCAGCACTCTCACCCCGAGCGGCTTGGCGAAAGCGCGCAGATGTTCCACCGAAGTCATGGCCGCTTCAAACTTCTTCTCGTCAAAAGCATCGCCGGGATTGCCGATGTGTTGCACCAGAAAGCGAAATGGAATCTGCTCCGCAACCTCCAGCGCCCGCTTGATCTCGTCCATGGCGTCGATGCGGCCGGCCCGGTCAGTAGACGCTATGTTGACAGGTGGTGAACCGGCTCGTCCCCATTCGTAGTCGGAGTACAAAGGTGAGTGAAGAGAATTCAGCGGAATGCCGGTGGAACTGAACCAATCGGCAATCTCGCGGACGTGCTGCTTGCGGTTGCCGTAGTCGAAGTGCTGCCGTGCCGCAAAAATTTCGATCGTCTGCGCTCCGGCTTTAACGAGTTCGTCCAGCAGGCCCGGATGGAGCCGTTCCTTGACATAGACGTATGTCGATACAGCCCTCAGCATCAGTAACCTACCGCCTTCCCGTTGTTGCGCGCATCGCTGGCGCCCAGGCGTTCTCCGGTCTTGGGATCAACCATGATGCACTCGCCGTCTCCCCAAAAATGCTCGACCTTCAATTTTTGCCCTTTGGAACGTAGAACATTCATTGTATCGGGAGAGAGGCGGTCTTCGACGAGAATCTCATCGGGGAGCCACTGATGATGAAACCTGGGGGCATTGACCGCTTCGGCAATGTCGAGCGAGAAATCCACCACCCCCATAAGGACGTTGGCGACAGTCGTAATAATAGTAGGACCGCCAGGCGTACCCATAACCAGGAGCAACTTTCCGTCCTTCAGCACGATGGTCGGAGACATCGCAGAAAGCGGACGCTTGCCCGGAGCGATCGCATTGGCCGGACCCTGGATAAGCCCATAGCCGTTCGGGACCCCCGGTTTGGAAGTAAAGTCGTCCATCTCATCATTGAGCAGGAAGCCGAGCCCTTCGGCAGTAACGCGGGATCCGAATGTATCGTTAAGTGTAGTAGTTACGGCAACGGCGTTGCCCGCGGCATCAACCACGGAATAGTGTGTCGTATTTTCCGGCTCACGAATGGCAGCAGGCCGCAACTGTGCATCACGCTCCAGTTCGCTGAAGATCGACGGCCGTTTCAGGTCTTTACTCGGGCTCGCATGGCTCGGATCGATAGAATCGCGCCATGCGGCCGCATATTTCTTGTCGATAAGCTGCGCGACAGGAACCTTGGCGAAATCCGGATCGCCCATAAACTCGGCGCGATCGTAAAATGCGCGCCGAAATGCTTCGACTTCCAGATGAATTGCATCACCCGAGCGGTTACCCAGTTTCGCAAGGTCGAAGCCCTCAAGAATATTGAGAATTTCAACCAGCGCGACTCCGCCGGAAGATGGCGGCGGAGCGCTGATGATGTCGTATCCCCGATAAGAGCCGCGAATCGGCTCACGTTCTTTGACTTCGTAGGCGGCGAGATCCTGGGCAGTTACCAGGCCTCCACCTTTGTGGATGGCCGCTGCCAGTTCTCGCGCCATGGCGCCGTGATAAAACTCGTCGGGATCCCTGGCGAGACGCTCCAGCGTACGAGCAAGTTCTGGCTGCTTGAATAATTCGCCGGGCTGGTAGTAGTTTCCGTCGCGCTGAAAAATGCGTTTGGATTCCGGAAATTCAGCCAGATACTCATCGTTTTTCAGCGCTTGTGTATCTTCGTAGACGAGTGGGAAGCCATCGCGGGAGAGTTTGATGGCAGGAGCCATCACTTTCGCGAGCGTCAGCTTGCCATATTGCTTCTCCGCATAGACCAGGCCGGCTACACTTCCGGGAACTCCGACGGACCTGTATCCAACGATGCTGGAGTCCTTGCTCGCCTCCGGGATGACATTGCCCTGCGCGTCGAGATACATATTTTCGGTGGCAGCCGCGGGAGCTTTTTCGCGGAAGTCAATAAAGTGAGCTCTGCCGTCGGCGTTGCGGAAAAGCATAAAGCCGCCTCCGCCAAGGTTTCCAGCTTGCGGATGAACCACGGCGAGCGCGAAGCCAGTAGCGACCGCGGCATCAACGGCATTGCCGCCGGATTGCAGCATTTCCACGCCAGCGCGAGAAGCTAGCTCATGAACGCTGACCACCATAGCGTGGGGCGCATGCGTAGGCCGCAAAGGCGCCGCCAGCGCGAAGGGCCCGAGGCCGCACAAGAGTAAGAAGAATATGTTTCCGATGCGCATGTATTAGCGACCTACGAGGCTAGCTTAGCGGCTCGCAGGGAGTCAAACCGGGGAGTCGAACCACGACTATATTCACCTCTTGCCGCGTTTGCCTTGAGACTTCTTCGGCGTGACTTTCTTCTTTGGCGCTTTGCCTGCCACCAAGTTGTAAGACTGGCAAATCAGGTCTTCGAGTTCACTCGCGGGCAGCACGTTCGAGCTAGCCAGTGTTGCCCACTTGTAGCGTCCGACGTAGCGAGCGGGCGAGATGCCTTCGATCTCGAGCAATTCGTTGAATGCTTCCGGCGCGCACTTGAGCGTGATGGACGGGAACCGTCCGTCCGCTAACGCCACCATCGTAAAGATTTTGCCGCGAACTTTGAAGCAGAGCGTGTCTTCCCACGGCATGTCTTCGGTTGCATCGGGAAGCGAAAGGCAGAGTCGGCGGACCCATTCAACGTCGGGCATGAAAGATGATATCGCGGGAGCCTAGCGGTGGAGACCCGAGCATCCCCGCCCAGGCAGCTACACCTGCTCCCTGGCCTCGCCCAGCACTACCGGAACCTCAATCCTCTTCTTGCCTCTGAAGATCGTCACTTTCACCGTATCCCCAGCGCGATGCTTGTTCATAACATGGTCAAGCACTTGCTGGCTTTCAACTTTTTCTCCATCAATGGAGACGATCAAATCCCCACCGATCATGATCGGGAAATTGCCCAGATAGGCCCGTTCGGTGCCTCCGCGCATTCCGGCGCGATCGGCGGATCCCCCAGGAACGGCTTGCACAATAAGGAGTCCATAATCGGCTGCCAACCCAAGCTCTTCCGCAATTTCAGCATCAATTGGGATGGTGCGGACGCCGAGCGCCGGGCGGCGCACCCGTCCCAGCGTGACTAGATCGTTGAGCACAGCCTTGGCAGTGTTGATCGGGATGGCGAAACCAATCCCAGCGCTTTGGCCGACATTGGAGGCGATAATCGTGTTGATACCGATCACTTCCCCATGCCAGTTAAGCAGCGGGCCTCCTGAGTTGCCGGGATTAATGGCAGCGTCGGTCTGAATAGCCTCGTCAATGACCGGACCGTTCGGCTCCTGCACCTGCCGTATAGAGCTCACAATCCCCTGCGTGAGCGTGCCGGCAAGTCCGAAGGGATTGCCGATGGCATAGACTTTCTGTCCAACTTGCAGATTGGTTGAATCGCCGAGAATCATCGGCTGCAATTCGGGCGCTTTAATCTGCACGATCGCCAGGTCATGCGAGCGGTCGGAACCGACGATCGTAGCCTTATATTTCTTGCGATTGTGGAGGGTAACCTCGACCGTTTGCGCGTCGGCGATGACGTGGTAGTTAGTGAGAATGTGTCCTTCTTTGTCGATAACGAACCCCGATCCCTGGCCTTCCTGAGGAACCGTGCCGTAAAAAAAGTCAAAAGTCATGACCCGGGAGGTGATGTTCACAACCGCACCGATGTTCTTCCGGTAGACAGTGATGTTGTTTTGTTCTTCGGCGTCGAAAGCCTCGCTGCTGGCGGCTTCAGTGATCTCAACGGTCTGCGGATGACTCATCCAGTTTGGCGAATGGAGAAGTCCGTGGCGATAAGTAGTGAAGTAGAAGAATGCCGACGTCAGAACAATTGCCAGGATAAAAGGCCGCGCAAATCTCATGTGGATGACCCCGTTAAATTATTCAATTTGAATTCTAACGAAAAAAATGGATTCACCGCAGAGAACGCGAAACCTTACAGCCTGCTGAAAAACTCGGGATTCGTATCAGGGTATCGCTTTAGCGATACCGTCAGCACTTAAAATCCGACACCCCTTTAGGGGCTGTTCAGCCGCCGAGGAATACGTCTTTAAACTGAATCACGAGGCGAAACAGCAGTTAAATGTTTGACCTACCCCACCCACCACCGCCCGGAGACTCTATGCGGACTCTTTCCCCGGATCGCAGCCGAACGCTGGTCTTGCCGGGGAGTTCCTCCTCAAATCCGTCATGCCGGACGATCACCGTCCGCCCCGGAGCGCCGTCCGTTCCCCCGGCCAGACCGTAAGGTCCACGCGAACGGCGATCGGCGAGCAACGTGACTTGTGCATCGGTCAAGACTTCAATTTCACGGACGATCCCGTCGCCACCAGTGTGCAGGCCTTTCCCACCACTCTTGGAACGCAAAGAATATCGCCGAAGGCGAATCGGGTAAGCGTATTCAAGCGCCTCGGCAGGCGTGTTCAGCGAGTTGGTCATATGAGTGTGGACGCCGGAGACTCCATTTTTCGTCGGCCGCGCTCCCATACCACCTGCAATGGTCTCGTAATAGGCAAAAGGCTCGCCAGAGCGCGGATCGATGCCGCCAATAGTGAGATTGTTCATAGTGCCGGAAGCAGCGGCTGGGATGCGGTCAGGAATCGCCTGAGCCAGCGCCCTCAGCAGCACATCGACAATACGTTGGGAAGTTTCCACGTTACCACCGGCAACTGCGGCGGGAGGCTTCGCATTCACTACCGTTCCCTTTGGCGCGATAACTTGGATGGGTCGCATGAGCCCTGAGGTAGCGGGCACGTCTTCCCGAAGCAGGCAACGGAAGACATAGAAGCAGGCCGAATAAGTGATCGCCTCAACTGCATTGATCGCACCCTGAACTTGCGGAGCGCTGCCTTTGAAGTCGATGGTGACCTGTGGATTCTTTCTCGACGCGGATGATTTCCCATGTCGCTTGACATCGACATTGACACTGACGCTCACGGCTAGGCGCACGGGTTTGTTTTCTACGCCGTCGTCATCGAGAAAGTCTTCGGCGTCGTAGCGCCCCGGCGGTAGTGTGCGCAGAAAGGCGCGCATCATTTCTTCGGAGTAGACAAGCAGATCGGCAGCGGCACGCTTCGCGCGGCCAATTCCGTAGCGGTCGCAAATCTCTCTCAGACGCTGAGCGCCAGTCTGGCATGCGGCGATCTGAGCGCCGAGGTCGCCTTCGCGTTCTTCCGGTGTGCGGACGTTGTTGAGAAGCAGGGCCAGCACATCGGCTACGATTTCTCCGCCACGCATGATTTTGACGGGAGGAATCCGGAGGCCTTCCTGATAGATTTCCCGGCATGGTCCCATTGACCCCGGGTAACTCCCTCCAACATCGGCATGATGTGCCCGCGAAGCAACATAAAAGTCGGGAAGGATTGTATGGTGGCGGCGCTTTGCCCCGCCGGGCTCGAGAACGTAAACCGGCATGACCAGCGTGATATCGGGAAGGTGCGTCCCGCCACGAAAAGGATCGTTCAGCATGACAACATCGCCCGGTTCAAGCGCGCATTGCTCAACCGCGGCCGCGACCGACATCGGCATCGAACCCAGATGCACCGGCATGTGATCGCCCATCGCAATCACCTGGCCCGCAGCATCGAAAACCGCACAGGAGTAGTCGCGGCGCTCCTTGATATTAGGGGAGAAGGAAGTCCCGCGCAGGGCCGCTCCCATTTCTTCAGCGATGGAGTGATAGAGGTTCTTAAAGACCTCAATTTCGACAGGATCACGCGCAGCCATAATATTTCCTGACTAAGTCTCTGACCGAGCCCTATCTGGCCGGCGCGTAATATCCATTGCGGGCGTGGACTCGAAGGCCCTGTTTATTGGAAGTCACTTCAATGGAACGAAAGCTGCCGTCGGCTTCCAGATCCGGAGGTGGGTACCCAAGCGCATACTGGCAACGCAATATCTTTTCGATCGTACTGAACGAGTCTTTCAAGTCCTCATTTTCCCGCGCCGACAAGACGAAACCACCGGTTTCGTGAGTCAACTTCTCCAGCACTAGCCGGCCCTTGGGGTTAGTCTCGTAAATCGAATTGGCGTCTAGAGCAAAAATCGCAGCTTCGGAGCGAGTCGCAGCTTCCTCCGCGGCCCTCAATGTCGCCTTGCTCGCGGTATCTGCACCGTCGGTGATAAGAATAATCACGGGACGCACAATCTTATTGTTCCGGTGCTCGCTAAGTTTGTGGCTGGAGGCAATGATCGCGTCATACATCGCGGTTTCGCCTCCCGCTTGCAAAGAATGAATCGTTGCATCCAGCGCGCCTAAATCGCTGGTCATGCCCGCAGTCTTTTCCTCCACCGTGCTGCCGAACGCGATAATTGCCCCTTCATCGGTTTCCTTACGCAGGATTCGCTTAAGAAAGGCGCTCGCCGCCTGCTGTTCGAAATGCAAACGCTCGCGGATGGAACTGCTGATATCAACCGCCAAGATCACCCGCAGGGGGAGATTCGTTCGAGCTTGAAAATAAGTCCATTTTTCTGGCGACTTATGGTTGTCCAGCAGTTTTAAATCGTCGGCCGTCAGGTTGCCGACGAATCGTCCCTTCGAGTCGGTCACGCTGAAGATGAGGTTCACTTCATGCACGTGTTTTGAAATGGTGAATTCTTCGTACTCGGTGGACGCGGTCGGCGGGGTGATCTTTGACGGCTGCGTGTCCAGACTCTCTCGGGCGGGGATCGATGGTCTCTCCATTGAGGGTTGCGGTTGCCCTGGCTGCCGCTCCTGAGAGTATCCAGTCGCAGCCACCGTGAGGCAAAAAACAATCGCAACAGAGGCAATCTTATTCATGGGCCCGGAAACGAGTCTCGCCGAAGCAGTTCACAGCTATTGACACTTTGAGTCCAAAATCGCGTGGATCCAGTGGGGGATTGGGGCCGAGCTTCTCAGGAGGGCGAAACACTACCCCCTTTCAGGTCTAACTCGAGCTTTGGATATCGGCTCCGTCGCGATCGCGATTATACACCGCGAGGCATTGGGGAAACAGCACTTTTCCATGCCTAAATTGTGCTTTAGAGTCGCAGAAGACTCGCGGTTCGTACCCGCACTTCGATCCATGATACGTACCCATGATTCGATTTGCATTCGTGCTTCGACTCGTACCCGTATTCCGATTCGTATCTCGATTCGTAACCCGCGTTTCGTGTCAGGGTATCGCTTTAGCGATACCGTTTAGCGATACCGTAAATCGTTCAATAATCAACCGCCCCTTTAGGGGCCGGGCATAGAAAGTCGCTTTTAAACAAACTGTTTCGGCGGAAAAATCCGTCAGCTGCGCGGCCATTCTGGACTATACTGGCTACCTTCAGTAAATGCGGAAACGCTCGCACAGGAGGCTCTCAATGCGATCCCTCGCGGTATTCGTTGCCATTTTGGCCATGTTTTCGGTTAGTCAGGCCAAGGATCAGGCGCAAGTCGCCGATTTGGTCAAACAACATTTGAACTCTATTGGAACCGATCAGGCTCGCGCCGCAGCAAAGACCCGCGCTGTCGAGGGAACCGTGCAATTTCGATTGCTCAACACCAACAACAACGGAGCTCAGGATGGCAAACAAGTCCTGGTTTCGGATGGTGACAAGATCGTCAGCCTGCTGAAGCTCCCCAACCCCGGTTATCACGGTGAGCGCTTTGTGACCGACGGAAAAAACGTTTCGGTCGCGTACATCAATCCCGGCAATTATTCGACCCTCGGCGCATTTATTGTGGCGCACAATGAGATTTTGCGTGAGGGCTTATGGGGCGGCACCCTCTCCACCGCGTGGGCGCTGGCCCACTTGGACGAGCGCGATGCAAAACTCCAGGATGAGGGTTTGAAAAAGGTGGACGGACATGAGCTCCGCCGAATCGACTACACACCAAAGAAACACACCGATCTGAAGATCGAGCTCTATTTTGAGCCAGACACCAATCGCCACGTGATGACCGTTTATTCGCTCACGGAGGGTGCACAGATGGCGAGGTCTGAGACCGACACGGCGCGACAGCAGGACACCCATTATCGGCTCGAAGAACGCTTTGCGGACTTCAAGACCGTTGACAATCTCACCCTCCCTGAGCGATGGACCATTCAGTTCATGTCGGAGGTAGCGGAAGCTGATTCCCGGAGGAGCATTGCCAACGACGACAGAAACATTCCACATCAAATCGGGGGTGGGGCCGCCGTACAGGCGGAGACGTTGCGTCCCGGTGCCCTCGGACATGCGGCCACCTTCGTCAACGAGTTTGACGTCACCGAGACGAAGATATCGAACAACGTAGAACTCGACCCAAAGAACTTCGAAGTCAAATAAGCCGAGGCTATCCAGGAAACGCCCTTCGCTTTAGCTGATGGCTGAGTGCTGACGGCTGAGTGCCACCCGGTGCTACACTCGTCTCATTATGGCTGAAGGGCGTTCGCGAATTTGGATATGGTTTCTCGTGGGCGGCGGCTTGTTTGCGCTGTTCGTTGTGGCTGTCTTTACGCTGGTATACCTGAGCTTTGGCGGCCACGAGGAAGAATCCTTTTCCGGCTTCGGCTCCAAGATTGCCGTGGTTGATCTCGACGGCGTAATTTTCTCTCCCAAGCAGATCGTCCCGCAGCTCAAAAAGTTCGCCGATGACGATTCCGTCAAGGCCATCATCATTCATGTGAATTCCCCCGGAGGCGGTGTGGCCGCGTCCGAGGAAATCTATCGCGAAGTGAAGCGCATTCGCGACGAGAAGAAGAAAAGAATTGTCGCTTCGATTGAGACTGTGGGAGCGAGTGGCGCGTACTACGTCGCCTCGGCCACCAATAAGATTTACGCGGACAAAGGCAGTATCGTGGGATCGATCGGCGTGATTGCCGAGTGGGTCAACTACGGCGAGCTTCTGCGCTGGGCAAAATTGAATGCCATCACGATGAAGGCCGGAGAATTCAAAGACACCGGCAGCCCGACCCGCGAAATGACGCCCGCCGAACGCGAATACATGCAGGCGCTGATTGATAACATGCACACCCAGTTCATCCAGGCAGTCGCCGACGGCAGGCATGCCAAAGAAGCCGACATCCGCGCCATTGCGAATGGAAAAGTCTGGACTGGCGAGCAAGCCCTATCCATGAAAATGGTGGATCAGATCACAGATTTCGAAGGCGCCGTAAAAGATACAGCCCGTGCCGTCAACATCTCCGGCGAGCCGAACTTGGTTTATCCCCCAAAGGAGAGGCGGTCGGGGCTGGATTTACTTTTCGGAGACGTTTCCGACTACTTGCCCACGAAAGCGAAGCTCCTGGAGCAGGAAGTCGGCTTTTACTATCTGTGGAAATGACGGAAATGACAGCCCGTTTCGCATTCCTTGTTAGCACCAGGTGCTCTTACGGAGAAATGAGAACCGGGAGCTGAGAACTTTCTGAGCACTTGCGCAGAACCCCTTAAATTTGAGAAGGTTATAGGCAGGGAGCACAAACGCTTATGACGAAGGCTGACCTGATCGAAGAAGTTTCCCGGCTGGCGGAACTCACCCGCAAAGACAGCGAAGTGATTGTGGACACGATCTTTGACAGCGTCGTGCGCTCGCTGCGAGTGGGCGACAAAATCGAAATCCGCGGATTTGGCAGTTTCCGCACACGCCAGCGCAAGCCACGCGTCGGCCGAAATCCGAAAACGGGAGACCGCGTGGAAGTCCCCGCCAAGAAAATTCCGTTCTTCAAGCCCAGCAAGGAATTGAAGGACCTGGTAAATAACAGTCCCACGCCAGTAGCTGCTCCTCCGGCCACACCGCCGCCAGCGCCGCCTGCCACACACTAGCTGTGTGATTCAACAAGGCAGCGTGCAGCCGAAAGTCGAGCAGAAATACAACGTCATCATTCTTGGGGCTGGCGCTGCCGGACTGATGTGTGCCATCGAAGCCGGCAAGCGCGGGCGGCGTACGCTGATCTTGGAGCGCGCCGATCGAATCGGCAAGAAAATCCTGATCTCCGGCGGCGGCCGCTGCAATTTCACCAACCTGCACACCGCGCCTGAAAATTTTCTTTCCGCCAATCCTCACTTCGCCAAATCCGCACTCGCCCGCTACACTCCCGCGGACTTTGTTCGCCTGATCGAAAAGCATCGCATCCCCTACCACGAGAAAAAACTCGGCCAGCTATTCTGCGATCGTGCGGCGAGCGACATCACCGCAATGCTGGAGCAGGAATGCCGCGATGCCGGAGTAGAGATCCGGTGCAACACCAAAGTGACCGGCGTTCTTAAGGCTGAAGTTGCGAATACTGAGGTTGCGAATACTGATGTTGCGAATAAAGACGAGTTCATCGTCCAAACCGACGACACCAGTTTCAGCGTGTCCCGGCTGGTAGTCGCGACCGGCGGCCTGTCCATTGCAAAAATCGGTGCCACTTCTTTCGGTTATGATCTGGCCCGACAATTCGGACTGAACATCGAGCCCACCCGCGCAGCCCTGGTTCCACTCTCCTTCGTCGAACGCGACCGCAAACGCTGGTGCGATCTTGCCGGAGTCTCGATCGAAGTCATCGCGTCCGTTTCCAGCTCGAAACGAAACGTGCGGCCCGCCTTTCTCGAAAATATGCTGTTCACCCATCGCGGTATCAGCGGTCCGGCCATTCTCCAGATCTCTTCTTATTGGGATGGCAAGGAACCGATTCATCTCGACCTTCTGCCGGATCGCAATCTCGCCGACGATCTACGAATCCGCAGCCATCGCGATGTGGCTACTTGGAAAACGATGTTAAGAGAAGTTCTGCCACGCCGGTTCGCCGATCGCTGGTTGGAAACTTATCCCTTAACTGGAATTCCGATCGCGCGTTCGCCGAAGCCGAACGCCAACTACACGGGTGGGAGGTCAAGTCAGAAGCGACCGAAGGCTATGGAAAAGCCGAGGTCACCGCAGGCGGCGTCGCTACCGCCGAACTTTCTGCCCGAACATTGGAGTGTTTAAAAGTACCGGGCCTTTTTTTTATCGGAGAAGTTGTCGACGTCACCGGTCAGCTCGGCGGATTCAATTTCCAGTGGGCCTGGTCTTCAGGATTTTGTGCAGGACAGGCGGTATGAGAATTTCATGCGCAAGAATTGTACGCAAAGACTAAAGATCAAAGATAGAGAATAGGAGAACCGCGACAAGCCCTATCGGACCCTAACTAAACTTGCGTGCCTTCCTTCATGAACGGCATACGGGCAATAAGGTCAGCGGCTTGTTCTAGCTGCTTGAGGTCTTCGTTAGCAAAGTCAGCGCCCGCGAGTGATGCGTCCAGTCCTTTACGCGAAACCTGTACCACGCCCACTACTTTTCCTGCGGAGCAAGCCACGGGAACGGACATGATTTTCTGAATCGGCAGCTGCTCAAGGTTTCGTTCTTCTTCCTCGTCTCCAAGCTTTACTGCTTCAAACAGGCTGACGTGCTTTACGCGCATGAAAGTATTCGATAGAAGTGGAGTGCGAGTCGCCGCGGTTCGCGCTGCAACCGCCGATCCGGTGAGTGGAAGCACGCCCGCCGATCGCAACTCCGGCGGAAAGATAAATCGGAGACTGCCACCTTCCAACCTCAGCAATGCTACTTCGTTGCGGCGCACACGCAGAATCTGCGCCAGCTTGAAGCAAACTCGATCTGCACTTGGAGATTCGGAAATCATCCTCTCCAAATCCTTGACAGTGGCCTTCGCTGTTTTGGCCCCGATACCCTGATTGCCTGACAATGACATAGTTGTGGCTCGGCCGTACCCATCCATACTGCTAGCCCCGTAACCTTTCGACAAGTTACCGGAGTAATTTTGCCCTTGTGTCGTGCCATAGCTTGCGGAAAAACTCGCTGCCGCAGTTGAGTCTGGATGGCGCAATCGCGATTCGTATCAGGGTATCGCTTTGTATCAGGGCATCGCTTTAGCGATACCGCAAGTCATTCAAAATCAGCCGCCCCTTTAGGGGCTGAGACATTCAAACCGGCCCACACCGAAGTTTCCTATTCATGTTCAGCGGGAGATTTTCGTCGCCTTCGCGGCACAATTCCACAGCCGTCCGCGTTATAGTTAGACATGTAGTTCGTCGTAATTGGCGGCTATCGGAGTACGCGTATGTCGCTTATCCATTATGTAAGACCATTCCTGGATTTAGGTATCTGTAAGGAGTATCGTATGGCACGCAACACAACTGAAAAAACTACCAGCACCCGCAGCAAGAAATCCGCAACCTCCAAACCGCCTGCCACTATTCAGGTCGGGTCTGAAATTCCTGTGTCAGAAGTTCCGAAGAAGGCAAAATCCGCGAAAGTTGCTCCCTTCAATCTGGAAGAAGAGATTCGCCGGCGCGCCTACGAACTCTATTTGCAGCGCAGAGCAACGGCGGGATCCGGGAACGGCGATGAGCACCACGATTGGCTGATCGCGGAACGCGAGGTTCGTTCGCGCCAAGGCAATCCGGAACAGCACTCGGCATAGTTCCGAGCAATAGGTTCCAGCTGTCCAAGTGCCCAAGAGTCTCTAGGCTGGCTTGCCACGATCAGCGGTTGCGCCGGTGTGCTCCCTGAAAGACAAATTGTCTTTGTTTGGAAGTTACTGCTGCACCGCTTGAACCAGTTTAGGCTTCACATTTTCCCGTTGAATTTCGGACGCGTCCCACCCGCCGCCCAATGCCTTCACCAGGAAAACCGAAGTGGTCATTTGCTGGCCGAGCAACTGCGTCGCCAGCCGTTCATTGGCCAGCAGTGTGGACTGCGCGGTAATAACGTCGAGATACGTTGTCACCCCACCCACATAGCGGTCATTGGCAATCGCGAGCGCGCGCCGCGAATCATTCACCGCTTTCGCTTGTGTTTTCGATGCCTGGTCCAGCAGCGCAAGCCCAGAAAGCCCATCCTCTACCTGCTGAAATGCTTCCAGCACCGATTCGCGATAGTTGGCGACCGACTCATCGTAGGCGGAGCGAGTAAGGACAAGATTGGCGCGATTCCTTCCGCCATTCACAATTGGCTGGAGTAGGTCTGCGCCCAGTGACCAGAACGCGCTGGGAGCGCTGGCCAGCGTGGTGATGTCGCTGCTTTGCCAGCCCCCGCTTCCGGCCAGAGTAATATGCGGATAAAACGCAGTCATCGCAATGCCAACTTGCGCATTCTCGAATGCCATCTGTCGCTCGCTGGTGGCAACGTCAGGCCGTCGCTCCAGAATCTCCGACGGAACTCCGGTAGGGATCGCCGGAGGCGCCGCGTCAAACTTCGCTTCAGCTAGTGTGAAAGCCGAAGCAGACTTCCCCGTCAGCACCGCAATCGCGTGTTCGAACTGTGCTCGCTGTTGCAGCACCAACTGCAGTTGCGTCGCAGTGGAATCCAGCAAGGCGGCCTGCTGCGCTACTTCCAGCCCATTCGCCACTCCGCCTTCGTGACGCCGGTTGACCAGATCCAATCCTTTTTGTTCGATCTCAACCGATTCCCGCACCACTCCGGCTTCGCGGTCGCTTTCGCGCAAGTTGAAATAGTCGGCGGCCAGTTCCGCGCTCAACACCAGGCGCACATTTTCCAGGTCGGCCGCGCTCCCCTGTAGCGAAGCGTTGGCCGCTTCCAGATTGCGCCGCACCCGTCCGAATAAATCCAACTCATAGCTGACGGAAAATGGCACCGAAAAATTACTCTGCGTAAAGGGTGGCAACTCGCCGCCTGCGAACGCACGCTTGCTGGAGACCTCTTGCCGCTGAACACCCGGATCGGCACTGACCACCGGAAAAAAAGCCGCGGATGCTATCCGAGCCTGCGCCCGAGCCTGCGACAGTCGATCCCGCGCCGCATCCAGGGACTGATTGGCCTGAAGCAGATCCTGCTCGAGCCGGTCGAGCTCCGCATCATGAAATATCTGCCACCACGCGCCTTTGGGAATTGCATCCTTAGGAGCGGCCGCCTGCCACGGCCCCTCGCCCTTCCAGGTGTCGGGAACTTGGGCGGCAGGCCGCTTATATCTCGGACCCACGGTGCATCCGAGAGCAAACACGCAGAGCGCCGCCGCCATCCAACTAAAATGTTTGCCGTGTAGACGCAGCGGACCGCGTCTCGCAGCATTTTCGATTGAAGGCAACCGCATCACGAGTGTGCTGCTCCTTGTTTCGGCTGGGCCACGTGCACCGGCTGCCCTTCCTCCAGCGAGTCGGAGGGATTGATCACAATCTGGTCGCTCGCATCAAGGCCACCCAGAATTTCGAGCGTAGCCCCGTAATCGCGTCCAATCGTTATCGGATGCAAATGCACCTTGCCGTCCTTGTCGACAACCGCTACGCTCGGTCCCTCGGCGCGGAATAACATCGCGTTCACCGGGATGGTAATTCTCGGCACCGAAGTTCCAGCCGCAAAATGCACCTGCCCAAATGAGCCAGGCAATAACATCCCGTCCTTGTTGGGAACATCCACTTCGGTATTAAGAGTCCGCGTCGCCGGGTCGATCGCTTCCGCGGTGCGCACCACCGTGCCAGAAAATTTCTTTCCAGGAAACTCCTGCAGTGTGACATTCGCTTTGATTCCGGCTCTTATGTTCGGCGCGTATGCTTGCGGAACACTGACATAAACGCGAAGGGGATCGATGCGGGAGATATCAAACAGCTCCTTGCCGGCCGCGCCCGCCCCTGAATTGATGAGGGCGCCCGGATCGACATTGCGCTTGGTCAGCACTCCCGAAAACGGAGCGTACACATTCTTGAAAGACTCGAGTTCTTCGAGCCGGCGAACGTTCGCATCCGCGGCCGCAAGGTTCGCTTTTGCCTGCTCATAGCCGCTCGCTTGCTGGTCGGCTTCCTGCTGCGAAACCGAGTCTGTCTTGCGCAAATTCGCCCAACGGTCCGCTGAGATTTTTGCCAGTCCCAACGCCGCTTTTACTTGCTGACTCGTTGCTTTGGCCTGGGACAGCTCCTGATCAATTTCTGGAGTGTCAATGGCTGCTAGCAACTCTCCTTTTTTAACTTTGCTGCCAATATCTTTGTACCAACGCAAGAGATAACCATTGGTTCGTGCAAAAATCGGGGATTCGGTGAAGGCCTGCAAATTTCCTGGTAACACCAATTCGTCGGTCGCGGGCTCAGTTTTCGGCTGCACCACCGCGACTGTCGGAATCGACACAGCTTGGGTCTCTTCTACCAGCGATCGTGCTTCGCTTCTCCGGTCGAGAAACGTGATCACGCCTGCAACCAGCAGTAACACCAGGGCAATGCCAACCAACATCGTTGCCCGCCCGGTTGGAGCCGGCCCAACCTCGGGAGGACGTTCGATGTCAGTCGGCGCCAGTCTTGTGTCTCGATCTATTTTTGTCTCTCGATAGCGAGTTTCTTTGTCTCCTGCCATTGGTACTCTCCACTCTTTCAATCTCTCAATCTTGCTGCCGCGCTTGGCGGCGTCCATGAATAATCGTAAAGACGCTGGGAACAAAAAATAATGTGGCGACAGTCGCAAACAATAACCCGCCGATAACCGCACGGCCGAGAGGAGCATTCTGCTCTCCGCCCTCGCCTAGACCCAAAGCCATTGGAACCATCCCGATAATCATGGCGAGAGCTGTCATGATCACCGGACGCATACGCGTGTAGCCCGCTTCGAGAGCAGCTTGTAACGCGGGCACGCCTGTATCCATGCGGTCGCGCGCGAATGAAACCATAAGAATCGAATTTGCGGTCGCAACTCCCATGCACATAACCGCACCCGTTAACGAGGGGACGCTCAACGTTGTTCGCGTGATCAACAGGCACCAGCAGATCCCCGCCAACGCCCCGGGCAATGCGGTGATGATAATGAAGGGATCAAGCCATGACTGAAAGTTGACCACGATCAGCAAATAGACGAGCACGATTGCGCCGAGAAGGCCGACTCCCAATCCGAAGAACGAAGATTTCATGGTTTCCACCTGGCCGCGAACCACAATCTGCGCTCCGCGCGGAAGGACCTTAGGGTCCTGAAATGGCTTCAGCGCTTCCATAATATCCGCCGCAACTCCGCCCAGATCGCGCCCTTGCGTGCTGGCATAGACATCGATGACCGGCTGCACGTTGTAGTGGTTAACCACAGCGGGACGCGCGACCGGCGTGAGTGCCGCCAGATTTCCAAGCACTTGTGGTTGCGCGCTGCCGCTGACCACCGGAGTGTTCATCAGGTCCTGCAAAGAAGTCATGTGATACTGCGGCGTCTGAATGGAAATACTGTAGGTCACGCCGTTTTTCGGGTTCAGCCAGAAATTGGGCGCCGTCTGAAAACTTCCGCTTAGGCTGATGAGGACGCTCTGCGCGACATTCTGTGCCGTCAGTCCCACTTGGTTGATGCGCGTGCGGTCCATGTCAAGGTGAAGAGTCGGCTGGCTCAACATTTGCTGCACGTGAACATCGGCCGCGCCGGGAATCTGGCGCAGCTTATTTGCGATCCTCTGGGCCATCGCGTAGTTGGTGGGCACATCCGCGCCAATGATCTGGATATCGACTGGCGCAGGCAATCCGAAATTAAGAATCTGGGACACAATGTCGGCCGGCTGGAAGAAGAACTCGACGCCGGGGAAACGCTGCGGCAACTCGCGCCGTAACCGGCGGACATATCCCGCCGTGGGATGATGATGCTCAGGGTCCAGCGAAATCAAAATCTCCGCATCGCTCGTCCCGATCACGCCCGAGCTGGCGTAAGACAGATTAATGCCCGAGTACGGGACGCCGATGTTATCGAGCACGGTCTGCAGTTCTTCTTTCGGAATTTCGCTCCGCAAAACTTCCTCGACTTCGTCGCACAAACGCGCCGTCTCTTCCACGCGCAAGCCGGCTCGACCGCGAAAGTGCAGGCGAATCAGGCCCGCATCCACCTTCGGGAAGAAATCCCGTCCTAGAAAAAACACCAGCCCCAGCGACAGAACGCAAAACGTGATGAAGCAAACCGCGAACAAACCACGGTATTCCAAAGTTGTTTCCAGAAGCTGCTGATAGCCGCCGCGGAATTTCTCGAAGCCATGCTCGAATTTTCGCTGGAATCGCACCAGCGGATTCTTGCTCTCCAGAGAGCGATGCTCATGCCCGCGCATGATAAACATCACCATCGTCGGAATCAGGGTGCGCGAAAGCAGATAGGACGCCAGCATGGCGAAGCTCACCGCTTCTGCCAGCGGCACGAAAAGATATTTCGCAACCCCCGTCAAAAAGAACATCGGCACAAACACGATGCAGATACATAACGTCGATACCAGAGCGGGCACCGCAATCTGTTGCGCGCCATCGAGGATGGCCTGCTTCATTTCTTTACCCAGTGCCAGGTTGCGCTCGATATTCTCGATCTCGACCGTGGCATCGTCGACCAGAATCCCGACGGCGAGAGCCAGCCCTCCCAGGGTCATGATGTTGATGGTCTCGCCCAACAGGCTGAGAAGAATGACTGACACGAAAATCGACAATGGGATCGATATCGCGATGATCACCGTCGGGCGCCAATCACCCAGGAACAGCAGGATCATCAAGGCCGTCAGACAGGCCGCGATCAAACCCTCGCGCAAAACACCCTGAATCGACGCACGCACAAAGAGCGATTGGTCGAACAACGCCTTGATCGTGAATTGCGGACTGAGATCGGGAGGCAGGAATTTCGACGCGTTGGCTACTACCTCCTTCACGTCTTTAACCACAGTTAACGTCGAGGCTCCGCCGAGCTTGAACATCGACATCAGCGCGCCGCGCGCCCCATCCTGGCGCACGATGTTGGTCTGCGGCCCAAATCCGTCGCGAACATGCGCCACATCCCGCAGATAAAGCGTGGATGAGTTCGAGGTCTTCACCGGCAGATCGTTCAATTCCGCAATCGTCTGCGGGGTGCCGTTCATCTCGACGTTGTATTCGGTCGGCCCGATTTTCACCGTGCCCGCCGGCAAGATCAGGTTCTGCGCAGCCACCGCATTGACAATGTCGGCAGGTGATAAGCCGTAGGCCTGAAGTTTTGCGGAGTCCAGATCAACCTGTATCTGGCGTGGCTTGCCTCCGAAGGGATACGGAGTGCCCGCGCCTTGGACTGTGCTCAATTGCGTACGCAGAAAATTCTGTCCAAGATCGAACAGTTGCTGCTCCGGAAGCGTCTTGCTGCTCAAACCCAGTTGCACGATCGGCGTCGATGATGCCGTATAGGTAATAACCAGAGGAGGAGTTGTGCCGGCAGGCAAGCCGCGCAACACGGTCTGGCAAATAGCCGTTACCTGCGTGATTGCCGTCGCAATATTCGCGGAAGGCCGAAAGAAAATTTTGATTACTGCCAGACCGTTGAGCGACTGCGATTCCTGATGCTCAATGTCGTTGACCGTGACCGTGAATCCACGCTCGGAGTTGGTGACGATCCGGTCCGCCATGTCTTGCGGCGAAAACCCCGTGTAGTTCCACACCACACTTACAACTGGGATATTGATCTCGGGAAAGATGTCAACCGGCGTACGCGCAATGGTGATCGGCGTGAGAATAATAATCAGCAGCGCCATCACCACAAACGTATAAGGACGACGGAGAGCTAATGCGACTATCCACATAAGACAGAGAAGCGCTGGTTCCTCTAAAAAAGCCCACGTCAGGAGGCATTTGTCACGGGGCCTACACCCGCTCCTTGCCGCCCTTCAAACTTCTAAATGAGATTCAAAACAGTACGTTTCGGATTTAAATTATATTAGACTTCACCCATGCCTCAAAATCGCACGCGGCGCGCCGAAAATAAAAACGGACGTAACGGCACTAACGGGACGCGCCCACCCGGACGGCCGCGCAGCGAAGAGTCGCGTCAATCAATCCTTCGCAGCACTCTGAAATTGCTCGAACGGCCCGGTGGGTTCGCGGAACTCAGCATCGAGGCCATCGCGGCAGACGCCAGCGTTGGCAAAACAACTGTCTACCGTTGGTGGCCGACGAAGGGCGCTCTGGTAGCCGACGCCTTCTCCGAAAGTGCCGCCGAAGAACTGCGCTTCCCGAATACTGGGTCAGTGTACGACGATATGAGGGCGCAGATGAAGGGTCTGATTCGTATATTTTTGTCAAAGCGCGGCAAAGTCGTCGCCGCTATGCTCGCGGGTGGACAATCCGATCCGGATCTGCTCCAGGCCTACCGCGACCGGTTCCTCTGGCCCAGGCGGAGGCAAGCCTATCAAACTCTGCAGCGCGGCGTGGATCGGGGCGAACTGCCGAAGGGCTGCGACTTTGACACGATCCTCGATTCGCTCTACGGACCAATTTTGATGCGCTTCCTGATCCGTCACGTAAAACTCGAAGAAGGCTTCGCCGACGAGATTTGCGGCTTGGTACTGAAGCGATTGAAGCGCCCGCCTCAGTGCAAGGTATGATTTCTTAGCTCTGGAGCGTGTCCTATGCGCCTCCCCTCCTGGACGACTTCTTCCGTTTTTGCAATCGTGCTCTTTTCCGTCTTGCAGGTTTCGAATGCCCAATCCGCAAGCGCAGTGGGTTCCGCCTCTGTGTCACCCATTGGCGGGTGCACTGGATTACCCTACTCGGCAAAAGAAACTCAAACTGAAATAAAGACGAATGCCGATGGCACCACGACCGAGCATTCAAGCGTACAACTGGTTTGGCGCGATGCTGACGGTCGAACGCGCCGTCAGACGATGTGGAAGACACGCAACGGCGAAGAAGCGCCAGAACACTCAGTGATCGTGTATGAGCCGCTGAAGAGGGTGTGGTGGAGATGGATTTCCCCAGATCTCGGCATCGTCATGCGCCACATCATTGATGATCCACGCACCCCCAAGGTCATCGTCGAACTCTCCGACGTCAAACGTGACGGCCCCGATCCCGCCTTATTCCAAGTGCCTGTAAGGATACGATGTAGTCGAAGAACAAACTCCCCCCACCGCTCTCGACCGGATGATGAAGGATCAGAAGCCGGTGCTTCCGCCACCGCCGGCCAATCAGAGTCCAAAATAAGACTCCAAACACCTAAACCGCTTGATTGCCGAAACTTACCGCTTGATTGCCAAATCAGGCCACTGCCTGACCGGCCTTGCAGGAACCGCCGCCCGCGAGTAACATAGAAATACGACCGAAACAGTCGGATTTTTATCCGACCATAACAGTCGGCATTCACCCATGCTGAAATTGACCAAAAAGGCCGACTATGCGCTCATGGCCATGAAACATCTGGCGGAGCATGTCGCCCAGGGTTCATGCAGCGCTAAGGATGTAGCCGACGCCTACGGCATCCCGCAGGAAGCTCTGGCGAAGATTCTGCAACGGCTGGCGAAGATGGGATTGATACGCTCCCAGCATGGCATAAACGGCGGATATACCCTCACGCGGGATCCCAAGATGATCTCCGCGTTCGAAGTAATCAAAGCCATTGATGGCCCGCTTTTCATTACGTCATGCGTCACCGTCCGCGGCGAATGTGATCAGAGCAATCGCTGCACCATTCGCGAACCGCTACGAAAAGTGAATGAAAGCATCGAACAGGTGCTGAAGAACATCAAGATTTCAGAGATGCACGAAGAGCCGGAAGTCCTTCATCTCGAGAAGCAGGAAAACAAAAAGCCGGCGGAGTTGGTAACGATTTCGTAGACGAAATTGAAGGTTAGGTTAGCGATCCAGGATCAAAGTTTGGCAGGAAGTTTCGTATCAGGGCATCGCTTCAGCGATGCCGTAGAGTTTGAAAATCAGATGCCCCTTTAGGGGACGTGTAGGAGAAACGGTAATCATGAGCACCAAGACGGCGACCCCCAGCAGTCAAGACTTCGGTCAGCACCCAAATCCCAACGGGATCAAGTTGCCCATCTACATGGACAACCACGCAACCACTCCCATGGATCCGCGAGTTCTCGAAGAAATGCTGCCCTACTTCATGGAGAAGTTCGGCAACTCCGCCAGCCGCAATCATCCTTTTGGATGGGCCGCTGAAGAGGCCGTCGAACTGTCGCGCGAGCGCATCGCGAAACTGATCGGCGCGACCGCGAAAGAAATCATCTTCACCTCGGGCGCCACCGAAAGCGACAACCTAGCCATTAAAGGCGTCGCCGAGATGTACCGCGAGAAGGGCAACCACATCATCACCGCCGTCACCGAACACAAAGCCGTGCTCGACACCTGCAAGCATTTGGAGAAGTTCGGTTTTCGCGTCACCTATCTGCCTGTCCAGAAGAGTGGATTGATTGACCTTGACGACCTGAAGCGCGCCATGGACGACAAGACGATTCTGGTAACGATCATGGCCGCCAACAACGAAATCGGCGTGCTGCAACCAATCTCGGAAATCGGCAAGATGTGCCGTGAACGTGGCGTGATCTTCCACACCGACGCCGTGCAGGCAATCGGCAAGGTTCCGGTGGATGTAAACAAAATGAACATCGACCTGGCGTCGATCACCGGACACAAGCTCTACGGCCCGAAAGGCGCAGGCGCGTTGTACGTACGCCGCAAGAATCCGCGCGTCCAGTTGGTTCCGCTGATCGACGGCGGCGGGCACGAGCGCGGCATGCGTTCCGGTACGCTCAATGTTCCCGGCATCGCAGGCCTTGGCAAAGCATGTGCCATTGCTCAGGAAGAAATGCCGCGGGAAGCCATCAGGATGGCGGGCATGCGTGACCGCTTGAAAAACAGCATCATGAGCCGCCTCGATGAGGTCTATGTCAACGGATCTATGGAGCATCACCTTCCCGGCAACCTGAATATCAGTTTTGCCTACGTGGAAGGCGAATCGCTCCTGATGGGCATCAACGATATCGCGGTTTCCAGCGGATCGGCCTGCACCTCCGCGACCCTTGAGCCATCTTATGTATTGAAGGCTCTAGGCACCGGCGACGATCTGGCGCACAGCTCGATCCGCTTCGGCATCGGACGCTTCAACACCGAAGCCGAAATCGATTACGTGGCCGACCGCGTAGTAGAAACGGTTTTGCGTCTTCGTGAACTTTCGCCACTCTATGAAATGGCAAAAGAAGGCGTGGACTTAAAGAGCGTGAAATGGGCGGCGGAAGCGCACTAGGAGCAGGTTTCAAGGTCGCAAAGTTTCAAGGTTTCAAAGTAGCCTTGATTAGAGCTTTGACGACCAGGCGGACCACGCTGAAACCTTGAAACATTGAAACTTTGAAACCTGAAGGGGTAAAAAAATGTCATACAGCGATAAAGTAATCGACCACTACAACAATCCGCGCAACGTTGGCTCCATGGACAAAAAGGACTCCGACGTAGGCACCGGCCTTGTCGGCGCGCCCGAGTGTGGAGACGTGATGAAGCTGCAAATCAAAGTCAATCCGCAGACCAACGTCATCGAAGATGCCAAGTTCAAGACCTTCGGCTGCGGATCGGCAATCGCATCCTCGTCTCTAGCCACCGAATGGGTCAAGGGCAAAACCATCGACGAAGCCCTGGCGATCAAGAACACCGAGATCGTAAAGGAACTAGCCCTGCCGCCAGTGAAGATCCACTGCTCAGTCTTGGCCGAAGACGCCATCCGAGCCGCGATCGGCGACTGGAAACAGAAGCAGGAAGCCGCAAAGCCCGTGGCTGTCCAAGCTGCGCAGTAATTGTTTTGGATTGTCATCCCGAGCGAAGCGAGGGATCTGCAGTTCGCTGAACGTAGAGACGGGGCTTGCCCCGGCTAGGATCACCCGCGAAGCATGCTGGATCGCGCACGTGAAAGCGAGAACGGAAGATCGCGGCTTCACAGCCTCGGGAAAGAGTCCGGATTCGTATCAGGGTATCGCTTTAGCGATGCCGTAACCGCCAAGAATCAGACGCCCCTTTAGGGGCTGGGCATTCATTTAATGGATCAAGCCGTCACAGATCGCGCGACAAACGACCAGCCTGTCAAAACGGAGATGCCCAAAGCTCCGGCCAAAGGCATCCAGGTAACCGACAAGGCGCTAGCGAAAATCCGTTCCGCGATGGCAAAAGAAAATGTCTCGCCCGAGCAGGGCGGCCTTCGTCTAGGCGTGCAGGGCGGCGGATGCTCCGGCCTGAGTTACAACATACGGTTCGATTCCCAGCCCCGCGAGCGCGACCGCGTATTTCAGTTCGACGACGTTCGCGTGTTTGTGGACCCGAAGTCCTTCATCTATCTGCACGGCATGATTCTTGACTACAACGAGAGCCTTATGCAGCAGGGTTTCGCCTTCGTGAACCCGAATTCAACCAAGTCCTGCGGCTGCGGCAGTTCTTTCTCGTAGCAGATTTAGTGCACGTGTGGTGACGGATCTCCGCCCCGTCCAGACTGGCCATAGGCCTGTCGTCAAAACCAAGTTGATCAGGGGGCGGGCCGCGCGCTCGCCCTGAATTTTGTTATGGCAAATGTGGAATCCAAATCGGCGCTCGTGACAGTTGGGCGAACGCCCGCCGAGCCCACTCCAAGTTGCTGGTCCTGCGGCACGATGCGCGCCACGCACTTCTGCAGTTCGTGCGGCAAAGTGCAACCGCCGGTCCCAGTCGACTATTTCACTTTCTTTGGATTCCCCCGCAAGCTCAACTTGGATACGGCCGCGCTTGAAAAAGAGTTCTACGCCCTGAGCCGCCGTCTCCATCCAGACGTTTTCGGACAAGCTGAAGATCAGGAACGTTCCTGGAGCCTGGAGCAAAGCTCCATGCTCAACGACGCCTACCGCACCTTGAAAGATCCAATCAGGCGCACCGAATACCTGTTGCGACTGGAGGGCGTCGAACTGGAAGAGCAATCGAAACAGGCCACCGAAAAAGCGCGCGCCACGGGAGAATTAAAAAAACAGGTCGTCCCTCCCGATCTTCTGGAGGAAGTCTTCGAGCTCAACATGCATCTCGAAGAATTGAAAATGCAAAAGAAGACAGGCGAGGACGACCCTACTTTACTGGAAGAAATCGGCGCCGCCAAGCTATCGCTGGAAGAAAAACACGACGCACTCTTGAACGAACTACAAACCCAATGGAACAAGTGGGACAAGCACGAAGACAGTGGACCAGAACAAGACCGCAAGAAAATCCTCGACCAGATGGTCGATGTGCTAAACCGCAGAAACTACATTCGGAACCTGGTACGTGACGTAAACGAAGCAATGGAAGGGCTAGGTCAGAGGTGAGAGGTCAGATTGCAGAAGTTAAAAGCTCTATCGCACCTGGTTTTCACCTCTGCAATCTGACCTCTAACCTCAGCAATTAAAATGGCAACTGACTACATCGTCGGCATCGATCTCGGCACAACGAACTCCCTCGTGGCCTACATGCAGGGAGATTCCCCCGTCGTCATCCCCGGGGAAGACGGGCTGAACCTCGTCCCGTCGGTGGTCGCGCTGGACGAGAAAAACCAGATCGTAGTCGGCAACGCCGCGCGTAAGTATCTGATCGAAACCCCAGAGCGTGCTGTCTACTCCGTCAAACGTCTGATGGGACGCGGCGTCGAAGACATACAAGAAGAATTAAAGCTTTTCCCCTTCCAGTTAGCAGACGACCTTCAATCCGGCGAAGTTCTGCGCATCAAGATCGGCGAGCGCACCTACAATCCTCCTGAAATTTCCGCGCTCGTGCTGCGCCAGTTGAAACGCAATGCCGAGCGCTTCTTCGCAGCACCCGTAACCCGGGCCGTCATCACCGTCCCTGCATATTTCAACGACGCGCAGCGCCAGGCAACAAAAGATGCTGGCCGCATCGCCGGACTGAGTGTCCTACGCCTGGTCAACGAGCCCACAGCCGCATCTCTAGCCTACGGCCTCGATAAAAAGAAGAACGGCATCGTAGTCGTCTACGATCTAGGCGGCGGAACCTTCGACATCTCGATTCTCAAACTGCACGATGGCATTTTCGAGGTGATCGCGACCAACGGCGACACCCATCTTGGCGGAGACGACATCGACAATCTCCTGATCTCGATCGCGCTAGACGATATTCGCGGCGATCTCGGACTCGACCTTCGGAGCAACCCTCGGCACAACGGCGAAGCAGTAGCGCGTATTCGCAAAGCCGTGATCGAAGCCAAGATTGCTCTGTCGTCGCAGCCCTCGGCGAAACTCGATGTAGATCTCCCCGGTGGCAAAAAATATCAGCGCGAGATTTCGCTGGAAGTTTTTGAAAAAATGATCCAGCCGATCATCGACCGCACCGTCGGCCCCTGCAAACAGGCGCTCAAAGACGCAGGCATGAAGCCTGAGCAAATCGATGAAGTCGTGCTCGTCGGAGGCTCGACCCGCATTCCCAAAGTTCGCCGTCTCGTGAAAGATCTCTTTAAGCGCGAGCCGCACACCGATTTAAACCCGGACGAAGTAGTAGCCCTCGGCGCAGCCGTACAAGCGCACATTCTCGGTGGTGGCTCCGAAATCACGCAAGACATGCTGCTGCTCGACGTAACTCCACTTTCTCTGGGAATCGAAGTAGCAGGTGGCGTGACCGACAAAATCATCCTGCGCAATTCGACGGTCCCAGCCTCTGCGACGCAGCACTACACGACCCAAGTGGATGGCCAGACCAACGTCGCAATTCACGTGCTGCAAGGCGAGCGCGAACTCGCAAAAGATTGCCGCTCACTGGCGCGATTCGATCTCAAGGGCATCCCCCCCATGGTCGCCGGCATGCCGCGCATCGAAGTAAAGTTCCTGATCGACGCCAACGGCATTTTGCGCGTCTCCGCGCGCGAACAGCGCAGCGGCAAAGAAGCCGAAATCGATGTGCAGCCCACTTACGGCCTCACCGACGAGCAAGTCGAGAACATGCTTCTCGAATCGTACGACTACGCGGAAGAAGATTTCCGTCAACGGCAAGTCATAGAAGCACGGCGCGAAGCCGATACGATCCTCACCGCACTCGTGAAGGCAAAGAACAATCAAGCCTGGCAGGAACTTTCCATCGACGAACGCCGCAACGTTGAGGCGCTGGAGAAGGCTCTGATCAAAGTGAAGGACGGCGAAGACTATCACGCGATCCGCAATGCCATCGATAAGTTGAACGACGCCACCATGCGCCTGGCGGAACTAATGATGGATACAGCCGTCTCCACCGTCCTAAAAGGCAAGGCCATGGACGAAAATGAGATGGCAGAAGGGCCGCACGCAGGCCATCCAATGGCGAAAGCCGAATTTGAATAAATGATAGGTTTCAATGTGACAATCGCTCGGACCGAAACCTTGAAACTCTGCAACTTTGAAACATTGAAACTTGGGGTCTAACAAATGTCTGAAGAAAAATCGCAAAGCACCGGAACACCCACAATGGACGCTCCCAACGAAAACACGGTTGAAGTCACATTCTTGCCCGAAGGCAAAACCGTAACCTTCGAACACGGCAAGTTGCCTTACAAAGACCACGGCAAAGAAGAGTCTCTGCTCGATGTGGCGCTGAACTTCGGCATCCATCTCGACCATGCCTGCGGCGGAAACTGCGCCTGCACCACCTGCCACATCTGGGTAAAAGAAGGTGCTGACCTGCTCTCGGAGCTGGAAGACGACGAAGCCGACAAACTCGACATGGCCGCCGACCTTCAGTTAAACTCGCGACTCGGATGCCAGACGGTCATCAAGAAGCCCGGCAAAGTAGTCGTTGAAATTCCGGCGTGGAACCGGAATTACGTATCGGAAGAACATTAGAAAGCAGGTTTCAAGGTTTCAGAGTTGCAAGGTTTCAAGAAAAAACAGGGCTCAGCGAGCCGAGTCCACGAGCAATCCTTGAAACCCTGAAACCTTGAAACTTTGAATCCTGGCCCTTGGAGATCATTCATGCCGAAGCAACTTACCTGGAGCGACGCCGATGACATCGGGATTCTGCTCTCTGAAGCCCATCCCCAAGTCGACCCACTAGCGGTCCGTTTCACCGACCTGCACAAATACGTGGTCGCGCTCCCCGACTTCAAAGACGATCCCGCAAAGTCGAACGAATCAAAGCTGGAAGCAATCCAGATGGCATGGCACGCCGAGGTTCTCGACCGCACGCAGGGATAAGTGCACGCCCCGACATAATAAACAATGTCATCATGAGCGAAGTAGCCGCTTCGCGAATGCGAAGCAGCTACGCAGTCGAAGGACCCCTACTCCTCCAACACTCACAGTGAAGTATCGAGGCATTCTCCTCAAGCTTTGGACGGCGCAATGTAGAACTTCAGCGCACGACCGCACTGCTGGCCACATCCTCCACGCTAGCCTCGCGCAGAAACTTAGCCGCCTCTTCCGGTGGCGTGGGATTGATATAAAATCCCGTGCCCCATTCGAATCCCGCCGTCTTGGTCAACTTCGGCATGAATTCGATATGCCAGTGGTAGTACTCGTTGGTCGGATCCTGCACCGGAGAAGTGTGCACCACCAAATTGTAAGGCGGATTGTCGAGCACGCGATCCGCTTTCATCAGCAGCAACTTGAGCGCCTTCGCGAGATTCTCAAATAACTGAGACGACGAATTCTCGAACGCAGATTCATGCCGCTTCGGCAGTATCCACGTTTCAAACGGAAATCTCGGAGCATAGGGAGCGAGCGTCAGAAAGTCTTCATTCTCCGCCACGACGCGAATGCCGCTATCAGTCTCCTGCCGGATGATGTCACAAAAAACGCACCGCTCCTTATACATGTAGTACTGCTTGGCTCCCTGAAGCTCCTCCGCCACATAAATCGGCAGAATCGGCAGCGCGATTAGCTGCGAGTGCGAATGCTCAAGCGAAGCTCCGGCCGCTTCTCCATGATTCTTGAATAGCAGAACATATTTAAAGCGCCGGTCTTTCTTTAGGTCGAGAATTCGATCGCGGAAGGCCCACAGGACGTCCTCGATTCTTTTTGGAGGGAGCGTGGCCAGGCTGGCATTGTGCTCCGGAGTTTCAATGACGACTTCATGGGCGCCGATGCCGTTCATCTTATCGAACATGCCTTCGGCCTGCTTATTCAAATTGCCTTCGATCCCCAGCGCTGGGAATTTGTTTGGCACCACTCGAATGGTCCAACCCGGCCCATCTTTCTGAGGAGCGCTTCCATTGGCCGTCGGCCGGTACGCCAGAATCTCCGACGGAGTCTTGCCTTCGTTTCCGGAGCAGAAGGGACAGAATCCTCCTCTGATCTTCACCGCTTCACGCGTAAAATCGGTCGGCCGCTTGGCGCGATCCGTGGAAATAATCACCCACCGGCCCACGATGGGATCTTTTCTTAATTCAGGCACGCACGAAACCTCTCATTAGGAACTCGCAAGCATTATCGATTCGCAAAGTCACGATTGTACGATACGGTAAACGCATTCTGAAACATCTCGAATGATGGCTTGCCGGGTTCGCAGTTATGATCGCGCAGATAGTATACGGCGAGCACGTCAAACCGCCACTGGCACGAAAGAGGCATCTGGCGCAGGAAGTCGCGTGCAACCATGGATAATTCCCGTTGCTTATCCCGATCAACGGCCGCCTCGGCGGACTTAACGTCGCGTGATGTCCGAGTTTTCACTTCAATAAAACACAAAACGTCATGATCCCATCCAACAAGATCCAGTTCGCCGCGATGCTGCGGTGATCGAAAGTTGCGGGCGATAATCGTGTAGCCAAGCCGGCGAAGGTAGAAGTAAGCGTCCTCCTCGCCGCGCCGCCCCGTGATCTGGTGCGCCGGAATATCCTCCGGCGCAAGCGTTCTCGTTGCGAACCAATCCAATGCGCGGAGTGTAGCTTGCGTGAGGCGTCCGGCGAACATGAAAACTCCATCTTCACCATAACTGGGATCCAATGCGCAAGATGTGATCCCGGTCACCAAGCATTGGTTCCAATTGGTCGCCGCGAACAAAACCCTCAAGCGTTGTCATCCTGAGCGAAGCGAAGGACCCCTATTCCCGGCACACATCTGGGGGAAGTAGGGATCCTTCGCGTTGCTCAGGATGACAAATTCCCGGGGGCGGCTGATCTCCAACACACCTTAGCCAACAATCTCGGGCACCAACACAGTGCCCTCCACTTTCCGTTTCCCGATAGTGTTAACCATCAGCACCCCGCCCAGCGCAATCGCACCGCCGACGAGAGAAATTAGCTTCGGTATCTCCCCTAGCCATATCCAAGCAATCCCGATGGCCACGATCGGAATCACATAAAGCAGCGTAGCCGTGCGCCCCGCCGCGCCGTGCGATAGCACATAAGCCCACGATACATAAGCGAGCGCCCCTGGAAAGATACCCAGATAAACAACTGGCAAAGTCGCCGACAGGGGCGCAGTGCGCAGAGTATGCGCCAGACCATTACCGAAAGGCAGCATCAGCGCAGTCCCAAACCAAATCGAGTATGCCGTAAACTCCAGCGCGCTATATCTCCCCAGATAATGTTTTTGCAGGATCATATAAATTGCTGACGTAACCGCGGCCGCCAGAATAATCAGCGCTTGTGGCGACAATCGGATGCCTCCACCTTCTCCGCTGGCAATCAACACAACTCCAGCGAAGCTCACAAACACCCCACACCACCCGATAACAGTCATCTTCTCGTGCAGCCAGAATCGAGCCGCCAGCGCGGTCCAGATCGGAGTCGACGCAATCAGCAAACTCGCCGCCCCCGCCGTCACTCGCGTCTCTCCATAATTAAGCGCCAGATTATAAAAGGTGATCCCGATTGCCCCGGTCAGGATCAACCCAGGAATATCGCGCAATTCTGGACGCCGAAAGTGTGCAATCCCTGCGTAGATCGCCAGCACCAGCGATGCCACCAGAAAGCGCAGGATGGCAAGATTTGCCGGCGAATAAGCGCGCAGGCCAGCGCGAATCCCCGCAAAAGCGGAGGCCCAAACCACCAGCGCGAATGAAAGCGCGAAAAGAGTACGAGACGTAAATCGAGGCATCGGAGGCCTCCTTCCAAATAAAATTGATGAGTCGCCTTATGGATGATGGATAGACGGAAATTGCGTTTACGCAGAGTGAACGCGTCGGGAGCGGCAGTACCGGGCGCCGTTTACCAGAGATTCGAGGTAACGCTCACCAGGTATCGCCGCCTCGTTCAGGAGGCCATGCGCCGGACTGGCGGCGAAGCAACGCAATCTGTCCGGCGTGGTAACTGTTGTGCGCGGTAATTTGCCACAACATCGCATGCACCGTGGATTCGCGCGGAGCTTGCGGCGAACCGGCATTCTGGATTTTTCGTTCCAGCGTCGCTGAGTCAGATTCCGCAAGCCCAGCCAGCCGCGCCAGAAAATCGGTGAAGCGCGAAGTAGTGGCCAGCCACTGTTGTGCGACAGCTGAATTGCTAGCCGGATCGGGCCGCCTCGGCCAGCTCTCAATTGCCCTATCCGGATAATGCGGATTCTCGCCCGCAATATTGGCGAGTTCGTAATCCATCCAGTAATTCATGTGTTCCACGATCTGCCAGATGGAGTGCGGATATCCCGCCACGGTCCGTGCCGCAACCTCCGCCGAAATATCTTCGACGCAAGCCACCGGATCCACATGGGCGCCCTTGCCATAGATCAGTTCGCGCAGCGTAGTATCGCCCATAGCCTCCATCCTTTCCCAAATCCGCGGATAGGTCCGTGGAATATGTGTCTGTAGAGACGGGGCTTGCCCCGTCTCCGTGTGCAGAACCAAATCTAGGTTTCGCCGCTTACGCTTTCTTCTCCGCCGCCACAATCGCAATCGACTCTTCCAGCGCATCCACCGCGACGTCGGCTTCGTCCTTGGTAACCACAAGCGCCGGAGCAATCCGCACCGTGCTCGGACCACAGCCCAGGAACAAAACGCCGCGCTCGAATGCCAGCTCCACAATCCGATCGCGTTCGCTTGCGCCGTATTCGCGGGTCGTCTGATCCTTCACAATTTCAACGCCGATCATCAACCCTCGCCCGCGCACGTCGCCCACAATCCGATGCTTCTTCGGCCAGTCGGCCATGCGCTTCATCATGTGATCGCCGACTTCCTGCGAGTTCCGCACCAGTCCTTCTTTCTCGATCACATCGAGCGTAGCCAGCGCCGCCGCAATGCAAACCGGGTTGCCGCCAAACGTTGAAGCATGCGAACCGGGAATCCAATCCATAATGTCCGCCTTGCTCATCGTGACCCCAAGCGGCATTCCAGAAGCAATGCCTTTTGCCATGCAAACGATATCCGGCTGCACGCCAGTGTGCTCGATGGCAAACCATTTACCCGTGCGTCCAATGCCGCTCTGCACTTCATCCACCACCAGCAGGATGCCGTGCTTATCGCAGATCCGGCGTAGTTCCTGCATAAAGATCGTCGGCGCGACCACGTACCCGCCTTCGCCCTGAACCGGCTCCACAAAAATCGCCGCAACTTCTTCCGGCGCGAGGATCGTCTTAAACACCTTCTCTTCGATATAGCGCGCGCAGCCCAGAGCAAATTTCTCCGCATCCTGCGGACCACCCGAGCAACCGCGATACACATCGGGATAGCGCACATGCGTCACGCCCGGCACCATCGGCGAGAAACGCCGCTTCTGTTGCGGCTTCGAAGCCGTCAGCGAAAGCGCGCCCATCGTCCGTCCATGGAACGCGCCGAAGAATGCGATCACCTGCTGCCGTTTAGAGTGATACCGCGCCAGCTTCAATGCGCACTCCACCGCTTCCGCGCCCGAGTTCCCGTAATAAAATTTGTGCGGCCCCGGCATGGGTGCAATCTTCGAAAGCCGCTGCGCCAGCGTCACCATGCCTTCGTAATAAAAATCAGTGCCCGACATGTGGATCAGTTCGCCCGCCTGCTTCTGAATGGCGGCCACCACCGTCGGATGGCAGTGTCCGGTCGAGGTCACGGCAATGCCAGCGGAAAAATCGTAGAACTCATTGCCATCCACATCCTCGACCACAATGCCGCGCCCGCGCTTGGCAACCAGAGGGTACGACCGTGTGTAGGACGGCGAAATGTATTGTTCATCACCCGCCAGAATCCGCGTGGCATTAGGGCCCGGAATCGCCGTAGTGAGCTTGGGGCCGGCAGTCAAAGTCTTGGTGGTCATGGAGTCCTCCCGATATTTCTGAATTTTGTTCTCAGTTGCCGATCGTCAGTTCTCAGTGGCTTTCAGGCCGGATTTCGAGCAGCACACACAAAGAGAGGCTGCCGGGGCTTTGCGGCTAAGAGCCAAAAGCTAAGAGCTAACGGCGATTAGCGAAGCCAAAATAGAAGGGGAAAAAAAATTAGTCGCTGCCAAAGAGATTGGCGCGCACCCGCGAAGGCAGAACGGAAAGATACCGGCGGGGACAAGCGCGTCCCTCAATCCAGCAGCTCCGTAAAGGCGAGATGTAACTGTTCGAGCGCATAGCAGCTACAAACAGTATATCCCCTGCTTGATCGCCCCGTAACCCCCAAAAACAGCCCCCGAAGCAGCGGAAGCCCAAATCAAGTAGGGGCGGACACATTCCTTCGACTTCGCTCAGGACCCGCGCCGCAGATTAAGGCTCAACAATTACGGGGAAGACTCCGCCGCCGTCTTCTCCCCAGCTCCGAACACAAACCGATCCCCGAGAAAAAAATTCAACGCGGAGCACAAGCCTATCGCAAACACATTCGATAAAACGTAGTTAAACTTCATTTCACCAACCAGCAACCGCATGAGCAGGACGTTCCCCGCAATCGAAACCACCCCGTTGCTGGCATTGAACTTCACCAGTCTCCACAATGTCTGAATCGGTACCGAAGAGGCCCGATCCGCCCACGTAAAACGCTCGTGCCACAAAAAGTTGTGGATCACCGCAATCTCCACTGCCAGCCCCGTAGCCAGCAGATAATCCAGCTTTAGCCAGGACCGAAACATCGCCAGCGCCGCCAGTTGCACCCCAATGCCGATTCCACCAACTGCATTGAATTTTATCCAGCGAAGAAAGGTTCGGTTTTTCTGAGAACCGAGAACCGGGAACTGAGAACTCTCCATCAAATTCTCTCTTCCCGATAAAGCCGGGCCGTATTTTTTACGCAAACGGCCGCCAGCATCACCACCATCACACCCAATCCAATCGCTCCGCCAATATCGAAAAGACGATACCGCCCCTGCATCACCCAGGCCCACCGAAATGCCGCCAAATTGCCGAGCGCCAGCAGAACGCGCAGCTCAGTCGGACCGAAGCACCACAGCGAAAGATGAAATTCGCCAAGCGTATAAGTCGCCAGATACGACTGGATGGAAAGCAGCAGAAATCCAATCAGCAGTCCAATCGCAATCGCCGGATGCATGTATCCCGAAAGCGCCAGCCCGCCCATCATCGCGACTGCGCCAATGGAGTCGAGAATGTGGTCCACGTAAAAACCGTATCGCGGCCTCTGCCGTTGGCGTACGCGAGCCAGCGTCCCGTCGAGGCTATCGCCAAACCAGTTCACCGCCAGACAAACAATGGCAACGAGCAACATGCGGCGATCCCTGGACGCAACTGCGTAGCAAACCCCGGTCGCGATCTGAGCGATAAAGCCGAGAAGGGTTAGCTGGTCCGAAGTGACCCAGGCAGGCATCCGCTCGGCCATCCAGACCAGAGCGTGCTTTTCAGCAGCAGCCAGGAAACTTCCGTGAATACGCGTTGCTTGCCGAAAATTCCCACGGCGAGCTTCAGCTAAAGTCTTGGGATTAGTCTGTTCTGCAAAATCCACAAATGAGATGGCCATAGTGACTCCAATCGTCCGAGCACTATGCTGTTTGAGCGGCGAGATGACAATGCAGCCGAGGTAAAACGGGGATCAACCGGCAAATCAAATGATTTCAGATAGTTAGATAATAAGCTCGCCTGGTCTTCTCAAGTTCAACCAGTGGAACCAACGCCATTTTTGCTCTTCAAGCTCCGGTCTTCGCGAGAAACTCCCTCATCGCCGCCGCAATCTCCTCGACGTGCGTTTCCAGCGCGAAGTGCCCGGTGTCCAAAAGTTGCACCGTAGCGTTGGGAATGTCTCGCCGAAAGGCCTCCGCGCCAGCCGGAATGAAGTACGGATCATGCTTGCCCCATATCGCAAGAAGCGGCGGTTTTGCTTTGCGAAAATACTCCTGGAATGCCGGATAGAGCTTCACGTTATTGGCATAATCAAGAAACAGATCCAACTGAATGTCCGTATTGCCAGGCCGCGCCATTAACGCTGCGTCGAGCGTGTATCCCTCCGGCGCGATCAATTCCGGATTGAGAATGCCGGAAGAATATTCCCGGCGCATTCCATCAAGGTTCAAGCCCTTGCGGATTGCTTCCCGATTCTCAGACGACGGCTCGCTCCAGTAACGGCGGATCGGAGCCCAAGCATCCCCCAGCCCTTCTTCGTAAGCGTTACCGTTCTGCGAAATAATGGCCGTAACCCCCTCGGGACGCGCCATCGCCAAACGAAAGCCCGTGGGAGCTCCATAGTCAAAAACATAGAGCGCGTACCGCTTCAATTGCAGTGCATCCGTGAACGCCAGCATGGTTTGCGCTAAAACGTCGAAGGAATATTTGTAATGACGCTTCTCAGGGACGTCGGTAAAGCCGAATCCTGGAAGATCCGGGGCAATTACTCGATACCTGTCCGCAAGGCGGGGAATCAATTCGCGATATTGAAACGAAGACGTCGGGAACCCGTGCAGTAAAAGCACTACCGGCGCGTCGGCCGCTCCGGCTTCGCGATAGAAAACGTTAACGCCATCCGCTTCGATACGATGGATAGAGGTATGCGGTACTTGTGTTTTCTCAATCATAGACGCTCCAAGTATAGAAGGAGCCGCGCCGGCAACTGCAAGAACGCAGCCGCCTTGCATAACGAAATTTCGACGATTCATCGTATTCTCCTGACGCCTGAGCCGAATTCCGTCCGGCAGATGTTGCGTAATTCAGCCGCCACGAGCAGACTCCACCACCGCCGCCCGTATCTGCTCCGCAGCCCACTCAATCTGCTCCGGAGAAATCACCGCCGGAGGTGCAATCAGCAAATGATCCCCAGCGACCCCATCCACGCATCCCTGCATCGGATAAACCAGCAGCCCACGCCGCATACACGCCTGCCCCACCAGCCCGGCAAAATTTTTCTCCGGCTGGAAAGCAGCCTTAGTCTTCTTGTCGGCGACAAATTCAATGCCCCACAGAAGGCCCTGCCCTCGGACATCTCCAACCACCTCAAGATCAAGCAAACTCTCCAGAGCATTCTTCAAACCCGACCCAGCCGTTCCCGCAATCCCCGAATCAGCCGCACGCACCAGATTCAACGCTCGCACGCGCCGCAGCACCGCCCGCCCCGCTGCCACGGAAACCGGATGCGCGTTGTAAGTAAACCCATGCAGAAAAGCTCCCGAGCCGTCGGCAATCGCATCCACAACCTTCTTACTCGCAATCACCGCCCCCAGCGGCGCGTATCCCGACGAAAGCCCTTTGGCGGTTACCAGGATGTCAGGCGCAATCCCCGAATGCTCAAATGCAAAATTCCGCCCCGTCCGCCCCATGCCAGTCATCACTTCATCGGCAATCAGCAGCACCCCATGACGCCGGCAAATATCCGCGATCGCCTGCAAATATCCTGGTGGAGGCGTAACCGCTCCCAGCGTAGCCCCGCTCATCGGTTCAAAGATGAAACCCGCTACCGCGCCGTCTGCCGCCAAAATCGCCCGCTCCAGCTCCGCCGCATACTGCTGCCCGCAGTTGTAACAACTGTCGGAGCAGTCAAATGCGCAGCGATAGCAATAAGGAATGCCAATGTGCTCAAACTCGCGCACCATCGGCAAATAGATTTCACGCCGCTTCTTGTTGCCGGAAACGGCAAGCGCTCCAAGCGTCGATCCGTGATAACTCTGTTGCCGGCTTAGAATCTGATGCCGATTCGTTTCGCCGATCTCCACCTGATACTGACGCGCCAGCTTTAGCGCAGTCTCCACCGCTTCCGATCCGCCCGAAGTAAAGTAAACTGCCCCGCCGCGAAAGTGATCGCCGGCAAAATCAAGCAGCTCCGCCGCAAATTCTTCCGCCACCGGAGTCGTGAACTGGCTGGTGTGCACAAACTCTAGCTGCCGAGCCTGCTCTGCCATCGCGTCGGCAATCTCGCGAACACCATGCCCAATAAAATTCACCGCCGCCGATCCCGAAAAATCCAGATAGCGATTGCCGCCGCTATCCCAGACGTAAACGCCTTCACCCCGCACGGCCACGGCGTACGCCTTACGAAATGAACGCCGCAACACTGGCGTGCGAAGTGATTGCTCGATCGCGATGGGTTCGGTCACAGCCGGATTATGCTGGTCGATGCCTGAAGGTGTCAAAGCGGTTCACACGTCTGCGATCTTGTATCCTGACAGCGTGCCCGAACTCCCCGAAGTCGAAACCATAGCGCGAGGCCTCAACACGCGCGTTGCCGGAGATACCGTTGAATTCGTCTGGATCGGTTCCCGGAAACAGCCCCTCAAGTCATCCGCAAATGTCATAGCTTCCACGCTTGAGGGCAAGCGCATCGTAAAAGTGCATCGTGCCGGCAAGCACATCGTTTTCGACCTGGAGGCAGGGGCACCGGCGTTACGGAAACAGAAAAAGAAGGTCGCAAACGCATCGCAACATCCCACGGCTCCGACGGCCCAGTGGATCGTCCATCTCGGCATGACCGGACGCATGGTAGTTTGCGAACCCGCAGCCGAGATCGCAAAGCACACTCACCTGATCGCAAAACTCGCGTCGGGACGCGAGTTGCGGTTCATCGATCCGCGAATGTTCGGCAAGCTCAGTGTCCACACGGGAGGGTTCGATCCCGGTGGAGTGGAGCCTCTCGAAGTAAGCGAGGAGGGGTTCATCGAACTCTTTCGCGGCCGCAAGACTCCCATCAAGAGCGCGCTGCTGAATCAGAAGTTGCTGCGGGGCGTCGGCAACATTTATGCCGACGAGGCGTTGTTTCGAGCCGGCATCCGTCCTCGCCGCCGCGCCGCAACTATTTCCCATGAGCAATTACGCAAATTGTACAAAGCGGTGCAGGAAGTGCTCCGTGAGGCGATCGCGCTGGGCGGCTCTTCAATTTCCGATTACGTGGACGCGAATGGAGAAGAAGGATTCTTCCAACTCCAACATCGGGTCTACGGACGCGAAGCCGAACCCTGCCTGGTTTGCAAGACAGCCGTCCGGCGTGTTGTGTTGGCCGGGCGCAGCAGCCACTACTGTCCGAAATGTCAAAAATAGGGCTAGTAGAACGATTTAATATTGACGGATACACGTTTACCCTGTTAAAAATGGCAGGGCTAGAATCCCCCTCGAACCGGCCACTGAGTCATTCATCATGAATAAATTTTCCATTGGAGTGGACCTCGGCGGCACGAACTTGCGCATCGCCGCCGTGGACGAGCAAGGCGCGCTCGTCGAAAAGGTCACTCTGGGCACCAAGGTCTCGCTGGGACGCGATCATGTCATTGGCGATATGTGCGACGCCATCCAGCGCATGTCGGATAAATTCAAGGACTCTGCTCCCCTCCTCGGAATCGGCATCGGCGTACCCGGCATCATCGACATGCAGACTGGATTGGTGCGCGAATCTCCCAACCTGCCGGATTGGGTCGACTATCCCGCGCGCGCCGCTATCGAGCAACGCCTCAAAACAGTAGTGATTCTAGAAAACGATGCCAATGTCGCCGCCCTCGGAGAAAAATGGCTGGGCGCGGCCAGGGAATTTTCCGACATGGCGATGCTGACCCTTGGCACCGGGGTCGGCGGCGGCCTGGTCACAGGCGGCGCGATCTGGCGCGGCGCAAACGGCATGGCCGGAGAGTTTGGCCACACCACCGTGGAACCCGAAGGGCATCAATGCGGATGCGGAAATCGTGGATGCCTGGAACAGTATGCTTCCGCGAAGGCAGTCGTTCGCCAAGCCAGGGAAGCAATCGCCAAAAACAGCGCATCGGCATTGGCCAGCGCCGCCAACTCCGACGCGGAGTTCAGCGCGAAATCGATTTACAATCTCGCGATTCAAGGCGATGAAGATGCGCGCCGTATTTACCGGAATGTTGGCCGTTGTTTGGGCATTGTGCTTTCGGCGATGGTGAATTCCTTGAACCTGCCGATTTACGTAATTGGCGGAGGCGTCTCGAGCGCGTGGGAAGCCTTCGCCCCCTCCATCTTTGAAGAGCTTCGGCGTCGTTCCATGGTCTACGCCGCAACCGCGCCCCCAGACCCCTCAGCCAGCCACGAAGGCGCGTCCGCGCGCGTGAAAGCGGGTCCAGGTCAGAAGACGATCGTTACTCGTGCGCTCCTAGGAAGTGATGCAGGCTTGTACGGCGCCGCCCGGCTGCCAATGATTCAGTGATCCCAGTGATTCCGGTTCCAAGGAAAAGACCGGCGAGCGCAGGCGTTAGCTGCGCTTGCTTTTTGGAGCGCGCGACGGCTTCGACGATTGAAAAGGCCGTGCTGGTCGCGAAGACGATCGGGAAACGAATGTCGACTTCCCCGGTTTCGCTGTCTTCGACGGGCGAACCGAAGATGATGGCCTCTCCGCGCGCGCTGCTTCGGGAGAACGCTGAGCACGTGGAGGAAATGTTCGCTTCCCGAACTGCGATGGTCGGGACGAGCCTGCTGCGGATGACGGCTTTCCGAATTTCGGCGTCCTCGATGCCCGCTCTGCAAAAGACGATTTGTCCGATTGCACCGGCCGACCAGTCCGCGCAACCCGCTCGACGAATGCGGGCTTCCCCGAATGCGTCGCTCTCGGTGATCGCAATGGTGTCGCCAGGCTCGGCCTACGCAGCGGCTGGTTAGGTAGAACTTTCGTTGCCTTAACCGATATTTGTGGAGTCGGAGGGCTGGCAACTCTCACTCCTGACGCGGCTGTCTTCAGCTTAGCCACCTCCAGCAGCGTAAGGTTGCGATAATCCCCCGGAGGCACGTCGAGCGCAAGCGGTCCGTACTGCACGCGGCGAATCTTCTCCACGTGGTGACCTACTTCTTCAAACATTTTTCGGACTTGCCGGTTACGGCCTTCGATGATGGTCACTTCGAGCCACGGATTATCGCCTTCGCGGATTAAACGAATCTTCGCCGGCGCCGTACGCACTCGGCGGCCACCTTTTTCAGCAATGGAGACTCCGCGACGAAGCTTGTCGAGTTTGGTTTCATCGGGCTGACCAGCAACCTTCACGACATAAACCTTCGCCACGTTGGAAGATGCTTTCATCAAACCGTTGGCCAGTTCGCCGTCGTTGGTCATGAGTATTAAGCCTTCGCTCGCCCAATCCAGACGGCCTACCGGATACACGCGGCCCTTCACTTTTTGTACGAGATCCATTACCGTAGGCCGCTTCTTCTCATCGCTGACCGTGGTCACATATCCCTTGGGTTTGTTCAGCATCAGGTAGGTGTAACGCTCCGGCCCCTGCAGCAGCTTGCCATCCACGCGGATGTGATCTATTTCGATGTCGGCTTTGGTGCCAAGCAACGTTACGACCTGTCCATTGACCACGACGCGACCCGATGTGATCAGTTCTTCGGCCTTGCGGCGGGATGCCACACCGGCGGCAGCGATTATTTTTTGCAGACGTTCGGCTGGCATGGATGTTTACTCCGATTGGGTGCGGGCTGATGCTTCAGTTTCTTCGACAGTTTCGGCTGCAGCTTCAGAAGAATCGCCATCGACCGCTTCGACCAACGACGGCAAACTTGAGGACGCTTCTACAGCCACGCCATCGCCAGAAAGCATGTCGCTCTGAAACGACTCGGCCAGCAACTTCTCGAATTCCTCCATGCTCGGCAGCTCATTAACGTCCTTCAGCCCAAAGCGCAGCAGGAAGTCCTTACTGGTCTTATAGAGAATCGGCCGGCCAATGACAGCTTTTCTTCCCGCCGTAGTGATGAGCTTGCGGTCAAGCAGCGTGGCGATAACCCCGCCAGAATCGACCCCGCGAATCTCGCTGATTTCCGGCACCGTAACCGGCTGCTTGTAAGCAATGACGGCAAGAGTCTCGAGCGCTGGCAACGACAGACGGAAAGGCGGTTTCAAACTCTTGGCGAAAGCGCGCACCACATCATGCTGGTCGGGCTTGGTGGACATGCGATATCCACCCGCGATCTGCCGGATTTCAATGCCGTGATTTGCGCCGGCGTAATCAGCCGTGAGTTCTTCTACCACAGCGCGGATGCGCGACTTCATTTCCGCCGCGTCGATCCCCGGAGTTTCAGCGAGTAGCGACTCCTTAACCAGCGAAAGAATCTGGTCAAGCGAAATCGGCGCTTCCGCCGCGTAGATAATGGCTTCGAGTTGAGGTCTAAGCATAAGGCTAAGGGCCAGGTTTCAAGGTTTCAGAGTCGTAAAGTTTCAGAGTTCGAACCGAGCAAGGTCCCGTTTGTCGAAACCTTGAAACTTTGAAACATTCTTTTTTTCTACTTCCAATCATCCCGCACCGCCGCCTGCTCCGTCATCACTTCCTCGAAGTGGGAATGCTTGCGCACCAGCACTTCGCCGAAGACGTGGTCTTGTCGCACCTGGATCGCCTGCAACCTTACCAGTTCCAGCATAGCCAGGAACATGCAAACCAGCGCCTGCCGCGACGGCACATTGCGCAGCATCTGCTTCAGGCGAACAGGCCGATCTTCAAGCGAGAGCCGCCGGTGCAGATACTGGATCATCTGGCCGACAGTTACGGTATCTTCGTCCACTTCCAGAATCGGCCGCGTTCGCGCACGATCCAGGATCTGCTGGAAAGTCTTAACCAGATTGATGACGTCGGCAGCGAGTTCGGGCTCGGTGCCTTCGGCATCCATGAACTCCCGAATCGCCGGATTGCTCAGCACCGCATCTTCAATTTGCTGCTTTTGCAGCAGCATCTGCGCCGCCGATTTAAACTTCTCATGCTCAAGCAGCCGGTTGACAAGTTCAGAGCGCGGATCTTCCAAAGCGTCAGCGGGAGCAAGCGGATCGCGCGGCAACAACATCTTCGACTTGATGTGAATCAGCACCGCCGCCATGTAGATGAACTCAGAAGCGATGTTCACATCGAGTTCGCGAATGCGTTCGACGTACACCAGATATTGCGCGGTGATCTTCGCGATAGGAATATCGTAAATATTGATGTCCTGCTTGCGGATCAGGTCAAGCAGCAGATCAAGCGGGCCTTCGTAGATTTCACCAAGCTCAATGGCGAATGGGAAATCGCTATCGTCTTCCTTGGAGTCCTTGCTGGGCTTACTGTGAGCGGATTTGGCGGCGTCAATAGACACAACCGGAGCCATGCCGCGCTTCGGAACATCAACCGGCAACTGCTCGGATATAGGTTGAGACAAATCCGTCACTTCGTGGAATCCTTCACTGGCCCGTCTTTCAGACCAAAGCCCTGATTAGAGCTGGGACTGTAGTCGAGGCCCATCGCCTGGCGTACTTCGTCCATCGTAGCCCCTGCGACCTCACGGGCGCGAGCCGAGCCAGCTTCCAGAATATCCCAGGCGAGCCGTGGATTGTCCTCGTATTTTTTCCGCCGCTCCTGCATGGGATTAAGAATTTTCACCAGCGCATCAGCCGCCCAGCTCTTGCACTCGATACAACCGATTCCTGCCGAGCGGCAGCCTTCATATACTTTCGCAAGCGTTTCCTTATCGCTAAATATTTTGTGCAGATCCCCCACCGGACACACGTCAGGATTCCCAGGATCGCTGCGCCGCACCCGCGCCGGATCGGTGACCATGGTCTTGAGTTTCTGCCGGACGACGGCCTCGGGATCGGTCAGCATCACGGTATTTCCGTAAGACTTCGACATCTTGCGGCCATCGGTTCCAGGAAGCTTAGGTGTAGGGGTAAGCAGCGCCGCCGGCTCCGGGAAAACATATTCGCGCTTTCCCGCGTATAAGCCGTTGAACCGGCGTGCAATCTCACGAGTCAACTCCACGTGCGCCACCTGATCTTCGCCAACGGGAACCACATCCGCCTTGTAGATCAAAATATCCGCCGATTGCAGAACGGGATAACCAAGGAACCCATAAGTGCTCAGGTCTTTCTCCTTAATATTCTCCCTCTGCTCCTTGTACGTCGGCACACGCTCCAGCCAGCCCAGCGGAGTGATCATCGAAAAAAGAAGATGCAATTCCGCATGCGCTGGGACATGCGACTGGACGAACATCACGCACTTCTCAGGATCAAGTCCGGCCGCCAGCCAATCCAGCAATACCTCGACCGAATTTTCTTTCAGACGCGAAGTGTCCGCATAGTCCGTAGTCAGCGCGTGCCAGTCGGCAATAAAAAAGAAACAGTCGTACTGCTCCTGCATGCGAACCCAGTTCTCGAGCGCGCCAACGTAGTTTCCCAAATGCAGTTTGCCAGTCGAGCGCATTCCGCTCAGCACGCGTTTCTTCGAAGGAATTGCCATTCAGAATTTCACCAGCATCGACATATAGAAGTGGACAAACGGGCGCAGCAATCCAGTAAGCAATCCTCCGCCGAGATATACCAGCGCCAGCAGCGCGAAGATGCCGATGCGGTCGTACATCGCTCGCACTGGATCCGACAAGAAGTGCCGCAACACATGGCTGCCATCCAATGGCGGGACCGGGATCAGGTTAAAAACCGCGAGCACGATGTTGATAAACATGAGTTCGAACAGCAGCACAGCGACCGGCGCCAGTATCGAATCCGACGAAGCGCCATTGTCTCCACTGACCAATCCCATTACGAGAGTGTGCCCAGTAACTGATGAAAGCGAGATGCCGCCGAGCAAAAGCAGCGCAATCGTAGCGACGATGAAGTTGCTCACTGGACCTGCCACTGAAGTTAGAATGTCGTCCAGCATCGGATTGTGAAAATTTCGCGGATCAACCGGAGTTGGCTTCGCCCACCCGAGCAGCGGTATCCCGCTGATAGCCGCGACTAGCGGCAATATAATCGTGCCAAACAAATCAATGTGCCGGATCGGATTCAGCGACACCCGTCCCAGCATCCGAGCCGTAGGATCACCACAGCGCGACGCAGTCCACGCATGGGCGGACTCGTGCACGCTGATCGCAAAAAGGAACGCGATCATCTGATAAAGAATTTCTACGATTCTCGGCGATGTCATTGGTGAATTGTGGCTCGGTGAAGCTGATTCGATGAACAATGATTCTAGCAAAGGCAGGGAATTACAGTAGCAGGCGCAAGTATGGCTAAAAAACTGGAAAATCTAGAGATGCGAATCGAAGGTTGGAACTTAGTGCCCGGCGCGCAACGGCGAAACAATCAGCGGTCCGCCAGCACGTTTCTTGCTGTCACCCTCATCGTGCGAGTAGTGCAACGACAAGATGCCGTCAGACGCGCTTGCGCCCGCCAGTTCCGCAGCCAGCCCTTGGTACGAGCGGCCAATATCGTGATTCCCTTGCGAAGCCACCGGGCTGCCCTTGTCAATCGCGGGTCCGATAATCTGGAAATTGTTAGGCACCTTCCACAGCACCTTACAGTTGGTGGCTTTTTCCACGTCCTCGTCGCTGAATCCGGGAATCTTTTTGTAACGGTTTAGCACCAGCCGCAGGCGCTCGCGCCCTGCTCCTTCTTGCAGAAAAGCGTGAATCCGTCCGGCACTCCACAGCGAGACGACATCGGTCTGCGCCACCAGCAGGGCCGCATTCGAAAGATCGCAGATCATCTGCATCGTGCCATCGATGCGGCCAGAGCAATCGAGCACCACGAAGTGATACTGGTTTACGAGCAGGTCCAAGAGTCGAGCCAGTTCCGACGCCGTCGGCACCGCATTATGCGGTTGCTGTGCCCCAGCCAGCAGATGAAGCCCGTTGCGATAAGGCGTCATCAGCCCGTCAAGGAGCGAACCATCCATGCGATGCAAATTTTGCAGGGCATCGACAATCGTGAATTGAGGCCGCAGATTCAGTTGCAGAGCGGTGTGCCCAATAGGGGCGAAATCCACCAGCACGACGCGCCCATGAGTTTCCTGCAAGGCGACGGCGGTATTCACCGCAGCGGTGGTAGCCCCGGCTCCGCCTTTGGCGTTGAGAAACGTAAACACACGAGCCTTGCTCGAACTCCGTTGCGCGCGGCTCAATGTCGCGGAGAATCGTGCGAAGGCTTCAATCAACGCCTCGCGACTCGCTCCGAGATCGAGAAACTCGCGCGCCCCCGCCCGCATGGCTCCCACAATATTCGCGGGCTGGCTCATCTCGCCCACGGCAAAAATCGTAATCTCGGGAATGCTGGCGTGGATCAACTCAATCGTGCGGATAGCGCGTGCCTGATTCTGGGAATCAATCGTTACCAGCACAACTTCAGCACGCTGATCCTGCAATTGACGCAACACCGCATCGCTCGGTCCCGGAGGAAATCCGACATGGTTCAACACCATGCGAGCCAGATTCGTGCTCTCGACGCGACTGTTCAATATGACGGATTGTTCGCGGTCCTCGGTGAGGATAGCGACGGCGATCCCAGGCATGACTCGATTCTCGGTGTTCATTGCCATGCTACGAACTTCCAGCCTTGGGGCCAAATGACCTTCGTAATCGAAGCGGCTACAGCGGGGGAATCGGCAGCGTCAGCGGGTTTCAATCTTTTAATCTTATGAGGGCCAGAACCCGACCAACGGCTGGTTTCCTTTATTGTATGGCAAAAGGCGCGCAGTTGAAAAGAGTGGCTAAATCGCCTTGCCGGCCCCTACTAGGGACTATAATCGCGCGAACTCATGGCACGTACTCCCGGCCCGGACCTCGCACTCCTCAACTCCCGAACCTCACGTCCACCGGTTCGCCCGAAGGGTCACCTCCTGCGCATTCTCGGTATCGGCTTCGGGATTGCCGTGATCATCGGAAACACCGTTGGGGTCGGGATCCTGCGCACCCCCGGTGAAATTGCGGCCCGGCTGCAAAGTTCGTGGCTGGTAATGGCGGTTTGGGTCGTCGGAGGCCTTTACGCTTTCTTCTGTACCCTGTCCGTCACCGAACTCGGAACCATGCTCCCACAAGCCGGTGGATGGTATGTCTTTTCTCGCCGCGCCTTCGGCAACTACAGCGGATTCCTGGTCGGCTGCAGCGATTGGATCGTGCAATCGGCCTCCGTGGCCTACCTGGCAATCGCCTTCGCTGAATTCATCATCGAGCTCCAACCCGCGTTCCGAGGCCATGTCAAACTTATCGCCGTCGGATGCGTAGGGTTCCTGACCCTCCTGAATTGGCTAGGCCTGCGATCCGGTAGCCGCACGCAAGAAATCACCAGCCTGGTAAAGGTGTTGGCGCTGGCCGGATTCGTGATCGCATGTTTCGCAATTTCGCCAACCACCGCCTCTTCAGCCGCTGCCGCGCCAGCGAGCCTCCTGCCCAGAGGAAGCCTTCTTCTGGCGATCCTAGTGTCCTTGCAGCCCGTCCTGGTCACCTATGACGGATGGTACGGCGCCATTTACTTCACGGAAGAAGATGAAGACCCTGGCCGAAACCTGCCGCGCTCTTCCATCAGCGGCGTCGTGGCCTGCATTGCGATCTACCTCCTGATGAATGCCGCCCTGCTTCACGTCCTGCCCATGAACAGGCTGGGCGCCTCCAAGATGCCGGCCGCCGACGCCGCCATGGCAATCTTCGGCGGCCGCGGCAAACAGGTCATCCTGATCGTGTCTCTGGTGGCCGCCATCAGCACCATCAATGCCTGCTTGCTCATGATGCCGCGAATTCTTTTCGGTATGAGCCGCGATGGTTTGCTTCCCTCCCGCGTAGCCTCCGTCAACCGCGGTGGAACTCCCACCCTGGCTCTGTTTCTCGGCGTGCTCGCCGCCGTGGCGCTCATCCTCAGCGGCAGTTTTGAAACGCTCGTGGCGATAACTTCATTCCTGATGGTCGTCCTGTACTTGTCAGGATTTTGCGCCTTGTTCAGATTGCGCGTGAGCGAGCCGGACCTGCCGAGACCGTTCAAGCTCTGGGGCTATCCGTGGACAAATCTAGGCATCGTGCTCGCGTCGGTTGCGTTTCTAATCGCAACCATCGTGGGCGATCTCAAGGACGCACTGTTTACTCTGATCCTGATCGCGCTCAGCTATCCCATCTATCGGTTGTTAGCAACGACAAAGTTAGCAACGAAATAGCTAGCGACCGAAAAAACGCCGGCGAGCCGATGCAAACGAAGTCATGAAATAAAGCTTGTCGTCGTGAGTCTCGTATCAGGGTATCGCTTTAGCGATACCAATCATCTCAAAATCAGATGCCCCTTCAGTGGCTGGGTTCGGAATTCGACTTTGTCGGTAACTTAGCGGCCAGAAGTGGCAGCAGCCGCACTAGCCACTGATACGCGCACGAATTGGGCCGCAGGCTCATCGGCGGGAAGATACTCGTAGGAATCAAATTGCAGCGCGATCCCGCTTCGCTGACTTGCTTGCGGAGCTGAGACGCGCAATACCCGGCCGCGACAGCGCACCGGCATATTTTCACCAAGCGTAATTTCGGAAGGCATCGTAAATGTCAATTCCACGGTTGCGCCCTGCGGAAGATTGGTTTCGGCATAAAAGAAAATGCCGCGGCCACTCAGATCCTGAGTAAACCCAGGCACAGTGCGTCCTTCGAAGTGGACCGCCAGTGGCAGATTCACCTCGAAACGCTGCGCGCCTCGTCGTTCAAGACGTCGCTCTAGATTACGTTCTAGATTGTGCTCGAGACGATCAAGGTCGGTGCTCATGGCTTGTCCCATTTCCAGATTCAGATTTGTTCCGATCGGATTTCAACTCTATCGCGGAAAGAACCAGCCGGGAAGTTGCAAGTCGGTCACATCCCGACGCTGTGGAAATCTGTACCTAAAGTAAACAACCCCGGGTAGACGTTTGGTTCGAACACCGCTCGTGTAGAGACGGGGCTTGCCCCGTCTCGCATCGCCCGCGAAACATGGTCGACATGAACGGGAAGGGCACGACGTTTAGTCGCGCTAGCTCCGCCTAGTCAGTAGCGACTTATAGCCGCTGCGGGAATGTGTCTTCACGCACCGGTTGCCCCGATCCCCCAGATGTGAAAAAGTTCTAGAAGAGTGCCCACGCCGCAAAACCCCGTCGCATCCGACGAAACAAACTCGAAACCTGCGCCCAGGTGGGCCACCACCCTACGCGCCCTCCGTCACCGCAACTTCCAACTCTTCTTTAGCGGACAACTAATCTCCCTCACCGGCACCTGGATGCAGAGCGTGGCCCAGGCCTGGCTCGTCTATAGCATGACGAAATCTCCTCTGCTGCTGGGCTCCGTTGGATTCGCCAGCCAGATCCCAGTCTTCCTCTTTGCTCCCATCGGTGGAATCACCGCTGATCGCACCAATCGCCAGCGGCTGGTGATCGGTACTCAGATCGCCTCCATGATTCTTGCGGGAGTTCTCGCCTGGCTCACGCTAAGCGGACGCGTCCAGGTGTGGCACATCTTCGTTCTGGCGGCATTACTCGGAGTAGTCAACGCATTCGATATTCCCGGCCGCCAGGCCTTCCTCGTCGACATGGTTGGCAAAGAAGATCTGATGAACGCCATCGCGCTCAATTCCTCCATGTTCAATGGCGCGCGCGTAGTGGGTCCAGCGATTGCTGGAATTCTGGTGGCGAAAATCGGCGAGGGCTGGTGCTTTGCCGCCAATGCGATCAGCTACATCGCCGTAATTGTCGGCTTGTCGCTGATGAATGTGCACTCCCCGCGCCGAATCAGCGGCCATTCTCCGCTGGAAGACATCGTTGAAGGATTTCGCTGGGTCAATCAGACGCGTGTCATCAGGGCACTGTTGTTGCTGATCGGATTGGTGAGCTTGGTCGCGATGCCGTACACCGTCCTAATGCCGGTTTTTGCCGACAAGGTCCTGCACGGCGGCGCACGCGGCCTCGGAATCCTGATGGGTGCGACCGGCGTCGGCGCCATGTTAGGCGCCTTGACTCTGGCCGCCAAGACCGGCGTGAAAGGACTTGGCCGTTGGGTGGCAATCACCTGCGGAAGCCTTGGAATCAGCCTGATTCTTTTTTCCGTCTCGCACTCTCTGTGGTTGTCAGTAGCCCTATTGCTGCCAGTCGGCTATTCCATGATGTTGCAAATGGCCTGCTCGAACACACTGATCCAGACCATGGTCCCCGACCAACTACGCGGCCGCGTCATGTCCGTCTATTCCATGATGTTCATGGGAATGGCCCCATTCGGAGCCTTCTTTGGCGGAGCGCTGGCACACCGCATCGGCGCGCCCATCACAGTTGCCATCGGAGGAGTAGCGTGCTTCCTAGGCGCAATCTGGTTCTGGAGAGCACTACCCGACCTGCGCATCGAAGCCAGAAGCCTGATCATCGCCCAGGGCCTGGCCGGAGGCGAACCAGTCCAGGAATTGAACGCTCAACCGGTGGAAAAATAACGAGACGCACTTGACTTAGGCTTGTCATCCCGAGCGCAGCGAGGGATCTGCAGCTTGCCGCAAAATGCACACCTCTCACTCGCTCCGGAGGCAACTGCACAGATGTCCGTCGGCCTAGTTAGCCAGTCCGCGCCCGCGCAAAAACTCTCTCACCACCGCAGCCGGATCCCGATGCTCCCCATCCACCGCATAATTCAGCCGCCGCATGTCGTCGTCCGAAATAGCCCCCGCCAGCGCGCCCAGCGCAGCCCCCACCTCAGGATGGGTCTTCATCATTTCTCCGCGCATAATCGCGACAGCTTCGTACGGTGGAAAATAATGGTGATCGTCTTCCAGCACAACAAAGTCCAGAGCCGGAATCAGGCCATCGGTATTGTTCCCAGCAATCAGATCCACCTGGTGATCTTTAAGCGCCCGCGTAATCAGCCCGAGATCCATGATGCGCGGCGCTTCCGCAAAGCGCAGCCCGTAGCTGGCAACCAGTCCCTTGTATCCATCCGGACGCTCCATGAATTCGTATCCAAACCCAGCCCGCCACTGCGGAGCAAATGCCGCAGCCTGCGACAGCGTCTTGAGTTGTAACCGTCGAGCGTCTTCCCCGCGAATCACCATGGCAAACGTATCGTCAAATCCCAGCGGCGGTCCCACGCTGAGGCCGAACTTGCGTTCATAGTCCTGCTGCACTCGTTGATAAACTTCTTGTTTGGTGCCGCTAGGTTTTTCTTTCAAGACCGCCGTCAGAGCGGTCCCCGTATATTCCGGATAAATATCAATTCGTCCTGCGAGAATCGCCTGCTGGCAAATAAATGTGCCCGCTAGATAAAAACGCCGCTCGACCGGCAGATGAGTGCGGGCCTCGATGACTTGTGCGAATAGTTCTCCAAGAATGAGCTGCTCGGTGAAATTCTTGGACCCAACCACAATCCGATTCGCATGATTTTCGCAGCCCATCACCGGCAGAAGAAGGACTGACGAAAAAAACAAAATAATCGCGCGAAGAAAATTCGTAGAAGAACTCCTCCGTGATCCTCCGTGCCCCCCGTGGTTCATGCCCTTTCACCGCGTCTCAACTAAGATTTCGAGCGTAACGTCCCCAATCGCCGCTCCAGTTTCCCGAGAACGAAGTCAGTTAACAACGCCAGCAGCGCCGCCGGTACCGCTCCCGCCAAAATCACCCGATTATCAACCATGGCCAGTCCGCGGAAGATAAACTCCCCCAAGCCGCCCGCGCCGATGGCAGCCGCAATCGTCGCCAATCCGATCGACAGCACCGCCGCGATCCGCAATCCCGCGACAATCACTCCCGAAGCCAGCGGCAATTCAACCTGCAAAAGCAGTTGCCAGTCTGTCAATCCCATGGCGCGTCCGGCCTCGACCACCGCCGGATCGACACCACGAATGCCCGCGTATGTATTGCGAATCAGCGGCAAGAGTCCGTACAGCGCCAGCGCTAAAATTGCCAGCCGTCCAGCCCGCTCTCCGATCCACGGCGCGGGAAGTAGAAATCCAAATAACGCGAGGCTCGGGATAGTCTGAATAATGTTCGCGCCCCCAAGCACCGGCTTGCTCAGCCGCGGAATGCGCGTGATCAGGATGCCAAGCGGAATCCCAACCAGCGCCGCGAGAAGTGTCGCGACTCCCGCCAGCGTAAGGTGTTCGAGCGTCAGATCGAGCACTTGCTGCCGATTCGCCATCATGAACTGCAAAAAATTCATGCCGACCACCTCGCAATAACGCCCCTGATCACTTCGCCGCCGGCAATTCCGAGAATGCCTCAAAGTATGCCCGCACCAGCGGATCCGGCGAGCGCGAAAACTCTGCCACTGGCAAATCCACGATCAAGCGGCCGTCTTCCAGTAGCGCGATACGATCGGCCAGCAACAATGCTTCCCGCAGATCGTGAGTGACAAAAACTACTGTTTTCCGCATACGCTGTTGCAGCGAGCGAAACTCTTTCTGCATCTCTGACCGCGTAATCGGATCGAGCGCACCAAACGCTTCATCAAGAATCAGAATCGGCGGATCAGCCGCCAAAGCCCGCGCCACTCCCACGCGCTGCCGCTGCCCCCCGGAAAGTTGGCTAGGGTATCGCGACAGCAAGTCTTCCTTGAGCCCAACCGTAGTTAACAGTTCCCGCACTCTGGCATGGATACGTTCCGCCGCCCAGTTTTCAATCCTCGGTACCAGCCCGATATTGCGCTCCACCGTGAAGTGTGGAAACAGCCCACCATCCTGCATCACATACCCGATACCGCGCCGTAACTGAATTGGATCGCAATCGGCAGTTCGCATTCCGTTCACGCGCACCTCGCCCGACGTCGGCAAGAGCAGTCGGTTGATCATTTTCAGCGTCGTTGTTTTTCCCGAGCCGCTTCGCCCGAGCAGAACCAAAGTCTCGCCCTGCTTTACGGAGAGCACGAGATCCTGAAGCAGAGGACGTCCGTTCAGGCGAAACGAAGCATGATCGAATTGAATGGCCACTTCGTGATTGGAGGGAGCAATCATTTCGTAAAGTGGAGCGACGGGCAAGGATGCGGGCACTCTACCAACTCTAGGGAGTAACGGGGCCTATCTTGTACGCGCTCCCCGGCAGCCCCGTGATCCGTATCCCGCCATGCCCCTTATGTCGGATGTTGAGGCCAATCAGCAGCGCCGTGATCTGCTCGACGATGCGCGCGTTCTCAAGTTTGCCGCCATCAATCGCGCGCACCCGCGCAATCTTCGCCGCAAGTTCCATCACAATCTGCGTAGCATCCGGATCATCACTGCACACGATCACATCGCAATCGACATCTTCGTTCGTATCGCTGTTGAGCACTTCCGCCGAAACGTTCTGAAAGGCGGCGACAACAGAGACGCCCTTCGGCACCAGTTCTGCCGTCTGTTGCGCAGCCGAGCCCTGCCACACTCCCAGCGTTCGACTTGCCCGCCCGCCGATGCTCGCAGCCAGCGGAACGGTGGCGTCAATCAGAACAGTGCCTGGACGAATGGCGGGCTTCAATTGCTTCAGCAGCGCGACCTGACCCTCGAATGGAACCGTCAGCACCAGCAGATCGCTGGCAGTGCAGGCCGCGGAATTTTCCATGCCGGAAATCTGCGCATTCGCCCCGACCCGCTTGTGGATAGCCTCAGCAATTTGCTCCGCGCGAGCCGCATCGCGTGAGCCGATGATGACAGTTTCTCCCGCGCGTGCCCAACGCAGAGCAAGCCCCGAACCCGCCGGACCAGTGCCGCCGATGATCGCAATCGCCCGCCCTATTCCAACGCTCATGCAAACTCCGCCGCAAACTCGGAGTCAGAGCCAGCTTCGGCTGGAACCAACTCGGCAGGCAACTTGATCTGCATCCGCGAATATTTTGTATTGCGTTCGGCGGGGATGCGCCCCATCTCCAGAATCAACGCCTGAAAATCTTCGGGACTCGTATACTGCCCAGCCGTAGCTCCGGCCTCGCGCGAGATATTTTCTTCCATCAGCGTTCCGCCATAGTCATTGGCACCCGCGTGCAAACAAAGCTGCGAAAGTTTCCGATTGAGTTTCACCCAGGACACCTGAATGTTCTGAATCGACCCCGCCAGCATGATTCTCGCGAGCGCATGAATCTTGAGATGCTCGGCCAGCGTCGGCCCTGTACGCGCCAACCCTTGCTGAAATAAAAGTGTGTTCTGATGCACGAATCCCAGCGGCACGAACTCGGTGAAGCCACCGGTCTCACTTTGGATTTGCCGAAATAACGACAATTGACGCACCCAATGATCCGGTGTTTCCATGTGCCCGTACATCAGCGTCGAAGTCGTCGGAATTCCGCAACCATGCGCCGTACGGATCACTTCTTCCCATTGCGCGGACGAAAGTTTATTACGCGACAGCACGTGCCTCACTTCGTCATCCAAAATCTCCGCCGCCGTCCCCGGCAGCGTATCCAATCCGTTATCGCGCAGCATCATGAGATAGTCGCGCAGAGTCATGCCGGTCAACTCGACCCCATAGACAATCTCCATCGGAGAAAACGCATGGATGTGCATCCCCGGCACAACACTCTTCACCGCGCGCAGAATGTCGCGATAGTAGAACGGGTCGAGCCCATGCGGCAGGCCGCCTTGAATGCAGACCTCGGTCGCTCCTAGTTCCCATGCTTCTTTCGCTTTGCGCCCCATGTCTTCGAGCGAATGAAAATAGGAATCAGCCTCGCGCGGCCCCCGGCTGAAAGCGCAAAACTTGCATCCCACAAAACAAATATTCGTGAAATTGATATTGCGGTTCACAACATAACTCACGATGTTGCCAACCAGGTCGCGCCGCAGCGTATCCGCAGCGACCAGCAAGGCAAGCAAATCCGTACCATCGCAATTCGCGAGAGCGTAACGCTCCTCATCGCTCAGACGCGCCCCGTCCCGCGTTTCCAACACGCGTTCCAAGGGACCCCGAATCCCGGCCGACACCCGCGGTGCGATTTCATCCCAGGTAAGCGACGGGAACTGCTCGAGTTCTAAATCTGCCTGACCCATAGCTTCTCCTACTCAGTAGCTTCTCGTATCAGTCCCGAACACCACCCAGGACTTTGTCATCCCGAGCAACGCGAGGGATCTGCATTTCGCCGCGAGCTGCTCCGCCTCAGACGAACACTCATGAATTCGCTACCGAAACAGATCATTCTCCGCGGGCCGAATCAATTCCCGCGCCGTGCCCTTTCCTGGCCGATACGAATAGCCTCGTATGATGCACGCTGGAGTGCCAGCCAGTTTGCCGCAAACCAATCCCGCCGCACAAGCCAGTTCATCCGCAACCGCGTCCACAGTCGCATGCAGCGAATAACCATGTGGATCGTGTCGTCCGCGGTAATCAACCACAGGCTTCATCCCCGCGACGCCAATCGCCACTTCAGTCAAGCCCTCCCGCCACGGACGTCCGAAACTGTCACTCACAATTACCGCGATCTCGACACCCAGCAACTTCTTCAACTCCCGCCGCAGCTTCGCAGCGGATAGGTCCGGATCTTTCGGCAGCAATACGGCGCACTTCCCACCATCAACGTTCGAAACGTCCACTCCGCTGTTCGCGCAGACGAATCTATGTTTCGTTTCCGTAATCATTACCCCGTGCTTACGCCGTACGATGCGTCGGCTCTCGCGCAACGCCAAATCACTGACACGTGCATCGAGACCGTAACGTCGCGCCCATCCTCGCGAAGCTGCCGAAGGCTGAACCGTATCCAGCGCGATGATTGCACCTTCCGCCTTCGAAACGACTTTGTGCTTCACCACCAAAATATCGCCATCCTGAAAACGCAGCCGCAAACCTTGCATCGCCGTCAACAACCGTGCACTGAGCGAATCTCCCGCGCGAATTTCCCCGTGGACTGGCACCGGAATGATGCACACTTCCCCCGCCGCCCGTTTGCGACCTGACCTAGCGACTCTGGGCGGCATGTTCGACCTGATTCCGATTGTTGAGATTCCAACTTCGCACCAGCCTTTGCGAGTGCCGCTCTCCGCGAGCAGCTGCCAACTCGAAGAGATCCTCGGGACGATCGATATCGCGCGCAATCCCCGGCAGTTCGAGAACAACACAAGGCAGCCCCATGGCATTCGCTGCGCCTCGGTGCGGCAGAAAACTGTCGTTCCCAAAGCGAAGCGGAAATAAATCGCTAGGAGAGCGCCAAGCCGCATTCGTCCCGCGCCCCGCCGCATCCGGGACTAGCACAGCGCCAGAGGGAGGCGCATTGTCGACGATCTTCTGCAACTCTGCCTCATCGATGAGTGGGATGTCGGCCGGAATCACCAGAGTGCTGGAAGCTCCGTGTTCTTTGCACACGGCCGTTGCCATTTCGATGGCGCGAGTCTCTCCCGAGTTGTCGTCTGCAATGACTTCGAAGTCGAACCGCGCAGCCAAGTCTCGAGCAAACGAATCGGTCGTCACCACCGCTACTGGAGAGCGCTCTCGCCAATTCGCAAGGACTTGTAACACGTCCTCGCACATCACCTGCGCCAAAGCAAAACGCTCTTCTGCATTCAAGATCGACGACAGCCGCTGCTTGGCATCGACCATGTACTTCACGGGAACCAGAATCATGCGCGCTCCCCCGCAGCCTGAGCGCTCGGCGGACGCATCGCAGCCTCCAGAACGCTCTTCGCCAGTGCGGCCCTATCCTCATATCTGCGCATGATGGTTGAAGTGCAATGCACCGCCATTCCAGTTTGGCGCAGCGTTTCCGCGGCGGCCGCGTCCTGGGAATCCACAACCAATAAATCAAGAAAGTCGTTGTAATAATCTGCGACACCAGCAATCGAAACCGGAAACCCTTGCGCCGCCATCAGCGCTCCCGCCGGACCCGTAACCGCCGCCGCTCCCACAATCGGACTTACGGCCGCAATTCGGGCGCGAGTTTCGAGCAGCGCCTCGCGAATTCCCGGCACCGCCAGAATCGGCGCGACGCTGGTCACCGGATTACTCGGCGCCAGCAGCACAAGATCTGCCATGCGAATCGCTTCGATCACTCCCGGAGCAGGTTCGGCATCCGCAGCCCCCGCGAATCGAACCGCTTCCACCGGATCCTGATACCAGCGCTGAACGAAATATTCTTCAAAACTAAGATCGCCCGCCGGAGTCAAAACCCGCGTCTCCACCCGCGAATCGCTCATCGGCAACACGCGCGTCTTGATGCCCCATTTCGTCGCGATTTCCAATGTCGCTTCGCTCAACGTTTTTCCATCGGCGAGCAACTTCGAACGAAGAATATGGGTAGCCAGATCGCGATCTCCGGCATGGAACCACGCCGGTTGACCCAGTTGTCCCATGGCTTGCAGGCAAAAAAACGTGTCGCCCTGCACGCCCCAGCCACGTTCCTGGCTCAATTTGCCAGCCAGCATATAAACAATGGAATCGATATCGGGAGAAACATACAATCCCCACCACCGCAGGTCGTCGCCGGTATTCACGATGATGGTCAATTCTTCCGGAGGAACGATCTGCCGCAGTCCATCCACAAATTTCGCGCCGCCCGTGCCTCCCGTGAGGACCGTGATCACGCTGCCCTCCGCGCAAAACCTTCGGCATCCGCCGACGCCCCGAGTCGCTGCGCCAACAAATCGCTGTGCGCTGCCGCTTGCTCCATAAATTCCGGATAAACCGGCAACCTCTGGCGCAACTCAAATTCTTTAGCCTCGGTTCGTTGCCGCAATTTGTCCAGATGCGGCCACGGCTTTTCTGGATTGATGAAATCCGGCGTCAACGGCGAAACTCCGCCCCAGTCGTTGATTCCGCCATCGAGCAGATCGGCGTAATGTGCGTCGGATAAATTTGGCGGAGCCTGAATATTCATTTTCGGCATCAGCAGGCGAGCCACAGCCAGCGTTCGCAACATTTCTCCGCGATCCGGCTCGGGCCAGTTCGCCATCGGCGTCCCACTCTTGGCGCGGAAGTTTTGTACGATCACTTCCTGAATGTGCCCATATTCTTCATGCAAGTCGCGGATCGCAATCAGCGAATCGGCGCGCTCCTCCATCGTCTCGCCAATTCCAATCAGAATTCCGGTGGTAAAAGGAATCTTCCGACGCCCCGCATCTTCAATTACCCGCAATCGCTTCAAAGGATCCTTATCAGGGGCATTATCATGTGCAGCGTCCTTAGCCAGCAGCCGCGAGCTGGTCGTTTCCAGCATCAGACCCATGCTGGGAGCCACGCGGGACAACCGCTCCAGCCACTCCGCACTCATCAGCCCTGGATTAGGATGTGGCAGCAGACTCGATTCTCGAAGCACCTTCTCGCACATCGCTTCCAGATAATGCAGCGTCGATTTGTATCCGAAGCGTCGCAGCGAATCGCGCATCTCCGGAAAAAGCAGCTCCGGCTTGTCTCCCAAACTGAACAGCGCCTCAGTACATCCCATGCGCTCTCCGGCCCGCACTACTTCCATTACCTCATCAGGAGACATCGTGTGCGCACCAGGCTCGCCCGGATCCCGGCGGAACGTACAGTATCCGCAATAGTCGCGGCAAAGATTCGTCAGCGGGAGAAACACCTTGCGTGAATAGGTGATGACCCCGGGCTTGAATCGGGCGCGGGAGCGTTGCGCCGCCGAGAGCAGGGTAGGAAGTGAGTCATCGTCTGAATGCAGCAACCCGTATGCCGCTTCCCGGGAGATAGGCGCGTCGGCATTCGCCAATTCGGCCGCATTCGCGGTTCGGACGTCTGGAGAAACGGTGGCCATAGGCTCAGCGGCGCCAAGATCCTGCTGGGAAAGATCATAGCGGACCCGGCGAATCCGTGTCCCCCGGTTTTTCCGATCGCATCGATGCGTTCCCCATCCTTAGGTGTGGTAGCGTGATCAATTGCCGGACACTTTGGTGTTCGGCCCGGCGATTTGACGCAAGAAATCTATGAGTCTCGACCCGAGCGATTTTCGCAAGGCCATGGGATGTTTCGCCACCGGCGTCACCGTGATCACCGTCGATCAGGACGGCGAGATTCACGGCATGACCGCGAATGCCTTTACAGCCGTCTCAATCGACCCGGTATTGGTGCTCGTGTGTGTGGATCATCGGGCCCGCACCCACGCTCATCTCCACGCCCGCAAACGATTTGGAGTGAACGTCCTCCGCAGCGATCAGCAGACAGTCTCGGAATATTATGCGCGCACCGAGGAGACGCATCAGCATCCCGAAGCAGCCGGTGCAAGCTTCGACCGGACAGCCCAGGGAACGCCAGTGCTACAAGGAGCGCTAGCCTACCTGGAATGCCGCCTGCACTCGGCGCAGCCCGCAGGCGATCACACGATTTTTATCGCAGAGGTTGAGGAAGTCGTGGTCCGCGAAGGTGAACCGCTTCTCTATTTCCGGAGCCGCTACCGCGAATTGCAGAAGTGAAAAACAATTGCAGAGGTTAAAGGTCAGATTGCAAAGGTAAAAGCAAGGTCCTGGGTTTTCACCTCTGCAATCTGACCTCAAACCTCTGACCTTACTTGCTCATTACCAGCTTAGCGATGGTCGCCAGCTGCATATTCGACGTTCCCTCATAGATTTTCCCAATCTTCGCATCGCGCCAGTATTTTTCAACCGGATAATCTTTCGTAAACCCGTAGCCGCCATAGACTTCAATCGCGAGCGAAGTCACGCGCTCAGCTACCTGAGAAGTGAAGAGCTTGGTCATCGCCGCTTCTTTAACAAAATTCATCCCGGCGTCTTTCATGCGGGCCGCGTTATAAACCATCAGCCGTGCCGCCTCGATCTCGGTAGCCATCTGCGCAATCTGAAATTGGATCCCTTGAAATTCTGAAATCGGCTTGCCGAATTGGGTGCGTTCCTGCGCATACTTGGCGGCATATTCCCACGCGCCGCGAGCCACACCCAACATCTGCGCGCCAATTCCAATGCGCCCCTCGTTCAGCGTTTCGATCGCGATTTTGTATCCCTTGCCGACCTCGCCAAGCACATTCTCAGCAGGAACGCGGCAATCCTCAAGAATCAACTCACAGGTGGAGGACGCCCGAATCCCCAGCTTGTCTTCTTTCTTACCGACGGTGAATCCAGGAAAGTTCTTCTCGATGAGAAATGCCGTAATCCCCTTGTATCCTTTCGACGCATCCACGGTCGCAAACAGGATGAACAGTCCCGCTTCCTTGGCATTCGTAATCCACAGCTTGCGTCCATTAAGAACGAAGTCATTCCCTTTGAGTTCAGCTTTGGTTTGCAGCGCAAACGCATCCGACCCCGATCCCGCCTCGCTCAATGCATACGCGCCCAGCGTGTCCGCCGCCATCTTCGGCAGGTAACGTTTCTTCTGATCCGCATTGGCCCAGCGCAGAATGGCATTCGCCACCAGCGTGTTCTGTACGTCCACAATCACACCAGCAGAAGCGTCCGCCCGCGAAAACTCTTCGACCGCCAAAATCGCCTCAAAAAACTTGCCCCCAGCCCCGCCGTACTGCTCCGGAATCTCAATCCCCATCAGCCCGAGCTTAAAAAACTCATCGAGCAGGTCGTGATCAAAGACCGCTTTTTCGTCCATCTCTTTCGCCAGCGGACGAATCTTGTCCTCCGCAAACTGGCGAACATTGTCGCGAAACAGAATCTCGTCTTCGGTAAGCGTGGTGATTGGCGCGGGATTCGAAAGTTGCAGGGTATCAGGCACGGAAACACCTCAGTGCAGAACGCAGCTCGCTGCGTCCGGGCAGGATGGCGAACCCCAAAATTGTAGCAGCAGCAAGGGGCGGAAAGACTTGGGATTCATCTCAGGGTATCGCTTTAGCGATACGGTAGGTCGTTCAAAATCAAACGCCCGTCAGAGGATGGGATTGGAATTCGAGGTTTCGAGCGCTGCTCTGTCGCCAAAAGAAACCGGGGGATGGGCGCACCCATCCCCCGCGAATTCTTTTAAGGAGTACACCCGCCTGTATAAGCGCAGCCGGTGTCGTAGAACCAGACCGAATATTTTCCTTCTGGAATCCCATACGAAATGACCTGTGTATTTTTGTCGTCCACCATATCAATAACGTACGTCGATGCCGATGTCGCTCCCGGACCGTTTTCCGTTCCTTTCAGAAGGTAGTCCCAGGACAGCGCAAAGTCCCAGATGTAATTCGCCAGCGGATACAGACCCGTACTGGTGCCAGGACGCTCGGCAATAATTTCCGCGCTGTTCCCCACCAGGCAAGGACCATTCTGCCAGTCGATTGTGTAGGTTCCGTATGCCAGGGTGGTTTCGTCTTCGACGAACACAAACCCCGGATTACAGCCACCAGACGGGGAGTAGGTCTCGACGTATATGTCGTCTCCAGGGTTCACGGCAAATGCCTCAATGATCGGATAGCTTGGCCACCATTCGATCCAGGCATAGTAGGTTTGCTTGGTCGTGGTCTCAAATAAGATGGTCTTGCAGTAGGCTTGTGAGGAACTGCCACCCTGTAGCACCGTGCCATTCTTCCATCCGTCGATGCCATTCCAGGTTACTTCCCAGTCCGTGCCCCCATCGCAGACGTCAAATGCTTGTTGAACAACCGGAACGTTGAACTGCGAATATACCGAGCCGAATGAAGTCTTAGCATTCCACTTTGTCAGCGAGTTGGTATTGGCAACGCCACTCCAGTTGCTGCTGAATTGTGTGACGGCCGTGCCCGAACCGATGAGCTCCTCAGAGGTGGAGGGAGCGGAAGCCGGACGCTTCGCCGGCATCATCGGATGACTCATCGCTTCAGGGTGAGGTTTGAGTTCTCCAGTCCAACGTTTCCTGGCGCCCATCATGGCTCGTTCCCATAACATGTAGCCCCGTGGATTGGCTTGTTTATCTGGCCGAGGCGGAAAGCCATACCGGGCCAGCGCCTCGTCGGATGCGGCCAGAGGTTTAAAATCCGCCGCCGGCGCCGGAAAAGTGCGTATCCCGGCGATGTTCGTCTGCACCGTAGCCGCTGACTCGTAAACTACGCGCGTTGCATCGCTCTGCGCCGCCGCAAACGGGACAAGGCCACCCGTCAATGCCGCGAACGCAAAAGCCATCGCCAGAAATGTGAAGGTGAACTTCCATTGCAATAACGGTTTCATCGTCAATTTGCCTCCTGAATTTCCTGAAATCTGGATTTCTAAATACGGACCTTCTGAATGCCGATTTCTAAATTTTCTAAATCTCGGGCGCCTGAAACTGTTTCCACGAACGCGCAGCATAATGCCGCAGCAGAGCTCCTGTAACAATAGCGGCTGCCTGTCGGGCGTCTTAATTTTCATGTCCCCCTAAATTATTGAAAAAAGTAGAGATGAAGCTGCGCGACCCGTGCCGCCGAGTCCACCTTCCCCGAATTTGCACAATAAAGCCACCGTCTTTCGCGAAAGGGTTCTTCCCATGTCTGTCTCCCGTGCCCTCCGTGTCCCCTGTGGTTCCAGCCTTGCCGTTTTCGCCACCACTCACTAATGGAGTCAGCGAGATCAAGGCACGAGAATTTGGCTTAACAGCCAGTGCTAAGCAGAGAAGAACGAGAAGATAAAATGGCGAAGGAGGTGAATCAGCAATGCCGACGATTGAGGGGAAACAAGCGGGGATATGGATTAATGATTATCTGAAGAAGGCCGGGAAGAATGCGAGCGTAGCCAAGGCCGCGCGGGCATTGGTGAAAAAAGTGGTCAAGGGGGCAGAGGAGTACGTGAATCCGTGGAACGTTCCATCCTTTGACTCGAATGGACCGCTGTGTTGCTTCATGGTTGGTAAAGAGCATGTGACGTTTGCATTCCTGCGCGGTGCGGCGCTACCGGATCCGGAGAAACTGCTGGAGGGAACAGGGAAGGGCGTGCGGCATGTCAAACTGCGGAGTGTTGCCGATGTCAAAAGGCCAGGAGTGAAGAAATTGATTGTCGAGGCAGCAAAGCTGAACAAGAAGGATCCGCCATCGGGAAAGATGGTCGGGATGGAAAAGAGAAAGCGCAAGAGTGACTGAAGAGGGGGCGATTGCCTTCAGAGCGAACGCGACTGCAATCGCTTTCAACCGCAGAGAATTTCTGGGTAGCCGACTCGTAGCGCTCAGTTAGCCTTGCGCATTTTTACTTCAACTTCGAAGCGGCTTGCCGCCATGCAAGAAATCTCCTACAAATGTGAGACCCTCCACCGTTTTGCGATACGTAATGTGCTCACCCTGTTTGTCGCCGGTTCCGTCAAACACGGCTGACTGTGCATCGCATTGCGCCAAAACAAACACCACGGGCGATTCTTTGTCTTCCCACGCGCGGCTGAGGGAACCGTCAAAGTGTCTCAGGCGCATTTCTATTCGACCGTTTTGTGGCCCAATACTTAGAGCTTCTACGAAGCTAACCGCGGTGCCTTTGCCACCCAGCTGCTACCTGCGAGAGTGTTCGCGGGCGTCAGCACCCAACGTTCTTCACCACTCATGGAACCATCGTTGGTATGCCATTCGCCTTGCATGAAAGCGAGGTCACTCACTGTGCAACTGGTGGCCGCGCCGACCCGAATGCTTGATCCATCAATCAAAACGAGCGCCTCCAACGAGAGCATCGCTAAGAACCGATTTGCCACTTGGATTCGCAAGCGAGGTCGCTGCCTCCAGTCATACGGAATAACAAGTTTGACGGCAGAATTATACCCGTCGACCGAGCTCAATTAATGAAATCCCGATATTTCGCTAACTATCTGACGGCTTCTCGTACCGATGACCTTGGTGATCTGACCGCGAAGTTCGGCGACGCGCATAATAGAGGTAATTTGAAAGAGCTACCGATGCCGCCCGCCCATGAGTCCTCGAATTTTCTTCGCCGGAAACGATTGCTCCTTATCCCGCCGCTCATAGGCTTACTCACCGGGTTCCTGATCTCGTTTTTGTTCGCTGCGAGATACGTTTCGTCGGCAAAAATGTCCCTAAATGACCCTCCCGCGCCCTCGGGCTACGTAATAATGCCTTCGAGCATCATCGAGGAATTCGAGTCTTTTACGCGGCTAGCGCTATCGGGGACCCGGATGCGACCTGCGGTCCGCAGACTCAACTTGGTACAACCGGGGCAGCGGGAAGAGCCGCTGATCGAAGATATTCGCACCCATGTAATCGTAACCCCTCTAAACAACCCAAGCGATTTGACGCCGATCTTCTCCATCGGGTACAGCGATTTGGACCCGCTGCGAGCACAGAACATTTGTCAAATGCTTACTGCCTTAATCATGGACGCCAGCCAAGAGGACAGGGATCTTCGATCCAGTTCAACCTACGAGTTTCTGAAGAGGCAACAAGACGATGCCAAGGCCAGAGTGACGACTCTCGAAAAAGAGGTGACCACGTATCGGAAGAAAGGGAGACATCGGAGCGCGGAAGAAGAGTCTCGATATCGGACCTTGTTACACGATTATGAGGAGGCAAAGAGCATCTACGCGATTTTTTTGCAAAAGCAAGCACAGGCAGAAATGGAGCGCCAACACGAGAGGGAGAGCGAGAAGGCTCGCGTGACCTTGCTGTCTCCAGCCAGCCTGCCCAGCACTCCGGCGTTTCCCAACCGAGTTTTCTGTGCCGGTTCTGGCTTGGCCACAACTTTGTTAGTCGAAATTCTTTTGATGCTATATTTTTCGCGTGGCGCAGGGTACATGAGTCAGCGGAGCCGGGTCGGAACGACTAACTGGTGGGGTCTTTCCAGCGCGGTTGGACTGTTCGCTTGGTTTCTCTACTTCTATTTCAAGAATGGACCTTCCACCTTCAACGGTCACGTTCTGTTTTGGGGAGTGTTTGTCCTCATTCATTTTTGCGGAATCAACGCCGCTAGACGACGCCACGGTTGGCTCTACCTCACCCCGCTAGGGGTCTTCTGGGTTATCGTGATCGTTGGGCTCCGTGGTGGCACACCGTGGTTTTGAAAACGCCGGGACGCTGACTGTCGAAACCAGCGTTAGCACTCATCGAGTCGGGTTTTCACGCTGCAGAATTGCCCCGCGGAACCGCGAACATAGCGGGACTCGTCTTCAAGGCCACTCCAAATCTTCTGAGTCGAGCTTGCCTTCCCGAACAAGATCCTAATTCAAGCGCCGCTCACTTCGGCGCCAGTTCCGCCACCGTAAGCTGATCGGCGTTGCGCAACTCGGGGAAGATCCACGCCCACACCGCGATCACCAGCAGAGTTCCTACGCCTCCCAAAACCACAGCAGGAACCGTGCCGAACCATTGCGCCGTAAGTCCGGACTCGAATTCTCCAAGCTCGTTCGACACTCCGATAAAGAGAAAGTCGACAGCGCTAACCCGGCCTCGCATCTCGTCTGGAGTCGCAATCTGGATCAGAGTGGCGCGAATAATGACGCTCACCATGTCACTTGCTCCCAGCAGCAGTAACGCGGCAAGCGACACAATCAGACTGTGCGAGATTCCGAAAATAATGGTCATCACGCCGAAGGCGGCCACACACAGCAGCATCGTCACGCCAGCACGGCGGCGAATAGGACGGTGCGCAATCAAGGCCGCCATCAGAGCCGCTCCCACGCCGGGAGCACTGCGCAACAACCCGAGCCCCCACGGACCGGTATGCAGAATTTCCCTCGCATAGACAGGCAAAAGCGCGACCGCTCCACCCAGCAGGACGGCAAACATGTCGAGTGAGATCGAACCGAGGATCAATTTCTTCTCAAAAATAAACCGAAAACCCGCCAGCACCGTCCTCACGCTGATCGGCGCTCGACTCGGCGGCTGTTGCCCCGGCACGGCGGCATACGGTTTGATCCGCAGCGTCATAGCCGTCGAAAAAATAGCGATAGCGACAGCAATCGCATAGACAGCTTGCGGTCCGCGAAAGAATGCATAGGCGATGCCCCCGATGGCCGGACCAGCGATCGTCGCAATCTGAAAAGTGCTCGCATTCCAGGCGACCGCGTTCGAGAAATGTTCCTCCGGTACCAGTTGCGGCAGCAGAGCCCGGCTCACCGGAAAACTAAAACTGCGGCATACGCCAAGAAATACGAGGACAACGTAAATCAACCGTACGGAGTGTGGCGCAAGCCAGCAAATCGCCAGTAAAAGCCCTGAGCAAAGAGCGAAGCCCGTATAGCACCACATCAGCAATTTGCGGCGGTCGAAGATATCCGCCGCATGTCCGGCGAACAGAAACAAAATCAGGCCGGGCAAAAACTGGGCCAGGCCCACATATCCCAAATCAATTGGGCGTCGAGTAATTTCATAGACCTGCCACGCCACCGCGACCGACTGCATCTCCAGTGACAAAACCACGAAAAACCGCGCAAGCGTATAGGAGACAAAATTGGGATAAGTAAAAGCGATTCGCCCGGCCAGCCGGGACTCTTCAGAAGTGGACATCAACTATTACTCTGCCATAAAAGGAAGCCAGATAGTCCGCAGGCTCGATAAGGACAAAAAAGACAAAATCGGACGCAGCGGTTTTCCTCCGTTTACCTCCGTGTCCTCTGTGGTGGTGAAGATTTTGCAAGTTGCGCCACAAACTGCGTTACCCCGCCCGAACATCGATCTCGCCGTCAAGCAAACCCTACCGGCGATTAATCAGCGACGCCACGTATCCCGCGCCAAATCCGTTATCAATATTGACGACACTAACGTTCGAAGCGCACGAGTTCATCATTCCCAACAACGCCGCGAGTCCCTCGAAGGCCGCGCCATAACCCACACTCGTCGGGACCGCGATCACCGGCACGCCGACCAGCCCACCCACCACACTAGGCAAAGCACCCTCCATTCCGGCACAGACGATGATCACCCGCGCCTTCGCGAGCGCACCGCGATGGGCCAGCAGACGGTGAATGCCCGCGACTCCAACGTCATAAATATGCTGGACGTTGTTGCCCATCAATTCCGCCGTGACCACCGCCTCCTCGGCGACCGGGATGTCGCTAGTCCCCGCCGACACGACAACGATCACGCCCTTGCCATGCTTTTTGCGATCGCGTTTCAGCACAATGGTCCGCGCCAGAGGCAGATACTCCACCTTCGGCACATCTGCAGCGACCGCTCGATATTGTTCTTCGCTAGCTCGCGTGGCCAGCACATTGCCGCCATGGGCGGCCAGACGCGCGAAAATTCCGGCCACTTGCCGCGGCGTCTTGCCCTGAGAAAAAATCACCTCTGGCATCCCCTGCCGCAGCGCCCGATGGTGATCGATCTTGGCGAAACCAAGATCCTCAAACGGTAAGTGCCGCAGCCGCTCAACAGCCTCGTCGGGAGAAAGCCGCTTTTTCTTAACCTGGTCGAACAGTTGGCGAAGGGCTTGAGAATTCATAATTCTTCATCGAATGGCAGAAGCCATTGTAGATTCTAGTTTCCAGTTCGCGGTTCCCAGTTCTCAGTAAAATCGCCCAAAGCCCGGCTGGGAACTGAGAACCGAGAACTGAGAACCCGCTTTTCCGCTTCTTTTCAGCCACTTACACAGATTACTCCACTGGTTCAACGACCTTCGGATAGATTGCCCCGACCTCCGCCGCGCCCTATAATCGCAATACTCTGGTTCTGGATTCTCTGGCAGGTTCGCGGGTGGGGTAGGCCCAAGCGTAAGTGTGCCTTTTGGCTGTACCGAATACCCGTATGCGCAAATACCTGCAAATCACGCTGATGGCTGGTTTAGCCGCGACCTCCTTCCTTACTATTGTCCCTACTTATGCGCAGTCGGCGGCGATTACTTCCACCGACGAATCCGGACGCAAGGTCTATGTCAACGAAGACGCCCCCGCCGCTACCACTAGAGGCCAGGGTTCAGCCCATGCACGATCTCCACTGGTTTACTGGAGCGTAACCGAGCATCGCTTCAAGCCCGTGCCGACCAGTGGAGCGACCATGCGTGCAGCGCGCTCGGCAGCCTCCGAGGTCAACACTTACCTGGACGGCAAAGCCCAGGCACACCAGACTCTCAATCGCGCCTTTACTCAGCAGGATATCGACGCCGCCATCGACCAGGCCGCCGCCCGGCATAACGTGGATCCGAATCTGGTGCGCTCCGTGGTCAAAGTGGAATCGAATTTCAACCCCAACGCGGTTTCGCGCACCGGCGCCATGGGACTGATGCAGTTGATGCCCGCGACCGCCCGTTCGCTCAATGTTTCCAACCCTTTCGACCCGCAACAAAACGTCGACGCCGGGGTTAGGCATCTAAGGAAGTTGTTGGATAGCTACAACGGCGACGTCCGCCTGAGCCTGGCAGCCTATAACGCCGGAGCAGGCGCGGTGGCGCGTAGCGCTGGAGTCCCACATTTCCGGGAAACGCAGAATTACGTTCGCCGGATCACCAGCATGTACAACGGCGGAACCGAGCAGCACTCCTACATTTTCGGCAAACCGGCATACGAACCGGTCCATGCGGAGCGTGATGCTCGAGGCGTTTTGTACATCAGCAATACCGATTAACCCGTCCCCGCCGTGGTAGCGGGAACGGTGAGAATCATTGAGCCACGAAATCATCGAGTCATTGAATCGGTACCTCCAATGACCCGATGACGAAATGTTTCAATGACTCAATGACCCAATGCTTTCCAAGACCCTAACTCGAGGCGGCCGCGCCTTTCGCTTTGGCGCAGCATTTTTACTCCTGCTGCTGCCGCTCGCTTCCGCGTCAGCCCGCGTCCACCACAACGATGCCTGGGCCCGCCAGCAATTCGCTAAGGCCGAGCGGATGCGCGAGGCTCTCAACGGACGCCCGGTCGCAGCCCGCACCCGCCGCGAATACCAGCATGTAATCGACTCCTACCGACTCGTGTATTTCGGCTCGCCTGCCTCATCAAAGGCCGACCCGAGCGTCGTCGCAACGGCTGAACTCATGGTCGAAATGGGTCACCGCTTTGACGACAACAAGATCCTGCGCGGAGCCGTCGAGCAGTATCGCTTCCTGCGCAAGGAATATCCCGGCAGCAAATATCGCTTCGACGCGCTCTTTACCATCGGCGAAATTTACAAGGACGATCTCAGCGATCCCGAAGAAGCGCGCACCACCTTCGAAGACTTCTTGCATCGCTATCCCCACAATCGGCTGGCCGACGATGCCCGCGCCGCTGTAAAGGAAATCGACACCGCAGCAAAGCAGGCGGAACGCTCTGCTCAGAAAAGCGCCCGCAAGCAGCATTCGAATTCCAATCCCAGCAGCAATGTGGAGGTTGCGGCCGATTCCGCCGACGCCCGCCGCGACGCTCTGCCTCGGGTCACTGGAGTTCGTCACTGGTCCACGCCCGACTACACGCGCGTCGCCATCGATGTCGAGAAGGAAATCAAATTCGGTTCGCAACGCATTTCGAATCCCGACCGCATCTTCTTCGACCTCCGCGATACCAAACTCGCTTCCACCCTCGTCGGCAAGACTTTCGACGTGGATGATGGCTTCCTGAAAACAATTCGCGTAGCTGAATTTCAGCCTGGACGCACGAGAATCGTGTTGGAAGTAGACGACCTGGCCAGCTATGACGCCTTTCTGCTGCCCGACCCCTACCGCCTGATCATCGATGTTCACGGGAAAGACACGCACGGCAAGCAAACGAAGGCAGCCGCCAAGCCGGACAATGCCGCAATGCCTTCCACCGAAGCTGACAGCTCCACAGATACTGAGAAGGCGTCTCCTAGGAAAGCGGCCAAATCCGAGCTGATCGAGACCGACATCCCCTGTAGAGATGGGGCTTGCCCCGTCTCCGCCAGCAGCGCCGCAACTTCCAAACCGTCCGATACTCCGAAGCCCGCGAAAGGCAACGCAGTAATCAAGACCACAGTCGCAGTGCAAGGCTCAAACCGCCGGATTCCAAAGACGATCGTGCAGCCGGACGATCAAGACTCTTCAACCATCGCCAGCCTGAATCGCGAAAGAGCCAAGCCCGAAGCCAAGCTGGACCAGCCTACCGACATCTCTGACGATAATGAACCGAAGCGGACAAAGTCCGATTCGATCTCGCATTCGCCGAATTCGACCACTCCCTCGGGTCGGAAGAAATCCACGTCCGCCGCAGCCGTTCCCGACGCTACCGATCTGCAATTCGAGTCCCGTGAAGCGCGCCCAACCGCCGCAGGCGGCCGGTCTTTAACTCGCGCCCTCGGCCTGAAAATCGGCAAGATCGTAATCGACGCCGGCCACGGAGGCCATGACACTGGCACCATCGGCCCCAACGGCCTGCTGGAAAAAGACGTTGTGCTCGATGTCGCCAAGCGCCTCGGACGCTTGCTCCAATCGCGTCTCGGTGCTGAAGTGATCTACACGCGCCAGGACGATACCTTTATTCCTCTCGAAACCAGAACTGCAATCGCGAACCGTGAGCGCGCCGATCTCTTCATCTCAATCCACGCCAACTCAAGCCGCGATTCCGACGCGCGCGGCGTCGAGACCTACTACCTGAATTTCACTTCATCTCCGGAAGCCCTCGAAGTTGCTGCCCGCGAAAATTCGGTCTCGGAAACATCGATCCACGAACTCCAGGATCTGGTCAAGAAGATCGCGATGAAAGACAAGATCGACGAATCGCGCGAATTTGCCGGAGACGTTCAGGAATCGCTCTACAGCGGCCTGGCTCTGAACAGTGCCGGCATCCGCAATCGCGGCACCAAGAAAGCGCCGTTCATCGTTCTTATCGGCGCGAATATGCCGTCGATTCTGGCGGAAATTTCATTCGTCTCGAATCCCACCGACGAACGAAAGATGGAAACCTCCGAACACCGTCAGCGCATCGCCGAATCGCTCTATCGCGGTGTTTCCAAATACGTCAACGGGCTAAGTGGCGTGAAAGTAGCGAGCAAGATTGACAAACCCGAAGGCCAATGAATTTTTCCCCGTGTGCCTCTGTGCCCTCTGTGGTTGACGCTTTTGCAACCTCAGTCACCACCAAGGGACGATTTCATTTGACCCATTTTCCAACCCACCCCTAGAATGAAACGTTCCTACTCCGCTCTCAAACACATCGTTGCTCCGCGCCCCTATGCCATTGCGCCTCTATAACACCCTCTCCGGCAAGATCGAGGACTTCCATCCGATCGACGGCAACCACGTCCGCATGTACGCCTGCGGACCAACCGTCTATGACTACGGCCACATCGGCAATTTCCGCACCTTCATAGCCGTCGACCTTCTCTATCGTTTTCTGCGCCAAAGCGGATACGAAGTGAAGTACGTAATGAACATCACCGACGTGGATGACAAAATCATCCGCAACTCCGCCCAAGCCGGCGTGAGCGTACAGCAGTACACCAGGAAGTTTACCGATGCGTTTCTGGAAGACTCGGCCACTTTGAGCATCGAGAAGCCGATTCTGGTGCGCGCAACCGAACACATCGACGCTATGGCGGACTTCATCGCGGAACTGGTGAAAAAAGACATTGCCTATCGCACCGACGACGGCTCTTATTATTTTCGCATCGCGAAATTCCCGGAATACGGCAAGCTATCGAAAAAGGATTTCGCCGGCATGACCGACGGCGCCCGCGTCGATGTCGATGAATACGAAAAAGACAGCGCCCGCGACTTCGCCCTATGGAAGGCCCCGAAACCGGGCGAAGCTTCGTGGGACACGGTGATTGGACCAGGACGTCCCGGTTGGCACATCGAGTGTTCCGTAATGTCCATGGAGCAACTCGGCCCAAGTTTCGATTTGCATGCCGGTGGCGAGGATCTGATTTTCCCGCATCACGAAAACGAAATCGCGCAGTCGGAGTCGCTCAGCGGCAAGCAGTTTGCGCGCTATTGGTTCCATTCGCGTTTTTTGCTGGTCGAAGGTCAGAAGATGTCGAAGAGTCTCGGAAACTTTTTCACCATCCGTGACCTCGTCCTGCGCGGACACAAGCCATCATCAATTCGCTGGCTCCTATCGCAAGTCCCGTATCGCAATCAGCTGAACTTTACCTTCGACGGCCTGAAATCCGCTGCCAGTTCAGTGGAAAAGCTGCGTAACTTCCGTTTCCGCCTGACAAGCACGCAGTTTCCCGCAGGAGCCACGGCGCAAATGGCCCAACTAGCGGACGAAACGATTGCCAAGATGAAAAGCGCGCTCGACGACGATCTAAACGTAGCCGAAGCACAAGCTGCCATATTCGACATGTTGCGGAAAACCAACACCGCCCTCGACGCCGCCGCGGCTGGCCAGAACAACTTCCGGCAAGACGACGTCAGGCCCCTGCTCGGAGCCCTCGAAAAATTCGACGAAATCTTCGGCGTATTGAAAGATGACGACCTACCGAAGATGAAAGCCATCCTCGACTGGGCCAAAGCCGAAGGCCGCGAAAAAGAAATCAGTCCCGGGTTAATGGATCTCGCCGGCTCCGCGCAATTATCCGACCAACAAGTGAATCAAAAACTAGCCGAAATGGAAGCCGCAAGAAAATCAAGAAACTTCAAAACCTCCGACACCCTGCGCTCCGAACTAACCGAAGCCGGCATAATCGTAGAGAACACAAAAGAAGGCGTCCGCTGGCGAAGAAAATAACGCCGACAAAAATAGGCATTGTTACTGCAGAATTTCCTGGAACGTTTTCGCTGGTGGGAGAAGCACGTCCGGGGTTGAGTCTCCACCGCCGCACTGCGGGACCAACAAGCCTTACTCGCCTGCCACCCGCTCAGCCGGCTGCAATGAAGACAACCGCGAAATTGTAGCCACCATCATTCCGGAGAGGAACTGCATGGTAGCTACATCATTGTTGTCGAACGCATGAGGCGTTGACGACAGCACTTCAAAAACTCCCAGCGTCCGCCGGAAATGCCGCAGCGGAGCGACAAGTATTGAGCGCACTCCCATGCCCCGGCAAGTCGCCCAATCCACCCGAGGATTCGACTCCGCATCGTTGCACAGCAGAACTTCGCCCGTGCGGACGCACTCAGCCGAAAGTCCGCTATCGGTCTGCAAACGCACTCCAACATCGGGAGCAGTTCGACCTGTACGTGCCCGGCAAACAATCTCGTTCCCCCGGCGCAAAGCAATGGCCGCCCCGGTGGCTCCGGTTAAAGCCTGCGCCTTTTCCGCGATGATGCTGATCCCCGGCTCGAGATCAATCTCCCCGGCATTGATCAGCGTATGTGGCACCGCGACCGGTCCATGATGTCGAGGACGCGTCCGATGCCGGCTGGAAAAAGTTGCCGCCGCCGGAAGCTCGAACTCATTTTCACCAGTCCGGGTCTCGTCCCGATCTCCCTCGGCCTGCGCGCTCTGCGCCGCATAATCAGGAACGGTATAGAGCAGCGACCGTACCAGCCGATCCAATTCCGCATCCGCAATGAGGTGCGCCGTCTGCTGCCCACGCAACGATCCCCCCAGCACCCGCGAAAGACTCAGCACCGCCAGACTCCCGCAGGCCAGACACCGCGAAGTGTTGTTATTGCTGAGCAATTCACACTGCACGCAAAATACAGCCGACTGCAACGAAACGAAATTAACATCGTCGACCGTCATCGAACGTTGCATTTGAGTGATTCCCTATGGACGAATGAGCAAACCAATGACCAATGAGGAATGTCGAGGGTAAACAGTTGCATGTACAGGAAAAAGTGACAGCGATGGTTCAGGCCTGTGGATAAGTGGTTTGCCGCGCCTTCACTGAGAAGCGCTTGGTGCCGGCGCAACTGAAGATAAAAGTATTGTCATCCCGACTCTACGAATTGTCCCCGAACGAAGTGAGGGATCTGCATCTAGCCGCGTCTCAGCCCGTGTTCAGCGTCGAAACCGACAACCTATAACAGGCATTCATCGGCGAACTATAATCCCGCTCATGCCGTTTCTTCGCTTCCTCATGCTCCTGTCGCTAGTGGTCTGGCTGGGAGGCCTGATCTTTTTCGCCTTCGTACTGGCCCCTACCGTCTTTTCCCCCGGAATACTCCCCACCCGCCAGCTAGCCGGATCAATCGTAGGCCGCTCCCTCGACCTACTGCACTACATGGCGATAGCGTCCGGAATTGTTTTCCTGATCGCCTCGATGCTCTACAGCCGAATGACGGTCGGTAACGCCCGCCCGCTGGCGGCGAGGCACCTCCTGATCGTGCTCATGCTGCTGTTAACCTCGATCTCGCAATTCGCCATTTCTCCAAAAATGCACGCCATCCGCAACGAAGTTGGAGCAATCGACAACCAGCCGCTGGACAATCCGCTGCGAATGGAATTCGATCGCCTGCACGCGTGGTCCGAAAAGTTCGAGGAAGCCGTGCTCTTGCTGGGGTTGGTGGCGTTGTACTCAACCGCGCAAGCATTCCGGAGAAGCGATCAGGTCTAACCTCGAATTCATGGGTACTACTGTGAAGCCTTCCCCGGCTTCAACACTCCGTCGAGATAAGCCAAATACTCAGCAATCAACTTATAGCTGTCGTAGTAATCGTTCATCTTGACCGCAGAAATCTTGTCACGCGACGAATGCAGTATCGACCATGTTTCCGGAGTCACCGAGTGCAGCGTGATGCGCGGAATGTGGTAGTGCGCAAACGATTCGGAATCGGCGGTGGCGCCATTCGGCACGTTCATTCCAGTCACACCAAGCTTACTGGCATGGGCAACTACAGCCAGCGCGTCAACCAGCACTTTGTCCGCGTTAGAAACCCAAACCTCGGTAGGACCAAGTCCTAAACTGTCGACGTTCACCATGCCGTCGATGCGCGCGCGCTGTTTACTGGAGAGATGATCCACGTAATAACGCGAGCCAACCAACCACTTTTCTTCCGCCGAGAATCCGATAAAGATGAGCGTGTGATGCCGCGACTGGGCGCTCAGGCTGTAGAGGAGCGCGGGCAACAATGCGGCTCCGGTCCAGTTATCGACCACGCCATCGCCATAGTCGTCGACATGGTCGGTATGCGCGCCGATCACAATCGCTTCCTGCGTTTCCCCCGGCAACACGCAAATTACATTGGGCGGAAACTTGCGGTCGAGCGCCTGCTCAGAGAGATTCTCGCCCTTGCAGCCAGCCTCCGTAAGCCACTTCCGGATCAGCCCTTCGCGTTCGCTGTTCTTGGTAGAAAACGACTTCAGATGCTCTTCGACCACTTCGCGCGTCTGTAATCGAAACCGGATCTGCGCCGTCGTTTGGCACATTGCAGACCCAGCGCCCAAGATGCAACCCATCACCATGGCAAGCAGGCGAAAGAATCCGCCGCGCGAATTCATTCGCCCGAATAGCATTGAGCCGAGCGTAGCATAAGCGTCCAACCGTGCGTGGCGAATAGAAATACCAATGTCACCCGAGGAAAGCGAGGGACCCCTACTCCCAACAGGGCTTAAGGCACGTGCTGCAAGCTTTGCATCGGAGAAGCCGACGCGTATCACCCCCAATTGATTTATTCTTTTGATTCAACTGAGAACCGAGAACTGGGAACTGAGAACTCAAAATGAAAACTGGCATCATCGGTCTGCCGCAAGTCGGCAAGACATCTCTATTTGGAATTCTGACCAAGGTCCATCTCTCCGAGCAGGCCTATTCCAACCCGCGCGAAGCCCACATCGGAGTCGCCAAAGTCCCCGACGACCGCCTCGACAAGCTTGCCGCCCTCTACCATCCCAAGAAACTGACCCATGCCTCCGTCGAGTACGTGGACGTAGGCGCCGTCGGCCAGGAATCGCTAAAAGAGACCGCCTACGTCGGCCATCTCCGTCAGGTCGATGCGCTCATCCACGTTCTGCGCGCTTTCGAGAACGATGCGATCCCGCACGTCGGCCCCATTGATCCGCTGCGCGACATCAAGAACGTCGAATTCGATCTGATGGTCAGCGATCTCGGCCAGATCGAAAAACGCCTCGAGCGTCTGGAAAAAGACTTAAAAAAGATGAAGACGCCGGAACTCGAGAGAGAAAACGAACTCCTCATCAAAGCCAAAGCTTTTCTGGAAACCGAAAAACCCCTGCGCGAAATGGAAATGACCCCCGACGACAAGAAGCGCATCAGGGGCTTCATGTTCCTAAGCGAGAAGCCCATCCTCTACGTCCTCAATATCGGCGAAAGCACGCAACTAGGCAAAGATCTCGAAGCCGCGGTAGCAAAATACAACCTGACGGAAGTCTCCGCGCGCCCGAATGCCGGAGCCAGCGCCATCTGCGGAAAAGTCGAAGCCGAACTAGCCGAGATGACCGATGAAGACGCCGCCGAGTTTCTAGGCAGCTACGGACTGACCGACAGCGGTCTCTCGCGCCTGATCCGCAAGAGCTATCACCTGCTGGGCCTGATCTCATTCTTCACCGCCGGCGAAGACGAATGCCGCGCCTGGACCATCCCCGCAAATACCCGAGCCCAAAACGGCGCCGGAGCGATTCACTCCGATCTGGAAAAGCACTTCATCCGCGCCGAGACGATTCGCTGGGATCAGTTGCTGGAAGCTGGGTCAGAAGCGAACGCCAGAGCCAAGGGGACACTGCGGTTGGAAGGGAAGGACTACATTGTGCAGGACGGAGATGTAATGCACATTCGGCATAGTGGATAGGAAGTTCTCAGTTCTCAGCAAAACCGTTCAGTTCCAGGCAGCGCGAATTTTTATCGCGGCGATTAGTCCATTCAAAATGCGCCCCAGTTCGTCGGCGTTCGCTATTAACGAAGCACATTTCGTAACGCTTATGTATCCCAACTCCTTGGCAAGAAAAAGCTGCGTTTCAATCTCCGCTAAGGAGCCGCGTGCAATGCTCAGGAAGTGATGGAACTCTTTTTGCGAAAAGCGCGCCCGCCCCTCAGCGATATTGCTCGGAACAGACACTGCGGCGCGCCGCAATTGATTCGTTAATCCGTATCGCTCCTCTGTCGGAAAATTCCGAGTGGCTTCATATATCGCACCGACAAACTTCATTGCCTTCTGCCAAACCACCAGCTCTCGATAAGAACGCCCCATAGTCCTCTCGATATTATTGTGAGAGACGGGCCAGCATCTGTCTGTGATGGACGACCAAATAAAATGTTCGGTTCTGCGGGGTCTGTTCTGAGAACTGAGAACCGGGAACTGAGAACTGAGAACTCCTCACTGCACATGAAACACCCGATCCAGCAAAAACATGCAAGCCGCTCCCACAAAAACCAATAGCGCCATCCGCACGCCCGGCTCCTTATTCACTTCCGGAATTAAATCCGAAGCCGCCACATAAATCGTAACTCCCGCCGACAAAGGCAGCCCAAAACTTACCTCGTGGCGGAAAACCGCCATAGTCATCACTCCCGCCACAGTCGCAATGCCGAGCGCCACCGATGATCCCCAGGCAAACGCCCGACTCCGACCGCTTGCCAACATCACCGACGAGACAGTAAATCCCTCCGGAATCTTATGCAGAAAAACCGCGACAAAAATTATCCATCCCAGCGCCGGAGAAACAAGAAACCCCGAAGCAATCGCAATCCCATCAAAAAACGTATGGATCAGCAACCCGATCAGAACCGAGTATCCCTTGTGAGCATGAACAAACTCGTGAGCGTGCGTCTCTTCTCCAAAGTGAAAATGCGGAGTGACAGTATGCTCGAAGAAATGCACCAGCAAATATCCGCCAAGAATCAGAAACCCAGCATACGGCCCACGCAGCGTAACGCTCTCCGGCACCATCTCAACCAGCGCCGTAGCCAGCATGAACCCCGCGCCCAGCGCGACGAAGTAGCGCAGGTAAGAGCGCTCCCAATGCTTCTGAACAATAATGGCGCCGCCGAAAACATTAGCGCCCGCTGCCGTTAACCCCAGCAGCAAACTGGTCAATATGGGAGACATGGAAAAGAAGAATAGCAGGTTCGTAAGGACCGCTCTAACCACTGCTTTCAAGTAGAGGCACGGCTTGCCGCGGCTCCGCTGCAAACGTGACAATCGCGTGAGCTTTACTTCGAGGTCGGTCCCTCGGCAGTTATTTCGCCCGGGCACCCGGATGAATCCTTCGTCACGATCTCGTATCCCTCAGGCGGCTGGAATGTCGATGGATCCGGCTCGCTCTGGCTCAGAGATGTCAACTCCCGCGTCGTCTTGCCCGATCGTGGATCGTCTCTGATATAGCGCACCACCAGGCTATTCAGTCCAAGGGCCGTCCATACCTCCAAGGTGCTGACTATCGGCGCATCGTTTCCCGCCGTGCCTGTGGGAATCGTCGTCGTGTACCGGCGTCCACGCGCTTCAACGCCTTGGACCGACTCTGTCCCGAGATTTTCCGCCGCCATCTTCGACTTCGGGACACTAACCACCGAAACGTGGTCCGTCATGATTCTCGAGCAAGTATGTTCCGCTTCTGGTGTGGACATCCTGAATACGTGCGCGATCTTGCTGGAAGAGTGCCAAGTGGTTTGGGTCCGGGCCACAGGGTCATAGACAACGACGTGGGTTTCTGGCCCGCGATCGCCTGATACGGTCGTCGTTGCACTCATCCGCCGTCCCTGCGAGTCCGCCGCTTTCACTTCCGTGAGCTCTCGAGTGATGGTCGTTCCGTCAGCGAGGGCTTGCACCTGGGTAGTCTTGAACTCCGCCGTGTACTGCGTTTTGGCGGCCCGCACATCGGTTCTCGACATTACCGGCGCGTGGGTCCGGACGGATTGGCCCGAAGCTGGCAACGCCAATCCCGCGACCGCAACCAATATCATGGCTCTGTCCATCATGGTTCTATCGATGATAAGTTTCCGCATGTCACCAACTCCAAATGTAGGTTAACGAAGCAACAGTCTGGCACTTGGCCAGCAACAAAGCAATCGCCAGCATGCGGACGGAATTGCTCACGCGAAAAATGGAAAGCGCCGCCAGCTATAATCCGCTCTAGCTGAAAGTTCATGGCTGAGAACTGACAGCTGCTTCTAATGCGCTTCGAACTCTTCATCGCAACCCGATATCTCCGCGCCAAACGCCGTCAGGCTTTCATCGGAGTGATCACGGGTATCTCCGTCCTCGGAGTGGCCGCCGGAGTCGCGTCGCTGATCGTAGCGCTGGCGGTTAACAACGGCTTTCGTCAGGACCTGCAGGCGCGGCTGCTAGGTTCCACTTCGCACATTAGCCTGATGCGTGTTCAGAGTGACGGCATACCGGATTGGCGCCCCTTGCTGGAGAAACTCTTGAAGCAGCCGCACGTAGTAGCGGCCGCTCCGGCGATTTACGAGCAGGTCTTGATTTCACGCGGCCCGCGCGCGCGCGGCGCGGTGCTAAAAGGCATGCTGCCCCAATATGAACGAAAAGTCAGCGATCTGCTGAACTCCGTGACGCTGGGGACAGCAGCGGCGCTGGAGGAACAACCCGCGCCCTCTGCCATGCTGTCTGCAGACACAAATTCCAAAACAACGACAACCGCAACGGCGGCGGACAAGAGTACCCGCCCCACTCAAACTCAATCCCCCGACGACTTGACCGGAGTCCACCAGCGCGTAGCGACGATGCCCCCCATCATCCTCGGCAAAGACATGGCCGAAGAAATAGGCGCAACCGTAGGATCAGTAGTCCTGGTGACGTCTCCCCAGGGAGAACTCACTCCCTTCGGAATGGTCCCAAAATACATACGCTTCCACGTCGCCGGAATCTTCAACTCCGGATTCTTCGACTACGACTCTTCCTGGGCATTCATCCGCTTGTCAGACGCCCAGCAGCTATTCGGACTAGGCGACGTAATCTCAGTCATCCAATTCAAGCTCGACGACATCTATCGGGCTGGCGAAGTAGCACAAGAGTTGGAACGAGCCGCCGGCCACGGCTTCATGGCCACCAGTTGGATGGAGCAGAACAAGCCCCTATTCCGCGCTCTGCGCCTGGAGCGAGTAGTGACCTTCATCACCATCGGCCTGATCGTTTTCGTCGCCGCGCTCAACATTCTGATCTCCCTGATCATGATGGTCATGGAGAAAACAAAAGACATCGCCGTCCTCATGTCGCTCGGCACAAAAAAGAAACAGATCCGCCGCGTCTTCATCGCGCAGGGTGTCTTGATAGGAGTAATCGGCACAGCGATCGGCCTCGTAATCGGCTACGCAATCTCATGGACCGGCGGACATTACCACTTCATCTCGCTCTCCGCCGAGGTCTATTCCATCGACTACGTCCCCTTCGCACCGCGCCTGATCGACGGAGCGATCGTCGCGCTCGTATCCATCGGCATCTCGTTCGTAGCAACCATTTATCCATCATGGTCCGCAGCGCGAATTCTGCCAGCCGAAGCTTTGCGATACGAATAGTCCTTACTTCCGTCTCCCTTTCCTTATTTTGAATTGTCATCCCGAGCGAAGCGAGGGATCTGCAGTTTTCGCCAGCACTCCCGAATTCACCAGGCCCACAACCATGATCTAATGGACTACGAATCGCTTCTCGCAGCGCGAGATGGCCGCTCTTGATACTTAAGAGGGAGAATTTGCATCTAATGGCTGAAGATCCTCTTTTGAGGGTTGAAGGATTAAGCAAAGTCTTTCGCTCAGGCGAAGCTGAACTTGTGCTCTTTGAGAATCTGTCTTTTCAGGTCGCGAAGGGAACGATGCTGGCCATCGTGGGACAATCGGGTGCGGGAAAGAGCACCTTATTGCACATCATGGCCGCGCTTGATCGTCCCTCCGCGGGTGCCGTATACTGCGCGAATTCCCACGTGAACGCGCTTTCCGAGGATGCCGCCGCCGACTTCCGCAACCGCGACATCGGCTACGTCTGGCAATTCCACTACCTGCTGCCGGAATTCACCGCCTTAGAGAACGTGGCCATGCCCCTGCTGACTCGCGGGCAAGCCTTGGCGGAAGCAGAGAAAGAGGCTTCACAGTGGCTGCGCGAAGTGGGACTGGAATCGCGCTCACATCACCGCCCGGGAGAGCTTTCCGGCGGCGAGCAGCAACGGCTTGCACTCGCTCGGGCTCTGATTACTAAGCCACAAGTCCTGTTGGCTGACGAACCTACAGGCGACCTCGATGGGCGAACCGGAGACCTGGTTTTCGACCTGGTCGCGCGCTTGCACAGGGAGCACCAATTAACCTCTTTAATAGCCACTCACAATCTGGCATTTGCACGTCGGTGCCATCGCGTTTTACGCTTGATTCAGGGCACAATGGAGGAAGTTGAGCCAGAGTCACTTCCTGGCTGAAAGGCAGACCGGCAACCGGAGTTCGTGTTGCTGAGGAACGAAAGTTGAGGAGTCGCACTACCCGAAAGTAAGGCTGTATGCGTTACTAGAAGTCGGCTGTCGCTTAGCGAATTAGGCGATATAAATGCATAATCAAGGTGGTAGGGTCTGGGGTTTGGCGGCGCGCCGGGGCGTTCCGCAGGAACTCAGGGGGGAATCGGTATATGTTCGAACGCTACACGGAAAAAGCCAGACGCGTCATTTTCTTCGCGCGCTACGAGGCCAGCCAGTTCGGCTCTCCTTATATTGAGACCGAACATCTTCTCCTCGGATTGTTGCGCGAAGACAAGGCTCTGACCAACCGTTTCTTGCGCTCACATGCGTCGGTGGAGTCGATCCGAAAGCAGATCGAGGGTCACACCACCATTCGCGAAAAGGTTTCGACTTCGGTCGATCTTCCGCTAAGCAACGAATGCAAGCGCGTGCTAGCGTATGCGGCCGAAGAAGCAGAGCGTCTTTCGCACAAACACATCGGCACCGAGCACCTCCTATTGGGATTGCTCCGCGAAGAAAAATGCTTTGCAGCCGAAATTTTGCACGAACGTGGATTGCGTCTATCCACGATCCGTGAAGAACTCGCGCGTTCCAGCCAGGAAAAAGCGACGCCGCAACGCGGACAGCGTGAGTCTTCACTACTCAGCGAGTTTTCCCGCGACCTCACCCAGTCCGCCATGGATAACCAGCTCGATCCGCTGGTGGGCCGTGACGGCGAAGTCGAACGCGTAGTCCAGATTCTCTGCCGCCGCACCAAAAATAATCCCGTACTCATCGGCGAACCCGGCGTAGGCAAGACGGCAATCGTAGAAGGACTGGCCCAGCGTATCGCCGACGGCGAAGTTCCCTCGTTCCTCGCCGACAAACGCATTCTCGCTCTCGATCTTTCACTGATCGTAGCCGGCACCAAATATCGCGGCCAGTTCGAAGAGCGCCTCAAGACCATCATGAAAGAACTGATGGAAAACCAGAATTCCATCATCTTCATCGACGAACTCCACACCTTGGTTGGCGCGGGATCGGCGGAAGGTTCTCTCGACGCCGCCAACATCCTGAAGCCCGCTTTGTCACGCGGAGAAATTCAGTGCATCGGCGCAACCACGCCCGCTGAATATCGTAAGTCGATTGAAAAAGATCGCTCTCTCGAACGTCGATTTCAGGCCGTGAAAGTTCCACCGCCCAACGAAACCGACGCCATCAAAATTCTGTTCGGCATAAAAGAACGCTACGAAAAGTTCCACGCCGTCACTTACACCGACGACGCCATCAATTTTTCCGTATCGCATTCGAATCGCTATATTCCCGACCGCTTCTTGCCAGACAAGGCAATCGACTTGATCGACGAAGCCGGAGCGCGCGTCAAGCTGCGCCAGACCACGCTTCCCGAAGAGTTGACCGAAGTCCAAAAACGCATCAAGTTCATCGTCCACCGAATGGAGAACGCCATCGCGAACCACGAGTTCGAGAAGGCGCGCTTCTACTCTGACGAAGAACGCAAGGAACGCGAGAACCTGCGCGCCCTTCGCGAAAAATACCACCTCGATGAATCCTCCACCGGCGTAGTCGGTCGGGAGGACATCGAGGACGTGGTAAGCCGCTGGACCGGCGTCCCCATCACCTCGATCAAAGAAGAAGAAACACAAAAACTGCTGCGCATCGAAGAAGAGTTACACCGGCGCATCATCTCGCAGGAAAAAGCCATCAGCGCCCTGGCCAGAGCCATCCGCCGCTCACGTGCCGGACTGAAAAGCCCGAACCGCCCCATCGGCTCGTTCCTCTTCCTCGGACCAACCGGCGTAGGCAAAACCGAAGTCGCGCGCACTCTGGCGCACTTCATGTTCGGCAGCGACAAATCTCTGGTCCGTTTCGATATGTCGGAGTTCATGGAAAAGCACTCCGTCTCGAAGCTGATCGGTTCGCCTCCAGGATACGTAGGCTACGAAGAAGGTGGACAGCTGACAGAACGCGTCAAGCGCGCTCCATATTCTGTCGTGCTGCTGGACGAAATCGAAAAGGCGCACCCCGATGTCTTCAACATCCTGCTACAGGTTTTTGAAGACGGTCAATTAACCGACGGATTAGGCAACACCGTCGATTTCAAAAACACCATCATCATCATGACCTCGAACATCGGCGCGCGTCACTTGATGAAGCGCGAGGGTCTCGGATTCCAGCACTCAAAAGACGAGATGGTTTCCGAAAAGGTCGAAGACCTGGTGAAGAGCGAAGTCAAACGCACCTTCAATCCAGAATTCCTGAACCGCGTGGACGAGATCATCCTCTTCATGGCACTCAGCGAAAACGACCTGATCCAGATTCTCGAGCTCATGGTCACCCAACTGAACAGCAACCTGGCCCAACGTTCGATCACAGTAAGCGTGGCCGACGAAGCCAAGAAGTGGATTCTGAACCAAACCCTAACCGACCGCAGCTACGGAGCCCGTCCACTGCGCCGAGCCTTGCAGAAGTACATCGAAGACCCATTGTCGGAAGCCCTGATACAAGGCACGATCACGACCAGGCCAGCCTTCATCGAAGTCTTCTTAGAGGCAAACAAGCTGTACTACCGCCCAGTAGACGCAGAAAAGACCGAAGGCGTCCTACTGTACGAGAGCTAGGTAGAGACGGGGCTTGCCCCGTCTAAGGACCGCAACAGCCGTCAGCGAAAACCTGGCGGCTTTTTGTTTGTGCCCGTGTGGTGACGGGGCTTGCCCCGTCCAAGCCGAGGCATCAACCTACGATTGTTGAGCTCTTCGTTCCTGAATTTCATCTTTCCACTCCAGCCATGACTCCTTCAGGGGCTCGCGGGCAGAGCCCGAGGTTGAGCTTTCTATGAAGACGAGTCCTTCCTGCCAAGAGAGATCGGCAGCGTCGTAGTCTTGGTGCGCGCAACATAGAGCAACATTGAGCCTTAGCCGGACTAGTCGTGGTATGAGTTTAGGTTTAGGCAGTTGAGTAATCCATTTCTCTCCAAGGACTGCATCGTTCCGAAACCATGCCGAAAAGACCGCAGCCTCCTGGGCCACTAGGTCTCGGGTAGAGATTGGCAGCATGGGCACTAACTCGAGACATCTCTCCAGGCGCGCTCCGGCTTCGGGGACGTCCTTACGGGCATTCGCAGAAAGATAAGCCAGCCAATTCCCGGTGAATTCATCCAGAGAACCATCGTGCACAAGAACAGCGGATTGCAGCCAAGTATGTTTCCAGTTCTTGGCACGTGCGCCTTTGGTGTAAAGGCTTCCAATAGCTGCGATACTCAACCACCGTCGGCTAAGATCGCGGGAGCGCAGGAGCATCCGGATTCTTGCGCCATCCGACATCAACGCGGACTGTCGTGGTATCAAGCTCAGCATGCCAAACACCAACGATATGAACGCGAACTGGGCCACCGGTGTGGCCGCCCAAGTGTTCGCTAAATGCGGAACTCCATAATTGAGCGCAAGCACGGATGCGGGGACTGAGAGTAGGTTGGCTGCAGGCCCTGCCGCCACGTATATAAGTATCCGCCGCCGCAGATGTAGTAATCGATCTACATGCATGCCCGCATAACCAAGCGCAGTCATTTCCAAACGGAACCGTGTTTTCAATACTCCATGCTCGATGCGCAAGGAAAGCGGCCCAACCTGGAGCCAACTAAACCGAAATCCCATGAGCCACCCGGCCAAAAGGTGCGCGAGTTCATGCACTATGACGGCCAGCACCAGAACGAGAAGGAACGAGATCACATCGAGACCTGGACTAAGATGACTGTTGGCTTGCTGTCCCACTACTATCAACAAGAACCCGGGAACCAATCCCCCCAAGAAGCCGGTGATCACGCCGCTAAATTTGGTTTGTCGAGCACGCGGCGGCATCTTTCCCGAGTCAAGAATCGGAGTTGCGGAACTCGGTGTGGTTGCTCGAGATTCTGACATTGCAGAGGCATGCTACCAGAGATCAACAACCCACCGGACATTCCGATACAAACCGCTGGGCCGCAGCATACGCTCCAACTTCTATGGCACAATTTGATTCGATGCCTGTACCGCGCACAACTTCTCTCACATCGGCAGAGACCCTCGTCGACCTCTCCCACACCATCACCCACGGCCTAATCACCTACAAAGGCCTGCCCGCTCCCATCATCTGCGACTATCTAACCCGCGAAGCCTCGCGCAAGCTCTACGCCCCCGGCACCGAATTCCAGATCGGCAAAATTGAAATGGTAGCGAATACCGGAACCTATCTCGACTCTCCATTCCACCGTTACGCCGACGGCAAAGACTTGTCGGAACTCGAGCTACAGAAGCTGGCAAACCTCCCCGCGATCAAAATCTCGGCGCCGGCGAAGGATAGTAAAAATAGTCAGGCAATCGACATCTCATATTTCCCACGTGCCGAAGATCTGGCAGGCAAAGCCGTCCTCGTCGAAACCGGATGGTCCCGCCACTGGAACACGCCCCAGTATTTCGAAGGCCATCCCTTCCTGACCGAGGACGCTGCAAAGTTTTTATCGGACTCGGGCGCAGCGCTGGTAGGCATCGACTCGCACAACATCGACGATGTTAACGATCTGCGCCGCCCCGTTCACACCATTCTTTTGAAGCAGGAAATTCCAATCGTGGAGCACATGACGAACCTGGCCGCAGTTCCAACGACCAATTTCAGGTTTTTCGCCGTGCCCGTAAAAGTAAAAGGATTCGGCACCTTCCCGGTGCGCGCTTTTGCGATTGTCTAGTCGGGAATCCGACCGGCATAAAACGACGAAGCCCTAGCTGCTGCCCTCGCCCACCTTCAGCACCGCCAGAAACGCTTCCTGCGGAATGTCCACGCGCCCGATGCGCTTCATCCGCTTCTTGCCCTCTTTTTGTTTTTCCAGCAACTTGCGCTTACGGGAAATATCGCCGCCGTAGCACTTGGCAATCACGTTCTTCCGGATCGCCGGCACCGTCTCACGCGCAATGATCTTGGCCCCAATCGCGGCCTGAATTGCCACTTCAAACATCTGCCGCGGGATCAGTTCCTTCATTTTCGCCGCCAGCAGCCGTCCGCGATCATAAGCAAAATCGCGATGGATGATAGTAGACAGTGCATCGACCGGCTCGCCCGCCACCATAATGTCCAGCTTGGCCATCGGCGAAGTCCAGTTGCCCGAGAGATGATAGTCAAGCGAAGCGTATCCCCGAGAAACCGATTTCAATCGGTCATAAAAATCGAGCACGATTTCGTTTAGCGGCAGCTCGTACTGCAACATCACGCGCGAGGCGCTGACATATTCGAAACTCTTCTGCTTGCCGCGCTTTTCCTCGACCAGTTTCAAAATGCCACCGACATATTCTTCGTTCGTCAGGATGACGGCAAGAATCACCGGCTCCTCCACCTTCGCAATCTCGCTCGTGTCCGGCCAGCGCGAAGGATTATCCACTTCAATAACTTGGCCGTCCGTTTTCGTAATCTGGTACCGCACTCCCGGAGCCGTAGTAATCAGGTCGAGATTGTACTCACGCTCCAGCCGCTCCTGGATAATTTCCATGTGCAGCAGCCCCAGAAAGCCGCACCGGAAGCCGAATCCCAGCGCCACCGAACTCTCCGGCTCAAAGAAGAACGAAGAATCGTTCAGCTTCAATTTTTCCAAGGCCTCGCGCAGCTGCGTATGTTCATGCGCATCCACCGTGTACAACCCGGCAAAAACCATGGGCTTGATTTCTTCAAAACCGGGCAACGCGGAGATAGCAGGCCGATCATCGTCGGTGATCGTGTCTCCGATTTTCGTATCGGCGACATTCTTGATGTTGGCAATAATGAATCCAACTTCGCCGGCCACCAGTTCTTCGATCTCCGCCGGTTTCGGAGTGAGGACGCCCAGTGCTTCGATCTGAAAAACGCGGCCGTTCGACCAAAGACGAATCTTCTGCCCCTTGCGCAGCCGCCCCTCGAACACCCGCGCCAAAACAACAACTCCGCGATAAGGATCAAACCAGGAATCAAACAGCAGTGCCTGAAGATGCCGCTCCGGCGAACCCTTAGGCGGCGGAACCCGTTTCACGATCGCCTCCAGCACATCAGGCACGCCCAGGCCCGTTTTCGCGCTGATCAGCAACGCATCGGACGCGTCCAGCCCCACCGCGCTCTCGATCATCTCTTTCGTGCGTGGGATGTCTGCGCTCTGCAAGTCAATCTTGTTGATTACCGGAATAATTTCGAGCCCATGATTGATCGCGAGATAAGAGTTTGCCAAAGTCTGTGCTTCCACGCCCTGCGAAGCGTCAACCACCAGCAAAGCCCCCTCGCAAGCAGCGAGCGAGCGCGAAACTTCGTACGAAAAATCTACGTGCCCCGGCGTATCAATCAAATTGAGCTGATAAATTTGCCCATCCTGCGCGGGATACAACATGCGGACGGCATGAGCCTTGATCGTGATGCCGCGCTCGCGCTCCAGGTCCATCGAATCCAGAACCTGAGCCTGCATTTCGCGCATGGCAAGCGACCCGGTCAGCTCCAACAGCCGGTCGGCCAGCGTGGATTTCCCATGATCAATATGCGCAATAATCGCAAAATTTCGGATGTGAGCTGCATCCATGAAGGTACTTAGATTCTAGCAGGCAGCAGCGAAGTGCCCATGTGGCGCGCACACTCCTGTCCGCGAACTGTCAGCACCAATTAAAATTAGGAAAAGAGACAGCACTACCTCGCAGGAAACAAAAACGTAATCGCCTCCGGTAGCCGCTTCGCCCAAGCCTCTTCATTGTGGTGCGCTATCAATGACGAGGCTGGCAATGTGACCGAAGAATTGATGTATCAGTCTTTCCGTTCGTGCGAGCTCTACACCCGCGAAAAACGGCGCGATGCGAGAGCAATCAGAACCGCCAGGGCCGCGCAACAGAGCCATGCGAACCAATCGCCGAAGCGCGAGTAAATCGTACGTACACCCTGCGTCGGAACTTGTGAAATCAGCGTCAGGTCCGAACTTTGGAATTCGTCCATGGATGCCAGGCGGCGGCCCTGATAGTCAAACGCCGCCGACAGCCCATTGTTGGCTTGCCGCACCAGGTTGAATCCTTGTTCAACCGCACGAAAGCTGGCGATTTCTGTGTGCCTGGGATCGATACCACGCCAATCGCTCGCAGGACTCAACATGACCGCCACCCTCAAAACCCCAGCCTGCCGCATAAACGCCGGGAAATCGGTGTCGTAGCAAATGGCAGCGCTCAATCTGCCGAACGTGCTATCGAGCACGCGCAATTCTTTGTCGGATGTCACTGCCATCGCAGCCTCTGGGCCGGGGGTTGGACGAGACTTAAGATACTGCCAGGCGATTTCCCCGTTGGGCTCAATCAACACAACTTTGTTTTCCAATGGATGCGTTTGCTTTGGACTCCACGTGGCTACGGCCATCGCGAGGTAGATATTGTATTTCGAGGCTAACGCGCTGCCCCGGGCCAATAGGCGAGGCTCGTTTTCTTTCAGTACAAAAGCAGCTTCTTCCGACCAGAAAATGATTTTCGCTCCGGCTCGAGCTTCGCGCTCGCTTCTAGCCAGCAGTTCATCCTGTGTCGCATCCATCGCAGCACGCAGCTGGCTCGTGTCCGAATCGCTTGCGGTGCCCGCAATCACCGACCTTAGGATGTCATCACTGATCGCGGGGCCAGTCTTTGCAGGCGACAGAGATGCCACTCGAACGGTTTGCGATTGAGGCGGAAAAAGCGCCAGGCGCGCTCCGCCCATTAGCATGACGAGAACATAGACCGCGGCAAACAACGCTGGTGCTCGCAGCGCTTGCCGAGCACGGATCCCTTCCCCCAACAATTGATTTGCGGCGGCCGCAAACCATCCGATTAGAAAAACGACTCCCCAAAGTCCCGTCACCGACAGCAACTGTAAAAGCGGCAAGTTGCCGGATTGGGTATAAGCGATCGATCCCCAGCTTCCGAGAGGTCCATGCGCATATATAAATTGGGTGACTACCAGTGTTAACGGAAAGACGAGCGTAGCGATAATTCCCTTTAGACGGGGTGCGAGAAGCCGGTCGGCAACATAAGGGAGGAGTGCCGAAATGCCCGAAATAAGCAGGAAGATGTAGTAGAAGATACCGGGGATCGGAGTCATCCCGCGAAACGCAATACCGCGTGTGATGACCAGCGCCGCATAGCCGATAGCGATGCCGCGAACCGGCGACTGCGTACGAACGAAGCGCAACAGGCACATTGGCGCCAGCCAAGCCGCCAGCGCAATCGTGTTTCTGCCGTCGGCAAACAACAGCAGACCGACGGCGCAGAGCAGGAATGCCCATGAATAAGCTCCGGACGCTGTCGTTCGGTCGCCGCTCTTCGACTGCGCGGAATTTTCAGATGACTGCGCCGCCGCCGTTATTGTCATCGTCATTGCATTCACCTCGAATGCTGAGATTTTGTAATTCTCTGTGGAGCAAGCAAGCCCGCAATAGCGCTATCAATCACCTGAGAAATCAGGTTGCGGCGAGCGACCCACGGGAATGCCGGCTTCTGGATCAGCAGCGATGTAACGCCGTGCGCCGCAGCCCAGAGCGCCTGAGCCATCAACTCCACGTCTCCAGCCTGAAATCGTCCGGCGGCGATGCAGTTTTGAATTCTGTCCCGCAGACCCTCGTATGCGGGTCTTGGTTTCTTTGGCTTCTGCGGATGCGGCGTGTCCTGCTGTTGCAATAAGAATGCGAAGCGATAGTGATCCGGATTCTGCAATCCAAAGTTCACGTACGCCCACATACCGCGTTTCAGGCGATCCACTGGGTCTTCACCGGCGATAGTCTTTAGGCTCGACGACGATTCGACGAGCGCGGCAAAACTTTCCTCCACCAGGCAATCGAAGATTTCGCTTTTGCTTTTGAAATACTTGTAGATCGCCGCCGGTGAATACTCGATGCGCTCTGCCAGCCGGCGCATGGAAAAACTCTCGTAGCTTTCATGTACGAAAATCTGGCGTGCCGCGTCGAGAATTTGCGAGCGGACCTCGGATTTATATCGGGCGCGTCGGGCGGGGGCATTCATAGCGAACAACAATCACTTTAGTGAACATTGTTCACCTTGTCAAAACATTTGTCCGGGGATCCGCCCTGCGGGGACGAAAAAAGGGCGCGATCCGCTCGCGCCCCACTTCTGCAATCTGACCTCTACCCTCTGACCTAGTCCCTAACCCCATCCATAAACGCCCGCAGCTTCCGCGACCTAGACGGATGCCGCAGTTTTCGCAGCGCCTTGGCCTCAATCTGCCGGATACGTTCGCGAGTCACCGCAAACGATTGGCCAACTTCCTCAAGCGTGTGCTCCGAACCATCCTCCAGCCCAAAGCGCATCTTGATGACCTTCTCCTCGCGAGGTGTCAGCGTACGCAGCACCTGCGAAGTCTGGTCTTTGAGGTTGACGTTGATCACCGCTTCAGCCGGAGAAACCACCGCGCGGTCCTCGATGAAGTCGCCCAAGTGCGAATCTTCCTCCTCGCCAATCGGCGTTTCGAGGGAGATGGGCTCTTGCGCAATCTTCAGCACTTTGCGGACTTTCGCTACGGGAATATCCATTCTCTTAGCGATTTCTTCCGACGTTGGTTCGCGCCCCAGTTCCTGCACCAGTTGCCGCGACGTGCGGATCAGCTTGTTGATCGTTTCGATCATGTGCACCGGGATACGAATCGTACGCGCCTGATCGGCAATAGCACGAGTAATTGCCTGCCGAATCCACCACGTGGCATAAGTCGAAAACTTATAGCCGCGGCGGTATTCGAACTTGTCCACAGCCTTCATCAGGCCGATGTTGCCTTCCTGAATCAGGTCGAGGAACTGCAATCCACGATTGGTGTATTTCTTCGCGATCGAAACCACCAGTCGCAAGTTCGCTTCGATGAGCTCGCGCTTGGCGTGCTCGGCGTCCATGTCGCCCTGGATGATCTCGCGCTGCGTGCGCTTGAGCTCCTGGAACAACAGGCCCGCTTCCACTTCAAGCTTTTCCAGCTCTCCGCGGACCGCGCGCGACTGCTTCTTATACTCTTTCTTTTGCTCTTCGCTGCGCGTCGCTTCAGCCCGCTTCTCCAGATTCTGGATCTGCCGGTCGAGCGAACGCATGCCATCAACCGTGCGGTTTACACGATCAATAAGACGCTTACGTTCGTTGTTAGTGAAGCCCAGCTTGCGGACTGCAATCGACGTGCGCACAATCGCGTGCGCCAGTTGAAAGCGATACCGCCGATGGAGCTTCGCATTCTTTTTTGCGTTGACCGTAGCCAGCTTTTCCTGGTGCGGCGCAACTTTCTTGTAGAGCTTGTCGAGCGCGTAGATCTTGGCAAGAAACGCCTTCAGCCGCTTCTCGACAATCTCTTCCGTGATTTCCTCTTCGTCGAACGTCACCAGCTCTTTAATCGAGCGGACGCCCTTCTCAAGGTCCTCGCCCAGAGCGAGTAATTCACGAATCACAATCGGCGAACGCGAAAGCGCTTTCAGAACGCGGTTTTGCCCCCGCTCGATCCGCTTAGCGATTTCAACTTCGCCTTCGCGGGTAAGCAGCGGAACCGTTCCCATCTCGCGCAGGTACATGCGGACGGGATCATTGGTTTTTTCCAGGGCTCCTGGAGTGAGGTCGAGTTCGACGTCGTCGGAACTTTCTTCTACATCCTCGAATTTTTTTTCCAGATCGGTCGTCGGCCCTTTCGAGCTTTCGAGTACATCGATTCCTTGCGTTCCGATCGTGGTTAGCAGATCTTCCAGGTCTTCAGGAGAGTGCACATCGTGCGGGATAAGGTCGTTGACCTGATCATAGGTCAGATATCCCTTCTCTTTGCCTGCGTCGATCAGCTTTTTTATGTCGTCGTACTTGTCGTCTAGTGCCAAACCAGATTATCCTCAAGACGTTCGCAGGTTTCGCGGACGCCAAATTCTTCAGCGGTGGGAGTCGTTACGGAGTTATGCGCGAAGCGCACAGACTTCAGAAGTATAGCACGTCGAAAGCCCCGTTCCGCCCGTATCCCTTTTCCCGCTAATTCTTTAGATGGTACTGGGGCCGGTTTCGTTCCAAGGTTTTCCTGGCGACTTCCCCCCGGATTTCAGGACGCCTTCCCCTCCACCTCGCCCAGCCCCGGATCCATCAAAGCCCGCTTTAAACGCACTTTTTCATGCAAAAGCGCCTGTCTTTCCTCCAACGGAAGCCCCTGACGCTGCAACCCAATCTGCACTTCTTCCAACCGCCGCCGCAGATAAATCCGGCGCAAAGCCCGCACCGCTCCCTCCACCGTCTCTGGCGTCAGCTCCTCCTCCTCATGCATCAGGATCGAGGCCAGCAGTCGCCGGTCTTCCTCCGTCTTGGGCACCGCTAAAACATCGGCCGTTTCGCCTTCGGCCCCAAGCAGAGCTTCCACCAACGACTGCGAGGTAAGCCCCTCATACAAATGCTCCGATTGCAACGCATATTGCGCCTGCCGCGCCGGATCGAACTCCTCATCCGTGCCCTCTCGAGCGGAAGTCCGCGTATCCAGAGCCTGCATCTGCGTAGCCGAAGCCAGCGCCCGTATCAGCACTCGTTCCGCCCCCGTAATCTGCGCCTCAGCCGTAGCCTTCACCTGGGTCGTGGAGCGCGACGTAGCCGCATGTTTCAACTCCTGACGCAGTACCGCGGAATCAATCCCCAGCTTCTGCGAAATTTCATTGGCCAGTTCATCCCGAACAATGCGGCTCGGCACTCGCTGAATGTGGGGCAGAAGATGGTTGACCGCCTTGACCTTGCTCTCCGGGTTGCGCACCGGAAACATGGCCCGTGCCCGATCAATCAAATAATCAAAATATTTCTGCGAGTTCTTAAGCACCGCGCCATAAGCATCCTTGCCCTTGCGCCGGATAAACAGATCGGGATCGAACCCCGTCTCCAGCGTGACCACGCGGATATTAAATTCTTCCTCCACCAGCAGCCCAAGCGTTCGTTCTGTAGCGCGCGCCCCCGCCGTGTCAGGATCGAAGTTGACGATCACATTCTTAGAAAATCGTCCCAACAATTTCGCCTGAAGCTCGGTAAACGCCGTGCCCGAACTGGCAATTACGTTATGGAAGCCCGCCGCATACACGGAAATGCAATCCATCTGTCCTTCAACCAAAATTGAGTACTCCAACTTGCGAATCGCTTCTTTAGCATTGTCAAGATTGAACAACACCCGCGACTTCGAATAAATCGGAGTCTCCGGAGAATTCAAATACTTAGGCCCCGCCTTCTCATCCGCAGAAAGCGTCCGCCCCGTAAAAGCGATCACCTTGCCCTGGTCATTACAGATCGGAAACATCACGCGATTGCGAAATTTCGAATAAATCGCCGCCGCCGCATTCTTGTCACCCCGAGCCCCAATATTCTTGTCATCCCGAGCAAAGCGAGGGATCTCATGTTCCCCTGCCCTGTCATCCCCCACCAAGTTGTCATCCTGAGCGGAGCGAAGGACCTCATGCTCCGCTGCCGCAGATTTGTCACCCTCAGCCTTCCGAAGCGGAAGGACCTGCTTTTGCTGACTGCTGACGGCTGAGTGCTGACGGCTGTCCCCTCCTTCCAGGAAAACAGCCCACTCTCCCGCAACAGCTCCTCATCAAATTCCCGCCGCAAAGCATCCCGCAGCAAGAACCCAGAATCCGGCGCATACCCAATGCGAAAGCGCGCAATCGTGTCGGCATCCAGGCCGCGAGCCTTCAGATATTCGCGAGCCGTCGCACCCTCCGGACGCCGCAAACATTCCTGAAAAAACGCAGCCGCCCGCACATGCACATCCAGCAGCGCCATGCGAATCTGCGCGTCCCGAGCTTCCGCCGGACTCGAGAACGTGACCTGCGGCATCGGCACGCCCAGCTTCTGCGCAATCAGCCGCACCGACTCAGGAAAAGTAATGTTCTCGACCTTCTGGATAAAAGTAAAAACATCCCCGGATTCCCCGCACCCAAAGCAGTGATAAAACTGCCGCGTGGCATGCACCGAAAACGAAGGCGACTTCTCCGAGTGAAACGGACACAGCCCCGAAAAATTCTGCGCCCCCGCCTTCTTCAACTTGACGTAATCGGCCACAATGCGAACGATGTCCGCCTGCTGCTTAAGCGTCTCTTTAAAATTGTCAGAAGAATTCGAAGTCATGGGTGGCACGCGCAGGTCCCGTAGTGATTATGAGCGCGGAAGCACATTAGGGGAAGATCAGAGAGGCAGCATTGCTGTGGGAAAAGTGTGGAATACCGGGCACTCTTGTCATGCTGAACGGCGGAGTCGAAGCGCCCCTACCACCTCCCGACTGCTATTTCAAAGCAGCAATCAAAAAATGGCAACTAAAACAAATGCGGCCCGGGCCAGCCACCCAAGCCGCATTGTTTTCGCGGATATTCTGGCTGCCGTCTTTCGCCCGGGGGCGAAAGAACATCGCGCCATTGCACTCGTGAGAGCGCAAGGCCATCGATGCTCACCTGAAGCTTGCGCTACAGGGTTACGATTCAGCGCTTCGATCCTCTTGAAAACCCCAAAGCTTGGGAGCCTCAAAGCTCAAAAAAAGACCATTAAGGAGGCGGTTAAGCCCGGGCACCGGCGCACTGGACATGCGCCAATTTTCCCCCGATGATTCACTCTCGAGAAAATCACCGGCAACGCTGAACCCTTGCTCGGAACAGATTCAGAACATCTCACGCTTTGACTTTCAGCACTTTGCCGGAGCAAGAAAATTAACGCAACGTCAAACTGCGCCGCCACTGTGTAAAAACTGTGCAGCGAAGAAACTTCCTGTGGAAAGGAAAGGAAAAGTGTCCTTTTATTCCCGCACCACCACTCACTGTCATCTTGAGCGCAGCAGAAGCTTCACGAAGTAGCACTCTCCACTCCCTGTCATCTTGAGCGCAGCAGAAGCTTCACGAAGTAGCACTCTCCACTCACTGTCATCTTGAGCGCAGCAGAAGCTTCACGAAGTAGCACTCTCCATTCCCTGTCATCTTGAGCGCAGCAGAAGCTTCACGAAGTGAAGCTCCTGCGAAGTCGAAAGACCCCATACCCGCATGCACCATCACGAACCCAGCAAGGCGTTCTCACGATGCTCTCCCCGCCGTACGCCGCCCCCTGCCGTACAATGACCTCGATGATCGCGCACCTACGCGGAACTTTGCTGGCCAAACATCCGAACCAGGCAATCGTGGAAACGCACGGCGTCGGCTACGACGTCGCTATCACGGTCCCGACATTTTCTGAAATGCCCGCAGCCGGCGCCGAAGTGGCGCTCCACATCCACACCCACGTTCGCGAAGATGCGCTGAGCCTCTACGGATTCCTGCGCCTGGCCGAAAAACACCTCTTCGAAAAATTACTGACCGTCAGCGGGATTGGCCCAACATTAGCAATCAAAATTTTGAGCGGCATGCCCGCCGACGAAATGATCGGAGCAATCCGAGGCGGAGATCTCGCCCGCCTCACGCGCATCCCAGGCATCGGCCGGAAGACAGCCGAACGCATGGTGTTGGAGCTGCGCGACAAACTCCCCGCGGCAACAGGAGCCTCCGAAATGAACGCCACCTTCGCCAGCCCGGTCGAGGAAGACGTCGTCTCCGCGTTGGTAAATCTAGGTTATCAGCGCGCCGCCGCCGACAAAGCTCTGCTGGCAGCCCGCAGCAGCGCCAGTCCCCAGACCTTCGAAGTGATGTTTCGCGAGGCCTTGGGTTCGCTGTCGAAATAATATTGCCGTCGGGAATGAACTACACGGCTAGCATTTCGGGAAGAGCCGCCGCTGCATTTGATTTTGGGTGGCGCAGCGGTTCACCGCTGCGATAACTGAATTACTTTTACAAGGGCTTTAGCCCCTGAGGTTCGCCCGCGTCTCTCAGCCCCGTGGAGGTCTCATGCGCCGCCGTTCCGTTCAAATCATGTTGCTGGTCCTCTGCATCGTGATCGCCTTCTTCGTGACCATCCCGCGCCTCGTAGACGAGCAAGAGAACAAACTCATCAGGAAGCCGCCCTACACCGCATCCGAACGAGCATCCACTCTGCACAAAGAACTCATCATCGCCGACCTCCACGCCGATTCGCTCCTCTGGGGACGCGATCTTCTCGAACGCGGCGAGTACGGCCATGTGGATATCCCGCGCCTCGCCGACGGCAACGTCGCATTGCAAGTCTTCTCGCTGCCCACCAAGAGCCCCCGCGGATTAAACATTGAAAGCAATGACGACAAAAGCGACGAGATTACATTGCTGGCGATTGTCGATCGCTGGCCCCCGAAAACCTGGAACAGCCTGACCGAGCGCGCGCTCTATCAGGCGCGGCGTTTGCATCAGTTCGCCACCGGATCGCGAGGCGGTTTTGTAGTCATCGAGAGCGCAGCCGACCTTTCCAGCTATCTCGACCGTCGCCGTCTCAACCGCAGACTCACCGCCGGATTGCTTTCAATCGAAGGCGCGCACGCGCTCGACCGCAAGCTGGAAAACCTGGATGTCCTCTACCGCGCCGGATATCGAATGATGTCGCCCAGCCATTTCTTCGATAACGATATCGGAGGATCGTCCGCCGGAATTAACAAAACCGGCCTCACCGATAAAGGCCGCGAATGGGTCCGTCAAATGGAGGCCCGCCACATGATCATCGATCTGGCGCACGCTTCGCCCAAAACAATTGATGACGTTCTGGCCACTGCAATCCGTCCCGTAGTCGTTTCCCACACCGGAGTAAAAGGCACCTGCAACAACAATCGGAACCTGAGCGACGATCAGATTCAAGCCGTAGCAGCAAAAGGCGGATTAATCGGCATCGGCTACTGGGACACAGCAACCTGCGGCACCGACGCGCAAGCCATCGTAAAAGCGATGCGCTATGTCTCCGACCGCGTAGGCGTGGAACACGTAGCCCTCGGCTCCGATTTTGACGGAGCCGTCACCACTCCCTTCGACACCACCGGATTAGTCGAGATCACCGATGCCCTGCTGCAAGCAGGCTATTCCGAGCAAGATATCCAAATGATTATGGGAGGAAACACAATGAAGTTTCTAGCCACAAATCTGCCAGAAAAATAGTTCTGGCCAGATGGGGCGCCGCGGGGGGACAACCCCTGCAGGGTGCTGAAGAATGTCTCGTAGAGACGGGGCTTGCCCCGTCTCGGATCACCCGCGAATCACGGTCAAGCACAAACGAGAGGGGCGCGGCATTGCAGCCTGCGGACAAACCTACTGTCGCATTTGCTTTTGGGTGGCGCAGCGGTTCACCGCTGCGATAAAAGCACAATTAGGAACGCGGCTCTAGCCGCTGAGGTCACGGTTGAAGGATGCTTAATTCCCAACAAAACGCAGATACAAATCGCGGTCCTGACTACAGCTTTCCGCCATTTGCTTCACCTGTTGCCATGCTTCCAACTGGGAGTCGTCATGCACGCGATCTTTCGCGCGATCCCATTCTTTGAGGAAGCTTGTCATCTGCAGATGATTGAACACCGTTTTGCCGAACGGATCAATCCCGCTCAGCAAATGAAAATCCGCGTGGCTCGCTGCCGGAACCACGCCATGCAGCATGACCCACTCGCTTCGTTCACCAAGATCGTCTTCCAGTTTTACGACCAGGGACATCGCCATCCTCACTCACCACCGCAATGCTACTGGCCGAAATGTAGCAGGCAATGAGGATGTTGTCCAAGGTGACTCCGGTATCGAAAGTAACGTGGATAGAGCACCGATGGTCGTGTGGTATGGCTAGTGTGGTGGCGGGGCTCTGCCCCTCTAAGACGGGGCGAAGCCCCGTCTACAAACTCAAGCCTCCCCCACCCGCGCCCCGTGCTGAAAGTGATACTGCAGAATCTTCGCCGCCAGCGCCGGAGTCACCCCCTGCCTCTGCGTTTCCACCGACCGCACGATCTCTCCGCGACAGATAACCTCCGTAGCCGCGAGCCCCGCAATTTCCGCAGGAAGCACTAGACTGATCTCCAAAATCGCATTCGGATGCATCAACTCCTGCGCCTGGAACAGTAACCCCGATCGGCTGATGTTCTCCGTCGTCCCGGGACGCCAGCTTTTTTCTCCCAGCGGACGATACCGCAGCGGAAGCTGGAGATTAAAGCGGCGAGCCCGGAACGGCGGAACTTTTTTGCCCAATGCGTTTGCTTTGCCCGTGCTTGATAACATTGCGACCTCCAAAGGAATGGGCTCGGAATCCAGAACCTCGCGCACACGATCTTTCAGCGCAGGCAGGCTGAACGGCTTTTGCAGCAGATTGATGCCGGCATCGAGCGTGCCATCCTGCCCCACGGCGTTCTCGCTATAACCAGACATGTACAGCACTCGCATATCCGGCAGCAGGTTGAAGATGCGGGCCGCCAGTTCGCGTCCGTTCATGCCAGGCATGATGACGTCGGTAAGCAGCAGGTCGATCGCTCCTTGATGCCCATCGACAATTTGCAGAGCAGCTGCGCCATCTTCGGCTTCAAGAATCGTGTACCCCTGCGTTTCCAGATACTGGCGCGCAAGGTGCCGGAGATTCGCTTCATCTTCCACCAGAAGGATGGTTTCCTGCCCGCGATCCGCTCGTGGAAGCCCAAGCGCATCTTGCGCCGCCGCAGCATCCTCGCGCCCATCGACTCGCGGAAAATACGCCCGGAAAGAAGTGCCGCGCTGCGGCTGGCTCTCCACAAAAATAAATCCACCGCTCTGCTTCACGATGCCATACACCGTCGAGAGACCAAGCCCCGTGCCCTTGGAACCCTTCGTAGTAAAAAACGGTTCGAAGATTCGGGACTGTGTGTCACCGTCCATGCCGACGCCCGTATCGCTGATGGCGAGCAGCACATATTCGCCCGCCGTCAACGGCGTATGCGTCCGCGCAAAGTTTTCGTCGAGGGTGACATTGGCGGTCTCGATCGTCAGTTTGCCGCCCTCTGGCATGGCATCGCGTGCATTCACCGCCAGATTCATGATGACCTGATCGATCTGCCCCGGATCGGCGCGGACCGCGCCAATCGCTGCGCTCGGAACCATAACCAGATCAATATCCTCGCCAATCATTCGCGTCAGCATTTTCAGGTTTTCGGAAACCACTTCGTTCAGGTCGAGCAGCTTCGGCGCCAGCATCTGCTTGCGGCTGAACGCCAGCAACTGCCGCGTGAGCGATGTCGCCCTCTGCGTAGCATTGGATATCTCCTGCGCCGGCCCCCTCAGTCGCGGATCCGGCCCCACTCGCTCCAGCAGAAATTCCGAATAGCCGGAGATCACCATCAGCAGATTGTTAAAGTCGTGTGCAATCCCGCCGGCCAGCCGCCCGATCGCCTCCATCTTTTGCGCCTGACGAAGTTGCAGCTCCAGCATTCGCGTCTCGGTCACGTCTTCCATAAAAATTTCGAAATACCCTCCAGCCCTGCCATTCGTAATCGAGCGCCCTGAAATCCGCGTCACGATGGCCGACCCATCCTTCCGCACACACTCCGTCGTCAAATTATTGAATTCTTTGCGCGCATGAAAATAATCGGCGGTTTGAAACCATTGCTGCGCATCCGCATATAGGCTCCCCAAGTGCCTTCCAGTGAGCTCGTTGGCGTCGCTATATCCAAACATGGCCACCAGCGCCGGATTCGCGTCATGCAGAATCCCCAGCGCGTCGCACCGGCAAATACCGTAAGGCGCGTTCATCACCAGCGAACGGAAATTACTCTCCGAGCGGTTCAGACTTTCTTGCGTAGCGCGCAGAGCGGCGTTGAACCAGCAGATCAGCAACGCGACAGCGAAGAATAAAGCGAGATGGGCGAGCGCCCGCCGATATTCGCCCGGAGTCTGTCCTCCGCTGAGCGAGTAATACGCGCTCACGGTCAGCGCAAACGATGTTGCCGCGAGCCCCGGTTTCCATCCCCCATACCAGGCGCTCACCATCACCGCGACCGCAAATACCACCAGCCGGCTCTCCGCGATATCAGATAAAAATAGAGTTGGGATCAGCGCCAGGACAGTGCTGAGGAGAGCGACTCCATAGCGCAGGATGGGAGCGCGCGCCGGAGCTACTACCAGATTGCGGATGAGGGGGAGTTTCATTCGCATGGCCTCATGCTATTCGCCAATCAAGCGCGGAGCGAGTTACGCCAGTCCCAACAATTTCCTGGCGGCACAGTGGCCAGAGGTACATCAACCCGCACAACTGAGGGTCATACGAATGGAAACGCCTAATCCATATAGCTTAGTCCCACCCCAAGTTTTTCGCAAAACTAATTCGCGCAAACCTTGCCAGATGAAGCCCAACCGACGAAACTAACGAATCGCTCGGTGTCAGGGTTTTCGCTTGTAGAGTTTCGCTCCGTATCGCGGTACCGCTTGTAGGGTTTCGCTTGCAGGGTTTCGCTTCGTATCAGGGTATCGCTTTAGCGATACCGTAAATCGTCAATCACACGCCCCTTTAGGGGCTGGGCTCAGAATGCCGCGAGAAACGGATCACTCCATGGAAGAATCAAGATGAACATCGGCCTTTTCGGCGGCAGCTTCGACCCCATCCATCGCGGACACATAGCCCTGGCCCAGGCAGCCGCCAGTCGCTACTCCCTAGGCCGTGTGCTGTTTGTCCCCGCCAACATTCCTCCCCACAAACAAAAGCAGCCGCTCACCGCCTTCATTCACCGCTACGCCATGCTAGCGCTAGCCACGCAGGACGAACGTGGATTCGTGCCCTCCCTATTAGAAGCCCCCACGGAAACCATCGCAGAACCACCCCCCAAACGAGGAACAAAAACTCCGCCGCCAGATCGCGCAAATTATTCGATAGACACAGTCCATCGCCTGAAACAAACCCTAAAAAAGTCCGACCGCATTTTCTTCCTCATCGGAATCGACGCCTTCCGCGACATCTCGAAATGGCGCGAAGCCAAAGCCTTGCTCGCGGAATGTGATTTCGTAGTAGCCAGCCGCCCCGGATTCTCCTTGCGCGACGTGGCCGAATCTTTGCCCGAAGGCCTCCGCCCTTCCGCAGCCGTAACCCGCCCCTTTCACAAGCAGCCGGCAAAAGGCGACCTGGTTCTGCCCGGAGTCACACTCCATCTGCTGGAAGGCATCCAGCAGAACGTCTCCGCCACCACAATCCGCGAAGCCGCCGCCCAAGGCAAGCCCCTGGCAAGATGGCTAGCCCCACCAGTAGCCGACTACATCCGCAAACACGCCCTCTACCGAAAGTAAAAGCGGGTGGCCCATCCTAACGTCGTGCTCTTCGACGTTAGAGCCTGCCCTGAGCGAAGCCGAAGGGGTGGGAACCACAACCGCGTAACCCATAGGCCGTTGTCGGATATCTCTTCATCATCCCAGGCAACTATGCCCACGTATCGGCGGACATATTCGTCCGCCCTCCGCGCAGCAGGTTACAATCAATCATCCCGTATGAAGAAAAAGGACGACCTCCAACGCCAGGTAACTGAAGCCATCCTCGCCTGCCAGGACAAACAAGCTGAAGATGTAACCGTTCTCGAACTGGAAAAAGATTCGGGAGCCTTCACCGACTACTTCGTCATGTGCAGCGGAGCAAATTCCCGCCAGGTGCAAGCCATCGCCGACGCCGTGGACGAGCGCCTCGAAGCAATTGGCATGCGCGTCACCCACGCCGAAGGCTACAAACAAGCCGAATGGGTGCTGCTCGACTACGTGGATTTCGTAGTCCACATTTTCTCCGAGAAAGCTCGCCAGTTTTACGACCTCGAGCGTCTCTGGAAATCGGCCAAACGGCTGGAGCCCTCAGAATTAGTGCCCAAACCAAAGCCGCGCAAAACCGCCGCGACCAAAACCGCTTCCGTCGCTCCCAAGAGAGCGCGTAAGCAAAAGGCCTAAACGGCTGCATGGACTGGGATTTTTTGGGGCCGCACAGGCTTCGTATCAGGGTATCGCTTTAGCGATACCGCAAGTCGTCCAACCCAGACGCCCCTTTAGGGGCTGGGCCTCGGAATCAGCCCCATGAAAATAAAAGTCGCATGGATCGGGAAAACAAAAGAACCCGCCATTCAGTCTCTGACCGACGAGTATCTAAAACGCATCTCCCACTACGCCGACGTCACCGGCTTGTCAGTAAAAGATGAAGCGGCCCTCTTGCTTGAGGCAAAAGGCGAGCGGAGACAAAAAGATGAGCGCCGCAAACTCATCCTCCTCGATTCCGCCGGAAAGCAATTGTCTTCCGAAGAGCTGGCCGAATTCCTGGATCGCGAGCATCTCAATGCCATCCCCCTGCTATTCGCCATCGGCGGCAGCGACGGCTTCACCGATGAAGCCCGCCGCCAGGCTGCCCTCATTCTCTCTCTGGGAAAGATGACGCTCCCCCACGAACTCGCCCGCGTCGTCCTGCTGGAGCAGCTTTACCGCGCTTTCACCATCCTCAAGCATCATCCCTATCATTTGGGACATTAACCTTCTAGTAACGGGCAGCGTCCAATTAGCCGCATCTCGGCCCTGAATCGATGCCCAGCCGCAATGCACCTCTGGCAGCTTCCCAGCAAGTCCAAACAAGCTTACTGTAGTCCTAGACAGGCGAAACCAGCCTGAATCTGTAGCCGAGGCCCTCCCTCAATGAAAAACCCGTACGACGTACTGAAGACAAAAGAGCAAGAGCTGATGCGGGTTCGCAAAGAAATGGAAGCTTTGCGAGTCGCAGCACGTTTACTGGGCGCCGAGGATCCAGGTGCAGTGAACATCGCAGGTCAGCCGAAGCTCCAACGCGTCGTAGAAATGCCGTAGTCGCTCTACTCCCCGTTTGACGAAAGGCGGACGGAACCCAAACCCGTCCGCCTTTGTTTTCGTGCAGCACCTGCCCCTATTTTGTCATCCTTCGCGAAGCGAAGGCCCTGCTTTTCGCTGAAGGCTGAAGGCTGTGTGCTGACGCCTGTCCCCCTCCCCGCGTACAATCAAGAATTCGCCCCTATGTCGGATATCCGCCGCGGTCTAATCATCGTGAATACCGGTCCCGGCAAGGGCAAAACCACCGCCGCCATGGGAACCGCCCTACGTGCCGTCGGCCAGGGGATGCGTGTCCTGATGCTGCAATTTCTCAAAGGCTCATGGCATTATGGAGAACTGGACGCCGTCAAAGCTTTCGGCGACAAGTTCATCATGAAGCAGATGGGGCGCGGCTTCGTAAAAGTAGGCGCCGAAAAGCCCGACCCCGAAGATGTGAAGATGGTAGAGGACGCCTGGTCCGAGGCCGAGAAGGCGATCCAATCCGGCGAATGGGACCTGGTAGTACTGGACGAGATAAACTACGCCATCAGCTACGGCATGCTCGATCCAGTGAAAGTAACCGAGTCCCTGGGCCGTAAGCCGGAGATGGTGCATGTAATCCTGACCGGAAGAAACGCTCACCCGGCCATAGTCGAATTAGCCGACACCGTAACAGAAATGCGCCAGGTAAAACACGCCTACGAAAAAGGCGTAATGGCGCAAAGAGGAATCGAATATTAGCCGTCAGCTATCAGTGGGAGCTAAGCGCGCAGCGCTGGAGGGTTTGCTGATGGCTGAGTGCTGAGTGCTGAAAGCTGCCCTTATGACCTGGTTCAAACGACAATCCGGCGAGCTCGATACTTCGGGCGAGAAAAAAGTCCGCACCGAAGGACTCTGGGTAAAGTGCGACGGCTGCCGCCAGATTATCTGGAAGAAAGATCTCGAAGATAATCTCAACGTCTGCCCCAAGTGCGATAAGCATTTCCGCATCGACGCCCGCACTCGTCTGTCTCAGCTTCTCGATGACGATCAATATGAAGTATTCGACAGCAATCTCGCATCCACCGACCCGCTGAAGTTCGTGGATCTGAAAGCCTACTCCTCGCGTCTGAAGCGAGCCAAAGCCGACACCGGCCTCAAAGACGCAATTATCAATGCCAAGGGAAAGCTCAACGGACGCCCCGTCATCGTCAGTTCAATGGAATATTCATTCATCGGCGGAAGCATGGGAGCGGCAGTCGGCGAAGTCATCACCCGCGCCATCGAAAAAGCGCAGGAGACCCGCACCCCAATCGTGATCGTCTCAGCATCCGGCGGCGCGCGCATGATGGAAGGCGTAATCAGCCTGATGCAATTGGCAAAAATCTCCGCCGCCCTGGCCCGTCTGGACGCGGCGCGCGTTCCCTACATATCGGTCTTAACCGATCCCACCACCGGTGGAGTCACCGCATCCTTCGCCATGCTAGGCGATCTCAACATAGCCGAACCCGGCGCACTGATCGGCTTCGCCGGACCGCGAGTAATCGAGCAGACCATCCGCCAAAAACTACCCCCCGGCTTCCAACGCTCCGAATTCCTGCTGGAGCACGGCATGCTAGACGCCGTAGTCCCCCGCAAAGAATTGAAACCCTACATAGCAAGGGCCCTCGATTTCATGGTGCAAGCAGCGTGATGATCCCGCAAGTGATGAGTCCGCAGAGATCAGGCTGCGGAGGATCCTCAGGCTTCGTATCAGGGTATCGCTTCAGCGATACCACAAGCCCGTCCACCAATCGCCCCTTTAGGGGCTGAGAGTGTTCGCCCGTCATCGCTGGCAAAGTCTGCCTCACATTAGAACCCCTGCTTAGGGTCCATGGAAAGCACTTCAACCTTCGGAGACCCCCTTCTAGTGAGAGAGAGTCGAATCCCGTAGCCAGACTTGTTACCCTAAGCCTCTCTCGCGAACAGCGAGCGACGAGCAGCGAAAGACGACTTTGTCCTACGAAACCGCAGTAGCGCAAATCTACGCCTTGGGCCACGAGTTGGCCCAAACGCCGTCGCACAAATTCGACCTGGCGCACATGCGCGTTTTGCTCGCGGCGCTGGGCCATCCTGAAAATAGTTTTCCATCCGTGCTGGTAGCCGGAACCAACGGCAAAGGTTCAACCGCCGCCACCCTGGCCTCCATCCTGCAAGCTTCTGGGCTTAAGACCGGACTCTACACTTCTCCACATCTGGTTCGTATCAACGAGCGCATCCGGCTCAACGGCGTTCCTATCGCCGACGACGATTTTGCCACCCTCTACGATGTCGTCGACCGCACCGCCGAGCGCCTGGTCACCGAAGGCGATCTGCCCTGGCATCCCAGCTTTTTCGAAATGCTGACCGCAATGGCCTTCGAGTATTTCGCCCGCAACCACCCCGACATGGTCGTACTCGAAGTCGGCATGGGAGGGCGCCTTGACGCTACCAACGTAGTCGAGCCGCGCCTCAGCATCATCACCGACATCGCCCTCGATCATCAAAAATATCTCGGAGAAACTGTGACCGAGATCGCGCGCGAAAAAGCCGGCATCATCCGCCCCAACGGAGTCGTAGTAACGCTCCCCCAATTGCCCGAAGCCAACGATGTAATCGGAAATGCAATTTTGGATGCGCGCGCGCAAGCCGTGAATGCCGTCCCCTACGTGCCTCCAGTGTCGCCCGGCAGCGCAAACAACTTGAGTTCGAATTTGAATCCGAATTCGAATAATGACGGAAAAGCCACGATAAGAAATCGCTACCCGCTGGAAGTAATGGGCCAGCAAATTATGGTCGAGTCCCCGCTGGTAGGCCGCCATCAGTTGCGCAACCTGGCGTTGGCAATCGCCGCAGCGGTAGAGCTGCATAATCAAGGAATAGATCAGATCACGCCCGAGACCATCGCCAAAGGCATCCGCGAAACCCACTGGCCCGGACGCTTCCAGGTAATCCCCGCCACCGAAGACAGTCCAGAGTATGTGCTCGACGTAGCCCACAATCCTGCCGGAGCCTGGGCGCTGCGCTCAACCCTTTCATCCGCCTACCCAGACCGCCAGGACATCACATTAATTTTCGGAGTCATGCGCGATAAAGCGATGCAGGAAATTGCCGAAATTCTGTTTCCCATCGCCGCGCAAGTGATTGTGACGCACGCGAACAATCCACGCTCGGCTACTCCCAATGAAATTCGGCAAGCCGCCGCGCGAGTATCCGCAAGCACTAATATTGAAGAAGCCGAAGATGTGCCCTCGGCCCTGAACCAGGCCAGAACGCTAGCCGGCCGCGGAGGCCTGGTAGTCATTACCGGTTCGATCTACATTGTAGGAGAAGCAATACAAGCGCTAGCGCATCTAACCGAGTAAGTGTGGCGCGGACACTCCTGTCCGCGAAAAGTTAGTCGTAAAGAAACCGTGAACAAGATCGCCCCAGTAGCGGAGCTAGAGAAAGCGTCAGCGACCCCGCGCCCAGACGCGGATCCCGAGTCGTGGCCAGAAGCGCGCGCAACCCACCCCGCGAAACACCACGGATGGCTAAGCCGCTTGCGCTCCTACTTCATTTTCGATCCGCTCATCTGGGCCTACACCCTGATCCTGGGCACGCTATCCCTGATCTGCTCGTTCTTCGACCGCGACGGACGCATCCAGCACAAATTCGCTCGCCTCTGGTCATGGCTAGTAATGAAGACGATCCTCTCGCCCGTGAGAGTCACAGGCTTCGATATAAATAATAAAGAAAATAATTTCGATAGCTCCCGGCCCCGCGTCTATGCCGTCACGCACGCCTCGGCCCTCGACATTCCCATCCTGTATGTCCACTTGCCATTCCAATTCCGCATCATCTTCAAAAGTGAATTGCTGGCCTATCCATTTGTAGGATGGCACCTAAAGCGCTCAGGACAAGTCTGCATCAACCAGCAGAATCCCGCCGCTTCGATCGGATCCATCAAATCGGCCCTGCGAAGCCTCCGAAAAAACATGCCGCTAGTGATCTTCCCCGAAGGCGGACGCACCCCCAACGGCCAGCTTCAACCCTTCCTTCCCGGAGCGTTCTTCCTGGCCATCAAAGCCCAGGCCGATATCATCCCCATCGCTCTAGTGGATACCTTCAGCCTGCTGCCCATGAACACCTACCACATCAAATGCCAGCCCCTCGAAATGCGTGTAGGAGAACCAGTCTCTACCGTCGGCCTAACCCTGAACGAAATGGACGAAGTATCCGCCAAAGTGAAATCCGCCATCGAAACCCTGCACTCCGCCCCCATAACCACGTAGTTGACTTTGGGTCGCGCGCCCGACCATATGAAAAATGTCATCCTGAGCGAAGTAGCGCAGTCGAAGGACCCCTATCCCTGCAACACTCGCGGCTGGGAAGGACTCTTTAGCTCTCCCCAAAAACCCGCTATCATAAATCCAGGCACAAAACTTATCCCAAGACCTGCTCACCGGTTCAGGCCTCATCCGTCTTAAATTAAAGGCCAGTTTTGCCCAGGAGCCCCCATGCACAAATTCATGCAGTCTAAAATTTCTTACGCATTCCTGATCGCGTTATTCTCAGCAATCGCCAGCGCCGCACCCAGCCCAGCTCAGCAACCCACCGTCTGGGCCTCCAAACCCGACGCCGCTGCCTTCGAGAAATATGTAAACAACCAAATCGCCGCGGGACAAAAGTCCATCGACCAGCTCCTCGCCGTCAAAGGCCCTAGGACCATCGAAAATACTCTGGTCCCCTATGACGAGTCGGTCCTCCAGGTAAACAACGGAAATTATCTGGCCAACCTGATGTTCCAGGTGCATCCCGATGCCGCGTTCCGCGACCGCGCCTCAGCCATGACTCAGAAAGCAAATGCCTTCGAGACGGCCATATCGTTGAACCGCGATGTCTATAAAGCCCTGGCCGCCATCGATCTATCCACGGCAGACGCAGCCACCCGTTACTACGTCCAACGCACTTTGCTCGAGTTCCGTCTAGCCGGTGTGGACAAAGACGACGCCACCCGAGCCCGCCTCAAGCAACTCAACGACGATCTCACCGGACAAGTCACCCTCTACGAACGCAACATCGCCGACGACCAACGCAGCGTCGAGATATCCAGCGCCGCTGAACTCGATGGCCTGCCGCAGGATTACATCGACCGCCACAAGCCCGGCGCGGACGGCAAGATCCGCATCACCACCGATTACCCCGACGTTTTCCCCGTATTGAAGTTTGGCAAGAACGCCGATCTGCGGCATCGCCTCTACGAGCAGTTCAACAACCGCGCCTATCCCAAGAATAAAGATCTGCTCATGAAGATGATGCAGACCCGTTACGAAATCGCAACCCTGCTCGGCTACTCCTCGTGGGCCGACTACAACGCCGCCGACAAGATGGCTGTAAATGGAAAGACCATCGCAAGCTTCATCAAAGATCTCGATGCAGCCTCACGTGCCGGATCGGAGCGCGAGTTCGCCATGCTCCTCGCCGAAAAACGAAAGACCGATCCCGGAGCCAAAGAAATTTGGGCCTATGAAAGCGGCTATATCAGCGAGCAACTTCGCCGCTCAGAGTACAACTTCGATTCGCAGTCGGTCCGCCCCTATCTCCCGTACACCAACGTGAAGAAGGGCATCATGGATACCGCAGCCCAGCTCTTCCACGTGACTTTCAAACAGGAGATGGACGTCCCCGCCTGGGATCCGACCGTAGAAACCTGGGACGTCATGGACAGCGGAAAAATGGTCGGCCGCTTCTATCTCGACATGCATCCCCGTCCCGGCAAGTTCAGTCACGCCGAGATGGTTCAGGTTCTGGATGGCGTGCGCGGCAAGCAAATGCCCGAAGCTGCTCTGATCTGTAATTTCCCCGCTCCCACCGCCACCGATGCCGGACTGATGGAATACGGAGACGTCACCACCTTCTTCCACGAATTCGGCCACCTCATGCACCACATCCTCGGCGGACAACAACAGTGGGCCGGCATCAGCGGCATCACCATGGAGTCCGATTTCGGCGAAGCCCCATCGCAGATGCTGGAAGAATTTATCCGTAGCCCGCAGGTGCTAGCCACATTCGCGCATCATTACAAAACCGGCGAACCAATCCCAGCCGATCTAGTCGCCCGCATGAATCGCGCCTCAGCCTTCGGACGCGCCGGCTCCGCCGCCGCGCAAGTCAATTACACCGCGCTCTCCTACGATATCTACAAAGGTAAGCCCGCAGACGTCGACTTGGATGCAGTAAGCCTCGCCGACACAAAGCGCTACACCCTGTTCCTGCCCTCACCCGGCACGCACATGTACGCCTCCTTCGGCCATCTCAGCGGATACTCCTCCGCCTATTACACCTACATGTGGGACTCCGTAATCGCCAAAGATTTCTTCCAGCAGTTCGACCATTCGAATCTCTTGGCCGGAGAAGCCCCCATGCGCTATCGCCGAGTAGTGCTGGAGCCAGGCGGCTCCATGTCAGCCAATGATCTGGTAAAGAATTTCCTGGGACGCCCCCAGAACATGAAAGCCTTCGAGACCTGGATGGGCGAAGAATTCGACGGCAGCTCCGGCGGCTCATCCTCGGCGGTCAATTAGTCCGTTAAGCGTTGATTCCGTCTTAGGAGGGGTGCGCCACTTCTCGCTGCTTTTCGAGAAGTGGCCACCACGGACCCAAGCATCTTACTTCCTTCGGACCACCACAAAACTCGGCTGCCTCACCCTCCGTGCCTTTGTTCAGTCTCATGACATGCTTTACGTAGTGTCCCGGGGACTTTACAGCCCTTCGAAGGGTGAGCACCACGGTCGATTCATATCAAGGGTTGTTTTCGTGGTTATGACAACTCTTTGATCTACCCACACGCGCATCTTAGTTCCCAATTACTTTCATCATCTGAAGACATGCGTCCGTTTGACCCCTCCCACCGCCTTCGCTAAACTCAAGAGATTCAGCGAAATACAAGGCCCAACCTATCTATGTCTGAGAGTATCCATATCAAGCTCCCCGATGGGAGCACCAAAGAAGTTCCCAAGGGCACCACCGCGCTCGATATTGCCAAGTCCATCAGCCCGCGTCTCGCCGACGCCGCTCTGGCCGCCAAAACAAACGGCGATCTTATCGACCTCACTCGTCCCCTCGACAAAGACACCGACCTCCGCCTTCTTACGGATAAAGACCCCGAGGCGCTCGAAGTCTATCGCCATTCGTCCGCGCACCTGCTCGCCGCCGCCGTACTCGAACTTTTCCCGGAGACCAAACTCGGCCATGGCCCCGCCACCGAAAACGGATTCTTCTACGACTTCTATCGCCCCACTCCATTCACGCCCGAAGATCTCGAAAAAATCGAAAAGAAAATGCAGGAGCTAGTCCAGCAAAACCTGCCCTACGCGCGCGAATTCGTGGATCGAACCGAAGGTCTCGCCCGATTCAAAGGTGAAGGCGATTTCATGAAGTGCCACTTCATCGAGCAATTCACCAAGCCCGATGAAAAAATCTCAATCTACAAGACGGGAAAATTTCTCGACTTCTGCCGCGGCCCGCACCTGCCTTCAACCGGCAAGATCAAAGCCTTCAAACTGTTCAACATCGCCGGCGCCTACTGGCTAGGAGACGAAAAGAATCAGCAACTCCAACGCATCTACGGCACCTCATTCTTCTCGAAGAAAGATCTCGACGCCTACTTGACTGGCATCGAGGAGGCCAAAAAGCGCGATCACCGCGTCCTCGGAAAACAGCTCGACCTCTTCTCGATCCAGGAACTCGCCGGACCCGGCCTCATCTTCTGGCATCCCAAAGGCGGCATCATCCGCAAAGAGATGGAAGACTGGATGCGCGAAGAGTACCTGCGCCGCGGCTACTCGCTCGTGGTCACGCCGCATGTAGCGCGCCGCCAGTTATTTTTTACTTCGGGCCACGAAGGCTACTACTCGCAAAACATGTTCGACGCCATGGAGCTCGACGACGCCGAATATCGCCTCAAGCCCATGAACTGCCCCGGCCACATCCTGATCTACAAAGATTCGCTGAAGTCCTATCGCGATCTGCCGGTGCGCCTGGGAGAACTCGGCACGGTCTATCGCTACGAGCGCTCGGGAGTGATGCACGGCCTGCTCCGCGTCCGCGGCTTTACCCAGGACGACGCGCACATCTTCTGCACGCCCGACCAGATTGAACACGAAATCGTAGGCTGCCTGGAGTTCGCGCTCGCCGTGCTGAAGGCCTTCGGCTTTGATAAGTTCCAGACCGAGCTTTCTACCTGGGATCCAAACGACAAGAAGAGTTTTCTCGGCACCGAAGAGCAGTGGAACCTCGCCAACCACTCGCTCGAAAGCGCGTTGAAGAAACTCAACATCGAATACAAAACCATCCCCGGCGAAGCCGCGTTCTACGGCCCGAAGATCGACATCAAGCTAGTCGACGCCATCGGACGCCTCTGGCAACTCTCCACCGTCCAATTCGATTTCAACCTTCCCCAGCGCTTCGATCTCGAATACGTAGCCGAAGACGGCAGCCGCAAGCAGCCGCTCATGGTCCACCGCGCCCTCTACGGATCAGTCGAACGCTTCTTCGGCGTCCTCATCGAACACTACGCCGGAGCCTTCCCCGTCTGGCTCTCGCCCGTCCAGGTAGCGATGATTCCCATCGCCGAGCGTCACACGGAGTACGCCGAAAAAGTAGCATCACAATTACGAGCCGCAGGCGTCCGCGTGGAAGTCGATTCCCGCAACGAAAAAATGAACGCAAAAATCCGCGAACATGCCATGCAGAAAATCCCGTTCCTGTTGGTGGTCGGAGACAAAGAATCCGAGTCCAACAAAGTCAACGTCCGCACCCGCGGCAAAGAGAAGACCGAGGATACAGCTGCGACCGAGTTTGTCGAGAAGATCAAGAAGCTGATCGCGGAGAAAAGCGCAACGCTGTAGAAGGAATCTCTCTCGTCGGTAACAAATATATACCATGAAATACTAACGTAGACAGTTAGAATTTCATGGTATACAATCGTTACCATGATTACCCGCACGGCCGACATGGCGCTCATCCGCTCGGCTTTACGCCGCAGCCGGGTCGTCGCCCTCCTGGGGCCCAGGCAGTGCGGCAAGACCACGCTGGCCCGTGAGCTTGTTCCCCCCGATTCCCTCAATTACTTCGATCTCGAGGATCCCCAGAGCTTGGCACGGCTGGCCGAGCCGGACACCGCTTTGCGGCCGCTCAAGAAGCTGGTGGTGATTGACGAGATCCAGCGCCGTCCCGATTTGTTTCCGCTGCTGCGCGTCCTGGCCGACCGAAGGCCGCTCCCCGCGCGATTTCTCATCCTCGGCAGCGCCTCGCCCGACCTTCTCCGGCAATCTTCGGAGTCGCTGGCCGGCCGCATCGAGACTCTTCCCCTGGAGGGTTTCCGGCTCTCCGATCTGGGTGCCGATGCACAGGATCGTCACTGGCTGCGTGGCGGTTTCCCGCTCGCCTACACGGCGCGAACCGAGCCCGATTCGTTCTCCTGGCGGCGTCAATTTCTTCAGACGTTCCTGGAGCGCGACTTGCCCCAACTTGGTATTACGATTCCGGCCCTTGCCCTGCGACGCTTCTGGAATATGATCGCCCACTACCACGGACAGACCTGGAGCGGGTCCGAGCTCGCTCGCGCCCTGAGCCTGAGTGAGCCGACCGTGCGCCGTTATCTCGATTTGATGGCCGATGTCTTTATGCTCCGGCAGTTGCCACCCTGGTTTGAGAATCTAGGCAAGCGCCAGGTGAAAGCGCCTAAAGTTTATGTGCGCGATAGCGGCCTGTTGCATGCCCTGCTTGGTATCGCCAATCGTCGCGATCTCGAGTTTCATCCCAAAGTCGGCGCTTCATGGGAGGGTTATGCCGTCGAGGAGGTCCTCAAATCCTTCCGTCCCGACGAGGCCTACTACTGGGCCACGCACAATGGCGCGGAGCTCGATTTACTTCTATTTAAAGACGGACGCCGTATTGGCATCGAGTGCAAACGCGCCGATGCGCCGGTGCTGACACCGTCAATGCGGATAGCTCTCGCCGACCTCAAACTCGATCAGTTATTCGTTCTGTATCCTGGCGACAAGAGCTATTCTCTGGCAAAGAAGGTCGAGGTCATCCCGCTGGCGAAGTTCGTCAATGCAAAGTGAACTGCCGCCATCCCCTCTCTGTCATCTTGAGCGCAGCAGAAGCTTCACGAAGTGAAGCTCCTGCGAAGTCGAAAGACCCCATACCCGCCTGCAGCAACGATGAACCCAGCAAGGCGTTCTCTCGACGCTCCGTGCGCGTCCCCAACAAATCGGAAGGTTCGCAAGGCAAACAGCCCGATTGAAATTAAGCCCCCATCCCTTCCTTGAGCACTCCCCCCGCCTGTGCTAGCATCAAAAGTTTCGCAGGCGTTCTTGGGCTGGCCTGTACCCTGTACTCATCCATATTCCGGGCCTCATTACCCTTCCCGTAAGCCTGCGGAAGGAGACAACCCGTGAAAGTGTACGAAGGAGCCCATCTCCGCAACCTTGCCCTGATCGGACACGGGCATGCCGGAAAAACCACCCTCGTGTCCGCCATGCTCTACACCGCCGGAGCCGCCCCGCGCCTCGGACGCGTCGACGACGGCGCCGCCACTACCGACTACGACGAGGAAGAAATCGCCCGCAAGATGTCGATCTCGACTGGCATCGCCTGCGTCGAGTGGGGTAAGACCGATGCCGACAAAGTAAAGATCAACCTGCTCGATACTCCCGGCTTCAACATGTTCGTCCACGAAGCCAAGATGGTGCTGCCCGTGGTCGATGCCGCGCTCGTAGTCGTCGATGGAGTAGCCGGCGTCGAAGTCGTGACCCAGCGTGTCTGGAATTATTGCAGCGACATCGACCTGCCCCGCATGATCGTCGTCAATCGCATGGACCGCGATCGCGCCGACGCCAACCGCGTCCTCGAATCGCTCACCAACGCCTTCGGACGCGCCGTCACTCCACTGCAACTTCCCATCGGCAGCGAGAAAAGTCTCAGCGGTATCATCGACCTCGTCCGCATGAAGGCCTACACCTACGAAATGGGCGGAAACGGCAAGGGCAAAGAAGGACCAATCCCGGCAAACATGGGCGACGTAGCCAAAGAAGCCCATGAAAGATTGGTGGAACTGGTAGCCGAAGGCAAAGACGAGTTGATGGAAGAATTCTTCGAAAAGGGAACCATCCCCGAAGAGGATCTGGTTCCCGCATTGCACGAAGCCATCCGCGAAGACAAACTCTTTCCCGTCCTCTTCACCTCGGGCCTCGGCAACGTCGGCGTAGACGAGCTCATGGATTTCATCGTCGATTACACTCCCGCCGCCAGTGAGCACCACGCCCTCACCGAGTGGATGCCCGACGGCCACGCCGAGCCCGCCAAACGCCAGGGCACCGACAACGAACCCGCCTCGGTCTACGTTTTCAAAACCATATCCGACGCCTTCGCCGGACGCATTTCCTATTTCAAAGTTTTCTCCGGAATATTGAAAAACGACGTATCGCTGCAAAACTACAATCGCAATATTCAGGAAAAATTCGCCCACATTTCGCTGATCCAGGGTAAGCAGGCAATTCCAATCCAAGAGTTGCACGCTGGAGATATCGGAGCAGTGGCCAAGCTGCGAGAAACTCTCACCGGCGACACCCTCGGCGACAAGTCATCCCCGATCCGCTATCCCATGGTGCAGTTGCCCGAGCCAGCCATCACCTTCGCGATTGAACCGAAGTCCCGCGCGGACGAAGACAAACTAGGCGTTGGACTCCACAAGCTGATGGAAGAAGATGCCATGCTCCGCTTCTTCCGCGATCCTCAGACCAAAGAATTCCTGATCGCCGGCACCGGACAGCAGCACATCGAAGTCGTAGTGTCGAAAATGAAGAAGCGCTATCACGCCGAAGTCGTGCTGAAAGCGCCCAAGGTTCCCTATCGCGAGACGATTCGCGGCAAAGCCGACGTCCAGGGACGCCACAAAAAGCAAACCGGAGGCCACGGCCAATACGGCGACTGCAAAATCAAGATGGAGCCGCTCCCGCGCAACGCCGAAGTCGAATTCGAATTCGTCAACGACATCTTCGGCGGAGCCATCCCGCGCAACTTCATCCCCGCCGTAGAAAAAGGAATCAAAGACGCCGCCGCCCGCGGCTTTCTAGCCGGATACCCCGTTGTAAACTTCCGCGCCATCCTCTATGACGGTTCCTACCACGATGTGGATTCAAACGACCTCAGCTTCCAGATGGCCGGCCGCATCGCCTTCCGCAAAGCCATGGAAGCAGCCAAGCCCACGTTGCTCGAGCCGATCATGCACGTAGAAATCACCATCCCCGACGAATTCGCCGGCACCATCATGGGCGACCTAAACAGCCGTCGCGGACGCATCCAGGGCATGGACAACAAAGCCGGCCAAACCATCGTAAAAGCCGAAGCCCCCATGGCCGAGATGCTAACCTACGGCGCCGATCTAACCTCCATGACCCAAGGCCGAGGCAGCTTCTCCATGGAGATGCACCACTACGACACCGTCCCACAGCAACTGCAAGACAAAATTGTAGAGAAAGCAAAAGCCGCGCGCGGGGATGTAAAAGAAGAAGAAGAATAATCTCGGGGGTGCGCCACTTCTCGCGCCTTTCGAGAAGTGGCTCTCTCGACACTCAACACCCTTGGGCAACACCCACACGAAACCTTCCCCTGATCGCCTTTTCTGGCGTACCATTCCTCTTTCTCACTCTAAGGAGGCACGGATGCCCAAGCGGACTTCCCCCATCAGCCGCCGCTTGTCCTTCGCGACGCTCGTTCTCGCAGCAATATCCCAACTCGCCATGACCCAGACCGCCTCAGCCCAGGACAACAAAAGCACCACGCTCGAACTCGACCACGCCGTCATCTGCGGATCGAATCTCGACACGCTGCGCCAATCTTTCACCGACGTCGGCCTCACTCCCGACATCGGAGGTCCGCACGGCAACGGCATGACGCAGATGGCAATCCTTGGCTTCGATGACGGCTCTTATATTGAACTGTTGGCGCCGGCAAAGGCAGGCTCAGCCGCCGGTTCCGAGTGGGCAAAATTTTTGTCCGAGGATGCCGTCACTTGCGCCTGGGCCGTCGGCAACACCGCTTTACTGGTGGAAGTCGATCGCCTGAAGAAGGCTGGGATCGCCGTCACCACTCCCGAGCGCGGCAGCCGCAAACGTCCCGACGGCATGTCCATCGAGTGGATGGCCTCCAACATCGGCAATGGAACCCCCGGATCCCTGCTTCCATTCGTCATCGAAGATGAGACGCCGCGCGCCTGGCGCGTCCAGATTTCTCCCAGCATGCAGGGAGCGCCCGTCTCCGGAGTCGAGAATGTCGTCCTCGGCGTGAACAATCTCGACGCCTCCATTGCCTTATTCCGCAAGGCGTACGGATGGGCAGAGCCTCTCATCGAGACTCAGAAAGATTTCGGCAAACTCGCCTACTTCCCCGGTGAGGCCGTTATTCTGGCCGCTCCGTCAGGCGGAGGCTGGCTCTCGGAACACATCGCGAAATTCGGAGAATCCCCCGTCGCGTATCTTCTAGCCGCGCGCGACTGGCCAGCCGCCAACAAAAAGTACAAACTCTCCGGCTCCAAAACCTGGTTCGGACAAAAAGTAGCCTGGTTCGACGCCAGCAAACTAAAAGGCGTGCGCCTGGGAGTAATCGGCCAGTAGCCAATAACCACCGTGTCATCCTGAGCGAAGCAGGGACATCCGCGAAAGCGGATGTCCCAGCGAAGTCGAAGGACCCCTTGCACCTCAACACCATCCCCGGCTCCGCAAGGAATTTCCACCACCGCCCAGAGGGTTAAGCTTCCACCCTCCCCCAAAGAACTGCTACCATCGCCAGAGTGTCCGCCGCCAAAGCCAATCCCAACCTGAATCTGAACTCCAACTCGAAAGACCGCCTCGTCTCCGCCGCCCCGGTCGAGGACGATTCCTCCTTTGAACTCAAGCTCCGCCCACAGCGCTTGCAAGAATTCATCGGCCAGAGCAAAGTGAAAGAAAATTTGGATGTAGCCATCCAAGCCGCCAAGTCCCGTGGCGAAGCCCTCGACCACGTCCTGCTCTACGGACCGCCCGGCCTCGGCAAGACAACGCTGGCCAACATCATCGCCAACGAACTCGAATCCGCCTTCCAGCAAACCTCCGGCCCGACGCTGCAAATCAAAGGCGATCTCACCGCGATCCTCACCAATCTCCGCGACCGCCAGGTGCTCTTCATCGACGAAGTCCACCGCTTGCAGCCCGCGCTGGAAGAAATCCTCTACTCCGCGCTCGAGGACTACAAACTCGACATCATGATCGGCCAGGGCCCGTCCGCGCGCACCCACACCATGGACGTGAAACCCTTCACCTTCATCGGAGCCACTACCCGCGCCGGACTACTCTCCGCTCCTCTACGTTCGCGCTTCGGATTGCTGCTACGCCTGGAGTTCTACACCCACGAAGATCTGCGCGTAATCGTCGAACGCTCCGCCGAAATCCTGGGAGTAAAAATCGATCGCGCCGGAGCCATCGAAATCGCCAGCCGTTCCCGAGGAACTCCGCGCATCGCGAACCGTCTGCTGCGCCGCGTCCGCGACTACGCCCAGGTGCGAGCCGCCGGATCGATCGACCTGCCCACCGCCCAGTCCGCCCTAAGCATGTTGGAAGTGGACAAATACGGATTCGATGAAGTCGACCGCAAACTCCTGCTCACCATCATCGAAAAATATCAAGGCGGACCAGTCGGCCTGAACACACTGGGAGCCGTGCTAGCCGAAGAACCCGACGCCATCGAAGAAATCTACGAACCGTTCTTAATCCAGATCGGCTTCCTCAACCGCACTCCGCGAGGAAGAGTAGCCACCCAACTAGCCTACGACCACTTCGGCATCACCCCCAACCGCCGCCAAAGCTCCCTCTTCTAAAGATTTGTCATCCTGAGCGGAGCGAAGGACCTCATGCTCCCCAGCTTGTCATCCTGAGCGAAGCAGCAACTTCGCGGAAACGCGAAGATGCCGCGAAGTCGAAGGACCCTTAACCCTCCCCAAAACCAGTTTGACTTCCACCACCGCAATCTGCGTTAATCACTCTTCGCCACCAAGCGCACGCAAACGCGCAAACGAAATTAAGCAGGGAGAAATTCATGCGCGAAGCCATCGCCACCGAGCACGCCCCTAAGGCCATCGGACCCTACTCCCAGGCCATCCGAGCCCAGGGCCTGATCTTCACCTCCGGACAAGTCGCCATCGATCCCACCACCCAACAAGTCATCGCCGGAGACATAAGCGCGCAAACCGACCGCGTCCTCAAGAACCTCGACGCGATCCTGCAAGCTTCCGGCAGCACGCTCGACAAAGTTCTGCGCTGCACCGTCTTCCTCAAAAATATGGGAGACTTCGCCGCCATGAACGAGGTCTACGCCCGCTACTTCAAGCAGACCCCGCCCGCTCGCTCCACCGTAGAGGTGGCCAGGTTGCCGAAAGATGTCTTGGTTGAAATTGATGTGATCGCATTGGAGTAACATCGATGGAGCGACGGTCGTCCTAGCCCGTCAACCGAGTGTTTTTGAAGGATCCGACTATACAGCTTGCGGAAAACCGTTGTCGCAATTGATTTTGGGTGGCGCAGCGCTTCACCGCTGCGATAACCGCATTATCATGAATAAGGCTTTAGCCGCTGAGGGCGCGGCTTTCGCGTCGAAATGATTTTTTCACAAGCTGTAAAGTCGTTCTATAACTGCCGTAGTAAAAGCTGAAATTTGCACCAACGACTAAAGATCCAGAGACGAACACCAACGAAAGAGGGAAAAACAAAACTATGAAGACATTCATCCTAGTCGTCGCTATCGTCGCCGTAGCAGGCCTGGTAGCCGCTCAGACGGCCGCCCAAAGGCCAGCCGCGCACCCCGTCCCCGGCGGTCCCACCAAAGTCGCCGGATCGCCCGTCCGTACCCCCAGCGGTCTTGAATATTGGGACATCACAGTCGGCACTGGAGCCGTCGCCCAAACCGGACACAAAGTCAAAGTCGATTACACCGGATGGCTCACCAACGGCAAGAAGTTCGACAGCTCCGTCGGCACCGGCAAACCCTTCGAATTTATGCTTGGCGGGGGACAGGTAATCAAAGGCTGGGATCAGGGCGTAGTCGGCATGAAAGTCGGCGGCAAGCGCCAACTCCGTATTCCTCCCGACTTGGCCTACGGAGAGAACGGCTATTCCAACGTCATCCCGATGAACGCGACCCTGGTCTTCGACGTGGAACTGAAAGAAGTGAAGTAGAAGTTAATGAATTAAGTGTGGCGCGGACACTCCTGTCCGCGAAAAGCCGGCACCCAAAATAAAAGCCCGCAGGATTAAGAAAACTCCTGCGGGCTCAATGTTTTAAGAGAGATTACGCCTTAACCACTTTGCCGCTGCGCAAGCACGAAGTGCAAGCGCGGATATGCTTGGTAGCCGCCCCTATTTTCGCGTGAACCGGACGCAGATTGACGTTCCAGCGCCGCTTGCTCACATTGTGGGCGTGGCTGATGGTATTCCCAAATTGCGGCCCCTTGCCGCAAACATCACAAACTCGTGCCATAACTAAAAAATCCTTCCAGGCTCGTTGCCGAAGCATCAATTTTACAGGAATCAGCCCGATTTCGCCAACTCGACGTAGCGCAAAAGATTAGAGGCAAAAGGGTAGAGGCAAAAGAGTAGGCAAAAGACTAAAGGGTAAAAGGTCAGATTGCAGAATCTCGCTCGAGTCTTAACCTCTACAATCTAACCTCAAACCTCTGACCTCCCTAAGCCGCTTTCCCCATAACCGGCTGCGAGCACTGGCTGCACCGCCGAGCATCAATCGGAATCTCGCTCAGGCACTCCGGACACTTCTTAGTAGTCGGATCGGCCGGCGCCGGATCCTTCCGGCTTCGCGCGATCAGCGCATTAATCGGAGTCACAACAAAGAAGTAAACCGCCGCCGCCACTAGAATAAAGCTGACCAACGCAGTGATAAAGTCGCCAATCGGAAACACCGTGCTCCCAACCGTAAACGAGATCGCCGTAAAATCCGGCTTCCCCACCAGCATCGCGATCAGAGGATTAATAAGATCCTTGACCAGAGCCGTAACCACCGTCCCAAAAGCCGCGCCAATCACGACGCCCACTGCCAAATCCACCACATTTCCACGCAAGATAAACTGCTTGAAACCAGATAGCATGACGTTTTCCTCCAGTGAACAAAGTGGCAGAAAATGTAATACCTGAGAGGCTTTTGGTCAAGACACAAGTAACCAGGGGTCAATGAGGAAGGCAAAGACCAGTAGCGCGCCGCGTCGTAGGACGGTCGCAGGTTTTGTATCAGCAGTATCGTTCTAGGGCTGAAAACTGAGTGCTGAAGGCTGAGTGCTGACAGCTGCCCTTCTCAGATCCTCATCGGCATAACAATATACCGGTACTTATAATCCTCGCCCTCCGCCGGACGAAGCTGCCCAGCCGACTGCGCGTCCTTCAACTCTAGCTTCACATCGCACGATCCCGTTGCCTTGATGAAGTCGATCAGATACTGCGCGTTGAACCCAATCTGCATCGCCTCGCCGTCATAAGCAACTTCCAGCGAGTCCTCGGAATCGCCCGTCTCCGCCGACGACGCCGAAAGCTTCAACTCGCCTTTTTCCAGCCGCAGGCGCACCGCGCGCGACCGCTCATCCGCAAACTGCGCCACGCGTGCAATCGCCGCTCCCAGCTCCTCGCCATGCAGCAGGATCGACTTCGAAATATCTTTCGGAAGCACCGCCTCATAATTCGGAAACTGCCCCGTCAACTGGCGCGACGTCAGCAACCGCGGCCCCACGCGGAAGAACAACGTGGATTCGTCCTTGGCGAAATCAATCGTCTCAACATCCGAATCCAGCAGCGATTTCAATTCGTCCATCGCCTTCTTCGGAATCAGCGTCTTCATCTCGCCTGAAACGCCTTCAAACTTCTCCCCTGCGCGCTCCACATGCGCCAACCTGTGCCCATCGGTCGCAACCATCGTGATCGACTCCGGCTTCAGCACCATCAACGCCCCATTCAGCGTGTAGCGCGACTCCTCGCTGGCAATCGCGAATCCAGTCTTTGAAATCATCGACCGCAACACCGCCGCCGGAATCTTGATCACTCCCGCGGAAGGAAACACCGGCAAGCCTGGGAAATTCGACTTCGCCATCCCCACCATCTTCGTGTTGGACCGTCCACACCGGATGCTCACCCAGTGGTTCTCAAGCAGCTTGATCGTGATATCGGCGTCCGGCAGCAGCCTCACGTAGTCGTAAAGTTTTCGCGCCGGAATCGTGCACGCGCCTTCCTTCTTAACCTTGGCATTACAAGACGTCCGCAAGCTCAGGTCGAGGTCGGTCGCCGTCAGCGACAATTTGTCCCCAGCCGCCTCGAAAAGATAGTTGGAGAGAATCGGAATCGTGGTCTTGCGTTCGACTACGCCCTGCGTAGCCGTCAGTTCGCGAAGAAGCTCAAACTTGCTGACTGTGATTTCCATGGTCGTTGATGTTGATGTTGTCGATGCGGCTATGGCAGGGGCGGCTTCCACCGGCATATTGCGTCTCCCGACTCAATGAGTGGTTTCAGGTTTTGTATCAGGGTATCGCTTTAGCGATACCGCAATACTCCGACTCTTGACGCCCCTTTTAGGGGCTGCCCTCAAAACCAGCTCTACTTCTGTTCTCTTCTTATATCAAATACAAAAGCAATAAAACCAGTAGTAACCGTAGGGGCGTAGGAGAAGTGGAAATCCAGTCCAGGTCCCTGCGGCTCAGCCATTTCCACATCCACCCTTCGTGTGAAGAATCACTCACCTCGCTGGCGGATGTCACCGGAATCCGTGGACCCTTCTCAGGTTTCACCCTCGTCTCGCACAGTTTCCACAAACTCTTCACAGTGGGATGGCCGGAAGAACAGTCCCAAAAGTGGAAAAGATGACCGACAACACCATTTACGCGCCCAATTGCTCGGTAAGTTTATTCAACAGCCTGTTCAAATCCTTGTCAGTCTTGCGGACCGTTTCGATCTTATCGACCGAGTGCAGCACCGTCGTGTGGTGCTTGCCCCCAAATTGCCGTCCAATTTCCGGCAGCGAAGCTTCTGTCAGATGCTTGGCCAGGTACATCGCAATCTGCCGCGGATACACAATCGATCGCGAATTATTTTTCGCCTTGATTTCCACCAGGCGCAGCCCGAATTGCTCAGCCGTCGCCTTTTGAATGGATTCGATCGTCACCTTGCGCGCCTGCGAATCAATAAAATTCTTCAACACCTGCTGCGTATACGGCAGCGTAATCTCCGCCCCAATCAGCGACGAATGTGCCACCAGGCGAATCAGCGCGCCTTCCAACTCCCGCACATTCGATCGAATGTTCTGCGCGATAAACAGCGCGACCTCCGTAGGCAGCGTCACCCGCTCCTGCTCGGCCTTCTTTTGCAGGATGGCAACCTTCGTCTCCAGGTCGGGCGGTTGAATGTCGGCGATCAGACCCCACTCGAACCGGCTGCGCAAACGATCTTCAAATTCCGCCAACTCTTTCGGCGGACGATCGCTCGCAATCACGATCTGTTTCATGGATTCATGCAGCGCATTAAACGTGTGGAAAAATTCTTCCTGAGTACGCTCTTTCTGCGCGAGGAACTGAATGTCGTCCACCAGCAGCACATCCACCGTCCGGAATTTGTCCCGGAAGCTGATCATCTTGTCGTAGCGCAACGAGTTGATCATTTCGTTGGTGAACTTTTCGCTCGACACATAGCAAATCGCCGCCTGCGGCGTCCGCCGCTTGATCTCATGCCCAATCGCCTGCATCAGGTGCGTCTTGCCCATCCCGGTGCCGCCGTAGAGAAACAGCGGGTTGTAGGCCTTCGAGGGACGCTCCGCCACCGCCTGGCAAGCCGCATGTGCGAACTGGTTCCCGCTGCCAATCACGAACGCGTCAAACGTATATCGCGGATTCAGTTGCGCAGCGCTGTCCCAATCGAACCGCCCCTGCGAGGGATGCATTCCCTGTACCGGCTGCGGCCCGGCGCCACGATTCGGACTGCCCGCCGAACTGGCACTCGAACCTGCGCTCGCACTATGAGCTGACAGTCCGCCGTCATGCCGGATCGGCGTGTTCGAGGGATCGTCCTCAGCGGTAACAAATTTCACATCCTCGTATCCGAGGCCGAGATTGTCCACCGCTTCCTGAATCAGGTCCGCATACTTGTCGCTGACATGGCGAAACTCAGCCGTCGGAATCCGCACAAACAAAATCCCATTGCTGGCGTGGCTGTACCGCGTGGGTTTCAACCACGTGTCGTAGGAGTGCCGGTTAACTTTCTTTTCCAGCGCGTCGAGTATCCGCGCCCAGGGATTCGGGATGATGGCAGAACTGGAGAGAGACATTTTTTATCGGAATATCGAAAGCGCCGGATTGATTCTTTCCGGTAAAACCAATCTTGAAATTATGAGTTCGTCGATTCCTGCAGAGCTTCTGTTTTGCAGTACGGGTTGCCGATGAAATGATTGCCGATGAAACTTGCCGATGAATGTTTGCTCGCGAAATTTAATTGCGAGACGAACGGCATACTAGCATAAAAAAAACGCCACGTCGGTGCGCTGCTGCAAAAAAAATTCAACGAGCGTGCTTTATAGAACCGCGATTCAATTGCACTGTCAAGTGTCGAGAAACTAACTGCCGCGCAAACTGTGCAACGGACAACAAGGTCAGAAGTGACAGGTCAGATTGCAGAGGTTGATCTTGCCTTAGCCTCTGCAATCTGACCTCGAACCTTCACCCCGCCCGCCGTTCCCGCCGCACCGGAGCAGCAGACGGATGACTAGCCGGATAAACCACCACCGACCGTCTCCCGCCTTCGCCATCGCTCTCCGTGCGCAAATCTTTTTCCTCTCGCAGCGCCAGATGCACAATCCTGCGCTCGCGCGACGACATCGGACCAAACCGGTAAGGCTCGCTCGTCCGCCGCACCTGCTCCGCCGCCGTCCGCGCCGCCAGTTGCAATTCGTCGATCCGCAGCGCTCGAAAATTTTGGCAGTCGAACCAGATCTTCTCGTGCTCGCTCCCTTGCAGGTGCAGCACTTCCGACGCCAGCAACTCAAACGACCGCAGCAATTCCCCATCGCGCCCCAGCAACAGCGCCGAATCCGGCCCCGCAAACTCCACCAGAATCTCCGGATGTTCCCACTCCCGATTCTGCGCGATCGGCGGATCCACCGTGATCCGGTACTTAAGCTTGAAGCCGCCATTAGAAATGACAGCCTGTAAGAATTCCCCAATCTGCTTAGCAGCCACAACCTTATCTGTAATCGGCATAAGTTAGCTCTTGGCTCTTAGCCGTTCGCTTTTAGCCAAAAGCTAAAAGCCAACAGCCAATAGCTATTTCTCCTTCTTCCGCGCCCGCTTCGCCATCATCTCCCGCATCTCCCGCCCCAGCGACGTCCGATTCATCACCGACTGCTGCACGATCCCGATCAACTGTCCCGCCGACCAATACAGCCCCAGCCCAGCCGGCAGGTTCCAGCTCATTACGCCCAGCATACCCGGCATCATCACGTTCATCATCTTCTGCTGCGACGGATCCATCCCCGCCTGCGGCGTCATCCTCTGCATGATCAGCATGGTAACAATGATCGCAATCGGCAGAATGTGCCACGGATCAGGAGCCGAAAGATCTTTAATCCAAATCCACGGCGCATGCCGCAAATCCATCGCCACATTCAGCATCCGGTAGTACGCAAACAGAAACGGCATCTGAATCAGCAGCGGCAAACACCCTCCCGCCGGATTCACGCCTTCCTTCTTATACAGCGCCGAAATGTCCTCGTTCATCTTCGCTTTTTCAGGATCGCGCAAACTGTACTTCTTATACTTTTCCTGAATTGCCTTGATCTGCGGCTGAATGCGCTGCATCTTCAGCATGGATTTCATCTGCGTCAGCCGCAGCGGCAGCAGCGCCAGGTTAATGATCAGCGTCTGCAGCAAAATCGCCCAGCCCCAGTTGTGGATGAAACCGTTCATCCACTTCAACCACAAAAACAGCGGCCGCGCGATAATTCCCAGCCAGCCAAAATCAATAATCGACCGCAGATTCGGATCCGCCCCCGTAATGCCCGGCACCGGAACCGCTTCCAGTTCCGCCAGCGCCTTGGGACCAACATAAAGCCGCGCGTCCGTCGGACCCTTCAAACTTCCAACCGCAGTCCCAAACACATCGATCTTGTCGATCTGCTTATTACTCGGATCGGAAGCAATATGCGGAATCTCAAGCGTCCGACGCAGCGTCACCATCGCGGCATTCTGCGGATCCTGCGGAATAAAGACGGCCGCGAAGTATTGATCCGAAACCGCCGCCCAGTTAAAAGGACCGGGGATCGTGTTGCCGCCAACAATCTTGATCGATGGGAAAAGTGAAAACCCGGTGGAAAGACGTTCCACCTTACCGTCGTACTGGTACGCCATCTGGCTGGCCGCATAAGATGCACCGCTGCTCTGGTCGCCAAACCCCGCCGGCCACATCGGAAAGGCCGTAACGTATGCGCCCTTTACCGCAACCGCAGTCTTCATCCCGACCACATAACTGTTGTGATCGAACGTAAAACTCTTCTGCACCGAAACATCTCCATCGTCGTAAGCAAACGTAATCGCCTGTGGAGCGGCCGGCGTGGGAGTAGAAACGTTGGGTGTAGCGTATAGAACCGAATTCAATTTCTCTCGCAGCGTTTCGTCGTAGGACCACAGCGAAAGCGGATACCCATACTTCTCCGCCGCCGCAGCATTCACCAATTCAAGCTGCCCGCCCTTATCGTCGGTATATTTTTTCAGCACCCACGACTTAACCCGCCCACCGCGATTCGTGAACACGATCCGGTAAACGTCATTCTCAATCACCGTCTCCGCTTCACTAGCAGCCTGCACCGGTGCGGAAGAAACTCGTGTGGTGACGGGGCGGAGCCCGTCCTGAGCGGAGCCGAAGGACCCCGTCCCAGCCGAAACCTGCGCAGTAGTAGGAACAGGAGCAGCCGCAGCTGCCTGGCTCGAGGTCTCCGTCTTAACCGGAGCCGGAGGCTGCGGCCCATACTTCTTCAACAACGGCTGGAAAAGTATGATCACCAGAAATGTCAGCGCAAACACCACCAACATCCTGCGATCTACCCCGGGTTCTTGTTGAGGACTTTTGTATTCAGGCAATCAGCAACTCGTCATTTCCAAAAATTCATTCTTACTTGCCGTCTCTTTACTTGTCATCCTGAGCGGAGTGACCGCTTCGCGAAGCGAAGCAGTCACGAAGTCGAAGGACCCCTATACCCAGAGATGGTTCGACCTTCACCGGATCCAACCCACCCCCACTAAACGGATGGCACCGCAACAAGCGCGAAGCCGCCATCCACCCCCCGCGCCAAGCCCCATATCGCTCCACCGCTTCCATCGCATACTCCGAGCAAGTCGGAACATATCGGCACGAAGCCGGAAGCGCCGGAGAAATCCACCGCTTATAAACTCGCAACATCCACAACGCAGTAAACTTCATTTCGACCACCGGGTGCGGGTGCCCCATCCAAGCTCCGCTTGGGTGGGCCCATCACAACCTTGTTTCTCCACCAATCTTCCGCGCAATCGTATCCAGTGCCCGCCCCACTTCCTCAAGCAGCACCGGAAACTCCACCGTGAGCACCGATTTCTTCGGATTAATCACCACATCCACCGGACTCATCAACACCGCGCGCCGCAGCCGCACCGCTTCCCGCAGCCGTCGTTTGATCCGGTTCCGATCCACCGCGCCGCCCAGCACTTTACCTACCGTGAAACCAACGCGCGAGCTTTTCTCCCGGAGAGCCGCGTCCGTTTGTCGCAGATAAAACACGGTCATGTGCGAGGAAAAGTGACGCCGCCCCTGCTTATATACGCGCTCAAAGTCGGAGTGCTTCAGCAACCGTCCCGAACGCGAAGAGCCTTGTGGAAAGCCGGCGCCCGTCTTCGGCGCGGCATGCTCTATCTTCCGCTCCGGAGCGTCGGCACTCACCAGCTCACAATCCTGCACAATAGGTATGACTAGAATGATTAATAGTGACGGCCTTTTTTGCTACTCGTGGTTGGGAAACTAGTCGCGGAAACCCGGCTTCACCGCTACACGCTTGCGTCCCTTGGCCCGGCGGCGAGACAACACTGCGGCCCCGGTCTTGGTCTTCATGCGCGTCCGGAACCCGTGCTTCTTCGAGCGCTTGCGTTTGTTGGGTTGAAATGTACGTTTCGGCATCGAAAATCCTTGCTCCTGATCGAATCAGCTGGCGTTAAAGCAAACCGTAAGTATAAATGACGCGCCTCAAATGCGGCAAACCGCAAGTTGGGTCTCCATTGGCTACGGGATATCAAATCCACCATCGTTTCCCAAGGTCCCACGCTGTCGAGGCTCGCAAGAGCCGGGCGGCGCAAGGTAGGTTTTTCGATGAGCCCAATCGGCTTATCACATCTCATCTCCCCCATTTCACATCGCCGCAGTACAGCGAGAACGAGAACGCAGCCCACCACCCTAACGTAGGTATGAGGTCTGCAATATCCCGAGTAGACAACATCAGCTTTCCCGCCAAAAGCCAGGATCTCACCGTTGCAGCGGAGCACAGAACAACTGTCGTGATCAAGTTCAAGAAGCTTCGTGACTTCAGCCAGAACGAGCGCAGTAAGAACCAATATCCCGACGCGCCCAAAGCTGAGGCAACCACGAGAGCTGCAACCAGCCTCGCCGTCTCTCCGATCCCACTCAGTAAGGGAAATAGAGGAACCAACAATAATGGAGAAAAGACCGTGAGCACGCTCAGTGCGGCAACGAGCATAACGAAAATAACTGCCTTTGCCGGCGTGACGGCTATCCTATCTCGCAGCGATAGCACCAGCGAGGTTGCGTGAAGAGCGCCCATCGATCCAAAGAAAAGGAAAAAACGGGCCTCCCCAGCAGGTAAAGCATCGTCGGCCCGCATGACCGCCCACAACACAATCGCCGCCGGAATCAGGGTCCCGAAGTGACGCGGGTAACGAATTGTTTGCATGGAGCGGCAGATCGAAGATCAAAGATTAAGGGGTTAAAGATTAAAGCCTAAAGATTATAGCGGGGTGCAAATGGCCGGCGACCCTCAGCCTGGCAACGCTCAAGGATTATCATGTGGTGAAGTTTCCCTGTTTGCGTCAATGGCCAGTTCAAGGCTACAGTTCAGGGAAAATTCCCTCAGGCGGTGCTCCTTATGGCCAATATTCTGGACGAGGTCCGCGGCAAGGTCTTCACCCATCCACTCACTGGTGATTCCTATGGCCCAATTCGTCTTCCTGATGCGCCAACCAATTTCGCAACCGTCGACGGTAGTTTGTTGCCTGAGCTCGCCGAAGACCCTTGTGGCAACTATTTCACTATCCGCGAAAACGGCGCGTTGTGGTTTTGGGATCACGAAACCGATGATCTGGTTCTTCTCGCAAATTCAGTATCCGAATTTATTGTCCATTGCGCTGATCCCCCGCCCGTCGAGTTGCGCCCAGGTCAGGTGAAGTCCGTTTGGATAGATCCCGCATTCGCAAAGTCGATAGGCAAGAAGGTACCCAGCGACGGCTGGGTTAAGAAACCAGCGAAACCCAAATAGCGGCAGCTCGGCGAAAAACTCCGATGACCGAAGCAATCAACGTGTCAGTTCCCTGTCGTTTCTAACGTCGGAATCGCCAGTATTAGGCGTGGGCCCCGAACAACCGTAAACCGTGAATACAGTACACGGCTAGAATGTTCGTGTGAACCTCGACGACACCATCGTAGCCATCGCCACCCCTCCCGGTCGCGGAGGAATCGGTGTAGTTCGCCTAGCCGGCCCCGATGCCCGATCCATAGCCGAACCCATGCTCCGCCTCAAACACAAACTGGAACCCACCCAAGCCCAAGTCTGCGACCTGATCGACCCGTGTGGCGCGGACACTCCTGTCCGCGAAACGCCTGGAACCATCACAACTCACGTAGGAAAAAACAACCCGACAGCAGCCACCACAAAGTCATCTCGCATAGACGAAGTGGTAGTCACCTACTTCACAAAGCCCCACTCCTACACCACCGACGACATCGTCGAAATCTCCGCCCACGGATCCCCCGTAGTCCTCCGCCACATCGTCGAACTCTCCCTCGCCGCAGGCGCACGCCTAGCCGAGCCCGGAGAATTCACCATGCGCGCCTTCCTCAACGGTCGTCTCGACCTGACTCAGGCCGAAGCCGTCCGCGACCTGATCGACGCGCAAACGCTTTTTCAAGCCAAAGTAGCCGCCCAGCAACTCGAAGGCGCGCTCTCTAATCGCATTAAGCCCATAAAAAAAGAGTTGATCGATCTCATCGCCCTCCTCGAAGCCGGCATCGACTTCGCCGAAGACGACATCTCCGTCGCTCCCGACGCCACCATCCTCGATCACATCGCGCAAGTCCGAGCCCCGCTTACTCAACTGGCCGCATCCTTTACTTACGGCAAGATCGTCCATCAAGGTCTGACCCTGGCAATAGTCGGCCGTCCCAACGTAGGCAAGTCGAGCCTCTTCAATCGCCTCGTCGAACGCGAGCGCGCCATAGTCACCGCCCAGCCCGGCACCACCCGCGACACCGTCACCGAAACCGTAGCCATCGGAGGAATCCCCGTAGAACTAGTAGACACCGCCGGAATCCGCACCGCCCTCGACGAAGCCGAAAGCATCGGCATCAAGAAATCCATGGAAGCTCTCGCCGATGCCGACTTAGTGCTGGTAGTAATCGACAAGACTCAGCCGCGAAGCGAAGAAGAAGATGAATTACTCCGCCAGATAGAAAACCGTCCCGCCCTGGTAGTAGAAAACAAATCCGACCTCGTGAGTTCGCGTCATGACGGCTCGCGTGGTGACGGGGCTCTGCCCCGTCCAAGCCGAGCGCAGCTCGACCCGGTTTCGCCGGCAGAGCCCAACCTTGTCCCCTGCCTCCAAACCTCCGCCCTAACCGGCGAAGGCATCCCCGCCCTGCGCGCCGCCATCCTCCACCACATAGCCGGAGACGCCACTCACCAGGAGTCCGGATTCCTAACCAGCGTCCGTCATCAAAAATTAGTCGCCAACGCACTCACCGCGCTGGACGCCGCCACCGCCGCCGTATCCGCGCGCATCCCCCACGAGATGCTGCTCCTCGATCTCTACGCCGCCCTCCGCCCCCTCGACGAAATCACCGGAGCCACCACCACCGACGACATCCTCAACCTAATCTTCAGCACCTTCTGCATCGGAAAGTAAAGTAGGATCCCGAGAATTCCGAGGAGATGCAAGGCAATGTACGTGCCCATCCAGCCAAGTCGTACTCCGTGTCCTCGAAAGCGGCTCGAAGCTTTCCGCATCCCTACTGTTTACTGTGAGTTAGGGGGACATAAAAATTAAGATTGCGACAGGTATCCGCCATTGTGGTGGAAGTTTCGCTCTGGTATGGTCTGGGCTGACTCCGTGGAAGGGGTATGGAGTCCGGGCGATTTGGTAGCCGATCCAAGTTCCAGCAGCGGGATTGGATTCGATACGAACGGTTTGCAAGTCCGTACGCCCCGACACCAATATCAAGGAGGAGCGTTATGAAACGAATTTTGTTGTCGCTCAGTGGGCTTGCGCTTTTGGTGTTTGCGGCGGGAGTCGTATTCATCGCGCATTCAGTCAATCTGGAGCCCTCCACAGGTCACACTACGAGACAGATTTCGGACGCGCGCGGCAACAGTTTCGGTGAGCGCGCAGAAACTGCAAGCAATCGAGATCGAGGCGAAAGAGAACGGGACGCTGACGGCGATCTGCCGCTCGGGATAAAGCGCCGTCTCGAAAAATTGCGGAGGTCAGTTCCGGGCAATAGTGGTGAGGGACCCGCTGGTTCGGCAGCGGAGTGGAAGTTCAGGAAACGGGCTTACCCGGACACAGACATTTCCGTGGACAAGATCGAAGGCGCGCGTGCGGCGCATGATGCGCAGTTAGAAATGAATCTCGCCGACGGCGCTGCCTCGGCCGCCGCAACCTGGACGTCATTGGGCCCCAGCAAAGCGCTTGTTCCGCGCTCCATCGAATCCTACCCCGATAACTACTTTGCGGGAGGACGCATCACCGGATTGGCGATCGACCCGGTATGCATACCTGGCGACTGCCGGCTATGGGCGACGGCCGCGGGTGGCGGAGTCTGGCGAACTGACAATGCACTGAAATCGCAACCGGTTTGGACCTACCTTTCCGGGTCCTTTGAGATAAACGCCATGGGGTCGGTCGTCCTCGACCCGAACAACAGCAGCCACGTATGGGTGGGAACCGGCGAGGCAAACTCCTCCGGCGACAGCGGCGCTGGTGTCGGTTTGTATGAGTCGACCGATGGTGGCGACACCTGGACCGGCCCGATAGGCAAAGGCGTGTTCAACGCGCGGGCGATCAGTTCGCTTGTCATCGATCCGACAAATTCCAACACAATTTACGCGGCGACGACCCGGGGGTATCGAGGCATATCCTCGACAGTTGGGGGCTCCCTAAGCTTGGCCCCCGGGGCGCCGCCCTGGGGACTCTACAAGTCGACGGACGGTGGCGATCACTGGTCATTCATTTTCAATGGAGCTGGATCGATCGCAGGCTGCACTAACCCTGTCAAGGTGGTGGAGGTCTTGACGCCCTGCTCGACGCGCGGTGTGCCACGAGTAGCGCTCGATCCTGTCAACCCGAATATCGTTTACGCCTCAGCATTCGCAAAAGGTGTCTGGCGATCGAACGATGGAGGCAATTCGTGGAACCAGATATTTCTACCCGTCGCCGATCCAGCTTCTACCTCCTACGTGGAACGCCCGGAGATCGCCGTGAACAAGTTGCCCAATGGCAAAACCCGTATGTACCTGGTCATCGGACAGTTCGGCAATCCGCCCGCGCAAACGTTCGTCAGCAACGACGTTGCTTCGGGCACTCCGCACTTCACCCTTCTCACACGTAGCGATCCAGCCTCTAATGGGTTCGCCACCTTCGATTCGTGCACCGGCCAGTGTGCGTACGACAATTTCGTATACACACCTCCCGGTAGCCCGGACGTCGTCTACGTGGGAGGCTCGCTTCAATACGAGGAGTTTGGACACATCTCCAACGGCCGCGGGGTTGTGCTTTCAACCGATGGCGGCAAGACCTTTACGGATATGACATTAGACGTCACTGATGGATTGAATTCCATGCATCCCGACCAGCACGCTCTGATCACCAATCCGCGCAATCCCCTTCAGTTCTTCGAGGGTAACGATGGTGGAGTCATCCGCTCCAGCGGAGCGTTGGGTGATATGTCCGCAGTCTGCAGTTCTCTGCGCGGGCTCTCGGGCGTGGCACTTACCCGCTGCCAACAACTGCTGTCAGCGGTTCCCACTCGGCTGCGCAATGTGAACAAAGGTCTCGCCACGCTGCAGTTTTATAGCTTGTCGGTAAGCCCCTTCGACCCCACGCTGATCCAGGGCGGCACGCAGGACAATGGCACCTGGCAATCCACTTCCACCCCCGGCCGGTTTGTGCAGTCCGTCAATGGCGACGGCGGCCAGTCCGGGTTCGACGCGGCCGATCCCAAGTTCCGTTTCCACACTTATTACGATGCCAGCCCGGACGTGAATTTCAGCAATGGCGCCACTTATGACTGGAACTGGATTGGCGATCCCATATACGGCACGGGCGAGGAATTCTATCCTCCTATTATTAACGACCCAGTAGTAAGCGGCACTATGTTCGTAGGGACCGCTACCGTGTATCGCACCAAGACCCACGGAATGGGGACGATGAGTCTTTCCGCCTTCCGCCACAATTGCAATGAATTCTTCGGCTTTTTCGAGGTGCAATGCGGGGACTGGGTGACCATCGGCTCCACTCCGCTGACTGCGGCGAGTCTGGGCACTTGGGCGGGCGGGTCTATTGCCTCAGTGCAAAGGACCGCGTCCGATACCTCGACACTCTGGGTAGCGACGAGCACGGGACGCGTGTTCGTCTCCCACAATGCGGATGCTGATCCGAATGCTTCGGTCGTATTTGCCCGCGTCGACACCAGTTCATCGTCGGCTCCCAACCGTTACGTGACTGGCATTGTCATCGATCCCGCAAATTCAAACCATGGCTGGATTTCGTACGACGGCTACAGTGCAACGACTCCATCAACTCCCGGACATGTATTCGAAGTGACCTACGACCCAGCGACCCAGGCTGCAACATTCACCGACCGCAGCTACCATTTGGGAGATCTTCCTATCAACGATGTAGCGCTCGACAGTGTGACTGGCGATCTGTACATGTCAAGCGATTTTGGCGTGTATCGCCTGCCATCTGGGTCTACCGCCTGGCGCCTGGCGGCCAGAGGAATGCCTAAGGTCGAGGTCCCGGGTTTGACGATTGTGCCCAACGCACGGTTGCTCTATGCCGCCACCCACGGACTAGGAGCTTGGGTACTGCGACTAAAATGACTGTCCAAGGCGATCCTCCTCTCTAGAATTATTGATTGTGGAAAGCAATGCTCACGTAGTGGCGGACGCATTCGTCCGCCCTTGCGCCTTCCGTTACTTGCGTAATTAGAAACCCTTAATCTCAAGCGTTAATCTTGGATCCTCTCCCTTGAAAAATTTTGGGAAATACGTGTTTGGCTATTCATTAAGGATACTTAAGATGACTCGCAACCTCTCCGCATCCGTCTTCCGCGCGCTTCAGCAGTCCTTTAGCCCGACCCTCGCAATCGCCGCGCTGTGTGCGCTCTCGCTTTTGGCGGGTTCTGTTCCCTGCCACGCTCAAAGCGTTTCCTTCGCCGGCGTCCAGAGCACAGTCGGCAGCGGACTGAGTTTCCCATTCGGCGTGGCGGTGGATGCGGCGGGCGATGTCTTCATCGCGGATGAGGTCAACAATCGTGTCGTAGAAGTCCCGGCCAATGGCGGCCCTCAGATCACAGTCGGCAGCGGACTGAGTGACCCAACTGGCGTGGCGGTCGATGCAACAGGCAATGTCTTCATCGCGGATTACCAAAACAGCCGTGTAGTAGAAGTTCCAGCCGGCGGCGGCCCTCAGTTTACGGTGGGCAGCGGACTGAGTTTCCCCACCGGAGTAGGAGTGGACGCGGCCGGCGACCTCTTCATCGCGGATTACCAAAATAGCCGCGTAGTGGAAGTTCCAGTAGGTGGTGGACCTCAGGTGACGGTGGGCAGCGGTCTGAGTGACCCGACGGGCGTGGCAGTGGATACAGCGGGCAACGTCTACATCGCGGATTACCAAAACAGCCGTGTAGTCGAAGTTCCATTTGGCGGCGGACCTCAGGTGACAGTCGGCAGCGGATTGAGTTTCCCGACAGGCGTCGCAGTCGACGCAGCGGGCAACGTCTTCATCGCGGATTACGAAAATAGCCGCGTAGTCGAAGTTCCGGTGGGTGGTGGGCCCCAGGTGACTGTAGGTAGCGGACTCGGCTACCCGACAGGCGTGGCCGTGGATGCATCGGGCGATGTCTTTGTCGCGGATTACGAAAACAGCCGCGTGGTCGAAATACAGCACACAGCCGTCAACTTCGGAAACGTCAACATCTGCCCTGGGGTTCAGACAACTCCTGCTCCATGCAGTCAGACGCTCACTCTCACCTACAACATCAACAATAGCGTCACCCTCGGCTCGGCCGCTACAGTCGTCACCCAGGGCACTCCCAACTTGGGTTTCACCTCGAGCGCCGCAACTTGCACCGGCAGCCAATCTGCCTCGAGCTCTTGCTCTGTGACCGTCTCGTTTGCTCCTCAAGCCCCCGGCGCCCGTATGGGCGCGGTGCAACTCACCGACAACCTCGGCAATGTGCTGGTCACCACCATGCTTCACGGCCAGGGTCAGGGACCGGCAATCACTTTTGGACCCGGCACGCAGACCACGCCAGCCACCGGGCTCACTAACTCCCAAGGAGTTGCCGTCGACGCAGCCGGCGATCTCTTCATCGCCAATTCTGGCAGCAATCAGGTAGTGGAGATTCCAACCGGTGGCGGCTCCCAGGTAACACTCGGCAGCGGCCTGAGTTCCCCCATGGGATTAGCAGTTGATGGCGCAGGCAATGTCTTCATCGCCGATCAAGGCAACAACCGCGTCGTAGAAGTTCCCGCCGGCGGAGGTCCACAAACCACGGTGGGCACCGGACTCAGTGGCCCGGTGGGAGTAAATGCAGACGGATCGGGCAATATCTTCATCGCCGATACTGGCAACAATCGCGTCGTCGAGGTTCCAGCCGGTGGCGGATCCCAAATCACCGTAGGCACCGGATTGAATCTCCCCAGCGGAGTAGCAGTCGATGCTTCGGGCAACGTCTTCATTGCCGATGCCGGTGACAACCAGATCGTTGAGGTTCCAGGCAACTCCGGCCCGCAGACCACGATGGGCACCGGGCTGAATCATCCCGACGCAGTAGCCGTCGACGCAGCCGGCGATCTCTTCATCGCGGATACCGGCAATGCCCGTGTAGTAGAAATTCCGGCCGGCGGAGGTCCTCAAACCACCGTAGGCGCCGGCCTTATTACTCCGGACGCAATCGCAGTGGATGGAGCGGGCGATGTCTTCATCGCCGATGCCGGCAACAACAACGTGGTCGAAGTACAACTTTCGCAGGTGCCAAGCTTGAGCTTCGCATCCACCCCGCCGGGCGGCACCAGCAGTGACAGTCCGCAGTCCGTTATCGTCCAGAACATCGGCAACCAGTCGTTGGCTGCCGTTGCTCCGGGACTCGTCGTCACCGGACCAAATTTCCTCCAGGTCACAGGCTCCGGTACGCCAGCCGATTGCAGCAGCACTTTCTCGCTGACGCCGGGCGCAACCTGCAACCTGAGCATCAGCTTCGAGCCGCAAAGTATCGGTGCTTTCACCAGCACCGCCGTCTTCACCGATAACGCGCTCAACACCAGCCCCTCGGCCAGTCAGAGCCTCGCGCTCCAGGGCACGGGCGCGCAACAGGCTCAGACCATCACCTTCGGAGCACTCTCGAACCAGCCGATCGGCACTGCCCCGTTCACCGTCAGTGCAACGGCATCCTCCGGACTCACCGTGAGCGTCGCTTCGACAACCACTTCCGTCTGCACAGTCTCGGGCACAACCGTGACCCTCGTCTCCACGGGAACTTGCACCATCCGGGCGACGCAAGCGGGCAACACGAACTACGCGGCCGCCACGCCCGTCAACCAGAGTTTCCAGGTGACGCTACTGACCCAGACCATTACCTTCGGAGCACTCTCCAATCAAGCCGTCGGCGCGACGCCGTTCACCGTCAGCGCCACCGCGTCCTCCGGACTCACCGTGAGTTTCGCTTCGACAACTCCTTCTGTCTGCACTGTGTCGAGCGCGATGGTGACGCTGGTCGCGACGGGAACGTGCACCATCGAAGCGACGCAGGCCGGCAACACCGACTACGCTGCCGCCACTCCAGTCGACCAAAGCTTCCAGGTCGGGGCCGCTGACTTCACATTGGCTCCCAACAAGCCGAGCGCCACCGTAACCGCCGGACAATCGGGAGTCTTCGTCTTGACCGCGACCCCGCAAGGATCATTCACCAGCCCAATCAGTTTCTCCTGCAGCGGACTGCCAGCGATGGCAGCATGCCAGTTCAGTCCTGCTACCGTCACGCCCAACACCACTGCGGCGAACACAACGCTGACCATCACCACCACAGCCCGCACTTCCGCCCAGGCAACGCCTCCGCAAGATCGTCATTCCACTCCGCTATTTGCCTTCTGGTTGGCCGTCCCCGCCATGGTGCTCGGCATGGTTGGAATCGCCGTACCAAAACGCCGGAAACTGCTCAGCTGCTTGCTTGTTTTGCTAGTCGTTGGAGGTAGCTTGTTGCAGGTTGCCTGCGGCAGCGGTGGAGGAAGCAGCACCACCGGCAACACCGGTACTCCAGCCGGAACCTACACCATCAACGTAACCGGCACAGCGGGCGCAACCCAGCAAAGAGCCACAGTGACGTTAACCGTCCAATAAATTTCAAATTTGTCACTCGACTTTCAACTTTGTCATCCTGAGCGAAGGCGAGCCGCTCGCGAAGCGAGTGGCCCGGCGTAGTCGAAGGACCCCATACCATTCCAAGCACCGATAAGCCCCACAAGGGATTCTCTCGATGCTGCTCATCCGTTGTTCAGTGCGGGAAAAGTTGGCCTCTGAAAATCGTACGACTGAAAAACTCGCGATTCGTATCAGGGTATCGCTTTAGCGATACCGTAAGTTTCTCGAAATCAGACGCCCCTTTAGGGGATGGGCATCGGAATTCGACTTTTTCCGCAACCTCTTCACTCGCCCCGTAACTGTCCTGATCTCCAGGTACGCTCTCAATGCACCGGCGCTTTCCCGCCCTGATTAAATCTCCGAATAAAAATAGCCAGCACCGGGCCGATAAACGCAATCGCTCCCAGCAGCCAGAAGCAATCGAGAAATGCCAGCATGCTCGCCTGCTGTTGCACCAGTGCATACACCAGCGCCAATGAGCCCGTCGCCGCATCCGCAGCCGAGTGCCCGTGCGCAACAAAGCGATGCAGAATGTTCGTACGCGCCGCAGCCACTGCCGGATTTAAATTCGTAATGCGCGCGCTCAATACCGTCTGATGAAATTGAGCCCGTCGCGCGAGGACCGTCGTGACAAAAGCAATCCCAAAGCTCCCGCCCTGATTACGGAAAAGATTGGTCATGCTCGATGCCTTGTTGTTTTTATTTTTCGCCAGATAGGAATAGGCAAGCTGGCTCGTCGGCACAAAAAGAAACGCCAGCCCAAAGCCCTGCACCACTCGGGCCAGAGACTCATGCCCATAGTTCGTCGCAAGATTAAAACTCGCGTAAAACCACATCGCGCAAGCCAGGATGCTGAATCCAAAACCAATCATCCACGCCACCGGAATGTTCTTTACCAGCCGCACCACCAGAGGAGCCATCACCACAATCACCAGCGCTCCCGGTCCCAGCACCAGTCCGGCGTCTGTAGCCGTGTAGCCATAGAGCGACTCCAGCATTTGAGGAATGAGAACCGTCGAACCAAACAGGACAAATCCGAATAAAAAATAAAACGCGTTGGCCAACGCAAAATTCCGTTCCTTGAGCAATGCGATTTCAACCACCGGATCTTCCTGCCTCAACTCCCACACCACGGCCGTCGTCAGCGCGACCATGGCGATGACAAAGAACCAGACAATAAAAGTGCTTTCGAACCAGTCTTCTCTCTGTCCGCGATCTAGAACGACTTCCAGGCAAGCGAAGCCCACAGCGATAAGAAAAATTCCCAGGTAGTCGATCCTTAATTTTCCAGCCTTGCGTGCGGCCTCAACTTCCTTCTTAAACTCCGGCGGATCGGAAACCAGCCGCTTCGTCAGCAAAAGTGAAAGCACTCCGATCGGAACATTAATAAAGAAGATCCAGCGCCACGAAAAGCTGTCCGTAATCCAACCACCCAGCGGAGGACCAATCGCCGGCGCGCTCACAATCGCCATGCTGTACAAGGCGAATGCCGCAGCGCGCTTATCCGCCGGAAACGTATCCACCAGAATCGCCTGCTCCACCGGAGCCAGTCCTCCTCCGCCAACCCCCTGCAGAACGCGAAAAAAGATCAGCATCCCGAGGCTGGGAGCCAGTCCGCACATCAGCGAACTGATGCTGAACAAAGCAACGCAAGTCATGTAGTAATTCTTGCGTCCAAAAACGCGGCTCAGCCAAGCGCTCATCGGCAGAACAATCGCATTCGCCACCAGATAACTGGTCAGCACCCAAGTGCTCTCGTCGTAGCTGGTGGCAAGTCCGCCCGCAATATGGGGAAGCGATACGTTCGCAATCGCCGTATCCAGCAGCTCCATGAACGTGGCAAGCGTGACCGTAATAGCAATCAGCCACGGATTAACCGCCCGCTCCCCAACCGCCTCGAAAGGAACCGTGGATGTCATGACCCTGCCGTCTCTAATGCATACTTCTGATTGCAAAAAAGACGGCAGCGTCGCAAATAATCAATAACAAGCAAAGCAATCTCACTTTGTCATCCTGAGCGAAGGGACCGCTTCGCAACGCGAAGCAGTCACGCAGTCGAAGGACCCCATACCCTTCGAAGCGCCGATAAGCCCCACAAGGCATTCTCTCGATGCTGCCGAATGCCTCCGTCGGTGTCACCACCGAAGCATCTTGGAGCACGAACGGCAAGGGCACGAGTTCCACTCCTGCCGCTAAACTGTAGGAAAAGGGTTGCCGAGGCAATCACCAGGTTCGTATCAGGTCGCTTCAGCGATACCGTAAATAATTCGAAATCAACACCCCCTTTAGGGGCCGGAGCAACATGAACGACCTCATAAAGCTCACCAAAGACAACGACGTAGCAATCATCACCATCGACAACCCACCCGTAAACGCCCTGAGCCCAGGGGTGACCGAGGGCATTTCAGCCGCAATCGACGCCATCAATACCGACCCCGCGATCAAAGCAGCGGTGATAATCGGCGCTGGCCGCACCTTCGTCGCGGGAGCCGACATCAAAGAATTCGGCAAGATGACCGCCGGAGGACCACGCAGAAGCCTGCTCCCCATGCTGCTAAATATCGAGGACAGCACAAAGCCCATCGTCATGGCCATCCACGGCAACGCATTCGGCGGCGGACTAGAACTAGCCATGGCCGGCCACTACCGCGTCGCGTCTTCCACCGCGCAGGTAGGTCAGCCGGAAGTGAAGCTGGGAATTATTCCCGGCGCCGGTGGAACACAGCGTCTCCCGCGCCTCGTCGGTGTCGCGAAGGCAGTCGAGATGTGCGCCACCGGCAAACCAATTTCTACGCCCGAAGCTGCCGAGCTTGGTTTGATCGACCGCTTGATCGATGGAGATCTGCTGACCGGAGCAATAGCCTTCGCGCTTGAGATCGCAGTCCTGCCCGCGCCAAAAACGCGTGAAAGAATGCAGAAGCTAGGAACGCCGGAACAGAACGCGCCAATTTTCGCGGCAGCCCGCGATGCCTCCCGCAAGCAGCAACGCGGAATGAAGGCTCCTCTAGCCGCCATCGATGCGATCGAAGCAGGAATTGGTTTGTCCTTTGAACAGGGATGCGAGGCCGAAGCCAAGATTTTCACCGAATGCCTTTTCTCCGATCAATCGAAGGCTCTGATTCACGTTTTCTTCGGAGAGCGCGAAGTCGCGAAGATTCCCGATATCCCCAAAGACACGCCGTTGATCCAGGTGAACCGCGCTGCCGTGGTCGGTTCCGGAACCATGGGCGGCGGAATCGCGATGGTCTTTGCCAACGCGGGCATTCCCGTGCTGCTCAAAGATGTGGATCAAACTGCACTCGATGCAGGCATGGAAAAAATCCGGAAAAACTACGCAACCTCAGTGCAGCGCGGACGCTTTACACAATCGTTTGTGGACGAACGCTTAAAGATGATCACGCCCGTCCTTACCTATGACGCATTTTCCGAAGTGGATATCGTGATCGAGGCAGTATTCGAAGGCATGGCGTTAAAGAAAACGGTGTTTGCAGATTTAGACCGAGCGTGCCGCCCCGGAGCGATTCTCGCCACCAACACTTCAACCCTCAACATCGATGAAATCGCCGCCGCCACGTCGCGGCCCGAATCCGTAATCGGAACCCACTTCTTCAGTCCGGCCAATGTCATGCGCCTGCTCGAAATTGTTCGCGGAAAAAAATCGAGCAAAGAAGTAATCGCCACCTGCATGAACCTCTCCAAGAGGCTGGGCAAGATCGGCGTCCTGGTAGGGAACTGTCGTGGCTTTGTCGGCAATCGTATGTTCGGTCCCTACCGCAGGGAGGCGCAATTCCTGGTCGAAGAAGGAGCCGAAGTTCCAGCCGTCGACCAGGCCCTGGTCGAATTCGGCAACGCCATGGGCCCGCTCGCGGTCGCCGACTTGGCCGGACTCGACGTAGGCTGGCGCATTCGCAAGGAGTATCGCCATTTGGAAAAGCCCGGAATTCGCCAGCCCTTTGCCGAGGACCGTCTGTGTGAAATGGGCCGCTACGGCCAGAAAACCTCCAAGGGATGGTATCGATACGACGAGAATCGCCGAGCCACTGTCGATCCCGAGGTGGCCGCGCTGGTAAAGCAGTGGAGCGCCGATGCCGGAATCCCGCAGCGAAAAATCTCCAGCGAAGAGATTGTCGATCGTTGCATCTACGCCCTGGTAAACGAGGGAGCGCGAATTCTCGAAGAGGGATACGCTTTGCGCGCCGTCGACATCGACATCATCTACCTAAACGGCTACGGATTCCCCGCCTTCAGAGGCGGTCCCATGTGGCACGCCGACACCGTAGGATTGAAAAAAGTGTACGACCGCATCTGCGAACTTCAACAACAACACGGAGACCTCTGGACTCCCTCTCCCTTGTTGAAGCGCTTGGCCGAAGCCAATAAAACGTTCGCAGAGTTTGAGCCGCAGTTGGAAACAGCACAGCTCTAGAGCTTGTGGAGGCTAATGATTCGTATCAGGGTATCGCTTTAGCGATACCGTAAACATGATCCAGTCCCTGAGGGACGGCTGAATCCCCAAACAGGAACATAGAGGATTTCATGAGAGAAGCCGTAATCGTATCCAGTTCGCGCACCGCCTTGGCAAAATCATTCCGCGGATCATTCAACCTCACTCGTCCCGATGATCTATCCGCGCACTGCATCCAGGATGTCCTGCGCAAAACGCCGCAACTCGATCCCGCCGAAGTCGAAGATGTAATCCTAGGCTGCGGTCAGCCGCACGGCCCGCAGGGCCACAACATCGCCAGAGTTTCCGCGCTCCTCGCGGGTCTGCCCACTTCCGTCGCCGGACTCACGCTCAATCGCTTTTGCTCCTCCGGCCTGCAGTCGATCGCGCTCGCTGCTTATCAAATTGTGAACGGAGGCAGCGACGTCATCATCGGCGGCGGCGTAGAAAGCATCACCATGACCACACGAAACCACGATCCCCATCCGCGCCTGCTCGAAAAAGAACCTGGCGTCTACATGGTGATGGGAGATACCGCCGAAGTCGTAGCCAAGCGCTACAAAATCGGCCGTCAATCGCAGGATGAATACGCGCTCCTCAGCCAGCAGCGTACCGCCCGCGCCCAGCGCGAAGGATTTTTCCAGAACGAGATCGCTCCCATGCGCGTGATGCGCGCCACCCTCGACAAGAAAACCAACGAAGTAATTGCAAAAGAAGAAGTGCTCGCCGACAAAGACGAATGCAATCGTCCCGACACAACGCTCGAAGGACTCTCAGCGCTCAAGCCGCACTTCGACCCGGCCAGCGGACAAGGCACCGTCACCGCCGGAAACTCCTCGCAACTTTCCGACGGAGCCTCGGCAACGCTCGTGATGTCGCGCCAACGCGCCGACCAACTCGGCATTCCCTACAAATTAATTTTCCGAGGTTTCCAGGTCGCCGGCTGCAATCCCGACGAAATGGGTATCGGCCCAGTCTTCGCTGTCCCGAAGTTACTGCAGCGCGCGGGAGTGAAGTCCAACGACATCGATCTCTGGGAACTCAACGAAGCCTTTGCCGTTCAGGTCCTCTACTGCCGCGACCGTCTCGAAATCGATCCCGAAAAAATGAATGTGAACGGCGGCTCCATTTCAATCGGCCACCCCTTCGGCATGACCGGCTCTCGGATGGTCGGCACCTTGGCCAACGAAATGGCCCGCCGCAAATCACGCTACGGAGTAGTCACCATTTGCGTAGGAGGCGGTCAAGGCGCAGCCGGACTCTTCGAGCGCGCCACCTAAAATGCAAATCCCAAATAAATGCTCCAGTGCTTTCCCCCGTGAGCCCCCGCGCACCCCGTGGTAGCCGCTTTTCTGCAAACTGAGCCACGCTGTATCCCTCGAACAACAGCCGGCAGAAACGTGCGATGAAATCCCGACGTTTCAAAAGGAGCCCCGCCATGGCCGAATCCCCGCAAAATTATTCCAACCACGGGCGCTACGATCCACTCTTCCACTTTTTCATCCTGCCCGTTTTCGCCATCACCCTGATCGGTGCAATCGTTTGTCTCGTCAAGAGGCCGGGTCTGCATTCCGCCTGGCTAGTCGTATTCATGGTCGCGCTCTTGACCGCCGTTTTCAAAATCCGGCTCTATTCCCTCAAAGTGCAGGACCGCGTAATTCGCCTCGAAGAAAGAATGCGCCTCGCGACCTTGCTCGACCCCGCTCTTCGTCCGCGCATCCCCGAGTTCAGAGAGTCCCAATTAATCGCCCTGCGCTTCGCATCCGATGCCGAACTCCCCACGCTAGCCGCACGCGCCCTGAACGAAAAACTCTCTTCCGCCGATATCAAAAAATCAATCCAAAATTGGCGCCCCGACAATTGGAGAGTCTAAGTACCTCAACTATCTAAGCACCTCAACGAAATGTCATCCTGAGCGAAGCAGAGCGATCCGCGAAGCGAGTCGTTCTGCGAAGTCGAAGGACCCCATACCCGCAAGCGCTCTCCACCAGTCCCGCAGGGAATTCTCAAGATGAACAAGGGTTTGATTTTGCTCGAGCTGAATGCTGACGGCTGAGTGCTGAAAGCTGCCTACGCCTTCAAATACCAAGGCACATTAATAATATTGATCCGCTCATCCCCACCCAGCAGCAACAAAGCCGTCAGCACCTGCCCGCGCTGATTGTGCAGAAAATAGTGATACCAGTGCCGTTCCACAATCGAAGCAATCACCACCGAAACCGTTCGTCCCGGATTCTCCTTCTCAATCTTCAGCACATAATCCACAATCGGATGGATCACCAACCGGTACGGCGACGGCAAAGTCACCACCTTCGGTACCCGCTGCCCACCCGGTAGCGTCGTCCCACTCAGCCAGGACGGCCGATTCGCGTCCGACTCGCACGTCACATGTACCGCTTCCACATCCGGAGACAAAGTCATCGCGAATTGCAGCGCCTTCTCCGTAGCCAGATTCCAGTGATCCACCGGAACAACCACAATCGGCGGCGTGAAATTCAGCGGACCCGCGACTACCCCAGCCTTCAGCGCCAGTTCCGCATTTGCCTCTTCATAATGACGTCGCACTCGACGCATAAAAATAACTGCCGCCGGCAACAACAGCACCACCACCCAGGCGCCTTGGGTGAACTTCGCCACAACAACGATCAGCACCGTGATTCCCGTAGCCAAAGCTCCCAGCCCGTTTACCAGGATGTGTGGCCAGGCCGCGCCCGCCGATTCCGTTCGCAGCCAGTGCCCCACCATTCCTGCCTGCGATAAAGTGAAGGCCAGAAACGCGCCCACCGCAAACAGAGGAATCAACCGGTCCGTCACCCCGCCAAATAGGATGAGCAACAGCGCCGCGAAAATCGCCAACGCCCAGATCCCCTGCGAATACACCAGTCGCCGACCGCGCGTGATCAGCGAATGCGGAAGATAATCGTCGCGTGCGATCACCCGGCACAGCCGCGGAAAATCCGCGAACGAAGTATTTGCTGAGAGACACAGCACCAGCAAAACCGAGAACATCGTCACATCGTAAAAAATTCCCTTGCCCGCAACCGCCGCCGTCAACAGCGACAACACGCTCTGATATCCCGGGGCCCCCGGATCGGTAGCCATGATCCCGTAATACTTAAGCAGGATCGCGATCCCTCCCAGCAGCACAATCAGGATCGCAATGATCGCCGTCAACGTAGCCCGGGCCGCCGGCACTACCGGCCTCTTAAATGCCTGCACGCCATTACTAACCGCCTCGACGCCAGTTAAAGCCGTGCACCCCGAAGCGAACGCTTTAACCAGAATCCATATTCCAACCGCTTGCAAAACGCCCGGCGCGACTGCCGGCGATGCGACCACCGCCACCGGATGCCCTCCCGAAGCGATCACTTTGTAAAACCCAATCAGAATCACCACGAGCAGAGTCCCCACAAACAAATATGTAGGAATCACAAACGCGGAGCCAGCCTCCTTAACTCCGCGAAGATTGACCACGGTCAAGATAACCAGCACCGCCAAACACATGGCCAGAGTGTGAGGCTGCAAAGAAGGGACCGCCGAAACCAAAGCTCCAATGCCCGCCGAGATCCCGACCGCCACATTCAGCAGGTAATCGATCATCAAAGCCGCGCCCGCTAAAACTCCCGCGCCGCTCCCCAGATTTTCCCGAGCGACCGTATACGATCCCCCGCCCATCGGATAAGCCGCAATCGTCTGCCGGTAGCTGAAATAAACAATGATCAGCAGTCCGATAATCGCAAAAGTTAGCGGCACGATATACCGGACACCCAACAATCCCAGAGGCAGCAAAATAGTCAAAGCCGCTTCCGGACCGTAAGCCGCCGAACTCAATGCATCGAGCCCAAATGTAGGAATCCCCTGAGTAGGAGAAATCCGTTGCCCCTCATCCTCCGAAGAAGCCAGCGGCCGCCCAAACAAAACGTTAAGCAATCCCATATCGACTCACACCCACCAACAAAAAGTCAGTCCAGCGACAATACCAAAACCCACGCCCCCAAGCGACCACTCACAAATCTAAAAATCTTGTCATCCTGAACGAAGTGAAGGACCTGCTTCTTGCTTAACGCGCCATCGCAGCCGGGGGGTGCGCCACTTCTCGCGCTTTTCGAGAAGTGGCCCACCACTGGAGCCGCAAGCATCCCACAGCCTTTCATCCCCCGTCCCACTTATTACTCCGAAGATTCCTTCGCCAAATGTCTTTCCCGAGCGAAGCCGGGCCTAGTCAAAAGGGAAGGATGTGCTTGTCGTCGACCACGCCTCCGCACGGAATTCTCCTAATGCAATGACCACCCTCAGGCTGCTAGCGCGAGAAATCAAGTTACAGCATATGAAGTTTGGGCATCGCAGAAGCGTCAGCATCCCACTTATTACTTTTAAGATGCGCGCAGCAAGAGCACCAGGAAGTGACCATCACGACACACTGAACAATCACCACTCCCTGTCATCTTGAGCGCAGCAGAAGCTTCAGGAAAGTACGATCACCACTCCCTGTCATCTTGAGCGCAGCAGAAGCTTCACGAAAGTACGATCACCACTCCCTGTCATCTTGAGCGTAGCAGAAGCTTCACGAAGTGAAGCTCCTGCGAAGTCGAAAGACCCCATACCCGCATGAGGCAACGATGAACCCAGCAAGGCGTTCTCACGATGCTCCCTCCCGGTCCCCGCGCGGAGTCGAATAGAGAGAGAATCAGAAGAGTAAAAAGTGGGAGGAGCAATGATCCACTAGGCCCCAAGTGGACAGAGAGGGTGCCACAAAACCACAAAAAGTGTCATCCTGAGCGAAGCTGAGTCATCCGCGAAGCGGATGCCCCAGCGAAGTCGAAGGACCTCTACCCCACCACGAAACGTGCCGGAGCATCCCCAGAGTGCTCAAGCACAGCCCGTGTGGTGACGGGGCACCGCTCCGTCTCTAGTTCACCGTCTGCGTCAGCAAATCCGTACTCCCGTCAAAGCTAGTGCTCCCCTTGTAAGTCGCGGAGATGCTGTGTTTCCCCGAAGCCAGCTTCGTAGTTGTAAACTTCGCCACGCCTGCGCTCAAAGACACGGTCTTCAGAAGCGTGGTGCCGTCGTCAAACGTTACCGACCCGGTAGCCGTCCCGCTGAATTCAGGTTTAACAGTCGCCGTGAAAGTCACCGACTGCCCCGAGTTCGACGGATTCAGCGACGACGTCAAAGTGGTTGTAGTCGTGGCTTTGTCCACCACCTGGCTCACTGGCTTCGACGTGCTCGCGGCAAAATTTGCGTCTCCGCCATACTCCGCCTTGATCGCGTTCGTTCCCACTTTCAGTGTCGAAATCGTCATGCTAGCCGAGTCGCCGCTCAACGTTCCCGTTCCCAGCACCGTCGTGCCTTTCAGAAATGAAACCGTTTCTCCATTCGGTATCGTCCCGCTCTTCGGAGTGACGGTCGCCGTAAGCGTCACCGTCTGACCAAAGATGGATGGATTCGGCCCCACCCCCAGCGTAGTCGTAGTCGCCGCCGGAGGAGCAAGCACGAATCCGTGAAACACAGAGTTCGCGTCCCCATAGGTTCCCGCGACGTCGCCCGCTGTATTGATACTGAAGCCCGTGGTTCCTTCCAGCGCACTGGTGCCTGCTGCCGGAACATTGAAGGTGGTTACCGTGCCATTAGTGGCGCGCACGTATCCGTGGAACACAGAGCCCGTGTCTCCATAGCCCCCGGCGATTTCCCCGGCCGTGTTGATACTGAAGCCGTCGGTTCCTTGCAGGGCAGGTCCTCCTCCACTCTCATGCGCCACCAGAGAAGACAGCCAACCCGCGGTGCCCGCGCCCGGAGCGTCAAAGCTTGTGATTGTCCCGCTGACAGCCCGCACAAAGCCGTGCGCCAGACCGGTCGCATCCGTGTATTCTCCCGTGATGACTCCCGCCGTATTGATGCTGATCGCGATCGTTCCTCGACTCGCGCCAGTACCCGCGCCCGGAGCGTCAATGGCAGTGATCGTCGCGCCGTCGGCAGTGCGCACGAAGCCGTGGTGCTCATTGCTCGAGTCGACGTAATACCCCACGATAGCTCCCGCCGTGTTGATGCCGATGGGGATCGTTCCCACTGCGTATCCCGTGCCTGCCCCCGGAGCGTCGAACGTGGTCGGTGTCGTAGCCTTGGCTGGGAGCACGAAGCCGTGATACTGGCTGCTCGAATCCTTATACATTCCCGCGATCGCGCCCGCCGTATTGATGCTGATCGGAACCGTTCCCTGATGTTTGCCGCTGCCCGCTGCCGGAACATCGAGGAGGGTGATCGTGCCGTTTGAGGCGCGCACAAACCCGTGATACACATTGCCCGAGTTAGCGTACATTCCGACGACCGTGCCGGCTGTGTTGATGCTAGTCGGGAAGGTTCCTTGATTCAGTCCCGTGCCTGCGCCCGAAGCGTTGAACGTAGTTGGCGTCGCGCCATTGGCAGGACGTACGAACCCGTGAGCCAAAGTGCTCGAGTCGTAAACAATTCCCGTGATCGCTCCCGCAGTATTGATGCTGATCGCGATCGTACCCTGAAGTTTGCCTGTGCCCGCGCTCGGAGCATCGAAAGTAGTGAAATTCTGCGCACCCGCCGGAAGCGCCGCCAGGCCAAGCGAAATTGCGAGCGTCACTGCCGCCGCCACGCGTCCGCGGATTCCGGAAATCAAGCTCCGATACTGCATTGGTTTTTTCATCAAGTTCGCTCCTTGAGATAAACAGAAGAAGACAGAAGAAATCCTTCGGCGTGCGTTTCCTACAAATCAGTACGAAGAAAAATGCGAGGCTTTAGCCTCTGAGGCTCTTCTTTCAAGCCAAATAAGGGAGGATGATTCACCAACCGCCAAGATCCGCCAAACAAGATCAGCCAAAATTGTCCTCCTATAGGGAGTAGTTCGTCAACACCACCAAAGGGGGAGCGACAAGTATCGACTAATTACCACTTCAAGCCGATTTCAGGCCGATAAACACAACTAAGATCATAGGCATTAACGAAAAGATAAGCACGAACTCCCACAGATTACTCACCAGGTACCCTCAACTATTCACCGTTGTCAGGAGCGAAAGCAAGAAGCTTCACGAAGAGACCCTCTTCACTCATTGTCATCTTGAGCGCAGCAGAAGCTTCACGAAGTGAAGCTCCTGCGAAGTCGAAAGACCCCATACCCGCATGAAGCAACGATGAGCCCAGCAAGGCGTTCTCACGATGCTCTCGTCCAGCGTCCGCCACAAGTCAAGGTCCGTACTGGACACATAGGGTTTTGCCCTCGCCGTGCTCCAATCTAGAGCGCACCAGAACAGTAAAAAGTGGGAAGAACAAGCCCTCGGAGAGCACCCTAATCCCCCTTCAACATCCCAACCACCCGGTCAAAATCCTCCAGAGTCCCATATTCAATCATGATCCTGCCCTTACCCTTTCGATCCCGAATCCGTACACGCACCCCAAGTATCGCCTCCAGCGAGCGCTGCGCTTCACGTACATTCGGATCTACAAACGACACGTCGCCCGGTTGCCGTTCCACCGGATCTCCCTTCGGAGCGTGGCTGTCGATCACCATCTCTTCGAGCAATGCCACCGACAACTTTTTCGCGATCACCAGTCGCGCCATTTTGATGATCTGGTTCTCGTCGCGCAAGGAGAGCAGCAAACGCGCGTGGCTGTATGTCAGTTCTTTTTGCCGCAAGGCTGTTTGAACTTCGGCAGGCAATTTCAGCAGGCGCAGAAAATTCGTGACCTGCTCGCGCGATATGCCCACCCGCTTCCCAATTTCTTCCTGGGTGAGATGGAACTGCAAACTCAGCTTGGCAAAAGCCGCGGCCTGCTCCAGGCATCCGAGATCTTGGCGCTGCAAGTTCTCAACCAGCGTCATCTCCGCCGCCTGCTGTTCCGAGACTCGCTTCACAATCGCCGGGATCGTTGTCTTCCCTGCCAGCTTTGAAGCGCGATACCGCCGCTCGCCCAGGATCAGCGTGAATCGTTCCGGGCCGCCAGGCTCCGACACTCCCGGACCAATCGCACTCGGCCGCACGGCACTCGGTCTGACGACGATTGGCTGCAATACTCCCTGTGCTTGAATGGAGCCGGCAAGATCCGCCAGCGCTTTCGGATCGAACTCTTCCCGCGTCTGGTGCGGGTTCTGCTCGATTTGATCAAGCGCGATCTCAAACGCATGCTCACCGGAAACCGCAGCCGCCTGAATCTCCCCCACTTGCGCAGAAGACGAGTCAGGAGAAGAAGCATCGGGTGCGGGTGGCCCATCCTTCAAAGCGGGTGCCCCATCCTTCCGCGCACTTTGCGGAAGGGTGGGCGGGAGCGCCACAACTCGAGGCCCCGGCAACAAAGACTCCAGCCCCCGTCCCAAAGCCCGACGCTTCTCCGCCAGCTTCTCGTGAGCCTTCTCCGCGTCAGTCTTCACCGTCGCGTTGTCGACGGCCGTATTCGATGTAGTCATCAATCAATCTCCAGGTACTGCCCGCCATTTTTAATATGTGTCATCCTGAGCGAAAGCAAGCTGTCCGCGAAGCGGATGGCTTGGCGAAGTCGAAGGACCCCTATCCCACCCCAGCCTTTTCTGAGAACACAGCACTCGTCACGCGTCATATATCGACTAACATAAATATTTACGCCCATCAATCTAAGCCGCTTCTCCCGACCCGCTGGCCATCCCCGCCTGCCGGTCCAAAATCTCCTTGGCCAGCCGTATATAGCTCTCCGCCCCGCGCGATCGCACGTCATACACGAGAGCCGGCAGCCCATGACTGGGAGCCTCTGCCAATCGAATATTCCGCGGGATCGTAGTCGTACAAAGCTTGTCGCCAAAATACTTCTTCAGTTCTTCCGCGACCTGTTGCGCCAGGTTAGTGCGCTCGTCAAACATGGTAAGAACCACCCCATCCACCACCAGCGCAGGATTCAACTCCGCGCGGATCCGCTCGATGGTATCGAGCAGCTCCGAAACGCCCTCGAGCGCAAAGTATTCCGCCTGCATCGGGATCAGCACGCCGTTAGCAGCGACCAGCGCATTCAAAGTAAGCAGATCAAGCGCCGGCGGACAATCCAGCACGATGTACTGAAAGCGATCGTGCAGACTAGCCAGCGCATCGCGCAGACGATACTCACGCCGCTCCGCCGCAACCAGTTCGATGTTGGCCCCAATCAGATTCTTGTGTGAAGGGATAATCCACAACTGCTCAAGTTCAGTAAGCTGCAAAGCCTCTTCAGCCGAAGCCACGCCCATCATCACGTCATAAATGCTGATGCGCTCCGGATCCTTCACCAGCCCCAGGCCGCTGGAAGAGTTCGACTGAGGATCGCAATCCACCAGCAACGTATTAACTTCAGCCGCGGCAAGCGAAGCCGCAAGGTTGATGGCAGTCGTAGTCTTGCCGACGCCACCCTTCTGGTTGGCAACCGCAATAATGCGTCCCATAAATTTCTTTGAGGTGTTGCGCGCAGGATATGCGAATGCCCCAGCGAAATCAATGCCGGATTCTGGTGCTGTCGGAAGCACATGATATGTCCGGTTGAGATAGCAAGTGATATGTCCGCTTTGCGGGCGGCGAGGGTGGGAGACCATGCGGAGCATGGAAGCTTATCCGAGGGCCGCGATGGAGCGGGCGATGAAAGTACAGGACGTCATGTTGCAGGCGATGGCGAAGAAGATCAGGTGGTGGCAGGCGGCGGAGATTCTAGGCATCAGCGATCGTCACATGCGGCGGTGGCGGGAGCGCTACGAGGAAGAGGGTTACAACGGGCTGTTCGACCGGCGGCGAGGGAAGCCGTCGCGGCGACGAGTGCCGGTGGCGACAGTGGAGAAAGTGTTCGCACTCTATCGGGAGAAGTATTTCGATCTGAACGTGCAGCATTTTCACGAGAAGTTGCAGGCCGAGCACGGCATCGAATTGAGCTACACCTGGGTGAAGAAGGCGCTGCAGGGAGGGGGGTTGGTGGGGCGTGGGCGGAAACGCGGCGTGCATCGCAAACGGTGCGAGCGGCGGCCCTTGCCGGGGATGCTGTTGCATATCGATGGCAGCCGCCATCAGTGGTTTCAGGACGAGCGTTGGTACGACTTGATCGTGATTCTGGACGATGCCACGAGCGAGATTTATTACGCGCAGTTGGTGGAAGAGGAATCGACGGTGACGGTGATGGCGGGACTGAAGGAAGTGGTGGAGCGCAAGGGCGTATTCTGCGCCTTGTACAGCGACCGCGGCAGCCATTTCTGGCTGACGCCGAAGGTGGGCGGCAAGGTCGACTACCATCGTCGAACGCAAGTGGGCCGGGCGTTGCACGAGTTAGGAGTGCAGATGATTCCCGCCTACTCGCCGGAAGCGCGCGGCCGCAGCGAACGCAACTTCGGCACCTGGCAGGGACGGTTACCGCAGGAGCTACGGCTCCGCCAGATACGAACGCTGGAAGCGGCGAACCAGTTTCTGGGTGCGCACTACGTGGCTGAGTTCAACCGCCGCTTTCAGGTCGCGTCCGCACAGCGTGGCAACGCTTTTGTGCCGTGCCGGAGCCGGGATCTGGAGCGCGTCTTCTCGCTCCAGTTTGAACGCAGCGTGAACCGTGACAACACGGTGAGCTTCCAGACTCTGAGCTTGCAGATCGAGCGCGTGCGCTGGCGAGCGACCATGGCAGGTTGCCAGGTGGTGGTGCATCAACACTTGGATGGAACTCTGAGTTTGACCCACGGTCCCCATTGTCTGGGACGGTACACAGCGCAGGGCGCGGCTATCGAGACGACCAGTGCGGCAGCGCGCAGGGCGGTGGAAAAGCCGCTCCGAGGAAAAGTCATAAAGCCGACTTTCCCTCCGAGCTTGGAAATCCCGCACAGTACGCGGGATTCCCACTTTCCCACCACCCCGGCTACGGCTGCTGTCTAACTGAAACCGGACATATCATGTGCTACCAAAAGCGGACATTTTAACTTGCTACCGACATGCCGGATTCTGGTGCAATCCAGCGAAAATGTTTCACGTGAAACATCCCATCCGTCTCTCCCATTCCGGTGCGGGATCCCAAGCGACGATGTTTCACGTGAAACATAGGTCACAGTCTCCCGGCCCCATGACAGGGTATGGGGGGCTCCGAAGCAATGTTTCACGTGAAACATTCCGACCAGAATCTCGCAGCGCGAGCTGAACGTGACAGAAGTCCCACTTCGCTTTGAATTCATGCGGATTATCTGAAGTGATCGAATCAAGAAGCGGGGCACCCAGCCTTATTCTTCCCACTTTTAAACGAGTATACCAATCGCCAACACCCTTGATCGGGTCTGGGGAATGCTTATTGGGGGCTGCCAGTTTAGGGTGGGGATGGCTGGTAGGTGGGGGACTTGGGACTCTCCTATTAATAGGGCTAGCTTCGCGCCGGGGGCCAAGAAGCGTAGGGCTTGGGGCAGGATGGTCTCGAAGCGCTCGACTGCCCTGAGGGTTACTACGTCGGCTTGGGCGGATACGGTTTCGGCACGCTCGGCGATTACATTGACGTTGGTCAATGTAAGGGATCGAGTTACCTCGCGCAGGAAGGCGGCTTTTTTGTGATTCGATTCGATCATGGTCAGGTGGATGCCTGGGGCCCAGATCTTTAATGGGATGGCGGGGAATCCGGCGCCGGAACCGATGTCGAGGACTCGTGCGGGCCCGCCCAAGCGGAGCTCAAAGAGGTGACGGGCTAAAAATAAGGACTCGCCGAAGTGGCGGGTCACGATCTCTTCCGGATCGCGGATGGCGGTCAGGTTGATGCGAGCGTTCCAGCGTAGTAATAGATCGATGTACGTCGATATTTGATTGAGCTGCGATTCGGTCAGCGACTGCTTTTCCAGAAATGGTTCGTTCAGGAATGGTTCGAGCAGCGCGACGATGCGGGGCGTGTCCATTCGGTCACTTCGTTAGGCACTTCTTTATAGGATACGCGGGCGTAGAATTCTGAAGTGTCCTGATTGGAATGGACATAGGCAAAAAATGCAATTCGATTTGACATCAGCTTTATAGGAGAGATTCTCATGTTTAAAACGCGATTCACGATTTTGTTCACGATTTTATCGATGATGGCATTGTCGCTTCTGCTTTCGGGAACGATGGTGGCACAGGATGCGGGACAATTTTTAATTCTCAGCGCGCAATATGGTTCGGAGCGCAGCCATGTAGACGTAACTGAACGCCTGCGGTTCCTGGCGCGTCAGGACACGACGTTCCGGGTCAATCACAATTCGATGCAGGCGGATCCGGATCAGGGTCATTCAAAGTCATTGCGAGTATTTGCGCGCGGTCCAAACGGACGGGAACGCATGTTTGATTTTCCCGACAACAGCGTGTTTGACGGAGCGCAGTTCAGCAGCTGGAGGACCGGTGATTGGGGTAAGGGCGGATGGAGCGGCAACTGGAACGGCGGTGGTGGTGGCGGCGGCGAGGTTCGCGACGAAGGACAGTTCCTCATCCTGAGCGCACAGTATGGAACGAGGCGCGATCACGTGGATGTCACGCAGAGACTAAAACAACTTGCCAGCGCGGATCGCCTGATGAAGATGGACAACCGCGCGTTCGGCGTGGATCCGGCTCCGAATCAGGTGAAGGTACTTCGCATTTATGCGCGCGGTCCAAACGGACGCGAGCGCATGTTCGAGTATCGCGAGGGCACCGTCATTGACGGAGCTCAGTTCCGCGGCTGGGGCCGCGGCGATTGGGGCGGTGGCGACTACCATTGGAGCGGGAAGTGGGAAGGTGAGGAGCGGTAGGGACTAACAGTCGCCCAGACGTCTGAGTCAAAACCCCCGCCCTGTCGCAGAAACCGCGACAAGGGCGGGGCACCCTTCGATGTTCGTGCTCGATGTTCGCGAGGCGCTTGATGATTATCAAAACGACGGTTCTGCTTCTCGCATGTTTCTCTGCGCTAGGCTTTGCGCAAACGGACGCGCATGCTCCCGCTGCGCCGGCGAAGGCTCGCATTTCTACTGGAGTGATGTTGGGGCTGGTCGATCACAAGACCATGCCGGTGTATCCCGAAGATGCAATGAAGAAGGGAATACAAGGCGACGTTATTTTCAAGATCGACGTTGACGAAACGGGAAAGCTGACAGCGAGTGTGCCGCTCGAAGGCGATCCGCTGCTGGTCGCTGCCAGTAAGGATGCGCTGCAAACCTTCCACTTCCGTCCCTTTCTGTTGGACGGCACTGCGATCAGATTTGAAAGCCAACTAGGATTTCACTTCTCGGTAGAGAAGACTGCCGACGCGGTGAACGGACACGTGGAGTGCATGGCGTCGATTCCTAAGCGACCTTAATTTTCGCCGCTGTTCGCCTGTCGCAATGCTGCACGCCCGTCGCTGAAATATATCCTGTAATTGAGCCCAACCATCTGAGTCCAATACTGACGTCGTGTCGTCAAATACTTACGTGGTCGTTCGGTTTTGAAAGACGCATTGCCGCGGCTGCTAAACAGTTTGCTGAAAATCTTGACCCGGGCTCCCCAGCCCCTCATGGGGCTTCTGTTATGGCGGCTTATGGTATCGCTAAAGCGATACCCTGATACGAATCCCGAGTTTTTCAGCAACCTTGACCTAGCAAATACTTAGGAGAATCATTCGATATGAGCGATACAAGTTCCGCTACCGCTGTACAAGACAAGACCCAACCAGCCAGCAAGACGTTTGCCGCAAAAGCTTATTCCGCTCGAAGCACGACTTCGGCGCTGGCACCGGACTCGATCCAGCGCCGAGAGCCGCGGCCTCAGGATGTTCAGATCGAAATTCTTTACTGCGGCGTGTGCCACTCGGACTTGCATCAGGTCCGCAACGAGTGGGTGGACTTTATGCCTACGGTCTATCCCTGCGTGCCGGGACACGAAATTGTCGGCCGCGTGGTGAAGGTGGGCAGCGCGGTCAAGAAATTTAAAGAGGGCGATATTGCCGCAGTGGGATGCATGGTGGATTCCTGCGGCGTGTGTCCGAGTTGCCGCGAAGGCAGCGAGCAATTTTGCGACGGTCCGGCGACCTTCACTTACAACTCCGAAGACAAGCAGATCGGGGGCGTTACCTACGGCGGATACTCCGACAGCATTGTGGTCACCGAGGCTTTCGCGCTGAAGGTGCCGAAGCAGCTTGACCTTGCCGCCACCGCGCCGCTGCTTTGCGCGGGCATCACGACGTATTCTCCGCTGCGTCATTGGAAGGTGAAGAAGGGACAGAAGGTCGGCATCGTCGGTCTCGGCGGCCTGGGCCACATGGGATTGAAGTTCGCTCATGCGTTCGGCGCGAACGTTGTTTTGTTCACAACGTCTCCGAATAAGACGGCGGACGCGTTGCGGCTGGGAGCGGACGAAGTGGTGATCTCGAAGAATGAAGCGGAGATGCAGAAACATCTCGCCAGCTTCGACTTCATCCTGGACACAGTGTCAGCCGAGCACGATTTGAATCCGTATATCGATCTGGTGAAGCGCGATGGAACGCTTACCTTGGTGGGAGCGCCTCCGACGCCGTCGCCCATTAAAACTATTGGCCTGCTCTTCAAGCGGCGCCAGCTTGCCGGCTCCATTATTGGGGGAATTCGCGAGACGCAGGAGATGCTGGATTTCTGCGCCGAACACGGGATCACCGCCGACATCGAGCTGATCAAGATGCAGCAGATCGAAGATGCTTTCAAGCGCTTGCTGAAGAGCGACGTGAAGTATCGGTTTGTTGTGGATATGAGTTCGCTGTAGCGGGAGGGTCGTTGGTCGTTCGTCGTTGGTCGTTCGCAAAACCTCTTTGCTGGCACGACTGGTTGCCAACGACTAACGACCAGCGACTAATGACCTCGCCGTCCATTAATCCTCTAATCCTCATTTTTCCGCAGTTTTGCAGGTTTTTCTGCCTCCTCATGCGGTCGCTCGCCGCTGGGGATGCGGCCTACAGCCTTTTGGATTATGTGCAAATCTCACTTATCGTGACGAAAGTGCTGATTCGCAAGAGTTTCCGCCGATGGGTTTGCATAGAACCGTTAACCAACTTAGAAACATAGCTTTAGAACGGCGGAGGCAGGCCTGAAATATCACAATTTTCAGGGCAATTGCGAAGGATAGCGACAGCGGTCCTTAGCATCCACAAACTTTTCCACAGGGTAAGGTCTGGTATTTGAGGACCGGTGCGTGGAAGCGGGGCTTCGCCCCGCTTGGACGGGGCAGAGCCCCATCCCCACACGGATTCCGGGCTTATTCGCTGGGTTCGTTGTTGCCTTCGAGCATATTCGCGAAGCGGGTGGAATTATGCAGGAAGGCCAGGTTGAATTTGCCGATGGGGCCGTTTCTTTGTTTCGCGATGATGATCTCGGCGCGGCCCTTGAGTTCGGGATCGTCCTGCTTGTAGATCTCTTCGCGGAAGATGAACATGACGACATCGGCGTCCTGCTCGATGGAGCCGGATTCGCGCAGATCGGAAAGTTGTGGACGATGATCGCCTCCGCGACTTTCGGGAGCGCGGCTGAGCTGCGACAGAGCGACAACGGGGACCTGAAGTTCTTTGGCGATGGCTTTCAATCCGCGCGAGATGGAAGAAACTTCCTGGGTACGATTTTCAAAACGCTTGCTGCCGCCGGACATCAGTTGCAGATAATCGACAACGATAAGGTCAAGACGTCCCTGGGATTGCTTCAGGCGGCGAGCTTTTGCGCGCATCTCGCTAAGGGAAATACCCGGTGAGTCGTCGATAAACAGCGGCGCGTTGGAAAGTTCCTCCATGGCGCGAACAATTTTTTTCATGTCGTCGCCCCAGAGCGATCCGGTGCGCATCTTGTGGGCGTCGACAATAGCGCGAGAGCAGAGCAAGCGTTGCAGCAAAGCTTCGCTCGACATTTCGAGCGAGAAGATGCCGACCACTTTTCCGTCGTCGATGGCAGCGTTCTCGGCGATGTTCATGGCGAAGGCGGTCTTGCCCATCGAAGGACGGGCCGCGAGGATCACGAGGTCGGATTTCTGGAATCCGCTGGTTTTTTCGTCCAGCTCGGTGTAGTGAGTGGCGAGGCCGGTGATGCGCTGGCCGCGTTGGAGCAGGGCATCGACCGATCCGAAAGAACTGCGAACGATTTCTTTAATGCCTTGAAAGCCTTTGCCGATGCGCTTCTCGGAGAGCTGGAAGACGGCAGCTTCGGCGTCGTTGAGAATTTCGTCGGCAGGTTCGGATTGCTCGCTGGCCTTGGCGATGGCGGTGTTGGCTACGTTAATCAGTCCGCGAAGAATGGACTTATCGCGAACGATCCGGACGTAATGCTCGATCGAAGGGCGATCGGGGACGCCATCGAGCAATCCGGAGATGTAGCCGACGTCGCCGACGGCTTGCAGGTCTTTCTTTTGCTCGAGTTCCTCGACCAGCGTAATGATGTCGATGGGCCGGGAGGATTCGGACAGATCCAACATGCGCGAGTAAATGCGCCGGTGCGAGTCGATGGAAAAGTCTTCGGGCTTCAGGTGCTCGGCAGCGTCGTTGAAGGCATGATTATCGAGCAGGACCGCGCCGAGAATGGAGCGCTCGGCTTCAATATTCGACGGTAAACGTCCGATGGATGTTTCGAGGGTCGCCACGATGTTTAGGTGAGTGCGTTGCATCGTAATTTATTTCCGGCTGTGGAAGTTTGAGGAGCACCACAGGAAAACCGGGCTGTAACTAAGAAACTTCCAATGGGCGCCTTACAGCGCAGTATGCCACAAGGCGAACAAAAAGCAAATATATCAGCGAATACTTCTCCATTGCACAGCGACTATCGAGCCTCCGTGTTTGCGATGCAGGGGGAATGATTGATAATGGCGTGATCCGCAGATGGTAGACCAATGAAGAAGTTTCCGCGAAAAGGTCCAAGTCGAAATCAAAAGCCGGATGGGGCTTCTCGCTCCGAGCCAAAACTCCAGCACGCCAGGCCGAAGCATGTTTCATGGCAGCGTGAGTCTTCGCCAGCGGATGACAAGCGCCGGCATCGTTTTTCGCGCGAGCTTTCGGTGCTTTATGAGGATGATGCTGTTGTCATCGTCGACAAGCCGCCGGGATTGCTGGCGGTGCCGATTAAGGGATCGCAGACTCCTTCGGCGTGGTCGTTGCTTGCGGAAGCGCTGGAGTTACGGAAACAGCGGGCGCTGATTGTGCATCGGATCGATCGGTTTTCTTCCGGGGCGTTGCTGTTTGCCAAGACCAGCACGGATCGAGCGGCGCTGGTGAAACAGTTTCTGGCTCATACTCCGGTGCGGCAGTATCTCGCGGTGGTGCGCGGGCGTATCGCGAATGAGGCGGGGACGCTGGTCCACTATTTTGCGCGTGAGGGAATGTATCAGCAGTTGCGGTCGGCGAAAGATCCTGAGGCGTCTCGCGCTGAGCTTCGATATAAAGTCGAACGGCTTTTTGCGGATGCTTCGCTGGTGCGGGTCGAGTTGGTGACGGGATTGCAGAATCAGATTCGCGTGCAATTTTCGGCGCTGGGGCATCCGATTGTTGGGGATAGAAAATATCAGCACAAGGAAGCGTTGGAGCCGCTGATTGATCGGGTGGCGCTGCATGCTGCGCATTTGGAGTTTGTTCATCCGCGGACGGGGAAGGCGGTTTCGGTTGACTGCAAGCTGCCGCCGGATTTTCAACATTTGATTCGGGAGTTATCGCGAGTTGTGGCGCCTTCTCCCGCTGGATTAACTCCTCGGCCGACGCCTCGGGGATTGCCACGATCTTCTTCGCGACCGACATCCCGGCCATCTCGACGACCACGCCGATGAGCCTGATGAAGGTGAAGCTGCATGATTCCGTGGTGGCCACTTCTCGGAAACCGCGAGAAGTGGCGCACCCCCAGTCGTTTCTGGATCACCGACTCTTTCTATATCACCAATTATTTTTGTGTCACTGATGAAAACCCTTCCTAACAAAGGTGGGCAGGCGCCTGCGTCGTTAGTTTCTTCGCAGGTCGAGCCGCCTGGTTCCAGCCGGCGATTGCTGCCGTGGTTGATCGCGGTGGCATTTTTCATGGAGTCGCTGGACACCACGATTCTGAATACGGCGGTGCCGACGATTGCGGCGGCGCTGCATATTGCTCCGCTGAGCATGAAGTCGGTGCTGGCCAGTTACACGCTGAGTCTCGCAGTTTTCATCCCGATTAGCGGATGGATGGCGGACCGGTTCGGAACGCGGCGCGTGTTTGCGTCTGCGATTGGGATCTTCACGCTGGGGTCGTTTCTCTGCGGCATCTCGAGCAACATTCATGTGCTGGTTGCGTTCCGCGTGCTGCAGGGGTGCGGCGGAGCCATGATGGTGCCGGTGGGGCGACTCACGCTGGTAAGAACGTTCGCGAAGTATGAGTTGATTCGCGCCATGAGTTTTGTGGCCATCCCGAGCTTGATTGGCCCGATGCTGGGACCGATTGCTGGAGGCTTGATTGTTGGCTACCTGCACTGGCGGCTGATTTTCTTTGTGAATATTCCGATTGGAATCGCGGGCCTGGTGATGGTTTATTTGCACCTGCCGGATTACCGCGAGCATACGGATCCGCTGGACGTGGCTGGGCTGTTTCTGTTTGGATCGGGCGTGGCGCTGCTTTCGTACGTGCTCGAAGTGTTCGGCGAACATACTTTAAGCGGGCGCGAAATTCTAGCGGCGCTGGCGATTTCTATTTTGCTTTTGGCGGCGTACGGAGTTCATTCGAGCAGAACCGCGCATCCGCTGCTGCGTCTTGCTTTGTTCCGGATTCGCACGTTTCGGGCGTCGGTGAGCGGCAGTTTTCTGACTCGGTTGGGCATTGGCGGCATTCCATTTCTGTTTCCACTTTTGTACCAGGTGGGGCTTGGGTTTACTCCGATTCAATCGGGATTGCTGATGATGCCGCAGGCTATTGCCGCGATGAGCCTGAAGCTGACGATGCCGAAAATCCTGGCGCGCTTTGGATATCGTGTCGTGTTGATCTCGAACACTCTGATTATCGGGATGATGATCCTGCTGTTCGCGACGATTGGCCGGGGCACTCCGGTGTGGCTGATTGTTATCCAAGTATTTTGTTATGGGTTCTTCACGTCGCTGCAATATACGAGCATGAACACGCTGGTGTATGCGGAGATCACGGAGGAGCAGGCGAGCAGCGCGAGCTCCATTGCGAGCACGATGCAGCAGATGGCGATCAGCTTCGGAGTGGCGTCGGCGTCGCTGGTGACGGCGTACTTTCTTCCCGATCGCTATCGCTCGAATCCTCCGCAATTCATTCACGGAATTCACCAGGCATTTTTTGTGCTGGGAGGGATGACGATTCTCTCCACCGTTGTTTTCGGCGGGCTGAAGAAGGGGGATGGGGATTTGGTGAGTCAGGGGGAGGAGATTCATGCCGGGTAGGGGGAGAGAGCGCGAGAAGTGCGCACCCCTTTCCTAAGAGGCTCACGTTGGAAACCAAGCGCGGTGGATTAGCTTTCCACATTTGGCGCAACGAGTGTCGGCGTCGTCCCAGCTTCCGCCGTAGGTGAGGATTTCGAGTTCAGTCGAACTGCAGTCGGGACACGGTCTTGCTTCCGGACAATGGAAGGCTCGCCCATTGACATAAACCACGGTTGGTCGCTTGGAAGTAGCCTGATATTTGTTGCCGCCATCGGTATTTCGGGCGAGCTCAGAACCAAGCCCGCGAATCGCCGTGTCGAGCCGCTCCCCGGTGGCGTGGAGACGCAGGTTGATCGCACGATGTCTGATTCGCTGCAGATCGGAAGCAAATTGTGCTAATTCATCGGGCTTGTGGTCCTCGGGCATCAGTCTGCCTCTACTTCGGAATAGCGGTTAGGGACTTCCCGGGATCGACGACCGTAGAACGCTGGGATTAAGCAAACTTGCGCTAAGTTTATGCTCCTAAGTCGTCGAATACCACTACGGGTGCGAAGGTGGAGCTTTCGATTCTGGTCAACTGTTGTGGGTCAGGGTATTTGTAACAACCGGGCCATCGACCCTGCACGGGAGTGCCATTCCTCAATTCTGCGACTGAAGGTATTGTCTTAATTGAGCAGACTTCGGGGGAGGGCTGTTCGAACTGACGTCCCATGACTCGAAAGAGTTTTGGGGCGTTTTGTTTTGCTCGCGAGGTGGTTGGAGTGGACGAAAACGTGATGAATGGTTCCGTGGAGGCCACTTCTCAAAAAGCGCGAGAAGTGGCGCCCACCCCGTCCAGTCCCTAAAGGGGCGTCTAATTTTGACCGATTACGGCATCGCTCAAGCTATGCCCTGATACGAATCTTCATTTTGACGGCGCCTGGTGGTAATCTTCCTTGGGCACAATCAAAATGAAAAAGCAAAATTTCACTCGTCGCCGATTCGGTAAAACTTTGGCTGGCACGGCCGCCGCGGCTTTGGCTGGCGCCTCACTTCCGCGGATTGCCTTCGCGCAAATGGCTAAGCCCGCCTTGCTGAAGTTTCCGCCGAATTTCCTCTGGGGATGCGCTACCGCTGCTTATCAGGTTGAGGGCGCGGTGAATGAAGATGGGCGCAAGCCGTCCGTCTGGGACACTTTTTCGCATACGCCGGGGAAGACTTTTCAGGGAGACACGGGGGACGTCGCCGACGATTCCTACCATCGCTATAAAGAAGACATCGCGCTGCTGAAAAACCTCGGGGTGGGTGCATACCGTTTCTCGATTGCGTGGGCACGCATTTTTCCGGATGGCACGGGCCAGCCGAATCAGAAGGGTCTCGATTATTACCAGCGCGTGGTTGACGAACTGGTCAAGAACAATATCGCTCCCTTCGTCACTCTGTTCCATTGGGATCTGCCGCAGGCATTGCCGGGCGGCTGGCAGTCGCGTGACACGGCAAAAGCGTACGCCGATTATGCGGGATACGTTTCCGGCAAGCTTTCGGATCGGGTCAGCCACTTTTTCACTATCAACGAGTTTGGATGTTTCACCGATCTCGGTTATAAAACTGGAAAATTTGCGCCCGGGCTGACATTGCCGGACGCGCAGGTGAATCAGGTTCGCCACCACGGCGTACTGGCGCACGGTCTGGGAGTGCAGGCAATTCGAGCCAATGCGCGGCCCGGAACGCAGGTTGGCCTGGCCGAAGATTCCGCCGTTTTCGCTCCGGTGATCGAGACACCCGAGCACATTGAAGCTGCTCAGCGTGCCACCCGCGAAGAAAATGCCAAGTTTCTTACCGTGGTTATGGAGGGCAGATATACCGACGGCTATCTCCAACGCGAAGGCGCGAACGCTCCCAAGGTTGAGCCGGGGGACATGAAGGCTATCGGCAGTCCGCTCGATTTTGTTGGCCTGAATGCGTACCGTCCGGAATATGCGCGCGCGGACGCTTCGCCAGCCGGCTATGTCGTGGAAAAGCGCCCGACTTCCTTTCCGCATATGGCTTCGGACTGGTTGTATGTTGGTCCGGAAGTAATGTATTGGGGAATTCGCAACATCAGCGAACTTTGGAAACCGAAGGCCCTCTACATAACCGAAAACGGCACTTCCTCCGACGATGTGCTAACTGCTGACGGGCGCGTCGAGGATACCGACCGCGTGATGTATTTGCGGAATCACCTCACGCAGATGCAGCGGGCTGCTTCCGAGGGCTATCCGATCAAAGGATATTTTCTTTGGAGCCTGCTCGACAACTTCGAATGGGCGGACGGCTATAGCAAGCGCTTCGGGCTCCACTATGTTGATTTCAAAACCCAGAAACGCACACCGAAGCTCAGCGCGGCGTGGTATCGGGAAGTGATCTCGCGGAATGCGGTGGAGTAATGGTTGGGTAGATGCGTATTCTTGCTTCTTTAGTCGTTCCTGCGCTTGCGCTGGCTTTGGCACCCACTTTGGCCGGTGCGCAAACTGAACCGCGACCCGACGTGCCGGATGCCATTCGGGCACACGCGAACGAACAGGTTGTCTTGCGCTCACATGCCTCCGGATTGCAGATCTATAACTGCCAGTCTGACGCGGATGGTAAGTTCGGCTGGATACTGAAAGCTCCGGACGCCGAGTTAACGGATCGAGATGGCAAGATCATCGGGCATCACTCCGCCGGTCCCATCTGGAAACTGAACGACGGCAGCGAAGTGAAGGGCAAAGCCTCAGGTCACGTGGACTCCACCGATCCCGACTCTATTCCATGGTTGTTGGTGGATGTGGTGAGTAATTCCGGGAAGGGCCTGCTTGCCAGCGTGACTACGATTCAACGCGTCCATACTCATGGCGGCAAGCCTCCGGCCACGGGATGCGATGCTCTGCACATTCAGTCCTCAGATCGTGACGTCGAAGCGAAAAGCAGTTACACCGCAGATTATTATTTCTATGCGCCGGTTAAATGAAGCTTCGCGCGTCGCATTACTCGTAATCACTAGATTAATGCCTAAGTCTAAATCCGAGAGTCGAACCGTTTCGTACATTGAGTAAGTAGATGGGCTAGCGTAGTGTGAAAGTGACCCCAGGGGAAGTCATGGCGCATTTCGCGCTGGAGGCCTTATGAATTCCTATCGAAGTGTCTGCTTTGCGACTCTCGTCCTACTAGTTGTTTGCGCCGGTTGTGGTGGAGGCAAACCTCTTCCGCCTCCGACGGAGGCTCTAGCGCCAGCAACTGCCACGGTGGCGGTGAATGGGCAAGTGCCGGTAGTGCTCACGGTCAGCGGGCTCTGTGGAACGTGCTCGCTGCCCGGCGTGGCTTGGGGTATTGACGAGGATGGCGGGGGTTGCAACTGGACGACTACACTTCCGGCGGGTCCGTGCCCTGGCGGTACGATTCAGATAACGGGAGCCGATGTCGGCGACTCATTGACCGTAATGTATTTTGCGCCCAGCGCGCCGGGTACGTATCACGTCAGGGGGCAAGCCATTTTGGTGGGCGTTGCCGGAGCGGTGTCGACGGTCACGGTTACTCCGTAGGGGTTTGGTTGCGGTGTCCAGCCCCTAAAGGGGCATCTGATTTGAACGGGGTACGGTATCGCTAAAGCGATACCCTGATACGAAACTTTGCCCTGATACGAATTTACTCGGATACAACGACTTTATCCTGACACGAAACTCTATTCTGATACGAATCGCAAATCCAGCAAGCTACGAAGCTTATGGTTGCTGCCTGAGTTGCCTACACTCGTAACTCGACTACCGTAGCGCCGCCTCCGCCTTCGTTGGACGGCGGTTCTGTTACTGACTCCACGTGTGGATGCTTCTGGAGATACTGGCGCAGGGCCTTGCGGAGGATGCCCATGCCGCTGCCGTGGACGATACGCACTCGCGTCATGCCGGCCAGGAACGCGCGGTCGACGAATTTCTCGACTTCGCTGGTGGCTTCGTCCACGGTGCGGCCGATGACGTTGATTTCGGTGGGCGCGGAGGAGTCGCTGATTTCGTTTTGCAACTTGACGGTGATGCCATGGGATCGCGCCGCTTCGACCGGCGAAGCTTGCGACTGTGTTCTCGCGGCGCTTGATACGACTTCGGCAATGTCTTCGCGGTTGATCCGCATTTTCATGGAGCCCATCTCGACATCGAAGTGATGGTCGCCGATTTTCTTTTTGATGACGGCGTTGCGTCCCATTGATTTGAGCTTGACCGTGTCGCCCTCGGAGACGTGCTTTACCAGGCTGGGCTGGGCGTTTGGGTCTCCGCGATCGGCGCCGGTGGCGTGGGCTACGACGGTGGAGTCGAATTGCTCGCGGAATTCGCGGCGCATTTTGGCGATGCGGCGTTCGGCGTCTTTGGATAATTTCTGCGCGGCGGCGCGATCCTGAACGGCATTCACGGTTTCACGGGCGTGGTATTCGAAGTCGCGGAAGAGCGCTTCGAGTTTCTTTTCCATCTCGCGAATTTTGGCCTGTTGTTCTTTGCGGCCTTCGGCGGCGAGGTGCGATTTCTCACGATCGAGTTCCTGTTCGCGGATTTGCATGCGAGAGCGTTCCGCTTCCAGATCGCGGAGAGTGGCATGCAGGCGGTCGAGGAAGCGGGCCACATCCTGCGTTTGCGATCCGAGACGCGAGCGCGCGGAAGTTACGATGGAGGGATTCAGTCCCAGACGTTGGGCGATGTTGATACCGGCGGATGCGCCGGGAACTCCAATTTTGAGTTCATAGGTCGGCTGCAGCGTGGCTTCATCGAATCCGACAGAAGCGTTGATCACTCCTGGTGTGTTTGCGCCATAGACCTTCAGCGAAGTGTGGTGGGTGGAGATAACGATCATGCATCCGATAACGCGAAAGTGCTCGGCGATGGCAACGGCCAGCGCAGCGCCTTCCTCGGGATCGGTTGCTGATCCCAGCTCGTCGAGCAACACCAGCGAATTCGCGGTTGCGGTGCGAGAGATGAAATCGATGTTGGTGACGTGCGCGGAAAAGGTGGAGAGATTCTGTTCGATGGATTGATAGTCGCCGATATCAGCGAGTATCGCGTCGAAGACTGGCATCTCGGCGCGATCCGCGGGAACCGGCATTCCGGACTGCGCCATCAGGCCTAGCAGTCCGAGCGTTTTCAGGGAGACGGTTTTGCCGCCGGTGTTGGGGCCGGTGATCACTAGTTGCCGGCGGTCGCCTTCGAGTTCGATGGAGATGGGGATAACTTTGGCGTTCTTTAATTTTAGATTTCGCTCGAGGAGAGGATGGCGGGCCTGGTGCAGCAGCAGGCGAGCATCTTTCGAAGTTCCCGAAAGAGTCACGGCGACGCAGTTGTAGTCTTCGGCGAAGCGGGCTTTGGCGAACTGGAGTTCGAGCTCCGCAAGAATGTCGGCGGTCTCCAGGATGGCTTCGGAGTTCTCTCCGATCTGGCGCGTCATTTCCGCGAGGATGCGGTGGATTTCGGCTTGCTCCTCGTCGAGCAGGCGAACGAGTTCGTTGTTCTGCTCGATGGTTTCCAGCGGCTCGACAAAGACGGTTTGTCCGCTGGAACTTGCTCCGTGGACTACTCCCTGGACGCGGCGTTTCTGTTCAACTTTGACGGGGATCACGAAGCGTTCGCCGCGGATGGTGATCAGTTCATCCTGCACGGTGCCGCCTTCGGCTAGCTTTCGCAGGTAGCCGCGCAGCGATTCCTGGATATTGCGTTTCTGCTTTTCGATTTCGCGGCGAATGCGGCTTAGCTCCGGGGACGCGCGATCGTCGAGTGTGCCGTCCGGAAGAATCTTGTTGTGAAAGACACGGAGGAAGGCAGTGAAATCCTGAATACCGGCGGAAAGCGCTTCTACCGCGGCCCATTCGGAGCGCATGGCGGCTGGCGGCTGACGCACGATTTCGCGCCACTCCGTTCCGCGATCCGCGATCAATACTACGTCGCGGATTTCGGTGGTCTCAAGGGCGGCTCCGGCGATGCGCGACTTTTCGATCAGCGTTCGGACTTCGGGGAGGCCGAGGAATTCGAAACGTCCTCCGGCGCGGCGATACTCGCGGATTTCCGCGGTGAGTTGCTGCTGGGTTTCAATCCAGGGGCGATCGAGCGACGGTTGGAGCTCCGCGATACGGCGTTTGCCGAGGGGTGATGAGGCGTAGCCGCCCAGCAAGTCGCGCAGAGTTTCGAATTCGAGCAGGCGCGCGCTGCTGTGGAGCACGGGATTGGGGACGAAGGGCATTGGGTCACTGCGTGCTTTTCGGGCACGTTTTTATGGTACAACGCAGCGCGGATTTCGGTGTGCAGCCCCTAAAGGGGTGTCTGATCTTGTGCGGCTTGTGGTATCGCTGAAGCGATGCCCTGATACAAACCCTTTTCATCATTGCCGTGACTGCCTCAAAATTAATTAATAGTGGCTTTGCAGTTTGCCGAGAAGCTTGCGGCTACAGCGGATGCGCCGCGCCAACCAGGACCGCGGAGAGAATGCCTTGATATTTTCAGGGGAAGTGTTGGAGGTGTAGGGATCCTCCGACTGCGTGGCTGCTTCGCGTTGCGAAGCGGCTACTTCGCTCAGGATGACATTCTTTGTAGGCTGAGACGGTGTAAAATTGGGTTGGACATGGCCCTGTAGCTCAATTGGATAGAGCATCAGCCTTCGAAGCTGAGGGTTGGGGGTTCGATTCCCTCCGGGGTCACCATTCTTCTCGAGAATTTCCCACCACCAATAATCCAGATCGTCTTTGGTACGTGTTACCTGGTACCTGGCTCCTGCACTCTGGTTACTTGCCGCGCGTCCAGACTCGCGATGGAATGGTAGTAGCGGAGCGAATTATGAAGGTTTTCGGGATATTGGGGACGGTGATCACGCTGGCGATTGGGATGTATTTCTATTCGCTACAGGTCAAGACGCTGACTCCGGCGGCGGGCCCATCCAACGCGGAAGAAGTTGCCCTGATCACGGGCGTCAAGAATGATCTGATCGCGATTGCGAGCGCGGAGCGCGGATATCTGGCGGGGCAGGGGAAATATGCTTCGCTGGATGAACTGATTTCGGGGAACTACATCACCATCAAGGGCGAGCGCACGCCTTATATCTACGATGTCGAAATTAATTCGGGGAGCTTTCGAGCAACGGCGACTCGGACCACGAAAGGGGCTCCGGCGCAGTTGTGGATTACTGAGAACATGCAGATTCAGGCGTCGGATTAAACGTGCGAATGCGATCGACGCTTCGGGTCAGGTTTTTTTCCACTCGGTGAGGGACATGAGTTCGTCCATGATTTCCTGGAGCCTTTGAAGACGGCGTTCCTGATCGGATGCGCCAATCATCTTTTTCCCGCCGGCCAGGTACAGGCGGTTTGCTTCGCTGATTTCCGCGATCTCTTCTCGCAACTTTCCAACACGCTCTTTTACGGACTGCGGCATAAGTTATAGGCTAGCAGAGTTTGGAGTGTTTGCTCGTGCGGCTGTCCGATTATATAGTTGTCAGTGCACTGAGTTTCAGAGCTTCTTATGTTTACTGACTTCATCGCTACCGACCGCTGGACGAAAAAGCAGGTCCACTGCCTGTATCAGGCTCTGATCGTTGCCGTTGCCACCCGCCACGCGGACGCGGTCGACGTCAAGTTTCTGGTTGACGGACACACGGTCTCGGTTGCGCTGCCGCATCCCGCGTGGGTGGAATATAAGAAGCGGACGGGGAAAATGATTACCGATTCTCTGGCGAAGGAAATCGCCGGGCATTTTCTGAAGACTGCGCTGGAGTCGGGCGAAGGGTTGGGGCGCGAGATGTATTCGCTTACGGTTGATCAGACGTTGGAGCACCTTGAGGGCGTGGTGGCTCCGACTCGCTAGAGTCTTCTTCGCGGGCGCTGCGCTGGCCAAAAGCAAAATCTCATTGGTAATGTGCGTGGTTCTCACAGCATCGTGAGAACGCCTTGCTGGGTTCATCGTGGCTTTATGCGGGTATGGGGTCTTTCGACTTCGCAGGAGCTTCACTTCGTGAAGCTTCTGCTGCGCTCAAGATGACCGTGGGTGGTGAGCGTGAAATTCCTGTTGCGCTCAAGATGACAGCGAGTAATAAGCTGATCGCTGTGCTTAAATCTAAATTATGTTTGCCCGGAAGGTGCGTGTCGAATTCCAGCACGAAGGAAAGTCTCAGCCTTGTCCTTTGAAATGGCTTGATAATTTCAGCATGCGTAGCTTTACTAATGCGTCCGTCTTTGATGACACGCTGCCGGTGGGGGATGGGTGCTTGGAGATTGGAACGCATGTGCCGCTGGATAAATTACGAGATGCGATGGAGGATTGGTTTCGCCGCAAGGGCTATCTTCCCAAGGATGCTTCCCTGGTTGTGACGCTCGCCTAGGAGGAACTGCCTAGAGTGGAGGCTCGTTCCATCTTTAGAAGGCGGGCGAATAGGCGGACGATCATGCCGTCCAGGACGGTGCCGCTTTGTTTTTCCAGTTCGGTTAATGCTTGCTCGTCAGTTTTGGGGAGAGCGAAGGAGCGGTCACTGGTCATGTTTACGTAGGCATCGGCTACGGCTACGATGCGGCCATAGAGAGGAATATTCTCTCCTTTTAATCCGGCGGGATAACCGCTGCCATCGAAGGCTTCGTGATGGGATGCGCAGGCCTGGGCGGCACTTTCGATCTCTGGAATCGCGCGTAAGACTTCGGCTCCAGTTTTGGGGTGGGTCTTGATGGCATCGAGTTCGTCTTCCGTAAGCGCGCCGGGTTTATTCAAGATGCGCTCGGGGATGAAGAGCTTGCCTACGTCGTGTACGCGTCCGGCGAAGATGGCATCGTCCACTTCTTTTGGAGAAAGATTGAGTCCGCGCGCGATGATTCCGGCGTAGTGGCCGCATCGTTCGCCGTGTCCTTCGGCGTTGTGCTGCCTCAGTTCGGCTGCGCGCGATAGAGCTTCGATCGCTTCTTTCATGGTCCCCAGTTCGGCGCCGTCTTCTTGTCCGCAGAGCTTGCGTAGGGTCGCGGTGAGTTCGGCGAGGTGCTGCGGTCCGTTGTGCTCGCGCTGTAGAAATCCTTCGATGAAACCGGATACCAGCTGGCGCTGGGCTGGTGAGCCTTCGCCGAACGCTTCCGAGGTGGAAACCTGATTGCCCCCGGCGCGCTTGGCCTGGTACATGCCAGCATCCGCTAGGCGGACGAGTTCTTCCATGGAAAATCCATGAGCGGGGAAGTTGGCGACGCCGAAGCTGCCGGTGATGTGGTGCTCTTCGAGCATGGGGTCGGTGGCGAGCCACAAACGTAATCTCTCGGCCAGCACCTGCGCCTGCTCAATGCCGGTTTCGGGCATGAGGATGATGAATTCGTCTCCGCCGTAGCGGGCGACAACGTTTGACTGGCGGCATTTCTGTTCCAGTAGACGGCCGACACGGGCCAGAACGAGATCGCCTTCAAGATGGCCGAGCGAATCGTTGACTTCTTTGAACTTATCCAAATCGACGAGGACGACCGAGAAAGGCCGTCCAGAGCGGGATGCGCGCCTCCACTCGGAACTGAGAGCCTCGTAGAAGAAGCGCCTGGTTTTGATGCCGGTCAATCCGTCGGTGATCGACTGTTGCTGAAGCTTCTGGAAGACGAAGGAATTGTGCAGCGCGGTTGCGAGAAGATCGGCGAGGGTGTTAAGGATGAGAACGTCCTGGGGAGCGAATGCGTTTTCATCGCGGCTTTCCACGTTGAGCACGCCGAGCAGCGACTCGCCGTAGCTGATCGGGAGGCAGAGCACAGCGCGCGATTCGGGCAGCACGCCGGCAAGCTGTCCCAAGCCGGCGTTCTGGACCAGAGCGCTGACGCCGGTACGAGCGACTTTTCCTAGAACTCCGCTGCCAATCGGGATCCTGCGCCCGAGAGCGAGGGATGTGGTTCCGGCCTCGGCTTTGATCTCGATATCCTTGGTGGCATAGTCCATGATGCCGATGCCGATGTGATCGTAGTGGAAGTTCTTCTGAATTTCGCGCACGATGTCGGCCATCATCTGTTCCGCGTCTTCACTGGAGATGGCCATTTTCGAAATGCTGTTGAGGAAGGCAAGGTGCCTCGCACGGCGCTGCTCCTCGGTAAACAGACGCGCATTTTCGACGGCCACACCTAACTGTCCGGCTGCGGTCTGCATGACCTCGAGATCCCTGGCTTGAAACTGCGTCTCCTGCTCCGTGCTCAACGCCGCCATCACTCCGGAAGGCTTGCCGCCGAGAAAAATAGGTACGGCACAGAAGGAGCGGGCGGGGCGCGGAGGGATGAAATCAACTCCCAATTTCGACCGCACTGCTTCCAGATCGGATTCGATTAACAAGGACTCTCCGGTGCGGAGGATGAACTCGGTCAATCCATTGGCGACCTTGCGCGAACGCTTAGGAAGAATGACGCCGCCTTCGACTTCCAGCTCGAAACGAATCTCGTCTTCCTCCTGGAAGGCGATGTAGAAAGAGCTGGTATCGAAAATCTGCCCCAACTCCAGGTGCACAGTGCGCAGAACTTCGTCCTGATCGAGATGGGAGCTGATGGCCTGGCCGATCTCGGTGAGCAGTTCGTATTCCTTGGTTCGACGCTGCGCTTCGTGCATGATCACGTAGTTTTCGAGGGTCAACGCGATCTGAAGGGACAGTCCGATGAGCAACCTCAGATTAGAGGAGCCGAACATTCGGCGTTCTGCGTGCGGGAACAGCAGGACTCCGAAGTTGTGCTCACGAGTTTGCAGGCAGACCGCCATGAGATCGGTGATGCCCTCGGCTAATAGCGTCTGCTTGCAGATTTCGAATTTTCCACCAGAGAGCGCGGGCAAAGGCTCTTCGAGTTCCGCGATGTTTCTGAAGGTGACTACGCCGCCGCGCCGGTAGGCTAGTTCGGCGATATATTCTCCGGCCTGTGTTTTTTGGAGCTTTTCGAGAAACTCAGACGAAAAGCCTTTCTGTACGGAGGGAAGCGTTCCACGCCACTGCTGGGAAACGAAGAAGACGGCGCGGCGCCGGGGTAGTGGGGCGACTAACCTCTCCACAAAAGTCTGCATGCTGGGGACGAGGTCCGATGCGGACAGCAATCGCCGAGGATCGACGCCCAGGGTGGAAAAAGCGAGAGCGTTTTCCTGGACAGCATTGCGCTCGTTCTCAAACAGCACCATCACCATCGCCATAGCGAGCAACATCTGCGGGATGGGCGCGAGGAAACCTCCCAACTGGCCGACGACATTCAGGAAAGGTTGACTGAGTTGTCCGGCGCCCATGAGCGCCGCCCAAAGCGCGAGCGAAAATGCGAGCACGCGGAATGCGACCGAGTTTCTGCGAAAGGCGTAACGATAAAAATAGAAGGAGCAATATAAGAGGACCGCGGCGAGCCCGACTTCAAGACGCAAATATTGCGGTACGGGACGTCCAACGTCGCTGAATACACCGTTCGCCATGTGAGCTCGCAGGCTGATATAGACCAGCAGAACTCCGACGGCGGTGAGCGCAGCGTCATACCACTTGAGCTGGAACTGCTCCCTCATGAGGCGGGTCGAGACGAAAACGCAGATCGCCATCGCTACCAGCAGCAAGGAACTCACAGAAAACAATACGGCGGAGGGCTCCTGGAAAAACTCAACGGCACGCAGCACGTAGTAAACGGTGTAGGCGGCCCAGGCGAGTTGCCACGCGCGAAAATAGCTGTGACGGTTTTGTTCGTACAGGTAGGTGAAGACCAGAAGCACCAGCAAGGCAACGGCTCCAGGAATCAGCACCAGACCCGTGGCAACGCTGTACATACTTAATGTTTCCTCTGCTTGCTAGTTGTGTCCCCCGGGAGGGACTCTGATTGGCCAATCTTAATCTGGTCACACCAGGTCCCGCCCCATCGAATGCTGTCACACTAGACAGATCGAAAACAATAGGTGTCTTTCGGCAGGTCCTGCCCTGGGTACGGCTTCAAAAAAGTATCTTTTATTAAGATGCGATGCGGCTAGGGCGATCTGCTTTTGGAGAGTTACCTTGGTAACGCGATGGTAACCGGGAAGAGCCGTTTTAACCAGAAATGATGCTCTCACCATTCTCTTGCCGCAGTATGGCTAGGACGGCATCGAGAGAATGCCTTGTGGGGTTTATCGGTGGTTGTAAACGCGTGGGGTCCTTCGACTGCGTAGCTGCTTCGCGTTCGCGAAGCGGCTACTTCGCTCAGGATGACACTTTTTTTGGGGGATCGGGAAACATTCTTGAATATCAGCCTTCCTGAGTTGGACGGTAGGCCATGCGGATCAGCGTTCTTTCTGAAAAGGGGACGTAGAGTAAGGCGGCGGTCGCGGCGAATGCCAGGCCGACTCCGATCTGGGGCAATAGGAGGAAGGGTGCGATGGCCCAGAGTAGATCCAGGGCCAAAATGATGGGGAATAGGCGGGTGAATGCTCCAGCTAACTTGCGGAAATCAAAAGCTACGGCGGAGAGTAAATAGAGTCGCAGCGGGATGCCGATGGCTCCGGTAAGGAGAAGCGCGCCGACAATGAATAGACCTTGGCCGGCGAGAAAGCTGGTGGCAATACGTTCTACGCCGCGCAGGTGCGAAAGGCCGCTCAGATAGAAGATCAGATACATCCCTTGAATCAGCGCGAATAGCGAGCGCACTACTCCGCGCTTGGGGATGGGCACGTGTAGGTCGGGGTGCAGGGCGTTTTCGGTTGCGGACGGTTTGGGCGAATTTTTGTCGGCGGCTGCGGTTGCGATGGCTTCTACGGGAGCGATGAAGCGGTATCCGCGGCGGGCCAGGGTTTCGACGAAGCGCGGGTTCGATGCGGAATCTCCCAGCGACTCGCGAATCTTGTTTACCGCCGTATTCAGGCTGTGATCGAAGTCGACGAAGGTGTCGGCTGGCCAGATGGTTTCGCGGAGGCTTTCGCGGGTGACGACTTGTCCGGCATTTTGCAACAGCGCGGCGAGGACTTGAAACGGCTGCTCCTGGAGACGGATGCGAGCGCCGTTTTTGCGCAGCTCTCCGGCGGTCAGGTCGGCTTCGAAAACGCCGAAGCGCAGAAGTTTGGACATGGCGGCGCTGGTAGTGTATCGCGAGCGGTCGTTGGTCGGTCGTCGTTGGTCGTTCGCTGTTCGCGACCAGGGTCGCGGTACGGGTTGCTAACGACCAAAGACTAGCGACCGACGACCAACTACCAACGACTAGACGGGCTACAATAACTGCGTGAACGCTCCTGCTCCATTGAAGCCTCTTGTCGGCAATCCTCAAGAAAACGAGCGTCATGATGAGGAACGGGCGCACCGTCATTCTGCCTATGCCGCGGAGGCTACTGGATTGATTCTCATGGCGGTAGTGCTGCTGGTTATTGCTGTCATCCGCTACTGGCGGCACATTCCCTGGAGCGCGCGCTGACGTTGCCGACGCCGCAGCCTTCTTCGCCGCAATCTTCGCAGCCGATCTTGAAATCCGATCGCGAACCGCTGGTCGTGGTGGTGCTTGGTCCCACGGCGAGCGGGAAGACCGCTCTGGCGCTGGCGATTGCACGGCGCTTCGGCGGGGAAATTGTCAATTGCGATTCGGTCGCGATGTACCGTGAGTTTGATATCGGAACGGCTAAACCAAGTCTCGCGGAACGGGCGGAGGTTCCGCATCATCTGGTGGATTGTGTGGATCCGCTGGCCGATGTTACTGCGGGAGAATATGCGCGGCAGGGACGGCAGGCTTTGCGCGAGATCGTTTCGCGAGCGGTTTTGCCCATTGTCAGCGGGGGCACGGGACTTTATCTCCGCGCATTGCTCGAAGGACTTTTTACCGGTCCGCAGCGATCTGAAGAGCTGCGCGATAGACTGCGCGGGCGTGCCGAGAAGCACGGGACCGGGTATTTGCACCGCATCCTGTACCGGCTGGATGCTTCGGCGGCGAAGCGCATTCATGCTAATGACGTTCCCAAACTGATTCGTGCGATTGAAGTGTGCCTGAGTTCACGCCAACCGATGAGCGAGCTTTGGCAACAAGGGCGCGAGCGGCTGGAAGGCTTTCGCATTTTGCGATTTGGACTGAATCCGGATCGCGAAGCGCTTTATGACCGCATCAATCGGCGGGCTGCAAGAATGTTTGACGATGGGCTCGTCTCCGAGACCGAGAAGCTTCTCGCGAAGTATGGCGAACAGGCGCGTCCGTTGGCGTCTTTGGGATACAGGCAGGCGGTCCAGTTTTTGCGGGGAGAAGTGGACCGGGAGTCGGCGGTAGCTGCGGCGCAGCAGGCGCATCGTAATTATGCCAAACGCCAGATTACGTGGTTTCGGCGGGAACCCGAAGTGCATTGGTTCGGGGGGCTCGGCGACGACTCGGCGGTGCAGGCGGAAGCGATTGCTGCGATTGAAGAGAGAATGAGCTAGCGGAGTCCGTCGCTCCATTGCTCCATCGCTCTATCGGAACGGTTAGAAGAATGTTTTTACGGGGATGGTTACTGAGCCTAGCCGGCCGGAGCCAACATCCCGGACAAAAACGCGAATCTGGTCTGACGCGGGATCGATTGCCAGACGACGTTGCAGTATCAGACCGGTCTTGGCGAGCGAAGTGTATTCCTTCGGCTTGAAATTGATGTCGAAGTGCTGCTTTTCGGCAGCGAGGTATTTTCCGGCCGAATCTTTTTGCAGAAAAAGCAGATCGAGGCCGCCCTCTTTACGATTGTTTTGATCGTGGAGGAGAAATTGCTTTGGATCCAGAGAAATCTGAAGTTGGAGCTGGCGCGCTGACATGGGCTCGAGAGTTTTTCCTTTTACGGTGACTCCGAGCGCTGTGGCATCGAGTGGAGTGCGAGCGGCTTCGGCCAGGTCGGTTCGCATGATGGTATCGCCCGGTCGTTCCTGAAGCGCGAAATAGCCGGGGCGGTAGCGCAGATGGGATCCGGGAAGGTTCAGCGCGATTTTGATTTTGCGGAATTTCCCATCCCAGGTGCCGTGATCGGGGTAATAGCCGAGCGTATAGGTGAAACGGTCGTCTTCGACGGCCGCGTTGATCGATCCGGCGATATCGTTGTTGCCGTAAAATGCCTTGCCACCGCTGTCATCGGCGAGCGATTGATAAGTGTCGCGCACAGCGCCGCGGCTGAAAAAAGCCGACGCGGAGTCATCCACCTCGACGCCACGGGCATCGACCGGGTAGATTGCCATATCCACGCGATTGAGAATACGGGCGATGCCGTTCAGGTTGGCGGAGCCCGCCGCGCCCGGTAGGGTCGAGTCGTCGAGGCGGAAAACATCACGATCCGGAACACCAATTTTGCCATCGCCAATCTGAATTGGAATTCCGTCAGTGACCCAGATCAAACTCTTGTGGCCGGGAATGTTCGCGACATAGTCGGCGATGCGCGAGATTGCCTCGTAAGTGAGACGGTAGCGGTTACTAACCTCGTAGTCGGCAATTTCGGCGGTGGCGTTGTTGACGTGATTCTCAAAAGCCATCCAGGAGGGCTCGTTGGCGAGCGCCGAGACGTGGAAATTATCAGGATGCGAAGCGTCGAAAGCGGCTAACAGGCGGGGACTGAATCGGTCCACCGAGCTCTGGAGAGAGGCGACATCTTCGGAGAAATCGTGGAGGGGTAGAAGGTCGTTTGTGAGCGCGAAGATCGCGATACGATCCTGCGGTTTAACGTGTTGCAGAAAGCGCAAAACGTGCTGGCGCGCGTAGGCCTGATCCAGGAACGAAGTGTTGAGCGCGTCGAAAAGGATGACGACGATGTTTCCGGGGTCTTGCCCTTTGAGATCGGAACGGTTGGTAAAGACGTTGGGAGCTGGAGGATGAGGATCTCCGGAACTGGGAGCGGTGGCGGAGAAGAAGGCAATTTGCTGAGGCTTGTTGCTATCGAGAAGAGTGAAGTCTTCCTTCTTTAGGCCGGTGATTGGAGATCCCTTCCCGTCGTGGACAATTACTGTGACCTGCACGAGGCGGGTTGTGGTTTGGATGAGGTACGGTGGTTGAGCGGATGAATCGGGCGCGTTCGGCTTGGGTTGGTCTTGTGAGGCAGAGCGGGCTAGGGCCGCAAAAAGTAGCACGGCCGAGAAGACTAGGGCGGCTGAACGGGACAGCATGAAAGGCTCCGCGTCGTGCGATTGATTATTCGTTTGATCTTTGATCCTTACAAATCGAAAGCGGGCCCGGTAATGGTTTATTGTATGACGGATTTGGCCCTCACGATAACTGTGCAGGCATTTCCTAGTGGCTCAGCGCGAATTCCGAAACCCGCCCCTAAAGCGGCGTCGGATTTTGAACTTACGGTCTCGCTAAAGCGATGCCCTGATACAAATCGCGAGGGGGGACGCCCGTCGCTCCATCGATGGTTAAGAGCTGGCCGTGCCGTTCCTGCTGGATTTTGCTATTGTCAATTGCATGTTCCGACATCTGGTTTTGATTACGCTTCTTCTAGGCACCACGCTCTGCTTTGCTAAGGACAAGAGCAAAGATCGCTTTCTGCCGGCTGGGCCCATCCATATAGATAGAGCGGGGCAGAAGTGGGTTGACAAGACGTTGCGCAAGATGTCGGCCGAAGATAAGGTTGGCCAACTTTTTGCGATCTGGGTCCGAGTGCAATTTCTGAATGACGCCGACCCTGTTTTTGTTCAGCTGCGCGACAGCATCCGGAAGTATCGCGTGGGCTCAGTCGTGATGAGCGTCCCGGTGGATGGGCCGGTTTTGCTTAAGAGCTCTCCGTTCGTGGCTGCGAATTTGCTGAACCGGTTGCAGAAGACGTCGAATTTGCCGCTGATTGTTTCGGCGGATTTTGAGCGCGGCGTGTCCATGCGGTTGAATGGGACCACCATCTTTCCTCATGCGATGGCGTTTGGAGCTACCGGAAAAATGGATAATGCCGAAGCTTTTGGGCGCATCACCGCGCTCGAGGCTCGTGCCATAGGCGTGCATTGGAATTTCTTTCCTGACGCCGATGTGAATTCTAATCCTGCTAATCCGATTATTAATACGCGTTCGTTTGGAGGCGATCCAACGCAGGTTGGGGATTTTGTGGCTGCTTATATTCGCGGCGCTCACGAAGGCGGAATGCTGGTTACGGCTAAACATTTTCCAGGACATGGCGATACGGCAACCGATTCTCATCTCGGCGTTGCTCAAGTTACTGGCGATCGGGCGCGGCTCGATGCGGTCGAACTGCCTCCGTTCAAACATGCGATTGAGGCTGGAGTGGATGCGGTGATGGTGGCGCATGTCACCGTTCCGGCGCTTGATTCCGAGCCTAACCACGTCGCTACGACTTCCGGGCCGATTGTGGACGGGCTCCTGAAGGAAGAAATGGGGTTCAAAGGAATTGTGGTGACCGACGCGCTCGATATGGCGGGGCTGACTCGCATCTATGCGAAAGATATTGGGCGGGCGGCGGTCGAGTCTTTTAAGGCGGGGAATGACATGCTGATCATTCCGGCGAATCTCGACGCCAGTTATCGGTCGATGTTGGAGGCGGTGCAGAGCGGCGAAATCAGCCGTCAGCGGCTCGACCATTCCGTGCGTAAGATTCTGGAACTAAAGGCCTCACTCGGCTTGAACAAGGCGCGGCTGGCGGACCCGAGCCAGCTCTCCAATGAGATTGCGAAACCGGAGAATCTGGCCATTGGCCAGGGCATTGCCGACCAAGCCATAACCCTGGTCCGTGACAATGGGAAGGTGATTCCGCTGCAATCTTCTCTCTCCAGTGGAACCGGCGAAGGCGTCCTTCCGTATCAATCATTGACAGAAGTCAGCAATCGTCTAGTCGCAGTGATTTTTTCCGACGATTTGCGGACGGACTCTGGGCGCATGCTGGAACGCCAAATTTTGGCGCGTGTGCCTGACGCCCGCATTATTTATGTGGATGCGCGTTCGGCGGCGGGGATGAAAGCGGCGGTCGTTGAAGCGGTACAGGGGGCGGAGCATGTTATTGCCGCGCTGTATGTCGTCCCGGTCGCGGGTAGAGCCATGAGGGCTGCGGGCGGAGGGCTGACGAATACGGTTGCCATGGATGAGAGCACTGGATCTCTACTCAGCGCGATTCTGGATCGAGCGGCGGATCGCACCATGGTGCTTGCGATGGGGAATCCTTATGTGATCCAGGATTTTCCTGGGATTCAAAATTATGTTTGCGCGTTTTCTAATGCCACGGTGTCGGAAACGGCTGCGGTGAAAGCAATTTTTGGGGAGATTCCGATCGGCGGTCATTTGCCGGTTACGATTCCGGGCATTGCATCCCGAGGCGAGGGACTCGAACGTCCCGCCCGGGGGAGTTCAGTTCCACCCAGTTCAGGAGGTTCGTCCCATGTTCAACCATAAAAGATATAGCGGGCGCGTCATCGCGAAGTTATCCCTGGGCGCATTGGCCGTCGCCATGTGCACTCTGCCTGCGTGCAGCATCAACGCCAGCGACAAGCAAAGCAGCAAAGATGGCGAGGCGCACGTTGATATCAAGTCGCCGATGGGCGATTTGCATGTCAGCGAACAGGCGGATATCCGGGATGCAGGGCTGACGCTGTATCCGGGGGCGAAACCGGCGCCCAAAGAGGGCGACGATGACAAGAAGAGCGCCAATGTGAACCTTTCGCTGCCGGGATTTTCTCTGAAGGTGGTGGCGGCAGAGTTTACAAGCGACGATGCTCCCGAGAAAGTCATCGCTTATTACAACAAAGAACTGCCAAAGTATGGCAAGCCGATTCAGTGCCACGGTTCGTGGACGGGCGGTGGCCACGTCAATAGCTCCACCAACGGCAAGGATAGCGATAAGCCCGTCTCATGCTCGAACGATGGCGGCGGAGATTCGGTGGAGTTGAAAGTGGGAACTGAGGGGAACCAGCACGTCGTGGCAGTGAAGCCGGGGAATCCGGGAACGCGGTTTGCGCTGGTTTATGTGCGGATGCATACGGGGTCGGGGGACACGATCTGAGCAAAGCGATCGGGTGATCTGTCCATCGGGTCATCGGGCGATCGGAAGCGCTGCAGGGTGAAGACCGCCCGATGGCCCGATGTTTCGAGCTCCGCCATCGCCTGCCTTGCTCTCCGGTTCGTAGTGCGCTAGCTTCAAAGAGGTGGAGCATCCTTGTCAGCAATGTGGGACCACGGTCGAGGACGGGCGGCCGTTTTGTCCGCATTGCCGCGCTCCTCAGATCCACGTGCTGGGTGCGGTTTCGGATGATCCGATTGCCTCGGGGACGGACTCCGCGTTGGACAAGTCTTCATCGGCGCATCTTCCAAGTTCGCTTCGTGATCTCCCCAGGCCATTAGCAACTACGATCGACAGCAGAATTGCCACTCGAGCTGCCCTCAAGGCGGGGTTGCTTGGGATTTTGCTTGGAGCGATTCCGTTTATCGGCATTGCACTGACCGGCGCACTGGCTGTCTTGTTCTACCGGCGCAAGAGTGGATTTGTTCTTCCGGTTGCCCTTGGGGCACGGTTGGGGGGAGCTGCGGGATCTGTGGTCTGGGCGACCGGCGCCTTCTTCGCGATTACAGTTGTGATGCTTCATGCCCAACAGCAATGTATTGATAGCATGACGGCGGCTTTTCAGAAATTCGGGGCCAGCACGGCCGATCCTGCATTTCAAGCCAGCATCCACAATGTGTTCACTCCGTCGGGTCAGGCTACGGCGTTTTTGATTGCTGTCGTGTCCGCGTCGATTGGCGGGGCGCTGGCTTCTGTGTTCATGCGGTCTGGCAATGATCGCAAGTGATGCGCTCCCTCAGCGGCTAAAGCCTTGTTCAAAATAGCGCAGTTACCGCAGCGGTGAACCGCTGCGCCACCCAAAATCAAATGTGACAGCGGGTTCTTCCGCACACTTGTGAAGTCTTGCCCTTTCCATTCGTGCTCGACTAGGTTTCGCGGGTGATGCGAGACGGGGCAAGCCCCGTCTCTACGGGCATTTTTCAGCGGGCTATAAGTCGTGCTTTTCAAAGCGAATTGAAACTGAGTCTGTTGCGGGCTTCCATCGCTGGCTTGCTCTCGTGTTTCGGCACGCGTATGATGCAGCGTTTATGAATTCGCGATTGCCAGGCCGTCCCGTCGAGATCCATCAGAAGGCTCAGCTTATGTCCGCATCGGAGGTGGAGCGCACCTTGATCCGGCTGGCGCATGAGATTCTTGAGAAAAATAATGGGGTGGAAGATCTGGCGCTGGTTGGCATCCGGCGGCGCGGGGTGCCGCTGGCGGAACGGCTGGCGAAAATCATTCAGCGGATCGAAAAGAAACCGGTGCTGCTGGGCACGCTCGACATAACTCTTTATCGCGACGATCTTTCCACTCTTGGATCGAAGCCGGTGGTCCAGAAAAGTGATTTGGGAATTGAAATTACGGGGAAGTCGGTGGTGCTGGTTGACGACGTGCTCTATACGGGGCGCACCACGCGTGCCGCCATGGATGCGCTGTTTCGGGCGGGGCGTCCCAAGCGCTTGCAGTTGTGTGTGTTGATTGATCGCGGGCATCGCGAGTTGCCGATTGAGGCCGCGTTCATTGGACGCACGGTGCAGACGACGGAGAATCAGATTATCGAGGTCAAGCTTCGCGAGGTGGATGACGCGGAGAAAGTTTTGCTGATGGAAAAGGCGTAGACCGTTTAGCGTTGTAATCCTTTGGTGACGGGTTCGGAAACGATCATCGATCATCGAGCAACGTCTTTATAAATTGTCATCCGGAGCGCAGCGAGGGATCTGCCTATTGCTGCGAACTGCAGATTCCTCGCTTCGCTCGGGATGACAAGATCTGCACTAGACACTTATGAATCCAGCGCGCGGTTCCCTGCTCGATATCGAGCACCTGGAAGCAGGCGAAATTCTGAAGCTATTGAAGTTTGCCCGGCGGATGAATCCGGACAAGCCGCGACCCCTGCTTAAGGGGAAGCGGGTGCTTCTTCTTTTCTACGAGGCTTCGACACGCACTCGAAGCTCGTTTGAAATCGCAGCGAAATCATTGGGCGCTCACACCGTTCTGATTCAGTCCGTAGGCTCCAGCATTGAGAAGGGCGAATCTCTGCTGGATACGGGATACACGGTGCGCGCGGTTGGGGCCGATGTTATCGTCATCCGTCATCCCAATGCTGGGGCTCCTTATGTGATGGCGCAGCACATTGATGTGCCGATCATCAATGCCGGCGATGGACTGCACGAGCATCCTTCGCAGGCGTTGCTCGACGCTTATACGATTCTGCGCAACAAGAAAACTTTCAAAGGATTGCAGGTCGCGATTGTCGGGGACATCTTTCACAGCCGGGTGGCGCGATCGGCTTGTCATCTGCTGAGTAAATTCGGCGTGAAGATTATTCTTTGCGGTCCGGCTGAATTGGTGCCGGAGGTTGCGACGACACTTGCACCGGGCGTGCGCGTGACGCGATACATGGAAGACGCCTTGCGGGGCACAGATGTTGTCATGCTGTTGCGGGTGCAGAAAGAGCGGCTTGCCGGGATGAAGATCGACCTACCGGAATACATCACGCGCTACCAGATGACTCCGGCGCGGCTGAAACTGGCGAAGAAGGATGCGATTGTGATGCATCCGGGGCCGATTATTCGCGGGCTGGAACTGACCAGTGAAGTCGCCGATGGGGCGCAAGCGCGCATCCTGGAGGAAGTGCGCAACGGCGTGCCGACGCGGATGGCGATTCTGGCGCGGGCTATGGGGAAGATGCGATGAGCGCGGAGAAAAATCGCGGGAGTCTGCTGATCAAGGGCGGGCATCTGATTGATCCGGCGGCCCGCGTTGATGCGCCGATGGATGTGCTGCTGAAGGACGGGCGGGTTGTCGAAGTCGCTGCTCCCAACAAGATCAAGGGCGGTGTGGACGAGAAATTCGATGCTCGCGGACTTGTCGTTGCGCCGGGATTTATCGATCTGCATGTGCACCTGCGGGAGCCGGGGCAGGCGCATAAAGAGACGATCGCTACCGGCACGTCGGCCGCAGCGGCGGGCGGATTTACTTCGGTGTGCACCATGCCTAACACGGCGCCGGTCGTCGATTCGGTCGAATGGATCGAATGGCTTCGACAGCCGGAACGCGGCGCAGTGGTCAATGTGTTTGGCATCGCTGCCGCAACGCGGGCTAGCAAGGGCTCGGTGCTTACCGATTTTCGCGCGTTGCACACGGCCGGAGCGGTTGCGGTGACTGACGATGGCAAACCTATCCTCGAAGACAGCGTTATGCGGGAGGCGCTCATTCTCGGCGGAGAGTTGAATTTCCCCGTGGTGCAACATGCCGAGGATACGCGCATGACGGAGAATTGCTCGATGCATGCGGGGGCGCGATCGTTCCGTCTGGGATTGCGTGGTATGACGGCGGCGGCCGAGGCGTCGATCGTGGAGCGTGACGTCCAGTTGGCGATACAAATTCCAAATGCCCGCCTGCATGTGGCGCATCTTTCCACGGCGGATGCTTTAAAGAGTGTGCGGCGCGGCAAACGCGCGAAGGCTCGCGTCACGTTTGAAGTTACGCCGCATCACTTTACGCTGACTGATGAGGACATGCGCGACTATGACAGCAATTACAAGATGAATCCGCCGCTGCGGTCTGCCTCCGATCTGGAAGCCATGCTGGTCGCGCTTGCCGACGGGACGGTGGACGCCATTGCCACCGATCACGCTCCTCATGCGGTTCACGAAAAAGAGATGGAATTCGAGCGGGCGGCATTTGGCATTACTGGACTTGAAACTGCACTTGCGCTGGCGGTCACCAAACTGCATCGCGAGAAGCACGTTCCGCTTGCGCGCGTGGTGGAGCTTTTCACGGCTGGGCCGGCTCGCTGCTTCGATCTTCGTTTCGATCTTCGTTTCGATCATCGCGGGCGCGGGGCATTGGTTCGTGGCACGTTGATACGCGGATCGGCGGCTGACGTGACGGTGTTCGATCCGAAGAAGAAGTGGACTTTCGATGCTTCCAAGTCGCACTCGAAATCGAAGAACACGCCGTTTGATGGATGGCAGCTTACGGGGAAAGTGGTGACGACTATTGTGGGCGGGAAGATTGTGTATACAGGGTAGGGGTGCAAGTTGCCAAATCCTTACCACAGAGGGCACAGAGTTACACTGGGAAACCGTCTGAGTCCAATGGCCGTGCGGGACGGAGGCGCTCTTTTCGTATCGTTGCGTAAGCGTTTCAACAACGCAGTGCTACAATCCCCGGCCATGAAGCACGTATTATTTCTCTTCCTGCTGGTTCCATTCTTCTTCGCACAGACGGCGGCTGAGGTCGAAACTACCGCTGAACCTTCTCATCACCTGGTCCTCGAAAACGAGTACGTACGAGTTTTCAAGGTCGAGGTTGCTCCACATGCTTCGACGCTGGTGCATCGGCATCGCCACGACTACATCTACGTCATGCTGGGCGATGCTCATCTCTCCAATGAAGTCGCGGGCAGGCCGCCAGCGGAGATCAAGCTTGCGAATGGGGAGGCGCGTTTTACGGCGGGGGACTTTGCTCACTCCGTCAAGAATCTTTCAGAGCAGCCCTTTCGCAATGTGACGGTGGAGTTGCTACAGGATGAGACGATGCGGCAGGCGCCATCCCGATGGGCGGTGGATAGTGGTGGAAAAGCCTTTTCCGGCGGGAGCAGCAAAATTCTCTTTGTGAAGGACGGAGTGCGCGTGTCGGAAGACTATCTTGGACCGGGAACGGGGGTGCCTAGCCATCATCACGATGGTCCGCATCTGCTGGTCGCGATCAGCGATCTTGAACTGCGCAGCGATATCGAGGGGAAGGCGCCTGTCTTCGGAAAATTCAAGGCGGGCGAGGTCAAATGGCTGCCGGGAGGCTACACGCACACTTTGACGAATGTGGGAGCTAGCCCGGCTCGATTTGTCACTTTGGAATTCTAGAGTTCACTTAGGCGCTTTTGATTAGCGGGATTCCGGGAGAAAACAGGCCGACGCGGTGGAGTTTGGCGGTGATGCGGTCTTTGTCGGCGGACGCGGAAGCAGCGGCAAGGCGCTTACGGAGTTTGGTGATTTTTGCGGCGCGAGCGCGGCGGCGGCGGATTTCAGGACGACGGCTGGGTGCGGACATAGGGCTCCTTGGGTGAAGCTTCATTATAGGGTTCAACGGGGCTGCTGGCAAAGAGGTGGTCATTTTCGTGATTAGCTTGGCAGAGACAATCCACAGCGGATTGAAGCCGCGATTATGGGAGGTGGAACCGCTGCACTGCCCTGGGCATTGGAGAGAATGCCTTGATATTTCAGTGGGAGTGTTGGAGGAGTAGGGGTCCTTCGACTGCGTAGCTGCTTCGCGTTCGCGAAGCGGCTACTTCGCTCAGGATGACACTTGTTTTTACTCTCCGTATGAGAAAAAGTGGCGACTCGCGTTATTTCGCGCGGTAGCCACTGCAATTCAAGACGGGCAGGCGGGGATATTTGGCGAAGTGGGAATCTTCGAAGGACAGCTTGCACATGATGAAAATCGATCCGCGGTCGGACTCGATCTCGCGTGAGTGCTGACAGTTACTGCACAGGCCTGCGGTGGAGCGGACCGGCGCGTCTTTGGTTTCGGTGGACATGCAAGAATTGAGCTTACGGTATAGTGATCCGAAATGAATAGCTTGCGACGGTTTCTTTGGACGCCTGCTCTTACTTTGTGCCTGGCTTTCTTCCTCGCAACAAGTCTGCCTGCTCGTGCCGGTTCTTACCAATATTTTCGTCTCGGTAACTCGACTGACATACAGACCAGGCCTGCGGCCGGCATTGCCATGATGGGTGGCGGCAGCGATCTGGATGAGGCGTTTCGGTGGCTTTGCCGGAAGAGCAATGGCGGGGATTTCCTGATTCTGCGCGCGACTGGGGACGACGATTACAACTCCTACGTTAACGGGCTGTGCAAGGCGAACTCGGTGGCGACGCTTATTCTGCCGGATCGGCAGGCGGCGGAGGATCCGGCGGTGGCGCAGATAATCCGGCAGGCGGAAGTGGTGTTTATTGCGGGCGGCGATCAGGCTAACTACATTCGGGGATGGAAGGGTACTCCGGTCGAGGACGCGATCAATGCCGATGTTGCGGCCGGCAAACCTATTGGTGGCACCAGCGCTGGCCTTGCGGTGCTCGGTGAATTTGTTTACGGGGCTCTGGGCGACAAGCCTGACGACAAGGACCTTCGTTCTGCCGACGTTTTGGCCAATCCTTATTTTGATCGGGTAACGGTTATTCGAGATTTTCTGAAGGTTCCGCATCTGGAGAAGTTGCTGACGGATTCCCATTTTGCGAAGCGGGATCGGATGGGGCGCACTCTTGGATTTCTGGCGCGCATTATGCAGGATGGATGGTCGGATTCTCCGCGAGAAGTTGCAATTGACGAGAAGTCGGCGGTGCTGGTCGAGCCGGAGGGGAAAGGCACGGTGGTGGGCAATGGGAAAGGCGCTTATTTTCTGCATCCGACGCGGCGTCCCGATGTTTGCAAGAGTGGGCAGCCCCTTACATTCCGGGAGGTGAGCGTTTATCACGTTTCGCGAGGTGGACACTTTGATCTGGCAGCCTGGACGGGCGATGACGGCAAGGCCTACTCGCTGTCGGTGGAGAATGGGAAGATTGAAAGCACACAAGCGGACAAAATGATTTACTGAAAATTTCTGATGGAGTTGCCGACTACATTTTCTGATGACTCGCTGACTCCCGCGGTGCGCGGTTTTCTGCACTCGCCACCGAGTCCGAATGGGAGTGGGTCTGGTCCTGACTCACGGAGCGGGGGCGAATTGTAATGCTCCTCTGGTGGTCGCGGTCAGCGAAGCTTTTGCTGCGCACGGTTATGTGGTTCTGCGCTGCGATCTGCCTTTCCGGCAGGAACGGCGAACTGGTCCGCCCTTTCCCGGAGGGGCGGAACGGGATCGCGCGGGGTTGCGGAATGCGGTGATGGCTCTGCGCGAAACCGTCGCGGGACGAATCTATCTCGGCGGCCACTCTTATGGGGGACGCCAGGCGACGATGCTTTGCGCTACTGAACCGGAGCTTGTGCCGAGGCTGCTTCTACTTTCGTATCCGCTACATCCTCCGCGCAAGCCGGAGCAGTTGCGGATTCAACATCTGCCCAATCTGCGCACAGCTAGTTTGTTTGTTCACGGGACACAGGATCCTTTTGGGAGCGTTGAGGAGATGAGGGCGGCTTTGCGACTGATTCCGGCCAAGACCGAGTTGATGGAAGTGGAGGGTGCGGGTCACGACTTGGGATTCAAGGTGAAGTCGAAGAACAACGATCTGCCGGAACGGGTAGTTGAAAGATTTGAGTCTTTGGTCCTCTGAAAAACTCTGCAAGGCCACAAACGCCCAGCGTTCAAGGCTAAGGAGGGACGTCCGTGCATACCTGCGTATCAATTTTGCTTGCGATCACTGTATCTTTCTGGCCTCAAGTTTTGTGCAGCCAGGCCGCGAAGGATTCTGCATCCGCGAAACCAGCCAGCGCGACTGCGACAACCGCTGCTCCCGCGAAAATAGACGCCGGAACACGCTCCCAACTCACACTCGCGAAAACTGTCGCAGTGAGCCTGGACGCAAGATCGCTCGCCGGTATGCCGCAATGCGACAGTGATGGAAACTACTATTTGCGTACCGATCTGCTAGCGGTCACGAAGTTCAATTCCAAGTGGGAGCGGGTCGCGACATTTAATGCGGGTTCTTCGCCTGACGTCGCGAAACTGGACGCGGCAGGGATGTTTACCGTGAGTGCCGAGGGTGACGTCCATCAGCTGGTTTTCCCTCACAGTTTCGACCGTGACCTGTTCCTATACAACAAAGACGGAAGCTACAAGTCGATGGTCAAGCTGGATGTTGGAGGCCCGTGGTCACCTAACCTGTTTCTCGTTTTCCCTTCGGGAAACTTCCTGGCTACCGGGGGTAAATGGGATCGCACTGCGAATCAGTCCTTTCCATTTACAGGAATTTTCTCTTCCAACGGGTCTCTATTGAAGGAATTACACCTGGAGGATGACGAGCAATCAGCCGGGGCAAGTTGGAAATTGGGTCTGATGGGAACGCCTACTTGCTGCGCTGGCTAAGTCCAGCGGTTATCTACGCGATATCGCCAGGTGGAGAGGTGGTACGGAGGATTACGGTTGACCCGGGCGACCAGGATCTCATGGTCGACAAAATGACAATTGTTGGAAATCGAATCGCGGTTGTGTTCCGAAAGACTTCGTCTGAGCACCGCGTACTTCAGCAGTTAATCGATCTCGTCGATCTTGAGGGGAATAAGATTTCGATCTACGATCAGCCGACGAGTGACGGTCATGTAGCATTTGGCGCATCGCTTATTTGCTACACGCAGAATCCGGAGCAGTTTACGTTTATGGAATGGACGAAGGACGAAAAGTGGGTGCTCAATGTCACCGAACCCAAGTAGCGCGGCAGTTGGCCATTGAGCGCTAGTTCACCCAGCCGGATTTCGAGCCGCCATTTGGTTTGTCGTTTTCGTTATCGGGGGGCGGGACGTAGTTGCCGTGCTCGTCGAAGGTGACTTTGCGGTCGTGGTCTTTCATGTAGACCTCGAATTTTCTTGCGGCGCGGCGGCGCTTCCAGCGGTAGTAAGAATTTCGCGCGCTGAAATAGCGCTCGGAGGCCGCGTAGCTTAGGCCGCGAGAGGGCAAGAACTTCACGAAGAGGAAGCCGAAGAGCAATCCGCCGAGATGGGCGAAAACCGCGATGCCTTGTGATGGCTCAAAAACGGCGATGATGGCGACCACGACCCAGATGCCAACCAGGTATTTGGCTTTGATTCGAAATGGCAGTGGAAACAGGTACATTTCCTGATCGGCGTAGAGAATTCCGAAGGCCATCAGTAATCCAAAAATGCCGCCTGATGCGCCTACCGTTCCGCTATCCGGCCTCATGCCGGGGAAATGGGTGTATGACATTGCGATCACTACCAGAGCGGCGCCGACGACGCAGAACGCGTAGCACTCGATGAAGCGCCGCGGACCCCAGTCGCGCTCGAGGTAGGCGCCAATAAACCAGAGTGTAAGCATGTTAAAAAACACGTGCCCGAAACTTGCGTGCAGGAACGAGTACGTGACTACTTGCCACACTCTGCCGTGCAGCACGTCGACAGGAATCAGGGCCAGCCATTCCTGCATCAGGTCGGCGATGGCTGGCGCGAAGAGTTTCATCACCGCTTGAAAGAGGTAAACCCCCGTGCAAGTGAGGATGATGCGCCTTACCCATCCGGCGAAGGGAGGAAAGCTGAACGAGATGGTTTGTCCGCGGGGCACTTTATCTTTCGGGCTCGGGAATGACGGGCAGGCTGCGATGTCCTGCTGCGTCTACCGCTCGTACACCGAATATGACATTATCCTTCGAAATGTTCAGAGTTGCACGGGTGCCGGTACTAATCGTTTGGACATACTCCCAATCGGCGGCGCTGGTGGAGCGCCAGACTACCTCGTAAGCTGCAGCGCGGACTGACGGTTCCCAAGTCAGAGTGGTTTTGTTATCGAGGTCTTTCGTCAGCATTTTTACCTTTGCCGGAGACGGCGGTGCCGATGCCAATGAGGCCAGGGTCGCGGCGTTCAGGCGCGCCACGTGCGCCACATAGTCGAAATCGACGGATTTCAGCAGGTCTCCATATTCGATGCCGTTTTCGGTACGAATATTTTGATGCTGGCGGTTGAAGTCTTCACGAAATTCGGTGAATCGGACTCCGGCGAAGCCCTGCTGATTGAAAGAATAGTGATCGCCTCCGCGGAGGAAACGGTCGAGGCGGAAGATTAGAAGCGGCTTGACTCCGGCATTGTAGGAGCGTCCCACGTCGGCTACGTAACGGGCGAGTTCGCGCGAGGGTGAATCGCTTTCTCCGCCGAGGGATCGAATGTGCTTGATTTCGGCGTCGGTTGCTGCGGCGGGCAGGCCTTCGGAAAACAGGCGCACTATACTCGCATCCTGTCCGGGACCGAGGTTGCCTCCGACGATGTCGTTGTTCAGGACGGCGTCGAGCTTCCAGGACCCGTCTTTTGCCATCTTGGCGAAGTGCTTGCTGCCATTCAGGCCCTGCTCTTCGCCGGCGACGGTCAGAAAAATAATTGTCCCGGGGAATTTGGTTGTTTTTGACGCCTGGCTCAAAATACGGGCGCATTCCAGGCTCACGGCGGTGCCACTGGCGTCGTCGTTGGCTCCCGGAGCGGGGTCGGTCACGTTAAAGGTGTCGCTGTTGCGCGAATCGTAATGGCCGGTTACCAGGACGATGTGATCGGCTTGCGCGGGGTCCGATCCGCGCAGTACGGCGTAGACATTGGTGATTTCGGTTGGTTTCGGGATGCGATCGGCAGGTTGTTCGGTGAAAGCGTCGGTTTTGACCTCCAGACATCCACCGCATTCTTTGGAGTAGCGCTCGAATTCGGATTTGATCCATTCGCGGGCGGCTCCGATTCCCTTGCCGGCTTTGATGGATTCCTCGTCCTGCGCGGAGATTGTGGAGCGGTTGTTAAAGCTAACCAGCTTTTCGATCGTCTGCCGGATGCGGTCTGGGGAAGCTTCTTCGATAGCCTTCGCGATGTGGGGATCGGTGTGGCGGTCGGCGGCTAAACGCGGGGGATCCAACTGCACTTGCTGCGAATGGGACAAGGGAGTGAAGAGGGTCAGGACGATGAGTGCGGCGGCTATGGCATGACCTTTGGAGACATGACCGGAACGGGAGTAATGGAACATTTTAGAGATTTCTTGGCAAGCCACTTGACCTTTTCCTCACGAAGAAACTAAATATAACAGGGTATCCCGAACGTGGAGGAAAACATGGTGTACTGTCCCGAATGCGAGACTGATCTCGACATCGATGAAGATGAGGTCGATGAAGGCGCGGTCGTCTCCTGCCCGGAGTGCGGCGCGGATTATGAGGTCATCACCGTCAATCCGGTAGAACTGAAGAAGGTCGGCGAAGATGAGGTCGACGACGACGATGATGATGAGGAAGATGAGAAGGTAAAAGACAAGGACGAAGATGAGGACGACGACTGAAGAATCCCGCGTATAGTCGAGCGTCCCTCAGCCTGGTGATCTTGCTGCTTGCGGCTTTCTCGTTGCCGTTGGCTGCGAGCGGGCAGAGTAATGGCGCGGAGAAGCCACGCCCGAAGCCAGCGCCTTATGCTGTGATCTTTGGGACGGTTTGGGATCCTGATGGGCATCCGCTGTATGGAGTCAAGGTGAAGATACGGCGCTCCGACGACAAGAAGGCGCGTTGGGAGCAGTATTCGAATCACACGGGCGAATTTGCGCAGCGGGTTCCGGTGGATAAAGCGGACTATCTGGTGTGGGCGGACACGAAGGGCTACAAGAACGCTTCGGGCAAAAAGCTGAAGCCGGGTACGGAGGTATCGGTGCATGTTGACGGGGATGGGCGCTCGGATGTCGGGCTTCATTTAGACTGGGAGTAGACAGTTTGAAAGACGCATTTCCCTTGGCCGCTACGGAGTACTGAAGAGTTGTTTTGGGGGTAGGGGTCCTTCGACTGCGTGGCTGCTTCGCCTTCGCGAAGCGGCTACTTCGCTCAGGATGACAGTTTTTATGTGGGCGGGGGCACATTCTCCGCTTTCAACGCAAATGAGTAACTTATGAAGAGAGAGATCGTCGCTGCTTTGCTGCTGGTAGTTTTTTCGGCGTCGATCTTGACGACTCCGGTCCTGGCTCACGGCCAATTGTTTGGCCGGGAACCGAAGAAGGAAGACAAGACTCGGTTGCTCACGGGTAAGGTATTGGATAAGGGCGATAATCCTTTGGCGAACGCGGTGGTGTATCTGACGAACACTCACACGCGCGCGGTGAAAACTTATATCGTCGGGCCCGAGGGAACCTACCGGTTTCCGGCGCTGCTGCCGAGCATCGATTACGAAGTCTACGCGCAGATCAATAACCGCAAGAGCGGGACGAAGACGGTCAGCCAGTTCGACGATCGCAGCCAGGTCTACATCGATTTGAGAATCGATGCCAAAAGCGACGCCAAGTAAGCCAGAAGTCGTACAATTCCTCTTCGTAACCCAAGCATTGAAATCTGTTCACGGAGTTTTTCTCCAATGAGCAAGAGAGCTGCTTCCATTGTGTTGGCGCTCAGTTGGTTATGGGTTGCCGGTTCGGGCAGTCTTAATCTTGACCTCTGGGCCAGCGAGTTGCCGGTGGGCCTGTTTGAGCATCATGCTGACGTTGGCAGCGTTCTGCATCCTGGAAATTTGGAGTACGACGCTGCCAAGGGGGCGTACACGGTTAGCGGTAGTGGCGTGAATATGTGGTCCACGACAGATGCTTTCCATTTCGCCTGGAAAAAAGTTACTGGCGACGTCAGTCTGGCGGCGGACATATCGCTCGTGGGAAGCGGAGGGAATGAGCATCGCAAGGCGGTGCTGATCGTTCGCCAGAGTCTCGATGCGGATTCCGCCTACGCGGATGTGGCGCTCCATGGTAATGGGTTGGTCGCCTTGCAATACCGCGATGAAAAGGGAACGGCGACGCAGGAGGTGCAGTCGAATGTTTCTGGTCCCAAACGGCTGCGGATCGAAAAGCGGGGCGAGTTTGTTTATTTGTTTTTGGGAGATAGTGATAAACAGACGCGCTTCTCGGGCGCCTCGATTCGGGTTCCGCTTACGGGGACGTACTATGTGGGGATTGGCGTCTGTGCACACGACAAAGATGTAGTCGAGAAAGCCGTATTCACAGACGTCGATCTCGCTGGAAATCTGGCTCCGGTAGAAGAGACGACAAAGACGACTCTTTACAGCACGCTGGAAAGAATCAGCATTGCTTCGACTGACCGCACTGTTGTGTACTCGGCTGCCGAACATTTTGAGGCGCCCAATTGGACTCGCGACGGAACGTCATTTCTTTTCAATCGGGATGGCCGGATTCTCCGGCTGGCGGTGGGCGGGGGCGAACCGACACTGATCGACACTGGATTCGCGAACCGCTGCAACAACGACCACGGCATTTCTCCGGACCAAACCTTGCTGGCCATCAGCGATCAGTCGCAGGAGGATCACGGGTCTAAAGATCACAAATCTGTCGTTTACATCGTGCCGATCGGAGGAGGAACGCCGCGGCGCATTACGCAGAAATCCCCGTCGTACTGGCACGGCTGGTCTCCCGATGGCAAGACGCTGGCGTTTGTGGGACAGCGCAACGACGAGTTTGATATTTATACGATCCCGATTACGGGCGGTGAGGAAACGCGGCTGACGACGGCCAAGGGGCTGGATGATGGGCCGGAATATTCTCCGGACGGGAAGTACATCTACTTTAATTCCGAGCGGACCGGGCACATGCAGATCTGGCGCATGCGAGCGGATGGGAGCGAGCAGGAACAGGTCACGGTCGACGACTGGAACAACTGGTTTCCGCACATTTCTCCGGACGGCAGGTGGATGGTTTTTCTTTCCTACGGGCCGGATGTGAAGGGGCATCCGGAGAATAAAGATGTGATGCTGCGGATCATGCCCTTGATCGATGAAAAGGCCAGCGACAAAATCAGTGTTCTGGCCAAATTGTTTGGAGGACAAGGCACCATCAATGTGCCGTCGTGGTCTCCGGATAGTAAAGAGGTGGCCTTCGTTAGCTATGCCCTTGTGGCGGAGGGTGGCAAGAAATGAAAATCCTTAGGAGCACGAATGATTAATCGTCGCTTATTTCTTCAGTTGTCCATTGCGGGTGCTGGGGGGTTGGCTGCCAAGGGACTGCTTGGCGAAGAGGGGCATGGTCTCAATGGGCGTCCGCTTGGAGTGCAGTTGTATACCGTGCGCCAGGAGGCGGAGCGCGATCTTCCGGCGGTGCTGGAAGCGGTTCGTAAGATTGGCTACTCCGAGGTTGAGACCTACTGGGATATCTATGGGCATCCGGCGGCGGAACTGCGCCGGATGATCAGCGACCACGGGCTGACGGTTCCTAGCGGGCACTTCAACTACGATGGGCTGGAAGCGAAGATCGACTACGCGAAGGCGCTGGGAGTGGAGTACGTTATTTGTCCGATGCTGCCGGAGAGCATGTGGATGACGCTCGATGGTTACAAGCGGGCAGCCGACCAGTTCAATCTTTGGGGCGAGAAGATTCATCAGGCGGGGATGCAGTTTGGATTTCACAATCACAATTACGAGTTTCGGCGCTTCGGGGGCACCACCGGTTATGAAACTCTGATGAAAGGGTGCGATCCGAAACTGGTTTGCATTGAGATGGATTGCTACTGGATTACGCAGGCGGGAGGCGATCCGATGGAGATGTTTCAGCGGTACGGAAGCCGCATCAAGCTGCTACATCTGAAAGATCGCAAGGCGGGATTTCCGCCTACGCAGGTGAAAGACGCGGCGGCGGAACACTTCACCGAGGTTGGAGCTGGGACGGTTCGGTGGGCTCCGATTCTAGCGGCGGCGGAGAAGAATGGAGTGAAGCATTTTTTTGTGGAGCGCGATTCGGGAGAGCTTCCGGCGATGGAGAGTTTGCGAGTCAGCTTTCAGAATTTGCAGAAGATTGGGTGAGAGGCCTACGGGATTGACAGTTGGGCGGGCCACTTCTCGAAAAGCGCGAGAAGTGGCGCACCCCTTAGGTCAGATGCAAAATGCAGATCCCTCGCTTCGCTCGGGATGACAAATCCTATTGTGTCCGCATTGCGCGCAGAACTTTTTGCGCGAACTTAGTTGGTGTTGCTGTCTCCGCCGGCACGTTTCCACGAAATCAGGTCGCCGATCGTTGTGCTCTTTGAGGAGGACGACGATGACGGCTGTTTGTAGGACTCGACTTCCTGACGAGACGCTTCTTCGCCGACCGCTTTGATGCTCAGGCCTACTTTTTTCTCTTCCTGATTCATCTTGATGATCTTGAAGTCGAACTCGGCGCCGGGTTCGAGGTGCATTGGCTGCTGGTTCGCGTCGACGGCTTCCGAATTGTGGCATAGGCCTTCGATGCCTTCGGCGATCTCGACGAATGCTCCGAAGTTGGCCACGCGCAATACCTTGCCATGGACGATGTCGCCTACGCGATGTTGGGCGAAGAATGAATCCCACACATCGGGCTGCATCTGCTTTACGCCTAGCGACAGACGGCGTTTGTCGGGCTCAATGGCCAGGATGATGGCCTTGACCTTGTCGCCTTTCTTCAAGAGCTCAGAAGGATGTTTTACGCGAGTGGTCCAGCTCAGGTTGCTGACGTGGACTAATCCGTCGATTCCGTCTTCGATTTCGATGAAGGCGCCGAACTCGGTCAGATTGCGGACACGGCCTTCGACGGTCGCTCCCACAGGATATTTATCGTGTAGCGTATCCCACGGGTTGGACGCTAGCTGCCTCATGCCGAGCGAAATTCTGCGTTCGGTCGGGTTGACGCTGATCACGACGCAATCGACCTCGTCGCCGACATTGACCAGCTTCGAGGGATGCTTCATCCGCTTGGACCAGGTCATTTCGCTGACGTGGACCAAGCCTTCGATGCCCTGCTCGAGTTCTACGAAGGCTCCATAGTCGGTGACGCTGATGACGCGACCGTGGACGTGAGCGCCTACGGGATAGCGGTGTTCCGCATCCAGCCATGGGTCGGGCGTGAGCTGCTTGAATCCCAGCGAGACGCGTTGCTTGTCTTTGTCGTACTTCAGGACTTTGACCTGAATCTGATCGCCGACGTTGACCAGGTCGCGGGGGTGAGTCAGGCGTCCCCAGGACATATCGGTGATGTGCAACAGGCCGTCGATTCCGCCCATGTCAACGAACGCGCCGTATTCGGTGAGATTCTTGACGATGCCGGTCAGGACGCTGCCCTCTTCGAGGTGTTCGAGTGTCTTGCCGCGCTTTTCGGTCTGCTCTTCTTCCAGAAGCTGCTTGCGCGAGACGACGATGTTGCCACGTTTTTTGTTGAGCTTGATGATGGCGACTTCCATCGTCTGGCCCTTCATGCCGTCCAGGTTGCGGATGGGGCGAAGGTCTACCTGAGAGCCGGGCAGGAAGGCGCGGGCTCCCTGAATGTCGAGGGTCAGGCCGCCCTTGATGCGCTCCACGACAATGCCTTTGATGGGCTTCTTGTCGTTGTAGGCGCGCTCGATTTCATCCCATGAGCGGAGGCGTTGCGCCTTGAGGTGCGAAAGGTTGATGTATCCCTCTTCGGTTTGACCTTTGTCGCGCATTACGTCGATCTCGTCGCCGGCCTTGAACTTCGGATTGCCTTCGTGATCGAGAATTTCCGCGATTGGCGCCATGCCTTCGGATTTCGCGCCGATATCGACGACGACGTGGGTCGCCGTGAGCTTGATCACGGTACCTTTGATGACGTGGTCGTCGCTGACCGCTTCCTCGGTTTGGTTCTCAAAATTGTGGAGCGCGGCGGCGAAATCGTCGCTGCCGGCGGAAGCATTCTCCTGCGCGGAATTGTCACCGTCGTCGTTATTGCTAGCGCTGGCGCTGGTATGTGGAGCGTCGTGATGGGAAACGGTGTGCACGTCTTCATTTTCATGCACGGCTGGGGCGGAAGCTGGTGTATCCGCAGGGGAGGGTTGCGCGAGCTCAGGAGCGTCAACTACGGCTGAGCCGCCGGTGTGGGTGTCGTGGGCAGGTGTCATGGTTTCAAGAGTGGATTCAGAATTACTGGCGATGCTATCGTCGAACAAATTCATAGGCTCTGTGTCGGCGCGTTTCTGCGCGACTCATGCGGGACGTGGTGTAGCGGACGGCTGGCGTGTTCTTTAGGTTGCGTTGAGGCCGACCTGGCGGACGACCCTAGGACAATTCCAGCTGGTGCGAGACCGCGTCCAATAGGGACTCTTCGACTATAGCAACCGGTTTGGAACAGTGTCAAACGGGATTCGCGAGAATTTACCGGTTCGTCACACGGCGACGCTGCGGGCTTCGAGCGGCGAGCTTCGAGCGAACCCAGCCTCTTTGGTTCCAGGCTCGTAGCTCGCAGCTCGTAGCCCGTTTCTGCTACCCTCCAACGCATGGATCACCTCTGGACTCCCTGGCGCTACGCGTTTGTTACCAGTGCCGACCTGATTTCGGGCTGTATCTTCTGCGATCTTCCCAAGCAAAGCGACCAGGAGGCGCGGATCGTCCATCGGGGGACGCATTGTTACGTGATTCTCAACACATTTCCATATACGAATGGGCATGTCATGGTGGTTCCGTTCGCGCACATGGATCAGCTGGACAAGCTCCCCACGGAGGCTGCCCAAGAGATGATGGCGTTGACACAGCGCATGGAGACGGTTCTGCGGTCGCTTTACCGGCCCGACGGCATCAATCTCGGGATGAATATCGGGAAGGCGGCGGGGGCTGGCGTGGCGGGACATATCCATATGCATGTTCTGCCGCGGTGGGTGGCGGACGCTAACTTTATTAGCGTGATTGGGGAGACGCGGGTGCTGCCGGAGACGCTGGAGGTGACTTGGGAGCGGATACGGGAGGCGCTACGGCGGAGCTCTTGAGTGGGTCGATAATTTGGAATTCACGCCCGCGCGTTCGGCAGCAAAAACGGGGAGCTACACGGGAGTTGCTGGCGGCAAAAAGCAGGTCCTTCGCTTCGCTCAGGATGACAACTTTTTTTTATTTTTCTACTTCAATTCCCTCCCAAAAAATTCTTCCGTAGCCCCGTACGCGCGAATCCAACTCTTCCAGAGCAGGAAGCCGTGAACCTCATCGGGGAAGACCAATTGCTCGACGTGCACTTTTTGGGCGCGCAGGCGTTGCAATAGGTCCACGGTTTGTGAGAACGGGACGTTGCGGTCGTCGTCTCCCTGGATTAGGAGGACGGGCGACCTCCAGGTTGCGATTGCGGCGTTGGGTGACGATTCAAATGCGAGCTTAACGGCGGCATCGTGATCGGATGCGTCCTCGGGAATTTCTTCTTTAAAGTCAGACCAATCATGTACGCCGTGGAGATCGACTCCCGCGGCAAACATCTCGGAGTTGTGCGCCAATCCCATCGCGGTCAGGTAGCCACCGTAGGATCCGCCCCACAGGCCGATTCTCTTCGTGTCGACAGTCGGCAAAGTCTGCAAATATTTTCCGGCGGCGACTATGTCTTTGTACTCAGCGCCGCCGCGCGGGCCTCCGTCGCTTGGTTCGCGAAAGTGGCGGCCGTACATGATTCCGGTTCGGTAGTTGACTGAAAGCACCACGTATCCGCGGCTTGCCAGGTACTGATTCATGGCATAGGCGTTGTGGTAGTAGTCCATGTAATGGAAGCCGAGCATCATCTGGCGGATGGAGCCGCCGTGGATGAAGATCAGGGCGGGCCGCACACCGCTTTGTTTCGGCTCGAATAGTTGGCCGTGGATTTCCCAGCCGTCGGCGGATTTGAAGACTACCTGCTTGGGCGTGACTAATTGGGATGAGGGGAAGTCGGCGGGCAGGGCGGCTTTCGCGATCATTTCACGTCCACCCGAGTCGCGGCCTTGCGGTGTGACGACGTAGGGCATTGCCGGGCTTGTGGCGGTCGATCCTAGACATACTACTTTTCCTGCGATTTCTAGTGGAGTCCACTCCATCGTTTCGCCGTGGGTTAGCGGTTGTGGCGTTCCGCCTTCTACGCTGACGCGCCACAGGTGGCGACGGTCTTGGTCGGTAGGATTGGTGGCAGCGTCATATTGGTTCGAAGAGTAGATGACGGAGGTCTTGTCGGAACTGAGCGCGACATCTTCGGTTTCAAATTTTCCGGGTGTCAGTAGAGTGGCTTGGCCTCCGGTTGTTGCTACTGAATAGAGATGGTTCCATCCTTCTTGTTCGGAAGAGAAAACGATGCGATTCTTTGCCGCAAATTGGAATGAGTTATCTTCGGTTAAAAGTGGCAGGGAATCGTCGAGGGCTGGGCCGCTCTTCCATATTTCGTGGGCTGAATCGGCGGGAACGTCGTACATCCAGATGGCCCAGGGCAGCGGCAGCAGTGGGATCAGGGGCTGCTTCATCTGTTTTCCTACGAGGCGCACAAAGGCGATCTGGCTGCCATCCGGTGACCAGCGCGGGAATTGATCACGGTCGGCGCTGGGGGAGACGTAGCGGAGCGTGTTGCGTCCGAATTCGTAGATGACGACGAAGCTGTGATCGCCGCGGTCGCTGACGAAAGCGATCTTCTTTCCATCGGGCGACCACTTCGGCTGCGAATTATTTCCGCGGACGTAGGTCAGCGCCTTGGCCTTGGCGTCGCCCTTGCCCGAGATCGGAGCGATCCAGATCTGTTTCTTAGCCGACCAGACGGCGAACTCGCTATTGGGAGAGATTTGAATGTCCTCGCATCCCTCCTCATCGCATCCCATATCGCCGAGGAGACGCGGCTCGCCTTTTTCGACATCCGCGGCCCAGACTTGCTGCACGCGCTTTTCGACGTTGCCGGTCGGGTCGGCGATTTCTCCCGCGCTGTTGGCTTCGCTGCCGCGCGCGTAGACGACGGTCTTTCCGTCGGGAGTCAGCTTGAGCGCGGCGATTGGCATGCCGTCGTCGCCGGTGTAGTGGGTGACTTGGCGCGCTTCGAAATTGGGAGCGTCCGCGACCCAGACGTTGCGCTCGCCTTTGGCGGCGAAGACCCAGGCGATTCTTCCTGTGCGGTCAGAGACGAGATTCGTCGGGAAGGGCGAGCTCAGGACTTGCTCCAGGGTGAAGGCGCGAGGCGCGGGCTGCGCGGGGCAGAGTAGAGGACAGAGCAAAATGCAGAGGGCGGTCAGAGTTCGAATTCCCATGCGCCGCAGAGTACGTGAAACAGGGTGGGATTTACAACTGGACTACCGAGGCGGTAGTGGTGCAATTTGCGGAATCCTCACCACAGGGGACACGGAGTACACGGAGGAAAACAGCTGAATCCAATAGTTCTTGCGTCGGCACGAATCCTGCGCCTCACAGTTATCTTGAACCCGCACCGCCACCACAGAGGCTAAAGTCTTCCCCAAACAGAAGAAATCCTGGACAGCTCTGGCCTACAACAGTTCGTAATACCGCTCGCCGGCGCAGGCTTGGCACAGGATTTTGTGGTCGCGTTCTACTTCGCGGTGGAAGTTGATGCCTTCTCCGCATTCGGCGCAGACTATGCGGTCGCTTTTGTATCCGGGGAATTCTTCGGGAGGGAGGTCGACTTTTACCCATTGCGTGGTGAAGAGGTCGTCATCCATCATCTCGCGGTAGGCGAGCATTTGCTGCTGGTTCTTGTTTTCGATTTCGGGATGCATCGAGCGGGCGACCGCCTTGGAGGATTCTTTGGCGGCGATGCGGATGGCTTTGCCGATGCTTGCGTCTTTGACCCCTAAATCAACAAAGGTGGCTGCCATTTTTCCCCAGTCGCGAAATTTCAGGGCGCGTTTGCCGAGGCGACATCCGGTGACTACGGCTATGGCGTCGGTGGCGCAGCGATCGATTTCTACGAAGGTGACGAGACGCTTACGGTCTTTTCCGCGGGGGTCTTCGATGCCTAGTTTTTGCAGTCCGAGCAGGGCCATGCGGACGCCGAGAATTTGTCCGGCGCAGAGGTGGCCGTGGGCTTTTTCGGCTTCGCGGAGATAGTCGTCGAGGGAGGGCATCGGTTGTTTGAACATTGTAGTCGGGTGGGCCGGGGCGAGAAACCTGGTTCGGAGGAGAATGTCTTGCGATCGCGGTGCGGGGGTGGCGGGGTAGGGATGACAGTCTACAAAGCTCAGACCGGCACAGGGACGCTTTCTACTATTTCGCGCAGGACTTGTTCGGCTTGCTCGGATTTTTTCAGGGTGGAGGTGTAGAGAGAACTTACTACTACTCGGTGGGCGAAGACGGAAACGACTAACGGCTTGAAATCTTCGGGGGTGCAGTAGTCGCGGCCTTCGAGGAAGGCCATGGCTTGGGCGGCGCGGTAGAGCATCTGCGAGCCTCGGGGAGATACTCCGAGGGAGAGATACTCGGACTCGCGCGTCTTGGTGACTATGTTCAGCAGATAGGTGATTAGCGATTCGTCCACGTGGACCTGGGCTACGGCTTGCTGAATTTCTACTACGTCGGCGGCGTTGAGGACGGGGCGCAGGTTTTCGAGTTGCGCTACTCCGGCTTCGGCGCGCAGGATTTCGCGTTCGGCGTTGCCTTCGGGGTATCCCATGCGGACCCGCATCAGGAAGCGATCGAGTTGAGATTCGGGGAGCGGGTAGGTGCCGTGATGCTCGACGGGATTCTGCGTGGCTAATACTAAAAACGGTTGCGGCAACTGATACGAATGCGCGTCGATGGTGACCTGCCCCTCGTTCATGGCTTCGAGCAGAGCGGACTGCGTCTTTGGAGTGGTGCGGTTGATTTCGTCGGCTAAGAGGACGTTGGCGAAGACGGGTCCGCGCTTGAATTCGAATTTCTGCTCGATGGCGGAGTAGATCGAGATGCCGAGCACGTCCGAGGGCAGCATGTCGCTGGTGAACTGGATGCGCTGAAAAGTGCAGTCGATGGCGCGGGCCAGCGCCTGGCCCAGCGTGGTCTTGCCGACTCCGGGGACGCCTTCGATCAACAGGTGGCCTTTGGCGAAGATGGAAACCAGGGCGAGTCGCAGAACGTCGTCCTTGCCTCGGATTACGCGGCGGAGGGACTGCTCAAGCTGGGCCGCGCGACTTGAGGCGACACTCGCGAGATGGGTCGACATTGGTTGAATCTTACTATGCAGGCGAGTGGGGGAAAGGGTTACCGGAGTCACCGCGCGAGAAGTTGGACTATAGCGCCACGTTTCTGCTACGAAGGACGCCGCGATCCTTTTCTGACGTCCACTACGATCGTCTCTGCCAAGCGATCCTGGGCACACATTCGGTTTCGATCCCAGAAGAACTGCAAGAAACCGAGTCCTCCTTCGAGCACTGCCGCGCCGTAGCCGAGGGCGCGCTCGATGGATTGCCATGCCCCCATTCGCGGACTGGTCAGGGACATTGCTCTGGTTCGTGCGATCCATTTACCCGGTGTTTGGCCGTTGCCCCAATAATTTCCCAGTCCCCAGTAGATGAGGGCGACGATGATGTTTCCGATCTCGTGGAAATCCCATCTCAGGTTGATGTCCTGTTCGTGCAGAACAAAACGCCGCCAAGCGAACTCGACGGGAGCCCACAAGACAACGGCAAGGAGGATGTCGATTACATATCCCAGCAATCGCTGCCAGAAGGTTGCCAGCGGCAATCCTTGCAGCGCGGTGGCGTGAGGGTTTTCATGAACTTGAAAAGTCCGTCTGCCTGGAGTTGGAGGGTGATTCATGGACGTAAACTTTAAACTATCGCGATGGAATCAGTCACCGTAGCGATTCATGCGAGGATGAATTCTTCAAGGTGTGCCTTCCGGCGGCCGTCAGGTTGGGGGTAGGGGTTCCTTCGACTTCGCTCAGGATGACACTGGGGGTAAGGATTTATTGCTGGCCGAAGTTTGCTGGTCTGCCGGTCAGGCGTTCGATTCTTTTTGCGGTGGGGGGATGGGTCGAGAACAGGTTGGCGAAATTCATTCCTCCCAGGAACGGCTGGATGATGAAGAGATGCGCGGTGGATGGGCTGGCGATTAGCGGGCGCTGTTTGGAATAGGCATCGATTTTTGCTAACGCGCTGGCTAGGGCGTAGGGATTGCCGGTCCAGTGGGCTCCGGTATCGTCGGCTCCGTATTCGCGGGAGCGGGAGACGGCTAGTTGGATCAGCATAGCTGCGAATGGGGCGAGGAAGATCATGGCGATGGCTGCGATGCCGCTTCCGCCTCCGCGTTCGTCGCGTTCGCCTCTCATGCCGCCGAAGATCATTCCCCATTTGGCGATCGAGGCCAGGTAGGTGATCGCTCCGGCCAATGTCGCGGCGATTGAGCTGATCAGGATGTCGCGATTGCGCACGTGACCTAGTTCATGGGCGAGGACGCCTTCGAGTTCTTCATCATTCAGCAATCCTAGAATGCCTTGGGTTACGGCTACTGACGCGTGGTTCGGATTGCGTCCGGTGGCGAAGGCGTTGGGAGAATCGGTCGGGATGACATAGACCTTGGGCATGGGCAGGCTGACTTTTTGCGCCAGGCGCTCGACGATGTTGTAGACGCGCGGCAAATCTTCGCGGCTGACGGGCTGGGCGCGGTAGGTGGCTAGCGCGATCTTGTCGGAGAAAAAGTAAGATACGAAATTCAGGATGGCGGCGAAGGCTAGCGCCAGCAGCATTCCGTTTTGTCCGCCGAAAGCGCGGCATGCCAACATGAGAAGGAGCGTCATGCCGGTTAGGAGGAATGTGGTTTTGAATATGTTGCTCATGATTACTGCCTCGGATGATGCCGTACCTATTAGATGCTGAAGCCGGGGGTTGGGCTCAGGGGCGGTGTCTCTCAGTTAGTTCTCAGTTCCCGGTTCTCAGTTCTCAGAAAACCGAGCCGCCAATCAGCCTTGCTGCCGCTTCAGGGCTCGTTCCAGGGTTTGGTCCAGGGCGGCTCGGGCTTTTTCGTAATCCTCGGCTGAGATCTTGCCTTGTTTCTTTTCTACTTCGAGGGCGAACAATTCTTCTTTTAGGGCTTCGAGCAGCATTGACGATCTTGTGGTGCCTGCTGCCGCAGCGGCAGATGGATGCACTGCCTGGACCTTGGCATCTATGGGAAGGGTATTCTTGCTGGGCTGTGCCGGAGACGATGCGGCTGAGGATGCTACGGCTGCCGAGGTTACGGGTTGGCGTTTTGTGACTACCCATCCGCCGATGGCTAATAGGACCGCGAATCCGCCCAGGATTGGCCAGCGATATTGTTGCAGAGCGTCGGGCGCATCGATGGGGACGCCTAATCCGCCGCCGGGGCGATTGTCGCGACCTTGTTGTTGTCCTTGTGCTTGCGGTTGGTCGGATTGTTGCGCCTGATCTTGTTGAGCTGCGTTGGAGGCGACTTCTCCGGGAGATTCGGTGATTAATCCGTTGCCTTTTAAGGTGAAGCCTAACGGTTGGCCGGGCTTCGTCTTCTGCGCTACTTCTACGATGCTATCGCCCTGACTGGGATCGTGCATGGATTCGAAGCTTGCTGGATTTGCGGCCGCGAACTGCATTGTCTTCGGAAGAACGACTACGACGTGCTCGGCGGGATAGATCGGCTTGGGATCAAACTTGATCTCGCCGGAGTAGGGAAGCGTGAACTCTACCTGGAACTGTGTTTCTCCGGGGCGGAGCGGGAAGGCGATTCCGTAGCGGTTCTTCTCCGCCTGGGGAACGGCCTCGGCGGCGATCGGCTGTCCGTTGGGGGCGCGGGCTTGTACTTGCTCGATTTTGGCGCCGGCGGGCACATAGAACTCGAAATTGTGATCGTTCATTTGCGTCACCGCGGGCGAAGAAGAATTGTTCACGACGAACAGGCGCACGCCCTGCATGGTTCCGGTATCGGCCTGGAAGCGCATTACGTCGGCGGTCACGCTCAGGGCGCTGACTTTTGTGGCGACATCGTAGACCTGCACGTCGACCGAAGTGACTCCGGGAGGAGCCATCTGGTGGTAGGTGACTCCCTGATGGACGGCGCGAATGAGGTGCGGTCCGGGCGCTCCGGTGAGCGTGAAGCTGAATTTGCCGGCGCTGTCGACTTTGGTGGTGGCGGCGACTTCCATCTTGGTGGTGAGGTTGATGAGGATTACTTCGTCGCCTACGGCGGGCTTGTTGGTGGTGCCGTTGGTGACCGTGCCCGAGAGGGTTTGGGCGGCGGCCGAGGCTAGGGGTAGCGAGAGGATGGCGGCTAGTAGGGCGGACTTTGCGAGTTGGTTCAAAAGAACTCCTGGGTGCGGGGAAACTTTTTAGGACGCACCAGCTTACAAGACGCAGCACTCTAAGAAATCAGTGTTTCGTAGGCCTTGTGATCGCCGATCCAGAACCACAAATATCCATCGTCACGTTTGATAGCCAGGGCGCGATGGTTCAAGGTGATGCGGGCAGACCAGATTTCCTGGCCGTGGCGCTCTCCCACTTTCTTGAATTGTAATGAAGGATGCTGCGAATTTGCTTTTAGCAAAGAAAACTGTTTGTCGGCACGGGCGCGGACCTCCTGCGAGAGCGCATGATATTTCTGCCAAAAGTCGGAGGTGGCGCGATGCTGCATCTGGCTAGAGCGGCTGGGTGCGGCCGTTCTTCTCATCGTCCAAAGCGCGCTGGATGGCCGCGTCGAGGCGTCCGGCCGCTAGATCGGATTGAACGCGAGTGTCAATCGGCGGCGGACAGTGCTGCTCAAGCCATGCGTATAGTTCTTCTATTTCGCGCGGCGAGAGCGATCCGATGGCGCGTTCGATCTCTTGGATGGTGTTCAGGCTCATGGCGCTATTTTAGCGCGCACCGAGGGAAAATCACCAGAACGGGGATTGATGCCTAGCACTACTTACACTTACACCACGGAGCCCGTTTCGGATCCCACAACTGCGCTGTCCAATACAAGTCGTTGAGGAAAAGACAAGCCTTGTTCTCTTTGAATTCTGAAAAGCGAAACCTAAACGACTGCTGAGGTTTGCCGGCGCGGTAGATCACTACGCGATGCCTTGCGACGGCGTCTAGATCGCCGATCTTGATGCTCTTCGCGTTCGGCCAGGGTAGGACAGGTTCATCATCAACCTTGAACGATATCTTGCCAGCGGCACAGAGTCCGGGAGTGCACCGCTCCACAGGATCGTCAGAACTGGGAGCCACGCAGAGAGATGCGTCGTCGGGCTGAGCCGACTGCGATGAGCCAATTAGACACGCGGCGAATATGAATACTGTTGTGGCAATTATTCGATGACGGTTCCGGATAATCATGATCGGCGAGGCTTACACTATCTGCCGAGCAGCCTGCTCCAATCTGGCAATCTCTGCCATGATTGCGGCCGCTTCTTCTTCGAGCGAGGCGCGCATGGATTGATAGTCCGCGTCGGGGACCTTGCCAGCCTTTAGCTCGAAATTCAGATCGCGCAGGTTTTCGTAGACTGCTTCTTTGCGCTCGCGGAGATAGCCCAGGCGGGTTTTTTCTTCTCCGGCGTAGACTTCGCCGGGATAGAAGAAGACGTAGTAGAGAACGGCGGCGGTGACGGCGGCGCAGATGAAGAGGGTCATTGGGTGATTCCCTTCTCCCTTGATTCATTGCTCGATCGCGGCTTTTCGCGGACAGGAGTGTCCGCGCCACACGTTTCACACTTACTACACTTGATCGTCATTGGTCGGTCTCCCGGCGGGCTTTTCTTCGAAACTCTTCCAGGTCGCTGCTTGGAGGGATGGTGATGCCGTCGGCCAGGGCCGGGGCGGAGCGATTTTTCCAGGAACGCACTACGTAGATTACGAAGGCGATGCCTAGCGCGAGGACGGCGAAGGGCATGATCCAGGCTACGCGATTGAATCCGGTGGCGGTGGGGGCGGCGATTACGGTGGGTCCGTATTCCTGGACGAAGGCTTGCAAGACTAAGTCGTCGCTATTGCCTTTGTCTTTGTCCAACGCGGCTTGTAGCTGGTCCTCCATCTTGGAGGAGACTGTGCAGCCTACGTGGTTGCATTCGAGCAGGACCTGGGAGCATCCGCAGGTACACATCATCCGGTGGCCCAGGTCTTTGTAGCGGGCGCTGTTGTCGCCGGCGCCCATGAAGAGGAAGACGGCGGCGGTGAGGATGAGAGCGTGGAGGCAACGACGAACGGAGTTGGGCCTATTCGGGCGAGAAGCAGGTCCTTCGCTTCGCTCAGGATGACAATCTATAAGAAAGGGTTTCATCTCAGTCACCTGCTCCTACCTGCGCTGGGGCGCGGATTGGGGTGGTGGCTGCTACCTGGACGGCGGCGGCGTTTGGGACCAAGGCTACTATGGTGCCGAAGACCATGATGATGAGGCCGATCCAGATCCAGGGGACTAGCGGATTCAAATGGGCTTTGATGATGGGGCGTCCGGTGGTTTCGTTTTTGCCTTCATAGACTAGATAGACGTCGCTCACCAGAAAGAAATCTTCGCGGAAGCTGGGGTAAATGCGGGGCAGAGTCTGCGGCTGCTGGCTGGCTTTGTAGAAGCGGCGCTCGGGATACATGGTCGTAATCTGCTTGCCGCCTCGGAAGACGTTGATGATCGCCCACTCGTTGCCGTAATTAGGATTGTCGTCCTGCGTGTAGGACTGGCAGACGAGGGTGTAGGGGCCGATGTTGATTTTGTCTCCAAAGGCCATTTCTTTTTCTACTTCTTTGTTGAAGGGCGTGCCGAGGATTCCGATGACTACCAGCGCAACGCCAAAGTGGACGATGTATCCGCCATAGCGGCGGGTGTTGCGGTGACACAGCTGCACCATGGCGGAGAGCAGGTTTTGCTGCGTCTTGGCGGCGATGACGCGGCCTCCGCGGAGGAATTCGGAGATGACGCTGAAGATCACCAGCGCCGCCAGTACGGCTGCCAGGGTCGCGTAGAAATAGGAGGGATCTTCCCAGGGATGGACGCCGAAGAGAATCATCATCCCGCCGATGGAAAGCGCGCCGATGGCGGGGTAGAGGAAATTGCGCTTCAGGCTTTCCATCGAAGTCTTGCGCCAGGCCAGGAGCGGTCCGACTGCGGTCAGTAGAAGAAGCAGTAACGCAACTGGTACGATCACGCGATTGAAGTAGGGTGGGCCGACGGTGACTTTGTGTCCTTGAAAGAACTCGGACAGGATCGGAAAGAATGTGCCCCACAGAATGGTGAAGCAGACAGCCAGCAAGAGAACGTTGTTGAACAAGAAACTGGATTCGCGTGAGACTACGGCCTCCAGTTTGTGCTCGCTCTTGAGGTGGGATCGGTTCTTTACCAGGAAATAAGTACAGACTGCTAGAGTCAGCGCGATGAAGACCAGAAACCAGCTGCCGATTGAGGATTGCGCGAACGCGTGGACGGAGCTGATTACACCGGAACGGGTCAGAAACGTGCCGAGCATGGAGAGCAGGAAGGTCGCGAAGATCAGCGACATGTTCCAGACTTTCAACATGCCGCGTTTTTCCTGCATCATGACGGAATGTAGAAACGCTGTGCCGGTGAGCCACGGCATGAGCGAGGCATTTTCTACGGGGTCCCATCCCCAGTAGCCGCCCCATCCTAGGACGGCATAGGCCCAGTGCGCGCCCAGAAAAACGCCGATAGTGAGGAAGCACCAGGTCACCATGGTCCAGCGGCGGGTTATCTGGATCCATTTTTCGCCGGGATACTTCATGATGAGCGCGCCTAAGGCGAAGGCGAAGGGGACGGTGAAGCCGACGTATCCCAGATAAAGCATGGGCGGATGGATGACCATCTCGGGATACTGGAGCAGAGGATTGAGTCCGGTGCCGTCCTGGGGAATGCCGCCTTGCATGACGGCAAATGGGTGTGCCGCAAAATTCAGAATCAGCAAAAAGAAAACTTGTACTGCGGCAATAACTACAGAAGCGTGGGCGAAGAGGCGCTGATCGGTCTTGTAGCGGAGGCGGAGAACGAATCCGTAACCGGATAGAAGTAGAGACCAGAAGAGCAGCGAACCTTCCTGTCCGGACCACAGCACGGCGAACTTGTAGGCGGCGGGCAAGTCGCGATTGCTGTGATGGAAGATGTAGGCGATGGAGAAATCGTCGTTGAATGCCGCGGTTACTAGAACAACGGCTGCCAGCAAGACTGCGGCGAAGGTGGCGATTCCAGCGCGGCGGGCGGTTTCGCCCAGACGGGCTGAGGAGGCATTGCGATTGAATAATGCTAAAAGTCCCGCGAGAAAGGAATATGCACTCAGGCCGAGCGCCAGCATGAGCGCGAAGCTACCGATTTGAGACATTGCTAGGACCCCACTCTGGGTTTAGCTATTTTTTCAAATATGCGGGTGGTATGCAATCTGCTAGCTGCTGGGGAGCATGAGATCCCTCGCTTCGCTCGGGATGACAAGCCGTTTATTTCTCGTTTATCTGTCCAAAATATCTGTCCAATTCCTTCATTTCTCTAAAGGGTAACCTTTTTCGCGCCAGTCGCGGATGCCTCCGTCCATGGAAATTACGTTGGTGTATCCCATTTTTTGCAAGTTATCTGCTGCCAGTGCGGAGCGGAAACCGCCGCCACAATAGAGGATGAGTTCGGTTTTGAGGTCGGGATACTTGCCTTCGATATCGCGCTCGATGATTCCCCTGCCTAAGTGAACGGCGCCGGGCAGGTGGTCGGCATCGAATTCGCGGTCTTCGCGGACGTCGACGAGGACGAATTTGTCACCGCGATCGATTCTCGCTTTTACTTCGTCCACATTGGTTTCGCGGACACGTTGCTTGGCGTCTTCGACAATTTTTAGAAAGCGCGGGGGGTGCTGGTGAGCCATGGCGCGTCCTCCTTTGATCGATGCCGGATACCGCCGCTGAGAATGATAGCAGGCGATTGCGGCAGTGGATGCGAAAAGAAATCTGTCACAGAAGGCCGCTCCGGATAAAATCGTTGTTCGCCTAGAGATCCACATGACGCTGATCATTCGCCAATCTCGCATACACTCCTTTGGCTGCTACACTACGCGGCCGATTCGCAAAGGGACATTGATCATTGAATATGTGGGCGAGCCGATGAGCTACGAACAGGCCGACGACCTTTACGACGATTTTGAGAACACTTATTTGTTTGGGCTCGACGGCGGCAAGAAAATTATTGATGGGTACGGGGTTGCTTGTTTCATTAACCATTGCTGCGAGCCAAATTGCGAGACCGATCAGATCCGGGGCAAGATGTGGATTATTGCGTTGCGCGATATTGCCGTGGGAGAAGAATTGACTTACGACTATTGCCTTTTCGATGGCGAGGAAGACGCTCCTTGTTTGTGCGGAGCAAAACAGTGCCGGGGAAGTTTGTATTCGCCGGCGCACATGCGCAAGATCGCCAAGAAGAGAGCTAAGGCTGCGGCCGCAGCAGCTTCTTGAAAAGCCCACCATTTTCCGATGCTACAATCGTCGTCTTACTACACGGGCTTGCGCACGCGGTTCCGAGCGCATCTCGCGATTCTGGAGTCTTGTTTGAACCCTTCCTCCGCAGGATTGGAATCCATCGTTGCCAGGGCTCTTCATCGCGCACCGGCTGGCGAGAGTCCTCTGTTGGCATGGCCGGTCGCTTGTGGCAGTAAAGTGGCTGATCGCACGCGGGCACTGAGTTTTTCAAATGGCATTCTGCAGGTCGAAGTCGCCGATGCGGGATGGCGGCGGGAACTCATCAGTCTGGCTCCGCGTTATCTGGCATTGATCAATAAGTATTCGGGGATCCCGGTGAAGCGAATTGAGTTCGTGGTTAAGGCTTAGGTGGCCGGAGCGGTGCGGTCGTTCTTCTATTCTTTGGCATTTTTCCGCGAGGCGATGGGCTTGCATCTGGCTGCAAACTGCGGATCCCTCGCTTCGCTCGGGATGACAAGAGTAGAAATCAGTTTTTGCATAATCCGATGGCAAGATTAGAAGTCAGTTTTGCGTAACCTGATGACAAGATTACAAGTCAGTTTTGCATAGTCTTATGAAAGTTACCGACAAAGACGTTGCTTACGTCGCCGATCTGGCGAATCTTGAATTGTCTGATGAAGAACGCGTCCGCATGCTGCGCGATTTGAATTCCATTCTTGAGTATGTTGACCGGCTTGGCGAACTTGAGACCGGCGACGTTGCGCCCATGGCCCAGGTCTCGGATCGCCACGGTGTTGACGAGTCGCGGCAGGGGAGTGAGCGATTCGCGTATGCCATCCGTGAGGACGTCAAAGACGGTCTGCGAAAATCGCTGCCGCATGATGTCGCTGTGAAAAATGCTCCGGATACTGATGGGACATTTTTCGAGGTTCCGAAAGTGATTGAGAGGTAGCGTGACTAGCGGCTTCACCATCGATTCGGTACGCGACTCCATTATCGAGGAGAAGATAACTGCGACTGCTCTGGCTCAGGATTTCTACACGCGCATCCGAAAAGAAGACCCTGAGATTGGGGCGTTTCTCACTCTCTGCGAAAAGCGCGCGCTGGCTCAGGCTGGACTGATCGATCAGATGGCCGCGGAGGGCCAGCCTTTGCCGCCGCTGGCGGGAGTTCCCGTCGGCATTAAAGATGTCATGGTGACCAGCGGCGTGCGTACTACTGCCGGCTCGAAAATTCTGGACAACTTTATTCCTCCGTATGACTGCACTGCGGTGGCTCGCCTGGAGGCGGCTGGCGCGGTGATTTTGGGCAAGCTCAATTGCGATGAGTTCGCGATGGGCTCGTCGAATGAGAACTCGGCATATCATCCGGTGCACAATCCGCGGGACAAGAGCCGCGTGCCGGGAGGATCGTCCGGCGGATCGGCGGCGGCGGTTGCGGCGGAGATGGCGGTAGCGACGCTGGGATCCGATACCGGCGGATCGATTCGCCAGCCAGCGTCGTTTTGCGGCGTGGTGGGATTGAAGCCGACATACGGACGCGTATCGCGGTACGGACTGATTGCGTTTGCTTCGTCGCTCGATCACATCGGCCCATTTGCAAAGACGGTGAAAGAAGTCGCGCTGGTGTTGCGGACGATTGCGGGACGCGATCCGATGGATTCGACTTCCGCCGATGTGCCGGTGCCTGACTACGTGGCGGAACTTGATCGGCCAGTTAAAGGGTTGAGAGTTGGCGTGGCTAAAGAATATTTCGGCTCTGGACTTGATCCCGAAGTGCGTTCGGCTGTTGAAGCGGCGATGCAGAAACTGGCCGAGTTGGGATGCGAAGTTGTGCCGGTCTCGCTGCCGCATACCGAGTATGCGGTTCCGACTTATTACATTGTTGCGACGGCGGAAGCGTCGTCGAATCTGGCGCGCTTTGATGGGGTGCGTTACGGCTTTCGCGCCAAGGCGGGAACGCTTTCTGAAATGTATCGCCGTACACGCGATGGTGGATTCGGCGTCGAAGTGAAGCGCCGCATCATGCTCGGTACTTACGCTTTGAGTGCTGGATATTACGACGCTTATTATTTGAAGGCGCAGAAAGTTCGCACATTGCTCACGCGTGACTTCGACGATGCATTCAAGAAGGTGGATGTGATTGCTGCGCCGACTGCGCCGACTCCTGCATTCAAGTTGGGGGAGAAGATAGACGATCCGCTGGCCATGTATCTGGCCGATATCTATACGGTGACGGCGAATCTGGCGGGTATTCCGGGGATTTCAGTTCCGTGCGGCGAGAGTCGCGAGAAGCTGCCGATCGGGTTGCAGTTGTTCGCGAAACACTTTGATGAGGCTACGCTGCTGCGTGTGGCGCATGCGTATGAAGGGGCACGCAAGTAGGAGGCGATTCGGATCATGGATGAGACATCGCCGAGCGTGTCTAATTCCGACGCCAGTTCAGACGAAAAAGGTTCTCTCGGCGTTCTTCACGTCAAGGCGCTGTGGTCTCGCACTTTGAAGAAGCAGTCCGGCCAATCTTCCGATTCAACCTCTGCAGACGATTGGGTCAAGGACAACACGTTGATCTGTGGACTCAGGCTGGGGCTGCGGGAAACGTTTGAGTATCTGCACGGGCAGAATCCGTCGCTTGAACAATTTGAGCAGTGGATCCTTGAGCGCAATGGCGGTGTGATTGATCCGAGTGTTAAGGACCGCTTAAATCGGTCGCTCTCGGGCGAACTCAAAGCGGGATCGCCGCCTGATGCTTCCGACGCCGTCCTCACCGCCGAGGAACTCGCGTTCTGGGATGAAAATGGGTACGTGGTATTGCACAACGCAGTCCCCGAGGAAAACTGCGCGGCCGCGGTGGATGCTATTTGTGGCTTTTTAGGAATGGATCTGAAGAATCCGGAGACCTGGTACGGCGGGCAGCAGGGGCACAGCATTTGGATTCCGCTGCTGCATCATCCGGCGCTCGAAGCGAACAGGGTTGCGGCGAGAATCCATCATGCGTTCGCACAATTATGGGGACGAACCGATCTTTGGGCGACTACCGATCAGACGGGAATGAATCCGCCGGAACGTGACGGGTGGAAATTTCCCGGGCCGAATCTGCATTGGGATACGAGCCTGGCGTTGCCGATTCCATTTGGCGTGCAGGGAATTCTCTACCTTACGGATACCGCAGCCAATCAAGGAGCGTTTACTTGCGTTCCGGGTTTCCATCGGCGGATTGAGGCGTGGCTTAAGAGCTTGCCAGCGGGAAGCGATCCGCGGCAGGAAGATCTTGCGGCGCTGGGCGCGGTTCCTATCGCGGGCAAGGGCGGAGACCTGATCATCTGGCATCAGGCATTGCCGCATGGGAGTTCTCCGAATCGGGCTACGCAGCCGAGGATCGTGCAGTACATTACGCTGCGGCCTAGTCATTGGGAGTACAACCCGGTTTGGCGGTGAGAGGGTCGTGGAGTTCTGGACTCTGGAGAGAGCATGGCCCTCTGCGGCTAAAGCCGAATTCAAAGCAATGCAGATATCGCAGCGGTAAACCGCTGCGCCACCGAAAATCGAGTGCGACAGCGAGTTTTTCCGCAATCTCTGAAGGCGTGCCGTAACCGGGCAAAATCGATCGCGGCTTTAAGTCGCGGCGGGAATGCATCTTCCAAACGGATCCCTCTCCCCCCGATACGTCCTTCTGCCCCGAACCGCGCCGCCCTAATAAGACTAGAATGTAGAGACGGGGCTTGCGCCGTCAAAGCAGCACCCCAGAATTAGAATTCGGGAAGAATTAAGACCAGACAGATCGGGAGGTTTATATGCGCATTGGAAGATATGAAAGCTCGGAAGGTACGACCGGCACTGCGGTTACGTTTTTGCTGATCGGGGCCGGCATTGGAGCCGCCCTTGGACTATTACTCGCTCCCAAAACTGGCCGGCAGCTGCGTAAGGACTTGCGGCGTTCCTACGATGGCGCCCTCGAGACCGCATCCGATTGGGCGGACGAAGCGAAAGACCGTCTGGACGATGTGGTCGAAAAGGGCGGCGATTTCGCCGACGGAATCCGGTCGAAAGCCAAGCCCCTGAGCGATCTGCTGCGCCGCTCGTAAATGGTGCAGGCGTCAGCCAGTCAAGGTTCGAGGTGGCCGGGCGGAGACGGCCGGCTTCCCATTTTTAAAGCTTAGGGGGTAGGCTCCGTTTCGTCCTCGAGCCTGCGTTTCTTCTTGTGCACGTTGCGGATAACCACGCCTACTGAGAATCGGAAATTATCCTGCCTCTGCTTGCCGACCACCGGAAAATCGGTGGCGGTCTGGAAGTAGTCGGCCTTAAATCGCAACGCGAATCGCTCATTGATCTTGCGGTCGAGGCCGCCACCGACAATAATCGCCCGGCCCGTGCCTACTTCCGCGACCAGAGGCCCCGGTACCACCGGAGTTGCTTCGCCACGCGTGCCCTGATGTCCATACAAGAGTTCGCCAAACGGCGTCCACATTTCATACTTGCGCCGTGCAAGATGCAGGCCGAAAAGAAAGTTGTATTCCCGCGTCGAAACGTCGAATGTCGGCGAAGGAGACGGCTTGTAGGACTGATTGCCCGGAAATGGCTCCGGCGTGGCGCTCGGAATCTTCGAAGTCCCGAAGTACTGGCCGCCTTCTATTACGAATCCCAGCCAATTGGTCGCGTTCAAGCCCAGAGATGCGTCCCAACCGGGCAGCCCCGCCCAATGTCCAGCGTTGAAAAGGCCGGCCTCGGCATACGAGCCGCCGCCAAAGAGTTCTACGCGAGGATAGTGAGTTTCGGGAGTCGTAGTTTCCACCTTGGCTGGAGTTGGGATCGGCGTGGCTTCGGGCGTCTGGGGTTCCGTCGCGGCGGGAGCTTGGGCGGCGGGAGTTTGCTCTGGCGCGGGAGAGGGAGCGGCAGCGGGGGCTTGGGCCCATGACATCACGCACAGCGCAGCCGCGCCGACAAAAACTCCCAAGTATTTCCTCACGATTCCTCCCTCAAAGTGCAGTCGTATGCCTAATCGCCGGTTTGCCAGTCCGAAACCGTTGCCTACAAAGATTTTTCGCCAATTACGCTCTGGTTACCGTGTACTGACAACTGCTTTTCCGAATGCCGTATTGTAGTGAAGCTGAATGTCGCCGCAGGTTCCCTGTTCGGGCGAATAAACCACGCATGTGTCATAAGGACGCGAATAAACATGCAGGGTCACCGCCCGCTGATTCGCTTCCCGCGGATTCACGACCCGATGCACCGGCTCCCGAGGATCGACCGCGCACGGATTCGCCGCCGTCAGCTCCACCGTGTTAGATGCGAGCAGTTCGCACTTTCCCGCCTCGATATCCTGAAATCTGACATGAAAATTTTCGACCAACAGCTTTCCCACAGGAGCTGCCATCCAGCAATTCTGGTCGCGATGATTGTGCACGGAACTGCTCTGTCCCACATCCCAACAAATCGCGATTACTTCATAGAGATCGGTTTTATCGATCAGATTGCGTGTGTAATGTTGCCGGTCCCAGGTCAAATAAGGCGCAAGGCTGGCTTCATCGACTGGCATCCCCGCCAGCAATGACCTCACCTCGTCGGTCTCCTCAAAAGCCGCTGCCGGAAGAGCCCGAAGCCTCCTGACCAGTTCGCCAATCGGAACTCGCAGCTGTTCTGCCCGCTCACTCATACTTCAACCCCTGATGTTCGCTAATGTGCTCGACATGGAGCATCCGACAAACTATTGAGTATACCGTGCGAAGCACCCGGAGTTTGCAGCCGCAGGCTGAGTTCTAATTTAGTTTAGAAAGCCCAGGCGTCACACTTTTGAAAAAACCGTGAAGGGAACATAGCCGAACTATGCTGTAGCCAGATCGCTGTAGCCAGATCGAGAGTTGGAAGACGGGTTGGGTCAGCTGACGGCAGAAGGCTGAAGGCCGACAGCCGAATTCCGGCTCGCGCATTCCTCCAGAATTCCAGGCACTTCAAACAGCGCCTGATTGGAGTATTCGCCCACCTTCTGCCGAAGTTCTTTGAGAGTCGCGCCGTGCAGCAAGCGGTCAACGGCTGGCGCAATGTCTTTGAAAGTCCGCAGAACAATTCCGTAGCCTTTCTCTGTCACCCACTCCGCGTTGTAGCGCTCTTGCGGCAGCGTCTTGGAATTGCATTCCACAATCACCGGCAAGTGGAACTGGAGGGCCTCGCTGATCGATCCCGGACCCGGTTTCCCAATGAAGAAGTCTGCCAGGGCCATGTAGTATTCAACATTCCGAGCGAACCCGATCACGAGGATCGGCTTTCGAGTCCGCATCTTCTTCAGCTGAGCGGCAAGTTTCTCATTGTGCCCGCAAATCAGAATCAGCTGAACGTCGCTCCGGGATTCATTGAGTTTCCTGGTAATGTCGACCATCGCCTGAGACCCGTGGCCCCCGAACAGCACGATGCCCGTCGGACAATCGGGATCCAGGCCGAGCCGTTTCTTCTCGATGGTGCGATCGACCATGCTCTTTTCATAAAATTTGGGCTTCAGGATCATCCCCGATGTCTGAAAAACATGGTCGTTGGGACGACCGATGTCGAATGCCTGCTGCCGAGCCCGATCCGTTCCAACAATCACGAATTCCGATTCGCGCTCAATCCAGAAGTGCGGCGGGTAATCCGCCAGGTCCGTAATCAGGGTGACAAAAGGCGTTCGGACAGAATCGCCACGCAGGCTTTCGGCAATGGCGCGATTGAAGTGCGGAATTACGGAGAGCACCAGATCTGCCGGATGCTCCGCCCAGTACGCTCGAAGCAGTTTCACAATCGGAGAATGGTAGATGCGAATCGTCGTTTCCAGCACCACCAGCAGTTGCGGCGTAAAACGCGTCCAGCCTTTACGCAGGATCAAATTGTAAGTGTCCTGTATGCGCAAGCCGGTGGCGCGGCGAATCAGGTCGAGAGGGTCAAGCAGTTCCTGAATATCGAGAAGAGTGATGTCCCACGGATCTTCCTGCGCCGAAAGCGTAGCTTTCAGAGCATCCGCTGCACTTCTGTGTCCACCGCCGGCATTATGGAAAATGATCGTCAGTTTACGCAAGCTTCACCCCAGCCGGAGAAACAAACGCTAGCGTTCAACATCCTCGAACTCTCCCTCTTCGGCGAAATCGGCTGCCTTTTGCTCTGTGTCGGCGTGATGCTCGGTGTCACGATCGTCCGGCGCCTCCACATATTCGTGGATATTGACCCCATCTTCGCCCACCGTGATGTAGGTAGGATGTGTGTCAATCCAGGCTCCGCAATTGAAATAGTCGGTGCCGTCTTCATGCTTGTGCATCGCGGCATGGGTATGGCCGCAGAAGATGCGCGCCGCCTGATGATGGCGAGCATGGGCAAGGGCACCCTCGGCAACTTTAGACGACAAGCGCAGCCAGCGTGTGTTGAGCCGATCGAGAAACCGCGTCAGGGCTTTATTTTTGGAATCCCATTTCTGGAGTTGCAGGTACAACAGCGTGCCAATCCAATAGCTCACGCGGACATTGCTCACCACGAAGCCGTCGAACTGATGACCATGCACGGCAATGTGGCGGAGCCCTTGATATTCCCATCGATACTCCTGATACACGTCGATCCCAACCAGATGGGACATGATTTCGGTCAGCCCGTGGTCATGATTGCCTTCGACCCACACGACTTCGACTTTTCGTTTGGGATTCGAGAGTTTTCGGATGAACCCGAGAAATTTCCAATGCTCTTTTTTCAAGCGTCCGAAATTGAGGTCGGCGAAAATGTCGCCCAGAAGAATCAGGCGGCGATAGCGATTTTGTCGAAGGACGCTTAGCGCTTCGCGCGCGCGACTCATGTCCGCGCCGAGGTGCAGATCCGAGAGGATCAGCGTGTCATAAGGCTGTCGCTCCACGCCGTCAATTATTGCCAGGGAGTATTACTAGGTGATGAATCGGCTATCGGCCGCGAGGCTGGAGGTAACTCCTAAGTAACCGTCCATGAAATGAACGCTCGCGGTCGCGAATCGCTGATCCACGTCTCGTTTCGAGAGCGCCGGTTCCCGCTGCGGCGAAACGTCAGTGCGTCGGAGGGACATATTCGGCGGGACGCGCGGAGCCCTCGCCGAAGAAAAATTGCTCCATTTGCTTCACGATCACTTCCTGATCCTGCTTGCGCGCGGGGTTCAGGCGATATTCGTTCAGCAACATCTTGCAGTGCTCCATCCACTGGCCCCACGCCTGTTGCGACACTTCCGCGTAGATTTTGTTTCCCAACTCGCTGTCGAACGGAGGCTCAGGTAGACCGGGCAATTCCTGCTTCAACTTCGCGCAAAAGACTTTGTGATCTGACATAAATTTTCTCTGAAATTATCGCACACGCATCGCGACAGCATTGCTTCCGGCGCAGAGATTCAGACGTGTTGAGGAGTTTTTTGCCAGACTCCGCTCGAACAACGAGGCACGTACTTCACCAAAATCGTTCGCTGGAGGAATATTTTCATTGACAAATTACATACGAGTGGCAATATCTTGTGGTAGGACAGTTACTCATACAAGAAGTTGAGTAGCTCGGGCATCAAGGTGCCCTGTCGAGAACCTTGGGAGAACAAATCGTTCCAAACGGAGGAAACACTTCATGGCAACCAAGAAGAAAGCCGCCAAGAAAAAGAAACACTAAGCGGAAGATGCTCGTTTTAGAAAATCCCCAAAGCCTCTCAGGAGAAGCACCTCTTGAGAGGCTTTTCCATTCGCGGGCTCCCGCTGGGCTTTGCGGATTGGATGCTGTGTGGCGATGGCGAATGCTGCGATCAGCTTGATACGAACGTCTTGATACCATCATGAACACCGTGCCGCCCTCGCGCATCGCGTCCGGATCTGTCGCGGATTACGTTTCGTCGCGTCGCATTGGCTGCTGGCTCTTTGCAGCTTTCCAATTCTTTTACCTGCTCACTTCCACCGGTCGCGTTCGCACGCCGGACGAATACAACACTCTTTACACCACCGAGAGCCTGGTGCTGCGCGGATCTACGGCCGTCCCACAAGCCGTGCAACTGAATAATTTTTACGGAAGGTACGACGTGCGCGGCCAGCCGCGCGCGGCCTATCCTCCGGGACAAGCTTTCCTGTGCACGCCCTGGTATGCCTTCGGACGATATTTCCTGACCCGATTGCCTGGAGTTCCCGCCGCCGACACCGATTTGATTGTGGCGTTCGCTTCCTGCTGCAGCAGTGCGACTTTTTCTGCGCTGACCGTGGCGTTCTTTTTCATGCTGCTCAATAGAATCGGAATCCCCGCCAGCGGCTCGCTATTTGCCGCAACCATGGTCGGCCTCGGCACTCCGATCTTTGCGTATTCCGGATGGTTTTTCTCCGAGCCATTGTCATCCGCCATTTTTGTGGGAGTCGCGCTGCTGCTCTTCGGCGGAAATTACGATGCCGGCCATCACCAACCTTCTTTACCTACTGCTTCGATCGCGGGCCTGGCCATCGGACTGGCGACGATGGTGCGGCCGAGCAACGTTCTTGCAATTCCGGTATTTGCGGCCGCAGTTCTTGTGCGCGATGTTTTTGCTCGGGACAGGGAGTCCGCGCTGCGTGCAGCATTTTTCTTCTGCGCGGGCTCCGCCGTCGGCGTGGCGCCTCTCCTTTCCTACAACGCTCTGCTATTCGGCGGGCCCTTTCAGTTCGGATATCCAACAGCGGCCGAGGGAGCGAAGCACCTGAACACTTTTGAAACGCCGCTGCTGCAGGGCCTCTATGGATTTCTGCTGTCTCCCGGCAAATCGATTTTTGTTTTCGCGCCGCCGGCGATCTTGGCCTTGGCCGGACTGCGGCGGCTTTGGAGACTGGACCGTGGCGCAGCAACTGTGGCCATCTTGTTTCCGCTGGTCTATCTCTTTTTCTTTGCCCGTTACACCCAGTGGGAAGGCGGATACTGCGTCGGCCCGCGCTATATGGTTCCAGCCATCGTCCTGCTATTTGTGGCCCTGGGGCCGCTGCTGACTGGGGTAACAGCGTCAACCACCCCAGATGGATTAAAAAAAGAAGACGGCTTAGAACCAGCTCGAATCCGAAAGCTCGCCATCGTAGTCCTCTTTCTTGGGATGGGCGTTCAATGCATCTCCCTGGCAACAAGCTTTATGGAGGACCAGGTGCCGCCGGGACGCTATTACGATGCCAGTTGGACGTACCGCCTCACCTACTCGCTGAGCGGCCAGATTCATCTACTGTGGAGATACCTGGTCAGCGGCGCGCCGGCGCGACTCGGCTTGGGATGGGATCGTTGGTTCGTCTTCCTGTACAAAGGTGGCGTCTCCGCAGGGACGCTGGCGGCTCTGGGGCTCGTCATGCTCGCGGGCTTCGGGATCAGCCTTGCCATGCTGGCGAAAACCTGGCGCCGCGCTGCATCCTGAGTCTGGCAGAAACGTTGGTTTGTACTTTAGGGGGTTGTCGAGCGGCGCGGCTCGTGCTAGAAACGCCTATACAGAAATACGGAAGCGGCTATGAGCCTCCGCAAAAAAGCTTCGAAGAAAACCCGCAACGCCGAAATCATTATCCCGGACAAGCTCTATTTCCGCATCGGCGAAGTCGCCAGCTTGTGCCGCCTGCCGGCCTACGTGCTTCGATTCTGGGAAACAGAATTTGCCCAGCTCAAGCCTGTAAAAAGCAGCACCGGACAGCGCATGTATCGCAAACGCGATGTGGAATCCGTGGTGCGCATTAAGAAGCTGCTCTATGAAGACGGATTCACCATCGCGGGCGCCCGGGTACAGTTACGTGAAGAGACCAAAGCCGAGCGGAATCAGACTGCGCTTCCTTTTCCGATGAGTCCTTCCGTAAACGTTACGCACCTGCGAAATGAACTCCAGCAGATTCTGCACATCCTCTCTGCCCGCCATTAGGGTTGCGGAAAAACTGAATTTTAGCGCCAAAAAAAAACGCGGGCCGCGAAGCCCGCGTACTCTTCTTCACAAAGCTATCCCTCTTACGCCGATTTCCGAATGGGTTCGGCTTTCACCAGAGGCGCATCCACCAAGTGCTCGCTGACGAACCAGATTTGCAGTTCATTGGGACGAAGCACATCGCTCACCGCCAGATCGTTGGTGCCGTCATCGCCCAATTTGTCGGCGCGTTCCGCGAGTTCCCGGCAATAAGTAACGATAAGCTGATGCGCATCCAGCAGTCGGGATAATTGCACGGGAACCTCTTCGCGCCCCTTCGGCGGACGCGGAATGCGAGTCAGTTCGGCAACATCAGCCGCCATCGCGATACTGATTCCACCCAGAAGCTGGATGCGCTCGGCAATTGTGTCCACGATTTCATTCTGTTCTTCCCAGTGCTTGTCGAACAGCAGATGGAGTTGATAGAACGTTGCTCCCGACACCTGCCAATGCGATTTCTTGTAAAGATCGCGGAGCGTCATGGTGTCGGCCAGCAACTGGTTGAGTTTCTCGGTCATTTCCAGGCGGACCGGTTCTTCCAATTGCAACGGTTGTGCGCTGGTGACCGTGCCAAATGCCTGGAGTTCGCGAGCAGACTGGTGATAGCGGGGTTGAGCGGAAGCCTTGTGTGAATCGCTGGATGTCTTAGCCATAACGTTCTCCTGATATTGCGAAAGTTTGGGCGCAAGTCAGAAAGGAGCAACGGGTAAGAACAGAGAGTCTCTTTCTGTCTTGTGTGCCGGTTCAGCCGATTTGGATGCGAACCATCAGAAATGGATTCCATCCTTCGAGTGAGAATTCTACTCTCACATGGTGAAGGAGGAGTTTCCAAAGGGATGCCTGAATCAATAGTTGGTCAGGCCGAAGAGAGAGAACTCCTCTGGGTTGGTATCCGGTCAACCGAAAGAGTATTCTCTTGGGTGAATGGCATTGGCTCCTTTTATCGTTTTACGAGTTGGAGCAGCAGACTCTTCCCACGAAGGAAGTGCAGTACATGGGCCCCGACCGGATTAAGTTCATCGCCCACCTTGGGAAGCAGGTCCTTCTCATAGACTTTTCAAACTGTTCACCGGCCGAGGTCGCAGAGGTCTGCCGGGCAGTACCCGAACTCGTCACCACGCGCCCGCGCGATTCCGTCTTCATCCTTTCCGATTTCACAGGAGCATCTTTCGATCAGGAATCCATGCGAGCCATGAAGGAAAGCGCGGTCTTCGACAAACCCTATGTCAAAAAGTCCGCCATGATCGGGACGGATAACTTCCCCAAAGTATTCGCCGAGGGCCTAAGCACGTTTTCCCGTCGCGAATTTCCCGTCTTCAAGACGCGCGAAGAAGCTTTGACGTGGCTGGTCCGGGACTAGGTCTGAAAGCGGGACGAGAGGCCCTAAAGACTCAGATTTTCGCTCGCACGACTAAACTGCGGGTGCCTCATTCTTGTGCGTTCTGTGCGCAAGAGTGGGCACCACAGAGGCGGGCATTCTAGGATTTTCTTTCCCCTCAGTTAGGTCTTCCGGGGAGTTGCGCACTATGGCATCGGCATCGCGAATATTGCGTCGTCAAGCGGCACATTCGTCTTTACTTCCGTAACCTGCGTGATGAATTTCTTGCCGGTCTTGAAATGGACGTATTCGATGCGCCAGGGCACTTTGGCGCCCGTGGTGTCAACATAGTCTGAGTAGTAAATCGCAACGTAACTCTGCTCCCACCTGGTATCCCTCTTCAGCAAAAGACCCGTTTGCTTATCAAAATAGAGTGTGGCAGGGCGGTTCCCGATCACATTCAGCGCATATGCCCGTCGACCAAGAACATCAACTTCGCCCACATAGTCGGTTTTCTTAAACTTGTCTCGCCAGCGCAAAGCGTCTTCGAAAGCCACGTCGTTCTTAACGTCATAACCGACGGCTCCTTTTAGCAGTTTGGGTTTATGTTTCCCTTCCTGAGTCCACAGAACGCTTCCGTCGTATCCGCACCGGACATCCGCATGGGACTTGGGTTCGATGTTCAACCACTTATCGGGAGACTTCCAGTACATCTCGTCTTGAGTTCGTCGCCCGTCCCAATCAACATGGTTTTCGGTGATGACTTTAGTCTTGATGTTGTCATATGCCGTCGCACCGCCAACGGCTTCAGCAAACCTGGTGAGGACTTGTTCGGCCGTAGGCGGCGGCTGCGGGTTTTGCTGGGACAAGCAAGAAAGACTCAGACCCATTGCCAATGTGAATCGTCCCAAGAAACAGAGTATTCCCTTTTTCATGAAGGCTTCCTTCCTGTGGCGAAATCTCTAGTTCACATTCAGAGTGAGGTTAGAACAGCTGGCCCAATTACTTTCGAGTTAAGAATACCCCAACCAATCCTGTGTGTTCCGTGCACGAGTGGGCACAACGAACGCCGGCACCCGGGGATTTGTTTTCCCCCAGTTCACCTCTCTACGTTTCGTTCAGCAGCCCAAAGAATTCCCGGGAATGTCTAGAAGATTTGGTCGGGACGGCGAGATTTGAACTCGCGACCCCTTGCACCCCAAGCAAGTGCGCTACCAGGCTGCGCTACGTCCCGATGATTCTGCTGTCCCAGAGGATGACGACAGCGTGGGGGTTCGACCTACAAATTCTACACCAGTTGGCGAGGACGAGAACGCTACGGCAATCCTAAACTGCCATACGACCTCGGATAAGTGACGATGCCCCATGGCAGCTTGAATCCGTCGATGGCCTCGAGTTTCTTGTAGGAGTTGGCGTCGATCACGACTACATTATTCGATCGCCCGCAAGCTAACAGAATCCTGGAGTCGTCCGGGGTAAACGTAAAGTGCCAGCAGCGCTGCCCCGTAGGGATTTCAGCGAGCAGTTGCAAAGAATCCGCGGCAAACACCTGGAGCTTGCCTGCCTGCGCCGCGGAAACAAAAATGCGCTTGCCCGCACGGTCGAATGTCAGCCCATAGGGTTTCGCTGCCGTTGGCACAGACTTGAGGACGTTGAAATTCTGGTCCATCGTCAACAATGTCCCGGACGTTTCCATCGTCACCGCATATCCCGTGCCTAGCGGAGAAGCTTTCACGCCCCGGGGACGGATTCCGTAAGCCTTCAGGTCCACGTCCCGGAGATGCGTGCCCGTGACTTCGTCGAATATGCCGATGGTTTCCTGCGATTCGTTCGCCACCAGCATCAACTTTCCATCTGGAGAAAATTCCATGCCTTCGGTTTCCTGCCCTGCCACCGAAACCGGACCCGGCGCCCAATCCCCAACATGAAACGAAGCAATCTGCGCAGGAGGCTCATTATCGTTATCGCTGTCGGCGTTGGCATTCGCCCCCGGCGGTCCGCCCTGTGATCCGGGCTCAAAAGTCGCAAACAGACGATCCCCCGCCGGATTGATCTTCACAAATTCAGGACTGTCCCCAATATGAATGCGTTTCACCAAATCAAGGCCCGGTGTACTGAAGATCGCAATATCGCTGGTGTTTTTATTCGATGTGACGACGTATTTCCCGTCGAACGTCACCGCAAGTCCTCTGGGAGCGACATCGCTGGGGTGAACTCTCCGGATGACTTTCAGAGTGTTCAGGTCGATGACGCTGACCCCACCTTCCTCCTCGCTCACGTACGCAACGTTGCTCACACGGCCTCGATAGTGGGCCCAAAGGAGTGCGGCAGCCAGCGCGACCACAAGGAACAACCAAAGGACAATTTTTCTTGAACCCATCACACACCCTCTCGCAGCGTCGTATGTAGGGATTGTAAATGCGAGTCAGACAAAGTGATGCTGTAGCCCGCTAAAAGCTAGTCGTCAACCGCGCCATCACGCTGCGTGAAGGCCCAATAGCGTTGCCCGAGAAGAGGCCGCCGAAGTCGATAACGTTGAGAACGTTATTAAGGTTCTGGCCGTCGATCTGAAAACGGACGTTCATGCGATCCGACTTGTACACATCCGCTCCCGCCGAGGCGTTGACCTGAAACGCGGGCAGGATGCGTCCGCGCGCGAAGTTAATTCGATCTACGACGGCCTGTCCGTAGGTTTCAGCTGGTCCGCCCGGTCCGTAGATGCATTGCTGAAGAGTCAAACTCGGATCGCACTGAAAATCGAATGGCAATCCGCTGTCAAACTGAATTCCGCCAGCAATCCAGAACCGTGGATTCACCTGGTATCGCAGGCGGCCGCGAACGGTGTTGCGCTGGTCCTGCGAATCGGGAAAATGGCCGCTGGTGGGTATTCCCTGTGCGTCATCGCCTAAGAACAAGCCGCCGGTTACCGGAAACCAAGCCTGCCCTAGAGTGTAGGAGTAGCTCAGGAATCCCGAAAAGCGGTGCCAGTCCGGCACATCGATCTTGGCTTCGCCGCCATAGATGACCGCCTTCTGGAAGGCGATCGGAAAGCTGACGGCCGTATTATCGATCTGGTCGTCATCCGCATAGTTGGCCACCAGCCGTCGGAAATAGTTGACGTCCACCTTCATTTTCCCGAACAGCCCCTTCGTCAGCCCCGCTTCGTAGTAATTCCCTTCGGAAGGCTCAACCGGCAGCCGCAGAAAACTTGTAGGGTCGAGAGACTCGACCGCGGTTGAACTCGAAAGCAATATGTTTTCAAACGACGGAGTCTGAAACACCCGGTCATAGGAAAAATGCACCACCAGATCGGCAGACGGGAAATAGCGTGAAATCGAAAAGCGCGGATCCGCCGCGTGCCGGTTCAACAAAAGCTGATAGTGGTCCCAGCGCAGTCCCGCATTGATGGTCCAGTTTTTTAGCCGGATCTGGTCCTGCACGAATACCGATTGCTCGAGGTCAGGACGGTTTGCGATGAAAGAAAAATCGATCGGAGTATCGGGATCAAACTGAGTTGGATCGGTAATGTGATAGCGAAGGTTTTCGTTCAGGAATATAGCGTCCGATTCGAAGCCGAACTTCCATTCGTTCGCGCCATGATTGATGGTCGTCGTCCCCTTGAAATACGCTTCGCGGAAGAAATTTTTCTGGAAGACCTCAATCGGAGTCGAATCAGCGTTTGAATTGAATCCGATATCGTTGTCGCGAACCATCGCCCGAAAATCGCTCAAGGCGTTGGACGAAAATGTGTGTTCGTAGGAGCCGATCCCCATCGTCTCGATGTTATCCGCCGTTTGGATCTGCCCATTCGCTTGCTGCACCTGTTCATTCGGCAGCTCATAGCGCGAAAGCTCGTGGCGAACGATAAATCGCAGGCGGTCTTTCGTGGTCGAGTCGCGTTCATAGTTGACCGAAAAATCGCCCAGGGTGCCTGTATTCGTATAGTTCTGCGGTACCACCGGATTCAGATAATGATCCGTCATGCTGCCGCTGGCGCTGCCGCCAAAGATATTCTTGCCCCAGGAATACTGTCCCGACGCAGAAACGCCGGCCGTATTAAAGCTGCCGCCCGAAAGTACCAGCTGGCCGTGAAACCCTGGCTGTGAATCCTGAAGTGTGTTGACCTCGATGACTCCCCCCATTTTTCGGCCATATTCCGCCGGAATGCCCGCGGTGTAGACGCTCAGCGACTGCACATCATCCGCGTCAATCGCCGGACCGAAACTCGGCGAGCGATTGTCCGTCAGCGGGATGCCATCCACCACAAACTGAGTCTGATATTCCGATCCGCGCGGATGCAGAACGGCGTTCCCCTCGTAGAGCCATCCCGGCTGTGAATTCACCAAATCCTGCAGCGAACGTCCCGGAATCGAGCTGAGCCGCGTTTGGATCTGCTCCGAGCCAATCTGACTGACAGCACCCGACTGATCGGGATCGATCAGCGTTTTGTCCTCGGTGACGTTTAGGGACTCTTTCACCAACGCCACATTGAGATGAAGCGTGTATTCGGTCGGAATCGACGAATGAATATCGACCGATTCGTTTGCGATGGCAAAACCACCCTGCCTGACCTCGATCTCATAAATGCCGAACGGCAGCCGCTGTACATCCAGTGTGCCCTGATCCGTCGTAGAAAGGTTGTTGCGATACTGATTCGCCTTGCTAACAATTTGAACTGTTGTTTTCACACCAAAGCCAGCCGGATCGGTCACCTTCAGGCGTAATTCGCCTGTGTTCGCCTGGCCAAACATATTCAGGCCCAGCAATGGCAACGCAAGAAACACAAAAATCGCAGAAAATCTCTTCATTAGGGCGGGTCTCTGTAGTGTAGTTGTTGTATCGGAAGGAGTTGATCAGCATCTTCCCCCGGACGGTTACTTCAGGGACTGGATAACAGTGCCGCTCTCTCCTCTGTAACCTGAATATTCCGTGAACCGGCTTTTCGTTCAGTCTTTATTTCGAGGCTCGATCCAGGTTTGGGAAGGGCACGGCTTTAGCCAAGAAAGCGCTCAAAAACCCTGAACAAGAACGAGGCGGGAGGAATATACATATCTAGGAAACGAAGGACATGCCTCCCAGCGACTCCACCGCCGATTCAACGACGCCGTTCGAAACTGCGGCGGAAGCTCGTCCGGCAAAGCCTTCTGAGAACGAGCGCGAGGTCATGGAGCTCTTTGAGCAGCTTCGCAATCCGCTGCTCCGATATGCGCTTTCGTTCGGCATCCCCGTACACGATGCGGAGGAGATCATCCAGGAAGTGTTCCTCGCCCTCTTCCGGCACCTCCAGTTGCACCGATCCCGAAAAAATCTTCGCGCCTGGACCTTTCGCGTCACCCACAACCTCGCCCTCAAGCGGCGATACGCGAACCAAAAGTCTCTCGACCGGACGGTGTCCGATGCAACAATTGTGGATGAGCAGTTTGATCCGTCGCCAAATCCCGAAGAGCAGTTATCGTCCGCGCAACGCCGCCGGAGATTGCTGGCTGTAGTGCAGGCTCTCCCCGAAGCCGATCAGGGATGCCTGCGCCTGCGCGCGGAGGGACTTCGCTACCGCGACATTGCATCGGTCCTGGGAATGTCTCTGGGAGCGGTATCCATATCGCTGACGCGATCACTCGCACGTTTGATCCGTGCGGATGGGAGATAAAAATATGCCGAATACTGATCTAGATCGAAGCGACCTGCACCTATCGGATCAAGAACTGCTTCGAGCCGCCGACGGCGAACTCCCATCCCGCCGAGCCGCCGAGGTTCACGCTCATCTCGCCGCCTGTTGGGACTGCCGCGCCCGCATGGCAGAAATCGAAGGGACCATCGCCGATTTCGCCCGCGCCCATCGCCAGACCCTCGATCCGCAATTGCCGCCCATCGCCGGCCCACGCGCGCTGTTACGGGCTCAAATGGCCGAATTGGCGGCGAAACCTCCCGCGGCTTCATGGCGCTGGATATTCCAGTTCAATTGGGCCGCGCGCTCGGCTGCCTTCGTCTGTGTAGCGCTCTTGGTAGCCGCCTTCGCGGGTAGATTCCTGCTCCAGCATTTCACTCTGCGAGCTGCGAACTCGACGGCAGCTTCATTCGAGCGCGGAGCCGAACCCGATCCCAAACTGACTCCCGGCGCAACTCGAAGAGCTGTGCTCGGCGACGTTTGCTCACAGACGCATGAAGAAGTCGTAGCGGAGGTATCAACATCGTTGCGTCGGGAAGTATTTCTGGAATACGGAATCGCAAATGCCCGCACCGGCGACTACGAAATCGACTATCTGATTGCTCCGGGGTTAGGTGGAGTGGAAGACATCCACAATTTATGGCCGGAATCCTACGCATCCCCGACGTGGAACGCGCGCGTCAAAGACGATTTGGAAGAACGCCTTCATGAAATGGTATGCGCCGGAAAACTCGACCTGGCCACGGCCCAACGAGACATAGCAACTGACTGGATCGCGGCCTACCGAAAATATTTCCATACCGATCGCCCGCTCCCGTTAAGTTCAACCCTGATCCCCCCAGAATGAGGGATCAGCATTAATGGAGCGCCGGCGTCCGCGAGTGGCCATCTCAACTTCGATATCCGTATCAGGCTATTGCTCGCTCCGCTTCTTCGCCACGGGTACGGTTTTTCTGCGGCCACAATTCTCTCGGGCTGTGTAAAATGGAATGTTGATTCCAAATGCGGCGGAAGCTTTTGTGACCTGCCCCGCTGTCCAGAATTCCTAGCAGAGCGTAAGGAGATGTAAACCAGCAATGTCGATTCCAGCGACCCAACTCCGTCCCGGCATGATCATCAAGCACAACAATGACTTGCATTCCGTGTTCAGCGTGGAGCATAGGACTCCGGGCAACCTGCGCGCGTTCATTCAGGCCAAGCTGCGTAATCTGCGGACGGGCGCCATGTTCGAGCACCGCTTCCGTTCTCCCGATCCTATTGAGAAAGTTAACGTGGATGAAGTCAACATGGAGTTTTTGTACTCCGATGGCGACAGCTATTACTTCATGGACACGTCCAACTACGAGCAGACCCATCTCACTCGCGACACGCTGGGAGATGCGGTGGATTATCTGACGTCGAACCTCCAGATTAAGGTGGAGTTTTTTGACGGCAAGGCCGTCGGTATTGAGTTGCCGCAGACGGTTATCTTGACAGTGACCGAAGTCGAGCCGGGACTGAAGAGCGCGACGGCATCGAGCGTGACCAAGCCGGCAAAGACCGAAACGGGTCTTGTTGTGCAGGTGCCGCCGTTCATCAATGAGGGCGAGAAGATCAAGGTGGATACGGCAGAAGGCACGTATTTGTCGAGAGCTTAGGTAAGGTTAGAGGTCAGAGGTCAGATTGCAGAGGTAAAACCCTCGGGGTTTTGGTTTCATTTCTGCAATCTGACCTCTGACCTCTGCAATGTCACGATGACTTCCGCGCACGATCAATTTTTCGGTCCCGCCCAGGCTCGCCGGTTTCTGGTGCGCGGACGTGTCCAAGGGGTCGGTTTCCGCTGGTTTGTGGAACGGGAGGCGCACATTCTTGGGGTTGCGGGATGGGTGCGTAACAATCCCGATGGCAGCGTCGAGGTGCTGGCGGTGGGGACGCGCGAGCAGTTGGCGGGGTTGCATTCGCGTCTGCGGGAAGGGCCGCGCGCGGCGCGAGTGGATAGCGTCGAGGGAGCGGACACGGAGCCGGTTGCGGGGCTGAATTCATTTCAAGTTCGAGGAGCTTAGCTTCATGATGCCGACTAAAGCCATGTCACCTACCTTGTCGCCCAAGCCCGTGGATTGCGATGGCTTGAAGAAGCTGATTCGGGAGGTGCCGGACTTCCCGAAAAAGGGCATCCTGTTTTACGACATCACCACACTGCTGAAAGACAAGGTTGGCTTTGCGAGGCTGATTGATGCGCTCTCCGAGAACTACATTGGCAAAGAGATCGATTTGGTGCTGGGCATGGAGGCGCGGGGATTTATCTTTGGTCCGGCGCTCGCCTACCGGTTGAATGCCGGGTTCGTGCCAGTCCGAAAGCCGGGAAAGCTGCCTGCGGAAACCGTAAAAATCAGTTACGACCTCGAGTATGGAAGCAACGCGCTCGAGATCCACAAAGATGCCATCCAAAAAGGGCAGCGCGTTCTGATCGTGGATGACCTGCTGGCAACGGGGGGCACGGCGGTTGCGACTGCGGAGCTGGCCAGCGGACTGGGGGCTGAGATTGCGGGATTGGGGTTTGTGGTGGAGCTGGATTTCTTGAGAGGTCGCGAGAAACTAGCGAAGTATGACGTGCTCTCGCTGCTACATTATGACCGGTAATCCCGAGGCAGGCATTCTCCACTTTCTAGCGCCGCCTAAGACCTAGCGGCGCATCTGGGAAACTACTACCGCTCGAGTTTTCGTCCTGCCTGATTAACTTCTTACTTCACCAGGTGTCCCACGGCCCGGAATACGCCTGTCCAAATCGCGACGCTAACAGCTAGCGAGGCGGAGTAGGAGAAGATCGCAATCCAGTTCCAATGAGCGCACCTTTCAAGTCGACGAGTCCACATGGGGGAGGGCTCCTTCGTCTAATGGAGTGCAATTGTCTAACCATTTGGTCTACGCCACAAGTAACTGAAAACATTCCCCCGCCTGGAGATCAACGTGCGGGAAGCAGGTGAAATTGACATGGGAGCGAGAGATTTGTGCGGTGGCGGTCAGATAGGTGGCGCCGAAAGCTTGACTTCGGCAGACGGTCTGCCGTCGGGATGCCCAGCCCCTAAAGGGGTGCTGGATTTTCAATGTTATGGTAGCGCTGAAGCGATACCCTGATACGAAGCGCGCGTTTTTCAAACCCACATTCAGACCGACTCGCTACCTGATAAGCTAGGCATTTGATGGCTGATGTATGCCTGCAATGTTTAGTTCGATACTCAGCTCGACATTCGGTTCGATACTGATTTCGAATCGCGGCCTGGGTGGTTTTTTTCGGTTGTTTGCAGTCGTTCTTTTCGCAGCGTTGCCTGGCGCGTTCGGGGCTGGCCTTGGCACCGATATCAATCACGATCTTGACAGCGATTCCGGCCCGCTGCCATCTTCCATCAGGACCGCTCCCCTCTCGGTCGATCAGGTTGTGAGCCGTCTGGTCCGCAAAGATATCGAACGGGCGCAGGCTTTGCGGCATTATGAATCCACTCGTGTCTATCACCTTGCGTATCGCGGATTTCCGGGTGACCGCGACGCTGAGATGACGGTGGAGGCGACCTATGACAGTCCTGCCACGAAGAACTTTAAAATCATCTCCCAAACTGGATCGAAGCTGATTATCGACCGCGTGTTCAAACGGCTACTGGATAGCGAAAAAGAAGCTTTGGAACCGGAAACACATGCACGCACGCTGCTGAATCGCGACAATTACGACATCTCGCTGGTAGGTTTCGAGTCGTCGGACAAGGGCGGCCAATACGTGCTTGCGGTTTACCCGAAAGCAAAAAGCAAATACGTTTATCGCGGCAAGGTGTGGGTGGACGGGACCGACTTTGCCGTGACCAAGATCGATGCGGAGCCGGCGCAGAATCCTTCATTCTGGACAAAGAAGAATGAGGTTCATCATGAGTACATGAAGGTGCAGGATTTCTGGTTGCCCCGCCGCAACGAATCGATCAGTTACATACGACTTGGCGGCCGGGCCACGCTGACTATCGAATACAACAACTACCGCGTGACTGGCAGCGGCGTCCGCTAGCCAGTTTGCTGGGAGAAGGGCACTGGGCGGCGATGCAGTTTGTGAAATCTTTGACCACAGGGGACACAGAGGCACGCGGGGGGAAACAACGTGCTCCGATAGGCCAGTAGTACAATCCCGCCATGGATGGCTTGCTGCAACCGAATGTAAATCCCACGACGGAGCCGCAAGAATCCAGCGTGCGTCCCATACTGATTGGAATTGTCATTGTCGGCATTGTGGTCGGGCTTCTGGCGCTCGTTTTACGCTCCGAGCAAAAGAAGGCGAGCGCGCCTCCTGCTTATGCCGCGAACCTGAAATTTTCAGATATGAAGACGAGTGCGGCGCAAAATTTTGTGGGCGCCACGGTCAGCTATATCGATGGCACGATTACGAACACTGGCGATAAGACCGTCATCCATGCGGTGGCGCAGATTACATTTCAGGATGACATGGGGCAGACGGCACAGCGCGAAGAGCTTCCGATCCGCGTTCTGAGGACCGGCGGAGCGTACGACGAAGCCGTCGACCTTAACCTTTCGCCGCTCGCGCCAGGACAGAGCAAGCCTTTCCGGCTAACTTTTGAGAATATTTCCGCGCAGTGGAACCACGTGTATCCGGATATGCAGATCACTCAGGTTACGGTGAAATAAGAAACTCGAAGTTGACCGAGGGAAAGACCCACGCCGCCACAATGTCAAACGTGCCTGACGTAAAAACAATCCGCCTTACGGAGACGGTAAAGGCTGGGGGATGCGCGTCGAAGCTCAGTCCGGCGGTGCTCGATAAAGTCCTCGGAAAATTGCCACGGCAGCAGGATCCGAATGTTTTAGTGGGCTTCGATCATGCCGACGATGCCGGCGTATATCTTCTGACTCCGGATATTGCCATGGTGCAGACGGTGGATTTTTTCACGCCGATTGTAGACGATCCGTACACATTTGGACAAATTGCCGCTACTAATGCGCTGAGCGACGTCTACGCGATGGGTGGGAAGCCGCTTACCTCGCTTGCTCTTGTCTGCTTTCCGGAGAAAAGCGATCTCGAAATTCTGGAACGTATTCTGGCTGGCGGCTTGTCGAAGATGATGGAGGCGGGATGCACGGTGGTGGGCGGGCATAGTATCCGCGATGAAGAAACTAAGTTTGGGTATGCCGTTACTGGAGTCGTGCATCCTCAGCGCGTACTGGCAAATCTGGGGGCGCAGCCCGGCGACCGGTTGTTGTTCACGAAGTCGCTGGGGACGGGCGTGATTTCGACGGCGATCAAAAGAGGGGTCGCAAAACAAGAGTGGATTGATGCGGCGGTGAAGTCGATGACTACGCTAAATAAGACTGCAGCCGAGGTCATCACTACTGGGAGCAGCACCTTTACGGTGCACGCCTTGACCGACATTACGGGTTTCGGCCTGATCGGTCATGCGCGCGAAATCGCACTCGCTTCGAATGTCAGCCTTGTTTTCGAATCCGCCAACATTCCCGTGCTTGAAGGCGCGCTCGATTGCATCCGGGCTGGCTACATTCCTGGGGGACTCAATGCGAATCGCGATTTCGCGGAATGTGTGGTCGAATACGACAACGGAATCCCCGAAGATCTGAGAACGATCCTGTTTGATCCGCAGACTGCCGGAGGACTGTTGATCTCGGTCGCGGCCGATGATTCTACCGCTGTCAGCCGAGCACTTCAGGCCGCAGGAGTTCCGGCCGTCGAAATCGGCGAGGTTACGCCGCGCACGAAACCCCTGATTCGGATCGCTTCTTGATTCACTCTCAGCCCGCGTTAATTAGCTCGAGAATGTAGGCCAGGTGGTGATCATCGTGTTCAGCCACGAAGTAGAGATGGTCAACGAGCCGCATGGGAATTTTGAGCCGTGGATGGGGAATGGCGCGGGCAAAAATTGCGGGGTCGATGTTCTCCACTCGGCTGACTAGTTTGGTGCGCGCGCTGCGGAATTCCGCCAGAATCTCAGCGACCGGGCGCTGGTTGTGTTGCGCCTCGAAAGTCTTTCGATTGCTCAGATCAGCGACGGTGAGCTGGGACGCTTGCTTCGAATAGTCGTCGACCCGCGCCATCCATAGAGATTCGAGATCGAGCAGGTGTCCGGCATGTTCCTGGGCGGACCACTTGTCATTCTCGCTCGGCTTCTTGATCAGAAGTTTGGGATCGGCGCCGCGGACGATTTCTTCCAGCCGGGCCGGGGTGCCTCGCAAACGCGCGCACAGGTTTGGATGTTGCTCGACGGGAAACGTGAAGGCAAAGGTCCGTTCAAACCAGATGGGAGGTCGATTCATAGTAGCGACTCACGACTTCCTACAAGATGCCGAAGAGACTGGAAGCGGTGCAATTTGTGGGCAGTGGCTCAGTTTGCAAAAGCGTTAACCACGGAGGGCACGAAGGTACACGGGGGAACTCTCGGACCCAATGCTCCCGGCTGTGCGAACCTTCGAGGCGGTTTTCGCATCTATAAAGGCGGCTCGCCTAGCAACGAATCCTCTACGATGTGCTACCCGGCTTTTTGTCTCTGAGCTTTCTGCTTGTGAAAGGATTTCATGAAAACCCGTTCTCTTGGAAATTCCGGTCTGAAAGTTTCTGCTCTTGGCCTCGGTTGCATGGGTATGTCGGAGTTTTACTCCGGACGGGACGATGACGAATCGATTGCGACCATTCATCGCGCGCTCGAACTGGGCATGAATTTTCTCGATACAGCGGACGTGTACGGGCCGCTCAAGAATGAAGAGTTGGTCGGCCGGGCGATCGAAGGGAAGCGCGACCAGGTTGTGCTGGCGACGAAGTTTGGGATTGTGCGCGATCCTGCGAACCCCAGCGTCCGCGGCGTCAATGGCAAGCCCGAGTATGTGAAGAAGTCATGCGACGCGAGTTTGAAGCGGCTCGGGGTTGACTATATTGATCTCTATTATCAGCATCGCGTCGATCCGAATACTCCGATTGAAGAGACGGTGGGCGTGATGGCGGAACTGGTGAAGGAAGGCAAGATTCGGTATATCGGTTTGTCGGAGGCGAGCCCAGCTACTCTGCGGCGCGCTGTGAAAGTGCATCCTATCGCGGGGCTGCAAACTGAGTATTCGTTGTGGACGCGCGACCCGGAGGACGAAATTCTGCCGACTTGTCGTGAGCTGGGTGTCGGTTTCGTCGCTTACAGTCCGCTTGGGCGTGGTTTTCTTACTGGCCAATTTAAGAAGTTCGAGGACCTGGCGGACGATGATTATCGTCGTGCCTCGCCGCGATTCCAAGGTGGAAATTTCCAAAAGAATCTGGATCTGGTGAAGGCAGTCGAAGAAATGGCGCGAGAAAAAGGTTGCCAGCCGTCACAGTTGGCGCTGGCCTGGGTGCTGGCGCAGGGAGAAGGCATTGTCCCGATTCCAGGCACCAAGCGGCGCAATTATCTCGAGGAAAATGCGGCTGCGTTGTCTTTGGATCTGGCCTCGGACGACCTCCGCCGATTGAGAGAAGTTTTTCCGGCGGGGGCGGCAGCGGGGATGCGGTATCCGGAACACATGATGAGTCTGATTAACGGATAACGATGAGGTCAGAGGTTAGAGGTCAGATTGCTGAGGTTGAAATCCCGTTTTTTTCGCGGGGTCTCCACGTTGGCAACGGGTCTGCGCGCCAGCCGCGTTGATCGATTCGGGGGCGAAGAGTACCATCTCGCAGTCCGCGGCTACACGTCCGGAAACCTCAAAGATATGGCCCTCTCCCGACGGCGTGCCATCCAGCTAACGATAGGCGGCGCGTTCGGGGCCGCGGTTTCCGCACGCTGGTGGATCAAACGCCTACCTTCAACGTCAGAACTTTCTCCGTCAGAACGCAGGGCGATGCAGGGCGTCGCCGCGGAGTTCATGAGGAGATTCGATGTCCCCGGGCTGTCGGTTGCACTCGCTCGGGACGGGGCACTCGTCTACGACGAGACGTTCGGGGTTGCAAACCGCGAAAGCCAGGAGCCGCTTTCGCCCGGCAGTCTTTTTCGTATTGCCAGCGTGAGCAAGCCGATCACGTCGGTGGGCATCTTCACACTTGTAGAGAAAGGAAAAGTCGGTCTCCAGGACAGGGTCTTCGGGCCCGGCGCTATTCTCGGCACCGAGTACGGAAATCAGCCGTACAAGCTCTATGTCAGCGAGATTTCGGTGGATCACTTGTTGACTCATACCGCTGGAGGATGGGCGAACGATGCCCGCGATCCGATGTTTCAGTTTCCGCAGCTCGGCCAGGCAGCTTTGATTTCGTGGACTCTGGACAATTTGCCCATCGAACATCCTCCGGGCGAACACTTCGCATATTCGAATTTTGGCTACTGCGTTCTCGGACGAATCATCGAGAAGATTGCGCAAATGCCCTACGCGGAATACATCCAACAATACGTTCTGCGGCCTTCTCTGATCGAAGATATGCGAATTTCCGGTAATACAATCACCGAATGCGCTCCTCATGAGGTCACGTACTATGGGCAAAATGGGGAGGATCCGTACGGGATGAATGTTACGCGGATGGACTCGCATGGAGGTTGGCTGGCGAGCGCCGCCGATCTTGTCCGCTTCGCGAACAACATTGGCGGGATCGGAAATCGCTCCGGTCTCCTGAGTCAAGATTCGATCGTCAGCATGACCACGCCCGGCCCCGCGAATCTTTCGTCCGGCGAGGTGAAGTATGCGAGAGGCTGGAACGTCAGAAACGACGGTAGAGGCAATTGGTGGCACAACGGCAGCCTGCCGGGAACGACAGCGATCCTGGTGCGGACGGCGACTGGTTTCTGCTGGGCAGCGCTGATCAACACTCGCCGTCAACCCTCGGACGAAATCAATCTTGCCCTGGACCAAATGGTGTGGGACATGGCTCGGCAGGTGCGAGCCTGGAAGCCTTAAACGGGAAGTGTCTTGTGATGGCGGAGGAAGTGGCTGCGCTGTTCCCCGTTGTTCGGCAGGTGCTCCGATTCAGGAGCGTACGCACGAACCGTTAGGCGGCTAAATTATTGGCTACTCGCGTATTTGAGGTGAGGCAACTGACTTGCCGGAGTCATCATGCTGAGCCGCGACCAAATTCAGCAGCACATTGACCAGCTAGACGCCGAAATTCCCAAGAAAGATGCGGAGTTGGTTTCGCTGGATGGTTTAGGCGCCGATTTTTGACCATAATGGGTTCGGTGAGGGGTGGAATGGCGATACCTAAGTTCGGCTTCCTCAAAATCGAGAGGGTGGCGTGCATCCTGATGGTAGCTGCGGGTGTGGCCGGATTGCTTCTGGTAGTGACGGGTTCGAGCGATTGGATACCGAGAGTATTTGGAAAAAAATGGGCTTTGACGCAGGTTAGCGCTTTCTGGCTCGTGCTCCAGAGCCTGGCGGTGATTGCTGGTGGAGTGGGAGCTTGGCGCAGCACTTCGTTCGTGGCAGCTGCGGTGGGGGTCGCTTCGTCACTCATCGTGCGAACAGCGGTCGGGAATGTCTCGTTTTTTCCGGGCCTGCTTATGTTGTTCCTGATCGTGAATCGGCTGAGAGCGTTTCGGATCTTTTTGCCGCGATGGCGAGGTCCTGGTCCTCCGCCACCTGGGGCGTGGAGGGTCTGAATACGGCCCGATCGATGAAATGCATTTAGTAGGGCACCCCGTCAGCGTGGTTTCTAGAACATGGCGTCCGCCTTCAGAACACTCTATACGTGAAAGTCTGTTTTGCCTGGTGCCCACCGGAAGTGTCAAAGGAGTACAGCGAAAAGATCGCGCCGGTTCCTGTGAAGGGATTGCCTCCGCAGTTCTGATACGCCTCTGACGAGGCACCCGTGGGATCGACGCCTCCGCAACCGAGGCTTGTGTCCGGCGCGCTCAGCATCAGTCCATGGTTCTGGTAGGCCAAGCCAGCCCACTTCGAGCTGCCAAAATTGCTGACGCTGTTGCCGTCGAGCTTGGGTGTGGCAACTCTTGAGATAACGCCAGACCACAAGCAGCCCTTGCCGCAGTCCTTGATCGTGAAATTTATCGTAATGGCCCGCTGACTCGCGCTAGCTGTGATGGTCTCACGGTAACCGCCAAACCGTGTCCAATCGGGACTCCAAGTAAGGATTAGGGGTAGTGTGCCGGGCCCGTGCGGCTGCTCAACGGTAGCCGGCAAGCCGACCTCAGTCAGTCCGAGGCCGGGAATTTGGGTATTGATCATCCCTCCTCCCCCACTGTCGTCGATATTGAACGCAAACCCTTCCACCGGAGTTGTTGGATCGAGCTGATCGGTGCCAACCGGAGCCTGAATCATGCCGAGAGTGCCATAGTTTGTGACACAAAAACTGAACGAAGGTTTGGTCCATGTAAAGGTGTAGGCGCAATTTTGCTGGGCTGAAGCTGTAACGCTTACAAGAATCAATGCTGCTAAGAGCAAGTGGCTGGTTTTCATCACGCGACTCCCCAGGAGAGAAGATAGACTGGCGGCTGTGGACCTGAGGGAGTAGCGACTCGCGCTCTCCCAACAGGGGGGCCAACTAGCTCGAAACTTTACCACGATCTCCTCGTCCGCGCATCCGGTTGTAACCATCGATGATAGGAGCCATCGGGGCGGCTTTTCTTGGGTCCCGCGATGGTGAATATTCTCTAGGTCAATTGCGAGCGTTGTGATCAGGCGATTACTCTGATCCTTTGAGTAGTAATATTTTGACGTTACCGGAGAAAAAGAGATGGCGTCCATCTGGCTGGCAGCGTTGCTGTTGGGTTCTGGAGTTGCCGTCTCGATCGGCAGTGGAGTGAAAGGAAAAGTGATCAACGCGGTCATCATTCTCGTGTGCATGGGTATGGGGGCGGGCGTGGGGTTCGCGATAGGTCAAGGGCGCGGAAACCTGGGGATGGTTCCTAATGCGACTATGCCGTTCGCTGTCATTTTTGGCGCTTTGGGCGCGATGGTATGCGTGGCGAAAGATACATCACAGATGAAGGGGTGAATCATCCTGGATTACGATTCTCGCAGACCGGGCAAACGCTAATGCAACTCACATCACATTGACTGAAGTCCGTCCCAGGACCAGCGGGGGATGCTGAGACCGTTGGGGACGTCCTCGGCGGAATGGTGATAGCGGGACATCGTGGTGGTGGTTGCCCAGGCGAAGTAGTCGTGCAGTACTTGCCGCAATGCGGCATCGTTGGCTAATCCGACATCGGCGAGAGCCTGATCGAAACAGGCGATGGCACGTCGATCCATCTCGTCGTGCTCGCCGTTGCCGCTGTGCATCTTGACGACGGTAGTCTCATCACCATAGGAACTGGAATATGCGCTGGGGCCACCGAGTGCCTCGGCCCAATAAGCAGCGAGCCGCTCGGTATGCTGGGGATGGAATCCGTGACTGAACGCATGGGCGACGACTTCGTCGGCCATCACCCGATGATGCCAAGCTGCGGCAAGACCGCGCAGGCCGTCCATTCCACCGGCTGCTTCGAAGACAGTTTGCACGGCTCCATAATGACAATCATCCTAGGGTGATTGCAAGGCGTCATTGCGACGCGTCATCGCGACAGAATCGCTGCGGCCGGTAAAGATTCAGGCGCCGCCCGCCTTTCCCCGCATCCTTGCGATGAAACTGGGGACGTGGACCACGGCGCGCCCGACTGTGCCGCGGCCGATCTCCTGTGCTCCGTCGTGGGCGCGGACGCGCATGAGATAGAAGCGGCCGTCGAACGATTCCAATTCGGCCTCGGCGTGGATTCGCATGCCGATGCCGCTGGCGGCGCGGTGTTCGACGTTGATGGAAATTCCGACTGTGATTTCTCCGGCCTCGCAGTACGGTTGCAGGGCGTAGGCTCCGGCGGTTTCCATCAGGCGAATCATGTCTGGAGTGGTGTAGACCGGGGGCAGATCCGGGTGGTGAGCGGAAAGCGTGTTTTTGAACTCGACGGTTTCAGAGGCCTCGCCGCGCACACCGATGGGGATGGGTCTGGCCATGCGTTAACAATAACAAACTGTGCGGCTCCAGCGGCGGATCGCTGCGCAACCCAAATTTTGGGGAGAATGCCTTGATATCGCACTCCTGGTGTTGGAGGGGTAGGGGTCTTTCGACTTCGCAGGAGCTTCACTTCGTGAAGCTTCTGCTGCGCTCAAGATGACATTGGAAGAGATGGCGACGCCGCCTTGTTGAATGACGAGCGTTATCTATTCAGGCTGTTTTGTCCACCTTAATTGGACACTTCCGAAAACGTTTGCGACCGCACGGGGCTGCGGTCAGTCAAATTGCTTATGGAATTCCGACAACTTGGCAGAAGCGGATTGAAAGTTCCGGTGCTGTGCTTTGGAACGGCGACTTTTGGCGGTGGGAATGAGTTTTTCAGGGCATGGGGGGAGACTGACGTGGCGGAGGCTACGCGGCTCGTGGATCTGTGCATGGACGCGGGCGTCAATTTCTTCGATACCGCCGATGTTTATTCGCAAGGGCTCTCTGAGGAGATTTTGGGCGAGGCGATCCGACACTTGCCGCGCGAAAACGTTTTTATTTCGACCAAGGCGACCTTTCAATTTGGGGAAGGACCCAACAATATTGGTTCGTCGCGCGCTCATCTTTCGCGGCAGATTGAAGGCAGTCTTAAGCGGCTGAAGACGGAATACATCGACGTGTATCACATGCATGGGTTCGATGCTGTGACTCCGATGGAAGAGACTTTGAATACGCTGGACACGTTTGTGCGCGAAGGCAAGGTGCGGTATATCGCGGCGTCAAATTTTTCGGGATGGCATCTCCAGAAATCGATTGGCATCAGCGAACAGTACGGATGGGCGCGTTATGTTGCGCATCAGGTCTATTATTCGCTGATCGGGCGTGACTATGAGTGGGAGTTGATGCCGCAGGCGCATTCGCAGGGGTTGGGAGCGCTGGTATGGAGTCCGCTGGGATGGGGACGGCTTACGGGGAAGATTCGCCGGGGCGCGCCGAAGCCGGCGATCAGCCGATTGCATAAGGCTGCGGACGGTGGTCCGGTGGTTGCGGACGAGTATCTCTACAAAGTGGTGGACGCGCTCGATGCGGTCGCGGCGGAGACTGGAAAAACCGTGCCACAAGTGGCGCTGAATTGGCTGCTCCGAAAGCCGACGGTGGCCAGCGTGATCATTGGAGCGCGAAATGAAAAGCAACTCCGCGACAATCTGGCGGCGGCGAGTTTTGTGCTGAGTGAGGCGCAGGTTGCAAAACTGGACGCGGCCAGCGCGCCTCAGGTGGCTTATCCTTATTGGCATCAAAGGCAGTTTCAAACCCTCAATCCTCTGTTACCGTCTTATCGGTAAATAGCGGCGACCGCCGACGCTACTGTGGGAACACCTTGAATGCCCTCTCTGTCGATTGATCGCGATCAAGTCATGCGAATGAGCTCCCGCCGCCGGCTGGTACTCGTAACATCGTTAGTTCTTTTTTGTTCAACGCTGAGTATTTGCTTTGCACAACCGCAGAGCATCCTTTGCACCGACGGGGAGGGAAAGTTTGATGCCGAGACCCGCACCGGGGTCCGGGTACAGGTTGGAGCTTCGCGGGATGGGGAACTCGCGACCCGTGCTTGTGCGGCGAAGCTTGGCTGGGAAAAGCAAGAGCTGATCGTAGCGACCGGCGTTTCGCAGCTTGATCTGGATGCCTTTGGCGTGGATTTTGGGGACAAAGTGCCAACGGCTGCTTTCCAGATAAAGAGATCCGGCGCCGACTGCTGCATGCAGTATCAGATTTACTCCCTGGAAAAACCGCCGCGCTTGCTACGAACCATCGTCGGCGGAGATTTCTTTAACGCATCCGACAAGGATCTCGATGGCAAAGTCGAGATCTGGACCAAGGATGCCGCGGGAGTCAACGGATTTGAAAATATCTCGCTGGGCGAACTGGACTCTGCTCCAACTGTCGTCTTCCGCTTTACACACGATCAGTTGCTGGATGTGAGTGCCGAGTTCCAATCCTATTTCGACGATGAAATCACGCGGATACGCGCCGGGATAAAAGCCGGGGATCTCGAAGACTTCAAAAACAGCGACGGCAAATTATCCGTCACGCCATCAATCTCCCCTGAAAAGTTGCATCGCCTGCGACTGGCAAAGATCAAGGTGCTGGAAATTGTCTGGGCTTACCTTTACAGCGGACGCGAGCAGGATGCGTGGCGTTCGCTGGGCGAAATGTGGCCTCAAGCCGATGTCGATCGGATTCGTGCCGCGCTGGCGAACACACACGCACGCGGAATTCGCGCCCAGGCTGATGCTACGCCGGCAGGCGCTCCTCGGGGTCGGAAGAAACACGCGCAGATATTCGATGCAGTTAGCAGGTCGGGGCCGGGGCGCAAGCTGGAGGTCACTCCACCCGGTGCGATTCTGCTTCAACGCCCTCCAGTTTCGGAGCTTCAAGAAGCGTTACCGGAATCGGAGTTGCTTTTGGATCTGGTCATTGACGCAGCGGGCAAGGTGCGATCGGTTGAGCCTGCAATGAATGCGAAAGGTAAAGGAATCGATTCAGATCTGATCAATGCCGCATTGGCCTGGAGATTCATTCCGGCGCTTAAAGACGGACGACCCGTAGCTTGCCGCCTACGCCTGGCTGTGTCATCGAAGAAATAGGGAAGATACGAAAAGGGGCTCGTCCTGTGGATTCCTCGGGCAGGCTCTCAAAGCGATAAGCATTGCTACAATTAACGAAGCAGTGTTCCCCCCTCTTGCTGCGGGTTCTGGACAGCGCACATGCAGACGTTTGACGAACATTTCGAGGTTGTCGTGGTGGGGGCTGGTCACGCCGGATGCGAGGCGGCCATGGCTTCCGCTCGCATGGGGCTGAAGACTGCTCTGTTCACTTTGAACGTCGATCTGATCGCGCAGATGTCTTGTAATCCGGCGATTGGCGGCATTGCCAAGGGGCATCTGGTGCGGGAAGTGGATGCGCTGGGCGGCATTATGGGCGAGATTACGGATGCTGTGGGGATCCAATTTCGTCTGCTGAATACTTCGCGCGGTCCGGCCGTCTGGTCGCCGCGCGCGCAATGCGACAAGCAGGCTTACCGGCTGAAGATGCGGGAGGTGCTGGAGTCGCAGAAGAATCTGACGATCAAGCAGGCGGAGGTTTCGGATGTGATTTTGGAGAGCCGTCAGCCGTCAGCATTCAGCAGTCAGCAAGGGCAGGTCCTTCGCTCCGCTCAGGATGACAATCCCACTGGGAACTGGGAACTGGGAACTGAGAACTGTATTCGTGGCATTTTACTTCGCGACGGCCGGCGCGTATCGGCTGATGCGGTCATCATTACTACCGGGACTTTTCTTAATGGGCTGATTCACTGCGGGGAACAGCAGTATCCGGCGGGGCGGTCGGGGGAGCCGGCGGCGGTTCTGCTGGGCGAGGCGCTCAAGAAGCTTGGGCTGCGGGGATGCCGACTTAAGACTGGGACGCCTCCTCGTCTGGATGGACGCACGATTGATTGGTCGCGCTTTGAGCGGCAGCCGGGCGATTTGGATCCGACCCCGTTTAGTTTTCGCACACGCCGGGTCGCGCATCACGACTCCCAGGTGCCTTGCTATATCGCTTTTACTACCGAAGAAACGCACCGGATTATTCGAGAAAATGTGCACCGCTCGCCGATGTATAGCGGGCAGATTCAGTCGACGGGGCCGCGTTATTGTCCATCGATTGAAGATAAGATCGTCAAGTTTCCCGACAAGCTTACGCACCAGCTTTTCCTCGAGCCGGAGGGATTGAATACGCACGAGATCTACGTCAACGGTATGAGCACTTCGTTGCCGATTGATGTGCAGCTGGCGATCCTGAAGTCGATACCGGGGCTGGATAAGGCGGAGATGATGCGTCCTGGTTACGCGATCGAGTATGACTCGATTGATCCGACAGAATTGAATCGCACGCTGGAAACGAAAAAAATTGCCGGGCTGTTTCTTGCCGGGCAGATCAACGGGACGTCCGGGTACGAAGAGGCGGCTTGCCAGGGGTTGATGGCGGGAATTAATGCGGCGTTGAAGGTGAAGCAGGAGTCGCCGCTGGTACTGGATCGCACGGAAGCTTACACGGCCATTCTGATTGATGATTTGATATCAAAGGGCACGAATGAGCCGTATCGGATGTTTACTTCGCGGGCGGAGTTCCGTTTGCATCTTCGGATTGACAATGCCGACCGGCGGCTGACTCCGCATGGACGGCGGGTGGGAATGATTTCGGACGAGGCTTGGGCGGAGTTTGAGGCTAAGCAACGGCGGCTTGAGGAAGTGAAGTTGGCGCTGGAGAAGACCAAGGTGACGGCGGCGATGGCTGCGGAAATTGAGCGCGCGGCCAGTACTGCTGGCGAAAGTTCGCGGACAGGAGTGTCCGCGCCACCCGGACTGGACTTGGCTTCCGCCGTGGGGCAGTCTTTGGCGCAATTGCTTAAGCGGCCTGAAATTACGGTTGAGCAGATGGCGCCGGTTTTGCGGGATATCATTCCCACATTTTTTGAGCGGGGAGCCTCGGTGAATCCGGCGGCTACTGCGGGCGCGGGTCATCTTTCATCGGAAGTCCGCAATGAGCTTAAGTCGGTGGAGACTGAGATCAAGTATGCGGGCTATCTCGACCAGCAGCAGCGGGCCATTGATCGTTTGAAGAAGGCTGAGCAGCGGCGGATTCCGGGGTGGTTCGATTACGGAGCGGTTAGCGGATTGTCTCGCGAAATGCAGGAGAAGCTCGGGAATGTTGTGCCGCAGACTTTGGGGCAGGCTTCGCGCATTCCGGGAGTGACGCCGGCGGCGGTTTCGCTGATCAATGTTTATATAGAGATTCAGGGACGTCGGCGAGAGCAGGCTGCGGCTTTGTAGGGTGCCCATTGTCCGATGGCGGGCTCACGGGGGCGAGCCCCGTCACCGCACGAGCAGTTACATCAGGCGGTTCACTAGAACTCTGGGAGCTGAGAATCCTTGCCATACCGTCCAGGCGGCGGTCGCCCAGAGCAGGATACCGAAAGATAATCCCACAACTCTTTCGCGAAGCTTCTCGTCGCCGATGAAAAATCCGGCGAGTCCGATCGCGCATCCCACTAGCGCGGTCCCATAAAACAGATGGTTCTTGAATAAGGCTGCCAGCGGGAAAAAGTGAACTGCGACGATCAGGGCGATGCCGGAGAGGATGTAATCCGGGTAATGCGTTAGCCTGAGCACTACCACTGCCAAGAAAATTCCGGCCAGCTCGATTCCGCAAATCATATAGAAATGCAACTGGATCTGCTGGTTGGCGGCGATTTGCTGCGCGGTCAGTGGAGTGACGTGGAGCGGCATGTTAGGCGCGCGCGAGGCCAGAGTTGCGATGGACGATCCCAAGGCGATGCCGACGAATACTAAGGAGACGCGCAGCCATACGGGCGATGGACGTCCCCGAAACAACCCCAGCAACAACCAGACGATGCCGAAACCGAACATGATGGCTGCGCCGGTGGTGATTCCGAGTAGAGTGCTTCGATCCATATCTTCCTGTGAAATTTCCTGCGCGATGTTCTTTGCGCGCGTTGATTAGCGAGCGACGACTTTCTCCAAAGCAGATTTTAGATCGTCATAGGAGAGCGCTCCCGGATGATACATGGTTACTTGTCCGGCGCGATTCAGGACTACCAGAGTTGGCGTCGTGCTGGCTCCGTAGGCATCGAAGTTTTGTCCGCTGAGCGGGACTGGCATGTCCTGGAGGCTGCTGTAATATTTTTGGCGAACGGATTCGATATAGGCCCGCTCTTGCGCGGGTGTCGCATCGTTGCCTTGGGCCGCATAGCCATAGAGTTTGGTGGGGCCGATGACGGTTAGGCCGTCGGAAGCGAACTCCTGGCGCAGGCGGGCGATGATGGGGACTTCTCCTTTACAGTCTCCACACCAATGCGCCCAGAAAAATAAAAGAACGGGCGATCCCTTTAGCGATGCGAGGGTGGGAGGCTTGGTTCCGAGAAACTGGGTTGCCTGCAAAGGCGGCGCGGTCTGGCCTACGAGCGCCAGCAGGTTGAGGTTCTTTTGCAGGCGGGGACGTATGGAGGTGTTCCCGTAGCGCGCAAGGGCAGCGTGCAGCAGGGCGACTGCTTTCGTCTGTTCACCTTTTGCCGCTAGCTCCTGGGCAAGGACTTCGTAGGCGGCGCCAAGGGCGATGGGCAAATGCGGTTCCGCATCCAGCTTGCGCTTTGTCGTCGCCAGTAGTTGCTCGGACAGAGTGCGCGTCTCGGCGGCATATTTGGCGGCTTGGTCCCATTGTTTGGCGAATGACGAAGCGCGGGCCATCCAGGACAAGGCTTCGAGATACTCGGGGGTGACGCCGTGCTGAGACTTATAGGTCTGGAGGTCAGACTCGGCGGTCGAGAATGAATTTTGGACCAACTGGGAGCGGACCTCTCCAACTAGATCGGCGCCACTTTGGGCTTGAGAGATAACGGGGGTGATCAACAATAGAATCGCTAGGGGGGCAAGACTCCAGCTCCTCATTTTTCTCATTCGAAAGGGCATGAGGTAAATGATGAACGAGGCTGGGAGAAGTTGCAACGAGAAGAGTGGTGGCGCAATTTGCGAAATCGTTAACCACGGAGGACACAGGGGTACACGGAGAAAAACAGCGGAGTCTTTGCGGCTTTGTGGATTCCCGGAAACGACATGTGCCTCTCCGGAGTGTGTTCTCGATCCCGGAGAGGCGGGGTACTTAAGCAGCTACGTTGTAGTGAGCGTCCGAGTGCGCCAGGATGCCCATCATCTGGTGGAAGTTCGCGATCTCAAAATTTTGGATCGAGCGATTGTGAACGAGTCCTTCCAGGATCGATTTCGACGGCTCGTAGAGCTTCAGATGAATTTTGTGTTTGCGCGCCCAGTGCTCGAGGAAGGCGAGCATTCCGAGGCCGCCGCCGCCCATTTCTTTTACTTCGGAGAGATCCAACGCAATGATGTGGGCCGAGGGTTGCGCCTGCACGGCATCGCGAAGCTTGAAAACATCGTCGCTACGGATGATTCTGCCTTTACATTCGATCACGGTCAGGTCGCCCAGATTCTCGACGTTGATGGCCAGCATGGAATCCCCCTCCAAGAAGTGAATTCGCGGGACTAAATTCGCGCTAACGATCACCGCATACTCGCACTTGCTCCTTCATAAAGAGCAATGTGCCTGCCAAAACGAAACGGGGATTATTTTCAGAGGGATACAAAAAACTGTAGCGTGGAACAGAGTATTTATGGAGAGCTCGCCGGGCAATGCATTCCTACAGGAAATCGTGTATCACAGACCCAAACGGGCTAAGTCGGGATCGCGTTACGAGGGGATTACGCCGCGTTTTCTGCCTCGGCAACGGTTGGGAAAAAGCGGAAGAAGTGTTCAACGCGGGTGACTTCCAGAGCCTGATGGATGCGCTGATTCACGGCTACCAGAGCTAGGGTGCGTCCATCTTTTTGCCGCGTGACATAGGCACCGACTAGCGCTCCGATGCCGGCTGAATCGGCGAGTGGGACAGCGGTGAAGTCCAGGATCAGCGACTGTGATTTGTCGGAGCGCAGCTGGGATTGAAAGCCGAACAGGTTGGAGAGAGTCAATGGTCCTGCGAGGCGGAGAATGCGGACGCCTTCCCGCGAGCCGGGAAGGTCTTCGATATGCAATGGCTGATCAGGCATGCGAGAAATGTTAACGGTGAATGACAGCGCGAAGGTTAAAAACTGGTGAATTCAGGGGAAGTGAGATTTGGCGACACCCAGACGGGGCGAAGCCCCGTCACCACACGAGCGGGGCGATGCCCAGCACCACACTAGCTATTCTCCGCCGACGGTTAGGCCGTCAATGCGGATGGTGGGGGCGGCTACGCTGCCGCGGAATTCGAGGTCGGTGCCAATCTCGGAGATGTTGCAGAACATATCTTTTAGATTGCCCGCGACCGTAATCTCTTCGACGGGATAGGCCAGTTCGCCGTTGACGATCCACATGCCGGAGGCCCCGCGGGAGTAGTCGCCGGTGACCAGGTTGGCGCCGTGGCCGAGAAACTCAGTCACGTAGAGGCCGTCTTTGATCTCCGCGATAATCTGCTTTGGCGTTTTCGTTCCGGGTTCGAGAAAGTAGTTTCCTGGGCCGATGCCGGGGGTTCCGGCGAGTCCGCGGGAAGCGTTGGCGGTGGTTTCGAGTCCCAGCTTTTTGGCGGTGTAAGTATTCAACAAGTACGATTTCAGAATTCCGTTTTCGATGACTACGGTGCGGCGCGTGGGAATGCCTTCGCCATCGAAAGGACTGGTGCCGAAGCCGCCGATCATGGTGCCGTCATCAACTACCGTGACGTTGGGTCCGGCGATTTTCTCGCCTAGCTTTCCGGCAAGGAATGAGGCTCCGCGATAGACCGAGTCGCCGTTTACGCCTTCGAAAATATGTTCGAGCATGGAGGCGGCGACCATGGGATCGAGCACGACCGGAACATGCGCCGTTTTGACTTTGCGCGCACCGAGGCGGCGAAGGGTGCGGCGGGCTGCTTCTTTTCCGACTTGCTCCGCTGAGTCGAGCTTCGCGAGGCTGCGCGCGACGGAGTACCAGTAATCGCGCTGCATGAGGCCGTTTTCATCCTGCGCTATTGGGACGGCGGAAACCGAACAATACGAACGCCGGTACTCGCCGACAAAGCCGTGCGAATTTGCAAGGACTTTTCTGCCGGTAGCGGCGTCGAAGGATCCGCCTTCAGAATTCTTGATGCGGGGATCTGAGTCGAGCGCGGCTTTTTCGGCGCGGCGGGCGTAGTCGATGCGCTCGGTGCCGGGCAGCGAGTACACGTCCTCGTGATAAAGATCGAGGTTGCCGGGAAGGGAGCCGAACTTGCCGGCTTCGGGGATTCCTGAGAACGGATCTTCAGAACAGATCTTTGCCAGTTCGAGCGCCGATTTCAGCATGCGCTCGATACCTTTTGCGGAGAAATCGCTGGAGTAGGTGCTGGCGGCACGCTGCCCGAAGAAAACGCGCACGCCGATGGCGCGCGAGCCGGATTCTTTCAGGGTTTCGACCTGGCCGAGGCGCACTACGGTGGAGAATTCGTCGCCTTCGCGGACAACGCACTCAGCTGCCGTGGCTCCGCCTTTCATGGCGCGGCGGACGACGTCGGTGGCGACTTCTTTTAGGTCGGTGGCGAGTTTTGTTTCGCTGGTTTCTAGAGTTGTTGTCATTTTTTGAAAATATTGCAGAGGTTAGAGGTCAGATTGCAGAGGTGAAAACCTAAGGCCCTTACCTTTACAATCTGACCTCTAACCTCTGCAATGCTCCTACTGCATGTATCCGCCGGATTCCCGTTTTGCTGTGCCGCCTACGGTCAAACGATCAATTTTTATGGTTGGGATGCCCACGCCTACGGGAACGGCTTGTCCATCTTTGCCGCAGGTGCCGACGCCTTCGTCTAGTTTCAGATCATTGCCGACCATTGAGACTCTGGTTAGCACATCAGGTCCATTGCCGATCAGGGTCGCGCCTTTGATGGGGGCGGTGATTTGTCCGTCTTCGATTAGATACGCTTCCGATGCCGAGAAAACGAATTTGCCGTTCGTGATATCGACCTGTCCGCCCCCGAAGTTCACCGCGTAGACGCCGTTTTTCACGGAGCGGATAATGTCGCCGGGGTCGTCCTGGCCCGCGAGCATGTAGGTATTCGTCATGCGCGGCATGGGGATGTGTTCGTAACTCTCACGGCGTCCGTTCCCAGTGTCGGCTAGGCCCATCAGCTTCGAGGAGAGTTTGTCGCTGAGATATCCCTTTAGAATTCCGTTTTCGATCAACACGGTTTCCTGGGTGGGCTGGCCTTCGTCATCCACATTCAAGGATCCGCGACGCCACGGCATGGTTCCGTTGTCGACCACGGTGCATTTTTCGCTGGCCACTCTTCGGCCGATCAGGCCGGCGAATGCGGAGGTCTTTTTGCGATTGAAGTCGGCTTCTAATCCGTGGCCGACCGCTTCGTGCAGCAGAACGCCGGGCCATCCGGGACCGAGGACGACTTCCATGTCGCCGGCTGGAGTTTCGCGGGCATCGAGTTGCAGAATTGCCTGACGCGCAGCTTCTTTCGCAAAGAACTCGGGAGTCTTGTCACCGAAGAAGAAGTCGAGCGCAACTCGTCCACCGCCGCCGGAGGTGCCGCGGCCGGAAGTCGTATCCGTCTTCGCGATGCAGGAGACGTTCATGCGAGCGAGTGGCTGCGAGTCTTCCGCGAAGGTGCCGTCGGAACCGACTACCAGGATATTGCGGAGTTCGTCGGAGTAGTTGGTGCGTACTTCTTTAATACGGGGATCGTATCCGCGAGCCGTTTTGTCGGCGCGCATCAGGAGCTCGACCTTCGCGGTAAGATCGGCGTCCACCGACGGCAGCGTTACGGGATACAAGCTGCGAGCAGGTTTCTGCTGGAATCCGGCAACCGTCGTTTTGGACGGAGTGCTCGCAATCAGCGCCGCGGTGCGGGCAGCATGCAAAATGCGCTGCGGAGAAAGATCGTCGGTATAAGCGTATCCGGTGCGCTCGCCGGAGACTACCCGGACGCCGCAGCCGGCAGAAATTCCCTGCGAGGCGGACTTGACCAGCGACTCATCTACCATGAGCGAGGTCGAGGTAAGGTATTCAAAATAAAGGTCGGCATAGTCGCCGCCCGCCGAAAGCGCGGCGTTGAGGTAAGTCTCAAGATCGTGGTTGGTAAGCCCGTAGTGCTCGAAGAAGAAACGTTCCTGATTGGCAGTCACCATATTTTGATGTTCCCGGCTGCCAAAAGACTCGCAACCGCGTAACTGGATTATCCCATGAGCGCAACGCCTCTCGTATTAGAAGGAGGATTACCTAAGTGATGCCTGTGGCGAGTGAAACTGAACAAATATCCGGTGCAGGCGTCACTGACACCTGCTTCGGTCGCGCCGACAATGCCAGTGCATGACTCCGGATTCCCTCAGCCAGATGCTCTCTGACTTCCTTCTTGGCGCTCGCGCCGCCGTTGTGGTGGAAGATGGCGCCATTGCCTTCGATCTGGCGGATTCGAAATTCTCGATCTCCGGTGAGTACAACAAGTGCCTGTTGCATCTTTGGTCGAGCGAGCGAAATTTCGTGCGGCGGGTGCTGGATGCGGAAGTAAAGGCGACGACGCTACGGTTGCAGGTGCAGCGGATGGGGCAGAATCGGCCGACGCGGCTCGATTTTTGCCGCGATCGGGATCAGCGGTCTCCGGCGGCGCGACGGGCGGCGCGCAGTGCTTACGAGCCTCGCCTGCGCCGGGCGCTGGAGAGAAATTTTCCGGGATGGACGATCGTGCGGCTTACCACCAGCATCGATCTCGAACACTCTTTCGGTCCGGCGTACCTGCGCGGCTGGCTGCGTCAGGGACAACGCGCTTTGGCCGTGGTGGGAGTGAATGACCAGGAAACCCAATCGACCGTTGATGGAGCGCTGACCTGCGGGCTTCTTTGGCTTGACGCGTGCCGAATGGCGCAGCGGGAGCGGCGCTTGGTCGAAGGACTTGCAATGATTGTGCCGCAAGGTATGGCTACACTCACGCGGCAGCGCATGGCGCATTTGCATCCTACGGCAGCGAAATGGTCGTTATACGAATTCGACCAGCGCTCGGCTGCGATGGTGGCCGTGGATATTAGCGACCGCGGCAATCTGGCGACACGGCTGGTTCATGCGGTTGATGAAAAGTTGGCACACGAGCGCTTTGCGGGATCGATTGCGCGGATTGCAGGCATCTTGCCGGAGTCCGAAGTTGTTGTTCTCTCGCCTGCGTTGATTTCATTTCGACGACATGGACTTGAATTTGCGCAGGCGCGGATTGCGCATGATCCGCGAGATTTTCAAAGTCGCGAGGAAATCGCTTTTGGGGTGGGGCCGGAAGAACGGGTTCTCGGTGCGGAGAATGAAACGCAGTTTGGTGATCTGGTGCGGCTGGCGGCGGCTGTGCGTCATAAGGATGGTCCCAAGAACCACGCGTTGTGGCGAATGCATCCGGAGCGGTGGCTGGAGTCGCTGGTGTTCGCCAACATCGCCGGGTTGGACGGCCGGCTGCGACCGGATGCGGTGTATGCCCAGGTTCCCGCATTCGCGGCTGCGGATCGCGCCATGATCGACGTGCTGGCTACTACTCGCGAAAATCGCCTGGCGGTTATCGAACTAAAAGTGGATGAAGATATTCATCTGCCTTTGCAAGGCGTGGATTACTGGTCACGGGTGGCATGGCACCAGAGCCGCGGAGAGTTTGCGCAATTCGGATATTTTTCTGAGAGAGAGATCTCGGCGCAGAAGCCTTTGCTGATGCTGGTTGCGCCCGCTTTGCATGTGCATCCGACGACTGACACGATCTTGCGCTATCTGTCACCGGAGATTGAGTGGGAGGTGCTGGGGATTGATGAGCACTGGCGGGAGGAAATACGGGTAGTGTTCCGGAAAAGGCCGGTGCGTATGGCGTCTATGGCAATTTCGGCTTGAAATAAGGTCAGAGGGTAGAGGTCAGATTGCAGAGGTTAGAACCGTTTCGGAGAGGCGAACATGAGATTTTAACTTCTGCAATCTGACCTCTGACCTCTGACCTCAGATTCCGATACTTTTGCGCAGCATTACGAGTTGTCCCAGGTGATATGAATTGTGATCGGCTACGAGCAGCGCCTGGCGCAGAATTGTTTGCCCAGTGCCCCATGGGATGCGGGCATAGAGGTCGATTTTTCGGTTGGCGACTAGTTGCTGCATAGTTCGTAGATCTTTCTTAACCGCGGCTGCACTCGCCGTCCATGCTTTTTCATTTGGAGGCGCTTCCGATTCGGGCCAGTAGCCTTCGGGCCATGGTGGAGAAACATGCTTGGAATTCCGGCTGAATTCGAGGATGTCCCACTGTGCGATTCTGATGTGCTCGAGCAGCATCCACGCGGTATGGGGGAAGTTTGCGACCTTGGCCCCGGCGAGTTGCACGGGCCAATCGCCCAATGCGTCGCCGAAACTGACGTGCGCTCCGCCGTCTTTCAGCAAAAAGAGCAGATGCTCGCGAAGGATTTGGCCGGAAGATGTCGGTTGCGCCACAGGTTTCTTTTTCGGCTTCGACTTCGATTTTAGTTTCGACTTCGCCGATTTTTTCTTGGGTTGGTGGACCATATTTATCCCATTGTATGGAAGCGACTCATAAATCGAGAAACTGGGTCGTGGCGCAATTTGCGAAATCCTCACCACGGTACACAGAGGTACACGGGGGAGAACTACTGAGTCCAATAGGCTTTTGCGTCGTGCCGGTTCAGCGTCTCAACAGATTCGTTGTGAAACTGCGCCATTGCCAGAAATTCGAGGTCACCCTGCCGGCGCAGGGTTCATTTCATTCTCGGGGGCTTCGCCTTTGTAGACTCGTCCGATGCCTCGGACCAGGCGCCGCATTGGCAGGTGTCCTTTGTCATCGGCGAAGAAAATCTCACCGGTTCGTGTCCCGCGATAGCACCAGCGTTTGAGAATCGCCAGATGCTCCATGTGCTCGATCGCGCTGGCTGGGTTGGATGAGGGGAATGCTTCGAGCGCGGCCTGGATGCGGGCTTCCATCGATTGCGACTTCGTGTGCTCGGGGCCGGAGATCGGGAAATCATGGGGTCCGGCGATCGCGCCGTCATCGACGCGAAACAAGGCAACGTTTTCGGGCTGCGCCGATTTTTGCACGATCAGGGCGTGGAACCTGTCGATGCGATGGACGAATTCCGGCAACTGCTGGAGAACGGGCGTGAGCTTGTCGAGCCGCGCATGGATGGCTGCGGCCGTTTCAAACTCCATGGTTGATGAGGCCTCGTCGCGTTCCGCCGCCATCTCGCGCTTCAGCGATTCGCCGCGCGAATCCAGAAAAGTTTCGACGCGGACCACTTCGGCGCGGTACTCGTCGTCGGTGCATCCGCGGTAGCAGGGGGCCAGACACATTTTCATCTCGGAATAAACGCAGCCGGGGAATGCTGGATCGGGATGGAGTTCTTCGACACAGCGGCGCATCTTGAAAAAGTCGAGTGCGTCGTTCATGAATTTTTCGGCCGATGTGCGGGAAGCAAATGGTCCGTAGTAAACATTTTTTCCCGAAATTCGGCCCAGCCGAGTGGTGATGGAAGCGCGGGGGAATTCGTTTTCGAGATGCAATTTGACTAAAGAAGCGAAGCGCAATCGAAGGCGATTCGAATAGGTTTTGGGAAAAGCGGCGCGCAGGACCTGATAGAGGATGAATCCGGACTCGAAATCGGAGCCAGTCAAGGTGTATTCGATCCCGCGAACGCGGTCACGCAGGTTGAGCCGTTTGGTTTGCTCCTCCGGAGGGGAAAGCAGACGTTGCAGACGACGCCGCAGGTTGGCGGTCTTGGTTACGTAGGGCTCTGCATTCTGATCCTCGCCGCGTAACAGAAACACGGCGGGAGCGGCGGCTGCGGCAGAGAATACCTCAGCGTCATTTTCGGGACGGAACTCGAGGCGCTGGCGGAGCACGTTTTTGATTGTAAGGGAGGTTAAAGGTCAGAGGTCAGATTGCAGAGGTGAAACCCGAAGACCTTTGGGCAGCGCTGCTGGCAACAAGAGTTTTTACCTCTGCAATCTGACCTCAGACCTCTAACCTGCTTCCCTTATCCGAAGCTGGCGCTCTTAAACTTCTGCCGGAAGTCAGGGCCATCCATCTTCACGATGCGGCACATCTCGTGGAGGCGGGAGCGCATGCGCTCGCCAATCCGGTCGCCGAGGGTTTCCTCGCGGGTGGCCGCTCGCGCGGGGGACAATGATGGTGACCGTGCGAGGCCGGCAGCGGGCTCGTCGGCAAAGTTGGTAGTGATGATGGTGGTTCGATTGTCGTTATAGCGAGTGTTGAGGATCAAGCTGACTGTGTCCCACACCCACTCGCTTGGCTTTACGGCGCCAAGTTCGTCGAGCAACAGCACCTCGGCCTCAAACACGGGCCGCAGCACTTGAAGCTCCGTTGCCTTGACCGAATCGTTATAGGAGTTCTGAATCTGCTTGAGGAGCTCGCGATAGTCACAAAAGAGGCACGCGCTTCCACGGGAAATAATGAGTTCCTTCAGCAGGCCTACGGCGAGATGAGTTTTGCCGGTTCCGATTCCGCCGACCAGGAGTATGCCGGTGCCATTGCGCGGGTCAAACTCCTGCAAGAAGCGCGAGGCGGTGATATGGGCAAGCTCCACGGTGCGATCGGCTCCGGGAAAATCCGTCGTAAAATTTGACAGCTCGCAATGCTCATACCGCTTGGGGATGTGCGCGGCCGCGATCATGGCGTTGCCGCGGGCTCGCAACTGACAATCGCAGCGCGTGACGCCGCCGTCGGGGGCGTCCGCAACCTGCTTCCATCCTGAGCCTGAGCATTGGGGACAAACTTCGGTCAGCGTCTTCACTTCTGCTTTCGTCATTATTCCTTATTATTCTTTACTCTTTGTTCTTGTTCTTCAATCTGCAGGTCTTCAACTTCAATCGATTCTGTATTTCAACTGTGCACCCGAACACGGCTGCGCCGCAACTCGAAAGCGGTTGTTCTCTGTGTACATCCTGTGGAGAGGAGCGGTGGGTTGTGGAGAATGGCGTTGGATGGAGGAAAACTGACGATCGCGAATGAGAATGGAAGAGCCCTTAGCACTTTCGAGCCTATCTGCTTTCAATTTATTTTCACTCTGTTTCTAGTCCTCAGCGTTTTGCCTTAGGTGTCAAGAGCGGCAACGGGCACGTGTTTCCCATTGACATTCCGTTAATATGGGCGAGAATTGCCTTCGCCGGTGCTCGCGCTTTGAGCTTTCCTCCCCGGCTGAACGCGCGGGAACCGAAAGACTAGTGTCAGGAGAGAGCATGAATAAAGCTGATCTGGTTGACCGGATCGCCGGAGCCTGCAACATATCGAAGGCGCAGGCGACGACCGCGATCGACACCACCGTGGACAGCGTTACCGCTGCCCTTAGAAAAGGGGACCGGGTAGCCTTGATTGGATTCGGCACCTTCTCCGTCTCGCAACGCAAGGCCCGCAACGGCCGCAACCCGCAGACCGGCGCTACCATCAAGATCGCCGCCCGTAGAGTCGCAAAATTCACTCCCGGAAACGAACTCAAGAAAGTCGTCAATAAAGGTAAGTAAAAAGGCCCCAAGAATTCGTGAACACTGGCGAAGCGGCAGGAGGTCGGTCCTGCCGTTTTGCTTTTAGCCCTCAGCCCTCAGCCCTCAGCCTTCAGTTAAAGCGCTTTTGTGGCTGCTCCGTTTTTTGAAGGGGGGCGAAAGGAGAAGATGACGGCTGGCGTGAAAAGGGGAATCAGTGCGGGAATGATCGCGCACCACAGTTGGGGTTTTGCGATCAGAGAGGCGGCGGCAACGTCGAGGGCTGCTACTCCACACAAGAGGACAGCCATTCTTATCGCACAGGAACGAACTGGCAGGACGTGCATGGGGACCTCCGCTTCGAGGTCAATTATATATTCAAGGCTCGGCTGGGATAAGTGGAAATTAAGCTGGGTCGGTTCGCGAATCTTCTCTGGCCAGCCCCTAAAGGGGCGGTTTATTTTGAATGACTTGCGGTATCGCTGAAGCGATACCCTGATACGAATCGTCTTTCTTCCAGACTGAAGCGGTGCTCTTCCCATTCGTGCTCGCCCTTGTTTCGCAGGCGATCCTAGACGGGGCAAGCCCCGTCTCTACGGGGGCGCCTTGCTGAATCCTTCTTGAGTCCGGTAGAATCGAATGTCTGAATCGAGGATTAGGAACCGCCATGAAAGCAGCCATTCATCCTGTCTACAATGAGATCAACGTGCATTGCGCTTGTGGCAATGCATTCACTACCCGTTCCACCCATAAGGGCGCGATCAGCGTGGAAATCTGCTCTGCCTGCCATCCGTTCTTTACTGGTAAGCAGAAGCTGATGGACACTGCCGGCCGTATCGAGCGTTTCCGCCGCAAGTACGCGAACAGCGACGCAGGAAAAGCAGAGGCAGCCGCCAAGCAGTCCGTAACTGTAACAAAATAAGGACGTTCGGTACAGGGCGCGTATTTTCGAGCCTCCCCTCGCGGGAGGCTTTTTTTGGGATGAGAGATCACGGGCCACCGTCTGCCCGGTCGCCGTTTACCATTCTCCGCACATGCCAATTCGCGCCATCGGGGAAAGACAGTAAAATCAAATCGTGCAAAAGTTCTGGGACAATTCGGATCTTACGCCGACCCGGACGGGCGAGACGCCCGTCACCACACGGGCATTCCCCACTGTCCTAAAGATCGGCAATGTCCACATCGCTCCCGCAACTGTGCTTGCTCCAATGGCTGGAGTAACCGATACGGTTTTCCGGCGTTTTATCAAGAATCTCGGCGGATGCGGTCTGATCATGACCGAGTTCACCTCGGCAGATGGAGTGCTGCGGGATGAGCGGGTTCGCGGACGGTACCTCCATTTCTATGAAGACGAGCATCCGGTGTCGGCCCAACTCTTTGGGAGCAGTCCCAGCGTGCTGGCGGAAGCGGCGCGTCTGGTGGAGGATTTGGGCTTTGATCTGGTCGATCTGAACCTTGGGTGTCCGGCTAAGAAAGTTGTGAAGTGTAACGGCGGTTCGGGACTGTTGCGCGATCTGCCGTTGATCCGGCAAATTTTCGAGTCGGTGCGAGCTGCCGTGAAGATTCCGTTCACCGTGAAATTTCGGGCGGGATGGAGCAACGATGAAATCGTCTGTGTCGAGTTAGCGCGACTGGCAGAGGATTGCGGCCTGGGTGCTGTGGCGTTGCATGCCCGCACACGCGAACAGGGCTATAGCGGGAATGCGCGGTGGGAATGGATTGCATCGGTAAAGCAGGCGGTGAAGATTCCGGTGATTGGCAATGGGGATGTCCGGTCGCCGGAAGATGCCTGCGCGATGGTTGCCCAGACGGGTTGCGATGCGGTGATGATCGGGCGCATGGCTCCGGCGAATCCGTGGATATTCAGGCAGATTGAGCAGTATGTCAATGGAGCGCGCCCATCGCAACATTCAACAGCAAAACCGTATGACGAACCCACCGAAGCGGATCGTTACCAGATGATCCGCACCTACTTTCAGATGTTGCTGGAAGAAGAAATGGCGGGTGCCGAGGGGAAGATGAAACAGTTTGCGTCGTGGTTCACCCATGGCGTGCCCGGAGGGGCGGCGCTTCGGAAGACGATTTACGAGGCTAAGAGTGGGGCTGAGATATTGGGGCGGGTCGAGGAGTTTTTTGAGGCGAAGTTGGTGGTACAAGCTGGGTAGCGGCTTCCGGGAAATTCGGATTCGATGTCCAGCCCCGAAAGGGGCGTTCGATTTTTGGACGATTACGGTATCGCTAAAGCGATACCCTGATACGAATCGCTAGTCTCGACAAACTTTAAAGCCGCAATCTGACCCGTTGCTCCGATAAATGCCTGGGGAGAACGCCTTGATACTTCATCGTGAGTGTGGAAGGCGTAGGGGTCCCTTCGGCTTCGCTCAGGATGACATTTTTTAAAGTATCGACTTAAGGCTTAGCTTTCCTCGGTCTCCTTGTTCGATGTATCCCCATGGTGCGTGGTCGTCGTGGGTGAATACGGTTAGCCATTTTTCGGGGATTGCTTGGGCGTAATATTTCTTGCGGCTTTCGATCGTTTGTAGGGGATAGAGATCGAATGCCATCGCCCAGGTAAGATCGAGGTGGGCTGAGGTTGGAATCAGGTCGGAGATATAGCACGCCTTTTTGCCGGCGCTCTCGATGATCACTGCTTGCATATTTGCTGTGTGTCCGGGAAAGACTTTGACGGAGATGCCGGGCAGAAGCTCCAGATCGCCGCTGAGTAGCACCATCTGACCGCTCTCCAGTAGCGGATCGTAATTCGGACTCATGTAGCTGACGGCATCGCGCTCGAGTTGGAGGCGGCCGTGCTCCCACTCCTGCTCCTGGACGTAATACTTTGCGTTTGGAAAGGTTGCTACGAACTGCTCGCCGCGACGGACTGTGTTCCAGCCGCAATGGTCGAAATGCAGGTGGGTATTGATGACGATGTCGATGTCTCCGGGAGCCACGCCTGCTGCGTGCAGGTTGTCGAGAAGTTTGGCGGGCTGTTTGTAGATCTGCACCATCTTTTCTGGCATTTTGTTGCCGATGCCGGTTTCGATCAGAATGTTTTTCTTGCCGGTGCGTACGAGCAGTGAATTCAGTCCGGCATCGAGGCGGTTCTGAGCGTCGGGCGTGACCTTTTTTGACCACAGAGTCTTTGGGACGACGCCGAAAAAGGCTCCGCCATCGAGGAAGTAAGTTCCATCGGAGACGACGGTGAGTTCGAAATCGCCGAGAGTTGTGCGGTGCATAGAGAAGCCGTTAGCAATTAGCACTTAGCTTTTAGCTAAAACTCCTAAGACCCGGTTATGCTAAGTGCTAATTGCCAAGTGCTTTTCCTCTATTTCAATTCTTTATTCCAGAAATCTTCCATCATGTGGAAGAGCTGGGTACGGGTGCCTGATCCAGCTATGCCGTGAGTCTTATCCGGATAGACCATCAGGCGGAATTGCTTTCCTGCTTTTATCAGGGCGTCGGTCATCTGGATCGTATTCTGGAAGTGAACGTTGTCGTCGCTTGTTCCGTGGACCAGCAGTAACGATCCGTGCAGACTACTGGCGGCGCTGACGATGGAATCATCGTAGCCGCTGGCGTTGTTTTTCGGCAGTCCCATATAGCGCTCGGTGTAAATCGAATCGTAATTATGCCAACTGGTCACCGGCGCTACAGAGATTCCAGCCTTGAAGCGGTCGGAGTGGGTGAGGGAGTACAAAGTCATCGAACCGCCGTTTGACCATCCCCAGATTGCGGTGCGAGTGTGATCGAGAGATGGGAACTGCGCATAGAGTTGATCGAGCGCGGTGAGCTGATCTTTGAGTTCTACCGGGCCCGACTGCAAGCGGATAGCAGCGGAGAATTTCTCTCCGCGATTTGGAGTCCCGCGATTATCGACGGAGAAAATCGCGAATCCTTCGTTGGCCAGGATCTGGTGAAACAACATCGTGCTACCGCCCCACGCGTCTTGCACGGTCTGAGCCGCAGGCCCGCCATAGATGTGTACGATTAGCGGAATCTTCTGGGTGGCGTCTACGTTGCGGGGCAGAATCAGATAGCCATAGAGGACTGTCCCGTCGTCCGCTTTGAATTCCAGGGGCTTGGGCGCGATGGGGCTGTAATCCGCGATGCTGCGCCCTTCCCAGATCTTCTGACAGGAGCCGCCTGCGGCGCACACGGAAATCCGTGGCGGCGTCAGAGAGGCGGAATGAGTTTCCACGAAATGCTTGCCATCATCGGCAAAATTGGCGGCATTGTTGCCGTCTTCGGCTGAGACGACCTGCATCCCGGAGCCATCGAGTTTTACGGAAAAGAGTTTCTCCTGGCGCGGATCTGCTTTGTTAGCGGTGAAGAAAACTGTGCCTGAGTCTTCATTCACGCCGCTGATCGCGATGACTTCATAGTCTCCGCTCTCAAGCTGGCGTTCGAGTTTGGCGTCGGCTGCGAGTGGGTCGTTGCCGTTGAAACTGTAGAGGTAAATGTGAGTGTGGCCGTCGTGCCAACTCGTCCACAGAAAGCGGTCGTTGGACTTGAGTATGCGGAAGTCGTCGTTGACGTTCACCCACGAATTCGGGGAGGACTCGGTTAGAACTTTGCGCGATCTTCCTGATTTCGTGTCGATGAAATAAAGGTCCATTACATCCTGCTTGCGATTCAGGACCTCGGCCCATGCCCAGCCTTCGCGGATCCATCCGAAGCGCGGAACGTAGGTGTCATCGTCGTCGGTGAGTTTGATCCAACGGATCTTGCTGCCGGCGCTGCTCTCGACGCCGAGTCGCACGCTGGGATTGGGATCGCCCGCCTTTGGATATTTTTCCTGATCGACTCGCGGATGGGTCGGCAACCAGTCGGTGATGGGATAGGTGGGAACTCGGGACTCATCCATTTGCAGGAAAATAATGTCGTGCCCTTCCGGCGACCAGAAATAGTTGCTGCGCACGGCGAGTTCTTCGGCGTAAACCCAGTCGACTTCACCGTTCAGGAGGTCGTCTTCCCCATCTTTGTCTTTTCCGCAGTCTCTATCCCTTCTGTCTTTGGCCTTTTCTTCCTCACGGGTGAGCGGATGTTCGCCTTCTTCTCCAGAGACGGGATGGGAGTAGAGATTATGTTTGCGCACGTAAATCAGGCGCTTGCCATCGGGCGAAAATTTGGGGTCTTCGCTTGGGTCGGGAGACGACGTTAGTTGAACCGCGGTTCCCGAATCCAGGCTGTAGTACCAGAGCTGTCCGTGGGAATCGAACAGGAGATGTTTGGAATCCGGCGACCAGGTGTACGCAGCAACGTGATATCGCATCACGCGTTCTTTCTCGCGCTCGTCGTGGATGCTGCTGGTCGGCGGCGCGAGTTGCGAGAGCTTGATCTCGCTGACCAATACTTTCTTCTCGCCGGTCGTGGTGTCCACGTACCAGAGTTCGCCGTGATCGCCGGCGTCATCGCGCTGAACGAAAGAGACCTTGGTGCCGTCCGGACTCCACTTGATCGTCTCGGGAGCGCGGCCGGTGACTCCGCCTTCGGCGAAGATCTGTTCGATGGTGAGTTGCTTCGAGGCGGCTTGGGAGCTGGTCTGGGCTTGCGCGGCGGAAAGCAGAATCGACAGGCTGATGGCGAAAAGGGGGATGATTTTTTTCACGACGGACTCCAAATAGAACATGAGGGTTACCCAAAGCTTTGCTTGGCAGTGAAACTCAAGAGTGTACAACGTGGGGAGAGTTCTCGTTAGCGGAGCACGCGGATGGGTTGCCGGACGGGCGGGGACGCCCGTCGCTCCACTTCCGCTGGTCATCTGGCGAGAATCACCTTCATCTCCTCCGATACCGGATGTTTCGCTTCATACGCTGCGATCTGCGCTTCGTGTTCGAGGGTCAGGCCGATATCGTCCAATCCGTTCAGTAGGCAGTGACGCGAGAATTCATCCATGGCGAACTTCGCCACAAATCGGTGTTTGTCTGTGACTTGCAAGGTCTCGAGATCGACGGAAAGCTGGTAGTTTTCAATCTCTTTCGAGCGGCGCGTGATCTCCGCGACCTGCTCATCACTGAGTCGGACTGTCAGCAGGCCGTTTTTCAGGCTGTTGTTCGCGAAGATATCGCCAAACGAGGGCGCGATCACCACACGGAATCCGAAGTCTGCCAGCGCCCAGACGGCGTGTTCGCGCGAGGAACCGCAACCGAAGTTTTTCCCCACGACCAGAATCGAGGCCTTGGCATGGCGAGGCGCGTCGAGGACGAAGTCTCCGGCCTTTTTAGCGCGGTCTTTTCCTTCTCCTACAAAGCGCCAGTCGTAGAAAAGGAACTCACCGAATCCCGAGCGCTCGATGCGTTTTAGAAACTGTTTGGGAATGATCTGATCGGTGTCCACGTTCACTTTATCGAGCGGGACTACTTTGCCGGTATGTTTGCGAAACGGTTTCATATTTCGACCCTGGCGATCTTATTGAAATTGCCAATTTCTAATATCCGTAAAATGCCCGGCAATCGCTGCTGCGGCTGCCATCATCGGGCTCACCAGATGCGTGCGTCCGCCGCGGCCCTGGCGTCCTTCGAAATTACGGTTGCTGGTAGAGGCGCAACGTTCACCCGGTTGGAGGATATCGGGATTCATGCCGAGGCACATCGAGCATCCCGATTCGCGCCATTCGAAGCCGGCGTCGAGAAAAATGCGATGCAATCCTTCTTGCTCGGCGGCTTGTTTGATGGCCTGCGAACCTGGCACGACCATGGCGCGAACTTTCGGACTGACATGCTGTCCTTTTGCCACCCGCGCTGCTGCGCGCAGATCTTCGATGCGGGAGTTGGTGCATGATCCGATGAATACACGGTCCACGTTAATCGCTTCGATCGGAGTGCCGGGCTCCAGGCCCATATACTCGAGCGCCAGTTCTGCGGCTTGCCGGTCAGGCATATGCACGAAGCTCTTTAGCTCAGGAATGCGTGCGGTAACCGGGACTACCATTCCTGGATTCGTTCCCCAGGTTACGAACGGGGCGAGTGATTCGGCGTCAATCTGAATGACACGATCGAATTTGGCGCCGGGATCGGTCGCCAGCGTCCGCCAATATTCGACTGCTTTTTCCCGATCTTTTTCTTTGGGAGCAAAGCGCCGGCCGTTGACATAAGCGAAGGTGGTCTCGTCGGGTGCGATTAATCCGGCGCGCGCTCCCGCCTCGATGCTCATGTTGCAGAGAGTCATGCGGCCTTCCATCGACAATGCCCGTACTGTATCGCCAGCATATTCGATGACGTGTCCGGTGGCGCCGTCGGTGCCGATGCGGCCGATAATTCCGAGGGCAAGGTCTTTCGCGGTTACGCCCTCGGCCAAGGTTCCGGCGATATTGATTTGCATCGTCTTCGGTTTATTCTGCGGCAAGCATTGGGTAGCAAGGACGTGCTCCACTTCGGAGGTTCCGATGCCAAAAGCCAGCGATCCGAATGCGCCGTGGGTGGAGGTGTGGCTGTCGCCACAGACGATGGTCATCCCCGGCAAGGTGATGCCCAGTTCCGGGCCGATGACGTGCACGATGCCCTGATCGGCGGAGTCCATGTCGAACAACGGAACACCGAACTCGCGGCAATTTTTCTGGAGGGCCTCGATTTGCTTGGCCGCGATCGGGTCGGTGATGGGCAGTCCACGTGGCGCGGTTGGGATATTGTGGTCCACGGTTGCGACGGTGCGCAGAGGCTGGCGCACCCTTCTTCCTGAAGCCCGCAATCCGTCGAAGGCTTGCGGCGAAGTCACTTCATGGACCAAATGCAAATCGATATAGAGCAGCGCCGACTGCCCTTCGGGCGCCGCGACTACGTGCGCATCCCAGAGTTTTTCAAACAGAGTGCGAGGAGGCATATTTCCAGTTTCGCCGATACGGTAACAAATTCTATTGAATAGTTTACCAATGGAGGCGGGGTTCGTTCGCCGAATTGGGGTTGGCGCACTCTTGCGTGGCTCTGCTGAGACGCGGCAAGCCGCGTCTTACGTGAAAGCATCAAAGCGCGGAAGCATCCATGCATGGACAATCATCAGGATGGAAGGATCGGGTACTACGGCAGAAGTGCACTTTTCCGGTTATGATTCTCGCGGAGATTGAGGAAGGTATTGCATGATCAACGGCAAACGCATTGCCGTCGTGTTTCCGGCTTATAACGCGGAAAAGACGCTGGAAGCGACGGTGCGGGAATTGCCCGACCTGGTCGACATCCGGATTCTGGTTGACGACCACAGTTCCGACCGGACGCTTGAAGTGGCGCACCGGCTCGGCTTGCAGTCATTCGTCCACAACCGCAACTACGGGTATGGACGAAACCAGCAGACTTGTTATCGCGAGGCTCTGGCCGCGGGCGCCGATGTGGTGATCATGGTTCATCCCGATTACCAGTACACGCCGTTGCTTGTTACTGCCATGGCTAGCATGATCGCCTATGGCGTGTATGACGTTGTTCTCGGTTCGCGGATCATCGGCGGCACCGCGTTGCGCGGCGGCATGCCGGTCTATAAATACATTGCCAACCGGTTGCTTACGGCGTTTGAGAACCTTTTTTTGCGCGTCAAGTTGTCGGAATATCACACTGGCTATCGCGCCTTCAGCCGGGACGTGCTGACTCGATTGCCACTGCGGGAAAACAGCGATGATTTTGTTTTCGATAATCAGATGCTGGCGCAGTGCGTTTATTTCGGATTTCGAATTGGCGAAGTTTCCTGTCCAACGAAGTATTTCGAAGAAGCGTCGTCTATCAATTTTCGGCGTAGCGTCCGGTATGGCCTGGAGGTTCTGCAAACTACGCTGCAGTTCGCGCTGCAGCGAGCGGGGATCGTCAAGAACCCGATTTTTAGTGAAAAGGGAAAGACTCTCGAGGCTGGCTCGGAGGCTTATTACGAGGGAAGGGTGCCGACGGCTTCGACGCGGAATTGATTTCAGCAGTTTGCTGGAAAATTCAAATTCCAGCCCCTAAAGGGGCTTCTGATTTCGAGGGCTACGGTATCGCTAAAGCGATACCCTGATACGAACCGGCGCTTCCGCGCACAGAACCAACGCTTGACCGGAGAGAGTCAGCGCTTGCGCGAGAGGAAGCCCAGGATCTTGCTGGCTAACTCGTCTGAGAAGCCGAAGCGGGCTTTGGCTTGGGAGTAGAGGTCTACGGCTTTTTTGTCGAGCCAGATCATGCTGGACTTCAGAGGTCCATCTTCCGGACGCGGGCGGTAGTTTGTGGAGCGGGCTTTGACGTCTCCCGACTCAACCGTGTAGTAGTAGAGCGCGAGGCTCTTGCGCGATTCTCCCTCGGGACAGGTTAAGGGGTTGGGGAATCCGTGATACGAAATTTCATCGGTGCGGAAGATGAGCGCCTCGTTGAACAGCGGCGGCACTTTGGCCACGCACTGGCGCATTTCGCGGTCCCATAGTTCCAGCGCTCCACCCCATGGCTCCTCCCAATTGGGATTGAGATAGAGAATCAGATTGACCTGGCGGCGCCAGTGCTTGTGGTAGTGATGATTGCTGAAGTCGGTGTGGACGTTCAGGAATCCACCGGTGCCCGACTGGTGAAGACCGCCGCCTTCGAGCATGTCATCCGACACCAGATTGGGGATTCCGGTGAGTTGCGAGAGCCAATGCACGAACGCAGGAGAATTCAGTTCGTCCACGACCTCACCAAGCAGCGCCGGGAAAAGTGAGCGCTTTGCGAGTCCCAATTTGTTTTCGTTGGGGTGTTTGTAGCGCGTCCAGGCGTCCGTCGCCAGTCCAGGAAATTCGCGGGCCATTTCGGCGGCGATGTCCACGTCCAGAAAGTCCTTCAGGTGAACGTGCGGATAAGGCTGATTCTCCCGAAACTGACGTCGCAGGGTGGGAAGTTGGGAAGACCATTTCAGGTAGGGAAATAACGACCGAATTGCGGGGGCTACAATCGGGTTTGCCATGTTTGAAAGACGTATGCCCCCAGCGGCTAAAGCCGCTTCTGATTAAGCGCGTTACGGCACGACTAAAGTCGTGCCCTTCCACGCCCAGCTACTTCCACGCCCAGTTACCGAATGTTTAGGCTAACATACGCTTCCGGGCATTCGCAGGGGATTTAGTTGACGTTTCTGTCCAAACGGCAGACGCGTACCGCCGCATTCTCGTAGGGACAATCCAGGCCGGATGGGCCGGGTTGCTCGACCACGGCCCAACTCACTCCATATTTCTGCCGCAGGCGATTGAAGTCTTCTTTGGTGAATTGCCGGAAGTTTTTCTGATCTGCGATCTGTTCTCCCCACTTCACTGAAAGCGGTGGAAACATCGAGGCCGCGCCTTTGTCCTTGACCAGGTCGGCTAACATGCTGCGTTCGGAGCGAGCGCGAAATCCATTTTCGTCTTCACCGGGTAGTTCCATGTGCGCGGGATTCAAGGTGAACAGGGCGTCTACCGGAGTATTGCCGCGAATCCACACAAAGGCTTGCGCCCACGAATTGCGCGGCTCCTGCCACGGCCACTCGATGTGCTGGCTTGTGGGAAACACTTGCCGCTGCGCGTAATACATTCCCAGGCTGAGAGGGAGAAATAGCGCGACCCAGCGCCATACGTGACATTGCAAAACGTATTGTCCCAGCAGTCCGCCGCCTGCGACTACCAGCCCCATGTAGCACAGGGCGAGGCAGCGCAGGGGCTGAAGGCGCGCCAGGGCTTCGAAGCGAGGCGAGATGCCCAGGCCAATCGCGGCCACAGCGGCCACGAGGACGAACGGGACCATTGCTTTGGAGACGAGTTCCAGGTTCTTCATCCCACGGCGGCGTGCCCAGGTTCCCATCCACCAGAAAAGCAGCACGGGCGCGATCGCTCCCAGCCACTCGTACCACTCCCAGCGCAACACATAGTGGGAGCGCTGCAACAAGGCGACGTCGTGATACGCGGCGGGTGGAGGCTCGAAGGTAAGGCCGAAGGGAAGCGCGGCGGCGAATCCCAGGAAGTGCGGATGATATCGGTCAAGCAAGATGAGCCATGCGCAAAACAAAATTGCGAAACTCGCCATGAAGGGATGCATAACGGCGCCGAATGCCAGCCAAAATATGGCGCGCCCGTATTTTCGGTGCAACACTTCCGCTATCGCGAATAAGGCTGCGAATGCTGCCAGGTTTCGCGGATTTAAAAACTGGTCGAGGATATAAAGAAACGTCCCGGCAATGGGTAGTGTCAGCAAAGCGGCCATGAAAGCGACCGCTGCCCATTGCGCGATTCGTGCTTCCGCGTTCTTGCCTACGAATAGCGCCGTAGCCAGACGCCAGCTCGCTGCCAGCAGCATGAAGATGGAAATCAGATGTAACAAGAGAGCGGCCCACGGCACTGGCAGATGCGTAGTTCGAACCGAAAACGCGATCAAATTCGGATACAAGGTGTGTCCAGCATGGTCGCCGAAAAACTCTGCGTTCACTGGAAACAAGGTGGGATTCAGGATCTTCAGAACCCCGGGGAGGTAAATTTCAGCGTCTTCCGCGTAGGGATGATAGCCGTGAATCAGAAGTGCGATGCCAGTTAGCAGCAGCAGACCGAAGATGAGTTTGATATTCAGATTTTTCTGATCCGCTTCCGATTCGTCCAAGAATTACAACAGAAAATGTGTGCGGCAGGAAGCCGGGGGCGCGCTTGCAGGCTGTCCGAATGGGTCGTAGCATCTAATGACAAGCATGGATACGACGGCTCCAAAGAGAGAAAAAGAGAGAGAAAAAGCGCACCTGGCCCTGGGCGAAATGTTTACGTTCGCCTGGGACACTTTCCTGAGCAACAAGGTTCGCTTTGCCCTGACCGCGCTGGGCATGGTCATTGGCACCGCATCACTCATTCTTGTAACCACCATCGGACTCACGGGCAAGCAGTACCTATTGAACCAGATTCAGGCGATTGGTTCGAACTGGATTTATGCCGAGTATGAGAGCGGTGGCGGACGCATCAGCAATACCGGCAATGATTCTTTAACAATTGAAGATATGGAAGCGGTGCAGCATCAGGTGGATGGGATTGCCGCTGCATCACCGGTGCTCCCTCTCAACGAACGCGTTGCTGTCGGCGGGGGCAAGGAGCGCGACCTTCAGATTATGGGGGTTTATCCGGATTATGAACAGATTCGCAATCTGGTTATCCTCGCGGGACGCTTCTTCGATAAGCAGGATTCGCAGGCTCACAACAAGGTCGGAGTGATCGGCCCGAAACTGGCGATACAGCTTTATGGTTCAGAGGAAGCCGCGTTGGGAAAGACTCTGAAGCTCAGCGGATTGCCTTTTACGATCATTGGGATTTTCCGGGAGCGGGTGGACACTTTCGAGCAATCGGAGGTGACGGAGAACACCATGCTGATTCCGTACGCCGTGATCCGCTATTTCCAGGAAACGCCGACGGTGAAGCAGATTTTCTTTTCCGCCGCGGATGCTTCTTCCGTGCTTCCGATCACAGCGGAAGTGCAACGCGTCATTCGGTCGCGTCATCGGCCAGAATCGGTTTATAGCGTGAGGAATCTGACGCAGCTTGTTGCGATTGCCGACAAGACGGCGACGGCTATGACCATGGTTCTGCTGGCTGTTTCCTTGGTGGTTCTGATCGTCAGCGGAATCGGGATCATGAACATCATGCTCGCTACCGTGAGCGCCCGGATTCGTGAAATTGGCATTCGCAAGGCAATCGGCGCCACCAAGCGTGAGATTCGCTTTCAGTTTCTCTCCGAAGCCATCCTTATTTCGTTGATCGGCGGCGTATTGGGCATCGTGGTTGGACTTGCTATTCCCTTCTCCGTGCGTTTCTTCACCGAGTACCGGATACCTATTTCGGGCCTTTCGGCAATTATCGCTATCGTTGTTTCATCGCTGGTCGGAATTCTGTTTGGGACGCTTCCGGCGATTCGAGCTTCCCAGCTTGATCCCGTGGAGAGCTTAAGGTACGAGTGAGATTCCGGTGGTGCAATCTGTGAAACCTTTTAACCACGGAGGACACGGAGGTGCACGGGGGAAAACAACTGGGCCTACAGGATCTCCCCGGGTGAAAATTCTTCCAGTGACATAAAATCAACTGGAATAATCAAGTTGTTTCTCTGACCTGCCATGCTTTCGAATTCAGCAACCGGGCGCACTCGTGCCGTCGTTCTCTTGAGCGGCGGAATGGATTCCTGTGTGTGCACGGCCATGGCGGCTCGGGAACATCGTGTCGCAGCCGTCCATGTGAGTTACGGGCAGCGCACGGAACAGCGCGAACGGCGATCGTTTGAAAACATCTGCGACCGACTCGAAATTCAAGAGCGGCTGCTGGTCCGAAACGAAGCGTTGCGCGCTATTGGCGGATCGGCCCTCACCGACCGGAGCATCGCCGTTCCCGAAACACAAGTTATTGGCACCGGTGTGCCGGTGACGTACGTTCCTTTCCGCAACGCGCATTTTCTTGCTGTTGCGGTCAGTTGGGCGGAAGTGCTGGGGGCAGAAAAAATTTATATCGGAGCGGTCGAGCCAGATAGTTCGGGCTATCCCGATTGCCGGCCGGAGTATTATCGAGCGTTCAATGAAGTGGTGAAGACGGGGACAAAGGAAGGGACAATCAAGATCGTGACACCGCTGATTGCGATGCGCAAAGCGGAGATTGTGCGTCTTGGCCTTGAATTCGATGCCCCATTCGATTTAACGTGGTCGTGTTATCAGCGCGAAGATCGCGCTTGCGGTGTGTGCGATAGCTGTATGCTGCGGCTGCGCGCGTTTCGCGAAGCGGGGGCGGAAGATCCCATTGCATACGCAGAAACGGCCGCCGATTGAGCCAGCCACAATCAGATTCAGTTGAGAAGTATAAAAAGGTTCGGTAAATTCAGATTCGATGCCGGGAGGCAAATCATGAGGAAATATTTCATTCTTCCCTTGCTGCTTGTTCTCGTCGCGGGGCTCTACGCTCCACGCGCGTTGGCGCAGACTACGGGCACGGTGAAGGGAGTTTGCAAAGACGCCGACGGGAAGCCGATCGTCCAAGCTGAGGTGGAGTGGGCCTCGACGGAATCCGGCCACAGCTACAAACTCAAGACCAACAATAAGGGCGAGTACTTCTCGCTCGGTATCGTCCCCGGGAAGTACAACGTGAAGCTCAGCAAGGATGGCAAGGAGCTTTTCCACCTGACCAATGTGCCGGTGGGTCTCGACGACACGGTACAGGATTTCGACCTGAAAAAGGAACAAACGGCTGCCGCCCAGGCTCAGGGGATGACTCCTGAACAAGCCAAAGCGAGAGCTGATGCCGCCGCTAAATCTGCGGCCGAAACGAAAACTGTGGGCACGCTTAACGAAAAACTGAACGCGGCTAAGACGGCTTCGGACGCTGGCGATTACGACACTGCGATCGCTACGCTGATCGAAGCCAACCAGATCGACGGCACTCGGGATCTACTGTGGTTCAAACTGGGAGACGCCTACCGGTTATCGGCGCCCAAGCAGGCCGATCCGGCTGAAAAACAGAAGCGCTACGAGATGGCGGTGACTAATTTTCAGAAGGCGATCGACTTGCGTACCGCGTCGGAAGCGGAGCAAAAAGAGCCGGACAGTAACAAGAAGCTGGCCGCCTACTATAACAATCTGGCGGATGCTTATAACAGATCCCACAAGATCGATGATGCGGTGGCCGCCTATAACAAGGCGATTCAATTGGATCCAGCTGGGGCTGGTGGCTACTGGTTCAACATTGGCGCGGTACTGACCAATGCGGGCAAGGTGGATGAAGCCATTGCAGCGTTCGATAAGGTAATTGCCATCGATCCGACCAAAGCGGACGCTTATTATCAGAAGGGTGTCAATCTGCTGGGCAAAGCTGTGCTAAAGGGTGACAAGATGGTCGCTCCTGACGGGACAGCCGAGGCGTTTCAAAAATATCTGGAGATAGCCCCGACGGGTCCGTACGCCCAGCCGGCTAAGGATATGTTGGCTAGCATCGGCTCCAGCGTGGAAACGGGCTTCGGGAAGAAAAAGGTTGTGAAGAAATAGCTAAGGGATTTTTGGATCGGAAGGCAGGGAGCGGTGCTTGAGGCCGCTCCCTTATTTTTGGCGAACGGTGTGCGGTATCGCTAAAGCGATACCCTGATACGAACCGCTCCTGATACGAAGCGGGTGGATACGAATCGCTCGTTTTCCGCACCTATACTTGCCCACTGGGTTGTCTTCCTTCCATTCATCTGCAGTTACCGAGGTCTATGACCTACCTGTTCTTCGCGCTTCTGGTTATCCGCGCTACATTCAATACATAGTTTCCCTGGCTTAGCGGCGATTCTCCACTGTGGTGTCAATGACGATAACTGGGAGTGTATGAGATGGCTGCTCCGGGGAATTCCCCGATCGCGATCGCCTTTGAGGGCATCAACGGAACGGGGTCGATTCCGACGTCGGTGCTGCTCGCCGGCATGTTGCGCGCGTCGGAAAAAGTCAGCGATCTGATTTTTTCACCGGGACGGCCGCCGCAGGTTGAGATTCACGGACAGCTCACGGCGGTTGAAATCCAGGGCAGCGCGATTCTCTCGGCGGATGACACGCGCCGCATCGCGGCCGATCTGATCGGTACCAACAAGCAGGCGATTAACACGCTACGCGAGCAAGGTTCGTGCGATGTTTCCTACGGATTACCTGGTATCGCGCGATTCCGAGTGAATGTTTTTATCCAGCGTGGAAGTTGTGCGATTGTCATGCGTGTAATTCCGACGGTGATTCCGACTTTTAGTTCGCTGCGCTTACCGGCACAACTCGAGGAAGCGGCAAAGGTGAGGAACGGAATCATTCTGGTGACCGGGGGAACGGGGTCGGGCAAGTCTTCGACCCTGGCTGCTTTGATCGATCACATTAACAACCAGAATTGTTATCACGTTCTGACGGTTGAGGATCCGATCGAGTTTCTGCACCAGCACAAGAAATCGACGGTGCATCAGCGCGAATTGCATAGCGATGCCCCGAATTTCACGCTGGCGCTGCGAGCCGCGTTGCGGCAAGCGCCGAGGGTGATTATGGTGGGAGAAATTCGAGACCGGGAGACGCTGGAAATACTCCTCGAAGCCGCCGAAAACGGGCACCTTGTTCTTTCCAGTATGAACACGGTGGATGCCTCGAAGACGGTGGAGCGCATCGTCGGCACGTTTGCCACCAACGAGCAACAGGGAATACGAGAGCGGTTAGCCAAAACCTTCCGGCAGATCATTGCGCAGAGACTGATACCACGCAGCGATGGCGGAGAGCGTATTCCAGTTGTCGAGATCTTGAAATCCAATTCGCGCACTCGCGATTGCGTCGAACAAGGGGAGCGGCCGGGCCGCACGCTGCTGGATGCGATCAAGAGCAGCGAGAATGAAGGCATGCAACACTTCGATGGCGAGATTGCGAAACTTGTACGCGCCGGTCTGGTGGATCTGGACACGGGCCTTTGCTTTGCGAGCAATGCAACGGTGCTGGGTCAGGAATTGGCGCGGTAGACAGCGAGCTGTGCCTCACTTTCCACCATTTGTTTCGCTTTTCGCTTTCAGCGCCACTTCTAACTTCCTGGATAATTCTGCGGCGTATGATTCTTGAATGTCTTCCCTTCCCACAGTGCCTTCCGGCCGGGTGATGAGCTTTGAAGAAGCCCGGCACCTGGTTGAGTTGCACGCGGCCGGCGTGTGTCCGCGGGGGATCGAGACGGTTGATCTGCTAGGGGGATTGGAGCGGGTGCTGGCGGAGGGCATTCTTGCGGATCGCGACTTTCCTCCATTTGATCGAGCTACTCGCGATGGATATGCGGTGCGTTCGGCGGACCTGAGGCAAGTTCCGGCGAGATTCAATGTAGTTGGTGAGATCAAGGCGGGCGACTGGCCGGAGCCTGGATCGTGCTCGGTTGGTGCGGGGCAGGCTGTGAGCATCATGACCGGGGCTCCGCTGCCGGCGGGGGCTGACGCGGTGGTGATGGTCGAGTACACCACATCATCCGATCAGTGGGTGGAAGTGCTTCGCGGGGTGAGGTCGGGAGAGAATTTTGTTCCGCGTGGCGCGGAGGCGCGCGCGGGACAAATATTGCTGGAACAAGGACGACGGTTGGACCATGCGGGCATCGCGATTGCGGCGTCAGTTGGCAAGAGTGAAGTGCAGGTTTTCCGAAAACCTCGTATCGCAGTGCTTTCCACTGGCGATGAAGTGGTGGAGGTGGAAGCATCGCCCGGGCGGGGGCAGATACGGAATTCAAATTCCTATTCTTTGGCGGCGCAAATTCAGACTGCGGGTGGAGAAGCGGTGCGACTGGCGATCGCTCCGGATGAACGGGTGCGGCTGCGGGAGTTGATCGAAGAAGGATTGGCGTGCGATCTTCTGTTGCTGACGGGCGGCGTCTCCATGGGGAAATACGACTTGGTGGAGCAGGTGCTTGGGGAACTGAAGGCGGAATTTTATTTTACAGGCGCGCAGATTCAGCCGGGACGGCCGGTGGTATTTGGCTCGTGTGGCACTGGCATTGCTGCTCGCCCGGAGGTTGAGTCTGGTGCCGGCACGCGGACAGGAGTGTCCGCGCCACACAAGTCATATTTCTTTGGGCTGCCGGGGAATCCGGTTTCTACTATGGTGACCTTTGAAGTGTTTGCGCGGCCGATGATCGAAGCGTTGGCGGGGCTGATACCGCAGCGGCTGATCTTTCTCGGTGCCCGGCTGAAATCGGAGATCAGAACGAAGACAGGGTTGAAGAGATTTCTTCCGGCAGTGCTTTCGGGAGAGTTTGAGAATGCTGAGGTGGAACTAGCTCAGTGGCAGGGGTCGGGCGACATCGCTGCGCTGGGGAGGGCGAACTGCTATGTTGTGGTTCCTCCTGACCGCGAGCGGATTGCTGCTGGGGAATGGGTGTCGTTGCTGATGCGGGGTTGATGCGATTTGGATGGAGAGCCCGACTAACGGGGCTGAGCCCCGTCACCACACGAGCTGTGGAGTGCGATAACCTGATTGTGATGGCCAAGAAACGTTCCCAGCTTTCGCACTATGACGCTCAGGGGCAGCCTCGCATGGTGGACGTGTCGGCTAAGGAGAAAACGGCGCGAGAAGCGGAGGCTAGCGCATTCGTCCTGATGTCGCCGAAGGTGATCCGGGCCCTGCCGAAGAATCCCAAAGGCGATCCGCTGGAGGTAGCGCGGACGGCGGGGATTATGGCGGCCAAGCGCACCTCCGAACTGATTCCGATGTGCCACCCGGTGGCGCTCTCGCACATTGCTGTGACCTTACGCGTGTGCGAGAATGGCGTTTCTATTGCGACAAAAGCAAAGACAACGGCGGAAACCGGAGTGGAGATGGAAGCGCTGGTTGCGGCTAGTGTGGCGGCATTGACGGTTTACGATATGTGCAAGGCGCTCGACAAGGGCATTGAAATACGGGAAGTGATGCTGGTGCGGAAGTCAGGCGGCAAGAGCGGAGAGTATCAAAGGGAAGTTAAGCGGTCGTAACAGTCTGGCTGCCTGAATCTATATCTATGGCGAGCAACGTCAAAATTCTGCTGGTGGATGACAATCCGATGGTGCTCGCGATGTTGCAGCAAGCGCTCTCGACGATGGGTGAAGTTGCGGTTGCGACCGATGCCGCCGATGCTTTGTTGAAGGCGGTCGACGATTTGCCGGATGTGATGATCTGCGACTACCGCATGCCGGGCATGGACGGCCGGCAATTGCTGGAAAAGCTGAAAAGCAGGCCGGCAACGTCCGGGATTGCGGTAATCCTGATGGCCAGCAAGGCCGACATCAGTGAACGGTTGTCGATGCACGATCCGATCGAAGATTATCTGGAAAAACCCTTCTTCCTGAAGGATGCGACGCATAAGATCAAGCGCGTAGTGGACAGGATCGCGCTTGAGAAATTGAGCAAGGCGGCGTCCACTGATGGAGTTCTGCGGGGCAGCCTGTCGCAGATGAACGTGATTGACCTGGTGCAATCGTTGGAAATGGGGCGCAAGAGTTGCCTGCTTACGATGACCAATGGTTCCGATAAATGCGAGATTTACTTCAACCAGGGTCAGGCCAAACATGCTACGTATGGTCCGATCGTGGGCGATGAAGCGGTTTTCAAAGTGCTGCGCTGGACAGACGGAAATTTCCAGATTGATTTCAACGGGAAGTCCTCGCAGGAAACAATCAATCTGAATACACAGGGACTTCTGATGGAAGGGTTGCGGCTGCTGGACGAAGCGCAGCGGGATGCGGCGGTCGAGGGTGAAGATGTCCTCCTCGACACCTGATGCATCGGCGCTGGATGGAACGCTCGCGGCGGTGCTGACAGTTAGCGATTCCTGTTCGCGCGGTGAAAGAGTGGATCTCTCCGGTCCGGCCGTTGTGGACGTGCTTGGGCGTTATGCCTTTAACGTCTTGAAGCGCGACGTGGTCGCCGACGAGCAGGCTGCAATCCAGGGAAAACTTATCGAGTTGTGCGGGTCGGCTCGACTCGTGGTCACGACAGGCGGGACGGGAGTCGCGGCTCGCGATGTGACGCCGGAAGCAACGAAAGCAGTGTGCGACCGATTGGTCGACGGGATCGCGGAGCAGATGCGATTGCGGGGATTGTCCAAGACGCGCTTTTCTGCTCTGAGTCGCGCTGTATGCGGCATTCGGGGGACGAGTTTGATTCTGAATTTGCCGGGGAGTCCGACGGGAGCGGTGGAATCTCTAGAGGCGGTAATCGATCTGCTTCCGCATGCACTGGAATTGATTGCGGGAAAGACGGAACATGGGGGTCGCTAGTCGTTTGTCGTTGGCAAAGGCGTTTGCGGTGACACTGTTGCGGCGATCTGTCGCGCTTGAACTAGCGACTAACGACCCTCGACTAACGACTGTTCAGTAACGACCGCTTCCCTTCTCGCGTAAACTTACCTCCTTGAATAAAATCAAACATTTTGTCCATGCTTATGGGGAGTGGATCAAGCATCTCCTGGCGCCGCTGGGGCCGTGGGGGATACTTGCCTTTGCGGCGGCGGATGGCGCATTCCTAGGCCTGCCGCTGGATGCGATTTTCGTTGGCTACGTCTACAACGATCGTCCACGGTTTCTGATGTATGTGTTCCTGGCCTCGGCTGGTTCGGCTCTCGGAAGCATTGTTCTTTACGTTGTCGGTTACACCGGCGGCGAGGTTCTGCTACGCAAGCGGCTTTCGGTGGAGCGGTTTGAGAAGATTCACGAATCCTTTGATCGGCATGAATTCTGGGCGCTGATGTTTCCGGCGATGTTGCCGCCGCCAACGCCTTTCAAAGCGGTGGTGCTGGCAGCCGCGGCGTTTGAGATGAATTTCGCGCATTTTCTGCTGGCGATTTTTGCTGGACGGTTCGTCCGTTTTCTTATTGAGGCGCTGTTAACGATCTGGTTTGGGCCGGAGATTGTGACTTTGGCGGGGAGCCTTTTCGCCCATCATTTCGTGTGGATTCTGGTGGCGGCCGGAGCGCTGGTGTTGGGTTGGCTTGTCTGGCGGCGCTCTAAACGGAACCGAGCTGCGCTCAGATTGGACGGAGTATAGCCCCGTCATCAACGAGCTGTTCCCACAAGATCGTTCGTTTAAGATTTAGGCGGCTGCAGTTCCCTGAGGCTTGTGCACGGAGCGAGCGATGGCGCCGGCAAGCGCTGGCAATCCGAACATGGCGGCGGTGAACAGCATGTCGCCGGCCAGTCCGCGACGGAAGAAGGGTACACCGGCGGCGTAACAGGTCATCAGGCCAGACATGGTTTTGGGATACATGGTGCCGGAAATCCACACGGCAAAATTACTCACCAGGAAGAAAGAGACTGAACTGGCGAGCGCGGCTCCGCCGATCCGCAGCCAGTTGCTGTTTTCGCGCAAGCGGGTGCCGAGCATGAGAATCGCGGCATACCAGGCCCAAACCACAAATTGGTCCCAGGTGAACGGGTAGGAGTACACGAACCTGGTAAGGATGACGTCGGAGGCTGCCAGCAGTACAAAGGGCACCCAGAGCTGGCGTCGCGAGCCGCGTGCTCCAAAATACAGCAATGCTGCCGCGACTGGAGTGAATCCCCAAGGGTGCGGCATGAACGGCATCCGCGACAAAACTGCAAAGATGACAAATAGGTAGGCCAGCATGAACACCTCGTCAAAGCTAGTTAGGATTGTTGCGCGAGCGGATGGCAGCGGTCAAGGGCGGGTGAACGGGACGCTGCTGCAAGTTAGCGGGCGTTCTTCATTCCAAAGGCTTCCTGCACTACCTGAAGGTCTCGGGTCAGGAAGACTGTTGCGCCCAGGGAGGCGCGGGCATTGCTTCCGGGATAAGCGTAGCGGAGATCGTGGAACCGGACTCTATACGCGGCGCGCGAGATGCTTTGAGGATCGTCATTGAGTTGCTCTACCTCGGTCACTGGATACTGGGCCCAACTCAGGTAGACGCGTCCGAGGTAAGAATTTTTCGCGGCGTGGGTGACTGGGGTTTCTTCGGGCTTGTACTGAATCTGCATTCTGGATTCGGGATCGATTTCCGGAGACATCGAACTGAAATTCAGCGAATCGACATTCATGGTCGCGAAGAAATTCTGAGTTTCCGCGACCGCGTACCAGCGAAATGGGTTCGTCATGTAGGGATATGCCGAAACACGGAGCGCATCGGCTTGCTGGTAGTTGCGGGACTGAAGCGCGGCCAGGGCGCGCCGATGTTCGTAGTCGCATACTCCCCAGTAGATAAAAACACCCAGCAAAGCGAGGGTCGCGGCAAGTCTTCCATGTGGTTTGGCATGCGGGTCTCGTTTGCGGGAAGCGATCTCTTCGTTGATTAGAGAAAACAGTGCGGGAAGAATTAATCCGAGGATCATAACGACTAGAAGGACGGGCTCGATGATGAAAACGATGTCCCACGAGTACCAGCGTTCGGAGAATGGCCAAAATGGACGCACTCCATAGTTGTTGGTGAAATCGAGGAGGATGTGACTGAGTCCGGCCAGGCAAGCGTAGGCGAAAAGCAATCCCCAGCGTGGAGGCAGACCGGGGTTGCGGGTTTTGCGGCCGCGCAGGCGCCAGATCAGATAGACGAATGCGACCACTACAGCGGCCACCAGGGGGACTCCGAGGAAAGAATGAGTGAATCCGCGATGATGGGCGAATCCGAAAACAGAACCTTTGAAGCGGCCGAAGACGTCGAGGTCGGGGGCTTCGGCGGCAAGGGTTAGCGTGGCGGTTGCCAGCGCGGTCTTGCGGTTGAGTCCGGCGCGGCCCATGGTTGCACCGAATAAGAAGTGGGTGACGGGTTCCACCGGTTCTCCTGATTAAGATATGGGCGCTGCTGAGACGGGGCAAGCCCCGTCTCACGACACGAAATTATGCTGGAGCCACTAAAGAGAGCGCGTCGGGCTGCATGGTCATGCGGGCGGGCAGTCGGCCTAGTAGTTCTCCGTCGGCTTCCACATAGACGCGGTCTTCGTTGTGGTTGTGATTGTGACTATGACCATTGTTGTGGCTGTCACTCTTCTCCGGCAGGCGGCAAACAACTTCTGAGCAACTGACCAGATCAATGCCGTCGATGCTCCACTGGCGGCCGAGCAGAGTTCCGGCGACATATTGTATGTAGGCATTGCGGCTGGCGGTGCGGCACATGACGGTGCGGAGATGATTGCAATCGAGTGATGCTCCCGGAACCAGTTCGCGGAGGATGTTTCCAAAAAAACGAATTCTTACCGCCAAGAGTTCAGTCAGCACAGCACGTTCGGGAACTCCACTGCCATTGGCATACTCGACTTCGAAGGGGCGCATACGATGCGTGGCCCACAACTGCCAGGCCTTCATGTAGTAGGCTGCCATTCCAGATTTATTTTTTAGTTCCGCCGTGAGCTTGTAGAAGAGGTGAGCATCCACTCCGATTCCGGCGGCGACGGTGAAGTAACGCGCTGACGGCTGGCCGCTGAAATTTTCGTATTCAACTTTTCCGAGAGGGATGCGGCGGACTTTGCCGGCGACGGCCTTCCGGGCAGCGGCGGCGGGCTTGAGTGGGATTCCGAGATCGTGGGCGAGAGCGTTGGCAGTGCCGAACGGCAGGACGGCTAGCGCGACGGGTGTGCCGGCTAATCCTTGAATGACATCGTGAATCGTGCCATCGCCTCCGCAGGCAAACACGGTGTCACTGCCCGCTGCCACGGCGTAGCGTGTGTTGTCGGTCGCTTCCTGACTGGACCGGCAAACTGTGAGGTCGGTGCGGACGCCTGCCGATTGGATAATGCCAATAGCATGATTCAACTCCTTGTCGCGTCCTGGGCGGCCGGAGTTGGGGTTGAAGAGAATGGTGGCTTTGCGCATGCGTTGGCTGGCTCTCTTTGAGTTTAGCGCACGCCTCAGGCTTGAGAGGTTAACAGGTTGCTTCCGCAGTCAAGTCATACTAAGCTGACGGGAAAATGTCGGGGCGTTCGCGTCACGGTTTGCTTCGAGAGGAATTCTTTATGAAACTACTGACAGTTCGGGCCGTGCTACGTTTCACAACAATTTTCAGTCTCTCGATTTGCAGTCTCTCAAGCATTGTGTTTGCTCAGCAACACGGCATGGGCCAGGCGAAGCCGGTGACGATGCTGACTGGGCTTGGCAATTTGCATCATCCGGTTTCCACGAAGAACGAAGCGGCGCAGAATTTTTTCGATCAAGGGCTGCGACTGATTTACGCGTTCAACCATGACGAGGCGGGTCGCTCATTTCAGAAAGCGGCGGAACTGGATCCGAAACTAGCGATGGCTTACTGGGGAATCGCGGAAGCGGTGGGGCCGAACTATAACGATCCGGCGAGCGAAGACCGGTTCAAGCAAGCGCACGAGGCGATTCAAAAGGCGGTGGACCTGAACGGTAATGCCTCGGGCGCCACCTCGGACGTTGAGCGCGCTTACATTCTCGCCATGGCGAAACGCTTTCCAGCCGATCCGAAGTCGGACCTGCGAAAGGCGGCGGAAGAGTATCGGGACGCGATGCGGGAACTAGTGAAGAACTATCCCGACGATCTGGATGCGGCAACGTTGTTCGCGGAGTCGGCGATGAACCTTCATCCGTGGGGATTGTGGCATCAGGACGGAACGCCTGAGGATGGGACGGAGGAAATCGTTGCGACGCTGGAGTCGGTGATTCAGCGCGATCCCAATCATTTGGGTGCGATTCATTACTACATCCATACCGTGGAAGCTTCGAAATCTCCGGAGCGGGGATTGGCTGGGGCGAACCGGTTGGCGGCGCTGGCTCCGGGCGCGGGGCACATCGTGCACATGCCGGCACATATTTACGTCCGCACGGGAGACTATGCGGCGGCGGTGAAGACCAACGAGGAAGCGGCGGCCGCGGACCGGGCATACATCAGAAACAGCGGCGTGCAGGGCATCTATCCGATGATGTATTACAGCCACAACCTGCATTTCATCGCCATGTGTGCGGCTATGGATGGAGACTATGCCAAATCGTACAAGGCCGCGGATATGCTCGCGACTCATGTTGGACCATCCGTAAAAGATATGCCTCCGCTCGAAGGATTCATGACGATCCCGATGGCGGTGAATGTGCGATTCCACAAGTGGGATGCGATTCTGGCGATGAAGGAACCTGCAGCGGAGATGAAGGCCGCGGTCGGCTTCTGGCACTTTTCGCGCGGGATGGCGCTGGCGGGCAAAGGCAGGATCGGCGAGGCGGAAGCGGAATACAAAATTGTCACTGAGGCAGAGAAAGCCACGCCGCCGGATGCGATTTTCCAAATGCCGATCAACAACAAAACCAAAGACATTCTGAAGATTGCGGAAAATGTTCTGGGGGCGCAGGTGGCATTGGCGAAAAAGGACGACGACGCAGCCTTGAATTTGCTTCGCGAAGCGGTCGCCGTGCAGGACACACTGAAGTATGACGAGCCGCAGGATTGGTTTTTCCCGGTGCGGGAGTCGCTCGGCGGAGCGTTGCTGATCAGCGGCGACGCGAAGGGAGCGGAGCAGGTGTTTCGTGACGACCTGGCGAGGAATCCGAGGAATCCGCGGTCGCTGTTTGGGTTGCATCGAGCGCTGAAGGCGCAAGACCGGAACTCCGACGCCTGGTTTGTGGAACAGGAATTCCGCAAAGCCTGGAAGGGAGCGGAAGAATTGAAAGTGGACGATCTGGTCTAGCCGGCTTTTGGGCGTTGCGACAACATTTCGGAAAACTCGCTCTTTGATTCACGTCGATTCACGCCAGAGAAAACGCTTCTGCTCTTTAATCAGCCATCCTTGCGATAGAGGAGATCGCGCATCGCTTGTCTGCGAGCTTCGTTCGCCTCTTTCGCATTGGTGTGCTCGGCGGCATTCATTCGGCCCTGAGTTGTCGAAGCGTCTGCTTCAGAGGTACTGCAGGACGGGCAGCGATTGGCGAAACCGGGTTTATCCGGCTTCAGTTCGAACTCATCCCCACAGACGGCGCAGATTTTGATGGGGAATGCCATTTCTTCTTCATGATACGACGGCGGGACGGTCCAAATAAAGCGGCTAAACCGTTTGCCGAATCCGATGCCTAGCCCCTAAAGGGGCGTGTGATTTTGAACGACTTATGGTATCGCTAAAGCGATACCCTGATACAAAGAGAAACCTGATACGAATCTCGAATTTTCCAGAAAACGCTTATGGGAATGTCGGACCAACTCGGATTTCAGTTTCGTCCTCCGGAGCGGCGGGTGTGGACGGTGCGGGCATTGGTCTCGGCGGTGCGGTCGCATATTGAGCGGGAGTATTCGGATTGCTGGGTGGAGGGGGAGATTTCCAATCTGCGCATTCCCGATTCCGGGCATTTGTATTTCACTTTGAAAGAAGAAGCGGCGCAGATTCGGGTGGTGATGTTCCGGTCATCGGCGAAGCTCTTGCGGTTTCGTCCGGAGAACGGATTGCACGTCACGGTTCGCGGACGCATTACGGTTTATGAAGATCGCGGAGAGTTACAGATCTCGGCTGAATTCATGGAGCCGCAGGGCGCGGGCGCTCTGCAATTGGCATTTGAACAACTGAAGGCGCGGTTGCAGGCGGAAGGATTGTTTGAGGCATCGCGAAAAAAGGCGATTCCGCCTTTGCCCCAGCGAATTGGGATTATTACTTCTCCACAAGGGGCGGCGCTGCGGGACATCCTGAATATTCTGGCGCGGCGTCACCACTCGGCGAATATTTTGATTTATCCAGCGCAGGTGCAGGGCGAATCGGCACCGGGTGAAGTGATAGCAGGACTGCGATATTTTCAACAGGATTTGCGACGCGGTGGTGGGGTTGAAGTCATCATTGTTGCGCGCGGCGGGGGTTCGGCCGAAGATCTCGCTTGTTTCAATCATGAGGGTCTGGCGCGAGCTGTATCGGATTCGAAGATTCCGGTGATCTCGGCGATTGGGCACGAGACGGATTTTACAATCGTGGATTTCGTCGCCGACCTGCGCGCGCCTACGCCGTCGGCAGCGGCGGAGTTAGTGATCCGATCACGACAAGAGATTGAAGCGCAGGCTGAAGATTTGTACCGGCGGCTGGAGCGGGCGACGCACTACCGATTGCTGATGGCGCGGCAGGAATTGACGGAGCGCGCGCAACATGCAGCTTTTGCGCGCATGATGGACGGAATCCACCGGCGGCACCAAAAGTCGGATGAATTGCGATTTCGGCTGGAAAAAGCGGAACGGCAACTGCTCGAGCGATTTCACCGCCGCTGTGATGGCATTGCCGCTTCGGTACGACATTACGATGCACGACGTCGTCTCGCTGCCATTCGGCAATCGTTAGCAGCTCAGATTGCAAATCTGGCTTCCGCCACGCAGACGCGGTTGTTACACAGCCGTGGCGCGCTGGATCGCCAGACAGCAAGCCTGGAAGCGCTTTCGCCGGTGGCCATCCTGAATCGCGGATACGCGCTGGTGTTCGACGCGGAGGGTCAACTGTTGACAGATGCCAGTCGAGTTAAACCGGGAGATGACTTGTCGGCGCGTGTGGCCCGGGGGCGGATACGCGCTCGGGTGACGTCTGCCGAACCAGAAGCACGGAAGGCCGGCGAACTGCATTAAGCGTGGTGCATTAGAATAAAGTCCAATCCCAACTCTTACGTGAGGGTGGCGTGACACCGTCGCTGACCTGGCCACACATCTCGGTCGTTTCGATCATAGATATTCTGCTGGTCGCGATCTTGATCTACCAATTTCTGGTGCTGGTGCGAGGCACGCGAGCTGCGCCGATGCTGGTGGGGGTGGCGGCGTTGGGTCTGGCTTTTTATCTCGCTCGCCTGGGCGAGCTGCGAACCCTGAACTGGCTGCTTAGTACGCTGTTGCCCTTCGTGGTGTTCGCACTGATTGTCGTGTTCCAGAACGAGATCCGGCATGCGCTGGCTAACTTAGGCAGCCGAATTTCGCTGATGCGATCTTCGAATTCAGTGGCCGACGTATACGACGACATCGTTCTGGCCGCGAATCTTTTTTCACAAGATCAGACGGGCGCATTGATCATCATTGAACGGGAAATCGGACTACGCACTTATATCGAGAGCGGGGTAGCGCTCGATGCCAGGTTGTCGTATGACCTGCTGGCTACGGTGTTTCGTCCGAGCGCTCCGTTGCATGATGGGGCGGTGATTGTGCAGCGCGACCGCATCGCAGCCGCGGCCTGCTTTCTGCCGCTGTCGATGAATCCGGTACTTTCGACCCAGCTGGGAACGCGCCATCGAGCGGCGATAGGGATCACAGAGGAAACCGACGCGGTCGCGGTCGTTATCTCCGAGGAGACGGGCATCATCAGCATGGCGGTGGCGGGGAGCATTGAGCGCGACTTGACCGTGGAGCGACTGCGGGAACGATTGAGTAATCTTCTGCGCCGTTATGCTCCATCACCGTCGTTGCCGGGTGCTATGGAGGAGAATTTTAGCGAAGAGGAGTCGTCGGGTTCTCCGCACAGTTCGCAACACACTTCGCAGCATCCTCCGCTGCACAGTTCGCCAATTGGTTCGCAGGCCTCTCGCAGACACGAGGCCAGTCCCCGTTCGGGGAAGGACGACTGACGAGATGCCAGCCTTTTTTCAGCGCGTGTTCTTGCACAATATCGGTCTCAAAATAGTTTCGCTGGTCCTCGCCATCGGTATGTGGCTGGCGGTGGCACGCAGTCCGATTGCCGAAGTTGAAATGAGGGTTCCGATCGAGTTCCAAAATTTCCCGGATAATCTGGAAATCGATTCCGCCAGCATGACGGAGGCGCAAGTGCGGGTAAGAGGCCCGGAGCGCGCAATTCATCAACTGCAGCTTTCGGATGTGCATGCGGAAGTTAATCTGGCCAAAGTCCGGCCGGGGGAGAGGACTTTCGACTTAAGCGACCGCATTCATGTGCCGCACGACCTGGAAGTCGTGCAAATCATTCCCAGTCAGTTTCAACTCTCCTTCGACGAGCGGGCGATCCGGAAAATCGAGGTGCGGCCGCTGGTGACGGGAAATTTCGCCAGTGGCCTACGGATGAAGCAGGTGATTGCCGATCCGTCCAGCGTCATGATTACCGGACCTCGGCGCCGCGTCGAGGCTGTTGAGGCGGCAATCACCGATCCTGTGGACGCTAGTGGACTCATGACCCGGGCCACATTTGTGACGCACGCTTATGTTTCCGATCCGCTGATCCAAGTTGCACATCCCACATCGATTCGCGTGACGGTTATTATGGAAGGATCGGGGGACGAAAAGAAATAAGAAGTCGTTGGTCGTTGATCGATAGTCGTTGGGAGATTTTAATCGGACGACGGAATCGCGAACGACCAAAGACAGACGACTAACGACTGATACATGACGCAAACCAGACAACTTTTCGGGACCGACGGGATACGTGGCGTAGCGGGGGAATTTCCGCTGACGCGTGACAGTGTTTACTGGATTGGGCGGGCGTTGGGTCACGATCTGGTGCGGGTTAATCCCAAGCCGCGAGTGGTGATTGGCCAGGACACGCGCGCCTCCAGCCAATGGATTGCCGACCGATTTCTGCAAGGGCTCGCGTCCGTGGGCGTGGAAGTGCGCAGCGCGGGAGTGATTACGACGCCGGGCGTCGCGTTCCTTGCTCGTTCGCAAAAATTCGATGCTGGCATCGTGATTTCGGCTTCGCACAATCCCTGGACCGATAACGGCATCAAGATTTTCTCGGGCGACGGCTACAAGCTTCCGGACGCGCGCGAACTGGCGATTGAAAAAGAAATTTTCACGTTGTTGCAGGATTCGAATGAGCCTCCGGCGGATTCCACTCCTGAGGTTGCGAGTCTTCCCGGTGAGGACGCACTGCGCCACGCTTACGTTCAATGGCTGGCTGACGGAGTATCGGCCGACTTGAGCAGGCTTCGTGTAGCGGCGGATTGTGCCAATGGCGCCGCGGCCGCTGAAGCTCCTGAACTATTCAAGGCCCTGAAGGTCAATGTGGCCTTTCTGCATGGCACGCCGGATGGCCAGAATATCAATGAGAATTGCGGCGCTTTGCATCCAGAGACGGTAGCGCGTTTTGTCGCGGAAAACAGAAGCCGGGAAAATTTCGATATCGGCATCACTTTCGACGGCGATGCCGATCGCGTCCTTTTTTGCGATGCCAGTGGGCGAGTGGTAAACGGCGATGCCGTTTTGCTGCTGGCGGCGCGGGACATGCAGTCGCGCGGAGTGCTCGCGAATGCCACGGTCGTGGCGACGACGATGTCGAATATGGGATTAGAGTTGGCGCTCAAGCGATCTGGGATTCAGATGCTTCGCGCCAATGTAGGCGACAAGTACGTGCTCGAAGAAATGCAGCGTGTAAAGGCTACTCTCGGCGGCGAGCAGTCGGGACACATCCTGTTTCGTGACGGAGAAGCGACGACCGGAGATGGATTGCTGACTGCGCTGCGCGTGCTGGAAATCATGGTGCGCACGGGCAAGCCGCTGGCCGACCTGATTAGCGATCTGAAGGTATTTCCGCAGACGATTCGAAATGTGCGAGTGCGAGAGAAAATTCCTTTTGCACAGATCCCAGCGGCACAGGCTGCAATCGCTGCGGCCGAACGGGAGCTTGATGGCAATGGCCGCGTGGTGGTGCGATACTCCGGCACGGAGACGCTGGCGCGCGTGATGATTGAAGCCGAGTCGAAAGAACAGATGGATCGGCTGGCGGGAGCGATCGTCGAGGCGATTCAATCGGCGCTGGGCGCGTAGCAGGAGTAGATTTCAGGGGGCTTAAAGGCAGGGCTTCGCCCTGCTGGACGGGGCTGGGCCCCGTCACCACGCGAACCCTTTCCGCACGAATCTTTTCCGTTTTGCAATTTCCTTTTCCTGTTTGGTCCCTACGTCCATTAGTACGAGCGGGTTATCTTGTGCGTTCAGGCGTGTGCGTCGAGAATGAGGATCGGGTTATGTTCAGCCGACTTGGAAAGTCCTCATGAAAATTCTTATTGTGGAAGACGATGCCGCGCTTGGTAATTTCATCCGAAAAGGGTTGGAAGCGGAACACCATACGGTGGATGTTGCGAACGAAGGGATCCAGGGTCGGTCGATGGCGATCGAAATCGATTATGACCTGGTCATTCTCGATTTGAACTTGCCCGGGATGGATGGGTTGGCGGTCCTGAGAAGTTTGCGGCAACGCAAGGCAAACTTGCCGGTCATGATTCTGACGGCGCGAAGCCGAGTAGAAGACCGTGTGCAGTGCCTCGATTCGGGTGCCGACGACTATCTAGTGAAGCCTTTTTCGTTCGTCGAGCTTTCGGCGCGAGCGCGAGCTTTGTTGCGGCGGAGCCATCTGCCGTCGGAATCGGTGCTCACGGTCCGGGATCTTTGTCTAGACCGTGTGGAGCGCAAGGTGGAGCGCGCGGGGCGTCACATTGAATTGACGACCAAAGAATTCGCGTTGCTCGAATATCTGATGCGTAATGCCGGCCGCCGGTTGACGCGGGCAATGATCGTGGAACATGTTTGGAACCTGACCTTTGATTCGACGACTAACGTGGTGGATGTTTACATCAATTATCTGCGGCGCAAGGTGGACGACGGATTCTCGTCATCGTTGATTCACACGGTGCGCGGTGTCGGTTATCAGATGTGCCCGGTGGGTGCGTCGGCATGAGTACGAATCCGCAGGTGGTTGCGATGTTGCCGCGAGGTCCGGATGTACTCGGCGATTTACTGCACTCGATAAGTCAGCCACTTACTAGTTTGCGCTGTTCGCTCGAGTTGTCGCTGGACCATTCCATCGCGGAAGTTCAGGGACAACCGGACGCTACTTTTGCGGTAGCTCTGCAACAGACTGAGAAGGTTATTGGCATGGTTGGGTTGATGCGGGAATATCTAGATGCCGAGCAGCCTGGGCCGGTGAGCGCCTCATCGCCGTTGTCGGAGACTTTGTGGAGGCTGATCGAAGAATTGTCGTCGATTGCTGTGGTGCGAGGCGTTCAGTTGCGGCTGGTGGGCACTTGTTCCGCGACGATGGCCGTGCCGGAGTCTCGTTTGCGGCTGGCCTTGCAGTATTTGATTGCGCCGATGATCGACGCGCAACCGGCGGGCGGCAAAGTGATGCTGCTTCTTGGGGAGGGCCCGGCGGGGGCGGTGTTGCGCGGGGAAGGTGCTCGCGGTCCGAAGATGATAGCGACGAGTCCTCGAACGACGTTGCGCGATGTGAGGATTGCGATTGCCAGCCGGGTATTGGAGACCGGTGGGGCGTCATTGGTGTTGAGTGGGAATCCTATTGGATTCGTTCTTCGAGTTGCTCGATCTGGTTGAGTTCAATTTTGGCTCGGAAGAACGCGAAGAATTTGCAGCTGCTTAACGGCGTGAGTGAAGTAGTGTCCGTCCCATTCGTGCTCGACCATGTTTCGCGGGTGATGCGAGACGGGGCAAGCCCGTCTCTACGGATATTTTTACCTGCTTGTGAAAACCCTTGGCCTTCCTGTTCTTGCTTCGACATGGTTCGGAGATGGCGTTTGGACGGGGCGGAGCTGCGTCACCGCACGGGCGGTTTTTTCGCCCCTTGGCTGGGAGTACAATCCAGCCTTTCTGGAGGTGGTGCGTGAAGCGGTGGGTTCCTCTACTGAGTTTTGCGTTTTTGGTTACGGCTAGCTGGTCTCAGGGCAATGCTCCGGTTCCTGCGCCAGTGACCCTGATTCGAGCGGGCAGGCTGATTGACGTTGTGTCGGGATCTGTTCGTCGCGACGCGATCATTTCCCTTCGAGGAAACACGATTACCGATGTATCTGGTGACGGCGCGATGATTCCCACGAACCTTCCACCCGGCACGACCGTTATTGATCTCTCGCAGGCGACGGTGCTGCCGGGTCTGATTGATGTTCACACCCATATTTTTCTTCAGGGCGAAGATCCTGCCGCGGGCGGATACGACATTCAATTGCTGAAGTATCCGCTGGCGTTTCGCGCGGCGCGGGCCACGGTTTCGGCACGGCGGGCGCTCGAACAAGGGTTCACGACGCTGCGCGATATGGAAACTGAGGGTGCGGGCTACGGCGATGTTGGAATCAAGATGGCGATTGAGGGCGGATACATCCCCGGTCCGCGCATGTTCGTTTCGACGCGCGCGATTTCAACGACGGGGGGATATCCGCTGGAGGGGTATGCGCCTGAGATCGAAGTACCGAAGGGCGTGCAGATTATTGACGGCCCGGTGGAAGCGCGCAAGGCTGCGCGCGAACAACTCGACCATGGCGCCGACTGGATCAAGGTGTACATGACGCATCGGTCTTGGGTTCGTAACGGAGAATTGGTTTCGCAACCGACTTTGACGGTGGAAGAGTTACGGGCGATTGTGGACGAAACGCATGGTTGGGGGAAAAAGGTGGCTTGCCATGCTTATGGCGGAGAAGGCTTGCAGCGCGCGCTGGATGGCGGCTGCGACTCGATCGAACACGGGCTGGTGCTGACGGATGCGCAGATCGCGCAGATGTTGCGGCAGGGGACTTGGCTGTGCGCGACGCTGAGCCCTTATTACGGTGACTGGGCTCCGGCTGATACTCCGGAAGGTCAGCGTGACCGCAAACGCGCCTCCGAGCACGAAGTGTCATTTCGCAAAGCGTTCAAGGCGGGGGTAAAGATTGCTTTCGGTACAGATATGGGAGGGATTCCGTGGAGCGAGCCGATTGCGCAGGAGTTTCCGCGCATGGTGGAATTCGGCATGACGCCGATGCAAGCGATTCAGAGCGCGACTGTGCGGGCGGCGGAGTTGTTGGAGATGAAAGGGCGAATCGGCGTGATTGCTCCGGGGGCATACGCGGATGTGGTCGCGGTTTCGGGCGATCCGCTGGCGGATATCAAGGTTCTTGGGAATGTCGGGTTCGTGATGAAGGACGGCAAAGTGTTCAAGAACGATTTGGAGTTGAAGAAGTAAATTGAGGGCGGACGAATGCGTTCGCCGTTACGTGGGTATTGCTGGCTTCATAAATTTTATTGATGTGCGTGGGGGCTTTGCGCCGGATTCTTCGTCGCGGCGCGCGGAGCCTTGGCGATTTTCACATCGAAGCTTACGGGCAACTGCCTTGGCGGATAGCAGGCTGAGTTATCGCAGGCCTGATATTTCAAGGTTGCACGAACGACATATTTCCCCGGCTGCACGGAATGCAGCGGACGGACCTGTACATCCACCTCAAATTCCCCGGTATAGACGTTGAGTTTCTCGTCGGGATCGAACGCAAAACTCATATCCTGACCGTCGGGGTAGGTGGTTTTGCCGATGACGATGTCGGTGGTGGCTTCCACCTTGAGCGCGGTCGGGATCAGGTACTCCGACTTCGGTTTATTGGAATTGATGTGATAACCGCTGGCGACACGGAACGAGAGTGGAACGGTGGCTGGCTTTCCCTGCACGGCGGTTACGACTGGAGCGGTCGACATCTTGACGGGGGGAGCTTGCGGGCCGAGATCGTCCTGCGCGCATGCCCATACGGAGAAGAACAGAAGCGCACTCGCCAGAAAGATTTTCATCGGTTCCAGAATACTCCGGTTGAAACACGGTTCGTAGTTACTTCTGAGCCTGTACCGCCTGCCCTTGGCTCAGCGCCTGTTTGATGTGGTCGACGAAGACGCTGCGGCTTTGCAGGCCGAATTCGCGGGCGATGAGCTTGCCGTCGCGATCGAGAAAAAACGTGGTGGGCAGGACGCCGACGCCGCCGTAGCTGGAGGCTACAGAATCCTTGCCGATCAGGATGGGGTAATTGACGGACATTTCCTTGGCAAATTTGGCGATGTCCTCGGTGCTGGCGTCGTCCATAGCTACGCCGACGATTTGGAATCCCTGGGGGCCGTATTCTTTTTGTAATTCGACAAACCACGGCATTTCGATCTTGCAGGGGCCGCAATACGTTGCCCAGAAATTGAGCAGCACGGCTTTGCCGCGCAGGTCGGAGAGCTTAAGGTTTTTGCCGTCGAGCGCTGGCAGTTCAAAGTCAGGGGCGATATTGCCCATGAGTTGTCCCTTGGTGGGACTGTTTGCGCGACTCGTGCGGGCCGCGCGAACGCCTGCGAATAGCATGGCCGCGACGATGGCGGCGATGAACAATGGAATCAGTGGATTTTTCTTCACGGTAACCTCGGTTCAGAACTGAACACCGTTAACAAGGATTGTCATCCCGAGCGAAGCGAGGAATCTGCATCTTGCGGCGAACTGCAGATCCCTCGCTTCGCTCGGGATGACAATCCAAGAAAAACAAATCTCGGGATGACAAGCGAATCTAAGATGACAATCTAATAAATAGATGCTCAAAACAGATGCTCAGACTGCTATAGCGCAAAACGATTCAAGAATGAGAAATAGCCGGAGATGATTGTAAATTTGCCCAATACCAGCAGGATCCCCAATACGATCAGTAAACCTCCGCTTGCTACTTCCACGACGTGCATGTGGAATTTGAAGCGGTTGTAGAATTTCAGAAAACGTTCAATGCCCAGCGAAGTCAGCAGGAAAGGTACAGCCAGTCCGGCCGAATAGATGGCTAGAAGAAAGATGCCCTTCCAAACTGTATCCTGAGCGGCGGCGAATCCGAGGACGACAGCCAGGATCGGGCCGACGCAGGGTGTCCATCCAAAAGCGAAAGCAAATCCAATGACAAATGCGCCCCACGCGGACGAACTGCCTTTGAGGCTGTGCAGCCGCCTGTCGGGCAGCAGCGCCTTGATTTGGAAAATACCAGTTAGGTGAAGACCAAAGAGAATGATTACCGCTCCGGCAATGCGGGCGAGGAGAGTCTTGTATTGCGCCAGAACCTGGCCGACTTCCGTCGAGATCGCGCCCAGCGTAATGAAGACAATGCTGAAGCCGATAATGAAGGCGAGGGAGTTGAGCATCACTTTGCGGAAGAGCTGGCCTTCTTGCATCTTCAGTTGTTCGACACCGACGCCGGAGATCAGCGAGACGTATCCGGGGACCAGCGGAAGCACGCAGGGGGATAGAAATGAGATCAGTCCTGCGACGAAGACGGCGAGCGGTAGTGGCAAACTCGTCATAATTTTCTAATTGCAGCGGTCCTAAAGGTGACGACCTTGATTGTACGACCACCAAGAAGTGTCACCCTGTTCACAAGATGCCAGGAACGGTGGAATTGTTACAGAAATTTGCTCTCTCAACAGCGATCACTACTGCGGGATCATCGCGACTAGGGCTTGGACGGCGTTTTCGGAGCCGGAGATGCTGGGTGTCCAGGAGGCGCGATGGCGTCTACCGGCGATTGGACCAAAGCTTTCTGGATGAAACCCGGCGGCACGGTGGCGGTGAGAATGGCGCGATCTCCGGCCTGTTCGACTTTGAGGCTGTCGAAGAACGCCTTTACATCCGAATCTGTTCCGTGGGGGCCGACGCTACCTTCGGCGGCGTGAAAAAGACTGAGAAAGGCGGAAGTCTTCTCTGTGATTGAATGCGCGTCAGCGTCGCTGTCGGTGAAGGCCTCAGCCCGCAAGTGAAGAGCGCGGAGATAGCGCGCCGAAATCACGGCTACGGCGGGCTTAGGAAATAGAAGGCCCCAGCTACCCAACCCGCCGAGTCCGCTCATCTCCGGCTTCATGCGCAGAATGGCGAAACTCAGGCTGGCCAAAGGAACTTTGCGGTAAAACTTGCGCAGCAGCCATGGTCCGCCGAACGGAGACGCCAGTTTGCGGGAACGGTCGAGCACGCCGCGAATGACATTCGGATCCGGATGGTTCGAAACCGCGACGCTGTCGTACGAAAGCATGACAACCCGGACGGTGCGGCCTTCGAGAGGAATGTTGTAGATATCGAAGCCGTGGTAGTCCTCGATGGAAGAGGAGATTGTCTTTAGATATGCGGTCAGGCGGCTGGAGTCGATTTTGCCGACGAAGACCTCGGAGAAACGCGGTTCGGGCGCCGATCCGGCAGTACCCCCGGCCCAGCTCTGTGGATAGTGGATGGCGAAGGCGGCCTGATCCAGATCGCGCTCGAACTGAAAGCCGGTGGCCTCGACGAATTTCTGGTATTCCGGCTCGCGGGAGACGGGCGGCAGTTGGCCGGTGGCATTGAAGGTCCGAATCCACTTCAGATTGATATAGAAGAAGCCATCCGCGCCAGGGAGCAGGCGGGCGGCTTCCGGCGGGGCGTGCTTGCGGAGGGTGACGATGAGCGCGACCGCGGCAATAATCAGCAAGACTGCGATAGGAATGGGGAGACGGCGGCGAATGCGCATCGATTTCGGCAGGTACTGGGCTCGTCCACCTGTTTAGACCTTCGATCAGGAAGTGAGCCCGACAATGATAGCACCGGGCGGGGCTTTCGTTTTTAGGGAGCGTGAGGTCCTTCGCACACGCTCAGGATGACAATGGGGGGTTAGACTTCGTCCGGTTGCGTGTCATTTGGCCTTGTGATAACTTAAATAATTGTCCCGGATTTCACGAAGGGTCGGGGAAGTATTGTGCCCGCTTGGACTTGCTTCCACCTGCTGGCGTAGCTCAGTCGGTAGAGCACCTGATTTGTAATCAGGGGGTCGGGGGTTCAAATCCCTTCGCCAGCTCCAGAAAAACAAGTTTCCGGAAACAGAGTGAGGTTTGCGCGGCGACGCGCGCTAGCGGCGCAGGTTGTAGAGCACTTCATCAGGGTATTTCCAGCGAGTGTTGGTCGGGCGGAAGTTCTCGCATTTCGTTTCCCGAGCTGAGGAGTGGTGGACTGGGCTGTTGTTTTTCTGCGCGATTGCGCGCTGTTTTCGGATTTGCACAGGTGGGTGAGTGGTTAAAGCCAACAGACTGTAAATCTGTCCCTCTCAGGAGGTACGGAGGTTCGAATCCTCCCCTGTGCACCAGATGTGAGGAAAGTTTCAGAGTTTCAAGGTTTCAAAGTAGGGACGAATGTGCCGGGTTTTCTTGAAACTTTGAAACATGGCTTTCGTGTGACGATCAAAAAGAAGTTCGTGCTGGCTCTGGTGGCGTATGCGGTGCTCGGGGTTTTAGCCTGGACGACGCTGTCGGATGAGCCGATTCGGATCTTGAATGCGAACGTAAAGCTGCGAATTGGGACGCTGGCGATTTTGGGATTGTTTGCGTTTCGATCGGCGCTTTACTTTTGGCGGACCCGGATTGAGGAAGCGCGGGAGATCGCGAAAACTACGGATTGAAGTCAGAATCTGAGGCGGCGTGGAGGAAAGCAGGTCCTTCGCTTCGCTCAGGATGACAACATTCAGGCTTTTGATAACAAGTAGATTTTAGTTGGGCCGATGTAGCTCAGTTGGTAGAGCACTCCCTTGGTAAGGGAGAGGTCATCAGTTCAATCCTGATCATCGGCTCCAGAAGATTGCGTTGCAACGGTAGCGAGAATTGCGTTGTGGAGATCGGGTTTGTGGAAGGGCACGGCTTCAGCCGTGCCGCTGAGAGTCAGAGATTCAAGCGGCTTTAGCCGCTGAGGCTGAGCGGGAGTAACTCAGTGGTAGAGTCACAGCCTTCCAAGCTGTTGGTCGCGGGTTCGATCCCCGTCTCCCGCTCCAGAGTTTGAGCGTCGCGTTGGATTTGGTTTACGGGTGAATGAATTGATTTTCGAGCCGGGCGTTTTGAAGGTTGAGAAAGAACGTGAGTTTGGCGACCTGAAATCCGCCATTGAGAAGTCGTTTGCGGCGGATCGCGTCGCGAAGTTTTTGAAGACGCTCGACAGCCGTAAGATTCGAATCCGTAATCTGGACGCGGTTTTCGCAGCGGATGTGATCGACTCAGTATCTGGGGATAAAGCCGGAACGGCGCGGTCTTTGCATGGCTTGCTGCCGATTTCGGACCAGGCACAGGTGAGAGAGTTTTACCTCTCGAAAATTGAAGAGGTTGATCAGGCGCTGCGAGCAAAGTTTCACAAGCTGTATCAGTACTACTGAGTGGATCTCAGGACGACGATTGATTTGCTAACGGCCGGCGGGACGCCGGCGCTACAAAGGAAAATAGCAAAATGGCGAAAGAAAAGTTTGATCGAAATAAGCCGCACTGCAACGTAGGGACGATTGGTCACATTGACCATGGCAAGACGACGTTGACGGCGGCGATCACGAAGGTATTGGCGAAGCATAACCCGAAGAACACGTTCCGGTCGTTTGATTCGATCGATAACGCTCCGGAAGAAAAGGCGCGCGGTATAACGATTGCCACGGCGCACGTCGAGTATGAGACGGCGAACCGTCACTATGCGCACGTCGATTGCCCGGGCCACGCCGATTACATCAAGAACATGATCACCGGCGCGGCGCAGATGGATGGCGGCATTCTGGTGGTCGCTGCGACGGATGGTCCGATGCCGCAGACGCGCGAGCACGTTTTGCTGGCGCGGCAGGTCGGTGTTCCGTATCTGGTCGTTGCTCTGAATAAGTGCGATGCGGTGGACGATCCTGAGTTGCTGGAGTTGGTGGAACTCGAAGTCCGCGAACTGCTGAAGTCGTATCAGTTTCCGGGCGACGACGTGCCAGTGATTCGAGTCTCCGCTCTGGGCGCATTGAACGGCGAAGAGAAGTGGGAGAAGCAGATTGACGCATTGATGGAGGCGGTGGATAAGAGCATCCCGCAGCCAGTGCGCGATCTGGATAAGCCGTTCCTGATGCCGATTGAAGACATCTTTTCGATTCAGGGACGCGGCACGGTGGTGACGGGCAGGATCGAGCGTGGCAAAGTGAAGGTCGGTGAGGAGTCGGAGATTGTCGGCTTCCGCGAGACCAGAAAGACGGTTGTGACCGGCGTGGAAATGTTCAAGAAGCAATTGGACGAGGGCATGGCCGGAGACAATGCCGGTTTGCTGCTGCGCGGAATTGCGAAAGAAGATGTCGAGCGCGGGATGGTCTTGGCCAAGGGTGGATCGATCACTCCGCATACCAAGTTCAAGGCGGAAGTTTACATTCTGACGAAAGAAGAAGGTGGACGTCATACGCCATTCTTCAAGGGATATCGTCCACAGTTTTATTTGAGGACGACGGACGTGACAGGGATTGCGGAGTTGCCGGCGGGTACGGAGATGGTGATGCCGGGAGACAACGTGAGCCTGGTGATTGAACTGATCACGCCGGTGGCGATGGAAAAGGGATTGCGGTTTGCAATCCGAGAAGGCGGCCACACGGTGGGAGCAGGGACGATTGCGGAGATTGTGACCTAGGTTAGAGGTCAGAGGTTCGATTGCAGAAGTAAAAAGACCTTACCTTTGAGTGCGGGACGGGCAAATACCTGTCCCGCACAAAAACAAGCTAAGAGCTAACGGCTAAAGGCTAAGAGCTGTTTTGGGGAGTTGAGCGATGCGCGAAATTATTACGTTGCAGTGTGGCGATTGCAAAGAGCGGAATTATTCGAAGACCAAGAACCGCAAAACGACACCGGATCGTCTGGAACTGAAGAAGTTCTGCAACCGGTGCCGCAAACACACGCCGCATAAAGAAGTTAAGTGACGCTGTTTAGCAGGCGTGAGCGAAGCGGGAGCCTGCTGGCGTCATCCTGAGCGAAGCGAAGGATCTGGTAGATTGAGGTCCTTCGCTTCGCTCAGGATGACAAAGTAAACAGGGGCGTAAGCTCAACGGTTAAACTGTCGGTCTCCAAAACCGAACTTGGGGGTTCGAATCCCTCCGCCCCTGCCAGATTTGAGGGAAAGAGTTCAGGCCCGAGAGGGAGCAGTCGAGGAAAGCGGGAAGTATGGCGACAGCAGTAGAACAGAATGCGATTGCAACCACGCTGAGATCCTGGCCGGAGCGGATCAGGACTTTTTACCACGACGTGCGCACGGAGATGAAGAAAGTCACGTCTCCATCGCTTAAGGAAGTCCAGGCAACGACGACGGTGGTTATTATCACCGTGTTTCTGTTTGCGCTGTATTTTTTCCTGGTCGATCTGGCGATCAGCAACACGCTGGAGCGGGGCTTGCATTATTTCTCGCGCCATTAGGCCGCGAGCGAAAGAAGCGACTGAATGCCGGATACGGATAAAGTGAAGAACGAAAGCATCGCCGAGAGTACTGATTCCCAGTTGCCACCTCCTTCGCCGCCTGCCGATGTGGTGGCGAGCGGTGAGCCTGCGCGTAATCCGAATATGAAGTGGTACATTATCCACGCGTATTCGGGATTTGAGCGCAAGGTGAGAGAGTCGCTGGAATCGCGGGTGCAGGCTTTCGGGTTGCAGAACAAAATCGGCAAGGTGCTGATTCCGACTGAGTCGGTCACTGAAGTTCGGGGCGGCAAGAAGTACACTTCGGAGCGCATGTTCTATCCCGGCTATGTGCTGGTTGAGATGGACATGGACGACCATGTCTGGCACGTCGTAAAGTCGACTCCGCGCGTGACAGGATTCGTAGGGACGGGGCAGCAGCCGACTCCGCTGTCGGAAGAAGAAGTCAATCACATCGTTTATAAGGTCGCCGACAGCCGCGAGAAGCCGAAGCTCAAGGTCAAGTTTGAGAAGGGCGAAACGGTTCGGATTGGGGAAGGTCCATTCGCGACGTTTACGGGGATTGTGGACGATGTGAACGAAGATCGCGAGACTTTGAAGGTGATGGTTACGATTTTTGGACGGTCGACTCCGGTGGAGTTGGAGTTTGGGCAGGTGGAGAAAGTAGCGTAAGGGCAAGGTTTCAGAGTTTCAAGGTTGCAAGATTTCAAAGACGCGAGGAAGCGCTGGGCCGAAAATCCTAGACTTGGCGTTGCAGATTATTAAGGTATTGGAAAGGCATCATGGCTAAGAAAGCTACAGGATCGGTAAAGTTGCAGATTGCGGCGGGCAAGGCTACGCCTGCGCCTCCGGTTGGTCCGGCGCTTGGACAGGCGCAGGTCAACATCATGGAGTTCTGCAAGCAGTTCAACGCTCGCACTTCGCAAAAAGAACTTGAAGGACTGATTGTTCCGGTCGTGATCACGGTTTACAGCGACCGCACGTTTACCTTTATTACGAAGACTCCGCCGGCATCGGTGTTGCTGAAGCGCGCGGCCGGGATTGCCAAGGGGTCGGGCGCTCCTAATAAAGATAAGGTCGGCAAGGTAACGCTGAAGCAGGTCGAGGACATCGCGAAGCAGAAGATGCCGGATCTGAATGCGGCTTCGGTCGATGCAGCTATCAGGAGCGTGCGCGGTACGGCGCGCTCGATGGGCATTGAGGTAGTTGGATAAAGACAAGTTTGTCGAAAACACCACGGCTCTTCTGAGCAGCGAAGCGGCGGTGGGAGACTGAGGGTGAAATGAAGAAGTCAGGGAAGAATATCGAGAAGGCGCGCAAGGGAGTTGAGGCGCGTCCTTATACGCTGCAGGAAGCGGTTCCACTTCTGCAGAAGGTTAAATTCGCAAAGTTCGATGAGACGGTCGAGGTGACGTTGCGACTGGGCGTCGATCCGAAACATGCCGACCAGATGGTGCGAGGCACGGTTGTGCTTCCGCATGGATTGGGCAAGTCTAAAAAAGTTCTGGTGATTGCGAGCGGAGAAAAAGTTCGCGAGGCCGAAGCTGCGGGCGCGGATTATGTCGGCGGCGAAGATATGGTCGAGAAGATCACGAAAGAAAACTGGACCGACTTCGACGCTCTGATTGCCACGCCTGACATGATGAAATCTGTAGGCCGTTTAGGTAAAGTGCTGGGACCGAAAGGTCTGATGCCGAATCCGAAAACGGGGACGGTCACCATGGACGTCGCCAAAGCCGTCCAAGAAGTCAAAGCCGGCAAGGTTGAATTCCGTACCGATAAGACTGCCCTGGTGCATGTTCCGGTGGGGAAGATTTCGTTCTCGGCTGACAAGTTGATCGACAATGCCACCACGCTGATTACGAGTGTGATCAAGGCAAAGCCTTCCGTGGCTAAGGGCAAGTACATCAAGGCCTGCTACCTGAGTTCGAGCATGGGGCCGGGGATCTCGCTGGATACGACTCCGATTGAGGTTGCTTCGAAGGCGTAGTTCGACAGCCGTGGAGGGGATCGGCAAGTAGGTCCTTCGCTCCGCTCAGGATGACAAAAGATTATTCGGGAATTTTGAAAGGGTTTCAATATGGCGGTTACTAGAGCTAAGAAAGTTGCGTCGGTAGAACAACTCAGTGGCGAACTGAAGAATGCCACGAGCATGATCGTGGCTACCTACTCCAAGCTGACGGTGACGCAGGATTTTGAGTTGCGCAAGGCGCTGCGTCCAACGGGAGCCAAGTATCGCGTGGTGAAGAACACTTTGGCCGAGCGCGCCGGCAAGGGCACCAAGGTTGAGGATGCGCTGAAGAACCTGGTGGGCGTGACTTCGATTGCTTACACCGAGGGCGATCCGGTGGCACTGGCGAAGGCGCTGGCGAAGTACGTCAAGGATAATCCTGAATTCAGCTTCAAATCGGGCGTGGTTGAAGGCAAGGTGATTTCGGTCAAGGAGATCGAATCGCTGGCGACCATGCCGTCCAAGGAAGAACTGTATTCGAAGTTGCTCTTCCTGTTGAACGCTCCGTCGCAGCGTCTGGTTACGACCATGAATGCGGTCGGACGCAACCTGGCAGTGGTTGTTGGCCAGGGCGTGGAGCAGAAGAAATTCAAAGAGGCTTAGGCCTCTTGAAAAAGTTCGGGTCGGCGAGAGCTGACCGAAAAAGATTTAGCTATCGCAAGGCGAGGGGTGGCGCGGTCTGAGATTCGGGCGTTGTCTGGCGCTGGAATGGATGACCTGGTCGCACTGGAAACCTGGCTGAGCAATAGCAAAATCGTAAATCTTACATAAAGCGGAGAGATTCACATGGCGGATCTACAGCAGTTGGAAGAGTCAATTGTTGCCCTGTCGTTGCTGGAAGCGGCAGAGCTGGTGAAGAAATTGGAATCGCGTCTGGGCGTTTCGGCGGCAGCAGCGGCTCCGGTGATGGTTGCTGGCGGCGCGGCGGCCGGCGGCGCGGCTCCGGCTGAAGAAAAGACTGAGTTCACGGTCGTTCTGAAAGAAGTCGGCGCGAACAAGATCAATGTAATCAAAGCGGTACGCGAAGTCACCAGCCTTGGCCTGAAAGAGGCGAAGGACCTGGTCGATGGCGCTCCCAAGAGCATTAAAGAGGGCGTTTCGAAGGACGAAGCGGAGACCATTAAGAAGAAATTCACTGAAGCCGGAGCAGTTGTCGAAGTCAAGTAAACGCTGGTCGCTGTTCGTCGTTCGCTGGCGAAGAGCGACCGACGAACAGCGGGTGGGTGCGTCTATCGGCGCACCCGCCTGCAATTATTTGACCGAACACACTAGCTGAATCCTTTTAGGTGGTGTTATTATCTAACAAATAACCCGCTTACCCTGGCTTCACTGTGAGGCGACAGCGACCCGCATCCTCCAACTAGTCCCAGGAAGCGGAAAAAGGGTCGCTGGAATGATGTATGGCAGCCGGTCCCGCGGGCGGCGGGACGGAACAGGCCTTTTGAACTGGCGCGGAATTTTACAAGTTACTCAAGATTAATCGACGCACACGGCGCCCGAGGACAGTCATGTCCCTGCGGGTGCCTATCTCTTTTTTCCGTGTACACCGCTCGTATTTGGCAAGCATAGCAAATTATCCGGCGTGAATTTTGCGCCCTCATTCCGCTTGTACCGCAGCCCCGAGGCTGCCTGAAAGCAGGAGTTCCTGAGCATGACAAAGCACAATATCCACCGCAAGCGTTTCGACTTCTCCAAGATTCCAGCGACCATCCAGATTCCGAACCTGATCGAGGTTCAGAAGCGGTCCTACGATCGCTTTCTGCAAATGGACAAACTGCCCAGCGAGCGCGAAGACGGCGGGCTGCAGGCCGTGTTTCAGTCGGTGTTTCCGATTACCGATTTCCGCAATGTCTCGCAGCTCGAGTTTGTGGACTTCGCGATCGGCAACTGGGAGTGCAAGTGCGGCCACCTGAAAGGGCTGCATCACCTGCGCACAACTTGTAAGAGTTGCGGATCGACGGTGATCACTGACCCGTTTCATCCGGGCGACGTTCTGTGCCACAAGTGCGGAACGTACAACGCAAACACGCCCGATTTTTGTAACAAGTGCGGCGACCCGGTGGGATTGCAACTGAAGTACGACGTGGCGGAATGCGAAGAGCGGGGCATGACGTATTCGGCGCCGCTCAAAGTCACGATGCGGCTCACTATCTGGGATAAGGATCCGGAGACGGGCAACCGCTCCATCCGCGACATTAAAGAGCAGGAAGTTTTCTTCGGCGACGTTCCGCTGATGACGCAGAACGGCACGTTCATCATTAATGGTACCGAGCGCGTTATTGTCAGCCAGTTGCACCGTTCGCCCGGCGTGTTCTTTGAGACGGCCGCGAACCGCACCTACTTCCTCGGAAAGATTATTCCCTACCGCGGATCATGGGTTGAGTTCGAATACGATCAGAAGAACGTCCTCTACGTGCGCATCGACCGCAAGCGCAAATTCCTGGGCACGATTTTCTTGCGCGCCCTTGGCCTGCGTTCCGGCGAAGACATCCTTAAGACCTTCTACACGACCGATCGCTTGATCGTGAAAGACAAGAAACTGTTCTGGACGCTCGATCCTGCGAGCGAAAAGCCGACGAACCTGCTGGGCATGAAGTTGGCGCACAGCATCAAGTCGAAGTCGGGCGATGAAATCGCACACTCCGGCCGCAAGATCAGCGCTGCGACTCTGAAGGATATTCAGAAGGCGAAGATCAGCGAAATCGAAATCGATATGTCCGATCTCGAAGGCGCGTGGGCCGCTGGCGACATCGTTGACACCACGACTGGCGAAGTGCTGCTCGAGGCCAACACCGAAATTACGGCTGACAAAGTATCGAAGATTCTGGAATCGGGCGTCATCGAGTTGAGCGTGTTCTTCCCCGAGCGCGACGATGTGGGTACGGTGATCAGCCAGACTCTGCGCCGCGATTCGGTTGCGACTCCGTCGGAAGCGTTGATTGAAATTTATCGCAAGCTGCGCCCCGGCGATCCGCCGACACTCGATACGGCAACGGCATTGTTCCAGGGGATGTTCTTCGATCCCCGCAAGTATGACTTCTCGCGCGTGGGCCGATTGAAGTTCAACATCAAGCTGTTCGAGAACCAGGAAGCAACCAGCCTGGAGCAGCGCACGCTTGATCCCACGGATTTCTACGCGACCATCAAGTACCTGCTGAAGCTGCGCAAGAATATCGGCGCGGTGGATGACATCGATCACCTTGGCAATCGCCGCGTACGCGCGGTGGGCGAGTTGCTCGAGAACCAGTTCCGTATCGGCTTGGTCCGCATGGAACGGGCGATCAAAGAAAAAATGTCCGTATACCAGGAAATGTCGACGGCGATGCCGCACGACCTGGTCAACGCCAAGCCGGTGATGGCCGCGATCCGCGAGTTCTTCGGATCTTCGCAGCTGTCGCAGTTCATGGATCAGACGAATCCGCTGTCGGAAATTACACACAAACGGCGTCTTTCGGCTCTTGGGCCGGGCGGCTTGTCGCGTGAACGCGCTGGATTCGAAGTCCGCGACGTCCATCCGACACACTACGGACGTATTTGTCCGATTGAAACGCCGGAAGGTCCGAACATCGGACTGATTTCGTCGCTGAGCTGCTTTGCGCGTATTAATGATTACGGTTTCATCGAGTCGCCATACCGCAAGGTAAAGAATGCTCGCGTGGTCGATTACGTCATCGTCGTCAACGCCGGCGACAGCTCGTTCAAAGTTGGCGACTATGCCGAGAAGAGCGAGATGGAGAAGGTCAACGCCGATCTTAAAGACCGGAAGAAGAAGCTGGTCGAGGTCGAGCCGTTCTCCTTCTATCTGTCGGCGTGGGAAGAAGACCGTCACACGATCGCGCAGGCGAACATCGAACTGGACGACAAGGGACGCATCGCCGGCGAGCTGGTTAACGCTCGTAAGGCGGGCAACTTTGTCCTGGTAAATCGCGATGAAGTCGATTACGTCGACGTCAGTCCGAAGCAACTGGTTTCGGTCGCCGCTTCGCTGGTTCCCTTCCTCGAACATGACGACGCGAACCGCGCTTTGATGGGTGCGAACATGCAACGTCAGTCGGTGCCTCTGCTTCGTGCGCAGGCTCCGATTGTCGGAACTGGCATGGAAGGCGTCACGGCACGCGATTCAGGCGCGGTGATTTTGGCAAAGCGAAACGGAATCATCGACTCGGTCGACTCCGAACGCATCATCGTGCGCGTTGAAGGCGAGCATCATCCGATGCAGCTTTCGCGTGAAGTGGGCAGCGACATTTATCAGCTCACGAAGTTCAAGCGCTCGAACCAGAACACCTGTATCAACCAGAAGCCGATCGTGAAGAAGGGTCAGCGCGTGGTCAAGGGGCAGGTAATCGCCGACGGTCCGTGCACCGATTTTGGCGAGTTGGCTCTGGGGCGCAACGTGCTGGTCGCGTTCATGCCATGGCGCGGATACAACTTCGAAGACGCGATTCTCGTCTCCGAAAAGATGGTGAAGGAGGATTACTACACCTCCGTCCACATCGAAGAGTTCGAACTCGAAGCGCGCGACACGAAGCTTGGTCCGGAAGAAGTCACGCGCGACATTCCAAACGTCAGTGAATCGACGCTGCGCAATCTGGACGAAGCGGGCGTCATCCGCATCGGCGCCGGCATTAAGCAGGGCGACATCATCGTCGGCAAAGTTACGCCGAAGGGTGAGACTCAGCTGACGCCGGAAGAAAAGTTGCTGCGCGCGATCTTCGGTGAAAAGGCCGGCGACGTGCGCGACGCTTCGCTCTACTGCCCGCCGGGAATCGAAGGCATCGTGGTGGACGTGAAGATCTTCTCGCGCAAGGGCCAGGAAAAGGACGAGCGCGCCAAGACGATCGAAGGCAACCAGATTGCGAAGCTCGAGAAGAACCTTTCGGACGAAATCCGAATTCTGACCGACGAGCGATTGAAGCGTCTCGAAGGCCTGTTGGGCGGCAAGGAAGTGCAAGCCGACCTGCACGACGAGCGCACCAACAAACGGTTGCTGACCAAGGATGCGATTCTCGACCGCGACGCGATCGAGCGCATCTCGACTCGCAACCTGAAGCGGATCAAGTATGCCGATAAGGATCCACGGGTGAATGAGCAGATCGACGAGATCGAAGAAATGACCTCGCGCCAGATCGACGTCCTGAAAAAGATTGTCGGCGAAAAGAAAGACAAGCTGACCAAGGGCGACGAACTGCCGCCGGGCGTAATCAAGCTCGTCAAGGTCTACATCGCCATGAAGCGCAAGCTGAGTGTCGGCGACAAGATGGCCGGGCGCCACGGTAACAAGGGCGTCATCGCTCGCATCCTGCCGGAAGAGGATATGCCGTACCTCGAAGATGGGACGCCGGTTGAGATTGTCCTGAACCCGCTCGGCGTACCCAGCCGTATGAACGTGGGGCAGATTCTTGAAACCCACCTCGGATGGGCAGGCCATGAACTGGGCGTGAAGATCACGGAATTGCTGAAGCACAACACTCGATCGGAAGCGATCCGCCGCGATCTCAAGGCTTTGTTCAAAGACACCGTGCTGTCGGACACCATTGCCGACATGACGGAAGATGAGCTGGAAGCAGTGGCTCCGACGCTGAAGAAAGGCGTGTTCATGGGTTCGGCCGTGTTTGACGGCGCTCGTGAGACGGAAATCAAGGCCTTGCTTTCGAGCGCGGGCTTGCCAACTTCGGGCAAAACAACTTTGCGCGACGGCATGACGGGCGAGACGTTCGAATTGCCGGTCACGGTTGGCTACATCTACATGTTGAAGCTGTCGCATCTGGTGGACGACAAGATTCACGCTCGTTCCATCGGTCCGTACTCGCTGATCACGCAGCAGCCACTGGGTGGCAAGGCGCAGTTCGGAGGCCAGCGCTTCGGAGAAATGGAAGTCTGGGCTCTGGAAGCATACGGCGCAGCGTTCATCCTGCAAGAGTTGCTGACTGCGAAGTCGGACGACGTGTACGGACGCACCAAAATCTACGAGGCCATCGTCAAAGGCGAGGCCGCGATGGAGCCGGGCGTTCCGGAATCGTTCAACGTGCTGATTCGCGAATTGCAGGCACTCTGTCTGGATGTCGAGTTGGTCAAGATCACGGAGAAGAAGCCGGTGGCCGTGGCAGCGGATTAGGGGCAATTCCCGGTTCTCAGTTCTCAGTTCTCAGTGGTTGAGAGCTAGCGGACTCAGAGCCGGGGGATCCAAGGATTTGGAAGAAAAGTTTTTGACAATTAGCCGCCGCGGCATTCGCTCTCAAGGCTGCGATACGGCAAAGCTCAAACCGGTTTTACTGAGAACAGAGAACCGGGAACTGAGAACTGCAGTCGAGGGCCGCTGGTGGGCGCGTGAGATCCACAGGAAAGCGGAGGAACATGTTTCGATCGAGCCCGTTCGATATGGCAAATCCCGTGGCTGATTTTGACGCCATTCGTATCAGTCTTGCGTCCCCGGAAAAGATCCGGAGCTGGTCGCATGGGGAAGTAACCAAGCCGGAAACCATCAACTACCGCACCTTCAAACCGGAGCGCGATGGCTTGTTCTGCGCCCGCATCTTCGGCCCGGTCACTGACTGGGAATGCCTCTGCGGCAAGTACAAGCGCATGAAGCATCGCGGAGTAATCTGCGACAAGTGCGGCGTGGAAGTTACTTTGTCCAAAGTCCGCCGTGAACGCCTTGGACACATTGAGCTCGCATCGCCCTGTTCGCACGTGTGGTTTTTCAAGGGGCTGCCCAGCCGCATCGGGCATCTGCTTGATATTTCCCTGCGCGATCTCGAAGCGATTCTGTACTTCGAGGCCTACGTGGTCGTCGATCCCGGCGACTCCCCGGTAAAAGAGCGCGAAGTTATCAAGGACGAAGCGAAGTATCGCGAACTCGATCAGCAATACCGCCCCGCCGGCTTCAAGGCCATGATGGGCGCCGAAGCGATCAAGGAACTTCTCAAGCGCATTGAAGTCGATCGGACTCTCCGGCGAACTGCGCGAGAAGATGAAGCACGAAACTTCGCTGCAGAAGCGCCTGAAGTATGCCAAGCGCCTGAAAGTGGTTGAGGCTTTCCGCAAGAGCGGCAACAAGCCGCAGTGGATGATCCTCGACGTGCTGCCGGTGATTCCACCCGAGCTGCGCCCACTCGTTCCACTCGATGGCGGACGTTTTGCCACTTCCGACTTGAACGATCTGTACCGTCGCGTCATCAACCGTAACAACCGGTTGAAGAAGCTGATGGACCTGCACGCTCCCGAAGTGATCGTGCGCAACGAAAAGCGCATGTTGCAGGAAGCGGTCGACGCGCTATTCGATAACGGACGCCGCGGCCGTGTGCTGCGCGGCGCGAACAACCGTCCGCTGAAGTCGCTCTCCGATACATTGAAGGGCAAGCAGGGACGCTTCCGTCAGAACCTGCTCGGGAAGCGCGTGGATTACTCCGGACGTTCGGTGATTGTGGTTGGTCCCGAACTCAAGCTGCATCAGTGCGGCCTGCCGAAGAAGATGGCGCTCGAATTGTTCAAGCCATTTATCTATCACCGCCTGGAACAGACAGGAAACTGCACCACCATCAAGCAAGCAAAAGAAATGGTGGAGCAGCAGGACCCAATCGTCTGGGACATTCTGGAAGAGGTCATCAAAGACCATCCGGTAATGCTGAACCGCGCTCCTACACTCCATCGTCTGGGCATTCAGGCATTCGAGCCGGTGCTGGTGGAAGGCAAGGCGATCAAGATTCATCCGCTGGTTTGTACAGCGTTCAACGCCGACTTCGACGGCGATCAGATGGCGGTTCACATTCCGCTGTCGCCGGAAGCGCAGGTGGAAGCCAGCGTTCTGATGCTGTCTTCGCATAACATCCTGTCGCCGGCGTCAGGTCAGCCTATCACCGTACCTACACAGGACATGGTGCTGGGTCTTTACTATCTGACGAAAGCGAAGCCGGGTGCGAAGGGCGAAGGACGCTCGTTCGCCAACATTGATGAAGTCGTGCTCGCACTCGAAATGGGAGAGGTGGAAACACTGACTCCGATTCGCCTGCGCTACTCCGGCGAAGTCATCGACCTGACGCAGGCTTACGACGATCAGGACGTGAACCACACCGAGCCGATTCACATCGTGCGCGAGTATCTGAACACGACGGTTGGCCGCGCGATTCTGAACGACCATCTGCCGAAAACCGTGCCTGGCGTCAATGTAGCGATGCCGTACATCAACGGCTTGCTCAAGAAAAAGGGCATTGGACAGTTGGTGAATTATTGTTACCTGCGGTTTGGCCTCGAAGTCACGGTCAAGATGCTCGATGAGATCAAGTCGCTCGGATTCAAATATGCCACGCGTTCTGGCTTGTCGATTGGCATCGACGACATGGTCATCCCAGACAATAAGAAGACTTTGGTGAAAGACGCCGACAAACTGGTGATCGCGGTCCAGCAGCAATATCTGGACGGCGCTATCACCAACGGCGAACGTTACAACAAGGTCATCGAAATCTGGTCGGCCATCACGGAAAAAGTTGCCGATGAAATGTTCGGCCAGATGCAGACGCGGGATAAAGAAGGTGTGCTCAATCCGATTTACGTCATGGCCGATTCCGGCGCTCGAGGATCGAAACAGCAGATTCGTCAGCTCTCCGGTATGCGCGGACTGATGGCGAAGCCGACGGGTGAAATTATCGAGACTCCCATCACGGCAAACTTCCGTGAAGGACTAACCGTTCTCGAATATTTCATCTCGACGCACGGCGCTCGCAAGGGTCTGGCCGATACGGCATTGAAGACTGCCGACTCGGGCTATCTGACGCGCCGTCTGGTCGACGTGGCGCAGGACGTGATCATCAGCGAATACGACTGCGGCACGGTGGACGGAATCTTCGTCTCCGGTATCGTCGAAGCCGGCGAAATTATCGAGCCGCTGCGCGACCGCATTGTGGGCCGCGTTTCGCTCGAGAAGATCAAAGACTACGAAGGTCAGGTCGTCGTCGACATTAACCATGAGATCACCGAAGACCTGGCGGGCTCGATTCAAGCGGCTGGTATTGAGCGAGTGAAAATTCGCTCCGTGCTGACTTGCGAATCGAAACGCGGCGTTTGCGTCATGTGCTACGGACGTAATCTCGCTTCCGGCCGTCTCGTTGAACTCGGCGAGGCTACGGGCGTGATCGCAGCGCAGTCCATCGGCGAACCTGGAACGCAGCTCACCATGCGTACCTTCCACATCGGAGGTACGGCATCGCGAGTTTCGGAACAGTCGCGACTCGATGCCAAGAGCAACGGCACGGTACGCTTCATCAACCTGCAGACCGTGAAGTCGAAGTCTGGAGATCTGGTGGTTATGAATCGCCAGGGCTCAATTGCGATCGTGGACGAAAAGGGCCGCGAACGCGAACGCTATGCAGTCGTGTACGGCGCTAAGGTGAAAGTTACGGAAGGCGGTCCGGTCAAGCTTGGCGAGGCACTCGTCGAGTGGGATCCGTACACCTTCGCTATCCTCACGGAAATTGGCGGCACGGCGCAGTTCAAAGACTTGCAGGAAGGTATCACGCTGCACGAAGAAGTCGATGAAGTCACTGGTCTGTCGCGTCACGTCGTCGCGGATTCGCCCGACGAGAAGCGTCAACCCGCCATCGTCATCAAGGGCAAGGCGAGCAAGCGGTACTTGATGCCTTCGCGCGCTCACCTTATGGTGCAGGACGGCGATGCGGTGCATCCTGGCGACGTGCTCGCGAAGATTCCGCGCGAGACAACCAAGACCAAGGACATCACGGGCGGTCTGCCGCGTGTGGTCGAGTTGTTCGAGGCCCGCAAGCCGCGCGAGACCGCGGTCATCAGCGAAATCGATGGCGTGGTTCGGTTCGGTGAAGTGGCCAAGGGACAGCGCAAACTCTACGTGGCAGCCGACAACGGCACGGAGAAAGAATATTCCGTTCCGCGCGGCGTCCACATCAACGTGCAGGAAGGCGAGCGCGTAAAAGCTGGCGAACCCTTGATGGACGGCCCGCTCAACCCGCACGACATTCTTGCCGTCCTCGGCGAGAAGGAGTTGCAGTCTTACCTGGTGAACGAAATCCAGGAAGTCTACCGACTCCAGGGCGTGAACATTTCGGATAAGCATATCGAAGTGATCGTCCGCCAGATGATGCGTTGGGTAAAAGTCGAGGACGTGGGCGACACCCAATTCCTCCTCGAACAGCAAGTGGACAAGTTCCGCTTCCACGAGGAGAACGAGCGTGCAATTGCGAACGGTGGCAGACCGGCCACAGGACGTCCGTTGCTGCTCGGTATCACCAAGGCGTCGCTCTCGACCGATTCGTTCATCTCGGCTGCCTCCTTCCAGGAGACAACGCGCGTGCTGACCGAAGCTTCCATTCAGGGAGCGGTCGATCATCTGCGCGGCTTGAAAGAGAACGTAATTGTGGGCCGCTTGATTCCCGCCGGCACCGGCATGGAGTATTACCGCAACGTGCGTCTCTCTCCAGAAATGGAAGAGGCCGCGAGCAAGGTGCAGGAGGAAGTCTCGCAGGCTTACGAAGATGCGGAACGCGCGCTCGAACTCATGCGTCACGAGGGCGAGACCGAAGAACTGGCCGCAGAATAAAACCGAACGATTTCAAGACAGGGGCGACGAAAAGTCGCCCCTGATTTTCTTGCATGACAGTTTTTGCGAATGATGTTTCTTGCAGGATTGTTTCTCTAATCCAATGTCTTTAGCACTGGAACCGCAGCACCTGACCGGACAACCTCAGGATCGCAACTCCATCCCGGAGCCGATTCCTGGCGGACTGATATTGGCTCCGGCTCTTGGGCGTTTCTGGCGGCTATTTCGCTTGTCGATCTGGAGAGCGTTCGAACACGATGCTTTCGGGACTGCGAAGGCATCAGCTTACTCGTCGATATTCACTTTCTTTCCCGCTTTGCTTGTCCTGGGTTCGGTTGTTGCCACCTTAAATCGGGGTGAAGTCTACCTACGCGAAATTTCCTATGCTCTCGGGACCATTTTGCCCGCGGGCAGTTCCACCGCGCTTTCCTATCTCCGAGGCAGCACGGAGCGGCCATTGGGCCTGCTCCTCAGTGCTTCGTTGTTGACGATCTGGAGTGCATCCGGCGTTATCATTTCCTGGATGGACGGTTTTCGCCGTGCCTACCAGTTGCCAAAGACCTGGGGGCTAGTCCAGGAGCGGGTGATCGCGATCTCGCTGGTTTTGATGGCGGGCATACCGATGACATTCTCCACGATTCTGGTCGCGTTCGGCAGCCGGATCGAAATGCGAATCCTATTTCTGATTGGGCATGAGTTTGGACCGCTTATTCTTTTGTTGTGGGGAGCAATTCGCTGGACGATCGCGATCCTTACCAGCATTGCCGTGATTCAACTCATCTATCACAATGCAGTACCGCGCACACAACCTTGGCATAGCGTTTTGCCGGGCGCTGTATTGGCAACGGCAATGTGGTTGCTATCCACAGCGTTGTTTGGATGGTATTTGCAGCACTACGCGGATTACAGCATCATCTATGGTTCGCTCGGTGTCGGCATTGCATTGCTCGTATGGATGTACCTGATCTCGTTGGTTGTGCTAATCGGTGCCGAATTTAATGCCATGCTGTTTCCGCGCTGTCTCACCAAGGTTGTGCCTCCACGAGGGACTGCTGGAGCTCGCTGATTGGGTGGTGGTGGGCTGTGCTGGCCTGGACCGGGCAAAGTCTTTGCGCTACACGAACAATATCCCCTACGAGCACTAGAACTAGAGAGGATACTCGGCTTGAAAAAACGCAGACTCGATCTAGTTCAAGCCGGCCTCTCGGTCGCTGGGCATGCTGAAGACGCGACGGAACGGTTACGGCGCGCCAAGATCATCTGCACGATTGGTCCGGCCTGTGATTCCGAAGAGATGATCGGCGACCTGATGCGCATGGGCATGGATGTTGCAAGGCTCAATTTTTCCCACGGAACGCACTCCGAACATGCTCGCCGAATTCAGCGCCTGCGCCGCGCAGCTCAACATCTGAAACGCACTATCTGCATCGTGCAGGATCTTCAAGGTCCGAAGATTCGCACTGGTTTGTTGCAGGGCGGGAAAGCGGTGTTGCTGAAAGCGGGCGCACTGCTGACGATTACACCACGCAAGGTGCCTGGGACAGCCGCGTTGATCTCCACGGATTTTGTTGGGCTGGCAGCCGAAGTCGAGCCCGGTTCGAGAATTCTACTGTCTGATGGCCGCATTGAACTCAGAGTGCGGGCGCTTCGCGGCGCGGATGTGGAATGCGAAGTTCGAAACGGAGGGATGCTCGGCCAGCATCAGGGGATCAATTTGCCGGGGGCGGCGATGGCGATTCCCGCACTGACCAGTAAAGACAAGCGGGACCTGGAATTTGGTTTGAAGCAGAGAGTTGATGTGGTTGCACTGTCATTCGTTCGCTCCGCCGATGATGTCCGCATGGCGAAGAGCCTGATGCGGGAGTTCGGGAAATCCGTTCCGATCGTTGCCAAGCTGGAAAAGCCGCAGGCAATCGAGAATCTGGAAGAAATTCTGGAAGTGGCTAACGGCGTTATGATCGCGCGCGGCGATCTGGGAGTAGAGTTGCCGCCTGAGAGGGTTCCGATTATTCAGAAGCTAGTGATCCAGCGGGCTGGGGTGTGGCGCAAGCCGGTGATTACGGCGACCCAGATGCTGGAATCCATGACTGAGAACCCGCGTCCAACAAGGGCGGAAGCGAGCGATGTAGCCAACGCGATTTTCGACGGCACCGACGTGGTGATGCTTTCCGGCGAAACCGCAAGCGGCCGCTATCCGCGAGAGGCCGTGGCTATGATGGTCCGGATCATTCTGGAGGCGGAGGCTAGTATCGCGCAACTTCCGAATGCTCCGCGCCGCCGTCGCGAGGAGCATCAGTATTCGGTTGCGGAAACAATCTGTGAGTCGATTGCGCATGCCGCCGAGGATTTGCCGATGCGCGCCATTGCGGTTTTTACGGAGAGCGGCAATACGGCGCGCATGCTTTCGAAACATCGTCCCAAGGTTTGCATTTACGCTTTCAGCCGGAAACCCGAAGTCTGCAATCGGATGAATGCGCTTTGGGGTGTGCATCCAGTCCACAAAGAAGTGTGGGAATCGGCGGAGGAGATGCTCAAGACGGCCGAGGATGAACTATTGCCGAAAGGGCTTCTGCGGCCTGGGGACGTGCTCGGGTTGGTGGCAGGAACGAAGCTGACCTCGGGTGCGACCAATTTCATGCGGCTGCATACGGTCGAGGACGGCGATTCGCGACCATCAGATTCGGGGCGATCAAACGTCCGGCGGCGGGCCCAGCGAAAAGCATAACTCCTAGTCATCATCGTATCGAGTCATAACCGAGCTAAAGCGAGCGTCAGCGTTGACTTCCAAGCTGATCTCTGCCAGAATTTCGCGACCTGCGGTCTGGGCACAGCAAGCTTATGAGCCAGCGTTGCGAGTCTTCCACCCACCAGTTTCATAGCATTCACATTCTCGTCGATGCGGGCAAGCTCGAAGCTGGCCTGTAATCTCGTTCCTCTTAAATTTGTTACCACAACGAAAAGAGCAGGCCAATAGACCTTAGGAGATCTCCATTATTATGAAAGCGATTCGATTGTTCGCCTTGCACGGGAAGATTACGGAGAGCCCAATGAGTCTTCTGAAAACTGTGTTGCCAGTTCTCATGCTGATGTCTGCTTCGACCTTGTCGTTGGCCCAGGGCGCCAGTGGAAGAATCTTCGGGACGGTATACGATCCGCAGGGTGCGGTGATTCCGGATGTACAGATTACCGCGACCAACACGGCGACCCAAGACGTCCGCACCACAACGACGGATAAGCAAGGAGTCTTTCAAATACTGTCGCTGCCGATTGGCAATTATAAGGTGACTGCCGAGCACGCTGGATTTAGCCGGGTGGTTAGTCCCGAGCAGAAACTACAGATTAACCAGGCGCTGCGTGTCGACGTCAAGATGCAAATCGGCGCGGAAAGCCAAACGCTGGAAGTTGGAGCCGAGGCCGCACCGGTCGAAACCGTGAATCCGACTCTGGGACAGTCGATCACGGGACGGGCTCTTACCAACATGCCGCTGAACGGCCGCGACATGCTGGATCTGGCGTTGCTACAGCCCGGAGTCACGGAAAGCAACGACGACAATGCGGGTGCCGGCAATTACAGCATCGCAGGCGGGCGAAGCGACTCGGTGACGTTCCTGCTCGATGGCGGACTCAATAACGACTTACTGGACAATAGCAATCTGCTCGATCCGAATCCCGACGCAGTGGCGGAGTTCCGGCTTCTGACGAGCGATTACACGGCCGAGTACGGACGCAACGGCGGCGGGATCATTAGTGTGGTGACCAAATCCGGCACGAATCAGATCCATGGCAGTCTGTTTGAGTTTTTCAGGAATGAAGTCCTCGATGCCAACGACTACTTCAATATTCCGGTCGGGCTGCCGCGACTCGACCTTAAGCGCAATCAGTACGGAGCGACACTCGGCGGCCCGATCCTGAAAGACAAGGCATTCTTCTTTCTTGCCTATCAGGGACAGCGGCAGGTTCAGGCCGTGCCTGATGTCGATCAACCGGTTTTCGCGCCGGAGTGGTTGCAGGGAGATTTTTCGCAGGTTGTTCCCGAGGATGGAGTGACCTGCATGACCGCTGGCGGATGCCCGGATCCAGGCGTGGTGGAGTTTCTGACGAAGAATCCATATTTTGCTACTCCTAGCGGAAATGCGGCAGAGGCGAAGATTGATCCCACGAAATTTGATCCGGTATCGCAAGCGTATCTTGCTGCGGGCTTGATCCCCAGTGCCCCTGGTGGCGTTGTCTCGGAGGCGCTCGGCGAGGCAGACAATCGCGATGAATTGACCAGCAAATTCGATTTCAATCTCAGTTCGAAGGACAGGCTCGCCGCTACCATCGGCTTAAACCGCACATACTCTACCAACCCGTTTCCGTTTGCGAACGTCAGCGGCTTTCCCAGTTCAACTGTGGCGAATTACTACTTTACGAATTTCGAATACACGCGAATCATTTCGCCGACGCTACTGAATGAATTTCATTTTGTCGCGCATCGCAGCAATTTTCTACAGGACAAGCCAGGACTGAAGCAGCCTACTGGGCCGGAACTCGGTATCGATATCACTCCGGATCTGGCCACTGGTCCTACGAACATATACTTCGACAACGGCTTTCAGATTGGTCCCAGCGAAAATGGGCCGACGCGATACGTCGAAAATACGTTCTCATGGACCGATGCAGTTTCGTGGACCAAGGGGAAAAGCAATTGGAAGTTTGGCGCGGGATTTTCGCCGTATCAGGAAAACCTGATCTACGATTACTACACGAACGGTGAATTCGACTTCTACAGCGACGGATTTGCCACCGGAAATCTTTATGCCAACTTTCTTCTGGGAGCGACAGAAGGCTATTTCCAAGGAGCTCTGGCTCCCTCCAATATCCGGAGCAAGAGCACTTACGTATTCGGCCAGGACGAGTGGCACGTGCGTAAGAACCTGGTTTTCACTTTGGGGCTACGCTATGAATACAACTCTCCCAAGGCCGATACTCAGGGACGCACATTTTCGGTAATTCCTGGCTTGCAGTCGCAGCGCTTTATCAATGCGCCGTTGGGCATGGTGTTTCCCGGCGATCCCGGAGCGCCTAAAGGTACGAACTTTCCAGACAAGAAAAACTTTGCGCCGCGCTTCGGTTTTGCCTTGGACCCGACGGGAAGCGGGAAGACCAGTTTGCGCGGCGGGTTTGGTATCTTCTATGACATCTTGAAGGGGGAAGACAACCTTCAGTTCAACGGCCAACCCCCGTTCGTGAGCAATGCGGGATTCTTTTTCGACGATGTGGGTCCGCACCAAGTCGGGCCGATAGGCTACATGACTGATCCGTTTGGGTCTGCTCAAATTCCGAACACGTTTCCATCGAAGCCACCGGCCCCGAATGTCGATTTTTCACCGTTCCTGCCCATCAACAGCACCGGGTTTGTCTACCTTGACGATCCGCATCTTCGCACGCCTTACGTCTATCAGTACAACCTGAGCCTGCAACGTAATTTATTCTTTGACACGGTTCTGGAAGCGAATTATGTGGGCAGCGCGGGCCATGGACTAACATCGCTGAAGGATGTCAACCCGACGGTGCTGGGAAGTACGAACCGGCAACTGGACAGTAGTTGTCTGGGATGTTTCGGTCAGTTGCCTGAATTCCAAAATGTTTCGAATGCAAATTACAACGCTTTCGAAGCGAGCCTGACGCGGCAACCTAAAAACTCAAAGCTTGGGACGCTGTATTACACGCTTGCTTATACGTTTGGCCATAACATCGATAACGCATCCGGCTTCGAGCAACGCAACGATGCGGTGCCGGCCTACAATCCCGGTCTGCGTTATGCATCCGGCGATAGCGATGTTCGCCAACGCATCAGCTTCAGCGGCGGGTGGGATTTGCCCTTCGATCGCTTGTGGAGCACGGGTCCGAAGCGGCTTACGCAGGGCTGGAGTCTTTATCCCATACTGACGTGGCGAACTGGATTTCCTTTCGATATTTCAGCCCGGCTACCCGATAATACCGACCCTGCAAACCCTGGGTCTTCAGGCGCGGGCGATCCTTATCTTACGAATGCCGCACAGATTGCGCCGATAAGGACATTTGATCCCAGCAAGCTGACCACGATTGACGTGAAGACATATAACTCAGTTCCAAAGGATTCCCAACACCCCCATGAATTCATATGCCAGATCACCACGCAAGCGGTGACTGGACATTTTCTTTTTGACCCTAATAGTTTTTCTAACGTACCGCTGGAGAACAACGATTATTATGACGAGGGACAACCTAATGTCTGTTTCCCATCGGTTGATCCGGTGAATAATCCGGGCGACCGGACCTATGGCATTCCTCGCAATTTTCTGCGCGGGCCGCACGTGATTAATCTCGATATCGCGCTCGCCAAAACGACTGCGATCACCGAACGCGTCAAACTGGAGTTTCGAGCCGAGTTCTTCAACGCCTTGAATCATCCTGAGTTCGCGCAACCGACTGTTTTGAACGGAGCCTCGGACATTAACAGCGCGCTATTTGGGCAGATCACGACGACCGGAACTTTCCGAGGGGCGACGCCTCGGATCGGGCAACTGGCGTTGAGGCTTACGTTCTAGAGGGCGAGATTTTTGGGAATGACTTGCGGTATCGCTGAAGCGATACCCTGATACGAAGCGCGAATTCTATTTTTTCGTGAGGGCACATTCCGCGCAGGGACAAACTTCCCGCAGGTAGAACCACGAATAAATTCCGAGATCGTGTTTGTCGTTCCAGGAAAAGCGCAGGGCGTATTTGCCTACGGCTTCTGCTGATAGGGCTTTCACTGCTGGCTTGAACATCGGCAAAGCTCCGGGTGCAAGCTTGGTGGGTTCGCCGGCTTTACGTCCAGACTTTCCGCGCTCATCTTCGCAAAGAGCGCACGGACAAGCGTCGCGCAAGAAAGGGAAGGTATAGGCGGACCGGTGCCCATCTTTCCACTCGATGTCCATCCCCGTACCGGTCGTCAAATGAATTAAGACCGACTTGGGATCGTTCCCCACGCGGGGGGATAAATCGGGAAGCGCCATGAATTTCAGTATCGCACGTTGGAAGTCGAAGTATGCAGGGATGGGCGCGGACGTGCGACGGTGGTGCGGCTTGAAAAAAGCGTTAACCACGGGGTACACGGGGGAGGAACTCTGGTTCTTGCACGACCGCGCCATCCCTGAGGCCACCCCGAACTAAGTTAGGCTGCGGCCACGCGGCTAATTAGATCTTCCTGTTCGCTTTTGCTTTCCGCTCCGATGGTGAATGCATCGAGCACTCCGAGCGACAGCGCATAGCGGATTGCGTCGTCCACGCGCCCTCGCAAATCGCCTTGTCCAAGAATCTTCATTCCGATGACGCCCTTTCCGGCGGCCTTCATTTCATGCAGAACGCTGACGACTTCCTGCGGTGAGGCGTCCATGTGCGAGCCGATTGGATTGATGCGCGCCAAATCCACCTCGACCCAAGGCGATTTGGCAGCCGCGCGCAGCGCTTCGATTGAGTGGCAAGAGCAGCCATGCGCGCGGATAACACCTTTTTCCTTGGCGTCAGACAGCACGTCCATGACGCCTCGGAAGCGTTGTGTCCAATCGCCTTCGGTGAGGCAGTGCATCAGGCAGATGTCGATGTGATCAACGCCGAGCTCGCGGCGGAAGCGGTCAAGATCTTCACGGGCGGACTTGGGATCCCGCGCAAAGGTTTTGGTCAGGATCGTAACCTGATCGCGGGGGATATGCTTCAGCGCCTCCGCAACATGCGGATGACTTCCATACGCGTCGGCCGAGTCGAAGAAACGGAGTCCGTGGTCATAGCCGTTGAGCAGCAGGGCGGACAAACCGTTCACGCCTAGCGCGGTCTGGTTGGAATGATGGCCGAATCCGATGGTGCCCGTTCCCATGGCGAGGCGGCTGGTGCGGATTCCAGTCTTTCCCAGCGTTACCGTGTCGAAAGCGGCGACCTTCTGGGTTAGCGGTGGCGGAGCAGCGAATGCTGTGCTGAGAGCTTTTGACCCGACCCAGGCTCCCGCGATGCCTGCGGAACCCGCAAGTAGGAATTTTCTACGACCGAACGTTCTCGGATCCATACCGCGCCCTCCAGGTTCAGAAAGACTCCATCACGTTATAAACCTTTTAGACGCAGATGGGGAGCGGTTGGTTATCGCGGATTGGCTCCGAAACTCAGAAGATGTTTTTGAATCCCCAGAACAGAAAGCCGGCCAGCACCATCGAGACCGGTAGTGTCAGCACCCATGCCATGGCCAGATTGCGTACCGTGGACCACTGCAAGCCAGAATTGTTTGCGGCCATGGTTCCAGCGATGCCAGAGGACAGCACGTGCGTGGTGCTCACCGGTAAGCCGAACCAGTCTGCCGCGCCGATGGTGAACATGGCAGTGATTTCCGCTGCAGCTCCCTGGCCGTAGGTAAGGTGTTCCTTGCCGATTTTTTCCCCTACGGTGACCACGATCCGCTTCCATCCGACCATGGTGCCTAGCCCGAGTGCCATTGCGACTGCGACTTTTACCCAGCCTGGGATGAAGCGTGTTGCCGCGTCCACGTGTTTCTTGTAATTGTCCAAGCCCGCCCAATCGGAGGCCGTCAATTCAGGTTGCTTGTTTTTCTTCATGAGGCGCAGCGCCTCGCTCGCGACATACATCTGATTGCGGAAGTTCGGCACCCGCTCATTCGGAATCTTTGCCATCTCACCGAACAGTGTCGTTTCGTTTCCGATGCCGCTCACCAGTTGGCGCAGTCCGAGCATGGTGTTGGGAGTGAATTGCTTGGTGCGAATGTAATCCGTGACTTCAGTCTGCGCATCGCCGATGACCGCGTCCTGGCTCACGTACTTCGACAGAATGCCGGCAGCCTGTTGAGAAACTGCGATGAAGTCATCCGACTGGCTGCGCGTGATCGCGTGGTTCAGAGCATAGGCGGTGGGAACGGTTCCCACGAGGATCAACATGATGAGTCCCATGCCTTTTTGACCATCATTCGATCCGTGGGCGAAACTGACGCCGGTGCAGGTGAGCAGGAGGAGTGCGCGAATCCAGAATGGCGGCGGCTCCGTCCCGACCGGAGCTTCATAGAGCGCCCGGTTCTTGACCACTGCTTTCATCAAATACAACAGCATGAATGCGCAGACGAATCCGACGATTGGGGATAGCAGCAACGACTTTCCGATGTTGGTGGCCTGGGCCCAGTCGACGCCACTGGTGCCGGTTTTCGGGGACAACAACTGATTCGCGATGCCTACTCCGATGATCGAACCGATCAGAGTGTGCGAACTTGAAGCGGGCAATCCGAAATACCATGTGCCAAGATTCCAAATGATGGCGGCAACGAGCAAGGCGAACACCATGGCGAAGCCGGCTTTGCTTCCTACCTGCAGAATCAGCTCGACCGGCAACAATGAAATGATTCCGAAGGCTACTAATCCGCTGGAGGTCAAGACGCCGAGGAAGTTCCAGAATCCCGACCACACGACTGCGATGTGTGGCTCCAGAGAGTGGGTGTAGATGACGGTGGCTACGGCGTTCGCGGTGTCGTGAAATCCGTTTACGAATTCGAAGCCCAGCGCGACCACCAGTGCGATGCCCAGCAATACATAAGCCGTGGCGGAGCTATGAGAGGTGGAAAGATCGGTGAGCAGGTGATATGACGAATAAATCACCCCTATGAGAAGAACGACCCCAAACCCTATCATCCCGATCTTTCCGGGACTTCGACTCAGTTTCGCTTCCAGGACATGCGGAGCTGTGGCCATCTTTAGGGGTCTCCTTGCTTCGAGCAGTCAATCACCGACCTTCAAATGTTCAGGAAATATACGGGAGGATTGTTACTCCTGTGTGAATTCCTGGGCAGAGTTTGGCGGGAATTGAGAGTACGAGGCGGAGAATAAACGGTCATCGTTTATCTCCGCCCTGCCTGCGAGATAAGGCCCTGGACGCGTTTCTAGCTGCCGTTAGCGGCAAGGATGGGGGCATCGCAAACACCTGAGGGATGACCGAACAGGTATAAAGCAGCGATGAAGCGACCCATTCCTAGTGGGATCATGCTTGCTTCATTCGCATCCCCGGTTTGGGATTGGAAGAAGGTAACCAAGCGCTCGAAGCCCGCTACCGGGCCTGTTTCTGCTTTGACGGCGCGAGGTTTTTGCGGATCGGTATCGTGGCAACCGCTCGGGCTCTCAGGAAAATCCACATAGAGATTCAACCCCAGCAACATAGACACCTCGTGGAAGGATTGCCGCGAGTGTGTCTTGCACTTATCAGCTGGATCGGGATCAATCGCCGGATCGATCACGAAACGAATGGTTGGGGTCTCCACCTGGATCAGGAACGGATTGAAAGTTCCGCTGTCTGGAGCGCCCGCCAGAGAAAATCCGTTCAGGCTGGTGACGCTGTAGCGCAACGAAACGCCGCTGGCATATTCCTTTTCGACCGAGGGATCGGGAGGATAGGTCGCGCTTACCCTGCTGCGATGGCGACTGGCGGGCAGGTACTCGTCGGGTTTGGGCAGGCGAATCGCGTAACGGGTCGACGATTTTTCGTCGAGCACGCTTTGTACATTCTTAGGATCGATCTTAGTCCGGAGAATGCTTTCATCGAAGGCTCCGGCAGCAGGGCCAGTACGAGCTGGGACCGAAAGATCGTAAGCTCCAGCAGCGAGCGCCGAATTGTTGGAGGCGGTAACGTAGAGATCGCGATGGGCCTTGGTTTTCGGGGCGAGCAGCAAAACACTGCCGGCATCTTTTGGATCGGGGACGATAGCCCATGGACCTTCGAAGACAACGAAGACGTCTTTGCCTGGGGCGGCCTTGGATTCAGCCGGAGTTGCGACCGGCGGTTGGGATTGTTGACAGGCGACAAGGAATGCAGTTGCGACGACTACGCAGGCCAGCAGGTTTAACATGCGGGTCGAATGGGGGCGGTTTCTCATTGCGTCTCCTCTGCGGATTTCGGATGTGGATTCCAGGGTTATTGCGGGGCCCATCAGTCGCCCCTCCGGGGCTGGTTCCTTCTTCCCACTCTCGGACCCGGCGCTGAAGCGCCGGGCTATTATCGGTAGTCCCTTCGGGACTTCAGTCTCCGGGACTTCAGATCCGACCGCCCTTGAGGCGGGCAGACAATCAGGGCCGGCCGTAGGCTGCGAATGCCGACCAGTAATAAGGGTGCGCGGTGCGGGGATCGGCCAGCATGTTCCGTGAGGCTCCGCGGACGGCCTCGGAAACGAGCTGACCAGAAAGCGCGCCGCGGTAAAAGTCATCCATGAATTTACGGGGTTCCATTACGTCCCACCGGCTGGCAACGACGTGCGGCACGCCGCTACGCAAAAGAGCATCGTTGATGCTGTTGAATCCATCGGAGGCTCTGGCGCCAGACCCAGAGCTGCAGGCGGAGAGTACGGCCAGTTGCAAGTTGCCCACATTGAGCTTGCGTAGCGCAGCTGCGTCGAGGAGGGATGGAATCCCGGTCTGGAGAGCTGTGTTATCCAACATTAATCCCGAGCGATAAGGAGTGGCGAGCGAGTGGCCGGCAAAATGGAAGACTGCAGCCGATGGCAGATTTTCCTGGACTGCGCGGAGAGTGGCTTCGCCCCCATTGAGCACACGCGGTGAGTGGAATTTGGCGGCAACAGCATCCGCCTCCGCGGCAACGTTGTCCAATGGAGGTAGTCCTTCGTCTTGAGACGAAGCAACGCTTGCGACTATCAGCGCTGACATTCCAGCGGAAATCGGCCTGGGACCGTCGTTGTTATTGTCGTTGTTATTGCGGAGCCGGGCTTCGAAATCCTGACCGAGAGAGTGTACGACCGACCAACGTTCGATTAGATAATGATTCCGGGCGTCGATGAGGGCTTCAAAAGGTATGCGTGCCAGCCATCCGTCGGCCTCGATCACCAACGTCCGACCTGGATCCAGCCGCTGTTCTACGGGAAGGATCAGCGAGGAGTAAAGGCTGCGGCCATCCCGGCGCAAGGCGTTGATATCGGACTTCGGATCGGAAGTGAGATCGTAAAAGCGCCCTGCCAGTTCCTGCAGTTCGTCGGTTGGATTCGCGATCCATTCCGCGTGAACGCCACGATTGTCGCAGACCCAGATAGCCAGTCCATCCGGCAGCGCGGCATATACCAGTAGAGTTTCACGGGACAGAAGCGGAAGCCGCTCGGCCAGCCGCGATGGCTCGGTCGGCGAGGTCTGAGGGCGATGTCGGTCGAACGACGCGCCCTGCGATGCTCCGAGGTACCGCTCGTACACTTCGAGCGATTCCTGCGGGTAGCCCTGAATCAACTTCGCCTCCGTGAGAGCGAGATAGACCGGTGCGGCGTCGCTCTTCCACTTGATATGGTCGGCCTCAGGCCCGAGTGAAGCCAGAGTTTGCTCTGCCAGGGCAAGTGCTGGCTGAAGGGATTGCTCCGCCTCTGTTCCGCGATGTCTGCGAAGCTGCAATTCCCCCAATGTCGAAAAGAACATCTGGATGACGTAATTGTTGGAGAGTGAACGAACCTGGTCCTGCACAGAGATGAGGCGATTAAGCGCGCTCTCGAGTTGCCCCTGACGAGACTCTAGCTGGGCTTGGCGTACTTGGTTTTCGATCGCGTTGGTGCGACTGGCTTCTGTTTGAGGCGCCAGCGCGTAGAGACGCGCGGCTTCCGCATACTGTTGTTCCGCCAGACGAGGTTGATCGGCAGCTTTCGCTGCGCGCGCGAGCGACTCGTGCGCCGTACCTCGTCGAACCAGGTTCGTGTCATCCGCACGCGCCGCGATGGCCTCGCGCCACAACGCGACCTGCAAGTTGAATTCGTCGTGGCTTTCGGCGTCGTAGGCTAGGCCCCCGTAAAAGTTATAGGCCTGTTTCCAGGGATACCAACCAGATGACCAATAACGTTGCAGGCCCACGATGGAGAGCCCCCAGGCACCAGATCGATCACCAGCGGCGACCTTCTCGTCAGCCGCAAGATACAGAGATCGAAGATACAGCCCACCGTATCCATTTTTTTGCGTCCGATCCATGGCACGCCGCGCCATCTTTTCCTGCGTGCCGAGATCGTCCATTATCCCGGAGCAGATGCCATTCTCGAGTTCAAGCTGAATTTGCAGCCAGGGGTAGGCGTATCTCTCCGATTCCGGCAGCGATGCCGCCGATTTTTGCCGGCACACTTCAGTATGCCGGTCAATCTGAGCCGCATAGATCTGCTCGAACTGCGCGCGAAGTTTGCCAGCCACATTGCCGGATACCTGGAACAGGCGCTCGGCTTGAGGTGCCTGGATACTGGTAGTGGAGTATTCGCCAGTGTTGTTCGCCTGGGCGGCGTTGGAGAGGGCGGCGATGGCTTGCGGGAAATTCTTTGCAGAGGAACCGTGAAGCAGATCGGAGAGCCAGTGATCGTTATGTTGCCGCGCTGTCAGGTCCGCCAAAAAAAAAAGCGCGCTCTGAGACGCGGTATCGGGTGATCCTTTTTCGGGATAGGCCTGGGGGAGCCAGACGCGGATTGCCTCCGAGAGGTAGTCTTCGATGCGATCGTCAATCTTTGAACTCAAAGCGGAACTCAAAGCGGAATTCGAAGTTGAACTCAAATTCGAGTCGTGCGCCGCGGTTGCGATCTGAGTTGGCGAAAGCAGCGGCGCGGACTGGCTGGCGTCGTGTTCTTTCAGTTTTGTGCGGAGTCGGTCGGCCGCTTCCTGGGCTTCGGCAGCCCAGTCCGAATGCGAGTCGATTTGCAGATAGCGATTCCAGTCGTCGAGCGCCTGATGATAGAGAAACTGATGCTCCGCAACGAGGGCGCGATTGAAGAGCGCCACCGGATCGTTGGGGCTGAGGGTCAAAGCCTTACTGAGGTATTCGTAGGCCGCGCCGATGTCTTCGTTGCGGCCATCCTGCTGAGCGCGCTGGTAGTAAGAAGTGGCGAGATCGGTCAGCAATGAAGGAGAATGAGGAGCCAACTCCAGGGCGCGGCGCAGGGCTTCCACGGCTGCATCGTATCTGCCCTCGAGCACATCCGCCTGTGCCTGGGCCTGAAGCCATGCGGGGTCTGAGGGGTGGGATTGGAGTTGTGGGGCGATGAGCGCTTCGGCTTTCAACAACGCTGGCGGACGGCTGGTAAAGGATGATTCCGCCCCGCGAGCGACTCGAAGAGGGGCATGTTCGGCGCCTGCAATCCTCAATTCCAACGTGCGCTTTTGGGAGTAGGCACGGGCCAGAAGGCGTTGGGCGGCGGCGGGCTGGCTGCGATGCGATGCGACCACCATCCTCAGTCCCAACCCGCTGACGGCAACGGCCAGAAGACATGCTCCGGCCAAAGCCAGACGCGGAAGGGCAAGCCATGGCCGGAAAGGGAACCACGATTTGGAATCGCGATTTGACGATCCTGATCGGAGGGTCTCGGCAATCCGTCGGGCCAGATTCTGCTGCCAGTCCGGGTGCGCGCTCTTGAGGGTCGCGATACGATTGCGCTCCTCCCCGGTGATCTCGCGGCCCAGATCAGCTAGTTCAGCGACCGCGCTGCGCAGCAAGAGACCGCAAGACTCGCAGCGGCTGGCATGTTCAATGTATTCAAGGGTTTGGACGGGCGGGGTCAGGCCGCCTACAATTTCACGCCACTGGGCTGGGCCGGGGCAACTTCCCTGGCGTAGCGAACTCTCGCGGGACGAAGACAATTCCTCGAATTGCTGCCGACAGGCTGTGCAGGTTGCCAGATGGGGGTGTAGTGTCGCTGCATCCAGCACGGAATTCAGGCCCCGGCGAAATTCATCGACTAGTCTTGCCAGTTCTGCGTTTCCGATATGCTGGTTGGGCTCTGCTTCCAAAACTTGATCCCCTGCCTCCTAGAACGATTTCGCCGATCCCGGCCCTTCACTTCGCGGCGGGGGCTGGAAGTCATCATATGGCTTCGAATGGCGGCTAATAAGCGAACGAGTACGCTTTCAACGCCTTCTGTAGTGAGTCTAATGGACGGGATTTGCGCAATCTCGCGGGCGGTGAGTCCCAGCCGGTGGCGGAGCCAAAAAATCGCCCGGTTTCTTTCCTGGTCCTTCCCCTTGCCGGCCGTAATCTGTCTGAGAACTTTGTCGATCTGGTCGAGTTGAAGGCGATGAATGACTAGATCAAAGCCCTCGATTCCAGGGGCTTTCAGGTCTATCAGGAGCGGTTCCACGATGGCTTCGGTCCGGCTCGCGCCACGTTTTGCGGCCAGCGCAGACTTGAAATGATCGTGGGCGACGTTGGCCGCGACTACTTTGAGGAACCCATAGATGGAATCTTCATGCTCCGACTGGAACGACTGCAATAAATTGCAGTCATCTTCCAAGAGCTTCAGGTAGATCTCCTGGATGAGGTCGTCCAGTTGCGGACAAGCCGGTTCTGACCAACGGTGAGCGGTCCGCAGGGCCGCGGCTGCGAGCACGGGTCGAAAGCGGCGGATGAACTCCTGCCACGCTTTCTGATCCCGAGAGCCAGCGCACACCCGTATTAGTTCGGTCGAAGATAGATCCGCGAAGCGCGCCAAGGGAACAACTCCAGGTTGCGCGGATTTTACAACTTTCTCGACGTAAGCATTGTTAAAACATTGAAGCTGTTACGAAATCCGAACAAACGATCTCCGGCTGCGATAGAAATGCCTTATTATCTATGACTTAGCAAACCGGTTAAGCCAGTAGTTTGGCGGCCTCTTTGGCATAGTACGTCAGGATCATGCTTGCTCCGGCGCGGCGGATGCAGAGGAGCGATTCCATCATGACGCGCTCGCGGTCGATCCACTGATTGCGGGCGGCGGCTTCGATCATGGCGTATTCGCCCGATACCTGATACGCCGCCAGAGGCAGATCGAAACGCTCTCGGGCGGTGGCAATTACGTCGAGCGAGGGCATGGCTGGTTTCACCATGATCATGTCCGCGCCCTCTTCGATGTCTAACTCGATTTCGCGCATTGCCTCGCGAATATTTGCGGGATCCATCTGGTACGAACGGCGATCTCCGAATTGCGGGGCTGAATCCGCCGCTTCTCGAAAGGGACCGTAGAAACCAGAGGCGAATTTGGCCGCATAAGAAAGGATCGGAGTATTTTCAAAGCCGGCCTGGTCGAGCGCTGTGCGAATCGCTGCGACGCGGCCATCCATCATGTCGGATGGCGCGATGATATCGACTCCCGACTGTGCCAGCGAAACCGATGTGCGGGCGAGCAGCTCGAGAGTCGCGTCGTTTACGATTTCATACTCCGCGGTAGGCGCGGATTTCGCGTCCACTTTCTCGTTTCTCTTCTCGTTTCTCTTCACTATGCCGCAGTGGCCATGCGATGTGTATTCGCATAAGCACACGTCGCCCATGACTACCACGTCCGGCAATTCATTCTTAATGGCGCGGGTCGCACTCTGCACGATTCCGTTCTCGTCCCAGGCGCCTGTGGCAGTTTCATCTTTTTTTTCGGGCAGGCCGAACAAGATGATCGACAACACTCCGAGCGACCGGGCCTCACGTACTTCTTTTACGGCTTGGTCGATCGACAGGTTGAAGACCCCGGGCATCGAACGGACTTCTTTTCGGATACCGGTTCCGGGGCAGATGAAGAGTGGATAGACCAGAGACTCGGGCGTGAGCCGGGTCTCGCGGACCAAGGCGCGCAGTGTTTCGGTCCGCCGCAGACGGCGCAGTCGGTTGGCTGGGAATGCCATGACTCGCAATTCTAGCAGTTGAATACCAGCCCCTAAAGGGGCGTCAGATTTTGAGCGGCTTATGGTATCGCTAAAGCGATACCTGATACGAAACTCGGACGCGGAGCGCGGATACGAAACGCTGAAACGAAAACGTGATGCGAAACGCTGATACGAAGCCCGAGTTTTCCTGCAACGTTGGATGTTACTCCGGTAACCCCCGATCACTGGTCCGTGATCTAAACATCTTGTGATGAGCGTCATATGATGAAAATGTGAACCGGCTGCAAATTTCATCGCTCTGTGGTGGAGGAGCATTCCTGCTGGGCTTCGCGCTGGCGCCGGCAGTCTTTCCTGCTCCATTTTTTCGCGTGGCGATGGGAGATCTAGTCCCGCAGCTGGTAATCACGGCAGCCTTCATCCTGTCGGCCAAAAACGCTTTTGACAGTCGCGGCCATAGGCGACTGTTCTGGAGCCTGGTGACGGCGGGCATGGCGATGTGGTGGTTTAATCAGGCCTGCTGGACGTGGTATGAAGTGATTGCGCGCAAGCCGGTGCCCGAGCCTTTCCCTGGGGATGCCGTTCTGTTCCTGCACATCGTTCCCATCATGGCAGCTGTCGCCATCCGCCCTAATCAGGCCGATGAACGTGAGGGGATGTTGCCGAGCGCGCTTAATGTTCTGATTTTGCTGGTGTGGTGGATTGTTGTCTATGCGTACTTTGTTTTTCCTGAGGAATACGTAGTGGTGAACCTGCCTGTATGCACGCTGCGCTGGGACATTCTGTATCTTCTCGAAGGGTTGATGCTGATTTCGGTGTCGGCATCGGCATTCTTCAGCAGCTCGGGATCGTGGCGGCAACTCTATCGCAACATTTTCCTCGCCAGCATTCTGTATACATTCTCGTCAGAAGCCATGAACGCGGCTATTGCGCGAGGTACCTACAAGACGGGCGGAATCTATGACCTGCCATTCCTCGCGTCTATTTTATGGTTTCTGTGGGCCGCCATCTCAGGGCGGCAATGCCTGCACGATACCCAGACGTTGCCATCGATTACGCGGCCGAGTCGACCGATTGCTCCTCAACTGGCGAAGCTGGCGCTGCTCTCGATGCCGGTGATGGGGTACTGGGCGCTGTTCTTAAGCCATGACCGGTTTTATCTGCGCGAAATCCGCTTTGCGGTAGCGTTGGGTGGCGTTGCGTTGCTGGCCTTTATCGTTTTCCTCAAACAACACCTGTTGGATCAGAAGCTTCTCCAGTTGCTGAAACATTCGCGAAGCAGTTTCGACAATCTTCAGCGGCTGCAGGGAAGGGTAATTCAGCAAGCCAAACTGGCATCGCTGGGCGAACTCGTCGCACTCGCCGCCGGGGAGTTGGAATACCCCCTCTCTGCCATCCTCAGTAGCTCCGAGCGGATGGCCGCCAGCAGCAACCTGAGCCGAGAGCAGCTCGCTAATGCGCAGAAGATCGGCCAACAGGCCCGGCGTACTCGCGAACTTGTCGGCGATCTGCTCAGCTTTGCGCAACAGATTCCGGGCGAAAAAAGTTCTTTGGAGCTGAAACCGCTTTTGCATCGTGCCGTTCAAATGGAAGGATTCAAACTCGAGAACCGCAAGATCTGCCTCACTGTGGAAAGCGTCGATCCGTTGCCTCGCGTTCTTGGCAACCCGAATCAGCTCTTGCAAGCATTTCTTCAGATTGTCGAAAACGCCGTGGACGCGATACAGGAAGTCGGCGACGGGCGTCTGCAAATCTCGCTCTGGCGTGAAGAGAACGAAGTGATTGTCCAGTTCGCCGACTCTGGTCCGGGATTGCGCGATCCCGAGCGCGTGTTCGATCCGTTTTACACCACGAAGCCGGTGGGCAAAGGTACCGGCCTTGGACTTAGCGCGACTTACGGCGTAATTCAAGACCACCACGGACAAATCACTTGCTACAACCGGCCCGAAGGCGGAGCCGTATTTGAGATTCGCCTTCCCGTACTCAAAGTCGCGGCACCGCTCGTCGAAGCCGCCCGCGCCTAATTCCAGCGGGGCAGATCTCTGCATCAACCTCCATTCGCAACAATCGCGTCGGTTACTCTCGCCGCCTCTACCGCGAACTTTACATCGTGGGTTCGAATGATGTGTGCGCCTTTCAGGATCAGGGCCGATTCCGCCGCGATGGTTCCGTGGAGCCGCCCGGTGACCTGCGCATCTTTGCCATCGCGAGCTAGCGTCCGCCCGATAAATGATTTTCGCGACACGCCTGCCAGTAGCGGGAATCCCATCTGCTGCAGTTCGGCAAAGTGAGCCAGAAGAGGATAATTTTCCTCGAAACGCTTTCCAAATCCAAAACCGGGGTCCAGAACCAAGCGATCGCGTTTGATTCCCGCCAGCATGGCCGCTTCGGCCCACTGACGCAAATCCCGTTTCACGATCAACACTGCATCGCCGATGGGCGGCAGCGAAGGCCAGTCCGCTGGCCGTCCACGCGTGTGCATCAGCACTGCTCCAACTTTGAGTTCCGCCAGAGTTTTCGCCATCTTGGGATCCCAGCGGAAGCCACTCACATCGTTGACAACCTCCGCGCCGACTTCTACCGCGGCACGAGCCACGTTTGCCTTATAAGTATCCACGCTGATGATGGCATCGGGCCGTCGCGCCTTCAGGTCCCGAATTACTGGGAGAACTCGCCGACGTTCCTCTTCTTCCGATACGGGCTCCGATGTGGGACGGGTGGACTCACCGCCGATGTCTATCATGGCGGCGCCTTCGTCCAATAGCTGCTCGGCGCGGGTTACGGCTTTTGCGGCATCGATGTAGAGTCCTCCGTCGGAGAACGAATCGGGAGTTACGTTCACGACTCCCATGATCAACGTGCACCGCCCTAACTCAAGGATTCGACGTCCGATGTTCCACTGAAAAATCGCGCGCATGCTGCCGTTATTCTAGTGGAGCAAGGGGTGTCTCGCTCGGCGAGAAATGCCCGGCGCTCTACATGCAATGAGCCAATTTTTTCCGGGTGTACAATCCGCTTTGATGACTCGCCGGCGAATGGTAGCGCCTCTACTTCTCGTTATCCTCCTTGCTGCTGCGCCTCTGCTGGCAGCGCCTGTTAAGCCGCTGCAGGATCGTATTGCCGCGGTGCTCAGCGCTCCCGATCTGGCCCGAGGCTTCTGGGGAATTGAAGTTGTTTCTTTGGCCACGGGCGAAACGCTGTACTCGCAGAACTCCGATAAGCTGTTTACGCCTGCTTCAAACACCAAGCTCTTCACTACGGCGGCCGGGTTCGCCCTGATCGGTCCCGACTACAAATTTCGAACCAGTGTTGAGACTACGGCGGTTCTCGACCGCTATGGACGTCTCAACGGAGATATTGTTCTTGTCGGTCGCGGTGACCCGAATCTTTCTGGACGCGAACTTCCCTACGACCTTAAAACCCAACGCAACGACGATCCTATTCAGGCACTCGAAGCGCTTGCCGATACGATCGTGCAAAAAGGCGTGAAGTTTATCGACGGCGATATCGTCGCGGACGATTCCTATTTTGCCTTCGAGCGCTATGGCGAGGGTTGGAGCCAGGATGACCTCGTCTGGGCCGAAGGCGCTCCTGTCTCGGCCCTGACGATCAACGACAATACGGTCTTCGTCGATATTCTTCCCGCCGAGCGCGCCGGCGAAAAAGCTTTCGTCAGCGTCAAGCCTTTTGGGGATTACTACCGGATTGACAATCGGATTCTTACCACTCCCACAGGCGCAGGGCGAAAATTCTTTGTTAACCGCGAGCCCGGATCGACGGTTGTCAGCCTATGGGGCAACATGCCGCTTGATGATGCGGGCGCCAATGAGGCGCTCGCCGTTGAAGATCCGGCCGGGTTCGCAGCGGGGCTTTTCCGGCAGTTACTGGAGAAACGTGGCATCGTCATTTATGGACACCCGCGGACGCGGCACACCGAACTGGCTTCGCTTTCTACTTTGAGCGTAACCGCCAGCGCGCCGATGCACGGTGGGGGCGACGATCCGTATCGCTCGCCGAAAATCGACTCGTCCATCGTCTTAGCCAGTTACGAATCCAAACCGCTACTTCAGGATCTCCGCGTCATCAATAAAGTCAGCCAGAATCTGCACGCTGAGATTTTGCTGCGTCTGTTGGGACGGGAACGCGGCAATGCGGGAACGATTGAAGGCGGCCTTGAAGTTCTTCGCGGGTTTCTGACCCAGGCGGGAATCTCCAGTGACCAGTATGTTTTCTATGATGGGTCCGGGCTTTCGCGGCAGAATCTGGTGACTCCTCACGCTATTGTCCAGTTACTGCGCTATGGCTCAACCCAATCGTGGGGCACCGCGTATAAAGCGACCTTCCCAATCGCAGGCGTCGACGGCTCGCTCACGGACCGCTTCACTGACCCTCGGCTGAAGAATCGCATCATGGCAAAGACGGGCTCATTAGGCGGCGTGAAAGCACTCTCCGGGTACGCGACCAGCGATGCCGGGCAAGCGATCGTCTTTTCGATTCTCTCGAACAACTTCAATCTTCCCGGCAAACGAGTTACCGACGCCATCGATCAGATTGTCGGGGCTATCATGGACGACACTCCGGCGGGACGCTAGCAATCCGTAAGAGTTCAGCTATCTTGAGGCCGCGGTGAAGATAAATATTCGGTTGGCGGAGACTCGCGACGTTCCATTGCTTCGGAAATTGATTGAAGATTCGGTGCGAGGATTGCAGTCTGAGGATTACTCCTCAGCGCAATTGGAGAGGGCGCTGCGAACGGTGTATGGAGTCGATACACAACTGATTGCCGATCGAACTTATTTTGCCGCGGAGGGAGCGACTTCCGCTGGAATGCCGCTGCTGGTGGGATGCGGCGGTTGGAGCGAGCGGAAAACTCTGTACGGTGGCGATCAGTTTGCATCGCGCGAGGATTCACTATTGGATCCGGCAACAGATGCGGCCAAGATTCGGGCATTCTTTATTCATCCCGCATGGGCGCGCCGCGGGATTGGCGGGATGATTCTGGAAGCTTGCGAAACGGCGGCAGTGGCAGCGGGATTTCGGCGGCTGGAGATGGGAGCGACGCTGACCGGGGTTCCGTTCTATCGTGCGAAAGGATATGTCGAGTTAGACAAGGTCGAAGTGCCGCTCGGCGATGGATTGAGCCTGCCTATAGTTCGTATGGCGAAGGATACGAAAACAATCCTGTAGCGATGCGCCTTGCCCGTCCTAAGCACAACGCTAAGGCGTGACCCCGAGTTCGGTATAGAGTTCAGCCGGTTTATATATAACTCCATCCTTCACCACCAGCACCGTCTTTCGGATGTCACTGATATTGACGGAGGGGTCTCCATCAATCAAAACCAAGTCGGCGAGTTTGCCGGGGGCGATGGAGCCCAGGTCTTTATCCATACTCATAATGCGGGCGGCGTTCAGGGTGGCGTCTTGCAGGACGACGTTGGCGGGAATACCGGCTTGGACGTCGAGTTCGAGTTCGCGATGCAGGGCGAATCCCGCCATGTTATCGGTGCCGTCTTCGATGGAAAGACCGGAGCGATAGAGAAGGCCGGTAAACTCGATCATCTTGGCGAAAGATTTCTTGTAGGTGTCTTCCATGCCGGGAGGCGGAGTCATTCCGGCGGTGAGGAGGCCGCGGCGCACCTGCGCGGGCAGCCGATTGGCGACGGGAAGGAAGCCGGGAGAGATCTGACCCGGCCGCGCCATGTATTGGTCTTCAAACACCGAGAGCGTCAGGTCGAGTTTGGTGTGGTGAGTCTGCAAGAGCTTGATGAATGATTGGACCTTCGCGGAATTGAGATCGAGGCTGGCGGCGAGTTCTCCGGGCTTGGTGAGGCGGGCGATGGTGTTCGTGTCCTTGACTTCGGGGAAGAAGTTGAGGACGAGAAAGTTGATGTGCTGAATTTCGTCGTAGCCATCCTCGACGCATTGTGACGCGATCATGTTGGCGGGGATGTGTCCGCTGACGCGCATACCGTTTTTGTGGGCTTCGTCGACGATGACGGGGACGAGCTCGGGCTTAACGGAGCTGTAGATCTTCATCTGCACGTAGCCGAGGCTCTTGTATTTGTCGACGGCGGCGCGGGCTTCGGCTTCGTTGGAGACGAGAACTTTGGTGGGCCCGTGAAAGGCGTCGGGACTGTCGATGATTCCGGCGAGAACGATGCGGGTGCCGATTTCTTTTCCGTCAATAATGCGCTGGCGGCGGGCGAGGAGGGAGTCGGTGTCGTTGGCCAAATCGCGGACGGTGGTGACCCCGGCAGCGAGGTTGAGGAGTCCGTCGTTATCGCCGACGTGGGCGTGCATGTCCCAGAGGCCCGGGAGGAGGGTTTTTCCGCGGGCGTCGATGAACTCTGCGGCTGAAGCGTCTGGCGTGTCCGAGCATGCTCCGGGGACTGACCGTGGTCCGACGCCAGTATGCGATTGCCTGCGATGAGGACATCCTGGTGAGCAATGATCTCGCCGGATTGGGTATCAAAGACGTTGGCGTCGCTGAAAAGGATTCCTTTGGCGGATGATGCGCGAGTTGCGTGGCGAGATCGGCGGAGCGGGAATCTTTGATCTTGCTTTGGGCGGCGAGCAGAGTGGGCACTGCCGATTCCCATCCTTCGGGAACAATCGAGCCCCATTCGTCGACGGTGCCGAAAAACTTGTCGTCTTTCTCGAAGGACCTGCATGTCGGACAGCCGCGGTCTGCGAGCCAGGCGTAGGTTGGGGAGAAATCGAGTCCGGTGATGGCGTAGAGGGCGACGTGCTTGTTGTTTTCGGCAACTTTAACATCGAGCTCGGTTATGCGCTGGACGCGAGCTTCGCCTTCGGGAAGCAATGCGATTTTGCCGCCATTTTGCAGCGCGGCGTGGGCAAGGAGAGCGATCTCGGAGGGTCCACCGTTGAGGGCTAGATAGACGGCGGGGCCGGAGACTTTCTTTTCTCCCTGTTCGGCGGTGTTTTTCCAGCGGGCCGTGCCGGCTTCGAGCGCATAATTTTCGTTGACGGGCGATTTCAGATAATCGTTTCCGGTGATCGTTTCAGAAACTGGAATGCCATTTGCGTCGAGCTTGAGGATGCTGGTGGTCTTGGGGCCGCGGCCACGGTCGTTGAACTGAAAGAAAATGTGGAGCGTGCCATCGTTGGCAGTCCAGACGGCTTGTTGTCCGGCTACGGTGCCCATCAGCAACATGGAGTAGCGTTCGGCGGTCGCGGGAATGTCGGCGGGGAGAACTGGCGCGGCGGAGGGTTGCGTTTGCGACCAGAGGGCGGTGGCGAGGAGGATCGGGATAATGATGACGAAGATTTTTTTCACGGTGGCCTTTCTTGTGGCAGGTCAGAGGTGAGAGGTCAGATTGCAGAAGTAAAAACCTCGCCTCGCCTCCGACGGCTTCTCACCTCTTCAATCTGACCTCTCACCTCTGACCTGTTCTCCCGCGCTACAGTATAATCTTCGCCGTGAACGAAATTGCATGACTGACACTCCACACAATGCGACTTACGAACCGGAGCCGGTGAAAACTGGCATGGATATTGGCGATATTCTCAAGATCCTGCCGCATCGCTTTCCGTTTCTGCTGATCGACCGCGTGGTTGAGATTGAGCGCATGAAGAGTATCGTCGCGCTCAAAAACGTGACCATCACGGAGCCATTTTTTCAGGGACACTTTCCTGATAAGCCGATTATGCCGGGCGTCCTGATCGTGGAAGCGATCGCGCAGGCGGGCGGATTGTTGTTGCTGACCGAGGTTCCGAATCGCGACGAGATGTTGATGGTGTTTACGGGGATTGAGAAGGCGCGGTTCCGGCGTCCGGTGGTTCCGGGAGATCAGTTGCGGATTGAAGTGGTGGTCAAAGCTTGGCGGGTTACGGCGGCTCGGCTTGAGGGCAAAGCTTACGTGGATGGCAAAGTTGCGGCTGAGGCTACGGTGACTTGCCGGCTGGTGCCGCGTGCGATGGGAGCGGCGAGTGTGGAAGACGCGGAAGAGGGCAGAGGTTAGAGGTCAGATTGCAGAAGTGAAATCCTTTCCGCGAAACAGTTGCTCCGCTCAGGATGACACCCGTAGATCGATCACAACGGGTAGAGCAACGATGACACGGTAGAACGATTTGGTGATGTCCATTCATCCTACGGCAATCCATCCTATCGGCGATCATTGATCCTCAGAGCAAAGTACATGCTTCGTGCACGATCGGTCCTTATTGCGTGATTGGGGCTGGCGTGGAACTCGGCTCGGGGTGCCGCTTGGGGTCGCATGTTGCGATTGAAGGTCCGACAAAGATTGGCTCGGACAATCGCTTCTTCCCTTTCACTTCTATTGGCATGGCTCCGCAGGATATTACTTATGCGGGCGAGCCGACTCGGCTGGAGATTGGCGACCACAATGAGATTCGCGAGTTTGTCACTATCAATCGCGGCACGGTGAAGGGCGGAGCCTGCACGCGGATTGGCAATCACAACCTGATCATGGCCTACACGCACATTGCGCATGATTGCCAGATTGGTAGCCACATTATTATGGCCAACGCGGCCACGCTCGGCGGGCACGTGACGGTGGAAGACTGGGCGAATGTAGGGGCGCTGTGTCCGGTGCATCACTTTGTGCGGATTGGAACGCACTCCATTATTGGAGGCGGAAGCACGGTCACGCGCGACGTGCTGCCATTTTCAAAAACTTCGGCCGAGCGCGGTACTCAGGCGTACGGATTGAATGCGATTGGCCTGGAGCGGCGCGGGTTTTCCAAGGAACGGATTAAGAAGTTGCACCATGCTTATCGCGTGTTGCTGGCTTCCAAGCTGAATACGTCGCAGGCGCTGGAGAAGCTTCGCGCCGAGGCAGATCGCGGCGACGACGTCGAGATGCTCATACGTTTCATCGAGACGTCGGAACGAGGAGTGATTAAATAACGGGGGCCAGTGGGCAGTGGTCGGTGGCCAGTTAAGATCAAGAATGGCTAGTGTGCCTGTTCAGTCCTATCGCCAACTCATTGCGTGGCAGAAAGCGATGGACTTTGTCGTCGATGTCTACAGTGTGACGCGCAAATTTCCCAAAGAGGAAATCTACGGAGTGACGAGTCAACTTCGTCGGGCGGCAGTTTCGATCCCGAGTAATATTGCCGAGGGACAGGGGCGGCAAACGACCGGCGAGTTCCGTCAATTCCTGGGGCACGCTCGTGGATCGCTTCTGGAGACGGAAACACAGATCCTCTTATCCGAACGTTTGGAATACATAGATCACCAGACAGGGGAAACGCTTCTGGCGCAGGCTGCGGAGTTGGGTCGGATCCTGAACGGCTTGATAAATTCTCTGGAGCAAAATCGCCGTTGAAAACTGACCACCAGCCACTAACCACCGACCACTGATTTATGAAACTCGGTCTCATCGCCGGCAACGGCACATTCCCTTTTCTCGTATTGGACGCCGCGCGTGCTCAGGGGTATGACGTCGTCGTGGCTGCGCTCAAGGAAGAAACGTCCCCTGAGATCGAGTCGAAGGGGGCGGCTTCCGTGCACTGGCTTTCTCTGGGGGAGCTGTCGAAGCTCATTGAGACTTTTAAATCCGAGGGTGTCACACGCGCCGTGATGGCGGGACAGGTTAAGCACAAACAGATTTTCTCCATGATCAAGCCGGACTGGCGGCTGGCGAAGCTGTTGCTTTCGTTGGGCACGCGCAATACAGATTCGCTGCTGGGCGCGATCGCCAAGGTTCTGGCAGATGAGGGCATCTTGCTGGAGAATTCGACGGCACTCCTCGAACCGTTGTTGGCGAAAGCCGGCGTCCTTAGCAAACGTGCTCCGAGCGAGCAGGAACGTAAGAATATCGAATACGGACGCTTGATCGCCCCGCGACTGGCGGAGCATGACATCGGCCAAACGGTGGTCATCGCCGAAGCGGCGTGTGTCGCGGTCGAGGCGATGGAAGGCACGGACGCAACGATTGAGCGGGCCGGGAGATTGATGCAGTCTCTCGAAGGTGATACTTCGACACTGAGCCGAGCCCTTACGGTAGTAAAGGTCGCAAAGCCCAAGCAGGATATGCGTTTCGACGTTCCGGTCATAGGCCTGAAGACGATCCAGACGATGGCGCTCGCAGGAGCGAGTTGTCTTGCAGTGGATGCAGGACGATGCCTGTTGCTGGACGGCGAAGCAATAATCCGCGCGGCGGATAATGCTGGGATCGCGATATGCGCGGAATAGAAGTTTATTGATCGGGAGGTCCAATGTCAGAAGTGGCGAGCATTGCCGACCAGCTTCGCCGCGCGTTCAATGGTAAGGCGTGGCACGGCGATTCGCTGCTTAAAATTCTAAAGGACGTTACCGCGGCGAAGGCGGCAGCTCATCCGATTGAGGGTGCCCACTCGATCTGGGAGCTGGCGCGGCATATCGCGGCCTGGGATGGTGTGGCGCTGCGGCGCCTTGGCGGAAAGGCTGCGACTATATCTGCTGCGAAGAATTTTCCACGCGTAACGGATGCCAGCGATGGAGCTTGGGGCAAAACCCTCGCGGATCTCAAGCGCATTCACGAACAACTGGTTTCTGCAGTTGCCGCTTTTCCGGACTCGCGGCTATACGAGAAGGTGCCGGGCAAGTCGGGCGCGCACCACACTTTCTACTACATGCTGCACGGAGTGGTGCAGCACGAGTTGTATCATGCGGGGCAGATCGCCATCCTGAAGAAGGCTTGAGGGTTGCGGCGTTTGGCATCTGGGCACAGTCTGCGTTCTGTGGGACTACAACTCCAGACTTTCCTTTCCCGCCCCGAAACTGCGACAATATTTGCGATATGGGTGGCTCCGGGGCAACTATCTGAATAAAAACTTTCCTGTCAATGTAGCGGTAATTGGCGTCGGCGTTTTCGGGCGCAATCATGCTCGTGTCTATCAGCAACTACAGCAGGCCGGCAGCGTGCGACTGGTGGGAGTCGTCGATCCCGATACGGCGCGAGCCGATGCGATTGCGCAAGAGTTCAGCTGCAAGGCATTCGGCTCGATCGACCAGATGCTGATAACGCATAGCGAGGTGCAGGCGGCATCAATCGCGGTGCCGACTGTTTTGCATTTAGAGACGGCTCGCACCCTGATGGAAGCTGGGGTTGACGTCCTTATCGAAAAGCCTGTTGCGGCGGCGCTCGGCGAGGCGGATGAGTTGATTCGCGTGGCGTCCAAGCATAAGCGGGTAGCGCAGGTTGGGCATCTGGAACGCTTCAATCCAGCTGTACGCGCGACGCTGCCGTTGATTCACCGGCCGATGTTTTTTGAGGTGCACCGGCTGAGCGAGTTTTCTCCCCGAGCATTGGATGTGGATGTAGTGCTCGACTTGATGATCCACGACCTTGATGTGGTGCTGACATTTGTGAACTCAGGGGTGAAAGAAATTCGCGCTGTCGGACTGCCGATTCTTTCAGACAAGGTGGACATCGCGAATGTGCGCATCGAGTTTGAATCGGGATGCGTGGCAAATTTTACCGCTAGCCGGGTTTCCACCGAGCGCGTCCGTAAGCTGCGTTTCTTTCAAGCGGGACAATATATTTCGATCGATTACGGACGGCAGGATGTGATCGTTTTTTCAGTGGGAAGCGCGGCGGCTGCGATGAAAGGAAGCCCCAGCGTGAATCCACAGATTCAGATGGCGAAACCTCCGATCACGGCGGAAGAGCCGTTGCTGGCGGAGATCAAGGCGTTCCTGCAGTCGGTGCGGGACAGGTCGCGTCCAGTGGTTTCTCTGGAAGATGGGCGGAGAGCGCTGGAGCTCGGCCTGGCAATTCTCACCGAGATTGGGAACCACTCAAAGCGTATCGGGGTCAGGAAGCGCTAAGCATTGATGGTCTGCTACTTACTCTACTAAGTTCTCTCAAGGTTGCCCGGGTTGGACGGGGCCGAGCCCCGTCCCCACGCGAGCTTGTTCTCATGCGAGTTCTTTCACATTGCTATTGCTGAGGTGGAGGGCCTTGCTGGTCGCCGCCGTTGGGCGGTGGGCCGTGATGGTGACCCCATTGCTCGCGCTTGGCCTGCATTTCATCCCATTTCTTTTGCTGAGTTGAATCGAGCAAGGCGCGGATCTGCGTGTCGCTGTTCTTGTGAATGTCCATCATTTTGGTGCGTCGATCCTGTTGGGGGGTGGAGCTGTCCTGACGCAGGCTCTCCATCTGTGAGTGTTCGGACTGGAGGATCTCCTGAACTTTGGTTTGCTGATCGGAGGTGAGCTTGAGTTTCTTGGTCAGTTCCTGCGTCTGCATGGCTGGATCGGGCGGGCCGTGATGCCAGCCTCCGTTTGCCTGCGAAGGCGATGACTGTGGATTGTCAGGCGGGTTATCGTTCGACTGAGCCGCTGCGAAAGTTGCGGCGCTCGAGATGAGGCCGGCCGCGAGAACGACTAATAGACATTGCTTGATCATGAAGTCTCCTTTTCAAAACGATGTGGCTACATCTATGAATGGAATTATGGGACGGAAGTTGCGCGAAGAACAGGATTCGGACAAATCTTTGCGTAACTTTACAAAACGCAGATCCGAATAGGGGATCAAGGTGGCGTCGTTCGTTGCGCGGACAGCTGCTGCTTCAGTTGGGCGGCAAATTGTTTGGTTTGTTCATCGGAGAACTGCAGCTGTCCGTCGATTATCAGGTTGAGCTGGTCAGCGCCAGCATCATCGAATTGTGCTTTCTGAACCGTGGCGGATTCATTTGCGGGCGGCGGGAGCGTCGCTTTGAGGTCCACTGCTTTCTGCAGGGCCGTCAGGAGCGAGGCGGCGATTTGATCACGGAGCGTAACTCCGAGGTCACCGGAGCGCAGCAAGTCACGGAGGAGCCCGTTGGCTTCGACCCGTGTAATTGCTGAAGCGAGAGTGAGCGTAGACCTTTGTCCCGAGGTTTGGTCGACCGACGGCGTGAGCTTAATCTCGATCTCACCGTCGCCCGCTGCAAGTTCCACGGCACTCTGCTGGCTCGAACCAGCGGGGCAAATCCAGCGTTCGAAGTGCAAGTGAGTCATTATGACGGTCGAAGGAGCCTGCGGAATGAGCGTGGCATCCTGAATTTCAAGGCGTTCGCCGCAACGGGAGTCCCGATTGAGTTGAGAGCGGAGGATGGCAGTAATGTTTTGCTGCAGATCGGAGAGATCGGCGACGATTTTGAGACTGAAGATGTTGTGCCCGTTTCCGGAAGAAGTCCGAGTGACCGCGCCTGAGGCCGCAACGGAGATGGGCTGGCCAGCAATGGTCATCGAATCCGTCTGCGCTGGAAGACTAAAAGCGATTCCCTGGCCCGTGGGGAAGAGGATGCTCATTTCTCCACCGAGCGTGAATTGCCGGCTTTGGAAACTGGTGAGCGCTTTGTCCAGTGCTACGGCGGAGGCGGTGGTCGCTTCGTTGTCGGGCTTGGGGGCTTTGGCAGTTTGATCCAGATTTTTTATTTCCTTGTCGAGGTCGGAATCCGCTTTTGCCAGTTCGGCAAGGGCGTCTTTCAAGCCGGACTTCTGAGCGGGAGAAAGCGAGTTGAGGAAGTTCTGGTTGGCGGCGCGCGCTTTTTCGATGGCCTCATCGGTCCCCTCTGGGGTGGCACGATCAGACGTTGCTAGGCTAGATTGGAGCGAAGACGCGGGGACTTTTTGCAGAGAATCGCGAAAGGCTTGCAGCTGATCGCCAGCAGACTCGGTGTACTGTACGATCTTGACGAACGCGGCGCGTTGCTCCGGCGTTGCTTGCATCGCCATGACGCGGCGAAAGTTCTTAAGATCGTCTTGTGTGCTGAGCCCTTCCTTCGGGCTGGGACAGTCATACACGCAAATAACGGGTATTGAGTTACGTCCGCCGCCGCCGCCACCGCCACCGCCGCCGCCTCCCCTCTGGGCGAAGATACTGCCGGGAGCTGCGAGTGTCGCGAGTCCGACTAGAACCAGAGAGACATAGAATGAAGAGTAACGGAGTGGGGAATCCCCGTCTGTAGATAGGAACGGAAGCGGCGTTCTTCGCGGGGACATGGCCAGATCTCCAGGAGCAGCCTGCGGTTGGAGCGAGATCGCAGGACTTTAGGGAGTGACAAGATTTCTGATGCAGGCCGACCGAAATTGGTGATCTGATCGTCGGCAGTCAGTCCATATCAACCCGCGCATGGCGGACGGCTATTACTCAGGTACTCACTCGCCCAGCACAAAAAATGCGACAATAGAATGAGCGGTTGCAATTCCATTTACGTAACTTTACGAAGGCTCTGCGCGTAAATGTTACGCAACTCGGGAGCCTATCCGCATCTCTAAGCTTGTAGTCTCTGCCTGATGCCAGTCACCCAAATTCCGTCTCGGGATCCGCTGCCTCCCCCAGCCGAGCAGTCGGAGCAGCGCGACCTATTCGAAGCTCAGCATTGGGAGACGGCCTACCGCAGTTTCAATCCCGACGACGTTCCGCATCTTCTTATCCAGTTGCAGGACGATCTGTCTCGCGCGCGCAAGCGCGAAGCACTGTGGTTGTCGGTCATCCTGCACTTGTTTGTGATCATTCTGTTGTGGAACAGCGAGAAGTTGATGATGCTGTTGCCGCACCGCGGAGTCGAATTGACGATGCGGACGGATGCAGACAAGTCGAAAGACGCGACATTTCTGGAGCTTCCTCCGGACGAGCAGAAGGTGACGAGGCGTCCCGATGCGAAGGTAATTTCGGATAAAGACCGCATCGCGACCAGCAAAACACCGCAGATCAATCGAGAAGAGTTAAAGAAGCTGCTGCAAAGCGCGCATCCGGGACAACCGGGTGCTCACGTCCCTCAGCCGCCGGCGCAAGGTCAGCCTCCGCAGAACCAATCGGCGCAGAATCAGATACCGCCACCGCCGCAACAGGAGACTCCGCAGCAAAACCCCGCGCCGGCGCCACCGCCAACCGCGCAGTTGGAAACGCCTCCACAGAGACGCCCCGCGCCGAATTTTAATGCCAACCCGACGGCGGGATCGGCCATCGAGCAAGCCGCAGAGGCCGCCGCCGCCAGCCGCGGACACTATGGCAGTGGACAGTCAGGCGACTATGGGCTAAGCCAGGGCCGCAACGGGGCGAAAGTGGGGGACCAGTATGACATTTTGACTGATACGATGGGCGTGGATTTTGGGCCTTATCTGACGCGCATCACCCAGATCGTCCGCCAGAACTGGTACACCTTGATGCCGCCCTCGGTGTATCCGCCAATCTTGAAACAGGGGAAGCTTTCGATTGAATTTGTCATTCTGAAAGATGGGAAGACAACCGGCATGGTCGTTCACACAACGTCGGGCGATATCGCACTCGACCGCGCTGCGTGGGGGAGCATCACTGCGTCCACGCCATTCCCACCTCTGCCTAAGGAGTTTCCGGGCCAGTTGCTCGGACTGCGCTTCTATTATTTCTACAACATGGAAGTTAGCAGCGACCTAAAGTAGTCCACAGCGCCTCTTCTACTTCACATATTCCGGCTCTTGCCCATTTGACCAGGGATCGTACGTGGCGACGAAATGCACGCGTTCCGGCCGCGTCGGATGGTCGAAGAACCAGACCTCGTCAAACCAACTTGGATCGGGATCGGCAAGGTTCTTTTGACCACTCTTCTGGAAATAGTGGGCGGCCACCTGATTTGGGTTCGGCACAATTCCGTGGATCACTTCCAGGCCGTAGCGGTCCGCCTCGTGCTCAAAGTGGCGGCTGACGCTGTTGAACGCAGGAGTAGCGAGAAATGCCAGTAACGTAATTACGAAGAGCAAAGCCGGCAGAGAAGCCCAATCCTGCGAGTCACGAATCCCCCACTGCGCGCCCCACCGCGCCAACATCCCATTCGAAAGGCGGTAGCACAGGTACAGCAGAAAAAGAATGATGGTGGCCATGATGGAGATTTCCTTGGGAATGTGCAGCAACACGTAGTGCCCCATCTCATGTCCGAAGACGAACAATGTCTCGGGGACGGTGGCGTTAGCGATGGTATTGTCCCAAACGACGACGCGCTTGGATCCTCCAAAACCGGTGACATAAGCATTAAGTCCGGTTGTCTTCGAGCTGGCATTCATTACGAACATACGGTCCGCGGGAATATCCATGCCGCCGCGATGGACGACCTTTTGCATCTCCGAAAGCAGGACGGGCTGCACACTTTCTAGGGCTGTGAATTTGTAAAACAGTGGATCGATGACGATCGGCTGGAGAAAGAAAAGTGCCAGCAGGATAGGAATTGAGGCTAGCCAGAAATAAAACCACCAGCGCCGAGGGCTGCGCCGAATGACGAAATAAAGGATGCCGACCAGGATCGTGCCAACGACCATCATGATGGCTTGGTTCAATATCCAGTCGCGCGTCCACGCTCCCCAGTCTTGCACTGAAAGGCCGTAGGCACGTTCCAAGGATTCATCCCAGATGTCGGTGGCAATTCCCAAGACCATAATCGTCAGCAGGGTGAGCGGCGCAAAAATAATCAACTGCACAAAACGGTTGGAGGAGACACGCTCGGCCAAATCGCGGAACCTGGGAGCGACGCGCCAACGCAAAATCACCAGCAAAACCAGGAATCCGTAGAGCGCGCCGATGAAAACATGGCGATAGTGAGCGCTCGAATAGGCTTTGGCTCGGGCGTATTCCGCCGGAGGCGGCGCGTATTCAACGATGGGGGCCGAGCTTGCTGAAACGCCATCCGCGGTCGCGGAAGTAGTACCTACAGGGGCGGACGGTGATGCCGTCGTGGCCGATGAGTTGACTTGCGCTTGCAGGGCCGCCAGCGTGCCGGCAAGGACGAGAAGTAGCGGGAGGAGACGTATGCGACATGTCATAGTGGAGTTCCACTTACGGAGCATGATTTCTGGGGGATGATTATGACAGAAGCCCGGATACCGATGCCACGGATTAAGATGAATGCCGAGTCTGTAATTTTCTACTGCTTCTAAAACGGAGGGTCCGTGAAAGACAAACTACGCTTGGTCGTGGCCGTGAGCTTATTTCTTGGCGTCATGATCCAGTCTGCCGCGGCTCAGCTCAAGACTCGAAACGTTGTCCTCATCGTGAGCGATGGTTTGCGGTGGCAGGAAGTATTCACCGGCGCCGATCCTGAGTTGCTGAATAGCAAATACGGGGGGATCTGGGCGAGTCCCGAAAAATTGCGCCGCGAATTCTGGAATGACGATCCGGCGGAACGGCGGAAGATGCTGCTCCCATTTCTGTGGGGCGTGGTCGCCAGGCAAGGCCAGATTTTCGGCAACCAGAACAAAGGCAGCATTGCGCGCGTTACCAATGGAAAGGCATTCTCCTATCCTGGATACAACGAAATGCTGACGGGCCGGCCCGACTCGCGGATCGACAGCAATGAGTTTGGACTGAATCCCAACACGACAGTCTTTGAGTGGATGAATCATCTCCCTGAGTTTCATGGCAAGGTGGCCGCTTATGCGACCTGGGACGTTTTCAAAAACATTTTCAATGAGCCTCGTAGCCAGCTCGCAATGCAGGTGGGATGGGATCCACCGGAAAACGGAAAGCTGACTCCCCGGCAGGAATTACTCAATGAGCTGTATCGGACGACGACGCGGCTTGACGATGAAGATGTGTGGGATTCTTTTCTGCAAGTACCGCTGTTGGAATATGTGAAGTCTGGTCATCCGCGGGTGCTTTTTGTTGGCTACGGCGAGACTGACAATTGGGCCCACGCTGGACGCTATGATCTGGTGCTGGAAAGCGCGCATCAGTTTGACGAATTTGTGCGGCAACTGTGGGAAACCATGCAAGCGATGCCGGAGTATCGAGACCAAACGACCTTCATCATCACAACCGATCACGGACGGGGCAGCGGCCTGGAAGAGTGGAAGGAACATGGGGTGGATGAGAAAGGATCGGAGAATATCTGGATTGCGGTGATGGGTCCGGATACGGAAGCCCTGGGAGAACGTTTGAAGAGTACGACGGTTACGCAGTCTGAGATCGCGGCTACGGTGGCTGCGTTCCTCGGCAAAGAAAAAGACTTTCACGGCAGTGCGCCCGACGCAGCGCCGCCGTTGCCGGACGTTATTTCACAGACTGCTGGCCCTACGAAGTGATAGCGAGAGTGCCCGGCAGACCGGACACTTTCGTTCTCAACATTTTCCGGACATTTTTCCAAACGACGGTGCGCGAATGAGCCGAATTCGCTACCATAGGGATATTCTGAGTTCGATTTGCATCCAAATAAAACTATGAAGATTCAACGACTGCTGCCACTCTACGTTTCCTTGTCTCTGATTCTCTCGTGTCTGCGGGTTTTCGCGCAGGATGTGCCGGAAGCTCTCCGCCCTCCAAAGGGCCAGGAGATGGCCATCGTGGTTTTCGAAGACCTGCAATGCCCTTCCTGTGGACTAAAGGCGCCGCTGCTGGTGCAGGCCTCGAAGACTTATAAGATTCCGCTGGTGCAGCATGACTTCCCGCTGCCCATGCACAACTGGTCGTTCGAAGCGGCAGTGCTGGCGCGTTATTTCGACACTCACTCCAAGGAAATGGGAAACGAGTTCCGCGAGACTGTATTTGCACATCAGTCGGAAATCACGCCTCAAAATCTTCGCGGATTCGCCGAGAAATTTGCCGCCGATCATAAGGTGGGAGTGCCCTTTATGGTCGATCCGGACGGTAAGCTGGCGGGGCTGGTTAAGGCGGACAAAGAAGTCGGCATCGGACTGCATATCGAACACACGCCTACGATCTGGCTTGTCAGCAGCAAACGTGCTGGGAAACCTTACGTTGAGGTTACGGATACCAGTCAGCTTTATGTGATGATTGACGCCATGAAGAAAGAGTAGGGGAGGTCAGAGGTAAAAGGTCAGAGGTTAGCCCCTTCGAGGTGCGCACGGAGGTTACGAAGATTGCTAGTAGTTCATTGGCTTCGCGTATGAGATCTTGCAACTTTTCCGCGGGGAAGATATTTCCATCCTGAAAGAGTTCTAGCCAGAAAACAGTCTCGTCTGCTTCCTCCAAAACGATCCCCAGTTTGGCTACGAATTCAGCGCGTGATCTTCCGCGGCAGGCTGCCCGGTAGTTTGCGCCGATCGATGTGCTCGAGCGAAGAAGCTGAGTTCCCAGGATTCGCGCTTCTGCGGTTCGAGGGAGGGACCGATAGAGTCTGAGGATTCGCAATGCGAAGTTCTTGGTACGGAGCTTGAGTGCCTCGGAATCCTGCTTCATGGAACGCCTCGTGAAGCGATTCTATTCTCTGATTTCCAATCTTAGCCGTGATGGTGTTCACATCGAGAATGTGAGGTTTTTGTCCATTGCAGAGGTTGGAGGTCGATTGCAAATGTTAGAAGCCAAAGGGGTTTCACCTCTGCAATCTGACCTCTAACCTCTGACCTTATTCCGCCCAGCGGCGGAATAAGAGCGCTCCGTTGGTTCCCCCGAAGCCGAATGAGTTTGACATGGCGTAATCGAATTGGACTTTGCGGGCTTGGTTGGGGACGAAATCCATGCCTTCGGTTTCGGGATCTTGACTCTCGAGATTGATGGTTGGCGGAATGATCTGATCGCGCAGCGCCAAAACTGTTACTCCGGCTTCTAATCCTCCGGCTCCGCCTAGCAAGTGGCCGGTCATCGACTTCGTCGAACTGACTGGCACTTTTTTCCCAAACAAATTTCTGATGGCATGGGCTTCCAGCGTGTCGCCTATGGGAGTCGAGGTGCCGTGCGCGTTGAGGTATCCGACGACGCTGGCATCGAGGTTTGCGTCACGCAGGGCGTTGCGCATGACGCGGAATCCGCCTTCGTGTTCGGGTGCGGGTTGCGTCATGTGATAGGCGTCGGCGGACATGCCGTAGCCTACGATCTCTGCCAGGATGGGTGCGCCTCGGCGGCGGGCGTGCTCCAGTTCTTCGAGAACCATGATGCCGGCGCCTTCGCCCATGACGAATCCGTCACGATCTTTATCCCAGGGACGGCTGGCGCGGGCAGGATCATCGTTGCGAGTGGAGAGCGCGCGCATGGCGGCGAATCCGCCGACGCCCATGGGAGTGATGGCGGCTTCGGAGCCTCCGGCAATCATTACGTCGGCGTCGCCGTGCTGGATGATGCGAAAAGAATCGCCGATGGAATGGGCGCTGGTGGTGCAGGCTGTAGCGGTGGCTTCGTTTGGACCCTTGGCGCCGAAACGCATGGAGACGTGGCCGGCGGCGAGGTTGACGATGGCGGCGGGAATGAAAAATGGAGAGATCTTGCGCGGGCCGCCTTCCATGAGCGCGGTGTGCTCGCGTTCGATCACATCGAATCCGCCGATGCCAGAGCCGATATGGACGCCGACATTTTCAGCATTTTCCGGCGTGATCTGAAGCTGCGACATTCTCATTGCTTCATCGGAGGCAGCGATGGCGAAATGAATGAAGCGGCCCATCTTCTTCACTTCTTTTTTCTCGATGAATTGGAAGGGATCGAAGTTGTGGACCTCAGCAGCAATCTGGCAGGCAAAGGCAGAGGCATCGAACGCGGTAATGCGGTCGACACCGCTCTTGCCGGCGAGCAGCGCCTGCCAGACCGCTTCGGTGGTATTGCCGACCGAGCAGATCAGGCCGATGCCGGTGATAACGACCCGTCTTCCTGTATTACTTGCCAAAGCTATTTGCCACCCTTCTTGCGTTTGCGGATGTAGTCAAGAACCTCCTGCATAGTGCGGAGGCCGCGGATCTTCTCCGCATCATCTTCAGGAATTTCGACGCCGAAGGCCTCCTCTAGGGCCATGATCAGTTCCACCCGGTCGAGAGAGCCTCCACCGAGGCTGTCCAAAAAGCCCGGTTCCACAGCTATTTGCCCGCCTTCGCGTGCTTGCCGATGTAGTCGACCGCATCCGATACGGTGCGAATTTTCTCCGCGTCTTCGTCGGGGATTTCGATATCGAAGGCCTCTTCGAAGGCCATCACGAGTTCGACGGTATCGAGCGAATCCGCGCCCAGGTCATCCACAAAAGAGGCGCTCGGCGTAACCTCGCCCTCGTCCACGCCCAACTGCTCGACAATAATCTGTTTCACTTTTTCATCAACGGCTGCCATTTTTCTCCTCGTTTCCAATTCTGGGGATTCGCGGGTCCGGTTGCGGGCCGGCGTTTGCTGATTGTCTCTTTACGACTGCGTACAGCTCAATCGATCCAATGCAATAGGAATCAGTAGTCTAAAAGGGATCGGGAAAGTATGCAAAGGACTTAAAGGCAGAAAACCGCTATCCGTGGAGATCACTCAAGAATCCTAACTGTCGTCGGGGAGAGCGGTCAAACTGAGTTGCGCGGTGACGGAGCACAGCCCCGCCACCACACAAGACTTTGCACGAGACTACGCTGCGGGCTTCACTCCGAGCTTGGTTGCCAGCTCGGTGAGTTTATCCTTTGCGGCGGACGCTTTTGCCAACGCGTCGGGAACCTGCCCGGAGGTAAAGGTGGCCGAGGCGTCGGTCCAGGACTGTTTCACGGATGCGAGGCTGTCAGCCGCTCCCGACGGAAGTTTGTGGCTCTTGGTGAGCGCGTCCACTTTGGCTTGAACGGTGCCTACCAGCGCGGGCATCGAGGTGCTCAAGTCTTTCCACTTCGCCATCAATTCATCTTTCTTGGCGGAAGCTGCGGTCTCCAGATCCTTAACCTTTCCGGGAAGAGCCTTGGCAGATTCGTATGCCGCGGCATAGTCGCCCTTGTCATAGGAGTCCTTGGTGGATTGGATGGCGTCCTGGACGGCCTTGGACTGATCGGGGACGTACTGATTGGCCTGACCGGCCACGGCCGCATAAGCGGTTTGGGCGGCTTTGATGGCAACATCTGCGCCCGTCTTCTGGGCATTGTCGCAGGCGGTGAACAACATCATTCCCGCCAAAATTGCGGTGAGTACAAACTTGATTCTCATAAAAATCGCTCCTGTATTTCGTGCTTCGAGTATTTGACATCGCGATTCTTCAGGCGCACCGTCAAGATGACCCGGAGTTCGCGTGCGCAATTGTAGTTGAAGTCGCTAAAATGTGTTCAAAATCAACGACCTCGCAATCCTGCATTCATCCCACAGCTGGCAAATTACTTGGAATACTCATCCCTTAACTGGGTCTGGCGGTCAGTCATCTGGATAGCGCGTCCCTGGATAAAGACTTGTTTGACATCAGTTTTCACGTCCAGCGGATCGCCGTTGGCAACGACGACATTTGCGGTCTTTCCGACATCGAGTGACCCGAGCTGGTCGGCGACGCCCCAGACTTCGGCCGCGTTGATGGTGATGGCCTTGAGCGCTTCATCGTAAGGAAGGCCAAAAGCGGTAGCGAATCCTGCCGCATCGGGCAGGTTTCGGACGTTGTGGGCGGAGTAGGAGGCGAAGACGATTTTGACTCCGCGCTTGTAGAGTTGCGCTGGAAGACTGTAGACGGTGTCATAACGCTCGTCTTCTTTTGGAGCCTCATAGATCGGTCCGACGATGACTGGCACCTTGAGACTGGCCACGTAGTCAAGCACAGGCTGCGAATGGCTGATGTGGTTGAGCACGAATTTCAGTTTGAATTCATTTGCGAGACTGACAGCCGTCTGAAGATCGCTCGGCGCTCTCGGCGGCGAGCACAATGGTTTTCTTTCCCTCCAGATAGGGAATGAGCGCTTCGGACTTGAGGTCGCGTTTTGGAGCCTGAGGTTCGGACTTCTTGTCTTTGCTATTACTATTGTTTTGATTCTGCGAGGCGTCAGCTTTCTTTCGCTCGTAGTCGGCCCACTTCGTTTTGTAATCCTGCGCGTCGATAAAAGCCTGGCGGATCTGGGCCGCCATACCCATGCGAGTGCCTGGGAATTTTTGCTTGTCGAATCCACCTTTGTTGCGACGCTCTTCTCCTGTGAAATTGAGTGCCATGGCATTGTCGCGAATCAGCAGCATCTCGGTGGCATTCGCACCGGCGAGTTGAATGAAAGAATCCTGGCCGGGGAGCGTGTCTCCGGGTTCGGGAGCGACTACTGCATTTGTGATCCCGTTCAGGCGGGCAACGGGAATCAAGGCTGACTCCGCGTGGAATGCGTCCGCAGTGTGCATGTGCGGCATGATTTCGTCGCTCAATTCGACCAGGTCGTTGGTCATTGCTTCGGCGGAGATTTCGGTAAGGCCGAGCTGGGTTTCGGAATCGATCAGACCGGGATAGATGGTCATTCCCGTGGCGTCGATGATTTGTGCGCCGCTGGGGATGTTGACGGAACTTGCCGCCCCGACGGCAACGATCTTTCCGCCTTGCATGACGACTACTCCGTTGTCGATCACGCCGTGAGTGATGGTCAAGAGCTTGCCGCCTTTTAGAGCGATGGGCTTATCTTGCGTGAACGCCAGCGTGGAGAGTGCCGAACAGATCAAGATCAAAAGCAAAGTCAAAGGCAGCGGACAGGAGTGTCCGCTCCACACGGGCTTGCTGATGGCTGATGGCTGAGTGCTGATGGCTGTCCGCATTACTCTCCCTCCTTATAGTGCGTCATTCCCAGGCCGGGCAGCGACCGGTCAAAGTACACATCGCCATCGATCAGAACTTTTTCGGGCACGCCGGTCGTCGATAGCGGATAGCCATCCCAGAGTACGAGGTCTGCATCTTTGCCGACATCAATTGAGCCGACGCGATCATCGACTCCAATGATCCATGCCGGATTCAGCGTGATCATCTTCAACGCCTCTTCTTCAGTGGCTCCGCCGTAGCGTATGGCTTTGGCGGCTTCCTGATTGAGGCGGCGGGTGTAATCCTCGGAGTCGCTCTTGATCGCTACACGCACGCCTTTGCGCATGGACATGGTCGCATTCCATGGGATCGCGTCCCAGGCCTCCTGCTTGTATCCCCACCAATCGGCAAATGTTGCGATGCCGATGTTGTTGGCGGCAATCTGGTCAGCGACTTTGTAGGCCTCCAAGGCATGGTGGAAGGCGCGAATTTTGTAGCCGAATTCTTTGGCCATCGCGATTTCGGTGAGCATTTCGTCAGCACGATAGATGTGGATCTGCACCATGATCTTGCCGCGCAGAATGTCGGCGAGCGCTTCAAGCTTCAGGTCCTTCTTGGGCGGAGTGGCGTCTTTATCGCCGCGTTTCACTTTGTCGTTGTAGGCGTCCCACTCGTGCATGTAGTCCTGCGCCTCGACCAGGGCTTGCCTTTGGACGGCAAAATTGCCCATGCGAGTCGAGGGCAGCTGATCGCGGTTGCCATAAACGCGCTTCGGATTCTCTCCGCTGGCGAACTTGATCGATCGCGGCGCATTCGGAAAAAGCATTTCATCGCGCGTGGCGCCGTACTTGTGCTTGATGACCACGGCTTGGCCGCCGATCATGTTGGCTGAACCATGAAGCAGCAGTGACGTGGTGACGCCGCCGGCCAGGGCGCGGTAGATTGCCTTGTCCTGGTAGTCGAAGGCATCTTTCATCATCATGTGCGGCGTGATGGGGCTGGTGGCTTCGTTAACATCGTCGTCAAGAGCGATGTGCGAGTGCGAATCGACGATACCGGGAGTGAGATATTTCCCCTGGGCGTCGATAACGGTGGCGCTGGCGGGCGCGTTCACACTTTCGCCGATCGCGGCGATCTTGCCGTCCTTGATCCAGACCGAGCCATTCTTGATGTTGCCGTGGGTCACGGTCATCACGGTGGCGTTCTTGATGACGATGTCGGTGTGGACCGCGGATTGCCCGAACGCCGTCGCCAGAGTCATCGCCAGCCACGCGCAACCGAGCGCGAGTTTCCTTACGGACCTTAATTGCATGTATTGAACTCCAGAGAAAAAGTTCGCTTGCAGAGAACCTCGGATTGTAGGAGGCGCGGTGAAAAGGGTCAAACCCGAAATTGCCCAGGGGTTGGTCGATGTTGAGACTGCGACGCGGGCTTGCTCATTGCGGCGGACTCATGTCAGGATTTGGGCGTGAGAATCCTAATCCTGCCTGTTGTTTTAATGGCGGTTGCGCTATCCGCATTCGCCGCCGATTGTCCGAAGAATCAGCGGAAGACCGACGCCGCCTTGACCGAACTCGAACAGACCTGGGCCGCGGCCCTCAATCGTAAGGATACCAACGCAGTCGCCTGTCTGCTGGCAAACGAATTTGAGGACGCCGACGTCGACGGTTCCCTGCACACCCGCAAAGAAACGCTCGATCATATTCCAAATAAAAAGCCGGGCACGAATCAACTTTCGGAATTGCGCGGCTACGTCGAGGGCAACATGGGATTCACCCGAGGCCTCGCCACTCTGGTGGACGCTTCCGGCAAGGTTGTGGCGCGCGTCCGCTTCACCGATGTTTTTGCTTATCGCGATGGACGCTGGCAAGCGCTGGCGGGACAGGAATCATTGCTCGGCGGCCCGAGTCGTTAAATGCGAGCCGTCGTGCAACGCGTGAGCCACGCCAAGGTTAGCGTAGGCGACGAGGTGACCGGCGAAATCGACCGAGGCCTGCTGGTGCTGCTGGGCGTGGGTCTGGGAGACACTCGCTCCGCAGCGGATTATCTGGCTGAGAAGATTATCGGCCTGCGCATTTTTGATGACGCTGCCGGCAAGATGAATTTGTCGGTTGCAGACGTGGGCGGCGCGGTCCTGGTGGTATCGCAATTCACCCTCTACGGGGACGTGCGCCGCGGTAAGCGTCCATCGTTTGATGCGGCGGCTCCTCCCGCGTTGGCGCGGGAGCTTTACGATTATTTTGTGGAGAAAATCCGCGCGGGCGGATTGCGTTGCGAGACGGGGCGATTTCAGGAGACGATGCAGGTAGAGTTAGTCAACGAAGGACCAGTGACGATACTCCTTGATTCCGCGAAGAACGATTCCGCAAAGAACGACTCCGCAAAAGCATTTTGAAAGAGCAGCGACACTTTCATGAATGACTCGATGGACGCGACTGCGGCGATGCCCTCCGGCGCGACTGAGTCCACTTCGTTGTCAAAGGGCAGGCTGAGCCCGACGCAGCGCTGGATCTCTCTGGCGGAGTTTGTGATTGGCGGCGCGATTGTAATCGGCCATAACGTCTATCACGTAATTCCCAACGAAGTCCCGATCCTCTTCGTGATTGGATTGATTTCCCTGCGAGTGCGTGACGGTGGCTGGGGAGTCATCGGGTTTCGCTTTCCTGCCTCATGGGGACGAACCATCTTGTACGCGCTGGCGGCTGCTGCCACAAGAATCTTGTTGGGCCAATTTGTAACGGATCCGCTGACCGCTCATTTCTGGCCTCCCGTTGTAGGGCCCAGCGGCTTTAACGAAATCGCCGGACATGGAATGGTGGCCCTCCGCTGGCTTCTGATTGTGTGGACCTTCGCCGCATTCGGAGAAGAAATCAGCTACCGCGGCTACCTGGTCACGCGCGCAGCGGATGTAGGTGCGCGTTCGAAAACTGCCTATTGGATTGCGGTCCTGCTGGTTTCGGTCCTGTTTGGATACGGGCACTACTACAAGGGTCCCGCAGGAATCGTTGATTCCGGCATGGCCGGCCTCGTCCTTGGAACCGCTTATCTACTGTCTGGACGCAACCTGTGGGTGTGCATTCTGGCGCACGGATTCATTGATACTGTGGGAGTAGTGTCGTTGTTCTTCGGTTGGGCGAACTAGGGAAAACCGTGCGTTCCGTTTGACCGATTTCCACAGCGCACGATAGACTAGTTGAGTTTGCCTGTACTTGCGGAACCGTTCTGGGGCCGCGCCGCGTTTCCGGTCACAAGCCGTTGCGGGAAGCAGCAAGCACAAGATTTGTATTTTTCCGAGCTGTGCTCGGCTTGGAACGGGGCAAAGCCCCGTCCCTACACAAGCCTAAGGAGAGTCTATGTACGCGGTGATCCGCGCAGGTGGAAAGCAGTATCGTGTCGCCCCAGGCGACGTGATCCGTGTGGAAACACAGGACGACAAGGACGGCAAGGTCGAGTTCGGCGACGTGCTCGCGGTTTCGGCGGAGGCGGGCAGCGTTTTGCCGGCTGGGTCGGGAGCGCTGGTGACCGGCGAAGTCGTCGAGCAGGGACGCGGCGCGAAGATCCTGGTCTTCCATTACAAGCGCAAGAAGCAATACAAGAAGCTGCGTGGGCATCGGCAGAATTATTCGGCAGTCCGCATCACTGAGATTGCTTTTGACGGGAAATCGTTCAAGGCGCCAGAGCTGGTGAAAAAAGAGAAAAAAGCGAAGAAGGCGGCTGAAGGCACCGTTCATCATGAGACCCACATTGAAGTGAAGCGGTCTAAGCGTCCGGGGAAAAAGGCTACGAAGCATGTGGCGCATCCGCACGCGAAGAAGGCTGCTCCGAAGAAGAAAGCGGCTAAGAAGAAAAAGAAGTAGGGGTAGGATTCATCTTGAGAAATCCCTGCGGCGGTACGAAATGGGGAGGGCGTGTAGGGGTCCTTCGACTTCGAGGAACGACGCGCAAGCGCGTCTTTCTGCTTCGCTCAGGATAACAATTTAATTTTAGTTTGCGAAATATTGGCAACTGGCCACTGGGAATTGAGTTTTATGGCACATAAAAAAGGACAAGGTACTTCACGAAACGGGCGCGACTCGAACGCGCAGCGGCTTGGGGTTAAGGCTTTCGGCGGACAACTCGTCCCTGGCGGCACGATCATCATTCGGCAGCGCGGTACGCGGGTAAAGCCCGGCCTGAACGTTGGACGCGGCAAGGACGACACGCTCTTCGCCAAGATTACGGGACGCATCAAGTTCCTCGATAAGGGATCGATGGGGAAGTTTGTGATGGTCGAGCCCGAAGCAATCGAAGCAGAGTAGTTTAGCGGTCTTATTTCAAATCGCTCCGTATCAGGGCATCGCTTTAGCGATGCCGTAGACGGTCGAAATCGAATGCCCCTTTAGGGGCTGCCAGCCTCGGCTTCGCGTCGAGGCTTTTTCGTTGGGCAACCTGATTTTCACAACATGTTTATCGATGAAGCGAAAATTCGAGTCAAAGCCGGAGACGGCGGCAACGGCTGCATGGCGTTCCGGCGCGAGAAATACATTCCCCGGGGAGGACCCTCGGGTGGTGATGGCGGACGGGGCGGCGACGTCGAGATGGAATCGAGCGAACGGCACAATACGCTGGTGCATTTCCGTTTCAATCCTGAATACAAGGCCGAACGCGGACGCCACGGCGAGGGCGATAAAAAAACTGGCCGCGACGGCGAGGGGATCGTCCTCAAGGTGCCGGTCGGCACGATTGTTTATGACGAGGACACAGGCGAAATCGTCCACGACTTTTCGCATCCCGATGAACGCGTTGTGATCGCACGCGGCGGGCGCGGCGGACGCGGCAATGCCCAGTTTGCTACCTCGACCCATCAAGCCCCGCGCGAACACGAAGACGGACGCCCCGGCGAAGATCGCAACTTCCGGCTCGAATTGAAGCTGCTCGCTGATGTGGGGCTCGTGGGATATCCCAACGTGGGCAAGTCAACGCTCATCTCGCGTATTTCAGCGGCGAAGCCGAAAGTTGCGGATTATCCCTTCACCACGCTTGAACCGAACCTCGGTGTGGTGCTGGCTGGCGAAAAGGGAAAAGAAGAAAGTTTTGTGGTTGCCGATATTCCAGGCCTAATCGAAGGCGCACACACCGGGGCGGGATTGGGCACACAATTCCTCAAACATATCGAGCGCACACGTTTGCTGGTGCACATGGTTGATGTCTCCGACAGCAGCGGGCGTCCTGATGTGATTAAAGATGTTGATGTGATCCGCGGTGAGCTGGAGAGTTTCGGAGCCGACCTGGAGAAGAAACCGACTTTGATGGTCGCATCCAAGATTGATGTGGCGAATCCGGAGAAGCTTAAGAAACTGAAGCAGTGGTCGACGCGCAAGAAACTGAAGCTTTATCCAATTTCGGCGGTTACGGGCGAAGGGATTGAGAAGCTGAAGTTCGCCATGCTGGAAGAAGTCGAGAAGGTGCGGAAGGCGCTGGCGAAGGCGCAAGAATCAACGAAGATCTCTCTCTCCGGCACTTAGCCCTACCGCTTATTGGCCGCCGCGCCAGCCAACAATACTACTTGAGCGAAGAGTCCGGTTGTGTCACCGGAATTCGTTTTGTTTTTTCCATACCCCACGGCAAAGGTCACGGTGTCGTTGGCTTGCAATTCAACCTGGCCTGAATAATTTGCCGTCGGGCTTGCTCCCTCTACCTTATGGAAGGCTGGATCGCCGCCATAGCCATCGATATCGGCGTCGAATAAAGACACAGCATTGTGCAGCACGTGCACGTCAGTCGTAGATAATCCGTAGTGAATGCCTTCAAACTTGGCGCTTACCTTGTAGGATCCAGCAACCGGCGCCGTAAACCGCACCAGGCTGTATTGGCCGGTATTGCTGGCTTCCATGGCAACCTCGCCGGGCCGCACGGCCCATCCCTTGCAGCCTACCTGTGGCTGCTTCGTCGTGTTGTAAGCGACGTACGGATAATAGCCGGGCCCCGGCCCACTGTTCGCGGCCGGGTGCCAGAAACCAATCGAACCCGCCGGGTCACATTTCATGTCGGTTCGATCGGATTGCTGGTCGATTCGAAACTGATCCGGCGCTAGAGAATTAGTTTCTGAATACCCGTACTGCCAGAGTTCGTTGGGACTCGCCTGGTTGGGATTCTCGCGAAAAGAGAAGTCAGCGGATAGATCGAAGGTTGTCGTTGCCGGTGTCTGCGCCGGTGCGAGCTGAGCGAATATTGTGACAACGACTGCGGCGATGGCGGCAAGGCTCATGCGAATCCCTCCAGAAGTCTCTGGCTGCTATCGATCATGTTTAGCCGGCCAAGGAACGGATTATATGTCAACAATGGTGTTAACAGATCAGAACGCCGCCCAGTCCGCAGGGGCCTCTTCGGCTTCGCTCGGGAGGACCCGTTAATTTCATGCTGGCGTGCTAAAATTTCCACAGCCTTTGACCCTAGATCCATCTCTGGACCCTGTTTTGAACGAGCATTCGATTCAACTGGCACCCTCAATACTCGCGGCAGATTTCGCCCACCTCGCGGACCAGGTCGAGCGTGCCACAGCGGGTGGTGCCAGTGTGATCCATGTGGACATCATGGACGGGCATTTCGTGCCCAATCTGACGATGGGCCCTCCGGTGGTTAAGTCTCTGCGCCAGGCAACCCGGCTTCCGCTCGACTGCCATCTGATGATTGAGAACCCGGATCAGTACATCCCCGAATTCGCGCAGGCGGGAGCGGACTGGATTTCAGTGCATCAAGAGGCGTGCCGGCATTTGAACCGCACGTTGAATCTGATTAAGGAACATAACTGCCGCGCTGGAGTGGTAATCAATCCGGCGACTCCAGTGGAGACGCTCAGCGAAGTGCTCGATATTGTCGATTATGTACTCGTGATGAGCGTGAATCCGGGATTTGGGGCACAGAAGTTTATCCCTACCACGTTGCATAAAATGAGGAAGCTAGCGGAAATTCGGGCCGAGCGAGGCCATTCTTACCGCATCGAAGTAGATGGCGGTGTCGGAATGGACACAGTTGCGGAAGTCGTGCAGGCCGGAGCGGAGATTCTGGTGGCGGGGAATGCGGTGTTCGGCAAGGGCGATGCCAAAGTCAATGCCGAGAAGTTGTTAGAAGCAGCGCGCAGCGCCAGTTTGCAGAGAGTCTAGGGCAGAGGTCAGAGGTTAGATTGCAGAGGTTAACCTTTATGCGTCGTAATTCTTTCGTTTTGTTTCTCGGGTTACTGCTGGCTTTGACGGTCGCTTGCACTAACAAGAAGTCGGTGAATCCACTGGCCAACGTCGGATCGAAACAGCCCGACAAAGTCCTGTTCGATCGCGCGATGGACGCCATGAAGCACAATCGCTTCGACGTGGCGCGTATGACGTTGCAGACGCTGATCAACACCTATCCGGATTCGGAATTTATCGCCCGCGCGAAGCTGGCGGTGGCGGATTCGTGGTACGCCGAGGGCGGTACGACGGCGATGCAACAGGCCGAGATCGAGTATAAGGATTTCATCACCTTCTTCCCGAATATGACGCAGGAAGCGGCCGAGGCACAGCTGAAGGTCGCGAACATTCACTATCAGGAAATGGAAAAGCCGGATCGCGACTACACCCATGCCATGCGCGCGGAAGAGGAGTATCGGGCGCTGATTCAGCAGTACCCGGACAGCAAGATGGTGCCGCAGGCGAAACAGCGCCTGCGGGAAGTGCAGGAAGTGTTGGCGGAGCGCGAGTTTGGGATTGGACAGTTCTACTATCTTCGCCTCGCATATCCGGCGGCGATTGCGCGCCTGAAAACGCTGGTGGACCGCTATCCGCTATTTAGCGGCGCGGATCAAGCCTTATACCTGATTGGACAATCGTATGAACGCGAGATCGAAGTCATCCGCAAGAACGGACGGATGAGTGAGGTGGCAAAGGGGAATGCGATCGACAACTTGATCAAAGAGGCGTCCGAATCGTACGACAAAATCATCACGCGTTATCCGGCGATGGACCGAGCGGTGGATGCGAAAACGCGGTTGGAGGCGTTGCACCAACCGGTACCGCGGCCGACGCGAGCCGCGTTGAAACAGAATGAACAAGAAATGGCCAGCCGCCACGACGAAAGTCTGATGTCGGGCATGCTGGCGCCTTTCGGGAGGCACCCCGATGTGGCGAAAACCGTTCATGTAGGTGAGCCGACATTAGTTGATCCCGCGCCGGTCACAGCAGTCCAAGTAGTGAAAAATGTGACCAATTCGATGGGTGGCGGCGATGGAAAAGTCAGTGTTGAAACGATCGATGGGAAGGTTGCGCCGAATCAGGAAGCACCGCGCTCGGACGCTCCAGCTCCAGCGGAATCAACCGCGGGCGCGACTCCGGCGGTTGCAGCTCCGGAACAGCCTGCAGTGGCGGCTGAATTGAAGCCAAGTGCCCCAGATCCCAATGAACTGAAGCCGAACGTTGACCCCGATCCGAATGCGCTGCCACCGCTGGTGCAGAGCAATCAACTGGACAGTGGGGCGTCGGGCACCGTTTCTTCGAGTTCGCCTGCGAAGACCGAGGAAATGGCGGACATTTCCTCGAGCAAAAAGAAGAAGAAAAAGGGATTGGGGAAGCTGAACCCGTTCTAGCAATTTGCAACGTCAGAATAATGATGGAGGATGTCGCGGGCGCTGCCAGGCTCCCGCATCCGGACCGCCAAGCAGCTCGGCACCTTAGTTACTAAAGTCGTAACGTTTCGGTAAGCCCCAACAGACTCGGAACGGACGTAACCTGTTACCGGCACCGGAATCGTTGACTTCGATTGAGGGACAAGGTAGTTTCGCGTTATCTCTCCTTTTTTGCTAAGGATGAAGCTTGGCGCGGAAAATACTGCTCGCTGATGACAGTGTGACAGCCCAGAATATGGGGCGAAAGATCCTGGCGGACGCCGGGTACGATGTCGTCACGGTAAATAATGGATCCGCGGCTCTGAAGCGGGTCGCCGAGATCAAACCCGACCTGATCGTTCTCGATGTGTACATGCCTGGTTACAGCGGGCTGGAGGTCTGTCAACGGCTGAAGGATGCGCCGGAGACAGCGCACATCCCCGTGCTGCTGACCGTTGGCAAACTGGAACCCTTCAAGCCGGAAGAAGCGCGACGGGTGCAGGCGGACGCTCACATCGTGAAGCCATTCGAGGCCAGTGAGCTGCTGACAGCGATTTCGCGACTGGAAGACGGCATGGTGCCGCAGCAAGCCGATGGCGGGCGCTTTAATGCTTCGACGCCGGGACTTAGTGGCGACGGCGGCAGGAAAACGGAAAATGCGGCGGAAACCGAGACGGGATGGAAGAGTCGGCTGCGGTTTCCTCTAAAGAAGAAAAAGGAAGAACCGGAAAAGCAGTCGGAAGAGTCGGCTGTTGGGGCGAGCTTCCGCGATTTCCGGAAGGCCAAGGGAAAGGCTGCCTCCATCGAAGTATTCGCAGCGAAGGCAAGCGCCGCGCCGCTCCCGGAGCCCGTGTCGGTACCGGATATTCCGCGAGACATTACCCCCGAAGAACTGGATGCGCTGAGTGCGCTCGCCGCGAAACTCGACGGGACAATTCTGGCTACTGAGAATATTGCGCCGCAGCCGGAAAAACTGGACGTAGCTGAGGCTCCAGCGGCAGAACATGCGGTGGTTGCGGCGAGTGAAACGGAAGCTACTGTTGCGGGAGTTCCTGCTTTTGCCGCCGACGAGTCAATCAGAGAATCAGTAAGAGAAGAAGAGACGAGGGGAATTGAGGCTTCGGAGGGCAGTGCCGAGCCGGTGGTCGCTGAGCTGGCTAGTGTCCCGGTTGAAGCCCCTGAAGTCGCGGTCGAGGCGCTGGCTTCGTGCAACGAGAACAAGAGCGAACTTGAAATTCCGGTCGAGCACGTGGAGTTGGCGAGCGAAGCAGTTGCCGATGCAGTTGCAGAAGAGGTACATCAGCCGGAAGCGCAACATTCCGAACCCGCCATCGTGGAGGCCGCCGTCGAAGTGAATACTGCGCTCTTTGCGCAAGACGCCGCGCCGGTGGACAAAGACGATGAGCCGATGTTCGCATTGGCTGCGAGTGCGATTGCGGAGGCCTTCGAAGAGAAAATTGCGGAAGAAAACATTGAGCAGAAAAGCGCCGAGCCAGTCACGGCAGAAGTCACGGAGTTGACGGCCGTTGCGGATACAGAGTCCAGGATAGAACAACCGAAGTTCGAAGAGTCAAAGCCGGACAATTCGGAGAATATTGAGCCGCCAGTAACGATAGCGTCCGCGGTGAACATTCCGGAGGTCGCGCAGGTGGAAGAAGCGCCTCCAAGCGATGAGGAACTCGCCGAAGCGTTACGCCTGCTGACACCATCCTGTGGGCAAGGAAATTTCTCGACGATTCCTTCGCGCGAAATGCTGGCAGCCAGCGGCCAGCTGCTGGCGGAAGAGGCGGCGCGCTATGCAGCGGCTAATTCGCGGTGGATCGCGGAGCCGGTGATGTTGACTCCAGAGGAAGCGGGAAGTTCTCTGGAAGCAGAAATGTTCCGCACGATGGCGGACGCTCCGGCGGGAGAGATTCACTCGTCCGGGCTCACTGGAGTCTCGGCGATTGCGGCTGCGGTGGAGAACAGGCTGGCGGCAGCGGAGTTAGCAGCGAAGATAGACGCTTCGGCGGGACAGGCAGCCGGGCTTTCTTCGGCTGGGGCTAATGAGCATAGTTCAGAATCTGGTTCAGAGTCTGCCGTTGAAGAATCGGCGGAGGAAGTTGTTGCGGATACGACCCGCGCGGCTGCGGTAGCTAAAGATGAGGTCGAGGCTCCGGCCTCGCAAAACAGCAGCAGTGAAAATAGCGCTAGCAGCAATGATCCGGCCGGAGACACATTGGTTGCGGTGGCGACGGTGGCAGAAGATCAGGATTCTAGTTCAGATTCTGGAGGCCGGGAGTCCATGGGGAAAGATGTGAAATCGAAATCTGGAAAATCGAATGGGCGCCAGATCGGCAAAGCGCAGGCCGGCTCCGGCACCCGAAACGACGCCAGCGAAGTTATGGAAGCGTCGCGCCAAGCCGAAGTCGAAAACGAGAATCAGAAGGCAATGGCTGCCGCCGCGTCCGAGAGTTCAGCATCTGCGTCGACACCAGATGCTAGCACCATCGCCAGCATCGTAGATAGCGTGATGGCCGATCTTCGCCCGAGGATCGTGGAAGAAATTGCGCGCAAGCTGGCAGGGAAGTAAGTAACGCCAGCCTCCTCTCTTAAGAGAGATTCGCTCTCAAGTTGAGATTCTGATCGTCATTGGGCCTCAAAATCGACAACAGAATTGCGAATGAAAAAACGTTTACCTTTCGTTCTATTGCATAAGGGTGCAGCGTTCTTTTTACGCGGGAAAAGAGTTCTCGGAGTATGAGCCCGCAACCACTCAGGTCGCGGCGCTCCCTTCCGCGGGAGCTTTTGAACCGGTCGGTACCCAATCCGGCCCGCACCCTACCAGGCTAGGTGCGGCCTCGTGCTTTGTGTTCACTCTCCGACGGCTCCAACACTCAGCATGACAAAGGGGCTAGTGTTTTGTTAGGACGCGATCAAGCCACCTCCGTTTGACCCTCCTTTTCTTGCGCCTGTAAGATCGAAGATTCCATATCTTGTGCCGGGAAACTTGCCGAGCTTGCTCGGCGAGGGCGGACCAATGCGTCCGTCCCTACGCGGGCGCGGGAGCTACGCACAGAAAAATGCCACACGAATTGCCAAAAGCTTACGAACCGGGCGCGATCGAAGCACGCTGGGCCGAGTACTGGGTCCGGGAAAAGTTGTTTCATGTCGAGACGCCGGGGCCTGATGATAATCGTCCAGTGTTCACGCTGCTGCTGCCGCCGCCCAATGTGACGGGACGCCTGCACATGGGCCACATGCTGAACCAGACGCAGATGGATATCATCGTCCGCTGGCATCGCATGCGCGGCTATGTCTCGCTCTGGCTGCCGGGCACCGATCATGCGGGCATCGCCACGCAGATGATGGTCGAGCGCCAGCTTCTAAAAGAAGGCAAGAAGCGGCGGGAGATGGGGCGCGAGAAGTTCATCGAGCGCGTCTGGGAATGGAAACGCGAATACGGCGGAGCCATCCTCGACCAGATGAAGCGCCTCGGAGCCTCGGTCGATTGGGGCCGTGAATACTTCACCATGGACGACAACCTGTCGCTCGCGGTGAAAGAAGTATTCGTTCGGCTGTATGAAGACGGACTAATTTATCGCGGCAAGTACATCGTGAACTGGTGCTCCGACTGCGGTACCGCGATCTCGGATCTCGAAGTGAAGCACGAAGATGTCGCGGGAAAATTGTATGAGATTCGATATCCGGTGGTGGGCAGCAACGAATGGATCACGGTGGCGACGACGCGTCCGGAGACGATGCTGGGCGACACGGCGATAGCGGTGAATCCGACGGATGAGCGCTACCTGCATTTGCATGGCAAGCATGCGATGCTGCCGTTAATGAATCGTGAGATCCCGATCATCGCGGACGAACTGGCGCAGCCTGAATTCGGCACCGGCGCGGTCAAGGTGACGCCGGCGCACGATCCCAACGATTTTGAAGCCGGCAAGCGGCACGGACTGCCGCAAATCGAAGTGATCGACGAGCACGCAAAGATGAATGCGAATGCCGGTCCCTACTCGGGACTGGACCGTTTCGCGGCGCGCGCACGCATCGTCGAAGATCTCACCGAGCAAGGTTTTCTGGTCGGGACAAAGGACTACACGATTGCCCTCGGCAAGTGCGACCGCTCCGGCACCATCGTCGAGCCACGCCTTTCGACACAATGGTTTATCAAGATTGCGCCGCTGGCGAAACGCGCCATTGAAGTTGTGGAGAAGGGATACATCCGCTTTACTCCGGAGAATTACGGCCAGATTTATTTGAACTGGATGCATAACATCCACGACTGGTGCATCTCGCGGCAGCTGTGGTGGGGACATCGGATTCCGGCCTGGTATTGCACAAACAACGGCTGCAAAGAGGTCATCGTAGCGCGCGAGGCTCCGACGGCGTGTAAATGCGGCGGCACGAAACTTGAACAAGATACAGATGTGCTCGATACCTGGTTTTCGTCGGGACTGCTTCCCTTCACAACGCTTGGCTGGCCGGCGGCGACGCGCGATGAGGAAGTTTTCTATCCCAATTCGTTGCTGATTACTGGCTTCGACATTCTGTTTTTCTGGGTGGCGCGCATGATCATGCTCGGATGCTGGTTCATGATGCCGCCGCACAAACCCGGAGAGTCAAAGACGAATTCCCCTTCGGAATCGGAAGAAGACGCGCTGCGCGCGAGCGTTCCGTTTCGCGAAGTTTACATTCATGCGCTGGTCCGCGATGCCGATCGGCAGAAAATGTCGAAGACGAAGGGAAATGTGCTCGACCCCATCGAGGTAATCGGCCAATACGGGACCGACGCGACCCGATTCACCTTGGCGGCAATGGCGGCTCCAGGCACGGATATCGCGTTCAGCGAGAGTCGCACGGCCGGTTATCGAAATTTCGCCAACAAGATTTGGAACGCGGCGCGCTTCATGTTCATGAACGTGGATAGAATCGACCCGAGCCTGCGTCCCGGCGATGATCATGCGCTGGCCTTTGCTGGTTTCCAGACACAGACCCTCGAAGACCGTTGGGTTCTTTCGCGCTTCAATCGGGCCGCGAAAGATGTGAACGAATCTCTTCAAACGTATCGCTTCGACGAGGCTGCCAATCGCATCTACGATTTTTTCTGGGCCGAATTTTGCGATTGGTACCTGGAATTAATCAAGCCACGATTGAATTTCGAGGAAGGCGCGGACACAGGTCTCGCGCGAATTGCATGCGCAAATCTCGTGGGTCTTTTCGAGGCGTCGCTCCGGCTGCTTCATCCCGTGATGCCGTTCATTACGGAAGAAGTCTGGCACGCGATGTACGATGGCACGCCCCCGCTAAAATCGATCGCGCTTGCGGCATATCCGCAGGCAAGTGACGAGCAAATTGACCTCACTGCCGAGACGGAGATGGCGATTCTTCAGGACCTCATCGTCAGCGTGCGCAATCTGCGGGCGGAGTTGAAAGTCGAGCCCAAGGTCAAAGTGCCTATCAATGTATTTGTATACGATGCATCGATCCGCAGCCTGTTCGAACAAAATCTGGTAGCGATCGAGCGACTGGCGAACGTAGAGACAATCACGTTTGTCCAGGAATCACTGGCGAAATTGCCAGGCGCGCGCAGCACGTCCCGGTTCGATGTGCATGTAATATTCGAAAAGAAGATCGACGTCGCGGCTGAGCGGGCGCGACTAACGAAAGAAGTGGAGAAGACGGAAAAGCAGCTGGCAATCGCCCAAGCCCGGCTTGGCGACGAGCAGTTCCTCAGCAAAGCCCCTGTGCACGTGGTGGAAGGGTTGCGCAAACAAGTTGACGAATTAACAATTGCACGAGGAAAGATGCTGGCGCAGTTGAAAGAGTTAAGCTAGGCAGGAACCACGAAGGGACGCTCGTCCCTACACGATCATGGACTGGAATTCACGACGCATTACCGCGATTATCGAGAACGCGCTCAACGAAGATCGAGCGACGAGCGATGCGACCAGCTACGCCTGTATCGATCCCAACCAGCGCGCTTCTGCCACGATCATTGCCAAACAAGAGTGCATTTTGGCCGGGCTCGGATGCGTCCCCAGAATTCTCGACGTCTATGCGGCGCTCGATGGAGCGGTGACTTCGCATTACGAGGTCACAAGCCATCCCTCGATTTTTGACGGCATCCGTGTGAATGCGGGCCAGCAGATCGCCGTAATCCGGCATAACGCGCGAGTAATTCTTTCGTGCGAGCGCGTCATCCTGAATTTTCTGCAACGCATGGCCGGAATTGCGACCACTACGCGCAAGTTTGTAGATGCGGTGGAGGGCACGCGCGTGCGGATTCTTGATACCCGCAAAACCGCGCCAGGCCTGCGCGTAATCGACAAGTACGCGGTGCGCTGCGGAGGCGGGCAGAACCATCGCCTCGATCTTTCCGACGGAGTGCTGATCAAGAGCAATCACATTGCGCTGGCAGGAGGGGCAACTCCGGCGCTGGAACGAGCTCTGCGCAACCGGCGCGGCCAGCAACCCATTGAGATTGAAGTGCGTTCGCTGGAAGAACTCCAGCAAGCGCTCGATCATGGCGCCGAAGCGATCCTTCTGGATCATCTGAGTATTGAGAATGTGCGTAAGGGCGTCGAGATTTGTTCAAGACAATCGCGGCGGATTCCGCTGGAGTGCGCGGGCGGAATCACTCTGGAGAATGTGCGCTCCTACGCCGAGACCGGCGTGGATTTTATCTCGGTAGGTGCGCTCACGCATTCATCGACGGCGGTGGATATGAGTATGCGAGTGACGCCAGCGTAGGGTAGTCGACGGTCATTTGTCGTTAGTCGTTCGCGGGGCCGGTTTGGCCAACGACTAACGACCAGCGACCAACTACTGTTTATAATTCCTTCCATCTCCCCATCCGCAAAAACTCGCAGCTCGCCGTCCGTGCACAAAGCCACCGACGTTCGCCTCGGCCGCATCTTGCGCTTGCTGATGGGAAACGCCACCGTGGTCGTGAGCGGAACGAAGATTGCCGAAGAGATCGGCACCAGCCGATCGGAAGTCTGGCGGCTGATTCAGCAAGCGCGCGGACTAGGCGTGGATGTCGCGGGGCATCCGGCGACAGGGTATCAACTGCGCTCAGTTCCAGATTTGCTGCTACCGGAGATGTTGGCTCCCTCGCTGAAAGGCACGATTTTCGGCGCTGCCAAACAGATCCACCACTACTACAAAATCGGCTCAACCAATTCCGAGGCCATGCAGTCCGCGACCGAGGGCGCGCCGGAAGGCAGCGTATTTCTTGCCGAAGAACAGTTGTCTGGGCGAGGACGGGGCGCGCACACCTGGCATTCGGCGGGTTCGGCGGGGATTTACTGTTCTGTGATCCTGCGTCCCGTCATGCCTCCCTCGGATGCGCTTATTTTTTCGCTTGCTGCGGGGCTTGCAGTGCGTGCGGCAGTTGCGGAGATTGCTCCTCAACTTCAGGCGGATTTGAAATGGCCGAACGATCTTCTACTCAGCGGCAAGAAGTTCTGCGGGATTCTTACGGAGATGAATGCTGAGGCCACCCGAGTGCGTCATCTGGTGGTAGGCGTCGGCATCAATGTGAACCAGACAAAGTTTCCGACAGAATTGCGAGCAATAGCGACGTCATTGCAAATCGAGACCAGCACTGAGTGGTCGCGCGTGGAGCTCTGCTCCGCCCTGCTAAAATCGCTTGACCGCGAATATTGCAATCTGATTGAGGATGCGGGGGCACGCGCGGCGATCCTGCGAAGGTTCGAGGCAAGCTCCTCGTCGGTGCACGGAAGGAAAGTAACTGTCGAAGTGAACGACGAGGCAAACAACAACATGACAGGCGTCACCGAAGGATTGGATGAACGCGGTTTTCTACAGGTGAGAACCTCCGAGGGATTGCAGACGGTTTTAAGTGGAACGGTGAAAATCTAATTATGCTGCAGGTCAAATGTTACTAGTCGTCGATGTCGGAAACACGAATACCGTGCTCGGCGTGTTCGAACGTGTAGCACATCGTCAGGGCGAAGATGTGACCACGGAGACAGCGCGCTACGAGCGCCTGGTAGCGAACTGGCGTGTCGGATCGCATCTCAACCGCACCGTCGATGAATACGGTGTCATCTTCCGCAACCTTTTCTCCATGGAGAACCTCGAAGTTTCCGCCGTGCACGGCATCGTCATTTCATCGGTGGTGCCGCCGCTCGACTCTGTGCTGCGGCAAGTTTGCGAGCGTTATTTCAACACCAAGCCGCTGTTCATTGAGCCGGGCATAAAGACCGGTATGCAGGTGCTCTACGACAATCCCGCCGAAGTTGGCGCGGACCGCATCGTAAACGGAGTCGCGGCCTTTGAGAAATACGGTGGGCCTTGCGTCATTGTGGACTTCGGCACAGCGACGACCTTCGATTGCGTCTCGAAAAAGGGCGAATACATGGGCGGCGTGATTTGCCCCGGCATCGGGATATCCGCGGACGCATTGTTTCAACGCACCGCGCGGCTGCCGCGAGTCGAGATTCGTAAACCGGCACGCGTGATCGGAACGAATACCGTGGGCAGCTTACAATCCGGACTCTACTACGGCTATCTCGGCCTGATCGATGGCATCCTCGAGCGGTTGGTGGATGAGATGGGCGAGGAGACGCGCGTAATTGCGACGGGCGGTCTCGGATCGCTGTTTGGCACGGCCTCACACTTCATTAAAGACGTGGACGAGTTTCTAACACTGGAAGGGCTGCGAATCATCTGGGATCGGAATCAGTCCTTTCGCCGCGAAGGCGCGCCAAAATCGGGGAAAGTAAAGGCCAAGGTGGTGGAGGCCGATGCCAAGCCGTGGCCTTCGCCGGATTCTCCCAAATCGCGCTGAAGTAAGTCGTATTGAACAAATCGCGCCGAAGCTCGTGGAAAATTACTTCAATTACTTCACGGAAATCGAAGAGCATTTCCAACAGCGGCGAGGTGGAATCCTGCTGCTGTCGACGCTCGATTGGGCTCTGATTGAGACTTGGAAAAGCGCAGGCGTGCCATTAGAAGCGGTGCTCCGCGGGATTGATGACGCCTTCGACAAATACGACCAGCGTCCATCGAAGTCGAAAAAAGTAAATAGCCTCGCATACTGCTCGCAGGCCGTTCTGTCCGCGGCGGAAGATATGAAGGAAGCGGCGGTGGGCACGACCGGCGAAGATAAAGCTCGGCCCGAGCCTGGATTTGAGACGGCGCAGATTGTGACATTCTTGCGGGAGAATGCCGAGAGACTAGAGAAAGTGCGACTGCCGGAGCGCACGGGAATCGCGACCGGAAGCCTCGCACGCGAAGAAGCCAATTCGTTGCGAGAAATAGCGGGCGAGATCGAGAGTAGTGCGAAACTTCCGCGGCTGGAAGATCTCGAGCGTCGCTTGACGGTAATTGAGGAGAAACTCTTTGCGGTTTTGATGGCGGCAACTCCCGATGAAGATCTGGTGAATGTTCGCGCCGAGGCAGATCGCGACATTGCTCCCTACCGCAGGAAGATGACCGCCGCGCAAGTCGAACAATTGCACAAACAGTATGTCCACAAGCGCCTGATGGAGCGCTGCGGCGTGCCACGGCTGAGCCTGTTCTACATGCACTAGGTTGTGTGGGGCGGACACTCTTGTCCGCCTGCCCGCGCTACACTTGCTGCTTGCTTCTTTCCATCGAAAAACTGATTTACGGCGGCGACGGCTTGGCGCGCACTACGCCCGGCGCGGACGGTCGCAGCACGACCGTGTTTGTGCACTTTGTGTTGCCGGGGGAACGGGTTGAGGCCGAGATTCGGCAAGAGAAGCCTGGCTTGGCGCGCGGTTCGGTTGCACAAATAATCGAAGCGTCGCCCAATCGGGTCGGAGCTCGCTGTCCGTACTTTCAGCACTGCGGAGGATGCCATTACCAGCACATTTCCTACGACCAGCAGCTGCGATTCAAGGCTGAAATTCTGCGTGAGACGCTGCAACGGATCGCAAAAATTGAACTCAAATCCGAGATTCGGCTGCACCCTTCTCCACCATGGAACTACCGCAACCGCACGCGCCTCCAGGTACAGACGGCGCCAGAATTTGCTCTGGGATACTTTCGGTTCGGCTCGCACGAATTTTTGCCTGTGCATGAATGTCCGATTAGCTCGCCGCTGCTCAATCGTGTGATGGCGCGGTTGATCGATCTTCGCGGTTTAGATTGCCCGAAGGCAGTGGAAGAGATTGAGCTATTCGCAGACGCGTCCGATGAACGCTTGCTGGTCTGGGCATTTTGCGAACGTGACGCAGAGAAGAAAGATCTTCTGCGCTGGGCTGAAACTCTCGAACGCGAATTGCCGGAAATTGGCGGCGTCACATTTTTCTCCTCCCGACGGCGGTCTTCATGGGGACAATCCGATGATGAAGCACCGATAGACCAGAAAGTGCTTGCGCAATCAGGCGCAAAGACAATTCGCTATCGCACGAATAGCCACGAGTATCAGGTGAGCGCGGGGGCATTTTTCCAGGTAAATCGACATCTGATCGACGACATGGTGTCAACAGTCGCGGGCAATGTGCGCGGCGATTTCGCCCTCGATCTCTATGCCGGAGTAGGGTTGTTTTCGGTGGCCTTGGCGGCAAACTTTCATCACATATTTGCTGTAGAGGCGTCACAGACAGCCTATAGCGACCTGGGGCAGAATGTCCCTGCGAATGTGAAAGCGGTCGGCGCGCGGACCGAGGACTACTTGATGAGCGATCACCTGAAGAACGGCTACTTGAAAACTGGATCGGTGCGAAAACGTCCTGACTTGGTCGTCCTGGACCCTCCCCGCACTGGCGCCGGCAAGGCCGTGATCCGATCGCTGGTAGCGCTCGGAGCGCCCCTCATCCGATATGTTTCGTGTGATCCGGCGACGCTGGCTCGGGATATCGCCCCCTTGCTGGCGGCCGGATATCGGATCGAGGAGGCACACCTATTCGATCTCTTCCCCGAGACGTTTCATATCGAATCGGTGATGCTCCTGGCGCGCTGATCGCTTTCACTTCGCCCAAGCTCTAACTCTTTTGCCGCAGAAGCGCACCCCCAAGCCGACACGCCAGCCTTTGTTCTGGGCAGCCGTAGTTTTTTCGCTCGGCCTGTGGACGGGCGTGCGCGCCTGGCGTCCCCCCTCGTGGTGGGTGATCGGGGCAGTGGCCTTTGTTTTCGCTGCGTCATGGTTTCTGGCGAAGCGGCCTTGGCTGGCAAAGGCGCTTTCTTTGAGTACCTGGTTTCTTCTGGGCGCTTTTCTGATCCAGATTCGAGGTCAACCAGACGAACTCCAACGGGACGATGCGCGAATACGTTCCCTGGCAGACGGCCGTACCGTCACACTCTCCGCGCGCGTGATGCGGGAGGGCTATGCCCGGGACGCAGGTCCGCGCTCGATTCGCGAATCGATTGACGTGGAGACGGAGGAAGTCTCAAGCCAAGGTGAACACTGGCCGGTTAGGGCAGGCATCCGCCTGACGATTTACGAAAAGGTAGAGGCTTCGGAGTCAGTGGAACGCCGGGCGTCCTCGCCCAGCTACGATGTTGCGAAAGGTTCTGAAGGGACGGGCGAGACGCCCGTCGCTCCATTTCCATTAACCTATGGAACAAGACTAAGGATCCTTGCCAAGCTGCATCCCGCGCGCAATTACCGCAATCCCGGAGCTTTTGACTACGAAGGCTACCTTCACGACAACGGCATCAGCGTGTTGGGTTCGGCGGACGCAAAGGATATCGAGCGGCTTGCCGGATTCTCCGGCAGCCGCGTCGAACTCTGGCGAACGAGCGTCCACGCCAGCATCGTGGCCAAAATTCACCAATTATGGCCCGCGTCACAGGCCTCGCTCATGGACGCGATGGTGCTGGGCGAAGAATCATTTCTGCGCAACGCAACCCGCACCGAGTACCAGCGTTCCGGCACATATCACGTGCTGGTAGTTTCTGGAATGAACCTGAGCATTATGGCTGTCGCCATCTTTTGGACGCTACGCCAGTTTCGCATCGATCCCGCAGTGGCGGCCATTTGCACGGTCGTGGTCTCTTTCGCATATGCGTTCGTCGTGGGAGTCGGCCCACCGGTATGGCGTGCCGCGCTGATGCTTGCGACCTACTTGGGTGCGCGTCTTCTCTATCGCGAACGCAACATGATGAACGCAATTGGAGCGGCGGCCCTCGGAGTTCTGATTGTCGATCCACATGCCTTGTTTGGCGCCAGTTTTCAGCTGACATTTCTCGCGGTCTTCATCATCGCAGGCGTCGGCGCTCCGATCTTAGAACGGACAACGCTGCCCTACGCGCGCGGCTTGCGGCTCTTAAAAGTTACCAGCTACGATTTGCACCTCGCTCCCAACGTGGCGCAATTTCGATTGGATCTCCGGTTGATCGGATGGAGGCTGAAGCGATTCATCGGCCACCGGCTCGGTTTTGCGTTGCCGTCAATCTTGATGAGGGTTGCCATTGCTGTGGGTGAATTGGTCTTCATCTCGGCGCTGATGCAGGCGGGATTAGCGTTGCTGATGGCTTACCATTTTCATCGTGCCACCACCATGGGCATGCCGGCTAACCTAGCCGTAATTCCGCTCACACAGATTCTGATGCCCGCCGCGGCTGCAGCGGTCGGCTTAGGATACATCTCTAGCGCTCTCGCCAAACCTGCAATTTGGATCTCCGGCCTTGCCCTCGAGGGCATCGCCGGAACGGTACACTCCCTCGGCGGTGCTCACCTCGCCGGTACATCGATCGCCGATATGCGGGTTGCCATGCCATCTCTCAAGATGATGCTGGCTTCAATCGCTGCGCTGGGGCTCGCCGCGCTGGCGGCGCGCTTCCGTCGCACTCGCCTGCCTGCTTTCGCGTCAGTGGCGTTGTTGTTCGGCGTTGCGGTCTGGATTGCCTTTGTCCCTTCTCGCCCTCACCTACGCTCCGGTGTTATGGAGATGACTACTATCGATGTTGGACAAGGCGATTCCATTCTGCTGGTCACGCCCGAAGGCCGCACATTGCTGATCGATGCCGGAGGTCTGCCGCAGTGGATGCATTCGGACTTCGATCTCGGCGAGCAGGTGGTCTCCTCTTATCTGTGGAATCGAGGGATTGATCATCTTGACGTAGTAGTGATTACACATCCTCATGCGGACCATCTCGGTGGAATGCCGGCGGTGATAGCAAATTTCCATCCCCGAGAACTCTGGACGAGCATCGACAAACCAGTCGGCGAATTGGCGGAAATCGTCGCGCAAGCGCAAAGCGCGGGAATGACCGTCTCCGTCAAGAAAGAAGGCGATCAATTCGACTTCGGCGGAGCGCATTTCGACATGCTCGCACCCGGACGCGACCAGATCACCGGATCGATGCGTCCAAACGATGATTGCCTGGTGTTCACCGCGACGTTTGGCCGGACCACTGCTTTGCTCGAAGGGGATGCGGAACGTCCGGCGGAACGGCGCGTTGTCGAAGAGCACCCTGAGGCGATGCTGTTGAAAGTTGCGCATCACGGCAGCGCTAGCGGCACTTCTGCCGATCTGCTGACGACAGTCCATCCGAGATATGCGGTTATTTCCGTCGGCGCGCGCAATGTCTACGGGCATCCTCGACGCGAAGTGTTGGAGAGGTTACAGCGGGCTGGCGTGAAAACCTATCGCACGGATGAGGATGGCGCGGTCAGCTTCTATCTCGACGGCAAGTCCGTGACCCCGGACGTAGCACTGCTCCACTGAATCAAAAGCAGGTTTCAAAGTTTCAGGGTTTCAATGTCTCAACATCAGACGGCAACACTGAAACCTTGAAACTTTGCCACCTTGAAACCTGCTCTTTCTATGCGCTGGTCGTTTCGTCATCGAGGGGTGGCAATTTACGGAAGGTTTCGATAATCTTCGTGGCTTCAGGAGCGTCTTCTTCGCGCACCAGAAGAACGCTTCCGCCAACTCCGGGAAATGCGTCCTGAACCGCGTCAATGGACTTCAAGTCCGATTCAATTCCCGCGGATTCGAGCAATCCCTGCACGACAATCGCTTCGTTTTCCTGTTCGGCGTCAAAAATCTTGACCAGCTTTTCGTTGGGATCGGGTTGAGGCATTGAGCTAGCTTGCGGCATGTGTCCTCCGTGAAATTGTCTGTTACCAGATTACGGCAGGCACGGCGACTCTGTCTCGCAGGTCGTAAAACAATATGGCAGGGCGTCTCACATTTGGCGTTCACCGCTCCGTGTCGCTTAGAATACAGGCGCGCAGGTGCAGCCTTGAATATTTCGCTTCGGATCCTACTCACCCAAACCGCATTCGTTCTGTTATTAGCGTCTTTCGTCTCCGCGCAAGATCGCTCGTCCGCGCGCTCCATGGTCATCACACGCTACGGCATTGTAGCGACCAGCCATGTGCAGGCTTCGGCAGCGGGCGCGCAGATCCTGCAGCGTGGAGGTTCAGCCATTGACGCGGCAATTGCCGCGAATGCTGTCCTCGGCGTGACTGAACCAATGATGAACGGCATCGGCGGCGATCTGTTTGCCATTTACTGGGACGCGAAGGCCGCCAAACTTTACGGCCTGAATTCCAGCGGATGGGCTCCTCGCAGTCTGACTATCGAGCATCTGAAAGCGAAAAACATAACAGCAATGCCGCATGAGGGCATTGACTCCGTCACGGTCCCGGGCGCGGTCGCTGGCTGGCACGCGCTGCACGAACGTTTTGGACGGTTGAAGTGGAAGGAACTCTTCCAGCCCGCAATCTTCTATGCGGAGAATGGCTACCCAGTCCCGGAAATCATTGACGCTTATTGGGAAGATGCGGCAGAAACGATTTCGAAGGATTCCGAAGCCCGGCGAGTCTATCTGCCGAATGGCAAGGCTCCGGCAGTGGGGCAGATATTCCAGAATCACGATCTCGCCAAGGCGTTGCAACTCGTGGCGCAGAATGGACCGGCCGCTTTTTACAAAGGTGAAATAGCAAGCGCGATTTTGAGCACATCGCAGAGCCTGGGCGGAACCATGTCTGCCGACGACTTGTCCGAGTTCTCGCCAGAATGGGTCGAGCCCATTTCTACGACCTATCGCGACTGGACCATCTACGAACTTCCTCCCAACGGACAAGGCATGGCGGCGCTGGAGATGCTGAACATCATGGAGACGACTCCGGCATCAGCTGGTGGCCCGCTAGACGTTGCCGAGTTGCACGAGCGGATCGAGGCCATGAAGCTAGCCTACGCCGATCTCGGGCGCTACAACGGCGATCCAAGGTTTGCGAAGATTCCGGTGAAGGGAATTCTGTCGAAAGAATATGCGCGCGACCGCGCTAAGCTCATCGCCCCCGGCAAAGCCAACTGCGAAGTTACGGCGGGAACGCCCCCCACCAGCGATACCACTTATCTTTCCGTCGTCGATCGCGAGGGCAACATCGTCTCGCTGATTCAAAGCAACTACTCGGCGTTTGGATCGGGCATTGCCGTGCGTGGCATGGGATTCGTACTGCAAAACCGCGGTGCTCTGTTCTCGCTGGATCCGGCATCGCCGAATGCCCTGGCCCCGCGCAAACGTCCTTTTCACACCATCATTCCGGCCTTCATGGAACACGGCGACCAGCACATCGGTTTCGGAATCATGGGAGGAGCAAACCAGCCGCTGGCGCACGCGCAATTCGTTTCCAACATCGTGGATTACGGCATGAACATCCAGCAGGCGCTGGAGAATGCCCGATTCACCGTTAGCTCGAAGCGCGGATGCGACATTGTGATCGAGTCGCGAGTTCCGCCCGATGTGCGGCAAAAGCTTTCCGCCATGGGACATCAATTCAACGTGCAGCGCGAATACTCTACCGCCATGGGCCGCGGACAGTCAGTCATGCACGACTCCAAAGCCAATTTGAATTATGGAGCTTCGGACGCTCGCGCCGATGGCTCAGCCGAACCAGAATCCCCGCCGTTGCAATGACGCATAACCTCCCCACGACCTTAGATCACAACCAACCCGATAGACATTAGGATAAATAGGCGTGCCGGAATCCTTCTACATACTTGTGCTCCCAGCCCCGGCTTGGAGAAAGTATTTATATCTTAATTCGCCGTCATCGGCCCGAGGAATCCACTTTGGAGAACGTACGTTGTTTGCGCTGTAGCCGGGAACTTGAGTCGGGCAGAAAATTTGTTGCCATTTATATGTTCGCGCAGACGGTGGGAATCAAGCCGCGGCAAAAATCCTCCGCGCAACGCATCGTGTTTTGTCCGCAGTGCTCGGTTTCACTTGCTTTGGGAATTGCTCCGGAGGGCGCGCTGAATATTGCCGCATGGGACATGATCCGCGACCTGGTCAGTGCCGACCCGGCATTGAATCAGGCGGCATGGGAAAATCTGCGCGGAGTCGTGCGCTTGCTGGAGGCGGCAGAAGTCGAGGCGCAATCCGAACCGGAACCTGCGCCGGTGCCCGAACCCAAATCGCGAGCCGATGCGTGGGTGAATTTCAGCCGAGCAGGTTAGCAGGAAGATTTTTACAGACGCCTATTTTTTTCAGGCGATGATATTGCTACGAACGACGATGGCCCCTGTCGGCCTGTATGCGATGTAGTGCGGCGATGAGCGCGGTGATTTCCTCGCGCGTGTTGTATAGCGCCAGTGATGGACGCACCGTGCTCTCGACTCCCATGCGGCGCAGAATCGGCTGAGCGCAGTGGTGGCCGGAACGCACCGCGATGCCTTCCTGATTCAGCGCGGCTCCCACATCTTCAGTCCGAATATCATCAAGAACAAATGACATCACGCCTGCTTTTTCGTGCGCGGTTCCAATCAGCCGTAATCCTGGGACAGTGAGAAGTCCAGCCGTCGCGTACACCAGGAGTTCGTGCTCGTAGGCGGCAATGCTTTCCATGCCTACCTGCTCGACATAATCAAGAGCCGCGCCGAGTCCCACCGCGTCCGCTATGTTGCCGGTGCCGGCCTCGAAGCGCGCTGGAGCCGTGTGGTAAGTCGTCTTCTCGAAGCTGACATCCACAATCATGTTGCCGCCACCCTGCCACGGCGGCATGGCATCGAGCACATCCAACTTTCCGTAGACCGCGCCGATTCCAGTCGGACCAAAAACCTTGTGGCCGGAAAAAACATAGAAGTCGCAGTCGAGGGCCTGCACGTCCGCCCTCATATGGGAGACGGCTTGCGCGCCATCGACCACCACGCGCGCGCCGTGGCGGTGCGCCATCGCTACCATCTCGCGCGCCGGCGTAATGGTTCCAAGGGCATTCGACACCTGGCTGAACGACACGATACGGGTGCGTGGGCCCAGCAACTTCTCATACTCTTCGAGGATCACTTCGCCGCGATCATTCACCGGAGCCACGCGCAGGCGAGCGCCCTTCTCCGAACACAATTGCTGCCAGGGCACGATGTTGGCGTGGTGCTCGAGCCAGGTGATGACGACCTCGTCATCCTTCTGGACATTGCGGCGTCCCCATGCCTGGGCGATCAGGTTGATGCCCTCGGTGGTGCCGCGAACGAAGATAATCTCTCGCGTCGAAGAAGCGTTCAGGAAGCGGCGCGTCTTTTCCCGCGCACTCTCATAGGCATCCGTGGCACGTGCTGCCAGTGTGTGCGCGGCTCGGTGAATGTTCGAGTTTTCGTGCTGATAGAAATACGACAGGCGATCGATCACCGCATTCGGTTTCTGCGTGGTGGCGGCATTGTCGAGCCAGATCAACTGTCGTCCGTTAACCCGCTCTTGCAGGATGGGAAAATCCTGGCGGATTAACCGGGGATCGAGTGGCCGTTTGGCGACGCCGAGTTCAGCCGGCTCCAGGTCCGGACGAAACTCGCTCGACTCGACTCCCGATGGCAGAGAGTTCGCCGCCGGAGCTTTTCTTTCCGTCTCAGGGATAGAGCTAGACCAACCTGGAAACGTCGGTAGCTGAAAGCCGGGAGCAGACGCTGTGATTCCGTTGGTATCCGAGGGTGGGCTCGGCGGCGCACTCGGCCATCCGCTCAGATCGGTTTCAGCAGGAACCGCAGGGATTGAAGAAGGAAGAACTGGAACACCGGGGGGCGACTGCGCGCCGGGGACTCCGGGAAAAGAAAATATCTCACTTGCAGTCGGAAATTTCGTCGCCGCTCCCGGATATACAGCTCTCTCCACATCGGTTGAACCGGCGGCTGCTTCTGGAATCGCAAATTGTGGAACAGGTTCGGGGACTCCGTCTGCTGGGCCCGGCACATTTGTCGCGGGCATCGCGGGAGACGCAGTAGGAGTCGCGCCCACAACCGACGAGGCATCCGGCAAGCCAGGCTGAGACACACGCACTTCTGGAATGCCAGGAATCGACGCGCCGGGCGCTCGCGGAAAAGAGAATACATCGTTCAATCCCGCAAAATGAGGACCTTCGGCCCACGGGTCGGTTCTGCCCGCACTGGCGGAATTCGCCGGCGCGGCCGGGATCGCCGCGAGATCCGATCCGCTTGGTGGACCGGTCAGCGGAGAGGCAGGCATGGCCGGAACTCCGGGAAAGGAATACATCTCCGCTGCCGGCGGAATTTGCGGCGCGGCAGCCCATGGGCTGCCCTTTTCTCCATCGGAAGAAGATAAAGAAGATGATGAAGAGCCGGGTATCGTGGACGCCGTAGACGAAGGAGCAGCGGATGTAACTTGCGGCACGAGCGGCGTTGCTCCCGCGAGCGAAGCAGCGATCGCACGGAAATCGGCCTCATTCAACACACCGGTAGGTGGCGACGAAGGCATCTGCGGCCCGCCTGGAATCGAGCGCTGGTTCGGCATTCCAGGGACGGGAAATGTCTCCGGCGGATAATCCGGAACGGCAGCATGCGGCGCCGCTCCAGATATCCCGCGCAAATCGACGTCCGTCGGCGACGCCGGAGGGACCGCAGTATTCGGAGGCGTCACGGCCTGCGGCAGGGTTCCCGGGAATGCGCCCGGCAGCGCAGCGAAAAACTCATTCGCAAGTTTCGCAATCACTGCCGGATCAGGCACCGCCGACATCAGCCCAGACACGCCTTCGTACTGCTCTCCACCTTCGTACGCGGATGGCGACGCCGGCGAGCCTACCGCTATGCGATCACTTGTACTCGTGGTATTGATCGACATGCACGCCTTCCAACGCACCGATTGCATCTTCCGTGAGAACTGCAATCGAGCAATAGAGCGAAATCAGGTATGAGGCAATCGCCTTGTGATTGATGCCCATGAAGCGAACCGACAAGCTGGGCGTTACTTCTCCCGGCAGCCCCGGCTGGAAGAGCCCGATCACGCCCTGCTTTTTCTCGCCGGTGCGCAGCAGCAGAATATTAGTCTTCTCGCCCTTGATCGCCAGCTTGTCCGAAGGAACCAGCGGAATTCCACGCCAGGTCAGGAACTGCGTGCCAAACAGATTCACAGTCGGTGGAGGAACGCCGCGGCGAGTGCACTCGCGCCCAAAAGCTGCGATCGCCCGCGGATGTGCCAGAAAGAAGCATGGCTCTTTCCAGACCCTGGAGATCAGTTCATCCATATCATCGGGAGTGGGCGGGCCCTTCCGAGTCTTCACGCGATACTCAGGGGCAACATTGTTCAGCAAACCATACTCGGTATTGTTCACCAGTTCGTTTTCCTGGCGTTCTTTTACCTTTTCGATCATCAGCCGAAGCTGCTCCCGTATCTGGTCGTGCGGACTGCGGTATAGATCGGAGATACGAGTCTGTACGTCGAGCACGGTCGTGACTGCGTTCAATGTGTACTCGCGCGGCTTCTCTTCGTAGTCCACGTAGATCTCGGGCAAATCGATCTCTTCATCGGGACTGCACTCGATGGTTCGCGTGCCGGGGTGCGTGTTCTTTACTTTGTTGACGCGATAAGTGCCGGCTTCGACGGGCACCCACGACAGAAAGGCAACCAGCCAGCGCGGCGTGATCGTCTCCATCATGGGGACGGTTTTGGTTACATTCGCTAGTTGGCGCGCTTGCTGCTCGCTCAACGTGTGACGAACTTCAGCTTTTTCGGCCATGCTTTGCTCCTCAATATCTAAAATCTAAGGGAATTCTTTTAAAACGAAATATGGTTCACATCGAAATGTTCGATTTCTCCGCGCGGCCTGGACTTTTGTGACGTCTACAGATCCCGTGCATACGGAAAAACCTTGCACAAAATTGCTAAGAAGTTACGCAGAAAAAGATTTAACTTGTTGAGGTGTGCTCGTGTCAAGCGTAATCAGTAAATTACAGGCTGGAAATACAAGTTAGTTGATCGAGATTATCGTGAACAATGCTGAACACCTGGCAGGTTTCGTACCAAGGCCACTACGCTCCCGCTGCTGCGGCGTATGCCTTGTAAAACTTCTTCTTGGCCCGAGCGCGGATTTCGTCCAGTTCTGCATGTAATCTTCTGATCTCGGCATCCAACTCGATAAAAGTCTGGCATGGAGCGCTAATCAACTTGGCGGCACTGACACCGGCATAGTTTTTTTTGCCGCCCGTTTTCACGAACAAGCAGGCCGACGGTTGCCGGGTTCGGGGATCGCTCTCCAAGTACACAAAATCCAAGCTTGAAGTTTCCATAGATGCGGCGATTATCCCACAAATCTTTGACGGTGGGTAGCTTGCGGCTCTGCCCATTCCGGGGTACCTTCTTATCCTGACTTCGAGAGTGTGAGGCTCGCCATTTTGTCTTTCTCCGCTAAGCGGTGCGCACTGAGTTATACGGCTGAGTTATTACTTCTTTGTGCCGCGCTGGGCTTGCGTTCTGCAGCCGGAGTTAATGAGCCAGAAGGAGACCGCTTTCCGGCAGACGCGGCTGCTCTTTATCAGCGTGTATCGCAGATCACTCCGGCGGCGGGCATCGATGTCCTTTTTGCCGATGATGAGCAAACCGTTATTTTCGATACCGAAGGACGGGCCGTCCGTTCACGGTATTTTCTTTACAAGATTCTCACGCAGAAGGGCGCAGATGGCTGGGGCGATATCTCATCGAGCTGGGAGCCTTGGCACGAAGACCGTCCCATTTTGCGGGCACGGGTGATAACTTCCGACGGCGCGGTGCATGTTCTGGATGCGAAGACAATCACCGATGCCTCGGCAAAAGAGAACGAAGATAATGTGTTCAGCGATCGCCGTGTACTGCGGGCTCCTTTGCCTGCCATTGCTCCAGGATCGCTGATCGAGGAGGAGCTGGTTTCGACTGAGACCGCGCCTTTTTTTGGTGCCGGAACGGTAGAGCGTTTCTTCATCGGTTCTTCCGTGCCCGTGCAGCACACTCGTTTGATACTGGATGCTCCCGCGGCTCTTCCCCTGCGTTACCAAATCGATTTGCTTCCCGATCTCAAACCACAACGAAACGAAGCCGACGGACGCGTACGCCTGACGTTTGATCTGGGCCCGATCGAAGTGCGCGACGAGCCTGAGACTGATCTGCCGAGCGACGAACCAGGATATGCGAGCGTGATCTTTTCAACCGGCGGCTCATGGCAGCAGATAGCCGAAAGCTACGGGAAGATTGTGGATAAACAGATTGCCGGTGGAGACCTGAAATCGGCGGTCGGGAAACTGATCGCCGGAAAGGCATCTCGCGAAGAGAAAATAGCGGCCATCCTACAATATCTCGATCGCGAAGTTCGCTACACCGGGGTCGAATTTGGGGAGTCGGCGGTGGTTCCACATTTCCCCAAGGAAACGCTGGCCCGAAAATATGGCGACTGCAAAGACAAAGCGGCTTTGATGGTCGCGATGCTCCGCGATGCCGATGTACCCGCGTATATTGCGTTACTCAACGCAGGTAGCCGTGAAGATGTCGCTCCCGATCTCCCCGGCGCAGGTTTGTTCGATCACGCTATCGTTTATGTTCCCGGCAGCCCGGACCTATGGATCGATGCTACCGATCAATATGCCAGACTCGGTGAAATTCCGAATGCCGACCAGGGGCGGCTTGCCCTCATTGTGCGCCCTGACAGCACTTCCCTGGTCCATACTCCGATCACTTCTTCGGCCGACAATTTGTTGACCGAGAAACGAGAAGTTTTTCTCGCGGAAAACGGCCCTGCGCGAATTATTGAAACCTCAGAGCCGCACGGAGCCGTCGAGTCTACTTTCCGGCGGGTATATGCCGACAAGCAAGACAAGTCCGCGAAGGACGAGCTCACCAGCTACGTGAAGGCGCAATACCTGGCGGAAAAGCTTGATCGCATCGATCGATCCGATCCTTCAGATTTGTCCAAACAGTTCCAACTGATTCTGGAAGTTAATCGAGCCAAGCGGGGCGCTACCGACCTCAACATCGCCGTGGCTGCCGTTCGTATCGAAGGCATATTTACTCGCCTTCCATCTGAGCTCCGGCAGCGAGAAAGCGATGAGGTCAAAGCCGATAGCGACAGCGGACAAAAGCCCAAAAAGAAACGGACGTCAGACTACCAACTGCCAGACGCCTTTGTAACCGAGTGGGATTATTCGGTTGTTCCTCCTGTTGGATTCAAGCCCAAACCTCTGCCGGCAAATGCCGAGATCTCACTTGGCCCCTGCACTCTCACGGAGAAGTTTACGTCGGATGAAAACGGCGTGGTTCACGCGGCGTTTCGATTCGACTCCGTGAAGCGCCGCATGACCGTCGCTGAAGCCACCGACCTGCGCAATAAAGTCGCGCAACTCGCAGCCGGAGAGGCTATTCTCATTTACTTCGAACCTATCGGCCAAGCGCTGGTCAATCAGGGAAAGTATCGCGAGGCGCTACAGTCTTATCGTGAACTGATTGCGCTTCATCCGAAAGAAGCGGTTCATCACCTTCAGATTGCAGAGGTTCTTCTCGCCGCCGGCCTCGGCGAGACAGCCCGCGCCGAGGCTCAGACTGCGGTGAAACTGGAACCGTCTTCGGCATTGGGTGAAAAGACGCTCGCGGAAATTCTCGAATACGACCTAGTGGGACGTAAGCTTCGCCCCGGCAGTGATTATGCGGGAGCCGAAGCTGCGTTTCGGGCTGCGGAAAAACTCGACCCCGATGACAAGTTGATCGTTGCCAACCTCGCCATTCTTCTTGAATACAACCGTTGGGGATTACGCTATGGGCCTGGGGCCAAGCTGAAAGCCGCGGTAGACGAGTACCACAAACTGACGGCGGAGAAACTGGCAGAGCTGGGGCTACAAAACAATCTTGCCTTCGCGCTGTTCTACGGGGGCGAATTCTCCGAAGCTCAGAAGAATGCCGAGACGTTGAACCCGCAGCCGACTGCTCTGATCATCGCGTGCGATGCCATCCTTAACGATTCCCAAAGCGCGCTGACAGAGGCGAGAAAGCGTGCAGCGGGTGAAGAACAATTCAAACAGTTTGCAAAATCGGCTGGGGATATGCTGGTGAATCTTCGCAAGTATTCGCTTGCTGCCGATCTTGTGGAAGCGGGCGCATCGGGAGCGAGTGCATCCGAGACTGCGGCCTATGCTTCTCTCTATCGAAAGAGCCAGCTTCACGAGCAGATGGCATTTCCGAATGATGCTGCTGGCGTCGCGCTACGCTTTCTACTTCTGGCAGACGATCCCAGTCTGACTCTCGATCAGTTGCAGTCACTCAGCAGCCGGAATGGCAAGGCCGTCCTGGCTACGTCGGAAGTGCTGGAGTCCACAGTCAAGTCCGCAAAAGGCGATCTAAGCCGGAACGCGCGAGTCGGATCGATTGAAGATGTTGGGATTGACCTTTCCCTCACGCGGGCTCAACCGAAAGTTCAGGGAAACGATGCTACAGCCTACAAAGTCACGCTATGGGGCTCGGCAAGCTACAAGACTGCCACATACGTGGTTAAAGAAGAGGGCAAGTACAAAGTTTTGGGTACCAGCCGATTCCCAGCTGCCATCGGCCTGGAGGTTTTGGATCGGGTAGCGGCGAACGATCTGGCCGGGGCTCGCGTCCTTCTCGACTGGTTGCGGGAAGATTGGCATCTTGCAGGTGGTGACGATCCTCTTGCAGATTCTCCTTTTGCGCGGGCTTGGACAAAAGGACGAGATGCGGACGCAGCGGCCATTACCTTAGCGGCCGCCTCGATTCTGACGACATACAAACAGACGGCAGCGCAGGGCCTGACCATCCTCGAACAATTCAAAGATCCTGGCCGCAGTGATGCGGATAAGGTTACAACCTCGCTGGCAATGATCGACGGTTATACGAGGCTGTTTGCATATGAGAAATTGCTTGCCGTTTGCGGCGCTTTGGCAAAGCAGTATCCGGAGTCCGAGTCCGTATTTCTCAAGCAATCCTATGCGCTGAGATCGCTACGCCGTTTTGACGAAGCGGACGGACTCGCCGCAGAGCGGGAGAAACGCATCCCTGGCGATTTGGCCGCGATGCGGGCGAAGGTTTGGGCCGCCATGACCCGGGATGACTATGATAAGGCGCACATTTTTGCCAAAAATATCGCAGACGAGGGAAAGGCCGCCGCCGAAGATCTTAACCTGATCGCGTGGAGCGCACTCTTTACCGGGAAGGTCGAACAAAGCGATATCGAGGACGCACTCAAGGGTACTCAGCTCAGTCAAAACAATTCGTCTATTCTGCACACTTTGGGCTGCGTGTACGCTGAGGCCGGGAAAACGAAAGAGGCGCGAGAAGTGCTGGTGCAGGCCATGGATGTGCTCAGCCTCGACGAGCCCGATCCAAATTACTGGTACGCGTTCGGCCGCATCGCGGAGCAATACGGAGAGCGCGAGGCCGCGCTCGCCAATTATGCACGAGTGACAAAACCTGAAAGGGCTACGCAAATTCCCGATTCGGCCTATCGGTTGACTCAAATTCGACTGCAGACTTTGCGGGAGACGAAGTAAAAAGAACGAAACCGACGGACCTCCCATCTTGACCGAGCCCAAACCCGCCCACTAAACTCCGACTGGGGTGTCCTAATGCGCAAACTAAGCTGGTTCTTATGTATTGTCGTCGCGCTTTCCTGTCTGGCGTTCGCAGACGAAGATCACCATCATGAAGAACTGACGCAGGAACAGCTAGGCACGGTTCACTTCCCGGTCTCTTGCACTCCAGATGCGCAGAAGACTTTCTTAAAGGGCGTCGCGCTGCTGCATTCGTTCTGGTACGAAGAGGCGGAGAAAACTTTTCTCGAGGTCGAGAAGCAGGATCCAAAGTGCGCGATGGCTCATTGGGGCGTAGCCATGAGTTTGTGGCACCAGCTTTGGAATCATCCCGATGCTGCGACCATCCAACGCGCTTCGACGGAGTTGAAGAAGGCGAAGGCTAAGACCGATCGCGAACGCGACTACATCATTGCCTTGAAGGCCTTCTATTCGAACAGCAAGAAAGCCGACTACGAGATCCGCGCGCAGGCTTACTCGACGGCGATGAAGAATGTGTATGAGAAGTATCCGGACGACCACGAGGGGGCAGCTTTTTATGCGCTCTCGCTGCTGGTTGCGGAACCGGAAAACGATCCTACCTTCGCCAATCGTAAGCAGGCAGGCGCGATCCTGGAAAAATTGTTCGAGGTGGAACCCAATCATCCGGGGATTGCTCATTACCTGATCCACACTTATGACAAGCCGCAACTGGCGCAACTCGGATTACCCGCCGCGCGCCGGTATGCGCAGATCGCTCCCGTCGCTCCCCATGCCCTGCACATGCCGTCGCATATCTTCGCGCGGCTTGGACTCTGGCAGGACGATATCAACTCGAACCTCGCGTCGATTGCAGCTACGCGCAAGGCCACGGCTATGAATATGGGTGGCGAAGGCCACCAGTTCCATGCCATGGATTATCTTGTGTATGCCTATCTGCAAAGTGGGCGGGAAGCGTACGCCCTCAAAGTTATCGAAGAGGTGCGGGCGATGCCGCCGATGAAAGACATGTACGGCATGGGCTACGATCCTCGAACCGGCGCGATGGTTACTTTTCCAGCACGTTACGCGATGGAGTTGCACCACTGGGCCGAAGCAGCCGCGCTGACGCCGGTGCCCGGCGCTGACACTGGAGACAATTCCATTACTTACAGGGCGCGGGCAATTGGCGCGGCGCGCAGCGGCAATGTCGCTCAGGCACGCACCGATATCGAACATCTCGAAACAATTCATAAGACCCTTCTGGATGAGAAGAAAAAAGACGTCGCCGCTGCGGTCGATCAGGATCGAAAAGAAGCGGTGGCTTGGCTCGATCACGCGGAAGGCAGGAACGACGAGGCTATCGCGGCCTTGCGCGCCATTGCCGAAAAACAGGAGACGTCCGGAGAAGAATCGAATGGCGAAATGCCGGCGCGGGAGATGCTGGCGGATATCCTGCTCGACTTGAAGCGTCCGGAACAAGCTCTAGCGGAATACAAAATTAGTTTGAAATTCTTTCCCAACCGCTTCAATAGTCTTTATGGAGCGGCGCACGCGGCTGAGTTGGCGGGGCAAGCGTCGCAAGCGAGCGAGTATTACGCGGTGCTGGTCAAGACTTGTGAAGGGTCCGGATCGCAGCGTCCGGAACTGGCGAGGGCGAAACTAGCGGTGGTGGCGCAGAAGTAGATCGTCGTTGGTCGTTCGTCGTTCGGCGTTCGGGAATCGGATTCGTCCGCAGATTCATCGTCAACGCACCGTAAGGCTATGGCGAACGACCAACGACCTTCTCTCTATTTGTCTATCCTCTGCAAACGAAACAACAGCGTGCCCCATCCTAGCTTGACGCGGATTTGCACCGGCGTGTGAGCGGGATCATCCGAATACCAGACCCAGACCTTTCCCTTTGATTGAAGAGGACCCGAAGTCGCTTCGGCTGTAATCATCACCGTGGGGAATGTTCCGGCAGGCGTTTTGATCTGCTCACGCCTATCAACACTGGCGCGGATGACGGTCGTCTTGCCGTCGCTTATCGGGAACTCATACACCTGCCCTACTTGCAGCGGGAGCGATTGAAGGTAGTAAAAGCCAGTGATGACATCGGTGGTGCATCCGGCGAGATCGCTTTCCACGTGCTTGGTTTCGCCCGTCCTCAGGTTCTTTTCATCAAGCGTGCTTTTTTTGCGCGCGTAATCGAAGTGAATCGATGTCTCGCGTTTGTGCGCGCCCTCCTCGCTGTGCTTGAAGATGGAAAGCGAGCAAAACGTCCGTGGATCGAAGCGCGATTCGAAGTGGTCACGAACAGGAAAAAGAACATTAACGGCTCCCGCCGATTCGGCCGTCGCGGTTACTTTGCCTTCATCCTCGGCGGCATCCATTCTCACAACCGCAGTTCCCGCAGTGATCAAGTGCCACTCCGCCGAATAAACGTAGCTTTGTCCATCGGGGAAAGGATAGTTGGGGCGAGGAGGCGTGATTTGCACTGGATTAGGACTGCCGGTTGTCGTTGATGCCGCTTGCTGCGCCGCCAACATGGACACGACTTGAACGCAGAGCGCGCCGCTCAGTGCGAGCGCGGCCACGACGCGATAATGACGACACGGGATCTGCACTGTTCCAGTAATTGTATTGGATGCGGCTGGAGCGGCGTAAAACCTGAAGGGCACACTACCACTCCCACTTGATGACTTAAGATGACTACAGATGGAAGACCAGTTTGGCCATCAGGATAGCCAGCATAACTCCACAGCCGATGCTGGCCTCATATTCGCGGTGCTTCCAATAACGTGCCGAAGAATATGTGCCGCGCTGGCTGCCGTATGGCGTCAAGCGCGGCAACATGCGCGGGACGCCGCTGGCATAGTCGCCATAACCGGGGAACGTCCGGCGCAGGTAGCGCTCTTCTCCGGCAATGACCGGAACATAAATCACCGCGAACATAAGGACCATGGCGCCGACGATCCACCAACTGCGCGCTGCAATGGCGAAGCCGGCGGCCATCATCAGCGAACCCAGATATAGGGGATTGCGAGTGTAGGCATAGGGTCCACTGGTGGTGAGTTCCTTGTCTTTTTGCACATGACCAGATGCCAGTCCTCGCAACAGGAGGCCGGGTAACATTACCAGCGCGCCCACGATGAGCGAGTTCCGTGTTGGCCGCGCCAGCCAGAGAAAGACAATCGCAAAAGCAAATCCCAGGGGCACGCGGATGCGGCGAGCCACCCGCGCCCACGTATCACCGGTGGTTGGCGGAGGCTGCAATCCGGATTGTGGAGTTTTGTTCACGATTACCTTAACCCTAATTCTTCAACACTCTTTATTCTTTGCAAGCGCTCTTTGAGAGGTCATCGTGTAACAGGCTTCGACTTGCGACGACGACTTCGGGGACTGTGATCTCCAGCAAGCCTTGCTCCGGATCGCGGCGACGGGTGTGATCCGTTACACTGCTCGCGCTGCGCAACACAATCGATCGGGTCGCGAATGGGCCGTTCCGCGCCGGGTTCGTTGGTCCAAAGATTGCCACAACCGGAATTTTCAGAGCCGCAGCCATGTGCATAGGCCCGGTATCTCCTCCGATAAAAAGGCGAGTGCGGCGCGTGAGCGCGATCAACTCAGAAATCGAGCAGGAAACTTTTCGCGCCGCCCCGCCACTTGCCGCTTCGACGGCTGCGGCGAGATCCTCTTCGCCCGGACCGTAGTTTACGAGAGAGTGTATTTGGTCTTTTGCGAGTTCATTCGCCACCTGTCCATAGCGCTCGGCGGGCCATCGCTTGGCTCCCCAACCCGCGCCAGGATTAAGAATTGCAAACTCGTTTACATTCTCCAAAACCTTATCAATCTTTTCTTCTGCATCGGAATCTACGGGGAACTCAACCGGGGTCTCAAGAGCCGAGGACGGAATCAGCTCGCCGGCAATGACGGCTTCCGCCAGCGACAATGCCTGCGTGACAACGTGACTGCCGGCATCCTTCAAAAGCACGGTATAGTTGTAAAACATGCTAGCAGGGCTTTCACGGGGCTGTGCATTCCCGTAGACCGTGGGCGCACCGGACCAACGCGCGAGCAGCGCAGAACGGATGGCGCCCTGAAAATCTATCACTGCATCATATTTAATTCCGCGGAGCTGACTGAAGCTCACGGCGATCTGTTGCCAGGTACTAAACGAGAATGGTGTGTGTCGCCACTGCTTCGTATTGACGGTGTGGACGCGGTCCACCAGTGGGCGTCGTGGAGACCGTTGTCCCGATCGCGGATAGCGCAGGGCGCATAGCAGTTCCGCCCAGCGTTCTTCGACTAGCCATCCTAGAGTGGCATTGGGGAAAGCCTGGCGGAGCGCAGCGGCGGCGGGCAGGGTGTGAATAATGTCTCCCATGGCACTGAGGCGCACAACCAAAAGGCTCTCAAATCGCGGCGCTTTGGTTGGAGGAGAAAACGAATTGGTCATCTAATTACAGCCTGGTAACAACTCCGACTGCCGTTCGCGTCGTCTCACGATTTTTGCGACCCCAGCCGCGCTCGCGAGCGAATGATCTCACTCGCTGAGTGGTCTTTGGGGTCGCCCACGATGACGACGCGACCTCCACAAGCTTGGACCTCCTCGCGCTCGGGGACGCTTTCAGCCGTGTAGTCGGTGCCCTTGGCGTGGAAGTCGGGATGGATCTCGCGAATGATGGCGCGCACATCTTTTTCCGGAAAGATGACGACGGCGTCGACATCCGACAGCGACGCGAGGATCTCCGCGCGTTCATCGGCCGGCATCACTGGGCGGCCCTCGCCTTTGAGGGCGCGGACGGATTCGTCGGTATTGACTGCAACAATCAGTTTTCCGCCGAGTTCGCGCGCAGCGTGCAGATAGCGCACGTGCCCGACATGCAACACATCGAAACAGCCGTTGGCTAGAGTGACGCGATCACCGGCGCGGCGCCACTCCGCAACTCGTTGTTGAAGCTCAGCGCGGGAAACGATCTTCTGATGGAGAGATGTAGTCAATTAGTGTTCGCGAGCTACTGGCGGCGCCTTATCCAGCGCCTCCAGCAATTCCTGCTGAGTTATCGTGGCTGTGCCGCGCTTCATGACCACGATGCCGCCGGCATAGTTTGCCAGATGCGCAGCCTCTTCGGCGGTGGCGCCAGCGGCCAAGGCGGCCGTGAAGGTCGCGATCACAGTATCGCCTGCACCGGTCACATCCGTGACTTCATCACTGCCGTAGATCGGGATATCCACCGGCTTGTGGCGACGGGGAAAAATCACCATGCCATCCTTGCCACGGGTGATCAGCAGGGACTCTAAATTCATCTCGCCGGCGATCTGATCTCCGGCGGCCACGAGGCGATTCCAGTCGTTACCGATACGGATACCGAGAACCTCTTCCACCTCGGACTCATTTGGCGTCGCAGCCGTGATGCCAGAAAACTGGAGCATGCGATGGCGCGAATCGAGCGTTACCGGTACTTTCTCAAGCCCACGCTTTGATCGAATTACATTCAGTAAGGCAGGGGTTGCAGCACCATATCCATAATCGGAGACGAGCAGTGCATCAGAAGCCCGCGTGTATTGACGGGCAGCGAATACCAGATCGCGACGCAAGTGCGCGTTAGGACCTTCGCTGGGCTCGCGGTCCAGACGTACGACCTGCTGCCCCGCGGTATGCGCGAATCCGGCCAGAATGCGCGTTTTGGTCACAGTGGTGTAACTCTTGTCTTTGAACACACCGCTGACCGGGATGCGCTTATGCCGAAAAGCGCGCAGCAGCAATTTGCCCGGCTCGTCGTCTCCCACGACTCCGACCGGCAGCACGGTCACTCCGAGGTCGGCGAGATTATAGATAGCGTTCGCGCCGCCGCCAGGAACAATCTTGCGATCACGATGCTTCAAGATGAGCACCGGCGCTTCTCTGGAGACGCGAGAGATTTCGCCGAACACAAACTCGTCCGCGACCAGGTCGGCGAGTACGGTTACGGTGACCTTGGGAAAGGATTCGACGATCTTTCGCAAGCGATCGTTTTCTTTAATGTGTCTTGTCATCTATCTGCTGAACCAAGTGGAGCAATCAAGATTTTCTCATGAGCGGGACTTTCGTTCAGCGAGTCTTGCCAAAATGACATCCATAACGCCAGCGGGATCGGCAATCGTGAGCCGGAGTTCCGCGACAGCGAGTGGTTCCAGGCGGCGCTGCCCGGAACCAAGATTGATAGCGTCCTTTGCGGTCGTGAGGAACCCGTCACCCGGCCGGTCGCGACGGGCGTCGAGGAGTACTTGAATATCACCCACGTCGTAAGCATGGTGGTCGCGAAAGATGACTTCTGCTGCAGGCGTGATTCCGGCGGCGCGTACCTGGGCAAAGAACTGTTCCGGGCGCGCAATGCCACAGAAAACAACGGGCGAGGATGGCAGGGTCGGGAGAACAAGCTCGCGCTCCATTCTCCAGATCGGCTGTTGCCGCAGCGCTGGATGATCCGCCGCCAAGCCTGAGGGCAGCACAATCGCATCCGCGCGTTCCAGAGATGACAGCGGCTCGCGCAGCCGTCCTGAAGGCAGCAACCTGTCATTGAAGTCACGCTCCGTCATGAGCACAATGTCGAAGTCACGCGCCAGTGAACGATGCTGAAATCCGTCGTCCAGGACGTGCAATTGCGGCTGGAACTTCTGCTCAGCAACCCGGCCAGCTTGATAGCGGCTTTCCCCGACAATCACCGGAACACCCAGCCGCCTGGCAATCAGCAGTGGTTCGTCGCCGAAGTCGGCCGCCTTGCCATCAGGCTCGACAACCAGCACGCCGCGAGTCTTGCGTCCGTATCCGCGTGTGAGGACGTCGAAGCAAATGTCGCGGGCCTTCAACAATTCACCGAGCGCAATTACGAATGGAGTCTTGCCAGAACCACCGACCGACAAATTCCCCACGCTGATCACGGGTTGTTGGAGCCGCCGCGACAAGAGAGCGCCGCGATCAAAGAGTTTGTTCCGCAGAGCGGTGGCGGCGCTGTAGAGTCCCGTGAGTGGATTCATGATGAAACACTCATGAGTTGCTGCAGCGCCAATACAGCCCTATCTGTGGCGCCGCGTTGCGATTCTAGCGCGGCCAGCGCATTCCGGCCGAGTGCCGCTCGTTCCTCGGAATTTTCGATCAGTTCCATGAATACCAGCGGCAGTTCCGCCAACCCAACGATGCGGACCGCATTGCGGCTGGCAAAGTAATTTACGATGTCGCGGAAATTCTCATAGTGGTTACCCGTGACAATGGGAACGCCATAGAGTGCGGGCTCAAGAATGTTGTGTCCACCGCGTGGGACCAGACTGCCTCCGACAAACGCGACCGTGGCGAGCGAATAGAGTGCCGCCAGTTCACCGATAGTGTCGACCAGAAACACATCGCCGGCGATAGGATCGCCACTCCAGAGCGATCGCCGCACCATACGGAAGCCGAGCTTTTCGACTAAGCCTGCAACCTCTGAAAAGCGCTCTGGGTGCCGCGGCGCAAGAATCATCACGGCCTTGGGATGATCGACGAGGATGTTGCGAAATGCCGAGAGCAGCGTGCCTTCTTCGTCCTCAAGCGTGCTGCCACAAACCAGAATCGGCCCCGCTCCTGACTGGCTGAAACTTTCACGAAGACTCGCAACGATTGGAGGCGACGGAGGCGCCACCGTGTCAAATTTCAAATTTCCGGCCACCGTGACTTTGGACTCGGCCGCACCTATTTCTATGAGCCGCTTCCGGTCTTCTTCGGTTTGCGCGAGGAAGCAATCGACGTTATCGAGCGTCCTCTTCAGCAATCTCGGGAACCAGAAACGCATTCGCTTGTAGCCGGGAAGCGAACGATCGGAAATACGACAGTTGATCACGGCAATCCGAGCTCCGCTGTTTTTGGCGAGGCGAAGAAAATTTGGCCAGAATTCGGTTTCCGCGACCACCACAAGCTCCGGATGAAGAGCGTCTAGGTAAGTCTGGATCGCGAAGGAGAAATCGAGAGGGAAATAGAAGACGTTCTCGGCACCGAAGCGCTGGGCGGCAAGTTTCTGTCCAGTGCTGGTCGTCGTGGAAACCAGCACCCGGTGGGCCGGAAATTTCTGGCGCAGCGCTGTAATGACCGCGCTCGAGGCCACAACTTCGCCCACAGAGACTGCGTGTATCCAGATTGCGGGTTTCGCGCCGCTAGCAGCCAAAGCAGATGGGACGTTGCCAAACCTCTGACGCAACCCGGCCCGATACTTGCCGTGCCGCATCATTTGCAGCAGCCAGTAGGGCAGAGTCAGCACGAGCACAAAAGCGAGCACCGCACTGTAAATCGCGTACATAGAGAAGGGCCATTCTAAATGGGGGATTGAAATTCGTTTCGATTGTGAACTAGACAGCGCGGTTGGTTCTGACGGCATGGTATGAATTGGCATCTTATAATCCACTTATGAACCATGCTGGCTGGCAAGAATCATTTGCGGGGACAAGGGCACGAATCCCAAGCTTTGCGACAGTCTGTGTTTTTGTGCTGCTCGGATGTTTCTACGCAAATGCAGCAAAAGATTTTGTAATGCCGGAGGCGCAGCCGGCCCGCTCCTATCCAGCTCACGATGATCATCCGATGGAAAAAGTGGTGGTTGCTGTCGATCCCTATGACATCGAGGACAAAGCTTCGATCTTCAGTGTCAACTACCGCAACGCCGGATACATGCCGGTATTCTTCGTAATTACGAATGACGGCGACCAACCCGTGTCTCTGGTCGGCATGAAGCCTCAGTTGAATACTAAAGATCGGAGCAAGTTGTTGCCTTCCACCACGGAAGATCTGGCCCGCAGGCTCTCGCATCCATCGCGGAGTGATCGTCCGAATCCATTGCCGATTCCCCTGCCTAGGAAAGAGGTCAAGGGCGGCATAAGCCGCAAGACATGGGATGAAATCGAGCAGGCACAGTTTGCCGCCAAGGCGGTGGAACCGCACTCCACCGCGCGCGGCTTTCTATTTTTCGATATCGCGGACATCTCGAATCCGCTTCCGGGAGCCAGGTTCTTTCTGATGGGGGTGCAGGATGCGAAAGGCAATGAGTTGATGTATTTCGAAATTCCGATGGAGAAGTATTTGAGCGCGCCGGAAGTGAAGCCGAGCGCAAAGACACCATAAACTGCCAGCCTCTGCCAGCTATAATCTCCTGTTATGGCGTCCACTTCAGTCGTTTCCGAGGATCTCCTCGCGAAATATGAACCAGTCATAGGCCTTGAAGTCCACGTGCAGCTGCTGACTGCATCGAAGATCTTTTGCTCTTGCTCGACGCTTTTTGGGGCTTCGCCTAACACGAATGTGTGTCCGGTTTGTTTGGGCCTACCAGGAGCTTTGCCGGTACTCAACCGTAAGGCAGTAGAGTTCGCAACCCTGGCGGCCATGGCTTTGCAGTGCCGCATCAACGAAGTTTCCATCTTTGCGCGGAAAAATTATTTTTATCCCGATCTGCCGAAGGGCTATCAGATCTCGCAGTACGACAAGCCTCTTGCCGAACATGGATTCATCGAGGTCGAGGTAAACGGCGACAAAAAGAAAATCGGCATCACCCGGTTGCATCTTGAGGAAGACGCCGGCAAGAGTCTGCACGAGGGCTTTGCTGATGCCGCGTTAAAAACTGCGATTGATCTGAACCGAACCGGCGTGCCACTTGCTGAAATTGTCAGCGAGCCGGATCTGCGATCGCCAGAGGAAGCTTACGAGTACCTCTCGCGGCTCAAGGAAATCATCCTCTACACCGGGGTCAGCGACTGCAACATGGAAGAGGGTTCGCTACGCTGTGACGCCAATATCAGCGTGCGGCCTCGAGGGCAGAAGGAATTTGGCACGAAAACGGAGGTCAAGAACGTCAATTCGTTTCGCTTCGTGAAACAGGCGCTCGAATATGAGATCGAACGCCACATCGGGATCATCGAGTCCGGTGGCAAGATCACACAGGAGACGCGCCTTTACAACTCACACGAAGGCAAAACTTACGGCATGCGCTCGAAAGAGCAAGCGCACGACTACCGGTATTTTCCCGAGCCGGATTTGCTGCCGCTGGTAGTGGACGAGAAATGGCAAGCTGCGATCCGTGCCACGCTTCCAGAACTCCCGGAAGCCCGCCGCGAGCGCATGATCAAGGAGTATGGCATTACCGCTGGTGACGCGCACACGTTGACGTTGACGCGCTCTATGGCCGATCAGTTTGAGTCGGCGGCGCGCACCGCGAAGAATCCTAAGCGGGTTGCTAACCTGGTGCAGAGCGAACTGCTTGGACGCCTGAAGGCACAAGGCCTCGACCTCGAGCGATCGCCAATTTCAATGACTGGAGTTACTGCTTCTGCTGATTTGGTTGAGTCAGGGGCGATCTCGGGGAAAATGCTGAAGGATCTCTACGATCTTTGCTTCGAGCGTGGGCTAGACTTCCCCGCTGTTTATGAAGCGGAGGGGCGTCCTGAGCAATCGCGGGACACGTCGGCGCTGGAGGCGCTCGCCGACGAATTAATCGCAGCGAATCCCAAGCAGATGGAGCAATATCGCGCGGGGAAGAAGACGATGATCGGATTTTTTGTGGGGCAGATGATGAAGGCGTCCAAGGGGCAGGCAAATCCGCAGTTGGTAAATGAAGTGTTGACTAAAAAGTTGGAAGGCTGAAATCAACTTTCGACTGCGGACGGGGCAGAGCCCCGTCACCACACGAGTCGATTTACTTTGCGGCTCCCAAATTTTTCAGCACATCCTCAGCATAATAATTCGTGATTTTGGCATCATCGCGGAGGGTCTCGTAGTATGCGGCCTTCAGCAGTTGCTCGCGGCGATCGCGCAATTGCTGGCGTATTGCCTGCTGCACCCGCGGATCATTCAAATCGCGCTGGCCCGCCGGTTCCTTGGCGATGAGTTTCACGATCATGTAAGCGAAAGGCTGGTGATTGGTCGGATTGATCATCGGAATCACCGGCGTGTATTGCCCAGGTTTGAGCTTCAGCACGGCGTCGCGAGTTGCTGGGTCGGCGGTCTTAAGCGCGGACTCGGGAGCCATCCCCAAGTCACCACCGTTATTACTCGTCTCCGGGTCTTCGGAATAATTCATGGCCATGGTGGCGAAATCGTCGCCGCTGTCCAATCGATTCGCGATCATCTCGATTTTCTTGCGCGCCTCGGCCTCGTTTTGCGCCTTACTGTTCTGGAGGTTGTGCACCTGGCCCGCGATTCCGGAAACCATGATTTTCGCCAAGTGGTACTGCGCTTCGATGAGATTGAATTCGGCCTTGTGCTCGTTGTAGTAGCCGGAAACGTCCTGGTCGGTGATGTTGATGCGTGAGGTGATTTCTTTATTCAGGACTTTGTCGCGGGTGAGCGAGCGCCGCAGGTCACGTTTGAAATCCTCGAGCGATATTTTCTTGTCTTGCAGGCGTTTGGTAAATTCTTCCGCAGTGTAGGGCGACTTAATTTCGTTCAGCTTACGGTCCACTTCTTCGTCCGTCGCCAACAGGCCGAGCTTTTCGGCGCGCTGCATCAGGATTTCCGTTTCAATCAGTTCATTCAGAATGCTCAACCGAAGGCTTACCGCCTGCTCGCCGACAGGCTGCTGATCGGATCCAGCGGTTTGGTTGGCGTAATACTTGTCGACTTCGTTGCGATAAAGCTTCCGCCCATTGACCGAAGCCATGACATCCCCGCCGGCAGTATTGCGGTTGCAGCCCGATAGTCCGATCAACAGAAACGCGCTAACCATCAGCAGGCCGGCTTGTCTTAAGCAGTTACGATTTTTCAAGTTCTTCCCTCCGCCGCAACGGCGAGTCATCCTGAAACCATGACCAGCGATTATTGGTAATCGGAAAATTACAAATCTTTCACTTTGACGGCGCCACCGGCGGAGCTTTACCTTCCGCGGCGGCAGGCTTCGGTGCCGGAACCGCAACGCCCGCATCTTTAAGTGCCTGGTCGATCGCGAGTCGTATAGCCTCGGCCGGAACGGCTCCATCCAGTTTCTGGCCATTTACAAACATGGTCGGGGTGGCGTCCACACCGACGGATTCGCCTTCACTCATCGACGCACGGACTGCCTTGTCATCCTGCGCCCTGATGCAGGTCTGCAATTTTGGGGTGTCGAGATTGTGTTTCTCGCCCTGGAGCATGGCCAGCTTATCCAGTTCCGCATTCTGGCTGTCGCGACCCTTTTCGGCAGAGATTGCGTGCTGATTGCCGTGCAGGTAATCGGCATAGTCCCAGTAGGCATCGCTATTTTGGGCGTTCAGGCAATTGGCATTTACCGCCGCGTGAATGGCCCAGGGATGAATTTCTTCGAGTGGATAATCTTTGTAGATGAAAAGGACGCGGTCGCCGTATTCCTTGAAAAGTCCGGGGAAAAGGGTCTGGTGCATGCGTGAACAGAACGGACACTCGAAATCGTCATAGTTGACGACGGTCACCTTGGCGTCTTTATTGCCGCGCGTCGGGCGACCGTTAACGTCAATTTTCTTCATGATGTCGGTGTACGGATCAGTGGTGAGATCCAACTTGGTCAACCGCACCAGCGTCTTATGGTCGCGGGACAACAGAAACTCAAATTCCTGTTTCTTGGTGGCGCCGGCGAACGTAATGGTTAGAGCGTCGTAGTTCGCGAACTCGCTCGATCGAAGGGAACCCAAAATAACTTTCACATCTGGCGGGAGTGAATAATGCGCCCGCACCTGCCGCTCAACCACGCGTGCGATATCCGACGACGGGGAGGGAGGGGATTGGGCCGAACATCCCAAACAAATCAGCAAAAGGACGAGAAACGCGCGCCGAACAATCATCAATCGTAGCCACCTGAGCATGAGGGAAACCGCTTGATTATCTCATGGCGAGTAGAGACGGGGCGTTAACGGCTGCCGCCTGAGCCTTCGATTGGCACCGAAAAAAGCAGGGAGGTATGTTTGCGGATAACCGCTGTTAGTCGCGTCCCCGCAGCAACTCGTCGGCACTGAGCAACTGATTCATTGAGCCGGAGCGGAAACCCTCCAAGTCGAGCGTGACGAATTTAAATCCGAGGCCTTTGAAAACACTGGCGAACTCCGCTGCCATGGTGGGAGTCAACGCACGGGGCAGTTCTTCGCGGGCAATCTCAATGCGCACGATTTCCCCATGATGGCGCACGCGGAATTGATGAAAACCCATGGTGCGGAGGGCATCTTCGCCGCGCTCGATAACACTCAGCGCTTCGGTGGTAACCGCGCGTCCGTATTCCATGCGCGACGAAAGGCAGGCGGAGGCAGGTTTGTCCCACACTCGCAGGTCTGCTTGCCGCGCCAGTTCCCGGATTTCCACTTTGTTCAATCCTGCTTCAAGTAGCGGGGCTAAAACATGATGCTGGCGCGCGGCCTGCTGTCCGGGGCGAAAATCGCCCTGATCGTCAGCGTTGACGCCATAGGCAACCCCACTGAATCCGTGAGCCTCGCAGTAACGATCGAGAACAGTGAACAATTCGTCTTTGCAGTGAAAACACCGCATGGCGTCGTTGCGGACGTACGCGGGATTTTCCAGTTCTCGTGTCTCCACAACCTCGACCGGGATTTCACGCTCGCGCGCGAAGGAGAGCGCGTCCTGAAGATGAGTGCGCGCCAGGCTCGCAGAGTCGGCAATGACGGCAAGCATCTGGTCGCCAATTACCTGATGCGCCATCCAAGCCAGAAATGCGGAGTCTACTCCACCCGAGTAGGCGACGAGCAAGCGATCGTGGCAGGCGAGGATCGACCGCAGCCGCGATACTTTTTCATCGAGCGTAGTTGGGGTAGTCACGTCTTCAATTATCCACGAAAGGAGTTCTCAGTTCCCGGTTTCTCAGCTCTCAGAAACATCCTAAGCTGCCCACTTCCAAACTAAGAACTCAGTACTTCTCTTAGTACAAACGCTCTTGTCGCCGCAGATTGCCGAATGCTCCCACATTCGCCAGCGTAAACGAGAAACGATATTGATTCTCGTTGCGGACTGTTCCCAGGGCAAAGCGGCGGTATTCCAGGCTCAGGCCACAACAATCCCAGGTGTAACTCGTCTGCGCGGTTGCGTACTGTAGCGACCCGTTGTTGGCGTCAAAACCAAAGCTGCTGGCAGCGCTCAATCCGCGTTTATTCAGCTGACCATAGCCAAACAATACTCGAAATTGGTGGAATTCGGCTTCGTTTGCCGGGGTCACGGGAGTTCCTGCAACGGTATCGATCACGCGCAAAAAAGCATCGCCTCCGCCGATGGTAAACGGGCCGTAGTGGTAGTTCACGAGGGCCATGCTGGAATTGATGCGTCCAGCCTTGAAATCGTAGTCCAAGTCCCACTCGGTGTTGGTGCGCGGACTGGTTTCGACACGCAGGCGGGAAATAATGGGAGCGAAGCGCCGTGCTTCGTCGAGAAAAGCGGTGCCCGTGAAATCCGCTGTGGTCGCGAACACATTCCGCTGACCGGCTACCAGTGCATTTCCAAACGTAGGATCGAAAAAATACTTCTGCCCGATTTCCCAACTCAAAATTTCGCGAGGGCCTGAGGCGCAGACTTGAGCATCCGGATTGGGAGGCAGTTCCCAGGGAACCGCGCCGACTTGCGGAGCGCCACCAATGGTGAGAGTGCTCATGCTCTGCGGATCGCAGTCTTTGGCGTTGGGATCCAGATGCTTGGCATAAAGCCGATTTACCAGCGAGTATTCAATTTCGTTGGTGTTGGTGAGCACGTCAGTGGCATCGAAACGCAGAATATCCGCGAAGTTGTTGATGCCGGTTACGTAGTCGTACTTCATGCGTGGCTCAATCACGTGCTTCCATTTGCGTCCGAGCCAAGGATGATCAAAGACCCGCGACAGTGCTGGCGGCCTCAGTTCGACCGAGGTCTCCAACGATTTGCGATTGAGGACGTTGTCGGTCGCGGTGGTGGATGTCAGCGGGTTGCCCTGCTGGGTGTAGATCGTATCTCGCAATGTGAGTTCGGGACGGAACGACCATCCCTGCCATTGCAACGGCATCGAAATTGAGGGGGACAAATCGAATCTGCCTACCAGAGCCGCAGTTCGAAAGCCTTGCTGAGTGCCTTCGGCCGCCTCGCGCAGTTGCAGACCCTCAGCCGCGCTCTGGAACGACCAGTAAAGCGGTGAATGCCCCAATTGCCGCTCCTCGCCGGAGATGAAGAGACTTGGCGTGTGCAGAATCCGGACGAGTTCGGTCTGTGTAAGCGTGGCGCAGGTCGTCTCCGTTGACGGATTGCAGACTTCGAAGTTCTGGTAACGCTCCGCCAGGACGTTGAAGTGAAATCCGTTGGTCGTATTGGATAGGAAAATCTGCGACCTCACTTCGGAGTCGATCGCCTGGGTGTACACATCGGTGAAGGCGATGCGAAACACGAACGAGCTCAAATAGTCGACATTCGCGACGCCACGGAATGTTCCGAATCCGCGCTCGGCAATAAAACGCGCGTCTTCGCCGCCTTGGTCCTGCGGTGGATAGCCGATGCCTCGATCCGCGATCCCCACGTAGTTGAAAAACATGTAGGAGCTGTCGCTGGGACGCGCACGGAATTCGGCGTGTTCCAAGAAGCCGCGCTTGGAGTAGTATTCCGCGCCCACCAAGGCGTCCGCGCTGCGATTGATGGCCCAATATACGGATTCGCCGGCAATGTTCCCTTTTGTGGAGGATGTGCCAAAGCTCGGGATCAAGAATCCACTCTTCCGCTCTTTCTGAACCGGAAAGCTCACAAACGGAAAATAGAATATTGGAATGCCCAAGAGCCGGAAGTCGCTGTTGTAAATCTTGGCGGTGTCATCGACATCCACCGAAATGCGTTTGCCGCGAAACAGCCACTTCGGACGCGGCAGTTCGCAGGTGGTGACGGTGCCCTGGCGCACCAGATAGTGGTCGGGTCCATGCTTTTCTACGATTTTTCCGGTGAAGGCAAAGGGGTTGGAAGTGGTAAGCACGTAGCGGGACTTCCGCAACTGCAGTCCTACGGTTCCAATCACGCTATAAAATGTCCCAACTTCCGTCTGGATATTGTAGGTTCCGTGACTGGCCTCCACGTGCTCGTCGTAAGGGCCGCCATCGAGCACTACGTGGCCTTCGAGTTCGCTATCTCCCGTGTCAGCGTTGTAGGTGACTTGATCTGCCTTGAGGATGTAAGTGCCATAGTGAATTTCGACCGCGCCGCGCAAATGGTAGATCGATCCATCTTTTTCCTGCTGTATAGCCTGGATCGTGACGTCTTCCATCCGGGCGGCAGGCGCCAGAGGCTGCGGGGCCGCAGGGACGTCCTCTGGAGTGGAAGCCGTGGCGGCGACAGGGGGCAGCGTCTGGCTGGTTACTATCCCGGAAGCGAGAAGCAGATGACAGACCAATGCGGCCGTGATAAAGATTCGAGAGCGGGTCATTAGCGGTGATCTTCGGCGGACGATCTGCACTGGATGATCCGCAAGCGCGCGTGCGCTCCGGAACCAACTGACCTTAGCACGCGAGCGGCAGGCGAAGCAAAGTACGGCATTTTTGTCGTTTCCATCATTAGTTTGTACATTTTCGGCGTTAAACATTTTTGTTAGAACACTGTTCTCCTGCATTCGTGCCGGGCTGGGCTCTGGCTACTGGCATTCTTCGTAACTTGCTGATCGCGACTTGATCCACGACCACCGGGGCGACGCGGGTCGAATCGGCGACGAACCTCAACGGACCTACGACCGGCCAATGACGACTGGACCCATGACCAACGGATTCGCGAATCGTCCGAGCGACGGGGATCCGGCTCCCTACGAAGAGGTCGGCGCTACGAATGAACCGGTAGCCTCGGACGCAGGCGTCGGTCCCAGTCTCGTGCCGATTCTCGTCCCTATTCTTGTCCCTGGCGTTGGCCCGGAGGCTGTTCCAAACGTTGCTGAAAACGCCGATCTGAACTCCGAATCGAATCGCGATCCGCATCCAATGATTGGTCCCAGCGCCAACTTGACCGTGGATTCGTGGCGGACAGAGGTTGCCAGCCGCCTCAAGCGGTATCGCACACGGCGCAAGCCTCAGACACCCCGCTATCCATCGCTGCTTCTACCTTTTGATGCGCCGGAGAGCTGGTCGCGTTCCGCGAACCCAAGCGGATCGCAAGCCATTGCGGCTGTGCCAGCCGAGCCGGAGTTGACCTTCCAGTCGACAGACGGGGCGACCGCAAATGAATTCGTAGATGGATTGACGGCGCACGGGGTAACAGATCTTGCCGGACCGCTGCAGATATTGCCGCAATCGGACGAGCAAGGCCTGGAGCATTCGGCCAAGGTCATTGAGTTTCCGCGCTCTGCGGCAATTCCAGTCTTTCGCGGGAGCGAGCTGGCCGATCCCATCTTTGATCGTCCGCGCATCGTGGAAGCACCGGAGATTTTGCCGGCGCCTCCCGCATTGGGCGGAATGTTAATTGAACCCGTTCGTCAAGAATCGTCCGCCAAGGTGGCTGGCTCCGATTCCCCAGTGTCCTGCAAATCCGCCTCCATCGGCCGACGCGTGCTGGCTGTGCTCGTGGATGGCGTGATTCTGGCAATGGCGATAGCGGTGTTCGGTGCAATTGTGCTTCGTCTAAACCCCAGCTTGTTTCCGAATCTGAGCCTCGTTCGCCAATCGCTCCCAATAGTCGCGGTCGCGCTCATCATGGTTGCGATCTTGCTATGGGCGGTCTATGAATTTTTATTTGTGGTATTCACGGGCTCGACTCCGGGACTTCGTGTTGCTCGCTTGAGGCTTGCAGGATTCGACGGCTCGACACCGAATCGTCGTTTGCGGCGATGGCGGGTGCTGGCATCGTTACTCTCGGCATTTTCCGCAGGACTCGGTTATCTCTGGTGTGTCCTTGATCAGGATGGATTGTGCTGGCACGACCGGATCACGCGTACCCACCTCGAATCGATGTCTCAAGCTGATTAAGACTGGGTTGCGGATTGAGGTTCATGATCCGGAACGGGGGGAGAGCCCCGTTACTACACGAGCGGTTGACTCGGTAGATACGATCCGGTAGCCTGCCTCAGGATACAAAGTGGTCTGTCGTCTCCCCTCCTTCCGCGACTTCCACGAATAGCGATCCACGAAATAAGAGGCCAAATCCCCAAATTTCTGTGTTCAGAGATGGGTAAAGTGGTGGAGTATCACCGCGTCTTAAGATTTTGAAAGGACCAATATGAAGTTACGTGCAATCTCTCTCCCTTGCCTGGTTTTGCTGGCTGGGCTCTGCTCTCTGAGCGCCCAGACCTGGACCCCGATTGTTAATCGCGCGCCCTTCGACGCCAGCCAGGAATTTCTGCTTACCGACGGCAGAGTGATGGTGCAGGACATTAACAATCAAAATGAATGGTGGGCTCTGACTCCCGACATCAATGGAAGCTATGTGAATGGCACCTGGTCGAAGTTGGCATCATCGGGCGCGGACTATGGCCCACTCTTCTATGCTTCGGCGGTGCAGAAAGATGGCCGGCTGACCGTCCTGGGGGGAGAATACCTCTTTAATGTGACAGCTTTTACGAATCTCGGTGCGGTGTACACCCCGACCACGGATACCTGGAAAAAGCTCGCTGGGGAAAAGGGGTTGCAACAAATTGGCGACGCGTCCAGCGCCGTTCTTGCCAATGGCTCTTGGCTGGTTGCGGCCTGCTGCGACCCTGTATCGGGTACGGCAGGAGCCGCTCTGGCGACCGGCACCGGTTTGCACTGGACCAGCACTGGTACCGGGAAAGCTGACGGGTACGACGAAGAAGGTTTTACGCTATTGCCGAATGGCAAGGTGCTGACGGTCGATCTTGGCATTTCCAAGAACTCAGAACTTTACGATCCCACGACCGGCGCATGGTCCTCCGGTGGCAATACGGTCGTGGACTTTGCGAATCCCAATCCCTGCTACGAAATCGGGCCGGCGGTTCTTCGTCCCGACGGCACCGTTTTGCAAGTGGGGGCGAATACTAAGAATGCAGTCTATAACTCGATCACAGGGGTCTGGACCAAGGCACCGACGGTATCGGGGATGGCAAGCACGGACGGTCCAGGCTCGATTCTTCCGAACGGGAATGTGCTGGTTGCGCTTGCTCCCTATAACGCAGGCAATAAGTTCTGCTATGGACAAGGCGTAGTGTTCTACGAGTGGAACGGGACCAAGTTCACGAAAGTTCCGGGGCCCCCGAACGTGTCGAAAGATCCTACGTTCGTCGAACGCATGTTGGTGCTGCCGACGGGCGAGGTCATGTTGACGAATTACTCTGCTGAGGTTGAGTTCTATACCACCAAGGGAACTCCCAATCCAGCATGGGCGCCAGCAATCACAAAAATCTCCTCAGCGAAGATCAAACAAGGCGCGAGTTATACCTTGACAGGTATGCAATTCAATGGACTCTCCCAGGGCGCCGCGTATGGGGACGATTTTCAGGATGCGACCAACTATCCGTTGGTCCGCGTCACCAATAACGCGAGCGGACATGTGTTTTATTGCCGCACTTACAATCACAGCTCCATGGGCGTGGCTACTGGTTCCCTGGCGGTCACCACCCACTTCGAGACACCTACCAACATTGAATTGGGGGCCAGCGAGTTGGTGGTTGTTGCCAACGGCATTCCGTCCACTCCCGTAGCCGTTACCGTTGTTCAGTGACTCAACTTGGTCAAAGGTCAAACGGCCGGAGGGGAAAACCCGTCCGGCCTTCGTTTCAGTAACGGATTCGCTGCAAGCTGTTTGTTGAGAGAGTTTCCCTAATGGCTGTTATTCGAAAATTGTGGTGGGGCTGGGTGTGCGTGGTTTGTCTGGTGGCGAGTGCGCTAGCCGGGACGGCTGCGCCTCCGAATGTCATTTTGATTACGCTGGATACAGTCCGCGCCGACCGCATGGGCTTCCTTGGTTCCAAGCGTGGTTTGACGCCCAACCTAGATGGACTGGCTCGCGAGTCCGCGGTCTTTACGCGCGCTTACTCTCAGGCTCCGCTAACCCCAACCTCGCATGCGACCATACTTACGGGAACGTATCCGCAGTTTCACAAAGTGAACGATTTCAGGGTGCCGCTGGCGAAGGATCTTCCTTACGCTTCCGATATCTTGCACAGCAATGGATATCGTACTGCTGCATTCGTCGGTTCTTCCGTGCTCGATCCGAAGCAGCGCTTTGCTCAGGGCTTTGGCCGCGGATTCGACACCTATGTTGCCGGCTTTACGGATTGGCGTCCCGGACTTGATCGCTACCGCACGACGGAACGTCGAGCGGGTGACGTTGTGGCTTATACTCTGGCGTGGTTAGAAAAGCGCCCGAAGGGCCCTTTCTTTATATGGGTTCATCTTTACGATGCGCATCATCCTTACGATCCTCCGCCACCCTATAAAACCAAGTACGCTGCTAAGCCCTACGATGGAGAAATTGCTTATGTGGATTCCGCAGTGGGGCAATTGCTGAAGCAGTTACGAACCAGCGGGCTGTATGACAATTCGATGATTGCGGTGATGTCCGATCATGGCGAGGCGCTCGGAGAACACGGAGAAGATCAGCACGGAATGTTCCTTTACGACGAAACCATCCGTGTGCCGTTGGTGATCAAGTTGCCAGCGGATTCCGCAGCCGCAAAAAGTTCAGGTGGAAAGCGAATCGAGAATCAGGTCGAACTCGTGGATGTACTGCCCACAATTTTGCAGGCCGTGGGCGTTGCGATTCCAAAAGAAGTGCAGGGACAATCGCTGCTTGACCTGATGGTGAGCCCGACGAAGCCTGAGTCCGTGCAAAGCACAGTTCCCGCGCAGAACGACGCAGTCAACTCAGACTTCCCGGCATTCCGCGAGCGCCCAGCCTATGCGGAGACGGACTATCCGTTTGTCGCGTATGGATGGAGTCCACTGCACGCGCTGCGAACGGAAAAATATTTGTACGTTCAAGCGCCGCGCCCGGAACTTTATGAGCAATCCGCGGATCCAAATGCCGGACACAATCTATTTTCGACATCCACAGCTGTGGGCGACACATTGGCAGTCCAGCTCGATGCCTTCCGGCAGAAGACGAGCAGTGCCAGGGAAACGCCGCAGCAGGCGCTGGATCCACAAGCTGAGCAGAAACTCGGCGCGTTGGGGTACGTTGCTGCGGGAAGTAACAATACGAAATCAGGGGTAACGGATAAAAATAAAGACCGGCTCGCCGATCCCAAAGACAAAATCGAAGTGGCCAATCAGCTTGGGCAGACTACTTTCCTGACCAATAATTTTCATTTCAAGGAAGCGATACCGCTGCTCGAGAAACTGGTTGTCGAAGAGCCGGAAATGTCCCTGCCGTTTGGGCAACTGGGACGGAGTTATGTATCGGTGAAAGAGTACGCGAAAGCAGTTCCGGTGCTACGCCGGTTTGTGGAATTGGACACCGACGCGGATGCGGCCAATTCACACTTCGAACTCGGAGTGGCTTTGCTGGCATCCGGAGATGCGGCGGCGTCTGTGCGTGAGTTTGAATTCGTGTTGAACAAGACACCGCGTTGGGATTTGCCGCGTATACAACTCGCGACCGCCTATTCCGAGATAGACCGGATACGGGAGGCGATCACGGAGTGCGAAATCGTGCTCGAAACCAATCCCAACAATTATGAAGCTCTGTTGCTCGAAGGGCAGCTTCTGGTTAAAACGAAGCAGTTCGAGGCTGCGCTGCCGAAACTTGAAAAGGCAGCATCGCTGCAACAGCAGAAGCCCGAGCCGCGCGCATATTTGGCCGATGCGTTCGCCCAGTTAGGACGGTCTGCAGAGGCGGCGCGGGAACGCGCGGCAGCCAAGTCACTGGCTGCCTCTGGGACTGGAAAATGATGTTGACATGCAAGACTCGGTCCAGTAGGCTTCCTCAAGTTGCACGGTAGTTTGTCGTCTCCCCTCCTTCCGCGACAGGCCGCTAATTAAACGATCTGCGAATACGGCCAATTCCACAAATTTGTATGTTTCGAGAAGGCTAAAGATCCACGATTTCCTCGATTCGCAGTCAATGTTCGATACCGCACGTTGTTACGTACCATGTTGAGCACTTTGGTCAAAGTGCAAGGGCAATTGTTTGCGTCAAATCTGCACGAAGAGGCCGGGTTCATTTGCTGAGTGTTAAGAAAGTGCCAAGCACTCCAGCCCAGTAAATCTCCAACGATCACCATTTCAATTTTGATAGGTTCTGAAAGGACCCACATGAAAGCGTTACTCGCCCAATCGAGAAGACAGTCCTACACCAAAAAAAGTGCAGGTAGAAGAAGGGAGCTGGTTCAATCCCTCGGCTTAGCCTCGGTGGTTATGCTGGCAATGATGGTATCGGCCAGCGCCCAAATCCAGACTCGCGCCCATAAGCCGTCGCCCCGCCCGGATACGTCCAAAGCCGGGAAGGTTCCGGCTGTAGTGACCCCAACAGCCGCAGGAACGTGGACGCCGCTGGTCAACCAAGCGCCCGAAGAGCCTGGCATGATGATGATGCTTTCCGATGGCACGGTCGCGGTCAACGGATTCGCCAACAACACCTGGTACAAGTTAACGCCTGACAGTACGGGCAGCTATGTGAACGGTACCTGGAGTACGTTGGCATCGATGGAGTACCAACGCCTGTACGCCGAATCGGTTATTCTGCCCAGCGGAAAACTGTACGTTTCCGGCGGCGAGTATGGCAATGCCCCGAACGGTTCTGCGGAGATGTACGATCCGATCGCGAACACGTGGACAGAGTTGGCCAATCCTACCAGCGTATTCCCCGATATGAATTTTGTAGACGGAGAAAGCATGGTGTTGCCGGATGGCAATATATTGGCCTACTCAGTGGGAGGGTTAGACTGCATCGACGACCTCGTCGGCATCTACGAAGGCTCAACTCTAATTTACAACGTTGCTGCAAACACCTGGTCAGCCGCACCATGCTCGATCGGCAATCAGGATGAAACCACATGGGTCAAACTTCCCGATGACAGCATTCTAACGCTCGACCTTTACTCCCTCACGTCAGAGCGCTTCATTCCCTCCACCGACGAATGGATCGCGGACGCCCCTCCCCCGCTGAATCTGTTTAATGGAAATGGTGAATTGGGCGGGGCTTTCCTGTTGCCCAACGGAAAGGTCTTTTACATCGGCGGCACCAATCAGACCATGATTTACACGCCGAGCGGCAACACCAATCCGGGAACGTGGGTTCAGGGACCAACATTTCCCAACCAAGCTGGAGTCCCAGTCGGGGCGAACGACGCGCCTTCCGCTATGATGGTAAACGGTAATATTCTTATAGCGGAGGACCCTTACACACCCACGTGCGACTATTGCGGGCCGACTTATTTCTTCGTGTACAACTATAAGAACAACAAGATCACGTCGATCGCCGCACCCGGCGGCGGAACTTCGCTCCCCGATGTGGCGTTTCCCATGTACATGCTCGACCTTCCAGATGGTACAGTCCTGTTCTCGCCGAAAGATACGCAGCTTTACACCTTCAAACCCACCGGCATCGTAGCTCCGAGCTATCGACCCAATATCGGGACGATAACGGCAAATGGTGACGGTTCGTATCACCTGACAGGGACCGGATTTAATGGCATTTCCCAGGGTGCCAACTACGGCGACGAAGAACAGAACGTCACCAATTATCCGATCGCGAAGCTGCTGGCCAAGAACGGGACCGCTTACTACGCCCGCACCTACAACTGGAGCAGCACGGGTGTGGCGACGGGAAGCTTGGCGGTTAGCACCGAGATGACTTTGCCTGCGGGGCTCCCTGCGGGAACCTACAGACTGTCGATCAGTGCGAACGGGTTGAGCTCCCCTACGAAAGCATTCAAATATAAGCCATAACCTAAACCGCTGTATTGAGTTGGCCGGACGGCAAAAGCGTCCGGCCTTTTTCCACAATCAACCCCCTGGGATCTTGCGTAGTTTTTTGGATTAAATCCTGAGGATCGCGAATGAAGACATCCTTACAATTCGGGTTTTTCCGCGGCGTTCTTCTGATGGCTTGTCTTCTCGCCACCAGCGGAGTCGCGGCCGCGGCGACTCAGTACCTGGTGACCAATGACGATATCGCGCCGAAAGTCGTCAACAGCATTAGCTTTTACGCGGTGGCAGCCGGCGGGGTTCTTACCCTGCAACAGGTCGTAAGCGTAAACGGCCTGGGCATTGGCGGTGGTTTCTTCGGACCCAACCGGATCGCTGCGCTCAACACGTCTAGTCAGCAGTGCGTTTATGCCTCCATGGCTTTCGAAGGGGAGATTGCAGGCATTAATGTCGCTACGCTCAAGCAGACAAGCCTGACTTCTGGGTCGATGACAGATGGAGGCACCTCGAATGGCATGGGCCTCGCGATGAACAGCCAATATCTTTATGCCAGCTTCACCGATTCCAATACCATCGGCACATTCGCGGTGACCGCTGGCTGCGGTCTGACGTTTGTAAAGGACGTCACCGTGGGCGGCTTGGCGGGTGGAATCATCGATGGCCTGGCCATCCATGGCAACATGATGATTGTCACTTACACCGATGGTTCCATCGAATCCTTCGGCATTTCGGGGGGCACTCCCGTGTCGAACGGCGACAAACAGTATTCCACCGCGACGCTTTCTTCAATGGACGCCACCTATCCCAATTCCATCGACATCACCGGCGATGGACACTTTGCGATTTTCGGCGACACCTCGACCTCCGAAGTCGTGGAAGTATCGGACATTTCCTCGGGCAAGTTGACCCCCACTGTGGTGCATACCTCGACCGCCAGTATTAGCTCCAGCAATGTCATGCTGAGCCCAGACGAAACCGTACTCTACGTCGTCAATACGCAAGGGGACACAGTGAGTGCGATGTTTTTCAACGCCACCACGGGAGCGCTTTCCACCGGTTGTAAGTCGGGAAAAATCAAAGGTCAGTCTGCAAGCTGGTCTTATCTGGCGGGTCTGTCACTGGTCAGCGAAAGCGGAAACGGCGGAGGTGTATTTGTGGCGGAATATGGCGCCCCCTCCGGCATCGCATCGATTGCTCTCACTGTCTCCGGCACGAAATGTACTCTAAAGGAAGCGAAGCAGTCGCCCTTCGCAGACAACAAGAGCCAGGGGTTGTTGTCCATCGGTTCTTTCCCCCCGCGATCTTTCTAGGATTAATTTTCTTTCGTTTGGATTTCGAACTTTTGAGTTGGAAAATATGAAGGAGCCGCAAATGCGCCTGCTGTCGAAATGGTTGCTGGTGGTGCTGTTCTGCGGGTTTTTTGCACTGGCCCTAACGGCGCAAACATGTCCCGCTCGTCCGGCCAGTGGAACCACGTTGAACGACCCGTACAGCATCTCGTCCTCCGGGGGCGTGCTCAACGCCCAGATGACATTGGCGCGCTCCGTCGATAAAAATGGCTATACCCATTATTGCTATAAGTACAATGCGGCTGGCGTCAATGTCGAAGCCCCTACTTTCCGCGTCAATCCCGGCGACATGTTGAATCTTAAGATCGTCAATCAGATTCAGGATGCCGACAATAAAAACGCGCCCAAAATGAAGATGAAAATGGATCCGTCTTCGAAAACAACACCAACCTGCGGCGACGGCGGCGAAGCCACCATCGATTCCACCAATGTGCATTTCCACGGGTTGAACGTGCCTCCGGTCTGCCATCAGGACGATGTCATCGATACCCTGATTCAGCCGGGCACACCGGGATTTCAGTACAGCGTGCAAATTCCGGCGACGGAACCTCCGGGTTTGTATTGGTACCATCCCCATGTCCACGGCTTCACCGAATTTCAGGTCAATGGTGGAGCCGCCGGAGCAATCGTGGTCGAAGGCATGGGAAATTATCGCCCCGAGGTCAATGGGCTTACCGAACGCATCTTCGTAATCCGCCAGCAGTACCTGGTTCCATGGATCCCCGGGCCCTACCAATTGACAGTAAACTACCAGGTTACCGATTCCGAAATTCCTCCACCAATTATTCAAATGGCGCCGGGTGAGAAACAATTCTGGCGAGTGGCCAATGCTTCGCTACAGGACTTTCTTGAGCTTCAGGTAGTGGAAAACAGCAAGCCGGTAAATTTGGAGATGATCGCGCTCGATGGCTATCCCTTGGCGAACATCAGGGAACAAACCACCATTCTGGTTCCCCCAGCGGGACGAGCCGAGTTTATCGTGCAAGCTCCCGCCGCAGGAGGAACCGGATATTTCTATACCCAAGCGTATTCGACCGGTCCAACCGGAAACGCGGACCTTGCCGACACCATTGGTACTATCCAGCTCACCAGTCCCAAGGAATCTTCACCCACGGTAAAAGCGGCAATAGCAGCCCTGCCAGCGCCCAAATCCAAATCCACCCCCGCAAAAGGGCTCAAGTTCTCCGATTTGGTACATCAAAACGCAACTACGACGAGGAATCTATACTTCTCAGAGGAATTTGGCGGGACCAACGGTCCCATCGAGTTCTACGTCACGGTAAAAGGCCAAAAACAGAAAACTTTCGAGCCCAACGAAAAGCCGGTGATCACCACCAAAGTCGGCGCGATCGAAGACTGGACCATCGAAAACCACGCGCTCGAGACTCACGCCTTTCACATCCACCAGATTCACTTCGCGGTCCTCGCTGTCGACGGACAACCAGTTACCGATAACGATCTGCGCGATACCATCGAAATTCCCTACTGGTCGGGTACCGGACCCTATCACAGCGTCACCGTACGCATGGATTTCTCCGACCCGACTACCGCTGGCACCTTCTTGTTCCACTGCCACATCCTCTTACATGAGGATCTCGGAATGATGCACAAGATTCTGGTCGAGCCTTAACCAACCAAATCCGTGAGCGCTTCTTTCAGCTCGGGAAAACGGAACGTATATCCGCTGGACCCAAGCTTCCCAGGTTGAACGCGCTGGCTCGCGAGCAACATCTCGATTGCCGCTTGTTTGCCGAAAGCCAGCCGCAATGCAAACTCGGGCACCGGGAAAATCGCTGGACGTCTCAGCATTGACGCGAGCGCCTTGGTGAACTCCGCATTCCGTAAGGCATTCGGCGCCACCAGATTCACGGGACCAGAAAGTGATTCGGTGCGCATCGCGTGATGAATACCACCGACGATGTCGTCCACATGAATCCAACTCATCCACTGCTGTCCCGATCCAATACAGCCGCCGAACCCCAGTTTGAACGGCGTCAGCATCTTTTCGAGCGCGCCACCCTTCGGACTCAGCACCAACCCGATCCGGATATTCACTGTGCGGATGCCTGCCTGTTCCGCGATGCGGCTAGCGTCCTCCCACTCGCCGCAGACTTCAGCGAGGAACCCTCGCCCCATCGGACTTTTCTCGCCGAGGATTTCGTCGCCCCGATTCCCGTAGAACCCGATCGCCGACGCGGACACGAACACACGCGGCTTGACGTCGGCATGTGCCAACGCCGTCGCCAGATTTCGCGTTCCCCGCACGCGGCTGTCGCGGATCGCATTCTTCTTCACCGTGGTCCAGCGGCCCACGACGCTCTCCCCAGCCAGGTGGACCACCGCATCGAAACCCGAAACCGATGCTGGAGATAGCGGAGCCATCGGATCCCACGAAATCTCGTCCTGTTTGTTTGCCGCTCCGCGCACCAGCCGGATGATCTGCGTTTTTTGAACTGCAAACGAAGCCAAAAGTGCCGTCCCAATCGGACCCGAAGCTCCACTGATCAGTATTTTCAAGCCAATCCTCCCTAGTGTGGCGCGGGCGCCCGCACCCGCGTGCCGACAGCCGAACTACTTAACAACAGGCGAAAGTAGGGGTGCTTCCGTACTCTACCAGCCAAAATGCCTCTCTCGGCGCTCTCGCCGTCTCGGCGCAAAAATACCCTTCCCCGTGGAGTAAAATCGATCATGGCGACGTTGCGCGAACAGGTCGCGACCGGAGTGCTCACGGTGACCCGCTTCCGCGAGCTCATGCGGAAGCTGCGCGAAAACCGTCCCAACGACGATCTCGAAATCGTCAAGAAAGCCTACGAATTTTCCCAGAAGCATCACGCCGGACAAACCCGCGCCTCCGGCGAGCCCTATCTAGTCCATCCCCTCGAAGTCGGCAACGTCCTGGCCGACATGAAGATGGATTCCGTTTCCGTAGCCGCCGGACTCCTCCACGACTCCGTCGAAGACACCTCGGTCACCACGGTTGAAATCCGCCAGGAGTTCGGCGAACAGGTCGCCCACATCGTCGAAGGTGTCACCAAGATCAGCAAAATTGATTTCTCCTCCAAAGAAGAAGCGCAAGCCGAAAATCTCCGCAAGATGATGCTGGCGATGGTGGACGATATCCGCGTCGTCCTCATCAAGCTCGCCGATCGCCTGCACAACATGCGTACGCTGGAGCATCTCGACCCGGAGCGTCAGCAAAAAATCGCCAAAGAGACGCTGGAAATTTACGCTCCCATTGCGCACCGTCTCGGCATGGGAAAAATTCGCGGCGAACTGGAAGACCTCGGCTTCAAGTACCTCGACCCCATCGCGCACGAGCAAGTTCGCATAGCCGTCGAGTCGCGCCGCAAAGAAGGAGAAGCGTTCATAACGCGCGTCGAAGGCGTGTTACGCGATGGCCTCAAGGAAGCCGGTATCACCGGACGCGTCGAGAGCCGCATCAAACGTCTCTATAGCATCCACAAGAAATTGGTTCGCCAGCGCATCAGCATCGACCAGGTCTACGACCTCTACGCCATGCGCGTGATCACCAATTCCGTGCAGGATTGCTACGCCGTTCTCGGCATCATCCACAACCTCTGGCGTCCCGTGCCCGGCCGTATCAAGGATTTCATCGCCATGCCGCGGCCCAACCTTTATCAATCTCTTCATACCTCAGTCATCACCGAAACCGGCGAGACTTTCGAAATCCAGATTCGCACCGAAGAAATGCACAAGATGTGCGAGGAAGGCATCGCCGCTCACTGGAAATATAAAGACGGCCCTGTTTCCGCCGAAGATGAGCAGCGCCTGGCGTGGCTGAGACAAGTCGTGGAGTGGCAGCGCGACGTCTCTGATCCGAATGAATTTCTCTCCACATTAAAAGTCGATCTCTATCCCGAGGAGGTTTACACCTTCACGCCGAAAGGCAAAGTTCTGGTTCTGCCGCGCGACTCCACGCCCATCGATTTCGCCTATTCGATTCATACCGAAGTTGGTCACATTTGCACCGGAGCCAAAGTCAACGGACGCATGGTCCCGCTCCGTCACAAGCTCCATTCCGGCGATATCGTCGAAATCATCACCCAGACGGGACACAAGCCTAGCCGTGACTGGCTCGGCATTGTCAAGTCCTCGCGCGCCCGCAACAAGATCAAACACTGGCTGAATGTTCATCAGCGCGAGCGCGCCATTGAAATCGGCAAAAAGCTGATCGAAAAAGAGGCCCGTAAATACCGCATCTCGCTCAAAGAAATCAAAGAAGCCGACCTGCAACGAGCGGCCAACGATTACGGACTAGGGCGTCCCGACGACCTGATGGCGGGCATCGGCTACGGCAAGTATTCCGCACGGCAGGTGCTGGCTAAATTCGCTCCGGCCGGGGCGACGCCGATGTCTGAGACCGAAGAGCAGGCATCATCCCACGGCTTCACAAGTGTGGTCCGCCGCGTTTTTGGTGGAGACAGCAACGCCATCGTCGTCCGCGGACACGGCGACCTACTCGTCTATCGCGCCAAGTGTTGTAATCCCATTCGCGGAGAAGCCATTGTCGGCTACGTCACCCGTGGCAAGGGCGTTGCCGTTCACTCTATCAACTGTCCGAACGTCACCAATCTTCTTTATGAACCGGAACGCCGCATCGATGTACTCTGGGCTGGCGATAAAGACGGCCAACCCGTTTCCTATCCCGTAAAAATCACGCTTCTCTGTGACGATCGTTTCGGCATGCTAAAGCAAATCACCGCCGTCATCAGCGACACCCACACCAACATCCGCAACATCGAAGCTCGCAGCGAGAACGGCCAAGCCAACGTGGACGTGGTCCTCGAGATCGCCGATCTGAAACATCTCCAGAAAATCATGGAAGGCGTCCGCCAGATTCCCGGCGTCCACGATGTGCAGCGACTGCAGAAGATCTAGCATTGCGTCGCGACAGCCCATGAAATATGATTCAACCCCTCACCCAAATTAAAAACCCAAATCCAAAAGACAGAACGGAGCGTATCGAATGAAGAGATCCCTAGTGTGGTATGTGGTGGCGTTGATGTCGCTGATGGCCGCGGCCCAGGCTGCGGACAAGAAAATGAGCGGCGGAACCGAGCAGGCGGTCGCAGCACTCGAGCAAAAGTGGACAGAGCTCGGGAAGGCGAGTAACGCGGATGCTGTCGCTCCCCTTTTGGCGGATAAGTATCTCAACACCGGATCAGACGGAAAGACAATCGGCAAAGCCGAGACCCTTGCTCACACTAGGGCCGCAAAGTGGGAGGTAAACGAAATCAGCGATGTAAAAGTGACGGTGTTCGGAAACACGGCCATCGCGACCGGAAACTGGAAGGGCAAGGGTACAGACGAAAACGGCAAGCCGGTAGATACCCGCGAGCGTTTCACCGATACCTGGATGAAGATGCCAGGCGGGAACTGGCAGTGCATTGCCAGCCACGACTCGCTGATCAAGATGTAAGATCGCGATTCTTGCGCATGCCCGGCGACGGCCGGGTATTTTCCTTCCTCCCCTAAAGCGATTGCAGACAGCCTTGTGTTATGGATGATTGCCCGCGATTGCGTTGAGCCTCACTTGGGCCTGTTCAAACCCCGGAGCCAGCGCCAGGGTCCGGCGGTAAGCCTCGGCGGCCTCCGAAAGCTTATGTTGTTCTTCCAGCGCCGAGCCCAGGGAGAAATAAGCCAGCGCATCCGGCGCGCTCTTCACCGCCTCTTTGTATTGCCGGATGGCTTCGTCATAGCGAGACTGTTTAGCGAGGAGCCATCCATAGGCGATGCGGTGGCGAACCGAAGAGGGATCGAGCGCTACTGATTCTCTGAAATGTTTCTCGGCATCAGCCAGTGATCCTTGTTCCATTTCGAGGACTGCCAGATTGTTGTGTATCTGCGCCCGGGTTTTTGCTTCCCCTGGATACTGGAGTGCCTGCCCGTAATAGGAAGCTGCTTCCTCAAATTTCTTCTGCTGAAAGTAGATTGTGCCGATATCGAAGAGGGCTGTGTCAGTAGGTTGGATCTGAATCGAAAGCGTGAGATGTCGCAGCGCGTCGTCCATCCGTCCTTGATTATAGAAAGCTTCGCCCAGCGCTCGCTCCATCAGACAGTTCGGTCCCGTGACTTCCAGGGAGTGTTCGGAAATGCTGATGGCGTCGTGCCAGTAGGAAATATCGCGGCTCGTAGTGATGGCTAGAGCAATGATTGCCATTGCGGTGGCGGCGATCATCCCATGTCGCAACGTGAGGAAACGCGTTGTCAGTTCTGCAAGTCCCCAGACCATCGCGATGAATATTCCGAGCAGGGGGACATAGGTGTAGCGATCGGCGTGAGCGATGTCGCCCACGTGCACCAATCCGACGACCGGTACGAGCGTGCCAAGATACCAGAACCATCCTACTGCGAGATAAGGACGTCGTTTGATTTGCCAAACGGCCAGTGTCGTGGTCAGGCAAAGGAATGCTAGCGAAAGCAAAACCGGCCAGGAGAAGATGACCCGGTCGCGATAAGGATAAAAGATGGCAAGATTCGATGGCCAAACCATCTGCCACAAGTACGTCCCGTACGATAACAGCGCGTTGGCGATCCGCGAGGACAATGAAACGATTTTGATTTCGCTATCCAACGCTTGCGCTTTTACAGTCAGCGCCGAGCACCCCGCGGATAACAGAAGGAGCGGCAACTTCTCCAGGCATCTCTGAAAAAAAACAGTGCCAGAGCCTCTGGCGGGCATTGAGGAAAGAGCCGGCGCCCCCTCTTCCGTCGAAGCTACCTGTGTCGGAGCAAACAAACGCCCGAGCGGCCAGTAATCGAGCAAAAGCAACGCAAACGGCAACGTCACAAGCATGGGTTTCGACATCAACCCCAGAGCGAATAAGAACGCAACCAACAGATACCGAACTATTCCTGGTTTGTGCGCATACCTCACATAGGCCATCAATGTAAGCAAAAGAAAAAGAGTGGATAAAACGTTTTTCCGTTCGGCGATCCATGCTACCGATTCAAGGCCCAGAGGATGTATGGCAAATAGCGCAGCGACCAAGAGACTTTTCCAAAGCGCTCCAGTCATGCTGCGCAGCCAGAGGAAAAGCAAGACAACATTTAACGTGTGGATCAGCAAACTGGTGGCGTGGTGCCCTCGAGGATTAAGGCCGTATAGCGTCACATCCAGCATGTGAGACATCCAGGTCACGGGATGCCAGTTAGCTGCTTCCAGCGCGGTCAGCGCCCAGGTTGCATTGCGCCAGGTCAATCCGCGCTGCACATGATCGTTGCCGGTAACGTAAACATTGTCGTCCACGTTGATAAACTGAAGTGTGAGGACGGGCGCGAACACAGCCAGCGTCATCCCTGCGAGCAGAACTGCGAAGAGTGCGGCTCGCCGGTCGAAGTGGAGCGCTTTTTCCATAGCTAAGATTTGCGCCTAAGAGTGCTTCCGACGGGTTTCGACGGTCGGTTTGGACGCCGACGAAGAAATCATATTCATTATCGCTTCATCATTCTCGACAGATCATTATCCGATCATTGTCCCCTGCTGGCGGGGCGGAGAACAAATAACAAGGGTAATGACCGCGGCATGGAACACGGGCAGAGTGGTGAATCCGGATCCGGGCCGGACGAGGGCGCAAGTCTCCAAGTCCGCGGGGTTGCCACGATCCATCTTCAATTTTTTTACCGAAACTAAGTACTACAATCGGGGTTAGCGCATCTTAAGAGTTAAAAGACAGGAGTGTCTTATGAATCCCCTTGCTTCCATTAAGTGTGCCAGCCGCGTGCTCGTGGCTCTGGCGGCAGTATCAGGTGTAATTTTCGCGGTTGGCTGCGGGTCTAGCAACAGTGCGCCTCCGGTTAACCCGGTCGGCTTCACCAATGGCAGCCTGACTGGAACCTATGTTTTTTCATCGCAAGGTCTGGATAGCGAAGGGTTGCCTTTGAGTATCGCGGGCGCTCTCACGTCTGACGGAAACCAGCATATTACCGGAGGTACGATCGACATCGTCGATGTAGCTTTTGATATTTCGCCGAATACTCCTCCGTCGGTCGCTGCTCAGACGATTACTTCGGGCTCCTATACTGTCGGTTCCGATGGCCGCGGGCAGGCCCAGATTAAGAGCCTGTATGGAACTTATGTTCTGAATTTTGTCCTGATCTCAACCTCTCATGGCCTAGTTACTGAATTCGATGGCAATGGCGGAGGTAGTGGCACCATCGATCTGCAAACCGTACCCTCAAGCCTGGCGGGATCCTACGCATTCAGTCTCGCCGGCAGTGACGGTTCGCAGAACCTATCTTCCTTTGCTGCAGAGGGGGCATTTACGCTCAATTCGGGCGGGACCGTCACGGCGGGGGTCGAAGACTTCAACGACAGTGGCGCTGTGATCAACGAGCCTCTCACAGGCAGCGCAACCTTGGGTTCAGGGACTGCCCCTGGATCAATCGCACTTACTACTAGCAGCTTTCCGCTGGCATTTGACTTCTACCCAATCGACTCCACGCACTTCAAGTTGATTGAAACAGACTACAATGCGTTTCTTTCCGGCGATGTTTTCACCCAGCCCAGTACGTCCATCCCAACGGGTACGATGGCGTTCACGATGGAGGGTGGTATCAGCGCTCCTGTCGCCACTGGTGGATTTCTGACCTATAACGGAACTAGTTTTTCCGGTTCTGAAGACTTCAATAACAACGGTACCGTCGTCACGCAGGCGCCTTTCTCGGGCAACGCCGGCGCAGCCGGCCCGGTGGGCGGTAGGGTGGTTGTTGGCCTTACTGGTTTTTCTCCCGCCAATCAGTGGGTTGTTTATCCCTCCAGTGGCGGGCTTTTGATGCTGGAAACAGATGCGGTAAACCTCAGTGTTGGGGCCGCATATACTCAACAGGCGGGCGCGACTCTCCCGACTTCGCAGTCCTACGGACTGAATCTCAGCGCCTTCAACACCAGCGGGCCAAACGAGGAAGATGACATTGCGCAGTTCACCACCAACAGCGCAGGTTTCGGCGGAGTTGTCGACATCAACGACAATTTTGGCAACGGCACTGTCACCTCATCCCAGGCCCTGAGCGGCACCTTTCCCACCCCAATAGACAACACTGGCCGAGGTCAGGCTACAACCACTGCCAATGGGGCCACTTTTGTCAGCTTCTTCTTTTATGCGGTGAACAGCAACACCTTCCTTCTCCTCGAAAGCGATACCAATCAGATCGGGGCGGGGACGTTTGAGCTGCAATCTACTCCCGGAGCGGCGGTTGCCCATCCAGTTGTTTCGCTGTTTCGACCGGCGGCCCGTTCACACGGAGCGCTGCAGCACAAGAAGTAGACTCTGACGACAACCCCCGCAAGAATAAAGGGCGCGGCTTTAGGCCCGCGCCCTTTATTTGCAAGGATTCGATTAACAACTCCTACTTGATTGCTTCGGCTGCGATTCTCTCGGTCACGAATGCCTCGATCACGTCGCCGGCTTTGATGTCGCCGTAGTTAGCGATTGAGATACCGCACTCCATACCACTCGTCACTTGCGACGCATCGTCTTTGAAGCGGCGTAGCGAGGCGATCTTGCCTTTGAATACCATAACGTTGTCGCGCAGCAAGCGCACTTCGGAGTCGCGCTTGATCAGTCCATCGCTTACGCGGCAACCGGCAATCGTTCCGACTTTCGGAATGCGGAATGTCTCCTGGACATCGGCGCGTCCCTGGTAGGTTTCTTTGATGGTTGGTTCGAGCAGGCCAGTCATGGCGCGCTTGATCTCGTCCTGCAGTTCGTAAATGATCGAGTGCAAGCGGATGTCGACTTTTTCCTGGTCGGCGAGTTCTTGAGCCTTGCGTTCCGGACGGACGTTGAATCCGATGATGATGGCGTTCGATGCCGATGCCAGCAGCACATCGGTTTCGGTGATCGCGCCAATGCCCGACCGCAGCAGCTTCAGCCTGACCTTTTCGTTGGACAGGCGGCCCAGCAAATCGCCCAGCACTTCGACCGAACCCTGTACGTCGGCTTTCAGGATGACGTTCAGTTCCTTCATGCCGGCCGTCTTCAACTGCTCCGCCAGGCCTTCGAGGGAGACTCGCGAACTCTTGGCTAGGGTGGCTTCGCGGAATTTCTGTTCACGGTATTCGGATATATCGCGCGCTTTCTCACGGTCGGTGACCACGACGAACTGATCGCCCGCTTGCGGCAATCCTTCCAATCCAATAATTTCTACAGGCGTCGACGGTGGCGCTTCCTGCAATGATTTTCCGCGGTCGTCGAACATTGCTCTGACTTTTCCGTATACGTTCCCGACCACAAAGTTGTCGCCGGTGCGGAGGGTGCCATTCTGTACCAGGATCGTTCCTACCGGACCGCGTCCGCGATCCAGTTTCGCTTCCAGCACCAAACCGCTGGCGGCGCGTCCTGGAGTCGCTTTCAATTCCTGGAGGTCGGCCGTCAGCACGATCATTTCCATCAGCAGATTCAGGTTCGTTTTCTGCTTGGCGGAAACGTCGACAAACACGGTCTTACCGCCCCAGGCTTCGGGCAGCAGTCCACGATCGGCGAGTTGCTTCTTGACTCGCTCCGGCAGAGCTCCCGGCTTATCGATTTTGTTGACTGCAACAATGATCGGGAACTTCAGCCGCATGCGCGTGATCGATCGCTTCAATCGTCTGCGGCATCACGCCGTCATCGGCAGCAGTAACCAACACAACAATGTCGGTCGCTTTTGCTCCACGCGAACGCATGCGCGTGAACGCTTCGTGACCCGGCGTGTCCAGAAACACAATCTCGCGTCCGAAAGCCGGAGAAGCTTTATCAGTGATGGCAACTTTGTAGGCGCCGATATGCTGAGTGATGCCGCCTGCTTCGCCTCCCGCCACATTGGTGGAGCGGATCGAGTCGAGCAAAGTCGTTTTGCCGTGATCCACGTGGCCCATAATGGTGACCACCGGCGGACGCTGGACGTCGCTTCCGCGCCTTCTTCACTGCTCTCAGTGCTTCGGTCGTATCCTTGGCAGCTTGTTCTTCGAAGGTGATGACTTCCGTGTCGGCTCCGAAGAAGCGCGCCATTTCGCTGGCCAGTTCCGCGTCGAGCGTTTGATTGATCGTGGCAAACACGCCTCGAACGACCAACCGCGCAATTACATCTTTCGCGCGAATGCCGAGCTTCTCGGCCAAGTCTTTCACCGAAATACCTTCTGTAATCGTGATATTCCGCGTGATCGGCGCCGGCTCGTTGCTGATGCTCATGCGCGGCGGCGGAGTGTAGCCCTTCATCGGGCCTTCTTTCACGCCTCGCGGCACATATCTCTGTCCTGGACGGCGCGACGGAGCTCCTGGTCGTGCTCCTGGACGCACCGGTCCTGGAGGGGCCATGCCTGCTCCTGGGCCTACACCCAGCGGACGCGATCCTGCTGGAGCAACTCGCGTCGGATGCATCGGCCGACGTTCTCCCGGACGAAGCGGCGGACGCGGCGCGCCCGGCGCTAGCGGCCGTGCCGTACGCTGAAAAATTGGTTGCCCAGGCACAGGCCGTCCTGGCGCTGGTCGAGAAGTGCTCCTCGGCGCGGCGCTCCCGGCGGAGGCAGAGGCGCTTTGTATACCGGGCGGGGGCCAGTTTGCGGCATGATCATCCGCGGGGGGGGTGCGATCGGTGCTGCGGGCTTCGCGGGGGCTGCCGCCTGCATCTGCGTAACATTACTGGGGGCGGCGTCCCGCTGGCGGAGCACTGACTGGCCTGCTGGAGGAGTTGCCACGCGCGGCGGAACCGCGATTGCCGGAGGCGCTGCGCTCATCGAGACGCGGCCGGGTCGCATCCGCAGCAGGCGGAGTCACGCGGAACTTTGGGTGGAATGACAACTACTGCGGGCGGCCGATAGCGTGGCGGCTACGGAGGCTGGCGTTACCACTCGTGGCGCTGGCGGCGCGGGCGCTGGGCTCGTGCAGGCTTAGGCGGCATTGCCTTGGGGCGCGACTGGCGGAGCTTGGGCTTTTGCCTCTGCAGCGGGCGCGTCACTGCGGGCTTGACTGCCGGCCGAGGCGCGGGGCTGTCGGCAGCTCCTTTTTGCTGCGTGATCGCGCGCAGCACGTCTCCGGGCCGCGAAATATTCGAGAGATCGATTTTTGTTTTGATCCGTCTTCTTCGCCGAGCGGAACGTGAAGATTTCGCCGAACTGGGCGCGGCATCGGATTGTCCTCGGAGATGTTTCCGCACCAGTTCGGCTTCGTGCTCTTCCAGGGAACTGGAGTGCGTTTTCTTTTCCGTTACGCCCACGGAAGTGAGCGCGTCAAGAATTTCTTTGCTCTTGACCTCCAACTCACGGGCCAGATCATTGATTCGAATCTTACTCATCCGCTGTCGTTTCCTCTTTCCTGTCTCGCGTTCTAATCTTTTGTATCTAGGCGCGCATGTCAGCCTCATGAAATCCTAAGAAACTCACTCTCAGCTCACTCCGGCTGTCCAATCACTGATCCAGATAACGAGCCTCGCGCGTCCGGTTCGGATCTAACTCCGAACTCGCCACGTCGCTCAGCTTTGCTTGATCTTCCGGGGCTTCTTCAGTCGCGACTTTTTCCGTCGCAGAGTTCATCAGATGCGGTCACAAGATTCGCGGCACTCAGCGCCTTCTGCCATTCTGGCGCCGCTTCTTCCGCAGGCTCGCCTGGCGTGGCCAATGCGTCCGCTTCTACCGTGCCTTCTGTCAGCGATTCTTCATTGAAAGCCGCTTCGGTGGCGGCTTCTTCGGTCACGCCTTCCGGTTCAGCGGCGGCTACCGCCTCCCGCCATCCAGCGTGGCGAAGTAATTATTGACCGCAATACTGATTTTTTCCACCGTTTTCGGACCAATGCCTTCAATAGCTTCCAGTTGCTCCGGCGTCATATCAGCCAGCGATTCCACAGTATTCACGCCCGCAGCCTTCAGTTTCTCGACCAGTCCCTCGCCGAGTCCAGTGACGAGTTCGAGCGGAGTTACGGTCTGAGTGACCAGCGCCGACATCTGCTGCTCCACTTCTTGCCGCTTCTCTTCTTCGCTCTTGATGTCGATCTTCCAGCCCAGCAGCTTCGCCGCCAGGCGAACGTTTTGTCCTTTTTTCCCGATCGCGAGGGACAGTTGCGTGTCGTCAACCACCACTTCGAGATGCTTATCCGTCGCATCGACGATGGTCACCCGGCTGACTTTTGCCGGCTGCAACGCCTTCTCTGCGAACGTAACCGCGTCTTCGTGATACTCGATGATGTCGATCTTTTCTCCGCGCAGTTCGCGGATGATCGACTGCACTCGCATTCCCTTCATGCCAACGCAGGCGCCGACCGCGTCCACGTCTTTGTCTTTCGACATGACTGCGATCTTCGTGCGCTCGCCCGCTTCCCGTGCAATAGCGCGGATCACCACCGTGCCGTCGTAAATTTCCGGCACTTCGGTCTGGAACAGATGTTGGACCAATTCTGGAGCGGAACGCGAAGCGACTACGCCCGGACCCTTCACCGCCTTTTCCACCCGCACAATTACCACTCGAATCCGCTCGCCCACCGCGAACGATTCCAGACGCGATTGCTCCTTGCGTCCCATGCGAGCTTCGGCTTTGCCGATATCGAGAATTACATCTGGACCTTCGAGACGTTTTACTGTTGCATTCACAATCTCGTTCACGTGGCCGATGTATTCGTTGTAGACCGTGTCGCGTTCCGCCTCGCGCACTTTCTGAAAGATGACCTGTTTCGCCAGTTGCGCCGCGATTCGTCCCAGAATTCCTTCTGTCACTTTCGGGATCAGCAGCTCTCCGCCGGCTTCCGCGCTCGGATCCAGCTTGCGCGCCTCCTCCACCGTCACCTGCAGATTCGGATCCTCCACCTGCTCGGGAGTCTCGACAATCGACTTCACCGCATACGCATTGATCTTGCCGCTGTCTTTGTCGAGCACAGCGCGCAAGTTTTCCTGCGTCTTGTAGTATTTGCGCGTCGCCACCACAATGGCGTCTTCAACCGCGCTCACCACAATCTGCGGATCAATGCCTTTTTCCCGGCTGACCCCTTCGATGATGTTGTAAAGCTCACTAGCCATAAAAATGCAGTTCTCAGATTTCAGGTCTCAAAGTTCCAGTGCTCAGCAGACTTGCGCTCTCTTCCTGAGACTGCGCAACCGAACGAACCTCGCTCCTAAATTTCCGGTACCAAATTCGCCTTCTCTATATTCCTGAACTCAATCTCGATTTTTGAAGACTCGCCATCTTTCGGACGCATCTTCTTCTTATTCACTCGCCCCGCGCTCAAATCCAGCAGCAGCTTTCCGTTCTCGAAGCTTTCCAGCTTCCCTTCAAAATGCCGGTTGTTGTTTACCGGTTCGCGCGTCATCAACTTCACGCGCTGTCCGCGGAAGCGTTCAAAATCCGCTGCCTTCGTCAGCTTGCGATCAAGTCCTGGAGATGAAACCTCCAGCACATAAGATCCGCCTGGAAACGCGTCTTCAACATCGACGATCGTCCCAAACTCGCGGCTGAACTTCGAGCAGTCTTCGTGCGTCACGCCATCTGGACGATCCGCCGCCGGCGCCGCTCCCGGCCGGTCAATAAAAACGCGGAGTGTGCGGTGCTTACCCGCGCCGGACACTTCCACCTCGACCACTTCCAGCCCGCTCGAGCCCGCCACGCGCTCGGCAATCTGCCGGACCTTATCCAGATCAAAAGCCATGTTTTCAATAATTTGCGCCGGAATCGCCCAGCTGTGCCATTCCAGATAATTGGCCCAACTAAAAAGTGGGCTTTCGCCCACTGGTGTGCTTCGACAATCCTGGCACTACGACACAACAGTTTTCGTTACTAACTATACGCCGCCAATATGGAAAACACAAACCAGCGCGGCGCATGCATGACACAGTTCGGCAGCGTGTGGCGGCCCCTGGCGAACGGCGCACCTCCGCCCGTATCAGTTACCGAAATGTCGGAAGTAACCTTGCGGTCACACTACCCATCCTCCAAACTTCCTAGCTGATGCCGTTTTCCCGCGCCCATCTCGCCATTGCATTCGGCTCAGCCGGGTTATTGGTGCTGGTGTTTCTCGGATACCTTTATTGGCTGAGTAGCCAGCCACCCGTTTTGTCGCGCTCCGAAGAACGCGACTCTCTAACCCAGATGCCGATCAGCATCACGATGAATCCGTTTCGCGATCGCACCATCGAACGAACCGCCAACACCTTTATCGCTGAGATGCGTGACGGCAATTGCCGCAAACTTCTCGCCCAATGGGAAAGGGACTACCGCAGGAAACGCGCCGACTTTCTATGCGATTCCGAGGCCCAACATCCGCTGATTTCCTGGAATCTGGTGGAATGGGAAGACGCGCCGCCGCTGGTGATTCTGCACTATAAAGGTAATCGCTACAGCAGCCCTGCCCAGGATGCGACTTACAAGGATCTTTTCTCGGTCACCGAAGAAAAGAAGGATGAGGGCTGGATGGTCACGAAGTACGACTCGTTCTATTAAGGCAGCGATTAGCATCCTCAGCCGTCAGCTTAATGATCATCGTTTCCATTGATCGTTCCGGTCGCAATTCCTCTGATCAGTTTTGGGGCTCGTCATCCGAACGCGAAAGAGTTACCTGGCCGCTGATGGCTGAGTGCTGACAACTGCTCTATCCCCCGATATGCACCATCGTCCGCGACGCAGGCACAAAACCGGGTTCGCCGATGTGGTGCCGCTCTTCTTTCTTCTCTACTATTTTCACGATAAACTCTTCGAGTTTTTCGTCGGTGGCGCCACGGCGCATCAACTCATGCAGGTCGTGATCCCATATGGAAAATAGACATGTTCGCAGCTTACCGTCGGAGGTTATGCGAATCCGGCTGCAATGCCCGCAAAACGGGTGCGATACCGGAGCGATAATTCCGAACTCGCCCACGCCGTCGCAGAAACGATAGCGTCGAGCAGTTTCGCTGCGTTCGTGCGCAATCTCTTCTAAAGGCAGGTACTCCGACATCCGGGAGACGATCTCGTCGAGCGTGACGACAATTTCTGGAGTCCAGACGCGGTCTTCTTCCAGCGGCATGAATTCGATGAAGCGCACGACCACACGCTCTTCGCGGGCAAACATCCCGAACGGAATGATCTGATCTTCATTGAAGCCACGCAGCAAAACGCAGTTGACCTTCACCGGGTCAAGCCCCGCCTCGCCGCGATGCGCGCACTCCGGCTAACACTTTCTCGTATCCATTGGGCACGCGGGTGATGCGCGCGAACCGTTCTGGATCGACCGCGTCCATACTGACCGTCACCCGATCGAGGCCTGCGTCTTTCAGCAGTTGGGCAATCTCGGCCAGCAGATGGCCGTTCGTAGTTAGCGCAATCTCAGGTTTCTTGCCATCAGATGTGCGCAGCTTTGCGAGATCGCGCACAAATTCCACAATCCCCTTACGCAGTAGAGGCTCACCGCCGGTCAAACGAACCTTTGTGATCCCGAGGCCGACCAGTATTCGCGCCATCCGCAGATAATCTTCGAATGGAAGTTCTGCATACGCCGCGCCGTTGGTCCCTGTCCGGCAGTAGACGCACTTGTAGTTGCAGCGGTCCGTGATTGATATCCGCAGATCGTGGATCGAGCGCCCGAAATTGTCAGTGAGCGGCATTTAGCGGTTGGTTATTAGCTTTTGGCCCTTAGCCATTAGCATTCAGCCCGAAGAGCGCGCGAAGTGAGCTTTGGCGAAGTGCTAACTGCTAACTGCCAAAAACTCATTATAGATGTCGAGACCAATACCCGTACGCTTAGCCCGTGGAGGGCCGGGCGTTCCCGCCCCGCCACTCCTTCACAATACTGCTAGAATTTCCGCATGAAAGCCCTGGTCATCACTCGTTTCGGCGGTCCCGAGGTCCTGGAATTGCAGCAAGTCCCTGACCCGCAACCCACATCCGACCAGGTTCTGGTGAAGGTGGAGGCGGGTGGCCTGAACTTTGCCGATCTGATGACCGCGCAGGGCGGATATGCCAATACTCCTCAATCCTGCCGCTCACCGCTGGCCGCGAATTCGCCGGTCGAGAATGCACCAGCAACGCGCCAGGCGAGCGCCGAGTCATGGGCTATACACAGTGGGCTGCCTTCGCGGAAAAAACCGTGGCTCATCGCAACCTGGTCTGGCCTGTCCCGGAAAACTGGAGTGCCGAACAGGCCGCCGCCTTTCCCGTAAATTTCTTTACGGCCTACTTCGCATATTGGAAAGCCGGTTTGCTTCAGCAACCCGGAGCCCGCGTGCTAATTCATGCCGTGGCCGGCGGCGTCGGCACTGCCGCTGTGCAGATCGGAAAAATACTCGGCATCGAGATGTACGGCACTTCTTCTTCCGAAGACAAGCTGGCGCGAGTACGCGAGCTCGGGTTGCAGCACGGCATCAACTATAAGGAGCGCGATTACGTGGAGGCGATCAAGGATCTAACCCACGGCGAGGGAGTGGACGCAGTTTTCGAAATGCTGGGTGGCGAGCATGTAGCGAAAAGTGTGAAGTGTCTATGCGATTTTGGACGCGTTATTGTCTACGGCGCTGCCACAGGCCAAACTCCGCAAATCGATACTCGCATTCTTTACGCTAAGGGAGCCAGTGTCCACGGACTCTGGCTGTCGTATTTGAGCGGGAATCGTCCGTTAATGGAATCGGCGTGGAAGCAGCTTTCGGAATGGATTGCGGCCGGCAAACTCCATCCCGTGATCGGGAAGGTTTTCCCACTGGAAGAAGCTCGCGCCGCCTACACCCTGATGCAACAGGGGAAAAATTATGGAAAGATTGTATTAACGATAGGTTAACGCATAAGTCGCTCCGGTAACTTCTGGTTGGGTACTCAACCCACAACAAAACACTCCATCCCTGTTACTCCAGAAATCCCACAGTCATGCTCCGCTAACGTAGGTGGCATCCACGCGTCCAATGGGCATGTTAGCGCGACAGGTTTCGCGAAGAAAAAGAAATTGGGAACTTACTCAAACCTGGGTTCGTATCCTGTAGCGACACCAATGAGGAGTGGACGAAGCAAAGATCGATCCACTTGGAAAACATTTGCAGGGTGACGGGACGGCGCAGGCATGGTTTGGCGGCCCTGGATGCGCCGGGTCCGGTAAAAAGAACGAGTTTGAGGCCCGCGTCTTTTTGCGTCACCCTGACATGCGCATTGTAGGACTTCGCAGGAAAAAGGCAAGCCCTCAGTCAGGCATCTCCGCACTATCACCAGCCGCCCTTAACGCCCGGCCAATCACCGGACAGAAAGCAAGGAGCTTATGAAACGAAACAATGTAGCGCTGAATTCTCTTGCAAAGACGGTAGTGCTCGGGCTGGCCGTGCTGCTCGCTTCGAGTGCGTTCGCGAGCAGCAAAGCAACTCTCCAGGTGCGCGAGGCGTTCGAGGTCAACGGACAGCAACTCCCCGCGGGCGCGTATCAGTTGCGATGGGAGGGCACGGGATCGAATGTGGAAGTCAGCTTTATGCAGGGCAAGAAAGAAGTGGCAAAGACCTCTGGGAAAATCGTTGAACTGAACAAGGCCTACGATTATGACTCCGCAATCGTTGACCATGCCGGCGGTAAGGCCACCGTTTCCGAAGTGCGTTTTGCGGGTAAGAAATATGCCCTAGCTATCGGCGGGACCGAAAAGGCTGAGATGAGCGCTGGCACGAATAAGTAACTTACTAACTACAGGAAAAGTAATTCAACCATGGGGAGCGCGTCGGTGCTCCCCTCCTTTTACTTGAACTAACAGATGGATGATCATGCTGTAGCGGTTGTTTAATGACTGATTGGCGCGTGAGATTGCTCTTGCGAGGGGACTTCCTTCTCCAGTTCTTGCAGGCTGGCTTCGACGCTGGCCACGGCGCCAGCATATTTGGAGTCACCCTGAAGCAGATTTTGGAGAAGACTCAAAGCTTCCTGGTAGTGTGCGCGTGAGTCTTCGATCCGGTTCAGGAGGCGATCCACTCTCCCCAAATTGTTCAGCGTCATGGCCATGTCCGGCAAGTACACGGCGGGATTCTGCTCCGCCAGTTGCCGATCAATCTTCAAGACTTCCTCGTAGTTCTTGCGGGCTTCTTCCATACGGTTCTGATTGACCTCCAGCAGACCAAGGCCATTCAGCGTCATTGCTAGGTCGGGGAGGTACACGGCTGGACTCTGCTCCGCCAGTTGACGGTCGATCTTCAACGCTTCTTCGTAATGCTGGCGGGCTTCGTCCATACGGTTCTGGATTGCATCCAGGCGTCCCAAATCATTCAGCGTCATGGCCGTGTTCGGCAGGTACTTGGAGGGATTCTGCTGGGCTAATTGGCGGTCGATCTTCAAGGCTTCTTCATAGTGCTGGCGCGCTTCGTCCATACGATTCTGGAGTCGATCCAGCGAACCCAGGTTATTCAGGGCTGCCTCAACATTCGGCATGTATCCTTCCGGATTCTGCAAAGCGAGGTGACGGTAAATCTCCAGTGAGCGTTCCTGGTGCTGGCGCGCCTCATCCGTTCGGTTCTGCAGTCGATCCAGGTTACCCAGGTTGTTCAACGTCCTGGCTGTGTCGGGTAGATATGAGTCCGAGTTTTGGGCCGACGGACGCCGCAGCTCCAAAGCCCGCTCGAAGTGCTGGCGGGCTTCGTCCATCCGTTTCTGTTCAGTATCAAAGTTTTCCAGGTCATGTTGCGTCATTTCCGATTCGGGGTGCATGAGCACGACACCCAGCGCGTTATGCGTCAAAGGATTTTCCGCGACCTCAAGCGTGTGGGACCACAGGTCGTAATCGCTCTCCCAATAATCGATCTGGCGATGCGTAACGTAGCTCAGCGCTGCTAAAACGCACAATGACGGAACGACCAGCCAAACCGTACGGATTTGTTTCGCCTGTACCCAATCGACGAGACTCCAGGCAATCATTACGAAGATTCCGATTAGCGGGACATAGGCATAACGATCGGCCATGGCGTACTCTCCCACCTGCACCAGGCCAATCACCGGAACTAAAGTGCCCAGAAACCAGAACCAGCCAACCGGCAGGTAGCGTTTGCCGCGAAAGATAATTACGAACACGGTGACGCTGACCAATATCAGCGCCGAGAGAATCCATTGCCACGCCGGAAGAGCAATTACAGAATGGGGATAGAACGAAAGCCGCGCCGGCCAAAGCATTTTCCATAGATACAACCCGTAGGCCAGGACGGCGTTCTCGATTCGTATGACGAATGGAAGCTCTCCGACGGTACGCAGAGCGCCTCGCTGCGCCTTCAGCGTGATCCAAGCACTGGCGGCCGAGAGAAATAGCAACGGGACTTTCTCCAGCAGGAGCTTCGAAAACGCCACTCGCTTTCTCTCCAGCGGCCAATAATCCAGCAGCAATAAAACAAAAGGCAGGGTGATGACCATCGGCTTGGCCATCAGTCCCGCGGCAAATAATGCCGCCACGAGCAGATAGCGGCGCCACTCCGGCTTACTGGAGTACCACGCATAAGCGCCAATCGCTAAGAGAAAGAAGAGCGTGCTCAGGACGTTCTTTCGCTCCGCCACCCAGGCCACCGACTCCACATTTAGTGGATGCAAGGCGAATAGCGCAGCCACCAGCAGGCTTGGCCCCATCCGCTTTGTTATCCATGCCAACAATAGAAATAGCAGCACTACATTGAGAGTGTGGATCAGCACGCTATCCAAATGATGGCCAGCCGGATTCAAGGCGAAGAGTTGGTAGTCGAGGGCATGTGAAAGCCAGGTCAGCGGATGCCAATTCGCCGCGTAGGTTGACGTGAAGGCCCACTGGATGGTGCTCCAGGACAGGCCGTCGTGGACGTGTGGATTTGTGGTGACGTACTCACGATCGTCCAGGACGACAAACGAGTGCCCAAGTACCGGGGTGTAGAGCGCGACGGTGACGGCTGCGAGCAGAACGCAGAGGAGCGCGATTAGATTTTTGTTCGCGAGGAGTGGCCCAGCGGCCGGGCCTGCATTAGAGTTCGGCCTCTTCCGCGATTGGGCACGCGTTTTAGCGAGAGTCTTGGCGCGGCTCATTTCGACTGGTGAAATTGGACGCATGAGTCGGCGTTTCGATGATCGGAGTAATGCGGCTTGCTTCTTCACTGTCATAGCGATCCGAATCGACGGACTTCTTCCCGGTAACTCCCTCCAGGGACCCGGTGGCCAGATACACGAGCTCGCGGATTGTCAGTCATTCTCCATCCGCACTGCATTGCACACACCGCCGGTTTTTTTGTCGCCATCGCGCCCAGGTCAGCCCAACGAAATGTTTCTTATGACAACGGTATAGCTAGCCTCCGCGATTAACGCTCCGAACCCGAGCTGCCGAAATAACCGCCAAACCAATGTCGCAGCTCGGTGGGGCGATTCATTGCGATTTGGCAACATGTTGGCTTCGTGACTGGTTTCCGTATCAAGAGTCGCTGAAGCCGACGCCGGAATTGCTATGACTTCGCCCTTGCTCCATTCACGAGGCGGTAACCTTGTCTGGAGTTGATGATCAACCTTTAATAGACGGACCGGCTTTAGTATCGGGAAAAAATAGGATGCCGGTCGCCACATGCCTCCGTATGTAACCTTGTACCCGTTGTCGCCTTGACGGCACGCAGCGGCAAGGCCATCAGCGGCATCGCAATGCACAGAACAACTACCGTAAGCTTATTCACGCTGCCTCCTTAAGACTTATTGAGATTGTGTAGATGGCCCAGGATTGAATCGCAGGAATGGGTTGCACGCGACGCAAACATACGGCAACGTGGAAAATGAAGGAATGGCCCAAAGGTGTTACCGTCGAACCGCGGTTAAGGTCTCAATTCAGGTCCAACGCTGCGCCACGCCGTCCCACTGAAAATATCGGTTTTGAGATCGAGCACCGGCGATGACACGGCATCCTGATCCTCAGTACTTAGGCATCTTAGTATCAATCCGCTCCGCCCAAGCCGTAATCCCGCCGGTCAAGTTATGAACTTTGGTAAAGCCGGCTTGCTTGAGGAAATCCACGGCTTTCGCACTTCGTCCACCCATTTTGCAATGGGCTACGATCTCGCGGCTGGAGTCGAGTTCGCTGACGCGCTTTGGCAGATCGCCGAGCGGGATGAGATATCCGTTGAGGTTGCAGATCTGGTATTCGTGCGGCTCGCGCACGTCGAGAATAAAAATGTCTTCTTTGTTGTCGAGCTTCTTCTTTAATTCTTCCACTGAAATGTCGGACAAATTTCCCCCTGTAGCTGGCGCCGCTTCCACTCCGCGGATTCCGCAGAATTCATCATAATCAATCAGTTTGGTAATTGTTCGATGGGTACCGCAAACGGGGCAATCCGGATTCTTGCGCAGCTTCAGTTCGCGGAACTTCATGCCGAGCGCATCCACCAGCAGCAAACGTCCCACGAGCGAATCTCCTTGCCCTAGAATCAGCTTAATAGTCTCGGTTGCCTGAATCACTCCCAGCAGGCCGGGAAGAATACCCAGCACTCCGCCTTCGGCGCAGGATGGCACCAATCCCGGCGGTGGCGGTTCGGGATAGAGGCAGCGATAGCACGGTCCGTTTTCAGTGGCGAAGACGCTGGCCTGACCTTCGAAACGAAAAATCGACGCGTAAACATTGGGCTTGCCGGTGAGCACGCAGGCGTCGTTCACGAGGTAGCGCGTAGGAAAGTTGTCGGTGCCATCGGCGACTATGTCGAAGTCCCGAAATAGATCGAGTGCATTGGCGCTGGTCAGTTTGGTGTCGAACGTCCGCAGATTGATGAAGGGATTGATGGCCTTTAGCTTGTCGGCGGCGGAGTCGAGTTTTTTGCGTCCCACGTCGGCGGTCGAGTGGATGATCTGGCGCTGCAAGTTGGTGTAATCCACGACATCGAAATCCACCATGCCGAGCGTGCCCACGCCTGCTGCCGTCAGATACAAAGCGAGCGGCGAACCGAGTCCGCCCGCTCCAATGCACAGGACTTTCGCGGCCTTCAGCTTTAACTGCCCCTCCATGCCCACCTCGGGCATGATCAGATGACGCGAGTAGCGCAGGATCTCGTCGTTGCTTAGAACGGCTTTGGGTGGGGCGTCGGATTTGATATCGGTAAGTGTTGCCATAGGATCCTTAATCGTGAGTGCCCTCAGAATCTGGCGAAGCAGAGCTTCACGGGCTGCCGAAGAAAAGTCTCGTTCGCAGCGGTGAACCGCTGCGCCACCCAAAATCAAATGCAATACGAAGTATTTTGGGAACCGCCGGCAATCGAGGGCACGATGGAGATGGTATCACCGTCCTTAAGCTCGGTGGCTTCCTTCTGCAGGTAGCGCATGTCTTCATCATTCACGTAGACGTTCACAAAGGCGCGCAGTTTGCCGTCGTCATTATAAAGGTGGCGCTTCAGGTCAGGATGCTGCGAGACCAGGCCGGCCAGCGCCTCGCCCACTGTTTTTCCTGGGACATCGACCGAGGCTTGTTTTCCCGAGTATTGGCGAAGTGGAGACGGAATCTGAATCTGGGGCATGTTAATAAGGATGCTGTGGTACGGGTGAAAGATGCAACTCGAGTGGACCGGGCGCTAATGCCAAACCAGCATCCTGCCGATCTGAGCCACAGGGATGGTGGCGATGGCGGAGCTGGCTGGCGTGGCGGAATTCGAGTCCGTGAAAGAGACTCTCGCGTCCGGACGGACTTGTGAGTATTGTGACGAACATGCGCAGCAAGCAAAGCTGATCCAGTCATCGTTGTTGCCCGTCACGGGATTCTGTCACGAGTCGGTCGAGATCGTGTTTCGGTTCATGCCTTTCTCCGAGGTTGGGGGCGACTTCCTCGATTTTTTCTGTTTGCCAGACGGTTGCATCGGCATCTACCTCGGAGATGTGGTCGGGAAGGGATTGTCGGCGGCCATGTTCGCCGCGCTGGTGATGGGATCGCTGCGCGGGATTCACAAGACTGGGACAGACACCGCGCGCGTTCTCAGTCTGTTGAACGAGCGCATGTTGCAGCGGCCGATTCTAGGACGCTTCTGCTCCACTTTGTACGCCATCTACAACTTAGCCACTCGCGAACTCATCTTCTCCAATGCCGGGATGCCGCTGCCACTGCTTGTTTCGGGAAGCACCTTTCGGCAGCTCGGCGAAGGAGGATTGCCGTCGGGATTGTTCCCGGACGCCACCTACGGAAGGCACGTTGTGCAACTCAGCCCGGGAGATTGCGTTTTGTTCGCAACCGACGGACTTCACGAATTGCGGAATCGAGATGGAATCGAATTCTGCACCTCGCAAATCGAAGAGGTCTGGGCGCAATGCCAGCACCGGTCGGCCAATGAATCGGCGGACTTTATCTTCGATCGCCAGGTGGCATTCGCCGATGGCAGCGCGCCGCACGATGATATTACGGCGGTCGTGCTGAAAGTCCTGCCTTAGCACGCCTCGCCAGCGCATCTCACGCCAGATCGATCAGTTCGTCGATGAACTTCTTGCCGGCCTCATCGCTCCCCGTAAGGTCGAACGAATTCGTGATCGCCGCCGCGCCCTTTTCGACGCTCGTAATCACATAAGAACAGCCGAACCAGTGCGCTTCGGCGAGATCGGTGGACGACCACTGCGCGGGATGATCGGGATGCGAATGATAGAAGCCGACGATGTCCTCGCCGCGCTCGCGGCCTGCGCGTTGAATGCGGATCAACTCTTTCGGATCGATGTGGTAGCGGTTGTGGGGTGAGTCCGCGCGCGTGTTGCCGCAACGGGCGATGCGCGCCACGGTCTTTATTCCCTCGTCGTCAAATTGCCCTAACAGTACACCGCAGCATTCGTGGGGATAGGTTTCTTCTCCGTGCCGGCGGAGCAGAGCGTGATCGGATCGGGTAAGTTTCAGCATCAGCGTTTGTCGCTCCAACCCTGCGCATGACAAGAAGAGCGGGATTCGTTTTTGATCTCAGCCTTCATGCCAGAATCTCTCGCTTAAATACTTTTCGCCGGAGTCACAGAGAATCGTAACGACGGTGGCGCGCTGATCTTTTTTCAGGCGCTCGATTACTTGCAGGCATCCGACTATGGCTGCTGCGGCGGAAACTCCGAGAAGCAGGCCCTGTTCCCGCGCCAACCGTCGCGCCATGGCGTGCGCTTCTTCGGTTGAGATTTCCAGATTGTCATCGGCGAGCGAGGGATCGTAGATGCGCGGCACGATGGCTGAGGGCAGGTGCTTTGCGCCTTCGATGCCGTGGAAGGCGGAGTCGGGTTGCAGCGAGATGCACTGGATCTTCGGATTTAATTCCTTCAAGCGGCGTGTGGCGCCAACAAAGGTTCCGGTGGTGCCGAGCATGGCGACGAAGTGGGTGATGCTTCCTTGAGTCTGCTGCCAGATTTCGTTGGCGGTGGTTTCGTAGTGAGCCCGCCAGTTGGCGTCGTTCGAATATTGGTCGGCATAAAAATAAAAATCGGGACGGCTCGCGGCATGCTCGCGCGCGATCTTAATGGCTCCGTCAGAACCTTCGGCGGGATCGGTGTAGATGATATTTGCGCCGTATGCTTGTAGAATTCGTTTTCGCTCGGGAGAAACATTCTCTGGCACGCAGAGTGTGACGGGGAATCCGAGCGCGGCGCCGAGCATGGCGTAGGCAATACCAGTATTGCCGCTGGTGGAATCGAGCAGCGTTTTTCCAGGAGCGAGTTTACCGGAGCGTTGCGCTTCGGCGACAATGTGCGCGGCGGCGCGATCTTTGACGGATCCGCCGGGGTTGTACCATTCGGCTTTGCCCAGGAGTCGTACGTTCGTAAAAGCGCGTGGTAAATCGCTGAGCAGCGCGTCGAGCGGCAACAGGGGCGTGTTGCCGATGCCGGCGAGCACCGCTTCTCCTCTTTTAGACGCAGTGTGGCGGTGCGAAGGCGACTGTGGCGGCGCGGAGTCGAAGGATGCTGGTGTCATGGCAGATGATGCCCCAGTGACTAGAGTAATGTGCCCGCAATCGCAAAAAGGTATATCTATACTAGCGTTAGTGCATTCGAACGTGCTTAGATTCGTAGTGGACAGTTTTGGTTCCACCGAGACTGCGACTTGCATCTAAAACTATATTGAAGAATTGAGTTCATACTAATGACGGCGAAAGTCGAACATAAAACCTACGAAGATGCAGTCAGCTGGCTGCGCGAGCATGGTTTCGATCTGACCGAAGCTCCGGGCGCGCAGACGCGCGTGTTCCTGAAGAAGTACAACTGCTCGGCGGCGATCCAGAAGACGGATGATGGCGGCGCGAAGATCTTCGCGTATCCGGGATACCTGATTGGCAACGAAATTTCGAAGCTGGTCAATCGCGGCTATCAGCAGTTCTTGAAGACGAGCAAAACCGAAGTGCCGGCGTCGGCCGATCATCTGAAAGCGTTGCAACAGTTCACCGAAGAACTGAAAGAAGCGCTGGGAACTCCGAGTCTCTACAACGAATCGCTGGGCACGGTGAGCGAGTCGTACCAGTACGACCGCATCCAAGACCGCGACAAGCCCGAGGTGGATCGTCCGAAGCGTCCGTGGGAAACAGTGAAAGTTAAAGTCGTCGCTCCGGCGAAGAAGACTCGAGCATAGTGCTCGCGGACACGCCGCTGTCGGCGATCGTCGACCGTTATCGATTTTGAAGCGTCTTCAGAACTAACTGCTGGGCATCCGCTACTGCGGCATCTGACGAGCCCCCGAGATACAGCGCAAGTCCCCGCAGCATATATGTGTCATTCTCAAAGGTCTGCAGCAATTCAAGTTTAGGCGGAGAGTCTTTCCAAACGCGCTGGTCGTTCGTATCCATTGTTGTGATCCATTTGTTGAATCCTGCCTGATCGAAATCTTTCCGCAGCACAATTCTTGCCGCTGCCAGTGCGAGCCGGTCCTGTTCTCCGTAGGTGAAAATCTCGCGCGCGGAAGATAATCGCTCAGCGATTGCCGACAGCAGGTGAGCCTGATCCTCACTCTTAAGCAAGGGATTATGCGCCAGCGCTGCCAGCAGATCTGCGGTGTGTGCGGTTGCATGAATCCATCCCAGAACCGGATCGAAGCCGCGGAGGTCGCGCTCGTCCTTGAGATAGGTGAGGGCATCGGTTAACAGGGCTCGATACTGTTTATCAGTGAGGAATGGAGTCTTTAGATCGCGTTCGGCCAGGGCTGCCAGGCACAGCGCTGAAAACGATCTCTTGAGGACGCTCTGTGTTCCGGACTCGCCCAAGCCCACCAGCAAGTTGGCGCGCCACTCATCGAGCAAGCTGTTCAGTACGTCAGACGGGACGGCCTGATGTTTGATCCAGACTGCGGTGATGGTGTACGCGAGGTCGTCGCGGAGTTTGGGATCTGGCGAACCCAGGTATCCGCTCAACTCATGCAGCAAGGGGACGACGGATTGTCCTTCTGGGACCGCGTATTGATTCTTCGCGATCGCACGCCAGAATTCGCGGTCGTGTGTGGGCTTTCCTGTGGCCTCTTCGGAGGACGGCGCCGACTGCGCCGGCAAAGGCAAAAGCAAAGATATAGACATCAGGAACGTGGCCAGAAACATTGTTATCCATTTCACAATTGCACTCCTGACGGGTAAATTTGTTTGCGTCCGGCTAAAGCAACCGGCACGCTGTGTTGGGTGGCGGCGCAGTTTGCAAGAGCGTTTACCACCAAGGTCACGAAGGTACACGAAGGAAAGCATTGCCACATGAGTTTATGGTTAGCGGATAATCCAGGCACAGTGGAGTGATCGCTGCGGGACAAGTTCATTTGAAACGGGGACGCGAGGATGGTTATGAGGGATTTGCTTGTGGTTGTGGGAATGATTTTTGCGATTGGCGCTTCTGGCTTGGCGCAGGATTCCGGCGATGCGGGACGAGCCGCGATTCGGAAGGTGATTGAGGATCAGCAAGCGGCTTGGAACCGGCATGATCTCGACAGGTTTATGACGGGATACTGGAATTCTCCGGAGCTCACATTTTTTTCGGGAGGCCATGACTTCAAGGGCTGGCAAACTGCGCTGGATCGGTACAAGAAAAATTATCAAAGCGCGGGACACGAAATGGGCCAGCTCGAATTCGTGAATTTGCGGATTGAGATGCTTGGTTCTGATGCGGCCTTTGTCCGCGGAGAATTTCATCTGACTATGCCGGATGGAAAGACTCCGCATGGATTGTTTACTCTCGTCTTCCGCAAGTTTCCCGAGGGATGGAAGATTATTCACGACCAATCGGCGGCAGACTAAGGCTTTGTCTTATCTCTATCTCCGTTAGCGCCCTCGATCCATGGCTTGATTTGCCAGGCGGTCTGCGGTCTGGTTGTGCTCGCGGAGGGCATGGCGAATTTCGAAATGCTCTAATCCTCGGACCAGTTGCTGCGCCTGATCATAGAGCGTGCGCAGTTCGGGATGGCGGACTTTGTAGATGCCTTTCATCTGCCGGACCACCAGTTCGGAATCGCTGATTACTCTTAGCGCTTTGATTTGATTTTCAGCGGCGTAGCGGAGGGCGGCCAGGAGTCCCTGATACTCGGCGTAATTGTTGGTGTGGTGGCCCAGGTATTCGCTCAGTTCCGCGACCGGTTTTCCCGCGGGATCGTTGATCGCTACGCCGTAGCCGGATGGTCCGGGATTCCCGCGGGCTCCGCCATCGACGTGGGCGGTGTGCGCGGCGGGGGCGGACTTCTCTTCGGGAAAAAGACTTCTAGAAACGTTTTTAGAATTGGCGGAACGCACTGGCATGGGATGAGTTTACAACGACGCGATATTTGATTCCGGCTTCAACCCAGCGTTCCGCTCCGTACAGGTTGGAACACCTTACCGAATTATCGAAATTCTCCCCGTCCGATCCCGTTTGATTGCGCGAGGACCTGAATAATGATGGGCTGGTCTAAGTGGAGCGTTCGCGTGCCTCAGTGCGTTGTGCGGCGCGCCGGGGATTGGTTTCAGAAGCACTCTTTCAAAGTGCCCATTGTTAAAAGTTCCATACGCCAGAATCTCCCCACGGTCGTTGATACCCATTCCAAGGTAAAGATCCCATCCAGCAGGAACCACATCGGTGAGGAAAGTGGACCCGCCATTCGACCAAAGTACGGCATTACACGGGCACTCCATGGCTTCGACCGGAGGTCCGTCCTCCGGATCGTCATCGAAATCTCCCCAGCTGCCAATCACCTGACCGCTGTTATTGATGCCCACTCCCCACGCAACAACGCCGTCGTAAGGAGTCAGATCCTGAACCGTTCCCTGATTCAATATGAACGCGTGTGCTGCCGTATCCCCGGGCAAATCGGCGGAACCCGTGACAAGCCCTGCATCGTTGATGGCGTCGGCGTAGTTGAAATTCGAGCCGAAGATCGAACCCAGATCGGTAAGTGTGCCAGCGGACCAGATAAATCCGTGGAATTGTGGAATATTAAACACCGGATCCAGGTCATCTGATATGTCGGATTGTCCGGCGATGGTTCCGGAGCGATTTATGCTGAACGGGTAGACGAAGCTGCCACCCAGATCACCGAGGTCAACCCATTTATTACGCTTCCAAGAGAATGCGCGGACGGAGCCGTCGTCCAACGCATAAACACCTCCAATTTGATCTAAGTGATTAATTACTTGTTCGTCTGCGCCTACTCCGCCAAACGTTCCGAGGTCCGTCGTTTTCTTGTTACGATAGAGGTAAGCATGATGCGTCGTGTCACCCGGCAGACAAGACCCTCCCACTACGTTTCCGGCGTGATTGATGCCAAACGCCGTGTTACAAGTGCCGCCCAACAGAGTTAAGGGAATCGACTTGCCGCTCTGAATCAGGAACGCTTGCTGCATTCCGCCCGCGCTGTCGGTTGCGGCAATTTCTCCACCGGCGTTGATCGCGGCAGCGCCCACCCGCAGTGGCATCCCGCTGAAAGGGGAGATGAGTGGAATTACTTTATATTCGACAGTCTGCGCGCTACTCATGGCGGCGACAAACATTACTGCCAGGATTACCAAGATAGATCCGATCTGACGCGAAATCATAGATCCCCTCTTCTCCAAACAAGCCCAGCCATTCTGAAGACTAACCTCTCTGGAGTCAATAACTAATTGCAAGCCCGTTTAGCGCTCAGAGTGGTCATTACTCTGATGCACTCGATCAAAACCAAGGCTACTACGGCGGTATCCCAGAATGACCTGGACTTACTGGCACCAATTCCAGCGGAGATTGATGACTCGATATATTATTCCGACTACTATGGATGCCCAGGATCCCGCCGGAGAGATGTTGCGCATCGCCGAGCACTATCGCCAGATGAGTGATCAGGAGATCCTCGTGCTTATGCCGCAGAGTTATGAGTTGACGGAGTTTGCCCAACAGGCTCTGGCCAGCGAGGTACGGAGACGCGGATTGAAGACTGAAGTGGCCGAAGAAAATCCGTCGGTGCAGTCGCGGTTTAAGCCGCCGCGACCTCGTTTCGAGCGCGAGGCTCCACAATTCCATCACATCGACAGTGACGATTCCTTCAATAGCGAATTCAGAGAGGACCTCGACTCGCCCTACCAAGAGGATCGCAAACTAGTCGGACTCTGCACAGTCTGGAGCGTGCGCGACGCGCTTACACTGCAATGGGTGCTCGATCGCGCGGGAGTCCCTTTCTTTATGGGGCCGGAGAAAGTTACGGGAGTGGATGAGGTGACGTAAGATTTCAGCCAAGGAATCGAAGTGCAAGTCATGCAGATAGCATTCCCGTGGGTTAGACAGGTGATGAAAAATTACTATCCTGAAGATAACCCTCCAGCAGCAGAGGAGGAAGAAACGAAAGAGGCTTATGTCCGCTGTCCGCGATGCCATTCTGCCGAAGTCGTGTTCGAGAGTCGAGCCTCCAAGCCAGGAAAGGCAGTGGATGAGTCTTCTCATGAATTCAAGTGGCACTGCGATTCCTGTAGCTACCAGTGGAAAGACGACGGGGTTGCGAAGGAAGAGTGAGCTGTTGCAAAGGCGGGTTAAGTCCCGATTCTTAGTTGCCGACAGCTTTATCAGCTTTGACCATAGCGGCGCCAACCACTTCTCCCGCATCGGCTTGCTGCACAAAGGCCACCAGACGCAGCTTCGAAAGATCTTCCGTGGACTTGACCTTCACCACAAGCTCGCGATCAAAACTCTTATCTTTGTCTAGCACTCCAACCTTCTCGATACTCTCCACGACCCCGACGTGCCGAATATCGCGGCCCTTGTTCTCTCCCGCGGAAACATGCGACTCCGCATGATCCAAAGCAACCGCGACATAGATTTCGGCCTTGCGCCCCTGGAAATCTCCAGGCAACGCGTCAACTACGAGATGGACGCGAAGCGTTTTTCCGCTTCCCACGGCGACAGAAGAAATCCGCACCGGAATCTTCAACCGTCCACGAGCGCTTTCAATGGCGCGGCCGACCGATGGGCCATCGTTACCACTCATTTGCGCCGCTCCGTTCACCACTATTTGCGGAGTGAAGGCGCTATTCACTCGAAACCGCCGCTCATAGCTTTCCTGCCGCTCGGTAAACGAGTGTGAAGAGTAAGCATCCTTCCAGCCATCATGGTCCCAGTAGTCCACATGCTCGCTGAGGACGATCACTTGCGTTCCAGCAAGCTGCATCTCGTCCAACTTTCCCAGCAAAGCATCCGCGGGAGGACAACTGGAACAGCCTTCCGAAGTGAACAGCTCAACCAGCACCGGCGACGCAGCATTCGCAGGAGCATCTGACGCCGCCAAGGCATGTAGTCCGATGAAGGAAGCGAAAATGAGCAATGTAAGACGGAGTTTCATAGATACTCGATTTCGACGCTTGGCAACCTGCTCGCCGTCGATGGTGCAATTCTGGAAAAGGCTGCATGCACTTACCGTGCCCTGTTTTCCGCTAGCGCCTTCTGAATCGCCTTTTCCGCCAAGGGTGCCATGATTTTATACCCGGCATCAGTCGGATGCAGCCCGTCGTCAGCCAGAGCGCGCTTGAGCATGCCTCGCTCGTCTGCCAGAGCGCTGAAGTAGTCTAGATACACGAGGTGGTTCTTAGTGCAGTAGTCTCTAAGCCACGTGTTTAGCGCCAAGATTCTATCGCGCGGACGGAGCGCAAAAGACTCCTCAGCATCGTGCGTGTAGTTGTGTACCGGGAGGATGGAAGCAAACACCATCCGGATGTCGTGCGCTCGCGCCAGTTCGGCCATAGAAGCGTAGTTGGCTTCGATGTCCTCATTAGACGTACGCCCGGTAACGCCGGCGATGTCATTGGTCCCCGCCAGCACAACTAGCACTTTGGCGTGCAGATCAATCACATCTTGACGAAAACGCACCAACATCTCGGGTGTGGTCTGCCCGTCGATCCCCCGGTTGATATAAGGCTTGCCAGGAAAATAGTCTGGTAGCTTCCAGTAGTCGGTGATGGAATCGCCAAGAAATACTACTCGTTTTTCGCCGGCAACCGGCGGCGCGAGCGCGGCGTCAGCTTCCCGATAGCGAGCCAATTGGCCAAAATCATCCGTATAGATTGCAATCCGCGAAGCCCGGTACTGATCCAACCCGGCGAAGCCGGTGGAAGGTATGGAAGGAGCGAGTTGTTGGGCCTGGGCTGGGAGGGAGAGAAGGATGGCAAATAACAGTCGCGATATTGTGTGGAAGATCGGCTGCAAGCTCGTATTCTCCTCGCAACACAGGATAACCTACGATCGAGCCGACCTTCAGGCCGGCGTCTCGATCAATCGATGAGGGCTTTAGCTCCGGTGGTGCTGGATCGAGCGCAAATCTGCCCTCCGCCGACGAATACGGATACTCCCCTGGCGCAGGGAAATTTCTGACTCGAGGGCGGACGAAGGAGTCCGCCCTCTACGAGATTTATTTCTGTGTGCGCTCTAGCTGCAGCCGCTGGTGCTGCCGCATTCGCCGCAGCGGTAACAACTGCCGTTTCGGGTCATGATTGCGCCGCAGAAGCTGCAACTGGGAGCGTCTCCCATGTCGATCATGCCGGCCAGGGCGTCGGCGGCGTGGATGGAGCCCGTCGGTGGTCGCTGGTCGGTGGTCGTTGGGCTTAGACCCAGGCTGCCGTTTAGATCGCTTACTACTTCTGGCGACGCTTGCGCTTTGGGACGCAGGTTTTCGAATAAGAATTGTTGCTGGCCGGTCATGAAACGCAATTGGAGCCAGCGGAAAATGTAGTCCATGATGGATTTGGCGAATCCTATGTCGGGATTGCTGGACCATCCGCTGGGTTCGAATCTTGTGTGGGCGAATTTTTCGCAGAAAAGCTTCAAGGGGACGCCGTGTTGCAGCGAGATGCTGACGGCCAGGGCGAAGCTATCCATTAGGCCGGAGACGGTGGAGCCTTCCTTGGCCATCTTGATGAAGATCTCGCCGGGATCACCGTCGGGATACAGGCCGACGATGATGTAGCCTTCGTGGCCTCCGATATTGAATTTGTGCGTGACCGACATGCGCTCTTCTTTTAGCTTGTGACGCACGGCTCGGGGTGGAGCGTTCAGGTTGGCCTCTTCGATGAAGGGCATCGCCATGGCGGCTGCGTTTCGGGCTGCGTCGTCTTTGGTCGAGTTCGCGGTCTTGCTGCCGGCGGTGGAGAGTGGCTGGCTCTGTTTGCATCCATCGCGATAGACGGCTACGGCTTTCAGGCCCAGCTTCCAGGCCTGGATGTAAGTTTCGGAAATGTCGTCTACCGTCGCGTTGTTGGGCAGGTTGACGGTTTTGGAAATGGCTCCGGAGATGAAGGGCTGGGCTGCGGCCATCATCTTCAGGTGTCCCATGTAATGGATGGAGCGCGTGCCTTTGCTCGGCTTGAACGAGCAATCAAAGACGGCCAGGTGATCGTCTTTTACGTGCGGCGCGCCTTCGATGGTTCCGGTGGCGTCGATGTAACTGACGATGGCGTCGGTCTGTTCGTGAGTGTATCCGAGCTTGAAGAGGGCTCCGGGGACGGTGTTGTTCACGATCTTGATCATGCCGCCGCCGACTAACTTCTTGTACTTGATTAGAGCTAAGTCGGGCTCGATGCCGGTGGTGTCGCAATCCATCATGAAGCCGATGGTGCCGGTGGGAGCGAGCACTGTTACTTGGCTGTTGCGGTAGCCGTGCTTTTCTCCGTGGGATAGGGCTTCGTCCCAGCAGTGTTTGCTGGCTTCGAGGAGAGCGGTGGGGACGTTCGCCTTATTGATGTTATTTACAGAAGCGCGGTGCATTCTGATCACATCGAGGAATGGTTCGCGGTTGATGTACCAGCCGGGGCAGGCGGCTCCGGGCATGGCTTCGGCGGTGGTTACTCCTAGTCTGGTTTGGACTGTGTCGGTGATCGGAGTTATGGGCTCGCATAGCTCGGCGATCTTCGAGGACTGTAAGTAGGCTTGTCCGCACATGATCGCGGTTACACAGGCGGCGTAGTCGCGGCCAGCGTCGGAATCGTAGGGCAGGCCTGCGGCCATTAGCAGGGCACCCAGATTTGCGTAGCCTAAGCCTAGTGGGCGGTAGTCGTGCGAATTCTTGCCGATGATTTCGGTGGGGTATCCGGCGTTGTCTACCAGAATTTCCTGCGCGGTGATGGTGATGTCGACTGCGTGGCGGTAGGCTTCCACGTCGAATGTCCCGTTGGGCGCGAACTTCAGGAGATTCAGGCTGGCCAGATTGCAGGCCGAATCATCCAGGAACATGTATTCGCTGCAGGGATTGCTCGCGTTGATGCGGGCCGTGTTCTTGCTGGTGTGCCAGCGATTGACGGTAGTGTCGTACTGCATTCCGGGATCGCCGCATTGCCAGGTGGCTTCGGAAATTTTTCCCATCAAGTCTTTGGCTTTGTAAGTGTGGACTACGCTGCCGTCGCGGATGGCTTTTGTGGAGAAATCGGTGTCGCGCATTACGGCGACCATGAAGTCATCGTTGACGCGCACGGAGTTATTCGCGTTCTGGAAGAAGATGCTGCTGTAGGCGTCGCTGTCGGGATGGGATCCGTCGTAGCCTTGGAGGACCAGCGCGTGGGCCTTGGCTTCTTCCTTGCTCTTGCAATCGATGAAGTCGATGATGTCGGGATGGTCGATGTTGAGGATAACCATCTTGGCGGCACGACGAGTCTTGCCTCCGGATTTGATTACTCCGGCGAAGGCGTCGAAACCTTTCATGAAGCTTAGCGGGCCGCTGGCTGTGCCTCCACCGCTGAGAACTTCGGTCGAGCTGCGCAGCGGGGAGAGATTTGTGCCGGTGCCGCTGCCCCACTTGAAGAGCATGCCTTCGGTCTTGGCTAACGTCAGGATCGAGTCCAGCGAATCTTTGATGGAGTTGATGAAGCAGGCGGAGCATTGCGGGCGCGTGTATCCGGTGGCTCCGAACTCGACTTGGTTGCTGGTGAAATTCCAGTGCCAGTTGGTGGCTTCGGATTTGGGTTCGATGCGATCGCAGCCGACGTTGAACCAGACGGGGGAATTGAAAGCCACGTGCTGGCGGATCAGCATGTGAACCAGTTCGTCGTGGAAAGTGGCGGCGTCTTCGCTGGTGCGGAAGTATCCGTCTTTCATGCCCCAGTCGCGGATGGTCTCGGCGACGCGGGCGACGAGTTGGCGGACTCCGGTCTCGCGCTCTTCGGTGCCTACCTGTCCGTGGAGATATTTTGAGGCGACGATGTTGGTTGCGGTCATGGACCAGTCTTTGGGTACTTCAACGTCTTTTTGCTCGAAGATCATGCCTCCCTGGGAGTCGGTGATCTGAGCTAAGCGGAGTTCCCATTCGACTTCGTTGTAGGGAGAGACTCCCGGCTTGGTGAAGAGGCGGCGGAAGGTTAGGCCTTGGGCCTTCTTCTTGTTGGTGCTGGCGCTATTGCTGACAGCGTGTTGCGTCTGAATTTGGTCTTTTTCTTTCACTTCGGGCATTTCCTTCTCCTCAATTAGATGATGGCAAAGAGCTTTTGGTCTTCGTTTTGAACGTACTCATTCGCACTTCGGGTCTCAGGGTCAATCTTTACAAGTACTTATAAATAAGCAGCTTAGAGGCTCAACGGTGGTCTCCGGCACTCTTGATTACTCCGCGTTCGCGGCGCGAGGCCAGCTTTTCGAGATTTAAGGCTGCTATGTCATCCAAGTGGTAGCCGATCTCGCTGGCGAGCGCATTGATGTACCACAACACATCCCCTAGTTCCTGGGCGATTTCCGATTTGTCGGTTACTGAGTATTCGGTGGGACAAGCTTGTCCGTGGTTTCGCCAAAGCTTGCCAATTTTTTCAGCGACCTCGCCTGCTTCTCCATTCAATTTGAGCGCGGGATAGATCGCATTCTTTCCTTTGTCGGGATATACGGCGGTCGTCAATGCTTTGGTCTCGTAGTCTGAAAAATTCAGGGTCTTACCTCGTTCAACGTTCAACAGAACATCTTTACTGGTACGTCATGCTGGGCCACGTTTTGAAAGCGCTCGACGTGGGGCACCTGGGCGGAGTGAGACGGGGCAAGCCCCGTCTCTACGGACAAGTCTTCTCTAAAGTCTTCCTGTAATTGTGTTCTGGGAGCGCGGTGGGCGAAATTGGCTCGGTGATTCGTGCGGCTGGCAAGGCTTGTTCCACTTGGATGGGCGAGGGCGAGGTCATTCGTCCCCACACTGAAGGGGAATCGGCGCCTGGGCATTCGATGCCATGACGAGCGAAAGAGGCGGCAACGAGGTCCATCAAATTTTCCATCGGGGGCTCCTAATGATGCGGGGGAAACTGCCTGATCCGGGGGCAGTTTGAGCCGCGAAAATTTCAGTTATTCGTGCTAGTGATGAAACCCCGAAGGATGCCTGACGGCACCAGGAACCGGGGGAAGTCACCGCTTTATCTGCTCTTCCATCCACTATGGGGGATGGTTTCCCGTGAAAAAGGGAGACGCGAAGCCACGTCCGCTCTGAGTCTCGCCTCGTAATTTATGGTCGTAGCCTCCTTAATCGGGAGGTCTATAAAGTGCTCCGGGATGCTTAACGTACTCCCGTATATGGGGCCTGTCAAGAGATAAACACCACATCTGGTAGCTCGAAAGTTGTAAGGGAATCTGGAGAGACAAGTTTCAAGGTTTCAGGGTTCCAAATGCAAGGTTTCAAGGTCCGAACTCTCTGTAAGTGCTTGAAACACAGTTCTCAGTTCACGGTTCTCAGAAAATCCTTTGGAGCCACCTAATTTGTTTCGCGACTGTACGCTGGCGATGAGGGCAGGTCAATTCCATAAGAATTGTGCAACGGTGGAATTCCGGTACTGAATTGGGAACAGAGATTTGGGACAGAGCTTGGGTTTGAGTGAAGTGCTATTGGCGCACGTGGGGCGGTGTTTGGGCGGCCAGTAGGTTTTGAAATCGACGATCTTGCGATCGGAGGACGAATTTGCACACCGCGTACACAGCTTAAGAACAGTTGGCTCGCGTTGGGTGAGCAGCTTTGTAGGTTGTGCTCGGCGGGGCGGACGAATGCGTCCGCCCCTGCGCGAGCGGTGGAGTTAATTGCAGCCTTGGCCGGTGGTGATGGTGGCCAGGACTCCGGCTGCGGCGGTCAGGTCTTCGCTGTAGCAGTATCCAGTGGAATTGGAGCTGAAATAATCTTGCGCGCTTGCTTGACCGCTGTTACCGGTGAAATTGCCACTGGAGTCAAAGTTTAGAGTGTCTCTGGTGGTTACGCGGTCGCGGAGCAGGCTGAAGGTGGTGGCTTGTCCGTTGTGGCGCGCCTGCTGGTCCCGTTCGAAATACTGATTGCTGGTGGTGGTCTGGGTTTCGGATCCATCAGGCTTGGCAAGGACGGTGATGTTCAGCTTCAGGGGCCAAGTGTCGTTTACGGTATTGACGGTGATGCCACCAGGATTCTTTGTCGTAACCACGGAATGGATGGTCGTTCCCTGGTTGATGTCCTGCTCGTATTCCGTGGCGGTTATTTTGAAAGTCTGAAGATTCGAGAAGTCGATGTTTTGCGCAACGGTTGTGGTGATTGGGCCATTCGGAGTGTTGAGGTATCCGGAGATTTGGAAATTATGCGCGGCGCGCGTGTTGACTGTTCCGCGGATGTTGCCGTTGGGCGCGGTGTGGATGTTTTCCGTGATATTTGGTGAGGGCACGGCTAGCGTGTTCTCGGTCATGGCGCCACTGAGTGTGGTGACATTGTTATCGAGATAAAGGAGCAGCGATGCGGTGGCGGAGAAATAGCTATCCGCGTTGAACACGCTGAGCGCAACGGTGTGCGGGTTGCCATCGTTGAGCAGCGATGCGAAGGGCGTCAGGTTCACGCGATAGGGACGGAAGTTCAAGGTCTGAACTCCGGGGATGGGAATCCAGAGGAACGGATCGATGCCTCCGGTGTAAATCCAGGGATAGATGGGAGCGACTCCGGCGGGCGTGCCGTCAATGGTGACTTCCGATTCGCGGAAGGAAGTGCCGGGGCAGCTATCCAGTGGTGAAGCTACGTCGTTGGGGACGCAGGTGTACCAGAATTCGTCGTCAAACTGGCTTTGGGCAAAGACGTCGAAGAATACGTTTCGGATGTTGGTGGGGAGAGTCAGACTCTGTTGGAGCAGGTCGGTCGTGGTGTTGAGAGTGACAGTGCCACCGGTGGGACCGCCGGAGAATGCGATGACCTGATCGGCAACGCTCGGCGCGGCCTGATTCGCAGCCAACGGATAGAAGAGGATATCGGCATTGCCGTAGAGGACTCCGGTGTAGGTTTTGTTGACTACGTTGCCGAGATCGACGGTGCCATTTTGCGGCGTGGTGAAGATGGAACTGTAGTCGGTGAGATCGCGCTCGATCTGCCAGTTGCGGCCGTCGGTGGGATCATCTTCGGCGGTGGTGCCGAAGTAGATGTTGGTGGGGCCGATCCAGATATTAGCGGTGCGATCGAACTGAATTCCCTTGGTGATGGAGAAATCGGCTTGCAGGATAACTGCGGCCCAGGGACCGGGACAATCCGCGGGAGGTGTGTAGGTGAAGCTTCCGGGAGTGAAGTTGGCGAACTTGAAAGCCTTGTAGAGTGTAACTTTGCAGGGCTTGGTGTGCGGGCGCGGCACGGGTGGATCGGCGAAAGCTGTGTTTGCGGAACCGATCTTGAGTGTTTCGGCGGTGGTGATGGCACAGAGTAAAACGAACAGTAATCCGAATCGTGAGACGATCGTGGCGGCGAATTTCAAAGAGGGGGAGATAGTCACTGGAAGCCTCCGATATGCTTGGCGTAATTAGCTGCTGGTCAGGAATGGTCTGGGCGGCTAAAAGCCGTATTGGTTAGGGAGTTTAGTTAGTCCGGGGAGTCGGTGTCAAGACGGCTTTGGTTGCTAACTTGCGCCTCGGATCGCTGATGAGTTTATTTTGGCGCCGGCAAGAAGATCTTTACCATGGAGAGCACGGGGAACACAGGGGAAGGCGACGGACTGACACAATGAATTCGGGAGCTACGAGGTTTCTGGTGAGAGGATTTTTCTTGTTCCTGGTGGCAGTTTCTTGTCTGTGCGGGCGAGCTGAGGAGCATGCATCTTCCCGAACCCGGGTGGTGGTTTTGGGGACGGGGAATCCTAGCGCGGATCCGGAGCGGTGGGGACCGGCGGTAGCGATCGTCGTAAACGACCGAGCTTATCTGATTGACTGCGGGCCTGGAGTGGTAAGACGAGCAGCGGCGGCGGAGAAGAACGGGATTGCGGCTCTCAAAGCTAAAGAGCTGAAGATGGTTTTCATTACGCATCTGCATTCCGATCACACACTGGGGTATCCCGACCTGATTTTTTCTCCGTGGGTGCTGGGGCGGAAAGAGGCGCTGGAGGCTTATGGTCCGCGCGGATTGAAGAATATGACGGCGCACATCGAGAAGGCGTGGACAGAAGATGTGCGGGTGCGGCGGCGAGGACTGGAGCAGGCTAACGCCACCGGATACAAGGTCAACGTCCATGAGATTCAGCCGGGAGTGGTATATCACGACGCTAATGTGACGGTTACAGCGTTTCCAGTGAAGCACGGAATTTGGAAAGAGGCTTATGGGTACATTTTTCAGACGCCTGACCGGAAGATTGTTCTTTCAGGAGACACCGCGCCAACGGATGAAGTGGTGAAGGCTTGCGACGGATGCGATGTGTTGCTGCATGAGGTTTTTAATCCGCATGGGGATGAGTTGAAGGAGGCGCATTGGAAGGAATATTTCGCTGCGTTCCACACTTCTCCGGCGGAACTGGGGGAGATTGCACGGCGGGCTCGTCCTAAGCTGTTGGTTTTGTATCACCAGTCGTTGGAGAAGTTGCCCGAGGGGGATTTGGTAGAGCAGATGAAGAAAGAGTATTCGGGAGAGTGGGTTTCGGCGAAGGATTTGGGGGTTTATTGAGGTCAGAGGTCAGAGGTTAGATTGATGAGGTTAAAGCGACGAATGCAGATGTTTCGGACACGATTTGCGCGCGATATTGTTACGGAGTTTTTGCCTCCGCCTCGGGTGGGGAAAGTGCAGCGGGTGATTATTCTTTGCGATGGGATGCCTTCGATCCCGCGCAAGCAGCCGTTGGCTGTGTTTCTTGCGGCGAAGGGATATTGGGTGTTTTATCCGCGGTATCGCGGGAGTTGGGAGAGTGGCGGGGAGTTTCTCGAAAGATCTCCCCACCTGGATATTCTGGATGTGGTTCGTGGATTTTCGCGGGAGTTTCGGGAGTTGGCGTTTGGGCGGCGCTTTCGGCTGCGTGCGGATGACGTGTTTGTGATTGGCGGGAGTTTTGGCGGGGCCGCGGCTATTCTTTGCTCGCTGGATCCGCGGGTGAAGAAGGTGGTGGCAAATTGTCCGGTGGTGGATTGGGGGATTCTTTCGCGCGAGCAGAAGAAGGAGACTTCGAATCCTAGTTACGCGGCTTATATTCGGGCGGCGTTTGGGAATGGATATCGCTTGTCCGAACGCAATTGGAGAAAGCTGAGTGACGGGAAATTTTATAATCCGGCTTATCATGCCCGGCAAATTACGGCTTCGAAGGTCTTGATGTTTCATGCTGAGGATGATCCTTATATTCCTTATCGGTCGGTGGTTGAGTTTTCCCAGAGTACGGGAGTGAAGTTGAGGTTGTTTCGACGGGGCGGGCATTTGAGTACGGATTTGATTGTGCGGAAGTATTGGCGGGAGATTCGGAGGTTCTTTCAGGCGTCGGATTGAGAAGGTTCGGTGTGGCGCAGACACGCGGACAGGAGTGTCCGCGCCACACGAGCTATTTCCTGATTGATGCTTGATAGCGTTTGTTGATTTCTTCCCAGTTGATTACGCTCCACCAGGCTTGCAGGTATTCGGGACGGCGGTTGTTGTATTTCAGGTAGTAGGCGTGCTCCCAGACGTCGTTGCCGAAGATGGGGTGCAGGCCTTGGGAGATTGGGTTGTCCTGATTTGGGGTGCTCAGAATTTTGACTTCGCCTTTGGCGTCTCCGGCTAACCATACCCATCCACTACCGAATTGGCCTACGCCGGCGGCATTGAATTTTTCCTGGAAAGTTTTGAAGTCGCCGAAAGCTTTCTTGATGGCATCGGCTATGGGGCCGGTGGGGTCGCCTCCGCCTTTGGGCTTCATGATGTTCCAGAACATGGTGTGGTTGACGTGGCCTCCGCCGTTGTTGCGGACTGCGCCGCGAATGTCTTCGGGGATGGCGTTCAGGTCGCGGATCAAGTCTTCGGCGCTTTTGGCGTGCAGTTCGGGATGCTTGTCGAGCGCGGCGTTCAGGTTCTTGACGTAAGCGGCGTGATGCATGTCGTGATGGAGATGCATCGTCTTTTCATCGATGGTTGGTTCCAGGGCCGTGTAGTCGTACGGCAAGGGGGGGAGTTCATGCGGCATTTGTCATTTCCTCCAAAGCGTTAATGATGACAGGGTGCAGTTGAAAGATTCAGACCGGGGCGCGCTGGTTGTCTTAACGGCCCCATATATTTGTAGTGGGAAAGGCAGGAGTACGCAACATGGGTCGACGGAGCAGATGTGATCTTGTTCCGATCTAGCAAGGCTTTGCTGGCCTATAATTTCGAAAGCGAGATGATTTCTGTCATCCAACTCGGTCAGCTTGATTACGGCGAAGGGCTGCGCTTGCAGCGGAAGCTGGTCGATCTGCGCAAAGCTGGAGAGATCGGTGACGTGCTGCTGCTGCTGGAACATTCTCCGGTTATTACTCTTGGTCGCAACGCCAAAGTTACTAACGTGCTGGCCTCCCCGAATGCGCTGGCGGCTCGCGGCGTTTCGGTGTTCGAGTGCGATCGCGGCGGCGACGTTACGTTTCACGGGCCGGAGCAATTGGTGGGGTATCCGATATTCGATTTGCGGGGATTTGGGAGCTCTCAGCCGTCAGCCGTCAGCCATCAGCTCGAGCCCTTCGATGAGACAGCTGATTCGCCTGCTTCTAAACGCAAGACGCTTGGAGCAGTTGATTTTGTTCGTCGGCTTGAAGATGTGCTGATTCGGACTTGCGGGGACTTTGGTATTCCTACTCGACGTATCGCGGGGCTGACTGGGGCTTGGACCGAGGCAGAACCAGCGGGGAAGATCGCGGCTATCGGAGTTCATATCTCTCGATCCGTTACTTCGCATGGCTTTGCTTTGAATGTGAATTTGGATCTTTCATACTTTGATCTGATTGTTCCCTGCGGGATTACGGCGAAGCCGGTGACATCTATGCAGAAAGAATTGGGACGCAAACTCGACTTGAATCAGGTGGCGCAATCGGTGTCGCGAAATTTTGGGAGCATCTTTGAGAGCCAGATGCTTTGGGTAGAGACCGTGGATGCTTTGCTCGGAAATGTGGTGGGAGTTCCGATGAAATCGCCGGAGGAGTTGAGGCGCGTGCGTGGCGAGGACGAGTTGTTTCTTTCCTGACGACTTGCGCTACCATGGCGTGATTTTCGCTGCCAGCTTTTCGCGGACAGGAGTGTCCGCGCCACACACACACGGTGTTAGCATGTTGCCGGATTAATCATGGTTAAGAAGAGCGCTAAGAAGAAAGCTCCGAAGCAAATCAAGAGCCAAAAGCTAAAAGCTAAGAGCCAAAAGCCTGACGGCGATCTCCGCACTTACACCATCCGCGATTACCGGCTCGAAAAACCTGACTTCATCCTGCGCCAGGTTCGCGTCGGTGACGAGGTTCGCTATGAGGTCGAGAGTGGCGATCTCTCGCGGCCGGCACCGCCCATTCGTGATTCGAAATATTTGCGCCGTGAGCAGTGCATCGAAATCTATCGCTGGATGCTGCTCAACCGCCGCATGGAAACCGCGCTGGAGAATCTCTACAAACAGGGCCAAGTCGTGGGCGGCGTGTACTTCGGGCTGGGACAGGAGGCCTGTTCCTGTGCCTCCGCCTACGCACTGAATAAGGATGAGTGGCTGGGGCCGATGATCCGGAATCAGGGGTCGCTTCTGGTTCGCGGGTTTTCTCCTGCCGACATCATGATGCAGTACATGGCCAAGGCTGGATCGCCTACCAAGGGACGCGATGCCTCCTCGCATTTTGGCGATATTCAAACCCGCAACATCGTCTCGCCGATTTCCACTTTGGGTGATTTGCTTCCGGTGCTGGCGGGTGTAGCGCTCGGCGCTCGGCTTCAGAGCAAACACATTGCGGTGATGACTTATATCGGGGATGGTGGGCAATCCACGGGCGCGACTTATGAAGGGCTGAATTTTGCCGCGGTGCAGGATCTGGGGCTGGTGCTGATTGTGGAGAATAATCTTTGGGCTTACTCAACTCCTGCCGACATGCAATTTCGGGTCAAGGATCTGGCGGAGCGGGCGATTGCTTATGGAATCCCAGGCGTGATCGTTGATGGCACCGACGCCTGCCAGGTCTACGACGCGAGTTATGAAGCCTGCGAGCGGGCGCGGCGCGGCGAAGGGCCGACTTTGATTGAAGCAAAGATGATGCGTATGAAGGGCCACGCCATCCATGACGCGGCGGAGTATGTTCCCAAAGCGTTGTTCGAGTATTGGAAGAAGCGCGATCCGATTGCGCGGTTTAAAGATTATCTGGTGCGCAAGAAAAAGTGGCTGACGGAAGCGGAGAACGAAAAGCTCATTGCAAGCGTGGAGCGGCAGTTGGAGGCAGACCGGGAGATCGCGGTGAACTCTCCAATGCCGACGCCGGAATCGGCTGCGGTCGGCGTGTATTGCGAAGCTGGATGCCACGAAATCAAGCCGAAGTATGCAATCCCGAAAACTCTAAATTTGAAGACAGGCTCCAGTGGCGGGAAGTCAGGCGCTCCGAAGCATTCGGAGGCCGCCGTGCATCTCAAGTAGATGCCTTACGTCTTTCGCGCCGAACAATTTGTTCCCCGACCGCTGAATGAGGTTTTCGATTTTTTCTCGAAGGCCGAAAACCTGCAAAAGCTCACGCCTGAATGGCTACACTTTCGGATTTTGAGTGTCGATCCGACGCCGGTGCGGAAAGGCACGCTCATCAAGTATTCATTGCGCTGGAGAGTCTTCCCCATTCACTGGACCACCGAGATTATTGAGTGGGATCCGCCCCATCGCTTCGTTGATGTGCAGCTGAAAGGTCCTTATAAACTTTGGCATCACGAGCATCGTTTCGCCGCCGAAGGAACGGGCACGCGCATCAGCGATGAGGTGCAGTATGCGCTTCCTTTTGGCGTGTTCGGTTCAATTGCCCACAAATTGAAGGTCAAAAATGATGTGAAAACCATCTTTGCCTACAGGACTAAGGCAGTTCGGCAGCGATTCGGGGATTCTGGGTAGTCCGAGCGGAGCCGATGCTAAGCCGAAAATATGCAGTGAAATCAGGCGTGTCTAATGCGTTTGGTGTAGCGTGTGCACGCTAAGAGCAATGGCTAGGCAGCGTGGGTAGTTGTAAACCGCTCGGGCGGCGATAGACTGTCACTTACCCTGGTCAGGGCCCTCCCCCATTGAAGGGTGCCCCGCTCGAGCGCGGCTTGAGCGGGGCGTTTGTTCCTCTACTTCTTTCGCAGCGTCTCCGTTCGAGATCGTGGTCTAGTGGTGGTCGTTGTCTCCGTGTGTGTGCCGCCAGGTCCAGTATTGCTTTTGATCTTCGGGAGGCAATTTACGGAAATCGCGATGAGGATCGCGATGATTTTCGCGCGCCCACTGGTTGTAATACACAACCTCGCCGTGATTCCACTCATGGTAGTCGGTGTAGTAAGGATCGTAGACACGATAGGCATGATGTTCGGCGCAAGCCGTCCCCAATACGGAAGCCGACAACGCGGCCGCCAGAAAAACTGAACTGAATAAACGAGATTTGTTATGCATCTGCGAGAGCCTCCTCATGGAACCAATATTGCATCCGTCGGACCATAGATGCTGAAACCATGTTGGCGGTTTGACGCGACATGAATTTGGACAACATGGTTGAGGCAACAAGAGACGCACGTTTTACATCTGATTTCTACCGTGTAATTCCAAGCACGCTTGTACGTTCCATACGGGTGGTTTGTATGCCGGAGGTAAACGAGTGAACGAGAGACCGAACGACAAAGCGAGCAACAAATCAAATGGCAAACAGGAAGAGGACCCGCCGAAGTTCGATTGGGTGACTGAACGTTCCGCCTGCACGTTGCCGAAGATCTTCGCGGCGCTGCGGCAAGGAGTTGAAGAGGACGTTAAGTCGCGTAACGGATTGCGACCGAAGTTGGCTCCGTATGAGTTTTCGGTAGCCGAGGATATCGACGAGTTTAAGGTCGTTCTAAAAGCGAAGGATGTGCAGCAATCGGTGTCGTTCAAACTAGAAGAACACTTAATTTCAGTACGGAATGATAGCGAAAAAGATAAAGTCGGCCCTATGCTTCAGGTGACGCTGACCTTCAATGACAAGGGCGAGTGCAAGCTGCATGCGAACGAACAGGAACGCGAACTATGGCAGGTGCGGCGAATGGCTCTGGAAGAGTTGATGTTTCGACATCAATAGATAACTGCGAAATTCTGAGGGGTTCAGATTAGACCGGCGAGGTCGCCCGGCTCTTCCCAAACAAGAATCTACCTTCCGGTGGCTAATCGGGTAGCCAGGCGTTGCGGCAAATTGGCGGCCAGAATTTTCTCTTGCGCCACTCGCAGGTTATAGGGCACGCGATAGAAGGTCGCGATCCAGGCATCGCTGTCGAACACCGCAAAAGCGGCACGCCAGTCGCCATCGCGCGGTTGTCCGACTGATCCTGGATTGATCAGATAGCGGCGGTCTTTGCGCAGCGGCCAATCGGAGGACTCGGGCTGTCCTACGGTCCGATACCCTGGACGATAGGCTTCGCTAATCTCGCCGGTGAGGACGAATCCACCCTGAAGGTGAGTGTGTCCGAAGAAAGTTACGGGGACTGGGTTCGTGATCAGCGGTTCGATCGCATCGCTGGCGCTGACCATGTACTCATCTTCGTCCAGCGCGGAGCCGTGCACGAACTGTAGGCCGGGAAGTTCGTCGAGTTTGATGGGACCTTGAGGCAGCGAGCGCAGCCAGTCCATGTTTTCGGGCGTGAGCTGGTCGCGCGTCCAGAGTGTTGCCAGTCCGGCAACAGGATTGAATTCTTCGAGGTTCATCAGTCCGCTGACAGCTTTGTCGTGATTGCCGCGGACAAACACACGTCCCAAACCTTGTGCCTTGGCAATCACTTCGTTGGGATTGCCGCCGTAGCCAACGGTGTCTCCGAGATTGACGACGAGATCGCAGTCGGGAGCGGCGGCCAGACAGGAGTCCAGCGCTTCGAGGTTGCTGTGAATGTCGCTTAGAAGAAGGATGCGCACAAAGGGAGGATTATAGCTTTTCCGGGGAAAAAACGACGAGGCAGCGAAACAGGGTCAATCAGATTTTGTCATGTGTAGCGAAGGATGTGCATCTGGCGGCGAACTGCAGATCCCTCCGCTGCGCTCGGGGATGACAAGTCCTGGAAATGTGAATTTGCACCGGGTACTAATTGTGGGACGTTTCTTCCGCGAGCTTGCGCTCGGGCAAGAAGTAGGACAGCGCGACAAAGACAAAGATAAAAAACGAGATGCGCACATCCACGAATGCCAGCGGCGCTGCTGCGGCATAAAGCAGAAGGGAGGAAATGTTCTTGAGGGCCACATGCCGGTGGTAGCTGAGCATTTCGGGATTGTCGCGATGGTGCTGAACAATCGCCCAGCGCAAAAGAGCGAAGGCCACAGAGCAAAGGCTCAGCACGATCGCATACAGAGCCACGGCGCGGGGATCGTTATGATTGTTGCCCATGAAGGCGGTGACGAAGGGAACGAGCGACATCCAGAAAAGCAGATTGTTGTTCGCCCAAAGCAGCCGAGCATCGGCGCGGCGGGCCGAGTGCATCATGTGGTGATGATTCACCCACATAATGGCAACAACAACGAAACTCAACAGGTAGCTCAGGAACTGCGGAAGGACGCTACGCCACGCCGCTAGCGAAGTGTCGTGAGGGACCCTCAGCTCCAGCACCATGATGGTGATGATGACGGCGATGACGCCATCGCTGAAAGCTTCTAGCCGGTTGGTGCCGATGCCGTTCATAGTTAAGAAAATATATTTATCAGATTCGAGATCGATTCACGACCGGGCAGCGTGCCCAGTGTCCGACACCGACTTCGATAAGCGGAGGAAGTTCTACAGCGCATGCCGGAACGCGGTACTGGCAGCGCGGTTCGAAGGGGCATCCGGACGGAAGCTGCGCAATCGGGGGAACAGTGCCTTCGATGGTCGAGAGTGGAAGTGCACGGTCGGTCGCCAGCGTCGGAATCGCACGCAGCAGTCCTTGCGTATAAGGATGAGCGGGCGCGCGGAAGATTGAGGCCTTCTCGCCAATTTCGACCAGATTGCCGGCGTACATCACGGCGACGCGATCGGCGACATGCGATACCACGGCGAGATCGTGGGAGATGAAGAGCATGGCCAATCCAAATTTGTGGCGAAGATCGTTAAGCAGGTCGAGGATCTGTTGTTGGATGGTTACATCGAGCGCAGTCGTCGGCTCGTCGGCGATCAATAATTGCGGACGGTTGACGATTGCCATGGCAATCATGACGCGCTGGCGCATGCCTCCTGAAAGCTGGTGCGGGTAGCTGCGCGCGCGCTGCTCGGGATCGGGAATTGCTACGTCGCTCATGCCTGCGACGGCTCTGCTCCAGGCCTCCGACTTCGAGACGCGGTGGTGAGCGAGGACGGCCTCGGCAATCTGATCGCCGACGCGCATGACTGGATTGAGTGCGGTCATCGGCTCCTGAAAGATCATCGCGATGCGCAAGCCGCGAAGTTGGCGCAACTGATCGGGAGGGAGAGTGGTCAGGCGGGTAGGCTCGCCGTCGCCATCCTGAAAAGTAATTTCGCCCTTGACGACGGCGGCTGGTGGAAGCAGGCCCATGATGGCGAGCGAGGTGATGGATTTGCCGGAGCCGGATTCGCCGACCAGGCCAAGCACTTCACCCGGAGCAATGGAGAACGAGAGGCCGCGGACGGCCGCAGCCGTCCTAGTCTGGGATCGCGTTTCGGATTGCGTGCGCGATTGAGAGAACTCGATGGTCAGGTCGCGGACTTCGAGCAGCGGGCGCACGAACAGTATGGTATCAGCGCCGAGAGACTACTTCTTGGGCCGCGATTCTGGCGGCACCAATCCAGCAACACGGTAATAGACAACGAGTTGTCCGTAGTGTTCGCCGGAGTGCTCGATTAATCCCCAGGCCATGTCGGACACTCGCACTTGCTGATTTGCAAAGGGATCGACGAGAAGATCGGTGAGTCCCTTATCGCCCTTCTGCTGGATCGCGGACGCGCCGTCGGCAAACGCCTTCTTCACAAACTCAACCACTGCGGCTTTCGTTTTGTACTGCTCGCGTTTGGGATCTTCTCCGGCGGGCGGCTTGAGTCCCATGGCGGGATTGGTGAAAAAGTAATTGGCATTCGCGGCGTGCAAGAGTTGTTCGGCGAAACTGCGCTCGGCGGGCACCGGCTTGAAGTCGTATTTGTCTTCGGGAAAATCTTCCGCCATGGCGAGCAACTTGCGCCCGATGTCGTTCCAGCTATCCAACAAAGCTTGCGATGCTCCAACCGCCGGCTTCGGCGGTGCTTCTTTTTTCATGGTGTCTTGCGCGGTGGCAAGCGCTGCGAGAATTCCTATGGCAAGAAGTACACTGGCGATTCGCTTTTTCATTTTCTTAGTCCTCTATCTGTATCTGAGTTTTTGTTATTCCAGTCCGGCTTTGCCCAGCATTTCCAGAAATTGTTTTTGCGTGCGCATATCGATCGACTGCGCCACCAGCTTGCCGTCACGATCGTAGACAAAGCTCTTGGGAATTCCCTCCACGACAAACATTTCATTTACCTTACGTCCGGGATCAAGCAGCACGGGGAATGATACCTTGCGGTCGCTCACAAAGGGCGCGACCTTGGCCGCTTCTTCGTCGGAAATGCCGAGAATGACCAGTCCCTTTGATCCGAAGCGTCCGTAGAGTGTTTCCAGATCCGGCATCTCCTTGCGGCAGGGAGGACACCAGGTCGCCCAGAAATTCACCAGCACAACTTTGCCGCGCAATTCTGAAAATGTCCACGACTTGCCGGAAAGATCTTTCAGCGTAAATTCTGGATGCTCGCGCTTACGGTCATCCGCCTCGAGACGGGCCGTCGCGGCGCGAAACTGCTCATTATTTTTATCCTCATTTTTACCGTCGAGCGAAACCTCGACATGCTCGTAACGCACCAGCGTGGCCAGCTCCATATATGGATACGCCGGCTCGCGAGCGGCAGCCGCATCGCCGCTTCCATCAGAGTTCTTAGGCTCAATCCATGGCACTGGCCGCTCGCGTAACGTCTCGGCCAGAGTGGTTGCGACTTCCTGCAACGTGGCGTGTCCGAAGTCGCCTTCGGTGGAGAGTCCAGCCAAACCGACCGCCAGGCGCAGCTTGTTTTCGGTCGGCGGCAGCTTGCGAATTTTCAATGCAAGATCTTTTGTAGTCCCCGCCCGGACGTCATCCGCCAGTCCTCGCAAGCCGTGAATCTGATCGGCAATCGGCTTCTCATCCGCGGTCCAGACGACTTCTTTATTCTGCGCCGGGGCGAGCTGAGGGCCTAGAGCTGCTGATGCGATCAGTATTGCAGAGAAGGCGAAAAGGAGTTTTGCCCGAGATAAGAAAATGGTCGGTTTCATGGCCCACCCAGCTTAACAACAGACCGCCCCCGGCACCAACTCCGGGACTAATTCCGTGCGTTCCTTTCTGCTATGGTGCGGAAGAGTGGTTTGTTTTCTCTCCTCTACCGGGCGCTTCGTCCGCTCCACAACCGCGCGCAAAATCGCCTGGGTAGTCAAGAGGCCAACAGTAGATCGGCTGCGCAGGAGGTCTTCCAATGAAATGGACTGGGAGTCGGATCGTAGTTGTTTCGAGCATCGGTTTTTTGACCACGGCGTTGATCTCCTCATCCGTTCAACTCGCCTACGCGCAGGATAACGAGGCCCGGGATCGGGTGCTCGCCCTGGAAAAATCCTGGAACATGGCCTACAAGGCCGGGGACGTCAAAGCCCTCGATACCATCCTGGATAATTCTCTCGTCCTCGTCGAGGACGACGGCTCCATGAAAACCAAGTCCGAGTTTCTGGGGAGCATCAAGGGCGCGGCTGTGAATCAGGAGCAGGTTGCTCCCGAATCGCTCACGGTACGAGTTTTTGGAAATACAGCCATTGCGATCGGAGTGATTGCCGTCAAGAGCGTCCATGAGGGCAAGACCGTGGTACACCGCGAGCGCTTCATCGATACCTGGATCAATAAGAATGGTTCCTGGATCTGCATCGCGACTGACGCTACGCCGATAACCCATGAGGGATCCTAGCACGTGACTCCTGGCGCTTAAACTCTTTACGCTTAGATTCACGAACTCAAAATGGTGCAGAAACAGAGCCGAAAACTGAATGACAGTCATAAAACATTTTGATTGGACTTGAAGGCAGGCGACACCTAGAGTTCTAGAGTGCCGCATAGCCGGACCCGAACTCGAAGCTTTCTTAGGCCAGTGTCTGTGCCGGAACCTGCCCGGGCGCTGTTTCGGCCTCCATTCCGGAATTATCAGTTCGATGCCGCCTACGATGAGATGTTTGAAGCGCCGGGCGTGCCGCGTCCGCATTATCAGGCCCTTTTCCAGACATTGCTGGAGTTGCCGCCTGAGGAAATGCGCAAGAGCCAGCAGGCGGCGGATTTGTCGTTTCTGCATCAGGGGATCACATTCACGGTCTATGGAAATGATGAAGGGACCGAGCGCGTCTTTCCGAATGACCTGCTGCCACGGATCATTCCTCACCACGAGTGGCGGAAGATTGAAAGCGGACTCACGCAGAGAATTGCGGCGCTGAATCTTTTCCTGGAGGATGTTTACCACCGCGGAAGAATTCTGGCAGACGGCATCGTGCCGCGCGAACTGGTCTACAGTTGCCGCCACTTCCGGCGCGAGATGCGGAACCTGACAGTGCCGCGCGGGATCTACGTCAGCATCTGCGGTACCGACCTTGTCAGGCTTCCCGATGGGACATTTGCCGTGCTGGAGGACAACCTCCGTGTGCCCAGTGGCGTTTCTTACATGCTTGCGAACCGCAAGGTTCTGAAGAAGGTCTTTCCGACGCTGTTTCGAGACTACGGGGTTTGTCCGGTCGATCATTATGCCCAGGCGCTGCTGGCAACGCTCCGGGCGCTGAGTCCGCTTTCATCAACAACGCGGCACGAACCGACCGTGGTGCTGCTGACTCCTGGAGTATTCAATTCGGCCTACTTCGAGCACACTTTCCTGGCGCAGCAAATGGGAATTGAGCTGGTCGAAGGCCGCGATCTGCTGGTGCACGACAACGTCGTCTACATGCGGACCACTGCAGGCCTACGCCGCGTGGATGTCATCTATCGCCGCGTGGATGACGATTTTCTCGATCCGCTCTGCTTCCGCCGGGATTCGAGTCTGGGCGTTCCGGGATTGTTCAATGCTTATCGAGCAGGCAGCGTCGCATTGGCCAACGCGGTGGGGACCGGCATTGCGGACGACAAAGCTCTCTACGCTTATGTGCCGGCGATTATCCGCTACTACCTGGGCGAAGAACCTATCCTGGCAAATGTGCAGACTTATCTACTGTCGGATCGCTCCCAACGAAACTATGTGTTGGAACATCTGGACGAATTAGTAGTGAAGGCAGTGGGCGAGTCCGGCGGGTACGGGATGTTGATTGGTCCGCATAGCACGGCGGAACAGCAAGAAGAATTCCGGCAGCGCATACAGGCCGAGCCGCGGAACTACATAGCGCAGCCGACGTTGAGTCTCTCGCGGGCGCCTTGTTTTCTTGAAGGAGAAGCGCAAGCGCGTCACGTTGATCTGCGGCCTTACATCCTCTATGGGGAAAACGTCACGCTGGTGCCCGGAGGTCTGACGCGCGTGGCGCTGCGCCGAGGATCGCTGGTCGTGAACTCGTCGCAAGGCGGCGGCAGCAAAGACACCTGGGTGCTGCGCGCATGAACCAGCACAGAGAAACCACGATGTTGTCGCGCGTGGCGGACAGTCTGTATTGGATGAGCCGCTATCTGGAACGGGCCGAACACACTGCCCGTTTGATCGACGTGGATTTCGAACTGCGTCTCGATCAATCCCCTGAAGCCGGAGTGGACCGCTGGTGGCGGCTGCTCGAAGCTTTGCAGGCTCCCCATCCCGAGGATGACAAGATTGACGCCACCACGCTCACCCACATTCTGACGCTGGATAAAACCAATTCGTCGTCCATCATTTCTTGTGTGGCAGCTGCGCGGGAAAATTTGCGGCAGGTCCGCGAGCAGTGCAGCTCGGCCATGTGGGAGCAACTGAACCGTCTCTACTTGCAGGTCAACAGCACGGCTTCGAGCGAAGCTTGGCTGCTGCACTCGTATGTGTTTTTTCGAGCAGTGCGGGATGGAGCGCATCTGTTTCATGGCGTGACCGATTCGACGATGTCCCATGGCGAGGGCTGGCAATATATTCAGCTGGGACGATACGTGGAACGGACCGACGCGGTGGCGCGGCTGATCGGCGCTTATTTTAGCCGGCTGCCTTACTCCGTCGATCAAGCGGTAGAGAGCGAAGAGTATCTGGAGTGGGTGGGACTGCTTAAGAATTGCGCAGCGTTTGAAGCCTACTGCAAGAAGTACACGGCGGAATTACGGCCGCTAAGAGTGGCCGAATTTCTCTTGTTGAATCCGGAGTTTCCGCACTCGGTACGCTTTTCCGTCGACAAGGTGCATGCGGCACTGCTTGCCATTGCAGAGTTAACCGAGAGGAAAGCCGAGTTGCCGGTGCGGCTGGCAGGGCGGTTGCGAGCCACGCTGAGCTTCAGCCAGATTGATGAAGTGATGGCTGCGGGAGCTCCAGCCTATGTGGAGAGCGTGCGCCAGCAATGTGGGCAGGCGCATAATGCGATCCACCAGATTTATTTCGACTATCCGGTGGAATCAGCGCTGGCTTCTTGATATTGAATCATTGAGTGATTGAGGCATTGAATCATTGGTGAATCCCTTGCTTTCAATGATTCAATGGCTAAATGATTCAATGACTCAATAGTCCTGGGGGCCTTTTTGATCTACTCGGTTCGACATACGACGACCTTCCGCTACGAGCCTGCAGTACGCGAGAGCGTGATGGAAGTGCGAATGCAGCCGAGGAGCGAAGCGAACCAGCGTTGTCTTAGTTTTAATCTTGACGTTAACCCTCCCGCCAACATCACCCAGTACCGCGATTTCACTGGCAATACCGTGCATCATTTCGATATTGCGGGTTCTCACACGGAGGTTAAAGTCACGGCGCAATCCACAGTTCAGGTTCAATCGGTGCCAGCGCCGCGAACTTCTGAGGCAGGCGACTGGGCCGACTTGGACGCCTTGACTGCCAGCGACGACTACTGGGAAATGATGTTGCCTAGTGAGTTCGCACAATCCAGTGATGCTTTGGAATTGCTTGCGAAGGAGTTGAGATGCGAGCGTCGCGGTTCTCCGCTCGAAGTACTGACCCAATTGAACGAAGGAATCTACGAGTCGTTCGCTTATGTGCCGAACAGCACCAAAGTGGATTCTCCCATTGAAGAAGCTCTTCAAACTCGCCAGGGAGTCTGCCAGGACTTCGCGCACATCATGACCGCGCTGGTGCGCCCGCTACGCATCCCATGCCGCTATGTGAGTGGCTATTTGTTTCACCGCGAGTCCGAAGACGGGCCGAAGGATCGGTCACTGGAAGGAGCATCCCACGCGTGGGTCGAAGCGCTGGTTCCTCGCTTGGGTTGGACAGCATTCGATCCGACGAACAATCTGATCGGAGGAGATCGTCACATTCGCGTTGCGATTGGCCGGGACTATGCGGACGTTCCACCTACCCGCGGCGTCTACAAAGGCGAAGCCCGCAGTGAGTTGAGCGTTGCGGTGACTGTGAGCCCCTCCGATGCGCCGCCGCCGGAGCAAACCGCTCCCAGCATCGTCATCCAATCGCGGCCGGTGTTTTCGCGCTTGAGTCCGCGCTCCGATCAAGAGCAACAACAGCAGCAGTAGTGAAGTGGGTCATGACGTGTAACGGTGCTCATTGTGGCGGGCGAAGACTCGTTGCATACTGGACGCTGTGAGAATCCCAGACACAATCCTGAGTGGCAAATACATTCGACTCGAACCGCTGGCTCTCCAGCATGTCGATGCCTTGGTAGAGGCTTCTGCAATCGACCCTGCTCTTTATGCCTGGAGTCCCGTCCCGCGAAGTAGAACCGAAGCCGCTACTTATATCGAGACCGCGTTGGCCTGGCAGCAGGCCGGCAAGGCTCTGCCGTTTGCGATCGTGCGCATTGATGATGGTGCCGTCATCGGGTCCACGCGCTTTTTCGATCTGGAACTATGGGCATGGCCGCCCGGACACGCGCGTCATGGCCGTGTCGCACCGGATGGCTGTGAGATCGGCTATACATGGCTTACGCGCTCGGCGGTCAGGACACGGGCAAATACAGAGGCCAAGCTGCTGATGCTGGCACACGCCTTTGAAATGTGGGAGGTACTACGGGTATGCCTGCACACGGACGTGCGAAACGAGCGCTCCCGCGCGGCCATCGAGCGTATCGGCGGAAAATTCGAAGGCATTCTTCACTCCCATCGGATGGCTGCCGACTTCATCGCTCGTGACTCGGCGCGATTTTCGATTGTGGCGGCAGAGTGGCCGGATGTAAAGGTCAAGCTGACTGGATTGCTGACAGCAAAGGTACTTTGACAGTACCTATTAATAACTAGGAGAGCTATACTTACAGCGGTATTACAAGGGAGGCTCTAACTTGAAATGCAAACTTCGAATGCTTGGCTTGATTCTTGCTTTATTGGCTTCTGCGTCCGCAAACCTGTTGGCCCAAACAAGCGCACGCGATGAGCTCAATTTAGGAATTCAAGCGTTTAAGAAGTCGAAGTTCGAACAAGCGATCTCTCATTTTGAGAAGTGCGTGGCATTAGATCCAGAAAACAGCACGGCGCGTCTCTATCTAGCCACGACCTACTCCCAGCAATACATCCCTGGTGTCGAAACTCCGGATAACTCTCGAATGGCGGAGCAGGCCATCGATCAATACCAGCAAGTTCTCGACAGCGATCCAGCATCTCCGGGCCTGGGGGATAGTGCAAAAGGTATCGCTTATCTATATTTGCAAATGAAAAAGTTTGACGAAGCCAGAAAATATTACCGCCTGGCGACAGGTCTGAGTCCCGACGATCCCGAACTCTACTATTCCATAGGGGTTGTAGACTGGACTCTTTGTTACAGCTCACGTGCGGAAGAACGAGCCAAACTCGGGATGCAGCCCGATGATTCCCTCCCAGCCACGAACAAGAAAATATGTGCCGAGATTAAGGAGAAGAATATCGCCAACATTCAGGAAGGCATCGATAGCCTGAGCAAGGCGCTCCAGCTTCGTCCTGATTATGACGACGCGATGGCGTATATGAACCTGATGTACCGGGAGCGCGCCGATGTCCAGTGCGACGACCCCGCAGCCAATTCAGCTGATTTGAAAACCGCCGACGATTGGGTTGATAAAACGATGGCCACAAAGAAGGCCCGGGCGAAAAAGGCCGAAAGCGGTAATAACCCTTCAGCCAATCCCCAATGAGTGGGGAGGGCCGCCATGACTCCAATGCTCCCAACTGATAAAATCAGCTTTACATCCAATGTCCGCCTCTTCTCAGCTCATCCAGATTGAACTCGGACCCAAGATTCCCAGCCCGAAGCCGTCGTGGCTCAAGGCCAGGGCTCCGGTGGGCGACAATTTCCATAATCTGAAGAAGCTGGCTCGCGGGCTTGGGTTGCATACGGTTTGCGAGTCGGCGCAATGCCCCAATATTGGCGAGTGCTGGGACCACCACACTGCGACGTTCATGCTGCTTGGCGATATCTGCACCCGGCGTTGCGGATTTTGCGCGGTGCCGAAGGGGCGTCCCGAGGCGATTGATTGGGATGAGCCGCGGCGCGTGGCCGAAGCTGTCGCTACGCTGGGCCTGCGTCACGCGGTTGTGACCAGCGTGAATCGCGACGACGATAATGTCGGCGGGGCGAAGATTTTTGCGGAGACGATCCGGCAGATTCGTGAAGTCGTGCCGGAGTGCCGGGTCGAGGTGCTGATCCCGGATTTTCAGGGACTGGAAGAGCCGCTCCGCATCGTGCTCGATGCCAAGCCGAACGTGCTCAATCACAATACGGAAACGGTGCCGCGCCTCTACCGCGCCGTGCGCTCGGGCGCTCGCTATCAACGAACGCTCGATCTGCTGGCGAATGCCAAGAAGTGGGATCCGGCGACCGTTACCAAGAGCGGCGTAATGGTTGGCATCGGCGAAGAGACCGGCGAACTGATCGAAGTCTTCCGCGATCTAGGCAAGTGTGGTGTGGATATTTTGACGATTGGGCAGTATCTTCGTCCGTCAAAAGATCATCTTCCGATGACGCGGTACTACACGCCTGCGGAATTTGTCTCGCTTAAAGAAGTAGCGCTGAAGTTTGGATTCAAACACGTTGAGTCGGGCCCACTGGTGCGGTCAAGCTATCACGCGCATGAACAGGCGGATGTGGTGGCGGGGTAAAAACCGGTCGTTAGTGGTTAGTCGTTGGCCGTTAGTCGTTCGGCAACACCTCCTTATCGTGCCAGCACTTTTCTCTTAGTTGACCAAAAACGTCACAATCTTGATGTTCGGCCGTCATAGACCCTGTCTCTGGGGTGAGCTAACCTGCCGTCGAGGTTGCACAATGGCCACCAGTTCGGCATTCTCGTCGTTCAAAGACTTAAGGATCCGGCAGGAATCAATGGACCTAACGGTACAAATTTATCGAGCTACAAGCGATTTTCCCAAGCATGAAGTTTATGGCCTGGTTTCACAAATGCGTCGCGCCGCAGTTTCGATACCGAGCAATATCGCCGAAGGAAAAGGTCATCGATCAGACCCTGAGTTCGTACGCTTTCTTTTTCATTCCAGGGGATCACTTCTGGAACTCCAGACTCAGATTTTGATAGCCCAACGTTTGCAATATCGTGAGAAGGCAGACGAGCTTTGTCAGAGCGGAGAAAACATCGCACGCGGATTAAACGCGCTAATCAACAAATTCCGCCCGCAGGCAGCCTAACGACCAACGACCAACGACCGTCGACCAACGACGCTTTCCCCCTACCAAACCCTGCATGCATTCTGATTCACCATCGGCGCGTTTGCCGCACAGTGATAGGCTTCGCGGAACTCTGGCATATTTGAAACCGTTCCATTTACACGATTCTTTCCCGGTGAATGCGGATCGATGGTGACCAACATGCGCTCGTAGGCATCGGTACGGTTCTGGCACCAGACGTTGGCCCATCCCAGAAAGAAGCGCTGTTTGGCGGAGAGGCCGTCGATGGGAGCGGGCTCTTTGCCGGCGAACGTGTTGAGCATCGCCATGTATGCGATTCGCATGCCGCCGTTATCTGCCGTGTTTTCGCCCAGGGTGAGCTTGCCGTTCAGCTTTAGGTCATCTACCGCGACGAAACTGCCGTATTGATCTTTGACGCAACCGGTGCGCGCTTCGAATTGCTTCTTGTCATCGGCGGTCCACCAGTCGCGGAGATTTCCCTCGGCGTCGAACTGGCTGCCCTGATCGTCGAAGCCGTGTGTCAGTTCATGTCCGATCACCGCGCCGATACCGCCAAAGTTCATCGCGTCGTCAGCTTTGTTGTCGTAGAACGGCGGCTGGAGAATTCCGGCGGGAAAGGTGATGTTATTTTCGAGCGGATTGTAGCTCGCATTGATCGTCATTGGCGGATACGGCCAATCCCGCTTGTCGAGCGCCTGGCCAATCTTATTCAGCCGTCGCTGAAAATCGAACTGGTTGGCGCGCTGTGAATTACCGAAAGCGTCGCCGCGAACAATTTGGAGCTTCGAGTAGTCGCGCCACTTATCGGTATAACCGATGCGGTTGGTGATGGCCTGCAATTTCACCAGCGCCTGAGCCTTGGTGTCCGCGCCCATCCAGGACAAACTCTTGATGTCTTCGCCCAGCGCCTTTTCGAGAGCGCCGACCATCGCGAGCGTGCGTTCCTTGCCTTCGGCGCCGAAAGTTTGCTGCACATAGACTTGGCCAACTACTTCTCCGAGGTCTCCGTTCGTATAGGACACGCAGCGCTTCCAGCGCGGCCGCAATTCTTTGGTGCCTTGCAGCGTCTTGCTGAAGAAGTCGAAGTGTTCGTTCACGAACGCGGAGGGCAATATTCGCGCATTGCCATGCACAGTATGCCAGCGCAGATATATCTTCCAATCGTCCAGTGAATGCGCGCCGATTACTTCCTGCATGTTCTTGACGAATTCCGGCTCGACTACATTGAGCGAATCGAACTTCGGCGCAGCCACGCCTTCGAAATATTCATTCCAGTTAAACGCCGGACTCATTGCAGCCAGTTCTTTATTGCTGAGCTTGTGGTAGATCTTCTGTGGATCGCGGCGGCTGGTCTGGTCGAGCGCACCTTTCGCTAAACTGGTTTCAATCTCCATGACCACTTTTGCTTCCGCTGCGGCCCTGGGCTCACTGTCGCCCAAAAGGGAGAACATCCGGGCGACATGCTCGACGTACTTTTTCCGCAGCTCGACCGACTTTTCGTCGGTCTTGAAATAGTAATCACGGTCGGGCATCCCTAATCCGCCCTGATCTACTTCGGCAATGATCTGGCTTGCGTTCTTAAAGTCTGCGCCGGAATCGAAGTTAAACAACGCATCGATGCCTTCGCGATGCTGCCGGACGATCTCCTTCGTAAGTTCGTCTTTCGATTTGAGTGCCGCGATGCTTTGGAAATCGGGTTCCAACGGCTTGGCGCCAGCCTTTTCGATGGCTGCTTCATCCATGCAGGCGCCGTAGTAGTCGCCGACCTTCTGCTCGTTGGCACTGCGGCCGGGGCGCTCGGCGGACGACTTTTCCAGGATGTCGCGGACAATATACTCGCCGCGCTGCTGCAATTCGTCGAAGCGTCCCCAGCCCGGACGGTCCGGAGGAACGGGGTTCTGCGCCTGCCACTTGCTGCATGCGTACGCGTAGAAATCGTTACACGGATCGATGCTCTTATCGAGCATGTCGGCGGAGAAGCGCACGTCGGCAGGCGGCTTGGTGGCCGGTTGATTGTCCTGCGCGAGTAGGGCGGGCACAAGCATGACGAAGACGGTCAAGACTCTCAGTAAATTGCGCATGGGATCCTCAAATCAAGATGTGGAACGGCAAGAAGTCGTTGGTCGTTTGTCATTGGTCGTTGGCAACCGCAACGCTCGGATCGTAATCCCGTGAGCAGGGGGACCGACCATTGGCTAACGACCAGCGACCAGCGACCAACGACCGCACTTAGAATACTTTTACGTGGAACGTCAAATACTTCTTCGGATTTTCCCGGATAGATTTCACCAGTTCCCGGGTTTCCACCAACATCTGGTTACTGTTGTTGTAGAGCCCAGGATCCTTGAACAGCATTCCGGCCGTACCCTCGCCTTTTTCCAGGCCGGTGGATAGCGCCGCCAGATTATTGATGGTCTCCTGTAGCTTATTGGCGAACTCCTGGTCGTGGGTCATCTTGCCGATTGCACCTTTGCCAGCATTGATGTCATCGGTCAACTGGCGAATGTTGGCAATGGTCTTATTGGTGTTCTCGTAGAGCTCAGGATCCTTGAGAAGTTTGCCGGCCGATCCCTTGCCTGCCTGCAAGTCGTCGATCATAGCGTTGACTTTGTCGACAGCGCTCATGGCTTTTTTGTACGCCTCGTCGCTGGTAAAAAGCGGCCCTAGCGAGCCTTTTCCGCTCTGGATGTCGTCCACCAAACCCTTGAATTCAGCGACGGTTGCGTTGAGTTGGTTGTACAGCGTGGGATCGTAGATGACCTTGCCGATCGAACCCTGGCCACTCTCAATAAAGGACACGATGCGATCCGCGCGCTTCAGAAGGGCATCCATGTTTTCGAGTGTGCCCTGGCTGGCGCGAACCACGTCCTGGATCTGAGGTGCGTCGCGCGCGGCCAAAGTATCTCCGTCAGCCGCCTCCGGGCCCTTCGCAGTGGCACTGTCGACGTCCACAAATGTTTCGCCCAGAATTCCGGCCGTGCTCATCAAAGTCACGGAGTCTTTGCGCAAGCTGAAGGCGTACTTGGTATTGACCTTCATGGAGACTTCGACCGGCGTCATCGGCTTATCTTGCACGATGCGCACGGCGGTCACGTTGCCAATGTCCACTCCCGCCAAACGCACGGGCGCTCCGACACGGAGACCCTGAGCGTTATCAAAGTAAGAGCGGAGTGTGATCTTGCGCGTGAACCAGCCTCCAGTGCCGCTCATTACAAAAATCAGCACGGCGAGAGTGATGCTGGCGAACAGGACAGTGAGTCCCACGCGGAGTTGCGACCATTTCAGCTGTTTCTGGCTAGGCAAGTTGGTCCGTAAACGACAGAACATCATACCAAACGAACCAGAATTTCAAACTTTATTCGGGGGGTTGGGTTCTGCGTGAGGATTGAAGACCGTCAACCAAAAAAGGCTCCCACCTTCCTCGCGTTCCAGCGCGAGAGGTGGGAGCTTTTTAAACGGAGATCACCGATTTCTAACCTCTATTTACCGGTGCTCTTCGTGACCGTGTTTCTGATCTGCCTTGGTCTGGGCACGGTTCGCTTTTTCGGCCTGCTTCTGAGCCTGCTTTTCCTGCTTGCTCGGCTTGGAGTTGTGATTCGAGTTGTCGCGGGGAGACTTTGGCTCGCGATCTTCACGAGCATTATTTCTTACTTCGCTCTTTCTCTCTTCGTTGTTGTTATTCCGAGCCTGGTTATTTCTTTCTTCGTTCCTTACTTCGTTGCTTCTCGTTTCGCGATTCTCGTCCCGTGACGTGGCGCGCTGGTTGACCCGATCGTTGAAGCGTTCGTTAGAACGTTCAGGAGTTTGGAACGCTCCACGTTGCGTCCGGAGAATTCGCCGGGTCGAGCCGTAGCTGCGATTGCTGGACGTCCGTGATTCTCGGACGCGAAGAGCTGCCGGTTTTGGCTGGCGGCACGTTGGTGCTCTACCTGCGATGACAGAGCCTCAGTGTGACGCTCGCGTGCGAATTCTTCCTCTCGCGCCGTCGGACGCGCCTCGATACCGCCAGGACCGTTAAAGCTGGTGTGAATGTTATTCACGACTACGGTCCGGTTGTATACGTTTCTCACATTGGTCACGTTTACGTTGAGCACAGCACGGTTGTAGAAGAATTCGCGGCCTCTCCATTCTCCGCCAGCGAACCCTACGCCGCCGTACCCGAAGCCGTAGTTAATTCCACCGTAGAAGCCGACATGTGGTCCCCAATATCCGGCGTGCCATCCGTAGAGGCCGCCTGCAAATCCCCAGTATCCAGGGGTCCAAAGCATTCCCACCGGACCAACGACCCATGTTCCAGGAACCCAGTAGTAGCCGCCATCGTCATTCCAAGCCCAATAGCCAGGTGTCCACAAATATCCGGGACCGGGGCAGATGGGCTGCGCATATATCGGCAGCGCCGGAGGACCAACTCGTACTGAGATCCCAATTCCGATCCCAATGGCTGCGGAGGATGCGGTTGAAAGCGATAGCACCGAAACCGACAACATTAAAATTCCTAATACCAAACCGTGCACGGAGCGTTTCATAATCATTGCCTTTCGTTTGGCCTTGGGCATGGAAGCCGGCCGAATTACGTCACGCCCCATGTAAACCCTGAATGTTTGCGGATGTTGCGGAGGGATTAGTGGCTGTTTTCAACCAGTAGGTTACTGATTGGCGTCAGAGAGTCGAACAGAAGATGAGCTTATAAAGATAAGCCTAGAAAAGATTGTCGCCGCGATAGATCAGCTTTCCATCGATGAGTCGCACATCGGAGGTGAGCTTGTGTGAGCGCACTGGTCCTTCGGCATCGATATGCAGAACTTCATGCCCATGCACCGCAAGCCAGTCCGAAACGATCATGCGATGACAGCGAAAATAAACGCGCTCGGCGCACATGTACGCGGTGCGCGAAGTGTTCGCCAGTTGCAGCAGTTCGGCTGCGGCATGTTCAAACTCTGGCGTCAGCGTGTAGTCGGCATAGTTACGAAAGCTGGCATTGCGCAAGGCAGTGTGTGGAGAATCTTTGCGAGTCGCCTTGCGGTATCCGCCGAGAGCTTTCATCCATAGATAACGGATGCCTCGCTCGGGCAGCGAGCCTTCCAGAGAGTCGCGATTGAAGTGCGGCAACCGCCGCGACATGGGAAAGGCGCGTATATCTGCGAGCGTCTCAATGCCATGCGCCTTCAATGCCGATACGAGTTCATCAAGCGTGCGGGTGGAATGGCCGACGGTGCAGAGGGTTGCCACTTTTGTCTTTTTTAGCCCAAGGATACGAGCGCAGTCATAAGGCTGGCATCCTGCTCTGGGAAAACGGTGCGCAAGTCGAGCAAGACTCGCCCTTCTTCGACGCGCGCGATCACCGGTGGAGTGCCGGCGCGGAGACGTGTATTCAATTCGTCGGCGCTGAGATCGGCATGAGTAACCGCGATCAGGCGGGTAGGTAAAACTGCTGACGGGGCCGCACCGCCACCGATCACGGATCCGCCATCGCACAGTTCTATCTTCAGCTTCGCTGGCTTCGTTGCCGCAGTCTGAACCGTCCTTATTAGGTCTTCCGCACGGCGCTCGATCTTTTCTTTGGAAAGTCGCATCATCTTCAGCACGGGCACGGCGTCGTGATCGCGCTTGACGTAGGCGAGCAGCGTGGCTTCGAGCGCGGCGTAGGTTAGCTTATCCACGCGCAACGCGCGGAAAAGCGAGTTGGAACGCATGCGTGCGACCAGATCGGCGCGGCCACTCAGCAATCCCGATTGCGGACCGCCGAGAAGTTTGTCGCCGCTGTAAGCCACGATATCCACGCCGGCACGCAAGCTGTCGAGCACTCCAGGCTCGCCGTTGATCCCGACGGAACGAAGATCGAATAATGCGCCGCTTCCCAAATCCTCCATGAGTGGAAGCTTGCGGCGGCGCGCAAGAGCAACCAGTTCGTCGAGTCCGGGCTGTTTTGTAAACCCGGTAATCTCAAAATTGGAACGATGCACGCGAAGCAGGAGGCGGGTGCGGTCGTTGATCGCTTGCTCGTAGTCGGCGACGCCCGTGCGGTTAGTGGTGCCGACTTCGCGCAGCGTTGCGTTCGATTTCGACATCACGTCGGGGATGCGGAACGAGCCGCCGATTTCGACCAGTTCTCCGCGCGAAACGATAACCTCGCCGCCTTCCGCCAGCGAGTTCAGCGCGAGCAAAACGGCAGCTGCGTTGTTGTTCACCACGATGGTCGAAATACCGGTCGAGATGACTGACGAGCTGTGCTCGACGTTGGCGGGACCTAGCCCCGCCACCACACGATCGTGGTCAAGAAGCTTGCGGAACAGGCGATCCACGTGGACGTCGCGCTTCCCGCGCTCTCCTGACGATAGATCGAATTCAAGATTGGAATAGGCAGTGGCTGCGGCGCGAACGTGATCCAGCGCCGCTACCGAGAGCGGCGCGCGTCCGAGATTGGTGTGGAGGATCACGCCAGTCGCATTGATCAACGGCAACAACGAATAACTTAATGACTGGCGAAGTTGGCGTTCAATGGCTGCGGATAGGCCGCCGAGAGCGAGGTCCAGGGCTTGCTCGTCCATCCTGTTATGGCACAACTCCTCCCGAAGGCGAGAGAGTACAACGCGCGCCGCATCGGTTACGGCAACAAATCCATGAATTGTTACGAGCGCAGTCAATGATGGCGATCGCACCAATGTGTCCAACGATGGGAGCTTGGGCAAAAGTTCCGACTTCGCCACGTTTTTCATCAAGGACCAGCCCTCGCTAAGATTCGCGGCTCTCATTCACAAATAGGAATTGGGCGTCTCCGTCGGTATTTGACGTCGAACTGCCCATCGAGATGTTGCCCTTTGAAATCGGCCACGTATTTCCCCAGCACGTGTTTCTTGATGACCTTCTGCAACTGAAGATCCGATTTGATCGCCTCCTCACAGTTCCCAGTCCGGTCACACTGCCGACCTATGACTTGCCAGTGGGTTCCCAGCCAATCACCGACAAGCCCTGCAAGTGGAACATACAATCCTGTAGACAAGCGCACTCGAAACTCCTCTTTCGCAGCTAGTCCCTGAAATTGCGCGAAGTGGAATTCATATGTAGAGCAACCCGCGTCATACCAGCCCTTTGTATTAGAAGCAAGGGCGGTTGCAGAAGAGACGATAACAATTATCCACAGCAGCAAACTTGCGACAAGCGACCAAACTCGTCCTCCTTCTCAAAGTGTGTGCAAATAGGCGAGCAGGTCTTTGATCTCCTGATCGGTCATGATCTGGCCCAAACCTTGCATTTTAGCGCGACCATGTTTGACGATGTCGGTAACGCGATCATCGTTTGCAGGTAATCCGCTTACCGACAGGTATTGCTGCTTGAATATGCCTTGCAGGCTCGGTCCTTTTTTGCCGCGCGACGAGTACGCTTCGTGGCACCGGTCGCAATAGTTGTCATATAGTTTTCTGCCTTCGGCTTGTTGCGGATTAAGGCCGAGTTCGGCGTCGGACTTGCGGCGCTCGGCGTCGCATCCTGCGAGCGCTAGAAACGCGAGAATCGCTGCGGAGGCCAGCAGCCACGAAGAAATCCAGTTCACAAAGCTCATTTCACAAAACTCACGATAACTGCCGTACGGCCAGCAAAGGCGGAATCAAAAGTAGCATAATACGAAAGGCATGAACGTCGTCGTCAAACGCGTTTACGAGGCTGCTTCCCGTTCGGACGGAGTGCGCGTGCTGGTGGATCGTTTGTGGCCACGCGGATTGAAAAAAGAAGATGCAGCCGTCAAGCTATGGCTCCGCGAACTGGCGCCATCGACCGAATTGCGGCAATGGTTCCATGCGAATCCTGAGGGATGGCGTATGTTTCGGAAGCGTTATCTCAAAGAATTGGTGAGCGTGGAGGCTTCCGCGGCTGTAGAAAAGCTGCATCATCTTGCGGAGGGCAAGCGGCGGGTAACGCTGTTATACGCATCCAGAAACCAGGTGCACAACAACGCCACCGTATTGAAAGAATTGCTGGAAGGGATGCCCAAGCCTCCGTCGAGCGTGGGCCGCGGAGCAGTAGGGCGGGAGCGGATTCGGAAGGCGAAAAGGGTTTAGGGCAGTTCTCAGTTCCCGGTTCTCAGTTCTCAGAAATGCCCACCACGACGCTGTCTTTCGCGATCCGGGCTGTCCACATTGCTCACGCAGTTTTCACTGAGAACTGAGAACCGGGGACTGAGAACTTCTTCAACCGCACTATAATTTCCCAGTCATGTCCCCTCCTCCCAGCGCGAAGAAAATTGAGGCTCTGCGCGAAAAGATTCGACAGCACGAATACCGCTATTACGTGCTCGACGATCCCGAGCTTTCTGACGCCGACTTCGATAAGTTGATGAACGAGCTCAAGCGGATCGAGGCGGAGAATCCAAAGCTGATCACGCCGGACTCGCCCACGCAGCGTGTCGGCGGCAAGCCGCGCGAGGGGTTTGTCAAAGCAAAGCATTCCTCTCCTATGCTTTCGCTCGACAATGCCTATAGCGAAGAAGAGCTCCGCGATTGGGAGCGGCGCGTGCACGAACTGAGCGGCCGCACCGACCTCGAATACATGTGCGAATTGAAGCTGGATGGCATGTCGCTGGCTCTCGTTTATAACGACGGCAGTCTCGAGCGCGGTATCACGCGCGGCGACGGCAGCATTGGCGAAGACGTGACCTTGAATGTGCGCACGGTGCGGTCGATCCCACTGATAGTCACGAAAGAAAAGCTGAAGAAGTCCGGCATCCCCGCCGATTTCGAAACGCGCGGGGAAATGTTGATGCCGCTCGCCGCTTTCCGCAAATTGAATGAGGATCGCGAAAAACAAGGATTACAGACATTTGCAAATCCGCGAAATTTCACGGCGGGAACGGTGCGGCAACTGGAACCCTCCATCACAGCGCAGCGCCGCATGGATTATTTCGCCTACATGCTCTTAAAGGATGGGCAAACTTTCTTCGACCGCCAGTCGAAAACGATGGATGCGCTGGAGCTGGCTGGGTTCAAGGTGAATCCGAATCGCAAGCTGGCGAAAAATCTGGATGAAGTCTGGAAATTTATTCAGAGCTGGGAGGCCAAACGCGAATCGCTGCCGTATGAAATTGACGGCATCGTCATCAAGGTGGATAAGACTTCATGGCAACGGGAGCTTGGGTTCACCGGCAAGGCTCCGCGCTGGGCGATTGCTTTCAAATACGCGGCGCGCGGAGCAGTGACGCAGATTGAAGACATCGTTCCCCAAGTCGGCCGCACGGGCAAACTGACGCCAGTTGCGTGGCTGAAGCCAGTTCCGATCGGAGGCACGACCGTCTCCCGCGCCACGCTGCACAACATGGATGAGATCGAGCGTCTCGGCGTGAAAATCGGCGACTGGGTCGAGGTGGAACGCGGCGGCGACGTCATTCCTAAAGTGGTGAGGGTGGTCGAGGATAAAGATCATCGTCGCGGTCATAAGCGGTTTGAAATGCCGGAACATTGTCCGGTATGTGGTGGAAATGTCGTGCGCACACCAGGCGAAGCCGATCATCGCTGCGTGAATGCTAATTGCCCGGCGAAACTGCAAGGGACGATTCTGCACTTTGCCTCACGTCACGTGATGAATATCGACGGCCTGGGAGAGGCGCTGGTAAATCAGCTTAACGAGCGGGGACTCGTCAAAAACGTTGCCGACCTCTACAAGCTGACGAAAGAAAACTTGCTCACGCTCGAACGTATGGGCGAGAAATCCGCGGAGAACGTGCTCGGCGAGATCGAGGCCTCCAAGAAACTGCCGCTTGAACGCGTCATCTATGGGCTGGGCATAAGAATGGTGGGCGAGCGCACGGCGCAGTTTCTCGCGGAACACTTCGGATCACTCGATGCGATCATGAACGCGAATGCAGGGGACCTTGAAGAAGTGAATGAAGTGGGGCCAAGGATCGCGGAGAGCATCGTGGAATTCTTCTCCGATGAACACAATCGCAAACTGGTCAGCGATCTACGCAAAGCGGGACTCACCTTCACCGGACAGAAAAAAGAAAAAGGCACGAAGTTGGCAGGAAAGACTTTTGTGCTTACGGGCACGCTCGAACGCCACACTCGCGACGAAGCAAAGCAGATGATTGAAGATGCGGGCGGTCGCGTGTCCGGGTCGGTGAGCAAAAAGACGGACTATGTGGTGGCCGGGAGCGACGCAGGATCGAAGCTGGACAAAGCGAGAGAGTTGGGAGTCAGCGTAATTAACGAAGAGGAGTTGGAAGGGCTTCTTCGGTAGCTCCGAGTTTGTTCCAAACGATACAGGTTGATGACACCCGACACTCTGAATTCCATCCGAAAAACTGGGACGGGCTAGGACGCCCGTCCCTCTATTGGCGAAATCGGCTTTTACTTTTTCGCGGTCGGCGGCAATATTCCGTTCAGACGCAGATACATTGCAGCTTCGCCGTAGTGGTCGGCCCAATTGCTGGCTATCCCAAGCGCGAATCTGGCACGGGTGACCTGCTGGCCACCGGGGCCGCCATCGACCATTTCGCCAAGCTTCGAATCGTCCATTTTCGCTAGCGAATCGGTACAGAAATCGAACGAGCTCTTGAGTGCTGTCACAAGTTTGTCTTTGGGATCAGCTTCGCTTACGGATTCGAACTTGGGAGCAGTGACGGCTGAGGCTCCACTGCAAAGCAGGTAATTCATTTCGACCATGTGAGCGACAAGATGGCCGAATGTATTCTGGCCAGGTGTGGGTTTGTAGTTAAATTTGTCGGCGGGCATGGCTTCCACCGCAGCGATGGTATTTTTCTGGCGGTTGGGCAGGGTCTCCCTGAGAGCGGTGCTGACCGGGTTCTTGACTAGCCCGGCCGGTGCTGTCTCTGGCGTCATAGCGGTTGGCGCCGCCGCAGTTGGTGCGGCCGGTGCTTGCGCAATCGCTGACACGGCCAGTAACAATAGGGCTGGGATCAACAGAGTTTTCTTCATTTTTATCCTCCTGGGAACTTAGAAGCATAGCGCGAGCGGCTGGGTCCACGCCAGCTTAACCCAGTTTCCAACTATTTCCGGCGCACGGACGCGCGGACGAGGGTGTCCGCGCCGCACGGCCAACCTTGCGCTATCCTAATAACATGCACTCGCACGCGGGGCACGGACATCATCATGGGACGGGACGGGTGCTACGCATCTCGCTGGCCGTCACCATGGTCTATGTCGTGTTGCTGCTGGTGGCGGGAATCCGGGCGCATTCGTTGGCCTTGCTTTCCGAAGCGGGGCATAACCTCTCTGATTTTCTGGCGCTGCTGTTGTCTCTGGTCGCGGTGTATCTCGAAGGCCGTCCCCCGAGCGCGACCAAGACGTATGGATACCGGCGCGCGGGCGTGTTGGCGGCGCTGGTAAACGCTCTGTCCCTGGTGGTGATTTCATTTTTCATTTTTTATGAAGCGTTCCGTCGAATTCAGCACCCCGAGCAGGTTCATGCCAAGGTAATGATCGGCGTGGCCGCGGCCGGGGTCGTGATGAACGGCGTGATCGCGTTGCTACTCTGGCGATCGTCACGCGATGTGAATATCCGAAGCGTATTGCTGCACCAGGTTGGCGACACGCTCTCGACCGCAGCTGTGATTGTGGGAGGATTTGCAATCCTGTGGACAGGGGAGTATTGGATCGATGCCGCGCTATCGTTTGCGATCGCCGCTCTTATTCTTTGGTCGAGCTTCGGGATCGTCCGCGAAACGCTCAACATACTGTTGGAAGGAACACCGCGCGGAATGAGCCTGGATGCCGTGGAATCGGCGATGCGGACGATTACCGGCGTGAGCGATGTCCACGATCTGCATCTGTGGAGCATTGGTTCTGAGAACCATGCACTCTCCGCGCACGTTAAGATCGCGGATATGGCGACATCGGAGAGCGATACGATCTTGCGTGAGATCAACGAGAAGTTAGGATCGGGATTCGGCATCCACCATACGACGATTCAGTTAGAACATGAAGTGTGCGAGACAGCGCACAGTTGCGTGATTGCGGTGCGCGAGGAAGAGGAAAGTGACCACGATCATCACGGCCATAGTCACTAGGAGTGTGGCTGTCGTTGGTCTGGTCGTCGTTGGTCGATAGTCGATCGTCGTTCGGGTGCGTTTTGCCAACGGCTAGCGACCGATGACTAGCGACAATTCTTACCCCTATTGCCGCTCGTAAATCTCCTTCACAGTCTGAATGTTATCGGCATCCTCGGGACGCTTATCCGTCCGCAGTCGCACGATTCGCGGAAAACGTAAGGCATATCCACTCTCATGCCGGGTGGAATGCATCATGTTGTTGAAGGCAACCTCCAAAACAATCTTGGGTTCCACCTCCAGCTTCAATCCTCGTTCGCTGATCTTGTGCGCCAGAAACCACTGTGTCATTTTGGCGATTTCAGCGTCGGTGAGTCCGGAGTATGCCTTGCCGATATTTACCAGATGGTCATTATCCCAGACCGCGAAGGTGTAATCACTGAGCACTCCGATGCGTTTGCCGTGTCCATACTCGACGGCGGTCACAACCACGTCGAGCGTGGCTAGTTCGCGCTTCATCTTGAGCCACGATTTGCCACGCCGGCCGGGAGTGTAGGGCGAGTCGAGATCCTTGATCACTAGGCCCTCGTTGCCTCGTTCTCGCGCGGCAGTAAAGAGGGCCTCTATTTCTTCCACCGACTTGGCCGTGGCGACCGGCGCCCGAAGCACTGGCGCTGGCGGAAATTCGGACGCTGCGAAGGAGAAAACAGCTTGCGGATGGACAAATCCGTCCGTCGCTACGTGAGCTGTGGCCGTCGCGAGGATCTGATTCAGAATGGTTGCTCGTTCGCGGAGCGGATGGTCAAGGAGCAGCGTGCCATCCGCATAGAGGATATCGAATACTAGATACGCAATCGGAACGTCCCGCCTAAGTTTGTCGCTGACTTTTTTCCGGCCTAGTCGCTGCTGAAGAGTGCTGAACGGAAGAGCTCGACCGGCAGCGTTCCAGGCGACGATTTCACCATCGAGAATCGCCGCGGTTGGCAAACCAGCGAGAGTCGGCGGCAATTCCGGGAAAGACGCGGTAATTTCGTCGCGGGTGCGCGAGAATATTCGGACTACGCCTCCGCTGATATGGGCCTGCGCGCGGATGCCATCGTATTTATCTTCTATCGAAATCGAGGCCGAGCCTGAATCCGCATTCGGAAAATAGCTCAGCGCCTCCTCGGAAGATTCGACCGGACTCGCCAGCATGAAGGCGATGGGATGGAAGATGCGCAAGCGTGCATCGGCAAGTCTTCCTGAGGCGGAAAGGTCCAGAGTTTGACCGAGATCGCCAAGCAGCATGTTGGCCCGTTTGACCTGGTCAAGAGGAACCTCGAATGCGCTGGCGATGGCATCCTCAACAAGACTCTCTTTGAGACCGATGCGCAGGTCTCCGCTGATAATTTTCACGATATATTTAGCTTCAGGCGGAGAGACTCTCTCCAGCAACCGGCACAGGAGAGTAGTTTTAGCGGCGGGGCCGCTTGCGGCGGCAATCTCATAAAATACCTTTTGCACCACTGCGAGCGAGGAACTTGATTCCGGCCTTTTCGGAAGGCCCTCTTCCGCCACGGATCCGGCGTCGCCATGCCTGCGATAGATTTCGGTTAATTCATGTTCCGATTTTCCTGAGAGCTCGCTGATGACGCGCCAGAGCATCGCCCCGCCCACCTGCATCGTCGATTCTTCATACGCTGGGAAAGGGCGTCCAGAGAGAAAAATGGCGGCAATTGACGCCTCGCCCCGTGATAACGCTTTCAAGTAAGCAGCGACCAGCGCAGTTTTCTCCAGCTTCTTAGTGGTCCCGGCGATTGCGCCGCAGGTCCGGGCGAAGTCAGGTAGGCTCAGAGAAGTCATTGAACTCTATTGGATTCTACTTCGGCCCGTCGCGATGACAGTGGGACAGGCGGGGGCCGATAACCGCTAGCGAATCCCTACTTAATTGATTGACAAATAAGGAGATACGACATTCAGGCCATGGTCTTTAACAGACGATAATCCGCCCTACTATGCTATTCTGGTGGCTCGAGTCTTCCCCCCTCGAACCGCATCCAATCACCTATGCGACGTTGGCAACAAATTCTGCGTTTTTTGGTAGCGGTCCAGTTGCTGCCGGCCCTGGAAAGTGGCGAGGAGACTCTCGTCGGCGGGCAGGCGGTGCTGGAAGGCGTGATGATGCGTTCGCCGCATGCCTGGGGCATCGCGGTGCGCAAACCTTCGGGCGAGATTGTCAGCCATAGCGAACCGCTGGAGCGCCCCTCGGAACAGCATAAGTGGATGGCTTGGCCGGTAGTGCGCGGCGTAATGACGCTGGGACACGCCATGACCCTCGGATTTCGTGCGCTGAAGTTTTCCGCCAATCAGGCGCTGGACGAAATGCCAGCGAATGACGAGGGCAGGAAGTTCGAAATTACGGGCTGGATGGCGGCCTTGAATATGGCTTTCTCCATCGCCTTCTTCATCTTCATGTATAAGTTCGTGCCGCTGCTGGCGACGACCGAACTGAAAAAAGTAAATCCTGTTTTCGGACAGCAATTCCTATTCAATCTGGTGGACGGATTGATTCGGATCGCGATGTTCTTGCTGTTTGTCTGGGGAGTTTCGCTGTGGAAAGATATCCGGCGCGTTTACGAGTACCACGGCGCCGAACACAAGACGGTGTTTGCGTTCGAAAATGGCGATCCATTGAATACCGGTGAAGTACAGAAGTATTCGACCTATCATCCGCGTTGCGGAACCAGTTTCCTGATGACGGTGATGATTATTTCGATGCTGGTGTACATGGCAATTCCGGTACAAACATTCTGGGCGAGATTTGGCATCCGCATCGCGTTGCTGCCCGTGATCGCAGGCGTCTCTTACGAGATCATTCGTTTTGCAGCCAAGCATCGCGGTTCGTTGTTCGCGATGATGACGGCACCTGGATTGTGGCTGCAGCGGATCACGACGCAACCTCCGGACGATAATGAAGTCGAGTGCGCGATCGTTGCGCTGGATGCCGCCATGGCGCTGGAAAAGCAGCGCGGCGGCGAATTGGTGATTGCTTAGGCGCTGTTCGCTATTCGTCGTTCGCCAGTACCTTCAGCAGATGATAGCCTGCTGGATCCCAGAAACATCACAAAGTCATTGTTTATCCGTCGCTGCTATCACTGCGGGGTTTCGCCTATCCTCCGGGTGGAGGCGGCACATGACGACGAACTTCTCTTATCGAGACTTGCGAATTTGGCAGGAGGCTGTTGACTTGGCGTTGGTGATATCTCGCGCAACGGCGCAGTTTCCAAGACACGAGCTCTACGGTCTGACTTCCCAGATGCGACGCGCTGCCGTTTCTATTTCAAGTAATATAGCCGAGGGCAAGGGACACAGTTCGGATGGAGATTTCGGTCGTTTTCTTTTCCATGCGAGAGGTTCTCTACTTGAACTTCGAACGCAGATTGTAATTGCCAGAGGTCTGGAGTATTTGACGAAGGAACAGGGCGACGGTTTGACGCGCAGCACAGACGACTTAGGCCGCGGATTGAATGGTCTGATACAAACGGTTCGGGGAAAGGGCGGCTCATCGAGGATTCCTGCGAAAGGCGAACAGCGAACAGCACTTAAAAACCATGTTTGAACGTCTAGACCAAATCGAAATCCGCTACGAAGAACTGACGCGCGCGCTGTTGTCTCCCGATATCACCAACGATTCGGCGAAATACCAGAAGACTGCCAAGGCGCATAGCGAAGTTGCGGAGATTGTCGAGAAGTATCGCGAGTACAAAGACCTGAGGCGCGGCATCTCCGAGAGTCGCGCTGTGCTTGTGGATGAGAAGGACGCGGACATGCGAGCCTATGCCGAGGAAGAACTGGCCAAGCTTGAAGGGCGCGTCGGAGGCGTCGAAGAAGAACTCAAAGTTCTGCTGCTGCCGAAGGATCCGAACGACGAGAAGAACGTCGTCCTGGAAATCCGCGCCGGAACTGGCGGCGACGAAGCCACATTATTCGTCGCAGAGGTCTTCCGCATGTACAACCGTTATGCCGAAACGCATAAATGGAAAGTGGAAGTGCTCTCCACGTCGGAATCGGGTGTGGGAGGGTTGAAGGAAGTGATTGCGCTGATTGAAGGCGACCGTGTTTTTTCGCGGTTGAAATATGAAAGCGGCGTCCATCGCGTGCAGCGCGTACCCGCAACCGAGCAGCAGGGACGAGTGCATACATCGGCAATTACGGTTGCCGTGCTCCCCGAAGCCGAAGAAGTGGACGTCAAGATCGAAGCAAAAGATCTGCGCATCGATACTTTTTGTTCTTCGGGACCGGGCGGCCAGTCGGTAAACACAACTTATTCGGCGGTCCGGATTACACACATTCCAACCGGCACAGTCGTGAGCTGCCAGGATGAGAAGTCGCAGATCAAGAACCGCGAAAAAGGCATGCGCGTCCTGCGCTCGCGCCTTTACGAAGTCGAGATGCAGAAGCAGGCGGACGCACTGGCAAAAGAACGCAAGCAGATGGTAGGGTCTGGCGACCGTTCGGAAAAGATCCGAACCTACAATTTTCCCCAGAATCGGCTAACCGACCATCGCATCGGCTTTACCATTCACCAGCTCGAACAGGTGATGGACGGGAAACTCCAGCCGATTATCGATGCTTTGACCACGCATTATCAGGCGGAGAAGATGAAGCAGGAGACAGCGGGCGTGGTGTAAAGTGGTCGTTAGTCGCTCGTCGTTGGTCGCTCGGGAAGTTGACTGAGCTTGTGGGCTTTCCCCTTTCCTCTTATTTTGTTTTTCTGCATGTCCTCCATCTCCGTGGTGAAATAAATACGTGCAACTAAAACGGGCTTTGAATTCAGCAATTGAGCGCCTAACGCGCGCCGAAGTTCCTTCCCCTCGCATGAATGCGGAACTGCTCATGATGTTCACGCTCGACTGCGACCGCGCCTATCTCTATGCGTATCCGGAGCGCGAACTCACTCCCGACGAAATACGGCGCTATGACGAAGCTATAGCGCGCCGGGCTAGCGGCGTTCCGGCGCAGTACATTACTGGGCATCAGGAGTTCTGGGGACTGGATCTCATCGTGTCGCCCTCCGTGCTGATCCCTCGTCCGGAGACGGAGCATTTGGTGGAGGCGGTGCTGGAGCTGGCATCGAATACTGACTTGAGGCACAGGCAAGATCAAGATCAAAAGCCGCGGACAGGAGTGTCCGCGCCACACAATCTGCGCATCGCGGATGTCGGCACTGGTTCGGGAGCGATTGCACTTGCTCTGGCGACCGAGCTGCCATCCGCGGAAATCCATGCCACCGACATTTCTTCTGAAGCTCTGGAGGTGGCCCGCGCCAACACAGCACGGCACGGCCTAACTACACGCATCCAGTTTCACCAAGCCGATTTGCTGAGTGGATTCTCAGCTGCATCTTTCGACTTTGTGGTTTCGAATCCGCCGTACGTCGGCGAGTCGGAAGAAGAGTCAGTGCAGCTAGAAGTCCGCAAATTCGAGCCGCGCAATGCGGTGTTCGCGGGGCCAACCGGCCTCGAAGTGATCGAGAGGCTGATTCCGCAGGCGCAGACGATCCTCAGACCCGGCGGTTGGCTGGTGTTTGAGATCAGCGGGACGATTGCAGACCGAGTGCACAACTTACTCTCTGGCTGGGACGAGGTCACGATCAGGAACGACTTGCAAGGGATCTCGCGGGTAGCCGCCGCTAGAAAAAAATGAAGAATATGACTGAGTGAAGCAGGACGAGCCCGCCTCTTCAGAAAACGCTAGAACGCTACCCGCACTCCGATCTGCGCCGCGAAGGGAATTCCAACTGTAGTTCCGGGCCCGAAGAAGTCTCCTAGGCCGCCTGCCGGGAACAACAATTGTTTCTGCGGGTTGGTGATCGCGACCGGCGATGGGCACGCAGCAAATGAAGATGCGGCAACCGAACAGACCATGGTTGCGTTCCCGAGGTCATTAACCGGATGCGGCAGAACCGAGATATCGGTATCGAAGTTCGCTCCCGGATTATTGCGATTAAACAGATTGAAAAACTCGATGAACGGGTCAACCCGCCAGCGATCCCCGATCTTGATCGGCCGGGTCACTCGCAGATCGGCCTGGATGAATGGCGTGCCGCGAAACTGATCGAGCGATGTCTCGGTCCCATTCACCACAGCTCGAGTGCCCTCGGGAGTAGTCAAAGTAATTGGCCGGCCGCTTTCCGCCTGCGTGATCGTTGTCAGTTCGAAGCCACCCGGGACGTGAAGGGTCCCGGCGAGCACAAAGCGGTGGGTGACGTCCTCCCCCGAAGGACCGTAGTCGCCTGAGCCAAACGGATGGAGCGGATCGCACACTCCATTGACGTAGTCAAACAACTCACCGAGGAAGCAGCCCCACGTCTGGGCACGCGACAGCGTGTAGTGAGCGATCAGATTGAAGCGCCGCGAAATATTACCGTGGGCAACGATCATTAAAGCGTTATAGCTCGATCGGTTGTCGGAATTGAACAAATTCAGGTTCGGAACCACGTTCGCCTGATCGGCGCCATAGAACGGGTCAGACGTTGGGATGAGCGGCGTGAAGATGTTGGCTACGGTCGGATCCGGATCGCTCGTGTAGTTGTATCCACGGTAGCCGTGATTGCCCTGCTCGTGGACGTAGTCCGCGCTCACTGTCCAGTGTTCGCCAAACGCGTGCTGCACGCCGCCCGTAATATGGATAGCGTATGGCGTCTTGTAATTGGAGCCGATGAGATTGCCCGCCGCTGCCGCCCCGCCCATCAAGCATCCGGAGCCGTCGAGAGCGTATGTACCTGGACCGCCCACCAGCGCGCAGGGTCCATTGGTGGCGTTTGTGCCGTTCACTCCTTGAAAGGCGGTTGCCCATCCGCCTTGAGCGAGATCGTTGTAGAACATGCCGAAGCCGGCGCGAATCACGGTCTTCTCGCTGCCTCCCGGCGAGTAGGCAATTCCCAGTCGAGGAGCGATCTGCTTGCGGTCGTCATGGGGCGCGCTTGGGACCAACGGAATCTGCAGCGCTTTCAAGGTTATGAGGGCGTTGTTCTCGTCCTGACTCCGGCCCGACCCTTCAAACAATCCGAAGGTGGTTTGGTAGCGCAGACCATAGTTCACGGTGAGGTGAGGAGTGACTCGCCACGAATCCTGGGCGTAGAGGCCGAGCCGTTGAATATTCTGGGCAAAGCTGCCATCGCCTGCGGGAGTGAAAGTACAACTGATTCCAGACGCCGGGTCGGGCGGCGGATTGTCGCACTGATTGCCCGGAGGCACAAAGTAAAACTGAGACTCATTCGCAGCATAAAAACTGGGGTCTGTCGGATACTGGATAAGCTGCTCCGCCGTCGACGCGAATGCCCCGCTCAGCACTGGCTCGTGAATAAAGTTGATTCCGAATTTAAGGGCGTGACTTCCCATTACGTGGCTCAGGTCGTAGCGGAACTGATATTTATCCTGATTACGCAATGACGGAAACAAAGTAATGGGTGTGGCGAACTGGTTGTCCCCGAATGTTTCGAACCCGGAAATGGTCAACGAGGTTGCGCTAAACGGAAATGCCAGCGCGAAACCGAGATCCGAGTTTCGCGTTTGGGTGAGGTGCAACAGACTGGCGTCAAACACGAAATTGCCGACCCAGGTTGGGCTAAACGTGTAGGTATTGCTGAGCACTGCATTGAAATAATTGTTGTGAGTGGTCAATCCCGTGGAAGGTAGCGTTGCCTGCGCCACCAGCGCGTTGCGCGTGAGATAGCTGTCCTGCGAAGCGCGCAGAAACCATCGTGACTTCTCGGACTGCGCGTAATCAAAACGAAGCGAGCTGATGTAATCGCGGAATGGCACGGGAACACTCTGCGGAACCCCTATCGAAGGGATGCCGGTAATCAGTCCGTCCGAGGCTAATTGTGCCAGAGCGTCAAATTGAGCAGTGCTCGCCGGGCTGTACGCGATGCTGGCATTCTCATGCACGTACTCGAACGAGCCGAAAACCCAGAACTTGTTTTTCGCGATCGGTCCGCCGAGCGTGGCAATGTAATTCTGCCGAGAGAATGGCTGTTTGGGATTGGCTACGCACGTTCCGTCAATGCAGGTTTGCGGCGGATTTTCAATCGGGAAGCGGGCATTCAGCGAGGCCGCTCGATCATAGAAAGCCGAATCGCCATGCCATTCGTTGGTGCCGCTCTTGGTGATGATTACAACCGATCCGGCCGTAGTTCCACCTGTGTCGGCTTCTTCATTTGCCGTGCGCATCGCAAATTCCTGAATACCATCGGGCGAGAAATTTTGCAGGAAGCCGCCAATGAAGTCGTCGGAGTTGTCCCCGCCATCCACCGACAGGTCGTTGTTCAAGCCTGAACTTCCGCCTGTTGAAACCGCGGTAATACGCGCTTTGGTGGGATCGGACGGCTCGACCGGTTCGGTCCCAGGAATGAGGTATGCGATGTTCGCGAAGCTGCGTGCCGCGAGCGGAAGTTCTGCAAGGTCGCGAGTGCCGACAACTCCCCCGCGCACAGCGCTCGCCGTGTCGATCGGCTCCGTCGTAATCGAGGAAGTACTGCCCGCCACATTTACCGTCTCGCGGCCGCTCTCCGGCTTGAGCGTAACCGCAATATCGCGGACCACGCTCACTGCAATCTCCACGTCGGTAGCGGCTTGTGCAAAACCTTTGGCCGTCACGGTGACGTGATAGGAACCGGGGAGCAGTCCCTCAATGCGGAATTCTCCTTGCCCGCTTGCGGTTGTCTCGCGGGTCAGGGAGGACGCCAGCGATACGACGGTAATCCTTGCACCGGCCACGCGCGCGGAACTGGCGTCCTGCACTTCTCCTCGAAGGGCGCCGTTAGGATTCTGGGCTTGCAGGAGCGCAGGCGAAAATACGAGCGTCAGTAATAGTAATACTGAGGAGAAGATCAGCGATGTCGATCTGCGTGTTGTGAAAACATGGAGCCTTCGCCATAGAAACCCATCCGTCGAACTCAAGGGATTGCCGCTGCTAAGAAAAATAGCCTGCGCGGCGAAGCAGACTGGACCATTGAGACTATCGGGAGGGGTTATCTACTACCAGAACTAGTGGACAAGCCACTCGGTAACTTCGTGGGTCAGTGCGAGCGTTGGTCCGTAGGTCCAGACAATACATGCGAGTGCGGTCAGAGCGGACGGAATGGTGTACCACCAACGAAATGGCGGTTGCGCTTTGCCGGATTCATCCCAAGCCAGCAGGCGCGCCACACGAGTGCCGAGGGCCCCGGTTACAAGACCCACGGTACAGACTGGGGCAGGTTCGACGGGAACAAGGCGGGAGAGTTTGACCAGGGCTGAGGCCAGGTTGACTGCGTCCTCAAGACTCGAAACCGCCGCATCATCGGCAGCAAGCTCCGCGGTTTGCGACCACGCTATTTCCAGCGCGGCCATGCCTGGGAAGGGGCAGAAACGGAAAATCAGTTTCTTCAAGTTGTCGATGGTCTGTATATGCGCGAGTTCGTGCTTGAACGCGATTTCCAGTTCGTCAGTACTCAGCAGCGAAACTGCAGAGTCCGAAACCAGCACTCGAGGTTTGCGGAAACCGACCAGAGTGAGCGGCGGAGCTTTGCTTACGGCACGAAACGCCACTGTCTGACTCATGGCCAGGGCCGCGGTATCCACATTCGCATGAATTTCGAGAGGCCGCGCACCTTCCAGCCAACGCGCCACCACCCGGGAAGTCTTAGTCTGCGCATGAATGACGCGAACGCAGCCAACTGCAATCAGCAAGAGCGCGCAGATTCCAAGTGCGAGCGGCATCTCGCCCAGACCCTCGTCAATGGAGCGAGGCTCCAGTATCTGAAATGACGGCACGACAAAAGCGAGCGTAAAAACTACGGCTGCCGCCAGCGGAAAAATCCGCAGCGCGAAGAGCAAACCAGCCAAAGTATGCTGCGTCACACGCTGGGGTCGCAGCGAACGCCAGGTGGCAGCGACCAGCGCCGATAGAAGGCAGTAGGTGAGTACGAAAAAAGTAAGAGAGACGGCAATCCCGCGCAGCGCAAACATCAGCGTGGCTCCTGACGCTTCGTCTTCTCCCGGCCCTGGAGTTCGAGTCGTTTGCGCTCGACCAGGAGCTGCAGTTCATCCAGCAGTTGCGCGTCATGGCTGCTGAGGGCTTCCACTAGGTACGACAGCGGCAATGAAGAAGTGTCGTTGGATCCGAGCAACTGCCGGATGCTCTCCATTGCTGTGACCCGTTGCAGTTCTTCGGGAGTGTGGCGGGGAGTGTAGCGGAACGCGCGGCCTTCGGCGACGCGATCGAGCAGTCCTTTTTTGTAAAGACGATCGGCGGTGGTCATTACCGTGGTATAGGCCTGATGGATTTTTCCATCCGCGAGGAGTTCGCGAACGGTTGCACTGCCCTGCGACCAAAGCTTTTGCAGCACTTGCTGCTCAAAAGGACCCAGTTGCGTACGCGACCCAAAAATTGAAAACGCTTTCGTCATTGCCAGGGAGCCCACAGTGCGGCCAGCGCACTGTCATTCATTTAGGGCGAAAGGATAACATTCGGATGGCGACATTGCACTCGTCAAATCGACGCCCGAAAAAATGCGGATTCCGGGGAAGCATCAGCAAATCTTGAGGTCACAATTTGCAACCTCAAGATGTTTGCTTGAAGTTCGCGGCTCGCAGCGCGCAGCCGCCGGACATCGTCCGTCGCGAAAGTCATTCATATCGCAACGCTTCAACCGGATCGAGGTTCGCCGCGCGCGAGGCGGGAATCAATGCACTCAAAACGCCAACGAACAGCAGCACAATGGTTGAAACTGCAACCGTAAAGAACGAGATTTTGAGGTGGATATCGGCTTTACCGGAATCATCCTCGAATAAAGGCCCCATCAAGGGAAGTGTCCCCACGGCCACCGCAACCAGGTAGGACACTAATATCCCGATGGCGCCGCCCACCAGCATGATAAGCAGCGTCTCGGCCAAAAATTGAGCTTTGATGTGCCATTTCTTCGCTCCGAGCGCGCGCCGCAAGCCAATTTCCTTGATGCGCTCATCGACCGAAACCAGCATGATGTTCATGACACCTACGCCGCCGATCCCAAGGGTGAGTATGCCGATAAAGATTAGCAATCCTTGCAGGCCGATCGTGATGCCGTTGATAACGGGGCGGAACTCCTCGCGGCCAAACATTTGAATCGCTTTCTTGTCGGTCGGAGAAAATTGCTGGCGGGTGGCAATGGCGGCGAGAACCTGCGCCTCCGCGCGTGCCTCAAATTGTGGAGCGATTGGCTCAAACACCAGCACGCTGCCGTACTTCGCGTTCCAAAGATCGTTCGCGGCAGAGTAGGGAATCCACGTGGACTCGTCGTCGCTGGAGAAGTAGTTGCTTAGCTGGATCTTGCGGTCCATCGTGCCGATAACGGTAAACCGCACGCCTCCAATGACCACCGTTTCGCCCACGGGTGATCGTCCGCCGAACAACTGCTCGCGCACGCGCGCTCCAAGAAAAACGACACGGCGCCGCTCGAGTTCATCGAGAGAGTTGATCCAGCGTCCTTCCGATGGCACTTCGTTGCGCATATCGCCGTACTCCGGGCAAACGCCTCGGACCGGTGCTGTGCCGACCATGCGGTCTCCATAGGCAATGCCAGGACGGCGCACAGTTTCGAGACACGCGTGGCGTACATAGTTCGCAGTCTCTTTGATCATGTCCAGATCGGCTTGCTCGAGCACGACTTTCTTGCCGGCGCGTTGACCGCCAGGTTGCTCGCTGGTCTGTTGCGGCCAGCAGATGACTGCCCCCTTGCCGAAGGCATTAAATCCGCCAACCAGAATTTCTCGGAAGCTGCCGCCATATGCGATCAGCAGCGTGACGGTGGCGATTCCCCAGACGATGCCGAGCATCGTGAGCGCACTACGAGTGCGGTTACGCCGCAACGCGGTCCAAGCTTCATTAAGAATCTGATAAATCATTCCCATGCTAGCCACCAGCCTCGTGGCGCAAGGCTTCGATGGGATCAATAGCGGCGGCGCGACGAGCAGGATAGAGAGCCGACAGAATCGCAATCAGTCCAAGAACGCCCAGAGCGATCGTTCCCGTTTGCCAGGTCGGCAACAGGCCCGCGAAGAAATCTGGCATGGGCAGCAGATCGACCAACGCACACAAGCCGAACGCGAGGAGCAAGCCCGCGCCCCCACTGACCAGCGCCACAATCAGCGCCTCCAGAAAAAATTGCCGCAGGATGCTGTCCGCAGGAGCTCCGAGCGCTTTTCGGACTCCAATTTCGCGAGTGCGCTCCTGAACCGCGACCAGCATGACGTTCATCACCCCAAGGCCACCGAGGAATAAAGTCACCAGGCCTACAGCGCCTAGAAAGTACTTCATGCCATCGGTCATGGTGCGAAAAGCTTTGGCTTCCTGAACTGTGTCCCAGATGGGACAAGCTTCTTTGTCGCGAGGATCGAAGTCATGCAGCCTTCCCAGCACGGCGCGGATTTCTCCCTTGCAAGCTTCATGATGTTCGACCGAACGCGGGACGACCAGCAACTGATCGAAAGTTTCGGGCGTCCCCGGCGGCTTGTCGGGAAAGTCACGACGCATAGCGGGAAAAGGGATAAAGACTTTATTGATGTCCCATCCGTCATAACTGGAATCTTGTTTTTTGGACGACATCACGCCGATGACGGTGAAGGGTATGTCATTGAGGTAGACAAACTGTCCCAGCGCCGGGCGACTGCCAAATAACTGTTTCTTCGCATCGGACCCGAGGAATGCAACGCGGCGACTCTCGTTGATGTCATCCTGGTCGTAGAAGCGCCCTTCGCCAACACCGAGACTTCGAATCTCAGCGAACTCCGGCGTCGAACCGGTTACGGTGAATGCGGCAGCGTTGAAAGAAGTGTGCGACCGCACATCGTTTTGTTCCAGCTCCGGGATTGCGTACTGACAATCGACGGCCTCTTCCTGAAGATGGGGAAGATCAGAATCGACCCAATGCACCAGGCGTCCCGCTCGCGCACCGCCAGCCTGGAGGCTGGTGCGTCCGTGGAAAACAATCATCAGATCGTGGCCCAGGGTTGCCGCTTGTTTGGCTTGGCCGACGCGAAGCCCTTCACCCGCGGCAGTCATCAGGACGATCGAGACTACTCCCCAGGCTATCCCGAACATGGTCAGAAGGGTACGCACGCGGTGCGCCCAGAGAGTTCGAAACACGTCCTGGATAAGATCAAAAAATGACATCTGATGGTTCGACGCGGCCCGATAGGAAACGAAAGCGCAGCGTTGCTCCTGCTCTGATGTACGTGGAATGGAGGGGCTAAGTTCCCGGCAAGATTGCGATTGTTAATGTAGAGACGCGGCTTGCCGCGGCTTCACCCTACGCGGAAGGTCAGGGACGGGCGAGGACGCCCGTCTCTCCATCAGGGACACTCGATTGCTCGACCGCAAGAGGTGGGGAGGCACGCTGAATCCAGCTGTCAAAGTCCCGGAGAGCCGTTTCACACTGTAATCGATGCCGTTCTTTCCGGTCGCGCACCTTGCGGTCGAGCGCAGGCAGCAAATCGAATGTAATATTCGCCGGCTGAAAAGTTTTACTCTCCGCCTGTGTGACGTAGTGAATCAGAGAGCCAAATGCCGACGCTCGCGGAGGAGACTCGACCCCGCGTCCGGCTGCGAGTGCAGCCGCATTCATCCCGGCGATCAGGCCCGTGGCAATCGACTCGACATACCCTTCGACGCCACAGATTTGTCCCGCGAATAACACATGCGGATGTGCTTTCATCTGGAGAGTCGGCAGCAGCAGCGCGGGAGAATTGATGTAGGTGTTGCGGTGGATCTGTCCGTAGCGCAGAAATCGCGCATTTTCTAATCCAGGAATCAGACTCAGCACGCGCGCTTGCTCGCCAAATTTCAAATGATTCTGGAAGCCGACAAGATTGTAGGAATCGGCGCGCAGATTCTCCTGCCGCAGTTGCACCGCCGCGTATGGAATTCTGCCGGTGCGCGGATCTTTGAGTCCGACTGGTTTCATCGGTCCGAAGCGCAGCGTGTCGCGTCCGCGGCGGGCAATCTCTTCAATCGGCAGACAACTCTCGAAGTAATTTAATTTTTCCCAGTCTTTCTGCTCCACCGATTGCGCCGCCAGCAGCGCATCATAAAATTTGTCGTACTCATCTCGCGACATCGGACAATTAATGTAGTCAGCCGATCCCTTGTCATAGCGGGCGGCAAGATAAACCTTGCTCATATCAATCGAATCAGCCTCAACGATCGGGCTGATCGAATCATAAAAAAACAGATTGTGTGGCGCGGGCACTCCTGCCCGCGAAGGATCGGAATCGAGTTGTCGTGCCGAAGGCGAAGCAGCCGTAGAACTCAACCGCACAATTTCCTGCGAGAGTGCGTCGGAGGTCAGCGGCCCGGTAGCAATGATTGTGAATTGCCCCGGTTCGATCTGCGTAACTTCTTCGCGGCGAATCGTAATGAGTGGCTCGTTCGAAATCGCCTCGGTCACTTTCCGAGAGAACTCGGCCCGGTCCACCGCGAGAGCATGTCCGGCTGGGACAGCGGTTTCCCGTGCGATCTCAAGCAAGCGAGAACCCGCTCGCCGCATCTCTTCCTTCAGGAGCCAGGGCGCAGTGTTCTCACTGTCGGATTTAAGGGAGTTCGAGCAGACCAGTTCGGCGAAATCGTCGGTCTGATGTGCCGGAGTGCTGCGCGCCGGCCGCATCTCGAACAGTTCGACGGCCACGCCGCGCCGCGCGCACTGCCACGCCGCTTCCGATCCCGCGAGGCCCGCGCCGATAATTCGTACTCGCATCAAGAAGCTCTCTCCGCCAATTTCCGCAGGTTGTCGTCCATCAGAAGAACGTCGCGCCAGTCATCGAGAAATTCGCCGCCCAGCGCCTTATACATCTCAATGGCGGGTTGATTCCAATTCAATACCGACCACTTCATGAAACCGCGGCCCTCCTGCTCGGCGATCTTAGCGACGCTAGCCAGAAGCGCTTTCCCGATCCCGCGGCCACGAAAATCAGGGCGGACAAAAAGATCCTCCAGATACAATCCAGCGCCTCGCCACGTGGAGTAGTAAGGAAAAAAGAGCGCGAAGCCCGCAGGCTGTCCGTGCCAATCGGCGATCAGCGCGCGAAACTGAGGATTCGCTCCGAAACCATCGCGAGCGATATCGGCCTCGGTAGTCCGGACTTCGTCCGGCGCTTTCTCGAAGTCCGCAAGTTCCCAGATCATCCGGCGGATCAGGGCAGAGTCGGCGATAGTGGCGGCACGAATAGTCAACATGGGGACGAAGTGAGAAGAATCACTACGGTTATTATATTTGGTTATTCAATACAGGCATTCAAAAGGAGATGCATGGCCCGGATCAGTCTGATTGAACCAGCGCAAGCCAGCCCGGAACTTAAGGAAATTTATGATGGCAAATTGAAAGGCAAGCCGGGCACTGTTCAGAAGGCCTTGGCACACCGGCCCGCCATGCTCGCCAACTTTCTGACTTTCTATGCCAGCGTCGGACGTTCCCTCGATCGCAAGTTGTTCGAAACCGTCTATCTGCGGGTCTCGTTGATCAACGGATGCCGCTACTGTTCGCAGCATCACATTCAAGGCGCCAAGCGCGCCGGACTCACGCCAGAACAGATGAAAGCGCTGAAGGATGGCAACTATTCTGAATTCAACGCCGCCGAGCAAATCGCACTCCGCTATGCGGAAAAGCTGACGCGCACGCCCGACGCCGCAAGCGATGCCGACTTCACCGAACTCAAGAAACAATTCTCCGACGAACAGATTGTGGACCTGCATATGCTGATAGGACTGGCGAACCTGACCAACCGCGTCACCGATCCGCTGGGGTTAGAGGTTGAATTCCCCGAGGAAAAAATCTAGCTGCAGCTGAAGAAAAGAGAACCGATGGCCCGCAAGACCGAGCAATCCCGCCGCCTACAGAAACGCGCCGAGCAATTTATTCCCGGCGGCGTGAATTCCCCGGCGCGCGCCTTTCGCAGCGTAGGAGGCGACCCTCCATTCATCGTGCGCGGCCAGGGTTCGCATATCTGGGATGCCGATGGCAACGACTACGTGGACTACATCGGCTCATGGGGACCGCTCATCCTGGGCCACGCGGCGCCCACCGTCATTGAGGCCGTGATCAACGCGGCGCGCAGTGGCACGAGCTTTGGAGCGTCCACACCCGCCGAGGCCGATTTAGCTGAACTGGTGATCTCGGCATTTCCGCACGTGCAAAAAGTTCGCTTCGTAAGTTCCGGCACCGAAGCAACCATGTCGGCCATACGCCTGGCCCGCGCGCATACGAAGCGCAAGTACATTGTGAAATTCGAAGGCTGCTATCACGGACACGCCGACGCCCTGCTGGTGAAAGCGGGGTCGGGCATCGCCACGCTCGGCATTCCTGGCTCGGCGGGAGTTCCCGAAGAATTCACGCAGTTCACGCTCGCGCTCCCCTACAACGACGTCAGTGCGGTCGAACAAGCTTTTGAAAAATTCAAGCGCCAGATTGCCTGCGTCATCGTGGAGCCTGTCGTCGGCAATATGGGATGCGTACCTCCGGCGCCGGGATACCTCGAAGCTCTGCGCGAGATTACCGCGCGCGATAAGACGCTGCTGATTTTTGACGAGGTCATGACCGGATTCCGCCTAGCCTTTGGTGGAGCGCAAGAAATCTACGGGATTAAACCCGATCTCACCACCATGGGCAAAATCATTGGCGGCGGTTTGCCGGTGGGCGGCTACGGCGGTCCGAGCGAAATCATGGATATGGTTGCGCCGCTTGGTCCCGTGTATCAGGCAGGCACGCTCTCGGGGAATCCTCTGGCGATGGCGGCTGGCTATGCCACGCTGAGCTACTTGCGCGATCACAAAGATATTTACTCGAGGCTCGAGAAACTCGCCGGAGAGCTAGTTGCAGGAGTAGCAGTCGCGGCCCAGAATGCTGGCGTGACCCTATGCTATAACCGCGTCGGTTCGATGTTTACCTGGTTCTTCACGCGGGGTCCGGTAACTGACTGGAACTCCGCCGCCAAATCCGACACTGAGGCATTTGGACGCTTCTTCCGCGCCATGCTCGAGAACGGAATCTACCTGCCGCCGTCGCAGTTCGAAGCGGCGTTTCTGAGTGCGGTGCACACCGAAAGCGACGTGCAGAAAACTGTTGCAGCGGCGAAACAGGCGTTCGCTGACATAGCTGGGTAGAAGTTTTTTACCTGACGGCTGATGGCTGACGGCTGACGGCTGTTTCAACGGTAACAAACTCATATCCCGCATCCTTATACCGTCGAATCAGATTGCCGGTCGCCAGGACCGTCTGGCCGCGGTCTGCATTTGGAGTGCGATGCCCTCCATCGTGCAGCAGGATCACATCGCCGCCGCGAATCTGCCGCGCAACTTTTTTCTCGATGACCGCGGCCGGCGGAGCGTTCCAGTCATAACCGGTTACATTCCACATTGCAGTCTGTAGCCCTAGCTCGCGCGCTATTCGCAGAGTCGCCGGACGTCTTCCCCCAAATGGCGGACGAAAGATATTCGAGTGCTCGCCGACTGCGTCCTGCAAAGCTTTTTGGCAATCGACAATCTGCGCGTGTGTTTCCGCTTCCGATTTGAAGATGAGTAGCGGGTGCGTGAACGTATGATTTCCGATGACGTGTCCTGCCTGCGCCACCACGCGCGCGATGTCGGGACGTTGCTGCACATAGCGCCCGATCATGAAGAATGTTGCCCGCACGTTGCTTTTCGCCAGTACGTCGAGCAATTGCAGCGTGTGTGGATCGTTCGGTCCGTCGTCAAAGGTCAGAGCGATTTGCTTGCTTCCGCGGATGCCGCCGGCAAACGTCCGGCCGTACCATTGTCCTGTCGGCGCCATGGATTGGTAGCCTGCCGCGGTAGCAGCGGCGGCGGCCGTCAGTCCAATGAGAGCGGGGAGCATGACCGATTGTAAATCGAGGTCAGAGGGCAAAGGTCAGATTGCAGAGGTTAAGAGTCAAAACCCCCGACCTGTTGGCTTTACCTCTGCCCTCTGACCTCTGCCCTCTGACCTCCCTGTAATCCACAATTGCGCAGACGCCCGAAGCCATATATTCTGCTTCCCAGTTCTTCACCACAATCGGCAATCTATAAATCATGGCAAAGCTTTTCGAGCTTCCCCGTTACATTGCGGTCGAAGGTCCCATACGAGTGGGGAAGAGCACACTGGCGCGGGTTCTCGGAGAACGCCTGGCCGCCCAACGCGTCATTGAGCCCGAGGACAATCCATTTCTGAAGGCGTTTTATGAAGGCGAGCCTGGCGCGGCCTTCCAGACGCAGCTGGCATTTCTGATCCGTCGATTTGAACAATTGCGGGCGCTCGATCTTGGTCCGCGCTCGAATAAGACCGTGGTCTGCGATTACATTTTCGAAAAAGACAAGCTCTTCGCCTGCCTCAACCTCAACGACCAGGAACTTGATACCTACAATCGCTATTTCAATTATTTCCGCGAGCAGATTCCGACGCCGGACCTGGTTATCTATCTACAGGCCACGCCCGAAGTGCTGAAGAAGCGGCTGAAAAAGAAGAACGCGGCCAGCGAAAAGGCCATCAGTGAGGATTACCTGATGGAAGTGGTCAAGGCCTACGAGCACTTCTTCTTTCACTACACGCAGTCCGATCTGCTGATCGTGAACACGTCTGAGATTGACTTCGTCGACCGCAACGAAGATCTGCAGGAACTGCTGAAAAAAGTCTCCGCCCCGATCAAGGGCACGCAATACTTCCTGCCGCTGGGGAACACGGAAGCGGCCAGCGCGTAGATCGTCGTTGGTTGTAAGTCGCTAGTCGTTGGTAGTTGCTGGTCGTCAGCTAATCGGTGGCCCGTTCCATCCTGGATACAAACGCAATGGTCGCGCTGTCGGCAACTGGCAACAATAATCGTCAAATCGGCGCACCAAAACACAGCAGCCTGCCGTTGGTGATCGTCGCTTCTTCGCTCGGTACGATGATCGAGTGGTACGACTTCTTTATTTTCGGCAGCCTCACCGCTGTGCTCTCCCTGAAATTCTATCCGCCTGACAACGATACATTCGCGCTGATCGCCTATCTCGCCACCTTCGCTGTCGGATTCGTCGTGCGGCCATTCGGCGCTCTGTTCTTTGGACGGATTGGCGATCTTATCGGCCGTAGGTTCGCCTTCTTAGCGACCCTGATCATCATGGGAGGCTCCACTTTCTCGATTGGGCTGATGCCGACCTTTGCTACGGCAGGATGGTTTGCGCCGATTGCCTTGATTCTGATCCGCGTTCTGCAAGGTCTCGCGCTCGGCGGAGAGTACGGAGGCGCTGCTATCTATGTAGCTGAACACGTTCCCGACCGCAGACGCGGTTTCTACACCAGCTTTATTCAGATCACGGCCGTTGTGGGATTAATTTTGTCCTTGCTGGTCATTCTGGCCACCCAATCGGCTATGCCTCGAGCGGCCTTCAATCAGTGGGGATGGCGCATTCCGTTCTTAGCTTCTCTGGTCCTGGTCAGTGTCTCGCTGTACATCCGGATGAAATTGAGAGAGTCGCCAATATTCGTACATCTCAAGACGACGGGGAAAGCCTCGATCCAGCCGTTGAAGGATGCATTCACTCATTGGGCAAACCTGAAGAAGGTCCTGTTTTGCTTATTCGGCGTGACTGCCGGACAAGGCGTGGTCGCTTATACCGCCGAGTTCTATTCTCTGTTTTACATGCAGACGATTCTGAAGGTGAATCCGCGGACGGCTAACGTCGTGATGGCGGCGGGGTTGGCGCTCAGCATGCCCTCTTTTATATTTTTTGGCGCTCTCTCCGACAAAATTGGCCGCAAGTGGATCATGCTGGGCGGCTGTCTACTGGCCGCGCTCACCTACGTTCCGATCTACCATGCCATGGAGCGTGCCGCGGGCAACAATGTGATTAATGTCCAATCCACCCGGAACCCGATCACCGGAGCCATCAATCTCACCCCGATGACCCTCGACGCAAACGGCGCTTGGGTAGCCGCGCCGGAAGCTCCGCATCCAGATCGCGGCCAGCTTATTCTTCTGGTTCTCGTGCAGATGATCTTCTTCGGCATGGCTTATGGGCCGGTAGCCGCTTATCTGGTGGAAGCCTTTCCTGCAAAGGTCCGTTACACGTCGCTGTCGCTGCCCTACCACATTGGCAACGGCATCTTTGGAGGATTGTTGCCGCTCATCGGACTCTCCATCTGCGCGGCCACCGGGAATATCTATGCGGGACTCTACTACCCGATCGCCGTTGCGGGGCTCACTTTTGTTGTGGGCAGCATCTCGTTGCGAGAAACCCATGGCTTGCGAATTTGGGACGAACTCGGTGCCGAGCCTGGGCCGCGGAAATCTTAATTCCCGCATACTATTGACCGCGTCATTTTATGTTATTACAATTGTAATAACATAAGGAGCGTTATGGTCGAGCTCAAGATCCGCAAGTTCGGCAACTCGCTGGGGGTGGTTCTGCCGAAAGAAGTCGTGAACCGTCTTCGGACCCGCGACGGGGAGCGGGTGTTTCTTATCGAGTCGGGAGATGGGGATTACAGGCTCACGCCCTACGACCCTGCTTTCGAGAAGAAAATGACCAAGGCGGAGGAGATCATGGCGCGGTATCGCAACACGCTGAATGCCTTGGCCAAGTGAAGAAAAAAGAACCGCTCTGGATTGAAGAACGCGACCTGCTCGCGATCCACGACCGCCTCCTGGCGCTCCATGGCGGCGGCACCGGGTTACGGGATCAAGGTCTTTTAGAGTCCGCTCCGGCGCGTCCCCGTCAGCATCACACCTATTCCGCCAAGCCGGACGTCATCGAAATGGCGGCGCTTTATACGGCGGGCATCGTCCGCAATCATCCCTTCGTAGATGGCAACAAGCGGACGGGTTTTGTGGCCGGCGTTCTCTTTCTTGAACTCCACGGCTTCGACTTCAAGGCCCGTGAGGAGGACGCTACCCAAGCGGTGATGGGCCTGGCAGCGGGAACGCTTGATGAGCTCGGTTATACGGCGTGGGTGCGAGAGAACGCGAAGCGCAAACCGGGGCGCTAAGCCTAAGGACCAACGACTATCGACCAATGCCCCCTTTACAGCTATAATCCCCCCGAGCGTCATCAAACACGCGTACAGGCTCTATCCGCCCGGTTTGCGGAGGGGCACTGGAGGACACTGTGAGTCTCACCCCGATCGGCGGGCCTTCCCGCAACCGTAAGATCACCACCGCGACCATCCGCGAAAAGAAGTTTCTCCGCGAACCCATCACCTGCCTTACTACCTACGACTACGCCACCGCGCGTTTGGTTGACGAGGCGGGCATCGATATTGCTCTGGTCGGCGACTCGCTGGCCATGACCATGCTTGGTTATGAAAACACGCTCTCGGTCACGGTCGACGAGATGCTGCATCACGTGAAGGCGGTGCGCCGCGGCGTCAAGGATGCGTTGCTGATCGCCGACATGCCGTATGGCTCTTATCAGGCCGACCTCAACGAAGCCATCCACAATGCCGCGCGCTTCGTGAAAGAAGGCGGTGCTGAGGCGGTGAAGATGGAAGGCGGCGAGAAGCGCGTGGATGTGATCCGCCGCGTGATTGACGCCGAGATTCCTGTCGCCGGGCACATCGGGCTGACGCCGCAATCGGTCAACATGATGGGCGGCTACAAAGTACAAGGCCGGACTCTAAGCGCCATCGAACAACTCATGCGCGATGCGGTCGCGCTTGACCGTGCGGGAGTGGCGTGCATTTATCTCGAAGGGATTCCGCGCGAAGTTGCGGCCATGATTACGGCCGAGGTGGAAACGCCCACGATCGGAATCGGCGCTGGCCCGGATTGTGACGGCCAGGTGCTCGTCTTCCACGATCTGGTGAATTTGACGTTTGGGCACCCGGCAAAATTCGTCCGTCATTACGGCGATGCCGCGGCGCTGATCACGCAGTCAGTTCTCGCTTTCAAGGCCGACGTCGTTTCGCATCAGTTTCCGAACGATGCCGAGTCCTATCACCTGCCAAAAGAAACGCAGGCCGCACTTGAAACGGTACTCCACCGCAAGCAGGCCATGCGGCGATAATGGCGGCCGGAGAATGAAATTGCGAACTCGCGCCAGAACTATCAGTGCTTTGATCCTGCTGGCGGGCTTGGTGGGCTGCTCCAGGCCTCCACAACCCGAAGCCGCAGAAACGCGCCAAGCTACAGGGCTAGAATCCATCCCTGCGCCGGACCGTTCAAAATTTCCGCCTTTCAGCAATATGTCGGGCTGGAAAAATCCCTATCTGATCGTTCGCGAAGATGGCATCGGTTTCCTCGATCTCTCCAATCGTGAGGTCCACATTCTTAAGCTGGAGGAAATCCCGGCCCAGTTAGTCTCTCTCGGTTCAGACGCGTGGCCTTATGGCCGTGTCGTGCTGGTCGCGCAAGCCGTTCCCAAGAATCCATCCGAACAGACGAAAGAGGCGTTGCGCAAAAATCGCGCTCTGCTACTGGGAACCCTCAAAGAATTGGATGTTCAATTTCAAGAGGCGCCCTGAACACAGGACGCATGAAGATTTGCGCCACCATCCCCGAAGCTCGCGCAGCCTGCCTCGATGTCCGCGCGAACGGCAAACGCCTTGGCCTTGTTCCCACCATGGGTGCTTTGCATGAAGGCCACCTGTCGCTGGTTCGGGCGGCAAAAGCGCGTTGCAACGCGGTTGTCGTCTCCATCTTCGTGAATCCCACGCAATTCGGCCCGACTGAAGATTTGTCGAAGTATCCACGACAATTCGAGCGCGATTGCCAGCTGCTCGAAAAAGAAGGAGTGGAGATTCTGTTCGCACCCCCAGTCGAGGAAATCTATCCCCATGGCACAAGTGACCTGGGTATCTGGTCGAAGGATTAAGTGACAAGCTTGATGGACGATCGCGTCCCGGCCACTTTCGCGGCGTGACCACGATTGTTGCCAAGCTGTTCAACATTATCGAACCGCAGGTCGCTTTCTTTGGGCAGAAAGACGCGGCGCAGTTAGCTGTGATCCGCCGGATGGTACGCGATCTTAACTTTCCAGTAGAAATCGTCTCCGGGCCGATCGTACGCGAGCCGGATGGCTTGGCCATGAGTTCCCGCAATGCCTACTTGAATCGAGAAGAGCGCGGCCGCGCTCTCGTGCTGCAACGATCGTTGCAACGCGCGCAGCAGGAATTTCAAGCCGGAGAAAGAATCGCGGCGAAGCTGATTTCTTCCGCCAAAGAAGTTTTCGTGCCCGCGAGCCGCGAGTCGTGCTCGACTACTTTGAGGTCGTCGATCCCGATGCGCTTGAGCCTGTCGAACGAATCCCAGAAAAGGCAGAGGCATTGATGGCCGTCGCTGCCTTTGTCGGCTCCACACGTCTGATCGACAATCTTGTGTTCCATACCTGATCCAACAAGGTGGCAGAAACACTACAAAAACAGCAGTTCTGGTAGGAACTTTGACGCTCGAAGGCTCGTATCATAGATTGAAGTCAAAGCTGTGGAGTCAACCATGCGAATCTTCCTGATCACGCTCTTGGTTTCGACCGTTTCCGGCGTTGTCCTTTGGCAGTTCGGTTTAGCCAGCAAAATCTGGCCGGCTCATCCGTTCTTTACCTCTGTGGCGCTCGCGGCGCTTTGCGGAACTGCGGTACAGTTGGTCCTGACTTACGAAACTGCCGGCAAACACACCTAAACCTCTCCAGAAGTATCTGGAATTAGTGCCTGGAATTAAGCCTCCCGCCGCGCCTAATGGTTTGACTTGCCCTACTCCCAACCGTAAGATTTCAGCCCACGGGGGCAAGGGACGCGGGCTGAAGACGGGGGCTGAAGAATGATCGGCGAAGTTATCTCGCATTACCGCATTGTCGAGAAGCTCGGCGGCGGAGGCATGGGAGTTGTCTATAAGGCTGAAGACACTCGCCTTGACCGATTCGTCGCGCTGAAATTCCTCCCGGAAAATGTTGCCCAGGACCGCCAGGCGCTGGAGCGATTTCGCCGCGAAGCCCGCGCCGCGTCGGCGCTCAATCATCCCAATATTTGCACCATCTACGACATCGGCGAGCAGGACGGCAAAGCGTTCATCGTCATGGAGTACCTCGACGGCTCAACGCTCAAACACATCATCGGCAATCGTCCCATGGAGCTGGACACCCTGCTTTCGCAGGGCATCGAAATTGCCGATGCGCTCGATGCGGCGCACGCGCAGGGAATTGTCCATCGCGACATTAAGCCGGCAAACATTTTTGTGACCAAGCGCGGACACGCCAAGGTCCTCGATTTTGGCCTCGCCAAAGTTACCCAGCCTTCCTCGCAGAAACATCAATCCGATGCGTCGGGCGTGACGGTTGAAGCCACGGCGGCCGAGGAGCACCTCACCAGTGCCGGATCCGCGATCGGGACGGTGGCCTACATGTCGCCGGAGCAGGCGCGGGGGAAGGAATTGGACCCGCGCACCGACTTGTTTTCGTTTGGAGCAGTGCTCTACGAAATGGCTACAGGCATGGTGCCGTTTCGTGGAGATACGACGGCTCTGATTTTTCAGGCGATTCTCGATCGCGCGCCGACGCCGCCCATTCGCCTGAATCCAGATTTGCCGCCGAAGCTCGAAGACATCATCAACAAGGCGCTGGAGAAAGACCGTAATTTGCGCTATCAGCACGCAGCTGATATCCGCGCCGACCTGCAACGGTTAAAACGCGACACCGACACCGGACGCGCCGTCGCGGCGAGTTCAGGATCGGTGGCAGCGGCGCAAGAATCTGGATCAGGGACGGCACTACGTTCGATCTCGTCGGGCAACCTTGCGGCAGCTATGGCCAGTTCATCGGGCAAAGTCACGCCGGCCAGCGGCTCCAGTCCGGCAGCACAGAAGACATCGAGGTCATGGACGGTTCCCGCCCTCGTCGCCGCGCTGCTGATCGCGGCGTTGGTTGGCGGCGGTTTGTACCTCCGCTCACGCCGAAGCAGCACGCTCACCGAAAAAGACACGGTGGTTCTCGCCGATTTCGTCAACACGACGGGCGATCCAGTATTCGACGGGACTTTGAAGCAGGCGCTGGCCGTGCAACTCGAGCAGTCGCCGTTTCTTAATATTCTGCCGGAGTCGCAAATTCGCGAGGCGTTGAAGTTTATGGGACGCTCGCCGGCTGATCGCATCACCAACGACGTGGCCCGCGAGATCGGGATGCGTGCAGGTGCAAAGCCATGCTCACTGGCTCCATCGCGAGCCTGGGCACTCACTACGTCATCACTCTTTCGGCCCTCAATACTCAAAGCGGCGACGTACTGGCTCGCGAAGAAATCGAAGCTGAGAGTAAAGAGCAGGTTCTGAAGTCGCTCGACCATGCGGCTTCGAGTTTGCGCGGCAAGTTGGGCGAATCCATCGGTTCCGTGCAGAAGTTCGCCACGCCACTTGAACAAGCGACTACATCGTCGCTCGAAGCTTTGCAGGCCTTTAGCCTCGGCCAGGCAGAGCATCAGAGGCTGGACGATACCAAGGCGATTCCCGGCCTCAAACGCGCGGTCGAACTCGATCCCAACTTCGCCATGGCGTATGCCACGCTTGGCGTTTCCTATAACAACCTCTCCCAGACCGAACTGGCCGACACTTATATCACGAAGGCTTTTGATTTGAAGGATAGAGCCAGCGAGCGCGAAAAGCTATATATCTCATCGCACTACTACGACATTGTGACGCGCGATATAGAAAAAGCCATCGCCATCTACGAACAGTGGGTGCAAACCTATCCCCGCGAAACTGCGCCGCGCGACAACCTCGCCTTGCGTTACCAGGTAATCGGCCAGCAGGAGAAGGCGCTGGCCAGCTCCAGTGAGGCCATGCGCGTGGACCCTAAAGACGGTTATGCCTACCAGAATGTCGCCGACGCCTACTTACGCCTGAATCGCTTCGACGAAGCGCGCGCGGTGGCTGACAAAGGGATAGCGCAAAATATGGGGGATTCGATCCACTTCACGCTGCTCGAACTCGCCTTCATCCGTGGCGACGAGGCCGCAGAGCGTCATGAGTTGGAATGGGCCGTGGGAAAGGAGTTCGAACCTTTCATGCAATGGTTTCACGCGCGCGGCGAGTGCTCGCGGGGCAGGCTGCAGGCGGCGCGAACCGCTTATGCCCAGGCCGAGGATCTTACGCAACGTTTGGGATTCAAGGAATTCAGCGGCATCGTGCTTGCGGAGCAGGCTGGGTGCGAGCTGCAACTGGGCAATCTTGCGGAAGCCCGCAAGAAAATTTCGGATGCGCTTGCAGCCTCGCAAGACCGTGACACTCGCAGCATCGTCATGCAGACGCTGCCTTTGACTGGGGACACCACTCGCTACCAGAAAATTGCGGAAGATTTGGTGCGCCAGTATCCCACCGATACCATTCTCAATAAGGCTTTCGTACCGCTCGCGCACGCAGCCGCCGACTTGCAGCGCAACCAGCCGGCGCAAGCTGCGGCACGTCTGGATGCGGCCGTTCCTTACGAACTTGGCAATGGCCCCGGTTCCGCGGGCTACTCAATTAACTATCTTCGCGGCGAAGCTTTCCTGCGTTCGAAAGACGGCGCGAAGGCCGCAGCCGAGTACCAGAAGATTCTCGACCACCGCGGCATTGATGCGTTCGATGTCAGCTATCCTTTGGCTCATCTCGGCTTGGGGCGTGCTTATGCACTGCAGGGAAATACCGCCGGAGCCAAGTCCGCCTATCAGGATTTCTTTGCCGCGTGGAAGGATGCCGATCCGGATCTGCCGGCGTTGAAACAAGCGAAAGCGGAGTACGAAAAGTTGAAGTAACGCGAGGATCACCGACTTCTCGCACAATTCGCGATCCGCAGTCTCTAGAGGACTGCTCCAGTCTAAATTCGACCTTCCTACCATGTTCCCCCGATGGATGAAGCAGGCTTCCAGCCTTAGTCTCAAATCTGCGGACACTTAATTAATATTCGCCCTCGTGGGCGATATTTCCCAGAAACCATTTCTTATCTTGACTCTATAAGGAGAAAAACCATGAACAAAGAACAAGTTGCAGGGAAAGTCGATCAGGCCGTTGGGAAAGTCAAACAAGGCGTGGGCGAAGCCATTGACAACCAGAAACTAGCCAACCAGGGAGTCGTCGACCAAGCCAAGGGAGCGGCCAAGGAAACCTGGGGTAACGCCAAGGACGCAGCCGAAAAAGTAAAGGACTCGCACAAGGAAACGACCAGCGACAAGATGAATGAAACCCGGGCAAAGGTCAGCCAGTCGATCGACGACGCCAAGGAAAATGTGAAAAACAAGATCGACGATTTCAAACAACGGCATTCGGCGTAGTTGGTGGAGTCCGCTCCACTGAATGATGTATTTGACGTTAAGTGCAGAAGGCAAGAAAGGAAAACATAATGCCGCTACCAAGCACCGCAGCTCCACGACCGATTGTCGAACGCCAAATTACCGCAACTGAGGTTCCTGCAAGAAACGAGGATTACTCGGCCGGCGTTTCATGGGCTGCGGTGATTGGTGGCGCGTTTGTTGCCGCGTCACTATCTCTCATTTTGCTTGCATTAGGCACTGGCCTCGGATTTTCCTCGATTTCGCCGTGGTCAAACATGCAAACGACCGCTGCGACCCTTAGTAAAGCGGCGATTGCATGGCTGATCATTACTCAGATTTTGGCCTCCGCTATGGGCGGATATTTGGCTGGACGGCTGCGCACGAAATGGGTACAAGTGCATACCGATGAAGTCTATTTCCGGGACACCGCGCACGGGCTTCTGGTGTGGGCGCTGGGCATGGTGGTGACCGCCGCATTCCTGACGTCGGCGGCGACATCGCTCATGGGCGGTGCGACCCAACGCAATACCGCCACGCCTAACGCGACCGAGTCAGCGATGCTTAATCCCAATGCTTATTTTGTGGATACTTTGTTCCGGCCGAATACTTCTGCTCCGTCGAGCACGGTCCCAGTGAGAACCGACGCCGCTGACCGCACCGAGGCCGAGCTCATTTTGAGCCATGCGATGCGGCAAGGAGCAATTTCTTCGGCGGATAAGAGTTATCTGGCGCAGATGGTGGCCGCTAGAACGGCCCTCAGCCCGAATGATGCTGACCAACGCGTGTCCGATGTCTTCGCAGAAGCGCAGCAGTCTGCTGACACCGCGCGGAGAGCACTCGCGCATTTGTCGCTATGGTTGTTTGTGGCCCTGCTGAGCGGCGCATTCTGCGCCAGCTATGCGGGAACCATTGGAGGCAAGCAGCGGGATCGTGTTTTGAGCTCCCTATAAGTGGGCAGTAACTTTGATTTCAAAATTGAAGGAGGCCTGATATGCGATCGATAATACTTCTACTGCTCGGAGTGCCCATTCCCATCGTGATCTTGATAGCTCTCTTTACCCACTAAGGGCAATACTGATGCGTGGCATCAGCGCGACGATTTCTTCCCGGAGACAAACGGATTTCCGGCGATGAAGTAACGCAGCGGTTCCTCGGCAGCCTTGACGATTCCGATGCGCGGCGTGACCGTCACCCGCCGCACTCGATAACCGTCACCCACAATGCGCAGGTCAGAACGGCTGCTGACGAAACTCTTTCCATTGTCTCGCTCGCGTGTAACATCCAGCGCTTCCGCCATTCTTCCCGGTCCTGACGAGATTTTCGTAAGCGTTGAGATTTTTTCGAGATTGACGTCTGTTCCCAATTCCAGCCCTCGCGCCGCGGCCATCTGCTCGATTCCGCGCACCGGTTCTAGCGCACGAAACAGCACGCCGCCCGCGACTCCATCCGGCAAGCAGGAAACATTCAGGCAATAGTGATTGCCGTAGATAAAGTAGACGTATGCCAGGCCAGGAGGTCCGAACAGAACGGAATTGCGCGCCGTCTTGCCAGAAAACGAGTGCGATGCCGGGTCGTTCTTCCCGAGATAGGCTTCGGTTTCAACGATTCGTCCGGCAAGAATTCCATGAGGGGATTTCCGGACCAATAATTTTCCCAGCAGGGCACGCGCCACCCGGCGCGGATCGCGATCGAAGAACTCCGCGGTCAAGGAAGTAACGTGGCCCAGGGACTTCATAAATTTATTAGGAGTTGTCATCCCGAATGGAGCGAGGGACACCTAAAGATTTTGTCATCCCGAGCGGAGCGAGGGACCTGCATCTCGCCGCAAGCTGCAGATCCCCTTAAGTTCACGAATCAAGTGCAACACCGTACAAAGGTGTTGCGATGGAAAAACGAAGTTATGGGCAGTTGAGCCTCACGGAACGGATCGAGATTTACCGCCTGCATGCGGACGGTAAAAGTCAGCGTTTCATTGCCGGAGTTCTGCAGCGGAGCGTATCGACGATCAGCCGTGAACTGATGCGCAACAGCAAGGCAAGCAAGAAGTGGTCTGGTGGCTACGATCCGCAGCGCGCCCAGAAGTTGATGTTGCGCCGACATGCCCGCGGTCGAACCTATAAACTCGAACGGCAGCCGGAACTTCGTCGGGAAGTGTTGCAACGCCTCGCCGCAGGCTGGTCGCCCGAACAGATCGCCGGACGTTTCGCCCAGGGCCCCGCCAGCAACCGGATCAGCTATGAATCGATTTATCGCTACATTTATTGGCGCAGTTGCTCTTTCAAAGAAACGCTGTATCGTTGCTTGCCGCGCAAAAAGCACCGCCGTGGAAGGCGGCGAAGAAATGGCCCGTGGACGACTGCATCCATCCTGGACAGAGTTTCCATTCATGATCGTCCCCCCGTGGTGGCGGAACGGGCGCGTTCCGGAGATTGGGAAGCCGACCTCATGAGCTTCCGCAAGCCCGGGCAGTTCTTGCTCGTGGCCCACGAACGCCGATCGCGGCTCACGCTGCTCCTGCGCCAGGAAACGAGATCGGCCCAAGCCGTCGCCGACAATCTTTGCGCTCTGATCGAAGCGATGCCGCCGCAGGCCTGCCACTCCATGACTTTTGATAATGGCACCGAGTTCAGCAAGCACTATCTCCTGAGCAGAAGGTTTGGCATTACAACCTGGTTCTGCGACACCCACTCGCCTTGGCAGAAAGGCGGCATCGAAAACGCCATTGGCCGTATCCGGCGCTCCCTGCCCAGAAAAACCGATCTCGAGGCCCTGTCTCCTCACCGTCTCGCCAACCTGCTGCAACGCCACAACGATACCCCCAGAAAATGCCTCGCCTTCCAAACTCCCAACGAGGTATTCTTCCATCACTCTGTTGCACTTCAAACGTGAATTCATCCCCTCACTTCGTTCGGGATGACAATTCCTGAGAAGCATCACGCCGCACTCTTCAGATAAGCCAGCACTTCCTCCGCGTGGCCCTCCGGCTTCACGTTGTTGAAGATGTGCTTGATCTTGCCATCGGGGCCAATCACGAAGGTCGTCCGCGCGATCCCTTTTACTTTCTTGCCGTACATATTTTTCTCTTTGACCACGCCGAACAGATCCGCAATCTTTTTGTCCGCATCGGCAAGCAGCGGAAAGGGTAGGCTGAACTTGTCCTGAAATTTCTTCTGCGAATCGGCTGTGTCCCTCGAAATGCCCAGCAGGACCGCGCCCGTCTTCTTGATCGCTGAGTAGTTGTCCCGGAAGCTGCACGCTTCCTTGGTGCATCCCGGCGTATCGGCCTTCGGATAGAAATAAAGCACGACAGTCTTGCCGCGAAAGTCTTTTAAGGCAACCTCTTTGCCCTTCTCGTCCGTCGTACTGAAGTCTGGGGATTTATCATTGACTTCCATGGAATTTTCGCCTCGCCTTTCTTCTCGCCGATCGTCCTCATGCAGATCATCGTTGAGCAGATCATGGTTATATCGCACTCGGATGTTCGCCGTCATCCTGGCGTCTGCCACGTTGTTTTCCAGTTCGCCGGTTGAAGCCCAGGAACTGACGTCGCAGTTCGGCCGTAAGCCCACTTCCGTCAAAGGGCCGCGCGCCATTGGACTGGTACAGCTCTCGCCCAAGGGGAAAGCCCGCTTCACTCCCATTGCCATCATGGTAGACGGGAAATTCTTCGACGCGGGATCCTACAAAGCCGCACCCGTTCCCATGGCCCTCGACTTCGGAGTCGTCTACGAAGCCTTTCGCGCCGGCGTATCGCAGGGCACCTTCACGATCACACAACCAGGCCAACTGAATCACTCCTGGATTGCGGAAGGCACATGGCTTCCAGCGGGAGCGAAGGCTCCGGAGACCAGCAAGAAGTATTCGACTCCCGTGATCGAAGATGATAGCAAAGACGCCCCCCCGGTTCTTCATCGTCGCGCTGAAAAGGCTGACCCCGATAGCGGTTCCGGCAAGGCGGATAAAGCCGGGGATAAAACCAAAGATGGCGACGCGAAGCCCGCGACACCTCCGGCGGGGGCGGCGCCCGCCAGCACAACGACCACAGCGCCACCAGCGTCACCGGCAACCACAGAGCCAGCGAAGACTGCCCCTGCCTCTTCCCCTCAAGACGAGACGATCGATGATCCGAATCGTCCAAAATTGCGTCGCGGAAAGCCGGATACAACGGCTCACCAGGAGCCCTATGTAACGTTCGACGCTCAGATGAGCGCGAAGCCCGCCGCATCTGCTAAAGACGCCGCAGCGATCCCGCCGCCAATTACGATCATGCTGGCTATTTCCGACGCCCACGGCCCGGATCCGCGACCGTACAACTACGACGTGAAACCTGTGGAAGAAGCTATCTACCGCAACAAAATGATTGAGTTGGCAACCGCTCTGCTGAACCCGAAAACCAGCGGCTCGACGAAAAACGCGCCTGCGCGTAGAACAGCCGCCGCTAAATCGGGGAATAAGACGAAGGCTGTTTTCGACGATGTGAACCTGCGGATCTTTGACCTCTCCAACTCGAATGAGCCAGTGCTGATTCTGTCCGCGAAGACGCATCCGGTAGCTGACGCCAATGGAAATCTTGCAGAACCAAAGGAAATCACGCTAATCGCCCGCACCAACCTCGAAGGTGAACTGCGGAAGTTATTTTTCTCGCAGACCGATTCGCGGCATCTCGACATAGCGCCACGAATGGAACTGATCGACGCAGTCGATGCCGATGGCGATGGCCGCGGCGAATTGCTCTTCCGCCGTACCTCCGACGATGGCAGCGCGTACGCAATCTACCGCGTCTCCTCCGACCGCCTGTGGCCGCTGTTTGAGGGCACGCCCTAGGGGCCAGTTTCAAGGTTTCAGAGTTTCAAGGTTTTTCAGGGGAACCCTCTGTTTTGGCGGCCTTAGAGGTATGATTGGGTTCGGAAGTCTTCCCGGAAATATTTACGAAACGACATTGGCCTGGAAGGCAAGGAATTTCCACTTGCCAGACGGTACTACTCTGGTTACTATGCACAACATCTTTTCTTGGCATTTAGTACATCGCTTTGGATTAGTTGCGTGTCTATGAATATCGGCGAGACCATCCGTAATTTTCGGCTGCAGCGAAGCATGTCGCAGGGCGACATCGAAAAGCGCACCGGCCTGTTGCGCTGCTATCTTTCACGAGTCGAAAATGGCCACACCATCCCGTCGCTCGACACTCTGGCGAAAATCGCCGGAGCGATGGATTTAGCCCTATCGCAATTCTTCTCCGACGGCAACAGCAACGGCCATCACAAGGGATTGCCACAGCTCTCCGACGATGAAGTCCGATTCTTGAGCCAGATGCGCCGTTATTCAGCAAACCTGAACGACAGTGATCGAAAGCTGGTTCTGGCGATGGTAAAGAAGATGGCGTCAAGCACAGCGAAGTAGCTTTCAGCCGTCAGCACTCAGCCATCAGCGAACCCCAATCAAACCCCGAAACATCCGTGGATCATCAGCAAGATTAGGTTTTACTGATGGCTGAGTGCTGACGGCTGAATGCTGCCCCTGGTTACTTCCGTACCATCCCCCTCGTGTCCGCCGGAATCTCGCCAGGCCGTGCTTTGGACGCTAAGCTATTGGCAGGGGGATTTTTGTGACCATTGATGAAGAGCTCAGCCTCCTCGATCAGCAGCTTCGCCGGCTGAAGATCGAGTACGAGATATTCTTCAATAATCCGGCCAAACGTCCTCCTAACGACGTTGAATGGAAAGTGCTTTCGCTGATTCGGAAGTTCAGCGATAGTGCGCGGCTGAGCTTTTCTCAGCGCTTCAAATACAACGAAATGGCGCAGCGTTACGCGATCCAGAGCGATCTGTGGCGCAAGAAATCCCGGATTCGCGAAGAGGGCTACCGCCGTCCGCAGGACGCGCTTCTCTCGGTGCAAGGAGTGCGCACTGGCGAAGCGCGTGCAACGAAGCATCATCAAGTGTACGGCGTCACACGCACCACCCAAACTGCCGAGGCCGAGACGCCGGAAGTTGACCAGTCCCCAGTCGAAGCCAGACCCTTCTCCGTGCAATGCTCCGACGCAGCCGCTGAGCGCGAAAAAGTCGAGTCTCTCTACAAGGCGCTCACCGAAGCCAAGCAAAAATCCGGAGAAAAAGTTTCCGGCAACCTCGATGCTTTCGCCGCCTTCGTTAAGAAAAAGACTACTGAGATTCGCAAGGAGCACGGCTGCGACTCGGTCGTTTACTCCGTCGAACTGAAGGACGGACACGTCAAGCTGAAGGCCAAGGCGAAAGCGTAAGGACCGTTCCCAGTTCTCAGTTCCAAACTGCTTTGGCCTTTCCGTCTTCTCACTGAGTTACTTGCCAGTTGTTTTTCTTCTACTGAATGCTGGCACCGAACACTGACAACTGAGAACCGGGAACTGAGAACTCCACTCAAGCTGCTAAAATCTCCCTTCGCCTCCAAGGGGTCTCATGTCTAAAATCCAGCGCGCCATTCTCAGTGTCACCGACAAATCCGGACTGGTAGATTTCGCCCGCAAACTCGCCGCATCCGGCGTGGAGCTGGTTTCTACCGGAGGCACCGCCAAGCTTCTGCGCGACTCCGGGATCGCAGTCAAAGATATTTCCGAATTGACCGGCTTCCCTGAAATGCTTGACGGACGCGTCAAGACCCTGCATCCCAAGGTTCACGGCGGCATTCTGCATCGCCGCGAAGATAGTGGCCATCGCGCGGCGGTTGCGGAGCACGGCATCCCGGCGATCGACATGGTAGTGGTAAATCTGTATGCCTTCGAAAAAACTGCCGCCAAACCGGGCGTTCACTTTGAAGAAATAATTGAGAACATCGACATTGGCGGCCCGTCGATGATCCGCTCGGCTGCGAAGAATTTTCAGGACGTCGCAGTCGTCACCTCACCCGCCGATTACGACGCGATTGCCGACGAAATGGCGCGCTCCAGCGGAGCGTTGTCGAAAGAAACGAAATGGCGCCTAGCGCAGAAAGCGTTTGCGACCACGGCAGCCTACGATTCCGCCATTGCCTCGACGCTCGAAAAAATCGGTGGCGATTTCAAATTGGCTGGAGCCACGACCGTGGCCTTCCCCCAAACGCTGCGCCTGTCATTTCAAAAAGTGGCCGACCTGCGTTACGGAGAGAATCCTCATCAGAAGGCGGCGATGTATGCGGACAATACCGCCGCCGGCGTGGCGCACGCCCGCCAGGTGCAGGGCAAAGAGCTTTCGTACAACAACATTGTCGACCTGCAAGCTGCCTGGGATCTCGCGCAGGAATTCGATGAGCCCGTGTGCGCCATTATCAAACATACAAATCCCTGCGGAACCGCGACCGGCAAGACGCTTACCGAGGCCTATACGCGAGCGCTGGAATGCGATCCGGTTTCGGCGTTCGGCGGAGTGATTGGAGTGAACCGCACGATAGATGCGGCCGCCGCCACCGAGATGGCGAAGCTTTTTCTCGAAGTGATCGCTGCCCCCGCCTTCGATGAAGGCGCAAAAGCGGCCTTCGCCTCCAAAAAGAATCTGCGCCTCGTCGAGGTTCCCGCGGGACAACAAAACTGGGTCCTGAAAAATATTTCTGGAGGAATGCTGGTTCAGGATTCCGATCTTCACAAACTGGCCGAGGCCGATCTGAAAGTTGTCACCAAGCGCCAGCCAACGCCGGAAGAAAAACGCGCGCTGCTTTTTGCCTGGAAGGTTTGCAAGCACGTGAAGTCGAATGCCATTCTCTATGCCCGCGATGGCCAAACGGTGGGCGTCGGCGCGGGACAAATGAGCCGGGTCGATTCCTGCAAACTCGGGGCGATGAAGGCCCAGCTTCCGTTGAAGGGCACCGTGGCTGCCTCCGACGCCTTTTTCCCCTTTCCCGATGGGGTCGAGGAAATCGCTAAGACCGGGGCGACCGCCATCATCCAACCGGGAGGTTCGGTTCGCGACCAGGAAGTTATTGAGGCCGCCGATCGGCTCGGTTTGGCTATGATTTTCACTGGAGTTCGACATTTCCGGCATTAATCTTTGCTCGTTGTTCAAGTCTTTACTTTTTTTGACAATATCCCCCAAAGCCCGTGTACTTCCGTCTTTGGTCCCACTTGGAGCTTTCTCACCGCTGAAAGCCCAGCCAAGGTTAGAATAAGGAAATCCGGATGGCCGCGGATCAGCATCCAAAGAACGTGGGCTGCTACAGGCAGGTTGCAGGACTTTTCATGAAAAAACAGCTTTCGATTGTTTGTTTCCTTCTTACCGGGTCTTTTTTGCTGGCCCAGAACCAGCCTGCTCACGCCGCGGATTCCTCGGCTACCGCTGGCGCCCAGTCCGTCGCCAAGGCTAAAGCCCCCGACCGCGCTGCCGCCTACTACCATTTCGCTCTTGCCCACATGTATGAGGAGCAGGTGTCCACATACGGCCGCAGCGAACTGGCGAATAAGGCGATTGAGGAATATCGCGCCGCGATTGATGCCGATCCGACTTCCGCGTATCTCACCTCTGGTCTGGCCGAGCTGTATGCCAAGACCGGGCGCATTCGCGATGCTGTCGTCGAGGCGCAGGAAATCATCAAGAAGAATCCCGAGCAATCTCGAAGCGCGTCGTCTGCTGGGTCGAATTTATCTGCGCTCGCTGGGCGATATGCAAGCGGGTAGTGGCTCCGAGAGCATCCTGAAACTGGCAATCGAGCAGTATGAGGCGATTGTCCGCCTACAGCCCGACAGCATGGATGACCACTTGCTTCTCGGACGCCTGTATCGCCTGAACAATGATCTGCAAAAAGCGGAAAACGAGTTCAAGATTGCGGTAAAGCTCCAGCCGGATTCCGAAGAAGCGGTCACGACGCTCGCCTATCTTTACAACGAACTCGGCGACACGGCTCGCGCCACTCAGGTTCTCAGTTCTGTCCCCGGCACGGAGCGCTCGGCGAAGCTGTATTCGGCGCTCGGTTACACCTACGAGCAGCAAAAACAATATAAGAACGCAGTCGAAGCCTACCGGCACGCGATTGAAATGGACCGCGATAATCTCGACGCCATCCGCGGTCTCGCGCAGAACTTGCTGAACGATGGTCAGGCCGATGCCGCTCTCGAACAATACAAAGTCATCGCGGACGCGAATCCGGAAGACGCGCAAACCTACGTCCGCATCGCGGAAATCTATCGCAAGCAGGGAAAATTCGATCTCGCGCTCGACAATCTGAAAAAAGCCGAGACCATGGTGCAGGATTCCGTCGAAGTTCCCTACAACATCGCCGCCATCTACCAGGCGCAAGGACGATACGACGAAGCCATCCCCATCATGCGGGACCTGCTGAAGAAGTCGGAAAAGGCCGACGGCAAGTACTCGAACGGCGAGAAGAGCAACCGCGCCGTGTTTCTGGAGCGGCTGGGCTCGATCTACCGCGATGCCGGAAACAATGCATCCGCCAACGAAACGTTCCGCCAGATCGTGGCTCTCGGCGGCGATGACAATATAGAGCGTGGCTATCAGCAGATCATCGATACCTGGCGTGAAGCCAAGGACTGGCAGAAGGCCCTCGACGTCGCCAAGGAAGCAGTTCAGAAGCTCCCGAGCACGCAACTGAAAATGGTGTTGGCCTCGCAGGAGGCCGACATGGGCAATGCCGACAAGGCGCTCAAAGACGTCCATGCGCTGTTGAAGGGAAATGCCAATCCCGACGACCGCGAGATTTACATCACGCTGGCCCAAATGGAAACGCGGCTGCGCCGCTTCAGCGATGCCGATCAGGATCTCGACAAGGCGGAACAGTTATCCACCAAGACCGACGACAAGGAATATGTCTGGTTTCTTCGCGGTTCGAATTTTGAGCGCCAGAAACGCTATGCCGAAGCCGAAGAACAATTCAAGAAGGTGCTGGCGAGCGATCCCGACCATGCTTCCACGCTGAATTATTTAGGCTACATGCTGGCTGACCAGAACATGAAGCTGGATGAAGCGTTCGGATACATCAAACGCGCAGTGGATCTGGATCCCGCCAACGGCGCCTATCTCGACTCCCTCGGCTGGGCCTACTTCCGTATGGGCAAATACGAATTGGCCGAAGACAATCTGCTGAAGGCCTCGCAAAAAATCAATACCGATCCCACCGTCCACGACCATCTCGGCGATCTCTACCAAAAAACCGGACGCCTGAAGCTGGCAGCCACCAATTGGGAGCGCGCACTCACCGAATGGAACCGGACGATTGCCGCGGAAGTTGACCCGTCCGATCCGGCGCGGGTGCAGAAGAAACTCGATTCGGCAAAAATGAAGCTGGCCAAAGAAGAAGGCACGAAGTAGCAGGTAGGAAAGTAGAGGGTAGGATAGAGCCAAGCCGCCCCTCAAAATTGTCATCCCGAGCGAAGCGAGGGATCCGCAGTTCGCCGCAAAATGCCGATCCCTCGCTCCGCTAGCATCTCCCTCACAGCATGGATTCCCACCTAAACGCTGCTAAACTCTTCCCATGCTCGCCGACTACGCGGTGCGCGTTGAAGACTCTCGCGGACGCCGCCATCCTGAGCCGCCGCATCCCTACCGCAACGACTTTCAGCGCGATCGTGATCGCGTAGTCCATGCCCGCGCCTTCCGCCGGCTGGAGGCGAAGACCCAGGTCTTCACCCGCCGTTACTCCGACCACTTCCGCAACCGGCTGACGCACACCATCGAGGTTGCGCAGATCTCGCGCACCATCGCCGCGCAACTTGGACTGAATACCGATCTCGTCGAAGCGTTAGCACTGGTCCACGACCTCGGCCATCCCCCGTTCGGTCACTCCGGAGAAAAAGCGCTCGACGCCGCCATGCGTCAACACGGATTTTCGTTCGATCACAACCTGCACGCATTGCGGATTGTCGAAGACTTCGAACTCCGCTACGCATCATTTCGCGGATTGAACCTCACCTTCGAAGTCCGCGAAGGCATCATCAAGCACTCGCACGATTACGACGCCAAAACTCATCCTGAACTCGCCGGGTATTTGCTAGACCAGCGCCCGCCGCTCGAAGCCCAGCTTATCGACCTGACCGACGAGATTGCTTACAACACCGCCGATCTTGACGATGGCTATGAAGCGCGATTGCTGACGATCGAGCAGATTGCGGATAGCGTCGATCTTTTCAGACGTCATTACAGCGAGGCAAAAAGCCGCTATTCTGACGTTGCCGAGAAGCTGGTTTTTAATGAGGCCTTAAAGAAGATCTTCGATGGCTTTGTCGGAGACCTGATTACCAATACAGCGCAACGAGTGAAAGAGGCCTGCGTACATTCCCCGGAAGATGTCCGCAGGCACAAAGAACGCCTCGCCGCCTTCAGCCCGTCCGTGGAAACAGAACGCCGCCAGCTAAAAGACTTCCTTTACGAAAATCTCTACTACAGCCCGGCGCTAGCCGCCGAAAAAGAAGACGCCGAGCGCATCACCGGAGAACTCTTCGCCCATTGGATGGAAGAACCAGACGATCTACCGCGCAACTACCGCGAAAAAGCCGCTCAGGAACCGTTGCCGCGCATCATCTGCGACTACATTGCCGGGATGACCGACCCGTTCATTTATCAGCAGTATGACAAGTATTGCGGCTAGCCGTGTATTGAGCGACACCCAATTCAAATTGTCATACCGAGCGAAGCGAGGGGATGAATTCACGTTTGAAGTGCAACAGAGTGATGGAAGAATACCTCGTTGGGAGTTTGGAAGGCGAGGCATTTTCTGGGGGTATCGTTGTGGCGTTGCAGCAGGTTGGCGAGACGGTGAGGAGACAGGGCCTCGAGATCGGTTTTTCTGGGCAGGGAGCGCCGGATACGGCCAATGGCGTTTTCGATGCCGCCTTTCTGCCAAGGCGAGTGGGTGTCGCAGAACCAGGTTGTAATGCCAAACCTTCTGCTCAGGAGATAGTGCTTGCTGAACTCGGTGCCATTATCAAAAGTCATGGAGTGGCAGGCCTGCGGCGGCATCGCTTCGATCAGAGCGCAAAGATTGTCGGCGACGGCTTGGGCCGATCTCGTTTCCTGGCGCAGGAGCAGCGTGAGCCGCGATCGGCGTTCGTGGGCCACGAGCAAGAACTGCCCGGGCTTGCGGAAGCTCATGAGGTCGGCTTCCCAATCTCCGGAACGCGCCCGTTCCGCCACCACGGGGGGACGATCATGAATGAAAACTCTGTCCAGGATGGATGCAGTCGTCCACGGGCCATTTCTTCGCCGCCTTCCACGGCGGTGCTTTTTGCGCGGCAAGCAACGATACAGCGTTTCTTTGAAAGAGCAACTGCGCCAATAAATGTAGCGATAAATCGATTCATAGCTGATCCGGTTGCTGGCGGGGCCCTGGGCGAAACGTCCGGCGATCTGTTCGGGCGACCAGCCTGCGGCGAGGCGTTGCAACACTTCCCGACGAAGTTCCGGCTGCCGTTCGAGTTTATAGGTTCGACCGCGGGCATGTCGGCGCAACATCAACTTCTGGGCGCGCTGCGGATCGTAGCCACCAGACCACTTCTTGCTTGCCTTGCTGTTGCGCATCAGTTCACGGCTGATCGTCGATACGCTCCGCTGCAGAACTCCGGCAATGAAACGCTGACTTTTACCGTCCGCATGCAGGCGGTAAATCTCGATCCGTTCCGTGAGGCTCAACTGCCCATAACTTCGTTTTTCCATCGCAACACCTTTGTACGGTGTTGCACTTGATTCGTGAACTTAAGGGGATCTGCAGCTTGCGGCAATATGCGGATCCCTCGCCTCGCTCGGGATGACAACTCTAACAAGCGAGGTTGCAGGACTATTTCCCGTACGTCACTCGGTAAATCACGCCCCCCGCATCATCACTCAAATACATCGCTCCATCCACGCCAAACACAATCCCCACCGGACGCCCCATCCAGCGCCCTTTTTTCGTTTCACCCGATGCGAGCCATCCGGTAATAAAATCCTGCGCCCCGCCGACAGGCTGGCCTTTGTCGTCGAGCTTCACGCGCACAATTTTGTATCCAGTTGGGACGCTGCGATTCCACGATCCATGAAAGGCGATAAAAATGTTGTTCCGGTACTCCGCAGGGAATTCCGACCCTTCATAAAACGCGAGCGCCAGCGGAGCGGAGTGCGCCTGCATCTGCACCTTCGGTTCGATCACGTTATTGCAGCGGCCGTCGCCCGGATTGGTGAATTCGGGATCAGGGACGCGGTCGCCGTAACAATACGGCCATCCAGCGTCGTCGCCACCTTTCCCCAGGTCATAGACCGTCTCCGGTGGCAGATCGTCGCCCAGCATGTCCCGCCCGTTGACCGTTACCCATACCGAATCCGTCTTCGGGTTCACCGCCAGCCCCACGGCATTGCGCAATCCCTTCGCAAAGACTTTCTGCCCGCTGCCGTCGGGATTGAATTCCATCACAGTCGCTCGCCTAGGATCTTTTTCGACGCAGACGTTGCAACTCGATCCCGCCGAAATGTACATCTTGCCGCCGTGAAACACGATGCTGCGTGTCGAGTGCCCGCCGCCAGTCGGAAGATCGGCAAGCTTGGTTGGATTGGACGCCCGAAGGTTCGCCTCGTCCCAGTTATAACGACGGAGCTTGTCATTTTCGGCCACGTACAGCTTGCCTTCGTAAAACGCCAGTCCATGCGGCTCGTTCAATCCTTTGAGCACCATTACCGTTCTCTCGGCTTTGCCCGTGTGTTTGGAATCGGGAAGCGCGACCACTTTGCCCTCACCCGATTCGCTGACCATTAGAACTCCACCTGGACTGAAGATCATCATGCGCGCGCTGTCCACATCTTCGGCAAACACAGAGATGTGAAAACCGGGCGGCGCCTTCAGTTTCCCAAGGTCGAAACGAGTCTTTTCGGCATGGACAAAATGGGATTGGGAAATAAGCGCCAATAGAAAATAAATCGGCACCAATGATGGCGAGGGGAGATTTGGGCGTCGCATAGGTTATTGGGATGATTTCAGTCTGAACTTAGTTTATTAATTTCGTGGGAAAATTATTTTGTGGAGAATTGCGCGTAAACTCCCCGCACGCAGTTTTTATACCAGGTACCGCCAAAATTACCCCCATGTCCCGTCCACACCCGGGTAGGGATGGGATACAATATGTATGAAAATAAAGCACTTGAGTTCCCATTCTGCTGTCGAGGCATTTGGCACGCAAACTGTTTATAGAATGGGAGGATCCGCAGCAATGGGTCCCAGGCTTTTTAGCAAGTTTTGAGGGAATCGAGGCGTCGGCGATTGCCTCCCGAAGTTCGAGATTGGTATCGGAAACGTAATTAGAATCACGCCGCAAGGCGTTCGGAGTGGCTCCCCCACTCCTCACTTGGAGGAAGTTTAAAATGAAAAACCGCACCATCTTCTCTTTGTTGCTGGCCGGAATCCTGGCTGTTCCAGTTTTCGCTCAGGACAATTCCGCTCCCCAAACTCAGTCCACGGCGGCTCCGGCTACGATGAGTCAGCCGGCCACCAAGGCGGATACCGCCACCGGTAAAGATCCTCTGCAACCGGAAACCCGCGAAGGTTTCTGGGGCCGCGTGAATCCGTTCGCGCGCAAGAAATACGTTGCGCGTCAGACTCAACCGATCCGCGACCGCATCAACGAACTCGATGAACTGACGGCCTCCAACACCAAGGCGATCAAGGACACCGATTCGCGCGCGCAAGCTGGCATTCAGCTCGCCTCCGCCAAGGCCAGCGAAGCCGATCAGCACGCGATTGACGCCGGCAACAAGGCGCAGGCCGCGCAGCAGACCGCGCAACAAGCACATACCCGCCTGAACACGGTCGAGCAGGTAGTAACCAACATCGATCAATACCAGGCCACGACCCAGACCGAAATCCTGTTCAAGCCCGGACAAACCGTGCTGAGCCAGAATGCCAAGACCGCGCTCGACGAAATGGCCACCCCGCTGAAGAGTCAGCGCGGCTACGTCGTCGAAGTGCAGGGCTTCTCTTCAGGTCACGGACAGGTCGCGATTGCCAACTCGCAGAAGATGGCCGAGTCGGTTGTCCGCTATCTGGCTCTGAACCACGACATTCCAATCTATCGGATTTACCTCGTGGGCATGGGCAATGCGCCAACCCCGGCTGCAGCCGGAGAAGCAGCAACGACCAAGAAGCGCATCACCGGTGGCCGCGTCGAAATCAGCCTCCTGAAGAACAATCTGGAACAGCTCGCTTCGACGGACACGACCTCACAAAATCAAACGAAGTAGCGGTACTCCTTGTGGAAAGCCTCCCGTGAAAACGGGAGGCTTTTTTCTTTGGGTGTGGCCTCGTGCTATCCTCCACGCGTCATGGAAACATTTTCCTTCTCCCGTACGTCTTCGCCCGTCGGCCCACTCTTGCTCATAGCCTCTGCAAAAGGTTTGTTGCGGCTCGAATTTGAAGGGCGCGTCCAAAAGCTGGGCCCCCAAACGGAGATGCATGAGTCGCAACCTGCACTCGCACCCTACCTCCGTGAACTCGAAGAGTATTTCGCAGGCAGGCGGCGCGAGTTCTCTTTCCCGCTCGATCTTCGTGGGACCGCGTTTCAACTCGCGTGCTGGAATGCGCTGCTCGCAATTCCCTATGGCGAGACCTGCAGCTATCGCGACATTGCCCAGGCCATTGGCCATCCGCACGCGTACCGTGCCGTCGGTATGTCGAATAACCGGAATCCCATCGCCATCGTCGTCCCCTGCCACCGCGTGATCGCATCCAACGGATCGCTTTGCGGTTACGGCGCCGGCCTCGACATCAAACGCAAATTGCTTGATCTGGAAGGAGCGGGGATTGGGCGTGAAGAAGACGGTCCTTGTCTTCCCCTGGGAATCGGTGCATAATCGCCGCCTCGTGGGAGAGAGGCCCCATGCTGCCGCGCATCGAATACTCCGTTACGGTCCCGGTTTCAGTGGAAGCGGCTTTTAAGGCTTTTCAGGATCTCGAACGCCTGCTGAATCGCAAAGTTTACGACGAAATTTCCTGGGTCGAGGGCGCGCCCTGGCAGGTCGGCAGCCGGCTGCGTTATGCGCTGGTTTATCCCACACAAGCCACTATTTCCTCCGTGGTGGCGGCAATCCATCCACCCCGATCGATCACCCTGCTCAATCATGCGCTGGGCGTGACCGCCGAGCAGAATGTTTTCTTCGGTCCCGCTCCTAACGGCGGCACACTGGTTCGCATGACCATGGATCTCGTCGGCACTTCGACTGTGTTATCCGAAGAGGCTCTTCAGGCAAAGGTCACTTTTGTCGTCAAGGATTCGCTCGATACGATGGCCAGACTCTGCCAGCGTGCTTCCTCTGCTTCCGGCTAGAACTTCACATGCTCCTCATACACGAATTAAGCCGGCAGATTCGCGACCGCTCGCTCTCCCCGGTCGACCTCACTCACGAATGCCTCGACCGCATCGAGAAGCTGAATCCAACCCTGAACGCTTTCATCACAGTGGATGCCGAAGGGGCGCTGGAACGAGCCCGCGTCGTCGAGCGCGAAGTCTATCGCGGACTCTATCGCGGCCCGCTTCACGGCATCCCCATCGGCCTCAAAGACATTATCGATACCGCCGGAATCCGCACCACCGCCGCCAGCGCCCAGTTCAAAGATCGCATTCCCGCCGAAGATGCCGAGCTGGTCCGCCGCCTCCACTGCGGAGGCGCAATCATCCTGGGGAAACAGAATCTGCACGAGTTTGCGTATGGCGGCAGCGCGATGATCAGTAATTTCGGCGCGGTCCACAATCCCTGGGACACGACACGCATCGCCGGCGGCTCGTCAGGAGGCTCGGCCGCAAGCGTATCAGCTGGCCTGGGAGTGGCAGCCGTAGGCACCGACACCGCTGGTTCCGTTCGTCTGCCAGCCGCGTATTGCGGAGTCGTCGGACTCAAGCCGACCTATGGACGAGTGAGCACGGCCGGAGTGATCCCGCTATCACCCTCTCTCGACCACGTCGGCCCCATCACAAATTCCGTTCTCGATGCGGCCCTGATGATGCAAGTGCTCTCAGGCCAGGGATCGGACGACCCCTGCGCCGAAAAGCCGTCGCCAAGCCTGGTGGCAGCGTTCGATGAATTGCCCAAGAATCTCTGCGTCGCTGTACCACGACAATTTTTCTTCGACGATCTCGATCCCGAAATAGCTGAAGCCATCGAAAAAGCAATCGAAATCTTCCGCGGACTCCACGCCGAAATTCGCGACATCAAACTTGAAGTCTCAACCGATCGCACGCTCTCAAGCGCCGAAGCCTACGCCTACCACCAGCAGTTCGTAGAAAGCGCGCCAGAGCTATACCAACCCGCAACGTTGGCCCGAATACAGGCAGGAGCCAACATCTCCGCGGACGACGTCCTCCGTGCCAGCCGCGAGCTGCAAGCGAGCCGTCGTGCGATCCTCGAAATATTTAACGAAGTAGATCTGCTGCTGACCCCCACCGTTCCGATCCCACCGCCAAGAATCGCCGATCTCCGCGACAATCCCGACAACCTGCGTCCGCAAGAACTAATCATGCTGCGCAACACGCGCCCCTTCAACGTCTGGGGAATTCCAGCGATCTCAGTGCCCTGTGGATTCACAAAAACAGGCTTGCCCATAGGCCTGCAATTAGCCGCCGCTCCCTGGCGGGAAGATGCGCTGCTACAAGCCGCGCATGCGTATGAACAATCGACGGAGTGGCACAAGAAGATGCCTGAGCTACTCAAAAGCACATAAACGCGGTTACGCGTCGGCAAACCGAACAATTATGGCGTGACCACCCGCACTGCATTCAAATCCATCCTCTGTCACCCTGAGCGAAGGTGGCCGTTCGCGAAGTGAACGACCACCGCAGCCGAAGGGCCCCTACACCATGCCAAATGAGCGAAGAACATACTGCGTGTACATCATGGGCAGCCTCTCCGGAACTCTCTACATCGGCATGACAGGCAATCTGCACAAACGCGCCTTCGAACATAAATTTCACCGAATCGAAGGATTCACAGACAAATATCGGGTCGAGCGTCTGTTGTATTGGGAGTCTTTCGACGCTGTTCAGAAGGCAATCAATCGAGAGAAACAACTCAAAGGCTGGAGGCGCGCAAAGAAAGTTGTCCTGATCGAGTCCCTGAATCCTCACTGGCTGGATCTGGCGCGAGACTGGTTCCCGTGGATGAAAGATTTGGGCGAAGCGAACAACCTCAAGGTGTCATCCTGAGCGTAGCAATTCCGTTCGCAAAGCGAACAGAATTGCGGAGTCGAAGGACCCCTACGTGCAATCTCACTCGCCCTTGCATCCCGGTCTCGCTGGACAATTCCTACGCTGAACACGACGCGATCATCTGGTTTGCATATGGACAGTGAGGCTGCGGGGTGACGAGCCTCCATCGTCGGCTGACGGCGTAGAGGAAATAGGGGTCCTTCGACTACGCAGAACGATTTCGCTTTGCGAATCGCTCTGCTCCGCTCAGGATGACACCGTGTCGGTATAGATGACAGCTACCTTCACGCGCTTACCAACCCTAAGCGAAAGTCTTGTGGGCAGCGAGATGAGCTGAATATATATATTCTCTTCCACGCCACCATTAACCTTGACTGCGCCCTGCTTAATTTTCCGGGAAGCGTCGGAGCCGGATTCGGCCAACCCGCATTTAATGAGAAGGCGGTCGAGTCGAATTCCGCGGTAGGATTTTCCTATCGAGATTGTGCGCACGCCCAACTCTCCGCCCATTGTCCACTCGATTTCGGAGATGGGCATCGGGAGAACATCCTCGAACTTAATCGGTATCTCCTCGACGTCCTCAGGGACCTGATTTCGTTGAAACTGCCGTGCCCAATCCTCCGCTGCTTTCCCTGCCGCCTCCGCCGAGTGAAAGTCCGCCACAATCACCCGCGCCAACTCTTTCTTCAGCGCCATCGGATGCGCTTTTCCGCCGGCAGCGTCTACCTTCATCGCCGCGATCTGCTCGATAGAGACATCCGTCAGCAGTTCGTAATACCTCCACATCATCTCGTCAGAAATCGACATCACCTTGCCATACATCTCCAACGGAGGCTCGTGGATTCCGATCGCATTCCCCAGTGACTTCGACATCTTGTTGACGCCGTCGAGCCCTTCGAGAATCGGGGTCGTGAGCACCACCTGCGATTCCTGCCCGTAAGCCCGTTGCAGTTCGCGTCCCACCAAAAGATTGAACTTCTGATCGGTGCCACCGAGCTCCACGTCCGCTTCCAGCGCCACGGAGTCATATCCCTGCGCCAGTGGATACAACAGCTCATGCATGGCAATCGGCTTCTCATCGCGAAAGCGTTTGTGGAAGTCCTCGCGCTCCAGCATCTGCGAGACTGTGTATTTGGCAGCCAGACGAATGAAATCCTCCGCCGTAAACTTTGAGAACCACCGGCTGTTGAAATCGACCACGGTCTTTTCGGGACTGAGAATTTTGAATACCTGCGCCTTGTAGGTCTCGGCATTCTCCGCAATCTGCTCCGTCGTCAGCGGAGGCCGCGTAGCCGAGCGCCCCGTCGGATCGCCGATCATGCCGGTGAAATCGCCGATGAGAAAAATCACCGTGTGGCCGAGATCCTGAAAATGTTTCAGCTTGCGCAACAGGACTGTGTGTCCCAGGTGCAAGTCGGGCGCAGTCGGATCAAAGCCCGCCTTCACCCGCAACGGCTTGCCCGAAGCCAGCGAGCGTTCCAGCTTCGAGCGCAGTTCGGATTCCTTGACGATCTCCGCCGCACCCTTTTTGATATATGCCAGTTGTTCGTCAACCGGTGGAAAGTTAGCCATGCGTTTCGATTATAGCGATCCGTTGCGTTTGCCTAGTGGCGAACATTAAGCCATTGCCCTTGCAATACCTTATTGATTGTCATCCCGAACGAAGTGAGGGACCTGCAGTTCGCCGCAAAATGCAGATCCCTCACTTGTTCGGGATGACAAAATGTTGGGGGTCGGCGAACCCTACGCCAAACGCCGATAAAAACTCAGCGCCGCGTCCCCTTGCACCAGCGTCCGATATCGTCGCAACTCCCCAAATGCCTCTCCAGGATCAAATCTCTTCTCATGCTCCGCGATCACCACACCCCGCTCGCGCAACAATTTCGACTCCGCCAACGCCGCCAGTGTCTTCGCGTACTCGTCCCGCATCGAGTAAGGAGGGTCCAAAAAGACGAAATCGGCAACGCTCCCAGCCGCCTCCAATTGCCGCAGAGCCTTCGCAGCTTCGGCCTTCGCGATCCGAAAGCCATCCGTAATCCCCAGCGATTTCAAGTTCGCGGCAATTACATCCGCCGCCGCTTTCGACGACTCGACGAAGTGCACCATCCGCGCCCGGCGACTCAGCGCTTCAATACCGACCGCCCCGGTCCCTGCATATAGGTCGATCCAGATAGACTCCGCGAGCGCCTCCGGATTGCCCGAGCACAACACGTTAAACAGCGTCTCGCGCAGACGATCCAATGTCGGGCGGATTTCAAGCCCCGGCAATGACCGTAAAATCCGATGACGATACTGCCCAGCAATCACTCGCATAAATTCCTGTAGAGATGGGGCTTGCCCCGTCTCCCTATGCACCACTTATGCTCAGGCTGGAGACGCGGCAAGCCGCGTCTCTACAAAAACAGCTGCATCTTCCGGCCCAGCCCTTCCGTTTTAGCCTTTCGCAACCTTGCCACGCTAATCGGTGTCTAAGTAGATAGAATAAAGGTAAGCATGTCGATGCGCAGTTGGTCCATCCCGCTGGGACGACTTTTCGGAATCGAAATTCGCGTTCATCTGACCTTCGTGTTCCTGCTCTTCTTCGTCTGGAGCACCGAAGCCGCCACCCAGGATGCCAGCGCCGCCGAACGCGTCCTCGCTCTGGTCGGTATTCTTTTCGGAAGCGTAGTGCTGCACGAACTAGGTCACGCGCTGGTAGCCCGCGGCTCGGGCATTCCGGCGAAAGGCATCATCTTATTGCCGATCGGTGGCATCACGATCCTCGACGAAGCCAACATCATCCCAGATCCGATTAACGGCTGGAAGCGCGACATCCGCATCGCAGTCGCCGGACCACTGGTTAACCTCTTCATCGCCGGCCTGTCAGCGCTCGTACTTCTCGCGGCTATCCCCGGATTTTCGCTTACCGCCAGGCCGCTTCTCCATTCCAGCGCCCTGTTGCGCAGCATCGTTTGGGCCAACCTCTATTTGGGATTGTTCAACCTATTGCCCGCGTATCCGATGGATGGCGGCCGCGTTCTGCGCGCAATATTTTCGCGCCGCATGGATATGGTTCATGCGACGCAGCGCGCTGTCCGCATAGGCCATGTCTTCTCCATTTTGTTCATGATGGTCGGGATCCTCATGGGCAACTGGTGGCTGGTGATGATCGGATTCTTCCTCTTCGTGGGCGCGCAACTCGAAGAGCGTTCGGCAGTATTTCAATCCGTGCTGCAGAGCGTCCGCCTGGAAGAGGTAATGCTCACCGATTTCGCTACGCTCTCGCCCGCCGACACGCTGGAAGACGCGCTGGAAAAAGCCGTTCACACCCTACAGGACGATTTTCCGGTAGTACGCGGCAGCGACATGGTGGGCGTAGTCTCGAAGCAAAAAATTCTGGAAGCGCTGCGCGCCGAAGGCAACGGCTATGTGCAAGCGGTCATGAACCGCATTTTCGACGTAGCCGCCAAACAGGAGTCTCTAGCCTCCGCCTTCCACAAGCTCTCCGCCCGCAACCTGAGCATCATTCCAATCGTGGACGAACAACGCCTGGTCGGAATCGTTACCCTGCAGAACCTGATGCATTCCATGTCGCTTCTAGCCGAAAGCCGAAAATTGCGCCGAGAAGCGCTCGACTCTTAGCAAGGTCAGAGGTGAGAGGTCAGATTGCAGAGGTTAGAACCCAAGTGGGCAACCAGCGTCTGCGAATCGGGATTTTAACCTCTGCAATCTGACCTCCTACCTCTGACCTCCCGCATAGACTTCCTGCGCCGCCCGCACAGCCGACCCAAACGCGACTTTGCTGCCCGCGACCTCGGCCATCACCTGTTCCAGCGCCGCGAGCACTCCCACTGTATCCAAATAATCGTAGTACCCAATATGCGCAATACGGAAAAGCTGTCCCTTCATCTCCGCTTGTCCGTTGGCCACAACCGCGCCAAACTCTTCGCGGAAGCGTTTACAAATTACGGTGGAATCCGCGCCCGCCGGTGCAGCGACCGCAGTCAGAGCCGACGCCGGAGAACCCGGCGCGAATAACTTCAGGCCCAGCGCCTGCACCCCAGCACGAGTCATGGCCGCACACAACTCCGCGTTCGCGATCAGCGCATCGCGCCCCGCTGCAAGATTTCCGTCGCCCATTTCACGCACATAATCGAGCGCCGCGGCCAGTCCGGCAAATAGAGAAGTGGCCGGAGTATAAGCCGTCTCCGCCTTGGCTGCAGACTTCCGTTCCTTCCGCAGATCGAAGTAATACCGCGGAGACTTCGCCGTCTCCATGCGCTGCCAAGCCCGCTCGCTGATCGCGCCGTAAGCCAGCCCCGGTGGGATCATCAGCGCTTTCTGCGAGCCGCCAATGATGACGTCGATGCCCCACCCGTCGACGTCGAGACGAGATGTGCCCAGCCCTGTGATCGCATCAACGACGAGCAAAGTGTCGGGCAAAGCCCTCACCAGCTTGGCAATCCCCTCGACATCATGCCGCGCGCCGGTGGAGCTCTCCGTCGCCTGCAGATAGACGCAACGAATCTCCGGCGTCAGCTTGCGGCGCACTTCCTCCAGCGAAATGGTTTCGCCATAAGGAGCGCTCACCGTCTCGACGGCACAGCCAAACGCTTTAGCCAGCGCAGTCCAGCGCTCGCCGAACTTGCCGGCAGTCAACACCAGCACGCGGTCGCCCGGAGAAGTCAAATTCGAGATCGAGGCTTCCATAAAGCCGGTGCCCGACGACGACAGAACCAGCACCTCGTTCTTCGTGCCGATGAATTCCTTAATATCGGTTAGCACGCGCGTGAACAAAGCGCGGAAATCGGCCGTGCGATGGTGCGCGCCATAGGAAGCCATCGCCATCTGCGCGGCGGGAAGGAGAGGAGTCGGTCCGGGAGTAAAGAGTCTGTTTTTCTTGAGCATGGGAACCAGAATATTCGAAAGCCCGTGCTTCGGGGGAAAAAGGTCAGAGGTTAGAGGTCAGATTGCAGAAGTCAGAGCCTTCGCTGCTACGGTTTTCACCTCTGCAATCTAACCTCTGACCTCTATAATCTTCGAATGCCCCTAATCGACCAGATCCAAAAAGACATCGTCGCCGCCATGAAGGCCCGCGAAGAACAGAAACTCTCCACCCTGCGAATGGTCAAGACCGCGCTCAAGAACAAAGAGATCGACAAGATGGCGCCGCTCGACGACCCGGAATCGCAGCAGATCCTGACCACGCTGATCAAGCAAAGGAAAGAATCGATCGAACAGTTCACCAAAGGTGGACGCCAGGAAATGGCCGACAAGGAGTCCGCCGAAATCAAGACCATCGAGGCTTATCTGCCGAAGGAAGCTGGCGAAGCAGAAATCATCGCCGAAGTCCGCGCCGCAATCGTGGATATGACCGGCCCGCTGACCATGAAAGACATGGGCATCGCAATGAAGGCCGCGATGGCCCGTTTCGCGGCTGCTGGAATGCGGGTGGACGGGAAGGTGGTTAGCGAGGCGGTTAAGAAGGAGCTTCAGCCCAAGTGATCTAGTACGCGTCTTTCCGATGCCGGAAGGAATGCAGCACGACTTCGTTTCCAAAAATATCGTAGCGCAAACGATAATCTCTCCAGCGCACTCGCCATTGTCCTTCGCCGCGTTTCAAGCCAGCGGGCTTCTTGATTTTGTGCCGTCCGCTACGGTTGTTGGGATCATTGCCAAGAATCTCAATCAGTTCTTCGAGGGCGCGGACCAGACTGGAGTCTCTCTCCTAATTGCCCGGAATTCCCGCTCAAAAGCAGGCGTACTGAGGATTCGAAACTTTTCCGGCATGACTTCTAATTTACTTCTTCTTGCGTTTGCTGCTCGAAGTCTTCAATTCAGCCAGGAATGAATGCGCATCGCGCGTCTCTCCGCGACGATATTCCGAAGCACTCGTCTGGATTTGCTCTCTTACGGAGTTGTCCTGCATTTCGAGGTAATCCTCAAGATCGTCCACGTGCATGAGGCCGACGACAGGAATGCCGTCTTTTTCCAAGATAAAGAACTCACGGTTCACATGCACGCGGCGTACTACCTGGCCAAGGTTCACCCGAGCTTTGGTCAAGGGAAGGCGATGTACAATTGTTTTCATGATGTTGAGTAATGTTGAGTAATAATGATTAATGTTAATCAATATTACTCATTTTAGCTACTACTTTCCCCGCTGCCACTCCCGGTACGCCTCGCTCTTCCCAATCCCGCGCTCTTTCGCCACTTTCTTCAGCGCGGTCTTTTCGTCTGCCTGTTCAGAAGCCATGATTTCGCGCACGCGTTTGGCGACGCTGACGACCTCCGGCGCGGATGCAGCCGCTCCCTCTTCAGCCTTGGCGATCAGCAACGTGATTTCCCCTTTGACATCTCCGCGGGCTTTGAGCTGTTCGAGGATCTCTGCGGCACGTCCGCGCAGGAATTCTTCGTAGATCTTCGTCACCTCGCGGGCGACGACCACATGCCGATCACTCCCCAGAACTTCGACAATGTCAGAAAGCGTCTCCAGCAGCCGATGCGGAGCTTCGTAAAACACTTGTGTTCTTGGAGACTCGCGAATGCTCTCCAGCAACTGCCGTCGTTGTCCCGACTTCGATGGCAGAAAACCGCTGAAGCGGAACGAATCGGTAGGCAGACCGCTGGCGACCAATGCCGCGAGGAACGCCGACGCCCCCGGAATCGGCACCACCGGCACATGATGCCGAATGGCGAGTGCGATCAATCGGAACCCAGGATCGGAAATCCCCGGCATACCCGCATCCGTGACCAGTGCAATCTTGGCGCCACCTTCGAGATCGACCACCAATTCGGCGGCCTTCGTCATCTCGTTGTGCTCGTGATAGCTGACCAGGCGCGTCTGAATTCCGTAATGGCTCAGCAATTTCAAAGTCTGCCGCGTATCCTCGCAGGCGATCAGATCGACTTCTTTCAGGACGCGCAGGGCACGCAGCGTAATGTCTTCCAGATTGCCGATGGGAGTAGCGACCAGGTACAGAGAGGATCCCGGCCCGAGATTGCTTCGGCTACTGAGTTCGCCTTGAGACTCTGACATGTCGGAAGTCTAACAAGAAAAATCCTTACCACGGGCGACACGGAGGAGCACAAGGGAAAGCTTTCGGTTATATGATTCCCTCCGTGGGCCTCTGTGCTCTCCGTGGTAAAGAATTTTGTCGTCGCCACTCAAACAGATGGCGGCGATTCCGGAACCATCTTCATCAACTTCACACTTCGCCTTTTATTCGCTTCATGCTAAACTGACCGAAACTGATGTGACAGCCGCCACTTCACGCTCCAGCCCGAAGGTGTAGGCTACGAGAAATCGCACCCAGATTCATAAAACTTTAGGAGCAGCCATCATGGCCGACAGCAAAACCGAATCCCGCAATGACGATCGCAACAACGAGCGCGTGAAAGCAATCGATCTCGCCCTCTCACAAATTGAAAAGCAGTTTGGCAAAGGTTCCATCATGCGCCTGGGATCGAAAGAGGCCATCGTCCCCATCGCGGTAATTTCGACCGGCGCAGTTTCGTTCGACGCCGCGCTCGGCGTCGGTGGAGTTCCGCGCGGCCGCGTGGTTGAAATCTTCGGCCCTGAGTCTTCCGGTAAAACGACGATCGCCCTGCAAGTAATTGCCGAGGCACAAAAGCTGGGCGGAATGGCCGCCTTCGTCGATGCTGAGCATGCGCTCGATCCGGGCTATGCAAAAAAACTCGGCGTGGACGTCGACAACCTGCTGGTCTCGCAACCCGACTATGGCGAGCAGGCCCTCGAAATCGTAGAGGCGCTGGTGCGCTCGAACGCGATTGACGTGCTGGTAGTGGATTCGGTCGCAGCACTCGTCCCGAAAGCCGAACTCGACGGCGAGATGGGCGACAGCCACATGGGACTGCAAGCCCGCCTCATGTCGCAAGCTCTTCGTAAACTAACCGGAACGGTCGCCAAATCGCGTACCTGCCTGATTTTCATCAACCAGATCCGCGAAAAAATCGGCGTAATGTTCGGCAATCCCGAAACGACGACCGGTGGACGCGCACTGAAGTTCTATTCGTCAGTACGTATCGACATCCGCCGCATCGCCGCCATTAAAGAAGGAGACATTGTCATTGGCTCGCGTACCCGGGTCAAGATCGTAAAGAACAAAGTCGCCGCCCCGTTCCGCGAGTCGGAATTCGACATTCTTTACGGCGAAGGCATCTCCCGCGAAGGCGATTTGCTCGACTTGGCCGTGAACAACAATATCCTGGAGAAGTCAGGCTCGTGGTTCAGCTACAAAGGCGAGCGCATCGGCCAGGGACGCGAAAATGCTCGCGCCTTCCTGAAAGAAAATAAAGACACCATGGCCAAACTGGATACCGAAGTACGCAAGGCTCTGGGGATGATTCCGACGCCAGCAGCTCCGGCTCCAACGGCAGTTCCAGCGCAAGCTAGCGGCACGGCACGTGTAACGACGATGCCGTCGGCGGTCCCGGAAGCCGCGAAAGTACCGGCAGCGAGACGCTAGCCATAATCGGAATTGCTCACGTAGGGGCGGACGCATTCGTCCGCCCCCGTCGAGCACAGGCTGCTTCATCTCCTCAGATTGCCATCCCCGCCAGCCCCCGCATACAATCCTCCTTTCGTTGACCCTGTCGTCAACAGAGGCCCGATGAAGCGCATTAAAGCTATCTATCCTGGATCGTTCGATCCTCCCACCAACGGCCACCTCGACCTGATCGAGCGTGGCAGCAAGATTTTCGACGAACTGGTCGTCGCCATCCTGCGCAATCCCGAAAAGGACCCGCTCTTCAGTCTCGCCGACCGCCGCAAGATGCTGGAAGCGATGACCGCGGGCTTTGACAACGTTTCCGTGGATACCTTCGACGGCCTCACCGTGGACTATGCGCTCCGAGTCGAAGCGAGGGCCATTCTGCGCGGCATTCGCGCCGTCAGCGACTACGAATACGAACTCCAGATGGCGCTGATGAATCGCAAACTTCAGCCCGGCCTCGAGACGGTATTCATGATGCCCGCCGACAAATATTCGTATCTAAGCTCGCGTCTGGTGCGCGAAGTCGCGCAGCTTGGAGGAGCCATCGAATGCCTGGTGCCGGAGCTCGTCGCGCAGAAACTTCATGAGAAAATGGATGTAGCTCACAAATTCGCGAACCGCGAACGGCCCTCCGGGAGCCGGAGCAAGTCTGGAAAAAAGAAAGCATAGTAAAAACATGAGCACAGTCGTGTCACCCGTTACTCATACCATCCGCCTGACGGAACGCATCAACCGCATCGAGCCCTCCGCCACCATGGCTGCTGTCGCCGAAGCGGAGAAGCTGCGCCAGCAGGGAATCGACGTCGTCGATATGACCGCCGGCGAGCCGCATTTCACAACGCCGCAGAATATTAAAGACGCAGCCATCGCCGCCATCCAAAATAATTTCTCGAAGTACACCCCTGTCGGCGGCACGGTCGAACTAAAGGACGCAATCATCAGGCGCCACGCCACAGACTTCGGATCGACTTACAAGCGCGAGGAGACGTGCGCTTCGGTAGGCGGCAAGCACGCGCTCTTTAACGTCATCTCGGTGCTGGTCGACCATGGCGACGAGGTGATTCTGCCCGTCCCCTATTGGGTTTCGTTCAAAGACATGGTGCGCTATGTCGGCGGCAACTGCGTGCTGCTCGAAGCCGACGAGGCACAGGGATTCCGCGTCACCGCCCAGATAGTGGAGCGCCTGATAACGCCGAAAACAAAGCTCATTATTTTGAATTCGCCGTCGAATCCGTCGGGCGCGGTGATGAGTCCCGACGACATGACGGCAGTCATTCGCCTCGCGCATGAACGCGGCATCTGGGTGATTTCCGATGAGTGCTACGTGTATCTCAATTACACAGCCAGGAATTTCTCGGTAGGTTCGCTGAACGAATACCGCGACCGCTTTCTGGTAGTCGGATCGCTTTCGAAAACCTACGCCATGACTGGATGGCGCCTGGGATATACGCTGGGGCCAGCGCCAGTAGTCAGCGCAGTGCAGAAACTGCAAAGCCAATCGACTTCGAATCCAACATCGATTGTGCAGAAGGCAGGCGTCGCGGCGCTGAGTGGTTCGCAGCAATGCGTGACCGAGATGCGCGCCGAATACATCAAACTGCGCGATCACATCATTGCTGGCCTGCGTGCAATTCCTGGCGTGAAGTGCACCATGCCGGAAGGCGCGTTCTACGCCTATCCGAACGTAGCGGCTTTTTTCGGAAAGAGCGGTATGAAGTCCGGCGCCGACATCGCGAACGGATTGCTACATAAAGCGCACGTTGCCACCGTTGCTGGAGAAGGCTTCGGCACGACCGAGCACGTCCGCATCTCCTACGCCACGTCGATGGAGAACATCGACAAGGCGCTAGAGCGGATGCGGAAGTTTTTTGGTGCATTGTAACCACCACGAGCCCACGTAGGGACGGGCGCATTCGTCTGTCCAGTCGGTCGCAGCCGGACAAGCTTAAATGGTTCATGTAGAGCACAGTACAAGCAGTTTGAAATGTTTAATCCCAACCTGAATAGTCGATTTAACCGCGCCATCTTCGTCGTACTTGCGCTCACGGTTGTTGGATTCGGTATCGCGTCCCTCCAGCACGTTGGGCTTGTCTATCACAACTGGTGGAAGGGATTGGTCTTTGGGCCGTTTGCTATCGTGATCGGCATACTCTTCATCGCGGCAATGTTCAGTTTGGGATCACGAGATAAAAACGGTCAACCGATTTCAAAGCGTTCCAAGAGACCGAAGCGGCCGACTTAGCAAGCTAGTTGTTTACTCCCCATGACACAACTCTACCCACTCCTGATGCAGCCCGCCTTCGACCCCCGTCCCTGGGGCACGCTCGATCTTTCCGCGATTTATCCCAATGCCAAGTTCAACGAGCGCATTGGAGAAGCCTGGCTCACCGGCGACAACTGCGTAGTCAAGAATGGTCCATTGGCAAAACGTACATTGTCAGACCTGAGCAAAGAATTCGGCGTCAACCTGGTAGGCAGCGCCGCGCGTGATCCTAAACGGTTCCCCTTGCTGTTGAAATTTCTCTTTCCCGAAGAACACCTTTCCGTCCAGGTTCATCCCGACGACAAAACCGCGCAAAGCTTCGGCGAGCCATGGGGCAAGACCGAGTGCTGGTACATAGCCCACGCCAAGCCTGGATCGAAAGTCGCGCTCGGCCTAAAACCCGGCGTCACCAAGGCTCAATTCGAACAATCCATCCACGAAAACCGGGCCGAAGATTTGCTCAACTGGATCAACGTCTACCCAGGCGAGATGATTTATGTTGCCGGTGGCACGGTGCATACGCTTGGCCCCGGCGCCATCATCGTCGAGACGCAGCAGCAATCCGACACGACATATCGTCTCTACGACTACGGACGCCCGCGTCCGCTGCATCTCGAGCGTGGTCTAGCTTCAGTCAAAGAGCGTAGTGCTTCCGGTAAAGTGATTCGACCAGCGCCGGTTGCCATGAATGGCAGCAAGAGCATCCGCTCCTCGATGATTATCGCGCCTTACTTCACGGTGGACATGTTCGAGCTGAAAGATCCGCAAGCATTCCTAACCACTGATGATTCAGGCAAAAGCTCGGTGCAAATCCTGGTCGCGATCGACGGCTGCGGAGTCGTGGAGGCGCAGGGCCGCGACGCCGTGACACTGGCCAAAGGCGACGCGGTCGTGATTCCGGCCAATCTGGAAAATTTCACGATTCGCCCGCAATGGCAATTGGAGTTCCTAAAGGCCTCGGTGCCCAGCGGAACCGTGCCCGAGCCTGCCACTCGGCTGTGAACCACAACTTCCGCCACAGAGGTCAGAAAATCACTGAGGGAAGAGGTTGACCTTCCCCGTGATCCTCCGTGCCCCCCGTGGTGGAAGCCTTTCGCCGCGCACCGCCCAAATGTTAGGCTTGCAACGACCGTGAAACTGAACCCGCACTTCTATCCCGTAATTCTCGCCGGAGGACGCGGCACGCGCTTCTGGCCGCTAAGCCGCAAGCGCCGCGCCAAGCAACTGCTCGCGCTCGACGGCAAGCAGACCATGATCCAGCAAACCGTCGCGCGACTCGCGCCCATGACCGCGCCCAGCCGCTTCTGGGTCATTACCAACGACGATCTGCGTCCCGCCATCCTGCGTCAGCTTCCAAAACTCTCGCCGAAGCAGGTCCTCGCCGAGCCCGCCGGGCGAAACACCGCTCCCGCCATCGGATTAGCTGCATTCCTCTTGCTTCGCCGCGATCCCGATGCAGTGCTTGGCCTATTTCCCTCCGATCATGTCATTGGAGACCTTGCACAATATCGGGCGACTCTCAGCGCGGCAATCGAGATCGCGGCCGCCGGAGAAAACATTGTCGTGCTGGGCATTCGTCCAACACGCCCCGAAACCGGCTATGGATACATCGAGGCCGGTGCGCCCGATTCCAGATCGGGGAACAAGGGTTCCCTGCGCGCGCGCCGTTTCACCGAAAAGCCGGATCTAGTCAAAGCCAATCAGTTTCTGGGCGCGGGCAATTATTTCTGGAACAGCGGCATGTTTCTGTGGCGTGCCGACACCCTGGCGAACGCTCTGCGCGAACATCTTCCCAATACCGCCATACTCCTCGAAAAGATTGCCGCCACCTACGGCACGCGCAAATTCGCCGGCACTTTTCGCAAGCTCTACCCAAAGTGCGACAACATCAGCGTCGACTATGCGCTCCTCGAACCCCGCTCTGCCAAAGGAGAAACCCAATCGCGCATCTTCTGTCTCCCCTCCGACTTCGGATGGAACGACCTAGGCTCCTGGACCGCCCTGCATGAGCACCACGTCGCAAAATCGAAACCGACTGATGGAAGCCCGGTCTCGTCAGCTGGAAGTTTCGCCCTGAACGCGAAAAATAATTACGTCCACGCACCGGGCAAATACGTGGCCTTGGTAGGCGTCAGCAATCTGGTGATTGTCGAAACCGAAGACGCACTCCTGGTGACCACGCTCGATCAATCGCAGGATGTCGGCAAAGTAGTAAAACACTTGGATGAAAGGAAGCTGCATAAACTGGTCTAAAGGTCGCTAGTCGATGGTCGTTAGTCGGTAGTCGTTAGCGAGCCCGTTAACTCACGATTGCTCGGGGCTTCTAAGCGAAAGACGAACCGCGAACGACCAACGACGAACGACCAACGACTCTTCATGACGATCAAATTCGGTACCGACGGTTGGCGCGGCCTGATCGCCGACGACTTCACTTTCGACAACGCTCGCAGCGTTGCGGGAGCCATCGCGAGTTACGTTCTCAAACATGAGGATGCCACTCGCGGCGTCGTCATCGGCTACGACACTCGGTTCCTTTCCGACCGTGTAGCTCGCGCCGTGGCCCAGATAATCGCGGATGCCGGAATTCCCGTGCGGTTGGCCAACGACTACGTGCCCACGCCCGCAGTTTCCTACAACGTCAAGACTCTAGGAACAGCCGGTGGCGTCATGATCACATCCAGCCACAATCCGTGGAACTGGAACGGTGTGAAGTTCAAAGCCAAGTTTGGAGGCTCGGCCACGCCTGCGATCATGAAGTTGATTGAAGACGAGTTGGCTGCGGGAACCATGCCTCCCACCTCCAACTCCGCAAAAATTGAAGAGGTAGATTTGAAGCCCGCCTACGTCGACGCGGTTTCCGCATTTGCCGATCTCGATCTGATTCGGAAAGCGAATTTCAAATTTGCCATCGACTCCATGTATGGCTCCGGCCGCGGAGTCCTGCCCGGTATCTTCGACAAACACGGCATCCGCTACGTGGCCATTCGCCAGGACGTTAACCCACTATTCCCTGGCATTAATCCCGAGCCCATCATCCCCCACGTCGCGCTACTGCAAGAAACAGTGATGAAAGAAAAATGCCACGCCGGACTCGTGACCGATGGCGACGCCGACCGCATCGGAGCGGTGGCTGAAGATGGCAGCTTCGTCGATTCTCATAAATGTATTTGTGTTCTGCTGAATTGGTTGCTGAAGTATAAAAAGTGGCCGGGCGACGTGGTCCGCGCCTTCAACACCAGCGGAATGATCGACCGCATCGCCGCCAAGTACGGACGCAAACTGCACGAGACCTCCATCGGATTCAAGTTCATCGCAGATTTGATGATGGACCATGAAATTCTGATTGGTGGAGAAGAATCCGGCGGCATCGGATATGGCCGCTTTCTTCCCGAACGCGACGGAATCCTAAACGCGCTTCTGCTGGCGAATGTAATGGCGGAAGAGGGCAAGCCGCTCGGCCAGTTAGTCGCCGCTTTGCAGCGCGAATTCGGCGCGCATTACTATGGCCGTCGCGATCTTCATATTTCCGACGAACTCAAGAACGGAGCCATCCGCCGCGCCTCCGATCAGCAGACGACGAAGCTAGGCGCTTATCCCATATTGCGAAAAGAGAATCGCGATGGCGTAAAGTTCTACCTCGACGCTCCCAAGCATGGCAACGGCGCCGATGCCTGGGTGCTGTTTCGAGCCTCCGGCACCGAACGCATGTTGCGCTGCTATGTTGAAGCATCCACGTCGGAGTTAGTCGAAGACATTCTGGAGGCTGGCGAAAGCTTCGCAAGACTCGCGTAAAGAATAACCTCGCACGCGGTAGGATAGTAACAACCCTTTAAATGATGGCCGCCCAAGAAACCATACCCGTTCTAGCCGACTCTGCGGAATCGCGCCGCTACAACCGCGTGAAGCGGTGGCTCGGACTCGCCGACGTGGTAATCGGCTTCGGACTTCTTGTCGTGCTGCTGGTTACCGGTTGGACGGGGACGCTCCATGATTTAGCCGAGCGTGGCGCGTCGCAGAATTATGCATTCGCCGTTTTCCTTTATGTCCTGATGCTGATGTTAATCAGCAAATTGATCGGCGCTCCGCTCGAATACTACGGTTTCCGGCTCGAGCATCGTTATAACCTCTCCAACCAGAAACTTCGCTCCTGGCTTTGGGACGAAGCGAAAGGTTTCCTGATCGGCCTGGTGATGGCAACGCTCGTCGTCGAACTGATCTACAAGCTCATGCGTCAAAACCCGCAGCACTGGTGGCTGGTGGCATGGGCCATTTTTCTTGCACTCATGGTTTTGCTTGCCCAACTAGCGCCGGTGATTCTCTTCCCGATCTTTTACAAATTCGAGCCGCTCGATAACGAAGAACTAAAGCGCCGCCTGATCGTTCTAAGTGAACGCGCTGGAACACGCGTGCGCGGTGTCTACAAGTGGCATCTTTCCGAAAAAAGCAAGAAAGCCAACGCCGCGCTCACCGGACTCGGCGCGACACGCCGCATCATCCTCGCCGACACCTTGCTTGACAACTATTCCGACGACGAAATCGAAGCCGTGCTCGCCCACGAACTGGGGCATCACGTCCATCGCCATATTCTGAAAAGTATTTTCGTGCAGGCCGGAATCACGCTACTCGGCTTCTGGCTGGCCAATTACGTTCTCACTTACGCTGTGTATCGGCGCAATATGTTCGCGGCCATGTCCGACTTTGCTAATCTGCCGCTGCTGATTCTGGTGTCAACCGTGCTCTCGCTATTACTGATGCCCGCGCTCAACGCCTACTCTCGCTTCAACGAGCGGCAAGCAGACCGCTATTGCTTCGAATCAGTGGCCAGCGTCGAGCCTTTCATTTCATCGATGAATAAATTAGCAGAACAGAATCTAGCCGAAAAAACGCCGTCCCGCTGGGTAGAGTGGCTGCTTCACTCCCATCCCGCAATAGCCAAACGGGTAGCCGCCGCCGAAGCCTGGTCCAAAGCGCACTGAGAAGTATCAATATAAGTAAGGGAAAGAAAGTGTGGCGCGGACACTCTTGTCCGCGTGCCGACATCGAATCCGCGCTAAGGCCGAGCAGTTGCACTCCGCATAATCTCCTCCACCCGCCGCACATCCTCTTCCGTATCCACACCCACCGTATCAAACGGAGTTTCAGCCACGTAGATGGGAACTCCATTCTCCACAAAGCGTAGCTGTTCCAGCCGCTCACTCCGTTCCAGCGCCGACTCCGGCCAACCCACGAACCGATCCAATGCAGCCTTGCGATATCCGTAAAACCCAAGATGTTTGTAGTATCGCGGACCCACTCCATCGCGATCGTGCGGAATCGTCGCCCGCGAAAAATACAATGCCCGTCCGGCGCTATCGGTAACAACCTTCACCGCGCTCGGATTGTTCACATCAACCTCGGCAGCCGGAGTCTTCAAAGTGCCCACTTCGACCGCAGCGTCGCGCATCACCGCAATCAAGCTCTCAATGTGCTCGTGCCGGGTCAACGGCTCATCACCCTGGACATTCAAATAAACATCCGCGGCAATCGCAGTCGAGATCTCATGCACCCGCTCGGTGCCAGAACGATGTGCCCCTGAAGTCATGCGCGCAACAAATCCCTGTTGTTCGCAGAAGCGCAGGATTTCATCCGAATCTGTAGCGACGATAACTTGATCAAGCGACGAACACCGCCGCACCCCCCGATAAACCCAAGCCAGCAGTGGGATGCCGGCGATCTCACGCAGCATCTTGCGCGGCAGTCGCGTCGAAGCCAGCCGCGCCGGAATCACAGCCACAACTTTCATGCGCCCAGTTTCGCACGGAACCGTTCCGTTTGGACACGCAGTTTGAAACTCTATTCTGTGCGAATCAGGCGTGACGTACGTTTCATCTCTGAATCAGTCTTTCGCAAGATACGCCAGAGCTTCTTCGCGGCTCGCGAAACTGGGAAATTCGCGCCGGGAGAAGTTGCTCAAACTCTCCGTGAAGTCTTGCGGAAAGCTCTCCGTCCCGATCCATGCGGTTTTCTTGATATAAGGTTTGTCGAAGACTGCTGTTTCTTTCATGACCCGAGCGGCTTCCGCGTTGAAGGTCGATGCCGTGAAGTCGGAGAATATCAAGACCGAACCGAGCGGACGGGTAGTCACGACTTCGGGAACTTCTCGTAAAACCTTTTCAACCTCAACCGCCGAACAATGCGATGCATCTACAAGAAGAATTTGCTTTCCCCTATGGGTGATGAACCGGATACGGCTGTTCATATGCGACACCTCCGTTCTAGGGAAGCCCGAAGCTCGTTGCCGACGGGCACTTAACGTCGACGGTAATCTTATATCGAAATGTTTTACAATGTTCTACGGCACAAAGGTCACGTGCCGGTAAACCATTGAAAACACAATGTGGCGGCGTAGCTCAGGTGGCTAGAGCGACGGTCTCATAATCCGTAGGTCGTAGGTTCGAGTCCTACCGCCGCCACCAATACCTTCAATCACTTGCAGGATATCCGTCGGGATCGCGATTTCCCCTTGTCGTGGGGCGAAGCAGGTTGTTGCCGAGTTGCCTCCGCCTTTTGTGTCAGGACCCCTCAAGCCTGTTGACGAAGCACACATTCGCTCCAGGAATCAGGTGGCCGTAAGTGTCGACAGTGACTTGAATAGAACTGTGCCCCATTTGCTCCGCTTGCCAAAGCCGATAGGGTTCTATTACGGTAGTCGCTCTTTCACCACCTGTGCCGTTTCGTCGCTTCTACGTCAGGTGCATTCAGCGTCGGCGAGGAAGTCCCTTTGCCGAGGCCGCGGATCGAGCTTCGGATCCCGGTGGTTCACGGAATGGTTCCACAGCAATGCGCTCGTAACCCACTTCCAGCACGGTTAGATTTTCAGTACCGCCCGGCAATTGAAGGACGACGCTGTCACCCGCCGCCGACTTCATCAACGCGCGCCCCAGCGGTGACACCCAACTGATGTGGTTGCGGTCGAGATCGATTTCGTCTGTGCCCACGATGCTTACCACTCGCTCCACTCCCGCGGAATTGGCATAGCGCACGGTCGCTCCGAAGAATGCCCGCGTCGCCGCCTGCCCCGCTCTCGGAGCTTCCGGATCCACCACTTCCGCGGCTTCGATTCGCTTGGAGAGAAAGCGAATCCGCCCATCGATCTGCCGCAGCCGCCGCTTGCCGTACTGATAGTCGGCGTTTTCACTGCGATCACCATTGCTGGCAGCCCACGCCACCACCTCCACCACGGCCGGACGTTCCCGGGTGAGCAGAAACCGGTGCTCATCTTTGAGGCGCTGCAATCCGCTCGGCGTGATGTAGTTCTTGACTGGCGGCCCGGGAGCGTCCGGTTGCGGTTGTCTCGTGAAGCCTTTTCGCATCTCGTGGTCTTTCCAGTCGAGCTTAGTTCGAGCGCCATATCGGTTCGATGTTGATTTCAACACAGAGAGGATCGCGTTAGCATTAAATCGACCCGACGGGCCGTTGTTGGTGCTATGGCGATTGCTTAGGCGAAGAGAACACAACTCTATCGCCGTTCCTGCCGATGATTTGGACTTCTTTCACATGAAGACTCCATGCCTCATATCCAGCGGATGAACTGATTACTTCGAATCGCAGACTTTGACCGAAGTAAAACGTGAGATCTGATGTGGCATCATCAATGCGAACATCGGTGATGCGCTTCTCGCCAATCGTCGCCCTCAATAGCTCGGCAGCGTTAACGGGGGTCTTGAGTCCAAATTGTTGGCCGTCGTCTTCGCTTGTCACCTCTATATGCGCTTCGGATACAAGCCTCCATAAAGATTGAAACATGAGGGATCCGGCTTCAAATCGAAAGTCCCAATCGTGATCCAATCGTTGGACGGATTCTAACCGTGTTCCGATCAAGGTCTTCCTTGCTTGCTCCTGCGCTGAATCCAACGTCCCCTCCCCGCACTCGTTAAGTGCCACTCTATACTGGTGATCGTAGGATGCCTCAGCGTCCGTTCCGCAAGAAGTACACTTGGTTGGTCCAGTCCATTCCCCCGGCCTCGTCAGCGAGCGAAATTAGAGCACGGACCAGCCCTCCAATGTCCGCCGGCGAGATTGTCTTTTCATCGACAAATATCACACCGCCATGGGATCGCTCTTCCTCTGCCCAGAGTTTTAACAATGGAGGAATCGTCCTGCGATCATACGTAACCAGGGTCAAGCGTTGCTTCGCTGCTTCCAACAGGCAAACGGAATCCTCCTTGCCAAGGAAGTTTCCGCCCTCCCACTGCACCATGGACTGGATAAGTACCAATCGATTCCGGCGCCGAACGCCATTCGTTACATCTGGAGAGATGTGCTCATCCAGAAGAAGCTTGAGCATGTCAGCCCCGCTTGGTCGGTCTGGCGGCAAAGCCGACGGCTTGGGGAAGCACGCGCTTCAAGCTGTCGAAATCAATCGAATCGTTCTCTGCTATCGCGTCGTTCACCTCTCCGGGGAATGCCTCCGAATAGTTAAGGGCAGCTCGAACCTTCGCTTCAGGCCATTTCAGATGCTTGGCCACGTCCTTGACACTTCCTTTGTAACTCCGAAGAAGCAACATGACCTCCCATATCGCGAGGGTGCTGCCTTGGATATAGGCTTGCCTGCCTGCCGGAGAATCGCGAAAATCCAGGAAGGCAAATTCCGACCGCCTTAAGCCCTCTTCCACCAGCCGTGCGCTGGCATCGCTCGCCGTCCATCCATGCCGCTTCGCGATGCGCTTCAAGCGTTTTCCGCTCTCCACTGGCAGGCGCATACTGAGCACCATCGTGCGCGATTGCTTCATCGAGCCTCCGAGTGTAACTGTTGTAAGTATTGTAACACTTCAGCCCGGGGAAATGGTTCCGGATTCCCAGGCGATGATGCCGATGTAGAAGACCGTGTGTACTCGCGGCGAATTGACGGCGCGCCACATGAGGTGGTTCCCAGGAACGGTTGAGTCCATCCTCAGGACGTGGCGGACAAACTCCGGAATAGCTTCAGGATTCCGGCAAAGGTCATTGCTCGGGTTGCGGTTGCGTCTTTCGCCTCAGCACCAACGCGGAGAACAGCGTGATGACGAGCCCAATCGGGAAGGGATGAATGAACGTGAGCACTGCATTGAAGAATGGGTTTTTGTAGAGCTCTTTGTATTTTCTGACGTGCTCAAGTTTTGCCTGGAGGGTTGCCGGACTCGCGCCCGAGGCGGTGAGCTTCTGAACCAAATGAGCGCCATAGGCGTCCCAGAAACCAGGCAGGAAGTTGTAGTAGATCACCTCCCAGGTTACGACATAGATGATGCACGATATCAGCGTAATGGAGAGGCCGACGGCAAAAGCTTTTAAAAACGTAATCTGACCATCGCCGATGTTGTCCCGGTAGGTTCGGATGCCGACAAACACCATCAAGAACGAGAGCACGATGGAGGTGTTGCTGATGACCGCGCCGCGGTCGAAGCCAATCCCGCCGGGGAAGGTCACCACCGCTATCATCATCAGCGACGAGATAGCGCCGGAAATCAGCCCGAAGGTGACGATGATCTTTCTCATATCCTAGTAATTCATATCATAAGTAATGTCTTTTATCCGACCTCGACCTTTCCACGTACGCTGCCGGCCCTATGCTCATACGCACTCAGCGACCAGCCACGTCAGCTGGCGACTTGGATGCCGCTGGGATAACTACGATCAGGTTATCGCCTGCTCCCGGGTGAGTCATCCCAATATAATCGAGCTTGTCGAGCCCCGGGGCGTCGAAGCCGATGTCTTTCGTTGTCATGTTCGGCGCATAAAACATCAAGTGCGGAGGAAAAATGCCAGTGCCGTGCTCGGGGATCGCTCTCAAGCGGTTCCGGCTGGACATCATGTAGAGAAACCCCGTTTTGCTGGGATACTGGTAATGGCCTTCCTTATATCCACTGGCGATGTCTGCCTTGATTTCGGCCTCGGACTTGCCGTTTGTGCGCAGCTCTTCACCGTGCATGTAGACAAGCAAGAGAGTGCGGCTACCTTCGGCGTCGAAGCACTGCGGCTCAATGGTTGTTTCTGCGGGCTTTACGAAATGCCGGCCAACAAAACAGCTGAAGCCGTTAGTGCCTTCGCGCGCTTTCTCGTAGCCTTTGGGGCCGAGAACATAAACTGTGGCTTTACTGGATACCTCGGCCGGGGCGGCGCTCTCAGCGAGTGTGATCTGCTGGTCACGTGGCATGGAGGCGTCGTAGACCCGGGGGAGTTCATATTCCGGGGCAGCGGCGGTTGCGGCAATGATCGCAGTGCTTGAAAACAAGCCGATCGATAGAGTACCCACGACAAAGACCTTCATCGAATTCAGAGACTTCATGTTCGCTCCTTTTAAAAAGTTGTACCGAGCGGCTCAACATACCGCATCAGGCGGGGTCGGTGTCGTCATCCTTTTGGCTGATTTTGACCGCGGAAAGAAAAATCATTCGTTTGGGGGAGCGGCTGTTGGCGCGAACCGTGCTCGTGCACGAGTAAATCAGCGGAGAAGGCCGAATTCCTTGCCGAGTTGCACCGCTTGCGTTCTTCGTCTCGCCCCGAGTTTGTCGAAAACACGGCTGGAATGGGTCTTCACCGTGCTCTCGCTCACAAAAAGCTTCTCGGCGATTTCGCGGTTGCTCAGGCCCTGGGCGATCAGTTCAAGGACGTCAAGCTCACGGCGAGTGATATGCAGGTCCTCACGTTTTCTTTCGTCAGGGATGAACGGTCCCCCGGCAGCGACGGGGACCTCCCTCATAACAATTGTCTGGCGTTTTGCTGTCAGCTTGAGGCCAAGCCAGATGCCAAGAACAGCAAAGGTCGCGGCGATCAGTCCGCCGTAGATTTCGATGGAATGTTCGACGACCAGGAACTGATACTCGGTCCACTGGAGCAGGGCAATCAAGATTCCACCGATCAACCCGTACATGAGGACGTGGCGCTTCATAAGTTGCAGGAGGATTCGTTACCGAAATTATCGCACCGATGGTGTGGTAGGTCATACTGCTTGCGGGGCAAGATGAACGGCGGGCGGCACATCTTTGCATGGCCCATTCGCACGAAGGCTGCCCCATCCTTGCGTTTTTTGCAAGAGCCTGCCTTGAGCTTGTTGAAGGAGTGGGCGGCGATGCTTACACTCAAACCACATGCTCAACCGGGGCTATGCCTATACCACAGACATCATCAGCAAATATCACGGGCGAACCCTGCTTTCCCACTTGGCAAGCCTTTACCCCCACTCAACCCCAGAAGCCTGGCAACAAAATCTGAACAATTGCGAAGTCACCGTCAACGGCGTCACCGCGACCGGAAGCGAATCGCTTATTTCAGGCCAAACCCTCGTCAGGAACCGTCCACCCTGGATCGAACCGGACACTCCTCAGCACTTCGAAGTCCTGTTGAACGACCCGCATCTGTTGGCCGTCAACAAACCCAGCGGACTGCCAACTCTCCCCGGCGGCGGGTTTATGGAAAACACTCTGCTGCGGTTGGTGCAAAAGCAAACTCCCAGCGCAAACCCTGTCCACCGGTTAGGACGAGCCACAACCGGCATCGTTCTCTTCGCCAAAACAGCGCAGGCCGCCGCTAAACTAAGCGCGGACTGGAACACACCCAGAATTCAAAAAATCTATTGGGCGCTGGCGCAAGGCACTGCACAACACGACACCTACGAAATCCTCACACCCATCGGACTCGTACCGCACCCGCGCATCGGCTCGGTGTGGGCCGCGAGCGCGAGTGGCAAGCCGTCAAAATCATTGGCGAAGGTGATCTCACGGACGCCAAGCGGCACGGCGTCAAGCAGCGCAGCGTCAACCGGGACGGCGGGCACCACAACATTTGAGGTAAGCCTAAATTCGGGACGCCCTCATCAAATCAGAATCCATCTGGCATCCATAGGCCATCCGCTGGTAGGCGATCCTCTGTACGGTTTATCCGGCCAGCCTCTTGAAAATCTCCCCGGCCTCCCCGGCGATGGAGGATATTTCCTGCACGCCCGATTCCTGAAATTCCACCACCCCATCACCGGCGAACCAATCAATCTTGAGGCAGCTTTGCCGTCTGGATTCTCATTGCAGCAGTAGGTTCACTGAGGAACGTTTCCCAGTATTTCAACAAATAGAAATTGGTGAACGTCCCGTCTGTCCCCGGTCTTTGTCACGATTCGCCTCCTTCGGACCAAAAACATCTCTTTTGTCCTATATCGTAAGTGTATTATTTTTAATTTGTCCAATTAGCACATAATTTATTCGTTTTTGCTACAATTCGTTCGAGATAGGGTGCGAGGATATTCTGAAATCGTCGATGAAGCGGTTGGCCGTCTTCTTTTTCTTTGCAGTGTGCGCGCGTTCTGGATTCGCACAGAGCACGCCGAAGTTCAGCTGTGAACCCTCCTTTCCACTTGCCCAAGGGTGGCTCGGCTCTGATATCGCCTATTCGACACCGCTTCCCGGGGGACGCAACCTATGGGTCTTCGGCGATACTCTGTTTGGCGCCGAGCGCAAGGTAGTGGACGACGATCCACGCATGGTTCGAAATTCGATCGCCATCTCAACCTGCAAAGATGGGAAGTGGAACATCGAATACACGATCCGCCGCGATGCCAACAGAAAAGAGATCGACTTCTTCCAGTCGCAACATAAGGACACATGGTATTGGCCTCTCGACGGGGTGCTTCGTAACGACGATCTCTGGATCACACTGCTATGTGTGCGAAACTCGCCAAAAGCGACTCCGGCGGATCTCGGTTTCGCCCTATGTGGAACCGATCTCGCGCACGTGTCCGGCCTTGATCGGGATCCATCGGATTGGAAGGTGTCCTATTTGCCCCTTGTACCGGAGGCTGTGCACGCGAACCCCTCCGCATCGGCCATCATCGAAGGCGACTACCTCTACATATTCACTTTGGACGAGAATGGAAAACGCCCGGAAATCTTGACCAGAATTCCTGTGGTGGGTCTCGACAATCCGTCGCGAAACCTCCAATATCTGGATGCAAGCGGACGGTGGCAATCCGGTCTGGAGCCGGCCAAAGCGAAAACGGTGATGGAGCATGGCGCTGCCGAAATGACGGTGCGCTACCATCCGGAACTCAAGAGCTGGCTTGCGCTGCTCGTCGATCCGAATTACTTTTCCAGCAAGGTTCTACTTCGAACCGCATCCAGTCTCTCCGGGCCGTGGACGGATGGAGAGGTGATCTACCAGATCCCTGAGTTACAGAAAAATTCGCCGGAATATGATCCAGATACATACTGCTATGCGGGAAAGGAACATCCAGAGTTCGAAGCCGAAGGCGAACTTCTCTTCACTTATGTCTGCAATACGCTCAAACCGCAGAAACTCGTCAAGGAATTGAACATCTATTTCCCCCGAACGGTGCGCATGAAGATGCCGATCCAGCCAACTGAGCAAGAGTAGCTTGGGGATAGACGGAACGTTTCCCAGCTTTTCAACAAATGGAGATTAGTGAACGTCCCGTCTGTCTCCGGATTTCCCTCTGCCGTGTGGATTCTCATTGCATCAATAGGTTCACGGCGGGATTCCAATCAGGAAAATTTGGGGGCAGAGGAATCACAAGTAATTTGAGTCGACCGTCATAAACTGCCATAATATGAAGGTATGGCAATGACCTCTTTAAACATCTCACTTCCCGAAGCCCTGAAAAACTACGTTGAAGGACAAGTCGCGTCCGGAGACTGGGGAACGCCAAGCGAGTACGTTCGCGAACTGATTCGCCAGGACAAAGAACGCCGTCTGGGAAATTTAGAGCAAGACCTGCTAGCGGCAGCCAAGGGCCCCAAGATCGAACTGCCGGTCGCGGAGATAAGAAAAAAAGGTTTGATCTCCACGCTCCGTGAGCGGGCCCGGAGAACTTGAAAAACGTTCAGCTTGTCCTCAGTGATTTGGCTGTCGCTGATATTTTGGAACAAGCAGATTGGTATATAGCGAAGTCTGGCCATCCCTTGGCTAAGCGTTGGGACAAAGCTGTAACCGCCACTGTCCTGCGTATCTTAAGAAACCCAGCCAGCGGAAAAGTCTGCTCATTCAAAGCTCCTGAGTTGAGAAATGTCGTAGCCAGTTTGTAGGCGGATTTTCAAAACATTTGCTTTTCTATCAGGTGCGGGATCGACGCTCCTGGTTCTTCGTGTGGTTCACGGAGCGCGGGATTTGGAAGCTCTTTTCTGAGGGAACGTTCCGTCTATCCCCGGTTTTCTCGGGAAATCTGCTCGGACAAAAGGGATGGGGGCAGTTCCGTCTGTCCCCTATTTATCCCCTATTTATCCCTACACGGTATCTACAAAGATTGGGGAAATCTTCTCGAACAAAAGAAACGGGGCAATTCCGTCTGTCCCCTATTTATCCCTATTTATCCTGGGTGGTTCGCCTAGAGGCAATTCGTGTAAATTGCACCTACGATTGGTTCGCCCGCAACCGCCCCGCTGCTATCAGCTTTAACACGTAGCCCGAGCAGAGCGACATCTGAGCCGCAACCAGCAGGAGCACATCCGTCCGTGTAAATCGTCCCTTCGTACTCGTCTCCGTCCAAAGAGACCGGAAGTCCGTTCTCCTTGAAAAACCGGATTACATCTTCTTTCGGGGTGCCGATTCTTAGCCTCTCGCGTGCGTCACGCTTCAACGTCTCGATGCGCGCTTCGTATGCCTTGCCCCGCTGTTGGCACGCAGTGCTGTGGTAACGGTAGAACATCCACCCAAACTTAGAGTAGCCCCAGGTCAATACTGCCAACGTCAAAAGCGCGAGCGTACCGATGAGGATTCGCTTTCTCGTCTTCTTCAATTGTTCCTCTCCATCGACTGTACGCCGCATCACGACAGAGTTACGCCTCTTTCGGATTGTAAGGATGCACAGCAAAATTCCTCCGAAGAAGCCGAAAAAATAGGAGGCGTTGTGTGCCCACCAATCAGCCATGAATCTTGCGTGTCTTGCGGGAGGGAGCAGAGAGCCAACCCAACTAGGTGGGGCGATTGCACCCCGGCTGGCCAGCACATAGCCGGTTAGTCCGACGACAGTCGCTAGAAAGCCCATCGCCACAAGCAACTTCGATATGGGGCGAACCAGTTCGCTTGCGTCGATCTTGTTGCGCGAACCTGCCCTTGCCGCAAAAGCTAGTAGAACGCCCAGAAATGCTCCCATCCACCAAGTAGCGATAACGCCCCACCCCAGCGCTAGCAATGTCGGCGATGTTGTGGAGAACACTGGCGGATGGAAAACCGAGAAGTATTCAACACAGATATGTGCGGTGAACTGGTCGTGAACGATGCCGTACAACACCGCGGCCACGACACAGGTCAGGATGATTTTGAGTGATTGCATCTCCCTTAGATTTTACGGCCTTACTGCCGAAACGGGAGATTGCTCTTGTAACCAGGCGTTTACACTCATTGAGCATGCCCATTGCCTTCTCTCGGCACCCCACGGGCTGCACCGGAGCATGCCTGGAAATGCATTTGGGGTAACTCGAGGACGGGGATAACTCGGAGACAGACGGGACGTTCCCACCCTGCTAGTAAGTCTGTTAAACCCGGTCCTTCCAATATCCAGGCTGCCGGTGTCCGTGGGCGATGGCCAAGATTCTAACCACTGATTTCCTTTCGTGGTAAATCACCGCATAAGGAAAACGGCGGAGAACAAACTTCCTGGTGTCGAGGTCACTTGTCGGCCAACGTCGGGGCGACGCTAGTACGAGGTCAATCGCTCGATCTATCTCTTCGACAAACTTATCAGCGGCGGCTTCGTTTTGTTCCAGGTACCAACTGATGGAAGACTTGAGTTCCGCGAGTGCGAACGGGTGAATGTCCAGAGACTTAGCGGCCATTGAGGAGGGCGGTAATCTGACGCCGTGCCTCCGCCCATGGAATTGGTTTTACTTTGCCGGAATCCAGTTCCTCGATGCGTCTCGCAATTTCGTGTTTCCACGATTCCTCGACCGATGGGTCAACGGTATCGTCGAGGCTTTCCAACAGCGATCCAGCCAAAGCGGCACGGGCTTCCGGCGGAAGAGCCAATGCTTTTTTTAAGAGTTCGGAAACGTCTGGACTCATTGAGCTATTTTACGCCCGGCAAGCAAATCGCGAGAAAATGCGCAACACCGGGCTACCTGTCCTGCGCTGGTGCCAGATGTGCAGAATTTCAACCGCATCGTCCTTCACGCGGTAGGCGATGATATGCGGCAAGCGCCGCTGCAATAATTCGCGGGTACCTTCCTCACGTCCCTGACGTCCACGCAGCGGAAACTTTTTTAATGAGCGAGCAGATTTACGGATTTCAATGACCGTGGGCCGGGCTAAAATGAGGTTCGTGCTCTTTGAGGTAAGCGAAGATGTTTTGCAAGTCCGCTGCAGCTGTGGGAGTCCAGCGAATACGCATCAGGAGTTAAGCATCCGCTCGATGCGCGCTTCCATCTCTTCCTCTTCGATAAACTCCCCGCGGTCAGCCTGCGCAATACCCTCGCGCACGGCAGCGCGAAAGCGGGCATCCTGCTCAAGTAGACGCAAGGCGGCATCCTTCACCAACCGCTCAGTATCCGTACCAGCATGACTGGCGATTTGGGATAACTGCGCTTCTTCCTCGGGGGTGAAATGGACTTCCATATCTGCCAGTCTAGGAGCGCGAGTTTAAGCTGTCAACGAGGCGTTGTGCTCGTCACCCCCAACTTTCTGGACGGACTGATCGCACGCAGCAAGGAAAACCGGGGACGGGTCCCCGGTCTCTCTAAGCCCTGACAATCATCAAAACTCCAACTCCCTATTTCGCCTGCACTAGCTTCGCAACAACTGCGGCAACTTTATCGAGTATCTGGTTCCAGCCCTCCACTTGACCGCTATTTTTCGCGCTCTCCATGGGTTCATTTCCAATGTGGGTGAGTTTCGTCTGGCCGTTGCCGAGATCCTCGAAGATGGTCACGTCGTAGGCACCGTCTATGGCCTCATGTTCTATTCCTAATTGCGCAGGGTCAATCTTGTTTCCCTTCGAGTCTGAAAAGTACATGGAGGAAACGATCTTCTCTTGGGGAACAATCTCGTGGTATTCAACCGCATTCCAGAAGTCCTGCCCATCCGGCGTTCTCATGCAGAAGAGGGATTTTCCGCCAACGCGAAAATCCATCTGGCAAACGGGCGCAGTAAAACCCTTCGGCCCCCACCACTGCATCACATATTTCGGGTCTGTCCACGCCTTCCAAACCAATTCGCGTGGGGCATCAAAAACTCTTGTGATAACCATCCGCTCAATTTCGCTGACCGTGTTTTTTGCCATCTCTGGCCTCCTCTTTCTTCATTTGATTCACAACTGCTTCCAGCTTGTCGAAACTCTCTTCCCAGAACCGGCGATAGCTGATCGCCCAGTCGCTGACTGTCTTGATCGCCGCTGGCCTAAGCGTGCAGACACTCTCTCGTCCATGCTTTCTCTTGATCACAATCCGAGCCCGCACCAGGTAGGCAATATGTTTTGAAATCATCTGCTGCGAGAGTGCAAACGGTTCCGTCAATCCATGCACGGAGGCAGGCCCATGGGAGAGCCGTTCGATCATGGCCCGCCGGGTTGGATCAGACAAAGCCGCAAACGTTGTACCTAATCTATCCACAACCGTATGGTAGTGGATTATCGGGCGATGTCAAGTGGGAATTTTGCGAGTGGTGCCCGCCTTTCGCGATGGCATTCTAACTCTGACCATTTGCTGCGAGAAATCTATTACAATCACTCGCGAAAGTGGAGACCACTGTCATGCGTCAGTTTCTAATCACAATTACGCTGGGTATCGCTGTGATGTTCCCGGTGTTCGCAAGGGCTGCTGAGACACCCGACTTTTCTGGTATTTGGGTGCTCAACGTCGCAAAGAGCACGCTCCCGAAGGACAGCACGACCAAATCAGAGACAATCGTCATTGAAAACAAGAAGTCGGCAATTGTTTTCCATTACAAAACCGACGGCAAGAAGTCGACTGAAACCTACACCCCGGATGGAAAGAAACGCGCTTCGATGAAAATGTCGTCAGGTCAATTGAATTCGAGCGCGAGCTGGCACGACTCAGTGCTTGTCATCGAATCCACGCTGGATATAAAAATCCCTAACGCCACTGTCGTTGTCACGGGACTTAAGCCTGTCATCGATACATGGACACTGACGGCTGAAGGTCGAACTCTCACTCACGACGCAGACGACCACAAAGAGATTTACGTCTACGAGAAGCAATAGACGTCGAGTGGTCAATGTGGGCCAGCCCCTGAAAAAGGAGAGTCCAGTTGATGGAAAATAACAGCGCTATCGTCCGACGATTCATCGAAGAAACAATTAATCAGGGTCAGATCGACTCCGCGGTGCAGTTCGCCTGGGAGGATGTCGTCGAGCAGGTTCCGTTTCCCGGCCAAGGCCCGGGCTTGGAAGGCTTGAAGGATGTTCTGCGCGGTATGAGGGCTGGATTTCCCGACTTGTACTTTTCGGTCGAAGAGCAGATTGCCGAGGGCGACAAGGTGGTAACCCGCTTTGAGTGGACCGGTACGCACCGAGGGGAGTTTCTTGGCGTGGCCGCTACGGGACGCTCCGTGAAGGTTTGGGGCGTGGTCATCGACCGTCTTCAGAGCGGCAGAATCAAAGAAACGCGGATCATCATGGATACGCTCGGACTGATGATGCAGCTCGGGCGTGTTTCCCCCGCGTAAAGCTTGATTTCAGTGACGCCTAACAGTACTGTAACTGTTACAGCCGATCTTTCCAATATGCTGGCCTACGTTTGTGATGAGCTATGGCCATGACGCTTACTGAAGTATCTTCATCCCGATAAATGACGGAAAACGGGAAGCGGTAAAGAACGAATCGGCGCGTTCCGTGCCGATAGATTGGCCAGCGCTGCGGCCAGCGAGCTAACCTGTCAAGCGCATCATAAATCGCGGAGAGAAATCTCACGCTTGCTTCAGGATTGCGTTGCCGGTACCAGGATTCTGCTGCCTCGACTTCTTGCCATGCTTGCGGATGGAAGCGGTACGGCTTACTTGCTGGCATCTGACAGCAGGGCCGCCAGGCGGCGGCGCACTTCTTCGTAGGGAATCATCTGGACTTTGCCAGAGTCGATTTCCTCGGTCCTGCGTTTGATTTCTTCATTCCAGGCAGCTTCGACACCTTCGTCGCAAGGTTCATCGTCGAGGCTTTCCAACAGCGATCCGGCCAAAGCAGCACGGGCTTCCGGCGGGAGAGCCAAGGCTTTTTTTAAGAGTTCGGAAACGTCTGGACTCATGCGACTATTTTACGCCCGGCAAGCAAGTCGCGAGAAAATGGGCAGACCGTTCCATTTGTCCTCAGATTTCACACATCATTGACCCTGTCTTGACTTACTGCGCTGAATGACGCGCCCGATAAGTGAATCCTCACTCTCCAGTAGATTAAGAGCCTGCGCGAAAGCGGGATCGGAACGGTTTAGCGTATTCGCCCAACGCAGAAGCGCTGCCATTTTTTCTTCGAAATCTCCCTCAGACCAGGGACTCGGTTTGGATATGTGGCGTCCAGACTTGTAATGTTCATAATCCAAGAGACGGTTCTTGTCAGAGTCGTGGAGCGAAGAATCCGTTTCTTTGTAGGCAGCGTAGTTAATGCCCTCGACAATCAATAACCGCGCTTCTTCCAAAGTCATTAGTCAATGATAATTGACGTAATCCAACGTGCAAACGCTGGCGCTCAATTTTCCGGCCACGCTACACTAGAACAGGCACCGTGCCGCGAGATGCTCCTTCAAGAATATGATCTCTTTCTCAAACATCAATAAGCAGTATGGCAAGCAGTTGCTCTTCGTGGATGCTTCGTTTCAGTTGAATCCAGGCGAAAAAGTTGGACTGGTCGGTCCCAATGGGTCGGGCAAGACAACGCTATTCCGGATGGTGGTCGGCGAGGAAACTCCCGACGATGGCACGGTCTCTGTCCCCAAGAAGTTGACGATCGGCTACTTTCGCCAGGACGTCGAGGAGATGCAGGGCCGTTCGGTGCTGGATGAAGCGATCGCAGGCAGCGGACGCGTCGGCGATCTGCACCACGAACTCGAAGCCTTGCAGCGGGAAATGTCCGACCCCGACAAGGCTGATGAGATGGATCGCATCCTTGATCGCTTCGGTCACGTGCAGGAGGAGTACGAGCATTTAGGCGGTTACGCGCTGGAATCGCAGGCCCGTGAAGTGTTACACGGGTTGGGATTCAAAGACGATCAGATTGACGGCGACGTGGGCGCTCTCTCCGGCGGATGGAAAATGCGGGTTGCGCTGGCGCGCGTGCTGCTCGGAATGCCCGATGTATTGCTGATGGACGAACCGACGAACCATCTCGACATCGAATCCATCATCTGGCTGGAGCAGTTTCTCAAGTCATTTCCCGGTGCGCTGCTCATGACTTCGCACGACCGCGAGTTCATGAACCGTCTGGTCTCAAAGATTGCGGAGATTGATGGCGGCGAGATCATCACTTACTCGGGTAACTACGACTTCTACGAGCGCGAGCGGGCGATCCGAGAGAGTAATCAGCAGGCAGCATTTGCGCGGCAGCAGTCCATGCTTGCCAAAGAGCAGCGGTTCATTGATCGTTTCAGGACGCACGCCGCCAAAGCGGCCCAGGTGCAGAGCCGCATCAAGGCCTTGGACAAGATCGAGAAAATCGAACTCCCCAAGAAACGGCAGGTCGTGAAATTCGACTTTCGTGTCCCTCCGCGATCCGGCGAACAGGTAGCCGTCCTTGAGAATCTGCACAAGAGTTACGGCCCGCGTGTGATTTACGAAGGGTTCAGTCTCACCATCCGCCGCGGAGAACGCTGGGCCGTCATGGGTAGAAACGGCGCTGGTAAGACTACGCTTCTTAAAATGATTGCCGGGGCCAGTGCTCCAGACGCCGGAAGCGTGCGGCTAGGCGCCAGCCTGTATATGGGCTACTTCGCGCAACAGTCGCTGGATGTGCTCAACTCCGATCTCACCGTCGCCGAACAATTGCAACAAGATTTCCCCCAGGACAGTATCGGCTCGTTGCGGAACCTGGCAGGAGCATTCCAGTTCTCCGGCGAAGACACAGATAAAAAGATCCGCGCACTCTCCGGCGGAGAAAAATCGCGGCTGGCGATAGCGCGCATGCTCCACAACCCGCCGAACTTCCTGGTGCTCGACGAACCCACGAATCACTTGGATCTAGCGACCAAAGAAATGCTGGTGGACGCCCTGAAGGATTTCGAAGGCACCATGATCTTCGTATCGCACGACCGCATGTTCCTTCGCGGTCTCGGCTCACGTGTGCTGGAACTGGGCGGTGAGAGCGGCACGGACCGCAATCCCACTGTTTATCCGGGGTCGTATGTTGAGTACGTGCAGAAGCTTGGACATGAGGCGCCGGGGATTTATTCGTAGGCCTGCGCTGCGAAGTACGGCCCGCCTAGCCCAATTTTAGAATGTTCCACGGGGAACATAGCGTCATGGCGGTTACGGGCATACGATTGTGTCATGACAGTTAAGAAGAAGAAAGCAAAGCGGCGGAAGGGGCGATCACTCCCGGGGAAACTGGGCTGGGTGTGGGCCTCGATTGAAGAGGAACTGTTGTCCCTGGCCGAGGAGGAGACAGGCGGGGAGGCGCGCTGGAACCGTCCGCGCAAACGGCGAATCTCGCTGCGCGTGGATGTAGAGGTTGTGGATTGGTTCAAGTCCAAAGGCCCGGGCTACCAGACGCGAATCAACCGGATCTTGCGAAAAGTGATGGTGGAGGGTAAGAAGCGGACAGGGTAGGAACGGAAGTCGAATGGCAACGGCTGCGTTATCGAACTGGACGCATTTCGGCGGCGTCAAAACCCACACATCGCAACGTGCGCGACGTTTGGGGCACCCGGCGCGGGCCGACATAACCTTGTGCTCAGTCCCCCCAGGGATTGAGCACCGCTGTTCCCGTTCGCTCGAAGTCGGCTACATTCCTGGTCGCGACGGTCAGACCATGCACGAGGGCTGTGGCTGCGATGAGCGCGTCACGATCGGAGCGAGGGTTCGGTACGTGAAGCGTCGCGCATCGCTGCGCGACAGCGGTGTCAATGGCCAGAATACGACCGGAGAACGTGGGCAACACGTGGCCATCCAGCCACGCGCGAAGGATTCCGCCTTGTTGTTTGTCGCGCCGGTTGACGAGAAGAATTCCGATTTCCAGTTCGAGTACCGAAATGACCGAGATGTAGAGACTGGCCGAGGGTAAGGGTTCGGCCCATTTCCTGACGTTGGGATGCGTCTTCCCGGCTTTCCTTAATTCTGAAATTACATTGGTATCAAGGATGTACATTTACGTCAGGTCCGCGGTCTGGTGCAGGTTTCCCGGCAGACGCGGAGCCTCAAATTCAATTTCAGCGGCGGCTGGCATCGCCAGTAAGTCCAGAACGCTCTTTTGCCCTTCTGTGATCCTTTGATACTCCTGCACCGTGAGCAGCACGTGGGACGGACGGCCTCGATCCGTGATGAAAACGGGACCTCGTTTGGCCGCCCTCTTTGCCCGGCTCGTGTCCTGATTAAACTCTCGACTCGATAGTTTTGTAATAGCCATGAGCTCTACCCTCTAATGTAGCAACGTGGCTACATTGTAGCAGAAGAAGCGGAGACAACAAAACAGGGGACCATGGACGTTCACCAACCTCTATTCGTCGAAACATTGAAAGATTTTGAAGGCACCATGATCTTCGTATCGCATGACCGCATGTTCCTTCGCGGTCTCGGCTCACGGGTGCTGGAGCTGGGCGGTGAAAGCGGCACGGACCGCAATCCCACGGTTTATCCCGGGTCGTACGTTGAGTACGTGCAGAAGCTTGGACATGAGGCGCCTGGGATCTATTCGTAGGCCCTGAGAAATGGGTGCGTCCCGTCTATCCCTACCTGTCCCTATTGCCGATGGGCCCGAACAGCGAAACATCGGCAGAGAACCATGATGGGCTCACTTCGAGCCTGGAGGCACAACGCCGTTCATGCGCAGATACTCGACCATCTGCCCATAGTGGTCGTATCCATGAGCAGAAATGAAAGATGCAACGACCGACCGCGTGTGCAGACCGTCGACACCGTCAATAGCGGTGTAGGCATTCTCGGGAGTAATCGTCGCGAGCGCCTTGTGTGCATAGGCGAAAGAATCCGCAGCGGCCTTCAGGAGTTCCTCCTTCGTCCTCAGACCCTCAATGCTTTTAGGGTCAACCGGCATCTTCTCCCCAAGAATCTTCGAAGCGAAATAGTAGTTCGCCGTTGCGACGTGCGATATTTCCTGCGCGAACGTGCGAACCCCGTCATACTTTGCGCCCTGCGAGGCCGTAAAGGTTGCCGCAGTAGGCGCAAAGCTGTATTTGTCCGCAGGCATCGCCTGCGCGACTCCCATAAACTCATGCTCGAAGAGGTTCAGCAACTCATTCTGCGCCTGCACGGGTGACATTTGGGTGCCGGCGGCCACCTTCGCACTTGTTGAACCCATTTGCGCAGAGGCCGCGAGCGTACAGCCTCCTAGAATCAAAGCAGTGCAAACATACCGAAGACGCATAGATCACCTCACTAGCAAATTTGCTCACCAGTCTAGCAGACGCCTGCCCCCCCCGTTTCGGGGGGCTGCTCCCGCCCTTTGGATTTTGAAGTTGACTTCCTGAAATCAAAACAAAGAAACCGATGACCTTCGTGTCGCATGACCGCATGTTCCTTCGCGGTCTCGGATCACGCGTGCTGGAATTGGGGGGCGAGAGCGGCACCGACCGCAATCCCACTGTTTATCCAGGGTCGTATGTTGAGTACGTGCAGAAGCTTGGACATGGGGCGCCTGGAATTTATTCGTAGGGCTGGCGCAACGGGGTACGTCCCGTCTGTCCCGTATTTCCCCATATTTTCGCGTCATGGATGTCCCCAGGTTTCCATCCCCGGGTTTCACCGAAGTCTTGACAATGTTATCATCGGCTGATAACTTTGTTTAGAGTGGGGACCGACCATAGCCTCGACACACTCCTCCTCCTTGATGGGGAAACCTTTGTTGTCGAGGGCGCGTTTTGGGTCAAATTTGTCGTAAAGCGAGTCCCGACCTCATCCGAGAAGCCTCATGGTCTGGACTATTCACTGACCCTGCATGATGGAGACAACGAGCGCCTCGTGGGATTCGACAATGCTCACTCCATTACTGAGGGAACGGGGCCGGGGGCGCGGACAAGGATCGAATATGACCACAAGCACAAGGGAGAACGCGTGAGGTTCTATATCTACGCGGACGCGGCCACCTTACTGGGTGACTTTTGGACTGAAGTTGATCGGATTTTGAAGGAAAGGGGTGCAACACGATGAACACTCTAAAAGTTGGAATTGCCTCCAGAGAGACCTACAAGAAGCGGACGATGGCGATAGCGCGGGGTGAGTATGTACCCGGGAAGGGCGAGCCCAAGGTCTGGTTTGAATCCCTGCAGTCTTTGTCACAGGTCTTATCGGACCAAAACAGAGACTTGTTAAAGCTCATCATTCAAACCCATCCCAAGTCACTTAACGAACTGGCCGAGCGATCTGGCCGTGCGACTTCAAATCTTTCGCGTACTCTACGAACCATGGAGCGTTACGGCTTGGTTGACCTCGAAGAGGGACCCAATCGTCAATTGGTTCCGAAGGTCAACTATTCGGGTGTCGCGCTCGAGGTGTCTTTTCAAAGCTAAAGCAGCGAAATGGTTCAAGGACGGACGGGAATCATGGGCCAGTTCCGTCTGTCCCCGAATTCCCCTAAAGGATTTTGAAGGCACCATGATCTTCGTATCGCATGACCGCATGTTCCTTCGCGGTCTCGGCTCCCGCGTGCTGGAACTGGGCGGCGAGAGCGGCACGGACCGCAATCCGACTGTTTATCCTGGGTCGTACGTTGAGTACGTGCAGAAGTTGGGACATGAGGCACTTGGGATTTATTCGTAGGGGTTGTGCAACGGGGTACGTCCCGTCTGTCCCCGTGTTTCCCCATTCCCCGTGTTTCCATCGGGAGTTACTGGCGTCATCTACTTCAGCGCATAAACACCCAACACAGATTTTCCTTCTTCGATTGCCTTGCAAATCGCGTGTGCATCAACGCGCGATAGCCCAACATCCTCTAAGAATTCGTGCAAACGGCTGGGAGCTTCTGGACGGTCCTTATCTATGGTCAAAAACGTCTTCCCGATATCTTTGCCCTCACGCGAAATACTTACATCGGCTCCGGCGATTTGCAGGTCATAACGAATTTTCGGCCACATTGCCGGCACCGCAGGCGGTGGCGGGTCACCTTCTTCCGACGATAAGCCCATAGGAATATTGCCGTACAATCCAGCAGCGCCAAATAGGCTTTGCAAAGAAAGCATGTGGGCGGTTGGCTTCTGGCCAACACCGAAAGTAGATGTTGCTGCGGGTCCAAATCACGAACCGCGTAGTGATGGGGATGATTGCTAAAAACGATCATGCAATACGGGTCAGCGCCATCAGGCCGCTTCTTAATTTTGTCCAGTAGAGCGCGAATAGGCCGCGACAACTCGTTTCCTGCTTGCCGTGCCAGCAACTCTTTCCGCCCATTTGAAAGGAAGATTGGTGTCCACAAAAATTACGAGCGGATGCTTCGGGTTCTTCGCTGCCGCGTTGTTTATCAAAGGCGTAAGCCGCAACTGTGGTTTCTCTTCAGGCATGCCCGGCATTGCGATACCCCTGCGCGATGCCTGCTCTTCGCTTCGACCGACAGGAGTTGACCTGTTGCCGCGTGTCTGACGGTAAATTCTGCATGGCGGGTGCTGCCGTCCTTTTCCTTTTCATGCTCTACGGAGAAGCCCGCGCGGTAGCACGTTGCCTCAGCGAACAGTTCATGGCGCGCACCTTGAAACAATTGTCGGTTCTTCAATCGTTGCAGGAATTCATCATCCAGCCCGCCATTGTCGTCCACAACATAAAGGTCGTAAGCGAAGCAGTTAAATGCCGCAAAAGCACAGTATGGTAGCGCCACCTTGGTGCCGTCGGGCTGCACGTGTTGTGCATTCATGTAAGCGCTTGCCCAGGCCACGCCACGTAAGAGTGGGTGCCGTTCAGCTTCAGGTTTGGCGGTCTCTGCTTTCCACCATTCGAACCCGAGTACTTCGGGCGCGTAATCCGAAGGAAATCCAGAAAGAACTTCCATTTAGCCGAATGGTAAAACTACCACGAACAACAATCAACCGGTAGCCTTCGGGTGTGAGTAGTGAAATTTGCGGCATTATCTGCCCAAAGCGAGCGACGCGCTCTTTTCCTTGCGGTGCTTTTCTTCAAACACTTCATGGCTTTAGCGTGCAATTCTGCAGGGGCTTCCTTCCACACGGTGCCATCTTTCGATGCCATTATTTGTGGTTTCGCTGGTTTTGTTTCCATAGGCTCTACTTTCGATAAGCAACACTTTTTGAACTTCTTGCCGCTTCCGCAGCTACATGGGTCGTTGCGGCCAATCTTCCGAGAACGGCTCATCATCAGTACCGCCATCCACGATATGTAAGGCGATGCTGCCCCGCATAGTATGGCCGGTTGGTCAAGTTCAGAATTATTCCAGTGCAGGAAGTTGTGAATCGGCCACGCGCGTCGACAAGAACAGCTCCATAGTCTTTAGCGCACATATTCAGATTCTTGCAAAGGTCTCTAACTTTTTGGTCGTCGAACGAAACATGAACGTCGTGCGCAAAAGCATTCCGCACCTTCCGCAGAATCTGGCATTCGTGGTATTCATCTTCTGACAACAGGCCGAGCGCAAAGGAACCAGTACGCGCGCTGATAACGACCCAAGTGGCGCGTTGAAACCTTCCAGCAATGGTTCGACATCTGCATGGTCGATTAGGAAGGAAATGATGCACTTCCCCAATAAGTCATCAATCATGGCTGCCGAAATCAAGGCTGCGCCCCTGTCACTTTCTTTGTTCAGCTCCGCTAAGAACTTGCTGAACTCCTTCAAATGAGGATGCGTTTCTTCAAATCGGTCCAGTTTGTCATCCATCTATTTAATTGTACTGGGGACTGGCCTAGCTTAGCCGTCACCGCACTAACTGGGGCTGCCTCAACTTTCCCTCCGTTGTAAAGCCGGGCAGGCGGGTGGCCCAGGCTCTTGATCGCGCCGACATCACCAACATAGTGACCAGATGGTGTGTGCTCGTTCCAAGGGATGCGGTAGCACTTGCGGGTCGAGCTTTTTGTGCGACGACTCGCCGGTGATAATGCGAGCGGGAGCAACGAACTCGTTTGTTCCCTTTGGGGACACCCAGAAAGCACAAAGACAGAAAGGGACTCGGTGAAGTCGCCACCTTCAACATTAACAACATCAATAAGCGGCTGGACAACCTTCTGGCTTGGTTAGCGAAAGCTGAACCGGACGTGGTTAGTCTCCAGGAGCTCAAGGCAGAGCAGGACGCCTTTCCCGCGAATGCCCTTCGGGCTCTCGGGTACGAAGCGGTCTGGCAAGGGGAGCGCTCCTGGAACGGCGTGGCGATTCTGGCGCGAAATCACGTTCCCGTTGTGACTCGCACTAGCTTGCCGGGGAACTCGAATCCTGCTGACCATCAAGCTCGCTACATTGAAGCGGCGGTTCAGGGAGTTCTGATCACTTCTATCTACCTCCCCAATGGGAATCCGCAGCCTGGACCGAAATTCAATTACAAGTTGGCGTGGTTTGAGCGCCTGATTGCCCACGCCGCCGAACTCATGGCGAGCGGCGCACCCGTGGTGCTGGCCGGTGACTACAATGTCGTGCCGACTCCGCAGGACATCTATCCGACTCGGTCGTTGGATAACAACGCGTTAATCCAACCCGAGAGCCGACAGGCATTTGCGCGTTTGCTGGCTCAAGGCTGGACCGATGCCATGCGGAGGCTACATCCGGACGGGCCGCTCTGGACATTCTGGGATTACAAAGTTGAACGGTGGCAGAAAGACAAAGGCATGCGACTCGATCACTTTCTGCTCTCACCGAATTTGTCGGACCGGCTGGTGGACGGCGGGGTTGACCGATGGGCGCGTGGGCAGGAAAACGCTAGCGACCACGCGCCAACGTGGATCATGCTTGATCTCTAGAGCAAAGTCGAGATTCCAGCCAGCGTTTATTGGTCTGAACCTCCAGCAACGCAAAGAGCCCTTTTCCGGCCAGGTTCTTGCCGTAATTTGCTAAGCTATTTTGTTGAAGTTCATTGAAATCTGCGCTGGCTCGGCGACTCATCATCCGTGGGTCGTAGGTTCGAGTCCTACCGCCGCCACCAGATTCAGGGAGTTTTATGAATCGGCGAACTTTTCTCCAATCCACTGGCGCAGTCTGCGCTGGTTTGGCATTCACGAAATCGATACCAGTCTTTGCTGACTCCTTACGGCCCAGCGACGGGTGGCGGACCTTCGAGGTCGCCACGCGGGTAGAAGTCCTGAAGCCGACGGGAGTCACTCATATCTGGCTGCCGGCGGCGCTGAATCGCGATACTCCATTTCAGCGGACGCATTCCAACAAGTTCAAAGCTGAGGGCGGATCGGCCAAATTGACCCAGGACAAAACGACTGCGCTTGGCGTGGTGTCGGCGACTTACCCCGCGAACGCGAAGCCCGTGCTGACACTGACCAGCCATGTCTCAGTGAGGAACTACGCGGTCGATCTCTCGGCGCCCGCCAAGGCTCCGCGCTGGTTTGGCATTCACGAAATCGATACCAGTCTTTGCTGACTCCTTACGGCCCAGCGACGGGTGGCGGACCTTCGAGGTCGCCACGCGGGTAGAAGTCCTGAAGCCGACGGGAGTCACTCATATCTGGCTGCCGGCGGCGCTGAATCGCGATACTCCATTTCAGCGGACGCATTCCAACAAGTTCAAAGCTGAGGGCGGATCGGCCAAATTGACCCAGGACAAAACGACTGCGCTTGGCGTGGTGTCGGCGACTTACCCCGCGAACGCGAAGCCCGTGCTGACACTGACCAGCCATGTCTCAGTGAGGAACTACGCGGTCGATCTCTCGGCGCCCGCCAAGGCTCCGCACGTTTCAAAAGCCGAGCTCGATTACTTTCTTCAGCCCACTCGATACGTGCCTACGGACGGCATTGTGAAAGAAACTGCGCTCAAGGCGACCGCTGGTGCGACCACTGACATGGAAAAGGCGCGCGCTATTTACGAGTGGGTCGTCGACAACACGTTCCGCGATCCGAAGGTCCGCGGCTGTGGACGTGGCGACATTCGCGCGATGCTCGTGACGGGCGACATGGGCGGAAAATGTGCCGACCTGAATGCCCTTTACGTTGGCCTGGCACGCTCCGTGGGCCTGCCGGCGCGGGATGTTTATGGTTTGCGGATTGCTAAGTCGGACTTGGGCTACAAAAGCCTTGGACTAGCGACGGACAAAGCCACCAAGAGCCAGCACTGCCGAACGGAAGTATATCTTCGCGAACATGGTTGGGTTCCGGTGGACCCGGCAGATGTACGCAAGGTAGTTCTCGAAGAGCCGCCCGGAAATCGTCCGCTGACCGACGAGATGGTATCCAATGCGCGCAAGCGCTTGTTCGGATCATGGGAGATGAATTGGATGGCCTATAACTACGCTCACGACGTAGAGCTGCCGGGGTCCGCCAAACCGCCGCTGGTGTTTTTCATGTATCCGCAAGCGGAGACGGCAGATGGACGAGTGGATCCATTGGATCCGGACAACTTCAAGTATGAAATTACGGTGAAGGAAATAAGTTAGTTGTTTCGCCGCCACGAGATCCTATGTCTCGGGTCGCTTACTTAGCGATCGTAAAGCGTGACCAGCTCTCGAAGTCGCGCACTCAATTCGCCACTCAGCGCGCCCGGACGATACCGCCATTTCCAGTTTCCTTTGACGGTGCCGGGAAGATTCATACGCGCCTCGCTGCCGAGGCCCAACACATCCTGCAACGGCACAATCGCAACATCCGCAACCGAGGCCATCACCGCGCGGATCATGACCCAGTTAATTTCCGAATCGTCATCGGATGTGAAATTGAGATACGCGCGCGCGAAATCGTGCTCTTTGCGGACATCCTCGGGAGTACGCGTGCTGTCGCTGGAGCCGGAACTCATCCACCAGCCCACGGTCGTATCGTTGTCGTGTCCGCCGGTATAGGCAACCAGGTCGCGGTTGTAATTATGCGGACGGAACGATGGACCCTGCGGATCGTTGCCGAACGCAAATTGCAAAACGCCCATCCCCGGCAAGCCAAACTGCTGCCGTAGTTTCTCCACCGGAGGAGTAATCACCCCTAGGTTCTCGGCCACCACCGGCAGCCCGCCAAATGCGTTCTGAAGCGCCGACAGAAACGCCTCCCCCGGCCCTTTGACCCAGCGTCCGTTGATGGCAGTCGTCTCTCCCGCTGGCACTTCCCAGTAAGCCTCGAAGCCGCGGAAGTGGTCGAGCCGCACCATATCGAAGATTGCAAGCGACGCCCGGAAACGTTCGATCCACCACTTGTATCCGTTCGCGGCCAGCAGGTCCCAGCGATAAATAGGATTTCCCCAAAGCTGTCCAGTGGCGCTGAAGTAATCTGGCGGCACACCTGAGACCACAGTCGGGCGCCCTTGATCGTCGAGATAGAACAACTCAGGATGCGCCCAAACATCGGCGCTATCGTGCGCCACATAGATCGGAACGTCGCCCATGAAACGAATTCCGCGCTTCTGGCAATAACTCTTCAGACTTTCCCACTGCTGGAAGAATTCAAATTGCCAATACTTGAACGCCATCAGTTCGGGCGCGAGCCTCCTGGACCACTCGCTAACGGCCCGCGCATCACGCTGGCGAATCTGCGGATCCCATTCCGTCCACATGACTCCGTGGTGCGCATCTTTACAGGCCATGAAGAGCGCATAGTCATCAAGCCATGGACTGGCGCTCTCACAAAAGTGATCGAACGCAGCACGATCCGCCCGCGAGCCGTCAGCAAAGAAAACCTGGGCCGCCCGGCGCAAAGCCGCCATCTTTAATTCGATGACCGGCCCGTAGGCAACGAAGTCTTCGGGAAAAGATCGCGACAGAGATGCGTCCAGATCGGGAGCTTGCAGCAATCCTTGCTCACGCAAGCGCTCCAGACTCAACAACATTGGATTCCCGGCAAAGGCCGAGAAGCATTGGTAGGGTGAGTCGCCGTATCCAGTGGGATTCAACGGCAGCACTTGCCACAATTTTTGTCCGGCGGCGGAGAGAAAATCCGCGAATTCGTATGCGGAAGCGCCGAGATCACCGATACCAAAGCGGCTCGGCAGGGAAGTAAAGTGGAGCAGGACGCCGCTACATCGCGGAAATTTCACCCCGTAACCATACGCAAGTCAGCGGCAAGAGAGCAAGCACGTCCCAGATTCGATTGCGCCTAATGAAAGACGAGTCCCGATGTCATCCTGATCCTGAGCTTGTCGAAGGGGAAGGACCTCATGTTTCCCAGGGTTAGTCATCCTGAGTGGCGCTGCATTGTGATTACGATGCTATTTATTTTGCTACCCTCTTGACGCCAGAGACGGAGTTATGGCATATTCTTACATCCTCTTACGAAAGGACGCCCCATAAATGGCGGATATATGCACACTACATATCGTGCTGCAAATGCCACGGCAACCCGAACCGGGTCGCAATTGGCTAAGGGCGTCGTTCGACTTCGTCAGTTACTAACTCCCTCGACGATTTAAAGACGATCCCTAAAAGCAGACTCAACCATAACCTCGCTGGGTGGCGCAGGCCTCGGTTCCTTCGCTGGAAACGACTATACCGATGCCGCTAGCCCTCTGCCTCGGCCCTGTGCCGGGATAGATCGGCTGTTTCCCCCAGCCTAACTTCACAGGGTCGGTGGCGAAGGCCACGGATACTTCGGGAGCAGGCGTCTTTCGGGGCGCCGGGGTTCGAAACCCCCTCGTGCAGCAGCATTTCCGTGTCCGCATGTACCCCGACCGATTGAGACGTGGGAGATGTAGGTCGAGATTGTCCACACTCCCCTGGTAGAGACGCGGCTTGCCGCGTCTCATTAGAGCTTGGCAAATGAACTCGCCGGTGGTGAAGAGAAGAGTTACTTCGCTCATAACGAAGACGCGCAGGGTGGCGAACCCTGCCGAGGACGGCACTCGCGGGACGGGGGCGTAGCCCCGATACCCAAGGTACCGCGACCACGCGGCCTCGAGTCTATTCTCTTCTCACTTGTTCCCCGGCGGCTTACGTCAACTAACTAACGCCAGCTTAGCTGGTTAGAAGAGTGACTTATGCAGACAATCATCATGAAGAAAGCAGCACTGAGAGACGAAGAGTCTCTATGCCGTGCCTGCTACTGGGCGCACATCCAGAAAGGCTTTCGCGAAAGCGAAGAAGCGGTCTTCTGCTGCTTCAGTCGATTCCGGTCTGTGCCCTTCAAGGTTGCAGACTGCACCGACTTCAGCAACAAGACTGTGCCCACGCGTGATCAGATGGAGAAGATCGCACTCATCATCCCGACCAGACCAGCCCGCAAGCACACGGGATTCCGCGGAGTGGGCTTTTCGGGCGAACAGGAAGAAGCTGAAGATCAGAATGAGGCCGAAGAACTCTGCTCTGTGGAAGAGTAGAAAGCGACTAGTAAACGAGGACGACAACCATGACCGATTCAACTTACAACTTCATCAAGCCCGAGACCGGCGTCCCGATTAAAGCGTGGACAAAGGGCGTCCAGCTCGAAGATGCGGCTCGCGCGCAGTTGCTGAATGTCGCGCAATTGCCGTTCATCTACAAGTGGGTTGCGGCAATGCCCGACGTGCACTGGGGAATCGGCGCGACCGTTGGCAGCGTGATTCCGACTCGCGGTGCGATTATTCCAGCCGCAGTTGGCGTGGACATTGGCTGCGGAATGATGGCAGTTCGCACCACTCTGCATGCCGATCACTTGCCGGATAACTTGCACGGCATCCGCGAGGCAATCGAAAAAGCGGTCCCTCATGGACGTACCGACAACGGCGGCAAGAACGATCGTGGTGCCTGGCACAGCGCGCCTGCTCCTCACGAAGCGGTGTGGGCGAGGCTGCACTTCGGATACGAAGAGATTGTTGGTAAGTATCCGAAACTTGGCCACCCGAATCGCGTGAATCATCTCGGAACGCTCGGTACCGGCAATCACTTCATCGAGGTATGTCTCGATGAGAGCGAGCAGGTTTGGTTTTTGCTGCACTCGGGATCGCGAGGTGTCGGAAATCGCTTCGGTACATTTTTCATCACGCTTGCCAAAGAAGACATGCGCAAGTGGATGATCAATCTGCCAGACCAGGACCTGGCGTACCTGCCGCAAGGTACCGAGCACTTCGACGACTACGTCAAGGCGGTCCACTGGGCGCAGGACTATGCGCTCGCGAATCGTCGATTGATGATGGAGAACATTATCGTGGCGATTGCTAACTGTGGAGAGGTTCCCGCATTTCAGGCGGATGTGGAAGTCGTAAGCTGCCATCACAACTACGTTGCCTGGGAGAACCACTACGGCCAGAACGTTCTGATCACGCGCAAGGGTGCGGTGCGTGCGCGCGAGGGCGACATGGGGATCATTCCGGGAAGCATGGGCGCGCGCTCGTACATCGTGCGGGGCAAAGGCAATCCGGAAAGCTTCATGAGCTGTAGCCACGGCGCGGGACGAGCAATGTCTCGCGGCGAGGCTAAGCGTCGCTTCTCGGTGGCTGACCACATCCAGGCAACGGCGGGCGTGGAGTGCCGCAAAGATGCGGATGTTATCGATGAAACGCCCATGGCGTACAAGTCGATCGATGCCGTAATGGAAGCGCAGAAAGACTTGGTGGATATTGTTCACAGTTTGCGTCAGGTCGTATGCGTGAAGGGATGACCGGCAAGGGTCATCCCGCAACTTAAGGAGAGATTCGCCGGTGGCGAAGACAACGGTTCCTTCGATTAATCCGACGGTCTCGGGTTCGAATCCCGCCACGGCTGTACGCTGTGTAGCTCAGCATGGATAGAGCATCGGAAACCAAATACCGTCGTCAACTAATTCCCCGGCGATGTAGTAATCGCAAATGATGGGAGTAACGAACAACCGTAAGGAGGTAATCATGGCCCGTCTCAACCTACTCAATCTCAGCGTCAGTCCGCGCACTCACGAGGGCGCGCCGGCTCGCAACCTGTCGCCGGAGGTTCAACTCCGCCGCTCGCTGCTCGCCTGCCTGCTTTGGGAGTCGCAGTTCTACGAAGACGGCGTCGAAATCGCCGGACGCATCGCCGAACTCGTCCCCAGGGTTGCCGCGGAAAAGGTCGCAGCACTCGCGGTCGAAGCTCGCGAGCAGATGAAGCTTCGTCATGCTCCGCTGCTCGTGGTCCGCGAGATGGCTCGTCATGCGACGCATCGCCGCCTGGTGGCGGAGACGCTCGAGCGTGTCATCCAGCGTGCGGATGAACTCGCCGAGTTCGTCGCCATCTACTGGAAGGACGGACGCGTGCCTCTTTCCGCGCAGGTGAAGAAGGGACTGGCTGCTGCCTTCCCGAAGTTCGACGAGTATCAGCTCGCGAAGTACGATCGTGGCGGACCCATCAAGCTGCGCGACGTGCTCTTTCTTTCGCACGCCAAGCCGCGCGATGCGGCCCAGGCGAGCGTCTGGAAGAAACTCGTCTGGGGACGTCTCGCTACTCCCGACACTTGGGAAGTGGCTCTCTCGTCTTCGGGCAAAGAAGGCGCGGATCGGCGTGACAGTGAAAACGATAAGCGCGAGGCCTGGGAGCGTCTGCTCCGCGAGCACAAGCTCGGAGCGCTCGCTCTGCTCCGCAACCTCCGCAACATGCGTGAGGCCGGAGTCGAGGAGTCGCTCGTGCTCGCCGCTCTCGGATCAATGAGTGCGACGAGCGCATCGCGTGTGCTGCCCTTCCGCTTTCTCGCCGCGGCTCGATATGCGCCGCAGTGGGAGGAGCAACTGGAGCAGGTGATGCTCCAGTCGGTCGCGGAACAGCCGAAGCTTGCCGGCCGCACTGTTGTGCTGGTCGACGTCTCCGGCTCAATGACGGCGCCGCTTTCGCGCCGTTCTGAGATGCAGCGCACCGATGCGGCGTACGGTCTGGCGGTGCTGGTCCGCGAGATCGCCGAGAAGACTGCGGTCTACTCCTTCTCCGATCGTGTGGTCGAGGTTCCGGCGCGTCGCGGCTTCGCCTTGCGCGATGCAATCGACACCTCGCAGCGTCACAGCGGCACGCTGCTCGGCAACGCGGTCGAGTGGCTGAACAAGAGCGAGCGCTACGATCGTCTGATCGTCATCACCGACGAGCAGGCGAGCGATCGTGTTCCCGCGCCAAAGGGCGTGGGATACGTGATCAACGTAGCCTCGTATAAGAACGGCGTCGGCTACGGCAAGTGGACGCACATTGATGGCTGGTCCGAGTCGGTCATCGAGTACATCCGCACGCTGGAGTCGCCGACGAGTGGCTGGGTCAACTGAATATTGTCGACTGCATGACCAAGCTACATTCAACCGAAGCGATCTGGTCCGGGCGACAACCCGGACCGGATTTTAGGAGCGCTGACCCACCATGTAGCGTCGCCTGTTGTACCCTGACCAGATGCACGTCGAAACGCCCCTACTCCATCTTCAGAACGTGCGTGTAATGCGCGGCGAAAAGATCGTCCTCGACGACTTCACTTTTCGCGTGCATGTTGGGGAGCATGTGGCCGTCCTGGGGCCAAACGGCTGCGGCAAATCCACGTTGATTAAGACGATTACGCGCGAGTGCTATCCGGTAATTCGCGCAGGGTCGAGCATGACGATCCTCGGCCAGAAAAACTGGAACGTCTTCGAACTGCGCTCTCTTCTCGGCATTGTGTCCAACGATCTGATGTCTTCCTGCACCGGCGAAGCCAGCGGATTAGACGTGGTGCTCTCCGGTTTCTTCAGCAGCACCCAAATCTTCCCCAATCACAAAGTGGACTCCACCAAGAAAAAATTGGCCGAGGATGCACTCGAGCAGTTGGGAGTTTCGCATCTGGCCGATCGCGCCGTTCAGGAAATGTCCTCCGGCGAGGCCAAGCGCGTTTTGATCGCCCGCGCACTGGTTCACAAACCGCGCGCGCTTTTATTCGACGAGCCCTGCAATTCGCTCGACATCTCTGCGCAGCACAGCCTGCGGGGAACCATGCGTTCGCTGGCGAACTCGGGGATTGGAATCATCCTTGTCACCCACGAACTCCCCGACATCGTTCCGGAGATAGAACGAGTCGTGCTCATGTCGAACGGCCGCATCGTAGCCGACGGACGCAAAGAAAAAGTGCTTCAAGCCGAACCCTTGGGCGAGGTATTCGGCCTGAAAGTCGGCATAACCAATCGCAACGGCTATTACAACGTCTGGTAATCCGCTACTGCACCTTCCCGTCAATATCCATCGTGTGAAATTCGCCAAGATTCAGTTCGCGCACGCCCGCTTCGATCTTCGCGCGATCGCCCACAATGACCCAGGTCAGATTATCCGGACGCACCACTTCTTTCGCCGCAGCATCCACGTCGCTGGTTTTCAGCGCGTGAACTTTGCCGGCGTAGGTGTCGTAATAATCGTCGGGCAAACCGAATTGCACCAAATCCACTGTGGACTGGCTTAATTCATCCAATGTCTCGCGCGATCCCGGAAGCTTCAACGTTTCGTTCGCCTGAATTTTCGCCAGCTCGTCGGCCGTGATCGGATGATCGCCGATGATTCCGCGAAACTCCTTATTGATTTCCACCAGCGATTCTTTCGTCTTGTCAGTCTGTACCGGAGCGGCCGCATAGAACGGCCGTTGCGCTCGCGCATCGCGCAAACGCGAGCCCACGCCATACGACCAGTGCTTGTCTTCCCGCAGATTCATATTCAGACGCGAGCCAAACACGCCGCCCAGGCTGTCATTCATCGCTTCGATTGCGATCTCGTCGGGATTCGCCCTCGGAGGAGCCACCACTCCAACAACAATCACCGATTGCAGCGCCCCCGGTTTGTCGATCAAATACACGCTGGATTTCGATGCAATCGCAACCGTCTTTACGTCCTTCGCGGGAACGGTCCCGCTCTTCCATCCCGCAAAAAGCTTCTCCAGCTTCGGCGTTACTTCTTTGAGCGTTGTGTCGCCCACCACGATCAGCGTCGAGTTATTAGGACGCAGCCAGGTCTCATGGAACTTCACCAAATCTTCCCGGGTCAGCTTACTCACACTGTCTTTCGTTCCAGAGCCGGTCAGCGGATTTCCGTATGGATGTCCCGCCCCATACAGCAGCGCAGGCATCAAGCGCAAAGCGAGCGTCGCAGGAGCGTTCTGTTCGCGCTCAATTCCAGCCAGCACAAGCTTCTGCTCGCGCTTAACCTCATTCTCTGGAAATGACGGGTGCAAGATCACATCCGCAAACAGATCAAGCGACGGATCAAGTTTCGCAGTCAGTGCTGAAAGGGAAACAAACGATAAGTCGAGGTTGGAGTATCCACGCAAGGTCGCGCCGAGTGACTCCAGCTCATCGCTGATTTGCAGTGCATTCCGGGTACGCGTCCCGTCGGTCAGCACCTGCATCGCAAGATTGGCGGTCCCCGGCGTAGTCAGTGAATCCGACGCGTATCCAGCGTCGGCAGCTAACGTAAAATTCACGAGCGGGACTTCATGCCGCTCCGCCAAAATGACCTTCAGCCCGTTCGACAGCGTTGCCCGCTGTAGTCTCGGCAGTTTTAGCTCCGGAGGTGTGCCGGTATCCGGCGCTTTGCTGCGATCCGCGCCCGCCGCCGCAGTTTTGTAATCGGGGAAAGGATCTACTTCCAAGATGTACACACCATCCGAAAGCCATTTTCTAGCAGCCATCTTCAGATCTTCTGCCGTCGCCGATTGCACGCGCTTCAGCGAAATCTTGTAGGCGTCCGGACTGCCGCGATACACCTGACTCTGCGCCAGCCGGTCCGACTTTCCGCCGAAGCCTCCAATCCGCTCAATCCCGCGGATGAGTTCCGCTTCATACTGGATCTTGATCCGCTCCATCTCTTCCGGCGTCGGCCCATCTTTCAGGAAGCGAGCCAGTTCTTCGTCCATCTCTTTCTCTACCTGCGAAATGCTCTGTCCCGGACGAGCCGTGCCTCGCACATAGAACTGTCCCCCAATTTCGCGCAAATCGGTATACGCCACAGCTTCGGTCGCGATCTGGTCTTCGTACACCAGACGCTTGTAGAATCGCGACGACTTGCCGCTGCTCAGGCAATCGCTCACCAGATCGATATAGTCGGCATCCGCGCTGCCGTACTCGGGAACATTCCACACTTTGTAAATGCGCGCTTGCGGCACGCGATCCTGCACCACCTGGCGATGCGTCCCCGTCATCTTGGCGATCCACACCTGCTGATGCGCCACCGGGGGCCCCGACGGGATATCGCCGTAATACTTTGTGACTTTTTCACGCGCCGTTTTCACATCGATGTCCCCGGCCAACACAAGCACCACGTTCGACGGTCCGTAATAGGTCTTGAACCATTCCTGCACGTCCTTCATCGAGGCCGCGTCCAAATCGGCCATGTCTCCAATCGTCGTCCACGAATACGGATGTCCCGCCGGATAAGTATTCTGCGTCAGCAACTGCCGCGTCACTCCATACGGCTGATTCTCGCCCTGCCGTTTCTCGTTCTGCACCACGCCGCGCTGCAAATCGAGCGTCTTCTGATCGAGCGCGCCCAACAGATGGCCCATGCGATCCGATTCCATCCACAAAGTAAAATCCACCGCGGAAGTTGGGACATCCTCAAAATAATTTGTGCGATCCGGATTCGTTGTTCCATTCAAATCCGTCGCTCCAATTCTCTCCATGCCGTCGATATACCGTCCCGACGAGTGCTCGCTGCCGCCAAACATCAGGTGCTCGAACAAGTGCGCGAACCCAGTCTTCCCCGGCTTCTCGTTCTTCGACCCGACGTGATACCAGGTATTGATGGCCACGATCGGAGCCTTGTGATCCTCATGCACGATCACGGTCAGGCCGTTGTCGAGGACAAAACGCTCGTAGGGAATGTCAATGTCTTTATCTTTATTTGCCTGCGCAAAACCGCTGATCGCTACCGCAAGCACGAGGAATAAAGCCGCAGCTATTGTCCGCATCTAAAACCTCCAAAAAAATGGCGTGGGGGATCGTCCCAACAGCACACCTAGACATCGTTAGACTTGGGAAACGAAAAATAGTCTACACCAGGCCCGAAATCGCCTAACTCCCGCCCCAGTGCCCTCGCCGGTGGTATCCTAGGCGGGACCACGCCGCAGGGCTTTAACCTCCCAAAATGTCCAATTCAGAAACTCCCAACCCAATCGCCGACGAACCGATTACGTCGGATACAAACGCCCCCGAGCCCGTCGAGTCCTTTAAAGACATTTTCTCCGACTACGAGCAAAGCCATTCCCGCAAAAAGGAACCAGGCGCACAAGGCCGCGAAGGAACCGTCATTACCCTGACCGCCGACTCGGTCATCCTCGATATTGGCTTCAAAACGGAAGGCGTGCTGCCGCTAACGGCATTCCCCGCCGACAAGCCGCCGAAGCCGGGAGACAAGCTGCAAGTCACCGTCAAAGGCCGCGATCCCGAAGGTTACTACGAGCTGACCCGAGGCAAGATCGAGCAAGTCACCGACTGGGCCTCGCTGGAGAAAGCCTTCGCCGAAAAATCAACCATCATCGGCACCGTAACCGGCGTGGTCAAAGGTGGAGTGAGCGTGGACGTCGGAGTTCGCGCCTTCATGCCGGCCTCGCGCAGCGGCACCAAAGATGCCGCCGAATTGGCGAAGCTCGTGGAGCAGGAAATCCGCTGCCGAATCATCAAGCTCGACGTCGCGGACGAAGACGTCGTGGTCGATCGCCGCGCCATTGCAGAAGATGAGGAGCGCGCCGGCAAGGAGCGCCGCTACTCCGAACTAAAAGAAGGCGTCCGCGTGCAAGGCGAAATCCGCAGCCTCACCGACTACGGCGCGTTCGTAGATATCGGAGGAGCCGACGCCCTGTTGCACGTCGGAGAAATTTCCTGGCACCGCATCAACAAGCCATCCGACGTGCTCTCCGCCGGCCAGCAGGTCGAAGCCGTGATCATCAAGATCGATTCGGAAAAGAAGCGCATCGCGATCAGCATGAAGCAACTTCAACCCCACCCGTGGGACGCCATCGCCGGTAAATACAAGGCAGGCGAACGCGTCCGCGGCACCGTGACGCGCCTCATGGATTTCGGCGCATTCGTAGAAATCGAACCGGGCATCGAAGGCCTGATTCACATTTCCGAAATGTCCTGGGCTAAACGAGTAAGAACCGCGAGCGACGTAGTCAAATCCGGCGAGACCGTCGAAGCCGTGATCCTAAGCGTGAAGCCAGATGAACGCCGTATCTCGCTGGGCCTCAAGCAGGCGCTGGGCGATCCCTGGGCAGGAGCGGCAGAAAAGTTTGCTCCCGGCACCGTGATCGAAGGCCCGGTAACCAGCCTGACGAAATTCGGAGCGTTCGTGCAACTAACCGAAGGCGTGGAAGGCATGATTCACATCAGCGAAATCACTGCTGAGAAGCGCATCAATCATCCGCAGGAAGTTTTAAGACTCGGCCAGGTCGTGAAAGCTCAAGTGCTGGCGCTCGATACCGAAAAGCGCCTCATCCGGCTGAGCATGAAACAACTGGTTCCCACCGGCTTGGATGAATACCTTGCCGAACATAAAGAAGGAGACACAGTCACCGGCCGTCTGACCGAAGTCTCCCAAGGCCGAGCCCGGGTGGAACTGGGCGAAGGAGTCGTAGCCACTTGCCGTCTTCCCGATGAAGGCTCAAAGAAAGAAGCAAAGCCTTCGGATACGGCGCCTTCACAGAAAGCAGATCTGTCGTCACTGGGTTCGATGCTACAAGCGCGCTGGAAAAGTGGCCCTCCAGCCGAAGAAACCAAGCCGGATGCCCTGCGCGCCGGCCAGGTCCGCAAGTTCCGCATCGCAAAGCTGGATGCTGCGGCGAAGAAAATCGAATTGGAGTTGGAGTGAGTAGGAGAATTGTTGGGGATTGTTCTGCGGGTGCATTCTTACTCGTGTCATCCGCAGTGAACGAGCGATTTGCATTTTGCGGCAAACTGCGGATCCCTCACTTCGTTCGGGATGACAAGACTCTTAGGGGATGACAAAACTTTCTTGAGATAACAAGGCTTTTAAGGCTGGAGTCTTAAAACGGACCACCGGTCTCTCTACCGTCCCGGATTAGCCATCATCAGCGCGAACAGCGCGGGCAAATAGATAATCGTGGCCCGCAACAATCGTCGCGCGGGAGGCTTCGACGCCAGCGCAGTCGCCGGAAGTTGCGGGTACGCCATTCCCATCGAAACCCGGAACAGCGCCGCTCCCATTAGAACCGCGCCCACCAGATAGAAGCGTCCCGCCATTCCCAAGGCAACCGGCAAAAGACTTACAGGAATCAGCGCCGCGGAATACGCCAAGATTCGCCATACCGTGGACTTCCCATCCGAATCGACGACCGGCAACATGCGAATCTCGCCCTGCGCGTAGTCCTCGCGGTAAAGCCACGCGATCGACAGAAAATGCGGAAATTGCCAGACAAACATGATGGCAAAAAGGATTAACGTCTCGATTTCCAGCTTGCCGCGCGCTGCCGTCCAGCCGAGCACGACCGGCATCGCTCCCGGAAACGCGCCTACGAACGTGCACATCGGAGAAACTTTTTTCAGCGGAGTATAAGCCGCCAGATATACCGCTGCAGTCAGGAAGACAAGCAATCCGGTAAGTAAGTTGGCGTAGACCGCCAGATAGGCCGAGCCGCCCAGAGTGAGTGTCAATCCAACCAAGGCCGCATGTGTCCGGCTCATTCTTCCCGAAGGCAACGGACGCGACGCCGTCCGCTGCATTCGCGCATCGACCTTCGACTCGAGGACTTCGTTCAGCGCCGCCGTTCCACTCGAAACCAAAGCGATACCGAAAAGTGCCTGGAGCAGGCCCAGTGACCAGGACGATACGCCCATCCGGTGCGCGCCAAAGAAATATCCGCACCACGCCGTCAAGACAATCAGAGTCGTAATCCGCGCCTTGGTCAGCTCAGCGTAGTCGCGCAACAAAGAAACGAATTTCTGCCCCATTACGGCCACACCTACCCGTTTGCACTTATTTGTGAATCCTTGAAGCTTTGAACCCCAACTTTGGACCTTACAGGTTCGCACCAAACGCATTCATTGGCAACTAGCAATCGCGACGTTTTGATTGAGACTCTGTCGTGACGCGCCTGGGCCCCGTACCGTTCGTCCAAAACTCGACCTTCGCCAAAATGGGATTCGGGAATTCCTGTGAACCGGTTTCTACGAAATAGGCAGAAACCGTCCTGCTCGCCAGTTTCAAAGTGATAAAATTGGATATGGCAAAAACATTAATCCAGTCGGTAGTCAAACAACTCCAGCACGAACGGGCCCGTCTTGAGGACGAACTCCACCGCGTAACCGCAGCTCTAACCACCTTCGGGAAAGTCTACATGCAAGGTGGCTCCAAACTCGGAGCGCCCGGAAAGCGAACCATTTCGGCCGCGGGACGCAAACGAATTGCAGCGGCGCAACGCGCCCGCTGGGCAAAAGTCAGGGCCGCGAAGAAGCAAGGCAAGAAGTAAAAATAAGCGGTAGCGGCCTGTTTTGATTGAGCCGCTGGGAGTGCTGCGCATCCCACTTTTGAGCATGCTCGCTAGCTAGTCCCGCCCACCACGCTTCCTACAAACTGCGCAAACTCCCGCACATCCTTTTCAGTCGTGTCGAACGAGCACATCCACCGAACTACCGACTTTTCTTCGATCCAGACATAAAAGAAGTACCGCTCTTGTATCTTCTGAATCGCTTCACGCGGAATTTGCGCGAAAACCCCATTCGCCTGCACCGGAAACGCAATCTTGATACGCGGAATTTTCCGGATCTCCTCCTCCAGCAGCCGCGCCATCCGGTTTGCGTGTTCTGCGTTGCGCCGCCAAAGTTCTCCGCTCAAGAGAGCGGACATCTGCGCCGACGCATATCGCATCTTTGACGCCAGCTGCATCCCCTGCTTGCGCAGGAACAAGAAATCCATCCGCCAGCTCCGGACGAAAGAACACCACCGCTTCTGCGCCCATCAGCCCGTTCTTGGTCCCGCCAAACGAAAGCACGTCCACTCCCAAATCGCGCGTAGCCTGCCGCAAGGTTAGTTTCTGTGCCGCCGCCGCATTTGAGATTCGCGCCCCATCCATGTGCAGGAACATCTGGCGCTCGTGAGCAAACCGCGCCAGCGCCTCAATCTCCGCCGGCGTGTACACCGTACCCATTTCGGTGGACTGCGTAATCGAAACCACCCGCGGCTGTACGTGATGCTGATCGCCGATACCGTGATACGCACGCGCCACCGTCTCTACCGTCAACTTTCCATCCGAAGCCACCAGAGGAATTAGTTTGCACCCGGTAAACTTTTCCGGCGCTCCGCATTCATCGGTATAAATATGAGAACTCTCCGGACACAGCACCGCATGGAATGGCCTCGTCAACGCCTGCAAACTGAGTACATTCGCCGCCGTCCCATTGAAAACGAAAAATACTTCCACGTCGGCGCCAAACTGCTCTCGGACTTTTCCCACCGCCGCCTCGGTGTGCGGATCGTCCCCATAGGCCGCGGCGGGCCCATCGTTAACTCGTCGGATGGCCTCCAGTACCTCGGGATGCACCGACGCGTTGTTGTCACTGGCAAAACTCCGGCTCGGCCTCATGTCCAGACAATTTAGCAGAAGCGAAAATTCTTCGGAGCTTCCTCCCCATACCCGGAATCTATATCTTTTGGTCTAATTGACACTCAGCCTATGGCCACCAACCTTGCCCCCAGCAGCACCGCGACGCAGCGCAACATTCCTGCCTCGCTCATTGACGATGCTCGCAAGCACGTCTATGAAGCTGCCATACGCACTCCGCTGGTGCGGCTCAATTACGATGGCCCGGGCGACATTTATCTCAAGCTGGAGTGCCTGCAACCCATCGGATCCTTCAAAATCCGGGGAGCCTATAACGCGGTTCGGCTTCTTCCCGAAGAACAAAGAAAGCGCGGCATCTGGACCGTCAGCGCCGGTAATGCGGCCCAGGGAGCGGCGCTCGCAGCTCGCAAAGCCGGAGTACCCTGCAAAATTCTGATGATCGACGCAGCTCCCACGGCCAAATTCGATGCTGTGCGCCGTCTTGGCGGCGAGGTCGTAAAAGCCTCCTACGACCAATGCTGGCAGGCGCTAGCCGATCGCGCACATCCTGCGATGACCGGCGCATTTATCCATCCCTTCGAGGATGACGCGTTTATCGCAGGCAATGCCTCGGCAGGATTGGAAATCCTCGAAGACCTGCCCGATGTGGATTGCATCGTGGCAGGCTTCGGCGGTGGGGGCTTATCGTGCGGGATCGCCGCCGCCGTCAAAGCCCGTGGGCACAAAGCCAAAGTTTTTGCCGCAGAGCCGGAGACGGCTGCCCCACTGTCTCGTTCACTCGATGCAGGATCGCCCCAGAATTTTCCCGGCTGGACGGCAAGCTTTGTGGATGGCTGCGGAGGCAAGTCCGTCTTTCCCCGCATGTGGGACCTCGCGCATCACCTACTCGCCGGCTCCATCGTTACTACGCTCGAAGAGTGCCGCAAGGCTATGCGGATTGTGGCCGAGCGCAATCGCGTAATCAGTGAAGGCGCTGGCGCTTGTGCGGTTGCGGCTGGCCTCAGCGGTAAATGCGGTTCGGGAAAAATTGTGTGTGTGGTAAGCGGCGGCAACATCGACCTGGCAAAATTTTCGGAATTAGTGACACGCCCAGACACGGCGTCATAAGCCATTTGAAGGATATAGAGCAATCATGATGCATCGAATTTTCGCAAGAACCTCATTTCTCATTCTTCCAAGTGCCGTTCTGTCGGCAGTCCTCTTCACCGCCGCGTGCGGTAATACCAAGCAGGCTAGCGCCGGTGGCCCGCACGCCATGCCGGTCCACGTGCAAACCGCCAAGGCGCAAAAAGTCGATGAGACTACCGAATACGTCGCCACCTTGAAGTCCCGCGACTCGGCTGTGGTTATGCCGCAGGTCGAGGGCATCATCACCGAGATATTCGTCCACTCCGGCGAAAGCGTTGCCGCTGGCGCTCCCTTGATGCAGATCGACCCCGCGAAGCAACAGGCCACGGTGAAGAGTCAGGAGAGCGCCACCGCCGCACAGCAAGCCCAGGTGGTATGGGCGCAGCAGAATTATGACCGCGTCAGCGGCCTCGCCAATGCAGGCGTAGTCAGCAAGCAGGATCTCGATCAGGCTCGATCGACTCTCGATGCCGCCAAAGCGCAATTGCAATCGCTGGGAGCACAAGTCAACGAGCAGCAGGTGCAGTTGCACTATTACAGAGTTGTGGCTCCGCGCGCCGGTGTGGTTGGCGATGTTCCCGTTCGCGTGGGCGACCGCGTCCTCACCACTACCGAGCTCACCACCGTCGATCGTCCCGGCAGCCTGGAAGCGTATATCTATATTCCGATCGAACAATCTGCACAGTTGAAGATGAATCTTCCCGTACAGATTGTTGATGCTTCAGGAAACCAACTCGCTAGCAGCCGTGTCACATTCATCTCGCCGCAAGTGGATAACGCCACGCAAACCGTGTTGGTGAAGGCGACCATCGCCAACTCCAAAGACAGTTTGCGCACCGCTCAATTCATTCGCGCGCGCGTCGTCTGGGGCAGCCAGGATAAGCCGGTTGTTCCGGTCCTCGCTGTGTCCCGAATCGGCGGCATCTATTTCGCATTCGTCGCTGAGTCCGATCAAAAAGGTGGATACGTTGTCCACCAGAAGCCGCTTCAGATCGGTCAAATCATCGGTAACAACTACGTCGTCCTCGATGGCGTAAAACCCGGCGACAAAGTGGTCGTCTCCGGCACCCAGTTTCTAATCGACGGCGTACCCGTAGTCCCGCAGGAAAGCAGCAGCAGCTAATAGTCCCAAGAATGTTCTCAAAATCAGCTCAGAAAATAGCCAGCGGCAGATGCTAAAGACTGAGAACTGAGAACCGAGAACCGAGAACTTTTTTTCCTATGGTCGACTTTTTTATCCATCGCCCCGTATTCTCCACCGTCTGCGCCCTGATGATTATTCTCGCGGGCGGGGTTTGCATCCCCACGCTCCCCATCGCGCAGTTTCCGAACCTCGCGCCTCCGCAGGTCGGCGTGACCGCCATCTACACCGGAGCCAGTTCCCAGACCGTCGAATCCGCCGTCACCACTCCTCTCGAGCAGCAGATCAACGGCGCTGAGGGGATGAAGTACGTCACTTCCTCCAGCACCAGCAATGGAGTCAGCACGGTCACTGCGACCTTCGACATCACCCGCGATCCCGACCTCGCCACCGTTGATATCGAGAACCGCGTCAACACCGCATCGGGAAGGCTCCCCGCCGCCGTCAAGCAAATCGGAATCACCGTCGCGAAGACCTCGCAAAATTTCGTTTTCGGCGGCGCTGTTTTCTCTACGCCGGTAGATCGCTACTCGACGCTCTTCATCAGCAACTATCTCGATGTTTACGTCCGCGACAGCCTCAAGCGCGTGCCCGGAGTGGCCGATGTCCTCATCTTCGGCGAGCGCAAATATTCCATGCGTCTCTGGCTCGATCCCGTGCGCCTGGCCGGACGGTCCCTCACTGCCGACGACGTGGTCAACGCCCTCACCGAGCAGAACGTCGAAGTCGCCGCCGGACAAGTCGGTTCGCAGCCCGCCGTCCCCGGCCAGAATTTTCAGATCAGCGTCCGTGTCGTTGGACGTCTCTCGGAAGTCGACCAGTTCGATAACATCATCCTGAAAAGCAATAGCGACGGCACGCTGGTCCGCTTGAAAGATGTGGGACGCGCCGAACTCGGCGCCGAGGATTACGGCACCGACCTCGATTACAACGGACACGACGCGGTGGGCATCGCCGTCACGCAGCTCTCCACCGCCAACGCCCTCGACGTGCATCAAAAGTGCGTCGCCGAACTCGACCGTCTTTCCAAACGTTTTCCGCCCGGCATGACGTACGAGATCGCCTTCGATACCACGGACGCGGTCAGCGAATCCATCCGCGACGTGGTTGTCACGGTTGGCTCTGCGATCCTGCTGGTCATCCTGGTCATCTTCATTTTTCTCGGCGACTGGAGGACGACGATCATTCACTTCATCGCCACTCCGGTTTCACTGATCGGCACCTTCGCTTTCGTCAAGCTGCTCGGCTTCTCCATCAACACGCTAACGCTTTTCGGCATCACTCTGGCGACGGGACTGGTTGTCGACGACGTGATTGTTGTGATTGAAAACATCGAGCGTCACTTGCAAGAGGGCGAGACCAGCGCCTCCAAAGCCGCCTCCGCCGCCATGAAAGAAGTCACCGGCGCGGTCATCGCCACTTCGCTCGTGCTCGTTGCGGTGTTCGTGCCGGTTGCATTCTTCCCCGGCACCACAGGTATTCTCTTCCGCCAGTTCGCGCTCACCATTGCCTTTTCCATCATGATCTCCGCCTTCAATGCTCTGACCCTGGCGCCCGCGCTCGCGGCCGTCCTGCTCGGCCGCCTTGAACACAAAGAAAAGAGCTGGTTTTTCAAGCAGGTCGACCGCGGCCTGCTCGCAATCAACAATGGATACGTTCGCGCTCTTCGCGCTATCCTGCGTTTCGAAGTTGTCGCCTTGATCCTGTTTGCCGGCGGACTCGGGCTCGCCTACTTCGTCTTCAAGCAAGTTCCCCTGGGTTTCGTTCCCACCGAAGATCAGGGATATCTCATCGTAGCCATTCAAGCTCCCACCGGAGCCTCACTCGACTACACCCGGCAAATCGGCAGGCAAGTGTCAGCCATCACCAAAAATATCCCGGAAGTTCGCGGTACCTTCGCGATCGCCGGATTCAGCTTTGGAGGCGCTACGCCCAATGCCGGCCTCGTATTCCTGCCCCTTCAGCCTTATGGCAAGCGTAAGGGCGAGCAGCACACTGCTTCCGCTATCATCAAACGGTTGCGCGGCCCCTTGTTCGGGATTTCCGGCGCCATTGCTATCCCCTTCGAACCGCCCGCGGTCCAGGGTCTGGGGCAGTTCGGCGGATTCCAATTCGAACTTCTGGATCAAGCCTCGCACACCCTCCAGGATCTCGACAAAACGACTCATGACCTGATTCGTGCCGCGGCCGGGCGCCCGGAAAAAGATCTCGTTGGATTATTCAGCACCTACACCGCCAACGATCCGCAGTACCTCGTCACCATCGATCGCGAAAAAGCCAAGAGCCTGCACGTTCCTCTCGGGCAGATCACCGACACGCTCGGCGTTTACATGGGGTCGTCTTACGTCAACGACTTCGATTTCAATAACCGCTCTTACCGTGTTTATGTGCAGGCAGACAAGCAATTCCGCGCCAACCCTCGGGACATCAAGCAGTACTACGTCCGTTCCGATCCAGGCGCGATGATCCCGCTCGAAAATCTTGTCACCGTTACCCAGAGCACCGCGCCCCAGGTCATCAATCACTACAACCTCTTCCGCTCGGCAGAAATCGACGGCTCCGCAGCGCCCGGATTCAGCTCGGGACAAGCCATCAAAGCCATGCAGGATCTCTCGGCCAAGACTTTGCCGCAAGGCTATACCTATGAGTGGTCGGGAATTTCGCTGGAAGAATTGGCGTCAGGTTCCACCACCCTCATCCTCTTCGGCCTTGGGGTGCTGGTCGTCTACCTCACACTCTCGGCGCAATATGAAAGTTTCGTCCTGCCCTTCATCATCCTGTTGGCGGTGCCCATGGCATTGCTCGGCGCGCTCTCTGCGCAATGGATACGCAGCCAGCAAAACGACGTTTACTGCCAGGTAGGTCTGGTCATGCTCGTCGGCCTGTCATCCAAGAACGCCATTCTGATCGTGGAATTCGCCGAACAGTTGCGCAAACGCGGCATGACCATTCTCGACTCCGCCATAGAATCGGCGCGCCTGCGTCTGCGTCCAATTCTGATGACGTCGCTTGCTTTCATCCTCGGCGTGGTTCCACTCGTCACCGCTAGCGGCGCTGGAGAAAACGGCCGTCACTCCGTTGGCACCACCGTATTCGGAGGCATGATCATGAGCACGATCCTGAACCTGTTCTTCATCCCCGTGCTCTATCTCTTGATCGAAGGCTTCCGGGAGCGCCGCAGCAGCAAACCGAAAACGGTTTAGCAGATTGCTGAAAGACTCGATTTGCCTTTGGGTGGCGCAGCGGTTTACCGCTGCGATAACTCGTTTTTCAGCGCTGGCTTTAGCCGCTGAGGCTAACTACAGCACGCGCCCGGAGTCTTCTAAATCTGCGTAACCCGTCGGAGACGGATTTCGCGATAGAATTGGGCGGACTTAATCCATCCCCGCATTAATAGAAAGCAACTTCTTGCTCTTTTCCAGCGTCAGAAAGGAGCGAACAATTTTAGGGTTTTAGCAAGTGCCGCAAGAAATCTTGCGTGAGGTCACACAAAATGAAAAAAACGTTGCTCGTAACTCTCGCTCTCTCGATGATTTTCTCGATGGTGGCTCTAGCCAGTCCCACCACCCAGGACAACCAACCAACTGGCGCTGCCAATCAAAAGAGCATCGATCGCATCGTCAAAGAAGTGCACCACGAACTCGTGATGCTGCCGTACTACGGCGTGTTCGACAATCTCGCCTACAAGGTCGATCCGGATGGCACCGTGACTCTTCTAGGCCAGGTCGCGCGCCCTACTCTCAAGTCGGACGCTGAAAATGTCGTCAAGCGCATTGAAGGCGTCGAGAAAGTCGTCAACAACATCGAAGTGCTTCCAACCTCCATAAATGACGACCGAATCCGCCGCGCTACCTACCGCGCCATCTACGGCAACAGTGTGCTAAGCCCGTATCAGATGCGTGCCGTGCCGCCAATCCACATCATCGTCAATAACGGACACGTCACGCTCGAAGGCGCAGTAGCCCGCCAAATGGATAAACAGATCGCCGGCGTGCAAGCCAACAGCGTCTCGGGAGTCTTCTCGGTGACCAACAATCTCCTGGTGGACGAGCCGGAGACAAAAAGCGATAAGAAGAAAAAGTAGCTTCCACGCCTCATCTGCGCTTGGGTCAGGACAGCCGCTCACGGCTGTCCACCCGGGCGCGGCTGCGCTTGTCAGTTGATTCCTTGAAATGCTTCTGGCTAGATGTTGTGGATGTTGCTGAAACGGAAAAGCCCGGATGTTAATCCGGGCCTACCAAAGCCCGGATCGGAAGGCTCCGAGCTAACAAAAGGGTAACCAAGGTTCGCTCGAACAAAATGCTAACGTGTGGGGCTTCGAATGCCTATACGGTAAATACTGTAGATTGCTCCTTCTTGGCAGACCCAACCCATCCAAACTGTCTGGCTGCCATCTACAATTACTCATGCCCGAAGCCGAAATCGAGCGCGCCGCAACGCTCATCCGAGCCGGGCGGCTAGTCGCTTTCCCCACCGAAACTGTTTACGGTCTCGGTGCCAATGCCCTGGACGAAAAAGCCGTCGCTCTCATCTACGCCGTCAAGCGCCGCCCCCCGACCAGCCCGCTCATAGTCCACGTGGCGTCGGTGGAAATGGCCAAGTCGCTGGTAGCCAAGTGGCCGGAAGCAGCCGACAGGCTAGCCGAAAAATTCTGGCCCGGCCCACTGACCTTGGTACTTCCCACAACCCACATAGCGGCGGAGGCGACTTTCCGGCAGCCCGTTCCGTCCATCGTCACCGCAGGCCTTCCCACGGTAGGCCTGCGGATGCCCGCGCATCCAATCGCGCTAGGTCTCATCCGCGCGGCCGGCGTTCCGTTAGCCGCGCCCAGCGCCAATCGCTTTACCGAACTCTCTCCCACTACTGCCGATCATGTCCGCCAGAGCCTCGGTTCTGAGGTGGATCTTATCCTCGATGGCGGACCCTGCCGGGTGGGCATCGAATCCACGGTGCTTTCGCTCGCCGGCGATACGCCGGTTCTGCTCCGTCCGGGCGGAATTTCCCGCACAGAACTGGAAGCGATAATCGGCCCAGTTGCTATCGCGACCGATCCAGACGTTAATTTCGCAGGCCCACATCCCGCTCCGGGCATGCACCTGAAACACTACAGTCCGCGGACTGCTCTATTTCTATCGATGAGTGGAAGGTTGCCTGAACAAGGCGATGGAATCTATCTGAAGCATCGGCACGCACCGGCCCGTACGAATATAACCGTCTATCAGATGCCGGATTCTGCGCTCGAATATGCGGCGGCGCTCTATGAGATTCTTCACCGTGTGGACGCCGGGAATTACCAGTGGATCGCTGTAGATCTCCCACCCAGCACGCCCGAGTGGGAAGCCATCCAAGACCGCCTAAAACGCGCCGCAACCAAGTAACTACCCGCTGTTACAGCAAACCGAATACAACCAGGCTGTTCTTCGTTCCCACATAAACCTTGCCATTCGCCACCACCAGATTCCCAAAGTGCGGCAGGGGCGGAAGCATATCGCGGCCATTAGGCGCCAGGGCCGTACCATAGATCTTCTGTAGGGTGATGGCGTTCAGGGCTTGCATATATACGCCGGCGATCTGCCAGATAATCCCCGCCGTCGTCCCATTCGCAGAGAGCACGGGAGAATGGCCGCCCCCTATTTTTTTCGATTGCGCGAACGGGGGTGTTGACAGCAGCCCATTGGTTAACGAAAGCGCGCTGATCGGAGCGCCGCCGCCGGAAGTGTAGATCGTATTGTTCCAGTAAATTAGAGCGCCGGTCCAGGGCGCGAATCCAGCTACTTCCTGCACAATCTGCGTATCCGCAAGGGTGCATGTAGCGCAGAAGTGCCCCATCATGTCACGATTCAGGACGTAAAGCGTACCTTGTTTTCCCACCGCGACCGCTAGATGCGGATACTTGCCGGGTTGATCCGGCAGTACCAGCACGGGCTCGCTCATATCCAGATCGTTCTGCTCCAGATACAGTTCGTTATAGGGAGTGAACCAGTCTGCCAGTTGCAGCGTGCTGCCTACCTGCGACAGCTTCAATACCGACTGCCCAAAGTTCGTTCCGGCAGCGAAGTCACCATCCGCGGTTGACCCGTAGATGTATCCCTCGCTATCGGCCGAGAGTCCACCGCCTCGCATCCAGATCGCAGCCGCGGAGTCGCCCGGCTCGTCGTCAAACGCGCCTTCTGGTTGCAGCGTTGCAGCGTTGTAAGAAAGGACCCATCCCTGTTCCAGCCCGCCTCGGCAGCCATTCGATCCAAAAGCGATGTACACGTTTCCGTTAAAGAGCATCAGCGCCGGACGGTTCACCTGCATGGCGCTGGCGAAAACATTGTTCTTGCCGGCATACGTGTAACTTGCAGCGATCACGACCGGGCTCCCCGTTTTCTCCAGGCCCGTCGTAACGTCCAGCGCGTGCAAGCGGTTTACAAACGTTTTGTTCTCGTAGGTTTTCGCCACTACATAAATCGTACCTGCCACTGGATCGATCACGGGTGTCGAAACAATTCCTACCTCGGTCCATTTGTTGGTCGGCTCGCACTTTTGCAGCGCAACGGGAACGGTGGTCGCACCGTTGATCAGAAAAGTCGTATGCCACAGCGGAGCCGCATTCGTTCCGGCTGCGCTATCCGCGTCAAATGCGTATACGCTGTCGTGCATGGTTGCAACATAGATAACGTTATGCACGCCTAATTTTGGGATCGTCACATTCGGCAAATAAAGCGCTTGCCCAATCGCCAACCCATCCACCGGTTGCGTAAAGAGCTTCCCGAATTGTTTGCTGTTCACGTTTTGCGGAGTCAGAATCGTTTCGTGCGTGTTTGCCCCGGACAGCGTGTTGTCGTAGTGCCAGGTCGTCACCGGAACTTGCGCCCAACCAACCGCCATCCCGGCAAAAATAAGAAACAGAATGTAAAGGGAGGCGGAGCGCGCACGCAAGATCGGGGTAGACATTCAATACCTCACAAGATTTGGATTAAAGCGACGTCTTTTGAAAACCCTGGCAACAACGCCTGAGGGCAAAGGTTGTACTACAAGACGGGCTTACAGCGGCGCAAACTAATTACTGAAAAGGATAGCGATGGACGCCACATCGGTCAAACCTAGATGGGCATATTTTTTTGAGGAGGTGAAATTCGTTGCTATATAGCTGAAATTTCGTAGTTCTGGAACGGTTTTTCTTTCCAACCTAACCCCGGGCCACACCGGGCACGCGCACTCGTATCGTCTGTGGGACCGCCCGCAATTTCGCCAGCAACGCCTCATCGCAAGCCCGATTGATGTCGTAAATCGCATATCCGAGCGGCCCGCGAGTATCCAGCACTTGCCGTTCAATATTGATCTCGCGATCCGCCAGAATGTCGTTGATCGCCCGTAAAATTCCCGGCACATTGTGATGGATATGCATCAGCCGATGCGATCCCGGTTCATAATCGAGATGGCAAAGCGGCAGGTTCACGCTCATCAAAGAATTGCCGCTGGAAAAATAATCGACCATCTTCGCCGAAACAAATTGCCCGATATTCTGTTGCGCCTCCTCGGTGCTGCCGCCAACATGAGGAGTCAAAATCACATTGGCCAACCCGCGCAACGGACTGGAAAACGCGCCGCCCGTCTCCGGCTCGGACGGAAACACATCGATCGCCGCTCCCGAAAGTTTCCCACTCTTCAAATGCCGGGCCAGCGCCGCGTGATCCACCACGAACCCGCGGCTTAAATTAATCAGGACCGCCCCGTCTTTCATTCCAAGAATCTGCTCTTCGCCAAACATGTCCTGGTTCTGCATCTTCCCATCGACATGCAAGGTGATCACATCCGAAGTAGCCAGCAATTCGCGGAAGCTAACCGGTCGCGCATTCCCGCGCGCCAGCACATGCGCTACATCATGGAACACCACCCGCATCCCCAAAGCCTCGGCCAGATCCGATACCTGCGAGCCAATCTTGCCGTAGCCGACAATGCCCAACGTAAGCCCGCGGACTTCATGGGATCCCGCCGAAGATTTATTCCACACGCCGCCATGCAGTTGGGTGCTGGCCTCAAAAGTCCGCCGCATCAACAGGATGATCTCCCCCATCGCCAGCTCGGCCACTGACCGCGAATTCGAGTGTGGATCGTTGAATACTGCAATTCCGCGCTCGCTCGAAGCCCCCCGATCGATCTTGTCGACGCCAATGCAAAAGGCCCCCACCGAAACCAACTCCGGAGCCGCATCCAAAACCGCAGCCGTGATGCGGGTCTTTGACCGGACGCCGAGAATCGAGGTCCCGCGAATCTTGTCGATCAGTTCGCGCTCTTCGAGCGCTCCCTTGAGTGACTCGACCTTGAATCCTGCCTCCTCAAACTGAGAGGCCGCCACCCCGCTAATGTTCTCCAGCAATAAAACCTTCAAAGATCCTCCCGGAATTCAATCGAGACGTCTGACAAGAATTATAAGGGCGGATTGCGTGGGATCGAAGGGGCGCGCCGATTCTCGCGTTTGAGAAGTGGCCTTCCACTGGGAGCTGACTGGGAGCTGCGGGGCTAATGGATCCAAAATGCAACAGCGATAGCCAGAGTCAATCCCTCGATGAGGAGCGCATACAAAGCCAGCTTTTTCACGCGATCAAAGCGAGCCACTAACCGGCTCACAATGATTCCCGCAAGAAGAAAAGGTGATGCCACGAGTCTGCACAAACAGACGATGCGTAAGCTCTCCGACACATGATCCTTGCCGAAAACGAACAGACTCAGACAGAGAGGCGCACTCAGGCTCAGTCCCAGTAGAAGTTGCGAGTACGTCGTATAGACGCTTTCATGCTTCGCCATGACCCACACCAGAAAAACGGTCGGGATCATGAAGAGACAGATGATGAAGATGCCGAGCACCAAGTCGCCGAAGGCGGACATTCCGCCCGAGGCCGCCATCTCCGCGCGATGAAAGTGTTCCTGCAGGTACCTGGCAAGGACGATGACCGCCGCAATTGCGAAGACGGCGGCGTATCCCAGGCCAACGAACCACAGCTGCGTACGGAAAGAGGCATTTTTCACGAGAGCATTCTACCTCGACGAACGCAAAGTTTTGCCGTGTCTAGAGGGGACGCTCCTGTCTGTTAAACATCGCGAACGCAGGCCAGAATGTTCCCTTATTCCAAGCCGAGTGCCATCTTGAGCGCCCGATCCAATTCGTCAATCTTCGAGCGCCCCTGCGATCCAACGAAGCGGGTCAGTTGCACTTTGCGGAGACTGACGAGGTTGTCGCAGAGGATCCAACTTTCATGCTTCAAGCCTTCGTCGACACCGACCGAGATTTGGGTTGAGAATCCGTGTCCGCGAGTGAGGATTGGAGCGCAGACGACTGTTGGAAATCTGGAATCGATCAGGACCTGGCGGCTGACGACGACGAAACTCCGGTAGAGCTTAGGGTCGCTACCGGAAGGATCGGCGGGATGATGAACGCGATAAATTTCGCCTCGTCTCATCTCTTCTCTTCAATCTCTGTCGCAGCCTATGCGTCGGGATCCTGATACCGAAGAATGTCTTCCACCTCGGCATGCAGTTCATCCGCAGATTTGTTGATGAGTTCGAGATCGCGGGCTTCGACCTGGGCCCGCGTCCTTCGGCGGAGGTACTGTGAGAGCACGGCTTCGATGAAAGCGGAGCGCGATTGCTTCGATCCCGCAATGCGATCGATCCCGCTGAGCACCTCTTTCGAGAGTGTGATCGAGGTCTTCTCTTTCATACTACTATCATACCACCCAACGAATACCAAACGCCTTATGAATGCAGCGTCGTCTCATCGGATGTTATTTGCGCATCAGTCCGTCGCGCCAAGCCATGACTTCGAGTTCGGCCCGGACTGCGTCTTCGACCGGAACCACGGGGCGTGCCTCAAAGACAAATTGGGGCAACATCGAGCAGAATTTGTGGATGGTCAGCGGATCGTCGCAGTCCACTAGGAGATGCCCACCCCAATCGCCGACCCGCACGACGAAGAAATGAATCTTAAAATTAGCCGGCGCCTTCCACTGTCCAAACACTTCGAGAATCCGCTTCTGCGCATTCTCGTACTCCGCAGGCGAACCTTGCGGACGTTCGTTCCAGCTGATCACATATTGCATGTCTTGTCCTCTCCAGCAGCGTCTGACCGATGACAACCGCTAGAGTCTACTCCCGAACCGCAAGTGTCCGGATAAGCTTTTGGCGACCTGAGGTCGCCTGCGCCACTGCGAAGGCAATAACTCGCGTTTTTTTTGAATTGCTGATCTTTTAGAATCATCACCTTAGCCAAAAATTCCCGGCAAATCTTTGACTCTAAAGGTCCAATTTGCAAAATCTTGATTGCAAATCAGTTAGCTCTTGTTTCCGGTGTTTGAGGGGCGATTTTTTGTGGCTTGAACCGATCTTGGAGAGAGTCGTTTACAAAACTGGAGCTAGTTCCATCGATATTCTACGGCTGGGGCGAGCGGGGTGGTAGACCTCGAATGGAGAGGGTACTTTTGGAGGTAGGTAGAGTCTCCCGATGCTATCTCGGTGGCAGCCGCAAATCGCGGTGATGCAGAGATGGGCCAGAACTCAGCAAACGCAGGGACAGGAGTGTCCGCATTACACGGGCCCAGCTTAGTAGGTGGTCGAGGTCCGACGCAGAATTCCGGCCACCACAATCAACTGCTGCTCGATGCGGAGATCATAGACGATGCGGTAATTGCCGACGCGGCGACGCCAGGCCGCAGCTTGGCCTTTTGAGGCGCTCGATGTCACCACTGAAGGGATCCTGCTGCATCGCTAACAGAGCGTCTTTAACGCGCGCCTGATCTTTTGCTGGAAGTTTTCGAACCTCTTTTTGCGCGGGGCCGGTGATTTGAAGGTTCCAGGCCATTGCGTTCTAGACCACTCAGGAATTGCGTCAATGATACAGAATTCGCGCGTCGGAAAGCGGCTCGCCCACGGCGCAGCGCGGAGAGTTCAGCTGGCGTGGGCGCTACGGCCGGATAACGTTCTTCGAAATAGACACGGAGCGCTTCGCGCACCAATTCGGAGCGGGTGCGTGACTCTCTCTTTCGCACTTCCTCGAACTGCCGCAGCAGGGCGGGAGGGAGGGAAATGCTTAGGATTTGGGTGGTTCGCATGGATTCCAGTATTACTCAGTAATACTTAGTATAGGTTATGAGAAAGGGATGTCAAGTGGGGTGGGAAGTCAAAGGCCGTAACTATTAGGCTGGGGCACTCCTTTTTCGTATTGTTCAGTTCTCAAAAACGAAAGGCGTTACAATCGCTCGCCGGAGAAGGGGGCCACCCGCCCGGGGGTGTGCCGCCTCTCGGGTTTGAGAAGTGGCCCTCCACCGAAGTCGGGGGGCAGGCTCGTTTTCATCACAAACGACCGGTGTCGACCGTCACCGCACCAACCTCCACGGTGTCGCTACCCTGAGACCATGCGACGCAACCTAAAACGCTACTATGGAGCCGGACACCTGCATTTCATCACCTGCAGCTGTTATCGGAGACAGCCGCTTCTCGCCACGCCGGGCCGTTGCGATATGTTCCTGACCGTGCTGGAGCGGATGCGCCAGCGCTACCAGTTCGTCGTTGTCGGTTATGTGATCATGCCCGAGCACATTCATCTTCTGATCAGTGAACCTCAAGAGGGGAACCCCTCGATCGTAATGCAAGCGCTTAAGCTTGGATTCACGCGACGCATCGTGGTAGAGGCGAAGCGTCGAAGCGATCCGGCGCAAGCCGCGCTGCTGGACCGAGTCCCACAGCACATCTGGCAGAAGCGGTTTTATGACTTCAATGTTTGGACCGAGCACAAGCGGATCGAGAAGTTGGACTACATGCATCGTAATCCGGTGAAGCGCGGTTTAGTGGAGTCGCCGGACCTCTGGCCCTGGAGCAGTTTCCGCGCCTACACCCTGGGCGTGGCCGGAGTAGTGAAAGTCAATGACTGGGATGTGCTGAAGATGAAGATCCGATGTCCGGCCGCATGAGAAGCCTTCGGTATCGATGGTTAGCAGGTTATTGAAAGAATAACGAGGGGTGCGCCACTTCTCGCGTTTGAGAAGTGGCCCTCAACCGCAGTCGCGAGGATGGTCTTTCCATCAACGTCATCCTCGTTCCTATCGGCCGGTATGGATTGTCGCGGTACAGACCTTTTCAGTGCCGAGGAATCGCTCGGTGAACGAGACCTACATTTCATTCCCAGAAGTTGTTACCGATGTCTCGCGGAGTGAAACCCCCTTCGAGATGGACAGTTGGGCGGGCCACTTCTCAAACGCGAGAAGTGGCGCACCCGAGTTGTTTTTGTTCTGCGAGTAAAAGAACTGGAGTTATACTCCTGCGGGAGATGTCGGCCACCCGCCACGAAGGAAAGTGGGTTCCGAAGCCTCCAGGCTTTAACCCAGACACAGCAAAGAAGGTTGGCATCGGCGCGGCAATAGTTGGCGGAGCAGTGGTAACCGGCCACGCGATTGCAGGCTGCTTCGCGTCGGGAGCTTGCGAACTCGGACTCGCAGCCGCGTTTTGATATTCGGGAGGAGCTATGGCGGTGAAGGCAGCAAAACTGCGAAATCTGGGTGAGGCCATCAGGGCAAACGAGCTCTACCGACGTGGAGACCAGATGTCGAAGGTTCGGAGTGCTCAAAGCCAGCGAGGATTATCCGTGAACAGCGATCCCTACTCCCGCGCCAATGAAGAGTGGAGTCGAGGTCGATTGCGGTCCGCGTTCCGTTTGTTTCTTGCCGCCGCAAAAAACGGCAACGGTCTGGCCTACGACACGTTGGGCAGTTTCTATGATCGTGGCTTGGGCACTAAGCGCGATGAGGATGCAGCTCTGTACTGGTATAAGCGAGCATATCGCCGGGGAAGCTTCATTGCCCCTAACAACATCGGAGTGATTTATAGAGACAGAAAAGACCTCAAGCGCGCCCTGGCTTGGTTCCGTCGAGCTGTAGAGCACAAAGATGCCAATGCCAATCTGAACATCGCCAAGATTTATCTTAAGGACAAACAAGACATCGAGAAGGCGATCCGTCACTTGGAAGCAGTTCGTAAGGCGAAAGGCGATGACGCCACTGAGTCAGCGAAGGAAGAAGCAAGACTTCTGCTTAAGCGGATTAGCCTGAAACCGAAACCACGAACGACCCGGTTACGAGCACGAAGTTAGCGTGCGCTGTTGAGCGTTCGGGAATGCTGAGAGTTTTTCTTTTAGCGGCGGGTTTGGTTGGTTGTTTCCGTTCCCGATTCCGGGGTGTCCTGGCCCGTCGATCCGCGCCGTGATCCGGGTCCGTTTAGCCGCCCTTTCCGGTGCCGATCCCGCCGCCGATTCCCGACCCGGAAGCGAGGCGATTCCGGCACGGTGAGGGGCGAGGTTCAGGGGTTCGGAGCGGGGTTGCTGTGCGGTATCGGGGCAAGGTCAAAAGCGGCGCCGCCTACGGCGTCGGGAGTAGGGAGACACTCCACCCCTGAAAGGGTGCTGCACGGTAACTTTCGGCTACCGTGCGCGAACTTGTTGAAAGCAGAGCAGCTAAGGAAAAAATCCCGCCGTCAGGTTGCTGTCGAGCCGGGTGCGCCACTTCTCGCGTTTGAGAAGTGGCCCTCAACCGCAGTCGCGAGGATGGTCTTTCCATCAACGTCATCCTCGTTCCTATCGGCCGGTATGGATTGTCGCGGTACAGACCTTTTCAGTGCCGAGGAATCGCTCGGTGAACGAGACCTACATTTCATTCCCAGAAGTTGTTACCGATGTTTCGCGGAGTGAAAATCCCTTCGAGATGGACAGTTGGGCGGGCCACTTCTCAAACGCGAGAAGTGGCGCACCCCCGGTTGTTTTTTGTTCTGCTTTTAAAAGAACTGGAGTTATACTCCGGCGGGAGATGTCGGCCACCCTCCGTCAACCGCCTCATTAACTTTTTTTATCCCACCCCTTGCACAAACCAATTCGCTTTGGTATAACAAACAGGTCGAGGACGAGTGAAGAAGTGTCTCAGCTGCCTGGTGAATCCTCCCAGTGGCTTTTGGCATCAAATTCAGTAAGCCTCCAATTGACCCCTTTCCGGGGTTCGCATTCGGGGACAAGGTTCCCTGAAGGGTTTCCGCGAAAAGCAGAGCCTCCAAGCGATCTTTAATTTTTGAACTGTCTTCCGCTTCGGCCTGCGCCGGATTTTCGGCGAGCTTGTTCTTGGGTCGGCGTGGAAGAGCGTTTGTGACGCTGTAATCAAGAGTTCCTCCAGTTTTGGTTATTCCAAGTCTGCGAAAACTCCCCTCCTGCCGGCCTCGGGGCCCATGCAGACTGTTGAAATCAGGTGGAAATCCTGTGATCTCAGAGGGTTGACAGTAGTCGCGTTGAGCGCGTAGTTTTAACGGGCTCAGTAAACAAGTTTAGTATCACAAGTTTCGAGGACGCCTAAATCTCGCAAGAGATCACGGCAGACCTGAAAGCGCACCGCTCAGGCGGGAAGCGGTTTGGTCTTTGACAAAAGGTTGAACGTGCCAGTCGTGAGAAACAAATGTTCGGGCTCAAGTCTGAACGTACTCACAAGATGGACTTCTCGCCTCAGCTGGCGGAGGTTGTCGGTCTACCCAGACCGACTCAGGTTTCAAATGAGAGTTTGATCCTGGCTCAGAATCAACGCTGGCGGCGTGCCTAACACATGCAAGTCGAACGAGAAAGGGGAGCAATCCCTGAGTACAGTGGCGACCGGGTGAGTAACACGTGACTACCTACCCTTGAGTGGGGGATAACCTCGGGAAACCGAGGCTAATACCGCATAATATCGAGAGATCAAAGGAGTAATCCGCTTTTGGAGGGGGTCGCGGCTGATTAGCTAGTTGGTAGGGTAATGGCCTACCAAGGCGAAGATCGGTATCCGGCCTGAGAGGGCGCACGGACACACTGGAACTGAAACACGGTCCAGACTCCTACGGGAGGCAGCAGTGGGGAATTTTGCGCAATGGGGGAAACCCTGACGCAGCAACGCCGCGTGGAGGATGAAGCCC
>OY970199.1:1997500-5407162 GCA_963708225.1 uncultured Acidobacteriaceae bacterium
TAGAGTTACCAATCCGGTTGTTAGTCGAAGCCCTCTGGAAAGAGGGGCCATAGAGTGTGATAGCCACGTAGGCGAAAACAATCCGGACTCGAAGCTGGTACCTGAGTATCGCGGGGCACGAGAAACCCTGCGAGAAGCAACGGGGACCATCCCGTAAGGCTAAATACGTTCTTCTGACCGATAGTGAACCAGTACCGTGAGGGAAAGGTGAAAAGAACCCCTTCGAGGGGAGTGAAATAGTACCTGAAACCGTGTGCCTACAAACGGTGGGAGGACTATGCGGCGTAAGCCGAAAGTCTGACCGCGTGCCTATTGCATAATGAGCCGGCTAGTTATTCTTGTCAGCAAGGTTAAGCGAAAGCGAGCCGTAGCGAAAGCGAGTCCGAATAGGGCGACAGAGTTGGCAGGAATAGACGCGAAGCGGGATGATCTACCCTTGGCCAGGCTGAAGTTAGGGTAAAACCTAATGGAGGGCCGAACGGCTGTTTGTTGAAAAAAGCTCCGATGAGCTGAGGGTAGGGGTGAAAGGCTAATCAAATTCCGTGATTGCTCGTTCTCTCCGAAATAGCTTTAGGGCTAGCGTCGTATGATTTGTCATGGTGGTAGAGATCTGAATGGACTATGGGGCTTTCCAGCTTACAGAATCCAATCAAACTTCGAATGCCATAGAACAACCAGTACGGCAGTCAGACAGCGGGGGCTAAGCTTCGTTGTCGAGAGGAAAACAGTCCAGATCGCCTGCTAAGGTCCCAAAATATCAGCTAAGTGGGAAAGGAAGTCGGAACGCCCAGACAGCCAGGAGGTTGGCTTAGAAGCAGCCATCCTTTAAAGAAAGCGTAATAGCTCACTGGTCAAGCGGTCCGGTGCCGACAATTTAACGGGGCTTAAGCTGATTACCGAAGCAGCGAATGCATCGATTAAGTTCAATGCGTGGTAGGAGAGCATTCCCAACGGTTTGAAGCCAGACGGAGACGACTGGTGGACTGTTGAGAAGAGACCCTGCCGGCATAAGTAGCGATAACGGAGGTGAGAACCCTCCGCGCCGAAAGTCTAAGGTTTCCTGAGAAAGGTTAATCCGCTCAGGGTCAGGCGGTTCCTAAGGCGAGGCCGACAGGCGTAGCTGATGGACATCCGGTTAACATTCCGGACCTCCCGTATGGTCGTTATACGATGGGGAGACGCAGAAGGATAAGCAGGCCGTCCTATGGCTATGACGGTTGATGCGTGTAAGGTGTTCCCGATAGGCAAATCCGTTGGGAAGTTATCACTGAGACGCAAAACAGTACCCCGTATGGGGGAAAGCTGACGATTCCACACTGCCGAGAAAATCCTCTAAGGAGAACGTATGGGATCCGTACCTCAAACCGACACAGGTAGACGAGATGAATATTCTAAGGCGCTCGTGAGAACAGTTGGTAAGGAACTCGGCAAATTAACCCCGTAACTTCGGGAAAAGGGGTGCCTCACTAGGGTGCAAGCCCGAAGAGGCCGCAGAGAAATGCGCATTGCGACTGTTTAACAAAAACACAGGTCTCTGCTAAGTCGAAAACGACGTATAGGGGCTGACGCCTGCCCGGTGCTGGAAGGTTAAAGGGAGAGGTTAGTCGCAAGACGAAGCTTTGAACTGAAGCCCCAGTGAACGGCGGCCGTAACTATAACGGTCCTAAGGTTAACGATTCGCTAGCCTTAGTAAAACTGAACTATATGCGGGAAACTCCTCATACAGCCGATCGGTACTCGCTGTCGATGATGACAGCAGTCAAAATCCGACGGACAAGGGGACAATCCGCAGGGAAGGCTCCAAAATGGAGAACCCTCAGAGACTTCACGTTCAGCCACATCCTGAAAGGCTGGAAGCGCAATGGGTTGTAGGATTCGTTGACGGCGAAGGTTGTTTCTTCGTCGGAATCAATCCGCACCCTGAGATGACTTCTGGGTTTCAGGTTCTTCCTGAATTCACAGTAGTGCAGCACGAACGAGATATTCAATTGCTTCACGCACTCAAGGCGTTTTTTGGGTGCGGCGTGGTTCGAACAAATCACGCGGAGCGAATGGCGTATCGAGTTCGAAGCCTGGATCACCTGAATGAAAGCATCATTCCATTCTTTGAAAAGCATCCGCTGAAATCAAAGAAGAGAGTGGATTTTGCGAAATTCAGAAAGATCCTGCTACTGATGACCAGGAAAGAACATTTGACGGGCGAAGGCCTCGAAGAAATTCGGGTCATTGCAAAGTCGATGAACACAGGATGTGAAAGATAAAGTCCAGCTTCTCCGGAAACGGAGTGAGAAATAACTGAGCGAAATTCCTTGTCGGGTAAGTTCCGACCTGCACGAATGGCGTAACGAAAGTGCGACTGTCTTGCCAACTGGCACGGCGAACTTGTAGTGCCGGTGAAGATGCCGGTTGCCCGCAACTAGACGGAAAGACCCCGTGCACCTTTACTATACCTTTACTATGAACTATGGCACTTGCTGCGCAGGATAGGTGGGAGGCTTTGATTTCAGGTTCTCGGACTTGGAGGAGCCACCGGTGAGATACCACCCTGCGAGTTCTGTGGTTCTAACATATTCCCGTGATCCGGGAAATGGACATAGTAAGGCGGGTAGTTTGACTGGGGCGGTCGCCTCCTAAATTGTAACGGAGGCGCGCGAAGCTACGCTCAGGCTGTTTGGAAATCAGCCGCTGAATGCAAACGTATAAGCGTGGTTGACTGCGAGACCTACAAGTCGAGCAGGTACGAAAGTAGGCGTTAGTGATCCGGTGGTTCTGTATGGAATGGCCATCGCTCAACGGATAAAAGGTACGCCGGGGATAACAGGCTGATCGGAGCCAAGAGTTCATATCGACGCTCCGGTTTGGCACCTCGATGTCGGCTCATCGCATCCTGGAGCTGTAGAAGGTTCCAAGGGTTAGGCTGTTCGCCTATTAAAGCGGTACGTGAGCTGGGTTCAGAACGTCGCGAGACAGTTCGGTCCCTATCTGTTGTGGGCGCAGGAGATTTGAGAGGGCCTGTCCTTAGTACGAGAGGACCGGGATGGACGAACCTCTTGTGATCCAGCTGTCATGCCAATGGCATCGCTGGGTAGCGAAGTTCGGTTGTGATAACCGCTGAATGCATATAAGCGGGAAGCACTCCTCAAGATGAGATCTCCCAACCCTTAAGGGTAATGAAGGGCCCAGGTAGACTACCTGGTTGATAGGCAGGATGTTGAAGCGCGGTAACGCGTGTAGCTTACCTGTACTAATCGCCCGTTCGGCTTGACCATAAAATTTACTCGGTGCAGAAACAGCCGTCAGCACTCAGCTATCAGCTTTCAGTTCGAACTTGTTCGAAAGCCGATGGCCTCCTCAGAAGCGTCAGAAACTGGACGCAACTGACGACACAGTACTGACGACTGGCGCCGACGAAAACTTTGTAGCTGTTGGCTCTTAGCTGTTAGCTCTTAGCCAACGCACCCAATCTATTCAGTTGTGAGGCTTCGTCCTCACGTTCTTTGAAAGTTTGCAGCGCAGGTCCGCAGACGCGATGCAGAAAGTCAGCATCGGCGGATCGAGCTAATAGCCAACGGCTAATAGCTAAAAGCTGCTCCAAGTTGTCGGTGATCTTACCGCGGGGGTTCCACCCGTTCCCATCCCGAACACGGAAGTTAAGCCCCGCTGGGCCGATGGTACTGCACGCGAAAGTGTGTGGGAGAGTAGGTAGTTGCCGGCATTAAATCAAAGGCCACGTTCAGACGAACGTGGCCTTTCCGCTTGCTTAGTCCCCCGTTTGCGGGTAGCGGCCCCCTGTCCTAGCGATCAGCCTCCACTTTTCATTTTCGCTTTCAACTCTCTAATGCGCGCATCCTTAACATTCAATTTGCCCTGACACTTCTCCTTTTGGGCTCGATTCTCTGCCTTTAAGGCTTCAATCCTAGCTTTCAGTGTTTGTTCTCGTAGGGATAAATTCTTGTCGCCTTTTACGCGCATAACTTTTATCTCCTTTGCAGCCGCCAACATCTATTTACAATTACATAATAGATCATGTAATAGATTTAGAGCCGTCGCGCCTTGTTCTCGGCACGAAAGTGCCGGATGCTTGGGCGGAATTAAAATTGGGACAGAGGATCACAAAATGAAACTCTTGATCGGCCTTGTTCTTTTCTTCAGTATGGCCTGCTCGCAAGCGCAAACGACCTGGCAAGGACTTTCGTTTGGTATGAAGCGTCAGCAAGTACGAGAAACACTTTCAACAAAAGGTTTCTCTCTTCAGGGCGGCGACGAAGCTATTACGCCTATAGCAGAGCCAGATTTGGAGGTAAAGACCAAGAGTGCGACGATTTCAGCAAACCTGAAGCCACCTCTGGCTGACGCTTCAATGTTCTTCAAGGCAGAACTTAGTTTTGATGCCCAAGATAGATTACAGAGTGTAAAGCTGAACCTGGATCAGCCGAAAGTTATCCAGGCCACGCCAGCAATACGGCCCCTGGCAATGCTTCCCTATATCGCTGGGACCTCGGTTTACGAACAGCTAACGCGAAAATACGGAGCTCCAACCGCCTCACGTGGTCCGTGTGACAACATCAGTCTGGCATCGCTCGTTGGTACTGTCCAAGAGTGCAGCGCCAGATGGATCGACGGCGGACAAGCAATTGAACTCTTTTGGAGTTGGAGCGGCCTCATAGGTCGCCCTGAAAAATTATCGTTTTTCATTTCATACTCTAGCGGTGCCGCAACCGGTCTTTAACCAAATTAATCCAGCCATGCGGACTAGATCCCTCGGACAAAACGCTCGGGATTTCGGCTGCCGGCTCCCGCTTCGCTCACGCCCGCAAAGCGCCTCAAGGTAAGCCCCGTTGGGCCGTTGGTACTGCACGCGAAAGTGTGTGGGAGAGTGGGTCGTTGCCGGACACGAGCGTCCACCCGCACTAGATCACTCATACCGTAGCGCTTCCATCGGATCGACGCGCACCGCACGCCGTGCGGGAATATAACAGGCGAGCAATGCGACCAGCGCCAACAGAATGGCGACGATGGCGAACGTCAACGGATCATGCGCGGTGACTCCGAAAAGCTGGTTGGCTATGAGTTGCGTCAATCCCAATGAGGAGACGATGCCGATGACCACTCCAATCAGCGCCATTTTTGCGCCCTCGCCAAGCACCAAGCGCATGACATCGCTGCGTTGCGCGCCGAGCGCCATTCGCACGCCGATTTCGTGAGTGCGCTGGCTGACGAGATAGGAAATCACGCCGTAGATTCCGACACAGGAAAGCGCGAGCGCCAGCGCCGCGAAAACACCGAGAAGAATCATCGAGAGTCTCCGCGCGGCAAACGAGTTCGCGATGACATCGTCCATGGTTTGCACACCATAGATAACTTCGCGAGGGTCACTTTCCTCAACCGCTTGTCGCACCTGGCCCATGATGGCTGCGGGATCGCCTTCGGTGCGCAGCACGACCGCAACGGCGTCCGCTACCATGGGCATGAGCTTTTCAGGAATCTGCATGAAGGGATAGTAAAACTGCGCTTCGACGGCCGACTTTGCGTCCGCGCCCAGCCCCCACTGTTTTATGTGGCCCACAACGCCCACGATTTCGGGTTGCACATTAAAGTGGGCGAGATTGATATGCTTGCCGACGGGATCTTCATGAGGAAAGTAAGTACGCGCAAAAACGTCGTCGATATCGACCACGACGGGAGTCTTCTCATTGTCCTGCGGAGTGACGAAACGGCCACGCTGGAGAGTCATTCCCATAGCCTGCTGGAAGCCGGCTTCCACGAGATAGAACATTGCCTGTGGCATGTCATTGTCATTAGCAGGTTTTGGCTGTCCTTCGATCCAGAAAGGCAAGGACGAGTCATGGATCATGGGCCGCGAACCGAGCGTTACAGAAACAGCTCGCACGCCAGGGATGGAGCGCAATTTATCATCGAACTGGCGCAGCCGGGCACGAGTCTCGTCGGACGTAGTGGCGGAATTAGACGGCATCGATAAATTAAAGGTAATGGCATGGCTGGGATTAAATCCCGGGTTCACCCGCCAAAGCGCATTGAGGCTGCGAAGCATCAGTCCCGCTCCGACGAGAAGAAGCAATGTCATGGCGACTTCGATCGCCACAAAAGTTCCCTGCACGCGGTGGCGTGCGCTGCTGGAGCCGCGGCCACCTTCTTTCAATATCCCCTGCAAATTTATGCGCGCACTTTTCAGCGCGGGGGCGAGCCCAAAAACAATCGCGGCCAACAGCGACAACGCCATGGTGAAGAACAATACGCGTCCGTCGAGAGAGATTTCGTTGGCGCGCGGCAATGTGCCGGGTAAAGTGTGGAGCACTGTTTTGGTGCCAAAATAAGCTAGTAGCAGCCCGAGGGATCCCCCCAGGGCCGCGAGCAAAATGCTTTCGGTGAGGAGCTGGCGAATGACGCGCATGTGGCTGGCGCCGAGTGCTGCACGAATGGCAAACTCGCGCGAGCGCCCCATTGAGCGCGCCAGCAGAAGATTTGCCACGTTCGCACATGCAATCAGCAGCAAGAAACCAACGGCAGCGAGAAGCACAAGCAGAAACGGCTCGACATTGCCGACGATATCTTCCTTCATGGAAACGAGGCCGATGCCGAGGTCCTTATCCGCTACCGGAAAAGCGGCGGCGAGATTGCGCGCGATAACGTTCATGTCGGCCTGGGCCTGCGGGAGCGTAACGCTTGGTTTTAGGCGCCCGATGACGCGTGCGCTCATGACGATGCGGCGGTCGCGAAATGATGCATCGTTCCACTGGCCTATGGGAGTATAAACATCGCGATCATGGCCATAGAAAGTGAAGTTGGGAGGAATCACACCCACGACGAGGTATGACACGCCATTCAGAGTCAGCGATTGTCCGATGATCGCGGGTGAAGAGCCGAATTTGCGCTTCCAAAGTCCCCCGCCGATGATTGCGACCGGCGCCGCGCCCAATTGATCGTCATCGGAGCGGAACATGCGGCCAAGAATGGGCTGCACACCGAGAGTGGAAAAAAAGCCAGCGGAAATCATGTAACCGCTCAGGCGTTCTGCTTCGCTCTTGCCCGTAAAGTTGTAATCCTGGTTACGGTACATGGCCATCGATGAAAATGTCTGAGCCTCGCGCTCCCAATCGAGAAAATTCAAATAGGCGACCGGGGCGTGATCGAATCCCGGCGTATCTGCGGAAACAGCCACAAGCTGATCGGAATGTGGATACGGCAGCGGGTTGAGCAAAACGCCGTTGACCACGGAAAAAAGCGCTGTGTTCGCGCCGATGCCGAGCGCGAGAGTGAAGACCGCGATGACGGCGAAGCTCGGCGTTTTGAGGAACATCCGGATTGCATGACGTAGGTCTTGCGATAATGTCGTCATAAGTGCACCTATAACGTATCGGTTGAAGCTCTCGATTCTGGCTTCGTGTTGATTAAAGGTCAAGACGAAAAATGTAGAGAAGACACTTCTGTCCGCCGCTGTGATGTTGACCAAATCTCTTTCGGTTTGTGCCTCGAAAACTTGATGTCCAAATAGACCCTCTGGCAAGGCCAATCTGGCAACCCCAACCTTAAAAGCGGCGGACAAGAGTGTCCGCCCCACACGAGCGTAGGAGAACAACAAGCGAGTTATACTGACGCGCGGAGACGGTGGCCACCCGCTGGCAACAGAATCGTCGTAAACAATCGTAGGAAAGAAACCTAAAATGCCATTTCGCGTCTTGATCATCGGTGGCACGGGGCAGGTCGGAGCTGCGGTGGTGCGGGCGTTGGGTGCTGAGCCGTCCTGCGCTGAAGTGGTGATGGTCAATCGCAAGGCGAACCCTCTGACTGCGAATCATCTGACCTCGGATCGTTTGACCTCGAATCATCGCTTGCGGCAGGTGATCCTGGATACGGCAGCGGCGCAGTTTCCTGAAGAAGTGACCGAGCTTGCACTGAGCATGGTGGCGCTGGGCGACCCTGTTTATGGGGCCTCCTGTGTGGGCGTTGGTAAGGGCAGCATGAAGTGGAGCGAGGAGGAATTGAAGGCCCTTGAAATTGGGGTGGTCGGCGGTTTTGCCCGTGGGTGCCATGCCGGAGGTGTTACTCAGTTTGCGCTGCTCTCGGCTGCGGGAAGCTCAGCGAAAAGCTGGCTTCGCTATGCGCGAGTTATGGGGTTGAAAGAAGAAACGGTTCGAGGTATCGGCTTCAAGAGTCTGGCGATTTTCCGTCCAGGAATTATCTCCGGCAATGCTCACACGCCGGGCTATGTTGCCTGGTTGGGGCGCCTCATTCCCGGATCGTTTGGGACGATTGAGCAGGGTGATATCGGGCGCGCTTTTGCGGCTGAATTCGTCAGTAGCTCGGCTCCCAATGGCGTGGTGTATCTCGACAATGCGGCGATGAAACGGAAGTCTCGTGGGCTTACTTAAGAAAACGGGCGGACAGCCGGGACGCAGCCAGAACTCTACGTTTTCAGCCAAATCACCGGCACGCCATGTCCAAGCTTGCGAAAGTCGGAATCGCTGGTGACCAGCGTGGCTTTGTATTCGATCGCCAGGGCGGCGGCGAAACTGTCGACGTAATAAAGTTTGTATTTGGCTTTCACGCTGGCTGCATGGACAGCTCTCTGGGGCGTTGCATCCACCACGCGGATCGGCAAGGGCTGGATGGCGCTCGCGGTTGCGGCGGCGCGCTCCAGGCCATGCTCGCGCAGGATTGCACCGTAGACCTCTCCGTAATTCACGGCTGACATCAGGATCTCGGCGCGTTCTCGTACCGCCTCCTTCAGCAACTGATTCACCTTGTTCGCCGCGGATTTGTTCTGGAGGAACACGTACAACGCGCTGGCATCGAGCACGTAGGTCTTCACAGCTCGTGTTTGCCCGTGCTTTCTTTTTCCTTGCGATGCTCAACTTCCCACTTCGCCAGCAGGTCGGGTCCATCGGCGAGGCATCCTTGGACGCGATCCACGTAGTCTTCAGTGATCGGCTGGAGAACAATCCGGCCGAATTGATCTTCCAAAAACCTGACCTTGGTTCCCGCCTCAATCCGATGCTTGCGGCGCAGTTCTGCCGGGACGACAAGTTGGCCTTTCGATGTAACCGTAGCCCGCAGTTCTGTCATGTCTTACATTCTACCAGAGTAAGACAAGCTCGGATTTGGATTCATAGGGTTCTCCGAGTGAGCTTTGTGAGCCGACGTTTGGCTTGCCGGTTTCAGCATCGTAGCCTCTCGCAGACTTTTTTGAATTAGCGAAACTCTTTTCGCCTTTCATCACAATCGACGTGTGTTCCAGGTCACTGCAGGACAGTTTTGCAGGTCGCTATGATGGTCGAAAGAGCCGATCTAATAAAGCGGTTTGCAAGATCTGGGTTGATAGGAGGAGAGTATGTGCATCGTATGTGAACACGAACTGTGGGACGAGCACAGAGCGCTCGAACGCAAGTTCTTCAAGCCCTGCAAGAAATGCAAGAAGTTCCCCGGCGGCAGCTCCCAGGGGACCTGCTATCACTGTTGCGCTGTTGGGGACGCGATTGACGAGTGCCCCGAGTGTGCAGGCAAACCTTGGAGTGAAGAATTCCTCGAGGCCAAAGAGGAAATCGAAGGCCCGGACAAACTACTGCTCCCGTTCTAGCGCGAACCGAATCTCATCGTGGAATATGGGCTGCTCTGAGAAATCAAACTGGCCTTCCTTTGTCATCACCATTCGACGCGCTTGTTTTTCGCCACCAAATCAAAATGGCGATCACGGCTCAGCAAGGGAAGACGATGCTGCCGGCAAAGAGCTGCAATCCAGATATCGTTGGTCGGCATCGGCTTGCCCTTTCGCTTCAATTCAAGAGTGATCTCGGCATAACAATGGGTGGTCGGCTCGTTGACGTCTAACACCAGGCAGTCACGGAGTAATCCCGCGAGCCAGCTTTCGTAGATAACCCGATTCCTCGACTCTGCGATTCCATGGCGGTATTCACCCAGGACAATCACGGGAATGGCCATTTCTTCAACGCTAGCAAGGATGGCGGTCACCGCAGGATCATTGTCTGCCGCGGCGGATAAGGCGTTCGTATCCAGAATCATATTCAGCCAATCATTCGCGGGACAATCATTGCCAGAGTTCCCGATCAATCTGTTCGAAAGCTTCTTCCACCCGTTTTTCGACCTGCGCTCTCTCTTTATGCAGGTGTTTGAGTTTTCCGAGATGCTTCATCCAGGGCTTTTCGCGGGACGTTGTTTTCAGTTTCTCTTGAACCGCCTCGGTGACTAGTTGGCGTAGAGGAATGCCCCGTTCGGCAGCTGCCGACTTTGCGCGGCGGAACAAGAAATCGGGGATTTCAAGAGTGGTCTTCATAGTCCCATATTACCATATTTATGGGAATCTCCGGTTGCCTGACCTGCCAACTCTTGCCTCCGTCTGGTATCGGTTGCCAACGTCCTATACCACGCAAAGTCAATGCCGAAAGCGAAGACGGCGGAGCAACTCCCCGCATAACTTTATAACTTGCGCGGCCCCGTACTTAGGTAACCTCGTCATGTCGGCGCCTCGCAACTAATCTTTCGGCTGAGGGTTTTTATTGCCATGAACAATACATTCACCAAATCGCTGTTAGCCCTGGCAGTCGGGGGACTTATGATCGCCGGTATAGGTTCCGCTTCTGCTCAAACTTCAACTTCTGGCGCGGGTCCTGGTGTTGTGGATCCCGGCCATCCGCGGGTGAATGAGGTAAATAGTCGCGAGGAAAACCAGCAACAGCGCATTGCGAATGGCGTCAAGCACGGTCAGTTGAATTCGCGGCAAACGGCTAACCTCGAGCGGCGCGAAACTGCCGTTCAGAACCGTGAACAGAGGGATATGGCGAAGAACAACGGACATCTGACTAAGTCCGAGCAGAGAGGGATCAATCGCCAGCAGAACCGGATCAGTCGCAGTATCGCCAAAGACAAGCACAGCCAGTAATCCAGCGAAGACGATCGGTTTGCGATGAAGTCAGAAGGGAAGCCGCATGCTCAATGCGGCTTTCGTTTTTGAGGGGGCGTTTGCAGCTAACACATCGAGAACAGACTAACCAATCTTGATTTCTATTTCTTTAGGGAGCGAACGTACTTTACTAACGCTTCAATCTGCTCTTTGGAAAGTTTGCGCTCGAAAGACGGCATCCTGTTCTTGCCTTTGCTGATAATGGCGAAGAGTTCTTCGTCCGATTGTTTTTGGACTTCATCGGACGTAAGCGATCGCAACTTCAGGTTCTTGCCGAGCATTGTGTCGCCCGCTCCATGTGCCCCATGGCAGGCAGAGCATTTCGACTTATAAGTGTCAAACCCGCCTTCGGCAAGAGCGTAAGTCGAAAACATGAATGCCAGCAAAGCCATGGAGATCGCAGCGCGAAGGCGATTTCCATTCCTTAAAGAGAGATTGGATGCCAGGTGGATGCTGGCATCCCGCCAACGATCTCCCAACCTAAACTTCCCAGTCCGAGGCCCCATTAAGACTCTTCTCGCATGAGTTCCATGATCTTAATTTTACCAGTTCAATTTCAATGCAAACTGGAACTGGCGCGGGTCGTAGGCGGCGGTGGCTTGTCCAGCGTTAGTGAAGAGCGGACTCACCGCCGACACGTTGAAGCGGTTGGCGATGTTGAACATGTCGGTGATGAAGTCCATGCTCAGGCGTTCGCCGAAGTTGACGCGCTTCGCGAAGCGCACGTCGTTGAACAAAGTCCATGGAGTTACGCCCGCGTTGCGCCCGAGGTTACCATCGAGGGAGGCGAGCGTACCGTTGTAGTTGAGGAAGCATGGTTCCTGGAAGAATCCCGTGGTTGAGTACTTGGAAGGCACGGCTGCATACCCGCAGGAGTTAATTGGGGTTCCGGAAGGCACAACATTTGGCCGACCGGTGAGGGAAGACAACTGAAAGTTGTCATCGCTGCCGGTGATGATGTTGAACGGCCTTCCCGAGCTGAATTCGATCAGCGGAGCGAACGTCCAATTGCTGAAGAACTTGCTTGCGAAGCCGTCGCCGTTGAGCCGGCCCGACTGGTAGACGCCATTAAAGACGAAGCGCTGGCGCTGATCGAAGGTGGATGTGGAACGGTCGGCGCTGGGGAAGTAGCTGTCCTGCGGGGTGAGCGTGGACTGAAGATCGGTGGAATCGTCGATCGCATGTGACCACGTGTACGACACCTGGAACTCATAGTGAGTGCTGAAACGCTTGCGGAGATTGGCAGTCAGTCCATTGTAGTTTGAAGTGCCGTTGGAGTAGTTGGCGTCCATGTCGCCGAAGGGAACGCACCCAACCAAGGTTGCAGGGTCGCAACTTGCGTTGAAGTGCTGGCCTGCCAGACTCTGCAGAATTTCCTGGGCGAGGCCAACGCACGCAGCTCCGCCGGTTGCAGTATAGGCATTTGCAATCGATGCATTCATGCCCGACGGGCGGAAGAAATTCAACAAAGAAGAATCTACCCAGGGTACATTTCCCGGTCCCAGGCCGCATCCGCTCATGGCGAACGGGCTGCTGAAACTCTGGCCGGCCGAAAGCGCCGTCAAGAAATTCGCGGTGAGCAAGTCGCCGCGAACGGCATTTGCATTGATGGGACGATTCAGGTGGCGCCCGCCATTGAAGTTGTAGGCCAGGCTGAAAGCGTAGCCATTGCCAAGGTCGCGTTCCACGGTCAGGTTCACTTGCTGCGAGTAGGCGTAAACGAAGTTCTTACCCTGCGGATAGCCGAACGGTTGGAATCCCAGCGGGAAACCAGCGGTCAGATAGTTCTGATTCAGAAACAGCGAGCTCGACAGAAAAGGATCGAAACGCTGCGGGTTAGGAGTTCCATTGGCGGAGTTTTGCTGATAACCAAGCAGTCCTACAAGGGCTGGAGGGCCGGGTGCGCACTGCGGCGCGGATGTGAGGTTGCCTTGAAAAATTGGAATTGCATTTAGATTGCCCGGGTTGCCGGCTGCGGCGCAGAATCCGGTCCCACCAAAGGCCAACTGGCCACTGCTCGATCCATCCGAAGCATCGCCCAAGAAATAAAGGCCGAGCAGAGGATGGTCGTAGAACATCCCGAACGAGGCGCGGACTACGGTCTTTCCATCGCCTCGAGGATCCCAAGCCAAGCCGAAGCGAGGCTGAATGTTGTTCTTGTCGGTCTGGATGCCTTTCTGCAAGCCGAGAAGGTTGTATCCAGCCTGACCGAGCGGAGTCACGGGCTTGAAGGTCGGCGGAAATTCCACATCGTAACGCACGCCGTAATTCAAGGTGAGATTGTGACGAACACGCCAGGAATCCTGCCAGTACAATCCCAGGGGCTTGTTAGTGAACGAATCGGTGGGACTGCCGATGCCTTGGATAAAGTCAGCCGGCATGCCCAGCCCATAAGCTTGCACGGCATTGAATGTGGGGAATGGAGCTGGGAACAGGCTCTGGTTGCCGAAATCGTACACGCCGCCGTAATTCACCGTGAAGGTGGCCTGGAGCGGAATATAGTTGAAGTCCGCGCCGAACTTGGTGTCGTGCCGACGGATACTCCAGGAAAAATTGTCGGTGAACTGATAACGCTTTTCGATGCGTTGAATGTAGGAGTAAGGCTCACGTCCGAAATAAGCGTAACCGGGAATGTTCACGGCAGGGTCGAAACCGCTCGGGGTTTCGGTGTTGTAGAAATAAGCCAGACCCCGGCGCGCGAACTGGAACCGGAATTCGTTGATTTTGTTAGTGCCGATAGTCCAGGTGTCCTGTGCAACCCCCGCAATGTCACGGAAAGTTTGTTGAGACGTGCGCGAATACGCGTTTTGACCGAAAGGCTGGTCCTGTCCGCTGACTTCGATACCAGTGACGGTGCTCGGGCTGACGTTGCCACGCAGCGTCAGGCGGTTGTTGTTCGTAAGGTTGTGGTCGATGCGAAGCGAGTAAACACTGGTGCCTTCAGAGACGGGAAAATTGCCTTGCTGCGATTGCAGGCTCTGGAAAGATGCGGGTAGTCCAGTGCAATACGGAGCGAACCCAGCAACTGAAGCAAATGCCGGATTGCAAGAAGAAGGGAACTGTTGCAATCCGGCGGGAACAAATGCCGCGGGAAGAGCCGCGAACCAAGCCGGATAGCTGCCGGTCTGAGCGATACCCGAAGAAGCACCGACCATGAAGGCATAAGTCTGCACGGTCGGGTCAGGAACTTCGTTAGCGGACAAGAAAGCTGCCTGATCGGCCGTGGCTTGAATGGCGGGGAAGGTTCCCGAAGGCGCTCCAAAGATCGGCGAGACATCGACGCCCTGAAGGCCGAAATTACCTTGGCCGATGCTGGAGAATCCTGTCTCCTGGCGCCGGGTGATTTCGTAGGCAAAGTAATAATAAGTTTTGTCCTTCTTAATGGGGCCGCCAAAAGCGATGCCCGCTTGCACGCGCGTGTATGCCGGATTTGGCGTGGTGCTGAAAGGATTGACCGCCTGGAAATCACGATTGCGCAAGTAGCCGTAGACGTCGCCGTGGAAGTCGTTGGCTCCGGACCGGGTGATGATGTTGACCACACCTCCGGAGGCGCGCCCATATTCAGCTGCGTAACTATTGGTGATGATCTGGAATTCCTGCACGGCTTCTTGCGACACGGTGGAGCGCACGCCATTGACCGAATTGTCCGTGGCATCGGCACCATCTACGTTCACCAGATTTGAGCGAGCGCGCTGTCCACTGATATTGAGGCCGGAGGTGGGGGCGGCACCAGTGTTGGGTGCATTGTCGCGGCTCACCTGGGAATCGGTGAGCGTGAAATTAATATAGTTGCGTCCGTTGATCGGCAGATTGTCGATGCGGCGTTGGCCGATGGTGTCCGTGGTCGAACTCCGCGAAGTTTCGATGAGTTCGGCCTGGGAGCTGACTTCGACGACTTCTTTACTGCCTTCCACCGCCAGAGCGACGGGTAATTCCGCCAACTCGCCGACGGTGATGGCAACGTTGGCGATTTCGGCTTTACCAAAGCCCGATGCTTCCACGGTGACAGAATAGTTACCGGGAGCCAACTGCCGCACATTGTATCCGCCCTGGCCATCGCCACTTCCCACACGTTCCAGGGCTTTCGCTACATCCCGCACAGTGACCGCGGCGTTGGTTACGACGTTGCCTTTTTGATCTTTCACGATCACGTGAAGTTCACCGGTAGAGGCACCCTGGGCAAGAGCAGATTGACGGATGGACAGAAAGACAAGCATGAAGATGGCAGCAAGAAAAAACGGACGGAACAGTGCTGACGTGGACGCTTTCATAAGGCTCCTGGAATCTTCCGCAACATCGAGGTTGCGGAAGGCGGAATCAAGATGCGCGGATCATGGCTAGCTGGTTCAACTTCGAGCACGTTGTCAGGTCGGGATACCGCTGATATTTACATCACGGAAGGGTGTTTAGGCAAGCAATAAGGTAGATTACTGCCTGGCGGAAGCTCGCCGGAAAGAATGTTTTGTTTCGAAAGTGGTGGTGCGCGTTGCGTTTGCGAGCCCGTTTCTTTAGATTGCTAGCAGCTTTCGATTCTTGACGAGATCATTACCACGAGATCATCAACTGTGCCGGAATCTTTTCTTGTGCCTTCTTTTGTGAACTCCCAACAATTCGACGGTAATTCATTCGGCGGCCATTCCATGACCGGCGAACTGCGCCGTGTGATGGTGTGTCCGCCCGGCAATGCCGGGTGGAACGACCCGCGCAAAGCGTCAGCCTGGCGGGAGTTGGGATTTCAGCATGCTCCTGACTTTGCGGTGGCACAGAGCCAGCACCAGACATTGTGCCGTCTGCTCGGTGAGAGTGGGGCCGAAGTCTTGAATCTGCCGGCGGCGGATTCACTCACGCTTGATTCTGTCTATACCCACGATGCGTCGCTCGCTACCGACTACGGCCTCGTGCTCATGAATCCAGGGAAGAAGAACCGCGTGGCGGAGGCCCGGGCTCACGCCGACTTTTGCGGACCGTTGGGTATTCCTGTGTTCGGCGAAATAGGGCTGCCAGGGACTTCGGAGTCGGGCGACATCGTTTGGCTGGATCCGCAGACGCTGCTGATTGGTCACGGATACCGGACGAACCAAGCTGGAATCGAGCAGATGCGGAAGCTGCTTTCCCGGAAGAATGTTGAAGTGCTGTCGGCACCGTTGCCTTACGGGCCTGGGCCGTCCGCTTGTCTGCACCTGATGTCGCTGATGAGCGTGCTGGACGAGAAAACGATTCTCGTCGATTTACCCTGGCTGGCAGTGGAGACGGTTGAACTGTTAAAACAGCGCGGCCTTCGCTTGATTGAGATTGAATATGGTGAGCGCGACACGCTGGCCTGTAACGTACTTTCGCTGGGACAGAAGCGGTTGATTGCGATTGACGAGAATACCAAGACAAATCAGCGCCTGCGCGATGCCGGTTTTGACGTTCGTACGTTTCCGGGATCGGAGATTTGCATCAACGGGGCGGGTGGTCCGACCTGCCTGACGCGGCCTTTGCTGCGGAAGTAGGGATCGAAGAGAAGGTTGCGAAAGTGAGCAAGCTTGGTTACTTTGTTCCCCAATGTATCTCGCGTTACCATCATGTTTGCGGAGGAATACTGACATGAGACGAATCGCAGTGGCTAGCCTGATGTTGTTTATCGTCGCGGAAACGTCGTTTGCTAAGTCACACCAGGACACCTACCCGGTTTCATGCACCGTGTTGTGGTCCGCCGTGAAGGACACGATTCGCAACTCGGGGAAGTATGGGATATTGGGGATGGACAGCGCTGAAATGACTGCTTCGTATTCGATTGGGATCGGGGCGCTCGGTCAGAAGCGAATCAATTCCGTGGTGTTGAACGTGAAGGGGGATAGCTCTTGCGAGATGGTAACCCAGTCCGGATACAGCGGGCTTGGTAACAATGACGCTGGGGATTTCAAGAAGCGCGTGGATGCGTCCCTTGCCAAGCTGCAGGCGTCTCCGCCACCCGCCGCGCCCGCCAAGCCCGAAAATCCGCCGGCAAAATCGGACAATCCGCCCGCCAAGTCTGACAGCCCCAATCAGTAAGGCGCTGATCGCTTCGGCCTATCTGTAACCAACCCGCAAATGCGAGGGAGTGGCACTCCCTCGCCATCACGAGCCCGACTGTTAAAATAATCAGGAAATGCTTTTGCCGTTTGTCCGCGAACTTTTTGCGGAAGTGGAACAATTGCCTGCCTTCGCGCGTGCCGCCTCCCACCTCCGGGAGCGCGCGGGGCGGACTAGTGTCACTGGACTCTCCGCGGCCGCCAAAGCCCTGATCGTTGTTCTGTTGCGGCGCACCGTCGAACGTCCTTTTATTCTGGTGGTGGCCGACAACCGTGCTGCCGAAGATTTGTTGCCGGTGCTATGCGCATTCTGTGAATTAACTGGAGCGGCAGATCCCGATTCGGTGGTGAGTCTTCCGGCGCGTGATGTGCTGCCCTTTCAGAATCTTTCGCCGCATCCGGAAATTCAGGAAGAGCGCGCCACGGCGTTGTGGAAGATTGCTACGGGCCGCGCGGCAATCGTGATTTCTCCGGTGGCTTCCACCACGATTCTTTTGCGATCTCCCGATTACTATGCCGACCTGGCGCGGGTTCTGCGTCGCGGGGAAACTTTCGATATCGAAAAACTACTTGAGCATCTGAACACGGTTGGGTACAACGCTACCGATGTAGTGGAAATGCCGGGGCAGTACGCGGCTCGCGGCGGCATACTGGATGTGTATTCTCCTGAAGCGGATCGTCCGGTGCGCGTTGAGTTCTTTGGCGATGAAATCGAGTCGATGCGCAAATTCGATCCGGCTAGCCAGCGGTCGTCGAATCCGGTGGATGAAGCGTTGCTTCTGCCGTTGACTGAAACTCCGGTGACCGAGGAGTTGCTGAGCTCAATCAATGCGCGGCTTTCGGGGCAGCGGATTACAGGATCACAGGAGGTTGTGGAGCAGGCGATGCGCGACTCCGGCGCGGGAGTTTTTCCGGGATGGGAATTTTATGCTCCAGTGGCGGGCGCGGATCGCACTATTTTCGGCCTGCTTCCCGATGCGCAAGTGATTCTTGACGAGCCGGAAGCGCTGAATCAGGAACTGGACAAAGTCTGGGCGCGGATTGAAGAAGCGCACGAACGCAGCGAAGTGGGAAATCTGGTTCGTCCCGCCGATCTTTATTTGACGCCGGATAGCTGGCGGGAAAAGATAGCCACGCTGCCTGGAGCCGATTTCGAATATCTCGCGCTGGCTCGCGAATCCCACGACGGAAGACTGGAGGCCGCGTTTCTTTCGCAACCCGCCACCCGCTTCCACGGCGCGGTGCCCGCGATGATTGGTGAGGTCCAGAAGCTAGTAAGCGGCGGCACGCAAGTAGTTCTCGCCGTCCCCAACACCGGAGAAGTCGAGCGGCTCGCCGATATGTTCACCGAGTACAACGTTTCGTATCGTCTCGGTAGCCGCACCCGCGGTGGCGAAAGCTATGCCGACGAGACGTCTTATTTTGCGGGCGACGTTCTCACCACCACGCTGCTGAAAGCTTATCTCCCCGACGGTTTCGTTTTGCCTGAAGCGCATCTCGCGATTTTTGGGGCGCGCGATTTGTTCGACGAATCGGACCTGGTGGCGTCGCGTCCGCAGCGGCAAAAGTCGAAAGTATCGGCATTCCTTTCTGACTTCCGCGATCTGCAAGTTGGCGATTACGTCGTGCACGTCGAGCACGGGATTGGGCAATATCAGGGGCTGAAGGAAATCAATCAAGGCGATGGCACGGCTGAATTCATGCTGCTGGAATACGCCGATGCTGCGCGGCTATACGTTCCGCTCACCCGGCTCGATCTGGTTCAGAAATATCGTTCGTCGGAAGGCGCGAAGCCTGTCCTGAATCATCTTGGCACGCAAGCCTGGGGAAAGACCAAAGCCCGCGTCCGCAAGGCTATGAAGGACATGACCGACGAATTGATCAAGCTTTACGCGCAGCGGCAGGCGGCGCGCGGTCACGTTTTTCCGGCCGACACGGAGTGGATGAAAGAGTTCGAAGATACTTTCGAATACACCGAGACGGACGACCAGGCGCAGGCGATTGCCGACGTGAAGCGCGACATGGAATCGCAACTTCCGATGGATCGTCTGCTGTGCGGCGATGTTGGTTACGGGAAAACGGAAGTGGCGATGCGCGCCGCTTTTAAGGCGCTCAGCGACAACAAGCAAGTTGCGATCCTCGCGCCGACTACGGTTCTAGCGTTTCAGCATTACGAAACCTTTAAACAAAGATTCGCGCCGTTTCCGCTGACGGTTGAAATGATCAGCCGCTTCCGTACGCCCAAGCAAGTCAAAGAGATCTTGCAGCGCGTGGCAGTCGGGAAAGTTGACATCCTGATTGGTACGCATCGCCTGCTCTCGAAGGACGTGAAGTTCGCCGACCTCGGTCTACTGGTGGTCGACGAAGAGCAGCGTTTTGGAGTGAGGCACAAAGAGCGTATCAAGCAGATGCGCACATCGGTCGATGTGCTTACCATGTCGGCCACGCCGATTCCGCGGACGCTGCACATGTCGCTGGTGGGGCTGCGCGACATGAGCGTGATTGAAACTCCGCCCAAAGATCGCATGGCGATCCAGACGGTGGTCGCGAACTGGGATGAAAAGCTGATCCAGTCGTCGATCGAACAGGAGCTTGATCGCGGCGGCCAGGTTTATTTCGTCCACAATCGCATTGACACGATCTGGGAAATTGCCGCCAAGATTCAGACCATGGTTCCGAATGCCCGCATTGCCGTAGGGCATGGACAAATGGGTGAAGGTGAACTGGAAAAGGTGATGCTGAAATTCATGCATCACGAAGCCGATATTCTGGTTTCGACCACGATTATTGAGAATGGACTCGACATTCCACTGTGCAACACGATCCTGATTAACCGCGCCGACCGGATGGGCCTGTCGGAGCTTTATCAACTCCGCGGACGGGTGGGCCGCTCGAACCGGCGTGCTTATGCCTATCTGCTTCTACCTGCCGAAATCGAGTTGACTCCGATTGCTCGCCGTCGTCTCGCCGCTTTGAAAGAATTCTCCGACTTGGGCGCCGGATTCAAGATTGCCGCGCTCGATCTCGAACTGCGAGGCGCGGGAAATCTTCTTGGCGGAGAGCAGAGCGGGCACATCGAAGCCGTCGGCTTCGAACTGTATACGCAGATGCTGGAACGCGCAGTCCGCGAGATGAAGGGCGAGGCGGGCGTGGAAGTCACGGAGATCCAGTTGAATCTCGGGCTCAATATCCGCATTCCGTCCGACTATATAAAGGAAGAGAATCAGCGATTGCGGATGTACAAGCGCGTCGCCGGTGTGGAGACTGAATCGCAGTTGCACGACGTGCGCTCCGAGTTGATCGATCGCTATGGCGAGACGCCGCTCGCTGTCCGCAACTTGCTCGAATATGCCTCACTCAAGCTGCAGGCGATGCGAGTGGGCGCGACTGCGATTGAGCGCAAACGCGAATTCATGAATATCAAGTTCAGCGCGAATGCTGCGATTGATCCGGGCAAGCTGGCGCGGTTTGTGGCGTCGCAGAAGGGAACCCAATTTACTCCCGACGGGACGCTGAAGTTTTCAATTAAGATCGACAGCGCGGGGGGGATACTCCAGACGCTGCGCGATTTGCTGGAAGAGCTGGAAGCGCGGGAGTCCGCAGTTCAAACTACGTAGGGTGATCACCAGTTAGAATGAGTCTGTAATGAAGCTGACACAGGAACGACGAACGAATAGCGACCGCCGCAAGAACCGGCTCGTCCGCAAAGCGATATTTCCCGCTGCCGGATTGGGCACGCGCTTTCTCCCCGCCACCAAAGCGCAGCCTAAAGAGATGCTTCCCCTGGTTGATAAGCCCATTATCCAATATGGCGTGGAAGAGGCCGTGGCGGCGGGATGCGACCAGATCATCATTATTACCGGACGCGGCAAGAGCGCGATCGAAGATCATTTCGACGTCAGCTACGAGCTGGAAAAAATGCTTGAAGAAAAAGGCAAGCATGACTTGCTCCAGATCGTGCGCCAGATTTCGGACATGATCTACGTGGCCTACGTGCGTCAAAAAGAGGCGCTCGGCCTCGGGCACGCCGTGCTTACGGCGCGCGAATTGATTGGCGAAGAACCGTTCGCAACTCTGCTGGCTGATGACGTTATCGATGCGAAGGTGCCGGTGCTTAAGCAACTGATGAGTGTATTCGAGGAGAAGCAGTGTTCGGTGATCGCGACGCAAGTTGTCGAGGGTCCGGCCATTTCTTCTTACGGCGTGCTGAAAGCGAAAGAGGTGGCCGGTACCGGTGGCAAACTATTTGAAGTCCTTGATCTGGTGGAAAAGCCGAAGCTTGAGGATGCTCCGTCGAATCTTGCCGTGATTGGACGCTACATCCTCACGCCGACGGTGTTCGAAACGCTTTCCGATATCAAACCGGGCGCTGGCGGCGAGTTGCAACTTACGGACGGCCTGCGCGGATTGCTGCAACGAGAGAAGCTGTATGCCTACGTCTACGAAGGACGCCGCCACGATACTGGCGACAAGCTCGGCTTTCTGAAGGCAACGGTGGAGTTTGCGCTGAAGCGGGAAGATCTTGGCGGGGACTTCCGCGAGTATCTGAAAAATCTAAAACTGTGAGAGCACATTTCGTGCGGCAGTCATCATTGGCTTTCTAGACTTTCGACGGCGCTTTCCCCTTCGCGGATGCCGCTAATGTTTCCAGCGAAGGATACGAAGCCAGATCAATCAAGGTGCGAACGGGTTGCCGCTCGCCATTTCTGAAGGCTTGAACAAGCATTTGCAGCGCAACTTGCGTTGTAGTCAGCGCCACTACCGTGGCTGCCAGAATCCCCTGATCGACCCATGCCTTCCCTTCCGCGAGCAGACCGTCCACGCCAGTGAAGGGCAATCGCAGCCATCGCTCGCGTTCCGGTCCTGCCGGAAGATCCTCGAATGCTCTTCTCGCGCCCCTTGCGATCCCATCGTATTGGCAGCCTACAACTCCAATCGAAATTGCGCGGTTGGTGGAAAGGCGCAGCCACGCGCTCACAGCCTGTTGGGCGCTGGCTTCTTCCCAATTACTGCGGAGAGCTTTGATCTGAACATTGCCCGGCTTCGCGCTTTCCATTCCAGCCGTTCGTTGCAGCGCGGCAGAGTTGTTGGCTGGACCCTGTACATACAACACGGTACCGCCGCCTGGTAATAACGCACCGAACTGTCGCCCCTGAATGCGTCCTATTTCTGGATGGTCGCGGGTGACGCTGAAGATGGGAACGTTGGAGCTGCCGCGGAGGCGGTCGAGGTAATCGACGTCACTGTTCAGAACGACCCATCCAATGCCGGCTGCCACTGCAGCTTCGGCGGCGCGGCCCAAGCCGGTCATGGTCAAGGGCTCCAACAAAATCGCATCGGGCCGGGAGACGGAGGCCGATTGAATGACGTCTAACACTTGCTGGCTTTGAGTTACTGCGTCGTTACCGGACTGAAGAATCTGTACTTCCGCCCCGAGCCGCAGAGCCGTCTCTTTGGCGGATGCTGCCTGCTCGCGTTGGTAACTATTGTCGTTCGGAAGCGACACAACGAAGCGGAGCTTCTTCACGCCGGGCCCCCACAATATATGCCGGAGTGACTATACAGGAGATGTCCGCGAGCTGACACTCGGGGGAGCGATGAGCTCTCACACGTATGCGTCTTGTCTACTCTGCGATCGTCGCTTTCATTTTTTTGGATTTTTCTTCCACGCCACGAGCCAGTTTTTCTTTGTGCGCCACCAGTTTCTTGGCGACTGCCGAATCCGCGACCCCGAGAATCTGCGCGGCCAGAATTCCAGCATTGGTTGCGCCCGGCTTGCCGATGGCTACGGTCGCTACCGGAATGCCAGCGGGCATCTGGACTGTGGCGAGCAAGGAATCCATGCCCTGTAGGGACGTGGAGGGAATTGGTACGCCGATGACAGGTAAAGTTGTGTGCGCCGCGATGACGCCGGCCAGATGCGCCGCTCCACCGGCGCCGGCGATGATTACGCGAATGCCATTTCCGGCGGCCTTGCGCGCGTAATCCGCGGTGCGGTCGGGAGAACGATGGGCTGACGTTACATCCATTTCATAGGCGATTCCGAATTCATCGAGAGCCTTGGCGGCTTCGCGCATGATCTCCAGATCGGAGTCGCTGCCCATTACGATTGAAACGATTGGTTTGCTCATAATTAGTTATGCTTCCATCCTCAGCCCTCAAAGGGGCTGTTTCGAAATTTTACGGTATCGCTAAAGCGATACCCTGATACGAATCCGTGTTGTTGCGAAGCTGCGTGCCACGCTCGCCAGCTAGGTTTTCTTCAGCGCTCGCCCTGCGATATCTCTGCGATAGTGTGCGCCGTCGAAATTGATTTTGGCGCACGCTTCATAGGCGGACTCCACCGTCGTTTGCAAATTCGCGGCTCGCGCGGTTACTCCGAGCACCCGTCCTCCTGAAGTATAAAAAGACTCGTCACGTTTCGTTGTTCCGGCGTGAAAGACTTTTACTCCCGGAATCTCTGCCGCTTCCTCCAGGCCTGTAATTTTCTTGCCTGCCTCGTAACTTCCCGGATAGCCACCTGACGCCATCACCACGCATACCGCCGCATCGTTTGACCACTTGAAATCGCCCGCGCTGGTACGGCCGTCGATGGATGCTTCCATGGCTTCCAGCAAATCGCTTTCGAGGCGCATCAAAATAGGTTGTGTCTCGGGATCGCCGAAACGGCAATTGAATTCGAGCACCATGGGGCCGCGCGCGGTCATCATCAGGCCGCAATAAAGAACACCTTTGTACTCCACGCCTTCGGCCTTCATGCCGGCGACAACCGGCCGCGCGACGTGAGTAACGAGCCAGTCGCGCATCTGGTCGTCAACGATTGTGGGAGTGGTATAGGCTCCCATGCCGCCGGTGTTCGGACCGGTGTCGCCGTCGCCTACGCGCTTGTGATCCTGGGCCGCGACCAACGGCGCGACGCGCTCGCCATCGCTCACCACCAGAAACGAAAGTTCGTCGCCTTCCAGAAATTCTTCTAATACAACGCGCGCTCCGGCCTCTCCAAGCATCCTGCCGCTGAGCATTTCGACGGCGACCGTCGCGGCTTCATCTTTACTTTTGGCGATGACTACGCCCTTGCCGGCGGCGAGTCCATCGGCTTTTACCACGATGGGAGTATGGAAGTGCGTGAGCGCGTCGCGCACCTGTTCAGCGGAATCGCAGATCGCATAATGTGCTGTCGGAATGTGATGGCGTTGCAGGAATTCCTTGGCAAAACTCTTGCTGGTTTCAAGTTGCGCAGCGGCTTGTGTGGGGCCAAAAGTGCGCCATCCACGGCGCGTGAATTCGTCCACCACGCCGAGCATCAGCGGGAGTTCGGGGCCGACGATCGTCAGGTCAGGCTGAATCCGGTTGGCGAGCGCGACCATAGAGTCGAGATCTTTAATGTCGACTGCCAGGCATTCGGCTTCGTCGGCGATGCCGCCATTCCCTGGCGCGCAGTAGATTTTCGTCACGCGCGGCGACTGGCGCAGCTTCCACACCAAAGCGTGCTCGCGTCCGCCGCTGCCGATGACAAGAATTTTCATATTCGAACATTCAAGGTTAGGGGCGGAAGAAGATGATGTCAAACTCGGTCACTTAGTGGTAGTGGTGCAATTTGCGAAATCGATGACCACGGAGGACACGGAGGCGCACGGAGGAAACAACAGAGTTCAAAGGCCTCGATGGCTTGGCGGCGCAGAGTTTTCGCAGGCTAATCTCTGAAACTGCACCACCACCCACTTATTTTCCCGGACGCGTAAAGTCTTCTCATAAACACGAGCGCCGCTTACTGCACAACTGTCGAACATATACATCGAACGTATACTACGACTTGAGTCTTGCGTTCTTTCCGCAAACCAGATGAAGACAGACAGACCTACCGACATAAGTGCGGTTGAGGGCTCGACAGGCCACGTGTCTCTCGATGGTGTGCACAGTTCCGTCGAAGTGCCGCATCATGAGGCCGGCTTCTGGGAGCAGTGGCGGGCTTTTGTTGGTCCGGCGATTCTGGTCAGCGTTGGATACATGGATCCCGGTAACTGGGGAACCGACCTGCAAGCGGGAGCTCAGTTCAAGTACGGGCTGTTGTGGGTGGTCGGACTCGCCAGCTTGATGGCGATCTTCATGCAGGTGATTTCGGCTCGTCTGGGTGTGGTGACAGGCAAGGATTTGGCACAATGCTGCCGGGATTGGTATCCCAGTTGGACGCGCTGGCCGAACTGGCTGATGAGCGAGGTGGCGATCGGCGCTTGTGATCTGGCGGAGGTGCTCGGCAGTGCCGTGGCCCTCAATCTGATGTTCCATATCCCGTTGCTGTGGGCCGTGATTATCACGGGGTTGGATGTGCTGCTGCTCCTGACACTGCAGCGGTTTGGCATGCGCACGATCGAGGCTGTGGTTCTGCTGCTGATCGCGACCATCGCAATCTGCTACTTCATCGAAATTTTTATTCTTCCGCAGACGCAACCCAGTTTTCTGGAGATGGGGCGGGCGTTGATTTCGCCACATTTCCGTCAAGCCGGAGTCCTGTACCTCGCCATCGGCATCATCGGCGCGACCGTCATGCCCCACAACCTCTACCTGCATTCGGCTCTGGTGCAGAGCCGCAAGTTGCAGAAGGACGAACCGTCTATCCGGAGCGCGATCCGCTTCAATAGCATTGACTCGGTTGTGGCCCTGACGATTGCTTTCTTCGTGAACGCCGCGATTCTGGTGCTCGCGGCCATGGTGTTCTTCGGGAAAGGAAGCGTGACTGCTTCGGGCGGGCATGTTGTCAGTTTCAGCGCCACCAGCGATTGGATTCGGGTGGCGTATTTGACGCTGGCTCCATTGTTAGGGACGGCGGCCGCCAGCACTTTGTTTGCGGTGGCGCTGCTGGCCAGCGGCCAGAGCAGCACCATCACCGGGACGCTCGCCGGCCAAGTTGTGATGGAAGGCTTCATGCACTGGCGCATCCGGCCGTGGGTGCGGCGGCTGATTACGCGCACGCTGGCGATTCTGCCCGCGGTCTTTATTATTGGTCTGCGCGGCGACAGCAGCGTTACCGATTTGCTTACGCTCAGCCAGGTGGTGCTGGCGTTGCAGCTCCCTTTTGCCATGTTTCCGCTGTTGCATTTCACCAGTTCGCGCAAGCGCATGGGGGGCTGGAAAAATGGGTGGTTCCTGCTGATCGCAGGATGGGGCAGTGCTATCCTGATCACCGCCATGGACATCTACGGAATACCAGAATCGCTCAAAGCAGCGTGGCAGGTCGTTATTGGCGGGTGACGTCAAGCCTGGAGACGTCGGGAACGGACAACCATAACCATGTACGACACGATTCTGGTGACGCTGGACGGAACGCCAAGCGACCGCGCGATTATCGAGCACGTCAAACAGCTGGCGAAACTGGCGCAGAGCCGTTTGGTGTTGCTGCATGTGGCTGACGGATGGGCGGCTCGAACCTATGGGCCGGATGCGGTGAGTGCGGAAATTACCGAGGACACGGCGTATCTGGAAAAAGTTCGGGACGAGTTCCAGTCGGCAGGCATTCCCGCGCAAGCGGAACTGGCATACGGCGACCCGGCGAAGGAAATCATCAAGTGGGTGCAACAGAAAGGTTGCGACCTGGTCGCCATGAGCACGCATGGGCATCGGTTTCTGGCCGACGTTTTTCTGGGAACGACAGCCAGCCGGGTGCAGCACAATATCAGCGCGCCGGTGCTGCTGCTGCGGGCGAAGTGAGAAGTTAGCTGATTGGTCCTTCTTAAAGAGGAGTAGCGGCTTTCAATTGCAGTAAATCCCACAGATTTCCGTAGAGATCCTCGAAAACCGCAACCGTCCCGTAGGATTCTTCGCTCGGCGGCCGTATGAACTTCACTTTTCGCGCGGTCATTTCGCGGTAGTCGCGCCAGAAATCGTCGGTATGCAGAAAGAGAAAGACTCGTCCGCCGGTTTGGTTGCCGATGCGGCTGGCTTGCTCCGGAGTTGCAGCCTGGGCCAGAAGCAGGGTCGAACCTTGCGAGCCAGGTGGCGCAATCAGAACCCACCGCTTGTCTTCGCTCAAACGGGTATCTTCGATAACTTTGAAATTGAGCGTACGTGTGTAGAAGGCTATCGCGTCGTCATAATCGCGGACGACTAGAGCGACATGGCCCAGGGTCTGTTTCATCAACTTGTACTTTAGCTTAACGGGTGCTGCCGCAAACGGACGAATTGTGTTCGGCGGGGCTCTCATTCCCACGCAAACCTTTTCGGCTCGAAAGGAATTACACTATTTACAGGAAAATCATCATGTCATCGAATAGTTTTGGCGCCCGCGCAACTTTCAAGGTCGGCGGCAAGGAATACGAACTCTATCGGCTCGACGCTCTCGACAAACAGGGCATCTCGACCCAGCACCTACCCTTCTCGCTACGCATTTTGCTGGAGAACCTGCTCCGCACCGAAGACGGGCGCAACGTTACTCCCGATGAAATTCGGGCTCTGGCGGCGTGGAACAAGAATTCGAAGCCGGAAAAGGAAATCGCTTTCACGCCCAGCCGGGTTCTCCTGCAGGATTTTACTGGCGTCCCGGCGGTCGTCGATCTGGCCGCGATGCGCGACGCCATGAAGCGGCTTGGCGGCGATGCCAAGCTTATTAATCCGCTGCAGCCTGCCGAACTCGTTATCGATCACTCTGTGCAGGTCGATGAGTTCGGCTCGTCCAACGCCTTCGACGTGAACGCTCTGCTTGAATTCCAACGTAATAAAGAACGCTACGCATTTCTGCGCTGGGGACAGACCGGCTTTCGCAACTTGGCCATCGTGCCGCCGGACACGGGCATCGTTCATCAGGTGAACCTCGAATATTTGGCGCGGGTGATTTTTGTCCACGAAGAAGGTGGAAAGAGGACCGCGTATCCCGACACTCTGGTCGGCACCGACTCACACACCACCATGGTGAACGGACTCGGCGTACTGGGCTGGGGAGTGGGCGGCATTGAAGCTGAGGCCGCTATGCTGGGACAGCCTGTATCCATGCTGATCCCGCTGGTCGTCGGCATGAAGCTTACTGGACGCTTGCGCGAAGGCGCCACTGCTACCGATCTTGTTCTTACCATCACCGAGATGCTCCGCAAGCACGGCGTGGTCGGTAAGTTCGTCGAATATTTTGGGCCCGGCCTTCAGGATCTGCCGCTTGCCGATCGCGCCACTATCGCCAACATGGCTCCGGAATACGGAGCGACGTGTGGAATTTTTCCCATCGACAAGGAAAGTCTGCGCTACCTGAAACTCACCGGACGTGGCGATGAGCAGATCGCGCTCGTCGAAGCTTACGCGCGTGAGCAGGGGCTCTTTCACGATGCCAAAACTCCAGAAGCGGAATACTCGGAGCTGCTGAGTCTTGATCTGGCCACGGTCGAATCGAGTCTTGCCGGACCCAAACGTCCGCAAGATCGAGTTGTGCTCTCGCAGGCGCGAGAGTCATTTGCAAAGGCCCTGCCGTCGCTGATCAAGCCGAAGTCGGCCCCGGTTGTTCCGGCGCAGGCCACGCTCTCCGACCCTGCGCTCAAGCAAGTAAATCGTTGGGAGCAGGAAGGTGGGAATCCGACGGCGGTTGGCGTCGAAGACCCGAACGTTCACGAGCATGTCGCCACAAATGGCAATGTGCTGCGGCATGGCAGCGTAGTGATTGCGGCGATTACCAGTTGCACGAATACGTCGAATCCATCGGTGATGCTGGCTGCGGGACTGCTGGCCAAAAAGGCAGTCGAGCATGGCCTGCAAGTTCCCGCGACGGTCAAGACTTCGCTTGCTCCCGGATCGAAAGTTGTCCTCGACTACCTCGAAAAGGCTGGCCTGATGCCGTATCTGGAGAAGCTGAAGTTTCACATCGTGGGCTACGGCTGCACCACATGCATTGGGAATTCGGGACCGCTGCCGGTCGAAGTTTCGAAAGAGATTGACGATAAAAATCTGGTGGTTGCGTCGGTACTCTCGGGGAATCGCAACTTTGAAGGCCGCATCAATTCCGAAGTCCGCGCCAATTACCTGATGTCGCCGCCGTTGGTGGTGGCCTTTGCGCTTGCCGGACGCATCGATATCGATCTTCGCAAAGATGCCATTGGAAAGGACAAGGAGGGCGAGCCGGTTTACCTCGCCGATATCTGGCCTACACGGCAGGAAGTGGAAGAGGCGATGTCCACCGCAATTACATCGGATATGTTCCGCAAGAGTTATGGCGAAGTGTATGCCGGAGATGAGCGCTGGCGCGGGCTCCCGGTCCCGAAGGGCGAGACGTACGCTTGGGAAAAAGACTCGACCTATATCCGGCAGGCTCCTTACTTCGATGATATGGCGCTGAAGCCGTCTGCTATCGAGGATATTACTGGCGCCCGCGTCTTGGCGGTGCTTGGCGACAGCGTCACTACCGATCATATTTCGCCGGCTGGCTCCATTAAGAAAGATGGTCCGGCTGGAAAATATCTGATTGCTCATGGCGTGCAGCCGGCGGATTTCAATTCTTACGGATCGCGCCGCGGCAATCACGAAGTCATGGTGCGCGGCACGTTTGCCAACGTCCGGTTGCGCAACAAGATGGTGAACACTGAAGGCGGATTCACTCGTCACCTGCCGGATGGCACGGAGATGTCGATTTTCGATGCGTCCGAAAAATATCATGCCGAAAATGTGCCGCTGGTGATTCTGGCAGGGAAAGAATATGGCTCGGGATCGTCGCGCGATTGGGCCGCGAAGGGTCCTCGGTTGCTCGGAGTTCGAGCCGTGATTGCGGAAAGCTACGAACGTATTCACCGTTCGAATCTTGTGGGTATGGGAATTCTGCCGCTACAGTTTCTTCCCGGAGAGACGGCGGAGATGCAGAAATTAACCGGCGCAGAAGTTTTCGAGATCGCGGGGATTCGTGAAGTGGTTGAGAAATTTTCCTCGGGTAGAAAAATTACCGTCCGCGTCAAGGGCGGCGCTGTGTCCGAGTTTCAGGCAGTCGTTCGGATTGACACTCCGCAGGAAGCGCTCTACTACGCCAACGGCGGCATACTCCAGTACGTGCTGCGACAACTGCTCGCGGGAAAAACGCAATCGGAGTCGGTTACGGCCTAGCACGTGTAGTGGCGGGGCTCTGCCGCGCCCGGGACGGGGCGAAGCCCCGTCACCACACAACCGCACCAGTTTCCCTGCGTGATAACCTCAACTTCCCATGCCGATTCCCGCACAATATATTCCGGCCGCTTATAGCCTGACTGCGGTTGGGGTGTGGGGTTCCAGCGATTTTTTAGGCGGAGTCGGCGCGCGACGGGCGAACGCCTTTTTGTTTACCGCGATTGTTCATCTCAGTGGCATGGTCGTGATGGGAGCGATTGCGCTGATGGTCGGCGCGGCGTTTCCGGGACACGCGAGCGTTGTTTGGTCGCTTCTCGCGGGAGCTGTCGGTGGCATTGCCCTGGCTGTGTTCTATCGTTCACTGGCTGGTGGAAACATGGGGCTGGTCGCACCGATCGCAGCTGTTTTGGGCGCTGCGATTCCTACGCTGGTGACTGCGTTTGCGGAGGGTTTTCCGAGCCGCCGTCACATCGTCGGCTTTATTCTCGCGGGCGTCGGAGTGTGGCTGATCTCGCGCAGCGAGGCTGGTGTTGGGCGCCCAGAAGGTCTGGGGATGGCCGTGATCGCAGGAGTTGGCTTTGCCGGCTTTTATCTTTGTATTCACCAGGCCGGCGACGCCTCGGCTTTGTGGACTTCTGCATGTTCACGATCAGCTTCTTTGGTGGTCACGGGCGCGTTCGTCCTGTTCGGACGCCATTTGCGCGCGGTTCCGGCTCCGGTTGTGGGCATCGCCGTGGTTGCGGGAATCCTCGACATCACGGGCAGCGCCGTATTCGTCCGCGCGAGTCAAATCGGACGCCTCGACGACGCGGTCGTGTTGAGTTCACTCTATCCCGCCATCACGGTTCTGCTGGCCCGCATTTTTCTGCATGAACACTTCAGCCGCGCACGTACCATTGGCATGGTGGCGGCGCTGGCGGCGGTGCCGATGATAGCGGGGTAGGAAACGAGTCTCGGTCCATATTCTGGAATGTGGAATGAGTGGTAAGCAGATTGTTGGAAGGTGATCCGTGCCCTTGGTTGAAATTCGCAATCTGTCGAAAGTCTTCGATCTCGCCGAATCTCCATTCGGTAGCCGCAGAGGCGAAGTGCGTGCAGTTGACGATGTATCTTTCGATATCCACCAAGGCGAAACGCTTGGACTGGTGGGCGAATCGGGGTCCGGCAAGAGCACGCTTGGACGCCTCATCCTGCGCCTGATCGAGCCCACTTCGGGCTCTGTACTTTTCGATGGTAGCGATTTGCTGAAAGCGAATGGCTCAGAGTTGCGGGGGCTTCGGCGCGACATGCAGATCATTTTCCAGGATCCTTTCGGATCGCTCGACCCTCGGTATCGGGTGGAAGACGCGATTGCCGAGCCGCTGATCATTCATCAGGAGATCAGCATGAGCCGCGATGCCCGGCGCCAACGTGTGCGCGAACTTTTGCGGGCCGTTGGGATGGACGAATCCGCCATGCGCCGTTATGCGCATGAATTTTCCGGAGGGCAGCGTCAGCGTATCGGAGTGGCTCGCGCGCTCGCGTTGCGTCCGAAGTTTATTGTGGCCGATGAACCGGTCTCCGCTCTGGATGTGAGCGTGGGAGCTCAGATTGTGAACCTTCTCCAGCAATTACAGCGTGATTTCGGGCTGACTTATCTCTTTATCTCGCATTCGATGCCCGTGGTTCGTTATCTCTCGACTCGGATAGCGGTGATGTATCGGGGTCAGATTGTTGAGATGGGAAGCACGGAGCAGATCACTAGCAGCCCACGGCACGAATACACGCGTAAACTGCTGGCGGCCACGCCGGAGATGGCTTTTTCATAGGTCTGCATCGCTTTCTGTTGTCCTTCCGGCGAAAGGCCACTACAATTTCCTCCTGTTTTCAGGAGGAGATATGGCAACCAACCCTTCCGTACCCTTTCAACCGGAACAACCTGCCCAGCCGCCACAGTTATCTCAGGAAGGCGCGCCTCTCTCTGAAGGGCAGCGTCTGGCCTACACTTTTCTCGCGCCCAGCAAGACGTTCACCGATCTGCGCCGCAACGCCAGTTGGTGGGGACCCTACTTGCTCGTCGTGATCGTCTCGTTTCTTTTTTGCTACACCGTCGATCAGAAGGTCGGCTTCCGCAAGGTGGCAGAGAACTTGCTTCAGCAGTCGCCGAAGCAGTCCGAACGGATCGAGAGCCTGCCCGCCGATCAACGCGAAAGGGCAATGCAGCAGCAGACCACCGGCACCAAATACTTCTCTTACGGCATTTCGGTGATCGCGCTGCTTATTTATGCCATCATCGCCGGCGTATTGTTTGCGACGGTCAAGTTTGGCGCGAACGCGGATGTCAAATTCAAAACCATGTTTGCGCTGGTCGTCTACACCAGGCTGCCTGAATTGTTTAGAGCGCTGCTCTCGGCTTTGTCGCTGCTTGCGGGGGTCAGCAGTGACGGCTTTAACATTCGCAATCCGCTGGCCGTGAATCCCGGATATTTCATCGATCCGAGCGGCTCGGCGGCGTTGCGCACGCTACTCTCCGCATTCGACATCATCACTTTCTGGGTCCTGATTCTGCTTTCGATCGGAATCACTTACATCGCGAAGGTGAAACGCGGCACGGCATTCGCCATTGTGTTTGGCTGGTATGCCTTCGCCACGCTGTGCTTTGTCGCTCTTGCCGCCGCAACGTCCTAGCGTCAGAGCAAACGCATCATGCAAACCGCAGACGTCGTCCTCATCGGCGGAGGCATTGTTGCCTCCAGCATCGCCTACCACCTCGCGGCCTCCGGCTGCAAAAATGTTCTGGTAATCGAGCGCGAGACGGCGCAGGGCAAGGGATCCACGGGCAAGAGCATGGGCGGCGTACGGGCGCAATTCTCGACGCCGGTCAACATCCAGATGTCGCTGTATTCAATCCCGTTCTATGCGAGTTTCGAAGAACGGCTTGGATACCCCTGCGACTACCGTCCGCAGGGATATCTTTTCTGCGCGACCAACGACAAACACATGGCCTACCTGCGGACGAACTACCACACGCAAGTTGGCATGGGATTAAAGAATGTGCGGCTGGTTGCGGGCGATGAAATCCGCAGCATGTTTCCGCAGTTGCGCAGCGATGACATTATTGGCGGCAGCTTCTGTTCGACTGACGGCTTCGTCGATCCCTACAGCGCCATGATCGGATTCATGACCTGGGCGAGCGATCACGGGGCCACGCTTTGGAAAAACGCGACTGTTACGGGCATCACGCGCAGCCATCCCAATGACGGTGGAAGCTTCGAGATCGCAACTACGCGCGATACCGTCTCCACGCGGACGGTCGTCAACTGCGCCGGTGCTTGGGCGGCTTCCATCGCGAGAATGGTGGGCATTGATCTGCCGGTCGAACCATTGCGGCGGATGCTGGTTCCGACGGAACCATTCGACCAATTTCCTCATACCGCGCCGATGATTGTCGACATGTCCACTGGTTTTCACTTTCGTCCAGAGAGCCGCGGATTTCTGTTGGCTTGGAACGATCCTGAAGAAACGCCGGGGTACAAGACTGATTTCGAACCCGGCTTTATCGAGAAGATACTGACCCGCGCGGCGGATCGCGTGCCTGTCTTTGAAAGTGTTGCGGTCAATCCCAAGCGCGCCTGGGCTGGACTCTATGAAATGACTCCCGACCATCATCCAATTCTTGGGGAGTCTCCTGAAGTTCCCGGTTTCTTCTTCGCCAACGGCTTCAGCGGACATGGCGTGATGCACTCGCCCGCCACCGGGAAAATCCTCAGCGATTTGATCCTGACGGGGAGGACGGAGTTGATCGATGCCTCTTTGCTTAACTTTTCGCGCTTTGCTGAGGGGCGGACGATTCACGAGTCGGCAGTGCTTTAGGTCGTGGCGCTCTCGGTGGGCGGATCGTTTATCATGGCCGCGAATATCATTGCCGCGAATGAAGAACCTCTTAACCACAGGGTACACAGAGGGGCACAGGGGAAAGCGGAGTCGCCCCGTGTTCCTCTGTGCATCGAGTGGTTAAAGGTTTCCACTCAATGCCACAAGAACTCAACTACTGGCTCACTACCGTCCAGATGCCCAAGCCTCCGGTGCAGCCTTTGCCAGCGAGCGCAGACGTTGCCATCATCGGCGCCGGGTTTACTGGGCTCTCTGCGTCTTTGGCGCTCGCCAAACGCGGGGCCAAAGTCGTCGTGCTTGAATCGGAATCGATCGGATGGGGCGCGAGTTCCCGCAATGGCGGCATGGTTCTTACTGGACTGAAGCTTGGCGTCAATGAACTGATCTCGAGGTATGGCCGCGAGTTGACTCGCCGCATGTACGCCGCTTCACTCGAAACCATCGACTCGGTCGAGCGCATTGTGAAACAGGAGAACATCGCCTGCGATTTTGGCCGCTGCGGACATCTCGAGGTCGCTTGCAAGCAATCGCATTTCGACGACTATGCCAAACAGGTGGAAGTGATCGAACGCGAGTTCAATCACCATTTGCGAGTTGTGCCACGAGACAAGTTGCGCGAGGAAATCGGGTCTGACATTTATTACGGTGGCATGGTCGATGAAGTCTCAGCCGGACTCAATCCCGCGCGCTATGTTGCCGGACTCGGTGCTGCCGCCATGCGTGCCGGCGCTCAGGTTTGCGAACTTACGCGATTGCAGAATATCCAACGCGAAGCGCGTGACGGCGCACCCGGCTTCCGGCTCAATACTTCTCGGGGAGCGATTTGGGCACGCAATGTGCTCGTCGGAACCAGCGGCTACACCGGTTCCGCGACTCCCGCGCTGCGGAAGAAGGTTATCCCTATCGGCTCGTTCATCATTGCCACCGAAGTTCTTCCCGAGGCCCTGGCGCGAGAACTGAGCCCGCGTAATCGCCAGATCTACGATTCCAAGAATTATCTTTATTACTATCGGCTTACTCCCGACAACCGGATGTTGTTTGGCGGTCGCGCGGCATTCTTCCCGGAGACGGGTCAGACCGTCCGCAAGAGCGCCGAGATTTTGCGGCGGGGAATGATCGAGGTCTATCCGCAACTGCGCGACACCAAAGTCGAGTACGCCTGGGGAGGAACGCTCGATTTCTGTTTCGACACCATGCCGCACGCTGGGCAAGTCGACGGCATCTATTTTGCTCTCGGATATGCCGGACACGGTGTCGCCATGGCCACCTATCAAGGCGAGAAAATGGCCGAGTGGATTGCGGATGGGAAGACCGACAATCCTTTCGCGGAGATTCCTTTCCCCGGCGCTCCGCTTGGGCTTTACAACGGCAAGCCGTGGTTTCTGCCGTTCGCGGGAGCGTATTACAAAGTACTAGACTGGGTATCGTGAGGCTATTGAATCATTGAGTCATTGAGTCATTAAATCATCCCTCAGGTTTTCAATGATTCAATGATTCAATGACTCAATCGCTCAATGACTCAATCACTCCTACGACCGACTCGAATAACTGGAGAAGCTCCATGTCAATCTTTGGCCTCATCGAATACGCCGATGCGACTCCTGAAGTGCGCGCCATCTATGACGACATCATGACGACGCGCAAGACGGACTGGGTCAACAATTTCTGGAAGTCGATCGCGCATGATCCGGTCATGCTCAAGCGCACCTGGGAAGACATTAAGCAGATCATGGCTCCCGGAGCGCTCGACCCTCTCACCAAAGAGATGATCTATGTTGCGGTTTCGGTCACCAACCAGTGCGAATACTGCATTGCCTCGCATACGGCCTCGGCGAAAAATAAAGGGATGACCGATGCCCAGTTCAAGGAGTTGATGTCTGTAGTGGGCATGGCGAACGAAACCAATCGGCTGGTCGCGGGATATCAGGTGGAAGTCGATGACCGCTTCAAACCGCAGGGTGGCAAATGAGCTCGATCTAGGTTGACTACAGGCTCCTCGCAAAGTTCTATAATCAAGGCCAGCCCCTAAAGGGGCAATTGGTTTCGGCGATGTGGCGGTATCGCTAAAGCGATACCCTGATACGAAGCAGCGCACTCGAAGGAGGTACGGCATGGCCGAGATGACGGTGACTCCTGTAGCGACCCACGGTTTTTTCCTGGACGGCAAATGGTGGGATGAGGGTGACATCGTTGACATACGGGCTCCCTACGACGGGGCGCTAATTGCCCATGTTCGCCAGGGACGGCGCGAACACGCCGAAGCCGCCATCGCCGCCGCAGTCAAGGCTTTCGGAACCACTCGCCGATTACCCGCCTTCGAGCGGCAACGCGTTCTGCGCCAGATTGCGAATGGCATCCACGATAGAAAAGAAGAGTTTTCACGCACCATGGCTCTGGAGGCGGGCAAGCCGATCAAGAGCGCTCGCACCGAAGTGGACCGCGCCATCTTCGTGTTCAACATTGCGGCTGAAGAGACGGTTCGCGCCTACGGCGAATATTTACCGCTCGACTGGCAGCAATCGACCGCCGGGCGTTGGGGAATCGTCAAACGTTTTGCGCTGGGGCCTATCGCCGGCATCACGCCTTTTAATTTCCCTTTGAACCTGGTGGCGCACAAAGTTGCTCCGGCAATCGCTGCTGGCTGTTCCATTGTGCTCAAGCCCGCGCCGCAGACGCCGATCAGTTCTTTGCTGCTGGCTGAGGTGATTCAACAGGCGGGATGGCCCGACGGCGGATTCAACGTAGTTTTGCTCTCCAACGAAGATTCGGCGCTGCTGGTCAGCGATGAACGCATCAAGCTCATCAGTTTCACGGGGAGCGCTGCCGTGGGCTGGGCTATAAAAAACAACGCGGGAAAGAAAAAAGTCGTTCTTGAACTTGGTGGGAATTCGGGCGTCATTGTTCACAACGACACCGATCTCGCTTACGCTGCCGACCGGTGCGTCACCGGCGGCTTCGCTTATGCGGGACAGTCCTGTATCTCGGTGCAGCGCATTCTGGTGGAGCACTCCGTCTATGGAAAGTTCACCGAGTTGTTGCTGGCAGGAGTCGCCAAGCTAAAAGTTGGCGATCCGCTGGACGAGTCGAGCGATCTTGGACCGCTCATCCGCGAAAGCGACGCCATCCGCGCGGCCGACTGGGTGCAAGAGGCGGTTCGAGGGGGAGCGCGACTGCTCTGCGGTGGTAACCGGAAAGGTTCTCTGTTCGAACCGACGGTGCTCACTGGCACCAAGCCCAGCATGAAAGTGAATTGCCAGGAAATTTTTGCGCCGGTGGTGACGGTGGAGCCCTACAACGATTTTCCGTCCGCACTGAAGCAGATCAACAGTTCCTCATTCGGGCTGCAGGCTGGACTCTTCACCCGCGACGCCAAACTTATTTTTCAGGCGTATGACGAACTCGAGGTTGGAGGCCTGATTGCAGGCGATGTGCCCACTTTCCGCATTGATCACATGCCCTACGGCGGGATCAAGGATTCCGGGCTGGGGCGCGAGGGCTTGCGGGATTCGATCCAGGAAATGACGGAGCCTAAGTTGCTGGTGATGAACCTGCGCTGAGGGTTTGTCTTCATCCCATTTCGGGAAATGGATTCAGGATATGTTCACAACATCGCAAAAAGTGCGGTCAAATTTTTCAAGAATTGACTGTCTCGGATTAAAATCCACAATCCGAACCAAGAAAAGCTACGCTGCCTCTTCCATTTCACGATTCAACTGTTATACTCACCTGTTTTAGGAACACACGTCATCGGAGCATGTGACGTAATTTCATAAGAATGCGGTCAGCCGGAAGCGGCGTGAGCCATTCCGTTAATTTTAAAGACTTCACATTCAATGCAGATCTTTCCGCGCAGCAGCAATGCCATCGCCCGGGCTTCCCTCATCCTGGTGGTACTCGCCGTGGGCGGGTTAGGGTGGGTTGTGCTGCAATTGGAGCGGACTCCCTACATTACCAAGGCGGGCGTACGGAAAGATCAGCCGGTTCCTTTCAGCCACCAGCATCACGTCACCGGACTGGGCATCGACTGCCGCTACTGCCACACTTCGGTTGAGACTTCGAGTTTTGCTGGCATTCCTCCCACCAAGACCTGCATGAACTGCCATGCGCAGATCTGGACCAACGCAGCGTATCTGGAGCCCGTCCGCGAAAGTTTCCGCAGCGGGAAATCGCTGGAGTGGACGCGGGTCAACCAGTTACCGAATTACGTGTATTTCAATCACAGCATTCATATTCACAAAGGCGTAGGCTGCAATACTTGCCATGGTCCGGTAGACCAGATGCCGCTGATGTATCAATATGCGTCGCTCCAGATGGAATTTTGCCTGGACTGCCATCGCAATACTGAAAAATATCTGCGGCCGCGCGAACAGGTATTTAACATGCGCTATGAACCGCCAGTGAACGACCCGCTGGGCCGGAACGACGTATCTTTTAATGGCAAAAGTTATAACGACCAAATCGAACTGGGCAATGCAATCAAAGAGGCCTACAAGGTACGTTCGGTAAAAGACATTACCAGTTGCAATACCTGCCATCGGTAACGGCAGAAGGTAGCGGCAGATGAAAGCGGCAGAAAAAAGTCGTCAGCTTTTGTAAAACTGATGGCTGACGGCTGAGAGCTGATAGCTAAAAAATGAGCATCGACGACAAAGCGAAGCCCGGAACCAACGCCGTAGGCGACGTCTGCCCCACCAAGCGCAAGCAGCTTGACCTGACGGCGGTCCGGGAGCAGATCGAGGATACGACTGGCCCCGAATACTGGCGCAGCCTCGAAGAACTTGCCGGCAGCGAAGAATTTCAGGAAATGCTGCACCGCGAGTTCCCGAAAGGAGCTTCGGAGTGGCTCGATGATTTCTCCCGCCGCGGTTTCCTGAAGACGATGGGCGCGTCGCTGGCTCTCGCAGGCTTGACCGGCTGCACGCGGATGCCGGACACCGAGATTGTTCCCTACGTGAAGCAGCCGGAAAATGTCATTCCCGGCCGTCCGATGTACTACGCGACCGCGTTCACGCTCGGCGGTTATGCTTCGCCGATTCTGGTTGAGAGTCACATGTTCCGTCCGACCAAGGTCGAGGGGAATCCGCAGCATCCCGCGAGTCTCGGTGGCACGGATGTGTATGCGCAGGCCTCGATTCTCGATCTGTACGATCCCGACCGGGCGCAGAACATCACCTATCTTGGCGACACCCATTCGTGGGCTGCGTTTATGGAAGCCATGCGCGGTCCCATGATGGCGCAGAAGAGCATGGCGGGAGCGGGCGTCCGCATCCTGACGCAGACGGTTTCATCGCCCACGCTGGCTGGTCAAATTCGCGACTATCTTGCGGCGAATCCTCAGGCGAAGTGGCATGTTTACGAGCCGATCAATCGCGACAACGTCTATGAAGGCGCGAAGATGGCTTTCGGCGAGCCGGTCGAGACGCGCTATGACTTATCGAAGGCCGACGTCATCGTTTCGCTGGACGCCGATTTCCTCTACGCCGGATTTCCCGGCTCGGCCCGCTACACGCGCGATTTCGCGGCGCGTCGCAATCCCGATGGGAACATGAATCGGCTGTATGTGGTCGAGAGCACGCCGTCGTCGACGGGGATGAAGGCGGATCATCGGTTCCCAGAGTGGGCCAGTAGGATTGTGTGGCTAGCTGAGGAGCTTTTCTATGAGTTATCGCCTCAGGCCGGCGACCTGGCGAAGAGAGGCGACGGCGCAGCGAGGCTAATCGCCCAGGATCTTAAAAATCACGCCGGTTCAAGCGTGGTCATCGCGGGCGATCATCAACCTCCCTTCGTTCACTCTCTTGTCCACGCAATTAATGCCCACCTCGGCAATGTCGGCAAAACCGTCTTCTATGCCGATCCAGTCGATAGCAATCCGGTGAATCGCACTGAGTCGCTGAAAGCGCTTGTCGACGATATGCGGTCGGGCAAAGTCGATCTGCTGCTGATTCTCGGCGGAAATCCGGCATATGATGCGCCTGCCGATCTCGAATTTGTTTCGGCGCTGAAATCAAGCGCCGCAGGTTTTAAGATTTATCTCGGGTCGCATCGCAACGAAACCGCTGAACTTTGCCAGTGGCACGTGCCTGAAGCTCATTATCTCGAGTCGTGGAGCGATGCTCGCGCTTATGACGGCACCGTCAGCATCGTTCAGCCGTTGATTGAACCGCTCTACGGCGGAAAGACTGCGCACGAAGTCATCGCCATTCTTGCTGGACAGTCGGGCGTCACAGGACACGATCTCGTGCAGCAATACTGGCAGAAACAGCACACCGGCGCTGATTTCGAAGCCTTCTGGCGCAAGTCTCTACACGACGGCTGGATCGAAGGCACCGCATTTGGACCAAAGTCGACGCAGCTGCAAGCTCGGGAGTTCGGTGGTGGAGTTCGCGAGGGCAGCTCCGACGCCATCGAGCTCAACTTCCGCCGCGATCCTTCAATCTACGACGGCCGCTTCTCAAACAACGGCTGGCTACAGGAACTCCCCAAGCCGCTGACCAAGCTGACCTGGGATAACCCGATCATGATCGGCCCCGCCATGGCCGAGCGCCTGAAGCTGAATTTCAAAGATGTTGCCGAACTGGAATTCAATGGCAAGAAAGTAAAAGGCGCAGTCTGGATTCAAGCCGGCCATCCCGACAACTCGATCACAGTTTTTCTCGGATACGGACGCACGCGCGCTGGCCGCATCGGTACCGGCACCGGTTTTGATGTTTATCCGATGCGTACCAGTCAGGCTCCATGGTTTGCGGATGGCGCGAAGCTCACCGCTACCGGCGAAATCTATCAACTGGCCAGCACGCAGGGCTACCAGACGATGGAGACTCCGGTCGGCGAACGTCCGCTGGTGCAGGAACGCAGCCTCGAGGAGTACAAGAAAGATCCGGACTTCGCGAAAGAAGGCCAACCGGCGAAGGAACTCACACTCTACAAGCCTGAGTTGTTTGATTACGCGAAGGAAACTTATTCCTGGGGTATGGCGATTGACCTGAACTCCTGTGTCGGATGCAATAACTGCATCGTCGCCTGCCAGTCGGAAAATAATATCGCCGTCGTCGGCAAAGAGCAGACGCTCAAGGGTCGCCACATGCATTGGCTCCGCGTGGACGCTTATTACAACGGGCCGCGCGATAATCCTAAAGGGTTTTTCCAGCCGGTTCCGTGTATGCAGTGCGAGAACGCGCCGTGTGAGCTGGTTTGTCCGGTGCAGGCGACGATTCATAGCAGTGAAGGCCTGAACGATATGGTCTATAACCGCTGCGTCGGGACTCGTTATTGCTCGAATAACTGTCCTTATAAAGTGCGGCGATTTAATTTCCTGCTTTTCCAGGACTGGGAAACGCCACAATTCAAGCTGATGCGTAATCCTGACGTAACCATCCGCAGCCGCGGCGTCATGGAAAAATGCACTTACTGCGTGCAGCGCATCAGTGAGCGCCGCATCGAAGCGGAACGCGAAGACCGCGAGATTAACGATAGCCAGCACGAGAACGAACTGCAGACTGCTTGCCAGCAGTCGTGTCCGGCGAATGCCATCGTCTTTGGGAACCTCAACGATCCGAACAGTCAGGTCGTCAAGTGGAAAGCGCAGTCCAGAAACTACGCCATGCTGGGCGAATTGAATACGCGTCCGCGAACAACGTATTTGGCGGAAGTTCGCAATCCTAATCCGGAATTCGAAACGAAGTCAGCAGCAAAGTTAGATATGAGGTCTGCAACTGAGATAGAAGCATCTGTGGAGCGCGTGTAAGGCATGGCGACGAACACCCAAATCCCCGCGGCAGACAGGCGAGTGCCGGTAATTGCGCCGGGCCATACCTTCTCCACTATCACCGCGAAGATCTCGAACATCGTGCTGTCGCGTCCCATCTCTTTGGGATGGATTCTCGGTTTCCTGATTGTCTTCGGGATGATGAACATGCTGATGATGGCCCTCGGATATCTGTTCCTCAAGGGCACGGGGATCTGGGGCATCAACATTCCCGTTGGTTGGGGATTCGCCATCGTCAACTTTGTCTGGTGGATCGGTATCGGCCACGCTGGCACTTTGATTTCTGCAATTCTTGCGCTGCTGCGGCAGACCTGGCGCAACTCCATCAACCGCTTCGCCGAAGCCATGACGTTGTTTGCGGTCGCCTGCGCCGGCATCTTTCCGCTGGCTCACACTGGACGTCCCTGGCTCGCATATTGGCTCTTTCCGTATCCAAACACGATGCGGTACTGGCCGAATTTCAGAAGCCCGCTGGTCTGGGATGTTTTCGCGGTTTCGACTTACCTCACCATTTCGCTGGTGTTCTGGTTCATGGGATTGATCCCCGATCTTGCCACCTTGCGTGATCGCGCCGAGAATCCCTTGCTGCAAAAGGTTTTTGGACTGCTCGCCATGGGATGGCGCGGCTCCGCTCGTCACTGGCACCGCTATGAAACGGCCTACTTGCTTCTGGCCGGACTGGCCACTCCTCTCGTGCTTTCTGTCCATACGGTTGTAAGCTTCGATTTCGCTGTAGGCATCGTTCCGGGCTGGCATACCACCATCTTCCCGCCGTACTTTGTCGCGGGCGCCATCTATTCCGGTTTCGCCATGGTGATTTGCCTTGCGATCCCCATCCGCAGAATTTACGGAATCCAGGATTTCATCACCGAGCGGCATCTCGAAAATGCAGCCAAGGTCATGCTGGCCACGGGCCTGATCGTTGCCTACGGATACTTCATGGAAGGTTTCATGGGGTGGTATAGCGGCAACCAGTTTGATTCCTTCCTGATGTGGAACCGGTTTCACGGACCCTATAAGGCGTGGTACCTGGCGTTGCTCGGATGCAATATTTTCCTCCCGCAGGTCTTGTGGCTGAAGAAGTTCCGGGTTTCGACCGGCTGGTTGTGGATCATCTCGTTCATCGTGCTGGTTGGAATGTGGCTCGAGCGGTTCATCATTGTAGTCGTTAGCCTGACCCGCGACTTCGTGACTTCCTCGTGGGGCCAGTACTACCCCACCAAGTGGGATTGGATGACGTTCATCGGCACCCTCGGAATGTTCCTGACGTTTATGTGGTTGTTTGTACGAGTTCTGCCAATGATCTCCATCTTCGAATTGCGTACACTGCTGCCAGAGGCGCACGTGCGCGAGTCGGAGGAGGTGAAGCAATGAGTATGGGCGATGTTGCGGTTTATGAATCTCCGATACCCGATTCTCCGAGCTACGGGCTCATGGCTGAATTCGATACGGCGCAAGAGTTGATGAACGCGGCGGAGAAGACGCATGCAGCCGGATACAAGAGGATCGACGCGTACAGCCCGTTTCCGATCGAGGGCCTGGCGGAAGCCATTGGCTTCCACAAGAATCGTGTCGCCCTGGTCGTTCTCATCGGCGGGTTGGTTGGCATGATTTCCGCATACTCGCTTCAGTATTGGGTTGCGGTCATTACCTATCCGACTAATGTCGGTGGACGCCCGTATCATTCTTGGCCTTCGTTCATCATTGTGACCTTCGAGCTGACAATTCTCTTCGCAGGACTTTCCGCGGTGATTGGCATGTTGGCCCTGAACGGTTTGCCGATGCCCTATCATCCGGTGTTCAATGTGGCCGAGTTCGCCAAGGCTTCTGATAACAAATTTTTCCTGGTGGTGTTCTCGAGCGATCCGAATTACGACGCCGCGAGCACCCGGTCGTTTCTCTCCGGGCTCAGACCACGCATGATCGCGGAGGTGCCAAGCTAACCATGAGTCTGGCCACCCCCAACCTTCGGAAAGTTTTGCCCGTTGTGCTGGCGCTTCTAGCCGTCGCCGCGGGATGCCGTCAGGATATGCACGTTCAGCCGTATTACCGGCCGCTGGCAAAGAGCGATTTTTTTGCCGACAATCGTTCGGCCCGCCTGCCCGTTGAAGGCACGGTTGCCCGCGGCGATCTGCGCGAAGACACTTATTTCTACACCGGAAAAATTGGCAGCGCTGACGGCGACTATATGCCGTTCCCGGTGACCGCCGAAGTTCTGGCCCGTGGACGCGAGCGCTTCAACATCACCTGCACGCCGTGTCATGGACGCGTTGGCGATGGCGATGGCTTCATCCCTTCACGCGGATATCGCCAGCCGCCGTCGTTTCACATTGAGCGTCTTCGCAAAGTGCCGATCGCTTATTTCTTTGACACCATGACCAACGGATTCGGTGTGATGCCCGATTATGCCGCGCAGATTACGCCGCGCGATCGCTGGTGCATCACGGCTTATATCCGGGCGCTGCAACTGAGCCAGAATGCGACTTCGGCTGACATTCCCACTGGACAAAAAGTTCCGTCGCCCGCGCCGCAGTTCCGCGATATTGGAAATGGAGCCACGTTGCCCGAGGTTGCGCCCGCAGCGCCTGCTTCCGAGACTGAAGGGGAGCCCAAATGACCACGGCCGCCATGAAGATGACGAACTCGGATTTGATGGCCCCGCCCGTGGCTGAGAAGATTCAGACGCAATCGCTCTTTATTGGGCTGGTTGGAGCGGTGGCTTCGATTGTTGGGGCGTTTCTTGCTCCCGAAAATTTCTATTCTGCCTATCTAAGCGGTTACATGTTTTGGCTCGGCCTGTCGCTCGGGTGCATGGCGATCCTGATGCTCTATCACTTGGTGGGAGGGGGTTGGGGGACGGTGATCCGGCGCATCCTGGAATCGGGCATGATGACATTGCCGCTTATGTTTGTTTTGTTCATTCCGATTTTACTGCACTTGCCAAGATTGTATTTCTGGGCGCGGCCGGAAGTGCTCGCCGACCCGCGGACCGATCCGAAGATTGTGGAGATCGCACACAGCTATCTCAACTTTAACGGCATCCTCTGGCGTTACATCCTTTACTTCGTAATTTGGATTGGGATGGGTTACTTCCTGAATCGCTGGTCCACGGAGCAGGATTCGGTTGCGGGCCAAAGCACGCTGCGTTTTCGCGCGATGAGTTCGATTGGCCTCGTAATTTATTCGCTCACGATATCTTTCGCGGTGATCGATTGGGTAATGTCGCTGCAGGCGCGTTGGATCTCGACCATTTATGGCCTGATCTTTGTGGCGGGCGAAGCGCTCTCCGCGTTCTGCTTCTGTGTGGTGATCGAGACCATTCTCCGCAAGCGCAAGCCGGTGTCCGAGTACCTTACCGATACCGAAGTCCATGATCATGGCAAGTTCATGCTCACTTTTGTTATGGTCTGGACCTATTTCAATTTCTCGCAGTGGCTCATTATCTGGGCCGGAAACCTGCCGGAAGAAATTCCCTGGTACGTGCGGCGACTGAATGGGGGATGGGAATATGTCGGACTCTTCCTGGTGGTATTCCAATTCGCCGTACCTTTCGCGCTTCTACTCTCGCGTCAGTTGAAGCGCAAGACGCGCACTCTGGTGTGGCTTGCTTCCTGGATCATCCTCGTCCGCATGGTCGACATTTATTGGCATGTCGAGCCGGCATCGCACCCGACGTTTCACTTGAGCGTGCTGCACTTCACGATTCTCGCCGGTATCGGCGGCCTTTGGATGGCCTATTTCTTTCATAATCTGAAATCGCGCCCCTTGCTGGCCGTGAACGCGCCGCAGACGGTGAGATTTCTGGAAGAAGCGCATCACTAACGAAATGCGAGTAGCGAAAGACGAATAGCGAAACGCGGTTAACGAGATATGACTGACGAAATGATGAATCACGGCCATCCCGGCCAGGAACCCGAGTACGAACACGAAGACCTCGGATCGCGCGGTATCTTCGCGTTCCTGACTGCCCTGGCGGTCAGCGGCATCATTATTTATTTCATCATCGTCGCCATGTACGCGTTTCTCGATAAATACGAGAAGTCGCAGATGACCATGGCCAGTCCGTTGGTAACTACGCCCGGTTCAATTGTGCGCGTGGTCACGCAGGACGACATGGATAAGACGTTCAAAGACAACGGCGCGCCCATGCTCGAGACTAACGAGCGCGGCCAGTTCCGCGATTTCCTGCTGAATCAGGAGAACCAACTTAACAGCTATGGTTGGGTCGATGAAAAGGCTGGAGTGGCGCACATTCCAATCGAGCGCGCCATGGAGTTGATCGTCCAGAAGAAACTGCCCGTGTGTGAGCAAGCTTGCGGAAATACGAAAGCGACGGCGGAAAGTAAATCTCCAGCAGTGAAATCAACTGAAAAAGGAAATGGCAGTGCGCAGTAAAAGCAGATTCATCCATTCGATCGTTGTCGCGGTTTTCATGCTGCTGCTTTCGGCCGCTTCGCTGCTGGCGCAGGGGCGCGGGCCGATGATGGGTGGCGGCATCATGAGCCCGCCCATTAATCAGCGTCCGCCCGGACTCGAATTCGTTGGCATCGAGCAACATCTGAATGCTGAAGTTCCCGGCGATCTCGAATTTCGCGACGAGCTCGGTAACCCAGTCAAACTCGGCGACTACTTCGGACACGGACGCCCGGTGATTCTGAATCTGGGGTACTACCAATGTCCAATGCTTTGCAGCGAACTTCTGCAAGGGCTGGTCGGTTCGATGAAGGCGCTGACGTTTAATCTGGGCAAAGATTTTGACGTGGTTACGGTGAGCTTCGATCCGCGAGAGACAACGGAAATGGCCGCTGCCAAGAAGCATGACATCATGAAGCGCTACGGTCGCGCGAACTCCGAGCAAGGATGGCACTTTCTCACCGGCAAGGCGGACCAGATCAACGCCCTTACGAAATCCGTCGGCTTCCAATATCAGTTCGATCCGCACACCGAACAATATGCGCACGCCGCTGCCATCGTGATGCTGACACCCGACCGCCATGTTTCAGGATATTTTTATGGCGTCGACTTTTCTCCCAAGGATATGCGCCTTGGACTGGTGGAGGCCTCGCAAAGCAGGATCGGAAACATCGGCGACCAGGTGCTGCTGTATTGCTATCACTACGATCCGAGGACCGGGAAATACGGCGCCATCATCAGCAACATTCTGAAGCTGGCGGGACTCGGAACCGTGCTTATCCTGGGGACATTTATGTTCGTGATGTTCCGCGCGGATATTCGCGGCCGTAATTCGGGGCCGGGCCCGGGTGGACGCAGAACGGGCGAATTGGGGCGAGTTACATAATCATGTCGAAATTTTTACCATTGTGGCCCGATCAAGCCTCGACCATGGCAAGCCAGGTGGATGCGCTCTATATCTATCTGTTGCTGGTTTCGGGCATCATGACCGCGCTTATTTTTATCGCCGTCGCGGTACTGGCGATCAAGTATCGCCGCGTCCCCGGACGCGAAGCGCAGCAGATCGAAGGTTCCACCATCCTCGAAATCAGTTGGTCGGTGCTTCCTTTCTTCGTGATGCTGACTTTCTTCGTCTGGGGCGCAGTCATATTCTTTGAGGAGCGCACTCCTCCCGCCGATGCGACCGAAGTCTACGTTGTGGCCAAGCAATGGATGTGGAAGATTGAACACATCGAGGGCCAGCGCGAGATCAATGAGCTCCACGTACCGACCGGGCAAAACATCAAGCTCATCATGACCTCGCAGGATGTCATTCACAGCTTTTACGTTCCCGCATTCCGCATCAAGCAAGACGTGCTACCCGGCCGCTACACCACGCTGTGGTTCAAAGCCACACAGCCTGGCACGTATCATTTGTTCTGCGCCGAATATTGTGGGACGAATCACTCCGGCATGGGTGGCGACATCGTTGTGATGGAACCGCAGGATTACGCGCAGTGGATGGCCGGTGGGCCCGCCGCGCCTTTGCAGGAAACTGGGAAACAGCTATTCGGGGAACTCGGGTGCGCGACCTGCCATCGTTCCGATATCCAGGGCCGCGGACCAAGCCTGGAGAACGTTTACAACACGCCGGTTTTGCTGGAAGATGGACGTACCGTGGTTGCGGACGACAACTACATGCGCGAGTCGATTCTTAATCCGACGGCAAAAATTGTTAAGGGATTCAATCCCGTGATGCCGACGTTTCAGGGCCTCATCAGCGACGAGCAGTTGAATGCGCTGGTGGCCTATGTGAAATCGCTGGCGCAACCGTCCGCGGGAACCGCGGGAGCCCAGAAGCAGGCCGCGGCTTCTCCGGCACAAAACCAGAATACGCAGGTGCAATAGTCATGGCGAGTACAGTGTCGAGCACGACAATTCCGGCGAATCAGGCTCCGAAATTGAACTATCTCAATAACGGGCACACGCTCCGGTCCTGGCTCTTGACCACGGATCACAAGCGCATCGCGCTCCTGTATCTCGTTTCAGTCAGCGTATTTTTCTTTCTCGGCGGCATTTTCGCCATGCTCATCCGGCTCGAACTGCTCACGCCCGAGGGCGATCTGCTTACGGCCGACAACTACAACAAGGCGTTCACCCAGCATGGCATGATCATGGTGTTCTTCTTTTTGATCCCGGTCGTGCCCGCCATCCTTGGGAACTTCCTGGTGCCGCTCATGGTCGGCGCCAAAGATCTTGCGTTCCCGCGCATTAACCTGCTGAGCTGGTATCTCTACATCACCGCAGGCATCCTCTTTCTGCACTGCATGCTCAATGGCGGCGTTGATACCGGATGGACTTTCTACACGCCCTTCAGCACTCAATACACCAACACGAATATCATTGAAGCGGGGATCGCGATTTTTATCGCGGGGTTCTCGTCTATATTCACTGGCCTCAACTTCATCGTCACAGTCCATCGCATGCGCGCGCCCGGCCTTACCTGGGACCGTCTGCCGCTCTTCATCTGGGCAAACTACGCGACCAGCCTGATCATGATTCTTGGCACTCCGGTCATCGCCATCACCATCGTGCTCGTGGCCGTCGATCGCCTGCTGCACCTCGGCATCTTCGATCCCCGGCTTGGCGGAGATCCACTCCTGTTCCAGCATCTGTTCTGGTTCTACTCGCATCCCGCGGTCTACATCATGATCCTGCCTTCGATGGGCGTGATCAGCGAACTGATTGCCTGCTTCGCGCGCAAACGCGTATTCGGTTACAGCTTTATCGCTATGTCGAGCGTTGCCATTGCCGTCTTCGGATTCCTGGTATGGGCACATCACCTGTTCGTCGCCGGCATCTCGCTCTACGCGGCCATGATTTTTTCGTTCCTCAGCTTCGTCGTCGGTGTGCCCTCGGCCATCAAAGTATTTAACTGGACAGCCACCCTCTACAAGGGCTCAATCACCTACGCCACGCCAATGCTTTATGCCTTCGGATTCATCGGTCTTTTCACCATCGGTGGACTGACGGGCTTGATACTGGCGACGATCGGCATCGACGTTCATGTCACCGACACTTACTTCGTCGTCGCTCACTTCCACTACGTGATGGTGGGCGGTGTGCTCATGGGGTATTTGGGAGGATTGCATTTCTGGTGGCCGAAGATTACCGGGCGCATGTATCCGGAAGCCTGGGCGAAACTCGCGGCTCTTCTGGTCTTTGTCGGTTTCAACCTGACATTCTTCCCGCAATTTATTCTCGGATACGTTGGCATGCCGCGCCGTTACTGGCAGTATCCGCCAGACTTTCAGGTGTTGAACGTGCTCTCGACTGCAGGATCGAGCGTGCTAGCTGTCGGATATCTTCTGCCGATGATTTACCTGCTCTGGTCACTGAAATATGGACCGATCGCGGGCGACAATCCCTGGGGAGCGGCTGGCCTGGAATGGAAGACTTCTTCTCCGCCGCCGACATTTAATTTTGACGAGACTCCGGTCGTAACCTGGGAAGCTTATAACTACGACGAGATCCCAGCCCCGGAACTGGAGGCTCCCGTTGCACGATAGCCACGCGACGACAGGTGTAACGACAATGGAACACGAAGCGCATAATCCGGCGCTGGTTCACCAGTTTTCCGACGTGCAGCAGCAGAAGAACGCCGCTTCGCTGGGCATGTGGCTGTTTCTGGCGACAGAAATCATGTTCTTCGGCGGCATGTTCTGCGCCTATCTTATTTATCGCCTGAAATACTTCAACGCGTTCGCCGCCGGAAGCCAGCAGCTGAGCATTGCGCTCGGAGCCACGAATACCGCCGTTCTGATTATTAGTTCCGTGACGGTTGTGTTGGCTGTGAAAGCGGCGGAAGCTGGAAAGCGAAAATTGCTGGTTGGCTATCTGGTCGTAACCGTGTTGCTCGGCATGACCTTCCTGGTCATCAAAGGATTCGAGTACAAGGAAAAGTTCGAGAAGCATCACGTCCCCGGATCGACGTTCAATTTCGTTGAAAAATTCGACGACAACGGCAAGCAGATCCCGGTCAATCCGAAACAAGCCGAACTCTTTTTCTCGCTGTATTTTGTGATGACCGGAATGCATGCCCTCCATATGATCATCGGCTGCGGACTCTTTACCGGACTGGCGATCCTGGCATGGAAGGGCCACTACAGCCCCGGATATTTCACGCCCATAGAGAATGGCGGCTTGTACTGGCACTTGGTGGATATCATTTGGATTTATCTGTTTCCGTTGTTGTACTTAATAAGCCGTCACTCGTGACGGGAAAACTGAGAACTTAGTGCTAAGAACCGGGAACTGAGAACTGGGAATTTTTTATGTCACAAGACGCAGAACACACGAGTCACTCAACAGGTTTTGACCTGTTCATCGGCATCATCCTGCTGGTGTTGACCGCGACAACTGTCGGCGCTGCCTTCATCAACCTCGGGATGTTCAATCCCGTAGTCGCACTCTTGATTGCCACCATCAAAGCGACGCTGGTAATTCTCTTCTTTATGCACGTCAAAGGCGCGAGCGAAAAAATGACGGGCGTAGTAGTGGTTTCCTCGTTCTTCTTCCTCGGAATTCTGCTGACGTTATCGCTAGCTGACTACCTGACACAATCCTGGCGGTAGTCGCAGATTGTGTGGCGCGGACACTCCTGTCCGCGAAAGCTGCGAAGTCTGTTCAGCCTTAGCGGGGCGACTCAATAACCTTATTTTCGCAACTCAATTACCTTCGGCCCTTGCGTCCAGCGTCTGCATCCTCGAAGATGTTCTGTACCCTATGCCGCAAGATAGTACCCAGACTCAGGCTCACTCCGCGCAACTCGATGTCTCCGCGCTCGAGGCCGCTCTGCGCCGGCACCTTCGCGGCGAAATCCGATTCGACAAGGGAAGCCGCGCTCTCTACGCGACGGACGGTTCCAACTACCGTCAGGTCCCGATCGGAGTCGTAGTTCCTCGCGACAAAGAAGACGTGCTTGCGACGATTGCGCTCTGCCGTGACCATCATGCTCCGGTGCTCGCTCGCGGCGGCGGCACTTCACTTGCCGGACAATGCTGTAACTCCGCCGTCATTCTCGACTTCACGAAGTATATGGATAGCATTCTCGAGGTTGATCCGGTGCGCCGGATCGCGCGCGTCGAACCTGGAGTTGTTCTCGATCAACTTCGAGCCGCCGCCGAGAAGCATCATCTGACTTTCGCTCCCGATCCCGCGAGCCACGACCGCTGCACTCTTGGAGGCATGATCGGCAACAACTCCTGTGGCGTGCACTCGATCATGGCGGGCAAGACGGACGACAATATCGAGTCGCTCGAAGTCCTCACCTATGGAGGCCAGCGCCTTCACGTCGGAGCCACCAGCGCCGATGATTTCGAACGCTTCATTCGCGAAGGCGGACGCCGCGCTGAAATCTACACTGGACTCAAATCCATTGCCGACCGCTATGGCGAGCAAGTGCGGCGTCAGTTCCCGAATATTCCGCGCCGTGTTTCCGGATACAACCTCAATCACTTGCTCCCCGAAAATGGATTCCACGTGGCGCGAGCGCTGGTTGGCTCCGAAGGGACTTGCGTCACGGTCCTCGAAGCGACTTGCCGGCTCGTCGAGAGTCCGCCGGCGCGCGTGCTGCTCGTCATCGGATGGCCCGATATTTACATTTGCGCCGATCATGTTCCGCAGATCATGGAGCATCGCCCCATCGGCCTCGAAGGTCTCGATGACATCATGGTCTCGGCGAGCCGCCGCAAGGGCGTGAATCTCGAAGGCCTCGCGCTGCTGCCCGAGGGCGCTGGATGGTTGCTGGTGGAATTCGGAGCCAACACGATCGCCGAAGCGGAATCGCAGGCACGAAATTTAATGGAGACGCTGCAACGCTCTTCGACTCCACCAAATATGCGTTTGTTCGCCGACCCGAAACAAGCCCGGCGAATCTGGGAGGTTCGCGAATCCAGCCTCGGCGTGACTTCGCACGTTCCCGGCGAACCGCTGCGATGGGAAGGCTTCGAAGATTCGGCGGTTGCGCCTGAGAAACTCGGCGCGTACTTGCGTGACCTGCGCAAGCTGATGAACGCATTTCAGTACGGCGGCTCGTTCTACGGACACTTCGGCCACGCCTGCGTGCACACGCGCATGGATTACGATCTCGAATCGACGGAAGGCGTGCGCAAATTCCGCCAGTTCATGGAAGAGGCTGCCGATCTCGTGGTCAGCTACGGCGGATCGCTCTCCGGCGAACATGGCGACGGACAAGCCCGCGCCGAGCTGCTTCCTAAAATGTTTGGGCCTGAGATCATGCAGGCTTTCCGTGAATTCAAGACGCTTTGGGATCCCGATTGGAAAATGAATCCCGGCAAGCTGATTGAGCCTTATCGCATCGATGAAAATCTCAGGCTCGGAGCGGATTACGATCCTTGGCAGCCCGAAACGCATTTCAAATTTCCCGACGACCACGGTAGCCTCGCGGCGGCGACGCTGCGCTGTGTCGGAGTTGGCAAATGCCGCCGCGATGAAGGCGGAGTCATGTGTCCGAGCTTCCGTGTGACGCGCGATGAAGAGCATTCCACTCGCGGCCGCGCTCACCTGCTTTGGGAAATGACCAAAGGCGACGTCATCAAAGACGGCTGGCAAAACGAGACGGTGAAAGAGTCGCTCGATCTTTGTCTTGCCTGCAAAGGCTGCAAGAGCGATTGCCCCGTTGGCGTTGACGTCGCGACTTACAAAGCGGAGTTCCTGTCGCATTACTACGAAACCAATCGGCGTCCTCTGCACGCGGTTGCGCTTTCGAATTTTGACACCTGGGTGCGAGCCGCGTCGCATGTGCCGGGGCTGGTGAATCTGACGACCCAGCTTCCCGGATTGCGCGATCTTGCCAAGCTCGCCGGCGGAATCCCTGCCCAGCGCCGCATTCCGGCGTTTGCTCCGCAGACGTTCAAGCAGTGGTGGGAAAAGCGCAGCGAACCACGCAGAGGCGAACGCGTTTCTTCGTCCAGCGGAGCGCAACTCCGTGACGATAATACTGTCCTGCTCTGGGCCGACACTTTCAACAACTACTTCCTTCCTGCTACAGCGACAGCTGCGGTCGAAGTACTTGAAGCCGCCGGATTTGAAGTCACCGTGCCAAGCGCCCACCTTTGTTGCGGACGGCCACTCTACGACGTCGGCATGCTGGACCGCGCCAAGCGCCTACTCCTTCAGATCATGGACGAGCTTCTCCCGGAAATCGAAGCGGCGACGCCGATCATCGTCCTCGAGCCCAGTTGCGCTTCCGTCTTCCGTGACGAACTCACGAATCTTTTCCCCAAGGACGAACGCGCGCAAGCTCTCTCAAAACAGGTGTTTCTATTGAGCGAATTTCTCGAGCAGCGCGCCAAGAATTTTCCTCTTCCTGAGCTGCCGCGGCGGGCGCTGATCCACGGCCATTGTCATCACAAAGCGATCATGAAGATGACCGCTGAAGAAGCTGTGCTGCACCGCATGGGCATCGCGTTCACCGCGCCCGCTCCAGGATGCTGCGGCATGGCCGGAGCTTTCGGCTTCGAAAAAGACAAATACCCGGTCTCCAAAGCGATTGGCGAACTCGAACTGCTGCCCGCCATCCGCCAGGCTCCGACCGACTGGCTAATCGTCGCCGACGGATTTAGTTGCCGCGAACAGATTGCCCAGGAGACCGACCGTCACGCGCTGCACCTCGCCGAAGTTCTTCAGATGGCTCTCCGCGAAGTAGTCGAAACCCCCGAAGGTTTCCCAATGTTCGAACTGGCGCCGGAACACTATCCCGAGGATGCCTGGGTCCGGCCGCACCGCGCGGCGGTCGAGAAATCCATGAAACGTACCGGGTTGGCAGTCGCTGGGGTCGCCGCTGGAGCTGCTCTGTTACTGTCTTTGTCTAGAAGACGCTGAGCCCGTGTGGCGCGGACACTCCTGTCCGCGAAAGGCCGCAATAGAGGTCAGCTTTCAGGGACGGGGCGACGTAAGCCATTAATAATAAACACTTTATCTACCCACTCCCCATCCATCCCGGTTTCTGGGACAATAGACATAGACACTAGGCCTCCACGTAGCGGCTTGCGGTCCAGCGGCGTCCCCGATTGGCTCCCGCGCTACGAGAAACAAGAGAAGGCTAAATCCTATGGAAACCACAATCACCACCCTCCCGGTCCCGGCGTCGGCCCCTGCAGCATCCATGTCGGCGTCCATTTCTCAGGCCAAGGCGTTGCAAGGTTCAGTCCTGGTTTTGATCCAGTTCGACGTTTGCGAGGAGATCAAACTAGACGCCTTGCGCGACATTTTTGGAGCCCGCCGCCAGGAGGCCAGCTTCAAGCATCCCGCGCCGGGATACGTCAAATTCCAGCGTGCTCCAGTGGTCGAACCGGTGGAACCGCTGATTTTGGAGAGCGGCGAGCGTCTCGACGTGCAGATCAAGTACTACGATTACGGAGTGTTGAGCGTCGTTTTTGAGCTGCCTTTTTCCGGCGATTGGGACACGCTCGTCCGTCTCGCCAGCCGCTGGGTTTGGGACACCGACTTCACCAGCTTCGCCCAGAAGATCGTTAAGGAAAAGATTGAGCGCGCGCGTCCTGCGCTGGTCAAGCTTTATGACAGCTGGCTGCATGAAGACTATTTCGTCTTCCACGTGCGCGATATTGCTGGCAACCCTTCTGCGGCGGAGCTGCTTGCGGCCCACGGCGGACGCATCGCGCAGATCGTGCGCGGCGAGAACTCTCCGCTCTCGGATGGCGAGCAGCAGGAAATCATGCAGTCGAAAATTTCTTACTATCCGAACGACTTGGCCGTGATCAGTTGGAACGGCGCGTTTCTCTACGACACATCGTCCGGCGCTGAAACGGTTATTCAACTGCTCGAATATGCCAACTCGCAGCTTCTCGAATTCCGCCACTATGACGAACTCCTCACGCGCGAACTGGCAAGCGTCTACGATTTCATGGACCACGGCTCCGGCATCTGGGCCCGCTGGCGGACCGCCCGCCGCGCCAGCCGATTGCACACCGTCCTGCTGGATGTGGACGAATTGACCGAGCGCGCCGACAACGCCATCAAATTTCTCAGTGACATGTTCTCCGCGCGCCTCTACAAAGTAGCAGCCTCGAAAATCGGAGTCACCGACTACAAAGACCTGGTCAATCAGAAAGTCCACACCGCCGAAGAACTCTACCGCTTCATGGTCGACCAATTCCATCAAAGCCGCGCGTTCGTGCTGGAGCTGATGGTGGTGATTATTCTGATCATTGATCTGGTGTGGTTGTTTAAGGGGAAGAGTCCGATCTAGGGGGAGTCCTCAGTTCCCGGTTCATTTCCACTCCGGAGGGTGCCCCGTCCTTGTCGCGTTTTCTGCGACAGGGCGGGGATTTTGACTTCCTATCCCGACCACGACTCCCATCTGCTCCCGCTTCCGCGCCGTCCACTGCGACTCTATTTCCACGATTCCTTCGATCCCGGAAAGAAAGTGGCGAAAACTACTCCACGCCCAATCCGCAGGATTCTCCACCAGTCCTCGCCGCACCGGATTCCAGTGTATGTAACGCAACTTCTCAACTCGCTTCGCCCTGCTCCACACATTGAAGTCGTAATACCTTGGCTGCCAGAACAGGCCCCCCTCCGGCGAGCGCAAGCGTCGAGCCACATTCTGCTTGAGCATTTGCAGCGCCACGGAAAGCTTCGCTCGCTCCGGTTCACTTATCAACAAATGCACGTGTTCGGGCATGACCACGTATCCGGAGACACAAAATCCATACCATAGCCGCGTCTGCTCTAGAGTTTGTTCGAAGATCTCGCGGGAGTGAGCCGTGCCCAGCAGGGGAGCGCGTCCATAGCAACTGAATGTCAGAAAGTGCAGACAGCGTGCTTCCTGAAATCGCTTGAGTCCCCACGGCATGACTGCATCGTAACCCCGAAGCATGGACGCCATCACCACAGGCACCAAAATTTTTCAACGTTCTTCCGTAATTGGGAAAGTTAAAGTACCCGATTTGCTAGTCATCCTCCCGCGGGTGCCCCGTCCTTGTCGCCTTTTTTTGCGACAGAGCTTGCCCTGAGCGAAGCCGAAGGGGCGGGGCTCTTGACCTCCCTTGTACAGAAATTGAATTCTTGGGCTGATTTTTTATGGGAGCCTGAATGATCCGGTAGTAGTTCGGCAGCGGAAGAGAGAAGCGACCGGATCGCACTTGGATAGGAGATCAAAATCCCCGCCCTGTGTCTGCAAAGAACGCAGACACAAGGACGGGGCACCCTCCAGGACTCCTTCAATCCCCGCCCAACCTTTAACAAACCATCCCCCGCACCCTCTGCTAAGATGATGCCGCGATGTCGGACACGCAATCCATTCTTGGCCAAACGGTTTCGCATTACCGCGTCCTCCAGAGGGTCGGGGTTGGTGGGATGGGTGTGGTCTACCAGGCCGAGGACCTTCAGCTTAGTCGTTTCGTTGCGCTGAAGTTTCTCCCTGATGCTCTGGCGAACGATGCGCAGGCGCTGGAGCGTTTCCGGCGCGAGGCGCGGGCTTCGTCGGCGTTGAACCATCCTAATATTTGTACGATCTACGAAATCGCTGAGCATCAGGGCAAGTTCTTCCTGGTAATGGAATATCTGGAAGGCAAGACGCTGCGGGAGGTGATCCACGGGCGGCAGCTCGAATTGGAGCGATTGCTCGATATCGCGATCGAAATTGCGGACGCGCTGGACGCGGCTCACAGCAAAGGAATCGTCCATCGCGACATCAAGCCGGCGAACCTGTTTGTGACCGAACGTGGTCACGCCAAGATTCTCGATTTCGGCTTGGCAAAAGGCCAAGCGACATCGCCCGCGGACGGTGCAACCGCGGCCATCACCGAGGATCCGCACCTCACCAGCCCGGGCAGCACTTTGGGAACTGTGGCTTACATGTCTCCCGAGCAGGCTCTGGGCAAAGATCTCGATGCTCGCACCGATCTGTTTTCTTTCGGAGTCGTGCTTTACGAGATGGCGACACGGTCGCTGCCCTTCCAGGGAGAAGCTACCGCCGCGATCTTCGACTCGATCCTTCACAAGGAGCCTGTTCCGCCGCAGCGCCTGAATCCTGATCTTCCGCCGGAGATTGACCACATTGTCGGCAAAGCTCTGGAGAAGGACCGCGAGATTCGTTATCAGAGCGCGGCGGAAATCCGCGCCGACTTGAAACGGCTGAAGCGGAACAGTACTTCAGGAAGAGTAAGTGTCGCCGTTGCAACTCCCGCGCAGCCTGCAAAACCAAAGCGCCGCTGGCTTCTGGGCATTGGCGCGGCACTCGGATTGACTCTGGCATTTGCGCTGGTGAGAGCTCTGATTCCAGTCGCGCCGCCGCGAGTCACGGGATCGAATCAAATTACTCACGACAGCAAAGAAGGCTGTTGCGCGGTCACCGATGGCTCCAGAATTTACTTCACCCGTTTCCCCACGGACCTTGATACTACCGTCGCCCAGGTATCGTTAAACGGCGGCGAGGTGCTGGAAAGTCCCAGCCCGATCAAAGCCTCCCGCATTATGGACATCTCGACTGACCACTCCCAGCTTCTCATCGCCTCCGGCGGAGAGGCCAGCCAGAACAATCTTTTCTGGACGGTGCCTTTGCCGGCGGGATCACCGCGCCGGTTGGGAAGCTTCACCGCGGACGCCCGTGGCGTGGCCAGGTGGTCACCCGACGGGCAAACTCTCGTCTTTGCCAAAGGGTCCGATCTTTGGATCGCCAAAGGCGATGGCAGCAGCCCCAAACGCATCGCTACCGTGCAAGGTCAGCCCGCTCGCCCCGCGTTTTCTCCGGACGGCAAGCGCATTCGATTCACTCAGGTGGACGACGGGTCCCACACTTACGCTTTGTGGGAAGTCCGGACCGACGGTTCCAATCTTCATCAGTTATTGCCCGGCTGGCATACGACGCCGCGCGAGTGTTGCGGTTTCTGGACGCCGGATGGCCGCTATTTCCTTTTTCAGAGCACGGTGCATAACAATAATTTTGGCGACATCTTTGTTTTGCCGGATTCGCCGAGTTTCTTTCGCAAGTCCGCAACTACGCCGGCGCAGCTCACTTTTGGACCGCTGGATTTTGATCTGGCCGGCATTACGCCGGACGGCAAGAAACTGTTGGTGGGAGGCTATGAGCAGCGTGGCGAACTCGTGCGCTACGATGCCGCATCCAAGCAGTTCGTTCCATTCCTTGGAGGCCTTGCAGCTTATGATGTGGTTTTCTCGCGCGACGGAAAAAACATCGCTTATGTCAGCCTTCTGGATGAGACTTTGTGGACCAGCCAGGCCGACGGGGGCCAGAAAATTCAGCTGACTTACTCTCCCGACCGTGTCGCGCTTCCGCGCTGGTCGCCTGACGGCAAGCAGATTGCCTACATGGGATCGCAACTGGGGAAACCCTGGAAGGCGTATACCATCTCGGCACAAGGCGGCACTCCCGAGGAGTTGTTGCCCGGGAACACAACCGAAGGCGACCCGGCGTTTTCTCCCGACGGCACGCGCATCGTATTTTCCACCGGCGAGCCTGGATCGTCCCACCACTCTGACATCAGAATCATGGACGTCAAGACCCGTCAGATCTCAGCAGTCCCTGGTTCCGACGGCCTCTTTAGTCCGCGCTGGTCTCCCGACGGCCGCTATCTGGCAGCGCTGGACTTCCAACAGCAGTCAAAGACCCTGCGCATTTTCGATTTTCAGACGGGCAAGTGGTCCGATTGGACGACCGATCCAGTGTTCATCGGATACCAGGCCTGGACCTCGGACAGCCGCTATGTCCAATACTCCACCGATACCGAGATCAAGCGGGTCAAAGTCGGGGACTCTCATCCGGAAGTGTTATTCAATTTCAGAACTACACCAATACTCCACCCCCGAGTTTGGCGCCTGGAACGACAACGCAGCTGATAACTCCCGCATGTTCCTGCGCGATGTGAGCACGGAGAACCTTTACACGCTGGATGTGGATTTTCCTTAAAGAGTGGGTCCCACACCTCAAAAACGCTCGAAGAACGGGCCTCTCTTGGAGAGAAAACCTGAGTTGGGTTAGTCCGAAAAACTGGCAGCCCCGCCCGATAACCGCCCGACTTTTTTTTGGGCGGTTAGCTGTCAACCCATTTTCGGGTCAATTTCGGGCGCGTCCGGTCTTTACGGCTACGCCTCGTGTTTTCAGATAAATGCAAACATTGTGACATGCGAATGTACGTACCTAGAGATAAGTACAATGTTTCACGTGAAACATTGTGCGCCAAAGGCGAAAAACCGGCCTCGTCGCAAGATTGTCCTACTCGATGGTAGCGGACAGGATGCCTGCTCCACATGACCGGACACCCACCCGCCGCCCCTCTAGAATCGCCGATACTCCGCGGTCGCTGAGATTGATTTGGCGTTGTTGAGTGTGTTGGTCCACTCCAGTCCGACGCTGCCGTCCCCGGACCACGGTGTGGGACTCGGTAGGTTGTTGTCAACAAAGCAAGGATCCGGTCCCGCGGCTGTGTCCTGTACGAAGGCGGAGTGCCTTAAAGTCGTTGGGACGGTGGAGAGCATCACGCCGTACAGGTTCAACCCGTTGTTGTATCCCCATGACGAATCGTTGGTGTAGTCGAACAGGTCGGTGAAATTATTGAGACCGTTGTTGGCGTCTATGTCTGCGAAACGGACCAGAGCGTAGGCTTTGGTAATTTTAGTGTTGTTCTTGAGCGTCATCGCGATCTTGACGGTCGGCTCCACCGTGTCGCGGGTGAAGGTTTGGGTCAGCGTGAAAATGCCGTCAGAGGTGGTACGCACAATCTTGAGCGGGAAAGTATTGGCGCCTCCGGGCTGGGTGGTGACTGGAGCTTGCCAATTGCCTGAGTCTCCGCCGTCGGCGTAATCGTAATACCTGGTCAACAACGGGAGCATCGTTCCAATGTCACATATTCCATAACCTTCCTGGACGATTCCTTCCTGGATATGCTCGAATCCTGCGGGACTCTGGAGTTCCGTGATATTGCCGTTCACGGTGACGCAAAATTGAAAGAAGGTCGCGCCGCTGCCAGAGGTGAAAGTGGACTGGCAGGCGCTGGTCGCGTCGGGCGAGAGCACGTTGGAGTATCGCCTCTGTGCGCCTTGCCCGAACGCGGCCGTCGCCAGGGTGAGAGTGACGACAAAAAGAAACAAGTTTCTGGTGGTCATAAACTGCCTCCTGAGGATTGCCTTCGGAGGATTCCCCCTCCTGAGAGATTCTTGGTTAATCCCCTTAGCGCGCCTCTTTAGGGGAAGGTCAATTCAACTCCTCAAGCGGTCGAGCGCGGGAAGGATCTAACAGATTATCCGGATCATGCCCGAATCGGGTCTTCGCCTCAATAGTGGTGGCCTGTCGAGCATCTTGATTTTCATGTGCCCCTAATCTGCTGATAACAGTAGAGATGCCGCGAAATTGCGAAACCGGGGTAAAATAAGCGGCTGATCGTTAGGGGGCCCTTGTGCCGCCGGAGCCAGCCAGACTCCAAGATTCAGTCAAATTTGGGAACGATTTTGAACTCGATTTCAGTGCCGGCCAGCTCTGCCGCGCCGGTCGAATCATCAAAATCGAACGCATCCCCATGCAAGTTCTGCTCTTCCTAGTGCAACGGCGGGGAGAGATTGTAAGCCGCGAGCAGATCGTAGAGAAAATCTGGGGCAAGGATGTCTTTCTGGACACGGACAACGCCATCAATGGCGCCATCCGGAAAATCCGCCAGGTGCTGAAGGACGATCCCGAGCAGCCTCGCTTCATTCAAACGATCACGGGAAAGGGATATCGTTTCTTTGCCCCGGTCGTTGTTCCTGACTCGACTCCCAGCTTGGGACTTGAGGCGCCGGTCGCGCAGCCTCAAGCGCAAGCGTTCATCCGCGAGGAGTCTGTAGCGTCGCTTTCCGAGAGCAGACGGCTAATACCTCGCCGGACTCTGATTCTGGCGGCCACATTCTTGATCGTCCTGATTGCGGCTGTCGCGCTTTATCTCCGCAGGCCAGAGTTGCAGTCCCGGTCGTCGCATTCTGGTGGACGTACCATGCTGGCGATTCTTCCTTTCGAAAATCTGACGGGAGACGCCAATCAGGAATACTTCAGCGACGGTATGACCGAGGAAATGATCACGCAGATGGGGAGCCTCGATCCCGAACACATGGGCGTTATTGCGCGTACTTCGGTGATGCACTACAAGCACAGTCCAGAACCTTTGCAGCAAATTGCCCGCGAGCTTGGAGTGCAGTATGTGCTGGAGGGCAGCGTTCGGCGTGACGCCGAGAAAGTCCGAATTACCGCCCAGCTCATTCAAATGAGCGACCAGACCCACCTGCTGGCGCGGCAGTATGACCGTGAAACCAAGGACCTGTTAGTGCTACAGAGTGAGATCGCGCACGAGATTTCAGGCGAGATACAATCCGCTCTGGGAGAGCATAAGCCGATCGCGACTATTACGGAGCCGACTCTGTCTGCGCAGGCGTATGAAGCTTATAACCTCTATCTTAAGGGTCAATATTTCTGGAACAAGAGATGGCTCTCTGAAGCGACCAGTTACTTTGAACAGGCGACCGCAAAAGATCCCAGCTATGCGCGGGCCTATGCTGGGTTGGCGGATACTTACGCTTTGATGCCTACCTATAGTGGAGCTCCTCCGTCTGAGTTCGTGTCTAAGGCGCGTGCCTCCGCGCTGCGAGCTTTACAGCTTGACGATAACCTACCGGAGGCTCACGCCGCGCTGGCGTTAATTGTCCAGAATTATGACTATGACTGGCAGACTTCCGAGAAGGAATTCAAAAGGGCCATCGAGTTAAACCCCAACTACGCTACCGGCCATCAATGGTATGCCGAGCACTTGATGTGGCAAGGGCGTTTCGATGAGGCTCTCCGCGAAAGTGAACGCGCCCGCCAACTCGATCCGCTCTCGCTGATTATCGCCGCCGACAACGGAGCGATTCTGCTTTATTCCCGGCAATATGACCGGGCGATCGCGCAGTTCACCGCTGTTCGTGATATGGATCCCACCTTTCCGCGCTCCGCGATGATTTTTGCGGCCTATGTGCAAAAAGGAATGTTCGCGGAGGCGCGGGGCGTGGTGGGAAAATTCACGATTGGCAGTCCCTGGCAGTTGTCAAACTCAGCCTACGTTGATGCCCGCTCCGGCCAACAGGCAAGGGCAGAACAAGACCTCCAAAAATTGCTGGAATTGAATCGGCGACAGCCGATGGATCCGATAGTAATTGCCGCAGCATACAGTGGCACGGGAAACGTCGATCAGGCTATCGCCTCGCTGGAAAAGGCTTATGCACAGCATTCCAATGGGTTGACCGCACTTAAAGTGGATCCTATCTACGATCCATTGCGTGGTGACCCGCGGTTTCGGGATCTGCTGCGGCGGGTGGGGCTGGGTTAGGAGGCTCGGTGGTCGCCTGCCCATCTTTCGCCAGTCGGGCCTTCCGAAACTTTTTCTTTCTCACTATCGATCCCGTACTTCACTGCCAAAAAACTCCGCATTTTGGGCGGCGTGGCTTGTGCCAACTCTTGCCAGGTTGAGATTCTTAAGTTCGTCCGCAATGTTATCGGCTGTACGCACTTCATGACTGCATACCAGGCATCGATCAAGTCTGGCCTTCTGGCGTCGACCAGAACACAGAATGAACATTGCAGGGCATGGGCGGCGAGGACATTGCGTAGAAGTTGGTAGGAGATGTAGTGGTCCTCCGTCTGAGGGAGTTGCTCTATATCGAATACGTCGGAGAAGTCACGATATGCGAGCAGGGTACTTTTTCTGGCGCTCTGAAAGTCACCCTCGGTGAGTTTGGCCTCAATCAATAAATCTCCCAGTCGCAGATCGACTTCCGTGCGATCGAAGTTGCCATTTAAAAGTGGGACGCGGGCTCTATAACCAAAGCATAAGGACGCGCTCGAATCGATGCCGAGCAGGGCCAACATTTTTCCGTCTTGGAAGACGCGAGGATGGCAGAAGATGTTCATCAGCAGAGCATCGGAACTGACACAGGAATCAAGCTCCATCCATCGTCCACGGTCGGGGACGGGAAGGGATCGGCGGCCTTGTGTGTGGACCTTGGCCAATCGCCTCTTCCAGTCTGGATTTTCCAGAATCGCCCTGTAACTTTGCGGCAGGAAGTTGCCATGGCGCGAAGTCTCCTCATATTCATAAGGGGCAAAACACACGACAGGGGCTTCGCCGTAGCTGAGCGAATGTGGGAGCGCTTCCGATTGAGCATGGTGCTGAGCACGGGTAGCGAGTTCGCGGCGAAGGGCGGAGGAGAAATTCATGGGACTGGGCCAGGATGGGCCAATTTATTTTTATGAGCGGAGTTTAGTATAGCGAATAAAAGGCGAATTTAGGCGTGGCGCGAACTTACAAAACCAAAACGCAAGGCGTATGCCCCTCAGAACATCGAATCTGTTTTTGGGTCTGGCGCAGCACAGTCGGATTATCGATTTACTAAGAATATTTATGAGTTCACTCCCGAGAAGATGCACCGCTGGGCCTTATTCCCGAGCACGCATTACCGCGAACAGAGGTTGCTCACACTGAAGACCATGCTTTTGTCGGATGCAGACACCGGAGTATTCAATATACGGAACCAGGATTGGTGCGGGTTTCAACTCGGCGATCCACAGGCTCACCCTCGCAAAGTTGCCGTGCGCCTTTACTCTGGCGAGAAGAGTGTCGAGTTTACTTTCGCTTCCAAGAGCTCCGACGTGGTTTCACAACCCGAGATTAATCGCGTGGTGCAGTCCTTAAGGAAGGCTCCTGAGGGCGACCTTCACTAAGGGTGCGGACTAATGTAGGAGCCGGCCTCACCGTTTGGGGCGCTTTGCGATGCGAATTACGAACAGAAAAAATCAACACCAACTTCAACGGCAGCGGACAGGAGTGTCCGCTCCACACAATAAGGCGGACGCAAAAATGCCCCGGAATCTTGCGAATCCGGGGCATTTTGTTTTGAATCTAAGAGCGTCGTTACTTAGACAGCAGTAACGTTCTCCGCTTGCCAGCCTTTGGGGCCCTTGGTCACGTCGAACTGCACGGTTTGGCCTTCTTGCAGGCTCTTGAAGCCGCCAGCTTGAATAGCGGAGAAATGCACGAAAACGTCTTCGCCATTTTGACGGCTGATGAAGCCGTAGCCCTTGGCGTCGTTAAACCACTTCACTGTTCCTTGTTCTGCCATTGATGTTCCTTTTTCTTGTTTCTTGAAATGTGCTGAGAAGATTCGCTGCTGTAGAGGGGGTGACGCTGGTTGGCGATACCGACCTTCAAGTGCATGTGAGTCAAACTTAGCGACTACAAGTGTAGCATGATCGGCCGCAAAAGGCCGAACATTTTGAGGGGAAGGCCTAAGGATCGGAGTTGACTCTGATAAGGCATTGCAGGTCAATCATTTGCGAGGCATTCTCAGGGTCTCTACGGCGTCTTGCTTGAACAGGAGGGCAAGGTCAAAGGCCGCGGACAAGAGTGTCCGCGCCACACGGGCTATTGCGACGGCAAGAATAGAGTCTTGATCTGATTTTCGGAATCGATGCCGCCGCCGTTTGGGGCTTTCAGTCCAAACATCGTTAGGAGGCAATCGCCGGGCTCGACTTTCACATTCGCGGTTTTGTAGACGAACTTTTGCGCCGCCATCGTTTGATCGCCAAGAAGAGGGACGCTGAGCAAGTGCCTTGCTCCGGCGGGAATGTCGGCATAGTAGTCGCCGCCCTTTGGCGTCCAGCCTCCGGAGTTGACGTGAATGTCGCTGGGGCATTGGCTGCGAACCAGATAAATATCGTTCGACGTGCGCCAGTGTCCGGGAGGCGGGGGAATATAGAAAGTGCTGTCGCTGATGTCGCCGACGAAGGCCAGCAAGGTGCCGGATTGCGTGATCCTGGTTTCCTGCACGAAGGAAAGCGCGTCGTTCCTTGCGCTTCCGGGGCCGATATAAATGCCAAAAACAAATTCCTGGTTGGTTCCGAGAAGCATGGCTGCTGGGGATGAGGTTCCCGCTGTGTAAATCATCTTCAGGGAGCTGGTCATCGTGACTTTGGAACTGCCCTCCCAGTCGAGCATGACTACCATGCAGTTGGAGACTGGGAGTCCGGCAGGCATCGTATAGTCGACGGCTAATTTCGAGGCTCCGCGATCTGGATTCTTCAGGATAAGGCTCTGCAAGGGCACGAGGCTTGGATATGCGCTGTAGACCGCTGTGTAATTTGGAAAGACGGTGCCGTCTGCGGGACAAGATCCGGAGGTGTTGGTTGCGACCGTGATTAGGCTCTCGTTGAAGACCGGCATTCCGGAGGTTAGGGAGATTTCTCCCTTTAGCCCCAGGAAGCTTTGCTCGTCCGGCGGAAGAGCAAAGGAGTACAGGAAAATTACTTCGGGCTGCGAGACTTGCTCAGGGGTGAGAGTGGCAGAGGCGTGGAGATCGAGTGTGGCCGTGTTTTCATTGTTTACGGCGGGTTGGAGAATCGATAACGAGTCATCCGCTGTCGCGAAGCTCTGAAAGGCGAGGACTAAAAGGAGGGCCGAACCCGCCGCGAATTTAGCCATTCGATTTCCAGTCAGCATGTCGGCTCTGTACCTGTCGGCGCCATCGGTGCTCGCCTTGCTCGATGGAAGCAAACCCGATGGCGTCCAGAAAGTTGCGCTCTGATGTTTTGAGTTGAGGCGGGCGCGCGATGCCAAGAATAGTGATAATGACAGTAGGAAGGCCCTTAACCAGAACGGGCTCGGCATACCGACGGATACCCATGATCGCTTTCCTCACGCTCGAACTGCGCATCGAAGCGGCGCATTCGCTCAAAGACAAACGGCAGGTCACGCGCAGCCTTAAAGACCGGTTACGCTCATCGTTCAATGTCGCGGTGGCCGAACTCGACCCTAGCCTTCTTTGGAATCAGACTACCATCGGCGTCGTCAGCGTGTCCCACTCCCGCGATTATCTTGATGGGCTCATGAAGAACGTCGAACGCGCCGCCACCCGCATTGCAAACAATCACGGCGCGGAGGTTTCCGACTCGTTTGTGGAGTTTTTGTGAATCGAAGAACAGGTTAGAGGTGAGAGGTCGGATTGCAGAGGTCACGAACTCGTTCCGGGTAGGTTTTTACTTCTGCAATCTGATCTCACACCTCTGCCCTGCATCACACCCTTTCTGTTATCCTGACAGGTTTTCCTCCATGCGAGGTGTGTCCTGGAGCATCGTGGCCAAAAATATCATCGGGGGCGTTTGAGTGAAGCCATTCGCGAGGAGATTGAAACCATCCTCGAAGGCGAGCTTGGCGACCCGCGGATCGGGCTGGCCAGCGTAAGCGCGGTGCTGATGGCTCAGGATGCGCGGTCTGCTCGGATCATGGTTACGGTTGCCGGGGACGACGTCGAAGTCGAGCGCACGCTTGAAGGGCTCAACGCGGCCAAGAATTATGTCCGGCACGAACTTGCGGAAAGGTTGCGATTGCGGAAGCCTCCAGAACTTTATTTTCAGATAGACCGGGCCGATCAGTTGGAGAGTCGAGTGGACGAACTTTTGGGCCGGGAAAAGAAGCGCAAACGGAAGAGTGCCGAGTCCAGTCCCCAAGGATAGTTCTTAGTTCCCGGTTCTCAGTTCTCAGTGGATCCTTGGCGCGTCTCACTGAGAACTGGGAACTGGGAACTGAGAACTCGCAACCCAAAGCGAGAACGCGCCATGCTAGACCGGGTTCTACAAGAGATTCGGGCACGTCACCGGTTCGTAGTGACCTCGCACGCCCGGCCCGACGGCGATGCCATCGGATCCGCCCTGGCCTGCGGCCAGATCTTGCGCGTGATGGGCAAAGATGCGGAAGTCGTGATGCACGATGGTGTCCCGCGCATTTACCAGAACCTTCCTTTTGCGGATCGCGTGATTCAAGCCAATGCTGTCCCGGCTAGCGATGGCGTTGTCATACTGGAATGCGACAGCATCCGGCGCACACTTCTCGATGGTCTGGAGAAATGTTTTCTTATCAACATCGATCATCATGCCAGCGGCCGCAATTTCGCGAATATTAACTGGATCGATTCCAGCGTGATGGCAACGGCCGAACTGATTTACCATCTGGCGCGGCTGGCGTGCGTCCCCGTGGATCGGGATATAGCCACCTGTCTTTACACGGCGCTGATGACCGACACGGGCTCTTTCATGTTTGAAGGAACTAACGAGCATACTTTTACGGTAGCGCGAGAACTTGTGCTTGCGGGTGCGGATCCTGCGCTTTGTGCTCGTCCTATTTATTTTGGACATTCGACCGCCAAGCTCCGGCTGCTGGGCGCAGCGCTTTCTAACCTGCACCGCGAAGGCGCGCTGGCCTGGATCTGGGTGACGCAGGAACAGATGCGCAATTTTGCCGCGCGTGAGGAAGACTGCGAAGGCCTGGTCAACTATGCGCTATCAATGGCTGGTGTGCAGGTCGCTGTCTTTTTCCGGGAGCTACCCGATGGCCGTTATCGCGTCAGCTTGCGTAGCAAGGGGGAAGTAAATGTCTCCAAGGTGGCGGAGGATCTTGGCGGCGGCGGGCACAAGTGTGCCAGCGGCTGCTCGGTCGAAGGGCCGCTGGCGCTCGCTGTCTCCCGAATTGTTGGACGGCTGCGCGCGGAGCCGGCATTGTCGAACGCCGACTCATCTAGCATCTGATATCTGACTTTCGCCTAACCCTAGAAATGGAATCAAGCGCGAATCCGCAATCCCGCACTGAGATGCTGCTTTTGGTGGCGTTCTGCGGATTTCTTTTTTTTTATGGGCTGGGATCTTTCGGACTGCTCGGCGCCGACGAACCGCGCTACGCGCAAGTGGCGCGTGAAATGCTTGATCGCTCCGATTGGATTACGCCGACGCTGCAGGGGAAAGCATGGCTGGAAAAGCCGGTCCTTTATTATTGGCAGGCGATGCTGTCGTTCCGTGCCGCCGGCGTCAGCGATCAGGCCGCCCGCCTGCCTGCGGCTTTCGACGCCGCCATACTCGTTGTGGCGATCTACTTTTTTCTGCGCCGCTTTCGTCCAGGCAGTGAACTGGACGGAGCGCTCATTACGGCTAGTTGTGCCGGCATTGTTGGATTCGCCCACGCCGCCGCGACCGATATGCCGCTCGCCGCCACTTTTGCTATCGCTCTTCTAGGCTGGTATGCGTGGTATGAGAGCCGGAGGAAAATTTATCTCTCTTTTTTTTACATCGCGCTGGCGCTCGGGACTTTGGCCAAAGGTCCGGTTGCGCCCGCCTTGTCTGCAGTGATTATTCTTTTGTTCGTTGCTTTGAAGCGGGACTGGCGTGCCATCGTCAGTACACTCTGGATTCCGGGTATTGCGCTCTATGTGGTTGTGATGCTGCCTTGGTACATTCTGGTTCAGCTCCGCAATCCGGAATTCTTCCGAGTATTTATTCTCGAGCACAATCTCGCCCGCTTCTCGCAGGATGTCTATCATCATCGCCAGCCATTCTGGTTTTATCTGCCGGTGTTCTTGCTGGCGACGATGCCTTGGACGCTTGTGCTGATACTGGCTGTAGTGCAACGCGCTCGCCTGTTGTGGAATGCAGTCGAAGTTCGTAACGCGGGTAGTAATAAGGAGGCTTTTTCGAGCGCGGATTCCTGGGCGCTCTTTCTTCTCGTCTGGATGGTGGTGCCGATCCTGTTTTTCAGCGCATCGCAATCGAAGCTGCCGGGATACATTCTTCCGGCTGTCCCGGCGGCGGCGCTGCTGGCGGCTGAATATCTTGGATCCCGCCGCGGCGCCCGTATCAAAGATGACAAAAAGTTCTCGCCCCTGTTCGCCGTGGCTCACGGGGTGCTTTGCGGGTTGCTGATTTTCGCGGCTCTTTCCTCGGCGAGCATCGCGATCAATCGTCGCCTGCTTTGGGGACGAGCGACCTGCATCTCCGCCGTTATCGCTGCCATATTCGCGATTGGCATCGCCGCCGTGCTCTTGTCCCGCGCGGGACTTCGTCTGCTGAGTCGCGTCACCATGATCGCCGTCGCGGTGAGTGTCTTCCTCGTCATTCGTTTTGCGGCTCCGGTTATTGATGCTAGTCAATCGACGCGGCCGATCGCGGAAAGCATTCAGTCTTTTTCGCACGAACCGGTTCCGGTTGCGCTCTATCGCCTTGGCCGTGTGCAGGAATATGGGCTTGAGTTTTATCTGAATCGTCCAGTGCAATTGTATGAAAGTGGAAACATTAATATCACTATTCCTGCCGCACCTCATGTTGTGGTGGCTGCGCGAGGTTCGCAATCCCGCGTCGCCGAACTCGTTCCTGGACGGCGGGTATCATATCTAAGCGGCATTCCTGGGCAGAAGGTGGATTTGTACTGGGTGAAGTGAGGCAGGTTTCAAGGTGGCAAGGTTTCAAGACCCAGAAACTTTATGACCGCCCGCGCTGCGCTTTTACCTTGAGACCTTGCAACTCTGAAATTTTGAAACCTTGCTATCAATATGGAAATCCTCGATCTCAGACATTTTTCTTCCGCCGACCTTCGACCGCTGCTGGAAGATGAGATCGCGATGTGGGGCCGGGTGCTCGCGTGGGATTACACCACCTCGGCCGAGATGATCCTGCGCTACATGGATGCCAAAATTCTGCCGGGCTACGCCGCGATTGAACGCGGGAGCATTTTTGGTTATTCGTTTTTTGTCTACGAGCAGAATAAGGGCGTGATTGGCGATCTTTTTGTACGCGATGGAGGGCGTAACGGTGAGCGCCACGAGGTTGAAGAGCGGTTGCTTACGCACGTCATCGAAACCCTGCAACAGTCGCCTGGAATTCATCGTGTAGAGGCGCAGTTGCTGGCGCATTATTCAGGAGAAGTCTCGCGGCCATTTGTGCAGCAGGGATTCAGCCGCCATCCGCGCGTTTTCATGAACTTCGAGATTGGCAAGCATCCACAGGCTTTGCCGCCGTCTCGACTGCCGCCGCAGTTCGAGATGCGACCCTGGTCGGAACAGGAATACCAGTCCGCCGCTGCGCTGATTACTGCTGCCTATCGCGGGCACGTGGATTCGGAAATAAACGATCAATACCGAACGCTCAATGGATCGCTACGGTTTCTGAACAACATCGTGCGTTTCCCCGGGTGCGGAGCGTTTGACGCTCGCTCTTCTTTTGTGGTGGTCGAGCGCCGCACGCGGACGCTGGCCGGACTGATTCTTTGCTCGCTGGTGCGGCCCGATGTTGGACACATCACTCAGGTCTGCGTGCTTCCGGAATACCGATCCGCCGGGCTAGGCGAGGCGATGCTGGCCGCCTCGACCAGGAATCTTCGCGAACGCGGGCTGCATTTCATCTCGCTCACGGTGACGGAAGCCAACGACCGGGCGATCGCGCTCTATAAGCGCATCGGATTCGAATCCACCAGAGTGTTTGACGCGTTTGTTTGGGAGGGATAACGCTCGCGGAGCGCGTCTAAATTTATTTGCGAGAAATGCCCCGCGAGCGATGGAAGTTGGAAGTTAGACTTGCGCCGTGCCGCCATCCACAAAGAGTTCGATTCCAGTAACAAAACTGCTGTCATCGGAGGCGAGAAATACAGCCGCCTTGGCGATCTCATCGGCTTGTCCGATGCGGCCCATGGGGACGCCGGCGACGAAGCCCTGCTTGATCTCCTTTGCCTGTTCCTCATTTGCCGCGAGACCATCGAGAATGGGCGTGTCGATTGGACCAGGACTGATGACGTTGACCCTGATCTTGCGGTCTTTTAAATCGGTCGTCCAGGTGCGCGCGAATGAGCGCACGGCTGCCTTGGTTGCGCTGTAGACGCTGAATGCGGGGAACCCTTTCGAAGCGGCGACGGAAGCGTTCAGGATGACAGAGCCTCCATCCACCAGCAGAGGAAGCGCTTTTTGCACGGTGAAGAGAAGTCCCTTGACGTTGGAGTTGAATGTCTTGTCGAAGTGCTCTTCGGTGATCGCTCCCAGAGGAGCGAACTCGCCTCCGCCGGCGTTGGCGAAGACGATGTCAATGCGGCTTTCCTTTTGTTTGACGGCGGCATAGAGCCGGTCCAGGTCGGCTAGTTTCGCTACATCTCCCTGAACGCCGGTGGCGTTCTTGCCAATTATTTTGACCGCCTTGTCGAGTTCGGATTGGCGGCGGCCGGTGATGAAGACTCTGGCGCCTTCGCTGACGAAACGCTGCGCGGTGGCGAGGCCGATGCCGGTGGTTCCACCGGTGATGACGGCTACTTTCCCTTCAAGCTTGCCCATGGTAGTACTCCTTTATAGTTTGAGGTCTAAAAGTTTTTTGTTCTGCGCGGTTTATTCTGTACCGTACAATACAGATGTGCCGGGCTTCCGGGAGGACTCACAATTATTTACCGAATAGTACGTAATTAATCGCATCCAATTTGACATGAAACGGAATTCGACAACGAGGCCGCTTGGCCGCCCCCGCTCCTTTGAAGCCGGGAAAGCTCTGGAAGCGGCGATGAAAGTGTTCTGGCGCAAGGGGTACGAAGGCGCCTCGCTAACCGATCTCACGAAAGCCATGGGCATCAACCGGCCCAGTCTTTACGCAGCTTTCGGCGATAAGGAAGCCTTGTTCCGCAAGGTGCTCGACTGTTACGAGACTGGCCCGGCCGCTTATTTCAGCGAGGCCCTGAATCTCCCGACGGCGCGCGCGGCGGTTGAACAGTTGTTGCGGGGCGCGGTGGATGTGATGACGGCGTCGTGTAATCCGCGAGGATGTCTCTTGATCCAAGGGGCACTCACGTGCAACGACCGTGGGTCAGGTCTGCGAAGCGATCTGATGGGACGGAATGCTGCGGGAGAGAAAGCGGTGCGCCAGCGGCTTGATCGGGCCCGCAAGGAAGGAGACTTACGGGCCGATACCAATTCCGCCGACCTAGCCCGCTATGTCATGACTGTTCTTCGAGGGCTCGCGGTGCAGGCTGCCGGAGGAGCAACGCGCAAGCAGTTGCGAAGGGTGATTGATACTGCGATGAAAGTTTGGCCGCGCTGAGCTCGATGGTCTCGCAATCGAGACGGTCGGGCCGGACTAAATCAGAGCGACCTAAATAGGCTCAGCTTCTGTTTTTGCGGCGTCGGTAACGTTTGCGGGCTTATCGCCGAACGATTTGCCAGGTTCATAGGCAAATTTCTCGTGTTTTGTCCCCGTTCTTCGAATGGCGTCATGCCAGCCGTCATCCCAGGCGATGCGGGCCTCCCCATCAACCACCGTCCAGGTACCGTGAGCCGGGCCAATCGACTTACTGGCGTCGCCGTCAGCGGTGAGGGTGATGTAGAAATTCCTTCCGTTGCCTTCCCCTACTTTCCACTTGCCCACGAAATGAGCCCGGCCGGCGGCTGAAGCGATCGTGGCGGATTCGAAATCAATGCGAGCGACATCGCCGGCGATTTTCTGCTCGCGCCCATCCTTGAAAACAATCATCATTGGAGTTGGAATTGCAATTGCAGTCTTGAAATCGATGTGCGCAATATCCGCAAGGTCAAAGCTTTGCCGATGGCCGTCTTTGAAAACAATTACGATCGATCCAGCGCGCTGCATCGCCGGGGAGTCGGCTTTGGAGATGCCACTAAAAACCGCAAACATGACTATGGCAAGAGTGCAAAGTGCCTTGACGGAATTGCGCATAACCTTATTTCTCCTAAAAGGCTGAGGAGTCGAAGCACGGCTGTCAAACATAATACGCGGGAGCAGTGTGACTTGTTCAACGTTGAGCGTCAGGATGAGGAGGGTGAAAAAGATGGCCTAGAGCCGGACCGGAGACAAACAAAACCTCTGCGCCATCCCTTCCCCGTGACAACGCAGAGGTTATGAGAAACCGGAGTCTCGATCAAAATCGTCGCGAACCGCGGACCCTTTGTTCCCAGTTGGACGCAAGCACAAAGCCGAGGGGGCAGGCTGTGAATCCAAACTAAGTTGGTTTCCACTTCTTAAAACGAGAAAGCCCGTCAATCTCCTTCGCGATGTGAAGAAAAAGCATTGCGTTTTGGAGGAGGGCCTCCATCTGATTCGAGATCGCGTCTATTTGATTGATTGCAAATGGGTTACCGCCGTAAAAGAGCTTTGGCGATAAACAAGACATTCGCCGGACGTTCGGCCAACCGGCGCATGAAGTAGGGATACCATTCGGTGCCGAACGGGATGTAGACGCGCACTCCCCAGCCGTTTTTTACCAGTCCTTGCTGCAGATCGCGGCGAATACCGTGCAGCATTTGGAATTCAAAGGTGCTGCGCGGGATGTTCTCGCTGGTGGCAAACGCTTTGGCCTCCTTAATAATGGCTTCATCGTGGGTCGCCAGGCCATGATAGACCCCACTCTTCATCAGGATCTTCATAAGTTTGACGTAATTAGCATCCACCTCGAATTTTTTTTGGAAGGCGATGTCCGCCGGCTCCTTATAAGCCCCTTTGCAGAGCCGTATACGGATCCGCTCGGCGAGCAACTTCGCAACGTCGGCTTCGGCGCTCCGCATGTAGGACTGGATCACGGCACCAATGCAGCCCTCGTTTCCGGGAACCCGGTGGAGTTCGTGAACGAAGTCGAGGGTGCGCCGGGTGTAGGCGGAGCCTTCCATGTCGACGCGAACGAAGTTCTTGGGTGATATTCCGGCTGCTTTGGCGACTAATGCGCGGACGATTTCGTAGGCCATTGCTTCGTCGACGTCCAGACCCATGTGGGTCAGCTTCAGGCTGACATTCGCGTTGAGTTTGCGAGCGGCAATTTCGTCCAGCAGATTGTGATAAAGCTGGGCGCTGGCGCGAGCTTCGTCGGCGTTAGTGACGTTTTCGCCCAGGTTGTCGATCGAGACGCCTGCGCCAAATTGATTGACGGCGGCAGCGGCGCGAATCGCGTCCGCAACCTCTTTGCCCGCTACAAAACGGGCGGAGGTGCGCTGGCCAAAGCTGGAACGCTCGGCGATTCCACGGAGGGATCGGCTCTCGGAGAGAGCGATAAAAAGAGCTCTTAGCACGAAACACCGCGATTTCGCGGGTTTGATTTTCGCGGATTGGGACTGCCAGAGGGATGCGTTGGCATTACAGTATTTTGTATCACAAACCAGAACCCACCTCGGAGACACGGAGGAAATTGCTGGATTGCTAATTTGGATCTCCAAAATCTAAGGCTATTAGCGGCCACTAACCTCCTGTTGACTAGTCAGTAGAATGGATCGAGGTAGAAATGGCTTCCTGGCAAGTGCAAGATGCAAAGGCACGCTTCAGCGAATTGCTGGACACAGCCATCAAGAAGGGGCCTCAGGTCGTGACCCGCCGCGGCGTTAAGGCAGCAGTCCTGGTGCCGATCGAAGAATGGGAGAGGCTCCAAAAAGCCGCCCGGCCTAGTCTGAAGGACTGGCTGCTCGCCCCCGAGCCGCGCTTCGACTTGAACTTGGAGAGGCGGAAGTGGAAGAGTCGTCCCGTGGTGGAGTTTGAGTGAATCAATACCTACTCCATACGAACGTAATCTCCGAACTGCGAAAAATGCGCCCCCATGGAGCGGTGGTCGCGTGGTTCAACGTCATGGAAGAGAGCAGGTTATTTCTTTCCGCCGTGACGTTGGGTGAACTACAGGTGGGGATTGAGCGGACAAGAAATCAAGATCCGGCTAAAGCGAACGAACTCGATCTTTGGATCGATCGGCTGCCCGAGTCCTATCAGGTGCTGCCCATGGATACGGCATGCTTTCGGGAATGGGGCCGCATTATGGTCAAGAAGCCCCCCGGGTTGCTGCAAGAAGCCATGATTGCCGCTACGGCGCGGGTGCATCGTCTGATTGTAGCGACGAGGAATGAACGCGATTTCAAGCTACTTGATGTGCCTACCTTGAACCCGTTTAAGAACCGGTTGTAGTCAGATTATATTTCTATGCCTGGTTCGTGGAATGCAATAGCCGTCGTTATCTTGATAGTTGGTGCTGCGGTTTGGCATTGGCTGAGAATGAGGAAATAGCCTTCGATTGCCTTATCTCATAAGTTCGAATCAGTTGTTCACCTTCCGTTTTGTTTCTGGACCCACGAGATTCCGCACGGGAATCAGCCCGTGCCAGTCGTCGTGTAGAATAACCGTTTGTATATGGACCTGTCTGCCATTCAGCAAGCTCTGCGCGAGCGCAACATCGACGCCTGGCTTTTTTACGATCATCACCATCGCGATCCGATCTCCTACCGGGTTCTCGGGCTGCCGGATGGGCTTATGGTTACGCGGCGCTGGTACTACCTGATTCCCGCCGAAGGCGAGCCAATCAAATTGGTTCACAAGATCGAGTCGGGACATCTGGATACGTTGCCGGGCATAAAGAAACAGTACGCTGGATGGCAGGAGCTCTTCGATAGTTTGAAGCAGATGCTGGGTCCGCATCGCGACGTGGCGATGCAGTATTCGCCCAACAATTTTGTCTTCACTATTTCGATGGTGGACGCGGGCACGGCGGACATGATCCGCGGATTGGGCAAGAATATTGTCAGTGCCGCCGATCTTATTGCGCGGTTTGAGGCGACACTCACGGACGAACAGATCAAGTCGCACTTTGCGGCTCGCGACGTGATTGACGCGGTTACGGCCGAAGCCTTCAAGGAAATTGGACGGCGCGTGCGCAATGGTGGAACTACTGAACATGAGATTCAGCAATTTTTCATGGAAGCGTTCCAGCGCGAGAAGATGGTCACCGACGATGCGCCGATTGTGGCGGTGAATGCCAACAGCGGGAATCCGCATTATGAGCCGAGCGCCAGCCGTCCGGTGCCGATTCGCGAGGGCGATTTTGTTCTGCTGGATGTATGGGCCAAGAAGAATACTCCGGGGGCGGTTTATTACGACATCACGTGGGTCGGGATTGTGGGAAAGGCTCCGTCAGACCGGCAGCGTGAGATTTTCAAGATTGTCAGCGAGGCACGGGATATTGGCGTGAAGACGGTGCAGGATGCGGTCTCCGCCAAGCGCACGCTCGCGGGGTGGGAAGTGGACCAAGCGGTGCGGGCTCATATCACGCAGGCAAAGTACGGAGACAAGTTTATCCACCGCACGGGGCACTCGATTGCGACCGAGGTGCATTCGAACGGCGCGAATATGGATAATCTGGAGATTCATGACGAGCGGCGCATTCTGCCTAATTCCTTGTTTTCGATCGAGCCTGGGATTTATCTCCCCGAGTTCGGCGTGCGCCTGGAAGTGGATGTGCTGGTGCGGCCGGGAAGCGCCGAGGTCACTGGTAAAATCCAACGAGAGATCGTGACGATCTGAATGGCTAAGCCAACAACAAAAAATGCAGCGGCAACGGCAGCGACTGAGCCGGAGTATCCGCTTACGACGATGGCGGTGGTCGCGCCGATTGTAGGCTGGCTGATTCCCGGCGGCGGGCACATCCTGCTGAAGCGATATGGACGCGGCATTCTGCTGATGATCTCGGTGGTCGCCATGTTTGCCATCGGCCTCGGCATGCAGGGGCGGATCTACAAGCCGAATGGCGGTGACATTCTCGACATCCTTGGATTTGTCGGCGACGTAGGGTCTGGCGTCCTCTATTTTCTGGCGCGGATTCAGGGCTGGGGTGATTTGATGGCAGCGAATGCGGCTGCTGATTATGGCAAGACGTTTCTGATTGTGGCTGGCCTATTGAATTTCATTGCGGCGGCGGATGCGCATCACATCGCGCTGGGGAAGAAACCGTGATCGTCAACTTATCGCACTTCTCGGCTGCGGTGGTGTTCGCGGTGTTTGCATCGACTGTGTTTGGCATCACGCAACGCAATACGACGATGGAGCAGTTAAAGTACGGTCTCTATTGCTTCGCCCTGTTCGTCGGAGGAGTTTTTCTGGCGGGATGGGCGATGGCGCTGATTCGGCGGTAAGGCAGCGTTCAGCACTCAGCCATCAGCCGTCAGTTTCTCGCTTCCTGCTTTCAAATAGAAAGAGTTCCGATTTGCGCTTGCTTATGTGAGGACTAGGCTTTGCCTCGTCCTTGCGGGGCGGAGGCCCGCCACCACACGAGCATTGCTAACACACGAATTCTTTGGTGGTTATTATTCGGGTGGGGCTTGCAGGCCTTCGCCGGGGGCTAGGGGGAGGTGCGAAGCTCCGCCGATTACGCTGCGCTCTTGAGGCGAGAACTGGCTCCGGAATTGGTCGGAGTCAATGAGTTGATCGCGCTGGTCGGGCGAGAGATCGCGCATGCTGCGGATCGCCCGGTTCACGGCCTGACGGCGGTCGGGCGGCAACTGCTTGAACTGCTGAAAGAGCTGACGCGCCTGCTGCTTCTGATCGTGCGTCAGGTGCTCCCATGTCTCCATGCGGTGGAGCACGCGTTCCTGCTGCTGCGGAGGTAAATTGGAAAAATGCTGTAGTTTCTTTTGCAACTGGGCTTGGCGTTGCGGGGGCAGCCTGCGGAACTGGGGATCACGTTCGAGTTCGCGGCGCTGCTGCGCGGGCGGCAGATCTTTGTAGTGGCGGAGCCAGTTGCCGGCGTGTCCGGGCTGGTTCTGCGGGGGATGCGCAACGTTGGGATGACTAGGACCAGGGCCATCTTGCCTTTGAAACTTGTGCCATTGCCCGTCGTGATCGTTATTATTATTGCTGTTGTGTTGCGACGGCGCGGCGTGCGGATGTTGGGCGAACGACGACGTCAGCAGCAGAAGCACCGCCAGACAGCTCGCAATTCTTTCCCTTCCCGACATCCCTGACCCCGGTTCCTGAACTTTAATCAGCATCGTCAAGCAACGCACGGTCGATCAACGACTGATCGATCAGTTCATGACTGCCTGCGAATCCTGCGGATTCGCGTTGACGTCATCTTGCACTTGCAACTGATCGAGCACATCAAAATCGGCGTACAACTCGTCATTCCTCTCGAGCGCCTGCAAATCACCGACGGCCGTCCCCGGCTGCACTGGCTGACCGAGAGATGGCGGCGCGGTTGCGATGGCTTCAGTCTGATAAATGTAGGACTTGCCGATTCCAACCCCGAGCCCTCCCATAAGCAAGATAGTGGCCAGCGACATGGCCCATGCCGGACGGCGCAACCACTGGAACCACGCCGCCTGCGGACGCGCCATTTCTTCGCGCAGGCGAGCCTGCATGCGAGTGTCGAAATACGGCGATGGCTCAGGCGCCTGCCATTCGTCGAGCAGCGCCATGGTTTGCTGCAACTCGCGCAGTTCGGCGGCACAACCCTTGCAAGACGCGATATGTTTCTCGACTTCCTGATCCGGCCGCGCAGCGTTCACACCAGCGGCTAAATCCGGCAACGATTCTCGAATTAGATTGCAATCCATACAGCCTTCCTCTACTTCCCCGAAACAAACTGTTTCAACTGTTCGCGCAGCGTTTCGTAAGCGCGGAACAGCAACGACTTGGTGGCGGACTCGCTCAGCTTCAGCGCGCCTGCAATCTCGCGATAATCCATCTGCTGGTACTTGTGCATGATGACGGCCACGCGCTGGCGCTCTGGCAGAGCATTGACCACGCTGCGGATGGCCGCCAGCCGCTCGCGCTTCAATATGTTCTCTTCCACGCTAAGCGATTCGTCAGCCAGGTCAGGGGTGGTGCCCGTTTCCTGATCCGGCTCATCAAGGCGCACTGTATTTTCCGGACGCTCATGCCTTGTGTCACGCGCGTGGTTAACGGCCAGATTGGTGGCGATGCGGTACAGCCAAGTGGTGAACTTTGCGCTGGGCTCGTAAGTGGTCCGCGAACGATACACACGCAAAAAAACTTCCTGCGCAAGTTCTTCCGCAGTCGATGGATTGTGGCACAAGCGGTACATGAAGCCGACCATCGGACGGCGATATTTCTGCACCAGATGTGCGAACGCGGACTCGTCCCCGGTCTTCACCCGCAGCATGAAGTCGACGTCGGAGACGGCGGCATCCGCGCTGACGTCTGTGCGGCTGCCGGGATTCGCTCCAGCAAAGTTCAGCAGTCCGCGATCCAATCCGCGATCAATGGCCACACTGCTCACATCAGTGGAAACCCCGTCCGGAGGACAAAGTTGCGCGTTTTCAGGGTCAGCAATGCGCGCAGAAGTGTTTTCCCGTGAAGTAGTTACGGATTGCCGGTCGGGGGTATCAGAGGCCGCCATGAAAGGGCTATGGAAAGAGGCTATCGGGAGCCGCGAATGCGGTCAAGGGGCGGGGCAAATGACGAAAGGGCGAGCGCAGTTTGTTACAATGGCAAAACCGCAACCCAAGGGCGCATAACTCAGCGGTAGAGTGCCATCCTCACACGGTGGAAGTCGTAGGTTCAAATCCTACTGCGCCCACCATCCTTTCAATGACTTGCCACGCTTGTGGCTTCTAGCGTGGGTCTCACGAAAAAAGGTCGCTCTGGACGTGGACCAGATCCACAGGCACGGAGCACTCCCGATCATCATTCGCGACAATATTCACTCTTGTGCTCACCGGGTAGCGGCGCATAAGTTTCGGATCGAACGGCTTGAGAAAGTTCACCATTCGGGCCGCATCTTGGACGGAGGGATCGAGCCAACTGCCGTAATTTCTCGGATCGAGTATCACAGGCATCCGGTCATGGACATCGTTCAGCAACCCGTTCGCCGTAGTCGTCAAAATTGCACAGCTCTCGATGATGCTTCCGTCCGGACTCTTCCATTTATCCCACAACCCCGCAAAAGCAAAGATTTCGCTGTCACCTACTTCAAAGCAAAAAGGTTGTCTTGCTTTACCTTGCCGCTGCCACTCGTAGAAGGCATCGGCTGGGATCAGGCAGCGTTGTGCGCGCAGTGGCTCTTTGAATGATGGCTTGATCGCGGCTGTTTCGGATCGCGCGTTGATGGACCGAGCGCTGCCGGTAGAATCTGCCGCCCAGGATGGAATCAGTCCCCAACGCAGAAGTGCGGCGCGGTTGGTCCCGTCGTGACGCCTAATAACGGGAACCGACTGCGTGGGAGCGATGTTGTATCGCGGTTCCCAGTCCAGATCGTCGAAATTCGTATCGAAATGCTCGGCCAAAATCTGCTTTCGACGCGAAAGGCGGTAGCGTCCACACATTGGTTAATTCTAGCGTCTGGGAGAATCGGGCCGATTGCCAAAATGGCTGTCCCGTCGTCCTGACGGGTTCTGAGCGAAGTCGGGTGATTTCAACACCTAACACTTCAGGGACCACTGCGGTCCTTATACGGGAAGGGGGCGGTAAGATCGGATCGGCAACTTGGTTTCAGCTATGCGGAGACTTCCTAATTTATGCTGACGCGGCCCTAGACTTCACCTCTTGCTGCGACACGGAATTAGGGCGCGTCACCAGCCAAAAACCGAAAGAAAGGCTACATATTAGAAGCGACGCTAGAAAGCCCATAAAGAAACCCTGGCTCAGGCCGTCGATCACCGTTGGCGCGTCTAGCGGCATAGTGCTAGTGTGGCGGCGTTGAAGAACCGGGGCAAGATAACGGGAGTATTGCGTCCTTTGGGGCAGCCGCACCACCAGAAATCCTGGGGGCGCAATTGTCACGGCTACTAAACAACAGTTACGCCAGACGGCCGATCTCAACCTGCTAAACTCTCTGCCCATGTCGACGTTTGTTCTCGTCCACGGCGCATGGCAGTCAAACGGAACGTGGGATCTGTTGGCCCCGTTGCTGGAAAAGCGGGGCCATCGGGTGATCACCCCAGTCCTCAGCGGCCTTGGCACGGACCAAAGTCATCTGTCTCGCGACATCACGCTTACAGAACATGTCGAGGACGTTTCGGGCGAGTTGTCAAAGTGCCCGGAGCGGGTAATCCTTGTCGGTCACAGTTACGCAGGCATGATTATCAGCGGTGTAGTGGAGACAAATCCAACGCAAGTGCGGCGATTGGTTTTCCTGGATGCATTCATCCCGGAAGATGGGCAAAGCACGCTGGACTTGCTTCCGGCTGAGATCGCCACCTACTTTCGCGGTGTTGCGCGAGACTATGGAGACGGCTGGCGGTTACCCGGCGGCGAGGGGCAACTTGACCTCTGGGGACTTAAGCCGGGCGAGGCCCGTGAGTTTGTGCGTGCGAGGTTGTGCGATTTCAGTCTGCGCTGCTTTGAGGAGCCGCTCCATCTTCCGGCTGATCGAAAAGCCAGCATTCCAGCGACCTACGTTGCCAGCGTTGCGGAAGAATATCCGGCGAGGCCGTTCTTCGCCCCGTTTGCAGCAAAAGCTCGTGCTTCGGGCTGGGAGGTCGCCGAACTGAAGACGGGCCACGACTGCCATGTCGAATGTCCAGACGCCGTCGCGAACATCTTGCTGTCGGCTGCTCTGTCTGAATGAGCAAACATCCCCTCATGGTTGGCGTAGCATCGCAGCGAGATGACAACGAACGTGTTTCTCTCACCCACTGTCATTTCGGGTTTGTGCGCCCGACTATTTTTTTGCCTGTCTTGACCGACACTATATTTACTTCATTCTTGTCCGCATCCACATTTGCGGCGAGCACTACGTGTTGCCCCTCGTGTCCCTTTACCGCGTCTGGATTGACGATAGTCCAGCTTTTGCTGTCTTTATCGCTAACAAATGTCTGGCCCGTGTTGCTGATTTTGCCGGCGAGTTGAATCGGTTTTGAGGACGCGTACGTCTTCTGGCCATCGTCATGATTCATCGTGTCCTGAGCTGCGTCGACTGAGCAGAACAGAAGGGAAGACCCGAAGCAAATTGCGAGTGCCGCTTCCCGATACATTTTCATCGACCCCTCTCTTCGATTTTGCACTGAAATAACAAAAAGGAGTGACAACAAGAAACAGGTCCGATGCCTCTGCGTGCCGCAAGGTTGGAAAAAACCCAGAAAACTCTAAGAACAGGCGCGACATTTTCTTAGGCTGCGGGTTTTCTTGTCGAGATGGATGGTTCCGTGGTGGCGCCTTCTCAAAAAGCGCGAGAAGGGGTGTACCCCTTCTTGTTTCTGCTATCCATCGCGCCGCCCGCCACATGCCCAGTGGGCCGCGGAAACAGTCCGCGCCACTGGCCGGAAGTAATCTGGCATTTCTGACATCAAAACGAAAGAATCTTGGTGCTGGGGATTTCCGCACGGACCGGTAAGGCTTCATTGTTAGTAAGGAGTTAGAAGCTTTGTGTGTCCTGAGGCGCTCTGCCTTAGCCATTGTAGAAGGCAGCTCTGCTGAGCTTCTCATCATCCAATCAGGATGCGATCAATCAGGATGCGATCAATGCAGATGCGGGCGTTTATAACACGGTTTGCTGCTTGGACCCGAGAATCATGGGTGCTGGGCAGGCTGTGCGCTTCGCATTTCATTTTTCTATTCATATGTCTGGTTATTTGCTTCGAGAGCGTCCCGCGTGCGCACGCTACCGCGACTCTACTCTTGGAAGAGCCTTACAGTTATGACGGCGCGTTCGCCGGAACGGGCCATGTGGCTATTTATTTGAGCAATGTTTGTGCCGAGTCTCCGGTAGTGCTGCGGCGCTGTGCTGAGGGCGAATCGGGCGTCGTCCTGAGCCGGTACGATGGCATCTCGGGATACGATTGGATTGCGATTCCGCTCATACCTTATCTGTATGCGGTTGACCGGGCCGAAGCCGTCCCGCTATTTGCCGACGCAAAAGTGGTGGCTTTCCTTCGGGATCGATACCGCCGCGATCACCTGCTATCGCTCGCTCCTGATCGCCCCGACGGCGGCGTACCCGAGGGAAACTGGTATGAAATGATCGGAGCGTCTTATGACCGGACCATCTATGGATTCGAGATTGAGACCAGCCCGGAACGGGATGCTCTGCTGATTGCCAAGTTGAACGGCCACCCCAATCGCGAGCGCTATAACTTTGTAAAAAGAAACTGCGCCGATTTTGTGCGCGAGGTGATCGATTTTTATTACCCGCACGCAGTGCATCGCAGCGTGGTCGGCGATCTCGGAGTGACCACTCCAAAACAGATCGCAAAAATGCTGGTGAAATATAGTCACCATCATCCTGAACTGGAGAGTGCGAATTACCTGACGCCGCAGGTATTGGGGACGGTACGGCGCAGCAAGCCTGTCCACGGCGTTTTGGATTCGTTGCTGGCGGCCAAGAAATATATGATCCCCGTCATTGCGCTGCATCCTTACATTGGCGGCGGCCTGGTGATCGGGCATTTCTTGCATCACTTCGACCCGGCGCGAAACGCTCTGGTTATGGATTCGAGCCGTCAGTTGGATGCCCCTATGACTCGCGACGAGCGCCTCACTTACCAGAGCCGTTTCGAGGAGTTGAGCCTGGCCACTTCTGCGATTGATCCCGTGAATGAGGAAAAGACCGAGGGGAAAAAGAAGGAAGCAAAAATCTGGGAGCGGCTCCAGGCGAGCGCCCAGCCTGGGCTCGATGCGGACGGCCTGCCCGTCCTGCATATCGGCGACAATAATGATCTCGCCGACGTTGGACTTTCACGCGGCAACATTTTGAGGGGCTCTGAGTCGCCAGAATTAGCCGCGGCCCTTATGGAGGCGCGGCTTCGCCAGGAGCTGCGCCCGGGTACCGCACGCAAAACCTCCCGCAGTGAGGTGGAAAAGGATCTGGCGTTGTTCCAGCAACTAGTCGCTGCCAGGACGTTTTCCACGAATGACAGTAGCGCACAGGTCAGCGCCGACTCGCGGTAGCTTCTTGTTGCCCACTTCTTGCTAGGGCTGTTTGGGTAGTTTGGAACGGATCAGAGACTCCACCTGAGTCCAAACCTTCGGATCGCATTCAATTTCGGTGTGGGCCTTCATGAAGACACGGTCATACCAGGGATACTCCTTGCAATCGATTGGGCTGGTTTTGTAGTCGGAGCGGAAGTTCCCGATGATGTGTGTGCGGGAGGGGTCGGCGGCACGGATCTGGGGTTCGCCGTGCAGGAATCCGTTTAGCTGATAGAAGTTTACCGCCTCGGCTACATTGGCGGGAATGACCTGATCGTTCTCGCCGAACTTTTGGACACTATCCACCTGAACGGTAAGCAGAACCGGAATGCCGTCCTTTTCCAATTCACGCGCCAGTGTGACGGTCTCCGAAGCGCCCCAGCTGTGGCCGTAGAGGATGATGCGGGCATTTTGTTTTTCCGCAGAGGACAATTTGCCGTCATGATCGGCATCCAGCAGTCGAATGATATCCGCATGAGCTTTTTCGCGGCGGCTGTTTTCGAGGATGTCTACGTAGACGCCCGATGGGTAGTCCTTGCGAAGATGGGCAGCGACCTGAACGGCGCTGTGGACCATGGCGTCGTGGCGGACAAATCCGCCGACGAAACCGATGACAATGGCTGGGCTCGCGGATGGAGTCGCACTTGGACTCGTCATCGCCGCATCGGATGCAGTGACCGGACGCGCCAGGACCAAGTGCGAGGCTGCGACGAGTCCAAAACCAAATAAGACGTAACGGATTGAAGTAGGAATATAGCGGCGCACGATCCCGTAGATCATAAACAGAGACAAGGGTTTCCGACAGCTATTGCCTTGTACCAATGCGATTCCCCTCATTGCTGAAATACCAGGCTGAACCATACACCTTGATTTTCGACCAATCCCGATCCGGGAATCTGGACCTGGCGTGACGGTGTTTCGAACGATGCCCTAATGCGTCCGGCGAATGATCGAGGATGCACTAAGGGCACATTGACGGTTCCCGATTTGAAACGTAGATTCCCATTCAATGATTCAAATCGTCCGCATGTTTAGCGGGCGCTTCCACCTCGAGCCACTCAGGCTCAGGATGCAACGGTAACTCGCACGAACAGAAAGAAGTCAGCTATCAGCTATCAGCCGGTGATGGCCGACCTGTGCTCGCTCGAGTGATTTAAGCACGTCGCCATCGTCTCTCGACCAACCGGCCTGGGCCGGAGTGTGCCTGGCAGCCTAAGGAGAGTTCAGATGAAACGGAACACGAGTAGCGTAGCTTTGCTTCTTAGCGTTTGTATTTCAATCGGAGCATGGGCTCAGCACGATCCTGGGCCGAGGTCTGGCCCAGCGGGAGCTGGCGGCCCATACCCAACGCTCAATGCCAACGAACAGGCTTTCTTCACGCAGGCATTTCAGCGCTTTGCGGAAGTGAGTTCGGTGTCGGGAAAGATCGAGCAAGGCAGCGGCCTAGGCCCAACGTTCAATGGCAACAGTTGCGCCCAGTGCCACGCGCAACCGTTCTTTGGGGGCAGCAGCCCAGGTTTGGCAAGCCCACAGAATCCGGTTCCGAATCCGCAGGTGGCGCTCGCTACGCTGGATGGAGCTACCAATTCCGTCCCGTCCTTTATTAGCGCGGCTGGTCCGGTGCGTGAGGCTCGCTTCGTTCGAAATGCGGATGGCTCGCTCGACGGCGGCGTTCACGGCTTGTACACGATTGCCGGCCGCACGGATGCTCCGGGATGTACTTTGGCGCAGCCGAATTTCGCGCAGCAACTTGGCGCCAACAATGTAATCTTCCGCCTCCCAACGCCTATCTTTGGATTGGGACTGGTGGAGAACACTCCCGACGCCACGCTGCGGGCTAACCTGGCGGCCACGCAATCCGCGCGGTCGCAACTTGGCATCGGAGGCAGTTTCAACACGAGCGGCAATGATGGCACCATCACGCGGTTTGGATGGAAGGCGCAAAACAAGTCGTTGGTCGTGTTTGCCGGCGAAGCCTACAACGTGGAACAGGGCGTATCGAATGAAGTGTTCCCCAACGAACGCAGCGCGGCGCCGGGCTGCGTATTCAACGCGACGCCCGAGGATTCCAGCCTCATGCTGAACGGAAATCCCGACAGTCCAAACTACAACACCACGTTCGGGACAGTGTCGGAAATGTCGTCGGATACGGTCAATTTCGCGGCGTTCATGCGGCTTTCAGCGCCGCCGGTTCCTGCGGCTCCGACTGCATCCTCGCAGAATGGTGCGGCGCTTTTCAACAGACTGGGCTGCGTTCTTTGTCATTCACCTTCGCTGACTGCGGGAGCCTCGTACTACACCGGCATGGGAGGAGTGACCTACAATCCCTACTCGGATTTCGCGCTGCACCATATGGGGCCGGGTCTGGCGGACGGCATCAATCAAGGGGCTGCCGGGCCGGATCAATTCCGCACTGCTCCTCTATGGGGTGTGGGCCAGCGGTTGTTCTTTCTGCATGATGGACGAACCTCCGATTTGATGCAGGCAATCCTCGAGCATAGCGACTCGGACAATTGCAGGAGCCAATACGGTCACCGTTCCGATGATCGTTTCGGCCAACGCAACTGCGGTTCGGAGGCCGATGCGGTGATTCATAACTTCAAAACGCTGAGCCCTTCGCAGGTTCAGGACTTGCTGAACTTTCTGCGATCGCTGTAGAACACTGCGGTCAGAGACCTACGCTTTTGTGGAGGCGTAGGTCCTTCCCGTTCGACGAGCTCAGGGTCAGGATGACAATGGCGCTGAAGTGCTAAGATTTCCGGCATGCCAGCGCGGAGCAAACCAAAGAAGACTACGCCAGCGGAAGGGAAGATCGTTCGCGGGCGCAAAGGTAAGACCGAGCCCCATGCCGCTGCCGAACTGGTCATCATCACCGGGATGAGCGGGTCGGGGAAGGCCTCGGCGCTGAAGGCCTTCGAGGATCTCGGTTACTACTGCGTCGATAATCTGCCGGTGGAGTTAATCCCACGTTTTGCCGAGTTGGCGCTGCAATCTGGAGAGATTCCGCGGACGGCGCTGGTGGTGGATGTCCGCGAAGGTTCCCAACTGGAGAAGCTGCCGGCGATTCTGAAGTCGGTGAAGCGGACGATCCCGACGCGGGTGATTTATCTGGAAGCCTCCGATGCCGCACTGGTGCGCCGCTATAGCGAGACGAGGCGGCCGCATCCGCTGGGGACGGGTAAAACGGTGCGGGCATCGCTTGGCGCGGAGCGGCGGCATCTGCGGGCGATTCGCGCCATCGCCGACCTGGTCATTGATACTTCCAAGTTTAATGTTCATGAACTGCGCGCTCACCTGACCGACCGCTTCAAACAGCAGTCGGGGAGCCAGCAGACGATTTTAGTTTCCTGCGTTAGCTTCGGATACAAACACGGTGTGCCGGACGATGCCGACCTGGTGTTCGATGTTCGCTTCCTTCCCAATCCTCATTTTGTGCCCGAGTTTCGCGCACTGACGGGACGGCATCCTCGGGTCGCGAAGTATATCCGGTCGTTTCCGCAGACCGAGGAGTTCATCAACCGCATCTCCGAATTGCTGATCTATCTGTTGCCGCACTATATCCGCGAGGGCAAGAGCTACTTGACCATCAGCTTCGGATGCACCGGCGGACAGCATCGCTCAGTGATGATTGCCGAGGATGTGAACAAGCGGCTGCGGAAAGCGGGATATAAGGTGAAGGTCGTGCACCGGGATAGCCCGCGGTAGTGATCGAACTACCTTGGGATCCGCTGCGATCAAGACGCGGCAAGCCGCGTCTCTACGGAAATCGCATGTAGAATTGGCAATACCCCGCATGGCAACTCCCATAGTGCCGGACGCAAAGAGTGCAGGAGCACCGGCCGGATTCCGTCCACTAGTCCGACTGTTGCGTTACGTCTTGCCGTACTGGTGGCAGGTTCTCGCCTCGGTCACCCTGATGGCCATGGTGGGACTGCTCGACGCTGGCCGGGTTTTACTGATCGGCCCGATTTTTGATCGCGTGTTGAATCCTGCCTCGCAGGGAAGAACGCTGCAGTTATTCAAAGTTCCCGGCACCGAACGTTTTCTTAATCTGCAACAGCTGGTTCCGTCGCATTTTCAGAATCCCTGGACAGTGGTTGCTTTCGCGCTGGTCGCAGCGACGGTGCTAAAAGGGATCTTCGACTACATCGGAACTTACCTGGTGAATTACGCGGGTTTTGGGATGATTACCGATCTGCGGGACGATTTGTATAACGCCATCCTGCGGAGTTCGGCGGCGTTCTTTACGAAACACACTACCGGCACGCTGCTCTCGACCATCGTCAACGATATCGAGAAGGTGCAGTTCGCGATGTCGAGCGTGCTAGCGGAATTCCTGCAGCAGTTTTTTACGTTTTTGTTTACGGCGGTCGTGGTGGTTCTGCTCGGAGGAAAACTGGCGTGGGTGTTATTGCTGTTCGTGCCGGTGATTTTGTTTTCCTCGAGAAAAATCGGCAGGCAGGTGCGGCGGACGACGCGCGGCGGACAAGACAAGCTGGCAGAGATCCAGAACATTCTGCACGAAACGATTACCGGGAACCGCATCGTCAAGGCGTTCGGCATGGAGAACTGGGAGATCGAGCGCTTCCGCGCCGCGGCACGGCGGCTGTTCCGGGCGAATCTCCGGCTGGTGGCGGCTTTTGCGATCAGCTCTCCATTGATGGACATTTTGGGCGCAATTGCCATTGCGCTGCTGTTATTGATGGGCCGGGACCAGATTGTTCACCACGTTTTTACGGCGGGAACGTTTCTGGCGTTCATTGTTGCGGTGTTCAAGCTCTACGATCCGGTGCGCAAGTTTGCCCAGTTCAACAATAACTTTCAGCAGGCGATAGGCGCTTCGTCGGAAATTTTCCGCTTCATGGATATCGAAGATGAAGTGCGGGAGAAGCGGGGCGCCAAGCGCATGGGGAAATTTGCGCGGACGATCCAATTCGCGGATGTGTCTTTCGCTTACGATAACGCCGGAGATTCGCCCGTCGTGCTGCATGACATCAATCTGGAAGTGAAAGCGGGCGAGGTTGTGGCCGTAGTGGGATCGAGCGGCGCGGGCAAAAGCACTCTCGTGCATTTGATCCCGCGTTTCTTTGATGTCAGCGGCGGGCGCATTCTGATTGACGGTCATGATGTGCGGGATGTGACGCTGGAGTCACTACGCTCGCAGATCGGGATTGTCACGCAAGAAACAGTGTTGTTCAACGACACGGTTAGGAACAACATCGCTTACGGTCAGCCGCATGTATCGCAGAAGCAGGTGGAAGAGGCAGCGCGAGCAGCGCGAGCCTATGAATTTATCCGCGCGCTGCCGGAAGGCTACAACACGATGATCGGGGAGCGCGGGGTGCGGCTTTCCGGTGGAGAACGGCAGCGCATCGCAATTGCGCGGGCGATCCTGAAAAATGCGCCGGTCCTGATTCTGGATGAGGCCACGTCGGCGCTGGACAGCGAATCGGAATCACTGGTGCAGTCGGCCCTGCAAAATTTGATGAGTGGGCGTACTGTGTTTGTGATTGCGCATCGGCTTTCGACGGTGCGGCGCGCGGATCGCATCGTCGTGCTCGAGAACGGTACAATCAGCGACATTGGTCCACATGAAGAATTGATGCAAAAGCTGGGCACGTACCGGCGGCTTTACGAACTACAGTTCGCGGAAGCGTGAGAAAGAAGGTTTCAAAGTTTCAGAGTCTCAAGGTTTCAGAGTAAAGCATCTAAGATTGCCGCGACTCTTCTCAGTCGCGTGTTTGAAACCTTGAAACTTTGACACCTTGAAACGTGGCACTTATGCCCCTTCGGTCCATGACGGGATTCGCGCAGGTGAAAGGGCAGGTCAATGCCCAGATGGCGTTTGCGTTATCGCTGAAATCGGTCAATCATCGTTTCCTGGACCTCCACTTCCGTTTGCCGTCCGATACCGATTCGCTGGAAATGAAGCTGCGCCGGATTCTGAAAGAGAAGCTGGCTCGAGGCCATGTGGAAGTGATCCTGAGCTTGGATCGTTCGGGCCCGAATGGAGTCGCGCTCAACCGGCAATTGATTGCCGGATACGTGCAGGCCTTCCGCGCGGCGGCGGATGAATTTGAGGTTGAGGGAGAGCCCGATCTGAACGTGGTTCTGAGGATGCCGGGCGCGATGGAGTCGGGCGCCGAGAAATCAGGCGACGAACTGGAGACGGCGGTGATGGCGCGCGTGGAAGAAGCGCTCACGAAGCTCAACGAGATGCGCGAGCAGGAAGGCCGCAGCATCGATACCGAGTTACGGGCGCGCATGGCGAATCTGGAAAAAGCAGCTGCTGGCGTAGAGGCGCATCGCGGTACTATTCTGCGAAGCTATTCGGAGCGGCTGCAATCCCGCATGGCCGAGCTGCTGGGCGCGCAGATGGAGAAGGAAAGGATCCTTCAGGAAGTGGCTGTGCTGGTCGATCGCAGCGATATTCAGGAGGAGTTGGTCCGGCTGAATGCGCATGTGAAGCATTTTCGCGACCTGCTCGATCAAGGCGGCGAAGTCGGCAAGAAGATGGATTTCCTGTTGCAGGAAATGAATCGCGAGGCGAACACCATGCTTTCAAAAACCTCGGGCCTGGCGGGCGAGGCGTTGAAAATTACCGAGATGGGGCTGATGATGAAGTCAGAGATCGAGAAATCGCGCGAGCAGGTTCAGAATTTGGAATGAGCATTCTTAGATGAGCATTGTCTATATTGTTTCCGCGCCGTCGGGTTCGGGGAAATCCACGCTGGTGGCCGAACTGCTCAAGACGGTGCAAGGCCTCGACTTCTCGATTTCGTACACCACGCGTCCGCTGCGTGGCAGGGAACAGAACCGCAAAGAATATTTCTTTGTCTCCAGGGAAGAATTTGAAGCCATGATCGCGGCCGATGAGTTTCTGGAGCACGCTGACGTCTTCGGAAATTATTACGGCACAGCGCGGCGATTTCTGCGCGAGGCCGAAGAACACGGCCACGACCTGCTGCTCGACATCGATGTGCAGGGCGCGAGCCAGATTATGCGGAGAATCCCCGACGCGGTGAGCATCTTTATTCTTCCTCCCGACTGGGAGACTCTGGAACGGCGGCTGCGAAGCCGGGGACTTGATCCGGAGCCGGTAATTCGCCGACGATTGGATACGGCCCGTCGAGAGATTGAGAATTACTCGAAATACGACTACATTTTAGTTAACAACGTGCTTGACCAATCCGCCGACCAACTCAAGGACATTGTTTTGGCGGAGCGGTGGCAGCGAAGCGGAACGAAACTTTCCGAGGAGCAACAGCGGCAAGTGGCGACGGCACAAGCTTGCCGGTTGGAACAGGCGCGGGAGCGGGTGCAGCCGATTGTGGCTTCGTTTCGTCCGCAAACAGTCTTGAATTCGCAAACAGCCAATGGTAACTAGACCGGGCGATAAGAACGGCGGTAAAGTTGGTAGAGGTTCGGGGGAGAGAAGAATGAAGCTGATTGAAGGGTTCGACAGCAACTATCGCTACATTCTGGTAGCGGCGCGACGAGCACGGCAACTGCAGGGCGGGGCACCGCCGGTAATCGACACCGGATCGCGCAAACCCTGCCGCATCGCGCAAGATGAAATCAAGGCCGGAAAAGTGAAGTGGCTGATTCCGGAGATTCCAAAATTGCCGATCGTGGCGGCGAGCGAAGATCTCAGCAAAGTATTTTTGGAAGACGCGTAGAGATCAGGCGTGGGGACGGACTGGCTCCGTCTTGCCATTGCCGTCTTGTACGCGGTGGGAGACGCGGCAAGCCGCGTCTCTACGGGGATTTCGCCGATCACCAGTGTGCCGGGTGAATCTTGCGGCGTGCCGCGGCATCAATTCTTTAGGCGGGGCCTTCTTCCTTGAAACCGTGGCCGCCGTCTTCCTGCTATGAAAATTGCGCTGGGCGTGTCCGGTGGAGTAGCGGCGTATAAGGCGGCGGAAATTCTGCGCCTGCTACAGGACCGCGGTATTCGCGTGCAAGTTGTGATGACGCGTGCGGCGCAGGAATTTATTCGTCCTCTCACCTTTGCATCCCTTTCCGGAGAAAAAGTTATTACCGACATATTCGGGTCCGCTCCCGGATCCGGAGACTCGCAGCCGAATGTTGAGTCCGCGATCGAGCATATTGCGGTGGCGCAGGCGATTGATGCGCTGGTCGTGGCTCCGGCGACGGCGGATGTGCTGGCGCGTTTCGCGCAGGGGATTGCCAACGATTTTCTGAGTACTCTTTATCTCGCGACGACCGCCCCGGTCGTGGTGGCTCCGGCAATGAACGTCAACATGTGGAATCATCCGGCCACGCAGGCGAATCTCGAAATCCTGCGGAAGCGCGGCGTTCGCATCGTTGAACCGGGTGACGGCTACCTGGCTTGCGGAATGATTGGCTCCGGGCGGCTGGCGGAGTACGAAAAGATTGTCTCTGCGGTGATGGAAGCGCTGGGCGCTTCACAGGATCTGGCGGGCGAGACAGTTCTGGTAACGGCCGGGCCGACGCGAGAGAAGATTGATCCAGTCCGGTATTTGACCAATCGTTCGAGCGGACGCATGGGATACGCCATTGCGGAAGCGGCTCTACGCCGTGGCGCGCGTGTGCTGCTGGTGAGCGGCCCGACGTCGATTGCGGCTCCGGCTGCGGCTGAATTGACACGGGTTGAGACGGCGGAAGAAATGCTGACGGCGGTCTTGAAATTGCTGCCCGAGAGCACGGTCGTCGTAAAAACGGCGGCTGTAGCCGACTTCCGTCCGAAAGCGGCGGCGGGACAGAAAATCAAGCGCAAGGGCGAGATGTTGCTGGACCTGGAGCCGACGGCGGACATTCTGGCGGAAGTTTCACGGCGCAAAGTATCTCAGATCGTTGTCGGATTTGCCGCGGAGACGGAGAACGTCCTCGAAAATGCGCGCAAGAAACTTGCTTCAAAGTCGCTCGACGCGATTGTCGTCAACGACGTTTCGCGCGAGGGGATTGGTTTTGATTCCGACCGCAACTCGGTCACGATCATTTCTCAGAGTGAAGTGGTCGAGGTTCCCGAGACCTCGAAGTGGGAAGTTGCCCACCGCGTGCTGGACCAGGTTGTGAAGCTGCGTAAGCGCAGCGGCGTTTCGTCCCGGTAGTAACCCTTGTTCACCACAGAGACACAGAGAAAAGCACAACCTCTGTTTTTTGATCTTTCGCGGTGGCTCTGTGGCTCCGTGTCTCCGTGGTGGAAAGTTGTTATCCTTATCCAGCAATGCCCCCTGCTCTTGACCCCGAACTCCGACGCGCGCTGGCGGCGCGGATCCGCTATTACAACGAGATGGGGATCTATGATTTTTACCGGCGGACGGTTTCGATCCGGCTAGAAGAGCCGGCCTCTTCGATTGCGATCGACGAAGATGAAATTGCAGTCTCGCAGCACATACCTGAGCCAGGAGAAGAAATGAGTCCACGTAAGGCCGCCGCCGTCGCGATGCCGGTTGCTGGAGAGAATATTTTGCAGGTGATCGCGCTGAAGCCTGAGCAGAGTGTGAGCGATCCGGTGGAGGCGTTGAAAATCATCCGCGAAGATTTGGGCGATTGTAAGCGCTGCGTGCTGCACAAGCAGGGACGGAAGCAGATTGTGTTTGGCGTGGGTAACCCCAAGGCGGAGTTGATGTTCGTGGGCGAGGGGCCGGGTGCCGATGAAGATGAGCAGGGCGAGCCATTCGTGGGACGATCTGGACAACTGCTTACCAACATGATTAAGGCGATGGGGATTGAACGCGAGCAAGTCTACATCGCGAACATTGTGAAGTGCAGGCCTCCGGGAAATCGTCAGCCTGAGCGCGATGAATGTGCGACCTGCTCTCCGTTTCTGATGCGGCAGATTGCGGTGGTGAAGCCCAAAGTAATTGTGGCTCTCGGCGCCACAGCCGCTAAAACACTACTGGCGATGAACTCTTCCATGATCCAATTGCGGGGACGGTTTTACGACTTTAGGCCTGCGGGCGTTCGCAGCAACGATCCCGACTGGGATGGATGCAAGCTCGCGGTCACTTATCATCCGGCATTTCTGTTGCGCGATCCGCGGCAGAAGGGCGAGGCTTGGAAGGACTTGCAGATGGTGATGAAGGAGTTGGGGATGAAGGGGCCGAAAGCGAGCGCGTAAGGACCGACGTACTCGTCCGTTCAACAATCTTGTCTTCCTGAGCGAAATCGAAGGACCGCTACTCAGCACACGTGACCTGCTCTGCCGCAGGGATCTCTCACGAAGGCGCGTAGTGCGCGACTCCTGATGCGGTTCGATTGCTCCGGAGAAGTGGTATCAGCATTGTAGCCAGATCTCCCTGATGCAATCTGAGTATTGCAAAAGGCGCAGGGGTCCTTCGACTCCGCAGAACGATCCGCTTTGCGAATCGTTCTGCTACGCTCAGGATGACACTCTCCTGACACCTGATGCCTCTCTTCTGCGACGTCGCTCTCGCCGTGCCGCTCGACATGGTGTTCACCTATGCCATCCCCCCGGGCATGGAGCCGGTGGTGGGCGGGCGGGTGCTGGTGCCGTTCCGGCAGCAGCGGATGTCGGGGGTTGTGGTTGAGTTGCATGACCGTCCGCCGCAGGGGAATGGTTCGAAAGTACAAATCAAGAAGGTGATTGAGGCGCTCGATCTCTCTCCCGTTCTTGACGAACAATTGCTGAAACTTGGGAAGTGGATTGCCAACTACTACCTCGCGCCGATCGGGGAAGTGTTTCGCGCCATGCTGCCGCTTTCGGCGGAGTTCAAGCGGGCGGTCGAGTACCGCATTACCGATCAGGGACGGATGGCGCTGCACTTAGCGGGGATGTCGGGGTCACCGGCGCGGTCGAAGCGGACTCCGGAGCAGCAGGTGGTTGAGTTTCGCGTGCTGGATTATCTGGCGGAGCGCGAGGGCGTGCGCGAGGCTAGTTTGCGCGGGGCTACTCGAGCTTCGAAGGCGCTGCTTTCTGGAATGGCGCGGAAGAAATGGATTGCTCGCGAGGACGTGTCGGCGGCGCGGGATGCGGCGCGGCTGGTGAAGGTCGCGGTACTGCTCGAAGCGGAAATTACCGAATCCTCCACGGACAAAAGCAAGAAGCTTAACGAAAACCAGCGCACGTTAATTGACACTCTCGCCGCTTCCGGGGGTCGCGCTCCCGTCGAGGCTTTGCGCGGATTGGAGATCCCGCGCACTACTCTTAGCACTTTGGTGCGGCGCGGGTTGATTGAACTTGTGGATGAGCCGGAAGAGCTGACGAAGCCAAAGCTTAAGCCTCGGAAGAATCCGTTTGAGTTTGAATTTAGTGTGGCGCAGAAAGAGGGGCTGGTAAAGATTGGCGAGGCGGTTGCATCGCGCAAGTTCGGCGGTCTGCTGCTACACGGAATCACGGGGTCTGGGAAGACTGCGGTGTATCTCGCCTGCATGCGGCAAGTGCTGGATGCGGGGCGGTCTTCGATCTTGCTGGTTCCTGAAATCGGGCTGACTCCCGCAGTTGCAGCGGATTTGCATCAAGTGTTCGGCGACGAGGTTGCCATCCTGCATTCGGGGTTGTCGGATGCGGAGCGCGCGGAGCAGTGGCATCGCATACGGCGTGGCGAGGCGCGGGTGGTGGCGGGAACGCGGTCGGCGGTGTTCGCGCCGGTCAGCGATCTGGCGCTGATCATTGTCGACGAGGAGCAGGATTCTTCTTACAAGCAAGAGGAGACGCCGCGCTATCACGCGCGCGATGTGGCTGTGATGCGCGCCAAAATGGCGGGTGCGGCGGTTGTACTCGGCTCGGCTACGCCTTCGCTTGAGTCCTACTACAACGCCAAGAAACACAAATATGCATTGCTGGAATTGCGCGACCGGGTGGAGATGCGTCCGTTGCCGGAAGTTGAGATTGTCGACATGCGTCAGGAATTTCAGGAGACGGGACAGGAGCAGGTGATTTCACGCAAGCTGGCGGAGGAAATTCGCGAGCGTCTGGAGAAAAAAGAGCAGGTCATGGTGCTGCTCAATCGGCGCGGATATTCTCCGGTGGTGTTGTGCCGGGCCTGTGGCAAGACGCTGCAATGCAACAATTGCGCCGTCTCGATGACCCACCACAAGCGCGAGCACAAAATGGAATGCCACTATTGCGGATACGTCGCGAAGATTCCTGAAAAGTGCGCGCATTGCGACAGCGAGTACGTTTATTTTGTCGGGACGGGATCGGAGAAGCTGGAAGAATTGCTGCATGGCATGTTTCCTCAAGCGCGAATCGGGCGGCTGGATCGAGATACGGTCCGCGGACGGGAAGATTTCGAACATGCGCTCAACGCGCTGAACGAAGGCGCGCTCGACATGCTCGTAGGCACACAGATGATTGCCAAAGGTCACGACATTCACGGCGTGACGCTGGTCGGCGTGGTCGGGGCCGACTCGGCGCTGGCATTGCCGGACTTTCGTGCGGCGGAGAGAACATTTCAGTTGCTAACCCAAGTCGCGGGCCGTGCGGGTCGCGGGCAGTCTCCGGGAAAAGTCATCTTGCAAACTTATTTTCAGGATCACTATGCCGTCCAGTTTGCGGCTCGGCATGACTTTGCCGGATTCTATGAAAAAGAATTGCAATTCCGTGCCTGGATGCACTATCCGCCGTACAGCGCGATTGCGAATGTGCTGATCCGCTCGGAGAAGTTGGACGAGGTGCTGACCTGGTCGGGCGAACTTGGGCGCTGGTTTGAAAAGACCAGGCATGAAGGCATCCGCGTGCTGGGCCCAGCGGCGGCTCCGATCACACGATTGAAACGGGATTACCGATATCACTTTATTTTGAAGTCTCCCAGCCGCGAGAAGATGAATGCGCTTTTGCGCGGGATGCTGGCGGAAGCGGCGTTAAGGAAGATTCCGCGGACGCAGATCGTAGTGGATGTGGATGCGGTTTGGCTGATGTAGGAAGGGCAGCTTTTAGCGCTTAGCCGTTAGCTCTTAGCTCAAAGCAAATTCTTACAGCGAGCCTTGGCATTGATCCGACTAGTTTCGGTGGCGGGAGACGCGGCAAGCCGCGTCTCTACGGAGACTATTTTCTATGCAAAAGATGGCGAGCACCATTCCTTAGGTCGTGTAATGTGCCCAGGCTTCCGTCACGGATTTGCGGCCAGACTTCTACTCCGGAACTGTGTATGAACGGTGCGGGAGTAAAGGTTAGGGCCAGTATCAGGGCGGAGCACAGCGCCAGGGCTAAGCGGCCACCGGTGACATCTGGATAGCGCGGGACTCTGGGATGTCTGAGCGTCAGCGCCAGCAACACAGTCCAGAGAAACCATCCTGTCCAGCAATATTTTCCTAGCGGTACCAGCGCCAAGACTGTGAGCAGCGAGATCCAGCGGTGCAGGTTGGGTGAGATGGAGAATACGATGTGGCCGCCGTCGAGTTGTCCGCCGGGCAACAGGTTGAGCGCGGTGGCGAACATTCCAACCCAGGCGGCGGCTGCTATGGGATGGAGTGACAGTGCGGTGATCGGAGTTGTGATGTGCAACAGATGTGCCGCGAGGTGAAATGCCAGCGGGAATCCGAGTTGAATCTCTGACGGAGCGGCGGCCGCGATGGGATGCGAGAGTGAGAGCCCGTATACCAACGCTATGCATGCCGGGATGAATCCGGCGATTGGACCGGCGATTCCGATGTCGAAGAGCGCGGCTCGTGAGGGGATCTGGCCCTTGATGCGGATGAACGCACCCAGCGTCCCGATCAGGCTGGGAAAAGGCACGAAGAACGGCAACGTTGTATCCACGTGGTAATGGCGGGCGTAGAGATAGTGTCCCATCTCGTGCGCGAACAGGATGAACATCAGAGTGAACGAGAAGGGAATTCCCATCAGCAGGTTTGCCGGACGATGCATGATCCAAATGATGGGAAACAGAGAGAGCGAATCGTCATTCAGCGAAAATACAGGCTGCCGATGCAGGAAGTTGGACTGCATGCGGGCGCCGACGACCATCGTGCTGAACATGGTGAGAAGCAGGAACAATCCATAGAGCCACCAGCGCTGCCGTGGCGGCGCGATTACCCAGACAGGCTGCGCCTGCTGCTCCCATTCACGGGGGGTCGGAAACGAGGATGTTGGTTCGGACATGGAAACCTGAGGTCAGAGGTTAGAGGTTAGATTGTAGAGGTGAACCCGCCGCAGTTCTTACTTCTGCAATCTGACCTCTACCCTCTGCAATTGCGAGAGCACTAGTCGATTGATTGCAGTTCCTTGCCGGGTTTGAAGCGGACGGCTTTGCCGGGCGGAATGGAAACTTCGGCGCCGGTGCGCGGATTTCGTCCGATGCCGGTTTTGCGCGGACGCACGTTGAACACTCCGAAACCGCGCAGCTCGATGCGATCGCCGTTGGAGAGCGCCTTCTTCATGCTCTCGAATACGGTTTCGACCGCGAGCTCCGCCTTGGTCTTGGTGATCCCGGTGCGGTTGACTACTTCATTGATGATGTCGAGCTTAATCACGCGCCGTCTCCCGTCTCCCGAGGATTGTATGCCTCAAGTTATTGATGCTAAGGGGGATAGGGCGGATTGTCAACCGGGGCTATTGTCTCGTAAGATGACTGCACCAGCCGCGAGAAAATTACCCAAATCCCAAGGAGTTTCATGATCAAGAGTGACCGCTGGATCCGGCGCATGGCGCAGGAGCACGACATGATTAATCCGTACTCGGAAAAACAGGTGAGTACAGGAGTGATTTCCTATGGCGTGTCGAGTTATGGATACGACCTGCGCGTGGCCGACGAGTTCAAGATTTTTACCAACGTAAATTGCACGGTTATCGACCCCAAGCATTTCGATGAGCGCTCGTTTGTGTCGGTGAATTCCGACGTTGCCATCGTGCCGCCGAATTCGTTTGCGCTGGCACGGTCGGTGGAGTATTTCAAGATTCCGCGGGATGTGCTGACCATCTGCGTGGGCAAGTCGACGTACGCGCGATGCGGCATCATCGTGAACGTGACTCCTTTCGAGCCGGAGTGGGAAGGCTTCGTCACGCTCGAGATCTCGAACACTACTCCGCTGCCGGCGAAGATCTATGCCAATGAAGGGCTGTGCCAGATTCTCTTCTTCCAGTCGGATGAAGTTTGCGAGGTCAGTTACAAGGATCGCAAGGGAAAGTATCAGTCGCAGAAGGGGATTGTGCTGCCGAAGCTGTAGGGCAGTTGTCAGCCGTCAGCACTCAGCCGTCAGCACTCAGCCATCAGCATTCAGGGCTGAGGATTGTGGTTACGGCTAACGTACTGTTCGTTATTCCCCTTTCTTCTATGGCCTGTTAGAAAATAGTGGTGACGAACCAACCGGTGACGAACCAGTCTGTGACGAACCAGCGAACGGTCGTGCCTTTCGTTGCGCTCTTGCTGTTCGTCGGTACCCTCGCGCTTTACTATCCCGCGCTGCAAAATGGGTTCGTCAATTATGACGATCCCGACTACGTTACATCGAATTTGCAGGTTCAGCAGGGGCTGACCTCACATAATTTGAAGTGGGCATTGACTTCGACTGCGGAAGCCAATTGGCATCCGTTGACTTGGATTTCACACATGCTGGATGTGCAATGGTTCGGGATGAAGCCGGTGGGACATCACGCCCAGAGCGTCTTTTGGCACGCTATCAATGTCGTGCTTCTTTTTTTTCTGCTGGCAACTGTCACCGGGCTCGTCGGACGCAGCGCGCTCGTCGCTGGTTTGTTTGCTGTTCATCCGCTCAACGTGGAGTCGGTGGCATGGATTGCGGAGCGCAAGACTGTGCTTTGCACTTTCTTTCTGCTGCTCGCGCTAGCTGCGTACGGCTGGTACGTGAAGAGGCCGGGAGTTCGGCGCTATCTTTTAGTCGCGGTGCTGTTTGCGCTTGGGCTGATGGCGAAGCCGATGGTCATTACGCTTCCGCTTCTGCTTCTGCTTCTCGATTTCTGGCCGCTGCAACGATTTCCGCAGATAACAGTTTCCAGGCTCGTGCTCGAAAAAATTCCTTTGCTTGCGCTCTCGGCCGCTAGCGCGGCGATCACGCTTTACGCGCAGCGCGCGGGAAACGCTGTGGGCTCGACTCAGCTTTTGCCTCTGGCGATGCGCGTGAAAAACGCAATTTACTCCTACTTTATTTACCTGGAGAAGGCGGTATGGCCATCGCGGCTGGCGGTTTTCTATCCGCATCCTGAGGCCTCGCTCGCGCTTTGGAAAGTGCTGGGAGCAGCCGTTTTGCTAATTTCCATTACCACGCTGTTCTGGCGTTTTCGTAAACGCCGCTATCTGCTCGTTGGCTGGTTGTGGTTCCTGGTAACGCTGGCGCCGGTGATTGGCATCGTCCAGGTTGGCCGCCAGGGATGGGCCGATCGTTATGCCTATATCCCGCTGTGGGGAGTATTCGTGATCGCGGTCTGGCTGCTTTTCGAAGCCGCGGCACGGATTTCGCTGAGTCGCGCGGCGCAGGTTGCGATTTCTTTGGCCGTGCTGCTCGGATATGCCGCCATGACCCACATCCAGATTGGGTTCTGGCGAAGTAGCTATAGTCTGTTTGCCCACGCCATCGAAGTGACGGGTCCAAACGCGATCGCCGAGGGCAATCTGGGATCTGCGCTGATGGAATTGCGGCGTCCGGACTTGGCCGTTTCTCATCTGGAGCGCGCCGTTCAGTTGCTGCCGACTCTCCCCGCTCCGCATTACAGTCTGGGCACGCTGCTGCAACGGCAGAATCAATTGGATCGGGCGCAGCGCGAATATCAACTTGCTCTAAAGTACGCATCCGACAATCAGGAAGCCGCGCAGACGCACAACAATATCGGCGTGCTGTTTAATCAGCTCGGACGTCGCGACGATGCGGTGGCAGAATTCACGCAGGCCATCGCGCTGAATCCGTCGGAGCGAAATAGTTTCATTGGACGCGGCATCATTGAGCACGACGAGAACGAGCTCGATGCTGCTTTGCAGGATTTTACCCGGGCGTCGCAGGTATCACCGTCGCCGCTGGCCCTCTACTGGCAAGGGCGCGTGCTGGAGGAGCAGGGAAAACTCGCCGCCGCCGCCGAGGCCTATCGAGCGGCGCTGAAGCTCGCGCCTAACTTCGGGGACACTGAGGTCAGGTTGGGGAACATCGAGAAAATAGCGAAGTGATCTTCAGAGGCCTGCTGGCGTGGCTGTCGCCGAGTGCATCGCAAACCATTCCAGTACTCTTCGTTCGAATTCCTGCGGCGCGGCCTTGTGTGCTCCGGTGTGAAGGGCTCCGGGGACTTTCCAAACGACTATCGATGACGGGTTCTTCGCTTGGATCAGGTCTGAGTGGTACGGCGGGATATTGATATCTTGCATGCCATGTATGAGGAGTATCGGAATCTTCGTTCCGACTACAGCCTGCTCCGGCGACGCTTCTTCCAGATTCAAGCCGTAATGAAGGCGGACGTAGAGAAATCCGACATCGACTGCCGGACGAAAGAAAGTCCGTCCGAGCCATGGGCCGGTCTGAAACTGGCGTCCAAATCGCGCGTACGCCACCTCGCGAAAAGTGGCAAACGGAGATTCGGCTACAACGGCGCAAAATCTAGGCTCCTTCGGCAGCGACTGCAACAACTGGGCTGCTCCCATTGACTCGCCCAGGCCGAACATGCAATGCGGATGCTCTGCCGTTTCGATCCAATCGACCCAGCGATGAATGTCGTCGGCTTCTTTTAGGCCGTAAGTCGCCAAGCCACCGCTATTGCCGTGGGCACGCGCATCAGGGAGAAGTACAGCATAGTGATGTTGCACCAGCCACTTCCCGTAGCCATACACCCCCATCCGGTTGTCTGAAACGCCGTGCAGAAGAATGACGGCGCCACCGTTCGTTTCTGGCGGGCGCATGAACCACGCGCGCAGGATAGCGCCATCCTCAGCTGTGATCTCTACAACGCGGAATTCCACGCTGTCCTTCTCCGCCGCTGTTCTAGAGTTTTGCTCCTCGATTGGGGTGACTGGATGACTCGGAGGATGCAATGCGATCCAGCCCAAACCGATGCCTCCGAAGATGGTACCGGCAGCATAAAGAAAAAGCAGAATGTATAGAAGACGCCGGAAGTGTCTGAGACGGGACAACCTACTTCCGCCCGTTCTCGCCTTCCTTGAACATGTACTTGATGGCGGGCTTGTAGATCATCAGGTTGGCGGAGCCGGCGCGATTTAGCTTGATGCAATTCTTGTCGTACCACTCGATATAGCCGTGGACTTCCTCGCCATCGCGCAATACGACGACCATGGGAGTTTTGGACTGCATCTGCTTCTGATAATAAAAATTTTCGGCGTTGGTCTGTTCGTTGGGCGGGATCTTTTTGGCTGAAGCGCCGGCGGAACGGTCTTTATTGCGATCCCTATCTCTGTCTCGGTCGCGGTGGCCGTCTCTGTCTCTGTGTTCCGTGGGCGCGTGACTGTGGCCGTGATTGTTATGCGGGTGGTCAGCGACGGCGCGGCTGAGGGTTGGCCGAATCAGTTTGCGATTGGCAAAGCTTTCCTGATCGTTGCTATTGCCGGCGGATTGTTCGGCTGGTATGGAGTCGAGCGTATCTTTCATCGCACCACCTGCAAATCGCTCCAGATGCACGCTGGGCGAGCAGAATATGCCAACACTTGAGCCTGAAACTGTGGGTCCAGAGGGTGAACTGAGGGCCACGATATCACAGCAGGCAGGCGATGACAATATTTGTGTAGTGTCTTTTGTGCGATGACTATGCAAACGGTCCAAGAGGCGCAACTTATATGGTCCGTCAGTCTACGAAGCGCGTTCCAGCGCGGTTGCAAAGGCATCGAGCGAAAGTGAGCGCAACAGATTGCGGCGCAGGCCGCGCTCGACTTCTCCGAGACCATCGGCGGCGCGCTGCAACCAGGCGAAGTCGGCGGCCTCCGACATTTTCTTGAGTTCGCCCATGATGTCGGTGTTGCGGACGAATTGCGGCGTGCCAGATTGCAGGAACATCAAGTCTTCCAGCAACGAGTAGAAGGTGCGGAGCAGAGCGTCGATTTTGGCGCGGCCTTCGGCACCGGAACGGTAACTCTCGGTGACTTTGAACAGGTCGGTGTGGTTGCCGTTCTTGTCGAGCGCGGATTTCAGCATGACGAGGGCGTGGCTGCGGGCGGCGACGTAGCTTTCGAGATCGAAGGATAACGCGCGCCCGATTGCGCCTTCGCTGAGGCGGGCGACCAGCGCACGTTGGGAAGCCTTCCACTCGGGACGCAGCTTGGCGAGCCGACTTTCAATTTCTGCCGGTGGCAGCGCGCCCAGATTGAAAGTCATGGAACGGGAACGGATTGTGGGCAGCAATTCTCCAGCGTTTTCAGTAAGCAGAAAAATGGTGGCGAACTCGGGCGGCTCTTCCAAAACCTTGAGCAGCGAGTTCGCAGCCTCTTTCATGAACGCCGAACTGGTGAAGATGTAGACGCGCTCGCGAGCTTCGCCGGGACGATAGTAGATGGTCTGAATCACGTGGCGAACCTGATCGACTTTAATCATTAACTGTGGTGGATCGGGCGGGATGATGAGCACGTCGGGATGGGTCTGAACGAAAAGCCGGGTTTCTTTCTTATCGGTGTCGCGCAGATTTTCGCGGGCTTCAACCGCTTCGGCGAAGCGGGCATCGAGGTCTTCGGATTGCGCGATCCGCGTGCAGTTCGAACAATGTCCGCAGAAATCGGGCAATCCGTCGCTGTCAGTCAAAGGTTCGAGACAGTTCATGGCACGGGCAAGCATCAGAGCGAGTGTGTACTTGCCCGATCCGTGGGCCCCCGAAAGAATGACGGCGTGCGGAAAACGCTCGCGCGCCAGCATCTCACGCATACGATGAATCGTTTCGGGATTGCCGGCAAAATCGGAAAAGGGCATAAACGCGCTTTTGGCTGTTAGCTATGGGCCCTTAGCTAAAGGCCAAGAGCTAAGGGCCAATAGCGAATAGCGAACAGCCGTTGTCAAATCTTCAGCTTCTTCTTTACCAACTCCATGATAATTGCATGGGTCTCGCGCGGCGTGCCTCGGGCGTTGATTACGTGCATCCTTTGCGGGGCGCGGGCTGCTATGGCCAGGTAGGCGTGACGGACGCGTCCAAAAAAGCCGCGGCTTTCCTGCTCGAAACGGTTCTCATCTTTTTCCGAGTGTGCGCCCGCTTTGTGCTTCGTATTTCTACGCCGGGCGCGCTCTACGCTGACCGCGGCATCGTTATCCAGCAGGATGGTCAGATCGGGTTGCAGATTGCCGCAGAGGATTTCGTGCAAGCGCAGAACCGGCTTCGTGCCTAGCTTGCGGCCTCCACCCTGGTAAGCCTCGGTGGAATCGGTAAAGCGATCGCAGAGGACGATGCGTCCTTCGGCTAGCGCGGGGAGAATGATTTCGTGTATGTGCTGGGCTCGGGAAGCGAACATAAGCGCCATTTCCGTTTGCGGAGAAAGTCCTGCCGTGCCGGAATGCAAAATTACTTCGCGAATTTTCTCGCCGGCCGTGGTGCCGCCCGGTTCCCGAGTGATGGTGACGGAGAGCCCATGGTGACGGAGGGCTCGTGCCAGCTTTTCGAGTTGCGTGCTCTTGCCGCTGCCGTCGAGACCTTCGAAGGTAATGAATTTTCCGCGCGCGGACACGTCGAGATGATAGCAGGCAAGTGGAGCGTGAGTGACCAGGGGTCGCGTGAACCGGCGCGGCAGGCTGATATATTAACCTACGGTTCCGATGTGCGATGTTGCAGTTAGGCAATCCGGAGGATCAATGGGAGCGGGTTCAAGTTTTCGCGTGAAGAGCATTTTTTGTATCGCAATTTTTCTGTTGTTGTCGGGATCAGTTTGGGCAGCAGACGCTCCGACGATCACTCTTTCGGTGGATGCGTCGGACGCTCCACGCAAGATGTTTCATGCGCAGATGCGCATTCCAGCTTCGCCCGGCACGCTCACGCTCTACTATCCGAAATGGATTCCTGGCGAGCACGGGCCGACTGGTCCGGTTACGGATTTAACCGGTCTGAAATTTAGTGCGGCGGGACGGTCTCTGAAATGGCGCCGCGATTTGCTCGACGGTTTTACTTTTCATGTTGAAGTTCCCGCGGGCATTAGTGAAGTCACGGCGAACCTCGATTACGCTTCCCCTGCGTCGTTTGAGTCTGGATATAGCGCCGGGATGTCGGCGACAGAAAAATTGTATGTGGTCAGTTGGAACACGCTACTGCTTTATCCCGCAGGCTACGGCTCCGATCAACTTACTTATAGCGCCACCTTGCGGCTGCCGGCGGGATGGAAGTACGGAACATCGTTACATGTTACGAATCAGGTGGGCAGCGACATTCATTTCGCTCCGGTATCGCTGACCATGCTGGTGGATGGTCCGGTCATCGCCGGGGAATTTGTGAAAGTTGTGCCGCTTACGCCTCCTGGCGAAAATCCTCCTGCGGAAATCGATCTTGCGGCGGACAGCGCTGCTGCCCTCGATGCTCCGGAAGAAGTTTGGGAGCACTTTCGCAACCTGGTGAAGCAGGCGGGACTGCTTTTTGGCGCGCGGCACTACAACGATTACCACTTTCTGCTGACGCTGAGCGATCATGTGGCGCATTTCGGACTGGAACATCACGAATCGAATGATAGCCGGATTGATGAGCGGTCTTTGATTGAAGAAGACGGGCGGAAAACCAGTGCCGGACTTCTGCCTCACGAGTACGTGCATTCGTGGAACGGCAAGTACCGGCGTCCGGCAGATCTGGCGACACCCGATTACGAACAGCCCATGCGGACCGACTTGCTGTGGGTGTATGAAGGCCTGACTTCGTATTTGGGCGACATGCTCGCGGCGCGCAGCGGAGAGCGGACTCCCGCGCTGGCTCGCGATGCGCTGGCGCAGATTGCGGCGGATCTTGACCATCGTTCGGGCCGCGTCTGGCGCAATTTGCAGGATACGGCCGATGGCGTTCCTGACATGCAGAACGCGCCTCGCGGCTGGGAAGACTATCGCCGCGGACTCGATTATTACGACGAGGACGTCCTTAACTGGCTGTGGGCGGACGTGATTATCCGTCAGCAGACGAAGGGCGCGAGGTCGTTGGACGATTTTTGCAAACTGTTTCATGGCGCGCCGAGCGGTCCTCCGATGGTGAAGCCCTACACTTTTGACGACGTGGTCAGCGCGCTGAATCAGGTTGCTCCTTACGACTGGCGGGGCTTCTGGACGGACCGGCTTTCTAACTATGGCCCTGGCGCTCCGCTCGGCGGAGTCGAAGGCAGCGGATGGAAACTGGTGTACGACGAGGAAGCGTCAGAACTGGAACGCGCTGAAAATCGCGACGACAAATCTCTTACCGCTCACTTCTCGGTCGGACTCATGGCCAATAGTGAGGGCGTGATACGGGATACGGTCGAAGGAATGGCCGCGGCGAAGGCCGGGATCGGGCCCGGAATGAAAATTGTCGCCGTGAACGGGCGCAAATTTTCTACTGATGCGTGGCACGATGCGATTCGGGCCGCGAAGACGAATCCGGCGCCGATTGAGTTGATTGTCGAGAACACGGATTATTTCCGGGTGATAAAACTGGATTATCACGGCGGCGAGAAGCATCCGCATCTGGTGAGGGATGAGTCGAAGCCGGATTTGCTGACGGAGATTTATCGGGCGAAGTAAAACTGCGTCGCTACTACTCTTGTCATCCCGAGCGGAGCGAGGGATCTGCGTTTCGCCGCAAAATGCAGATCCCCTTAAGTTCACGAATCAAGTGCAACACCGTACAAAGGTGTTGCGATGGAAAAACGAAGTTATGGGCAGTTGAGCCTCACGGAACGGATCGAGATTTACCGCCTGCATGCGGACGGTAAAAGTCAGCGTTTCATTGCCGGAGTTCTGCAGCGGAGCGTATCGACGATCAGCCGTGAACTGATGCGCAACAGCAAGGCAAGCAAGAAGTGGTCTGGTGGCTACGATCCGCAGCGCGCCCAGAAGTTGATGTTGCGCCGACATGCCCGCGGTCGAACCTATAAACTCGAACGGCAGCCGGAACTTCGTCGGGAAGTGTTGCAACGCCTCGCCGCAGGCTGGTCGCCCGAACAGATCGCCGGACGTTTCGCCCAGGGCCCCGCCAGCAACCGGATCAGCTATGAATCGATTTATCGCTACATTTATTGGCGCAGTTGCTCTTTCAAAGAAACGCTGTATCGTTGCTTGCCGCGCAAAAAGCACCGCCGTGGAAGGCGGCGAAGAAATGGCCCGTGGACGACTGCATCCATCCTGGACAGAGTTTCCATTCATGATCGTCCCCCCGTGGTGGCGGAACGGGCGCGTTCCGGAGATTGGGAAGCCGACCTCATGAGCTTCCGCAAGCCCGGGCAGTTCTTGCTCGTGGCCCACGAACGCCGATCGCGGCTCACGCTGCTCCTGCGCCAGGAAACGAGATCGGCCCAAGCCGTCGCCGACAATCTTTGCGCTCTGATCGAAGCGATGCCGCCGCAGGCCTGCCACTCCATGACTTTTGATAATGGCACCGAGTTCAGCAAGCACTATCTCCTGAGCAGAAGGTTTGGCATTACAACCTGGTTCTGCGACACCCACTCGCCTTGGCAGAAAGGCGGCATCGAAAACGCCATTGGCCGTATCCGGCGCTCCCTGCCCAGAAAAACCGATCTCGAGGCCCTGTCTCCTCACCGTCTCGCCAACCTGCTGCAACGCCACAACGATACCCCCAGAAAATGCCTCGCCTTCCAAACTCCCAACGAGGTATTCTTCCATCACTCTGTTGCACTTCAAACGTGAATTCATCCCCTCGCTTCGCTCGGGATGACAATTTAATTTGGGAGTGAGAATTTCCTAGTCGCCGGAGGTCGCGGCGACCGGGTCTTCGTCATCAAGAGTAACTTCGGTAGGCGCCGCGTCCACCATAAACCCCAAAACTTCCTGCGGAATCGGAGCGCTCCACACCGGCGAAAACGACTGGCGATGCAGCGGCGATGGGCCGTGTTCGCGCAAGGCTGCTAGATGGCGCGGCGTGCAGTATCCCTTATTCGACGCCAGGCCATACATGGGAAAGAATGGATCCCATGCCGAGATCATGCGATCTCGTTCGACCTTTGCGATGATCGAGGCGGCAGCAATGGAGACGGAAAGCGCGTCGCCGTGAATGATCGGTTGTTGCGGAAGTGCGCAATCTAGTCGGACTGCATCGACAAGGAGATGGCTCGCCGCCGGCGTCAATTGCTGAACCGCACGCAGCATGGCCAGACGCGAAGCCTGATAGATGTTGATTTGATCGATGCGGGCGGAATCCACGGCGGTTATGGCCCAGGCGATTGAGTGCTGGCGAATCAGAAGCGCTAATTCTTCGCGGCGTTCGGCGGGGAGCAATTTGGAATCGCGCAGGCCACGAATGCGGTAAGCGGGGTCGAGAATAACGGCGGCGGCTACGACTGGTCCGAATAATGACCCGCGGCCGACTTCATCCACACCGGCAACATATTGGGCTCCCGCCGCCCAGGCTCGCTTTTCAAAATTCAGAGTGCAGCGCAGTTTCTTCAGCAGGCGCAACTTGGCGGTGGCGGCGGAGACTCCGTCTGCTTTGGAAGGTTTCGGTGTGCGCTTGGGGTTGGACACAGATGCTGATCAGCATCTTCGCCGAAGAAGAGTCGTGAGGCAAGTGCTGAACATGGCGGATGTGTGGAAGCGGGGCTCCGCCCCGCTTGGACGGGGCAAAGCCCCGTCCCCACACTAGAACATCGCAGTTTACTGCTGTTCGACTTCTTTCAGCCGAGCGGCCTTGCCTTTAAGTCCGCGCAGGTAATACAGCTTGGCGCGGCGGACTTTGGCGGAGCGGATGACATCGATCTTATCGATAACTTTCGAGTCGAGAGGGAAGATGCGCTCCACGCCCTGTCCGAAGCTGATCTTGCGGACGGTGAAGCTGGGCTGCGCGCCTCGCTTCTGGGCAATGACGACGCCTTCGAATGCCTGTAGGCGTTCTTTTTCGCCTTCTCGGATCTTGACCAGCACCTTGATCGTGTCGCCGGGGCCAAATTTTGGGAGATCGGTGCGGCGGGTTTTCGCCAACAGTTTTTCGATAATCGGATTTCGCATAACGTTTCCTTCCTGATTCCTGTCTTTAATTCTCTGTCTGGCCCCGTTTGATCTGGTCCAGTAATTTCTTGTCTTCGGCGCTTAGCGCAAACCGCTCCAGTAAATCGGGACGGTTGCGCAGCGTTTTTGCCAAAGCCGTTTTACGACGCCAGGTTCGAATCTGGTCGTGGTTGCCGTTTACCAGCACTTCCGGCACTGCCATACCGCGAAAATCCGCGGGCCGAGTGTAATGCGGATAATCCAGCAATCCACCGGAACCGCACGTTGAATTTGGCCCGTCGCCAAGTGATTCTGCGTGTCCGCTGACCGCCTCAGTGAACGATTCTTGCCGCGTCGAATTCTGATTCCCAACAGCGCCCGGAATCAAGCGCGTCACCGTATCCAGAATCACCGCCGCGCCCAGTTCGCCGCCGCTCAGCACATAATCGCCGATCGAAATTTCGCGATCCGCCAGATGTTCGCTGATGCGTTCGTCCACGCCCTCGTAACGTCCGCAGATCAGGACGATTCGATCAAGCTCTGAAAGTTCCGCCGCCAACGACTGGTCGAGCCTTCGTCCCTGCGCGGAAAGCAGGATTACCGACTGCTTCGCGCCCGAACTCAAGCGCGTTTCACGCGATGCGACATCGCCCAACGACTCCAAACATTCAAAGATCGGTTCCGGCTTCAGGACCATGCCCTCGCCGCCGCCAAACGGGCGGTCATCCACGGTGCGGTGCTTGTCTTTCGTAAACGCCCGCAGATCGTGGATGTTAATTTCCACCAGGCCAGTTTCCCGAGCCCGGCGGACAATTCCGTAATCCAGTGGTCCGCGAAAGAAGTCGGGAAAGATCGTGAGAATGTCGACCCGGCATTGAGTCATTGAATCATTGAGTCATTGAGTCATTGAGCCAGTGATTCAATACCTCAATGATTCAATGACTCAATCTTTCTTCGGCGCGTTTACTTCCAGCAATCCTTCCGGCAACTTCATCCGGACTTGTTTCTGCTCCAGATCGAGTTTTTCGAGGAACGCTTCGGCGAAGGGGATTTCGTAAGGCAACTTCGATCCACTTCCTACTACCAGTAGCGGCGCTTCTCCGGCTCCGAACTGCACATCTTCAATCTTGCCGATCTCACGCTCGCCGTCGTACACCGTGCAACCGATCAGGTCGCTTAGGTACGTCCAGCCTGGCTCTAACTCGGCTCGTTCACTGCGCGGCAACTGAAGTTCGGCGCGGAGCAACGGTTCGGCATCGTTAATGGTCTCGATGCCTTGAAACTTCAATACCAGAAAACTTTTATGCGCCCAGAAATCCTCGACCGTCACTTCGCGGCGCTGGCCATCTTTCAAGAGAGCCGACAACCGCATTTCTTGCCGGATGCGATCCGGAATATCGGTGTGCAATTCGACGGCGACTTCGCCGTGGCGTCCCTGGGTCTTAATGACGACCGCGAGGGTGATCCAATCGGCGTTTGCGTCTGGTGCCGCCATCCGACGCTCGCTATTCGATAATCTCTAAAGCGTAGCGCTTGTTCAGTTTTGAACCAGCGGTACTCAGCACATTGCGCAAGGCGCGAGCCACGCGGCCTCCGCGACCGATGATCTTGCCCAAATCGGGCTCGGCCACTTCGAGTTCGATGACGGTCTCGTCTCCGTCTTCGTACTCATCAATAAAGACCTCGCCTTTGGCGTCTACAATCGCCTTGGCGATGTACTCGATCATGGCGCGCGGGCTGGCGCTGGGCTCGATCATGAACTACTCCTGTACTTCTTGCATTTCCCGTGAATCGGCGAGTGGAGAACGACTAGGCGACCGGAGCGGCCGCAGCCGCGGCTGGTTGAGCATGCAATTTCCGGACGCGGTCCGAAAGCTGAGCGCCTTTTGACACCCAGTAGTCAACGCGCTCCCGCTTCAGGTCAAAAGTGGCCGGATTGGTGCGCGGATTGTACGTGCCCACGACTTCCACCGGGCGGCCATTGCGAGCCCGTTCCTTCTCAATCACCACTACACGGTAATACGGCTTTTTACGCGCGCCAAAGCGCGCCAGTCGGATCATTAACACAGACTTCGGTATCCTTTGCCCGGAAGAGTCCGGCGGGGTAAAACCAACGAAGTAAAGACAAACCATTATTATGCCGGAGGTTAGCGGATTTCGCAACGCCGGAAGCTTCGGGGCAGCCCAGGGGGATAGCCTCAGCGAACCACGTATTTCTATAGCACGACGGCGACAAAAGCGACGATTCCGACCGCGTAAGCCCAGCCGCGCCCTTTTTGGAGCTTTTCATGATCGATCATGGAACACCTCGCAAATCGATCTTAATGATGCCATAAGGACGATGCCAAGGCGAGCCTAAGATTTTCGTCAGTGTACGTCGCCTGGCGCGGCCGGGGACGCGACTGGCTCCAGCATGACCCGAGCGTCGCGGCACTCGAACCGGTCCACGACTCGATAATTATGGTCCATGGCGTTTACCAGGGAATCTGGCCACACGTCGGAGGCCTGCGCCTTCATCTGAGAAGGGTCGTCACTCATTACAACCAAATCGAAATACCGCCTATTCAAGAGGTCTTCGATCTGGTGATCCGGCCAGCGGCCATGTTTGACCAACTGGCCATATACAAACGGATCCGAAATGGTGACCGACTTTCCAGCCACGAGCAGCGGGCCCAGGTTTTCCGACAGAACCCGGGAGGCGGGGGAATCGGTGACATACCGATATGCTCTGCCGCATTCCGCGAGGCTTTCGGCCGGTTGCCGAGTCGTCCGATTTTGCATAAGTATCCCGGCCAGAACCGACGCGCTCAGCAATGCTGTGACCGGCATAGCTCCTCTTGCGTACTTCGACAACACTCGGGAATAACCCAATCCTGCGCATAAGCAACAAGCCACCATCCACTCAGAGAAATGGTTGGTTGTCGATCCCAGTTTGCCTGCCGTCAGTGCGGTGAGACTGCTGACGGCGAGATAAATCGAAGGAAACCCGGGGCTACCCGCACGAAAATCCTGGACGGCGTACCAGGCGGCCAGGGCGGTCGACACTGGGGCGCTCGCCAAGACCAATGCCGCTAGGGCGAAAAACTGTAGCAGCGAATACCGGTCAGGATGAGTCGAAAACTGGTGGAAGGCAAACCATCCGCCAGTCCTAAACTGAAGGCCCGCGAGTGCGAGAGCGCAAGCCGCACTCAGTCCGGCGACGTATGCAATACCCGGCTTCAACCTCCTGCTCACCAGCAAATGGACAAACACAGCAACCGGAGCGGCGAGCAACGAGTACTTGCAGAATAGGGCGATCCCGAAGAAAAGTATGCTCCAGTACCATCGGTTGTCAGTCTTATTGTTAGCGAAAAGGTACAGTGCGACCCCAGCCATCGAGAAAGCTATTCCAATGACATCCGCCCGAAGAAGGTAGAGCCAGAACCTGAAGGCCGGGAGAGTCAGCAAAAGGAATCCGAAAGAAAGACCAATCCACCATGAGCCGGTCAGACGGTGCAGAATCGTGGCAAGAAGCAGCGAAACCGCAATCGAACACGCCAGTATCAGGAGTCGGCCCGCCGGGAAAGAAGCCGCGCCGATAGGCAAGACCGATGCCGCCATTGCATAGGCGACCGGACCATACACGTGGAGGACAACGGGGAAAGTGAACGGATTGGGATACAGCGGTTGTGAGTGATGGAGGCGCAGTGCGCCCTCCATCATCAGGCCCTCGCCGTAGTCAATCTGATATGGATTCAGGAACAGAGGAATGGACCGGAGAATCACCCAGGATGCGCCCAGAACAACACAGAGCAGAAGCAGTTTCTCAGCCTTCATGAGCGAAATCATCCGCCTCGTCAAGCTTGTGTTCGGGGTGGAGGACGTATCGCCGATTTCTGCCGTCATCATTATGAGGACTTGCAAATTCCAAGAGTCGGAATGCGAGAGCTACTTCGGATACCGGAAACACTCGACCGCGTGGTCATTTACCATCCCAGTAGCCTGCATGAATGCATAGCAGATGGTTGAACCTACAAAGTTGAAGCCACGCTTCTTCAGATCCTTGCTCATGGTATCGGATTCAGGCGTGAACGCTGGAAGCTTCATCCCCAGCCTCCAGGCGTTTACTCGCGGTTTGCCGCCAACAAACTGCCAGATGTAACGCTCGAACGAACCGAACTCATTTTGAATTGCCAAGAACGCCTTCGCATTTCGTATCGCTGAAGCGATTTTCAGACGGTTGCGGACAATTCCTTCGTTGCGCAGTAGTGACTGTACTTTTCGCCGGTCGTAGCGAACGATTTTCTTTGCGTCAAAGCCATCAAATGCTGCACGGTAGTTCTCGCGCTTCTGGAGAATCGTGTCCCAGCTGAGGCCGGCTTGAGCGCCTTCCAGGATCAGGAATTCAAACAAGGTAGGGTCGTCGTGTTGCGGGACTCCCCACTCGCGGTCGTGGTAGAGGATGGAGAGATCGTTGCTAGGCCACGAGCAGCGGATGACGTTTTTCGATTTCTGATTGGCCTTCATCTCGCGCTGCTCACTTGCCCGCGAGAATGCCGTCGATCTTGCTTAGCTCTTCGACGGAGAATTTCAGGTTCTTTAGCGCCGCTACGTTGTCGTCCACTTGCGACACTTTGCTTGTTCCGACCAGCGCGCTGGTCACGCGCGGATCACGCAACACCCACGCTACCGCCATCTCGGCCAGCGTTTGTCCACGCTGCCTGGCGATTTCATTGAGCGCACGAATCCTGGCGAGTTTGTCTTCGCCGATGTCCTTCTTTTTCAGGAAGAAATCGCGCGCCGCGCGGGAGTCGCTGGGAATTCCGTTCAGATAGCGATCCGACAGCAATCCTTGCGCCAGCGGGCTGAAGACGATGGATCCTATTCCTTCTTTTCCCAACACGTCGAGTAATCCCCGTTCGGGTTCGCGCACGAACATGGAATATTTTGGCTGATGAATCAGGCAGGGCGTTCCGAGAGCGCGCAGGATTTTTGCCGCCTCCGCAGTTTGCTCGGCGTTGTAATTGGAAACGCCGGCGTAAAGCGCTCGCCCGGAACGGACCGCGGTGTCGAGCGCGCCGAGAGATTCTTCCATCGGCGTGTCCGGATCAGGACGGTGGTGGTAGAAAATGTCAACGTACTTGAGGCCCATCCTTTTTAGGCTTTGATCGAGGCTGGCCAGCAGATACTTGCGCGATCCCAGATCTCCATAGGGGCCGGGCCACATGTCATAGCCGGCTTTGGAGGAGATGATCAACTCGTCGCGATAGGGAAGGAAATCTTTTTTCAGGATTTGTCCGAACGTTTCTTCCGCCGATCCGTAAGGAGGGCCGTAGTTATTGGCGAGATCGAAGTGCGTGATGCCGAGATCGAAGGCGCGGCGCAGCATGGCGCGGCAATTTTCAAAGTTATCCACGCCGCCGAAGTTGTGCCACAGTCCAAGTGAGATCGCGGGAAGTTTGATGCCGCTGCGCCCGCAGCGGCGATATTGCATGGAGTCGTAACGCTTATCATCGGCGACGTACACGGTGACGCTCCCCCGGCGCCTGAAGGCGCATTTAGTAAAGCGGAATCCCCGGCACTCCTAAAGGCGTGCCCTGATACGAATCCTGTGTCGTCAGTTTCAGGACGGCAATCATTCTACCGATTCAGCGACGGGGTCAGTCGTATTTTTCGTATCGGATCGAAGTTCGATCCCACCCCAGACTCTTCAGCAGTTCGCGGTTCGCCTTCACCATCTTGTCGAGGCCGCAGATATAGGCATGCATGTCGCCGCGCATTCCAACAATTTCGCCCAGATGTTGTTGTACATAGCCGCGCAATCCTTTCCAATTGTCCTCGGCGCGGCTTAAGGTCGGCAGAAAATGAAAGTTGTCGTGTTTGGCCGCGAGTTGTTCAAACTCCTCGCGATAATAAATGTCTTGCTCATGGCGCGCGCCAAACAGGAGCCAGAACCGGCGTCCCAGATGACGGTCGCTCTCCGCCAGCAACCAATGCAACATCGAGCGGAAGGGCGCGATTCCGGTTCCTGTCGCGATGAAAACGGTGTCACGCAACGGCGGGCGCAGAATGAAGTCGCCGAACGGGCCCTGAAACGTGATCTGAGAGCCGTCATCCAGATCGCAGAGATAGTTCGACATGAATCCACCGGGGACGCGGTTCAGGCAGAAGGCGATGTTTCCGTTCGCAGACGGTGCGGACGCGATCGAATACGCACGTGTCATCTCCTCGCCATCGGGAGTATTGACCTTCACCGAAAGCCACTGTCCGGGAACAAAGCCGAAATGACTTACGCCGCTTACCTCGAATTCGAGGTGCTTGGTGAATTCGGAGAGCGAAAGCGAGCGAAGCACGCGGGCGTCGAAAGTTTTGAACTGGGCCATCGTTTGGCTTAGATGATGGCCGGGGCTTGCGGGACGCGTCATCTTGCGGAGATCGTTTGATTCAGGGCTCACGTCATACTGTGCGAAGTTCTCGGGATGAAGGGTTCTCCGGAAAGTACACGGTCCGGCTCGTGGTTCGGGACTTCATCAGCAATCGCATTGGAAGCGCGGCCGCGCCAACAATGATATGACCATGGTACAATGACCATGAGCACATAGGGAGATGAGGGTGTGAAATGAAGACGATGGCGGCGGGTTCCTTCAAGGCGCGTTGTTTGGCGGTGATGGACGAAGTGCAGGCGAAGCGCGAGGCGATTGTGATCACAAAACGCGGCAAACCGGTGGTGAAGCTGGTTCCGGCAGACTCGGAGATGGATGACATTTTCGGCTTGCATAAGGGGAAGGTGAAAATTCACGGCGATATTGTGGGGCCGATCATCTCGCCCGAGGAGTGGGGAGATCTTTATTGATTCTAGTGGACACGCACGTCGTTCTTTGGCTGCTGTCAGATCCGGCCCGGTTGTCGAAGGTGGCGCACGCCGCGATCGATGATGCCCGCCGGAACGGGGGCGGCTTGGCTATTTGCGGGATAACTCTGCTGGAGATTGCGACGGCTAACCTAAATGGGCGAATCTCCTTCAGCCTGAGTCTGGAGTCTTTCTTGAAAGACGTAGAAGAGCGTTTCGTTGTGCTGCCGATCAGCGCGCGCGCCTGTGCGCGTACGTTGACGTTGCCCGCGGGCTATCCGAAAGATCCGGCGGACCGAGTCATTGGGGCGACGGCGCTAGTGGAAGGGATGAACTTGGTCACGGCGGACCGGGAGATTCGGCGGGCGAAAGTGGTGCGAACGATTTGGTGACAGTTGCCAGTACCCAGCATCGGCGCGGGCGAACGGTCTGTCGTAGCCAAAAAAGGCGAACAACGGGGAGGCATAGAGGTTGGGAGGGTCGGTGCACGGGAGCATCAATCCGTCGACCTCACTGCGGGCACGATGAGCGCAATTGCCTGTTAACAGCAGCTAGACGGCCACCCTATACTCGGAGAAGCCCGAATCCTTCGTCATGACAAGCCGGAAGATATTCGCCTCAGCTTTGGCATTTATAGTCGCGCTCGCTTTGGTGCTCGTCTATGGATGGTACAAGTTGACAGCGGTGAGAGAACCCACAGCCGACGAATACCTCGTCTATGCATCTCTCATTCGCCACGTTGCCACGGACGATTTATTTGCGAGGAAAAGGCTCGCTGTCATCAATCAGACCGTGAGACTGAGCTTGCCGAATTACGACCTCATGGCTCCATATCAACCTCCCACGCCATCTGAATTGAAAATCACCGTCATTGACGATTCATCCTTCGCAGACTTCGGAGATTTTTGTGGTCGTTGCGCCAAGGACTTCGTTGCCAAGAATCTGAGGACTTGGTCCCTGCGTCCCGGCCCAGATTTATCGCTCGTTGACGCGGTGCAACCGCAAATGCAGGAAAGAAATGTTGCAGGAGTGTCCGTGTCTAGGGTCGGCTTCAACCTCTCGCACAACCGCGCTGCTCTTGCATTTGAAGCTGACTGTTCCGATGCCGAGAAGTCGCTTCTGTGTTTAGAAATCGGGAAGGCATTTTTGAAACTTGAAAACGGACGTTGGACGGTAGAGCGGCTATTTGCGACTCTTCATTAGAAACAGACTGTCAGTTGACAATAAATCCGCATTTCACTCGCTGAGAGCGCAATCGTCGTTGTCGAGAGCGAGTGGTGCGTCTCGCTACTCCACCGTCACCGACTTAGCCAAATTTCGCGGCTGATCCACGTCGCAGCCGCGGCGCACGGCGATGTGATAAGCGAGCAGTTGCAGCGGCACAATCTCCAGAATCGCCGATAATTCATCCGGCGCCGGCGGAACAAACAGCACGTGATCTGCTTCCTCGGTGATCTCCTTGTCGCCTTCGGTCGCGAGCGCGATGACTATGCCCGAACGAGCCTTCACTTCTTTCAGGTTCGACATCGTTTTCTCGTAGCGCACCATTGACTGCGGACTGTTCTCGTCACGAGTGGCGATGATGACTACGGGCAGATTTTCGTCAATCAGCGCATTCGGGCCATGCTTCATCTCGCCCGCCGGATACCCCTCAGCGTGAATGTAGGAAATTTCCTTGAGCTTGAGCGCGCCCTCAAGGGCGATGGGATAGTGAATGCCGCGTCCCAGGAAAAGGAAGTCCTGCGCGCGGACATAAGTTTTCGCCAGCTCGTCGCAAGCTTCGTCGTGCGTAAGAATCTGCTCCAGTTTCCCTGGGATGCGCATGAGTTCTTGCACAGCGGCTTTGGCCTGTTCCGGTGTCATGGTGCCGCGCACCTGCGCCAGATACAAGGCGAACAGATAAAGAGCGGTTAGTTGTCCGGTGAAAGCTTTGGTCGAAGCCACACCGATTTCCGGGCCGGCGTGGGTGTAAACGGTTCCGGCGGCCTCGCGCGTGATCATGGAGCCGACCACGTTGCAGATAGCCAGCGTCTTCGAGCCTTTGGCCTTGGCTTCACGCTGGGCCGCGATGGTATCCGCCGTTTCACCAGACTGCGAAATCAGCAGCGTCATGATGTCCGGCCCCAGGATCGGGTCGCGATAGCGCCATTCGCTGGCATAATCGACTTCGACCGGAACCCGAGCCAGATTCTCGATCATGAACTTGCCCGCCAGTCCCGCATGCCAACTGGTGCCACACGCGGCGATATTGATTTTCTTCAGCGCCTTGAATTCCGCTTCTCCGACCTGCATTTCGTTGAGAAAGATGGCGCCCGTATCCTGTGAGACACGTCCGAGCGTGGTGTCGCGGACGGTCCGCGGCTGCTCATAAATTTCTTTGAGCATGAAGTGTTTGAAGCCACCCTTCTCCGCCATGATCGGATCCCAGGTGACGCGTTGCGCCTTCCGCTCCACCGGATGGCCGTCGAAATCGGTAACTCGGACGCCAGCCTGGGTGATCACGGCCAGATCGCCATCGGCCAGAAAGAAAAGATCGCGCGTGTGATCGAGCAGCGCAGGCACGTCGCTGGCGACGAAGTATTCGTCCTTGCCGAGGCCGATGACGGCGGGTGGTCCGTTGCGCGCCGCGACGATCTTGTTCGGATCGTCAACCGCGATCACCACCAGCGCGAACACGCCGGTGAGTTCCTTGACCGCTTTGCGCACGGCTTCTTCCAGCAGTGGCTTGTGCCCGTTTCCCGTCTGCAGGTAATATTTCTCGATCAGGTGCGCGATGATTTCCGTGTCCGTTTCGGTAGTGAACTTGTGTCCTTCAGCAATTAGCTTCTTTTTGAGCGAGAGATAGTTCTCGACAATTCCGTTGTGCACCACCACGATCTTGCCGGTGCAGTCGCGATGCGGATGGGCGTTTTCTTCGGTGGGGCGGCCATGGGTGGCCCAGCGCGTGTGTCCGATCCCGTAGGTTCCATCGAGCGGCTTGAGGCGGATCACTTCTTCCAGGTTGCGCAACTTGCCTTCCGCGCGGCGGATCTGCAAGCCCTCGCCGTTTCCGGCCACCGCGATTCCGGCCGAGTCGTAGCCGCGATACTCCAGCTTTCTGAGGCCTTCGATGATGACGGGGACGACCTGCTTCTTGCCCACATATCCGACAATGCCGCACATTTTGTTGGCTCCTGGCGAATGCTTCGGTGGGGGACCGATGGTAGCCCCTTAGGGGGCGTCTGATTTCGAAGACCTGGGGTATCGCTAAAGCGATACCCTGATACGAACCGGCGGTGCTCTACTCTTCGAGGGAGAAACGGTACTCTTCAATGACGGGGTTGGTCAGAACTTCGCGCGCGATTCGCTCTACTTCGGTGTTCGCTTCGTCCTTGGAAATACCGCCGTTGAGAGTAATTTCGAAATATTTTCCTTGCCGCACGTCGTGCAAGCTCTTATAGCCGATTTTCGTAAGGGCGCCGTGGATGGTTTTTCCCTGCGGATCCAGAACGCTCTTCTTTAGGGAGACGTAAACGTAAGCTTTCATTTGACTTCTCGATTATACGGCAGGTGGCTGGGAAGCGAACCGTGGTTTTGCTTATCGGGGGTATGCGTTTGGCCCCTAGACCTTCGTGTGGCGCGCCTTGATCTACTTTCGTAACCTACTTAAAAGACGCCAGTTGGCTGTCCAGTTCCGCGATGGCCTGTTCTAGCATTTGGCGATGGCGGGGGCTGCTGGCTGCCTGTAGTTGTTGGGCGAGCCGTCCGCGGGAAAGAAGCAGGCCTTCACGTTTACGATTGCGCTTCTGATCGTCCGGAGAGATAGGCGCGCGGATATCTTGCCGGCGCTCAGCCATTTCCTCTTGCTGTTGCTCTACGGACTTACTTTCCCAGCCTCGCGCCATTACGACAATTCTACGATAAGACTCTTCTCGGGGGCCGGGCCTCGTCACCAAATGAAGGGTTAACTCGACGAAAATTCTCCGACTTGGAAAAGTGTTTCTGCCGCTCGCTCATATTGCTCAACCACAGGCCGAAGCGTAGGGCTTTGCAGGCCGGGGAGCAGGACGCCGGTCAGCAAACGGAGCGTGACGTCGACGGTTTGCAATCGAAGCCGAAAAGCGTTCTCTGTAAGCTGAACCCCGGATGTCGCGACCTTAGCGTCGGGACTTCTTCGCGCGACTTGGCCGACTTTGGCCAGGGCGGTCGCTGCCTTTCCTACTTCACGGGCGTAGAGGATCGCTGCCCAGGCACGCTGTCGTTTGATCCTACGGAATTTCTTTGGCGATAAGCTATCGCGGAGAAATGTATCTTCGGCAGGGTCGACCAGGTTTCTAAAGGCCACAATGTCAAGAGAACGGAAATCCCGCACAGCTTTTTCTAAATCAACCCGATGGACACGACTGCGAATGGCAAAATAGATAAAGGTCGCTAGCGCGAAGATCGCCACCGCAACCACTATCCGAGCCACGGTGATTGTCGTGATCACTGTCTCGATCATTGCCGGGGCCTGAGCAAATGTTGCAACTCCGTACTCCAAGTCTCTACCTCCTCACTTGGAACAACTGTAAGGGGCCCTGGTTCGAGGTCGGGCAGCAGCAAGTAGCCGATCCAAGTCAAAATGCAAACGAGGTAGGTTCCCGTTCGCAACAGATCCAAGTATGACACCAATATGTTACTGGCGAGTTGGACGCGAAGAGCATAAATGGCAACATCAACGCTGGTCAGGATCCCTAGTCCCAGCGCGATGCCGAATGCGTGACGATGCCAAGATACACCCAGGAAGCGGGAAAAGAGCAACAAAGAAAGCAGCAGGCCAGATTGAATCATAGCCGCGCCGCGGTTGATGACGGATACACCGGCGATCCATCGGATGTTATTGTCGCCAGGCGCATAAACAGCCAGCAGAACGCCGACGACTAGCAGCAAACCCTGCACACCGAGAAGCACTCGCCTCGATGTCACCTTCAGGAGGGGCGATTCACGAAATAAGTCTTTAGCGACTTCGCCAATGACCCCGAAACGCAGAAGAACGCTAAGCATCAACGTGGCGTAATAAGCGTAAGCGTACTGCTCTCCAGTTACGCTGGGCGTCTCGCCTAACACCACCAGCAGAATAAAACTGGCGATCTCGTACAGCACATAGACGAAAAAGCACGGGAATTCTCTGTGCAAACGGCGCTTACAGAGGACAATGACAAGGCCAACGAGGAGTACATGAGGCGCTATCCAAAGCGAAAAGGTCAGCAACCGGGGCCAGTTGGCGGGGAGCATTGCAGAGCACTATAGCCCTGAGATGTCCCCTTTTCAACTGGCGGCCCGGCAATTTAAATGCCAGGTTCTATCTAAGTCGGGCAAGTAAAGATGCAGCACTTACACTCGGGATTGCCATCGGCCATACTCGGCATCGCGGCGGTTGTCAGAAATAAGGCAATTGCAGCCAAGGTCAGCAGGAATCGTTTCACGGTGTGCTCCTTTGCGAAAGAATTCGCACCGTGGTAAATTGCCTGCTATAGAGGGATTTTCTGCGCTTAGTTACATCTCGATGTCTTTTCGGAAATCGTAAAATCTAATGAGGCTGCGATCCGCTCACGAGGACTTTGAAGCGAACACCCTAGGCGCCGTTTCGGGGTCGTTAGGCAGGCTTTCTTACGTTGGTCGATTGCATGACGGGAATGGAACTTACGAGCATTGGGGTTTGACGAAGGTGTATGGCAATGACGCCGCTCAGCGCGCAATGCGCCTGTCTCATCGAGCGCTACTCTCGGAGGTTTTGAAGAAGCCTTTGGCGGTACTACTCAGGGATATGCAAGCCTCAAGCTCGAATCAGCATCTGACCGAGGAGGAGTTTCTGTCTGCGCTGGCGGACTCGCAGCCTAAACCCCTTTCCCCATCTGCCCGGGCACATCTGAGGTCAGTGCTGTCTGCGCTTTCGGCGTTGACTGAAAGTCCGATTCGCGCCAATCCCCGAGGCGCATCGCAACCCCAACAATCTGCCCAAGAACCTCGGCCTCCTGCGGGTATCTAAGAACCCGCACGGAAACGGGGGACAAGGGATGAGGTTGTAAGACGATGGCGTCACGCTTCATTGAGCACCAGCAACAAGTAAATCCATCGCGCATTTCTACGAAATAAATAGGGCGCTCGAACTCCGATCGCCATACCCCTTCGGCAACTTTGTTCTTGGCTTCGTCGATCTGCACGAAACTGCCCGGCGGAAGAATGGGGAACATAGTGAAATCTTCGGATCCAATGTACCCGTACATGTACCGGTCATCGGCGAACATGGCAAGGTGAGCCATGGGCACGCTACCCCATTGCTCGATCGCGCGTCTCAAGTCAGTCGTTTTTTGGAGCGAGAACCCCGGATCGAGTCTCACCGGCATGTGCACTTCATTGACACCGTTCAAACCTTCAGACAAGTGAGATTTCTGCGGTCGTCCGAAGCCCATGTCGGCGGAGAGGGCGTCAAGTTCGAGGCCATAGAAGGAGAGTAACTCCCGATATTCCCGCCGATAGATGGCGGCAAAAGAGTAGAGCCGGAAGATACTTGGGATGATGCCTTTGGTTTCGATGTCGGATAAGCGGCTGGGCGGGATCGCGAATTCCTCACTCCCAAATCTCTGGGCGATCTTACTACTGGCCAGTTCCACGTCCCGCATGCGATATCCCAGGCTTTCTCGGAGCGTCCGCAGTCTCTGCCCGCCGTTAAGTTGCACAGTCGCCGACCTCGCCGGGGACATCTTAACATCGGTTCTGATGTCGGAATACACGACTGCCCGCCGAAATTTTCGGATTTTGGAACGGAAATACCCGCGCGGCTGTGGTGCAGTTCGTTCAGAATGAATCTCAGCCAAAGCCATCGCCGCAGTCCGACAGGGTCTCTTCACAACCATTTGTTCGGTTTTCGTAACAGAAATATAAGTACGTTGCCTTAGGTGCAGAGATGGAGTAAGGATTATGCTTCGCGGGAGATACTAACCTCGCGAAGCGGTGCCGCAGAACCCTGGGGGTCTCCCTGACAGGGAACATGAGATTGGTTCCCAAGGAAAGGAACCGACGCCTGCGGCTGCCGTCAATGTTCGAACCTGGCCCCGCAGCTTGGCATGCTGCGACGACCCAGTTCCTGCTCAACATAAGCTGCCCGACAGATTGCACGTGGCAGGTGCAGGAGGATAATTATGCTTGAAAGCAAGATGGCGAGTGACGGAAGTCCCTCGCCCGACCACGACCGGTATCGGCTTCTTCTCAACATCACCGATCTCATCGCACGAGCCCAAAGCCTTCCCAGCGCATTTAAGGAACTCGCACCTCCGGTCCTGGCGCTCACCGGAGGCGAACTGCTGAATCTCTCCCTACATGACCCGCGCCGCGATTGCATGCTGACCCAGTATTGGAAGAAGAACCACGAAAGTGGAGAGTTCGAAGCGCTTGCCGTGGACGAAGCCGCCAGTGGGTGGGCTTGGAAACATCAGCAGGCCGTTGCTATCCCGGACACCGAGTGCGAGGAGCGATTTCCGGGTTGCGTACCCGTGCTGCTCAATCATGGTATCCGGTCTTACACCGTCGTTCCCATAAGCACCCCTTCGAGCCATTTTGGAGCGCTGGGCCTGGGCAAAAACGTCCCCGAGGCTTTGGACGGTGCCGATGTCGAATTTCTTTCTCGCGTGGCCTCGATGGGCGCGCTTGCCTTGGAGAAGGACAGGGCGTTCGCCGCCTTTGAGGAACAGCAGAGTTTGGTGGAGATTAGCCGGGCCCTCAGCTCAAGCCTGCAACTCGAAGAGTTGCTGCCGGTCATTCTGCGCAGCCTGCGTCACATTGTGCGCTACGATCGAACCGTCTTGTGCCTGCTGGATGAGGATGGCACCAATACACGTTTATACGGAGACGCCTTGGAATGGGAGGGACTGAACCACGGCAATACAGTTCCGCTTGAGCAATCTCTCTCCGCGCAGGCGATCGAAACGCGAAGCGTTACATTCTTCACGGCGGACGATTTGCACGGCATGAAAGGGTCGCTTCCGAAAGCGATGTTTGAAGGCGGCGTTCGATCCGTTTGCAGCGTGCCTTTGATAACCGGAAACAAAGTTTGGGGGGCGCTGAATCCGAGCAGCATGCTCGAAGACGCCTTTGGTCCGCCCGAGGTCGAATATTTGCAGCAAGTCGCGAACCAGATTGCAGCGGCGCTTCAGAATGCCCATGCTTATCGCGAGATCGCGCTACTCAAGGAACGGCTGGCCCAGGAAAAGCGCTACCTGGAGTATGAAATACGCAGCGCGAACCGGTCCGACGATATCGTGGGAAATAGTCCGGCGTTGAAACGTGTGCTCGACTATGCCGCTATTGTTGCCGATACTGATTCCACCGTGCTCATTACCGGCGAAACCGGTACCGGCAAAGAGCGCATCGCGCGTGTGATTCACGCCATGAGCCGGCGCAAGGAACGCAATTTTATCAAGCTGAACTGCGCGGCTATTCCGACGGGATTGCTGGAAAGCGAACTCTTCGGCCATGAAAAAGGGGCATTCACGGGAGCTGTAAGCCAGAAGCTGGGGCGCCTCGAGTTAGCGGATAAAGGGACTCTGCTGCTGGATGAAATTGGGGAGATTCCTTTAGAGGTGCAGCCCAAACTACTGCGAGTTCTGCAAGACCAGGAATTCGAACGCCTCGGCGGAACGAAGACCATCCGTGTGGATGTGCGCCTGATCGCGGCCACCAATCGCGATCTGGTGCGGGCGGTTGAGGAGCGGGAATTCCGCGGCGACTTGTTCTACCGGCTGCACGTCTTTCCGCTGCACTTGCCGGCATTGCGTGAGCGTCGCGAGGACATACCGATGTTAATTCGGCATTTTGTCGAAAAATGCGCGGTGCGGCTTCATAAGCGAATTGACATCATTCCCGATGAGGCGATTGAAGCCATGGTGAAGTGGCGATGGCCGGGGAATATCCGTGAATTGGAGAATTTTGTCGAACGCTCGGTGATTCTTTCAGAAGGCAACCGGCTAAACCCGCCGCTTGGCGAGTTACGCGACGAACTCTCCCTGCGACCGTCCGAATCGGAAGGTACTCTGCGCGACAAGGAAAAAGAGCACATCATCGAAATACTGCGCCAAACCCGAGGCGCATTGTCAGGCCCTTCAGGCGCGGCGGCCCGACTGGGACTCAAGCGCACGACCCTCCAATACAAGATGCAGCGTCTGGGAATTTCACGCACGGACTTTCTGCATTAGGATAGGCTCCCAACCTCAAGGCGGGTTCCAGCCGCTGCCGAACTATCGGCACTTCGGCCATTGCTGCGGCTCAGTTTTGAGCGTGCTCTGGTTCAAAGTGAATCCTAAATAGCGAAAATTGCAGACACTTAGCCGTGTCGCGCAGATGGCAACTGGCGTGCATTATTTGTGGAGTTGGTCATTCCCGTTTTAGGCCCCAGATTCAACTAGCCAAGTCCCGTCGACCAAGGAGTTTTAGTGGGTTTGCTCCGGCGCTTCGCGATTCCGAAGGATTGCCAAAGCTGCACCTTGCGGCAGAGCGGCGACTTTTGCGATCTGCCGACGCCGCTGATGAGCGCATTCAACGGGATGGGGCATCTCACTTTATATCCTCCTCATGCCACCCTGCTCCGGGAAGGTCAGTTTCCGCGCGGAGTCTATATCGCATGCGCTGGCCGTTCTAAACTCTCGGTCGAGGCCCGCGACGGTAAAACCATCATCCTGAAAATTACGGGAGACCGGCAGGTACTGGGGCTGAGCGCAGTCGTTACCCGGCGGCCGTCGCCGATTACGGTCACCACCATCGAGCTTTGCCAAATCAAGTTCGTCGAAAGCGAGAGCTTCCTGAATCTCATCGCACACAACAGCCACGCTGCGCTAGCTTGCGCCGCTATGCTGGCTCGGGAGGCGACTACCTCGTTTGACGATGTCCACGAGCTGCTGCTGGCCCGCAGTTCGACGGAAAAGCTGGCTCGCCTGTTGCTCTCCTGGGTCTCGGGCGAGCCTCGCAACCGGGAACTCCGCGTGGCCACGGAATTCACTCACGAAGAAATTGCGCAGATGATCGGATCTTCGCGAGAAACCGTAACGCGCTTGCTGAGTGTGATGAAGCGGAAAGACTTAATCCGGCTTGAAGGCGCGACCCTGGTGATTCCCAATCGGATCGCCCTGCAAGCCATCGCATCTTGAGAATTCCCTCCCCCGGGCGGACGAAGTCGCCTCACGTCCGCCCCTTTTTATTCCTAGTTCCCGGTTCTCAGTAACCCGAGCGATGGGCTTTTACTGAGAACCGAGAACTGAGATCTGAGAACTCGTTCTTACAGATTGAACAGTTCCCGCAGGCGGCGGGTCTGGGCGCGGCTGACCGGAATTTCGGACTGTTTCTTGTCGTCCATGCGCAATTGGTAGGAACTCTTGAACCAGGGCACGACTTCGCGGATGTGATTGATATTGACCAGAAATGACCGGTGCGCCCGCCAGAATAAGTTGGGATCGAGATTTTCGAAAAGTTCTTCCAGCGTCCGGCAGTTCGAGTGCCCTTCCATCCCCGCATGGCCGCTGGTGGCTACGGTGATTACACCGTCATCAATGGTTGCGTAGCAGATATCTTTTGGATCGGTGAGGAATAACCTGCCCGCGGCCTTGATCAGAATCTTCGCAGTCTTCGCTCCGTGCGGCTTCTGCGATTCCAGCATCCGCACCAGCGTTTCGAATTTTTCTTCCGGGCCGCCCCCCGCTTCAATTTTTGTCCGGGCCCTATCGATCGACTGTGCAACGCGTTTCTTGTCGAAAGGCTTCAGAATATAGTCGACCGCGTTCACCTCGAATGCCTTCACCGCGTATTGATCGAAAGCCGTGGCGAAGACAATTTTGGGAAGGGATACCTTGCGATCAAGCAACTTCTTGATCACACCGAAACCGTCCAGACCAGGCATCTGGACGTCAAGAAACACCACGTCCGGATTGTGTTCACGGATCAGGTTGATGGCCTCCAGGCCGTTCTTGCCCTGTGCGACCACGTTCACGTCGCCGAGATTCTTCAGCAGATAAGCGAGTTCGTCCCGCGCCAGTTGTTCGTCGTCGACAATAATTGCGGAGAGAGGCATGGGATTACGAATCGAGCTGGTAAGGCCGGAATGTAAGGCGGCGTGCGCCATATCCTTAGACAGAGAGTATAGAGCAAAAAGCCGGTTTCAAGCCTTCAGAGTTCGAGATTTCGCCCCATATCTCGCAGGTTTCTCAACCTTGAAACTCTGAAACTTTGAAACCTGGCTCTTAGCTGTAAACTACTCCGCGTGAACATTCTTTACGGAATCAATACGGTAACGGAAGCGCTCAAAGCCCGCGGACGCAACTTTGAGTGGGTGGGCGTCGCCAAGGAGCGGAAAGACATTCGCTTGCGGCGGGTGATCGAAGAGTGCCGCAAGATCGGTATCCCCGTACGCATCATGACGCGTGAGGAACTGGACGAAGTTGCCGGCAACGCCGCGCACCAGGGATTAGTGGCCGCGACTTCGGCCAAGCAATACAGCGATCTCGAGGACATTGTCGCGTCCAGGCGCGGAGAGCATTCGCTGATCGTCGTGCTGGATGGAATCGAAGATCCGCATAATCTGGGAGCGATTCTGCGCACTGCCGATGCCGCCGGAGCCGATGGCGTCGTGATTCCTGAACGTCGTTCCGCCGCCGTTACAGCCGCGGTCGCGAAAGTTTCGGCTGGAGCAAGCGAGCATCTTCCGATTGCCAAAGTCACAAACATCTCGCGCGCTCTTGAAGAACTGAAAGAGAAAGACCTATGGGTTGTTGGACTCGACGAGCGCGGCCAGCAAACTTACGATGCGATTGATTACAAAATGCATTGCGCCGTCGTGCTTGGCGCCGAAGGCAAAGGTGTCCATGACTTGGTCCGCAGACACTGTGACTTCGTGGTGTCGATTCCGATGCTGGGGAAAGTGCCATCGCTCAATGTCTCCGTAGCGGCGGGCGTAATGCTCTACGAAGTGGTACGGCAGAGACGGCTGGGCGCATCGAAATAATCATGAAGTTCGTCTTCGCACTCCGTGTCCTCTGTGTCCTCTGTGGTGCAAGCTCTTTTGCCGTCAGTCTGGAACGCGAAGCCTTCACCATCACGAAATACGATTTGGCCATTACTCTGGAGCCCGAGCAGCAAAGATTGGGTGCGCGCGGCAAAATCACGCTGCGCAACAACTCCAGCCAGCCCCAGAAGATTGCAGCGCTACAGATATCGTCTTCTCTGGCCTGGCGTTCGATTCGAGTAGACGGCAAGCCCCTGCAATTTGTTTCGCAATCCTACGTCTCAGATATTGACCACACCGGCGCGCTTTCCGAAGCCATCGTGACCTTGCCAGCCGAAGTTAAGCCAAGAGATTCCGTGGAAATCGAAATCGGCTACGAGGGCGTGATTCCGCTGGATACGACACGGCTGACTCGGGTCGGCGTGCCGGAAGGTGTCGCAAAACACTCGAGTTGGGACCAGATCAGTCCCTCGTTCACGGCGGTACGAGGAGCGGGGTATGTGGCGTGGTATCCGATTACGACTGAGTCGGCGGATTTCTCCGAGGGCAACAGTTTGTTTGAAGTTACCGATCGGTGGAAGGCGCGGGTGGCTGCGAGCGAATTCAAAGCCAAAATAGTAATGGCCGGCGAGCCGTTTAGATCCTTGATTTGTACGCCTGGTGGCCAGCGAGTTGCAGAAGCCTTGGATCGCGCGCAGCAAGTTTCGACGGAATGTTCATGGAGGCGGCTCGGCACAGTCACGCCAACCTTTGTAATCGCCAACTATCAGAGCGAGTCCAAGCCGCCTGCTGATTTATTCAGCCTGCCCGGCCACGAAGCGGGAGCCGTCACCTATTCCAACGCCCTCGAACCCGCGATGAAGTTTGTTACCGGTTGGTTTGGTCCACCAAGCGCGCCGATTGCGGTAGCCGATTTTGCCGACCCGCAGGCGGCTCCGTTCGAAAGTGGAACATTGTTGCTGGCATCGATGGCCGCGGAAGATTCAAAGCTCGCGGGCATCAATCTGGTTCACGAGTTGGTCCATTCAGCCGTACCGTCATCGAGACCCTGGGTCTATGAAGGACTGGCGCACTTTGGGGAGGCCATGTACCGGCAGAATCAAGGCGGACGTAAGGCGGCACTCGATTTCCTCGGACTGCACCGGGCGGCGTTTCTTGATTCGGAAAAAGAAGTTGCGGCCGTGCTCAAGAAAAATGCGGAGGCGAAAAATCCAGGTCAACCTCTGGCCACCACTTTCGACGAAACGTACTATCGCAGCAAAGCTGCGTATGTGTGGTGGATGCTGCGAGACATGGTCGGCGACGATGTACTGAAACAGGCGATTCGCAAGTATCGAACCGAGGAGGATAAAGTTCCAAAGTATGTGGAGCAGTTGATTGAAGCCGCTGCTAAGCGCGACCTGGGTTGGTTCTTCGATGACTGGGTCTATCATGACCTCGGCCTGCCGGATTTCCACGTGCAGTCGGTGCATCCGTGGAAGACTGAGAAAGACGCGCACATCATTACCGTAACGCTGGAAAATCTTGGCAATGCCGGAGCGGAGGTACCATTCACAGTGATTTTTGAAGGCGGCGAGATTACGAAGCGGATTGAAGTGCGCGCCAAGAGCACGGCCACCACGCGAGTCGAATCGCTCGGCACGGCGACCAAGATTGTGATCAACGACGGCAGCGTGCCGGAGAGCGATCTGGCGAATAATGAATTTCAGATTCCTGCGCCGTAGAAACCACTAGCGAGTCTTGCCTATGACAGAAGCAGAGTTAAGGAAACATCTTGATGCAGCGGCAAAGAGCCCGAAAGAAATTGCGGCGGCCGTTTCCGGCTTATCGGACAAAGCCTTGCGCTACAAGCCTTCGCCTGAAAAATGGTGCGTGCTAGAAGTCCTGGGGCACCTGGCGGATGTCGAAATCATTTACGGATATCGTCTGCGGCAGATGCTCGCGGACACCAAGCCCGTCATCGCTCCGATGGACCAAGATGCTTGGGCCCGCAATCTGAACTACATGGATTCGCCTCCATTAGAACTGATCGCATTCTACGGGTTAAGCCGGCACCACAATCTGCGATTACTGCGCACTTTGAAGGCTTCAGACCTCTCCAAGTCAGCTTTTCACCCGGAAATGTCGCGAGAGATGACCGTTGGCGAGCTCGTTGAGAGGATGGGCGGGCATGGCGCTGGACATCTACAGCAGATCGAGAAATTGAAAGCGGCGTCGAACAAAAGGTAGATTCAAAAGTTGATATTAAGTTTGGCGCTGCGTATGGTTCGCGCCGAAGGCGATGAGCGCCTGCAACTTTGCGAGTGCAGCGCCAGAATCAATCGCCTTTGAAGCTAGCGGTAGTGCATCGCGCAGGTGATCGGCCCGTCCCGCGGCAACCAGGGCGGCGGCGGCATTCATCAACACCACGTCGCGACGTGCGGACTTCTTTCCGGACAATACTTCCCGAATCAACGCAGCGTTCTGAACCGCATCTCCACCGGAGATTTCATCGAGCGAGGCGCGCTGCAGGCCAAATTCCTCGGGCGTAACTTCGTAGGTGCGAACTTGCCCATCGCGTACTTCGGCGATGCGGGTTGGTCCGGTGATAGTTATTTCGTCGAGGCCGTCACACCCGTGGACGACCAATGCACGCCGCAGACCTAGCATGCTGAGCGCCTCTGCAAGTTTGTCGACCAGATCAGCGGAATAGACGCCAACTACCTGGCATGTCGCTCGCGCGGGATTCGTCAGGGGTCCCAGCAGATTAAAAATCGTACGCAGATGCAACTCGCGGCGCACGCCCTGGACGTGTTTCATCGCCGAATGCATCGTTGGGGCGAAGAGAAATGCGATTCCAACTTGCTGCAGGCAGGCCGCGATCTGCGCTGTCGGCAAGTTGATATTGACGCCCAATGCTTCCATCACGTCGGCGGAGCCGCACTTCGACGTCATGCTGCGATTGCCGTGCTTGGCTACGCGCACACCGGCTCCAGCGACGACGAAAGCGGTTGCTGTCGAAATGTTAAACGTGCCGCTGGCATCGCCTCCCGTGCCGCAGGTGTCCACTAAAGCGTCGTGTCCGGTGCCGCTCGCGTCGAGTACGGATGCGGGGTGAAGATCCAGTGGAGTGGCGGCGGCGCGAATCGCCTCGGCGAATCCGACGATTTCTTCGACCGTCTCGCCTTTCATGTGCAGGGCCACCAGCAGCGCCGCAATTTGCGCGTCCGAGCATTGGCCGGCGAGAATCTCAGTCGTTACCGCGCGGGCTTCTTCGCGTGTGAGCGACTGGCGATGATTGGCGATGCGATGGAGGGCGTCGAGGATCACAGGAACCAAGCTACAGCAGAGACGAGATTCGTTTCAATCCCGATATGGCTGGTCGGCTTGCATCAGTGTCTGTGCTGGTCAGCCTCGATGCCGGTCAATCTCCCCAAGCCGGCCTCGAAAGTGAGCACGCCAGCTTTCCGGCAGGGCCGTGACGTCCAACGATCGATGCAGCTTCTCGCGGTCGGGCGATTTCCCGACATAAAGCTGATTTACTTCAGCAACGGTCAAAGTGGTTTCTTCGCGTCCAAGGAAAGCGAATTCGTCCCCGGCTGCGACTTCCCCTTCTTCCACCACAGAGAAATAGAAGCCGCAACGGCCGCTGTGTATGAAGCGCGCGATCATATCGTCTCTTCGAAACTTGGCCACGAGTTTGTAACAAGGAAGCCGGGGCGTCGTGACCATGACCACGGCGGAGCCGATGCGATAACGGTCCCCGATGGATACATTCGTTTCCAGCAGACCCTCAGTCGTGAAGTTTTCTCCGAACGCTCCCCAGGTGCGATCGGGATCGGGAAGCTCGGAGTTCCATGCCGGGTAGTGCTCCGAAGGATAGGCGTAGACAGCTTTTTCCGGTCCGCCATGGACGGTAAGATCGGCCTGCCGGTCGCCGTCGAGATTGGTGGTCCGCAACGCGATTCGCCCTTCCACGGGACTTTTGAAAATACCGGTCTCGAACGTCTCTCCTCCCCAGGAAAGCAAACGCGGCAAGCCAACGCTGATGGAAACAAGCTTCATGCTTAAATGATACGTCGGCTTTGCCGATTATCGGTGCGTCTTATAGAATCAAAGGTTTGCTGGACGGCAGTGCAATCCGCTAGCGGGTTTCTTCCAGTTCGGAATCGGAATCATTATGAAAATTCATGAGTATCAGGGAAAAGCAATTCTGAAGAAGTATGGTGTTGCCGTGCCGCGCGGCACGATGGCCGCGACGCGCGAAGAGGCGGAAGCGGCGGCGAAAGAGTTGCTAAGCTCCGGTGCGACCGGGGTTGTGGTGAAGGCGCAGATTCATGCTGGCGGACGCGGCAAGGGCGGCGGCGTGAAAATCGCGAAGTCGGTCGAAGAGGCAGGCGAAATCGCCGGCAAGATGCTGGGCATGACGCTGATCACGCATCAGACGGGACCGGAAGGGCGCGTCGTGCGCCGATTGCTGGTGGAAGAGACGCTGCCGATCGAGAAGGAACTTTATCTCGGAATTTTGGTTGACCGCAGCGAGGGCAAGCCCGTGTTCATGGCATCCGCTGCTGGCGGTATGGATATTGAGCAAGTGGCTGCCGATACTCCGGAAGCGATCATGAAGCAGTACATCGATCCGGGGATGGGCCTTGAGCCATTCCAGGCGCGCAAGATTGCGTTTATGTTGGGACTGAAGCCCGCACAGATCAATCCCGCGGTCCAATTCCTCACCGGCCTCTACCGCGCGTTCCTCGACACCGATTCTTCGCTGATGGAAATCAATCCTTTCATTACGTGTACGGACGGCCGGTTGTTCGCGCTCGATGCCAAAGTTACCTTCGATGACAACGCCCTTTTCCGCCACGCGGACTTGAAAGAGCTGCGCGATGTCACCGAAGAAGATCCGCTTGAAGTCGAAGCATCGAAATACAACCTCAACTACATCAAGCTCGAAGGCAGCGTCGGCTGCATGGTGAATGGCGCTGGTCTGGCGATGGCCACTATGGACATCATCAAGTACGCAGGCGGGATGCCAGCCAATTTTCTGGATGTGGGCGGCGGCGCCAACGCCGAGCAAGTCGCACACGCGTTTGAAATTCTGTTGAGCGACAAAAGTGTCCGTGCCGTATTTATCAATATCTTTGGCGGTATTCTGCGCGTGGACACACTGGCGGCGGGCGTGATCGAAGCGGCAAAGAAGACGAATATTCAACTGCCGGTAGTCCTGCGATTGGAAGGCACCAACGTTCAGGAGGGAAAGAAACTCCTGATGGAGTCAGGCCTGAACTTTCTAATTGCCGACACCATGAAAGACGCAGCCGACAAAGTAGTAGCAGCGGCAAAGGCCGCAGCGTAGGCGCGAAAAGCCAACGACGAACGGCGGACGACCAACGACGGTTTCTAAAGAGAGCAATTATGGCAATCCTGGTTGATAAGAGAACTCGACTGATCGTGCAGGGCCTCACTGGGCGCGAAGGCACTTTCCACGCCAAGGCTTGTGCTGCTTACGGGACGCAGGTGATGGGCGGCGTCACTCCGGGCAAAGGTGGCACCACCCACGAAGGCTGGCCGATTTTTAATACGGTTCAGGAAGCGGCCGACAAGACAGGCGCGAATGCCACGGTGATTTTTGTCCCGCCGCCGTTCGCAGCCGACGCGATCATGGAAGCGGCCGATGCTGAAATTGAGCTGATCGTCTGCATCACCGAGGGCATCCCGACGCTGGATATGGTCCGCGCCTGGGAGTTTCTACAAACCCGTCGCTCGCGCCTGATCGGGCCGAATTGTCCAGGCATCATCTCGCCGGGAAAATGCAAAATTGGCATCATGCCTGCCTCCATCCACAAAGAAGGCAATGTCGGAATCGTGTCACGCTCCGGAACGCTGACTTACGAGGCGGTGCATCAGTTGACCCAACGCGGCATCGGACAATCGACGGCGATTGGTATTGGTGGTGATCCGATTATCGGCACGAATTTTGTGGACGCGCTTGATTTATTCAACCGCGATCCACAAACTGAAGCCGTTATCATGATCGGCGAAATCGGCGGCGACGCCGAGGAAACCGCTGCGGAATTCGTCAGGACAAAAATGAAGAAGCCGGTAGTAGGCTTCATTGCCGGACAAACCGCCCCTCCCGGACGTCGCATGGGTCACGCCGGTGCAATCATCTCCGGCGGCAAGGGAACGGCGGCCGAAAAGATTGCCTCCATGGAAAAGGCAGGGATGAAAGTTGCCAAGTCGCCGGCAGAAATCGGCGAAACGCTAGCGTCCGTACTGGGAGTGAAAGTGTAAGAACAGCAATTAGCATTTAGCACTTAGCTTTTCGCTAAGAGCTAAGTGCAACAGCCAAGAGCCAACCTATGAAAACACTGCAACGCACGTTGACCATCGTCAAGCCCGACGCGGTAAAGAAGAACGCGATCGGAGACATCATCGAACAATTCGAGAAGAACGGCTTCCACATTCTGGCAATCAAGATGCTCGAAATTTCCCAGCATCAGGCGGAGCAGTTTTACGCCGTCCACGCCAGCCGGCCGTTCTATAGTTCGCTGACGAAATTTATGTCGAGCGGACCTATCGTTGCGCTCGCGCTCGAAAAAGAAAACGCTATCGCCGACTTGCGTAAGCTGATGGGCGCAACCAATCCGGCCAATGCCGAAGAGGGCACCATCCGCAAGAAGTGGGCCAGCGATATCGAAAATAATGCCATTCATGGCTCAGACGCGGACGATACGGCGCGCTTTGAGCTGAGTTTCTTTTTTGCCGGATACGAATTAGCTCAATAAAAGTTGCCAGTTCTCAGTTCCCGGTTCTCAGTACGCCAATCTGAGGCCGGATTTTCTGAGAACTGAGAACTGGGAACCGAGAACTCTCTATGCCCCTGGTTCAAATCACGATGCTCAACGGCCGCACCGTCGATCAGAAACGCAAGATCGCGGAACGCATTACCGATGTGATGGTGGAAGAAGCGGGCGCGCGCCGCGAAGCCATCGTTGTGACTTTTCTGGAAGTATCACGAGAGAGTTACGCTTCCGGCGGCATGCTGATGGTGGACAAACAGTAAGGCAGTTCTCAGTTGCCAGTTCTCGGTTCTCAGTAGCCCGTATCTGAAGTCTAGCTTTTACTGAGAACTGAGAACCGGGGACTCACCCCAGCGGCTCGTACAAGTGTCCCTCAGTACGGTCGCCAAGCTTAGGCAGATCTTTCTTCGCTAACTGCAGAAAGTGCGGGGAGCTGCGGTGAGCTTCCAGGGCCGCGTCATCTTTATATTGTTCGTAGAGAAAGAAACGGCGCGGATCGGTCTTGTGCTTATGCACTTGATACATGAGGCAGCCGGGTTCTTTGCGCGATTCGGCGGTGAGTCGTTCAAAGATCGCCATCACTTCGGACTCGCGTCCAACTTTTGCCATCCAGGTTACGGCCAACACCACCATCCGTCGCTCCGTTCTGTCTCTCTGGGTTGAGTTCGTCTCAAGCTGCCAGGCTCTTCAGGCCCAGCTGGCTTATAAAATCGGGCACCAGAATTGTCTGTTCCCGATCAGGTCCCGTGGAGATCATTCCGACCCGGGCACCCGTTTCTTTTTCGATGAAGGCCAGATATTCGCGGGCCGCTTTGGGCAACGCTTCCACCGTTCGAATCGCCTGCGTTGAAGTGGCCCATCCCGGCAGGTTGCGATAAATGCATTCGATTTTTTCGTAGCCGGATGCCTGTGCCGGCACTTCGTCTGTTTCTTTGCCGTCCACTTTATACCCTACACAGACGGGAATCTCCGTTAGGTGGTCGAGTACATCCATTTTGGTGACCACCAGCCATGAGATGCCATTAATCATGCCAGCGTAGCGGAGCAGAGGCAAATCAAGCCAGCCCGTGCGGCGGGGGCGCCCAGTGACTGCGCCGAACTCATTGCCGCGTTTGCGCAGATCGTCGCCCTGGGCATCGAGCAGTTCGCTCGGGAATGGTCCGCTGCCAACACGCGTGCAATAGGCTTTCGTGATGCCGATCACCGTATCAATCGCGGTGGGAGGCACGCCCGTCCCTGTGGACGCGCCGCCCGAAGTGGCGCTTGACGAGGTCACAAAAGGATAGGTGCCGTGATCGATGTCGAGCATGGTGCCTTGCGCGCCTTCAAAGACAATCGACTTTCCTTCGGCTAATGCAGCATTCAAAAGGAGGGCCGTGTCGCGCACAAACGGACGCAGTTGCTCGGCGGCGTCCGCGTACTCGCGGAACATTTTGTCGGCATCGAGCGGATCGGAGTTAAAAAGCGCGTGCGCGATCATGTTTTTCTCGCGGCAGGCGTTTTCGATATGCGTTCGCAGCAACTGGGTGTCGAGCAGGTCGGCTACGCGCAATCCACGGCGCCCCATTTTGTCTTCGTAAGCCGGACCGATGCCACGGGAAGTGGTTCCGATCTTTACGCGGCCTGGAGCGTTTTCAGATCCCAGCTCCATCATGCGATGGTAGGGAAGAATCACCTGGGCGCGATTCGAAACAAAAAGATTGCCATCCACCTTTACGCCGGCAGCGCGTAACGATGCGACTTCTTTAAGGAAAGCCAGGGGATCGATTACTACCCCATTGCCGACGACACTGATGCACTCCGGGCGCAGAACGCCGCCGGGGACGAGCTGCAAGACAAATTTCTTTCCATTGATGATGACGGTGTGTCCGGCATTGTGCCCGCCAGCGTAGCGAGCGACCACCTCAAAAGTTTGCGTGAGTACATCGACAATCTTGCCCTTGCCCTCGTCGCCCCACTGGGCTCCGACAATGACCGCAGTTCTGCCTCTGCCTGCTAACCCTTTACTCAATCCGAAACTCCAACTTGGAAGAATGCGCGACCGCCCCGGCCGCTCCATGGTCGCACACACTGGCTGCGCCGCGTTGCTGAAATAAGACTGGAAACTGGGAAGATCGGCGGTAGTGGTGTGTACGTCCTAGCATACCGAATCGGCCTGTGGAGGAGCAAACCCTGTGGCTTCGTCGATAGTTCAAAAATCAGAATCCACCACAGAGACACGGAGACACGGAGAAAATCGCTTTTGGCTTTTCGCTCTTGGCTTTTGGCCAAAAGCAAAACGCTAAGAGCCAAGAGCCGGCTTTCTCTGTGGCTCTTGTCTCCGTGGTGGTTGTTGCTCGGAGTGCAGGCCGCCCGAAGCGGTACCTTACCGATTCCTTTAACTGCAACAACGCTCACACGACCAGCGAGATGAGTTAATCTGCAAAGGATGCGTCTGCCGCGCTTCTTCCGTCCATCGCACCAGCACTCGGCGTTTTCCGCGACGCTGCTGCTGATGTCAGCCGTCACGCTTTCGCGCGGCATCGGCTACATCCGAGAAGCCTATATCGCCTACGCATTCGGCGCCGGATTGCAGACTGATGCCTACGTGGCCGCCTTCACCTTGCCCGACTGGCTCAACTACATTGTCGCGGGCGGCACTGCTTCGATCACGTTTATCTCCATCTATACCCGCTTTCTGGCGGAAAAGCGCGAGCAGGACGCGCAGAAAACTTTTTCGATCATCATCACCGTAATGACCACCGTGTTGGTCATCGGCACAATTATTGCCGAGATATTTACACCTCAGTTCGCGCGGTGGATGTTCCACGGATTCACGCCGGAGCAGATGCGACTCTGCGTTCATCTCACCCGCATCCTGCTGCCGGCGCAGATTTTCTTCTATGTGGGCGGAGTTGTTTCGGCTGTACTGCTCTCGCATCGTCTATTTCTGTTGCCGGCGTTCGGTCCGCTGATCTACAACGTCTTCATCATCGTTGGCGGAGTAGTTGCCGGACGCCAAATGGGAATCGCTTCCCTCGCATTCGGCGCCTTGGCCGGCAGCATTCTCGGACCATTCCTGATTAACGCAATAGGCGCCGCGAAAATTGGCACTGGGTACCGGCCGTCGTTTGATTTGAAGAATCAAGCCTTCCGCGAATGGGTGCGGCTTTCCATCCCACTGATGCTGGGAGTCTCGCTGGTCACCGCCGACGACTGGATTCTCCGCTACTTCGCTTCCAGCGGCATCGGCGACATCGCAAGGTTGAATTATGCCAAGCGTCTCTTCGCCGTTCCCATCGCCATTCTCGGGCAGGCTGTCGGCCAAGCCTCGCTCCCATTTTTCTCGCGTCTCTTCGGAGAAAAAAAGTTCGAGGAATTCGCCGCCACCGTCAACGCCTCGGTCTATCGCATCACGGCGTCATCGCTGTTGCTGACCGGATGGATGATGGCCATCGCCATCCCGCTCATCGATCTGGTCTACCGCCGCGGACACTTCACTTTTACGGATTCACAATCCACCGCCATTTATTTTTTCTGGTTTTCACTCTCACTGGCCTTGTGGTCAAGCCAGGCGTTGTATGCTCGCGCCTTCTACGCCTCCGGTAATACGCTCACTCCCATGATCGCGACCAGCCTGATCACGCTCGCTTCTCTGCCCATATACGCATTCTTGTTTCGGACTTTGTCGGTTACCGGATTGGCCATCGCGTCCGATATCGGCATCGCCGCAAATGTTTTAGCCGTCGCCGCGCTGTTGCACTTTCGCGGAATGGTACCTTTTGGCGGACTGAACTGGAAAGAGCTCGGTAAGTCCGCAATCGTGGGAGCCGCTGCCGGTGGATTGAGCTACGAGGTCATGCGTGTGATTGCGCTCGATGGTACACGCCGCGCCGATCTGCTCGCCTTCGTGCTCGGCACCTTAACGTGGGGAGCTGCCGTGGCTGGGGGATTGTGGGTGCTGCGTTCGGAGCTGCCGGCAGATTTGCGGCGGAAGAAATCCACGCCTCTCCCGAACCTGGCTGAAGGCCAAGCCGCCGAAACCATGGCAACCGGCAAAGAACCGTGATTCCGCAGTTCGTCGTTCGCTGTTCACGCCCTCAATTGTCTGTCGCGCAAAAAATAAAACGGGCCCACGAAGGCCCGTTTTTAGATCCTGCGTTATGCCGTACCAGCTGCGCGAATAGCCATCAGCGAACAGCGCGTCTACGCTCTGGCCGCGACCGCCGATTCCGTTGTCGCGCTCGAAACACCCTTCGAAATCTCTTCCGGCTTCGAGTCGGTCTTGCCACCAGCTTTGCGGATATCGATGCCGCCCTTGAAGAACGCGCCGTCTTCAATCGAGATGCGCGCTGCCACCACGTCGCCGGTGAGTGAACCGTCGCTGCGGATATCCACTCGATCGCTCGCGGTCAAGTTGCCCCGCACCTTGCCGAGCACCACGATTTCCCGCGCGTTGATATTCGCCGCGACCACACCATTGCGGCCGATGGTGACGCGATTGCCGGAGAGGTTAATCGATCCCTCTACCCGGCCGTCAATATACAAAGATTCGGATCCGGTGACTTCGCCTTTGATCACCAGCGACTTGCCAATGGTGGCTTGGTCCGATGTGGTCGTTGTAACCGGGCGAGGCATTGCAGGCGGCTCGCTCGCAGTCGCACTCATGACCGGTGCCGTCGGCGCCATCGCCGCGGAGGTGTTCGGACGCTCCGGCTCATTTGGCCGGCCAGGTGTCGCAGGTTGATTCGTGGGCTTCCACATTGTCGTCGAAATCCTTCCTTTATTAAGGGATTTTGAATGTCCGCCGCATTTCGGCTGCCAAAGCGAATTGTACTCCTCAGTTAACCCCGCATCTTGTGGAAATCAATGTTTTCTTATCGATTCCCATAGTTCCACCCGTGATTCCCCCACAATCGTGCCAATGGACGCACCAGAGACGCACCCAAGGCTGCGCCTCGCATCATGTAAGCCCTGCTCGTTGCCGGTAATTCTTTTATCGTCCCACGTCCATCCGATGCAGACGAATCCGATACTATTAACCTGTTCCTTTCTTAGCGATTCCTAACGAAGAAATGATAGGGAATTTATGACTCTTGCTGCGACCAATTCAAGCGCAATCCACCTTCGTCCCCAGCCTGGAGAATCAGCTCCTTATTACGATCGCTACATCTCCTTGGTCCAGGGCAATGACGTTCTTGCCGCGTTCGAAGATCAGCGACGGCAGACTCTCTTGCTGCTTTCCGGACGCACCGAAGCCGACGGCGATCTTCGCTACGCGCCCGAGAAGTGGAGCCTCAAGGAGGTCCTTGGCCACCTCAACGATACCGAGCGCATCATGAGCTACCGCGCCCTGCGCATCTCGCGCGGAGACGCGACTCCCATTGAAGGCTACGAACAAGACGACTACGTTCGTAATAGTCCGTTCGCGCGTTGTGCTATGACCGACCTGATCGAGGATTACATAGCTGTGCGCCGTGCCACCGTCTCGCTATTTCGCAATCTCGACGAATCCGCATGGACCCGCCGCGGCGTCGCCAACAAGAATGAAGTCACAGTGCGCGCTCTGGCTTACATCATTGCCGGACACGAACTGCATCACCGCCGGATAATAGAAGAGAAATATCTGAGCCGATAAGAAGTTCTCAGTTCCCAGTTCTCGGTTCTCTGTTTCTATCACTGGCGAATGAATCGAACACTGAGAACTGAGAACTGGGAACTGGGAACCGAGAACTGATGCTCTCCGACTCCGCCATCCTCCGCCACATCGCCCGCCAGCCCAAACAAACGGCGAGCCATAAGCAACTCTTGCGCGAACTCGGAGCGCGAGGCGAGGTGCGCCGCGAGCTGACCAATCGCCTCTATGCGCTCGTCAGTAAAGGAGAATTGCTGCACGTCGAAGGCGAACGCTACGCCATTCCGCAAGCTGCCAAGGGACGCAACATGCTGGTCGGCCGCCTGACCATGCATCGCGATGGCTACGGCTTTGTCATTCCCGACGCCACGTCTCTCGACGCAAGTCTCAAGGCGCGCCTCGCGGGCGACGTTTTCATTCCTCCGCATGCCGTTGGATCGTCCATGCACGGTGATCGCGTGCTGGTCGAGGTCACCGCAGTCCGAACCGACGGACGCGCCGAAGGCCGCATCATCCGCTCCGTCGCTCGCGCGCATCCCACGGTCGTTGGAATCTTCCATTACGGAAAGCGACACAACTACGTCAAGCCCATCGACGAGAAAGTAAATCAGGAAATCATAATTCCGCCAGGAATGGAGAACCCACAGTCCTCCGTGTCCTCAGTGCCCCCCGTGGTTGCCGTTGAAGTTGACCTTTCAACGCAACCACAGGGAACACAGAGGGAACCGGGGAAAAAGTCCCAAGACCGAGTAATCGGCGACGAAGCCAAAGTCAAAGCGCCCACCGACTGGCAAGATCTTGAAGACGTGGTGGTGGACGTAGAAATCACCGACTGGCCCAGCGCCACGCAAAATCCGCGCGGCCGCGTGATCGAGATTCTGGGCGAAGAATCCGACTTCGGAGTCGACGTCGAGATCATGATCCGCAAGTTCCACCTGCCCCACCGCTTTCCGCCCGAAGTGATCGCGGAGGCGCAGGCCATCGCGTCTGAAATTCCAGAAGAAGCGCTTCTCCTCCGCCGCGACTACCGCTCTCTTCCCATCGTCACTATCGATGGAGAAACTGCGCGCGATTTCGACGACGCCATCCACGTCCGCAAACTCGAAAGCGGTAACTACGAACTGCAGGTCCACATCGCCGACGTGGCGCAATACGTAACCCCCAATCAGCCGCTTGATCAGGAAGCCCGCCTCCGCGGCACCAGCGTTTATTTTCCCGATCGCGCTGTCCCCATGTTGCCGCTGGAACTCTCGACCGACATCTGCAGTCTGCGTCCGCAAGTCGATCGTCTCGTGCTGTCTTGCACTATGGAAATCGACCACCAAGGCGAAATCGTAGGGTACGAAGTAAATGAAGGCGTGATCCGCAGCGCGGAAAGAATGACCTACACCGCCGTGAACGCTGTCATCGAGGGAGACGCTGCCGCGCGCGAGCAATACGCATCTCAGGTAGCTCACTTCGAGCGCATGCGCGATCTGGCGATGATCCTCAATCGCAAACGGAAGCGCCGGGGATCAATTGACTTCGATCTCCCCGAAGCCGTCATCGAGTTCGACGAATTCGGCATGATGAAGAGCATCACGCGATCGGAGCGCAACATCGCCCATCGCCTGATCGAAGAGTTCATGCTTTCGGCCAACGAGTCTGTAGCGCACTATCTGGAAAATAAACGCATAGCATCGCTTTATCGGATCCACGAAAAGCCAGACGCCAAGCGTGTCTACGATTTTGAGGTAATTGCCGCCACCTTCGGATACTCCCTAGGAGTCGGCTCGCTCCCCATTCAGCGCGTGCAACTGAAAGCCGACCGCCGCGACGCCCGCGGCACCGGCAAGCGCGTCAAGGAAATCGAAGTGCCGAAACAAGTCCACATCACCCCGCGCATGTATCAGAAATTAGCGGAGAAAATTGCCGGCAAGCCGGAGGAAAGAATCTTGAGCTTCCTGATGCTGCGCTCGCTGAAGCAAGCCCGCTACAGCGAAGAAAATCGCGGGCACTTCGCCCTCGCCGCCACCACCTACACCCATTTCACTTCGCCCATCCGCCGCTATCCCGACCTGATCGTGCACAGGATCTTGAAAGAAGTGCTGCGCGAGTCGGCTGAAAAAATCGACGGAGACGTCCCGATAGGCACATCCAAACTTTCAAGAGATTGTCATCCTGAGCGGAGCGAAGGGCCTGCTTCCCGTTCGCACAAAGAGGAAGCCCACGAAGCCCCACCATCGCCCTGGTCGAAGCGCCGCAACCACGAAGTCCACCATCACATACTGGAACCGCAGGGCGGTCCCATCCCCCTCGAGGAACTCCACAGCATCGCCGATGAGTCCAGCCAATCCGAGCGCCATGCCGACGAAGCTGAACGCGGACTGATGGAATGGAAGAAAATGAAATTCATGGAACGCCACATCGGAGAAGACTTCGATGGCCTGATCATCAGCGTGACCAAATACGGATTCTTCGTGGAACTCACCGACCTCTTCGTCGAAGGCCTGGTTCCGCTCAACACGCTAGACAGTTGGGACAAGAATGACCGTTACACCTTCCACGAAGACACCCGCCAAATCATCGGCCAGCACTCACGGAAGATTTATGGCCTGGGAGATCGTATAAGGGTTTTGGTGGATCGCATCGATCCCGTGGAGAAGAAGATTCAGTTTGCGGTCTTTGAAGAACAGCCAAAACCCTTAGCGAAAGGCCGTCGCAAGCAGCGATAGCGTGTCATCCGGAACGAGGTGAAGGACCTCGTGCCCCACTGCACTCCGGCCGGGCAACGAGTTTTACCACCAACTCGGATTCTCTATAGAATAAGCTTGTATCGAGAATAAGAAATCATGCCGACCCCAAAAGATCCAGTCCCTGATCAAAATCGAGCGCAGGCCTCAGAGCATGTTGCCAGTGCTCACAAGATTCTGAAGGAACTACAGCAGAAGGTTGGAGAGCATCCCGAACTCGGCGAGGCCATAACAAGACTGGAAATGGCGCTTAACAGTCTCGCGATACAGACGGGCGGTTTTCTATAGAGCCAAGCTCTAGCCTCCCGCGATCCATCTGATTTTGGGTGGCGCAGCGGTTTACCGCTGCGGTGGCTAGGTGGTTCGACTACGGCTTTGGCCGCTGGGGGTTGCACGCGGCATTTCAGAACCTCGAAACCAGCAGCAGCCCAAGCACAATCGCAACCAGATCTTCCGGGATAGCAATCACCGGATCGGGAACGCGCAGGCTGCGAACCAGTCCGCCGCGCACGTGATAACCACCGAACGCTCCGGCAATGGCTCCGATAACTCCGATCGCGGCTCCGAGCCACGGCGATGCGCCCCCAGCCACACCCACGCAGGCGCCTGCAAGCATCCCCGTAACAATTCGGGATGTCAGCCCGCGCGCGCCCGTTCGCGGGGGAGTGTTGGGAAGGAGATCGACGACATATTCTGCCAATGCGCCAAGGGTAAAGAGAGCTACAGCCCAAATCGATCTCATGAACGACAAGTGAGAGCCGGAGAGATTGATCCAGCCCAGGTAAGCCGCCCAGGCTACGACGGCAGGCGCGGTCATGGTTCGCAACCCCGCGACGATTCCAATACCAAATACCAGCAGCAATGCGAATTCCGAATTCATAGAACCTCCCAATTCGAATTTGCCTAAACTTATACACGGCCATTCAACCGGATGCCAGCCGACTGCCGGCCAACGTACCCGTCAAGTCGGGCCCGTTGCTCCTGACCTGCTAGAATTTCGTTTCACCACTCTTGGCGCCTGCCTGGGAAGTCAGCTTCATGTCCAACAATCCAACATCCAACGATCAAACGCCCAACGATCGAACGTCCAGCAGTTCTAATTCCAGTAACCCCACTCCAACTCCACGGACGCGTGTGGTCCGCGAACCGCAACGGGCAGTATACGACCGCGAAGCCGTCAATGAAATTCTCGACGAAGCCTTTATCTGCCACGTAGGATTCACGGCCAATTCCGAAGCCCAACCCTACGTCATCCCCACCTCTTTCGGACGCGACGGGGACACGCTCTATATCCACGGATCAGCCGCCAGTCGCATGTTGCGCAATCTCGACAAAGGGATCCCGGTCTGCATCACGGTCACCTTGCTTGATGGATTAGTGGTGGCCCGCTCGATCTTCAATCACTCGATGAACTACCGTTCCGTCGTGATTCTGGGAACAGCAACGCTGGTGGCCGATCCGGCAGAAAAACTGGCGGCCCTGCGCTCGCTGAGCGAGCACATCATCCCCAATCGCTGGGACGACTCGCGACAGCCCAACGAAAAGGAATTGAAAGCCACATCCATCCTGCGCGTTCCAATCACAGAGTTTTCAGCCAAAGTCCGCGTCGGCCCAGCGGTGGACGACGAAGAAGACTATTCGTTCCCGACGTGGGCGGGAGTAATTCCGCTGGACATAACAGTCGGTGCGGCAATTAGAGACGACCGCTGCGAGCAAGAGCTGCCGGGGTACCTGGCGAATTACTCACGGAAAAAAGCTCGCGAATGAACGGCCGACTTAGTTTCTAAGAGTTATACTTCACGAAATAATGACGAAAGGCGTTTCGCCCTTGACTGACTTTGTCGACACTTTAAGGAACGTCGGCACCTTTGGAAGTGGGGCCTGGCGATACTGGCGTTCCGGCGAGCCGTCGCCAGAGAGCAATTACGTCGTACAAAAACTCTCTGCGTTTACTGATGGAAGGTCGAACGACATCCTGTTCCGAATTCTTGAATCAAAGCGAAGAGAGAAAGAGACAGACGTAACATTCGGCTGGCAGGGTGCGTCGCTCGTGGGTGATGCGGGCACTCTGGAACCGAATATCGATGGCGTTGTTCATACCCTCAAAGAAGATGGCGTCGTTGTTCTTCCGGCGCGACTCACAAACGAAGCCGTTCAAAATCTATATGAACTGGCATTGTCCTGTTCCCTAACCACGACGACATTTGGTCCGATCGGCGCCGATCAAGTTCCCGGGACCCTCTCGACGATACCAATTGCCGCCACTGGCACGAGCAAAGGGATCGACCTATCTCAGCCGCGCCATTCGGTTTATACCGTCCCTCGATCGTTGTTGTTGGATAACCAATATCTCCAGGGTCTGTTGTGCGATCCTTATCTTCTGGCGGTTGCAACGCGCTATCTCGGCGTTTTTCCGATCATCACAAAACCCGACATGTGGTGGGACACGGATTTCTTGCCCCCTGGCATTCGTCCGCGACCGTTTCACGTGGATTCAGGCTGCTTGCGGTGGTTAAAAGTCGGTGTGAATCTGACCGACACAACGTTGGACTCCCCACATTTCGTTTACGTCAAGGGTTCACACAATCCAAATAAGACGACTCGACCTTTGACCAGACGACTGGCGAGTCGAATGAATTTGAGTGACAAAGAAGTCCACGAGGTATGCCCCGAGAAGATTGTTCACGTCACTGGCCCGGCAGGATCGATAACATTGTCCGATACCCGCGGTATCCATAAAGGCGAATGCTCCCAACGAGGACACAGATTGATTCTATATTTCGGCCTCGAAGGAAGCGCCTTTAACAACATCGACAAGCCTGTGCCCTTGAATAAAGTAGGAAATGAACTCGGGAAGGCGATGAGCGCGAGGCCTCATAGCTATCAATTCTTTCGCGTGACGCGCTAACTACAAGCAGACGGGGATTTAACCCAGTTATGTCCCGAGGCCTATAATATTCGGTGATTATGCTCGCAAGGCCAAAATTGTGTCTTTGCTTAATCTTCTCGGCCGTTGCCTGTATGGTGCCCCCGCTCTCGGCGGAAATCGTAGAGATACGCGAGTACCACGGTAAGCAGGTGATGTGTGGTTATAGCGGACTGATAGGTGTTGCGAAAGCGTGCGGCACCGAAGAATTCGCTCGCGTATTTACCGGAATCGTTAGATCTGCGGTGGGGGTAGGCGATACTGACAAGCTTCTTGAAATAATCCCGGACGAAGTCTTCGTGGGTGATGCCAGCGCCGTGACTGCCATTACCGATCAAGCCTGTCTTCGCACTGACATTCAAGCTGGAGACAAGTGGCTCTTCTACCTTCAACGTAACCCAGACAAGGAACAAGACAGCCATAACGTCCCGCTGATTCTGTCTTACGGAGGCCGCAGCAAACCGGTCAGCGAGGCCGAAGACGACATTTCCATGCTCCGGGACTTGGGGCATCTCAAGAGCACGGGCATCCTTATCGGAACCATCCATCGTCTAGATGATACTGAGGACGCGGGTCCAGTTCCTCTCGCGAATCATAAGGTAGTTGCCAAGAATGTAGCGAATGGTGGTGAATACGTCGCTCATACAAATGAAAGGGGACACTTCAAATTTGAATTGCCTGTAGGCAAATACGATGTGATTACGGCACCGGAGTACGGTCTTCGGGAAGTCGAGGGTTATGTCTCCGTGCGAGGTAGTGTCTCCGTAGAAAAGCGCCAATGCTGGGAACACGACTTTAACGTCAAGCCCGCAACCAGCATAGTGCCACCGAACGAGGGGACGATTTCAGGTCACCTTGGCTCTCCAGATGGCAAGCCGTTCACTGTGCACCCATGGGTGCAGATAGTATCCCTCGACGACGACCTCTTCACGTCTGCTTACGTTAATGCTAAAGGTTATTTCGAGGCCAAAGATGTTAAACCTGGTCGCTATGTGGTCGGTCTAGGTATTCGACCCGGGACAGGGTATTTCAGTGACGCGCCAACTCCTATCTACTACCCTGGCGTTCGCACCAAAGAACAAGCCACAATCATTGAACTTCGCCCGAACGAGAAACGCACCAATGTCGATTTCCAGTTGCCGATAGAGGACGTCCTAAAACCGGTGGGACCCGCTACATCGAATCGTTGACATTACAAGCAACAGCGCCCACGTAAGGGCGGACGCATCGTCCGCCATGCGAGGCGAGGCAGAAATCTCTATGGCAGCAGCAGCAACTTCCCCGTAGTCTTCCGCCCTTCCAACTCCCGATGCGCCTGTTGCACATCCGCCAGCGGATACAAATGTTCGATCCGCAACTTGAGCTTGCCGTCGCGGATCATTCCGAAGACCGCTCCAGCCCGTGCTTGCAACTCCTGCGAGGTAGCAACGTAATTCCCGAGCGAAGGCCGCGTCAGAAATAGCGATCCCTTTTGTGTAAGCACCAGCGGATCAATCGGCGCGACCGCTCCGCTCGACCCTCCAAACAGAACCATCATTCCGCGCGGATGCAGCAGGTTCAGTCCTTTGTCAAAAGTAGTTTTGCCGACTGAGTCATACACCACGTCGACGCCTTTGCCGCCGGTCAGCCGTTTCGTCTCCGCCTCAAAATCCATCTGCGTATAAAGGATGACCTCATCCGCTCCGGCCGTCCGTGCCAGCGCCGCTTTTTCTTCAGTGGAAACCGTCGCAATCACTCGCGCCCCAATGTTGTGCGCGATCTGCACCAGCAATAATCCGACTCCGCCGGCAGCCGCATGAATCAGCGCGGTCTCGCCCCTCTTCAGCGGATGAGTGTCATAAGCAAGATAGTGCGCTGTCATCCCCTGCAACATGGCAGCCGCGGCGTCGCGTTCGCTGACGCCCTCTGGAATTTTCACCAGCCGGTCGGCTGGCACCGCGGCAAATTCGGCGTAGCTTCCAAGCACCTGTGTATAAGCCACCCGATCGCCGACCGCCACCTCGCGCACATCCGACCCCACCGCCGATACCACGCCCGCTCCTTCCTGTCCGAGAACCAGCGGCAGCGGCGCCTTGTAGCGCCCTTCGCGGTTATAGACATCAATAAAATTGACGCCGGCGGCTTTGATGTTGACGACCGCTTCGTTAGGTTTCGGCTGCGGAACCGGCAAGTCCACCACTTCCATCACTTCCGGTCCGCCCGTTTGTTTAATCTGGATCGCTTTCATATTGCCTGCCCATTTGCCTTTCCATGAATCCTGCATGCCCAAAGACTCGTTGCCAGTGACCGTCGAGACGGGGTAACATGGCCGCCGGTTCCCAAAGTAATCGGGTTCAGCGCCTTCTGTAGCGTTGACCCAACGAATTTTGCGATAGTACCATCTCACTCAATATAGGACATTCAGGGCGCAGTTTCGTTGGAAGCCGGTTCGTTATCTATCTGAAAATATGAAGTTTCCGATTCATCCGTCGCTGGTCATCTTTGCGTCCGCCGCTTTGGCGGCGACGGTCGCGTGCCAGAGCGCCCAGAAGACGACGTTCCTGCCTCCTGCGCAAGCACAAGCTCCGGCACTGACGGCAGCTAGTAGTCCGCCAAGTCAGCCCAAGCCGAAGCCCGAGGCTGCCGAAGTAAAGCCGAAGCCCGCAGGTCCGCAGGAACTTCAAGCCGATCCCGTAGCCGATCTGATCGCCCGCGTAGAAAAGGAATATCAAAGCGGCCGGGAGAACTACAAAGCCGGACACCTCGAAGCCGCCAAACAGAATTTTGATGCAGCCTTCAACCAACTTTTGGGTAGCGGATTCGACCCGGGCACAGACGACAGGTTAGAGCAAGAACTAGACCGCATCCTCGACGGCGTCAACAACCTGGATCTAGCCGCCCTGCAACCAGGCGACGGACTCGCCGAACAGAAATCGAACCAAGAATCGGAGCAGAAATCCGAGCCCGCACCGATCGACGAAGCCAACGATCTAACGCCGCAAGTCGATCCCAACATCAAGGCTAAAGCCGAAGCTGAGCTGAAGAGCACGCACTCCGATATGCCGTTGATGATGACGGACCAAGTCGCCGGCTTCATCAACTATTTCTCCAACCGCGGACGCGGCACCCTGGAGCGCGCTCTCGCCCGTAGCGGCCGCTACGAAGGCATGATTCGCCGCATCCTGCGCGAACAGGGAATCCCGCAGGAACTTATTTACCTGGCGCAAGCGGAATCTGGTTTTCATCCGCTGGCAGTTTCTCGCGCCGGAGCTCGTGGCATGTGGCAATTCATGGGCAGCCGCGCCGCCGGATACGGACTCGAACGCAGTTGGTGGATCGACGATCGCCAGGATCCCGAAAAAGCCACGAGAGCCGCCGCGCATCACCTGAAAGACCTGTACAACGAGTTCGGAGACTGGTACCTGGCCATGGCCGCCTACAACTCCGGCCCGGGCACAGTGCAATCCGCCGTCAAGCGGACGGGATATGCCGACTTCTGGGAACTCTACCGGCGCAACGTCCTGCCGAAAGAAACGCGCAACTATGTCCCTATCATTGTGGCCGTTACGATCATGGCCAAGAATCCGGCGCAGTACGGTTTGGATTCAGTAATCAAAGACAAACCCGTTCCCTACGACACGGTGAAGATTGACTATCCCATCGCTCTAAGACTCGTCGCCGAGTGCGTAGATGCTAGTGCCGAAGACTTGTCGGACCTCAATCCAAGTCTGCTGCGGATGAGCACTCCGAAATTCACCGATAAGAATCAGACCTTCGAACTCCACTTGCCCGCAGGAACCACCGAAAAATTTCAAATGACGGTCGCTTCGATTCCTAGCGACAAGCGCGCCTTCTGGCGCTACCACAAAGTGCTGCCCGGAGAAACTTTAGCCGCCGTCGCCCGCGCCTATCACACCACTCCGAAGTCGATCGCCGAAGCCAACGACCTCAACGACGGACTCAACAACAACGCGCTGACTCCCGATACGCATCTCATTATCCCGGTAGCTCCCGGCAAGCAGACCGACGCCACAACTTATGCCCGCGCCACCACGCACTACAAAATAAGAAAAGGAGATACCGTCGAGACGGTGGCTGAAAATTTCGGGGTGTCCGTCAAAGCGATTCGCGGATGGAACCACCTCAAAGGCAGCAGCCTGGCGGGCCGCAGGACCTTGTATCTCCATCTACCCATCACCAGCGGAGCAGGAGAAAGGCAGGTAGCGGCGGGGCGCTGGTCTAAATCGCATCATTCCGCATCAGCCAGCACGCCCTCCCACGCAAAGACGTCGTCGCAAACTGCTGTCTTGCGCCACAAAGTCAAGCCAGGCGAAACCTTGTTTTCGATCGCAAGTAACTACAACACCACCGTTACCGCCCTGAAGCACGACAATCGCAATGTTAACGTGGCAACCCTGCGTCCGGGGATGATTCTGTTAGTCCGCCCCGACTAACTGGAAGTGTGGCGCGGACACTCCTGTCCGCGTGCTGACACCACAAAAGATCACCGTTCCAATATCTCTTTGTACGCATTGAACGCCACTTTCTTCGGCTGGGCAGGCAATAACATATCCAGGCTACGGCTGTTATTGCCGCCAATTCCGACCTGCGCGATCGGAATCATGCCGTTGCCAAAATCGGCAAAGACCGGAACCAGCATGGCGAAGTGTTCGTCAACTTCGCTTTGGGTAATGGTCATGTGCAACTTCACTTTGCCAGACTCCGCCGGAGAGACCTGATACTCGAAGTGATATCGCGGCACCTGCGTGCCATAAACCCACTCGTCAAAGAACCAGTCGAGCCGACCGTTGTGCCCAAGGTCCATCAACTTGGTCATGTGTTTTTCGGCCACGGCTTTGAAGGATTCAGTAGTTGCCGGCCGATCTCGATGACTCTCCACAAAGTCATGCATCATCGCTATGAAATCTTTGTCTTGATCCTCGGGGCTGTACATGATCGAGCGCAACATTTCCAGCACATAGGCGCCCTTGGGATAAATCACATTCTGGTATGCGTTTTCAGTATGGGGAGAAATCAGTCGCAGCCCCATCCAGATGGGGCCTGCGTCAGTGGGTGCGATGCCAAAATTGTTTTTATCCAGGATTCGCACACGCAGGCGTTCCCAGAATTCGATGTAGTCTTTTCGCCAGTTTTTTCCCACGGCCTCCTGTAGAAACAACCCAGCAGAGAACTCGGCAAATCCCTCGGAAAGCCACACGTCATGGTACGAAGCCCAGCCCACGGTGTGGCCCCACCATTGATGCGCCACTTCGTGAGGAGTCACTTCCTGCACGAAACCGGTGAATTTGCTGTCAATGTGCCCGAACAGCATCCATCGTTGAGTCGAATCCATGTAAGCGGAAATCGGCAGGTACACCAACGATGGCCAGGATTGCCCGAAGGCAAAATCAGGCTGTTCCGTGACGGAGATATCGTCATAAGAACTCTTTCCGAAGTAAAGCGTACAAACTTGCAACTGCGCCCGCGTCTGATCGAGAGCGTATTTCGTCATGGCGCTGGGAGCCATGGACTGCAAAACCTCATACCGGCGAAATCTGTCAGGCAACTCGGTCAAATAATAGCCCGAGATCTTGTAGTGGGTTATTTCATCGGGTATCTCACTCTTCTTATAGTCGCCATAATTGAATCCGGCGACCGCAACCGGGATCGGAGTTACCCAACGGCTGACGGCGAAATCTTGCTCGGTCGATTCAGCTTGCACTGTTCCCACACTGATGACTTTGTAACGATGTGGAACCTTGAATGTCAGATCGTAAAGCGCTTTCTCCCCAAAGCCATTGAGGTTCGGATACCACGAACTCCGCGCCCTGACATAGAAACTTCCCTCGCCCGCCTGTTCCAGAACTTTGTCGCCCGAGTACTCGACCGTGATCGAATGTTCTTTCCCGATTTCCGGGGCGCTGGGGAGCACGGCATAGAATGAGCCATCTTCTTTCCGGCTTTCCTGTATCCAATAAAGAGCCTGCCCCTGTTCATCGATGACGCGCGTCACCCGTAGATTCGGCAACAAGCCAAACTTCAGAACTCGCTCTCCAGCAACCAGTGACGCGAAGGTGATAGTAGCCGTGCTGAACAGATGCTCATTTTTGGAAATAACCGTCTCGATCTTGTAACGGCGCGTGGCAAACAGACGGCGGTCTTCACCGGAATTCGCGGTGTGGTTTAAGTATTCAGACTTCAAATGAGCTAAATACCACACGCCATCGTCCGCTCCTTCGGGATCGTAGTTGATGAGAGCGACCTCCTCCGGCGAGTCAAGCTGTGGCAACGCGCCCACCCTAGCCCGAACGAAATAGCGGAGATCTTTGTGCTTCTTGCCGTGCAGGTAGGCGTTAAAGAAGGCCGGGTGCGCGGGATTGTAGAAAGCTGCCATAAGGTCGGCTTCCACGTTGTCCATGGTTTCACCCTTTAACAGATATTCGGTGAAACCCTGAGCTTGCTCCCGGCGCTGCCGCATTCGTTCTCTCCAGCGGCCGAATGCGGTGGCCGCCTCTGGAGGCATTCCCGTTTGCTCCCCTAGTCCGGGAAGAAACTTTGACCAGGCTTCTCTGGTGAATCGAAAAACAACTTCTGTAAAGTCTTCGTTCGCTTCCGGAGACCCAGTGCGCCGTTCGAGTTCCTTCGTATCAAGGTGGAGCACAGGCTTCAGGTCGAAATGTCCTTCGCCGACGAAGATCGCGCCGGTTTCAACCCCGTTCACCGGATTCACAATCGTCAGGGTCCCTTTCTGAAATTGAAAAGTCCCGACATCCCAATTCAAAGTGAAGTTGTCCAAGCGATACGTTTGTCCTAGTCCAACATCGCGGAGCTGCCGGTAAAGAGGATCGGAGTTTGCGTACGCCAGATTTTTTCCAACAACAGTTATGGTTGCCTGCTGTTGGGCAATGGCCAGCGTAAACTGCAACTGGGCAGCTCCCTGCAAATTCACGCTCTTGACCAATGGTTCGAAACCATCCCGCGATACTCGCACGGAATAAGTTCCAGGCTTCAGTTCAGGAGAGGAAAATTTCCCAGAGCCGTCTGAAGAAAGTGCGAGTGGCTGCGCCAGATCTCCGCCCGTAATCTCGATCCGGGCTCCCGTAATTGCGGCGCCTGATGGGTCCAGGATGGTTCCGGAAATCGTCTCCGCCGACAACCATGTCGCCCCCATCAAGCAAAGAAGAAACAACGCTACCTTCATAAGGTTCCTAAGTAAGAAAAATAGCCGTAGGACGAGTAACATCTGCTTGGCGTCCATCCTAACCCTGAAGCGTGGTTCGTCCAAGCTTCTTATAGTTGGCAATCTGACTTCAGCTTTTAGGGGAAACTGCGGATTGTGGAAGCGGACGATTGTGGAAGGCCAGAGATTGGGCACTCGCGCTAGAACTTCTTGCGCAGAAATTCAAAAAGGACATAGCCGATAAGCGCAGCAATCATCGCAATTTCAAAATTGGCAGTGGTAAAAACATCTTCGATGGCCCAAGTCAGGCCCCTCTGCCGGCCCATGCCGGAGCGTTCAAATTCTCCCATCAGAAGATTGGAATAAAACAGGAAGATGATAAAGCCGACTTCGATGAGCGCTCGCCAGAAATTTTTCTTCATCGCGGACATTTGGAGACGCGCAACCAACACCAGGATCAAAATCAACGGCAAGATCAAGGGCGGCCGGACAAGAGTGTCCGCCCCACACGAGCAACACTAACCCATCAGCAATCCGCCGTTTACGCCGAGCACTTGTCCCGTGATGTACGCAGCTTCTTCGGAAGCCAGAAAGCACACTGCGCTGGCAACGTCCTCGGGAGAGCCGACTCGTCCCAGCGGAATCTGCTTGATCGCGTTTTGCTTGAATTCATCACTCAGCACAGCGGTCATGCTGGTTTCGATAAATCCTGGGGCGACCGCATTGCAAGTGATATTGCGGGACGCTACTTCGCGAGCCATAGCCATGGTCAGGCCGATCAATCCGGCTTTGGAGGCGGCGTAATTTGCCTGGCCAGCTTGTCCCATTTGTCCGAAGACGCTGGTGACGTTGATGATTCGGCCCCAGCGTTGTTTTAGCATCGATCCAATCACTTGCTGGATGCACAGATAAGCAGACGTCAGATTCGTATTCAGCACCGCGTCCCAATCGGCGCGCTTCATTCGCATCACCAGTTGGTCGCGCGTAATGCCTGCGTTATTGACCAGAATGTCGATCTTGCCGAACTGTCCAATCGCCGACTTGATCGCTGATTTAATCTGCTCCTCGTCCGCCACATCCATAACGAAAGCGGAAGCCTTGCCACCTGCGGCAGTGATCTGACCGGCAAGCTGGTCAAGTTTTTGCTGGTTGCGTGCCGCAACTGCAACGCTTGCGCCATGTCGCGCCAGCGTTAGTGCGCAGGCATGGCCGATCCCTTGCGACGCACCCGTGACCAGCGCCACCCGTCCTTCGAGCTTCATTCGTACTCCTTCATTCGAGAACGAGGATTATAAACGTCAGGGAAGACTAGAAAGGGAAGAAAGAGGAAGAGTTGTTGATGGAGAGCGTGTCTCTCCGCTGAATCGATTAGCCAGCTTGCGTCGCCGCACGCGAGAGCGCCTGTGGCCCCAGAATCGTGTCAATCTTGTCGAGCAGCGTTCGCTTTGAATATGGCTTCGCGAGAAAGTACGTATGTATCTCGGGCGCTTCCGTCTCGTACTCCAGGTTGGAGTAACCCGACGTCACCAGCACGACCACCTCAGGCGATTGCTCGTGCAAAGTTTGTCCAAGTTGCTGTCCTGTTCGTCCCGGAAGCACCATGTCCGTCATCACCAGATCGATTCGCCGATTGTGCTCTTGGAACAGCCTAATTGCGTCAATTGCATCCTCGGCTGCTAGCACTTCAAACCCCGCCCACACCAGGATGCCGCAAGTCGCATCCCGCACAAAGGGCTCGTCCTCAACCAAAAGTATCGTGCGCCGCCGAGAAAATTCGTTCGCGCAGGCAAGGGGCTGATTCATACGTCAACACGGCAGCAATCACACGGCCTACCAGGCTACGCCAACCAGGCCCGCGCCGCACCAACGGGCCTTTGTTTGCCGTCGTGAGCGGGGAATGTTCAAAAGGTATTCGGCCGGCATGATGCTCATGTTCTACTTGATCGCACTCAGAATTGTCTGCTTCGGATCGAGCACAATCTTGCGGACTCCGCTGGGCGCCTTCAATCGAAAGGTAGTTTCCTTTCCATCGGCCAACACTTCGCCCAGAAATACGAGACCATCATTCGCCGACGTGGCATACACGGGAACCGCCGTGACTAGATCGTCAGGCGCGTCCCTTTGTACGATCATGCCCGTAACCGTGGTCACACCAGCTTTCTCCGTGATGCGAATATCCTGCGTTTGTAGCTCGGGAATCGACGTTCCGTTGATCCAACCATCCAAAAACCAGTCCAGCTTGCGCCGACTTTCGTACCAAAGCGGTCGTGGAAGATCCTCTTCAAACACTTGCATCAGATCCTGAGTGCTCATGGACTTGCCCGCAAACCGTTCACGGGCGGTTCGCAGCGCGTGAAAGAATGGTTCGTCAGGATTCGCTCGGGCTTTCCCGGAATGGGTTCCCGTTACGGAATCTCGCAGCATGCAACGCAGCATATGAAACAGCCACGTCCCACGCTCATAACTGATCGCCTCGTATCCTCCTGGGAAATGTGAAGATTCCAGGCGTTGTCCCAGCGTCACAGGCCCTGCATCGCGAAGCCACTCTCCGTCTTTGTTTTTGCTCAGGAGATCGCGGCGATAACTTTCCAGAACTTGCCGGAATTGTGCCGGGTTCTGCTGCTCCAGCAACAATAAAGACGTATAGTTGGCCAGGCCCTCGGCAATCCACTGGTCACGATAACTTTTCCACAACACCAGATCGCCCCACCATTGATGCGCCGTTTCGTGGGCCAGAACCTGGCTATCGAGCGCGCGATTTACCGGGTCAAGACGCATATCCAACTGCTCCTGTGGACTAAGAAACGCAAAGCTCGACAGGAACACCAAACCTGGCCAACCCTGGCTCAACTCGCCCGGCATTTGCGTCAGGGCCAGCGAACCATACGGGTAAGGCCCAAACCACTGAGAAAAACTGTCAATGGCTTTCGCCGTCCTGTCTGCTACAGCCTGCACATTGCGTGCGGGCGACGGAGGCGACGGGACCACCACCATAGGAGCCATCGATCTTGATCGGGGCCCCGGGAAAGTCGGCGGCTCGATCACTTCCGCCTGCGCCTTCGGGAACGATTTCTCCACTCCGGTCGTGCCGTAGGCTTCCACCAGAATGTTGCCGGTCTTCGCCTGTGTTTTGGCCTCCGCCCGAACGTACTTGCCCAGATTAAACCCCGCGACAGGGATTGGACGTTCGGACATCCAGCGCGACACTACTGTTTGTTCGCCGGTCCCGCCCTCATCGCCACCCTTTTGCGAAACATTCTTCCCCGTCGCCACCAGGGTCCAGTTCGCGGGATAGTGAAACTCCATGTCAAACTGTGCCGGGATCAAACCGAAATTTGGATACCACGTGCCACGCTCGCCCACATACAGCAACCCCTTTCCAGCTTCCGACAGGACTTCGCCGGCATAACTGAAGCGGAGTTTTAATTCCTGACCAGATGCAAGCGGGGCGGGGAACACGACCGCCACCAGATCGTTGCCTTTGCGCCGCACCTGAGTACCGTCGAGGGCCTGGTTCTGGATAAAGTCGACTGCCTGCCCATCAGCTTCGATCGCATCAATCTTCAGATATCGCGATAGCTCAAACAGTAGGGTCCTTTGTCCTCCAGTGCGAGCACGAACGGTCATCTCGGTCGATGCTCGTAACATGGTCGGAGGTTGAACGGATGCCTGAATGCGGAAGTCTGTGATTGACGCGTCCCCGGCCGCCGGAACCATGGAGTGGGAAGGCCCGGCGGGTGCAAACGAGGTCCAGATATCGAAAAACAGGATGCCATCTTTCACTCGCGGTTGACCGGCCCATAACTGCTCGGTGCCACCCGCATCCCAGAAAACTTCAAAACTACCCAGCTTGTTGCCCTGCAGATGAGCGTGAAGAAGGTCTGGAAATTTGCGATCGGGCTCGCTTCCACCATGAGTGGGAAGAAAATGGCTGAAGTCGAGCAGCAGGCGCAAGGCGTCAAACTCCGCCAGACTGCGGCTGGTGTCTCCCGATCGCTTTATGAAGTCGGAGCTATCCGAAACTGGAGAAAGAGACGGCTGCAACAACGCGGCCGTGTCGTCGTTGAAGCGGAGATATCCCGAGGAGAACTGCTCTTCGAGCATCGCCATCCCCGTAAATAGCGCCAATGATCCACGCTCTACGCGATTCGGAGGCCGTAGTCGTATTTCGCCATCACCCTCGAAAAAAGCTCCCGTGATCCGTCCGCAGATATCTTCCGTAAATGCGATCGTGCCATCTTCGAAATCAAGATGGAGATTGGGTCGATCAATCGAGGCATCGCGGATGCGGTAAACGCGTTGTGGATCGAGTCCCACAGAACTAATCCGCGAATAGAGGCTGGAGGTTATTCGCGGACATGTGGGATTCGCATCCTGCGCTAGCGCGCAAGCCGCCGCCATCACAATCCAGCCAGCCAGCCAGATCGTTTTCCAGATCGTTCTCGGACTCACCCGCCGCGATGGAAGCAGCACCTTGGTCACCTTACGAAGGTCCCGGAGCCATTCTAGAATCAGCCGAGTGCGAGCCTTCGTCCTCATTCTAGTGCTTTTATCGGCGCTTCTGACGCCGGCCGACGTCATTCATCTTAAGAATGGACGAACCATCTGGGCCGATCAGGTCCGTGAAACCAAAGACCGCGTCGAGTACGACCTCGGAGAAGACACTTACGCGGTCCCGAAATCTTCTGTCGATCACATTGATGCCGGCGGCGTTGCGCCCGTTCACGCTGGAGCGCCCGCGGCAGCGGGCAGTTCTGGCGCTCCCGACATTACCCCGCCAGCACCTTCGTTTAGTCACGAAGCCGATGTCGCCGTGAAGGTGATCCGCGATGGCAAGGTGGACGCCGATGCCCTCGCCAGTCTGGCGCAGGCCACGAATCCCGAGGTCGCCGCGACCGCGTACTTCCTCGCCGGCAAGCATGAATCCGACCACGGCAATTTCCCGCAAGCCAAGCGTTATTACGAATCTGCGCTCCGTTTCCAGCCGGACAACGCCACCTTGCTGATCTACTATGCCGCCTGCCTGATGCGCACCGGACAAGCTTCCGAGGCGCTGTCGTATGCGCAGCACGCTGCGAGCGTGGCTCCCGACTCTCCCGATGCCATTGCCATGCTGGGCTTTGTTCAATTCGCCAGCGACCATACGCCCGAGGCAATTCGATCCTGGAAAAAGTCGCTAGCGCTGCGTCCCGATGCCACGGTCCGCCAATATCTCGCCCGCGCCGAGCGCGAATCGAGCGCCGAATCCGATTTCTCGCAGCGGGAAAGCATTCATTTCAATCTTCACTTCGAAGGGAAAGATACCTCGGAAGCATTCCGCCGCGATCTGCTGGCTACTCTTGACTCCGAATACGACGATCTGGTGCGCGATCTCGGCTACTCGCCCCGCAACAACATCGCAGTCACTCTTTATACGCAGCAGACGTTCTTCGACGTGACGCGCGCACCTTCCTGGACCGGCGCAATCAATGATGGCAAGCTGCGGATCCCCATCAGCGGCGTCCAGACCGTTACTCCGGAACTCGCTCGCGTCCTCAAACACGAGTTGACCCACTCATTCGTCTCGCAGATGTCCGGCAATCGCTGCCCAACCTGGTTGAACGAAGGCATCGCACAGATCGAAGAAGGCAAATCGTCTGCCTCCACCGGACACCAACTCGCACAGCTCTTCGCCGCAGGAAATGAAATACCCTTCAATCTGCTCGAGGGCAGCTTCATGAACTTTTCCGCCCCCGAAGCCACGCTCGCATATGCCGAGTCGCTGGCCGCGGCCGAATACATCCGCGACGCCTACGGCATGAGCGAAATCACACGCATCCTGGAGATGTTCGCGCAAGGAAGTTCCACGGAAGCCGCCCTGCGCGCCACCGTCCACGCCGATTACCGGCAGTTGCGCGATGAGATGGCGGGAAAGCTGAAAGAAAGGTACGGCGAGTGAAGCTCGCGCCACACAGGCTTACCATCTTTCCTGAAGTGGTTTAAACACAATGGCTTGGATGCGCTTATTCTGCGCGTGTTTTACCACCACTTCCTGCTCATTGCTCCGCCCCAAACTTTGTGTTAATTTCGCCCCTCTATGTCAGGCTTGCTTTCAAAACTCGGGTTCGGATCGACGCCGGAAGAAATACCGGAGATTGTCCATGGGGACGCACCTGAACTTCAGGGCGCGGACATGTCGGTTGCTTATTTCTCCTCGCGCGCGGGCGGAGATCTGCACGAGTTCATACGGGTGAGTCCGAATCGCTTTCTTTTCGGATTGCTTGATGTTGCCGGTAAGCGGGAGGCTAGCAGCGCGGTGCTGCAAGCGGCTCAGGCTTGCTTGCGCGCGTCGGCTGGGGAGCTTTTTGCCGACCCTGAACTGAATGAATCGGATGCCATGATCGAATTATCCCGCCGTCTGAATCTGGAGATCATGCGAGCCGCCGGAGGGGTGCGGAGTTGCCCGGCCTTCGCCGGATGCTACAACGAAGAACTGGGCACGGTTTGCTACGTGAACGCGGGGCACACTCCGGGTCTGCTGCGCGATGATGCCAGTGTCGTCGAATTGCCCGCGACCGGCCTGCCGCTGGGCTTATTCTCACTGGCCCCTACCGACGCACGTATCGTCGGCCTCGGGCCGAATGGCTCGCTGGCAGTCGTTTCCCGTGGAGTGGTGGAGGCCGAGTCGAAGAACGCGGAATTTGGCCTGGCTGGAGTCAAGAACGTATTGCAAGGGGAGCGCGCTTCCGCCAAAGATCTCTCGCAGAGCATCCTGCAGCGGGTTCAGGAGTTCATGAACATGGCTCCAAAGCACAACGATGTCACCGCGCTGACGCTTACGCGCGGAAATTAGCGAGTCAGCGCACTTCTAAGGAATTGGCCTCTACGCCGGTCCCGGCGTAAAATAAACGAAACAATTTTCCTCGGGTGACCCCCAGGTTTCAAGCGAGCCCTAGATGAAGAAAACCAGACTTCCATTGCTGTTAGCGGTTGGATCTGCATTGTTGCTCCCAGCTCTTTTGTCGGCGGATACCGTCGTCGAAGAGATCATTACCCGCGTCAATAACGAAATCATCACGCGCTCGGAATACGTGCGCAGCCGCGATCAGGTTAAGCAGGAGGCCCAGCAGCAGGACCCCGCCAACGCCGAGCGCATTTTTGCCGAGAAGCAACGCGACGTTCTGCGCGATCTGGTCGACCAGCAGCTGTTATTGCAAAAAGGCAAAGACCTTGGCATCACTGGCGATACCGAGCTGATTAAGCGTCTGGATGAAATGCGCAAGCAGATGAATCTGGGAAGCATGGAGGAACTGGAAAAGGCGGCTGAGGCGCAGGGAGCTTCGTATGAAGATTTCAAGCAGAACATGCGCAACCAGATCATCACCCAGCGCGTGATTGGACAGGAAGTGGGTTCGCACCTGGCCATGAACAAGGAAGACGAGAAGAAGTTCTACGAACAGCATCGCGCGGAAATGGAGCACCCGGAAGAGGTCCGCCTAAGCGAGATCCTGATTGCGCCCAAGGCGCCCGCCAAACCTGCCGCCGCGGCGGATGTTAAACCCGAGCCGCCGGCGGAGGCCGATCCAGAGGCCGCAGCGCTGGCTGCCGCCGAAGCTAAAGCGCAGGATCTGCTCGCCCAGATTCACAAAGGAGCAAAGTTTGCCGACCTGGCGAAACAATTTTCCGATGGTCCGTCCGCGAAAGAGGGTGGCGACCTCAGTTATTTCAAGCGGGGCACGATGCCGAAAGAATATGAAGACAAGGTTTTCGCGCTGAAGGCGGGTGAAGTCTCGGATGTGATCCGCACCAAGCAGGGATACGTGATTCTGCAAGTGGTCGAACATCAGATGGCCGGAATTCCTACCATGAAGGAAGTCGAGCCGCGCATTCAGGACGCGCTCTATATGCAGAAACTCCAGCCCGCACTGCGCGCATATCTGACGACTCTTCGCGAAGAAGCCTTTATTTACTACAAGCCCGGCTATGTCGATACAGGTGCAAGCGCCAATCAGACCGCACCCGTCGAGACTGCAGCCAAAGAAGACAAAGCGAAGAAGCTGAAGAAGAAAAAGCTGGGCGTGTTTTAAGCAAGTCGCGGATACTTGGCGGCTGGCGTTTCAGTTCGCGTGGCAATCGATTTCGCGGAGGCTCATGAAAGAGTTTTTTATCTCCGATTGTTCCCAGCAGGAAAATAAGGTCATTACCTCCAGCTTCGTGGTGGCCTCGAAGCAGGTGAAGGCAAAAAAGAATGGCGAACCCTATCTGGCATTGATCCTCGCCGACCGTACCGGACAGATCGAAGCTAAGATGTGGGACAACGTCGACGAATTCATCACCATCTTCGAGCAGGACGATTTTCTCAAGATCAAAGGTCTAATCAACAAGTACAAGAATCGTTTTCAGCTTACGATTCACAAGCTTCGTCGCATGGAAGAAGCTGATATCGATTTCACCGACTATCTTCCCAAGACCACCAAGGATATTGGCGAGCTCTGGAGAACGCTGACGGAATTCGTTGCTACGTTCCAGAATCCCCACCTTAAGTCGCTGGTCGAACTGTTCATGGCGGACTCGGAGATTGCCGAACGCTATCGCAACGCCCCGGCGGCCAAGACCCTGCATCATGCCTACATCGGCGGACTGCTCGATCACGTGGTGTCGTTGTGCCGCTCCTGCGATCTGATGTGCGGGAACTATCCTCAAGTGAATCGCGACCTGCTGTTGACGGGAGCTTTCCTGCACGACATCGGCAAGATTCAGGAGTTGACTTACAACCGCGCATTTTCCTACACCACGCGCGGCCAGCTACTGGGGCACATGATCATCGAGCTCGAGATGCTGCAGGCGAAGCTGGCGCAGTTGCCTGGTTTCCCGCCGGAGCTGAAAACTCTGCTTGAACATCTGATCATCAGCCATCACGGGCAGTACGATTTCGGATCGCCCAAGCTGCCGATGTTTCCCGAAGCGCTGATGTTGCACTATCTCGACGATCTCGACTCCAAGATGGAAGCGATGCGTGCCCACTTCGAGCGTGAGGCCGAACTCGATGGACCATGGACGAGTTACAACGCGTCGCTGGGGCGCCCGTTGCTTGATTCCAGAAAATTCATGCAAGGGGAGAAAGCGCCGGTGCCGAAAGTCGCGGCCGAAGCTTCCGGCGTGCTGCCGGCTACGGTTGCAGATTCCGAAGCGCCCACATCCGGAGCGGCGGTGCTCGACCTTTTCACTGAACAGAAAGCATAGCCAGGAAACCTAGCCATATTCAAAGGCCCCGCGCCGCAAGCGATCTCTCTCGTAGCGCTTGCCTCCCACCTTATTCTTCGGCTACAGTTTTGGCCTTAACCAGTCTCAATGTCTAGGGGGCAAGTCATGCGTATTGCTGCGCTGCGTCTATTTTTCATGTTCCTTTTGGTTGCGCTATCGGGCTGCTCGAAGAAGCCCGCGGACACGGCTTCCAGCGCCCCCAGCCAGAATGTAGCTGCGCCGTCGAGTGATGCGTCTGGGCAAAATGCTACGGCACCGAATGATGCTGCTGGCAATGCGATGAACTCTCCGGCTGCGTCCGCAGCTCCGGCACCTGTGCCGCCGCCTCCTCCACCTCCGATTACGATCCCCGTCGGAACAGCGCTCACCGTTAAGCTGGGAGGAGCGCTGGGATCGAAACTGAGCGCGGCAGGCGACCCTTTCAGAGCAACGCTGGCTTCCGCCATTGCCGTGGATGGAGCTGCCACGATTCCGGCGGGCGCCTCGGTCCGGGGCGTGGTGGTTGACGCGGAACCTTTGGGCAAGTTGAAAGGCGGCGCTTCACTTGTGATTAAGCTGACTTCAATTTCGGTGAATGGGGTCGATCAGTCCATAGCCACCTCCTCAATCAGCCGCACAAAGAAGGGCAAAGGCAAACGTACCGCCGCAATGGCGGGCGGGGGCACGGCCTTTGGCGCGGTAGTAGGAGGTTTGGCGGGAGGAGGCAAAGGCGCTGCGATTGGAGCGCTCGCCGGCGGTGGCGCAGGCACGGCAGGAGCCGCGTACACAGGCAACGACGACATTGTCCTACCCGCGGGGTCGGCGCTTAGCTTTAAACTCAAGTCTCCACTGACCGTCACAGTCGGTCCGGCACAGTAGGCTTGCTCGCTGCGCCGCCCTTTTAGGCCTATGGATTTCTCTCGCTTCACCACGATCAGCTTCGACTGCTACGGCACTCTAATCGACTGGGAAGCGGGGATTCTGCCCGTCCTAAGGACCGTCCTTGCGACCCACGGGCAGAGCTTGCCTGACGCCGCCATGCTTGAACTCTACGGAGAATTTGAGGCAGAAGCTGAAAGCGGTCCGTACCGAAGCTATCGTGAAGTGCTGCAATCGGTCGTGCAGGCGTTCGCCGATCGTTTGCATTTTCAGGCCACCACGGCCGAAATTCATTCTCTGCATGAGTCGGTTGCTGCGTGGCCGCCCTTTTCAGATACCGTAGCGGCGCTACGCGAATTGCAAAAACGCTACAAGCTTGTCGTGATTTCAAACATTGACGACGCTCTATTTGCGCAGACGCAAAAGCATCTAGGTGTGCGGTTCGATGGAGTGATCACAGCGGAGCAGGCGAGAAGCTACAAACCTTCCCTCAACAATTTTCAATTAGCGTTACGCACGCTGGCGATTTCTCCCGATCGACTGCTGCACGCCGGGCAAAGCGTCTATCACGATGTGGTGCCAGCGCAATCACTGGGAATTTCGACGGTACGGGTGAACCGGAAGTCGGCTCGCCCCGGAATTGGCGCGGTTCGGGTATCCACTGGGAAGCCTGATTTGGAGGTTCCCGATCTTGCCAGCTTGGCCGCGGCAGTCTTGAATCCGACGCGAGACTGAGGTCTTGAACCGGACCGTTACGCTGTCGGGACGGGCAGTGGAAGGATCTTCTTTTGTATTGCCACCGTGACCAGTTGGGCTTTGTTGTGAATGTCGAGTTTGCGCATTAAGTTGAACTTGTGCGCCTCCACCGTCTTGCCGCTGACTCCCAGAATTGCGGCCACCTTCTTCACCGTATTGCCCTCGGCGAGTAGCTTCATGACCTCGCGTTCGCGCACCGTTAGGGTACTTCTTCGCAATGGCACGCGCGATGACTTCCGCAGGATCGCATCCTCTTTTAATCTCGATTCGATCTGCGGGCTCAACGACCGCTGTCCGCGATGCACTTCGCGCAGGGCATCCAGCAAAAGGTCCGCTGGAGTGTCTTTCAGCAGGTAGCCGCTGGCGCCGGAACGCAAAGCTTGCTGCACATATTCCCGATCCTCATGCATGGTCAGATACACGATACGGGTGCCAACGCAGTGCTCTTCGATCAGGCGTCCGGCTTCGAACGATGACATGCCCGGCATGCTGATATCGAGCAGCACCAGGTCAGGACGATGCTCAAGCACCAGCTTTAGAGCTTCCGCTGCGTCTCCTGCTTCACCGACCACAGCAAAATCGGGAGCGTCTTCGAGCAAGCGGCGCACGCCGTAACGCAACATTTCGTGGTCATCGGCGATCACGCAGCGAATATGCTTAGCAGCTTCCGGATCAAAAGATCCGGTCTTGGGGCTCAACATGGGGAAGTCCTCGCGTTACTCTGACGAAGAAGCGCGATGATTATAAAACGTAACCATCCGGTGATTTCCGGTACAAAGTGTAACCTAATTGTACCTGTACCGGCGGCCACCAGGACGCAAAAAGTAACGCTTGTCGAAAATCACGACGGGGAATGCCGGCGGCGGAAATCGGAAGGAGACCTACCGCCTAAGCTGGACTTTTCCCCCTTCATTTACAATGCTTTTTCCACATGCTGCGCTACTTCACTTCCGGAGAGTCCCATGGCGAGGCGCTGGTTGCGTTTCTTTCCGGGCTGCCGGCGGGATTGATCGTGGATCAGGCCTTCGTAGATCGTGAGCTCTGGCGCCGCCAGCAGGGCTTTGGACGCGGCGGCCGGATGAAGATTGAAACCGACCGTGCGCACTTTCTTTCCGGCGTTCATCACGGCAAGACGATTGGCTCTCCCATCGCGGTGATGCTCGAAAACCGCGATTGGCAGAACTGGAAAGAGTCGCTGCCGGTAGAGACGGGCGATCCGGAAAAGCACAAACGTGTGGCGTCGCCGCGTCCGGGCCATGCCGATCTTGCCGGAGCTTTGAAGTACGATTTCACGGAAGCACGCTATGTCTTAGAGCGCGCCTCGGCCCGGGAATCGGCGGCTCGTGTGGCAATTGGAGCGCTGGCCAAGTTGCTGCTGCGTGAGTTGGGCATGGAAGTTCTCAGTCATGTGATTGCAGTTGGCGCGGTTTCGATCGCGGATCGCGAAGTCCCGTGGGAGCAAATCGAACCCTTGTCGCGAAAGAACGAGGTGTTGCTTTCGTGCGCCGATCCGGATGCCGAGCAACGCATGAAAGAAGAGGTCGATAAAGTTTTACGCACCGGCGATTCGGTGGGCGGGGTTTTCGAGGTGGTGGCTCACGCCATTCCGCCCGGCCTAGGAAGCTACGTGCAATGGGATGAGCGACTGGACGCCCTACTGGCTGCGGCCGTCATGTCATTGCAAGCGGTAAAAGCTGTAGAAATTGGAGCCGCGATTCAGGCAGCGCATTCGCCAGGATCTGCCGTGCACGACGAAATCGGCTATCAAAGCGATACGGGATTTTCTGGATTCACCCGCACGCGCAACAACGCCGGAGGCATCGAAGGCGGCGTCTCCAACGGACAGGAGATTCGCGTTCGTGGTTATCTAAAGCCGATTTCGACCCTACGGCGTCCATTGCAGTCGGTGGATTTTACAACCCGTGAACCCGTTAAAGCTGCCTACGAGCGCTCCGATGTATGCGTGGTACCGGCCGCCGGCGTGGCGGCCGAAGCCATGGTTGCGCTTACGCTGGCGCGATGCGCACTCGAGAAATTTGGCGGAGATTCGCTGAAAGAAACAAAGCGAAATTTCCAAGGCTATCTGGAACAATTGAAGAATTACTGATCCCAAGTTACTAATCCGAAAATGATTTATCCAATAGTTAAATTCGGCGATCCCGTCCTGGAAAAACCCGCGGCCGTTGTGACCAATTTCGACGACGAACTCAAAAAACTCGTGGAGGACATGTTCGAGTCGATGTACGCGGCTCGCGGTGTGGGCTTGGCCGCTCCGCAGATCGGTATCTCGAAACGGATTGCGGTGGTGGACGTGACTTTCAAAGAAGAGCCCGCCGCGAAATTGGTTCTGGTCAATCCGGTAATTATCGGCAAAGAAGGCCGCCAGCGCGGCACAGAAGGATGTTTGAGCATTCCGGACTTTCGCGAGGAAGTTACGCGCGCGAAAATCGTGACCGTGCGCGCTCAGGATCTGACCGGAAAGTTTTTCGAGCACACGGGAGAAGAGTTGCTGGCACGAGCCTTCCTGCATGAGACCGATCATTTGAACGGCAAGCTGTACATCTCCCACATCAGCGCGCTGAAGCGCGATCTCATCAAGCGGAAGATCAAGAAACTGGTGAAGGCAGGGGAGTGGGAGTAGTCCTTGCCAAAAACTTGTCATCCCGAGCGAAGCGAGGGATCTGCAGTTCGCGGCAAGATGCAGATCGCTCGCGTTGCTCGGGATGACAAACATATGGCTATTTGGACCTGCGATAACCTATGAATTTAGTTTTCTGCGGCACTCCTCGCTTTGCGGTTCCGACTTTGGAGAAGCTGGTCGAGGCTGGTCATTCCGTGCCGCTCATCGTGACGCAACCCGATCGGCCTCGCGGACGCGGGATGGAAGTGGCCGTTTCTCCGGTGAAAGACGCGGCGCTCCGTCTCGGCATTGCCGTTATCCAACCGGCCGCCATCAAGAACAACACTGAATTTCGCGAGCAGCTGTTGGCGATTTCCCCGGACGCAATTATCGTCGTCGGCTATGGCCGCATCATTCCGCAATGGATGATCGATCTTCCCCGGCTCGGCAATTTGAACCTGCACGCCTCGTTGCTGCCAAAATATCGAGGCGCGGCGCCGATCCAGTGGGCGATTGCCAACGGGGAATCTGTTACTGGCGTGACCACCATGCGTATTGACGCTGGACTCGACACTGGCGACATTCTTATGCAGCGGGAAATGCCGATTGCGATGGACGATACGTCCGAGACTTTGGGCCCGAAACTCGCAGGCATGGGCGCGGATCTGATGGTTGAAACCTTGATTGGACTCGAAAGTGGGACCGTGCGTCCGACTCCGCAAGATGATTCGCAATCCACTCTTGCGCCGATTCTGCAAAAAAAGGATGGCCGTATGGATTTCGCACGTTCAGCCTATTGGCTCTTCAATCGCATGAGGGGATTCCTTCCCTGGCCGGGGGCATACACGACCTTCAGGGCGAAGGCATTGCAGGTGCACCGCGCGAAGCCACTGCAGATCCCTACCGAGATGATTTCTGGCGTGGTTACGTTGGAAGATGGTCACCTTCTGGTCGGATGCGGTTACGCCACGGCTCTCGAACTCATGGAAGTTCAACTCGAAGGCAAGCGCCGCATGACTGCCCAGGAATTCATCAACGGCTACCGGCCCCAATCCGGCGACCATCTGGGACAATAGCTGCAATGGCTGTGTCTCCGGCGCGATCCGTCGCATTCGAAATTCTATTGAGAGTCGAGCGCGAAGAATCGTACGCCTCCGAATTGCTCCATTCCCCTGAACTAAAGCTTTCGTCGCGCGATCATGGGCTCGCCACGGAACTGGTGATGGGAATTCTTCGCTGGCAGTCCCTGCTGGACGAGCATTTGGCTGAGGCATCGTCGCAGAAGCTTGATCGCTTGGATCGTGAGGTTCTGGTCGCCTTGCGCCTCGGCACGTATCAACTGAAATTTCTCTCGCGAGTTCCTGAGCACGCAGCCATCTTCGAAAGTGTAGAACTCGTCAAAGCGGCGAGAAAGCGTTCGGCGGCATCGTTCGTAAATGCGGTTCTTCGGACAATTGCAAAAGCGAATGCAGAAGATGGCTTTGCGAAAATCGCCACGTCGCTCGACGCGATCACGCTCGCTCGGAACGCGGCTCATCCTTCTTGGCTAGTGGCCCGCTGGGTAAAGAAATATGGCCTGGAGACAACGCGGCAAATCTGCGCTCATGATCAAACAGTGTCCGGCACCGCAATTCACGTTTATGACGATCGGCTTGACAATGACCGGTCAAGCGGAGACCAAGCCGATGCCGAACTTGCGCTGGCCGGCGTGCAGATAGCGCCGGGCCAACTCCTGACGTCGGCGCGCCGTATTCTTTCCGGCGATGTAGCCGGGACAAATGCGAACCGGGAAGGCCGAATCGCGATTCAGGATGAGGCCTCGCAATTGGTCGCATTGCTGGCCAGTCGTGGAGAATCCGGTACTCATGGAGGCATCCTCGATTGTTGCGCCGCACCCGGGCGCAAGACTGCTTTGCTTGCACGCCGCAACCCGAGCGTTAAAGTGCTGGCGACGGAGTTGCATCCGCATCGCGCGCGTTTGTTGCAGAGCCTTAGCCGTTCGCCGAACATCCGCGTAGTCGCGGCCGACACTCGTCATTTGCCGTTCTCTGCACTGTTCAGTCGCATACTCGCCGACGTTCCTTGCTCCGGAACCGGCACTCTGGCGCGTAATCCGGAGATCAAATGGCGGCTCAAAATCGAAGATCTGCTCGATCTTCAATCGCGGCAGGTCGCCATCCTGAGGTCGGCGCTTGCCCAACTTGCGAGTGGTGGGCGGCTCATCTATTCAACGTGCTCGCTGGAACCCGAGGAAAACGAAGCGGTGGTGGAAGCTGCCCTCGATGGCGCGCGGGAATGTAGAGTTTTCGATTGCAAGAAAGTGCTGGAGCAACTGCAGCAGGATGGAGAAATTCGATGGCACGACCTCGCATCGCTTCTTGCCGGTCCTTATCTGCGAACCATTCCCGGCGTGCATCCCTGCGACGGTTTTTTCGCGGCGATGATTGAACGGAGTTAGAAGGACAAAAGTTAGCGAACTTCGAAGTTCACCGCGCCGCCGGCTGCGATCTTCTGTCCCGGCGCCGGAGTCTGGGTCACGATCACGCTCGCCGCGCTCGGCTCGGATCCCGAAGACACAGGTGCCGCTTGCGGCTCGGTGGACGACGGTACTGGGGCCAGCAAACTAACTTTGCCGACCTTGATGCCGGCATCCTGAAGCGCGAGCGTCGCGCTGCCGAGGGGTTGCCCGGTGAGATTGGGCATTACATAGGTGGCCGGCTCGGGGCCCTCGCTGACCAGCAGGCTGATCTTGGGCGCCGACACGCCGCTGGCATTCGCCGGAGGGCTCTGCGATATCACTTGATCGATGGGCACGTCGGGCAGATTAAGGTGTGCAATCGAACCCAGGTTCAATCCCCGCCGCCGAATGTTCAACTCCGCGACCCGCTCGCTTCCTCCCGTTACATCGGGAATCCCGACGCGCAGCGGCCCCAGACTTTGCGCTACGCGGACCGACCAGCCTCGCCGCACGTTGGCCCCCGCCGGCGGCGTCTGTGACATGATTCTTCCTTCGGGAATGTCAGCGCTGTAGAACTTCCTCTCGATCACGACCTGTAGACCCGAATCCGCGCCGGCTCGCTCGGCTTCTGCGGGACTCAATCCCACCAGTTTTGGGATTGCTACTTCACGCCCGTGAATAGCCAGTTGCATGGCCGTGAGCGCAGAAATCAGCGCCACGGTCATCAGGACCAAGGCCAGGAGCAGCATACGGAAAAACTGTCGCATTGTTGCCGATTATAACTTTCCCGTAGAGACGCGGCGTGCTGCACCTTCCGGTCCAGAGGAGACGGGGCGAGCCCCGTCTCTACACAAGAAGGACTTAGGGGCGTACGTCGCCTTCTTCTTCCCACTCATTGCCGCAGGCGTGACACGTCCACCCGTGTTTGGGTACGGGAAGAGGAACACCGGCATAAGCACTCAAGTATGAGAGTGGCTTATCCAGCTCTTCAAAGCCGATATCGAGCGACTGGCATTTGGGACATTTCGGCTGCTCGAAATCCCCGACGCCCTCCACGTCAAGCATTTCGGGGATCGGCTGATTCAGAATTTCAAGCGCTGCTTCTGCATCCTCGGCGCGAACCTTCAGCTTGATTCCGCCGAGAAGATTGGAGATGAACCAATCCATGCGGATCATGTTGTCGTCTACCAGATACGCCTGAATGCCGGCAGACTCCAGGCTTCCTTTTGCCAGCAGCGCCTCGGGAAGGTCGCGGAACTGACGCAGGGTTACGGTTTCATTCAGTTCGTAGACATCTTCTCCGTGGGGCGGGGCGATTGTGATGTTCAGGCCGCGCTTCGCAGCTTCCGCCAACAAAGCCTCGTGGGCCACGTCGCTGAATTCATCGCCACTCCCCGCGATCCTGCTCAGTTCTTCATCGCTCATCGCGGAGTACACGCCGACTATGCGCACTCGTTCCTGTTCGGGTGTCGTCATAGCCGGACATGATACTCCGGAAAAGCCCTGGCTACCGCTGTTGCGTCGGACTCACCAGCGAATTGGAGGCTTGCGTCTTCCGTTGTGCCACCCATTCGTGGATGCGCGTGCTCAGCACATCCATCGGAAGCGCGCCGCCCGAAAGCACTTCATCATGAAAGCCGCGCACATCGAATTTGTCGCCCAGTTGATCCTTCGAATACTGGCGCAGCTTCAAAATTTCGAGCTGTCCGATTTTGTAGCCGAGCGCTTGCGCCGGCCAGCCCATGTAGCGGTCGGTCTCGCTCTGCACCGATGGCTCGTCAATCGCGGAGTGCTCGTGGAAATAGTCAACCACTTGCTGGCGCGTCCAGTGCTTGTAGTGGAAGCCGGTGTCAACCACCAGGCGAATCGCCCGCAGCATGTCATCCTGTAGATGGCCGTAGTAGCTGTAGGGATCCTGAAAGAAGCCGACTTCTTTGCCGAGTCTTTCCGAATAAAGCGCCCAGCCTTCGGTAAAAGCGGTGTAGTACTCGTGCTGACGGAAGATTGGTAGCTCAGGCAATTCTTGCGCGATCGTGATTTGCAAGTGATGTCCGGGTACGCCTTCGTGATACGCAGTCGTTTCGACATCCAACAAGCTGCGCTTGGCGAAGTCGCCGGTGTTCACCATGATGTGGCCGGGACGAGAACCGTCCGGAGTTCCATCCATGTATGCTGCTCCCGACGCCTCTTTCTCGCGGAATTCTTCGACCGGCATCACTTCCAATTTGGCCTTGGGCAGCCGGTTAAACAGCTGCGGCAACTTGGTGTACATCTGATCGATGTACTTTTGATACAAGTCAAGGATTTCCTGCCGCGAATGAGCATGAAGTTTTGGATCGACATCGACAGCCGCGTTCAGACTCTTCATGTCTTTGTACCCGAGTTGTGTCGCAACGCCGAGCATCCGCGCTTCGATCTCCTTCACCTGCGCCAGGCCTAACTGGTGAATTTCTTCGGGCGTCAAATTCGTAGTCGTGCTGTCCTTTACGCGATAGGCATAGTAGGCATCACCGTCCGGCAAAGCCCAGGCTCCAGGCTCTGACCTGCCCTTCGGCGCATACTCATCCCGGACGAATGCCGTGAACTTCACGTAAGCCGGAATCACTGAATCCTTTATCGCTGCCAATCCGGCTTCGCGCAGCCGTTTGCGATCACCCTCGGAGATGCCGTCGGGGAACTTGTCAAAAGGATGCGCGAACGGACTCTTATCCGCCGGCGTCGTAGCAATTCCATCGGCCTGCGTGATTACTTTTTCCAGAAGAATCTTTGGTGGAATCCGACCATCGGCCAAACCTTTACGCATCTGCACGATCGTTTGGTCGAATAGCACTGGCAGCAATTTGAGCCGGGTCGTGTAATCTTCGTAATCCTTCACGTTCTGGAACGAAAGAATGCTGACCAGTTGCGGAGCGTCAATGTGAATTCCATTCTCCTGGTTCACTGGCATTTCCCAGGTCTTGAAGCGCGCCCCTTCCAGGCCCATTTTCAGGTCGCGAATCATCAGTGCTTTATTCAGCGTCTCCTGCTCAGGAAAGCCAGTCGTGTCGATCGCTTCGAAGCGGGTCAGGAAAAGGCGGGTCTGTTCCAGATTGTCGTCGATGGCCGCTTGGGAAAAATCATCGATCTTGTCGTTGAAGCGCTTGTCGCCCAGAATGGAGGCGTAAATGGGGCTGGTGCGCATGGTGTATTCCCACTGCTCGTGCAGCAGGTCATTCAGCGCTTTGCGCCGCGCTTCGAGATCGGCAGGTGGATTCGCCGCAAACATCGCGGCCGGAATCAGCAGGGCAACAGCTAACAGGCAAATCAAAAATCGCATTGGAGCTCCAGAAGAAATTTTATTGGCGTTGAGACGCGCCACTGCACAGATACCGCTGTTCTGTTAGACGAATACGAATGCGGAGGGTTATCAGTTCCCGGAAAATCAATTCATACCGTAGGCATGGATGCGGACGCCACAACGCAGAAGAATTGCCGCAGGCCTACCGGCTTGCCAAGCCTCCCGCAGTTTCTCCGCCGTCACAAGTATAAACGTGGCCGGTGATGTTTTGCGCATCATCCGAAGCGAGAAATGCAAACAGCGCTGCTATCTCCGCCGGCTGGGCATGACGCCGCAATGGAATCTTCTGGTTAACTTCTTCGAGCATTTCATCCGTGTATTCTGCGCGCTGCATCGGGGTCAAGACATACCCCGGAGCCACGGCGCACACCCTGATCTTCGGCGCGAGTTCCAGCGCCATCGACTTCGTCAGCTCGATCACGCCTGCCTTGGTCGCATTGTAATCCGCATAAAACGGATATCCCATGACGCCGTTGGTAGACGCCGTTTGAAGAATGACGCCGCCGTCATGCTCCATCATGTGCCGGGCCGCCGTCTGTGCGACGTAGAAAACTCCAGTGAGATTCACGGCAATGACTTTGTCCCATTCGTCAGGCGTGATGTCGAGAAAATTATGACGGATGCTGATGCCGGCGTTATTCACCAGCACATCCACCCCGCCCATCACATGGATCGCTTTGGCAAAGGCGACCTGCACGTGTTTGAGATTCGAAACATCGGCATGGATGGCCTCCGATAAACCGGGCAATTCCTCCATGATCGCGCGATTAGCTTCTGCATCGCGGTCGAGTATGCACACCACCGACCCTTCGTCGAGGAATCGCGCCGCCGTGGCCGCTCCGATGCCGCTGGCTCCGCCAGTAATCAAGACTCGTTTCGCTCGCAACCCGCGCAATCGCACCTCCGCAATCACAGCTCCACAAAAGAAAATCGGGCAGATCAGGATACCTGTCTGCCCGCGAACCCGCCAACGCTCGGTTCTGAGCCGCGCTACCACTCAAGAGGCGACTTCAACCCTTCCGCTTTAACTCAAATCCGATATAGATCATCTGCCCAATGTGGTGATGCAGATGAGTAGCGCATTGCAGAACCATGTCGAACCGGTCGCGAGCGTCTGCGCCAACGCCCGAGTATTCTTTTGACCAGTCTTCCGTCGTCTGGCTGTCGATCGTGCCGAGCACCATCCCAATCGCTTCATCAAACTTTCTCAAAGCTTCCGCTTTCGCTACTCGCGTCGTGTCGGAAAATTCCAGCGGACGATTGCGGATGTATCCCGTACCGGCGATCTGCGCCCCGATGTAGTAATTCAAGTTGCCCGTGAGATGAAGCACGAGGTGGCCAAAGCTGTTGCCAAACGGGAAGGGCTTCGACCAGAACTGATCGTCACTTAGCGGCTCGGCCAGTTCGCGAACCACGCCTGCCAGTTTTTTGTAGCGAGTTTTGAGGTCCGACGCGATTGTCAAATTTAGGTCCGCCATAATTCCTCACGATTGATGGAATGGATGTCTGCGAGACACGATCAGCCGCGTCTCCGCAGAAATCATTTGCTGGTTCCCGAAGAAGACTCCTTCTCGATAGGCAGCAATTCAATGCTGCACCCAGATGCACCACAGCTCAACAGCCCGCGGCGAACGATCTTCACCGATGACGCATCGGGAAATCTGACGGGGAAGTCTTTCTCCCGCAACTGCGAACCCGCCGAGCGCAGGCTTTCGTCACCGTCGACAAATTCGGCCCGCTCCGGACGCGGGGAACTGTCAAACACCAGATTGAACCGCGCCGAGACCGGCTTGGTCGTGATGGGTGCGAGCTTTACCGTGCGCGCAAGCACAAGTTCCGCCGGAGCTTGTGCGAGTTCTTTCTCCGCTGCTGCAGGATCGCCGGCGAGCTTTTCCAAACGCGAACGCGAATCCTGCACGTCACTGGCGTTTCCGCCCGCGGCTGCGGCTAGCGCATATATATGACGAGCTTTTTCCGACTGCCCTTGCTTCTCTAGTACTTGTCCGAGTCGATTGCCGACCGTCCCCGATTGACTCAATAGCCATGCCGACGTCAGAAACTGCATTGCTGTCAGATTTTCATCTCGCTGAAATTTCGCCCATCCCATTCGTGACCATGACAGCGCCACCAGTCGCATCGACGAGAACGCCGACGGTCCCAGCCGGTCGAACTCACCCGAATCGAATTGCCCCCCAATGTCGTAGAGAACCTGTTGTGCAGCATTCTCGGCCTGGGTGGGATCGCTGGTGCTCGTCAATGCCGCCGCGTAGATATCCTGACCGGAATCCGTGCCTGCGCTCCCCGTCAACCCTTTCATCAATTCCTGCGCTTTTGCTTTCTCCCCCAACCGTCCATACACCTGGGCCAGCGCCATTTTTGTTTCCGGATCGTCCGGAGGCAGCCCGGCAGCGGCTTCGAGTTCAGTGCGCGCGTCGGCGTCGCGTCCCAGTTGTGCCAGCAATAAACCAAGATTCTTAAGCGTCGTTTTCTCGTACGGAGTGGTTTCCAGTTGCTTGCGATAAGCTGCAATCGCATCGTCGGTTTTACCGGTCTGCTGTAGTTCCATCGCCAAGTCGCCATTTGCGTGCTTGTGATTTGCATCCTGCTCGATTTCTTTGCGGAACGCCGTGATCGCTTCCGTATGTTGGTTGGCCCCGGCGTACGCGAGTCCGAGGTCATACCATCCATCCTTAATGCTCGGATCGCCGTCCACCGCCCGCCTGAGCAGGTCGATAGCCGTGCGATAGTCCTTGCTCTGGAGGGCCTTCGCTCCCGCCTTATGCAATTCCGCCGGAGTGCCTTCCATTTTTGCCGCGGTCGTTTCGGCTCCTTGCTCCGACGGCGTCCGGATGGTGCAGGACAACAACTGGGCGAGATCGTGTTGGGTCGCATTGCTAAACGATTCATAGTCCGCTCGCCGCGAAGCGTCCAACTCATTTACTTTGACTGTGAGTTTTCGTTCGCCCTCCAGAATTCCTTTGCTTTGCGAAAAGCTCGAGGAATAGTCGCCATAGTCGCGCGACATCTTCACCGGCGTCGATGTGTACACCGTGTAATTGGACGGAAACTGCATGCGGACGCGGTATATCGTCTCACCCGCGGGCCCAATGTTCAGGGGCTCGGTGCTCTTTTCTGATTCGCGGATCGCAGGCATCCCAAGACCCGGCATCGGACGGAAGTTCACACTTGTCGAAGGCACTACAAAATAGCGGTCCTGATGCAGGTGATATTTCAGATGAAAAGGCTTGCTCGTATCCTCAACGGAATCGAGTTGAACGTCATCAATGTCCCCCGGCAATCCCCAGTTACTGGACAGCGCTTTCACAAAATCTTTCCATTGCGCTTGCGAATACCGCCGAAAGCTTGCTCGCAATGGCCAGTCGCGATCTCCTTGCGCCGTGATCTCAAGGTTCGCATCGAGCGCGCCAAACGGCGTGAACTTGCCATCGAGTGTGAAATGCATGAAGGTCTTAATCGGTGAATCAGCCGGCGTCCGCTGCAAGCCTCCTTCACTACCATCCGACGCCACCACCGCCTGTTTATTGCGTAGCTGATAAAGAATCAGGCCAAACGGAGTCACTTCAGGAGTCGTATCCAGCCAGGTCAGTTCCGGTCCCGTGCCCAGTCGCGCTACCGTGATCACGTGATCAAACTGTGCTGGCGAAGGGATATCCGCATCGATTTTGCGCGAGCTGTCAATCAATACCGGATAACTCTTAATTCCCTCGGCCCGCAGCAGCGCGGAAAATAATGTGTGCTTGTCTTTACAGTCGCCATAGCCATTCGCCAGAACGTCGGATGCCGAGTGCGGCTGATAACGCCCAATCCCCAGCGAGATACTCACGTAACGCACATTTCGCGCCACGAAACCGTACAGACGCCGCGCCTTTTCGCTGGGCGTGTCCGCACCCTTAGTGAGTTCATCGGCTTTCTTCCGGACACTATCGTCTACCGTCATGCGCTCGCCTTGCAACTTTGCGTACCACTGGGCAATCTGTTTCCAGTCGGTGAAAGTCGTCAACTGCACGTCGGGACCCTTTTCTTCGTCCGCGTCCTCCCTTTCTTTTTCTCTGTCTTTGTCGCGTTCCGGCTGGATGTCTTTCACCACCCACGTGTAGATGCGGCGATCCGCAGTTTCTTGTATCTCAGGTTTGCGCGTCGGCGTCTTAAGCTTTACATCGCGAGCTTTCGGGACATCAAGCTCCAGCCGATCCTCCTTCACCGCTATCCCCTTGGGGAAGGTGTATTCGTACCAGAAATTTCCAGTGGCGAGGGGCGTTAGAACCCGGGTGACCGTGCGATATTCGAGCGTGTCTCCGGGTTGCAGCGCGGTCACGGAAATATGCCGCTGCCGGTAATCGCTGTACATCGGAGCTTCGCGGAGCACGTCAGGCGCGAAATCTTGGGCAGTAGATTCCGGCGTGATTATTACTTGCCCATCTGGCTTGCGCACCCGGACATATTCGATGTCCAATTTCTCGGTTGCAGAGGAATAACCGAAAACCAGTTGGCCGAATTCTTCCACGCCTGCCTGGCTCTGAATCTGAACCACAGCCTCGGTCTCACTCACCTCCGTTCCGTCGTTTTCGAAGCGGACATGATTGAAGATTCGATCGAAGACTGCTGCTTCCTCAGCATTTTTGGTCTTTTGCGGGGATGGGGATGGGGCCTGGGCCAGAGCCTTGGGGCTCATCACACAGACAAGGGAGCAGCAGAGTAGGAGGCCAACGATGATCTGCGAGACACGATAGGACATATTGCAGTTCTTTTACGCTGTGCCCAGCGTAAAATCAAACCAACCGATATGAGTCGTACAAGAATCATCCAGCTTCTGGCTATCCTGATTTGTCTTTCTAGTCTGCTTGCCGCACAGATTCCGCCACTTACGATTGCGGACGAACCTCTGCCTGATATCGACGCCGGCGTTGAATTCCACGTTTTTCTGCACGCCGCTGGCGGAGTTCCGCCCCATGTCTGGAGCGTGGTCAACGGCGACCTGCCCGAGGGAATCACGCTCACTCCAGAAGGCTTGCTAGGCGGACGTCCTGCCAAGCCTGGGAATTTTGCTTTTAGTGTGAAAGTTGAGGACTCCGGTCGTCCCGCTCGCGCCCTCACCAAAGATTTCCAGGTCGAGATCGCCGCCCCACTGTTGATCCAATGGCTGGATGCTCCAGCGGTTCACGACAATCGGATTGACGGCGCACTAAATATCTCCAATGGCTCCAAGGATGTTTTCGATCTTACCGTTGTCGTTGTTGCGGTTGCAGACAACGGCCGCGCGACCGCTATCGGCTATGAACATTTCCCGCTAAAAGCCGGTGTTATGAACTTTAAGATTCCCTTTGGCAACACGCTGCCCAGCGGTGGGTATGTGATCCACGCCGATGCCATTGCTGAAATTCCTCACCGGAACACCATTCTTCGACAGCGATTGCAAACGCCTCAAGCTTTGCAGGTAATACAGGGTCCGTAGGGGCTTTCTCGCGCTGTCATGGGTGTGGCTGGCCCCGCCAATACACTTGCCATCCCCGTGCTATCCCGATTATCCTAAAATGGTTGCTTCAGGTTTTCGTCTGCATGGGTTTGAAGCAGCCTGGGCGTTGTGTATGGAGCTTTTTCTTAATCTTTGCTGGCTCTCTCTGCTGGCCCCGGCTTGGCTGCTATGGCGGCGACATATCTCTTCGACCGATTCGGCTCGACAAGCAGTCTCCCCACTCGTCTTCGTGGGTGTACTTGGCTGCGCTCTCGTTTTGCTGTTTCCGGTGATCTCCGCTACCGACGACCTCCACGCCATGCGGCCTGAGATGGAAGAGTCCGAGCGCGCCTTCCGCCATGCCGGTCAATGCGCTTGCCATCTCCACGCGCCGATTCATTCTTCGCAGCCAGCGCCGCCCATGGCCGCTTCCGTAACCGTCGCATTCGAACCGATCGGCACAGTTCTTCCTTTGATGACGCCGCCGCTTGGTTCTCTCGCTGCGTCGGCCTCTGCCGGGCGCGCACCTCCCATCGTCCAACCGACTTCGCTCTAAAATCGATTCCACTTTGGATTCTTACGAAACACCGTAAGGGCCTTCGCATTCATCGAGTCGTCGGGGATTTATCCCCGAATGCGCACGGAGCACGCGATGTTTAAGTTTCATAATCTGGCGTGGCTATTGCTGTTGATGACCGCGTTCCTCATTGCTTCGGCACAGGCGCAGCAGGTCCTCACCTGGGAGCAAGTTCGCCTCCGTTTTGAGCAAAATAATCCAACCCTGCTGGCGGGGAAGCTGAACATTGAAGAATCGAAAGCCAGTGAAACTACCGCTTACCTGCGTCCCAATCCCGACATGAGTCTGCTGCTCGACCAGATCAACGTGTTCTCGACCAATCCCTTTCAGCCGTTCTCTCCAACGCAGGCGACCGTGGCGCTCAGCTATTTGCACGAGCGCCAGCACAAGCGCGAACTGCGCTTAGAAAGCGCTCGAGATTCGACTGCGGTCGCCACTTCGACCCAAGCCGACCTTGAGCGTACCCTGCTCTTTACGCTGCGTGGCGCGTTTATACAGACGCTGCAAGCGAAAGCAGTGCTGGGCGTGACCCGCGAGAACCTGGGATATTACGACAAGGTTCTCGAAGTGAGTCGCGAGCGCTTTCATGCCGGAGACATTGCTCAGGTCGATCTCGATCGGCTCGAGTTGCAGCGCGTGCAGTATGAATCCGATTTGCAAGCTGCTGAGGTTAGTTTGCGAACCGCCAAGATTCAGATGCTTGCCCTGCTCAACGATCGCATGCCGATCGAACAGTTTGATGTAACGGGCCCCTACGAATTCTCTGAACAGATCCAACCTCTCGACGATCTTCGCCAGGCCGCGCTCGATACCCGCCCCGATCTCAAAGCCGCCACGGAGTCCGTTGAAAAAGCGAAGGCCGATCACAAACTAGCCATCGCCAACGGTTCGACGGACCCGACATTCAGCGTAGACGGCGGATTGAATCCGCCCATCGATCACTACATCGGCTTCGGCGTGACTTTTCCGCTGCGTATTTTTGATCGCAATCAAGGAGAGAAGCTGCGCACCCAGATCGACATCGATCGCAACAGTCGTCTGCTCGCCGCCGCCCAGGCACAGGTTTTCAATGACGTGGATTCTGCCTATGCCACGCTGAGCAGCAATCTGGCGCTGCTTCATCCTTACAAACAGAAATATATCGAGCAGGCGGTTCGCGTCCGCGACACGATTGCCTTCTCTTATCAGCACGGCGGCGCTTCGCTGTTGGATTTTCTCAGCGCTCAGGGTGAGTACCGCACCGTGCAGTTGGCCTACATGAACCTGGTTGGCTCTTATCTAACTGCCGCGAGCCAATTAAATCTAGCCGTAGGCCGCGAGGTGATTCCGTGACATCGCAATCAAGATCTATGGTTGGTCCGGCACTATGCCTGATTTGCGTCCTGATATGCGCAGCTTTACTTGCCGGTTCCGTCGGCTGCTCCAACGACACTAAAGCCGCGCCCACGAAACAGGAAATCACGGTTGACCCTAACCTCCTGATCGTGGACCATCCTGAACTTTTCCAGACCGTTAAGGTGGAAAGCCGTAACCTGCCCACCGAACTGCGCGCCAATGGAACGGTTCAGCCCGACGTGAATAAGACCATCCACGTAACTTCGCTCGGTTCCGGACGCGTCGTTGAACTCAAGGCCCGCCTTGGCGACTCGGTTAAGAAAGGTCAGGTCTTGCTTGTGATTTCCAGTCCCGACCTCGCTGGGGCGATGGGTGACTATCACAAGGCGGCCGCCGACGCGGCACTCGCCAGCAAGGCTCTCGAACGCGCGCAGTTGCTCTACTCGAAGGGAGCGCTCGCACAAAAGGATCTGGAAGTCGCCGAGAATGCCGATGCTAAAGCGAAATCCGACGAACAGACCGCTGAAAATCGTTTGCGCGTTTTAGGCGGAGATCCGGCCCATCCCAGCACCACCATCGAACTGCGCGCTCCCATTTCCGGGACGATCGTCGAGCAGAACGTCGCAGGATTCGAAGGCATCAAAAGTCTCGACAACACGCCCAATCTTTTTACGATCGCCGACCTCTCGAATGTTTGGGTAGTTTGCGACGTCTACGAAAATGATCTAGGCGACGTTCACATCGGCGATCCTGCCGAGATCCACCTCAACGCCTTCCCGGATCGCGTTTTCAAAGGCAGCGTCAGCGACGTTTCGCGTGTGCTCGATCCCAACACGCGTTCCGCCAAGGTCCGTATCGTGCTCGCTAATGGGGACGGCGCATTCCGTCCGGGCATGTATGCGGTGGCTACTTTCCGCTCGCGGAAATCAAAGCCCGAACTCATCGTCCCGGCGACGGCCATCATGCGGCTGCAGGATAAAGACTGGATCTTTCGCAAGCAGACTGCCAACTCTTTTCGGCGCGTCGAAGTGCAGACCACCGGCCTGTCTGGCGGACTCCAGCAAATCCAGCGCGGAGCTACAGCGGGAGACGAAATCATTGCCAATGCGCTTGTGTTCTCCACCGCGGCTTCGGAGCAGGGCAAATGATTCGTTTTCTCGTCGATTTCGCGCTGCGTAACCGCATCATGATCCTCAGCGTGGCCCTCGTGTTATTTGTCTGGGGCATCATTTCGTTTCGCAATCTGCCCATCGAGGCCTATCCCGATGTGGCGGATACTTACACGCAAATCATCACGCAGTGGCCCGGCCACGCCGCCGAAGAAGTCGAACAACAAATCACCGTTCCGCTCGAAGTTAGCCTGAATGGCGTTCCGCATAAAACTCATCTGCGTTCGGTATCGCTCGCAGGTCTCTCGGTCGTCACCATCATTTATGACGACGATATCTCAACCTTCAATGCCCGTCAGGAAGTACTCGACCGCCTGCAACAAGTAACGCTCCCCACCAACGTGAATGCTGCTCTCGGCCCCGACTATAGCCCGACAGGCCAGATCATGTTCTTCACTTTGAGGAGCACGAATCCACGTTACGACGCGATGGAGCTCAAGACCCTAGCGGACTGGTTCGTCCTGAATCAACTCAAGTCCGTGCCCAACGTAGTGGACGTAAATATTTTCGGTGGCCCGACTCGCGAATATCAGGTTCAGGTCGACCCCGGCAAGCTGGTTTCTTACGGACTGTCGCTTGCCCAAGTGGAACAGGCGCTCGCCAGCAACAACACCAACGCCGGTGGCGGATTCATCGAACGCGGCCAGCAAGCGCTCAACGTGCGTGCGGTCGGCCTCATGCAGACAACCGACGACATTGCCGCCACCGTAATCAAGAGTGTGAACAGCACTCCGGTACACGTTCGCGACGTTGGCACAGTCGTGCAGGCGCCGAAGATCCGTCTGGGACAGCTCGGAAAGACCATTCGCTGCGAGGCGGCCAGAGTGGTGGATAAAACGGTCCGCTGCGATAACGGAACCGTGCTTGACGACGAGGACGTGGTCGAAGGCATCGTCCTGCTTCGCAAAGGCGCTGAAGCCGATGCAACGCTCGATGCGCTCCACGCCAAGATCGACGAACTCAACACTCAACTGTTGCCCAAGGGAGTAAAGTTCGTTTCCCACCTCGATCGCAGCGACCTGGTCCACTACACGACCCACACTGTTCTTCGAAATCTTACCGATGGCGTGATCTTGGTTACGCTCGTCCTTTTTATTTTCCTGGGAAACGTCCGCAGCGCACTAATTGTGACGGTCACCATCCCGTTCGCGCTTCTTTTCGCCGCCATTCTTCTTGATCTCAGCCACATTCCGGCAAATCTTCTTTCACTCGGAGCGCTCGATTTCGGCATGGTCGTGGATGGCTCCGTGGTCATGGTGGAAAACATCATGCGCCACGTCGAATTTTCTCAAGGCAAAAAGACTTTTCTTGAGTTGATCGCGTCCGCGGCGCACGAAGTCCAGAAGCCGGTTTTCTTCGCCCGTATCATCATCATCGTCTCCTATCTGCCCATCTTTACATTGCAGCGCGTCGAAGGCCGTCTCTTTCGCCCCATGGCCTGGACCGTAGCCTTCGCCCTGCTGGGCGCTCTTCTGTTCGCGCTCCTCATCGCACCCGTGCTCTGCCACCTCGTCTTCCGCGACGGCAAGATCAAGGAATGGCAGAACCCGATGATGCGCATCATGCAGAACGCCTATCGGAACATTCTCGACTGGTGCTTCGAGCACATGAAGTTCACGCTGGGCATGGGCGTGGCTGCGCTGGCGTTCATGCTTTTCCTTTTCTTCAGTGGAATTGTCGGCTCCGAGTTCCTCCCGCATCTGGATGAAGGCGCCATCTGGGTTCGTGGCACGCTCGCCCCGAGCACCGGCCCGACTACTGGAATCGGGGTTACGAAGCGCGGCCGCGCCATCCTCGCGCAATTTCCCGAAGTGAAACAGATCGTCAGCCAGGTCGGACGCCCCGACGATGGCAGCGATGCCAGCGGCTTTTACAACACGGAATTTTTTGTGGACCTGCTTCCGCGGTCCGAGTGGCGCGCCGAGTATCCAACGAAAGAAAAACTCATCGACGCCATGGACAAGGCGCTGGACCAGATTCCTGGAGTCGACTGGAACTTCTCGCAGCCCATCTCCGACAACGTCGAAGAGGCCGTCAGCGGCGTGAAGGGTGAACTCGCCGTCAAACTTTTCGGCAGTGATCTCAAGACGCTGGAACAAAAAGCCGACGAAATGCAGGATGTGATGAGCAAGATTCCTGGCGTCGCCGATCTCGGTACCTTCCAGGTTCGCGGCCAACCCAACGTCAATCTCGTCGTGAATCGCGCGGCGACCGATCGCTTTGGGATTAACGTCAGCGATGTGCAGGACGCAGTCGAAACCGCAGTCGGCGGCAAAGCCGTCAGCCAGATTCTGATCGGCGAGCAGCGCTACGATCTCACCGTCCGCTACCAGGAGCCATATCGTAAGACCGTCGAAGATATCGAAAATATTCGTATTCTTGCGCCGTCCGGCGAGCGAGTCTCCCTAGGCCAACTCTGTGACGTCAAACTCGAAGATGGAGCCTCCACCATTTATCGCGAAGGTAATTCACGTTATATCGCCATCAAATACAGCGTGCGCGGACGCGACCTCGGCAGCACAGTGCGCGACGCCATCGAGCAGGTCGGCGAGAAAGTCAAATTTTCCGAGGGCTACCACCTCGACTGGACCGGAGAATACGAAAGCCAGCAGCGCGCCAACAAGCGGTTAGCCATCATCGTGCCGATCACATTACTGCTGATGGCCTTCATCCTGTACTCGATGTTCGACTCCTGGAAATGGGTGGGCCTCATTTTCGCCGTAGTCGCGCTCTCGCCCCTGGGCGGTGTGCTGTCACTGTTAGCCACCGGCACGCACTTCTCCGTGTCGTCCGGGCTGGGATTCCTGGCGCTGACCGGCGTCTCCGTCGAAATCGGCGTCATCATGGTGGAATACATCAACCAGTTGCGCACTCGCGGAATGGCTCCACGGCAAGCGGCGAGAGAAGGAGCGGAACTCCGCCTTCGCCCCATCATGATGACCATGCTGGTGGCAACTCTAGGCCTGCTTCCAGCCGCCATGTCGCATGACATCGGTTCCGACTCGCAGCGTCCCTTCGCCATAGTCATCGTCGGAGGCCTGATCGTAGAACTAATCGTCAGCCTGGTCTTGATGCCCACCCTATACGTTTTCTGGGCACGCCCCGGTGACAAGCTGCCACCATCAGAACTGGAATTCGTGGAAGAAGGCGAGCACGTAGATTAAGAACTTGAATTACTGAGAGCTGATGGCTGACGGCTGAAAGCTCGCCGGTTTCTTGCTTTTTAAGCCTGCTTCCGCTAGCTTTTAACTTTCCCCGGTCTAACGAGCGGGTAAGGCGATTCTTGCCTCCAGGAGTGGTCATGAAGCGGAGTTATATTGGGCTCGCGTTAGGCACGTTGGTGGTAGTCGGAGCGGCGTTGAGCCTGCCGAGTTGCGGGCACGACCAAAAGGTCGTCAGCCTAACCGTCCAGCCGAGCGGCTTTACTTTTCTGGAGCCGACCCCTGGAGGTACGGCACAATATACCGCGACTGCCACTTACATACACCCTCCCGCCACAAAGGATGTCACCAGTCAGGCGACTTGGGCAGTTGACGACAACTTGGTTACGATTGCCGCAGGTGTAGCGACGACCAACGGGGGATGCGGTTCAGCAAATATTTCCGCCAGTATTCCGGCGGGCACGGGCGGCGCGGACAATATCGTCATTGGTTATTCAACGGTAACCGTGAATGATCCTACTAACCCGAGCTGCCCGGGCGGCGGCACGCAAGGCACACTAAGCGTGCAAGTCACGCCAAGCGGGACTGGGATGGTGACCAGCCTGACGTTCGGTATCAACTGCCCGACAGTTTCGTGCGTAGCCATAGTCCCAGTAGGAGCTTCGGTCGCGCTTACGGCCACGCCCATTTCTCCCCATACCTTCTTAAGCTGGCAGGGCTGCACTACGACTCAGGGAAACGTGTGCACCGTGACTGTGCCAACAGGCGGAGCCGGCGTGGTAGCAACTTTCGAGTAACGGACCGCAATCTGCAGGCGCGTCGGCCCGTTTTCGACTACTCATCCGTAAGCAACTTGCCCAATGTCGGCTTGTACTTCTCCGGCTTGGTCTTTTTAGCGACGACAAGCTGTGAAGCTTTCGGACTCCCCACCCGTTCGCGGGCCATCTCGCGAACAACCTTCGCGGCCGAAAATACTTTTTTCTTGCGCTTACGCGGCATGGTCTTAATATCCGGTTACTGATCGAATTCTAGCTGCTGCAACTTAGCCACACGTGGGATGCGAAGACCAAGCGATGAAAATCAGAAAGGCTAGCAGTAAGAACCCCATTACGAGTGAGGTGATCCTCTGACGGCGCACCGCCATCTTCTGAAAGTCCATTGACTCTTTCTGATTTTTGAGCGCTTCTTTGTAATTCTCCGCATGCAATTTCTGTAAATCTCTAATCTCTTCCAAGAGCTTAATCACTTGTTCGTCGGCCACAGATCCCTCCTGATAGTTCATGCCGTCTAATCCAAACCAGCGACAGACGACTGGATCAGCACAACTGCCCGCATCTTCGCACATTCAATTCTCAAAAAGTGCAATAATCTTATCTCGGCTGAGTTGGCTGGAGTTTCGTTCCGAGCCGAAGGTCTAATTTTATGGATGAGCGCGAGTTTTTTGACGAAAAGTCCGAAAAGAAAATGGCAAATTTAAGCTGTCCGCATTGCCAGCAGCCAGGAGAGTACGAAATCCAGTGGCTGGTGCGCATGAAGAAGAAAAGTCTGCCTCCACGCGCCGACGATCGCGACCGGGCGAAATTCGCTAAGGCGCAGTCTTACATGCTGCGGCGCGACGACATGATGATGTGTAAGAACATGCGTTGCCGCAAGCGCTTTGAAATTACGGGCGTCCAGAGCGTCGCGTTCCTCCAGTAGCCTCAGAATCTGTAATGGAGCGCCGGGCGTCCCCGCCCGGCCACACGAATTCTGCAGGACAGGCGAGACCCTGTCGTTCCTATAAACATCGAGACGGAAGCTAGCTCTTGGCGGTGGAGCGATTGGCGGAGAGGCTGGCCGCGAGGCGGCGGACGCTATCCACGAGCCGGCCCAGCGTTTCAGAGGCCGGCGCAGACAGCGGGGAGGGCTTTATTAGCGGAGTGTCGCTGTAGCCCTCTTTTTCCATCTGTTTTGCGGCGGCGGCGAAGCGCTTGGCGCTGGATTCGTCCATTTCGACGAAGCGGAAGGCTTGGGCCAGCGGGACGCCATCAGCGCCGGTCTGAAGGAATTCGATGTGGGCGGTGACTTTGCCAAAAACCGTCTTCATCGCGACATCCCCCATGGTTCCATTGGGAATCGGGCCCTTGGAGAGGACGGCGGAGCCTCCCGTGAGCGAAAGGCGCTGTAAAACCCCGATAAAGCGTGTCTCCTCAATGCTGAACACGGCGCGTTCGCTGTTTGGGACGCGGATACGCGGGGGCCGCGCAACATGGCTCGACTTTGGGGACTTTTTCACCATACTAAGCATCGCAAGGAGGGAAGACGCGGTCAAGGTTACCGCGGTGTGTACCAGGAATGGCTTGAAAAGGCTGGCGCGCGGCAAATTCTAGCGCCCTCTCCTCGTCTATACTTGCCAGTTCGGTCAATACCGCGCTACCGGCGCTAGCAATGGGAGCCAATCCGTGAAGATTCTGGTCTGCATGAAGCAGGTGCCGCAAAAAGACGCTCCGCTAAAGTTGAACGAAGCGGGCACTTGGATCCGGGAGGACGTCTCCTACGAGGTAAACGAGCCGGACGCATTCGCCCTGGAAGAGGCGTTGCGGCAGAAGGAAAAGCACACCGGCGAGGTAGTCGTCCTAACGGCCGGTCCGGCGCGGGCGATGCAGGTGCTCCGTGAGGCGCTGGCAAAAGGCGCGGATCGGGCGATCCATCTGGAAGACGACGCCTTTGTCGGACTCGATGCCTACAACACGGCGCGAGCTATCGCGGCCGCCATCAAGGATGAAAAATTTGATCTGATTTTTACCGGCCTGCAATCCGATGACTATGGATACGCTCAGACGGGCGTGATCCTGGCACAGATTCTGGGATTGCCGCACGCCACCATCATCATGCAGATTGAAAAAACCGACTCAGGCATCCGCGTAAAAAGGGAACTGGAAGCAGGATTCTTCCAGTTCGTCGACATGTCCTTACCCGCAGTGCTGACCATCCAATCGGGGATTAACAAACTCCGTTACGCCACGCTGATCGGAATCAAGCAGGCCAAGACCAAGCCCCTGCGCAAGGTCACGCTGACCGAGGTGCAGTCAGCCATGGGCGAAAATTTGCAGAAAATAGAAAAGCTATACGTGCCGCAGAAGTCGAAGAATACTGAATTTCTGGAAGGCCCTCCGGCAGAAGTGGCAAAGAAGTTAGTGGAGAAGCTGAAGAACGAATTACGGATAATCTGAAAAAGTAAGTTCCCAGTTCCCGGTTCTCAGTCGAGAACATAGGCCCTTTCTGAGAACTGAGAACCGGGAACTGAGAACTTCCATATGGACACAATCCTCGTAATCGTCGAACAGCGCGAAGGAAAACTGAATCGCGTCTCGTGGGAAACCATCGCCGCCGGGCAAGCGATCTCTGCTCAAACCGGATGGACGTTGGAGGCGGCCGTGCTAGGCTCCGGCGTCGCGGCCATCGCCAGCGAAGTAGCGGCGAAGAAGCTCGCGAAAGTGTATGACGTCGAATCGCCCGCGCTCGAACCCTACACTCCAGACGCCTTCGCGTTTGCGCTCAAGGACTTCCTCGAAAAACATCCAGCCAAGCTCGTGCTGATGCCGCATACCTACCAGGTGCGTGATTTCGTGCCCAAGCTGGCGACGGCCCTGCAAACAACAGCGATCAGCGATGTGATCGGCTACAAATACGAGGGCGGAAAACTACTTTTCACGCGGCAAATGTTTCAGGGAAAGTTCGTGGCTGACGTCAGTTTCACTGGCTCCGGGACGTGCTTTGTAACCTTCCAAAATGGATCATTTCGCGCGGATAAAGTCGAAGCGGGCTCCGCAGTGGCGCCCATCGAAACCGCCAATATCAATATTCCAGACGGCATCGTGCGGAACCAGCCGCAGGAAATTTTCAAAGAAGCCAAGCAGGCGGTCGATCTGACGCAGGCCGAGATCATCGTGTCGGTGGGGCGCGGCATTAAAGAGCAGAAAAATATCGACCTGGCAAAGCAGTTGGCGGATGCGCTGGGCGGCGAACTCGCCGCATCCCGTCCGATCTGCGACAACGGATGGCTACCGATGGACCGCCAAATCGGATCGTCCGGACAGACCGTCGCTCCAAAGCTGTATCTGGCCCTCGGAATCTCCGGCGCAATCCAGCACCTTGTCGGCATGAAGGGATCCCGGAGTATCGTCGCGATCAACAAAGATTCGGAAGCCCCGATTTTTGAGATCGCTGATTTCGCGGTGGTCGGGAACCTCTTCGACATCGTGCCCCCGCTGATTGAGGAAGTGAAGAGAGCGAAGGGGTAGGCCGTTCGATGAAACTCGCGATTCGCATCAGGGTATCGCTTTAGCGATACCGTAAGTCGTTCAAAATTAGACGTCCCTTTAGGGGCTGGACAGGCATGAAACCAACCGCACCGAATCAGTGAACCCGAGGCGCAATATACGCGAAAAAGAAAGTTCCCAAGAGCGTAAAGGCCGCGAGAACCGTCCCTGTCATGGTTAGCAGGCTTACAACCAACTCCTTATTCTTTTCTCCATCGACTTTGTCTCTAGCCAGCGCATCCACCACGAAGAAGAGGATCCACGCCAGACCAACGACTATCAATAGCGTTAAGGAGAAATAGGAGGGTGCGCCCCCCTGGGAGAACTCGTACCTGTATTCCATGCCTCCGATACAAAAGAATGCCGTAATGATCACGAGCCAACTGATCCACCAAACTGAGCGTAATACAGTGGTCAGTGATCGCATCTTCCTCCCGCGCTATAGGCTGAGTCGCTTGGTCGCTCGTTTTTGAAGACCGACGAAGGCGAACGAGTGTCTATCGGCTCCCTGACATTTCGGTAGTTCGGCGCAGCGTAGGCAAGCGGCTCGCATCCTCATAAGCGTCCATCTTTACTTGAGACTTGACTCAGAGACTTGAGCCGCCGCCCACTACGCGACTAACCCAGAGTGCTACCGACGATGGAAAAGGCATTGTTCGCGTTGGCGCCAATCAGGCGAACTGTGCCGATAACTAAGACGAGAATTACAGCAAGCATCACAGCATACTCGGCAATATCCTGTCCTTCTTCGTTCAGTAAAGCATTTTGCAGATTTTTCAACATTGGGGGAACCTCCATTGGTCCGTTTTTTGAATCGGGGGATCGGAGCCTTTGAAAATCACAGCGATCGATATTCCCAATTTCAGGGTTACCGGCAACTGGATTTCCGGTTGACTTTGGAAATGATTCTGACTGTATGATTTTTGAGGGGGAGCCTCCCAGTGTAAAGAGAGGTTCTCGGCTGTGGAAATTTTGGAGAGACGGGCCGCCTGCCTGGACTTTTCGACGGGGCAATAACGGGGTTTACAGATTCCTAGGTTTAGCTGTTACGACCCAGCGGCGAAGCCGCCAAGGTGCGCTACTGTGATTCGCAGATACTTGTAGGGATTAACCGGGGCGTCGTTGATGCGGACTTCGTAGTGCAAATGCGGGCCGGTAGAGCGTCCGCTGAGGCCAACGTAGCCGATGGTGTCCCCGCGGTGGATATATTGCCCGGCGGTGACGGCGAAGCTCGAGAGATGGCCGTAGCGCGTCGTGATGCCGTGGCCGTGGTCGACCATGATGGCACGTCCGTAGCCGCCCAGGAAATCGGCAAATGTAACCGTGCCGTCGGCAGGAGCGATCACACATGATCCAACAACAGCGGAAATATCGACTCCGGAATGGAATGCGCCTTCCCCGTTAAACGGATCAATACGTTCCCCGAAGGAACCCGTGATCTGGCCTTCCACCGGCCACAAGTTCGGAGCCGAGTTGGCGCGGACCCAATCGGCAGTAGTGGAATTCTTAGTGAGGCCAAGCGAAATGCCAACGCTGGCAGCGCCGCTTAGCGCCGTCCGCTTCAACGCGTAGAGCTGATCCAACGACGAGTGAACTTGCGCTTCCTGAATCTGCTCTGTGGAAGATGCGGCAACCATCGCCGGATCAGACTTCAGACCGTAAAGCGCAGAAACCTCGCTAGCCAACGATCCGAGAGACGCTACCTGAATGTCGCGTTCCTTGGCGACCTGTTCCAGGCGCGAATAGCGATCTTTCAGCTGGGCTTGTTCGGTGCGAAGCTGGTTGTAATGGGCGACCTTCTGGAGCATTCGCGTATAAGAACTGGCGATTCCTGTAAGGCAGAGCGCTCCAATGGCCGCTCCCGCTAGCAGAATGTAGAGGTAGTGGACGGGAATAGATATCTTGCGAAGCTGTCCAGCCTCGTCGCGAGCCACGAAAAATATGTAAAAGCGTTTACGCAATATCCAGCTTCCGGGGGTACGGATTTTGCTGCGGAATCTGCCAGAGCGGAACTGTCATGCTCGGGCTCGGAGTTCTAACCTCACCAGCTGCAACGGGAGCAGATTGGCTCTTCCCAAAACTACGACACCAAGTCAGCTGCACCACAATCTCGCTGCAACTGATTCAGTTTGCAGCACTTGGTTCGGTAATGTTTATATGAACGGCGAGTTACACGGTAACAAACATGATTCCCCCTGTCAACCTCGGTACGCCCTTCCGGGAGGTTACCAAGGCACGTAATTGCTGTGCCCATCCGGCCAGATTACCCTCGGCAGCCGCAGTCATGAGATCGCGAGCCCATGTTCCACACCCCCATCATCCAGAATATGGTAGCGAGGGTATAGTGATCGGGATGCCCCTTACTGAGAAGAACTTGATCCAGAGGATTCGCCGCTCCGCCCAAGGAGGGAAGTCGGTCATAACGGGGATCGGGGATGACTGCGCCGTACTGCGCGTCCCTTCCGGACACGAGTTGCTGGTGACCACCGACTTCACCATCGAGAACGTCCATTTCAGGCGGGATTGGCATCCTCCGGAACAGGTCGGCCGCCGCTGCCTGACTCGCGGACTCAGCGACATCGCGGCCATGGGTGGCGAACCGCGGGCCGCGTTCCTCTCGTTGGCCGTTGCGAGCGACGTTCCGCGGAAATGGGTGGATCGCTTTCTGAAAGGCCTGCTGCATCTGGCGCACGAATTCAAGGTTCCGCTGGCAGGCGGAGACACCGCGCAATCGCCCGCCGGCATTCAGGCGGATATCGTCGTCGTGGGCTCGGTGGCGAAGGGAAAGGCAATCCTGCGCTCCGGGGCGAAAGCCGGCGACCAGATTTATGTCACCGGAGAACTCGGCGGAGCAGCGGCCACGCTGGCGCGACTGGCGAAATCGAAGCCCGTTGGAGCGAAGTACTTCCGGAATATTAATCCGTTGCCTCGACTTGCAGTAGGCCAGTGGCTCCTTCAGAAAGGAGCAGCTTCGGCCATGATTGATCTGAGCGATGGCCTTTCCACCGACCTCGAACACATCTGCCAGGAGAGCCATGTGGGAGCGGAGATAGAAACAGAAGCAATTCCCCGCGCATGGGTCGGACCGGGGAAAAATAAGAATAGAGTTGGGCTCGACTTGGCGCTGCACGGTGGCGAAGATTATGAACTCGTATTCACTTCTGCTAAGTCGATCCCGTCGAAGGTAGCGGGAGTAAAAGTAACGCGCATCGGACGAATCACGAAGTCAGCCGGAATGCGGTTGATCGGAGCCGACGGAAAGCGGCGTCACCTCAGGGCCGGAGGATGGCAGCACTTCACGGGAAGTTGAAGGTTTGTGTCATCCTCCGTGAGGCCCAGTCTCCCCCGTGGTTCAAGGTTCTTGTCCGGTCCAGCAACATCCCCGCAGGTGACTTTCGTTACCTGCCGATGGTGACATCCGAGGACTAAAGTAGATCCATGCGAAAAGCATTGTTACTCCTGGCATCCTGTGTCGTGCTGCTTGATTCCGTCCTTCGGACAGGGACAATCGGCCGCTCCCAAAATCGATAACGATTTCGTGCAACAGCAGTTTGGCAAGCAGTTCACATACGTGCCTGAGGTCGCCCCCACGTTTGGCGATCTGGATGGCGACGGCGTCGAAGATGTGGCTATCGCGGCGCGCTGCAAAAACCCGATGCTCGATCAGGGTGACCACAATTACACGGTGGTCGACCCGTACAACGGCTTTTTCGGATACGGCGATCCCAAAATCACCACCACATTCAGTGAAGCCGATCCCGCGCAGCGGGGGTTGGTGGTGCTGGTCATTAATGGCTTAGGGCCGGCCGGTTGGAGCTCAGCCACTCCGAAATCAAAATACGTGATTGTGAATTTGCCCTACAAGACGATCTCCGTCCGAAAGATGAAGCTCCGAAAGAAAACTATCGAAGCAATCTATGTCGAAGAAGCGGGCGAGATGGGCGACAGCTCAGCCGTATTCTTCGACGGCAGAAAATTCCGCTACGTGCCCATGGGCGGAGATATGCAGTAGGCCGAGTTCGGCCGTCAGCCATCAGCCTCAACCATGCTCCTCAGTCAAAATCGAAGGACCACATCTCCCCGACACTGTCCTCCTTTTCCACCAGCGGGCGTTTGATGACTGCCGCGCGATTTACTACCGGCTCCCGAGTCCGCGACAGATGCAGACGCTGGTGCAGGCTTGGAAGCTGCTTTGGGAACGGCGGCGGCGGTAGCTCGGTAGCCGCGCGGATACTATAGAATGGCGTGAGCACTCCGATGCTCGGAGCATGCTTCCGATTTCCTCTGGCGTCGTCAGCGAAGGGTCTCGCGTGCAGCTTCTCAGATCGCCACTGGTCGGGACTTCGTCGCCCCACTGCGTCCATCCTGGTCATGTTGCGGGCGAATAATTCGAGGAACGGGCTGGTGCTTTATCTCTCAAGGATTCTGCACGTTGCGTTTCTTTGAGAGCTACGCGAGCCTGACAACTTCACCTCCTTTCAGGTCTGGGGTTAGGGTTCGCAGCTTGCCGCGAGTCCCGAACAGGAGGAGCTCCGTCACATTGCGAAAGTAGAAGCCGACGCCGCGCCCGTCCGGACCCCCTTTGCGGACCTTATAGCAACGATGCTCGTTTTCTGGTGAATCCGCGCCCATTATCGGCAAGACCTCAGAGAGAGGGCGGCCCGACCTCAGTTCCAGGCGCTGAACCGGATGAGCCCGACATCACGGAGCACTGAGTGTTGCCTAATTTGGTCGACATTCTGGTTGCGAGGATGAAGCGCTTTTAGTGCGGATTCCGCGCTGTAGAGTTCCTGCAGCGAGAACTCCGGTTTCCCTAGCTTGCGAATGCTGCGAGAACGATCGACAGTCCAACCCGATAGTGACAGGCCACTCTGTCAGTTTCCGCACCCTAGAGAATTCTCTTCGGACTTCGCCTGCTGCGACGGGCGACCCGTCCCGCACGACAGCAATTTTCCCGTCCGGTGGCAGGCGGTGGAGGAGGCTGTTCCACCCGATCCACCCGGCGCGCCGCGTCAGCGGACCGAGCGGAGTCCGCTTTTCGATTATGCGCTCCGAAAAAAAGGCTTTCGGAACATAAGAGGTTCCGGACCAGCCAATCGGTGGAGTATTGCATGATGAGAAGATTGGGTGTGCGGTCCGTCCGAATTGCGTTGAGCATCGACTCGTAGCCTGCGTCGGGTATTTTCTTTTGGTTCCAGCCCTTCAGTCCTTTCAGCTGGAACGGCTGATGCCACTGAGGGCACACAAAGTCGACTGCTGGCGAGTTTGCTCTTGATGGGTGAGGCGGTCGAGTCGAGGTGCGCAGTAGAGCTCGGGGCACACCAGTCTTCCGTGATAACTCGCGCGATCTGAGGGCTCGACGTGAACTTGAAGCGAGTTTTGCGGTGCAGCGTAGGTTCATCGGCCCGCGAGGCTCGAAGGATTCAGGCCAGCCTTGCGCAGTAGTCACGAGCATCTTCCGACGGAAAGTCGCTCCGGCGTAATGTTGTCAAAGTCGATTATCTCCACGACATAGCCGAATGGTACGGAGTCTTCCGCCACGTAGGCGACTCCTCCTGATACCGTAACGAAGATTTTCTTCATAGCTGCTCTAGGGCCGCCCCCGGTTTCACTCCTTGGGAAAATCTGTCTTGAGCGTCGCGCACGCGTGGTCGCGTTCCTCCACTACGTAGTTTGTTAGCATTCCCTTAAGAGCAGATCGATGGACAGGGTGATGGCCCTCCGCGAACTACGCGACTGACCACGGTACAGTGCGGGACTGTCTGGCCGCAAGATTGAATAACTCGCAAAACGTGGGCTTTCTGTGGAAAAACTCACGCAGGGCTCAGTGTTACCAGCGGGTGGGGGCGTTGCTAGGGTGCTACATCTATTTGGTCAATGTTGTCCAACGGTTAGGATATAGGAATCACTGTCGGCATCGGAGGTACGAGGTGCAAGAGTTAATCAGCGAGGACGATCTCGCGACATTCGAAGGATGGCTGAAATATCAGTGCATTGACGCCGCGACGACCGCTACGGACGAGTTGCAGATGTGGCAGGGCATTTTCGACGAAGCGCGGAAGCGCCGCGCGGCCACGCCCAAGGTTGGTTTGATGAAGCTCCAACCAGTCCCGGGCGAACACCGATATGCGGTGGCCGTCCGAGATGGCTCCGATCTCTGGCTAAAGCATTGTGGGTTCGGCGCTCGCGGAAGGGCGAGTATTTCGTCATGGTCCCGCGCGGTGACCGAGACTGGGACATTCACGCAAGCTATCACCTCGACGGCACCGTGCACCTGAAGAGTGATGGCCGCAATTTCCTTCCGCACGCCAAACATCAGCCTCTAACGACCACTTCGAGGGACAGAGCCCCTTGTAATATTTTCGGCTACGGGCCGAAGAAGCGTGGGGGCGATTTGCGACCCGACCGCGTTCTCCGGAGTCGTCGCAATTGCGCCGGGAATTCTTGGGCCTCGCGACGGCCAGATCGCGGTTGATCTTGTAGATCCGGTTTCGCAGCCAGCGACTATCCCTTGGACCAAGATTCACGCGCAAAACGTCTTTCGCGACGCCCTACCTTGGGTCGTGATTACGGTTGGGTCTTGCGGCTGACGTCGGGCGCTGGGGCGGACGCTGAGTCCGCCCTGGCTTTGGGTTACTGGCTCATGGCACCTTTTCTCGTGCTGAAATGCTGCGCGTCTACTGTGGCTTTGCAGGTGGGGTAGTTGATGCATCCGAAGAAAATGCTTCCGTTGTGCGTCTGGTGCGGCGGACGGTTTCGTCTCCACATTCTGGACAATCCGCGTTGCAGGCGTGGCTGGCTTTGTCGGGGGTGGTGTAGTTCGGATGGTGCTCTGCGGTTTCGCGCCGCGGCGCTTGTACATTCCTATTTCGGGCAAGCTCCCCAACTTTTCATACCGAACATCAATCAAGATCATTGACTTCGATCCATCCGAGCGCGACACTAAGTCTGTCTTGGGGCAGTTTTCGACATTCCTCCACCACACTGGAGGGATCTCGAAACTGCCCCAAAGCCATTTTCAGGGTAATTTGAGAAGCTAAGTCCTTATCCTGGAATACTTTACATGTAACTACATGATTCTAAAGTGCTTAGCGGAAATCGGGATGGGGGGTGGGGGGGGGACAGTACCACTCAATTAATACTGCCTCAGTATATATCGGAAATTCATCTTCGCCCTCGCCGTTCGACCGCTCATTTGCTCCGAATACTGAGGTGAACTCGGCATTGTCACTGCACCTGTGGTGAAATAGAAATAGCCGAAATAGAAACAGGCGAGATAAAAACAAGCGAATGGCATCCAGCACAATGACATTACGCCGCAACCTCAAGGCGGCCGAACGGAACGTTCACGGATTGTGGCAAATCCTGAAGGCCGTCGTCTCCACGGACCATCCCCTCCTCGCCCACCTCATCCCCATCCGCCGCTGCAATCTGGCCTGTACCTACTGCAACGAGTTCGACAATTTTTCCAAGCCCGTGCCGCCCGATCAGATGCTGCGGCGTGTGGATCTCCTCGGCGACCTTGGCACATCAGTGATCACGATCAGCGGTGGCGAACCGCTGCTGCATCCGCAACTGGATGACATCATTCACCACATGCGGAAACGAAGAATCGTATCGGGATTAATCACCAACGGTTATCTGCTGACCGCGGATCGCATCCAGAAGCTGAACGACGCGGGTCTTGAATGGCTTCAGATTTCGATTGATAACGTGAATCCCGACGAAGTTTCGAAGAAGAGTTTGAAAGTTCTCGACCGCAAACTGCAACTGCTCGCCGAACACGCCGACTTTCACGTGAATATCAATTCCGTCGTCGGTGGCGGCGTGAGCCATCCGCAGGATGCGCTCACCATCGGCAAACGCGCGCTGGAATTGGGATTCAGTTCGACGGTTGGAATTATTCACGACGGCTCAGGACAAGTGCAGCCTCTGAACGAAGAAGAACAACGCGTCTATCACGAGATGAAGAACCTCGAGAAGCGCAGCTTCACCCGCGTAAACGCGTTTCAGGACAACATCGCGCTAGGACGTCCCAACGAATGGCGCTGCCGCGCCGGCGCGCGCTACCTCTATATCTGCGAAGACGGTCTGGTGCACTACTGCTCGCAGCAGCGCGGATATCCAGGCATTCCGCTGGAGAACTACACGGCCGCCGACATCCGCCGCGAGTTTTATACCGAAAAATCCTGCGCCCCGCATTGCACCGTATCGTGCGTGCATCAGGTATCCGTAGTCGATGCATGGCGCGCCCCGCAGAGTCCCGCGCTAGACTCTGCCAGCGGCCTCGTGCACATTAAATAGCATTCAGCCGTCAGCACTCAGCCATCAGCAAAAACTCTCCGCATCGCGAACGAGGATTGTTGGCGCTAAGAGCAGAGTTTCGTCGTAGGGATTTAGCTGAAGGCTGAGTGCTGACGGCTGAATGCTGCCCTTAGAACGTCGTAGCCACCGAGAAGCGGAACGTCTTTCTGGGCTCCAGCAGGGTGTAGTTGGATCCTAGCGTGGATCGCGTCAGCTTATAGGTGTAATCAGCGGCTCCAAAGTTCTGCGCGAACGGGAACATGCTTGGCGTGATCTGGATCGGTGGCGAAGCGCTGCCATCTAAGCGCAGGGCATTGTAGGCATAGTAAATACGGAACGGAGCATTTACTACGGGAAGCATTGTCTGCAACTCGATTCCAGTGGACATACGCACCACCCAATTTGTTCCAGGAACCGGTTGAAGGTCTTGCGAAGGAAGCGCCAGTCCGTTGGTGCCGAGCTTTTGCCCGCCGGAGCAAGCGAAACCAGTAGAAGCATTCAGGACAGGGCAGCCGAACAGAGTGTTGACCAGCGTCGCATACTGCACTGGGTTGGTCTGCAATTGCGAGGTCCGAAGAATCGGATCAGTTCCCACGTCAACAAAGGGCGCGATGGCGACTGGGCCAGCGATGGTGATGCGATATTCCAGGTTGCCATGCAGGCTGAGATCGCCGCCAGGAGTTACGAGTTGATTGTAAGGAACCGGAATATTGAAGCAGTTGCTGACGCATGTTCCATTGGCGCCTTGTTGCACTGGAAAGCGAGGATTCGCCGGAACGAGCGTGCCATCCGGGTTCCTGAGAGGTACGCTTTGGGCGCTCGGCAGGTAGGCAATGGGAGAAACGGTGCGGATGTCGAATCCGCGCAGATCGTTTTCGCCGCCAAGGTACGCTCGCTCAAAAGGAGGCGCGACAATCCCGCCAAACCCCGTGATAAACGAAGCCTGAACGTTGTAGCCGAGAGCGTTGCGGCGTTTCTGCATGGGGAAAAACTGTTTGAATTGAACGATCGGACGGATGGTATGAACCGTGCCGCCAATGCCAGCGAACTCTCCACCAATGAACAGACTCTTGCCATGGTGCGGAGCGTAGGCGGCATCGAGAGTGTTCATGGTGAAGCTGGGTGTGATCTTGCTGGTAATGATTCCGTCCAGCGCATTCGGGCCGGTGATGCCGCGGAAGTTCAGATTCTCGAACAGGAGCTTGGACGCATTGCTGACGGCTACAAGCGAAGAGCGATCGAATGAATAGGAGATACCAAAACGCTTAAACGATCGCCGCAATGGATAGCTTAAGCTCACGCTCAATCCGGTACTGGATTGCGAATAGTTCTGCAAGTTTTGCAGGTAGGCCGATGGCAGGTTCAGATTCTGTCCGGTTTGAATGGCGTATTGCCGAGCCTGATCGTAGCTGGTCTTCCGGGCATAGACGTTGAATCCGGCTTGGATAGGCCGGTCAAACAGATAGGGTTCGGTGAACCCGAATACCAGGTCGCGCTGGCGGCTGCCGAGGCTGGCTTGGACAGAGAGCGTTTCGCCTAATCCGAGAAAGTTGTTGGTGCTGTAATTGAGGCCGACAAACGCGCCGGCAAGGCCGCTGACGCCGCCTTGGAGTCCAATGCTGTTCTTACCTTTTTCCTTGACCTTCAAAGTAAGATCGACATCGCCTGCTTTTTCATCGAGGTGCCGCTCGGTAGTGTTGGGATCGTCAGGTTTGAGCTGTTCAAAATAGCCAAGCTGGTTCAGACGCAGCAAGCTTAATTCCCAATAACGCGAGTTGTAGACCTGCCCTTCTTCGAGCGCAATTTCACGTCGAATCACTCGGTCGCGCGTAGTGGTGTTGCCCTGGAATTCGATACGCCGCACCTTGAACTGCTTGCCTTCGTCCACGTCGACGATCAAATCTACGGTCTTCTTCTCGTCGTCGAACTTGGTGTCGGGAACCGAGGTGAAGTTGATGTATCCTTCGCCGCCGTAGGCTTTGCGCAGGTTCTCGAGGCCCTTGGCCACTTTTTCGCGGCTGAAGACGTCCCCGTCTTTCATGGGAAAAAGGCTGCGCAAGGCGGCTGCGTTCGCGATCGCTTTATTGTTCTTGAACGTAATCGAGCCGAGGTGGTAACGATCGCCTTCCTCAATCGGCATGGTGATGTCGACCGATTTCCCCGCTCCTGGCTGAATCCATGGGATGTGGAATCCCGAATGCCCAGTGTCGTGGATATCGGTCTTGGGATCGTCGACTAGAACTTTGAAGTAACCGCGATTCTGAAACTCGGCGCGGACACGTTCGGTATCCTCCTCGAGTTTGGTGGCGTCGTAGGTCTTGGCGAAGATATTTTCCAGAAAAATCGAGTGTGGGATGCCGATAGGCTTCAGGTTCTTCATGGCCGCACGCAGCGTGCGGTCGTTGACGTGTTTATTGCCCCGGAAGCGAATTACCCCAACCTTGACTTTGGGTCCCTCTTTGATAACAAAAGTGATGCCGACGGCGGCAGGTGGTATTGGGCGGATTTCGGTGCGGATGGTAGCGAACTGCCGCCCATGCTCGGAAAGCAGTTCTTTCAACGCAACCTCGGCCCGCTTCACCTTAGTGGGATCGTACTGGTTCTCGACGGAGAGTGGGACCTTGCGCTCCTTGAAGCGGTCGAGCACGTCGCTGACCGAAACCGCATTCAGACCGGTGTAGTTAATCTCACGGATCGTCGGCCGCTCTTTCAGGTAAATATGTAAGATCCAGCCTTTGTCAGTCTGTTCGCGCTCGAAACGAATGTCCTCAAAGTAGCCCGCATTCCAAAGAGCGTTGAAGTCGCGTTCGATGGCGGCGGTGTCATACACGTCGCCCACTTTGGTGAAGATACGAGCCTTGACCGTGTCGGCGGGGATACGGCGGTTTCCATGGACGACGATGCCAACGATCAGATCCTGCTGGCCTACGACGGGGACAGCGAACAACAAAAGCAACAAGAGGCCAAGGAATCGATTACGGACGTAGCTTTCCTTCCAAACTCTTGTCGTAAAAGAAGATGGAGCCCAAGAAGGGTCTCTCTGCGGGCCCGTGTCGTGGCCAGATCGCGGGGCGCACGCAGGAATATCCTGATGACGGCGATGAATCGCAACTACCTCGAAAAACTAGAGTTAGGAAAACGGTAATTATACGGTAGAGAGTGAGAAGCGTCCAAGGCATGGACGAACTCCACTCCAGAAGTCACGCCCGAAAAAGCTCCACTCCAACACAGACGGAATCGAAGGCTGCCGCGTTGCCCACGAAGCAAGTTTTTTCTGAGATGAGGGGAGGAAACTTGAAGCAGGCTCAGGCCCGCTTGGACGTGGCCGAGCCCGTCAACACGCGACACTACTTGAATTCCAGGACTTCTTTCTCTTTGTTCTTGCTCATATCTTCCATCTTCTTGATCTCATCGTCGGTGAGCTTCTGGATCTCCTCGAGCGCGCGCTTTTCGTCGTCTTCGGAAATTTCTTTATCCTTGAGCGTCTTCTTGATCGAATCGTTGCCATCGCGGCGGACGTTGCGAATCGCGGTACGATGCTCTTCGAGGATACGGTGCAAGTGCTTGACCATGTCTTTGCGGCGCTCTTCGGTGAGCGCGGGCACGGGGACGCGCACAATTTTCCCGTCATTCATTGGATTGAGGCCCAGATCGGCTCCACGAATGGCTTTTTCGATGCTTGCCAACGCGGAAGGATCGAACGGTTGGACGGTGATCATCTGGGGCTCAGGCGCGTGGATGGTCGCGATCTGATTGAGCGGCATCTGCTCGCCGTAGTACTCTGCTGTGACCGTATCGAGCATGTGAACGTTGGCTCGTCCGGTGCGGGTGGCGGCCATTTCTCGGCGGAAATCTTCTACCGCCTTGTCCATGCGCGTTTTGAGGGTTGCGTAAACTTGTTTCAGGGCAGGATGAGCCATAGCTCGGGGCTCCTAGGATTGCTCAGAATGAAAACTGTAGATTATAGCAAGGGAGGCTAGGTCAGAGGTCAGATTGCAGAGGTTAAAACCCTAGGCATTTGGTTTTACTTCTGCAATCTGACCTTTGACCTCTGACCTGCTCTACGCACTGACTAACGAACCAATTTTTTCACCCAGCACGACTCTTCGGATATTGCCGTGTTGGTTCAGGTTGAAAACGATGATGGGTAGATTATTGTCCTTGCACAAAGAGATTGCCGTTGAATCCATCACCTTCAGGCCCTGCTTCAGAACGTCCATGTAGGTGAGGTGCGAATACTTCTTGGCATCCGGTACTTTCATGGGATCGGCGTCGTAGATGCCATCCACCTTGGTGGCTTTGAGGATGGCTTCGGCCTTAATCTCCATCGCGCGTAGCGACGCGGCCGTATCGGTCGAGAAATAGGGGTTCCCAGTGCCTCCGGCAAAAATTACGGCGCGTCCCTTTTCCAAGTGCCGAATAGCACGGCGCCGGATGAAAGGTTCAGCGACCTGTTTCATTTCAATCGCGCTTTGCACCCTGGTGAAGACGCCTTGCTTTTCGAGAGCGTCCTGGAGCGCCAAGGCATTAATTACTGTTGCGAGCATCCCCATGTGATCGGCGGACACGCGGTCCATGTCTCTGGCCTGGTCGGCGACTCCGCGGAAGAAGTTGCCTCCGCCAACGACAATCGCCATCTGGATGCCCAGACTATGCACATCGGCAAGTTCAGCCGCGACTTCGTGAATGCGTTTGGTGTCGACGCCGAAGCCTTGCGTGGCTGCGAGGGCTTCACCCGAGATTTTTAAGAGGATTCGCTTGAAGATGGGTGTGGGCATGAAAAAAGCAGGTCCTTCCCCTTCGGCTACGCTCAGCGTCAGGACAACAATCGATTACAGGGAAGCATAAACGAAAGGGGCGCCGTAGCGCCCCTGAATTATTCGGTTGCTATTTGGCAACCGGAGCAGAATCCTCGCCCTCGGCTTTGATGCTGGTGAAAGCAACCGTAGCCGTGGCATCGCCGACTTTGAAGCGGGCAAACCGCCGGACCGCTATGTTCTCGCCCAGTTTGCCGACCTTGGCTGCAATCAGCTGAGAGATGCTCATGGTCTGGTCTTTGATGAAGGGCTGTTCGAGCAGGCAAACCTCTTCATAGAATTTTTCCATCTTGCCAATCACCATTTTCTCGACGATGGCTGGGGGCTTGCCACTGGCGGCAGCCTGGGCGCGATAAATGTCTTTCTCGCGTTCGAAAGCCTCGGGCGTGACGTCTTCCTTCCGGACAAACTTCGGATCGCTCGCAGCAATGTGCATCGAGATGTCGTGGACGAGTTCTTTGAAATCTTCAGTGCGCGCGACGAAATCGCTCTCGCAGTTGACTTCGACCAGAACGCCAATTTTGCCGCCGGCGTGAATGTAATGTCCGACTGAACCTTCGCTGGTCACACGAGTTGCTTTCTTGGCTGCAACCGATACACCCTTCTTGCGCAACAGGACAATCGCTTGTTCCAAGTCGCCTTTGGCTTCGGTCAAGGCGTGCTTGCAATCCATCATGGGCGCGCCGGTCTTTTCGCGGAGATCTTTTACTTGAGAAGCGGATATGTTTGCCATAGTGGTGCTCATTAGGACCTCAGGTTTCAAAGTTGCAAGGTTTCAGAGTTTCAAAGAGCACCAGCCAGAGGGCCTGTCGTCGGAGGGCCAATCGGAGGACCAATCAGAGGACTCATCAAGGTTGCAACCCTTGAAGCTTTGCAACCTTGAATCCTTGAAACTACGTTTGACTAAAAGCGGCGCGTCTCGGCCGCCAACTCGTCGACATCTTCCGTGGCGGGTGAGGGACGCTTGCGTGTACCTTTGCCCAGCACGTCTTCCATGCGAATTTCTTCACCTTCGACCGCCGGGGCGACAACCGCGGCTTCGCCTTCCGCCGGAACCGCAACTTCGGCAAACTGCTCTTCGGCAGCCGGGTCTGACACTAGCGGTGCAACCTCAGCCACCGCCTGAATGTCCGCCATATTCTTGTCGTCTCTGGCATGGACGCCTTCAGCAATCGACTCTGAAATCTTCGAAGTGAATAGCCGGATCGCGCGCAATGCGTCGTCATTGCCAGGGATTACGTAATCCACTTCACTCGGGTCGCAGTTCGTGTCGACTACAGCGACGACCGGGATACCAAGCTTGCGCGATTCGCGTACGGCAATCTGCTCTTTGTTCGAATCGATGACGAAGATTGCATCCGGCAAGCGCGTCATGTTCTTGATGCCGGCAAGGTTCGCCTGCAAGTGCTTGCGCTCGCGCTCGAGCTTGATCACTTCCTTCTTGGGAAGCAGATCGTAACGGCCATCGGTGGCCATTTCGTCGAGTTCCTTCAAACGCTTTACGGATTTCTGTACGGTGATCCAGTTGGTCAAAAGGCCACCGAGCCAGCGCTGGTTGACGTAGTACATCGAGCAGCGCTGCGCCTCTTCGGCAATGGCGTCCTGTGCCTGACGCTTGGTGCCCACGAAGAGGATGATGCGGCCGTCCGCGGCCAGATCCTGTACAAATTTCGACGCTTCCTTGAACATCTTCAGCGTCTTCTGGAGATCGATAATGTAGATACCGTTGCGCTCGCCGAAGATATACTCCTTCATCCTCGGGTTCCATCGTTTTGTCTGGTGCCCGAAGTGAACGCCAGCTTCGAGCAGCTCCTTCATCGTAATATTCGCCAATCAACCTCCTCAGTTGGTCTGCATCCGGACACTAAGAGGCCCCGGATTGCCATTCCCGTCCACCCCATCCTCAGGGGGAGGTGGGGGGATGAATTTTACAGCTATCAGCCGTCAGCTCTCAGCCTTCAGCTAAAACCTAAACCTTAGCGCTTCGAGAATTGGAAGCGTTTTCTTGCACCCTTTTGTCCATACTTCTTGCGTTCTTTGGCACGCGGATCGCGCGTGACCATACCTTCGGCCTTCAGCTTTCCGCGCAACTCGGCGTTGAACAGCATCAGAGCGCGGGTGATGCCGAGACTCACGGCATCCGCTTGGCCAGCGACTCCGCCGCCGCACACGTTCGCTAACACATTAAAAGTGGCCGAGTGATCGGTCGAGACCAGCGGACGCTTTGCCGCGATGCGCTGCGACGGCGTCACAAAGTACTCATCGAACGTCTTGCCGTTAACCTTATATTCTCCGCTGCCAGGACGAAGAAAAACGCGAGCGATCGCCGTCTTGCGGCGGCCGGTTCCGTAGTATTGAACGATTTCAGCCATTTTTAGCAATTAGCACTTAGCATTTGGCACTTAGCCAAACCCGCATGCTTAAACCTTTCCAAAAACATTCTTAGAATCTGCTATTACCTAAATCCGCCAGCCAAAAGCTAAAAGCTAATTGCTAAAGGCTTGTCTTACGCGAACACTTTCGCTTCGGGCTTCTGCGCCTCGTGCGGATGCTTGTCGCCTCGGTACACTTTCAATTTCGTGAACATCTGCTTGCCCAGTTTGTTCTTGGGGAGCATGCGCGCCACGGCGTCTTCGATGATCAGCTCCGGTTTGCGAACCAGGCGCTTCTTCATTTCTTCGGAGCGAATTCCGCCGGGATATCCGGTGTAGTGGTGATACATCTTCTGATCGGCCTTCATGCCGGTGATCTTGACCTTATCGGCATTGATGACGACGACGTGATCGCCGGTATCGATAAACGGCGTGTACTGCGGATTCTCTTTACCGATCAGAATGCGAGCGACGCGTGAGGCGAGGCGGCCGAGCGCGAGCCCGCTGGCATCCACCACAAACCATTTACGCGCAATATCTCCCTCTTTCGGGAAATAGGTTGACATCGGAACTCTCCCAGAAAATAAAGAATGCTGTACCGCTATGAAGACCGCTGAGTGCCCAATTAATCCACGCAGAAGGCGCGCTAGGTATTCCAGGCGGGCAGCCGCAGGACTTCCAAAGGCTTTTAGGATAGCCCAGAATCGGAGAGCTTGTCAACGAAGAGCTGGGTAAAGCATTGAATCATTGACGCATCGGGTCATTGAGCCACCAAAACTCGTCATTGAACCGGCGGATTCGAATGACCCGATGACTCAATGACTCAATCGTTTTACTTGCCGTCCACCGACTTCAAGCAGCGGCCGTAGAGCTCCAGCAGCTGGGCTGCGTAATCCTCGGGCTTGGCGGCCGCTCCTGTGCCCTGAAAGCCGACTCCGGCGCCCGGTGGTCTTGCCATAGCTGGTCGTCATGGCAATAAATTTCATGAGGTCTAGAGCGATATCTTCGTTGCGGCGGGATCCTAGAGAAAGACCGGACGTATCCATGAAAAAACTCCTGGTGAAGGTGAAATCCGCCGGGGTTCCCGGCCTGCGGCGATGATAGCAGAAGCATCGCGGACCGACGACGGCCCTAGCCCACCTCAACCAGCCCATAGCTCATCGCCCATCGCGACCGCATCTCCCGAAGCGCCCTATCAATCTCTACTTTCGATATTTCGGCGTTCGGCCCGTTGATCACAAATGCAGCCTCACGTTTGGCTGCTTCCAGCAGCTCGCGATCGCGAATGATGTTCGCCACGCGAAAACTCGGAATGCCCGCCTGCTTCGTCCCAAAAAACTCACCCGGCCCACGTAGTTCGAGATCGAGTTCCGCAATCTGGAATCCGTCGTTTGAGCGGACCATGGCGTCGAGGCGGCGTTCGCCTTCTTCGGAAACTTTGCCTCCACGCATGAGCACGCAATAGGATTTCGCCGCGCCTCGGCCGATGCGTCCGCGGAGCTGGTGGAGTTGCGCTAGTCCGAAGCGGTCGGCGTGTTCGATCACCATAACCGTCGCGTTGGGGACGTCGACTCCAACTTCGATCACCGTGGTTGCGACCAGAATTTCGATCTTGCCTTGTTGAAATTCGCGCATCACGCGCTCTTTTTCGTCGGCATCGAGACGGCCATGCAGTAATCCGACATGCAGGCTGGGGAAAATCTTTTCGCGCAACTGGCGGTGCATCTGCTGCGCGGCCTTTAGTTCGCGCTCTTCGTTCTCTTCGATCACGGGATAGACGACGTAGGCCTGATGTCCGGCTGCGATCTGCTTGCGGACAAAATCCCAGACTTCCGGAGCACGCTCATCGGGCAGGGAACGAGTTATGACTGGTGTGCGTCCCGGCGGGAGCTCGTCTAGCACCGAGACATCAAGGTCGCCGTAGAGCGTGAGGGCCAGCGTGCGCGGGATGGGCGTGGCCGTCATCACCAGCACGTCAGGCTCTGCAGTTTTTGATGCCTCGTCTGTTTTCTTCATCAACTTCAGGCGCTGCATTACTCCGAAGCGGTGTTGCTCGTCAACCACGACCAAGCCCAAGTTTTCGAACTCGACTCGGTCTTGAATCAGGGCGTGCGTTCCTATGATTAGCTGGGCGTTGCCTTGCGCGATATGGCGGCGGATGTCACGTTTGCGGTCCTGCTCTAGCGAACCGGTCAGAAGGACGATGCGGTACCCGGCTTTTTCAAGAATCTGGCGGGCGGAAAAATAGTGCTGCTGCGCAAGAATTTCGGTGGGCGCCATCAGGGCGACCTGATAGCCGTTTTCAATGGCGATGATTGCGGCCTGAAATGCGACGATCGTTTTGCCCGATCCCACATCGCCTTGCAGCAGACGGCGCATCGGACAGGGCGCCTGCATGTCGGTGGCGATTTCTTTCAGTACTCGCTTCTGCGCGGCGGTTGGATGGAAAGGCAATATCTTCTTAATAGCCTGCCGAACGCCATCGGTAAGCTGGAAGGCCACTCCCGTTTGCGCCTTCTGCTCGCGGCGCTTGAGTTCGAGGCCTAGCTCGATGAAAAATAGTTCATCGAAGATCATCCTTATATGTGCCGGCGTTCGCGACGATTGCAGATCGTTAAAGCTTTCTCCTGCGTCGGGCCAGTGCACTTTCAGCAACGCTTCTCGCACCGACACGAGGCTCAAATGCGCGCGCACCGCGGCTGGGATCGGATCGGGGAGATCGGGATTCAGATTATCGAGCGTCCAGCGAATAATGCGCCGAAACCACCGCGGGCTCAGTTTGCCCTGGCCTGCCGATTCGTAAATTGGAACAATCCTGCCAATCTCAAGCGAGGCGGCGGCTTTCTTTTCGGCATCGTCGGCTCCGCCTTCTTCATTGATGTCGCCAAGAATCTCGAACTGCGGCCACTTGATTTGCAAGTGGCCGTCACGATCCTCTTCGACCTTGCCGTAGAGCGCTACCACCTGCCCGGCCTGGAATTGGTCCTGAAGATAAGTGGCGTTGAACCACAGGCACTTCAACTTGGCGCGTCCCTGACCAACCGTGAGTTGGAAAATGGGCATGCGGCGGGTGCGGAACAATCCGGAGTTGCGGACTTCAGCAATTACCGTCGCCATCTCTCCGGCGCGCAATTCGGCGACCGAGCGCGGGTTCAGCCGGTCTTCATAACGAAAGGGGAGATAGTGCAGCAGGTCGTCAACGGTGGCCAGACCTTTGGCCGCAAGCACCTCGGCCAGGCGCGGGCCAATGCCTTTTATAAACTGCACTGGAGTGGAGGGTTCCAGCATCTCAGCGATGTTAGCAGGTTGCTTCCGTCCCGATCCGCTGCGCTGTCGTAGACAAATCGCGTAAACTCATCGCGTCATATTGATGCGTAGCCTATGCTGAAACCGAGAGAATTGATTGCAGGTTTAGGCCCGTACCACTCACCGATCGTTAGCCGCGACGGCCTGAGTCTTGATCTCAACGAGAGCATGGCCGGATGCTCGCCACGCGTGCTGGCTCGGTTGCGCTCGCTTTCGGCAGCCGACCTGTCGCTGTATCCGAGGCGCGAAGATGGCGAGGGGATGGTTGCGAATTTCCTCGGCATCGCGCCCGAGCAGGTATTGCTTACCAACGGGATGGATGAGGCGCTTTCGCTGCTCTTTACGACCTACCTGGGCGCGTGCGATGAATTGTTATTTGCCGATCCGACCTTCGTAATGTATCCAATGTTGGGCCAGGCGCTTGGAGCGCGTGTGGTGCGTGTGCCCTCCGGCGAAGATTTGGCGCTTCCCGTTGCCGCCTTGCTGTCGGGGATTTCGCCGCGTACGCGGGTGATTGCGATCGCGAATCCAAATAATCCAACTGGCCTGGTGGCCTCGCGCGCTGACTTATTGGGGATTGTCGAAGCTGCGCCCCATGCGGCCGTGCTGATCGACGAAGCCTATTTCGAATTTGGCGGCGAAACGTTAATCCAGGATCTCGCAAAGCACCCGAACCTTTTCGTCGCCCGCACGTTTTCCAAAGTCTATGGCCTTGCGGGTCTCCGGCTGGGCGTTTTGACGGGAGCAGCCGAGCAGATCGACTGTCTGCGGCGCTTTAGCTTGCCCTTCAACGTAAATTCTGTCGTGCTCGCTTGCCTAGAGGAGGCACTGGCCGACCAGAAATTCGTTAGCTCTCACGTCGCCGATGTGAAACAGGGCCGCGAGCAGTTAGGGGAATTGTTCGGCGAACTCGGGCTGCGCTTCTGGCCGAGTGAGACAAACTTCGTTCTCGTGCAAATCGGCGCGAGAGTCAAGACATTCGTTGAGTCGATGCGACGGCACGGCGTTATGGTCCGTGACGTATCAGCAAACCCCGGCTGCGCTGGATGCGTCCGAATCACCGTCGGAACTCCCACCCAGATGGATCAGGCATTGCAAGCCATTCGGGAAGCGACTGCGGAAGCAGTTTGAAATTTTAATAGAAACCGCGCGTGCAACCGGGGCTAGGCTTCAGGCAACATATCCGCATGACCACGATAGTGCTTCTCACCCTCTCTAACATTTTCATGACCTTTGCCTGGTACGGCCATTTGAAATATCGCCACGCGCCCCTGTTCAAGGTGATCGTCATCAGCTGGATGATCGCCTTCGGAGAGTACTGTTTGCAGGTACCCGCCAATCGCATCGGGTCCTACGAGTTTACGACGGCGCAGTTGAAAACGATTCAGGAGGTCATCACGTTGACGGTATTCTCTGTTTTTTCGGTCTTGTATCTTCGGGAACCGCTGAAGTGGAACTATCTCGTGGGATTTGCCATGATGATTGGCGCCGTTGTCGTCATTTTCAAGAAATGGTGAACTGGCTGGCGACAGTGCAAGTGGCAATACGCAGCCGTCACAGTTTCCCGTATCATAAAGAGTTTTCTGCGCTAAGAGCTAAAAGCTAAAAGCTAAGAGCCAAAGGCCGATTTCCGAATGCTGATCTTCCGCAAGCCCCTCCCGAACGTCGAGCACCCTGAAATGCCGGCCGACGTCGTCATCGTCGGAGGCGGTCCCGCGGGAATGGCCTGTGCGTTGCGCCTTTCCCAGTTGATCGACGCTCATAACGCCCGGCATCCCGAAACCCCGCTCAGCAAAGAAAACATCTACGTGCTGGAAAAAGCGCGCGAGGCTGGACAGCACTGCCTTTCCGGGGCGCTACTCGATCCGCGGTCGATGAAAGAATTACTCCCCGGATTCGAAAGCGAAGCTCCGCTCGACGCTACGGTTCACAAAGAAGCAGTTTATTTCCTGACAAGCAAAGGTCATCACAAACTTCCCATTACGCCTCCGCCGCTACAAGATCATGGCAACTATGTGATCTCCATCAACCGCTTTGTGAAATGGATGGCGAGCAAAGTCGAAGAAGCGGGGATCACAATTTTCACGGGTTTCGCCGGATCAGAATTGCTGTACGAAAGGGACGCCGAGGGCGATCGGGTCATCGGTGTGCGCACCGACGACAAAGGAGTAGACAAGCTCAACCAGCCCAAATCGAACTTCGAACCGGGGTACGACGTAAAGGCGAAGGTCGTAGTCCTTGCCGAAGGTACGCGTGGATCGCTCACGAAACAGCTCATCCAGAAATTCGATTTGATGAAAGACCGCAACCCACAGACCTATGGCGTGGGAGTAAAGGAGTTGTGGGAAGTTCCGTCAGGCCGTATCGAGGCAGGCGAAGTCATTTACACCATGGGTTATCCGCTGACCACGAAGGAATATGGCGGCGCGTGGATTTACGGGTCGAAGGGAAATAGCTCAAAAGACACCATCGTGTCGCTTGGTTTCGTCACAGGCCTCGACTATCACGATCCGCGTCTTGATCCGCAGCATGTGCTTCAGGCGTTCAAACAGCATCCTTTTATTGCTGAGTTGCTGACTGGCGGCAAGATGATCCGTTACGGCGCGAAGTCGCTTCCCTATGGCGGATGGTGGTCGCTGCCGCCGCTTGGCGGAGACGGCTGGATGATTATCGGTGATTCCGCAGGCTTTCTGAACTCCGCGCGCCTGAAAGGAATTCATCTCGCGATCAAGAGTGGAATGCTCGCAGCCGAGACCGCATTCGAGGCGCTGGTGAAGTCCGATTCGTCGTCGGCAACGCTGGCAAAATACCAGCGCAGTGTTGAAACCAGTTGGATCCACGACGAGCTGTGGCCGGTGCGCAACTTCCACCAGGGATTTGAGAACGGCATGGTCGCAGGGATGTTCAATACCGTGCTGCAAGACATTTTCGACGGCGGACTGCGCGATCGCATGCCGTCGCATCCGGGCTACGAGAATTTGGAACCGCTCGCAGACTTGCCGGCGGATGGCGGGCCAGAGGCACACATGATTGGCCCAGCCAAGGGTGATGGCCGTCTCACTTTCGACAAACTCACCGACCTCTATCATTCCGGGACGAAGCATGAGGAAGATCAGCCGGCACATTTACTCATCGACGATACCAGCATCTGCAACGACCGTTGCGTCAAGGAGTTTGGCAACCCGTGCCAGAATTTTTGTCCGGCGAATGTTTACGAGATGTTAGACGACTCGGCTTCTCCCAACGGAAAGCGCATCAGCTTGAATTCCGCGAATTGTGTGCACTGTAAGACCTGCGACATTCAGGATCCTTACCAGATCATTACGTGGGTCCCGCCAGAAGGTGGCGGTGGGCCGAATTACGATGGAATGTAACGAAGCATAAATGAGCAAAAGCCGCGCCCAACAGGCCTCCTGGTCCCTCGGGAAGGACAAAGGTCTGGTGGTCGAGGGCTGGTTCCCTAACCCAACCCGGTATATACTTCTCCCGATACCCTTGCTGTAACCCGGTCATGCACCGGCGCGGGGCGCTTTCTTACTTCATACAGTCCCCGTGAATAGAAAGCTGGCGCAGGGCTTTAATCTTCATTTGCCCTGTATGACTGGTAGGGCTAGAAATCGCTCAGGCGGTGTCTTCCCCGGAAGAGGTTTTCGCCGTGGATGTCGCTCTTATACGTCTGCTGTTTGTCCTCATCGTCGGTGTCATCTGCTTTTACATTCATCCATTCAGCCTGCCCTCTAACCTGGATGCCGCTATCGGCGTGCTGATTGGCGCTGCGATCGTGGCGTTTGAGTGGAGATTATTGCGCGTCATGAGCCTGAAGCGGCTGATTGGAGCCGCCATCGGCAGCGTGCTGGGCATCTTTGGCGCTTATCTTTTCGCGCTTGTCATCCGCAGCAGCATCGCTCCCGGCCCCATCCAAAGTTTTCTGCAGATCATGGTGATGATGGTGATGGCCTACATCGGACTGGTGGTTGGGGCTAACAAAGGCGACATGCTCAACCTGGCCGCACTCGGCGGAGTGTTCGGCGGCGAAAAGTCGGGTCAGAAGAGTTTCAAGATTCTGGATACCAGCGTCATTATCGACGGCCGCATTGCTGACATTGCCGAAACCGGGTTTCTCGACGGCTTGATTGTGATCCCTCAATTCGTGCTTCGCGAATTGCAACTGGTGGCTGATTCCGCCGACTCGCTCAAACGCAATCGCGGCCGCCGCGGCCTCGACATTTTGGCACGGCTCCAGAAGACGGCTTCGGTCCAGATCCAGATCGTCGAAGACGATTTCCCGAGTGTTCGTGAAGTCGACATGAAGCTGATTGAACTGGCCAAGTTGTACGAAGGCAAAATCATCACCAACGACTTCAACCTGAACAAAGTCGCTCAGTTGCAAGGCGTGGCCGTGCTCAATATTAACGAGCTGGCCAACTCGCTCAAACCCATCGTTTTACCGGGCGAAATCATGCGGGTGTTCATCCTGAAAGAAGGAAAAGAATATAACCAGGGCGTTGCTTATCTCGATGACGGGACCATGGTAGTTGTCGACAACGCGCGCAAAATGATCGGCAAGACGATCGACATCTCGGTGACCTCGGTCTTGCAAACGACGGCGGGCAAGATGATTTTCGGCAAGTGGGATGAGCGCGGAGCGGGCCGTCACGATAAGGGATCATCGTCGCCACCGCCAGTGGGGGTGCCTCCGGTGGCAGGCGCGAGTGGATCGTCGTCAGACCTGGTAAAGAAAATATCTGCGGTGCCCGACCGGGCGGCCGACTAGCGTCCGGTCCCAATCGCCGTTTACCGAATACGAAGTTCGGTGGCGGGATGTTGCTTAGCGATGGTTCAATGCCGTCGAATTCGGACACCCATTCAGCCGCTGTACTATACTGATCGCCCCTATGAAGGTGTTTGTTATCGTTCCTGCGGCCGGACTGGGTACGCGCATGTCCCCACCCTCGACTGCGAAGTCCTCAAAAAAGACAGCCACAAAGCAATTCAAAGAGCTGAACGGCGTGCCTATTCTGATCCACACGCTGCGAAGGTTCGTTGCCACTCCTGCCGTCCACGAAATCATCGTTGCTCTGCGTCAGGATGAGATTGCCGGGTTCCAAACCCAGGTCGAGAAACGGTATCCGGAAATCTTGAGCAAGCGCCTGCATTTGGTCGAGGGCGGCGAACATCGTCAGGATTCCGTGGCCAGCGCGCTGGCCAAAATCGTAGCCGACGCGGAGCATATCGTCCTGGTACATGATGCCGTTCGCCCCTTCGTTACTCCTGACATCATTAACAGTGTGATCGACGCCGCGCACAAGTATGGATCGGCCATCGCTGGAATGCCCGCCGTTGATACCGTGAAGCAGGTGGAGCGAACTGCAGATGGAGCGCTCATCAAAGCCACTATCCCCCGCGCAGGGATCGTGATGGCGCAAACGCCGCAAGGATTTCGATACGAAATTCTGAAGAAAGCCTTTGATGCAGCAGCCGCTGACGGCTTTCTCGGGACGGACGAGGCTGCACTGATCGAGCGCGCTGGCCTGCCAGTCATGGTCGTGATGGGATCGCCGCGTAATATAAAAATCACGACGCCCGCCGATATGGAACTGGCGGAGTTTTATCTGAAAGCTGGAATTAAATAGAAAGTTGTTGGTTCTGTATTGGCTGTTTCGTATCAGGGCATCGCTTCAGCGATGCCGTAAATCGAGAAATTAAATGCCCCTTCAGGGGCTGAGCGGAAACAATTTGAAACCTGAAATGCGCATTGGCTACGGGTGGGACTCGCACGAATTCAAATCCGGCATTCCGCTCAAGATCGGCGGCCTGACTCTTCCACATGACAAAGGCCTCGGCGGTCATTCCGATGGCGATGTCTTGCTGCACGCGATCACCGACGCGCTGCTTGGTGCCATTGCCGGTCCGGACATCGGATCGCTGTTTCCGCCGTCCGATCCGCAATGGAAAAACGCAGATTCCGCGCTGTTTTTGCGCGAGGCTTTGAAGCGCGTCAAGGCTGTAGGGTATGAAATCGTCAATTTGGATTCCACGCTGATCTTATCTACTCCCAAGATCGGACCGCATGCGGACGCGATTCGCAAACACGTCGCTGAATTGTGCGGAATTCCGGCAGACTGTATTGGGATCAAAGCCAAGACGCCGGAAGGCATGGGGACTGACAATGCTGCGATAGCCCACGTTGCAATTTTGCTGAAATCTATCTAAGCTACCGCGTCGCCGCCGCAGGCAGAATTTCATCCACGTCGATCTTGGTGGGATACTTTCCCGTATAGCAGGCGGAGCAGTAAGTGGTCTTCTCCCCATCGGCGCAGGCTTTCTTCAAACCTTCCAAAGTGAGATAGGCAAGCGAGTCGGCACCGATGAATTCGCGAATCTCTTCGGTTGTTTTGTTGGCGGCGATGAGTTCCTTTTTCGAAGGAGTATCCACTCCGTAGAAGCATGGCGAGATGGTTGGCGGGCAGGAAATCCGCATGTGGACTTCCTTCGCTCCGGAGTTACGAATCATCCGAACAATTTTTTTGCTGGTGGTACCGCGCACGATCGAGTCGTCGACCAAAATTACTCTCTTACCTTCGAGCAGGCTGTGAACGGCGTTCAGCTTTAGCTTCACGCCGAAGTCGCGGACGGACTGTTGCGGCTCAATGAACGTGCGTCCAATGTAGTGATTACGGATGAGAGCAAGGCGAAACGGAATGCCACTTTCGGCTGCGTATCCAATGGCGGCCGTGTTGCCCGAATCGGGCACGGGAACGACGATGTCGGCATCCACCGGAGCTTCGCGGGCGAGCTGACGGCCCATGGCGTCGCGACTCTGATCGACGGACCGGCCAAACACCAGGCTATCGGGCCGCGAAAAATAAACATGTTCGAAGATGCAGCTCGACTGTGCCGGAGAAGGGGAATAAAAACGCGAACTGACACCTTCGGGACCAACGATAACGAGTTCGCCAGGCTTAACGTCGCGTTCGTAGGTGGCGCCCAGTAAATCGAAAGCGCAAGTCTCCGAAGCAAAGACGACCGTATCTTTTTTTTCACTGGTCGTCGCTGCGATGCGACCCATAGCCAGCGGACGGAACCCGCGCGGATCGCGGGCAGCAAAAATGCGGTCGTGGCTGATCATGACCAGTGAAAACGCGCCTTCCACGCGCCGTAGCGCATCGGCGATTGCATCCGGCAAAGTTTGCTCGCGGGAAAGGGCGATCAGGTGGACCAAAACTTCTGTATCGCTGCTGGTCTGGAAAATCGAGCCCTGGCCTTCGAGCTTCGCCCGAATCGATGCCGCGTTTACCAGGTTGCCGTTATGGGCAATCGCGATCGTGCCTTTATTGGACTGCACCATGATGGGCTGCGCGTTCAGCAAAGCCGAATCGCCAGCAGTGGAATATCGCGTGTGGCCGATGGCCAGAACACCACGCATCGAGGCCAGCACTTCATGGCTGAAGATATCGGCGACCAGCCCCATGGATTTGTGCTGGCGCAAGCGCTCGCCGTCCGAGGTGACGATGCCTGCCGATTCCTGCCCGCGATGCTGCAAGGCATGCAGACCGAGATAGGCGAGCTTCTCCGCCTCGGGATGGGCGTGGATGGCGACCACGCCGCATTCATCACGAAATTTGTCGGAAGTTGGCATTTAGCAGTTAGCCTTTAGCAATTAGCTCAATTCTAAAATCGCCTGTCAGTTCGACGCAGCAACTTGAGGGTCGGTTCGCAACGCCTTTTCCAGCGCGCCTTCGTACGCGTCTCGCAACTCCTGCACGCTGGTGGAGATCGCAATCGTTTCGTCTACCGTGATCGCAACCCTGTCTGATCCGGTTTCGCCCAGCACGTCGGCGAACACGCCGAATTCTTCCGCCATTTGTTGGATTCGCGCGAGGTGGATTGGGTCGCAGCTTAGTACTACTCGGCTGGCGTCTTCTCCAAACAACCGGAACTCAAGCGCCAGTTTCTTTTTAGGTAATTTGATGTTGAAGCCGACTCCGGCGGGAAGGGCACACTCCACTAACGCGACGGTCAACCCGCCATCGGCACAGTCGTGGGCCGATTCGACCAGTCCTTCACGGATGATGGCTACCAGAGCGCGCTGTAGTGTCGCCTCTTTTTCTAGATCCAACTCTGGCGGATAGCCCCAGACCGCTCCAAGAACCTCTTTCGCGTACTCGGACGAACCAAACTCCGACTCAGCATCGACGGCGTCACCAGCCGAATTCGCGCGCAGCAGGACGATCTTTTTTGCATTTGCGGACTCGCTTGCTGACTTACCGCCAGCCTTGGCGAAGTGCATTTTCGTAGTCTTGTGAATGTCTTCGAGAATTCCCACGACTCCGATCACCGGAGTCGGATAAATTCCCTCGCCCAGAGTTTCGTTGTAGAAACTGACATTGCCGCCGGTAATCGGAGTATCGAGTTCTTCGCAAGCTTTGGTGATGCCATCAATCACCTGTGAAAACTGCCACATGATGTGCGGTTTTTCGGGATTGCCGAAATTCAGGCAATTGGTAGCGCCAATTGGAGTTGCTCCGGCGCAGGCTACTTTACGGGACGCTTCAGCGACCGCATGCATGGCCCCGAGACGCGGATCGAGGTAGCACCAGCGGCCGTTGCCGTCGAGCGCCATGGCTAGTCCGCGATTCGATCCCTTGATGCGGATGATGCCGGCATCGCCCGCTCCGGGCGCTTCGACCGTATTGGTCTGCACCATGTGGTCATACTGCTGCCATACCCAGCGCTTCGAACAAATGTTGGGGCTCGCCAGCAAACTCTTGAGCTGAGGGGTGAAGTCAGCGGCTTCGGAGAGTTTGATGTGCTCCGGCATTTCGCGATCGACCGGCGGTTCCCATCGTGCCAACGGACGTTTGTACACCGGCGCGTCATCGGTCAGTGCTGCGTTAGGAATTTCCGCGACCACTTTGCCGTGTTCAAGCACACGCATCTTCGCGTCCAGAGTGACGCGCCCGACTTGGACCGCATCCAGTCCCCACTTCTGGAAGACGCGAAAAACTTCTTCTTCGCGGCCCTTTTGCGCGACCAGCAACATGCGCTCCTGCGACTCGCTTAGCATGATTTCGTAAGGAGTCATGCCGGTTTCGCGTTGTGGGACAAGATCCAATTCGATCTCGACTCCAGTGCCGCCGCGCGCTCCCATTTCGCAGGTTGAGCAGGTCAGGCCGGCAGCACCCATGTCCTGGATGCCGACGATTGCACCGGTTTGCATGGCTTCCAGGCAGGCTTCGAGCAGTAGTTTCTCAAGGAACGGATCTCCCACTTGAACGTTCGGCCGCTTGGCTTCCGAGCCTTCGCTGAACTCTTCGCTCGCCATCGTGGCGCCGTGGATGCCGTCGCGTCCAGTCTTCGAGCCCACATAAATTACGGGATTTCCCTCGCCTGATGCACGTCCGTAAAAAATCTGGTCGCGCCGGACCAGTCCGAGAGCAAAGGCATTTACCAGGGGATTGCCGGAGTAGCAGGGCTCAAACTTCACCTCGCCGCCAAGGTTAGGAACGCCGAAACAGTTTCCGTAGGAGGCAACGCCAGAGACGACGCCCTCCATCACGGAATGATTCTTGTGAATCTCCGCCTGTGTGGTGCGGGCGCCCCCGCCTGCGTCTGCTGCTTGAATCGGCCCAAACCGAAGTGAATCCATCACCGCAACCGGCCGCGCGCCCATAGTAAAAATGTCGCGCAAGATTCCACCGACGCCGGTGGCCGCTCCCTGAAACGGTTCGATAAACGATGGATGATTGTGCGATTCGATTTTGAATGCGCAGGCCCATCCGTCGCCGATGTCAACGATGCCGGCATTCTCTCCCGGACCCTGCAAAACCAACTTGCTGCGCGTGGGCAGGCGTTTCAAGTGAACGCGCGACGATTTATAGGAGCAGTGCTCGCTCCACATCACGCTGAAGATGCCGAGTTCGGTGCGCGTTGGCTCGCGTCCACCGAGAAGCTGTTTGATTTTTTCGAATTCATCCGGAGTAAGGCCGTGCTCCCGTATCGTCTCCGGAGTAATGGCAGGGACACTGATTGCAGGGGTCGTCATCGGGGAATCTTTATTGTCGCATCTCAACCGATTTTTCGCATAAGGATTTGTCGAATTCGCCCCAAGATTAATGAGGATAAAAAGATACGAAGATAAAGTGACAAGCGCCCGAGTTCTCCGCTATTCTAGCGCCCACCATGGACAAATCCGCGCCCGCGCCACCGGCCGATCTTCCTGTAACGAACTCAACGACAAACTGGATGAAGAACGGAATGCTCGCAGTCGCCGGAATCGCGGCCGCCAGCTTCGTGCTTCACATGATCTTCAACAATCGTTACGGCTATTTCCGTGACGAGTTCGACTACATCATCTGTGGAAATCATCCGGCTTGGGGATACGTGGACCAACCGCCGCTGGTCCCGATTCTGAGCCGTATCTTCCGGGCTGTCTTCGGCGATTCATTGCGCGCCATACGTCTGATGCCTGCACTTTCTGCTTCGGCTCTCATCCTGCTGACGGGTGTCATCACCGGCGAATTGGGCGGCAAGCGCTTTGCGGTCGCGCTGAGTGCATTGACGATCTTGATCGCTCCTATTTATTTGTCGGGCGGTAGCCTGCTCACCAGCAATTGCTGCCTGGAAGTATTGCTCTGGATGGGCTGCGTGTACTTCGCAATTCTGGCTGTCAAACGCGAAGAGCCGCGATATTGGCTGTGGTTCGGGGTGGTGGCCGGAATCGGTTTACAGGAAAAGTATTCCATCAGCGTTCTCGGCTTTGCCGTCGTCGTCGGACTGCTTCTGACCCGGCAGCGGCGATTTCTGCTCAGCAAATGGATGTGGCTGGGTGGCGCGGCTGCCTTCCTGATTTTTCTTCCCAATCTCCTGTGGAATGTCACGTTCCACTGGCCTTTTGTCGAACTCATGCACAACATCAAGGCGGACGGCCGCGACGTTGTGCTGTCGCCCTGGCAATATTTTTCGCAGCAGATGGTGCTCATTCATCCTGTCTCCGCTTTGATATGGATCACGGGCGTGACTGCATTTCTCGTTGCAGCCCGTTTCAAACCCTACCGCTTTCTGGGACTTGCATATCTGGTCAGCTTTGCTGTCTTTGTGATCCTCAAAGGAAAAAATTATTATCTGGCTCCGATTTATCCCGTGTATCTCGCCGCCGGATGCATCGTGATTGACGATGCCATCGACCGTATTCGCCAGGGATGGATGAAGCCTGTAATCGCAATGCTCTTGCTAGGAGGAGGAGCGATTTTTGCGCCGCTAGCGATGCCCATTCTGCCGATTGACCAATTTATTTCGTACATGCAACGTCTCCCGATCAAAGTGCCACGGAGCGAGCACAGTCACATGCGAGCCGTCTTGCCGCAACACTATGCCGATCAGTTTGGATGGGACGAAATTGTGGACGAGGTCAATGTCGCTTGGCAGAAAATCCCTGTTGCCGAGCGAAACGACTGCGGAATTTTTGCGCAAGACTACGGACAGGCTGGCGCGATTGATTTCCTCGGACCTAAATACGGGCTGCCGCAGTCGCTGAGTGGACATCAGACGTGGTGGCTGTGGGGTCCACGCGGGTACTCGGGAAATTGTTTGATTGTGCTGGACGATGATCGCGAACGACTGGAGGAACTCTTTGAGCATGTGGATTTTGTGGGCACGTCACGCGACAATCCGTATGCGCTGGAGCGCGAACTCCCCGTATTTATTTGTCGTGGCGCAAAGTTTGGCACTCTGACCCAGCTCTGGCCAAGCCTGAAGAAATGGCGCTGAGGTTCGTGTGGAGCGGACACTCTTGTCCGCTGCCCTTGACGTTGCTCTTGACTTTGATCCGCGAGAATGCAAATTAAGATCGAAATCAAAAGCGGCGGACAAGAGTGTCCGCCCCACACGAGCCGTCTATACTGACTCCGATGAAGTCCGTAATTGTCGGCACCGCCGGACACATAGATCACGGCAAGACATCGCTGGTAAAAGCTCTTACCGGAATCGATGCCGACCGCCTCGAAGAAGAAAAACGCCGCGGCATCACCATTGACATAGGTTTCGCCCACCTTGAACTCCCTGCTCCCGATGGCAGCCCAATTCGCCTGGGCTTCGTCGACGTTCCCGGCCACGAGCGCTTCGTGCGCAACATGCTTGCTGGTATTGGTGGCATCGATCTGGTGTTGCTGGTGATCGCTGCAGATGAAGGAATCAAGCCGCAGACTCGTGAACACTTCGATATCTGCCGGCTTTTAGCCGTCCGCCGCGGCATCACCGTACTCACGAAATCTGACGCGGTAGATACGGACACGCTCGAAATCGCGCGCCTGGAGGTGGAAGAGTATGTGCGCGGATCGTTCCTCGATCCGGCACAATCGCCCATAGTCGCGGTGAGTTCCTTAACAGGAGCGGGCCTCGACGAATTGAAATCCGCGCTCGGGAAGGTCGCGGTCGAAGCCGCGGCGAAAGACTCAGCTGCGCTGGCGCGCCTCCCCATCGACCGCGTTTTCACCATGAAGGGATTCGGTACGGTTGTGACCGGCACGCTTGTTGCCGGAACGATTCGTAAAGAAGATGAAGTCGAGGTCTTTCCGGTTCAGAAGCGCTTGAGGGTTCGAGGAGTGCAAGTGCACGGCTCCTCCGCCGAAGCTGCCATTGCCGGGCAGCGCACTGCTCTGAACCTGGCGGGTGTTGCTCCCGAAGATCTGTCGCGCGGAATGACGCTTGCGACCCCGGACACTTTTCGTTCCACCTCGCGGGCCGATGTGTTCCTATCACTTCTTCCCTCGGCGAAGCCGGTTAAGGACGGTGCGCGCGTACATTTCCATGCGTACACGGCAGAGACAATCGCAGAAGCGCGGCTGTATGGGACAAAACAACTCAAGCCGGGAGACGATGCATATGTCCAAATGAGATTTGCGGAGCCCATGTTGCTCGTGCCCGGCGATCACTTCATCGTGCGTCAGTTCTCGCCGGTAGTGACCATCGGCGGAGGTATTGTCCTCGATGCATCGCCTGCGAAGCGTAAGCAACGCACGGAGGATGCTCTCGCGTTTCTCAAGATCATGCGCGACGGATCCCCGCAACAAGTGCTGGCAGCGCGAGTGGCACGGCGCGGAGCCACGGGCCTTCATCTGAGCGCTATATCCGAAGAAATGAACATTCGCCGTGATGAGGCGACGAAGCTGGCTGCGACGTCCGGATTAGTGTGGTGCGATCCGATGCTGGTTGCGCCAGAAGCGTATGCAAAAGCAAAGACAGACGTGCTTCAAGCAATAAAAACATTTCATGACGCGAATCCCCTGGTTGCTGGGATGAGCAAAGAAGAACTGCGCGACCGAGTCAACCTGGGCTCGGAGGTGTTCGGCAGCATTCTCGCAAAACTAATGGAAGAAAAGAAACTGGGAGTTTCCGGAGAACTTGTCCACTTATCCGGCCGCGGTGTGGTCATGAAAGATGACGAGGCGGAATCCAGGAAGACTATCGAGCAAGCTTTTGTGTCCGCGGGGTTGAAAGTCCCATCGTTGAAGGAAGTGTTGGCGGGCCTGAAGGTAGATAAAATCCGCGCCCAGAAAATTGTCACCCTGCTCTTGCGCGATAAGATCCTGATCAAGATCTCAGACGATCTGGTCTTCCACCAGAACGCTCTCGTCGATCTACGCGTCAGAGTCGCCGCTCTCAAGAAGACTGCGCCGAAAATTGATGTCGCTCGCTTCAAGGATATGACCGGAGTCAGCCGCAAGTATGCGATTCCATTGCTTGAATATCTGGATCGTGAGCATGTAACGCGAAGAGTGGGAGACGAGCGGGTGATTCTCTAAAGTCAAAGTCGAATTCATGGGACTTTCACGAAATTGCAATAATCCAGCAATCTTTCGCGGCTATGCTCACAACAGTTGCCCTTCTAACCGGGAGGGTTTATTGGGACGGCCTTGGGGGGCTCCGGGCTGTCCTCTTTTATTTCTGGGCGATTTCCTGGAATTCCCTTCAGCGAGATGCAGCATTTGCGCGCAAAGATGATTGTCGCTTCAGGACGTCCAGCGCAGGGTACGATTTGGCGCTCGTGAATGTGCGCTCCGGCGGTACCACGCCGTCGGCCAGCGATTTCGCCATCATCTCAATTGCCTGATCCGCATTCGGCGGGATAATGATGGTGGCGGTCAACCGTTTGTTGCGGACCCATTCTTGCCCGGTACTAGGTAGACCATCGCAACCTAGAAACGGCATCTTCTGCCATGGCCATTGAATTTCGTGGCAGTCCTCAAAGGCTTTGCGCGCTCCGATGGCCATGGAATCGTCCTGGGCACAGACGGCATCTATCGGCGACTGGCGCGAAGTAGAAAGGCGTAAAAACGAGGCTGTCGTCTTATTGGCGCTGTCTTCCGTCCATTGCGCCTTCAGAATACGAAGTTGCACGCCGGGAGGTTTTCTTTCGAGGAACCCGGAGTAACGTTGTTTCGCGGGCAGACTCTCGGTCGGGCCTTGTATGTAGAGCACGACACCGCCAGCGGGCAGCACAGCGCTTAGTTGCTCTCCCTGGATGCGGCCAATCTCTTCATGATTTGAAGTGATGGCAAACACGGTCGCCAAGCTGCGAAGATCGGCAATATAGTCCGCATGGCGATTGAGCAGCACCACACCAATTCCAGCGGCAGCGGCAGCCCGCGCAATCTGCGGATGGGCGGTGGATCCAGCGGGCTCAAAGATGAGGGCGTCGGGTCGCGGAGTAGAGGTTGACTGGATACTGGATAATAGTTGTTGGCTCTGTACCACGCCCTCGTTGCCCGCGTAGACGATGTCGAGTCCAATCCCCAGTTTGCGGGCCGCGTGTCGTGCAGCAGCAGCCTGCTCGATCTGGTAATCGTTATCGTCGTTCGTCAGGGAAAGCAGGAACCGCAACTTGTTCATACCGTCGTTCTACGAAATCATAGCGTGACACCGTGGCCAGTCCTGCGCAACTGCCTTTAGGCCATTACGGTCGTAACCGGCCTTCAACGTCTGGAAGTTTGAACGGGCTGGAGGCCGCCGCTCCATCTCCGCTCCGGCTTCGGGGAGACTGTGTAAGATATTGGAATTGGGGCCCATAGCTCAACGGTTAGAGCAGCAGACTCATAATCTGTTGGTTCTAGGTTCAAATCCTAGTGGGCCCACCATCCTTTTGCGGCATTACTCCAGCGGCAAACTAAAGTAGAAAACCGAGCCATGTCCCAACTGACTGGTGAGGCCGAGCCGCCCGCCGTGCGCTTCCACGATGGCTTTGCAGATCGCCAGTCCCATGCCGGTTCCATGGACTTGCACGCGCTGATTTCGCCCGCGATAGAATTTTTCGAAAACTAGCGACTGCTCAAAATCGTCAATGCCGGGACCGCGATCGGCAATGTTAATGGTTAGAGCTTGGTCCTTCGTTTCGCCGGTGATGCGAATCGGTGCACCAGGGGGTGAGTATTTGGCGGCGTTCTCTATCAAGTGCACAAGTACTTCCTTGATGTGAGCGGTATCCATGCGCACATTTGGAAGTCCGGCGGGGATTCTGATCTCCACGGGGTGTTGCGCGAGCAGTTGTTTCAACTCATCGAGCGCTTCTTCTACCACTTTGCCGATAGGGGCGGATTCGAAACGAAATTCCACCTTGTTGGCGTCGAGTTGTGCCATCTCGGCAGCTTCTCCGATCAACCGGTTCAGACGGTCGCTTTCTTCGTTGATGATGGTCAGCAGTTCCTGCCGCTCTTCTTCGGAATGCCCGGCCGAATGTCCTGAGCTGCCGAGAAGTGACGTTACCGATGCTTTGATGGCTGTGAGCGGTGTACGGAATTCATGCGTTACCGAATCGAGCAGCACAGAGCGTAATTGCTCGCTCTCGCGCGCGGCCTCGGCGCGACTGAGTTTCTCGACTGCTCCCGCGCGCTCGATGGCGATGGCGACCAGGCTGCCAATAGCCTCCAGTGTTTGCCGAGAGAGCAATGAACCGGCGACGCCCAGGCAGCCAACGACCCTGATGCCCATGCGGAGTGGCATGAAAGCCAGTTGCTGGGCAACGTCGATCCGAGGCTCGCCGCGCAAGCCAACCAGTTGGAGATCGCGTGCTTCCAGTCCATCGATGTTGGGACCAGAGCGATAGACGTCATTGCGGCTGGATAACGAAACCGCCGCCGACCGTATGCCGAATGACTCCACAATGTAGCGGGGGATAAGGTTCAGCAGCTCGGCCGGGCTATCGCTCGAAAGCAATAACTGACTGAATGCGTAGAGACGCTCCAGTTCCTGCCGGCGCTCGATGGCAACGCGCGTCCCGCGCCGGGCGCGTTCCGACAATTCGCTGGCCGTGACAGCCGTGGCCAGGAAGGCGAAGAGCGCGATCCAGTTCTGCGGGTCAGCGATCGTGAAGGTGCCAATCGGGGGCAGAAAAAAATAATTAAACGCGAGCGTCGCGATTACCGACATGAACACTGCTTGCCGCAATCCCCATGACGCCGAGATTCCGAGAACGCCGAGCAGAAACGACAGCGCGATCGAGGTCGGATTTAGATGGAGCCATCGAGTTCCCACGATGGTAATTACCGATACGCACAGTGCGGCAATTACGTATCCGGACCCCGATCTGGCGACTACTTTCACGAGGCGATTGTATGACAAAGACAAGGTTGCAAGGTTTCAAAGTTTCAGGGTTTCACGGATAAACAACGCACCAGCAGCGGAACTGGAATTTGAAACTCTGAAACCTTGAAACTTTGAAACCTTGCTTTATAACCTTTTTCTCAACGACAATAAGCGGCGATGCCCAAGACTCCCGATCAGTGGCTGGAGGAATGTTCGCCGACCAAGAAGGGTGGGAAGTTCAAACTCTTTCTTGGATACGCTCCCGGTGTCGGCAAGACCTACACCATGCTCAATGAGGCGATTCGGCGTCATGCCCGCGGCGAAGATGTCGTGATCGGAGTCGTGGAGACTCACGGCCGCAAAGGTGTGGGAGAGCTGGTTACTAATCTTGAAACAGTGCCGCGTAAGGAGATCGAGTACAAGGGCGCGCTGTTCGAAGAGATGGACGTGGACGCGATTCTCGCGCGTAAGCCTTGCGTCGCATTGGTGGACGAACTCGCCCATACCAACATTGAAGGCAGCAAGCATCGCAAGCGTTATGAAGACGTGCTTGAATTGCTCGACGCGGGAATCGACGCTCTCTCTACCATGAACATCCAGCACCTGGAGAGCGTGACCCCCACTGTGCAGGGAGTCACCGGGATACAGGTGCGGGAAACCGTGCCGGACTGGGTGCTGCAAAGAGTCAACGAAGTGGTGATGATCGATTTGACTCCGGAGGCATTGCAGAATCGCATGCGACGCGGCGATGTCTATCCGCAGGAACGCGTCGGGCGGGCGCTGCAAAACTTTTTTCGCGAGACGAATCTGATAGCTCTGCGTGAGTTGGCACTGCGTCAGGTCGCCCAGCAGGTGGATCAGAGCCTGGAACAGCGTCGCGGCGACCATGACCCCGATCGGGGCGCGGTTGCTATTCGCGAACGCATCGCGGTGTGCATTAGCTCGAATCCGGCGGCGCAGTATTTGGTTGCTCGCGGGGCGCGCATGGCGCAGGGCATGAATGCCGAGCTTTTTGTGGTTTACACCGATCTCGGGCAGGATGATAGCGAAGCGAATCAGCGAACTCTGGCTGCGAACGTACGCTTCGCGGAAAATGTTGGGGCATCGATCGTGCGTCTGAAAGGGAAAAACGTGGCAGAAACGGTCGCGGAATTCGTAAACGAGAAGCATATTACGCAAGTTGTTTTCGGGCGCTCTGCGACCCGGGGCTGGAAACGATATTTCTATCTTTCCGCGATCCACCAGTTTTTGCGCGACGCTCCAGCGGTGGACGTGCACATTGTGACGCAGGAACCCAACTAACTCACGATGTCAGATCATAAACACATTCTGGTAGTGGATGACGAATCCCAGATCACGCGCGTCCTGCGGACTTCTCTGTCCAGCCATGGGTACGACATTCGCGTCGCCAACGATGGCGAGACTGCACTCGAAATCATGAAGGACTGGTCGCCAGATCTGGTCATCACCGATCTTGCAATGCCGAACATGGATGGTCTGGAGTTATGCCGTAGGCTGCGGGCGAAAACGCAGATTCCGATCATTGTGCTTTCGGTTCGCGGCGAGGAGCGGACGAAGGTCCAGGCTTTGGATGCGGGCGCGGATGACTATGTAACCAAACCTTTTGGTATCGAGGAACTCCTGGCGAGGGTCCGTGCCAATCTGCGGCGGACGCGAAGGAAAGAATCGGAACAGGCTCCGATAACAGCGGGCGATTTCAAGATCGATCCTGGAGCTCGCACTGTTTTTGTAAAAGATCGGGCCGTCCACCTCACTCCGAAAGAGTTTGACCTGCTCGCGTACATGGCTCGCCACTCCGGCAAAGTGGTTACTCATCGGACTCTGCTGGCCGCCGTCTGGGGCGGCGAAAGCACCGAGCAGGTCGAATATCTACGCGTGTTCGTTGCACAGCTCCGCAAAAAGATTGAACCTGAGCCAAACGCCCCTCGCTACATTGTGACTGACCCCTGGGTGGGCTATCGCTTCGAGCCCGGCGATTAGCAGGCTGCCTAACGTCGCGAGTTGTTTCCCTCTTGCTGCCCTCCGACTCTTTACGATTTTCCTACCTTCAATTTATGCGGACTTTATAGCGAATTGATCGCCGCAGCACGGCTCGCTCTCCTGGAAGTCGAAATCGTCCCCAATGAGCGGCAATCCGGGCGATATTTTCGCGAAACCTGGTGAAGCGCTGTTGAGCCGGCCCAGTGTGCTGCGCCTCGCCCGGGTTTTTCTTTATGACTTCTTTACGGACTGCTTACTGCACTTTTATGGAGAGGCCTATCTAATCGACCATGGTGGGCAGTGGTGCCTATCTGCAGTTGTTTGCACGGGCAAAGTTTGGCTCGGGCAAAGTCCGGTTCGTCTGGGGGTGCGCGTGCTTGATGTGATCTTCGTCGTTGCAGCGATAGTGTTTTTCGGGCTATCGCTCGGATATGTCAAATTCTGCGATCGAATTCGCTGAGGCTATATCAATGAATGCTGAATCGATCATCATGCTGATTGTGAGTGCGGGATTGATGGTCTACCTGCTGTATGCATTGCTGAGACCGGAGAAATTCTGAAATGACAAGCAATGGCTGGATGCAGATCCTCGTATTTCTGGGTCTGATCCTGGCGATGACCAAACCGCTCGGCGTGTTCATGGCTAAAGTGTTCAGCCGTGAACGAACTTTTCTCGATCCGGTAGTTCGGCCGATCGAGCGGTTGCTGTATCGGGTGACAGGCGTCGATGAAGAGCACGAGATGCGCTGGACCGAATACGCTTTTGCCATGTTGCTGTTCAGCGGCGCATCCATGCTGCTGCTCTATCTCATCGAACGGGCGCAGCATCTGCTGCCTTGGTGGAATCCGCAGAAGTTTGCGGCTGTGCCTCCAACGTTGGCCTTTAATACCGCAGCATCCTTCACTACCAACACGAATTGGCAGAACTATTCCGGCGAATCCACCATGAGTTATCTGACGCAAATGGCTGGATTGGCCTACCACAACTTCGCATCAGCAGCGGTGGGGATTGCGCTGGCGGTCGCGTTCATTCGGGGCATTGCGCGCAAAGAAAAAGAAACTATCGGAAACTTTTGGGTCGACATGACGCGATCCACTTTATGGGTGCTGTTGCCCGCCTGCATCGTCTATGCCCTTGTCCTGGTTTCGCAGGGAGTCGTGCAAAATCTCAAACCGTATGACACCGCGAAGCTGATTGAGCCGCAGCAGGTTCAGAAGATGGGAACCGACGGCAAGCCGATGGTTGGCCCCGACGGTAAAGCGGTGATGGACACCATTACCGGCCAGACCATCGCGCAAGGTCCGGTGGCTTCGCAAGAAGCGATCAAGATGGTGGGCACGAACGGTGGCGGATTCTTCAACGCCAACAGCTCTCATCCTTTTGAAAATCCCACGCCGCTGAGCAACTTTCTTCAAATGCTTTCCATCTTTGCCATTCCGGCAGGGCTTACTTACACGCTGGGAAGAATGACAGGGTCGCAGCGTCACGGCTGGGCCGTCTGGTCCGCGATGGCGGTTCTGTTTCTGTGTGGAGTGACCGCAGCTTACTGGGCAGAGGCGAAAGGCAATCCGTTGCTCCATGGAGTCGATCAACACGCGACTGCGCTGCAGCCGGGCGGGAACATGGAAGGCAAGGAGGTGCGCTTTGGCATTGCTAACTCCGCGCTGTTTGCCACGGTTACGACGGACGCGAGCTGCGGGGCCATCAACGGCGTGCATGATTCCTATACTCCCCTTGGTGGACTCGTCCCCCTGGTCAACATAATGCTCAGCGAGACCGTTTTCGGCGGAGTGGGCGCCGGCCTCTACGGCATTCTGATCTACGTGGTGCTCGCGGTATTCATCGCTGGACTCATGGTCGGACGAACGCCGGAATATCTCGGCAAGAAGATTGAAGCCTATGACGTGAAGATGGCGATGCTGGTCACGCTGGTCTTTCCGCTCATCATTCTGGTGCTCACCGGCATTTCATCGGTCGCGGGATTTGGCACCTCGAGCATCAGCAACGCCGGACCGCACGGCCTGACGCAAATCCTCTACGCGTTTACCTCGATGGCGGGGAACAACGGTTCCGCGTTCGCGGGATTGAACGGCAACACGCTTTGGTACAACACCGCGGGTGCGATCACGATGCTGGTGGGGAGATTCTTCATGATCATCCCCATGCTGGCGATTGCCGGCAATCTTGCAAAGAAGAAAACTGTGCCCGCCTCTGCTGGCACATTTCCGGTGACTACGCCTCTCTTTACCGTGCTTCTGGTGGCAGTCATTGTGATCGTGGGAGCGCTTACATTTTTCCCGGCTCTTAGTTTAGGACCGGTACTTGAACATTTGCAGATGATGGCAGGGAAGACCTTCTGAGGCAGAAGTTTCTGAAATAAGACATGGCAGAAAACTTATCAGGGAAAAAGAGCAAGAGCTTGTGGGATGGAAAAATCATCCGCCGGGCGTTGGTCGATGCCATAGTCAAGCTCGATCCGCGCACCATGATGAAGAATCCTGTCATGTTCGTGGTCGAAGTTGGCAGCGTGGTGACGACTCTGCTGTTATTCCGCGAGAAGCAGAGCTTCGCATTCAATCTGCAAATCACGCTCTGGCTGTGGTTCACGGTGTTGTTTGCGAATTTTGCGGAAGCGATGGCCGAAGGCCGCGGCAAAGCCCAAGCCGATACCCTGCGTAAAGCCCGGTCTGAAACTGTGGCCAAACGCCTGATGGCGAACGGCGCTACAGAAACCGTACCGAGCGCGAAGTTGCGTTCCGGGGATGTCGTGATGGTCGCCGCCGGCGAACTTATTCCGGGCGATGGTGAAGTCATCGAAGGTGTCGCGTCGGTGGACGAGTCTGCGATTACGGGTGAATCCGCGCCGGTAATCCGCGAGTCTGGAGGCGACCGATCGGCCGTTACCGGTGGAACACGCGTGCTTTCTGACCTGATCAAAGTTCGCATCACTTCCAACCCGGGCGAAACGTTTCTTGACCGAATGATCGCGTTGGTCGAAGGCGCTGAGAGACAGAAAACTCCGAACGAGATCGCGCTCAACATCCTGCTCGCGGGCCTGACCATCATTTTCCTTCTCGCCGTAGTTACGCTTCAGCCCTTCGCGATTTATTCAGGATCGCCGCAAACGGTATTCGTGCTCGTCTCTCTGCTGGTCTGCCTGATTCCCACAACCATTGGTGGTCTGCTTTCAGCGATCGGAATCGCTGGCATGGATCGCCTGGTGCAACACAATGTGCTGGCCATGTCCGGACGCGCCGTGGAAGCCGCGGGAGACGTGAACACCTTGCTCCTGGATAAGACGGGAACCATCACGCTAGGCAACCGCCAGGCGGCGGAGTTCATTCCCGCGCCCGGAATCACCGAAGCCGAAATGGCCGATGCCGCGCAACTGTCTTCGCTAGCGGACGAGACTCCCGAAGGCCGCTCGATCGTCGTTTTGGCAAAAGAAAAATACAGTTTGCGCGGACGTGAACTATCTTCGCGCGAAGCAGTCTTTGTGCCCTTTACCGCGCAGACGCGCATGTCGGGCGTGAACCTCGATGGCCGCGAGATTCGCAAAGGCTCGGTCGACGCCATCATCAAATATCTCCAGCAGTTCGGCACGTCGCTGCCACGGGAGATTCAGGCGAGCGTCGAGCAGATTGCACGGTCCGGTGGAACTCCGCTGGTGGTCGCCGAGAATCAGCGTGCTTTGGGCGTGATCTACCTCAAAGACATTGTCAAAGGTGGAATGCGAGAACGCTTCAATCATCTGCGCGCGATGGGGATCAAGACGGTGATGATCACGGGCGACAATCCGCTGACGGCGGCGGCAATCGCGCGTGAAGCGGGCGTCGACGATTTCTTGGCGGAGGCCACTCCGAAAGACAAGATGGACCTGATTCGCCGCGAACAGGGCGAGGGCAAGCTGGTCGCTATGACCGGCGATGGCACCAACGATGCGCCGGCGCTGGCTCAAGCCGATGTGGGCGTCGCGATGAATACCGGCACGCAAGCGGCAAAAGAAGCGGGAAACATGGTGGACCTGGATTCGAATCCCACCAAACTCATCGAGGTTGTTGCCATCGGCAAACAGTTGTTAATGACCCGCGGCGCGCTCACTACCTTCTCGATTGCCAACGACGTGGCCAAGTATTTTGCGATTATTCCAGCCATGTTTGCGGGGACGTTTCCTGTGTTGAATGCGCTAAATATCATGCGGTTGCAAACGCCGCAGTCGGCGGTGCTTTCTGCCGTTATTTTCAACGCGCTCATCATCGTCGCTCTGATTCCGCTGGCGTTGCGAGGCGTCGCCTACAAGGCGATGAGCGCTGAATCCCTGCTGCGACGGAACTTGCTGGTCTATGGATTAGGAGGCTTGATCGTTCCATTCATCGGCATCAAGCTCATCGACATGCTCATCACCAATGTCAAGTTGGTGTAGGGAAGATTAAGACGAATTGCTGAGAGAAGACAATGAAAAAAAATCTGACAACCGCCGTACTCATGACCATTGCGACCACAGTTCTTTTGGGAATCCTGTATCCATTGCTGATAACTGGACTCGCGCAACTAATCTTCCCGAAGCAAGCGAACGGCGAGTTGATCCAGCGCGACGGAGTCGTCATTGGTTCGCGGCTGATCGGGCAGCCATTCTCAGGTCCAGGATACTTTCATCCACGGCCCTCGGCAGCGGGTGCCGCAGGCTACGATGCCACCGCCTCCGGCGGCTCCAATCTCGGCCCCACCAATGCTCAACTGATCGCTCGCGTGACTGGAGACGTTGCCAAACTTCAACCAGAAAATCCTGATACTCCCATTCCGATTGATCTGGTCACGACATCGGGCTCAGGGCTCGATCCGGATATCACGCCAGCGGCGGCGGAATTTCAGGTTCATCGCATCGCTTCGGAACGCAAGATTCCGGAAGGTGAAATCACGCGCTTGGCCGCCGAGAACTCTGAAAAACGGCAGTGGGGATTTTTGGGCGAGGCGCGCGTGAATGTACTCGAACTGAACATTGCGCTTGATACTAAATATGGGAGGATCCGCCAGTAGCGAGCAGGCTGTCCCATACACTGCCAACCGACCTAATAAATAACCCGCAATGGACCCGTCGCAATCGAAATTTCCGCGGGCGTCTCGCACACAAACTCTCCATCGGCGTAGATCTCAATTGGAGTTTCCGTTTCGACGATTGCGCGCTCTACTTGCGAATACCCGACTTTGGAAGACATCCGGTGGCGTCCGAAATAGACAGTTGGAAACATGCAAGACAGTTCGAAAGCATTCATTGCCGAAATCTGGCAGATGTCGAGTTTGCCATCCGTGAAATTCGCGTCCGGCGCAATCCGCATGCCGCCTCCATAAAACTGAGTGTTAGCAAACGCCGCCAGAAGTGTTGGTTTTTCCGCCGAGGTTCGAACCGCTCCATTGACCCGCGTCAGTCGCATTGAAAACGCCGGGAGTTTGAGCAGCAACGGCAACAGGGCCAGCGCATATCCACCGTGGCCGCGCAGCCAGCGCGGCAATTGATTGGCGCGACGGGCGGCCATCGCATCCAGTCCGCACGCGGCGACGCCGCAGAAATAGTGAGTGCGCTCCGGCGCGGCGGAGGCAACGATGACCCCGAGATCGACTGCCCGCGGCTGAATGTTCCCCGATTCAAAATCACGCCACACGCGCAGAGAGTCGTGTATCGAGCGCAGATTCAGAGCGCGAGCAAAGTCGTTTCCACTACCAGCGGGGACGATCAGTACGGGAAGCTGAAGCCGGACGAGCGCTGCAAGATGACGATGAATGGTGCCGTCTCCACCAAAAATGAGGATGGCGTCGGCGTCGCTTGAAGGTGCGGGCAGTCCTGGAAGCCACTCGGTGGGAGAGCCATCCTGAAACGGCTTCAACTGTGCCGGTGAAGTTCCTAACCCGAAGATGACGGCGGCGCGCATGGCTTTAGCGATAAATGCTCGGCATTAGAACACACGCGCCGTTGTGAGACGAATTACCCCGCGTCCAACTATTTCGGAAGGCACTTCTCCATGAAATCGACCAGGTCTTTTTTCATCTTGTCGTGCTCGGCGCGATCGATATAGACCATGTGCCCCGCTCCGTAAGTCGCGTACGAAATACTCTGGCGGGATTTCGCGTCGAGGTCGAGGTGATCCATCGTCCAGTTCGCCGCGGTAAATGGTGTGGCCAAATCGTAATAGCCCTCCATCACCAGAACCTTCATATACGGATTCTTGATCATGGCCGATCGCAACCCGCCCGCCGTGCTGGGGAAGCCTTCTACCGCATTGCCCCACTCCCACTTCTCGAAGCCAGGTTGGTCGTAGGCAAAAACCCGATACGGAGCATCGGACTTGTAGTTCAGTTCGGTGCGCAGGTAGTTATTGAATGCCGAGGTGTAGGGCGGCAGGATGGCGGCACTGGTCGGGTCATAGGAGCCCCGATCTTCATCTGGATTGGGGCTGCTGAATCGACCATCGAGGCGCCCGGTGATCAGTTTCTGATCAAGTAGCAGTTCGTTCCCAAAAGTGGGGACATCAATGCGCAGATTATGCGCTTCAATTACTTCCGGGCGCAGACCGATATATCGTGACAGCTGGTCGACAATTTTTCGATGTTCTTCCGGCGTAAGAGCGTCACCTTTCCCCAGGGCAAGCGCATAGTCATTCATCGACCAGCGCACAACTTCTTCGCGTGTCTTGGCGATATCCTGCGTGAGATCGGCTGATAGTTTGTGATGGTAGCCGGCGATCATGTTGAAGGTTGGCACCAGCAGAAAATACGGCAGGTCGTTGGATTTGTTCCATTCGAGCGTCTGGAAATCCACGGCCATGGAAAGCAAAGTCACTCCGTTAAAAGCGATGCCATGATCGGCTAAGTAGCCCGAGATGCCCGCAGCGCGAGTCGTACCGTAGCTTTCTCCCAACAAGAAGAGCGGGGAGGTCCAGCGATCATAGCGGGAGAGATAAAGTCGGATGAACTCTCCAAAGGCTTGTACGTCGCCTTTCACGCCTAGAAACTTTTTGGTAAGTTCGGCGTTCGCTGCCCGAGAGTAGCCAGTAGCCATGGCATCGACCATGACAATGTCACTGCGATCGAGCAAAGTGTCGGGATTATCTTCCAGACGATACGGCGCTGCTGGCATGAATCCGTTTGCCTGTAATACCACGCGCTTGGGGCCAAGCGCGCCCATGTGCAACCACACTGAAGCGGAGCCGGGGCCGCCGTTGAATGCAAATGTTAGCGGACGTTTTCCAGCATCCTGTCCGTCGAGCGTGTAGGCGACGAAAAACATTTCAGCTTCAATCTTGCCGTCCTCGCGCTTTAGAGGAAGCCGGCCTGTGGTCGCGGTGTAACTCAGAGTCTTTCCGCCCACTGTGGCCTGGTGATGCGTGATTACTGGCGGGACTTCCGACACATCGTAGTGTTCTTCTTTGTCTTTATCCGTGGCTTCATTTGCATCGGCCTTGGCCGGCTCTTTGCCCATCTCTGGTGTCTTGCCGCTTTCGGCTGACTTGTCTGGAGTCGCTGTGCTTGGCGGCGTTGCCGGCTTCTTATCTTTTTTGGCGGCCTGCTTTGTGGTCTCCGGTGTCGTGTCTTGTGGCTGGCTTTGCTGTGCCACTGCGAACGGAATGGTTAATACCGCTAGAAAAAGAACTGCCAACATCCTCATGCGTGTCTCCGAGAGAAAAGAATTGGATCAGCATTATAACGCCTAGATCGGTCACGCCTGAAAAGCCGGATACAACTCCAGACGTGCTAGAATTTGGTTCGCCTGAAACGCTTCCTCGAACCAGGTAGCGCGCCATTTCCTCTCCATCGTGGCAATGACGGACTAAAAATAGTGGCCCAGAATCCCAAATCTCCAAGCGACTCGATCACCTACGCCGATGCCGGCGTGAGCATTGATCGCGGCAATCGCACCAAGCAGCGCATCAAGTATCTCGCTCATAAAACCTTCACTAAAGGCGTGTTGAGCGAGATTGGGGGATTTGGTGGCTTGTTCGCAGTCGATAAAAAATACCTGGATCCCGTGCTGGTTTCGAGTGTGGACGGTGTAGGCACCAAACTAAAAGTTGCCTTCGACATGAAATTACATCACACCGTCGGCGCCGATCTGGTAAATCACTGCGTGAACGACATTGCAGTGCAGGGCGCCGCGCCGTTGTTTTTTATGGATTACCTGGCCACCGGTAAACTCGACTCGGAAGTTGCGGAAAAAATCGTTGGTGGTTTGGCCGAGGCTTGCAAGCACAACGGCTGCGCCCTGATTGGCGGCGAGACCGCGGAAATGCCGGGGTTCTATCCGGACGGGGAGTACGATCTTGCTGGATTCATTGTTGGAGTGGTGGAACGCGACCGCATCATTAGCGGCAAAGATATCCAGATCGGCGATTGTGTTCTCGGTTTGCCCTCGAACGGTCTGCACACCAACGGATACTCGCTGGCCCGTAAACTCCTTTTTGATCTCGCCGGCTATTCGCTCGAAACCTTTGTCAGTGAAATCAAGAACAAGGTCGGCAACGAACTCATGCGGACGCATCGCAGCTACTGGTCAATCATTCGCAAGATGATTGCAGGCGAGTGCGTCGCGGCGCTGGCGCACATTACCGGCGGAGGCATCACCGAGAACCTGCCCCGAGTTCTCCCCAAAGGTACTTCTGCAGTAATTGAGCTCGGTACCTGGCCAGTATTGCCCATCTTCGAACATTTGCAGAAACTGGGAAACGTCGCTGAAGAAGAAATGTTGCGTACCTTCAATATGGGACTCGGCATGCTGATCGTGGTCCCCGCCAAGAAATTCAAAAAGGCACAGACGCTGCTGGAGCGTGCGGGAGAGAAATTTTATAGTGTCGGCCGCATCGTCAAGGGCGATCGCAAGGTAATCTTCAGCTAACGGGTTTGAGCAGTCCAGCCAAAACAGATTTGTCATCCTGAGCGAAGCGAAGGACCTGCTTTTTCTCGCGACGACAAGTCCTGATCTTGTGGCTCTATGAAAAACCTCGGCATTCTTCTTTCCGGGCGCGGCTCCAATTTCGTTGCCATTGCAGACAGTATTGCTGCAGGCAGGATACCCAACGTGCGAATAGCCACCGTGATTTCGAATCGTCCCGATGCTGGCGGAATAGAGGCGGCGCGCCATCGAGGCCTCAACGCGCTCGTGATTCCATCGAAGGGTAAACCGCGCGAGGAGCACGACCGCGAAGTTGTGGCGGCGCTCGTCGCGAGCAAAGTCGATCTCATCTGTCTCGCCGGTTACATGCGCTTGCTCTCGCCCTGGTTCGTGCAGCAGTTTCCAGCGAAGATTCTCAACATCCATCCCTCATTACTTCCCGCGTTTCCCGGACTGGAAGCGCAACAGCAGGCATTTGCTTACGGGGTGAGAGTGTCCGGCTGCACTGTGCATTTTGTAGATGAAGAACTCGATCACGGCGCCATCATCGTGCAGAAGACCGTGCCTGTACTGGATTCCGACGACGAGCATACGTTGGCGGTGCGGATTCTTGAGCAGGAACACGTCGCGTACACCGAGGCAATCAACATTGTGTTGGAAGGGAAATTCAAGATCGCGGGCAGGAGGATGGTGGGAGGTCAGAGGTGAGAGGTCAGATTGCAGAAGTTAAATGGCCAAATTCCCAGTGTTCTGGTTTTCACCTCTGCAATCTGACCTCCTACCTCTGACCTCCTACATAATGAGTTCGTTCGTTCGCCGGGCGATCGGATGCTGCATGACCTCAAGTTCGTTCTTGACCAGGTTCAGCCCGTAGACGCATTGTTCAAATGTTTCTGAAAGTTGCGCGAACAGCGGCGCCACCTTGGCATACTCGAAGTGCTCGAATTTCGACACGATGTAATAGCTTTCTTTTCCCGCTTTCATCCAATCCACGAAACCTTCGACACGCTGACGTCGCAGCCGATAATGGTTAATGCTTTCCGGAAACATGCCGGCATAGAAGAGTGTGTAGTCGCCAATATGTTTGCGGACCTGACGCTCGCGGTCGAATGAAGGCGCGGGACCATAAACCGGGTCCGACTCGATCAGCATTTCGCCGACATCGTGCAGGGGCTTTCCTGAGGCATCACGAATTTTCAGCAACTGTTCCGCATCGCAAAATTCCGCCAACAGATGGGCGACGTAGCCTATCAATTGCGGATCGCGAATTCCTATTTCCTGAGCATAATGACGGCCGACCAGTTCAAGAAACAATTGCTGTAACGGATGCGTCTCTGGAATCTCCATGCCGAAGCCCCCTCACGTCACCTTATTTTTTCGCGTACTGAACACAACCGCATGCCGATTAGATACCGTGAATCCAGATCAGGAACAAGTACCCGTTCGAGCCATGTTCCTTGGATAGCCGCACGGGACGCGGTGTTTCGGCTGCATCTGTTGGCAGTCAAAGAGAGGGGCTGCTAATTTCTGCATCGCGTGGATCAAAACTTTTGATTTACTGAATCTATTCACCCAAAGAAGAGCGAAAAGGAGGCTAGAGTGGAACGAATCAACATTTCGAGCGGAACCCCGTGGGAGCCGATCGTCGGTTACTCTCGTGCGGTTCGAGTAGGCCCTTATATCCATGTCGCGGGTACGACGGCCACAGGCGCCGATGGAAAGATCGTGGGCCAAGGCGATCCCTATGCGCAGGCAGTACAGACCCTTAAGAACATCGAGAGCGCTTTAGTGCGGGCTGGAGCTTCGCTCAAGGATGTAGTCCGTACCCGCGTATTCCTGATTAACATTGCGGATTGGGAAAAAGTCGGAAAAGCTCACGGAGAATTTTTCCGCGATATCCGCCCCGCGAGCACCATGATGGCGATTTCTGCCTTGGTATCGCCAGAGATGCTGCTGGAGATCGAAGCGGAAGCAATCATTCCTTAGGAAAGATGACAATGGCGGAAGCCGGAAACAGCGCCGACTTCCGCCATTAAATCGGGAGGTTCTGCCGACTAGCGGCGACCCTTCTTGCGGGCTGATTTTTTCTTTGCTGCTTTCCTCGCGGGCTTCTTTGCCGCTTTTTTCTTCATAGCTTTTTTCGCCGGTTTTTTCTTAGCCGGTTTCTTTGCTGTTTTCTTCTTGGGCTTCTTGGCTACTTTTTTCACAGCTTTCTTTTTGGCGGGAGCCTTTTTCGCCGCCGGTTTCTTCGCCGGTGCTTTCTTTGGAGGCGCACTCTGGCCACCGCCTCCGCCCGCTGGAGTGGCAGGTGCTGGCGCTCGCACTGGCGGCGGCAGTGCAGGAATCTCGTCGTCTTCCTCTTCTATGGCAACGGGTTCTTCTTCCTCTTCTTCCTCTTCTTCCAAATCCTCTTCCAGCGATTCGCCATAGGCGCCGCTGTCGCTGTACTCATCAGTCTCATCGTCCCGACCATATAGAGTCGGATTCTCGAAGCGCATATCTCCTCCTACGTATCTGCGGTCCTTGCACGCATTTGCGGACAAAGGCCTGGGGAATTAGGACAACGGCTGCAAAATCAAATTGCTTTTCCGTAACGGCGCGTGATTATAGCACGGCAGTTTCAGGGGCAGTATCAGGCATTCTTGCCAGATTTGCGAGAGGAAATTAGAAGAAGAAAACAAATGGACGATACCCGGCGAATCAAAAGCGAACCACGGGAAACCCCGTCTATTCGTAAGCCAAAGCGTCGATGGGGTCTTTCTGTGCTGCCTTGAACGCCGGATACAACGCTCCGGCGAGAGCCCCGGCAATGGAAATGAAGGTCGCGTATACCATCCACCTGCCATCTACTACGACCTGTACCAGGGGAAATTTGTGCGCTAGTGCTACCCGGGCAGTGAGACTCACCACAATGCCCAGGATTATGCCGCCTAGTGCCAGCAGAGCTGTTTCTCGCAACACAACATTGACGATATACAGCTTCGAGGCGCCCATAGACTTCAGAATGCCGATTTCCCGCGTCCGCTCCATCACCGCTGTATACATGGCCTGGAAAATTACGATAAATCCGATGACCACTGAAATTCCGACCACGATATCGAGGAAAGTGGAGAGCCCCGGATAATTACTGGTGGTCATCATTGCCAGGTAGGACGCCATCGTGTTCACTACGTAGCGCTCCATCCCGGGAACGTGTTTGATCTCATCGACTACCGCATCCGCATTCGACGGGTCGTCTAGTTTTAGATAAAAGATGCTGGCTTTATCCTTGGCGACGTTTAGATCCTGTAGTGTGGTCAGTGGAACAAATTTGCGTGCTCCCTTGCCGCGCTCCACAATCCCTGCGATGCGGAACTTGTTGTTCAGAATTTCAATTGTGTCCCCAACCTTAGCGTGTTTGGACTTGGCAAAAAGATCATCGACCAGCACGTCGTATGGCGCCTGAAACGGACCACCCGCCAAGTAGTGAAAACCGTTTGACATGCTTTCATAGCTAGGCAAGTCGATTCCCGCAATAATCTCAAGCGAGCCTGCTGAACTGACCTGCGTGATCACAGGGGCCACGCTCTTGACATGAGGCAGTTTCGCCAGCACGCCTCCGACCTTGATCGATACTGGCGCTCCCGAGAACGCAGAAATGAAGGAAGATCCGGGTGGCATTACCAGCACATCCGCGCCGATGCCAGCCGTTCGGGTGCGGCCGTCCTGGAGCATTCCCAGGCAAAGCCCCACGATCAGCAGGATCATTGTGACTTCGAGCGCGACCGCTACAACGCTGATCAGCGACCGTAGCGGCCGATGCACCAGGTTTCCGACGATCATCCGATTCATCATGGTTAGGGCGAACTACTTACTAGGGCCGCTGGGCGCTTTCGCTGCGCTCGGATTTGGCTGATCAAGATGCACAACTTCAGCCCCGGCTGGCTGTTCCAGCGCAAACTGATCGTCGGTGAGCGGCTTGTTGATTTCGAGTTTGACCATGCTCAGGGTGATGTCGTAGTCCTCGCGCGGCCTCTCGATGCCAATCGTGCCAGGGAAGGAAGTACCACCATAGTCGTTGTAATTCTCATAATGCGCGTCGGTCGCGACATTTCCCTGCTGGTCATAGATCCTCTGACGATACGGCCGCAAGTCGATTCGGCTGAATCCGATGGTACGAGATAGATACCAGCCTTGAGGACCTTTACGAATGACCGCTAGTTCATAATTCGGCTGTTCAACCCGGCGCCTCTTTGCATCCAGGACAGTTTCATATCCATTTTCAAGCACCGCAATCTCGTCCGGGCCAATTCCTGGGATCAATAGAGCGTCGTAAATGTATTGCGGTCTCATGTTCTCGAGCCGCTTGTCGGGCTGATATTTGTCGGAGTCGTTCAAGCCCACGACAAACTTGTTTTGGGTAGGGATCCAGACCTTGAATTGTTGCCCGTCGCTCACCATATCAAAGGCCGTATTCCGTACCACTGGCATCAAGCCCTTCATGCGCAGCATAGCCGGCTTGCGTGCCAACACGTAGCCGCGAATCTCTTTGTAATCGGTAATCCGTCCCTTTTTCGAGTCCCCGGTGGAAGCGTCAATGTCCACGGTCGCCTGCATGGACTGAATTTTAGCGGCCTGGGTATTGACGTATTCAATCAGGTCCTGCTGAGTGGCGGTCTTGAGGGGCCGGTCAGATAACTTTCGGTCCAATATCCGTGTCCGGATCAGACACCCACTCGTGGACAATGTGGCTGTAAAGAGAAGTAAAATCAAAGACAAACGCAAATGAGGACGATCCATTCCTATGCCAATGCCCCGAAAGACTCTAGCCACATGGTTATCAGATTAGTATAAGGCAAGAAGGGTTCAGCTATTATCGCGGATTGCCTTGCGGGTCGGCGCGCAAGCCAATCGAGCGCCGATAGGCTGCCACGTTCCGGTTGTGCTCTTCAAGGCTGCGGGCGAAGCGATGGTGTCCGTTGCCATCCGCAACAAAATAAAGAAAGTTCGTGTTGTCGGGGTGCAAAGCTGCTTCCAAAGCGCTCTTTCCCGGATTAGCGATTGGCCCCGGCGGCAACCCCGGGAAACGATAGGTGTTATATGGCGAGTTCACTGCCAAGTCGGCGTGATGGAGACTCCCTTGATACGTGCCGGTCATCAATTCCGCATAGATCACGCTAGGGTCGGCATCCAGCGCCATCCGCTGTGCTAACCGGTTGTAGTACACGCTGGCTACGCGCGGACGCTCTTCTGGTGCCGCAGTTTCCTTTTCTACGATCGATGCCATGGTGACAACCTTGGCTATGTCCGCATTCAAGCCGATCTGTTGCGCCACCAGCCGAAACTGATGAACCATCGCGGCAGCCATTTCCTCCAGGCTCTGAGTCCGCGTGAACTGGTAGGTATTAGGAAACAGATACCCCTCGAGCGACTTCGCGTCAGGCGCCAGATCCGAGATGAGCCCGGTCTGGGTTTTGGCGATATGCAGGAAATCGGCTGCCGGACCTAGCCCCGCGTCTTCCATCGCCTTGGCGATGTCGAACATCGTGTAGCCCTCGGGAATCGTGACCACATGGAAATAGATGTCGCCACGCGCGATCCGCTCATAAACCTGGGGAAGCGTGGCTTGGCGCTCAAAAAGATATTCGCCGGCTTTGAGGGATGGCTTAGGATGGAGTTCGTGCCAGAGCCAGAACGTACGTTCGTTGCGGATTACGCCTGCCTTCTTTAACTCTGCCGCAATTCTTCGCGTCGAATATCCGGGACGCAGCAGCAAATAAGTATTAGCGGGCGGCATCACCGGGGCATGGACCAGCCAAGCTATCCAGGCTCCAGCGGCGAGGACGACAATCAAAAAAAACGTGATCAGCGCGCGCAAGGTTCCAGTGTAGAGGCTTTTTCAGGTGGGCTCAAAGTGGCGGGAGTACAGGGCCGGAAGAATCGGTGGCGTAGGGCAAGCGCCCCTCCACGTCAAATCTTCGACCCCGTCGCTGCGAGCCCTACTTTAACGGCGCTTCTTCAGAGTGCGTGCTTTAGGACCGCCATTAAGGTCTGGAACGTCTTCACCAAGCGCGGTAGCTAAATCGATCTGATGATCCTGCTCCTGCATCAGGATCTGGCGGATCTGTTCCGCCATCGCGAATTCTCCCAGCACTTCACACTGCCGGATGCGATCACGGTAATTGCGAATGGTTTCGTTCTCGTTATCCAGATCGAACCGGAGCATGTCTTTCGCATTCTTCGAGGTTTTCACGGGCCGCGGAGTGACCGTCGGCATTTTGCCCAGATAGTCGATCTGCCGCGAAAGAGTCAGCGCATGGTCAAGCTCCTGCTTGGCGTGGATTTCGAGCTGGGCGGCGATATCCATATATTGGGCTCCACTGAGTACCTGGGAATAGACGACATACGCGATAATCGCTTGATATTCGCGGGACAGGTCTTCGTTCAACAGCTCCGCGAGCCGTTCGCGAGAAATTTCAAGTTCACTTGCGGCGGATTTGCTCTTTGCCATTTTGATTTCTCCTTAGGTAATTAAAAGATTTCTGACGATTTCATTTTTGATCCTACGATCCTAGATATTCTTGATCATCCTGCATTTGATGTTTTGATGATCAAGAACCACTACCCGGCTAGGAATCTTCGATTTATTCAAACTCCAGCGTAGTCTTAACGGAAATAGGAGCCCGGCATCACTCACCCAGCCAATCCGCATACGGCTTCATCGATTCGACGTGATCGAACACAATCTTGATCGCGCCCGTAATCGGGATGGCGAGCACCAATCCGACCGCTCCCCATACCGCTCCCCAGAAAAGCAACGCGATTGTGACTGCCAGAGGATTGATTTTCAGCCGGCTTCCCAGCAGCTTCGGATAGAGAACATTCAGGGCGAAAAGATGCAGCGCGACCACACAGACCACTACCACGATTAAGTCTCCGGGCTCGAGTTGTCCCAGGCCTACGAGAATGGGCGGTAACATCGCCAGCACAATTCCCAGGTATGGAACCAGACTCAAAAAGCCACTGAGAAATCCTATGAAGTAGAAGAACGGGACGTGCAGAAGGCCGAAAATCCCAACACTGACGGCTGAAATCAGTAGGCCGATCAGGAGATTCCCAACAATAAAACTTTGCAACATTTTCCCGATAAGACCCAGCGTCACAAACGCTGTATGCCGGTGATGCAAAGGAAACAGCATCACGGTGGCCGACCGCGCATGACTCTGCCAGGTGAGTAAAAAATAGGCCAGGAACGGCACGAACGATGCCGCCAGAACAATGTCGGTCAAAGTGCCCGCTCCGTGTGTGAGCGTTTCGGACCAGCTCTGCACTTGCCGCACCGGCACAATATTCTTGTCCTCGGGTTCACTGACCGCCTCACCCGTCTTTTCCAGTCTTTCAGCATCGCGCTGGATTGGCTGAATAACGGATCGGATCTTTGCCGAATATTTGGGGACGTTCTCCGCGAAGATAATAGCTTGGTTGTACGAGGCGACGGTGATGCCATAGAGAATCCCCAGAAGCACCACCACGCTGATCAGCGCCGCCATCGCGCGCGGAATGTGTAAATACTCCAGCGCCTGCACCACTGGAGAGAGCATGAAGCTCAGTAGAACCGCGAAGAAGAGCACCGCCAACACCGATTCGCCGTAATACGCGAACATGATGACCAGGGCCATGCCGAGCAGCGTCAGCGACCAGTGGTACTCGTTTCGTGTTTCCGTGGTTTCCATTGGGATAGTCTTGTGCAGTTTGTGACTGGCCAACAATTCTGCCTTACCTCGGCGGGAATTGCACCACCGGAATTGCGGAAGTCAGCATTTCTGCCTTGCGATCTACACCATCTACAATTGAAAGATGGATTCGCCCGCTACTCCTGCCGTCAGCCGTGTCATGGCCCTCGATGTGGGTTCAAAGCGAATTGGAGTGGCCGTTACCGATCTGCTAGGGATCACGGCGCAGGGATTAGATACGATCCAGCGTCAGAACAAGCGGCATGATTTGGAAGCTCTGGGGCAAGTGCTGGCGAAATACAACGTCCGGGAGATTGTCGTGGGACTGCCGCTGCGCCTGAGTGGCGCCGAAGGAACGCAATCCGAGAAAATGCGGGTGTTCGCCGACATGCTGCGGGAACATTTCGGGTTGACCGTCCATCTTTGGGATGAGCGCTGGACTTCGACGGAAGCCAACCGTCTGCTGCGTGAAACCGATCTGTCGATCAAGAAACGCGGGCAAGCGGTTGATCGCATGGCTGCCATTTTGATTCTTCAATCCTGGATGCAAGCACACCCCCAGAGCTCTCTGTAGAGACGGGGCTTGCCCCGTCTCTACGGGGAATTTTGGTGTGCGCGTCACTGGCTACGAGGCGAGTTCGGAAATTTCAGGGAAGCGCAGATTGCACTTGGTCAATGCTTTGGTGAGCGCTTGCTCGATTAGTTCTTCATTGCAGTTGCGCGAGATGGCAATTTCGCTGACCAGCAAATACCGGGCGCGTTCCAGCATCTTCTTTTCGCGGAAGGAGAGCGACTTCGCCTGGCCCAGGATGAGCAGGCTTTTCAGCACCGCAGCCACGTCCGTGAGCGAACCCGTGCGCATGCGATCGGAATTCTCTTTGAACCGGTCTTTCCAATCGGCGGCATTAATGCACTCGCCGGACGAGAGGTAATCCACAATCTTCTCCACCTCGCCATTCCGTACCACCGGACGCATCCCTACGCTATCTACGTTGGCGAAGGGCACCATCACCTTGAGGCTGCTGGCAGCGATCTTCAACAGATAGAACTTTTCGATTGTGGTGCCCATGGTCCGGCTGCTGATTTGCTCAATAATTCCGACGCCGTGGTTGGGGTATACGACCTTGTCACCGATGTGGAAAACGCCATTACTGCTCATTGGAGGGGCCCTCACCCGAGGGAAGAGAACTGCCGATAGTCTAGCCGAGCACCGCTTCTAAGGCAATCGAGAAGCGGTGATCCTTGTCTTAGATCGCAACTTGATAAGTCTCTTTCCGTCACACTCGGACCTAAGTCATTACGGGTTAGTAGGTTGGGCCGAGACGTGGTTGATAAGGACAAATGGCGGGAAAGCGTCTGCGATCCAGCCGCGAGGTTTATAATGCCCAGAGCATGACGGAAGAGATCAAAAAGAAGCTTCGGGACGAGCTCAACACCTTAGAGCATGAACTGGCCTTCGACATCCCCAGGGAGCTCAAGAAAGCCGTTGCCTTGGGCGACCTCAGCGAGAACGCCGAATATCACACCGCCAAACAGCGCCAGGAATATCTGAAAGCGCGGGTTCGCCAGCTCGGTCAGCGCCTGGCTGACTTGTCGCTGGTGAACATGAACAATATTCCCAAGGATAAAGTTGGCCTGGGCTCGATGGTGACGATTTTCGATAACACCAAGAATGAAGAGATGAAATACGAGTTGGTGGCCAGTGAACAATCCGACGTAGCCGCGGGAAGAATCTCGACCACCTCGCCGATCGGTCGCGCGCTGCTGAACAAAAAAGTTGGCGATACGGCGACGGTTGTAACCCCGGGTGGCAGCCGCGAGATGGAAATCCTGAAGCTCGTGACCATGCACGATCTGGCCGAATCTGCGGCAGCAGAGGCGAAATCGAAGTGAGCCTGGAACATTATGGGTTGCGCGATATGAGTTGGACTAGCGGAGTCGGACGCGCTTGTGGAGTCCTGCTGGATGCGATCGTTCGCCTGCTTGCGCTCTCGCACATCAATCCTAACGTCCTGACCCTGATGGGTCTGGTAGTCAACACCTACGCCGCGTTTTTGTTTGGATACGCCAACGGCGACAATCAGCGCCGCATGTTCTTCTACGCCGGCCTGGTCATCATCGGATCGGGATTCTTCGACCTGGTGGATGGCCGCGTGGCCCGCGCTTCGAATCAAGTCACACGCTTCGGCGGCTTCTTCGATTCCATCGTCGACCGCTACAGCGATGCTTCGCTTTTTCTGGGATTGCTGGTCTTTTACGGTCGCGGCAACCGATTCTTCTATGTAGTGCTGGCCGCTTTGGCTATGATCAGCGCCATCATGGTGAGCTACGCCCGTGCCCGCGCCGAATCGCTCATCGGCTTGTGCAAGGTAGGTTTCATGGAACGCCCCGAACGTCTGGTCCTGCTGATCATCGGCGCTCTGTTTAACGAAATGGCCCCGGTGCTTTGGGTAATAGCCGTGCTTTCGACCATCACCGTTATTCATCGCGTGATTTACACCTGGCAGCGGACTACGGAGATGGACGCGCCCGCCCGGGCGGCGTAGCGAAGACGAAAGAAGAAGGGACTTCTTTCGGCATCGCTAAGGCGATGCCCTGATGCGAATCGAACTGATCCGCAACGTTCGATATCAGATCACACCGGACCCGCAGCCTGCTAAACTATCCTCCGCAACTTCCCGCAAGGACTGAAAGTGCCAACCAATCCCGTTCTTGTCGTTCACGGCGGTGCCTGGGATATTCCCGGATGACATGGTCGAAGCCCACCTCAACGGTGTGCGCAACGCCGCCGCTGCTGGATGGCGCGCACTCGAAAGCGGCGGTTCGGCTCTCGACGCTGTCGAAGAAGCCATCGTGATAATGGAAGACGACGAAACTTTCGATGCGGGCCGCGGCAGTTTTCTGAATCGCGACGGCAAAGTCCAACTCGACGCTTTCATTATGGATGGCGCCACCCTCCGCGGCGGAGGTGTGGGATGCGTTGAGCGGCTGCGGAACCCGGTTCGTGCCGCCCGTAAGATTCTTAGCGACAGCCCTCATGTATATTTCGTTGCCGAAGGCGCTGAGCGCTTTGCCGCCGAGCATGGCATCGCACTCTGCCGTAATGAAGATCTCATCATTCCCAGGGAAATCGAGCGCTTGCGCGAATATCAGGCGCAGGCCTCGACCAACGGCAACGATCTGTTCGCTCCCGCATCCCACGACATGCTTTCTCACGACACCGTCGGAGCGGTCGCGCTCGATCGCGATGGCAATATCGCGGCTTCTACCTCCACCGGAGGCACGCTCAATAAAGCTCCCGGACGACTGGGCGATTCATCGCTGATCGGCTGTGGCTGCTACGCCGACAATCTCACCGCCGCCGCCTCGACCACTGGATGGGGCGAACCCATCATGAAGCTGGTGCTGGCGAAGTGGGCGGCGGATCGTGTCGAATCCGGGAAATTTGCCCGAATGGGTCGCGAAGGAAGCTATGAACTATCTCAAGCAACGCCTCAACGGACACGGTGGAATCATTCTGCTCGATGCCCAAGGACGCTTCGGAATCGCCCATAACACTCCGCGCATGGCTTGGGCAACCCATACCGTCAAGAAACAGGAAGTGGGCATCACGCGAAACAGCTAGAGGCGTTAACGCGGATCCCCTAAGGAAGGTTTGGTTTTACTGAAAGCTGATAGCTGAAGGCTGAAAGTTGTCCTTAGAACTCCACATGCGCCCGCAGCGTCGGCACTACCACCGGTCCGCGGTCGCGGTTGTATCCCGGATTGTTTATGTGTTGCACTCCGGGAGCGAGATAGATTCCGCGCCAAACATGTGCCGTGTAATACGATTCGACGATGTTTTCTCGGCCGTAGGTAAGCCCGCCATCTCCGAGCAGGAATCCGAGTCCGCCGTTCGCCAGATATACCTGGTGATCTCTCTTGATGCCATTCGATACGACGGCGCAGCCCGCGCGGTCTTGCTTGCGATGCCACCATGCACCATTTATGCCGATCCCTTGGTTGAATGTCGAATCAATCTCGGTGTAGGCAAATGACTCGGTGCGCCCGTTGTCCCAACCCCAGCGTGCGTATGCCGTGATGTACCGCGTGAGATTCTGTTGCAGATTGATGCCGAACCCATATTTGCGGGTGATGTGCCAGGGATGGTTGGTGATGTCCGGGACCAGCAGCAGGCCTTCTTTGAATTGAGTGTTCGCATCGCGGTAAACGCCCATATTGGCGTAATTCGTGTAAGCGAGTATCCGCACGACGCCGGATTTCTTGGGAATGAAGCCGTGGCGCAATTCGTATTCCCAGTTTTCCGCATGAACCTGCCATGGCCGCCACACCAGATCGATTCCGTTGGCGACTTTCGGCATCAATGCTTCGGCGAAGCGGAAACCCCAGTTGCGGTCTTCATAGTCGGCTACGAAACCCACGGTGTATCCACGCGTATCGGCTGCGTAATCCCAGGCGCCGTTGTTGTCCACGGACCAATTCATGAATTGAAAATGCGTGTCTGTGCCGACCGAATTCATGTCAAAGAAATCGGGCATGCTGAACTTGCCGAAGCGAATTTCCAGCCGCCGTCGCGGCAATTCATCGAACAACGACAAAAAGGTGCGCTGGTTCTCAACCTTGTCTTTGCTCAAGGCAAAAACTTTGTGGATTATGGCGCGCCCCAGGTAGGGCGCCTTGCTGAGCGACGGATTCCGCACGATGTCGAGATCGGTATTTCCCGCCAAGCCAAAGCCCTCGCTAAGGGCCGCGCCGCCTGCTTCTTCGATATCCACGAGTAACTCGGTGGAAGTGTTAAGGCGTACACCGGTATAGAGCGTCAGAACTCGCGATGTGGCTTTCTCATAATCGGGACCGAGGCTGTGGGTCCCGCTGTAATCGGCATGAAAGTCCGGAAGCGCCTGGAAGATGAAGTTGGCTTGTCCGGAGAGCCAGAAGCGTGTGCTCTTGAAATGCGGCAGCATCGATTCAGGGTCGGCGATGCCGTCGCCACTTTCATTGGTTGGAGCGCTGGACGGATCGTTCACCGCGGCGACGGGAGAGGCAACTTGCTTGGGATCGACGGTGACCGGCACCTGTCCCCGGGCAACAGGAGCTGCCACCACCATCAGTGCTAGAGCGAGGGCGACCGCCCGGATCTTAGTCCTACCCGAACGCGGTGCGCAGTCGCGACTTTGGGAGACTAGACCTGGGGCGGGTGAACGATTGAGGATGGGGCAGTTCATCATAAAAATTTGGTTGCGGAGGTTCGCTCCATCCTCTTGAGCCGAACCATAAGTCTCTGCCCATTCGGTTAATAGAATGTTACAGTTGCGGTCCATCCAAAGGACTATCAGGTTCGTTACCTTACAGACCGGCAGGGTCGTTCTATTCTCGAGTGGAAGAAAGTCGTAAACTAATGATTCTAAAAGATGAATCCTGAGGATATCACGACCTGACAGACCCTTAATCTCCGAAAATTCATTTGAACCGTGAAAGTCTAAAACCGACTGTTTCTAGTGCCACATGCCGACCACTCGCCGCAGGCCTATCGTTGTCCATCCGACGTTACTCGCGACTTTCTTGCTGCCCGATCTGTGCATCAAACCGTCTATAATTAAGGCATCCGTTCCGGCGAAAGACCATCTGTTAGAGGTAGAGCCTCAAAAGACCAATTATGTCGACTAAATTGAAGGTTTCGATTATCGCCAGCTCGCTGGCCATTTTGCTGTTCACAGTTGTTGGCGGGTTTGTTAACGTCCGCGCTTCTTCGAATGACGGCGCGTATCGCCAGTTGTCGGTATACAGCGAAGTGCTGTCGCGCATCCGCCTGGAATATGTGGAAGAGCCCAACATTGCCGGAGTGACCGACGGCGCGCTGCACGGACTGTTGGAGTCGCTCGACGCCAACTCCAGCTATCTGTCGGCTGCCGAGTATAAGCAGTACAAGGCGACGAAGGGCGCAGGCAAGGCAGATATCGGCGCTACGATCTCCAAGCGCTTCGGATATGCCGCCGTGGTGGCGGTGATTCCGGGGGGCCCGGCTGACAAGGCCGGTATCGAGAACACCGACATCATCGAATCCATCGAAAACAAGAGTACTCACGATATGTCGCTGGCTGAGATTCGCAGCCTGATGTATGGCGACGTCGGATCGACAATTACCGTAGCCGTGGTTCGTCCGCGAAAAGCCGAACCCCAGAAGATCGTGATCACGCGTGACATGATCACCATCCCGCCGGCCAGCGACAAGATGCTCGCCGATAACGTCGGCTACATCAAGGTGGATTCTTTCCCTGAAGGCGAATCCCAGGAAATCGCGGGCAAGATTCGCGACCTGCAAAAACAGGAAGTGAAAAAAATCGTGCTCGATTTGCGCAATGCCGCTGGCGGAGAGGAATCTGAGGGCGTTGCCACCGCGAATCTTTTTCTTGACCATGGCACCATCACTTATCTGCAGGGGCAGAAGTATCCGCGGCAGGCTTTCAATGCCGATCCCGTGAAGGGAATCACCAAGCTTCCGGTTGCAGTGCTGGTCAATCGTGGGACCGCAGGTCCGGCCGAGATTGTGGCTGCCGCTATCCTAGAGAACGCTCGAGGCGATGTCGTCGGAGACAAGACCTTTGGCGATGGCTCGGTGCAAAAATTGATCGAGATGCCTGACAATTCTGCACTCATTCTTTCCATCGCGAAGTACTATTCGCCGAGCGGAAAAGCCATTCAGGATGCGGCCGTTACTCCAAACGTCCTGATCGCCGACACCGCCGATGACGACGGTGGATTGCCCGACGAAGATGAACGGCAGACGATTCCACAGACAACTCCTGGCGAAAAAAAGGACGAGAAACCGAAGAACACGATCGACGACCAATTGAATAAAGCGTTGGAAGTATTGAAGAACAGGGAATCAAAGGGATAAAAGCGCCGATCTCAAGATTCGGAGTGGCAAAGTTTCAAGGTTTACGATCGCTCGCTTCGGCGGGCGATTTCTTTTTTGCGCTAACATTAACTTGAATCCCCGAAACCTTGAAATCTGATCTCGGTCACGCTCCGATTCCGGCGATAGAAACTGGCGGACGAAAGTTCGTCGGCCTCATCGTGTTTTCGCTGCTTGTCCTCTTTTCCATCGTGGTGGGTGCTGGGTGCGGGCTTTTGCTGGTCTATTCGACGGATCTGCCGCAGGTAGAGGAACTCGAACGCTATCGTCCCAGTTCAGTCACGGAACTCTACGATGGGCAGGGACGAGTCATCGGCACGTTTGCATTGCAACGCCGCGTCATTGCCACATACGAGGATTATCCGGAGGTTCTCCGCAACGCGCTGGTCTCGATCGAAGACAAAGATTTCTACCGGCACTCGGGCATCAACATCTGGCGTATCGCAGGCGCCGCCTACCGCGACATCGAATCGGGCGGGAAGGTGCAGGGAGCATCCACGCTTACCATGCAACTCGCGCGCAATCTGTTTCTTTCTCCCGACCGTTCGTTCTATCGCAAGGTACAGGAGGCGCTGCTCGCCATCCAGATCGAGCGCCGTTTCACCAAGCCGCAGATCTTTACGCTCTACGCTAATCAGATATTTTTGGGGCATGGGGCTTATGGATACGAGGCCGCGTCGGAATTTTATTTCAGCAAGCCGGCCAAGAAACTGAAACTTGAAGAAGCGGCGTTGCTGGCGGGGCTTCCCAAGGCTCCGCAATACTATTCGCCAGTTACACATCCGGACCGTGCCCTCAAACGCCGCAATCTGGTGCTCAATGCCATGCTCGAGGATGGCAAGATCACGGCTGCCCAAGCCGCGGAGGCGAAGGGCAAGCCGATCGTGCTCGACTTGCAGAAAGATCCGAATTCGCTGGCGCCGCACTATGTCGAAGAAATCAGGCGCTACCTGGAGACGAAATATGGCAGTGACCAGGTTCACGAAGGCGGCCTGCGCGTGTACACGTCGCTCGATATGGATCTTCAGAAAGCCGCGCACCGGGCTCTGCTCGATGGTCTGGCCGCGTATGAACGCCGTCACGGCTGGCGCGGGAAACTCGTGAATATCCTCAGCCAGGGCCAAAAGCTGGCTAAGTATGAAGACCCCGATTGGGACGAAGAACCTGAAGTCGACGGCTACGTGCACGCGCTCGTCACGCAAGTCTTCTCGGGTGGCGCTGAAATCCGTTTTGGAAATTACGCGACCATGCTGGTGCCAGCCGATGCAGCCTGGACGAAGCTCAAGCTGCCCGATCTATTGCACGCCGGAGACATTGTCTACATCAAGGTGCTCGCGCTCGATCCTGGTGGAAAAGCACGGGCCAGTCTGGAACAGGACTCGGGAACCGAAGGAGCCCTGGTCGCCATCGACAATGCGACCGGCGAAATCAAGGCCATGGTTGGCGGCCGCGATTTCAATCTTTCCAAATTCAACCGCGCGACGCAGGCGCTGCGGCAGGTGGGGTCGTCGTTTAAGCCTTACGTCTATACTGCCGTGATCGACGAAGGCGGAAGCCCCGACGATACCATTCTGGACGCACCGGTGACTTTTCAAACGGCCTCGGGTCCGTACTCGCCGCACAACTACGACAACAAGTTCGAGGGCACGATTACGCTGCGACGCGCGCTTGCACAGTCGAGAAACATTCCGGCACTCAAACTGGCCGACCGCGTCGGGATCAAGACGGTCATCGAGTACGCTCATCGTTTCGGAGTTACCGCTAATATCCCGGCGTATCTTCCGGTGGCGCTGGGTTCGGCGGAAATAACACCGCTGGAGCAGACGTCGGCTTTCAGCGTGTTCCCTAACGACGGCGTGCGTGTCGCTCCGCGCTATATCACCAAGGTGACCGATTACGAAGGCCGTATTCTGGAAGAAGATTTCTCCGATATTAAAGACGTTGTCAGCTCGCGCACCGCTCGAGTGATGACATCCATGTTGCGGGAAGTCGTTCTCCATGGCACCGCGGTCGCCGCGGCCAAAATGCCGTATGCGCTGGCCGGCAAAACGGGAACGACGAATGACTTCACCGATGCCTGGTTCGTAGGATTTTCTCCATCGATTACTTGCGGGGTCTGGATCGGCTACGATGAAAAAAAATCTTTAGGTGACAAAGAGACCGGAAGCCGCGCTGCTTTGCCGATCTGGATGCAGTTTATGAATGTCGCCCTGGCTGGCAAAGATCCGGGCGAATTTCAACCGGCGCCGTCGTCGCCGGGAAGCACGTCAATTGTGCGGAAGGTTGACACACCGGATGTTGCTCCGGGGGACGGCGAATTGCATTAGCGGAGCTCCAGGCTCCGAAATTTTTGTTATTTCCTGTCCTTTAGAATCAGCATCTTAGCCGAAAATTCCCGCTAAATCCTTGAGTTTACAGGGCCAAAATTCAAAATCTTGATTACAAAGGAGTTAGCTCTTGTTTCGGTATTAGGGCGCCTTTTTTCGTTGCCTGTTTCTGGCCTTGGGATTGAATTGCTTGCGAACTGGAGTTCGTTCATCGCGATTCTACGGCTGGGGCTAGGGGTTGGGAAGACCTCGAATGGAGGGCGTACTTTTGGAGGTATTCACTTCTGTTACGGGCCTCCGGTCTGCAACTTCAAGGGCAGCGGACAAGAGTGTCCGCTCCACACGTGCAAAACCGGGCAATGCTCGTCTCTACAACGGTAATCGAAGCAACTTCCTCAGCAGCCGGGCCATTCGAACGGCGTGATAAAGAGGGAAGAGGGCTTCGGGTAGTCGAACTGCTGCGATGTCTCCTGCGCTTGGCGTCCAGAAGAGTCTCCAAAGATATCGCGCGCGGTCGCTGAGGCGTTCGCGAAGCTTCAGGGTTAGACGGAAATATTCTGTCGATTCGAAATCGTAGGTTGCACCACGAGCGAGACGCGCTCCGAATTCCTTGGCGAGAGCTGGAACTTCCGCATCCGCCGCAATCATCTTCTCCGCGAAGTCGGGGATCTCTGATCGAAGCACGTTCTTAACCAACCAGAAGCTGATGCCTAGGATGCGTACGACTCCCAGTTCGTGCGCTCGATCAGATACTAGTGAGTTATCGACGGTCTGGGTTCGTAACGTCTCCGCGATGTCGGAGAGCCAGATCAGGCGCGTCCATAGATGCTTGGCCGCGTGCAGGCATAGCGTCAGTAGCGAGTCTTCAGCGGACAGGCCGAGAACTTCGCACCCGCCGACCACCGTCGGACCGGCTCGCGTGAGCAAATCGTCGATCCGCAGATCGATTGCATAGAAATGTGGCAGCAACGCCCACTGGAGTTCGACCAGGTTCTTTCCGGCCGCGCTGTCAAAGGAGCGCTCATAGCCCGTGCGCAGCCAGAATCGCTCGACGGCAGCAGTGATATCGGCAGAGGGACGATATCCCAGCTCACTCAGAGTCTGCTTCGCTTGCGGGAAATCCATGGGAGAAATCAGAAAATCGAGATCCGAAAAACTCCGCAGGCCCGGATCTCCGTAGAGCGATTGTGCCAGCGCCGGTCCTTTATACGGAACTAGCCGCAACTGCGCTCGATTGAACTGCTGCACGATGCGCGTTAGCTCGGCGGTTAACCACAAACTGCGCCGGAGGTTTGCTTCGTAGGCAGAACGTAGCGAGCGTTCAATTTCTGGCGAAAGCGCGCGCGCATGTTCGATCAGGTTGTGGGCTATCAGTGGAAGAACGCCGTGATGCTCGGCCAGGCGGAGAAGTTCGCTCCAATCTAGTGTCGAGAGGTTCCAATTCTCAATGCTCCGAATTCGCTCTGGAGCTAGATCCATCCCTGTCAGCGCGCATAAGAACTCAAATTCGTTTTCTCTCAGCGGAGCGGCGCTCGACACGGCGGACGAAGGCGAGAGTTCAGTCATCGAGGACGATCCGGTGCGGATGGATAGGTGTCGCGAGCCGGAATCAATGGAATCGCCTCTATAATACAGAGTCTTCGATGCGTGTCCGATGCACCGTTCTCAATCTTGGCGTTTCATTAGGCATTCCGTTTTCATGGACCGAATTGTTTTCGAATCCGTCCGCAAGATTTTTCGCCATCGTCCGGCTTTGTTCAATTTGTTCGGGCGGGAGCGTGGCGGCGAAACCGTGGCGTTGAGCGACTTGTCTTTCTCAGTTGCGTCCCCCGAAGTGGTGGTATTACTCGGCCCGAACGGAAGCGGAAAGACGACCGCGCTCAAGTTGATCTCGACGATCCTTCTGCCTGACGCCGGATCAGTGCTCGTCGGTGGCTTCGATGCGCGGGGCGACGCGGGCGAAGTCCGGCGGCAGGTCGGTATTGCGGTGGCCACCGAGCGTTCATTTTTCCCGCGTCTTTCCGCGCGCGAGAATCTCGAGTTCTTTGCCACCCTCGATGAGGTCCCGCGCCGCGAGCGATCCCAAAGAATTAAAGACGTTCTTAGCGATACTGGACTGGAAGAACAAGGCGATACTTTGGTGATGAAGTTCTCCAGCGGCATGTACCAGCGACTGGGAATCGCGCGCGCCCTGGTGAAGCGTCCCTGCGTGTTGTTGCTGGACGAGCCGACCCGCAGCCTCGACGCCGGTACCGCGGCACACTTCTGGACGACGATTCGTAGTTTGGCGCAGCAGCAGACGACGGTTCTACTCGCCACTCACAATTTTGCCGAGGCGGCGGCTGTTGCGGATCGTCTGTTGCTCTTACATCGAGGCAATTTGCTCGCCGACCGTTTGATGGCGGATAACGAAAATGCTGAGGCGCTGCGCGCTTACTACTTCCGCATGACGGGGGAGATTGACGAAGCTCGGGGCGTGATTCGGCGGGTGGTAACGGCCCCTTAAGCGCTATGACTTCGAGCACTATGCCTTCGAGCACAATGAATTCGAAGATGGTGAGATCGAACGCGGCGGTTTCGTCTTTGGACAAGCTCTACGCCGTCCTGCGGCGCGACCTGCTCACAGCCGTGCGGCACCGCAGCGGATTCGTCTTCACGCTGGTCGGAGTGTTCACGGAATTGGCGGCGTTTTATTTTTTGTCCCGCGCGATTGGTCCCAGCTTTCGACCGGGTGGTATCGAGTACTTCCCATTTCTTCTGGTCGGTACTGGGGTCTACACTTTCTTCGTGATGAGCGCGCAAGCCTTCCTGAGTTCAGTGCAGGAAGCACAGCAGACGGGGACGCTGGAAGTTCTGATGACGACGTCTACCGCGCCGGCTGAGCTGGTGATTCTCAGCTCCATCTCTGGATTTGCCGGAAACCTCGTCAATCTGCTGGTTTATCTTTTCGCGGGAGTAGCGGTTTTTCGGGCATCGATTCATGCCAATTTTTTCTCGTGTGTTGCCGTTCTGATTCTTTCTCTGACGATCGCCCTGGCACTGGGGATCGTGGCGGCCACGCTTCAAGTTGCATTCCAGAAAGGCTCCGCGCTGTTATGGCTGCTTGGTTCGGGACTCTGGTTTCTCAGCGGAACCATGTTCCCGATCGAGAGCCTGCCGCGTCCGCTCGCGCTTCTGGCACAGGCCGTTCCTCTTACTTATGCGATTGACGGAATGCGCCGGGCCTTGTTGGAGGGGCAATCGGTGACGAGGATGGCGTCCACGCTCGGCGTGCTTGCCGGATTCGGTCTCATCCTGCTGCCGCTCGCGCTCGCTGGCCTGTCGTTAAGTTTGCGGCGCGCGCGGCAGAATGGGACGCTCTCATTTTATTGACGGGTAGTGGTGGAATTTGCGAAATTTTCACCACAGAGGACACGGAGGGACACGGAGGAAAGCAGGTGAGTCCAAATAGTTTTGCGTCGGTACCAATCCTGCGCCTCACAGTTATCTTGTATCTTCATGTTGTATCTTCAAACCGCACCGCTACCCGAATGCGAATTCATACTGGTACCGGGCAAAGTGGTGTAGTACACTGCCCTTACTCTTATCAAAATTGGGGGAAAAGTCAGCCGTTCGACGAGCTGACAGAACCGACTTATGACAGACAATCGGGCTCCTCGCGAAAAAAGCCAACAACCCGTCAACGCAACTGGAGAGAAGAAGCCCTACCAAAAGCCGGCATTCCGCTATGAACGGGTTTTTGAGACGCTTGCCCTTTCTTGCGGCAAGATCGGCGCCACCACTCCCCAATGTCAGTTCTCCACCAAGACCTCCTGACGCAGGGAAACACTGCGAGTGCGCCGTGTTCGGATTGGGACGCGGCTGGTTCTGCTCTCGTGGCGGAAGTGTTGCGCGGCGAAGTATTGCGCAATGGCGATCCCTCGGCAAACGGCTTGCATCTGCGAGTCTTCGGAGAGAGCATGTTGCCGACTCTGTGGCCGGGCGACGTGGTCGAAATCGAAGGCTCCTCACTGAAAGATCTCGGCCCCGGCGATATTGTGCTCGCGCTGCGCGATGGACGGCTTTTTCTGCATCGGCTGGTTGAGTCCTCCACCATTGATGGTTTTGTTCTTCGTGGGGACTCCATGCCTGGCCCTGACCCTGTTTTTCCTGCGGATGCGCTCTTGGGCCGTTTGGTGCGTCCCGGACGTCGAGGACGCGTCGGGTCCACTCCGACTCGGTTTGACGTGACCTTTGCTCGCGCGCTCGGAATGCTCTTTTGTCATTGCGGATTTGCTCGGCGCGTTGCCCGGAATCTTCACAACCGTCGCAAGAAATCAACGTTCAGCCCTCGAACGTCTGGCTCATCCGCCGATCTGACTCTTGCAGAGTGGGGAAATTTGTAATGGCCGCGACCGAAAGATCCGAGTGTGTCGAGATTGGGGGCATTCCGATTGGGCTGTCTTCGAGCGACGACCGTTTTCTCGATCTGTTACGGCAGCGCTATGACGGGTTCCTGAGTAGTTCGCGTCCCGAGTTTGGACTTGAGTTCGATCTCACCGATACTGGACCGGTTTCGGATGACGATGTTCGCGTCTGCCGTGAGGGAGAGACCTGGCTGCTGGAGCGCGGAGACTTTCGCGCATGTTGGGATCCGCGCACCGGACGAGGCAAGGTCCGGCAAAATGCTAATCCGTATTCGCTGGATTCTGTCATGCGCATTGTGCACAGCCTGATTGTTGCCGAACGCGGCGGATTCCTGCTCCACGCTGCCAGCGCCATTTGCGAGAGCCATGCTTATCTGTTTTCGGGCGTGTCGGGCGCGGGCAAAACTACGATGACGCGACTGGCACCGCCGGATGTCACTCTGCTTACGGACGAAATTTCGTATCTTCGGCCAAGCCCTAGCGGCGACGGGTACGCGGCATTTGGTACGCCGTTTGCCGGGGAGTTGGCCAGGCCTGGCGAGAACTGTACGGCTCCGGTCGCCGCGCTTTTTTTTCTGGAGCAGGGTCCGGAAAATTGCGTTGATGAAATTCCGTCTGCGGAAGCTGTCCGACGCCTCATGCGCAATATTTTGTTCTTCGCCGAGGATCGTAGTCTGGTGGAAACGTTGCTCGAAACGGCATGCGATTTCGTGGCGAGGGTTCCCATTCGGCGCCTGACGTTCTATCCTGATGCCAGAGTGTGGGATGAGGTTCGCAACTTCCATGGGGTGCCCGAGCATGCCTGAAAATTGCACTTACATTGCGCGCAGTTCGACGATTGCAGCGCGCGCGCTGGCCGGTGAAATGATGGTGATGAATTCGGCGGACTCTACCTTTTTTACGCTGAACGAGGTTGCCACTGCTATTTTTCAAGCCGCCGATGGCCGCACTCCGCTGCGGGAAATCGTGCGCGACCGGATTTGCCAGCAATTCGACATCGATCCGGAACAAGCTCAGGCGGACGCCGAGCAGTTCGTCGCCGATCTTTCCAGCCACGGGATTCTTCTGGTTTCCGATCAACCGCTGGCTTCGGAGTTGTCCCGATGAGCCTGTTGACTGAGGTGGGCCAGAAGGCGTTTAACCTGGGCGTGCCCATCGCCGTCCACATGGACATTACCTATCGCTGCAATGAGCGTTGCGTGCATTGTTATCTTGATCACGACGATCACGGAGAGATGACGACCGCGGAAATCAAGGGTGTGCTCGATCAGCTGGCAGAGGCGGGAGTTTTCTTTATTACTTTCAGTGGCGGCGAAGTTTTCATGCGCCGTGATTTTTTTGAACTTGTCGAATATGCCCGGCGCCTGATGTTCAACGTCAAGATCAAGACCAACGCGGTCATGATCGACGAAGAAGGTGCACAGAGGCTTCGCGGACTCGATGTGGATACGATCCAGATCAGCATCTATTCGCATCGCGCTGAAGTTCACGATGCCATTACGAAGCTGCCGCACTCCTTTGAACGCTCCATTAAAGCGATTCGGTTTTTAATCGCGCAAGGGCTGCGAGTAACCATTGCCAACGTTTTGATGACCGTGAACTCCGCGGATCACAGTGGTGTGCAAGCACTGGCTGCAGACCTCGGCGCGCACTACACGCTGGATCCCACAATTACTCCCATGATGGACGGTGACACCGCGGTGCTTGCGCTGCGCATTCCAGGCGAGGAGCTTCCCGAAATTTTTCATAATCCTGCGTTGGTTGGGAATCAGGAAGACTTCTGTGCTCCTCCCAAACCGCCTTCGGCAGAAGATCTTGAGGGCTACTCTTGCAGTGCGGGGCATTCTTTCTGTTACATCTCGCCGTACGGTGACGTTTTTCCCTGCGTGCAATTTCCGCTTCCCACGGGAAATATCCGGCAGCAGAAGTTTTTGGATATTTGGAATTTCTCTCCGGAGCTGAAAGAAGTTCGCTCGATTCAAGCGAAGGATCTGACGGTGTGCTCATCGTGCACACACGTCACTAGCTGTACGCGTTGTCCGGGACTGGCTTATGTAGAAGGAAACATGCGAGGGCCATCTACCGCGGATTGCGAAAAGTCTTTCTACCGAACGGGCCTGCCAACAGCGAACATGTTGAAGCAAGGCCTATCCAAGCCACTCTCTACTTCGGGAAACAGCGCGCCGTTAGTCCAGATTCGGATGGCTGCCGCTAGCGCCTAATTGCCGCTGCTTTAAACCGTACGTGCTGCACCTTTGGCTCGCTTGCGATCAATCGCGGCTTCCAGGGTAGCCAACTGCTCCAGGATACGTTGGACCGCGGAGCGGACTTCGTGAGTCGCTTCACTGAACTTCATCGCTGCTCCAATTCCCATGTCCATGCGCACGACTTCGCTTTCAATGGAAACATTGGTGTGTTCATGGGAGAAAGTGAGCTTCAGTTTCGATCCTGGAACGAGGAAGCCTCGGCTTTCGATATAGCAACCGCCCAGGCTTAGATTGGTAACGATACCCACGGTCGCGCGTTCCTGACCGGCTCCAGAAATTTCCGCGGTGAGCCGACCCCGAACACGGGGATACAAGCGGCGGTTCTTTGGATTCGACTGGCTGCGCTTCTGCAAGTACATGCGCTTGTCGGCTTCCGACAGGATTCTTTCGGCATCCATCCCGTCCTCGGGATAAATAGCCTTGCCAACGCTCAGCGACAGAATGTCTTCGTTGCAGATATTTTTTCCCGCTTGCTGAGCGAGATCCCGCATCTGTTCGGCTTTGCGCGCGGCGGCTTCGGGCGTGAGTCCGGGAGCGATGACTACAAATTCGTCTCCGCCCATGCGCGCGACATAATCGTATTCGCGGCTGGTTTCCTTCAAGGAGTGCGCAAACAGTTGTAGAACGCGGTTTCCTTCCAGGTGTCCGAAGCGGTCGTTGATTTGTTTGAAGCCGTCGAGGTCGGCGACCATTACGGTCAGAGTCTTGTTGTCGCGCTTGCAGCGTGCCAGTTCGCGGTCGAGTTGCAGGAAGAGCGAGCGCGCGTTAGGCAGACCGGTGAGGTAATCGGTGACGGCGGAATTTTCCGCCTGTTCGTATTTGAGCGCATTCTCGATGGCGAGCGCCATCTTGGAGCTTACGGCCAGCAGAATGCGGAGATGGTCGGTGGTAAAGAAATCTTTTTCCGCGTGATATAAGGCGACCACGCCGACCACGCCCTGCAATCCTTCGAGCGGGACGGCGAGAGCCGAGTTCAGGGTGCTGTATTTCGAAGCATCGTTCAGGTATCCAGGTTCGACCGAAGGATTACCGTTCAGGATCGGCTTCAGGTTTTGGGCAACCCAGCCTGAGAGGCCTTGTCCAATTGGAATGCGGAGTGAAGCAAATAGACGGAAGTTGTCGCCATTCACATATTCCGGCACGAGTTCATCGTCGTGGCGAACGTAAATTGCAATGGCGTCGTAAGGCATTGCCCGGCGCAGTTTCACCGCGAACACTGACAGCGTTTCGCCCAGACTGAGGGAAGCGCCCAAGTCCTGGCTAAGCTCGAAAAGAGTCTGCGCTTCCTGACGGGCTGCCGCGATCGAGCTCAAAAAGCTGCGCTCCGGCGTTCGCCTTTTGCCTTGAGCCTCGAATCCGGCTGCCGGCTTGATGGCGGGCTCGACGTCTGCTTCCTGATCTTTAATGTCTGTAGATAGCTTCTGCTTGTTGTGGTCGGTTTTTTGATGGACCAGTTGCTCCAGCTCCACATACCTTCGTTCGAGGACCCTTACCACATCGGGATCGAAAGACTTTCCGGATTCATCCGACAGGCGCGCCATCGCTTCATTCAAGGGCAGCGCTCGGCGGTACTGACGATCGGAAGCCAGGGCGTCGAGAAAGTCCACCGCCGCCAGAATCCGCGCGCCGATCGGGATGTCGGTGCCGCGCAATCCGTTGGGATAACCGGTGCCGTCAAATTTTTCGTGGTGGGCTCGCACGATTGGCACGACCGGATAAGGGAAACGCACCCGCTCCAGAATTTCCGCTCCTACCAGCGGATGAATCTTCATTTTCTCGAATTCTTCCGGGGTCAGGCGGCCAGGTTTCGAGATGATGTGCTCGGGAATCGCCAGTTTGCCGATGTCGTGCAGCAAGGCGGCGGCCTGCAAGGCTTCCATGCCCTGGCGGTCGACCTTGAGATCCTTGGCAACTTCGATGGCGTAAACGCGAACTCGCTGCAAGTGATCGTGAGTTGTCTGATCTTTGGCCTCGATCGCCAGCGCCAGCGCTTCAATGGTGCGCATGTGCAAGTCGGCCATCTCTTCCACGTGCCGCTTCTCATCTTCGAGCTTGCCGAGGTAGAGGCGATAGGAACGGTAGATCAGGTATACGACGGGAAGCGTGAGCAACGACGTTTGCCAGTCGGTAAAGCCGCGGAGCCAGCTCATCATGCCGGCCACGCCTGCACCCACGAGGTAGTATGGGAAACTCCAGAAATAGCTTTCGGACCAGATTGTTCTTAGCGACCGGCGCTCGGTCAACGAAATGAGTGCCGCGACTGGAACTGTATTCGCTATGAAGTACACACATGCGGCTAAGAACAGCATCGTGGACGGATTATTCACCGCAGTGTGAGCCGAGGAATAGCTATAGGTAGCGAAAGTCACCGCGATAGCTAAAGCGGTAGAACCGACGTTAAAAGCGACTTGAACTGGAAACGGGCGATCCCGGTCGAAGCACTGCACGATCACCGAGAGGCAGCCCATCACCATGGCTTCCGGCAAGCTCAATTCCAGCACGCCTAACAGCAGAAACAGAAAGTTCACCGACATCGTCCCGCTAATGCCAGGAAGGTTTACCTTCAGACGTGACGCGGCTAGCGCGATAACCAGATAGCAGAAAAATTTGAGCGGATTCTCGCTTCGGCCATGAAAGACCGAATAAACCATGGCGGCTGCACCGCCGAGAACGACCACGGCAACGAGCAAGCGTGGCGCAACGCTCATTTCCCTCCACGATTGAGGGCGAGTTTTCATCGTCGAACGAACTCCTGCCCAGGAAGCGGGCAACCTTCTTCCCTGGGAAAAATTACGGGAACACTCATTGATAACAGGCCGCGGACGGGCGGCAAAGCACTGGGGATTTCGGAGGTACACTTCCGTAACCGCTTACCGTGACCCTATAGCCATGCTGGAACCCCCGTGCGCGAGGAAAATAGCCCTTAAGTCTCGGAAAATAAAGTGCAAATCGATATTCCCGTAGGCTATGAACTTGTCACCCCAACGCATCGTATAACGGTATAGTTGGCAGGTTTGACTTGCCAGAACCCGCAGGCCTAACATGAGTGACTCTCTCCCCAGGAGCCTTCTCCGGAATGATCGGCCAAATAGCGACCGGCCAGCTAGCGATTGGGCAGCTAACGATCGGTCAATTATGATCGGCCAAACCGTCTCGCACTACCGCGTCCTTTCCCAATTAGGGGGCGGTGGGATGGGCGTCGTGTATGAGGCCGAGGACATCAACCTTGGCCGCCATGTAGCACTCAAGTTTTTGCCTCCGGAGACGGAAAAAGATCCTCTAGCCCTTGACCGTTTTCAGCGCGAGGCGCGGGCAGCTTCGGCTCTTAACCACCCGAATATCTGCACGATTTATGAGGTCGGCGAGGACGGCGGACGCCACTTCATCGCCATGGAGTTGATGGAGGGGGAGACCCTCAAGGGCCTGATCAACGGACATCCCATGGAACTGGAGCCGTTGCTCAATCTGGGCACGCAGATCGCGGATGCCCTTGACGCTGCTCACGCCAAAGGGATCATCCATCGGGATATTAAGCCAGCCAACATTTTTGTCACTTCCCGAAATCAGGCAAAGATTCTGGATTTTGGCTTGGCCAAGCGTACCGGCAAGGCTTCCGCGCAATCTGCCATTACGATCGGCTCGGCCGCGACCGTGGACGAACCATTCCTGACCAGTCCCGGATCGACAGTGGGTACGGTCGCGTATATGTCTCCGGAGCAGGCGCGCGGCAAGGATCTCGACACTCGCACCGACCTTTTCTCGTTTGGCGCGGTGCTCTATGAAATGGCTACTGGAGCCATACCATTCCGTGGCGACACGTCAGCCGTAATTTTCGATGCAATTCTGAACCGTCCGCCAGCGCCGCCGCTTCGTTTGAACCCCGATCTGCCGCCGCAGTTTGAAACGATCCTGAACAAATTGCTCGAAAAGGACCGCGACCTGCGCTACCAGAGCGCGGCCGATGTGCGCTCGGATTTAAAGCGCCTTAAGCGCGACTCCGAATCGGGGGCGATGCTGGCTGCGGCTTCATCCAGTTCCACCCGGCGCATCTCTTCGATTCACCAAGTTCCGTCCCCCGGTCGCAAGTTGCCCAAGTGGCTGGTCCCGGCCCTGGTCGTCGCTCTCGTCGCAGCGGGCATGGGTTTCGTCTTTCTTCGACGCGGTCACGCGCTCACGGAAAAAGATTCGATCTTGATTACCGATTTCGTGAACACGACCTCCGATCCCGTTTTCGATGGCACGCTGAAGAAAGCTCTAGCGGTTGATCTGGGGCAGTCGCCGTATCTGAATGTCTTTCCCGACCAGAAGATCCGCCAGACATTGCAGTTCATGGGCCGCAGCCCGACCGACCGCATTACTGCGGATGTAGGCCGCGAAATCTGTCAGCGCGACAGCATCAAAGCCATGCTGAATGGAAGCATCGACAGCGTCGGCGGCCAATACGTCGTCACCCTGGAAGCCACCAACGTTTCCTCCGGCGATTCGCTTGGACGCCAACAAGCTCAAGCCGAGCGAAAAGAGGATGTGCTGAATGCGCTGCACGGCGCGGCCAGCAAGTTGCGCGGTCAGCTTGGCGAATCCCTGGCGATGGTCCAGAAGTACGACATGTCGCTATCCCAGGCGACGACTTCCTCGCTCGATGCGCTGAAGGCGCTGACGCAGGGCGACATGAAGCACAGCATGGGGGACGATCTGGCGGCGATTCCGAGTTATCAACGGGCCATTGAGATCGATCCTAATTTCGCCATGGCTTATGCTCGCCTCGGAGTTGCCTACAGCAATCTTCAACAGACCGAATTGTCAGAGCAGAACCGGCAGAAGGCGTTCGAGCTTCGCGACCGCGCCAGCGAGCGCGAGAAACTCTACATCATGTCTCACTATTACGCCGATAGCGGCCAGCTCGACAAAGGCATCACCGCCTACGAGCTTTATCGGCAGACCTATCCGCGGGATTCCGTCCCCTACAACAATCTGGCGGTCATCTATAACCAACTCGGGCAATTCGACAATGCGTTGGAAAACGCCAAGCGCGCTGTGGAATTAGACCCCGATTCTTTGAGCGGCTACGGCCAGGTGACTCAGGCTTACGTCGGATTGAACCGGATTGAGGAAGCTCGCGCCACCATCAATGCCGCCTTTCAGCATAAGGGTTCCACCAAGGCCTACCACGTGTGGCTGGCGGGATTGGACTGGGGCGCGGGCAAAGATGCCAACATCGAGAAGGAACTACAGACTGCTTCCGAGGAACCGGATGGGGCATTGGAGGCTCTCCGATTTCGCTCGAATCTTGCCGCTTTCCATGGGCAGATACGCCAGGCGCGTGATTTCGCACGCCAGACTGAAGAAGCGTTTGATCGGCTTCATCTGCAAGGGCGCGCCGGTACCGAGGCACAGCTTGCCAGCACCGAGGCGTTGGTGGGCAATCATGGCGAAGCGGGCAACGCTGCCACGGATGCACTTAGGTTATCCCGAACGCTTCAGGTGATGGGGAGCGTCGCCGGCACGTTCGCTATTTTGCGGGAGGATCAGAAGGCGCTGGCGCTGGTTGACGAGATCCAGCGTAGCCATCCGAACGACACCATCGCGATCAATGCAACGATTCCCATCGTTCGGGCCATTGCCGCATTGCGGCCGGCAAACATGGCCAAGGCCGATCCCGCCAAGGCGATTGACTTTCTCAACACCGCCGCTCTCTATGCTCGCGCCGACGCTGGTGTCTTCTATGTGCGAGGACTGGCATACCAGCAGGCTGGACGTTATGCCGAAGCGCAGCAGGATCTTCAGAAGGTCCTGGATTTCAAATCCCACAGTGGTCCCGATGTGATATTCGCGGTGGTCCAACTCGATTTGGGGCGGCTGTTTCAGAAACAGGGTGATTTGCCGAAGGCTCGCATCGCTTATCAAAACTTTTTGGCCGACTGGAAAGACGCCGACCCGGATGTGCCATTGCTGCAAGTAGCGAAGGCTGAATATGAGAAGCTGCAATAGGGCTGGCTTCGCGAGAAGTGAATTGAGCAGGATGGGGAGCGACGAACAAAAGTCCCGTTGGGATCAAAAATACGAGCAAGGCCTGCCTTCGCTGACCGAACCGGACCCGTTCTTTATCTCGGCCTACGAGAGGTTTGTGGATCCATCGTTCCCGAAAGCAAGTGTGGCGTTGGACTTAGCCGGCGGACTCGGCAGACACGCTATCTGGCTGGCGAGTAGGAACTGGCAGGTTACAGTAGTGGACGTTTCCGACGTGGCAATTGGAAAACTCAGTCAGACCGCTCTTGAACGGAACGTCAAACTCGAACTTCTTGCAGGGGACGCTTCCGAGTACAAATTTAAACTCGCGCGCTTTGATCTGATCGTGCTGTTCTATCACTTGGACCGTAGCCTTTTTCCGAAGATCGTTTCTGCGTTGAAACCTGGGGGTCTGCTCGTCTGTAAGATGAGCCTGCGATGGCATTCGGCCGGAAGTTCGACCGGTAACAGTACCGATCCGCTGGACCGAGATGAACTGCCGTCACTGATCCCGGAATTGCACGTTCTACATCACCAGGAACGACCGGTGCGCGATCGTGGCGTTGTCGAATTTGTAGGAAGAAAGTAAAGGCAGTACGGTTCGACCCGCACTGCCCTCGCTCGGGAAGACATCCGTTAGAAGTGAAATCCGATCTGAGCCGTCAGCGCGCGCGGCGTCACATAGTGCGTTCCGCTGAAGGTTGAGAGGAAGTTATAAAGCGCCAGCTTATTCGTGACGTTGATGGCGGTGAGCGTAAGACTCCACTTGTAACGTTCGGTTTTGAACAGGTTGTCGTCACCCACCGCAATATCAAACAGGTTACGTTGAGCGATACGCGGCGGATTGTGGTCGTCGTTCTCCGTCCCAGGTGCCGGTATTTGCAGAAGCGACGATCCGTATTGTGATGCCGGGCAGAGGTTGGTTCCCAGGCTGGAGCTTATCGGAGTGCCCGTTGGATTTCCCGGGGTGGGTAGCGACGGATGAATCGATCCGCAAAATAAGCCCGCTTCAAACTGTTGATCCGCGCTTAATCCGGACGTATCCACAACCGTATCGGAGCCTGCCGGGCCATTTGCGCAGTTGCCTCCCGCGCAGGGAGCTGGGCCAGCCACCAAGCCGCTGTCATAGTGCCAGTTAAAGCCAACCCACGGGCCGATCTTCCACGGCTGGTATTGCACGTGACCGGTGAGGTTGAACTTTTCGTCGTGATCGATGCGGAACGGTCCGGCCGCGGAAGGAACCGCACCGGCTCCGCCAATCTGCGGAGTGAAAAAGCGGGCAGCGACGCTGGAGAAAACCAAGAGTCCGGTTAGTCCGCGATAGTTCGGTACGCTCACGCGGCCGGCATATCCCGGAATCTTGGAGCGGTCCCACTCGATTGGGAATGTGATCGGTGTGGCGCCGAGCACACTGAAGTCATAAGCGTTGTGGGTGTATTTCCAGATGTACTCGCCGGAAAAGACCAGATACTTGCCGAAAGCCTGCTGCAGGCCAGCGTGAAATTCATTGCGCCAGCCAGGGCTAAATGGAGTTATGTTTGACCCTTGACAGAGCAGAAGCGGGTTCAGCACCGGATTGCCGCATCCCTCGTTGGAAAGTACCAGGTTCTCATTGAAGGGGGTTTCCATCGTTCGTGCGTACGAAATGCGGAGCACCGTGTTGGTACGCTTGATGTTGTAGGCGACACCCAGGCGAGGCTCGGCTTCCCGGTGGGTTGTAAGTCCGTTGTAGAAATCGCCCCGCAATCCCAGATTCAAGGCCCAGTTTCCTTTAGTGATTGAATCCTGGATATACAACGCCAGTTCCTTGACGTCGGTGTGGCCGTTAAAAGTGTAGAGGCCGCTCGTGGATGTTGGGCAACCGTCAGCGGGAGATGGGGTTGTGCGGGTGAGGTCATAACATCCCAGCAAGGGGTTGAAGTTGACATTACTTACAAACGGGGCGGGGTAAAGACTCTGGTTGGTCGTCGCCGCAGTTGGGCATTGGGATGGATCGTTGACGCCGGGATTGCCAACAAACACCGGGACGCCATTGGCATCCAGACACGGCGCGTTCAGCGTCGGATCGATGATGCCGAACGGGTCTTTCTCGTCGAGAAACGTTTGTTCGTAGGTGACTCCCGCCTTAACGTTGTTAATTCCTTTCACGTAGGAGACATCCGAGCGCAGCCCCGCATTTAAGAGCGTGCGTCGCTGACTCACCGTTTCGCTTTGCAGACCGGGCGCCCCCAGGTCGGCGAAGGGGTTGGCGCTGGGATAGTAGTTGTATGCGTCGCGACGGACAAAAGCGCCCAGAGTAAACACAGCAGTAGGGCTGATCAATCGAGTCCAAGTCGGTGCTATGTTGAAGGTTTTAATTTGCGAACGCTGGTCCGCTGAACCAACTTCGTGGCCGTCGGGATCGAGGCCGTTGTTGGCGACGACGACTCCGTTCCAGGGAGTCGCCAGTTGGGCGTCGTAGGAATTTGGCGTTTGGAACCACGAACGCGTGAATCCGAAATTGAGATGCAACGAATCAGCGGTTGTTAGTTGATAATCCACCCGGTCGAACAGATTTTCTTCGTTGCCCTTGTCATGCATTACGACGAACTCCGGAGGGTCAAGAAATCGGCCGCTGTTCAGACCTCCGACAGAGATAAAGTTTCCCCATTTTGCTCCTCCGTAAGCGAGGTCGGCTTCCACGTTGGAGGTTCCAAACGATCCGTAGGAGGTGGCCACGCTGCCATGGGGCGTGGTTACGCCCTGGCCCGAGCGTGTCGTGGCGACAACCACAACGCTGGTCTTGCCTCCATATTCTGCCGGGGGCGCGCCGGAGATCACTTCCATCGATTGCACCGACTCGAGCGGAATCTGGTTGGAGAAAACTTTGCTCTGCTGGTCGGTAATCGGCTGGCCGTCAACCGAAAACGAATTCTCCGCATGATCTCCGAGTCCGTGGAACAGGCCATTGGAATCGGCGGCAATTCCCGGCGTTGTGAGCGTGACCAGAGAACTCAGGGATGACGACGCGCTCTCCAGGGGAAGCTTGTCGAACAAATTCTTGTCGACATCGGTGTGAAAGGTCGAATCGTTCTCTACCAGATCGGCCCCGGCCTCGACGGTAACCGTGTCGGAACTTCCGGCTACTGTGAGATTCACATTGACGGTAGCGCCCACCACCGAGCGGATCTCCACATCCTGCGCGTATTGACCAAATCCCGGAGCCTTGACCGTCATGTGGTACGGATTAAACGGTACGTTCGGGAAACTGAAGTTCCCCTTGCTGTCCGTGGTGGCCGTTTGGTCATAGCCGCTGACCGCGTTATGTATCTCGACGCCGGCGTTGGCAACGACCGCGCCCGAAGGGTCCAAAACAGTACCGCTAATCGAACCTGAATTTCCACCTGACTGCGCATTTGCAGCCGCAACACTCAATATCACGACAGCGGCCATCGCCGCGACCAGCCAACTTCTATGAAATGAACGCATGATTCCCTCCAAAAACGGTTCTGGAGCGAACGCGATCCCCTAGAACAACTTACAAATCGAATCAATGGGGACGAGCATCGCTGCCGTTTGGACCTTGCTTACTGGATTGGGCGCGGAATCAGAGCGCAGGAGGAGGGCGAATAAACTGGGTGGTGGCGGGACGAAAAATTTGGGCGAATTGCGAAGGTGCAACCGCCAGAACTGCCGTGGCTAAAATTGGTGCGGTTGCCGCCGTTTGGGTATTGACTCTGGCATGAGCCGTGGCGCAGATCGTACAAGTGTGGTGGGACGCGGCCGAGTCATTCTGGTGCGAGTGGGTCGCCTGTAACGTCCCCATCACGCATACCAAGGCTACGCAGAGCACGCATACCGCTCTGACGAAGACGCCCCGACTTGGCGATACTCTCAACATGCCATCCCGACTTGAATGTTTGGACGTTGCTCTGAACCGATTGTAACCTTAGAAGGCAATCCGCGAGAAAGCGATCTGAGAAAAATGATCGCTGCGCGAACTCGCCGGAACATGCACCTTAGAACCTGGCGGCCGTCCCCCGCCAAGTGTCGCAAAGCGAATTTTCACTCACAAGCTGCTGTCACACAAAGGCTTATGATTCTTTTTACTTCGCCCGGACTTCGTCTCCGCTGGTCGTCGTTGTCCATTCCACGCCGTCTCCAGAGCGCTGAACCTCGAAATGAATTTTGTCGGCTCCTGAAAATACATTGGTGGTGCGCCAGTAAACCTTTTTTCCCTTGTCGATTTCATCGCTTGAATAAATCCAACGATCTCCGACAATCTCGAGGTTGCCCCATGTGCTCGGGTTGTCGCCTTCCACCCTTAGAGCCTGATTGCGATAGGCATAGCCGCCGTTCTCCATGGCGTGCGACGGCAGCATGATTACGAGGGCGATGTTCTTGCCATTCACGAACTGATTGCAGGCAAAGAACTCTCCTACCTTGGCACACTGGTTCTCAATGTGGACTGGCTCGGCAGGCTTGACGCCGCTGGGTTGGACTAACTCCCATTTTCCGTCGTAGAGGCGGAGAGGAGCGTAAGGATCGCTGGGAGCTTTGACTGTTTTGGGAGCGGGATGCTCGGACTGACTTGTCCCCAATGTTGGAGACCACAGGGTAAGAAAATTTAGGATCAGGACAGCAAGCATCTCTTATCTCCCTATCGCTGAGATCATAGCCCATCCCATCCCACCCCAGGGCGAGAACCAGCAAATGCACTATCGGACTTCACCGCATTCACCGACAATCGTTGAAGCTACCACAGCGCCGCCTGCGTCCTAAGAACGATATCTGCCGTTGCGCTTGCTCTCGCGAGCCGCGGATCGAGAGACTCGGAGAGCTTTTATGTCGGGACAAGTCACTTTATATTTTGACGATCAAGCGGACGCCCTGCGCTTTGCCTTGGCCGCCGGTTCGGTGATGGCGGGAGAAGCCATCCGCGCCACCGACGATTTGGTGCAGGAAACGGCGCGAGTCAAGCGCATACTGCTGGACGATCCCGCCAAAGAAGGCAAGAGCGTCAGTCCTCCCGACCGCGTCGCCTGAGGCCGACGGACCGCGCCGCGGCCATGAGCGGCATTAGAATGTCTGCATGCCAATCGCTGACCAGGTTTCCAGTTTATCCGCGCCAGTCGCCCTCGATCTCGCGTGGGTGCGCTCACAGTTTCCCGCGCTGACGCAAACGGTCAACGGGCATCCTGCTGTTTTTCTGGACGGTCCCGGCGGCACCCAGGTTCCGAGGCAAGTGATCGACGCCATCGCGGACTATCTAGCGCGCAACAACGCCAACACCGGCGGCGCTTATTTCACCAGCCGTAACACCGATCGCATGATCGCGGAAGCCCGGGCGGCGATGGGCGATTTCTTGAATTGCGATGCGGATGAAATCGTCTTCGGCGCAAACATGACCACGCTCACCTACGCCATGAGCCGCGCCATTGCGCGTGAACTCGGTCCCGGCGACGAAATTGTGCTCACTCTGCTCGACCACGACGCAAATTTCTCTCCATGGAAAGCGCTGGAAGAAAAAGGCGTGATCATTCGCACCGCAAAATTTAACGAAGCCGATTGCACGCTCGACATGAACGATCTGGCGTCGAAAATTGGAAAGCGAACACGGCAGGTTGCGGTCGGCTATGCATCGAATGCCGTCGGGACGATCAACAATGTCGCTGAAGTTGTGCGACTGGCGCGGCAAGTGGGAGCGCTCAGCTATATCGATGCCGTCCACTACGCGCCGCACGGACCGATTGATGTGCGCGCGCTCGATTGCGATTTTCTGGTCTGCTCCACTTACAAATTCTTCGGACCGCACATGGGCGTCCTCTACGGCAAGCGCGAGCACCTGAAGCGGTTGCACCCATATAAAGTGCGCCCGCTCACGGATGCGGTCCCTTATTGCTGGGAGTGGGGCACGCTGAACCACGAGTGCATCGCGGGAATCAAAGCCTGCGTGGATTACTGGGAAGAACTTGGCCGTCGCGCGAAGCCTGAGGTTACGAACCGCCGCGCCGCGATCCTGGCCGCGCACGAAGCCATTCATCGGCATGAGTGGCAGATGATGGAGAAAATGATCGCAGGCTTGCTCGCAATTCCTGGATTAAAGCTGTATGGCATCACCGATCCTCGTTCCTTCGAGAATCGCTGCGCGACCTTCGTGGTCCGAATCGAAGGACACACGCCGCTTGAACTGGCAACGAAGCTTGGCGAACGCGGCTTTTTTACATGGGACGGAAATTACTATGCGCTGAACGTCACCGAGCAACTGGACGTCGAGCGGCTGGGAGGGTTTTTGCGGATTGGGTTGGTGCACTACAACACGATGGAGGAAATAGAGGGGCTGCTAGTGACATTACGTGAGATTGTCGGCTGAGGAATGGCGCTGTCTTGAATCCTGTCAGGATCGCAGTTCCTCCACCCTGTCTCCGCGCCCGATCAGCGCCATCTTCGCCAATCCAATAAACAGCCCGTGCTCGACGATGCCGGGGGTATCGCTCAAAATAAGCGCCAGTGCTGGTGGATCCGTGATCTTTCCAAAGCTGCAGTCAAGAATCTGATTCCCGTTGTCCGTAAGAAAAGGACTGCCATCTGGCTTCATCCGTAATTTCGGAGACCCGCCGAGCGACGCGATTTTCCTTTCCACCACGGTTCGGGCAAACGCAATCACCTCGACTGGCAAGGGAAATTTCCCAAGCACCTTCACGGCTTTGCTGGAGTCCGCTACCACGACCATCTTCCTGGATGCCGCGGCAATGACTTTCTCACGCGTTAACGCGCCGCCTCCACCCTTAATCAAGCGCAACTGCGGATCGACTTCATCGGCTCCGTCAATTGTGATGTCAATCTCCGGATGTTCATCCAACGTGGTCAGGGGAATGCCGATTTTGCGCGCCAGTTCGGCGGTATTCACCGACGTGGGAATTCCCACGATTTTCAATCCGTCTCGAACCCGTTCGCCGAGAGCCAGTATGGTGAAGTACGCGGTTGAGCCGGTGCCGAGTCCAACGATGTTGCCGTCGTGGACTAGTTTTGCGGCAGCGCGGCCGGCGGCTTCTTTTTCTGCTTCATTCGCCATTAGTCACTCATTTTCATTTGCTGTAAACAGCGATGTACGCGAGATAGCCTGCCAGCACCAATCCAAAGAGGCCGAGCAGGTATGAGACAAGATCGATCAAGAACCCAGCAGGCTCGAATGTATCCGAATCGATTTGTATCTTGGTTTGCTTGTAGCGTCCCAGGCCGGCAAAGATCAGCAGCACGCCGCCGACCGCCGAAATAATCCCCAGCCATGTCGTGAGGCCGGGAGTGGTCGAGGCATATCCCTGAAGCTTCATGAATTCGCGCAGGGCAATGGAGAATCGTCCGACGGCGAATCCGAAAACGATGGTGGCAACTCCGGTCCGGACCCACGCCAGGTAGGTGCGCTCGTTGGCCAGGTGATCACGCGCGCGATTCGGATTCGAAGTATCGGGCATGGATTCTTCGGAGCGTTGGGGCGTTGAACGTTTGAGCGTCGGAGCAAATGAACCGCCCGCTATTATTCCACAGCCTTCTGTACCAGCGTGCTTATTCCAGCGATGTTTTTCACGAGGTCGGCGGGAAAGCCGTGCCGTTCCTGTAAGTATTCGGCCGAATTGTAGGAGAGCCACACGTTGCCCTGCTCGTCCTGCCAGGCGAGCGCCTTCAGCGGCAAGTCGATCGCCGTTCTGGGGGCGGCCATCATCAACGGCGTGCCGCTTTTCGGACTGCCGAAAATCAGCAACTGCGTTGGCCGCATGGTCAGACCAGCCTTCTCCGCTTCACCGCTGTGGTCGATCAGGGCAAAAACCGTAATCCCTTTTTCTTTGAGGATCGCCTGCAGCCGGGCCAGAGTCTCGGGCACGGAGTAGCGACTGGAAACGTCAATGATTCCGCTGGCCATATATCTTCCTTCCGGATGGGGCAGTGGCGCAATTTGGGAAATCGTTAACCACAGAGGACACAGAGGTACACGGAGGAAAGCCTGATTCCAATGCCCTTGCGCGTCCTTGAGGGTTCGAGGTTTTGCGGATCCATTCGGAGACTGCGCCATTACCCCGGATTGTGATCCTCGCTTCATTCAGGGTCACAATTATAAGAGGTGGAAGCGCCGCTGACTGCTAATTCAGAATCATCTTTCCCAGAATTTCTTTCAGCAACTTCGCAGCCACCGTCGCCGTGATTTGCGAATTGTCCTGCGTGGGATTGAATTCAACGACGTCAGCCCCGGCAATGTTCCCGGTGATGGCATGCAGGTGCGCGATTGCTTCTCGAACCGACATTCCACCCGGCTCACGATGTGAAATGCCCGGTGCGAACGCGGGATCGAGCGCGTCCATATCGAAAGAAACGTAGATGGGACCATCGGCTTTCATGCGATCAAGGGCAGGCAGATGCCGCATCTCGATGACTTCGACGCCGAATTTTCTGGCCTGCTCGCGTTGATGCGCGTTGATGGTTCGAATGCCAACCTGGATCAAACGCTTGGCCGCGCCTTCTTCCATAACGCGTGCAAACGGGCACGCGTGTGACAACCGGCTGCCTTCAAATTCGTCATAAAGATCGGGATGGGCGTCGAAGTGAATGACGGTTAATTCTGGGACACGTTTCGCGAAGGCTCGGATGATGGGGAAAGTGATCGAATGATCGCCACCCAGACAAACTGGCCGCAGGCCACGGTCGAGGAGTTCGCCGACTTTGTTTTCGATCCGCTGAAAGGCATCCTTACCCTCATCTTGGAATTCCAAATCGCCGGCATCGCAGTAGGCGCCTTCAGCTCCGAGATCGACGCCGGTTTCGGTCCCTGGATTCGAGGAGTCGGAGTGGAAGGCGACTCGAATGATAGGCGGCGCGCCGGCCGTTCCGCGGAGCCACGACGAATTGGCATCGAAGGGGATGCCGAGAAGAACCGGAGTTCCGGGCTTAGCGGCGTCGGGATGAGTTGGCATGAATATATTTTCTCTCGAAATGGGCGTGTGGCGACGGGGCTACTGCCCGTCTAGCGGGGCCCAGCCCAGCCACCACATCACCTGTGGTAACCATTACTGCCCTCCGAATCGACCACGGCGGGCGGCGCATCCGTTATTCTATAGAAGACTTCTTTATGGCTACTTCAACTCGAAATCCCAGCGCGGGCAAGGTTCCCGCAAACAAGCAAGACCACGAACGCGAACGCGTGTTTGAAATCTTCCGGCAATTCGGATATCTCGAAGCCGAACTGAATCCACTCGGCCTGTTGCCTCCCCAACCGCATCCGGATTTGCGGATCGACGACAATAACGACAATGAGTGGGCCCGCGAAGCGCGTCGTATTTATTGTGGCAGCGTTGGCGCGGAGTTCATGCACATCGCCGACCCCGAACGCCGGCGTTGGATTCAAGATCGGCTCGAAGCGGATCCGGGCGAGGTCGATCAGCAGCGTGCTTTGGACCTACTGCTCCGCGCCGACCTGTTTGAGCAAACGCTCCAGCAGCGATACTTGGGCAACAAGAGATTTTCGCTCGAGGGAAGCACTTCATTGCTGCCGGCGGTGGATGCAATTCTTGACGTCGCCGGTGAGCACGGCGCCGTCGAACTTGTAATGGGGATGAGCCATCGCGGACGTCTGAACGTCGTCATCCACGTGGCAAAGCGTCCTCCCGAACAAGTGTTTGCAGAGTTCGAGGATGTCGATCCTCGCAGCGTATTAGGCTCCGGCGACGTGAAATACCACATGGGCGCGACCGGCGAATATCTCACTCGCAGTGGGAAGAAAATTCATATTCACCTGGTTTCGAATCCCAGCCATCTGGAAGCGGTGAATCCGGTAACGGTAGGACGAACTCGAGCCAAGCAGGACCGTGCCGGGGAAGGCGGCAAGGCGAAATATCTGCCGCTGCTGGTGCATGGCGATGCTGCATTCGCGGGACAAGGCATTACGGCGGAGACGTTGAACTATGCGGATCTGGGCGGCTACACCGTGGGCGGGACGATTCATGTAATCGTTAATAACCTGGTCGGCTTCACCACGAATGCCAGAGAAGAACATTCTTCGCGTTTCTCCGCGCAGCTGGGACGGCGGCAGGCGATTCCGATTTTCCACGTCAATGGTGAAGACGTTGACGCGGTGCTGCGAATCGCGCGCCTCGCTACTGAATACCGTTACAAGTTCGGCACCGACGTCATCGTCGATTTGATCGGTTACCGGCGCCACGGCCACAGCGAAGTGGACGATCCCACGGTGACGCAGCCGCTGATGTATAAGGCGATCAAGCAGCATCCGGCGCTATATCAGATTTACGCCAAGCAACTCGGCACCGAAGACCTTGCGGAGCGAGTAGGAGCAATCAAGAGTGAGTACGAGGCTGCCCAGAAAAGCGCAACCCAGGTTACCAAGAAACCGATGATGCGCAGCCTTCCCAAGTATTGGGACGGCTATTTCGGAGGGCGCTACAAGGCCGAGTATGAGCAACCGACCGGCGTAGCGCGTGAAGAGTTGGCGGAACTGACCGAGCGTTTGACCACGTATTCAGAGGGCTTTCACATCCATCCAAAAGTTAAAAAATTGCTGGAGCAGCGAGTGGAGATGGGGACAGGCAAGAAGCCGGTTGACTACGGCATGGCCGAGGCGCTGGCTTTTGCGAGCCTGGTGAAGCAGGGAATTCCGGTGCGTCTGAGCGGACAGGATTCGCGCCGCGCGACTTTCAATCAGCGGCATTCCGTGTTTCTCGATATCGAGGATGAAACAGAATATGTTCCTCTGCGTAACATTGCGTCGGGCCAGGCGCCTTGTGACATCTACAACTCCACGCTTTCAGAAGCAGGCGTCATGGGGTTTGAATACGGCTACAGCCGCGACTATCCCGAAGCTCTTGTTCTTTGGGAAGCGCAGTTTGGGGATTTTGCCAACGTGGCCCAAGCGGTGATTGATCAGTTCGTATGCGCCGGCGAAGACAAGTGGAATCTGCTGTCTGGACTTGTCCTGTTGCTGCCCCACGGCTATGAAGGACAAGGTCCCGAGCACTCCAGCGCGCGCATTGAGCGCTTCTTGCAATTGGCGGCGCGCGACAATATTCAGATTTGTCAGCCCTCAAATGCGGGACAATATTTCCACCTGCTGCGGCGGCAGGCGCTGCGTAAATGGCGGAAGCCGCTGATCGTGTTCACTCCGAAGAGCATGTTGCGGCATCCCGATGCGTTGTCTCCGCTGGAAGATCTGACGCATCAGAAATTTCTGCCAGTGCTGCCGGATACCGAAGCGCAGGATGCCAAACGAATTCTTATCTGCACCGGAAAAATCGGGCACGAACTACGCGCGGAGCGGCAGAGGCGCAATGACTTCAGCACGGCCATCGTCTTTCTGGAGCAGATGTATCCCTTCCCCGAGGCCGAATTGACCGCAGAATTCGCTCGTCATAAATCCGCGCGCGATATTGTGTGGGTGCAGGAAGAGCCGTCGAACATGGGAGCGCTTTTCTACATGCTGCCGCGGCTGAAGCGCATTGCTAACGACAAGCCGGTGCTTTCGGTGAAGCGATCGGGCAGTGCGAGTCCGGCTACCGGTTCGGCCAAGGCGCACGAGGTTGAACAGAAGACATTGTTGGCACTGGCATTCACAACTCAGGACTGAAGCGTCCGCCAAAAAAAAAGCTATAGCCCCGAAGCAATCCGTCTTCGGGGCTATAGCAGGTGCAGCTTTCGATCATTCTCTAAAGATGAGAGTGCGCGAACGCCTTCTCAGCGGCTAATGGCTTACGGCCAGCGCTTGGCCGCATCTTCCCAGCCGGCGACGCGAGCTGGCGCAACTGCTGCCTGAGCTGCAACTACCGGTGGGATCCGAACCGGTTGCTGTGGCGCGGTGGCAGCTAAGCTCGGCTTGGGCGCTTCCGCCAGCGACTCTTTTTCTTCGGAGAGAAGCGGGGCAGCGACGCGCAAGGCCTCCACTTCTTTTTCCAGCTTAGTTAGTTCCAGTTCCTTCTGCCGCAAAACTTCATACACATTTTTCATGCTTAAGCACCTTTTTGTGTTGAAACAAGGAGTTAATCGCAGAGTAGGGCTGCACTGGTCATTTGTCAAGGAAAACAGGCGTCTGGCGGTGCTGGAGTGGTTATCGCCCTCGGTTGTTCTACAGATCGATTATCGGAATACATTATCTGAACGCATTATCTAAATACAACGACAGCGACCAGGATGCCTAGAATCAAAACAACGATTGCCAACAAATTGACATGGTTTGTCATCCACGATTCTTTTACAGGGACTGCATTGGCTAGAAAGGCGGGTATGATCTCGTCCGGTTCTGGCGTCGCGGGGATGGACGTTGTCTCGTTGGCCCGATCGAGTACCTCTGCTGTTTCGGTCCCTTGCTGCTCGCGATCACTCTGATTCGCCTCGACAATCTTTTCGTTGTCCTTCTTCTCGCAATCGAGGCAGAGCGTTCTTCCCTCAGAAACCGGGAATCCGCAGGAAGAGCATTTTTGTGCCTGATTTATTGCAGGCGCTACCTCCGGTGCTGACGACGCAATAGCGGGCGACTCGCTGGGAGTGGCCGGGCCAGCGGAGAAAGCAGAGGGAAGAGTTGCCGAGGCCTGTTGCTGGCTGCTCCCCCCGGAAGATGGAATGTCGATTCTTACTTCTTGCTTGGCCCCAGCTGCGGATGCGAAGTTCTGGCGCTGCTCGGCCAAATCGAGCGCGGTCAAAGTGAGGTCGGCCATGCGTTCCAGCGCAATCAGATCGCGCTCTTCAAAAGCGTAAGGATGGTCGGAGAACATCTCGAACAGGCCGCGAACCTGGCCGTCGCGCCGCAACAAGGGCAACACTACGATGGACGCAATGCCCAGCGCACGGCACGCTTCCAGATTCACGCGCGGATCGGTTTCCGCGTTATCGCAGCGCAGCAGCTGCCGGCGTGAAATGCTTTCGCCCGTCAATCCGGAACGAACCTGGAGTCGTGCTCCCACCGCCGGAGCCGAAGAACCGGCGCTGGCGCGGCAAACCATCTCTTCTCCCTGCGGCAAAGCGAGCGCGGTGCCAGTCGCACCCGTGATGTATTGCGCGCGTTCTACTAACAACTGAAGCGCGGAGTCCAGTTCTGCCTCCGCGAGCACGCGGCTGCGGTTGAGGTCATCGCCAACTGGATCAACTGCCCGTCCAGTTGCGGCGCCTGTTCCGTCCGTGCTCGGGGCGGGGAATCGATCTTCGGGTTGGGCGGAGCCATGCATACAAAAGGGTTAATCCGAGTCTCGCCTTGCGGCGTCTGGCTGTCAAGAGCATGGGGGGCCCGTCAAGAGCATGGGAAAAGGGCGCGGACACCCTGGGAGCGCGATGGCGAAAGGGTTGAATGGTGATGAGTCAGTGAGCGTAATCGCTGTTAACAGCAGTTGCAGCCAACCCCTGTCGTCGAATTCGATGGCGCTCCAACGTTCAGGGGGGCGAAATGAACGCCACCACACCTCCCAAGACGTTTTGTAGTCCGTGGGCCAGCATCGAAGGACGCAGGCTCTTACGCCAGTAGGTGAGTAATCCAAGCAACGATCCATGTAGCATGATGATGAGCATGAGTTTCCAACCATAGTAAGCGTGACCCAAGCCAAAAAGTATACCTTGGCTCATCAGTCCTGCCGCCCTGCTGCCAGTCCAGGCGCTAAATTGCTGCATTAGGTATCCGCGGAAGATGAGTTCTTCACAAAATCCCGCAGTCGCTGCCAGGATCAGGTATGCCGCAAGTTCCAATGCGGTTTGGGGCATGATGCGTTCAAGGCCGGTGTCGGAGTTGGCATGAAGCAGAAAGCTCAAACCTTGTTCAATGGCAATGATCACGACCACAAATCCGACAGCAAATCCCAGATCCTTTAAGAACCTGCCGCGTGTTTCCCAGCGTCCGGAAACCAAGCTGCCGATTGTGAGCCCGCGTCGGTGAATTCCCAGCCAAATCAGCAATACGAGGAGCCACTCCGCCACGAAAATTGTGAGATAGCCGGAGAGCTTGGAAGTGAGGCCCGGAATATGTGCGTTCGGAAGTCCCTTCTGGTATCCGGCAGCCACCGACAATACTCCCAAAGCTGCAAGCACGAGCGCGCTGTGCCACCAGGGCGCGAGCGTCTCTCTCGTACTGTCCACGGATGGTTCATGAGCATTGCGGACTAGATCCATTTGGCGGATTTTACTCTTTGAGACGCGGGGTTGACGATAAATCGCCATCGCATCAACTAGACCCGATCCGGGTCAATGAGCGCTAACATCTCCTCGCACGGCGGGGTGGCTGCGACTGGCGATCCGGATGCAAACAATCGAGTAGCGAAGAAATCGTGATAGCACCAACTACGGCCCTTCACGGGTCAATTTGTGCTAACGCTGTTTTCAACAGTTAACCATCCCGTGCTAGCATCGTGCCAAATGACCGACATCCTTTTCGCGCTTTTTGTAGGCGTTGCCTTCATATCGCTGGGTAGGTGGATGTACGGAAACCCAGTACGGGTTTTTCCGAACTGGCTGCCGAGCGATCCGAAGTCGCAGTTCCACGCACGCTTTGTAAGAGGATTCGCAACCGTCGTGATTTTTTTAGGAAGCTACGCTGTTATCGCTGGTATTTCTGCGCACTTTCTATCCGATTGGTTCACGATCAGCGCAGCGACAATTTCCGGTATTGCAGGTGCATTTGTTTTGCGACCCAGCGTCCCATCAGCGGGTCAATGAGTGCAATCGCCTGATTACAGCAATCAATAACTTTGCGACTCACTATTTCATCGGGCTTTTTGCGGAGCGTAGAAATCTGGACGCCACCCCTCCCGCATGAGTTTATCTTTTAGCCCAGCGGATTCCTTTGGGCTGATTCCGGTGATTCGCGTCTTTGAGACCATCAAAAGCATGAGTTCAGGATTATCTTTCGCGTTTTGCTCGAAATATGGGAGATCGTCGTCCATGCCGACAGCTAGGATTTCTTGAGGGTGGGAGCGTCGGCGTACGAGCAGATAACGGCGCTCTGCTCCGGGCTTCCAACTAACGTCCGGGTCTGACGTGAGCTTCAGTTCTCCCCCGGATAATACCCAGCGTCCCTTGTCTTGAATCGTGGGGGGTGGAACGTCCGACCAGAAGTAGTAGAAATAGCTCCCATCCGGGAAGAGATATAGATCACTGCCACTGAGCGGCACCACTTTCTTTGTCAGCTCTTCTGGGGCACTGCTGTAGCGTCCGGCGACGGAGTTCGGCGTTAGCTCACCGATTCGTTCAACATCAATTTTTTCGTGCATGCGAGCAAAACTAGCTTCACTATCTCTTGATCGAATCGACGACGATTGGCTTTGGCTCTGGACGATACAACAAACAACAAGTATGGACAGGCACACCAAAGCTAACGTTCTCAGCATTTAGCGACTACCCCCTGATCCGCAGCAAAAGGTTCTGCTTCAGTATGCGCCTATTTGAGATGTTCGCTGGTGTAATATCGCCATTTCACTCATTGACTCTGGACCCGATTGTCAACGACTTTAATCGGCTGATTTCGACAGCCCCCGAGCAACTTCCAGCTTGCCTATACACGTCCGCAACCATACTTGCATTCAAATTGCACGATTCTGGAAGCACTTCCCATTCCTGTCGTTCGAACCTGCTGGAGTAACAAACGCTCCCCGCTGATTCCTGGGAAAGAGCGAGATCGAGTCAGAATTCCAATCGCGCCTGAAACGCGATCATGCGCGGACTGCTATCCCCGCCTAACCCCACACCCAGCAATCCGGTCGGTGGAGAAGTGGCGTAGGTGAGTGTTCCAAATCCAGCCTGTGTGGAAGGCTTACCGGGAATGCCCGCTTGGACTACGCTGGGCAAGCCGAAATTCGGGTGGTTGAAAACATTGAAAAACTGACCCTCAAACCGCAGCTTCACGTGCTCGGTCAGGGGAAACCACTTTGTCAGATAGAAATCACTCCACAGGAAATCAGGACCGCGCAGAGCATTGCGTCCGAGGTTTCCGAATTGGCAATTCTGCGGAGTGTCGCCGCCATAGCAGGATCCGGCGGGCACGGGTCGTCCGTTGATGATTTGCACGGTTGGATCAACGGTCGAGACAAACGCATCCGGATTGAGCCACTGAATCGTGCCCTGAGGGGTCGCGGGCAGGTTGCAATGGCGGCAGTAGGGATTGACTCCGGGCGCAAGACTCGCGAACTGCGGTCCGCTGCCCTGCACAATGCCGTTTCCCCCCGCTGAATATGGCGTGCTCAGCACCGAGAAGGGAACTCCACTGTGCCAGAACATGGTTCCAGAAATCTGCCAGCCATTGAGCGCGTAGCCCAGTGAATGACTGCGCACTCTAACCGGTAGCTGATACACATATTGCGCATTGAGATTGTGCCGGATGTCATAGTCGCAGGGACCATAATCGCGGGCCAAGTCTCCCGGCAAAGGCGAAAGAATCCCTCCTGCGGAGAACGGAAGGAATCCTCCGTTCGAGACCGTATCCAGGCAACGGCTCCAGGTGTAGTTGACCTGTCCTTGCAAGCCATGGCCGAGCCGCTTCATCGCGGTCAGTTGGAGACCGTTGTAGTGGCTGTTGGCGCCGGTGGAGAACTGCGTGACGGCGCCGAATCGTGTATCCGTTGGGTGCATATACGGGAATGGCGCAAAACAGCCTTGGCACACGGTTTGGTAGCCGTTGACTTGGGTTGAGTACGGCTGGTTCACGGCTCGCGTGCCCACGTATTGCGCCTGAAAGCTGCCCGTTGTCCCGAATTGATGTTCTATTCCCAGACTCCATTCCATGAAATACGGCGCGTGGAGTTTGCCATCCGGAACCGCCGTGATCGCAACCGGCGGAAGAAACGGTTGCCCCTGGGGAAATCCAGAACTAAAAGTCTGATTCGCCGAAACGATTGCGCCGACTGCGCTGTTGGGTGCTTCCGGTGCAATGCCTATGCCCCCCACGCTGCCCAGCACTCCTCCCTGAAACGTCTTGTCGTAGGGCGGATTCGAGCCGATCAGGTCGGCCAGCGTGCCCGGCAGAATATCGCTGAAAATTCCGAAGCCGGCGCGGAGAACGGATTTCGACTCAAACTGCCACGCAATCGCGGTTCGAGGTTGCAGAATGGCCAGTGGTGTGGACGAGAATAAATTGCCGAGATGAGTTTGAATCACTGTGTTCAGTGGCTGATCATCATGCGGGATGGACCCGAAGGAACCGCGAAGGCGAGCGACTTCATGATGCGGATTCCGCGGATTGGAATTGAACGTGTCGCGCACTCCGAACGTCCAGGTCAGCGTCCGAGTCACCTTCCAAGTGTCCTGCGCGTAGACATCGAGATTGAGAAAGTTGAAGGGCTCATTCGCGTTCGAAGGGAATGTCTCCGACGCTGTGTTCGCCACTCCAGAGATAAATTGCTGCAAGTTCGCGTAGGTCACGGTCGGAACCGTGCCCTCTCCAAAGTCGTAGTCGTTCAGGCGGAAGATGCGCGTATTCGTTCCGAACCGCAGTTCGTGAGCACCCCGGCTCCAGGCGAGGTTGTCATTGAGAAAGAATCGGGATGCGCGTCTGCCTTGAGTCCAAGTGTTGTCCAGCCCTCCCATGGGCGTGAAGGCATTTGCACCGGTGCCCTGTAACACGATTGGGAAAGCCGAAAGCGTCTTCTGAAAATCGCTGGGCCCAAACAAGCTTTCGTACCACGAGAACGCGGGGTTGAAGTAGTTCACCACGTTCTGCGAAAAGACGTGTGTGTGTCCTGCCGCGAAGGAGTACAGAGGCTGCGGAGAGACTGCATCAAATAAGGAATTGATAGGGTCCGTATAAGCAGCTTGAACCCCCGTGTCAACCTGAAAGCGAACCCAAGCCGTGTCTTTCTGATCGATGTTGTAGTCCAGGCGGACGGTTTGTACCTGCTCGTGGTCGTCGCTGGAGTGCGAAACACTCTGCCGGTTGCCGCACCCATCCCCGGCGTCGCCAAGCGGACAGCCAAGGATCGCGGTGGGTGTCCCGCTGGTATTTCCATAGAGAGAAAACATCTGTTGATAGAACAAACAATTCTTATTCGGCACGGACCCGCAACCGCTTGTTTGACCGGATAGTTGCTGCAAGACGTATTGTTGAAATGACGGAGTAGGAACAATCGTCGGTGTGACAATGGGCAGTGCGATTCGCACCCATTCGCTGTCGAAGAAAAAGAAGAGTTTGTTGTGCGCAATCGGGCCGCCAACACTGCCGCCAAAATGATTTACGGTCGCTCTCGGCTTGTGATTTCCCGGCGTCGCATTCGTGAAGTAGTCCGTAGCATTCAGCAGCGACCCGTTCCATAGCTCGTAGAGATTTCCGTGAAGCTGATTCGTACCGGATTTCGTCACATAGTTGATTTGGGATGCTCCATACCGCCCTTGATCCACCGAATAAGAAAGAGTGTTGACCGTCACCTCCGCAATCGAATTCAATCCCAAAACGAGGTTGGTGGAAAGGCCGCTGTTCAGATTGGTAAGGGGATCGTTCGTTTCCAGTCCGTCAACGATGTAACCGTTGGAGAGGGCGGGCAAGCCGTTGAATTCCACATTGCCATAGCCGTTTGTACCGCCCACGAAGTCATTCCCGCTGCCCGCCGTATTGATGAGGGCTCCCGCCGCGAACTGTAGAGGATAGGTGAGATCGCCCCCGGGGTTCGGCAAATCCTCCAAGGCCGGAGCATTCAGAGTCGTGGATGTGTTGGCGTCATCAGGATTGAGGAGTGGAGCCTCGCTGCTGACCTCAACCGTCTCGTTCGACCGTGCCACCTTAAGCGCGAAATCCACCGTTTGTTTTTGGCCCAGGCCCGAAACTACATTGTCGTTTTGGCGTGGCTCGAATCCCTGCGCTTCTACTCTGACCGAGTAGGTCCCCGGCTTCAAGTGAGGGAAATTGAAGCGCCCTGCCTCGTCCGTTCGGGCACTCCGCTTCAACCCAGTTTCGCGATTGCTGACCGTTACTGTGGCGCCGGCGATGACCGCATCGCTGGTGTCCGTAACCTTCCCAAGAATGGCGCTGGTGGTTTCGCCCTGGCCCCACACAGGGATCGGCACGACCGCACCCGCTGCAATGGCCAGGAAAATTACTAGACGTAAAAGATGCGTGGATCCTGATCTCACACATATCCTTCCAGGATTTTGGGCAGCGCACGCCCTGCCCTGCATTCCTTATCCTGGAATCAGGATACACTATGATTTGTTAAGTATAGTAAACAATGAAGAGAATATTACGCTTTAGAAACCCAGATCTTTTCTGCTGCTGCGGTGCCGAGCCGGATCTGGCGCTTTTCGACGGATACGGAAACCGTCCCATCGTAATTTCGGCCTTCCACGGCGATGAGAACCCCTGGGCGTAGTCCTTCTTTATCGAGGAATTCCAGCAGCTTGCGATCGCGCTCGTGCACGCTGGCAATCATATATTTGGAACCGGGTTCCGCCTCGCTGAGCAGGCGCATCCCCCTCTTGCGGCGCTCTGCCGGACTGCGCAAGGCCAGCCCATTTCCGTGCGGGCAGGTGTCTCGGTGTCCCAGTTTCCCGATCAGCTTCTTCTCAAACGCCGGAGAAACCGCGTGTTCCAGCCTTTCTGCCTCATCGTGGATCTCATACCAGGACATGCCGAAGATCTCGGATAACATCCGCTCGATTAGGTGATGGCGGACAATCGTACGTTCCGCAACTTCGCGTCCTTGTGGAGTGAGCCGGACGCGCCCCTCCTTGGTAACACCCACAAGCCTGTCTTTTGTTAGGCGCTTCAGGGCAAATGTCACCGCCGGTCGGGTCACCGATAGCCAATGCGCGAGGGTCGCCGGAATAACCGCCTGACCCTCGGCTTCCGCCTCCGCGATGGCTTTTAGATAGTCCTCTTTAGAGATTGTGATCATCGTCGTAGGAGAATTTCAACAAATGAGTGCAGTCTAACACTCTGGTGCGAGGGGCATTCGGTGGTGTGTGGCTGGCTAACCGGAACGATCCCGTCAGTTGGCGAAACGCGATTACACACTCACAAGGATCGGAGCGATCCGAGAGCTACTGCAATTTCTCATCTTTATGCCGCAGCCACTCGAGAAACATCTGCTCTTTCGGCTTGTCGTAGTCCATCAGTAAGTGCCGGATGCTGCGTCCACTGACAAAGTGGCAAACTTCCTCCGCCAGGTTCTTCGCGTGATCGCCGGCGCGTTCGAGAGACTGCGTCATGAAGATAACTTGCAAGCTAAAGTGATGCGCAATGTTCTCCGGATTCTCAATATGCCGGAGAAAAATCAGATTGCGCAGGCGATCCATTTCCGCGTCGGCGCGGAGCACATCGATTGCTTTTTTGACATCCTTCTGAGAAAAGGACAGGCCAACGTCGGCCAGCATTTTTTCCAGCACGGTAGCCATGTGCGTCAAGTCGCGAGCGTCCTGCGAGTCGAGGTGGCCTCCGGCGGCCTGCGCGCTGGTGGCAAAACTTAAGAGCAGATCGCCGATGCGCTCCAGTCCGATCATGACCTTCATGCAGGCCAGTAACTGCCGCGTTTCGGCTTCAGGAACACGGGTGATGGTCGCGGTCACACCGGAGTCCACTTCCAGATCGATGGCATCAAGGTCTTTTTCGCATTGCCGGATGGCGTTCAGCCGGGACATTGAGCCAGTGGCAATTCCCTCGGCCGCAATCGCCGCAGCCTCACGGGCCAGTTCACAGGCTTCCACGGTCCGCCGCACCAATAGAGTGTGCGAAGGCTCCGGTGGCGGCGTTTTTACGCTGGCTGCGCTCATAAGCAAAACCCGACCGTCTCAGTCGAACCGAATCCGCTCCAGGAAAGGGAGCTGTATCAACCAGAGTGTGACACACACTCCCCCTGAAAGCATAATTGGCGGCCTGCGAAGGCAGGTTACCAGGCGGTAAATTTCTCGGGGAGGGTCTCAATCGGTTACTGCTTGCAGGCTGGCGGGGGCTGGCGGATAAAGGCGCGAAAATCATGGCTCTCAACTCGTCAAGGTGAACAAGAACGTCGAGCCATAATTCAGTTCGCTCTCCGCCCGAATCGTCCCCTCGTGCGCCAGCACGATATGTTTGGCGATGGCCAGGCCCAGTCCCGTGCCTCCTGACTCCCGCGAGCGCGCTTTATCGACGCGGTAGAAACGCTCGAAAAGACGCGGCAGGTGCTCCGAGGAAATTCCTGGGCCAAAATCCTTAACATAGAATTCAACGCCACTCTCCACCGCGCGCGCTCCAAGAATCACTTTTTTCCCCGACGCAGCATACTTCAAGGCATTTTCGATCAGGTTTGAAAAAATCTGATGGATGGCCTCGCGATCCGCTTTCACTTCGCCGCCAGGAACCAAGTTCTCGATCACCAGCGCGACTCCATAACCCCGAGCTACTTCACGAAAGCTTTCCAGAGCGTTCTGCAGCAGTTCTTCCGTACCGACGCGCTGGATGTCGAACCTCTGCTCGCCCGACTCCACTCGGGCCAGAGTGAGCAAGTCTTCCGTAAGACGGGTCATGCGAGTCGCGTTCTTGCGGATGATTTCCAGGAAATCGCGTACGTGATTGTCTTCGAGAGGACCATCGAGCAGCGTTTCGGTGTATCCCTGAATCGAGGTCAGCGGAGTGCGGAGTTCGTGGGAAACATTGGCGATGAAATCGCGGCGGCTCTTTTCCATGCGCTCGGTCTCCGTAAGATCCCGGAGCACGGCGACCGCGCCACCTCCGGGCATGGGCGCCGCAGTGACATCGAAGGTGCGGCCAGCTGCGATGGTGTTGGAGCGCGCGGAAGTTACCATCTGGTCGCGTGCCGCTCCCTGAATCGCGGCCAGAAAGTCCGGATCGCGGACGCTGTCAATCAACGGCGAATTCAGCCGGGGAGCGCGCTGCAGCAGGCGGTCCATGCTGCGATTGGCCCACTGGATGCGGCCATCCACATCGACTGCAACCACCGCGTCCTGCATGCTGTTGAGCAGCGTTTCCAACTCCCGCTGACTGGTTTGCACGCGCTCGTAGCTCTCTTCCACGCCGCGCGTCGTCTTATCGAGTGCCGCCGCTACCTTGCCAATTTCGTCCGTCGACGAAGAAGCGATTCTGGCCGTCAGATCGCCTTTGGCCACGCGCTCGGCGAAGCTCACGATCCGCTGCAACCGAAGGCCGACGTATTGGGCCGCGACCGCCGCTACCAACATGGCGAAAACGAAAGCGGTGAGCGACCCCCAAAATAGAGCCAACACCAGCGGACGATCCGTGATCTCCATCTCAGGGACGGGAAATGCCAGCCGCACCGCGCCTCCAGAAACTGGCGCTGCCACATATAAATAAGGAACGCCGAGAGATTGGCTCTTGCGTTCATTCACGCCGATCTGGCCGCCGAGGGCGGCGGCGAACTCTTTGCGTTGTGCGTGATTCTCCATGGTGTTGGGATCGGCTTCCGAGTCGGCCAACACTTTTCCGGTGGGGTCAATCACGGTGGCGCGGGCACCTGCCGCCTGGCCTTCCTGCGAAGCGATGTCGGCAAGGGAGTGCTGACGATCTACTTCCACGCGGTACGCGAACATTAAAGTTTTCTGTTTGAGATTGCGCTCGATCTGCTCACGCAGGGTTCGTTCCCAGACTTTGTGGACGGTCAGTTGCAGAGTGATCGCAGTTACGCCGATCACCAGCAGAAACACAAACATCAATTTAACGAAGATGCGGCTTCTCAACGCGCGACCTCAAAGCGGTAGCCGGCCCCCCGTACCGTCTTCAGGTAGCGCGGGTTCTCCGGGATCGGGCTCAATCTTTTCGCGGATGCGCCGCACATAAACATCCACCGAACGCGGTGTTACATACGCCGTGTCTCGCCATACCGAGTCGAGCAACTGGTCGCGGGTAAAGACGCGTCCTGCATGACGCATGAAGTAGTCGAGCAGGCGGAATTCGGTGGCCGTAGTCGGCACCTGCTTTCCGCGAACCGTCAACGTCATCGCGCTCGGGTCAATGTGGACTTCGTCAATCTTGGTGGGAAGCGGCGGCAGCGGCCGCTCAAAACGGCGCAGCACCGCTTTGACGCGCGCTACCAGTTCTCGCGGGCTGAATGGTTTCGGGATGTAATCATCCGCGCCGAGCTCCAATCCTTGAACCCGGTCTGCTTCGCCACTCTTGGCCGTCAGAAAAATCACCGGAACGGAAGCCAAAGACAATGACTGCCGAATCTGACGGCAAAGTTCCAGGCCGTCTTTCCCCGGCACCATGATGTCCAGGAGAAACAGCGCCGGACGCTGGCGTTCGGCATCCACGACAACCAGGTTGCCGGTTGAATAGAGTCGTACGTTGAAGTTTGCCGCTTCCAGATGATGACGAACCAGGCGGGAGATATCCGGGTCGTCTTCCACAACATAGATGGTCGGTTTCACGCGACCATTGTAGCTGGGAAATGTTTCAATCCGGTATACAAGGGGCTGTAAAGCCATATTTCTGAGGCGGTTCTGTCAGCGCAGCGCCATCCCGGCCTCGGCCGAAAAATCCATTCCCACAAATTCCCCACGCAGAAATTTCGGGAAGGCTGCTGCCGCGATCATCGCCGCGTTATCCGTCGAAAGCGCCCTTGACGGAAAGAAAACTGGAAGTCCTTGCATCTCCGCCTCGCGTTCAAACGTGGTTCGCAACTCTTGATTGGCCGCCACTCCGCCGCTCACAAAAAGAGTCCGAACGTCGAATTCGCTTGCCGCGGTCAGAGTTTTCGCCACCAGATCGGTGACCATTGACCGCTGAAAGGAAGCCACCAGGTTAAGAGTTTGCCGGTCGCAGAGACGCAGATAGTCTTCGAGCGTCGGCTTTTCGATGCTTGCAAGCGCTGCGCGGCGAGCCTCGATCGCGGGTTTCAGATTCTGCGTTTCGACATATCGCAGAACGGCCGTCTTCATGCCGCTGTAGGAAAAATCGAATTGCGGACCATCGTCCGCTGCGGATCGTCCAATCTCGCCTTGCTTATAATCGCGCCGGTCCGGATGCTTGATTCGCGCAGTCTGAAACTTAACCGCCTGCGGATCCCCTTGCGACGCAAGTCGATCGATAATCGGTCCACCGGGATAGCCCAGTCCGAGAAGCTTGGCGACTTTGTCGAAGGCTTCTCCTGCGGCGTCGTCACGAGTGTGGCCGATATTCTTGTAGGTCCAGAGGTTTTCGTGCAACTCGGCAAGATAAAGATGAGTATGTCCGCCGGAGACGACCAGCGCCAGCACCGGAAAATTCAGATCGCCATTACCACTTTTCCGCTGTTCAAGCAACACAGCATGAATGTGCCCCTCAAGATGGTTGACGGCGATCAGCGGCTTGTCCAGGGCGAAAGCCAGAGCCTTGGCATAACTGATTCCGACCAGCAGCGCTCCCGCCAACCCCGGCCCCTGCGTGACGGCGATAGCGTCCACAGACTGATAAGTACGTCCTGCCTCAGCCAGCGCCTGTCGCACGACCGGCACCATCGCCCGCAAATGCTCGCGCGAAGCCAGTTCCGGAACCACGCCGCCATAGGGCTGGTGCGTGGCGATCTGCGAAGCAACTACATTCGACAAAATTTCCTGCCCCGAACGCACCACGGCCGCGCCCGTCTCATCACAGGAACTCTCGATGCCGAGGATGTAGGTGTCAGGCATAATTAGCTTTTGGCTGTTGGCTATTAGCTATTGGCTCTTGGCTCTTGGCTTGGAACTTTCTAGTTTACGTGACTCGCGACTCGCGCCTAACGACTAACGACCAAAGACGATGTACTACGCCAAACAACACGCTGCGGAAATCGTTCGCACCCTCCGCGAACGCGGGCACCAGGCTTACTTCGCGGGAGGATGCGTCCGCGACCTCCTCTTGAATCGCGAGCCGGCCGACTACGATATCGCCACCAGCGCGACTCCGCAACAGGTCATGCAAATTTTTTCTCAGACTTATGCCGTTGGCGAGCAATTTGGAGTCGTGCTCGTTCCGGAATCGAAGAACAAAGATAAAGATAATGAAGCGACGGGAACCCTCGCCAGTGCCAGTGAGGGCCGTGCCACCGTAGTGGAAGTCGCCACCTTCCGCTCCGACGTTAGCTACTCGGACGGACGCCATCCCGATGAAGTCCGCTTCACCAATTCCCCCCAGGAGGACGCGCAGCGCCGCGACTTCACCATCAACGGGATGATGCTCGATCCGATGACGAATGAAGTTTTGGATTTCGTCGGCGGCCGTAGTGACTTGGAAACTGGAATCATCCGCGCTATCGGCGATCCCGATCGCCGTTTTACGGAAGACAAACTCCGCATGTTGCGCGCGGTGCGTTTCGCCGCGCGCTTCGGTTACCAAATCGATCCTGCAACCATGGCAGCAGTTCAAAAATTAGCGCCCGCAATTCACCAGGTCTCTGCCGAGCGCGTGCGAGAAGAACTGACCAAGATGCTGACCGAAGGCCACGCCCGCCGGGCATTTGAACTGTTAGACGAGGCGAAACTCCTGAAAGAAGTCCTGCCCGAGATCGCCGCTATGAGGGGAGTGGAGCAACCGCCGCAATATCATCCTGAAGGCGACGTATTCGTGCATACCATGCTGTTGCTGGAGAAACTGCCGCCCGGTGCGTCAAAAACGCTGGCCTGGGGAGCGCTCCTCCACGACGTCGGCAAGCCGCCTACATTTCGTGTAGCCCCAGAACGCATCCGCTTTGATGGGCACGCAGCTGTCGGCGTCAAAATGGGCGCCGAAATCCTCGACCGATTGCGTTTCTCGAATTACGAGACTGATCAGGTTCTCGCTCTCGTCGACAATCACATGCGCTTTGGACATGTGCATCGCATGAAGCAATCCACGTTGAAAAGATTTTTGCGCCTGCCCAAATTTGATGAGCATCTGGAACTGCATCGCATGGATAGCCTCTCCAGCCACGGCCACCTCGAAGCTTACGAATATATGCGCGAGCAGATGCACTTGATTCCGCCCGAAGCAATTCGTCCAGTTCCGCTAATTACCGGACGCGATCTGATTGAGGCTGGATACACGCCGGGTCCAAGATTTAAGGAGGTGTTGGCTGCAGTCGAGGACGCTCAACTGGAAGGGCGACTTGCAACCCGCGATGCGGCAATGGAATATATACAGCGCGCGTTTCCGGTATAGTTTCGGCTCACCGAAACGACGGACGCCCGTCTCTCTATAACAATGCCCCGCGACTTCTGTTAAAGATTCAAGGAGAACAGAAAACATGCCTTCCTTTACTAGACGATCTTTTACCAGGCGATCTTTCCTAGAGGTGGCCGCTGTGCTCGGCACATCGGCGGTGTGGGGAAATCCTTTCGCATCCGCATCGAATGTGCCATGGCGCGAACGCCGCGATCTCTATCCTGAGGGAGTGGCGTCGGGAGATCCCGATACGCACAGCGTTCTCCTATGGACACGGCACCTGCCCCCCGCTCCTGCTACAAACGCGCCGCAGACGCTGACGGTTGAAGTTGCGGAAGACGAGGCTTTCAAGCGAGTCATTGCTACCGCACCCGCGCCGATCTCGGAAGCGTCCGACTGGACCTGCCGCGTTCTGGTCGGTGGGTTGAAGCCGTCGCGCGTCTACTGGTACCGCTTCACGGACGCGGATGGATTCGGCAGCCGCATCGGCCGCACCATCACGGCTCCCGCGGATGACGATCCCAGGCCGGTGCGTTTCGTTTTTGTCAGTTGTCAGAACGTGAACGATGGAGCGCAAAACGCATATCGCCGCATGATCTTCGAGGACGAACATGCCGCCGAAGAAGATCGGATTGGCTTCGTGCTGCACCTGGGCGATTTCATCTACGAACTCGTCTGGTATCCGGAAGACCGGCCGCAAGGAATGTACGACCGGAAAGTTCGCGACATTGTTCGCTACGCGCATGGAGAAAAAATCGAAGACTTTCACATCCCGACAACCGTCGACGACTACCGCGCAGTCTACCGCGCCTACTTGCACGATCCCGATCTGCAGGATGCGCGCGCCCGCTGGCCTTTCGCCAATATGTGGGACAACCACGAATTCAGCTGGAAGGGCTGGCAAAGTTTGCAGAAATTCGACGGCAAGACGCGTCCCGCCCAGACGCGAAAGGTAGCTGCGCTGCAAGCATTCTTTGAATATCAGCCGGCGCGCGTGGCCAAGCCCGGCGACTCATCGCTCGATAAGTTCAATCCGCCGAAAGTATCGGACACTGCCGTCACAAAATTTGACCAGAACGGACTCGGCCAGGAACCAAACAATCTAACCGCAATCCGAAGCCTGAAAGGTTATCGTGCATTGCGCTGGGGGCGTAATGTCGAGCTGATCATCACCGACCAGCGCAGCTATTGCTCCCAGGACCCGACCGATCGCGAAGAAGCGGATGCGCTCTCCAGCAAAGATTTTGCCGGACTTGTGCCGGAAGAAGCTTTGGAGATTCTGGACGCGGCTCGCACTTACAATGCAGGCCACCCGCCTGACTCCATCAAATTCGGCGAGGTTCAAGTCCCTAATTTTCAGAAAGATCAACCGCCACAAACTTTTCTGGGAGCCGAACAGAAAGCATGGTTCCTCAATCGGCTGCGAGATTCAAAAGCTACCTGGAAAATCTGGGGAAATACCATCGCGACTCTCGACATGCGCGCCGATCCTCAAAATCTTCCGCACGCTGTGACAAGTCCCTGGCCCGGAGCGGGATATGCCGGCTTCGGCGGAGGAGACTTCGGCAGCGCCTACGTCGAGCGCGGAGAGATCTACGATTTCGTCCGCGACCACGGCATCACCGGTTTCGCCACCGTATCGGGAGACCGTCACAGTTTCTGGGCCGGATTGTCCGCCAAGTCTCTTCCTCCCAAACCTTTCGAACCCGTAGGGATCGCTTTCGTGACCGGTTCAATTTCCGCCCCGGGATTCGTCGAGGCTTTTGAGCACAAGTTCCCCAAAGACGATCCGCTTCGCCCGTTATTCCTTGGACAGGGCCCTGCCGACTCAACTCCACAACCCACAATTAATTTATTGCTGCACCACGGCGTGCGTTCGTGCCTCGAATACGCGAAGACTGGCGACATCGTGAAGGCCCGCGCGCAATCCAATCCGAATCAGTCACCGCATGTTTCGTTCGTCGACATGGGTGGCCACGGATACAGCGTCGTCCACGTAACCAGCAACCAGCTGGAAACGGAATTCGTGTGTATTCCGCGCCCGATCGAGCGCAGCGATCGTCCCGACGGAGGTCCGCTGCGTTATCGCGTGATACACACCGCCGCCCTCTGGAAAAAAGGCGAAGTCCCCAAACTCGAAGGCAAAGTGGTGGAGGGCGATGCAAAGTTTTCGGTTTGAGCGTTCATGAAAAGGGGTGTCCCATCCTAACGTCGTGTACGTCGACGTTAGGGTGGGAACCACTGCTGTAGGTAGCGCAGGCCGTTGAACTCTGCCTTATTCTTCGTTCCGATCCCGATCCTGCGAAGATGTTTCGGCCGCATCCTCGGCTCCAGGAACTGCCTTTTGTAAATCGAGCGCCGGTAATCCTGCCCTCTTGAGTTGATTGTTCAGTTCCAGAACATCTTTCGACTTGAGCTGGTCCCACGCAGCTAACTGCTCCTGCAACACCTTATCCAGTTCGACGAACATCGCGGATTGCTGAGTCGTCGGCGCAGCGTCGGCAGTATCCAGGCCGCTGACTAGCGTGTTGAGGCCGCCGTTGAGCCGGACCAACGTTCGCCCCTCGGGAGTGCTCAGATATCGCGCTCCGTCCTCGCCCTCGATGGCGGCGGCTTTTGCTTCCAGGTCGGTCGCGGTTTTTGCGATGGCTTTGCGCTTGGCATTTTTTGCCTCCAGCACCGCAAGAGGTTTCAATTGTGCGCGCAGGCTGCGGACCTCTTGCACCGCTACGTAGTCTTTGTGCAGAGCGTCCGCAATTTTCTGGTCGAGGTCAAACTGCAGGCTCAAATCGCTGCGCGAGGTCTTCACGCGTGGATCCATTTTTATGTTGATGGTCTGAGAATAGGTTTCGTGAGCGGCGGTTAAGACCACTTTGTAGAGTCCAGGTAAGACGGCGGCGCCGAGTGGATAGCGGGGCGTGTCTTGATAAATGGCCGAAATCGGATAGTCATGTTCCAGCACCTCTGGCTCGGGGTAGTGCAAATCCCAAATGAAGCGATGCATGCCTGGTTCAGCCGACAGAGTTCTTGCGGGGCGCACCCAGTACATGGGGACATTTAATTTCTTTGGATTGACGGGCTCGGGACGGTCGAGACTCGAAAAATGGCGGACGACGACGTGACCAGCAGGAGAAGACTCAATAATGTCGAGCGTGACGGGCGCGGAAATGTTGGGGCCGATCCAGTAATCGATCATGGCTCCGTCGGGAGGATTCTGTCCGGCGGGTTCTTCCGGCGGCAGCGGCGTGTCGGGATTGTTGTTGCGGCGCACGCGATAAGTAACCTGCGGCCCGAAAAGATGTGCCGGAGCGGTGGTGAAGTCCCTGACGAACTGACGCAGTGGCGTGATGTTATCCAGGATCCAAAACGACCGGCCGTGTGTTCCCACCACTATGTCATCTTTGTGAATGACGAGGTCGCGGATTGAAGTTGCCGGCAAATTCAGCCGGAGCGACTGCCAATGATCGCCGTCGTCCAAGGAAACATAAACGCCGCGTTCGGTTCCAGCGAACAGAAGTCCCCGGCGCACCGGATCTTCGCGCACTGTATTCACGGGCTCGTTTTCGGGCAAGCCGCTGATGATTTTCTGCCACGACGCTCCGCCATCATGCGTGCGATAGATATAAGGATGCAGATCGTCTAGCCGCAAGCGATTCACCGCGGCGTAGGCAATTGCGGCATCGAAATGCGAAGCGTCTATTTGCGCGAGCTTGCTCCATGCGGTGATCTCGGGAGGCGTGACGTTCTGCCAGTTCTTGCCGCCATCGTGCGTGACTTGAATGAGGCCATCGTCGGTTCCGGCCCAGATCAGATCGGCAGCTTTCGGCGACGGAGCCACTGAATAGATGACGCCGCGATGCTTGCCCTTCGCGGGATCGGCTTCGACAAACGGCCCGAGGGTCACGGGAACTCCCGGATCTTCACGCGTGAGATCGGGACTGATGATCTGCCAACTATTGCCGCCATTGGTTGTCTTGAACAGCACGTTGGATCCGAGATACAGCGCCTTTGGATCAGCCGTTGAGAAAATCAGGGGCGCGGTGCGATTGAAACGATATTGTCCAGTACGCAGGACGACCGGGGAAACGTCGCGCGTCTGTCCCGTGTTGCGATCGAACACGGTGACCTTGCCGCCGTAAATCAGATTGGGATGCAGTGGATCGGGAGCAACATATCCATATTCTTCGACGCCCAGCGTGGTCCAGTCGCGAAAAGTAATTTCGCCAAAGTCGCTGCGGCTGGAGGTGCCAACCGAACCGCTTTCCTGCTGTCCGCCATAGACCCAATAGGGAAACTCATTGTCGGTGATGACGTGATAGAACTGCGCGGTGGGCTGGTTGTACCAACTACTCCAGGTCTCGCCGCCGTTGACGCTGATGGTTGCACCCTGATCGACAGCGATGGCGATGATGTCGGGATTTTCGGGATTGATCCAGATGGTGTGATAGTCGTCGCCTCCAGGCGCGCCTTTGATGGCGGTAAAATTCTTGCCAGCATCGGTCGACCGATAAGTGCTCGTGTTGGCGACGTAAATCACATCTTTATTTATGGGATCGACGCGGACGCAGCCGAAATCGTCACCTCGTCCGTAGATGCGTTCTTCGTCGTTTACCCGCTGCCAGCTTTCGCCGGCATCGTCGGAGCGATAGATGCCGCTCCCTTTTGTTGCATTCACCCAGGCGTACATGCGATCGGGATCGCTCGGAGAAACGGTTGGACCAATGCGTCCGATGCCTTCGGCAGCGCCGGGCAGTCCTTTAGTAAGTTGCCGCCAGGTGTCGCCGCCATCGGTGGATTTATAAAGACCGCTGCCGGGACCGTTATATCCGCCACCAGTGGTCCAGACGGGACGGCGCGAGGACCACATGCTGGCGAAAATCACCTGCGAGTTGCGGGGATCGAAGACGAGGTCCATGCCTCCGACGTTTTCGTCTTTGTAGAAAACTTTCTGGAAGGTTTGACCGCCATCGAGAGAACGATAGACGCCGCGTTCGGAGTTCGGTCCGTAGGGATGTCCTTGCGCGGCGACGAAGAGGCGGTTCGGGTCTTTGGGATCGACGACGATGGAGGCGATTTGCTGCGCGTCGCGTAAGCCCAAATGCTGCCAGGTTTTCCCCGCATCGGTGGATTTGTACATACCATCGCCAACCGAGAGATCGGGACGGCGCAAGCCTTCTCCGCTACCGACATAGATTATGTTTGGATTCGACGGCGCTACGGCTAGGGCTCCGATCGACTGTGTCGGCTGGTCGTCGAATATTGGGTTCCAGGTGCGGCCAAAGTCCGTGGACTTCCAGACTCCGCCATTGTTCGGAGCCATGTAGAAAACATTCTGCTGGTGGGGAACGCCAGAGATCGCGACCGTGCGTCCGCCACGAAATGGGCCGATCATGCGCCAGCGGAGTTCCCGATACATTGACGGGTCGTATTGCTGAGCGGAGAGTGCAGAAGGGAAAAATGAAATGCAGAGGCAGGCCAATAGAATCCACGACAGTCGCGTTTTCACAGTTAATCCTCGGAGACAATCAGGATAAATCACGGCGCGGGAGTTGGACACCTTGCTCGTTAGGACGATCAGCACCCACCACGGAGACATGGAGTCACGGAGAAATTCTCAAGTCTGTAAAAACCCAAGGGGTTTTCCATCTTTTGAATTTCTCCGTGACTCTGTGTCCCCGTGGTGTGGTTCTGACTTATGAATGTTGCAAACCATCCGCACGACGTGCAAGCTGGTATCGATGCCTGAACTACCCGACATCACAGCCTACATCAGTGCGCTTGAGCCACGCATCGTTGGCCAGCGACTGGAACGAGTACGGCTAGCGAGCGCGTTTCTACTCCGAACGGCGCAGCCGCCGTTGGCCAGCACGGAAAGCCACGTCGTCCGCGAGTTGCGGCGATTTGGCAAGCGCATTGTCATTGGGCTAGACAACGATCTCTGGCTCGCGCTTCACCTGATGATTGCGGGGCGACTGCACTGGCGTCCGCCGGACGCAAAACTGGCCGGCCGCAACAATCTGGCCGCGTTTGATTTCCCTGATGGCTCCCTAGTGCTCACGGAAGCCGGGACAAAGCGGCGGGCGTCGCTGCATGTCTTTAGCGGCGAGCAGAGCCTGGCTGCGATCGATCCAGGAGGAATCGACATCTTCTCGAGCGATGTCGCTTCGTTTCGGGCCGCGCTGACCGCGGAAAACCACACGCTCAAAAGGGCGCTTACCGATCCGCGCCTGGTGAGCGGCATCGGTAACGCGTATTCGGACGAGATCCTGCACGCGGCGCAACTGTCGCCGATCACGCTTACTCAGAAGCTGGAGACACACGAGTGGGAGAAGCTGTTTGCGGCGGCGCGGCAAACGCTTGAGCTTTGGGTCGAGCGGCTGTGCGCCGAGGCGAAGGCGGACTTTCCCGAAAAAGTCACTGCCTTTCGCAAGGAGATGGCCGTGCATGGACGCTATGGCGAACCGTGTCCGAGGTGTGGTGATAAGGTTCTGCGGATTCGCTACGCCGACAAAGAAACGAACTATTGCGCCCGATGCCAGACGAAGGGCAAAGTCCTCGCGGATCGAAGTCTATCGCGGTTATTGGGATCGGACTGGCCACGAACGCTGGACGAACTGGAAGCTCTCAAGCGCCGCTAAGGCTTACGGAGCAATCGCCGGCGAAGCATCCGGCGCGGTCTTCGGATCTGGATCTAGATAACGTCGCAGAGCATCCTGCCATTCCGGCATGTGGATGTTGTAAGCGTGCAAGCTGGCTGGCGAGAGAACGGAGTAAGCGGGGCGCCTTGCCGGACGCGGGAATTCGGCTGTAGTCACGGGTTTAACTTTGGTAGGCAGGCCGGATTGGCGCACGATTTCAGTGGCGAAGTCGAACCATGTGCAATGGCCTGAATTAGTGACGTGCACGATCCCTTGGGCGTCTGCCCGGCAGAGTTGCACGAGAGCGGAGGCGAGATCGCGCGTAAATGTTGGACTGCCGCGCTGATCGTTTACCACCGAAATCTCGGGGCGGCTTTTTGCCAGATTCAGAATCGTCGCGGGGAAGCATTTGCCGCCGTGACCGAAGAGCCATGACGTTCGCGCAATGCAGACCTCCGGCAGGATCTCGATCAGCTTTTCTTCCGCACGGGCTTTGCTTTCCCCGTAAACACTGGCTGGATTTCTGGTGTCTGTGGTTTCATACGGCGCCCGTTTGCTGCCGTCGAAAACGTAATCGGTACTTAGGAACAGTAGTCTCGATCCGGCATCACGAGCGGCCTGCGCCACGTTGACAGCACCTTCGGAATTTATTGCGAAGGCCAGGTCACGATTGGATTCGCAACCATCCACGTCGGTGTAGGCGGCGGATAAGATGACCCAGTCGGGCTGGGAATCGCGAACTACCTCGCGGACACGCGCCGGGTCGCGCAGGTCGGCATCTTTCGATGACAGAGCAGTCAGGTGGTCAGCGCTCAATTCTCGGGTGAGTTCTTTGCCGAGTAACCCGGAAGCTCCGAACAGCGTGACCTTCATTGTGGAATTGTAAATAAGAACTCTGTGTCGGCGCTGGAATCGCGACTCTAGGTAGTGGCGCAATTAGCGAAATCGGTAACCACGGAGGGCACGGAGGTGCACGGAGGAAACAACTGAATCCAACCGCCGTCTCTGGGTTGGCGGCGGGGCGGCGCAGAGTTTTCGCAGGCTATCCCTGAAACTGCACCACTACCCGACTTTACTCGGTGCTCGCCGATTGCGGCTTTCGTCCTCGTCGAAGTGCGTGCAGAATCAGCGATCCGCTGATGCCGAAGCAAACCACGGCGGCAAATGCAATCAGGTCGAGCATTCGCCGCGTTATATGAAGGTAATCGGAGAACAGCGTTCCAATCGAACAGAGAATACCGAGGACATTAAGCCATAAGGGAGAATAAACATTCGGAAGGTCGCGTCGAAACCGGACCTGGAGAAGCAGCGCGGCCAGTCCAATGGCCGCCACCACCACCAAGGCGACGGGACTGTAAAAGGCGCTTGGCCCTGTATAAATCACGATTAATGCTAAAGCCAAGACGAGCAGGCCTGAAGCAATTACCGTCCAGCGCCGCGCTACTTTGTACTGGGCCGGGGACCCGGATTTTGTCACCGAGCAGTCCTCTCGCCTTTTTGCATTGTGTCATTGTACTTCGGCTCTTTCTTCCGCGCTCAGGCGCGGCTGGCCGGCATCCACTCCGCCGCGCGATTTTCACCGTGCGAGTAAGCGTAGAGAACCAGTTCCACGCGGCTCGAAATCCCAACCTTATCGAAAATACGTAGCAGATATTTCTTGATGGTGTGTTCGCTGAGTCCCAACTCGACTGCAACTCCGCGATTCGTCAACCCGTCGGCTACGAGCGCGACGACTTGTTCCTCGCGCGGAGTCAGCAAGAACCTTCCATTGGAATTGACCACACGCAGCGTCGGTACCTCGGACAACGCATCGAGCACGTAATTCATCTGCGGGGAATTGATCCAAATCTGTCCCCGATGAACACAGTGGATGCACTTGCAGAGCATCGGGAAAGGAGTGCGCATAAAAGGAAAAATCCCTTTCGCGCCGGCGCGAAACGCACTCACGACAACTTCGCGGTCCTCGTTTTCGGCCAATAATACCGGCGCGAGTTTTGGATACGACACTCGCAACCATCGCAGCAAACTCAAATCCGGTTTGTGATTCCCAGAAATCAAAATCACGTCCGCGGGATCCGATTGCATGCAATCGCGGATAGCGGATGCCTCCAGGGCAACGACGGAAACCCGAAACTCGCGTCGCCCTTTTAACGCGCGCGCGAGGAGTTGAGATTGAATAGGACCCGAATCGGCGACCAGTACTCTCACTATTTCGGTTTCGACTGGTTCGATTCTCGTGGACTTTTTTGCAGAGCGGATAGTTTTCACCTCCTCATCATGCCCCAAAGCGTAGGCCCTCGGATGTACCCGCCGTCACACCATTTTTGTGACGAATTCTCCGTTTCGTGTCTACTTTCGTGGGGGTACCCTTGTGCACCGTTTTCGCGGCAATATTCCACTCTCTTATGCTTGCGCAGAACACGGAAGGCGCGCGGGCAGTGTCTTTGAATGCGCTTCATCACTTTTTCAATGCCTGAACGCGCTGTGTACAGAGGTGGACAGTACTTTCCAAGTCTTGTTGTGTTTGGTTCGCGACGGTACCTTCTGGCAAAGCTCGAAGGTTGAGCTGCTTAGTTCGCCGTTCGGAGCAACGGTGCGAGTCGGAGATGAATGTTCTTACTAAACGTGTCGTTTTGGGGGCTGCGGGCATGCTCATCCTGCAGCTAACCGTGGCCAATTTCGCTCAGGAGACTCCGTCGTCGCCTGCCGTAGTGTCAGGGTCCTCTGCTCCGCCAGCCAGCAAGATCGCGGCTGCGGAGGTCTCGCAGGGTCTGGACCGGCAGGGTACAGGGAGCTCCACCGGCGGAACGGTCACACAACCCGGAAGGGCGGGTGGCGTGGGAGATCCTGCATTCGGAGGGATACGCCATCCGCTTTATCGGCTCACGAAGTCGGATGTGGTGGACGTAAATTTTACTTTTTCTCCCGACTTTAATCAGACTCTGACCGTGCAACCCGATGGCTTCGTGGGTCTGAAGGGGGCGGGCACCCTGTTGGCGGAAGGACTCACCATTCCCGAGGTGCAACAGGCGATTATCAATGCCTATCGCATCTTTCTACACGAGCCCGAGGTCACCGTGAGCCTAAAAGATTTTGAGAAGCCTTACTTCCTTGCTTCAGGAGAGGTCGCGCGGCCAGGAAAGTATGAGCTGCGTGGAGATCTGACGGTAAACGAGGCCGTGGCGATCGCCGGTGGTTTCACGCAGCAGGCCCGGCATTCGCAGGTGATTGTGTTTCGCCGGATATCGGCCTATGTCGCAGAGTCGCACGTGATCGACTTAAAGAAAATGCTGGATTCTCACGACATCAGCGAGGACCTCCATCTTCAGCCGGGTGACTCTATTTTTGTGCCGCAGAGCCGGATTTCGAAAATCCGCAAGTTTATTCCGACCAACTCCATGAGTTGGTACATGAATCCTCTGCAGTTCTAGCAGAAAGGAGTGGCAGCATTCACTGATTGCGTGTCTAAAATCTAGCGAGTTCCCTAAGGCCCGCTGGGTGTGATCGGCAGTGCTGTACGATCCATGTCCGCGGATTTGAAGCTAAACTCGCACCAGCCTCTGTCTCCCACGCCGCGCGACCTGGCGGCCACGATGTTCCGGTGTCCACGACTCGTAGTCGCTTCTTTTGGATTGATATTTGTAACCACGATACTCGGCGCGATTTTTTCGGCACGCTACGAATCCCACTTCAAGGTGCTCCTGCGCCGAGGCCGTTTTGATCCTATTGTCTCCTCGCAGCCTCCCAGCTCCATGGATTTCACTCGTCCCGACATTACCGAAGAAGAGCTCAATTCCGAAGTTGAACTCCTGCGCGACGAAGATCTGATGAAGCAAGTTGTGAAGATGGCGGGCCTCGTTCCTTCGGATACTCCAGATAACGAGCGCCCCGCCGAGATCGAACGTGCCGCTCGCAAGCTGGTGCGTCGCCTGGATGTCGATGCTCTGAAGAAGTCGAACCTTATACAGGTCAGCTACAAAGACACCAGTCCGGAACGAGCCGCACGCATACTCGCCGCCCTTTCAACTCTCTATATGCGACGGCATACCTATCTCCAACGTCCTCCGGGAGAGATCGAGTTTTTCGACCAGGAAACGGCGGAATACAACAAGAGACTGCATCAATCCGAAGCTGAGCTTGTGCACTTTACCCGTGCTCGAGGCGTGGCCTCAGCAGCACTGGAACGAGATATCGCGTTGCAGAAATTGGGTGAGGCCGATGCCTCGTATCGCCAGATCGACCAGGATCGTGTCGAGATCGAACGACGGATTGAGTCATTGCGCGAACCACTCAAGTCGTTCCCTACCAGGTCCGTGACTCTTAACCGCTGGGCCGATAACCCGGAGGTTCTCGAAAAAATGAAAACACACTTGCTCGAGCTCCAGCTCAAACGCACCGAACTGCTCAGTCGCTTTGAGCCAACCTATCGGTTGGTGCAGGAAGTTGAACAACAAATCGCGGAGACTCAAGCATCGATCGCGGCAGAAGCCCTTAGCCCGGTGCGCGACGAAACTACCGACAAAGATCCTAATTATGAGTGGGCGCGCATGGAAACGGAGAAAGCCCAGGTGCAGCGGGAGGGTTTGCGGGCGCGGCAATCCGCTGCCGCGGCGCAAGTAGCGTCCCTACGCAATGTTGCTCTGCAAATGCAATCCGACGCCGTGGATCAACAAGATCTGATGCGTGCCGCCAAGGCCGATGAAGACAACTACTTACTCTATCTTCATAAGCGCGAGGAAGCCCGCATCGGCGACGCGCTCGATGATCGCCACATCCTTAATGTGGCCATCGTAGAACCGCCGTCAGCGGCAGCTCTCCCCATGCATTCTGTGCTTCTTTACTTTCTCCTCGCTTTCGTCATGGCCACGGCGGTAAGTGTCGGCGTCGCCTTTTCGACCGAGTATTTTGATTCGACAATCCGCACGCCCGATGAAGCGTATGGTCTGTTGGACGTACCGGTATTGGCTTGGCTGCCCGCGCCAGCTGTTCTTGCTCCGTTTGTAGCCTTTCGAATCGGCCGGACCAGGGTGGTGATCCGGTGACTACTCTTCTTGGACTTCTTGCCGAACCATCTCCCGCCGAGCAGCCGCGTGTGACGCCGATCCGTGAGCAAGCCCGGCGCAAGCCATTTTCTCCGGCCCATGTGGTTCCCGCGGATTCAGTCCTTACCGATTCAGTGCGGGACGATCAGATACATGCGCTCGTGCAGCAGCTTTTCTTCCGGCATGAATCGAGGCCAGTGCGGCACGTCGGATTCACAACTGTCGAAGCATCGACTGAGACTGCCACCTTATGTCTTGAAGTCGCCAGCGCCTTGGCCGAAGAAAACAGATACGACGTCGGATTGATTGACGCTCATTCTGATCCGGTACTTCTGCAAACCCAGCTCCACATTCCAGTCCCGAATCGGGCAGAGGCAACGTGGCCGATCGCTCCGCATCTTTGGATGGTGCCTCGCCAGAGTTGGCAGCCTGAGCCTCACGGCCAGCGGATCAACGAGCAGAACCTCTCGCGATTGCGTGAATTAACTGACGAGTTCGACTTTTCCATTTTGTGGTGTGCTCCGGTTTCCTGGCTCACGGCGAGTATTGGCAGGACGTGCGATGGAGTGGTGCTGGTGCTGACCGCTAACAAAACAAGACGCCTCGTCGCCGCTCAAATCAAGGATCAGTTGACTCAAGCACAAGTTCCCCTGCTCGGAACTGTGCTGGCCGAACGTCGTTTTCCTGTGCCGCAAGGTCTGTACCGGAGCCTGTGAATTCCATGAGTGACCTATCCGCAAACCGGCTATGGAACGTTGGACAGAAAGATCACGCCTCGCAGTTTGCCCGCATGATTCTTGGCGCTTCTGTGATTCGGTCTTCCAGGTTTGAGCCGATGATTGCTCCTCCTCCCTCGCGTCCGGCCGGCACAAGTGACACCGCCACGGAACATGCCCCGCCGCGCCCGGCAATTCGGCCGCATCCGGCCCAACCAGTAGCGCTGGATCGGTTCACCATCGGTCAGTTGGTCGCTGCCGATCTGGTTGTTCTCTTGTGCATATGCGGTGCGCTAACGGTTCTTTCTCCCGCTTGGGGCATGCCCTGGGCTTCTCTGCCGATTTTTGCCGTGCTGGTGATGCTCTTCGGGTTCTGCGAGGGAATCTATAGGCGCGCCGGGGATCCTTCTCCCGCCGGAATTGTGTCGGCCCTGGCGAGATCAACCCTGTTCGCAACGGGATTGGTCTTCGTTGCCGCGGGCGACGGAATACATCCTCTCGCCGCCGCAAGAATATTTGCCAGCAGTTTGGCCGGCCTCGCAATGTTGCGCCGGTTGAGGCAGGTTGTGTGGATGCAGAGGCGGCGGCAAACTGACTCGCGCAAGATCCTCATTGTGGGTGGGGGACCGGTTGCCCGGTCGATCGCCCGCGCGCTGCGTAATAATCCGCAGGAGCGCACAACCGTGTGCGGTTTTATCGATGACGAGCAGCCACTTTCTCCGGCGGTATTAGGCCGAATCGGAGACCTGGACTGGATCGCTCGCGCCGAATTCATCGATGAGGTCATCCTGGCCCTTCCCGGTCAGCCAGCTCAGATGCGCGAGGCTGCCGAGGCAGCAGTTCGTAACCACCTCGACATTCGTGCCGTGCCCGATTTGCCGCCAGGTCCGTGGCCCGCTTCAGGCATCGACCGCATCGGAGAAGTCCCAGTCGTCACCCTTCATCGCGAGCCCTCGCCGAGCGCGTCTTTATTTCTAAAGCGGCTATTGGACGTTACGGGTGCAGCGGTCTGTATTGCGCTGGCTGCTCCCATCATGGCCATACTGGCCATTTTAATTCGGCTGGATTCGCCTGGTCCCGCCATATATTGTGCGGAGCGCACGGGAGCCAAAGGTCGACGCTTCTGCTGTTATAAGTTTCGCTCCATGGTGACCGATGCCGAACACTTGAAAGAAGACCTGCGCGCCCGCAACCAGAGACAAGGCCCGATCTTCAAAATTGACGACGACCCCAGAATCACTCGCATGGGCCGAATCATTCGGCGCTACAGTCTCGACGAAATTCCTCAACTCTGGAATGTGCTGCGCGGGGAGATGAGTTTGGTGGGACCGCGCCCTCATCCTGTCGACGAGGTCAATCATTACGAGCTTCACCACTTCCGGCGTCTTGACGTGAAACCCGGCATCACGGGTCTGTGGCAGATTACGGCGCGCGATTGTCCTTCGTTCGACCTCAACATGCACCTCGATCTCACCTACATCGAAAACTGGACTCTGGGTCTGGACCTGCGCATCCTCGCGGGCACAGTTCGCGTGCTGTTCGCGCCGGAAGGAGCCTGACTCTCGCATGAGCAGTCCCACTCTAACCTGCGCTCCCGCAACGTGGAATGACGGCGACAACGCCCTTTGGCGCGCTGCCGGCCTGTTGCTTCGCCCCCTCCACTTGGGGCTAGCTTTTCCCTCCGTGCTCTATGTAGCTGCGATGACCGTTTTTCTTTTCCGGCCGCCAGACCTTTTCTCTTTCTATGCTGACCGCATCGCCTTTGGGCTCCTCGTCTTTTTTGTGGCGCTTCGTACCATGGCGCTTCGCGAAAAGATCCCATTCTTTGCCGGACTAAGTTTGCCGATGATGGCTCTCAGCGCGATGGCCATCTTCCGGGCTCTTCAGGAGCCATTCGATGCGCAAATCTGGAGCATAATCGCCAGCAAGTACATCGTTCCTTTTGCTCTGTTTCATCTCGCCGTCCTCATTTTTCGCGACGCAACACAGCGAAAGCACTTTGAAATCTTTGCCATCGTCGCTCTCACCTACCTCAGCTTCATCGCGATTGCGTTCCTTGCAGACCAGCGTTCGCTCATCTTCCCGCGTTTTATCCTGGACGAGAGTCTTGGTTTTCATGTGGACCGCGCCCGCGGTCCATTTCTCCAGGCGGTCGCCAACGGCGTCTCCCTGAACATTCTGGGGATTCTCGTGATCGCGCTCACGCAAGAGCGCAAGACGATTGCCCGCTTGCTGTGGCTGGTTCTGCCCCTGGCTGTACTCGCCACCATGACTCGCGCCGTCTGGATCTCGTTCGCCATCTCCACGCTCGTTCTCGGATACCGGCTAGTCGAACGCCGTCTGCAAGCGGCATGCACACTGTTGGCGATTGCTGGACTAATGATTGGGCTCGCAATCGGCTTCAGCGACCATTCGTTGAAAGCTGCTCTGTGGGACCGCACCGGCGAACGCGGTCCAGTGGATGCGCGCTTGGCTGTGTACGACGCGGGTTGGGCGATGTTTCAGGAGAGGCCATTCACCGGTTGGGCTGCCGGCGGCATGTACGCCGAGCTTGGCCGCCGCATGGAGGGTTACCACCTCCGCACTTTTTATGTGCACAACACTTACCTCGCACTTCTCGTCGAGTTCGGTGTACCGGGGCTGGCGCTGTACGGCATCCTTTTTTTTAATCTGTTCCGGCTCTCGTGGCGGCATCCGTCCCGCGAGTCCGGCCAACTTGCATCGCTGCGAAAAGTCTGGCCCATCCTGCTGAGCGTTTATCTATTCAATGCCTTCTTTGTCGATATGGCTTACCAGTTCGTCATCGGACTTGTGTTTACGGTTGCCGGAATGCTTTGCGCTTCTACTTCTGAAGGATCCGCCGCATGACTACCATCGCCTACATCGCCAATGAGTTTCCATCTTCGCTGGAACCCTACGTGATCGACGAAATCACCGAGCTTCGCCGCCATGGCGCGCAAGTGATTTGCTGTAGCGGCAAGCGCGTCTCGCCGACAAATCTCAGCCTCGCGGAGCGGGCTTTCTGGAAAGAGACGCGTTTTTTTCAGCCGCTCTCCGATGAGGAACTGATGCGTGCGGTTCGCCGTCTCGCCTTTGATCGCCGCGGCCTCTGGGCGTTGCTACGACCTTTGTTGCTGGAGCGCGGAGCGTCCCCAATCCGTCGCGTTCGTGCACTGGGTCACACAGTAATGGGCGCGGCGCTGGCGGAGGAACTGGCGCCACTCAATGTCGAACACATCCACGCCCATCACGGATACTTCGCTACGTGGATGGCTTTAGCAGCTTCGCGCCTGCTCGGAATCGGTTTCAGTTTTACCCTGCACGGTTCCGATCTGTTGCAGCGCGCGGATCTGCTTGCAGCCAAACTGCGAGCCTGCCAGTTCTGTGTAACCGTCTCCGATTTCAATCGCCGTTACATTTTGCATAACTATCCTCACATCCCCGGAGACAGAATTGTTGTACAGCGTCTAGGCGTAGAACGCGTCCTGCAATGGCCGAAACCGGCGCCTTTGGCCGACGCGGATCACAGACGCTTTTGTCTTCTCGCCGTAGGACGACTGCATCGAGTGAAAGACCACGACTTTCTCATTCAGGCCTGCGCTGCCCTCCGCGACCAGGGTCTCGACTTTATCTGTTGGATTGTGGGTGACGGGCCGGAGCGTCAGTCTCTTGAAAGCCAGATTACGGAGTTGGGGCTCCAGGGGCGGGTTTACCTCGTAGGTCACGTGCCTCGCACCGACCTCCCCGGCTATTACCGGTACGCCGACTTGGTAGTGATGACCAGCAAGAGCGAAGGAATCCCGGTTGTGTTGATGGAAGCTATGGCTCACGAGAAACTCGTGTTAGCGCCGGCGATTACCGGAATTCCAGAGCTGGTCGAACACCAGCAAACAGGATTTCTTTACCAGCCGGGCTCGTTGCCGGATTTCGTCAGTGCCGTTACCTGGATTCAGGGCAATAAAGCTTCTCTTGCCGGAATCCAGCATGCAGCCGCGGCCAGCATCGCCGTTTCCTATAACCGCCAGCAAAATCTGCGCGCATTCGCGGAGCAATTTCTGGCCCGCATTTCTAAATCGGAGGTTGAACATGCGCATCCTGTATTGCAACAAGTACGACTATCCGTTTAGCGGAACTGAAACCTACCTTTTTGATCTCATCGAACAAATGGAGAAGCGCGGCCAGGAAACCGCCCTATTCACCATGGATCACGGCCGTAGCCCCAGCTTTGCGGGCCGCCGCTACGGTATCCCGCATATTGATTTCAAGGACCCTAAAGCGGGGTTGCTGAAGAAAGTGAAGATGGCGGCGCACGCTTTGTATTCGCCATCGGCCCGGCGTGCCATGCGTGAGTGCCTCGGGGATTTTTCACCGGATCTGGCGCACGTTCGAGGAATCTACCATCACTTGTCACCTTCGATTCTGTGGGAACTCAAACGCCAGGGGATTCCCGTGCTCTACCACCTCAACGATTTCAAAATTTTGTGTCCAACCTACAATCTGGTCGCCGATGGACGTCCCTGCGAACTCTGCAGCCACGGAGCTTTCCATCACGCTGTCACCAAAGGGTGCTATGCCGGCCCGCGTTCCAGCGCATTGGTACTCGCGGCCGAGGCATACCTGCATAAATGGTTGAAAACTTATGAACGCTGCGTGGACATGTTTTTGGCGCCCAGCGAATTCGTGCGTAATAAGCTGGTCGCGAACGGCTTCCCGGGCGAGCGCATCGAGGTCCTGCCGCACTTTCAGACCTTACCGAACGATGATCAACTCACAAACGATGAAGGCTACCTGCTCTACTTTGGACGGCTCTCGCCGGAAAAAGGAGTCTATGATCTCTTGCGCGCCATGGTGCGGTTGCCCCACGTTCCTCTTGTGATCGCAGGAGAAGGTCCCGAGCGATCTCGGCTCGAAGCGCTAGCCCGCGAATTGAATTTGAAGCAGGTTTTATTCGCTGGCATGGTCCACGGCGAAAAACTTCAAAGGCTCATCGCCGGCTGTAGTTTCTCCATATTTCCTTCCCATGCCTACGAGACTTTGGGGAAATCCATTCTGGAGTCTTACGCCTGGGGCCGGCCCGTCATCGCTTCCGATCTAGGCTCGCGGCCCGAGCTCCTGCAACATGGTGTTACCGGCTTGCTCTACTCCGACGGTGACCGCGAACAGCTTGCCCACTCCATAGGGTTCCTGTTTGATCGTCCCGATCTGATCGAGAAAATGGGCGCCGCGGCGCGTAGCCGCGTGAAAACGAATCACGACCCTGACCTGCACATGGAGAAAATGCTCGAACTTTACTACCGGCTTACGTCTTCCAAAAAATTTGTGTCGTTTCCCGCTGCGCGCCATCTCCCTCGTCCGCGACGAAGCCTGCGCGTCGCGTTCATCGGAGGTCGCGGATTGGTCTCCAAGTACAGCGGCATCGAATCCTATTACGAGCAGGCTGGGCGCGAACTCGCTCGTTTAGGGCACGAAGTCACCGTCTATTGCCGCAGTTATTTCACTCCGCCTATGAACACGCACAATGGCATGCGCGTGCGGCGGTTGCCGACTATCCGTTCCAAGCATTTAGAAACAGTTGTCCACACATTGTTAAGCACCGTGCACGCCATGACCTCAGACTACGATGTCGTGCACTACCACTGCCTGGGGCCAGCGCTGTTTTCTTTTCTGCCGCGGCTGGTCGGCAAGAAGACCGTGGTTACGGTGCAGGGACTGGACTGGCAGCGTGGCAAGTGGGGCCGCATCGCATCGCGTATTCTGCGCTGGGGTGAATCGGCAGCGGTTTCCTCGCCCAACGCCACCACGGTAGTCTCGCGCACTCTTCAGGAGCACTATCGCCAACAACACGACCGCGATACCATCTACATTCCGAATGGAGCGACACCGGCGCCCCGGCGCGTTGCTCGAAAACTGATTGAGTGGGATCTTATCCCAGATAATTACGTCCTTTTCCTGGGCCGGTTTTCGCCGGAAAAAAATTGTCATCTCCTGATCGACGCCTTCGAGAAACTCGATACCAACATGCCATTGGTGCTCGCAGGAGGATCGAGTCACAGCGATTCCTACGTCAAGAACTTGCGCACCCATGAATCTGACAAGATACGTTTTCTTCCCTGGGTCGAGGGAAGCGATCTCGAAGAACTGCTCTCCCACGCCGCTTTGTTTGTACTTCCGTCCGACATTGAGGGGATGTCTTTAGCCCTGCTCGACGCCATGGCATCCGGCGTGTGCGTGCTGACGAGCGATATTCCGGAAAACACTGAAGTTGTGGGGAACGCTGGATTCACCTTCCAGCGCGGCAATCAAGAGGATCTCAAGCACATGCTGAACTTGCTCGTTCACAATCCCGATCTTCGGCGTCAGTCGGCAGGTCGCGAACACGAGCGAATTCAGAACCAATATCTTTGGCCCGGGATTGCCCGCTCTATCGAAAAAGCTTATTACGATGTATTGGGTTGGAGGCCGAGTGAGAGCACACCGAGTGGACTCATCCAAATTTGCTCTTCTGTCCCAGCGCCGCAACGGGGATAGTCTTGGATTTGCACTCGGGGAAAGGTGGGATACGCAAGGCGTTGTTAGTAGAACGAGGCGAGAAGGTGTTTCAATTCAGCCGGAAATCAACAGCAATGGTGGTTTCAACCTCGACCGCTTTACCGCTGTATAGATACGGCTCAAATTTCCAGGACTGAACCGCCTCCGTCGCCGATTGAACCAGCAGATCGGCGCCGGACACTGGACGCAAGCGTGTTACTTGGCCATCCGGAGCAATCGTTGCGTCGAGTACCACAACTCCTTGTGTGCCCGCCGCTCGCGCAGCCTCAGGATAAACCGGGTCTACTTTAGTTACGATCCGCTGATCCATGGTCTCGGGAGAGACTCGTAACCCCGACCTTCCGACCGGAGCACCATCTTCCAGTTCGCTCCACGATCTCTGCCACTGCCACCATCCCAGGCCGGCCAACATCAGCAGGCCAGTGATGAGGATGTAAAATGCGCGCCGTCCAATGCGAATTCTGCGCCGGGGCTTGGCGGCAGGTTTCGTTACGAGCACGGGTGCTTTCGCTGTTTCGACAACGTCTCTAGGATTGCGGTTGAAATCTCTGGCATATGTTTCCGCCGCGGAACGGTACGACCAATACCGGATCATCTCCCGCTGTTCTACAGACAGGCCCACAAATTCCAGCCCGCAGCGCAGCCGCGACTGATAGCGAACCAGGGCTCGCACTCGCACCGGCACGCCAACATTCGGCAACCGCAACTCGATCGCGACTTGTTGGCCAGCGGATAATTCTCCAGCCAACACTGCGCCCACTCCAGCTTCACTTAGGTCGGTGCATCGTCCAGGCAAATTTTCGGGGACTCCGGAACGCAAGGCGATCAAGTCCAGAGGAATGTTTACAGGATGCCGGGAAACCCGTCGCGGCGATTTCTCGAACGCAAGCGCCGTCGCTGCACTCATCAGACTGCCTCCGCAGGGTCGCAAATCCTTTTCATGCGGCTGGAATTACTGACGAATATGGCGCTTGAGACAACCTGTGGCGAGTATAGCGAATGTGCTGAGATAGTTTTCCTCAGCTCAGCTCTTCATGTTTACCTTCTAGATGCTTCTACTCCATGTCGCGCCAATTTTGCCCCACGCCGATCTCGACCAGCAGCGGAACTGCGAGCTCGTAGGCTTTCTCCATGTGCTCGCGCACTAGGGGCTTCATGGTCTCCACTTCGTTTTCCGGCACCTCGAACACAAGCTCGTCGTGCACCTGCAAAGTCATGCGCGACTTCATTCCGCGTTTGCGGATTTCGTCATCGATCCGGATCATCGCCAGCTTGATCAGATCGGCGGCTGTCCCTTGCAGAGGAGTGTTGACCGCCGTGCGCTCCGCAAAGCCGCGCTGCGTGGCGTTCTTGCTGTTGATATCGGGTATCGGGCGCACGCGTCCGAAGAGTGTTTTTACTTTTTGATCGCGGCGCGTCTGTTCGAGCGTGGCGTCGATGAACGCCCGTACTCCTGCGTATTTCTCAAAATAGGCATCGATAAATTGCCTGGCCTCACTCGGCTGAATGCCCAGATTCTGCGAGAGCCCAAATGGCGACAGTCCGTAAACAATGCCAAAGTTCACCACTTTCGCGGCCCGGCGATGCTCCGCCGTCACCATCAATGGAGGCACGCCAAATACCTGGGACGCCGTGAGCGTATGAATGTCATCGCCACGCCGGAACGCCTCCACCAACAATTTGTCTTTTGAATAATGCGCCAGGAGCCGCAATTCGATCTGCGAATAATCAGCCGCTAACAACACGTGGCCTTCTTCCGCCACAAACGCGGCTCGAATCTCCCGACCCAATTCAGTGCGGATCGGAATATTTTGCAGATTTGGATTCGTCGACGATAGCCTGCCGGTCGCGGTTCCCGTTTGTCCAAAAGTAGTGTGTACGCGGCCACTCTGATTTCGGATGAGCAGCGGCAGCGCATCCACATAAGTAGACTTCAGCTTGGTCAGTTGCCTGTACTCCAGCACCAGGCGCGGAACCTCGTGATCGGCAGCCAGCCCTTCCAATACATCCACCGCCGTTGAAATCTTTTTCCCTTTTCCATATTTCACCGGGATCGGCAGAGCCAGCTTGTTGAACAACACATCGCCCAGTTGCTTGGGTGAATTGATGTTGAACTCCGATCCGCAGCGCTCATAAATCTCACGCGCTTTGGCGTCGGCCTCGCGCTGCAACTTTACCGACATCTCTCCGAGCGCCGCCGGGTCGATCTTGACTCCCGCCTCTTCCATGCGCGCCAGAACAGGGACCAGCGGCGCATCGATCTCCTCATAAACTGACGTCAACTTTTGCTCTTCCACTTCTTTGCGGAGAGCGGTCGCCAGCCTGCCCGTTATGTCTGCCGCTTCCGCGAGATTGCCGCTGAGTTTTACATTGAATCGGCGCAGCGCGATCTCTGGCAACGAATGCGACGAGTAGGTTGGATCGAGCAGATAGGAATAAAGCATGGGGTCGTGCTTCACTCCGGCCAGCGCAATCGCTGCGCCGGGAAAATGCGCGGACACGTGACGAAGCGCCAGCTTCAAGTCGTGAATCGCTTTGGGGATCGCGGCGTCCTGCAACACGTCCTTGACTCGATTGGCAAGAGCCTGATCATCCATCGCCACCATCGCCCCTGCTCCAGGCGCATTTGACACGGCGATTCGTTCGATAACAGCAGCACTCTGCTCCACGGCATCCGCGGGCTGTAACGCGAGAAATCCCGACTGCGCGGGCTGCGGCTCTTCGTCTTCTTCTTCGATGCTCTGCGTGCGTTCGGTTGGAATCGCGAACGCGAGCGTTTCGCCTTCACCCAAGCCTCTTAAGTATTCTTCGAATTCAGCCTTCGAATTAATTTCACGGTAGTCGCCATCCTTCATTTCGACCACCGGCAGTAATTCTTTCAGCAGCGAAGTAAATTCAAGCTCGGCGAACAATGCGCGCAAAGATTCCACATCGGGTTCGCCCATTTTCATTGCGGCAACATCTAATTCGACGTCCACGTTGGTGTCGATCGTGACCAGTTGCTTGCTGTAAAGAATGTTGTCGCGATTGTTCTGGAGCGATTCCCGATACGTCTTCTTTTCCACTTCGGCGGCGCGTTCCAGGGCTTGCTCTACGCTGCCGAAACGCTGAATCAGATCTACCGAGCCTTTGTCGCCGATCCCCGGAGCTCCCGGAATGTTGTCCACGGAATCGCCGCGCAGCGCCATCACATCCACTACCTTCGACGGAGGCACGCCAAGAATTTCCTCGACCTTGGCGGCATCGCAAATCAGATTGTCTTTCGGAGGATTCAGAACGCAGACGCTCTCATTGACCAGTTGCAGCATGTCTTTGTCGCTGGATACGACATATACGGAGTACGATTCCGCCGCCGCTTTGCGGGCGAGCGTTCCGATCACGTCGTCGGCCTCGTACCCTTCGAGCTGCAAAATTGGAATTCGATATCCCTCCAGCGCGCGCCGGATGTACGGAATCTGCTGCACCAGATCGCCGGGCATCTCAGCGCGATTCGCCTTATAGCCATCGTATTGCGACTCTTTGAACGTCTGTGTCTTGATGTCGAACTTGCGGATGGTGGTAATCGATTCCGCCTGCTGATTGCGGATGGTTGGCGCACCCACATCAAACACCGCCGCCAGATATTCCGGTGAAAAGTCATCGCGCAGCTTTCGCAACATGTTTACGAATACAAAAGTCGCAGCCGTGGGCAAGCCGGTCTTGGTAGACATGGGCCGCTGGCGCGCCATGGCATGATAGGCCCGGAAGATGAACGACATCGTGTCGATCAGAAAAATGCGGCCCTTGCCATCAACGGGCGCAATCGCAGAAACGGGACGTCGCGCTGGTTCGGCGCTGACTTGCGGCGAAGATTTCTTTTTAGGAGGCAACAAGCCAAGTTTAACAGTTAAAAAATTCTTCATCAGCGGGAGGAAAAGGGAAGGAGGAAGGCAACCGCGTATGATAAAAATCACCTTCAGCGTTCTGCCTGATACCTGATGGCTGAATGCTGAGTGCTGAGTGCTAAATGCTAAGTGCTGGTTCTCCATGCTTCCCTTCAAGCTCATCTACAGCGACGATTACTACCTGCCCATCGGCGCGCACATCTTTCCGGCGGAGAAATATAAGCGCATTCACGACCGGCTGCTCGCGACTGGAGTTGCCGAGCCTTCCGACTTCGTCGCTCCTCATCCGGCGGATGATCGAGACGTCCTGCTCGTACATACGCCCGAATATGTTCATAAGTTGAAGACAGGCACGTTGAGTGCGGGCGAGCAGATGGAACTCGAAGTTCCTTTTTCCGCGGAGCTAGTGAAAGCATTTTGGCTTGCAGCGGGCGGATCGATACTCGCTGCAGACCTAGCCTTGCGCGAAAAGGTCGCCATCAATATTGGAGGCGGATTTCATCACGCATTTCCCGATCACGGGGAAGGCTTTTGCATGATCCACGATGTGGCGGTGGCGATCCGCCACTTGCAGCGTGAAGGCAAAATCCAAACTGCGATGACCGTCGATTGCGATGTTCACCACGGCAACGGAACGGCAGCAATTTTTGCCGGAACGCGCGCGGCGAGCGACCCGTTGCCTTCGGTGCCATCGCTTGCTCGATCCGAACCAAAATCAAAAGCGCCCGATAGCCATATGCCGGATCGCAACGCCGGAGCAATCTTCACGATCTCGCTTCATCAGGAAAACAATTATCCCGCGTTCAAACCTCCTTCTTCCATCGACGTAGACCTGCCTGATGGAATCGGCGACGACGATTATCTCGCATGGCTCGACAATGCCCTGAGTTCGGGATTGCGCCAGTTTCATCCGGATTTACTGTGCTACATCGCCGGCGCCGATCCTTACTGCGAAGATCAGCTGGGAGGCTTGTCGCTCACGATTGCCGGATTGAAGAAGCGCGATGAACTCGTTTTCAATGTGGCTCGCGCGCGTGGCATCCCCGTGATGGTGACTTACGCTGGTGGCTACGCTCGCGATGTCGAAGACACAGTGACCATTCACTGCAACACTGTGATCGCAGCGAAAGAAGTGCTCGCGAAAAAATAGAAAAGCTGGACGATATACTTTTGCCATGAAGATGGATCTGGATATTGTCCCCGCTCAACTGACGCATCAAGAGCTATACGGCACTCTTCTTAACGCGGTGGCGCCGCGTCCGATTGCGTGGGTCTCAAGTCTGAGCGCTTCCGGAGAACCGAATCTCGCGCCTTTTTCGTTTTTCAATGTCGTGTGCGTCAAGCCTCCGCTGCTGGCGTTCGCGCCAGGCAGGCGCGTGCCGCGAAAAGCGACTGCCGCATCTGCTGGATCTGCGGGGGAATCCGTCGGCGAACAGAAAGACACGTTGAGCAACATTCGCGAAACGAAGGAATTCGTCGTCAACATCGTGACCTACGAACTAGCCGAGGCCATGAACCTGACCAGCGGCGAGTATGACGAGTCCATCAACGAATTCGAAGTGGCAATGCTAGTGTCGGCGCCTTCGAGAATTGTGCGACCGCGGCGAGTGGCCAATTCTCCCGTCAGTTTTGAATGCAAGCTGCATCAGATTCTCGACTTCAATCCCGACCCGCAGGGCAGCAGTCTGGTGATTGGCGAAATCGTCTCGATTCATATAGGAGAGCTCTATATAAAGGATGGCCGATTGGATCGCAATTCGCTCGACCTGATCGGGCGCATGGGTGGGATTCAGTACACACGCACCTCCGAGCGCTTTGAGATGGTGCGGCCGAAAGTGGAGTAAGGCGAAGTTATTCAAAACCGGAACCGGCATGCGAACGACGAACAGCGAACGACCAGAAGCGAACGACCAACGACAATCGACTAACGACTCCCCAGCCACCGCGACTGCTAAAATAACTGCTTATCCTTATGTTTGAAAATCTTCAGGAAAAACTTCAGCGCGCGTTCAAGTCTCTTCGTGGACAAGCTGTCCTCACGGAAGAGAACATCGCGGAGGCGCTGAAACAGATTCGTCTGGCGCTGCTTGAGGCGGACGTTAACTTTAAGGTTGTCAAAGACCTCATTGACCGCATCCAGGCCAAGGCTGTCGGGCAGGAAGTGCTGACTGCGCTTTCGCCGGGAGAGCAGGTCATCAAGATTGTCCGCGATGAACTCGTAGCTACGCTTGGACAAGACACAGCGAAATTAAAGTTCGCCTCGCAGCCTCCTACCGTTGTGCTCATGGCGGGACTGCAGGGCTCCGGCAAAACTACTACCTCGGGCAAGCTGGCCAATTGGCTAAAAAATGGTGGCCATCGGCCGCTGCTGGTTTCGGTGGACGTTTATCGTCCCGCCGCGCGCGAGCAGCTTAAAGTTGTGGCGGCGGCGATTAAGGCGAACATTTACGAAGGCGAAGTTGGGGAAGCGAACACGGCTACCGTCGAGCGGTTGGCCAAAGAAGCGCGTCGCGAAGCCATCAACACTGGGTGTGACGTGCTGATCGTCGATACCGCTGGACGTCTCCACATTGACGACCAGCTTATGGACGAGATGCAGTTGCTTAAGAAGTTGCTCAATCCTCAGGAGATTTTGTTTGTCGCCGATTCGATGACCGGGCAGGACGCGGTCAACTCGGCGGACGAATTCCATAAGAAGCTCACGCTTACCGGCGTGGTGCTGACCAAGATGGATGGCGATGCTCGTGGCGGCGCGGCGCTTTCCATTCGGCAAGTCACCGGCCAGCCCATCAAGTTCATCGGCGTCGGCGAAAAATACGATGCGCTGGAGCCATTCCATCCCGATCGCATTGTGTCGCGCATCCTGGGCATGGGGGACATCCTCTCGCTGATCGAAAGAGCCGAGTCGCAGATCGATAAGAAAAAAGCCAATGAGCTTGCCACGAAAGCTCTAAGCGGCGATGGTTTTTCGCTCGAAGATTTCCGCGACCAGTTGCGGCAGGTCCGCAAAATGGGATCGCTGCAGAGTCTCATCGGCATGTTGCCCAGCGTGGGCGCATTTTCCGGCCTGCAAAAGGCCGCCGACAAAGTTGATGAAGGACAGATCAATCGCGTCGAAGCCATCATTAATTCGATGACGGGATTCGAGCGCAACCATCACGAATCCATCAACGGCAGCCGGCGCAAACGCATCGCACGCGGCTCCGGAACAACGGTGCAGGAAGTTAATAATTTGTTGCGCCAATACGCGCAGATGAAAAAAATGTTCAAGCAGATGGGGAAGCCGAGTTTCGCGCGAAGAATGGCGGGGATGAAGTTTCCAGGAATGTAGGAAGGGCAGTTCTTGGCACTTAGCTCTTGGCACTTAGCGTCTAGCAAGTACCTGAGAGCGACGGTTCTAGTGGGTGCTAACTGCTATGAAATGGCGTTCTCTCCAGGAGTCCGGCTCGCAAGTTGACACGCGGCCCCTGCGCGAGATTTTTGCTGAGCGCAAAGAATCGATTGCCAGGTACGTTCCCGCCGATGTTCAAGCCGTTCACACACGCACAGTAGCTTCGCTTAAGGGTCAGGCATTCGGGGCACAGGCTCTCAAGCTTGGGATGAAGTCTCCGTCGTTTGAGCTTCCGGATCACAACGGCAAGCTTGTTTCTTCGGCCGCACTTCTTTCCAAAGGACGCCTTGTTCTCCAGTTCATTCGTGGGCGTTGGTGTCCGTTTTGCGTGGGGCAGATGGAGGCTATGTCTTCGATCGCCGCAGAGATAGTGGCTTCTGGAGCTACGATTATTGCGGTTTCTCCGCAGACGGAGAAGCAAGCTTTCTTCATGCACAACCAGCATAAGCTTGCCTTCCCGCTGCTGGTCGATTCGCACAACCAACTCGCCCGCCAGTTCGGATTGGTGTATCGCGTCCCAGAAGAACAGCAGGCGCTCTACAGCCGGACTTTCGTAAATCTGCCCTTCGTCAATGGCGAATCGAGTTGGGATCTGCCCATCCCCGCAACCTTTGTGATCGACCGCGACGGCACTATTCTCTTCGCCTCCGCTAACGAGGACTATACGGATCGGCCTGAGCCCCTGGATGTTCTAACGGCGATTTTGGCTGCCTAATTATTTTGCTTTAGAATGTTTCACGTGAAACATTGTACGTGTCGTTGTGGTAATATAAATATGTATGTACATGGAGTTCTAAATGAAGCAACGTAAACGAGTTACGAAGCGAGCCAAAGTGTCGCGAAAAGTGAAGAAAATTGAGCCTGCGGCGGCATCGAGGAGCCGTCCGCGGTACTTGCCGGAGGAGTTGGCGGGTATGTACCGGCCGGTGAAGAAGCCGGTGACGTTGCGGCTGGATGCCGACGTGTTGGCGTGGTTCCAGGTGGGTGGGCGCGGGTATCAGACCCGGATTAACCGGGCTCTACGGAAGGTGATGAGCGCGGAGAGAAAGAGCTCGCGGGAGTAGGGCTGCCGCGTCCAACGAAATCCCGAGATCGCGACGCTTCGAGCTTTGGTTGCTCCGGCAAGGGTGTAGAATTCGGCCTCTCAGTTAAAAGTCGCAAAAAAACACCATATACAACTCTTGGGAGGACGAAAATGAAGCGATTGCTGGTGGTGGTTGGAATGTCGGCGATGTTGATGCTGGCTTGGTCCATGGGACGGGTTCAAGGTCAAATCGAGCAGGTCAAGGCTCAGGACAAAGTGCTCTCTGCTTCGGCGGACCATGCGGATTTCAAGAGTACGGCTCCCGGAGTCTCCTCGGCCGTCATTTGGGGAGACGGCGATAAAGGGGCGCACGCCACCTTCACCAAGTTCGCGCCGGGGCAGGACAACGGATGGCATACGCACACGAACGATGTGTGGATCGTCGGAGTCAAGGGCGCTTATTTGTATAAGGACGATGCCGGCGAAAAACGGATTGGGCCGGGCGTTTTCCTGCGCGTTCCCGGTGGGCATAAGCACTGGAGCGGCGGAGATGCGAAAGAGGGTGCCGTTTTCTATGAAGAGGGGTCTGGGAAATTTGATTTGATCCCGGCGAAGTAGGGGGAATCCCAAGATTGACGCCGCAGTGGAATCCCACCCTTGCGCACAAAACGCGCAAGGATGGGGCGCCCGGCTCGTTGTGGTGAGGGATAGGAAGTCAAAATCGCCGCCCTGTCGCAAGAAGCGCGACAAGGGCGGGGCACCCGCGGAGTTGAGGGTCTTCCTCCGCCAACATTTAGAGACAACTCGCGTTATTCCGCTCCGGAGATGTCTGCCACCCCCCGAGCCCCTAGTCGATTGAGTGCATCGTGAGAACGCCTTGCGGGGCCGGTGATGGTTTATGCGGGTATGGGGTCCTTCGACTGCGCGGGGTCAGGCGTTTTGCGCCTGACCTCGCTTCGCTCAGGATGACTCGGCGGGAGGGTCGTCTCTTCGCAATTTTCAAATGAAAACCTCCCGCAACTTCTTCATCTCCAATAGCATCTAAACCTTGACAGTGATTCGCTCAGGTTATAGCATGACCGACAGCGTAATCGGCACGATATTGATTGTAAAGCACTTATCTCTTTAGAAGATGAGCTGGAGGATTGTTATGGGAAAGATTATTGGGATTGACTTGGGGACTACCAACTCTTGCGTGGCGGTTATGGAGGGTGGGGAGCCTAAGGTTATACCGAATGAAGAGGGTGGACGGACCACTCCTTCGGTTGTTGGATTTACCAAGACTGGGGAACGGCTGGTGGGGCAGGTCGCTAAGCGGCAGGCTATTACCAATCCGGAGAATACGGTGTTTTCGGTCAAGCGCTTTATGGGACGGCGCTATGACGAGGTCAGCGAAGAATTGAAGATGGTCCCTTACAAGGTTGAGAAGGACGGCGACGGCGTGGTGATTGTGGCGCAGGGGAAGAAATACACCCCGCCAGAGATCTCCGCGATGATTTTGCAGAAGTTGAAGAAGGCGGCGGAAGACTACCTGGGCGAGAAAGTTACCGAGGCGGTCATCACGGTGCCGGCCTACTTTAATGATGCGCAGCGGCAGGCTACTAAGGATGCCGGCAAGATCGCTGGATTGGATGTGAAGCGAATTATCAACGAGCCTACGGCGGCGGCTTTGGCTTACGGGCTCGACAAGGGTAAGGACGAGACCATCGCCGTTTACGATTTCGGTGGCGGTACGTTTGATATTTCGGTGCTTGAAGTTGGCGAAGGCGTCATCGAAGTGAAGGCCACGAATGGCGACACGCACCTGGGCGGCGACAACATTGATCAGAAGCTGGTGGATTGGCTGATTGATGAGTTCAAGAAGAATGAAGGTCTTGATCTGCGCGGCAAAGGGAACGAGATGGCTTTGCAGCGTCTGCGTGATGCGGCGGAGCGGGCGAAGATCGAACTCTCCACGACGATGGAGACGGAGATCAATCTGCCGTTTATTACGGCGGATGCGGGCGGTCCGAAGCACCTGGTGATTAAGCTGACGCGCGCCAAACTGGAATCGATGGTTGAGGACATTTTGCAGCGGTCGGTTGGTCCGTCGAAGCAGTGTCTGAAAGATGCGGGAGTTGACGCTTCGAAGATCAACGAAGTCGTGTTGGTCGGCGGACAGACGCGTATGCCACGTATCCAGACGATCGTAAAGGATCTGTTTGGGCGCGAAGGGCATAAGGGCGTGAATCCGGATGAAGTGGTTGCGATCGGCGCTGGGATTCAGGGTGGCGTGCTGGGTGGCGAGGTTAAGGACTTGCTGCTGCTGGACGTTACTCCGCTGACTTTGTCGATTGAGACGCTGGGCGGCGTGGCGACTCCGATGATTCCTCGGAACACTACGATTCCTACGAAGAAGACGGAGACGTTTTCTACCGCGGCTGATAGTCAGACTTCGGTTGAGGTACATGTTTTGCAAGGTGAACGTCCGTTAGCCGCGCAGAACCGTACTCTAGGTAAGTTCCATTTGACGGGACTGCCACCGGCGCCTCGGGGGGTTCCGCAGATCGAGGTGACGTTTGACATTGACGCGAACGGAATCCTGAACGTGACCGCGAAAGATATGGCCACGAGCAAGGATCAGAAGATAACTATTACCTCGTCTTCGGGTTTATCCAAGGAAGAGGTTGAGCGGATGGCGAAAGAAGCCGACGCTCACTCGGCTGAGGACAAGACCCGGCGCGAAGAGATCGAAGCCAAGAATCAGCTGGACTCGATGGTTTACAACATCGAGAAAATGCTGAAGGAACATGGCGACAAGATCTCGGGATCCGAGCGCGGCGACGTGGAGAACGCTTTGGCGGATGCGAAGAAGGCCATCGAAGGCGGCGACAAGCCGGCGATGGATTCGGCACGCGAGAAGCTGACGGCGGCTTCACACAAGCTGGCGGAGCAGATGTATAAGGCTACGCAGGCTCCGGCGGGCGGTGCGGCGGGGGCTGGCGCGGCTGACGGCGCAGCGGCGGGCAGCAACGGCAACGGTCAGAAGAAAGACGAAGGCGTGATCGACGCGGAGTATGTGGACGTTGAAGACAAGAAGTAGCGTTTGCTTACTTCGTACCGTGCGTGTAGCACATCGGTGGGGGGCGCGAAATGCGCCCCCATTTGCATCCAACTGAGTGTTAAGTCGGGCCGAGAAAGAGGAAGGCAAATGAGATTCGAAGTGAATGGGCAATTATTTTTCGTGAACTTCGTTCCGGAAGAGGGGCGGTGGTTTTGCTATGCTCCCACCGATACGGGGATGCAGAAGATTCCGGTGTCGATGGATGCTTCTCCGTTTGAGGCGTATACCGTGGAGCAGGATGAGCAGGCTAAGGAAGTGGTGAACTGAGGTGTCTTTCACAGTTGTCATCCTGAGCGTAGCGGGAGCTTCGCGAAGTGAAGCTCTTGCGAAGTCGAAGGACCCCATACTTGCTTGAGTTACGGGGAACCTTGCGAGGCGTTCTCACGACGCGGTTGATGGTAACGAGCGCACGCGTCGAATGTTGCGGGGAGAACTCCCTGATATGGCATTGGTGGAAATAACGGAGTTGGGGTCTTTCGACTTCACAGGGGCATCGGCTTCGCCGATGTCCCTGTTTCGCTCAAGATGACAGTTTTTAAAAGCTCAAGATGACAGTTTTTAAAAGCTCAAGATGACAGTTTTTAAAAGCTCAAGATGACAGTTTTTTAGATAGTTGTTTTTAGATAGTTGAGGTGACAGTGACGGACCAGAAGAAATATTGGACCTACATCGTCGCCAGTCGTAGCGGCACTTTGTACATCGGAATGACTAACAATTTGTACGTCCGCATTGCGCAACATAAGAGCGGAGAGGTTCAGGGGTTCTCCAGCAAGTATCACTGCGATCGCTTGGTTTACTGGGAAAGCTTTGACGATGTTCTCTCGGCAATTGACCGGGAGAAGCAACTTAAGGGATGGCGGCGGGCTAAGAAGATTGTTTTGATTGAAGCTGCGAATCCTCGCTGGACGGATTTGGCGGAGAAGTGGGGAGCGGAGATGGCGTTTGCGGGGCAGGCGATTACGGCATCTTGAGAACGCCTTGCGGTGCCGCTGATGGTGTTGACAGGCATGGGGTCTTTCGACTCCACTTTGTCATCGGCTTCGCCGATGATAAAGTTCCGCTCAAGATGACAGAATTAAAATAGATTGCTCTCCAAACCACAGAATTAAAATAAATGGCTACCCAAACAAAAGATAAAGATTATTACGGCGTTCTTGGGGTGAAGAAGTCGGCGTCTGTCGATGACATCCGCAAGGCGTTTCGTAAGCTGGCGCGCAAGTACCATCCTGACGTTAATCCCGGAGATAAATCGGCGGAAGAAAAGTTTAAGACGCTTTCTGAGGCTAACGACGTTCTTAGCGATCCCAAGAAGCGGAAGATTTACGATCAGCTTGGGTTTTACTCCGACAATATCGATCCGGCTACGGCCGATGCTTACGCGCGTGGTGGTGGCCAACCTGGGGCCAGCGATTTTTCTGGTGGATATCCTGGTGGAGGGCGTCAACCTGGTGGTCAGGGGAACGTCGATTTCGGCGGGTTTGATTTTTCCGATTTGTTTGAAGGGGCGCGTGGCGGTGGTGGACGAAAGCCATCGGGTTCCTCTGGCGGCGGTGGTTTCAAGGATATTTTCTCCAACATTTTTAGTGGGGGTGGTCGCGGCGAGGCGGTTGATGATGGTCCGGAATCGGGCAGCGATCTGGAATATCAGGTCAATGTGCCTTTTTGGACGGCGATCCGCGGCGGGGTGATGAAGCTGAATATTGCTCGCCGCGATGTTTGCGGGAGCTGCCACGGTAATGGGTTCGTTGAGGCTCCGGGACAATGTCCGCAGTGCCATGGCAAAGGGACGATTGAACAGACGGGCGGGCGGATGAAGTTCAATGTGACTTGTCCGCGATGTCATGGGACTGGGAAGAATGTTTCGACCTGTCCGGTATGCCATGGCGAGGGCAGCATCGAGCGCACTGATCCCCTGGAGATTCGGATCAAGGCGGGGACGCGCGATGGGCAGCGCATTCGCATTGCCGGCAAAGGAAATGCGGGACTGCGTGGCGGCGGGGTGGGCGATCTCTACGTGATTATTCGCATGGGAGAGCATCCGCTGTTTCGGCGCGAGGGCGACGATATTCAAATTACGGTTCCGGTGTCGGCGGTGGAAGCGGCTTTGGGATCGAAGATTGAAGTGCCTACGATTGATGGGCGCAGCATGTTGAAAATTCCTCCGGGGACGCAGTCGGGGCAGAAGCTTCGGCTCCGCGAAAAGGGCGTGCCGTCGGCTACGAAGGATGGAGTGCGCGGGGATGAGATTGTCGAAGTGAAGATCACCGTTCCCATGCCGCGCGATGAGAAGACTAAAGAGTTGCTGCGGGAACTGGCGAAGTTGAATCCGGAAGATCCTCGGGCTGAGTTGTGGGAGAAGGTGTAGAGGAAAACTTTTGACCACGGGGTACACGGGGGTACACCGGGTAAACCTTGATTTCCTTTACCTCATCTCGCCCCGTGTTCCTCTGTGTACCCTGTGGTCAAACGCCTTAGTTTTCCGTCATTTTCCCAACCCCAGCCGTCTACCATCCGTTTTATACCGTCTTTTAAGTGAGCAACGTGGAAGTTGATTAAGAGGCCGACGTTCTTTTTGCAGAGACGCAAATACGAAAGCAGTTGGGCTTGGTGGACGGGGTGTATTGCCTCGACGCATTTGACCTCGACGATGACCAGGTTTTCGACCAGCAAGTCAATTCGGTATCCCAAACCGAGTCGCTCGCCTTCATACACCACGGGGAGGCCGACTTGCGAGTCCACGTGGAAGCCGCGTTTGCGGAGTTCGTGGGACAAGCACGCATGATAGGCACTCTTCAGGAGGCCGGGGCCGAGGATGGAATGCACTTTCATCGCGGCGCTGACAGTGGCGGCGGAGACCTGGTTTACTTTCAGAGTTGGAACGATGGATGGGCTGGCCATGACTTCATCTTTAGCAGACTGGCCTCGGCCTTGAATGTGATCCCTGACATACTCGTTTGTGATGAAGAGTGGGGCTTTTAACCACGGGGTACACGGGGGAAATCTGCTTCAGTCGTCGACCGTCTGATTGAGGCTACAATGAAACTTCGCACGGCTGGAGGATGAATGGCTTCCGCACCACTCGTTTCAACTCCATCTTCGCTGTTGCCACTCCGAATTGACGGGCTGGTCAAACGCTTTGGCGCGTTGACTGCGGTTGATGGCGTCGCGCTGGAGTTGAAAGGCGGGGAGTGCCTGGGACTGCTTGGTCCTAATGGCGCCGGCAAGAGCACTCTGATTCGCAGCATCGTTGGTCGCGTCATTCCTGATGTCGGCACGGTTTCAATCTTTGGCGAGCGAGCCGATTCGATGGACGCACGCATGGCCTTGGGATGGGTTCCGCAAGAGCTGGCGATTTACTCGAAGCTTACCTGCCGCGAAAATCTGGAATCGTTTGGCATGTATCACGGGCTGCGTGGCGCCGCGTTTAAAATGGCGATCTCGTGGTGTCTTGATTGGGCGGCGCTGACGGATCGCGCGCAAGAGCTGGTGCAGAATTTGTCGGGAGGGATGAAACGGCGGCTGAACATGGCGGCTGGGCTGATTCATCGTCCCAAAGTTATTTTGATGGACGAACCGACGGTTGGTGTCGATCCGCAATCGCGCAATCGGATTTTTGAAATGATTGAGAAGCTGCGGAGCGAGGGCGTCTCCATGATTTACACGACGCATTATATGGAGGAGGCGGAGCGGCTCTGCGATCGCGTTGCGATTATCGATCATGGACGCATTATCGCCATGGGGACTCGAGATGAACTGGTGCAAAAAGCGTTTGCGTCGCGCAGTGAAGTGCTGGCGCGATTTGTGAAGTCCGGTGATGACGTTGCCGCGTGGGTGAAACAGCGTGGTGGGATTTACGAAAACGGCGTGGCGCAGTTCACCATTGAGCACGCTACGGAAATTACCGGACTGCTCGATGACACGGCCAAGGCGGGATACGAGTTGGAGGATGTGTCGCTGCGAAAGCCGAATCTGGAATCCGTGTTTCTGCATTTGACGGGAAGGGAGCTACGCGATTGATTTTCCCCGTCGTTCGAACCGCATTGATGGCTCTGCGCCGCGACCGCGGCGCGCTGGCGTTGAGCTTCATTCTGCCGATATCGTTTTTCACCATTTTCGCGGTCATCTTTGCGGGGCATCGTGACAGCACTCCAAGGGTAAAGATGCTGGTGGTGGATGAAGACCACAGCACGGCCTCGCAGCGGGTGGTCGAGGGCCTCCAACACGAGACGTCTCTTTCTGTAAAAAAAGGACCGGACGCAAAACAGGGAGTGGCACAACCGGATTACACGGCGGCGACGGCTGAGGCGGCGGTGAAAGCTGGAGACGCTCCGGTCGCTCTTATTATTCCTCGCGGGTTTGGGGAAAATCCAATTTCATTTGGGCGCAGCGATCAGAGCCGGCCGACGATACAACTGCTGAAAGACAGCAGCGATATGGTTGCGCCGCAAGTCGTGGCGGGATTGCTGCAAAAAGTCGTCATGACTTCGATGCCTGACATCCTGGCGGCTCAGGGCACGAAGTATTTCGATCAATTCGCGGGTGGATTTACTCCTGAGCAGAGGAAGCGGATTGACGATGGGCTTGAGGCGTTGCGCAAGCGGCTGAATACCGCGAGCGGCGAGCCAGGAACTGCGACCAACTCCGGCGGCGGCATGCTTGTCGCGGTGACGACGCGCGATGTGGTGGGCGAGAACAAGAATAATCCGATGGTGTCGTTTTATGCGGCTGCGATTGGAGTCATGTTTCTGCTGTTCACATCCAGCGGGACGGGCGGATCTTTATTGGAAGAGGCGGAAAGCGGAACGCTGGATCGGGTGCTGAGTTCCCGCGTCACTATGAGCAGTCTGCTGGCCGGCAAGCTTTGCTACGGCTGGTTGATCGCGTTTCTGCAACTCGTGCTTATGTTTGTCTGGGCATGGCTGGTGTTCAAGCTGGATTTCATTCCGCATTTGCCTGGGTTTTTCGTGATGGGAGTGACTACGGCGTTTGCGGTGGCGGCATTCGGCATGATGCTGGCTACTCTTTGCCGCACGCGGGCACAACTGGGGCCGCTGGCTACGCTTTTGATCCTGATTATGTCTTCGATTGGCGGGAGTATGTTTCCGCGCTTTCTGATGCCGGAAAAAATGCAGAAGGCTGGGTTGCTGACTATTAATGCGTGGGCGATTGATGGATTTACTAAAGTGTTTTGGCGGGATGAGCCGATTTCACATCTCTGGCCGCAGGTGCTGGTGCTGGTGGCGGCAGGGATTGTGCTTTGCGCGGTTGCGCGGAGACTGGCGCGGCGGTGGGAATACTCGTAGCGCTGGAGTTCATCGTGAGAACGCCTTGGGGAGTTCTTGCCGGGCGCAAGCGGGCATGGGGTCCTTCGACTTCGCCAGAACTTCACTTCGTGAAGTTCTGGCTTCGCTCAGGATGACAGCGATAATGATATGGCTCCCGTTATTTTTTGCTGGGATCGTCCGCTGGGTTCACGTAGTTGACCTGTAGCGGCGACATGCCGTGGATTTGAATTACGACTTCTCCGGAGGCCATGGCGTAGTGGTGCATGTCGGGATCCATGTAGGCGAAGCTGCCGGTGGGGAAGGTCATCATCTTCGTCGCATCGAATTTGTCCCCCATCCCAACTTTGAGACTGCCGAAGATCACGGTGACGTTTTCGCGTTTCGGGTGCCAATGGGGCGCGATCTTGTAGCCGTCGGGCATTTTGAGGCGGACGGTGTAGTCTCCGGTGCTGGCGGTGGGATCGCCCTCCACTACCGCTAACTGAGCGCCGGGAGCGAGGAACGGGGGCGGGGGTCCGTATTTGAATTGTCCCGGGACAAATGCATTCGGATGTTCCGAGGTTTGGGCCAGCATTACGGCTGCACCGATACATAGAGTCGCGAGAATTGCGGCTTTCATCTTCATGGATGATCTCCCGTAGGAATTTGCGTCGAGATTTTTATACATCAAATTGGGGTTCGGAGCCATTCGGGATTTGCTTGCCGGTGGTGGTGGCGCAATTTGCGAAAACCGTTTACCACGGGGGACACGGAGGCGCACGGGGGAAACAGCTGACAGATTTGAACGGCATTACTTCCGTGCGGGCGGCTCTGACAAAAATTTGCAAAAAATTTCTTGCATCTGTGGAAATTTCCCGTAATCTCACACTTGCGAACTAACTTTACCGAATGCCCGGGAAAACGCTCCAACCCGGGAGCCGCGAGAGCAAACGTTTTTCGAAATACGGTGAGACGCGGTGGTGAGAGTGAGTCGTCTGAGGAGGAAGCCATAGAAATTGGCAACAGCTACCGCACCAGCCAACATCCCGCCCGGATTTAGTCCTGCCGTCGCTCCCTTAAAGAAGACGAAGTCTATCCGCCTAACCCTCTGGCCTTTGGTCGCCGCGACCTTTTTTATGGTCTCGGGTGGAACCTATGGCACGGAAGACATCGTGCATGGCGCCGGCTATGGCAAGGCGATCCTCATCCTGCTGCTGACCCCGCTTCTCTGGAGCCTGCCGACTGCGTTTATGATCGGCGAACTCTCAAGCGCGTTGCCTTTTGAAGGCGGTTACTACGCCTGGGTGCGCCGCGCCATGGGAAATTTCTGGGGATTTCAAGAAGCCTGGCTGTCGCTGGTAGCGTCCATTTTCGATATGGCGATTTATCCGACGTTGTTTGTCGCGTATCTCACGCGCATGTTCCCCTGGTTTCAGGAGAACCATCGCGGCGTGGCTGTCGCGCTCGGCGTGGTGGTGGTCTGCGCGATCCTTAATATCATGGGAGTCAAGGTCGTCTCGACGACATCTTTGTGGCTGTTTTTCGCCCTGTCGGCGCCCTTCCTGGCGATTTTTGTGCTGGCACCGTTCAAGATCGGTGCGCTCGCGCACGCGGTGACGAAGCCGACTACCTCAAACGTCGACATTCTCGGCGGGCTGCTGATCTGCATGTGGAACTATATGGGATGGGACAACGCCTCCACCATCGCTACTGAAGTGGAGCGTCCGCAGCGGACTTATCCTCGGGCCATGCTGGTTGCAGTGGCGATCGTGTGCGTCACTTATGTTCTTCCCTTTGCCGCCATGTGGATGACGGGCCTTCCGGCCAGCGCCTGGGAAACTGGCGCATGGGCGGACGTCGCGCAACTGATGGGTGGACCGGTGCTTCGGATCGCGTTGGTGGCGGGCGGCATGATGAGCGGTTTTGGGATGTTCAACGCTTTGGTGATGAGCTATTCGCGGCTGCCACTGGCCATGGCACAGGATGGCATGCTGCCGAAAGTTTTTGGCAAGCTGCATCCTAAATCGCGCGCTCCGTGGGTTGCGATTCTGGCGCTGGCTGTGGGATGGGGACTGGCTCTGAATCTTGGGTTTGAACGGCTGGTTACACTCGACATCATGATTTACGGCGCCAGCCTCTCGCTCGAATTTGTGGCGCTGATCGCCTTGCGAATTCGCGAGCCGGAGTTGAAGCGCCCGTTCCGCGTGCCGGGCGGCATGTTTGGAGCGATTGCGGTTGGCATTCCTCCTGTTTTGCTGCTCGGGTTTGCAATCATCCGGAGCGAGCATGAAGTTGTGCTGGGCATGAGTTCGCTACTGTTCGGCTTAATTGTGGTGGGTGCCGGCGTGGTGGTCTATGCGATCAACCGAATGCTGAAGCCAGCGGGATGGGCGGTCCCGGCGGAAGCCGCGCGACCGGCAGCGTGATTGTCCGGTCCTCCGTGTGCCTGAAAATTCATCGTGAGAACGCCTTGGGGAGCTCTTGCCGGAATATGCGGGCATGGGTCCTTCGACTGCGCAAGAGCTTCACTTCGTGAAGTTCTTGCTTCGCTCAGGATGACACGTCTTTGTTTTTTGCTAACAATGATGACATCTCTCGCTTGCGTCCAGCCTGTTTGAGGGCTTTGTAACCTATACACAGAATATGTGGAAAGTGGTGTATATTACACCCATGGGTAGAACCAACATTGTGATCGATGAGAGCCTGATTCGCAAGGCACGTAAACTGACCCGTCTCCGCACTAAACGGCAGATCGTCGACCGAGCGCTTGATCTGCTGGTGCGTTCCGAAAGCCGCAAGGGAATCTTGAAGTACTACGGAAGCGGCATCTGGCAAGGCGATCTCAAGGCCTCGCGGAGAAACCGGGTGTGATCGATGATTCTGGTGGATAGCTCGGTCTGGGTCGACTTCTTTCGTCCGTCACCGGGACGCGCCGGAGCCCACCTGCGGCGAATGATTGAGCAGAGTGAGCCTTTCGCGCTGACTGGAATTATCGTCGCCGAGGTTTTGCAGGGTCTGACACGAGATGCTGGCATGATTGAGCGTTTCCTGGCACAGTGGGACATACTGGAACCCAGGGGATTTGACACCTACCGGAGCGCGGCCGCGATTTACCGTGCTGGACGTCGAAAAGGTATAACATCCAGCACAGTTGATACCCTGATCGCGGCGATTGCGCGGGAGCACGGTGCCAGTGTTTTTACGCTCGATCGCGACTTTGTTCGAATTTCGCGCATGACGGGTCTGGAACTGTATTCGGAGATATGACCAAGCGTAAATCCAAGGGCGCATACATGATCTCGGCGGTGGCTGAGATGTATGAAATTCATCCGCAGACTTTGCGGCTTTATGAGCGCGAAGGACTGCTCAAGCCCAGCCGCACTGAGGGCAACACGCGGCTCTATACGGATGAAGACTTGCAGCGGTTGGAGTTCATCTTGTCGCTGGCTCGTGATCTGGGCGTCAATATCAGCGGGATGGCCATCATCCTGCAAATGCGCGAGCGCATGGAAGAAATGCAGCACCAGATCCAGGAGTTTGTGCAATACATCCAACATGAAGTGCTGGCTCGGGCCTCGGCTGCGGCCGATCCTTCCAAGGGCGCGATTGTGCCGTTGCGGCGAAGCATCATCCCTCCTTCCGAGCGGCGTAGAGATAGTTCGAAATAGAGGTGGTGCTGCGCAACGCTGGCATTTCGGGCCGGAACTCCCTGATGCGGCATGGACGGAAATAACGCTGTTGGGGTCTTTCGACTACGCCAAGAGCCATCGGCTTCGCCGATGACCTTGCTCCGCTCAAGATGACAGGGTGGTGGAGATGACATTCTTGAAGTGAATTTACCGAACTTTCATGTCCGCGCAACCAACTCACGTTCGTGAGGGGTTAGCGTGAGGGTATGAATCCAGAAAATCCAACTGCTCGTGTGCATGCGGCGATCGCACGCGCCCCGGTAGTCGGTAAGAGAAGCGATAAGAGGCTTCAGCTGACTTTGGAGGCAGGAAGTTCCGGCGAGGCAGTGGTATTGCACTGTCGGGGACGGATAATTTTTCACGACGAGGCTCGACTGCTTTCTACGATTGTGGCCGATGTGCTGCCAGCCGCTCGGCGGATGGTGGTGGACCTGGCGGAAATCGATTCCGTAGACAGCGGCGGGTTAGGCGAACTTGTGCTTACGCATATGTGGGCGGAAGCGGCGGGATATACGCTGAAATTTGCCTGCCCCAAGAAATCGGTTCGGAACCTTTTTGAAATCACCAACCTGGTGTCGGTCTTCGATGTTTACGCCAGCGTTCCAGAGGCGATGGCGGCAATGGTGCAGGAGGAAATACATTCGGCATAAGCGTTATTTCGCTCTCTGAAAGCGGTATCTTCCGCCCTTATCTCTTGCTACTTGCTCCGCAACTTTTAAGAAGGCTCTGCCGGCGTGGGACAGTGTGGATTCCTGCCGATAGACCAGGCGCAGCTTGCGCTGAAAATGCAGATCGCGGACTGGAACACGAACCAGATCTCCGCGGCTGATTTCGTTTTCCACGCTGATCTCGGGTACCAGCGCCACTCCGTTACCCATGCAGACGAACTTTTTTATGGCTTGCAGCGTTGGCAGCTCGACGTCCATGTGCAAGGGAGTTTTGTGGCGCCGGAAGGCTTCGATCACTTTGTCGCGGTAAGGAGAAGCCACAATGTGGGCGACGAATGATTCCGCTCCTAACTGGCGAACGCTGACTTCGCCGGCGGAGGCCAGCGGATGGCCTGGGGGAACAACGAACGCCAACTCGTCCAGATAGACGACTGCCGATTGCAACTGTGGTTCCTGCGGATCGAAGGAGAGGACTCCCAGTTCCACGTTATGCTTGAGGACATCGTCTGGAATGTGGCTGCCCAGCGAACGCCGCACCGTGATTTTGATGGTGGGATGCAGGCGGCGATACTCGGCCAGAATCGGCAATAGATAAAGTGCGGTGAATTCGTTGGCGGCGATTACCAACTTGCCTTTCTGCAATTCGCGCATCTCGACTAGAGCTGTCTGCGCGTCTTGTCTTAGATTGAGCAGTTTCTCGGCGTATTCCTGTAAGACGCGCCCGGCATCGGTGAGCACGCCCTCGCGCGAAGAGCGATCGAAGAGCGGCTCGCCTATCTCCAACTCAAGCTTGCGGATGGTCTGGCTGACCGCCGACTGGGTGCGAAACAGCTTTTCCGCCGCGCGGGAGAAGCGGCGCTCGCGAGCTACGGTGAGGAAGACTTCTAGTTGGGATAGGTCCATGGGGCCTCAGTTCTCAGTTGCCGGTTCTCAGTTCTCAGACAAACCGGAACCACCGTGAAGACTTTGATGTGTTATAGAAATTGCGTATCGTATAAGTGTTTCTAATACTATTATAACAACTAATGTTTATGTAAACATAATAAACTTTTCTTTGGTCGCGATCCGCCGATAGAGTAGAGAAGTCATCTTTACTTTTAGGAGCTGAGAATCCATGGATCGCATTGTTATCTTTGACACAACGCTTCGTGACGGCGAACAGTCGCCGGGATGCAGCATGAATGTGCAGGAAAAACTGCGCCTCGCCCAGCAACTCGACCGCCTCGGGGTGGATGTGATTGAGGCTGGATTCCCCATCGCCTCCGATGGCGACTTCGAAGCTGTACAAAAGATCGCTGCTTCGTTGCGGCGTCCCATAATTGCCGCCCTGGCTCGCGCCTGCACCGGCGATGTTGACCGGGCCTGGCAAGCACTTCGGGGGGCGGCGCGTCCGCGGATTCACATTTTTCTTGCCACCTCCGACATCCATTTGAAATACAAGCTGCGTATCACGCGGGAACAGTGCCTGGAGCAGGCCCGCGAGTCGGTCCGTCATGCGAAAACCCTTTGCTCCGACGTGGAGTTCTCTCCCGAAGATGCTACCCGCACCGATGTCGCGTTTCTCTGTCAGGTTGTCGAGGCGGTGATTGCGGCCGGGGCAACCACGGTGAATATTCCAGATACGGTTGGATATACGATGCCGGAGGAATATGGGCAACTCATCCGTACGCTACGGGAAAGAGTCGCAGGCATCGATAGAGTAACGATTTCCACTCACTGCCACAACGATCTGGGTCTTGCGGTCGCGAACTCGCTGGCTGGAGTACAGGGCGGAGCGCGTCAGGTGGAGTGCGCCATCAATGGGATTGGAGAGCGCGCGGGCAATGCTTCTCTCGAAGAGATTGTGATGGCTATGCGAGTGCGTCCGGATCGGTATCCTTTCGAAACTGCAATTGCGAGCGAACAAATCTTTGCTTCGAGCCAGATGTTGGCGGAGATTACTCGGGTTCCGGTGCAGCCCAACAAGGCGATCATCGGGCGCAATGCATTTGCGCACGAGGCGGGGATTCACCAGGATGGCATGCTCAAGAATCCGCTAACCTATGAAATCATGACGCCGCAGTCGGTGGGCGTTCCCGATTCCAGGCTGGTACTGGGCAAGCACTCCGGCCGCCATGCGCTGGCGTTGCGCTGCGAACAACTGGGACACCAGTTTGAGCGGCGTGAACTGGATGAGGTCTATCGCAGGTTCGTAGTTCTTGCGGATCGCATCAAGAAGGTGCAGGACAGCCATTTGATTGAACTGATCCAGGACGTTAGTAACGGCAGCGTCAACAATGGCGAGGCAGGGGGCACCCAACGCATGAAGTTTCCACCGGCTACCGCCACCTTGCCGTTCCAGCGTGCCGCCTCGGCAGCGGGTGGAGGCCACGCTAATTCGAGTAATTTGCATCCGGCTCACGTGCCTGGCAGTGCTGGTCAGGCGCAAGTCTCGATCCCATTCGGCGACCGGCACGGCGAACATCACGGGGAGCAGGAAGACTATCTCTGGGGTGTTTAACTGGCGGTAGAACGACTACTATCGCCGCAAGTCGAACAAAACGTAAACGCACCGAAACGGGGCTTCCAACGCCGCCGTTCCTCGGCTATGCTTTCGGAAACGAATCGAGGACTCCATGCAACTCCGCGTTGTTTCCCTACCCGGAGACGGGATCGGTCCTGAAGTTACTTCCCAAGCTATTTGTGTTTTGGAAGAGGTGGCTGGCGGTTTTGGCCACGACTTTGAGCTCGACGAGAAAGAGATCGGCGGAGCTGCGCTGGAAAAGTTTGGCAATCCGCTACCGGACTCGACGATTCAGGCGTGTCTCGCATCACAAGCTGTGCTGCTGGGAGCCGTCGGCAGTCCGGCATTTGATCACAATCCTCGGGAGCTTCGGCCTGAGGCCGGATTGCTGCGTTTGCGACAGGAACTGGGAGCGTTCGCCAATCTTCGTCCCGCGGTTTTCTATCCCTCGCTCGCTGCTTGCTCGCCCTTGCGGGAAGAGATTGTAAAGGGAACCGACATCCTTATCGTGCGCGAACTGCTGGGTGGATTGTATTTCGGCCAGCCACGCTCGATCGAAGGCGCCGCCGGTTCGCGCGAAGCGGTGAACACGATGCGCTACAGCGAAGGGGAGGTTGAGCGCATTGCCCGGGTTGCGTTCCAACTTGCCCAAACCCGCCGCCGGCGGCTGCTTTCCATCGACAAGGCAAATGTGCTGGAGTGCTCGCGACTCTGGCGCGAAGTTGTTACTCGAGTCGGTTGTGATTTTCCCGACGTTCAGTTGGCGCATATGTATGTCGACTCCGCCGCTATGTCGCTGGTCCTGAAGCCGGCGGAGTTCGACGTTATCCTCACTGAAAATATGTTCGGTGACATTTTGTCGGATCAAGCAGGCGGAGTTATAGGCTCGCTCGGTCTGCTTGCATCGGCCAGCATCGGAGGGCCGGTTGGTCTCTATGAGCCGGTTCACGGTTCAGCCCCGGATATTGCGGGGAAGGGAATCGCCAATCCTCTGGGCGCTATTCTTTCGATAGCCATGATGCTGCGGCATACTTTTCAATTACCGAAGGAAGCGGAGTGCGTGGAAGCTGGCGTTACCTCCACCTTGATGGGAGGGTTCCGTACGCGCGATCTGGCTCGACCGGGGGAACGAACCGTTTCCACTGAAGAAATGGGAGCGCAGATTGCGGAGTTCGTGCGTCTGTCGGCAAACGCAAGGGCGCGGGCTGCGTCGTGATGTGCGGAGGCCAGGCACACCTCTAAGGATGCCTACAGTTTTCCGGGGGCTGGCACGCTCGTAGCTGTGTATTCTCCGGTAATTGCATACCAGCGAATCCGTAAAAGTTCCACAAACATTCTTAGTCCGTCGCGCAGAGGGTTGAGGCGCGTGCCTTCGCTGTGCGCCCACAGGACCGGAACTTCTTCGACCTGCAAGCCCGCGCGCCGGGCCAGAAACAGAATCTCGGGATCGAATCCCCAGCGTTCGATTCTCTGTAAAGGGAAGATGCGTTGGGCAGCGTCCCGGCGGAAAGCTTTGAATCCGCATTGCGTATCGGCGAAATGCAAACGGAGAATTATCCGCAGCGCCAGATTGAAGATTCGTCCGAATACTTGCCGGTAAAACGGCTGAGGCTCGGTCTGCATTTCGGTTCGCAGCCAACGCGAACCGATGGCTATATCGGCGCCATGGTTGATCGCGTCGAACAGTTTTTGTGACTCTGTCATGGGCGAGGAAAGATCGGCGTCGGTGAACAGGCAGATGTCACCTCGGGCATGCAACATGCCGTTGCGCACACTGTAGCCTTTGCCGCGGTTCCCGGGATTCTCCACCAGCAGGACCTGGGGATGCAGCTTGCCATATTCCCGGACGATTTGGGCGGTATCGTCGCTCGATCCGTCGTTCACAATCAGGATTTCGACGTCCCAGTCCTGTCCCTTGGTATAGCGGAGAAGTTCATCGAGCGTAGGCCGGATACGTACGCTTTCGTTGTAGGCGGGAATGACGATACTGTAGGTCAGAAGTCCCTCGCGTATGTTTGATGCCGGCGCGAAGTGTGGTGCGGACGTATTGATACATTATCTGTCCGGCAGAGTGTGCCATTCGACAGCACCGCTTAACGTGTCCGCGGAAAGACCGTTCCCCACTTCGTCTGCTTCGCAGAAGATATTATCTGAAAACGATCCGCGAGGATATTGTGGTTTGCTGTCGAGGAACAGGCACCAAAAGCTACTTGGCCGAAACTTTGGCCGTTTTTCCCGCGGTTGGCGCGGCGTTCGGCGGTGCCTCGCACTTGTGCGCGTTGAACTGCTGCTGCACTCCAGTTTGCCCGAGTTGACGAGGGTCTGCCGAAAACTGCGCGTTACATGATTCACAGACACCCAAAGACGGGGTGCCACGTACACGTTTCAAAGTCCGAAGAGCGCGCTTAGCCATGCCCACAGTCTCCCACAGGGCCTGGGAACAGCGCCAGCACCCCGATCCGCGCGAAATCCGATTTACTGCTGGGGTGTAGGCGTATGCAGCCGGTGCTGGACTAGAAATGCATAGTGCACGGCGGAGACGATGGTGAAGATGAAGGTGGCGCGAAGGAAGGTCGTGCGCGCGATCCAGACCCAACGGACAGGCTCGACGAGCAACAATAAGACGAAGAAAATCGCGGCGACTTGGGCGAAGGTGTTGGCCTTGCCGAAAATGCTGGGGCTAAAATCGCGCAGGCCGGCGATCATAAACAGCACGCCGCTGATCATCAGAATGGAAATGTCGCGGCTGAAAACGACGACTGTATATTTCCACGGAATCATCTGTTCAATCGAGAGCACCAGAAACATGGTGCTCATGAGCAACTTATCGGCGATGGGATCGAGATATTGGCCGAGCAGGGTTTGCTGATGCAAGGTTCGAGCCAGCAGGCCGTCGAGACCATCGCTGAATCCAGCGAGAACGAATAATACTAATGCCCATTTGAAATCGTGCTTAACCAGATTGATGACGATGAACGGCAGAAAAATCATCCGAAGCAGCGTGAGCTGGTTGGGTGCGGTGAGGATCTGCCGGAAATTCACCGTTGTTTATTTCCTCCGGCATCTCCAGCAGCATCGCGACGGTCAGTAAGAAATTCGCTGGTTAGGAGCGGAGCCGGATCCTGTCCTGTTTTTTGCGCGAAGCGCTGGGCAAGCGAGAGCAGGTTTCCCTCGGGAAGATCCAGTTCCATCTTTTCCACGCGATGCATCGGGAAGAAAACGACGCCGGAGGTAAAGGGCTCGCCGCTCTTGATTTGCGACGCCAGGTCGTCGAAAGAGGCGATGTCGACCCCACGCAGGCTTACGCCTTCAGAAGCCAGATGGAGAATCGCGCCCCAGAATTTCTCGCGCGGGCTGGTCAAGGTGGCGATTACGAGCGCACCCTGACGGAATGGACTGGTGGCTTGGGGTTCCTGATAAAAGCTAGTGCTAGGCACGACACGATTGTCGTCTGTGAGGGATGGAAATTGCAAACGGAAGGGCTCGTTGGAGACTGCGACGAGCCGTTGTGCATGAGGTCCTTCGCTCCGCTCAGCATGACAACCTAGTCTAGTGGTCGCCTTCGTTACGCGTGGCTTTCAGATCAATCCCGACTTGCTCGGCTTTTTTGTAGAGATGCGACCGCTCCAGCCCTAGTGCGCGAGCTGTGTTGGATATCTGGTGGTGATTGCGTTTCAACTCCGCGAGAATTGTCTGCTTCTCGAAGGCGCGCACGCGGTCGGCCAGCGGGCCGGCATTGGATGATCCAGAATCGGGCGCTGTGACTGATGTGGGCAATGCGAGGCCCACCGTCTCTGCCGTCACCTCGTTGGAAGTGGAGAGCAGCATCAAACGCTCGACGGTGTTTCTGAGTTCGCGGACATTTCCTGGCCATGGGTGCTGTTGCAGTGCGGCCATCGCGTCTGCGGTGAAGGGCATCGGCTTCCATCCGTTAGTCGCGCTTACCTGTAGAGCGAAATGCTCAATGAGCGCCGGAATGTCTTCGCGGCGCTCGCGCAATGGCGGCAGGTGCAGGGGAAAAACGAAGACGCGGTGAAATAAATCCTGCCGGAATTTGCCATCGCGTACTTGCGCCTCGAGGTCGCGGTGGGTGGCGACGACGACTCGCACGTCCACGGTGATGGCGCGCTCACCGCCGATGCGTTCCACTTCGCTTTCCTCCAGCACGCGTAGGAGTTTGGCTTGCATGGCTAGCGGCATGTCGCCGATTTCATCGAGAAAAATGGTGCCGTGCTGGGCTTGCTCGAACTTGCCTAGATGACGTCCGGCCGCGCCGGTGAACGATCCTTTTTCGTGGCCGAATAATTCGGACTCAATCAACTCAGCGGGAACCGCCGCGCAGTTCAGCGTGACGAAAGGAGCGCCAGCACGCGGACTCCGCTCATGCAGGGTGCGCGCCACCAGTTCTTTCCCCGTGCCCGTTTCGCCTAGGATGCAAACGCGCGTTTCGCTGGCGGCGACGCGTTCCACCTGGGCCATTACGCGATGCATGGTCTCAGCCTTCCAAACGATTTCGTGTCTGCCGAGGCGGTGGGCGAGGTCGAGATTTTCGCGTTCGAGACGGCCGAGCTTCAGCGCGTTCTCTACGGTTAGCAACAGCTTTTCGGTGGAGATTGGTTTTTCGAGGAAATCGAGTGCGCCGAGTTTCGTAGCGCGGACTGCCATCTCGATGTGCGCCTGCCCAGACATGATGACGACAGGCGTCGGCACGCCTTGGGCTTTGAGTTCTTCGAGGAGGGACAGGCCGTCTTTGCCGGGCATGACTACGTCGGAGAGGATCAAGTCAAAGGACTGCGATTTGGCCAGGTCCAGAGCCTTGTTTGCGTTGTCGCAGACGGTAGCTTCGTGGCCTTCCAGACGAAATGCCCGCGACAGCGAGGCCAGCGTGTTGGCTTCGTCATCTACGATCAGTAGGTGCGCTTTTTGCGCCGCTTTTTCCGCCAAGGTTTTCTCCTGTTAAGACTTGTCAAAAGCACGCAGTGCCGCGGCTACTGGTCGCGCGGTAATTCAATCCTAAATGTAGTCCCTTTTTCCTTTGTGCTTTCGACTGAGATCTTGCCGCCATGATCGCTTATCACCGACTGCACAATCGCCAGGCCGAGTCCAGTTCCATGCTGCTTGGTTGTGTAATACGGGGTGAACAGGCGTTCGCATTCCTCTGGCGTGAGGCCGGAGCCGGTGTCGGATACTGAAATCTCAACGGAATTACCTGGGCCAGAAGTGCGAATTGCAAGCTCTCCGCCTTCGGGCATGGCGTCGATCGCGTTGAGCACGAGATTCTGCAACGCCCGGTGCAGTAGATCGGGATCGGCGGAAATTTCCGGCAATGCCTGAGCCAGATCGGTGCGCACTGAAATATTGTTTCTTTCCTGCAACTGCGCTTGAAAGACACGCAGCACCGAGCGCGCCAGGTCGTTCACTTGGGTAAGCTGCCGTTGCGGCTGCGGCATCCTGGAAAATTCGCTGAAGCGGCCGATGATCGTTTTCAGATTGTCGATTTCGGCAAGCAGGGTGGCGGTTCCCTCGTGAAAGACTTCTTCAAATAGTTCGGGTGATTTCTGTTTTGCGCGCATCAGATTCTCAACCGTGACTTGCAAAGGGAAGAGGGGATTCTTTAATTCATGCGCCAATCGCCGTGCCAGTTCACGCCATGCGGCCACGCGCTCGGCCTGTAGAGTGCGATCTTTTTGCTGGGTGAGATCTTCGGTCATCCGGTTAAAAGAAGCAGCCAGTTCGCCCAATTCATCGTTTGATTCCACATCTACCTTGGCGCTGAGATCACCGGCGGCAACTCGACGCGCGGCCGATGCCAACGACACAATTGGACGAGTTACACGTGCGGCAAACCAGAGCGTTGCCAGCACCGCGACCAGAATTCCTATGCCTCCGACCAGCAATGCGGTCGAGATCACCTGCCGTTGCAATTCGATCAGCGGACGCCGCGAACTGCCGACGAGCAGAACTCCTAATAGCTGCTCGTTCGCGCCACTCGGAGTCGGCGCACTCTGATCCGTTGAATTGAAAACAGGTCCGGTGAGCGGGATGGCATGGAAAACTTCGGCATCCGCAGAGTCGGAGGTCCAGAAGATCACACTCTGAGATTCGCGCCGTGTCTCACGCACTTTTGCGACCAGGGGAGCCAGTTTGTCGGCGCCGGCAGCCGCTCCGTTCAAATCGAGTAATGATTTCGGAGTCCATTGTGCGCTCAGGTTCTGATAAAGCAGCACTCGTGTTCCGGAGGGAATATCAAGGGTAGAGAGAAATCCCTGATCGAGCCTCTCGCCGCCAATCACGTATAAAGACTCCGGTTCGGCGTGAACGGCGCGAGCGGCAAACAGGCCGAGGGTAGCGCCATTCGGCAGCTCTTCGCGTTTCAAGAATGCCGCAGCTGTGGCTGTGGCAGACGGAATCGCGGCTTCCTGATATCCGAACTTGGCCTGCCACTGCGCGGAGGAGATGATGATCCCGCGATTGTCGACGAGTTCCAGAAAGTCGAGTTGCTGCTGGCCCGCCAGCATCCGTGCTTCGCCCACGTATTCAGCGCGATTCGCGTCTGACGCAATATGCTGCACAGCTTCGCTGGCGGAGATGGCCTCGATCTTGCGCGATACGTCCGATCCGCGGCGCTGAAACTCCGATCGAAACTGAGCGGCGACCGCACTAGCACGGTCCTGATTTGCCTGTTCGAACGAACGGCGAATGGTGCCGTATACCGATGCCGAAATGACGGCGACGCAGAGCAGCACCGTCATCGCAAATAGCAGAAGAAGCTTTTTGCGGAAACTCATCGCGGGTCCGCCGCCGGCTGAGGACCGGGTTTCGAATCGACCGGTGCATGATCTGCCAGTCCATGATCTGTCAACCCATGATCTGTTAGCCCATGATCTGCCAGCCAAAGGTCGGCCAGAGAATGTCCCGTCTCGTTCCACCTTCCCAATTGATCCGGTTGCCAGTCGCGTATACGGGCGTTTGCGGCGGTTGCTATCGGCAAATGGAAGAGAGGGATGACAGCATACCCTGCGAGCAAACCGTGCTCGGATTGATACAAGTCGTCGATGGAATTTTCGCGCGGCGCCGGTAGTTCCGGCGGCCGCAATCCCAATTGCCGGGCGGCTTCGACGAGTGACGTAACTGGATCAGGACTCGGGAGCACTACTCGCATCAGGTGGATGTCTTCCGCTCCCGACAACGACACTTGTATGGTGATGCCAATTTCACGGGCATTCAGAGCAATGCGTTCGGCGATCAATTGCGCCTGCGGATCCCGCGGGTCATAACTCAGATTGAGCGCCGGTTGCCGCGAATCGGCGAGCACGGCACGGGCGCGCTGCGTATTCACCTGCGTTGGAAATAGTTCGCTATAGCCAGTCATCCACTTGGGAAGGATGCTGGCAGCAGGATCTCCCACGCCCTTTAACAGCACGGACTGGATGGGCTTCCGATCGATGGCGAGCGCAAGCGCTTCGCGAAGGCGAGGGTCTTGTGCTTTTGAGTTGGCGGCAAAAACTAACGCCATTAGTTCCACAGGCAACGACAGCGAAGACGGCGATGATGAAGTGTTGCGACGCTGCGATCCGTTGCCCGCTTGCGGAGCCACCTCGATTACATCGGCCTTGTCCAGTTCTAACGCGGCCGCTTGATCGCGAAGTGATTTGCCGAATTCAATCTCGACCCCATCCACAAAAGGACGGCCGGCCCAACTCCCTTCATTTGCGGTGAGTTTGAGGAGTTTTCCCGGTTGCCACTCAGAGACAAGGAATGCGCCCGTACCGATAGGGAGACCGTTTCCACTACGTTTGAGTATCAGATTGCGCGGAAGCGCGAGTTCGGCGAGGAGCGAGGGCATTCGTGTCTCGCTATCAAAGAACACGGAATCCGCCAATGCGCGCACTTTCCAATTCGGATGGATGGCGCTTAGGATTTGCGCGACGACTCCGGGAGTTGCTGCGCTCCCATCGTGGAATTTCACTCCGCGGCGCAAGGTGAATTGCCAGTGACTGTTGCTGGAGTCACTCTGCCACGCCAGAGCGAGCGCGGGTTGCGGATGGTCAAGGACATCGAGGGTTACGAGGGTGTCGCCGATTAATGAAAGGGTGCGGGCAGCGTCCCAATAGTCGGCAGGGGTGGTAGATGCGGGGATGTCGAGTGTGCTGGGCGCGGATGGCATCATGACGCGCAGGGTTCCGCCATAGCGTGGCCGGGAATCGGACATTGCCGGGTTCGCCGATGCCGCGAGCAGGCTAATTGCCGCAAGTAATCGATACGCGAAACGCTTCATACCATCCCGTGTCTGATCGTTTTACGATTGCTGTAGCGTTGTTATCGCCGCTTTCCGTCCACAATGCAACGATTCGTCCACCGAACTCCGCCGCTGAACTGACGAGCACGGGCTCGCGATCGGGAACCTCGAATGCACGCAGGTTGTCGCGCTCTGAATTCTCCGATGTTGGACTCCCGTTCTCCGAAACCAACAACTGCGTACCCAAGCCACAACCGGAATGGACGGTTGCCATCTCACTGCCCCACTTTCCAGCGCGGACCATTTGATCGGTCATTCCATCGACAAGGTGCAGCGATCCATTGACGGCAGCGAACGCCCATAGCGTGTAATTCGATCGCGGAAGCGCGGCTGCGGAGTAAAACGATCCAACGTTCGTAATGCTTCCAATTGCGGGAGAAACCGAGCCGGTGAAGAAATTGCGCGACGCCGCAAAGATGGCGCGCACCGAACCGTCATCCGAAGTCAGCGGCCACAGGTTGTTGGGAGTTGCATCTTCCGCGTCGTTGCAGGTGAGCGTCAACGGAGTGGCCGTGTTGGAACTCGATCGGCAGGATGTCCCGGGCAGATAAACGTCGAACAGATGGTCGTGGCGGAGGAAGATGCGTCCGCGCAAATCGCGCGGGAAGACTCGCGAGTGAACAATGGGCAATGAAGTTTCGAGTCCCCAGCGCGCGGCTTGATTCAGAGCCTGTGGACGATAGATTGCAACCATGTCGCGATTGAGCACGAGCAAGCGCGATCCACCGGGAACTTCGATCTGGGCGACGTCGAGCATTGGTTGCTCTTGCGCAAACAGGAGTGTCGTTTTTATTACGATCGGCGGCAAGGGGGACGATGGCGTTGCCGATGGTGGTCGCGGCGATGACACCATTGCGACCTTTTTCTCGTCGGAGCCGAGCATAATCTCAGCCGTCCAAACATAATCGCGCAGGCTCTCAGAAAGAACGACTGCGATTGTGCCGATGGACTGGTCGGCTTTGGCCGGGCGCACGCCTTCGACCTGCAACTGTGTCTCAAGTTCGCTGCTTATTTCGCGTACGGATTTTTCGTCGAGCGACGAATGGTTCGTGATTTCGATGGCGAAAGCTCCCGGCCCAGCGTCTGCGGCGATTTGGTGAGCCAACTGGCGTGCGGTGTCTCCCAGGGACGAAGCGCATAGGTTGGAAGGAAGAGAAACCGTCGCGAGTAAGAAAATAGTCAGCCAACCAAGCCGCATACCGCTGGATGCTCGCGCTCGCATGTGTGGAATGCGGTGATTATAGCGCGGGATGGATGGTGGGCTGGTCATGGCGAAGTTCTCCGTTCCCAGTTCTCGGTTCCCAGTAAACCGCGCTCCTAGCTTTTCTGAGAGCTGAGAACTGAGAACTGAGAACTGTTTAACGATTATTGAGATTTTCCGGACGCGGCTTCCATGCTTTCCGCCTGGCTCGTAACGTTCGTCGTCATTCCGTGCAATATATCGTTGAAGAAAATCTTGCCATCCGCTGGAACCATCATGATCTGCAATTTGTCGGACAGGCGCTCGGCCACGATCTTATTGATCAACAGCGGGTTTTGCTTCAGGATCGCTGCCTCGCTGGCCATGCGCTCGGCATCGGCGGAGGCGGTCAGGCGGATGCGCTCAGCTTCGGCCTGGGCCAAGATTTTGCGGCGCTCGCCTTCGGCTTTGCTGTCAATGAGTTTGGCTTCTCCGGCGGCTTCGGCATTTTTGACGGTCGCTTCCTTGCGGGCTTCGGCTTCGAGTTTGGATTGCTCGATCTGTTTCTGTTTTAGCGGCAGCGTGTACTGCATCGCGTCGGACTCGCTTTTCGCTTGGAGGACGCGGACGGCGGCTTGCCCTTCGGCCTGTTTCACTTCTTGAACTTTAGCTCCTTCGGCATCGGCTTCGACAATCTTGACCTGCTTCTGGTGGATCTCGGTTTCGACGGCCATACGGTCGTTTTCCTGTTCTTTCAACAGCAGCGACTCCAGGCCTTTGGCATACTCCTCGGGGAGTTCTATGTCGCGCAGCATGACCTCTTTCACTACGATGCCGTCGGCGGCCAGGCGTTTGCGGATCATCTCGGCGGAGCGCTGACGGACTTCTTCGCGCTTGGTGGAAAACACTTCGCGAACCGTGTAGTTCGGCACCAGTTCACGCCATGCGGTAGCGACCACGGGTGGGACGATCTCTTTTTCCAAAGGCTGCGGCAGATTCGCCTCGATGTAGTCGAGGCGTTTGGCGTCGATCTGGTAACGGACCGTGATGGCCAGGCCCAGAGTCAGCCCCTCTTTAGCCTGGACGTGGAGTGCTTGCGCATTCGGTGCATCCGCTTTCGACGCGCCTTTGGCCGACGAATCCTCGCTGATACCGGTGGTGAACAACTGGTCGCGTGTGTTGAAGAGTTCGACGCGCTCGATCATCGGCGTCACGAAATGCACGCCGGGATAGAGAGTTCCGGCGAGAGCGCCCCTTATTTGGCTCACTCGGACACCAGCCATGCCGCTGGGGACGATTACGATGCCGGCCGAGATTAGCAGCGGAGCCCAGGCCAGCATCACCAGGGCGACGGAGGTGCGCCACCGGATAACGGGCGGAGAGCTGGGCGCCGTCTCGGGATCCGGATTGAGGCGTTTGCGCTGCCAGGCAATCAGCAGGTAGGCGTCGTAACTGAGAATTCCGGCGGCGATCACAAACATTGCGATTCCCGCGCTCAAGAGCAAATACTTTAGCAATAGCATGGTCGAAATCCTTTCAATTCTTTGGTGCGTACTCAGAATGATGGTCAGCAACTTCCGCGCGGCGGGCGAACGCCAGGCGGACGATTTGTCCGAAAATTAGTTCTTCGATCAGCAGGGACGCGGCCAGAGAAAACGTCAGACCGCCGATAATTACCAAGCCTTGCATCATCGTTTCCATGGGTAGCTCCTGTGCCTCGCCAAGGGAAAAGCAAGCTGGCGGCCAGAGATAGGCGATTGAAAAGAGGAGGGTTAGTGTCGAGTGGCGATCGGATTATGTGTCGCGGAACGGGTCCGTGTGTGCGCCGTGACACGCCGTTCAGGGAGGCAAGATACGGCTAGCGCGGCTTTGTAACTAAGGCTGGGGTTCCGCATCCTATTTCGTGTTAAGGTCTGCTCATCAGGGCGATTTCTGAATAGCGCGTCCTGCGTCTTCCCGCTGGCAGTTAGACGGGGCGAGCCCCGTCTCTACGGAGAGTTTTTCTTGGGTGTACGAAGGACCACTATGATTACTCGACTCGAAGACAAAGAGCTCAAAAGGCAGAGTCGCCGTCAACTGCTCAAACTGGCACCGGTTGCTGTATTGGGTGTTTTTGCGTTTCCGAAGGTGAGCGGCCGACTGATTGAAGCTGGAGTTCGTTTCAGCGATTGGGCCGCGGGTGTCACGTTTCGCTCACAGCATCTTGCGCCGACGTTCTCGGATTCCGAAGTGGTTCCCTTTGAAAAGTTTCCCTACAACGGCTACGACGTGCTCGATCCCCAGGTCGATCTGGAGAAATGGACGCTGACGGTGGAGGGTGACGTGAAGCATCCCGGGGAATATACGCTGGCGCAGGTGCAGGCTTTGCCAAAACTTCGTCAGAATACACGGCACATCTGTGTGGAAGGTTGGGATGTGGTGGGCTCGTTTGGCGGGACGCCCATCTCGAACTTTCTGGCGCTGGTAGGTGCGAATACCAATGCTCGCTTCCTGGAGGTCGAGTGCGCGGACGATTATTACGAGTCGATTGACATGGCCTCGGCACTGCATCCGCAGTCGCTACTCTGTTACGAGATGTATGGCGAGCCGCTTGACCGTCAGCACGGCGCGCCTCTCCGCCTGCAAATGCCGACGAAACTGGGATACAAACAAGCCAAGTATCTCGACACGCTTCGTGTAACTAGCGTACTGAAACCTGGCAAAACCGGCTATTGGGAGGACCAGGGCTACAGCTGGTTCGGAGGCCTGTGATGTCGGACGAACAAGAGCACGACCATAAAGACGAAATTGGGGAAGACGCGAGTGAGGCGACTGCTGAGCTTGTGGTACCCACCCTTGCGCAAGAAACGAGCAAGGATGGGGCACCCGCACCCGCTGAGGTATCCACCCTTGCTGAAAGTGCACCCGAGGCAATGGTTGGGGCGACGCCGGAGTCCGTGGCGAAAGCGGACGAACCTGAGTTGGTTCGTGCTGCTTATGAGCATCCGCTGCCGATTCGGATTACTCACTGGGTCAATGCCATTGCCTTATTTGTGATGATCACGAGCGGGTTGCGGATCTTTCGCGCGTTCCCCAGCTTTGGCCCGAAGATTCCAGAAAAAGTGTTCCTCGATATACCAAAGTCGCTGACGCTGGGCGGATGGCTTGGCGGCGCCTTGCAATGGCATTTCACGTTCATGTGGTTGTTTGCCGGCAGCGGCGTGATTTACGTGCTGTATCAGGTGTTCAGTGGCCATTTCCGCACCATGCTCTTCACCCCCCGCGACATTTCAGGCGTGTGGCCAATGGCGAAGCATTATTTCTTATTTGGTCCAAAGCCTCCGGCTACAGGTCAGTACAATCCGTTGCAAAAACTGGCTTACACATCGACAATCGGATTCGGAGTTCTGTCGCTTCTCACTGGAATCGTTCTATACAAACCCGCCCAATTTGCATGGCTCGCGTTTTTATTCGGAGGATTTCATCTCACGCGCATCTGGCATTTTGCGAGCATGTGCGGATTTCTCTCATTTATTCCTGGGCACTTGATCATGGTTGCATTGCATGGGTGGTCTAATTTCTTCTCCATGCTTTCAGGATGGAAACGCGAGCCGGAGTATCAGGATTAGAAAATTAGGATACGTGCAAACGTTCCCGGAAGAAAAGCTCGAACAGACGGGCACCGGAGCGCCCGTCCTGATGAGTGGATTTAGAGTGAAGTTTCTGCGCCACAACTCTGCGAGGGCCAATCATGCGGCGAGAACTTAGTGCTTCATGCCGTCGTCGGGTTTCATTTCGTCCTTCTTGGTAGTGTCCGTGCTTTTCTTGGCCTTCTTCGTCTTTTTCTGCTTTTTGGAGTCCTTCGCCATGTCGTCCTTCTTCATGTTGTCGTCTTTTTTCATGCTGTCTTCATGCTTCATGCTGTCGTCCTGTTTCATGGCATCGCCAGACTGGGCGAAAGCGAGGGCGCCGAACAGCATGGCGGTGGACATTAGTTTCACAATCGTAGTTTTCATGCGGTACATCTCCTGTGGGTGAATTGTTTTCTGGATTGGTTGCCCCGATTCCATGGGGTCAGCAATCGGATGCGGGGAGCGAAGGAAAGTTACGCCGCTTGACGAAAAAGGCCGCCATCAGATTTTGCACTGATGGCGGCTATCAAGGAGACACGCGGAGACGCGACTTGCGAAAAACTTGAATAAACGAGAGCTAAGTTAGCGACGGAACAGCTTGCGCCTCATCGTTCCGGCCATTCCCATCAAACCGGTGGAGAGCAGCAGCAGGCTGCCGGGTTCAGGCGCGGACAGAGCCGGACTTTGGCTGTGCTTTAATCCTGCTGCGGCTCCGGTCCAGTTCCCGGTTCTGAATCGGACGTTGTCGTGCACTCCACTTAGAGAAGCGATGCGCGGTTGGCTCACATACGTGCTCTCGCCTAGCGAGTTGTGGTGATTGAATGTGCCTTGCGGCGGAGTCGGTATTGCATTGGTCGAGAAGTGACTGGGATCGCTTGCGCCAAGAATGTTTACGCCAGAGTGAAAGGTCGCGAAATTGGCAGGTATGGGACTGGCTGAGGCCAGCGTTGAAAAGCTGAGGGCTGCGACCATCGAAAGCAGAAAGCGGGTACTTGGCAAGGTAGATCCTCCAAAAAAGAAATTCAAATTCGAACGACTCTGATTCTTCTTAAAACTTTTCTACTGGGCGGATGCAATATAGAAGTGCAATGACACTGCCAATCGGGGCGCGAAGTTGCGCTCACGGCTGCAATGACTTGCCGATTGCGGAAACGGGAAAGTGCAATAAGTTGCAGATGTCCGGTCGCAGACGCGGAAGTCACTTAGCGCTCAATTCCGGAGCAGGATCGGTAACTTGGAGTAATCGGAAGAAGGTAACAGGTTGTCTCTCAGATCGTCAGGCGGTCAGCATCTGCCATCCCAAAGCAATTCCGTTCGAAATGTGATTGCGCGTCGACCCTTCGCCGATGTGAAGGGCTAACATCCCGGCAAACAAACGCGGGTTCGACTGGAAGACCTGCATGGCGCGGCTTCGAAACTGGCTATGTTGAGACATGAACAACATCAGCTGCGCCATCATGGCGGGACGACGTATCAGCGCGCGATGACCTTTTTGATAGCGAGCGAGATCTCCGGATGCCAGACAATCGCCGAGTAAAGCGGCTTGCCGAAAAGAGAGGCACAGGCCTTCGCCTGTAATGGCGTCTACCCCTCCAGAAGCGTCGCCGACCAGGACCACGCGGTCGCGATACACCTGACCCAATCTTCGGGTGACCGTAATCGAACCTCGCTCTGTGGAAGAGTATTCGGAGGGTTCGAGACGCGCGCATAGTTCCGGAAATTCCCGGAGCGCATCATCGAGCCGCAACTTCGAGCTTGAGGAAACCACCGCCAAACAAACTTCTTCATGACTGACCGGCGTGACATAAATCTGGCAGAGACGGCCCCAATGAAGCTCCATGAAGACGGACCAGGGGGCGGCACGGTAATGACGTCGAAACCCAAAACGCCGTTGAGATGAGTCACGATTAGGACGGTCCAAATTAAGGCGATCCAGACTATGCCGATCCAGGCTACGACGATTCAGTTTTGCCCAGCCGCGAACTCGAGAGTTGCTTCCGTCAGCGCCGACAACCCAACGCGCGCGCACTAATTCTCCAGCTACGACTGCTCCTTCAGGGTGAAGGCCGCTGACCGGCGCTTGCCACAACATGTGAACGCCGCTCGCGGCTGCGTGATCCAACATGATGCGATGGAGATGCGTGCGGCGTATTCCGTATGCCGTCCCACGAGGGAAGGAAGCTTCCGCTTTTATGCCGTTGCTCACGAAACGGATACCGCGGAAGGGATAGGCCTCCCCGCCGGGAATCGCGATACCGAGCTCGCGGAGGGCATCGGCTCCGCCCGGCATCAGTCCTTCACCGCAGGATTTATCGATGGGTGGGATCGCTCCATCCGCCAGCAACACGCTCAAGCCGTGGCGGCGCGCTGCAATGGCTGTCGCCAAGCCAGCTGGTCCGCCGCCGATAATGAATACATCCACCGGACTCGGAAAGCGGCTCAGCACAGACCTCCCATCGACTTACCATTCCAGCAAAACAAATTCTGAACAGAATCCCGGCCCCATTGCGGCCAACACTCCCAGCGTGCCGGGCTCGGGACGTCGATTCTTCATGACTTCCTCGAGCACCACCAGGACCGAGGCCGACGATAAGTTGCCGGTACGTCGCAGGCATTGCCAGGAAACGTCGAGTTCGCCATTCTTCAAGCCCAGCGCCTCGGCGGTTGCTTCCAGAATTTTGGGTCCGCCGGTATGGAGAGCCCAGCTGCCGATGTCAGCACGAGTCAAGCCGCGCTGGGCAAGAAATTCGTCAACATCTTTCGCCAGATTCTCGCGGACCAGATTCGGCACCTCGCGAGAAAGAACAATTCGAAACCCAGTCTCGGAAATCGCCCAGCCCATCATGTCTTCGGTGTTGGGATAGAACACGGAGCGGGTCGCGAGAATCTTTGGGCCAGAGAGTCCACAATCGGAGCCAGCCACAATCACTGCGGCCGCGCCATCGCCGAATAGTCCTGCCGAAATCAGGTTCGCCATTGAGACGTCTTCGCGCTGCAAAGTGAGCGAGCAAAGTTCAACCGACAACACGACCGCGGTTTGATCCGGATAGGCGCGAACATAATCGGCTGCGCGCGAAATAGCGGCGGCGCCAGCCACGCATCCCAAACCAAAAATCGGAGTGCGGCGAATGTTTCTACACAGTCCCATCTGGTTGATCAGCAGCGCATCAATCGACGGACTGGAAATGCCTGTCACCGAGGTAAAAAAGATCGCTCCCAGATTGCGGCCATGCAATCCAGCAGCCGCCAACGCGCCGCCCACTGCCTGCTCGCCCAACTCTTTGGCGGTGCGAATCCAGTGGTTGTTCGCCTCTCCCCAGGTTCGCATTTGCATATATTCCTCTTTGGGAAGAGAGAGGAACCGGCCGTCGACTCCGACGTGGCGGTGCAAACGCCGCAATACGTGCGGGTTTTGGACTTGATCACCCCAATATTCCTGCAGGGCCTCCAGCAACATCTCCTGGGAGTAGTAGTGTTTTGGAAAAGCGCTCGATACGCTGACAATTCTCATAGTTGTTCACGTCCCGGAGGACTTGCACGACTCTGACTGCCGGGGTATCGGGAATTGTATTCTGATTGAAAGAATTTTGGATGCCCGGTGGTAAAGTTAGGTTTGTAAATTCCAAGTAAACACAGGACTAACCCGTGAAATTTATTATTGGATTGCTAGTCGGTTTCTGCCTCGTGCCTCTCGGGGCTTATCTATATTTCGCGAGTGGCCAGGCTCCGGTCGCTACCACCGACTCCAATATGCCCTTCGAAGAATTTCTAGCTGAGAAGGCCTTGGATGCACGTCTCGCGAAAGATACGCCGAAGATTGTTCCGATCCAGCCGAGTGAAGCCAACTACGTGGCTGGCGCTGAACTCTACAAGCAGCATTGCGCCGTTTGTCACGGCTTGCCCCTTGCTCCCAAGACCGCGATTGCTACAGGAATGTATCCGGAGCCGCCGCATTTGCTCGAGGGAAAAGGAGTGACTGATGATGAACCGGGCGAAAGCTATTGGAAGATAGCCAACGGCATTCGATTGACTGGCATGCCGGGCTTCAGCAAATCGCTTTCCGAAACTCAGATGTGGCAAATCGCCCTGTTGGTAAAGAATGCGGACAAATTGCCGTCCTCGGCGAAAATGGCGCTGGTGGCGCCAGCGGGCGGCGGTGCAGCGAATGCAACTCCGCCGCAGGTGTCGCCGGTGGCGCCGCCTCCGGCGTTTCCTAACTCAACTGGGCCGCCTAAGTAAAGCGGATCTGAATTGCGGCTTGGTTTCGCTTTGGTTGGCGTTCCAGGTAGAGCCATCGTCCTGGCCGGAAGCACTATGATGTAGGCATGGCGTTTGGCCGTCCCAGAAAACTCTTCACCGAAGGGGAGCTTTACGAATATGCCGTCGGCGCGTTGGCGCGCCGCATGCGCTCCGTTGCGGAATTGAAGCGTTTGCTGCGGAACCGGGTTGAGGCGGATACAGAAATCGGCAAGACGCTGGTGGAGTTGATTGTTGTCCGCCTCAAAGACCAGGGCTACCTGAACGATGCCAAGTATGCGACTTCGTTTTCGTCGTATCGGCGGGACAATGAAAAATTTGGGCGCATGCGCGTCGTCAACGACCTCAAAGCTAAGGGAGTACACGGTGACGTTATCGAGAAGGCGGTGTCGTCCGTCTATGAGGATGTCAAAGAAGAAAACCTGGCCCGCGCGTATCTTCGCCGCAAGCGTCTGAAAAAACCTATCGATCAAAAACAGACGGCTCGCGTATTTCGCAATCTGATGCGGGCTGGGTTCGGGTCGAAAACTATTTTCACCATCCTGAAAAAATGGGATGTCGACGTAGAAACGATTACGGAGCTTGAGAGCGAGACTACCTCGGCCTCGGATTAGGCTCGCGTCGACATCGAGGAATCCGTCCAGACTCTTGACTCTTGCGATAGATACGAGCATGCTGCATACTCTTACGGAACTTTGCAATTGAAGGTTTCTGCAATCCCTCAGGAGGAAACATGAAGACCAAGTTCTCTTTGACACTCGCCGCTGCTCTGCTGGCCCTAACTGCGTTCTCGTACGGGCAGGCGGGCGACGACATGAAAAAGGCCGCCGACGATACCGGCAAAGCCACCGACACCGCCGCCAAGAAAACGGGGCACGCCACCAAGAAGGCCGCTGTGAAGACTGGCGACGCTACCAAAACTGCCGCCAAAGACACCGGCAAAGCGACAAAGACTGCGGCGAAAGACACTGGCAAAGCCACCGAGAAGGCCGCCGACAAAACCGGCGATGCCACGAAAACTGCGGCAAAGGATACCGGCAAGGGCGTGAAAAAAGTTGGCCATGGGGTGAAAAAGGGCGCCGAGAAAACTGCTGACGAAGTGAAGTAGGTTAAGTGTTTCGTAGAGGACGGGCGTCTCCGCCCGTCCATCCTTATCAGGTGTTCTTGCCCCAGCGATCGCGCGGTGCCCATAACGCTCTTGTAGTTCCCGTCGACCTTGCCTAACAACAAATTCGACCATCATTTAGAATTTAATCGTTTACGATTCATCCTCATGCTTACAGGCTCCCAAATTCGACGGATGTTCCTCGATTTCTTCATTCAGAAGGGACATCGCGAGGTGCACTCCTCGTCGCTCGTCCCGCAGAATGATCCGACGTTGCTGTTTACCAACGCGGGGATGAACCAGTTCAAGGACGTTTTCCTCGGCCTGGAAAAGCGCGATTACAACAAGGCGACGACTTCGCAAAAGTGTGTGCGCGCCGGGGGCAAGCACAACGATCTGGAGAATGTCGGCTTCACCAATCGCCACCACACGTTTTTTGAGATGCTGGGAAATTTTTCGTTTGGGGATTACTTCAAGGATAAGGCGATTGCTTACGCCTGGGAGCTGATTACTTCTCCGGAGTGGTTTGGGATTGATAAGTCGAAGCTGTATGTCACGATTTTCAAGGGCGAAAACGGCGTTCCGCGCGATGCCGAAGCTTACGAGTTGTGGCTCGGCCAGAATGTACCGAAAGATCGCATCTTCGAGTTTGGCTCAAAAGACAATTTCTGGCAGATGGGCGATACCGGTCCTTGCGGTCCGTGTAGCGAGATTCACTACGACATGGGCGTTATTGCGAGCGATCGAGTCATGCCGACTGTGCGTTTGGCTGCGATTGCGGGCGGTATGTCGAGCTTTGGAATCTGGTGTTCATGCAGTTCGATCGGGATGCCAGCGGGAAACTGAATCCGCTGCCTAAGCCTTCGATTGATACGGGGATGGGGCTGGAGCGGGTTGCTTCGGTTTTGCAGGGAGTGATTTCGAATTACGACACGGATTTGTTTACTCCGCTGATTAAGAGGGCGGCAGAGTTGACGGGAACTTCGCTCAAGAGGGAGCTCGACAAAGAAGCTCATACAAAGTCTGCCGCTTCATTGCGGGTGATTGCCGATCATTCCCGGGCGGCTACGTTTCTTATTTCGGACGGCGTTGTTCCCCAGAATGACGGGCGTGGCTATGTGTTGCGCAAGATTATTCGGCGTGCGATTACACATGGACGGTTGCTGGGGCGAGAGAAGCCATTTCTTCATGAGATGGTGTTTGCGGTGCGCGATCTGATGCAAGATGCATATCCGGAACTCAGCGACACGTCGCAGCGCGTCTCGCAAACCGTGCTAGCAGAAGAAAGGCGATTCGCGCGTACTTTGGGCCTCGGCGTCCGAAAACTCGGTGAAGAACTTGGCCGCCTTAATCATCGAAAAGCGCAATTACGAGGGACCTGGGCCAGACGGTGGCACCTGCTTTTGTTTATTCCGGTGAAAGCGCCTTCAAACTTTACGACACGTTCGGACTGCCCAAGGACTTCATTGAGGATGCGGTGCGCGATGCTGGCCTGATCACTTCGATGCCGAGGGGTTCGACCGCGCGATGGAGGAGCAACGATCCCGTGCCCGTGCTTCCTGGAAAGGCGCAGCCAAGCAGACGGCGAATCCCGCCTACCAGCAACTTCCGAAATCTGACTTCGAAGGCTATCGCCAGACGCGTTCTGACAATTGCGAAATTCTCGCCATCATCAAAGGCGGCCAAGGCGCGCAGGAACTCAAGCCTGGCGAATCCGGCGAGATCATTCTGGATCACACTCCTTTCTATGCGGAGTCCGGGGGGCAGGTGGGGACGGGGATGGTTTTACTCCAGCGATCACAATACCGTTGTCGCCGAAGTGACTGGATGCTATTACCCGGTGCAGGGCGTGCGCGCGCATCAAGTTGTGGTGAAGGGCCCACCCTCCACAAAGAACGCGGAAGGGTGGGGCACCCTCCGTGTTGGTGACAAGGTCGATGCTGTGGTTGATACTGCGATTCGCGAATCGACTATGCGCAATCACACGGCTACGCATCTGCTCCAGGCGGGGCTGCGCGAGGTTTTGGGGAAGCATGTGAAGCAGGCGGGATCGCTGGTTAATCCCAACCATCTGCGATTTGATTTCTCGCACTTTACTGGGGTTGCCGAAGAAGAGTTGCAGGATATTGAAGACATCATTAACAAAGAAGTTCTGCGCAATGAGAAGGTTGAGATTATTGAGAACGTTCCGATCGATGTTGCGGTCAATGAGTATCACGCGATGGCTTTGTTTGGCGAGAAATATGGCGACAAGGTGCGCGTGATCAAGATCGGAGACTTTTCTACAGAGCTTTGCGGCGGCACGCATACGGCGCAGACGGGCGAGATTGGACTGATCAAGATTTTGAAAGAGGGAAGCGTGTCGTCGGGCGTGCGGCGGATTGAGGCGGTTACTGGCGTGGGGTCGCTGCGCCACTTCCGCAAAGACCATGAAATGGAAGCCGTGGTCGCGGCATTGAACAGTAAAGAGGCGGAGTCTCCGGCGGCAACATTGCGCTCCGAACTCGAACGGCGGGATTCGGAAATCAAGCGGCTCACGCGCGAGCTTGATCAGGCGCGGATGAAGTCGGCGTCTTCTTCGGTGGCTTCCGTCAGTGACAAGGTTAAAGAGGTGCGCGGTGTCAAAGTGCTGGCCCATCGCGTGGATAATCTCGATCGCGCGCAATTGCGTACGTTGGTTGACCAATTGCGCGACAAACTGGGATCGGGCGTGGTGGTGGTCGGTTCGGCTGCAGATGGTAATGTTTCGCTGATTGCCGGCGTCACCAAGGACTTGACTGGCCGGATTCAGGCGGGGAAAGTCGTGGGCGCGGTGGCCGAGAAAGTTGGCGGCAAAGGCGGTGGGCGTCCCGATCTCGCGGAGGCGGGCGGCAAAGATGTGGCGGCACTGGATTCGGCGCTGGCTGCGGTTTACGGCGTGGTCGAGACGCTGCTGGTCTGAGTGTCCCGCGCTTTCAGGGTCGGCAGAGTTAGGGCTTTTTACCACAGGGGGCACAGAGAAGCACGGGGTAGAACTCTTCGAGGCCAATCATGGACGATCGGATACGTTTCATAGAGCACCGCGGAAAGCAGATTCTACTTCTGGATTTTTCGCACGCCAGCGCGGTCGATATGATGCTTTTGCTGGAGCAGGCGAGGGGCGTGATCGGCCGTCATGCCCGCGGTTCGATCGTGACGCTGGGCGATTTTACCGGCGCTGCCATGGATCACGATGTCGCCATGAAGATGAAGGAAGTGCTTACGCTCGACCGGCCGTTTGTGAAAAAGACAGCATGGGTGGGGTCGGAGAGTATCCCGCATGCATTTATGGAAAACTTTCACACTTTTTCCCAGCGCGAGATTGTAACCTTCAAGACGCGGGACGAGGCGATGGACTGGCTGACGGAAGAATCGGTTATTTTGCCTTGAACATCCAAACGAGTTCGTTGTGAGGCTGTGACAAGCGTATAGTACCGTTGTTTCCCACGGTGACAGGTTCTACCTTCCCCAAGGTTTGCTGGTTTTCGGGCCCCCGAATCCATTGCGTTATCGGCTGAATCGTTATCGGTCGACTCTTTATTGGTTAAATCGTCGGCCGGCGCAGCCTTTTCAAGGAGGTATCTGTGAGCGAATCGCTGAATCCCCAAGTAGCGCTACTTTATGGAAAGTTTATTCAGGCTGCCTACACGATGTTCAGAAGCAATCCGACCGATCCTTTGCCAGAGCCGCAAGGAATTCCTGACGATTACGAGCTCGGTGCGTGGATCCAGATGAGCGATTTTTTTCTTGACGCCGAAAAGCCGGAGTTCTATGGCATCGTTGCGCATAAGAAGGCTGACCCGCAAACACGCGTAATCGCTATTCGTGGAACCGAAGGCAAGATCGAGTGGCTCGATGACATGGATGCTGTTCCCGTTCCATTTCATCAGGTGCCATCGGCGGGCCGGGTGGCGCAGGGATTCGACAGAATTTATAAGACGCTGAAAGTGGTGAAGCGGCACATACCCGGGTCTCTAGAAGCCGCCGCCGCCGGCGGCCCCGAGACGTTCACTGGGTCTTTCGCCGACCAGCTCGAGCAATTGGCGCTCAGCCGTGAGGCGGAATTTAAAACGGAAAAAGCGCCGGGCAGTGCTCGTCCCCGGCGTACAACGATTGTTGCCGGGCATAGCTTAGGCGGCGCACTTACTACTTTGTTCGTCATGGAGAACGACTCCAAACGGAAGTTCGATATCACCGGTTTGTACACATTTGCTTCGCCGCGAGTGGGGAACTCAGAGTTTGTTCACCTCTTCAACCAGCTCCCAATCGTGTCCTGGAGAATCGTGAACCCGCACGATATTGTTCCGAAGCTTCCCCCGCATATTCCGGTGGTGCTCGACTATGAGCATGTTGATGTCGCCTACGAAATCAATTCGGATGGTTTGGCAAAAGGGAATCTGTTGTGTTGGCACATTATGGAGACTTACCTGCATGTGCTGGATCCCTCATATTCTCTGCGTGCGGAGTGCGTAATTTAGTTGGGGGATAGCGGGGCTGATGCAGCGCGTTTCAGCTTCTCCACTTCAATGTAACCGGTCCGCTCAGCGGATGCTTAAATTCTCCGCCGCTTTTCTTCACTTCCAGCATCGCGTTCTTCAATCCGAAATACCATTTGGCGGGACGGTCGGCGTCGTCGATCAGCATTAGATGAGGATTGTGTTTCAGGCCTTCGGACTGGAGTTCCATGGTATGGCGGTCTTGCTCCACGAATTTTGCGAAGACGAATTTCAGGAGCTTGGGGCCGAAGGGAATCCAGCGGAAGAGATTCCAGGCGGCGACTACGTCGATGCGGCACTGGTTGCGGGTTATGGGAGTTACGGTGGTCAGGCTCGAGAACCAGTATTTGCCGGCGCGGATGATTTCGGAACGCAAGTTCGGTAGTACGAAATCGATGGTGGTGGTGACGGAATCGGCGTCGGCGTACATGCGCAGAAGTTTGTAGGGAGCGCTGTTGGAACTGGGCGTGTGCGCGCTCATGCGGAAACCGTAGGGGATGGGTTCAAAGTTCTTCTTTTTCTCGTGAATGGAATGTTGCGAGCGCCACCACCAGGCCTGATGGACGAAAGGTCCGTGCGCGGGGTCCATGAGGCCGATGATGCCGTGGTCGACATTGCAGGGAAGATCGGCGGTGAGGTAGGCGATTTTGTAGTGCTCGCTGAATTTTGGAATTTCTGGAGCAGGAGCCGGAGCGGGCGCTTGCTTGGAAAATCCTGCCCCGATGGGGCTGGGATCGGGGATGTAGACCCAGATGAAATCGTCGCGTTCTTCACAAGGATAACTGCCGGCGTAGATGCGATCCACTTTCAGATTTTGATCCGCGACCAGCGATGGGATCAGCTGGCATTGTCCTGAGTGGGCGTCGAATCTCCAGCCATGGTAGGAGCATTCGATCTGCTGGCCGTCGAAGTTTCCGCAGGAAAGTGGCATGCCGCGATGGGGGCATGCGTCGCGGAGAGCAAAAACTTTCCCCTGCTGGTCGCGTCCGATTACTAGCGGTTGTTCCAGCAACATGGCCTTGGTTAGTTGTCCGCCGCGGAGTTGATTTGCTGGGAGCGCGCGGTACCAGAAGCCGAAGAGCATGAGCGCATCGGGGGTCTGGGACTGGAATGGAAGATCGTCGGGCATTGGACAGGTGAGGATAGCGCAGAAGGGCTAGGTTTCAAAGTTTCAAGGTTTCAAAGTCAAGCCCTCAACGCTCACGACCGTGCCGTCGAAATTCTTGAACCTTGAAACTCTGAAACCTTGAAACTTTGAAACCTTAACTACTGCTAGCGTACGCGGCTGATGACTTGGGAATATGTTGTCCGCGCTGCTCCGGATTGCTCGATGTGAGTGAGAAAGAGCTTGCGGAGAGCGGCGGTGGTCATGCGGCCTGCGAGGTAGGCGTCGTAGAGATCGTTGCCGGCGAGGTATCCGAGCTGTTCGGCGACGTAATCGTATTTGTGGCCGGTGAAGGATGGAGCGGGGGCGGTGTCCGAAATTTGGTTGCGGTGTTGGGTGATGTAGTCGAGCGCTTCGACTGCGTCGGAGAAGGAGAGCTTCGTCTGGTGCTCGAGGTCTTCACGCGTGACGTCGAATAGATCGGAGATGTCGTTGTCGCGCAGAGCCGGACGCGCGGGATGCAAGATACGCGACCCTAAGAAGGCGAGCGCGTGCTCTAGTACGGTGACGTAAAACGCGTCATCTTTGGCTAGCGGTTGGCTGGCCGAGGCGGCGTACGTCGCGTTCTGCTGAGTGCCTGCTTTGCCGTTGCAAAGATTCGGAAGGCTCCGACATGCTTGATGCAGGAAGCGGGTGGCGTCTTCGGTGGCGGAAGTCATGCGGAATTCACGCACGTAGACGGCATTGATGGGCGCGAGATAGACGCTGCCGCGCTGGCGCACCTGATGGAGCAGGGATCGGCGTTGTTCAGCGGAGAATCCTTTACGGGATAGCAGGCGTCGGAGAAGCGCGTCGGAGCTCCGCGAGTGGACTTCCGGCATCAAGTCAACCAGTAACCGGGGCTGCGTGGTGTTGTGCGGAGAATACTGGTTGATCCCCAGAAAACGCACCATGCCATCGATCAAGTTATAGAGCGTGGGGCCGAGGTCGGGAGCGCTGTGGTCGTTACGTCCCCAGCGGTCGAGGCAGAGGCGGTAGTTCTCGTATTTTTCCAGCGGTGTGGCATTGAACACACAGAGAACATGCTCGCGGGTATCTTTGCGGACCTCATTGCGTACTTCGACGGCTTCGACGTGGTCCCGTGCTTCTCCTGCGGCGCGCCAGTAGAGCGCGTCGACATTTTGCAGAACGGTGAGCACGGGTTCCGCGGGAAGACGCTGCTGGAGTACGGCGGGAAGATGTTGTGGCGCCAGGTGCGATTCGCCGAAGAGCACAAGGATGAGCGCGTCGGAATGTCGTTGGCGGAGTTCGGCAATCTTGTCGGCGGCGTGGCGGTCGCGGGCTCCTATTTTGCGGAGGTCTTCGCGAGGCATGCAGTCGAGTCCGTAGATGGATGCGCCGTGATCGCGGGCGGCGGATAGCATTTCGTAGAACGGAGACCAGTCGTATCCCCAGTCGAGTTCAAAACGGACGCGCTGGCGCAATTCGTCTTCTTCGATCTCGCCGCGCTGCCATTCATCGAGAATGTGCTGGTCGCGAGAGAAAATGGTTTCCACTCCGAGCACGACGGGGCGTTGATGGAATTCGTAATCGCGAAGCAGCGAGGCTATATAGCGCTGAGAGTTGGGCAGAGCGTGGTAGTCGCCGACCAGGACGGTTCCGGCTTTCGCGATTTCGCGGCGGACATCGGTTGGGGCAAGAACTCTTTGATAGGAAGTAAAGGCTTCGCGAAAGTCGCGGAGATATTTGCGTCCGCTGGCGGGATCGATGGAGCGAATCTCACGCTCGACGCTGGCGATAGCGTGAAGTTGGGCGGCGCTGCGCCGCGATCGTAAGACGCCTGTAGTGGCCATAGGGCTGTCGTTGGTCGTTCGTCGTTCGCCTTCGTTGCCTAGCTATCTCGCTGCAGATCCCTACCCGTTCGACTTCGCTCAGGGTCGGGATGACAAACCAGTTCATCGTTCGGCGAGTTTCTCTAGCCGTCTTGACTTGCCTTTACGGTGTCCCTATCCTCAGCTTTCGAGGCAGCGCTTTGGATGCCTCGTGGAGCCTCGACCGTGTCCCTGACGCCGGAAAATCTGACTGTTGCCACTACCGGCGCCAGCGGATCCATATTTCTGAAGCACTTTCTACTCGCCGCCGAGCGCGACTCTCGGGTGAAAACAGTAAATTTCATCGCTTCCGACAGCGCTTTACGCGTCATGACCGAGGAGCTTGGTATCGAGGGGCGATCCGAGCTCATACGTCAAATCATCGGCGCGACATCGGCGAAGATTCAGCAGCAATCGAACACCGATATCGGAGCGAACGTGGCCAGCGGGTCGTACCCTTCGGACGCGATGGTCGTGATCCCATGCAGCGTCGGGACGCTCGGCCGCATTGCCAATGGCACGGCCTCACGCTTGATCGAACGCGCCGCCGATGTGAGTCTTAAAGAGCGTCGTCCGCTTGTGCTGTGCGTCCGCGAGACGCCGCTGAATAAAATCCACATCCGCAACATGTCGCTGGCGGCGGATGCGGGGGCGACTATTTTTCCGCTGATCCCGACGTTCTATAACCATCCGTCGAGCGCCGATGACATGGCGAACGAATTCGCCAACCGCGTGCTGGCGCATCTGGGCCTGCCCCAACCGGATGCTTATCGGTGGAAGGGCTGACGGCAGTTCTCAGTTCCCGGTTCTCAGTTCTCAGAAAGCCAAGCGAAAGATTGCCTATTGAAAGATCAATGACTAGGGAGGTGGGGGGAAGCCTTTCCTGCTTTGCAGGGTTGCTTTCAGTCTAGGGAAGGGTCACCGCCGAAGGTAGGTATCTGGCGGGCATGTACTGGAGGGATTTGGCCCTGTGGAGTATCTGAGAGCTGAGAACCGGGGGACTGAGAACTGTTAATTCTTCCGGCACACCACGTCCGTGCCGTTGACTCCGAAGCGGTCTCTTTTGTAATCTGCGTTTACACCGGAAAGGAGGTGGTCGGATGACAAGTTCTGATTTATGTAGTCACTGTAGTTCCAGACCAGGTGAGGTGGCTGAGTCTTAGGGCGGTTGCTCTAAGCGGAGTTCTCGAGGAACCTTTGGTTGGGGGAATCGGGAACATTCTCTCGCAAACAATCCGTGAATTTGGGCTGATCCGCTGGACACAGGTTGTGGCCGGCACCGGAACGAGCGAGGGGCCACGAGAGTGACCACCTCAGTCAATCCCAAACAGTCCACCGGAATAGCCCGCAGGCTAACAAGCTTGCGGGCTGTTCTTTTTTGAGTTCTCAGTTGCCGGTTCTCAGTTCTGAGAAAAACCCAGCGACCAATCGTCATCGGATCCTTTCTTCCTCTTCTTCTCCCCAGAATTCCTGGAATGCTGTATCTTTCTAGAGCTTGAGTTCTATTGCGGAACTGAGAACCGGGGACTGAGAACCGATATGGATGACAAACACTACCTGGCGCGCATCACCAAGCGCGTCGATTTTGCTTCGGATCTGTGGATGATCCGGGTCGATCCTGGGCAAGAATTCAAGTTTTCTCCAGGCCAGTATGCGACGCTCGGGGTCGAACGGGATGGGAAGAGAGTGGAACGCGCCTACTCGATTGTGTCTTCGCCACTCGAAAAAGAACTGGAATTCTTTTTTGAACTGGTGCCGGAGGGCCAGACAACTCCGCCGCTGTATAAGCTTCAGGTGGGCGATGAAGTGCTGATGCGCAAAGTGGCAAAGGGCCGATTCATGTTGGAAGCGGGGCTACCCGAGCACACGAACCATTTGCTGGTCAGCACTGTGACCGGAGTTGCGCCTTACGTGAGCTATGTGCGAACGCTGGTGAAGGACTGGAAAGAGGGCAGGTTTGCGGGCAACCACAAACTGTTTCTGCTGAATGGGGCGAGCCGGCCATGGGAGTTCGGTTATCGTGAGGAATTGGAAGGTTTGTCAAAAGAAGTGCCATGGTTTCAGTGCGTTTTCACGGTAAGTCGTCCGTGGGAAGATGAGAATTGGAAAGGCGAGGTCGGGCGGGTAGATGAACTTATCCGCAAGTATGCCGACCAGTGGGGCTGCAATGCTTCGAATAGCGTCGCATATCTGTGCGGGCATCCGGACATGATCGAACACGGGAAAGGCATTTTGAAACGCGCCGGTTTCAACAAAGAACATTTGAAGGAAGAAGTGTATTGGATCCCGCCGAAGGCTGGCGCCAAGTAGATCGCCTGGCTCGCCAGAATTTTATTCCTGCTCCGCGGGAGCGAAGAAAACCAACACCTCGAGTTCTTCTTCGATGCCGTAAAACCGGTGCTCAAGCTCAGCCTCGACGAAAATCACTGAACCAGTGTGTACGTCGGCATGTTCGGAGCCGATTTGCATGCGGGCCTGTCCACGGATGACGTAGTACATCTCATCCTCCCGATGCGGTTTTTGTGGATCGGTCGCACCTTTCGCCAGAACATAGACGCCTGCGCTCATGGCGGGGACGCGGAGGAATTCGTGGTAAAGTTTGCCGCGTTCCCCACGCTGGCGAGCTCCTTCTCGAGAAAGTTCGTCGATGTGGAAGAAGTGGGGCATAAAAAAGTTCTCAGTTGCCGGTTCTCAGTTCTCAGTAGGACTTCTTAAGACAGGCATTGCCGTCACGGCAGATGTCCTTCAGAGCTGCATCTAGCCGATCGCGCCACTGAAGAAGATGTCCGTAAATTGAGTCACCAGCGCGTCTCCGGTCAATGGCCCATCGGGTTTGTACCACTGATAGATCCAATTAATCATGCCGACCAGCGCGAAGGCGGCCGCGCGCGGCGTGACTGGGGTCGAGGACTTGCGGGCGCGCTGCACGTCGGCAATCAGATTCTCCACGAAGTGCAAGTAATCTTTCTTACGGCCATTAATCTTGCGACGCAGCGCGGGTGGCAGCGGATGATTCTCATGCAGCATGACCGTGATCTCGCGGTCTTCGGGACTGAGCACCACTTGGATGTGTAGCCGGATGAGCGTGCGCAGGCGTTCTTCCGATCCCGCAACACCAGCTCCATTGATGCGACGGACAACGTTGATCACGCGTTCTTCGGTGATTTCCATCGCGTGCGACACGATGTTGAAAAGGATTTCTTCTTTCGACTCGAAGTGGTGATAAAGGCCGCCCTTGGAAAGCTTGAGCGCAGCCGCCACATCGTTCATCGAGGTGGCATCGTATCCCTGCTGCTGAAAGAGGCGGGCGGCGGCGCGCAAGATTTCCTGGCGCGGCTTCTGCCGGGGTTCCTGGCGGGGTTCGATGGCGGCTTCGCGAAGCATTACCTTAAAGATGGTATCGCGGAATGCCAGAGGCTGCGAGTCCGGAAACGCCGATTTTTGCGACGTAATGCTGGTTGCAGTTAGTCAGCTCTTTACCGGAAAATCCACCATGCAGCTCCGAGAACCACTACGAAAGCGATGGAAAAACCGATCCATTCGGCTCGGCCTTCGGGGAGAAGATCCCAATCAGAATTACGCTTCATTTCGATCTCATACGTACTAATATTTGTTCCCTCGCTTGGTCTCGTAACCGTTGCGGTCCGGTTAAATCATCCCGCTGCCATCGCGTACAGAAATTCCACATAGGAGTGTACAGCTCCATCCATACTCTACTCTGTACTTTCGGATTCGCGGACTCGATCAGGAAGTACTCATTAGGTGTGTGGGCGCCGTCTTCTGCAAGAAAATCCCGGCGGTACATTCGAGAAGTCATGGCGAGGAGGGTAACGGGAAGGGCGGGAAATTGTCGACCAAATCGAGACGAGCGAGCGCGTCTCTACAAGTATGTGCGGGGCGTGCGTTTGCTTCGCGAAGGATTGGAGGGCTTTGACAGATTCGTTCTGCGTTTGGTGTCAATCGCGGTGACGTTGTGGATTGCATCCATTGCAGGACGCGCTCCCGTGCCCAGCCGCAAGACCGAGCGCCGGATTTCCTTCGGTGCTCCAATCTGCATCCGGAATACTTTCCGAAACTGGCGGGCGACTGCGGCGTCTTGGCCAGTGCCGTTCAAGTGCATTTCCGGAAGAGGCTCAAATTTGGATTCTCGCAAGCTGTCCTTGTGTTGACGGTCTTCAGTGCTGCGAACGCCGTCGCGGAGGCGGTGAATTCGCAACAAAGCACGATCCACAACGCGAGCTAGTTCGGCTCCGAATTCCGCCGGTCGGTCTGCGAGCAGGCAACGCTTCGTCTTTTCAGGAGAAAACCAGGTCGGTTGTCGATTTGATTCCTGGGGCCGTTCCAGGCGTGAAACTTCGCAGAGGTGGGCAGCGACAGGTAGCTCCGCTTGAGAATCCTGGTCGCCAGACTGCCTTTCTTCTGTTTGTACTTGTGCGATCGCGGCCAAGTCAGCCTTTCGCCGGAAATAGCGGGCGAACGGAATTTCCTCCATCCGTCCATGAACGCCGGCTTCTTCGAAAGCTTCGAGCGCCGCTGATTGGGCATGAGTAAAACCTGGCTCCAAGCCACCCTTGGGGAAAATCCATCGTCCGCCACGAGTCTGGATTAGAAGAAACTGGATGCCGCTTTTGCGAACGCGATAACAAACGGCAGCGACCTGCTGGCGTCTTTTCGAAGACCGCGCGAGTTTTGTCGATGGACCAGCACCCATGGCAATAGAGTGCGTGATGAGATCCGCTTCTGGCTAGAGCACAGCTTGGTTCAGAGCAGCCACGAATTGAGGATAAGGATTGCTCGCTGATTGAAACCCCGTGCGAGACTAGTAGGGAATCCTTGTGCATACTTGTGCCGTCGCTACGACCTTGGAGACAGTAGCGTCAAGAGATTTTTGTGACAATTACTTGTAACAACCGGAGACGGGATTTTGGAAAGCTTATTTTGCCTGCGCTGTAATCGCGAGCTTGAGACGGGACAAAAATCAGTTGCGGTGTATCTCTTCGCGCAGACCGTCGGAGTGAAGCCGCGCCAGAAATCCCCGGCGCAGCGGATTTGTTTCTGTCCCCAGTGCTCGGTTTCGTTGGCGATGGGTCCGGCGCCAGAAGGCGCGCTGAACATTGCTGCGTGGCACATGATCCGCGATATCGTGGGTGCCGATCCGGCGCTGACCGAGGCGGCGTGGGAAAGCCTGCATGGAATTGAAGAAGGTTTGCTCCCTGCGACGGGTACTGAAGGCTCGCATCCCGCGCGCGCGGGGGCTTATTTCGAGTTCTGAACTGACTTCGAAGTCTCAGTTACGGGCTCGATCAGGGCCAACGTCGTGAAAATCCACAGTTGACACCAAGCGGGCGGGATCGGTAGCATCTCTAAACCGACCGATTGGTCGGTTTTGTGCTTTCTGGTTTCCAGCCAACATCTATAAGGAGTTTTCAGTGGCCACAGTCTTTTATCAGAACGATGCTAACCCTTCAGCGTTGAAGGGCAAGACCATTGCTGTGTTCGGATACGGGTCGCAGGGACATGCCCAGGCGCAGAACCTGCGCGACAGCGGGTACAACGTCATCATCGGCCTTGATCCGGCGCGAGGCTCAGCGAAACAAGCGATTGCCGATGGAATGACAGTTGTCGCTCCGGCAGAGGCGGCTAAGCGCGCCGACTGGATCCAGATTCTCACGCCCGACGAGACTCAGGCGGACTTTTACGAGTCCGCCATCAAGCAGCATCTGCGCAAAGGAAAGATTCTCGGGTTCTCCCATGGATTTTCGATTCACTTTAAGACCATCAAGCCGCCGAAAGATGTCGACGTGGTGATGATTGCGCCGAAGAGTCCCGGCCATCTGCTGCGGCGCGTTTATTCCCAGGGAGGAGGTGTTCCTTCGTTGCTCGCCATTCATCAGGATGCGAGCGGTCGCGCCCATGAATACGCGCTCAGCTATGCGCACGGCATCGGTTCCACGCGCGCCGGGGTGTTGCGAACCACTTTTAGAGAAGAAACCGAGAGCGACCTCTTTGGCGAACAGGCGGTGCTCTGTGGCGGGTTGACATCGCTGATGCAGAAGGGCTTCGAAACGTTGGTGGCAGCGGGTTACGCCCCTGAAATCGCGTACTTCGAGTGCGTGCACGAAGTGAAGCTGATCGTCGATTTAATTTACGAAGGCGGATTGAGTCGCATGCGCTATTCGATCTCGAATACCGCCGAGTATGGTGACCTCACCCGAGGTGAAGTGGTTGTGGGAGACGATACGCGCAAGGCGATGAAGAAAGTGCTGAAGCAGATCCAGAGCGGCGCCTTCGCGAAAGAGTGGATTAAAGAGAATAAAAAAGGCGGCAAGAAGTTCGCGAAATTGCGTAAAGCCGCGAGCCAGCATCCGATTGAAAAAGTTGGCGAACAGTTGCGAGCGATGATGTCATGGCTGCCGGCGGAAAAGAAGAAAGCCGCGGAGGTGAAGCCGGCGGCATCGAAAGTGGTGAATGCCTAGAAGAAAGTTCTCAGTTCCCGGTTCTCAGTTCTCAGTGAGATATTAGACCCGTGCGGTCCTAACTGAGAACTGGGAACCGTGAACTTCTCTATTCGGCTACACTGTCCGCACCACAATTCCCATGGACCTCAAACACAACAGTCGCAGTATTACGGACGGGCGCGATCAGGCTCCGGCGCGCGCTATGTATAAGGCTATCGGATTTACAGATGCCGATTTAGCCAAGCCACTGATCGCCGTTGCCAATACCTGGATCGAAACTATGCCGTGCAACTTTCACCTGCGGCGGCTTTCGGCCAAGGTGAAAGAGGGGATACGCGCGGCGGGCGGCACTCCGATGGAGTTCAACACGATTGCTATCTCCGACGGCGAGACCATGGGCACCGAGGGGATGAAGGCGTCTCTCGTAAGCCGCGAAGTGATCGCCGACTCGATTGAACTGGTTTGCCGCGGACAGTTGTTTGACGCGGCGGTTTGTGTGGTGGGTTGCGATAAGACGATCCCGGCAGCAGCGATGGCCCTGGCGCGGATGAATCTCCCCGGCCTCGTGCTTTATGGGGGAACGATAGCTCCGGGAAAATTTCGCGGTAAAGATGTCACTATTCAGGATGTGTTCGAAGCTGTCGGCGCGAATGCGGCCGGAAAAATGACCGATGCCGATCTGCTGGCGCTGGAAAATGTGGCCTGTCCCGGAGCCGGCGCATGTGGCGGCCAATACACTGCGAACACCATGAGCACAGTGATGGAGCTGATTGGGCTTTCGCCGATGGGATTCAACAGCGTTCCGGCCATGGACTCCCGCAAGGACGAAATCTCGTTTCGCTGCGGCGAAGTGGTGATGAATCTTTTAAAGAAGGGAATTCGTCCCGGCGATATTCTGACGCATGCGGCATTCGAGAACGCGATTGCCGGGGTCGCGGCAACCGGCGGTTCTACCAACGCGGTGCTCCACCTGCTGGCGATTTCGCGCGAGATGGGATTGCCGCTTGAGATCGACGATTTTCAGCGTGTGAGTGAACGCACTCCCTTGTTGGCGGACTTGAAGCCTGCCGGAAAATATGTGGCGGCGGATGTGGATGCAGCGGGTGGCATTCAGCTGATTGCGAAGCGGCTGCTCGACGGAAAATATGTAAACGGTTCGACGATGACGGTCACTGGAAAGACGTTTGCCGAAGAAGCGAACGAAGCGAAAGAGACGCCGGGGCAGATGGTGATCGCTCCGCTTAGCAAGCCGCTCAAAGCCACTGGTGGACTGGTCATCCTGAAAGGGAATCTCGCGCCGGGTGGTGGCGTTGTGAAGATGAGCGGGCACGAACGGCAATCACATACCGGTCCGGCACGCGTGTTCGATTCCGAAGAAGCGGCGATGAAGGCGGTGACTGGCAAGCAGATTAAAGCTGGGGATGTGGTGGTGATCCGCTATGAGGGCCCGAAGGGTGGGCCCGGTATGCGTGAGATGTTGAGCGTGACCGCGGCGATTGTCGGCGAGGGTCTTGGTGAGAGCGTGGCGCTGATTACGGATGGACGTTTCAGCGGCGCGACTCGCGGACTCATGGTCGGTCACGTTGCTCCGGAGGCGGCGCTGGGCGGTCCAATCGCTGCCATTCGCGAGGGCGACAAGATCACCATTGATACGAAGATTCGTAAGCTAGAGCTGGAAATTTCCGATGCTGAAATTGCGCGACGCATGGCGGAGTGGAAAGCCCCGGCGGCGAAGTATAAGACCGGAGTGTTCGCGAAGTATGCGGCGTTGGTGAGGTCGGCGGCGGAGGGAGCAATTACGACGCCGCCCCATCGTTGATAATGGATCGGGCTGCGGAACTGGTCCAAAACTAAAAGCTGACGGCTGATACCTGACGGCCCCTACAATCCCAGTTTCTTGACTTCCTCGTTGTAGTACTTGCGGTAGAGGATCGACCACTCTTCGGATCCCTCGATGATCGTTTTTCGCTGGCTCTCGATTTTCTGCCGGGCGGCTTGGTCGATTCGGGCTTCCTGCATGAGCAGCGCTTCGAGGATCTTGCGGACTTCGAGGCGGATCGTGTTCCGGTCCTCGATGAATTCGACTTCATCAAGCTCGGCTACGGCATCCGTAACCACGTGAGCCAGTTTGTTTACCTTGTCGCGGCTTAGTCGCACGTCGGGAGCGTCCTCTGGGATGTCTTATAAAATCCGAATCAAAGCACAGCCTTGTATTTCTTGGTCAATTCGGTCTTTACTTTGCGGAACATTTCCTGGTAGTTGGCACCGCTCTTCTGCATTTCATCAGAATAAGCTTCGAGAATGACGCGCACTTCATCGTTGATCCGGTCCTCGAGCGCCAGCTCGTCGAGCAAGGCGGCATGCACCTTCTCGGTAAGCGCAGGCATAGCCTTGGTCTCGATGAGGCCTGTTGCGACCAGTTTTTTGGAAACTTCGCGGGCCAGATAGCCCACATATTCTTTGGAAAAGAGCATGATCAATGCGCTGTTTTGTAAGTCGAAAGTTTAACACAAGCGAGCTGGTCGTTGGTCGCTGGTCGTTCGTCGTTCGCCAACCTCAACTCGCGGCAGCAGTCAGGAAGGTTACGCAGAAAGAGTTTGCTAACGACTATCGACTAACGACCAGCGACAGGCCCGCGCCAGTGACGGCTGACTAGCTCAAGCCGTACAATAATAGAAACCAATGTCCCCACATCCAGATGATCTGACCGGAATGAAGGACGACATGACCGCCTTCATTGAAGGTCTGGGCATGCGCCGGTTCTTCGGGTATGTCGAATGCGAAGAGGTTCCCAGCGTGCTATGGGACTCAGGCCAGAATCCGGATGGCTGGAAGGATTTCGTTGAACTGGCCAAGGCAACGTCCGCGCCTTTCCTGACCATGCATTCCTGGGCGCTTGATCGCGAAGAGTTGGACCGTTTATCCCAGCAACTCTCCGACAGCGATTACAGGAGCGAAGAGGATATAGAGGAAAGCCGGTGGCTGAAGACCTATGTGGGCAAGACCGGCTTCGTCCAACTGGGATGGGCGTATCAAGGATGCATGTTCGTCTACGAAGCGGGCACGGAGTGGTACGAGCACTATCAACACCTGCGTGAATTGGCCGATGATAGCGGCGGATTCATGATTGAACCGGGCCAGGATGAAGAGCGGTAGCGGAATTTTCCGTTCGGAATAAGACCTACATCAATTGGGACTTTCCATAAATTGTCATCCCGAGCGAAGTGAGGGATGTGCAGCTTGCAGCGAACTGCAGATCCCTCACGCCGTTCGTTATGACAAACCTATAGCAACTCATTTGAGAGCGAACGCTGCCCATGCGATGGATCTCCAATCCGCCAGCTCCAGCTAAAGCTAAAGCTACGATCCTCGCGGCAGCATTGCGAGATTCCAAACTGAAAATCTCTCGGGCTGCAATTCCAGTGCTTGCCGATCTGCTGGTTGGCCGCGGAATCGACGATCCGGAAGCGGCCTCGCATTTTCTTTCGCCTAGTCTGGAGGACCTTCACGACCCGTTGCTGATGAGCGGAATGAAGTCCGCTCTTGACCGGCTGGAAGCGGCACTGGAGCGCAAAGAAAAAATTCTGATTTACGGCGACTATGACGTGGACGGCACGACTGCGATCGTCATTCTGAAAACGGCCATCGAGCTTTGCGGAGGAGCGGCTGACTTTCATGTGCCGCATCGCATCCGCGAAGGCTATGGCATGCGCGACGAAGTGATCGAGCGTGCGGCTGCCGAAGGCGTGCGGCTGATTATCAGTGTGGATACCGGCATCCGCGCCTTCGCCGCCGCTGAAACTGCGCGGCGAACCGGAGTGGACTTGATCGTCACCGACCATCACTTGCCGGGAGTGGATGGTGTTCCGCAGGCGCTGGTAGTCGTCAATCCCAATCAAAATGGATGCGATTATCCCTGCAAACATTTGTGCGGCGCGGGCGTCGCGTTCAAGCTGGCTCAGGGATTGATGCAGCGCCGGCTGGATGCGAAAGATCAGTCGCGGCTTCTGATGTCATTCATGAAGGTTGTCGCCATTGCGACCGTTGCCGATGCGGTCCCGTTGCTGGGCGAGAATCGTGTGTTCGCAAAGCTCGGCTTGCAGGGACTGCGGCGTCCGGTCAACGTTGGGCTCAAGGCGCTGCTCGAGGTCGCAAAGCTCGGCGACGGACGGGCGTTAACGGCGACGGAAGTCGCGTTCCGTGTGGCTCCCAGGCTGAACGCCGCCGGGCGCATGGACGTAGCCCGCGATGTGGTGGATCTCTTCAATGAAAAAGATATGGAGCGCGCGCGGCAGATTGCTGGGCGGCTTGACAAGTTGAACGCCGAGCGTCAGGAAGAAGAGCGTCGCATTATGGACAGTATCTTTCGCCGGCTGGAAGATGAGCCGGCGTTGCGCGAAGCTTATTGCGTGGTGGTGGACGGCGAAGGCTGGCATCGTGGCGTCATCGGCATTACAGCATCGCGGGTAGTGGAACGGCATGGGCGGCCGGCGCTGGTCATCTCGCGGGAAGGCGATGAGGCGCACGGCTCGGGGCGCTCCATTCCGGCGTTTCATCTGCTGCATGCCATCGAATCTTGTCCCGAGCTATTTTCACGTTACGGTGGGCACGCGCATGCGGTCGGTTTCGCGCTGCCCAGCGCGAACGTGGGGAAACTGCGCCAGCATCTTGACGGCTACGCGCGCGCCCGCCTTACTCCGGCGGATTTCGAGCCTCAGCTTGAGTTTGATCGGGAACTGCCGTTGGCAGAAGTGACGCCGGAACTTTATCAGGCGCTGTTACTGCTCGAACCTTTTGGGATGAACAATCGAGAGCCAGTGTTCGCGGCGCGAGCGGTACGGCTGATGGCGCCTCCACAGGCCGTGAAGGAGAAGCACGTGCGGCTGCGGGTAGCGCCTGCTTTAAACGGGCTGGTGGTGGCGGCTGGACAGGCCTTGATTCCTCGTTGCCATCCGGACGCAGCGGCGATTCCAAAGCGCCATAGCGTGGCCGACACCACACAAGTTTCGTCTACGTCCTGGCGCGACAATATTGCATTCAAGGCCATGGGATGGGGGTTGAAGGAATCCTGCGACCAATTGCAGTTGCTGGCTGGCGACCGTCTGGACATCGCTTACTCCCTCGGCATGAACGACCATCCCGAATTCGGCGGGTTGGAACTGACATTGAAAGACGTAATGCGATCCCGTTAAGCGCGATTCGATTCTGCGTGGTGTTGCCGGGGTACTCGTTCAAGTTTTGACAAGGAGCATCCAGCGTTTTATAGTGCCGGTCATGAATGGGACATTTTTTTGTAACAAGTGCGGCGCGCAGAATGCCGCTGGTGCTCAATTCTGTAACTGCTGCGGAGCCCAGACGAACCCGGCGGCCGGTGTTGTTCCACCCGCGGCCGCCTCGTCACCCTTATATCAGGCAGCACCGGTGCCAGGCGTTGCCTATGGAGGATTCTGGATTCGGGTGGTTGCGGCCTTCATCGATACCATCATCCTGGGTGTTGTGGTGGCTCCAATCCACATAATTTTCGGCGGTTTAGGACTGGCGGGAATGATGAGCGGCCTTCCTCATCTTCCACTCGCTATTTTGGGTGGCGCCCTGGCTAAAATTGTGTTCGTTTTCGGTTCCTGGCTGTACGAAGCTTTGATGGAGAGCTCGTCCTATCAGGCGACGCTCGGCAAGATGATCCTGGGGATGAAAGTCACCGACCTCAACGGTAATCGAATCTCGTTCGAACGCGCGACTGGAAGACACTTTGCAAAGTGGCTTTCGCTGATTTTCTTTATCGGCTATATCATGGTTGGCCTATCGGAACGCAAACAAGGACTGCACGATCTGTTGGCGGGGACGCTGGTGCGGCGTACTTAGACTGCAATCCGATTTTCATTAAAGACGCGGCTCGCCGCGTTTCCCACTGCTGAGTCGCGACGAAGGACGCTCGTCTACGCGCGACTACAGCTGGCGGACTCGCCCGTGCATCCTACGAGTTACACTAAACCTCAGATGGCCTTCTCCGTTTCACACCTGCGCCGCTGGCTCGCGTTCGGCGCGATTTTGATGATTACGACGGTCGCCGGAATGTACTTCTACGCGCAATGGCGGCTGCGCAAGGTGATTCACGACATTCCCGCGAAAATCGGCTTGGATATTCAGCAGACCGCCGAGGGCTTTTCGATTTCGAAGTCCGTCGAGGGCCGGACCCTGTTCACGGTAAGCGCTTCTAAAGCAGTTCAGTTCAAAGAGGGCGGTCGGGCGGAGTTGCACAATGTAAAGATCGTCATCTACGGCAAGGATGCCAGCCGTTTTGACCGCATTACTGGTGACGATTTCGATTACGATGCTGCATCGGGCGAGGTGACTGCAAAGGGCAGAGTACTGATTGATTTGCAAGCGAATCCGGAAGGGATGAAGCATTCAGATCAGACGCCGCCGCTGGAAACCGGGAGTCCGCTTCATCTCGAAAGCAACGGGCTGGTATTCAATAAGAATACGGGCGACGCTTCCGCCACAGGAAAGGTGATATTTCAAACGCCGCAGGCATCCGGTTCGGCAGTGGGCATCGAATATGTGGCGAAAACAGGAATAATGAACCTGCAATCGGCGGTCGAGATGCTAGTGAGCCGGCCGCAACCGGTCCATCTGCAAGCGGAGCGCGGCGTAATTACCAAACAGCCTCGGGAAGTTGTGCTTACCGCAGTGCGGATGACTCGCGAGCAGCAGCAAACGCAATCTGATCAGGCGACGTTCTTCCTGCGGGCAGACAACACTGTTGAGCGCATTCTTGCCGAGGGAAATGTCCGCAGTGAGATCCGTGGCCGGGTGTCATCCTCATCCGCGTCCAACTCCGGCGGGGTGGCGTCGAGATCCGAAACGCACGAACGATCCGACCGCGCTGAACTTTTTCTGACAGGCACGCGGAACCAGCTCACCACCGCCATTCTTAGCGGGAACGTGCAACTGACTTCCGAGGGAGCGCAGTCCTCCGAGGCGTCCGCCGGACGCGCCACTCTGCAGTTCGTTGGGCAACAGATGCTAAAGACCGTTCATGCGGAGGACGGAGTTCGACTGTCACAGAAGGGTGGGCAGGGCAGTGATTTAACGACTGCGTCCGCGCGGCCAACTGGATCGGGCGGGAAAGGTCACGATAAAGATCAGGATATCGAAGTGACCGCTCCGGTTATGGACTTCCTCGTGAGAGATGGCCGTTTGCTGGAGCGGGCCGACACCATTGGACCCCCACAGATTGTGATCACGCAGCCGGGCGCAAATCAGAAGACGGTGGTTACCGCTGGCAAATTTGTCGCGAAATTCACGGAGAAGAATCGCCTGGCTAGTCTGCATGGAGAACCGGACGCGAAGATCGTTAGCAGCAGGATCGACAGCAGCAAGATGGACGCGGCTAAGGGCGGATCGAGCAAAACCGATGCGAATAAGAGCGGCACGCCCGGACAATCCGATCGGGTTTCGACCAGCCAGGTGCTTGACGTTGCTTTTCAGCCGGAAGGCGGCGTCTCGTGGATCACGCAATCAGGAAATCTAGCTTATGTCGACGGCACAGAAAAAGCCTGGGCGCAACGCGGTGAGTACACAGTCACAGATCAAATGCTGCTGCTAACCGGGTCGCCGCGCGTGGTGGACGGCGGGATGACCACGACGGCTCAAACAATTCGCATGAACCGGACGACCGGCGATGCCATCGCCGATGGGAACGTCAAGAGCACCTACTCCGATCTGAAGGCTCAGCCGGATGGCGGTATGCTCGCCTCATCCGACCCGATCCACGTGACCAGTCGCAGCATGACGGCGCACGCTTCATCCGGAGTTGCTGTCTACACGGGCGACGCCCGCTTATGGCAAAACGCGAATGTTGTACAAGCTCCTACCCTGCAGTTTGATCGCGACCATCGATCGTTATTAGCACAGGGAATTGCCCAGTCCAACCTGCCCTCAGCGCAAACGGTTTCGACCGTCCTGGTACAAACGGACGCGAATGGGAAGGTGACCCCGATCCACATCACGTCCGCACGCCTGAGGTATGCGGACGCGGAGCGAAAGGTTTTCCTGGATGGCGGAGTGACAGCCAAGGGAAACGATGCCACGCTAACCGCACAGCAAATGACGGTGTTTCTGCTCCCAAGGAGTCAGTCGCAAGCAGGAACACCGCTGGGCCCAGCCAGACCCGGACAAATTGAGCGAATCGTGGCCGAAAACAGCGTTGTGATCATTCAGCCGTCGCGGCATGCCACGGGAGAGCGACTGGTTTACACGGCAGCCGACGACAAGTTTGTCCTGACGGGCGGTTCTCCTAGCATTTTTGATGCCGAACGGGGCAATATCACGGGCGATTCGTTGACTTTCTACAGACACGATGATAGGGTTCTCGTACAAGGCAAAGAAACATCCCCGACAGTCACTAAGACGCAAGTGGCACGATAAATGCACACGTTGTCCACCGACGGTATTGGCAAGTCCTATCGGGGCCGACGCGTAGTAAACGGAGTTAGCCTTCAGGTTCTACAGGGCGAAGTGGTTGGCCTTCTTGGTCCGAACGGCGCCGGAAAAACCACTACTTTCTATTCCATCGTAGGTCTGGTTCCTCCCGACACAGGGCGAGTGCTTTTTGACGACGAAGATATCACCAGCGTTCCCATGTACTTACGGGCGCGACAGTATGGCATCAGCTATCTTCCGCAGGAAGCTTCAGTATTCCGGAAACTCACGGTCGAGGAAAATATCCTGGCCGTTTTGGAAGTCCAACCTATCTCCTGGCACGAACGCCGGGAGAAGGCAGAGAAGCTGATTGACCAGCTTGGGCTCGAGCATATCCGGCAGAACCAGGGCTATGCCTTGTCGGGCGGGGAGCGGCGGCGTGTGGAAATCGCGCGCTCGCTCTGCATCAACCCCACCTTCATTTTGCTCGACGAGCCTTTCTCGGGTATCGACCCGATTGCGGTTCTGGATTTGCAGAAGATAATCTCCGACCTCCGGGCCAGCGGGATCGGGATATTGATCACCGACCACAACGTCCGCGAAACGTTGTCAGTGACAGATCGGGCGTACATCATTAACGAGGGTCGCATCTTCTACTCCGGCACGCCCGAACAATTAGGGAATGATCCTGAGGTAAGGCGCGTTTATCTGGGAGAAAGCTTCTCATTGGTGTGAGGTTGGTCTGAGGTTGACTGAAGGCTGATCGCTGAGTGCTGAAAGCTTGTTTTCAAGTTACCAAGGCGTGATCGCACTGTCCTTTCGTGACAACCCGATCTACCTCAGTGCATGAGAAGCTAATTTTTCGAGGGTCGGACTGGGAACTGAGAACTCTGTTTTAGGGAGAAACGTTGCTTCTTCAGCACAAACTGAACGTCAAGTTGTCCCAGCGGCAGATTCTGACGCCGGGCCTCGTGCAAATGGTCTCTGTTCTCGCGCTCAATAAGCTCGAGCTCAAGGACATGATTAATGCCGAGATGGTCGAAAATCCGGTGCTGGAAGAGCTCGAAGATTCTATTCCTCTGCTCGATGACGTAGGGCGCCAAGAAGAAGAGCGCGATCGCATTGCCGCTAAGGCGAACTCTGAGGAGGCCCCGCCGGTCGCCGATGAGAAGAAGGATCCGTTTGAAGAGATTGATTTTGGCTCGTTCTTTCAGGAATATCTCGATCCCGGCTATCGCAGTTCGGGGGAAATGGAGGAAATCGAGAAGCCATCCTTCGAAAACTTCCTGTCGAAGCCCGGGAATTTGAGCGATCACCTGTTATGGCAATTAGGAGCGATTTCTCTTCGTCCGCCGGTGCATCAGGCTGCCCAATTAATTATCGGGAATTTGAACGAAGAGGGATATTTGATCGCCAGCGATGAAGAGTTGCTGGGAATTGCTCCGGTGGCTACTCCCGAGGCTGACGTCGAAGTGGCAGCGAAGATTGTTGGCGAAGCCGAGGCTCTGGGCCTTGCAGTGGATACGGTTCCACCGCAGGAGGTTTCGTCTGAACCTTCCGACTTCGACACAGAGCTTGAATCCACCGACTCTGAGGCCGTCGAATTTGAGTCTTCCCATCTCGGCAGCTCCGGTCTCCCGCAAGATGTTGCCGAGGAAGATGCTGGCTTTGCCAAGTTGATGGGCGAAGCCGCGAATGTCCAATCTCTGAAGCGGGACGAAGCAAGTGATCTTGCCCAAAACATTCCAGTAGAAATCACGGCTGAAGTCCCAGCCAGTCATGGGTCGAACAATGGCGCCAAATCCCCAGGAGCATCCGTTACGGGAGCGGCCACAGCGCCAGCGCGTATTTCGTCGGTCGACTTCAACCTAGCCGATCTCCACGAAGCGCTTGAGGTTGTTCGTCAATTTGATCCGCAGGGTATTGCCTGTCGCGATCTGCGCGAATGCCTGCTTTACCAGTTGCGCTATCACCTCGAACAAATCCAACTGCAAAAGAACGGTAACGCCCTGGCCGAGCCGGTAGTGAGAGACGCGATTGCCGTGGTCGATCAGCACTTGAAAGCGGTAACGCTGAAACAGTTTAAGGAAATTGCGCGCGCTATGGCGCGTCCCGTCGAAGCGGTGCAGGCGGCGCTCGAGTATGTTCGAACGCTGGATCCCCGCCCGGGTCTGCGCTACAACAAAGTTCCAGCAAGGATGATCGAGCCCGATGTCGCTTTCGTAAAACATGGCGACGAATGGCTGGTCATCATGAACGACGAAGATATGCCGCAGTTGCGCTTGAATCCCACGTATAAGCGCCTTTTAACGCGCGATGGCAACAACGATCGGGATACGCGCAACTACGTCAAGGATCGCTACAAATCCGCTATCCAGCTAATCAAGAATATTGAACAACGCAAACAGACCATCACCAAAGTCTGCTACTCGATTGTCGCTCGCCAGCAGGATTTTCTCGATCGCGGAATCGATCAGCTGAAGCCGATGATGATCAAAGAAGTGGCGGAGGAAATTGGAGTGCATCCTTCCACCGTCAGCCGCGCAGTGGCCAATAAGTATGTCCATACCCAGCAGGGCGTGTTTGAGTTGCGATATTTCTTCTCCGAGAGTGTGCAGGGACCCGAGGGCGGCGGAACTTCGCTGCTGATTTTGAAACGCCGGGTTAAGAAATTAATCGAAGAAGAAGATCCAAGCCGTCCTTTGACCGACGAACAGATTACTCGGATTTTGCAATCGCAAGGGATTCAAGTAACTCGTAGAACGGTTGCGAAATATCGGGAGGATATGAAGATTCCGAGCACGCACCAAAGAAGAGTGAAAAAGTAATTGCAGAGGTGAGAGGTTAGATTGCAGAAGTGAACGACTCGAAACCATGCCGGGCAGGTTGCTTTCACCTCTGCAATCTAACCTACTACCTCTAACCTTAGCTTCCCGAGGTCTCTCCCAATGAACGTGGAATTTACCGCAAGAAAATACAAAATCACTCCTACGATCCGCCGAGAAGTTGAAACCGGCCTTAACAAGATCCGCAAAATTTTGGGCGACCGATTTGAAACCAAGGTGGTTCTGGCCGTCGAAAAGCGCCGCCATAAAGCCGAAATCACCATTGATCCGCCCAATGGACCGATTGTTGGCCTCGCCGAGACTGCCGACATGGCATCGGCTGTGAGCGAAGCTATCGATCACCTGCACAAACAGGCGCTCAAGCATAAAACGAAGTGGCTGAGCAAGAAGCGCAAGGCGGTCAAGAAATTTAACGGCCAGTCGCTGGACGAAAATCTTGAGGCATCAATCGGGCTGTCGGAGAGCGCTACCGTATCTGTTCTTGTTCACAAATTTCCGTCGGTGGCGCGTACCACCGAAGTGCATTTGGTGCATGCCAAGGACTCGGTTGCGCTTCGTCCTATGACGCTGGAAGAAGCGATTAAAGAGGCACACTTCCGCGACCGTGACGTTTTTGTTTTTCGCGATCCCAAAGGCAAGTTGCTGATCTTGCATCGCTCACGGGACGGCAAGATGGAACTGATCGAAGCTCCGTAGTGAACGGTTTTGCAGTAGATTGGGGAGAATGAAGCAAGCGCAAGGTCGAGTCGAGTGACCTGGAAAAAGCTGGTCGGTCCACTTTGGTTTGTGTTCGCCGCGGGCGGCGTTTTCGTGATCGTACTGTGGCTGATGGGAAGGCCGGGGTTTTGGGAATTTCAAATCTCCAGCTACGAAAAAGCTGACCGGATCAGCCCACCGAAGCGGGGAGGCGTCATCTTTACCGGCAGCTCCAGTATTCGCTTCTGGCATACACTCGCCGACGACATGCAGCCGCTCAATGCTATTAATCGTGGCTTTGGCGGATCCCAGATTTCACAGGTCAACGAATACGCTTCCAGGATTGTGATTCCCTATCACCCATGTGCCGTTGTGCTTTATGCGGGCGACAACGATCTGTCGTGGCCCTGGTCAAAATCGCCTGAGACGGTACTGGCGGACTTCAAACGGTTTGTTGCAGTCATTCACTCGGCGCTCCCAGACACCTGGATCTACTATCTTTCGTTGAGACCTGCGCCGTTGGGGTGGACCAACCCGAAAAAGCTGCAAGAGACCAACCGAATGATTGAGGAATATTCTCGTTCGCAGGACCGCGTACAGTTTGTTGACGTCGGCACTGCCATGCTCGATGGGAGCGGTCAACCCCGACGCGACCTTTTCGGGTGGGATCGCTTACATATGAATGCCAGGGGATACAGCGGCTGGACCTCTACCGTCCAGCCTTTGTTGCTCAGCCGATGCGAGGCATCTTCTCACTGATCTTCTAATCGTGGTTTCTCAGGCGCCCCTGGTTGCGGCCTGTGCCCATTGCAGCGCCTGCCACCAGATCGAGTTGACCTCCTCGTCACAGAGCTCCAATTCTGTCGCAAGCGCGCTCGACTCAGCCCAGTTACCCAATTCCTGGGCCAGCATGAGTTGATACATGGGCTGGAGAGGGCTTTTCGCGCCGGGCAAATTCGGGCCCAGCAATACCGCCTTGATTGCGCGTTCCACCGGGAGTTGCTCTAGCAGGACATCCATACTGACATCGAGGATGGCATCCATGATCGAGAGTAATCCCAGGAGGAACAAATCAGGATTCGATTGCAGACGGATGGAGATCAGTTCGCAGAAACGGGCGCGGGTCAGCCCCATCAGCACCAGTTCGCTGCACTTCTGCTCTGCTGCGCCGACGGCGACCACCAGCCGGACCCAGCGTCGCATTTCCCACTCGCCCAGAACTGCCATGGCATGGCGAATGGATCTTATTTCGAGCGCGGCTCCAAAGGCTGGGGAATTCAGATACCGGAGTAAGCGGTAGGAAATCGAGGGTTCCTGCTTGAGCAGGTTTTCGAGTTCGTCCAAGTCGATTTCCGTTCGCGAGACTGCTTCGAGCAACCGCAAATAGTGCAATCGGCTGGCGGGGACTTCGCGGCCAATGACGAGCTCGGGCCGGCAAAAGAAATATCCCTGAAAATAAACGAATCCGAGATCACGGGCGTGATGAAACTCGTGGGGAGTTTCGAGTTTTTCAGCCAGCATATGGCATGCGGAAGATCCAAATCGGCGCATCATGCCTGCCCGCTCCTCGGGCTTGGTGGCTCGGAGGTCGACTTTAATGAAGTCGGCCAACTCGCACAAGGGTGTGCGGGAATCGTCAGGCGCGAAGTCGTCGAGGGCGATGAGATAGCCCGCCGCCTTGAGCCTCCGGCAGGCCGCGACGACCTGGTCGTCGGCCTCAACCGTTTCCAGAATCTCAGCCACCGCCTGTTCTGGTGGAAGCAACATGATCAGATCGTTAAGCAAAACCTCGCGAGTGCAATTCACGAATGCGCGGCGATTGTCACAGAGGGTCTTGATGCCGTAGAGCAGGGAACTGTCGACGGTAGCGCGGGCCGCAAGCTCCGGATCGGCGTTGAAATGGTCTTCGACACCATTGCGGAAAAAAAGTTCGTATCCGAACACATTCCTGGAAGAGTCAAAGATTGGTTGACGGGCAACAAAGCGCTGCCCCGGCAGGGCAAGGGAGGTCCATGCGGCGTTTTTCTTGGCCGACGCAGGTTTCACACCTGATGCATCGGCAAGACCGGCACTGGACTTTAAGTCGAATGATACGAAGGGATCCGCCGCGAAAAAGCTCAGTAACCTGCCGGCGCGCCTGCACTTTGAAACTCGATGGCAGGCAAGCCCAGCCGGCGGCGTGCTTCGTCCATTATTTTGGCGGTGGCCGTGGCGCCGCAGCGCGTGACTCCCAAAGCCCGGACTCGTAGCAACGCGTCGAGATCGCGAATCCCCCCGGCAGCCTTTACCTGCACCGAAGGTGGAGAATGCTTTCGCATCAATATCAGATCCGCATCCGTTGCGCCAGTTGGCGCGTATCCGGTGGATGTTTTTACCCAATCCGCGCCAACCTCGGCGCAGATTGCGCATAGCCGAATCTTCTCATCGTCGTTCAGGTAAGCGTTCTCGAAGATAACCTTCACCTTCTGGCCGGCGCCGTGCGTTTCGTCCACTACGGCGCGGAGGTCGTCCGTTACATACGGCCAATCTCCGCTTAACACCTTACTTATGTTTACGACCATGTCGAGTTCCTCGCCGCCGTCGGCCAGCGCCTGGCGAGCTTCTGCAACTTTGATCGCTGTGGTATGCGCGCCGTGGGGAAATCCAATGGTGGTGCTGGCGCGGACTGTTGAATTGCTACCGCGCAGACGCTCCGAACAACGCTTCAGAGCGTACGGCATTATGCAGACGCTCGCGACATCGTAGGCGATGGCCAACGAGATGCCGTTTTCCAAAGCCTCTTCCGTCAAGGTGGGATTGAGCAACGAATGGTCAATCATCTTCGCGACGTCGGAATAGGAATACGTTAAAGACATAGCCTTCCACCTTCTTAAACTACCGGACCCGGCAAAAACAACTCGATCCCGGCGCGTCGATCAGTCCTCAATTTACCATCTGGAACGCGTGCCTTTCTTATAGAATGGGCCGCATTCATTTCCATCATTAGCAGGAGGGTTTTATGCGTTGGACACCGGGCGGAACCAGCGATGACATCGAAGATCGCAGAGACGATAGTGGTGGCGGCGGAGGCGGCGGAGGGTTCAACATCGGCGGTGGCCACATCGGAATCGGTGGCTTCATCATTCTTTTGATACTGAGTTTCGTATTTAAGCGGAATTTCCTGTCACTGGCGGGAGTGGGCGGCGGTACGGGTGCTCCCACCCAAATCAGCCAGGCTGACCCGGCCCGGGACAAGAAAGAACAGCCTCTGGTTCAGTTTGTTTCTTTCGTGCTCGATGACACGCAGAAAACCTGGGCTCAGATCCTCGGCGCACAAGGAGTGCCTTACCGTCATGCCAAGCTGGTGCTGTTCCGCGACAGCATCGATTCCGCCTGTGGCATGGCGCAATCCGCGAGCGGACCGTTTTACTGCCCCGGCGACGAAAAGGTTTATATCGATCTGAGTTTCTATGACGAACTCAAGCAGCGCTTCGGAGCTCCAGGAGAATTTGCGCAAGCCTATGTGCTTGCCCACGAGATAGGCCACCACATCCAGAAGTTAGTTGGCATCGAGCAAAAAGTAAGTGCCGCGCAGCAGCAGAATCCTGGATCTGCCAAGCATCTTTCCGTGGACCTGGAACTCCAGGCAGATTGTTTTGCCGGTGTTTGGGGACATTCAACCGATGAGAGAAAGTTGCTGGATCCCGGAGAAGTGAAGGAGGGTCTGGATGCAGCGGCGGCGGTAGGAGACGACCGTTTGCAGCGAATGGCCGGCCAGCATGTCAATCCGGAGACGTTCACGCACGGTAGTTCGCAGCAGCGGATGGACTGGTTTCAAAAGGGATTCACTACCGGTGATATGACGCAATGCAACACTTTTGCGCAGTGAGGGTCGGTCTCTAGCCAACTTTAGTAATCCCGCGTGTGGAAAACTAAGGGCACTCTGCACTTGCGCAGTCGGTGGTTTCATGAGTAACATCAATGTGTTCCCCAATGGCCCTGCTTCCAGGCTGGCCATTCGCGCCAAACAAAACTCCAGGCGCCTAGACAGTTAGAACACAGTTTGAACAACGACAAGTTAAAAAACGTTTCAACTAGCATCCAGCCGATATGGGGTTTGGTCTGCCGTTTTGCCGATGTGTAGTTACACCTTGGCGCGCCGACCGCAAGGGAAGACGAAACAATCAGGCCTGTAATCCAGGCCGGAAACTAGTTTTCGATTTGGTTTTTCGATTTGATCTTCAAAGACTAACAAGAGAAAAAATATGAATGCAGGACCCGGACATTCCTCCGCAGGCGGAGGAAGGCATAAACGGCGCCGTGGAAGGCGTCCGCCGAAACGAGGCGCTGGTGGCCCCATGGGCCGCCCTCGTCAGGAACAGCAGGGGATTTACACCGCTCCCATGGACCACAGCTACCGCGCCAATATGGGCGGTGAAAACGGCAACGGCAGCCGCGGACCGCGACGGCCCGGATTTTCCGCATCCTATCCAATTGCCGATCCAGAGCCGCTTCCGGCTCCCAAAGAAGATGCCGCGTCCCGCGTCTTTGCCTTTGTCGAAGACCTGTTCTTTCTGAGCAAGATTCAGGAGACTGGCCGCAAGATGAATGTGAAGGTCGAGTTTGTGAAGAACGAGAAGGAACTCGCCGACCGGATGAAGAGCAATGGCGTCGAACAACCTTCTCTGATCATCTTCGACTTGAATAATGCCAACGCCAAGCCGTTGACGCTGATCCCGAAACTGAAAAGTAAGCTGAAGAAGGCGACGTCAATCATTGGTTTTCTTTCCCACGTGCAGGGTGACTTGAAGCAGAAAGCTCACGAAGTGGGTTGTGACATGGTGTTGCCGCGCTCAGCGTTCTCCCAGAATCTGCCGCAGTTGCTGCGCCGGCATGGCGCCGTCGAGGCGGTTTCCGGAGCAGGCGACTAAAGCGGGTCGCACTGCGACAAAATTAGCGTTTGATATCTGATTTGTCATCCTGAGCGGAGCGAAGGACCTGCTTTTCTCCGCGCCTCTTCCGCTCCTGAAGTCCGCGATGCGTGCGCCTGATACAATTTTGCCGTGTCGCCTCATAAATTTCTGATCACGGCCTTGCCTGCAACGTTAGCTGTTGTTATGGCTTCATGGGCTTCTGCCCAGCAGCAGCCTAAAGTCAAAGTGAACGTCCTGAATGTGTGCGCCCCTTCTGCGGATGAACAGAAGGAATTGTCATCGGCGCTGTCCAAGATTCCGGCCAAACCGGCGTTCAGCGCGGATTACGAAGTATCTCGTGGACGTTCCACGCTCGATCCAAGCACTCCGATTCCCGGCATGCAACCTTTGCCACCCGGCGCCGTTTCTGCGGCCGATTGGGTGCGAGTCCGGCGGGAGTTCCCTAACGGCACTGTGTTCAGCAATGTCCAGTATTCGTTCAGCGTCGATTCGAAGAATATGGTCGAGACGCTCGTGCTCAAGGTGCGTGATCCGAAAGACATGGTCGAGGTATCGATCGAAGATAGTGCCTCAGCGGTTGCTTCCGCGGCCGCCATGTTATCGACGAGCACTCCGGTGTCGCGCGTCAAGCTGGAACGCTTTGGAAAATCTTCGGTGGTGCTGGCGCGGTGCTCGGGAGAAGATGGAAATCCCACTACGAATCAAACCATGTATGAACCGCTCTTTGCGGCCGGCTCGTCGATTATGGAACGTTATCGCGACGCCCTGGGCGCGCGCAAAATGGTGCCTGATGAATTGACTCGGCTGGGGGCAGGCACACCCAAAGCGAGTTCCAACGGGAAGAAGAGTCCCTAGTTTGTCCTGCGGTTGGGCCTGAAAATCTCGCTCTGAAGCGATTTCGGTTTTTTTGAATCTATCTACTAGCACTACTGCTTACTCTTATGGATATACGCAATGTTGTGATTATCGGCTCCGGATGCGCTGGTCACACCGCCGCCCTCTACAGCGCCCGCGCCAACCTCAAGCCGCTGGTGATCGAAGGCCATGAGCCGGGCGGACAATTGGGGATGACCACGCTGGTGGAAAATTTTCCTGGCTTTCCGGACGGCATCCAGGGGCCGGAACTGGTCGAGAACATGCGCAAGCAGGCGACTCGCTTCGGCGCGGAATATCGTATCGGCCATCTCGTGAAAGCCGATCTGAGCAAGCACCCTCTTGAACTGACGATTGGCAAAGAGAAGATTCAAACACGCACACTCATCATCGCCAGCGGTGCATCCGCGCGCTGGCTTGGCCTTCCGAATGAGCATGCGCTGATCGGCCATGGTGTTTCTTCGTGCGCCACTTGCGATGGCTTCTTTTTCTCAGGCAAAGAAATCGCGGTAATTGGCGGCGGAGATTCCGCCATGGAAGAGGCAACTTTCCTGACGCGCTTCGCGAGCAAAGTAACGCTGATTCATCGACGCGAACAATTTCGCGCGTCGAAAATCATGTTGGAGCGTGCCCAGGCGAATCCGAAAATTGCGTTTCTAACCGATACCGTCGTGGACGATGTTCTCGATGTCAGCAAGAAGGAAGTAACCGCTCTGCGTTTGCGCAATCTGAAAAGTGGCGAGAGTTGGGATATGCCGGCGAGTGCAATGTTCCTGGGGATCGGCCACATCCCGAATGCCAAGATGTTCGAAGGTCAGCTAGACACCGACGCGGACGGCTACCTTGTTACCCACAAAAACGTCTTCACGAAAATTCCCGGCGTATTTGCCTGCGGCGATGTGCAGGACCGCCGCTACCGCCAAGCCATCACGGCCGCTGGTTCCGGCTGCATGGCGGCGCTGGAAGTAGAGAAGCACTTAGAGGACGAAGGCCTGTGATGTTTCGAATGCTGCCTACAGAAAGCGGCTACCACGGAGGGCACAGAGGTTCACTGGGGAAATCCGCGATGATCTCTTTGATTTTGTGCTTCCCATTGTGTGCCTCTGTGGCCCCTGTGGTTTAGACTTTCGTTCATTTGTGCAGCACTTTCTTCCGCATATTCACCGGCAGGGTCTCGCAAGCAGTCCGCAGAACCAATCGGGGAGCCTTCTCCCGAATCTTCATCAAATACGGCACAGTGCGCTTCGGATCGGCCTTAGCTGTCTCCCGAAGCAGCCAGCCCAATCCCTTTTGCACCATGTCGTCGTCATCGTTCAGCAATTGATTCGAAAGCCGGACGATCTCTGCAAAGAACAGATGCTCCCGCGTTCCTCGTATCAGGGCCACACACGCCGCGCGCCGTCGCCAACGGTTCGGCGACTTTGCCCATACGAAAACCTGTCGGCAGCGAGCTGGTGCGGCGGCTACCATCGGCGCCAGCACGTCGTGCACCAACGCATCGTGATCGGCCCAACTCGATACGCGATCAAGCCATGACGCAAAAAGCTGGAATTCTTCGTCGCCGAAGTTTTTTGTCTGTTTTTCGAGCAGGAAGATGGCAAACACCTTCTCTTCAAGATTTCGACCGGAGAAGAGCTGGTCGGCGACTCTTACTCCGAAATCCATTCCTTGTTCGCGCGCCAGTTTTCTTCGGGCTTGCACGGCTGCTTTTCTCAGCGCAGCCGTGTACCAACCGTGCGATTTGATTTCTTCCTTGAAGAACCACTGCACGCCTTCGGCATGCACAGACGATCCGCCGTCTTTCAGCAAGTGCCGAATTTCATCCGCAGCACTGCGGGGGGTGATTTTGCGCTCGGACATTTTTTTGTTACTTTGCGGGAGCTTCGCCGCCAGTCCGCAAAGTCTTGTCATAGATCCACAGGAGTGCGGCAGTCGCCACGCCCACGCCGGTTACCGCCCACCACATGCGCTCCGGTTGATGGGTAACTTCGCCGAAGTGATGAATGACCATGCCGCCAAACTTGCCGGCAATCAAGGATCCGATTCCGATGGGCAGGAATGCGAAACCCATGTAGGTGCCCTGTTGCCCCGGAGGCGCGAGGCGGGAAACGTACTCGTAATATCGCGGGGACTGGATGATCTCGCCCAGGGCCAGGACCATAAGCGCCACCACCGCGGTCCAGACGTGCGGATGCCAAGCTAGGATAAGCCACGATAAGGCCGTAATCAGGGTTCCGAGCGTGATCGCTGGGAGCGGTGAAATGCGTCGCGTCAGAGCATTGACCGCAACTGTAAGCGTGATCACGATCAACGGGTCCGCAATCAGAATCAGTTCTGTATTCGCCGAAGCGTTTACGTAGTCATGGATGTAGATCGGGAGGATGAGGTACTGCTGCCAGAACACAATCCAATAGCCAGAAAAGATCAGCAGGAAAAGGACGAACCGCCAATTGCCGAGCACGGTTAAGAAATTGCGTCCCACCTGCGCGAGTGAAGCGGTGGGCTGGTCGCCGGTTCGCCGCGGCTCACGGAAGAAAATCAGAACCGCGATGAACATCAGGAATACGCTGAGAGCGGCGAGACGAAAAACGTTCTCGACCCGCATCCGCGAATGGACCCAGCCGGCGAGAAAGGGTCCCATGAAGCTGCCAATATTCACCAACGTGTAGTAGATGGAATATCCGATGGAACGTACATTCTCTTTTGAGCAGCGCGCGGTCGTACCCACCACGCTCGGTTTGACCATCGCCACGCCAAGGGCGGGCAGGAACAGCACGACGCTGACCAGGAGTCCAAGCGGGATGACCGAGCGCACCGGTGCCAGCCACGGCGCCGCGATGGAACCGACCAGGAAGTAAGAGCAGCTCAAAATAAAATATGCCAGCGAGAGTGCTCGCCGAAAGCCGATGCGGTCGGCTACTGCACCCCCAAATATCGCCATGATCCAGACGCCGGCGCCGAAAAAACCACCGAGGCTGGTCGCCTGATCGACGGGGAACTGGAGCGCCTCATGTAGGTAACGCACGAGGACCGCAAAAACTGCGTAGTAGGAGAGACGTTCGAATATCTCGCTGATATTCGCAACCCAGAAGGGCCGTTCAAAGCCGGTGCGAATTTCGTTGAAGCGTTCGGAAAAGGTCAAGTGTCGCTCCTGAAAAGCGTGTCACTGAGGGTAGGGCCAATGGTAGTCATAGAATGCCACTCGTAGAATTCGCATCAGCTGGCGATGGAATTGTTGGCGGGGATATTACAACAGGTTTGCGAACCGCCCCACTCAGCAATATCAGAATTACTAGGGGAAAGAGATTTATCCCTACGCTCCACGGATTCTGCTGCAAAAGCGCAAACCGAAAACTACTTCCCAGGAGAATTTCCCACCCGAACTTGAAGCCGAAAGTTCCCGGTTCGGTAGGACTGCCGGCGCTGAGAACGAGGTGAAGTCCCGCTGCAAACTTGTAAACAAGAAGCGGTGAGGAAATCCAAGGAATTTGTACTGCGAGCGCGGCGATGATCGGGCCAGTCAACTGCGGGTTATTGACAAACACAAGACCACTGGCAGTGACACCGGCGTAGAGTGCGAGAAAAAAAACCATGATCAGCAAGTTGAAAGGGCTCAGTGTTGGAGAGTTCAAGAGAGACTCAAGTGTGAGAACAACTCCCGTAAATCCTCCGCCTACGGTCATCGTGATAAGTGTCAAACGCAACCAAGGTTTCATACGGGTGCTTTCAGGTTTTCAACCGCCGCCGCACTTCCAAAACCGACAAACCCGCCACACGGACTACTTTATTCCGGCCGGTCTGGCCGGCTGCAATACTAACGGAGGAACGCGGTACGTTCAAAAGTTTTGCGAAGAATTCGACGCATGCCTCGTTGGCCTTGCCATCCACGGGAGCAGCTGTGATAGACAGTTTGAGCGCATCGCCGACCTCGCCGGTTATGGCGTTCTTCTTCGCTCGAGGACGGACTTTGACTGCGAAGGTGACTGCTTCGCGCGAATTTTGAATGGCTACCATCGAAGGGCACTACCACAGGGTCCACAGAGGAACACGGGGGAAACAAGAACGTGGCAGGTTTCCCCGGTGTCCCTCTGTGCCTCCGTGGTTAAGTTTTTGCTCTTTCTCCAAAGATAGCCGTTCCGACGCGGACACACGTTGCTCCTTCTTCAATGGCGACTTCGAAGTCGTGCGACATGCCCATGGAGAGAACCGGAGTGCCAACTTGTGGGAGCTGACTCGCGACTACGCTATCGCGAATCTGCCTGAGTCGACGAAAATAGGGCCGTGCGCCTTCGGGATCTTCCGAATAGGGTGGCACTGTCATCAGGCCTTGAATTTTCACACTCTCCCATCGCGGCGCACCCTCCAGAATTTGCTTCAACTCGTCAGAATCTGGTGCGACGCCGTTCTTTGCCTTCTCGCCACCAACATTAATCTCGATGAGAACGGGCAACATCTTGCCTGCGCTTTTCGCAAACCCATTCAGTCTCTCCGCCATACGAAACGAATCCACGGAGTCGACCGCGTCAAACAACTCCACTGCCCTTGCGACTTTATTTGTTTGTAGATGCCCGATCAGGTGCCATTCGGTATCCGGCAAATCACGTAAAGCGTCTACCTTGGCGGAGAATTCCTGCACTCTGTTTTCGCCGAAAATGCGCAGGCCCGCCGCGTACGCCTCACGGATGCTTTCCCCGGGAAAGGTTTTGCTCACTCCCATCAGGGTGATCTCTTGCGGATTGCGGCCGGATCGGTGTGCGGCTGCGGCGATCCGCGCCTGGACTTGGGCAATGTTGTCTGCAATCGACATAAACCCGGAAACCACGAAGGACACAAAGTATCACGGAGGAGAATCTGGGCGAATCCCCGAGTTTGGTAGCCGTACTCTTGTGGGCGGGCCAATCCGTCCGCCGCTACGTGAGCATCTTGGACGGGCGAGGGCACCCGTCTCCACTACCCAGTTTTACATCATCCCGACGGGCGGTGCAGGTTCATTGGGATCGCCGGCGCTCGAAAGCGGAATCTGAATCATAAGCGCGGCCAATCCGGCCATAACCACTAGTCCCACGAGATACGATGGATGGGCAAAGATCTGTGGGATTGCCCAGTCGCGGATTTTCGCCATCGCCACGATTCCCGCCCAAACCAGGCCCATCAGGGACTCTCCGACGATTAATCCGGAAGCGGTAAGAACTCCCGCGTTCTCCGCGCGCGCCATCTGGGCGGAATTAAAGCCGCGACGTTTGGCGAGCCAATCTCCCAGAGCGCGGAAGACTCCACCGAGAAAGATTGCGAATGTGGTTTCAAACGGCAAGTACATTCCCACCGCCACCAGCATCGGGCTGCGCACCTGCATCATGATCATGGCGATGCCCATGAAGACGCCCACAACCACAAGCGGCCAGGGCATATCGCCGCCCACAACCCCAACCGCCAATGTGGCCATGAGGCCCGCTTGTGGCGCCGAGAGTTCGCGGCTGCCGAATCCGAATGACTTGTTCAACAATGCGACGGGAAAGTACATCACGAGACTAGCGACAACCACGGCAATCAATTCGGCAATCTGAATCTTGCGCGGTGTGCCGCCCAGAATGTAGCCAACTTTGAAATCCTGCAACAACTCGCCGGCAACCGCCGAGGAAACGCAAACCACGGCTGCCACGCTCAACACAGCCAACACCCCAGAAGTTCCGGAAACGCCAAGTGAAACCATCAGCAGGGCCGCGATCAGCAGGGTTGAAAGGGTCAACCCTGAAATTGGATTATTAGAAGATCCAATCATTCCGACGAGGCTTCCGGAAATTGTGGCGAAGAAAAATCCAACTACCAGCAGGACGGCCGCCGCGATGATGGCCGGCCAGAACAGTCCAGTCAGGCGCACGTAAAGTATGCACATGAACCCGAACGTGATTGCGATCAAGCCAAAGACCGCCTTCGAACTCATATATTGCTCGGTGCGTGAGAGTTGAGCGCGCTGGTCCGCCGTCTGGCGCAAATCGCTGATTGCTTTGCCAAACCCAGCAGTCAGGCTCTTGCCCATCTTGAATAGTGTGTAAGCCGCACCTACAAGCATTCCTCCGACAGCGATCGGACGCACGATGAATTTCCACACCGAGATCGCCATGGTCGTCCAGTCGCCGGGTGTATCCGCGGGAAGGTAATGCTTGATCTGCGGACCGAGGAAATAAATCAGCATCGGGACCATCAATCCCCAGGCAAGTACGCCGCCAGCAAACTGAATCGACGCCAGCCGCAATCCGATGATGTATCCGACTCCGAGATAAGCAGGGCTCACGCTAGGCGCGGCGAAAGTGCTCATGCCGCCGGTGGCAACAATATCTTTGCTTCCCGCCAGACCAAGGCGGACCTGGCTGCGTCCCAGAGTTCCTACTGCAAAGTAGAAATCTTTGCCAGGAGCGAAAAGCCCGAAGCTCCCCAAGATATAGACAATCCCGCCAACGCCAATGTTCCAGAAGAGATATTTCGCAGCTTGCGCTCCGCGTTGCCCAGCCTTGTGAATCTCCGATGCCGCTACCGACTCAGGAAAGGGAAGTTCAGGGTCTTCCACCATCACTCGTCGCACCAGGGAGATAAAAAGTACGCCCAGAATGCTTCCCACCATGATCAAGGCGGTCGATTTCCAATAGGAATCGAACGACCAGAAATTAGGCCATGCTCCGGCGAGCACGAAAGCCGGCAGGGTAAAGATGGCACCTGCCGCGATTCCTTCTCCGATGGAGCCGGCGGTTCGCGCTATATTTTCTTCGAGCAGCGACCCTTTCCACGCCCGCAACACTGCCATGGCAATTACTGCTGCCGGATATGTCGCCGCGATCGTGATGCCAGCACGCAAACCAAGGTATGCGTTCGCCGCGCCCAGAACCACCGTCAGAATCAATCCCAAAAACATTGCCCGGAAGGTGAACTCCTTCATTTGCATGCTTTCCGGGACGTAAGGGCGATGCTTGCGGAGAGTTCCGGGGACATCCCCGGTAGGAGAGCTCATTGGATCCTCGTGATCGGTTGGAATTTCATTGCCTGTTCATACTTGCGGCGACGGCGCACCTTATCATGCCGAAAGGCTGGTTTACAAGTGTAAGCTGCTTATTCTACGGGATTGGCGGAGAAACCGAGGGCGGGATTCTTCCTCAATAAATCACAGGCTTCTCATGGAAGATTAGGCTTGCCAGGTCTTCGGTAGCGGGTTAGATTGACTTGGCACCTCCTCCTCGTGGTATAAATTCCTTCATCACTTTATTGCAAGATTTTGCATTCAGCCAGGGGCTGGAACATCCCTGTCCGGAGGTAAGAATTTGTCTCGCGCGGCGCGTTCAACTTGGACCAGGGCTTTCGTACAATTCCATTGCCGGGATTGCCGCGGCTATCAGGCCTACCGTTCCAGCGCCCGGAATCTTTTCGAAAAATACCTGATTCCACTTCTCCTGCTGCAAACTGTTCGTTGCGAGCGCTGCATGGAACGTAAGTACGTTTTCCGCACGATTCCAATCCCCGAGCGCGGCCAGCTCAACGGCGATCAAAAAGATGGCCAATCGTCAGGTGGTTCCAAGCCAGGTACCCGCGTTGCATAGGCTCTTCGCCGCGGCTATACTGACGAAGTGTGGCCCGTCTGAGCCGTGTCGGGTTGGCGGGTGCGGGAGGCCGTCTTCAGCAGTACTGGGTTTCGAATACGGAATTCCCAGGGCCCAGCGTTGGACCGTGGGGTAACCGGCTTTGCCGAGCGCGTTGCCGCGACCTTATTCTTCACTTTTTTCCCCGCCGATTGTCGTTTCTGTGATTCCCCTCTACTCAATGTTTCCCGGCTCCCCGTTTGTGAAAACTGCCTGAGTGCGCTTCGTCCCCTTAAGGGTTCCTATTGTACGGTCTGCGGAGAAGCACTGCATTTTCCTGGATATATCGACGCCTCAACGATCAATGGCGCTGAAACCCGGTGCCTGCTTTGCCGGCGCGCGAATCCTCCGTACGAACGGGCCGTCGCGTATGGCAGCTATGAGGGCGAATTACGCGACCTGATCCATTTGCTGAAGTTCCAGCAGGTGCGTCCCGCGGCATCCGTTCTAGGGAGCATGCTGGCGGAGACGATTGCTAACCTGGAGCAGACGATACCACTCGGCACAATTTTCTCCAGCACGATCGCAGTGATCCCCGTACCGCTCCACAAGAGCAAACAAGCCCAGCGCGGATTCAACCAGGCTGAAACAATCGCACGAAGCGCGCTGAAGCATCTGGCTCGTCCCGCCATACAAAAAAAGAGATTTGAACTTTGCACCGGAGTTCTCTCGCGCCGCCGCGAAACCGGAAGCCAGATCGGCCTCACTCGTCATCAGCGACGCGAGAACCTGCGGGGTGCGTTCGCCGTGGGCGATCCAACGCGAATACTGAACCGCGACATCTTATTGGTGGACGATGTTTTTACCACCGGGACGACCGCTGCCGAGTGCGCTCGCGTTCTTCGCCGCGCCGGAGCGGCGAGAGTTTGGGTGGCGACAGTAGCCCGCACTTTGAAGATTATTGATGTCAGCGCGTCAGCGGGAATGTTCTCAGTTCCCAGTTCGCAGTTCTCGACGAACCCGTCCAGCTGTCCTGAGAACCTAGAACTGAGAACTGGGAACTGACTTTATGTCTTTGCGATTACACAATTTCGGTGGCAGCATGCGCTCGCATCTTCCGGCGGCGATGCTGGCCTCGGGAATGCACTCCGATGGTGACGGCCATGCGCTGCATCAACCTGTGCTGGTGCTGAACGCCTCTTACGAGCCGATCAATGTTTGCGCCGCGCGCCGTGCAATCGTGCTGGTATTGAAGGGCGTCGCGATGACCGAAGAAGAAAACGGACACTTCCTGCATGCCGCCAGAGTCGCTATGCGGGTGCCGTCGGTAATCCGTCTGCTGGAGTATCGACGGATTCCACACCAGTCCCGCGCTCTTTCGCGCAAAAATATTCTCCTACGCGACCGCAACACCTGCCAATATTGCAGCGAAGCGCTTCCATCCGGCGAACTCACGCTGGACCATGTGATCCCCCGCTCGCGAGGCGGCCTCTCCACATGGGAGAACCTGGTCGCCTGCTGCCATTCCTGCAATCGCCGCAAAGGCAACCAGCTTCCGCATGAAGCCAATATGAAGCCCTCCCGGGAGCCCCGCTCCTTCAATCTGCACACCAGTCGGCACATCATGCGTTTGATGGGGCACTCGGATGATAAGTGGAGGAAATACCTCTTTTACTGAGGTTTCAAAGTTTCATGGGTTCAAAGATCACGGGCACGGCACTCATGTGAGGTAGAAAGCAAATATGGCCCGTTCTTATCGAGAGTTGCTTGTTTGGCAGAAGGCGAAAACGCTAGCCGTTCATACCTATACCGCAACCGCGAACTTCCCTAAAGCGGAAACCTACGGCCTAACTTCTCAGATCAGACGGGCTGCGGTCTCAGTCCCTTCGAACATCGCGGAGGGACAAGGCAGGTTGACAACGGGCGAGTTCCGGCACTTCCTGGGCCATGCCCGCGGCTCTTTGCTGGAGGCTGAAACGCAACTGGCCATTGCTCTGGACCTCGGCTTTGTGGGACAAGAAATGTACCAGGCCTTAGAGCGGGAGTCGTACCAGGTCCTCGGTCTACTCGATCGACTACTGAACGCTCTAATCAAGAAGACCGCTTGACGCAAAGGCAGGGGTGGTCTTTGAAACCTTGAAACTCTGAAACCTTGAAACCTGGCACTACTTGAAACCTTGAAACTCTGAAACCTGGCCCCACTTGAAACCTTGAAACCTGGCCCTACTGCGGCCCTACTGCGGCTTTGGCGGCTCCGCCGGCTTCTGGTCTTCCGGCTTCGAATTCGGATCAGCCTTCTGCACTTCCTGCCCGTCGTAGGTAATCCGTGACTTTGATCCGAAGCGCTTGTAGTTCGTGTACTTGATGATCTCGCGGATCTTTATGTCGCCCGTGGAGAACTTGAGCGTGTCCTCGGCGCGCGTGTAGGTGGGGAACCAATACTGGCCGTCGACTTGCTCCCGCCAGGTGGTGAACTTGGGGAACAAGTTCTCCTGGCCCTTTTTCTTCCGGATGTCGGGTACGGTTTTGCCATAGGTCTCCACGATCTGAAAATCGTGGTTGTCCACCCAGATCCGTCCCTGAAAGTAACGCTTCTTGCCCTCGATCTGTTTCGGGGCGACGTCGAAAACATAAGTGTTCAGTTCGTCCTGCTTTTGCTGGCCAACGTACAGAATGTCGTACTCGCCGATTTCATCCGCTGTCAGCACAAACGGAAGGCGGTTCTCGATGTCGTCAAGATCTTCCTCGGTCATCTGAATGCGCTGTAGCGTGGGCTGTGGCGCAAAAACTACGTTCTTGACCTTATGCCCCTTGTCGTCGAACGATACGTCGAACACCTGCTGGTAGTTGCCATCCGGAGTATCTCCGTCCAGCGTCATGACCTTGACGTCCTGCCGGAAGGTGTACTGGTCGCGTGCTTCCTTGAATTCTTTTTCCTTGACGGAGAAGCGCTTGATGATTTCGTCGACCGTGATTCCCTTGGGTTCGCTCTTGTCGAGAGGACCCTCCTGCGCGCGCGCGATATTGGGCAATAGGACGCCAAACAGTGCAGCGACAGAAAAAAGCGACAGGAAGGCTAACCGCGCGGGACGAGTCCACAGTCTCATAGAGCCTATTCTAGCGAAAAGGGAGGATGAAAAGTTAACAGCAGCCTCCACCCCCAGAGCCGCCGTGCAAACGGCCCGTCGCAGGGGGTGGGAGACTGCAGTTCTGCCTATCTACTTCGATGCGGTTCGCGGTGGAATGTTTGCAGGATTTACTTTTCTTTACTTTGAACTTCGTATCGCTTTCGTCATTCCCCACTCGACGAATCCGGGAAATAACTGATAGAGCTTTATCACGGGAATCATGGTCCAGGGCACGATCACCTCCCGCTTATTCTTGCAATATCCGCGATAGGTTGCCTGGGCTACCCGTTCTGCCGTGATGCCGCGAACCGATTGCGGACGTACATTACCCTGACGGTTGGCAACCATGTGGGCCCCAAACTCGGTGTTGATATAGCCCGGACACACGGTAAGCACGTTGATGTTATCCCGCTTCAACTCCAGCCGGGCTCCTTTTCCGAGAGCGTTCATGGCGAACTTGCTGGCGCAGTAGATAGCCATGAATGGGACCGGAATGTGTCCGGCAACGCTTGACACGTTGATGATGCTCCCGCCACCCGTGCGCATAGCCGGGAGTACTGCCTGCATGCAGGCAATGGTCCCGAAGAAGTTGGTTTCGAATAATTCACGTAAGGCCGCTGTTTGCATATCGGAAACCGTGTCGCGGATGCCTACACCTGCATTGTTGATCCATACATCAACGCGCTTAAAGTTATGGAGCGTAAGAGCCAGTGCCCGGTCGATCTCTTCGCGATTGCGAACATCGCACGCCATCGCCAACGTTCGCTCCGCGTGTCCGATTCGCTGACGCGCTGCCTCCGCGCGACTGGCATCGCGCGACAGCAGCACCACACGGGCTCCTTGGTCGGCAAAGACTTTGGCAATTGCTTCCCCGATCCCCATGGAAGCTCCTGTCACAACTACGACTTTTCCGTCCATCTCCATGCCGACTCTTGTATCGCGCAGGATGTAGCAAGTCAATGGTGGCGAGGCCGGTTCCCAGTTCTCAGAGACAATACCTTTCCCGCTTCTACTGAGAGCTGGGAACCGAGAACTGAGAACTTCTGCTAGCGTAAAATCGTCAGAACTGGAGACCCCGTGAGTTCGTTGTTGCCCATCTTTCCGCTTGAACTCGTGCTGCTGCCGGGTGTTCCGCTGCCGCTGCACATCTTCGAACCGCGCTACAAGGAGATGATCGCGGAATGCCTGGAGCAAAAGAAACCATTCGGAGTGGTGCGAGCATCTTCCGAGGGAGTGGCGGAGATCGGCTGCACGGCCGAGATCATGTCCGTCACGAAAAAGTATGACGATGGGCGGATGGACATTCTCACGCGAGGCGTCGAGCGCTTTGAAGTTATCCAAGTCAATGACGATCGAACATTTTTGCAGGCCGAGATTACGCTGTTAGAAGATGAACCGGGGAAGCCGGCAGCCGCAACGGTCACGCAGGCGGTGCGTTTGCATGCGGAGATCGCCAAATTAGCTGGGACGGATCCATCCGGCCCCGACGAGTTTGCCGCCAATCTTTCGTTCTTACTCGCCGGGTCGCTCCCACTCGATCTCGACTTTAAGCAGAACCTGCTCTCAACCCTCTCCGAAGCAAAACGTCTCGACGCGGTGGTGGGCTATCTCCAGGCGATTCTTCCGGGCCTGAGGCGCGCGTCAAAGGCGCGGTGGAACTAAAATGCGGCCGTCAGCTGTCAGCCATCAGCGTTCAGTTGAACCAGTTTTGCCCGATAGCTGATGGCTGAAAGCTGATGGTTGTTCCTCGGCGGTATAATCCGCTTAAGGCCGTTTCCTTCGGAGGTTTCCCACCATGAGTTCCGCCCGGACTCTCGGCGAACTACGTCAGAGTCCTTTCACCGCCCAGCATCTCGGATCGCGACGGGTAAAAGATGAGCTGCGCGAGAACCTGATGTTTCGGCTGCGCGAAGGCAGCCAGATATTTCCGGGTATCGTTGGCTACGATGACACGGTAGTCCCTCAGATTGTGAACGCGATCCTCTCGCGCCATAATTTCATTCTTCTCGGCTTGCGCGGACAAGCGAAAAGCCGCATTCTGCGCGCCCTCACAACGCTGCTCGATCCACAAATGCCGTACATCGCCGGTTGCGAGATTCACGACAATCCGTATGCTCCAATCTGCCGCCGCTGCCGCGACCTCGTTGTAAAAGAAGGAGACGCAACTCCGATCGCCTGGCTCACTCCCGAACACCGCTACGTCGAGAAACTAGCCACGCCCGATGTCACGATCGCGGACCTGATCGGCGATATCGATCCCATCAAGGCGGCGCGTGGCGGACACGAGCTCTCCAGCGAATTCACTGTGCACTACGGATTGCTGCCTCGTGCCAATCGCGGAATCTTCGCGATCAACGAATTGCCCGATCTAGCAGGAAAGATTCAGGTAGGACTCTTCAACATCATGCAGGAAGGCGACGTGCAAATTAAGGGATACCCCATCCGCTTTCCTCTAGATGTAGCGATTGTGTTCAGCGCAAACCCGGAAGACTACACTGCTCGTGGAAAAATCATCACGCCACTCAAAGATCGCATTGGATCGGAAATCCGCACTCACTATCCAGCAACAGTGGAAGAAGGCATCGCGATCACCGCGCAGGAAGCATGGATCGATCGAGACGGCTCGCGGTTGCATGTTCCGAAGTACGTAAACGAAGTCGTAGAGCGAATCGCTTTCGCAGCGCGCGACGACAAGAAAATCGACAAGCGTTCGGGAGTGAGCCAGCGCCTGCCGATCTCTGCGATCGAGAATGTGGTTTCAAACGCCGAGCGCCGTGCCCTGACTCATCAAGAGAAATTCGTCGTCCCGCGGATCAGCGACATCTACGCGGCCCTCCCAGCGATTACGGGCAAACTGGAACTGGAATACGAAGGCGAAATGAAAGGCGCCGATTTCGTGAGCCGTGAGTTGATCCGCACAGCTGTCGCGAAGACGTTCGATACTTATCTTCACGGCGTGAACATGAACCAGGTAGTGCAGTGGTTCGATTTAGGTGGAGAAATTCAGCTGAGTGATAATGCCGCAGCCGTCGAAGTGCTCGAAGGCCTTGGCCAGATTCAAGGACTGATGGAAAAATTAGGCAAACTAAATGTGAACGCGAAAGACAGCGCTGAGATGCAAGTATCGGCAGCCGAGTTCGTTCTGGAAGGCCTGCACGCCCACAAGAAAATCGGACGCAATGAAGAGCGCGTATTCTCCGCCGGCGAGAAGCCCCCGAAGAAACAGGAACGGGTGTATGAGCCGGAAGAGCCAGGCTTTGGAAGGAAGAGGGGGTTTAACTAGTCGGTCGTTGGTCGCTGGTCGTTAGTCGTTCGGGAATCCGATCTTGATATCGGTCTCGACTTGAAAGCTAGCGACGAAGAGCGAACGGCGACCGACGAGCGACCGACGACGGTTTCATGAAACGCATCCGCTATTCCAAATACGTCCCCGACCTCGCTGGCGATATGAGCATGGAGGAACTGCTCAGCGCGCTGTCGGACTATTTCCTGCAAAGCGGGTTCAACGACAATTTCTGGTACGAACTGCCGGAAGGCGAACAGACACTGGATGAATTGAAACGCGCCCTCGAACAGGCATTGCTCGACAGCGACATGTTCGATGAAGAGATGCGCGACCGTCTCCAGCAAATGCAGATGGAAGGCGAACTCGAAGAGTTGATCGAGAAACTGATCGAACGCATGCAGCAAGAAAGTTATATTTCGATCGATCGTCCATTCGAAGCCCAGCCTCACGATCCCTCGAAAAATCCGAGCGTCGGTGGACAAGTCGGCGACGCGCAGCAGGCAAAGTTCGAAATCACCGACAAGAGCCTCGACTTTTTGGGATTCAAAGCATTGCGTGATTTACTGGGCTCGCTAGGCAAGTCCAGTTTCGGGCGCCACGACACCCGCGACATGGCGACCGGAATTGAAGCGAGCGGCGCTTCAAAACCGTACGAGTTTGGCGATACGCTGAATCTCGATATCACCGCGACCCTTTCGTCCGCGATTCAGCGTGAGGGACTCGGCCTTCCCTTGAACCTTGAATACCGCGACCTGCAAGTGCATCAGTGCGAATACCAATCGTCATGCGCGACTGTACTGATGCTCGACTGCTCGCATTCGATGATCCTCTACGGCGAAGACCGCTTCACTCCTGCCAAGAAAGTTGCGATGGCGCTGTCGCAGTTGATTCGCACCCAATATCCCGGAGACTCGCTGTCGCTGGTGCTTTTCCACGATTCGGCGGAAGAGGTTCCGTTATCCCAGCTGGCAAGGGTAAAGGTCGGGCCTTACTACACGAACACACGTGAGGGACTGCGCATGGCGCAGCGCATCCTGCAACGCCAGCGAAAAGATATGAAGCAGATCGTCATGATCACCGACGGCAAGCCCTCGGCCCTCACACTCGACGACGGACGCATTTACAAAAACGCATTCGGCCTCGACCCGCTGGTAGTCAGCGAGACGCTTGAGGAAGTTTCGAAATGCAAACGGGCAGGCGTGCTGATCAATACTTTCATGCTGGCGTCGGACTATGGACTGGTGCAATTCGTCCAGAAAGTAACCCAAATGTGCCGCGGTAAGGCTTACTTCACGACGCCCTACACGCTAGGTCAGTATCTGCTGATGGATTACATGTCGCGAAAGACCAAGACGATTCACTAACAGATTGACAGCCAGATTGACAGCCAAAGTACACTGTGGGGCCAAGGAACCAGTGAACTTTCAACTGAATTCAGTGGATGACCGGACGAAGGTGCGTTTCTCGGCCCTCTCTTCATCCCTCGAAGGGGCAGAAGCGATTTTCGTGGAGCGGCCTCTTGTCGCTCACGTCCGCGTTACAGATATTTGCCACGACGACTGGGGTGTCAGGCTCACGATTACCGATTTGCTGAAACCTGGAATGCACAGGCTGCGGAACAAAGTTTGTTCGATTGCTGCGACGTGGCAGATATTTTCCTTTTCCGCAGGTGACTGGCAAGCGCATTACATTCCATGGAAGCTATTCTTCGATCCGACAGTAATTCGCGGCTGCGGAGAACTCGGCGACGCTGCGAGTCAGAGCCAGTCTATGGTCGCTTTGGATGACGCACGGCAGATATTTACTGAATATTATCTAAGAATCTCTAAGAAGTAACTCCAGAGAAATAGGGGACCGCCCCTTCTGCGCCCGCTACAACACGGCTGCTTCGCCTTTCGCGGTTTATAAACTCCCGGACACGTTTTAGATTTCGTAAAATGTCCCGTGGAGACGGGGCTTGCCCCGTCTCGCATCACCCGCCAAACAAGGTCGAGCAAGAACGGGAAGGGCACGCCTTCAGTCGTGCCGTAACTGTCAAATAATCGGAACGGATTGATCCGCTGGGGGAATACTGAAGCCACTACGAAGACAAAGCCGCGTCAGGTTGACTAAGGATTGGGGGCTAAGATCGCAATTCCAGCAGCCAGAAACGCTCTACATGTCCTGCCGAGGTTGTTCGCGGGAATCGCTGCGTCCACTTTAATCCTGTTGCTCCTGGCGCTCTGCGCTGCGCTACTGAATAACAATGTCTCGATTGGGCAGACTTCCCGAGAGGAATTCGTGGAAAATCTCGATCGGACAATCGCCCATAGCACCGGCTGGACATTCGCACAGTATCGGCAAACCGCGGCGGGAGGTGTGCCAACGCCCGAAGGTTATGCACTTCTATCGAACTCGCCGACGGCTTATATGGTCGTAGACTGCGCTTCACTTTCGAGCGACTCCCAGATGAAGGCGCTTGCGGCCAGTTTTCTTGAAGCATGGAAGGCCAGAAAGAATGTTTTGGGGAAGATCGTCGATCCTGCCATGCCGACGAATGCCCCAATGGAACGGGAACTACAGAATCTCGAGGAGTACCAGCGCTGGATTCTGCATGGAGTCGCTCCAAATGATTTTTCCCTGCCCCCTTCGGAGATGGCGGACATGTTCTCTCCGGATAAACATCGATCCGGAAAGGCAACGCACCAACTATTCGCTTTGTATTTCTATAGAAGATCTCAAGGCTCGACACCCGAGTTGGAGCGTCTGATGGGAAAAATCGAAGAGCGGATCGCATGGGAATCTGCTATCGATTTCCGAGTGACGGACCTTTACCTCCAGCGGCTGGCGTTTCTTTTGGCTGTCGGCAGGTCCGATCTGATCCGGCCTCGGTGGGTCGAAAGGGCCTTGGCGGCCCAACAGATCGATGGAGGCTGGCGCAAAAGCTGGCATGGTTGGGACCGCACCCCCTACCGTTTCTCGTTCAGCAATGAGTCAAGCTCGGCTCACCCGACCGCGCAAGGAATGTGGATTGCTTACATGCTGAAGTATCGCTATCCGGAATGGATCGATCGGAACTACAAATAGGCGTCTCCAACGATCGTAAGAGTTCGCCAAAGCAGATGACAAAAGTAACCCTTCCAGTTCAGCCAGGGCGTGGGTTCGGTGTAAGATCGCTATAGGATTTTCCTGGGAGACGTTATGAAACGACTTGCCGTTTTCATCCTGCTAGTCAGCTTGAGTGTTGCCGGATCGATGCCGGCGCACGCTCAGCGCATCAGCCCGAAAGAAAATGAGCGCCGGTCCCAGAGAGACGCCAAGCAGCAGGAAAAATATCTGAAGAAGGCAAACAAGAAACAAAAGAAAAACATGAAGAAATACGCGAAGGCGCAGCGAAAGGCCATGAAAAAGGCGAACCGTCACCACAAGGCGTAGCCCATCGAACCCCTGCTCGTCCGTGAGTGCGTTACACGTTGGGCACCGTATCAATCCGTCGGCATTGCACCTGCCATTCGAATTCATCACAAATGCACAGTGACCGGCCGCACATCCACCCTATCCATAACACGCTAATCTAATCCCACTCCCAGGATCTTCTCGGTCCAGTCCCTCCAGAAAGAAGCTCGCTATGCGTGTGTCGAGAACACGAATTCTTACCCTCACCGTATTTCTATTTTGCAACGCCGTCGCCATCCGCGCAGGCGGCCCAGCGTTCATCGCAGGGTCCGGCTACAATCCTGGAGTCGAGGGTCAGCCTCTGGTCTGGGCGAACGCTTCGGTGCTGTACTACACCGACCAGGGAGACCTCAGTCCGATTCTGCCCAGCGTGCAGGCCGATGCGTTTGTCGCCAGCGCTTTCAGCGTATGGACCGGCATTTCAACTGTTGCCCTCACCGCATCGCAGGCAGGGCACCTCGCCGAAGACGTAAACGGCAGCAACATCAAAGCCGACGCCAACGGAACCATCACTGCTCCTGCCGACACCACATCTACAGCCACGACCACTCCAATCGGAATTGTCTATGACTACGACGGCTCGGTGACCAACGCACTGTTAGGGCAAGGCGCTGGAGACCTGGCGGATTGCTTCACCAACGCCGTCTACGGCGCTCCGGACAATTTCTCACCTGCCGGCAACATCGTGCACGCACTCATTGTGATCAATGGCGTCTGCGCCGCTGCCAGCGCGCAGTTGCCCGATGTGCAATATCGCTTGGTGCGCGTTCTCGGAAGAATTCTTGGCTTGGGATGGTCGCAGGCTAACCTGAACGTGCTGACGCGCAATCCGCTGCCGACCGAGGCTGATTTCGCTGGCTTCCCGGTAATGCATTTCGCCGATCCTATTTCCTGCGTGCCCATCAGTGCGTGCTACCCCGACGCCGCCACACCAGCGATGGATGACATCACCGCGCTCACCCGGCTTTACCCCGCAAATGCAAGCCCGCAAACGACCGGCAGAATTTATGGCAGCGTCTATTTCACCGACACGTCCGGGAAGGCCCTGCAGCCGATGCAGGGGGTCAACGTAGTGGCCCGGCTGATGGTTTCGGGCGTGCCCTCGCGTCAGTATGTCGCCACGTCCGTTTCCGGATTCGCATTTACCGGCAACGCCGGCAATATCATCAATGGATACACCGACGCGAACGGGCTTCGCTATGACCGATGGGGATCGGACGATCCATCGCTCGAAGGATTTTTCGATCTCGGCCAACTCCTCATTCCAACCGGACAGACTATCGCTGAGTATCAACTGACCGTCGAAGCGCTCGACTCGAAATGGTCGCTGGGCGTCGAACCGTATGCTCCCACACAGGTGACACCATCGGGTGTCTTCGGGCCGGTTGTGGTCACGGTAACGGGCGGATCGAACGCGGAGCGTGACATCCTCATGTTGCAGACTGAAATTGCGCAGCCTCATCCCGGCACCGGGTCCTCTTACACGACCCCAAGTCCACTTCCGCAGGGTGGCGCCTGGGGATCATGGACTTCCGGCTACGGCAGCGCCGATTGGTTCGAGTTCACTGCGCAGGCAAATAGGACGGCATCGGTCACAGTCGAGGCATTCGATGAAACCGGCCAGCCGACCGAAACGAAACTATTACCCGTGATTGGGATCTGGCAGTTAGCCGACGAGACCGGCAATCCCGCACCCGCAGCAACTCCATCGGCGTTTAACACGACGACTTTCGGAATGACCCGCCTCGACGCGCAGTTCTCCGCCACCAACACCTACCGTTTGGGAGTGGCCGACTTCCGCGGCGATGGTCGTCCCGATTATTTCTATCAGGCCAGCTTGCTTTATTCGGACACGGTCACGCCGTCACGCGTCAGTCTTTCCGGCGGCGTCACTACTTTCAATGGCACCGGGTTTAATCCGCAACTGCAAGTCAGTGTTATTGCGAGTGCCCATGGTGCAAGCAGCAACGGTGTCACCCTCTCCGCTTCGGCCAGCCAGATTGAGGCGGCAATTCCTCCTGCGCAGCAGGATGGAACGGCCACCATCCAGGTCACTGATCCCATAACCGGCGCTTTCTCTCAAATGATTGGAGCGCTGAACTACGGCGCGATGCCCAACGACCTCTTGCTGCTGCTGCAAGGCGCGGAGACGGCAACTCCCATTGGATCGCCCGCGGCCAACTCCATTCGCGTGCGCGCGGTTGCGGCGGATGGAATTACTCCGGTCAACGGCGCGACCATTGCATGGAGTTCGACTCCCGCGAACGCCGTGCAATTTTCTGCGTGCAACGGAGCGTCGTTCTGCTCCGTGCTCAGCGACGAAGCGGGGGAGTCGTCAAGCTTGGTAACTCCAACCGTGACGGGAGCGAGCACGATCACCGTCGCTCTGGCGCCGGCCTCCTACTCGCCGCCGCAATCGCAGCAGACGACATTGCTTGGAACCGCGTCCGCTCTAGACCTGGTTGCGTTGACGCCGACGCGGTGGGTGGCGCAAGCGGCGACCATCGCTGTTCCACTGACGGTCGAGGCGCTCGACCTCGGTGTGCCCGACACAAACGTAAACGTAAATTTCACGGTCACGAAAGGCACAGCTACGCTCTCGGCTGGCAGCGCAACCACCAATGCCTTGGGACTCGCCTCTATCACCGCGCAGCTGACCAATCAAAATGCCGACGTGCAGGTGAGCGCGTGTGTCGCTCCCGTCAATGCGCCGTGCCAGATCTTTACGATGTTCTCCACGCCCGCTTCATTCTGGAAATTGGAGACCGTGGGTGGTTCGAGGCAGATTGTGCCAATTGGACAAGTGTTTCAACCCCTGACGATGCGTATCACGGACGGCTCGACGGCCGCCAATCCCGTGATGGGAGTGATCCTCACCTTTGAGACGACGCTGACTCGTGATTCCGGAGGTGGGCTACCCGTTCTTCTAGGTTCATCGCAGGCCGAGGTCATGACCGACCAGAATGGCCTCGCGCCGATGATGCCTTCCGTAGGAAATGTGGGTCCGTGCGACGTGTTCATCACGGCAAGCGCGGCTCAATTGATCGCGCAGTTTCAATTAGAGAGTGTCGGAGCGATCGTTCCGAGTGAACCAAGAAATAATCCCGTCAAGGCCCCCATAGTCCGGCGCAATCCGTACCGGATGCCAAGTTCGGAATTGCAAATATCCACGCCATCGAGTCGAACGCAGCCAGTGGAGCGACGGGCGTCACCGCCCGTCCACCACGAAACTGTCAAGCGAACTATTTCCCAGTTCCGGTCCCAGTCCAACGATCCACCCAGTCGTTGACGGTCTTATACCAAAGCTGTGAATTCTGCGGCTTCAGAATCCAGTGTCCTTCGTCCGGGAAGTACAGCATCTTCGACGGCACGCCCATCGTCTGCAGCGTGGTAAATAGCTGGAGTCCTTCGCTGACATCGAGGCGGTAGTCGAGTTGTGAATGGATCACCAGTGTAGGCGTCTTGAAATTCTTAGCCGAATTTCGCGGATTCCACTTCTCGTACATCTCCGGATTCGTGTAAGGCGTCCCCTTGAACTCCCAGTTATTGAACCAGAGTTCTTCGGTTGTGCCCCAGGCCGAGTAGGTATTGAACATGCCATCGTGCGACACAATGCACTTGAAACGATTGGTATGGCCAAGCACCCAGTTCGCCATGTATCCGCCGTAGCTCGCGCCCAGCGCGCATTCGCGGTCCTTATCGATATAAGGGAAGGTTTTCTCCGCGTAGTCCAGTCCCTTCATCAAATCTTCAAATGGAGCGCCACCCCAATCGCCATTGATCTCGTCAATAAACTTCTGCCCATATCCCGGCGAGCCATGGAAGTTGATCATGATGGCGACGTATCCGCTGGAAGCAAAAAGCTCGGCATTCCAGCGATAGCTCCAAAGATCGCCCATCGGGACTTCGGGTCCGCCATGAACGATGAACTTCAGCGGATATTTCTTGCTGGCGTCAAAGTTCGGCGGCTTGACGAGGAAGCCTTGAACTTTGTCGCCGAACGCGCCGGGGAACCAGAAGGACTCGATGGGGGACAAGGCGACCTGGGAGAGGATACCGCTGTTGAGGGACTCGACTGGCGGTTTGAATGCGAATTGTATATCCCAGCATTTTGTCTGATCGTCAGCTCGGCAGGCTAGCCCAGGGCCCAGGTGCTTAATGGTGGTTGGGGAGGCTGCTGTCATCTCGGTAAATAGAATATTCCCATCCTTCAAAACTACGATGTCGTCGTCATATCCATGCGTAAATAGCAGTTTGTGAAGATCAGGGCCGCACAACTCACACCCGGTAACTCCGTCGCTGAGTGGGATTGGTTTCGGAACGAGATCGATCAAATAGATAGACTGCGCGCCAATTTCCTCCGCAGTGAAAAAGATTCGTGAGGAGTCGAGCGACCATGCAAACGATCCAACCCAGCGATCGAAATCGTTTTCCTCCGTCAGATCCCTCTTCTGACCCGTTTTCCGTTCGTACAGCATCAGCCGAAACCGGTCGCTCTCATATCCCGGACGCTGCTGCGCGCGATAAGCGATGTACTTGCCATCGGGCGAATAGAGCGGACTCGAGTCGCTGGCGGGATTATCGGCGGTGATGTTCTTCGCTTGGATAGGTCCGCGCACCCCACCATTCACCGTGACGATCCAGAGATCGTTATTGGTGGACGTGGCTTCCACCTTGTCGTGGTTCGACGTGTAGCAAATCTCCTGCCCGTCGGGTGAGAAGGCGTAGTCGTCCTGGCCGCCAAGCGAGAACACGGGCGAGTCGTAGTCGCCGGGCGTAAGATCGCGGGCCGCGCCACCATTCACCGGAGTAACAAAAATATGGGAACGAATGCCACGCTTGTAGGAATTCCAGTGACGATAAAGCAGTCGGTCGAAGATGATGGCCTTGACCTTCGAGTCCTCCGACTCTTTCAACTTCCGGGCATTGCAAGCCTCGTCTGGACACTCCGGATACACATCGGAAGTGAACAGAATATTTTTTCCATCTGGAGACCAGAGTTCGCCTCCTGCCTCCGTCGCAATCGAGGTCAATTCATGGGAACCGCTAACCGAGCCAGCGCTGCCATCGAAATCGGCAATCCAAACCTGCGATCCCCCTTCTTTATTCGAGATGAACGCGAAGCGCTTCCCATCCGGGGCCCAGCGCGGACGGTCGCCATCCTGATCGGCGATGAGGACTCGTTCCGGTCCTCCGGCGAGCGGCACGATCCAGATGTGCGAGGTCTTCTTATTCGCGGCCAGATCGACATCAACCGCCGCAAACAGCACCCACTTGCCATCCGGAGAAGGCACTGGCTCTCCGATACGCTTCAGCTTCATCATGTCTTCGAAAGTGAAGGGGCGTTTTGATTGGGAGAATGCCGCAGTAAAGAGAGAGAGGAGAAGAAAAGCGATCAGAGCAAAACGACGCACAAGCGACCTCCGGCGAACAAAAGAGTTTAGCACTCAGGTCAGAGGTGAGAGGTTAGATTGCAAAGGTTAAAACCCTAGGGATTTGGTTTTACTTCTGCAATCTAACCTCTCACCTCTGACCTTACCTCAGTTCTTCCAGCATGGCCGTCATCTCCGACTGCGCATGAGTGTTACCGGTGCGAACGGCAGACGAGATGCCATCCATCAGCATGCGCTTGGCCTCATCGACGCGATCCGCTTTGGCCAATGCCTGCGCTGCCATGAAGTAGGCGGGAACGTAGTCCGGATTGTTTGAGATCAGCGTAGTGAATTCCCGAACCGCCTGCTCGATCTGTCCAGCATTCGAATATTCCTGCGCCAGTCCATAGCGCGCAAACGAATCCGCAGGATTCGCCGCAAGAATCTCGGTCAACATGGCAATACGATCCATAATGAAGTTCTCAGTTCCCGGTTCTCAGCTCTCAGCGAGAGCGAGTAGCCAAAAGCTAACAGCCAAAAGCCAGTCCCCATTCATATCACGCCCCGCGTTACAATTGTTTTTCTCTTGGGAATGAAACTTGGCTTGTCCTTATTTTGTGCCAACTGAGATCGTGAACGACGGTTCATGGCCGCATCCCTCTCGCTTGCCTCTGGGAGCGGGATGGACTGGCAACTGTCGTGCCTCGGGGCAAGAGCTTGCGGTATCCGAAACCAATGTTCGTGAGTTCTGCAACCTCGGCTATGCAACTGCGTGCCCGCATCTTCCCCAAATGCGCGATTGGGACGCAGTCCGCTTTTCGGTCGCTCGCGCCAGCCAGGAGCAAGTGACAATCTGCTTTGTATGTGAACTGGCTCATGCTCCAATCGAGCATGGAGAATTGATTTTCGATTTGGCAGGCGAGGTTTGGCGTGAGGCGCACGCTGATCCGCGTGTGCTGACGCTGGCAAACTGCTACATCCACGCATACCGTGCACGGCAGATCGTGGTGGCCGCGTAGCGATTCGGTGATCCAGCTTCGGTGACCCAGCATTCTATGAACCGCACTTTATGAACGACCACAACCAAGAGAAATTAACCCGCCCGCGCCCGGTCCGCGAATCGGTATCGGAAATGACGGAGATCGTCTTGCCGAATGACGCCAATCCGCTGAATGCGCTGCTCGGCGGACGTCTCATGCACTGGATCGATATGGCCGGCGCTATGGCCGCTCACCGGCACTCGCGGCAGTATGTGGTCACCGCTTCCATAGATCATCTCGATTTTCTCGTGCCCGTGCGCGTCGGAGATATCGTGGTGCTGCGCTCGTCCGTCAATCGCGTTTTTCACACTTCCATGGAGGTCGGCGTCAAGGTTTGGGTAGAGAATTATCACACCGAGCAGAGCCGCCACGTCAGCTCTGCTTACCTGACTTTTGTCGCGGTAGATACAGCTGGAAATCGACTGCCGGTCGCGCCCGTTCTTCCCGAAACCGCCGATGAAGAACGCCGCTATGAAGATGCTGGGCGACGGCGCGAGATTCGTCGGTTGGAATCCGCGCGTAGAAAACAAAGCCGAAGTTAGACGCGGTTGATGACGAACTAACTGAAAACTTCCGCAGCATTGCTGCTAAGCTAGTTGGCTCGAAGCCAGAACTGCAGCGACGGGAACCTAAAGAGGCCCGACTGAATGGACAGCGCCCTTCTCGTTCATCGCCTTCACTTCGCCTTCACCGCGACGTTTCACTATCTCTTCCCGCAACTCACCATGGGACTGGCTCTACTGATCGTCGTCCTCAAGACGATTGCTTTGCGGCGTAAAGATCCTGTCTACAATGAGGCGGCGCGTTTCTGGGCACGGATTTTTGGCATCAATTTCGTCGTAGGAGTTGTGACTGGAATTCCGATGGAATTCCAGTTCGGCACCAACTGGTCGCACTTTTCCAGTTATGCAGGCGGCGTGATCGGTCAGACGCTCGCCATGGAAGGCATGTTTGCCTTTTTCCTCGAATCGGCATTCCTTGGATTATTTCTCTACGGAGAAAAGCGACTGAGTCCGATCGCGCATTGGTGGGCAGCCTTTGCCGTCTTCGCCGGTTCGTGGCTGTCGGGATATTTCATCATCGCGACCGATGCCTTTATGCAGCATCCCGTTGGCTATGCCACGGCCGCGGATGGAAGTTTGCAGCTGGCAAGCTTCTGGGATTTCGTCCTGAATCCATGGGCGGGATGGCAATACTTGCACAACATGGGCGGTGCGGCAATTACAGGCGCGTTCATCATGACGTCGGTCGGGGCGTTCTACCTGCTTATCGGCAAGTGGACCACGCATGCGCGCATTTTCGTAAAAACCGGCGTGATTGCAGGTTGCCTGTTCAGCGTTCTTCAGATTTTTCCTACTGGCGACCGTCAAGGCAAAATGGTTACGGAGTTGCAACCTGCAACTTTGGCGGCGATGGAGGGACTATTTCACAGCCAAGCGGGCGCGCCGCTGGTCATCGTTGGCCAACCCGACGTGGAGCGGGGCACGATAGACAATCCGATTGAAATTCCCAATGCTTTGAGCATGCTGACTTTCAGGCGCTGGGACGCTCACGTCCGCGGACTCGACTCCTTCCCAAAAAACGACTGGCCGGACAATATCCCGTTGCTTTATTACAGCTATCACATCATGGTTGGCCTCGGGACGTTCTTCGTCACCGTCATGGTGGTCGCTTTGTTCTTGTTGTGGCGCGGCAAACTCTTTAGTTCGAAATGGATGCTCTGGATTCTCATGCTCTCCGCGCCTTTCCCTTACATCGCGAACACTGCGGGATGGATGACCGCTGAACTCGGCCGCCAGCCGTGGCTGGTGTATGGGTTGATGCGTACTAAAGATGGTTACTCCAAGACGGTTTCTGCGGGCAACGGAATGTTTACACTTATAGGATTCATGGGCCTTTACATAGTGCTTGGTATTCTGTTTTTGTTCCTGGTCAAGCGGGAGATTGAGCATGGTCCTGTGGACGGGAACGAATCCGGATCCAATCTCAAGCCAGCGACGGCGACAAGATAACGGATCAAGGTAATCAAGGTAAATATGGCGAGTCTCTGGTTCTGGATTGTCGCGGCCATGATCACGACTTATGTCGTGCTTGACGGATTCGATCTTGGCGCGGGTGCGATTTATCTGCTTGTTGCGAAGACTAACGACGAACGCCGTCGTGTGCTGCGCGCAATCGGCCCAGTGTGGGATGGCAATGAGGTTTGGTTGCTCGCTGCCGGCGGCACGCTCTACTTCGCCTTTCCTCGGCTCTACGCATCGAGCTTCAGCGGATTTTACCTTCCGCTGACAATGGTTCTGTGGCTGCTCATTCTGCGCGGCATCGGCATTGAATTTCGCGCTCATATCAACAACCGGGTCTGGCAGGATTTCTTCGATGTAATTTTTAGTATCTCGAGCATTCTTCTCGCCGTGTTCTTCGGAGCAGCGTTGGGCAACGTGATGCGAGGAGTTCCGCTGGATTCGACCGGCTATTTTTTTGAGCCGCTGTGGACCAACTTCAAACTCAGTCCGCAGACAGGCATTCTCGATTGGTACACGATACTTACCGCAGTAGTGGCGTTGGTGACGTTGGCTGTGCACGGCTCTTACTATGTTGCCCTCAAAACCGACGAGGATCTTGGGCGACGCGCTCGCGGTTTCGCTTTGCTCTGCTGGCCGCTTCAGTTTTTTCTGACTTTTTCGGCCTTGATTGCGACCTACTTTATTCGTCCGGAAATCATGGTGAACTACGCGAACCACAAGATTGGAATTCTGATTCCGATCGCAGTTGTCGCGAGCCTCGCGGTCATGCTCTGGGCCAATCCTACAGGTAAAGAAAAATTGGCGTTTATTGCCTCGAGTTTGTACATCACCGCCATGCTGGTGGGCGCAGCGTTTGCGCTTTATCCGGTCGTGCTGCCTGCGCGTGACCACCAATATGACCTCACGATTTTTAACACCGCGGCTGGAGTTCACGGCTTGAACGTCGGATTGGTCTGGTGGATATTCGCGGCTGTGCTGGCCATTGCGTATTTTGTATTCGTCTATCACAAGTTTCGCGGCAAGGTGCAGGCGGGAGAAGGACACTACTAGGGATTGCAGAGGTCTGAGGTCAGATTGCAGGGGTAAAAATATCCACGGCGGGTTTACCTCTGCAATCTGACCTCAAACCTCTGCAATTATCGCTACTGCTCCCCTCCCGTATAATCTCCCAATGAGCGCTCATTCCCATCATCCTGGTCAGCAACCACCTGCTCCTCAACCTTTGCCTGGCGTGAATGCCATCATCGCCGTCGGTTCTGGCAAGGGCGGAGTTGGCAAGACCACCTTATCGGTTAATCTGGCGATCGCTCTCAGCAAGATGGGATACAAAGTCGGCTTGCTCGACGCCGATGTTTATGGTCCCAACGTACCGCTCATGCTTGGCACCAACGAGCAGCCCAAAGTGATGGGGGACAACCAGATCGCGCCGATTAACGCGCAAGGGCTGAAGGTGATCTCGGTTGGTTTTCTCAATCCTGGAGATAAGCCGCTCATCTGGCGCGGTCCGATGCTGCATTCGATCATCAAGCAGTTTCTGGGATCGGTGCAGTGGGGGCAGTTGGATTATCTGGTCATCGATCTTCCTCCAGGAACCGGCGACGTTGCGCTGTCTCTGATTCAGACCGTGCCATTGACGGGCGCGATCATTGTTTCCACTCCTTCCGACGTTTCATTGCAGGATGCCCGCAAGGCGATCGAGATGTTTCGCCAGATGAAAGTGGACATTGTTGGCATGGTCGAAAATATGAGTTACTTCGTCTGTCCGCACTGCCAACATGAGGTTGATATTTTCTCGCGCGGCGGCGCGGAAAAAACTGCAAAGCAATTCGACATCGCCTTTCTTGGAAACGTCGAGCTTGATCCCGAAATTCGCAAGGCGGGCGATGGTGGAGCGCCAGCGGTTTTACAAGGAGAAGGCTCGTCCCACGCGAAGTCGCTGTTCGCGTTTGCGCGCAATGTGGTGGCGCGAGTGGAGGAGTTGAAATCTACTAGTGTGGGAAGCGTGATTCAGATTCAGTAGAATTTTGGGGTTTCCCCCGTGTACCTCTGTGGTCTCTGTGGTTGAAAAAATCACTACCACTGAGGTCACAGAGGTTCACAGGGAAAATCTTAATGCGCTGGTCACAGCCGCGTTTTCCGCTTTCAAAATCGTGCTAGACGGTATTGGGATTCCGCTGTTTCTTCTTGCAGCACCAGTCTTGCCACCATCTCTCCTAGCGCGGGACCGTGCTTGAATCCGTGGCCGGAACCGCCTCCGACGATCCATACATTTTCTTTCGTGGGATGGCGATCAATGATGAAATTGTTGTCGGCTGTGTTTTCGTACTGACAGACGCGACTCTCGAGCAGCGGCGCATCTTTCATTCCGGGAAAACGATAGGCTAGATATCGTCGCGCCTTGGCCAGACCTTCCGCGCTGATCATGCGCTCGCCTGTCGTCGGGTCGAAATCGGGGCCGCGCGTGTCATCGGCCAGTTTGAAACCTCGTCCCTGATTGCCGGGGATTCCGTACATGAAGCTATCGCTGTGATCTCCCCAAACTGGGATGTTGCCCTCGTTGTATCGTGGATCGCCGGCGGGCGTGCCGAAAAACAGAATGTCTTGTTTGGTGGCAACGAAATGCGGATCGACGGTGCGGGGAAATAATTTTCCCAGCCACGGACCGCAAGCAAAGACAAATTGATCGGCGGCGATGGTGGAGCTGTCGGATAGTGTCAGCGCTTCCCATTGGCCATTTTCAAGATCGTGCGGGGCGATTGTTGCCTGGCGATATTCTCCGCCTTCGGCTTCGAATCGTTCGACTACGGCTTGCGTCGAGGCGCGCGCTAATAGGTATCCGCTTTGCGGTTCGAAGATGCCTGATTCGACATTTTCGAAACTGATTTGAGGCCAGCGATGCTCGAGTTCTTTCACGGTGATTTGCTCGAATGGAATTCCGGCTTCTTTTAGAAAGGGAAGCGAAGTTTGTTCGAAACTGTCATCGCCTTCGGCCATCCAGAGCACACCGATAGGGAAAAAGAACTTTCGCTTCCACTGAGCCTCGTACAGCTTCCAGAGATCGAGGGCGCGTGCCGCGAGTTTTGTGTAGTGCTTCTCAGGCCCGTAGGCTCCGCGAATGATTCTGGTTTCTCCGCCGGATGAGGCTCGCGAATTTCCCGGGCCCCAGGAATCAAGAAGAGTAACGCGCGCTCCGCTGCGTAGAAGGTAGAGCGCGGTCCATCCACCGAAGGCACCTGCCCCGATTACCGCGATGTGTGGTTTTGTGGCCATGCTCGCGCAGTATATCGTACGAAAAAAATGTGATGAAAAATATCGGTGTGCCGGACTCTGTAAGCCTGAAAAGACCTCAGCCCCCGCGGCGTTCGTGGAATCCCACCCTTCGCAAAGTGCGCGAAGGATGGGGCACTCTCTTGTGTTGCTTGGGTTGACGAGATCAAAAGCCACGGCAGCCTGCGGTGATAACCTTCTATTCATGTCAATGAGCAGGGCTAAGAATTTGCGCGCCATCGCAGTGGCTCTATTCGCGATTACGATCGCTGCGCCATCTCTGTTTGGCCAGGTATGGAGTCGTCCCTCGACTCCGGAGTGGTGCCGGCAAATTCCTCGCGCGGAATATAAGCATCTTGAACGCGTGTCGTCGCCTGACCCTTGGTTCGAGGTCTACCGAATCACGCCGGGAGTGTTTGCCATTTACGAGCCGCATCAATTTGAAGAAGCGATTTCGTTTCTGATCCTCGGCGAGAAGCGTGCGTTGCTGTTCGATACGGGCCTGGGAATTGGCGACATCAAGCGCGTGGTTTTGTCGCTTACTTCGTTGCCAATTGTTGTGATGAACTCGCATACGCACAATGACCATGTGGGTGACAATTGGGAATTCAGTGAAATTTATGGAATGGACACCGACTTCACGCGAAGCAATGCGAAAGGATCGACTGTAGATGCGCAGGCCGAGTTGGTTTCGGGATCGATCTGCGGCCAACTCCCTGCGGGATTTGACGCGAAGTCGTACGCCACGCGTCCGTTTCACATCACTCGCTGGATTCACGATGGCGACACGGTCGATCTCGGCGGCCGCGTGCTTGAGGTCATCTCCACGCCTGGACATACTCCGGATGCGATTTGCCTGCTGGACCGCAAGAATGGACTGCTATTCACGGGCGATAGTTATTACGCGGGACCGATCTGGTTGTATAGGCCTGAGACGGATCTCGATGCCTACGTTCATTCGGTGGAGCGAATGGCGGCGCTAACGTCTGGACTTAAACGGCTTCTGCCCTCTCACAACGTGCCCAATGGCGATTCGTCGCAATTGCCGAAACTGGCAGCCGCGATCAAGAAGGTGCGAGCGGGGACAGTCCATCCGGTTTCTGAAGGGGAAGGGAAGGTTCGCTACAGCGTTGACGGATTTGTCTTTTTGATGGCTGCATCGATGGCCGCGCCAAAGTAATCAATTCGATATGCCGGGGTCCCGATTCAGGCCCGCCCCGCGAACTCGCGGTTCTCCGTCGATACTTTTACCTTTTCTCCTTCCTTGATGAAGAGGGGGACGCGGATCTCGAGGCCTGTTTCCAGCTTGGCGGGCTTGGTTGCTCCGCTAGATGAGTCGCCTTTCACCGCGGGCTCGGTGGAGGCGACGTTCAGTTCGACGAATATGGGGAGCTCTAAGCCGATGGGATTGCCGTTGAACTTGCGCAACTGAATCAACGCGCCTTCGACCAGAAAGTCCAGCGCGCTGCCGACCATCTCACCGCTGAGGGTGAGAGTTTCGTAGTTTTCCTGGTCCAGAAAATGAGAGCCGTCGCCGTCGCTATAAAGATAGGAAGCGTCGACAAACTGGAGATCCGGCTCTTTGAACTTGTCGCTGGCTTTAAATGTCTTTTCAAAGACGGCGTTGGTGAGAAGGTTACGCATCTTCAGGCGCACCAGGGTCTGACCGCCACGAGCGGTCGGCGTGTTTACTTCAGCGTCAATGCAATAGTAAGGAGTATTTTCAAGCTCAAACAAAGTTTTGCGTTTGACGTCAATCGCATCCATCAGGGCGGCCATGTAGTCCTCAAGGCAGGTCGGCACCGAAATGCGGGCAAACCCGATCAGAAATTTCTCTTCCAGTATAAGGGGAACGGTTCTTTGGAGTAGTCCAAACGAAAACCGTTTTCACATTGACACGAATAAGGAGTAGGGGGAGAATGGCAGCCGTTTTTGTGGGTCAAAAGGGAAATTGTCGGTCGTCAGGTAAAGGGGCCAAAGAAAAAACTATGCTGCAGAAATGAGGAGACTTGTGAAAACTATAACCTTGTTCATCTTGCCCATAGCCTACACGCTGTTCTGTTTAGGCACTGCCAGCGCTCAAGATTCAAGCTATGCGATCTCGAAAGATATTCCTGGGATTAGCGGAGTTACGGTATATACGGGCGGGCCTCGCGGCTTTGATCCGATGACGGCGCCGGCCGAGGATCTTCAGGCTTATGGCTATCCGCGGCGTCCAGATTCTAGCGACAAGAAAGCCTACGCGATGTGGCGACGAGCCGTAGCGACCGAGCGTGTTCCGGCTGAACTCGTTCCGAACCCAGGAAGATTCCACCGGCCGAATCAGCAAGTGGCGGCGTCGCCGGCAGTAAAGAATACGTCTAAAGTCGAGTCGGGGAACTGGAGCGGCTATTCGCTGGTGGGTGGCAGTCCGGTGTTCGACGAAGTTGTCGGCCTGTGGATCGTTCCGAATATTGGAACGCAATCGGAGTCATTCACGGGATACAGCTCGATGTGGGTGGGAATCGACGGCAATTGCAACTGCGACGATCTAATCCAGGACGGAACAGAGCAAGATTGGATCGGCGGCAAGGCAAAGTACGACGCCTGGATCGAATTTATCCCCGAGCCGGAGATGATCGTCAAAAACTTTCCCATACAACCTGGAGACGTTATCAGCGCGTACTCTGAGGTCGGGACTAAGAATGGCGTGATTACCGGGTTCTACTTTATCGCGGACTTCAGTACCAACAAGAGCGTATCGGCTTCACTGGCCATGCCGAACGGCGACACATTCAGCGGCAAGTCGGCAGAATGGATCTTCGAACGGACGGAAGTGAACGGGACATTCGAAAATCCACTTCCGTACTATGCCGATGCTTACATGGACGATGCGTTCGCGTATCGGTCGGGATCGAGTAAAAGCATCGGTTATCTAAGTGAGGCGAACCAAAACATTACGATGGTGGATCCTAACGGAAAGAAATTGTCGGAGGCCGTCGAACAAGATACCGACTCATTGTGGTTTGAGTGGTTGGCGTATTAGGGGAACTACGGGCCGCTTCTCTCTTCAATTTTGGGAATCTCAAGATTGGTATTTCCGTGAAGTCCCGGGTCTCGAAAAGCACGGGACCTGGGCCACCCGGCCGGTATAATTCCCGCTCTCATGGAAGTGGTCCAAACATGCGACGCTTGCGGCGCGGTGCTCGGCGGGCATCGCGTCGAAGGGATGGCGGAAGTCAGCTTGATTCAGTGTGGCTGCGGGCTCGTCATCACGTCGCCGCGTCCCGCACCCGATGAACTGGGCCAACACTATCCCGCGACGTATTACTCATACGTTCCAAGAGCCGTGAGCCGCAAGAGCCGGTTCTTAGCAAAATTCCGAGCCTACAAGTGCGGCTATCCCGCGAAAGACGGGCCGCTGGGACGCATGGCTTGGCGGGTACTTGTGTCTCTGGTAGGCAAGTCTTTCCAGTTCTATCTGCCCTATCTGGGCCCGGGGAAGAGTTTGCTGGAAATCGGTTGTGGGACAGGCGACGACCTGGAATGGGCGCGACAGAACGGTTGGAGCGTGCATGGGCTCGAGCTCAACGAGAGTGCCGTGGAGTACGCGAAAAAGCGCGGTCTGGACGTACAACATTCGACCTTCGAGAACGCCAACCTCTCGGCCAATTCGTTCGATTGCATCTTCATGAGCCAGGTGCTCGAACACTTGTACTCGCCTACTCTCGCGCTCCAACGGTGTTACGAACTTCTGCGCCCAGGCGGGTCGCTCATAGTCGGAGTACCAAAATTCGACAGCTGGACGCGTCACGCGATGGGAAATTATTGGCACTGTCTGCTATTTCCGATACACCTGTACCACTTCTGCGAGCCAGTACTGGAGCGGATGGTGCGAGACGCCGGATTTCGAGTTCGCGAAGTACGCTACAGTTCCAAACTTCTGAGCTTCTATTACGCACTGAGGGGCATGAAGCAGTTTCGGATCCCCGGACGGATATTTACGCGGCCTTGCGCGCTGAGCGATAGGATGGTGTTAGTCGCCGAAAAGCTAGTTTAATCTGGTTTACGCGCCACAACCCACAGATACGTGGTCGCTAATTCCTCATTCGTAAAGCCCTGAAATCTGCGCGCGATTTTCATGTTTGGAATTGCCAAGAGCGCACGGGGTTCAACGACAGACCAGGATTGAAGCACATCGAATCCCACCTCACGCAATACGGCGATGTATTCCGGTGCCCTTAGACGATTCTCGTGAGCGATGTCATTTTCGTAGAGGAGTTTCCAGTGAAAATCCTCGAAGGCAAGGAAGTCGATGTGAGTATCGTCTTTATTCTGCCATGCATGCATGGCGGGTTCGATGTAGTGATAGCAGACGCCGCCGGGTCTTAGAATCCGAAAAGATTCGGACAATAGACGATGCAACGCATTTCTGCGAACATGTTCGAGAACCGCGAGCGAGTAATACAAGTCCACTTGGCCGTCCGAAATACCGGTTTCACTGGCATCGACAGGGGCATGGTAATGAAACCGTGCGGGGTTGATTCTCGACGGGTCGACACTGGCGGCGATCAACTGAAGTTTGTGTTTTTCTCCACGTTGACGGCTCGGTATGTTACCCGTTGCCAATGCCGTCAAAGCCCTTTCAACGAGAGCAGCGTCCAAGCGCCTGTGCAAATCGTAGGAATCGACGCGTTCGGCTCCAAGGCCGAGCAAAGACATCGCCGCAGAACCGTCCCACCCCGTTCCGAGTTCCACTACGCGACTAGAAGAGACTTCGAAGCCAATGGTTGCGAGATCATCGACCATTACGAGAACGTCATGGAGAGCGTTGAAAGTCGGAGTCCGCAAATTGCCGAATCGAACTGACAACTCATGGTTGCACCAGTGGCCGGCACGCGAAGGCAGCAGTGACAATAATCGCTGCGCCATATACTTTGCGTGCCACATCTTGAGCATCAGGGCACGCTCGGCGGCTTGTCACTTGTCGCGAAACTAACTTGCCGTAATCCCAAATAAGCTACTTTCAGGCCGCCTAGCACCTGGGCCGTCGCCAGTGTGGTCAATCGACTGAGAAAGGCCGCTCCCCAAGTAAGATGCATGCTGGCCAACACAACTGGCAGCCAGGCACGAACCCTAAGTCCACTGCATTGCGGTATGTTGATCGCCGCAGTGCAGAGAGTTCCGAAATATGCCAATGGCAAAATGAGCGCTAAGGGATACATCTTCGCGACGGCCACGCTGAAGAGAATAGCGAAAACAAGAAGCAGCGGGGCGAGATGGCGCAAGCCGAGGGCGCCTTTGTGCCGAAGGACCATATACGCCCGGCCGCGCGCATATCCAGCGTACTGCTGGGTCAGAGCACGCCAGGAGTTGCGAGGAACATAGGAAACGCAGATGCTGCTGTCCAAGAAAACTTGTTGGCCCGCTCTACGAAGGCGCAAGTTAAGGTCGGCGTCCTCGGCAGGATGAGAATGCACGTCATATCCTCCGAGGTCAATAACCAAGCGCCGAGAAAACGTTCCAAGATATACGGTGTCTGCCGGACCTGTATATTGTCCGCGATGGAACCGGGCGTTTCCAATTCCAATCCAGTGTCGCATTGCAATCGCAACCGCTCGTTGGAATGCGCGCCCCGAGGCAGGATTTGGGCACATGCAACCGCCTACGTTGGAGGCGCCGGAAGTCGCCAGCAACTCCACACACCTGCGAACATATCCGGGAGGGTAGGTCGAGTGTGCGTCCGCGCGAACCACGACATCGCCCCGACATTTCTGGAGCGCGGCATTCAGGCCATATGCCTGCAATTTACCGGGGTTGTCGATCAGTAGTACGTTCGATTGGTTATCGCAAACAGTCTTGATGATGTCTCGTGTAGCGTCCGTGCTCATTCCGTCGGCAATGATGAATTCGCAAAACTGATCTGTGAACGAGTCGACAAGGCTGTTCAGACATGTGCGGATATGTGACGCCTCATTCCGACAAGCGATAATGACAGAAACCTCTGGCTTCGCGTGGCTGAATGCGCCTTTTGCGACTGGATCGCTGGGTACTTTTGGTCGTGCCGTCTCGCTCATACTCCTGCTCCCGGACGGCACACGACATGCTTCGCAAGGTGCCTTGCTCCTTTGATGTTCCTGCGCAACTCGTCGAAATCTGTCAGCGACTGTTTTGCCTTCGCCAAAATGTAGGAGGGGCGCAAATAGAAGCGTCGTCGCGCATGATCGCAGAAGCGCTCCACCACCTGGCTCGGCAGGTCGGGCCGGCTCACGGTCGACTGATGGTTGCCATCTGGATCATTCCATCTCGAAAAATCCTCGCTGGCGAGCATCCCGTTGGCGCGGAAAAATTCGTAATCTGCTGTACCGGGCGAGAGCATAAGGGGAAAGAATTGGGCGGTGTCTACCGGCAGTTTCAAGGCGAGATCGAGTGTCTGCTTCATGCTTTCCCGGGTTTCGTGGCGGTTCCCGAAGATGAAGCAGCCATGGACCATGACGCCGGCTGTTCGTGCGTCGGCTACAAAGGCTTCGATCTTCCCCAGTCGAGTTCCCTTGCGAATCTGGTTGAGTACTTGTTGATCGCCGGATTCGAAGCCAACGCACATCATGCGAGCGCCAGCGCGCTTCATCATTTTCAAAGTGTTTATGTCAACGTCGGCACGCGCGTTGCAGGTCCAGGGAATTGACGTCAGCTTTTCATCGATCAAGTGTTGGCAGATCTGCTGGACGCGAGTTCTATCGACGGTAAACGTATCGTCTTCAATCATCACCGATTTCACCTGCGGCAATGACGAATGGATAAAACGAAACTCTCGGGCCACATCCTCCGCGGAACGACAACGATAGGTATGGCCGTGCATTACCTGCGGTAGCTGGCAAAATGTACAGCGATAGGGACAGCCGCGGCCGGTAATGATCGTCACCAGCGGGTGTTTCGAGTGGCTATAGTAATAGTCGGAAAGAGTTAAAAACTCGCGGTAAATTTCCGACACGCAGGGCCATCCGTCGAGGTCGGAAAGGGGAGGCGGCGCGGAATTGCGCACGATGTCTCCCGTTTGCTCAATGTAAGCCAGGCCGCTGGTGGAACGGATATCTTCCGATCGCGCGATCTTGCCAGCGATGTCGGAGACAATTTGGTCATATTCACCAACGAGGATGCCATCGATATTCAGGTTCTTTGCGGTTGCGTAATCGAAGCACTCTTTGACGGTAGCCGAAACGTGAGCGCCCACCATAAACACCAGGGCGTTAGCGAACCGGTCATGCAAGGCGCTTGCAAACGCCAAATCGCTATAGATACTCGGGGTGGAGGTGTTGACAACAATAAGTTGTGGCTTGGATTGGCCAATCCGCGCGAAAGGGTCGGTATCGAGCGCAGAAGGCACACATGCGTCGAACAAGTCGATGTGGTGACCGCGGTGTCTGGCGTATGCGGCGGCGTATGCCAACCAGTGCGGATAATACAGAGTGCCGCCTTTGGCGACGGCAGGACTACGAGACTCCCGCGAGAATCGCGGCTTAAAAGGCGGATTGACGAAGCAAATACGGCAGCCAGTCGACTGTTCTCGTTTCGAACCTGCATTGTCTTGATTCAAGGTTATTCCCCCGGAAAATTTCTTGCTGGCATGCTCGGAAGGGTTGCATGTGCTCCAGCGGTTGATTACTCGTCAGGTGGAGAAGAGGAGAACCTCCTCGCATAAGCGTAAGCTCTCTGCGGGAGGGAAATCGTAACACAACAGTGTCCACGATAGTGGTTACTATCCGTGAACGCTGTCCGCTCTTAATGAGGGTGGGTTTCTATTCCGTCCACGATCCTTGACACCCTCGCCAGGGCTACCTAGAATTCTTAGAAGGAAGCCGTGGAATCCTAATCTAAGCAACTGCATCTAAAGTGTTTAAAGGGGCATCTCCAGCCTCACGCTTAGGTACATTAAAAGATATGCCACCAATTCCAGCCGGCGGACGGGAAAGAGAAATCCTGACCGCCATCGTCGAGACGTTCATTGCCAGCGGGGAGCCGGTGGGGTCGCGCACACTTGCGCGCGCGAGCCGCGAAGGGTTGAGTGCGGCTACGATCCGGAATGTGATGGCAGATTTGGCCGATGCCGGATTCTTGGATCAGCCACACGCTTCGGCGGGGCGCGTTCCCACGGCGGAGGCTTATCGTTATTACGTCGAGCAGCTTAGCGGCGAGGCCCACCTTTCGCGCGAGAATCAGAGCATTATCCAGGACACTTTGACAGGTGTTACCGACGTCGCGGAGTTTATGGAGCGGACTTCGCATGTGCTGTCGTTGATTTCGCATAGCGTTGGGGTCACGGTGGCTACTACGGGTCCGCGGAATGCTCTGGAGCATGTTTATTTTTCGCGGCTTAGCGATCAGAAAGTACTGGCGGTACTGGTAACGCGGTCGGGAGTGGTGCGGGATCGAGTGCTGCGGCTGGATATTCCGCAATCTGACCTTGATTTGGCGGCGCGTTATATCAATGAAAATTTCCGCGGCTGGACGATGGACGATGTGCGAGCCGAGATTGCCCGGCGTCTGGAACAGGAACGCAGCGAGTACGACCGGCTGATGAAGTCGATTGAGCAGCTTTATCAGCAAGGGGCCCTGGCTTCCAGCGAGGGAACGCAGGCAGTGTTCGTGGAAGGCGCGGCCAACCTGGTTTCGAATCTGGCGACGAATAATGTGTCCACCGACGAAGACCGGCTGCGGCTCCAAGACATGCTGCGGACGCTTGAGGAAAAAGAAAAAGTAGTGAAGTTGCTCGGCGCTTATCTCGATACGCGGCAGGAAGCTGTGCGAGTCGTGATTGGGCTGGACGAGGCGATGCCCTCGTCGAATTTGCAGAATTTCGTTTTGATTGGCGCGCCGGCCCGGGTGGGCGGAGAAGTGATGGGATCGTTGGCGGTGATTGGACCCACGCGGCTGGATTATCAACACACGATGTCGGCCGTGTCATACATAGCGCGGCTGTTTGACAAACTTTTAAATGAATCGGAGTAACGGGCAGTATGCGTAGAGGAAACGGAAAGAACGACGGACATATCGATTTGCAGAACGATCTTCGACAGGATGACCGGGGACGGCAGGATCTGGAGCGCGAGCTTCCGGCTGGGGATGGCGGGGATGAAGCTGCGCCGGCTGTGGGCGCTGTGTCTGGCGGCAAGGTAGTGGAGGTTGGTGCGGTATCGGAAACGGAAAAGCTGAGGGCGGAGCGCGATGCACTCCTTGACCGGCTGGCTCGGCTACAGGCGGAGTTCGACAATGCCCGCAAGCGCGCGGTGCGGGAGCAGCAGGAGTTCCGGGAGTTTGCGGCGGCGGATGTGATCAAGAACATTTTGCCGATTTTGGATAGTTTCGAACGGGCGTTGAAGGCGGGCGGCGATGCCAGCGATTTCCGCAATGGGATTGAGTTGATCTACCGGCAGTTTCAGGATGCGTTGCTAAAAATTGGAGTGCAGCCGATTGTGGCGGCGGGGCAGGTTTTTGATCCGCGAATTCATGAGGCGGTGGAGATGGTGGATAGCACGGAAGTTCCGGATCAACAGGTGCTCGACGAATTTCAGCGCGGGTATAAGTATAAGGAGCGGCTGTTGCGTCCGGCGATGGTGCGAGTGGCGCGGAATGCGCGGGGGTAAACGTCGCTCCGGTGTCCAGCCCTTAAAGGGGCATTGATTTTGAACGAGGTACGGTATCGCTAAAGCGATACCCTGATACGAATCGTTAGAGCGATATTCTGAAACGAGAGTGGGGAAAGTTTCTGGCCGCCAACACAAAACGAGATTATTACGAAGTCCTTGGTGTTACTCGTGCTTCCACCGAGGTGGAAATCAAGAGCGCTTATCGCAAGTTGGCGATGACGTACCATCCCGACCGCAACCCTAACAATCCGGCGGCGGAAGAGACGTTCAAAGAAATCACCGAGGCTTATGCAATTCTCGCGGATGGCGAGAAGCGATCTTTGTATGACCGCTTTGGGCATGCTGGCCTTGGCGGCGGCAGCGGGGCAGCGGCTGGATTCGATCCGGCAATCTTCCAGGATTTCGGCGACATCTTTGGCGACATCTTCGGATTCGGCGATGCGTTTGGGCAAGGCGGACGGCGTCGCAGTCGCGCTCAGCGCGGAGCGGATCTCCGCGAAGACCTGCATCTGGAATTTGATGAAGCGGTGTTTGGTGTCGATAAGGAAGTGAATGTCCGGCGGCATGAAACTTGTGAGGCGTGCCGGGGAGCGGGTTCGGCTCCGGGCAAGGCTCCGGTCAATTGCCGCGCTTGTAATGGGCGAGGGCAGGTCCGGTATCAGCAGGGATTTTTTAGCATTGCTCGAACTTGTCCCACATGTCAGGGCGCGGGCACGGTGATCACCGACCCGTGCACGAAGTGCAAAGGCGAAGGGCGATTGCTGCGAGAGCGCATGGTGGAAGCGAAGGTGCCTGCGGGAGTTGAGGACGGCACACGAATTCGTTTCACGGGACTGGGCGAGGCGGGCTCGTTCGGCGGCCCGGGTGGGGATTTGTATGTTGTGCTGCACGTTAAAGAGCATGAGTTCTTTGAGCGCGAGGGCAATGACCTGCACTGCGTGGTTCCGATTTCGTTTCCGCAAGCCGCGGTCGGCACGGAGATTATGGTTCCGACGCTCGAGGGAGATCACAAGCTGAAGGTCCCCGAAGGGACACAGTCGGGAACGTCGTTTCGCATTCGGAATAAAGGCGTACCGGTGCTGAATGGGCACGGCAAGGGCGATCTCTATGTTGAAGTGCGAATTCAGACGCCTGGGAAACTGAGTAAGAGGCAGCGGGAACTTTTGGCTGAGCTGGGAGAATTGTCTCCAGTGGAAAATAAGCCGCAGCACAGGTCGCTATTGGGACGGGTTAAGGATATGTTCGCTTAACGGGAGTTCCCGGTTCTCAGTTCCCAGTTCTCGGTTCCCAGTGTTCTCCGTTAGGGCGTTGAGTTTCTCAGATAGGTCTTACTGAGAACCGACAACTGAGAACTTCTTTATGACGCGACGCCGCTGGATTGCCGATGAGGTTGCTGGGAATACTGCCGCGTTGGTCGGCGAGCATGCGGCGCATTTGGCTCGCGTCTTGCGGGCCGAAGTTGGGCAGGAATTCGATATTGCAACCGGAGATGAACTTCGGCGCGGGACTATCACCACGATCTCCGACGATCGGGTTGAGTTTGCGCTAGGCACCAAACTATTTGGCCGATCAACGTCCGCTCCCAAGGTCACGCTCGTTCTCGCCATCTTCAAATTCGATCGCATGGAGTGGGCAATTGAGAAGTGTACGGAGATCGGTGTAGATCGCATTGTTCCGGTCATCGCCCGCCGTAGTGATGCACATCTGGCGACTGCAGCGATCAAGCGTCACGAACGATGGCTTCGGATTGCCCGTCAAGCGGCGGAGCAGTCGCGGCGGGAGGGTCCGCCGGAGATTGCGGCTCCGGTTAGGTTGAAAGACCTTGCGGGCGCGTTGCCGCAGGATGCATTCACAAGTGTTGTGCTCGCTGAATCGCTGGCCCAAGCGGAAGGTGACAATCGGCTGGGGGATGTTTTGCGATCGAGTTCGGGCGGGGTAGCGCTGGCGGTGGGACCCGAGGGTGGGTGGACCGATTCCGAGATATCCTGGTTTCTTGAGGCGGGTTGGGTCGCGGCTTCGTTGGGAAATACGATTCTTCGCGCGGAGACCGCGGCGATCGTGGCCACGGCCGTTGCGTTTGAGACATGCCGGTAAAGGCCGTTGTCCGAAGCCAAGGGATTGGTGGGTACTCAGTCGCTTTCCGGCGCTGGGACCTTACTTCTCCCTCTCGTTTTTGTCCTTTTGGATGATGGGTTGGTTGCTCCACCATATTCACAATTGCCTCTGATATCCTCCGGCAAGAGATTCCTTCTCAAGTGACTTCAACCGCCTCACCTCCGACTCCAATGAAGATCGTTCCCGATGAGCGCCAGCAGCAGGCCATTGCGCATGTGCATGGGCCGATGCTGGTGATTGCCGGCGCGGGGACGGGGAAGACTACGGTCCTGACGCAGCGCGTTGCGAACCTGATTCGCGAAGGCCATGCGCGGCCTGACGAAATTCTGGCGCTTACTTATACCGATAATTCGGCGGCGGAGATGATGGCGCGGGTTCAAGGAGAGTTGAAGGGCTCCAGTGCCGATACCGGATTGCAGGCGACTACTTTTCATGCGTGGTGCAACGGATTGCTGCACCGGCGTGGGATGCAGTTCGGTGTGCTCGACGATAAAGACCTCTGGGTATTCTTGCGGCGGCGTATTCGCGAACTGCGCCTCAAGCACTTCGTGCGCGCGGCTAATGTCGGTCAATTTCTCGATAGCCTGCTTGATTTCATGCGTCGGTGCCAGGATGAACTGGTTGGTCCGGCGGAGTACGCGCAGTACGTCGAAGGAATTGAACGCGGCGAATTTGCACTTCCACGAGTGGCTAGCTCCAAGAAGCAGACGGAAATGGAAGATGAGGAGATTCTGGAGCGTTGCCGAGAGATTGCGCGGGTCTTCGACACCGTGGAGGGCATGCTTCGGGAGAAGAATCTGGGCACGTTTGGGCACATGATCACGAAGGCATATCAGTTGCTGAAGGACGATCCGGCATTGCTTGAAGAAGAACGGCTGCGGACGCGCTTTCTGCTGGTGGATGAATTTCAGGATGCGAACTTTGCCCAGGTTGAAATTTTGTCGATGCTCGCCGGCAAAGAGGAAAATGTTTTTGCGGTGGGTGATCCGGATCAGGCTATTTATCAATTTCGTGGGGCTTCGAGCGAGGCGTTCACGCTGTTTCTGAAGAAGTTTCCCAAGGCGCAAATTGTGGCGCTGGAGAAGAATCGGCGTTCGTTATCTCCGATTCTGCGATGCGCTTTTGGCATTGTGAATGACAATCCGCCGGTATTCGCGCCAAAAGGCAGTTCAATTTCGTACCAGCGCGCGCCGCTTGAATCCTTGCGTGACGAGGATACGCATCAAAAAGGCTTAACTGCTACCGCACCGCTGGTTGAGATTGTTACCTGGGGAGACAAGGATGTCGAGGCTGCCGATTTGGCGCGTCGCATCCAGAAGACGCGTAAAGAGCAGCGTTGCCGTTGGAGCGACTTTGCCGTGCTATCACGGCTGCACAGTCATCGAGAGGAACTGGTCCACGAATTTTCAGAGCGCGGCATTCCGTTTTCGATTGAAGGGCTGGACATCCTCGATACGCCTGAGGTTCGCGACGTAGTGGCTTGCCTGACGGCGGCGGTGTCTCTGAATGACGCTGCCAGCTTGTTTCGGGTTGCGGCGCTGCCGCAATTTGGCATCAAGCCCACGGACCTGCGGGCGGCGATGAGAGCGATGCGGCGAGAGCTGGACCTGCGCGCGGCGTTAGGCAGGCTCCCAGGCGGCGCTGAGGTTTTGAAAACTGTGGATAACGCGCATCGCGAAGTAGAGAAGGATGGGGTGCGCGCGGACGATGCCGCTAAGGCTGTTATCCGGCTCTTTCACTTGGAGCGGTCGGCTTTTGTGGCGACGTTCGTGAAGTTTGTGGAGGATTGGCACAGGAAAGCCCTTACGGAATCTGGAAAGCCTGCCGAATTTCTTGAGTATCTCGATTACTTCGCACAGGCGCGCGGCGCGATTTCCCTTCCTCGCAGTGAGGAAGATGCGGTGCAGCTTCTCACCGCGCATGCGGCCAAGGGGCTGGAGTACCGGCATGTGGCGATTATCCGGGGCTCATCCACCTGGTTTCCGACGACCTATCATGAACCGCTGATTGCGTTTCCGGCGGAGCTTCGCCGCTCTGATACTTCTTTGACCGACGATAAGACGCTGCACGAAGAGGAAGAACGGCGGTTGTTTTATGTGGCCATGACGCGGGCCAAAGACACGCTGGCTCTCTATACGCACCAAGGCAGAAGTAAGAAAGATCCGAAACCGACACAGTTTCTGCGGGAGTTCATGCTGGATCCCTCTTGTAGGAAATTCTGGTTCATTCGTTCCGCGGCGGCGGTGCAGGAGACCTTATTTGCTGAGGAAGAACAGAAAATTGCCCTGGAGCAATCGAATGTCGCGGCTTGGCTGCTGATGCCGCCGTCGGCGGATTTCGTTACCGGGCTGAGCGCGTCGGCGATTGTGATTTATGAAGAGTGTCCGCTCCGGTTCAAGCTGGAGCGGGAGTGGAACCTGCCTCGCGATGTCTCCGCGTCACTTCATTATGGATCAGCGATGCACGGGGTATTGCGGACTTTCTATGATGCGCAGAGATATGAACGTGCGATCAGCGACGAGGAGTTGTTGGAACAGTTCCGGTTTGCACTGGCCTCGGCGGGGATCGCGGATCGCTATCAGTATGAACTTTACCTGCGTCAAGGAAAGGAACAGCTGCAGCAGTTCCTGGAGGCTGCGCGCAATTCTCCTCGTCCGGAGGTGATGGAGACGGAGCGCAAATTTGAACTGCTGGTGGGATCGTCGAAGTTAGCGGGACGGGTGGACCGCATCGATCGAACCGGACCAGATAGCGTTGCCATCGTGGATTACAAAACTGGCAAGCCTCAATCGCAGGAGGATGCCGATAAAAGTTTGCAGCTCTCCTTGTATGCGCTCGCGGCCAGAGATGCTTGGGGAAAGCATGCCGACCGGTTGATTTTTTATAATCTCGAAAACAATACGCCTGTTTTTACGACGCGGAATGACGGTGAGCTGGAAGCGGCTAAGATACGCGTGCAAAAAGTTGCGGATCAAATTGCAGAAGGGAATTTTGCCGCGAAACCTGGCTACCACTGCGCCTTTTGCCCTTATCGGAATCTTTGTCCGGCGACGGAAAAAGTGGTGGCGAGTCCGGAGAAGAAGTTGGCGTCGCGGGTCAATTAGATGCTGCGCCTGTTCAATGCTTTGTGGAACAGGAGATCCTTCGCTTCGCTCAGGATGACAATTCAGAATAGAGATGATGAGGGGTGTTGAAAAAGCGTTGTAAAAGACTTTGGGGACGCTCATCGCGTCCCCTTTGTCGTTGCCTGTTACCTGTTCTTAGTGCTTTTTGCTGCTTTTCTTCTTTGCTTTCTTTTTGGTTGCCATGGATCTATTCTCCCTTTTCCATTTTCAATGGAAGTTTTGCAACGATGCATTGTTGCAACTGATTGAATGTAAGAGTCAACGTAGAACGAAGTCAAGAGAAAAATGATTGCAACGGGCTCATGCAACGCTGTACCAAAGTCACATGTGTGAGTCGCCGCGAAAAAAATCTTTGTATGACATCACAACTCAATCTCTCGCGCTGGTCGATTTGGTTTCAGCGGGCCTCGATCGCAATGCAAAAGAACATTCTCGATGATTGCGCATAATTACAATCGAGAAGCTTTGCGAATCTTGCAGACATCTATAATGAAAGAAGATTTCAGGCGACGAATTATTTGAGAGAGCGCCGCGAAGGAGCGCGTCTATGGCTGGTTCGAACGAAGTTGTCATCATAGCGGGATGCCGCACACCGATTGGAAAATTTCAGGGAAGTCTCAGCGATGTGGGGGCTCCGCAGTTGGGGGCGATTGCGGTGCGCGAGGCGGTGAAGCGTGCGAACCTGAAGCCGCAGCAGGTCGACGAGTGCATCATGGGCAACGTTGTCTCGGCCGGGCTTGGTCAAAATCCGGCAAGGCAGGCTGCTTTATTCGGTGGCCTTGCACCGGAAGTAGGTGCCATGACAATTAACAAGGTATGCGGCTCAGGATTGAAAGCGGTGGCACTTGCGGCGCAGGCCATCGAGACGGGGAACAGTTCAATCGTTGTTGCCGGGGGTATGGAGTCGATGACGAATGCGCCGTATCTGCTCCCGAACGCGCGTAAGGGATATCGTCTGGGCAACGGGGAGTTGGTGGACTCCATGGTGCGTGACGGGCTGTGGGATATTTTTAATGACTATCACATGGGCATGACGGGCGAGAACGTTGCCGAAAAATACGGCATCACGCGAGAGGAACAGGATGAGTTTGCCGTTAACTCCCACCGCAAAGCCATTGCGGCGCAGAAAGAAGGACGGTTCACTTCGCAGATTGTTCCGGTTGAGATTCCGGTGAAGAAAAAGGGTCAGCCGCCAGTAATTTTTGACAAGGACGAAGGACCTCGCGAGGACACGACGGTCGAAGTACTGCGCTCGCTTAAGCCCGCGTTCAAGAAAGATGGCACGGTTACGGCGGGCAATGCTCCCGGAGTGAACGACGGGGCAGCGGCTTTGGTCGTCACGAGTGCCGCGCGTGCGAAAGAATTGGGCGCTAAGGCAATGGTTCGCATTGTGGCGCAGGCGACTAGTGGGGTCGAGCCGAAGTGGGTAATGATGGCTCCCGTGGGCGCTGTTCAGAAGATCTGGGAGAAGACGGGGTGGAAGAAAGACGAAGTCGATCTCTACGAACTGAATGAGGCGTTTTCGGTGCAGGCGCTGGGAGTGATTCGCGAACTTGGTCTCGATATGAATCGGGTGAATGTGAATGGGGGGGCGGTAGCTCTGGGGCATCCGATTGGGGCTAGTGGGGCTCGCGTGCTGGTTACCTTGATTTATGAAATGATTCGGCGCGACGTGCATCGTGGGATCGCGGCGCTTTGTTTGGGTGGGGGGAATGCGGTGGCTATGGCGGTGGAGCGGTAAATCTTCGAGCAGTTGCCGAGCCCGCTCGGCTTGGACTGGCGTGACGCCCGTCCCCACATTCGGCATGACAAATCTGATTTATGTCGCGGCTGGCGCGTTTGATCTGGCCTCAACTACTGCCGCCACCGCTGGCAGCGTGATTGTGAATACCGCGCCTCCACCTGGGCCGGAAGCGGCCTCGATGTTTCCGCCGTGTTCGCGGAGCACGGTTTTGCAGATGCTCAGTCCGAGGCCGGTTCCACGGCCGGGACGCTTAGTGGTGAAGAACGGATCGAAAATGTGCATCAGGTTGTCGGGGGGGATTCCCGGGCCATCATCCTGAAATACCACCCACACGGAATCGGGATTTCGTCCGATGCGCACACGGATGGTTCCTTTGTCACGGCTCTCGCGGATCGCTTGCTCGGCGTTCAGTAAGAGGTTCAAGAACACCTGCATGAGTTGATTCGGGTCGGCCACGATTGCCGGAATCGTTGGCTCCGGTAAAAAATCTACCGTGATGTTGCTCTTGCGCAGTGGATAGGTTTGCATCTGCACGGTGCGCTGCACGAGTTCATTCAGATTGACCTGACTGCGGCCGGGCGCCGGCGGCCGGGCGAAGTATTGCAAGTTCTGGACGATATCTGCCGCGCGGCGAGCCTCCTGGCGGAGGGCAGCAATCGGCTTGCGGGCGGATTCGCTGAGCTCTAATTCCTGGAGCAGTTCGGCATTGCCGAGGATGACGGTCAGGGGATTATTCAACTCGTGCGCGAATCCGCCAATCATCTGTCCCATGGCGGCGAGGCGTTCGCTCTGGATGATCTGTTGTTCCATTTTCTTCTCCATCGTCACGTCACGGACGGAGATGATTACGCCAGCTGGTTTGCCTTCGGCATCGAGGAGTGGGCTCGCGACTCCCAGCATGGTGCGCCAACTGCCATCGTGGTGGCGGGAGCCGTATTCGCAGGAGGTCAGCTTGCTTTGACCGGTAGCGACGGCGCGATAGAAGGCGGCCAGTTCCGGCGAAGTGCTGCTGGCATCCTCGACATTTTTCCCGATCAGATGTTCTGGGCCGTAGCCGAGGAGTTCAGCGATACGGGCGCTTACGAATGTGTACTGCCCTTTCAGATCGAGCACCAGAATCAGATCCGGGAAACTTTCCAGGAGGTGTCTGCGGAACTCTTCCTGCCGGCGCAATTGTTGTTCCAGTGTATGTTTTTCGGTGATGTCCACCAGCGTGCCCTGGTAACGGACGACGCGTTCGCCCTCCATAACGCCGCTGGATGTATCCACGCACACGGCGACCCCGCCATCTTTTCTTCGGAGTCGAATCTCGCGGGTACGCGTGCGACCGCTTTGACTTCCTCCGCGTCCCAGCACCGGGTCTCCGCCCGCGTCAACGCTTAGGCGATCTGGCGTCAGTTTCAATAAATCTTCTTTGCTGTCGTATCCGAGAATTGTCACCAGGGCGGGGTTGACCTCGAGCAGTTTGCCTTCCGGATTGCTAATGTACACGCCTTCCCGGAGGGATTCGAACAACTGGGTGAAGCGTTGCTCTTTTTCGCGATGCCCGGTGACATCGCGCGCCAGTACGCTGGCGCCAGTAACATCTCCACCTTTGACAATGGCGTTGACTACGCAGTCGAAGTAAAAGCGGCGGGAATCATTCTTTAAATAAACCTCCACCACTCCCGACCAATGCCGCTTATCGAGAAACCGTTCCAGGCTGCCTGACTCTTCCGCATGCAGCGGAGCGCCTAGAAATTCGCTAAGTTTGTGACCGACCAGATTGGAGTACGAGGCACCGAGGATTTCCGCAGCTCGACGGTTCACGGTTCGCAGAGTTCCATCGAGTGAGATTGCCATTGCCGCGTCATCCAGGGAGTCGATCAGTTCCTTGAAATTGCGCTGCGAACGCATGATCAATTGACCGAGCTGGTCGAGCTGATCTTCCGAGGGAGTGACTCCGGCGCGATCCTGAAAGCCTTTCAGAATTTGCTTGAGGTCAGTAACCTCGCGCTTGCGGCCGAAAGCGTAGGTAGCAAATAAAGTGGCGAGGACGAAAAGCCCGGCTGGGATTGCCCAGAGCCGGTAAGGAAGGTCTTTGAGTTGTTCCCACGACAGCGCCGCTACGGCTGCCGCCATCAAGACGAGCAGGCCAAGCGCCCATCTCCACAACTGACTTTCTTCGCGTTCCAGCCGGTTTGGCGGCGGATCGGACCGATTTGAACTAGGGCCTACGTCGGGCATTGGGGGAACTCCGCAAAAACGATTTCTCCGGAGCAAAGCGTCGTTTTTACGAGATTGCCCCTAGCGTAGCACCGAAAGTGGGGTTGTCACGATAGAACGTTGGCGATGTTCCGTCACGGTTACCGGGTGACGGCCATCACAGCGCGCCAGTGGCGTGGCGGCTTAGTATCCGGGCAGGGAACTCTGATTTGAGCAGTTCTTTCTGTGTTCATTTGCATCGGGGTTGATTTCTTATGCTCTATAAGACATTGAGTGCCGCGGTTTATGGGATTGATGCGAACATCATTGAAGTAGAAGTGGATGTTTCGGGCGTCAAAATGACTGAAGACCACTTTCACACTGTCGGCCTGCCCGACGCCGCCGTCCGCGAAAGCCGAGACCGGGTACGCTCGGCGCTGAAAAACTGCGGGTACGACATTCCGCCGACGCAGATCACCATCAATCTGGCGCCCGCGGATATTCGGAAGGAAGGCTCCGGCTTCGACCTGCCCATGGCGCTGGGTATCCTCGGCGCGTATGGCGGTCTTAATAAGAAGGAGATTCCCGATGCGCTGTTTGTGGGGGAGCTTTCGCTCGATGGTGGCATTCGCGGCGTGCGTGGCGCTTTGCCGATTGCGATTGAAGCTCGCCGGTCGAAGGTGAAGCGGCTGATTGTGCCAGAGGTGAACGCTCGCGAAGCGGCTATGGTTGGCGGTGTCGAGGTTTATCCCGTTAAGTCGCTGCTGGACGTGATTCATTACATCAATTCGGGCAACGGTATTTTGCGGATGCAGATTGACACCGATCAACTGCTCAGCCAGGCGCAGCAATTCCACGTGGATTTTAAAGACGTTCGCGGGCAGCAGACGGCCAAGCGCGCTTTGGAAGTCGCCTGTGCAGGGGGGCACAACATTTTGATGATTGGGCCTCCCGGATCGGGGAAGACGATGCTGGCGAAGCGTATGCCGACGATTCTGCCGCCCTTTACTTTTGAAGAGGCGCTGGAGACTACCAAGATTCACAGTGTGGCGGGTGTGCTCGACGCGCGGGCTGGATTGGTCGGGCTACGGCCGTTTCGCGCGCCTCATCACACTATTTCCGATGCCGGACTGATCGGCGGTGGAGCGATCCCGCGGCCGGGTGAGGTTTCGCTGGCTCATAATGGCGTGCTTTTCTTGGATGAGCTTCCGGAATTTCCGCGCAATGTGCTTGAAGTGATGCGGCAGCCGCTGGAGGATGGCACGGTTTGCATTGCGCGGGCGGCCATGTCGCTGACTTTTCCTGCTCGCTTCATGCTGGCGGCGGCGATGAATCCTTGCCCGTGCGGATTTCATAATGACCGCAGCCGGGAGTGCCACTGCACGCCGCCGATGATCCAGCGCTATATTTCTAAGATATCGGGCCCGCTGCTGGACCGGATCGATATCCACATTGACGTTCCGGCAGTGAACTATAAGGAGATGCGGAGTACTTCGGAGCCGGAGAATTCAGGCAAAATTCTGGAGCGCGTGATTCGAGCGCGTGACATTCAGCTGGCGCGGTTTGCTTCGGAACGTCAAAAGCTCTTCTGCAACGCGCAAATGCCGCCGCAGTCGATTCGCAAATTCTGCGTGCTCTCGGCGGATTGCGAGCGCTTACTCGAGCGCGCTATGGCACAGCAAGGGCTTAGTGCGCGGGCGCATGACAGGATATTGAAAGTTGCGCGGACGGTGGCGGACTTGGATGGAGTTCCGCAGCTTGAGCCGAAGCATATTGCGGAGGCGATTCAGTATCGGACGTTGGATCGGACGTTCTGGGCGTGAAGGTTAGGCTGAGACAAGCAGCCGCCGCATTCGAGCCGGGAACGGTTTGATTCTGGGCAGTCTGCTTTTGTGCGCCTTCCATAGATCGTAGTTGAGCTGCATCTTCAACCAAAATTCGGGTGAAGTATGCGGCATCGCTTTTGCAAGCCGGACGCTCATTACCGCCGAAATGCCAGCGCGACCGTTGAGTATGCGGGAGAGATTCGGCCGCGTCACTCCGAGGCGCCGGGCTGCCTCCTTTACCGTCATGTCGCCTAGATAATCCTTCAAAACTTCGCCGGGATGGGATGGTTGGAAAATCATAATTTGCTCCTAGTGATAGTCCTGATAGTCGATGAGAATCACATCCTCGCCTCCAAATGAAAATGTGAGGCGCCAGTTTCCGCTCACTCGAACTGACCGGTGTCCCTCGAGTTCGCCTTGGAGAGGGTGCAGGTCGTAGCCAGGCGCATTCAGATTGGCTGCCGTGTTGGCTGCATCCAGTGCGGTCAAGATTCTTGCCAGCCGTTTTGCATGTTCTGGCCGGATGCCCGCCTTCGAACCAGTCTCCGCGAATTGCCTAACGCCCTTGTGGCGAAAGCTCTTCAGCACGCGTATAGTGTAACAATACGCAATACTCAACGGCAAGCGAAATTTAATCGCAAGTCGAAGCCGTCTTGCTTACTTCGGCTTTAGAATTCCCTCAAGTACGCTGAGCTTGCCGTCAATCGGACCGGTTGTCAGGTTTGTGATATTTAGACCTAATATTCTTGCGATCAGCGGATATACATTCACGTTTTCGAAGGGTTCCAGCACAATGTGTTTTTTGATGTCTGGACCCGCCGCGAAAAAGATAGCCTTCATCTCGGGCATTTTTGTGGCGTCGTAGCCGTGCATCCCGACGGGTGGATGGTCGGACTCTTGAGAATCCTTACCTCCTTCGGCGCTGATGAAATAAGGGCCGATTGGGACGACCACGGGATCGCCTTCGCGCGCATTGCTGTCGAAGTGAAGCGCGGAGGGGACTTGCGCTCGGCGATAAACCACGAACTGATTGCTTTTTCCGTGGAGGGCTTCGTAGGCTTTCTGCGCATCATCCTCGGATTTTGGATAGAGCAGCGAACCGATTATCGGGGCGAAGGATGCGAGGTTCAAACCGTAGCTATCGAGATGAATCGGAGGGCCTTCGACTTTTGCCATCCCGTGGTCAGCCAACACAATTAGATCCACGGGCAATTTGGATTCCTTGATGCCATCCTCCAACTTGCCTATTTGGGCATCGAGTTGATGGACAGCTCTCGCGACCTGCGGACTATCGGGACCATACTGATGTCCGGCGGTGTCGGTGTCCGAGAAATACAGAGTGATGAAATGCGGACGCTGTTCCGGCGGCAGATGGAGCCAGGCGAGAACCTGCTCGACCCGCTTCGCGTTGGGAAATCTACCATCGAATTTCAGATAATAACTGGGGCGAACGCCTTGAATATCCGCCTCGGAACCCACCCAGAAACAAGAGGCAGACCGCATGCCTTGCTGCTCGGCCAGGACCCAGAGCGGTGTTCCGCCATACCAACTGCCATCCGCGACCGACTTGGCATCATGGTAGCTATAGACCTCTTTACGAACGGGATCATAAAAGCCATTGGCGACGATGCCGTGATGCTCAGGATAGAGTCCGGTAATGATCGTGTAATGGTTGGGAAAGGTGATGGAAGGATAGGCCGGAAGCATACCCTGGGGCGCGCTGGCTCCTCGACGGCCTAGAGCGAGCAGATGGTTCGCATGATAGCGCTTAGCGTAATCGTAGCGGAAACCGTCGAGCGAAACGAGGATTACATAGGGCTTTGAAAGTTGCTGCGGGGCATTCGGGCCGTGATCAACGGCGATGACTGGAGAGATGGCCTGTCCAAAAGACGCCACCGCTAGCCAGGCGATCGTAAATGCGAAGCTGAGAATGGAGATTGTAATCCGGTTCGAGCAACGCTTCACGTGCTGTCTGAAAGGCACTGTGGACACCCCGGTTCGAATTATTTGACTCTAATGCAGAATTGTCCGCAACTCCGCGAGCGACTCTAAACGGCAAAATAGACATCCCTCTTATAATTCGAGATTGGAGGCTTCATGCCAGGCTGGGGTACGGGGAGCTTTGAAAATGAGGATGCGCAGAATTTTCTTGCTCGGATTGGTTCTCTTGGATCTGACGATCTACGACAGATACTGAGTCGTGCCGCCGATCAGGATTATCTAGAAGCGCCGGAGAGTAGTACGACGGTGGCAGCAGCCGAGGTGGTCGCAGCGCACGTCGCGATGGCAAAGGAAGAAAATCCATCCCCCGCAACGCCGCACCAGATTATTGATTGGATCAGCAAGAACCGCGTTGACGATTCGCCCGAGTTGGTCGACGTCGCCTGCCGTGCGGTGGTGAGGGTGCGCACCAATTCCGAACTCAAAGATCTGTGGCTTGAGGCGGAAGGGCTGAACGAGTGGAGCGCCGCGCTTCGTGATCTGGAAGCGAGGCTTAGGGCATCGGATCATCTGGCGATCGGGTCATCGGGTGATTGAAGGCCCCCCGATAGTATTCACTCGACGTCTGCGTCAGTCTTCTTTCGTTTTAAGTTTTAGTCGGCGGCTGCGCCGCTATTGGAATTGCCACTTGCGCTGCCGGGGTTATTTTTCTCCGCCTGGCGCAAACGTAACGCGCGGTTCGACGGCAAGCCCGCATCGCGGATTTTGTAGAGCAGGGCGCGATAGCTGATTCCCAGGGTGCGGGCTGCCTGCTTGCGGTTCCAGTGGTGATGTTGAAGAACTTTGAGGATGACCTTGCGCTCCAGTTCGCGGACGCACTGGCGGGTCATTTTCTTCAGCGAGATTGGGCCGTCGAGCGAGATCTCGGAATTGAAGAACTCAGGCTCGCGCGTCACGAGGTCGTTGGTGAGCACTTCCTCGTTGCCCAGGATCACGTAGCGCTTGATCAGGTTTTCGAGTTCGCGGATGTTTCCTGGCCAGTGATACTTCTGCAGTACCGCCAGCACTTCGTTTGAAATCGGACGGGCGCGGCAGTTAAATTTGCGGTTGTAAAATTCCAGAAAGTACGCGCAGAGGTCTTCGATGTCGCCGCGGCGTTCCCGCAAGGACGGCATACGCAGGTTCACAACGTTGATGCGGTAGAAAAGATCCTGGCGGAAAGTCCCGGCTTCGATTTCATTTTCCAGGTTGCGGTTGGTGGCGCAGACTACCCGGACTTCCACTTTTTTGTCTTCCTGAGCGCCGATCCGGCAGAACTGGCCGTCTTGTAGGAGTTGCAGGAGCTTTGATTGCAGCGAGGGGTCAAGTTCGGAAATTTCATCGAGAAATAGTGTCCCGCGGTGAGCTAGTTCGACGCGGCCTGGTTTGGAGCCGACGGCGCCGGTGAAGGCTCCGCGTTCGTATCCGAAAAGTTCGCTCTCGAGCAAAGTACCGGGGATCGCCGGGCAGTTTACCTTGACGTAGGGTCCGGTTTTCCAGGGAGAAAGTCCATGGATGAGACGGGCGACGATGTCTTTGCCAGTGCCGCTTTCACCCGTAATAAGGACAGGAACGTTAGCTCCAGCTACCTTGGATAGACGTGAACGAAGTTCCTGCATGGCCTCGGAATGGCCGAAAATGATGTTGTCAGGGGGAACTTCGCCGAGTGACTGTGCCAGGTAGTTTACCGAAAGTGTCGTCATAAGACTGAATGCCCCGTTGGGTGAAGAGTTCACCCGCATGCACTAAAAGTGCACCCCAAGCACCAAACTTGAGAGGGGATCGGGCCCATCTGGGGGATTCCCCTTAATAGCTCAACTTATGAATAGCTTACAGGGAAGAATGACGGTGAGCGGAAACGTGTGGCTTAGCACTAACGTGCCATTATGAGATTGGCCGTGGAAGGGAAAAATAGTTCACACCGCAGAAGCAACTTTCCTCTGGTGCTTGCCGGAAAGAGCGGCGGTATCCGTACTCAGAGTGCGGGCGAATTTCAGACCTAGAAGGTGATAGTCATCCAGGTGCGTGACCCAAACCGCCTTCGCTTGCATGATCCTTGAGCGAGTCTTGAAGCCGTCGGCCGGCCCGATTGGGGCGCTCGGAATTTCGAGTGAAACAAGGGACGATTTTGGCAAAGAATGACGAACGACGACTAGGGCTCCGCCTGGGGAAATGTTAATGGCGGTGGCAAATTCAAGGGAATCCTTGCCATGACCGTCGCGGGTACGGACAAAAACCGGAATTGCGAGCTGCAAACGCGCCCACTTTCGTTTTTCCTTCTTCGATAACCTACCAGGCACGCTCTGCACCACCATAAAAGAGGTAATTCACTCCCGAAATACCGCACCTTATGGGCCAAACCAGAAGTGAACCCAAGGAAGCCTGTATTCCCGTCAAATGTCGCTACCAGCACGGAAATCACCGGAATGTGGTTGCAGCGCTCCGGTTTAATGTGACTTACAGGCACACCACTAAAGTGCAACGTTTTTCGCTTCGGTGACTAGCGGGGGGTTGTTTCCAATTGACAGTTTGTTGCACCTGACATAGGATCACGTCAATCCCCTTCGTTCTGGACGGTAGTAAGAGTCTCCTCTCCCAATACAGGCATTATTTGGTATCCCATGGCCTCGACATCCGATAAGAGCCCTGCGGTTGCCCCCACGGGGACTAATCCGCAAACTGCTGTGCCATCGACTGCCACGGCGCAGAGTGTGGCGAGTGGTTCAGCGGAGGAGATGGCGCGCGACCTCGAACAATTGCGTGATCGGTTTCGCAAGACGACGAATGCGCTGGCATCGGCCGCACACGACCTCAAGACGCCGCTGGCCATTCTGAACGGATATATTGAGCTGTTGCAAAGCCAGAAACTGGGACCGCTCAATGAGCGCCAGACCGAAGTTATGGCTGACATGTTTTCGAGCGGACAACGCTTGCAACACTTCATCCAAGATTTCCTGACGTTCAGCGTGCTCGAGATTGGCGAATTGCGCATGCAATTCGTGGAAGGCGATATGAATGCCTGTCTGTCCGAGGTTTGCAGACTCTGGTCAGGCAGATTTCAGGAGCGAGGTCTGGCCCTATATTTCCTGGCCAACGACAAACTGACGCCGTTCGCTTTCGATGCGCCAAAAATTCAGCGTGTGGTTTCGAATCTTCTGGAGAACGCCTCCAAGTACACGCCCCAGGGTGGTACGGTCTGGCTGCACGCCGAGCCTCAATTGTGGGAGCGCCGAACTGTAAGTAAGTCTGCCGCGAACGGGGACCGGCGCCGTCAAGCGACGAACATTCCCAATGCGGTCAAAGTGAGCGTTGCTGATACGGGTCCTGGGATTCGGCCCGAGTTTCACCTGGAGATATTCGACGATTTCTTTCGCCTTCCGGGTAGTGAATCGGCGGAGGGGATGGGGCTGGGGCTGGCCATTGCGCGTCGTCTGTTGCAAGGCATGAGCGGAAAGATCTGGGTAGAAAGCGAGCCCGGCGCAGGCAGCAAGTTTTGTTTTCTCATTCCCCTAAAACCAATTCTTAATAACCCTTCACGAGGAACGAAATGAGCCAAGCCGCCAACATATTGCTGGTGGACGACGAACCGGGAATGCTGCGCTATATCCGCACGCTGCTGGAAGTGGATGAGCACAAAGTTCATACCGCCACCACGGGGGAAGAAGCAGTTGAGCACGTCCAGAAGGGGTTGCAGCCTGATCTGGTGTTGCTCGACCTGCTGATGCCCGGGATCGATGGACTACAGACTCTCGAACAACTCCGCCAGCTCAAGCCGGGATTGAAAGTTGTCATGCTTTCCTGCGTGAATGACACGCGGAAGGTTGTGCAGGCGATGCGGCTGGGCGCGATCGATTATCTGACCAAACCGTTCCAGAAAGCGGAACTTGACGCGGTCATAGGGCAATGCGTTGGCAGCGCAAAGGTTGAGAACTACGCCGGTGAAGTTGAGGAGCTTTGCGACGATGTCTTTTTCGTCGCTGCCAGCCCGGCGATGAAGAAGATTCGCTCGCAGGCCGCACTGGTTGCGAACGTGGACATCCCCGTCTTGCTGCTCGGGGAGAGCGGGACCGGCAAGGAAGTGCTGGCCCGTCTGATTCACAAGCTTTCGCCACGAGCCCATCGCACCTTTCTTAAAGTGAATTGCGCAGCTGTGCCCGCCGACCTTCTCGAAAGCGAACTGTTTGGATACGAACCCGGAGCGTTCACGGGCGCTACCCATGCCAAGCCAGGCAAGTTTGAACTATGCAACAAAGGCACCATTCTGCTCGACGAAATCGGCGAAATGCCACCGCTGCTCCAGGCCAAGCTGCTGCACGTGCTTCAGGACCAGACGTTCTCTCGTCTGGGCAGCCGAACGCTGATCAAGGTAGATGTACGAATTCTGGCGGCTACCAACATTGATATTCCGGAAGCGCTGGCCAACAAGCGTCTGCGGGAAGATCTTTATTACCGGCTGAACGCATTCACCATGTCGCTGCCTCCGCTGCGCGACCGCAAAGAAGAGATTCCAATTCTGCTAAAGCACTTTATGTCGCGGATGTCGGAGTCCTATGCGCGTGCCCCGCTGCCACTTTCGGGGCCGTTGATGGAAGCATGCCTGCGGCATTCCTGGCCGGGCAACCTGCGCGAATTGAGCAACTTCATCAAGCGCTATCTGGTTCTGGGAGATGAACACCTTGCTGCCTCTGAGTTACAGCCGCGGCCCGATGGCGGTGTCGGTATGCATGTTGAAGGAAAAGCAACGGCCGCGAACGCCGACAACGGCGGCGGGCTGAAGTCGCTGTCACGTACCGCTAAAGATGAGGCTGAGGCTGAGGCAATTGCACGCGCCCTGGAAGAGACAAACTGGAATCGGAAACAAGCCGCGCTATTATTGAAAATCAGCTACAAGGCGTTGCTTTACAAGATCCGTCAGTACGGGATCGCGCAAAGCCGGAGTACGCACAGGCTTTCAGCTGGTGCCTGAAAAAGGCTTCGAGCCAAGAGCTAACGGCTAAGTGCTGTTTTGGTGCGGATAAGAGGACTTGAACCTCCACGACCTTGCGGCCACTAGGTCCTGAACCTAGCGCGTCTGCCAGTTCCGCCATATCCGCATACCCTGGGAAAAATCGGCAAGACCCTTTATTCATTTAAGGGCGACTACACTACTATCTACTGGCTGGCGTGTGGCTGTCAAACGATCAGGTCTGTGCTCGCGGCAAGCGCCTGCCAGCGATGAATCATGGAAAATGCTTCCGATAAAATTCCTGCGGAACTGGCGAAGGAACTCCGCACGCTGGCACACGATCTCAGCAACGCGCTGGAGACGATCGTGCAGGCCACTTACCTGATTTCCCAGACCGGGCCGCCCGAGAATTCGCGCCGCTGGGTCGAGTTGATTGATCAAGCTTCGCAAGATGCGGTGAAGATCAACCACAAGCTGCGGCAAATCTTACGCTCACAAAGTTAAGGGTGGGAGACGCGGCAAGCCGCGTCTCTACCAAGGAATTAGCCTAGCTTCGCGTCCATTGTAATTTTCGCGTTGAGGACCTTCGATACGGGGCAGCCTGATTTTGCGTTTTGCGCCGCAGTGTTGAAGGCTTCCGGCGTCGCTCCTGGCACTTTCCCAACCACATCCAGATGGACGGCAGTGATGGTCCAGCCGGCTTCGAGCTTTTCCATAGTGAGCGTAGCGGACGTGCTAATACTCTCTGGCGTCAGGTTCGCGCCTCCAAGTTGCGCCGACAGTGCCATGGAAAAGCAGGCGGCATGGGCCGCGGCGATGAGTTCTTCTGGATTTGTCCCCGGAGCGTCTTCAAACCTGGTTGTGAATGAATACTTCGTATTCGAAAGTATGCCGCTGGCGGACGAGACCGCACCTTGTCCGTCCTTGAGTCCACCCTTCCACACTGCGCTGGCTTTGCGTTGCATTTCAATCTCCTGATTTGAGGATTAATAAACGAAGGCGTTCCTATTGTAGAAGGAACGGAGGGTTCTCGTCGGCGGAGCGGGCCGATAGAGGCGCAATTTGGAAAATCGTCAACCACAGAGGGCACGAGGCACACGGAGAAAATAGCTCACAAAAAGCTGGTACGCGAATCCGTGGCCGCCTGACGCCGTTCTCCTTTGGCGGACCCTGAGCGAGGGAAACGGCAAAAACCCCACACCGGATCGCGTGATGCGTCCAGATTATTTGCCGCCGGTGTTCCTGGCCATCCGGCAAATGCTGTAGGGCTCAGTAAAAATCAGAGCAGCTCAAATAGAATCCGCACCGCTTGCAGACCACTTTGCAGCGATGTCCGTGTAATTCGGTAGAGCAGTTAGGGCAGATTGAGGAGGCATCTTTTTTCAGATTTGAGGGTCCGGGAGATTGGACGCTGAGAGATGTGGAAGCAGAAGAGGTCGCAGTCGGATGCAGGATCAGACTCATGCCGGAAGTTGTAGCATAGGCCGCGGGTCCGGGAAAACAGGAACCTTCAGCAAGGCTAGTGTGAGGCGAGGTTCACGCCGAGGTCATCTAGACAAACCTGCGATGAGGCCCTAGTGTGAAGTGACTGGGCGCGGTACCCAAGTGGTAAGGGAGAGGTCTGCAAAACCTTTATACGTGAGTTCGATTCTCACCCGCGCCTCCAGAATTCTTCCGCGGCACACTCTCAGGCAATGCCAGTTGTTCTCTGCAACAGCAGAACAACAATGAACTGTAATCGTTTACAATGGCGAGCGCTAATTGTAGAGTCCTGAAACTCAGAAGGTCTCGGACGATTGCCATGCCCAATGAAATGAAACTTGTGCACAAAAAGTCCTTCCCGTTTTTCCTGCTGCCCGCGATTGCTTTGGTCTTTACCGCTGGAATTCAGGCGGCGTCGGCTCAACAAATATCGAACCCAACTGGCGTCATTGCGATTGATGCGAGGGGCACAGGTCTTTATTCAGAAGGTGCGTCTCCAGAAACCGGCTATCTGAAGATGGGTGGACGGTCGTCAAGTGGCCACGAAATCAAAGTCAACAACCGATATTTAACGCTTGACGCGAAACCTTGGCTTCCGGCGATGGGGGAATTTCATTTTTCCCGGTATCCAGAAAAATATTGGGAAGAAGAAATTCTGAAGATGAAGGCGGGCGGGATTCAGATTATCTCGACGTATGTATTTTGGATTCACCACGAGGAGGTTGAAAGCCAGTTTGATTGGACGGGGCAGCGGGATCTCCGCCGTTTTGCGGAGCTTTGTGGAAAGCATGGAATGTATCTGTTTGCCCGAGTCGGGCCCTGGGCGCACGGTGAAGTGCGGAACGGAGGTCTTCCGGACTGGATACTGAAGAAAGGACCGACGCGCAGAAACGATCCTGTTTATCTTTCGTACGTGCAGCGTTTTTATGGAGAAATTGGCAAGCAACTGAAGGGACTGCTGTGGAAGGACGGCGGCCCGGTCATCGGCGTACAGCTAGAGAACGAATATGGCGAGACTGGACCAGGTACGGGGGCAGAGCATATCGCGAGGTTGAAGAAAATTGCCCTGGAGTCCGGATTGGACGCACCAATTTTCACCGTCACTGGCTGGCCTACGCTGGATTTTCCCCAGGGAGAAGTGATACCGGTCTTTGGCGGCTATCCGGATGGTTTTTGGTACGGCAGTCTGAAGGAATTACCTGCGAATGACAATTACTTATTCAATCTGAGTCGCGAGAGTTTTGCTGATTCGCCACATTACGAGAAATTCAATGTGCTGAGCGAACGGCTGTCGCACTATCCATATTTCGTCGCGGAAGGTGGCAGCGGCATGGCGACCGCTTATCACCGCAGACCTGTCATTTCTGCCGACGATGTTGCCGCCAGTATGCTGACACATTTAGGTTCGGGCGCAAATCTGGATGGCTACTACATGTTTCATGGAGGAGCGAATCCGGAGGGGAAGCTTTCGACTTTGCAGGAGTCGAGTGCCACTGATTATCCCAACGATCTGACGGTAATCTCCTACGACTTTCAGGCTCCTCTGGGAGAGTTTGGCCAAATGCGGCCGTCGTTCCGGGAACTAAAACTCTTCCATCTTTTTCTGCAAGATTTTGGGGAGTCTCTCGCGCCGATGGTCGCGACGCTTCCTGAGGTAATCCCCAAGACACCGGCAGATGCCGGGCCGACGCGCGTTGCAGTCCGTTCCGATGGGCAGCACGCATTCGTATTCTTCAATAACTACTTACGGAACTATCCATTGCCAGACAGAAATGCGGTTCAGATTTCAGTGAAGCTCGCTGCGGAAACCGTCTTGGTTCCCAACAGACCTGTGGACGTGCCCTCGGGCGCTTATTTCATCTGGCCTGTAAATATGGCCCTGCAAGGGGCGAATCTCAGATACTCCACGTCACAGCCGTTATGCAAAGTGGATCACGCGGGCGCGACTTACTATTTCTTCCAGGCCGTGCCCGGCGTGGCCCCGGAATTTGTTTTCGATAGCGATACCGTCGAGTCCATCGACGCCGGAAAAGCGGTTGTGTCACGGGAGGGCGGCAGGGTTTACGTCCGCGGTATCGATGTCGGCAAGAAGATCGCGATCAGTGTGAGCACTCGGAAAAAAGAGATAGTGAACATCGTGGTTTTGTCTCAGGAAGAGGCGCGCGATATCTGGAAGACCTCTTACGGAGGCAAGGAATATGTGTTGTTTTCGCCTGCGGATCTGTTTCTTGATGAAACGAACTTGCACCTGCGAGCACGGGACGTCGGCGAGTTGCGATTTGGCGTTTTTCCGGAGCTGAAGTTCCAGCCAAATTCTGCCGTGACGGAGCGGAAGGCGGATGAAGGGGAATTGTTTTTCGAATACACCGCGTCAGTCAAACCTAAGAAGTTGACGGTTCAAATAGAAGCAGTTCGAACGAACCAGGCACCCAGCTCCGTGAAGATGGGAAAGCCAGTCGCGTGGCGCGGCAACGCTGCTGAAGCCATTCCGCCCGAAGATTTCGATCACGCTGATTTGTGGCGGGTAAGCATACCAAAAGGCACTCTGGACGGCCTAAGCGACGCGTTCCTGCGGATTGACTACGTGGGAGATTCCGGCCGACTTTACGCGGGGACACGATTCCTCGACGATGATTTTTATAAAGGTACGGTTTGGGAAATCGGGCTGAAGCGTTTTGCAACTGACATTACGGGCACTCCTCTCGAAGTTAAGATTCAGCCTTTGCTCAAAACGGCACCGATCTATCTACCGAAAGCGGCCTGGCCGAACTTCGGGACCAGTGACTCGTTGGGCGAAATTCGTAAGATCGATATTGAGCCAGAATACGAAGTCAACTTGCAGGTTCGGTAAGCGGCTAAAACTCGCTACGAAATCAAACGAAAAAAACTAGACCGTGGGACTGGCAGACCACTATGGAAAGAAGAGACTTCATCAAGAAATCCGGGACTCTGGTTGCGGGGATCCTTGCGGAAAATGCCTTTGCGCATAATGCTAATTCGTCCTCCCAGCCAGCGGCCGTTGGGCGGATGGTCCTCCCGATGAACCGGAACTGGTGCTACAGCTGTTCTGCGATTCCTGAGGCGCGTATGAAGGACTTCGACGACTCGAAGTTCGAACGTGTGGTGGTTCCTCACACCAACATTCGATTGCCCTGGCACGGCTTTGACGATAAGGACTATGAATTTGTGTCGGTTTATCGCCGACATTTCAAGCTTCCCTCGAAAGCCCGTGGCCGGCATGTCTTTGTTGATTTCGAAGGGGTAATGACCGCCTCAACGGTTTGGCTCAATGGAATTCGACTGGGCGAGTACAAGGGCGGATACACGCCTTTTTCCTTTGAACTGACACCGCATCTCGATTTTGACTCCGACAACGTACTCACGGTTGAGGTTGACTCTACCGAGCGAGCAGACATTCCGCCTTTTGGAAATCAGATTGACTATCTGACTTTTGGCGGCATCTACCGCGAAGTTGCTTTGCGTATCGTCCCATCTACTTTTATCGAGAACATCTTTGCTAAGCCTAAGGATGTGCTCACTTCGAATCCGGGCCTGGAAGTAGATTGTTATTTGCAGCATTTGGAACCGCTATCCGAAGCGCTGTCGCTCGAAGTCACGCTGCGCGACGGAGACCGCGTCCTGGCGACAGCGGTGCAACCGGTCGCAGTGACCGCTGCTGCCAATGACCCGGTAATGCACGGCGTGCAACTCGAGAAGCTGGGGCCTGTGGCGCTGTGGGATCTGGCGCATCCCAAACTCTATTCTGTTCACGTTCGACTGCGGAATGGCTCGCGAGTGGTTGATGAGGATTCGTGCACCGTCGGTTTCCGCGATGCCAAGTTTACCGACCATGGTTTCGAACTGAACGGCAGGGTGGTTAAGTTGCGCGGGCTCGACCGTCACCAAACATTTCCCTTCGTTGGACAAGCCATGCCACGACGGGTGCAGCGGCGTGACGCGCAAATCCTGCGCACCAATTTCAAATGCAACATGGTGCGCACCTCGCACTATCCTCAATCTCGCCATTTTCTGGATGCATGCGATGAACTCGGCCTTATGGTTCTGGAGGAAATTCCGGGCTGGCAGCACATTGGCGATGCGGCCTGGAAAGATATTGCGGTGGATAACGTGCGACGCATGATTCGGCGGGATTGGAATCATCCGTCGATCATTCTTTGGGGCGTGAGGATCAATGAATCTCCTGACGATCACGACTTCTACACCCGCACCAATGCTGTCGCCCATCAGCTCGATCCGACGCGTCCGACGGGAGGAATCCGGAATCACTTCAACTCGGAACTTCTTGAAGACGTGTTTACCATGAACGACTTCGGATTCCCTTTGCAGCCTCCGAATCATCCCCTGTACCTGAATACGGAATTCATGGGACATACCTACCCCACCAAAACCATCGATAACACTGAGCGGCTCACGGAACACACCTTGCGTTACGCGCGAATCTACAATCAGCTGGCTTCGAATCCGCAATATGCCGGCGGCATTGGCTGGTGTGCGTTCGACTACAACACGCATTTTGATTTTGGTTCGGGCGACCGGATTTGTTATCACGGAGTGGCCGACATTTTCCGAGAGCCCAAGCCAGCGGCGGGATTCTACAAATCGCAGTGCGACCCCGAGGAAGAAATTGTGCTGGAAACAGCGTTCCGCTGGGCGCGTGGAGATGAATCGACGGCATTCACCAAGGGCGTGGTTTGTTCGAACTGTGACCATCTCAAGTTTTATATTGATGACAAACTGATCTCGGAGCTAGATCCCGACCGCAGCGAGTTTGGCAATCTACGCTATCCACCCTTTGTTCTTCGTCTGGAGCCTTTTCGCAATCCGTGGGGAGACCTGCGGATTGAAGGTTACATTCAAGGCAAGCAGGTGATCGTGAAGCGATATTCGGGCAAAGGGATCGATCAAGTGTTCTCCGTTTTGCCGGATGACACCACGCTCGTTGCCGATGGCGCAGATACAACTCGAGTAGTGCTACGAGTCACGGATGAATTCGGCGCGATACGCTCTTTGGCTAACGATGCCATCCGGATGGAAGTTGAAGGCCCAGCTGAGATTATCGGCGACAATCCTTTCGCGTTGGTAGGGGGAACTGGAGCGGTGTGGTTGCGAGCGAAAGAGCAAGCTGGAAGAGTGCGGCTAACGGCTTGGCATCCAGCTCTGGGGAAGCGGCAGTTAGATTTCGAGATTGCCGCTGCACCCCTGGAGGGTCTGTAGTAATTCGCAAACAAAAGTGTAAGGGATTACGAATCGACGAACAAACCTAATCTGTTCTCTGGCGGATAGTGATGGTAATCTGTGCCAGCATGAACATTAAGGAAGTCGCCGCGCGGGCCCGGCTCTCGACCGCTACCGTTTCGCGCACGATCAATCAAAGCGGACTCGTGCGGCCGCGAACGGCGGAAAAAGTACAGCGCGCCATTCGTGACCTCGGCTACATTCCGAATACACAGGCACGGGCGCTGGTTTCCGGCCGCAGCCAGATGTTCGGTTTAATCATTTCCGATATCGTCAATCCCTTTTTCCCAGAGTTGGTCAAGAGTTTTGAGTTTGCCGCGATCCATCGCGGCTACGAGGTGATCGTCGCCAATACTGATTACAACTCCGAACGCATGGGTGGATGTGTTCGGCGCATGATTGAGCGCAAGGTGGATGGGGTTGCCATCATGACATCGGAAATCGACCGCCATCTTCTGGACGAGCTTTCGCATCGTCAGCTGCCAATCGTATTTCTGGATGTGGGGAAATTAAAACCGCTGATCAGCAATATCAAGGTTGACTACTCCAAGGGCATAGGAGAAGCGGTGGAGCATATCGTTTCGCTGGGACACCATCGCATTGGTTTTATCAGCGGCCCACTGACGTTGAAGTCCGCGCGGACCCGCCGCTCGGCATTCTTGAAGTGTATCGGTGCTTATGGGATTGGGGAACGGCAGCAGAGTGTGGTCGAAGGAAACCACAAGATCGACGGGGGAGACGTGGCGATGTCGCAGCTTCTCGCACTGACCAAGCCGCCAACTGCAGTTCTCACGTCGAACGACCTAACCGCAATCGGGGCGCTCCGTGCTGTCACGCGTGCTGGTTTGAGTGTTCCCGACGATATTTCCGTTGTTGGTTTCGATGACATTGAGCTTAGCCAATTCACCCAGCCCCCGCTTACCACTATTCGCCTTTCTCGTGACGAGCTGGGAAGAAAAGCTTTCGATGCACTCTACGAGACGGTTGCGGGCCAGCGACGCCCAGGACACGAGATCAAAGTCAGCACCAGTCTAGTATTGCGGGAGTCTACCGCGGCGGTCAAGAAAGTGTCCTAGCCTCAGGCTTTTAAGGTTTGGGGACAGATTCCCCAAGAACAACGCTTGCTATTCCGCTCCGTTACGCTCGGCCCTAGCGCCATCGGCCGCTGAACAGATATAGACTGCGGGCTCAATACCTGTTGCCTGCTGGTAGCGATCCGAAATTTGATCGGCAAAGGATTGAGCATCCGTTGCCTCCACCAGATTTATCGTGGACCCGCCGAATCCACCTCCGGTCATGCGTCCGCCGTAATAGCCTGGGAGTCCTTCAGCGGCCTCGACCATAATGTCCAGCTCGCGGCAACTGACTTCGTACAGGTCACGAAGACTGCGATGCGATTCCCGCATCCGTTCTCCAAAACTTTTCAAATCTACGGCGCGAAGGTGGCTCGCACCTTCCAGAACTCGCTTGTTTTCCTCTACCACATGACGGCATCGCTTATAGATTTTCTCCGGAAGGTCTTTGGAATGCTCGACCAGTTGCTCGAGAGAAATGTCGCGGAGAGTGTGAATATTCGCATACCACGTTGCCAGGATCTTTACACCTTCTTCGCATTCCTCGCGGCGCCGATTGTATTCTCCGCTAGCGTGCTGGTGCTTCACCATCGTGTTACAAACCACCATCCGAACTCGATCGGGAATGGGAATCATTTCGAACTCAAGTGAGCGGCAGTCGAGCAAGAGCGCGTGTCCCGCTTTCCCGAGGCATGAGACGAACTGGTCCATGATGCCGACGCGCGCGCCGATGAAATTATTTTCAGTGGCCTGACAGAGCTTCGCCACTTCTACCAACGGCACTACCCCGCCATTGACGCTAATGAGTGCGAGAGCGCAGGCAACTTCGATGGCCGCTGAAGAACTAAGTCCCGCGCCGATAGGGATATCGCTCCTGATGGAAAAATCCGCGCCCTTGAGGACGTGCCCTGCTTGTTGTAGAGCGACTGCGATACCCAGGACATAGTCATACCAAACTCCGGTAGCATGTTGCGGCAGGTGATCCAAATCAAACTCGAGCGACTGAGGAAACCCTTCGGACCGGATCAACAATTTTCGTTCTAGACAAGAAGCGATGGCCACGCGAGTGCGCAAACCAATTGCACTCGGCATCACAAAACCGTCGTTATAATCGGTGTGCTCCCCTATTAAATTCACGCGACCCGGTGCGCTGAAGATGGTAGGGTGCGATCCGAACGAGCCTGCAAATTGTTGGGCTTCCGCTTTCGACTCCATTTTTGTCCCGATGAAACAATTTGCCAATCTGGCGATAATAAAGGCATGCAATCGCTTACATTGAAGTAGAACCATAAGCTGCAACTAAGGGCGTGTCAACCGTTATCCGCGTGACCGATTCGTATAACTGATTCACATTAACACCGCGATCAGCGATGCGTGCGGGCTTCATCGGTGAGACCAACTTTGAAGTTGAACCGATGCTTGCGCCGTCCCCAAACCTTCACGGATGGTAACAAGTTGGTTCGCAGCAATGCTCTTGAAGGCGTCATTTCCACCCAGCGGCCAGCGTACCTCAATATCTGCAGACTTATCGGCGCCGAGGCCAAAGTGCAACCGGGGATCGTTGGCCGAAAGATAACTGGATTGGCTCATCACTTCTTGTACCTGCACCTTGCCTCCGTAGCGAACGGTGACGCGGCCACCGATGGCGCTGCGATTGCTCTTGACGCCTTCCAATCTTACCTTCAGCCAGTGATTCGTCGCCGGAGCATCATTGCGCAATAATGATGGCGGCTCGTTTTGGTTCATGACGACAACATCCAGGTCTCCATCATTGTCAAAGTCGCCAAACGCACAACCACGGCTGACGTGCCGCGACGAAATGCCCGGGCCAGCTTCTTCGCCCAACTCTATAAATCTTCCATTCCCCTGATTCCGAAAAATCAGGCGTGGTCCGCGTCTCGGATACTTCGGGTAGATGGGCTCCAGTTCCGGATAGACGGTTCCCGTCACCGACAGAATGTCGGGATATCCGTCATTGTCCAAATCCACCAGGCCCGTGCCCCAGTTGATAAAGCGGCGTTCGGTGGCTAAGCCAGCTTGAGCGGTTACGTCCTCAAACTGTCCCTTGCCCAGGTTGTGGTAGAGACCAGTTGCTTGATTTTGAAAATGGGTTCTCACTACATCCAAGTGGCCGTCCAGATCGTAGTCTCCGACGCCCACTCCCATCCCGGCTACTTCTTTGCCATCGCTGCTGAGGGCGAGGCCACGCAACAGCGCCTCTTCGCGAAATGTACCGTCATGGTTGTTCATCAACAGAAGACTCGGAGTAGAGTCGCACGCCACAAGAATGTCGGGCCAGCCGTCCTCATCCACGTCAAACGCCGCGACAGTCAACCCATAGGAGCCTCTCAGGCCCGCGATGCCTGAAGGCTTGGAAACGTCTGTGAAAGTGCCATCGCCATTGTTGCGGTAAAGAAAAAATGCGGGCAGCGGCAATCCGCTCGGCCCACAGTTGACGGGCACCCCTTCATATTGGCAATTGGGCATTTGCAAGTTTGGACGCGGCGCATGTGCCAGATCGATGTCGCAGTAATTGGAAACAAACAAGTCGAGCAATCCATCACGGTTGTAATCCACGAAAGCGCAGCCTGAACCGAAACGAGTCGTGGGATAGAGCAGACCGGCCTTGGCCGTCACGTCGGTGAAAGTTCCGTTGCCATTGTTGTGATAGAGGCGATTCTGGCCGAAGTAAGTGACGAACAAATCCTCAAAGCCGTCGTTGTTGTAATCGCCGACGCAAACGCCCACTGCCCAACCGGCATCGAGCAAGCCTGCTTTTTCGGTAACATCGGTGAAAGTGCCGTCGCGATTATTTTTGTAGAGGCGATTGCTTGCGCCACGCGGGATGCTCTCCAAGCGACGCCCGCCGAGGATGAGGATGTCCATCCAGCCATCGTTGTCGTAGTCGAAAAAGGCGCAGCCCCCACCCATGATTTCCGTGACGTAGGTTGCGCTGGTGCCTTCGCCGTAAAACATCGTCTGAGTGAGTCCCGCGGTTTCCGCGACATCCACAAATCGGGAAAACGGAGGTGGGTTCTTAGTGCTAGTGGAGGCGGCGCACCAGTCGCGTCGGACCAGGACCGAAGCGATCGCCGCCGGAACCGTTTGCAAGAGACGGCGCCGAGTCCAGGTCCAGGGAGCGGGCATCCGGGAAATCATCGCGGCAAGTGTAGCACCGGGCGTTTCCCGAAAGACGCCTTCTCGGAGTTGCCTTTCCTTCGACGGCCTCGGTACACTTGCTCGCTCGCGGAATCGGTTGTGGGCTGAGTTTCCGCGATTATTTCTACCTCTTGTGAATGCTTCTGCAAGACTCTCGACTTGTTCCCTTAGCGTCGTTGTACAGATAGCCGCGTGTTTAGTGTGCCTACTATTGTTCTTGGGGTGCGCCGTTTACGGACAGACTCAGACGCTCGAAGAACGGCCGAAGGCAACGAGAGATCGATTGATTGGCAGTTATTGGTGGCCGACGAAAGGCACTCCCACTTTCAACTCCTATGCCGGTGAGAACGTCTGCCGTGGATGTCACGCTGAAGAAGCCTCGTCGCAAATCAATACTCCAATGGCGAAAGCTGCATTTCAGATAGGTGAGAAGACTCAATCTCCGATTGTCCCTGCAGGAAGGCTACAGAGTGGTTCGTATCTCTACCGGATCTCTTCGGATAACCTCGGTTTTAGATTAACTGCGACCTCGGGTAAACAGACGGTCGTAGGCGATGTCCGCTGGATCTTCGGCGCGGGGGTGCATGGTCAGACTTATATTCTCGAAAACAAAAACAGTTTGTATGAAAGCCAGGTGAGCACCTTCGGCGGTTTGCACGGAATGGATTTAACTCCTGGGCACTCTCCGATAGAAGCGGGAGACATCAAGAATGCTTTGGGGGAACGTCTTTCGGAGACGACGGCAAGGTTGTGTTTTGGCTGTCACACTACGCGTTCATCCACCAATTCCAGGTTCGATGTTACACGCGCGATACCGGGGGTCCATTGTGAAGCATGTCATGGACCGGGCCTGGGGCATGTCAAGGCGATCAAGGCCGGTGAGGTTGATGAGGGTTTGAAGGAAATTATGAATCCGGTCCATTTGACTCCTGTCGACTCGGTCGATTTCTGTGGAGCATGCCACAGGACAGGTATGGATGTCGTCGAAGCCGAGGGAGCTTACGGTCCAGTCAACGTTCGCTTCCAGCCCTACCGCCTGGAAAAAAGCCGTTGTTGGGGAACGACGGGCGATGATCGTTTGACCTGCATTGCATGTCACAATCCGCACAAGCCGTTGGTTCAAAACGATAGCTCTTACGATGCGCGATGTTTAGGTTGTCATAGTCCACAGCCAGCAGAGTCGCATGGAGCAAACCAGATTCGCACGATCTGTCCAAAGGCAACTGCAAACTGCACGAGTTGTCACATGCCCAAGTACGATGTTCCCGGAATGCACGCGAAGTTCACCGATCACTTCATAAGGGTCGTTCGCGCCGGTGAGTCGTATCCCAACTGAGCCGCCTTTTGAGTCAGAGAGTAAATGGTTTTTATCGTTGGGGGGACTGCGATGCGTCTAACGCGTCGAGTAGTTTCTGAGCCTGCGGATTGTTCGGCTCTACTTGCAACGCACGCTGGACCGCTTCCTTCGCCTCCGGGATCTTGGACTCCAGGTACAAGGTCGCTGCCAGATTGACCCAGGCTTTAGCGAATCCGGGAGAAGCTTGTACCGCCAACCGGAAGTGCTCTTCCGCCGAAGCTGTCTCTCCAGCGCGCGATGCCAAATATCCCAACTGGTTCTGCGCTTCCGCCATGTTCGGATCGATTTGGATCGTCTGTTCAAGCGTGGTTCGCTCGCTGGCGGTATCCCCGGCCTTATCAAGCGCCATGGCGAGTTTGTATGCCAGACTGGCCTCTTTGGGTGCGGCTGTGAGAGCTTCACGGTAGAGATCGACGGCTTCCTTGACGTCTCCCGTGGCTAGTTTCTGGTCCGCAAAAGCGGCCTTGGCAGCTGCCTGCGTGAGGTCGGACTTCGCCTGCGCTTCCTGTTGGTAGAGTTTGAATTGGTCCTGGGCTTGCTCGGTTTCGCCAAGTGCTCGCAGCACACGGGCCAGTTCAAATCGGACCTGCGGATCGTGGCTTCCGAGAGCAATGGCTTTTTCAAGTTGCACGCGCGCGCCCTCGTTGTCTTTGAGTTGCGCCAGAACGCTCCCAAGATTGCGGCGGGATTCGTAGTGGTCGGGATTCAAAGCCACGGCGCGTTGCAAATCATCACGAGCTGCCTCGTACTCTCCGGCCCGTTGTTTCAGAATTCCGTTCAAATACAAAACTTCCCAATTATTTGGGGACGCCTTAAGCAGCTTGCTGCCTAATTGCCGGGCTTTCGCGGTCTCGTCTTGCATTACTAAGATCCGCAAGTAGAGCAACTGGACTCCTAAGTCAGTCGGGTGTTGCTTCAAAGCTGTTTCAAGAACGCCGGCAGCTTCCTCTTTCCGAGCCTGTAAGACGAGCGTCGCGGACAATGCCTTGGCGAGTGGCAACGAAGCTGGATGCGCTCGCAACGCCGTGCGCAATAACTCATTCGCTTCCTGAAGCATTCCCATTTGGCCGAAGGCGAGCGCCAGATCCAGCGTCAAATCCGGCCGCAACTGTCCGCTACCGGAGGCTCCGCGAAGCAGCGCGATTTCTGAAGCGTAGTCCTTCTCGGCGATCAGATCTTTGCTGAGCGAAGTGAGTGCGGTCGAAGACTTTGGAGCAAGCGCGAGCGCCGCTCTCCATTCAATTTCAGCATTCATCGTGTCATGCAGTTCGTCCAGCGCCCTGCCGAGCGTCAGGTGGGGATTCAGAACCTTGGAATCAAGCTGCACTGATTTTTGCAACGGCCCGATTGCTTCTTTCGGGTCGCCGGAGGAATACAGGCTCGCGCCCAGTAGATACGCAAAGTGAGCCGAGCCGGGTTCTAATTCGAGAGCCTTCCTGAAAGCCGCGACGGCACAAACAAACTGCCTGTGGTCTCGAAACCAACTCCCAAGGTCTCCGTAGGCTTTAGCCTTGGGCTGGGCTCGCACCTTTGCTTCGAGAGCTGGAGAGCCGTGACAGGAGGCGCTAACGCACGGCGAAACGGTTAGCAAGGCCAACGCGAAACCCAGGCGTCTTCCGATTGTGACTTGTCGAGTGAAGGATGTGTACAGGAACAAGCGGGTTCTCCATCAGCCGATGGTGAGTATAGCGCGAGTCGAAATTGCGCCTGAAAGCTGGAGGCCGAGGCGATATCTCGCTGCAGTTATGCGGCACTATGATGTTGATTTGTTTGAGCTACTCATCCAAACACAACAGAGGTGTTGCCCCCAACTCTAGATCGTCCCGTTTTTCGTAGCAAAAATATGTTCGATTGTATTTTCGGCATTTGACGGAACTCGAACGGGCTCAGTGCAGCTGTTCCTACTCCGTGGAATATTATCCGTTTGCCACCTGCCACACAAAAAACGCTTGACAAGCGGCCCTGGGAAGTAATAAACCAATTGTCGGTTTTCTTTTTGTAAACGATTACATCTGGCAAGCGTTTGTGAGTCGACGGTGAGATGGGAAGAAGTTTTAGGAGGGACGTCTCGACCACCGGGAATTCATGAACGAGATCGTTGACCAGAAAGCAGCTAGAAAACCGTGACTGCTTGCAGGACCATGACGTCCTGCATAGCGATGCTACGAGTGCGGCGGCTAGTTCCGCGGAGGCTTACCCATGCGACGTTCCGTAAATAAATTTGTGCTGGTTTCGACCTTGCTGATGTTCTGCTCTTGCGGAATTCTCGCCTTTGGCCAAGGCACCAGCGCGAGTCTCACCGGACAAATCACTGACGCCACCGGAGCCGCAGTAGCAGGCGCCAACGTCACCGCAAAAAATACCGACACGAACCTGGCTCGTACTTCCATCTCGAACGGGGATGGGGTTTACATCGTCTCACCCCTGCCGCCTGGCAACTACTCTCTGACGGTGGAAGCCAAGGGCTTCCAACGCTACATCCAACAAGGCATTGTGCTCGCGGTGGACGTCTCAGCGACCCAAAATGTTTCGCTGAAAGCTGGAAGTGTCCAGCAGACCGTCACTGTCACCGAAGAAGCCGAGCTGATCAATACAACCACGGCCGAACTTGGCACAACCGTCAACCAGGCGGCGATTACCCAGTTGCCTTTGAATGGGCGCGATCCCTCGTCCTTAGTGCTACTCGCGCCCGGAACAACGAGCGTCACCGCACCAGGAGGACAGGGAGGCGGCATGGGAGGACAACCCGGCGTACAGAGTGGCTTCTCTTTCCCAACCGAGACCGGAGCTTCCGCGAGCGGCGGCCGTCAAGGCAGCACTTACTACCTTTTGGACGGCGTGCCCCACATGGATAACTACACGCTCTTAGACGCGCCGTTCCCCAATGCCGATGCGATCGAAGAATTCCGCGTTATTACCAACAACTTCAACGCCCTATATGGATTCGCGCCCGGCGCCGTGGTTAGCATCGAAACCAAGTCTGGTAGCAACAAGTTCCACGGCGGAGTTTTTGAATTCCTCCGCAACAAGGACTTGAACGCCAGCAACAGCTATTTCGATCCCACAAGCAGCTCCCCGGATCCGCTGCGACGCAATCAGTTTGGTGGCTATGTGGGCGGGCCCATCATCAAGGACAAGCTCTTCGGCTTCTTTAACTACCAGGGAACACGCAATAACTCAGCCGCATTAGCAAACCGGACCCAGACGCCAACGGCGGCGATGCTGGGGGGGGACTTCAGCGGAATCACTACGACTCTCTGCTCGGGAAGCGACGCGCCTGCAAACTGTCCTTTTGGCACCGTTGGTGGGAAGCCGAACCAGTTGTTGCCTGGGTTTTCGTATGATCCGGCTGCAGTCACGATTGCCACAACCGGCTTGCCGCTGGGGCAGCAGCCTGATGGTACCGTTTTTTACCCTGGAGGCGCACTCATCACCAGTTTTAACGAATACACCGGCAGAATCGACTTCGACATCTCAAAGAGTCAGCGGGTTATGCTGCGCAGCTTTACCGACAAATTGATTGAACCCTCAGGCGATGTTCCTGGCAATATCCTTTCCGTGCTCAACCTCAATCCGTGGTCGCAGACCTTCGCGGAACGGATGGAGTTCTACAATGAAGCGCTTACTCACACCTGGACTATCAATCCCACTTCAGTAAACACCGTATCGGTCTTCTGGATGCAAATGCAGGCACACAACTCCGCTGCCGTAAAGGACAGCAGCGGACAGAATATGTGTTGGTCGCGCTATATCACCGTGAACGAACTTCCTGGCCAGTGCTACATGGAAGGGTTCTCGGTATCCGGTGGCAGCGGGTTCAACGGAGGATGGACGGAGCCCTCGCAGGAGGGTCGCACCACCTACGGCATCTATGACAACTTCAGCAAGGTCATCGGCAAACACTTCCTTTCGTTCGGCGCCAACCTGCAACATCAGTACGCGCAGGAAGCAACGCAGTATCCGACGACTCCAATCCTTGGCTTCAATGGAAGTTACACCGGCAACGGATTGGCAGACTTTTTGATGGGTTATCTGAACTCGTACGAGCAAGGAGCGGGCGAAATTGCGAGCTTGGCCGGTTGGCAGGTAGGCTTCTATGGGCAGGACCAATTCCGGCTGCGTCCGAATCTGAGTATCACTGCCGGTCTTCGCTGGGATCCAAATATTGCCCCCGGGGTCACCGGCGGACGCGGCGGCGCCTTCGTTCCAGGGCAGCAGAGCACGCTTTATCCGAACGCTCCGCTGGGTCTCGTGTTCCCGGGCGACAGGGGGATAAGTAACGGCTTAATGCCCAACAGCTACGGCTACTGGGAACCACGTTTGGGTGTGGCCTGGCAGCCGCACTCCCTGCCACACACTTCCTTCCGGGCTGGCTTCGGTCTATTCACCGCGCCGCTGCAGTACTCTAGTTACAACCACACGGCTGATATCAGCCCATTCAGCCCAACTTATAGTTTTAACGGAACGCAGACCGGCGTCCCTGGAACCAGCGTTCCCCTTAGCTTAGACGCACCTTGGTCCACTTTCGCGGGCACAGGAGGCGTCAGCCCATTTCCGCCATTTGCCCCATTCAAGCCAGCGGCAAATGCTAGCTTCACAACCCCATTCTCACTCGGAGCTGTCTTTGCCCAAAACTTCCGTTTGGGTATCACGCAAAGTTGGAACGCCTCGGTCGAACATGAAATCGGCCAGAATATGGTTCTACGATTGGCCTATGTGGGCGGCGAATCCTACCATCAGGCGGTCGTCATCGACCAGAATCCCGGGATTTATGCCACAGGCAAGACTCGTAGTACATATCCGAACTTCCAGCAGATTCTCACCGACGTTAGCCTGGGCACCTCCAGCTATAACTCGTTGCAAGTTGGAGTGGAGCGTCATTTGACCAAGGGGCTCCAGTTTCAATCGAACTTCACCTGGTCGAAAACGATGGACACGACCTCTTCCGGCAACGTCTCCTTCGGGACTCAGAATCTTCCCGACCCGTTCAACATCGGCTATAACCGCGGCATTTCCTACCTCAACATCCCGCTTCTGTGGGTGAGTAACTTGGTTTACACCACGCCGGCGCTTACGGAAGCAAATCAGTTCATGCGCCAGACGTTGGGAGGATGGGAGCTAAGCGGAATCGTCACGCTGCAGTCCAATTACCCGTTTACGATAGCCGGTGGTTACAACGATAACTCTGGAAGCCTGCAAGGTGGGGACCGAGCCGATGTTGTTCCCGGCGAAAGTTTCAACGTACGCCGGGGAAGCAGGTCGCAGTGGCTGAATGAATACTTCAACACAGCCGCGTTCACTGTAAACGCCCCGGGGACTTTCGGCGACAGCGGAAAAAACTTGTTCCAGGGTCCGCCCATAGCAACCATGGATCTGGCCTTTGCTAAGAACTGGACCCTTTTCGAAGGCTATCGGCTGCAGTTCCGCTGGGAGATGTTCAATGCTCTCAACCATCCGAGCTTTGGGACCCCGGATAACAATGTCCAAGACGGAAATTACGGCAAAATCACCGGCCAAGGCCCGATTCAGGCTCGTGTGATGCAGGCGGCACTGAAGTTCACATTCTGAAACGTCTGTTCTTTGGTAGCCCGAGCTAAAACCACCTAGCTCGGGCTATTTTGTTGATGGCTGACTGTGCTTACGCAGACCGGGAAATGAGTTATTCCGGCCGGACTTACACGAAACTCACGCCAGCGCCTGGAGGCCGCGTCTATACTCTTTCGATCTTCGTTCTTCGTGCTGCGTTCCTTGTTCTTCGTTCTAAGAAGCCCGGACACCAATTATGAATCGACGTGCATTTACTCAGAGATTCGCATCTGCCTTGGTGGGTGCCACCGCGTTGACACACGGGCTCCCATCGAGTCTGGAGAAAGGCGGCATGTCTCGCGAGGCCATCGGTGAGGATACGCCCTTCAAACTTTCCGTGATGCTGTGGACGGTTTTTACAGATTTGCCGTTTGGGCAAAGGCTGGAGAAGGTAGCGGAAGCTGGATATAAATACGTGGAACTAGTTGGAGAATACGAGAAATGGTCCGAGGATGATTTCAACCGGGCGAATGCTAAACGCAAGGAGTTGGGGATTAGCTTCGATGCTACGGCGGGATTGAAGCACGGCTTAAGTAATCCGGTCGAGCGTGACCTGCTGCTAGCCGAACTCCGCGTGGCGCTTGGTCCGATGGAAAAACTGGGCTGCCCAAGCATGATTCTCTTGTCCGGCAATGTGGTGCCGGGCATGACCCGCGAGGCTCAACACCGGAGCTGCATCGACGGCCTGAAGGTAGCGGCGAGCCTTGTGGAGGGCAAGACGATCGCGGGCAAGCCCGTGGAACTTCTGCTCGAAACGATTGACCCCGAGGAGAATCCCAGGTACTTCCTGACTTCTGCGGCCGAGGCATTCGAAATAGTCAAGACAGTGAACCATCCGCAAGTTAAGTTCCTGTACGATTTCTTTCATGAGCAAATCGCGGAAGGGAACTTGATAGAAAAACTGGAAAAGAACATCCACCACGTGGGTGTGGTGCACATTGCGGATGTTCCCGGCTGGCACGAACCGGGCACGGGCGAAATCAACTATGGAAACATATTTCGCAAGCTGGGCGAACTGAAATTCGACGGCTCCGTTGCCATGGAGTTTCACCCCACAGGCGATCCCGTTGCGCGATTGCGTGCCGCCCGCGAGATGGCGGTTACGTTCAGCCGCGGGCACTGATGCATGGATTCGAACTTAGGAGTCTCCAGTTTTCAGGTGAAAATGATGGCAATCCAGGAACAGCGGCCAGGAGTGGTGATTGTCCCCATTGAAAAACGGGCTATCAGCAACCTAAGCGTACTCAATGAGGCCTACAAGTACGCCCGGCCGAGTTCATTCTCTCGCGGTATGCGGATCGATCTGAATGGCTTGGTCATTCTGCTGATCTCAGGTACGGCCAGCATTGACGAGCATGGCGCATCGATTCATGTGGGAGATTTCAGGGCGCAATGCCGCCGCGTTTTCCAGAATATTTCCGCACTGCTCGCCGCCGAAGGGCTTACGTGGAAAGATATTGTGCGCACGAGTTGTTATCTCCGAGACATCGATCGCGACTACGCGGAGTTCAATGAGGAGCGCACTGCATTTTACAAGGAGCAGGGACTCGATCCGTTGCCGGCGTCCACCGGGATACAGGCGAAGCTTTGCCGTCCCGAGTTGTTGATTGAGATCGAAGCCATTGCCATGTTCCGAGAGGTACCCAAGGAATAGTGTGATGCCCCGCCCGGATACCCACCGTCTCACGCGATTTAGTATTCCTTTTCTTGGAATAATTCTTTTGTTCTTGCTTGTTGAAGGGCCTGGCCATTTCCTTGTGAGTGCGGATTCGAGTCGGTCGAAATCCGAGAGGACATCGATAACCATTGACTATCCCGAATCTGGCTCCATTTTTCCTCCCGACATCATGCCGCCCACCTTCTTATGGCGCGACTCGAACGCATCAGCCCGGACATGGCGCATCGATGTCAGTTTTGCCGATGGCTCTGAGTCTCTCCACGTCAACTCCAGTGGCGATTTGATGCGGATTGGTGAAATTGACCCGCGTTGCATTTCCAACACAAACAAGCCTCCCGCACTGACTCCAGAGCAAGCGGCTGCGCATACCTGGACGGCCGATGTGGCTACTTGGGCCACGATTAAGCTGCACTCTGTTGCCGAACCTGCGACTGTAGTGATCTCTGGCGTCAGCGACAATACCGACGATACTAAGGACGGAGCGGTTTCGCAGGGGCGCGTGACGCTCTCAACTTCGAAGGATCCAGTCGGGGCGCCGATCTTCTATCGTGACGTGCCGCTGATGCCCTCGGAAGGCGAAAAGAATTTCATTCAACCGTTGTCTCCATCGTCGATCTACCTCATCAACTGGCGTCTTCGCGATATCAGTCAGCCGCAGAGTCGAGTTGTTATGCATGACCTGCACAGCTGTGCCAACTGTCACTCATTTTCTGCTGACGGAAAAACGATGGGCATCGACGTAGATGGCCCCAAGAATGACAAAGGTCTTTATGCCGTCGTTCCGATCCAGAAGCAAATGGCGATCCGAAACGAAGACATGGTTTCCTGGAACACCGATATGCGCGTCGGACAATCGCGCGTTGGTTTCATGTCGCAGGTGTCACCGGACGGGAAATACGTGCTGTCAACTTTTGCGGGGCAAGACCAGAGTATTCCGAGCGCTTATTACGTTACGAATTTTAAGGACTATAACTTTCTTCAAGTCTTCTATCCGACTCGCGGCATTCTTGCGTGGTACGACCGAGCCGCCGGGCGAAGGCAGCCTCTTCCCGGTGCGGACGATCCGCGTTATGTTCAAACCGATGGTGTTTGGAGCCCGGACGGAAAATATGTAGTGTTCGCCCGCGCCGAGGCGAAAGATCCGAACCCGCAAGGGCAGAAACCGGCGCTCCACGCCAACGATCCCAATGAAGTACAGATTCAATACAGCCTTTATCGCGTCCCCTTCAACGGCGGGAAAGGCGGCCAGGCTGAGCCTATCGCCGGCGCGTCGAATAATGGCATGAGCAACAACTTCCCCAAAGTTTCTCCTGATGGTCGTTGGATTGTCTTCGTCAAGTGCCGCAACGGCCAGTTGATGCGTCCCGATAGCCAGCTCTACATCGTGCCTGCTACTGGGGGCGTCGCACGCCGCATGAGAGCTAATACGAAGCTGATGAACTCGTGGCATAGCTTCTCGCCAAACGGACGCTGGCTGGTCTTCTCGTCGAAAAGCCGCTCCCCTTATACGCAAATGTTTCTTACCCACATTGACGAGCAGGGTAACGACAGTCCGGCAATCTACATTGATAATTCGACCGCAGCCAATCGCGCTGTCAACATCCCCGAATTCGTGAATATCTCGTACGACGAAATGCAGAAGATTGATGTACCGGCGTCCGATCTCTATCGCATCGTGGACAACGCGCTGGACCTCCAGAAGAAGGGCGAGAACGCTGCTGCGCTAGTTGAATGGAAGAGAGCGCTGGAACTGGATCCCGACGACGCTCGGGCTAACAATGGGATCGCGGTCTCTTTGTCTCTCGCGGGGAATTCCGACGAGGCTATCACTTATTTCCGCAAGGCTATCCAGATCAACTCGAATTTTTTTGAAGCTTTGTACAATCTCGGGCTCGAGTTGGTGAAGAAGAACCAATTGGATGAGGCCATCGACGCCTGGCAAAGCGCAGTACGCATCAGGCCGGACTTTGCAGCCGCCCACGAGAACCTGGGCTACGCCTTTTACTTGCAAGGGAAGTACGCTGAATCACTGAACCATCTGCGTCTTGCGCTTAAAGATGAACCAGATCGAGTCTCCGTCCTCAACCTTGCGGCCAGCCTGTTGGCAACCTGCCCCGAGGCCTCGATCCGCAACGGTGCTGAGGCTGAGGTTTTGGCAAGCCGAGCAGAACATCTTACAGCCGGACAGGATGCGGCAATTCTTGACACGTTGTCCGCCGCTCGCGCCGAGGCAGGGCGCTTTCCTGAGGCTATCGCTACCGAACAGCAGGCTATTGCTTTGGCCACAAAACAAGAAAAGCTTCCGCTCACGAATACTCTGAGAGACCATTTGGCTCGTTACAAGTCCAACGCGCCGTTGCGTGAACCGCCGGACCCGGCGTCTTTCTGAATAAGGAGAGTTATCTAAGTTGAAGATTCTGGTCACTGGGGGAGCAGGATACATCGGCAGCGTGGTTGCGTCTGATCTGGTCGATGCCGGCAACGAGGTGGTCGTCTACGACAATTTGAGTACCGGGAACGTTCGCGCCGTCCCTAAAGGAGCGCGGCAGGTGGCGGGCGAGTTGAGTGACCGGGATCGCCTGACGACTGTGATCGTCGAGCAAAAGATCGCCGCCGTTATGCATTTCGCCGCTTCGATCGAGGCCGGGGAATCCATGAAAGTCCCGGAGAAATTCTTTCGCAACAACACGGCGAATACCCTTACCTTGCTGGAAACGATGTTGGAATGCGGCGTTTCGCAGCTGGTGTTCTCCTCGACGGCAGCGCTGTATGGCAATCCTGACCGGACGCCGATCGAAGAGGACGATCCTCTGAATCCAACCAATGCTTATGGAGAATCGAAGCTGTTGGTCGAGCGAATGCTGGCGTGGTTTCACCGCATCCACGGGTTGCGTTACGTCAGCCTGCGCTACTTTAACGCCGCCGGAGCGGCTGGGGAACGAGGCGAAGACCATTCCCCGGAGTCGCACCTGATCCCGATTGTATTGCAGGTAGCGCTGGGACAAAGAAAAAGCATTTCCATCTACGGCACGGACTATCCCACACCCGACGGGACCTGTATTCGCGACTATATCCATGTCGCGGATCTTGCCAGCGCACACTTGCTGGCCTTGAATCGCCTGGGCCGCGATACGGCACCCGAGCGTTTGATTTACAACCTCGGCAGTGGCCGCGGCTTCAGTGTTCGGGAAGTGATCGCTGTTGCGAGAGGGATAACTGGCAGGCCGATTCCGGTCGAAGAATGTCCGCGCCGGGATGGCGATCCTCCGGTGCTGGTGGCGAGTTCCGATCGCATCAAACGAGAGCTCCATTGGGAGCCGAAATTCTCTAGGCTGGAAGATATCGTTAGCAGTGCCTGGTCGTGGCGGCAATTGCATCCACGCGGATACAAAGGTGACAGTTAAATGGAGTCACGGAATCTCTCTCTGGGGCCTCATCGCCGTTTCAACCCTCTCACGCGCGATTGGGTTCTGGTGTCACCGCATCGGGCCGAACGACCCTGGCTGGGTCAACTGGAGCCACATGCGGCCATCCCTCAGCTGGCATACGATCCGACTTGCTATCTCTGCCCTGGTAACAAACGGGCAAGTGGAGAGCGCAATCCCCAGTATCCATCGACTTTTGTCTTCGTCAACGATTTCGCTGCGCTAAAGCCTGAGGTTCTATCCGAAAAACAAGATGATTCCGGGCGCGGTTTGCTGCTTTCGGAGTCAGAGGCCGGTCTCTGCAAGGTGATGTGCTTCTCGCCTCGTCACGATGTGACCCTGGCGCGCATGACGGTCCCGGAAATCACCAGCGTGGTAGACATGTGGGTAACGCAATGCTCTGAGATTGGCTCTTTGCCTTACATCAATTACGTTCAGATATTTGAAAATCGCGGCGAGATCATGGGATGCAGCAATCCTCATCCGCACGGCCAAATCTGGGCTAATCAGACCATCCCCAATGAACTGAGGAAGGAGCAGGCATCGCAAAAGGCTTATATGGAGAAGAATCACGCTTGCCTGCTCTGCGACTACCTGCAATTGGAAACGCAAGGCGGGAAGCGAATCGTCGTCGAGAACGACCATTTCGCCGCACTCGTCCCTTTCTGGGCAGTCTGGCCTTTTGAAGTGCTGATACTTGCCAAGCGGCACATTGGCGATATAGCGTCTCTGGATGTTGCCATGCGCAGCGGCGTGGCGGACATCTTCAAAAAGCTCACCACGCGTTACGACAATCTCTTCGAAGTCTCGTTTCCTTATTCGATGGGATTTCATCAGTCGCCGACGGACGGCGAAGCCCATCCGGAATGGCATCTGCACGCGCACTTTTATCCGCCGCTGTTGCGTTCGGCCGCCGTGCGCAAGTTCATGGTCGGCTATGAAATGCTGGCCAGCCCCCAGCGAGACATAACTCCCGAAGCCGCGGCGGAAAAGCTAAGGAGCCTTGACGCGATACATTATGCCGATCGCAATCAGGCAGGGAGAAACCGATGAAGCGGATCAAAGGCGCGCGGACCGCCGGTCGCGGATGCCTCTTGCTCGAAATTCCGCTGTGTCTCTTGATGCGGTGGCTACGCCAGGCCCCGAGGTCCATTTCCCTTGACAAATAAACCGCCGAAGTCTAAGAACTTAGGTTCCGGCGATTTTTGAACGGATGCCGAGGCCCCTTACGATGCAGACCTCCCGCAGAAACTTCTTCAACGTAGCGGCTGTCGGCGGGGTTGCCGCTACCGTTTTCGGATTTGACCTCCAGCCCGCATACGCCCAACTCAAAGAGTTAAAGATCGCGCGCGCTGCCGAAACGCGCTCCACCTGTCCTTATTGCGCCGTGGGTTGCGGCGTCCTTATATATACGATTGGCGACAAGGCGAAGAATGTCACGCCTCAGGTCATCCACGTGGAAGGTGATCCCGACCATCCTACAAACCGCGGAACATTGTGCCCGAAGGGCTCGTCGCTCGAGCAGGAAATCATGAACTCGCGGCGGCTCACGAAGCCGCAAGTACGGCGTCCGGGCGCGACCGCCTGGCAGGACATTTCGTGGGATGACGCGCTCGGCGAAATCGCCCAATGGACCAAGAAGACCCGCGACGCTACTTTCGTGGAAAAAGATGCCGTTGGCCGCACGGTGAACCGATGCGAAGGCATCTCGTTTATTGGTGGTTGTACCGATACGAATGAGTTCAATTATCTGGTCGTCAAGGCCATGAGGGGGTTGGGCTTGGTTTATTTGGAAAACCAAGCCCGTGTTTGACACGGCCCCACGGTCTCAAGTTTGGGACCAACTTTTGGACGCGGAGCCATGACGAATGGCTGGATCGACATCAAGAACACCGACATGATGTTGATCATGGGCGGGAATCCGGCCGAAAACCATCCCTGCGGATTCAAGTGGGCGATGGAGGCCAAGCGTAACCGCAACGCCAAGATTATTTCGGTTGATCCGCGATTCACACGCACATCTTCTACGGCCGATCTCTACGTGCAAATTCGGGCCGGCTCCGACATCGCGTTTCTCGGCGGCCTGATTCGCTACGCCGTCGAAAACAACCGGATCGCCAAAGAATATCTGGTCAACTACACCAACGCTGCCTTCATCGTGAAAGAAGGGTTCAAACTTCCTGAGGACGGTCTGTACTCCGGATTCAACGCCGCGTCGCGGAGCTACGACAAAACTACCTGGAACTACCAGGAAGGTGGAGATTTCAGCGGCAAAACCGACGATGCTACTACGCCTGCGCATGCAACGGCTTCTGGCGGGCCCTCGGGGGCCGCTGGCCAAGCGACTCCACCAACCGTGCATCCAGCGACGCCAATACCGCCGCCACTATTGCCGCCGAATGTTGCCTACGATTTGACCCTTCAGCATCCGCGTTGCGTGTTCCAATTGATGAAGCAGCAGTATTCGCGCTATACACCGGAGACTGTCGAACGAATCACAGGCATCCCTAAGGACAAGTACCTGCAAGCGATCGATTTGTTTACCTCGATCCGCAAAGATGGCGACACGAAGAAGGTCGCGACCATCATCTATGCCCTGGGCTGGACGCAGCATACCTACGGAACGCAGATTATCCGTACAGCCGCCATGATTCAACTGCTGCTCGGCAATGTTGGACGAGCGGGAGGTGGCGTGAATGCGCTCCGCGGCCATTCGAATATTCAGGGCGCGACCGACATGGCCGGGTTATATGAATCGCTGCCCGGATACCTCAAAGGACCAGTTCCAGACGACAAGGATCTGGCAACCTACCTCAAGCGGACCACGCCGACATCGTCCAAGCCCTCGCAGTGGGATTCGATGAACTACTACGGGAATACGCCGAAATTCATGGTGTCGTTGCTCAAGAGCTTTTACGGCGACGCGGCGACCAAAGAAAACGAATTTGGTTTCGAATACCTCCCCAAGCCCGGCCAGGATTGCTCATGGACGCATATTTGGGACGACATGTACAACGGCAAGATCAAAGGCATGATGGCTTTTGGAATGAACGGCGTGATGATCGGTCCGGACACCAACAAAAACATCAATGCGCTGAAGAAGGCCGACTGGCTGGTCGTGGGCGAGATTTATCAGGACGAAACCAGCGAATTCTGGAGAGCTCCGGGAATCACGGCGGAAGAACAGAAGACGATCAACACTACGGTCTATCGGCTCCCCTGCGCAGGCTTTGCGGAAAAAGACGGCAGCATGACCAACTCCGCGCGCTGGGTCACGTGGAAATATGCCGCAGTTCCGCCTCCGGGGCTGGCGCGGCTCGACCAGGACATTGTGGCGCAGATTTTTCTCCGCGTTCGCGACCTCTACAAAAAGGAGGGCGGTAAGTTTCCCGACCCGATACTGAATTTAAGTTGGGCGTATGCGGACTCGGCACATCCTCCGCTTTCTCAAGTGGCGATGGAGATTAACGGCAAAGCACTCGCCGACCTGAAAGACAACGTCACCGGGCAGGTGATCAAAGCCGGGCAGCAGTTGCCCGGGTTTGCCTGGTTGAAGGATGACGGTACTACGACGTGCGGAAATTGGATTTATTCCGGTATGTGGACCGAAGCCGGAGCGCAGTGCCAGCGGCGGGGTACGGAAGACCCGTCCGGAATGGGTGTTTATCCCAACTGGTCATGGTCGTGGCCAGCCAATCGGCGCGTCCTCTACAATCGCGCCTCTTGCGATCCGGCAGGAAAGCCGTGGGACGCGACCCGCAAGCAGGTCTGGTGGAACGAAGCAGCCGGTAAGTGGGTGGGCAACGATGTCCCTGATTTCAAACCCGATTCTCATCCCAAGGACCACATGGGGCCGTTCATCATGAATGCCGAAGGCATCGGGAGATTGTTCGCTCCGATTGGAGTGCTCGCGGAGGGACCGTTCCCGGAGCATTACGAACCGATCGAAAGTCCAATCAAGAATCCGCTGCATCCCGATCAGTCGAACAATCCGCTGGCGGTGAAGTTTAAAACGCCCTATGACGTGTTTGGATCGCCGGAAGAATACAGCATCGTCTGCACCACCTACCGGCTGACTGAGCAGTATCACTACTGGACAAAGAACAATCCGATGAACGTCCAGTTGATTCCGGAAGCGTTCGTGGAAATTCCGGTGGAGTTGGCGGACGAAAAAGGTATCCGCGGAACCGACAAGATCAAAGTTATCAGCGCCCGCGGAACCTACATTGCAAAAGCATTTGTAACGCGCCGGCTCAGACCGATGATGATCGACGGCAAAAAAGTTTACCAGATCGGATTGCCGATTCATCAAGGCTTCCGCGGGATCGACGAGGATGAAGGCCGAAATGCGCGGACGCCGGCCAATTTGCTGACGCATACAGTGACCGATCCCAATGCACACACGCCGGAGTCCAAGGCTTTCCTGGTAAAGGTCGAGAAGGCATAGGGAACAACATAGGGAATCGTGAAGAGAAGTAAAAAAGAGAACGACTATGAGCCAGGCCGCAACTGAGCTAATTCGAATTTCCGGTCACGCCGGCATGGTTCCGGGCGCCGGCCTCAACCGTGAAAACGTGGTCTGCAAACTCGTGGACACCACCACCTGCATCGGCTGTAAAGCCTGCGAAGTGGCCTGCCTGGAATGGAATGGTTACACATTCACTGAGACGACGTTTAATAACAGCTACCAGACCATGCCGGAGACGGCATGGAATTACTGGAACCTGATCAAGTTCAACGAACACGAGCGCGCCGACGGCAGCATGATGCTGCTGATGCGCAAAGATCAGTGCATGCATTGCGCCGATCCGGGTTGCCTCGCGGCTTGTCCGGCGGATGGCGCTATCGTTCAATATGCCAATGGCATCGTCGATTTCCAGGAAGCGAATTGCATCGGCTGTGGATATTGCATTACGGGCTGCCCGTTCAACATTCCTAAATTCAGTCCGACCGCGCGGAAAGTATTCAAATGCACGCTCTGCAACGACCGCGTTTCGGTTGGCTTGGAACCGGCTTGCATCAAGGCTTGTCCGACGGGCTGTCTGCATTTTGGAACCAAGGACGATATGAAGGAGTTGGCGGAAACGCGCGCCAAACAGCTTCGCGACGTCTCCGGATATGCCGACGCCGGAGTGTACGATCCTCCCGGGGTTGGCGGAACGCATGTGATTTACGTGCTGCACGATGCCAAGCACACCGAGTTGTATGGCGGTTTACCCCAGGATCCGCATGTCCCCCTATCGGTGCGCCTGTGGAAAGGGCCGTTGAAGTGGATTGGGAACCTTGCCATGGCCGGTGGTATTGTCGGCATGGCATTGCATTACATGCGATTCGGTCCGAAGAAAGAAGAACCGATTCCGCAAGACGTTCCGCCGCCCGCTATCCCGTCGAATAGCGATAGTGGTGGTGAGAGGCGCGTATGACGACCGATGCCGTTTCGCGCTCCAGCGTAGCTCGCAAACACGAAGACGATAAGACGATCATCCGCTACACATTTTTCGAGCGAATCAATCACTGGGCTGGCGCGCTCTCGTACATCTACCTGCTGATGACGGGTCTGGCATTCTGGTCGCCCTACATGTATTGGCTGGCCGCGGTTGTGGGAGGTGGACCGACGGCGCGTTTCTGGCATCCGTGGGCGGGTTTTATTTTCACGGCATCGGTCTTCGTGACATTTAAACAATGGCGCGGCGACATGAAGATAACCGACGCCGATCGCGCCTGGGGAAAGGCGATACCGGATTACATACAGAATGAGGACGATAAACTTCCTCCCGTCGGACGTTTTAATTACGGGCAGAAACTTTTCTTCTGGGGAATTTTCTATGGCGTGATCCTGTTGTTGCTTTCAGGTGTCGTGCTTTGGTACACAGAGGCGCTCCCGTGGAGCCTCCGATTTGTGCGCTACGCCGCGGTTCTGATTCACGCTAGCGTGGCACTTATCACGATTGGATTGTTCCTGATCCACGTCTATATGAGCGCGGTCCTCGAAGAAGGAAGTTTCGGGTCTATGGTTACCGGTTACGTCACGCGGGCATGGGCCTGGACGTTCCATCGCACCTGGTATTACGAGATCGTCGGCCGATCCCAACCCAAATCCCGATCCCAGCAATGATCGCAAGAGTGATCGCAACAAGATTGCAACGATGATCGACGGGAAGTGGGATCGCCGCATCCGCCGCGCCGATGAGCTTGCCTCGACCTACCCGTTCTCTGCCGAGGGGCTGCGCTACTACGCGCGCATCTCCACCTTTCAGAAAGCGCTGTACGCTGAAATTCAAAATGATCTGGCGGGCTCGTCGAAGATTTCCGCCGAACGCCCTCTGCGGGATGAATTGGATCTCTTTCTTCTTCTGCCTCATTTTTCTGGATTCCTCTCGACCATTCAGCAGATTGCACCCGAGCCGCTCGCGCAGGCCGCCGCCAGTCTGGCTCAGCAGGGCCCACCCGGATGGCAGCACGCGATTGAAGATTTCTGGCACGGCGATCTCGAATTGGCCGCGGGCGTTGACGGCACCGAACCGGCCCAAGCGCAGGCCACCGATGCGCGCGACGCACCTCATTCGGACCGATCGCTCGCGTGGATTTTTCTTCAACCCTACGCCGAGTATCTTGCCGACCACCGCGAAATCGCGGTTGTGGATGGCACTCCATCGACCTGTCCACTTTGTGGCGGTAAGCCCATCGTGGGCGTATTGCGGAGCGAGGGCGACGGCGGAAAAAAGTCGCTGATTTGCATGCTCTGCGCTCACGAATGGGCTTTTCGAAGGATTTATTGCCCGGCATGCGGAGAAGAGCGAGAGCCGCAGATGGCTTTCTACTCTGCTCCGGAAATCGCGCACGTCCGCGTGGATGTCTGTGATACCTGCCATAGCTACCTCAAGAGCATCGACTTGACCAAGACCGGATTGGCAGTTCCGGTCGTGGATGAACTGGCGACGATCCCTCTAGATCTGTGGGCACGCGAACACGGATACGCGAAACTACAAATGAACCTGTTGGGAACCTAACGCGGGTCTCGCCCCTCGATCCCAAACTGGGATTCCGCTTCCAGCCTCTCGTCAATGTGTTGAGACCTATCTGGTTTTCTGTTTCCGTCGTTCGCGTTCCACCTGCATTTCCTGGATGCTTCGCGCGACTAACGGTGAATAAAGCGCACTGATCCATTTGGAATTACTCCACACCGGCTCTGCACTCAAAGCGGCGTTAAAGTCGACCATGGCTTGATCCGGTTCCTGCGCTTGCCAGCGCGCCACTGCTCGAGCCATCGCGTCTTGGGACTCGACACCTGTTGCGTAGGTCGCGCTCCCCAACGTTTGTAAGGCATCGCCGTATCGCCGGACTTCTATTAGAGTCCATCCCAGTTGCAGTCCGAGCGCCCCCTCGCCTGGGCGTTGCTGCATAGCTTCGGATAATAAGTCGACCGCCTTCTGATAGTTTCCGTCGAGGTAATGCCATCACCCTAATTCGCCAATCCATAGGGGCGCTTGTGCTTCGCCATCCTGCTTCAGTTCGAGCTCCAGCTTGCGTGCAGCTTCGGGATCTCCGGCCATGAGTCCTAAACCTGACATCGCCACGTCCACTTCACGCGGCTTCTGCGCGTCCAAGCTGCCGACCCATTGATGGAACTCGGACAACGCCTTCGTCCGATCTGCTGCCGCCAGAGCATGCGCATAGGCGGTGATGACTTCCGGATGCGAGGTTTTGTCGATATCAAGAATCTTGCGGTAGGCGTCCGCCGCTCCGGAAAAATTGGCCTGCGCGAACCGCGCCAGTGCAAGCAACTGCAAAGCCTTCGGCTGATCTGGGCGCAGACGCAAGGACTGAGTTGCCAATTGCTCTGCCTGCGGATAGTTTCGGGTCTCGAGCGCGGTGCGCGCTTTTGCTGTCCAGAAAATGTAAGCCACGGCCAGATCTCGCTCCGGGTGCGCGGTCCAGCCTTCCGCGGCGATTAGTTTCTGTACTTGGGCGATACGCTCCGAGGGCAGCGGATGCGAGCGGAAATATCCTTCCAGAGACTGCTGAGCCATTTGCGATAGTTCCTGCTGCGGCGTCTTCGCCTTGGTCTCGTACTCCTCGTACAGGCGCCTAAAAGTTTCGAACATGCGGATGGCTCCGTTAGCCGAGTATCCCGCTTCGACTGCGAGGCGGGTACCCTCGCGATCCGCTTCGAGTTCCTGATCTTTGCTATAGCCTGCCTCGAACATTTCGATGGGGAATGCCACCAACCCACCCAACGGAATTCTGCGGAGCGCCTGTTCGCGCTGCACACGTTCCGAGCAATGGTAATGGTCGATATGCTCGATCTCGTGTCCGACCACTGCGGCAAGTTCGTCTTCGCTGTCCATCAAATTCAAGAGACCTGAACCCACGTAAACGTGTCCCCCGGGCAGAGCGAAGGCGTTGATGAGATATGGATTCGGAAGGTAGTGGAACTTGTAGGGGAGTCTGCGATGAGCGTCACGAGCGACCTGTTCTCCGATGCGCGTCAGATAGTGCTCTACGATGGCCGTTTCCGGCGCTCTTTCCAATTCTGCGACGGCGTAGGATCGCGCCAACTCATTCCCGATGCGGATTTCTTCTTCGTCCGACATGCGCGTGAAGCTTACCGGCATGCGGGTCAATTCTTGCTCGGTGTCGGCGACCAAATACAACAGCGCGGCTGGACTGGCAGGCACGTCCACCTTCCGCCGTTCGCTCACGACGACGGACGCGACTCCCAAGAACACAATTCCCGCGAATGTAATCCAGCGCATCAGCATCATAAATATTGCCGCAAGGCCTCGCGATTCCGCGTATAGAGAAACGACACCAAAAGCAGAGCCGCGCCCAGCACGATGAAGGTCAGGTACCGGTCACGCGGATCCAGTCCCCAGACATCCACCAGCAAGATTTTCCCGACACAAAGGAGCAACAGCCCCAGCCCGGTGAGCCGAAAACTGCGTTCGCCCAGCCACAGCGCCAACAGGAAAACCGCGACGCCCTCCAATCCCCACGAAAGCGTGACCATACCGTGACGCATTTCAATCGCAAGCAAAGAGGTCAGCAGGCCGACCGCGATGAAGAACAATAGTTGCTCGGGACGCCGGGTCACCCATTGCAACAGATGAACAAGCCCGGTCTCTTCGCTGGGCTCATTCTTCTTGCGAAGTTGAAATGCAAAGGGCAGACAGAGGAAGAGCAGCGCGACGACCGCACCGGTGGTGATCCAACGGCTTTCCCAGCCGGATGCTGGGAAGTAACTGCGTTCGTAAAAATTATGCAGAACGGTCCGGAACAGCACTCCGAGTGCGATCAGCAATGCCTGGGCCAGAAACACTCTGCGCCCGCTGCGCCAGGCTATTACCAGCAGGGCGAAGGCTAGCGCTGCCCAGGCTGCTGCGACCCAATCTGCTTCCAATTCAAAGCGCATGAGCGCGGCCACGGTGATTGTGCCGAGCCAGCAGCAAATGTCGGCCGCTTTAAATAGGAGTTCGTATTCATGAAGGCTTGACTCCGGCAGGTCTGTACTTTGCTCGTGGAGCCTCCAATATGCGTAGAAAAATCCAAATGCCAGGGGGATCACGCTATAAAACCGAGGACTGATTTCACCCGGGTTGCCGGCGGCATTCAGATTCACAAAGAAGATTCGCGAAAAGCTGGCGAGGAGTGCAACGTATCCCTGCAAGCGCAGGCTCAACTTTTTCCGCGTTAGGCCAAACTCAAACAAGACCAATCCGCCGACAAGCCAGGCATCGGCGAGGCTGACTGGACGCAGTTCGTACCAGGCCAAAATCGACAGTAATAAGGATGCAGCCCAGGTATAGGAAGTACTCACCAACTCGCCCAGAGAGAAAAAAATCCTGCCGCTGACGATACGCTTGGTGCCGCCAGCATCAATCCATCTCGACGTGAAATAGAGCAACGTGGAAACAAGCGTGATTGTCACCAGCCGCAGGCTCAGACCGTGATATTTGCCGGTAGCTTCAAGATTTACCGCCAGAACTCGAATCACGGAGACAAGCGCGAAAAAAGTCGCTTGATAGCGAAGATCTGGGAAATCAAAGCGGCGTCCGGTCATCGCAAGTCCTAATCCCAGAGCGCACCATGCCACCGCGGACCATGTTTCCGGGAAGGCGAGCCAGGCAGCGATCAGGAGCATGACGCCTGCGACATAGGAGAGCCGCTGCATGACGCGCCGGTCAAACTCGCGGGTAAGCAATTCAGCCCACCGGCGAAGCACCCAATGCGCGTTTAGATAAAACACGGCGGCCGCTACGACGAATACGAGCGCGAGCCCAAAGTCAGGAAGCAGGTTCGCGTTATCCATGCGCCTGCCAAAGATTTGTGCTGCTTCGACGGCGATCATCTGGCCCGAGACCAACACGGCTGCGATGGTTCCGAGCCGGCGGAAGACAACCTCTTTTGTCCACACCCCGATCAGCAGAAGCGCTTCCGCCTCTGCCAGCCACAGGACCGATAACCTTGTACCGGAGTAGCGGAAGGGAAAGGCAGCAGTCAGCAAGACCACTCCGAGCGTCGATAAAACGATGACCGCGGTGCGGCGGCGGCGAGTGACAGGTAGTTGGCCTAACAGCGTCTCAATCGCGCCGACGACAAGTAACGCCCAGAACGCCCACTCGGGATGAGTCGACTGATATTTGAAAAGTGCGAGCAGCAGGGTGGAATTCAGCAATGCGGCGGCGGTGGAGATGTGTTCCTGCCGATTGGCTTTCGGCAACCGGAACACATAGGACAGCCGGAAGATCAGCCAGTACAAGATCAGGATTCCCGCACTCGCGGCATATTCGGGAAAGGGATGGAGCTTTCCGTGCCTCGCCCAGGGCGTTCCCCCGATCATGGGTTCAATGATTGGGCGCAACCATAAATAATGATTCAGATAGCTGGCCAGGATCCCGAATATTTCCAGCTCGAACCACTGCATGCGCAATACGATGACTACCAGTCCCGCTGCCAGCACCGCGCCGGCCGACAGGCTGTAGACGTTCGAGTGGCTGATAGAGACCGTCAAGAACGCCAGTAGAAATGCGAGCCCGGTCACTACCTGCGAGCGATAACGCAGGGTGTGCAACACCATTGTTGCGGCGACCACAAGCATGAGCACAAGGTCGAGAGGTTGCGACGAGAGCACTTGCGCTGCGGGCACGTGGTACATCGCGTACGTGGTGAAGAATGCCAGCGCCCATCCACCGCCGATCCCAGCGCGCGCCAGAATCCGGTACCGTTCTTTTCGGTCAAACCAGATTCCTGCGCCCAGCATTACAGCGGAGGTCACGAATCCTACGAGTACTTTGCCGGCAGGGCCCAGCGTCTTGAGTTGGTAGGCGAGAAAGAACGCGATCCCAAGCACCAGAATGACAATGCCCAACTTGTTCAGCCAGTTGGTGCCCATCATTTCTTCAATGTCGAGCGACGTTTTGAGCCGGTCGGCCAGAGATGGCATCGGCTCGGTTGCGGCGAAACTTGGTTGTGGTACCGGGGTGGAAGCTAGCGAATCTTGATCAATACTGGAGGAATCGCGGGTGTAGGAATCCTGGTCGGAGGAATCTCGTGTTGCAGGCTCGATAGGTTCGCGGGTCACCCATTCTTCGGCGGCTCGTACTGCAGGGCTGGGGAAATCCACTGGCGAAACGTCGCTTGGGATTGGAGATGGCGGCGTGGACGAAGTCGCCGGACTCTCAGGTTTCGGAGGGGCTTCTGCTGCGGAAGAGCTGGGGCGTTGGGCTTGAAGTGTCCGTACAGTTTGTTCGAGGGCGTAAGTGCGTGAGATTAATTCACGCCATTGCTCTTGATCTTCGGTGCGTTCGCGTTTACGTCTGGAGCCAGCCCTCCAGACCAGTAGCCAGGGTCCAAACACCACAAGCAGCACTATCGCGACAACAGGGAGATAGTCATCCATCGCGTTTAGTCTCGAACAGAGGAGAGTACACGAGGACGCGGGCTTCTGCTACCGGCGTGGTTAGTAGGGCGCCGAATCGGTGTTACTTGCAAGAACCTAGTCGTGTCCTCGCTCTCGACAACAAGAATCATCGTCCAGGCATCGTCCGTTTCCGGACACTCATGTCCGGTTCAGGATAAGGAGACATCTCTTCACAGTTGAGTCTAGTGGAGTTATCCACCGTAGTTTTCTGGAGTTACCGTTCCGCAGGAGATGGCCTTCCAGTTGCGCTATTCGCATGCGATGGATATCGCCCGGCCCGAATTCAAGACTCAAAAGCGCCGTCGCCAGACGATTGTGATAGCGGCCGTTGTCGTGGCAGCAGTCGCGGTTTCGGTTGCAGTTTCGCGGCTGAAACCGGCCGCACCCACGGTGGAGCGTGGAACCGTCTGGACCGACACGGTCAAGCGCGGTCCGATGCTGAGACAGGTCCGCGGCCTGGGGACTCTGGTCCCGACACAGGAATCGGTGCGTCAGATTCCGGCGGAGACCGAGGCGACGGTCGTTCGTATTCACATGCTGCCCGGGTCGCAAGTCAAGGCTGACTCGATCCTTCTGGAAATGAGCAATCCGCAGACCGAGCAATCGGCGGTTGACGCACAGCTTCAGTTGAAGGCTGCCGAAGCTGAATATCAGAGTCTCCGGGTGAAGCTCGAGAGCGACATGATGAATCAGAAGGCGGGCGCCGCAACTGTGCACGCGGACCACGCGCAGGCGCAGCGGCAGGCCGATACCGACAAGTCACTCTATGAACTCGGAGTGATCTCGGGCCTGGCATACAAATCGTCCAAGGATAAAGCGGACGAGCTGACCACGCGGAACGATCTCGAAAATGAGAGGCTGACGTCTAATCAACGAGCGATTGAGTCGCAGATGGCGGAACAGCAGGCGAAGGTTGATCAGATGCGCGTTCTGGCGCAACTCAAACAAAAACAGCTGGACGCGTTGAGAGTTCGTGCGGGGATCGATGGCGTCCTGGTGGATCTGCCACTGCAAGTTGGCCAGCATGTGCTGCCCGGAACTATGCTGGCAAAAGTTGTGGAGCCGGATCACCTGATGGCTACATTGAAGGTCGCAGAGACACAGGCTCGCGATGTACAGATCGGCGAGCCAGCCGCGGTTGATACGCACAACGGCGTAATCGCGGGCAGTGTGATGCGAGTGGATCCGGCGGTACAAAACGGGACGGTCACGGTTGACGTCAAGCTGACTGGAGAGATGCCTAAAGGCGCTCGGCCTGACCTGAGTGTAGATGGAACGATTGATCTGGAGCGAATGGACAACGTGCTCTATGTGGGGCGTCCGGCATTTGGGCAGGAGAACAGCACGATCAGCTTGTTCAAACTGAATGCTGATGGGCAAGGCGCATTGCGTGTGCCGGTGAAGGTCGGACGAGCTTCGGTAAATTCGATCCAGGTAATTGAGGGATTGCACGAAGGCGACACTGTCGTTTTGTCCGACATGTCGCGCTGGGATAACACCGACCGAATCCGGCTCGAATAACAGGTCCGAGCACGAATCGAAACTTGAACATTGAGGAAACAGACATGACCGAAGCAGCACAGCCGCTCATTCAGATTCAGGACCTGACGAAAGTTTTCTATACCGATGAGATCGAGACTCATGCGCTCGCGGGCATCCATCTTTCGATCGGTAAAGGCGAATACGTCGCCATGTCAGGCCCGTCGGGCTGCGGCAAATCTACTTTGCTCTCGATTATTGGATTGCTGGATACGCCAACTGCCGGCCGCTATTCGTTAAACGGCAAAACAGTGGAGAACATTGATTTTGCGGAACGGTCGCGGATTCGCAATCAGGAGATTGGATTTATTTTCCAAAGTTTCAACCTGATTGGCGATCTCACGGTCTACGAAAATGTCGAACTACCCCTGACGTACCGCCAGAAAATGCCGTCTGCCGACCGCAAGGCCCGCGTGATGGAAGCGCTGGAGCGCGTCGGCATGGCGCATCGGGTGCGGCATTATCCGTCGCAACTTTCTGGTGGTCAGCAGCAGCGTGTGGCGGTGGCTCGAGCGCTGGGTGGAAAGCCGTCCATATTACTCGCTGACGAACCCACTGGAAATCTCGATTCGCGGAACGGCGAAGCGGTGATGGAGCTCCTGCAAAATCTGCATCGCGAGGGAGCGACCATTTGCATGGTGACGCACGATCCGCGATTTGCTAAGCATGCTGACCGCGAAGTGCATCTGTTCGACGGCAAAGTCGTGGCGGAAGAGGAGCTGAAGAAGCTTTTGCAGGAGACGGGCGGATGAGCGCTTTGTGCGGCAGGGTTTCTGGCAATGCCCATCGAAGATGGCTCCGAGCACTTCTTAATTACCATCGTCAAGATTTGGCGTTGCGTTGCGAGTAGGAGTTCTTGTGAAGACACTTGTTCAAAATATCCGCCATAGTTTTCGCCTGCTGTGGAAGAATCCCGGCTTCACGCTGGTTGCGATTCTCACACTAGCGCTCGGCATTGGGGCGAACACGGCGATTTTCAGTGTGCTTTATGCCTCACTGCTTGCGCCCATGCCGTATCCGGATGCCGACCGGTTGATGATGGTGTGGTCGAAGCTGAATGGCCGCATCGAAGTCTCCGCGGGGGATTACATCGAGTGGAAAAAGCAGAGCACAGCTTTTCAAGATATGGTCGCCTGGACTGGAGGGAGTTTCAATCTTGCTACTCCGGAGCAGCCCGAAATGGTTGGGGGACGGGTGGTGACGCCGGGCTTTTTCAGTATGCAGGGAATGGGATTTTTTCTGGGCAGGGATTTTCTGCCGGAGGAAGCGCAGCCGGGCAAGGACCGCGTCATCATTCTTACTCATAAGACCTGGGAGCGTCTTGGCTCCGATCAAAACGTTATTGGCAAATCGCTGCGCGTCAATAACGAGCCTTACACGGTGGCTGGTGTTCTGGCGCCAGGCTTGGCAGACCGGTTAACCGGAGGCGATATTTCCGTGCCGCTGGCCTTCAAACCGGAACAGTTGAACCATGACGCTCGCTGGCTGGTGGTGATGGGGAAGTTGAAACCCGGCGTATCTCGCGAGCAGGCGCAAGCCGACATGAACGTGATCGCGGAGCGGATGGCGCAAGACTTTCCCAAGTCCAATAAAGGATGGGGAGTGAGCGTTGAGCCGCTGCACAACGATTTTCTGCCTCCTGAACTGATTACGAGCCTATGGTTATCAATGGCCGCGGTTGCATTCGTGCTTCTGATTGCCTGCACCAACGTGGCGAATCTTTTGTTGGCGCGCGGGATGTCGCGGCAAAAAGAAATCGCCGTGAGGACTTCGCTGGGCGCCACACGCGCCCGCATCTTCGGCACAATTTCTGACTGAAAGCCTGATCATGGCCGGACTAGGAGGCACGGCCGGCATCGCCTTGGGTGACGTAATGTTGAAGATCCTGATGGCGAACATCCCTTTCGATCTGCCCTCCGAGGCGGACATCAGGCTGAGCCTTCCTGTTCTGTTATTCACGGTGGCCGCGACTACGCTCGCCGGCGTTCTTTTCGGATGCGCTCCGGCATGGATTGCTTCCCGTGTGAGTCCCTATGAGGCTCTGAAAGAAAGTGGCCGCGCGGGAATCAGCGGCGGCAAACATCGTTTGCGCAGGATTTTAGTGGTCGCTGAGTTTGCCCTGGCGTTGACCCTGCTGGCGGCGGCAGGCTTGGCCATGCATAGCTTATGGAATGTGACGAGAGTTGATCTCGGCATCCGCAAAGATCATATTTTGACGTTCTTTCTTCCAGTGCCCGAGCATCGCTTCACAAAACCCGAGGAAATCGGTCCCTATTACAGGCAAATTCTGGAGAAGATTCAGGCTGTGCCCGGAGTGGCAAACGCGGCTGTGTCGACAGGCATACCTCTGCAGGGCACATTCTTCAACATGAATTTCAGCGTCTCGGGGAATCCCCTCAGTGATCCTTCGCTGCGTCCTAACTCGCCGTTTTTGATGGCCACGCCGGGATACTTCGAAACGTACGGAATCCGTCTGATCAATGGCCGCAGCTTTAATGATCAAGACTCGGCGAGTGGCGCGAGAGTGGCGATGGTGAACGAAAATTTTGTCCACCGATATTTGGCGGGAGTAGACCCACTCACCCAAACCGTCAACGTGGATCAATTGATTCCAGGAGTCACCGGGGTCGGGCAGGCCGTGCCATGGCAAATCGTTGGGGTCTTCCACAATGTGCGCGGCGGCAATCTGCGAGCCGACGATCGTCCTGAGATTGACGTGCCTTTCTGGCAGAGTCCGTGGCCGAGCGCGGGCATTTCCGTTCGCGTCGCTGGGGATCCGGAAGCGATCAGCAAGAGCATCGCGGCGGCGGTTCACAGCGTGGACCGCGATCTTCCGCTCGCGGATGTCAAGACGATGGACCAGATTCTTGACCAGTCGTTGCTTGGCGATCAATTCATCGCGGCCATGTTCGGATGTTTCGCGATATCCGCAATGTTGCTTGCGGCGCTGGGAATTTACGGCGTGATGGCCTTCGGAGTGGCGCAGCGGACTCACGAGATCGGTTTGCGGATCGCGCTCGGCGCGGGCAAAGAACAAGTTTTGGCAATGGTTTTGCGCGAGGGACTCGTCCTGGCTTCCGCAGGATTATGTGTTGGCTTCTTCGGGGCGTTTTTCTTAGGGCGCGCCATGCGCAGCACGCTGTATGGCGTTGGAACGATCGATTTAGGTGCGTTCGTTGTCGTGGCTGTGGTTCTGTTTGCTTCGGCATTGATTGCGTGTTATCTGCCGGCGAGGCGTGCGGCCAAAGTGGATCCCATGGTGGCGCTGCGATATGAGTAGGACTGAAGAATTGGCGATGGACAGGTAAGTCAAAATGACTGGATTCTTGCAAGACATCCGTTATGCAGTGCGCCAGTTTGGCCGCGCTCCTGGCTTTACCGCGACTGCTGTTCTTACGCTGGCGCTGGGAATCGGAGCGAATGCGGCCATATTCTCGCTGGTTGACCAGATCCTACTGAAGCACCTACCGGTCCAGGACCCTGACCGACTCGTCATGCTCAAGTATGAAGGATCGGACACCGGGTCCATGAGTTCGTACGGCGGCGATCCGAAGCAGTACTTTTCCTATCCGATATATCGAGATCTTCGCGACCAAAACAGCGTGTTTTCAGGGATGTTGACCATGTTTCCGGCACAAGTGGGAGTGCAATGGAAGAACACGCCAAGCCTGGCCAATAGTGAATTGGTAAGCGGGAATTATTTTTCGTTACTAGGAGTGAAGCCGGCGCTGGGGCGGCTCTTTGTGTCCGAGGACAGCGCTGTTGCCGGGGCTTCTCCGTTTGTAGTTCTGAGCAACCGTTACTGGAAAGAACATTTCGGGTCCGATCCCAACGTCGTTAACGAGAGCATTCTCGTCAATGGAAACGTATTCACAATTATCGGTGTCGCCCCGCCAAACTTCGACAGCATAATTACGGGCACGGTTCCAGATTTCTTTGTGCCGATCAGCATGAAAGCCACCATGACACCGGGCTGGGACGATTTGGAAGAACGCCGATCACGGTGGCTGAACATCGTTGCACGGCTGAAGCCGGGAGTAACGATGCAGCAGGCGGAAGCAGGGATCAATCCGCTTTGGAAGGCGATCCGGGCTTTCGAATTGCAAAGCATTCCCAGCCGTTCGCAGCGCTTCCGTGAACAGTTCGTCGAAAAGAGTTATGTGTCGGTGATCGACGGCTCAAGAGGCTTTTCTCCCTTGCGGCAGATCATGAGGACACCGCTTCTCATCTTGCTCGGGATGGTCGGTCTCCTGACTTTGATGGCGACGGCGAATGTTGGGAGTTTGCTGTTGGTCAGAGCGGCCGGGCGAATCCGCGAAATGTCTGTGCGCTACGCTCTTGGCGCGAGTCGGCCAAGAGTGATCCGACAGTTGTTGATCGAAGGGCTGGTCTTAGGATTTGCCGGCGGAATATGTGGGGCGGCGCTTGCCCCGCTACTGGCAACTGTACTCATCGGTCTAGTGAACTCCGCCGCCGGAAATTCTGGAATGACTTCACTTTCCGCTGCTCCCGATTCCAGCGTTCTGCTCTTCACTTTTGCCGTGTGCGTGCTGGCCAGTCTCCTCTTCAGTCTGGCTCCGATTTTCCAGTTCTATCGTCCCAAGGTCAGTCCGGCCCTCAAGCAGCAGGCCGTAACTGCGGAAGGTGGGCACGCCAAATTTCGGCGCTTCACGGTGGGCGTACAGATTGCTCTCAGCGTGTTGCTGTTGGTGGGAGCCGGCCTATTTACTAGAACTTTAAAAAATCTGAAGTCGGTCGATACAGGCTTCCAAACCGATCACTTGCTCACATTTCGAATCGATCCACGGATAGCGGGTTATCAGCCTGATGCCATCGCGCCGTTGTACCGGCGCCTTCTCGAAACTCTGGCCTCGCAGCCTGGAGTGCAAGCGGTAGGCATGACCGACGATCCCGTATTGGCGCAATCCGACAACACGTTCTCGATTGATGTTCCGGGATATCAGCCGCAGGAAGGGGAGCGTATGAGCTTCGAATGGGAACGGGTGACGCCCGGATATTTTGGCGCCCTGCAACTTCCGCTGCTCGCAGGAAGGGTGTTGGGCGAACAGGACTCTGCATCCAGTCCCCACGTGGCCGTGGTGAACATGAGTTTTGTGCGGAAATTCTTCGGCACCCCCGGTCAGGCGTTGGGTAAATCTTTTGGCGAGCGGAGGACGAAGGATAAAGATCCGCTCCTGATCGTAGGGATTGTGAAAGACGCGAAGCACTTCAGCCTGCATGACGATCCGAAGCCAATTTTCTATTCGCCGATCTTTCAGCAAAAAGAACCTGTGTCGGTTTCCGTATACGTGCGCACCGGACAAGAGCCGGAGGCGGCGGGGAGTGCCATTCGCGCGGCCGTGAGCTCCATAGATTCGAAGCTGGTGGTGGACTCGCTGCAATCGATGCAAACGCAGATTGATGAGACCTTGACCTCCGAAAGGATGCTTTCGTTTCTGGCGACCGGTTTTGGAATCGTCGCCATCTTTGTTACAGCCATTGGCTTGTATGGAGTGTTGGCCTACTCCGTTGCCCAGCGCACGCGAGAGATCGGCATCCGCATGGCGCTTGGCGCGAGCCGGAGTTCGGTGGTGAAGATGGTCTTGCGCGAAGTGTTGCTTCTGACGGGTGTCAGCGTTGCATTGGCCTTACCTCTGTCGCTTGCTCTCAGCATGTTAGTGAAGAGCCAGCTCTTCGGTGTCTCGGATCGCGATCCGGCGACCATGATATCGGTCACGCTCGCAATCGGGAGCGTGGCGATGTTAGCCGCCTGGGTGCCGGCGCGTCGCGCCACCCAGGTGCAACCGATGACTGCATTGCGCTATGAGTAGGAGGTTTGGACGATGAATGGATTTATACAGGACCTGCGTTGTGCCGTACGCCAGTTTGTGAAAACGCCCGCGCTCACGGCTGTTGTCGTCGTTACCATTGCGCTCGGCGTGGGTGCAAATACGGCTCTGTTCTCGGTGGTCAATGGGGTATTGCTAAACCCCATGCCCTATCCGAATCCTGAGCAGCTGGTAACGCTGCACGAGAGCAAAGCTAACTTTGAAACGGGGTCGATTTCCTATCCCAATTTTCGCGACTGGCAGAAAGACAATCGCACGTTCTCTACGATGGCGATTGCTCGTGACTACGCCTTCAGCTTCACTGGGACCGGAGAAGCTGAACAGGTAGGCGGCGCATTCGTGTCTTCCGACTATTTCCGAATTCTCGATGTCAAACCTCTCATAGGCCGCTCCTTTGCAACGGGAGAAGACGAGATTGGAGCCGCTCCTATCGCTTTGATCACGGAAGGATTGTGGCAACGTAAATTCTCGTCGGCACCAGACATCGTCGGGAAAGGCATCACCCTCGATGGAACCGGCCACACGATAGTCGGCGTAATTCCCAGCAGCTCTCGTCTTGCTGTGGATTCCATTTCCGCGCGACGACAGGTATTTGTCCCCGTCGGCCAGTGGAAGAACAATTTGCTCAACACTCGGAGCGCGGGACTTGGATTTCACGGTATTGGCCGTCTTAGGCCGGGAGTGACTCTCGAGCAGGCCACGGCTGACATGAAGTCGGTTTCCAACAATCTTGCAGTCGCCTTCCCCGATGCCGACAAAGGGATTAGCGCAAAACTCGTTCCACTCAAGCAATGGGTGGTCGGCGGTGTGCGGCCGTTATTGCTGGTGCTTCTCGCCAGCGTCGGCTTCGTGCTTCTGATCGCGTGCGTCAACATTGCAAACCTTCTTTTGGCGCGCTCAACCGGCCGCACGCGTGAATTCGCAATTCGCGCCGCGTTAGGGGCGAGCCACCGCCGTGTGCTGCGGCAATTGCTGACGGAGAGTGTCGTGCTGGCGTTTACCGGTGGCGCATTCGGCTTGTTGCTCGCGGCATGGGGAACACGAGCGGCATTAAGTGTTCTTCCCACGGCGTTGCCGCGCGCTACAGAGATCGGCCTCGATACTCGCGTGTTGCTCTTCACATTGGCGATTTCACTCTTGGCAGGAGTTTTGTTCGGCCTTGCTCCCGCGCTGAAGATGTCACCAGCGAATCTGCAAGAAACTCTCAAAGAAGGCGGACGTGGCGCGACAGGAACCCGGCATCGGGTGCAGGGTATCTTCGTCGTAGCTGAGATCGCCATGGCATTGGTGTTGCTGTCGGGAGCGGGCCTGATGATTCGCAGCTTAACCCGGCTTTGGAATGTCGATCCCGGTTTCAATCCTCGAAATGTATTGACTGTCGGTCTTTCACTTCCACCGTCGATGATGAGCGCGTCTCCGGAGGCCATTCGCGCTGCTTTCCGTGAATTTGACAGCAAGGTGGCGTCGATCCCTGGCGTGCAAGCGGTTTCGCAAACCTGGGGCGCTCTCCCGATGAACGGCGATGACGAGATGACATTCTGGTTGGAAGGCCAACCCAAACCCGCGAGCGAGAATGACCTGAACTGGGCCCTCGACTACATCGTGGAACCCGGCTATCTGAAGGCCATGGGGATTCCGCTCCAGCGTGGACGTTTTTTTACGGATCGGGACAATGAGCATTCGCCGCAAGTCGCCGTCATCGACGATGTCTTCGCGCGGAAATTCTTTCCCAACCAGGATCCAATCGGCAAACGCGTCCAATCCAGCACTCTTGCCGCTCCTGCTCTGATTGTTGGGGTGGTCGGGCACGTGAAACAGTGGGGGCTTGATTCGGACGACACAGAAAAGCTGCGAGCGCAATTCTACGTCCCCTGTATGCAGATGCCGGACCCATATATTTCCATGTCGCCTTCGGGGTCAGCGGTAGTCGTGCGTTCCGACCAAGCCGTGGCCGGCTTGCTTGATTCCGTTCGACACGCCAGCCAACAAATCAGCAGTGAGATAGTCATCTTCAGCCCCCAATCGATGGATGAGGTCATCGCCAGTTCACTCGCCAGGCGCCGCTTCTCCATGATTCTGCTGGTCGTGTTTGCCACACTTGCTCTGTTGCTGGCGAGCGTTGGGATTTATGGCGTTATTTCTTACGTGGTTGGCCAGCGAACGCATGAGATTGGTATCCGAATGGCACTCGGCGCGAGGCAACTGGACATCTTGCGCCTCATCCTCAGTGGCGCGGGACGGCTAGCCGCAATCGGTACAGTGGTCGGTCTTGTTTCTGCGCTTGCGCTGACGAGGCTCATGGCTAATCTTCTTTATGGTGTGGGACCGAACGATCCGCTGACCTTCGTTGCCGTGCCGGCGATCTTGATTTTGGTCGCTTTGCTGGCTAGCTATTTGCCGGCGCGTCGCGCCACTAAGGTCGATCCGATGACTGCGCTGCGGTACGAGTGAGGAAACTTTCTATGGATGCGATTTTCCAGGATCTGCGTTACACCCTTCGTCAGCTGGTCAAGAGTCCCGGCTTCACCGCCACCGCCATTCTTACGTTGGCTCTGGGGATCGGCGCGAATGTCGCCGTATTCAGTGTGATCAACGCCAGTTTGCTGAATCCGAGCGGCATCCCTCATCCCGACCAGATTGTCGCAGTGCGCGCGAAATACGCTATGGGGGACCTCAAGAGCATCTCTCTTTCTGCCCCTGATTTTGCCGACACCGTCGCCGGGAAAGACATCTTCACGTCGGCTGCTGTGATGCAAGCCATGAACTTCAATTACACTTCCGGCGGCAGTATCCCGGAGCGCATTAATGGGGCAGCAGTGTCGTGGCAATGGTTTGACGTTTTCTGGGCTCGTCCTTATGTGGGACGTGTGTTTCGTCCGGAAGAGGATCAGCCGGGCGCGAATCACGAAGCGGTTCTTTCGTATCTCACGTGGAAGCGCAGGTTCGGCGGAGACCCGAGTATTGTCGGCCGCACGCTTCTCTTGAATCAGGAGTCTTACCAGATCGTCGGAGTTACGGCGCCGGATTTCAATTGGCCGAATCGAGCTGAGCTTTGGATTCCGCTAGGATTGGCCACGAACAGTTACTTCGACGAGAAGAATCGTCACAACGAATATCTTTTTGCAGTGGCCCGCTTGCGCCCTGGAGTGACTAACGCCCAGGCCGACTCCTATCTCGCACTGCGATCTTCGCGGGTAATTGCAGCGGAAGGGCAGGGTGGCTTCAGCGAATCCGCGGGTTGGGGCATGTTCTCCGTACCGCTGCTCGAGTTCGTGTCGGGCAATTTGCGCAAGCCGCTATTCCTTCTTCTGGCGGCAGTAATTTCCGTCTTGTTGATCGCCTGCGCCAATATTGCCGGCTTGCAGTTGGCCCGCGCTTCGGGTAAGCAGCGGGAAGTCTCGATCCAGATCGCACTCGGTGTGAGCCGTTCCCGGCTGATTCGCAATGCATTTCTTGAAAGCCTTGTTCTTGCTGTGGCCGGAGTGGTGCTTGGCCTGGTGATCGCCTGGGCGGCGATTCCGTTGTTGCTGATGCTGGCGCCGGCCGCCCTCGCTCAAAACATGACCATCCACATGGGTTGGCCTATTTTGCTTTTTGCAGCGTGCACCGGAGCGGCCTGCGTGCTCTTCTGCGGTATCGCGCCGGCGTGGCAGATGACCCATTCGCGATGGTTCCAGGCACTACAGGAAGGCGGGCGTTCAGAAACTTCCAGCCGTGCCCGGCAGCGACTGCGTTCGGCTTTGGTGGTGACTGAAATCGCCGTGGCTATGCTGCTTCTGGTTGGCGCGGGACTTCTGGTCCGCAGCTTGCAGCAAGTCCAACAATTGGAAACTGGTTTCAATCCCAGCGGGCTGATGACTGCGTCTCTTTCTTTGCCCCCCACGATCTACAAGACCGACGAGCAACAGGCAGCTTTCTTTACCGCGCTGGAAGATCAGCTGAAAAATTCGCCTGGGATCAGCAATGCGGCGCTCGCTGATTCTCTGCCTTTTAGTAACTTAGGCGGATCCTCTTCTTTTGGGATCAAGGGCAGAAATGTAGCTCCCACTGACCCGGGGCCTCACGGCAATATCCATTCGGTTTCGCCCGGCTATTTTACGACTCTCGAGATTCCGCTACTGCGGGGACGATTCTTCTCGCCGCAGGACCGGCTTAAGACCGAGCCCGTCGCGATCGTCGATGAAACCCTGGCTCGCCAGTATTGGCCCAACGAGGATCCCATAGGGCAATACATAAGATTTGGCAGCAGCAGTCCGTGGATGACGATTGTAGGTCTGGTTAAACATGCGAAAACCTCGTCTCTGGAAGCCGACAACTCTGAGGGTTACTTCTACCAACCGTTAGCTCAATCGTCTCAGAACGCCGCGGCAGCCGTCGTAGTTCGCACTGGGAATTTCCGGCCTGAGACCCTCGCGAGTTCGATGCAGGCCGCGGTCCGCGCCGTTGATCCCAACATGCCTTTGTACGACCTCAAGACCATGGAGCAGCTCGTCGACCAATCCTTGACCGGACGCCGCTTCCTGGTGTTGTTGCTCTCCACTTTTGCCGGTCTCGCGTTGTTGCTGGCAGCGGTGGGATTGTATGGCGTGATCAACTACTCAGTTCGGATGCGCACCCGGGAACTCGGCATTCGAATGGCGTTGGGTGCGCAGCGCACGGACGTTCTGCGACTGATCCTCGGGAAAGGCATGCAGCTTGCCGGCGCGGGATTGCTCATTGGACTCGCAGGCACGCTCGCGACCGGCAGAGTGTTGTCGAGTCTTCTTTACCACGTGGATTTGCTCAATCCGATCACGTTGATAACAACTACGATTCTGCTGGCCTCCACTGTATTGTTCGCGTGTTACGTACCGGCGCGTAGAGCTGCCGCTCTCGAGCCTATGCAGACTTTACGGGAAGACTAGATCGACTTACAGCGCTTAGGGCCGAACCTATGATTCAACTCAAGAACGTAGAGCCAAGCTACCAAACCGGTGGTATCGAGGTCGATCCAATGATGGCGCTGCGTTGCGAATAGGAGCAAGAATGAAAGAATCATTTCAAGACCTTCGCTACGGCTGGAGAATGGTGCAGAAAACTCCTGGCCTCTCCGCGGTAATCGTAGTGATGCTTGCCCTGGGTATCGGCGCGAACAGTGCGGTATTCAGTATCTTCAGTGCCATTTTGTTGCGTCCCCTGCCCTACGATCACACTGACGAGTTGGTGCAGTTGAATGGGTTGCGCAACCAGGGGTCTTTTCTGGAACAGCCCTTCTCCTATCCCAATTTTGCGGACGTTCGCGACAGCAATCAAGTGTTCTCGCAAATGGGAGCTTACTCGGGAACCAGTGCAAGTTTGTCCGGGAAGGACGGCGCCGAGCAGGTTATTACTCCCGTTGCCAGCGCCGGATTCTTCGAGACATTGGGAGTGAAGCCGGTTTTGGGGCGCACGTTTGAAATTGCCGACGATCAAGGACAAGCGCCACCGGTGGTGATGCTTACCTATGGCGGGTGGCAGAGACGCTTCGGAGGCGGCTCCGATGTGATCGGAAAAACCCTGGTTCTCGATGGAGTGCTCAACACGATTGTGGGTGTGCTTCCGCAGGACTTTCAGTTTGGGCCTAGTCAATCGGGTGACGTTTGGCAATCGTTGCGCGTGAAGTCGTGGAAACTGCGGCGCAACGTATTTTGGCTCAATCCCGTAGCGCGGCTAAAACCTGGTATGAGCGCGCAACAGGCGCAGGCGGGGATCTCAGCAATTGCCAGCCAACTCGAGCAGAAGTACCCGAGCGACAACGCCGGAGTTGGCGTGCGGCTCGTGCCGCTCGAGGAACAGTTAATTGGGCCAGCACGGCCCGTGTTGCGGTTGCTCATGGCCAGCGTGGGTTTTGTACTTCTCATTACTTGCGCCAACGTTGCCGGCCTGTTGGTGGCGCGCTCCATGCAGCGCCAGAAGGAGATAGCGATCCGCATGGCTGTGGGCGCACGCCGCGCGAGGATCGTCCGGCAATTACTTACCGAAAGCATCCTGCTTGCACTGCTCGGAGGATCGGTCGGGATTCTGGCGGCGATCTGGTCCGTTCCGGCGATTGTTGGCATGATTCCAAAGATGGCATTGGCGGCCATGCCCGCACTACAGGGGCTTCACGTCAACGCTGGAGTCCTGGCGTTTTCCCTCGCCCTCTCGGTGTTGACCGGCATCGTGTTTGGAATGGTCCCAGCACTGCAAATCGCCAAACCTGACCTGCGCCAGGACCTTCAGGAAGCCGGCCGCGGCGCCGTGGGCGGGATGCACCATCGATTGCGAAATATCCTCGTCGTCTCGGAGGTAGCTCTAGCGGTGGTTCTGCTTGTGGGGGCCGGGCTCATGCTCCGAAGTCTGCAGCGCGTGCTGAATCGGGATCCGGGTTTTGATACCGGCAATCTCCTCACCCTCGGCCTTGCGCTGCCGCAAAAGGGTTACGCGGATAATACGCAACAGCTAGCCTTCGAACGGCGTGTTCTCCAAGAGATCCATGCCCTTCCCGGCGTCAAGGATGTGGCTGCGGTCACCATCGTGCCGCTCTCCGGCAGTGGCAATACCTCGCGCTTCGACGTAGAGGGACATCCTAAAGCGAGTGGAGGTGAAGAGTTTGAAGCCAGTTCCCCCACTGTGAGCGGCAATTATTTCCAGGTGATGGGTATTCCCTTGCGAGCGGGCAGATTTTTTGGCGACCAGGACACCACGAAATCCACTCTAGTCGTCATCGTCAATCAGGCTTTGGCCGACCAGGTGTTCCATGGCCAGGATCCAATCGGAAAACGAATCAATTTTACTTACACTGACAAGCCTGACCTGCGTGAGATCGTTGGCGTTGTTGGTAACGAAAATGTGGATCGGTTGGATGCAAAGATGCAGCCGGTCATTTATGACTCCTTCGAACAGAATGCGAGCGCATATTTCAGCCTGGTAATCCGCACGGGGCCGGCGCCAGAGACACTCGCAGCCGCCGTAACCAAGAAATTGCATGAGATCGACCCTGAAGTTCCAGCCGCTGAGGTTGCGAGTATGACTCAGATTATCTGGAGCTCCCCGACCATGGCGCTGCGCGCATACCCAGCTTATCTGTTGACGGGATTCGCTGGAGCCGCGCTCGTACTGGCCGTTCTGGGTGTTTACGGGTTGCTGACTTATTCCGTGGTACAGAGAAGGCGTGAGTTGGGGCTTCGCCTGGCATTGGGGGCAGAGCCGCGCGACCTGCAGCGGTTGATCGTCGTTGACGGCATAAAATTGACTCTCCTCGGCGCAACTGTTGGAGTTGCCGGCGCATTCGCCGCCTCGCGACTCATGAGCAGCCTCCTGTTTGAAGTCAAATCGACGGACACTGCGACCTTTACTGGAGTCTGTCTGCTGCTGGTTTTCGCAACCTTGCCGGCCACCTACATACCAGCATGGCGGGCGACCCGAGTCGATCCCATGGAGACATTGCGGTGGGAGTGAGCAGCAAAGTGATCAGGGGCGAACCGAGGACAAATATGATTCAACTCAATAACGTCGAACGCAGCTACAAAACAGGGCCGACCCAGACATGGGTTCTGCGGCGCATCAATCTGGAAATTCAGCAGGGCGAGTTCATCACGGTGATGGGTCCGTCGGGAGCGGGGAAATCGTCGCTGTTGAACGTTCTCGCTTTGCTCGACGACCAGTGGCAGGGCGAGTACTGGTTCCGCGAGCAAGCCGCGCATTCCATGAAGAGGAAGGAGCGGGCCGAATTAGCGAAGAAGAATATCGGCGTGGTGTTTCAGAGTTACCACCTGCTGGATGATCTCACGGTACTGGAGAACATTGATCTGCCGCTCTCGTACAAAGACATTCCGCGCAATCAGAGGCAGAGCCTGGTGGCCGACACGCTTGATCGCTTCCAGATTGTTGCCAAGAAGGATCTCTATCCCAGCCAGCTCTCTGGTGGGCAACAACAGTTGGTTGGGATTGCCCGCGCCGTGATTCATAAACCAGCGTTGCTGCTCGCCGATGAGCCGACGGGCAATCTGCATTCCGACCAAGCGAAGGAAATCATGGAACTCTTCCAGGAATTGAATCGCCGGGGAACCACCATCGTGCAGGTCACACACTCCGAAACGAATGCCGGTTATGGGACGCGCACAATTCAATTACGCGATGGATGGCTGGTTGGCGATACGGCGAATCCGGCTCTGGAACCTGTTGACGCGGTGGTGAATCGATGAAGTTCTATTTTTGGGAGCGACGTTGCCGCCTTTTGCTGATAGCGGTGGTGCTCGTATTGTGCTCGGCGATGGCGCCGGCGCAGGTGGATACTCCGTCTGCTTTGAAAATGCCGCAGTCGCACAATCCGTTGAGTCCGTACAGGGGGGAGCAGGTGGCGGAGCCGGTGCTCACGAATTCACCGCGACTCGATCGCATGGTTCGGGATGGCAAGCTCTACTTATCGCTCAAAGACGCGATTGACCTTGCGCTGGAGAACAATCTGGATCTGGCAATCGCCCGCTACAACTTGCCGATTGCCGATACGGATCTGCTTCGTACTAAAGCTGGTGGAAGTTTTCGTGGAGTGAACACTGGTGTGGTGCAGGGAACTCCCGGTGGCGGAGTCGGCGGCTTTGGTTCAGGAGCGCCTGGGGCAGGCGCAGGTGGCACGACCGGCGGCGCGGGTGGCGCCGGAGCAGGCGCTTCCGGTCTTGTGCAGTCCACACTGGGTGTGGGAACTCCCGTGGCGTCGTACGACCCGTCGCTCAGCGTGAGCGGAGGAATCGAACACCTGACGTTGCCGCAATCAAGCGAGGTGCTTTACAACGTCCCTTCATTGCAGTTGAACACGACGCAAGTGAATGCTCAGTATTCGCAAGCCTTTTCGAGCGGGACGACGGTTTCTTTTGAATTCAATAACAATCGCCAGACTACCAACAGCCCCGAAATTTTCCTGTCTCCAGCTTTGAATTCTTATTACCGGTTTACCTTTCAACAACAGCTGCTGGCGGGATTTGGTTTTGGCCCGAACCTGCGTTTCCTGCATATCGCCAAGAACAACAAGAAGATTTCCGATATCGCCTTCAAAGATCAGGTGATTGCCACGGTCACGCAGATTGAGAACATTTATTGGGATCTGGTCAGCGCCTACGAGCAGGCCCGCGTGAATGAGCAATCCCTTACTTTTGCCAATCAGACTTTGGATAATGCCAAAAAGCAACTGCAATTGGAAAGCGTTCCGGAGATGGACGTGATGAAGGCGGAAGCCGAGGTTTCAAAACGCGATCAGGATTTGACGGTGGCGCGGACGAACCTTCAATTGCAGGAATCATTGATGAAAAATGCGCTCACCAAGAGCCTGGATGATCCAACGCTTGAAGAGATGCCCGTGGTGCCTACGGATCGCACCGAAGCATCGAATACTCAGGCGGATGGCAACCAGCCGATACTCGATCTGATTGCGCAAGGATTGCGGGATCGTCCGGAACTGTTGGAAACCGATATTGATCTGGCGAACCGGCAAATCAGCCGTCAAGCTGCGCGGAACGCCCTGCTGCCTTCCCTCTCAGTGGTTGGTTTCTATGGCGGCAGCGGACTTGCGGGTTTCGCGAATCCTCCCGGCAACGCTACGGTTTCTTCTACGTTTCCGCGAGACCTTACAGACGCGTGGCAGGGTGCTTTCAACAATTCATCGCCAGATTATTACGTTGGTCTCAACCTGAATATTCCATTTCGCAACCGCGTCGCCAAGGCGGATCAGTATCGCTCTGAGTTGGAATACCGGCAAGCTAGTGTTCGTAAAGAACAGTTGCGAAAACAGATTCGAATCGAAGTGCGCAACGCGCAGTATGCCCTGGAGCAGACGCGGGCCAGGGTGGAATCGGCGCGCAAGGCGCGGGATCTGGCGGATCGCACGTTCGAAATCACCAAGAAAGAGCAGGACTTGGGAGCGGGATCGAGTTACCAGACGATGACGGCGCAGCGCGACCTCTCTGTGGCTGAACTGGACCTGGTGAACGCGATGACGACTTACCAGAAGGCTAGAGTTGAACTTGACCGCGCCACGGGAGCGACTTTGGAACATAATGGAGTGCTGATTCAAGAGGCGGTCACCGGGACGGTTGCCGCCGCGTCTCCGTAACGCATGCCACCTTCGGCCAAGCCGCAAGATCTCCGCTCGCTAGACACTTCCCGCGAGTTTTTCCATCCTCACGAGAGCCGCGCACCTCGCATTTTGGCGGCGGACGATCAGCCCCATATCCTCGAGGCGCTTGAACTCCTGCTTCATCCGCAAGGCTATGTCGTAGAGACTGCCAGGTCTCCGGCTGAAGTCAGGATGAGCCTGGCGCCGGATTCTTACGACGCGTTACTTATCGATCTCAACTACACGCGGGATACGACCTCCGGCCGTGAAGGTTTGGACCTACTTTCGGATATCGTGGCGCTCGACAGCAACCTACCAGTTATCGTTATGACCGCCTGGGGAAATGTGGAGCTGGCGGTGGAAGCGATGCGCCGCGGGGCCCGAGACTTCATCCAAAAGCCTTGGGAGAATGAGCGACTGCTGGCCATTTTGCGGACTCAAATTGAATTGCATCGCGCCCTGCAACGAGCCGAGCGGTTAGCCGCTGAAAACCGTCTTCTGCGAGTCCAGGGTCGCCCGGAGTTCATTGCCGCGGCGGTTTCCATGCAGGCCGTGCTGGAGACGATTGCAAGGGTTGGACCTTCCGACGCGAACGTGCTTATTACTGGCGAACACGGCAGCGGCAAAGAAGTGGTGGCGCAAACGCTGCATGCGCTTTCGGCGCGCGCTTCGCGCCCGATGGTTGCGGTGAATACGGGCGCGTTGGCAGAAGGACTATTCGAAAGCGAACTCTTCGGCCACGTGAAGGGAGCCTTTACCGATGCGCGGACCGATCGGATCGGGCGCTTCGAACTGGCTGACGGAGGGACCATCTTTCTGGACGAAATTGGAAATGTGCCCATCCGGCAGCAGGCAAAACTATTGCGTGTGATCGAGTCCGGAGAAATCGAGCGGCTCGGTTCCTCGCGCTCGCGAAAGATCGACGTGCGCTTGATTTCGGCCACAAACATTGATCTTCCGGCGGCGTGTTCCTCGGGCCAATTTCGAGAAGACCTGTTGTTTCGGCTCAATACCGTTGAAATCCATGTGCCTTCGCTCCGCGAGCGGCGCGAGGACATTCCAACGCTCGCCATCCACTTTCTTCGGCGTTATGCCGCGCGTTATCGCCGCGAGATCGATGGATTCGACGGCTCCGCGTTGCAAATCATGGCGCAGTACACCTGGCCCGGCAATGTTCGAGAGCTAGAACACACGTTGGAACGTGCGGTTCTGATGTGCCGGGGACGAGAGATTCAAGCGGCGGACCTTGGTCTGAATTTGCAACGGCCACAAGCCCAAAATTTCGAAGAACTCAGCCTGGAGGCGGTGGAAGCGCTTCTCATCAAGAAGGCGCTGCAGCGGTGTCAAGGGAACATCAGCCAGGCGGCGGAGGTCTTGGGTCTGAGCAGAGGCGCACTTTATCGGCGGATCGAAAAGTATGGTCTCTAATTCGGCGACCAGTGGTCCTGGGGACAGCCACAAACGGCCACACAAACGAGTTCGCCTTCTTTACGAGCATCGCATCAGCCTCTACTCTTTCCTGATCGCACTACCTGGGATTCTCGTTAGCGGCATTCTTATCTGGATTCAGCCCTGGTCCACTGAATCCAAGTGGGGGCTCTCATTTGTCGAGTTATTCGTTTGGTGGCTGTTGGCCCTGGTTTTGCATGAGCAAACGATCCGACCTTTGCAGACTCTGTCGAATGTAGTTGCAGCCCTTCGCGAGGAGGACTATTCGTTTCGAGCGCGCGGAGCGAATCCGGACGACGCTTTGGGCGAGCTGTCACTCGAAGTAAACGCGTTGGCCGATCTGCTGGCAGACCGGCGAATCCGGGCGATCGAAGCGACTGCGCTGCTGCGGCGAGTGGTGGAAGAGATTGATGCTCCTCTGTTTGCGTTCGATCCCGACCGCGTGCTTCGCCTGGTGAATCCGGCGGGCGAAAAACTACTTCAGCAACCTGCGATACGCATTGTCGGGCGTACTGCTGACGAGATTGGATTAGCCGACTGCTTAAAGGCAACGAGCGAGACGCTTATTGCCTTGCCGGCTAACAGTGCGAGCGCTCGCTGGTTAGTAAGGCAAAGCAAGTTCCGCGAGAAAGGCGTGCCGCACACGTTGGTTGTGCTGTCGGACGTTAGCCGCGCCCTCCGTGAGGAAGAACGCAGCGCATGGCAGAGGTTGATCCGGGTGCTGGGCCACGAACTCAACAACTCGTTGGCGCCGATTAAATCGATCGCGGGAAGCCTTGGCACCCGCCTCGCTGATTCCAACCTGAATCCTGAACACCGGCGAGACTTTGAACGAGGCCTGGCAATTATTGAAGATCGAACGGGATCTCTGAACCGGTTTCTCCAAGCCTATCGGCAATTGGCGCAGATGCCGCCGCCCGTTGTCCAGCAAGTCGCGCTGGTTCCGATCATAGAACGGGTCGCGTTTCTTGAGACTCGGATGGCGGTAGAGATTTCTCGCGGACCGGATGCGATGCTGATGGTGGACGCAGACCAGATTGAGCAGATGCTGATTAATCTCGTGCGCAATGGGGTTGAAGCGGCTCTCGAGGCTCGCCCGGTTCAGGACCTTCCGAACAGCCTGTCAACCGGCGTAGAGGCGCATGAACCACATGTAACGTTGGGTTGGAAAGTCGAGGATCGCAACGTCGTGCTGATCATTGACGACAACGGGCCGGGACTGCTCAATCCGAGCAACGCTTTCGTACCGTTTTATACGACCAAGCCGGCGGGAAGCGGTATCGGGTTGGCACTCTCTCGCCAGATCGCCGAAGCGCATGGTGGCTCGCTTGAGTTGTCTAACCGAAGCGAACAAAGGGGCTGTCAAGTGCGGGTGCGACTGCCATGCAACTAAAAAAGAGACCGGCCAGCATGGTCTCTTCCTTATCTTTTATCGATCACCCACTCCATCTCGGCGGCTAAAGCCAAATTCCAAACAATGGAGTCATCGCAGCGGTAAACCGCTGCGCCACCCAAAATCCAGTGCGACAGAGAAGTCTTTCCGCAGCCTCTGGAGCTCGTTCCATTGCTTCGTTCGCTCCTCGAATCGCGCTTTTCTAGTTGGTCCCCATTCCCGAGAGCGTGACTGTCTGCTTGCCGGTAGCGCTTCCGGCGTTGTCGCTGATTACCAGTTTCGCCGGACGTGAACCGGTGGTGCTGGGGGTGAAGGTAATAGTGATCGTGCAACTACCGCCCGCACCGAGCGTACTGGTGCAAGTCCCCCCTACTAAATAGTCGCCGGGGTCCGTGCCACTCAACCCAATGTTGCCGATGTCGAGCGTCGACGTTCCTGGATTGCTGAGCATTGTGCTTAATGTACTGCTGTTGCCGATCTTTACTTTTCCGAAATACAGACTCGATGGGCTCACGGTAGCTTGAGGATTAATGACGGACGCCGTAACGGTAGATTGTTGCGGACTTCCGGGAGCGTCGTCGGTGACGGTGAGAGTCGCCGAAAGGCTGCCGGCGTCGGTGGCATTCGAGGTCACTATAATCTGACAACTCCCCGCCTTCGCCAGCGTCGCCCCACAGGATTTCGTGAAGGTGAAGTCTCCCGCGCTAGTCCCGGCCCCAGGCGTCAATGTCACGCTCGCGATGTTGAGTGTTCCACTGCCGGTATTCTTTAACGTAAAGGTCTTCGACTTTGTTTTGTTGAGATACTGCTGCCCGAAGTCATTGCTGGCTGGAGTTAGCGTGGCCAAAGGCCCGGACACGGTTAGCGTGAAGTTCTGTACTGCGTGGGTGCCAACACCGTTCGACGCCGTGAACACGAGATGGAACGTCCCGCTCACAGTCGGCGTACCGCCGAGTGTGCCCATCCCGTTGCCGTTGTCGACGAAAGTCACGCCGTTCGGGAGAGCTCCGCTCCGGGTGATACTTGGAGTCGGCGATCCCGTGGTGGTAACGGTAAAGCTGTTCAAGACATCCAGCTGGAACGTAGTGTTGTTGGCGCTGGTAATAGCCGGCGGCTGCGTGACCACGAAGTTCGCCGTGGCGGCTTCCGGCGCGTTCATCGTGATGGTGGTGCTGGCAGAGGTCGGGCTCGCTACTGTTCCAGGGCTCGAAGTCCAATTTGTGAAGGCATATCCAGCGTTCGCAGTTGCCGAAATAGACGGACTGCTTCCGGAGTTGAAGAACGCGGGACTCGCCGGAACAACGTTTCCACCGGCCGGCGGGTTAGCCGTGACCGTCAACAGATATTGGGTAGTGAAGCTGGCAGTGTAGACCGTCGCAGTGGGAGGCACGGTTATGCTGTGCGAAATAGTGCCCAAGTCTGACCAGTTATTCCAGACATACTGCACGCCGGGCCCCCCGGCCTGCGGCGAATTGGTCGCGATGGTATGCGACGATCCGGGCACCCAGTTTTCCACCAGCGGTCCCGCGGTTGGCGCGCCGCCGTCCGCCGAAACCAGGAGAGCAGAGGGACTGGTTGTGATCGTCGTTTGCACCGTAGCGGGAGAGATGTTCACGCACCATCCGCCGCTGATGCTGGCTGCGGCACTGCTAGCATTCGCCATGGCGAACAACTGCCATGTGCCATTGGCAGCGGTGCCGTTGAACTTTGAGGCCAGTGTGGACGTTCCATCCGTGGCCGCGTAATCTGCCCCGCTGGTCGAGGGGGCTGGAGCCGGGAAGACCAGGCTGGTGGCGCCCGTCAAAGACGTTGGTTTGAAAGTGCCACTGGTGAGAGAAGAGCCTGCAGGTATCAGGCTGCTGCCAGAGTCATCGAGCGTGATGGTTACGCCGTTGATCGGGCTGCCGTCTCCGACGCTGGCAAAGGGTATGATCTGCGCTCCGGTCGGGCCCACCAATAGCAGGTCCGTCGCAGTGATGTTACTCGAGCTGATGCCGTTCAGCTTGACCGTCACGGACCCGACGTTACCCAACCCCGTCACGAAAATATTTGAGGGATAAGGCCCGGCTGCCCCGGCCGTGCCAGGCACAGTGATTGCGCCCGTGTTGCAGAACTGGTTCCCGTTCACCACGGTGTGGTTATTCACGGTCTGCGTGATGGAGCCATGGCTGCCCTGGAAGTTGACCGTCCCGTTGTAGGTTGCGGTGACGTTTCTGGCACCCTCTGTGCTAAACGAGGTGGTGCAGCTGGCTTGTCCGTTGCTTACGGGCACGGTATTGCCACCGCTGCACGTGAAGTCGTTTGCGGGGTCCGAGAACGTGATCGTGCCTTCGTTCACCGTGCTGTTGGAAGTGGTAGTCGCTGTGAACGTGACTGAGTTGCCGGGAGGGGCGGTAAACGATGGATCGTTATTCGAACTCACTGTCGTGGTGGTTGGCGACCCGACGTTAATGGGCACGAAGTTTCCGGTTACGGTCGCCGCCGCGCTCGGCATGTGGAAGTTAGTGCTGGCGGAGGTGGTCGAGTCAAACGTGCCCCCGGTGCTTGTCCAGTTGTTGAAGGCGAAGCCGGGATTGGCAGTTGCAGTTACAGGAATCGTTGCGCCCGACGCAAAGTATTGCCCCGAGGTGGGCGTGACGGAACCATCGGCCGGCGGCGAAGCCTGAGTGGTCAACTGGTATTGCGTGTCGAAGGTGGCGGTGTAGGTCGTGGGCGAAGAGGGAGCGGTTACTCCGTGCGAGATGGCGCCCAAATCCGACCAGTTGTCGAAGACGTATTGCGATCCCGGGGGGCCGGCCTGCGGCGAGGAAGTCGCGATGGTATGCGAACTTCCCACGATCCAATTGAAGGTCTGCGGCGCTGTAGAGGGTACGCCGTCCACGGTGATCGAAAGGCCGGAAGGGCTGGTCGTGACGGTGACCGCGTTCAGAATGTCGATGTTTGCGCTGACCTGCTGATTGTCCACCGTGGCCGTACCGGTGCCGGTGCCGGAGGTTGCTCCCGCCGTATAGGTCGAAGTTGCTTGACCGCTCGTGAGCGTGGTGCTGTTCGGATTCACACTGCTATCCAGCGTGCCGCCGAAAGAGACCGGAGTTCCATTGGGAACGCTGAATCCGGAAGCGGAGGCCGAATTGTGCGTGAGGTCGGCGGTCAAAGTTGAGGTACCGCTTGGGTTGATTGAGGTCGGTGAGGCACTAATGCTCAAGACCAGGAAAGGGCTGAAGGTCACAGCCGATCCTGCGCCCGCAGTACCGGTTGTGTCGCATCCAGAGCCGCCCGGGCCGGCGTTACATCCCCACCAGTTGTTAATGGCGACGCCAGTGTTTCCTGTGCCCCCGGTTTCCGCAAACCCCGATCCAATGCTGGCGCTGTTGCCCACGATGCGGGAGTTGGAAATAGTTGTCCCCAGATTGGCGGAGATCGCGCCACCAATTGAGCCGGAACCTGTCGCCTGATTGCCAGTAAAAGTCGAGCCACTGATGGTAGCGGTGCTTCCAGTGGACAAAGTCACCAGCAAGCCGCCTCCCTGGCCGGGAGCCGCCCCGGCCGTCGAGGTGTTACCGGTGAAGCTGGAGTTTGTGATCGAGAGGTTTCCGGAGCCGCCCGCCCCTACGTTGAAGTCAAGACCGCCGCCAGTGCCCCCGGTGGCGGTATTGCTTGAGAACGTACTGCCTGTGATGGTCACATTTCCAATTGTGCCGGCACTAATCGCGCCCCCGTTTGCGGTCGCGTTGACTTTATTCTGGTTGAACACAACATTGGTGATGGTCAGGTCGTCGCTCGTGGATCCTGTCCCAAGAACGGCTCCGCCGCCAAAACCGCAATCGTCGGTGGCCGTGTTGATGCAATTGCCTGAGGACAGGGTTACGTTTGAGATCGAGAACGGGTTATTACCCGATAAAACAAAATCCTGTTCGAAAATGCGATCTACACCGTCGGTCTGCTGGATGATAGTGGTCGAGCTTCCCGACCCGGCGATTGAAAGGCTATAGCCGATCCCGTTGGGATTCAGCTGGAGTTCGCCCGTTTCCAGGCTTGTCAGGCTGTAAGTCCCAGAAGGGAGGTTGATGGTGGAAGTTGCCGGGGCATTGTTATTCGCAAGGCAGACGGCTTCCCGCAAACTGAGCGTGGCTGGGGTCGTGGTAACGATGGGGTTGGTGCAAGCGCTGATACTATCGATGTCCGCGGTTGTGTTCACATTGAAAATCAGACTGGGTATGTTAGTAACAATCATCGGAGCGGCTTGGCCAGCTGCCAAAACGACTATGTCGCGAGCCGCGTTTATCTTCTGCGGCAAGGCTAGCGCCGCGACCGGCGTAGCTGAGAAAGAAATGTCCGCGCTGGGGCTGGCGGTCTTACCGGATGTGTCGAGAATGTTGAGCTGACTGCGTCCCGAGTCGACCACCATCAAGTCGTGGGTAGAAGAAGATGCCAGACGCGGCGAGCTAAAGGCGGAAGACGACACCTCACCGGAAGAAACAGACCTCGCGTAGGACAGCTGTTTAGCAACGGTCCACGCCCCGAGCGAAATTGGATCGAGAGGCATTTTGGCTTTCGCCATGACTGCAGCGCGACGTCCCGGAATGTCCGAGGGAGTCAGCGCGCGCCTGTCCAATGTTCCATGTTGCAGTATGTGGATGGTTCCATCTTTGGCGAGTACGGAAATTTCCGTGCGCCCGTCGCGGTCCCAAATAAAATCGCCCAGTGCTATGGCTTGCACTGAGAATGGGAGATGGACCGTCTCCGTTTGCGGGTTGGCACCGAGAGCGCCATAAATGATCATCACTTTGGCACCAGCGCCTACGGCAACGTCTGCTCCTCCACCGAGAGCTCCCCACGCTATGCTGGTTCCGCGAGCTGGCAGAGAATACGTCTGGCCGGCGGTGAGGCCGGCAACACCTGGCGCCATGATGGTGAGCTGCGGTCCGCTGCGACCGTCCGTGCTCACGGCGACATGACCGTCACCTATCGCTGCGAGAGCCGTGACCTGGTCCGCCAGCGCGACGATTTCAGGAGCGAGAAAATTTCCTTTTCCATCCCCCGCTAAGAAGTAGAGCGATCTACCACGCGTTGCGACGAGGATATCTTTGTTGCCGTCGCGATTGAAATCTCCGGTGACGATCAAATCAGGAGATGCGGGCAGGGTGAACGTCGCGGCTTTTGGCAAGAACGTGGAAGCGATGCTTCCCTGCATTGCCTTCTGGTAAAGCGACGGGTCCTTGGGCGCAAACGCATCCGGATTGCCCCTGAACAATGCGAGCACGCCGCCATTCTTCGTCGAGTATCCAGCCACTACATCCATGGCTCCATCGGCGTCGAAATCCGCAGCGGCCAATGCGGTGGGGTTCGCCGTCCCCGCCTGTAATGCTGCCACTGCATCCGCAGGGCCGGTGTAAGTGAGCTTAAGACTGCGCGTGGTCTTCAAGTTGGCGAGAGGCTGCCCGGCGCGGGCACTCGGCAGGATCGTCACCGCACTCGCGGCACGAATTCTGGCCAGTGGGAAATAAGAGAAAGCAAGGAGGCCGGCTACGGCAAGAAGAGTGAAACAGAAAGGACGGCTCAGACGAGTGCGCTTCATCATGGCGGCGGTCTCCGCGCCGGACGTTCAGTTGTCATGTGGCAATCCGCAAGCGGACAGCGGTATTTCACAGACATTTTCGCCGGCGTTTCGTTGGCGAATTTTTCTTGCTTTGGCCGAGGGTCGCGATAGCCATTCAGGCATATACCTTAAGGATCTAAGGATCGCGGTTAGCATGGTCCTATGATCCTGGGGATCAGTCAAGCTGAAACATTTTGCGGTAGTGGTGCAATTTTCGAAGGCATTAACACAGGGTACACGGGGGTTCACGGGGGAAAACAACCTGGGCCGAATTTACCCTCGCATTGCGCTTTTAAGCGCCTGAGGTTCATCTTGAAACTGCACGACTACCAGCCCTAGACAAGCCTTGACAGGGGCTTTGGGCCATGTCACTATCCGCGCCTGTGTGGCAAGTGAGCTCCGCAGTTCCTTCCAAAAATCCCATGGTCTTCGGAACACATTCTGGCGGGCAAGACCTTGCACAACCGGGTGGCATAACTCCTGTTTCAGTTACGCTCCAACCGGCGCAACCGGGAGATGAGTCCTTCTTGTTTGCGGTCTATGCCAGCACCCGCGCGGAAGAGGTGGCTCTTACCGGCTGGCTTCCTTCTCAGCAAGAACAATTTCTGCGGATGCAGTTTGAGGCGCAGACACGCTCCTACCGGATGCAGTTTCCGCAGGCGAAACATTGGGTGATCCGCCATGGCGAAGTTGCCGCGGGGCGCATGATTGTCGACCGCACTGCGGATGAAATTCTGTTGATCGATATCGCCCTGTTGCCGGAACACCGCGGGAGCGGTATTGGGTCCCAACTGGTCGGCAAATTGATTGAAGAAGCATCGCAATGCGGGAAAGGGATTCGCATCCATGTAGAGCGCTTCAATCCAGCGCTGGCGTGGTATCAGCGACTTGGGTTCAAGACGGTGGATGAAAGCGAAATCTACCTGGAGATGGTTTGGCGGCTGAGTCCCGACGAGGTGGCAGGATGATACCCCCGTCTCTGGTGCTGCCTTCCTCGCAACAGGAGCTTGATCGATTCCGCGAACTGGTGCTGGAGGATTCCTCTCTTCAGGAGTTGTTGCGCGAACCCGAAGACGCGGTTAAGTTTTGCGCTCTGGTTTTGCGGTTGGGTCAGGAACGCGGGTTCGAGTTCACCGAGAGTGATGTGGCTGGAGCCATGCAAGCGGGCAGGCAAGTCTGGGTCGAACAGCGGCAGATTCAATAATGGCAACGATCCGATGGCGAGTATGACGAGGACCGCCAAATTCGCCGATTGGATGCCGATCCGTGCGTATTGGCGGGGCAATCAACTCCTTCTGGATTGGTGTCATTTCGGAAATCTGCGATTCACGGACCCTTTTTTTTCAGACACTGTCGAGAAAGCGCTACGTCGTCCTTTTAATCAGCTTTTTCGCCGCCAGACTCCCGTCGAGGCATTAGGTGAAGTAGAGGCCTGCGATCCCGGCCTGCCTCCTACTGGTTTCATCTTTCATATGTCGCGTTGTGGTTCTACGCTGACGGCACAAATGCTGGCAGCGCTGCCGCAAAATATAGTAATTGCCGAGGCTGCTCCGATCGACTCGATTTTGAGCGCGAATCTCCGCAGCCCGCTGGTAACCGATGCCCAGCGGATTCTTTGGCTGCGTGGGATGGTCAGCGCGTTCGGCCGGCAGCGTCAGAATCGAGAAAAGCGCTTCTTCATTAAATTCGACACCTGGCACACCCTGGATTTAGCTCTGATTCAACAAGCGTTTCCCGCCGTGCCCTGGATCTTCCTCTACCGCGAACCAGTTGAGGTCATGGTTTCTCACAAGAACATGCCGGGGAGCCACATGGTTCCGGGAATGCTTGGTGACCGAATAATGCCCGGTCACAGAATTAGAACCTTGCCTGCGGACGTCGGCAGACAAATGTCCTCGGCGGAGTACAGCGCTAGAGTCTTGGCAGTCATTTGCCAGGCTGCGCTTCAGCATCGGAACGATCACGGGCTGTTCATTAACTATCGGCAGTTGCCGCAGGCTGTGCAGCCCCTGCTGGAAGAACATTTTGGCGTGACCTCATCTGACTCGGAGAAGGAAGACATGCTCCGGGTCACCGAATTCGATGCAAAGACTTCGTGTTTGCCGTTTGCGCCCGATTCGGAAAGGAAGAAGCTCCAGGCATCGGAAGCAATTTCCGCCTTGAGTGCCAGGTTTTTGACTCCTGTTTATGAACGGATGGAAGCACTGCGGTGGCCTGGAGGCCTACGACCGGGAGCGCCGACCGAAATGAAGCCTTTGCACATAGCCGGGATTAGGCCGAATGGATCCTCGGATGCGAAAACTTTAAAGGAGACAAACCAAACGTGGCTCTCCTAGCCTGATTGGGGTATGATGGCCGCGAATATGATCGGCCGATTCAGGCCGCGCATTCGCAGGTCAGCGGGGATCGCCGAGATTCGAAGATAAAAAATGAGTATCCCTCTGACCAAAGCGGTGTTTGAGCAAAACTTGAACAGCCGTTTTTGGCTCCGCGATGGCAAGGGAGAACGGACTCGGCTGGATTTGGTTGAATTGAAAGATGGCCACGCGACTCCGCCGCATGAACAGTTCGCATTGTTATTTCGAGGCGACAAGAACGAGATTCATCCACAGAGTAATTATCCGATGGAGCATGAAGCGATCGGCAATTTCGATTTGTTTCTCGTCCCGGTAAGTCAGAACGACGAAGGAACTTTTTACCAGGCCGTGTTTAATCGGTTGGGGACTGTTACTCGATGAGGAGGCAGGGATGTCAGACCAATACATAGGCGAAATCAGAATGTTCGGCGGTAATTTTGCGCCGCAAGAATGGGCAATGTGTAACGGACAGTTGCTGCCAATTTCGCAAAATGATGCGTTGTTCGCCCTGATCGGCACGACTTACGGCGGCGATGGGATCCAGACTTTTGCGTTGCCCAATTTGCAGGGCCGCGTGCCGATTCATGTCGGCCAGGGAGCCGGTCTCTCCTCATACGTTCAAGGCCAAACAGGCGGGGTTGAAAACGTGACGCTCGCCGCTGTCCAACTCCCGTCGCATAGCCATCCGGCGCAAGCAAGTTCGGCGGGGAGCGGCAGTAGCGACCCTACCGGGAATGTTTGGGCGAGCAGTGCCGCGACCAAGCAATATGCCGCCAGCTCCAGTGGCACGATGGCGGCCGGGGCGGTGGGAGTGACTGGCTCGGGCACGCCGCACTTGAACATAATGCCTGTTCTGGCGGTCACATTCATCATCGCCCTGGTTGGCATTTTCCCAACGCGAAGCTAGGACAGAGCGTTTTTTTGAGAACTTTTTTGAGCACATGATGAGGAGCGTTTATGGCTGAACCATTTATCGGCGAGATCCGAATGGTAGGTTTTAATTTTGCCCCAAGAGGCTGGGCCTTTTGCAACGGCCAGACACTATCCATCGTCCAGAACCAGGCCTTGTTCTCGATTCTGGGCACGACCTACGGCGGCAACGGCCAAACTACTTTTGCGTTGCCCAATCTCCAAAGCCGCATACCCATGCACATGGGTCAGGCTGCAGGTCTATCCTCCTATGTCGAAGGGCAAGTGGGCGGCCAAGAAAGTCATACACTGCTGACCACTGAAATGCCAGCGCACTCGCACCCGGTCAGCGCAAATTCAAGCGGTGTGAGTCAGGCTTCTCCGGTGGGCGGTTTTTGGGGGAATTCGCAGCAGTCGAATTATGCATTGGCGGCGGACAGCACAATGGCGGCGACCGCGGTTGCTCTTAACAGCGGGGGCCAGCCTCACGAAAATCGGCAACCATACCTGGCGATCGCCTTCGTAATCGCATTGGTAGGTATTTTCCCAACGCGGAGCTAAATCGCGGAACTATGAGTCGTCGACAGGAGGAGTATTCATGAACCCTTATCTCGCAGAAATTAGAATCTTCGCAGGCAACTTCGCCCCCCGTGGTTGGGCCCTGTGCAATGGCCAAATACTGCCGATCACCCAAAACACAGCTCTGTTTTCCCTGATAGGGACTTTTTACGGCGGCAATGGCACGTCTACTTTCGCTCTGCCGAACCTGCAAAGCCGCGCCCCGGTACATCAAGGCCAGGGAGCCGGACTATCCCCGTATGTCTTGGGCGAAGCGATTGGCCAGGAAAACGTGTCTCTCATAAGTTCTCAAATGCCCCTGCACAACCACGCCGTGAATGCGTCCAGCGGAGCCGGAACACTGGTGGCGGCCAGTGGCGCATTCTGGGCCGCCGATGGAGCCTCCCGCGGGGGAAAGGTTTATGCTTCTACCGGCGGCGCCACTATGGGTGCCGGAGCCATCGGCCAAACTGGCGGCGGCCTGCCTCATAACAACATCCAGCCATATCTGGCGTTGAACTTCATTATCGCGCTGTCGGGAATTTATCCCACGCGGAGTTAGGACAAAGCTAAAGAGATTGTCGCTCTCGACCTACAGGAGAAGAACATGTCCATCACCAGACGAGAACTATTGGGACGTTGCAGTATGTGGGCTGCGGTTGCAGCCATGCCGGCATCGTTAGCGGCGGTTGCCAATGCAAAGGCAAAGACTCCGCCGCTAACCGAGAGCATGTTCACATCTCTGATGGGATCGACCTTCACCATTGGATCAGGCTCCAATCAGCAGACTCTGACTCTGGTTGCGGTGGATGACATACCCCCACAAACTCCGCCGACGTCGCCGACGGCCTCCACATTTACTTTGCGATTTTACGGCGGCACCAAGAATCTGAAACAAGGAACATACAAATTCGATAATGCGACGATGGGTTCGTTCAAAATGTTTATCGTGCCCGGATCCAACCCGCAGTTCTATAACGCGACTTTCAATCACTTGTAAAAGCTGCCAGGCTGGTTCTAAGATTCGGCATCTGGCAACCATGGTTCCTTCCGGGGCTCAACTATAATTGCCCGCGATGATCCTTACTTCCGGTACGAAGCTCGGTCCCTATGAAATCATTGGTCCCCTTGGCGCTGGAGGGATGGGGGAGGTTTATCGCGCTCGCGACACCCGATTGGGACGCGAGGTTGCGCTAAAAGTGCTGCCGGGATCTTTTTCCAGCGATCCTGACCGGTTGCGGCGTTTCGAACAAGAGGCTCGCGCTGTAGCCGCGCTCAATCATCCCAACATTCTCGCCATTCACGATATTGGGGAGCAGGACGGCTCGCCTTTTATTGTCTCCGAGCTTCTTGAAGGCAATACCCTACGCAGCGAACTCGAAAACGGCGCGTTGTCCGCGCGCAAGGCGTCGGACTATGCAGCGCAGATCGCGCAGGGGCTGGCGGCGGCGCATGACAAGAATATTACCCATCGCGATTTGAAGCCGGAGAACGTATTCGTTACTCGCGAAGGGCGGGTGAAGATTCTTGACTTTGGGCTGGCAAAGCTCGCGCCGGCCGCTGGAGCCAAACAATCCGATGGAATGACGCTGACCAGTTCGCCGACCGAAGCTGGGATGGTGATGGGGACGGCGGGGTATATGGCTCCGGAGCAGGTGCGTGGGGCGGTCGTCGATTCTCGCACGGACATTTTTGCTTTTGGCGCGGTGTTGTACGAAATGATTTCCGGGCAGCGGGCTTTCCGACGCGATACTGCGGCGGAAACGATGACCGCGATTTTGAAGGAAGATCCGCCTGACCTTAGCGAGATGACAAATCCGGTTGCGCCGGGGTTGGAGCGCATTGTGCGGCGTTGCCTGGAGAAGCAACCGGAGCAGCGTTTTCAATCCGCGAAAGATCTTGCCTTTGCGCTGGAGGCTTTGAGTGGCACTACCTCGACTTCGAGGACGGGGGCGAATGCGGCAATTGCTGGCGGAACGCGGAAAACGCACGGGACAGCGTTGGTTGCGGCCGCAGCAGTACTTGGTCTAGCGTTGGGCGCCGCGGTTGCGTGGTACTTCCGTCCTGCGCCTGCTCCGCCGCCGACATTCACGCGAGTGTCCTTCCACCGCGGCGAGGTGATTCGAGGGCGCTTTACGCCGGATGCGAAAACTGTCCTCTATAGCGCAAGGCTCGCCGGAGGAGTGCCCGATACTTACAGCATTCGCGAGGATTATCCGGCATCAACGCCGTTGGGCATGAACGGGGCTTTATTGCTGGCAATTTCGCGGCAGGGTCAGCTCGCGGTCCTGATGCGGCCAAAATATTTTGCCCATTATGAATGGGGCGGTACTCTGGCTACATCTCCGCTGAGCGGCAGTGCGCCTCGCGAACTCTTGGAGAATGTCGTCGATGCCGACTGGTCGCCAGGCGGAAACGAACTCGCTGTCATCGATCGCACTGTTGACCGCGCTGACAATAAGTGGCGTTTGCAATATCCCATCGGAAAGGTGTTGCTCGAAGGCGAAGGCTGGATGAGCGACATGCGAGTGTCTCCGGATGGAAAGGAGGTAGCGCTGTTTCGTCATCCGCCGAATCCGGACGATCGCGGCGATCTCGTGGTGGTGGACCGATCCGGACAATTGCGAACCGTGTCGGCCGGATGGGAGTCTCTGGAGGGCCTCGCGTGGGCTCCATCGGGGAAAGAGATATGGTTCTCGGCCGCGGAATCAGGAGAGCAGTGGTGTATTCATGCCGTCACATTGTCGGGCAAGCAAAGGACGGTGTATTGCGGCACGGCGGCAACGCGCATCGTTGACATCGCAGCATCAGGCCGGGCCCTGGTTTCGACCGAAGAAGCCCGGGGGACGATGGAGATGCTTGAGCACGGAACCAATCAGGAACGCGACCTGAGTTGGCTCTCCTACAGCTACGGTCCGCGGCTGTCCCGGGACGGAAGTGAAGTATTGTTCACCGATTTATCCGAAGAGTCAGGCAACGACTACTCGGTGTATGTGCGGAAGAGCGACGGCTCTCCCGCGGTTCGCCTCACGGGGGGCGGATATGGCACGGATATTTCTCCCGATGGAAAGTGGGCAATTGTATTGCTCCCGGATGATCCCGCGCACCGCCTTCAGATTGTGCCCGTGGGACCGGGACAGGCTCGCGCGTTGCACTGGGAAGGGATGCAGCCGCGATGGGCCCAATGGTTCCCGGATGGACACCGTATTCTGCTGATCGCGAGCCAGTCCGGCGGGGCGGAAGCTGTTTATCTCACTGATGTGGATGGTTCGACACCAAAACAATTGGCGCCGGGAGACGCTCCGTGGGGAGCGATCTCGCCCGATGGACAATCATTCATTTCCATGGTTGATCTGCGCGGACCCTTCGTGATCCGCTCCGTGTCGGACGGCAGCTCCAGGCCCATCCCTGGCATTCAAGCTGGCGAAGCGCCGTTCGGGTGGGCGGACTCGAAGCATGTATTTGTAAAGGCAACAACCGCAACCGGCCAAAACATTTATAAGGTCGACATAGAGTCCGGCCGGCGGGAACTGTGGCAGACGATAACGCCGAAGGATGCGACCGGTCTGAGACCCATGAATGCACCCATCGCCATTACGCCCGATGGTCGATGGATGGCATTTGGTTGGCGCACACAACTTGGGCAGCTTTACAGCAGCGACAACTTGAAGTAGTGGTGGTCAGAAGCTTGCCGTTGCGGCGGCGATGGTGGCGTGAAGCCCCACGAGCTGGTCTACATTCGTCATCTTCAATACATCTTCGATGTGAGCGGTGGCGCCGGTCACTCGAAGCTCGCCTCCCGCTTTCTTGATTCTGCCGGCGGACATCACGATGATGCCGATACCTGTGCTGTCGAGGCTAGTCACGCCGCTCAGGTCCAGGACGATTTTTTTCTTACCTTCACTGATCAGTTTTTCGACAGACCATTCCAGTTGTTTGCTGTCGCCACCCAGCGTGATTCTTCCCTTTATGTCGAGGACGGTGATGTCGGGGTCCAATTGCCTGGTTTGAATTTCGAGCATAGTGTGAGGCTCCTTTTGCTGCTTTCGGGGAAATGAGTCGTTAGCGAAAGCTGTTCCTCGGCGCGGGACGCCTTCATGTTAGGGGGCAGGGCGCTGCAAGTCAATTGCGCTGGGCGATTGGGTTTTGCGCTACTTGCAAAAATCCTCACCACAGAGGACACGAAGGTACACGGAGTAAAAACAGCTGGGTCCCAGGCAGCCGCCAGCACCTATAATCCGCAGCGAACTTTTCAGTGGCATCAACTATAATTGCGCGACTTCGATGGCTCTCACTCCCGGCACCAAACTCGGGCCCTATGAGATTGTCGCTACCATTGGCGCGGGCGGCATGGGGGAAGTGTATCGGGCGAAAGACACTCGGCTGGGGCGCGATGTCGCCCTGAAGATTCTTCCGAACTCTTTTGCGCACGAAGCTGATCGCCTGCGCCGCTTCGAGCAGGAGGCGCGAGCGGTGGCTGCGCTCAACCATCCCAACATTCTGGCAATTCACGATATCGGTACGCATGAGGGCACGCCGTTCATCGTTTCCGAGTTGCTGGAAGGGAACAGCTTGCGGGCTGAACTTGAAAATGGAGCGTTGCCACAGCGCAAGACAATTGACTACGGGGTGCAAATTGCCTATGGATTGGCGGCGGCGCACGAAAAAGGGATCGTCCACCGCGATTTGAAGCCCGAGAATGTGTTCGTCACGAAAGATGGACGAATCAAGATTCTCGATTTCGGACTGGCAAAGCTGACGCAGAGCGCGGGGGCCGATCCGAATGGGGTTACCCTGACCAGCGAGAATACGGCGGCTGGGGTAGTGATGGGAACGGCGAGCTATATGGCGCCGGAGCAGGTGCGGGGTGAACCGGCTGATCCTCGAACTGATATTTTTTCCTTTGGCGCCGTGCTCTACGAAATGATTTCTGGCGTGCGCGCCTTCCGCCGGAATACCGCCGCTGAAACCATGACCGCGGTATTGAAGGAAGATCCGGCGGAGTTGTCGGGTCCGGTGCGGATGGTTTCTCCAACCCTTGAGAGGATTGTGCGGAGGTGCCTGGAGAAGAGTCCGGAACAGCGCTTCCAATCGGCGCGAGATTTGTCGTTTGCGTTGAGCGCACTCTCGGGAACCGAAACGAGTCTCACCGCGCGTGCTGCCGCCGCCGGGCCTCGGCAAATACCGACGCTACGCTGGCTCGCAATGGGGCTGGCTCTGGTGGCTGTTGCGGCAGCGACTTGGTTCGTGGCGCGGCGTCCGGTGCCAACCACTCGGATGCAGTTCGCCCTGGCGGTCCCCGATGAAATGAGCATCAGCCACATGGCCCTGTCGCGCGACGGAACCATGCTGGTATTTGTGTCGCCGGAAGAAAAGTCCGCGTTGCCCATGCTCTTTGTGCAGCGTGTCGGGTCGTCTAATGTCACGCCTTTGGCGGGAACGGAGGGCGCAAGTTTTCCGTTCTGGTCGCCGGACGGCACCTACGTGGCATTTTTCGCGGGCGGGAAACTACAGAAGATGGCGATCTCGGGAGGCACGTCGCAGGTGCTCGCCAACGCCCTGGCGGGACGCGGAGGAAGTTGGGGAAGCAAGGGCGTAATCATCTATGCTCCCGACGCTCAAAGTCCGCTCCAGCGTATCAATGCCGACGGCACGGGAATGGCGTCGGTCACACAAGGCATCCGAAAGGTGGAAGATCAATCGCACCGCTGGCCGGTTTTTCTTTCGGACGGCGACCATTTCTTATTCTGGGCCGGTAATTTCGGGAACCTAAAGGACGATCGTTCGAGCGGCATATACCTCAGTTCTTTGGAAGGTAAAGAGCGAAAACTTGTTACTCTTTGCCATTCAAGTTTTGGCTACGACGCTCACAATCTATATTATGCCGACGAACAAAGACAGTTGGTCGGCGTCACTTTTGACGCATCGAGCGGCAAGGTTTCTGGAAGCACGAACGTAATCGCGAATCTTGTCGGATCCCAACCCTCCACCTATTGGGCTGCCTTCGCCGTCGCGCAAAATGGGACCTTGATTTACAACACCAGCGTCGGGGCGGCGGAGTCCGCGCTTACCTGGATGGATCGGTCAGGCAAGGAACTGGGCCACATTGGCGAGCCCGCCATTATGGCCAACCCCACGCTTTCGCCCGATGGAAGCCGGGTTGCGCTGGATATTAGCGACCAGAAAGCTAATAACGTAGACATCTGGATCGAAAGTACAACCGGAGCCGGCAACTCGCGATTTACGTTTGATCCGGCGGAAGAAGTAGTGGGCGTGTGGTCGCGCGATGGCAGCATGGTGGCCTATCGAGCTGCCATCGGTCAAGGCTTGGGGATTTACTTAAAGCGGGCGACTGGCCTTGAACGCGAGAAGGATGTAATCGTCATCCCCACGTCGACGATGGACGATCTTGTCCCCAATTCCTTTACTTTGGACGATCGGCAAATTCTATGCACCCGCATGACGTCGGCAGGCAACCACCTGGAATTGCTGCCAACTGCTGGCGGAGAGCCAACCCGCTTCTTGGGCGGTAAAGCCAGTGAGATGAACGGGCAAATTTCTCCCGACGGTAAATGGGTGGCTTATGCCTCCGATGAGTCCGGCAATTGGGAAGTTTATGTAACGTCGTTCCCCGAAGCGGCCGGAAAATGGCAGGTGTCGCGCGGTGGCGGGACCGAGCCGCGGTGGCGCGGAGATGGTGGCGAGATTTTTTATGTGGGACTGAACGGTATGTTGACGGCAGTCTCTGTCAACGCTGCTGGCACATTCGTGACCGGGACACCTGCGCCATTATTCCAAATCTACGGTCGCGCACCGATTTCCAGCACCGATGTGTTTACCTACGATGTGGCCAAAGATGGCAAACGCTTTTTGGTCAACCGTTACGTCAAACCTGAGCATGTTCCGCCCCTGACGATCTTGCTGGAGATGGCGGCCGGAAGCGCTTTACCGTAGATTTTGCTTCTGGAAAGTCCGTGGTGGCCGGGCGCGGACGCCAGGCGCTCCCTCCACTCCACAAGCCTACAGAACAGTTTTTTGTCTCCTGTTCTTACGGGCGAACTATGCGGATGTGCGCGGACCATTAACCGCAGTATCATCTAAGTAGATGCGCGGCTATCAGACCGGCAACTGGGAGATTTAGAAATGAACAGGAAATTTCTGTCCGCGATTGCGTTCGTTTTGGTGGCGATGGTTTCGCATTCGTTCGCTCAGGACGACGACCCTAGTGATATCGCGCCGTGGCAACGCGAGACGCAGTTGTGGCGGGCGCAGCGGGCGGCAAGCCTCAAGGCTCCCGAGGGTTGGTTGTCTTTGATCGCTCTCGGATGGCTCAAAGAGGGGGACAACAGCTTCGGGTCGGCTGATGACAGCCGGGTTCAGATTACTGGGAAGGGACCGGCGCACATCGCGGTGGTGCGGTTGGAGAAAAATTCGTTGCGATTGGTTGCTCCGGCGGAGGGCTTTCCGAAGGATCTGCGGGTGGATGGCCAATCTGCCAAGGATCAGTTGCTGTTTGCCGACGACGCGGACAAACCGTCGAAGCTGACGATTGGCACGCTGACCGTTATCGTGATCCACCGTGACGACCGGTTCGCTTTGCGGGTCAAGGATCTGAATGCTCCCGCACGCGTTGGCTTCCATCGCTTGCGCTGGTATTCGCCCAGTCCCGACTATCGCGTGAAGGCGCGGTGGATTCCGTACAATCCTCCCAAAATGCTGGACATTCCGACGGTGTTGGGAACAACGACTCATCTTCCTGCGCCAGGCGTGGTGGAATTCAAGCTGGATGGGCAGGTTGTGCGGCTGGAGCCGGTGCTCGAAGATCCGAAATCGACCGAGCTTTTCTTTATCATGCGGGACGCGACCAGCAAAACTACGACGTATGGTTCAGGGCGTTTTCTTTATACAGAACTTCCGGATCATGGAGTAAGCCAGCCCGGAGAACTGTGGCTTGACTTCAATAAGCTTGTGAACCCGCCGTGTGCTTTTACGGCTTATGCGACTTGTCCGCTGCCTCCGACTCAGAATCGATTGAGCGTTGCGATACCAGCGGGCGAGCAGAGATACCACGATTGATGAACCAGCCTCTTCATGAAGTTGAGGGTCAGCCCCTGGCGTTTTTCTGGCCGCCTTTTGACACCCAGCGCGGCGCGGAATCTGTCCTCTGACGCAACAGCATGTTTAGTTGAGCCGCGTGATGTTGTACGTGCCGCATGTTGTAGAGGAGCAGTTCACCATTGCTCATGGCGCGATAATCGAACGGACAAGGGTCAGTGGTCCAGGATTCTGTCATTCCCGCCATTACGACGTCTAACTTTTTGCGGCAGTGTTCGAGGTAGCTGAGCAATTCGTCTTTCCGGTAAACGCGTTCGGGAGGGACGTTGTCATCAAGTTCTGTGACTCCGAACGGTGTTGGCGGATGGAAGTGGGATTCATCTTCCGAGGAAAGATACATATCGAGGAAGAAGAGGGTGTGAAACGCCAGGTACCAGAAGGCGCGTTTCTGCTCGCCGGCCCAGACCGAATCCGGGCAAGCTTCGATCGCATTGCCGAGCATGTCGATTGCGGCGTGGAACTGTTGGCGGATCGCGGATCTCCAAAAGTCAATCATGAAGGCTTGCTCCTCGCCGCAAATTTTACGGAAACTTGGGGCGGTGGCACAATTAGCGAAAAAACCGTTAACCACAGGGGACACAGAGGCACACGGAGAAAACTGATCCTCCAAACTCGCTTTCAGGACATAACTTCATTTAACTTATTCTAGGAGCCAGGTATGAGATGGGTGTTAATTGTCCTTGCCATAGTCGGTATCGCCGCGTCGTCGCTCGCATTGCGCGAGCATTACCGAACTGACCCTTCACCTTGCAGTATTAATGAGAAATGGGACTGCGGCATCGTGAATCACAGCCCCTATGCGATGTTTCACGGGATTCCCGTGGCTGTGATTGGAATCGCTGGCTATCTGCTGTTGGGCGTGCTCGCGTTTAGAAGAGCCTACGTCTGGATGTTACCTTTTGTCATGACTGCTCTGGTTTTTGCAATTCATCTCGCCGACATAGAAGCGCTTGTACTTGGCGTCTGGTGCATATACTGCGCTATTTCGTTGGGAGTGATTAGTCTGACGACCCTGGTTGTTATGGGCAAAGTCATCGCTGATTCCAGGCAGCGGGCGCAGTAGTTTATTCGTAGCGCAGGCTCTCGATTGGGTCGAGTCGCGCGGCCCGAATTGCAGGGATCATTCCGCTCAGGATGCCAACCACGATCAGGATGCCAGTTGACACGGCCAGGCTGCTGACGTTAATCCGCAGATGGATGTCGCCGGCTTGCAGGTTATCGCCAAAGGCGCTCATCAATGGCAGCGCTCCCACGCACCACGAGATCAGATAAGCGATTCCGATCCCGGCCACTCCTCCGGCGAAGGTGATGGCCATTGCTTCCGCTAGAAACTGAAAGAGGATATGGCTTCTTTGCGCGCCTAGCGCCTTCTCTACGCCGATCTCTCGCGTGCGCTGTTGCACTGATACCAGCATGATGTTCATGAGACCAATTCCGCCGATTCCCAGGGTTAGTGCGCCGATAAATGCGAGCAATACTTTGAGAGCGGTGGTCACTACGGTGAACTCGTCGAAGTCTTGCTTAAAGTCGGCGATGAAGACGGCGCGGTGATCGTCGGGCCGGAAGTTATGGTGGCCGGCCAGGACGCTTCTGACGACGCGCGCGAGTTGCTGGTGATCCTGGCCTTCGTAATCCATGAAAATGCCGGTGATGTATTGCGTATCGTAGAGGTCGCCCATGGCGCTGAAGGGGATGGCCATCAGAGTATTGTCGTTATCGTCGCCACCCTGGACCTTATGCTGGTAAACGCCGATCACCTGAAAGCTCACGCCGTTGATACGAACGCTCTGGCCTAGAGCCTGTTCGCCGGAGAACAGTCTTCGCTTGGCTTCGTCGCCGATCACCACGACGCGGGCGTGCTCGACCTGATCCTGATCACTGAGGCCGCGGCCGCTGGCTACTTCGAATCCCCGGATACGCTGGTACACGGGGTAGACGCCGGTGAGGAAAAGATTGGTGAAAGTGCGGGTATCGTGCTGAATGGTGACGCCGCGCTTATCGAATATGGGAGTGACGCCTTTGATCATCGGCACTTCGTTGCGGATGTAATCAATGTCAGCGAGCTGGAGCCGAACCTCGCTGCCCGCCTTTGCGCCACCTGCTTGCAGAGAGGTTCGTCCGGGGAAGGCTCCGATTACGTCGGTTCCCCAGGAGCTGAAGATCATCGTAATGGCGCGTTCGAATCCGGAGCCGAAAGCGAGAAGGATGACGACGGTTGCGATGCCCCACGCCATTCCCAGCATGGTCAGGGTGGTGCGGCGGCGGTTGTGCTGCATTGCGCCGTAGGCTTCTTTCAGCAGATCGTTGGTCATGATGATCCTCAATTACTCCTGGCGCAATGCTTCTACTGGTTCGAGCATGGCTGCTTTGCGGGCTGGATAGAGTCCGGCGGTGATGCCTGCCAAAGCTAACGACAGTACTGCGCCGATTGCCGACACGGGCACGATCCGAGGTGTATCGAAACCCTGTGGAAGGTGCACTCCTGAAAGCAGGTGGATGACGAGCATCGCGCCGCCTACTCCGATTGCGCCGCTTAATAGCGTCAGGAATGCGCCTTCCAGAAAAAACTGAAACAGGATGCTGCGGTTGGTTGCGCCCAAAGCTTTACGCAAGCCGATTTCGCGGGTCCGTTCGGTGACGGCGACCAGCATGATGTTCACGATGCCGATTGCGCCTAGGGCCAGCGTGACCAGTCCGACGCCGCCGAGGAACCAATCCATTGCCGTGAAGATCTTGCCCATTGTCTTTTGATTTTTGATGGTGTCCCATTCTTCCCAGATGTCGGAGCCCTTGGGATTGAAGCCGCCGTGATTGCGGGCCACGATCTGGTGGAGTTCATTTTTAGCGTCTTCATTCTCGTCAAAGCTGCGGGGCTGATAGTTGATGAACGAAATTGCATTGCCTTCTTTTGAGTTGTCTCCTGTCAGCGGAAACAGTTCGCGCATGGTATTGAACGGGACAAAAATGCGGACATTGGTTGCGTTTTGCTCTTCGTGTCCGATCATCGAAAGCACGCCGACTACTTCGAAACGAACGCCGTTTAGAAGGATGGTGTTGCCCACTGCGGGACGTCCCGGAAACATGTTGCGGGTCATTTCGCGTCCCAGGATGCAAACGCGGCGGCGCTGATCGTTGTCGTCGTCGTTGATCCACCGTCCGACTGCGAGCGGGATGGTTCGTACTTGGTTGTAGATCGCCGGCACTCCGGAAACCTGGCCGTTAGTGCTGGTGTAGTCGCTCACGGCGCGGATATCATCACGCGCGATCAGGGGCGAGATATTGATGGCAAGCTTCGATTCATTCTTGATGGCTAGGTAATCGTCATACGTGAGATTGAACCATTTCATCGAGCCGAAACTGCCTTCGACGGCCGGAGTGCGTCCGCCGAAAAAGAAGATGATGTTCTTGCCGAAGGTTTCCAGTTGCTTGCGATTGCCGTTGCGGAAACCCTCACCGACCCCGGCCAACAGAAGCAAGGAGCCGACGCCCCAGGCGATCCCGAACATGGTGAGGAATGACCGGAGTTTGTGCGCCCAGAGGGTTCGTAGAGTTTGCGCGAAAGTGTCGAGTAGCATGCGCATGTGCGCTTCCTCAAATTCAGCCGGGAAGGCGAAAAGACGACCTGCCTGAGCGACTATTCGTTTGACTGCCGTAAGAGCCTGGGGTTAGCGCGTTTTTATGCGAGAGGAGGGGTTACGAAAATCACCCTGACAGTTGTAACTAATTGTTAGGGGTGGAGACCGCTTCCGAGACGGGGCAAGCCCCGTCTCTACATGACATTTTTGCTTAATTTCCAGGCAATCTGGCGCAACATTCCCAACCAGTAGACCGTATCGGTGGAGTTCAGTTTCATACGGCGGATTACGCGACGCAGATTTTCCTCCGTGGCCTCAGCAGCGCGAGGCTTGACGTAGCCGCTGACATCCAGAATCTGAAACAGTTGTTGGGTCATTCGTTCGACTTCTCCCGATTTCGCCGGGGATTTTTCTTCCTTGCCGCCGCGAGTCGTTTTTGCGGGAGCGGTTTTGCGTCCTCGTATCACTTCGTACAGGCAGATGGCGACGGCTTGCCCCAGGTTCATCGAACCGTGCTCTTCCCGGGTTGGAATCCGCATCAGCCAATGGCAGTGGCTTAGATCCTGATTCGACAGGCCGTATCTCTCCGAGCCGAAGAGCAGAGCAACGGGGCCAGTCTTCATCTGGCTTTTGATTGCTCGCGCTCCGTTCTCGAGCCGCTGGAGCCTATGCTGCAAATCCCGGCGAGGCCCGGCTACGGTGGTGCCGATTACCAACTTGCAATCGGCTACGGCCTCGGCCACTCCGTCGAATTGTTCCGCTTTCGCCAGCAGGTCCGACGCGCCCACGGCGGAACGAGCCTCTCGAAAGGCGGCTTCGTAGGGATTTACAACTCGCAATCGCATCACGCCGAAATTGCTCATAGCGCGGGCAACGGCGCCGATATTCAACGGGTTCCGGGTTGCCACCAGCACGACGCGCAGATTATCGAGATTGCCGGTGGCCTGCCGCCGGTTTTTATCAGCCATAAGATCATCATTCTACGGTGCGTTGACCAGAGATTCCCACTTGCGACCGCTCTTGCGACTTCCGCCGATGAGAAGCATCCAATCAACAGTGCTAGGATAGATGTCCCGCCCCAAGCGGACCAAGAAGTCAGCTTTGGGAACCGTAAACTCTGGAGGATCAATGGCAAGCAACGCCATCGCTGAAGTTACCGACGCTAATTTTGATGCAGATGTACTGAAGTCCGACAAGCCCGTGCTCGTGGATTTCTGGGCCGCCTGGTGCGGTCCGTGCCGCGCCATCGCTCCCATCGTGGAAGAACTTGCCGGCGAATATCAGGGCAAGGTCACGGTCGGCAAAATGGACGTTGACCGCAATTCCGCCACGCCGATGCGCTACAAGGTCACCGGCATTCCGACCCTGCTGGTATTCAAAGGTGGACAAGTAGTGGAGCAGCTAGTCGGCTATCGCTCGAAAGACGATATTTCGAAGGCGCTGGATCGGCACCTGGTTTAAAGCCGTCAGCTCTCAGCCTTCAGCCATCAGTAAAGTCAAAGGCCCGGGCACATTGTCCCGGGCTTTTGATCGCTGCGAAGGCGGAGTCCGGTTTTGCATTCTCTGACGGCTGATAGCTGACGGCTGAAAGCTGGTTTTCAGTACTTCCTCATTACGCCAATCACTCGTCCCTGAATTTCCACCGACATTGCCGGCACAATGATCGGCTTCATGGCGGCATTTGAGGGCTGCAGGCGGATGTTGTCTCCCTCACGAAAGAAACGTTTGAGCGTGGCGTCGGAGGACTCGATCAAGGCCACCACGATATCCCCGTTGTGGGCGGTTTTCGTTTTTTCGACCAGCACGAAATCGCCATTCAGGATCGCTTCGTCCTGCATGGAGTCGCCACTGACCTCGAGCACGAACACATCTTTCGAGCGCACAAAATCCGCGAGCGAAATCGTCTCGTTACTCTGCACGGCCTCAATCGGACGACCTGCCGCGATCCGGCCGACCAGCGGCAAAACCACTGCGGTATTTACGGCCATCGACTGCTTGAGCTTTCCTCTCGGGGGCAGCAGATCGATGGAGCGGCTGCGGTTGTAATCTCGTGTCAACAGCCCCTTTTTCTCCAGATTGGTAACGTGCTTGTGCACCGTGGCCAGGGAATTCAGCCCCATGCCTTCTTTGATCTCTTCAAACGAAGGAGAATATTGCTTCTCCGCCACGAAGCGCGAAATAAAGTCATAGAGCTCGCGTTGACGCCTGGTGATCGCCATGCGCGCAGCATAGGCGAATGTATGGCGAATGTCAAGATGCAGGTGGGATTTCCAGTTGTGCAATCATCTCAGCGGCCGATGCCAACCAGAAATCACCCAATGACGAAGTTGCCAGACAAAAAGCTGTTCTCGCCCAACCGTAACTGCATGCAACTAGTCGCCATAAGGTGACAACCGTAACCGGTCGGGTAAATCTTTCATGGGATACGATTTGTCAAACCTTGCCTAAGCCGTTTCCTGGGCAGCCTAACTCGCAAGCTATCTAAATGTGTATAATGTTGATTATTTAAGTAGACTATAGGACTCTTGTTTGTTAAAAAGAGCATAGCCCGGTGCGCGGTATCCCGGAGCGAACTTGACGGGGCGGCAGTTGGGCAAGTCGAAATTTAAGTTGACGCCGTGGTTGTCGGGGCCTGGCTCAGCGGAGTCATTCTAGCCGTCCAGTTGTTGAGACGTGCCCCAAATCTTTCGATTTGCCGTAGTTGAACGATCGCGGTGCCTGAACTTCGCATACGGGCGTCGCAACTCGCTGAGTATCTGGCGGGTGTGCAGGATCCGGACACTCGATCCGCCGATGGCGAGCGCCTAAGGCTGCGGCTGGAAGTTTGAGGCGGAGGCAAGAGACAGAGAGCACGGCGCATGCAAAAAAGATGTAGCACCTCACGCGCCGATTCCTTACGAAGGAGAGATTTGCATGTCTACGAACGGTTCGACGAGCACTCCCTCAAGCAAGGGAGCCATATTTTCGCTGGATGTCTGGGCTGTAATCGTTGCGCTGGTGTTGGCACTAGCGGTGAAGCTCGACCTTCTTAAGAACGTGCCCTGGTAGGGCGCGGGCGGCAGCTCAAAACTCAGTTCTCACGGAGAAAGTTTATGGCAACTACGACTGTTCCACCGCTAGCAGGGTCGGCTGAGGCTCGCTGGAATGAGCTGCGCATCGTGCCGGGCGTTCTTCTTCTGGCGGCCATTGGATACTCGGGCAAATTCCTGGAACATTTTCTGAATACTTACGCCAAGGCGCACCATTGGACGTTTCCCAACATTGAATACGTGCTTTGGGCGATCGTCATCGGCCTGGTCATCGGCAATACGGTGGGCGTCCCGAAACTGTTTGAAGCCGGCGTTGCCACGTATGAATTTTGGCTGAAGCTTGGGATTGTGCTCCTCGGCGCGCGCTTTGTGCTCGCCGATGTTCTGAAACTGGGCGGGATCAGCCTCGCGCTCGTCGTGATTGAGATTACGCTTTCGCTGGCCTTGATGACTCTCCTGGGACGATTATTCAAGCTGAAGCCGAAACTTACGTCGCTGCTCGCCATTGGATCAGCCGTCTGCGGCGTGTCTGCCATCATTGCGGCCAAGGGGGCGATTGAGGCGGACGATGAAGATTCTTCTTTCGCGATTGCCGCGATTCTGGCGCTCGGAGCAATCTCGCTGTTCACATTCCCGGCCATTGGTCACAGTCTGCACATGAACGATGTTGGCTACGGATTGTGGGCGGGTCTGGGAGTGGACAATACGGCTGAAGCGACCGCCGCGGGAGCACTGTATTCCGATGCGGCGGGGAAAGTAGCAGTACTTGCCAAGACAGCGCGGAATGCCATGATTGGATTCGTGGTGCTGGCATACGCCATCTACTGGTCCGGGCGGGGCCAGGCTGAGGCAGTTACTAATAAAGCGGCGTTTCTGTGGAGGAAGTTCCCAAAATTTATTCTGGGTTTTCTATTTATGTCGTTGCTCGTCGGCTTTCACGTGTTCAGCAAGCCCCAGATTGCGTCGCTTGGAAATCTTTCCAAGTGGGCTTTCCTGCTGACGTTTGCTGGGGTTGGGCTACGAACGAACTTTAGCGATATGTCCAAGCAAGGGTTGCGTCCATTTATCGTCGGAGCGCTGGGCGAGATTCTGATCGCCTGTCTAACTCTTGGTCTCGTGGTCGGAGCGAATCGGATCTGGGGCTTGTAAAGGCCGACGAAGAAGAGTGACGAACAAGCGCTGTGAACCGTCCCGCACGGGTAGCGCTTCGTCTCTCCCAGATGTTTCCTGTCCCGTCCTCGCTAACTTTTCTCTTTAGCAATCGTCACTCTGAACAATGAAACGTTGTTCTGTGCCGATACTTTTAGCGGTTAATTGCTGGCTGCAGTGTTTTGCGGCGCAACCGGCGCAGCCACAGCAACCGAAGCTCATCGTCCAAATCACCATGGACCAACTTCGCGGCGACCTGCTTCGAGATTTCGTCCCGGCTCTCAACCAAGGCTTCGGACGGTTGGAAAATGGCGGCTTCTGGGTCAAGCGAGGGGATGTCAATCATGCGGTGACCGTGTCGTTTCCCGGTCACGCCACCCTGGCCACGGGGATGTATCCATCGCATCACGGCATGGTTGCAAACGAGTTCTGGGCCGAGCGGGATGGCAAGTGGGGGGAGGTCGACTTTTCCGAGGATACCAAGTTTCCGATACTGGATGATCCAACCAGTGTCGGGGAGTCGCCCAGGTTTCTGCTGAGCAAGACTGTCGGCGAGTGGGTAAAGGAAGCCGATCCTCATGCTAAAGCAATTGCCCTTGGAAGCGACACGAGCATTCCGATCGCCTATGCCGGCCACAAGTCCGACGGAGTGTATGTATTCGATGCAGCGGCGAACAAGTTCACGACGCCCACGTTTTATGCTCCAGCTATCGCCGACTGGGTGAAAGCATTCAATCAGACTGAACTGCCTCGCTACCAGGAGCGGACATGGAATTTAATCGTGCCAAAACAATTTGTGTCCCTGGCGAGTTCGGAGAAGACCAACTACCGCGGCATACCGAACCTGCAATTTCCTCATGTCTATGAAAATGAAAAATCCAGCCGTCCAGACCATCCGCAACCCTACCCGGCATGGTTCGCCTCAACTCCGCTAGCGGATGAGGCGCTCTTTGCATTGGCGGCGCGCGCGGTCGATGCGGAGAGCCTGGGGCAGCGTAGCGCCGTTGACTACCTCGCTATCGATGTCAGCAGCACCGACGAGGTGGGACACAAATTTGGGCCGCGAAGCCTCGAGCAACTAGATACGCTGGTGCGTCTGGATCATGCTTTGGCCCGCTTCCTCGACCATCTGGATGAGGTAGTGGGGAAAAATAATTATGTAGTGGCGTTGTCAGCGGATCATGGCGTCGCCGATCCTCCAGAATCGCGGCCTGGCGGAAGGCGTATCACCACTCCCGAGATTGAAGCGGCGCTGGATAAGGTTGAGACAATCGCGAAGGCGAACACCGGAACGCAGGCTCAACTGGTCGATCGGATCGTGGCTGAACTTAAACGCGCGGATTTTATTGCGGACGCCTACACTCCGGCGCGTCTATCGGCGCCGTCGGACGATCCGTTTGTGCAGCTTTATCAGCGTTCGTTTCGGCCAGGATTTACCACTAACTTCCCGCTATGGACGACGAAACCACGCGACTATCATCCGGCGCGATATGGCATTGTCGTGCGCTTTAAGGAGGGGATGATATTTGACTGGGCGGTTTCAGTGCACGGTTCTCCGTATGCGTACGACCGCGATGTGCCCATCATCTTCTATGGCGCGAACATTCGCCACGGGTCGCAACCGGACGGAGCGATGACGGTAGATGTGGCTCCGACGCTCAGCGCGGCGGCAGGAATTTATCCACCGGCGGGGTTGGATGGACATGCTTTGTCGTTCGTTTTGAGTGGCGGGGATTCTTCAAAGTAATAATGGTAGTGGTTTCTGCATCCGGGATTAAACTGCGCCCGGCAAGTGGGACACGACGATTCGCTGTCGAGGTACTGATGGATCGTCAACTCCGTACCGCACGCTCCACAGAGAATTGCCTGCTGGTTCCATTCGCTTTCTGGCCAGACTTCGATCTCGTGACCGGCCAGCGCGATGTGGCAATCTTTGCACGCATAGTAGACGCCGCAACACTTCATCTTGATCGCGACGATGTCGGTTGGTCCGCGATAATGTTCGCAGCGAGTTTGGGGATCGAGATTGACGCCGTGCACGTCAGGAAGAAACGGAGTCATAGGCAGAATGGCAAGATGCAAGGAATCAACCAATCGTCAGAAGTTCTTCGTAGAAGCCGCCGATTTGCCGCGCGCGATCTACAAAGTGGATCTCCAGTATCCAGTGGCGCTCGCGGCCAGAAGCATCGGGTAACCGCATCTTATTGTGGTTCTCGGGGTGGACATAGAGCGTGATTTTGTCTCCAGCGATTTTTTCGTGGGGAAATACTCCAATCAGATGTCCGGCGATAGCGCCGCCAAACTCCCAGCCAGCTTGCTCTGCCAGTCGCTGCGCGTACGCGTAGAGTTCGGCGCATGTGATCTCAGGGGTTTCATGAAAATGCCGTTTGCCTTTAGCAAATGCCTCCTCGATGTCGCGGCACAGCTTCCGTTTCAGCGGATCGTCGCCAACGACATAGGTGCGTCCGAAATCGGCTTCCCACTCCTCGAACACGGGACCAAGATCGAGAAAGGCAATGTCGTCCTCCCCAACCGTTAGATCGGGAGGATTTTCATCATAGGGTGCCAGAGTGTTGTGTCCGGCTCGCACGATGCGCTTGTGCCAGTAGCGGGAAACTCCGTACATCTCGCCCGCGAGCTTATAGATGCTCTCGTTAATCTCGCTTTCTTTTGCGCCTGGCTGAATGAGGTTCCGCGTTCCGACCTCTGCAAACAAAGCCTGGGCCTTCGCTTGAGCATCCAACAGGCCGGCGGTCATTACTTCTTCTGACTGTTCCATGACGCAACAGAATACAGGATGCGAGCGGTCAAAGGGGCGACGAGAACGGTAGAATGATCGAGCTGCTCAGTCGCCAGAAGAGGCGATTCTGTAACTTTTGAGACGCGCGCGCATCCGAAAGAGTGCCCGATTATCGGATCGTGACGCAGTTTGCGAAAGCGTTAACCACAGAGGACACGAAGGCGCACGGAGGAAGCACTTAGTGCTATAGGCTTCTTATTCTTATTAAACAAATATGTTTATCTACTTATTGGCGTTTGTTGGCGGTGTGCTGACGATTCTGAGTCCTTGTATTCTCCCTGTGCTCCCATTCGTATTTGCTCGCGCCGACCAACCGTTTCGCCGCTCTGGTTTGCCGTTGCTTGTCGGGATGGCGCTCACCTTTTCGCTGGTGGCTGTTGCGGCGGCATTCGGCGGACACTGGGTGGTGCGACTGAATCAGGGCGGACGCTATGTGGCGATGATCGTCTTCTTAGTCCTGGGAGTGAGCTTGCTCTTTCCATCGCTGGCCGACATGCTGACTCGGCCGCTGGTTCGTGCGGGCAGCCGGCTTCAGAGCGGTCCTGCAACGGAGGGCAGCGTCGGGAAATCGTTTGTGCTGGGGATTTCTACTGGATTGCTTTGGGCTCCTTGCGCGGGACCGATCCTGGGTTTGATTTTGACCGGTGCGGCGATTCAGGGGCCAGGCGCCCATTCGTCATTCTTACTGCTTTCTTTTGCATTGGGCGCGGCGACGTCTCTTGGGATTGCGTTATTTGCAGGCAACAAAGTGTTTTCCGTCTTGAAACGATCTTTGTCTTTCGAGGTCTGGATACGCCGCGCGCTCGGGGTTGCGGTGATTATGGGAGTGGTCGCCATCGCGCTGGGATGGGACACGAATCTGCTCACGAAGTTTTCTTTTGTGAACACAGCCAAGGCTGAAGCGCATTTGATCAATACACTTGGTTCGCAGAGGCCCGCGGTACTTGCCGCGAGCGCTGCCGCGGACGAGTCCGGTTCCGCGCCTGTTCTAGGCGACGAAGGGCCGATGCCGGAACTGAGCGGTGCGGTCGCATGGCTCAACTCGTCGCCGCTTACTCGCAAATCCCTACGCGGTAAAGTTGTGCTGATCGATTTCTGGACCTACTCCTGTATCAACTGCCTGCGAGCTCTGCCTTACACAGAAGGATGGGCGGCGAAATATAAAGACGCGGGGCTGGTCGTTATCGGAGTGCATACACCCGAGTTCGCGTTCGAAAAAGAGCGCAGCAATGTTGAAAAGGCAGTGCGGGATTTGAAGATCGATTATCCCGTGGCCATCGACAGCGACTACAAGATCTGGCAAGCCTTCAACAATGAATATTGGCCGGCACACTACTTCATCGATGGGAAGGGACGCATTCGATATCACCACTTCGGCGAAGGCGAATACGCCGAATCTGAGCGTGTGATTCAGCAGTTGCTTAAGGAGAATGGCGCTCAATCACTTTCCGAGGCCACCCTCAATGTCTCCGCGAACGGCGTAGAAGCAGCTTCCGACAAGGCGGACACCGGTTCTCCCGAAACTTATGTTGGATATCATCGCGCCGCGCATTTTGCTTCGGCCGAGCCGATCGGCGAAGACTCGCGCAAGGTCTATACGCTTCAGCCGAGACTATCGCTGAATCAGTGGGGATTGGCGGGAACCTGGAAGGTGGGCGCGGAAAGCGCTGTGCTGCAGAACGCTCCCGGAAAGATTGCGTTCCGGTTCCATGCGCGCGACCTGCATTTGGTTTTGGGTCCGACAAAAGATGGCAAACCAGTTCGCTTCATCGTAAAGCTCGACGGAACTCCACCGGGCGAGGATCACGGTATGGATGCCGACTCAAATGGGGCGGGCACTGTTCGGGAGCACCGTCTTTACCAGCTCATTCGGCAAAAGGGAGCTGTGGAAGACAGAACGTTCGAGATTGAGTTCCTCGATCCAGGGGTGCAGGCATTCGCGTTTACGTTTGGCTGATGTTCTAAGATTGATTCGAGCGCCGATCGGGAACGAGCTGAGATCTCAAAATGTATATTCCGAGACATAACGAAGAGAAGCGTGTTCCCGTGATGCAGGCGCTGATGGTGGCGCATCCGCTGGGGACGCTTGTGACCCTGGGAGCTCCGGGACTCTTTGCTTCGCATATTCCGATGGTGTTGGAGAATGACGGTTCAGAGTTCGGGATATTGAAGTGTCACCTCTCGCGAGCCAACGCCCAGTGGCGCGATTTTGTGCCGTCGGTGGATGCTCTGGCGATTTTTGCCGGCCACCAACACTACATCACGCCTACCTGGTATCCCGAAATAAAAGAGCATGGCAAAGAAGTGCCGACCTGGAATTATGTGGTTGTGCATGCTTACGGCCCGCTCAATGTTATCCAGGACGAGGACCGGCTTTTGGCGCATGTCACAAAGTTGACTGACATTCATGAGGCAGGATCGGCTGAGCCGTGGAAGGTGAGCGATGCTCCACAGGATTTCATTCGATCGCAGTTGAAGGGGATTGTGGGGCTCGAGATGCCGATCCGGCGGCTCGAGGGCAAGTGGAAGGTGAGCCAGAACCGGACTGAGAGAGAACGACAAGGCGTGATCGAAGGACTATCGAAACTCAATACTCCCGAGAGCCTGGCGATGAGGGCTCTGGTTGAGGGAGAGCGCGACTAGCCAAGCGGTGAAGCGCGAAGGTGTGGAGCATGGTCCTTCGCTTCGCTCAGGATGACAAAACCATGAAGTCCTGCCGCTTTGACTGTGCTCAGGTCAGGATGACAAAGTTTTGCTACTCCGTTGTGACTGCCTTCAAGAAGACGTAGTAAAAATCGACGCCGCGGGCAAATGCTTCGACGGATGTACGCTCATCTTTTCCGTGGGCGCGGATATCATCGCGATCATACTGCTCGCCTGACACGCAATAAGTCGGCATTCCTGCGGCATTCGTATAAACGCCATCCGAGGCGCCGGTGCTCATATTCGGGATCACTGGAATCCCGGGCCACATTTTTGCCACGACTTTGGTCAGCGGATCGAATACATCTTTGCGCGGGGCTGGCGGCACGTAACTGTGGCGGTCTGATCCGTGGTCCATCAGGACGTTGCTGTTCTCGCGGAACTGCACTTTTACTTTGGGGTCGGCGACTACTTTTTCAAGTGCCATCCGGATTTCTTCGAGTGAGTGGCCGGGCTCGATGCGGCAGTTTACGTTCGCCTGCGCCATCTGGGGCAGGGCATTGTTGGCGTGGCCTCCACTCAACCGCGTAGCCACACACGTGGTGTGTAGCGTCGAGTTGTCGATGGGATCTTGCGACAGCCGCGCTACTGCCTCCATGTCGGGCGGAGTCTTCAGCATGGCTTTCAGATCTGCGGCGCGCTGCCCGTTTGCCAGCTTTACCTGCTCGGTGTAATACGCGCGCGTGATGTTATTCAGCTCGAAGGGAAACTGGTAGTGTTCAATTCGCGTGAGCGCGTTTGCTAGTTCATAGATCGCGTTTTCGGGGCGGGGCAGCGAACTGTGACCGCCTGGATTCGTGGCGGTCAGCACAAAGTCGCCATAGAGTTTTTCGGTGGCGTTCACTTCCATCATCACTGGTTTGCCATGATCTGCCAGGACGCCGCCACCGTCATGATTCAGGACGAACTCGGCATCGATCAGTTCGCGATGATTCTTGATCAGCCAGTCCACTCCGTTCGAAGTGCCGCCTTCTTCATCCGCCGTCATCGCGAGGATAATGTCGCGATCCGGAACGTATCCTTCGTTCTTCATGCGGATCAAAGTGGCCGACATGATGGCGTCGCCATCTTTCATGTCGCTGGTACCGCGGCCGTAGTAGTAACCGTCTTTCTCGATGAACTGGAAGGGATCTGTGGTCCAGTCGTCGCGACGCGCTTCCACCACGTCGAGATGTCCGATCAGGAGAACAGGTTTGTGTTTGCCAGATCCGTGCAGACGAACTACCACATTTTTCTTACGGTCGTTCGGACCAAGGATTTGAATGTCGCTGTCAGAAAAACCGGCATCCCGAAAGCGTTTGGCCATGGCTTCCGCGGCGGCGGTTACGCTGCCCACTGAGTCGGTCGTGTTGATTTCGATTAGCTGCTTGAAAATGTCGACGGCCAATTTTCGCGTTGCTGCGTCCTCGGGGGATTGTTGCGCCTGCATCGAGATCCCAACCAACAGCCAAAAAGACACAATCAACAGCGATTTGTAAGATCCCACGTTCATCCTCCACGGAGTTTGTCGATTCTAGGCCGACGTTGAAAACTAACAGATTCGAGATGCAAAAGCCAAGATCGCTGGGAGAAGACACGTCGCACTACGCGTGTTGCTACTATCGCCAGGCGTAGCACCATGAGTTTTTAGGGTTCGCCGTTCAGAGTTAATCGAGCCGTGCTGAAACGCAACGCGTCGAGGGCACACTTACAGAAGCCTCGCGCCTGATTCCTACGCTAGGCTTCCACCAGCTCCCGCTCCTGGCGCTTATTCCAGAGCGGCGCAAGAATACTGGATTGCAGGACTTCCGACTCGGCTCTCACCCAGTCGTCCAGTTCTTGCCCTTCCACCCGGCCGCGCTCATCGTAGAGCTGGCGCGCGCGCAGGCGTATTTTCCTTTCGAGCAATTCCAACATCAGCTTCTGACGCTCACGAGTTCTAGTTGCGCTATCCACTGCTTATGTCCACCTTTATTTGTCTATAACTATTGTAAATGGCGGACGGTTAAAGCGGTGTTAAGAGGGTGGTTACCAAAGGGATGTCCTGGACCTCTGTGGCGCTAAGATACGTCGAATAAGATATTTAGGTCGCTCTCGAAATTCCCCTATCACACGGAACAAAACATTACGAAGTTGTTATTGTTTAGTTCCGATCATCAGGACGACGAACGAATCGGGCTCCACTTTTCTCTCGGGGCGCGATCCCACATTTGCCGTCACGGTGAAAAGCTGATGCGTCTTGGAATCGATAGCCATCGTGCGGGCCGCCTTCTGGGTCGTCACCGTCTGGGCGACACTGAAACGGTCGCGGCCATCTTCCTTGATTACTGTGATCGTGCCGTCTCCTGCAGACGCAAAAGCTAAACCATTTTCGGCATCGAAAGCGGTTGCATCGCATCCTTCGCCGATCGCGGGGCTCGCCACAACTTTTCCGTTATCCGCGTCCATGATCGCCATCTTTTTATTCCCGCAGCCGGCAAACAGACGGCGATTCTTCCGGTCAATCGCGAGGCCGGTTGGATCTTCGCAGTCCGTCAGCTTCCATCGCGACTTCACGACAAGCTTTTGCGGATCGAACGCCACCAACTCCGACGTGTCTTCAATGTTCACGAATACGGTGCCTTTTTCGTCGGTAGCGGCGAATTCTGGCTTGCCGCCGAGATCGATATTTCCTACTACCTTGCCCACCACCTCGCCTTTTGAGGCATCCAGAGCCGTGGTGTCATGGCTCTTTGCGTTAAAGGTAAACACGCGCTTGGAAAACGGGTCATATAGAATTGCGTCGGGCCCGGTGCCCACTTTGATCTTTTTTTCTACCTTCAGCGATTTCAAATCAAAGACGCTGACCGTATCTTCGCGGCCATTACTGGTGAAACCACGACCGATTTCCGGATCGAGCGCTACTCCGTGCACGCCAGCGGTATCGGGGATCTCGCCTACCTGCTTGCCCGATTCGGTATCAATCACCATGACCCGAGTGGACCGGGCAATGAACAGGCGATGCCCTTCGCTGTCTACCATCAGGTAATCCCATCCGCCGTCGCCGCCTAGCTTCCACGTCTTCAGAACCTTGTAATCCTCTCTGTAATCCGCGGAGCGCGCAATGGATGCCAACGCAATCGAAATCGCAAGGTGAAAACATACTTTTGTCGCAGTTCGCATTTTCATGGTAATCACCGAATGGTAACCTAAAATAAAAGCCGCCTGTGGAGCTTGGTAGCGCTCTTCCTCAGTTCCCCACTATTGTCGCAAACAATTGCCGTTGCCGGCCTATGAGGCTCAGCAAACTGCTATTTTGCCCCGGCAAAGTTTGGTAGCGGGCTTGCTTCTACTCTTCCGGGAGGAGCCAAACATCCGCGGTTTCAGACACGGATAGTCCCTAGCTTCTCCAGATTGGGAGACCGTGCAATGAAAAAGATTTTGTTCGTGTTCTGCTTACTTTCTGCCACTGCGGCATTTGCGCAGTACGGTGGTCCGTCGACGCTCAGTGGTTCGGGAATCAGCGCCCAGGTTGCGAGTCACCCGGCGCACGCATCTTACATGGCCATGTCTCCGGAGCAGAGCGTGCTTCCCAACGTAGGCTACACCTCAGCCCAAGGAGAACGTCCGGCCTCGGATTTTCCGCAGCAAGACACGGTTCCGTTGGGCACGGCTGCGCGCGAACTTAAGAAAGAACACGCTCAGTTAAAAAAGTCCCGCTTTGTCTGGGTAAACCAGTAAGAGAGTGGTGCTGGCATTTTTCTCGACCTCGCTGAGGCGCCGCTCCGCTCCGCGCATCGTGGAACCGTAACCACGAATGCAACTGTGATTTGAACCACCACCTGCACAAAAAGATTGCCGCCAATCGGGCGATAGAGCGCGAGCCAACAATGGCTCGCGCTTCTTTTTGTCTGAGACTTCCTTTGCCAGAGCCATGCTTGCATCTGGGACCGTCAACAAAAAGGGAAATGTTACTCTATTGAGCGATCCAAATGACGATTCTGGAATTCATCGCTCTCGTTTCAATCGCCTCCTTCGGCGCGGGACTTCTCGGATCGCTCACAGGCCTTGGTGGTGGCGTAGTTCTTGTCCCCTTGCTTACTATCTTCTTCCACGTTGATATCCGCTACGCTATCGGAGCCTCGTTGGTTTCGGTGATCGCGACTTCTTCGGGAGCGGCCGCCTCCTATGTGAAGGAAGGATTCTCTAATATTCGCATCGGTATGTTTCTAGAAATCGCGACTACGTTCGGGGCGTTGCTTGGAGCTTTTCTCGCCACACGAATTCCGACCAGCGCGTTGGCGGTCATCTTCGGCCTGATGTTGCTTTACTCGGCATATCTGTCGCGCCGGCCGCGCACGGAGGCCCAGCGCAGCCTGCCTCCGGATCCTCTGGCGACACGCCTGCGGCTGAATGGCAGCTTCCCTGACAGGGGAGGTCCGCGCAGTTACAACGTCCAGCACGTGCCGACAGGATTCAGCCTTATGTTCGGCGCCGGTGCACTTTCTGGATTGCTTGGCATTGGCTCTGGAGCCGTCAAAGTGCTGGCCATGGACCAGGCCATGCGGATCCCATTCAAAGTTTCCACGACTACCAGCAACTTCATGATCGGCGTGACCGCCGCAGCCAGCGCCGGTGTCTACCTTAGCCGCGGCTATGTCGATCCTGGACTGTCCATGCCAGTGATGCTGGGAGTTCTGGCAGGCTCGTTGCTCGGCAGTCGTATCCTGATCAAAGCCGAAACAAAATCGTTGCGCGTTGTTTTCAGCCTCGTGATTCTTGTGCTGGGACTGCAGATGCTGTATCAGGGATTATGGGGGCGCATCTAGTGAGTGTTGCTCCCCCAGGCCAATCACACCCCTTCAAGCCGCAACCGTGGAGAGACCATCGCATTGAAGTCATCCTAGGCAACCTGCTACGTAGCGGAGTTCTACTCTCGGCTGCTGTTGTACTCTGCGGAGCGTGTGTGTATCTGTCGCGCCATGCGCATGAACCCGCCGATTACCGAATCTTTCGAGGTGAGCCCACCGAATTTCGCACCATTCCCGGTATCATCCAAAGCGTCCGCAACGGACGTGGCCGCGGTTTAATCCAACTCGGACTGCTCCTGCTGATTGCCACACCTATTACCCGCGTCGCCTTCTCCATCGTAGGATTTTCCGTCGAACGGGACTGGCTGTACGTCTCCTTCACGGTCATCGTCCTTGCCATTCTTCTGTACAGTTTTCTCGGTTCCGGCATCGGCTTGTAAAGTCAGCCCAACGGGGCCGGTTTACTTATCCAGCAGTGCAGCTATCTCCGCATGGTTTTTTTCTCGCGCAACCATGGCTGCTGTTTTGCCGTCGTCATTGGCTAGCTTGGGATCGGCTTGATGCTTGAGGAGTAGCTCGACCATGAGCCTGTCTCCATTCTGGGCAGCGGAGTGAATGGGAACCCAGCCTCCGTGCTGACGGGCATTGACGGGGGCTCCGTGTTCGAGGAGAAGCCGGGCGGCTTCTAGATTGCGGGCCGAGGCCGCAGAGTGCAGCGGCATAACCTGCATAGGATTCGCAGCCACAGCGTCGACACTCGCCCCGTTATCGATCAGCAGCCGGACAGCTTCTGGCTGGCCGAAAAAACATGCGAAGTGCAGTGCCGTGAAACCATCTTTCGATAGAGAGTTTGTGGTTTTGGCATCCGCGCAGCACTGCTTCAGCCGATCAAGACGCCCGAGCGAGGCAGCTTCGAAAATATCGAGCGCCTTCTTCTTGCTCGCGATCAGCTCTGCCAGTTCGCGGCGTCCACGATAGAGGGAATGCATGAGTAAACTCACGCCGGTAGAGTCGCGCGCTTCAGATGCGGCGGGGTCTTGTTCCAGAAGTTGGCGGAGGGTATCCGCGGCGCCTGACTGCAATAGTGCAAAACAACGTTCAAAACCGCGCTCCGACTCTGCCACGGCTATTTCCTCCGTTAGGGCTGGTCCGACACGGAATTCTGTAACTTCCCGATGCCTTCGATCGAAACTTCGATGACATCGCCGGCGGCCACCGGGCCCACGCCTTTTGGCGTTCCGGTCGAGATCAGGTCGCCGGGTTCCAGTGTCATCACCTGAGAGATGTAACGAATGATTACATCGAGCGGGAAAATGAAGTCTTTCGTGCTGCCGGACTGCCGGACCTCGCCGTTTACGCGGGTCTCGACCTGTACGCCAGCCCAGGGATCGAGACCATCCACCACCAACGGTCCGACCGGGCAAAAGGTGTCAAAGCCTTTGGCGCGGGTCCACTGGCCGTCTTTGTTCTGGAGGTCGCGAGCGGTGAAATCGTTGACGCATGTGTAGCCGAGGATGTATGGGCGCACGTCATCGCTCTCGGTGAGTTGATGACATCGGCGGGCGATCACGACGCCTAGCTCGCCTTCATAATCGGTACGTTCTGAAACCTTGGGGCGCAGGATCGTTCCACCAGGCGGAAGCAGGGAAGAGGGCGGCTTGAGAAATAGCAGCGGTTCCTGCGGAACATCGTGCCCCAGTTCGGCGGCATGCTCGCGGTAGTTGCGGCCGACGCAGACGATCTTCGTAGGTTGCACCGGCGGTAGGAGTGTTGCTTGCGCGAGGGGCAGGTGGTCCATGCGGCGGCTGGGAAGGCCTTCGACGTCGCCATCGCTATCCTGCGGCGAGTGGAGGAGAAGGCGCGTGATTTCGTCACTACCGGCGACGGACTCGACTAGGCCGTAGTGGACGGCACCGCTGAGATTGAATCGGCAATATTTCATTTGAGAAATATCTAAACACAAAGGCCGGATCAGCGACCTAAAAATCTTAGAAGTTCCTGGCGGCCGGACAAAACCTTAACCACAGGGAGCACGGGGACACGGGGAAAGCTCAGGAACGCCCTAGGGGACGGGCTCGCTTGCCTGTTCGGAGTGCTGACTTTCATTTCCACGTACATCCACTGCGGAAACTGCGTAAATATAGGTTTTGCCCGAGGCGACTGCACTATCGCGATAGGACGGAGACTTTACTAATTCGGAATTTAGTTTAACCGCTGTTTTTACTTCGTTACTCCCTACTTCGCTGCGGTAAATGTTGTATCCGGCAAGGTCGGCGGTAGTTACCGGCGCCCAGATAAGGTCGACGAATGGCTTTTGCCCTTCGCCGGAGTATGCGGCCTGCAACCCCACCGGAAGAGAGGGTGGGAAAATGTCATGGGCAACAACGCGTACCGGCGAAGTGTCGTCGCCTTCAAACTGCGTCTCGCTATCGGGCCCTTTGATGAGATTTACCGTGGTGACTCGGTAAAGATAGGTCTTTTCCCATTCAAAGCTTGAGTCCGTGAAATGCGTGACGCCTGGTTCACCCAGTGGAAGTTCACCCGCAATTGTGTCTTTTCCAGAACTCTCATCCCGCCGGTAGATTCGATAACTACGTCGAAGTTCGGGGAGGGCCGGTAGGCTGCGTGACTCGCCTAAACTCGTCCAGGTGAGGATTACCCCATCTCCGGTTAGTTCAGCCGAGAGATCGGAGGGCGGAGGCAGAGTAACGATACCGGGAACGTGCACGCGATTCGACAATCCCGACCCGCGGGAGTTGCGATTCAGGACTTCGACGGCATAGGTGATGACAGCGGCTCGGTTTTGCTGCTGCAAAGCCGTGGGAACAATGTCGGTATAAGTTTGTTGTGCCGGATGTCCGGAACTGGACTTCGGCGGAGCTCCATGTGGCGCCGGTAATGTCGCAGCGGGATTTCCACATTCGGTCACATCAGCCTCCGGACTGCGGCAGACGAAAGTCGGACCCAGGTAGCGCACGCTCAGGCGATCAGTGGTGAGCGTAGGTTCGCTCCAGGTTAATGTGACGCGGTTGCCTTTGCGGCTGGCGCGCAGATCCGTGGGCGGTTTGGGAAGCTCCAGCGATGGGGGCAGCGGCGCTCCGGTTTGGGCGCAACCTGCCAGTAACAGGCAGAGTGTGGTCGTCGCGAGAAATATTCCAAGACGCACTTTCATGCGGAAAAGAAAGAGTATCAGAGACGCGGAGTGTGCCACACGAGCGAATCACCCCACCAATTCTCGGACGGCTTCGCGAAAGACTTTGCTGTGGTAGTCGACGTCCTCACCTGCGGTCGCAGGCGACATCAGAGCCATGTTGTGGAAGGGCGTGAGTAGGATGCCGCGATTCATGGCGTAGAGGTGCAGGAAGCGTTCGAGTTCGAAGTCCATGGCATCGTGGGCCTCGGTCCCGTTCTTAGGCTCGTTGGGGCTGAATAGATATTCGGCGCGGCATCCCAGGCGCGTGACGTGCCAAGGGAGAGAGAAATCGTCGATGACCTTTTGCACGCCCGCGGCCCAGCGCTCAGCCATGGGGATCATACGATCGAAGGCTTCTTTGGTAAGAACTTTTGTGAGTGTGGCGCGCATCGCCGCCAGGGAGAGCGCGTTGCCGGCGAGGGTTCCACCGATGCCGCCAGTATCACAGTCTTCGAGGGTATGGTGCTTGAGAATCTGCGTTGCGACTCCTTCGCTGAAGCCGTAAGCTGCGCCGGGAACTCCGCCGCCGATAGCCTTGCCGAAGATGAGGAAGTCGGGATCTAAATTCTCAGCGCGAGTGTAGCCGCCGGGTCCGGCGCAGATGGTGTGGGTCTCATCCATAATGAGCAGAGTGCCGTGCTTACGCGTCAAGTCGCGCAGGGCCTGGTGGAAGCCGGGCGCGGGATGCACGATGCCGACGTTGGTGAGGGCCGGTTCCGCGAGTACGCAGGCCACGTCCCCATGGGCAAGGGCTTGTTCGAGAGCGGCAGTGTCATTGAATTCCACGACACGCGTGGTCAATGAAGGATCGACCGGCGGACCGATGTTGCCACGACGAGCTCCGGAAGTTCCATCGGGATGAAGTGTGATGAAAGTTTCATCCACGGTGCCGTGGTAACACCAGTTAAAGACCAGTATCTTCGGACGGCCGGTAATCTGGCGCGCTAACCGAATTGCAAAGCGGTTGGCGTCGGTAGCTGTCAGCGTGAACTGCCAGTACATTAATCCGAAGCGCTGTTGTAGCTCTTCAGCGACAAAGACGGCGTCTTCGGAGGGCAGCATGAGAGTGATGCCGCGCTTCACCTGCGCCTCAATGGCTTTCGCAGTGGCGAAAGGGGAATGACCGGTCATGGCGCCGGTGTCGCCGAGGCAGAAGTCAACGTAGCGATGGCCATCGACATCGTAGAAGTGCGCGCCCTGAGCCTCACGCACAACAGGTGGGAAAGCTCCAGGCCACTTCGCCATCCAGTTCATGGGAACGCCGGAAAGCATCGATTTCTTGCCGCGTTCGAAGATGGATTTCGATTTTGGGCGTTCATGAACGAAGCGCTCTTGTTCGCGCTCCATGAGGGACTTCAGGTGAGTGTGGTCGAGGGTCATGTGTGAAGCCGGAGACAACTACAATATGTAGCGCGACAAGTCTTGGTCTTTCACAATCTCGCTCAGCATTTTCTGCACGTACGCAGCGTCCACGGCGAAGGTCTGTCCCTTTTTCTCGGGCGCCTCGAAGCTGATTTCGTCGAGCACTCTTTCCATGATGGTATGGAGACGGCGCGCGCCGATATTTTCTGTGCCTTCATTGACGCGGAAGGCGAAGCGCGCGACTTCTTCGAGCGCGTCCGGTGTGAATTCAAGTTTGACGCCTTCAGTCTCGAGTAGCGCGATGTATTGCCGGGTCAGTGATGATTTCGGCTCCGTCAGAATGCGAACGAAGTCTTCCATGGTGAGCGATTGCAACTCCACGCGGATGGGAAAGCGGCCCTGCAATTCGGGAATTAAGTCGCTGGGTTTCGAGACGTGAAATGCGCCTGCAGCCACGAAAAGAATATGGTCGGTGCGGACCATGCCGTAGCGTGTGTTGACGGTGGTGCCTTCGACGATGGGCAGTATGTCACGCTGCACTCCTTCGCGCGAGACGTCTGGTCCGCCATGGCCGCTTTCGCGTCCGGCAATCTTGTCGATTTCATCGAGAAAAATGATGCCGGAATTCTCCACACGGTCGATCGCTGTGCGCGTGACCTGCTCCATGTCAATCAGGCGCTGCTCTTCTTCCTGGATCAGGTACTCGAAGGCCTCATTGACCTTCATCTTCCGCTTCTTCGTGCGCTGGCCGAAGATGTTGGGCAACATGTCCTTGAGATTGACATCCATCTCCTCGACGCCCTGGTTGGAGATGATTTCGAAAGACGGAAAATTGCGCTCGCGAGTTTCGATCTCCACGGTGCGATCGTCGAGTTTTCCTTCGCGCAGCTGCTGGCGCAGTTTTTCGCGAGTGCGGCTGGAGGAGTCGGTCAGAGTGGTATTGCCGTCGATAATGACGCCACCCGTCGAACCGCTGGTCGAGCCGGAATCGGGGCGTGGCGTGATCGGCGGCAAAAGGATATCGAGCAGCCGCTCTTCGGCATTGAGTTCCGCTTTATCAGAAACGTCTTCCAATTTCTCTTCGCGGACCATTTCAATGGCGATCTCAACCAGGTCGCGAATCATGGACTCCACGTCGCGGCCAACGTATCCGACTTCGGTGAACTTGGAAGCTTCAACCTTTAAGAACGGCGAATTGGCAAGCTTGGCGAGGCGGCGGGCAATCTCGGTTTTGCCAACACCCGTCGGCCCGATCATCAGATATATTTTTCGGCATGACCTCTTCGGCCATTTCAGGCCCAAGTTTCTGCCGGCGCATGCGGTTGCGCAACGCGATGGAGACAGCGCGCTTCGCGTCTTTTTGTCCGACAACATACTTGTCGAGTTCGGTGACGATTTCGCGCGGCGTCAGCTCGTCGAGCGTGACTTGTTCTTCTTCGGCGGTTCCGGGTAGATAAATTGCCATAAAAAGTCTTCAGATTTCAGTTCTCGGTCTCAGTAAAGCCTGAGAACAAGCCGGTTCTCTCTGAGAACTGAGAACCGGGAACTGAGAACTACGCTACAACTCCTCAATCGTAATCCTGTCATTGGTATAGATGCACATGCGGCTGGCAATCTTCATTGCTTCCTCGGCAATGTCGCGTGGCGAAAGCTTGGTGTGATCGGCGAGGGCCTGTGCGGCCGATTGTGCAAACGGTCCGCCGGATCCGATGGCCGCGATGCCCGTGTCGGGCTCGATGACATCTCCCTGGCCACTCAGCAGAAACGTCGCTTCCTTATCCGAAACTAGCAGCAGGGCCTCCAGATGGCGTAGGAATTTGTCGGTGCGCCAGTCCTTCGCCAGTTCGACCGCGGAGCGGCCCAGGTTGCCGTGGTACTGCTCCAGTTTGGCCTCGAAGCGGCTGAACAGAGTGAACGCGTCGGCGGTTGAACCGGCGAATCCGGCGAGAATCTTGTCCTGATAAAGACGTCGGATCTTCTTGGCCCCGTGCTTGATAACCGATTCGCCGAGCGTGACCTGTCCGTCGCCGGCCATGACCACCTTGTCGTCGCGCCGGACACAGAGGACGGTGGTGGAGCGGATTAGGCGGCGCGGGCGGGCTTCGGCGGCGCTTTCCAGCGTCGTTGCTGCTAGTGTGTTCTTTTTCATGAGCGCAATTCTTGATTATACAACCGTGTAGAATTTAACTACCGGATCTTGGGAGCCCTTCTCTTTTGTCGTTCCTCGACGATCTAAATCCGCAACAACGTGAAGCTGTCGAAACCACCGACGGACCTGTCCTGATCTTGGCCGGGGCGGGCAGTGGGAAGACTCGCGTCATCACGTTTCGGATCGCCTATCTGATTGAGAAGATGGGGGTGATGCCGGAATCGATTCTCGCCGTAACTTTCACCAACAAGGCGGCGGCAGAGATGGTCGAGCGGGTTGAAAAGCTTGTGGGCGGGCTCAGCATTGCCAAGCCGGTGATTTCGACGTTTCATTCGTTTTGTGTCCGCGTTTTGCGGCGGGATATTGAGGCGTTGCGGATTCCTTCATCCGTTCCCGGACAGCCGCCAATTGGGCTCACCAAGAATTTCGTTATCTACGACGAGAGCGATCAGCAGCAGGTGGTGAAGGGAATCATGCGGCGGTTGGGGCTGGATGATAAGCAACTGACCCCTCGCAACGTGCTTTCGCGGATTTCCTGGGCCAAGAATCACATGCTTGATCCGCAAGAGATATATCTGCAGTCGGCCGATCCGAAGACAGAAAAGATTGCCCACATTTTCGAGGAGTATCGAAAAGAGTTGCTCAAAGCGAATGCGATGGATTTCGACGATCTGTTGCTCGAAGCCATGCGGCTGCTTAAGTCGGTGGCGGCGGTGCGCGAATATTACAATCGGCGGTTTCAATATCTGCTGGTAGATGAATATCAGGACACGAACCGTCCACAATACGAGTTGATGCGGCTGTTGGCGGGCGCTGGCCACAATGTCTGCGCCGTTGGCGACGAGGATCAATCGATCTATTCGTGGCGCGGGGCTGATATCCGCAACATTTTGGAGTTTGAGCGCGACTTTCCGGAAGCGAAAATCGTTCGGCTGGAGCAGAATTACCGCTCGACGCAGAACATTCTGGAGGCGGCGTCGGTTGTGGTAGCGAACAATGTCCGCCGCAAGGGCAAGAATCTTTGGACGGCGCGGCAGGGTGGGGCAAAGATCGGATATTACGAGGCTCCGGATGGTGAGAACGAGGCACTGTTTGCTGCGGACACGATCAGCAAATACCTGAGGCAGGCGGGCGAAAGCGGTGAAACTCCGCGGGCAGCGGTACTCTACCGGACGAATTCGCAATCCAGATTGTTCGAAGAGGCGATGCGCCGCTACCAGCTGAAATATCACGTGGTCGGCGGATTTTCTTTCTATGACCGGTCTGAGATTAAAGATCTGATTTCGTATTTGAAGGTCGTACTGAATCCCGATGATTCGGTTTCGCTATTGCGCGTGATTAATACTCCGGTGCGCGGGATTGGCCGGACGACGATTGAGATGATCGAGCGGCTTGCGCTCGAAACTGGATTGTCGATGTGGGGCGCACTCGGCGAGACGATCCAGCGGCAGTTGTTGCCGGCTCGGGCCCTGGCGGCGTTGAAGAGCTTTCGGGAATTGATTGAGGATGGACGTGCCATGCTCGCGGGAACTTTTGCGGAGCGGGCGGAGGCGGCGGCTGGGATGGCATTAGGTGAGGTTACTGCCGATCTGCGCTCGGTTTTGACGGGGCAGAGCCCCGTCACCACGCGAGCTGTCGCGTCCCGACAGGATGACACTGATTTCGATCCCGGCAACTTCAGTTTTGATTTTGGCGCGGGTGATTCTACAGAGGATGATTCCGCAAGCGACGAAGCGACGGGCGAGGATGCCAGCCCCTCCACCGATGTGGTCAATGAGAACGAGCCAGTCGAAGGTTTTCGAACTCCGGGCGAGGCGGCGAATACAGGCGAGCTTCTCAAGTTTCTGATTGATCGCACGGGGTACATCAAGCAACTGGAAGAGGAAGACACGCCGGAATCCTTCTCGCGCATCGAAAACCTGCGCGAATTGGTAAACGCGGCGATGGATTCGCGCGATCGCGGCGAGACGCTGGATCAGTTTCTCGATCACGCCGCACTGGTCAGCGACGCCGATCAGTACGACGAGAGCGCCCAGATCACGTTGATGACTCTGCATGCGGCCAAGGGTCTGGAGTTCCCGCTGGTTGTGCTCGCAGGAATGGAAGAGGGACTTTTTCCGCATTCCCGAACCTTGCTTGAGCCTGATTCGATGGAAGAAGAACGTCGTCTTTGCTACGTGGGAATGACGCGGGCGATGGACACTCTGGTTTTGTCGCGTGCCGTTTATCGTCGGCGGTATGGCACTGACATGCCTGAGGCCAGTGTCCCTTCGCGATTTTTGGAAGAAGTCCCACCGCAGTTGGTGGAAGAGTTAGGTGGGTCTCGGCGGCGTGGTAACTCCGCCACTTCAACTTATGATGCAGGCGTTTCGCGGACAAGAGTGTCCGCGCCACACGGGCAACGACCTCATTATTCTTATGAAGATGAGGACCAGAGCGCGGCCTGGACTCCGGCCAAAGTTAAGCCAAAGGCAGCGACGCCACTCAAGAATTACAACTCTATCGACAACATTGCGGAATTCTTTGTCTCACGCGGCAAGAAATTCAATGTCCCCAAAATGGTTCCGGATGAGCCGACGGGCAAGCGTGGATTTCGCCCCGGGCAGAAGGTGAAGCATCCGAAATATGGGGAAGGAACGGTCTATCAGCGCGAAGGAGATGGGGAAGACGCCAAGATTACGGTACAATTCCCTCGCTTCGGTTTGAAGAAACTGGTGGAGCGGTACGCGCAACTGGAGAAGGCTTAGAACGCATTAGCTTCGAGCCGCGGGCTGCGAGCTTGAAACATCCCTAAGCAGCACTGGATTTCAGGAACTGGCGGCATCGCCGAGGCGATGTCCTGATACGAAACTTAAACAGTAGAGGAAACCAATCGCAATTATGGCAAACACAGAGAAGTTAACCAAAGAAGAACGCAAGAAGAGCAAACGCGCCTCGCGCAAAAAGAGCAAAGCTGAAAAGCCGAAGAAGCCGCGTGATTACGCGCGCGGATCGAAGAAGCCGAAGGTGAAGAAGCTGGCGCGCGGTCAGGCAAAGCGATAATCCACTAGCCTGAGTTGTGAGCAGTGCCGGGTATGGGACAAACTCCATGCCCGGACTCCCGCTGTGAGGAGACAACGAACTCTTGTCGCAATCATCCACCGATTCCCCAGACGGCGTCGTTCGCACGTCGAATACTCAGGCCTTTTGTTGCAAGTCCATCGACAAACTGATCTCGGATTCGGAGAACCCGGAAACCCGGCTCAGTAAATCGTTGGGCCCATGGTCGCTGACGGCGCTGGGCATTGGCGCCATTATTGGATCGGGAATTTTTGTTCTCACGGGTACGGCTGCGGCAGGGGAATATTTTCAAGCCCCTTCCATTCTGCATGCGCAAGCGCTCGACCTGATCGTCAACTTTTTTCGTACCGGCAGCACCGCCGGAGCGCTCATGCATGGTCGTCCCCCGGCCGGGCCTTCGATTGCAATTTCGTTTTTGCTGGTGGCGGTAGCCTGTAGCTTTGCGGGATTGTGTTATGCGGAACTGGCGTCGATGATCCCGATTGCCGGTAGCGCTTACACGTATTCGTATGCCACGCTCGGCGAAATCTTTGCCTGGATTATTGGCTGGGACCTAATTCTCGAATATGTGGTGAGCAACGTTGCGGTTGCCGTTGGTTTCGCCGGTTATACCAAGGCGCAATTGGCTGCCTTCGGTCTGAACTTGCCGGACAAATGGGCGAGTCCCGTCTGGGCTTCGGGCCAGTGGACGGGTGCTTATTTCAATCTTCCGGGCTTCCTGATTGTTTTTATTCTCACGCTGCTGCTTGTGCGCGGCGTCAAGGAATCAGCCAAGACCAACAACATTATGGTCGCGATCAAGATTGGCGCGATCCTAACCTTCCTAGTGGTTGGTGGAATGCTGGTAAAGCCCGCCAACTGGTCGCCATTCGCACCCTCCGGATTCGCCGGAATCGTCACCGGCGGCGCGATAGTTTTTTTTACCTACATCGGATTCGATTCCGTTTCAACTGCGGCCGAAGAATCGCGCAATCCTCAAAGAGATTTGCCCTTCGGCATCATTATGTCGTTGGTGGTGTGCACGCTGCTCTATATAGGAGTGGCTGTGGTGTTGCTCGGCATGATGAAGTACACGACGTTCGTTTCAGGAGAAGCGGCCGACGCTCCCGTCGCTTATGCGATGAAGTATCTGGGAGTGCATCCATTCTTCCGCTCGGTGATCGTGATCGGCGCGCTGATGGGGATGATTTCTTCGTTGCTAGTGTTTCAGTACGGACAGGCGCGCATCTGGTACGCGATGTCTCGCGATGGCCTGTTGCCGAAATTGTTCTCCGCCGTTCACCCGAAATATAAGACGCCGCACTGGTCCACCTGGATCGCGTGTTTTGCCGTGGGAATCCCCGCCGGGCTGGTAGACATTGGCGATGCCGCCGATCTCGCCAACATTGGGACGCTATTCGCCTTCGTGCTGGTTTCGCTGGGCGTCATCTTCCTTCGTCGCCGACAGCCCGATCGCAAGCGTGCTTTCCGCGTCCCATTCGTGCCGTGGTTCCCGATCATCTCGGTGATTCTGTGCGGTGGACTGATGTTTGGGCTAACGCTGATTACCTGGTTGCGCTTTGTGATCTGGCTGGCGCTGGGGATGCTGATTTACGTCTTTTATAGTCGGCACCACAGCGAGTTCTCCAAGAAGGCGCGCTAGAAGCCTACAATCCGTAGCATGGGTTCCGGTTCCCATTCGAAGTCACTCATCCTCTCGCTCCCGAAGGCAGAACTGCATCTGCATCTCGAGGGGTCAATCGAGCCGCCCACGCTGCTCGAACTGCGTCAGCGCCATGGGATGGAAGGCGCTTCACTCGCTGAAGTTGAGCAGCTCTACAACTACAAGGACTTCGCCGGCTTTCTGGCCGCTTTCAAGGATGTCACTGGACACTTGCGCACTCCCGAAGACTACGAGTTGATTACTTACCGGCTGATGGAGCGGCTCAAATCGCAGAACGTTCTGCATGCGGAGGTGATTGTTTCGGTAGGGGTCTGCCTTTGGCGGGCGCAGGATTTCTCCGCAATTTTCGAGGGATTGGAACGCGGCCGCCAGCGGGGAGAGAAGGATTTCGGCATTTCGTTGTTGTGGATCTTCGATGCTGTCCGTCAGTTCGGCGCTGAAAAGGCTCAGAGTGTGGTTGATCTTGCCATCCAGTTTCGAGATAGGAACGTCGTTGCTTTTGGAATTGGCGGCGACGAGCGTGCCGGTCCGCCAGAATGGTTTGCGGCAGTTTATGCGCGCGCGGCTGAGCATGGTCTGCGTCTGACGGCGCACGCGGGTGAGAGCGCTGGACCGGATTCGATCTGGGGCGCGTTGAATCTCAAGGCGGAACGCATCGGACACGGTCTGACTGCGGAGCAGGATCCGGAATTGATCGAAGAGTTGGCTGAGCGCCAGATTCCGATTGAGATCTGCGTGACCAGCAATCTGCGGACGGGATGTTGTCCTGAGCTTGCGAAGCATCCTGTGCGTCGCTATTTCGACCAGGGACTCATGCTGACGATCAATAGTGATGATCCTGCTATGTTTCGTACTTCGCTAGTCGAGGAGTATGCGTTGGTGCAGGAAGCGTTCGGTTTCACTGACGAACATCTGCGAGAACTGGCGCGCAATTCGTTTGAAGCGTCGTTTTTACCAGCAGAGAAGAAAATTGAATTCCTTAACCTGTTCGATGCCGCAGCCAGCAGAGTCTAAGGCGTAGCCTGATATTGGCACCAAAAATGTAACCATTTGGTGCTATAATAGGTGTTAGAGGTTTCCCATGAGAGCGACGGTGGCACTGGATGACGATCTGGTTCGTAAGGCCCAGGAATTTTCGGGCGTGACCGAACGAACGGCCTTGCTTCGGGAATCCTTGAAAGCCTTGATCCACTTGGGTGCTTCGCGGAGGCTCGCAGCGGTGGGAGGCTCGGAGCCAGACTTGGAGGACATTAAGCGCCTGAGGGTCGAAGATTTGTGATCCTGGCGGACACTTCTGTCTGGGTTGATTACCTCCGGAGGGGCAATCCGGATATGGAGAAAAATCTCAGCCAGGGCCAAATTGTGATGCATCCGTTCATCGTGGCCGAGATTGCTCTGGGTTCGCTGCGAAACCGGCGTAAGAGGCTCGACGAATTGGAAGCGCTTCTGGAAGTGAAAGTGGCGAAACTCGGCGAGGTGCGGCACATGATTGAAAGTCGCACACTTTACGCGCAGGGCATCGGCCTTACGGACGCGCATCTGCTGGCATCGTGCCTGATGACGCCTGGAACCCAATTGTGGACTCTGGATGGCGCCATGAAGAAGGCAGCCAAAGCTCTCGGAATTGCTATCCATCGATCCTAAGCGCCTTTCGAACGAACCTCTGGCGCGCTCGTCTATAATCCAGTCCCTATGAATCTCGAAGCGAAGATTGCCGAACTGAAGAAGCGCGAGCAGCTTGCCGAAGATGGTGGTGGAGCGAAGCGGCGCGAGCGGCAGCATAAAGAAGGCAAGATGTCGGCGCGCGAGCGGATCGAGTTTCTGCTCGACGACGCGACGTTTGAAGAAACCGACAAGCTGGTCACGCATCGCTGCAACGACTTCGGCATGGCTGAGCAGAAGTATTACGGCGACGGCTTTATTACCGGATATGGCCGCGTCGAAGGCCGTCTGGTCTTTGTTTTTGCGCAGGATTTCACTGTGTTCGGCGGCTCGCTTTCTGAAACCAACGCGGCGAAGATCGTCAAGATCATGGATATGGCGGCCAAGATGGGCGCTCCTATGATTGGACTGAATGATTCGGGTGGCGCTCGCATTCAGGAAGGCGTGATGTCGCTGGCTGGATACGCCGACATTTTTTTGCGTAATACGCTTTATAGCGGAGTCGTGCCGCAGATCTCGGCCATTATGGGTCCGTGCGCAGGCGGCGCGGTTTATTCTCCGGCGATTACGGATTTCATTCTTGATGGTTGATCAGACTTCGTACATGTTTATTACCGGTCCTGACGTGATCAAGACCGTTACTCATGAAGAAGTCACCAAAGACCAGCTCGGCGGAGCGCATACGCACAACGAAACTTCTGGTGTCGCGCACTTTATGTGCCGCGATGATGCGGAGTGTTTGTCGATGGTCCGCGAGTTGTTGAGTTTTATTCCGTCCAACAATCTGGACGATCCTCCGCGCAAGGCTTGTACCGATCCGATCGATCGGATGGATGAAAAGCTGGACACGCTGATTCCCGATCAATCGAATATGCCGTATGACATGAAAGACGTGATTCATACGGTGGTGGATGACGGCTACTTTTTTGAAATCCACGAGCACTATGCCAAGAACATTGTCGTCGGATTCGCTCGGCTCAACGGAAAGCCGGTCGGCATCGTCGCCAATCAGCCGGCGATGCTGGCGGGCACGCTCGATATCAATGCGTCGGTCAAGGGCGCGCGCTTTGTGCGTTTTTGCGATTGCTTCAATATTCCGCTGGTGACGTTTGAAGATGTCCCCGGATTTTTGCCGGGCACGCAGCAGGAGTATGGCGGAATCATCCGGCATGGCGCCAAGTTGCTGTATGCGTTTGCGGAAGCTACCGTGCCGAAAGTGACTGTCATTACTCGCAAAGCTTATGGCGGAGCTTATTGCGTGATGTCGTCAAAGCATATCCGCACCGACGTGAATTATGCCTGGCCTAGCGCGGAGATTGCGGTGATGGGTCCGGAGGGCGCGGTGGATATCGTCTACAAGCGCGAACTGGACGGGGCGGAAAATCGCGACGCGGTTCGGCAGGAAAAGATTGAAGAGTTCCGGGAGCGGTTTGCGAATCCGTATGTGGCGGCCGATCGCGGATTTGTCGATGCCGTGATTCAGCCGCGGGAGACTCGCAAGAAATTAATTCAGGCGCTGGCAATGCTGGAGAATAAGCGGGATAAGAATCCGAGTAAGAAGCATGGGAATATTCCGTTGTAGGTAGCTGTCAGCCGTCAGCTCTCAGCCGTCAGGCAAAGCCGCCTTGATCGACTTATTGCCATCGTGGGGTTGTACCCCCCCCCCCCCCCCCCCCCCCCCCAATTTTTGCGTAAAGCATTGATTGCAAGAGAGTTACCCCCAAAGTATTCTAAAGAAAGGAGTTAGGGATGGTTTCCTGGCATCTAACTCATAGAGTCAATGAGTTAGAAATGTTGGGTTCGGTGAAGTTTGGATATCAAAGAACTAATGTGCGGCCTGGGCCACGCTGAATTATTGTCTAAGTTCTATTGTAGGCCTTGTTGTCAAGTGATTCTCGCACATAACCGCAGGAAATCAGAGCGGGAGCATGGATCCATGCCGAACGTGGAGTATGTATACCGAATTGTCTTCGTCCGAAACAACAAACAGAAAACGATAGGTTCCGCGATTACCGCAGCCGAAAAACAGTTCGCGGATGGGTTGATCAAATGAGGCACTCTCTGGAGCCATCGGGCAACGCTCGGGGTGGTGCGTGAGAGTCTTCGTGGTCTGGCGCGCGCGTCTTATCCAATCGCGCGCCGCGATGGGCGCCTCGTTTCGGATATAGCGATAGGCTGCCCTGAGATCGCTCTCGGCCGCAGGCGTGACGACGACGCGGTAAATCATCTACCTGCGTCTTCGCGTTCCAGTTCGTCGAACACATCTTCTGCAGGACGACCCATGCCTTTGCGAGCTTGTGCGAGACCGCGGCGAATGCTCGCCACGGCGTCCAGCTGGCTGGCTACCTGCTGATAGGCCTTGGCATCGAGAACGACGGCTTCGGCTTTGCCGTTCACGGTGAGCACCAGCGGCCTCCCGGTTTTCTTCATGTGCTTCATGAGGCCCGAGGAGTTGCGCTTGAAGGTGGTCAGGGAATGAATGTCTTGGGTGACATCGATCATGATGCGATTATAGCATTGGATTCGCATCTCGTATGGTGCTTCACGCCGAGTATCCCAAATCGGGCATGGGATGATGGAGAAGGAGCAAGATGGAAGCCCGTCTAACAAAGGCACGGGAGAATATTTCTGTAGAGACGTTGTTCCGCCGGCTAGAAAAAAAATGCCTACCGGGACTGCGGAGGCTTGATGCCGTTGGCAGTTGTACATACTTAATTGTTCTTGAGGTTGTACATGGGGCTCTACCGCGGCAGCCACGTCTTCCTGAATATCGCCTACTGTCTCATTATTTGTTTGGTGTCGGACCCTCGTCCGCTCCTTGTGGTGGGCTTCTTTAAGCTAGTTGCTTGCGTGGCGCTGGGCTGCCTGCTCGCTTTTGTTGTAGTTCATTCGGCGAATGTCAGCAAGCTCGTAATTGCGCGCCTGCATTCGCTCCCACGGTCTTTGTTTCCGTCAGCGGTCGCACGGCGATGGTCAGACGGGCTGCGGACAACAATCATAGCCCCGGGCGAACCTAATCTCTCCCCGCTTTTTCAGCGTCCGCCACCTTATTCTCGTGTAATTCCCCTTTATCTTTGATGAGTTTGATCCGACGGAATCGTTGATCGGACGCGCAAGCTGCTGTTGGCAGAGCCGCCCTTTGTGGTCTTCCCTGTTACACGAGGGCTGGCTGGCCCGAGGAGAGAGGTGTCATGAATACATCTGAATTCGAAGAAACCGCGGCTTCTGTCCCCCACGGAAGCCCGGAAAGTGAATATGCTCGACGTTTGCGGGCTCGACAACGGCAAATCGAGAGCGTAAGAAATCTTCACCGGCGATTATGGGTTTATATAAGTGCGGCTGCACTGGGCTGCATGATTGTCAGTTGGGTAGCATTTTCATCTCATTTGATTTCGAAGCTCTGGATCCTGCTGCCTTCGGTAGTGGCGCTGTCGATGCTCCGGGCGCTTGGGAGAAATGCGCAACTGCATGGGCGCGTGGAGCGCATCATACGCTTCTACGAAGTCGGCTTGGCGCGCTTAAGCCACCAATGGCAGGGACGTGGAGTCACCGGTGACGAATTGCGGCCCGCAGACCATGCCTACGCCTCCGATTTGGATCTGTTTGGCACTGGGTCACTGTTTGAACTCCTGTGTACGGCTCGCACGGGAATCGGCCGAGCTACGCTGGCGAACTGGTTGCTTTACCCGGCGCAAAGTGAGGAAGTCGCGAAGCGACAGGCAGCGATCGGCGAACTGCGCGAGGCGCTTGATCTTCAAGAAGAGTGGGCGTCGGTAAAAGGCGGGGGTATGGAGCATCCCGCGACATCGGTCCGAGAGTGGACGAACGCTCCTGCAATTGTTTTTCCGTTCTATTCGAGGGCGCTTGCGATCACCCTGCCAATTTGCCTGGTCATCTTTTCATTATTTGCCGGAGCGGGAGCAGTCGGCCACAACACGAAATGGGCGGTCGCCGTTGCCGCCGCGCTGGAAGGACTTCTGGCAATTTCCCTTCGGAAAAAAACGAAGCTGATCGCAGCCAACCTGGTCGTGCCGTTATTCGAGCTTGAGCTCCTTGTGCCATTGTTGCTTCGTATCGAAGGACTAGTTTTAGACTGTCCATCGCTCAAATCGCTGCAGTTGCGACTCGTGGCCTCTTCCGGACATCCCTCAAAGCAAATCGGCCGATTGCAGGCATGGGGTTGGTTGCTTCACCTTCGACGATTTGAGTATTTTGCCGTACTGGTCTCGCCACTTCTATGGGGAACGAATCTAGCAATTTTGACTGAACGGTGGCGAGAGAGAAACCGGGCGGCCCTCGACCGGTGGCTGGAGGCGCTCGGCCAGTTCGAAGCTCTACTCTGTTTGGCCCGGTACCACTATGAGAATCCCGATCACACTTTTGCGGTGATCAAGCTGGACTCACCAGCAGCGTTCGAGGCCGAGGGCTTGGGGCATCCTTTGCTGGATCGCCGTACATGCGTTCGTTGCGACCTGCAACTGGACGCACAAGGGACGCAACTGATCATGGTGAGCGGTTCGAACATGTCGGGCAAGAGCACGCTTCTGCGTTCAGTCGGACTGAACTCCGTGCTGGCGATGACCGGGGCTCCGGTGCGCGCTGCACGTCTTCACATGTCGCCGCTGCAGATCGGATGCTCGATCGCCGTTCATGATTCCCTCTTACAGGGAAAGTCACGCTTTCAAGCGGAAGTCGAGCGGCTGACTTTGATGCTCGCTCTCGCGCGTACGAACAAGCTGCTCTTTTTGCTGGACGAGGTGCTGGGTGGGACAAATTCTGCCGACCGATTGTTCGGGGCACGGGCGTTGGTTCAACAATTGATCGCGAGCGGTGCAGTGGGCATGGTGACGACGCATGATCTAGCGCTTACCGAGATCGCGAAGGATCTCGTCCGACGGGCGATCAATGTGCATTTCGAGGAACACTATGAGGACGGCCAGATGAGATTCGATTACCGAATGCGGCCAAGTGTGCTCAGTCGTACTAATGGCATTAACGTGATGGCTGCGCTGGGGCTATTACCGGAAGGGTTTGTTCGAGAACGAGGATCGAGCTACGGGAACAAATAGAGAGTCCCGAGGTGATGTTGGACTCATTCGTCTCGGCCAGTAGCTCGCGTTTAGACCCTTGCTGACCTTTTCCTACAACTCCCTTGCGGGTTCATTGTAAGCCGATCTTTGCTCGGGCTCCGGGCTCACCGCCAACCGGATAAATCAGTCCAACGCCTCGGGACTCTATCTTGCCTTCGACAGTGGCTCCTGTTCTCCTCGACCAGCGCTTAGCTATAGACCCTTGCTTGCCCTCCCAGACTCACCTCGCGGTTGTCTGAGTGACTTCGCTTGAGCCCCGGACGCTGCACCAACCGGAAAAACTTCAGAACGTGTCAAAGAACGATTATGGTTTTAACATCCTGGTTTTTTACGTCAATGAAATTTATGCGTTTTTAAGTTCTTATTCTCAATCAAGTGCAGGCCATGCACAGTGCGGTGACACGGATATTGTGCAATTGGCGGTTGTGCGCCGACCGGAATCGCCAGCGATGCATGCGGTTTTATGCGGGTGGCTTTCGCGAATCTGATTTTGCAGATGGCAGATGGTTGTGCAAATCGGACGGTTCTGCCACTGTGCGAATCGTCGTCGGAGGATGCCGCAATGATATTCTGCTGGGGCATGCATCGGGAGTTACCGCAATTTTTGTCCCCCAGGTATATCTTCTTCGCGAACGTCTCTTCGCAACATAGAAGCGATATGGCGGAACGCGCCGGCGGTGCGAGAGATTCCCTGTGACGGCTTGGGTGGAAGTTGCGGCGTAGGGGTCTTTCGACTGCGCAGGTCCATCGGCTTCACCGAAGAACTGCTACGCTTAAGAAGACCGGGCTGTTAATCCGTTGAGAATGACAGCTATTTGTTTGTGCGCTTATGACTTTGGATTTATTTACTCGCGCTGAATCGGCTGCGGCATTTGTGCTGGTTCGAAACTCCGTTGCGTCCGCAGATCGGGCTGGTGCTGGGCTCTGGGCTGGGATCTTTTGCGGACGGGCTTAGCCGATGCGGTGCGAATTCCTTATGCAGACATTCCGGGATTTCCTCGCTCTACCGCGGTGGGTCATGCTGGGCAACTGGTGATCGGGAAATCTGGCGACGTTCCGGTTGCCGTGATGCAAGGACGTGTGCATTTGTATGAAGGTTATTCTGCCGCCGAGGTCGCTTTTCCTATGCGCGTGTTTGGGCGATGGGCGTTCGTGCATTGATTCTCACCAACGCGGCTGGCGGATCAATGTCGAATACGGACAGGGCGCGCTGGTGGTGCTGCGCGATCATATTAATTTCCAGGGACAGAACCCGCTGACGGGGGCGAATGATGAGCGTTTCGGTCCCCGATTTCCGGACATGAGCTTTACTTATGCCAAGCGCTATCGCGAGATTGCTTTGGAGGAAGCTGAAAAGCTTTCGATCGCTCCCCGCGAGGGCGTTTATGCGGCGCTGGCGGGGCCAAGTTATGAGACTCCGGCGGAGATTCGGTATTTCCGGACGATCGGGGCCGATCTGGTGGGGATGTCCACCGTGCCGGAAGCGATTGTTGCTCGGCATATGGGGATGAACGTTCTCGCTATTTCGTGCGTGACGAATATGGCGGCGGGAATTCTGGATCAGGCGCTGGTTCATGAGGAAGTGCTTGAAGTTGGACGGCGGGTGATGGGGCAGTTCATTGCCCTGCTGCGGGCGGTGCTGCCTCGGATTGCGGCGGAGCTGCGGGAAGCGGTGAGGTTTGATCCGCTGCACGCGGAGACGCGGCAAGGCCGTGTCTCTCCAGCAATGTTCCAGTGAAGCTAAGCGCGGGACTGACATCCTCCTAGAGTCGCGAACTCCAGGAAAACTAATATAATCGATGCGGCAATGATCAGTAATCAAATAGTCATTTGAGGGAGAATAGCGATGTCCAACGTGATTCCTGAAAAATACGTCGACCTTTTCCAGAAGCGCGCTTTTGCCAGCCTGGGCACACTGATGCCTGACGGACGTCCGCAGGTGACTCCGGTGTGGTGCGACTTCGATGGCAAACACGTTATCTTCAATTCGGCGCGCGGACGGCAGAAAGATCGCAATGTGCGGCGCGATCCGCAGGTCGCGCTGGCGATTATCGATCCCGACAATCCTTATCGGTATTTGGAGATTCGCGGGACGGTGGTCGAGATTACCGAAGAGGGCGCCGGACCATCACATCGACAAGATGGCGAAGAAATATATGGGCGTGGATAAGTATCCGTATGCGAAGCCGGGCGAGGTGCGGGTGATTTATAAGATTCGGCCGGAGCATACTACGTGATGGGATAGGGCTGCGCGCCGACTGCACGCGCTCATTCCTGTCGCGACGCGTTTGTCCGAATCCCGGACAGAGCAGCTTCTGGAACATTGGGCGGTAGCGCTTTAGGCACGCGGACAGGAGTGTCCGCGCCACGCAAGCCTGACCTCTTTTCCCGATAACGTTTCCTTTCTGGACGAGTCCAACTCATGATGGAACTTCGAGGGCTTTGTCTTCGTATTAGAAGACTAGTCGGCGGGTTCGCTGGGCCAGCTTGTTTGCTGGAGGGATTGATATGGAAGTTGGGAAGAACGGTCACGATGGTTTGCAGGCGATCGATACTCAGGCCAATAGTCTTTCGGCGGCGCATGTGGTCGCGGCGGCGCATGAAGAACTCCTCCAGTTGATGCGGCAGCGGGCTGAGGTTATGAAGCGCATCGGCACGGTCAAGCAGACGATTGCTGGATTAGCGAATCTATTTGGCGAGCAGGTGCTGGGCGACGACTTGCTGGAATTGATCGACCGCAAGCCTAATGGGCGTCAGCCTGGATTTACGAAGGCATGCCGCCGAGTGCTGATGGAGGTGCGGCGTCCGCTGGGAGCACGCGAGGTTTGCGCGGAATTGGAGCAGTATGCTCCCGCGATTCTGGCGCGGCACAAAGATCCGCTGGCTTCGGTGACTACTGTTTTGAATCGGCTGGTGGATTATGGGGAGGCTCGCAGCTTGAGCAACGATCGCGGGCGGCGGGTTTGGGAGTGGGTTAGCGATGGCGAGGTCGGATGCCGCAGAACGGCGTAATGGCGACGCGAGAGAATGTTCCTCCGCACGCAAACTGCAGATCCCTCGCTTCGCTCGGGATGACAATCTCTTAGAGACTTCTACGCCGGCAGACAGCCTTCCTTTTTCCAGATGCCGCGTCACGTGCGCGTATCCGGCGGCGTGTGGATCGTGGGTTACCATCACGATCGTTTTGTGAAAACTTTCATTCAGGCGTTTCAGGATCTCCAGAATTTCCGTGGCGGAGTTGCTGTCGAGATCGCCGGTGGGTTCGTCGGCCAGAATCAGCGTGGGATCGCTGACTATGGCGCGAGCGATGGCTACGCGCTGCTCTTGTCCTCCAGATAGTTGCTTGGGGAGATGATGGACACGATCTTCCAGTCCTACTAATTTGAGCGCGGTCATGACGTGATCGCGGCGCTGTTGCGTTGTCATCTTGGTTAGGAGCAACGGCAGCTCGACATTCTCAAATGCCGTCAGCACCGGGATTAGATTGAAGGTCTGAAAAACGTAGCCTACGTGCGTGTTGCGCCAGTGGGCGGATTGGCTGTCGTTCAGGCGAAAGATATTTTCTCCCATGACAAGCAGTTCGCCGGACGTTGGACGATCGATGGCGGCGATCATGTTGAGGAGAGTTGTCTTGCCCGATCCTGAGGGGCCCATGAGGGCCAGAAATTCTCCGCCGGCGATGTCAATCGAGACGTTGTCGAGCGCGGTTACCTGGAAGGCGTCGCGCTTGAAAATCTTGCTGACCCCACGGGCCTGCACTACTTTGCTGCCTACGGCTGGTTGGGTCGGTGTCTGCGCCATTGTGCTCATGATTGCCCCTTGATCTGAATCTTTTGTCCGTCCTGCAAATCGGCGGGTCCCGCGGTGATTACGTTTTCGCCTCCGACCAGCGAATCCACCAGGTAGCCTCCGGAACGCTGGCCCTGGATGTGGACATCGCGGCGGAGCGCTTTTCCCTTGAACTCGATGAATACAAATTTCGCGCCATCTTTGTCGCGGACGGCGGCGGTGGGCACGAAAACGTAAGTCTGTTTCGTGGCAGACGCTTTTTCATCGCTCAGCTTCGCCTTGAACTGTACCGTGGCATTCATTTCAGGGCGCAGGTAGGCATCGGGTTGAAGAATCTGAACCTTGACCTGGACGGTCGCTTTCTGGCGATTCGCTTCGGGCGACATTTCGGCGATCTCGCCTTTATAAGAACGATCCTTGAACGCGTCCACGGTGACAATGCCTTCCTGTTTGGGAGACAGCTTTGCGAAATCGTCTTGCGCGATATCGAGTTCCACCTGAATGTCGTTCAGATCCGCGAGCGAGACTACTGAACCACGCGGACCGCCTTCAGCGCCGCTGGCGAATTGAGCGGTAACCAGTTCACCTTTTTCGGCGGTGCGATCGAGAATCGTGCCGCTGACGGGCGCCTTGATCACGGTGGCATCGAGTTGAGACTTGGCGTATGCCATCTGACCTTCGGCTTGCATCAGATCGCCTTTGGCGCGGGCGATTTCTTCCGAGCGCGGACCGAGCTGCATCAGCTTGGAAGCGCGTTCCAGCGAATTCATGCGTTGTTGCGAAGCGTCGTTTTTGGCAATAGCATCGTCCAAGTTCTGCTTCGACATGACGCCCTGCGCAACCAACTCGCGGGTACGGTCGAGATTAAGCTTGTCGTTGATCGCAGTGGCGCGAGCCTCAGAGAGATTGTGATCCGCCTGTTCAATTTCTTCGGGACGCGATCCATTCTGCTGCTCGAGCAATCTGGCTTTGGCGCTTTCCACCTGGCCTTGAGCCTGTTCGTACTGGGCGCGGTATTCCTGGTCTTCGAGGCGTACCAGAACTTGTCCTTCTTTTACCTTGTCGCCTTTTTCGACGCCGATCCAGGCGACGCGGCCCGTGACCTTCGAATTCACGCTGATTTTGTGATGGGCGACGATGTATCCGCTGGCCGAAAGCACGGTACTGCCGGCGACGTCGCTGCCTTCGGCTGTGGCGCGCGCGACTTCGACTTCTGGCGCGCTTGCCGCCAGGGCGCGATAGGCGAGCGCGGCGATTCCGAGCAGGACGACTACCGCGATTCCGCCCAGGATAATGCGGCGCGACCATGCGGGCGGTTCTCCGCCGCCTTCGCGCAGGGAGCGGTCGATGCGCAGGCTGCGGAGGTCTTCGTGCTTGCTGTCGGTTTCTATTGGCATCGAGTTGAGGTACGTTTTCTGTTCTTAACCGGTTCAGTATTGATTGTACAAAACGGCGTGCTATGTCCAGCCCCTAAAGGGGCGGTTGATCCCTCGATGGCGGCATCGCTAAAGCGATGCCCTGATACGAACCAGCGTTCTAGGCTCGTAGCGAGGTCAGGATGTCTTGCCTCGCTGCCTGCCAGGCGGGGAAGAAGCCGCCTACGAATCCCATGATTAGGCCGAATGCTATTGCTGCTAATGCGACTCCCAAGGTCATGTGCAGGCTGAAAACTGTTTCGCTGAAGGTTACGGAGTTTCCTATGCCGGTGGTCATGCCATTGAACGGGAGCATCAGGACGATGCCGACAAGCGCTCCAAGCAAAGATAACAACAATGCTTCGATTACAAACGACGTGAGAATGCTGGGTCTGGAAAATCCTATGATTCGTAAGGTTGCGATTTCGCGCGAGCGATAAGCTACCGCCGCATACATCGTGTTCATGGCTGCGAAACTGGAGCCTACGGCCATGATGATGGCTACGAAGAAGCCTATGTACTTGATCGCTCCGCCGGCGCTGGTTTGTTTTTCGTAATAATCGGTTTCGAGGGTGCCGTCGAGCTTGAGTCGTTGATCGTCGCTGACGCGGTTCTTCAACGCTTCGGCGGCTACTGGATCGGTAGCTCGCAGATAGGCGGACGCGAAAGCTCCCTGACGGTCGAAATCGGCGGCGATCTGATTGACGTCGCCCCAGATTTCGGAGTCATACGCGGTGCCGCCGGAGTCGAATACGCCGACTACTTTCCACTGTCCTTTGGCGAAATCCAGAGTGTCGCCGACTTTTGTTCCGGAAAAGCGATTGTGAATGGAGTTGCCGACTACTACTTCACGTTGTCCTGGTGTAAACCAGCGGCCTTCGATAAGTTTGGCGCCGGGACGCAGAGTGAGGCCCGCTGGCATGATGCCGCGGACCGAGACATTCACTTCGCCGGTGCCATCTTTGCGAGGAAGCACGACCACGACCACCCATTCACCGGAGGCTATCGGTTCTCCCTGGCCGTCTTTGGCGATGCCGGGCAGCGTTTTTAATGTGGGGAAGAGGCTGGCGTCGAAGCCTCCTGAGAGTTCGGCGGTGGAGCCTTTGCGCATGACCAGGACATTCACGGGATCGCCGCTCGACATGAAAGCCTTTTGCAGACCGGCTAGGAGCGCCATCAGGAAAACGGCAGTGGTGACGGTAAGGGCGATGCCGAGGGCGGTCATGATGGTGAGGCCCTTGCGGAGTTTCAGGTTGCGTATGTTATAGCTGATTGGAATTGCCATGTTTCTTTCCCATTCCTGACGCCATTCCCGCAGCGGCTAAAGCCGATTCAAAAAGGTGACTGTTATCGCAGCGGTAAACCGCTGCGCCACCCAAAATCTAGTCAGCACATCGATGCTAGCCAAAATCAAAGCCGCACCGCCTTAGCCAGTGTGGCGCAGGCCATCCACGATGCCTAACTTGGCGGCGTGATAGGCGGGCAGAATTGCGCTTAGAAATCCCACGAGCGCGGCGGTGACAATTGCCAGCGCTATGGTGGAGATGCTTATTTTCATTCCCAGGAAGAAGAATCCTAAACCCGGAGCATTCTTTAGAACTACGACCAGCAAGGCAGCCAGTATGCAGCCTAGAATCCCCGCGAGCAAAGAGACGGTGACAGATTCGCTCACATAGAGACGAAGAATCGATTGCCGGGTAAATCCCAGGGTCTTTAGAACTGCCACTTCGCGGGTGCGTTCGCGGATGGACATGGCCATGGTGTTGGCGGAGACTAACAGAGTCGCAAATACCACCGCGAAACAGATACTCAGGATGAATGCCTTCACGTTGCCGAGGCTGTTGATGAAACTGAGCTGAAAGGCTTTTTCACTCTCCGTTTTTGTCGGTTCGGGAGAGTTGCGGAATAGGGCGTCGACGGCAGTTGCTACTTTGGGAACATCGTCGGGCGAGTCGGCCAGAATGCCGAAAGTTCCGGACCGCCCTTTAAAGTAAGGAACGGCTTCCTCGGCGTACTTCCGATTGAAGTACAGGGATATGGTGGGCTGGGGGGCGGTGAAGATGCCGCGAATCGTAAGTTCGAGATTTACCGGGAAGATCGTCCCCTGGAGGACTACGCGGTCTCCGATTTTCCAGCCAAACTTTTTTGCCAGTTCGCTATCCACCACGCAGCCGGCTTGATCGCGCTGCCAGGCGATGAGTTGATCGTCGGGAATTTTGAAGTCGGTCATCACCTTGAAGATTTCGTCGGGATCGGTGGCAAATTGGGCGAAGAAATTCTCGGGCTTGTTGTCTTTGTAAATACCACCAAACCACTGCGTGGGGGCGACCGCGATGACTCCGGGGACGGTACGCATCTTGTCTCGGTAATAGATGGGCATATCCTCGGTGAGCGAAACGCGATGGCGGGTAATCAGGCGCTGGGCGGCAAGGGTGGTGCCTTTGTCCACGTAGAAGCTGTGCCAGACGGTCATCATTAGAGTGAGCAGCAGGAACGAGAACGTGATGCTGATCACGGTCAGGATGCTGCGACGCCGGTTGCGGAACGCGCTCTTTCTAACGAAGGTAGTTAAGGTCATGTGGTCCGAGTGGCTCGCCTGTTTGGTTCGAGATATCCCTGGGGAAGAAGAGCCAGCCCCAATTTGCGTTAGCTCTAGAGGATAAAGCAGTGGTGGGTAATGAACAACTGGGGCGAACGCTTTTCCGAGTGCGTTGGCCAGATCGGCGGGCAAACAGTCCTGAGGTGTTTATTGTTATGCACGATCGAGAGCGACAAAAATGGCCTCCACTCCGACGAAGCTTCGCTCGGAGTGAAGGCCCGGGCAGATTACAAAAGCTTCAGAAAATGCTCTCTTCTGTCGTATCCACCGTGATTCTGGTTCCCGTAATCGTACCTTGAACGTGAGCCAGTTTCTTGCCGGCCTCGCTGTACTGATTGATCGTGAAGGTACCGGAGAAGTTGTTTCCGGTGGAGTCCAAGGTCACCAATTCCTTGATATTGGCGGGGCCGATCAGGGTGCTGCCGGTGGGGTCCCAAGCGGTGGCGAAGTGGTTGAGCTTATATTTGCTCCCACCCAGTTGCTGCCACACGCCCAGACAGAAGTTGCTGGTAATTGGTGAACGTCCACCGGAATTCATGATCTCGGTGCCGTCGCTGTGCCATTGCGAGTAGCCAGCGTCGATTTCGGCGCCGTCGGGTATTCCTTTGCTGCCCTCGGAAACGAACTTTACATGCCAGAAGCCAACAATCGAAGTGGTGGTGGGATCGCTGTCCTCGACGGTGACAAACGCCGCCTGCACAAGGGAGGCGTGCCTGGGCTGCGAACCGCCTTTGCTGGGGTTCGCCTGCGACGGCTGCCATCCAAGGCATTGAGCGGTGGAGTTGGGGACAGATATGAGCGCGAGCGCCAGCGCACCTAGCGTGATAGCGAATATTCGGTAAGTTTTTTTCATGGTCAATTCTCCTTGTGAGCCAGCATGGCCAGCGACACAGAGATAACCGCGAATGCGGATGGGCGCAATGGAGCGGCGATAAAGCTGAGGTGAAGAAGAGGTGAAGGTGTAACTCGATGAAGATACAGGGGATAATTTAAGTTTTGCTGAGAGCCGAAGGACGAGCTAGTATACTTTTCCGACAGAGGTGTGGTTCCGTGGTGGTTACGGTCTTCGAGTTCGGCGACTTTAGGCTGGATTGCGACCGCTTTGAACTCTATCGGGATGGGCGCAGTCTGAAGCTGGAGCGGAAGCCAATGGAGTTACTCATTCTATTGGCTGGTAGAAACAGCAATCTCGTAACTCGGGCCGAAATTGCCGAGCGCCTCTGGTCCCGGGAAGTCTTTGTAGATACCGAGCACGGCATCAATACTGCAATTCGAAAAATCCGGCAAGTTCTAGGGGATGATAGTGAGCAGCCCCGTTTTCTGCTGACCGTCACTGGCAAGGGCTATCGGTTTATTGGAACTATCGCAGAAGTCCGCCAGCCATTGGCAGAGGAAAAGAGTCGTCCATCCCCTGGGAGAGCTAACGACCTGGATGTCGGCCCCGTTGCAACTGCGTTCCTGCCTGGCCCCTTCACGGCTCAAGGCTCTTCAGACGCTAGCGTGGAAATTCAAGTAGAGACACCCGAAGGGAAAAAGGCGCCGTATTCTCGCAACTCTCGTTTCACGGCGTGGCTTGGCGGCCTCGTTGCAATCGCGGCTCTCGCTTTCTTCGTTGCCATCCATCCGAGTGCGCGAGTTTGGAAAAACCGACTGGACGACCGGCTCGTGAAGCGGCCGGCAACATCTAACATCAAATCGCTGGCTGTGCTCCCACTCGACAATCTTTCCGGCGATCCCGGCCAGGAATACTTCGCGGACGGAATGACCGATGAGATCATCACCATGCTAGCGAAGAACTCCACTTTGCGCATCGTCTCTCGAACGTCCGTCATGCAATACAAACGAGTGCACCGGCCGCTGCCCGAGATAGCCCGGGAATTGGGAGTCGACGGAATCCTTGAGGGATCCATCTCTCGGTCCGGCGATAAAGTGCACATGACCATCCAACTAATCCAGGCGCCCAGCGACACTCACGTATGGGCGGAAAGCTATGATCGAAACACGAATGACGCGATTTCTCTGCCCAGAGAAGCGGCACAGACCATCGCAAAGAAGCTCAATAGCACTGTTCTTCAATCGTTGCCTCCTCGCTATGTTCGCCCCGAAGCTCACGACGCCTACTTGCGCGGACGATATATCTGGTTTGCGGGCAGCAATGAGGAGGCCGGCAAATACTTCAAGAAAGCTACGGAACTACAACCCGATTACGCTTTGGGCTGGAGTGGTCTTTCCGTCTACTACGGCGCCGGGGCTATCGAAGCCGTCCTAAACCCCCGAGACTCACTTCCGCAGGAAGAGGCTGCAGCTGTCAAAGCGGTTGAACTGGATGATTCGCTTCCTGACGCGCACCTGGCTTTGGGGGCGGCCATCTTCTTAAACCAGTGGGACTGGGTACGGGCAGACCGCGAAATCGCCCGCGCCATTGAACTCAACCCCAGCTTCGCTGAGGCCTACCATCTTCGCTCGAAGATTTTTTCCGCACTCCATCGCAACGAGGAAGCCATCGAAGCGGAGAAGAAGTCCACGGAGTTGGATCCATTCGCCCGTCCGTTCGCCATGGGATTGGCCTACTTCTCGGTGCGCCAATATGACGCGGCAGTTGATGACTTGCGCATGAAACTGGAAAACAGTCCTCAGGATTTCGCTTTGAACTGGGGTCTCTATGAGGCGTACCGCCGAAAAGGCGCGGGGAAGGAGGCCGTACAGGAGCTAGAGAAGATGTTGCTAATACTGGGTGACAAAACGTCTGCTACGAGTGTCCGGCGTGCCTTCGGGAAGGGTGGCTACAGAGGCGTGCTCCTTTGGCAGGTGAGCGATCTCAGACATAGGTCGGCCACGCACTACGTCTCTCCCGTCGACCTGGCTACGCTGTACGCCCAACTTGGCCACCGGGAGGAAACCCTCGCGCTTCTGGAGGAGGGTTACCGGCAGCATTCTCCAGGGGTGCTCTGGATTCAGAATGACCCAGCGTTTGATTTCCTCCACTCCGATGAACGCTACCGTTCGATAATCAGAGGTATTGGAGTGCCCCCAGCCTATTGAAGATCCGACCTCGACCACGTACAGCGGAGTGGGATGGGTGTCGGCTGTTCGGCAGGGCCCTTCTGAAAAAAGCTTTCGAAGTGACACCGAACTTGATACGAGCGCAGGCCCACTTTCCGCCGCTTTTCCGGTGACCTTCGTAACTCTCATCAGTGCAGTTGATGGCGGTATTCTAGCTGTGATTCTCCCCCCTGTTTTAGCCGATTTCATATTCAGGCTGTAGTGCGGATTGTCACCGCGAGGACGAATTTTAATGGCAATGATGTTTCGCCGGTTCGAGATCCAGAGCGAGCTTTCCCAGTCGGAAACCGCCTCGATCTACAAGGCGTTGGATACGAAATCCAATCAGGTTGTGGCGCTCAAGACGCAAAGTCTGGAGCCGCTCGGCGATCGCGCGGACAAGTTTGTGAATACGCTGCTGGCGGAAGGCGAAAGCACGCGCGATTTGGCCAGCCAGAACATCGTCGTTCTCTACGGGGCGGGCGAGATCGACAACCAGTTTTGCGCGGCGATGGAGTACATACAGGGCAACAGCGTGGCCACCATGGTGGCGCGGAATGAAGGCTTCTCCATTTGGGATCTGCTCGACATAACGCGCCAGGTGTGCGCGGGGCTGGAATACGCGGCCGCGAAAGGCGTGGCCCATCATTCACTGGAGCCGGCGAAGATCATGGTGCAGTGGGATGGCATGGTCAAGATTCTCGGCTATGGCATCTCGAACATGGGGTTGATTGAGGCGGAAGCGGGAAACGGCTTGGGCCGGCTGATGCCCTATTGCTCTCCGGAACAGATCCGCGGAGAAGCCATTGACCTGCGTTCGAACCTGTTTACTTTAGGAGCGATTCTTTACGAGATGATGGTTGGGCGCCCGGCTTTTAGTGCCACGGATCCGGTGATGCTGGTCAACCTCATTGAAAGTCATACGCCGCCGAGTCCGTCTTCGGTGAACGCCAAGATTCAACCGGCGGTGAGCGCGCTGATCATGAAGGCGCTGGCCAAGGATCCGGCGGAGCGTTATCAGAGCGCACGGGAACTGTTGGTTGATCTTGAGAATTGCAAGGACACTGGTAAGAAGGCTGCTCCAGAAACCAGGAAGCCGGCTCCGGCGCCAGCGGTTGCGGTGGATCCCGCGGTTCGCTCGGCAGCGGCTAGAAAGTTTACCTCGAGCGTAGCGAGCGCCGTCAAAGCCGAGCCTGCCGCGCAGCCGCTTCCACCTAAGGCGGTGGCTGCGGTTGCTTCTAAGGGCAGCGCACCGGCGTTTTCGCAGGCTGCCCAGCCTGCGGTAGGAGCCAGGACAATTGCGGCCGCCGCTGGTGCGGCGGGTGGAGGTACTGCGGCGCCGCTATCCAATCAGCGCATTGATCCGGGTATCCATTCGAAGCCTGATGCGTACCAACCATCAAAATCCGAATCGACCTCCGGGGCGCGACTCATCAGCGACTTTGACGTCAGTGCATTCGAATCACCAGCAGTGCCCAGTCCGGTTATGTCGGCGGCGGTTGCGATGGAGCCCGAACCCGAAACGCGCTCGCCACGAGTATCTGTCGATCCAATGATGGCGGAGCCGGCAGCGTCCTCCGCTGGCAGGAGTTTTTCCGATCTGGCTGAGATGCCCCCGCTGAAAGAGCCAGTTTTCGAGCCGCCCATTCCGGAGATCGAGGAGCTGTCGCCTGCTGTACCGCCGCAGGTGAAGCAGATCTATCCACGGAAGGACGAGCGGCCAAGAATTCAGCCTCGCGAAGTTGCAGAAAAGGCGATGCGGCAAATCACCACGATTCCGCCGCGGCTGATGCTGTTTTCAATCATGGGCGCGGTTGGGCTGATTCTCGTAATCGCAATTGCGATATTCCTCCGAGTACGTTCCGCAGACGACGATTCCACTGCGGCTCCGCGTCCGGCGAAAGCTGAACACTCAACCCAGCCGGCTGAATCGGCGCCGACGACGCCGCGAATGGAGAAGCCATCCCCTCCAGTTGCGCCCATTTTGGAGGCTCGGCCGAAGCTGACGGTACGCCAGATAGAAAAACACAGCGCTCCTGCTGTTCGACGCGTGCCAGTTCCAGCATCGCCGCCGGTAGCAGTGACGGGACAAGCTTTCATCGACTCCACTCCCCAGGGCGCGCAATTTCAGGTGGATGGAAAAAGCGATCCTTCATGGGTCACACCGTTTAGCGTGGCCGCCCTGAGCCCAGGCAAACACATCATATCCGTCAGCAAGACCGGCTATAGCGCAGAGATACGATCGGTCGATGTTGTGGCGGGGAGTCAGGCGTCGCTGGTGCTGCATCTGGCGGTCGTCAACGCGCTCGTGGTGGTGAACAGCACGCCGCCCGGCGCTGACGTCATTATCGACGGCAGGAATACCAGTCGGGTAACTCCGGCGCAGTTTGCGGTCGAAAAGGGAAGCCACACGATTCTAGTGCGTAAGCAGGGATACCTCGACGAAACAGTCGCCGCTGAACTGGGCCCGGGTCAGAACTTCCAGTACTCTCCTGCCCTGAAAGCGCTTGGAAATGCCGCGGACATGCGAACCGTCGGCAAATTCAATAAGCTGTTTGGACATGGTGGAGACAGCGCAGTTGGCATGGGAGCCATTAGCGTTCACACTCAACCAAAAGGCGCGCAAGTAGCGATCAATCAACGCATCCTCGATAGGACGTCGCCGGTCGACGTTATGGTGGGACCTGGTAACTACATCGTGGACATCACGCTGACTGGTTTCAAGCCGGTCCACAAAGTTGTCAACGTGGACAAAGGCGGCAAGGCCGCAGTCGACGAAACGCTGGAGCGGCAATAGCGACAGTCTCCGTTTCCGACGACAGGATTAGATCCAGCTATTACTTTGACGCCATCCCTATCCTTTCAAATCCCCACGAGCCCTCATTCAGCGTTCTGACTTGAACTCGCTGGCTCTGGTCGTCCGTCACGATGAGACTTGATCTGGATCACAGACAGGCGACTCCTTGTGCGTGCAGAATCGATGTGGGAGTAGGAGGTAACGCTTTGTCGATGCAGGCTTTGCCGGGTAAATTGAGTCCTGATTTGTTGCAGGCCCTCCAGGGAATCAAGTCAGTCCGGCTGTTCCGGAGAGGTGCTACGCTGTTTCAGCAGGGGTCGGAGGCCACGGGGGTTTACCTGGTGGAAAGTGGAGAGGTTCGAGTTTTGCTGCCCACCGGGCCGAACCAGAAACAACTTTTGGGAGTAGTAGGACCCGGAGGCATGCTCGGATTGAGCGAGAGTTTGAATGGAGAGGCGCATCGAATCACGGCGGAAGCGGGCGACGAAACGACGGCGGCCTTTATCCCGCGCGAACAGTTCGTCGAGTTCCTGCGTGAACATTGCGATTTCTGCATGCAGGTAGTGCGGCTCTTGAGCGAAGAATTACACGGGCTCTATCACAAATTCCGCAGCATCAGCGCTCATCCGGGAAGGCCGCGGCAACGTTCACTGGACGAGCAGCTGAATTAGCATTCAGCACTCAGCCGTCAGCATTCAGTGACCACGGCAATTGGTTCAGGCGTTATAGGTGATGGCTGATGCTGATAGCCAAAGACTAGTTTGCTTTGAAATTTACTGTGATCCGGGTCTGGATTTCGACCGGGTTGCCGTCGAGGTAATAGGGCTTATATCTCCATTGGCGCACGGCATCCAGCGCAGCACGCGAGAGAGCGGGATCTCCGCTGACTGCTGTCAGATTGGTCACAAAGCCCTCTTTGTTGATGGTGGCGTCGATTTGTACTGCGCCCTGGGTATGGGCGGCTAAGGCGGCTTGGGGGTACTTCGGCTGGACCCGCTTGATCAAAAGTCCTTGGGACACGCCTTGAGAAATTCTTATGGTTGCCAGCGATGGTTTGGCAGGGTTCGACGACGCCGAAGACAGCAGATTGTTCAAACTACTTTCATTTGCCGATGCAACGGACGAGGCACCGGGAAGCGCAGGGGCGGACTCGTCGGCTTGGAGGTGCGTTTTTGCGCCTGAGGAGTTTGACTTCACCAATATCGGCCCTGACTCGGACCTCTTCGCTACCGGTTCGGAGCTCGCAATGACTGTTTTCGAGGTCGAGGCAGAAGTAGAGGTAGGAACTGCGGAAGTCGGCTGAGCATCCTCGCTCGTAAAAGCGTCCGGTTCTGCGGAGGTCGTGGTCGTGGGTGTGGGAGCGGAACTGGGTTGAGCCGCGGCCGGACGCGCAGCCACTGACTGCGACGCCGGGGTCGAGTTGGAGTTGCCAAGCTTTCCGTATCCGAGATACGCAACCGAGATGGCGGCCATAATAACGACCGCGGCGATCATGATTTTTTTGCTGCCGCCGGGGCCTTCTTCGGCTGAAGCGGCGACAGATGGTGAATCGGTACTGGCTATCGAGTTTCGCGATTCCAGTGCCGGATTTGTGTCGGCAGGGTGCGCCTCCGATGAAATCGTCTTCGCCTTGGCCTTGGTTTTCTTCGCGGGCGAAGTCGCTATTTCTTTGGCGGGAGCTGTCGCTGCGGCGGATCCTGAGGCGGAGACGAAACTGGCGCCGGCGCTGGCGGCAGATATATCGGTGTCGACATTCCTTCCGTCGCTGCTATGACCTGCATCGCTCTTGAAAGTCGTTGCGGAGATCGAAGTCGCCGGGCGCGTTCCTTCTTCCTGCTCTACTGCGATCGCCCTTTTGGATTGCGGCATGGATGCAGCCGCGACCTGCGTTTTTTCCTCACTAAATGCCGGTGCTGATTCAGTGAGGCCGGGCTGGGCTAACTGCGGAGCGATCGCTGAAGCGCTCCGATCCTGGGTTTGAACTGCAGTACCGCTGGAAACTTGAGCTGCTTTTGCCGCAGAAGTAGGGGCAGCGGCAGCGCCGGACGCTGTCGCGTCAGAATTCTTCCGCAAGAGTCCGCGCGCAACTCGAAGAGTTCCCTTGGCTTGCTCCACGTTAATCGGCTTGGTGAGCACGAGGTTGGCGCCGATACGGTACGCCTTGGCCACACCCGTTTGCCCTTCGACTAAAGCGATCGCGAGCGAGGTCTGATTGGAGCTGGAATTTCTTGCGCTCTTGAAGAGCAGGGAAGCGTTCTGTTCGTTTTCGCAGTCGACGACAATGGCGTCATAGCGCTGCGACATCAACTTTTTGACAGCGGCGAACGGCTCATGAACAGGCTCTACAGAGAAGTCGAGCTCGCTGAACACCTGACTTACAACACGAGCCAGTTTTTCATCGGGACAGAAGAGAATGGCTTGGTAACCCATGGTAAGGCCATCCTAGGTAATGCCGTGGGTACCAGCAAGTTACGAGGGTAATTGGATAAGAGCAGTCGTTGGTCGGTTGTCGCTGGTCGTTGGCGACTCAACTAAATCCGCGCAACTAAAGGCCGAACGACTAACGACCACCGACTAACGACGTTTTACTTATTTATTGCCGTTGAAGTCGACGATCACGACGGTTTGGAAGGGTTGAGGCTTTTGGTCGCGAACGTAGGGTCGATAATGCCACTGCTTCACCGCTTCAATCGCGGCTGCGGCCAGAATCGGGCTCCCCTCTACCAGTCGAAGGCCTTCCACTTTGCCATTCTCATCCACGATTGCTTTGAGGACAACCGTTCCTTGTGCTTGCCCTGATTTTGCATCGACAGGAAATTTCGGAGGCACGCTGTGATCCAGCCGTTTTTCCGCACCCTTCGAAGAGAGGATGATCGCGGTATCTTCACCAGGCAACGGCGCTGATGATGCCACGGCGGCAGATTCTTTCTTAGCGTCCGTCGGTTTTACAGATTCAGGCTTGCCAACAACGGGTGCGGCCGCGGCCGGGCTTAATGGCGCGGAAGCTGGAGCGTTCGTCGCCGCGGTCGGAGTCGCTGCAGGCGGCCCAGGTGCAGGCGCAGGGGTCGCAGAATCCGAAGAGTTGGATTGTGCCTGGTTCGGATCGGTCGCCGATTCCGCGTTCAGCGCCGGAGTTGTGGTCGAAGGCGTCGGATTTGGATTTGGTGTTGGCAGAGACACGGTTTGCGATTGGGGGGCTACTCCAGCAATTGCCATCACACGGTCAATCTGCGGTTGAACAATGGCGCGAAATCCAGGTTCATACATCCAGGCAACATAAAAGCCAGCACCGACGAGACCGAACATCAGCAACGCCACGAGTGGGCCGCGATTTTTCTGCTGGGGGCGACTGGACGGAAAAAGCGGAGCTGTAGGCTCGAATGCGGCTTGTGCTGGCGCAGGGTTATCTGAGGCTGAGGTACCCAACGCAGAAGTTTTCAATTTAGCCTCGGCCAGTTCTGAGGTTTCCAGTTCCGTTCTCTCCAGTTCTGCCAGTACAGGATCGTCGGAAGGCTTTACTTCGCGCGCAGATTTCCAGGTTAATGGAGGCGTTTGATCGGAAGCTGACTCCGACGGGGATGATGCTGGCGCGAATGGTTCTTGAATAGATGCGGATTCTGAGTTGAACGTCGGGGAATGCTCGGGAGTATGCTGCGCAACGTCAATTTCGTCGACGGCCGTATGCGCTTGCTGCGCTGCCGCAGGGGCCGACGCTGAGAGGGTTGTGGAGAAACGGTCAGTTAGAGTCCCGAACGGAGGCAAGCTCATCGAGTCGGGTGGGACGTCGCCCGCGCCGTTACTCGCAAGGTTGCTTGAAATATCGGTCGCAACAGGAATCGTAATATCGTTCGATAGGTCGCTGGTGGCCGTCATGACGGCCGAAGCAGCGCTTGAACCAAAAGTCCCTAGGGGATCGGCAAAGCTTGTCAATTGTGGAGAAGCGGACGCGCTTGCGGCGTGGGCATGTGTTTCCGCTAGCGCTGCTTCCGTTGGCTGCGCGAGAACGTTGTCGCTAGGCTGGACGTCCTTTCGCACTCGGCCGACCGCCGTGCGGATAGTGCTACGGGCTTGGTCTTTCGCGACCGGCTTGGTCAGAATCAGTTCTGCGCCGAGGCGAAAAGCGGTGGGAAGACCGGCGCGGCCATCGACAATGGCGATCGGAACAGGATTGTTGCCATTTTTCCCGCGACGACAAACATCAAAGATCAATTTGGCTGCCGGCAGGTTTTCGCAATCGACCAAAACCAGATCGAATGTTTGCGAATTGAGTTTATGGGCAGCGGAGACCCCGTCCAGGGGACGCTCGCAGGTTACCGACATCTCTTCTAAAACACCGGTAATTGCACTGACGGCCTGGTCATCGGGCGACAACAATAGAGCATGCGGCATGGCTCTCCTATGCTAAAAACCACTGGTGAAAGTCGCAAGTTACGTGGGTAAGCGGTTTCCCGCAAATCCTGTCATTTCTGCGTCTAAAATGCAATGGCTGACAGGAATCGGCAGGGCCATTTTTTTCTGATAGCGACGGTTGCTCAGGCCGGCTTCTCTCCGCCCATGGCCGACTCGGGCGGGGGATAAACAATCGAATCGCGGAACCCTGACTTATCGGCGGGCGCGAAATCGGGGAATGGAAGCTTGTGTTGATCCCGCCATTGCTGGACTTGTTGTTCCGCCACGCCGGTTTTCTCCTTGTCGAGACCTGCGTCGCGCGAAAAATATAAGGTTTGCGATGGGAAGGCGAACTCCGTGCCAGATTTCGCGACGATATCCATGATGCGCAATAGCAGGTCTTCACGGATGGCAATGAATTCGTTCGAGTCGCGGGTGAGCGCATAGCTGGAGATCTCCAGGCGTAGCGCGCTGGTGTCAAAATTGGCGAAGCGGATGTTTGCAGTCTCACTTTCGACTTTGGGGTGTTCGTACAAAAGGCGCCGGACTTCCGCGAGCAGATAGCGCAATTGATCGGGCGTGGTCTCATACCGGATCGCGAGCACGGGATTGAACTGAATCTTGTCGCGGCGGGTGAAGTTTTCGATGTTCATGATGGCGAGGACGCCGTTGGGAATCGAGAGTTCCGTGCGGGCATCGGTGCGGACGCGAGTAGAGCGCAAGCTGATGTCTTCCACCGTGCCGGTGCGATCGCCGAAGCGGCAGTAGTCGCCCACGCGGATCACTTCATCGGCGAGGACGGAAACTCCGCCGAAAAGATTTTCGAGTGTTTTCTGGGCGGCGAAGGCGATGGCAATGCCTCCGATGCCGAGGCCGGCGAGCAGGGTGGTCAGGTTGAAACCGAGTATTCCGAGCGTGGCCAGGACAGCTAGAGTTACAACCGCAGCCGTGAGCAGACGTTCGGCGAGAACCATAAGGGTTCCCGTGCCGATGCGGCCCGCGCTTATGGCATGGTTGCGTAGCCGTTGCATGGTGAGGCTGGTGGCTCGAAGTAAGAACCAGAAGAAGCCGATATTGATCAAAACTCCGATAAGCCGCCCATAATAAAGACGGGTCAGCAACGGCAGTCCGAAGTAGTGGGCAATGATGCGATGAGCCAGCGCACTGAATGAGATAAGCAGCGGCGTGGAGATACGGCGATAGGTCTGAAGGTTGGGACGGTTTCTTAACTTGAGCCACAGGAGACGTGGAATCGCCAGCAGCAGCACCAACGCCCAGCCGATAACGACGGCGACCGGTATCGCTGCGAGTAGTGCGAGCCACTGCCAGAGTGGCATGCCGAGAAAGGCATTTTGCACCAGACTCTGCGGCAGCTTGTTTTCAACCTTGTGTGCCTCGACGCTGTCGTATAACTCGGGAACCTTGCTTAGCGTCTCGGCGGAGAAGAGCCAGATTTTTCCGAAAGTGGGGTCCGCGACCCGGACGAGAACCACGGGTACATCCGCATCGCCGTTGTCAAAGTTTCCGATAGTTTGCTGATCGGGACCGCCGAAATCCGGACTGCCATCGGGACTGGAGCTGAGGTGACGCAGGCTGCCCACGAAAGTGCGATCCATGAGCAGCTTTAGCTTTTCCGCCAAATCCGAACCCTGCACATGGCGGCGTGCGGTGCTCATTTGCAGGTAGTCTGCGGCTGCCTGATAGTTTCCTGCCTGTGTGGTTTGCAGGAATCCAACCACGGTGCCCTGGGGAGTTCCACGGTCTAGTTGATCGGGAGCGGTGCTTGCCGAAGCCTTCGGCGGTGCGCTGCCTTGCAGCACCTTGGTCACGGACTGAGTTACCGACTGGGCGACGAGTCCGGGACGGGAAATACAAACGAGAAAGACCAACAGCGCTAATTTCTTCATCGGTCTTTCGGCTACCTTTTTGGACGATATATGTCGGTGGCCTGTCCGTAGAAGACTTCCGCCGCTTCCATCATCGTTTCCGACAATGTTGGGTGCGGATGAATGGTCATGCCTACATCGGCTGCGAGCGCACACATTTCGATGGCTAGCACGCCTTCCGCGATCAGATCCCCAGCGCCGACGCCGACAATGCCAACGCCGAGTACGCGTTCCGTCTTGGGATCGATGAGCAACTTGGTCAGGCCTTCGGGCCGATCGAGTGTGACAGCGCGTCCCGAAGCTGCCCACGGGAATTTGGCGATGGAGATCTCGCGTCCCTGTTCTTTGGCTTGGGTTTCGGTCAGTCCGGCCCATGCGATTTCGGGATCGGTGAAGACGACGGCGGGGATTGCATTTGGCTCGAAGGCCACTTTGTGTCCGGCGATGGCTTCGACGGCGGTGCGGCCTTCGTGCATCGCTTTGTGAGCGAGCATCGGTTCCCCGGCTACGTCGCCGATCGCATAGATCGTCGGATCGGCAGTCTGACGTTGCCCGTTGATTTCGATGAATCCCTTTGCGTTGACTTTTACTTTGGTCTTGTCGAGACCGGGGATTTCGGAATTTGGACGGCGTCCTACGGACATCAGCACGCGATCGAAGACTTGCTCTTTTTCTTTGACGTTTGGACCTTCGAGGGTTACGCGGATGCCGGTCTTTTCGTCCGTCAGCGACTTGACTGTCGTATTCAGCAGGATCGCGGAGAAAAGTTTTTCCAGGCGCTTGTGAAGTGGGAGGACGAGATCGCGGTCGGCTCCAGGGAGCAGGGCGGACATCATTTCTACGCAGGTCACTTTCGTCCCCAGGGTGGCGTAGACCGATCCTAGTTCTAATCCGATGTAGCCGCCGCCGATTACCAGCAGCGTTTTCGGGACATCGGGGAGATCGAGGGCGCTGGTTGAATCCATGAGGCGAGGGCTGTCGAGCTTCAGGCTGGGAACGACAGTGGGGCGCGATCCGGTGGCGATGACGATGCGGTCGAAGGTTAGATTTTCCTCGCCGCCAGCGGTCTTTGTGACCTTCACGGTGGTGGAATTTACGAACGCGGCTTTGCCCGATACGAATTCGACCTTGCGCTGTTTCGAGAGCTGGCCCAGTCCCCCGGTCAGTTTGTTGACAATGCCTTCTTTGTAGGTGCGAAGTTTGTTGAGATCGATTTTGGGTTCGGCGAATTCGATGCCCCAGTTTTTTGCCTGCTCGGCTTCTTCTAGCAACTTGGCGACGTGCAGCAAGGCTTTCGACGGGATGCAGCCGCGATAGAGGCAGACGCCGCCGGGGTTTACCTCCGGATCGATAAGCGTCACTTTCATGCCCAGGTCGGCGGCTAGGAATGCGGAGGCGTATCCGCCGGGGCCGCCGCCGATTACTGCTACACGGAGAGTTGAAGTTTCTGCCATTTTCGTTATCTGTCCTTAACTTTCTTTGTCAAAATCTCTTTGTCATCCTGAGCGAAGCGAAGGACCTGCTGTTTCGTGGCGCTGGCTAAAGCAGGTCCTTCGCTTCGCTCAGGATGACAATTTCATGTACGGTGTCGCGCGAGTCCAATTCGATGACTTTCACCACGATCTTTATCCCTGCACCGAAAGCAGGAACGGTTGCTCGAAGGCTTCCGCGATCCAGCGTAGAAAACGCGCGGCGTCGGCTCCGTCGATCAACCGGTGATCGTACGAGAGGGAGAGCGGGAGAATCAAGCGCGGCTCGAATTTACTTCTATCGCTCACCCACTCCGGCTCCATACGCGAACGCGATAGGCCGAGTATTGCTACCTCGGGATGATTCACGATCGGCGAAAATCCGGTGCCGCCGATTCCGCCTAGATTGGTGATTGTAAAAGTGCCACCTTGCATCTCGTCCGGAGTAAGTTTTTTGTCGCGCGCTTTCTTGGAGAGCTGGGTCATCTCCGCGGCTAACTCGACGATATTTTTCTTGTCTACGTCGCGGATGACCGGCACGAGCAGTCCACGATCGGTATCCACCGCGACGCCGATGTTGATGTACTGCTTGTAGATGATCTCCTCTTTCCCCATATCTATGGATGCATTGAACTGGGGAAAGACTTTCAGGGCCGATGCGCAGACTTTCAACGCGATCGCGGTGACGGTCATCTTGCCGCCGGCTTCTTCCGCTCGGGGAGCGAATTTGGCACGCAGCTGTTCGAGTTCGGTGATGTCGGCGCGATCCTGTTGAGTGACGTGCGGAATGGTGTTCCAGGCCTGGCGAAGGTGCTCGGCGGTCTTGCGGCGCACTCCTCGCATCGAGACGCGCTCGGTCTTACCCCACTTGGAGAAGTCGGGCAGTTCGGGCTCGACGAAAACTGCGTGCGAAGTTTGCGTGGCGGCTGCTGCCGCCAGTGCATTCTTGGCGTATAGCTTTACGTCGTCCTCGCTGATGCGTCCGCCGGGGCCGCTGCCTTTTACGCCGTGGATGTCGACACCAATTTCGCGCGCCAGGCGGCGCACATGCGGAGCCGCAGGCACCGGATCGCCTGTGCCGGCAACTTTTCCCAGTTGCACGGGCATGCTGAAGGATTGCGTCGCCGCTTGAGGTTGGTCCGGTGGTAAGGCCTGTTCTTCGGTCTTTCCTTCGGCGCGCATTGCCAATTGGAACGAGAGACGCGCTCCGTGCTGATCGGTAAGGTGTTCCACGGGTTCGTGCTTGCGAGATGGCTCGGGCGCGGCGACCACGCCACCTTCGAGAGTGAAGATTACCTCGCCAACTTTGACCTTCTGGCCTTCTTTCACCTTGATCTCGCGCACTACACCGCTAACTGTGGAGGGAACTTCGACCACAGCTTTGTCGGTTTCGAGTTCCATCACCGGTTGGCCTTCGGAAACTGTCGCACCGGGGGAAATCATCAATCGCACCAGATCGCCGGAGTCGATGTTTTCTCCCAGTTCGGGGAGCTTGAATTCGGTGGGTTGAGATGAGGGCGCTTTTGCTCGGCGATCGGGTTGCGGCGGGGCGGGCTGCTTCGGTGTCTCCGATGCCGGGGACGAAGTTTTGGTGGATGGGGCTGCCTGCGCCGCGGCCTTTTCTGCTCTTTCGGCCTTTTCTGTTTTCGGGGCTGCCTTCGCGGCGGGTGCTGATGCGGTACCTGCGCCGTTTTCGACGGTAAAGATGACCTGTCCCACTTTTACCTTGTCGCCTTCTTTTACGCGGATTTCTCCGACCGTGCCGGTTACGGACGAGGGGACTTCGACAACCGCTTTATCAGTTTCGAGTTCCATGACCGCGTCACCCGCGGTGATGCTGGCACCGGGCTTGATCATCAGGCGGACCAGGTCTCCGCTCTCGATATTTTCGCCCAGTTCGGGCAGTTTGAATTCCGTTGCCATTCTGGCGTTTTCCCCTCGTGCTTTTAATCCTTATCGTCGTGCTGCAAGTGCGCAGCAAAGACACTGATTGTCATCCTGAGCGAAGCGAAGGACCTGATGTTCGCCAGCGCCACGAGAAAGCAGGTCCTTCGCTTCGCTCAGGATGACAAATTCATCTAAGCGATACTTCACTAGCTAATGGCCGGGTTGCGTTTTTCAGGATCGATGCCTAGATCCTTGACTGCTTTCTCCAGAAGCTTCGGGCTGATGGCGTCTCCGTCTTTCTTGTCGGACTTGTCGCCCGCGAGTGCATGCAACGTCGCGAGCACAATGTGCTTCGCATCCACTTCGAAAAAGTCTCTAAGCGATGCACGATTCTCGCTGCGGCCGAAACCGTCCGTGCCTAGCGAAACGAGTTTCCCCGGAACCCACTGCGCGATGCTTTCGGGCAGCACCTTCATGTAATCGGATGCGGCGATGAAGGGGCCGGATGCGGCTTTCAGGGTTTCGGTGACGTAGGGCACTTTTGGCTTTTGCGTGGGATGCAGCATGTTCCAGCGCACGCAATCGTTGGCATCGCGGTAGAGTTCTTTGTAGCTGGTGACGCTCCAGACATCCGCCGCGACTCCGTAGTCCTTTTCCAGAATCGCCTGCGCTTTTAAGACTTCGAACATGATGGCGCCGCTACCCAATAACTGGGCGCGCAGCTTGGCATCTTTCTTTTCAGAAGTCTTGTAGCGGTACAAGCCTTTAATGATGCCTTCGCGAATGCCGGGATGGTTGGGCATCTCGGGCATTGGAAGCGGCTCGTTGCCGACGGTCAGGTAATAGAAGATGGATTCGCCGTCGATATACATGCGCTTGATGCCGTCCTGAATAATGATGGCGATCTCGTAGGCGAATGCCGGATCGTAGGCCATCAAGTTCGGCACTGGCAGCGCAAGAACGTGGCTGTGGCCATCCTGGTGTTGGAGGCCTTCACCCGCCAGCGTCGTTCTGCCCGCTGTGCCGCCCATGAGGAATCCACGGCAGCGCATATCGGCAGCTAGCCAGATCAGATCGCCGATGCGCTGCAATCCGAACATGGAGTAATAAATGAAGAAGGGAATCGTGTTGATGCCATGATTGGCGTACGCGGTACCGGCGGCGATGAAGGAGCACATCGATCCGGCTTCGGTAATGCCTTCTTCGAGGATCTGGCCGTCTTTCGCCTCCTTGTAATAAAGGAGGGTATCCATGTCGACGGGCTCGTAGAGTTGGCCGACGCTGGAATAGATGCCGACCTGGCGGAAGAGAGCTTCCATGCCGAAAGTGCGGGCTTCATCGGGAACCACGGGGACGATGAATTTGCCAACGTCTGGATCGCGCAATAGTTTGGAGAGCATGCGCACAAAGACCATGGTGGTGGAAGCTTCGCGGCCTTCGGTGCCTTTGTAGAACTCTTCGAAGAGCGCTTCAGGAATCGGCTTAAGCGGCGTGGCGCGGACTTTGCGCACCGGCATGTAGCCGCCTAGCTGTTTGCGGCGCTCCTGCATGTACTTGAGTTCGGGGCTGTCATCGGCGGGACGATAGAACGGCGCGTTGTGGAGTTCTGCATCGGGTATGGGAATGCCGAAGCGCGAGCGGAAAACTTCCAACTCATCGTCATTCAGCTTTTTCTGCTGGTGGGTGATGTTCTTGCCTTCTCCGGCTTCGCCGAGTCCGTATCCTTTAATAGTCTTCGCGAGAATGATGCTGGGAGATCCCTTGTGATCGACTGCTGCGCGGTAGGCGGCGTGTACTTTGATGGGATCGTGTCCGCCTAGCCTCATGCGGGCTAGTTGCTCGTCGGAAAGATGCTCCACCATCTTGAGAAGGCGGGGGTCGGTGCCGAAGAAATTTTGGCGGAAGTAGGCGCCGCTCTCCACAAAGTATTTCTGATACTGGCCGTCGGTGATCTCGCCCATGCGGCGGAGAAGCAGGCCATCGCGATCGTTCTGAATGAGATTGTCCCAATCGCCGCCCCAGATGACCTTGATGACGTTCCATCCCGCGCCGCGGAAGATGGCTTCCAGTTCCTGGATGATCTTGCCGTTGCCGCGGACTGGGCCGTCGAGGCGTTGGAGGTTGCAATTGACGACGAAAATCAGGTTGTCGAGCTTCTCGCGCGAACCGAGCGTGATCGAACCAAGCGATTCCGGTTCATCCATCTCGCCGTCGCCGAGGAAGGCCCAGACCTTGCCGCCGGTCGAGGTTTTCAAGCCGCGATTTTCCAGATATTTGATGAAGCGGGCGTGATAGATCGCCTGAATCGGGCCGAGTCCCATGGATACCGTGGGAAATTCCCAGAAGTCGGGCATCAGCCAGGGATGGGGATAGGAAGAAAGTCCGCCGCCGGGTTTTAGTTCGCGACGGAAGTTTTCGAGCTTTTCTTTGGAGAGACGGCCTTCGAGGTAAGCGCGGGCGTAGATTCCGGGCGCGGCGTGTCCCTGGAAGTAGACGACATCGCGGTCGCCGGATTCGGTGGCGGCGTGAAAAAAGTGATTGAAGGCAACTTCGTAGAGCGTCGCTGCAGATGCAAATGTCGAAATGTGTCCGCCGATGCCTTCTTGCAGCTTATTGGCGCGGACGACCATGGCCATGGCGTTCCAGCGCACCAGGCTTTTGATACGGCGCTCCATTTCCTGACTGCCGGGGAACGGGGGTTGGGCGGTGGAGTAAATCGTATTCTGGTAGGGAGTCGTGGCCGTGAAGGGAAGATTCACCCCCGCAGCGCGACGCGCGTGGAGTGCCAGTTGTTGCAGCAAGCGGCCAGCGCGCTCGGGACCGCCTTGCGCCAGAACATAGTCGAGCGAGTCCAGCCACTCCCTGGTTTCCAGGACTTCGATTCCGTTCGTCTGCTGACGTGCCGGTTGCGTCTGCGATGTTTCCTGCGTCTCGTGTTCCAACGTCTCAGCCACTCTGACCTCACGAATAAGAATAGGACTCTTCATCATAAGCAATTGGGAAGAATTTTGCTGGAGAGCGGTCGATGGTCGATCGTCGTTGGTCGTTGGCAGACTGCTTCGCTAACGACGATCGACTATCGACCAACGACGCTTTTACTCCAAGGTTACGGCCTTCACTAGATTCCTTGGACGATCCACATCGAGGCCGCGCTTGGCGGCGACATAATAGGCGAACAACTGTAGGGGGACGATCTCCAGAATCGGCGACAGCAGTTCTGGCGCGTCGGGAATAAAGATGGTGTGATTCGCTAGTTTTGGAATGACGGTGTCACCTTCTGTTGCCAGGGCGATTACCGTGGCACCTTGTTTCTTGAAGCCTTCCATGTTGCTGACGTTTTTTTCGTAGCGCACCACGGAACCTTCATCTTTGCGATCGCAGGTTGCGATCATGACGAGGGGCAAGCGGAAATCGATCAACGCGTTTGGTCCATGCTTGGCTTCTCCGGTGGGATATCCTTCGGCGTGAATGTAGGAAACTTCCTTTAGTTTGAGAGCTCCATCCATGGCGATGGGATAGTGGATGGCGCGGCCAAGGAACATGAAGTCGTCCACTCGATAGTAGAGCTCGGCCAACTTTTCTACCTGATCCGCAGCCGTCAGAATCATTTCCGTTTTTCCAGGCAGCGCGAGAAGTTCGCCGATGTAGTGCTGGGCGCGGGCCTTTGTAACCTTCTCTTTGATTTCGCCGAGGTAGAGTGCGAAGAGAAATAAACACGCCATCTGCGCGGTGAAAGCCTTGGTGGAGGCGATGCTGATCTCCGGTCCGGCGTCGGTGTAGATGAAGCCATCGGCTTCGCGGGCAATGGTCGATCCGGCAACATTCGAAATTGCGATAGTGCGCGACCCTTTCTGATGGGCTTCGCGCTGGGATGCGGTGGTGTCGGCGGTTTCTCCTGACTGAGTAATAAAGATGCTGAGTTCGCCCTTGCCGATCATGGGATTGCGATATTCGAACTCGCTCGCGTAATCCACATCGACCGGCACAGCGGCCAGTTCCTGCATCATGTATTGTCCCGTCATGCCGGCATGACGGCTGGTTCCGGAAGCGACGATGTTGATGCGCCGGAGGACGCGCAGTTCTTCGCGCGGGATACGGATTTCGTCCAGGCGAACCGACCCGTCGGCCAAGGAGACGCGGGCCTCGATCATGCGCCGCAAGGCGTCGGGCTGCTCAAAAATCTCTCGAATCAGGTGATGCGGAAATTTGCGTGGTTCTGGCATTGCTAGGGTCCTTTTGATGGCAAGCTTCTTAATTGTAGTTCCCGGTTCTCAGTTCCCAGTTCTCAGTTTCGATATGCGATCCGTCGGCACCATCCGTCTAGTCTTTCTTTGCTGGTTCTCTGAGAACTGAGAACCGGGAACTGAGAACTACCTGGTGCATTCCACTCCGCCTACAAAAGTTCGTAAGACTTCACCTTCCGCGCTCAGGACTACGAAATCAGCATCGGCTCCCGCGGTGAGAACGCCTTTGTTCGAAATCCCTGCTACGCGTGCCGGATTTCGGCTGGCGGCCGCAATTGCCTGCGGCAGATCCCATTCCGCGAAACGCTGCAGATTGCGCACGGCGCGGTCCATGGTCAAAACACTGCCGGCCAGCTTGCCGTCCACCATGCACTTACCGTCGCGAACGTCCACTTCGAAAGAACCAAGATGATAGCGGCCATCGGGCATTCCGGTTGCGGCTGTGGCGTCGCTGATGAGCACGGTCCGATCGAAGCCTTTGGCTTCCGCGACGAGCTTGACGATCGCAGGATCGAGGTGAATGCCGTCGGCGATGATATCGGCGCTGACGCGATCATCGGAGAGGACCGCTCCCAAAATTCCAGGACTGCGATGATCGAGCGGACGCATGGCATTGAAGGTATGCGTGGCGTGGCGGGCTCCGGCGGCGATTCCTTGTTCAGCAGCGGAAAAATCGGCGTCGGAATGCCCGAGGCTGACGCAGACGCCGCGCTTCGCGGCTTCGGCAATAACTTCGGGCGCGCCCTCTAATTCGGGAGCAATGGTCATCATACGAATGCGTCCGCGTGCCGCCTGCCAGAACTGATCGAACAATTTCAGCGTTGGAGCCAGCAGATTCTCCGGCGGATGCACACCGCGCCGGGCATGGCTGATAAACGGGCCTTCGAGATGGATGCCGAGCGGAAGGGCTCGACCTTCATCCTTATCATTATCATTATTATCTTTATCGTTTTTTTGTTCGCGTTTTTCGATGGCGTCGGCGATGCGTTCGAGTGCGCGCAAAGTCGTATCCATGGACGCGGTGACGGTCGTGGGGAAATAGGCCGTGACGCCATGGCGCGCGATCAGACGTTCGACCGACGGCAGCGCCTCGGTACTAGCGTCCATGACGTCGTATCCGGCGCCTCCGTGGATGTGTAGATCGACGTAGCCGGGGGCTATAACGCTATCGCCGAAGTCGGAGACAGAAACGCCGCTGGGAACTTTTCCGCTGGCGCGATCGCAAATTTCGAGGATGCGTCCGTGTTCGACAAGCATCAGGGGATGCTCGACCGTGTCGGTCGGCGTCCATAGTTGTTTGGCGGCAAAAGCCTGCATAGAAACGTTTTAATGTGGAAGAAAACTAATGATTGTGAAGAACGATCACCAAGATTGTAGCAGCCTGGCAGGGGCTAGAAGCACGCCGTCGGCCTCGGTTCACTTGTGAGAACGCGCTTCGTAGCGCGACACCGTAATGCCGTTCGGGAGCGACTATCTCTGCGCGACAGAATGCTATACTGTGTGAGTCCGAGTCGCCACGATGTTCCCGCGGCGGCCGTCATTAAGTGGTCAGTCGGGGAGTGGCTCAGCCTGGTAGAGCACCTGGTTCGGGACCAGGGGGTCGGAGGTTCAAATCCTCTCTCCCCGACCAATCTTTTCAAGCAGATAAAGCGCATTTCTGGTTTTTCGTCTACAGCGGTGTAGTCGATTTTGTAGACGGTCTTGTTTTTCTGGAACGTCGGCTGGGTCTCCACCGAGAATTACAATTCGATATCCCGCCAAGAACTCGCCTTGAAATTCCAAGTACAATATCCAATACCCGGTCAGTACTTATTTCCGCCACCGTTTTTAACGACTGACGGCCGATCAGTCGGACGTTCTCTCGTTCGGCCGCGAAATGTGCCCATTGGAGTTGGCTGTGCGCTAGTTGTGTCCCACATTTCAGGACCTGCATTCCCCACGCGCTACTCCCTTCCGAGTTATCCTCCACCGAACTGCAGTGGCCTCCCATCCCACGCCAACCTGTGTCGAAATATTGCTTATAACCAACGGGTTCCCGGTTGCCCTCAGTCGGGCATATTCGCTTGCGGGGTCACAAGTGAGGTCTATGCCTCCCCAGAATTGGATCTCATAGAGGGCTCCAAGTTCTACTGCTTTCTGCCATTCATTGTCCGAGAGAAAAAAGACTACCTCGTCGTCTCGACGGCCCTTTACCTCGATGCAACGGTGTGGAGTCACTGAGCGATCTTCAACATCCCAGCCCAATTCATCAGAATCCTTGGCGACCCAAAATATTGCTGACGTCCCCAACCTCGTCCGCTCGAATTGCACACTGTACATCTCTGCGCGATTTCCTACTTCCTTTCTTTCCGCAACCCATTTCGGTAAGACGACGGGTGGAGGTAATAGCGCCCAAACGGTGTTCAGCTCCTGCAGGAGACTCCCCGGAACTACTACTTCAGGAAAGGTCTGAACTTCTTCCCAGATCGACAATAAGCCCGTGAGTTGGGGAGCACCGGCACGAGACATGCGGAGAGTGCAATGTAAGTTGCCATTGGGTTGGACAGAGCCGCACTCGATGAGAAAGCGTGCCTGGTCATGGAAATATCCGGCCCTAATTAGCGTCAAAGCGAATAGCTCTCGTCTGCCTGACTTGAGTGTTTTAGACACTTTGTCTCCCGCTGAGGTCCTAACGACAGAATCCTTATCAAGTCTTACGAACTTGAGGTCGGCGAGCAGTTCGATCAATTGCGGAATCTCTCCCAGAGGCCCTCCGCATCGCTGCCAGAGAGTCCGGGTTACGTCAGCCAGTGGCATTGTGGGCGGAAGAGTTGAGACGAGGATGATTATCTCTTGAGCTCGCTGAATTCGTACGCCTGTGAGCCAGCCAGAGACGACGCTCATTACTTCAACTGCTCTCCCAACAGGTAATGCAGCAGGTCGCGGAGATCTTGCTCATCGCCGTCCGCAGCTTCAGCCGGATCTTCTGGGGTGTGCAACGCGCGTAGATCAGCCCCTTCAAGAAGCTGTCGCATAACAGCCTCCTTGGATCGCAAAGACCTATCGACCAAATGATCGATTGTCTCTTTCCCGTCACTTGTTGCCCGGAGAATGTGAACCGTTACCTGCACGCCATGTGGAAGCCCGAGCCTGTGAATCCGGTCGATAGACTGAAGGAATAGCGCGCAGTCATAGGTGCGATCCAAATAGATAGCATTGTGGCAGGTTGAATGCAGAGAGATTGATTCTGAGGTCGATGCGGGGTTGGTAACCAGGATCGATGGGCCGGTGCAGTTCAAGAAACGATCTATGATGAGTTCACGCGTTTCGCCAATTCTCTGGTTCCCCGGCGATGCTCGTGATCCGGACGTGTCATCACGCGGATCATCGCCGGTGGGAACTCGACCATCAATTTGGAACGTCGGATATCCTGTCGCCTTGCGAACGAACTCTGCAAACTGGTCTAAGTTGCCAACGAAGTTGCTCCAACAGACGACCTTACCTTCGGAGTCGGCGATGTGGCGGATCAAGTCGAGCGCCTTCTGAGACTTTGCGGGAGTGTTTCCTTTCCGAAATGTAGCAAGACGCTGCATCAGGGTAGGGTTGGGCACAGAGAGTTGGGGGATCCGGTATTGGGAGTCTGTACGATTTAGCAAGTCGGGATTGCACGCTGCCTGCAGAAGCCGAATCGGTCGGCCTCGCTTCAGAGCTTCCAGCTTGTCTCGCCAAGTAGCGGCATCTTCGAGGATGCGCCGAAATTGTTCGGCAATGAGCTGGTATACCTCCTGTTGTGTCCCGCTCATTGCGACATCATGACCAACGATCTCGTACGGATCCAGATTGAGCGCTTCTTTCGGTGTGCGCGAAATGAACGGACGCACATCGGTCAGTATTGCGTCGAAGTTCTTGTCCACTCGTTGAGCGAAGTCGTCAGGAGCCCCGGTCAAATCGCCGTCTGGCCATAGGACACGCAGTTGACTATACAAATCTTTCCCGCTCTGCGGCATCGGAGTCCCCGAAAGCGTGATCTTCACTCTGGCATGTCTCGCTATTTCCATCAGCGCGGGAGCCCAGCGACCACCCCGAAAACGCTTTATGCGATGTGATTCATCAACGACCAAGAGCACATTCAATCGTCGACACAGACCTATGATGGCTGCTCGATCTGCTGCGGCACTCGCATAGCTGGTGAGCAAGAGGTGCTTTGGACCGGCAGTGCCGTAGGCCGCACGTCGGTGTGCACTTGTCCCTCTCACGCGCTTCGTTTTCAGGAAATCGCCAATCGCGATACGCACTTCCTTTTCCCACGGACGAAAACTTGAAAGAGGGCCAACTACCAGGACTACGTCGACGGTCCCACTAACAATATGAGTGATGGCGCAGGCAAGCGTAGTCAGCGTTTTTCCGGCGCCAGGAACGGAGAAATTTGCGGCGTTGACGGTCGTTAGTGCATGAATCGCACCAATCTGTTGATGCGGAAACAAATCGCGATCACGCACATTCCATCCGGCTTTTGTCAAAGCGCTGCGAAGAACTTTTGAATCAAATGCCGGTTCCCCGTTCCGCAGCGCGAGACCCGCCGTTCGAGCCCGTTGGAAACTGCGTTTGCGTTCGATTTCGCGCTGAACGGCTTCGTCAGCGATTCCGAGTCGCTGGACGATCCAACCTCGACTTTCTAGATATGTATTAATCCGCACCACGAGGTTCGCGAGCGGAACAGAGCGGCGAGGGCAATGCCAGCCATTCTCAATAGGCTCGGCGCCCAAAATGGAGACGAAAAATAGTCGTGCTACCCGATCCTGCAGAGCCGTACTACCAGTGACATTGACAGCATCGCCCTGCGCCTCAATGCGCGCGGATAGTATCTCGGTCATTTCAGCAATGGCCTGATTTCATCCACCCAGGCTGCTATCTCTTCGATCTTCTTGCGTACTTCATCGCCGCCATCCGCTAGTAGCGATTCCTTTACCCGTTCAGCGGTTAACGGTTTTAGCCTGCTCCATGCTTGAAGGAGCTTCGAAGCGATTTCCAGGTTTCTGGTTGAAAAAGCATCTATTGAATCTTTGATTGCGGTTCTGACCTTCACGGCGGGATAGTCCGAAACAACTGGCGCTGGCTCCCTGTCCTCTTCATCCTCATCTTCGTTTTCTTCGTCGCTACACACAACTCCGATATCGGGCGATTCCAATTTCGCATCCCCTGGTCCCGAAGTTTCAATCTGAAATACTGTTTTCAACATTCGATCGTATTGATCGCGATCTTCCCGGAACATCTTTCCAATAGCCCTAATGTCGTCATGAGGATTGCCGGCGGAGATTGCCGAAAACACAATCTGCAGCATGTTTGCTGCTTCATCTGGGTAATCCTCCAATACTTTCGTCATGTTTTTCCCGACGTCTCTAAACCGCTCTATCTGGCCGATAAGTTTCTGATATTGTCCCGCCGCGTTGTTGAATGCGAGGTAATCGTCCATGTACTTGATCGCTCTCAGCTGAATTGCGGCGTATGCCTTATCTTCTCCGGCAAGGTCCTGCAATTCCCCTGCAACTCGCTCAATGTCGTTGGAGTCGCTCCAGATTATTTTTCGAGCTTCGGCCGCCTCCCTCAAGGCAATGAGCAAGTTGATGTCGGTGTACCGAACCTTAAAATTTTCAGTAAGCTGCTCGCGTTGCTCCATCTCGAAGAGATCTTCTTCGTTGACATCGTTCGGATCTAGGATGACTGCATTCACAAAACGGGTACCTTCAACACCTTGCTCATGTCGCATTCGCTTAAGCATCGCCAATCGGCGATTTCCGTTTCGCACCATGCCGTCCGGGCGCACCCAAAAAGGGGAGGCTTGTCCGCGCTTCGCCCAGTCTTTCTTTAGGGCCTCGGAGTCCTTGGAAGGCTTTCCTTTGACCACGTCTCCGTCAACATCGAGGCCCGCGTCGAGCAAAATGGAAATGATCGACTGCTCGTCCGCGGGGTTATTCTCAGGATCGAGAGCGTGTCCCACCTTCTCTTCCATGAGCTTTTTTCTGCGGCGAATCGGCGGTTGTCCGCGTTCAGCAATAGAGCATCGACTGGAACGCGATATACCTCAAAATCACGCCAAGTATCCTTGCACCAAAACGATTCCTTCCGAAGGAGCTCTTTTCGTTCTTTCAGGAGCTTTGCGCGTTCATCTCGGTTCATTGAATCTTCTTTCTTTCTGCAAGTGGCTTCGCGAAGCGAGCTTTCGCCATCTGGAGCGCAATTTGCATACAGCGTTTGTCTGGTTCGGCAATCGCCAGTGGCCGAGCTAGCTTTGTCCAGGACGCAATCGAATATGGCACCGGTGCTGGCAGGCACTCAGTCTGCCGTCGGCAAACAACAACGACGTCCCACTCACAGTTGCCGTCTTTACCGTGATGTCCCATATGAAGATCATTCAGCATTGGCCACATGGACGTAATACTCAAGTCGCTTTGGTCAAGAGCCACTCCGATTGCTTCCCAGGCTGCCTGCGACGATGAGTGGAACGTGAACGCAATTGGCCTTCCGTTCTTCAGGGCCTTTAGAATCGATTCCAGACAGGTGCCTAGCTGGCGACCGAAGGAGGCGGCTTCTTCGCCTCTTTTCGCGAGCAACGGTTCGCCGCTTAGCTCGCCTTGTTCGTGCCATACGCGGTAAAACTCTGAAAGTTCGCTGTAGGCTATGTAGTCGAAGTACGGCGGATCAAAAAGGCAGATGTCAATTGAACCAGGAGCCAGGGGAAGAGCCTCAGTTGCCGACGCGCACCTGACTCCCGAAGCGTCGCCACAGTTTGGAAATGCCAAATCGCGGGTGATCGGCTTTCCGGTTTTCGCATCCCAAACACTGCGGCGTGCCTTATTGGAAGTCGATTTCAGAATCCGCTGCATGTTTCTAGGCAAAGTTCCCCGTCCAGCTCCCGGATGAAACGGATTCAACTCGACCGAAAGCCAGGGCAAAGAGTAGCTACGAACACTAAATAGCGGCGCTAGACGACCATAGTCTGTGGCGTAGCTGCACAGGCGATTGTTGGTTGTCAGTGCGTTTGAGAGAGCCAATGTGAGCGCTCGCTTGATCGCCCCGTCATGGTGACAATCATCGACCCATTTGAAAGCAGTTCCAAATACAGCCAATTGGCGACTCGTAAAAAAATCTCTCGGACGTGCGATGCCATAGCTGAGCGGCCGACCGTCGACACGTGCCGTTTCGAGTTCCGAAGACGGGATCGACAACTCCGCAGAATGTGCTTTCACGTGAGCGTCGGCCTTCTCGATATTCCTTGAGTCAGAAGGGCGAGGAACGCGAATCCTCCGGTATTCGTCGTGATGCGTTTCTTCAATCGCAAGGAGGCGACTGGGAGCAGTCGCTGTCTGCAATTCCTTATGTGAGGAGCGACGACTGCACTTAGGGCATCGAAACTTTCCGTTCACAAAAGTTCCCACCACCAGAGAGTGCCGTTTGCCGCAGCAGCGCAGTTCTCTTCGACCCAGCTTGGTCAAACCATGGACTTTGAAACACAAAGGGCAAAATGCTACCACCTTGCTATCGCGTAACACCCCTCCCGACCTGCTCGCGTGCCGGGCTATGATCAGATTCCGATGCAAATAGCTGCTCTTTCTACACCCTGGACACGTCACGTTATGCAGATAGAAGAAGTGGAGAGGAGTCCAACCTGCCCGTTTACTTCCGAACAGTGGGCCGACCTTTTCAGTGACAGCTTTGAGCATTTCAGCAGCGGCCTTTGCCAACTCGGCAGTGGGTGGAGGTTCCAATTCATGGCTAATGATCTTCACGGCAAGAGGATCAACGTCTGTGCCGGATGGCGTGCCTCCCAGTCGAGCCGCTTCCACAAGCATGGCCCCACCGCCGGCAAACATGTCATGAATACGCAAACCGGTGAGATGAGGTTCGGCCGAAGAAAACAATTTCCAGAACAGATCGTGGTTCTCCGCAGCCGGTAAAGCGGATGCTAAGAGGAGGCCACGAATGACGCCGGGGGGACGGCGGGCCCACCAGCGGTGGGTCGCATATACGGGATCTATCGACCTGCGATCAGCCTTCGCTAAAAGAGACAATTCCCGCACCGGCAATGCAGTTTCCAGCAAGGTGAGCTCGCTAGGTTCTGCCCAGCGCACGCGTTCAGGAATGAGCTCAGCGATGCAAGGCGACCCTGTAGCATCACGATCACGGGGGTGTAGCTGCGCCTGGCGTCTTAGCGTCTGAATCTGTCGCATTTTAGGATATCCCGAAGGGTAGCACGATCCTCAAACATTGCGCAGTAAGTTCTTTTGTTTCAGCGGTTACTGACAACACTTCAGAGATAAAGGTGGACGAGGCACACCGTTTCTGTGAACCTAGACGAACGTGTTTTGACCACTGCATCAGGCCTCCACTACTGTTTCGGGCACGTATAATCAGCGCTTGGTTTCATTTCTGCGATCTCAGGTTTCACAAGAGTCGTGCGGGAAATGAACGAGGTGTGGCAAGAGGGACTATGTTGATAGTGGTTGAGGGATGCGTCGGAGCAGGTAAAACGACGGTTGCCAAAGGCCTCGCAGCCTTCCGGGAGAGCACGTTGCTTCTAGAGGACTTCGAGAGCAATCCTTTTCTTCGCGACTTTTACGACGACCCAATCGGGAACGCTACCGAGACTGAATTCGCGTTTCTCTTGTTGCATTTTCATCAGCTTAAGAGTCAAGCCGGCACAGCCTCAAGATCAGAAGTCATCGCCGACTTCCACCTAGGTAAGGACCTTCTTTACGCGGACTTGAATCTCAAAGACACCCGCCTGAATCGCTTGTTCACTGAGTTGTATGACGTTTGTATGGAGAAGACTCCTCGTCCCTCATTGATGATTTTCCTATCGGCAACGACAGATCTGTTAGTTGAGCGGATACGGGCTAGAAAACGCGATTTCGAGTTGGAAATCGATCCCGCATACTACGGCTTGGTCAACGCTGCGTACGAAGAATACTTTGTCCGATATCCGGGCAAGAAGCTGCGAATAACAATGAACGATTGGGATTTCGTTAAGAATCCAGAGCTCTACAAACGGCTTACGTCGTTGGTGGACGGGGAACTCAATAGCAAGTGAAGAGAGCTGAGACAAAACGTTCGAAGGGAGCCTCTCTATTTAGCGACGGCGATTTGATGGCCGCGGCCGTGCCAAACGGTAACTATTTTCGGATCAGAGACTTTGAATACGTTCAGCCTCTGTACGATCTGGCTTTCCTCCTCGAAGTGGATGCGATTGCAAAGGGCACGGAGATTCCAAAATATAGAACTTTTTCGCTTTGGCGTGCGGGCTACAGCCTTGACGGTTACGGGACGACAATTGATCGCTGGCTCGACGGAACAGCGCGCGATCAAGATCTTGATTACGTCCCTTCATCGCGAATCCGCCAATACCTCACAAATGTTGGGAGGAGCGGGACGATTCCTGAACTTCGCACTTATCGCAGCGAACGTTTTGATCGTTGTCTGCGGCTTCGCTCTGTGCGTGGGTTGGGTCCCAGCAAGATAGCCACGACGGTTTCGCTGCGTTCTTTGTCCGTCGACTGGTTCCAGCAGGACCCAACAAACCTCGCCTCCAACCGTGATCGGATTATTGAGCTCTGGAAGGGGCTCAACGAAGGGCCGTGGCAAACAGCGCATATCGTACCGCCGCTGTTACGCTTTCTGCACACTGCTGAGGAGTTTCATAACGGAAGTCTTGGATGGCAACTAGCTGGTATCAGCGATCCGTTTGAGCCGGTAAGAGGCCCGGTAGAGGTTTCCGTGAATACAGCATGGGAATCGATTGGGACCGCAATCAGTAAGGCGCTCAAGCGAGAGAGGCACTTTCGTCGCGAGTCACAGAACGGCGACGGCATTCGAATCAAGCACCAAATGGGATGGGGCTTCTCAATAAAATCGAGGCCCGGATTGATCGCAGGCACGAGGATTTCGGACTTGGCACAGGCTCTGGACCCGCTCGTGTCCGGTTTTCACAGCGACCTGGTATCAGATCTTCATCTCCACACGGCGTGGTCTGACGGAAGCGCTTCCGTCAACACGATGGCCGGTGCCATTGTTGCGAGTGGGCTGAAGTACTTCGCCGTGACGGATCACAGTCGGTCAGCCAAGCTGCAGGGCGGCTTAACGCCGCTTCTGTGGCTGCGACAGGCAAACGCTTTAACTCTGGCGACACCGACTTGCCCGGTGCTGCATGGCATTGAAGTGGACATTCTCAAAGACGGCACACTTGATCTGCCAAATTCGCTGCTGGCAGCTGCGGACATTGTCGTTGCCTCCGTGCATTCGAATTGGACAGAAGATGTTCGAGCAAATACTGACCGGCTCCTGCGTGCGATTGAATCTGGTTGTATCGATATCCTTGCCCACCCAACGTCCGGTATTGTTGGCAAGCCTGGAGTGCCGGATTATCTTCGGCTTCCGGCTGAAGTTAACTGGGAAGAAGTCTTCGAACGGTGTGCATCTTGGCGTGTTGCCCTCGAAATGAATTGCTTTCCATCGAGGTTGGACCTGCCGTTGCATCTGCTCCGAAAAGCCATTGATGCCAGCTGCGCAATTTCGATTGGTTCAGATGCACATGCGCGTTCTCATCTCCTCAATCTCAGATTCGGAGCAGCGGCTCTGCGGCAACTCGAAGCACCTGTCGTGCTGAACCGGTTATCGTATGTTCAGCTTAAGCAGTGGATCGCTGAAAGCAGGGCGCGGCGGAGCAATCTCACCAAGAGCGTCTCACACTTCGTACAGTCGGAACTTCAATTCGAGACCGCCGTTCATGACGACAAGGCGATATTTAGAGCTCGCATCCAACCGCCCCAGAACATTCCAGATGGATCGAGAGTAATAGGAATCGATCTAACCGCCGGAGGCAAAGCAACTGGGGTCGCTGTCCTGACGAACCGCTCAGTCGAGACATGTTCGTTGTTCTCTGACGAGGAAATCCTCGCATATGTCAGAAAACAGAAACCGGCGATCGTTAGCATAGACTCTCCTCTGGGTCTGCCGGGTGGCGGTAATTCGATCGATCCTGACGCGGGGATCATGCGAGCAGCGGAATATGATCTTGCGAGCGTGGGAATTCCTGCGTATCCGTCGCTAATTGATTCGATGGAAAATCTGACATTGCGGGGCATTCGCCTTCGGCGAGCGATTGAGCAGTTGCCGCGAGCCCCGCGCGTGATCGAATCGTATCCTGGAGCCGCTCAAGACATACTCTGCATCCCGCGGAAGCAGAAGAGCCTGGACCTGCTGCGAGAAGGTCTACGGCGATTGGGTCTAAATGGCATGGGATTGGAAACGCGCTCCCACGATGAAATGGATGCCATCACATCAGCAATCGTCGGTCGGTACTTCGAGGCGGGACTGTTTGAGCCTATGGGCATACCGAGCGAAGCACAGCTAATCGTTCCGAAGATCCGGCCGCTGGTATTTGAGAGCAATCCAGTAATCTGTTTGGCGGGTAAAACGGCGGCGGGAAAGTCCGTCATCGCGCGCTATCTCAGTGTCTTCTACGGGTTCGAGTGGGTGCGTACGCGCAAGATCATTCTGGAGCTTTTGGTTGAAGACTTAGCGAAGCCACTGGAGGAACGACTGTTTAAAAGGGACGTCGATGTAGACAATATCTTAGAGAAAGATCTGCACGAATTTGGCGCGGTTATTTTAGACGTTTATAGGCAAGTGCCGCTTCGCAAAAAGCTGACCCGAAAGATCAAGCACTGCGATGCGCCCATTGTGGTGGATTCGATTCGAGACATCGTTGATGTGGATTCGAGCGTCCTCGGTGAGCGACCGGTCGTGACTTGGTTTGTGGACTGCAACGACTCAATCATTAAGCACCGGCTGGTTACAAGGGCGAAGATGGGCGGCAAGAAACTTAAAACTGGAAGCCCTGTAGATCATACCGCTCTGGCCATTCGTCAACAGGCGGACAGAATCATTCCCAACAATGAGTCGCTTGAAGACTTGAGATGGAAAGTGGATGATACGCTGTTTGACGCAACTGCTCTTTCCGCCAAATAACTACTCAGTACTGCTCTCTGGACTGTTTGTAGTCAAGCAGATATCGAATCGTTTGATTGGTATTTACCGTCACGTCGGCGAGAGAGAATTTCTCAGCCATCAAGTCGTCGAGCTTCGATTTGCGAAGTGCCTTTTTCAGTTCATCAAGTTCCTTCACTTTAAGCGTGACATAGTCTGCGTATTCAGCTAATCGGTTTTGTAACCCTTCCGCTCCGAGATTCTTCAGATCGGTCACAATCGTTGCGTCGCTCTTGCTGATACCCTTCATGAATTCTTTGAGCTCGCCGAAAGTCAGGAGAGCGAATTGATCCACAAGCTCCTGTTTGGGTTTCAGGAACTCTTCGATGAGTTTGCCGGCTTCCTTTGTTTCCTCGGTGGCTTTATCGAGTTTGTATACGACATCCAAACGATCTAGCTTCTCCCGCAATTGTGGAGGGCCCATGCATAGCAGAAGATCAAACCGGCCAGATCGTTTTATCGCAGCATCGAATCGATCTTGATAATTGGTAGCCATGACGAAGATGACTTTGCCAGCATCATGCAATCCCGTCAGCTTGGGAAGCATAGTTGTCGTAAGGAATTGGCTGAAAACATCAAGGTGTGCTCCTCCATCGCGGGTCTGAACGAGGGCATCCATTTCATCGAAGAAGACCAACACCCCCGAAAGATCCATAAGATCTTCAAATATCTCGTCTGCCTGCAAGTAGACCTTCTCCAAAGAGCCTTTGACAAAAGTCGAGGGAGTGATCTCGATGAATGGCCATTCTAGATCTTGGGCAAGGCACTTGATGACCTCAGTCTTCGACGTGCCCGGAGGACCGAAAAGGAGTGCAGATACGGGTTTCTTTTCCCCAGGTTTCCGTCTAAGATCGCTTTCGCCTATTTCGAAGTAAGTCTTCACGAATTGATTCCACAAGATATCCGAAAGGTTTTTCGTTCCGCCGGGGAAGCGAACGGCAATGTCAAGCAACTTCGCGATCGACGAGCCAGTCTTCTCAGGTTTTGATTCTGGCGCACGTCTACCGTGTTTCGGATGTTCCGCATTGTATCTCTTCAGTATTCGCTTTTGGATATGCTCGGAAACGACCCAGGTTAGCTCATAAAGAAACATGTGTACGACGGCCGTCGCCCATGACTCCGGTTGTTCCTTGCTCAGGGTTTGGATGTTGCCTCCAGAATTCCAGCCCTCGTAAACCTCCTCTTGAACCGGATACCGTAGTCTATTTGACTCGCACCAGTTCACTGCATTCTCAAGACCTTCGATAAAGCATTTGGATTGAAACAAGGTATCGCTGTTACCGAATTCATGAAGCACTGCTTCGATTAGCTCAAAAGTAAAGCAGAAATTTGAACCCGCATCTTGATAGTGAAACATTGGAAAGTACTTGTGCCAAAGCCCACTTTCGGTTTGCAGAGTAAATATTTCTTCGATCGCTTGCCCCAGTTCAACTTTGGATGGTAAGAGTTCCAAATCTCCACTAGTAGCCCCTAATTTATCTACCTGGCTTAAACGAGCGCAGAGACAAGCTGACATGCCCAATGCGATTGGGTCCATCATCGAAGCGTGGCGCGCGGCAACAAGTGAGCGCTTGTGATTGAACTCTTGTACAGCCCATAGACAAAGAGTCTTCCACCGCTCGGCGGATAGTTTGATCTGCGCCTTCGATACTCCATCTACAAACCAGTAGACGACGGCGGCAGAGGGAGGGTACTGATTAATCGAGAAATTCGACATCTTGGATGCCATCAGGTCGGCGATGTCGCTAAATGACACTTTCCGAGGAGCCGCGATGAATTCGGGGAACTGATCAGCAAGCAGTTGCTGGTTTAATTCCGCGAGTGGATAGCCAGTCGGCTTTTTGTCCAAGGCTTTCTTGGTCGTCTCGGAGGCTTTATCGAATGTTTCCTTCGAGTAGATCCAGCCGCTCTGGATGATTAGGCGCAGATCAGCTGATACAGCGATGAAGAGCTTTTCCTGCTTTTCAGCCAAAGATCCGTCCCGGTTGATCAGTTCGCGGGTCGAGTCCGCGAGCGATAGCCAGATGTATTCCGATGCTAAAGTTTTATGCGCTTTCAATGTTGAAAGACAAGCATCCAGACTGTGCAGCCCTGCATCGAGTCCCCAACTCTTCTCAAAAGAGGCTGCCGCCTCCTTGAGGATGCTTTCTTTTTTGAGAAAACCAAAAGCTCTCATCACCAACGAAGTAGTAAAAGCGTTGTTAGCGGTAAGCCCCGAGCTCATCCACGGCGCGTCAGTCAGACTCTTGAATGCTGATTCAGAATCCCCAACCACTGACTTACCTCGTTTGAGACGAAATGGTTCTCCGTAAAATTCTAAGAACTTGTTCGCCGTCGAGAGAGCCATCCAGCAGGAGCACGTCGTAGTGACATTGATGTCACCCTTAGGCGCCGAAGATGTAGGGGTCCTACGGAAAGTGCCATCATCCTTAACGAATGGGTCTAGATCGTAAACAAGATGTTCCAAAAGCGCGTTGGCTCTGCTTCGTAGAGAGCGGAGTCGAGACAGTGACAGCTCAGGCATGGCAGAGCTCAGTACGAGGAATTCTGACTCCAAGAGGGACCACGTCAAACGTTCCGAAGCCTGTGCCGGCAAACTCAACGGGAACGGCTGTTGCCAAATTTAGAATATCAAGGAATGCGTGTGCCCTTGGTGTTAGAGCGCGGGCCTGCGTTACTCCTGTATTGACATATTCGATGCGATCAAGCCCCATTACCGCCAAACTTGTAGGACGATTATAAGCGCAAGCTATCTTGACCGCTTCTAGATTGAATCGGGCAACGCGACGCAGTCGTTTCGTGACTGACGTGTACTCGGGTTGCGCCTTGGGAGCACCAGAACTTGTGGCAATTTCCTCCCATGAGATCTCATCAGCAAACGGTCCACTCGGTCCACCGACTCGAATTGGAAAGGTACGCACTACCATGATGATGTCGTTGATCAATCGTGGAGAGAGACCTACTTCCATCGCAAATCCGGCAGCCGTCGTATCACGCGAAGTCACAAACGGATAGTCCGGCCCGTGCAGGAGGGACAGGGCAAACCCTTGCGTACCTTCGACAATGACATCTCCTCCGTCATCGAGCACGTTGTGAAGAAGCGGGGCAACGGTTTCCACTCGGCAACGGCTCAATATTGCGTTGGAAGTGTTTGCTAGAGACACGTCAGAACGCCGAGACATTCTCCGCACCGATGCCGCTCCAGTTCCCGAGCACGTGCTGGCGATCTCCTTCAAGTCACGGCGTTCGGCTTCCCGATCTTCCTCGGTAACAATTACTGCACGAGGATCGACGATGATCCGTTGGCGATCAATATTGAGCAAGTCCAGCTCGCGAAGGAGGACCGTCTCATCGATCGCGCATCCCGCTGAAATACAGAATGTGGCCCTGTGAGGCTCCGAGCAGCAAGGAACCTGGCGGAGGATGACATCGTTGCGATCAATTGTGACAGTGTGACCGGAGTTTGGCCCGCCGCACCGAACGAGCCAGGGAGACTTCGAGCGGTTCGCCAAAAGGGCGACAACCTTTCCTTTCCCTTCCGATCCGTATTGTCCGCCGACCACAATTGTTGCTGGCATGATGGCCTCCAATATTTCAGGTCGCCGACGGGTCGTCAAGCGACTCTACACCTCGCAAGCCGAATTGCCGGTTCTCGATGCCACATTGGTATTTTGTAGGCCGCTCCGCCAGAAAGTCATGCAATCAGTGAAAATACAAACAACCCCATATCTAGAACGGTCTTCTGCGATTTCGGGCCGACTGACTGTCGGCAAGCACGGAGGCTCCAAATCTCGCCCCATCCTATTTTGCTTGTGTGCCGCGAGTGTGACAACCAGTTCGACTGTCCCTGTGCTAATGAGTCGCGCCCTGTTGCCCGAGGGCGATCGCGTAACGTGCGCAGGCTGACAGTTCGGGACATACATCTAGAACGCCCATTTGAACAAGATGGCCAAAACGTCTGATGACGTGATCGCAAAATTCCCCAGCCCTCTGCGTAGCCCAAAAGGTTTGCTGTTGGGGAAAATTTCGCCGGTCAGGTCATAGTGTAGAGAGTAACGAAAGAGAACCAGCAAGGATTCATGCAGTAAATTGCTTTCAGCGACAAAGTGGCACTAAGTATTTCTCGTACAAACGCAAGTGCTCATTCATTCATTCTGAGCAACATGATTGACGATCACGAAACGGGCGACGATTTTCTGTGAACCTCACTTGTCATTTGACAAGCAGGTTCAAATTTAGAGATACTGTAAGTAGTTGATTTAAAAGACGTTGCTCGTGCACTGAGTTAATGCCTGTTGGTGCTGTGTCTTTTGGACCCTTGTAATTCGCAGTCAAGGTGAATAAACTACCGCGATCAAATGGAACTTGACGCACGAATCTCGAGGCACGCCCATTTACCTAGGCAACTCACTCGCCTCTCTCGAAATCCACCCCCCTACGATCTGCTAAGCATCTCTATTCCGCGCAGCAAGCAACCTCCGCAAATCTACATAGGAGAAACCATGCTCTCTATGAAAGATACCGCACCGATTGTGGAGGACCTAATTTCCGGCTTTCATCAACTTCTCCAACAGGAGCCTGACGCTGTGCGAGCTTTTCTGGATGCTTTCAAACGTAGAGAGCAGTTTGCGGGGTTACCGGAAACGCGAGGTATAGCAGAGGGTCTTGAGGAGGTTTTAGCGGGGTTATTGTCCTCCGTGTTCACTGTTAACAATTCGAAGCGAAGTTCGCGATCCGTTCCGATACCGGGGGATATCATTCAGAGCTTTGATCGCGTCCTACGTCAACTCCCTCAACGCCATCCGGCATCTCTTCTGCTGTTCAAGAAACACCTAATCCAGCGGAGTTGTAAATCAGAGGAAGCATTAGTGGCCCTGCTTCGTAACTATGCAGCTAATGCAGAAGCGCATCCCTACTAGAGGCCCAATCCGAATTATTGTGTAGACTTCATAGGCGCGACAGATATAATCTGTCGCGCCGTTCTTATGCGTCGCGAAACACAAGCCGACATAGTCGTGATAGGTGGTGGTTGCGCTGGGTTATGGTTAGCTCATGATTTTGTCAAGCGCGGATATTCTTGCGCTCTGGTGGAGCATGGACCTCTGGCGAAATACGCTTCCCAAGGTAACCAAAGCTGGCTTCACTCAGGAGCCCTGTACGCGGTTTTGGAATCTGAACAAGCATCATCCAGCTCTCTTGCTGAGGGACTGCGAGCCACTGCGCGGGAGTGCTTGAAAGGGAGTACTCGACTGCGTCGTTTTGCGCGGCGTCATTGCAAAGATGCAATCGACTATCGCTCGGAATGCATGTTTTTGTACGACGACGAGAACAAAGCGGAACAAGCGCGTCTGAAGCTGAGATCCTATGGGTTGGAGCCAAGAGTCTACACGTCGAACCTGGATTTCTTAGAGCCAATCCTGAAAGGATCACTAGCACATACCGCTTTAGTTACTAGAGATTTTCCTTTCGACGCAGGCCGTATCTTAAAGGCCGTGGCCCGTAGAGCTACTGCGTTGGGAACAGATTTTGTAAATGCCTCCAATCCGCTTGATCAAATTGATGTCGTTAAGGAGGGGTCACGGTGGGTAGTAACCGACGATACATTCGCCATTAGCAGTTCTGTCGTCGTCTTCGCTACGGGCGCGTTGGTGCTCAACCAGCAAGAGAAGTGGCGTTTCCTTGCAGCGACTGAGCCCAACATCCAGAAGTGCGCGGTTGCTGCTTTTGATAGCCGGCTTTGTACTCGCTTGCTCGCGTTTCGCATCCCGGAGGCGCAAGGGTTAAATGTGGTGCCTTTTCGCGGCGGGACAACTGTGAATCTAGGAAACCGTGACTTTGACACGGGGGATCTATTTGACCGCACAATACCTCTGACGTTTTTTGAAAGCCTTTCAGATGTGCTTTCATTGTATTTGCCAGCGGTTTCACGGTGGCGTGTACCGCTCAGATCTCATGCCTATGTTTGCCAGAAGGTTGCAAACGAAGTCGGCAGCAGTAGACCCTCAGCCGAATACGGCAGACGGCATTTCTTCTGGTGTGAACCTAACGATCGACCGGGTGTGTATTATGTATACCCGGGAAAATTTACTTTAAGTGCGAATTGCTCAAGTGCTTTCGTACGTCATGTTCAGAGTTCAGGCTTAGTTGAAAAATCGTTTACCCACGGATCAACTGGATCACGGCAGCCTCCTTTAATCGGCGTGTCGCCGTATCAAGCAGATCCAACACATCTCCTGGTCACGGGGAGTGGTGGAGAGGTACGTTTTGTGTCTAGAGCTGTCTAACCACTAGAAGAACCAATTCGGGCAATATCCACCGTTCCATAAACAGCTTCGGCCAACTCTCCAGCTGGCCAATCAAGAAGTCCGGGTCGCGAGACTTCTCCTTTCAGAAACCGCAAGGCGCTGAAGCCGAGTGGGACGGCAAAGACTTCACATTCGATTCCGTGATGCAGAGGTCGCGCCATAAGTTAACTTTGGAAGGCACTCTTCCTACCACCTCACGCTTGTTACGAGATCCAATGCCCCAGGCCGCTTGCTTGGCAGTCGGATCGGAGGCCACAGATTGTATGCCGATTCTGCCGAGAAGCGCAGAAAGAAATTGCGCTCAGGATGGCAAGAAGGCCGCCAATACTTGAGAGAATCATTTGGTTTCTTAAGGAAAAGTGTCGACGCCGAACACCGTCACATCTGCATGGGGAGAAGCGCTCGTACTCCTGCTTTAGCCATTCTTGGTCAAAGCGCTAAGAGGGCTCCCAAAAAAACCCTTGACTCAGGGAGTGCTAATGGAGCAAAATCCGGCTCGTTCGGATGAGCAGAAACTCTTCCCTTAGAAGTCAGTAGCCTCGGGCCTCGTTAAACAAATCATCTTAAACCTTGGAGCAACAATGTCCACTCGCAGGCGTTTGGCTGTCTTCTCGGTGCTTGTCCTCTCACTGAGTTATCCGTGTCTCGCAAGTAATTGGGCCGTTCCTGCACATTCCTGGGGCGGAACTTCAGAAGACTCGGTTGACAGCATCGCCGTAGACTCTTCCGGCAACGTCTATGTGGCAGGATACACGGATAGCTTCGGAGCAGGGGGTCATGACGTTCTGATTACCAAGTACGACCCGTCCGGCGCCTTCATTTGGGCTAAGACTTGGGGCGGCGCAGGCGTCGAATACGCAACCTCGATCAAAGTGGGACCGGACGGACTCCTCTACGTAACAGGCCCTACGTCGAGCTTCGGAGCCGGTTGGTATGACCTGTTTCTACTGCAACTCGACACAGACGGAAACCTTAGATGGGGCACAACTTGGGGAGGCAGCAGCTATGATGCGGGCTATGACATCGCCTTCGACGCAACGGGGAATATTTATGTAGTAGGGGAGAGTTACAGCGTCTCCCCCTGTTGCGCGGTCATCTTGCTGAAGTTCAGCACCGGTGGCGCACTCCTTCAACCGGCAATCTCCTATAAGGGACCGGCCAATTATGATTCTGGCTACTCGCTCACTGTCGACTCTCAGTTCAACGTCATCATCACCGGGATCAGCTGGGACTACAGTATCTACCCACTCCATAACTCCATTTTGATTCTGAAATATGCCCCAGACGGAAGTTTAGTCTGGCAGGAGAATTGGGCTACTCCTTTCCCAGGCCAAGACGAGTCGGATGGGTTTCACAGCGTCACAACTGACGCAGCCAATAACATCTACTTAGCAAGTAGACATTCCACACAATGTGCCAATTTCGACTTCAGTCAGTGTGACTTCGATGCCTTGGTGTTAAAGCTTGACGCGAACGGAGCGTTCCAGTGGACGCAAACCTGGGGAATCGCAGGGGCATACGATTCAGCGCAAAGCGTAGCGGTGGACTCGGGCAGTAACATCGTAGTCGCCGGGATGGAAAACCAATTTGGGGCCGGAGGTGCTTCTCCCCAACTCTTTATTCTTGGCTACGACACGAACGGAAATCCTTTGTCGCAAATTGGGTGGTCGCAAGGAACGCTACAACGAAACCACCAGGACTCGCCGATTGGCATGGTCCTAGACTCCAACCGCAGCGTGTATACGGCCAGCGCTGCATTGAACAATACCGGTGCGTGGGCATCTGTAACCGCCAATGCGGGATCATTTCCCAACTCCTTGATCTCAAATTCATACTCTCCCGGCACTCCCGTAGAAACGACCATGATTGTGACAAACCCCACCGTCTTACAAACGACGGGAGTAAAAGACAATGGCGGGGGCGTAGCAGACGCGTTCGTCAGTCAATACCGACAAGAAATTGGTACACTCCCGACAAAAACAACAATCGGATCTAGTGCAAATCCTTCCTTCTATGCCCGATCTGCGACTGTTAACACTCGTGTCTTGCCTATTAAAGGATTCGCAATGCCAACCGGAACAGTCACGTTCTTGGACGGCGGCAAGATTCTGGGGTCATCGAACTTGAACGCGGGCGAAGGCTCCTACATTATTTCCAATCTTGCCACTGGGTTGCACTCCATCACAGTTTTGTATGGCGGAGATTTGAACTACGCTCCTAGTGTCTCGCCGGTGTTGAAAGAACAAATTAACCAGGCAACGAGTGCAACCGCACTCTCGTCTAGCTCAAATCCATCGTATTTGAACGTACCGGTGACGTTAAGCGTGAAGGTCACAGGCCGGTATGGAGGCACGCCCACCGGATCGGTCACATTCGAAGACGAAGAAACCGTGATAGGAACTGCTCAGCTCATAAATGCGCAGGCTGTTCTCAACACGACTTTTGTGACAGCGGGAAACCATTCGATTGAGGTGGCGTACTCGGGAGATTCAAATTACATAGCAAGCACTTCAAGTCCACTAGCGCAGACTGTAATTTCCAATGGCGTTTCGCTCGTTTTTCCGTGGCCATCTGGCGGCACTCCTTATACTGCACCGATTTTCAGCGCATTCGATCACACATTGCAGGACGGCGCGAAACAGTACGGCGTATATGGGTGCGACGGGACTGTGACTGCTTACACGGGCGAGACCGGCAACAAGATTTACGGGGCCAACGCGAGCGGTTGTCTAGTACATCCCGGATACGCGCAAGACTCACAATACGCGGCATTGTTCGTGAACAGCAACTATCAAGGCTCTGGCAAGGGAGTGGGTACTTCAAAAGGAAAAGCTGCTACGGACTTTTTGAATTATGACGGTCATCCCGGCATCGACTACGGCGCACCATATGGATCTACGATTGTCGCCGCGACGCCCGGAATTGTGCACTACCCGAGCTATTGCATGTTGGCGCAGACAAAGGCAATGGCGAATAATGGAGGTGAGCCCTGCGCGGCCGTTTGGCAAAATGACTACATCGGAGGAGATCCAGACGAGTTCAATGTACTCGAACTCGATCCCTCAAACGCGATAGGATACAAACTCTTTTATCTTCACCTCTCCACTCACCCGCGGACGATTTCTCTCCAGTTGAAGGCGAACACAACAGGCTTGAACTTTGTCGCCACACCTGGTGGTGCTGTCCCTTTGAAAATGCCTCCTAACTGTACCCAGACGCCGCCCATTGGTAATTTGTCGATCTCCGGCCAAGTGCTCTCGAACGGATTGGGATTGGTAGGCGTCAGAGTGACTCTGATTGGCACTGGAGTGGCTACCTCCGGTGCTCTTCAGTTGATCAATCCCGACATCGCGACGACTGACTCGCAGGGAAACTATTCGTTCACATCGCTGCCTGCGGGCTTTTACCATATCGAGGCGGCCATGAACGGATACACATTCGCGGCACAGAATCCGCATGTCCTTGTGCAGGAAGGCCAGACTGTTGGCGCAGGCGACGTGATTGCCCTTTCAGGAAACTCAGGAAACTGCATCGGTCCGCATCTTCATTTTGAGGTTCAGGAGCAAACGACGCCAGCACAGCAGAAGGTGGTTGCTTATTCTTATATTCCAGTGGACCCCTACGGTTGGGACGGTGATGATCCAAATAATCCAGACCCTTACCCTGCAATTACTGGGGGAATGCAAAATTTACCTCTTTGGACATACTCGCCATTCGTCACCGGCATAACGCCAACCTTCGCAACCGCCAACACGTCCTTCCCGTTGACGATCACTGGAACAGGTTTTGACTCTGGCGCAGCGGACTGTTTGATTCTAAAGGGGGGCAATCTTCAGCAATGTATCCAGGGTACTGTTCGAATCACAAGCGGGAACCAAATGGTCGTTCAAGAAACCCTCAACGCTGGCACTTATTTTGTGCGTGTTGAAAACGGAGATACCAATAAGTCGAATTGGAAGCTGCTCGTCATTCAGTGAATCAGTTAAGTCTTGGAGGAATATTTCAACAAAGACCTCGTCGCTTCGATTAAAGAGCCGCCGCGATTCAACGGGATCGCTAGGATGACTTCACGTAGCTCAGGGAGTTAAGGATACTCTTAAGCCCCGCCGCGTCGCGGGCATAGTTTTGGTAGTCATCGTTGTCGTCCGTGTAGATAATAAGACCCGGCCATCGGGCAGAGCGGGTTTGCATAAAAGCCCCTTCAAACTGAGAAGGCTCGGCGTCTCCTCGAATGCTTGAGAGTGGTGTATAGTGGCCGCCGAATTCGGCGAGCTTCACGCCACTTGGAAGCGTTCTAACATCGCAGTAGCTCAATTGTATTGAATAATCAGTGGCATCAAAATAGTTCACGATAGAGCAAGCATCATCAATTGCTCCGCCGGTATAGCGATATAGGTTACCTCCTGACGGAATATTGAAATCGGTGGAGCTGTTAACCGGCCAAAAACTCATATTAAGGTACGAACTTGCTGAATTACCGAAAGAGATAAAGTCTTGAGTGTGGAGATTAAGATCCGTTCCAGTGGCTTCGTTGATAGTCCCCAAATAGCGAGGATAGGAAAATGCGACACCGAGGAGTCTGCTCTGATAAGAACTCAGAGAAGAATCCGCTATTGGGGTAGATGTAGTCGTTGTTGTGCCCGCAAGATCAGGTGCGCTTGTGGAGCTCGAAGTGGATTGAAGAGAGGCTGATTGATCTGTCTGGTAATACCAAACCCCTCCGACGATTAGAATGCATACAACAATGAGCAGCACGGTGATTGGCCCGAAATCCTTCTGGTTCATTACCCTGTAATGGTAGGGAATCAACGTAAAGAGTCAAGAACGCCCATGTGGATAGGCTATTTGAGCGACCAAGAGGTAGCAGCAGCCCAAATTCGGCCGCATCCCGACTATCGCGCGCAAGCAGTGAGTCCTTCGGAGGATCTATGCCGGCGAGTCAGCGGAATCTTCTGAGCGATGCAGTCATCGCAATACGCCTTGCCCAGATTCTTCCGCTACAATTCGCCGACCTGTTCTGGTATCGACATGATTCTCCATCCTTGCAGTTGACTACCGCTTGGAACTGCCGGGCTTTGCCGCTTCAATCTCAAGTCCAATTTGATAGAAGTACATGTCTACTAGCTTCATCAACGGATAACGCATGACTTGCTGCTCAATTCTCTTTTGTTCGGTTTCAAAATCGGCAAGATGACTCAGGCTGAACTTCAGAGCATCCCGACGAAGGCAGGTGTTAGGCGGCTGGGCGGCTTGAAGCCTGATGCTTGATTGAACCCCTCGTGGAAAAAAGTGTCCCACGCTGGGAAGCGGCCGATTGTGCCCAGAACGATTCGTCAGCAGGGTAGCGGAAACATTTTTGTCCAGCGCATTAGCAAATGGCTGATACACGCTTTTGATCTCTTGGCAAAGGTCATGACGTGACCGGCGAAGTCAAGAATAGTCGGAATGAGACTGGTATCGTTCGTGTTCGCCCGAATTCCTGCTTCCATAATTTGCTGTACTTCGGATCGAATAAGCGATCAATAACATATTCGTGAATTGTGTAGGCATACTGAAGCAGGAATGACGAACCTCGATACATGCCCCAACTCGCTAAGTAAAAACCAAGTTGTAAGGAGCCTTGATCCCGATCATTGTTGATCGCTCCCGCGTGAATCTTCTGGAAATATGCGTAACAGTGCTCCCACGAGCGGTCCGATCATGCGGTGTCCTGAAGCCGTGGTAAGCCTTGAGCGTTTGGGCGACGTCTGGACTCATATATATGTCATTCCTACGGCAACAGCCGTTGACAGATGGGTGCGAGAGCGTGAACTGGGCCTCCATCTTCGTTACAAGCCCCCTGACATGTTCCGCCCCAGTGCACCGTGAGTCCGGCGAGGTATTGGCCCGGTGGACATCGAAGTTCAGTGGTTCCGAAATCTTTGTTGCCAAACTTGTTGGTTGCGGTAGTGCCTTCGCCAGTTGACGTACCGTTGGTGATCATTTTGTCGAGATTCTGTTTGGTCAGTTCTGCAACGATTGGCTCGGCTTTTGAACGGATAAGCTTGAGTTGCTCCTGACCAGTCTGCTCAAGTTGATTCTTTGCTTGGTTAATATCGCCCTGAAGTTTCTGAACTTGACCCGTTTCCGATTTCACCCACGCCCCTAATCCGGCGACCGACACACCCAAAAACAGCGCCACACTAACCGCCAAACCAAACTTTGATTCAAGACTCTTGACTCGATCATCAAGAGTTTTAATCCGATCTTCCATTACAGACATAGCATGCTATCTCCTTCAACGTGATTCCCCCCTCAAGCCGGGGATTATCTCACGCCCAGTATTAAAATAACCGTGAACCTCCATATTTCCTATCTGGCAGTCATCGTCACGCTGCTCGTCGCAGGAACACTTGGCTATTGGGCCTTCGCTCTTGGGCTGATGAACATGCCCCAGGCGGGCTTAAGTGTGATTCCACAGTCTCCCATCGGCATCTCAATCAACGTGACCATCTACAGTACAGTTGCAAACTCGCCGCAATTCTGCCTACGTCGCCGATGCAGAGAGACCAGGAGGTCGAGGTTATCTACTTGGAATCGAATGCTCTTGGTCAAAGTGCAGATACCAGGGCACCTGGTGCCCAACCAGGGGGTCTACCAGGCGGGTGGGGCGATCCGCTCCCTCTCGGCTCCCCAACGAAGTAACTTCCCAAAAGCCAACTTCGGGACAACGTCGTCGGAGTCCGCGCTGAATGTAATATCCGGTTATCTGGGCCTAATTTGATTTGAGACCAGGAGCTTCATTTTTATCGATCACACTTCTCGCCGCGCGCTGCGTGAGAATGACCTGAGTGGCGAAACTTGCCATAGTCAAGGCCGATGTACCCAAGACAAGAAGTAAAATGAAGCATGACAAAGCTCTTGTTCTCACCCACTGCAAATTGTGACGGTCCCATAACAGGTCAACATCGAATGCGGCGCCTTCAAGAAGTTTTTGGGGACTGACTCCGAGAGATTTACGTTTTTCATCGACCTCCGGCCGCAGTTCCTTACCCCCGAGAATCAAAGTCTCCTCAACAGCGCCGTTCTTCCCTGGTACAGGTTTCTTGTATCCATACGTTCCGATGATCGAATCATATGCCAAGTAGCAAACAACGGCTAGAATTGCCAAAAGGAGGATTCCGCCTATCATCCAGCCCGAACGCTTGGGTTCGGCAAAATACCATTCGACCACCATGAACACGCCACAAAGCAAAAGGACGAACTTTTGCGCGGTTCCTGGCATATCTCTGTTGGGCGGTCTCCACGTTTTCATTTTTCCCGCCCAGAGAGTGAAGATCGCGCCGCCAGTGGCCGTAATAGCTCCGGCATAACCGACGACAGGTGCGAATGGGCCATAGTCTTTAGCATCAAGAAGGATCATTAGAACCTCTTCAACCTCGGGTTAAAGCTCGTGGGAACAACGAAGATTGCTTGATCTTCGGTGATCTTGCCCATGATGGAATCAGTCCCAAAAAGATATCGACCTGGGAGGATGTGATTAGCAACAGGCGTGGACGGATACCCGAAGAATGTCCAATCGATGAAATATGCCGGCGTCACAAAAATTCGATAATCCTCAGCCGTACAACTTACTGTCACGCGAAAGAGACCACTACCATTTGGTGAATTTGTCGGATTTTGGTCGTCGGATGGGTCACTGTCGAAAACCCGTTCGTCAATGTTTGAGTTCCCCCAAAATCGAATTCCTGCGATACGAACTCGTAGGAACATGCCGAATTGGCTCATGAGACCGCTAAGACTTGCTTCTGATGTAACCAAATGACGGAACTCGTCTTGATCTGCCCATACTGCAATGGTCTCTCTGGCGCGGCTTCGACTTGAGAAAGAGGCTTCTACGTTTGCATTACGCTTCGCAGAATCGGATATGAGCGACTGAATCGAAACTGGAACATGAACGTTTTCGATACGAACAACCGGAGTTTGACCCACGTTCTGATAGATACTCAGATCATCAGCCACACGAGAAAGAGATGACACAATATCTTCTCTTTGTGGAATATCCAGCTTGGAACAGATATCGTCAAAGACGTCTTTCGTTTTGGGGTTCGGCCCACTGATTATGGTGGACTTAATCACGTCTGCCGCTTGATCCGCGACTTCTGTTGCCCGCTCGATCATGTCAGACGAGATTTCAAGAGGCCTGCGTTCCTCTTCCGGGGGCATCAACCTTATTGTTCCCATCTAAAACCTCCACTTCCGGGAAGTCCGACTTCGACGATGCAGATGGTGATTTCCGGGAATTATATGGGTAAACGCAAGATTAGTCCTGTAAAATCGGGCCGGTGTTCAGGAAGCTCAGGGCCATCCGGTCTCAATTGTGGCGAACAGCCTAAGCCACTAATTGAGCCGTTATATGAAGCTTTTCTGGTTTCGAGAGATTGTCTGCTACTCGGAAGTTATCGAGAAACGCGCTTATGGGAAGTGCGAATCGGGTTCCGCACATCTCAATAGCGTCTCCCGGCACTTCGCAGGCTGGGACATCCTCCAATTCAAGGTTGAAGAAGCCGACGAACAGAATAGGGGCCGAAAGATCGATTTGGTCCCTGTTCCCTGCGGTGCCGCGATCTACATCGAAGGGCGCAGGTTTACAGACTTTGAGCTGATCATGCCGATAGAGTGCAAGCGGCTACCAACGCCTAAGGAAAAGGATCGTGACGAGCGAGAGTATGTTTTCAGCCAATATAGTTCGACATGTGGAATCCAGCGCTTCAAGGAAGGAAATCACGGGGCTGCCCACGGGTTCGGCGGCATGATCGGATACGTACAGGAGGGCACTACGAGCGTCTGGAAAGGCGTATTGCTGATTGGATCATTGGTTTGGCTGGCTTCAACCGGGCTGGACTTACGAGGACTTGCTGTCTTCGGAATCCGCGGATTCAACGCTTCGCCTGACAGTCTTGCGATCAAAGCACGAGAGGAAAAGGGGCTGGCTCGTATTGAGCTTCGGCAACTTTGGATAGAGATGAGCGAAGGACAAACACCCATGTGGTACCACGCAATTACTGATTTTGGTCAGCACACCCGCTACTGGTGGAACCGTTCAAGGGAGAATCTTGTCGAAGAGGTGGTCTTGCCATTGATCGGCAAGCAAGTCAAGCCGTGCGAGCATACCAAGCGTTCACACATCATGTTTCGGCGGGACGGAAAGCGAGCAGCGGAGGAGGGGCGGCACGATCCATAGGTTATTAGAATGATTTTCATGTAACGAGGACCATTCTCGCCCATAAGCTGCGCGGGATCTGTGAGTTACAAATCTCTCTTGACTTGCAATCTTCGTAAGGGCACAATCTCGAAGCAAATTCGTCTCACAGAAGAATAATTTCCCACCGAGGGGGCAGGAAACGGATTTTCCTGAGGCGATTCGGGCCCCGCAGTCAGCTTAAAACGTACAAGCAAAGCAGAGGCACTTGTGTGTGCGCATGCGGAGGCGCACACGAGGAGTGAATCGACACGTCTAGGAGGCGAGGTCAATGAAATGGATGTTTGGAACATTTCTTACAGTGTTAATCGTGCTGGCCGTGTTCAGTCCGACCCCCTCAGCGGCGCTCGACTCAGTTGCGACAAACTGGACTTATGATCCGCAAACGCCGAACGCCCCATGTCCGTCGATGCCAGCGTGCGACTTGTGGCTAAAGTTCCGTACGGCGCATCCGTGGCCTTACCAAACTTTCGCGGTTGAGCAAAGCGGTGCGGAAGCCGTAATCATAATATCCGAGCCCCCACCTGTGCTTTCACGCGAACAGCTTGCACAAACACTAAACGCTCTTTTTCAAGACAATCTGCTCGGAATGACATACTACCGCTGGCCAACCGGATTGGATGGATGGATGGAGGACGTTGTTCTGCGAGTGCGAGTCACTGACCCGGAGACGGCAGCAGTTACATCCGGCGCGACCCTGGCTCCATGGCAAGCGTCTAAAGAGATCGTGGATCGGCTTCGATTACTACATCAGCTCTTCTACCACACTTCTGATGGTCTTTGGGTGGACCACCTAACCGAAGGTGGGGATGCCAGCCCTATCCCGGAAGTTAAAGTTCTGGTCTCTGATCTTGCCGGTTGGCTAGCTGACAGTAGCAGAGTTTGGACTCGAGCATTTGAACCGACGAACCAGCGGACGACCCGGCAACTCTATGCCGAGAAGCTCCCCGGCGTTTTCTATAGCAATGGTGGTCTCGTTGCGCTGATCGCTCCGCGAGATATGAAGCTGAATGACCTAGCGGCTGATTTTCGACGCTTTGCCGTTTCGACTGATTTGATCTTCGGAGCGTCCGGCTTGAAAAGCGGTGGCCTAATGCTCTTCGGGCGGCTGCGACAGATTTCTATAACCAACCTGCCCCCATTACGATTTGAAACGCTCGCGAGCTTCGCTCGATCTCCCTCGGCACATCTCGCCCAGTCCTATGAGCGCCAACGCATTTTCGCCGGGCGCATCGAGACCGGTAAGTATGGGGGCTGGGATTGGGCTCCGATACTGCTGTCGCCGCAACTGGATGACAGTGAATTTGGAACCTTGCTCAATTTGGCAGACCAAATTCTGAAATCCTGGTCCGAACATGGGCAGGTCAATTACTACGCATTTGCCTATGGAAAGCCCGAACACTATCCGTTCGGAGATGTGTCGGCAAGCCAATATTTCGCAGAGAAGTTCCTGACGACCTCATTGCTTTTTAACTGGAATACCGAAGGGCTCGCTACTGTTACAACCGTGAATGGCAAGGAGATTCTGACTAGTGACCGTACGGGTGCTTTGCCCATTTTGTATCGGGCAAGCAACGGACTCCTCGAAGAATCAGGCGTTGAGCAGTTCAGTAAGCGTCAAGCGGACGAGGACGCCGATGCGCGGGCGAAAGAAGCCCGCGACTATTTCGCGGCGCTCGGCGACCCAATTTTAATCCGAGTCTTACAAAACGTCTTGCTCTACCAAGCAGCTCAAAGCTTTTTGGTGCGTACCGATGGCGTCCAACCCTCAAGAGTGCCTCGATCAGATCTGGTTAATAGCGTGCTGGAGCAAAGAGCGGTTGCTTGGTTGTCTGAGATCACGCGAGGAAACAGCGATGCTGATCGGGACACTCAGACGAAACTAACCAACTTCATGAAAACGTCGGGTGTCACTCGTGAGAAGCTGGCGCACATCCTCGCCTCTCCTCAGAGTGTGGAGCGTGACCTGCAACGAGCTTTGCAACAGTACCGCTCCTCAACAGCAGACCTTAAATGGACAGTTAGTTATCTAGAGCAGGCCCAAAAAAGAGCTGATGATCTATTCTTCACGACTTGTAACAGCGTCAGTGGACAGATTAAGAAGACTCTTACAGGCGACGAGCAGTGTGTTTGGAAGGGTCGCCTTGATGAGAGTTCGGAGGAGGTATTCTCGACATATGTTGAATACTCGAAAAGCGTGGACAAGATGGAAACCGACGGCGTCGCGATGCTAAAGTCCGCAGAAGCGGCAAAGCTGGAACTCATTTCACTTTCGGAAACCTACACGCAGGCCGCTGAGCTAGCGAAAACATTGTCCCACAGTAGTAGAACGGTGGATCTCGACGACGTTTTGCGAGAAGTTCTGGAAGCCACCTCTGCGACATCAGTGCCCGGCTTCATCCGAACGCCGTCGGTGGTACTTTCCAAGAACAGCGTAGACGTTGAATCCATCGGTGGCCACAACATTGATCTCATCCCACAGAGAAGGTTAGTGGAGCCAACGATCCCACCCATCGCAGGACGTCCGAGGCCGATTCCTGGTCCCCGCGAGATGCCGCCACCACGTCCGGATTCAGAGACACTTGGGGTAGCCCGTGCCGGTAACCTACTAGATGAGATAAGAGCGACTGCAAGCAAAGCCGAAAAGAATACTGGGAATTGGCCAAGCATAATGGCCAAGGCGAAGGGCTGTCAGTGTGAAGCCTTGATCGTGCAAGGTGACGATGGCGAAATTTATTTCGTGCGGAATGCGCCACCACCAGGTCGGCAAACGATCTTCGGGAAGAGTGGCGTGATTGATGCACTGGCCGCACCTCCGCCAATCCATGTGGCAAGGTTTGAAGGTTTTCCCGCGTCTACAGTTGAAAATATCTCTAGAAGCACCGCGCTAATCACCTCCGGACCGCGCGAAGGGGTCTTCAACCGAGGATTGGACGGAATCTCTGGCCTGTTCAAGCAAGGTGAGGCTCACGGCAACGAGGTTAGCGTGACTATCGAGCGCGCGGGTGAATCAGAGGTCCTAAGGCTATCAGAAGATTCCAGTTCGATGGCTTCACTGAAAGAGCCAATTTCCTGGCACAACTCAACTATAGAAACCGCGACACCGGCTCGCTGGACTGAGACTTTCGGTGACGAAGCAAAGCTGGACGCTGCTTCCGATGCCGTAATCGTCCGATTTGGGAAGCCGGGCATTGCGCCGGGATGGCTGGGCGTGCGTGTGCAAGTGGAATCCGGAAGTCGCACGGGAATCACTGGAAGACTCAGGGCCGTGATGAGTCAATGGTTGGGATCGCAACCTCTTACGCCCGTCCCTTGGGCTGACAGCATGGTCGATCTTCGAGCTGCGATTAAACGACAATTGAAACCAATTGACCTGGAGTTCTATTACCAACGCAATAAGGCGAAGATCCGTGCAGCTCAACTCGGCAGACGAAACGGCTGTTCTAAGCAGCGCTGCGGGGCTTAGTGGGCCGCACGCAAGAGTGCGCCGTTTTGTTCGGGATACCAGTGACCCGAGGGGAATTCGAGGCCGCCGCCAGTCACGTGCCTAGGTCCGACTATATGCACGGGCTGCTGCGAGGCAACAGTCCGGATTCTGTTTGGGATGCTGATTATGGGCGTGTGGCGGGAGCAGCTCAGCAGCTGATAAGGACTGCTCACGAATTGGGGGTGAGTGTCTACCAGAGAGCTACTCTCAGAGACTTCTCCCATGCGACCACCCATTTTCCTGTAGTCATACTCTTCTCACACTGGCGGGGCGCGATGTTTAGGGGGAGCGATCTCGCAGGCGATATTCAGGCAATCATCGACCGCCTGCGCCAAGATTCCGTTCTGCAACCGGTTAGGCCCAAGTCTGCCAACACCAACAGTGTGGTCGACGCGTTGAATGCTGCCGTCCAAAACCTTTCGTTGATTCGCGGATTGCCACGCGAAGTTGCTGATTCTGTAGTCAGTACGCCCTCCGTTGCTCAAACACTAAGCCGGGATTTGATCGATGAGGCCATGAGCGGTCTTATAGAGCCGGGTAATCGGGTAGAGATGTTCGATGGCCTCCACTCGCTCAGAGAAATGGAATCCGCGCTGTGGAAGGGATTCGCGGGGGAGCTCGACTTGGCTTTGTGCAACTCTGAGGCTTTCGCCACCTTTATCGATTTGCGGAGAAGCAACGCGATACGACATCTGCATTGGCCGTACCTCTTGCTTCCGGTGCCGCAGCTTATGAAGGTGGAAGCAACGCTGCAAATCATGGCGAAGTGCAACGGCGATTACATCTCTACGAGATTGAGTCTGGAAGAATTAGAGTGAGGCACCTTTAAATGGAGAATACATGACCATAGAAGCGATACTTAAAAAGCATGCGCGATCCGCTACGTTGCTGTCAACGGAGCCTGTCAAGGAAGGACTACTAGCCGACCTCCGAGCGCAGAAGCGATTCAATAGCTACATCTACGCGGTGTTGTTTGCGGCGGTTTGTGCGGTGGGTTTCCTGGGAATTGGGGCTGTGTTTATGGATGTCGTCAAAGGCCAAGCGGGACGTGCAGCCATCCTAGCTGCCGACGGCATTGGTTTGCCCGTTGCGCTCGAATGGATACGGAGAGTGGTTCGGGAGTGGAGCCAATTGAACCTTCTGATCACACTTGTTGGCTATAGTGACGAAGCGGCGGTTCAAGATCTCATCCAGAAGCTGCTCTCGAGTTCTGCCTTAGCCTTGGGGAAAGCAGATCACTGAGGCGGCGGTGTGCGTTGCGTTGACACAATCTTATCGGGCGGTGCTGGCGAAGCTTTAAATCCGACCTCGCAGCGCGCAAACATTGCGACCAGAACGTAAATCGAAATTGGTCGTCGCGGGTAATCCGGCTTGCAATCGCGCTCCACTTTCCTATACTGAGAAGGACTAGAGCGATAAAGGTCGATCCGTTAATACCACAAATATAAGCATGTCGAAGGTTGAAGGTTATGACCTCACAGGAAAATATCCAGAAAGAGCTGCGTTAGAAAAAGAACTCGACGAAGTCGAGAAGCGCCTTTTTAAGGCGCGGTCGTTACTGTCTCGATCGAGCGTTGCCAGCTCGATAGACGCAGGTCTTGGAATTCCAATTTCTGGCAGTTCACATGGAGAAACAGAAGAGTTGATCGCTGACTTAGAAGCGCGTCGCCATGACATCAAGAACGAATTATTTCGGATAGATCCGACTCACACCGGATGAATTCGTTCTATTTGTCGCAAAACTAGATGCTTGACGATTTATTTATTGCATGGCAAAATACACTCCCTTTCCCCGAAAGTTCGACCTCGTCATTACTAATTAGGAGGAAGTTATGGGCAGTTTAGGACACGTTCCTGATCCTCAGGCTGACCTGACACTTGTTGAGAGTGCTTCTCCGGAAGTAACAAAGACGATCGAAGAATCCAGCAATCATTCAACCGTCGGTTCGGTAGCCCATTTAAGCGGTTGGTTTGCGGCGCTCGTAGGTCTGGCATATGCGACCGGATATCTTATAGTTTCGACATATTTAAATAGTTTCGGCATCGAAGATGCCTCGGGTGATATCCTTCGCCTCCGGTATCTTCAAGTCGGATTCTATTTCTTGATCTTCCTCGGATCTCTGGTTGTTTTGACCACTTATCTTTTCAGGGAACTCTTCTCACAGTCCGAGGAAGGAGATAGCTCACCTCACATTAGCGCCCTCTCGATTCCTGTCTGGATTCTTTTCCTCTTGGCGATTTATATGGCGGTCGTATTTGGAGAGCCTAGTCGAACAGGACGAGAGAGTCTGCCGTGGGTTGCTTCTTTAGTAGCAGTTTCTTTCTCTGTATCAACGTTATTGTATTGGTTCAGGACAAAATTTAGTTTGCGGAATCCCGATTTCAGTATTGTTAACCGCGTATTTTATCTCCTACTGCTGTTGATAGTAGGTGCTCTTGGATGGAAGGTTACGCAGCCGTTTGAAGCCAAGGTAAAGGAGTTCTTAGTTCTGGAGTGGGAGATGGTCTTAATTCTCTTGGTTTTCATGGCAGCCCTGGGCTGGATGTTCTACCGGGCCGCATTTCGTCGCCCGGAAATGAGTGCACGGGTGCACGCACAGTATATGCCCCTGAGAGCCGCCCTCGGCTTGCCTCTATACTATCTTTGTGTAATGACATTTGCGTATGGAGTGTACCCTTTTGTTTCCACCTCGAAAGCGGGCGGCTATTATGCTGACTCAGAACTTATAAAGCTGGAGGTTAGAACACCAGGAAATGACCAGACGGGGATTCCGGTACGTCGCAGCGACACGGATCTGACCAAGGCTCCTTGGCCGAAACCGCATCTCTCTTCGAGGTCCGTTTACACGTTTCAGCCCCAAGGGGAGGTTCTGCCGCCAGAGTTGATGGAAGCGGCAAGCGAGTCAAAGCCCCTTGTGCTCATTGAGGAAAATAGCGATGCTATTTTTGTGGCCGATCCCAGTGAGCCAGCTAATCCTCCACCGGGGCATTTTAGAGGCGTGAAGTGCTGGACTGATTTCGAATGTCGTCCTCGTGTCTTTGAGATCCAACTATTGAATCTGCTGCGAGTGGAGCACATTCCGCAAAGAAAATAGATCTACTTTTAAAAGAAATTGTCGGCAGATGAAAATGGAGACCGTCTCCATCTCTTCATGAAATCGCTCGGGGTTGATCGTTATCACAGGCGCTGATTGATCCGGGACAAGGATGTTGGATGTGTGGACAGCGTATCTCTGGAAAAGGTTTGCGGTTAAATGAATACAATTTGCCGGTAATGCTTCCGACTTCTTTCGTCGAGAGACCAGCAGTTTGTTGTTCGTATTCCCGCCGATCTGTAGCGTCGAATAAAACGCTGTGTGTTAGAACAACCCCACCTCCCTCGGGCGGACAATTCCGCGCGGCCCTGGACGATGACAAGACCTGGAAATAGGTTTGGGAATTCAAGCAGAGACTCTAACCAGCGAAGGCTCGCCTTGATCAAGCGACTCGGGACTAGGCTGTCGTACGGGAAGGCCCAACAGTAGATCCCAGATTAAAAGACACGAGGCCGCAAAGATAGAAAAGCAGAATGAGAAGGGGTACGATTTAATTTACGCTTTCGATCCCGACCTGAGAACTTATGTTGCGGCTCAGCAAGTGAACAAACAGTCCCAACCTTAATCCAAATAGCGACTGGTAACTGTCGTCCTTGGGCTGGTTGCGCTGGATCAGCACAATTCCTTGCCATTTACGCGCGTGTCGGTTCGAAGTTTCGGCTCATCTAAACCGTGAGGAATGATACGTCGTGTCCCTGTTCGCGAAGGTCGCTGTAAGCCTTTACCAAACCGCAGCGCGCAAAAAATGGCAATTTTAGGGCGGGCTTTCCGAGAGAAACCAAACAGATATTCCAATCCCCATGTCTTGGCCGCCCGCTTAGCCAGCCGGTGTCGGCTCCCGGCTGGTATTTCTTGAAGACCTTCGTGAGCTCTTTCCTGTAAGCGTTGTCTGAACTGAAAAGCAATTCGGCGGTGCGGCGAACCTGTTCGACAAGGTGACTCATGCCACTTGACTTCGAAGGGATTTTGGCAAAAAATAACGTCTTGCTCTCCAGGTGGAGAACGTCGCAGAACTCGAATTTCGACTGTCCTCCGCCAAACATTATGTTCTTGGCATCGAAGCTAAGGAAACCGGGCCTCTGTCCACACCTGAGATTGAACTGCCCTTCGCTTTCCACTCCGTTCCATGCCGGTAACACAGTTTTCGGCAGCGGAATCTTACTGGCTGTTTTATTCACCTTATTTAGGAAGTCGAGCGCGACTTCATACCAAATTCCTGATGAGAGAATGTATTGACGGGCCCCGGAGGACAATTCATAGCCGAAGCACTGGAATGCAGTGCACTTGTCAACAGCTTCCTTGCCCTCGTCCATGAGATGAATATGTGAGTCCTTCGCGGCTTCCACACTCGGCTCGCGCTTGTTCTTGACCAAATAACTGAGCCAGCCGTCGATCAGGAGGTAGGGTGTAGTCGGAGGTGATTTTGACATGCGACCGTAAACATACGAATCAACGGTCCACGCATCGGCACGCCTGTAGGCTGGAGTGAACATGACCAATTTCTTCTGCGCTTGTCCCGATTTCAGTTCGTCATCGAGCTGGCTTTCCAATTGCACGACCAAGGCTTCGTCGGTCACTACCTTCATGTTGTCAATCTCAGGCCAGGTCTTTTTGTAGGAATCGCTCACAAAATAGGTGATCGACTCCTTAAGGAGATCGGTCAGTTGGGAAAAGGGGATTTCCACGCGCAGACTTGTGGAACCCCGAATTTTCTTGCCGAACTGAGAATTGGAAGGACCACCTTCAACGCTGGCGACTAGATCACGGTCGAACTGGACCCCGAACTCCTGAACCGACGAGGCACGCGGTGCGCGCTCGCGGGCGATGTGCCACTTGGCGAATATTTGCTCGACATGGATTTCCACCAGTTGATCGGGCGGGATCAAATTCAACGCAATGCGACGACCAAAGTCCGGTTCCAGCCAATCGTCGTCGAGTTTTGCCCATGCATACCCAAAGGTCATGACAAATGTCCTTCCACCCTGGCGCACGACGAGAAATGCAGCCGCCGATTGGCCAACCATGGAAAAACCGGCGGTGCTTTGCAGAGCAGATTGGATGATGGGCACCCATTCAGGGGTGCGAGGGGCCGAGTGCAGGCCGATAGCGTAACCGTCCAGTGGAGGGGCTAGAGGCAACGCCGCTGTGTCGGCCGACATCGCAGCTTCAAACGCAGCGACTCGGTCGGAGCGCAAAAGATAGACGCTGAGCGGGATTGACTGATCGACCATCGTAGAAATGCACCCGATGTAAGCACCTTGGCCCGACAGCTGATAGGCCATTCTACATGCCGAGCATATAGTGAACGACAATCACAAGTAACTCAATCGGTTATCCTGATTCCTGACCGTAACACAGCGAGCAGGCTGTGGATATCCCTCATTGACTCTCTAACCCGATAAAATACATTACCGAGTTACGACGCTCGTGTGCAGGCTGATCGAATAAATTCAATATCCCCAAAGATTGTCTTGCCTTTCAGCGTCTGGATTTTCTGTGTTCGTTTATCGAGTCTGTAGCGATGACCGTCCCATCGGCTTGGCTGCCTTTCCCTGCTGTCTAAGGTGCATTTTCAACAGGCGATTCCATGCTTTGATTTCGTTCATCACATCCCTATCTACCTGCGGCTCCAATTGTTTTTTGCCGCTTAAAGTGGCTAGCTCCAAACCGGCTACAGCCAAGCTGTCACAATTCCGGCTACAGCACTGAGGCAAGCACACTAGGCGGTCGAGTCAATGCGCTTGGAATACAACGGCAGGCCCACCAGAGGTAATCGCTAGAACGGGGCTGCGTAGAACCGATTCGCTCGTCGAGGTTTGCGCTCAAACCCGACGGCTCTTATCCCGATAGCACGCAGCCTGAATTATAGGTTTCCCCTCTATTACCCGTGGCAGCCGTGAAAAGATGAAGGGAACGGGCGGTCCATCTCGTTCACTATATATGTTAGGTACTCACGAAGGGTCCCCGATTGAGGCAAATACACGAGTTTCGCGACCTTCGATTGCGGCAAACCGATAGGTAACGGGAAAGGAGCTTATGGGCCTTAAATCAGATTTCCAGTGTGATCAGGCAGCGGGTTAAAGAGTCACCCTCACGTCCACGGTGTGAGCTGGACGCTGAAGTCTTGTAGCTGCGATGAGCATCTGTGGTATGACCGATCCGATTCGTCGTCGATGGAATGCCCACGCAATATCGCTGATACAAATGATCGGGCAGGCACAATCACCCATAGCATCATTCACCACGAAGGGAGGGGGAGTATGTCCATGTATTTGTCTCAACTTTGGGAGCCTCGCACCATATTGCGAGGTCGAATATATGCGAGTCGGTGGATTGTTTGCACTTTGTCCGTTCTCTGCATATTTCTTCTTCTGGGAGAACCGCGATTGGCAGCGCAGGTTACGGTTGACCCGAACAGCACAGGTACTGGAACACCAAGACCACTTATCCAGCCGGGTGGCTCGCCGCCACCCCCCGGTTGCGGACTTGTCTGCGAGTCGCCGGCGACCATCACCATCAGTCTTTCAATGGGGTGGAACCTTCCATTGCAGGGTCAAACGGCGTGGGCGGACTACGTGGTGACCAATAGATCACTGCGCACGCTATCGGGGAGTGTCGTCGTGACACTCGATGGCCAAGTGATGACGGATGCAAACCCGCACACGATCACACTGGCGCCCGGCCAATTCAGCAGCGGCCAAGTTTGGCTTGCCCAAGCACCTGCTGGTAACGTTAGCCTGCGTGCACAATATTTGACTCCGCCGCAGTGTACCGGTCCCGTGAAGAGGGACCCTACTCATCCGGGCAAAGCGCCTTGCACACCAGGCCAGCTGTGGGCCGAAGCGTTTGGCAGCGGAACGGTCTATCCAGATGGAGACAGGGACGGTCTGGGAGACAACTTCGAGAATCAGTTGTTGCAGACCTACGCGCCCTTGCTACTGTTTTCATATGACCACGGCAGTGAGGAAAAATACGCGCCCATCGATGTCATCGATTTCATTCGCGGATCAACGCTGGTATCCAAAGAGAGCGATGTCTCCAGCATCAGTGACAACGCTACATTGAATCAGACCCCCGGGATCGTTCTCAATCCTACCGGTGTCTCCGCGGTCCAGGATGCAATCGGAACAATTAGCAAACTGCAGCAGCCCCTAGGGCCGGTGCTGGGGACGAACGATACCGACCGAGTGCCGCGGACAATCTATGTCGCGCCGTCTTCACAGGCGCAGAACGGTGCGAACTGGAGTACCGTCATGAACGCCCACAACGTTGGCCTGTATGGGCACGTGGTGATGCTCAATGTCGCTCAGATCTTAGACAATGCAGGGCAGGCGTTCGATGACCCCGTTGCGCAATCGGAAAATCGGCTTTTGTATGACGAACTATTCGGCATCTACTGTAGTGCCAACAACGGACAGCCATGCGACGCATCGATAATCAAGATTGAATACTGGCAATTCTTTGGCTACAGCCACGATTTAGAAGATCCCATTCCGGGCACATCCGGAATCGCCGCCGATGTCATTGACCATGGCGGAGACTGGTGTACGGTTCAGCTATACGTGGATGCCGTGAAGGCATTTACTCAACCAGACCAAGCCATCCTGGCAGTACACCATTTTGCACATGGATTGCGCTTCGGGTTTGATATGCAGCGCCTGCCTATCGCGAGCGGCGTTATTACTCCCGCCGGGGTCTCCGACGGTTTGAAGGCGGCATTTCAGCAGTTCACGATCAAGCAATTCCAGGGACCTCAAGCTGGCGCGACTGTGAATCTACCGTTCGAAAATGGGAAGTCTACCCAGGACTACAAGAATGCCCAGAACAATATTGTTCAACTTGCTCAGGACCCAGGATCCGGCAAGTTCGTGCATCCTGTTGTCTATGTTGAATGGGGCGGCCACGAATTCTGGCCCACATGGGCTTGGAGTCTCGAATTTGCCAGTAAGCACGGCGGAGACAGCAAGAAATCGTATCGATACATCGTTCAGTCGCCTCTTAACGTAGGCGAAGTGGGTAATCCTATGCCGGGGGTTGCACAGGCGCCATTTGTAACAGGATTTGCGGGATTTTGGGGATACTATGGTTGGGAAAACCAGAACAAGCCACCGCAGGGACCGCCTCTCCATGCAGAATGGTTGTGGTATCCAGGTACAGATCCTAATCTGCTCAAAGTGCGGCCCGCCCAATACCTCCCGCCTTGGTAGTAGCTGATAAGCCCACATGAGTCGTAATTCGTAACTGGTTTGATCTGACAGAGGCCGGTGTCCCTGAAGAGAAGAAGGGAAATGTCAGGAAAATGCGTTCTCTCAAAGAGGGAAGAGCCCGGTGGAATGCACTGGTGCGTTTGATGGCAGCACCGGGCCTGCCTAACTTCCAAAATTTGAGCGAGGAGCACGTATGCGGAACGCAGTAGCATTTGCCAATAACGACGTCGCCACCATTGCCTGGAGCTACGGAGCCAAACCCGAGGGCTGCATGGGCTTCGCGCTGTATCGCATCGATTCGAAGGGAACCGAGACGGCGCTGCCGAGCCACGCGGTGTTTCCGGGCAAGACCATCGCAGCAGGGCAGACGACCGCGCAGTTCCCTATCCAGAAGTTTTACTGGAAGGATGTCTATGCGCGGCTGGTGGGCGACAAGACGGGCAACTACACATTCCGCTACAAGGTGGTGCCGCTCGAAGGACCACCGGATGCGTTGAAGCCGATGGCGTCGCTGCCGATCCTTACGACGAACGAGGTGACGATCTCTGGGGTATGTTCGGCAAGTGTGACGGCGATCTTCAATCGGGGCCTTATCTCGACGCAACATGTGTCAGACGCATTGAAAGGCAACATCAACAAGACCAGCCTGTTGGCGGAGATCAAAGTTCCGGGGAACCAGCTGCGAATGGATCTGGCCGGCGACATTCTCGGGACGCTGACCGGGTTTGTCGCGCGGGCGAAGACGAGTGGCTCGATCTACGCGGCGCTGTACGAGCTAACGGATGTGGAGCTGCGTGCAGTCGCTGGTCGGCATCGGAGACAAGCTGAATATCGTGCTCGCGAATATCGTGGGCAAGCCGAAGCCGGGCGGATCGGAGGAGGTGGCGGGCGAGAACGACGACTCCGAGACTAAGCTGAAGGCGTCGGCTGCGTCACTGCTTTACCGGGAGCCGCCGAGCAACCACATTGTGCACAACAAGTTCCTGATCTACGTGGATGCGAGCGGGTCGCCGCAGGCGGTATTGACGGGCTCCTGCAACTGGACCGATACAGGGCTGTGCGCGCAGACGAACAACTCGATCGTGATCCAGGACAAGCTGGTGGCGGCGCGGTACATGGCGTACTGGAAGAAGCTGCAGGCGGATGAGGCGGCGCATGAGGCGGGCAGCCCGTTCCAGGACAAGCCGCTGCGGACGTTCAACGGCACGGGGAAGAACCTGAACCTCGACAAGGGGATCGACGATGCGAGCACGTTGACGAGTTACTTCTCGCCCAATACGCCGAAGCAGCGCAGCAAGGGCAAAGGGACCGAGGCCTTCCCGGTGGACATGAAGGACCTGAGCGATCGGATAATGGCGGCCAAGAATGCGGTGCTGTTTCTGGCATTCATTCCGGGGACGCCGAGCATCACCGAGTTCGCGGCGGCGGCGCAGAAGGCAAACAAAGACCTGTTCGTGCGCGGGTGCGTGACTTCGCCGGATGCAGCGGGGAACTTTTACTACGACCTGAAGGGCACGTCACCGCCGAAGAAGCAGAAGGGCGTCAAGAGCCCGGCAGCGCCGCAGGATGCGCGGGTGATCTCGGCGAATGCGCTGGACAAGACGGTGCCAGAGGGTTGGCAGAAAGAGCTGCTGAAGGCGGGATTTGCGATTACGCACGACAAGATCGTGGTGATCGATCCGTTTGCGGACGACTGCGTGGTGGTGACGGGAAGCCACAACCTCGGATACCAGGCTTCGTACAACAATGACGAGAACCTCGTGATGATTGAAGGCAACAAGAAGCTGGCGATGGCGTACGCAACGCATGTGCTGGACGTGTACGACCACTTTTCATGGCGTTGGACGGTGAACCAAGGAACCAGCGCCGACGCCAACCTGAAGACCAAGCCGGACGACTGGCTGAACTGGTACTTCGACGCGCAGGGGAATATTAAGACGGCGCAGTTGAAATTCTGGATGCAGGCGACGGTGTAAACGCAGAACCGAATTCTCACAGAGAGACCAAAAGGAAGTAAGGAATAAAACAGTAACCCTTCTGCACCGGAAACCGTTGTTTGTGAACCACGACTTCGTCGATCTGCTGACGGGTGCCGGTTCGGGGACGCCGACTTGAGAAGGTTCAGTTACTACTGAAAAGGAGCAAACGATGGCTAAACAAAAGTGGGTAGGATGCATACTTCTTGTCGTCTTCGCAATGCTGTTGCTGCCATTCCCAAGCAACGGCCAGGAAAGGCCCAGTCTCTTGACCTACAGCCTCACCGCGAAGCCTGGAAACCTGCAAGTCAATAGAATGCCTGGGACGAATCCACCTCGTTCCTATCAAGAAACATTTTCCTTTGTCGTGAAGGACACAAAGCGCACTGACTACAAAGGGTCAGCCCCTTCTTGCAAGATGTTCGACGTCGAAGTCGCGCCTGTCGACACCCCAGATCAACCTGTCTGGGTGTGGTCCAAGGGACGAAGGTTCTGTCAGCACGTGACGTCAGTGAAGATTCCCGCAGGGCAGAGTTGGACGAAAACTGCGATCTGGAAATTTACAACCGCAGATATCAAGGACGGAAAATATCGGGCAACGGCGACCTTTATTCCGGAGAACGGCAAGACATCCGTTGATTTTGAAATTACATCAGTGCAGTAGCGGACTCTGACTATGACAATTCGAGTTTCCATTCACAGCGCCGTGGTGTGCCCAGTTCTCGTGATCCTTTGCAGAAGTGCGTGAAGCATCTGGCAATGCCGTCCGACCCATATACGAGCAACGCAGGCCGACAAATACAAGCAGCAGTTGGAGTTTTCGGCTAATGAATTAGCCAGAACACCATCTTTCCGATCCTCTCCCTGATCTGATGGGCGTCATGTCATACAAGGCCTGTCGTTCGCCAAAATTAGGGACGAGGTGTTTCAATAGTCAATCGACCTGACGGTGATGGGGTCCGGGATTTCTGAGCCAGAAGGCCTCTGCATAAAATTTCTTTCTGTCGTGGGAGGCCGGAATCGTTGAACCGTTAAGGACCTTGGCATTCAATAGTGTTCTCAGCCTTTGTTTATCTTTTACTCTGTCGCCCCAGTTGTGTAGGCCCACAATCAATTTCTCTTGATCGGAAGTGTGCCGGGACTTTGCCGAAATCTTGGCGAGCTGTGACCAAGCCCGTATTTTGTACCAAGGGGAATGTGTCGCAGGGTCTTTGTTGCAACTCCTAAATGCTGGACTAATCCGAACGCTGTTCGTTTTTCGTAACGCCGATCATTTGCTAGAGGGCCGGCGAGGGGATCTCCCAACCGGCAAGCTCATTCGGCAGATGCCCTACACATATCTTCTACTGGCGAGGATTAATGCGGCTCTGCGAGTGATTTACTTTCTCTCCAGGTTACGGGGAACTCGATCCAACTCACGTCGGAATACCTGCCCGTTCGGAATTCGTAACATGGACCAGCCAACTCCGATGGTTTTGCGGATAAGTCACTAAAATCCGACTCCATGAATTTCCACAGATCCGGCCGCAAGTTGTTGGGACGCACAGTTTTATTCTTAGGATCTTTTCATGTTTCGACTGAAAAAGCGTGTACGAGTCACTACAGTCGCACGAATTCGCATCAATCACAAAATCTGGGTCCGATTTGGTCCTAAAAAGGGAAAGTCAGGAGGATCTTATGAACGACAAATGCACGGACTGGAAAGCGGTTCACGATTTTATGCCACCAACCCCCGCGCGCCTTCGCGTCAGCGGCCGGTGCACGTTTCCTACTCCAGGATTCAAGGTCACATTGACGAAAAAACAACCTCAAGGGATCAATCCAAATATTTTGATTTTGGAGAAAACTGTTCAAGCACCTACCGGCGTTGAGCCCCAGTTAGTGACTACCATTGCTGTAAACTATGAGGAGAAAACAGACAAACATTACATCGAGATCTCAATCCTTCCGGACGGAACAACCATACCGATTCAAGAGGTACACTGAGGCGGCATCGAGAAACGAGGGATTCCATATCCCAGTCTCGCGCCCTCCCAAATAGTCTGTCGGCAGACAGACCCAGTTGAGGTTTGATTTCATGAAAATCGTGATGATTGTGGTCGTGATCATAGGGTTAAGCTTGCCGGTGTTTTATGCAAGAAATCTGTTTGATACACGCCAAGCGTCAGGGGTGTTCGCTTCGGCGAACGAATCCGGACCCCAACCGATTCCCTCGCAATATCACTTTCCTACCTCCAGCGCTACAGTCGAATCGTGGGTCGCGCATGCAGACGTTGCGGCAATCCGCGGCCACGGGTGGGACTTGTGGGCGGGGATCAGTTCCACGACCCAAGAAAGAGGTTTAGATGGCAACGTGCTCCCAGTTTGGAGAACCTGGTGGACACAAGACCGCCTAATTCAAGGCCCACCATCCTTAGAGGCGTTGCAATTTAAGCAAGAAAACGTCCACTTTGAGCGGCCGAAGCAGCTCCGATCCCAAGGTGTGCACTTCGACCGAAAGCTTACTGCCATTTCGGATGTAACATTTAACCAAATTGCCGTAACTGTCAATGTTGATAACGACTATGCACAGTTTGTATGGGCTCCACATCCTGGTCCCAACGGGATAAATTATAGCTACTTCCAAGCAGCCAGCCTAACGCAATTGAACAAAGCGTGGCCAGCGACCACTCCTACCGTAAATCGCAAAATTGATGAATTTCCGCCAGCCGCGGTAAGCCTGAAACCAACCTTTCAGCTTGTGAAGGCGGCACAGAATGCGACCGCAAATAACTCTTATCGTGGTCTGACTGTATTACCCCTGTGGTCAGGGAACCTCGAAACAGGACCGGCCCACACCTACAAACCGACTGCGCCTGACCCATCTCAATGGCAGAGATGCGTGCTCGTGGCGCCCGATCCGACAGACCCGCGAATCGGGTCGACAATGAGCGGAGTCCCGTGCAATCAACATACCATCACTGATGTACCTGTAGTTTCTGTTGCAGCTTTTTACAATTTTGCGGTGACGGCCGACGAAGCGGACTCCTTCAATCAGATACTAAGTGGGAATCCTGCCCAGAAGGGTGATTTCGCCGTGCTCGTCGCTATGCACATGAGCACGAAGGAGATTGCAAATTGGACTTGGCAAACCTTTTGGTGGACGAACGGAGAACATCCCTACGGCGATCCCCCGGCGAGCCTCAAGACACCGTGGAGAAATTATGAGATGCAAGCCGCCTACTTCATGACGCTCCCTCCAAATGACATTCACGGGACCAACCAGCTTACCTACAATCCCTATCTCGAAGCTGGCGGCGTGACCGACGGAATTCATTCGAATTGTATGTCTTGTCATGCCACCGCACGGTTCAACGTAAACGAGAATGGGATGGTTGACAGTGCTGGGTATCCTTGCAGCTATACAAGGCCGAACAACTTCGTAGCCCCCGGACATGGCGACGATAATAGCGTGTACTTCGATGGCCAAACTGTAGCCGACTTCAGTTGGCTCATCGGAACAATTCCTCCGCCCGCTGGGACCGGGAAGTCTTGTGCGATCGTCCCCAATGTTCGCAAAATGTTGCACGGAACAAGATGATACTGCTTGCATTTTCATAACCCAATTCCAAGTCGCATTGGAGGAACCAAAGATGGCGGTCAGTTACTCAAAGGATGTCAAAAAACTTTTTACGGCTATGGATCGAAGCCACATGATTCAGGCACGGCATTTCGATCTATGGAGTTATCAGGATGTAAAAACCTGGGCTACCCCAATCTTAAATGCAGTCAGTCCGCCGAACCCATCCATGCCCCCATCGAATAGCGGGGAGCAACCATGGACGGCGGAGATGGTTTCTCTTTTTCAAGAGTGGATCAAAGAGGGGTGTCCTGAATGATGTGGCGGCATTCTCTTTGGCTAGTCGGCAAGGCAACCTTTAACAAGCTTATCAAATATCAGGGCTAGTATGACCCTGTCGGGATGTGTGTGAGTCGTCGATTTCCGGCCAGGCCATACGTTTGCATACCGTATTGAGTGAAAGGAAGATAGTGATGCCCATTGTAGGGTGCGCCAAGAAACTGTAAGGCCTTTCCAATATCCTGGCGTAGACGGCTGATTTCCATCTTCACGGCTGATTCGCGTAGACTACGGCCTCGAAGAATCCTCGCTATGAAAGCGGAGTTTCGGCAGACCTCCTCAATAGTGTCCGCTGCCTGACTCCGACGTCGGAACAACAGAATATTTAGCAGCGCGGCTCGAACCGGTGTTAGATCGAGGTTCGTTTGACTGTTGCCATAGGAAATCGACACACCAATCCATTCGCAATCGTTGCATCTCGGATGGGGGGCTTTGCCAAGAAACCTGTGGAGTCCAACCAAAACGGGGCCCAAGGTTAAGTCAGTAGCGAGGTGGTCGGCAATCGTTTGAACGTACCGAATTGCAGCTTCAAAATCCGGTCCTTTCACAATAACGTGAGCACCAGCCGTTTGAGCGCGCCTAACGCGGTCCCAATCAGGGACTGGAACAAGAACCAATGATCGAGTGCCGGGCCAGCCATTTACTTGGTCCGCTGTCGCTTGGCAATATTCGGCGAGCCGAAGCCCGGAGTCAGGTAGACCCCGTTCGAGCACTTCGTCGGTCACCACCAAGTCCGGTTGCCAATTACGTAGCAGGCGCAACGACATGTCGAGGTTCTGGCAGAGTTGAATCGAGTGTCCCAGATACTCCAAATCATGCTGTAACGTTGTTGCCTGTCTGATGTCGGGCAAAGCAATGAGAATTTTGAGCTTCGTAGATCGATCGATTGACGGCATGGTCATCGCTCCTCGCAATCTGTATTCGAAGCGAATCGTCGCACGGTTTCGATTGCGGGTAAGCGGAGGGATTGTCTACAGTTTCTACAGTTGTCGGCGAGAGGTTCAATGGCAAAACTGCTGATCTCTTTTGAGCATGAGAATGTCCACCAGGATGGAACCGGTTGGCTTTTTCACCGGCGCGAACGAATGCGTTTCGAGTGGTTGGCATTGCTGGCCTACCGCCGTCTGCTCTCTGAAGAACTGTCCTGGTTAAAGATTGCAGACATTGCGCGGCTGCCCAGTTGGGCAGGCAAAAGCAAGCGACACATCGCGACGAATATTGGACGCTACCTGCAAGCATTCGACAGGGGTAGCCTCGCGCTTGTAACTGCTGAAGCTAGGTGGGGCGGCCCGTATCGCCTTCTCGCAGAACCACTTTCTATTGGGTTCGATGTTTCCTTGTCGGAAGTGAAACAGCGGCTTCGTGTCACGCCTGGACAAACAGTTCTCAATCGGAATGAACTCTTTCGGTTTACTTATTTCTATACTCGGTCGCAATGGCTCATCTATCGGGGGAGACTGATGCACGGCCCAAAGCAACGAGGCGGAAGCGATGGCGGAGAGACTGCTTATCGACTCTTGTTGTCACTTGCACGCCGCGCATCCTTGAATCCACGCTTGCGAATGATTGCACGACTGGGTGCGGTGCAACTCCGGTTTCGCATCGGACAATTCGGCTTGGCCCGTAAGATGCTGCTCGACAATGCATCACTGCTCCGTCGGGTGCGAGATCGAGGCCTCAAGGCGCAGTTTTATGTAGCGCTTGCATGGTCGTATCAACGAGCGTCGAGTGGCTTTGCCTCTGACCGTGCGGTTGAACGCGCTATCGGCACGGCCGTCGAGTTTGGGGAAACGAGTGGCGACCGGGTTGCGCTAGGCTTAATCGCGCATCGGACAGCCGGGTATCTGACTAAGAAGGGATTCTACTTTGAGGCCCTGAGCCATTTACTTCTGGCGCTGGAAGCGAATCTGGTTGCGGGCAACTACGACATGGTACAAGCCTCGTGTGGAAATCTCGGCAGCGTCGTCCACCGGCTTGGCTCTGCATACTACGCAGAAGCGCGGTGCTGGTTTCTTCTCGGGATTGCAATCGCTCGATGGATGAAGATCGGTCGGGATGATGCGCATGGCGAGATGATTCTGGCCAAAATCTATATCGAAGAAGACAAACGTCTCAAGGCGTACCGGCTCTTAAAGCGAGCCGAGCGCGTTGCAAAACGAGCCAACAACCAAGTGAATCTCGGAGACATTCAGATGGTCTGGGGATTCTGGCACCAGCGGTTTGGAAGGCGTATCGACGCGCGCAATGCTTTCGTAAAAGCCGTAAGAACATTCAGGAGCATCCAGGAATTCGATTACCGGCAGAAAGAGCGCTATATCGCCAGGAAATTCCCCGAACTGTGGGCGGGTATAATTGCGAGATTGTGAACACGGAGTCTTTTCGTCGGCCTCTCATAATAATGGCGGCTCGTGATCTAGCTACGCCACCGAGAGGCCGGCGAAAGGACTCAGGATCTTCTAATGGTCTCGACTGGCCATTCGGTCGAAGTGCAAAAGCCCGATTGCAGCCGCCGCGAATATGCTCGTCCTGTAGTGCTCAGGCTTCCAAGCCTTTCGTTTCGGAGGAACATACGGTGAAAGACCAGGAAGGCGACTTGCAACGGCCAGAGCGAGTCCGTGTTTGTTATGTGAATCGGGGAATCCCTTGTGAACAGAACTTCGGGGAAACGAGTGCATTCGCACATTAGAAGCACTCGCAACTTTGGCGATGCGGCGCAGGCTAAGAGAAGCTTTTCTATTCGTTGTAAGCACAAGAATGATGCCCGGTCGGTATTCATTCATAAGTAAGGCGACCCTCTCACTCATAGGCACTTTCACGGAGTTCACGCCCTTGCGGAAGCTGCGGACACCCCAGTCCATGAGATGGTCGGGGCTCTCGAACACGGCGAATCCGAAACTCAGGGGATGCACGTCGAGTGCCAGTATTATCTCCGAACGGTGTGCCATCATGTTGCAGAATCAGACTGTCTGTTTGGGTTCGACGAGCGCTCAGTTAACCAGTTCAACTTGCGGGCATCGCCTGCTGTTAATCGATGTTCTTCACGCCTTTTCTCAAGCTGGTTACGAAGTTTTCTGATCCTCGACAATACCTCGCTGTCGACTCCGACCTGAATGCCAGAAAATAGGACGTCCTGCGAAACGTCGAAGATTGTTGTAAATGCGATTGCTGTCGGGAGCGTTGGGATGCGGTGACCCTTCTCATAGCGAGAGATCTGACCGCCGTCCTCAGAACCCAACAAAAAAGCAACGTCGCTTTGACTGAGGCCGGATTGTTTGCGATGTGAGCGTAGATAATTGTTGAGGTATAAAGACATTGCAGCTGTAAACGGATGAATTAGTCTTACTAACGCTATTTGTTCTTTAGCGTAGAGCATTACTGCCGATCTAGAAGGTAGGAGAACATGCCGGGCGAGGCAAGTCAGGTGGCTGCTATTTACGAGTTATCGAGGACGACTGTTTATCTTCGAATGAGAAGGTCAACGGATGGCTGCTTGACAGCAGCCCGTACACGGTTATGCTGAGGGGATGGAACTCAAGAGTGTAGGTTCTTTTCTCGGTGATCTGCGAAGGAAGCAGCGAAGAAGCCTTCACCATGTCGCCAAGAAGATTGGGAGGAAAGGCATATCCAAGCAGGCTCTGTCGCTGATCGAGCGCGGCCGGATGAGAATTCCGAGTGCCCGTCTCGCACTCCTCAGGAAAGCTTATCGCATGTCGGTTGCAGAGAAGAGTGAATTCGCACAGCTCTACGCCTTTGAGATGATGGTCGAGAACACGGGGGAGGATCGCGAATTCGGGGAAGCCGTACTATCCGTCGTCCAGCCGAGGACGCCGAGTTCCATTTACATACTCGGAGGCAGAAAGCTTGCCATGATAAGCCCCGTGCTGCGCGAGAAGACCGCCAGCTTTCTCGAAGGGGATGGAAATACGTTCTTTTGTTTCTACCCGAAAATCGATTCGCGATCTGAGTTAAGCCTCTGGCATCACAATACCGCACGTGAACGATCCGAGTTTCGGGAAGCGATACAGGCAATCTCTTCGAAATCCATTGCACGAAAGATCCGGTTTATAGAGATCGACACCAGTACTAAACAGGCGTCACCAATTACGTGGCAAGTATTGTCTCTTTGCGGTCCCTTTACGACCACCACGATTGCGAGTTCCGCTCCACCTGGTCATGCCGCTGGCTATGTTTACATCGAGGGTCCACGAGATCGGTGGGTATTGTTGAAACCCGAACAGGCTCGGCGAGCCGCGACTATCTTGGGGAGTGCCGTCAAGATCGCAAATGTCGAGGTAGGTGCTTTCAGGGAATACGTTGACCGCTGACCAGCAAGACATCCGCGACGCATTTCTGTCGGATAGTGAAGGTGTTACCCCATGAAAACACAAGGAACTACCAGATCAGAACTGAAAACCTCGAAAAAGGCCAAGACTACTTCGTCGAAGCGCAACCTCGCATCAATGATCGTGCGTCCATTGGCGCCTGAGGATTTTGAATTTGTCCATTCACTTTCCAAGGTGATCGCTGGTTACACCATCTGCCCTCGCTACCTGTTATGGATGCTGATTCGCTTCCATGGACAATTCTGCGCCGTTGCGGTAGCTCCTGACGAGAGTCGATTAGGATATCTCTTAGCAATGCCAGGAAGCGACCCCGCCCGTACGGTTTTCGTGTGGCAGTTGGCAGTTAACTTTCGAGGACGACGGCTCCTGGCCCAAGACCGGCTAGCGTCTTATCTCAAAGCGGCGGTCCATTCGCGGGGGACAACTCGAATTTCCTTCACCAGCGTGCCAAACTCAGCGGCTGAACGCTCCGTAAGGTCACTCGCAAAGAGAATATTCTATGCTACTCCTCGGATGATTGGGCGTCTGCCTACATCGGTCTCGCAGAAAGAATGTGAGTACAGCCTTTCTCTCTCCGTTCCCGGCTGAGGAACGCTAGCCGTATCAATTATGACCGTCGCTCCCCCAGCTATGACTGCGGATGCCCATAGTCGCGCCGTACTATCGTTAACACGGTGAAAACCACGTGTCAATCATTGTCAACTTGACGTTGCTATCTGTTTGCGCGGGACGATTATCGTTTTCGTGACCGATCACAAGAGAAGTGAGTGAAGCTGAACTTCGTCGGAAAAGTCAGATAAACTCTTTGAAATTTATTGATTTGGAATAGCTCAGCAAAGCTAGATCGGTACCGTTGCAACTGGCATCTTTCCCATATCTTGGTCAGCATACGGAGATTTGCCAAATCGGCACAGAAGCAATCCGAGGAAACAAGAGAATACTTCGTTGCCAAGCGCGAAGAATGGGAGAAGCTTTTGAATTATGAGAGGCTTCTTATCATCGTTCACGAGCCTCAGATTCTGTAACGGGGAGCCCGGGTCAAACAACCGCCACGAGCCGTGAACCAGGGCTGGGGGTTTCAAAGGGGATCGCAGTCCCATGAAGACCGGAAATGTTAGGTAGAAGTCTTCAGTCTTCTCAATGGAGCTGGTGGATCTTCCGCACCGCTGAAATGCTTCAGCAACTTCTTCAGAATTCCGTTCCAAGTTCGATGTACGCTTCGAGATGGGGCACTATGTGATATTTTAGGCCGACTTATTAGGGTCTGAACGCTGACTTTAGGCTCTAGGCTTACATTTTTGTCGATCAATTTCAGGTTCGAGAAAAGATTTCTCAGCAAATCGCGCTTTTCGCCGGGATTCGCGTTTTTGTATAGGAAGGGCGCGTCTTTTATGAGTTCGAGAAATTCTTCCAACTTTCGGAGCGCCAGCCCGTTCCCAGACTCCAAATCATGAATCCTCTCCCGGATTTCCCGCTCTTCGACGACCATGGCAGCCTTTCTTTCCTCGAACAGAGGCTTCTCCAAAATGCCATCGATGAAAGCGTCCATGAGGCGATTACGACGGCTCCGAACGGCATCGAGCCTGAACTTTGTGTTTTGCAGCTCTTCTTCCCGCAGAGAGTCTTGATGCAGGCGGGCATCTTGCATCCATTCCCGAACATAACCGAGCTCTTCCACGTCGAGTTCCAGTGTTGCCATCATCGCGGTCATTGCGCTCTCGATCACTTCCTCGCGGACCGTTTTCGTTGGACATTCTCGGGTTTGGCACCGATAGTAGACATGACCTTTCTGCAATTCTCCGATGAGCGACCTTCCGCAACTGGCGCAGCGCACAAGACGGCGATAGGTGAAATGGTGGCGAACCTGGCGGTCTACTGTCTTGCCTTGCAAAATCATCTGAACCCGATCAAAAAGAGCTTTGTTCACGAGCGGACGATGGGCGCCCGGAAACAATTCTCCCGTACGTTTCACACGAACAAGTCCCATGTAAAAGGGATTGTTCAGGATCTTGCTCAGTCCCGTTAGACTGATAGGGGTACCATGCCGGTTGCGGAGTCCAATCCGATCCACCTCCCCGAGTAGGCGATGCAATGAATACTGTTGGGAGGCGTAGAGTTCGAATGCTCTGGCGACAACAGGAGCCATAATTGGATCAACTTCTTTGACCTTGCCCTTGCCGCGATCAAGATAACCGAGTGGAGCGGGTAAAGGATAGAGGCCCTGCTTGAGACGACCATAAAATCCTTTTCGGGTTTCTTCCCGCAGGTTGCGAATGTAGTCTGAGGCAACAACGGCTTGGATGTCGGCCGAGAGCCGGCCGCCGCGCGTATGGAGATCAAGACTTTCGTTGGCGAAGTGGACTTCAACTCCGGAGTCAATCAGCTCCCCGAGGTCAGCCCAGTCTTTTAGGTTCCGGGCGCTGCGGTCGATCTTGTGAATGATGACGCCCTGCGCCTTACCCTGGCGTAGTTGGCGCATCATTTGCGCGAATATGGGGCGACCCCGTTTTGCTGCGCTCTCTCGTTCTTCAAACCATTCGACAATGGTGAGGTCATACCGCTGCGCATATTGCCGGATCGCGCCCTGCTGCTCCTGAAGTGAAACGCCTTTTTCTCCTTGCTTGGCGGTGGATACACGGATGTATCCAAAATAATGTTTCTCCATGAAATGCAATTTGTTATTTTGAGGAATCGACCTTTCTCTTAATATTACGATTCAGCATCAATTCGTCAATGATTTCGGGGTGCTCACGCCCGAGCCGTTCATAGATCCTCCAAACAATTGCACAATATCCATGCAGGGTTTCTGCAACCTCGCGGAGCTGATCTTCCGTAAGATTCGGGAACAAACTGCGCAATTCGGGGCTCGATTGGTCGGCCTCAGGCTTCGGATCGCGATTCGATACGGTCGACGTGCCGTCACGAAGTTCGGCGTTTTCCGGATTTTGCTGTGTGCAACGATTCGCGGTCATGAGGGAAGATTCTAAAGCTGTCTGCGCTTTTGCAAAGGAAGGCGATGTTACCAGGGACGACGGTCATGGCACTCCCCGCTGTTTGAACAGGAAATGCTGTCGTTATCCCACCTTCTATCCCCAACCTTGAGTCTTTTGAGCCCGATGTTTCCGAATTCGGGGGGCGATTCTTGCTGGAGTTATGCTCCCAATCCCGCCAACTGGACGGGGACACACGAGAACGGGCTGGAAGAAGTGACCTTTGAAGTTCTAGCGACCATACATCGGGATCGAACGGCAGCTATAGCAGCAAGTAGGGCAAACCTGATCAAAGCTAGCGCACTTCGGTGGAAGCGAAATGGGACGTGACGTCAGTTGAATGTGCTGCGAAGGCAGGTGGGAGCCATTTGCCGAAGGGAGATTGGTAGAGAACAAGGCAATACGCTCGGACGCTTGCCACCTTGACAAATAACTGGCTTTTCTTAAGCTGATTGAATGAGTGATATGAATCCTTATCCGCTTAGCCCAGCGAATTGGAAAGAGGTTGGAAACATCCCTACCGTTCGGGATGCGTGGGGATTACAGGATAATGAGGATTTGACGGCATTATCTTCACAAATCTATGCTGCCAAATTTAACTTTGTTTCCGGAAGCCCCGGATACGTCGGCGAGCTGTTTATCCTGCAAGGCGATGTCCTGACAGAGTCTCCGCCAATAGCCTTGCGTCGCGATCACGATGGAAAACTCATGATTTTATGAGTCTATGTGGGATCCTGTCTCTCCACGCGAATGGGGTTAAAGAGAATCCCTTCCGATGAATCTGTTAGACATCAATCGTATACGGAGGCGCAAACTCTGGCACTCCTGCGTGCCGACCAGCGATCCATCGCAAAACGTAAACTTTCTTCGGGTCAGTCAGACCGTGTGTGATCGAGTTGGGGATGACCTCGAGCAATGTATGAGCGGCAAGATCCTGAAAATAATCAATGTCTGGCTCAACCTTAACGCATTTCACGCCGTCAATTGACTTGGTGTCCTTTTCGTGGAACGTGAGTTGCACATTTGCCTCCCCAAATTGAATTTGCTTGAAGCTGCTCGTGGCATCTGGATGGAAAAGTCCGGGGTTTGGCTCAGGTGCGAACTCGCCCTCAATCGCGGCACGCCGTACCTGATCGACCAGAGTCTGCTCGGCATAAGCGAAGAAGCGGTCCTGAGCCAAAGATGCATCCCAAAGAATTTCTTTGAAATAGTCCAAAGGTGTCCTTGATGGAAGCTGAATCGCCTTCATCGCTGTTGCGAGATTGAGAAGGGACGCCAGAGCCTCGGGCTTAGTCTGTCGCAGATTGTCATAATGTGCTTTAGCGTCGGTGTCTGAACTGTCAACCGAGATAAAGCTCGCGATGGCTGGATCCAATGCCTTTAGGGCAGCCCACGTTACAAAGTTGAAGTCCGCCGCATGCGGCAAGAGCATAAGGTCCACAGGTGCAACCGCATCCAGAGAGATATGCACAGGACTGAACCCGGCACCGACAAACCCGCTTCCAGAGACTAGAACCCGGCAATCATCCTGCAAGTTGTTGTGGAACGGAAGTTTGAAGACGGTGGTGGGTGCCGGCCGTTCGTCATCGAAAAGCTGGTTCTGGAAGCCATCGAATATTCGAATCAAGAATTCTTTGTTTTCTATGGGCTGGCGAGTGCCGTCAAACACTGTGACGACCATAGTGGCTTGATCCGGAGGGACGGTTTTGGGAACCCGAACGTCTACCTGGGTCTTTTTCAATTTTGCCTTTACCATTAGCTATCCTTAAACCTCTTGGCCCAGGCTCTGGGTAACTGCGTCGAATCGTCGCGATTGGTCCGCACCAATCGTGGGAAGCGGTTACCTCGAGTAAATGGCCATTGTTGTAGAGGAGTTAGCGCTCATACTACCCGAGACTATACACCCTTGGCTATTCGTTCGCCTATCCTCGGACGCAAATACTTGCATACGGGAATTAGTTGCCTTCTGACCAAAACTCACTCGCTTGGGAAGACAGCATGACGAGTATCTAGTATTTTTTGGTCCGATTGTTATTGACACATTTCAGGCACGAGAATAGTTTTGACTCCGTCGGCGAACGGAAGAGTGGAGCTCAGGGTCCAGCTTCATTTCCGAGGGGGCTTCTACTCGCCGACTTCCCCAGGAACTTGAATTGGTTCTCGCGCATGATATTACGCGTGGATGTGGCACTCTTGTCTCTGCTGTGCTCCTCGTCGGAGGGGGGGAGTCGATTGTGAGAGCCTCGCGTAGAGTCCTGAAATCGAGAGCGCCGGGGAACGAGACGACAATAAACGAAGTTCATAGGTCTCGCATGCTGTCCAATAGGTCTCGACCTACATGGCTGTGCTGATGATGGTGCTATTTCCAAAGGGAGTTAAAAAATGATCGATCCCAAGCTCGCTATTCGATTGAAGAGGGCATGGAATGGCCTGACTGATGAGCAACGCGCTCGAATCAAGCCACTTGTTGATACGACGCACGCGAAGTTGGAGAACATTCTATTAACGGGAGCAACACCCTCGCCGATCCAGCGGCGTGAACTTGTTTACTTTAAGGCTGCCCTCGAAGATCGGGAAGACATCTACGTAAAAAGTGCAATCATGGCGTCTAAGCAGAGTGCGACATTCGGAGGAGCTGTCAGCACCGATCCTTCAGGAAACATCATTGGATTCGGAAAGTACCAGCTACTTGATCCAGGATGGCTCGAGGCGGCTGTTGTTTGGCTTGAGAACCTAGCCTTTGGGGACACTTTTCCATTTGGCATAACCCTCCCGATGCGTCGTACGATCCCTAACAAGGTGAAGATTAGTTTGGCAGGTGATTTTGGCACTGGCGACTGGGGATCGACTGGCAATCCGGCGGCTAGTACAAAGATCAGGAAAGTAATTGCGGGACTGGCTGCTGATATCTCGATCCATTTAGGAGATGTCTACTACGCTGGCACGGATGGGAGCGAGCAGGCGAACCTGATTTCCCTTTGGCCGGCAGGATCACTGGGTTCGTTGACCATGAACTCGAACCATGAGATGTATCCGGTGGGTTGCCGTTCTACGACGTGGCGCTGACGGACAACAAGTTTCAATTTCAGAATAAGCGCAGCTTTTTTGCACTGGAAAATGACACTTGGATCATTGTCGGATTGGATTCCGCATACGGTTCAGACCCTTACGATCTTTATAATGCTGGCGCCCTCGACGAGGGCGGCCTTCAACTTGCCTTCCTTAAAGGCTGCGTGGCCACCGGCAAAAAAATCATCTTGCTAAGCCATCACAATGCACTCAGCGAGGATGGTAATACGAAGACGCAACTCTGGGCGGAAGTTGTCGGCGCTTTTCCAGTAGAGACTTTTTCGTATTGGTATTGGGGGCACGTGCATGTCGGGGCGGTATACACGAATACTTTGGGAGACGGGCCTCTGTGTCGCTGCATTGGACATGCTTCGATTCCTTGGGCGGATGCCACCGAGTTAAAGAATTCGAGCGTGGCCTGGTACGAATGCCGAACGGCCAATGATCCCGAAGATTCGCAGCGGGTGTTGAATGGCTTCGCGGTATTGTCGCTTGACGGAAAGAAATTCACAGAAACCTTCTTTGACGAAGACGGTGGAGTCGCATGGCCGCCCGCTTGATTTCATTCAATGGAATTTTTACTGCTCTCTCAGTGCGAAATTGATCTTTGCGCGTCAAGCAAGATCGCCTACCTTTTTATTTTCCGTGAATCCATTAACCTTACTGAACGCTTCGAATGGTGGGCCTGAGTCGAAGTAGGCGTCAAAGTGCAAGGCCCAGTTCATATCACCGGAAGAAATGATTGGACCGCTATCATATGTAGGAGGGAAGCGGGCGCTCGCAAAGCGCGTGATTGAGATGTTCCCGAAGCATACGACCTATGTGGAGGCGTTCGCGGGAGGGGCGCAGGTGTTTTTTCATAAACGCGCCCTCCGAGGTTGAAGTCCTGAACGATCTCGACGGCGAGATTGTCAATTTCTTCCGGGTGTGCCAGTGGCATCACGAGGAGTTGCTTCGGTATTTCCGGTTCGTGCTCGTCAGCCGCAAATGGTTTGAACTTCTGCGAGCGACCGATCCGGGAATGCTCACGGATGTCCAGCGTGCCGCTCGCTACATGTATCTCTCTGAAGAACTGCTTATGCGAGCCTCGTCCGAAATCCCAGCTACGGCCGGAAAGTGGTCCAACCGCCCGGCTTCAACCTCGAACGCCTCCCCCAGCTCATTGAAAATGCCCATAAGCGATTGGAACGGGTGCAGATCGAGTGCCTTCCGTATGAAGAGGTTCTGCGGCGGTTCGACCGGCCTACGACATCTTTTCTATCTCGATCCGCCATATTTGCAGCGGAAACTCTATCGCTACAACTTTGAGGATGCCGAGTTTGCGAAAGCTTGCTGAACGCTCGAGAGAAGTCCGCAGGCAAATTCGTCCTGTCGTTGAACGATGTTCCCGAAGTCCGCGCCTTGTTCCATCGCTTCCATATCTATGGAGTGCGAACTCGCTTACACCGCCCAGAAGCAAGCTGGCCGACGCTATCGCGAGGTTCTGATCACGAACTTCAAGCGATAGTCAGGCAGGCCGGAGCCTGTCCGTCCTTTCCGGTCCCCAGGGTGCTCGCCACGCAGGTCGAGCCCCTGGGTTTTCTGTCTTTGTTCTGTTTTGTTACCGATTCTGTCACAAGCCCCCTCACAATTCGAATCAAGATGATTCGCTTCCTTGAACAACTCATTGCAGCGTTTTGGAACCGCCTTCGCGGACGGGAACGCGGAGCATGGTCGAGGCGGGGAAGTCTTGATCTCGGGTATCGCGTCGCGGACGGACAGGTAACGCGGTCGCACGTCTCGATGAGCAACGCTCGTCGCGCGACGCACATTGCGGTGCTCGGCAAAACCGGGAGCGGCAAGAGTTCGTTCCTGCGGTATCTCGCCGAGCAGGACATCGCGGCCGACCGTGGGTTTCTGTATTTCGACCTCCACGGCGATGCGACACCGTTGCTCTTGCGGACGATCAACGCCCGCGAACGGCAGGGACACCGTCATCTGAGCGACAAGCTCATTCTCATCGAGCCCGCCGAGCCGGTTGTCTCCGTGGGCCTGAACCCCTCGAACAGGAGTCACCGGATTTTGTCCGCATCGCGGAATTTGCACAGGTCCTCCGAGACCGCTGGCACCTCGATACATTTCGGGGCGCGAACGGACGAACTTCTGCGGAATTCGCTCTATGTGCTCTCGGCAAATGGGCTCACGCTCATCGAAGTTGGCACCGTTCCTTGTCGACTCGGGATTTCGGGCTGCGTGCATGAAAGCGTTCAGAACCCGACATCCGGCAATATTTCGAACTCCGCTACGACCAGGCGAGCGAAGCGATGCGGGCCACAATGCGGGAGCCCATCCTTAACAAGACGTCGGCGTTCACGGCCGATCCGCACTTCCGTCATATCGTAGGGCCAGAGCATCCACGTTCTCAATGAAGCAGGCGATGGACGAGGGTACTGGGTCATTGTGAATCTGGAAAAGGGACGACTTGGCGAGCAGGCGCTTACGTTCGGCAGCCTGATCCTTACGGTTCTGAAGAATGCACTTTTCACCCGCGAGAAAAGTTCGCTCTTCACCGTGTACTGCCGATGAGATCCAGAACCTCGTCGCCTTCGGACAGCGGCATCGAAACGATCTTTCCGAGGCCCGGAAGTTCGGCGTCGCGGTCGTCTCGGCTAACCAGTTCCTTGACCAGTATCCAGCAGAGATGCGTGCGGCGATTCTCTCCGTCGGCACGCACGTCTTTTTCCAGCTTTCAAGCTCGGACGCGACGCACATCGCCCAGGCACTCGATGGTGGAAAGCCTCTGGCCGAGCGACTGAAGAATCTCTCCCAGCGGCACTGCCATTGTGAAAAGCGGGCCGGAGCGTTGGACGGAAGTCGAGTTCCCACTGTCCGCGAACCCCAGGTCGATGCCTTCAGTCTTCTTACTCGTTCTCGGGGCATTTGGGCCCGACCGCGTGTGGTTATCGAGCGCGAAATTGCAAAGCGCCAGGCGGAATTCCGGCCGAAGCACCGAATGAGGTGATCGAATGCCTGGGAATGATCGTTCATCAAAAATCCGGCGCGGCATGGTGATCCAGGAACGGGACAGGCATTTGTTCCGCGAGCTCTCGATCATGAGGGTGGTCGACCGCGAGCAGGCGAAGATCGTCGCCGGTTTCGGTTCGACGACGCGGGCGAACACGCGTGCTCTTGGCCCTAACCCGCGTGGGGCTTTTGCACCGCTTCTTTCAGGGAACGGTCGCTGGCGGGGCGAAAGCGCTCTACACGCTTTCGGAAAAAGGTGGCCGGCTGGTCGGTGTTCCCGCAAGCGGACCGCGACGCCGCGAGGATGAGGCGGTCGTTGCCGATTTCTTCATCGAGCATCAGCTCGTGACGAATGTTGTTTACTGCGCATTGAAGTATCCCAAGCGGATGCCGACGGGGAGTGGTGTTCAATCGCTGGATCGCATTTCCCAAGCGTCCGGCTCCTGGACTTCGCCTGATCCCGGACGGCTATGTCGAACTGGAGACACGGTCCGGCATCGTGACCGCGTTTCTGGAAGTCGATCTTGGGCACGAGCGTTTGCGGGTATGGCGGGACAAGGTTCGGAACTATCTCGACTTGGCCGTCACCGGGAACTTCGAGCGCGAGTTCAAACAGACCCGTTTCCGGGTGCTCGTGGTTGCCGAACTCGGAACGGAGACTCGACTCGATCCGTAAGACCGTCCTTCCCGTGACCGACAAGATCTTCTGGTTCGCGACCCTTGAGTCGATTCGTCGCGACGGTGTTTTTGCTCCGATCTGGACGAGGCCGAAGGACGAGTCACCGCAGCCACTCGTACAAGGAACTCCACAAGAAATCCCATGAAATTTTGCTACCAATGCGGACGGATCACGGCGGGAGAGCCTCTCTTCTGCAGTTCCTGTGGGCGCACCTATGACGTGAAACTCTGCCCCCGCCTGCACCTAAATCCTCGAAGTGCCGAGGTCTGTTCCCAGTGTGGGAGCCGGGAACTCTCGACGCCGCAGCCTCGGGTTTCAATGTGGTGGAAGGTCTCGGAGTTTCTGGCAAAGGTTGTCTTCGGGGCCTTCCTGGTCTACCTGTCGATGGCTGGTTTCACCATAGTAATAAGGATGCCGCAATTCCAGTGCTCTCTGATTGTTTTCGGCATTCTGATCGGCCTCCTCTGGTGGGTCTGGAGCTTGCTCCCGGAATGGTTTCGGAAACTGGTCCGACGGTCTCTCCGGCGGAAGGAGCGAAGCCATGAGCATAGTAATCAGACACAGCCCGAGGCAGAGGGGCTGAAGTACGGCGGGGAAGAGAGCGCTAATGCCGCGGAAACATTAGAGTTTTCAACGCCAAGCCTAGGGCAGAGGAACCCGCAGCATTGCCCGTACCCGGCAGAGACGAGTGTGACGCCTCCATCCGCGTCGCCGTCCTCGCCGCTCGGAGCGCCCATGAACATCGCGGAGGTAGCAGCGTTCCTCGGGTGCTCCACGTGGACCGTCCGGCAGCGGTACATGAGGCAGGGCCTCCCCTGCCTACGGGCCAGTGCCTCAGGGAAGCTCGTGTTCTTTCACAAGCAAGTCATCGACTGGATTCTCAGGCGTCAACAACTGAAGAAAGGAGGAATTCTCAGGTGAGCCTCTATCGGCGGGGCCGGACCTACTGGACCTATATCTGGGTCGAGGGCATCCGGCACTCCAAATCCACGGGAACCACAAGCCGCCGCGAGGCGGAGGGCATCGAACGCCAGTTTCGCGAAGAGCTGAACCGGCGGAGGCACCAGATACGCGAAGCCTCTCCGGACATGACCTTCGCCGAGCTCACCGCGCGGTTCCTGGCCGACGGCTCGCCTCGTCCCTATCATCTCGACCGGCTAAAAGTGCTTTTACCCTATTTCGGGGAGTCATCGATTGGTCGTATCTCTAAGCCCCTCGTGCGCGAGTTCCGGCGCGACCGGCGCAAAGAGAAGCCATATCTCTCCGAGACCACCCTCAACCGCGACATAGAAGTCCTCCGCCATCTCCTTTATTGGGCGGTGGACGAAGGAATCCTCACCCTGAACCCTATCGCTCGAATCCATCTCCCGAAGCAGCGACGGAAGCCGCGTCCGATCATGAGCCTCGCCGAAGAAGCAAAGCTCATGGCAGCGGCCGCGCCGCATCTGTACCGGATCATAATCGCAGCGCTTGATACCGGGATGCGCCGAGGAGAACTACTCAACCAACGCTGGGAACACGTCGACTTCAACCGCCGACTACTCCTCGTCACTCACTCGAAGACCGCCGGAGGGGAAGCCCGCGAGATCCCGTTCACCACGAGACTCGCCGAACTCCTCTCGTCATTCAAGCAATCGGAAGGGCTGGTCTTTACCTTCAAAGGCAGTCCGATCCACCAGATCAAGACCGCATGGAGGGCAACGATCCGCCGAGCGGGCATTCGCTATTCCCGCTTTCACGATCTTCGTCACACGTTCAACACGCGCCTCATGGAAGCCGGCGTCGTGCAGGACGTGAGGAAGGCTCTCATGGGCCACTCCTCGGGCGATGAAGTGAATTCCCTCTATACCCACGTCGAGCTGCCGGTAAAGCGAGAAGCCATCCGGAAGCTCGAAGCCTGGGTCGAGGCCGAGCGCCGGAACCTGGAAAAAGAAAGTCAAACCGAAGGAGAACCACATGACCGACCAGAACCAGATCACGGACGAGAATCTGATCGCCCTGATCCGCCGCGACTGTCTGCGGCAGGCCAGGACGGCCGAGAAGAAACTCAGTGAAGTCATCCTGTGCCTCACAGTCGACAACCATCTGGGCGCTCTCGGCGCATTCGTCAACCTCGATGAAGACGCTTTATGTCTCAAGGTTTTTCTTACCCGTATAGCGAAGCTAACGGTCGGCGGTAAAAAGCCGATTGATCAGGACCTCGCTCAACCAAAACCCAACGCCTAATAAAGGAGGCACCAATGACAGCACAAAAAGCAGCGGACCAGGCCTCGCACCGGTCCTCAACCGCAACCACAGCAGTCACGACGAGCACGACTGGACGGAAACCGTGGAAGAAGAAAACGCCGGTCGAAATCATGCTCGACCAGATCGACAAAATCCGCGAGAACGTCAACGAGAAAGAAGAAGAGCTGAAGCACGCCAAACGGCAACTGCAAAAGCTCGAAGAGGCCCGCAAGGTCCTCGAATCAACGTAGCTCTTTGTACCAGGAGTTTGCCCAACGGCAAGCTCCTTTTTTGTGGCGGAGTTCGATGCAGCGGGACGCTGTTACCGATATTGACGAGCATCGTGCCAGAGTTAGGCATGGGTTGCGATATGACAACCATACCGGAGAACACCGTGCAGGAAGAGGGAAGTGAGGATGATGACCGAACTGATGATCTCGATTGGCACGCTCGCGATCATCCTGATCGGCGTCGCGATAATGCTGCAACTTATCTCGGTCGAGGATGCCTTCGGTTTCATCGGACGTGTCGTCGCTGTGTCCGTAATCGCACTTGTGGCGTTATGCATTCTGAAAGTGCTGTGGGTTGGACTGCTGATTCCGTGGCTCTCAACTACTTTCAAATTCCTGATGACGCTCGCAGCCTGGTGCGTTACCGCTATTGTCGCCGTCATTCTTGTTTCAAGCGTCGGACGGGTCGTCCTAAGGCGATTCGGCCGACACCTGTCGCTGCGGTCCGACCCGCTGAAGGGAGATGCATATGAAATCCACGATTCTAAAGAAAAAGAAAACAATTGATTTCGAAGAACTCGGCTACCAGACGATGCTCGAAACGGGCGACGAGAGGATTGCCACGGCAATCTGTGCGAATGAAATTCAAGCGCTGGCTCTGGAGAGGAATCCGCAATTGTTGCGGCTGTCCTCTGACATTGAGCAAACAAAACAACGACGGCACTCGCTCTGGTTGCAGCTATACGACCGTCACACCCCAGTGAGTGATGCTGCGATTCTCGGTTTAAGAATTACAGCCGGAATCCTCGCGGTATTGATTCTCGTCACGGCGGGGGCGTCCATTGCAGGGCACGTGATGACCTTCCATCTGTCCGGTTCAGGAACAGTGGTCAGCTTGCTGCTTGGCGTGCCGCTCACCGGTCTCGCCGTCGCCGCAGGGTACCAAATATTCGAAAAAATCCTAACGCGTCACTGGGCTTTCGAGGCGATCGTTATCCTGGCGGCAACTCTTCTGTCTTCTTGGGGGTTCCTCGAGATGGCGCAGACACGCGGATCGCTCGTTGAGAAGCTGACGGCTTCGACTTCAGCGAAATCGTTTGTCGACGACAACGCCGCAGAGGAGCTCCCAGCAGAGCCCCCGAGCAGTGAAGCTTTGGAGGAAATGAAAATCAAGAATTTGATGGGTAGCGCCATGATGAAAATCATGCTGGCGGCGGATATCTTCCTTGGGCTGCTCTTTGGGCGACTCGTCAAGATTTGGACGAATGAGGATTTTGTTGCTTGGCACGATATGAAGAAGACAGCAAGAACTCTTGGGATGCTGGAGGAGCGATTGAATCAACACTTGTCGGCTATCGAAATTGCGAAGAAGCTCTGCACGAAGGGAATACTTCGAGCGAAACACATTCAACGAAGGAAATCCGCGCCATACCATAAGCTGCTAACGATTGTTCTGGTCGTGCTGGTTTTTGTCGTTTCTCCCATGTTCGCGCAGACGATTAACCGCCACGAGGGCATCCTGATTGACGTGAGTGGTTCCATCGGCAAGGGCGGGGCGAACGACGAGCTTTTCCGCGAATATCTATTCAGCGTGAAGAAACTCCTTTTAACCGAGCCGCCGGACTCCCGGGTCTGGGTATCGGTCATTACAACGGAATCGTTCGGAAGTGTGCGCAGTTTGGTGAAAGGCTGGACGCCCGATTCCCAAGGCGTATTCACGGACGATCTAAACCGAGCTCGGCATCAACTTGCAGCCAATTTTGAAGCCAAATCCGCCGGTCTCACGCCCACCGCCGCCGGAACTGACATCATCGGAGCCCTGTGGCAACTCAAAGCATTGCTCGAATCTGGTTCCAAGAGCAATTCGGATGCTGCTTCAAAGACGATCTGGATCTTCTCCGACATGATGAACGAGTCGGCCAACTTCAACATGCCGGCTCTCCTGCCATCTGGACCTGAAAAGATGGTGGAACGAGCAAAAAACAACGGGCTGATGGTTCCCCTTGATGGATACAAGGTATATGTAATCGGTGCATCACCGGCAGGACTAAATCCGCAGACATGGAATGTCCTCAGGGAGTTTTGGAGCTTGTATTTCCGAGAAGCAGGAGCGGAGTTGGTTTCTTATTCGGCAGAGTGTAGTGTCGAAAGAGAATGAATTAAGGGCATTTAAAGATTAAATGGTCTTTATCAAATGCATCATTGGCTAGTCAAATTATATTTTGTTCTGTCGGTAGCAAGTTAAAATGTCCGCTTTTGGTAGCACATGATATGTCCGGTTTCAGTTAGACAGCAGCCGTAGCCGGGGTGGTGGGAAAGTGGGAATCCCGCGTACTGTGCGGGATTTCCAAGCTCGGAGGGAAAGTCGGCTTTATGACTTTTCCTCGGAGCGGCTTTTCCACCGCCCTGCGCGCTGCCGCACTGGTCGTCTCGATAGCCGCGCCCTGCGCTGTGTACCGTCCCAGACATTGGGGACCGTGGGTCAAACTCAGAGTTCCATCCAAGTGTTGATGCACCACCACCTGGCAACCTGCCACGGTCGCTCGCCAGCGCACGCGCTCGATCTGCAAGCTCAGAGTCTGGAAGCTCACCGTGTTGTCACGGTTCACGCTGCGTTCAAACTGGAGCGAGAAGACGCGCTCCAGATCCCGGCTCCGGCACGGCACAAAAGCGTTGCCACGCTGTGCGGACGCGACCTGAAAGCGGCGGTTGAACTCAGCCACGTAGTGCGCACCCAGAAACTGGTTCGCCGCTTCCAGCGTTCGTATCTGGCGGAGCCGTAGCTCCTGCGGTAACCGTCCCTGCCAGGTGCCGAAGTTGCGTTCGCTGCGGCCGCGCGCTTCCGGCGAGAAGGCGGGAATCATCTGCACTCCTAACTCGTGCAACGCCCGGCCCACTTGCGTTCGACGATGGTAGTCGACCTTGCCGCCCACCTTCGGCGTCAGCCAGAAATGGCTGCCGCGGTCGCTGTACAAGGCGCAGAATACGCCCTTGCGCTCCACCACTTCCTTCAGTCCCGCCATCACCGTCACCGTCGATTCCTCTTCCACCAACTGCGCGTAATAAATCTCGCTCGTGGCATCGTCCAGAATCACGATCAAGTCGTACCAACGCTCGTCCTGAAACCACTGATGGCGGCTGCCATCGATATGCAACAGCATCCCCGGCAAGGGCCGCCGCTCGCACCGTTTGCGATGCACGCCGCGTTTCCGCCCACGCCCCACCAACCCCCCTCCCTGCAGCGCCTTCTTCACCCAGGTGTAGCTCAATTCGATGCCGTGCTCGGCCTGCAACTTCTCGTGAAAATGCTGCACGTTCAGATCGAAATACTTCTCCCGATAGAGTGCGAACACTTTCTCCACTGTCGCCACCGGCACTCGTCGCCGCGACGGCTTCCCTCGCCGCCGGTCGAACAGCCCGTTGTAACCCTCTTCCTCGTAGCGCTCCCGCCACCGCCGCATGTGACGATCGCTGATGCCTAGAATCTCCGCCGCCTGCCACCACCTGATCTTCTTCGCCATCGCCTGCAACATGACGTCCTGTACTTTCATCGCCCGCTCCATCGCGGCCCTCGGATAAGCTTCCATGCTCCGCATGGTCTCCCACCCTCGCCGCCCGCAAAGCGGACATATCACTTGCTATCTCAACCGGACATATCATGTGCTACCGACACAAATTATATTTTGTTCTTGACACTGTCACATTGCTTCTCTAATGTGCTTGCCAATCCCGAAGAGAAAGATTTGATCTCAAGCCGTCTCTGAGACTTTCATCGCGGGGTTCCTTCCTTTGCGGCCAAGAGCCGCTCATTTTAGCCAATGCACCGCTGTGTCGAAAAAATCTGAAATTGGGAAGCCATGAACAGGAATGGGGTACATCTTCATGGGGATTTTGGCTCAAGCCTTATTTGATGCAGAGTCTCAAGGCGATGTACATGGTTAAAGGCGTAGAGCTAAACGCTGCACTTCGTTTTCTACTAGAGAATAAGGGTCAGTCGATGCAAATTCGTGGATGGCTTTATCTAGGTTTTCTGATCATCGCTATCTCACCGTATTTGTTGTCTCAAAGTAGCGACCCGCAGGCAGTTGCATTGGCTTCCCAATCGGTCACCGCCACGCTGGGGGGCGTCGACCCGGTTTTGTAGTACGCAGGCGGTGTGTCAGCCCTGAAGGTGAAGGCTCTTGCCGACCAAATCGACTTAAAACGATGAACGATCCCGACGGAGGAGTTGCCCATGACTCGGTTAAAAATTGCATTCGCTCTTTTAGCTCTGCGTTTATTTGCATTCACGGTTTGCGCATTTGCTGCCAAGCAATATCCGCTTCAAGTGGACCCGCAAGCGTTGGCGGTGGCACAGGCCGCATTTCAAACGATGGGAGGTGCGACTGGAATTCAGAGCTATCAGGATTCGCTAGCGTCTGGTACGGCAACAGTCTCCACCGGGGGTTTGCCCACCTCTTATCCGATTGTGCTGAAGTCAAAAGGGCTCCGTGCGACTCGTGTCGAACTCCAATTGTCGAAGGGGTCAAATATCAGAGTCTTGAATCAAGGGCAAGGCGCAATACTCCGACCGGATGGAAGTGTGAAGAGCCTTGCTTGGAACAATACCTTTTATGAACACGTAGACCATGTGCCGCTATTGTCCTTGTTTTCCGAGTATGCCAATGGGGATGTAAACGTCATTTACAAAGGGACATCCCAGCTCTCGGCTCAGGGCGAAGATGTGATCGAAATTGACTACGTACCCAGTCTAGATCCTTTTCAAGGAGGGCTTTACGCCTCCATGAGCAAGACTATCTTTTTTGTGAACCAGACCACACACCTTATCGACAAAATCCAGGACACTCCCTTTGCGGAAAAAAGCGATAGGGACACATTTATTGAGGAACTCTACCTTTCCGACTACCGATCTATCAACGGCATTATGGTTCCTTTTCGACAGACGGTTTTCATCGATGGTCAGCTCGACACGGACATCAAGCTGGATTCCATAACCTTCAACGTCGGACTTCCGGACTCAGACTTTGTAGTTCCGCAGGGGAGGTAGCGATGCATCGAACGACTGACGGATCGAAGCGGTCATCCAACCTGGGCTTCGCAGTCTTATTCCTACTGGTGGCTTCCGTATCGGCGGTCCACGGCCAAGGCAACGACTATCAGATCGGCCTGCCATCGCAGGGGGAATTCAGTGGCAGCAATTTCGAACACGTGCAGATGAATAACAACAATTTGCACATTGATCTGCCTCTGTGGTCGGCCTCGGGCAGAGGTCCGTCGGTTGGATTCAAATATGTTTATGACAGCAAAGGATGGGGCTTCAACGAAACTTGCAATCACATCTCGGGCCTTTGCACAGATCGGGTGGTTCCCACTCCGAGCTGGCAAAGGCGTGCACTGCCGAATCATCTTACGCTCACACTCGTTGGACCCCAAAGCTATACCCTCGCCAAGATGAGCGGTAGCTTTACGTGCAACGGAACCGGCATCTCTGTGCTCACTTACACATACACAGTTGGCGCTCCCGACGGAACCAGCCATCGATTTGAGCCCGAACCGGTGCAGATCGGCGGCCAGAGCGCTCACTGTCTACCGGAAGCTCCAACGACGCTCTATACGGATGACGGCAGCGGGTTTGTGTTAACTGTCGATACGAACGGAAATGTCCTTAAACTCCTTGGGAAAGACGGAACCATGTTGGGGGGAGCCGCAATCGTGGAGGATTCGAATGGAAATGAAATCCTCAGCAGTTCTGCTCTAACTGACACGTTAGGTCGCACGACGAACACAGACGGGAGCTATTACGACTCTAGCGGAGTTCTCCGTACCATACCGGTAGTCAGGCAGCAGGTCGCGATTCAAACGGATCTTTGCGGATTTAGTGGCGCCGATTATTGCTACGAGTACTCGTCTACGTGGAATGTGCCTCAGACGGTTACGTTGCCAAATGGGAAGGTCTACACCTTCTCCTACGATCAAGGCAGTCCGACTCACCCATATTACGGGCAGCCGCTATCGGTGACGCTTCCCACGGGTGGAACGATCACGTGGGGTTGGAACGGAGAAGATGATAGCGGACCTCACCTTAGCAGTCGCCAATTATCCGGTGATCCAGGCCCATGGAAATACTCGGGGGCGTATGGCGGAACAGAGACGGATCCGGCTGGAAACGATACCGTCTACACATGCACTGGGTATTCGCTGCCGTATTCATACGATGTCGATATACCGGAGATATTGCCTTGTTACTTCACTACCAAGAAGTACTACCAGGGATCATCAACGACCGGTACGCTCACCAAGACGGTACAGACCGACTTTTGGATAACAAGTTCGCCTGCAATCTTGCCCATTCGGGAGACCTCCACCTGGAATCCGCAAGATCTTGTCAGCAAGGTTGAAATGGACTACGACTCGTGGTCCGCCTCCAGTTTTGGTAGCACTACATTCCTGGCCACTGGCGGGAATGTAGTCGAGAAACGCGAGTTTGCTTACGGAACGGGGTCGCCCGGCGGACAGGTTCGCACGACTGACAATACGTATCTCCATCTTACAAACGCGACGTACCTCAGTCTTAACCTGTTAAACAAGGTAACGAGTACGAAAATCTATTCTGGAACGTCCCAGACAGGAACGCTCGTAGCCCAGACCACTAATACATATGACGGGGTCGCGATACCAGCTTCCGGTAATACTAGTGGTTCGCCCGCACCGAATCACGACTACACCAACTATCCCGCGTCTTACAATCTGCGTGGAAATCTGACGCAGACGAGCCGGGGGTTGAAAACAAGTAGCACATGGTCATGGTTGAACACAAGCTATACCTACAACGATCTCGGCGAAATTCTTACTATGACCGATCCTGGAGGGCACACCACCACAAACGACTACACCGACAATTGGGTCAGTATTACCAATGCTCAATGCGTCACCTCCGCTCATTCGTATGGGTTCCCGACGACGATCACGGACCCACTTGGCCATCGACTCGAACACCAATACTATTCCTGCACCAGCCTAGTAGGTAGCGATCAAGATGAAAATGATATTGCAGCTGGTCGAGCCGGAACAACCTACAACTATGACCTGATGAGCAGGCTTCTGGCAAAATCGCTCCCCGACGGTGGAAGCACATCCCTCACGTTTAATGATACGACTTTGCCTTACTCGGTCACATCAAGCACGGCTGTCTCCTCGAGTCTTTCCATAACGAGCACGAGCGTTTTTGATGGCTTGGGTAGAGTCCAGCAAACACAGCTGAACGACCCCGACTGCGCTGCGGGCCTGGTGAAGACTGACTATACCTACGGCTACGGGACGCAGGGGCGGAATACACAGAAGAGTACTCCCTATTGCAATTCACCTAGCGGCAACTTCGGACTGACCGCCACAACCAATTTTGAAACCCTTGAACGCCCGATTACTGTACAGCAGACCGATAGCTCTTCCGCCACCACGACGTATGCCGGTAATTGTCAGACCAGCACGGATGAGCGCGGAAAGAGTCGGCAGTCCTGCTTTGACGCTCTCGGCAGATTAGTTCAAGTCTTTGAAGACCCGGGAACGAGTCCGCATCTCAACTACGAGACGGACTATGCCTATGATGTTTTGAACAACTTGGTATCCGTTACACAAAAAGGCGGTGCTACCTCCAGCTCGTGGCGAGTGCGCACATTTACCTATGATTCACTTTCACGCCTTACCTGTGCAGCGAACCCAGAGATCACGGCGGGACTGAGCACGCTAAACCCAACTTCCTGTCCCGCGACGTACTCCGGCACCTACGCCGCTGGGACGGTTGGCTATACCTATGACGCCGACAGCAATCTGTTAACAAAACAGTCGCCAGCGCCAAACCAGACAGGTAGCGTCACGGTCACGATTACCAACTCGTACAACGCTGACCATCAGCTGATAGGGACCAGTTATTCTGATGGCACGACTCCTAACGTACAATTCGGCTACAACGGAGCCGCATTAACGGGGTGTACAACGGCTCCGTCGACTCTTACGGATAGCAATCCTGTGCATGCTCGAACCGCGATGTGCGACGGCTCCGGCTCTACGTCATGGGCTCATGACGCACTGGGCAGAGTGTTGACAGAAAAGCGAAACATAGTCGCGTCTTCCACGATTACGAACACCACCAGCTATACTTACTACCTGGACGGAGAATTGAAGAAAGTAACCTATCCAGGGACGGGCCGAACGATCACATATACGCCAAAGGGTTCTGGAGGCTACACGGCTGGGAGGCCAGTCAGTGCTGTCGATACAGTCAATAGCATAAATTTTGTAACGGGGGCTTCCTATTCTCCTAACGGTGGTGTTGCTAAACTGAAATTGGGAGCATCGATCAATGGTGCAGAAACCTACAACTCCCGAATGCAGCCTCTTCAGGTTTATTACACGGTAGGCACAATCACCTCCGGGACCATCAGTCAGTTGCAAACCACCACTTGCCCGACCACGACGGCAACAATCATGGGTCGTCTCTATGATTTTGGTCAGGCGGGTTACAGCGACAACGGTACCGTGCAAACCATTACAAATTGCCGAGACAATAACCGAACCCAGAATTTCCTGTACGACAGCCTTAACAGGATCACGCAGGCCGCTACTACCGGGTCAAACTGGGGCGAAACATTCACAATCGACGCTTGGGGAAACTTAACGAATAAAGGTGCCGTAAGCGGAAAAACGAACACAGAAAATCTGAACGTAGCGCCAGCCAATGTCAAGAACCAGCTCAGTGGACTGTGCAATGATGCTGCGGGGAATTTGGTGCTGAATTCAGGTTGTCCTACCGGGACTTTCACGCCCACCTATCAATACGACGCCGAAAACCGTCTGATCTCGACCGGTGGAGTCATCTACACCTACGACGGGGACGGCAGGCGGGTGAAAAAGTCGAGTGGGATGCTCTACTGGACGGGAAGTGCCGGGGACGCCTTGGTGGAAACCGATCTGTTGGGGAATACCACGGCAGAATACATATTCTTCAATGGGAGCCGCGTCGCCCGAATCGACCAACCTTCTGGGTCCATCCAGTACTATTTTGCTGATCACCTTGGCTCAGCGGATGTAATTACGAATGCCAGCGGGACGATCACTAAGGAATCGGATTACTATCCGTATGGGGGAGAGATTGCAGTCGTAACTGGGGACTCGAACCGGTACAAGTTCAGCGGAAAAGAACGAGACAGCGAGAGCGGACTGGACAACTTCGGGGCTCGTTACAATTCCTCGAGTTTGGGAAGGTTCATGACTCCGGACTGGGCGGCGAGGCCGACGGCCGTACCGTACGCGGTGTTCGGCGATCCGCAATCGCTCAATCTGTATGGCTATGTGAGGAACGATCCGGTCAGCCGTACGGATGTGGATGGCCATGCCGAAAGGGATGCGTTCGTCAGTATGGCGGACAACTCCATGTTTGGATATGGATTTTGGGGAGCAGGTGCTACTGATTTGAACGCGCTTCAAACAGAGAGTCAGGCAGAGGCTAAGGGGGAGATGGAAATGGCGGATGCCAGGGCTAGAGGTGATGCTGGGCCCTCCCCACAGCCGGCGCAAAATACGGCTGGGGCACAAGACGGGGCCCAACAGAATGGAGCGGCCGCGCAGGGAGCGGGTCAGGCAGGTGGGCAGCAAGGCTTACAAGATCAACAACTGAAATTCAAAACCGTGTCGGGCGGCCAAGGGACAACATGGGAGGTCGATCTCAGCTTGACTCACAATACGCAAACAGGCGGATGGATCGTTCAGCACATTGTGGCAGATTTTGCAGGAGCAGGACACTACGATTATTGGGAGGCTTGGCCAGTGCCTGCCAACTCGCATGTTCCCTCTGTAAACGGTATTGATGCAACTGGACACTCCTATAGCGACATGTTTGCAGGCAACCAAGGAAGCCACATTCACGCAAGTGCCCGCTTTTATGAGGGACTTCACCTGCCAGGTTCTTTCAAGGTTCAACCAGCGGGTTTTCCGGCAGGTATTTTGCGCGCAACAACTAGAAATCCAAATCTTCCTATACAGAACGCCACGGTCCCAAACGTCCGGTGGTGGGGCGACTAGAAGTGGAGGTATGAAAATGCGATTTTTCAGACTACTCTGTCTGGCTCTTTGCTTTGTGTTATCGCCAGGGGTTGACATAGCTGAGGCAAGCGGAGGACCTGCCCTTATGAAGCAGTTCAAAGAGACCATGGTGAAGGTTCGCTCCGATAAAACTGTGGATGCTAGGACGGAGGCTGCAGAGCGTCTTGCAAGCCTCGCGCAAAAGATGAGCAGCAAAGAAGTCACAGAGGCGCTCGTAACCGATATAACATCCCTGCTCGATTCTCCTGATGATTCAGTACGGTATTGGGTAGCGACGGCCCTCGGGAACCTCGGGCCTGCGGCGAAAGCAGCGGCTCCTAAGTTACAAGAAATGCTACCAAATGCAGACTGCATCAACGGAGCGATCACTTCAGCCAGTGGTATTCGGTACGCTCTAATCAAAATGGGCATAAAGCCTCCTCCTCCTCCAAAATGTGGGCGAATAGCTGGATGAAACTTTCGTGGTGAAAGGGGTACTACTACGACGGGGCGAGCCGTTAGTTGGCGCAAAATCAGAGCTCGGGCGGGTTCTTCCAAAAACTCGGTAACGCGCTGAGTGGTAACGGGTGGAAGACCAATGACCAAGTGACCGCTGACCAGCGTCAGTGGCTCTCTGATAATGGCACTCAGAGACGGGATTCCAATGGCACGACTTCGGTGGATTGGTCAAAGGCATCGAGCCAAGATGTGGCCTCGGCATACAAGTACATCCATCAGGTGATGTCGGCAGCTAATACGGATCACTTGTTGAGCATGGTCGGCATCCCCTCGGCTGTACTTTTTGGACATGGAGCGCGGCATCTTGCGGGAACAGGGTTGAACCAAGGGGCCGTCGAATCAGCGATCAAGCAAGATGTTGAGACGGGCATCAAAAACGCAACACAGCCAACAGGGAATTTTTGGGGACGAATTAATGTCGGCGGCCAAACCGTCGAGTATCGGGCTTACACTTTGCCCAACGGGACAGTCAACGTTGGAACGTACTACATTCCGTAGGTGGAGGAGCATGAAAATCGAACAACATTTTCGCGAACCGACTCCCGCGGAAGCAGAGGTCATGCGGCGACTCTTAGCTGCGGATTTTCCCGGCAAAGAGGAGATAGTTAAACAGTTGGTCGGCTGCCGAGTGCGGATAATCGACGACGAGGGCAGCCTAGAACTCGAACTGAGTGATGCGGCTAAGCCAGCCGTGGTTGAAAAGCGAATACCTGTAGAGGCTGATGCTGTTGATGAAGATGGCATCCACGTCCACTTCCTGCTGCACGTCGTGAAGGGCTTCGCAAAAGAACTAGAAGTCTATAAGGACGACGGATCCCCCATCAGGCGAATGCCCAGCCCAGGTGATCTTGAGATCATCGTGCTGCCAGCGTGAGCGCCGATCCTGATCGCCGAGCAGAGTGTCTGCCGCTGGCGTTTCTGGGCGGCCAGGACCTGTGGTTCGCCAAAATTAGATCGACTCGGAGCGCTTGACTTTTCAACAACCTAGCAGGAACAATCGCTAGCCATGTTTGCGTTCCTGCTACGACTGTTTCGTTTGGTTTTTCTTTTCACGCGGGGTCATCAAGCGCTGGTATTGGAGAATCTCGCCCTGCGCCAACAGCTAGCCATCTACAGGCGAAGACGGAAACGGCCTCGGCTGACCCGCTGGGATCGTTGGTTCTGGATCGCCCTCGCTGGTCATTGGAAGGGTTGGCGGAAAGCCCTATTTGTCGTTGATCCCGACACCGTGGTGCGTTGGCAGCGCCGACGTTTTCGAGTCTACTGGGCACAGTTGTCCAACCGACAGGGTAAGAAACTAGGACGACCGCGAATCGGTAAGCAGATTCGCGAGTTGATTCGGACATTGGCCTGCGCAAATCCGCTCTGGCGTGCGCCCCGGATTCACGGAGAGCTCCTCAAACTCGGCATTGAGGTGTCGGAACGAACCGTGTCCCGCATCTTGCGGACCACCCAGCGACCACCGTCCCAGACTTGGAAGACATTTCTGAAAAACCATCTGGGAGAAATCGTGGCGACGGACTTCTTCACCGTTCCCACCGTGAGGATGCGCATCTTGTTCGTATTTCTTGTTTTGAGCCACCAGCGAAGGAAGGTGCTCCACTTTGCCGTCACCGAGCACCCTACAGCGGAATGGACGGGCCAGCAAATGGTCGAGGCCTTCGCAGATCGAGATGATTCAGGATATTTGATCCGTGATCGAGACGCGGTCTACGGCCCCGAGTTTCGCCGTCGCATCCAGTCGTTGGGGATAAAAGAAGTGGTGACTGCGGCGCGGAGTCCGTGGCAGAACGCGTTTGCTGAGCGGCTGATTGGTTCGATTCGGCGAGAATGCCTGGACCATGTTGTCATTCTGAACCGGCGGCACCTCATTCGGATACTGAAAGACTATTTTGTGTATTACCATCGCTCGCGGACACACTTGGCATTGGCGAAGGACGCTCCCGAGCCACGAGAGGTCATGAGTAGGGGAAAGGTCATTGCCATTTCTCAGGTGGGCGGGTTGCACCACCGCTACGAACGTCTCGCAGCGTAAGGGACGGAAAGGACATTCGATGGCGGTCCTGAACAGATCTGCGATCATAATTAAGCCGAGGCAGCCGTTTCTCGATCGGCTACACACGCGGCCGACCCTACGAGCCGCAGGCTGATGTTGCGTCATCTGGCGCGGGAACCAGCCATCTACCTCCTGCCAGAATGCGACACGGAAGAGGAGGTTCGCGAAGTCTTGGAGGAATTGTGTGACAAGATTTTCGATGAGCAACTAGCGGGTTGGTTCAGTGATGAAACGACTTGGCCGCAGGATTGGAGCCTCGATGTCTTTCCCGCTGGTTTGAATTCCAGCATCGTTCGATGTTAATTGATCTCAGCGAAGAGCCCTTGAGTCTCGATTTTGATTGAATACTTCGACATCGAAATTGCGGTTCGACAATACGCGATCTAGTTTTGGCGAACCACAGGGTGGTACCGTGCCGGTACTCCGCCGTGTCTGTTGGCCGGGATTGAGTTTTTCTTTTAGCCGCCGATTCGGGCCCTGATTCCGATCCGGTTGGCCGCCGTTTCCGATTCCGATTGTGCCGTCGATTCGATGCCCGGAAGGGTGGGGATTGCGCCGCGATGGAGCGGGGCGGATGGTCGTTGCCGGGGTGGGAACGGGCAAGGTCAAAGGCGGGCCATGCTTCTGGTAGACCGACCACATATTTTTGAACCTGAGTATCCGATGGAAGACTTCGAACGTCTCCCGATCAGAGTTGGAGACTCATGATGGGAGAGCGTGGCAACCGGGCCACAGTGAGCGCAGGCCGTCCCTCTGGGGCGGCCTTGCTGCGTCTGGGCGTCGTCTGTGGCCATCCTCTAGCCTCTGTGGCGACCGAATCAAAGAGCACGCTGCTTCGCATCGGCTGTAGGGATGACACGTCACCCCAGAATGGGAGCTGTAGAGGAACCTGGAGTTCCTGTGCGGGAACGTCTCTGGAATGGAGGAACCTGAAGTTCCTGTGCGGGAACGTCTCTGGAATGGAGGAACCTGAAGTTCCTGTGCGGGAACGTCTCTGGAATGAGCGGGCTACAGCCAATAGCCGGTGACTAGACCGATTTTTTGTACCAAGGGGAGTGTTAGTGTAACTCCTTGTTGAAGGGCCCAGCATTTTTGTACCAAGCTGGAAGTTAGTCTCCGGCTGGTTTAACGTTCTTCAGATCGCGACTAGCCGCGATCTGACTGGCGAACTCGCTTGGCGTCCTTTCTCCGAGAGATCGGTGAGGACGACTCTCATTGTATTCCTGCCGCCAGTCTTCGATGACCCTCTTTGCTTCATTGAGATCATTGAACCAGTGGGCATCCAGGCACTCCGCGCGGAAAGTCCCGTTGAACGACTCGACAAACGCGTTGTCGGTCGGCTTGCCCGGTCGAGAGAAGTCGATCTTCACTCCATTCTGATAGGCCCATAGATCCATGGCCTGGCTGCTGAACTCACTCCCGTTATCGCAAAACAGCAGTTTCGGTAACCCGCGCTTATTCTTAGATCGATTCAAGGTTCGCACCACATCGTCTCCCTTCAGGCTCTGTCCCACCTCGATGGCCACTCCCTCCCGCGTGAAGATATCCACTACTGTTAGTGCACGGAAGCGTCGCCCGTCCTGTAGTTGGTCCGCGACGAAGTCGATGCTCCACGCCTGGTCGGGTGCCGTTGCCTGGAACCTTTCTTCCCGATGTTTTATCGCTTTTCGCTTGCGCTGTGGGCGCATCTTCTTCAACGTCATCCCTTCTTCCTTATACAGACGGCAAACCAGGTACTTGCCTACATTCCAGCCCTCGCGGTTCAACAGTGCGCGAATCTTTCGGTACCCGTAGCGCACTCTTGCCTGAGCGATTTCGCGGATTCGCATCCGCAACTCAGTCCGTGGATCCAAATGGCTGCGATAGCGATACGTGGCTCTTGCCACGCATAGAACCCGGCACGCATGTCGCTCACCGACTTGGTAAGTACTTGCCAGATGCTCCACCATCGGTCCACGCCGCGAAGGCTTTACCATTTTTTTGAAAGCACATCCTGAAGCATCGCCTTGTCTAGTGTCAGCTCTGCCACCAACTGCTTCAACCGCAGGTTCTCTTCCTGCAACTGCTTCATCTGGCGTACCTGATCTACCTCAAGACCAATGTACTTCGCCTTCCACCGGTAAAACGTCTGCTCGCTGATCCCGACCTTCCGGATTAACTCCACGACCGGCACTCCCACTTCCGCCTGCTTCAGCACTCCTACAATCTGCTCCACCCCGAATCGCTTCTTCTTCATCAGCAAAACCTCCCTTCAGATTCTGCCGAAGACTAACATCCCACCTGGTTCAGAAATACCGGGGCCGATCATTGTTAGATATTTGTCCGTCGTAGCCGCCGGGGGTGTGGGGATGTGGGAAACGCGGAGCGTTTTCCATATCTCCATGCCCCGGTTGTTTCGGCAAGATAGCTTGCGGTGCCGGTGGTTTGTAGCTCAGCGCCGAGTGCGGACGCTCCGTGTTGTATTCCACGCGCCACCTCTCCGTCAGAATCTGTGCCTCCTTCAGCGAGTAAAAGATCTCGCCATTCAAGAACTCGTCCCGCAACTTCCCGTTGAAGCTCTCACAGTACCCGTTTTCCCACGGACTCCCCGGTTCGATGTACAACGTCTTCGTGCCCACTTTGCTCAGCCACTTTCGCAACTCCTCGGCAATAAACTCCGGCCCATTGTCCGAACGAATGTGCTCGGGGATCCCGCGCACCAACATCACATCCGCCAAGGTTTCAATCACCTGCAGACTTCCCAGGCGCCGCGCCACCCGCCTTCTTCCTTTTATGGAGCGGTCGGTGCAACCCAAGTCCGAGGTTTTATGATCGCACATGAACTGGCTCACAATCTTAGCCGATTCACCGGATTTTTCACGGGAGATAATCCGGTTGAGTTCGGGGCAACGGGGATGGCGAGGCAAACCGTGAATAACTTACGCTTGTCGAATAATTGCTATTAATGAGGACGTATTATGAACAGAGTAGCGGTCAAGATCACGATGCTATGGGTCTTTTTGTCGGCGAGTGCGATGTCGTCGTCTCCCGCGGTATTGGAAGTTCGGGTGTCGGTAGAACGCCTGGAGTGGGCCCATTGCGGAAAGCCCTCTTCATTGAAGACATTTCTGAAACTTGACCTGATCAATCAATCAAAGGAGTCCCGAACAATTGGTATAATCCAAGTTGCACAGGAACGCTTCTGGCATGAACGTCGTGACGGAAAGCTAGGCTTGATTCGGGCGAGCCCTACTGCCGATGACTTCGTGCCTCCGGATTCACCAATTGCATCTGGAGAAAAGGAAGAGCAACACCTTCCTAGCCGCGGTACGACGACGGTCACTTTAGTTCACTATGTTTATGCCACTCCTGCCGACTTCCAGGGAGGGGGTAAGAGCAGGAAGATCATCGTGAGCTTCCGCGTTACGAACGTCACAAAGGACGGTGGTGCATTGGATTATTGGAGCAAACCGATTTCCATTGTTCTACCAAACGGCTGTGCCCCCCAGTGAATTCAGCAATTCTCGATCTTGTTCCGCTTAAAGAGGAATTTACCCGGAGATAGAGGCACAGTTGACTATTGGACGGGTGGCCCATCCTTCGCGCGGTTTTTGCGCGAAGGGTGGGGACCTCACTCCTGGCACATTGGGCTTTCGCCTTCACGCTGCTTGTCTCTCAAACGAAATTGTTCTCCAACCCTCATTCACTCGCATCGGCCCTGCTTCATCCAGAAAATAGAAGCGGTAACTGCTCCATTTCCAATCTCCCGGAGCGAGCACAAGCCCACGCTTTACCGGATTATTATGCATGTATCTCAACTTCTCCACGCGCTTTCTGTCGGTCCGCAGGTTGAAGTCGTAAAAACGCGTCTGCCAGAACGGCAGTCGTCCGGGGGTTTCGCCAAAGAACGTTCGCTGCCGGGCATCGCTCACTTTCTTTTTCGGTAACAGGGCTCGAGCCGTGCGTTGTTTCAATACCTGCATCACTGTCGAAATCGTTCCCACCTCCGGTTCGCTTAACAGCAGATGGATGTGCTCGGGCATCACCACATAGCCACCCGCCACGAATCGATAACGTGTTCGCGTCTGGTCTAAGATGGAAAGGAAGCGGTCGCGACTACGCGCGAAGCGAAGCTTCGGAATGCGGTGATAACACGAGCAAGTGATGAAGTGCAACTCATGGGCGCCCTAGTAACGATGTAATCCTCGCGGCATGACTAACAACTAAGGTATCAGCAGCATCGCGTCCCACCCTTGCAAAAAACGCAAGGATGGGCCACCCTAGGTTCTGTTATGGGAATGGAAACAAACCAACCGTAAAGGCTGGGCCACCCGCCAGGCAAACTCGGCGAAGTAGAAACACCCACGTTTTTGCCGGGTCCGACGTATCCGCAATGGACCGATACGGTCGCTAAAGCGACGACATGTCATTAGGGGGTGAATATGTGGGGACGCGCATTTGATTCGCTACGGATTGCTATGCTGACGGTTGTATTGTCCGGAGTTACAGCCTTGAGTCAGCATGGGAAAACCGAATTCTCCATAACCATCCACGGGCCGGAGAGCGTGAAGGCTGGCACATATATTGTAGTAGATATTCTTGTAACCAATACTTCCAACAACGTCATCCCGTTTGATGACGCGGACTTTCCCTCGGAGGGTGAAGCGAACTTTGGTGTCGACGTGTTCGATGCTCAGGGCGAGCTTGCACCGAGAACGGCGGTGGGAAGAGCACTGAGGGGAGAGAAGCCAAGGCCCGGAGAGTTCATAGGAATGTCCACCGGACACTATATGCAGAGAGATCTCAAGCCAGGGGAAACCCTGAGAGAGAGCGTCGCATTAAGTCAATTTTTCGAGATGAAGCCTGGACGATATACGGTCGTAGTATCGCGGCCTGATTACCAAGCAGAGCGCTCCACGAGACGGCACGAGCCCGGAGACTCGGATATTAACAAACCAGTTCCCCCTCAGTCTGATGTGAGTGTGAACCCCCCTCGGCCTAAGCCGAAGGGGATTACAAAGTCGAATACAATCACCCTAACGGTAGTTCCTGATTAAAGATGTATATAAAAAAGTCGACTAAGTCTTGGCGTAAATGGCGGTTCAATGTAAGGCTGTAGACGATTTTGAGGCTGCGAGAGCATCCAAAACCATTGGACTTCAACAGATTTCAACGAGCAGGTCGCAATACGTTCAGCACCAATCAGATGGGGACATCGAAAATCTACAATTTTCGATAGTGCCTTGAATCTGGTTCGGGACCAGGGGGTCGGAGGTTCAAATCCTCTCTCCCCGACCAATCTTTTCAACTACATAAACTGTGTTTCTGGCTTTCCGTCTACAGCTCTGTAGTCGATTTTGTAGGCGGTCGTGTTTTTGAAGAATTTCCCGTAGGGTTTCTTTCGAGCATTTACAATCCGGTGTTCCTGCAAGACTTGGTTTCGGCTTCCGAGTAGAACATCAATGCGGTTATCGACACCCCAAGGGACAACGGACGGAAATCTTGCGGACCACAAGGTCGCGAGTTCGAATCGCGTGTAAATTAGATCGCAGCTGCCGTACGCGTGGCAGCGATGCGGGACATCAGAAAATCCAGGTATTCGCTCATTCCTTCTCCGTTCTTGGCGGAGACTTTGAAGACCTGCATGCCCGGACGCACCGCCTGGATGTTGCCGTATGCGGAATGCCAGTCGAATTCGACTGCCGCTGCCAAGTCCATCTTGGTGACCACTGCGACATCGGCGCTATTGAAAATTGTGGGGTACTTTAGCGGCTTATCTTCGCCCTCCGTGACTGAGATGAGGACGAGCCGGAGATTCTCACCCAGATCGTAGGACGACGGACAGACCAGGTTCCCGACATTTTCAATGAACAGAAAGTCCAATTCGTTCAGGTTCCACTCCTGCAGCGCAGCTTGAACCATTGCAGCCTCGAGATGACAAAGCGTGCCGGTCGTGATCTGTCTGACCGGAGCTCCGCTGCGCGCCAGCCGGATCGCGTCATTTTCTGTGGCAAGATCTCCAACCAATGCCGCTACACGGTGGCTTTTGCCGAGTAGAGAAAGAGTCCTTTCCAGAAACGCAGTCTTGCCCGTGCCGGGGCTCGATACCAGGCTCACAACAAACACTCCCGCCGCGCGGAATTGCTCGCGCAAAGCCCGGGCGGTCGTATCGTTCTGCTTCAGGACGTTCTTTCTGACTTCGACTAAGCGGGGTTGTGCGCCCATTCTTCGATCTCCAATGCGACGACCTCGAGTTCCTTACCTTGGACGACTTCGGATGTTGGTGTTCCACACTCTGCACAACAAAATAGTTGGACCGAGCTGACGGGACGGTGTGCCTGGCAGGTTGGGCAAAACACGAGCACCGGAACTTCTTCGATGATCAGGCGCGAACCCTGTAAAGGAGTGTCTTCGCAGGCCATTTCATACGAAGATTGCAGCGCCTCTTTAACTACGCCGGATAGCGCTCCAAGCTTTAAATGGATCGCAATGATTTGAACAGCCATCGCGCTTCGCAGCTTCCTCTTCTGCCATTTCCACAATGCTCATCGCGATGGAGAGTTCGTGCATATTTCCTCGTCAGTCTCTCGAATCCATTGCAAATGCCGCCATCGCCGCCTGACCCAAGCTGATACCACCATCGTTCGGCGGGACGAGGTGGTTCGTCCATATCTGTAGGGCATTGACCTGAAGCAAATGCTTTAAGTCTTCGAGAAGCAGTTCGTTCTGGAAAACGCCTCCTGAGAGGACCACGATGTTAAGTTCGTGTGCATTGCATATCGTGACCAAGGCATCGTGCAGGCCTTGGCCCACGCCCCTTTGAAAGCGGCGCGCTATCTCCTCAACTTTTCGTCCGTGCAGCCGGTCGTAAATTACAGATTCGAGCAGCGGACGGAAATCCAACTCTTGGCCCGTGAGCGGGAAGGGGTATGGTTCCGTCACAGAAGAGCCGCGAGCAAGTTGCTCAAGCCACATTGCGGCTTGCCCTTCAAAAGTAATTTCACGGGTGAAACCGAGCAGGGCTGCGGCGGTGTCGAAGAGTCGTCCCACGGAGGTAGTGGGGAAAGTCCGCACGCCTTTGTGGACCAAATCCAATGAATTCTTGTAGCGGTCGGAAAAGTTGAACGGTGCCGCCGTTAGATCGGGCAAGTCATCCAGTTGCGCCAGAAATCCAGCTGCAGCCTGCGGCGGATATTGCGCGGCGGCATCGCCGCCTGGAAGTGAGGCGCTTCGCAAATGGGCTACTCGCTCGAAGCCTGCTTTCACGCTCCCAACAAAGATCTCGCCGCCCCAAATGCCGCCATCGTCGCCGTACCCGGTGCCATCGAAACTGACTCCGGCTACTCGTGTTTCCCATTCACCCCGCTCTGCCAACACGGACGCAATGTGAGCGCGATGATGCTGCACAGCGATAGTTTGTGGAACTCCGAGGGCCAATGCATGCGTGCTGGAAACATATTGCGGGTGAGAATCGTGAACCACCAGAAGCTCCTCGGGACGAACTTCGTACATCGAAATCAGATCCTGGATCGTTTCCTGAAATGCGCGGAGAGACCGGTAATCTCCCAAATCGCCAATGTGCTGACTGACAAACGCTTGGCCATCAACCACGAGCGTGATTGCGTTTTTCAGGTCGGCCCCGACCGCCAAAATGGGACGCTTGCACGGGATCGTCGCCACCGCTCCAGGCGCGTAACCGCGAGATCGACGCAGAACGAGGGGACCAAACGCGCCGACGCGAGCCACCGAGTCATCTACGCGACGCGCAATTGGCCGCTGGCCGATCAGGAATGCGTCGGCGATCCCCGAAAGGCGTTCGAGCGCCTCATCATCCTCATAAGCTATAGGCTCGCTTGACCGGTTTGCACTGGTCATCACCAACACTTCCGGCGCACCCGCGGAGAAAAGCAGATGGTGGAGAGGAGTGTATGGCAGCATCACGCCGAGTTCGCTATTGTCGGGAGCGACTCCGGGAAGTTCAATTTTCGCCGGCGCCAACACAATGGGTCGCGCATGTGAGATGTGAGCAGCAGTTCAGCTCTCCTGCGATAACTCGATCAGCCCGCGAGCCGTTTCAAGATCCCTTGCCATGAGCGCGAAGGGCTTTTCTTTGCGGTATTTGCGTTCGCGCAAGGCTCCAACGGACACGGGATTCCGTGCATCGCAGACCAAATGGTAGCCGCCGAGTCCTTTCACCGCGAGTATGCTGCCGGCGTTCAGAAGCTGGACGGCGTTCCTGATAGCTAGCTCGGTGTCATTCACATTGCATTCGACATCCACGTCGCTGGTTTGCAGATAGTAGCTTGGTCCGCACTCATGGCAGGCTACTGGCTGCGCATGGAAGCGGCGATTGCCCGGATCGTGATATTCGCGATCGCAATATGCATCCAACGGCCAACGCCGCATGGTTGTGTTGGGCCGGTCATAGGGAAGGCTGGTTACAACCGTATAGCGCGGTCCGCAATTCGTGCAATTGATGTAGGGATACCCGTAGCGGCGGTCGGCTGGATCAAAGAGTTCTTTAAGGCAATCACCGCAGACAGGCAGGTCGGGAGAGATACGCACCGTCGGACGTTCCCGCCGCTGGCTCTCACGGATGGTGAAATCTTGCAGTCCTAGTGGGTCTGCCCGAAGCACTTCGATGTTTGCGATGTTTGCTGCGGGAGGAGGTTGAGTCTTGAGGTCACGGACAAAAGCAAACAAGCTTGGCTCAGCGCCTTCGAGATAAATCTCTACTCCTTCTTCGCCATTCAGTACCCATCCGGCAAGCGTGTTGGCGCGGGCCAAGCGATAGACAAAAGGGCGAAAGCCAACTCCCTGCACTACGCCACGAACTCGAATTGAACACGCGCTGGGCACCGTCGCTCCTAATTCCACTTCGACTTCAATGTCACTCCGCATCCACCATGCAACTGTGACCCTGCCAGCCAATTTGCACCACCTTGCCATCTTCGGCTAACAAGGGAACGCTGCGCTGTCCGGGCGCTAGCCCACGCATGCGTTGTCGCGCTTCGGGATCGGCTTCGACGTCATATTCAATAAACTCCGAGCGCTGCCACTCCAGCCATTCCCGCATTTCTTGTGTGTGCGGGCAGCGCGCCGCGCCAAATAGTTCAAGCTTCGCCACGGTGCAACACCTCCAGCGTTTCTCTGATGATGTGGTAGATCGAGGCTTGCACTTCCTGAATGCGCGGGATGTAGTCACATTGCACAACGATCGGAAAGTCGGTCAGGTTCTTGCGGAGAATCTCACCTCCGTCGTAGCCCAGCAACGCGACGGTCAGCAGTTTGCGTTTTCGAGCTTCTTCCAGCGCCATGATGATGTTGCGCGATCCGCCACTGGTGGAAATTCCGATGGCAACATCTTCCGGGCGAGCCTGGGCGATGAGCTGGCGCAGAAAAATAACATCGGTGCCAACATCGTTCGCGATGGCGCTAATGTTCGCCGGTTCGAGCGACAGGGAGACGGCTGGCACCGGATGATAGCCAGGCGGTGGCATCACACAATCGATGGCCCAGTCATTTGCGTCCGTCGCCGATCCGCCGTTGCCGAAGATAATGAGTTTGCCACCGCGTAACAGTCGCTGGTGTATCGCAAGCGCCCCGTTGCTGATCGCTCCAACTTGTTCCTGCGCAACTTGTGTGCGCAGCGCGGAGTCGTCCTGCACCTTCATCTGGATGGAAGCTGCGACCTCGGAGACCAAATCTCCGGTCTCCTGTTTTTCCTGGCCGAGGAATGGATAGAGGAATCCGGCTTGTCCAACCTCATGGCCTAACTCGCGATGTTCCAGGAAGACATGCACGCTTTCCCATAACGTATGGTAAAGAATCTCAATCATTTCCTGATGAATGAACGGATCATGGGTAAACGCTTCGACGGCATAGCCAGGTTTCGCGTTATGGTGAAGATCTTCTTCAATGCCGGGGAGCGAGAAAGTGAGCGCCCTTCCTGCTTGGGCAAACTTGAGCGCGGAAAAGACTTCATCGTCTCCATCGGGAGGTCCGAATCCCATGACGATATCTTCAGGACGCAGAATCGCTTCCAGCCAGGGCCGGAAGAGCATTGAGATGTCCAGTGCGGGTAGAGCACGCTTGCCGACGATGACGGGGTGCACGAACTCTACAGAAACATGCTGCGCATCGGTCGCGTAGGGGCCGCGTCCAAACGCCAGCAGTCGGCCTCCCTGGTTGAAGCGCTCAGCCATGGAGCGGCAGGCTTCCGCCAAGCGGAAGGCTTCACGAGAAAAGAACTGTTCGACGATCTGATTTCGCTGGAGGAAGCGATCTTCAACCTGAGAAGTTGATTGCGCCGCTAGTCCGTGCACCGTCGCCATAGCACTTCTCCTGAACAAATCCGGCCGTGGTTAATAGCCGGGGTTCAATACCAGCTAGCTCCTAGCAAATGCGCGGCAACGGATCGCCGACCAACATATCTACGATCCTGCTACCACCGTAACGCGTCGTGACTAACACCGCGCCCGACGGCTGTTCACGAACTTCTCCAATCACCTGAGCATCTTCGCCGCCTGACGCCAGGTTTAAGGCGTTTAATGCAGCGGTCGCATATTCCGGCGTCACCACGGCCAAAAACTGACCTTCATTCGCAATGTGCAGGGGATCCAGTCCCAATAATTCGCAGGCGCCGCGGACCGCATCGCGCACCGGAATCATTTCCTCGGTGAGCACGATTCCACATCTGCAATCGCGAGCAAGTTCGTTGAGTGAAGTGGCGACTCCGCCGCGAGTCGGATCGCGCATCCAGCGGACGCCAGGCCCGGCCACTTTCGCCAATGCCTCGACCAGAGGGAGAACAGAGCGCGTGTCCGAGCGAAGATCGGCTTCGAGGTCAAGTTCGCCGCGCGCGAGCAAAATCGTGATGCCGTGATCGCCAATTGGACCTGAAAGCAGAATCTTGTCGCCGGGACGCACCGACCGCGCATCAACGGTCAACCCGGGGAGAGGACGGCCAATGCCTGTCGTCGTTATGTACATGAAATCGGCTTTACCGTGCTCGACAACCTTCGTGTCCCCGCCCGCGATTCTGACGCCAGCCTTGCGAGCCGCGTTACCCATGGCTCGAACTTCGCCTTCAAGCACGGGCGTCGGCAAGCCCGCTTCGAGCACATAGGTCACGACCATGGCTTCCGCTCGGGCTCCAGAAACTGCCAGATCGTTCACGGTTCCGTTTACGGCAAGTTCTCCGATAGAGCCGCCGGGAAAGCTCAACGGCTTGACTACAAAACTGTCCGTGGTGATCGCAATCTTGGTGCCACCGAAGTCTAGGTGAGCGGCATCTCCCAGCGGATCGGATTGAGAAGATGACGGGAAGAGAAGAGGCGCAAATAGACCCTCGACGAGGCGACGGCTGGCTTTGCCTCCGGCGCCGTGCGCCATCTCGATCTGTGGCTCGCGGAAGCGCACCTTGGGAGCAGGCGCAGGCACCGTCGCAGAGACTGAGAGGTCGACGCCCGCAATGTCGGACGCGTTCACGCCGCCGAGTTTATGCTGGTCACCATTTCCGTTTTGCGGTACTCGTAATTGAAGTACGCTGCGCATGATCCCTCTGACGAAACCATCAGTGCACCGATCGGATGTTCGGGAGTGCACTCCTTCCCGAAAAGTTTGCATTGATGCGGCTTGAGTACGCCTTTTAAGACTTCTCCGCACTGTGCAGCCTTGGGATCGGTCACCCGCACTCCGGGAACCTCGAAACGCTGCTCCGAATCCCATTCGGCGTAACTCTCCCGAATACGCAAGGCCGATTGAGAGATGAAGCCGAGCCCGCGCCACTCGAAGTAAGGACGCAGTTCGAAGACTTCGGCCATAGCCCGGAGCGCGGCGCTGTTACCTTCCCATGGCACCACTCGCTTGTATTGATTCTCGATTACGGCTTCGTCATCTCTTAGTTGCCGCAATACCATGACGATCGACTGCAAAATATCCAGCGGCTCAAATCCTGAAACGGCGACGGGTTTGTTCTCGTTCTTTGCGATCCACTCATAGGGGCGGCAGCCGATCACCGTTGAAACGTGGCCAGGGCCGATGAATGCATCAATCCGCATGTCTGGAGAATCAAGAATTGCCCGGATCGCGGGAATAATTGTTACATGATTGCAGAACACGGAGAAGTTGTGAATGCCTTCGGCCTTGGCTCGAACCAGCGTCAGCGCCGTAGAAGGAGCCGTCGTCTCAAATCCAATGGCAAAAAACATCACATGCTTGTCTGGATTCACGCGGGCGAGCTTGAGCGCGTCGGATGGCGAATAAACGATACGGACATCCATGCCCCGCGCTTTGTGTTCCAGTGGACTGCCCTGTGTGCCGGGGACACGCATCATATCGCCGAAAGCGGCGAAGATTACGTTGGGATCGTGGGCAATCGACAAGCCATCGTCAATTCTTCCCATGGGGAGAACACAGACCGGACATCCGGGGCCGTGGATGAGCTCGATGTTTGAGGGAAGGAGATCCTTGAGTCCGAAACGGTAGATCGCATGCGTGTGGCCGCCACACACTTCCATAATGCGGTAATGACGATTGGGATCGGCGAGCCGACGGATCTCCTCCGAAGTCTTGGTGATCACTTCAGGTTCGCGAAATTCATCGACAAATTTCATAATGCCAAACACTCACAAGCGCCGGGCGAGAGAAACCGGCGAGACGCCAGTCGCTCCAGAGGTCTACTGAGATGCCTCAGGACGCTTTCGCGCCGTCCGAATCTTCCAGCCCATACCCTTCAATCTCTTCCATGGCAGCTTCACTTTCTCCCAGCATGCGGAGCATTCGCATCTGGTCCAGGGCAGCAGCCTCGCTGATTTTGCTCATCGCGAAACCGACGTGGATAAGCACCCAATCGCCCTTAACCGGCAAGTCGTCCTGCAAGAGTCCCAAATCAACCTTGCGCCGGACGCCCACCACATCAATCATGGCCGCAGTCGGCTGGTCGGGATAGAGTTCGACAACTTGTCCCGGAATGGCTAAACACATTGGAGTTACCCTTTCTTCCGAGCAAGAATGTTGAAGGAAAACTTCAATTCGTCTTTCACCTTAAGGGCTCCTCCGGCGACCGAAGCCAGTTTCAAGCCGTAATCCGTTTGAAGGATTGAGAAGTTGCCAAACGCCCTCACCGTATCTCCAGCCACCGTTACCCTTGCCGGGACGGGTTGGGAGCGCGTAATGCCGTGCAAGGTCAAATCGCCATTCAGCGTGGCCGTGTATTGTCCTTCACCGGCTTTGGTGGCGCTCAAGCTCGAGCACTCGTAAACGATCTCAGGATAAGAAGATGTCTCTAGGATGTCCTGCCGCATGCCTCGCTCGATCTCTTGTCGGTCTTTGTCGGAAATGTCATCCCTTACCACCATCGCCGAAGCATTGATCGTGACCTTGACGGAAGAATGTTCGATATCGTCGGGAGTTACTCGCGCTTCACACGAGAACTCGCGGATGGCAATCGTCGGGCTGTGACCGAAAGCGGAGAGCAGTCCTCCGGAGAATACTTGCACCGTAAACTGACTGGCTCTCAGGTCCGCGACGTACAGGACGCCCGTCTCCGTCATTGCTACCATTACCCGTCCTATCTTCTTGTCTTGCCGTCTTGTCTGCGGATTACATGTTCCGCAGTTTGAGATACCGGTCAACATCCGGCAAAGCGGCGGTTACGAGACTTCCTACACCCAGTTTTCCGAGATAACCTCGGACGACGGGATTAGAAAGAATCAACCCCGCCCCAAACAAAATCAGGGCCGCGCCGCCGAGCATGTATAACGTGTCCTTGTCGCTTCCGTTATGGTTTAGGCTTTCAGAAAATTCCACGATAGTTCTCCTCTCACTCAAGTCGTTTAGTTGGCAGTGACTTCATCCCCGCTCAGGATTTTGTTTACGATTGATTCAACCAATTTCACGGCATCATCAATGACGGCCTCGATGGCGGGGCTTAGCCCCATCTGACCTTCCTCGGGACCAAGCGTCGCCGGTTCACATCCGACCAGCAGGACACGCTTCAGAGGTCCCCCCATTGAGCTTGCAAGGCGCAGCACGTTCAATGGGTTCATGCTGTGAGCTTCGACCGCGACCTGTTGCTCCTCGGGTCCACCCAAGTCGGCCAGATCCGGTTCGATCACATACAGTGTGCCCGCAGGCTCACCGCGCGGACACGCATCCACCAGGATCGTTGTGTCGTATCCGTCAAGCAAGGCGTATGCAAGGTCGTAACCTCTGATGCCGAAGTCGGTAACCTTAATGTTGGAGGGCCATTCGCGCGCCGACAATCGCCGCGCTACTTCAACTCCGAAGGCGTCGTCGCCGAGAAAGATGTTGCCGATGCCGGCGATCAGGATGCGGGGCGCACCGGACCGGCCGACCATGATGTCGAGTTCGCCACCGAGGGGCTCGACCTCCTCAGCGTCGAAGAAAAAGCGGTGACCCGGTTGGCGCATCAGGCCGATGTCCCGTCCGGGATCGTCATCGACAACTACGCAAACATGGATCTTGCCTTCGTAGTCCTGTTCAATCGCTTCAATGACGGCGCTTTTGCCCGTCAACGCGATATCCATGATGTCGCCGCCCGCTTTCGGACGCAGCCGCACCCTGCTCCCTGGCTTTACTTCAATGCCGTCAATGCGGAGATCGTCCACCGGCTTCTTCGCTTCCAGGAGTTGCCATTCCCATTCATTCATGGCGTCTCCTCCTTCAGATTCCACGACGGGTCTGCTACCGTTCGTAATTCCCTGAGGGTTCCGTGGAGCTTCATCAGATGTTCCATCGGAAGCGACTCAGTTCGTTCGAGCATTTTGCGGGCACGGTCGTCGGTTTCGCGCATCTCCTGCTTCTCGCCATCCGTCATGGTCAAAATGCGGAGCGCGAGAATTTCGTCGATCTCGGTGCCATCAAACAGATCACCGGGACTTTCCGGCGCGATCTGAGGGTAGTCGTACAAGATGATGGGGGACGCCAACATCGTGTCGCGCTCTCCTTCGGCTCCGACTAGAACCGGCCAAACGCCGATATTCTGGCAGGTCGCGGCACGGTCGCGCAGATTCTCCGGCGGATCGAGCAAAGATACGAATTGACCATCGGCTGCACCCAACAGAACGTGGGCGGAAACTAGCGAGCGCATCATGGCCGGCTCTCGACCCGGTTGGGGTTCATTGTCTTCTGATTCAAAAGCAGTCAAGTTCTTTACTCGTACCTGGACTCTAAACAGGTCTTCATCGGCCCTCACGGCCTCGATTTCAACCATCCCGCGAAGCGCTTCTTGTCGTCGGGCGATCTGCCCGACCAGATGGCCGTTCGCGTCCTGTAGCGGTTCCGATCCGTCGCTCTCGGAGAAAGAGAATTCGTGCACTATCAGGGCTTTTGTGAGCGCATCAAGACTCATGACCGGCACGCTCACTTCACATTCAATCGCTTCCTGCCAGGGAGTAAAGACTTTCCCCTCGACCTCGAGTCTGGGAACGGAATCGAAAACAGGAGGCTGAGCCCCTGGTCGAGGAAAATCCGTTAACTTGAAAACCGAACGCGCCACCAACTTCAGAAAACGAACTCTCACCTCAATCGTCGCGGCAGCGTTCCCTTCGACAAGACATTCGGTCTGCATTCGCCAGGCATCCGATCCAGTCTGCGCATCGCTATAGGATTTTGGATAAAGCACGCCGAAGTTAAATCGCTGGCGATTCTTCACCGACGAAGCCCGGTACGGATACAGCATGTATCCTTCGTAGAGCACGGCCTTCGCGATGGCGTCGACCGGCTTGGTGTTCATCGCTTCACCTCTTCGAGGGAGGGAAGCATGTTCTCCAGCATCTGCTCCCAGGTCGGAATCCCGCGCGCCACTTTATATTGATACAGACGCTCGAAAACATCCCGGCGTAAACACAGCCAGGCACTGTTCGGATAGTAAATGTCCATCATGTCGTGCCACGACTTTACCGGGAGCCGGAAACGCGCTTCTTTATCCCATGGAATCGGGCATACCTGCAAAGCTCCATCTCCATCGGCGTAGAAGACGGTTCCACTGAATAGGAAATTAAGTGGCACGTCGCCTTCGCCTACGCCATGAAAATATTTGGTTGCCGCGACATTGAAATCGAAAGTGCAGGGAACTGGGATATCGACGACGGAAGTTCCCTGAAACGCGGGGGCAACCACACTGGCATGGGTCCACAGCATGGTTTTCAAAGTCTGCCCCCAACGCTCGGTCTCGCCGAAAAGATCGCGCAGCTTGTCTTGATCCTCCGCGGTGTACTGTCTGCGCGCGACCTCAAGCTGGATCTGACAGCGCAACGCGACTGAATGGATGGTTTCGTCAGGCACCGTGTTGGTCATGCGGAGCTTGAACAGCAGAGTGGGAGCGACGGTGAAACGCTGCGGCTCCGCCTTCTCGATTTGGAAGCTGAGATCAGGCATTCGCTCCCTCACCCATGACGGTGGCACGCCGTTTCAGTCCGTCGAAGAATTGACCAATTTCTTGCCAGACCTCGGTGCCTCCAGATAGCCCGTGCCAATGTGCGCGTATCAGCCCCACCAGTTTGTAGCACTCGTCGATCGGCAGCACATAATATTCGGGAGCAGCGAATCCGCGAACGTGACCAATACGGTTGACGAGGAGAGCCTCAACGTCAGGCTGCATTTCTTTCAGGACGGGATTTGCGTCCTCGATGTCTTTCCAGGTTTCGAGCGGCAGCAAAGACTCAGTCGCTCCGGCTGGACTCGGATAGAAGGCAACGACTCTGGCATCCGGCGTACTGCGGAAAAAGAACGCCATGCTGATCGGGACCATCAAGCCTTCCCATTGGCCGTCGGTAAGATGAAAATTCGCGAGAGAGAGCACAGTCCGGGGAACTCGCTTGTACTTTGTTCCCATGCCGCTAAAGAGAATCGCGCAAGGGTTGCAGGTACACAGCAATTTGCGGCTCGCCGGTTCGATCAGATGAGGATGTTCTGCGGCAACTTCGGCGCTGCACAGTTCACAATGCTCAACGTCTTTTCTTTGACGGCGAACAAACTGCTGAAGCACCCCGAAGGCACGGTCGTTCCCTGGCAGGGTCGTGCGGGTAGGAGTCGCTGGCTCTAGATCGGAGTTCGCCAAATCCGCTCCACTTCGGCTACTCAATTAGGAGCCCCCAGTCGGTACCGGAACCACATTATTCATCGCGCCCAGTTTGCCGAGGGGAACGAAACCGTTTGAGCCTGCCGGTTGTTCGAGGCCTTCGATCAACAGTTGGCCGACATCGGGCGCCGCCTCATACAGTGCATCTTCGACCATCACCTTGAGTGTTTTTCCCGTGGAACCGCAGGCGTGCCCCGTAACTTGAAGATGCAATCGGACCACCCCACCCTCGATGCCCAGGAGTTCCAATTCGCCTCCACCCTTCCGCACACGCGGCTGCACCTTCTCAACCGCTTGGACCACGCGATCCTCCAAATCCAATGGGTGAAGGCCGTACAGAACCAAAAGACTGCTAACCAGCGAATCGCGCCCCAGATCATCGATCGTCCGTTGCCCGGCATCGCCGTTTCTGGCGACGATTTCCATCACCCGTTCCAAGCCGGCCGCGTGCAGGTCGAGCAGCAGTTGCACCAATGCTTTTGCGCTAATACGAGCTTCCGCATCCGAAATCTTCTCCAGTTCCCCGACCAATTCGCCGATTCTCTGGACCTTGACTTGGAATTCCTTATCTTCGGACATAATGTTTGGGCCTGTGCTCGTTAAAAACTCAAGGAGCGAAGGTCCTTTTACGCCCTCGCTCCTCGAAGCGCCACCTCAACTAGCGCTGAACGCCAAACATCGGCGAATGGTGCGTCTTCAGCACTTTTCCATTGCCCAGATACATGTGCACGCCACAGGGCAGGCAAGGATCAAAGCTCCGCACTGCGCGCATGATGTCGATGCCCTTGAATTTGCCAGGGCCGTTTTCCTCGAAGATCGGCGTATTCTGCACCGCATCCTCGTATGGTCCTGGAGTGCCATAAATATCACGTGGATTCGCATTCCAGGGCGTTGGTGGATAGGGATGATAATTCGCGATCTTGCCCTTGCGGATCACCACGTGATGTGACAGCACGCCGCGAACGGCTTCGTGGAAGCCGCAGCCAATCGCTTCGTCGGGTACTTTGAAATCGTTCCACGTCTTCGTCTTGCCGGCGTGGAGTTCCTCCATTGCCTTCTCTGCGAAGTGGAGCGCACACGCGGCTGCGTATGCCTGGAAGTACGTACGCGCGCGATCACGCTCGATAGCATTGCTCCACTGCGGAATTTTCCACTCAAACTCTACTTCTGGTTTCGACATGGTCTTCGGCAAATAAATCTTCACGCTCTTGCCGGTGGATTTGATGTAGCCAATGTCCACCAGTCCGGCCAACGCTGTCGCCCACAACCGCGCGATTGGCCCACCGCCGGTATCGATTGCCAGATGGTCGCCCGTGCGTTTGTCAAACCAGCGCGGCGACATCACCCAGGTGTACTTGCCGCCAAAGTCGCGCTTCTGCGGCCGAGGGATCGTGGTCTGGTTCCAGGGATGATTCTTGTCCACCGGATTTCCCAGCGGATCGGTCTTCACAAAGGTTTCAGCGTTCTGCCAGTCGTCATAGTAAGAACTGCCGAGCAGGATCCGGATATTCAGGTTGATATCTACCAGATCGGTCGTGACCAGCTTGCCGTCCACGACAATGCCCGGAGTGACAAACATCTTTCGGCCCCACTCCGTCATATTCTTGTAGGTGTAGTCGCAGTACTCGGGATCGTTAAACGACCCCCAACACCCGAGCAGAATGCGGCGACGCCCCACTTCTTCATATCCAGGCAGTGCGTCATAGAAGAAGTCGAATAAGTCGTCGTGCAGGGGCACGACTTTTTTCATGAACTCGACATATTTCATAAGTCGGACGATGTAGTCGGTGAAAAGTTGAACCGTCGGCACAGTGCCGACACCACCGGGATAGAGCGTGGACGGATGTACGTGGCGCCCTTCCATGAGGCAGAACATCTCTCGCGTCATGCGGCTCATCTGTAGTGCTTCGAGATAGAACGATCCGGTGAAGGGATTCAGCGCTCGCATGATATCCGCAATTGTGCGGAAGCCGTGCTCGTTGGCGTGAGGCGCCGATGTTGATTCGGCCTTCGCGAGAACCTTCGGGTTCGTTTCTTTGACCATCTGCTCGCAAAAATCAACGCCGACCAGATTGTCCTGGAAGATGTTGTGATCGAACATGTACTCGGCGGCCTCGCCCAGGTTGACGATCCATTCGGCGATGTGTGGCGGCCGAACTCCGAATGCCATGTTCTGAGCGTAAGTCGCGCAGGTGGCGTGGTTGTCGCCACAGATGCCGCAGATGCGGCTGGTGATGAAGTGAGCGTCGCGCGGGTCTTTGCCCTTCATGAAAATGCTGTATCCGCGAAAGATGGAAGATGTGCTATGGCACTCTGCCACCTTCTTGGCATCGAAATCGATTTTGGTAAAGATGCCCAAGCTGCCCACGATGCGAGTGATTGGGTCCCAATTCATTTCCACCAGGTTCTTCGATTTGCTGGGAACATCCTTCGTGGGCGCGGTGATGGTACTCATAGCGGTCGCTCCTCTTTATCTGTAGAGACGGGGTTGCCCCGTCTTGCTCGCTGCGGGAGACGCGGCAAGCCGCGTCTCTATGTGGGACCTAGAAGCCTCGCGGGTGATACCCGGTGGTCAACTCCGCCCGCGGATGCCGCCATTTCGGCTCTTTGTTGACCGTGCTTTGAGTCATTGAGCGCAACGCTCGGATCGTTTTGCCATAAACCCCGATGGCAGCGCTTGAAACCCTCGCTCCGGGTGGTTCGTCCATGAACGGCATGAACTTGTCGGGGAAGCCAGGCATCGTGCATCCGATGCAGATTCCTCCCACATTCGGGCAGCCGCCAATGCCAGCCATCCATCCGCGCTTGGGAACGTTGCAGTTGACCACCGGTCCCCAGCATCCCAGTTTCACAATGCACTTGGGGGAGCCATACACTTCCGCGAAGTCGCCTTGCTCGTAATAGCCGGCGCGGTCGCAACCGTCATGCACGGTCTTGCCGAACAACCATGTAGGACGTAGTTGATCGTCCAGTGGAATCATCGGCGCCAAACCAGCAACCTGATACAGGAGGTAGAGCACCGTCTCCATGAAGTTGTCGGGTTGCACCGGACATCCCGGAACATTCACAATCGGCAGACCCGCTTTCGACTTCCAATCCCATCCCAGGTAGTCCGCAAGACCCATGCATCCAGTTGGATTTCCTTCCATGGCATGGATTCCGCCATACGTGGCGCAGGTTCCAATGGCAATCACCGCTAAGGCGTTCGGCGTCAGGCGGTCGATCCACTCGGTTGTTTTAATGGGCTGTTTGGTTACCGCATCCGTGCCCATCCCCGCCCAATATCCTTCTTTCTTAATCTTCTCGTTGGGGATGGAGCCCTCGACCACCAGAACGAACGGCTCCAATTTGCCTTCCTCAGCAAGATAAAAATGCTTCATGAAGTCGTCACCGCACTCGTAAGCCAAAACAGGATTGTGCAGATGGACTTTAGGCAGCCCGGGAATCGCCCCTAGAAGCACGTCTTCGATACTGGGCTGGGTTGCAGCAGTGATTGAAACGGAGTCTCCGTCACAGCCGAGGCCGGCGGTAATCCAGAGAATGTGCACCTCTTTAACGGCGGGCGCTTTTTGCGTTGATCGACCATACGGAATGGCGGCTGTTCCCATAACGGAGTACTCCTTTCAATCAGATCGCCTTCGTAGAAACCCTTGACAAGCACGTTTGCTCAGGACGTGTGCGTCATTAGACTGCAATTTGCTTCAACTCACGCAAGACTCTCGCGATTCAGAATCGCCCTATTACGAAATCGCTACAAGGGCAGCGGACCTGTTTTATTTCTCCGAGGAAGTCCCACCGAACGCATAGGGGATTCCCTTAAGAGACTGAACTTCTGGAGAGGGATAAAGTTGGGTCAAACGGTCAAGAGTAAGGAGGGAGGTCTACTGGTGATGATTCGTGAAAATACGAATCTTCCGTCTATCGGAGCGATGTCTCCTAAAGATCCGCGCGTTTCAGGCTGTCTTTTCGCGCACGTTCCATTCCACCGCGTGCTGCACCAGTTCGCGAGCACTCCGCAAACATAACTTCTCTTTAATGTGTGCCTGGTACGACTCAACCGTCTTCACGCTGAGGTGCAGCGCTTCCGCGATCTGACGCGTTCCATGTCCATCGCCGATCAGTCGGAACACTTCCAGTTCGCGATCGGTAAGATTCGAAATTGACGATTGTTCAGATGGATTAGCTCCCCGAACGTAATGGCGGAGCATGCTGTTCGCGATCCGGTCGCTCACATAGATTTCACCGCTCAGTATTCGCCGCAGCGCCACCAGCACTTTTTCCGTCGCCTCTTGCTTCATGATGTAACCGTTAGCTCCAGCGCGCAGCGCCCGTTCCGCGTAAATGGATTCGTCGTGCATGGAGAGGACAAGCACTGGCAGGCGCGGCGACGTCAGTCTGATGTTTTTCAAGAGTTCCAGCCCGTCGGGGCCATTGAGCGATATATCCAAAATGATGATGTCTGGCCTAAGGATATGAATTGCCGACAGGGCGGAGTGCATCTCCTCGGCGACGCCGCACACGGTTAGATCGCTCTCCTGATTAATGAGGAGCGTCAGTCCCTGGCGGACAATCGGGTGATCGTCCACCACGAACACCATTTTCTTTCTTGCGGCTAAATTACCCTCGTTTTGCCTGGTGGACATCAGCATCATTGATTGGTCCTTTCTCGTCCCACGCGAGAGGAAACAGACACTCGATCGTCACCCCGCGATTTCCACTGCTCTCAACTTTCAGCGATCCACCAATCATTCGCGCCCGATAGCGCATGATCTGCAGACCCATGCCCGAGTCGTTTGCAGAAGGCGCGGGCAGAGTGGAACCATCGTTTTCGATTTTCAAAGTGCCGTATTGGTTGTCCGCATGAAGACTTATTGTGATCGTTTTTGCTTGACCATGCTTGATCGCGTTGTTCACTGCTTCCTGGGCAATACGATAAAGGTGAGTGGACATATTCGTATCGTGAATGAGAACCGGTTCATCAATCCGCACCGCGCACGAAATATTGAACAAGTCTTCAACCTCCACTGCCCACCGCTTCAGAGCCGACATAAGACCCTGGGCATCCGAAATTACTGGCAACAGCCCGTGAGCAAGCTCTCGGGTCTTTGTAATGGCCTCGTTGACCAGCCTGACGATCCGCGCGGCCTCGACCGCCTCAGTGAGACCTTTTTCAGCGAGCCTCTGTTCCTGAACCTTACTCATGAACGCAATGCCGGTCAGGTGCTGTCCCAGGCCGTCGTGCAAATCTTGTCCAATTCGACGTTGTTCTTCCGCGCTAATTTCCAGAATTGCCTTCTCCAGGCGCTTGCGCTCGGTGATATCGATTCCCGTGGCGATAATGTAGACCGGTGCGCCATTCTCCGCCGGGAGAATTGTGCTTGACCACGCAATCAGCCGCTGTGAGCCATCCTGCGCCATCCACGAGGTCTCATAGTCCTTAGCGCTGTGTTCCTCGCGCAATTGCTCGACGATAATCTTGAATCGCTCAGCCTCCTCGGGCAGAACACACAGATCCCAGAAATGTTTACCCCTGACGTTTTCAAAAGAATAGCCCGACACTTCTTCGCATGCCCGATTGAAGCGGACGATCCTGCCTTGCGGGTCGAGAACCACTACCAAAGCGCCGACCGTGTGCAGGATGGCCGAGGCCACGTTGCGTTCCGCTTGCAGTGCCTCTTCCGTCCGCTTGAGCTCCGTAATGTCGAACCCGATGCCATGGATAAACCAGGGCCGGCCATTCTTTCGCCGGATCATCTTAGCTTCGCAATGAAACCAGACCACCCTGCCATCTCGGGCCATCACCCGATATGCCGACCGCAGCGACGTGCCGGAAAGAAACATCTGTGCTGCCTCGACGCTCCAGCGCTGCTTGTCATCAGGATGGATCTGTTGATACCAGCGAATTGGGTCTTCCAACCATTCTTCCTGGGAAAAGCCGAGGCTCGCCTCGATCTGAGGACTTACATATGCTTCGCCGATGCCTCGATCTAGGTGCGCCATGAAAATCACTGCGGGAATCTGCTCGACCAGAGCCCGGTAGATCTCATCGGCCTTCGGCAGTTGTTCGTCCTGGCCCTCGCCGTTGAACGCGTCGGGCGAAGCTTGAGGGTCGGAGTTGTTTATGAAGACTGCGGCAAGATCAACGAGAAGCGCTTCGGCGTCTTCCGGGCTGATGGCCTCGGCTGGCCTGGCACGAAGGCCCTGCGGAATTGATTCGACGCTACTCATACTCACGCCTCGACAACATTCTAGGCTTCGTATCAGGGTATCGCTTTAGCGATACCGGAAATTCTATGAAACGGACGCCCCTTCAGGGGCTGGGAGTAGCCCGACTCTTACGCCGCCAACTCGGCTCCTTATTCAGCGAGGCCTGCGTGAAACGCCGCAGGGCATGGATAGCCCGGCCATATGTCATCACCGCGTTCGATGACAACAAGGATCCCGGCGGCTGATCCATGAAGGGCATGAACTTATCGGGAAACCCAGGCATCGTGCATCCGATGCAAATACCGCCAACATTAGGACAGCCGCCAATCCCGCCCATCCATCCGCGCTTACCAACATTGCATTGGACTACTGGCCCCCAGCATCCAAGTTTCACGATGCACAGAGGCGATCCGTATTCCTCCGCGAACTCTCCCTGCTCGTAATAGCCGCCGCGATCGCAGCCCTCGTGAACCGTAGCGCTAAACAGCCATTTGGGACGAAGCGCATCGTCCAGCGGAATCATCGGCGCGCGCCCAACCGCCATATACAAGAGATAGAGCAGCGTTTCCATGAAATTGTCGGGTTGAATCGGACATCCTGGCACGCACACGATTGGGATATCCGCAGTCGATTTCCACTTCCATCCAAGATAGTCGGGAAGCCCCATGCAGCCGGTTGGATTGCCTTCCATCGCGTGAATGCCGCCGTAAGTCGCACAGGTTCCGGCTGCCACTACCGCCCAGGCCCGCGGTGCTAGACGATCAATCCACTCGCAGGTGGTGATCGGTTGACCGGTTGCCTGGTCGGTACCCATGGAAGCCCAGTAGCCTTCCTGCTTATTGTTCTCGTTCGGAATAGACCCTTCGACCACCAGAATGAAAGGAGCCAGCTTGCCTTCAGCGGCAAGATGGAAAGGTTTCAGAAAATCATCCCCGTTCTCATAGGCGAGAAACGGATTGTGAAAACGAACCTTAGGGGTCCAGGGCATCGCGCCCAATACGATATCTTCGATACTCGGCTGCGTCGCTGCCGTCATGGCAATCGTGTCCCCATCACAGCCGAGGCCGGCCGTTATCCAGAGGATCTCGATTTCTGAAATGGGTTGCGAAGGTAGCGAGGCGCCTTCCCGATTAGTAGTCGCTTGAGCCACTCGATTTGTTGGTTTCTTGGTGTGCGGACAAACCGAAGTGCCAGGATGGCAATCAGCGTCGCCCGCCCCGTTGCGTATTCTACATAAATATCTATGCAGCGCCGCAGTAATTTAATCCTCACCCGGTCGCGCAAACCTGCAAGATGGGAGGGATATCCCCCTTGACAGTGCGGGTAGAGGAATTGAACGATAAGTCCCCTTTGCGCGGATCAGCGGAGGTAGCTCAAGGTTCGGGGAACGAATATACTTTCACATTCTGCTGATTCTGACATATCGAGCGCCATCCCTGAGAGACGTGACGAATACGTAGCCCGCGAATAATAGGCCCACGGTTCCAACAATATTACGAACTATTCTGAATGTGCTCACTATGTCCTCCGATCATTGATCTGCATCCCAATCCGATGCAGCAGCTTACCTAAAGGTAGCCTCGATTGTTCTTGTTACCGCAATATATGTTGATGGCACGAAGGGAGAAACGTAGTATGCGCAGGATTGAGACAGCCATCTTGCTGCCTTTCTCACCCCCGTCGCCCTGCATGCGTAAGAAATTATTCTGACAGGCCGTGTCGTTGGTCCTCAAGGGAATATTGCGAGTCGTTATGCCGCTCGATAGCACAAACTAGAGGAACGTGATATGCGAAAGACCTTCAGGATGTGCGACGGCGACGCGAGAAGTGGCGTCACAGCCGGTAGGTTCCCCGGGTTGTTCCTGCTGATACTCTCATCTTCGCTTCTGATGATCGCGCAGGAGAAGACACCGGTCGCCACCAGTGAAAGGTCTCATCCGCCCCAGCTATCAGGAACTGTCGTTGACACGTCTGGCGCAATGATTGCCGGGGCAGCGGTCCAAGTCCGGAGCGCGAGCGGTACTGTACTAGCAACGAGGCACTCGGACGCGAACGGTTCCTTCATTATTTCCGAACTCCCGGCCGGTAATTATCGTCTCGTGGTATCGAATTCCGGCTTTGAAACCAAAGAAATTGCCATCACCATTGGAGCTACTGAGGCGCTGGCCCCGCTGCGTATCTCTCTAGCGGTGGGCTTCCTGAGCACCAGCATAAACGTGCAGGGGCGAGCGGATGATCTCGTTGGAATGGCCGAGTCCGCCACCCAGGGGACGGTGGGCTCAACGGAAATCCAGGAACGTCCGATTCTTCGTTCGGGGGAAGTTTTGGAGACGGTTCCCGGCGTCATCATCACGCAGCACGCCGGCGGTGGCAAAGCCAACCAATATTTTCTTCGCGGCTTCAATCTCGACCACGGCACTGATTTCGCCATTTTCCTCGACGGCATGCCGCTTAACCTGCCGTCGCACGCGCACGGCGAAGGGTACGCGGACATGAACACCGTCATCCCAGAGTTTGTCGAGAGGGTGGATTACGAGAAAGGTCCTTACTACGCCGATGTCGGCAACTACGGCTCGGCTGGAAACGCCCATCTGCTGTTTTTCAAGACGCTGCCCCAGAACTTCTTCCAGGTCGAAGGCGGCATGTATGGCTATGGGCGTGCCGCTTTCGGCGCATCGCAAAAAGTTGGTTCGGGCACTTTGCTGTATGGCGGGGAAGCATATCACGATGACGGCCCATGGACCCATCCGGATAATTACTACAAATTTAACGGCCTTGTTAGCTACAGTAAGGGAGGAGACGCCCACGGTTTCGGCCTCGCGGCTCGCGCTTATCACGGAACCTGGCACTCGAGCGATCAAATCCCCGAAAACTCCGTGCCCCTCGTTGGTTTTTTCGGCGCACTGAACCCGACAGATGGTGGCAATTCGCAGCGTTATAGCTTGCAGGCTGAATGGCACCGCCGAGACGGAAACTCCGAGACCAGAGTCATGGCCTACGGATTCTATTATGATCTCGATTTATTTTCCGATTTCACTTACTTCCTGACGGACCCGGTTCGCGGCGACCAGTTCGAACAGCAGGACAGGCGCTGGGTGGCTGGACTGGACGCACGCCACACGATTTTCAGCCAATGGTTTGGCCGCAAGGTGGCAAACACATTTGGTTTGCAGCTCCGCAACGATTGGATCCGCAACGGGCTTTACCAGACGGACGATCGTGTGCGCACGGAGAAAGCCGATGCCTCCACCGGCACCACCCTGCCAGCGACCACGCAAGCCGATCGTTTTACGGACACGCAAGTCGGTGTTTATGTGGAAAATAAAATCCAGTGGGCGAAAAAATTCCGTACGGTCGCGGCCATGCGCGGCGACGTGGGATACGTTGACGTCACCAGCCTGGTGACCCCGGCCAATACCAGCACGGCCAGCAAAGTGCTGCCCAGTCCAAAATTGAGTCTGGTTTTCGGCCCGTGGTCCAACACTGAGTTCTACGTGCAGGGCGGATTCAGTTTTCACAGCAACGACGCGCGGGGCGCAACGCAAACGGTAGAACCAATTTCGGCGGACAATCCTTACCCCAATACTCCCGTGTCGAAGATTCCCCTGCTGATCCCAACCAAAGGCGGGGAAGCCGGCGTGCGCACTTCGGTAGTCTCACATCTGCAAAGCACTCTATCGCTTTGGTATCTCCACAGCGCCTCCGAACTGCAGCAGGACGGCGACACCGGAGGTACAACTGCTTCACGACAGCCCAGCAACCGCTATGGCATCGAGTTGGCGAACTACTACACACCACTGGAACATGTGGCTTTTGACTTTGATCTCGCGGACTCACGCGCGCTCTTTGCGTCGATAGACGCTGATGATGCGGCGCCTGGCAGTCCGGGTGGCAAGCAGGTGCCCGAAGCGGTTGGATGGGTAATTGCATCGGGCATCACACTGCACGATCTCAAGGGCTTTTCGGGAAGTTTGCGGCTGCGCTATTTTGGTCCGCGCGACTTAACCTCCGACGGGATTTACCGCTCGAATTCAACGGCGCTGCTCAATGCGGGAGTCGGTTATCAAATCAACAAGAAATGGCGGATTTCCGCCGAATTCCTGAATTTGCTTGATCGCCGCGATCATGATATCGACTACGCCTATACCTCCCAAATAACGCCCACAGCCACACCAACATTCACGGACGTTTTCCACCCCGTCGAACCGTTCCAGGTGCGGATCGGACTACGAACAACCTTTTGACAAACACTGCGCGTGTCGCTTTCAGCCGACGTGGCGAGCGTCTCGTCGGACCTATCGAATTGCACAACGATCCAAATCTCTCCGGGGTCTCTCCGGTCGGTCTTCCTCCATGTCCATCGGAGAGCTATTGACTCATTGCGGTCGGCACATCGTTGAATGAGGCATCCGCCTGTCCAACAATGATTCCTTGGTGTTCTAGGCTGTGCCTCGGTCTTTTTTCAAACCAATTGTGGCATTTGAGATCAATGGGTTTGCCCAAAAGCCGATGCTGAGAACCACACCATAGGTCAGATAGAGAAATGTCATGCCGTTGCGCAGGCCTACATGGTCACCGATTCGCCCCACGATCAGGGGAACGACTGCGCCGCCGATACCCATGCCTGTTCCCAGGATTCCCGCAAAGGAGCCGTGATGCTCCGCTACGGAATTGAGCGCCAGCGAGATGATGATCGGCCACATCACCGACGCGAACAGACCAATTGCTGGCAAGGCGAGGTGCGCGGTATCCGCCGGTCCAAACAGGGCAGCCGACAGGCAGAGTAGGGCTCCGATCGAAGCGCCAATCAACACCCTGCGGCTGTCGAAGATCTTCAGAAGCAGCATCCCGGCCAGGCAGCCGATGGTCATCAGGCCCCAAAACCAGGAGACGGCCGCCGCGCCGGTCGTGTGAGGATCGAAGCCGTGGTACTGAGAAAGAAATTGTGAAATCCAATCAGCCGTGCCCTGTTCGCAACCTACATAGGCGAGCATGGCGAAGAAATACATCCAAACCACTTTCTTTTTTAATAGGTAAAGATACATCGCCCCTGAACCAGCGCTCTCCGAGGCGGTGTATTGGACGCGCGGAAACTTCGACATTGCAATAACGGCACTCATCACAAGAGTTGACGCGGCAAAAATCCAATATATTGCGACCCAGGGCAATTGGGGCGGAGTCAGTTGTTCGAGCAGCCGCAGCAATAAATTGCTGTGTTGTCTGCTTTGCCCCAGACTCAACACAAGGTAGGAATAAATACGAGGACTCAGAAATGATGCTGCTCCGAAAACAAATTGCGCCAGCGCGGAATAAAATGCGTAGTTCTCTTCGCCTCCGGATACTCGAAGCAACGGATTGATCGCCACTTGCAACACGGCCATTCCAACACCGATCACGAAATAAGAAACGATTGCGACGCGGTATACGGGAAAGAGAGCGAAGCTGAGGGCGCCCACCGTCCCAGCCAGAAAAGCCAGTATGATCACCGGCTTCTCCGTAAGCCGTTCGACCAGAAATCCGGCTGGGATGGACATTACGGCGTAAGCAATGAAGAAAGAGAACGCGAGAAAGGCGGCCGCCGTCAGGCTCACGTGAAAGCTATCGATAATATCGGGCACCAGCGGCCCGACAATATTCGTGAGGAGCGAGATCACGAAAAACGTGATCATGATGAGGGCGACCATATACCGGTTTCTAGACATAATGAGTTCGCGAAGCTTGCACCGCGTCCGATTACAAAAAGCGCTTCTGACAGCGCCGAATCAGCATGGGTCGCACTTCGACCCGAATCGCGTATGGCCGACGCTCATACGCTCCGGCCTTCCCCGCCAAAACGGTGATGCCAGACCCTGGCCGCCCCGATGAGATTGGAATCGTCTCCGAGAGAAGCCAAGACGACCTCTGTTTTTTCATAGGGCACGAATCGGCATCCCCGGCGGATCGTAGCGCGAATCTCTTCAAGAAAGAGAGGCGCGCTCTTCATAAGGCTGCCGCCCAGCACGATAATGTCTGGCGTAAATAGGTTGATCAGGTTGGCAATTCCGAGCCCGAGATAAAGAGCCTCGCGTTCGACGGCGCGCCGAGCGAGTTTGTCTCCTTTTCGTGCCATGCGGCATATTTTTTCGGCTGTGGAATACGAATCGTTTGCAGAAGAGTGGCTGTGGGTCCAGGCGGCCAGCGCCGGTCCAGCGGCAAGAGCTTCCCAGCATCCGTCGAAACCGCAGGAGCATGGAGGCCCCGACAAGTCGATCACCTGATGGCCTATTTCGGGATGAGCTCCACCAACGCCGCGATAAAGTTTTCCCTCTAAAATAATGCCTCCGCCAATGCCGGTGCCTACGGTGATGTAGATCAGCCGCGACTTGTTGCGGCCCGCTCCCCATGCCGCTTCACCCAACGCACCCGCATCGGCGTCGTTCTCGAGCGCGACCTTCACTTTGAAAAGCTTCGCCAGGTCACGCACCGGATTCTGCCGCCGCCAATGCGTGAGAAAATCGACGTCGCCAAGTTCGCCGGTGAGGGGATCGACGGGGCCAGTCGATCCAATCCCAATTCCAGTGATCTTGACCCGAGCGCTCGTCGCCATTTCGCGAAACATGCCCGCGATGGTGTCGAGTCCGGCGGAATAGGTCGATTCAGGGCCGGTTGCTGTCTCACGTTTGGCCAGCACTCTGCCCCCGTCATCGACCAAGCCCACCGCAAGCTTGGTCCCACCAATGTCAACTGCTCCGATCATTTTTTGTTGACCCTTGTTTGTTGGCCCTGATTCTTAACTTTGATTCTCAGCTCATTATGCTTTGCTACTTCACGTCTTCCCGGACTGCTGGCCCCGTTCCAATCAGTCCGTATTCTTCCTCGACGATGTAGGAACATACTCGGAACGAATCACAATCCACGCCGGAAAGCCGGGAGAGATACTCCGCCGCCAGTTGCGCCGGCACGATGTCGATCATGAATTGCCATTCGGCCGCCACTTCAGGAAGCTGAAAGACCAAGTCGCCGGCCTCCGGCGGGACGTTCTGGCCGATCAAAACTACGGAGGCTCCCAGGCGTTTAAGATCGCGCGCGACTGACAAGTCTTGCTCACGGCTGCTTCGGCCGTCGATCCAGATCGTGAAGCGGCTTCCTTCGACTACCATTTCTTGCGGACCATGTCGAAAGCTGCCGGTGCCTAACGCCGTCGCCTCGGATTTGGCGCCTTCTTCCCACAAAAGCCGAGACTCGTAACAGCTTCCAAGACTGCCGCCGCGGCCCAGGAAATGGACGACCTTGCCGGGCGCAAACCATTCGTTGCCGGTAATCTGCGTTTGCCAGCCAGAAATGCGCTGCGCGGTTTCAGCGGCCACGCTTCGCAAACAGGCCGATAGCTGCTCGCCAAAGGAGTCGATAGCTTCACGGGCGAGAGCGGCGGCGGCAACCGCGAGCGTCGAGTATGTGTTTACTGAGATAGCATGATCGAACGCGATCGGAATCAAAATTGGGAGGTCTGCTTCTTTCGCAAGCACGCCGTCCGCTGCATTGGTGATGCCGATAACGGTCGCGCTGCTCTCCCGGGCTTTGGCCAACAGCTGCACAATTTCGGCGCTACGGCCGCTGCGCGAAATCGTGATGATCACGGATTCTGCGGGAAAAGTTGCAGTCTGCACCAGTTCCCCGGCATCTTGCATATAGACCGGTCGTCCGGCGCTGGAAAAAATTGCGTTGGCTCCAAAGGCTGCGTGCCAACTGCTGCCGATCCCGGTCAGATACACGTGACGAGCTTCTCGGATCGCCTCCGCTGCAGCTTTTAATTCCTGCGCGCCTGGGCCCGAAAGGTGACTGAGAGCCCGCTCCAGCTCTTCTGGCTGCCGCAATATGTCTTGAAGAAAGTGAGTCATCTACTGCCAGGTCCTCTCTTATTGATCCGAAGAATCATTGATCTTCGAGTAATTTCCTTAGACAACCTTCCACTCCAGCGGGACGTTCGGCTTGCTTTCACCGCTGAAATGAATCTGCTGCTGATTGAGCGGCAGCGCCCCTGTAACTCCGTTAACCGTGATTTGTCGCAATCTCGCCCGATCGGCGCCAGAAAGCAAAATGTCGATACTCCAATGGCCACCCACTGACGGCGCATACCATCCGGAATAGCCGTCTTGAGATTTCTCAAACCCCAGTAACGGCGACGTGAATTGGTACTGAGACAGCGGCAGATCGGGGCGGAAGTTAATTCCCTTCTCGTGAAACTCCAATCCCAGGAGCTTGACTGCCGAGTACAACGGCCATGCGTGGGAATGCATATTCATCACAGGAAAATCGGGCTCGGTATGGCCGGGAGTTTTCGATAGCGCAGAATGGTAAGCATCGGGACCGCTCCAGATTCCATACCAGAGGTCTGGATAAACATCCGCGTGACGGGCGAGAGAATTCTTTTTCCATTCGTCCCATGCCATCGATCCGTTTACCAGGGCGAGAGACCAAACCAAAGTTCCATCGATGGCGGCAAAGATCCCTCCATTGGTCCCGACGCCTGCCTCGTTATGCATCGTCGGATCCGCTTGGCTGAGCAGAGCGGCACCGATTGGGCTAGGCTTGCACATCAGTTCGACGATCGCAGCCACCAGCGTTTTCACTTGCTCCGGAGTGGCGCTGCCGCCAATCACTGCCCAAGGCTGTGGCTCCAGCCACATCTGTTTTTCACCAGCCCATCCCAATTCTTCGCCGAGCCACGCGCGCCGAAACCAACGCCCCGTCCATTGTTGTCGTACCGCTTGTTTCTGGGCTTCAGCACTGGTGCGCGCCTCGGTTGACTGTCTGGCGTTGCCGGTAAAGTCCAGCATCGTTGCGTAGTAATTCAGCACGTAGCCTGCCATGGCTGCGTTGAGGACACTTTCACCGTGTTGGGTTACATCCGCAACCTGCGCCGGCTTCAGACGATTCACCACGATGCTGTCGTTCCAGTCTCCGTTGAAAAGACGCATCAATCCATGTTTGCCGACACCGATATCCTGCGTCACCCGTACATAGGTGCGCGCCAGAAGTTCACGGATCGTCACATCCTTCGAGCCTGGTTCGCGGCCGGGATACCCCGGGATAGTTTCATCGAGAAAATTCTGATCGCGAGTTGCGAGAACATATTCGCTCGCCAGCCAAAGCAGCCACAGCTCCGAGTCGCTGGGCCGGTAGCGACATGGCATGGGAACGCCGCTGCCGACGATGCCATAAGGCAGGGAGTCATCGGGCTGAATTTCTTTGAGCGTGTAGCGAAGAACTTCGCGCACGATCTTGGGATCGCTGAATATCAATGGAAATGCATGTTGCAGTGGATCGCGCGGCGCGGCCTGAATCCCGGCAATGTACTGGTAGGGAGCTCCCTGAGAAATAATATGTTCTCGAAAAAAGCTATCGTAGGTGATGGCGCTGCGCAGATAGTAGCTGCTCCAGGTGGTTTCTCGCTCCACCCACGGTTCGGATTCGGTTCGGAATCGCAGACCGCTCTCCTTCCATTGGGAACAGGAACGTGCCCACACAGAGGACGGACTCGGCGCGTATTTGGCCGTGAGGCTGTCGAGATCGAATCCATCGGGAAGATATCCATAGAGAAAAAACATCGTTCTGCTTTCGCCCGGACTCAACGTGAGGTCGCGCTCAAGCAGCAACGCGCTCTCGGGGCCAGTCGCAGTCAAATCATTGTTCAATCGCTGGGTCATCCCAAGCGGATGCTCGATACCACCCCTGAAGAATTCCATCGCGTTGGTGGCAAACCCATCAGCGCGCGCGTCCAGAGAGACCAGAAACGTCGATGGAGGGTGAAAATCGTCCATGCTGGCGCCCTGAGCCAACGGCGCAACCGGACCACCGTAGAACCCCGTGGGATTCGCTTTCAGGGAGGCCTGAACTTTCAGCCACGACTCTTCTTCTTCAGGCGTGCGACCGCGAAAAGTTTGAGTCTCAAGCAATCCCTTGTTGCCCTTCAATACCTGGAACTTATGCGCAAATTGATTGGACAAATTGCGACGGAGGTCGGTAACTTTCGTCGCATCGCTCAGCAGTGCCGCTTCCATCAGCGAGCGATAGGAGAATTGATAATTGTGGCATCCCCAATACTCCACCCAACGCGGCTTCGATACGCGATCGGAATGATTCGTAATCGTGACCTGCGAAATTAAAACGGGGTCGTCGCCAAAGGGTGCGAGAATCACCTGATCGATTTCATGCTGGTGGCCGGTGACTCGCTTCTGCAGATATCCCATGCCAAAAACTCTCTCGAAGGATTCAGCGGTCCCGGAATAATACGTACTCAGCAAAACATCTTCGGCAGAAAGGAAGCCGATGCCGCCACCATAGCGATTCTGCTCAGGAAAATAATCGTTCAAGAACTTCGGACCGCCTTCATCCTGCCTCACCTGGACATAGCCGTAATTGGAGACAGCCGCCACCAGACGGTCGTTTCCCACCTGGTGCGTGTGGTCGGTAGCGGTGCGCCACGCCTTATCCACTTGAGAAAAAGCTTTGGGATCGGTGATCTGGTTGCAGGTGTACTGGTAGGCAGGAAGCCCGAACGAATCGGTGATCCATTTGCCGAAATTGCCCGACCCGTAGGCCTTGGCGGCAGTAGCTGTGTCGGCTTCGGATGGAACCGCCGCCAGCGGTGCGGTGCGCGACGCAGACCCTGCGAGCAATTTCGGAGACACGAGACTACTGCATAGTCCCAGGCCCGCCAACTCGAGGAAATTGCGCCGCTTCATTCTTTACATCCTTCTTTAGTTAGGCCGCAAGTCTATTTTTCGTCGCTTAGCGAGGGTGGCGCATCATTGACTCCCGCGCCCCAAGCCCGGTTCGGCTCAGAGCCCAGCTTGAAATGCAGTGTGCCGCCGGCGCGAATGTCTAGAAATGAAATCCAATTCTTCGTGTGCTTCCCGCCGTTCAGCGTCACATCCTGGATGTAGGGTTTGGATTCGGGTTCGGGCGATGTTTCAATCGCGAATTCCTTGCCCGGATACGGAGCCTGCAGGTGAATGACTATTTTCGAAAAACTCGGTGCGACTAACTCGTAGGCGAGGCTCGATGGGTCCACGCTGTAGATACCCATCATGCTCAGCACCGCCCAGGATGACATTGCGCCGCAATCGTCATTGCCAGGAATTCCGTCCGGCGCGTCGAAATAATTTTCCTGTAGCACGCGGCGAACTACGCGCTGCGTCATCCATGGCTCACCTGAAAAATTGAACACGAAGGGCGCGTGCAGATCGGTCTCGTTGTACGGGTTGTAATGCTGTGCGTACCAACCGGGCTCGGAGTAGTTGAAGAATTCAGTCATATGTTCGTTGAAGAGATCGCGGCCGACAGACTTCACCACCCAAGCCAGGTCCGAGGGAACAAACGACTGGTAATGCAGAGCTGTGCCTTCCACAAATGCATGGCCATCCTGAGCGGGATTGAAGTCAGCGACCCATGTGCCATCGGCATTGCGCGGATGGAACAACTTGTCTTCAGGATCGAACAGGTTGCGGTAATAGAGAGCACGCTCGTAGAGCATCTTCGCGTCGTTCGTTTTGCCCAGTGCGAGCGCTAGGCGGTAGAGCGACGCATAATTGGTCGTATACTCCAGCGTTTTTGCCACCGAGCCGTAATCGACTTTGTCGTTCGGCAGATAGTGGAGTCGATTGATCCATTCAACTCCGTCTTCGCCCGTGTAAGGGCGGCCGGGCGGCGGAGCCTGAGTAGCATCTTTGAACATGCCTTCCCATGCTGCGTCCATGTCGAAGCCGTGCAGACCATCGAGCCACGCCGTCGCCAGTGAGATCGAGAGCGGGCTCCCAACCATGTCGTTGGTGTAGAGATTGATGTGCGGCCAGCGATCGATCCAGCCACCTTGTCGATACATGAGGACGATCGATTGCGCCATGTCCTGCATGCGTGCCGGTTCAATCATTGCCAGGAGTGGGATTTCGCTACGGTAAATATCCCAGCCGGAAAAATTCGCATAGACGGGATGTCCGGCCGAGGCGGTATGAATCTGACCGTCGAATCCAAGGTAGCGGCCATCGACATCGCTGAAGATACTTGGCATAAGCAGACTGTGGTAAAGCGCTGTATAAAAAACTTTTCGTGCGGCGGGAGTGCCACCGGAAACGTCGATGACACTCAACTCTTTGCTCCAGGTGCTTTCAGCCTCGCTTCGAATTGTGTCGAAGTCCTTGTTATCAGCTTCCGCCTGAAGATTCTTCTCGGCGCCTGCCACGTCAACGTAGGAAATTCCAATCTTGGCAGTGATCGAATGCTCACGCTGCTCGGGCGCCCAACTGGCGTACCCGCCGACCCACTCCTGATGACCGACTTGCTCGGCGGAACGGCTGCCCTCGACAATCTTTCCTGGACCGCCATAGTCGGCGCCTGTCCAGGTACCGAAGGTGGAGAAAGGACGGCTGAAGGTCATTGAGAAATAGACCTTATAAGTTGCCTTGTTGCCACAGAACGCATGGTTCTCAACGTAGCCCTCGATCCGCCGATCACCCACAATGCGCACTGATGCCGCCGAAGTTTGGTTGAGCGTATGGCTGATAGGAACGAGAATATTGGCGGCCTTGCCGGCCGGAAATGTGAATCGGGCCACGCCAGTACGATCGGTGGCGCTCAGTTCCGCGTTGATCCCCCACTCTAGCAGTTGCACCTCGTAGTAGCCCGGCTTGGCCGTTTCCATTTTGTGCGAGTACGGCGATTGAAAATCCGCCATTTGGGTAACGATCGGCCCCGTCGTCGGCGAGAAAAATACGTCCCCTTCGTCCGCGCAGCCCGGTCCGCTCATGTGGGTCATGCTGAACCCTTTGATTTTTGTTTGAATATAGTGATAACCGAACCCGTGGTCCTCCGTATCCGGACTGAGTTGCACCATCCCAAAAGGTGTCGTGGCCCCGGGGAAGAGATTGATGCCATCGTCGGGATCGGAACCGGTTCCGATCAGCGGATCCACACTCGCAGCCGGACCTTCCGCGCCTGAAGTCTGCGCAGTCGCGAAGCACGCGAACACGGTCAAAATTGCGAGCAGCGCGGCGCAAGGGCCACAAACGGCCCACTTCTTGGTTCTCATTCGTGCGCGCCAATATGTCATCGGAGCAGGCATTGAAAGCTTTTTCACGGCAGCGATTCCTTTCCAAAGCTGACCACTACAAATTGAAACGTACTGGCTGGACTACGCAATCTCATCCAACGAAACCGGTCTCCTGTCTTGAACAGACCGGATGGCGGCGAAAGCAACTCGCGTTGCGAGCACTGACGCGTCAACTCCGCACACTTCAGGTCCTTTGCCGAGGATCTGATCCACGAAGCGTTCCAGTGCGTGAGCGTGGCCCTTGTCGGGTTCGGCCGTGAACTGAAGCAGGGGATCATTGCCTGCCACAGCCTCAGCGCAGGCCGCGCGTTTTTTGGCGAGCCAGCCGGAGACTCCGCCTTCGGTGCCAATTTGCGGATGACGATCGTTAATCATGGGATAAGTAGTCTTTGCGGGCGCGCCTTCGATTCCCGCCGTCCGAACCTCCAGCATGTGATCGACAGCGACATAGGAACCGTTGCCCATGAACTCATACAATTCTTTGCAGTAGCCGAGGGTCCCATTGCTTCCAATGACGATTGTGGCCAGCGCGCCGCTTCGATATCGGATGATCACAGCTTCGTTGAGCATCCCCGATTCCATGGCTACGACTTCGATCGGTTCGTCGGCGAGGAACCAGTTGCATATGTCAGTGAAGTGCGTCATCTCGAAAAGCATCGGTCCGTGGGGAGCATGGGTTTTGTCAAAAACCCAGCCTTTCCAGCTATACCAATCGTCATTGATGCGAACGGAGATGGACAGAACGCCATCCTCGGCCATCGTGGGAAGCGAATCTCCCTCGCGGCGCCAGCGCCATGGGCACGGAACAGGGTTGGTCATCTGCCCGCGGAAGATCCTCCGTGCATCGACCATCGCCGGACTAGCTCGCCGGTTGTGGCCGACGCAGAACGGAATGTTGGCGGCATGTACCACTCGCTGAATCTCGCGCATCTCTGCGAGGTTGCTCGCCAGCGGCTTTTCGACATACACCGGCTTTCCCGCCTTTGCCGCCAACGCGATCACCGGTAAGCGAAGCTTCTCGGTTGTCGCCAGGCAGATAACATCGACCTCGGGATCTTCGATTGCGCCTTGATAGTCTTTGCGTGTGTGAATCGCGCCAAAGACCTCGCGGCATTCGGCCAACACTGCGTCATCCAGATCGACGCAGGTGTGGAGCGTCATTCTCGGGGATCTCACGATATTGGGGATGTGTTGCCCGCGAGCCACCGAGCCGCAGCCAATCACGGCAAAGCGCAGAGGATTGGTTTCATCGAGCGGTCTCACGCTGGCTCCTGAAAATCTAAGAATTCTCGATTGATGATGCGCGCTTGAGAGCGCCTGGCCGATGCTCCGCGAAATAGTCTCGTCGAGAGATCAGGCCGAACTGCCGCATGACTTCATCCACGGAAATATCTGCCGATCGCGATTCCAAGGTGAACAGGCAATTGGGCTGATCGAAGCGGATTCTTACGTCGCCACCGTAGTGGCGGGCGACGTCGTTCATTTTTTCCTGGTTACGATCTGCGAACAAAGTCACTGCATCGAAGTTGACTGTAGCAAGCAGTACTGGAGACCCAAAGCCGAAGCGCAGTGTCTCCGATCGATAGCCGCCAGCAGCCAGTTCCGTGCCGTCCCGATCGAGGATCCGGCTCCATGGGGAATACGCAAGAACAAAGGGTACGCCATAGACCAGCGCGCAATAGTCCAGCATGAAGCCGGCTGGCGTGAAGCTCGGAATCACAAAAAGGTCCGCACCAGATTCGATCTGGGGATCGAATACGGCTTGCGGGTAATACACATCGAAGCAAATTCCTCCGCCGATCCTCAGGCCCTCCCAGCGGATCGGAGCGGAGCTTCGGGATTCAACTCCTGAGGCACGTTCACCGGGAGCAGGAACGCGCTTTTGATAATGGCCGAGCAAAGCTCCATCGCTCGCAAGCAGGTGAAAGCGATTGGCGAGAACACCGTTGTCACGCACCAGGAGGGGCAGAACCAGCGAGATCTTCGACCGCACCGCCGTATTGCAGAGAACCGCTGTTGCCTGCCGCCAGTCTTCAAGTGCTAATTCGTCGAGCGGAACTGAGGCATTCTTCCGGTGGAGCAGATTGATCGTTTCAGGAAGCACAGCTAGATGCGCTCCTCGGGCCGCCGCCAGTTCGAGCGACTGCGCTGCATCGTGGAGTGTTTCCTGAAGACTCGCATAACCTCCGTCTCTGAGAGCAATCGTTGCGATCGTCTTCTCGTTCATGACGAACCCTTCTCGCCAGCAAATTGGCAGGTCAGACCCAACCGAGCAGACTTCAGGGCACACCCGGATAGGCATGAGCCACAGCCAGCTCGAATCGACAGGATGGAGGTATCTAGGACAACCATTGGTCGAGCCGCTCGTTCACAAAGTCGTCGTCATTCAAAAGTGGATAGGAGGAACAGACGCGCTCTATCTCGTCTAATTGCCCTTCCGAGAGCGCCTCGGCAGGATTCAGACACCACCGGCCGGCGAGCAGTCCTTGTCTGCGCAGTACCTCATGAATGCCCGGAATACATCCGCGAAATTGATTCTTGGCGTCGAATATCGCTGCATTGGCATCGGTAATTTCCGCCCCGCGGGCCAGGACCGTGTCCAGGCGCGCGCAATTATTCTTGGCGTCGTGTACGGCCTTCAGCAATTCAACCGCCCGGCTCGTCCATACGGCCCACTGTCCCAACAAGCCGCCCACAAAGTGGGCGGTACGTTCGCCAAAGCGAAACTCGGTGAGAAGGTCGGCGACGATATTGTCGTCGTTGCCCGTGTAAAGGGCTATTTCAGAGCTGCGTCCGCTGTGGGCAACCACGCGCAAAACTTCCATCGTCTGATACCGGTCGAAGGAAGCGACCTTGATGGCTACAACCGACTCGATTTCTACGAAGCTTTCCCAGAAATCGGCGTTGAGCGGACGGCCGCCGACCGCCGGTTGTAGATAGAAGCCGATAATGGGTATCGTCTCTCCCACCGCGCGGCAGTGTTCGATCAAAGCATCATTGGATGCATTGGAGAGCGCTCCCAGACTGAGTAATCCGCCGTCGTATCCGAGCCGGTGAAGCGTGGCGGCTTCCCGGCAAGCTTGTTTGGTGTCGCCACAGATGCCGCCAATCTTTGCCAGCACTTTTCCCGTACGTTGCTCGAAAGAACGTAACTCTTCGAAGGCCAGTTCAAGCACTGGTTCAAAAAGGCCGACCTTGCTGTCGCGAATGGAAAACTGTGTAGTGTGGACCCCCACGGCTACGCCGCCGCTCCCGGCGTCGCAATAGTAGCGAGTCAACGCGCGCTGGCGTCTTTCATCGAGCTTGAGATCGCCAGTCAGGGCAAGCGGATGTGCGGGAATGACCAGCCCCCGCTGCAATAGCGCGCGAAACTGTTCGGTCCTGTTCGCCATCAGAACTTTCCGTCCATGACCTGGAATTTCGTTGCCTTGTTCAGGTTCACTCCGCCAGATTCAACCCAACTCGCGACCGCTTCCATCAGTTCGCTGGCCGTAACCGAAGGGTAGCCGAGCGCGGCGTGGCACGCTCCCGCATTGCTCAACAGCGCCAATCCCTTGGACGCGCCTTTCACAAGCAATTCGCGTCCAAAGCGGCCAGCGAAGAACTCAGCCGCCCCCAGCACTGGAATCGTCTCGGGTCCGGTCACATTGAGAATTCGCGCCGGCGATTCGCAGAGTTCCAGAGATCGCAAGGCGTAGGAATTCGCATCCCCCTGCCACAAGACATTCACAGCGGGAACAGAAAGATCGACAGGTTTACCCTCGTAGATCTGCCGCGCGATGTCGACCAGCACGCCATACCGAAGATCGATGGCGTAGTTAAGCCGGAAGATCAGGCACCGCGTTTTGAATTTCTTGGAGTAGAACTCAAAAACCCGCTCCCGTCCCAGGCAGGATTGCGCGTATTCCCCAACGGGTACGGGAATATCTGATTCCACGCAACCGCCGTGTTCCGGTGAAACAAAAGGGTAGACGTTCCCAGTGGAGAAGGCCACGATGCGCGAGTCGCGAAAGTGTTGCGCCACCTGCGCCGGAACGACAGAATTCATCACCCAGGTGACGTCTGGATCTCCAGCCGAACCGAACTTACGGCCGGCTAAGAAGAGAACATTCTCGACTCGAGGCAGAGACTTGACGCTGTCGCCATCCAGCAGATCGCATGAAATCGTTTCCACACCCGCTTCTAACAGTTGCGCTTCTGCTTCCGAGGACTGAAATCTCGATACGGCAATCACCCTCGACTTGCTGTTCGAGCTGCGCAACGCGCGGAGGAGCCTCTCCGCCAACGTGGGGCCCATTTTTCCGCCCGCACCGAGGACCATGGTGTCTCCGCGGAGACGCCGGGCAAAGGCAATGTCGGCCTCGCTCGGTTCTGCCAATACATGATTGAGTTGCTGCTCGGAGCCGATTCGGATCATGCCATCGATAGGATGAAGACTACCTCATTATTAGCAGACAAATACCGAGTTGGCCCGTTTGCATAAGTGGTAACGAGTTTCGGCATGCGAAAACAAGGTTTAAAATACGGATCGAGAATATTCCGTGCTCGGGGTGCTGTCAAGCGGGCGCTGCAGCTTAACTGCGCAGCCAGCATGCCGCCTGAGCGGCCTGCAGGAAGGGAATGCTCCAATATTCCAGCGTGTTCCATTCAATCGCGGTGGATTCCTCGAGATAAGGCGAATCATCCGGCCTGCCGATGAAGCCGACAACCATCGCTTCCGGCAATTGCGGGATGCGGAAGGAATAGCCGATGGGCTGGCGATAGCCGATTCCAGAAAACAACGACCGGTTGAGCGTATTGTGTCCGAGGCACCATTGCAGCAACCGTTCCGCTGCGCCGCGCCACGCGGGTTCGCGCAACTGCTCCGCGGACCGGGCGAGCAGATGGGCATGGCTCATCAAGACTGAGTTCGTCCCATGCGCGATGCCCTGCGAGTTGAACGGAGCCATAAAGGTGCGCACGCCACGTCCGTTTCCTGCTTCACGAAAGAGCTGACGTTCAGGATGTGGCGGATCGAAGTACACGCCGTAAGGCGTAAGTGAAAACGGATTGCTGGTGCAGTCCACCAGAAGGTAGTTTTCAATGTAGTCGAAGACTGCCTGTCGAGCCTCTTCAACAACGGGCGTGTCAGGGAACATCGAACGCAGCTCCCAGATTCGAAGCAGGGTAAGTGCCGGATCGGCAGCAAAGGCGATGGAGCGAAATCCATCGGATGCGTCTGCTTCCGTGAAATAGCCAGATAATCCCTCCGACGCTTTCGCCTGGCGTCGCATCAACTCCCGTGCCGAGGCGATCAGAGCATGCCGATCGAGCGACGAGTCTCCGGCGGCGAGCAATTCTAGATTTGCGCGAAGCTCCGCGGCCAGAAAAAGTGTGCGGTTGTCGTGGCCGTTTTGACGCCCGAAGATGGCGGCTCGTCGAGCCAGTTGCAGGCATACTTCGGCCTGCGTCGAGGGCAAATGCCTGGATGCGCGAGCCTGGACATGGACAAAGGCCCATTGCACCAGGGGATTGTATGAAGTGCGAATCCTGCGCTCGTCGCCTGACTGCGTCACGTTATCGGTCCAGCGGTTGTCGCTGGCATCGGCATAGCAGCCGGGGTGGTTTTCAAACCACCAGTCGTTTTCGTAGTTGAGATCGCTGCCCGGGGGCGAACCACCTCCCGCGACATCCTCATATACCTGTCCACGAGAGTCGATCATGCGATGAAAGAAAGCGTTGCCCCATGACAATTCGTCAAGCAGCGACTGGGGTGCGACGCCTCCGCGTTCAAGGTCTCCGCCAAGCCTCTCGCGTATCGTGATTAGCGCCTCGATATGGTAGCAGCGTGAAGGCGAGCCATTTTCGAAAGTCACCAGCGTCGTGCCAGCCGCCGTTAGCGGGTAGCAAAGAACCATCGGTATCTAGAACGCCATCGTCAAGATGGCAGGCATCGTGGACACCGAAAACAGCGCAGCCGCAGCGTTGAGCGCGCAGAAAGGTCAGATAGCCGGCAATAATGCGGTCATAGATATGATCGGCAATGGCGAACGGAGGTGAGATTTGCCAATCGGTTTCGATCTGGTAACTGCCGGGAGTATTGAACCGGCTGAAATCCGCCTGCCACACGAGTCCCCAGCGGCTCGAAGTCCTTCGAAGTGCACCCTTATAAAAGGGTTCAGTTCCCTCGCCCAGAATAAGTTTGCCGCGCAGCAGATCGTAGGGCGCGGGGAAGCGCGTCGAAAAACCGTCTTGCCCCTTAACATCGCGGGGCATGCGAAGACAGTTCTGGCGGAGATAAAACGGGATTGCCTCAGGAAGCCCGCTGGCATGGCCAGGCAGCAACGTCAAGATCTTAGGGCTCTGCGGCAGATATCCCAGGTGGCTTAGGCTGAGTTGTATGTCCATTCAACGATGCCCCTTCGGGCAACCGTTCTCAGCACCCGCAACCGCAGCGCAAGAACTGGATAAGAATGGCTCACGCCACCCGGTTATGGCCAAATTGCAGGGAAGTCTTGCGGGCCGTTTCCTTCAATAGCGCCGCAATCTCGGTCTCCCGCTCTGGAGTGAATTCCGCCAGCGGCAAAGTGATGCTGATGGCTGCAACCGGCCGGCCATCCTTGCCGACAACGCCCGCCGCCAACACCCAGTACCCAGGAAGCAACTCTTCTACGTTGCGGGCGTAGCGCATCTTTTTCACCGTGGCGATCTCCTGCTTCATGCGGGCTGATGAGGTGATGGTGCTGCTGGTGTATTTCTGCGTGCACTTCGACATGATGCGATCAACCTCCTCAGTGGGCATCCAAGCCAGGAAGATCTTGCCTGAGGCGGTGGCGTTCAACGGGCGTCGAAGACCAACATCGGCAAAGGCGTCTAGTGCGCCGGGGTAGCCTACAGAGTGGATAAACAGCACGTAATCTTGATCGAGGACTCCGAGTTGCACCGTGCCGGGCAGTTGGCGTGCCAGATCCTGCATGGGAAAAAACGCCGCCCGGTAAATCGCGGAATGCCGGAGGTAGCCCGATCCGATCCACAGAGCGTGACTGCTCAGCATGTAGCGCCTCGTCACTGGCTCCTGCGCAATCAGCTTCGCTTCGATCAGTGTGGTGCATAACCGGTGTGCGGAAGCCTTGGGAACATTCAGCCGTGCAGCTAGTTCCGTGAACGAGAGCTCAAATGGTTCTTCTGCCAGAAGTTCCAGCACTTTGAGACAGCGCACCGTGGAGCTCATGGCGGTGGACGCTTTTTTCATAGACAGACTCTTACACAAGGCTCTTGACAACGCAATTCGTTTTTGATTAGCTTGAGCCGCAATATAAACACCAGTTTCGCATTGTGGAACTACGGTATCACGGCTGAACTAAGGCCGGGTAGATGCTGAAGAATCTGAGGAGGCAAGGGCATGAGCGCAGGCACACAGCTTTCGAAGTTAAAGCGATCAACCGTTCTGGTGTTGAGTATTCTCTCTTTGGCCGTTTGTTTCTGGCCAACCCTTGGCGCTGCGCAGGAAGTAACTGCGACGATCAATGGAACTATTACCGACCCTTCCGGCCGCGTAGTTGCGAATGCCGAGGTGACGGCAACCGATCTTGATCGAAACACGGTGTGGCCGGCAAAAACGAATTCGCAAGGTTTCTTCAATCTCAGCCGCCTTCCTGTCGGACGCTACTCGGTACGCGTCACTGCTCCTGGCTTCCGCGCCGCGGTGGAGACGACACCCGAATTGCAACTCAATCAGATAGAAGCGGTCAATATCCAGTTGGTAATTGGAAAAGATAACGAGACGGTTCAGGTGACCAGCGAAGCGCCACTACTCCAGACCGAATCGAGCGAAGTGAGCACGGTGATCGATGCGCAAGCGAACGTTGATCTTCCGCTGGCCTCTCGCAACTACCTGCAGTTGACCCTGTTGGCCCCCGGTGTGGTGACGCCAAATCCGCTCGGGTCGAACAGTTTTACTTCCGGCCAGACCACCGGCCAGAACGCGCGGCCAGAGATCAACGGCAACCGTTTTACTGCCGTGGATTATGTTATCGACGGCATGGATAACAACGAAATGGCCAGCAATTTCATTGCGTACACGCCGCAACCCGATGCCATTCAGGAATTCAACCTGATCACGCAGAATGCGCCGGCCGATTTCGGCAACTACATGGGCGGCATCATCAGCGTATCGACAAAGTCGGGTACCAATAAGCTCCACGGGTCCGCGTTCGAGTTCTTCCGCAACGACGTTTTGAATGCCAATGAGTGGTTTCGAAATTCCTTGGGAGAACCTAAAGCCAAGCTTCGGTGGAATGAGTTCGGCGCCGCCCTCGGCGGAGCGGTCATCAAGAACAAACTTTTCGTGTTCGGTGACTACCAGGGAGAGCGCTTCGATACGCCGACCAGCAGTTCGCCATACGTGGTGTTTACCGCCAAGGAACGCACCGGAGACTTCTCAGAGCTTCTTACCCCGCCGACAGGGTCTCCCGTCATCATCAGAAACCCGATAACCGGAGTTCCGTATCCCGGCAACATTATCACCTCAGGCTTGAGTCCAGCCGCCTTGAACATCGTAAACTCGACAAGCTATCCCGCGCCGATCAATGGCACCTTGAACGCGAATGCGGTAGATCTAACCCGCACCTACACCAATGTCGATCAGGGGGATGGCAGAGTGGACTGGGCAGTCAACGATCGGAACCACGTCTTCGGGAGGTTCTCTAAAGAGGACCTGGTAAATCCGACCACTCACTCCGACCAGTTGGCTTACAACACCTTTGCGAACGCGTCGGTGTGGAACACGGTGGCGGATTACACCCGGGCTTTAACGAATAACGTGCTGAACGATGCGCGTTTCGGAATCAGCTACATCACCGTCAATAACGGCACCGATCCGAATAGCGTGGATGTGAGCCAGTTTGGGATAGCAGGCCTACCTACCAGCATTTTGCCGGCGATGACGTTTTCGCACAACTCATTCGTAAACGGGCCCACCGGACACTCCGCGTTCGGCAGCAAAGACTCGCGCTCCGACCAAGCCGACACAGTGATCCAATACCAGGACGTGGTGAACTGGACACACGGCAAACACACATCTCGTTTTGGCTTTCAGGGATGGCGTTTGCGCATGAACGGATTCTTTCCCGGTAATGGCGGGATCGCGGGAAACTTCGATTTCAACGGACAGTACTCGGGCTCGGCTGAATCGGACTTTCTGCTCGGCCTGCCAGACACGGTCGCGGTAGGCCGGCCTGGACCAGTGTGGGGACAGCGCGGGAATATCTTCTCGGGCTTCTTCCAGGATGACTGGAAGGTAACCTCGAAACTGACCCTCAACTTGGGGCTGCGATACGAGAACCACACGCCGTGGTATGAAACCAACGATAAGCAGGTGAATTTCGATCCCATCACGGGAAATCTGGAGCTGCCCGGAAAGAATGGCAACAGTCGCGCGCTGTACGACTCCTACAATGGACTCAGTAATTATCAGCCGCGTCTTGGCATCTCTTACTTGCTCTTACCTAAGACGGTGATTCGCGCCGGATACGCTATGTCAGAATTTATGGAAGGCACGGGGTTAAGTCTCCGCCTGCCGCAAAACCCCCCATTCTCAATTCAGACACAAGCGAATTACAGCGGCCTCACCTATCCGACAACGACACTGGATCAGGGCTTCGCTCCTATCTCTACGACAAATCCCTGCACGATCGCGGGATTGGAGAGCGCGGACCCCGCGTGCTATTCGGGTTCACTGCTTTTATCGTGGGATAGCAAGGTGCAACCAGCGCGCTCCAATCAGTGGAATGTAACTATTCAGCAACAATTGACAAATTACATGACGTTCCAGGTCGGCTATGTCGGCCAGGCGGCGCGGCATTTGTCAGTTCCGAAGCAACTGAATGCGGTTTCCATTGCGCCAGATGGCACGATAGGCCCTTCACTCTTCTTTTCCGACAATCAAAACCTCTTGGCCATGGGCGCGTTGCCCCTGGCCACTTACTCTGCGGCTAACTCCAATTACAACGCTTTGCAGATGTCCCTTCAAGGCCGGGAAAATCACGGCCTTTCATACCAGCTCAGCTATACGTGGTCACACTGCCTCACCAACGCCACCGGGTTCTTCGGGGAATCCGGGCAATCCTCTAGTCAGGATGCATGGTTCCAGAATGTCTACGACCCGCAGGCAGATTATGGCAGCTGTTATTTCAATGTCACGAACGTATTCAGCGGCTATGTGATCTACGAGTTGCCGTTTGGACACGGACGCGCATACGGGTCGAGCATGAACCGCATCGCCGACGGAATCGCGGGAGGTTGGCGCGTAAGTGCGATTCCGACTTTCCGTGGAGGCTTTCCGCTGACTCTCGGCGCCAACAACCCTGTCGGCACGAATTCCTTTGGCGAACGCCCGGATTGTAACGGGCCGCCGGTAGTTTACGGGAAGAGCCATCCGATAAGTGGCGTTGGCGGGGGGTATCAATGGTTTTCGCCGGCTCCCTACTCCCAGCCTCTTGCGGGGTATGGCAACTGTAGCATCGGTTCGGTTTATGGACCTGGCGAGAGAAACATCGACATCGGGCTCGCCAAGTCGTTCACAGTGCATGAGCAACAGAACATCGAGTTCCGAACCGAGTTCATCAACGCATTCAACCATACGATTCTGAACTCGCCACAAACTGGGCTGGGGTCGACCCTCGGAGTCATCAGTGGTAATGGCAGTTCGGAGGGGGCGCGCAACATTCAGTTCGCGTTGAAGTACAACTTCTAGCCACCGGTCACGATGGTTAGAACACAACTTGTTCGGCGCTGGGATCCAGACAAACTGCGAGGTTTGGAGCCCAGCGCCGATTTTCATCTGTTTCTGGAACAAGACCAGGCAACGCCGACTGGAATCTGCTGTGGCAGTACATCCATGTTCCAGCCCAAGGCTGAGCGGTGACGGTACTTCGTTTAGACTCACTCAAGCTGTCCTGAACCGGACGTCAGACTCGTTTTCGTGACTGAGTATGAGAAATAGCGATCTCATCGCCTTCCTGAAGCCGATTCTGAACCAGTTCAGCGGGGCCAGTTCCGTCGAACTGATCGATGTCACGGGCCAAGTAACTGATATTCAAGCGACCCCGTCGCGCCTCACCATCCGCCTTGATGTTCCAGCGGGACTATACAGCGGTCGGTTCGAGACCGTGCCCCACTCCTTTGACATGTCGACGGCAATGATTGAGATGGTGCGTGTACCCGACGGCAAGCGCGTGCCGGTGGGCCCTTGGGACTTGGATCACATTCATAACGTCATGGCTGTTCCCATGATTCGCACCTACGTCAACAGCAAGCTCAAGGGAGGCCTCTGGTTCGCTATGCCCGGCCCCACACAAATTGCGGAGGAACGCCTCGCAGCTGAATTCGGCTTCGAGGCCGAGGACGGCGAGAACGAGCTGGTTCTCGAATTGATCGAGCGCGACCGCGAGCGAATGTCCTGGGGAAGATTGGATTACCTCGAACTGCGTCGCGACGACCGTCGCATGGTTTCCGTTGAGCCGATTGAAACCCGGCATCCGCGTATCTTTCTTTCCTCGGAAGATGCCAAACGTGTCCGCCAACGTTGGCAAGAGCGCCCTGAATTCGAGGAACTCCTGCGACAACTGCGTACCGACGACCTGGTTTTCCTGACCGACAATAGTCAGGGCACACTTTCATTGGCTTGCCTGGTCTACGCTCTGACCGGCGATCCGGTGATCGGAGCGCGTGCCAAGGACCGCATAATGGAATTTGTGCAGGCTTCCACTTGGAGCGGCCGGCCCGATCCTCTGTTAATGGGCGGCGACAACGACCGGGTGATCAGTCAGCGGCTCTTTCACACTGCGCTCGCATGGGATTATCTCCAGCCTCTTCTCAATGACCAAGAGCGACGGGCAATGTTGTCGAAGACAGCCGAATACCTTCAGAAAATCTACGATTTCACGCTGCTTCAACGCGCCTATATGGGCTGTCCAGCTATCGACCCGCACTCCCTCGGTTCGTGGAACGGCGCTGCTATTGCCTGCATGGCGTTTTACGAGGATCTCGACGTGGCGCGTCACGCGCTACCGTTCTTTCACGGCCTGTTCTGCGACAGCCTCAAGCTTTTTCCGGATAGCGGCAAGGCAGCTTGGGCCACATACTTTCCGTTTCACCTCGTTCTATACCTCGCCGCGGCGCAGACCTTCGGAGGGGAAAGGCCGGAGCTTTCGTCGAGCCCTTTTCTCGACAACCTGGGCCACGCTTTGCTGGCGTCCTTCGAAGTGCCGAACAGCCAGGAACTACAGCGCGGATTGCGCACCCGAGAGCATCGATTCCTAACCGCGTTTCTCAGCCGCTTCCATCCCACACCTGCCATCGACTCTATATACCGCGCTTTCGCCGAAAAAGAGCGGAAGGCCACGGGCGGCTTGATGCTGGGTATGTTCGATCTCCTTTACGCTCCCGATGACTCCGGCGAAATTGCCGCGTTCCCCGATCAGCCGCTCTTTGCAAAAGACGTCGGCGACCTCATCGCGACGGCGCGGGGAAAAAAGACGATTGCGGTCTCGCTGAACGGTGGTCCAAAGGCCGGCCGTCGCGCCAGTTTCACACTCATGCCTCACAACCGTGAGTTTCCGCCCTCACTGGGCGCGCTCGATGTGACCATCGACGGGACGCCGGTGCTTTGCAACGTGAACATGGGAGTCTACGGACTCAACAGCGCCTTGACCAACACGATGTGTTTCGAAGATGGTGGCGCACTGACCAACGGGCAATATCTCAATGGTGACGTTCCCCCGGAGAACTGTGCCGTAATTCGCCGATGCTTCATCGACGAGCGCTATCTTTACGCGCACATCGTCATAACCCACGCACTTGATCCGAAACTCAATGTGCAGCGAGCTGGCCGCATTTTTATCTTCGATCGAAAGACGGGAGTGATCCTGCTCTCCGATGCTTTTGAAGCCAGCCGGCCCATCCGCTTCGCCACACATCTTCACTGCTCCGGCTCGGTGACAGACCTCGGGGAAGGGAAGTATCGCCTTACCGGCGGCCAGGCGAACCTTATCGCTGGCATCAAGGCTGGAAGCAAGGGCTTGGATGATAAAGAAAAGGAAGAAATCTTCGTCACTGTGCTCCAAAGCTTGCCTTCCTCCGCGCGCGTTGTGGTGGAAGAACCAGCTTGGGTTCCTGCATATATCTACGGCCTGAACAACACCGGCAAGGAAGACATTAGCGAGGGACGGTTTCCACGTTACCGACGCTGGCGGCTCGAAGCCACCGGCCCGGTATCGCAGGGCTCGTTTCTTGTCGCGCTTAGCCCGCAGCCCGCTCAGGTGCGATATGCCGACGGCGCGATTTTTCTCCCAGAAGCAGGTGGCGTCCGGCTTGGATATGCATCGCTGAAAGCCTTGGGCGTGGAGTGCGAATGCGAATGCCTCATGTCGGACGAAACCACTGGCCGTTGTATAGCAATGGGAATGCGCACCCTGCGCCATGGCGATCGTAAGTTGACCTTCGTCGCTCCAGTGGACATTACTTACAGTCCGGCCTCCCGAGAAGGCACGATCTACGCCCAGGGAACTCCCCAGCCTGAAGACAGTCGCGGTTTTGAACTTCGAAATTGGGGCCCTATTGCAGACGAGGGATGGAAGACGAATAACACTCATCGCGCTTCTTTTCGGGGAAATCCGGACAATCGATGACGTTTGGAGACGAAGCATGATCGATGGCAAAAAGATCAAGGTTGCCGTTCTTGGTAGCGGGAATATGGGCGAAAACGTGATTCGACACCTGGGTGACAGTCCATTGGTGCAAAGCATCACTGTCTTCGATCGTCACCCGGAGCGCATGGAATCTCTGAAGCAGCGTCACGGCGTATTGACCGCTGAAAGCCTGGAGCAAGTTCTCGGCGATCCAGAGATCAAGCTGGCATTCATTACAGCTTCCAACAATGCACATAAGGAATTGACGATTGCCGCGCTGGAGGCGGGGAAGGCCGTGATGTGCGAGAAGCCCATGGCTACCAGTCTGGCGGATGCCGAGGCGATGGTGGAAGCGGCCGAGAGGACAAACGGTTTTCTTCAGGTCGGCTTCGAACTGCGCTACTCCCACCTTTATACCTCGGTGAAGGATTGGATTGACCAGGGACTTCTGGGACGTGTCCTGAACACGCACTGCATGTATTGCAGCAGTGCCTGGGGCAGGCACGACGTATGGCGCGCGGCCTCTCGCACAAGTGGTGGGATGTTCGGCGAGAAGTTGAGCCACTATGTTGACCTGACGCGCTGGTGGATCGGCGACGAGGTTGAGGACGTTTACGCTGCCTGCTCTCCAAATGTAATTCCGTATTATGAAGTTCACGACAACTATCACTGCACCTATCGTTTCAAAAACGGAGCCGTGAGCCACCTCACTTTCACCATGGGAGCCGCCGCAACCTTCAAGGGGGACCCGCTGCAAAATGCAGTTTCCCAGCAGTCGGGTGATGGGCACGCGCTTCGCTATTTGATCTACGGAGAAAAGGGAGCGGCGGAAACCGATGTGTTTCCGCGAACCATGAAGCGGTGGAAGTTCGGCGAGAACGATTACGGCCAGACCAGTGAATGGGTGCAGAACGAGACTTGGGATCCCGAGCGCGACTTTACCTTCTTTCACAACACGCACGATCAAGCGCTGGATATTGTCCGCCGCGTAGCAGAAGGCGAACAGCCAAAGATCAGCCCGCGGGACGCGTTGGAAACCACCCGGTTATGTTTTGCCGCTGAGCTCTCCGCAAGCGAAAACCGGATTGTCCGCCTCAGCGAATTTAAGTCATCTGCCTCGGGGGCTGGCGCGGATAGTTCGAGGAAGAAAAGATGAGCGCGGAGTTGAGCGAAGGCTCGGGCTCCCAGGGAGCAGTCCCCGAAGAGATTGTCGCTGGGGAAGCCTCCCACGGCGATCCCAAGGCGCTAGCCAACTTCTACTCCGACCAGAAGCTGATGTGGCGAAACGTAATGTGGATCAACTTTGGCCATTTCGGCATGGCTCTTTCCACAACGATTCTCGTCCCGCTCATGAATCTGAGGCTTAAGGCGGTCGGAGTTAGCGAATCGGGGGTCGGGCTCCTCACATCAGCCAACCTCTGGGCGGTGAGTTTTCTGGTGATGTACTTCTCCTGGAAAAGCGATCACTGCACCAGTCGCCTCGGCCGCCGCACGCCATTCGTGCTGCTGTCTCTTCCATTCCTTACCATTGCGCTCATACTCTTCCCCCTCTTCAGTGAAAAATTGGTCCTCATCGGATTGATGGTCTTGTACTACTTCTTCAATGACATGAGCGCGTCCACTTACCCCCTGCTGTCGATCGACTGCGTCTCAAAACAAATTCTGGCTCGGGTCTCCGGCTTGGTGGCGATCGTGATTAGCCTGGCGGGTTTCTTATCTTCGCGACTGGGCGCAAGAATGGCGGACGCGCACCCGACTCAAGTATTTGTATTTGCAGCCCTTGCCATGGCGACCACGATGTTGCTTGCTCTTTGGCGTATTAAAGAGCCACCCATCTACCATCCGGCCAAAGGCAGTTTCACTCTGCTCGCACCGATCAAGGTTGCCCTGCGCGACAAGCGCATTCTCGTACTGATGATCGCGGTTGCCCTGCTCAATGCATTTCCAATGATCTTCAATACCTGGGTATGGTTCTATTCCAAAGCTAAACTCGGTCTTACCATCGGCAACACCGGCGCAGCAGTATCGTGGGGATTGCTGCTCAAAATTATGGTTTCCTATCCGGCGGGCTGGTTGATCGACCGCTTTGGTAGCTACGTGGCGTTGTGTATCGAATGGATTTTGATGCTCTCTCTGGCGCTGTGCTCCATCCGCGTGACGAATTCAAACGGATTGATCCTGCTCATGGTGCTGTTCTCCTTGTTTACGCCGCTGCAAGTCGCTGGCGACACAATCCTTTGGAAAACCATGGATAAGGCCGACACCGGGTCCTACACCTCAACCGCCGCTCTGATTCGTAATTTTTGCACCGGCACCGTGATTGCGATTTCGGGCTACATCATCAAGTGGACCGGTAGCTATGTCGCGGCCTTCTGGTTCGGCTTCACACTTAGTTCGATCGCTCTGATCGTGTTTTTTATTTACCGGCACATCATGCGGAAAGGCGCGCTTCGACGGCCTTGTCCGCGGAAACCGGCGGTACAACGCTTATAGGAGAATCCCTGTCACCCGTTCAACCATGAAAGTTTATCTCGCGGAATCGCGCACTGAACTCGGAACGCTGGCCGCGCACGATATTGCTGCCGCATTACGCAGAGGCCTGCATGAGAAAACATCCTTGCGCATCATCCTCGCTGCGGCGCCAAGCCAGAGCGAAATGCTCGCGGCGCTGGCACGTGAGCGAGACATCGACTGGCATCGCGTGACGGCCTTTCATATGGACGAATATATCGGCCTGGCGGAAGACGCTCCCCAGCGGTTCGGATCGTGGCTTAAGCGCGAATTCTTCGACCACGTTCCTGTCGCGAAGTTTCATCTCATGAATCCGGGCTCAGACCCCGAGGCAGCATGCCGGACCTATGCCGAGATGCTGGCCGAAGCTCCTATTGACGTGGTACTGCTTGGAGTTGGGACCAATGGACATCTTGCCTTCAACGATCCTCCCGCCGATCTGCAAGATCCGCTCGCAGTGAAAGTGGTGCAACTGGATAAGATGTGCCGGGAACAGCAGGTCCTCGATGGCTGCTTTGCCACACTCGATCGCGTTCCCATGAAGGCCATCACACTCACGGTCCCCACCTTGCTCGCCGGGCGCGAATTGTTTTGCTGCGTGCCGGGCCGTCACAAGAACGCAGCCGTGAAAGCGATGATGGAGTCACCGATCAGCGGAGCCTGCCCGGCAACCGCGCTTCGCACTCATCCACATTGCACCTTGTATCTGGATCCAGAATCGAGTTCTCTGAGCAAATTTCATGAGCACACCCCCCGGTTCAATTCCTAGCCCGCCCCCTGGCGGAATAAAAATCGCAGGCCGCGATCCGCAAACCGGACACTCGATTGAAGTGACGGTGGAGAATGGAATCATCGCGCGCATCGAGGCAACGCAGTTCGATACAGACCTCTATCTTTCGCCTGGCTTTGTCGATCTACAGGTGAACGGCCGTGCCGGGTTCGACGTGAATGCTGAGCAAATTTCTCCGGCTACCGTGCTTGGCCTTGCTGACGCAATGCTGGCTGATGGCGTGACATGTTTTGCGCCCACGCTAATCACCGCGCCCGAAGAAGAAATATGTTGCCGGCTAAAAGTAATCGCAGAGGCGCGCAGCGTCCATCCCAAGCTGGCCGCATGTATACCCTTCGTCCACGTCGAGGGGCCTAGTATTTCTCCACTCGATGGCTACCGGGGAGCTCATCCCGCTACCGACGTTCGCCCTCCTTCTATTTTGGAGTTCGACCGATGGCAGGATGCCGCTGAAGGAATCGTGGGCATGGTCACTCTGTCGCCGCATTTCGATGACTCTTCCGCATATATCGCAACGCTCGCGAAGCGGGGCATCCACGTTGCCATTGGTCATACTCATGCCTCGCCCGAGCAGATCGCGAGTGCCATTGATGCGGGGGCCTGCCTCTCGACCCACCTTGGCAATGGAATCTCGCAGGAAATTCCCCGGCACCGCAATCCGATCTGGAAACAGCTTGCGGATGACCGGCTCACCGCGACCTTCATCGCCGATGGTCATCATCTTCCCGCAGGTGTTCTAACAGTGATGTTGCGCGCGAAAGGCATTGAGCGCTCCGTGCTGGTGTCGGACTCAGTTGCTCTGGCAGGGTTGTCCGCTGGTGTCTACACAACTCCCGTCGGAGGGCGAGTGGAACTCCATCCCGATGGCCGTCTGTGTATTTTTGGTTCGAAGCTTCTTGCCGGGTCTACAGCTTCGCTCGCGCAATGCATTGGCCGCCTCGTGCAAACGACCGAGATATCGCTCAAGGATGCAATCACGATGGCCACCGCGAATCCCGGCCGTTATGCGGGTGGTCGCGGTCGGCTCGCAATCGGATCGCCCGCCGACTTGGTTCGATTCCGATGGAACGGTCCAAACAATCAGCCCGATCAAACCGATTCCATAATTATCGAGGATATATGGCTGGCCGGAGCGCGAACCGTCCCTCCTGCTGCCCCCTGTTCAGCGAGAGTGGATAACCCTCTTCGTCAATGATTTGGCAGACCTTGGAGGTTCAAATCCTCTCTCCCCGACCAATCCTTTCATCAGGCACATAAGCTGAATTCTTGAATTCGCGTCTCAGCAGCAGGTGTGGGCGGCGTCCCATCTTTCGAATACCAATGCATCAAGGCGAGGAATTCAGCCACGAGTGACCGGCCTCCCGTCGCTTGTTGATCAGCGCAGTCGCGACGCCTAGTAGTGCGTAGGCTCTAGGTTTGGGCGCGGATTGACTCTCAGCTAGAGAGATCGCCTCGGCTTCGTGGTCGCTGCGAACGAGCCTTTGCGTCAGATTCCAGAGCGGCCAGACTTTTGACGAGTCGCTCATCTTATCGATCATGTCTTCCGCCACGCCGAAATCGCCAAGCTCTCCCCGTGTGACTGCAATCATCTCGAAGACGTAGGGTTTCGTCTCTGCGCCTGCATTCATAGCCGCTTCGTAGGCAAGGTCCAGCGCGAGCGGCGCACTCGGGTCATGCTTCCTGACCGCCTGAGAAGCCAGCTCGACCAAGCCTTCGGCGCGCTCCGCGGGTTCGGAAATCAGGTCGAGGGTGGCAAGTGCCTGCGCATCATTCCCTAGCGCGGAAAGTCGAGCGGCCACGGTGCGGAGCGAAATGTTGCGCCAGGGCTCATACGCAAGCGCCGTTGCTTCATCGAGCGCGCCCGACAGATCGCCCGTTTTGGCGCGTTCGAAGCTGACCTGCATAACGATGGCGTCGCGATGGTTGCCGGGAGGTAGTTGGTCGGCGATAGCCATCGCCGAGTCGAGTGCCCCGATACTAACCTGTGCCTCACCCAAGTAAAGAAGCAAATCTTGCTTGGTTTGTTCCGTGCTCGCTGTGGCCAGTAAATCGTAAATGCGGTCGACAACCGTGGTGGCAGCAAGCCGATTCCCCTCGTGGGCTAACTCAGACGCAATGCTTGTGTAGAGGCCTGCGGGCATGCTCTCGGCAAATGAAGGATCGACAGGGTGATCTTTTTCCCACTCTACGGCGGCTAGAGCCTGATCGGTCGTTTCCTCCGCGCCAGCCTTGTCACCGGCTTTGACTTGTTCTGCCTGAATCCGCAGCAATGTGCCGACAAGAGCATTCGTCTGCCCAAAATAGGGCTTCGCCCGTTGGATGAGGTGCGCCAGCTCCAGCGCGTGCTCGAAGTCGTGATGCTCGGCCAGCCATTGCGAAACGGAACTGTAATCGCTCGCCTTCGCCACATCTTCACCCTTCGAAGAGTTTTGAATCACTTGAAGAGCCATCGGCAGATTTCCCCGCGACGCAAGCGTATAGGCAATGCTTCCCGTGGCGGACACCTGGGCCGAGGGACTCCCGGCGCGTTTCGCTGTGGTCAGCGCGCCCTCAATGTCACCGATGCGGGCTTGCTGACCCGCGATATTGGCAGCGGCGCTAAGTCTGTGGTCCTTTTCAATTTGCGGAATCAGCGCGCTTGCGTCGCGAAGCAATGATTGCGCCTGATTGAAAGACGAGGAATTCTGCGCAAGCGCGTTCATTGCCAAGAAAAGGATGATGCCAGAAAAGACAACAGATCCGCGTACGAGCATCAAGTCTTTGCGCTTATCCAGCGTTGCGGTTCTGGTCGAGGATGTCATCAAGCGCTCTCGTGAGTAGATGCGCGCTGCGCTGGTAGTAGGTTGCCCCGCATCCTGCTTTTAGCCGGGTGGGCTCCCGACAGGAGCAGGATTCCACGGTGCCAGCAGTCGTGCAGGCCACTTGTCGGAAGGCGCGAGAAGTGGCGCACTTCCAGGCCATTGTTCCTAGGGTTTGACCACTCCATATTCATTGATCAAAACATCGAGGAAACCGTTGGCTACTCCGGAGTAGGTGACAATATCAGGACGATTGTCGCCATTCAGATCGCCGACCGCAAGTTGTGCGGGTGACCCAGCTACCTGCATGATCTGTTCCGGCTGAAAAGTTCCGTTTCCCTTGCCCAGTAAAATGCTGGTGGTAGCCAATCCGCAACAGCTGCCGAGGACTACATCGAGTTTGCCGTCTCCGTCGAAATCGGCGGCTGACAGGTGCATCGGTATCTCGGAAATGGTGGGAAGCGATTTTCCGGCTCCAAATGTGCCTGTACCGCTGCCCAGGAAGATCATCGGAGGCGTTGTGAAACTGCCGTTGAAGTTGGTGGTCGATACGACCAGGTCTAATTTTCCATCTTTGTTGAAGTCGCCTATCACGGCGTCGTAGGGATTGAGCACGTCGGTGAGGTCATCCGACATGGTGAATCCTCCCTTGGCATTGCCTAGCAGGACATAAGTTCCACCGTTTTCGGAGTTCTGGAAGTCGCCGACATTGAGGACGACGAGATCCATGTTGCCATCGTGATTGATATCGGCGCTATAGATTCGTCCGCCGGTCGATTTCGACGCCTCCGCCGGCAGCGCGACGGCTAGCGGAGGATTAAATGTTCCGTTGCCTTTTCCGAGAAGGACATGCACGGCAATGCCGGAGCCCGATGTGTAAGAAAGAAGCGCGAGGTCTGGAATCTTATCGCCGTTAAAGTCGGCGATATTCACGTCGATAACATTTTGCACCGGCAATGTAGCACCCGCTTTAAACTTGCCAGCGCCTGTATTCAGGAACACCTTTGCTTCAGCTGTGCCGGTCACGGTGGTGACCACGGCGTCAATCTTCGTATCGTTGTTCAGGTCGGCAGTGCGAATAATCTGTCCGGCATTGCTGCCGGTGATTCCTGGGAATTCCGTTCCGGACTGAACCGTAAATGTGCCCTTGCCGTTTCCGGCCAGCAATGAGAAAGGTGTAATGATGTCCTGATTCTTATCCCCATTGATGTCTGCGATGGCAAAGGCATAGTTATTAAGGCCCGGGCTCGCGCCGGTCTGGTAGGCCGGAGCGCCTCGAAAAGTCCCATCCCCGTTACCCATCAATATGCCGAGCCCGCCTGTGCCACTCACAACGTTGATTGAAGGTGCGAAACCACCGCCTGTTTGCAACCCGAGCACCAGGTCGAGGTTGCCGTCGCCATCCAGATCGGCAGTCGTGATCGCACCACATTGATACACTCCCGAATACCAGTTCGGAGACTGGAATGTACTGTCTCCGTTTCCCAGGAACACACCCACAATATCGGTAAGAGTCACCAGCGCAAGATCGATCTTCTTATCGTTATTAAAGTCGGCCGCCACTAATGACACCGTATTGGACGGAGTCGGGAGCGTCTTGCCGAACTTGAAGGTTCCGTCGCCGTTGCCGAGCAATAATTGGCCATTGGTCAGCGCGATGTCCGGATGAGCATCCCCATTCAGGTCGGCCACAACTAAGCTTCCGGGAATACCGGTTGTCTTATACGTTTTCCCAGGGCTGAATACGCCATTTCCTTTTCCCAAAAACATCCCTACGCTAGCGCTCGGGCCCGTGAGCGACTGTTCCAGAGCTTCGATATCCAGTTTGCCGTCATGGTTCACATCCACGAGCGACAAAGCATAGATACCTATATTTGGCGTCTGGATAATAGTCGGCGCTTTGAACGAACCGTCGCCGTTACTGAGCAACACGGCGAATCCGCCATTCGTCTTGGGTGAGATGTTGCCGAAAAATCCGACGATCAGATCCGGATTGCCGTCATCATTCAGATCCGCCGCAACGATTGGCCCGATGTTGGGCCCGATGTTGATTGTCTGCACGGGCGCGTCTTGCTGCTTGGCCACGGGCGCTGTCGCCTGGTAAATGTCGATCACATCCGGGTTTGAATTGTCGATTGTCGCTACCACATATTTCTTGTTCGGAAGCTGGCCCGCATAAGCAGCAATCGAGCCAGGATTATTCGCGTCTGGGTTCGTACACCCATCGGGCCACAAGTCGCCCTTCGTGGTGAGGCCAGCGAGGCTGTGCAGAATGTCCTGATAACCTTGTTTTACACCTGCCACGTTGAACGTAGCGCCATCGTTCGCGATAACGCCTGCGACCTTGCAATCCGCGCTTTGGTAGAGTCCTCCAAAGGCATTCGGACCTAATGCATAGCCCGTGTCCGTGGTGGGAGGAGCCACGACAGTCACGTTCCCAGCATACTCGGCAGGATCTTGAGGAACGGTAAGTTTTCCAAGGGGATAGTCTCTACAGGAATCCGCAGGCCCCATTAGCAGCAGCATTGCGATTACTAAGAGCAGAGTGGAACTTAATTTGCGAACAACAGGGAGTGAAGTAAAAACGGGATTGGACATAATGCACCGCCCTAAGGAGACAATCTCTTGCACTCCGAGCGACTGGAGGGGCAGAAACAATAACATAAGCCCGACCGTTTGTCGAATCACCTTTTTGGCAGTGTCGGAAGCACATGATATGTCCGGTTGAGATAGCAAGTGATATGTCCGCTTTGCGGGCGGCGAGGGTGGGAGACCATGCGGAGCATGGAAGCTTATCCGAGGGCCGCGATGGAGCGGGCGATGAAAGTACAGGACGTCATGTTGCAGGCGATGGCGAAGAAGATCAGGTGGTGGCAGGCGGCGGAGATTCTAGGCATCAGCGATCGTCACATGCGGCGGTGGCGGGAGCGCTACGAGGAAGAGGGTTACAACGGGCTGTTCGACCGGCGGCGAGGGAAGCCGTCGCGGCGACGAGTGCCGGTGGCGACAGTGGAGAAAGTGTTCGCACTCTATCGGGAGAAGTATTTCGATCTGAACGTGCAGCATTTTCACGAGAAGTTGCAGGCCGAGCACGGCATCGAATTGAGCTACACCTGGGTGAAGAAGGCGCTGCAGGGAGGGGGGTTGGTGGGGCGTGGGCGGAAACGCGGCGTGCATCGCAAACGGTGCGAGCGGCGGCCCTTGCCGGGGATGCTGTTGCATATCGATGGCAGCCGCCATCAGTGGTTTCAGGACGAGCGTTGGTACGACTTGATCGTGATTCTGGACGATGCCACGAGCGAGATTTATTACGCGCAGTTGGTGGAAGAGGAATCGACGGTGACGGTGATGGCGGGACTGAAGGAAGTGGTGGAGCGCAAGGGCGTATTCTGCGCCTTGTACAGCGACCGCGGCAGCCATTTCTGGCTGACGCCGAAGGTGGGCGGCAAGGTCGACTACCATCGTCGAACGCAAGTGGGCCGGGCGTTGCACGAGTTAGGAGTGCAGATGATTCCCGCCTACTCGCCGGAAGCGCGCGGCCGCAGCGAACGCAACTTCGGCACCTGGCAGGGACGGTTACCGCAGGAGCTACGGCTCCGCCAGATACGAACGCTGGAAGCGGCGAACCAGTTTCTGGGTGCGCACTACGTGGCTGAGTTCAACCGCCGCTTTCAGGTCGCGTCCGCACAGCGTGGCAACGCTTTTGTGCCGTGCCGGAGCCGGGATCTGGAGCGCGTCTTCTCGCTCCAGTTTGAACGCAGCGTGAACCGTGACAACACGGTGAGCTTCCAGACTCTGAGCTTGCAGATCGAGCGCGTGCGCTGGCGAGCGACCATGGCAGGTTGCCAGGTGGTGGTGCATCAACACTTGGATGGAACTCTGAGTTTGACCCACGGTCCCCATTGTCTGGACGGTACACAGCGCAGGGCGCGGCTATCGAGACGACCAGTGCGGCAGCGCGCAGGGCGGTGGAAAAGCCGCTCCGAGGAAAAGTCATAAAGCCGACTTTCCCTCCGAGCTTGGAAATCCCGCACAGTACGCGGGATTCCCACTTTCCCACCACCCCGGCTACGGCTGCTGTCTAACTGAAACCGGACATATCATGTGCTACCAAAAGCGGACATTTTAACTTGCTACCGACAATCACCTTTTTGGCAGTGCGCCCAAGGTTTGTTTCAGGATTATTTTTCAGAAAGTAATGGGACTGCTCCGAGCAGGGCGGCGTTGTTGCCGAGGGCTGCGGCTTGCACTTTGACTTTGCCCCACGGCGTCCAGGCGTGTTTTTGGACGTAGCTTTCGACGTACGGAATGATCACATCCGCGCTCCTCATCACGCCCCCGCCCATTACGATGATTTCGGGGTCGTAGGCGTGAACCAGGCCCACGGCATCGGCGGCCCAGATGTTGAGACAACGGTCGCGGATCGCGATCGCGACGCTATCTCCCCTCGCTGATTCTTCGAAGAGTTCCTTGAAACCGATATCGGAATATTTGGCGAGCGCACTTTGCGCGATGCCGGGCCACGCTTTTGCTACCAGTGGAAGTGACCATCCTGAGGCTTCTGCTTCCGCGCATCCAATTGCTCCGCAGGTACAAGCGCGACCGGTAAACAGGACTGGAATGTGGCCGCCGAGGCATCCGGCCTGGGCATGTTTTCCCCGCAAGAGTTTACCTTCGATCATGGCGACGCCGCCGATGCCGGTTCCGAGGGTCATCATGACAACTTCGGTGAACCCGGCGGCGGCGCCAGCGAACGACTCTCCTAATAGCGCCATTCGCGCATCGTTTTCGATGCGCAGCGGGATGCCGAGAGCCTTTCGGCTCCAGCTATCGAGGTTGATTTCTTTGGCGTCTTCGTACTTGCCGTTGGTGGCCAGGATTCGTCCAGTGCGGGAATCGACGAGGCCGGCAAATCCGACGGCTATCCCGGCGAAGTCGGGCAGAGTGAGCGATTCTCGCCGGACCAACTTGCCAAAAATCTCAGCGATTGTGGGCAGCACGGAAGCCAGACTGTGAGCACGGTTGGTGTCAAAACTCTCAGAGGCCAGAAGGGTCCGATCCTCTATGAGTCCGCAAGTGGCGTGTGTGCCACCGAAATCTATGGCGAGAGCTTTCATTTTGTGGCCTGATTTTTCGTCGCTTAGCTAGTGCTTCCGCATAATACATCGGGTTAAGCGAAGAGACGGCCACGCCCGAGGTCGTTTATGACCGATTTTGACAATAACAGACAAAAGAAAGATCGTTTAATGTTTTAAAGAATAAAAGATTTGACTAATGTCATGCTTTCGTATTAACATCCGCGAGGTTAAAAACCAACATTTTTGCTACAGAAACCCTGATGGAGGGGCGGTCGTTATGGGACAAAACGCTGTGCGTCTTCTTGGTGTCTGGGTATTTTTCTGCGTGTTTGCGCTCTCAGCCTTTGCGCAATTTGATACCGGTACGATCGCCGGTACGGTAACCGATCCTTCGGGCGCAGTGGTTGCTCAGGCTCAGGTCACGATCACCAATATGGGGACTTCGATTCAGAAGACGCTGGCGACCGACAGCGGCGGCAATTTCGTGGCGTCCGCCTTGCCGTTTGGAACCTACGTGGTCAGCGCCAAGGCCAACGGCTTCGTGGAGACCAAGAGCCGGCAAATTACGCTGACAGTGGATGCCATGGTCCATGTGAATGTGGCACTGTCGGTTGCCGGCACCCAGCAAGAAGTCGAGGTGACGGGTACAGCAACGACGGTTAGTACGGAAACGAGCGCATTGGGAACAACGCTCAACTCCACACAGGTCGCCAATCTGCCCATCAATGGCAGAGACGTGAGCGATTTCCTTGAAATCTCGCCGGGATCGGTAGGTTCGACAGGATTTTTCCAAGGCAGCGTCGATGGCTTGGAGAATATTTTCACCGGGCTGAATATCACGGTGGACGGGCAGAACGCCTCGCGTGGGGATATCAACGGCTTTCTGGATACCGAAGGGCAGGAAGGGGCGCGGGTCACGCGCGCCAGCATCGACAGCATTCAGGAAATCGACTACACCAACAGCGGATACAGCGCCGAGACCGGTCATTCCCTGGGTCCGCAAATGAACATTATTACGAAGTCCGGAACCAATGATTATCACGGGACGTTGTTCGAGTTCTTGCGCAACGACGCTATGGACGCGAGGGATTACTTTGCCCCCCCGGGTGCGGATGCAACTTTGAGGCTGAATCAATTCGGCGGGAACTTCTCGGGCGCGATCATTAAGGACAAGCTTTTCTTCTTTGTCAACTATGAAGGGGACCGGACGCACATTACCAATATCAATGCGCTCAACGAGACGCCGAGCGCGTATGTCCGGTCACAATTCAACGCGGCAATGCAGCCCGTGCTGGCGCAACTTGCGCCTTTGCCGGCGGGATGCACGGCAATTCCGGCTCCCGATTCGTGCGCCGTTCCTAACACGATCGACACGACCAATCCAGCGGGCGGAGCGGATCTCGTTTATGATCCGGCCGTTCTGCCGGACATCATTCGCGAAGATACTGGATCGGTCCGGCTGGATTACAACATCTCGGCGAAAGATCAGGTAATGTTCCGGTACAACATCAACGACTCGCTGACCGACTATACGTATGGTCTCAATCAAGGGCAGGTTGCGCCGCAGGCGTTGAGGACTCAGTTGGCAAAGATTGACGAGACTCACACCTTTGGTCCTTCGCTCCTGAATCAATTTGGTGTGTCTTTCAACCGCTTTTATTCCGACACAGATTCGAACACACCACGGCCCCTGGCTGGATTTTCTGGTTTTTTCACCAATTTGGGGTCGCTTCCAGGACCAAATTCATTTAACCAAATCACTCCCTTTAACGTGTTCGAGGTGTTTGACAACGTAACCAAAACGGTGAAGAACCACACTTTAAAGTTCGGCACTCAGATACGCGTGAATCAGCTGAATGAGGCACTGCAGCAGCAGCAAACCTATGATTTCGGAAGCTTTGGCGATCTAGAGACAGGGAATACGTTCGTCTTGCAAAAGATCGGATTTCCGGGTTTTGTTGGCATCCAGGATTCCAACTGGGACTTCTATGCGCAGGATGACTGGCGAGTTACGCGGCGACTTACTCTGAACCTCGGGCTTCGCTACGATTACAACACGACGTGGAAGGAACGCCACAACCAGGAACAGAATTTCGACTTTGCTACGCAAACGTTGCTTCCCGCCAACCAAGCGGCATACAGCGCGCCGAAAAAGGACTTCGCGCCGCGTGTCGGATTCGCGTGGCAGCCGAATGGAAGTGGAAAAACGGTCTTTCACGGATACGGAGGCATGTTCTATCTGCCGATGCAGTTCGGGTTTGGGCTAGTCAGCAATATTCCCGCGCTTTCAAGTTACAACGTTAACGTTTTCCAGGCGATTTTTGCCAACCCACCATTCTCGATTGCCTATCCTTCGCCCAATCCGCCGTTGATCGCTGGCACACAGAACGTGAGCATATTCCCTCAACATCCTAGAGACGGTTATTCCACAAACTGGCTGTTCGGTGTGCAACAGGAAGTAGCGCGGAACACGATTCTGAGCGTGAATTACACGGCGAATAAGGTTCAGCACATGCAGGCCGGGGTCAACTTCGCCGCAGTCAATCTGAATCCTGCGAACACGGTTACCGCGGCGCGCCCGCTCTCGGCCTTCGCCAATGAAAACCTCGACGCCGATAACCTCTCCTCAACTTACAACGCGCTACAAGTGCAGTTACGCCATAATGCCGGCAAGCTAAACCTGGAGGCGAACTACACCTGGTCGCACGAAATCGACGATATGGTGAATGTGTTCGGAGGGTTTTCGGATCCATTTAATCCGAGCCTCGACCGAAGCAGCGGAGACTGGGATGTGCGAAACAACTTTACTGCCAGCGCGGTCTATAGCCTGCCCGATCTAAAAGGGTCGAGCGGGTTGGTTCGCTCCTTCCTCGGTGGTTGGCAAGCGTCAACGATCGTGCAGACTCGTTCGGGACTGCCCACGAATATCCAGCTGATCAGCGGATTTTTTGGGCTTCCCATGCGGCCGAATCTGGTTCCGGGCCAGCCACTGCTCGTCGCCAATCCGAGTTGGCCGCGTACCAGTTTCAACGAGAATGCCTTCGCGGTCCCGGCCGGCTACGATGGGACCTGGGGTGCCAATCTTGGTGACGTGGGGCGTAACGAGCTTCGCGGTCCCGGATTCTTTCAATTGGATCTTTCGGGAATGAAGAATTTCCAGATAACGGAGCGGCTGAAGGTGCAGTTCCGAGCGGATGTTTTCAATATCCTCAATCATCCTAACTTCGCCAATCCCGATGGGGGAATCTGTACAGCCGTAGCGTCGTCGTCGCCTGGGCCGCCTTTCGTCCCCGCATCCTGCACCGTGAATCCCAATTTCGGAGCCACGGGGCAAACGGTCGCCGACGTGAACACGAACCAGATCGGGAATGGCACTTCACGCCAGATTCAATTGTCGTTGAAGGTCATCTTCTAAAGCGTCGCGGAACTTGTCCGCGGCGGCAGCCGTGAAAGTTGCCGCCGCGGATTGACCTTTGATTCAAACTCCGGCGACTTCCTGCAATGCGTCCAGTTACAGCGATGCTCCTTTCAAACCATTATTGAAACGCACTTTAGAATACTGAGAAACCGGCAGGGCCCAGGTGTAAGGATCAATGTCTAGCGTTCATCGATCTAGCTATGATAAGCAGCCATTCGTAGATGTCTCGCGGAATGCGGACACGTGCGACGTAGGATGGCAGTCAATAGCGAAGCGGCTAAAGGCGAATACTCGTCCTGGCCGATTTGTCGTGTGCGTGGAGTGTTATCCGGGTTGCTTTGAAGAGCAGATCGAGCGTGAACTTGTCAGCCTACTTAAGCCGGCTTTGGTAGTGCGCGCGGGTGAGTGTTACCTGCCAGAAAACGCAATCAAGTCGCTTTGCGAGCGAGATCTCGGCGACGACCCTGTATTTGCCTTCATGGGCAAATATGAGCTCTCCGAATTTCTCGATGAGCACAAGATTGCAAAGCGGCGGCTGGGCATAAAACAATCCAACGGCGTCGTGTTGGTGATTGGGACGGGCGCGACTCTTATCGCCGAAGATTGGGATCTACTGGTGTATTGCGACATGGCGCGCTGGGAGATTCAGCAGCGCCAGCGCGCCGGTGAAATTGCCAACCTGGGTCTCGACAACTTTGGAGAACGCGCCTCACTGAAATATAAACGCGCTTACTTCGTAGATTGGCGCGTCGCGGATCGGGTTAAGAAAACACTGCTGCCCCGAACCGATTTTCTCCTCGATACAAATCAACGTGACACCCCCAAAATGATCAGCGGCAAGAATCTGCTGGAAGGGTTAGACCGCGCCGCCCATCAGCCTTTTCGGGTGGTGCCGTTTTTCGACCCTGGTCCCTGGGGCGGTCAGTGGATGAAAGAAGTCTGCGATCTCCCACGCGATGTAGACAACTATGCGTGGTGTTTCGACTGTGTTCCGGAGGAAAACAGCCTGTTGCTGGGCTTCGGAAACGTGCGGGTTGAAATCCCTTCGATCAATCTGGTTTTTCAGCACCCGCGAGAGTTGCTGGGCGATGCGGTTCACGGACGCTTCGGCACGGAGTTTCCCATCCGCTTTGACTTTCTCGACACCATGGATGGCGGGAACCTTTCCTTCCAGGTGCATCCGCTGACGGAATATATCCAGGCACATTTTGGGATGGCTTACACGCAAGACGAAAGCTATTACATGCTGGACGCGAAAGAAGATGGGTGTGTGTACCTCGGTGTGAAAGAAAACGTCGACCGCGGACAGATGACCGCAGACTTGCGCGCGGCACAAGAGGGAGGAGTCGATTTCGACGCCGATAAATATGTCAATCGATTTCCCGCCAAAAAGCACGACCACTTTCTAATTCCTGCTGGAACTCCGCACTGCTCGGGGAAGAACAGCATGGTGCTGGAGATCAGCGCGACTCCTTACATTTTTACTTTCAAGATGTGGGACTGGGGCCGGATGGGGATGGATGGCTCTCCCCGACCGATCCACCTGGAACATGCTTTGCGGAATATTCAATGGGACCGACAGACAGAGTGGGTCGCGCAAAATCTGGTGAATGCGATAGAACCTTTGGGCGAAGGTGACGGCTGGACGGAAGAGCACACCGGCCTTCACGAGAGGGAATTTATCGAAACGAGGCGCCATTGGTTCACGAAGCAGGTTCAGCATTCCACAAATGGGGGAGTGAACATACTGAATCTTTGTGAAGGCGAAGAGGCGGTGGTGGAAAGTCCGGGCAAAAAGTTTGCGCCCTTTGTCGTTCACTACGCCGAGACATTTATCGTGCCCGCCGCAGTTGGGGACTACACGATACGCCCACACGGCCCGTCGGAAGGAAAGCGCTGTGCAACGGTTAAGGCTTTTGTGCGGACACGGGCTTAGAAGTTCGGGAAGGTTCTGGAACGATCCGCTTCGCAACCACCTCAAGCAGCATGGGCAGCGAATTATCCCAAAATTCCCAAGTGTGCGTGCCAGGATACTCGTGGTATTCGTAGGCGATATTCTTTGAAGAGAGTTCTTCTACGAATTTTCGATTCGAGGGGAGCAATGGATCTTGAGAACCACACTCAAGAAATAGATAAGGGACACTGCTGCGATCGGTTTTTGCCAGGAGTGGGTAAACGTCGTTGTCGAGGCGTGTAGCGCTGGCGGGCGGGCCAAACGCGTGATCCGTGCTCTCGAGGAGAACGGGCATGACATGTTCGACTCCTACGGGGCCATCGAATGCTCCGCTGACGCTGCCGACTACGGCAAACAAGTCATGGTGCTTCAATCCAAAGAGGACGGAACCGTATCCGCCCATGGAAAGTCCTGCGATCGATCGGCGATGAGGCGAAGCGATGGTGCGCCAGCGAGAGTCGATCTCAGGAATGAGATCGTTGACGATGTAGTCCTGAAAACGTTCGCCGGACGCCGTGGCCGAGTTTACATACCAGGAATTCTGCGCGTCGGGCGTGACGATGATCATCGGATAGCGCGCGGAATAATCGACCAGATTAGTAAGCTTGATCCAGTTTGTGTAGTCGCCCGCCCAGCCATGCAGCAAGTAGAGAACGGGATACCTTTGCTGCGAGCTGTCATAATCCGCAGGCACGACAATCATGTAGTGCATGTCGCGGTCTAACGCTTTGCTGTGAAAGATCTGTTCCCGAACACGTGGGGAGACAGGTCTCTTTGCGGGAGCAGACGCTTGCGCGACCGCAGGCGGCACAGTTGCTATCAGAACGACACTTAGGAACAGTCGAACCAAGACGCGGAGATTCGGTGAGCGTGTGACGAGAGTGAGGGCCGCGGTTGGTTTAGGCATTGTCTCTCCTTAACACTGATCCTATCCTTGCTAATTTTTGCGACTCGATTTGAGCCGGATTTCCTGCGATTCGTCTCGGATCACCAGGTGATCATCTGACGGTACGACCCCTGAAATGCTTTTCCATGAGGGCGGAACCTGACCGACAAAAATCTCATACGCGGTGCTGAGCTGTGAACTTGGCGAAATGGTCGCCAGGACGGGCGTGTCATATAAGGTCTGCATTTCGCGCGCTTGATCCAATCCGAGTGGCATCGGGCTGGTGCCGAACTCGACTCCTCGAACACGGGTGGATCCGTTCCACGGGGGATAAGATCGCGTGCAATTTTCCTCCCACAGGGCGATCCAGGGGAAGCGTGATCGATCGAAGGAGTATCCGGCAACCAGCTCGTGGCGCCGATTGTGGATTGCGATGTAGGCCTGGCTGCGTTCGGCGGACATTAGTAATGACGCGACAAACCCGGTCCCATTGCGGGCGAACGGAATTGTAAGATCGACTTGACCTCCGTCAATTGTCGGTGCAACGGGCCAATTAAATTCTGTGTTGTTGGGGAGCAATTCGTGATCTTCGTATCCGAGTGGCCAAGTACATGCGCGCGACACTGGGACGAAGAGCGACGCGTCGGTCTTGGTGTAAAACGGTTCGCCAAAGGCGGCGTGCTGCACCCACTGCAACATTTTCTCGGCACCGCTACGGTTGTCGATGGCCTCGTCAATTGCGGCCGTTAACGCATTCGTTCGCAAGGTGATTGTCCGCCGGAACGTCAGATGGTAGGCCGGTAATTCCACTTCCAGAGTCAGCGAACAAGAGTCTGCACCCTGTTCTGCTGCAACCACCGTCCATTGTGCACAGGCGGCTTCACCGTGGAGTGGAAGCCCTTGCGCCGCTTCAACGTGGGAAGGCCGTCCAAAGTATCCGAGGACCAGGGCATGTCCGGTATAGCCGGAGAGAAATTTTCCCACTGGCTCCTCTCCGTAGAGCCCCGCATGTTGAGCTGACGAAAAAGTATGCGGATCGATCGACTTCCATGGCGCTTCCCAAAGAATATTTATTGGCGAGCCGATGAGCCTGAAATCGGCAATGTGGCCTCCTCCGAGTAGAACCGTAAGCTCGATCAAACCATTGGAGAGACGGTACGCTCGGCGATTGTTCCACTGCACGGACTGGCATTCGCAATTTGCCATTCAGAGAGAGGGTGTAAGAATGATAATCGCGATCTTGTACTTGGATGTCATTTCTTGGTCGCTGCTCCAGTGCCGCCTTCCTGGAAGCCCATGCCACCGGTGGGAACGAGCATGCCACCATCCACTACCAGGGCAGCGCCAGTAATAAAAGAGGCCAGAGGCGAGGCAAGATAGACAATTGCGTCGGCAACTTCTTCGGATCTGCCCATGCGTCCCATGGCATGCATGCGGTCGCAAGTCTGCATGACTTTTTGAGGATCGGGATCCAAGCTTGCGGCCCAGCGCAGCATGGGAGTGTCAATCGCGCCTGGGCAGACGCAATTCACGCGAATGCCTTTTTGCGCGTAGTCGAGCGCCATGGCCCGGGTCAGTCCGAGGAGTCCGTGTTTTGCGGTGACGTAGGCTACCGAGTTGCCGATGGCGGTCATACTCTGCACTGAGCCCACGACAACGATGGCGGCGTCGCCGCGCTTGAGCATGTGGGGGACGGTAAATTTCGATACCAGAAAACAGCCCTTGAGATTGATGCCCATCAAGTGGTCCCAGGCTTGCTCGGTAGTGGTGACGACATCGCCGTAATCCTGGATTCCGGCATTGCTGACGAGAATGTCGATATGGCCGTGTTTTGCTACAACCGCCTCAACGGCACTCGCTACCTCGGAGGCGTTGCTGACGTCGCAAGGAAAAAAATCGCATACCGTGCCCGTCTTCGCGATCTCGGCGGCGGTCTTCACGCCGGCTTCGCGATTGAGGTCGAAGATGGCGACTGCGACTCCCTCGGCTGCAAGTTTGCGTGCGGTGGCCCCTCCGATCCCCATTGCGCCGCCGGTGACGATGGCGACCTTATTTTTATTTCTCAGGTCGAAGTTCATCTTCCGCTACCTCGTTCGTCCCCTCGTTCGAGACGCGGTTTTGTACGTACTCTGATCGTCAGCACTTGAAAAGGTTTGATCGGAATGCTCAGAGTATCACCGGCCATTGTAAGTTCCGACTGATTGTCTTCAAGTACATTGCATATCCAAGATTTTTCAAATGAAAGGAATTTACTGCGGACCTCCACATCAGAGGGTTTGCCTGCCGATTCCTGAATGCGCAGGATCGAGCCGTCACCGTCTTCGGCGGGCTTCCACGTTAAGAGCGTCACATCCGGGTTACTAATATCGAGGAGGCTTGCCCGCTGCGCGGGGAGCGCGGAGGGATCCTCTGACGCGGAGATATCATCGCGTTCAAGCGGGGTGAGAGCATTCAACGCAAAGCGGGTTGCGGCGACGGGATCAAGTCGTGCGTTGCTGGTGATTGCATAGCGGAAGGTGTAGTCGCCACCCTGCCAGGCTGGGAAATTCGTTCCCCAATAATTGTTCATGAGCCAGGAAAAAATAGCGCTGCTCTTGGGCTTGAACTCCGCGGGCCATTCAGCGCGCACGATGTCGCCGAAAGTTACGAGCGGGGCATCGAGCGGCACCACGGTGGCCACAACCTGGGGACGGCCCACCGAAGCCCAAGTCGCGGGCAGATACCATTCGCGGCTGCCGCCGGGGAGTTCGTCTTTTGCCGGATCTACCCATCCGGTTTGGGAGCCGTAGATAAATTGCGGGTTCAAAATGTCAAAAGGGAAGGCGATGTATGCCGATTCGCGCGACAGCACGCGATCTTTGTGCAGACGATACGTAATGAGAATCTTCTTTTCGGAATCCGGCAACAGGATTTCGGTTTGAATCGATGGCGTGTTGGGCGCTGAGGACGTGAGATGCACGACGGTGCCGATGGAAGTCTTGGTGGCCGTGACAATCTGGCCGGATTGCGCGGCGTGGACGGTTAGCTCCGGTGGCTTGAGGCCTGCGCCGAATCGGTAGAGACTGTTGTTCGGATAGTCGTCTCCACCGGTGACGTAGAGATAGGAACCGAATTTGTAGGGACTCTTCTGATCGACAAGTTCCTGTCCGAAGAGTTGCTTGTCGACGATGCTCGCAATGGCACCGGACGCCGGATCGAGAACGATTCGATAGAACTGATTCTCGATGACGTTGCCGCTGATTTTAGTCGCTGGACTGTCCCCGGATGACGAAGGCTTCGTCGTATAAAGTTTGTATCCAATTGCGGGCACATCGGCTGCAACGAAACGAACGCGAACGTTCCCCGGGCCAAAGCCGGGAAGGGATATTCCTTTGCCTTTCCACAAGATTTCTAAGGGGACGTCTACGCCGGTTGCGGGATCGACGATTTTAGTTCCGGTGGGGAGATCGGTCTCGATGAGACCACTACGCGGCCAGTCCAGCGAATTGAAAACTGCAATTGAGTTTTCTTTGGGCTTCACGAGCGCTTCGAGTTGGGCCCAGCCACGCTGGATCGATTCATCAATGTCATCCTTGGCGCGGAGGACCCGGGCTTGTTTGAGCGCAATCTGATCTTCGCTCTGGTGGTGCTCCGGCTGTGTCGTTGCTCCCACGTAGGTCCAAGTGTGCTCGTCGTATACCATTTCGTTGTGCCACGCATCCGCCAACATAGCCTTATCGGGATGGACTCGCGGATCGAGCGAAGAGACGGCTGCGCCTAAGACCTCGGCAGTTGCGATGCGATGCTGATTCTCGCGATGGATGGCGGTGTGAGCGGCGTCGGACCCGTAACCGTCTTCCCAATAGGGCCCGAAGTCACCGCGATACACGGGAATCTCGCCCTTCCATTCACGCTCGATCCGCTGCATCGCAGAATGGACGGTGGAGAATTCCAGCTTTGGCCATGCGAACTCGCGATTAAAAGTTGCGACGATTTCACTCTGCGCCGGAGCCAGAGGGGTGTTCTCCAGTTGGGTGCCGAAAATGATGGCAGTGCTGGCGGTGTAATCGGGACGGGTATAGGCCTGGAGGAAGACGGGGAGCGCATCGCGCACCGACTCCATTCGCCACGGACTTCCGAAAAGAGTATGGGCTTGCAGGTAGGCGCGCGAGTACCACATCAGAACGCGGCTGCCGTCGGGGCCTTCCCAATAAAATGGCGACTTCTCGTTCCAACGTCCCAGCAGCATGATGGGCGCACGCCAACTGTTGCTGGCGGCGATGAAATATTTGATGCCTGCGTCATGCAGAACCGAGGCGTAGGCCCAGGTGTAGGAGGGGACATCCACGATCTGGGCGGCATCGGCGCGCGGCAACTTGAACTCGCGTTCGAGGCGGCGTTCGTTGTAGAGTGAGCGGGCCAAGCCTTCCCGTGATGCGTTGCCCGTGTGCTGGTTGGAAATCTCGGGCGGAATTACGATGTTTCCGGCGCGGACGTGATCGAGAAAGGCTGTCTGGGCTTGTGGAGATCGCGTCGCGAGATATTGGTTGGCGACCCAACTGCCATCCATGGTCCAGCGAAAATCGGGCGTCTTTTTGATCAGGTCCATGGCCGCGTCGATGGACTGGGAATGAAGCTCGGCAACTTTCGCGGCATAGTCGGTGAATCCAATGTCGAGGTGCTCGTGAGGAATGATGGCGACGGTCCACTTCTTGGCTGGAGCGATCGTCACCGGAGTCGAGGAGAGATCGCCGAGATGAATAGATGCTTCTCTACTTCCGCTCCATTCAGGCAAGTTGAACTCTAGCCGTTGCTCTCCGAAGTTGTTAGAAGACGTAAAGGACTGTTCGTAGGAATGGCCGCCCTCGACGAGTTCCACCGTGCCGGTTTTTGGTAGCGTCGCGGTGGAAGTGAACACATCCACTACCTCCGATAAGCCGTTCGGCGTCTGGCGGTAGAAAATTGTCGGCTCGATAAGGGCTGTGAATGCCTGCGAGTTGTACTGCTCCGCGTCGTGCTGGACGAGTTCGAGCGCGTCATAGACCAACCCTGTATGCCCCGGAGCGATCGCTCCAAGCGAGGTCTGCGCGGTGGCTGGATCATCCATCGCAGTGAGGACAAAGCTGTTTTCACCAGGGTGAAGCCATGCGGCTGGAATGGCGATCATCTTTTCGTCCACCGAGGTTTGCGGCACGAAAGTTCCTTCCCAATCGCCGGCGTGAAAATCGAGATTGGGATGGAAGTAGAAATTTCCGGAATGACCGTTGACGTCGAGCTGCAGGAATGAAAGACGCGGCGTCTCATACAAGATCGCGATTCTGAGGTAGTAAACGCCGCGAGGAGCGTCTGGCAGGCTGAACTCTATGGCGAAGGGATGCGGGCGTCCGCCCGTCATGCCGTTGGCTGGCCCCGGTTGGAATCGGTACCAGTCCTTGTTTGGACTTTGGCCTACGACAAAAACCGGAGCGCTCTTGGGATCGGCATAATCGATGCCTTCGCTACGAAATTCTCCGGAAGAATAATTAAAGGTGCCGATTTTCCAAATCGGACGATCAGCGGCGAGGACGCGGAAAGGCAAGAGCAGCGCTAACGCTGCTAGAAGTGACAAAAGTCCCAAACGTTTTGTCTGGAGAAATCTCTTTGCAAAATTCAAAATACTCACCATTTTGGCTGGAGGGTAATTGCTCCGGGACGCCTGGGATCGTCCGTCCAAGAGCCCATCTGCTGTTGCTTGGATAGCTCGTGATAACGAGCCAGCTTGTCGCGGTCAAGAGACACGCCGAGTCCGGGGCCGGGGGGGACAGCCATCGCGCCGTTTTTATATTGCAATTTGCCTCCCTCGATGATGTCGTCGGTGAGGTGGTGATAATGGGAGTCGGGAGCGAGCGTCATGTTCGACAGGCTGGCAGCGAGATGGATCATGGCGGCTTGGGAAATTCCGAATTCCGCGCCGCTGTGCATGCCCGCGTCCACGCCCATCGCCTCGCAAATCTGGCCTGCGAGTTTGGCGCGATGGATGCCGCCATACCAGTGCGGGTCGAGGAGAACGACGTCGAGGACATCGGCCATAACGGTGGGAGCGAGATCTTCGAAAGCAAACACTGACATGTTGGAAGCCAGCGTCACCCACGGTACTTTGGCATTCACCCGCTGCATCGCGCGCAGTCCCCAGACCGGATCCTCCAGATATTCCATGTCATAGTCATGCAGACGGCGGGCGACGTGGACGGCGGTGGTTACGGTCCAGGCGGCGTTCGGATCGAGTCGGATCCGGTGCTTCGGGAATGCCTGGCGCAGAGCGATGAAGGTTTCAATTTCCTCATCGGGCGGCAAAACACCGTTTTTATACTTCAGGGTCTTGAACCCGTATTGCTTGACGAGGCTCTTCGAGAAATCGACCATCTGCTCGACGTTCGAGACTTCGCCTTTACCCGCCTCGTTTGGGTAACGGTAAAACAGGTACGCCGCGAAGGGGACTTCATCGCGCACTCGGCCGCCCAGCAGATCGCAAACTGGCATTTTCAATGCCTTGCCTTGAATGTCGAGAATGGCGAACTCGATGCCTGCGAATCCGAGGACGTTGCCGAAGAGTTTTACCGAACTCGGCGCTGCCACTCGCCAGCGAATGCGTTCCAGATTCATCGGATCCGCGCCGATCAAGAGCGGCTTCATTTCAGCTAATTGACCGGCACGGCTCGCGCCGCCGTAGCACTCTCCCAGACCTGTGATGCCTTCGTCGGTATCAATCTCGATGATGAAGCGCGAAAAGCCGGGATGCGATCCAAAGGCATACCGAAGCGGCGCTTCAATCGGGATGAACGCGGGTGTCCAACGAATATCGGTGATCTTCATGAATTCTCCAGACAACTAATGTTGGTTGGCTAGCGGTTGTCCCTTGATGCCCATGCGCACGCGACAGATGTGCCAGCGGCTGAGGTTGGCAAAATACATCTCGTCAAAATTTGCGCCGCCAAAAGCAGCATTTGTCGGACTGGCAATCATGGTTCCTTCGCGGTCGACGGCAAAGAGCGATACTTTGCCGGACGGGCTTACGCGATACACATTGTGTGAAGCGTAGCAGGTCACGTAAAGATTGCCGGCTGCGTCCAGGGCCGCGCCGTCGGGCACGTTATGCAAACCGGCGGCATGAATTCGCGGTCTGCCGCACTTTCCCGGTTGCTGAATGGGAACGGCAAGGACGTTGTCTTTTGTGCTCTGCACGATATATAAGGTGCGCTCATCGGCGCTGAGCGAGAGTCCGTTCGGAAAAGACAGCGATGACAAAAGTTGCTCGATCTTTCCATTGGGGCGAAGGACAAAGAGGAAGCCGTCATTCTTGTTGAATTCGCCGGAATCGCTGAAATAACAATTGCTTTCACGGTCAAATACCGCGAAGTTGGGAGTGCGTAGCCGGTATTGTCCCGCACGGTCCCAGGAGCGAATCACTTTCCCCGACCGGTCAATTTGAAGCAGAGCGCCTAGTTTGAAGTTGCAGACGAAAAGTTCCTGTCGCGCGGAAAACGTGAGTCCAAGATTGAAGCCGCCCAAGGTGGTCACCGTCTTGACCTTACCTTTGGGGGAAATGCGATAGATCTGCCCTTGTTCTCCGCCGGCCCAGAGGTCGCCGTCGGTGTCGAAGGCGAGGCCCTCGGGATGGTCGAGTCCTTCGGCGAAAATTTCAAAGCGTTCCAGCGGGATTTGAGGGCGCATTCGTTGAGCTCTCGGGGGATCTCTCTTGCTAGAATTTCCCGGAAACTAGTTGTTTATGCCATATTCGAACATATATAGTGTTTGTTTCGCCTACATTCGAACATATATAGTGAGTTGAAGGGCAAGTCAAGGGTTCCATGCGATTTTGGATGTACAGCAAGAATAAGGTTGGTTTCGACGGCAGTAGAAAGAGCCGTCTCTCGAGCCTTCTACGAAACGCTTTTCGGGTTTAACGGCGCGACTGATCACATTTTGCATCTGCGAAGGACGAAATCAAATGCCATATAAGTTATCAACGATATTGATGATGATGCGGTCTTTCTGCTTTTTCCTACTCTGCGCTTGCTGCGGATTTACTCAATCCTCCCTGGCACAATCAGCGCCCAAATTTGACTGCACACCCTCATTCCCATTTACTCAGGGATGGTTCGGCGCCGATGCGGCCTACTCTATCCCGCTGGAAGGCGGGCGCGACCTATGGATTTTCGGCGACACGTTGTATGGCGACAAGCGCCTGGTAGTCGGCGAAGACCCAAGAATGGTGCGCAATACCGTTGGTATCTCAACCTGCAAAGACGGGCATTGGAAGATCGACTACACAATTCGCCACAATGCTCAGGGGAAGTTCCTCGACTTCTTTGAATCGCAACACAAAGACGCCTGGTATTGGGCGCTCGACGGAGCAGTGCATAACGACGATCTCTGGGTAACACTCCTCTGCGTGCGCAACGTGCCAAAGACTTCGGTCTGGGCTCTCGGTTTTGAAATATGTGGAACTGACCTCGCGCATGTGACGGGATTGAAGGGAGATCCGCAGGATTGGAAGGTGTCGATTGCGCCTTTGGTACCGGAGAGTTTGCACGCGAATCCCTCGGCATCCACGGTAATCGAAGGCGACTACCTTTATATATTCACGTTGAACGAGAATAAAAAGCGTCCTGAGATTTTGACCAGAATTCCCTTGGAAGGTCTCGGCGATGCGGCGAAGAACTTGCAATACCTGGACGCGGAGGGAAAGTGGCAATCTGGCCTCGATCCTGCTAAAGCGAAAGTGGTGATGGAACACGGCGCCAGTGAAATGACAGTGCGCTACCATCCGGAACTGAAAAAATGGGTGGCGTTGCTGGTCGATCCCGACTTTCTTGCCGCTAGAGTTCTGTTGCGAACAGCGCCGAGCCTCGCTGGCCCGTGGACAGACGGGGAAGTTATCTATCAAATCCCCGAATTGCAGAAGACTTCACCGGAATACGACACCGACACGTATTGCTATGCCGGCAAGGAGCATCCCGAATTCGAGGGAAAAGGTGATCTCGTTTTTACCTATGTGTGCAACACGATGAAGCCGCAGAAGCTGATCAAGGAAGTGAATCTTTACTTTCCGAAAGTGGTTCGGATGAAAATGCCGGACACTGGGAACGGACAATAGGCGACATGGTCCCGAATTTCGCCAACGTGAACTGGGCAGATGGCAGCCTGGACTCACCTGCGCTTCGATCCTCGGTAAAAAAACTGGGCCAGCTCAAGGGGATTTTTCACGATGAGGAGAGCTGGCGGCGAATGGATCCAGAGACTGTGGTCTATCGCGTCTGGTGGTGGGAGCCGGTCACGCAGGGTACCGAGGGCGGGCTTTTCTGGGGCACCACTGAGATTTCTCCCGGCCGAGTGGGTAAAGAATATTTCATGACCCATGGGCATCAGCACGCGGTTTTGGATCGCGCCGAATTTTACGGTGCCGTGGTTGGAACCGGTGTGCTGGTATTACGCGACGAAACGGGCCTAACCCGCCATGAAGAAATGAAGCCTGGCAGCTTGCACTACATTCCGGGGAAGGTTGCACACCGCGTGGTGAATACCGGCGAAGGTCCCTCTTCGTTTTATCGCTTGCTGGCCAAGCGACGCGGGCCACGATTACGCCACCATCGCCGAACGCGGAATTGGACTGCGGGTTTTTGAGCAGCACGGAAAACCCACCGTCATCGCCGAGGGCGAGGTCTGAGTTGGCAGCCCGTGAAACCACTCCGGCCCTTCGCAGCTTTGATCCAAAACTCGGCGTTCATGCGGATCGCGACGCATTGACGTTCACCTATGACGCCGGGGTTTTTGGTCCGAAGCCGGAGTTTCGGCGGCTCGATGATATTCGGGGGAGTTTGCGCGATCCGGAATGCGATGGTCCCGATCCCGTCTATTCGATTGTGATGGATGTTGGCCGCGAAGAGCACCGCGCGGAACTGGCGCGAAGAATGTTGCTGTTCGGCGCGGTCATCTATGCCGGCGGGCAGCTCGGCGATGAGCCAGTTCGAAGTCAGGGACACGTTCACGCAGTCGCTCCCCATTGCGGCTGGTCCACTCCTGAATTATTCGAGATTTGGGAAGGACGCGCCATCGTGTACGCGCAGGAATCCGCGACAGACGATCCAGGAAAGTGCATTGCGGTTTCAGCCGGGCCTGGGGAACAGATTGTGGTTCCGCCGGGATGGGCGCATTGCGTGATTAATGGCGATCCGCGCCGCCGTATGGTTTTTGGCGCGTGGTGCGACCGCCAATACGGATTTGCTTACAATCAGGTCCGCGCCCACCATGGACTCGCTTGGTTCCCAGTGCTTGATGGGAACGGCAAGATTCAGTGGGAGGCGAATAAGCATTATCGGGCGTCCGATTTGGCGTCCGCTCTTTCGGTGCGAAACTCGCGCGCCTATCCGGAACTTGGGCTGAAGCGTGATGTGGCAATCTACGAACAATTTGTTCGCGATCCCGAGGCGGTGCAATGGGTCTCGGAACCTGGTCTTGCGAAGGCATTGTGGCCCAATTTTGAGCCGTGATTCTGGAAAAGACGAATCCTATGAAGAGACTTGCTTTCCATATTCGCGCAGCGCTGGCCGGTATTTTCTTTTTGAGCGCGGCGGCATTTTCGCAGACGCAGCCTGAATCGGCGAACGATTGGACGGCGACCGTCGGCAGCCATTACATCGTCCACCTCGATCAGGTCTACGGGACTCAGAACAACATTGCGCTCAAACTTGACGTCTGGGAGCCCCACGATAATGAGAAGCCGCTGCCAACTCTGATTTACATCCACGGCGGCGGTTGGTTATTTGGCGATAGGACTGGGGCGTTTCCACAGTTGTTGCCATATTTCGCTCGTGGATGGAACGTGGTGAATGTCGAGTACCGGATGTCGGGCCAATCGCTGGCTCCGGCCGCTGTCGAAGATAGTGTCTGCGCGTTGCGCTGGGTGTATCGCAACGCCAAGCAGTTCCACTTCGACCTTGATCGCATCGTTGTTACGGGTCATTCGGCTGGTGGCCATCTTTCGCTCATGGTGGGCATGTTCGATCCGTCGAGTGGACTTGATAACGAATGTCCCGCAGACGCGGCGTGGGGAGACTTGCCACTGAAAGTTGCCGCGGTTGTAAATTGGTTCGGCGTTACCGACGTTAACGATCTACTCGCTGGCAAGGACCGCAAGAACTATGCGGTTGCGTGGCTGGGATCGAAGGAAAACAGTGCCGCGATTGCCAAGAAGGTTTCTCCGCTGACTTACGTTCGTCCGGGATTGCCGGCGATCATCACGATCCATGGCGACAATGATGATGTTGTGCCTTACTCGCACGCCGTTCGCTTGCATGAGGCTCTGACTAAGGCGGGAGTCAAAAACGAACTGGTGACGATTTCGGGTGGGGGACATGGCTGGTTTACCGACAAGGAGACCCTTGCGGCCTACGACAAGGTTTGGAAGTTTCTGGACGCTAATGTGCCGGGGTTGAATGTTGGTGTTACTGCACCAGGCAAGTGAAAGCGAAAAAGAGGCAGCATTGCGAGGGTGCCGAGCAGCGCTCGGCTGGACGGACGAATGCGTCCGTCCCTACGCGGGCATTTAGTCCGCCAATCCCAGCTTCTGCTGTAGTTGCTCCAGCGACACGCCCTTTGTCTCCGGATAAACTGTCGCGACAAGAATGACGTCAATCAGCATCATCGCGGCAAAAAAGTAAAACGGAGTCGCGGCGGAATTTTTCGCGAGGACAGGGAACGCGAAGGAAATGATCGCATTCGTGATCCACAGGACTGTAGTGGCCAGAGCTTGGCCCTTGGCGCGCACACGGGTGGGGAATATCTCGCTGATGTAGACCCAGACAACCGCTCCCTGCGAGATCGCGAAGAAAGCGATGAAGCCGATAACGAGCCACAGCAGCAACTCTTGATGAACACCGGTGTGGAAAATCTCTCCGATCCCGAAAAGGCATAGGCAGACTCCTGCCGTGCCGATGGCTAGTAATTTCTTGCGGCCGAACTTGTCGATCACGGTCATTGCGATCACGGTGGCGATGAGGTTGGTAAATCCGATGGCGACAGATTGCATACCGGCGGATACCTTACTGGCTCCAGCGGCGGCAAAGATGTCGTTCAAGTAGTAGAGACAGGCGTTCACGCCCGTTAGTTGATTGAATGCTCCGGCCGTGACAGCGAGAAAAATAGGAAATAAATACTTGCGGGCGAGCAGCGGCTCCGCTGCCGAGGTGCGTTCCAGATGAACGGAATCCATGATTTGTGAAAGTTCCCGCTCAGGATCTTCAATTCCCGTAAGGCGCAGGACGTCGATCGCTTCTGAGGTGCGGTTCTGCATCGCCAGCCAGCGCGGGCTGCGCGGAATGAAGAACAACAGCGCAAAGAAGAGCAGAGCTGGTAAAGCCGCAACGCCCAGTTGCCAACGCCATTCGGTCGCGCCCAGATTCATTCGACCAATGAGGAAGTTCGAGAGATAAGCGAGCAGAATTCCGGCCACAATGTTGATCTGGAATGATCCGACAAGACGGCCACGCCACTCGGCGGGCGACAGCTCCGCAATATACATAGGCGCGAGCACTGACGACCCGCCGATACCCAGGCCGCCAATGATGCGGAAGGCAAGCAGCGATCCCCAGCTCCAGGCGAGCGCGCAGCCCAACGCGCATAAGACGTAGAAAAGCGCCATGATCCGCAAGCTGTCACGTCGGCCAATGCGTTGGCCGGGATAGCCCGCAGTCATCGCTCCGACGACGGTGCCCCAAAGCGCGCTGGAAACGGTGAGGCCGAGAAGGTACGGAGTAAGAGAGTAGACCTGGGTGAGTTGGTGGGTGGTTCCGGCGATGACGGCCGTATCAAAACCAAAAAGAAGGCCGCCGAGAGCACTGACCACGGTGCTCTTTATAAGATGACTGTTCAGTTCCATGGGAAGGGTCCTAGCCTCGACGGAGCACAGCCCCGAAATCGCACGCGCATCCCGCGTGAACGAATATTAGCGAAAAGAACATAATTGGTCTATCAAATTGGTTGATTTAGATTTATAAAACTTGCGATATTGGGTGAAAGAACCATATTGCGTCGGATAAGGAACAACCATGAAACCCCGGACCGAGGTCGACCGTCGCACTTTTCTGAAATTAGGCGCAGCGGGAGCATTGGTTGCAGCTCATCCGCCCGTACTAGCTAATGGTGCAGCCAAGTCGCGGTTGGAGTGTCCTCCTTCTTTAGGCGCTCTGGCCGGAGATCGTTTGACCTATCAGTTTCGTGATCTTTTTAACTGTCCGGTGGCGATGAACCAAGCGGGATATGCGCAAGTTGGAAAATCGGTATCCGCGATCACCGCGATTTCATTTCCTCCATACGCCTGTTGTGGGATACCGGAGACGGCGTGGAGTCCGGGATTTCTTCTTACCTGCGAACTGTTTCTGAATGGCCGGTTTCTGGCCATCAGTGCGCCGCCGGAAGGAAATGTCGGCTACCAATGGTTTCCCCATTGTGTCGTTCGCAGCCAGACGGTGGACGGCCTGCGCTTCGCGGCCAAGTTGTTTATGCCCAGCAAACAGCGGGCGGTGGGGCAGTCCATCGAGATCAAGAACCTGGAAAATGAGCGGCGCAAGTTTACGCTCGCATTTGACATGAGGGCGGCGGTCGCGAAAAAGACCAAAGCGTGGTTCGTGAACTCTCCGGGAGAAGCCGACAATAAGATTACCTGGGACCCGCGACGCGGCTGCTTGCTGTTCGAAGCACGGCATTCGGAGATCGCTGCGGCGCAGGGATTTCATCCGGTTCCGGATCGCGTAGAACACGATCGCATGCTGGTGTTCGAGATGGAACTTGGTCCGGGCGAGCAAAAGCAGATTAATTTTGTGGTCGCGATTGCGGAAAACGGACGAGCCGCCCTCGAACTCTACGATCGCTTGCAAGGGCGTTTCAATGATCTGGTAACGGAGAACGAAACGACGTTCAGCAGCCTGGTGCGTTCCGCTTTCACTCCCGGCAATTCGGAGTTCAGCGGGAATCTGCCCCGGCTGGTTACCGAGAACGAATCGCTGTGGAAGCTCTACCACAACGGTTTTGCAAACCTATTGTTTGCGCGGAGAGTTTCTCCGGATTCGATCTACGGGCCGACCTACCTCACGTTGAGCGGCCACGTTCTGCCGACCTTAAGTTTTCCGTGGGACACGTCGATCTCGTCATTGGCGTTGGCACTTTTGGATCCTGCGCCGCTGCGGAATCTGGTCGAAGTCTGGGCGAAAGCCGGAATGCACGATCATCTGGCCACAGATTACGTTACGGGAGAGGCGGTTGGTCCGTGGTATGCGGTGAACGATACGGCCATTGTGCGCTGCGCCTGGCGCTACTTGTGTGTTACCGGCGATTTCGCGTGGCTCGATAAAAGGGTTGGACAGCGCACAATGTTGGAGCATCTAGAGGATCGCGCTTTGTATTGGGAGAAGCTGGATCGCTCCGGCCATGGACTGGGCGATTACGGCACCATCGAAAATCTGCTCGAAGTCGTCAGCACTTATCTGCATGAAGTCGCCGGGATGAATGCCGGCAATGTTCACAGCATGCGGGTAGTGGCCGACATGCATGAGCATCGGGGCAACGCTGGTCGCGCGCAGCAATTGCGCGCGGAAGCGAAATCCATGGCGGAGCGAATTAAACAATCGCTCTATGTGAACGGCAAAGGATACTGGCGCTGTGGACAGCCGGATGGGACGTTCAACGAGGTTCGCCACTGTTACGACTTTCTCGCCGTGCTCGACAATATGTCTGAAGACCTGTCGCAAACTCAAAAGAATGAGATGAAGGATTTCTTCTGGCGGGAACTCCACAGCGAAAAGTGGATGCGGGCGCTTTCGCAGAGCGATGCCGATGCCACGTGGAATATTCGTCCGGATCACAGTTGTCTGGGCGCTTATGCGGCGTGGCCTCCGATGAGCGCCAAGGGTCTCTACCGGATTGAAGAGCCATCCAGAATTGCTCCCTGGCTGAATGAGGTGGCAAAGGCCGGGAATCAAGGGCCGATTGGGCAGGCTCATTTTGTCGAAGATGTTTTTCCGCCGGTCAACGGAGGAGCGTTCAAGTCCTCAGAAGATGCGCCTTATATCGAAGACTGGTCTTGTATTGCGGCTGGGGCATTTACAGAGTTGGTGATCGACTCCATTTTTGGCGCTGATCTCACGATGTCGGACGGAATCCACGTTCATTCCCATTTGGCGGAGTTCGATCCTGATGCCCGGTTAGAGGGAGTGCGATATCAAGGCGGGTTATACACGATTACGAAGGATGGGGCTGAGAAGCAGAAATAGACTTTGCTTGCCTTGACGGGGCAGAGCCCCGTCACCACACGAGTCCCGTCAGACTCTGATTACATCAATGCCCAGTTTTTGGAAGGGCGCGATCATCTCATCGGTGGCTCCGGTGTCGGTGATGAGTATGTTGAGTTCTGTCGCTTGGCAAATTCTCCAATTCGCCACCACTCCAAATTTTCCGCTGTCGACAACGGCGATGCGACGCCGCGCGGACTTCATCATGGTTGAATTCAGCTCCGCTTCATCGGCGCTGAAGCAACTGGCTCCCCAGGTGGCGTCGATGCCGTCGGCTCCGATGAACATGGTATTAATCAGCATGTTTTCCAGAGCGCGGATCGCGGCCGACCCGACCAGCGAAAACCATTCGCCGTGCAGATGTCCGCCAGTGACGAAGACATAAACATCGCGGCGTTTGGAGAGTTCCATGGCAACATTCACCGTGTTGGTGACAACGGTGATGCTGTAGTTCATGGGCAAACCGCGAATGACTTCCGTGGTGGTCGTGCCTGGAGTAAGAGCAATCGTCTCGCTGGGAGTTATAAGAGCCGCAGCGGCTCGACCGATCCGGCGTTTTTCGTCGGCGGCGCGCTCGACCTGTGCCACAAAAGAACGATCCTTGCGGAAAGGCTCGTAGAACAATGGCTCCATGGAGACTGCGCCACCGTGCGTGCGGCGGAGCAATCCTTTTTGCTCGAGAACATCGAGATCGCGCCGCACAGTCACCACCGAGACGCCGAGTTGTTCGCTCAGCTCTTCGACAACGACCTTGCCGGTCTGCTGCAGGGTGGTCAGTATCGCGGTAAAACGAACCTGCTGTTTTCCTTGCGAAACTTCTACTTGCATTGGGTTGGTAGGGGCAGCCAATGCGGACGATGGTGGTTTGGGATGGGCCACGGTTCTTCCTCGTGCAATAGTATCCGAACGAAACTCACGCTGTCTCGCTGGCGTTCGGTTGCGGCACAAACGAAAGCGATTGCCGACATGATAACGCGGAGACGGGTAGATTACGTCCTCTGGTTAGGTCATTTATTGATCCACAGAACATTCATAAATTAGATTAATGAAATATTTTGATGGCGTTTTGACCGCAAATAGAACATTTTAATTTACGATAAGACCAACTCGCTATCCGAAGTTCAGACTTGGCTTAGGAGTCTGGTTGAGCGAAGTGCGAGGTTTCGCAAGGAACATCATGTCTCCAGTAAATCGGCGCGAATTTGTAGCGGGGTTGATTGTCTCAGGAACTGCGGCGGCCGCCCCGATCACTCCGGGCGGTTCAATAACTCCTGTAGGCGCTGAAAGCGCCGCCCTCAAAATTACGGACGGGGCCGAACGCGCATCCGGAATTGGTGAGCAGGCCACGGTTGATTTCCGTTACGCGCCTCATCATTCGCAATGCACCATCTGCTTTCCTGATGATCCGCATAAATCGATCGTCGGGCAGGCTGGCGATTTGCGTTATGGGTTTGCCAAATCGTTGCTGGTGGGGATGGAAGACTTTTCTACGGTTATCGAGTTTTCGCTCGCGGGATTTCAAGATGACAAGATCACGCGACAGTGGATCGAAGGTCCCGGTGTACCGATTGTCCATACGTTGATTGATCGTCCGGCCGCCACGCTTGAACTCATCGCTTTTGCGACGCGGCATGGCGATGAAGGGCGAGTGGATAACGTGCTGATGTCGATTAAGGCGAAAGATGGGGTCTCGCAGTCGGCGCTAGCGGTTGCTCCGAAAATACATATACGCACGTGCGAGAAGTTGGAACTGGAGGATTACAACGCTCCCATTGCAACGGTCATCTCCCGGGAAAGCAAAGCGCCGCTTCTGGTTGGCGCCAAGATTGGTGAAGGCCTGGGGAGGTGCGTCTGGTGGGAAGAAGGCGGATTCACCCTTTACCTGCCGCACGGCGAGGCCTCGGCCGTGAAGGAAGCGCGATATTTCGTACGGCTGCCACAGGAGCAACAATCCGCAGCGAAGTTGCGAGAGCATTTGCAAGAGCCGGAAATGCTTCTCGCCGGGACCCGGGAATTCTGGAGTAAGTGGAGGGCATTCGGATCGACCGAATGGAGCTATCCAGAGAAACATGGGGAGTTCCTGACGGCTTGTGCTCGGAATATTCAGCAGGCACGCGAAGTGAAGAACGAGCGACTGGTCTTTGAGGTTGGTCCCACGGTTTATCGCGGACTCTGGATCGTGGACGGCAATTTTCTGCTGGAAGCGGCGCGTTATCTTGGTTACGACAAAGAAGCGGACCAGGGCTTGCGATCCGAGTGGTCGAAACAAGCGGATTCGGGGCAAGTAATTGCGGCCGGTGGCGGTGAGCATTGGAAAGATACCGCCATCGCCATGTTCACGCTGGTGCGTCAATGCGAACTGAAACAGGACTGGTCGCTGTTCCGCGAGTTGCAATCAAATGTGAGTCGGGCCATTGATTTCCTAGTCGGATTGCGTGACGAGGCCCGGAGTGGGAAGAGCACCAACGGGCGCTATGGATTGCTGGCGCCGGGTTTTGCCGATGGCGGGATTGATGGCGTCCGCTCCGAATTTACGAATACGGTGTGGACCTTGGCTGGCTTGCGGGCGGTAGCGGAAGCGGCGAAGCAGCAGGTTATTCCGGCGCTTGATAAAGCGGGCGAACTTTACAAAGAACTCTACGCCGCGCTGCAAGAGACAGCCCGAAGAGAGATCGTCCGGCATGCGGCGGGTTTCGATTATCTACCGATGATCGCCCACGACGATCCCCTGGTGAATGATGCTGACGCCTGGAATCGGCCTCGTCCGCAGACGGCGCAATGGGCGCTTTCTCATGCGATCTATCCGGGATTAGTTTTTGATAAGGAAGATCCCATTGTTCGCGGACATATCGCGCTGCTGCAATCCTGCACGCAGGAAGATGTGCCGGCTGAAACCGGCTGGCTGTGGCATGACAGTTTGTGGACTTACAACGCGTCATTCGCAGCGCATGTTTATCTATGGGCGGGGCTTGGCGATTGGGCGCATCGCACTTTCACCGGTTTCTTGAACCATGCATCGCCGCTTTATTGCTGGCGTGAAGAACAGCCGTTGCAACAGGCGCTGGTGGGTCAGGATTGGGGAGACATGCCGCACAACTGGGCAAGCGCAGAATGCGTCCGTTATTTGCGACACATGCTGGCGCTTGAAGACGGGCAGACGCTCCGGTTGCTGGAAGGAATTACCTCGGCAGAAGTCAATAATCCTGGCTCAGGTGCCTACACCTTACACGATTCTCCAACGCGCTTTGGAAGAATCAGCCTCGTATTTGAACCGGCAGGGGCGCGAGAATGGCGCTTGCAGTTCGAACGACGCATTGGGCCTGATCCTGGAAGCATCGTGCTCCCGGAAACTGTCGCCGATTTACATTTCGACAAAATATCTGGCGCAACTTACAAGAGGGCTGCCAACAGAATCGAAGTAGATCCAACGGCTTTGCGCTGGGAAGTCCTCTGGAAATGAAGCTGCACGGAGCCTGCCGTGTTAGGCTGACGCGATAACTGAGGACATTGGATTCTTCTGGCATGGGCAGATCACTCAAGACAATTACTCTGGCTCTTTCGGTTATCGCCGCTCTTGGCGGAGTCGCCATTGCGTCCGCCGCCAAGAAAATCTCTGCTTCAGATCGTCCGACAGCAACTGCTCCCGGTCATTTCGTCGACGTCACGGAAAAGCTTGGCATTCATTTCCGCCATCAAGCATCCCCAACCAGTAAAAAATATTTGCTCGAGACGATGGGCTCTGGCGTTGCTCTGTTTGACTACGGCAACGATGGCCGGCTTGATATCTTCTTCGCCAACGGGGCGCGGCTCGAAGATCCGACGGCGAAAGGCACTATCCCCAAAAAGGATGACCCGAAATATTGGAACCGCCTTTATCACCAGAAGCCGGATGGCACCTTCGAGGACGTGACGGGTAAAGCCGGTCTTGCTGGGATTGGATATTCGACGGGTGTCGCAGTCGGCGACTATGACAACGATGGATTCGAAGACCTGTTCGTCGCGGGTTACGGTCGCAGCACGCTTTATCACAATAACGGTGATGGCACATTCACTGACGTGACAGCGGCGGCAGGCGTGGCTGGTTCAGGATGGATGACCAGCGCGGCGTGGGTTGACTATGACAACGACGGCCGGCTGGATCTGGTCGTCGCGCGCTATATGCAATGGGACTTTGATGACATTTATTGTGGCAACCGCGAACAAGGTCTTCGTTCTTATTGTCATCCCGATCTGTTCAAGCCGGAGTCGGTGTTGCTGTATCACAATGACGGCAATGGGAAGTTCTCAGAAGTTTCACACCAGGCGGGTATTGACAAGCCAGGAAAGGGTCTCGGCATCGCGATCGCGGACTACGATCATGACGGCTGGATGGACATCTTGCTCGCGAATGACTCGATTCCACAATATCTCTTTCACAACCGCGGCAACGGAACATTTGAAGAAGTCGGCCTGCCCTCTGGCGCGGGGCTCGATGACAATGGCAACAGCTTTGCGGGGATGGGCGTCGATTTTGAAGACTACAACAATGACGGATGGCCTGACATTGTCATCACCGATCTGGCCCATCAGAGGTATGCGCTTTATGCGAACGCCAAAGATGGCACGTTCGAATACTCGAGCTCTTCGACCGGATTGGGAGCAATCTCGCGGCTGCACTCGGGATGGGGCGCGCGTTTCTTCGACTATGACAACGACGGGTGGAAGGACCTGCTGATTGTGCAGTCGCACGTGATGGACACAATCCAAGTCACAGAACCGAATCTGCGCTATCGCGAGTCACCTCTGCTTTTGCGAAATGAACAAGGCAAGAAGTTCGTGGATGTTTCAGCGCTCTCCGGAGAAGTTTTCCAGCAGAAATGGGCGGCGCGCGGACTAGCGATCGGAGACATCAATAATGATGGCAGGCTCGACGTGGTCGTCACCTCCAATAACGGTCCAGCGTGGGTATTGCTGAATCAGACGCAGACTTCTAACCACTGGATCACGCTCAAACTGGTCGGGGTGAAGAGCAACCGGGACGCGATTGGCGCTCGAGTCAAGATTTCCACGCCAGCCGGCGACCAGTTTGCGACGGTGTCAACCAGCGGGAGCTATCAATCGGCGAGCGACAAGCGCGTCCATTTTGGCTTGGGAGCGGCAGACTCTGTCAGCGAAATTGAAATCCACTGGCCAAGCGGAATTCGCCAGATCGTCCGCCAGCAAAAAGCCGATCAGATGGTGACCATCACAGAGTCGGCAAGCGATCATTAAAACGAGGAAACGAGAGGCAGGAAGAGAAAGACAATTAAGAGTTGGGATGATTTTCATCATGCTCCGCGACATCATGCTGCACCCCCAAGAGCGATTTAGGTGGATCTGTGCGTTGCTTTTCATGGCAATGTCGATTGCCCCTGCACAACTCTTCGCGCAGGACGCAAACACGACTCGGCTGCGTCATGCCGCTCAGTTGCTCAGTGCCGGGAGTTTGGAGCCAGCGGAAAAGGAATTGCAGTCGGTGCTGCGCGCTTCGCCCGACGAATATCGTGCCCTGGACTTGCTGGGAGTCATCCGAATTCTGCAACACCGTGAAACAGATGCTGAAGATCTCTTCAGCCGAGTGGTTCAGAGAAAACCGGAGTTTGCGAGCGGCCGCGCGCATCTGGGGCTTCTCTATTTGCAGACAGGCCGAACAGAGGAAGCTATTCCTCAATTGCGAGAAGCTGTCCGTCTTGATCCGGCGCGAACCGACGCTTCGGATGCTTTGATAAAAATCTGGCGTGACCAAGCTCAGGCTGCGACTAAAGCCGGTGAGTCCGCAACTGCCTTCGCGCTACTGACCGAGGTACGGAAGCTTGCGCCGAAAAATCCGGAAGTTCAAATCGAGTTTGGAACGGCGGCGCTGCAAATGTCTCGATGGCAGGACGCGGTTGATGCCTTCCTGCAAACGCTGCAGCTGCGGAAGAATGATCCGACGGCTGTGTATGGCTTGGGACGAGGGTATACGGGGTTATCGAAATTCGAAAATGCGCGCCAGCAATTTTCCCGCTATGTTGTCATACGTCCACAGGATGCTTCCGGGCATTGCGCCTTGGGCATGACTCTTGCAGTTCTTGAGCGGCCCACAGAAGCAAGAAGTCAGCTCGAGCGATCGATAGCGCTTACACCCGCGCAAACCGACTCCTATTTTTGGCTCGGGCTGTTGGACTTCGATTCCAACGATGTGGGCTCGGCCGCCACAAACATGCGCAAGGTGCTGGCGCGCGATCCGAAGCATGCAGGGGCCTTGGCTGCGCTGGGAAGAACCGAGTTTGAACAAAAGCACTATGCCGAAGCTGTTGAATTGCTGCTGCAGGCAGTCGCCAACGACGACTCGCTCCACGTGGCACATTATTACCTCGGCCTTACCTATGCCCGGATGGGCCGCAAGCCGGAATCAGACTTGGAGCTTGTGAAAGCGACTCAGCTCGAACGCCAGGAAGCTGAAAGGCAGAGAATGATAGTGAAAGCGTTGGATCCTGGGACGACAACGCCCCCGGAAGCACCACCTGAAAAATCGCCGCCCAGATAAGTTGCGTTCGACACCCGTACCGTCGCAAGGCTCGTTTTCAGCCCGTAGTCCAGTCACTGCCGAGCGCCAAACATTACTGGATCTCAGTGGACAACAAAGCTCGGGCAATTTTCCGAATGTCCTCTTGCGATCCCCGAAAGGCCCAGAGTTGCGAGCGATCTTCGATGTGGTGCAGTCCGGTGTTCTCCGCCGATGGCTGGAACGTGATATTCCATTTCGCTGAACATCTCCCCAGCGACTGTTTACGCTGCAGGCCTGGGTGGAATATCCGCGATCTTCAGGCTCGGTCCACGGCACATCCGCATATTCGCCCGACGGATTGACGAAGAAATTTCGGATAATCAGCGCATGCTTGTTGCCTGTCTGGATAGATATAGCCGATGCGGCCGGTGGTGACGGCGGCGCGCACTCCAATCTTGTGTTCGCCGGCCGCGCGCATCTTGAAGCGCACGAGGCGGTCGCTTACTGCGAGTTCGTCGGGAGGAGTGTCGACCAACCCAAAGTAAATTCTTGGGTCGGTTTTTGAATAGGTGGGGATAAACAGTTCTCCCTGATGCGGCATCTGGGTGAGGCTCCACAGACCGACTCAGAGGGAGCGTCACTCGGATTTGGATCGACGATCTTCAAGGACGTCACGCAGAGTGTGCCCGGCATATTCAACTGCGCCGGTCTTGAATCGCCGTGTCGTAGCGCAGGGGATTCGGCGCTGCCGCCACCGATTTGGTGATCTCCAGCTCCACTCGCTTCTTGGATCGAAATGCCTCGACCTTCAGACGGTTGGTGAGTTTTACTCCGTGAGTGGTCTTGGTGAGTTCATAATTGCCGGGATCGAGGCTGCGCGGTTGCCAATATCCGGAAATATCGATGTTGGGAAACTTTGGGAAAAAAAAGTCGACCTCCGGCGCAAGCCATGTCCGGTCGCCTCCGGAATTCTGCCAATCATCGCTCGCATAATAGGCCCGGGCTGTCTCTACGCTGTTCAGCGCGGAGTTCGTCCACAGGAAATTCTTGTCGCTGCCAGGAGCGAAAACGCCGAGGATTCTGCCTCCGTAGGGCAAAATCAGCACCCGCGTTCCGTCATCGGTTTGATGAAGTTCGGTGGATTTGCCGACAGCTTTCAGCGTCGCGATGAGATCTTGAAGCATTTTTTCGCCACCTATATGCCTGGGATATAACCTTTGCCAAAAGTGTTGGTCGATTCTTTTCTGAAATCGGAAACCAGAGACATCAGCGCGGTGGTGCCACCATCGGCAACGATGGTTTGTCCGACGATGAAGGACGCGTCATCGGAACACAGGAAAGCGGCGAGCCGTGGCAATGTCCGAAGGTTCGCCGCAACGGGCGACCGGAATTGCTTTGTATCCAGTTTCCGCCGCGATTTCTTTGGTAAAGCCTGGAATGCAGTTGAAATAGTTTTCCACCGTAATCCATCCCGGCGCGATCGCATTTACCCGAATGCCTTTATAGGCCAGCTCTACGGCTAGAGATCGCGTGTAGGCAATGATCGCGCCCTTGGTCGCAGCATAGACGGAGTGTTCCGGCACGCCTTGCAATCCGTGAACTGAGGACATGTTGCAAATGACGCCGCCTCCGCGCTGCAACATGTCTTCCACGACTCTCTGGGTGAGGAAGTATTGCCCGCGAAAGTTGATGTGAAACATCTTGTCGAATTGTTCGGGCGTGACTTTGAGAAACGGGCGGTTCATGGTGACGCCGGCATTGTTGACTAGACAATTTACGCCGCCGAGAAATTCGCTGGCTTGATCGGCAAGGCGTGTGACCTGGTCGAGTACGTCGAAGTCCGCTTGAAACGCCGCGGATTTCCGTCCCAGCGACTTCACTTCCTCGACGGCGGCTTTTACGCCCGAATCGCTTCTGCACGTAATGGAAGACGACATCGGCGCCCTGTCGCGCAAATTCAAGACCAATCTCGTGTCCGATACCTGTATCGGAGCCGGTAACCAGCGCTTTTTTCCCTTGCAGCCTGAGTTCTTGAGACATATGAGAGATCAACCGAACTGTTGGATTTCGATATAACGGTCGAAAGCGTTCGCGTGGACGGCAAAACCATCTCCCGGCCTGCATTACGATAACACCCCGGAGGCACGCGTCAGCGGCCCAAGTATGGCAGCGCACAATCTACGTCCCAGCTCTGAATATTGTCAACAATAATGTTGACTATGGCGAGCGGCTCAGCGAGATAATTCGGGTCGCGCTGCCGCAACGTTCCTACCATGAAAATCACCGCTGTTGAAACCATCTATATCCCTCGCGGGGTTACCGTTCACGTCGGCGCTATCACATACCTTTGGGTCCGCATCCACACCGATGAGGGGATCATCGGCTTGGGAGAGACCTATCCAAACGCCGAGGCTGGAAGCCGCTGTCGTCCATTCTCGGCTGGCCGCCGTGTCTGCTGGGAAAAGATCCGAGTGCTATTGATCGGCTTTGGGCCGATATGTTTCTCGCGGTCTCTTACAGCGGATGGGCTGGCGCGGAGATGCGGGCCATCAGCGCGGTCGACATCGCGCTATGGGATTTATTCGGCAAGGCTACGGGCCAGCCGATCTACAAGCTACTGGGCGGCGCGTCGCGGCCATCCATGCGCATCTACAACACCTGTTATGACCGAGTGGATTTCACCACGGAACCCTGCCAGCTTGCCCGGGAGCTTCTCGCCAGCAAATTCGCGGCCATGAAGATCTGGCCGTTTGATCCGATTGCCAGGGAGACCTGGCGGGAATCACATTTCGGCGGAGCAACTGCGGCGTGCCATCGAACCATTGCGGCTGATTCGCGAGGAATTTGGCGACTCGATCGATGTTGCCATCGAGTTCCACGGCTTCTGGAATCTGCCGTCCGCGATCAAAATCGCTGCCGCTTTAGAGCCGTACAAGCCGATGTGGCTGGAAGAGATGTTGCCGCAGGACAACCTGGCCGCTTATGCGGAACTGGCGCGTTCCACCGATATTCCGCTTTGTCTAAGCGAGACGGCTGATGACGCGCTGGGGATTTCGCGAACTTCTGGAAAATCGAGCGGCTCGCATTATCATGCCAGACATCGCCTGGTGTGGAGGGATCTCCGAGGGCAAGAAGATCGCCACCATGGCCGAGACTTACTATCTTCCCATCGCACCGCATAACTGCGGCGGTCCGATCCTGCATTTTGCGACGGCGCACTTTCGGCCAACGTTACGAACCTCTTTATTATGGAGACTGTCCGGCGCCACTACAACGAAGAGTATGAGGGACTGGTCACGCAGAAGCTGGTTCCCGTAGCCAAGCGGCGAGTTGCCACTGCCGCCGGGTCCGGGGTTGGGCGTCGACCTAAGCCCGGAATGTGCTCGCTCGCAAGGACGCGGTCGTGAAGCGGTCGTCTCTTTAGGAATTGTTGCGCAAGGCCTCTTAACACTTAGAGGGCGCTAGGCGGCTGTTTCGGGTTCATCGGTCAGCGTTGCGAGCAGAGTTCCCACCGGTACTTTGAGTCCGGATTCCACTTGGATGGTCCCAGATAGCCCTTTCCCATCGACTCGACTTCCATTTCGATCTTGTCGGTTTCGACGATAAACAGAGGATCGCCTTTCTCAACGTACTCGCCCGGCTGTCTTAAGCCAACTCGTAACAGAACCTTCCTCCATAGTGAGGCCAAGCTGCGGCATGACAATCTTGTACGCCATCTTTAAGACTTTCTCCTTGACTGTTTCATCATGTCGTGTACTTCGCTGACGATGCGCTCGACCGAAGGAATCATTTGATTTTCCAGAACCGGGCTGAACGGATTTGGGACCGCCAACGAACAAATTCGCTTTGGGAGTGACTGTCAAGCTCGTCGAAGCAATCCTCCACTGCGATGGCCAAGAAGCTCCGCCCGCAAAACTGCAGTAGGATGGCGACTCATCAATCACCACGAGCCTTCCTGTCTTCTTGATGGAGTTGGTGATCTTTTTTCGATCAAGGGGAACGATCGTCCGCGGGTCGATGACTTCTGCGGAAATGCCTTCCTTCGCGAGCACCGCCGCCGCTTTTGTCGCCAGATCCACCATGCGCGACATCGCCACAATCGTGAGATCTTTGCCCTCACGCACGATCCGAGCGTCTCCGAATGGGATTAGATACTCTTCTTCAGGAACAACACCTTTGGTGTTATAGAGAGACTTATGCTCAATCAAGACGACTGGCCCAGGCTCTCGGAGCGCGGTTTTGAAGAGGCCCTTCAGATCGTAAGGAGTGGATGGCAGCGCAACTTTCAATCCTGGCGTGTTGGCGAACCAGTTATAGAAAGTGTGCGAATGGTGCGCTCCGGCACTGCGCACCGACGCCCATGGCTCCCGCGAATGACCACTGGAGCTTTGATCTTTCCATCCGACATGTAGGAAATGTTGGCGGCCTGCTGGACGATTTGGGTGATGGCTTCGAGAGCGAAATCAAGAAAGACTTCATCAACCACCGTGCGCGTGCCGGCCATGGCCGCGCCAATCGCTACGCCGGTGGCTCCCAGTTCGCAGATGCCGGTGTCGCGCAGACGCTCATCGCCAAATTCTTTCCATAGTCCGCGGGTCTGGCGGAAATTTCCGCCGCGCGGGCCGATGCCTTGCCCGATATAGACAATGCGTGTCGTCCCGGCGCATTTCTTCGCGCAGAGCCTCGACTCCCGCGTCCGCATAAGTGATCACCCGGCCTTGCTCTGACATGCCTTTTATCCCTCTCTCAAATTCTCAATACAAACGCTCAGATAAATGCTTAAAACACATGATCGTTTACGGAGTTCGCCAATGGTTCAGGACTCTTCTCCGCGAATTCGACCGCTTGATCGATAAGCTGCTCCACTTCCTGATCAACCGCCTGCAACGTTACTCTCGGCTGCTCCCGAATCGAGCAGCCGCTTGCGAGCCAGCTTCACGGGATCCTGCTGCTTCCAATGCTGAACTTCTTCGCGGGTTCGATAATCCGTACCGGGATCGCCTTCGTGGTGGCCGACGTAGCGATAGGTCTTGCATTCGATCAGGGTAGGACCGCCATCCTCGCGAGCACGGTCGGATCGCGCTTGTGGGCAGCCTCATGAACCGCCATGACATCCTGGCCGTCAACTGCGACGCCTAACATTCCGTAGGCGGCCGCGCGACTGGCGACGATGTGTATTTTGGTGGCACGCAAGAAGGCCATTTCGGTGGCGTATAAGATTGTTTTCGCACACGTACACTACCGGCAAATTCCAAACGGCACCCATGTTGACGGCCTCGTGAAACGAACCGCTGTTGACCGCACCGTCGCCAAAAAAGCAGACAACGACCTGGCCGTTCTTGCCCAGCTTGGCACTCAGCGCGGCGCCGGTCGCCAGTGGAATGGGAGCGCCGACGATTCCGTTCGTGCCCATGAATCCGTACTCGGGAGCGTACATGTGCATGCTGCCGCCGCGGCCGCCGGAACTTCCCGTGGTCTTACCCCAAAGTTCGGCGAGCACGACGCTGGCTGGGACGCCTTTCGCTAGGGCGTGACCATGGCCGCGATGCGTGCTGAATACCAAGTCGGCAGTTCACGAGATTGGAACACACTCCGACCGCGACCGCCTCTTCTCCCACATACAAGTGCACAAATCCCGGGAAGCCTGCCGTTGCGATACAGTTCCTGCACCTTGAGCTCAAACGAGTCGCAGCTCGAGCATCTTCTTGTAGTAATTCAAGAGCAGTTCCTGCGAGATTTGCTCGAGTCAGAACTCGTTCCGACATAGTTGAAGCCTCCCGAAGTTCGTACTGAAGTTCATGCTTAATGATTCATTGCGGACAGCGGCAATCGCTGGGATGCATGTTCGCGCTGCGAACGATAGACAGCTGTAAATAGTTCAACTACCCGGCGCCCTGCTTCACCATCCACCATGGGTTCGCGGTCTTCCAGATACTGCGTCGAGAAAATCCGCCAACTGCATCTGGTGGTAATGAGTCATTACGTTCCAGGGCGCGACCGGTCCTCTGAATTCCATTTCTCGAGATTCTGCTTCTTCTCCGGGCACCGTCCAGATATCGTTGAACGGAGGATCCATTTTCTCCGTGACGCCGGAAATGAACGGCGAGCCGCTGTCGATCTCGGCCCCCACTGACGCGCCGGAGGAACCATGAATGTGAATCTTTCCGTACAGTCCAGGCGTCTGCGAATTGCTCAGAACGATGGACGCCATCCCGCCATTCTGAAAGCGGACAGAAGCAACCACGGTATCGTCGACCTCTATGCCGGGATGGTTATAGTTATCCCAATAGCCATGTAATTCGACGGCCGGGCCCATGAACCAGCTGAGCAGGTCGAGATAATGAGGAGCCTGACTTACCACGACTCCGCCGCCTTCACCCTTCCACGTTCCGCGCCAGGGATCGGAAAGGTAGTAGGCGGGCTCGCGCCATCCCAGCATCGTCACCATGGCGAGCACTGGCTTGCCGAGCTTGCCGGCATCAATCGCGTCCTTCATTCGTTGGACGGGTTCGTACCAACGGCGCTGGCTGATGACGCCCAGTTTGACTCCGGCGGCGCGAGCGGCTGCAATGGCGCGGTCACAGGAACTGAGATCAATGGCCAGCGGTTTCTCGGAGATCGCGTGCACGCCAGCGGCAGCGGCAATTTCGACCGCAGCCGGATGTTGGGTGTGTTGAGTACAGATCGACAGCACATCCACTTTTTCGCGCTTCAACATTTCCGCGAGATCGGTGTAGGGGTTGAACGTGAAGTTTCTTCGCGAAGCCTTCGCGCGCGTTCAGGAGCAACATCGCATGCCGCCACCAATTCCGAATTGGGCAGCGACTGATACGCGAGAGCGTGAGTGCCGGCAACCTTGCCGCATCCGACAATCGCGGTCTTCAGACGAGTTGAACTTGTCTTATGCATGATTTTCTTAAACTGCACAACTTTCGCAGCTACGGTTAGTCGCAATCAGGAAATAGAAGTACCGTCCGATTCGCCGGGACGGTGCCGCAATTCCACAAAAAAGCCAAGGAACTTCTGGGTGTCCAGGAGTGCCCAACGGGTGCCGGGGCGAATCCCGGTGCCAGACTGCAACACGGTTACTCCAGACTTCGCCAGTTCCTGAATCACAGGATCGATATCGCTGACCTCAAACAGCACGTGGTGAATGCCACCGCCGGTTTGATCGAGAAAATCTTTGTAGCCGCTATGGCCTTCGAGAGGCTGAATCAGTTCGACTTCGATGTCGCCCGAGTTGAACGAACGCTTGCTTGATTCGAATCTTCTCTTCTACGCCGCGATAGTAGTACTTGGATTCGGGCCGATCCGGCCATTCCACGAAGCGAAAAGGGCCGATACCAAACAGAGAAGTCAGTACCTGCGTCGTTCGATCCAGATCGGCAACAACAATTCCGATCTGGACGAGCCGCTTGAGCTGCAATCCGCGGACGGAAGAGATGTTGGCAAACCGGACGTCATGCGTAGTTCCTATCGCTTTTTCCTTTCAAAGTCATCGAGCCAGGTAACCTCCATCCACGGGAAGAACCACGCCGGTCACCATGGAGGAAGCGTCGCGAGGCCAGAAATAAAGCGGGCCCAACGATTTCATCTGGTTCGCCTACGCGGCCGAGAGGAATATTGGAAACCCAGGTTTGCATCAGCTTCGCCGGGTCGAACTGCGGCTTCGGCCATAACCTCCTTGAGGCCGGGTGTCATGAACTGGCAAGGAGCAATGGCATTGACGCGAATTCCGCGGTCGGCCCATTCCAAGCGCCAGTTGCTTGGTCATGGCGTTCACCCCGCCTTTGCTCGCGCAATAAGCATTGGCGCCACGGCCCACGCCCACCACGCCGGCGATCGAAGAGAAATTGATGATCACGCCGCTACCTTTCTTCAGCATGATGCGCGCGGCCGCCTGGCAACACAAAAACGTGCCGCGCAGGTTGATGTCCAGTACGCGATCCCAGGTTTCCAGCGGAGTCGATTCCGCGGGATCGTGTTGCGGAATACCCGCACAATTCACCAGGATGTCGATACCGCCAAGTTCGCTGGACTGTGGCGTCCACCATGGCGGTAATATCCGCCGGGGACGGCGACATTTGCCTTTAAGGCGATGGCGCGCCTTCCGATTTTCCGCACCTGTCGGCAGTGCGTTGCGGGTTCTCAATGTCGAGATCGCATGCCGCGATGTCGCAGCCAAATTCCGCGAAGCCAAGTGAGATCGCTTCACCAAAGCCGACGCCCGCTCCGGTGATCAGCGCTACGCGCCCGCTAAGATCAAACAAGTTTCGAAAAGTTTTCATATCTTCATTCAGTATCCATCTTCTCAATCTCTCGTTTTCTACCGTCATCTTGCTGGCTTCAGCAGGCAGCGCTTTCAAACAACAACATTTCCGATGTCCCAGCCGTTTCCAGCCTCACAGGAATTCCTTCCGTCATCAGTTGAATGCCAGATAGCTCCACCGTCTCACCCCGGTTTTCGAATGTGACTTTGTAAGCTGCTGGAAATGATCGAGACCCCGAGGCACGAAACGGTATACGGGATCTTCGAAATTCGAAGTACGGAATAGCGTCGCGACATCTCGCTTCTTGTCAGGGCTGGCATATTCCAGAACGAGCCACGGCGATGCGCTGAAGTATGGGGTCAGCGGCGTGTGATGGTAGACCACGCTGTCCCGCAGAATCGGCCGCAATTCACGTTTGTAAAGATCAACTCCGACGCGGAGCTTGTCCCGCAGAATGGGATTCAACTCAGCCAGCGACGGCGCAATCCCGCGAAAGATCGGCAGCGACATCTGCACTTGCCGCAATTGCGAGTCAATGTCGCCGTCGCCAGCCAGATCGGGAACTTCAGTGCCAAAGGTGCGCAACAGGATTTCCGGCGGCAGAACCCATGTCATACCGTTCAGAATCTTCACGCCCCGAGGTTCTCGCATCCAGTCGGAGAGTTCGGTGTTGTCAAAGCGGCGCAGGATGCCCCAATCGAGCCGTCCGCCGCCGCCTGCACAATTCTGAAAAATGACTCCCGGAAATTGCTGGCGCAGGCGGTCAAACATGGCGTAAAGATTTTCCACGTGACGCCATCCTGAATTTTCAACAAAACCGTCGCGCACTTGATTTCCGTCTTCTTCCACTGACATGTTGTAGTCGATACGGAAGACATCAAGATCGTATTTGCGGATGATTCGGGCGATCTCCGATTCCATCCATTTGGCGACCACTGGATTTCCCACGTCGAGATGGCGGCCATTGGCGAAAGGTTGACCGTTGCGAGTCAGAATCCAATCGGGATGTTCTTTGCGCAGCTTCGAAGCGGCCCCGGCACCCTCAATTTCCACCCATAACCCGAAGCGCATCCCTTTTTTGCGCGCATACTCCCGGATGGGCTGAATATCGTTCGGCAACCATGCGCCCGCATACCAGTCGCCGACATTCTGATACCAGATGGTTCGGCTCTGGCCCATACCAGCCCGCGTCAATGAGAAATGTCTCGGCGCCAATGTCGGCGGCCATATCGATTTCGCGATCGATTCCCGCCTCCGTCTCATGATCGACAATATAGCCGCGATGGTTGGCTTCCACATCGAAGACATGTTCCGAAGGCGGGCGGGGAAGAATATCGCGGCGCACGTGATTCAGAAGTGCCTGGGTTACGTGGTCCAGATCCGACTTCATGCAGAGGATGTGAGTTTCCGGCGTCTTGACCGTCTCGCCGGGATCCATTACCCGCAGTACGGGGTCGACCGAACTCGGGCCCATATCGAAAAACAATCGGGCATCGTTTACCGGCCGGTCGATCGAGTCGCTGCGATCAACCGGAGATTTCTCTACTTTGCTCGTAACTCGGATTTTCCAGTTCGCGCTCCATCCCAGTGAGGCGACAAACCACTCTCCAGTTGCGTTGTTGCGAGCGAAGAATGTGGGATGTCCCCATCCCGATTTGCCCCGATCTCCAGAGATAATCTTGGTCTCATTGACGACCGGGATCGAAGCGCCACGCGCCTTCGTATCCCCACTTGCTGTATTGAGCGTAACCAACGTCGTACACATCTTCGGATTCGGGCGGAAGCTTTTCCGCGAAATTCGGAGTATGCCAAAGTTGTCCTGACCAGGGCGACACGTTGGAGATGGCGGTTGGGCGTTGTCCGGTGTTGGTAACTTCGAGCCAGCGAACCATGACCGGACCGCCGCTCAGGAGAGTGTGGATCTTTACGCGAATGGGACGAACGCTGCTTTCCAGTTCCACCGTGACCAGCAATCCATCCGGATTATGAACTTCAGATTTATTGGCTCCGATCCATTTCCAGGTTCCTGAAAGCTCCTGCCCTTCGATTTCAAGCTGGAACGCGTCAATCGGCAGAGTGTCCATCTGCTGCCGTTCGGCGTCGATTTGAATATCTGCGACTAATCTGTCCGCTCGACTCCCAATAGCGGCTTACCCAACGGCCATTGCGCAGTTCTTCATCGCAAACCGTGAGACCGGAACTGAAACGAACTCCCGGAAACGCTCCGGTCCGAATCAATGCTGAACGCGGTCCCTGTTCCGCGGTGACTGCTGCGAATAAAAAAGAAGGCCCAAGCGAAAAAACAAGCAAGGCCGCGACGGTATTGCACGGTCAGAAGTCCGAACGCGACATTCGCTGGCGCGCCCGAACTATACCTCCGTGAAATTCCATCGCGACCTCCGCCCCTCGGCTAGCTTGCAATCTTCCACTGCACATGCCCTTTGCCCGCGACCCTTGTCACTCTGCCTTGCTGCTCCAAAAGCAAAAGATGACCGTGCAGCGGGATACATCAGTAACCATTGGTTGGTGAGAGGCCATCGCACCCAACAGCCGGACCGCACTCATCCATGAAGGCGCGTAGCGTAACCCCCTCGGGATGTTTTTCGAGCGTCTTCCAAACCAGGCCGGCGGCATTGTCCACAAATCGGCGAGACTCGTTAAGGAATTCCGATACTTGAGAACCATGGAACGTCGGCCAGTGGCCGGAATAAATCCAGTCAATATCGAACGCATGCAAGCATTTGCAACGTTCCGAGGTACGCGAGCACTGAGTAATATCCCGGCGGAAGCGCTGGTTCACCGGCTGTGGTGGGGCAATACCTGCCATGCAGCGCATCGCCGACGAAAACTGCCTTGTTGACTGGATCGTACAAGGCCAAGTGTCCATCGCTGTGGCCCGGCACATGAAGAACCTGTAGGGAACGCTCATCGTCGATTCTGATGTGTTCGCCGCCAACAAAAGTCTGGTCGATCCGCTGCGCATCGCCCACCATTTTCCGCACCCATGCACTTGCTTCGGGATGAAGGCCAAGTCCCACTCCGTGATCGGGAATCCACTGGTTGTAGCGCGAAGCGAAAAGACGATCGGGATCTTCGATCATCAAACGGTCCTGGTCTCCGCAAGCCAGCAGCACCTGGCCGGCGATCTTCTTAAGAGAAGCATTGCCTCCGTGATGGTCGGCATCAGCGTGGGTGTTGATCGCAATGGTCAGTCGCGCCGGAGCAATTCCTATTGTTTTGAGAAAAGGCACAATCGTCTCGCCCGGGGTATAAGACGCGCCCGTATCCAGCAGGACAGTGTTATCGCCGACAAACAGGTATTGGAACAGATTGCGGTCGGCAACCAGCGAAGCGATCTGATAAACGTGTCGGAAGAGTTCCATAATTCCACCCGGCCAAGTACCGGAGCCACAATCCCAGACTCGATGAATGCGGAAGCGATAGCTTCGCGCGATGCGGTTAGACCTTGGGAGGAGACGGGCATTTCACAACTCGCCGCACTCCCGCACGTTCCAAAATGCCACACGCACAATACTAAACTTAAACGCTTATCGTCAACAGTTTTGTTGACATAAATTCGCTGCCGTAACTGCAACATAGCTCGCTCAGCGCGCGTAGAATAAACGGTGTCGCGAGACGCCGAATTACGTCCAGGCTAGCCCGTCCGGCATAGCTGAGAATCGCGATTGCCAGCACGAGGAAGCTTACTCCCAGAACCATCGTCCTGATCGGGCGTGTGCCGGTGCGCGACCATTCACCCGTCAAGTACGCCGAAAATCGTGCTGGCGACGACAATAGAAGCGAGGAACAATGGCCAGCCGATCGAAGTGCCCAGGTCACCCAGTTTGACCGTCGAAATACTGTAGAGAATGATGCTGCCATACCACAGCAGCCCCATGCTGGCCGCTGCCAGCCAGTAATACCAGGTGCCCGGCAAACGAAGAGCGCTGACGTTGTCCGTTCTTGCGCATCAGGATGATGACAGTAAATCACTCCAGGCAAGAATCCGGCATACAAGGCACGGCAGCCACACAGCATTCGACATCATGGCAACACTCGCGCCGTGTTGCTGGGCAGCACGCTGAATGCTGCCGCCGAATGCCAGGCCGAGATTCAGCATCGAGCCGAGAATCCCGGAAATAAAAGCCAGCAGATATCCGCCCCAGAAACCGTGTCGCGAGCGCTGGCGCTTTGCTGTTGCAGTGCAGCCTCTCTGTGCTTTCCCGCCAGCCCGCAAAGCGCTACACCGAGGATAATCACCAGGACGCCAAGGATGATCAGGCCGCCTTGGCGCGTCATAATCTGGTCGGAATGTTGAGCAATCAATGGTGTAAGTGCGCCAACCGCAGCCGAGGTTCCCAGGCACACCGCGAAGGTGATGGCCAGGCCCAGACGAGTAAGAGCGAGTCCAAAAAACACCAGGGACACGCCCCAACTGGCGCCGAACAACACCATCGCCGCCAAGGTTCCCGTGGAAACCGTAGCTATAGGTCGACCAGAGTCCGGGCACGGTGAAGCAGCGCGATGATGGTGGGGACCACGGCGACGCCGAGGATCGAAAAGGCAAACCATGAATGCTCCCATTGCCACTTCTTGTTCAGTTTCATGGGAAGCGCGTAAGCGGCGTTCATGAGCGCAGCGCACAAGACCAACAGGATTGCCTGGACGGTTTGTGAGGTCATGAGCTTTTCCTGCCCGCGTGTGCGGTTCTTCGAGTCGCCGCGGCCGAAAGATAGATATTTCCGATCACTGGCGGATGAGTTTCAAGCGGAGCCATTGGAGCACTCAGGCTTCCACGTGTGTCAACAAAATTGATGACATCTAAATTGCTACGAGAGTCGACGATCAGTTCAAGGGGGAGCGAGATTGTTCTGCAAATCGTCGTTCCAATCGTCGGTAGCAAACCCGGGGAAAACAGCGCTTTGATCGAAGGTGCGGGAATATAAGCCGCCGAAGTATCGTTCGACTTCCTCTTCGATTTTGTCGAGCGGAGTTTTCAGAACCATGCGGACATATGCTTCATGGTTCTCCCGGCGATTCACCAGCGGGATACGCGAAGAATAGGCGCGAGCGATGATGAAAATATAGGGATTCATCAACAGATTGAGGGTCCGGTAAAGCAAAGGCTGGTTGGCCGCTTTCCAGATGGTGCGATGCAACTCCATATCGGCATGGAAGAATTGTTCTTCATTATTTTTTGCCGCTGCCGTCTTCAGTTTCTTCAGCGCCTTATTCAGAAGATCGGCGGGATCAACCGAGGGATTTTCCCTCATATAGCGTACGCACAGCCCTTCGAATTTGGCGCGCATGCGAAAGATCACGCCGATTTCAGCCAGTGAAATATCGCGGATAAAAGTGCCGCGACGCGAAGTAGTGACCACCAGTCCGTCGCGTTCGAGGCGCAGAAGGGCTTCACGTACCGGTCCGCGGCTGACTTCTAATTCCTGGGCGAGATCTTCTTCGATGATGCGCTGGCGCGGCCGCAGTTTGCCGGCATGAATGGCTTTGCGCAAATGCGCTTCCACCCGTTTGCTGGCGGAGACGCCGCGCTCTGGTTTCGCCGAATGGCTCTTCGATGTACGCATCGGAAGTGGTCGTAGTTATAAGCTGGATCGCAAACAAAAGGCAAGCGCTACCGGCGGTACGGTTTGTCACAGCCTGCCTGTCCGCGCCAGTTGGCTTTTCCTCGATTATGCCGGGAACACTCAAAGCCTGCGTGACACTCTAACATGTTGTCGACAATGTAGGTAACAGCATCGTTCACATTCAGAGGCGTTCACCGGAGCTCCGCAACAGAACGCCGAACTCAGTGTTCACGCCGCTTGCGTGGAGAAATACCAATTCTTGTAGACATTAGTGTTAACAACATTTCTCTTGACACTGGTCGAAACATGAGTTAACTTCCGCGACGGTCCATGAGAGCTTGCAGACCCACGTCGGTCCAACACCGCACGAAAGTGCAACCGTCGCAAACTCCATGCTCCGCCGCCCTGAAAAGGGCAGACTTCCGGTCGAAACCGCAGTTGTCCAAGGAGACTCCACGATGAACTCCGCCCTATACCGTTTTCTGACGCTAATCGCAGTTCTTTCCCTGGTGAGTATTGGCGTGTTGCACGCGCAGACGGCAGTCACGGGAGGCATCGAGGGCAACGTGACGGATGCTTCCGGCGCGGCCATCTCCGGGGCAACGGTAGAAGCAACCAATGTTGGAGACGCGGTGACCCGACAATACCGTCACGAATAGTGATGGAGCGTACCGGTTCCCCAGTCTGATCCCCGGGACATACACGGTCACGATCAAGAAGGACGGGATTTGCACAATTCACAAGGGAGGCCACCCGGATCGACGCCGGCATCGGCGTCCGTGTCGACGCCAAGCTGCCCGTCGGAACTGCAACCGCAAAGGTGGAAGTGACTGGCGAAGCTCCACTTCTCCAGACCGATAGCGCGGAAGTCAGTGAAGAACATTCACTCGGCGGAAATCAGCAGCCTTGCCCACTTTTGGCAACAACATCACCCGATTGTCGCTCTTGGCTCCCGGAGTTTCGATGGCCAGCGGCCAGTTGGATCTTCACCCGGAGAACGCGGGCGAGGACTTCAATATCAACATTAACGGAGCCGCGCCGAACGCGAACGGACACTTGCTGGATGGGGTTGAGAACACAGAGGCGATCCAGGGGCTGTCGTTGGTCGTGCCTCCGCAGGACGCCGTTCAGGAAGTGAAACTCGCAACCAGCAACTATGATGCGGAGTACGGGAAGGTAGCCGGCGGGCTTTGGCAGACTGACCACCAAGTCGGGCACAAATGCTTTTCACGGATCGTTGTTCGAAAACTATCGCACGTCTGGTTTCAACGCGGCCGATCAGTTCAGTCAGCACCAACGGCATTCCCGGCAATCGCTGGAATCAGTTTGGCGGCAGCATCGGCGGCCCGGTTATCAAGGACAAGCTCTTTTTCTTCGGTGATTACCAGGGAATGCGGAACAACCTCCATACCTCAGGCGTTAACACAATTCCGATCGATGCTTTCCAGGACGGGCGATTTCAGTTCCATCGCAGCTACCAACCCGATCTATGATCCGGCGACGGGCAATCCTGATGGAACTGGAAGAACGCAATTCGATTGCGATGGCGTTCTCAACGTAATCTGCCCTGATCGCATCAGCCAGGCGGCGACAAACTTGCTGGCGCTGCTTGCCGCAGCCGAATGTTTCCGGCGCGATAAGTTCGAACTATCAGATATCTCGTCCGGCGACTTTCGACCAGAACCAGTTCGATACCCGCGTCGATTACTTTGTTACTCCGAAGACTGTCGTGTTCGGGAAATTCACGTTATTTTCAAGCGTCGTTCTTTACCACCAATGCTTTTGGCGTCGTCGGGCAGGCGGGCCGCCGCTGGATGGCTGGAGTTCGCGAATGCAGGAAACTCATCGGACCACGACAAGAGCTTCATGGTCGAATTATCAACACACTTTTTCCCCATCGCTATTGACCGATGCCCGGTTTGCTTTTTCGCGCATCGTCATCTCGGAGTTGCAGCTCGGATGCGAGTTCAGACGCGGCGACAAAGGTCGGAATTCCCGATATAAATTTGGGTACCGTTTACACCTCCGGATTGCCCCAGATTCAACGGTCAACGATCCGGTCAGCTCCGGCTTTGCCATGGGCGATTTCGGTTTGCCGTTTTTTGAGCGCGAGGCCAACTTCGAGTTCTACGATAACTGGACCAAAACCAGCGGGCACCATGCCTTCAAGTTGGGCGCCGATATAGGAAAATTCTTCGGAATCCGGACTGACGTTAGCGGCCGTGGTGCTTTCACTTTTTCAGCCAGGCAGCACTGGCTCTGAATACAACCGGCTGTCACGCCGCCAAACTGTACCTCTTTCAGGCGGCTTGGGCTTGGCCAGCTTCCTACTCGGGATGCCGAGCAACTTTGGCCGAGACATAACCTGGTTCAGCCGCAGGAAAAATATTGGAAATTAGCGTTTTATGGTCAGGATACCTGGCAGGTTACCCCCAAGCTGACTCTGACATTGGGTCTGCGCTGGGACTACATGAGTCCGATCTTTACGCCTGACGGGGAGAGCGTCGGGAATATCGATGTAAACACCGATACGCTGTTGTTGACAAACCTGGCCGGCAAGTATGCCGGAGTCACGACGCCAAAAACCGAATTTTCACCGCGTCTTGGTGTAGTCGTATCGACTGCCGCATGAAACCGTGCTCCGCGGCGGATACGGTCGAAGCTACTACATGAATGCGGACGGAGCGGGATTCGGAACCCAGGGATGCTGCTGGCCAATCAAACAGAGCCAGACCGACGTTGCGCCCAATTCTTTTGCGCTCGCTGCCCTACACTCTCGATCAGGGGCCGGGTGCTCCTCCTGCGCTTCCAGCATTTCCAGCGAATGGCAAGATTTCATTTGAGGGCGCCCCTGGCGGTAGTGAATACTTCGTTGGGGTCGGAACCTATCCCCATAGTTACAACTGACACTTACAACGTAACTTTGGAGCACGCGTTCCCATATCAGATCACGCGCTTCGATTGCTTATGTCGGGAATCATCGGTCGCCATCTGTGGGACAACTATAACGTCAACCTGGCGCCCCCAGGACCCGGCGACTACACCACCCGTGAGCCGTTTTTCGCCAGTTATGGTTGGGCGGTAGCAGAATACCAACGGAACAACGCGGTTTACCGATGAACCGGAAATGAAGAGTAACTACAATTCTCTGCAACTGCACGCGGAAAAGCGTTTTCATCAGGGACTGTATCTGCTGAGTAATTTTACCTGGGCTAAGTCGCTTGATGTGGGAACCTTCGGGCCAGGAGACGGAAATGGAAATCAATTCTGTTTCTCCTGCAATTACGGACCTTCGGGCACCGTAAGACCCTGGTCGTGGGTGAGTGCGGCCAACTGGGAACTCCCATTCGGCCGCGGCAGGGCATATGCAAATGGTTTGAGCCGTGGCGAGGACGCCGTGGTTGGAGGCTGGGCGCTCAGTGGAATTTTCAATTTCGAAAGCGGCTTGCCTTTCACTCCGTATTACTTGAACTCACCAACCGTGCTCAATTCCCCTATTTATGATCGACCGAACCAGATTGGCGATCCGCATGTGTCGCAATCCCAACCGCAATGAGTGGTACAACCCCGCGGCCTATGCCGATCCGGCGGCGTTACACCTTCGGGGACGCCGGTCGGAACAGCCTAATGGGTCCGGGCTTCGGTGAAGTGGATCTATCGTTGACCAAGGCCTTTGCCATCACGGAGAGGACGCGTCTCGACTTTAAGTGGGACGTATTCAATGCTCTCAACCGTGAAAACCTGGCGAGCCCAACCTGTGCGGGCGCGGCGTTTGTTGATATTGGAGACGCTGGCCAAATTTGCGGCATTGTTGATTTCAGGCGGCGTATGCAGGTTGGAGTCCACCTAACCTTCTAACTCACATTTCTCCCGGTTAGACAGACTTGCCTCGGCGTCGAGCCGAGGCAAGTTTGTTTTTTGCGGGTCCCGTGCCGACGTGCCTTTCGCAAAGTAAATTGGTAAGAGTTGATAATGCTACGAGCGCCGAGGACCATAGCATGAGACGTTTCTTACTCCTCACCTGTCTGACCTGCTGTGCTGTGACTCTCGCAGCCGGCCAAGGGTCCATCACAAAGTCATCTGCCGGCTGGGAGCTAACCAATGGACACATCCGTGTCGAGCTAGCTCACGTAGATGGCAACGTCACTATCAAGTCAATCCGCCGGGAAGGCGGCACTGAATGGGCCCTAGCTGGCGCACCGCTGCTTACTTCTCCCGAGAAAACTGGCAAGCCTTACCACTATACGGACGATGCTATTTCCGATCTCGATAAGGGTGGAAAACAGCTTTCGCTGCATTTTCATTCCGATGCCGGCGGCATGATCTCGTTGCGATTGAAGCTCTATCCAACCGGCGCCGTGATTCAGACGGAGATGCAGATTGAGAACCGAAGCCAAGTTCCTCTGCCTCTTAACGCTCGCGTGGATCCATTGTTTTTGACTCTCAAGAATCCGCCCAAGGGCCTGAAACCGTATTCATCTGCCAAGGGCGAACACGGATTCCATCCGGTCTCAGTATCGTCAAAAACAGCAAAGCACGATTTCACCGACTGGCTGGTCCTCGAGAATGAGGCTGCCGGCGAGTCTATGTTGGTCGGCGGCGAGCCTGGCCTCGGCGTCCTCGGATGGAAAGCCGATGTTGAATACTCTTCCGTCGGTACGGTCGTTCATGCTGGAACGATCCTTATAAGGGACAGGAAATCCGGCTCACCCGCGACCTTCGAACTTGCGCCGGGCGCGACGGTTGAAACTCCGCTAAGTTTCTTCGCCCTCGCCAAAGGAGACACCGACAACGCCGGGAATGAGACGTTCCGCTACCTGAAGCAGTATGTGTTTCAGGCCCCTTTACCGGATTCTCCGCTGGTCACGTATTGCATTTGGCTTACGGAAAAAAATAGCGAAGAGCTGCTTCTTAAAGAACTTGAACTCGCAAAGCGGGCGGGCTTCGATGTCTTCTACCACGACGCGACTTGGTATGAAGGCGCGTCCGTAGTGCCGGGGATGAATGATTGGACTCTTGGTCTGGGAAGTTATGAAGAAGACAAAGAAAAGTTCCCGCACGGTCTCAAGAATCTCTCCGATGCCGTTCATGCCAAGGGCTTGAAATTTGGCCTGTGGGTTGATCCGGGGAACGTCGATGCAGCACGAGTGGAGACGGGCGAGATTCCGGCCGACTGGCTGGCGATGATCGACGGAAAGACCCTTGGGACCACGCATCCCTCTCTCGCCATCACGAAGCAATTATGTCTGGGTGATCCCAAAGTAGTGGCATGGATTGAAAAGCAGTTGGGCGACATCATCGAAAAATGGCACTTGGACTGGATCAAATGGGATCCATCGTCGACGGTGAGTTACGAATGCAACCGTACCGATCACGGGCACGGAAAGACCGACGGCGCGTATGCGGCCTATCGCGGTCGTATGGAGATCATGCGTTATTTGCTGGAACGCTTTCCGAATCTTTCCGGGTTTGAATGCGATCCGTCGTTGCAATTTGCCCGTACCAATCCCGGCCCACAGAGTTTGCTACCTGGCGGATATACGAATGAATTCATCACGGGTCCCATGCTCAGCCCGAATGTGTGGGGCTCGCTGGCGGCTGCTGGACACGGGGATGCTGGCGGAGAATACCTCACCGAACGCTGGTATAGCGCTTCGTCGCTTGACTACTATTTTCGCAAACACTTCACCCACGGCGTAACCTTCGGCAACATCAACGGCATGTCGTCGCAATTTCTATCCGCTGCTCCGCCTGGCTTTGTCGAGGCATTAGAACGGAATCTTTCGTTCTTTAAGCAATACAGACACCTCCTGCTGGAAGATGTGTACCATCCGAAAGTTGAGGCTTTGGGATGGAGTTCCATTCAGTACGTGAAGGAAGATTCGAGCGAATCCGTGGTCTATGTCTTCCGTGATAAGTCGGACATTGCTGATACCACGGTTCGCTTACGCGGTTTGGATGTGAACGCAAAATATCAAGTAACAAGTCTCAATGACCGCCCGGGGCGCGATAGAACATTGACCGGAGCGGCATTGATGAACGGGATTCCTGAGCATTTGCCCAATGCATGGTTGACCAACGGCGATGGCGCCATTAAGGAATTTGCCAACCAACAACGTTATGGCTCGGATATCCTGCTGATTCGTCGGTTGCCCTAAGCTTCAAACGCAATAGCGGAAGATTGTTGTGTCATCGCGTTAACGAACCGAGGTTGTTGCTGAAGCGGGCGTTGCATTACGGATAACAATCGTAGGATCCCACACAATTGGATCGGCACGATTTGCCCCATTGCGTTTCACCATAAATCTGATTTTGTCTCCCGCTGCGACATTGAGATTCGTAATGTCGTAGGAGATAGGGGTGGAGTAGTTCGGCGGAACTTCTGCCCAACCCTCCGCAGGCCATACCTGCCGGGAGTTCTGGAGGATTCGCACAAGACAAGGCGCTCCGTTTTCAGCGCTCGGGTCTTTGCGTATGACACCAGAGATACTTACAACTCCAGTCGCAGGAGAAACAAAAGTCCGCGATAGATCGTATTGAGCGGAAGGCTCCATCCATATTCTGCCAATGCGCCCTAACCCCGATCCCGCCCAGCGTCCTTCATAGCCGCCTTTGTCCCAAACTAAGTCTCGGTAAGAACCACCCTCAAGCGCCTCTTCGTAGATCCAATGTTTCAAAGACTGGGTGGGAGAAAAGTCACCGAGCGCTTCGTATGTATGGGGATCGCCCGCAACAATCTCCGCCGCGACTTCGGGACTGTGATTGCCATCGCCATCCACCGCCGCTACCTCAAAGATCGCGTGAATATCGTCGCGGGCTGAGTCGGAGTGATCGAAGAAAAATGTTCCCTTTGCAACTTTTCCAATCAGCTTTCTGTTCTTGCGGACTTCATAATAGGAAAGCCAATTATCATCATGGCTGGCGGACCATGAAAGCTCGATTCCTTCGACTCCGAGGTTTGCGCCAATCCTTTTTGTGACTTCGGTTGGAGCCGTTGGAGCAATGTGGTCGGTTCCGGCCCCTGGATAATGCGGTAAATTCAGAAATATCAGCTCACCGGCGTCAATTCTTTCGAGACTAATGCCCTTCGACATCAGCTCAGCCCCAGTTTGGTGGAGTCGCAGGCCGGAGACGCTGGCCCTCACGTCATACGTCGCACCAGGAACAAGGCCGCGGGGATAGATAATCACCGGCCTAGTCGATGCCTCAAGCTGAACGCGTTGAGTAAGTCGAGCATACTTGAATCCCATGGCATCCGGGTGTGCCTTGCTCATGTCGAGTTCAGCGGTGGCAAGCTCTTTGCCATCCTCCGCTCGCACCAGCGACAATGTATATGTCCCAGTGTTGCTTCCTGGATCAAATTGACCCAACTCAGTTACAGCCATGGGCTGATCCAGTTGGAGCGCCATCCCAAAAAAGCGGTCTGCTACTTTTCGCTTTGCTCCGACTTTTACAATCTTAGTAACTAAGGAGCTGTCGCCGCTTGCCGAATGGTACTTCACATTGAGCGGGCCAAACGTCTCTCCGCGCACGCCATAATAACGATAAGCTCCATCGACTGGGTCTTCGTAAATCCCGGCTTCAAGGCTGGCGGCCGCGGTTGTCGTGACCACATTCATCGCTGCCGCGTCTCCACGATATTGGTCGGCGGAGGCCGGCGCTTGCTTCGATGGACGGCTGACCACATAGTACGTCGAACCGTGCTTCTCATGCTTGGTGAGAATGACGCCCTTCGAACTGTCTCGATTCATCCTCTGGAAATACCAGATGGGGTCGTCATTATCTACCTTCGGACGAAATACGTGACTCCATCGTCCGACGACACCCTGAGCTGTGAGGTAGTGAAAAAGTTCCCAGTCTTTGCGGATCAATTCCACATCCAGCCCGTCCCCGGGGTCCCGATACCATGTAGGATCCATCGCCAGATGCATCCGGTCAGTGGCAGCGTTGTAGTAAGTATGATCGAGGTCGACGACGTTATGCAGTTTGTCGGGAGGAACCAGCAGGGAAGTGTAATAGGTGCTATATGGCCCCACTCCGCCGTCCGTGTATTCGCCGGATTCCGCCAGGCGCGCGATGTCGTAACTGATCCAACGGCCTCCTCCATCACACGCATCGATACCACTCTTCGGATGATCGCTCTTGAATCGCTCAAGCACCTTGCGGAAATTCTGATCGGCAGCGAGAGCGTCGGTATCGTTGGCGCTGGCTGCGGGCGCAATGTCGTAACGCCACTGATAATTTCCCCACGCGTTGACGCTGTTATCCAATAACCGATTCTGCCAGTCCGCGGTTGCTGGGATTGATTGTTCCAGAGTTTGCTGTCCGTGGATCAGCCAGTCTGGATGCTGCTGCCCGACCTTGGATTCCGGCGTGGCCAGAAAGGTCGGATACCACAGCACCCATCGCATGTCATGCTTGCGGAGGTAATCATTGGTACGCTTCCAGTCGGGCCCATTCCACGTTCCCCACTTGTCATACCATCCGGCATCGTCCCATAGAATATCGGTGCCAGTTTCTCGCAGAAGATCGACATAGCGAAGATCGAGAGCCAGTCTGCGCCCCCAATTGTCAGCACTGGGCGTGCCTCCGTCCCCAACCCAGGGGTCAGGCCAATCGACTGCCCATCGAGTCTTTGCAAAATAATCTGGATTGGTGAACTCCCACATGTACCCGTACTGCCAGTCGAGCAGCTGATTCCCTAGTTCATCGATTCCACCGGAGAACGGCGCCATGAATACTTTTGGGGTTTCAATCTGCGCGCCGGGAGCCAATTCTTTGTCAAAGCCGGCTAGCTCCAGACTTATGCCGACCGCTGAGCCATCTTGTTCGCCAATTTCAAAACGCCAGTGGCCGAGATAGTCCCAGCCGATGGCGAGACCTTCGTTGGCAGTGCGATTGAAAAGAAATACCAGTGGCAGATAACTACTGTAATTGCCAGGCTGAACGCCTCCATTGGAATCGAGAGTATGCCGGAACCGCGAATTTATCGCCTCCGTCTTGAGGAGTTGACTGCCATTGTAGTTGCCGCCGCCAGTTACATAGTTGAATTGAATATCCTGCGAAGCGGGAGTGAGCACTTGGGAATGCAGGAATTCCATGTGGCTTAGGTGAACTGTATCGCTTGAAAGGTTATTTATTGTCAGCCATTCGCGAATTACCGCTGTCTCAGGATAAAGAACATAATGTTTTGTGACTTGTACGTTTGCCGATTCAAGATCGATGTCGAGTTGCAACTCGCCTTGAGATCCGTGCCGAACATGTTCATCGCGCAGTCGCCAATGCCAGCTGGGTGCGCTTACGTCGTGGCCATCTGCGAAGAACCTGATCTCGGCAGGGAGATCGTGCGCGTCTTGATACTCCGTCCCCGAAGTTTTATTGCGGAGCGACAGCAGGGAAAATCGTCCATCGGCAAGGCGAACTCTTCGTTCAACTTTAGACGTCCCCAAAATCCAATCATTGCCTTCGCGGCGCACATATCCATCTCCACTCCGGAGATTCGTTTGCGAATACGACAGGCCGGCAAAGCAAATAATGAACAGGTGAAGACCCAGGCCACAGCAGATGGAAAAGTGGTTAGTCTTCCGGCGCGTGATCCGATGCTTGATCATTTGATGCTCAAACGTCGTGGCCAGCCGGCGAGCGGCAAGCGCGTCGTTTCCTCGATCTCCAGCAGACGGTTGTATTTTGCCAGACGCTCAGACTGCCGAATCGATCCATTCTTGAATTGATCGGCTCCCCACCCGACAACCAAATCCGCAGCCCAGTTGTCCTCAGTTTCGCCACTGCGGACGCTCAAAGTCACAGACCATCCTGCCGCGCGCGCTTGCTGGTAAGCCTCAATCGCTTCGGTCAGCGTCCCGATCTGGTTGACCTTCAGCAACAGCGCGTCGCAGGCTTTGGTTTCAATTGCGCGCCGTATACGAATGGGGTTGGTGCACAGAAGGTCGTCTCCAAGGGTCAGCGCGCGGCCTGCGATCGATTGGCGAAGTTTGGGCCAATTGTCCCAATCATCTTCCGCGAGACCATCTTCCACGCTCAAAATCGGATACTGATCGAGCCACTTTGTTATCGTCTGAATCATTCCCGCGCTGTCGAGAATTTCTCCATCTTTGTGGTAGTGGCGGTCTTCGTAAAAATGAGTGGAGGCCACATCGATGCCGAGAAAAACATCCTTGCCGGGTGCATATCCCGCCAGTCGGATTGCTTCCACGGCCAGCGCCAACATTTCTTCGGCAGACTTGCAAGGGGGCGCCAGGCCGCCTTCATCCGCAGTGAGCAGGCGCATCCCGTATTTACTGGAGTATCAGATCAGCCGCTGCCTGATATATGTCGTACGCTGTGATCAAAACTTCATCGATAGTTCGCGCGGACATCGGAATGATCAGCACATCCTGTACTGACACCTGCTGTCCCGCATGTTTTCCGCCGCTGAAAAGATTGATGGTAAGGCGAGGCAGCGTCTTTGCCGAGGCGCCCATCATGTCGGCGAAATGCTGGTAGAGAGGAACGCCACTCGCCAGAGCAGCGGCACGCGCGAATGCGACGGACACAGCCAGAATCGCGTTAGCGCCGATCCGCGACTTCGTCGGTGTTCCATCGAGCGCGATCATTATTTGGTCCAATTCGGCCTGGCCGGAAAGATTGCGCCCCGTAAGCGCGGATCGAATCTCGCCCCCGATGTTCGCGACCGCGCGACGGCAACCCAATCCTCGATAGCGTTTTGAATCGCCATCCCGAAGCTCGAAAGCCTCCGCTTTTCCCGTGGATGCGCCGGAGGGCACGGATGCGGAGGCGGTAATCCCTCCTTCTAATACGCAGGTTGCCAGGACGGTAGGTCTGCCACGGCTATCGAGAATTTCGCGGCCGGAGAGCTGTTCAATTTTGGGCATAGGTTTCGATTTTAGGAATAAAGTCTGGCAATCAAATCGGGAACGCTGGCGGGAGGCTTCGCCATTAGTGCCAGATACAATGTACCGTTGTCGTGCTACTTCAGAGGGAGTCAGATATTCCAGGGGCGATTTTCCTGCCACCCGCGCTAGCAAACATGCGATGGTATGGCGGACCACTCGCGGCTCCAGCGTGCTCGCCCAGTTCCAGTTGCTCAATCTCTTCGTGGTACACCTGCCAGAACAATTCCGCGGCGCTCGCCAGGCGAACGCGTTCTTTGGACAGGTGATGCGCTTTGCTAAGAAAATGCGTGAGAGCGAACCCCACGTCAAACGCAGGATCTCCAAAATGAACCACTTCGTAATCGAGCAGAATTAATTTGTTGCGATAGATCAGAGTGTTCTTCGGACTGAAATCTCCGTGAACCAAACAGTCTTTCTGGAGCAGCGTTTCACGCGCCAACGCATGGAGAAACGCTGTGGCTTCGGCAATTTTCTGAGCGGTATACAAATAGTATGGTTCCAGCCGAAGGCTTTCGAAGTAGGTGGTGTCGGCGAAGGCTTTTGAAATTTCAGACCCAGACTCGGACTTTGACTTGGACTCGGACGACTCACGATGAATTGCGCCGAGCAAAAGGCCGAATTGCTCAAAATGGCTGGAAACAATTTGTCCAGAAAGCAAAACCGACTTCCAATTTTCGTGTTGATCCGGAATCGCTTCCATGCCCATCAGATGATTCGCCATGTCTTCAAAGACGAATAGAGGAGTTGTCCCCGGCGGCGCCAATCGATTCAGCCAGCGTAGAGCTTTCGCTTCCACTCCGATTCTCTCCGGACTGCTGAACCAGTCTACGTTGACTCGTAATTTCGCCAATGCCTGTTTCAGAACCCATCCGCGCCCGTCTGGCCACGCCACCTTCACCGTACGGTTTGAGACGCCTCCGTGCAGCTTCTTGAACGCTACGGCCTCACCCAACTTCACAAATTCCTGTGTCGTCAGATAATCACGTAGGGCATCAAAATTTTCGATGTCTAATTCCATGAATCGGCGGGACTCGGGCAGGAGCCAGTCTATAATGTCAACAGTAGTGTTGACAATCCGTGATTGCCTTGTTCTAATCTTCCCGGCTCTACGAAATAATCAATCGCTGAAGATAAAACATAATTAGGATGCGAATACCGTCTAGGATCTAACCAATGAGCGGAAGACTTGCGGGAAAGAAAGCTGTAGTTACGGCAGCGGGACAGGGTATTGGTCGCGCCACCGCCATCGCCTTCGCCGATGAGGGTGCCGTCGTTTGGGCGACTGACATTAACGAAGAGGCGTTAGCGGCGCTTAAGCATGATCGTCCAGATATTCAAACCCGTAAACTCGATGTCCTCAAGACAAAGGACGTGGCCGATCTAGCGGCTGAGATTGGGGCACTCGATGTGCTTTTCAACTGTGCCGGATTTGTTCATCACGGGACCCTCCTCGAATGTGAAGAGAAGGATTGGGACTTCTCCTTCGACCTGAACATCAAATCCATGTATCGCACTTGCCGCGCATTTCTACCGGCGATGCTGGGCGCGGGAAAAGGCAGCATCATTAATATGTCGTCGGCTGTCTCCAGCATCAAAGGGGCGCCGAACCGCTTTGTCTATGGAAGCACGAAGGCTGCGGTGATTGGGTTCACGAAGGGAATCGCCGTCGATTTTATTCGCAAGGGAATTCGGTGCAACGCAATCTGTCCTGGAACCGTTCAATCGCCCTCGCTGGATCAGCGCATCGCGGCGCGAGGCGATGCTGAGAAAGCACGCTCGGAGTTTATTGCGCGGCAACCGATGGGACGTCTTGGGCGTCCGGAGGAGATTGCGTCGTTGGCCGTTTATCTTGCTTCCGACGAGTCAAGCTATGCGACGGGCCAGACTTTCATTATCGATGGCGGTTTTAGCCTTTAGAGATTAGGCTCTTGGAGAAACAATGAAATTGCTGCGTTACGGTCCACCGGGTCTGGAAAAACCTGGCATTCTGGCGGCTGATGGCGATATCCGGGATTTGTCGAAAATTGTTCCCGATATCTCTGGGCAATCATTGCTCCCCGAAGCGCTGAAGAAATTGCGAAATACCGACGTCTCCCTCTTGCCCAAAGTTGCCGGTCAGCCCCGGATTGGCCCGTGCGTTGGAAGCGTAGGAAAGTTCATTTGTATCGGCCTGAACTATTCCGATCATGCCGCGGAATCGGGGATGGCTGTACCTGTCGAACCGGTTGTCTTCATGAAGGCTACGTCGTCAATTTGCGGCCCCGACGATGGCATTGTCATTCCCCGGGGATCGAAAAAGACGGACTGGGAAGTCGAACTCGGTGTGGTTATCGGCAAGCCCGCAAAGTACGTCGACGAGGCGGACGCACTTTCGCATGTTGCCGGATATTGCGTGATCAATGATCTTTCAGAACGCGCATTTCAATTGGAAGGCACCGGCCAATGGGTCAAAGGAAAGAGCGCTGACACATTTGGTCCGATCGGGCCGTGGCTCGTGACGTCCGATGAAGTGCCTGATCCCCAGGCCCTGGATATGTGGCTGGAAGTTGATGGGCACCGCTATCAAAGTGGATCCACGCAAACCATGGTTTTCGGGGTCGCACATCTGATCAGCTATTTGAGCCGGTTCATGAGTTTAAAAACCGGAGATGTTATTTCCACCGGCACCCCTCCCGGAGTAGGCCATGGCCAGAAGCCCCCGGTTTACCTGCGTGCCGGCAATCGTGTTCAGCTAGGTATCGGTGGCCTGGGGCAACAAAATCAGGACGTCGTTGCCGACTAGCGGACCTTCTTATAAAGGATAATCGCCGCTCCGCGCTTTCCCGCAATCTCCACATGCAGTCCATGCTGCATCAAGTCTTTTCCTGCAACGGTGGCCGATGTCTTCACGTCCAGATTCGTGACTTCATAGGTTGCCGCGGGATCAATTCCCCGCAGCGGCAAGTCTTTCGCGGACTCATTGCTTTCCTCTCGACGAAAAGCCTGCACCATTCCATCTCCATCTTCGGGACGATTAAACTGCCAGGCTGCCCACTCGAACGCCGCACTTCGTTCCTTGCTCGGATCGGTGGCGCAATCGGAATTCGCGCTGCACGGAAACAGCGGGTAGTAGTCGCCGTAGTAGTAGGGCCGCACGAGTTTCAGTTGCGACACCATGGTCCGCATCCAGTCATAAGGGAAGTCGTCTGGTATAAATTTTCCGACTTGATTTGGATAGCCCGCGACATTGAAAAGTGCGAAAGCTAATCCCGGAGCCATGCCACTGCGAAAATGATAAGTATCGTTCGGCCGGACCTGCAACAACGTTCCAAAGTGAGCTCTCCAATAGGCGAGCCCTTCGGTACTGATCTGTGCTCCGATCGGGTCTGCGTCCGGCGATACGGGATAATCCGCGCGGCTGAGGTCCACGGCGCGCGAAATCGTGTCCAGGTCGCCGCGCTGCACAATATCGAGGATAAGTTTCGGATGCCGGCGTCGCAGCCCGTCCCAGAATTCCAGCAGACCTTCCACGTAGCGTATCTGGGTCATCCCCTGACGGTCGGGACCATCGTTCTTCTCCCAGAACGGAGCCAGAGCGAAGTTGCAGTCCTGCCTGTAAACATCGATTCCTTGCTTGTCGATAAGATCGGAGATCGAATCGATCATGTATTGCCGAGCCGCCGGGTTGCCGAAATCAAATAACCGAAATTTCACTATTGGCAGCGCTGCATCTCCCGCAAAGGTGGTTGTGACTTCTCCAATAAACCATTCCGGATGCTCGATGGTCAGCGGCGTCCCAACCACGGCTCGTTCCGGTTCGAACCACAGCAGGAACTTCATGCCTTTCGCGTGGGCGGCGTCACTGATCGACCTCAGCCCTGTTCCGTCCGGATGAGGAACTTGATTCACTCGCCAGTTTCCTGCATGAAGGAACCAGTCTTCTTTACCGAACACCTGGAATTCATCCACGGGCCGATCCGTGCCGTACCATCCAGCATCCATCCAGAAATTTTCAAAGCCGATATTTTCTTTCGTGATCTGGTCAATGAGGCGCAAGCTCGTGGATGTCTTCATCCCGCCCCATCCCAGGTGAGACACAGGCAGCACGACCGGCTTCCCGTCATATTGCGGCGTGTGATATTTCAAAATGTGGCGGCGCAAAACATTGTGCGCGTCAATGTCGTCTCCCTCCCAGGGAAGCAACAATATTTCCGGTGTACGAATTTCCTCGCCGGGATGCAAAGAGAGATGCGTGGATTCCATGCCAGCACTGACCGCAATCGCGGCTTCGGTTGCACGCGAGAAGTTGATCGCCCATTTGCCCGGCCATCCCAACGCCCCGATCAAGCCGTGGTTTTTCGTCGTGATATCGAAAAACGGGATAGTATCAATCGTTTTGCCGCCGCTCTCACTCGACATCTGAAAAGATTCGAGCTGATTCAACGATTTTTTCACCAGTGAATAGGTGTCCATGACGCCGCAACCCTTGGAGTAAAGAACAGTTGGGATGCCCTCGCCGGTTACCGGAAATGAGATGTCCAGCGCTTGCACATACTCAAGCATGGGAGCATCGGCCTTGCCGTTATTCTTAAAATAGGCGGTCCACTCCACCACCGGAGAGTTCGCAAACTCCATCGCCTCCAGACGAACTTCCAGGCCCGTTTTCGCGTCGGTCCAGCGCACGATATGTTCCGTACGGATATTGTCGAGTTGCCTGGTTTCGATTTTCTTCGGCCACGCTTTCAGCAGGGCGCTGGATCCTTGGCGGTCATAGGCGAACGAGAATGGCAGTTGGTCCTGGTCGCCCAACAGATGTTCTTTTAGCCATGGGTTGTCCTGGTGTGCGTCGGTGGCTTTGTCAAGAGCTACTGCCATGACGCAAGTTGCCAGCAGAACAAATCCGAGAATTGCGGCGCCAAGGGATCGAGATAACCGGTATGGGCTGTTTTCTACAAAAGGAATGCTTTCATTTTTCTTCCGCTGCCGTGGTTTCAATTCGCCGCCCATCTTTCCTCCGCCGCGCAAGCCAGAGTATTCGCTTGATTTATTGCATGTCAACAGTATTGTTAACATTCCTTCGGTAGTTTTCGCAATGACTCCGTCGGTTTGTTCCGACGCGTGTCGAAAGACGGATCGCAAGCTGTTTTGTGAATTGGAAGCCTAATTACGACCCACCGTCAAAACTGTGCGTTCTCGACACCTCCTGGGCGAACGAGAACGAGACAGGTTGCGAAAACGCGATGTTTACCGCGACGTGGCAGCAACAGTATAATCCCGTCCATAGCGGGGGTGATTGCTATGCCGCCGCATCGCCGAAGGCCCCCTATGACCGAGAAGCCCAGCACCACCCTTCCCGCAACTGTCGAAAAGATCATCAAGCCCGTAGTTCCAGGAGATCCGGAAAAAGCTCAGATCAGCGTCGAAGGAGCGGATCATCTATATCGAGAGATTCGGATCGAAAATACTCTGGTCGATAAGAATGGAGAAAAAGTGCGCCTCAAAGCGGGCGCTGAGGTAGAAGTGACGGTCGAGGCGCCCCCCGAGGCTACGGTCCCCAAAGAGTGACTTGGGAAAAAGAGTTTTAATCCGCGAAGTCCGATTAAAGAAAAAAAGCCTTCCGCGCAGGGAATTACCCGCTGCGGAAGGCTATTTGCTGAATATGGGCACTCTTTTTAGTTCTCGTCACAGTACGACGACGAGTGCAACTCGCACACCGGGGTGAAGCACGTCGAAGAGGAAATATTCGCCATCGACGTAATCCACGTAGCAATCGTCGGTGTAGGCCCAGCCGGCCGGCCACGCATCAACCAATGTGAACGAATAGCCGCCAGATTGAAATCGCGGCTGCCCTCCTACGATGGTGGAGCGTTGCACCTTAAAAGTGTGCTGTCGTCCGAAATGGGCACGGAATTTGTCGTCCGGAATCCGCCCACCTCCGCGGTTGGCATCGGCGCGACCCTGTTCAGCGGATTTAGAATCGCGCTTTTCTTCTTTAGCGGCATCCTTCGCAGCGGACTTGTTATCCTCTTTATTGTTCTGGATTTTGTCTCTATCCTGCTGCTGGTCTTCTTGTTTTTGGGGTTTCGCCTCATCTTGCTTTGGGGATTTCATCTCATCCGGCGCGGGTCTAACCGCTTCGGGGCGAGCTTCTTCCGCCGGTTTGGGGTCCTCACGCTGCTCCTGTGCGTAAACCAATGCCGTGGTTGTGAGAAGCAAAGACAGCGCCGAGGTACTGAGCACGGTACTAAGCAATTTAGACACTTTCATAGCTTCGACTCCTTTGCGAGATTGAGAGATTGAAAGCAATATGCTCATTAACTGGATCTGGCCCCCCTACACTCTGCTGCCGCTTCGGCCCAGATGGGTGGCCAGCGAAACTACAAACAGCACTAGAAAAACTACAAACAGAAGTTTTGCGATGCCGGCAGCCGCAACCGCTACACCGGTAAAGCCTAAGACCGCCGCAATCAATGCCACCACTAGAAAGGTAAGAGCCCAATTCAGCATGACGATCCTCCGCAATTGAATTTACTTGCCGATGCTAGACGAGGCCTTGCCGTCGGCAAATCCACTCTTCACTGTATTTCGTTATTCCGCGTTCCCTAGGTTGGAACGTGCAGGGTTGCAGGCATGGATATTCTGAGGATGATGTTTCTGACAATAGAGAGCAAGGGCGCCGAAACATTACACGGATAACGCAGCTGTTAGTAAACGCTAGTAAAGCGTCTTTTCCGCCAACTGCGCCATCCGTTAACAGCCAACCGTTCAAAGAGCGGTTGCATCCCAAATAACCTCGCTGGTAGCTCGCATCTGTGGGGGGTGCGGATTCAATAAATCCAAGAGGTGAACTATGTCGAAACTAACCAAGCCTGCGCGTGATCGTATATCCCCAGCCAAGTTCGCTTTCCCTAAACAAAGGAAGGAACCGCTGGAAAATGCCTCGCACGTGCGCAATGCAGTAGCGCGCTTTGATCAAGTGAAAGATGTATCCGAGGCGGAGCGCAAGGAAGCTTGGAAAAGGATACAAGCCGCGGCAAAACGATACGGCGTAAAAGTTGCCGAGTCGCGGTAGAGTATTTCCGATCCTCGGCTGGAGGCTTTTCGGTTACTGTCCTTCACTTCGGAACTGCTGTGTAACACTTAAGACACTGTGAAGGTCAGGGCCTGGCTGTCGCCGCCGCTGTCACAACCGAGGTCTCCGGATAGGTTGGAAGGAGTGTGCACCGTAATCTGGGCTGTTCCGGGAGCTGAGATCTGGGTGGTGGTAATTGTGGCCTGCAACTGCGTGCTGCTGACGACGGTGGTGGTCAAGGTGGCCCCGTTCCATACGACAATCGACGAGGAATAAAAGGAGCTGCCATTGACGGTGAGCAGTAAGCCCTGCTGTATCTGCGCAAGGCTTGCGGGGTTCGGAGCGAGTGAAGTCAACACGGGCTTCGGCCGGGCACTGCCGCAGAACGGGTCGTGCACACCGCAACCAACGAAGCACATGATTGCGAGCAGCAGAGCAAACGGCGACTTCGAGACTTGATTGCGGCGCATGCATTGAGTCTAGGTCACGAAGGTGAGTGTTGCCAATATCATGTTGCGCGCTGAGCGCAGCCAAATCTCGTGATCGAAAGGTCCAGTCACATTTCACAGTTCACATTTCAGAAGAGAGTTTGTAACCTAATCGCTTCATAAGAACACCCCAGCGGGCCTCGATATCCATGACTGTCTTCTGAGGGAGGACGGACCGCCATCCGCCCGAAGAGGCCCTTGGGATGTAGGTCTTATCGTTGCGAGTGTGGAAGGTCGCTACCCATCTTGTGCCCTGTGTTTCTTCCATTTTGCGCATGCTGGCCGCCGAGCTTAGTTCGAGGGCCTGGTTGAGGCGCTCCGGATCGCGATTGAGACTCATGAACTGAGCTACGCGCGCCAGTTCGCGTTGCGGATTTTCATGTATGTCTTCGTAGCGTAGTAAGAGGAAACTGTCGTGTCCCTCGCGCGTGGCAAGCCAGCTATTGACGTTGTCGGCCCAGGAACCGATGCGCGGCCAGGAGTGACCGGCCATCCAGCGCGGAACCGATGACTCAATAGGATAGCTTTCGGGATTCGAACGCAGCTTTATTTCCCAGTTGTAGTTGGAAACGGCGACATCGCGCGGGTCGCGCACAATATAGATGATGCGGCGGTAGCGGGCGTCGAAGGTTTCGTGGCTTTTAAGCACGCGCGGCCGCGGAAGACGGCGCAAAACCCAGTCCGCGTTTTTGTACATATCGGGAACGCGCCGTTCGACATTAAGGAAAGTAACGGGGTTACCTGGATTAAGCAGATTGCCCACCATAAAACGCATCCAGGTGTTGCCGGAACGTGTGTAGGAAGCGATGAACACGTCGTCATCGAAAATCGTGATTTCGCGCTCGAGCAACGTATGGCGCGACAAGACGTCGTAAACGCGCGACAGATGGCGGAATGCCCTGCGAACGATGAACGGCATCTCTCGAGTGTCTCCGGGGTGTTTTGGTGAAAAGCGAGCAGGATTCGCCCGGGGGCCAAATCCGTCAAGCCCAGCTATAACTCTATCGTTTCTTGGTGCAAGTAGAGAGCTAACTCGAGCACAATGCAACCGTGTTCTCTTTAGTAGACTCAGTTCGACGCCAGCCCTAGGGCGAAACCCCTACTACCAGGCAAGTGTTTTTCAGCGAGAAGCACCGAAGGGCTTATGCCTGAAATCGGTTGCCAGTAAGCTCTTCCGAGCGGTTCAGATGAATTTCTCTTGACATAACTTCACACAAAATTGTCTTGACATAACAATACTCGCGGTCTCAAATTGCTCCGCAAAGTTTGCTGCGGATATTCCACTGTTCCGGCCGCGCTGGTTTGCTGACTTGTTAGGTTTTTGGAAACCTGTCTAACCTCCGAACCCAGGGGAAACACCACATATTCTCTCGAGGAGATTTGAGCCAATGAGAAACGCGCGCCGCCTCTATCCGGTTCTGTTCGCAACCATAATGTTTTCGTTGCTGTTCATTGTGCTGTCACAGGCAATGTTTGCCGCCGTGATGACCAATGCGCATCCTGTGGCGCGTGTGACTAAGAAGATCGACAGTTCCAAACGCACGGTTCTTTACGGCCATGTACCGGGTGCGGTACGCAGGGCAACAGACATGGGTCGTCTCCCCGGCAACACTCCGATGAAGCACGTGATCATGGTGCTACAACCGGATCCGGACCAGGAGCATCAGTTGCGAATCGCGATCGATCAGCAGCAAGACAAGAAGAGCGCCAACTTCCATAAATGGATGACGCCGGAAGAATTCGGCGAGCACTTTGGTCTACACGACTCCGATGTTGAGCAGGTGAAAAATTGGCTCGCTTCGCAGGGACTGTCCATAGACATGGTATCGAAGGGCAGAAGATACCTACAGTTCAGCGGAACTTCAGGGCAAGTTGAAAAAGCGTTTAACATCGAGATGCACTATTACAAGATGCCTCATGGTGCAACCCATGTCTCGCTGGACCGCGACATTTCGATTCCCGAGGCACTCAGCCCGGTAATTCGGTCCGTGCCTACGCTGCACGATTTCTTCAAGAAGTCATTCATTGACAAGGTCAGCACTCTGAAACCGAACCACCTGATCCTGTCGAAGCTTAAGCCGGATCTTACCAGCGGCTCCGGCGCCCACGACGTAGGGGCCACCGATTTTGCCACCATCTATAACACGGCTCCGCTGCTCAACGCCGGCATTAACGGCAAGGGCATAACGATTGCTGTCATTGGCCGTACCGACATCCTGCTGAGCGACGTGCAAGCCTACAAGCAGCTGTTTAACCTGCCGAACAACGATCCCAACTTTATTGTTCCCGGTGAAGATCCGGGCTTTTCAACGGGGGACGAACCCGAGTCGGATCTCGACGTCGAAGTTTCCAGCGGAATCGCGCCGGAAGCAACGATCGACTTCGTGACATCGAGGATTACGCTGACCGTGGATGGCGTCGATCTCTCCGCCTCGTATGCTGTCGAGAACAATCTGGCCGACATCATTAGCGAAAGCTATGGGGAGTGCGAAGCCGATCTGGAGGCGAATTCGTTCTATAACACGATGTGGGAGCAGGCTGCGGCCCAGGGTATTTCGGTGTTTGTCTCCACCGGCGACAGCGGCCCGGCAAGTTGCGACGCTGACAACCAGAATTTCGAGACCGACGGCTATTCGGTGAGCGGCTTGTCATCCACCCCATTTAACGTGGCCGTGGGCGGCACAATGTTTAGCGAAGGCGCAAACCCCAGCCTTTTCTGGTCCGCTACGAATAATGGGAGCCTGGGTTCGGCTCTGAGCTACATTCCAGAAATACCGTGGGCACAAGGGAAGGTTGTTGCCGATGGCAGCGGCATCAGCTCTTACTACCAGACCCCACCCTGGCAGCGGGGGCCGGGAGTTCCGTTGAGCGATCCAGCGCTGACGCAGGGTGGTAATTGGGTGACTGCGGTCACCATCACGAATGGCGGCAGCGGCTACACGACTCCTCCAACAGTGACCTTCACCGGCGGCAGTTGCGTGAACGAGCCGAACGCCACGGCCGTTCTCAGCGGCACATCGGTGGCCTCGGTTACGTTCAATTACTATCCGTCGACCGGCCAGGGCGTCGGTTGCACTTCGGCGCCGACCGTCGCTTTCTCAGCTCCTACATCGGGAACCACGGCTACCGGAACCACCACCATCGGCCAGATGCAGGATCCCATCCCAGTTGTGCCGGGTCCGCACCGCTACGTGCCGGACGTTTCCTTGAACGCTTCTTCCAGCCATGATGCAACCATCTTCTGCGATGAGGGCTCTTGCGATATCAACTCGTCGGGCCAATTCATTAGCGCTGGACTGGTAGGAGGCACTTCGGTAGCCGCCCCCAGCATGGCCGGGATTCAGGCGCTCGTCGATCAGTACAACGGCGGACGGCAGGGCATGCCAGGTTATCAATATTACGGATTGGCGGCAGCCCAGAACACAGCCAACTGCGCCTCGCAGGTCTCGCCGCTTCCGGCATCGAACTGCGTCTTCAACGATGTCATCACCGGGAATAACTTTGTATGCGGCACCTCGGGATGCTCATCATCCTCCGGCGTCCAGATGGGCTTCCTTGCCGGTACCGGTTTCGATCTCGCGACCGGTCTCGGATCGGTGAACGCCTATAACCTCGCGACCTTGTGGAAGAGCATCACTTTCAGCAGCTCCGCCACGACGTTGAGCTTGGGACAAACGACGGGCATCAGCCATGGCAGCGGAGTAAGTGTAACGGTGAACGTTACAGGCGCGGCAGGAACTCCGACAGGCGACGTATCCTTTATCGCCAGTTCTGGAACGCTCGGCAACGTTATCGATCCGAGTACCGGTAAATGGGTCAACCTTCCAGCTTTTGGAACTCTCTCCGGCGGAACTTACACCGGTACGATCAGCGATCTGCCGGCGGGAACCTACAACGTGGTAGCGCGCTATGCGGGCGATGGCACGTTCGGATCGAGCACGTCAGCTCCAATTCAGGTGACCGTGAACGCGGAAAACAGCACCATCGCAGTGTCCTCGAATGCGTTCAATGGAACAACGTGCGAGGAGAGTCCTGCTTCGACATTCAATTTCGGCGATAACATTTGGATTGATGCTACCGTCCGCGGCCTGTCGGGACAGGGACTGCCAACGGGCTCCGTGACGATTCTTGATAACGGTACGCCAATTGCCACCCAAAATCTGAATAACAACGGCGTGGCGCACCTATTGGCTGGCCCGGTTGCCAGTTCAAACTGTCTCTTCACTCTCGCCTTACAGGATGTCGCCACTTTTGCCGGCGGCGCCCACAATCTGACGGCAACTTATGCTGGAGACGGCACGTTTAACCCGAGCTCGACGACCGGCCCAGTGGCCGTAACCGTGAATCCGGTGCTCGTAACCGCGACCTTAACTGTAGCTGGAACTCAGATCACTTCCGGGTCTGCGGATCAGCTGACGGCAACCTTAACCACTACGATCAGCGGCGCCAACGCCACGGCTCCAACTGCGGCTCCAACCGGAACGGTGACGTTCTCCGATGCGACAACATCGACTGTCTTGGGGACGGCTTCGGTTGTAGGCAACGGCACCTCTGGCTCGGCAACATTGTCCACAACGGGCATCACTGCCACCGGAACGAACTCCATTACGGCTTCCTATGGTGGCGATAACAACTACTCTTCCGCGCCAGCCGTTCCAGTTTCGGTGACGGTAGGCACGGGCACTGCGACTACAACCGCAGTCACCTCCAGCGCTAATCCAACAACCTTAAACGGACGCCCAACCTTTACGGCAACGGTCACCGGAGTTCCCGCTGTCACGAGTGGGACGGTCACGTTCTACGATGGCGCCACACTGTTGGGATCGGGAGCGGTCGGCACGGCGCACACAGCGACGTTCAGGGTCGCCTCCGCCAGCCTGGCTTTTGTCGCCGGTACGCACAACATTACGGCGACCTTCGGTGGAATCACCGGCCTGTTGGCCAGCAGTTCCTCCGCATTGGCTGAGGTTGTAAACAAGACAACTCCAGTCGTCACCGATCTGACTGTGAAGAGCCTCGGCTCAACCGGACAGAACTTCGCCTTGACCTGCCTCCTCGGAGCCCCGACTGCAAACTATCCTTACCAGTCGGGCGTGCAGTTCTTCGATGGCGGCAACCCGCTCGGTGGAGTGCAGGCGCTTCCGCTCGACGCGACCTCACCCAAGGTTGGAGTGCTTGTAACTCCGTTCAGCGCGGGCACCCACACCATCACCTGTCAGTACGTTGGAGACAGCAATTACAACGCGTCGGCGCTCTCCAATTCCCAAACTGTAACTGTGGGGACAACGAGCCTGGGGATTTACAGTCCTATCGCAGGCTCCACGCTTACCGGTAACTCGGCTACGTTCGCATGGTATCCGGGAGCGACTTCGTACTGGCTGGACGTCGGCAAAGAGCAGGGTGGCGACGAGTATTATCAGTCAGGTCCTCAGAGCAATCTGGTCCTGTCGCTTACCACGCCTAAGACCTTGCCCACCGATGGCAGCACGATCTATGTGCGGTGGTATTACAAGACCACTAGTCTTTCCAATGGCGGGTGGCTGTTTGTCGATTACACCTATACTGCGGCTACCGTAAGCAGCAACAAGGCAGCGATGACGTCGCCGTCGGGCGGCGCAACTCTGACCGGAAGCAGCGTAACCTTCACGTGGGCTCCGGTCAGTCCGACTCCTCTTGCCTACTGGCTCGATGTGGGCAGCAGTCCGGGCGGCAATCAGTACTCGCAGTCAGGAGTTCTCCCCACGACTCCTACTTCACTTACCGTGAACGGTCTGCCGACGGATGGCAGCCCGGTGTTTGCCACTCTTTACACGGAAGTGAGTGCCGGCACCTGGCTCAACAACGCCTACAGCTACACAGCGTTCACTGCGGCAAACTGTCTGGGCACAATGGTGACGCCACATCCAGGTACGACTGTGAGCGGAAGCGCGGTAACGTTCACTTGGAATGCTGCATGTGCAGGGGAGTCTTACTGGCTGGACGTCGGTACAGCCACCGACGAGAATCTCTACTTCCAGTCCGGCAACCTGGGCGGCGCGATCAGCACCACAGCTACGGATCTCCCGACAGATAACAGCAGCATTACTGTGACTCTTTGGACGCTGGTTGGCGGGAACTGGTTGAACAACACTTACACCTACATTTCAGGGCCGTAAATTTCAGGTCCGTAAACAATGTTGTCAGCCGAGTATCGATGGCGTTGGAGGGCGCGGACTTCGGTCCGCGCCTTTTCTTGCGGCCAAAGTCAAATTCGGTGTTTTGGCCAGGTTTAGGCTCTGGTCGCCATGGCCCCGTTCATGGACCATGAAACGGTGACGGTAGGTTCGATGGTCCCATACTCCAGAAAGCTATTGAGCCGGAGTATAAGAGCCGGGGTAACTTCTTGACCCTTGGCCACCAACAGTAGTCCAACTTTCGTCCGAAGTTCCTGCTCTAATACCATCGCGAAGGGAATGAGATCTCGAACTGCGCAGGTCTGTATCACCGGCTGGTGTTGCTGGGAATCAAGTTCGAGTTCCCGCAGCGCCAGAAAGATTCGGGGATCGAAACCCTTAAGCTCCCGCGACAGCTGAGCGGCACTTTCCTTTTTGGAGAGTCCTTTCCCCACGAGTTCGTCGAAGGCCAGGGTTGCTCGCAAAAGGTTCGCTCCAAGTCGCATGTCGGCCGCTTCAGAGCTCGCTCGATCACCCTCAACTGGCGCGGGATCATTCTGATGGGCAATCATCCAGGCGATAGGTTCCAGTCGGGGAATTTTCGATAACAAGTCGCGAGCAACACCGGGGTGAGCATCGAAACGAGCTTGCTCTGCTGGCGAAAGAGGCTGTCCGGCGTGGACTGCCTCGATGGTTTCCGGGTGAAGCGTGACGCATCCCAGTTGCGACATCATGGCTGCTACTTCGAATCGCCAGGGATCAGCCAGAGCCATGTGTTTGGCCACATGATGGATGTAGCGGCGCATACGCAGGGCACGTCCGAAGGCCGATGGGTTGACCAGGCTCAGCACTTCGGTCAGCACCTGGATGCTGCCTTGCAGCGTATTTTCCAATAACTCTTTTTCGGCGCTCAGAAGACGATGCTGCAATAACCCCGCCGTCAGGGCCTTTCCCAAAGTGTCTTTGTCGCACGGTTTCGTCAGAAAGCGAAAGATGTTGCCTTCGTTGACCGCGCTCACGGCGCTTTGGACATCGGCATTGCCGGTCAGCATGATGCGAACCGTATCCGGGGACAGTTGTTTGATTTTTGCCAGGAGCCTGACTCCATCCATTTCCGGCATTCGCATGTCGGAGACGACAACGGCATAGGGACCCTTCGCTGTCAGTGTGGTTAGCGCGGCTGCTCCACCGACCGCGAAATCGATTTGAAAGTCGTTGTGAAAGATGCGCTGATATCCCGTGAGGACGCTGATTTCGTCGTCGACCATTAAGACTTTTTCATGCATTGCGTTCACTCCTCGAACCAATTTCCCGACAAGCTTTTGTCCATATCTCCACCTGTTGTTGCAGTCCTAGTTGAGCCAGAAGAGGCTCGTCGATGGCAGAGTTTTCTTCGAAGCCAGGACACACGTGGGTTTGGTTCTCGTAGCAGTCGGCCGCGTGGACGGCAATCAACGCGGAAAACGATATGGGTTGGGCTCGCGATGGCTGGTGGTGCCAGGCCACAGCTTCCACCACCGAGTCGGCCAATCCCCATAGCCCGAGCAGGTAAGCTCCGGCCACGTTGTGAGTGCAACCAAACGCCTCCCCTTCACAGACTGCCAGCACCGCCCCGGGCTCGGCGGCCATGCGCACGACTTGGCTATACTCATCGCCGAAGGCGGAGGCCAGCACGAGTCGGCCAATATCGTGGAGTAATCCGGCAACGAAGGCATCGTCGACCATTGCGTTAGGCGCCAGTTGCACTTTCGCAATAGCCTTCGCGAAGGCTGCCGTGGCCATGCTGTGGTCCCAGAGAACGTTCAGGTCCTGCGTGCGCTGCTGGCCGAAACCGGAAAATACTTCAACGCTGAGAACCAGCGCTTTCAGATTTTCGAATCCGATCCGGGCGATCGCCTGATGGGGACTGGAAACGTGGCCGGCAAGTCCAAAGAACGCCGAGTTGACCAACTGCAACACCTTGGCGCACATACCCATGTCCTGCTCGACGAGATCGCCTATTTGCTTCAGCGTGGTCTCAGGTGATCGCAGAGCGTCGGCCACAGCGACGTAGAGTCCCGGGAGGCTGGGCACAGTTTTCAGTCGGCAGATGACTTCCTTCAAGCGGGGATTGTCGAACATGTCGCGCAGATCGAAAGCGCGCGTCAGTCTTGCTTTAAGCTCGTCGGGATCGCACGGCTTCGAAAGGTATTGGTGGCTTGGCCCCACGGAGCGCAAGATAGTTTCGCGGTCCGATTGCCCAGAAAGAATAATGCGGACAGTCCGCGGAAACCGCGCCTTAACCAAGTCCAATAGTTGGGCGCCATCCATCTCCGGCATTCGCATGTCGGTAATCACCACATCGAATGGGGTTTGCGCCATCGTCTCCAGGGCTTCAGCTCCGCTATTCGCGAGAGCGATTTCCCACTCCGTTCGCATGCCGCGCAGGCTGCGTTGGATACCCTGAAGCACCATAGGCTCGTCATCGACAAAGAGGATTCGTTTGTTCATGAAGAGGGAATTCCTGCTTCCAGCGGAAGGCGTAGGAAAAAAGTAGTCCCGCGTCCGGTTTCGCTCTCGAACCAGAGCTGGCCTTGATGACGGTTGACGATGACATTGTGTGCCAATGCCAATCCTTGGCCTGTACCTTTACCCACTTCTTTGGTGGTGAAGAAAGGCTCGAACACGCGGGAGCGAATATCAGCAGGGATGCCCGCGCCAGTGTCGGTAACCGCGATCCGGGCCCATGTGCCTTCCCGCTGCGTGCTCACAGTGATTGTGCCTTTTCCGCCCGCCTCGACCGTACTACTGATGGCGTGAGCGGAATTCACGATCAAATTCAGCATCACCTGATTGAATTCGCCGCTCAGGCAAGGAACCAGCGGCAGATCGGAATCGAACACGGTGACAAGCTCGGCGCAATATTTCCATTCGTGTCTGGCCACCGCGATAGTGGTCTCGATCGTCTGGTTCAGGTTAATGGCTCGCTTCTCTTCCGAACCCGGATGGGAGAATTCCTTAAATCCTTTAACGATTTTGGCGACGCGTTGCACGCCTTCCAGTGATTGGTCGATCGCGCTCGGAATTTCTTTCAAGAGGTATTCCAGATCACACTTCTGGTGGAGTTCGCAGAACTGTTGAAGATGTTCCCGCGAAACCGGACCCGCGGCGCAATCGAATCGCACCGTTCCACAGAAGGTTAGGAACTCAACAACTGAGGCCCAGGAATCTTTTAAGAATCGAATGTTATCCCCGACGTACTGCGTCGGAGTGTTGATCTCATGCGCGATTCCGGCAGCGAGCTGGCCGATTGCCTCCAGTTTTTGAGCCTGCCGGAGCTGCTCTTCGAGGGCCTTGCGTTCGGTAACGTCAGCTCCGGTAATGATGAACCCAATCTGCTCGCCGTCTTTCGATGGGATGCGTCGAATATGCAGGCCCACAAAACGGGTCTTGCCCTCGCGTTCGTAAGGCATACTGTCACAGCGATAGAAAGATTCGGTTGCTAGCCAGCGGTCAATTTCTGCTTTTATCTCCGGATGCAGCCATCGAATGCCGCAATTCTCGATCGGTAGGCCAGTTGCGGCGCGATCGTCGATTCCGAAGGTATTGGTGGCGGTCAGATTCCACCGCGTGATACCACCCTGCGCATCTATCCCAATTAGGATGGATGGAATCGAGCGCAGGAACAGTTCAGTTTCGACGTAGGCGGCTTGCAGTCTGGTGAGGAGTTCGTCTTTGGCATGGTTGGCGGATTCCGCGGCCTCGTGAGCCTTCTGGATTTCAACTTCAGCTTTCTTGCGCTGGGTGGCATAACGAATGGTTCGCAGCAGGCCGGGAGTCTCGATTTGGCCTTTCACCAGAAAATCTTGAGCCCCCTCTTGCAACGCCTGGTCGGCTAACAGCTCATCCTCCAGCCCGGTCATCACAATCAGTGGAACGCGAGGCGCGGCAGCGTGCGCCTGACGGACCGCTCCCAGTCCATGAGCATCCGGCAATCCGAGGTCGAGCAAGAGAATGTCGACGGGATTTGTCGCCAGATGATGTAGGGCTTCCCGCATGCACCCGACGGAGGTAAAGGCAAACTGGCCCAGTTGCCGCGCGTTGAGCATTTCCTGGAGCAGGAGAACGTCGCCAGGATTGTCTTCCACCAGCAAAAGGTTTATCGGTGCGTCTCTCATTTATCTGTATCTCTTATCTCTCCGCACTGGGATCTGCACTTGGATTTTGTGTTTGTTTGCAAGCAGCACTCTTCCCGATTACCTGCCATCCTCATCGGCGGAATTGACGGTGGACTTAATGCTTGTCGCCACGGCGAGGGCTCGTTCGCGATTGGACTGCTTCCCGATTTGGAAATCGCTGCATCAGTATTAGCCCTAATTAATCAGGCCGTGGAGATTGCGGCGGCATACTTGACCGATGGTGTGGCTAGCGGAACTTCTCCCGGCTATGTCAAGACGTCGGCAAGCTAAGTCGAAATGGAAATCCTGAAATCCCATGGCTATCAGAAGTCGAGTGAAATGAAGAGCAAAACTGGATTGAATCGAAAGGTGCATCTCGCGTTCGGGGCTGCCATTCTGACTCTGCTGCTCGTGGGTGCGATCTCTTATCGGCAGATGGTGGTGTCCGCCGAGAGCGATCGTTGGGTACGGCATAGTCACGAGGTTCTCGGGAACCTCCGCGAGCTGCGGCTCGCGATGGAGACGGTGGAAGCGAATTGTCGCGGATTTTTGTTGACGGGAAATGAATCGTACTTCGATACCTGCGTTGCCAGCCGCTTGAACGTGGAACGGTACGAACAGGTGGTTCGGGAATTAACGGCGGATAACTCGGTTCAGCAACGCCGGATTCCAGAGCTGGAAAGGACTACAGCGGAGAAGTTCGCGCTCGCGGATAAGGTTATCGGTGTTCGCCGTACGCAGGGTTTGGATGCGGCGGCGGATGCCATTCTAGGCAGCTCGGCACAACAGATCATGGCTGAGTTCTTAAGGCTGATCGGCGATATGCAGAATGAAGAGCAACGCCTGTTGATGCTGCGCGACACGGACGCGAAAGGGCGCCTGTCCCAAACCAAGGCTGTTTTGATCGCCGGAATGGTTCTTGGCCTTCTGATTACCACAGTCGCAGGTTGGAGTGCCCAGCGCGACAATTCCGCACGTGCCCTGGCTGAAGATGCCCGGCGCGAAGGCGACGAGCGCTTTCGCGATATGGCGAACAACATTTCTCAGTTGGCATGGATGGCTGACGAGAAGGGCAACATTTTCTGGTACAACGACCGCTGGTTTGACTACACCGGCACCACGCTTCCCGAGATGACGGGCTGGGGCTGGCAAAAGGTGCACCATCCAGACCATGTGCAGCGTGTGGTGAAGAAGATCAGGCGTTGCTTTGAGACGGGCGAGATCTGGGAAGACACGTTTCCCCTTCGGGGCCGGGACGGCAGCTATCGCACGTTCCTCTCGCGGGCGGTTCCGATCCGCGACTCCAAGGGAAAGGTGTTGCGCTGGTTCGGCACGAACACCGACATCAGTGAGACCAAGGAATCCGGAGCGAAGTATCGCGGACTGCTGGAAGCGGCGCCCGATGCGATGGTGGTGGTGAATCAGGCTGGAGAAATCGTTCTGCTGAACCTGCAGGCGGAGAAACAGTTTGGTTATCACCGCGATGAGCTGGTCGGGCAACAGGTAAGAAACATCATTCCCGAAGGGTTTGCGGAACGGCTGATCGCCGATGGCACGCGCAGCGCAGCCGATGCGCTGGCACAACATATTGGCACTGGAATTGAACTCGTCGCGCGGCGGAAGGATGGCAGCGAGTTTCCGATCGAGATCATGCTGAGTCCGCTCGAAAGCGCGGACGGAATTCTGGTCACGGCCGCGATACGAGACATCAGCGCCCGCACGGAAACGGAAGCGCATCTGGTCCAGATGGAAGGCAGATATCGCGGTCTGTTGGAAGCGGCTCCAGATGCCATGGTGGTAGTGAATCGGGCCGGAAAAATTGTTCTGCTGAACGTTCGGGCAGAAAAACAATTCGGCTACAGCCGCGATGAACTGGTCGGGCAGAAGGTGAAGAACATTATTCCCGAAGGTTTCGCGGAACGCCTGATCGCAGATGGAACTCGTACCGCGGCGGAGGCGCTAGCCCAACAAATTGGTACCGGGATTGAACTGACGGCGCGGCGAAAAGATGGCAGCGAATTTCCCATCGAGATCATGCTGAGTCCGCTCGAAAGCACCGAAGGGATTCTCGTGACAGCCGCGATCCGCGACATCACCGTGCGCAAGGCTGCGGAAAAGTATGTCGGTCAGATGGAGGGCCGATATCGTGGACTGCTGGAAGCGGCTCCGGACGCGATGGTGGTGGTTAACCCGAGCGGAGAGATCGTTCTCTTGAACGTTCAGGCGGAGAAGCAGTTTGGCTACCGGCGCGATGAACTGGTAGGGCAGCAGGTGAAGAACATCATTCCTGACGGCTTTGCGGAACGGTTGATTGCCGACGCTTTGCGATCGACGGAAGACGCGCTGGCGCAGCAGATCGGTACGGGGATTGAACTCACGGCGCGGCGGAAGGATGGCAGCGAGTTTCCCATCGAGATCATGTTGAGCCCGCTTGAAAGCGCGGAAGGGATTCTAGTGACGGCGGCAATCCGCGATATCAGCGTGCGCAAAGCGGCAGAAACGCATCTTCTGCATAAAGTCGACGAATTAAACCGTTCGAATGTGGAGTTGGGGCAGTTTGCCTACATTGCGTCGCACGATTTGCAGGAGCCGCTACGGATGGTAGCCAGTTATACGCAGCTTCTATCGCGGCGCTACAAGGGAAAGTTGGACGCCGACGCCGATGAATTCATTTCTTTCGCAGTTGATGGAGCCGCCCGCATGCAGCGACTGATCCGGGACCTGCTGGCTTTTTCGCGAGTGGGGACCAAAGGCCAGGACTTGCTGGATACCTCGAGCGAAGACGCCCTGCAGCAGGCGATTAAGAACCTGCGCGGTGCGATCGAAGAAAGCGGGGCCCAGGTGACCCACGATCCGATGCCCGAGGTGCTGGCCGATGAGACCCAACTGACTCAGTTGTTTCAGAACCTGATTGGCAATGGGATCAAGTACCAAGCCCCTGGAATCCCACAAGTCCACATCTCCGCCACCCGGAATGGCGGAAAGAAGTGGACATTCTCGGTGAAAGACAACGGCCTGGGAATCGATCCGCAATATTTTGAAAGGATTTTTGGCATGTTCCAGCGTCTCCACAAGCGCGAAGAGTTTGCCGGCACCGGAATCGGCCTGGCTATTTGCAAGAAGATTGTCGAACGGCACGGCGGCAATATTTGCGTCGCGTCACAACCTGGGCAGGGCTCCACTTTCAGCTTTGCTTTGGCGGAAAGTGAGAGGAAATCATGAAAACCATCGAAGAAAACGATACGCCCATCAACGTCCTCCTGGTCGAAGACAGCCCCGGAGATGTGCGGTTGACGCAGGAAGCCTTCCGCGAGGCCAACATGTCCGTCCGGTTGCATGTGGCCGCGGACGGTGTGGAAGCCATGGCCTTTCTCACCCATCAAGGCGCTTATGCCGACGCGCCTAGGCCGGATATTGCATTGCTCGATCTGAACATGCCGAAAATGGATGGTCGCCAGGTTCTGGCTCAGATCAAGGGAGATGACAACTTGAAAACCATCCCCACGGTGATCCTGACAACTTCAGCGGCCGAGGACGACATTGCGAGGTGCTATCAGATGCAGGCAAACTGCTACCTCACAAAACCGGTGGAGTTGGACGAGTTCGAGAAACTGGTAAGGAGCATCAACGATTTCTGGCTCGCCCGGGCGCGGCTGCCGACCCGCCAAGCTCAGAATCCAGAAGACGTGAACTGATGCCTGAATGATCGAGCGCGGATGGTACACGCGAGGTTAGGAAAGGCGTTGGAGGAAAACGAATGTCCATACTAGTTCTTCTGGTTGAAGACAGTCCCGGAGATGTGCGGTTGACGCAAGAAGCCTTCCGCGATGTCAATACTTCAGTTCGATTGCATGTGGTTTCGGACGGCGTGGAAGCGATGGCCTTTCTGCGCCATGAGGGCATTTACGTGGATGCCCCGCGTCCAGACCTTATTCTGCTGGATCTGAACCTCCCCAAAATGGATGGGCGCGAAGTCCTGGCGCACATTAAGGCAGATGACCTGTTGAAAAACACGCCCACGGTAGTGCTAACCACGTCCGATGCAGAAGCCGATGTGATGAAGAGCTATCAACTGCAGGCGAACTGCTATCTCACCAAGCCGGCACGTTTTGACGAGTTTGCGAATTTGATGAAGAGCGTCAACGATTTCTGGCTGACCAAGGTTCAGTTGCCGCAACAAAGGGCAAGTGCATGAGCGGGAGTTCGAGCCCGATGCTTCCGCGGATAAACACGGGAAGCCGTGAAGACATGCCGGAAGCCCCGGCAAAATGAGGAACTATGGATTTCATTGGAGGAAACGGTATGCCCATGAATGTTCTCCTGGTCGAAGACAGTCCGGGCGACGTACGTCTGACGCAGGAAGCGTTCCGCGACGCAAACCCATCCATTCGTTTGCACGTCGCGCCCGACGGCGTGGAAGCGATGGCCTTCTTGCGGCATCAGGGAGCCTACCTCGACTCCCCGCGTCCAGACCTTATTCTGTTGGATCTGAACCTCCCCAAAATGGATGGACGAGAGGTGCTGGCTCACATCAAGGAAGACGGCGGGCTGAAGACCATTCCTACAGTGATTCTGACCACCTCCGATGCAGAAGCGGATGTGGTGAAGAGTTATCAACTCCAGGCGAACTGCTACCTCACCAAGCCGGTGCAGTTGGATGCGTTCGAGAACCTGGTAAAGAGCATCAATGATTTCTGGCTGACCAAGGCCAGATTGCCGCCACAATGATTAAGTCGGTTTGTTCTCAGTGCCTGAGTTTTCGAGAAGCGGCGGCATCCGGGTCGTCCCCGGTCCCGCAGGAACATATCCCCTTACCACTTCCTAGTTGCTTCAAATAGCCGCACAGGTTTGACAGCAACGTCGCTTCCGAATTGTTGAGTGGTACTAAGTCGAACGGATTTTCCGTGACTTGAACCGTGCCGCCCGAAAGTTGAGCATCTGTGCCCCATCCCTGGATTTCACCACTCGGGGTTATAGAGCTGGCGTCACATTGAGGATACTGTGCGGCGTCGGAAGGCACGACCTTGATTTCTCCAGCGCGAGGGCTTCTCCCAGTCAGAGTGTTCGCCGTGAGATCGTTGACTACCGAGAGAGTCCGCATCCCATTGTCGGATATCGCGCATCCACAGCACTCGTTCAATTCCTGATTCTGGTCGAATACATACACCATCGCGCACTGGCTTCCCAGACCCGGATTGACCAACTGGACCGTGCCGTCCACACCCGAATTATCAGCGTCGATACGGCTGTAATAACTCACCGCGACGAGCGGTACCACGGTCACAGCGGCCGAGGCTGAGAGACCATTGTTCTGCGCAAGGACTGTCGTCGAGCCGACTTGTTGCCCCATCAACACTCCGCCGGGGCTCACACTGACAATGGACGGCTGCATCGAACTCCACGCCGCGGTTGCGCTCCAGTCCTGGGTTGTTCCATCGCTCATACCGGCCACGGCTCGGAGCTGACGATTGCCTCCCACGACCATGGATAAGGTTGCCGGAACGATACTCAAGGAGGTCGCTACGGGAGGAGTCACCGTGAGACTTGCGGCCCCGGTTATGGACCCGAGAACCGCGCTGATTGCCGCCGTTCCTGCTGCCGAGGCTGTTGCCGTGCCGGACGTGCTGATGCTGGCGATTGCTGAAGGGGACGAACTCCACGTTGCCGACGAAGTCAAATTTTGAACAGTTCCATCGGAAAAGCTCCCAGTCGCCGTCAGCGCTTCGGATTCGCCCACTGGTAAAGATGACTGGCTTGGACTGATCGCGATGCTGACCAGCGCCGGTGGTCCGACGGTGACGGAAGCGCTGCTGGTTACACCGTTGCCTTGGGCAAGGATCGTGGTCGAGCCAATATGTTGAGCGGTCGCGAGGCCGGCGAGGCTGACATTTACAATTCCCGCCGCGGCCGAGCTCCACACCACTGTCGCGGTGATGTCCTGAGTCGTCTGATCGCTCATGCCTGCAACAGCTTTCAATTGACGACTCGTTCCCAAAGGCATGGACAGCGTGGGCGGGATGATGTTCAAGCCGGTTACGACGGGTGGCGTCACCGTCAGGTTCGCGGATCCGGTTACCGTTCCCACGGTCGCATTGATCGTTGCAGTTCCAACCGCCAGGGCGACTGCCGTACCGGCAGTGTTTACGCTGGCCAGTGCCGTTGAACTCCAGGTTGCCGATTGTGTTACGTTTTCGGTGGTTCCGTCCGAGAAGTTTCCGGTAGCGGTGAGCGGCTCCGACTTTCCCACCGGCAATGAAAACTGATTCGGACTAACCGTGATGCCGACCAATGCAGGTGGTCCGACGGTAATTAAGGTTCTAGACTCCAGCCCTTGATAGGAAGCGGATACAAGCGAAACACCTTCCTCAACGGCCTTTACGTTTCCATCCTCATCGATTGTGGCTATCGTCGACCGTTTTGTTTCCCACTGCACGAACCAATCTAGAATTCGGGTAGTTTGATCGTCAAAGCTCCCCTCGACGCGCAGTCGTAAAATTGCTCCTTTTGGGATTGTGGGGTGAGCGGGAAGGATCCTGATTTCTGTCAGTTTCGGCCGTTTTTCTCCGGGTTCCGGCGTGCGCGGAGCTCCGCAACTCACGAACAATCCGGTAGAGATAAGCACACTGAGAGCGCTAACCGCGCGCACAGTTGGCCACAACTGCATAGCGGACTCCTGAGAGCCTGGGGGGAGGGCATGGCTGGAAACATCGGCCGATTTTGAAGTCGGGCGGATTACCTAGGGTACGTACTAACCCATTTGGATTATACCATATGGGGGCGGCAAATACGCCGGGTCAGACTGCCAATTCTTCGGCGGATTGCGCGTTAGACCACGAACTGAAGTCCGCTGACATAGCTCGGAGACTTGCCCCCGTGCTTGGTGGTCCAGCGCACTTGCATGAGCGTGGGAATCAAAACCGGAACATCCATCACAGGGAAATTGCAGCACAGCAGCATGGAAACCTGAAGCGGAACCGAGCTGAGGATACAAACGCCGCCATTGCTGAGATTGTGAATGCGGCCGTCGAATTCCTTGGGCAGGGCAGCGGCGGTCTGACCCGACAGCATGCTTCGCGCATGCACTTCGAGCACCTGCGGAAACCGTGCGTGCTGACGCCGCTCTTGATCCGAAGTTTGCTTCACAGTAAGGCATGATGCCTTAAGTCGCCAATCCCGTAAAGTCTGCAATCGGACTAATCGCGGCGGCTAACGCCAAGCGGGGCAGATTCAGTCGTTTGGCCTTGATCCCGCAATCTTTCCCGCGATCCCGGAACGGGTGGAAACCTTCATCTTTACCATTACCAATCTAAGGAACGCCTTTACCGTATTTGGGCTAATCTTCATGCGGGTCGCGATCTCTTTGCTGGTGAGGCCTTGCAGAAGATATTCCACGGTTTCGCGTTCGCGTTGGGTCAGATCAAATTGCGCAGTAATTTCCGCGAGTCCCGAACTGGCTGCTGTGCCACGCTCCAGCAGCAGAGCGAAAGCGGGTTGAACGGAATAACGTCCGGCGCAATCGACTTGAAAACTCTTGCAGACGTAGCGACGTTTTCCCGACCGAAACTCTTTGACGAATCCGCGTCCGTCTTCATGCTGATGATCGACGAGGGTGGTCCGAATTCGATCGGCAACGAAAACTGTGGGCTGCTTGATCCGATCGGCCCGGCTCGGGAAGCACAGGGCCTGAAGAGCGGGATCATTCGCCGCAATCAGGTTCAATCCAGCATCTAACAGCAAAAAGCCGTTGTTGCTCGGAGCCATTGTCACGTCGTTCTCCTCTGGTTCGAAAGCGGCTTGTGTTCCGTCACGCCCAGGTTGCCGTACGCAGAAATCTCTCTGTGCCAGGCGTAGCCGGACGCGTCCCGGTGGAAAACTACTAATCTATTAAATCGTCTGAATAATTCAATTCCAGCTTAAGGGGGGAGTGTTGCTCGACAGCCGGAACGATACTAGAGCCAAAAGTCCGACCAAGGACTCCTAGTATGTTGTAGTGACCAAAGTTTGTCAAGAAAATTGGGTTCGATCCCCAAGGATCGCCGCATTCGTACTAATCCAAAGGAATTAAGCCCACCCTGCCTAGGCAAAACGGCTAGTCCAATCGTGCGATTGCTGGCAGGGGATACTCCGTAGTCTACTAACGTAGGCCAAACTTTACCATCAGTTAGCCGAGGTTTGCGAGGTTGGTAACATGCTGGGCGAACAGGTTGTGCGGCACTCCCCGTGGCCGATACTGATTTCCTGTGCCCGGCAATTGTCTAGAAGCACGCTGAAGTTAAGGTTAAAGATAGTCCCTTCCCCACGGAACTCGGTGTCGAAGCATCCGAGTGTGCCATTAAATGGTATTCTCGTGTCCTCGACTCCCACAGTAGCGATTCCAGGAACCGAGTTCATCAGTCAGAGCGTTACATGGTCCTGAACTGAAGTCGGATTCGGTGCTTGAAACCGCGAGCTCGCGAAGTGGCGGGAGGAAGTAAGTATGGCGTTTTCAAAGTCAATTCTCGAATCGATCAGGTCTGTTCGAGCCAAGGGGCGTATTGCGGCTGCAATCGCGCTTGGCTTCATTGCCTGTTTTGGATCAGAAGGACTTTGGGCCGCAGCCCCGCCGTTAGTCGTGCAGCGTTCAACGCGTGCCATCCCGCACAAATTTACGGTTCATCCCGATGCCGCTGTCGTTGTACCAAATCAAAGTCAGCATTTTGGAGTTACTGATACTCAGGGAAGGCCCGTCTCAGTCCACTGGAATCTATCGGGGATCGGATGCTCTGGCATCGAGTGCGGGACCATCGACGCCCAAGGAGTCTACCGGCCTCCGGCCTCGGTTCCGAAGCTGCCGTATGTCACGGTGGAGGGCGTTCTCGATTCGGATCCTAATTATTCTGTGTTGGCCCAGGTGCGCCTTGAGGCCGTACATGCCGATGCCAAACCTGCCGCTGAGCCAGTTTTGACGGCGAAAGTTCAGCCCCCCGCGGCCCCTACGATTGAAAGACAGAGTTTGGCTCACAGTTCCGAGGTGCCGTTGCCGACTGCAGTTTCTGCGGCGCCGACAGTGGCTAGAACGAACATGAATCGAAGCGCAGATCTACCGTTGCCGACCGCAGTTTCTGCGGCACCGACGGTAGCTAGAGCGAACGTTAGTCGGAGCGTAGACCTGCCGTTGCCGAATGCAGTTTCCGCAGCACCGACGGTGGCAAAAGCCAACGTTAGCCGGAGCGCGGACCTACCGTTGCCGACCGCAGTTTCTGCGGCACCGACGGTAGCTAGAGCGAATGTTAATCGGAGCGTAGACCTGCCGTTGCCGAATGCAGTTTCCGCAGCACCAACGGTGGCAAAAGCCAACGTCAACCGGAGCGCGGACCTACCGCTGCCGACCGCAGTTTCTGCGGCACCGACGGTAGCTAGAGCGAACGTTAATCGTAGCGCAGACCTGCCATTACCGACTGTAGTTTCCGCAGCACCGAAGGTGGAAACACCACATACTGTTCGTAGCGCAGAATTGCCACAACCGAAAGTGGTTGCGGCCGCTCCAAAGGCCGAACGAGCGAGCAACGGTCGCAGCATGGAACTCTCATTGTCCACCGAGATTGCGGCTGCTCCTGCTTCAGTTCCAAAAGTTGCAACCCCGAAGGTGATTGAAACTCCCAAGGTAGCCCGCAATTCCGAATCACCTTTGCCGAATACGGTTGTGAGCGCCCCTGCGGGTAAAGAACAACGCCCGGTTCTGACTGCGGATCTCCGGCCTCTGCCGGATCTTTCTGCCGTCAGTTCTCCACGGGTTTTCGATTCGAAAATGCAATCGCTCGCGGCGAGCGAAGGCGGAAGGCAGAACGTGGTCGGCAGCACAGCCTTACCGCCACAGCCGATAGCGCATGCCGCCAGCGCGTCTATCGCTCCGGGTGTTACGTATCGGGACGGCCAACTCTCAATTAATGCCGAGAATTTAACTCTGGCTGACGTGCTGAAATTGGTAGCGGAGAAAACTGGAGCTGTGATTGAAGTTCCCGCGGGCAGCGGCCTTGATCGTATTTTTGAGCACGCCGGACCAGGACCGGCAGATGATGTGCTGGCCGCCTTGCTTAACGGCTCTCCTTTCGATTTCATCATCGTGAATTCTCAGCAACGCCCGCACTTGCCAGCGCAGGTATTGCTTTCCCTGCATAAGGCGGATGCACCCGGCGTCGGGGCCCCGCCTCCTCAAGTCGCGCAGGCAGCGAACCCAGCACTTTGGGCAGCGCCAGCGGAAGTTCCAGTTGCGGCGAATGTACCCTATGATCTCGACAGCAACAATTTCCAACCTCCGAAAGAACTCCCATCTCCAGAGGCTCTTGGGCAGATGATGAAAGACCGCGCGAAACAGTTGCGCGAAAAACTTCAGCCGCAACAATGACCTCCGCCTTAACCTCCTTGACCTGCTCAATGGCACGAACCTTGATTTCTCCCGATGATCGCCTCGACGCCACCTCAGTCCCTACTCGTTCGATCTACTGCGTAAGTTTAGAAACTAATCCATTAGCATTAGCTCCAAGACCTAATAGATTTGGCTAAGCCACGTGGGTACTTGTAAAGAACCCACCATGGGTTAGAGTTCCGTCAGCGCCCATAGCTGATCCTCCCCCAGCGCCAGGGCGTCACAATCCACAAGGAGGATCCACTACCATGAAGAAGCTTGGATTTTTGCTGTTCATTGCCCTGATGCTGGGAATCGCTTCAGGCTCAGCGTTGGCTCAGAACGTTGGTGACAATAGCACGTATTTCGTCACCTACTACGCCAACAACGTCACCACCGCTCCTGATGCAACGGCGCGTTTCGTCAACGACGGCGACACCGGGAACGACCTCTGGGCGTCGATTTACGTGTTCGACGACAGCCAGGAACTGACGGAATGCTGCAGCTGCGATGTTAGCGCTGACGGCCTGCTGTCGGAATCCGTTAGAACCCAACTCACCGCCAACCCGCTGACCGGCATCAAGCCGAGCCGCGGCGTGATCAAGGTCATCTCGTCTTCGGTTAACGCCGGAGGCCCTGGCAGCCACGAAAACCCGACGTCGAACTTCACCAACACCCCGGCGGCTGGTCTGCGTGGATGGGCAACACACATTCAGAGCGTGGCAAACCGTTATCCGAACGGGCCTGCACCTTACTCCCAGACGGAAACCGCGTTCTCTGACTCGAACCTCGCTGCTGGCGAAAAAGCGATGCTCGAGAACCTGTGCATGTTCGATCACCTGTTGAGCGGCAAGAATTGCTACTGCACGTACGAAGATTTCGACTTTTAATCTTCGCTCGTGAAGGGTAATTCGGCTGTGTTGACATAGTTCCCGATCGGGAGCGGTGGCAGCTAAGCCAAAGGAACATCCCAGACGCCGAGGTTTAGGCTTCGGCGTCTGGGGCCCTCCCCTCTTTAAAACCCCCCCGCGATATAATTCTTGAAGAGAGGAATTCCGCAAATGTTCACCAAATATGCTTCGATTGCCCTTGGATTAGGAATCGTCTTGGGCGCGTTTTCCATCCCAGCCATAGGCCAAAACGACTCCGGTGTAGTCGCCGAAATTGATGGCCGCAAGGTGACAACTGAAGAACTCGAGCACAAGCAAGCCGGCAAATTGCTTCAGGCCAGGTACAAGTACTACCTCACCGAGCGCGACGTGCTCGACCAATACATTGACGATCAATTATTGGAATTGCAGGCGAAGAAAGAGGGCGTGACTCTTGACGAGCTATTCAAGCGTCACATCGCCATCAATGTGCCGGAACCTACGGAAGATCAGCTCCGCTTTTATTATGAAGGCGTGCAGACTGATGAATCTTACGAGTCCGCGCGGCCGAACATCATCGAGACAGTGAAACAGATACGCACGAAAAAGGCGCGGGACAAATACGTCGCAGATCTTCGAGGCCAATACGGCGTGGTTGTTGAATTGAACCAGCCCAGCGCTCATGTCGAAATCGGAGACGCTCCGCGGCTAGGTTCCGAGAACGCTCCGGTCCAGATCGTCGAATTCGCGGACTATGAGTGCCCCTATTGCCAAAAAGTGAACGAAGATCTCGGCAAACTGCGCGAACAATTTGGCAGCTATGTGTCGATAGTTTACAAAGACTTTCCTCTACCCATGCACCCGCTGGCCGCAAGAGCTGCCGAGGGCGCGCGTTGTGCGCGCGAACAAGGCAAGTTCTGGGAGTATCACGACGCTTTATTTCAAACCAAGAAGCTGCAGGCATTACAGCTGAAAGCAGAGGCGCGCACGTTGAACCTCGACGGCGACCGTTTCGACAAATGCCTGGACAGCGGATCGCAGATTGCTCCAGTCAAGAAGGATGCCGAAGAAGCGCAACGGCTCGGACTACAAGGCACACCGAGTTTCTTTATCAATGGCCATTTCATGAGTGGCTCCATTGGATACGCGAAACTGCGGGAAACCGTGATGCAAGAACTCGGTCCAACTCTGGCAAAGAAACAGAGCGCTGCGTTAGTCCCATCGCAAGAGGTAGAGAAAAAGTAAAGGTTTGAAATCCTTCCCCCGAAAAACAAGGCCCAGCGAAGTCTCGCTGGGCCTTTTATTATTTGATCATGGGCTTGTTATTTAATTCTTGTTGGGACTGGCTGGCGAAGCTGCGGCCGATGGTGGCGCAATCTTAAACGCCGCTGCGCTCATGCAAAATCCACCTGCGGGTTTGCCCCCGGTCAACGTCGGCTGATAGGTCCCCGGAGCCGCATTTTCCATGTAAACGTAGGAACTCTTAAACGTCCACGATGCGGGAGTTACCCCGGTTGGGTAAGGAATGTCTGAAAAGAAACGGGCAACAACAAAGTCGGACGCGGTTGTCTTGATGCTGGGACCAGGCGCTAAACCGGCGCTGCTCGCGGTCCCACTGCTTACCTGGGCCCCGGTTCCATCTAATGGGGAGGACACCTGCAGGCCTGAAACTTCCAGAAATGAATTGATGCTGGCTCTGACGTGACCGGACAAATGGAACTTAAGTTCGGTTACACCAGGGTTACATTTCTCACAATACCAAATATCAAGAATCCCGCTGTTTGGGCAAGAGGAACTCGCACCCGGAACCTGTTTGTAGGTGTTAGGTCCATCGGGTGCATTATCGGTGACACTCAAAACCTTGACACCCGGAGAAAGTTGTCCCGGCATCGCGATGATGGTACTTCCCGCAGCAGTCTCGGCCAGATCCATGTCTGAGACGGTGCCCGTTCCAGCGCTAATGGCTACAAACTGCTGCACGACGGTCTGAGCCGATAGCGCGCTGCCCCCGCACAATAACAACATGAACAGAGTTTTCCTCATAATATGTTGGTTCCTCTCCGACTGTGAGTGATAGGTTTTCCGGTCTCGGCCGGCGGACACAGGGCGCGCCGGTCCCGGCCATGAAAAGCCGGGCCAGGCTCGATGACGCTCCTGGCCCGTAGATCATTGTTTCCGAATCGGCTTTTAAATCGCGGTCGCGAGCGATGCACCTACTTGGCCTGCGACTGAGCCTTGATTTGGGTGCGATCGGCCGCCATGATGAATGGCGTCGTGGCTGCCATATCGATCTTGCCGGTCACGCATACGTTTTTATCTTTGTAGGCGGAAACGACCTCTTGCGGCCCACCCTCTTGCGTCCCGAATGCCACGAAGAAGAACACCGGATTAGGTTCAGGCTGATCGATATCGAAGGTGACGGGTTTGCCGTGGCCTGCAAGTCCGTACTTGGGAATCTTGGTGTCGACAACTTTTCCGCATACGGTTACTGTCTCGCCATTGTGGCTCTTGGCGTCTGCGGCGGTTATGCGCGGTGGTGGCGCGGTGGCGTTCTGAGCAAAAGCAAGAGCCGACAGGCTCGCCATACACAATGCAACGATCAGGGTCTTCATAATATTTCTCATGTCCAGTCCTGTGGGTGATCTAAGAGCGAAAACAAGTAGATTCTGGAAATCAGCTCTCGAGCTAATTGTCCTAGCCCCATCTAAACCCAGATCCAACAAAGCGTCAATTCCACCTCTGGTTACGAAGGTTACGAAGCGCCGGACCGATGACAAAATTGTTTAACCTTAGAGGTTAGTTCTCACGGTTAACCCACCTGGAGCATTGTAAAGAAAGAGTCCAAGCCTAATGCTTAAGCGTACGAATAGGATTCGAACGCTCCTCGAAGAGAGGAGCCCTCTGCACGAACTGTGCAATGAATTGCAATAGAAGCGGCCAGTAATCCCCCGTGGCCGGTCTAGCAGGGTGCAATCGGATCCAGGGGGATTTAGTTGACAGGTCAGGCCTCGTTCCGCCCACGGTTAAGTCTCACTTCCCCTGGAAATAAACAGGAGGCGGTTGTGAGGTTTGGTCGTGTCTTACTGTACGTCTTCGCAGCGTGTCTGCTCCCATTTCTAATCCTCGATGCGCCCTCAGTTGCCCAGGTGGATGGACTGCCGTTGCCCGCGGTCGCGCCAACGGCAACCGTGCCTCGGTTGATAAGGATCACGGGAAGTGTTCATGATCAAGCGGCGAACGCGGTCAACGCTACCCGCGGAATTACATTTACCCTTTACAACGACCAGAATGGCCAGGGGGTAGTCTGGCAAGAAACCCAGAATCTGAGATTGGACTCGTCAGGCCGCTTTAGCGCATTGCTCGGAGCCACTAACGAAGCAGGCTTGCCGCAGGAGATCTTCTCCGCGGGTGAAGCACGCTGGCTGGGCATTCGTCCTGACGGCCAGGCTGAGCAGCCACGAATTCTGCTGTTGAGTGTGGCGTATGCACTGAAGGCGGCGGACGCGGAGACCTTGGGAGGCAAGCCGGCCTCAGCTTTCGTCCTGGCAGACAGTGCATCCCAGTATCAGTCCGCTCAGTCGGTGTCCGGTGCATTGGCGGGAGCTGAGAGTTCGCAGCGTGGCCCACAAGTTCTGAATCAAAGTGCGAGTGCGCTGCCGTTGCTGGTATCGCCGCAAACCGCGTGTTCCTCCATCACCAGCGATGGAACGGCGACCGCGAACCAACTCGCCAAGTTCACCGGCGCCTGCGTCATCGAAAATTCGGCAATCTTCGAGTCAGGCGGTAATGTCGGGATCGGCAATACCAGTCCGGCTGGGATGTTAGACGTTACGGGAACATCCTTTTTTCGAAGTTCGCTCAATGTTATGGGCGGCATTGTGATGGCCCCGGTCCAGCCTGCCACCAAGACTGCAGGGTTCGCCTCTAACCCGGTGGACATCGAGGCTTCAACGTATAACTCGTCACCAGCGGGGCCTCAGACTTACCTTTTTCGCTGGCAGGCCAGCCCTGTAGGAAATAACACTGCGAACCCTTCAGCCGCGCTCAACTTGCTGTTCGGAATACCGGCAGACATCATTTCGACAGGGTTTTCCGTTGCCTCGAATGGAATTCTGACGTTCGCGCCAGGACAAACCTTTCCGGGTGCGAGCGGGGGAGTTACCAATGTTGCGACGGGTGCAGGACTGACGGGAGGACCGATCACTTCGACCGGAACGATCAGTATTCCGGCCGCAGGAGTGACCAATGCGATGTTAGCCAACCCTTCGGTCACGGTGACGGCAGGGTCAGGGTTGTCCGGAGGTGGCACCGTAGCATTAGGCGGCACGATTAGTCTCGCAAGTACGGCGACGGGCACGGTCACTAACGTTGCGACCGGCGCGGGACTGACAGGTGGGCCGATCACGAAGACGGGAACGATCAGTATTCCGGCCGCAGGAGTGACCAATGCGATGTTAGCCAACCCTTCCGTCACGGTGACGGCAGGTTCGGGGTTATCCGGAGGCGGCACGGTTGCGCTGGGCGGCACGATCAGTCTCGCGAGTACGGCGACGGGCACGGTCACTAACGTTGCAACTGGCGCGGGACTGACAGGTGGGCCGATCACCAAGACCGGAACGATCAGTATTCCAGCAGCGGGAGTCACGAACACGATGTTGGCCAATCCCTCGGTCACGGTTACCGCAGGATCAGGCCTCTCCGGTGGCGGAACAGTAGCCTTGGGTGGAAACATCACGCTTACGAATACGGCGCCGAGTCTGGGCGGAACCGTTACCAGCGTTGCGAGCGGAACTGGACTCAGCGGTGGGCCGATCACAGGCAGCGGCACTCTCAGTCTGAATACGACTTTTACCGACGCGCGCTACTTACAGCTTATTGGAGGCGCGCTGACTGGCGGACTTTCGGGGACCACTGCCGCTTTCACGGGCGGACTATCGGCATCGACCGGTACGTTTAGTGGAAGCGTTTCCGAGGCCGGAGCGGTGTTGCCCAAGACTGGCACAGCAACGGCAACCAAAGGCTTCAACTCGAACACGCTCGATTTGCAAGCATCCGCGTTCAGCAGCACGAGTTCGTCGGCGGTGGCTCAGGATTTTCGATGGATGGCAGAGCCGGCGGGGAACAACACCGCGAATGCTTCAAGCTCGTTAAATTTATTGTTTGGCTCGAACGGGAGCACCCCGGCGGAAACTGGATTTTCCATCGCGAGCAATGGCCTCTTAACCTTCGCCTCAGGACAGACATTCCCTGGCGTCGGCGGCAGCGGGACTGTGACCAGCGTCGCAACCGGTGCCGGTTTGACCGGAGGGCCGATCACTTCGAGCGGGACGATTAGCATTCCGGCAGCGGGAGTGACGAATGCCATGCTGGCCAATTCTTCGGTCAAAGTAGTGGCAGGATCAGGATTATCTGGTGGGGGCAGTGTGGCCTTGGGCGGCTCCGTCACACTGACCAGCACGGCGACTGGTACGGTCACAAATGTCGCGACGGGCGCAGGCCTGACGGGAGGGCCGATAACCGCGAGCGGCACGATCAGCATTCCTTCCGCCGGGGTGACGAACACGATGTTGGCGAATCCTTCCATCAATGTAGTAGCTGGAACGGGACTCACAGGCGGCGGCACAGTGGCGCTGGGCGGCACAGTCACACTTTCCAGCACGGCTTCGGGAGGAACGGTCACGAACGTTGCAACGGGCGCGGGATTAACTGGCGGACCGATCACCGGCACTGGAACGATCAGCATCCCAGCCGCGGGCGTAACCAACACCATGTTGGCCAATCCTTCAGTGAAGGTGGTGGCTGGATCGGGATTATCCGGGGGCGGAACCGTCGCGCTGGGTGGCACGATCACGCTTACGAATGCCTCTCCAAGCCTGGGAGGAACGGTAACGAGCGTAGGGAGCGGAACCGGATTAACTGGTGGCCCGATCACCGGTAGTGGATCACTTAGTCTGGATACGAGCTTCACCGATGCGCGCTACCTGCAGCTTGTCGGAGGCGCATTAACAGGTGGACTGACCGGAACCACAGCCTCGTTTAGCGGCGGATTGACGGCATCAAGCGGCACGTTCAGCAGCGGCGTGTCAGAAGCGGGGGCAGTGTTGCCCACTACGGGAACAGCCACCGCCACGCAAGGTTTCAACTCGAACGCGCTGGATCTGCAAGCATCCTCGTTTAACAGTACGAGTTCGACGGCAGTCGCAGAAGATTTCCGATGGATGGCGGAGCCAGCGGCAAGCAACACAGCGAATCCCTCCGGATCGCTGAACCTCCTGTTTGGGTCGAATGGCGCTGCACCGGCTGAGACTGGATTCTCCATCGCGAGTAATGGACTGCTGACTTTCGCTCCAGGACAAACTTTTCCTGGCCTGGCGGGTGGTGGCACAGTCACAAGTGTTGCTACGGGCGCGGGTCTAACAGGCGGGCCGATCACCGGCAGTGGCACGATCAGTATTCCCGCGGCGGGTGTCACAAACGCGATGCTGCAAAAATCCTCCGTCACAGTGAAAGCCGGGACAGGACTCTCAGGCGGCGGGACCGTTGCATTGGGCGGCACGATCACGCTTACCAATACGGCCTCGGGAGGGACAGTAACCAGCGTGGCCAGTGGAACGGGTCTGACCGGAGGACCGATCACCGGTAGTGGAACCCTCAGTCTGGATACGAGTTTTACCGATGGGCGCTATTTGCAGCTGAGTGGTGGAGTGCTGAGTGGTGCACTCACAGGAACAACAGCAGCCTTTACGGGTAGCCTCGGCGCGTCGACCGGCACTTTTAGCGGTCCGGTCACGAGTGGTCCCATCACGGCGAGTGGGCTTGTGTCAGCCGCAGGCGCTCTTTTGCCACAGACGAATGCGGCTACATCAACTCAAGGATTCAATTCCAACACCCTCGATTTGCAAGCGTCGTCGTTTAACAGCACGAGTTCGGCGCCGGTGGTGCAGGACTTTCAGTGGATGGCGGAAGCGGCAGCGAATAATACCGCGAATCCGTCGGGTTCATTGAACCTGCTGTTTGGGGCGAACGGAAATGCGCCAGCAGAGACGGGGCTTTCGATTGCGAGCAACGGGCTTATCACATTCGCCTCAGGACAAACTTTTCCCGGTGGAGGTGGTGGAGGCGGCGGGACCGTTACGAGTGTCAATACTGGCGCTGGTCTCACGGGTGGGCCGATCACATCGAGCGGCACGATCAGTATTCCTGTGGCCGGAGTAACTAATGGCATGTTGGCCAATCCTTCCATAAATGTGGTTGCCGGATCAGGATTGTCGGGCGGCGGTACCGTCGCGCTGGGCGGCACGGTTACGCTTGCCAGTAATCTGTCGGGCACGAGTAATGGAATCGCTTATTTCTCGAGTCCAACGAATCTGATTTCGACATCTGCGCTGACGAATGGGCAAGTTCTGATCGGATCGACGGGCAACGCTCCCGTGCTCAGCACACTCACCGCGGGCCAGAACGTCACGATCACGAACAGTCCGGGATCGATCACGATTTCCGCAGCGGGTGGAGGAGGCGGTAGCCCGACATTACCGTTCTTTGCGACCGGCGGCCAGCGGACCGGGACCAATCTCAGCGCGGTCTTGAATGTCACTAAAGTCTGGGGATTCTTGTTGCCTTACAGCGTCACGACCAGCAGGGTCACCTACGACATCATGACTCCGGACAATACGGCGCACGATTATGACATCGGCATTTTCGACAATTCAGGCAATCTGCTGGTGGATCTTGGGGCCGCTCCGGGAACTACCTTTGCGTCGGCGAAAGGTTTCCACACCCTGAGCTGGACGCAGGGTCCCACGAATCTTCCGCCGGGCCGATACTACATTGGGTTCACTACGAATTGCTCCGCGACTTGTGCGGCAATCGCAGCGTCCACCACCTTTGTAAGCTATGCCATCAGCCTTTCCGCCGGGCCGTCTACTGGCGGGGCATTGCCAGCTACGCTGACGCCTCCGGCAGATCTCTGGAACACGGGTAATCAACCAATGCTCGTGATCCAGTAAAACCAGGGGCTCGACCTCGGGATTCCGCAGTCAAACTCACCTCCAGATAAGGCTTGTCGCCCCCATACAACTCCTGCCAGTTTCCCCGCAACTAATAAATTAGTTACCTTTTGACGGATCATCCGTCTAACCCATCGTCGAACAGGAAGGAGAGCATTCATGCCGCCGAGACAGTCGGAAACTTTGACCGAAGCTGAGCTGCGGATCATGAATGTTCTCTGGGGAAAGGGATCGGGCACGGTTCAGCAAGTGCTTGATTCTATTACTCAAAAACCTGTGCTGGCCTATAACTCGGTGTTGACGACGATCCGCGTACTGGAGCGGAAGGGATATTTGAAGCATTTGAAGGATGGGCGAGCGCACGTCTATACGCCAATGGTTGGGCGGAAAGAGGCAACGCGCTCGGAAATCCGAAATCTTGTGAGTCGCTTCTTCAAAGACTCTCACGAGCAACTCGTCTTAAACCTCCTTGAGGACGAGGGCATCGGGCCGGAGGAACTGGGGCGCCTCCGGCAGATGCTTGTTCAGGCAAATGACAGGGACGCGAAATGATGTGGATTCCATTCCAGTCCGTCGCACAGATTTCGGTCGAGCGCATTCTCAACGCGCTTCCCGAAGGCTGCCTGATCGCGCTCTTTGCCTGGGTGTTGCTACGCGTTTTGCGCCGACAAAATTCGGGAACCCGATTTGCCGTCTGGTTCTTTGCCTTACTGACTGTGGCTGCGCTTCCGATGTTAGGCGGCCTCTCGTGGACAGGATTGTCAGTGAAGACCACCTCGTTGGGAACGTCGTCGTTGGGTAGCGCGGCGCCTGCGATCACGATCCCCGGCCGCTGGGCGCTTTTCGTTTTTCTGGCATGGGCCTTGGGATCAGGTATTGCACTGTTGCGTTTGGCCGGCGGACTTTTTCGCCTGCGTCGGTTGCGCCGAAGTTGCACTCCAGTTGTTGTGACGGATATTGATCCGTGTGTGCGCAAAACAGTCGAAGCAATCCGTGAGTCGAATGGCGTGACCATCGCAACCTCAGAGGATATGCGCGTGCCTGCGGCCATCGGTTTCTGGAAGCGGACCATCGTGCTGCCGGCTTGGGCTTTGCGAGAACTGCCGGCGAATGATTTAAACGTTGTCTTGCTGCACGAACTGGCGCACCTGCGGCGGTGGGATGCGTGGACCAATCTTATTCAGAAGATCGTGCGTTCAATTTTCTTTTTTCATCCGGCAGTGTGGTGGATTGAGAACCGCCTCTCGGTGGAACGCGAGATGGCGTGCGACGACGCTGTGCTCGAGCAAACTGCCAATCCACACGGATACGCGACTTGCCTGGTGTCACTCTTGGAAAAAAGTCTGGCGCACCGTGCTGAACGTTCTGGACCAGGGCCATGGTCGATGGCTCAAGCGGCCGTCCATCGCGCCCGCGAGGCTGCACTGCGGCTAGCGCAGATTCTTGATAAAAACCGGCCGGCGGCAACGCGTGTGTGGAGACCCGCGCTGGCGATCGTTGCCTCTTTCTCAATGCTATGCCTGGCGGAGATGCCGCATGCGCCGCAGCTCATCGCGTTTGATCGCGCCGCTCCGGAAAATAATTCTGTTCGAGAATATTCGGCTAATGCCGCGTCGGTTCAACCCGCGATGCAAATGGCGCGTGTAATTCCCGCCGCATTGCGGATCGACGGACCATCATCGGGAGAAAAGATTTCGGTAGGGAATACTGCCAAGGCTGTCCATCCACGCGTTCGAACACAGAACGCTGACGACCGCCAATCTAATCGGACAAAGTTAGTTGCCGCACGGTCGAACGAGGCCACGCCGGAAGCCAGCGATCGCCTGGTCGAAACCAGCGCAAGTGCGGATCAGGAAAATGCTCCCGCATTGCGGACGCTCGTTTTTATGGAAGCTACTCAATATGAAAATGAAACCTCCGGAGCCTTGGTGTGGAACGTTCAGATTTGGCGCGTGACCTTGGTGAGTCAGGTGAGCGAGCGTTTGGCGCGCGTGCCTGTGGCTCGTAAGACGTAGCGCAAAAATTTTTTGCAGTTAACAACTACATAATTAGTTGCACGATCAAAAATAGGAGAATGAAAATGAAGACGTGGATCAAACCCTGGATCAAACAATGCAAGTCGGTGATAACGAGGCATCTGGCAGTGGCCCTGGTCGCCGTAGTGGCGGTCGGGTCAGTGGCGACCCTCAGCTTTACAAAATCAGCGAAAGCGGCGGTAGCGGCTCCGGCTGCGGCGCCGCTGGATGACAACAGTGTCGCGGCGTTGCTGACGCTCGACAATGCAATGGAAACCCTCGCGGCCCGCGTCACTCCCGCAGTCGTGAATGTGACGGTAGTCTCGAAGCCGAATGAGAAGCAGAGCAGTCAGGAAGGCCAGCCTGACATGCAGCAGTTCTTTGGACCGAACAGTCCGTTTGGCCGTCAATTTGGCCGCCAGTTCAACATGCCGTCGCAGCCGGATAACAGAGTAGAGCGTGGCCTCGGCAGCGGCGTCATCATTTCTCCCGACGGATACATCGTCACCAACAATCACGTGATCGAAGGGGCGGTCGATATTCGCGTCACCATGAGCAATCGCGAAGTGCTCTCGGCAAAATTGGTAGGCGCCGATCCGCTCACTGATCTTGCGGTCATCAAGGTTGACGGGACAAACCTGCCGAGCGTCCCTTGGGGCAGCTCGACTGGCCTGCATCCAGGCCAGACGGTGCTCGCCTTCGGGAATCCTTACGGATACCGCTTCACGGTGACGCGTGGCATCATCAGCGCGCTGAACCGTCCGAATCCCGATCCAAGCGATCGTCATAAGCCGGGTGAGTTCATCCAGACCGACGCCGCCATCAATCCAGGAAACTCTGGCGGAGCTTTGGTGAACGCGCGCGGCGAACTCATCGGCATCAACACTTTCCTGATTTCTTCCTCGGGATCATTCTCGGGAATGGGATTTGCGATTCCGGCGCAGATCGTGCAGCCGACGGTTGAAACATTAATCCGCGACGGTAAAGTAACGCACGGGTTTATCGGGATCCAGATTGCCGATGTAACTCCCGACAACGCGAAGTTCTTCCAGATGAAAAAAGCTGAAGGAGCGTTGATCAGCCAGGTCGAACCCGACGCCCCCGGAGCCAAGGCTGGCCTCCGCACCGGTGACGTGATCACCGAACTCGACAGCAAGACCGTAACCGATGCCGGACAATTGCAGGCAACGGTTGGAGAGAAGCGGCCCGGCGATACCATCCATTTGGAAGTGGTGCGCGACAGCAAGCCAATGAATGTTGCGGTAACCCTCGAAGCGCTGGGCGGCGATAAGAGCACTGAGATCGCCGGCAATGAGCATGGAAAAGGCCGCTGGGGGCTGAGTCTAGCCGACTTGACTCCAGACGTCCGCAACGAAGTGCAAGTGCAACCATCGGTGAATGGCGCCGTCGTCGAAGACGTCAAGCCTGGCAGTCCAGCGGACAACGCAGGCCTGCAGCGCGGAGACGTCATCATGGAAGTGAACCGGCATCCGGTAAAGTCGGCCGCGGAGGTTGCTCAGAATCTGTCCAGCGTTCCGAATGGTCAGGATGCACTGGTGTTGGTGTGGTCGCAAGGCGGCAGCACGTTCCGCGTGTTGCATCCTTCGCAGAGCTAGAGAGGTTAGGCTAGCGCTGATGGTGAGTGGCGCGCTGCGTTCCGTCCAGTGGATTGGGCGGGGCGCAGCGCGCTTTTTCTGATGCACTCTTCAGAACAAATAACTAATTGTGCTCGCCGTCCGCGCCCACAGACGGATTCATAAGGCGCAATCGCTCGTTCTCCCTCACAACCGCCTTGCTTCTTCCTTTCAATAAATCCAGAAGAGTGACAGTCCCATTGATTCGCTGATTCTTGCGGTCCACTACCGGAAGGCTGCCGATGCCTTCCGTGGCCATTAACTCGGCGGCGCTCCGGCATGTGCTATCCGCGTAAATGAAGAACTCGGGCAACACGGTCTTCTCTACGGGAGCGACAGGCTGAGAAATGGGAGACATTATGTCCCTGACGATGACGATCTCGAGTGGATCGATGCCGTATTCGCGGGTAAGGTGGTATCCGCGGCGGCTGAGTTTTTCGGTCAGGATCGAGCGCGGCATGAGCAGCGCCGTCACGAGATAGGCGCTGACGCAGCCTAACGTGAGTGGCACGAGCGCAGGCAGGCAGTGTGTGACTTCGAGACTGAACAGGATGGCGGTCATCGGAACTCCGAGCGATCCGGCGAGCATCGCGCCCATTCCGATGAGAGCCCAGAAAGCTTGCCCTTCGGCAGGAGCGTGACCAAACTGGCCAGCCAGCGCTCCCACCGCGCCACCAATCATTAGCAGCGGTGCCAGAACGCCGCCGGATGTTCCCGACCCAAGCGAGAATGCCCACATCAGCGATTTCGCGATGAGAATGCCAGTGACAAGCGCGATCGGGGCGTTGCCACGAAGCAGTTCGGCAATGTTGTCATACCCGACGCCGAGTCCTCGCGGAAAGAAAAGACCTCCAATGCCGACGCCAAGACCGCCGAGTGCGGGCCACCACATCCAGTGGAGCGGGAGGTGCTCAAACATATCCTCGCAGGAATACATCATGTGGCTCATGCCAGCGGCGATAACGCCGACCACGAGGCCGAGCAGCACGGCGCCGACCGCAAATTGGATCCGATCCACATCGCCGATTGCCGGCATTTGAAAGAGCGGCCCTGGCCCGATCAGGTATCCCCGCAAAATAGCAGCTGTCGAACTCGCGATCGCCACTGGAACCAGGCTGCGTGGCCTGAGCTCAAATAACAGAAGTTCGACTGCGAGAAGCACGGCAGCCACGGGAGTCGCGAAAGTAGCCGACATTCCAGCGGCGGCTCCGGCAACGAGAAGAGTAGTGCGTTCCGCATCCGTCAGATGGATCCACTGCGCGATCAATGACCCAAATGCCCCGCCGGTCATGATGATTGGGCCTTCTGCGCCGAACGGACCGCCCGACCCAATGGCAATCGCCGCCGAGAGCGGTTTGAGCACTGCAATCTTTGGATCGACTCGCGCACGATGTAACAGAATTGCTTCGATCGCCTCCGGAATACCGTGCCCTCTGATTTTGTCCGATCCGAAACGAGCCATCAGCCCGACCAGCAATCCGCCTGTCACCGGAACCAGGACCATCCAGCGTCCGAGTGAACTGCCCGCCGGAGAAACAGAGACCATGCTGAACCGGTGGTAGTAGAAAAGATTCGTCGACAGCGCAATCAACCGCAGAAGCAAAACTGCCAGAAAAGTAGCGCCAACCCCGACCATCAAAGCAATCCCGGAAAGCAGCCAGACCCTACTATCTACCGTGAAGTCACGGAGCACGGAAGATTCAGATTTCACTGTTCCCTCCGCGTTGCTCGCTTCTGCGGTTTTCCGTGCGACGCTCTCAGCTTGGTTAGTGTTCGCACCAACTGGGGACCGAGTTCGTTCAGTTCGCGCGCATGGTCGTTCGATAGAGCTTCGAGCAACTGACGCCCTTTGGGGGAAACTTCCAGAAGCACGCACCGGCGGTCGGACGCTGTCTTGCGCCGTATCAGGTCCGCTTCTTCACACCGGCCGCACAGCTCAACCGCGGTGTTATGGCGCAGGCCAAGGCGTTCCGCCGCGTAACCAATCGTCGCCTGTACTCCGTCGGGCGCCCCCGCAATTTGAAGGAGCAGTTGATGTTGTTGTGGCTGAAGGCCGAACTTGTGTGCCGCATTCTCGCTGAAATGGAGAAATAGCCGTAACTGGTGGCGGAATTCGGCCAGCGTCTGGAGCCTGTCCGCCGATGCGGATAGTTTCTGCCTGTTCATCATTATTTTATTATATCGTAAGACGATATATCGCAAAATGGAACGGAATCTGAAATGTCGGCGCCTGGGCGTAGCGTCCCGCTGATGCATTCGATAAACAATTCGAATTGGACTTGGTCCGAAACTGACGTTAGTTTTAAACTTGGGCTAGTAGGGAACATTGCAAAACGCAATGCCAAATGTAGCTATCCGAAGGCACCGTGGTAATCAACAATCGGGTACACGAGGTGGGGAAGTTCGGGCTGCAACCGATAGAATGGCTCAAGAGGATGGGTTTTTCCAACCGTCCTACAGTTGCTGGACTGGTGACCGATTGACCGGTCGCCGGACCTGAGGGATACGCGCCAATGGAGACAAAGTTGGATCGGCCGAAGGACTTGATCAATGAGATCGTCCAGCACGAAGATCACGCTGCCTGTTCTCTCGATGCTAGCCATGTGCTGACTTGGGAGGAAATTGCCAACCTGGCGGCGGAGCCGGGCAAACCCGCCGAGACCCTGATGAATGTGGTCGCGCTGATTGCCCGACGGTTTGGGACAGATGTCTGCTCCGCATACCTGTTGGAGCCTGATCGCGCCAACCTCGTTTTGGCGGCGACGCTTGGGTTGCGACCGGAATCTGTTGGCAAGCTTCGCATGGCTGTCAACGAAGGACTCACTGGCCTGGTCGCGGAACAAGTTCGTCCAGTCGCGGTTGAGCATGCCAGAAACCATCCTCGGTTCAAATACTTCAGTGAAGCTGGCGAAGACTCTTACCATTCGTTCCTCGGGGTTCCGCTGATTGATCGCGGGGTGCTGCAAGGGGTTCTGGTAGTGCAAACGATTGAGCCGCGAGTTTTCCCGGAAGATGAGATTCGCATGCTCACGCGAGGCAGCGAACCGGGTTGCGCACGTGGTCAGCGAAGCCCGCACGCTCGACCGTTTCATCGCGCCCGCGCAGGAACGGTTGTGGGCTCTGGCCCGCAATATGTGGTGGAGCTGGGATTACGATTCCGCCAGCTTGTTTCGCGATATCGATCCCTTGCGTTGGAGTCAGCTGAATCACAGCCCGGTTTCGTTACTGAACGAGTATCCCCTGGCCAAACTTGAAGCGCGTGCCACCGAACTCGTCCTGCATAGCCGAATCAACTATGCGTACCGCCGCCTCTGCGAATACCAGGATGCAGAGCGGACCTGGGGTGCGCGACACGCCGGAGTGTTGCGGCCTCGTCCGGTCGCTTATTTCTCCGCCGAATTTGGCGTCCATGAGTCTCTCCCCATCTATTCGGGCGGACTGGGAGTTCTGGCCGGCGACCACATCAAGAGCGCTTCCGACCTTGGTATTCCGCTGGTCGGCGTGGGCCTGTTTTACGGGCAGGGATATTTCCGTCAGCGCCTGGATCGCGATGGCTGGCAACACGAAGAGTATCTCGAGACCGACGTCAACCAACTGGCGATGGAAACGGCTATCGGAAAGAATGGCCGGCCGGTCGTGGTGCAGGTTGATACCCGCCACGGTCCGATTTACGCAAAAGTGTGGCGCGTAAAAGTAGGGCGCTGCGATTTGTTTCTGCTCGACTCAGACGTGGAAGGAAATACTCCCGAAGATCGCGAGATGACTTCGCGCCTCTATGGTGGCGACGGACGCGTTCGCGTGCATCAGGAAGTGCTTCTTAGGCGTTGGAGGCTTGCGCGCTCTGAAGGCGCTCGGTATTACTCCTGGCGTTCTTCACTTGAACGAAGGACACAGCGGGTTTGCAGTGCTGGAAGCGATTCGTCAACGCATGGAAGAAGAAGGCATCAGCTTCTCCACAGCCGTGCCGCAGGTTGCGCGTGAAGTGGTCTTTACAACTCATACCCCGGTGCCCGCAGGGCACGATCGTTTCGACGCCGATCTGATTGAAGAGCATCTCGGGCCCCTGCGAGAGTCTCTCGGTCTTTCGAAGGAGGCTTTCATGGCGCTCGGACGGGAGAATCCTGATAGCGACGAACGTTTCTGCATGACCGTTCTCGGACTGAAACTTTCGCGGCGCGCCAATGCCGTTTCTTCATTGCACGGCGAAGTCTCCCGCGCCATGTGGACTGGGCTTTTCCCCGGCAAGCAGGAAGATGCCGTTCCGATTGGACACATCACGAATGGCGTTCATGTTCCCACGTGGCTGGCGCCGCAGATGTCCCGCCTCTACGATCGCCATCTAGGTACGGGATGGCAGCATGCGCAGCAGCGAGGCAAAAATCTGGGATGGCATTGACAACGTCGACGACGGCGAACTCTGGGAGACGCACTTCAATCTGAAATCGCGAATGATCGAATTTGTACGCCGCCGGGCAGTGAAGCAAGCCGCGCGCCGGGACGAACCGCGCGAAGTGCTGCAGCAACTGGAACGCGTGCTCAGTCCAGATGCGCTGACGATTGGCTTTGCGCGCCGTTTTGCCACTTATAAACGCGCCAATCTGATTCTGGCCGACATTGAAAGAATTGCGCACCATGGTCAACGATCCAAAACGCCCGGTGCAGTTCGTTTTTGCCGGGAAGGCCCATCCGCTTGACGAGCCGGGCAAGCGCGTTTTGCAGCAGATTGCTCAGTTGATGCGCGACCCGAAGTTCTGCCGACAAATTCGTTTTTGTTGAAGACTACGACATCAACGTCGGGCCGCCATTTGACGCAGGGCGTCGATGTCTGGCTTAACAATCCGCGGCGTCCACTGGAAGCCTCCGGAACCAGCGGCCAGAAAGTCGTCTTAAACGGCGGGTTGAACCTCTCGGTCTTAGACGGCTGGTGGGCGGAGGCGTACGACGGCCTAAACGGCTTCGCGATCGGGAACGGCCGAACCCATTCCGACATGAATGTTCACGACACCCGTGACGGGGAAGACCTGATGCGAGTGCTTCGTGAAGAAGTGATTCCACTTTATTACCACCGCGATCGCGACGGCCTTCCTCGCGGTTGGATCAAACGCATGAAACGCACCATCCGCACCTTGGGCTGGCGTTTCAACGCCGATCGCATGGTGATGGATTACACGCTCAATTGTTACGTCCCGGCCGCTGGCGGAACCTCCAGCCAGGACTGTAGCTAAGAGCTAAGAGCCAACAGCTAATAGCTGCCGTTTAGTATGAAGCAGGAACGGTCGCGTCTTCGGGATACGCCGGCATCCCGAACTCAGGAACGTCGAGGCCTTCTTCTTCCACCTCGGGCGACACACGCATGCTCTTCACTTTGTTGACGCACCAGAAAACGCCGTAAGTTGCGCTGAATGCCCAGACCGCATACAAAGTCGCTCCCATAAGCTGGCAGAGAAACTGCCGCGTGTCACCGTGGAGCAGGCCCGTTACGCCTTGTCCCGCGTGTCCCAGGTAGGATGTTGCGCCGACGCCATTCCATCCCGAGCCGTAAGTGCCATCCGCAAAGATGCCCACGCACACCGCGCCAAACCAGCCGCAGTATCCGTGAACAGAAATTGCGCCGCAGGGATCATCGATCTTCAGGAAGCGATCGTTGAAAATAACTCCGCCACAAACGAGGCATCCCGCGAGTGCGCCAATGACAACCGATGAAGTCGGACCCACGAACGCGCAAGGTGCTGTGATGGCGACCAGTCCCGCGAGCATTCCGTTACACGCCATGGTGATGTCTGGTTTGCCGAACATCAAATACCACAGGAGCATCGCCGCGGCTGAGCCCGCAACTGCGGCCAGATTGGTGTTCACGGCCACGACCGAAATGCGAAGGTCGGTTGCGCCCAGCGTGGAGCCGGGATTAAATCCCATCCAACCGAAGAGCAGGATGAAAGTGCCCGTCACCACATACACGATATTGTGAGCAGGGAAAACGCGGATCCTGCCGCCAGGACCATATTTACCAAGCCGCGGCCCGAGAATAATCGCCAGAGCCATGGCGCAGAAACCGCCGACGGCGTGGACAACACTCGACCCGGCAAAGTCGACATACCCGTGACCGAGATTCAAGGTCGATCCCACTTGCGACAGCCACCCGCCTCCCCATGTCCAGCAGCCAGAGATCGGGTAGAGAATCGCGCCGATGAAAAGCTCACAGAGTAAGAACGCCCAGAAAGTAATCCGCTCACAGATAGCGCCAACGATGATGTATCCGGCGGTTTCCATGAAGACGACTTCGAACAACGTCAGTACATTGCTGGCGCTGTCATATGCTGGACCAGAGAGAAAAAAACCTTTTCCACCCACAAATCCCCACTGCCCGCTGCCGATTAAAAATTTATTCAGCACAGGAACGCCGCCGATGTTAGTGGGTGCGGCATTGATGGCGACGGCTCCGAACTGGAATGCGTATCCCACCGCATAGTAGGCCAGGAAGGCGAATACGTAGGCCGCGAAATTCAGCATCATCAAGTGGGCGACATTTTTCTTTCGAATCAGCCCGCAGGTGAGAAGGGCGAATCCTGCCTGCATGAACAGGACCAGGTAGCCCGTATTCAGCGTCCAGGCAAAATTGGTGGCCACGCGAACATGCCCGACGCTATCCGCCAATTTCACGGCCAACGGCTCTTTTGCAGCCTGAGCCTGGTAGTCGTCAAATGCTTTCTTGTTTGCGGCATAGTCCGGAGCCGCCTTATCGGTCGGTTCGGCAACGACGAACGGATTGCCAGCGGCGTCTACCGCGGCAGATTTGTCGCCAGTCGCTATGCCTGCCGGATCAGGCTTGGGGCCTTCGTCTGCAAAGCAAGGCGAAGCCAGCGCCACGAACATTGCAACCGTCACCCCGACCACCAACCCAGCGTCGAGGACAATGTACAGAATCGATGCGGATACAGATCCAGATGATGGCCGACGCAGGAAGCGCCTCTTGGATTGCTTGGTCATGGGATTGCTCCTGTTTCTGTTTTCGGTGCGGTAGCTGATTCTACGGAAAATTGCGGCGTGGGGTTAGGCGGCGTGAAATACGGCATGAAATGTCTTCGCAAGTTTCCGGCTCGCACGCTGCAACAGCACTCCACAATAAATGGCTGTGATCCACCGAGTCCAATAGAAATTTCTTCTTGCAGGCATCAGAAAAGCTTTCAAAACCAGAAGCCCTGACTCGCAATCTTAACTACTGCGTGATCTTGTCGATCGGTCGCTGCGCATCTCGTACCGTGTTTCGACTTGACACGTCGGCTGGACCATTTAGAATAAATGCATATTTATTCAAGACAATGGATAAATATGCTCTAATCATATTTTGACTGGAATGATGGCGTCCAAACTTAAAACCGCGGTCCTCGGAGCGACTGGATATTCCGGTCTCGAACTGGCGCGCCTGCTCGGCCGTCATCCGCGCACCGACGCGCCCTTGCTCTTTCGGCGAGGCGCAGAGGCAGATGGACCGGCTCCAGGATCGCCGCAAATTCCCGTAAATGGCAATTCGCCCGTCCAGTCATTTTCGTGGACTACGCTGCAGCAGCATGGCGTGGAGCTTCTGTTCCTCGCCACTCCCCATTCCGCTTCTCGCGAACTGGTTCCCGAGGCGATAGCGCGTGGGCTGCGGGTAGTTGACTTGAGCGGAGCGTGGCGCCTGAAGCAAGAGCAGCATCGCGCTGTCTATGGTTTCAAAGATGCCAATGCGCAGATGGCGGCGGAACTGACCGAGCGCGCCGTATACGGTCTGCCCGAACTGAAACCGAACACGGATGAGATGCGCACCGCGGCTCTGGTAGCGAATCCAGGCTGCTACGCGACTTCGATCATTCTTGCTCTTGCCCCATTACTCGCAGCAGGCATAATAGATTGCGATCGCGGCATCATATCGGATTCGAAGTCCGGCGTATCCGGAGCTGGCAAGGAGCCCACCGCGCGGACGCACTTCGTGTCGGTGGCTGACAACTTTTCCGCCTACTCAGTCTTTGGACACCGTCACACGGGAGAGATTCTTGAGCAATTGTCGCTCAATGGCTCCCAGTTGATTTTCACTCCACATCTCTTGCCGATTCCGCGCGGGATCCTGTCAACAATTTACATTTCATTGAAACGCGAAATGAAGCCGGACGAAATTCAATCTTGTTTCAACGATTTCTACCAAGGCAAGCGGTGGATCCGCGTTTTCCCGGCATCGAGTCTGCCGGAGATCCGATTCTCATTGCACACCAATTACTGTGATCTTGGTTTCTGCCTGGCACAGGATGGCCGTCGGCTGGTCGTTGTCTCTTGTCTGGACAACCTGCTCAAAGGCGCCGCGGGACAAGCCGTCCAGAACATGAATCTCATGTACGGCTGGGGTGAAGCGGAGGGCTTAGAGTGAAAATCGTCGTCAAAATCGGTGGCGCAGCGCTCGAGGATAAAACAACACTCAAGAAATGCGCGCAGGCAGTGGTGCAACTTTCCACCGACGGGCATCAGGTTGCCGTCGTGCACGGTGGCGGCAGCGCCCTGACGCGTACCCTCGCGCTGCTAGGCAAGAAAAGTGACTTCGTCCATGGACTGCGCGTCACCGACGCCGAGACGCGAGATGTTGCCTTGATGGTGCTTGCCGGCATTGTAAACAAAAGCCTGGTTGCGGCAATCGCCGCGGCAGGGCAACCGGCGATTGGCCTTTGCGGCGGCGATGGCGGCATCTTTCGCGCCCGCAAGAAACAGGATGCGGAATACGATTTGGGATTTGTCGGCGAGATTTGTTTCTCCGAGCCGCGATGGCTCAAAGCGATTTGGGCTGAAGGTGGAATTCCCGTGCTCTCCTCGGTCGCGCTCGGAGGCGACGGCCAATATTACAACGTCAACGCAGACCAGATGGCGGCCGCGTGTGCCATCGCTTGTGAGGCCGACGCACTAATTTTTCTCACCGACGTAGCCGGAGTGAAGCAAGCCGACGGCTCGGTCATGGCCCGTCTCGATACGAAGCAGGCCGCCGGGTTGATTGACGATTCCGTGGTGAGCGGCGGCATGATGCCGAAACTTGAAGCTTGCACGCAGGCTCTCAGATCCGGCGTGGGACGCGTACGCATACTGCCAGCATCTCAGGTCGAAATGCTGCCTCTGTTTTATTTTACGAAGTTGGAATGTGGGACCGAGGTACTGAGAGCATGAGTCTCGCTTCGGTTTCCCGCGCGGAAGCAAAGCTCCTGCTTCGCACCTATGAGCGCCAGCCAATTCTTTTTGTGCGTGGGCGGGGAGTGTATCTCTGGGATTCGCAGGGAAAGCGATATCTCGATTTCCTGAGTGGAATCGGGGTGAACGCGCTTGGTCACAATCAGCCCGCCATCCAGGCCACGATCAGGCGTCAGGCCGCAAAATTGATTCATATTTCGAATCTCTTTTTCCATGAGTACCAGGCGGAGTTAGCGCAGCGACTGACGAAAATCTCCGGGCTGGATCGCGCCTTCTTTTGCAACAGCGGTACCGAGGCTTGGGAAGGGGCGCTTAAGATCGCCCGCGCCTTTGCGCAAATGAGCAGAAAGAAGAACAGTAAGGCTAATTCCAAATCAAAGACGCGCATTCTTGCCATGGAGAACTCTTTTCATGGACGCACCTTTGGCGCTCTAGCCACGACCGGTCAGCCAAAGTATCGAGCGCCGTTTGTTCCTCTCGTGCCGGGTGTGACTTTCGTCAAATTTAACGACCTTGACGACTTGCGGCGGAAATTTGATTCCAGTGTCTGCGCGGTTTGCATTGAGACCATTCAAGGTGAGGGTGGTATTTGTCCAGTTAGTCCTGAGTTCCTCGAACTCGCTTCGCGCCTGACCAAACAAACGGGCGCGTTGCTGATGCTCGATGAGATTCAAAGCGGCTTAGGCCGCACAGGGCGGCACTTTGCCTACCAGCACTACGATGTAAAACCCGACATTATCACCGTCGCCAAGCCGCTCGCCTGCGGATTGCCGCTTGGCGCCATCCTGACCACCGAGCGGGCTGCGAGTTGCATGCATCCGGGTATGCACGGGACCACGTTTGGTGGGGGCCCACTGGCCAGCGCTGTTGCCATCAAATTCCTGCGCGAAGAAAAGAAATTGTTGAAGCACGTGCGGGAGATGGGTGAATATTTTCGCGCGGCGCTCGCCACACTGGACAAGAAGCACAAATCAATCCTGGACGTTCGTGGGATGGGCCTGATGCTGGCCCTCGAACTGGATTCGTCCGAATTGGCGAAGGCGGTAACCAAACAACTGCTTCAAGAAGGGATCATCATCAATCGCACGCACGAAACCGTGTTGCGTTTTCTGCCGCCGTACGTCATACAGAAGAGGCACGTAGATCAGGTAGTCAAGGCGCTGGACGCCGCATTGAGCAATAATGAAGAGTCCACATACAAGAAAACGAAGTCCAGCCGGCGGCGCAGGGAAGTCCATGCGCACGCGTGACGCGGTTCTTCCGGACGCCGAGCAGATTCACGCTCTCATCGCGGCCTATTCCGGCGACGGTACTCTGCTGCCGCGATCGCTGGCGGAGATCTGTGAGAATGTTCGTGACTTTATTGTTCTGGAGCATGATGCGAGCATCATCGGATGCGGCGCCCTTCACCTCTATGGCGTCCACCTGGCGGAGATCCGTTCGATCACGGTCGATCCGTCAAGCCAAAGCAACGGCGGCGGACGCCTGTTGGTGAAATCTCTGCTGGCGCAAGCCAAGAAACACAAAGTCAGCTGCGTTTGCCTGTTCACGCGTATTCCAGAATTTTTCTCACGCATGGGATTCACCACCGCCGCTCATCAGGATCTTCCGGACAAGATTCACAAAGACTGCTATCAATGTCCCCGGCTCTATCGCTGCGACGAAATAGCGATGATTCGTGGCAAGCCTCCTGAGTTCGCGATCTTGCCTCCACCCAAGAACTGGTTGAAGATTCAGGCATGACTTCACTGCGCCATTCTCCAGAGAAAATTCGTTTGCCTCGAGGCTTTTCTTTTTCGGCCGTCGCCGCTGGGATCAAGGTCAGCGGCCGGCCAGACCTCGCATTGGTGGAAGCTAGCGCCGGAACAACTGCGGCGGCGCTCTTCACCAGCAACCGTGTCGTCGCCGCTCCCGTGGAAGTCGGCCGCGCGTCTTTGCTTGCAAGCAGCGGCCGCGTGCGCGCCGTAATCGTGAACTCCGGAAATGCCAACTGCGCCACCGGAAAAGCCGGAATTCGAGCCTGCGAACAAGTTTGCCGCGAAGCTGGCAAACTGTTTGGAACTTCCTCTGCCGAAATCTTTCCTTCCTCGACCGGCATCATCGGAGTTCGACTTCCGGTAGAAAAGATTCACGCGAAGCTGCCGCAGTTAATCGCGGAGAGATCGCCCAGCCAGCGCGGTGCCCTCGCTTTTGCTCACGCCATCATGACCACTGACACTCGCCCGAAGATCGCATCCGCACGCTTTGGAACAGGATCAAAAGAAGTCACATTATTCGGGATCGCGAAGGGCGCCGGCATGATCCATCCGCAGCTGGCGACCATGCTGGTGTACTTGTTGACGGATGTGGGCGCCAGCTCGCGCGAGTTGCAGTCTTTTCTGCGCGAGGCTTGCGATGAGTCGTTCAATTGCATGTCGATCGATGGGGATACTTCGACCAACGACACGGTACTGCTGCTTGCCAGCGGCGTCAGTGGGGCGCGGGTGAAAGATGTTCGCATCCGCAAGAAGTTCTCCGCAGCCTTGAATGTTGTATGCCAGTCCCTCGCTGAACAGATCGTCAGCGATGGTGAAGGCGTTCAGCACGTCGTCCGATTGTTGGTGGAACAGGCGCGTAGTAGGGAAGAAGCGTTGCAAGTGGCGCGGACCGTTGCTCATTCCATGCTGGTCAAAACCGCGTGGGCGGGGGCCGATCCAAATTGGGGGCGCATTCTCGCGGCAGTCGGAAGGTGCGGAGTATCTATCGATCCATCTCGCGTCCAAATTTTTATCGGCAGTCAGAAAGTATGCCGCAACGGAATCGGCATACGCGTTCAATGAGCGGCAAGCCCATCGCAGTCTTGCGCGGCCCGTCTGCGACATTCGCGTGCAACTCGGCCAGGGAAAAAACTCAGTGCGATTCCTCACCACCGACTTGACGGCTGAGTACGTAAGGATCAACGCCGACTATTCGACGTAGAAATAGCTGTCAGGTATCAGGTTTCAGAAAAACCTAAATCTCCTTGTTTTCCTGACACCTGACACCTGAAACCTAGAAGCTAAACATAGCCTGCAGTTCAATCTTTCGATTTGCGGCCGCACTTGAGAACGGGCCACCCGCCAGGGCGATCGACTGTCCAAATGAGGTCGAACTCAGGTTGCCGATCGGAGTTGCCGCATTGACCTTATTCAAGACGTTTCGTGCATTCACGCTGAACGTCAGGCTGTAGCGTCGAGTAGTGGCCGGTGCACCCCCCCCGAACCCACCACCGCCGCCTCGTCCAAAGCCACCACCGCCGCCCCCGCCGCCACCGCGAGGACCACCGCCGCCTCCGGGACCACCACCCCCTGGACCGCCATCCTGCCGCGCACCGTTTTTTGCGCCAACTTCCGGACCAAAGCCGAAAGCTTTCGCGAGTCGCAGATTAAGCGTGAAGTGATTAGGCCCGGTCAAATAATTAATTGGAATCAGAACGGAGGAACTGGTGGGGATCACATAGTTAGCGCAGGCGGCAGGCGTCGGAAATGGACATGCGCCGGGAGCGTTTGTGCCAAACGCAGGCCGGTCATTAAATATCGAATCATTGTTCAAATCCGGGCCAACGGTGACGTTGTAGGGCGATCCGGAGTTGAAAATCATGAATGGACTCAAGCGAAATCCGCGCGGCAGTCCTACCGTACCGCCGAAGAACACTCGATCGCGAGTATCGAAAGAAGCGCGCCCGTAATCTGCACCTACATCATACGAGTTCGATGGAAAGCCCGAAACGCCTGATGTGTCGCTGTTCGCAAAATTCAAAGCGTAGTAGCCGAACAGAGACAACTTGGATCCGGCGCGAATGTTGAAATTCGTGATCAGTTGGTTCTGCCGGAAAACTCCATCCGAAACATATTGGTAGATAGGTCCGGCGTTCGGGTTTGGGATATTCGCTAGCGGCGAACCTGGGGTGCCCGGTGTTGGAGCATTCGCGTTGAGCGACAGAAACTGGTGCACCCCGCGCGCATTCAAATACGTAACCGTAAGATTCGCGATCTTCGTGAGCTGACGTTCCATGCTGAACGCAGTCTGCATAATGTAGGGTGCATGCAATCCGGAATCGATCTGGTAGATGGACTGCATAGTTGTCGGAAAAGTGCTGACCGGCGGGACAGACGGATAAAATGTCGGGGCCGGAATAACGGCTTGTTGCTGTACTATCCCGTTCTCGCGATCCGCATTCAAGATCAGGTCTTCGGTGAAGCGATCGTAGAACAGCCCAAATCCGCCACGGAGCACCGTCTTTGGAGCGGTCTTTCCGCCTCCGCCCAGGCCCCAGGCAAAGCCGAGGCGAGGGGCCAAGTCGGCATGATCATGAATTCCGCTTTGCGTTTCGAAGCGCAACCCACCACTCAGCGTGATGTTGGGACGCACCTTCCAGTCATCCTGCACATACAGCCCAGCATCCACCATCGTGACGGGGACAGTCGCAGCGGGGCCGCCGGGGGTTCCACTAATGGAATATTGGTTCGGCGTGCCGCTGTTGTAATCCGAGAGACTTGCGAAGGTGTAGGTGCCATTGAAGCCGGCGCTGGACACATTAACCTCGTGAATTGCCCGCAGCCGCCCTCCGAATTTAACGAAATGCTTGCCTGCCGATATGGAAGTGTAATTCTGTAGCTCGTAGTGATCCTGATGATCGGTTTGCGTTCCCGAGTTCGCGCCACCGCCAGTAAATTCTCCAAAGACATCGATACCCACGGCCGCGCTCAACGGATTCTGTCCGCTGTTCTCGCGCAGGTATTGAAAGTGGGTTTCGTTTACCACTTTTGCTCCGAGGATTTGGGTATCGCTGATCTGCACCGTGTGTTCTGTCGAGTTGGTGTCATATCCCGCCTCAGGGAGGACCAGGCCGCCGACGCCGGCGTTCTCCTGAGTGTCGCGATAAAACTGGTAGCGCGCAGTAAGAGTGTTGTTGGTGCTGACCTGATAATCAAAGCGCGAGCCGATGTTGGTTCGCGTGTGCGGGTTCGGCACGCTTTCTGGTTCGGATAATACCGGCGCACTAACCACCGCGATCTCATCGATATTCCGCCGCTGCACGTCGAAAAAGAATGACGCCTTCTTGGTGATGGGCCCGCCAAGGTTTCCCTGGTAGATGACGGAGTCGTATGGTGTTTGCGCCGCATCGCCGAGAAACGGATTACGTGTGTTCAGCCCCGAACTATTCCCGACGACAGAGAATTGCCCGTGGTACTTGTCGGATCCGGGCTTGGTGAAAATTTCGATTCGTCCGTAGCCCAGCTTGTCGTACTCCGCCGAAAATGGATTCGAATTGATGCGAATCTCGCGAATCGACGATTTCGGCGGAAGCTCCCCGGCGGTAAATCCATCGATATAGAGTTGACCGCCGTTAGGACCAGCCGAAGGTCCGGCGAGGGCCTGCAGGTCAGACAACAATTCGTCGGGATCGTCGGGAAGAGCATCCAGATCCTTACCGCGGAGCACGATCGCGCTCGCATTATTCGCGGGGTTGACGTCGAGCGTCGGGCCTTCGGCCTCGACGTTAACTTTCTCTTGTTTCACTTCGATGTCGAGAGCAATGTTGAATTGCGCGACTTGGCCCGCTGCGACATCCACATCGTTTTGCACAAAAACGGAGAATCCCTGGGCATTCGCCGTAACCGTATATTTGCCGGGCGGCAGATTCCCGATTTCATAAGCGCCGTTGCGCCCACTTGTGGCCGAATGCGTGGGACCCCCGGACACTAGAATTGCCACCGTGGCATTCGAAACTACCGCGCCCGAAGGATCCGTGACTTGTCCGCGGAGGGTTCCCGTCGTTGCTGATGTCGCCGCTCCCTTAGCGGACTGAGTGGGCGCAGCCTGCCCAAGAACTAGCGCCGGCGTCAAAATTGCCGAAATTAGAATTGCCGAAATTGAGGCCGAAACTAAGAACGATAAATACTTCAAACACGCACCTTATTCTTTCCAGGTAAAAAGGGTTAATTGCGAACCTGAAGGAGATTTGTCCACTACTGAGCGGCTTCTCCTTCTCCACCGGACGCATTCAGCGACCAGGGTGAGAGCAGCGTGCTCGCGCTCGGTGATGCCGTCAGAATGGCTTCCACCCCGGCAAGCAGAGTGATGGCCGTTACCGCGTCCGCACTTCCGGACTCGGTCGAAACGATCATTACTGCATCGCCTTTCTGCAGATCCGTCAGCTTGCTATTGGGCAAGCGGCTCAGCATGCGCTGTAAATCCGGAGGACCATTCCCGCCCGGGCCATGTCCCGCCTGCGAATCTGCGCCAGGGCGCATCCCGCTCCCAGCGCCCTGTCCGCTCATGCCTTGTCCCCCGCCGCCCGATCCCGCTTGATTTCCCCTGACGCCGCCCGTCCCGCCTTTCAGTCGCAGTGCGATGCGTTGCGCCATCTCTGCCGGTAATTTCTTTACTTGTGAGTCGGATGACACCTTTACCACCACCGGACTCTTGGTGATTGCGTCCTGCACAGTTATGGCATTGCTTGTCGTGTCGATTGATTTAATGATTCCAGCAATGTTCCGAAACGAGCCAGAGACAATCTCCTCCGCGGTTATTTCGCTGCCGTCCGGATTGCGGGTGCCGCGCGCACGCAATTGATCTCCGGCCTTGATTTGATCGACGGGAGCTAGCTTTGCGTCGTCGAAGTTCACAGAACCGGGCGCGTACCGGCGCAAGATGGTGTCCTTTGTAATGTGCACGGCGATACTCTTGCTAGTGCCCGTTCCTCCGGACGAAATTGTGACGGTGCTCGTCGGAATGTCCACCTTCGTAACAAGCCCGCCTGCCCCTCGTTTCTGCCAGTCGTCGCGGTCGTTCTGCTGCTTGGCCGCCACATCGGCCTGCTTCATCACGATCACCGAAAGTGCGGAGATCGTGTGCTGGTCTCCACCGGCCACTGCCTGACCCCGAATCAGCACTCGATCGCCGGGCTGTAAGTCTTTCGCCTGAAGCGCAATCGCATTCTTTAAGTCTTTTTCTCCCGGCGGGACGCGCAGGATTTTTGTAGTGTCACTCAGATTCGCGGTAACGTCGCCTCCGGATTCAGCCGCGACAGTGATCGAATCCGCTTGAATGCTCTTGATCGTCCCTACAGCTTTGGCGACTGGTGCGCCACTGGAAGCGTCGGTTGGTTTCGCTTGCGCAAGAAAGTATTCTGGAGCTGCCAGAATCAGAGCTACGGTGATCAGGCGGGTTGTAAAAAATAACCCCCGCGACCGCTTCTCCAAGAAACATCGCATGATCTCACTTTAGCATCGCAGAACGCGCCGTATTTGGCCTTTACGAAGTTTTACCCGGCTTGACGTTGCTTTTACAGGATCGCTGGCAACTGAAACTCCGTCGCTCCGCATCCACCTTTACATCGGCCCAACACGTCCGAACAATTAACAATTGAACAATTAACAATTAATGACCGTTCCTGTAATGACTAATGACCAATGACCGTGCTTGCCTTGATGCCTATGTCTGCCGACGAAGCCAATTCCGAGAATCAATCCCAACCGGTTGCGGTCGGGTTCCTCTACCGGTTGACGTTCGCGTTTCCTAGTTGGGCGGGCGCAGTCCTGGCTGTGTATTCTATTTTTTCGCACAGATTCAGTAATTTCAGGATTCGTCTGAAATAGTCGACAACTCCAAGGAGTGGTTTTGGTGAGTGAGTTCCAGCCCGCTTCCCGGCCAAGAGCACAAACGACTGCGAGCCGTTCATTGTCTCGAAGGCCGTCTTGGGTCGCGCCATTTTGTCCAACAGTTGCCTACGGCCTGGCAACTGCCCTGATGGCGCTTCTTGGAACCAGCGCATGGCTCTGGGCTCAGGATGCCGCTACCACCATAGCGGTAAACGTAAAAGTCGTTACCTTGCCGGTGACGGTTCGCGACAAGCACGGCAAGATTGTCCGTGATCTGACCAAAGACGATTTCACGCTCCAGGAAGACGGACGAGCACAGACCATCAAGTATTTTTCGCAAGATTCGAATCTCCCGCTGACGCTTGGCCTGCTCGTTGACACCAGTCGTAGTCAGACCAATGTGCTCGAGGCGGAGCGGAATGCGAGCCGCAGTTTTCTGGATCAGATGCTAGTGCAATCGAAGGACAAAGCGTTTGTCATTCACTTCGATCATGAAGTCGAACTCTTGCAGGATCTGACCTCGTCTCATGAAAAGCTCCAGGCGGCGCTTGATTTGCTGAAGACGCCTTCAGACCGCGAGAGATCGAACGATCCCAATGACACTTCGAATTCGCCTTCAGGCTCGGATTCTCATCATGGCGGCGGCACTCAGCTATACGACGCGGTGTTTCTCGCGTCGAACGAATTGATGAAGAAGCAGTCGGGCCGGAAAGCGCTCATCATTCTCACGGACGGTGTCGACCGTGGCAGCAAGACTTATTTGGAGGGCGCAATCGAGTCGGCGCAACGCGCCGATACAGTGATTTACTCGATTTATTTCGCAGATGCTCATCACGAAGAGGGGCAACATCCGGGACATGGAATGGGTCGGGGTGGCGGCGGTTGGCCCGGCGGAGGCGGCGGGGGCTGGCCGGGTGGCGGAGGCGGATATCCGGGCGGTGGCGGTCGAGGCGGAGGCCAACGCCGGGCCGAGGAGCCGCGCACCGATGGCAAGAAAATTCTTCAGCGGGTTTCTAAAGAAACGGGTGGGCGATTCTTCGAAGTTACCAAAAAAGAAACTGTCGGCGATATTTACACCGACATTGTGGAAGAACTGCGAACCCAGTACAGCATGGGTTATACGCCCGATAAAGACAGTACGCCTTCCGGTTATCATCACGTTCTGCTGACGGCAAAGGGCAAGGACTTAAGCGTGCAAACTCGCGACGGCTATTACGCGGACGTAGAACAAACGAGTGGAGCGACGACCGTTTCGCCAGCTAAATAACAGTGCAGCCGTGCCCGGACGCCCGGCACTCCACCAACACTTGTTGAACTATTTTGTTGCTAGTTCATCGCGGAGCGCCTGTCCCAGTGTGGCTTGGCGATCCGCACTCAACTTTGCGCCGCCCGAGGTCAGATAAAGGACATCAATCGCCATCTGTCCCTCGGTTTCGATCAAAGCAATTTCGATATTGCACTCCTGCTTCGAAACCACCGAGCACATCTGGTAAAGCAACCCGGGACGATCCTGAGCAAGAACCTGAAGCAGTGTGCTGTGCGCCGAGCAGCCGTCGTCGAATTCAATTTGGGTTGCGACCTTGACCTTGGTGCTATCCGTCTTCTCCGATTTCAGGCGGTCGCGCAACATGCGCGCCACGTCAGCTTCACCTTTGATCACGTCGGCGATACTCTTTTTTAATCTCTCCCATTCCTGAAGATTCATCTCCAGCGTTCGAAAGCGGTCGGTGAAATAAAAAGTGTCCACCACCATCCCCGCGGCGTTCGAAAACGCATTCGCCTTCACAATGTTCATTCCCCACGCAGCCAGCGCTCCTGAAATCGATGCGAACAGAGAGGGCCGATCGGTGGTAATCAGCGTTAGTTCATACCAATGCCGAGCCTGCTTCAAATTTAATTGGACGCCATCCTGCCCCAGCCGCGCAGCCATTTCGGCGTGCGCCAGAACGTCAGTTGCGCCGTGGATCCGCAGATACCGTTGCGGTAATCCTTCCAAAAAGATGTTGATCTTTTTTCCCGCCACCGGAGCCAGCGATCGCAGATGCGCCAGGTTTGCAGGCGCCATATTTGCCGGCCAAAGATTTGTGCCGTCGTCGCCAGTGTGTACGCGTTCATCGGCGCTGCGGCTCAAATAGTTTGCGGACGCAATATATAGCTGCCAGAGGTTGTCCGCTTTCCACGGAGTCATGGCCTCCGGATTCACAGCTTTGATGTCGGCATAAGTCATCAGGCACAACATCTTCAGCCGCTCGGGTACACCCACTTTTTCCGCGAACGACTTCACATTTGCCGGATCGAATACATCCCGACGCATGGCCGCCGACATTTCCAGATGGCTGGCTACCAGATATCGCACCGTCTCGCGGTCTGCGGGATCTAGGTCCAGACGTTCGACGCAACTGTCGGTGAGTTGCAGGCTAAGCTCGACATGATTGTCACTGGGCACGGATTTCCCCGAATCGTGGAGCAATAATGCCAGATAAAGCAGTTCCGGTTGCTCGACTTCCATGAGCAAGCTCGCAAAACGCTGGTCCCATTCCGATTTCGATTCCTTCAGGCGATGCAGATGTTCGATCGCCAAAAAAGAGTGCTCGTCCACCGTATAGCGATGATAAAAATCCCGCACCACCAGCGCCTCAATCCCTTTCAATTCGGGCAGTAGAAGCGCCAGTAGGCGAAGTGCGTTCATCGCGCGCAGAGCATCGGCCGCGTGCGGTTGTACCAGCGTTTCTTGCAAATACAGCCATAGCTCTGCCCCGCGCGGAGGCGTGGCCGCTAACGCTGGTAGCGCCTGCTCGACTTTGTATTCCGTGGTCGTGCTCAGCTTCAGGCCATGCTCTGCCATGAAATGAAAAAGCCGTAACAGCATTTCGGGATCGCGCAGCCCGCCCGGTTGCTGTAGAAAAATCAGTCCATCGACTACCGAAAAATCTTCACTTGCGACGCGTGATCGCCATCCCTGGAATTGCCGGTATAAAGATGACCAAGCCGCTGGAATCTCTTCCAGCAATTGGTTGCAGACGCGGTGCACGCTGCGCACATGGCCAAAGTAGACGCGCATCCAGTCGGCTGCATTCGCGATTTCCGCGTCGTTCACTCCAATACTGGCGCCAATCTTTCTTGCCGCCGCTTCGTCTTGAGCTTCCCAGGTGAGCGTGTTGTCATGGCGGCCGTGCCGGAAATGCAGAAAGCAACGCACCGACATCTGGAAATCCAGTGCTGCGTCTAGAGTCCTACGCGAAGAAACCGGCAGCAGGGAGCCAGGGTCAGGCCACACTTTCAACTTTTCCATTGCTGAAATCAGCGCCAGCCAGTTGGCGACGTTGTAATCACGCAATCCGCCAGGTCCATCTTTCACGTTCGGCTCCAGGTGAAAGACCGTATTGCCGAACTTATGATGACGCGCCCGGGTAATCTCCCCCAGATTTTGGATCAGGTTGTGGCACTCACGCCCCACCAGACGTGGGACAACTTTTTCCCGCAGTTTGGCGAATAGCTCGCGATCGCCCGCCAGATAACGGCAGTCCAGTAGGGAGATGGCAAACTCGATATTATTCGGATCCAACTTTTCGCATTCCGCCAAACTCCGTGTGGCGGGGCTAAGTTTTAGCCGCAGGTCCCAAAGTTCTTGCGAAAAGCGCCGGATGGGGTCTTTGAGTTCGCTTTCGGATTTGCTTCCTGCGTGCAGGAATAGCAGATCAATGTCGGAGTGGGGAAAGAGCCAGCCACGTCCGAAGCCGCCGGTTGCTACGAGTGCGAAATCTTTTGGGCCATCGGTATCGGCCGGGTTGGAGCGTGGATGGGAATCCGGACTGTCTAAATCCGGACTGTCTAAATGTGGACTGTCTAAATGTGGACTGTCTAAATTTGCACTGACTATAATTTCGGTCCAGAGCCGCTGAATGATCGAATCGACCAGAGCCGTGCGTCTTGCAACCGCCTTGCGGCCTTCACCGTGAACAGAGAACTCCTGCCCGATGGCGGCAGATTCCCTGGCGTATAGATCCAACAACTCACTCCGGACGGTGACCCCGGTAGTCATTCGATGACAGCCTCCGCGAAGTGCAGCACATAGCGACGTGGTCGGGTCGGACGTTCATTTTGTCTGCTCAGGTTCTATTCCCAAGAAGAGGCCATTTCAAAATTCGGGCGCTAAAGAACGTTTTCGCCGCGCTCGTCATTGCGAATCCGGATCGCTTCGTCGATGCGCGATAGAAAAATCTTTCCGTCACCGATTTTGCCTGTTCGCGCCGCCGCGCCGATTGCCTGCACGACTTTTTCCACCATTTCATCGGCCAGCACGATTTCGAGCTTCACCTTCGGGATCAAGTCCACGGTGTACTCGCGTCCTCGATAAAATTCAGTGTGACCTTTTTGCCGGCCATGCCCCCGGGCTTCAAAAACCGTCATGCCTTCCACACCGACCTCGTGGAGTGCGTCCTTCACGGCATCAAGCTTGGAGACTTGAATAATCGCTTCGACCTTCGTCATTGTCGTCCGTTCCCAGGCAGCACTGTCCAGCCTGGCCATTTCGTTCTGAGTAATCTCTGGACCGATCCTACAACCGCATCATAACAATAGTCGTAGAGCCACGGTTCGCGGAAATCGAAACTATTTATGTTCGTGATTGGAAATCCTTATGCGCTTCTTCGTGGCCTTCTGCTCTCACTGCAGCCGGACCGGGAAGCCGACCTCTAATTGACGCCGAAGGCCTTTCTGCGGTTGGATGGAAGCTGCGTGGCACCCGTTCCTTCCATCGTCGATCCCGATTCCCGGCGGTTTAACCGTCTCGATGCTGCCTGGCTCACGATCTGGCTGATCTTCCTCGGCGTATTGGCCCTGCTCCCTCCGCAATTCGAATGGCACAAGCAGGTGATTCTGCTCGCCATCGGGATCGTGCAGTTGCTGGAGACAAAGTTGGTTTCTCACTTTCACAGGCGGGGAGTCTTCTATGTCATCCTGCTTAAGATATTGCTGGCTACCCTGCTCATTGATCACACCGGCGAAGTCGGAATTAACAGCAGCTACTATCCCATTTATTATTTGCCGGTCGTCACCGCCGCCCTCTATTGCGGTCCACTATTGACGCTACTCTGGACCCTGTTTGCTTCCGCTGCCTACTGTTCTTATCTCTACCCTGCGATGCAGGAATACGACTTGACCCCGGACGCCTTCAGCCTCCTGGCGCTGCGCGTTTTGTTTTTCTTCCTCGCCGCCATGGTGGTCAACCGGTTCTCACAGCAGAGTCAGCATCAAACCCAGTTGTATCGCGAACTCGCCGAACGTCTCGCCGAAACCAATCGCCGTCTTGAACAAGCTCAGGCGGAAGCACGTCGTTCGGAGCGGCTGGCCGCCCTCGGACAGCTCTCTGCTGGATTAGCGCATGAAATTCGCAATCCTCTTGGGGTCATTAAGGGCTCAGCCGAAATGCTGACTCAGAAACTACAGGCCTCCGACGAACTTGCCCGCGAGTTGGCTGGCTACATTTCGACCGAGGTCAACCGCCTCAGCGCCCTGGTCACCGAGTTTCTGGATTTTGCTCGTCCCCTTCATGCGCAACCGCATCCCGCGAACCTGATCTCTCTTCTCGATCGCGTGCTCCAGGTTGTTGCGGGACGCTTCAAGGATAAGCCTGTGCGAGTCGAGCGCCACTACGCGAGCGGATTGCCACTGGTTCCGCTTGATGAAAGTTTGTGCGAACAAGCTTTTCTGAATCTGGTGCAGAATGCTTACGAGGCCATGCAAGATCAAGATCCAAGCAAAGACGGCGGAGGAACCTTGCGCGTCGATGTCCAACTCGCTACACAGAACGACCGGGAAGGTGTAGAACTCCGCCTGGCCGACAATGGTCCTGGAGTACCCAAAGAATTACGCGAGGAAATTTTCAACCCGTTTGTGACCACGAAGAAAACTGGTGTGGGACTTGGCCTCTCGATCGTTTCGAAGATCGTGGATGGGCATCATGGGTCGATTCGCGTCGAGAACGCGCCGGGAGGCGGCGCGGTTTTTACACTTTTCTTTCCACTGGAAGAATCGGTCGAGTTGGTCGCGAATACCGATCTGCGCTCTGCTTGGACGGGAGAGGGTGTTCGTCCTTCCAATCACTAATTCATGCCTACCATTCTCATTATCGAAGATGAAGCCAAGATGCGGCGGCTGCTGGAGTTGAACCTCGGCGAAGATGGTTTTAGGACGCTCTCTGCGGGCGATGCCGAAACTGGATTGAAGTTGCTCGCGTCTGAACCAGTTCATCTCGTTCTCACCGACCTAAAACTTCCCGGCGTCAGCGGGCTCGAGTTTCTGCACAATGCCAAGCTGCAAAATCCTGCGTTGCCGATCGTTGTTATGACTGCATTTGGGTCGGTTGAAACCGCCGTCGAGGCGATGAAAGCCGGCGCGAGCGACTATGTCCTCAAACCATTCTCCCTTGCTGAAATGCGGATGGTGGTGCACAAGGAGCTCGACCACTCCCGTCTACGCGAAGAAAATCGTTCGCTACGCGAGGCCCTGGGACAGAAATATAGCCATCCCAACATCGTCGCGACCAGTCCCAAGATGCAGGAGGTCCTTGCCACGGTGGAGCGGGTAGCGCCCACTAACTCCACCGTGCTTCTGGGCGGTGAGAGTGGAGTTGGCAAAGATCTCATTGCCCGCGCCATCCACGAAAAATCGCGTCGCGCTTCGGGTCCATTCATAAAGATCAACAGTACGGCGATTCCTGAAAATCTTTTGGAGAGCGAGCTTTTTGGCTATGAAAAAGGAGCCTTCACCGGAGCGACCACCAGCAAGCCGGGCAAATTCGAACTCGCCGACAGAGGCACGCTCTTCCTGGATGAGATTGGAGACGTGCCGCCCACCATCCAGGTCAAACTTCTCCGCGTGCTGCAGGAGCGCGAGTTCGAGCGGCTAGGCGGCACGCGCACGATCAAGGTTGATGTTCGCTTGATCGCTGCCACCAACCGCGATCTGCGCGCCGCGCTCGAAGAGGGTACGTTCCGCGAAGACCTGTATTACCGGCTGAATGTAGTTCCGATCGATATCCCGCCGCTGCGCGAACACAAAGAAGACATCCCGGGACTCGCGAATCTTTTTCTCGCGCGCTTCGCCAAAGACTCAGGTAGATCCGAAAAAATCACGGGCATTTCTTCCGCCGCCATGCAACTTCTCACAAGTCATTATTGGCCCGGCAACGTGCGTGAACTGCAGAACGTCATCGAACGCGCTTGCGCTCTAGCCGCAGGCAGCCAGTTGGAAGCTAGCGACATACAGCTCGATTCACCGCGCAATCGGACATCTCCATCCGGCAGTTCGTCCGATCGCTTTCTTCCCGACGGCATGACGCTTGACCAGTGGGAAGATGAAATGATTCGGGAATCTTTGAAGCGCGCCGGCGGAAACAAATCGCAGGCTGCGCGCCTGCTAGGGCTATCGCGCAACGCGCTGCGGTATCGCTTATCTAAGATTGGAATTGACGACAGAATTGACGATAACGAGGGAGAGTAAAGATCCCGTCATTCGGCGGTGGGGCCGTCGGATGACCGAGAAATACTCTCCCCCAATTTGGCGTCACTCCCCGGACGTAACTCACGTTCACTATATCCGGCACAAACCTCAGAGCAGATCGGCGCGGACATCGTCGATGCCAAGCACGTCACCGGCCCAGCCATCGGGCCACACCGTGATCCAGATATAGCCAGGGCCCATCAGGTCCTGAGTGAGCAGCGGACCGCCCGGCGAGTTGGCGCACACGGTTGTTGGCGTTCCGACGACATTTCCGCTCGCATCGAGCACGCTCATCACCGTGGTCACGAGGCCGCCCTGGCTCGCGCATGCCCCTGTTTTTTGGAACGTCATCTTAAAGTTGTACCAACCTGAAGTAGTGATGGTTGCGATACTGGGTTGGCCGTCTATATAGACATCCACCGAAGTTCCAGTTGGAGTGAGCCGGAAATTGTGCTCCGACCCGTAATTGCCAGACGGGGATCCCGGCGTCTCGTCGATCCACACCCCCGGACCGCCATAGAGCGCCACCGGCCAGCTGGCATTGATGTACATCTTGATCGACTGGCTGAAATCGCCCGGATAAGGCGGTTGCGTAGCGTATCCGAAAAGAGTGAATCCGCTGTCGCCAAAGGGGGGAAGATAGTCATCATCTATATTGTGAACTTCGGCATAGTAGCCCCCGGAAGCGGGTGGTAACTGTAATGTCCCACCTCCGGATGCGATCCTGAATGTGGTTGTTATCGGATCTCCATTGCTATCGTAGGTAGGATCCCAATCTCCGGTATTCGTTTCGAAACCCTGAAATGCGATGGCCGAACCGTAGGTGTAGGAGTTAGATAACCATTGCCCTCCGACAAAGGAATACAGGGTCGCGTAGATGGTCGTGCCATTCTGCGGGAGTCCACCCACAGTCATGCTTGTCGCTGTGCCCAGGTTGCCGGATTGAGAGATGTTGTTTCCACCCGGCGTGGTACCGACATCCAGCCAGTACGCCGTTGCACTCAAGCTTGGAGTCCACGTGAAAGTCGCCGAATATCCAGTGAGCGTCGAACCCGGAACGGGTGTCTGCATCACGGCCAACGCACCCCCGCTGGTGCTGAATGCGTTGTACGTGTACATATTGTTCGACCACGTGCCGTTGATCAGCGAGTACAGAGTGATAAAGACCTCGCTGCCATCCGTCGGAAATCCGTTTACCGTGAATTGCGTCACGTTGCCGATGTTCCCGGATTGCTCGTACGTGTTGCCGGCAGGCACAGGTCCGGCATCAAGCCAGTAGGCTGTCGCTTTGGAGCCCGCCGCCCAGATGAAGGTCACGGTGCTGCCCGGCAGCGTCGAACCGTTTGTGGGAATGATCATTACTCCACCCGGCGCAGAGTTATATGACGCGTAGGTGTACTCGTTGCTGATCCACGACCCGCTCACGAACGAGTAAAGTGTCGCGTAAATCAAGCTGCCATTATTGGGCAGTCCGTTCACAGTAGTATGCAGCACGTTGCCCAGATTGCCCGATTGATAGTACTGGTTGCCTCCAGCAACACTCCCGATATCGAGCCAATATGCTGTAGCGCCCACGCCGGCCGTCCATGTGAACGTCACGGTGCGGCCAGGTAGCGTTGAATTCACAGTCGGCGACGTCATCACAGCCTTAGACGTATTACCGCCAAATGCCGTGTAACTATATTCGCTGTGCTGCCACGTGCCGCCGACGAAGTAGTACCAAGTCGCCCACACCGTGCTTCCATCGACGGGCAACGAGTTGACTGAATAAGACAGTGTCGAACTGCTGAGGCTGCCCGACTGCAAATAGGTGTTGGCGCCCTGAGTCGCGCCCAAATCCAACCAGTACGCGGTTGCACCGGGAAATTCGGTCCACTGGAAGGTGACGGAGTTACCAGGCAGCGTCGATCCATTGACTGGACTGTAGAGGGCCGGCTGAATCACGTTGAATGTCGCCGCGTTCGACGCGAATCCGTCGATGTTCGCGGTGAGGTTTACCGTGCCAGTGTTTCCGCCCGTCGCAACGAACGAGAACGTTCCATTGCCGGGTTGCGTTCCGCTGGGAACGACCGTGACCGTACCGGTATCGGCGTTGCCCTGCGTGAAGGTCACGTTCGCTGGAGTAAGTCCAGGAGTGAGTGGATCCGGTGTTCCGCCGAAACTTGCTGCGACCGTGAAGGTCTGAGCGGTCCCCGCGCCTAATGGGCTCGCAGCCGCAGGAGATAGCGCGAGCGCGTCAAAGTCCTTGAGAAGCGTATTGTCCATAGCCAACGATGGAATTTCCTGGTTTGGGAACCAGCCATAAGCCGGCGAAATGCCTGCTGTCGGCGCTTGTGCGTTTCCCTGCCATCCGTAGATCGTTGCGTCCACAACCGGGCTGCCACCTTTAGGCAGAACCTGGAATTCGACGGAAAGATTTTGCGTGTTGGGGTCGATTCGGAATGTGTGGCGGAATGTATACCAGCCGCTCGTGGTGATCTTGAAGGGCGCACGGCAGACATTTCCAAGAGCATCGCCACCAGCGGTGCCGGGGCTGGGACACGGATTCTCCGGGTAGGTATTACCGCGGCCCGCATTCGTGCTCGTGCTTATCCAAAAGCCAGGGGTGTTATCGCCGGAGAGCTGTGTTCCTACGTTGAAGGCATAGTCCGATAGAAAGTTTTGAGCGTTATCATTTAGCGCCGAGTCCCAGTCGAAACGCGAATCGGAATTCCCGGCAGCCCATGCCGTATCCAGATAGATATCCGCCTGCGTGATATGGCCGAGCGTGAATGTCGGAAAGATATCGAGGCTAGCGCCGTTAAAGCTTTCTGAAGCGGTCGCGCTCAGCACGGCCGTCGTTGAATTTGTGACGCCGATGATGGTAGTAGCGGGTGGGAAAATTGGGCTGTTAATGTCATTCCCGGCATAGGCCTGCGCCGTAAGCCCGACATCAGCTGCTGTGAAGTTCGCCGTGGCCGAGGTAATCGTGTTGGACTGAGATGTGGTCACTCCATCGCTTACATAGATTGCGTTCCAGTAGGTGTAGGGACCGGAGCAGTCATTCTCGGCGGGTGCTCCGGCGCCTCCATCATTGACGCATTGCGTAGGGTCAACCTGGAGCCGGGCATGGTAGTTCCCGGTCGCCGATGCGATACCATTCGCATATCCGCCGCTATCGGTGTATCCCGAAGGCTCTTGGACGATTTCCTGAGCGTCGCTGATGCTAAACCACAGGCTCGTGTCAGTCTCGAATCCCTGAAACACGATTCCGAGACCACTGGCCATGGCTCCGACTGCCAGAATGAGAATGAGTGCGGGAGAGAGCAGACCTTTTCTGGACGAAACTGAAAATTTGCTTAGCGACATTTTAGCCTTTCTCATAAGTGCGACGATTCATTGCTGGCCGGATGAGTAAATTCCTGAAAGCCTTATGGACAAGTGGCAGAGATCGTCTTGATCGCCGTCACATCCATGTAGTGGGTAGCTTTTGGTAAGGCCGGAACGGCTTCAGCATCCTTCGCCGATGCAAGCGTTCCGGTGATCTCGACCTTATGTCCGAGATGAGGAGCCAGTTCAGGTTTCGACGACACAATTGCCGCCGTTCTCGGAGCACCCATCTGACGGTTGCTCAGCACGAAGGTGTTCGGTGCGCTGCCAGCACGGAGACAGCCGGTCATGCTGTATTTCTTGGGAGCATCTTCGGCTCGGCCACCTGTTGTGAACGCGAAGACGCCCGCGACGACGAGGACCACTATGGTTGAAAACCTCATACCACCTCCAGTGGGTGTCGAACGATCTTGGTCAGATTTGTAACAAGTTGTTACTTTTGAAAACCCAGGGAATATAAATGTACGACTCGGGATTAACTCAACTGCGGGGCCCAGAAACTTCCTTCAAACTCGTTTTGAAGGTAGTTCATCTATCGGGCGGCACTTTAGCGGATGACTAACTGCCGTGTCAAGGGAATAATTGAGTCCTATTAGAGTAGGAATGTCTAGCCGTTACTTCGGCATGCTCATTTACTCCTTGAACATATTTTTCGAAGTAAGTGTGCCTTTACGAATCTTTACGATTGTTTACCGTCCTGTTACTTTCGCAGAAGGGCTCTGATTTTGGACTCCCTGATCTTCTCGTCGAGGTCAGTAAGCAGAGGGTAGAGATATTGCGCGCCGATGACCGGCAGCGCTGGTGTTACAGCTGGCCCTTCACAACAAAATTGTCTTTGGGGTTTATATCCTTAGTACCCTCCGGCGCGGGTGCAAGCGCCGGAGGGTAACCTAAAGACCAGAGTAGCGGGCTAGTCCGTTAGTTTGGCTGCTACTACATCGCCGAATCAGAATTGAACGTGTCGGCTACGGCCTTCCAGCTTCCGTCGGGCTGTTTCGTGTAAATCGTCCTCTCCTTGTGAAGCAAAAAAGGTGAAGCAAAAAAGCCGCAACAGTATAGTGCAGCTCTCCCTTCATCAATTGGTTGAAAACCACCACACTGGCTTAGCTGGGCCACCGAGGCGTTGCTAATAGCTAGCGGGCTCGTCATCGTGCGCCCCGTTAATTCATTGAAAACAAAGAGGGTACTTTGATTCTCGCTTAGCCCCTGACATTGGCACTAGGACTGCATTAATGAACCCAGAGTTTTGTCCCAAGTTGAGTGGAGAAATTTATGAAATTGAAATTAATAGCAGCACTTCTAGGATTAATGATCGCCGTTCCAGGCGCTGCCATCGCTCAGAACATGGACCAGAGCACAGATGACCAGACGCCGAGTCAACTGGCGAAACCTTCGCCGAGCATTCCAATGCAAGGCCCTAATGACCAGAGTTCCGTGAACCAGGATTCAGACCAGGATTCGATGGGCCAGGGTTCGATGAACTCGAACTCATCTGACCAGGGTTCGATGAAGGCGGGCCCGATGGACCCCGGCCCGAACGACCCAAACGGCGAACCGAGTTACAACACGTCGGCTCCGGAGGAAAAGAACGGGGTTGCACGCATCAGTCTGATTCATGGAGATGTTTCCACGCAGCGTGGCGACTCCAAGGATTGGTCGGCGGCTGCCTTGAATGCTCCTGTGCTGGCGGGTGACCGGGTTTCTACCGGCGACAAAGCACGCACGGAACTTCAGCTCGACTTTGCCAATACGTTTCGGCTGGCGGAGCATTCGCAAGCCAACATCACGCAGCTTACTCGCTCGCAAATCCAGATTCAGATGGGCCATGGAATGGCGAACTACACCGTCTCCAAGGGAAGCGATGCGGATGCGGAAATCGATACGCCCAACGTCGCCATTCGCACCGAACGGCGCGAATCGAGTTTTCGAATTCTGGTAACGGCGGACGATCACACCGAAGTCCTCGTGCGTCGCGGCGAAGTCGAAATTACTACTCCTCAGGGCGGCACGCGCGTGGCGGAAGGTCAGTTCATTACCATTCAGGGCTCTGGTCAAGACGCGCAATACAAAATCGGCGAAGCGCCGGCTCGCGATGACTGGGACCAGTGGAATTCCGACCGCGACAATATGATTCGCAATTCAGTATCGCGCCGGCAGACGAATGACTATTACGTCGGAACCCAGGATCTCGACGCGAATGGCACATGGTCTGAGGTTCCGGATTACGGCCCAGTGTGGCGGCCAAATGTAGCACCCGGATGGGCCCCTTATCGCGATGGCCGCTGGGTATATGAACCTTATTGGGGATGGACCTGGGTTTCGTCCGATTCCTGGGGCTGGGCTCCCTATCACTACGGCCGCTGGCTACAGGATGGCGGATCGTGGGCTTGGTGGCCTGGTCCGGTTTATGGATATCCTTTTTACCGTCCGATCTGGGCGCCGGCGTATGTTTCGTTCTTTGGATTCGGCGGCGGCTTCGGATTTGGATTTGGCGGCGGATTTGGCTGGCTTCCTCTGGGACCGTGCGACCATTTCCATCCATGGTGGGGACGTTATGGTGGGCGTTTCGGCTCGGTTGGCTTTAACGCCTGGAACCGCGGCGGATTTGCTCCCCTGCACGGCGGCACACGATTCTCGAACGTGAACCTGGCCATGCATGATCCGCATTTCCATGGCGCGACGAGCGTATCCGGCAGGGAATTCGGCACCGGCCATATGAATACACACGTCGTGAGTCATTCGGAATTACAGAATGCGCGCTTCAATACCGGCAGACTGTCTGTGAGTCCAAGTCGTGAGAGTTTCTCGGCCAGCGGACGGCCGGCAGCGGCTTCCACAACTCGAAACGTGTCGCAGAATCAGCATTTCTTCTCGACCAGGGGCACGACGTCAAGTGAGTCGCGTTCAAACGCAAACTCGAATATTAGACAGAACAACATCGCGCAATCACGATCGAACGGCGTGCAGAACAATTCTGCGTCGCATTCGGAAGCGCGAGACAATTCGAATTGGGGATCAGCGCCACGGCCAGGCAATTCGGGCTCAACTTCGGGTCACGAAAGCGGCAACAGCAATGGCGGATGGCAGAAATTTGGTCCGATGCCAGCGCGCACAGCTGCCGAATCGAACCGAGCGGGTGAATCCTCGAGTCGTGGCGGAGAACAGCGTAGTCCGTACGGCTCGAACCGTAGCTCGGGATCGGAAGGTCGGAGCTATGGTTCAGAAGGTCGTGGTTCAGAAGGTCGGGGCTATGGTTCGGAGGGACGTGGATACGGCGGCGGTTACTCGCGTCCTCCACTGAACATGAGGCAGCCGATCGTGACGCAGCGCTCTTACGGAGGCGGCGGTTATCGTGGTGGCCCTTACGGTGGTGGACGCTCGGCCCCCAGCTATGGCGGCGGGCATTCCGCTCCTAGCGGCGGATCGCACGGTGGCGGATCATCGCATGGCGGTGGATCATCCCACGGTGGCGGCTCGTCTCACGGCGGTGGATCTCATGGCGGTGGTGGCAGACACGGTCGGTAGACAACTTTGCGCTGGATCTCTTCCGGCGTAACAACGTGGTATAGCAACACTCTCCCAGCAGTGGGTCGCGTAAGCGTTCCACTGCTCTTTTTTGCGCGCTCAGAACATAGCAACTCAGGAAATATCGTTCGTTACTACCTTCGGATTACTAGCGGGGACTGGGCGGGCATTACGATTCGTTTTACACTCAAGAAGAAGATTCCGACTTATCCAGGGGGAAGGGAAATGCCTGATCAGACTTCTGTTCCGGATTATAAGGAATTAGCCCGCAAGGAATGGACCGGAGCAGCTCCGCTCTGGCAGAAGTGGAACCAAAAGTTTGTCATCCAGACTCGCGCCGCAACCGAACTTGTGCTGCGCGGCGCGGAACTTTCTCCTGGGATGAAGGTTTTGGATCTTGCCTGCGGTACTGGCGAGCCGGCGCTTAGCATCGCCCATGCGGTGGGACCGCAGGGCCGCGTGGTCGCGACCGACCTGGTTCCGCAGATGCTCGACTTTGCGCGCGAAAATGCCTCCGCGCAAGGACTCGAGAATATTGAATTTCAGATAGCAGACGCAGAGTCTCTGCCATTCGCAGACGGTGAGTTCGACCGCGTGACCTGTCGTTTCGGGGTAATGTTTTTTCCCGACATCCCGAAAGCGATGGCGGAAATTCGGCGCGTCCTGAAGCCTGGAGGCCGGGTTTGTGTGGCAGTTTTTGGATCGCTCGAGGAAAATCCGCTTTTTCTGGTTAGCCTGGGGCCATTTCTAATGCGGGTGACAATGACGCCGCCTCCGCCCGATGCGCCTCATATATTTCGCTTCGCGAACGAGACGAAACTCGCGAATGCGCTATCGTCAGCGGGTTTCCACACGGTTGGCACCAGCAAACAGCGGGTCGCATTCCCTTGGCCTGGTTCTGTCGAGGAATGCTGGGAAGCTACGCGCGACTTGGCCGCCCCTTTCAAGAAGCTGATCGAAGCGGTCCCCTCCGCGCAAATGGAGGAAGTCACTCGCGAGGTTCTGGATGGGATACGGCGTTTTCAATCCGGGGAAAATATCAATCTGCCAGCTACTGTGACCATCGCCGTTGGCATCGCGTAGCTATTGCCGAGATATTTATAAATCCTCGGTTATCAATATGAACCAGTGAGAGGACCTTTCGGAGATATCCGAAAGTGGCTACTCGATTTCCGGCTCAATCCGCGATTTGGGACGGAAAAGCGTGACGTGGAGAAATGTTTCACGTGAAACATTGTACATACGGAATTGTTCTCACATTATCGATGCATTTCAAGCCTAAGTAGAAGATGGCCGATGAGTTAGCAGACTCGTCGGGGATGGCCGATCTGGCCATTTTGTGGGGTGTTTTCAATTGTTCCACACGGAGATTTCAGGCGTGAAGCCAGGCCGTCGGGTTGAAATGGGGGCACCGAGACGAGTCTACCTTCGTACACTCCCCGAATGGGGACTGTTTCGCTTCGGGACGCCCTCGTGAAGAAGAATGAGTGGGATGGAGGAGCAATGGCCGTCGAGCAGCGTCAGAGGAGCAGTTTGGATTGCGCCAGAATCACGGTGACACAACGTCAAAGGGTCGCATCATTTCGTTGTCCTCGTGTTCGAGAAGATGGCAGTGCCACACGTATCGTCCGGTGTAACCCTCGAACTTAACGATGATTCGGGTAACCATTCCCGGATCGGCGCGGACGGTATCTTTCCAGCCGGCTTCGCTTGGGTTTGGTGGCACAGCGGAACCTGTATATGCGATCTCATTCTTGGCCCAATAGACGAGGGGGTTGAATGGCCTGCGATCGAGAATCTGGAACTTAACCAGGTGCAGGTGGATGGGATGGGCATCGTCGGTCAAATTGGCGAAACTCCAAATTTCCGTCGAATCAAGAATCGGATTCTCCGTAACCGGCATGCTCCAGTGAGTGTTGTTCAATAACATCGTCATCGGCCGCTGGATGGGGTCATCAACCTCCACGAGCGTCAGCAAGCGAGTCTTCGTAGCGGAGGATTCGGGAATTTTGGGAACGGGCTTAAGGATTTGCGGCACCACGCTGTTGTCCGGCGATCCTTTTGCAGCCACGCGGAATTGCATCGCGTTCAAATTGTCATTCTTGAGAATGATATTTTCTCCGGCATGGGCGGAAAAATCGACAATCACGTCGACCCGCTCCGCGGGCGCGAGCCATAAGCGCGGCGATGGGAGTGGCGCTGGAAGGAAACCTTGATCAGTACCGATTTGCTGGAAAGTCAGACCGTTAGCGAATGTCAAATGGAAGAATCGGCCATTGGCTCCATTCAGGATGCGAAAGCGGTATTTGCGCGGCTCGACTTCGAGATAAGGAAAAAGCTTGCCATTGATGAGTACGGCATTGCCATACACTTCCGATACCCAAGGCGATTTTGGGTTGCCCGAGATGGGATAATTCAGCTGCCCCTCGAGATCGAAAAAACGGTCGTAAAAAACCAGGGGGATCTCGAATTTGCCCTTGGGCAGATTCAATGAGTCTTCAAATTCGTCGCGAACGAAAAATGTGCCGAGCAGTCCGGCGAAAACGTTCAGCCGGTTAATGCCCAGAGTGTGATCGTGGTACCAGAGCATGGCGGCATCCTGCTGATTGGGATAGTGGCAGATCGCGGATTTGCCCGGGACGTACCAATCTTCTGGATATCCGTCGCTGTGGGCTGGAGCTTTCGCGCCGTGCAGATGCACGACCATCCGCACTTCCGGTTTGTCTGCCTCCGCTCCGTGGATGCTGTGGTCGATCGGCAAGAAATGCTTTTCGGGGAGCTCATTCACCCACTCGACTAATAGCCCCTGACCACTGCGACTTTCGAATGTCGGTCCTGGGGAAGAGGATCCATATCCCCAGAAGCGGGTGGGCTTGATATCGCGGTGTACTTTGCTTTCGAACTGGCGGGTTGCCACGCGGTAGTAAGGGAGTTGAACCGCGGGGTTGTCCGGGCTGGGACGATGTCCGCTGGGCTGAATCGTTTCCGGAATCGGAAGCGGATCGACGAATTGAGCGAGAGAACTCGTATCGAGCTGAGGGCGTTCTTTGACTTCGACGGCTGGGGCTGCCTGCAGCGGCGTGCGAGACATTCCCTGACGCATGGCGAGCGCCATGGTCATTATTCCACTGCGCTCAAGAAATGTTCGTCGCGTAAAGGTCAAGCCACAATCCCCCGGGGTAAATCCCGCAAAATCTATACAAGAAAAGCGGGCATGCGAATTGATTCTCGCATGCCCGCACCGTGAACCGGCTACAGTTTCTGTACTAGCGTTGTACTTCTCCGGTGATAGGGTTCAGAACCAAAGTCCCATTGGTTCTAATTTTTGTGAAACTGAACATGTTGGCGATGGAATTAGCGATGGAATCGAAGGACCCATTACCGATTCGTTCTCCACCGAGCCAGTTGTCTTCCACAAAACGGATGACCGACGTTTGATCGGTCAGTGTGTGGTCAACGAAGTTCTGTTTCGCGTAGGGCGAGACCACGACCATTGGCAGTCGGGGACCATATCCACAACGGCCCTGGGCTGACTTGCCCGTGATACCCGTCAAGACGGGTGTGGCGGCTCCGCAGAGACCGGCTCCGGTCAAAGCGTCGTTGCCAGCGGACTGCGATTGATTGACGATGGGCGGCATCTGGTGGTCGTACCATCCGTCGGAGTCGTCGTACATGATGACAACGGCGGTGCTGCTCCACGTCGGCAGACCTTCCAGGAAGTTGATGGTGTTGACGACGAATGCCTGCTCATCGATCGGGTCAGAATACCCGGCGTGACCATCTTGATAAGCTGGCGCTTTGAGGAAGCTGACCGCCGGCAGATTGCCAGCGCTGCCAGCCGCATAGAAGTCGTTGATATCGTACTGGTGATTCGCCGGGCCATCATTGCCGATTTCAGCAACGCTAGCGGGGCGAGTGTGATTCGGGTTGGCGGTCGAAGCCCAATAGCCGAACAGGGAGTGGTGCGCGATATAGTCGGTTTCTTTTACTCCGGTGATGTTGGAGGTGGTGCTGCGGGCGCAGAGAGTACTGCCATTCGAGTTGGTGACGGTCAAATCGAAGCCGCCCATGAAACCGCCCCAGGTCACGCCAGCCGCTTCGAGCAGATCTCCGATGTTCTTGCCACCGAGTTGCACCTGATTGCGGGTCGGTGTGGAGCACACGTCATTGAGCGGGTCGGCATCGCCGATTACAGTGATGCCACCGTTGCCGTCATCCACGCTGAATCCGGCGGTAGGAACTGGGGGCGTGGGATTCAAGCCTGCGACCACACCGTTGGTCTGGCCGGATACAAGGTTGATCAACCCCGGTGTTGACGGACCAAAGTTGGTGCCGTAAGAGTTGTCGTTCATCGCAAAATGATTGGCGTAGTGCCAGAGTGCGGTGACCGTGTTGCCGTCGAAGTATCCCATGACCAATCCGTTGGTCTTGGTGATCGGCGTTCCAGTTGGAGGCGGAGGCCCCGGGACTCCAGTGTAAAGCGGGAACAGATCCATCAACCCGGAGTCGAACGACTGCTGCTCGGGGGTGTAGGCGTGGTCCTGATCCGAGGTGGCTGCCTGCGTGACATCAAGCCGGAAAGGATTGGTCGCGCCCGTGCCATTCGCTGCGTTCAAGTTGGGGTTGTTAGTTAGTAGAGGGCCTGAGAGTCCATTAACGCTCTGTGCAGGTCCTGAGAGAACGAACTTATTTTCGAATTTCGGATTTGTCGCAACCGGATAGGTTCCGAAGTAGTGATCGAAAGAAACGTTCTCCTGGAAAATCACCACCAGGTGCTGAATCGGAGTCGTGGGGCTGCCCACGGTTTGTCTGGATATTGAGCTGGCGGAAGAAGCGAAAGCTGGAGTTACCGGCAATAAAGCGGTGGTGAGCGTCAGGACTGACGCTAACACTCGTCTGAGATTGGCAAAAGGATGCTGCTGTTCGAACATGCTGAGTTCTCCGTTTCTTCGAATTGCCGGGCGCAGGGCATAGGCCCGCCGCGTGGCGAGAAGATTGGAGAACAATAGGCCGTACATATTTCGCCACGGTAACTACCATGTTAAGGAGATATGAATTCTCAAACCTTCGGAGGAAATCGGTCGCTTCGGTCAGTGACTTTGCAGTTCCTGGTGAATCCATTTCAGATTGTTGCCATTCTCGAAAGCAGGCTTGAAACCGTCCATGGTTTTATAGGTGGCCACGTTTGCGCCATGCGGAGCCGCAGCGCGTAACTTCTGTTTGATTTCGGTTGGAGTATTGGCTTCGAAGCTTTCGATATCCAAGCGAAAGCTCTTTGCCCGAATCTTTGGCAGCCAATCAAGCGGGTCCAGTGGTGTCACTTTTTTCAAGAAATCGGATTTTAAGTATTCTGCTCGTTCGTCCTTCGGCACAAACGGAGAAGTAGCCATCCAGTTCGGCCAATCTCCCCAGGGATCAAGCGCTTCCAGCACCTTGATGCGCGGATCAGCAGCCGACGCCAGGATTGCGATGCTTGCCCCCGACCCTTGCGCGAACATGCCCACGCGATCCATGTCTAGGTCGCCGCGCGCGGCCAGGTAGTTCAGCACCATCTGTACGTCGTGAGCTGAGGTCGCCAGCGATTCCTGCAATTCGCTGAGAAACCATTCCTTCATCGGACGGTCGTGATAACGCTGCCCTGTGAGTGCGGATACGAATCCGACCGCGGCGAAGCCGTCCCTGGTCACCAGATCTTCGAAGGCATCATTTTTGAAGATGCCGGTATCCGTGGGATACCCGTAAAGATACAAAATCACCGGCGGCTGCTTTACTCCCTTCGGTTTGATCACGTAAAGGTCGATTGGATCGGCCCATCGCCACTGCACTCTCACCAGCTCCGATGTGTATCGAGGATTATCCGTAACAAACTCGAGCGGCTGTGCGGGCTTCAGATGGCTGGTGGCTAGACCTGGGGAAGTCATGTCTTCCCGAACGTCTTGAAAACGCTTATCGGCTGGATCAGCTAATGGAGGAGACGCGGGGGTTAGTTGAGCACGGACAGCCGGCACTGATGACAGCAACGCGACAACAATAGCTAGCGTTCCTATAAATTTGGGCGACAGAGGGCTGGACATTTTAGATACTTCCCATATTTGTAGTTCGTTCGGCGCAGGAAACTGTGGAGGGAATGTCTACGAAAACGATACGCGATAAATGTTAAAGGTTCATGACTATTTCACAGGACGGGCAGCTGCGGCCCTGACTCGGAGACCAAAAAAAGAAGGCGGACCATTTCGGTCCGCCTTCTCTGTTGGTGAAACGGTTAGGTTCGGTCTTACGGTCTGACTTGGAGACCCTGGTCGCCCTGAACATGCTGTATCACTTTCGAGCAGGTCGTCGTTGTCGCACAGGGAAGTATCTGTCCACCCGCATCGCCGCCAGCTTCGGTTGTGCCGCTGTTAACCGGAGCTACGCCAAGCAGGTTGCCCGCGCCGTCATACTCCTGGTAGTGCGAACGCACTAACGTGAGTCCTGGATCGGTGATTCCACCAGCGGTTGTCTTCGTTACCGGCACATAGTCGGGAACGGAGGTCACAACAAATGCCTGGGAATCTTTTACCAGAGTCTTGGCATTGGTCAGGCCAGTTCCGTTGCTCACAAGCCGCACGATCGACCATGCGGAGTAGGTGCCGTTGCGGAGGTTCGGGAAGGACAGGCCATCAGCCCAGATGTTGTTTTCCGGGCAAGGGAACGCCGCGGAGCAAGCGCTCGGCAGATTAGCGGCAGCCGGCAATGTGCCAGCCGTGGCAGGTTGTCCCGGATCGTATCCGAGCCCAGTCGAACTCTGCGGTCCGTAGCTGGCGAAAATCGGATCGACATTGTTCAGCGTGATGTAACCGTACTTGGCCTGGTTAGCGATCGAGCCCACGTTTCCATAGCTGAAGAACGTGTATCCGATGCCGTCAGAGCCGATGTTAGCGCCGGAGTTTTGCACCCACTTCACTTCTTCACCAGTCCCGATTCCACGATAACGGCCACCGCCGCCCGCGAGACAAGCTGACGATTGTCCCGCGAGTGGATTATTGGCGCCGACATTCGCTTCCTGGCTCGTGCCAAGAATTGCTCCCGGATAGACTTCGGGATGACGGAACACAGTGGCTTCGGTCGTGTTCATCGTGCCCGAGAGAGGCTCACGAAGGAAGATGCCGATTCCGCCTGCAGGCAAACCGAAAGCGCTGGCGTCGCATTTGGCGCCCGAGAACGCTTCTTGCAACTGGGCCTGGCTTGCGTTCGTCAGGTTGCCGAGTTGTCCTTTATCACGCTCGGTGATGAAAACGATCGGAGTAGCTCCCACTTCGACGACGCTGAAAGCGGGAATCGCCGTGCCGCTGATGGGGTCTTTTCCAGAGATGTTGAACGAGAGAACGTTGGCTGTCGCGGTGCTCGCTGGATAGCCGCTCTTGATCGGGCTTCCCAGATAGTGCGCAGCCGAGAGACCTGAAGCCGGGCAAACGCCGGCAGCATTGTTGGAGTTGTAGCCAAGGCCGTCAAGTCCGTCACTGGAGCCGCCGCCCCCGTTCGAACCTACGCCGAGCGCAGAGTTCACGCGGCAAGCCGCGAATGCCGCATCCTCAGGACGGATGTCGGTCGCTGCCACCGTAACTGGAGTTCCGGTCGTGAACAAAGATTGCACGGCCGCAGGCAAAGCGGTATCGGACGACCCGTCGCCCCAGAGGGCGGACGAGATCTGATTCGCGCCGCTGCCGGAAAGATTGGTCAACGTGGAGTTTACTGAGCAGTGCGGTTGAGCGAAGTAGCAGCGGTCTCCGACGACGGAGTCGACTTTGTCGAAGGACCAAACTTTTGTGCCGGCGGAGTTCCAAACGATCCAGACGGTACCCGCGTCAACGTTTACAGGGGTTACGCGGCTGTCGGTAAGGTTGATCGCGTTAGAGGCGCTTGTCCAATGGCCGGCACCGGCGCCAGCGGCTTTGTAGGCACCGAGCGCCATCGTCTGCCACATGGCCGAGGATCCTGCAATGGTTACCTCGACGGTGACTGTGGCCTGAGCCAAGGGTACGATACACACAACCGCGGCCAGCACCAGCACCGCGAAAATCGATTTCATACGTGACATAGTTATTGATTCCTTTCGCATGGTTTCGGAACGCTATTTGTCGTAAGCGTGGAGCATCGGGCCACACGCCTGGGAGAAGGTCTCAATCAGCCGGTCCCCGCCTTGGCAGCAAACAACTGAGCAATGAGCCGCTGACTGTCGAATCGGCACACACCAACCCATCGCAGGAGAAGCTTCGATTGCAGTCGGAGTCTATCTTCTGAATCTTCCGGGGATGTTAAGGGTCTGTGACAAGTTGGTGAAAATTCCTTAACGTAGAGTGCGCAGGACACGCCGTTCGATTCGGGCTTTCCTCATTCTGCTGACTCATAACGTGATGAGAGCCAAATGCTCCGAGGATTTATTTGCTGAAGATTGCATATGTGGAAAAACTAAGTATGGGCTTGTTGGTAACTCCTCAATTCCCGCCAAGCTTCTTAATAGGTTTATCCGACGAATTGTTAAGAAATTGTTACAGCCGCCTCTCCATCGTGCGTGGGAAGGAAACGGATTTGAGAAATTTCACACCCCATTAACCTTGAGCCGACGAACCGCCATATAGAATCCCCGCTTGCCTCTGCAATCTTTCGAAGCAAATGAATCCGGAGTGATAAGTGTGCGATCTGCTGCGGCCCACGGTGTTTCTTATGTACTTGCTGTCCTGACACTCATGTCGCTCGGGTTGTCTTTGGGTTTCGGTCAGGGGCAGCCTCAGGACCAACCCAAGATGGCAGAGGGTACGGCATCCATCAGCGGAACGGTGACCGAGAAAACCGGCGCTCTGGCGCGCGATGCGGAAGCAGTGCTTGAGAGCGCAACCGGCGCAAGGCTTGCAATTCCTGTCGGTGAGAATGGCACATATTCCGTGACCGGGCTATATCCGGGGACTTACACGTTGACCGTATCGGCCGCCAATCACGCTGATATGGTCTTTCGCGCTTTCACGCTCACTCCGGGAAAGAAGCTGACGCTGGATGCGGCCCTGGAGCTCGGAGAGTCGCATGCCCAAGCGGCAGCCGGGGCCGATAACGCGGAGCAGCCGGAACAAGGCGGCGCTGCTCCTGCTGCTGCTCACAAGATTGCGGGGGACAAGGCCGCGATTACGGGGACGGCGACGGACCAAACTGGCGCTATCGTAACAGGAGCAAAGGCCGTACTTACGGGACCAGCAGGCGAGAAACTTGAAGTTACAGTCGACGCCAAGGGGTCATATTCATTCACTGGCCTCAATCCCGGCAATTACACGCTCAATGTAACGGCTCCCAATTTTGCTCCGAAAGCGTTTGACAATCTGAATCTTACGGCAGGCCTCGAGTTGACTCTCGATGCGTCGCTGGAGCCGGCAGGCGAGAAAACCGAATTGAATGTGGAATCCAGCGGCGTGGGAAATGTGGAAACTGAAAGTTCGACCGTTTCGGGAACCATCACGCAAAAAGAAGTTGTCGCGATCGGGCTTAACGGCCGCAACTTCACGCAGCTCATTGCACTCGCCGCCGGGGTAAGCAATCAGACGGGGCAAGACGAAGCCAAGGTAGGAGTCGTGGGAAGCGTTAAGTACAGCGTGAACGGAGGCCGCGTCGAGTACAACACTTTCGAGGTCGATGGCAGTGATGTCTTGAACACGGGACTGAACGGCGCCGCCAGCACGCTGATGGTTTATCCCAGCCTGGATGCAATTCAGGAAGTGAAGGTACTGACCTCCAACTACGGTGCGCAGTACGGACGGACGGCATCCGGCACAGTGCAGGTCACTACCAAGTCGGGCGGTGACAAGTATCACGGAAATGTTTACGACTTCATTCGCAACGAAGCCTTTAATTCCCGCAATTTCTTTGATTTTGTGGGCACGGCGCCGCCTGCTCCAGGACAAATTGTGGGACAGACCATTGGAGGCAAGGCCCCACTTTATCGGCGACAGGATTTCGGCGGCACGATCGGCGGTCCGCTCACCATTCCTGGCATTTACAACACAAAAAAGGACAAGACCTTTTTCTTTTTCTCCGAGGAATTCCGGTTGGAGAAAACTCCGACTGAGTACAACCAGGCGGTGCCGGGCCTCAAAGAGCGAGGCTTGATCTTGACGCCGCAAGGCATAGAGCCGAACCTGCAAACGAATCCTGGCACTGGAATTGTTTACCGGGACTTTGATTTCAGCGACGTTTGCCCGCTGAATGGCGGCACTTTCGTTCGTGCGAAATTCCCGGACTGCCCCTCGGTGTCACCCGGAGCGACTGCCGGAACTCTCATTCCTCTGCCCCATCTGCAACTGGGCGGAGGATTTTCGACCACCGCGACCAGCGTGGACAAAAACGCTGTGGCGATCCTGAATGCGAACCTCATACCGCTCCCCAATGCCCCGTTTGGGTGCAATGTGAGCCTGGCAAATTTTAATCCCGCCAGTCCCGACCCCTCCGACCCAAATCGCTGCTACAACACTGCCGTTTCTCCTTCCACCTACTGGCGTGAGGAGTTGTTCCGCATCGATCACACATTGACCAACAACGTCAGGCTCTCGTTTCGCTACATTCACGATGCCTGGGATACCAGCGTGCTGAGCCCGCAGTGGAACTACCTGAGCGTCAACCACCCCTCGGTAGCGACGTTCCCCACCATCCAAAATCGGTTCTTTGGACCCGGCACAAGCTTAGTGGCGCGAATGACGGACACGATCTCGTCCACACTTCTGAACGATCTGGTGCTTAGTTACACGAATGCGAATATTACTCTGGCGGACCAGAATGGGCCCGGCGCCCGGTTTCAGCGCGATCCTTCGCTGGACCAGCCGCTGGTTGCCGACCCGTCGGCTCCCGGACAGTGCAATCCGATCCTGAGCGTCGACCCCGCGAGCGGTTTCCCGCAATGCGCCATCGGACACGTTTTTGATAATGGCTTTGGCGGAAAGATGCCGGGAGTCGCTTTTCTCGGCACGAATGCCGCTTATGGCGGCAGGGGCTTTGCGGCCGATCCTGCCTACATGCCCTGGAGCCATACGAATCCAACTTACGCCGTGCGCGATGACATCGGGAAGTCGATCGGCAAACACACTTTGCAGTTCGGCGCGCAGTATGTGCTTTCCCAGCGAAATCAGACCAACAACGCGATCGGGGCCGCGTCAGGCGAGTTACAAGGACTACTTACTTACAACAATCTCGCCCACAGTACAGGGAATGCCTTCGCGGATTTCCTGGTTCAGGACGTGGATTCCAGAGGAAACCCGGCTGGATTTATCCAGAGCTTCACCCAGGATTCAGCGCAACGCCGCTACTATCAGCGCTATCAGATCGCCGAGCCCTATGTACAGGATGACTGGAAAATAAGGCACAATCTCACGCTGAACCTCGGGCTGCGAGTAAGTCTGTTTGGCACCTATCGGGAAAAAAATCGTAATGCATGGAATTGGGAAGCGTCACGATTCAACGCAACGCGTTTTGCCGTGGATCCGATTTATGGCGAGCTTCTGGATAGGACGGCCGGATCAGCGCCGGTGCCGTTCGATCCAGTCAATTTCTCATTAGACTCCGGCGTCATTAACGACCTGGGGCTGGTTCGATGTGGTTTTAGCGGCACGCCCGCCAGTTGCATGAAAGGACATCTATTCAATCCTGCGCCTCGAGTGGGTTTTGCGTGGGACCCATGGGGAGATGGCAAGACGTCGATCCGCGGCGGCTACGGCATTTTCTTTGAGCACGGCACCGGCAATGAAGCCAATACCGGTTCCCTTGAAGCCAGCGCGCCTCTCGTGCTCAGCGTGACGCAGCCCCTTCCCATCAGCTATACGTGCATCGGCAATGTTGGATACGGATCCTCGTTTGATCCAAGCAATGGCGCTTGTGCGAGTCCTCAGGGTGGAAATGCTCCGCCCGCGGGTTCACTGTTTCCGCTTGATGTAACCTCCATTCCGACGAAAGCAGTCTGGCCTTACGCGCAGCAGTGGAGTTTCGGCGTGCAACGGCAGTTGTCGAGTACGGTCGTTGTCAATCTTGCATACGTAGGCAGCAGGGGCACGCATCTGACGGTCGAGCGCCAGCTCAATCAATTGCATCCTCTGCCATTGAGCGAGAATCCTTTTGGTCCGAATGAGCCGTTAACCATCACGGACTGCACAGTCAATTCGCAGGGCCTTACCAGTCCTTCACCAGGGGACGGCATAACCGCGTTTCAACTTCAGAATGGAACACAGGTCGCGCCCCAAAATCCTGCCTACATGTATTTGCAGGCGGCGTGCACGAATTCAAATATCCCCAACGTCAATTCACTCCCGGGGCGGCCTTATCCAGGCTTGGGCAGAGTTCTCTCATTGCAGAACGTAGCCAATTCCAGTTATCACGCATTGCAGGGCACAATGCGCCGCACCAGCGGACCGCTTACGCTCGGCATCTCCTACTCTTACAGCCACTCCATCGACGACGCCTCGGACCGCAGTGATCCCATCCTGGTCAACTCTTACGATCTACGTGAGAATCGGGCGAGCTCGAGCTTTGATGAACGCAATTTGCTGAACATCAGCTACGTGTATCGGTTGCCGCTTAAGGATTTTCATCGCTTTACGGACTGGGCCAATGACCGTAAACCAGATGCGAACGCGCCCAAGGACAACTGCTGTTCGAAACTGGCCAATGCGCTTCTCGACGGATGGGAACTTTCGGGAGTCACGCTGATTCAGTCGGGCACGCCGTTCACGGTAATCAACAGCGCCGGCAACACCGGCATTTCCCTGACGGACAATGCCGGGGTTTCAAGCGGACTGGGCATCGCGGCCTCGTATCCCGACATAGCGAAAGGGATCGCCGCGCCCCTCAATAACTCGCAAAGCTTTGGTCCGCTTATCGGCAATCCTTCGCAGTTTGTGGCGCCGCGCGGCCTCACCTTTGGAGATGCGGGCCGGAACTTTCTGAACAATCCGGGACGCACAAACTTCGATGTTTCGCTGCTGAAACATTTCAAGATCGGCGAGAGAGGCGAATTGGAGTTCCGGGCAGAGGCATTTAACGTCCTGAACCACACTCAATTCCGGATCTACGATCCGGATAATCCGGGCAGCAGCGGAAATAACGTCGTCAGTTGTTATGCCGGCCCCGTGTACTCCGCGGGGTTCAAGGGTAGTGGAGCCGATTGCGCTACCGGAGCCTCTTTCCTGCATCCGCTGGATGCGCATCGGCCTCGCACCATACAGTTTGGTCTCAAGTTGGCTTTCTAGGATGCGGACATTATGCATATAAATAAAGAGCAGATAGCACTTAGTAAGAAGAACTGGTTAGTCCTGTCGCTGGCGGCATCAATCATGCTGATGCTCAACGCTTGCGGCGGCAGCAGCACGCCCACTAACTCGCAGCTCCCGCTCACGCTTTCCGGCAACTGGCAGTTCACGGTGGCGAATCCGCCGGACCAGTCGTTCCTGGGAGGCCTCCAGGGGGGGTTTTTATTGCAAAGCGGTGGGACGGTATCGGGAGGCGTGGTTTACTCCGTCTCATTACCGGGAAACTCAACCCCCTGTAATAGCGGTTCGGCGCCGATAACTGGAACCATTAGCGGCCAGACGGTGAACCTCACCGCGGTAGCTGGTCCGCAGACATTTGCTCTGACGGGGATGCTTAGTACCGATGGAACTACGATGGTGGGTACTTACACCTCGACTGTACCTGACGGTTCAACCTGCGGAACCAATCAGACTGCTGGACTGCAATGGAGCGCACTTTTTGTCCCGCCGATTACCGGGGGATTTCAGGGGAGTTTCCACAGCACGGAGTTCGGCACCAGCCTAACCAATCAAGATTTTGCTGTTGTAGGCGCACTTACTCAAGGGGAGAACATTGGAGCCAGCAACGCGACCGTTACTGGGAGCTTGAGCTTTTTGAATCCGTCAACCAATATAAGCGACTACCCTTGTTTTAACGTTGCGAATGTGAACGGCCAGATCAGCGGCAATTCTGTGATCCTGCAAATCATCGGAGTCGATGGATCAACTCTGGGTCAGATTGGCGAACCGGCCGGTTCAGTGGGGAATACAGGGGTTAATCCAGTGACCTTCGACTCCGTGCAGGGGGGTTACGTACTGCACGGGACTGGGCCATCCTATTTGGTAGCGTCCAAGACCTGTCCGGGGAATCTGGGCGGCGCAAGCACTGCGGGAGACTCTGGCAATATCTGCCTGTCGTTAACCGGCGGCTTGTTGCTAGGAAACAGTAAGGCATGCCAAATGCCGCTGACTCTGTCTCCAGCTATGCTGATCTTTCCATCGCAGCTCCTAAGCGCTCCTTCAACAACGCAGACGGTCACTCTGACCAACAATACCAATTCTGAGCAAGACAATCTGACATTGAGATTTACGAACAATGGCGTTTATCAGTTTGGGGGCGAGAGCGATTTCAATGGCCTGCCCAGTTTCATAGAGACGGACAATTGCGGCGCCGGAGGCGCTTCTACGTCGGGACAGCCTTTCGATCTTATTGCGGAACAGGTCTGCACGGTTACTGTTACTTTTTCACCTCAGGAATCTTGCCCCTGGATACCGTTTGGAACTCCACCATCAAGTGCAGGGGCCGCGCCCGAATGGTGTCCGTTGCCTGCCCAAGGCGTGCAGTTAACGCTCAAGAATCCCAACAACAGCGGCCCAGACAGCGATGCGTCGATTGCGGTACCCGTTACGGGGATCGGGCTCAGCCTCATCCAACCGTCGGCCCCTGAACTGGATTTCGGTGCTGAGGAGGCTGTGAATCCCAAAGAAGCGAGCCTTCCTCAGATGCTGTCCTTTACGAATACCAGCAACATTCCGGTGCAGATTCTGGGTGCCGCGCCTTGCACGAACCTATCGCCGACCAGCCACAACAGTCTGCCGCATCCGCTGCTGGCAACTAGCCCGGTTGCGGGTTTGCAAGTGGTAAGCAATGGCTCCGGCAATATTCCAATTACCGCCGACGGCAGCACCATCGACTATCGCTGCGACAGCGATCCTGTCACGGGATTGGCGGATTTCCAAATCTCGGCCGACACCTGCACCGGGACCTTGCTCGCTGCGCAAGCCACATGCAGTTTGCAAATTGCGTACGTGCCGCAGCCAAACACTAATGTTGGCAATGGCCTGGACTATTTTCTGGAGTTGAACACGGTTCAGTGTTCAGGCGCGGTAACCACAGACTGCGAAATCGACAGTGGACGTTTTCCGGTGGAGTTAAGGGCAAACCCGCCGAGTCCATTGAGAATGTCTCCTGGCGCGGGGTTGAATTTTGGGACGCAGGCAGAAGGGAAGGCCAGCGCTCCGATGACGATCACGCTCCTTAATGACCCGACGTTGGCGAATCCGCAAACGGTAACGTTCGTCGGCAAACCGGTGGCCCAAGGCAACTACTCGGAGACAGACGACTGCTCCGCGACCCTCGCTCCCGGGAGCAGTTGCACTCTCACAATAACTTTCAAGCCGAGCATTGTGGGGTTCGATCCGGGAACTCTCACCATTAATTATTCGCCGGAGCCATTAGGGATTCCGCAAATCGTTTATTTGCGCGGGACAGGGCAATAGGAGACGGCGGTTCGATGTTTCGTTGCATGTGCGTAAACCTGTGGGAATGACGATGCAGTCGGGATGTGAACTTCAGGAGGCGGTGGTGGCGACGATACGACGGATTCTCCTTTTTTTACCGGCAGCGATGATTGCGTTACTCGCCGGCTGCGGAGGAACCGCGAGCAGCGGTGCGTCAAGTCCATCCGCCATCACGATCGCTTTTCAGCCCACGCCTGCCACATCGATAGCTGTGGGCTTTACCACGAATTTCACAGCCGTGGTCAGCAACGACCCAAGTAATGCCGGAGTGAGCTGGTCATTGACCTGCCAAAGCGGTCCCGGAACCTGCGGCACGCTGAGTGCATTGCACACTGCCAGCGGTGCTCCGACTACATATGTCCCGCCCTCCGCACTCAACGGAAACTCATTGGCTGGCATCAACATTGTGGCGCTTTCCACAGCGGACAATACGAAAAATGTGGTCGCCCCGCTTACGGTCAGTGCCTTCGGCAGCAGCATCGAAGGAACTTTCGTTCTGCAGGCTCAGGGGGTGGACCCCAATTTGAACCCGTACCAATTTGCCGGAGTCATTGTTCTGGACGGCAATGGCAACATCACAGCCGGTGAGCAGACCGTGAATACCGGACTTGTCTCCACGACCGACCAGGGTCTCACGGGAAATTATTTTCTAGGCAATGACGGACGCGGGATCATCACGATCAACGATCCGAACCCAACGATTGGCACAGAGACTTTTGCGTTTGTTTATCTTTCAGCTTCTCAAGCGCTGATTTCGCAAATGGACTTAGGGGCGGCGGCGACGGGAGCGTCCGCCACCGGAACCATGGATTTGCAGACCAGTACGGTTACTCCCTCCGGCGGTTATGCTTTCGTGGTGAATGGCACTGAGATATCCAAGACTTTGCCGCTGGCATTCGGCGGCGTGTTGAATATCGACTCGCCCAACACAATTTCTGGCAGTGGCAGCGTAGTCGACGAGATCCTTGCCAAGAAGTTAAATGCAAGCGCCGTGGGGCTTTCTGGGACGCTCACCATTCCCGATCAGTTCGGCGCAGTCATATTCAGTTTGATAGCGGGCTTCGGCTCGCAAAACCATCTTGTCCCGTTTCAGTTCACGGGTTACATCGTGGACGCCACCCACATAAAGTTGATCGAGAGCGACAACACTGCTGCCACTCCAGGTTTTGGTTCGACCGGCGGACTCGCTATCGGCCAGGGAGCAGCCACGGGCTCATTTAAAGACAACACAGCGTTATCCGGAACGTATGTCTATGGTGTGACGGGGGTGGATCTGAGTAATTTCAATCTCGATCCATCCACATTGACTTCCGCTGGCCTTTTTACTGCGGATGGCAGTGGCAACCTTAGCAACGGATTTATGGACACATTCCTGCTGTTCAGCACCGCCCAACCTCCGCACAATCAGGGAGCGCAGATCAGTGAGCCATTTAACGGAACGTACTCCGTCGACTCCAGTGGAACCGGCCGTGCAAGTGTGACCTTCACTCTCACTTCTGAACCCACGCCCACGTATCAACCTTCATTCGTTTTCTATCTGACTGGCAACGGTAACCCGCTGCTGGCTCTTGGGAGTGGCGACACGCACTATCCGTCGGTGGGCACGGGGATCGCATACCGGCAATCGACGGCGGCTCCGGCGTTTAGTGGCAACTTTGGATTTAGCTTCGTGCAGCAGAACGGCAGCGAGAACGACGGCACGGGGCAGTTGAATGCCAATTCGACTTCCGCGCCGCCCTCCCTATCGGGTATTGCCGACACGAATCTCGGTGCGGCCGCTTCGCTGGATAACGACTTCCTCGGGACATTTTCCACCCCGTCCGCTGCTCTGCCGTTCTCTGGTGTGCTCTTGACCGACCCAAACGCCGTCAATCCAGGCTCCGTGTTTATCCCTCAAATTTTGGTGGACTATTTCACGATTGACGCAGCTCACGGATTTTTCGTAGAGACGGACTTGGTGACGCCGGGCGCAGAACAGAATGGACAAGTATCCTTCGGATACTACGCGGCGCGGACTCCTGTGTGCGACGGCTGTCCCTAGATGGTTTAGCCATGGTCTTTGCCTCGCGGCCGAATTCAGTCGGGATCGGATGTCAGGCCCACCCGTTTTAGGACTGATTTGATTTTCCCGGGGATTGTCGGTTGGTTGGAAGTCGTTTTGCGATAGATGATGCTGCCGGGGACTGCAAGCTTAATCTGGGTTCCGGAGTTTGCAGAGCTCACGAGCGTAAGCTTTCCTTCGATGCGGGCGGCCCGTTCCTGCATTCCCTGTAATCCGTAGTGCCCATCTTTTCCGTTATTCACGATCGCGGGGTCAATGCCGATTCCATTGTCACTCACACGCAATGCGAAATCGTTCGAGTAGGCAAGCTCGACATCCAATTGGCTGGCCCTGGAGTGCGTGCTGGCATTGCGGATCGCCTCATATCCAATGCGATAGACCTCATCGCGGACGATGGGGTGCATATCTCTGGAATCACCCACCTTTGAAAAATTGACCACCATCGATCTTGGGATGAGACCGTCTTCCGTCACCCGGCGGAGAGCGTGGGCGAGATCGTTCGTCTGTGTGGTCGAGGTGCGCAGAGAGGCGAGCGCTGCCCGTCCCTCCTGCATGGCTTGCCCAAGCCAGACCGACAACTGCTCCATGGCGCGACGCATGCGAACTGGATCGGCGGGCGGCGCCAGGGCATCGTCGGCAACCAATTTGCTTCCCTGGATGGTTTGCAGGAACGTGTCATGGAGTTCCCGCGCCACGCGAGTGCGTTCCGCGAGGCGCTCATCGAAGCGGGCACTGATAACGGTGGCGACCTGCCGCAGCCTCAGCCGGTAGAAAGCGGCTGCGATGAATATGGCAGAGACGATACACAGAACTCGAAACCAGTTTGTCTGATACCAGGCGGGCGCAACACTGAAGTCCAGGGTTGCTCCCGCCTCGCTCCAGACGTCGTTGTTATTGCATGCAGTCACCAGAAACCGGTACTTTCCAGGGCGAAGGTCGGTGTAGAAAGCCTGGCGTCGCGTTCCCGCATCATGCCAGCCCGTATCGCGGCCTTCGAGTTTGTAGCGAAAGCGTACCTCCTGCGGAACCACAAAGCTTAGCGCCGTGTAGTCAATTTCGAGATCACGCGTAAGCGCGGGAAGATGAAGATCTTCGCGAGGCGGAAAACTCTTACGGTCCGCCACAACCTCTTCGATATGTACTGGCGGCGGCACTGCGTTCGTGGGCAGATGATCGCGATCCATCATTTGCAATATCTGCCCGTTTACAAACCACAAGCGTCCATCGGGAGACTGCGCGGCCTGCGGCTTTAACGAAGTTAAGCCCGGCTGGACACCGTCGAAGGCATCAAACAACTTGAACTTCACGAGGCTGTCTGGATGCTCCCACCAGGTATCCAGTTCCGACTTCTCGATTGTGATCAGCCCACATTGCGAATAGAGCCAAAGCGCGCCGCGGTTATCTTTCACCAGGGCAAAGATTCCGTCGCAAGGGAGACCGTTGTGAATGGTGAGATTTCTTCGCAGGCCGTCCTTCCAGCGGGCGACCTCGTCCAGCGTTGTTCCCCACACGGAACCATCCGACTCCACGAGGAGGTCGCGGATTTGGCGGGTGTTTCCAACCTCGTTTGCCGGCAAGGTTTGTGTTTTCCCGTCCTGGATTTCGATCAAGTCCCCATTCACCAACCCCAGCACTATGCCCCCCTGAGGATTGGCGGCCAGGGTATAGGCCGTGGAGATTTGCGGAGATGTAATTTCATCCTGAAGTTTCAGATCGTAAATGCGGTCAAGGTTCGCTCCGGCCCGCGCCCAGATGTTGTGATGAATATCCTCGGTAATCGCAAAGATTATGCCGAGAGGACTGCCGTTTGGATGGCGAATGCTGTGAAACTCACCACTGTCGTAAATCCACAGCCCATCGTCCACACCGAGCCAGAGCCGCCCGGCGTGATCTTCAAAGAGCGTGGTGATGTAGCGTCCCGGCAGACCCTGGGCCGCCTGAATCGACGACAGTTTCCCGTCCCGCAGGAAATCTAAGGCTTGGAAATTAGCCACCCACACCGTGCCGTCGCGCGATGCAAGCACGGAACCGGCGCCGGCTGCGGACAAGCCTTCGCGCATGGAATAACTGGTCACTTGCAAATCGCGGAGATTGTCGATGCCCTCCGAGGTCACGATCCATATTGTGCCCTCAGCATCCTGATAGAAACGCCCGATGGCATCGCTCGACAGGCCATCCGCGCTGCCAAAGTGATCGACATCAGCGCCTCTGGCGCGAAAGACTCCGTGATGGGCGGTTCCAACCCAGAGAGCGTTATCACGATCGACAAATAACGTTGTCACATCCGAGTTATTGATCGATATTCCCGGAAACGGGCGGCTGGCCCAGTTGCCATGCTCAAACTGCTCCAACCGCAAGAACGGCTCGGATCGATCGATGGCCGCCCAGACGGATCCATCCGCAGCGGTCGCGATGGCCCTTAATGAAGCAAATGATTCCGGATGTGGAGACGTATTCTTAAAATAGGTGTCGCAAGATCCTGGTTTCCAGCGACAGAGCTCGGTATAACCCGCGATCCATAGTTCGCCGGAACTGCTCTTGGCCAACTGGATGGCTAGCGGGAATGGAATTCCGTCGCTTGCTCCGTAACAATGCAATTCTTGATCCTTTACGCGGCAGAGGGGACCCATTCCGTCGGTTATTTGCGTACGCACCAGCCAAACTGCACCTTCGCCATCTTCGACGATGGATTCAATCCGCCCGCTGAGTTGCGGGTAGTTGATTAGTTCGCCCCCTTGCTCATTCGCATTCCGTTTCCAATGAGAAATGCTATATCCCGTGCCAATCCAGAGGCTGCCGTCTCGCGCTCCCAGAAGAGCCAGGATCCTGGAGTCCAGGAGCCGCCTGCCTTCTGGCGGGCTCCATGAAGCGAAGCGAACGCCATCGAAACCTACCAAGCCGAGGTTTGTGCCGATCCACAGATATCCGTCGGTGGTCTGCGCGAGGACAATCGGCGAGCCGTTGAAGACTCCGTCCTGAGTTCTCCAGGAGGTGTGTGCATATTGGGAAATGTGCCGGTTGGGATCGACGGCCGAGATGGAACTCACTACGAATAGCAAGAATAAAAAGGAGAATGAAAGCGATCGCGGAATCTTCAACCTCTGAGCCTGGGTAACGAAGTTCGCAGGTCGCTTCTCAAGTGGGTCCACGCCTAATCCTGAGCTGTTTTTCGCCGACAAACGTATACCATCCGCGGTCGCGTGCTTGCGATGAGCCGCTCGGCCAGCCTTTTGGATGCTACTGGGTTCGTGGCTGCGGCGGAACATCAATATCTTCAGCCACCATCCTGCAGATTTCTACAGGCCCGGCAAACGATCAGATTTGAAGCAGGCCCCGCCGGACCGCAATGGTGACGGCATGGGTCCGATCGTTGGCTCCCAACTTGTCCACCAGGTTCTTGATGTGGAAGTTCACCGTAGTTTCCGCGATCGTCAACTCATCCGCGATTTGCTTGTTGCGATAGCCGTCTCGTATGAGCCGGAGCACTTCCAGTTCACGAGTCGTAAGATCGTCGTCACCAAGATGCTCGGCAAGGCGAGCCGCCACATCCGGTGGTACGTGCCGTCTGCCAGAGTGCACTGACCGGATTACGCCGAGCAATTCATCTCGCGGCATGCTTTTCAGCATGTAACCGGCGGCACCTGCCCGCATGGCTCGCTGGATCTCGCCATCGCCGTCCGAACTGGTCAACATAATGATGCGAGCCTGCGGGAACTCTCCGCGAATCGCTACGAGAATGTCCGTGCCGTTGGCCCCGGGCAGGCGGAGATCCATCAAGGTGATGTCGGGCCGATGGCGGCGGAACTCGGCGATCGCCTCGACCGAATTGCCGGCGACCGCAACCAGAAGCATGTCCGGCTGCGACCCAAGGATGGTGCTCAGTCCATCGCGAAAAACCGGGTGGTCCTCAACACAAAGAATGCGAATTGGATTGGCTGCAACCAAAGGACTGTCTCGTGCGGACAATTGTAGTGTGTTCACCCATCGACAGTCACGCCCCTGCGCCTATAGAAAAATGCAGGGTAAATACTGTTGCGTCTGGGGTGGTGGCAAATCCAAATCGCGTGCATTCTCGGGAATATGCCAGCGATGGCAGAATGAGGACGACGGAGGAAAAACAAGATGTCCGAGGAAATGAACAACGATCGCCGCCGCTTTTTACGCAATTCCTTCATGACCATCGCGGCCGCCGAGTTCGGTGCGATCAGTTCCGCGTATGCTCTGCCCGGCAAGATAAAGACGACTAGTCTCCCGTCGGTCAAGCGGGGGACGAACACGTCATTCGGCCCTCTGAAGCAGGTTGATGCGGGCCTCCTGAATATTGGCTACGCTGAAGCCGGCCCGGCCAATGGTCCCGCAGTCATTCTTTTGCACGGATGGCCCTACGACATTTACAGTTTTGTCGACGTCGCTCCTTTATTGGCATCGGCGGGATACCGTGTGATCGTCCCGTATTTGCGTGGGTATGGCACGACGCGCTTTCTTTCGAGCGCCACGTTCCGCAATGGCCAGCCCTCGGTCGTTGCGGTCGACACCATCGCTTTGATGGATGCGCTCAAGATCGATAAGGCAATTCTCGCCGGCTTCGATTGGGGAGCGCGGACGGCTGATGACATTGCCGTGCTCTGGCCGGAACGCTGCAAGGCGCTCGTCTCCGTGGGAGGTTATCTGATCGGCAGCCAGGCATCGGGCAAGGTACCATTGCCGCCAAAGGCTGAATATCCGTGGTGGTACCAGTTTTATTTTGCTACCGATCATGGCCGGGACGGCTACGAGAAATATCGGCACGATTTTGCGAAGCTCATTTGGCAGCTGGCATCGCCAAAGTGGAACTTCGACGATGCGACGTTCGATCGCACGGCAGCGTCGTTCGAGAATCCGGATCACGTGGCCATCGTGATCCACAATTACCGCTGGCGGCTCGGCGCGGCGGAAGGCGAGCCGAAATATGACGATCTGGAGAAGCGCCTTGCCGAAACGCCGGCCATCACAGTGCCAACCATCACACTTGAAGGGGATGCGAATGGGGCTCCACATGCGGATCCCAGCGCTTACGCCAAGAAATTTTCAGGCAAGTATGCGCATCGAAATATCACCGGCGGCGTTGGACACAACTTGCCGCAGGAAGCGCCGGAGGCCTTTGCCAAAGCCGTCATTGATGTCGACGGATTTTGACAAGACTATGCCACTCTGGAACTTCGCCGCCGCCACCAAATGCAGACGGTGATGAGCAAAGCACCTGAGATGAGATAAGGAAAGTTTGAACCGATCCAGAGCACGGAGCGAACGATAAGAGCCAACCTCGCAGCCCGCTGAATAGACACCGCTGGAATCGTGACAGACTCGTTCCAGTCCATCGCCAAGAGGCGGGGCAGAAATCCTTGTCGAATGCATCCTTCAAGGTCATAAACGCCGATCTGCTGGGTAAAATGGCTCGCCACAATCAAGTCGCGGGAAAACTCACTCCAGTCCAGGGGGCCGGTGCCTGATCCGGGAGTTGCATCTCCGTCAGTGCTTCCGATCGCGATTCCCTGAGCGCTCGGACCTAGCGACCAGATCATTCCCGCGCCGACTGCGCGCGTGTAGTTTGTGTACAGCATGAGGTAGTCATCGTCGCCGCGGACGTCCACGGTGCCAAGCAACCGATCGGGAATCGAGGAATGCGCACGGCGCTCGGCCGCAATGTATGGCATTTGATAAATCTGGACAAGATATCCCTTAGATCGAATCGCTTCAATTAACGCGGAATAGGCCTCGCGTGCACGGGTGATGCGGCCACCCTTCAGGCCCCGACTCAGAAGCTTTGTAAACAGACGCCATGGATGACCCCGGAGTTGCGCAAGCTCCGCAACATTTGGCTCAATGTCGAGGCCGACTCCGGCCCAGCGCAATCCCTGGTCGTGAGTCCATTGCTCGAAGGCCTCGACACGAGCCGCAGCCTGTGGTTCGTTGTCGGCGGTGAGATAGTAGCCCTGCTCCTTGGGCAATACGATCCAGGCGACAACGCCGATGCCCTCCTGATTCAGACGGCGTACAACCTCGGCCCTTTGTGGAGAGAAGTCGAGAATCGGGATGGCGACATTGGCATGAAGTTTGCGCAGGGAAGGGATGGGTCCGGGATCGGCGAACACGTCTCCTATACCGTGTTCGCAGCAGGCAAAGGTGAGATGTGGGGGAGCGCCAGGGCCTTTGACGCGGAGCCCCGCGGAGACATCCTGCGTGGTTGCCAGGGCCTTAACGTTGAAGATGCCCAGGATCAGAAAAAGGCAGAGCGGAGCGCAAAAAATCAGACGCACTCTCGGAGGCCAGCCATCGGAATTCGAGTTTTTCCGCAAGCGGTTTAGCCCAGCCAAAGCTGCAGGTAAAAGAAAAAGATTAGCACTCTAGCGGTGAAGCAAAGCAGGAGTTTTTGCGAGCGGAACATGGTGCTGTCGGCTCATGATTCGATCTTGCGATTAGGACTGTACGGTAGTTTGAGCGAGTCACTCACGGTGACTTCAGCGACGCGCAGCCGTGTGACGCTTAGATCCTGAATCTCAAGCGATTTGAATTTGGCCTTCTCGACGGCAATGTGACGGATTGCCAGTCGCCCGATTGCGAGCGCTCCTATCGCGAAGGCACCAACGGCGACCGCGCCCATAGCAGTTGCGATCATCGCCACGCCGCCGGCGCTCAAAGATGTGGAAGCGCTGCTTTGCCTCATCGATATGCCTCCTCTTTGCCCGCTTAGCAAGAAAATGAAGCGGGATCCGGCCCTCGGCCACGCGGCGAGGGCCGGATCTCGTTTATGCGGCTGCTTTTTTGCTTTGTTTGATAAACGCGAGCAGATCGGTATTGATCTGGTCCGCGTTGGTCGTAGGCATTCCGTGCGGGAAGCCCGGATACACTTTAAGGGTCGCGCCCTTCACCAGCTTTGAGGACTGCATAGCCGCCGCTCCGATCGGCACGATCTGGTCGTCATCGCCATGAAGAATGAGGGTGGGCACGTCGAACTTCTTGAGATCTTCGGTGAAGTCCGTCTCGGAGAAGGCCTTGATGCAGTCGTAGCCGGCCTTCATCCCGCCCATCATGCCCTGGAGCCACCACTTCTGCCGGATACCTTCCGATATCTTTGCGCCGGGCCGGTTGTAGCCGTAAAAGGGAAGCGTAATGTCCATGTAAAACTGTGGCCGATTTTGCAGATAGGCGGTGCGCAGGCCGTCGAACACCTCGATAGGGGCGCCAGCCGGATTTTTTTCCGTCTTCACCATCAGCGGCGGCACCGCGCTGATGAGCACGGCCATGCCGACCCGCTTCGAACCATACCGTCCGATATAACGCGCAACCTCTCCGCCGCCGGTCGAGTGCCCTACATGAATCGCATTCTTCAAGTCGAGCTTTTCCGTGAGGGCCGCCAGATCGTCGGCGTAAGTGTCCATGTCGTTGCCGTCCCAGGTTTGGCCGGACCGTCCGTGGCCCCGCCGGTCATGCGCGATCACCCGATAACCGCGCTCCCCGAAGAACATCATCTGTCCGTCCCAGTCGTCCGCGGTGAGCGGCCAACCGTGGCTGAACACTATGGGCTGGCCTTTCCCCCAGTCCTTGTAAAAAATCTGTGTGCCATCTTTGGTGGTAATCGTCGGCATAAGCGTGTCTCCTTTTGCGATTTTTAGTTCCAAGAATCTTCTACAAACCTCTTCGACATTATCTGCCGGACTGCCTTGCGAGGAGCTGTCTCATGGCGACCGCAATCCTCTTTACACGCGGCATCAAACAAAGAACGCGTTTACCATTTCAACGTCCGACAGGTACGTATTGATTTCGCAAATCTTTTCGTCGCGCAGAGTGAGGACTGTGGCCAGATGCTCGTCGAGACTCCGAGTCCCTTTCCTTGCGGTGTTATGCAGGGACAACGCGAGACCGGCCTGACCGATCAGAACACCTTTCAAATTAAATGTGAGCCCATAGCTCACGATGCGCTGGGCGCGGGCGATTACGACATCCACACCGCCCGCGTCTCCCGAGATCAGGCTCGTTCCAGGCAAAGTCCAGACAATGTCGTCGGTCATGATGGATCGAAGCAAATTCCAATCCCGGCTTTGCAGGGCCTCGAGAAACTGCTGACCGATCTTCTTCTTGTGTTCATCAATGTTCATAAGAGCCTTCTCTTCATATCTTCGTTAACGAGCGTGGGACGCGGCTTCTTCGATGAGTGCGGCAACTTCCTTCGGCCGCGACACGTACACCGCATGGCTCGCACCCGCGACCTCAAGCACGTGGCTGTTGGCTCGTTTGGCATACCATCGTTCAAGATCAGGATTGATAGTTCTGTCGGCCTCCGCCACCAACATCCAGCTCGGTTTAGTTCTCCAAGCTGCGGTTGTGATGACGGCTTTGAAGTTTTCGGCGAAGTTCGGCACTTGAGATCGCGCCATGAAAGCGGCCTGTTCTACGGAGAGATCTGCCGCGAAGTATTCGTGGAACAGTGCGGGATCGATATAGGTAAACCCGTCGGCGGTCTTCTTTATCCCCGCGGATGTGCTGAGGGCGCTGGGAAAACGCGTGCCGTCTTCAGCCTCGCTCTCCCCCGCGTCAGGCATGTGGGCTGCGATGTAAACCAGGACGGCAACCGATGAACTCGTTCCCGCCTCGGTGATTACGGTTCCTCCATAGCTATGAGCGACCAGAATGCATGGTCCATCCTGCTGGGCAAGAACGCGTTTCGTGGCGGCTACGTCGTCTTGAAATGACGTTTCCGGTTCCTGCACGAGGCTGACGTTGTAACCATCTTTCACAAGGATGTCGTAAACACCCCTCCATCCCGACCCATCCGCCCACGCGCCGTGTACCAGAACAATATTCCGAACGTGATGCTGCTCGTTCTGGGCTGACAGTGTGGAACAGGCCAGCAGCAATAGAGCGACAAAGACTGCCTGAGCGATTCGCAGCGCTACTCCAATCTCAATCATTACAATCCTCCGGTTCGCATGTTCCAGTCTGATCCGAGGGGTCTACGACTTTGCCGGCAATTTCATAAATTGCTCGAGTCATTCTCCAGCTTTTGAAGCCAACGTTTCTACGACTGCAATGTTCTGAATCAGGTTCTGCGGCAGATCATGGCGCTGCCGGATATACTCCGAACTGTTGTACGAAAGCCAAACCTTGCCCGCAGCGTCTTGCCAAACCAGAATCTTCAGAGGCAGGTCGATGGCAACGCTAGGTGCAGCCAGCATCAAAGGCGTCCCACCCTTCGGACTGCCAAAAATCAGCAACTGGGTCGGAAGCATTTGCATGCCCACTTTCTTAGCTTCGCCGCTGTGGTCTATTAGAGCGAAGAGCGTGATTCCCTTTGATTGCAGCAATTCCTTGAGGCGATCCACCGTTTGGTCGACCGAGTGAATGCTGGGAACGTTAACAATTCCGTTCTTGTTCTTGACGGGGTCAACGGCGGGCGATGCTGGGATTGCCAGACCTGTGAGCAGTAACGCAAAGTGCCACATCATCTGCATGACAGAACTCCTTCAACATATTTTGTTTGCCGGTTAGATGGTGAAAAGTGCTTTCCAGGTAAATCATTGTGCGTCTTTGCTGCCCCAACTGCGACACTCTGGCCATCGCATTGACGTTGAACTCGACCCTCGGGACCGTCCGTTATGACACTTGACAAATAGGGATTGTGAATTCGGCTGGCATTTTTGAACCTTGAATGTTGAACTCGAAGGGCCAGCCGACTGGCGGCCGAAATGGTTAAGCGACGCCAGTCTGGACTCCCTGCTCCGGCCGGCAAGTCCATCAATTCCAATTCTTCGATCCAATCTTCGGCAGATAGACGGGCTTGCTCGGAGCCAAACAATTCCAGTACCGCCTGTGAGAATGCGGCCAGTTCCTTCTCAGCGCTGTGAAGAAGGCTCCCAGCGTGTTCTGCACAGCTCTGTTTTGCTTCTTGCATTCGAGAATTCATCTGAACCCAGTCTCCTGAATGAAATGAGGATATTCAAGCTCCGAGTCTCGAAAAACCTCAGAAACCACAGAATTCAACCTAGATTTTTCTGCAGGTAGAAAGACAGACATACGACTTAAGAGGGGGAAAAATGGCGGAAGCGAGTGGGAGTCGAACCCACCGGCGACATCGAAGATGCCGCCCGCCGGTTTTGAAGACCGGGACGATCACCGGACCGCATGCGCTTCCCCGGTCTCGCGGTTGAATTTCGCGGAGAGACTCGCTCGGAATCTAGCACGAACTACTTTGGCTGCGCCACCACACGTAGATAAGGCTTCAGCGTCTTAAAGCCAGCCGGATACTTTTGTTTGGCCTGTTCGTCGGAAACCGATGTGGGGATGATGACGTCGTCTCCTGGCTTCCAGTTTACGGGCGTGGCCACACTATGCTTCGCGGTGAGTTGCATGGAATCGAGGACGCGAAGAACTTCGTCGAAATTGCGTCCGCTGCTCATGGGATAGATCAGCATCAGTTTGATCTTCTTGTCCGGACCCACCACAAAAACGGTGCGGACCGTGGCATTGTCGGCGGCGGTGCGGCCGTCGCTGGTCGCTCCAGCTTCGGCGGGAAGCATGTCATAAAGCTTCGCGACCTTGAGCTCCGGATCGCCGATCATCGGATAAGTCACTTTGTGCCCCTGCGTCTCTTCGATATCGGCCGCCCACTTGCCGTGACTGGTCACTGGGTCCACGCTTAGTCCAATAATTTTCGTGTTGCGCTTGGCGAACTCCGGCTGCAACCCTGCCATGTAACCAAGCTCGGTTGTGCAGACGGGAGTGAAATCCTTGGGATGCGAAAACAGAATCGCCCAGCCATCGCCAATCCATTGATGGAAATCGATCGTGCCTTGCGTGGTTTCGGCGGTGAAATTCGGAGCTTCAGAATTGATGCGTAGAGACATGGTCGTTCCTCGCTGTGTTTTTTGGTTCAGACTCGGCCTAGAAATTAAATCCTACTAAATTAGTAGGGAATAGAATAATCAACGGCTCGGAGTTCGTCAACCACGAGCCTGGTCGGCTTCCGCAACATAGATGGTATCGCATTTACGCGACGCACATGGGCGTGCGGGCAAATAATAAGGCGCGGTAAAATTCAGAGTATGGCTGACTCGATTAAGACTCTCTCCATGGTGCAGGTCGATGTGTTTACCGACCGCGCCCTCACCGGCAACTCGTTAGCCGTTTTCAGGGATGGCCGCGGGCTCAACACCGATCAGATGCAGGCGCTGGCACGCGAAATGAATCTCTCGGAGACTACTTTTATTCTTCCTGGGGACGCCAGTGCGGAGAAGACGGGGGGAGTTCGTGTACGCATCTTCACGGTGCAGGAAGAACTGCCTTTCGCCGGGCATCCTACGCTGGGAACTGCTTTCGTTTTGCGTGGTCAGTCCGGTGCCGTCGATGTGCCGCTCGAGCTTAATGTCGGCACCGTGCCCGTGCGCTTCACGCAAGAGGCGTCAAAGCCCGCTTTCGGAGAAATGACGCAGAAAAATCCCGAGTTTGGCGTGTTTCACCGTGTTGACGATGTCGCGCCGCTCACCAACCTGAGCGCGTCGGATTTCGACGATTCCGCGCCGATCCAGACGGTTTCTACCGGTCTGCCCTACACCATCGTCGCCATACGTTCGCTGGAAGCGATGCGAAAACTCCGGCTCGATCTCGATCGAGCTCTCGAATATCTGGGGCGTAGCGGCGGGAAGTTTTTTTATTTTGTTTGCCGTGAGACAGTCGACCCCTCCGCCCGCCTGCATGCCCGCATGATTTTTTATGGCGGAGACGATCCCGCCACGGGTTCGGCTGCGGGATGCTGCGCTGCCTGGATGGTCGCGCACGGAGTTGCCGCCAGCGATGAACAGGTTTTGATCGAGCAAGGATTGGAGATTCATCGTCCGAGTCGCATTTTTGTGCGCGCAAAAAAGCAAGATAACCAAGTCGTCAATGTGCGTGTCGGTGGAAATTGTGTGGAAGCTCTTCGCGGCGAAGTCACGCTCGCGATCTAGCAGATCGAAACGCTGGGACAGATGCGGCTTTCAGACTGGTGGCACGAAGTTGCCATCCACTGGAGTGCCATTGGCGAGCGCGCTACTTTCGCGACTGAGCATTTCTGGTTAGCATTCACTTCGCTCACGATTCCAAAAAAACTCAGAAAGAAATTGTTGACGACGTCTCCCGGTCAGATCAATGAAGCCAAAAAAAACTATTCTTTGCGTCGACGATAATGAATCGGCGCTTTCCATCCGCAAAATTCTTCTGGAAACTCGGGGCTACCGCGTGCTCCCCTGCAACAGTGGAGAGATGGCTCTGGAAGCCTTCCGCCGCGGGGGTGTTGACCTGGTGCTCACCGACCTGATCATGCCCGGTGTCGATGGGTCGCGCCTTATCCAGGAGATTAAGACTCTCTCTCCGCAGACCCCGGCCGTGCTGATTTCTGGCCGCACCAAAGTCTTCGAGCGCGAGACGGTCGCCGATGTTTTTCTTTGCAAGGGAATGTACGAACCGGCGGAACTACTGGAACGCATTCGCCTGCTGCTGGTGCGCAAGCGCGGTCCCAAGCGTTCGGGTGATCTCGGCGCTCCTGCCGCGAATCAGCGGCACGCCACGGTGGCTTAACGGAGCCGATTTTGGCGCGCTTCGTGTGATATGGTTTTTACTGGATGTCGGCCATTATCGAGGCAAAAGAACTCCGTAAAACTTATCGTGTCGGCAAAGTGGATGTGCCGGCCTTGCGCGGAATTTCTTTCAGCGTGCAAAAAGGGGAGTTCGTCAGCATTGTGGGCCCTTCGGGCAGCGGCAAGTCCACGCTCTTTTATTTGCTCGGTGGGTTGACCCGTGCCGATACCGGAAGCGTGACCATCGACGGCGTGGATTTCGCCTCGCTATCCGATGGAGAGCGCACCAGGTTGCGCAAGAGCAAAATTGGATTCGTCTTCCAGAAATTCAATCTTCTGCCAACGTTGAGTGCTCGCTCGAATATCGAAATCGCCGCCGACATTGCGGGCAAAGCAATGCCCGATCCGACATTCCTTAAAAAGATTACGGAGATGCTCGGCATCGCCAAGCGGCTGGATCATCGTCCCAACGAACTTTCCGGCGGCGAGCAGCAGAGAGTGGCGCTGGCCCGCGCGTTGATCAATCGTCCCGCCATCGTGCTTGCCGACGAGCCCACTGGCAACCTGGATTCAAAGAGCTCGGGAATTGTTCTCAACATGCTGCGCCAGTCGAATAAGGATTTAGGGCAGACCGTAATGATGATTACGCACAATCCCGAAGCTGCCGCATATGGAGACCGCATCATTCACATGCGTGACGGCGAGATCGTGACGCCGGACGAAGATCCGCAGTGGTCGCCGCATCCTCCGGCTGAGCAGGCGCGGCCGAACAGCGCATAGGTATTGAATGGCTCATCGAGACGAATTTACAAAACCAATTCTCCCCGGCAAAGGCGCCACCGACTACGAGCGCTATCTGCACACGGACGAGTTGCTCGCCCTGCAAAAATCGCCCGAAGAACTGCTGCATAAAGATGAGATGACTTTTCTGGTCGTGCACCAGGCGTCGGAACTGCTGATGAAGGGAGCAGCCTTCGAGCTGGCACGCGCTCTCGAAGCGCTGGAGCAATCCGATTACGGCAACACCACTCGCCTGATTCGTCGCGCCATTTCGCTGCTAGAGCCTCCGATCGGCCTGCTGCATATTCTGGAGACGATCAGTCCCTACGACTATCACCTCATTCGCGCTGGACTTGGACATGGAAGCGGACTGGACTCTCCGGGATTTCTTTCTCTGCTTCACATCGGTCCTCGGTTGGGAAAAGCCCTCAACGAGCAACTTAGCGTTGCGGGCATTAATTCGGGCGATCTCTACCGTCGTCACGAAGAATTCTTCGGCCTGCACGACGTCGCCGAGCGCTTGCTCGATTTCGACGAACGCATGCAGATATTCCGTTTCCACCATCTGAAGCTGGCGGAACGCGTAATCGGAGGCCGGGTGATCGGGACCATGGGCACGCCGGTAGAAGTGCTACAGCAACGGATGGAAAGCTGCTTTTACAAAGATCTGTGGGACGTCCGCAACCAAATTACGGCTGCGGAAAAGGCGGACGGAAAGTATTAGATTGCGTAGTCCAGGTTAAGCGGACCTGGTTAAACGGATTTGGTTCGCGATTGTCCCGGCGCGCTGCCACGAGTTTTTCCTCTTGATCTAGAAGGTGTTGAACTCGAAGATGTTTTGCGGGGCCGCGGGTGTGCAGTCCCCACGGAAAATGGCGCCACCCTCTTATGTTGCCGCTGTGACACTCGCCACAGATCGAACTGGGTTTGCATACCGATCCACAGTTCGGGACTCGTGCCGAGCGCATCGGACAGTTTCAGCGCCATGGCGGCGGAAATTCCCGCGCTGCCATTCAGGATGCGCGACAGGGCAACCCGCGTCACCCCGAGATGCCTCGCAGTGGCTGTGACCGACATTGTCCCAAGATATTCCCGTAGAACCCTTCCCGGATGTGGCGGATTGTGCATGCGCATAAAACCTCTCAGTGATAGTCCTGATAGTCCACCAGCACGGCATCTTTACCTTCAAACCTAAAGGTCAGCCGCCAGTTGCCACTGACTTCCACCGACCAGTGTCCTTCCAATTCGCCGTGCAAGGGATGGAGCCTCCATCCAGGCGCATTCATGTCCTTCTCGGATTGGGCATTGTCCAGCGCGGCCAGTTGAAGCTGCAATTTATCCGCATGCTTGGGCTGAATTTTGGCCTTCGATCCGGTTTTAAAGAACTGCTCGACGCCTTTATGTCGAAAGCTCTCGATCACTTCGTATAGTGTATAGTATCGCTATACGAGAGTCAATCGCTGGCTTTTCGCAGATATGGTAACCGAGGCCACTGCGTACTGGCACCCGTATGGCGGAGGGCAGCGCTGGTGCTGTAGACTCCTGGAAAAACCATGTTTGCTCCCTTGGGACACGGTCGTTTATACTTGTAAAGTCGAGCGGGAGTAACTCAGCGGTAGAGTGCGACCTTGCCAAGGTCGAAGTCGCGGGTTCAATCCCCGTCTCCCGCTCCAGATTTTTGGAAGCCCTGCCCCGGCAAGGGCTTTTTTAATGTGTCGCTTAGTCAAAGCGTCCGGCGCGGTAGCCAAGTGGTAAGGCCGAGGTCTGCAAAACCTCTATCGTGAGTTCGATTCTCACCCGCGCCTCCAATTTTTCAATAGCTTAGCTGGCTCTGTGATCCGCTTGTGATCCGTTAAGGGCCAACCCTGCTACCTTGCCCGACGCTTCGGCCATTTCGTTGGTCACCACATCCCCATAAATGTTCATCGTGGTGCGAATGTCCGCGTGCCGCATTAGCTTCTGCTGTACGGCTATCGGGGTTCCCACAGCGTCAAGCCACGATCTGTGAGTGTGCCGCATCGTATGCGTGCTGACGTGCGCTATGGCCGCATCTGACGCTGCTTTCCCATACACCCGCAACACCCAAGGGTGTGACCACGGCAATCGGCCGAGTAAAACCGGAGATGCAAAAATCCAATCCCCTTGCGCGGAGAACTGCGTAGTCTGTTTCCATGCTTTCAGGATTTCGAGCACTCCCGCGTCGATGGTCATCTGCCTGTGGGACGTGTCAGTTTTCACATCCTCAACGTGTTGTCGAACAATGCCACGTTCCACGGTGAGTCTGCCGTTGAGCCAATCCACGTCTGACCATCGCAACGCTAGACACTCGGAGATGCGTAGGCCGAAGCAGACGCACAGCAAGGCCATTGTGCGGAATGGTTCCCGCAGTTGAGTGACAAACTTTTGAAACTCAGCGACGGTAAGGCTACGGGGTTTGCTCATGCGCTTCGATGCACCCTTGACCGTTACCAAGGACATCGGGTTGCGCTCCATCATCGGTACATCGCCGCGAAACGCTGCATAGTCCCAAACAATATGCAGCAAGCCGCGAATTTGGGTTTTGCTTTTAGGTGACAAGGCGAGTGATCGAAGCCACAGTTCCACAGGTCGCGGTCGCACTGCCGTAATCTCACACGCGCCCCACTTGGGGAGGATGTGATTGTCCAGCCATGAGTTGTACGATCTGCGCGAGCAATGGCGTGTTGGCATCTTCTCGACTCTGTACTGCTCAACCAACGCATTGACCGTTGGTGCTGTACTGGTGCTGGTACTGACTTGCGCCAGTGGCTTGACTGCCTTCCACGCGCTGGCCTTCGTCGGAAATTCTTGCTTCGTGCCGATGGTTTGCGACTTCCGCTTTCCACCAACCCATTCCAAAAATCGCCAGTTGCCACGCGTTTTGTCGAATACTACGGTTCCAATTTTGTGCCGTTCTCTCATTTCAATCCTCCCGTTGTTGAGAGCACGGCTGGCGTGGTCATCTTAGCATCCAGATCGGCGCGAAGGAATCGCCACGTAATCCGCTTAGTGCCTGAGAGGACATAACCTTTGACCTTTCCCTGTCTTGCCCATTGGAGCAGCGAACGCGGTTTCACTTTCAGATGTTCGGCTGCTTCGTCCGCTGTCAGCCATGATTGCCCGACCCGTTCGCTCATCGGGTTACCTTCAACCAGTAACGGAACGGATTCCCTTTTTCACCGTCTCCAAGTCTAGCGGCCTCCAGTTCCTTCAAAGCCCTGCGAACGGTCGCCCTGCTTGCGCCTGTTTCCTCTATCAAGACAGGAACAGTTTTCGCAGCGTTCTCGGCATCAGGGAGTGCTCGCATGACAAGCTCCACCGTCCGGTCAAGGGTGACCGAATCAGAGTCCCCCAGAACGGCATACTCACCATCCAAGCCTTTCCAATCGATAACCAGTTCGTTCGGTGTCTCCGAGAATCGTGAAATAGTTGAAATTTTCCGGACCGTCTCTTGCTGAATTCCGTGATTCCCATCCGGTCTCCTGAGTGACATCAGAACGTCCGCGACGCCGCCGGTGGCGGAACTTCCACGGGCTGCGTCAGCAACATCGCCGCCAGACTTGCGTTCGTGCACGGTGTACCACACACCCCAGCCATGACCACAGGCCTGCTGCAGAGGCCGCATGGCTTCTAACATCTTGCCGGCTGAGTTCTCGTCGTCACCCGAGAGTCCAGCAAGCTGATTGAGGGTATCGAAGATTAAGAGCACGGCATGGACGCGTTCGCATTCTGCAACTGCTGCCGCGACAATTCCCGCCCAGTCGAGACCGAAGGTATCGTGCCTTTGCATGATCGACATTCCGTCAATACCAACTAACCCAGCCCTCTTCAGCGCTTCATGGAAGGAACTGCCACTCTGCTCCGTAACCATTACGACTTTGCCATGCTTGGCACGTTGACCGAGAAAAAGACCGCCAGTAAGAACGGCGCGGCAAGCGCTCAGCACTAAAGATGTTTTGCCTGCCTTGATCTTCGCTGCCAATTGGGTTAGCGCAGTCGGTTGGATATAATACGGAATGATCCACTCCAAGTTTTCAGAGGATTGGAGGCTGATTTCTGCGATGCTGCGAAACCGAGACGGCGGCAGGTCGGTCTTTTCCTCACTCCACGGCGAAGCTGCGTCGATTGCCGTAAGTAGTTCTCCGGCTCCATTCCCACCATCCAAGAAGTCGCTAACGTCACCGTGTTCCGGCAGGTTGGGTAGGAAGATGATTTTCACTCCGGCAGCGAAGTGAGCAATCCCGCGTGCTGCTGCCAGGGCGTGTTCTCGACCGCCTTCGTCATTGTCAGGAATTATCACGACTTCTTTGCCGGTGAAGTATGGCGAATACTCTGAACGCCACTTGCCAGTCCCGGCACCATCGAAATTAGAAGTTATCGCTATCGGGAGTCCGGCATCGTCGTATTGCGAAAGATTGAGAGATGTCAGCCGGTCGGCATCCTTCTCCCCTTCTACCACGATGGCGTAAGTTGCACGGACCAGTTCAGGCAGGTTGTAAAGAGGTTTAATCTCGATGCCGTCAAGGTTGTCAATCCACACACCATCGGCCCCAGGCCGTTGGCAACGAAAGGTCTTGCCCGAAAAGCGCTGCTTGCGAAATATCAGCTTCCCCTTTGCATCTCTGTAAAGATATTGAGCCTCAGGCATCGGGCCGAACTTCATGCCGAGCAGATCGGAAACGTTAGCGCGGGCGGTTGCATGGTCGCAGCCGGAAAATTTTTCCTCGAACGCGAGGATGCCGCCATGACCGCAGCCAGCATGACAGAACCAAACGCCATCATCCAGATTGACACTGAGCGACGGTGTGCTGTCGTCATGGAAAGGGCAGCGGACATTGATCTTCGCGTGCCCATGGATCTTACGCACTTGCAGGCGAGACTCAAAGTAACGGCGACACAGTTCCGGCTGAAAGCTTGTCGCGGATATTTGCGAGGTAGTCATGAAAGCGGGCTCGTAAAGTCCATGGTCTTGAGATTGTGGCTCTTTCGCTATGCACTAACCGCGTCGTCCCCTGGGAAATGGACATCCTCGTCAGCGATCTCGACAAGGCTGACGTTGACCGGAGGCGTAGCTGCCGGGACGCTACCGCGTTTCGAGATGTGTACTACGTTGGCATAGGTGTGGCCATCGCGTTCGCTGTATTCGATGACGATTTCGACCTGTGATCCCACGAGTGACTGCGGATCGAACCGTTGCCCTGGGTCCTTGCCGGTGATCTGCTTAATGTATTTCGCTAACCGCGACAATTTACCGATGCTGCGGTTAGCTGTCGCGATTGCCCTCAGCCTCTTACCGTCCCGACCGGTTTTGTTGGTCTCAAAGTACAGTCGTACAGCCTTTTTGAGGCCGTACTTGGTGTTGCGTTCTATGTCTTCATCTACTTCTGCTACCGTAGCCTGATGTCTGCCTTCCGGCAGAAGCTCATAGTCTGTGTGCGTAACTTCAATAAAGCTCATTGCTTTTTCCTTTGTTACCTGTTGATTCAAATTTTTGACGCAACCACTTCCAGTCGGTAGTCGGACTGCAACTCCGGTGCTCAAATGAGCCTGCATCGCCGTAGTATGCGTACAAGCGACACGTCGGGCAGGGAAGCATCACCAATCCGGTTCTTCATCGGCAGATATAGCGAAGTCGTGGTAGTGGCGCGATTCAGTGCAGAGGTGCAGCCGCATCAGATCTACGCGTAGTTTGTCCTTATCATCGGTGAAAACCTCGGCGTAGTATTCCCGGCCAGAGACGAGCAAGATGGTTTCGACTGGAACGCCGCAAATGATGCAATGGTGATCGATGTTGGTAACGGGGACGGTAAGGCTGAAGTCTGGCATGTCGCTTTTGCCGTCCAGCACGCTTTCGATGTATGTTGCGAGGGGCTCTTGCACTCGCCCGCAGTAGGCGCTATATTGATGCATATCAATCTCCAAATCCGGCAGCGTTCCCGCCCGTGACAGGGAAAACAGGATCGGCGCTGCCGGGTTGTTTCAAACTGGTTGGTTTAAAGTCCTTCTGTTACAACCCGCCGAAGTTCAGAGGTGGGTACAAGCCTACGGTCTCCGACCTTCACGGTTCTCAATCGCCCTTCTCTGGCCCATTGCCTAACGCTGCTCGATGCAGTACTCGTTAGTTCCGCGAATTTTGCGATGGACAGGAGTAATTCCTGATGTGGTGTATTAGCTGTTTCGGCTTGCTGCATTTGTTTAGTGGCCCCTCGCGATGCCAATTGGCAACTCTTACGGTACCGCGGGATTAGGTAACAGGATGTAAGTTGTTTCAGGCAGCAACTCTTACAATTGGGCGGGATTCAAGCTGGCGTTGTTTACTTTCGACCGCCGTTAGGACGGTGCACTATTACCTTAAGGTGCTTCGGGGAGATAGTTCTGCGGGTTGCGGCTTTGATGAGAGTTGACAGTTCCTTGTAGTGCGGTTTTCCGCCGGTGCGCTGGCAAACCTGCTCGACAAAAATCGACAGGTAATGTGGGGCAGTCATGGTGCTGAGTTTCCAAGGAGCTGTCCAGCGTTCGTTCAAGCACCGGCGCAAACCCTTGATAGTCGCGGTCAATAATTCCGGAAGGTCTTCAAGCCAAACCGTTTCAACGCGGTTTTCCAGCACAATGGGCCAGGTCCAGTCCAGTGGCAATAACTTGAACATCGGATCTTGCAATTGTTTCAGTCGTCCTGCCGCCGCCTCCAGATCACCGATAACAGCTTCCATTTGCCGTTTATGATTTTCCGTTAACTTCTGCGCGCGGCCAGGAGGGAATTTCTTTAATGCGACCAGCATCGTTTCCAGCCAGTCGGGGTCACATCCGGCGGTGACGAGCCGTTTAAAAGCACGGTCGGCGGGGCTGCCGGGCTTGTGAAGCGATGTAGCATGGCTTGGGGACGGTGAAGTCATAACCAAGAAATTATTGCGCTCGCGAAGTCTAAACGCAAACCTCGAAGTACTATGGCAACGATTTTAATCCTTGTTGCCTTCGTCGTTCGTGGCCAACACCCCAAACCTTAAATAGAGGTTTGGCCAGAAACGAAGTTATCTGTTTTCAATGGTGATTAATATTTGTGGCCAAACCCAACCGGTCATAGCACGACCTGTTGGCCAGAAACTTACGAGTGACCCAAAACATGCCCTACCCTGGTCCCTCGACCGCCTTCCCTGCGATTGCGAAATCGCGAAAGTGGAGAAAAGAGTTGTATAGCGTGGCAGAGACTGCTAAGATAGTCGTTATAACGACTAAGTTGGAAATGGTTCAAATGTCATCATCATTCAGCTTGAAGTCGCCAGTCCGACCGGCACAACGCGGTCCGCTGGCATCCCAGGTGCAACGCCAGCTGAAACTTCGCGAAGAACTTTTCTACGATCCGCTATTGCCTCTCCGGGATGTGCAAGTCGCGCTCGGTGGTGTCAGCTATGCGCATATTCGCAAATTGATCGCGGATGGAACCCTTAAGGTATTCCGAATCGGCAGAGGGCACATGAAGGTCCGAGCGTCGGTTCTCAAGAAACTTCTCCAAGACGGTGATCGTCAATTGAGGTCGGAGGAAAGTTTATGAAACGAGGCACGCGGTGTAGCGTGTGCGCGAGCACGGATCGCGTGCAGATTGACGCATTATTGACGGCTGGTTTAAGGCAGAACGAAGTGGCGCGGCAGTTTCCAACCGTCAGCAAGTACGCGGTCTCCCGTCATTCGCGAACCTGCGTTGCCCCGCCGGTGCTACAGAATCTTCACAGCGATGCCGGGGCAGCCGAGATCGCACTGTGGATGGAACGAGCGGACGCGACCTATCAGTCCGCAACTTGTGCTGGTGATACGCGGAGTGCTGTTGCCAGCCTCAGCGCCGCCTTTCGCGGATTGCAATTCAAGTTAAAGCAGGCCGAGAAACAGAAAGAACAGGACAGTCTTTCAAGTGGTAACCATGTGATGACCGTCGAAGAATCGGATTCACTCCTCGAAAAATACATCGATTCCTGTCCGCCGAATACTTGTCCGCTATGCGCCGGGCGAACGGGAAATGACGGAAGATCGCTTGATCCATCCCCAGACGGGAAAAATATTAAGGAGATGGTGACACAATGAACGAAATTCAGCTTCAGATAAAAAACAAAGCGGATGAACTGGCGGTTGCCTCTGATCGGCTCACGAAGAAATACGCGGAGAGTCAGAGGCTATTGACGGAGTTGCCCGTTGACGCGGCCAAGGTGCAAACCCTTATGGAGCAGTTAACACACCTGCGGCAGAGTTGTCCCGCTCCGCAACGCGCCACGTCATCCCCGAAATGGTACGACACCGATCATCACGAAGGTGAGATGGGCGACCGGCGACTAAAAATCTCGACCTAAGGAGTAATCGTGGAAAAGAGTTCTTACTTTTTGGAAATCTTCGGCGGTGACGATCTTCCCAGCGCTCCCCAATCCACGGCGGAGCCGGTAACAATGCTTGACGATCTCTTCGAATATCTCCCTGGGAGCGGGGCGGCAAGCCTCGAATGCCAGCGGCTACAGGATGACGCGTTTGGCGGAGAGATTTGCGGGATGGAACCGGCAGAGTTTCGAAAGGCCGCCACGTCTAGCGCACCGGCGCATCCAGGTCAGCGGATCGTAGCCGAGAACACCGGCGTTGCCCTCGGATCGCTACTAACAAAAGCCGTCTCGACTGCCCAGCGTGCCCCGGAGCACCGGCGAGCAATGCGGAAGATCGTAGACCAAGCCCGGAGCAAGTTGCGGAAGTACGAAACCGGAGACGCAAGCGCTTTTGACGTTCTATATAACAGCCTGACGACGCACGCGGCTGATTTTGTTTCAGTTGCTCTGATCGCAGGATAAAGTTTCTGTATCTCCTGTACAGGAACCCCGGTCACGATCTACGCCAAACGTGGCGAGCACTGTGACCGGGTTTTAGAAATTCAGAAAGGCAATATTATGACGGTGAACCTTATGAACGGCGTCAACAATAACGGCCCGTTTTTTTTCGATTTCAGCGCCGGTATTCCTGGGCAAGACTACGAATTCGCCGGTTCGGTTCAGAATCCGACCGAGCCGAACGTTCCGCAGGTTGTGCCGAATCCCCCAAATGGGGGAGAACGCTTGATGTCAGCGACGATGCACGCCCACATTCGGGAACCGGTCAGCGATACCCAGAGCGCACCGCAGGCCACAAACGCTGCCGAGATTGTCCCCCGCGCACCGGCGAGTAATGGAAGATCGGCAACCGCCAATGCGCTGGCGAGACATCGGCCAAGAGCTTGAGTTGCCTCAGTCAGCGGCGGACTCCTACCGATGCGGACGGGGCTGCGAGGCCGCTGGCCCTATGGGGCGATGTTGTCATTACTCGCAGCCGATCCGCTTTTTCTTTGCTGCGAGAATCGCATTACAAGCCCACTGCTGCACGTTTGCGCCGTCGCCACAGTGTTTGCCTGCTTGCGGTCGCAGCCGGTGCTTGTGGCCTTCCCAGCACCTTACCCTTGGCGCGTGCGTTGCGTAGGCCAGCTTTCACTCGCTCTTGAATCAGTGACCGCTCAAACTCCGCCATCGCCCCTATGATCTGAAACATCAGGCGACCGCTAGCTGTGGTCAGATCAAGATTGTCCTTCAGGCTGACGAACTGCACGCCCAACGACTCAAATTCAGCAAGCGCAACAACTAGGTGCTTGAGTGACCGGGCGAACCGATCCAACTTCCAGACTACGATCACATCGAATTTCCGGTGCTTGGCATCGGTCATCATTCGATTCAGTTCTGGCCGCGATTCCTTCGAGCCGGAAACATGGTCAACGTATTCCCCGACTACCTGCCATCCACGCGATTCTGCGAATGGGCGTAGGTCGTTCAGTTGCACTTCGGGATTTTGTTGACCGTGGTTCGTACTGACCCTGACGTAGAAGGCACAACGTGATGGTTTCATGTTTCAAAAACCCCCCGGATTTTGCGTAAAACGCAGAGTGCAAGCAAACGACTTGCGAGCACGCTTTGAGCGTAACAAAAACAAATGTTTTTGCAACATTTAAATGTACATATTTGCCCGTACGATTATGACCGTACAGTAATGGAGTGCTGCAATAGAACCGTGCAGATCAGTTACCGCGACGTTTACCGCCGTTAGCCACACCTAGCCCTAGCGGGAGCGTGTCCCGTCCCCTCAGCAGGCACACGTCGCCCCCGGAAGTCACTGCTGGCCGTTCGTCGGCGTGGTTCTCCTGATTCGTTTCGCTAGGTGTAGTCGCTGCCACTTCTGACCCCTTGGGGCGGCCTCCGGATCAAACTTACCCCGGCGGGATAGCAGCGGAAAATTCTTTTCCATGGGCAAATGCATTGCCAAAGGTATCGTCCGTAACTCTCTGATTTTATGTCCATTACAATCGGAATATCGCGTCCAGATTTCCGCACTACTCTTCTGGAAAATGTCTGAGATTTTGGAATCTAAACCTGCTTAAAGATGGGAAATCAATCGTCACAGTAGAAAAGGACCTTTGATCCAGTAGCCTTGATTCTGATCCCATTGCCACGTCTGACCATTAACATCTATTGCGCCCCAAACGCCGCCGATTTCTTTCAAATTTGTGCGAACGGTCGCGCCATTAAGCTGATCGGTGAAAGAAGTTTCAGTGATTCGTTCCCTGAACAGCCGCTCTAGTTCGTTCGGTATAGTGCTGGCTTTCATGAACTCACCTTGGGCGAACTGAACGTGAATCTCCGGTGGTCGGTCCTGACTTGATGGATCAGTCTGTAACTGTACGGTGAATCTGATGAACAGCGCGTTCTCCACAGGGTCCGATTGTTTCACACCCGGAAATTTCGTTAGAACTTGATCAAGGATTCCGATTTTTGGCATTTGAGCAACCTTTTCAATCAAGGTCTGACCGAGTTTGCGTTTTTTCGCTTAAGAAGTCGCGACACTGCGGTTGTAAGTTCTTCCTCTTTCTTGAGTGCTAAAGAGATTCTTTCCGCCAGTTCGGTTAGAACGACACGGATTGCTTGCGCAATTTCGAGACATTCTGCGTCCGTGTTTGCGTGCAAACCCTCACTCAATGCGCTGTGTAGGAGAGTCAATGGATTGTGCTGACCGTCAATCAGCAGAACGTCAGGAATTCCATGTCTTATCTGCTCAATAGCGGTACTGAACTGCGTCTCTTTCGCAGCCGCCTGGAATTCCTTGAGCACATCTGGTTTTGCTCCGAGCCGTGCCGCCACGTTGCCGATTTGTTCGATGATCCGAGTTTTCTGGTTTTCTACCACTCTTCGGTAATAGGCAAAAGCGCCGATACCCATTCCGCGATTCTCAGACCGGCGTCCCTGCAAAAATAGTTCCCGATCCGGGCCGATCAGTGAAATCACCCGCGCAGGTGTGTGCGGCCCAAACGGTGGTATCTCACCGAACTTGGTCGCAAATCCATCTGGTGGGGTACCCGATTTCGTGGTTACCGCAAGCGCATAGATTTTTGTTGCTTTCTGACAATTGCGACAGGAAAAATGCAAGAACGTGAAACGCCATTTCCCGACTTCCAAATAAGTTTCTCCGCCGTCAACCGTGAAGTACCGGTATCCATCACACGCCGGAGTCGGGCAGTAAAGAAAAACATCGGGAGTCTGTATCCGGGGTGTCCTGTCACGCGTTATCCATAGATCGCTTATTTCTGAAGTCACGTCAGGTGGAGATGTTGCGAGAAATTCTGCCCAGTCCACGACCTTTGGCAGGGGTGACGATACGGCCTTCGGTTCGAGTGCATCGGTCATGTTAGAGCATTGTAATCGCCTTATCAGCGCTGATACTAGCTCCCGTCCGAAGCGATCCAGCAGCAGTTTTCGCAGGTTCGCGCCTTGTGTCCACATCCGCAAGCGCAACCGCCCGGATACTTGTATGGCCAGCAATCGCCAGGTGCTATGGTCGTCGTGCATTTCGGACAAGTGACCTGATCGAAGATGGGTCGCTGAATTTCTGCCGGTGGAATTTTGTAGCCGCAATACGGGCAGAGCCTATCGAGTGTCGCCAGAACTTTTCCAGATTGATCTTTTTCCGGGCAGGCATTTGGAATTCGCGGGAACAACCTTTTTCTTGGTAATGAACTACGGCGTACCGCATTTGCATTTATTACCTATCAAGCTTGGTTCATACCAGCCTCGGCAAGAAATTGGCTTTCCAGAGATGCGATGGAGGCCTGGAGGCCGCCGGCCACTTGCCCTTTCGCGTGGTCTACGATCCCTGCCGGCAATATTGCTCGGAGAAGCTGTTCGCAGCCGCTATCTGCACGCCAGTCTACGAACCTGCCTTCCTTGTAGGAATTGGTCAGGAGAAATGCAATCCTACCGTAGAAACCTCTCAGAACGAAGAAGACAGACCATAAACGATTCGTAACGAAGGGCCGCTCTTTCTCAGCGTCATTGGCACCCGCACTGGCGAACTTCCGAAGGGGGAGGTGCATGTCGGCATATTCGCGAAGGCAGTCCACAACGTGAGCATGTTTTCCATCGCTAAAGTAAGCGTCAAGCTCAGACGAGACAAGGATGGAATCAATGAAGATTGCAGTGCCGAACTCTTTGCGCAAATTCCCTATTACCTGCCACAAGTGCTCGACCGCAGCAATCTGGCGCTGGCGCGTGAGATGGCTTGTGTCCGGTGCGCTCTGCACTGTGATGGTCGAAGCATTCACGGTGAGAGCGGACAACCCGCCACTCTGACCAATATTCGTGACCGACTGGTTTACGAATTTCTCGGCGATGGCGGCAGCCTCGGCCTCTGGAATTGAAGTCGATTGAGCCTCGTGTATAGCCTTGATCTTCAAGAGGCGCTCCACCGGGTACCCTTCTTCATCGTCGTCAATCACCGTGTGGTGAGTGGGGCACATCAGCACAAGGTTGGCGTAGGCATGACGCTGTATGTCGGTTTGGCTGGGGTCATGACGGGCACTTCCGGGCCGTACGCCTTTGATATGGCAGACTTCCCCAATCAACGTATGATCGACCGCCATCGGCGCTCGACACTTCGGAAAAGCGCACTGATTGCCACAGCGAGCGAACAACAGCTTGATGTCGGTGGTACCTGGACTGCTAGCACCCACTTCGTTCTCCTCACGGCAGAATCATCTGCATAAGCCAAAGTTCGGGGCCCTTGGGTGCGAAGGCAGATTAGTTTTTAGATCATTTCTGCGCCTGACACGCACCATTCTCCCAAATGAAACCCGCGTTTTCGCACCCGGTTTGGGTTCGCCATGAGCGCGCCTCATCTTCGTGATTTGCCTGCGTATGGGCCGTCTGACCAATTGGAGTTCTTTTTGATTTTTCGGGAGGAACAAGTCCTGGATTCGGTTTTAGGCCCGCAGAGTCAAGGGCGGCTTGTAAGCCGTCGATAGAAAAAGTCATCACGTCGCTGTCGTAGCGGGCACAACCAAACTCAACTGCCAATACTTTATGTCTCTTCAGACTTGAAATGAAGGTTTGCGGCGAATGTGGGAAGATTCCGCGGTGGTCATCCGAGATTCCCCAAGTATCCGTTAGAAATTTATCCTGATCAAACCTCATCCGTACTCGCCTTTGATACCGAGTTCCTAATTCTTCGCCCCCCTCAACCCAACAGGGAGAGGTAACAAAGACACCAGCATCACTGCCCCCACATAGTTTTCCATTCTCGAAGCAGAGGACTAGTCTGCTTCCAGTCCCAGTGCTCAACATCTGGGTTTTTCTGCCGTCGATGGGACTGATTTTCGGTTCTTGGATATCCCAAAGGCCTATTTCCCGCTTTTGTTCTTGGGGTACGGGTTTAGCGTTTTCCACGAGAGGACTGGAGGGGGCACGAAGATCAGGGGGATCGGGCGAATTGCATCCAGGCAGCAGAAAAGTACATATGAAAACTCCTGACGCGAACTTTGGAGTGAGCTTCATGTTTGTCCCCCAACACCGGGAAGTGAGAATGTCAGTGACAATCTTCGACCTACACCCGCTTTACAACATGATTCCCAAAGCGAGCTAGGTTCGCGCGATTTGTTGTTGTGTCCATCTTCCGGCGATCAGGAAAGCGGACGAGCAGAGCGCAGTTACTCCCAGCAGCGACAGCGCAATGACGGGCAGGTTGGGCCTCGCCGATTCGTGCCATTGCATAGTGATCGTGTTGCTTTCACCCGCATACGGCGTTGCCGATTCGTCGATTTTGAACTCTGGTCCATAACGATTCCAAACCCAGTCGTACCCAAGCCTTATATCTTCGACTCGTTTCTCGCTCAAGTCATGCACGATTGCGTTTGGCCCGGTCACAACGGCGGTAGCGTGCCACGGCACCCAGACGCAACAACAACAAATCAGCAGGCAGTAGAAAATCAGGACAATACGCTGCGCTCTGGTCATCCTCACAATGCAAGAGGCTAATCCTCTGGTGAGCGGCTTGCAAGTGTCCCGTCAAGCTGACATTCGAAAGCCCCGGTGATTCTCGACGTGGGGGGTTCGCTATGAATGGTTTCTGCATCTTGACAGCGTGCAAATCAGGGTTACCCTGAGAACAGGGTAGCTAAAATGGTCGCTGGCGATACAACCCAAACTTCGTCTCTCGTGGCTCTCTCAGCCGCTGTAGGGGCTGTCGTAGCGAGCACCTTGTCAACTGTCGCAATTCTCGTCAATGGTGCCTTGGAGCGCAGATCGAAAAGGGCGGAAGCTGCTTTGGAGAGAAAAGCCCGTGAAGAAGAGACTCGCTTGGAGCGTGAAGCACGCCATCAGCTTGCAGTGCGTGAACGAGCTGCGAGCCGTAAGCAATTGTTGATGCAAGAAGCTGGCAGGTTGGCGGACTGGCGTTTAACGCTTTACCAAAAGATGTCCGACAAAAACAACGCGCCGATCACGCTCACTGATCCGATAGTGTTGATGGAAGGCTACTACCAGTTTCTTACAAACTTATGGAAGCACGGCAAACTGCCCGACGATCCAAAAATTGAGCGTTAAAGTTACCTACCGCTGCCATATCGGAAGCACAGACGAAGTAGTAGGCCGCATTGACCCCACAAATGGGCTGTGCGATGCTTTGGGCGCCCATTAGTGAGGGGCAGATTGAGCCACTTCCATGAGTAGAAGAATTACGGGCGAAGAGTACCGAATCAAGTTGCCGCAGACTGACTCTGAAAAGGCATTGAACCTCGCCCACGACATCAGAAAATTCGAGATTGATCTCTACTGGAAACGAGCGACATATTTTTGGACGTTCATTGCGATTGCTCTGGCCGGTTACGTCACAGTGCTCGGCTCCAAAGACATACCGTACATCGAAAAGGGCGATGCTTTGCTTACCTGTGCGTGCGTAGGAGTCGTCTTCTCAGTGGCTTGGTACTTCGTCAACCGGGCCAGCAAGTTCTGGCAGGAGAACTGGGAGAAGCATGTCGATCTACTGGAAGACGAAGTGCTGGGATCACTTTACAAGACCGTTTTGAGTGATGAGGGACTTTGGACCAAAGATGGTAACCCGCGCTTTTGGCCCTTGGGGGCTGCTTATCCCTTCTCCGTGTCCAAGATCAACCAGACTCTGAGTTTGTTTGTTGTGGCGCTGTTTCTCCTATTAGCAGTCGTAACCGGGGTGGGGCATTTCGAATTCGGCTGTGATCATCTTGATTGGTTTGCGACTTCGGTAGTGGGGATAACTGTTGCGTTCGTCATTTTTCTGGGCAACTGTTGGACGGAAGACGGCAATAGAGATACCCGCGCGAAACTGCGAACGACGAAGATTGTCCCCGAGAAAGGGGTTTCAGAGACGAGCCAGCCTAAATAAAGCGATTACCCGTGATCCGTTAGTGATCCGTTAACGCGACTACTATGTACTAATATCAACTTACGGTGCCAGCCGTGCTCTGTAAGTAGTTGCGTTTACGTTTGCGGGCAATTTCGATTCTCACCCGCGCCTCCAATTTTGCCCCGCGCCTGCGACAAAAAAGGCGGCCCGAAGGCCGCCCCTCATATCCCATCATGAGAAAGCTACAGTCTCGTGCACACCGACTTGGTTTGCGTGTAGAGCGAGAGAACGTCTTTGCCCATCTCACGTCCCCAGCCGGATTGCTTGTACCCGCCGAACGGCAGCGCCGCATCGAAAATGTTGTAGCAATTGATCCAGACTGTTCCGGCTCGCAGCAATGCTGCCAGACGGTGGGCTTTCGAAATATCCTTCGTCCAGATTCCTGCCGCCAAGCCGTACATGGAGTCGTTGGCGCGAGGCGTTAATTCTTCGGGATTGTCGAACGGAATCGCGGTCACGACGGGTCCGAAGATTTCTTCCTGCACCACCCGCATATCGTCTTTTGTGTTTACCAGTACGGTCGGCTCGACGAAATATCCCTTGTCGCCGAGCTTCTTACCGCCAGCCATTGCGGTCGCGCCTTCCTTCATGCCGATATCGAGGTAGTTGCATACGCGTTGCAACTGCTCCTCGGACACGAGCGGTCCCATCGACGTGCTCGGTTCCATGCCCGATCCAACTTTGATCTTCTTGGCTTTCGCCGCCACGCCTTCCACCACGCGATCAAATACAGGACGTTCCACGAAGAGGCGCGATCCGGCGCAGCAGCATTGACCTTGGTTGAAGAAAATGGCGCTGGCGGATTCCGCGATCGCAGCATCCAGGTCGGCATCTTTGAATACGACGTTTGGAGATTTGCCACCGAGTTCGAGCGAAACTTTTTTCAGATTGCCGGTTGCGGCATGGACAATCAGCTTGCCTACTTCGGTTGATCCAGTGAAGGCAACTTTATCCACCAGATCGTGCGCCGCCAGAGCTGCGCCCGCAGTTTCGCCGTATCCTGGGACGACGTTGACGACGCCATCGGGGAATCCGGCTTCAGAAATCAACTCGCCCAAACGCAGCGCGGAGAGCGGGGTCTGCTCGGCCGGTTTCAACACTACCGTGCATCCCGAAGCCAGTGCGGGCGCCAGTTTCCATGCTGCCATCAGTAGAGGGAAATTCCAGGGGATGATCTGGCCGACGACTCCGACTGGTTCGCGGAGCGTGTAGGCGTGATACTGCGCGCCGGGCGTGTAGGGGACCGACAGAGGGATGGTGGTGCCTTCGAGTTTGGTGGCCCATCCCGCCATGTAGCGGAAGATTTCGACGGCGAGTGGAACGTCCGCGGCGCGCGCCACGGTCAGCGGCTTGCCGTTGTCGAGTGTTTCCAGGGTCGCAAATTCTTCGAGGTGCTCTTCCAGTAGATCGGCCAGCTTCCACACGAGCTTGCCGCGTTCGGAGGCCGTCACACGAGACCAGGGACCACTATCGAACGCTTTGCGCGCGGCCTTTACGGCTAAGTCAATATCCGCGCGATCGCCTTCCGCGACTTGCGCCAGAACTTCTCCGGTGGCTGGGTTGTAGGTCGGGAACATTTTGCCCGATACGGCATTCACCCACTTGCCGTCAATCAGCATTTTGCGGGGCTTGGCTACGAAGTCGGTGACTCGCGAATCAATCTGAATTGGGGAAATTGCGATTCCCATAGATCCTCCTGGGGATGAAGTCGGCTGAGGTTAATTCAACGACGGAACTTGAAAATAGTAGTCCCGTGGAACGGGGAAGGCAAGGTGAGGCATTGAGGCATTTAGCCATTGAATCATTGAGGTATTGAATCATTGAAACAATCCGACTGCCGCGGCAGGTGATTTGAATGCCTCAATGATTCAATGCCTCAATCGTTCTACTTGATGTCCTTCATCGCGAGCAACGTGCCATAGTCGTGGCCGGAGGGATCGACCGCGCGTGCCACCACTCCGGTAAAAGCTTCGCGCAATTCAGGATACTTCGCGACCAGCGCCTTAATCACCGCCGTATTTTCCTGAAACGTGTGCGCCGTATCCGAAATATCGGCGGCCTGATATTTTGCCACCACGTCGAGATCGTTTCCCACAGTCAGGGGGAAGACTTCGGTCAAATGACAGGTCTTAGCGCCTAGGGTCAAGTCGAAGGTGTTGCCGTTCGCCGGCATATCGGGGGGCTGGACTGCTTGTGTCTCGTCGTACAGCTTGTCGGTGGCAAGCGTGCTCATGAAGTCCACCGGAGCAGAAAGCGCTATTGCTTCGCGGTAGTAGAGCCACGCATTGTGATTCTGTCCTTTATTCTTAAAATCGTGGGCGCGCTGGATGAACCATGCGGCATCGTGTCCTGCCGCTTGTGAAGACTTGGCGTAAAAACCAGCCAGTTTCCAATCGGCTCCAATCTGCTGTAGGACAAAACTGAGCGTGATCGGATCCCGTCCTCCACTCACGTCGAGAATGGCAACGCCGTATTTACCGGGCGGCAGATTGGGCAGAACGAATACGGCACTATCCTTGGTCTGACCCGAGGTGCCAAATACTCCACAGAGAAATTCCGCACGGGCGAGCGGTTCGGGGCCATCGGCTGTGAGGAAAAAAGGCGGCCGGACCGTTGCCTGGGCGCCGTTGAATGCGGCCTGGTTATCTTTGACCGCAGCTTCGATTCCGGCAAAGCTGGATGCAACCGATGCAATAGAGTTCTGCCTCAAGCCGGCGGTATCGCCGCGAGCTGACATTTCAAAATAGCGCTTCGCGGCAGCCTCAAGCGCAGAGCGAACAGATACATCCATGTCGGCTGCGCTCTGGCAGGTCTGGGCGTGGGCGGAGGCGGAGGTTGCCAGCACCAGTAGCAACAGCCATCGCTGCCAGCAGGGTTGGTTGCGGAACGTCAATTCTCGGCGAGTACTAAAAACAAGGCTCAACCTGACGACCTCGGTGCCATTTTACGCGCAGTTTCGACAGGCGGCAGGCTAAACCTGTGGAAAGACAGAGAAGCAATAAGCCCTTCGTAATGAATGCGCAAGGAATAAGGCACCGCCGCGTTCTACGAGCAGTGCTAAACTTACAATGGAGTGGTATCAGGATTATTCGCCGCTCGTGGAAATGGGGTCGTTGATGTTGCCGATACGCAGATGGATTGGTTTGGGGCTCTTGCTGGCGGCTCCGATCGTTTGCGCTCAGGGTAATTCCCCGGCACCCGGTCCGACCGCGACGCCGGTTCCCGCATCGCCCGGCACGTCGCCTTCGACCCCGTATCCGGCAACTCCATATCCGCCAACCACAGCCCCGGCGCCCGCGACGCAGCGCAAGACTCCTAAGACCCAGAAACAGGCCCCAAAAACCCAAGAGCCGCCAATGGTGCTTCCGCCATTGCCGAGTGGTCCGCTGACGCAGTTGCCGATGGAGCAGATTCCGGCGACGCCGGCGAAAGTAAGCTATCAAGGCGGGTTGCTGACGATTTCAGCTGAGAATTCGAGCTTGGGTGAAATCCTGCGCGATGTGCGGAAGCTTACCGGGGCTTCGATTGAAATTCCTCAGGGCTCAGCCGGCGCCAATGAGCGAGTCGTCACTCACATCGGTCCCGGGTCGCCGCGAGATGTTTTGGCAGTGCTGCTCAACGGCTCTTCCTACAATTATGTAATGGTTGGTTCCAACTCGAATCCTACATCGGTTGCGAGCGTGGTTCTTTCAGCCAAGCCATCAGCTGCGGGGGAAGCGCCACCTGGCGGGAACGTTTATCAGGGTCCAGAGGCGAATAATGCAGGCCCAATGGCCCCGGGCCGTTTTCGCGGGCCTCAAGGTTTTAACCAGCAGAACCTCATTGCCCAGCAACCAGGGAATGGACAGCCAGGAGTTGGGCAACCGGCGCAACCCGATAGCGGCGATGATGCCAAAGACGACGACGCCGACAACGCGGACGAAAACGCCGACGATCAGGCTCAGCCTGGTGCGGTAGTGCCGGACCCCGCTACAGCAGATCAGCCCGCGCAACCAGATCCGAACCAACCAAATGCGGGACCAAAGACTCCCGAGCAAATTCTGGAGATGCTCCGTAAACAACCACAGCCCGGTGCGCCCGCAGTTCCTCCCCAACAGCCGCCACAGCAATAGCTCAATCGGGCGCGCTTATTCTCGCCTCTACCAAGTCAGCATCTCTTTCGAGAATTGGGCATCGAATCGGTATTGATTTTAATAAGAGCCGGAGAGAATGCGGGCGGTATTTAGTCGCCGCTGGCGTGGCTTTGATGCGCGACCAATGCCGAGAGGATATTGGCCGGTCTAGAGGGATTGACGGCTGCCAATATGCCATGAATCGCGCAGTATGCGCCGAAAACACCCAGAACAACGGATAAAATTGCGGTGCTGCTGATGAGGAAAGCTACGAAAAGTGCGTTCACGTTTGCTGGCCCTTGGCAGCCTGCCGGTGCATCGCGAGAGGCTGCAAACAACTGAGTTTATCGGCATTTGACCCCCGCTATTGTTAACAACTAAGATACGGGAATCGAACTGCGTATCTCCACTCTCCGATATTTCTTGGGACACGTCCACATTACGGAAGTCCACAAAGAATTGTGTTAAATGGCCATCACCAGGATTTCGGTGCGCGGCGCGCGCCAGCACAACCTGAAGAATATTGACGTCGAGATTCCTCGCAATACTTTGACGGTCATAACGGGCCTGAGCGGCTCCGGGAAATCCTCGCTCGCTTTCGATACGATTTATGCGGAAGGGCAGCGGCGTTACGTTGAAACGCTGTCGGCCTACGCGCGTCAGTTTCTCGACCAGATGGAGCGTCCCGATGTCGATTCCATTGACGGCCTGAGTCCATCGATTTCGATTGAACAGAAGACCACCAGCCGAAGTCCACGATCGACCGTAGGCACCATCACCGAAATCTACGATTATTTGCGGCTTCTCTACTCTTCCATCGGCGTGCCGCATTGTCCGAGTTGCGGCAAGCCGATCACTCGCCAGTCTGCCGAACAGATTGTGCAGCGCGTGATGGCGCTCACTCCAGATGACCGGGTGATGATCATGGCCCCCATCGTCCGCGGCCGCAAAGGCGAATTCAAGAAAGAGATGGAGAAGCTGACGCAGCACGGCTTCTCCCGTGCCCGCGTGGATGGCGAACTGGTAAACCTCGAAGACGATCTCGCGCTCGACAAGCGTAAGAACCACACCATCGAAGTTGTTGTGGATCGCTTGCTGGTGAAACCTGGAATCGAACACCGTTTGGAACAATCAGTCGCTCTCGCCATGAAACTAGGCGGCGGCCTGGTTCTGGTTGCAGTCGTCAACGGAGACGAAACACTTTATTCCGAGCGTCTGGCCTGTCCTGACTGCGGCATCAGCGTTCCACAGCTTGAGCCGCGTTCGTTCTCGTTCAACAGTTCTTACGGAGCTTGCCCTGAATGCCATGGACTCGGAAGCCGCTACGATCTTGATCCGGCGAAGGTGATTGTCGATTGGTCGAAGCCGATCCTCGATGGCGGATTGGGTCCAGGTTCGTCGTCGCAAAACCTGGTTCGCAGCATCCAGTTGCTGGTTCAAGCCTACGGCTTTAATCTGGCGACTCCGTTCGAGAAATTTCCAGAAAAAATTCAGAACCTTCTGCTTTATGGCGAGCCGCAACGCGGAGGCAAAACTGGATTTCTGGGAATCCTCGGCTACCTCAAACAAAATCTGGAATCCTCAACTTCGGATAACTATCGCGAATACCTGCTCGACTTTATGTCCGCCACCGAATGCTCGGTGTGCCACGGCAAGCGTCTTCGTCCAGAAAGTCTAGCGGTAAAAGTAAACGGCATGTCTATTGCGGATTTCACCAGCCTTCCAATTGCCCGCGCTCTCGAAGCCGCGCGCAAGATCAAGCTGACCGGCAGGGAACTTACCATCGCTGGACGCATCGCGCACGAGATCACGCAGCGCCTGGAATTTTTGCACGACGTCGGCCTCGGCTACCTGTCGCTCGGCCGCTCAGCCGCCACACTTTCCGGTGGAGAAGGCCAGCGTATACGTCTTGCGACTCAAATCGGATCGAAGCTGCGTGGAGTTCTCTACGTCCTCGATGAACCGTCGATCGGACTGCATCACCGCGACAATGGACGCCTGCTCGCGGCGCTCGAAAATTTGCGCGACCTGGGCAATACCGTGCTCGTCGTGGAACACGATGAAGAAACCATTCGACGGGCCGACTATGTAATCGACCTCGGTCCTGGCGCTGGCCGGCACGGCGGCGCGTTGGTCGCGAGCGGAACGCCCGATGAGATTATGAGTTCGCATGCATCGCTTACCGGTGCTTATATCGCAGGAAATCAGACGATTGCGATGTTGGCGCAGCGACGCAGCCCGAATGGGAAAGCGATTAGCGTTTTAGGCGCGCGCGAAAATAATCTGAAAAATCTCGACGTGATCTTCCCGCTTGGGCGTGATGACGGTTGTCACCGGCGTGTCTGGCTCCGGCAAATCGACTCTAGTGAACGACATCCTTTATCGCGCTCTGGCCAAGCAACTCTATCGGTCGCGCGAAGAAGCTGGCACACATAAATCGATAACGGGAGCGGAGCTAATCGATAAAGTCATTCGCATCGATCAATCTCCTATCGGACGCACCCCGCGGTCCAATCCAGCGACATATACCGGCATTTTCTCGGCGATTCGCGATCTCTACGCCATGCTGCCCGAATCCCGCGAGCGCGGATACAAACCGGGGCGATTTTCGTTCAATGTGGCCGGTGGACGCTGCGAAGCTTGCCAGGGAGAAGGTCAGCGACGTATCGAAATGAACTTCTTGCCTGACGTTTACGTGCAATGTGAAGTCTGCGGCGGACGACGCTACAACCACGAAACGTTGTCGGTCCATTACAACGGAAACTCCATCGCGGACCTTCTGGAAATGCCGGTATCTGACGCGCTTCAGATACTCGAGAATATTCCCCAGGTCAGGCCGAAGTTGCAGACGTTGGTTGATGTCGGCCTTGGATACATTCATCTCGGTCAATCCGCGGTTACTCTTTCTGGAGGCGAAGCCCAGCGCATCAAACTAGCTCGCGAACTGAGCAAACGCCAAACCGGCAAAACTCTTTACCTGCTCGACGAGCCGACGACCGGATTGCACTTCGACGATGTGCGCAAGTTGCTCGACGTTCTGCATCGCCTCACCGATCTTGGAAACACGGTTATCATCATCGAGCACAACCTGGACGTTATCCGCAATGCCGACTGGATACTCGATCTCGGCCCTGAAGGCGGAGAAGATGGGGGCCGGATCGTGGCTCAGGGCACGCCGGAGCAAGTCGCGCGCGTGAAGAAGTCCTATACGGGACAGGCGCTTTCCTCGTATTTCAATGCATCGGAAAGAAACGTGCCGGAAAGAAACGGGTCCGAAAAAAACGGATCGGCGAAGGCACGCGCGGCTAATGGCGCGCTCGCTCCCGCGGCAGAAGGAAACTCGCGTGAACTCGTTTCCTGAGAATCTTCCGGAACGTCCGGCACCCGCGGATGATTCAGTCGAAGAACGGCCGTCCTCGCACGTCCAAGCCGGGCTGAGCGCGGCGGAAGTTTCGGGCCATGACGGTTCTATCCTCCCATTCGACGGCGGCCAACTTTCCCTCCTCCAACCCGTCGAGCTTGTTCCCACGCCGCCACCTGATCCCGTATGGAACGGTCTTGATGTTTTCCGTGTGATGATCATGGCGATCGTCGCGATTGTTGTTTCCGGATTTGCCATGCTCGCGGTCGTGTCCGGCGCAACCTTCAAAGCTCGAGCCCGTCATCTCAGTGCGCTTCCCGAACTTTTGATCGTCGCTCAGATGCTCGCTTACTTGTTGCTCCTCGGCTACATGTACATCCTTGTCACGAAAGAGAGGGGAAGCCCGAGGTTCTGGAAAACCATCCACTGGAATTGGCCCGAAAATATATTGCCGTTCCTGGGGATAGGGGTTGCGATGCAAGTCGCTCTCGTGTTCGTGGAGCGTTTTCTCCCTTTTCCCAAACAGACGCCCTTTGAAGAGCTGCTGCGGCGGCACGCGGCCGTCATTCTCATAGCCGTTTTCGCGGTGACTATGGGACCATTAATGGAAGAATTGTTTTTTCGGGGATTCCTCTATCCAGTTTTGGCACGCCGTTTCGGAGTCATCGCAGGAATTTCCGTGACCGCCCTGGGATTCGGCCTGATGCACGCCTCGCAATACGGATACTCCTGGGCGTCGGTGCTCGTAATATGCCTGGTGGGCTTGGTTCTTGGCTTGGTGCGCGCGAGAACAAATTCTGTGGCTTCAGGATTTCTGGTCCACATGGCTTATAACGGGACCATCACAGCGGCGATGTTTGCTGTTACGGACGGCTTTCGTCATCTGGATAAGTTGACGCAGTAAGGATTTAGTCGAGGTCGCCCAGTGAACAGGCCCCGGGTCCACGCGCGTCTCCGCATGATCCACATGGCCCAGTGGAACTTGTTGGCATTGATGCCCGAGACTGCCCGCCGCCCTTCGCCGATACAGCAAACACCGACAGCTGCGGCTCCAGACTTTTACTCTGACATTTCGGGCATTCAGCTTTTTGTTTGCCGAAAACCAACGCCTCGAATTCGTGTTGGCAATCCTTGCAAACGTATTCGAAGATGGGCATGAAGAAAACTCCGCGAAGTAAATTGCTCTCTTCTATTTAAAATCAAAGCGTGGATACTTCGCAAACACACGAAGAGGTTCGTCCCTTCACGCCGCGTCGCTGGCTGAGTGGCGGGCATGTGCAGACGGTTGCCAGTTTCCTGCTTCCGCGGCATTTTCATCTGCCCGCGCCCGAGGAGCGGTTGATCGAAGTCGCGCCTGGAGTTCAGGTGCTTTGCCACTGCCACTGGCAGTTGGATCGAACGCGCGCGCTGACCATCATCATTGTGCATGGGCTGGAAGGCTCCAGCGAGTCGCAGTACATGCTCGGGGTGACGGAAAAGGCGCTGGCTGCGAGGATGAATGTAATCCGCTACAACCAACGCAATTGCGGCGGCACGGACGCGCTGGCTCCGGTTCTATACCATTCGGGACTTTCGAACGATGTCGCGGAGGTGGCGCGACAAATTATCGCGCGCGATGGCGTTTCGCGACTGGCGCTGGTTGGATTCTCCATGGGTGGCAACATCGTGTTGAAATTGGCGGGGGAATGGGGATCGCAAGGACAAGGACCTGCGCAATTTCGTGCGGTGGCGGCGTGCTGTCCCGCGATTGATTTGGCGACGTCATCGGACACGCTGCACGAATTCTCGAACCGGCTCTACGAAAAATATTTCCTGTGGGCGCTTCATCGGCGAATGCTTCAGAAAGCTCGACTCTTTCCCGGCCATTTCGACACAAACCGGCTGCGTGGCATTCGCAGCCTGCGCGAATTTGATGACAAGATAACGGCATTCTATTGCGGCTTCAGAGACGTCGAGGATTACTATGACCGCGCTTCGGCGGCGCATGTAATCGACAAGATCGCCGTTCCAGCGTTGATCTTGCACGCGGCGAATGATCCGTTCATCCGAGTCACAGCGGAGACGCGGCGGAAAATCTCTGCGAACAAAAATATTGCCTTCGTCGAAGCCGCTGATGGCGGTCACTGCGCATTTGTAGGCGCGCCTTCTGGCCTGCCCGCTCGCGGGAACAACGGGAACGATGGTCGTTCTGACGATGGCTATTGGGCGGAGCACGAGATTGTAAACTTCCTGCGCAGATTTTGACCGGCGAAGTTCTGAGCGATGAATTCCTGATGGATGCCGATTTTTCAATCGAGTTGGGTCGCGAAGACCCGGTGCTGGATTTTCCGTGGTCCGATCCGGCAGGGAAGCTCGCGTATGTTGATTTGAAACGGCATCCAGAGTTGATTGCGGCGATTGAAGAGGCAGAGTCCTTTCCTGAGCTAAAAGCATTTCTTCTGGCGGCAAACTCAACCCGAAGCAGGTTCGAGACGGCGAAGTGCGATGCCTGGGCCACGACCGACTTGAATGCGGATGAGGATGTCTACAGTGCCTCGCACAAATATGCCTGCTATGTAGACGTAGTATTTTCCAGCGCCGATTCCCGCCTATCCTTTGCCGCTCATGAACAGGCGGCTCGAACCTTGGTCGAGTCGCTCCGCCGAACCCCCGACATACCCGCTGCGGCAGAAGTGTGCGTTCGGCGATGTTATTTCAATGGGGACGCCGATCCTCAGGCAGGTTTTTATTTCACTCTCTATGTGTCGGGGTATGGGAACGAACCGATCGTAGCGCGTCGGAATTGCGGAGCGGGCCTGAGATTTTTGTCGAACGCTCTTGAAACCGTCTAGTTTTCGACCGTCTATGCTGTCCTGAAACACCCCGCCACGTGAGGTTTTGAGGGTAGTTTCGCCGTGAATGCCCACCCCGATGGCTAAACACGACGGTAACTTGGCCCAATTCACCCGGTCGGCGGACAATACAAATGGATACAATCCTTCATTTTTTGACCGTCATCGGGACGAACCTGCACAGAGGCAGAGATTGTTCCCGAGCCAAATGCATATGGACGATAGCCAGCACAAACCGTTCGGCCGATACGAGGTCCTCCAGGAAATTGGACGCGGCGCGATGGGTGTGGTCTATCAAGCGCGCGATCCCAAGATCAACCGTCTGGTTGCCATCAAGACCATTTCACTTGCTGGCCATAGTCCGGAGGAGCAACTGGAATATCGGGAGCGCTTTCTCCGCGAAGCGGAAGCGGCGGGCCGCCTGTCGCATCCTGGGATCGTAACCATCTTTGACGTTGGCGAAGAACCTGAAACTCGAAATCCATATATCGTCATGGAATTCGTAGGCGGCGAGTCCATGGACAAGCTATTGTCGCGAGGCGACCACAAGCTGCCGGTGCAGAAAGCACTGCAGCTAGCGGTCGAACTGGCGGAGGCGCTCGATTGCGCTCACGGCCAGGGAGTGGTACACCGCGACCTGAAACCGGCGAATATTCTTTTAACCGAAGATGGCCATGCCAAGATCGCCGACTTTGGAGTCGCCAAATTGAACCTCTCCAACCAGACACTCGCGGGTCGCGCTTTGGGTACGCCCGCTTATATGTCGCCCGAACAATTGAATGGCGAACCGGTGGATGGGCGGTCAGACCTGTTCTCGCTCGGCGTGATTTTATACACGGTTTTGACGGGCCATCGCCCCTTTCAAGGCAATAGCGCCCTGACGGTTTCGTTCAAAGTGGTCAATCGTGAACCGATCGCTGCGACCCTGCTCGATACTGCGTTGCCAGAGGGACTCGATGCCATCATCACGCGCGCGATGGCGAAAGATCCTGCCAATCGTTACCAGAATGGCGCAGAGATGGTGTCGGATATCCAACGAGTCGATCTGAAACAGCACCTGGACAGCAAGGTAAAGCTCCCTTCCATCGAGGACCGGAATGCTCACCACCTGACTCTAAGCAAACCGCGGATCGCTAAGGACATTCTGGCGGAAGCCCAGGTTGTTTTGGCTATGCGCAGCGCGCTCCAGATGCTGCGGAGAAAACCTGTCGTAGCTGGATTAGTGCTGGCGGCGTTCTTCATTCTTACGACATTGGTCATGTCGTTTGGAAACAAAGCAATGCGCCCGGAAGTCGCCGAGTCACCTTTGGCGCCCCCATTAAATATGCCGGCTAAGATGACAGAATCGGCGGCGACGACCGGCCCCGTCGACAACGACTGCGGCGCCTCCGATTGCTTCCATCTCGAAAGCATCCGCACCAGCGACAAAACAAAAAGCCAAATCAAAGGCGCCGGTTCGAGCGCATCCCTCGACCGCACAAGTCGCTCGTGTGAACACGCCAGTTATTTCTCCGCCGATCACTGCCGTAGCCACGCCGCCGCCTTTGCCCGCTGTTTCGCCGGCCACGCTGGAAATCGAAATCGATCACAAATTCGCCGAAGCCCACCTGTCAATCTGGGTGGATGGCAAGCTTAGTTACACGCACTTGTTGGAAGGAACAGACAAAAAACACCTCGTCGTTTTTCATCGCATGCAGGGGCATGAACTTCATTCCATGCAGGTACAGCCAGGGAAACATGATCTCCGAGTGCAGGTCACGTCGGATCTCGCCTCCTATGATCAATCCTCGGCGGTCTCGTGGATTTTTGTCGCCGGGCAGGAAAACACCCTGCATGTGGGTTTCGATAAGCACGGCGAAATCAATCTAAGCCTTCAATAAGAGTGGCTGATTCAGGCAACCTGAGTTCTCTTCGCCGATCTCCAGTTCATTTTCTTCAAGCTAAGCTTCCTCCAGTCAATTCTTGTGCGGAGCAGCGAAAGAATCAGCATGAAAACAATAATTTCCAGCAATCCTAACGTCGCGCCGCGGATGGACTGGGCTCGTTTCGGGAGGATGGAGAAGCGTCCGTAAACGAACTCTATGTGGACCCAGTAGACGAGAAGGGAAGTTTGTCCCAGTTGAATGAGCGGGCTGAACCCCCGGGTCGCCAATCCCCAACGGCACCACGCATAAGTCAGAAACGCGATCACCAGCAGCAAACCGACTCGCATCATCAAAAAGTTTGGGCTGGTATGCCAATAATCATAAGTGGCGTAAAGATGAATTGGAGAGTGGTCGAATTGGCGGGCTGCGAGGATTGCTACAACTCCGACGGCGGCGAAGAGTGCCAGGGTTTTGGTCGCGTGGGCTCGCGCCCGCTCGCTGAAAAGAACGAAGCCTGCGGCTAGGCCGGCGAAAGCGAAGGCAGTCCAGGGGAAGATGGGGAAAAGCCATGACTGGGGAGAGCCGAGGTTATGGCATCCGTCGACATAGGATTCCAGCGGCCATGGGAGCCAGGTTGGACGCCAGGTGGTATAAAGCGGCGGTGTTAGCAGGGCAATCAGCGACGCGATGGCGATAGCGACACCGGCGAGCGCCGAACCCGGAATTGAATCACGTGTTTTCCCCGAAACTTTTAGCGTGAGGCCACAGGTTAGCGCCATCAAGATCATGGAAAGTCCGATGATGTTGAGAACGTCCACGCGAAGCAAGTCAGACCATGGAGCCCATCCCCAGGCAATGAGAAATTCCTGCAGGCGGAAGAGAAGTCCGAAGGCGAGAATTTCAGCGCCGCGGCGTGCCATGGTGCGGGTGATTTCGCCAGGGCTCACGTTTTTGCGCATCAGTTTGTCGATTACCAGGGCGAAGGAAACTCCGGCTAGAAAGAGAAACAACGGCGCGGGCAGCGTTCCGAGAAGTTGCGACCCTTTCAGAAAACCGGTGTTGCGGGCATCTCCTCCCAGCCACGCATCGTAGCAGTGAGTCTGGAACATCAGAATGCAAGCCAAGCCGCGCATCCAGTCGATCCAAGCGAGGCGGGAAGCGGCGGGCGCAGTGACGGTGGCGGTCCCTTGCGCTGAGTTCTTCATGTAGTTATTCGTTCACGTTTTCTATATTCCAGCGCGTTTTTTATTTCATTCCCCCCAGGATCGAACCGACGATACCGCCGACCACTCCACCCTGTGCTGCTTCGTTCGAGGATCTCGGCATGTATTCCATGAGCTTGTGAGCCAGCTTCGAGATAGGGAGAGTTTGCAGCCAGATGCGTCCGGGACCGGTGAGTGCGGCTAGAAAAAGTCCGTCGCCACCGAAAATCATGTTCTTGATTCCGGGGACGGTTGTCATCTGAAACGAAACGCTGGACTGAAAAGCGCCCACGTGCCCGGGATGGACGCGAAGCGTTTCTCCGGGCTGAAGATCTTTAATGACAAGCTCGCCTGAGAGCTCAAGCCATGCCGTGCCCTGCCCGCCGAGTCTTTGCAGGACGAAGCCATTGCCACCGAAGATGCCGGCGCCGAGCGTTTGCTGGAATCCAATGCCGACTTGAATTTGTGGCGTGGCGCACAGGAAGCCATGACGGTGAATCATGTATTCGTGGCCCGGACTAACCTGGACAGGAACAATGTGGCCAGGAAGCTGGGTGGCGAAGGCTAGCTCGCCGCGTACGCCGGAGGCCCGATATTCGGTCATAAACAGCGTTCCGCCACCGGCTACGCGCTTGAGCGCGCCGAAAAGTCCGCCGCCTCCGCCCAACTGGGTGTGGGTGGTCATCTGGATTGAGGCGGTCATCCAGGAGAGTTCTCCGGCTTCGGAAATTACCGACTCGTTGGGTTCGAGCGCGAATTCCAGAACGGGCATGGTTGTGCCAACGATGCTGCTTTGCATGGCGGTCTCCCTTTTGGTTGAGGCCTGTAGGATGTGGAAACTCGTAACTGTACCACACGATTTTTTCCTCCATTTGCTGACGGCCCTGAGTTGCCGGACCGGATTGTTATGTGCGGGTCCCGGTTCACCAGGCGACTACTGACTCGATGGCGGGCGTGCTAGCATTTCTCAACAGAACTTTTCAGACCCTCTCATGAAACCCCGCCCATCCCTTACGATCGCAAAGTTTGCTCCTCTGATTGTCGGGTTGCTGGTGGTCTCGAATTTTGTCACGCTAAAAGCTTCGTTCGCCAAAGATAAAGATGAATCCAAGTGGAACGAGGTGCATACGGCGCATTTCTCCGTGCTCACCGACGCAGGCGACAAGCGCGGCCGGGAAGTGGCCTTGCGAATGGAGCAGATGCGAGCTGTCTTTGGGCTGCTGATTCTGAAGGAAAAGTTGAAAATGCCTATACCGATCACTGTTATCGCGCTCAAGAGCGACAAGCAGTACGGTATGGTGGCTCCGGCGAAACAGAGCATGGCGGGCGGTTTTTACGTGCCTGGGTACGATCGGATTTATATCGTCCTGAATTTGTTTGAAGCCGATCCATGGCGTGCGGTGGAGCATTCGCTTGGTCACTATTTTTTGAATTTCAACTATCCCCCGGCGCAGGGATGGTTCGACGAAGGCCTCGCAGAATATTTTGGCTCGATGCAACTCGGGAAGCAGGTAGATATCGGCGGCGATCCGGAACTGGCGCCAGAGTGGCACGAGGACGCCTTCGACGAATTGCGCCGCGATCCAAATGTGCCGCAGTCGCTGACGCAATTGGTGAGTTCGCCCGTGTGGATCTCGATGGCAGACCTCTTCGCGATGAAGCATGACGGGTCGGGGATGCGGGAAGGGACACACAACACCCTTTACTACGCGCAGTCCTGGATAGTTGTGCACTATCTCATCAACAAGAACAAGTTGCCGGAGGCCGGGACTTACTTCGATCTGGTCCTGAATCAGAAAGTGCCGGTGGAAAAGGCAATGGTCCAGGCATTTGATATGTCATCGGCGCAAATGGAAGATGCGGTGAAGGCGTATTTCAAATCGCTAAGCGGTCTAGGCATTGCGCTCGATCAGTCAAAGAAGCCGATTGTGGATCCGGTAGACCTGCAACAGCCGGATCATATGGCGCTTCCATTCGATCCGGATACTCTCGGGATGACAGTTACTCAGGTGAAAGACGAAGAAGTGAATGCGGTGATTGCCGATGTGATGGCGCGCATTCCGGAGCATCGTGATCAGGGATTGCGGGACTTGCAGCAATTGACACAAGCTCCAAAGGATAACGAGGCAGCCCATCGCGGACTCGCCAGGGACGACATTCGGGAGAAGCGGTTCGACGCGGCTACGGACGAGTTGGATCGAGCAACGGAGTTGAATCCTCGTGATCCGTGGATCTGGTATTACCGTTCAGTGCTGAAATACCAGAAAGCGCAAGCCACCCGGCAAGAAGTGCGTGGGTTGGCAAATATGATGCAGGATTTACGGGCGGTCGCGGATTGGTATCCCGAGTTAGCCGATGCCTACAACATGCTGGGGATGGCTCGTGTGGAAGGTGGAGGCATCAACTCGGCGCTCGAGGCGCAGCGGGAGGCGGTCACTCTGGCCCCACGCAATGTGGAGTACCAGTTCAATTTGGGACAGATTTATGTTGCCGCCAAGAAGTGGGACCAGGCGCGTGAAGTATTCACGCGGCTGAAGACGGGGTCGGATCGCGCGGCAGCCTCTGCCGCGAAGCAGCAATTAGAAGACCTGGACACAATACAGAAATATGGAGTTCGTCCGCAGCGGCCGGGGGAAATCCAAGCGCCCGCAGGTGCGGCGAGCACGCCTGCGGCAGGCTCAGGCGCGCCTGTGGCAACTGCCAAGCCTGTTCAGGCTGAAGACGAAGACGAGGATGCACCGCCAAAACCCGCTCCCGTGAAGCCTGGGACGACAGGGGCCGTGCAATTTCTCAAAGGCAAGATCGTGAGCACCGATTGCTCCAAGCCTCCGGAGGCGATCGTTACGATTTTGAGTGGTATGACAACCTACAAACTCCATGCTGCGGATTTCAAATCGCTGCTGGTAATTGGTCAGGATCAGTTTTCCTGCGATTGGATGAATCGGCCCGTATCCGTGAATTACCGGGCGGTGGGGAAGACCGGCGGGGAATTGGTATCGGTAGAAGTGCGTTGAGCTCGACTCCATGTCGCGACTATATGGCGCGACTCTATGCGAAGATTGAATCTGGAGAGTAGGTAGATGGAAAATCCACTTAAGCTTAAGCGCATTCATCACGTTGAATTCTGGGTGGGCAATGCCCGCCAGGCGGCATACTTCTATCGCAAGGGTTTCGGCTTCTCCCAAGTTGCTTATAGCGGGCTTGAGACCGGTCACCGTAAACGAGCTTCTTACGCGTTAAGTCAGGGCAAGGCTAATTTTATTCTGACTACGCCCATGACGCCCGACGATCCGGCGGCCGATCACATCCGAAAACATGGGGACGGGGTGCGGGATATCGCATTAGAAGTGGATGATGCGGATCACGCGTTCGCCGAAGCCGTCCGTCGCGGAGCACTGCCGGCCGAGGAGCCGCATGATATGAAGGATGAACACGGAACGGTTCGCCGCGCTGCGGTTCACACCTACGGCGACACGATCCACTCGTTGATCTCATATAAGGATTACAAAGGCCCATTTCTCCCAGGGTTCATGGCAGCGCCGGTGGCAGGCGACGACTGCGGCATTTTGCGAATCGACCATATTGTGGGAAATGTGGAACTGGGAAAAATGCAGTTCTGGGCCGATTACTACACGAAAGTCTTTGGGTTCCACCGCTACATCACGTTTGACGACAAGGATATTTCCACCGAGTACAGCGCTTTGATGAGCATCGTGATGTCCGACGATTCGCATTCCGTGAAATTTCCTATTAACGAACCCGCCGCGGCGCGCAACAAAAGTCAGATTCAGGAATATATTGAAGCCTACGGAGGACCCGGCGCGCAGCATCTTGCGCTGCAGTGCAAGGACGTCATGTACACGGTGAGTAAACTACAGCGCAACGGAGTTGATTTTCTCCGCGTTCCCGATACCTACTATGACGCACTGCCATCGCGAGTTGGGCCGGTTGAGGAATCTCTTCACGAATTGCGCACGCTCGGCATACTCGTGGATCGCGACGAGGAAGGCTATCTCCTGCAGATTTTCTCGAAGCCGGTCGAGGATCGGCCGACCGTATTCTTCGAAGTTATCCAGCGCAAGGGCAGCCGTGGATTTGGCAAGGGAAATTTCAAGGCGCTCTTTGAATCGATCGAGATGGAGCAGGCGCGACGAGGGAATCTGTAAGCATGGCGAACGCAAAAGCGGCTACAAAAAAGAAGACCTCGGCGAAGTTGTCGTCGTTACGCTACCAGTCAGGATTTGGCAACGAATTCGCCAGCGAAGCGATCGAAGGTGTATTGCCGCGCGGGCAGAATTCGCCGCAAAAAGTGGCGCATGGGCTGTATACCGAACAACTGAGCGGCACCGCATTCACCGCGCCCCGCGGAGTGAATCGGCGTACCTGGCTTTACCGGATTCGTCCGTCGGTGGCGCACCGGCCGTTCGAGCCCATAAGCGAGGGAAGGCTGCGCAGCGCACCGTTCGACGAAGTACCCACACCACCCAATCAACTTCGCTGGATGCCAATTCCAATTCCACCTTCCACGGAGCCAACGGATTTTATCGACGGCCTCGTCACCATGGCCGGCAACGGCGACACGCACACGCATACAGGTGTTGGAATTCACATCTATGTCGCCAACATTTCGATGACCAACCGTTTCTTCTACAACGCCGACGGAGAAATGTTGATCGTCCCGCAACAAGGACGATTGCTGCTGCGCACCGAGATGGGTCTTCTCGAAGTTGGTCCCGGCGAGATTGCGGTGATTCAACGAGGAATTCGATTTCGCGTCGAGTTGCTGGACAAGCAGGCACGCGGCTACATTTGCGAGAATTACGGCACGCTCTTTCGTTTACCGGAGCTCGGGCCGATCGGCGCAAACGGCTTGGCGAATCCGCGCCAGTTTCTTGCTCCGGTCGCCGCGTTTGAAGATCGAGAAGGCGATTACCGGATCGTGACCAAATTTCAGGGACGTCTCTGGGAGGCGGCCATCGATCACTCCCCTCTGAACGTCGTCGCCTGGCACGGAAACTACGTTCCTTATAAGTATGATCTCGCGAACTTCAATTGCATAAACACCGTGAGCTTCGACCATCCCGATCCGTCGATTTACACTGTGCTGACCTCGCCATCTGAAATTCCCGGAACTGCCAACGTTGACTTCGCGATCTTTCCACCGCGCTGGGTAGTCTCCGAACACACTTTTCGTCCGCCATGGTTCCATCGAAATTTCATGAACGAGTTCATGGGACTGGTTTACGGTGAATACGATGCGAAGGCCGAAGGCTTCGTGCCTGGCGGTTCCAGCCTGCACAATTGCATGGCCGGTCACGGACCCGATACTGAAACGTTCGAGAAAGCAAGCAATGCCGAACTCAAGCCGGTCTATCTGGGTAACACTTTGGCGTTCATGTTCGAGACTCGGTTTGCATGCCAGCCAACGAAGTTCGCGCTGGAGACTTCGCAGCTCGATGATCAATATTTCGAGGTTTGGCAGGGGCTCCGGAAGAAGTTCAAAGCATAGGGTGTCCCGGATTGACCTAGGCGAGACACTTTTCTGACTTTGTTGCCCTAGCCGCCAGAGATAGCAATTCTCAAAAATGAGATGAGTTTGCAAACCTTCCAGACGCTACCGAACGCTGACGTCACCGCCGCGGAGCCATTGCTGCGCGACTTGATCGACTACGCGGGGCTGTTTCCTCCGGCGTCGTTGTCGATACTGCAGTCGGTGGCCAACTATGACGCGTATGCGCGATCGAAATGGAATTGGATGCTTGGGCGCTTTGTTGTGCCCGTAGCGCGACTCGGTGATTTCGAAGAGGCTTTGGCTGGATTGCCGCCGCCGATATCAGATCGAGAGTCAAAATGCCGGCTATCGGTCCTGCTCGGCGCTGCTCCGGCGGAGGATGTCGCTTGCATTCGCGAATTTAATACTCGCAGCACGACCCGCAATCCCAAGAGGCCGATTGTCGTCGATTCGGTGGAGGCTAAAGTTGCGGGCGCTGCGGACGTTACGCGCCTGTCTGCAGCCATCCCGCCAGAATTCACGACATATTTCGAGATTCCGTTGTCCGCTTGCAGCGAGACTATTGCCGCAGTGTCCGGCTGCGGACGCCGAGCCAAGATACGGACGGGCGGCGAAACGGCTGATAAGTTTCCGGCGACCGAAAGCGTCATGGAATTTATTCGTCTATGTGCCGCGGAGAAAGTGCCCTTCAAAGCGACCGCCGGATTGCACCATCCACTGCGTTCAGTGCATCGGTTTACATATCAAGGCGACAGTCCATCCGGAGTCATGCACGGCTTCGTGAATGTTTTTCTGGCAGCCGCTTTCCTGCGGAGAGGAATGGACCCCCGGCTTACTGGCGAGTTACTCGAAGAGCAATCGGCAACCGCGTTTCAGTTCGATTTGGATGGTATAAGCTGGCGCGAGCATCGGCTCAGCCGACCTGAAATCGCTGCGGCGCGGCGGGATTTCGCGGTTTCGTTCGGGTCGTGCTCCTTTACCGAGCCCATCGACGACTTACGGTCACTACACATTTTATGAAACCCTTACTCGACGAGACACATAATCCGAATGTGCAGAGTTGGGTTGAATCGGCCAACGTTGCGGGTGCAGATTTTCCCGTTCAGAATTTGCCCTTTGGAATTTTTCGGCTGCGCGGTGCGAACGGCCCGAGCGTGGGAGTGGCCATCGGAGACCGCGTTCTTGACGTCGCTGGTTTGCTCGGTCCCGTCGAAGATAACCGGCTGTTGTTCGCCGTGCTAGCTTGCAAGAAATTCGGTTCGCTGAACCCGCTGATGTCGCTCGGCGCCGATCAGCGGAGCATTTTGCGTCGGCGTCTTCATGCTGTTCTGCGTCAGGAGGCGTCCGACTCCGATCAACGGGCCGCATGGCGCCATCTCTTCGCGCAGGCGGATGTTGAGCTGCTTTTGCCCGCGACCGCCGGCGACTACACCGATTTCTATGCCTCAATCTTCCACGCCACGAATGTCGGAAAATTATTTCGACCTGACAATCCGCTGCTGCCAAATTACAAGTACATTCCGATTGGCTATCACGGACGGGCATCGTCGCTAGTCGCGACGGGGACGCCTGTCGAGCGTCCATCGGGCCAGACGCGCGAGGCCGATGCCGATCCAAAGTCGAATCCGAAATTCGGTCCAACCAGGGCGCTCGATTACGAGCTGGAACTGGGTTTTTTTGTGAGTACCGGAAACCGGCTCGGAGAAAGCATTCCCATCGGCGAAGCGGAAGAACATATTTTCGGCGTCTGCCTGGTCAATGATTGGTCGGCGCGCGACATTCAGGCTTGGGAGTATCAGCCGCTAGGTCCGTTCCTGGCGAAGAGTTTTGCGACCTCGCTCTCGCCATGGGTTGTGACCATGGAAGCGCTTGCTCCATTTCGGACGGCTGCCTTCCCTCGAGCAGAGGGCGATCCCGCGCCGTTGCCTTACCTCTTCGACCAGGGCGATCAGGAGCACGGCGGCCTCGACCTGTGGCTTGAAGTCTCTCTGCTGTCCCCTCGCATGCGCGAAGCTGGCATCGCTGCCGTAGTTTTGGGCCGCAGTAATTTTCGCGACATGTATTGGACCATGGCGCAGATGCTCACGCATCATGCCAGTAATGGCTGCAATCTTCGGCCCGGCGATCTGCTGGCCAGCGGCACGGTGTCAGGCGCGGACGAGACCGCGCGGGGATGCCTCCTGGAGCTAACTTCGCGCGGCAAGAATCCAATCACCCTGCCAACCGGAGAGCAGAGAAAATTTCTAGAAGACGGAGACGAAGTCATCCTCCGTGGATTCTGCGAACGCGATGGGTTCCGCCGCATTGGATTGGGGGGTTGCCACGGGACAATTCTTCCCGCAGTCCCAACCCCCTGATTCTCGGTCCCCGTTATTCGCTTTTACTTCTGCTGCGCGGGAACGAAATCCTCCATCACCGCTTTGCGCATCAGGTCCGGCGGCAATAGGCCTTGCGCCAGAATGAAGTTGTGAAACTGCTTCTGGTTAAACTTTGTGCCGAGCGTCTTTTCCGTATCTTCGCGCAATGCGATCAGTTTTGTGTAGCCGTAGAAGTAGCTGTTAGCCTGCCCGGGAGCGCGATAGGTATAGCGTTCGACTTCTTCCTGGGCGAAGGCGTGTGAAGACACCACATCCTTTTCAAGCACGCGGTACGCATCTGCGGGCATGATCTTGCCAGATTGCAGTTCTGGATCGAGGAAGGCACGCGCGGCCCGAAGCAATCGGTAATCCAACGACACGAGTTGCCCTTCGAGCGGCATGTGCGGCTTGATGAGATATTCGGAATACAATCCCCACCCCTCGACGTTGGTGCTGTTAAATGCATAGCGTACGCGCGCCAATGAAACTCCGTGCTCCAGCATGGAATCGAATTGCAGTTCGTGGCCAGGGCGAGCTTCGTGCGCCGTTAACGTCCATGCCGCAGCATCAAAAGTGAAATCGTCGTATTTTTCGGACGAGGTTTGACCGGGGCCAGCCGGAATATTCAGCGGCAGCACGAACACGCCCTTCTCCCCGGTGTTGTGCAGAAACGGCGGAGGCTGCATATGCGGGGCGGGTTGTTGCGATGTTTCGGCTGCGGAGGCAATGCGTATCTGGGCTGGGCGTTCCGGCAGCGTGACGATCGCGTGCTCGGTAATGATTTTTTCGATCTGCTTCAGGCGCTCTTCGTAAAACGGCAGAATGGCATCGCCAACCAATTGTTGCTTCTTTAACTCGTGGATCACGTCGCGATAGTCGCTCGACTGCAGGTTGCGCTGTTTGGCAATCTGCGCCGCAATGGATTTCATCTCTCCCTGAATTTCCGTGAAGGCTTGATGCGCCATCGCGGCTACCTGATTGGGCGGAATGTCGATGCCGTAGCCTTCCAGGGCCAGCGCGTATTCTTCCGTAGGCAAACGAAAATCGGTGCGCGCCTTGGGCAACACTGTTGCCCGCAGCCATGCATCGTAATCCGCGAGCTGCGCTTTCAACTTGCCGAACGGTTCTAGCCAGTCCTTGAGGTTGTATTTCTGCAACAGCGTGGCGATTCCTTCGATGTAGTTTGAGTTGCGGCCCATCTCGGTTTCGATCTCAGTCCGAGCCGGAAAGAGAATGCCAGGCTTCGCCATCTGCTCAGTGACGCGCTGCTTCAGAATCTGGGTAATTGAGGCATAGCGTGGGTTCAATCCGGCATATTCGCGAATCCGGATTACGGCCGCGGCACGGCGATCCGCCGGGGTTTGCTCGTCCAGCAAACTATGCAACCCGCCGAAGACCATGCTGCTTGCGTTTAGAAATGGAACCTCATGAGCGCGCTCAAAGTCCTGTTGTTTGAAGTCAAGCTCCACCTTGCGAATCATGATCTGAAGGTCTTGCGCCACATCCTTCTGCTGCTTTTCCGCGGACGCTGTCTTTAGCTTGGTCAGCACCGCCGCAGTCTCCCGCCTCTCCTGGTCTTCATCGGCCAGCGTCGGCTGCTCGATCTTGTCATCGAATTCGCTTTTGCCTTCCCGCGATGCAGCTTCCGGATGGTGTTTGAATTCCACCTGGAGCAATAGGTTCGCGTAATTATTGCTGGTCGCGATCCAACTGCGATCGGGAGATTGGCTTTGTGTGGAAACGGGAAGACCCAGAACGATCATTGCCAGGAAAGAAATTACTCTGCGAATCAAGCATCCTCCAGAAAAAGCGAATCGTAGCAAGAGTGCTGTCAATGTTAACCGACGGACAGCCGCCCGGGAAGCCGCTTTGGATTCGCCCGTGTATTCTGATCGAGGCCGGTAGCCGTTAACCGGCGACCGCCGAGTACAGAAAGAAAATTTGACCATCTCACCTGAATCAACCATGTCGGGAGAGTACGGAACCGTATCCTCGAGTTCTCCCCCCGAAGATGGCCACGGCCCCGCGCTATTCGCAGGCTTCCTCGGCTGGACGCTCGACGCCTTCGATTTTTTCCTGGTCATCCTATCCCTGACAGCCATCGCGAAAGAGTTTCATCGATCTGATAAGGAGATTGCTTTCTCCATCATCCTGACCCTGGCCTTCCGTCCGGTAGGGGCGTTCATTTTCGGACTCATGGCGGATCGCTATGGACGCCGCATCCCGCTGATGGTTGATCTCGTTTTCTACTCTGTGGTCGAAGTGCTGACTGGATTTGCCCATAGCTTCGCCACTTTTCTCGTTTTGCGAGCGCTCTTCGGCATTGGCATGGGAGGAGAGTGGGGTGTGGGCGCATCATTGGCCATGGAAAAAGTTCCGCCTCGATTGCGCGGATTTCTTTCCGGCTTGCTTCAGCAGGGATACGCCTTGGGCTATCTGCTGGCAGCTGGTTGTTTCTATTTTGTCTTCCCTCGATGGGGCTGGCGGCCGATGTTTTTTATCGGAGGACTGCCTGCGCTTCTGGGATTGTTCGTCCGTTTCAAGGTAAAGGAGTCAGAGGTCTGGCAGAAGACTCGCCAAACGAGTTGGGGAAATTTGGGCCGTGAAATTTGCTCACACTGGAAATTATTTCTCTATCTGACTCTCTTGATGATGATGATGAACTTTTCCTCGCACGGTACGCAGGATATGTTTCCAACTTTCTTACAGCGTCAGTGGGGTTTGGGCCCAACCCAGCGCGCGACGATCACGGCAGTCTCCATGGTAGGAGCGATCCTCGGAGGCACGCTGGTCGGCTTCTTGTCCGATCGCTTCGGACGGCGCAAGGCAATGATCGTCGCGCTCGTCGGTGCAATCTTGTGCGTTCCCCTTTGGGCCTACGCTCCGTCACTGAGTTTGCTGGTGGTCGGAGCCTTCCTGATTCAGTTCATGGTGCAGGGAGCTTGGGGTATTATTCCCGCCCACCTCTCGGAATTGTCCCCGGATTCCGTGCGGGGATTCCTTCCTGGATTTGCTTACCAGTGTGGCGTGCTCCTGGCTGGTTCGGTGGCCTACATCGAGGCGCTTCTTGCCGAGCATACGAGTTACGCAAACGCCATGGCTTTGACGGCATTTGTGGTGTTCACACTGGCGGTCGTGGTTGTAGCGGCGGGACGCGAGCGGCGAGGGATTCAGTTCGGCGCTTAGAACCCTGCGTCGCGAACTAGGTGGGCTGGTAGCTAATTTCCCGATGCTTCTTCGTTTTCAGGCAGTTGTTTTTGCGTCTTCCCAATGACCCGGCTTTGTCATTGCCGCTGGCAGGCGCAGGCGGAATGTAGTTCCCGCACCGACGATGGAGTCGAAATCCACCGAACCATAGTGCCACTGCATGATCTGGTAGGTTTGCGCCAGGCCGATTCCACTGCCGCCTTTATCGCTCTTGGTAGTGAAGTAGAGTTCGAAAATTTTCTCCTGGGCGTCGGGCGGAATGCCCCCGCCTTGGTCGAGTACTTCAGCGAGAATCATTTCATTGTCGCGTCGGGCCTTCAGAGTGAGGGTTCCTCCCTCAGTCATGGCTTGCACTCCATTCAACACGAGGTTCAAGATCGCTTGCTTCATGAGATCGGAATCCACACGCACCATTAGCGCGTTATCTTCACCGGGCAAGTCTTTATTTGGCAACTCCAGCACGACGCGTACGCCGTGTCGCGCAGCGTCAGGCGCGGCGAGCACGGAAACACTCTCCAGAATCTTGCGCAGGTCCACATCTTCCAATCGCAGATCACGGGGACGCGTGAAGTCGACTAGAATTTGCACGACGCGGTCGAGGCGGTGGATTTCGCTGCCGATGATGTCCATGTGGCGGCGCGTTTCAGGGTCATCCTGCTGCAATTTGTTTTGCAGCAACTGCAGGTGCAGGACGATGGCGTTGATGGGGTTCTTCACTTCATGCGCAACTCCCCGGGTCATACGTCCGCTGGCGGAGAGGCGTCGCGAGATCTCGATTTCGTTTTCGATACGACGAACCGATTCGGCGTCGCGCATGGTCAGCAGCGCACCAATGGGCGTTCCTTTTTCCTGGATGAAATCCAGTGAAACCTGCACGCGGCGCCCATCGGCCGCGTCGAAATCGTACTGTACCAATGGACGCTGCTTCTGGAATGCGGGCAGCACTACCGCGCCCAGAACCGTTCCATCGGAGAAAATTTCTTCCGCCGTCCGTCCCAGAATTTCACGGCGTGGACGCCCGAGAAATTTTTCCGCCGAGGCACTGACCAGCACCACACGCGAATCGCGCGTGAAGAGCATAAGGCCATCCTGCAACTTGGTCATGACCTGTTCGACATTGTCCTTCAGCGCAGTAAATATCTGATTCGTGTCACGAATCTGCCGGCCCAGGTGAGCGATTTTCAGCGATACCAGGCCAACCTCGTCGTCGGCGCTGGTCTCTTCATCCGGCAATAGATCGCCGGCACTTGCGCTGTCGAGGTTTCGGCTGATTGCTTTCAAAGGCCCGAGAGCGACATTCGAAACCACCGCGCCAAACACCAGCGAGCAAAAAATTGCCAGCACCGAAAAGAAAGCTGCCTGCTGCAGTTTCGGCGTCAGTTCGGAGCGTAGAAAAACTGTCGAGACCCCGACTCGAACGCCGCCGAATGCCTGACCGTCCATTTCTAGTCCGATGCTTACGTCGTAAACCGTGGCTGGCCCGTAGAGCATCCGCAGTTGGTGACGGAACCCGGCGTTCTCCAATACGCTCAAGGGCTTCCGCTCCTGCACCGGTTTGCCGTTCAGAGCCGGGTTCGTATCGAGAATCGCCGCTCCATTCAGGTCGATGATGGCAGCGTCGTAGATGACGCGAGAACTTCCCACCACGGATTCCAACATGTCGTTCAGGTTGGCGTCAGTCTGTAAGGCAGTTATCGAGGCAGCATGCATTGCTTTGGGATTATTGGTGTCAATGCGCGTGCTGGTTAGATCGGGGACGGCTTTGGACGCGGCATATTCCAGTTGATTCGTGAGTTGAGAAGCAGTTTCATCGGCCCAGAGTAACCGCTGGCGCAGAAGTTGCGAGAGGTAAATCCACGAGAAGCAGACAACCAACGCCGTGAACAGCGTGGTGATGACCAATACGATGATGAATTTGCGGCTCATCTCAAGTAGTTCTCAGTGCCCGGTTCTCAGTTCTCAGCGTGAGCTTTAGAAGTTCCGGGAAACTGAGAACCGAGAAGTGAGAGACGGAGAACTCTCTTTTACTCTTCCTCAACTTGCACCGTATCTTGGGGGCGGCCGTACTCTTTCAGTTTGTTATGCAGAGTCTTGAGGCTGATACCTAGTATCTCCGCGGCCCTCGTCTTATTGTTGTTAGTGGCTTGCAGAGTTTTCAGGATGAGCAACTTCTCCGCTTCGCCGACCGTGGTGCCCACGCCCAAGTGCACCGCGTCGGGATCATTCACGACTGGACGCACGCTCTGGCCAAAACCGGGCGGCAAATGCTTGGTTTCCACGAGTCCACTTTCGCAGACAATCACGGCGCGTTCCAATGTGTTGCGAAGCTCGCGCACATTGCCCGGCCATGAGTAAGTCTGGAAGATATTCAGCACAGCTTCGCTTACGTCCGCCACCTGGCGATCGTGCTTCCGGTTCATATCCGCGAGCAGGCTCTTTACTAACTCGCGGATGTCCTCCTTATGCTCTCGCAGCGCCGGCATATGAATATTGAAGACATTGAGGCGGTAATAAAGATCCTGGCGCAGTTCTCCGTTGGCCACGGCATCGTCGGGAACCTTGTTGGTCGCGGCCAGCACTCGCACGTCTACAGACGTTTCGACCTTGCTGCCGAGCCGGCGCAATTTGTGATCTTCCAGCACCCGCAACAACTTTGCTTGCGTGCCCACTGGCATTTCGCCAATCTCATCGAGCAGCAGCGTTCCGCCCTCGGCCAATTCGAAGCAACCGGTGCGGCGCTCTAGCGCGCCGGTGAACGCGCCTTTTTCGTGGCCGAAGATTTCGCTCTCGATCAAAGTTTCGGGAATGGCCGCACAATTAATGGGAACAAAAGGTTTGTTCCGCCGCGGACTTAGATCGTGGATGGTGCGTGCCACCAATTCCTTGCCGGTTCCACTCGCGCCGGTGATCAATACCGAAGCAGTGCTCGGGGCTACTTGTTCGATCAGCCGAAAAATCTCCTGCATTTCAACCGAGGCTCCGACCAGAAGTCCCAGAGCGCCCTTATCGCGCAGACGCCGGCGCAGTGTTTCGTTCTCGGTGCGGGCGTTCAGAATCTCCCCGATGTTCGTCAGGATCGAACGCAACCGCCGGAAGTCGATGGGCTTCTCGATGTAGTCCTGAACGCCGAGCCGGCCTGCATGGAACGCGGTGTCGGTTGCCTTTTGGGCGGTTACCATTACCACCGCGATCGACTGCACCGCTTCGGTAAGCTTCTCCGCGAGTTCCATACCTCCCATACGAGGCATCTTCACGTCTGTGATCACAATGGACGGGGCAAAGGCAGGAATTTTTTCCAGAGCGTCCACCCCGTCGGCCGCGGTTTCTGTTCGATAGCCCCAACTCGAGACGAGCTCAGCCAGCCCGGTGCGTTCGTTCTCCTCGTCCTCAACGATCAGTACGCGTTCCTGTGCCATCTTTCTGTGATGTACCTCACGAGCATTATTCAGGGAAGAGAGCCGCCCTGCAACCCGGCTCGGTGCGGGAATATCAATTTGAGATGAGTCGCGCCTAATTTTTCTACAGAAAACGGAATTGCAAGTGCTCTAAATAATGTGCGCTTCTTAATCTTCCTCTTTTGCAAATTTGCCCGGTTGCTGTAGAATTCTGTGTTCCTAAGGTACAACCTATCGGTCGTTGCAGTAAGGCTTCGGTCTTTTTTGATTCCAGTTCTATTAAATGTTTTGTAGTGGATTTGATTCGGAGGAACTCAATGTCACTTTGTCAACAAACTTACCGGAGATGCGCGAGCGTCGCGCTCGTCCTGGCCATCGTTCTAATTGCGTTGCCGTGTTTGCTGAACGCACAAACTGCGCCCGCACCCAAAGCGCCGAGCTCACAAATGTCGGATGACACTCCGAAGGTGGAGTTGTTCGTCGGCTACCAGTGGTTGAACCCGGGAGGCAACATTCCCGATCAGACCCCGCCGCCTGCAGGTCCTTTGGCATTCAAGCTGCCTTCGATATCGCAGGGCTTCGGCACAAATCTTTCCTACAACTTCACCAAGTATCTAGCCCTCGAAGGAAATTACGGTGGGGACTGGAATCGCAACGCCAGCATCAGCGTTGCCTCGGTGGGACCGAAGTTGACGTTCCGTGGCGACAACGTAGACTTTTTCGTACATACGCTGCTCGGGATCGAACGATTCTCGACTCGTGGGGTTGATTCCAGCAATGGCATCGCTGCCGTTCTCGGCGGCGGCATGGATTTGAAGCTCAACAAGCGAGTCTCATTTCGGCTGTTTGAAGCCGACTTCCAGTACTCCCGGCAGAATTTCTCCAACTCCGTACCGCCGACGGATAGCTCGTTGCGCCGTCCCACTTACTATGGTGAGCGCCTGACGACCGGATTGGTATTCAACTTTGGCGGAGCTCCTGAAGTTCCAGTTGCCGCTGCCTGCTCCATCGACCGTAATGAAGTAATGCTCGGTGAGCCTTTGCACGTGACCGTTGCTGCCAGCAACTTCAACCCCAAGCACACACTCACTTATGCCTGGACGAGCAATGGCGCCAAGATCGAAGGCAAGGACACCGGTGCCAGCATCGATACCAACGGAGCCACCCCGGGCAGCTACACCGCGACCGCCACGGTTACCGATCCTAAGTCGAAGAAGAACAATACAGCGAGCTGCACCGCTAACTTCACAGTGAAGCCGCTGAATCCGCCGCAAATGTCGTGTTCGGCGAATCCAACCACGGTAGAAGTCGGAACGGCCTCGACCATCACCTGCACATGCAGCAGTCCTGACAACGCGACCGTCACTGTGGGCAGTTGGACCTCCACCGCTGGCAACGTTTCGGGCAGCGGCAACTCCGCCACACTCAACACTACCGGCGCTTCAGCAGGTCCGGTGACTGTGACAGCGACGTGTACAGACTCGCGTGGATTGACGGCCTCGAGTTCGAGCACGGTTACGGTGAACAACCCGCCGCCACCGCCGCCGCCACCCCCGCAAGCCACCAAGGTGAACGAGTGCCAGTATCCCAACGTCAAGAAGCCCTGGCGTGTGGATAACACCTGCAAGGCTGAACTGGATGACGTTGCTCTTAAACTGCAGCAGGATCCGGACGCCAAACTGGTCGTCGTCGGAAACGCTGATCCGAAGGAAAAGCGTAAGAACCTGGCGGCTGAGCGCGCGCTTAACGTAAAGGCCTACATTTCGGGAGGCGAAGCGAAACAGAACATCGACGCGACCCGTATCGAGGCCCGCACTGGAAACGCTGGCACCATGACCTCGGAGCAGTGGATCGTTCCGGCTGGCGCAACCTTCCCCGAGGCCGATAGTACGACCCCGGTTGACGAAACGAAGGTGATGCCGGTGCCGGATCATCCGAAACCAATGGCTAAGAAGAAAGCAAAAAAGGCCGAATAACCACAAGGTAAGACTAGAACGAAAGGCCGGAGGGGTTTACTCCTCCGGCCTTTCTATTTTTTGCCCTTCGGTAACCTTGTCCCAGGCGTGCTAGCCTATCTAAGGTAATACACAGGCGAATATCATTCGCAGGGGTCAATCTACGCGCATGGATTTCACATCGAAACGGAACGTTTTCCGCACAAGTCTATTGCTTCTCGCCGTCAGCCTTTTGAGCACCGCGCTATTGGCCTCAGGGCCGTGGCAAGTCTTAGGCCCGGACGGCGGCGATGCGCGCAGCCTGGCCTATGACGCGCACAATCCCGATCACATCCTGCTCGGCACCAGCACCGGTCAGATGTTTACTTCAAGTGATGGCGGACGCACCTGGTCTCGCCTGGCACGGCTTGGTGGCGATGACTATGTGCTCGATCACATCTCCGTAGATCCGCAGGACGCCAATCGTATTTATGTTTCGGCTTGGAGCGCGGCGAACCAGCAGACCGGTGAAATCTTCCGCACGGTCGATGGCGGCGCCACGTGGGCTACGGTGCCTGTGATGCATGGGAAGTCGATTCGGGCCATGGCGATGTACAAGGCAGACCCCAAAGTTCTGGTGGCAGGCGCGCTTGATGGCGTCTACCGCACCTCGGACGGTGGCGATACCTGGCAGCGCCTCTCGCCCGCCAATTCGGCCGAGATCAAGAATATTGAGTCAATCGCGGTCGATCCGAAGGATCCCAACACCGTTTATGCCGGGACCTGGCATCTCGCCTGGAAGACCTCCGATGGCGGCGCCAACTGGCAGCACATTAATAAAGGGATGATTGACGACTCCGACGTGTTTTCGGTCATCGTCGATCACGACAACCCATCCGTCGTTTTCGCCAGTGCCTGTTCAGGAATTTATAAGAGCGAGACCGCCGGCAACCTGTTTGCGAAAATCCAGGGTATCCCGTTTTCGGCGCGTCGTACCCGCGTGCTTAAGCAGGATCCGACGAACGAAAACATCGTTTATGCCGGAACCACTGAAGGCCTCTGGAAGACTGTCGATCTAGGCAAAGTTTGGAAGCGAGTAAGCAGTCCTGATGTGGTCGTGAATGATGTCATGGTCGATCCGCGGGATTCGAATCGCGTGTTGCTCGCCACGGACCGGAGCGGCGTGATGGCGTCAACTGACGGCGCCTCGAAGTGGACCACCTCCAACAAAGGCTATGCGCATCGGTATGTATCGGCGATCCTCGCCGACAACAAGGATGCAAGCACGCTCTATGTGGGTGTAGTCAATGATCGCGAATACGGTGGCGTGTTCTATTCCAAAGATGCCGGGAAAAACTGGCTGCAAAAAGCAGCCGGCCTCGGCGGAAAAGACGTGTTTGCGTTGAAGCAGGCCTCCAGCGGACAACTGATTGCCGGAACCAACCATGGCATGTATTCGCTGGAGCGCAATGGAAGCGAGTGGCATCCCATGAACGTTGTGGTCATTGAGACCACCGTGAAGACACCGCTGAAGGGTACGCGCAAAGTGGTGACCAAAACGAGTCTAAAAAAGTCGCAGCTCGAATCGCGAGTGAACGATCTGGAACTCGGTTCCGGGCGCTGGCTGGCGGCGACCACCACGGGTATCTACTCCAGCACCGACCAGGGAAAAACCTGGAAGGGTGGGCAGGTTCTGGGACAGCTTGATTTTGTTACCGTGCGGGCTGAAGGTGCAACCGTGATCGCGGCTACACACTCCAGCGTGCTGGTCTCAAATGACAGCGGTTCGACCTGGAAAATGGCCGGCTTGCCAAACTACGTGGTCAGTATCCGCGGCGCGGCCATTGTCTCCGGGAGCCAGATTATGATTGCCTCACGCGAAGGCGCATTTCGCAGCGGAGATGGCGGTGCGACTTGGGAACACGCCGTCAATGGCCTGCCCGCTAAGGACATCACCTCAGTTAGCTTCGATTCCACCCACCAGAGATTACTCGCCACCAGCGATGCTACGGGCGTGATTTTCGAAAGCAGCGACGGTGGGCGTTCCTGGCAGCGCGGCCCGGACAGCGGATTTCCGTTGCGTCGCGTCAGCGTAATTGGCGGCCGCTTTGTCGGCGCGACCCCGTTTGACGGAGTGATCCTGCAGCCGGAAAACGAATCGATTAGTGCAGCCGCCGATGCCGGCAGCACAGAGTAAAGCTAGTTTTCGACAAGAAACACTCAACCGGGGAGGCGGAAACGCTTCCCCGGTTCTTTTGCCGGACGACCGCATGTTCTTGCGTTCCGGGCGAGGGTGAGAAACAATCTCTCCGTCACTTCTTCTTTCACTGCTATGAGGTTTGCCCGCCGATTCGCGATTGCGCTCTGGCTGAGTTTCTCAGCTGCCGGTATGGCTTGCGGGCGGCAGGATATCGCTAGATCCGCGAATACTGATCCCCAGGACTCGGCCGCTTCCGCAACTCCTGCACACCAGTTAGAGACCAAGCCGACGGAACCTAAAGCGCCGGAGGGAGGTGCGACGAAAAAGCTAGCCGCACCTGCCGCGAGCCCTCCCAAGAAACGTCACAAGCGCCCCGCGTCAGCCCCCGGCGCTCCTAGCAAGGTTGTGGTGCGCGAGGGTGGAGCAAGCGAGCCTGCGGCGCAGATTGCGCCGGACCTGTCTCCTGCAGAAGCCGCCCTTCAGCGGAACAAGACGGAACAAATGCTCGGCTTCACCGACAACCAGCTGAAGCGTCTCGCCGAGCACCCGCTGGACGCGCCGCAGCAGGAAACAGTAGGCCAGATTCACAACTATATGGATGACGCGCGGTCCGCGTTAAAAGAAGGCGATTTGCGGAGAGCGAGCACGCTGGCACAGAAAGCACATCTGTTGTCGGAAGACTTGATGAAGCATTAGTGGGAGCGCGATCACGATTCGTATCGGGATATCGCTTCGGCTGTAAAGCATGCCATGAGACTGAACAGCTTCAGCAAAACCGAGCCGCTTCCAACCTGAGCCACTATGCGGCGGGAATCGATAATTGCAAAAAGAATGTTTTGTGATGCTAAAATGTATCACATGACCAAGGCTTCGGTTCGGGATCTCCGCTACGACTTCAAGAAAATTGAGCGCCTTTTGCTGAAAGGCGAGGAAGTGCAAATCACGAAGCACCGGCGAGTCATCGGCCGACTGGTGCCGGAGCGCGCGGAAATAGCGAAAAAGCTTCCTGATTTCCGGGGTCGCATGCGTGCAATCTTTGGCGACAAGGTGCTGGCGGTTAGCGGAGCCGATTTAATAGCGATGGATCGGGACCGCTATTGAAGATTTACGTTGAATCCAGCTTCCTCGTGTCTCTCTATATCACGGATGCCAATTCTGGTTCCGCTTTGCAAGCAATGCAGGCCTCGACCGGCGAGCATTTCATCAACGTTTTGGGCGAACTGGAAGTTGTCAATGCTTTTAGCTTGCGGATCTTCCGGAAGGAGGCTTCGCCGATGGAAGCTAAATCGGCGCTAGCCAATTTCGAAGCGGATTTGCGAGCCGGAATCTTTAGATTTCAAGATCTATCGGAAACCGCCTTTGAGCGGGCACGGGAGCTGTCTCGACAAACCACCGCCAAACGGGGCACCCGTACAGCGGACCTTCTCCACGTCGCCGCTGCACTTGAACTGGGAGCAGATAGCCTTTTCAGCTTTGATCAGATGCAAAGGAAACTGGCCCGGTCTGTGGGCCTTAAGTTGAATCAGAGCTCGCGCCCCTAAAAGGGGCATGTTTTCGCTACGAATCCCTACCTGGTCTACTTTCGACCCGCTCGCTTTTGCGCCACCACCAGTCCGCGCGGCGTGGGCAAAAGCACGGCAGAGATCAAGCCCTCCAGTTCCAGTTTGAGCGCGGCATCGCGGACGATCTTCAAATGCGAACTGGCATCGTGCATCAAAATTAGACCGTAAGGATTGATCTGCGGCAGAAAGCGGCGAATTTCTTGCTCGCGGACAGGCATATCGCTATCGCTGAAGAAGAGATCAATAGTGCCTTCGACTTTCATGTCAAGGCTCGATTCATTGCGCAATTCGATCCACTCGGCAAGTCCGGACGCCTGGATTCGCGCTTTGGCATTCTCATATACCGCAGGGTCGAACTCACAAGTGAGGATGCGTCCCCGCCCGTTCGCCTTGAGTCCCTCGGCGATCCAAAGAGTGCTGATGCCGCTGAAGGTTCCGGTCTCGACCACGAGTTCGGGTTTGGTGGTGGTGACGACGGTGCGCAGAAATTCGAGCACCTCGGCCTCGGCGGTCATGGAATCGAACATGCGCCAGCGTTCCGGGTGGGGGCACTCCGGCGTCGCGCGATGATATTCAGGCTGCAATTGGTCGCCGGTACGCTCGATCTGTCGCAGAATACGGCGCTCCTGCTTTTCTTTCTTGAAAAGACGGCGAAGGCTTAGGGGCATAGAGAGGAAAGTGTACCGGAACACGGTTCTCAGTTCCCAGTTGAACCTCAAGTGCTTTAACTGAGAACTGAGAACGGGTCCCTATTCGCTGGTGAAATAATCCACCGTGACTGGATTCTCGAAAAGTGAGTAATCGCGCGTCACGACCGTGATACCGCCGTCAGTGACGAAGTAGCGCTCGCGGTCGGCTTCCGCATCGTAGCCGATCGTCGTGCCTTCTGGGATATGCACGTCGCGATCGATAATGGCTTTCCGTATACGGCAACTGCGTCCCACGTTCACATGTGAAAACAGAATGCTGTCTTCAATTTCAGTGTAGGAGTTGACGCGCACATCTGGAGAAAGCACGCAATTCTGAAGGGAGCCGCCGGAAATGATGCAACCGGAGGAAACCAGAGAATCGACGGCGCGCCCGGTGCGTCCGCTTTCCGCAAATACAAATTTTGCCGGCGGATACTGCCGCTGGTGAGTACGGATAGGCCACTGGTCATCGTAAAGATTGAAGACCGGTGAGACCGAAACCAGGTCCATGTTGGCCTCGTAATAGGCCTCGAGCGTGCCCACGTCGCGCCAGTAAAGAGCTTCTTTCTTGTTTTCGTCGACAAAGTTGAACGAAAAGACGCGATAGTCGTCCAGCATTTTGGGCAGAATATTCTTGCCGAAATCGTGGCTGGAATCCGGATCCTCCGCGTCCTTGAGCAACACAGGAATCAGCACATCGGTGTTGAAAATATAGATGCCCATCGATGCGGAGATTTTCGTCGGATCGTAAGGCGAGCGCAGTTCAGTCTCTTTCGGCTTTTCCAGGAAGCCAGTGATGCGGTGTTGTTTGTCAATGTCGACGACACCGAAATGGCGGCATTCGGCCGGGTTGGTCGTCAGAGTGGCGACGGTAACGTCGGCGGCGGCGTCCTGGTGTTGCTGGAGCATGCGCGCGTAATTCATTTTGTAGATGTGATCTCCGGAAAGGATGATCACGTACTTGGGCTGTTCAGAGCCGATGGAATAGATGTTCTGATAGACGGCGTCGGCCGTTCCCATGTACCAATTTTCGCTCACCCGCTTCATGGGCGGCAGGATCTCGATAAATTCGCCGATTTCACGGCCAAAAATGTTCCAACCTTCACGGATTTGACGATTCAGCGAAAGCGCCTTGTATTGTGTGAGGATGAAGATTCGCCGCAAATCGGAGTTGACGCAATTGGAAAGAGTGATGTCGATGATGCGGTAGATCCCGCCAAAGGTCACGGCCGGCTTGGCGCGATCGCGAGTGAGAGGATATAAGCGCTCACCAGCGCCTCCGGCAAGCAGAATCCCGAGCGTATCTTTCATTGACGCACCGTCACAGGCACACCGTATGGATGCAGCATCAAAGGCGAATGCTGCCTCAAGTCAACGCGAAATACTAGCACAGGGCTATAAGTTTTGAGCGATGGGGCCAAAGAGGACGCAAAAAGAGCGGCAGGTCATCAATGACCGTGCCGCCCTGGGTTTACTGAAAGCTGAAGGCTGAGAGCTGACAGCTACTACTAGCAGTGGACAATCTTGTCGCTCTTGATCCCCTTGGTAGCATTGCGTGAATCGACAACCAGCTTGGAATCGTGAACGATCTTCTTGTAGTCGTAATCGGTGTGGTCGGTGACGATCAGTACGCAATCGTACTGTCCCAGGTTGTCGAGCGACGAGCACTTCATCTGGAGGTCATACTTGCGGCCACGTCCAACGAAGGGGAAGTAGGGGTCGTTATAGCTGACCACCGCTCCCTCTTTTTGGAGCAACTCAATGATGGTGAGAGCCGGTGACTCGCGGAGATCGTCGATATCTCTTTTGTAAGCGACGCCCAGAATCAGAATTCTCGAACCATTGATCGCTTTCTTCTGCCGGTTGAGTGCGGAGATGGTGGAGGCAATCACGTTATAAGGCATGGCCACGTTGATCTCGCCAGCCAGTTCAATGAAGCGCGTTCGGAAGTCGAACTCCTTTGCTTTCCAGGAAAGATAGAACGGATCAACTGGAATGCAGTGTCCGCCGAGACCCGGTCCCGGATAAAACGGATGGAAGCCAAAAGGCTTCGTGGCGGCCGCATCGATGATCTCCCAGATGTTGAGGTCCATGCGCAGACAGAGCATCTTGAGTTCGTTGACCAGCGCAATGTTGACGCAGCGGTAAATGTTTTCGAGCAGCTTGGTCATTTCCGCGGCAGCGGGCGAAGAAACCGGAACCGTGCGGCGGAAAATGGCGCCGTAAAGCGCGGCTCCGATTTCGCTGGCCTGCGAATCGAGTCCGCCAATCACCTTTGGAATATCATGACGCGCGACCTGGGTATTGCCGGGGTCCTCGCGCTCGGGTGAGAACGCGACCCAGATCTCGTTATCGCCAGCGGCGCCCTTGCGAGACGCCTTCAGGCCAGCCTTATTATCCTTTTCGAGAATTGGAACGAGGACTTCTTCGGTGGTGCCAGGGTAGGTCGTGCTTTCAAGAATAACGATCTGACCGGCCCGCAAATAAGGCGCTACAGAGCGGGCGGTGTCGGTGATATAGCTGAGATCAGGTTCGTGATATTCATTTAGCGGTGTGGGGACGCAGATGATAATTGCGTCCATGTCAGTGATTCGCGCGTAGTCGGCGGTAGCTTTGAAGCCATTCGCCTTGGCAGCCGCGATCTCCTCGGGAGTTATGCGGAAAATGTACGTGCCGCCATTGTCCAGGGTATCGATTTTTCGCTGATCGATATCAAAACCGGTGACGGCAAATTTCTGCTCGCTATAGAGCAGTGCCAAAGGCAGTCCCACGTAGCCGAGACCGATGATTCCGACCCGAGCTTTACGTGCATCAATGCGGCTTTTCAAGTCGGTAAAGAGCGAAGGAGCAATTAGTTGAGTAGTCATAAGGGCTGAAATAATTCTAGCATCGCAGCCGCGCGCCTGGTTGGCGGTGGCTGTCGGTTCGCATACGATTGTAATGTGATTTCCGGGCGATATTTGCAGGCTTGGCGGCGATCTTGATTACCCCGGTAATCGGATTCACGCTGCCACCAGTTTCCCCGGCGCCGTACGGGTGCAGTAACATGCGCTGAGATGCGATTCTTCCGGCCACCATTTTGGGTGTTTCTGGTTATTGTCCTCATGCTGGCTGTGTTCGCGAGCCAGGCGGCGCGTTTTCTGGTGGTAGACGAACCCCAAAAGTCCGATGTCATCGTGGTATTAGCGGGGGAGACCAACGTTCGTCCCGCCCGAGCTTTGGAGTTACTCCGCCAGGGAGTTGCACCGCGCGTTTTCCTGAATGCTCAGGCGAATAATCAGATTTACGATCAGCAGTTGATCGGGATCGCGCAGAAGTATGTGGACACGGTGGGCGAAGCCAGTCGCGTCTCTGTTTGTCCCGTATTTGGACTCTCCACTGTCGCGGAGGCCGACGATGTGCGCCGCTGTCTGCAATCCACTGGCGCGCACCGTGTTCTGATTGTGACCTCTGAATTTCACACTCGCCGGTCCTTGATGATCCTTCGCCATCATCTGCCGCAATACGAATTTAGCGTTGCCGCAGCCCGTGATTCCGCGCATTTCGGCGAATCCTGGTGGACCAACCGCGAATGGGCAAAAGTCACTTTCGATGAGTGGTTGAAGATGTTGTGGTGGGAAATGGTTGACCGGTGGAAATCGTGATGGCTGTCTCCACTGGCAACTTCTTCTGTGGTGCGATAGCTTGAAAGCTATTCATTTCCATCGGAGGTTTCATGTCCCAAGTCAAGATTACCGTGCGCAATAACGGTCCGTTACGCGTAGACGATCCCAACAGCGTTATCGAGATGGTAGACGCCGAGGGGAATAAGTACGACCTTACGGGAAAAACAGGGTTCTCACTTTGTCGCTGCGGAGCGTCCGCAAACCGGCCTTTCTGCGACGGTAGTCACAACAAGATTGCTTTCCAGGCGATCGATTCAGCGATCAAACCGGGGTAAAGAGCCTAGGTCTTTGGAGCAGGCGAAAAGGTATCTGCTTAGTGTCTAACTGGAAACCGGGGTCAGCAAAATTTCCGTGCTCAGATCTGATCCGTGATCTAGCATGGTCTTTAGGATAGCGTTCTCCAATAGAAGCATTATGGGTTCTGCCGCAAAAACACAGCATGCCATCCGGCGCAGCACGCGGCTGCCGCTGGAAGTTCCGTTGCTGGTAACCAGCCTTGACCCGGCTGACCCATTTTCCGAGCAATGCAATACGATCCTGGTGAACGCACACGGATGTGGGATGATCGTTCCGCGAGCCCTGGCTCACGGCTTTCGCGTTCAGCTGGAAATTGTGTCGTCAAAACGGTGTGGCGCGGCGCGCGTGGCGGAAGTTGTTCCACTGGGTGGCGATCCCGAGACTTGGCTTGTGGGACTCGAACTCGATGTTCCGGGCAACTTCTGGGGGATCGAGTATGCGCCGTCGGATTGGAAAATCGAGGACAAAGTCGAAGACAAGTCCGAAGATAAGACCGAAGAAAAAACCGAAGAGCGGGCCGAGAAAAAGACTGATGATAAGACCGGAATAAGGCCGCCAGTGATTGCGTCGCAACCATTACCAGATCAAGATCTCCGCTCGGCGGCGAAGCCGGTTCGTTCGCAACGATGGCGTCTCACCGACATCAGCGTGGGCGCTTGTTACCTGGAAACGATTACCCCATTTCCCGTTGACACCCCGGTGGTGCTGAGCGTTCGAGCGTCGAACGCGGAGTGCCTGTTGGAGGGAACAGTGCGCGCATCCTATGCCGAAGCGGGTATGGGAGTCGAGTTCGCAGGATCTCAAACGCCCAATCAGCGGGCGCGAGTCGATGACCTGATCGGCCGGCTGATAAGCAATCGCGAAGTTCCCAAGATTTTTGTAGGCCGTAAAGAAGGCCAGCATGCGGCCCAGAGTCGGGTGCCTCAATCCACCCTCCCGGCGGCGCACGATGACGATTCACCGGACCCGCTCCTTCGACTGGTTCGCTCGAGCGTGTCATTAACCGCCGAGCAGTTTCTAAACAATTTGAAAGCGCAACGCCTTGGCAACCGCCGCGACCGATCCGAGCACTTCGTTTTGGGATAAACACCCGACCAGAGCCGAGTCGCAGTTCTAAATTAGCGCACCACCACAATGTCATCCTGAGCGCAGTGAGGCGAATGCCGAACGGAGTCGAAGGACCCCATACCCGCAAGCGCTCTTGACCAGCCCCACAAGGAATTCTCCCTGTGCTCTGGGGGATTCGTTCGCGGTCCGGGCGGCCTATTCTAAATTTCGCGTTCTTTGCGAAATTTAGAATGAGGATCTTCCTCCTCACTGAGCTGTCATCCGGGCGAAGCCGAGGGGGCCCCTACGCCACCAACTGAACCCTGTCCTAATCCGGCCGGGCAGATGTCCGTCGCGACGCCGCGTTTATGGGAGTGATACACTGCCTCGCCAGAGGGATTTGTGCGAGACAAATCTGTATCATCCGAAGCCAAGAAACGGGATCAAGCACTGGGCATGGGCGCGAAGATAACGCGCCGCGATTTTCTGAACGGGGTTGCTCTTACGGCAGGAGCCGCCGCCATTCCCAATATCATCCCACCTGAAATGTGGGCCGCCGCTGCTCCTGATCTAGAGGCGCAGAATCTCCCCGGCTACTATCCTCCAGCCAAAACGGGTCTTCGTGGGAGCCATGTCGGCGCCTTCGAAACCATGCACAAAGTTCGCGACGGCGTCTTTTGGGAGACGCGCCGAAGCCGTGGACACCGGCGAATCCTACGATCTAGTGGTCGTAGGAGGCGGCATCAGTGGACTCGCCGCGGCGCATTTCTTCCACAAAACTGCCGGCGACAAAGCGCGCGTCCTGATTCTCGAGAATCACGATGACTTTGGCGGACACGCCAAGCGCAACGAATTCCACGCCGGAAACCGTACGATTTTAGGATTCGGGGGCACCTATTCCATCGAAAGTCCTTCGCCCTACAGCGCAGTCGCGAAGGGTCTAATCGAAGAACTCGGTATAGACGTGCCTTCCTATCCCAAATACGTCAGCAAAGATCTCTACCGTTCGCTAGGACTCAAGCCGCGTATTTTTTTCGACAAAGAAACGTTTGGCGCCGACAAGCTGGTTGCGAACGCGGTGCATACCGGCGGAGATGAGAGCGGGCTGAGTGATGCGGCTGGACAAGCGGATTTACAGGAGTTTTTGAAAGAGGCTCCGCTTTCCGCGAAAGCCAAAGCAGATTTCGAGCGTCTGCTGACCGAAGAGAAAGATTATTTTCCCGGCCTCAGTTCCGACGAGAAGAAAGCGCGTCTGGCGCGCGTGAGCTATGCGAAATATCTGACCGAAACGGTCGGAATAAGCGATGAAATCGTGAAATTGTTCCAGGCCTTTCCGCATCCGCTATTCGGCGTGGGAATTGATGCGGTCGCCGCCCAGGATGCATGGGGACTCGGTATGCCAGGGTTTAACGGGCTCAAACTCGACCCCTCAACCGGCAAGGGCATGAATCGGGACTGCATTCGCAGCGACGAAGCGGAGAAATACTTCTTCCACTTTCCGGATGGTAACGCTTCGATTGCCCGATTGCTGGTCCGCAAGCTGATTCCGGCGGCAATGCCAGGGAACTCCGCTGACTGACGTGGTGTTGGCGAAGGCGGATTACTCCAAGCTAGACGAGGCATCTTCTTCGGCGTACGCATTCGGGTCAATAGCACGGTGGTCAAGGTGAACCACAAGGGCGATCCAGCATCGGCGAAAGAGGTGGAAGTCAGCTACGTTCAGCGAAGGGAAACTGAAGACCGTGCGTGCCACGAACTGCATTCTGGCTTGCTGGCATGTCGTGATTCCGTACATCGCGCAGGAGTTGCCCGACGGCGCAGAAGGAAGCATTGGCTTCCGCGCAGAAGGTTCCGCTGCTGTATACCAACGTGCTGGTTCGCAACTGGACCGCCTTCCAGAAGCTCGGTGCGCGTTCCGGATTTACGCGCCTGGCATGTATCACACCGAGCGTGAACCTCGATATTCCTGTCAGCATCGGTGGCTACGAATGCACCAAAAAGCCGGATGAGCCTATTGTGGTGCACATGATGAAGGCGGCTTGCCAGTCCAGGACGGCCAGCGCGCGAGCAGCATAAACTGGGGCGGATCCAGCTGTATAGCACCCCGTTTGAGACCTACGAGCGCAATATTCGCGAACAACTGCTGCGGATTCTCGGTCGCAGGCGGATTCGATCCCGCTCGCGACATCATGGAGATCACGGTCAATCGCTGGCCGCATGGATACGCCTATGAATACAATTCGCTCTTCGACAGTTCTGGCTTGAGGGCGGAGAAACTCCGTGTCAGGTGGCGCGCAAACCCTTTGGACGGCTTGCAATCGCCAACGCCGACGCAGGTGCATACGCTTACACCGACTGCGCTATCGATCAGGCTTATCGCGCCGTGAAGGAGTTGAAGAAGAGTTAGTCAGGAGGTTTTCCATGGCGAAGCGCGCTAAATCCCAACCGAAAGCGGATCGTCCGTTTGCGCCAGGCTATGGCATTGTCGGCGCTAAGGAGGGAAAGGGGCTGCTTTCCTGGACATGGGTGGCGAAGAAAATGAATGGCTGTCGGACGTTCTGGCTGGCTACGATCCACTCGCAACGTGGAACTCCGCATGTGATGCCGGTTTGGGGAGTTTGGGTCGACAATGCTTTCTTCTTCTCGACCGGACGGAAATCGCGCAAGGGACAGAATCTTTCCGCCAACTCCGCTTGCACAGTTGCGAACGACGATACCGAAGAGGCGGTGATCGTTGAAGGTCTGGCGACGGAGATGAAAGACGCCGCGTCGCTAAAGCGAGTCGCGAGTGCCTACAAAAAGAAATACAAGATGGATCCGCGAAGCATGGGAGAACCGATTTTCCGCGTGTATCCCAAACGCGTTTTTGGTCTCGTGGAGAAGACTTTTCCGCAGTCCGCGACGCGCTGGCAATTCTGACAACACTGCTTTATTCATTCCGCAATGTTCACCGTCAAGTTAACCGCGTAGTATTTTCCGCGCCGAGAGATGAGCTCCAGTCAACAGCAGCATCCCTGAAAGAAACGCCCAGAACATCAGGCTGACCGAGATGGCGAACGGTCCATAGACTTCCGCGAAATTCAGCCGGGGCAGCGCGAAGATGTAAGCGTACTTCAGCGCCTTCAGAAAGTAATCCCATGATCACGGCTGCTGGCAGGACCACACGAACCGGCACCTTGCCGTTTGGCAACAGCCAGTAGACGAGGAAAAAGATGGCGATACTGGCGAGGATTGAAAAGACCTTCATGGTCACGAAATCCACCAGCGTCACATACCATGCGCCATAGCCGTGCAGCGCATTCTTCAGGAGACCGATGTTTCTCGGCGGTCAAGCCGACGGAGAGCAAAGCGAGTGATCCGCAGGCAAAGACCAGCGCTAGCGACATCAGCTGATTTCCGAAGTAGGAGCGGTTGTTGCGAAATCCCCAGACGCGGTTCAGCGCAACTTCGAGCGGCAGAAAAATTCCGGTGGAAGTAATCAGCAGCATGACCAGTGAAAATATTTGTGCTCGATGATGGGCATCGACCAGCGCGTTCAGATTTCGGATCACGAATTCCTGTCCGGTCGGCAGATAGTCGCGCAAGAGATTCTCGACCATGCCGTACATGATCCGGGAATGAAAGACGTAGCGGATCAGCGTCATCAGCAAAAGCAGGAACGGAAAAAAGGACAGAATCGCGTTGGCGGCGACCGAGAAAGCGAAGGTGTGGACTTCGGTCCGGAGCAAATAGCGCGCTGTTGAGCGCACCAATCCTTCGGCTGGATGCGGTGCGCAATTCGGACGGCAGAGGTCTCGTCTTCAAGCTTGATAGGAATAATCGACGACACTGGTTTCTCAAATATTATCAAACACTTACGGCTTCCTGGCGAGGCACTGCGGTTCAGCCCCTGGTGGGCGGTTTCCATTAACCCATGGGTCACATTCAGCCATTTCGCTCCCATCTCGCCTATCGGTTCGTGCTCCGCAACTTCGCTCTTGCCAACTGGAATCTTCCTGCTATTATCTGGTGCTTCGTCAGCCGGACCCGGTTGACGAGTCAGCAGCAGGATTGACGTTTCTGTGTTAGCAGTGCGATATTGCGCCTTCGTTTTCGCGGCTCCACAGTATTTTGTCGCGGGCAACCGTCCGACGGAATACCAGGGGAGCCGTTTGCTGTTGGCGCCGTATCGTCTGTGCGCAACGACGCCAGTAAAAAATTCTACCGCGCTGTTTTGAGGGGGTGCTCGAGGCCGGTGCCAGATTCGCAACCTGTGATCAGGCGCATCGACCTGGGGCAAACAGAGAAGCGACGGAAGAATAATTCTTAGCGACGAGGCGAAAGGAGTTTCTTTGTGAGAGAGAAGGGTACTGTGAAGTGGTTCAACGGGGCGAAGGGATACGGATTTATCCAGCGCTCCACCGGCGAGGATGTATTCGTGCATTTCTCGGCCATCCAGGAGAACGGCTACCGCTCGTTGAACGAAGGCGAGACCGTCGAGTTCGATCTGCTCAAAGGCCCGAAAGGCTTTCAGGCAGGCAATGTAGTGCGAGCGGCAGCATAAATTTCTCCCAACCAGTTCGCAAACCCTCTCGGGGTGTGGAGAGGGTTTTTTATTTTTGCTATCGGCGCGACGCCAACTTTTTGGATGTTTACCGTTATGCTATTGGCAGGAGTAATATGTCCCCCCCCCCCCCCCCCCCCCCCACTTTTCGTGTAGGTCATTTATTTCTAGTGAGTTGCGTGTAAATCCTACCGGAATATGGACTTAGGGTTGGTTTTCGGCTTAAATTCCCGTTTTGGGGCGGTTTTGAGGGGGATTCCTTCACTCCGCACGATACTCGCTTCTTACTGCTGAACATCTCGGTTTATCAAAGAGTACTGGGTGTCGCGGCGTTGTGCCGGTAAGAGGATATGGTTCCATAGAGCAAGAGGGTGTGTCTGTGATGTTGCGCACGGGCTGATTGTGACGTTTGGATATACGGTAAGTCAAAATCCCCGCCCCGTGTCTGCAAAGAACGCAGACACAGGGACGGGGCACCCGGCGGAAGACATCACCTCGGGGTTCTTGTGGGGATTGGGGAACGTCTCGTCCGATTCCTGCCCAAGCTCCCGACCTCTTTATCTGGCTCTTCATCTGGGCTCTTGGAAAATGAGAAGAAAAAGGTGGTATTCGTCGATCCTTAATAAGGTGACTGGTCGTCTTTAGTGGGAGATCGCCGTGAACAAAACTCACACCAGCGAACAGAATCGGAGTTCCGCCTCCTCTCCTGATGCCAACGCAAACGCGCACGGCGCGCAGATGGCAAAGTATTTCACCATGAACCAACCGCCCCATGTTGCCATCGATTCTGCGGTTTCCATCGTCCGGCCGCAAATGGCCATTACCCGGCTGATTGCACGGAGTGGCATACCGGAGCGAACCGCGTCCATCCCCTCCGAAAAGGCCTATGTTGTTTCGGTTCATCTCAATCATGCGAATTCCGGGGAATGGGAACTGTGGACCGATGGCAAGTACACAAAGACCGGGGCATGGCCAGTGGGCGGGGTTGCGATGTGCGACCTGGAATCAAATTCGAGTATTCGAAATCCGGGCCCAATCGACTGGATCCACTACCACGTTCCGCGGGCGACTTTGGATTCCCTCACCGACGATGCCAGAATGCCCAGAGTTAAGCGTCTCCACTGCATTTATGGAACTCCCGACCCCGCCGTCTATCACCTCACGCAACTGATTCTGCCGTGCCTGAATAGGCCGGAGACGTTCTCTCAGTTATTCATGGATTCTCTCACCATGACGATTTGTTCGCACCTTGTCGGGCAGTATGGTCAGACTCCTGAAGCTATTTCTCAGTTCAAAGGCGGTCTGGCTCCGTGGCAAAGACGCCGCGTTGTGGAATTGTTCAAGGAGCACTTGGACGGCGAGGTGAAATTGGAAACACTTGCCGAGGAATGTAGACTTTCCGTCAGCCATTTTGCGCGATCGTTCAGGAGATCGTTTGGGACCTCCGCTCATCGTTACTTGATTTTGCAGCGGGTTGAGATCGCGAAGGGCCTTTTGTCGGAAACCAATAACTCATTGGTGGAAATCGCCGCACAGGCTGGATTTTCTGATCAAGCTGCCCTTACGCGGACGTTTGCAAACATCGTTGGCGCGACTCCGGCAAAATGGCGGCGTGAAAACTCAAGCCGGAGGGTTTTTGTCGAAACATCCAAAGGTAAATCCCTCCAACCACAGGAATAGACCGCACGCTCAAGCCCACATTTGAAGCAGGAATCCACAAAAGTGGTTCATTTTTTCAAGAGTGTCCTGCTCGTTTCCGGATATCGTCCATCGCAAGTGTGAGGCTTAACGCACGATTCACCGAAGCTCAAACCAGAGAGGAAAATGATCATGAAGAAGGCTTACTGGGTTGTAAGTGTCGCTGCTGTGCTGATGAGTGCGGCTCTAAATGCCGCCGCGGCGGGTCCTGCATCGAGTGGCATCAAAAATGTGGTTCTGGTTCATGGCGCATTCGCCGATGGCTCCGGCTGGGACGCCGTTGCAAAGATCCTTGAGAAGGAAGGCTACACGGTATCGGTTGCGCAACCTCCAGAGACCTCGTACGCCGACGACGTAAAGTACACGAAGGCGGCAATCGACGCTATGGGCGGGCCGGTCGTCCTTGTCGGCCACAGTTACGGTGGCTCCATCATCACCGAGGCCGGCAACGATCCAAACGTTGCGGCGCTGGTATACATCGCCGCATTTGCGCTCGATGAAGGTGAGAGCTGTGCGTCAATCGAGACGGCCGTGCCGCAAGCCTCCAAGGCATTCAAGCCGGATAGCAATGGGAATTGGTGGATCGAACAAGAGCATTTCGCAGCCGACTTCGCAGCCGATATTCCCCCGGCCCAGGCTCACTTCATGGCTATAGCGCAGGTGCCGATATCCACCGATGCATTCACCCACAAGGTCACGAATCCAGCCTGGAAGAATAAGCCGACCTTTTACATGGTGGCCAGCTCAGACCGGTCGATCAATCCGATACAGGAGCGCATGATGGCGAAGCGCGCCAATGCTAAGACGGTCGAAGTGAATGCGAGCCACGTGGCCTACATGTCTCACCCGAAGGAAGCAGCCAAGCTCATCGAAGAGGCTGCGACATCCGCAGCAGCCAATCACTAGTTCCTTAACCTAAAGAGTACGCCTACGCCGATCCTCACTGACATCGGCGGAGGCGCGGATGAAGGAAACGTGGTCGTCCGAGGAGTACACGATGAAAGATCACATCACCATAGAAGGAGATGACGGCACGTTTGCCTCCTATATCGCGCGGCCAAAGACTTTGCCGGCTCCCGCCGTTATCGTTCTGCAGGAACTGTTCGGCGTGAACGCCGACATTCGCAAGCACTGCGATGAATTGGCGGAACAAGGTTACCTCGCGCTTGCTCCAGATCTGTACTGGCGGCAGGAGCCAGGCGTAGATCTGAACGTCACCACCCAAGCCGACTGGGAACACGGCCTTCGCCTTTATCGGCTTATGACAGAGATGCGGGAGTAAGGGACATAAAGGACACCATCACCGCAGCACGCAGGCTCCCGGAACGCAGCGGTAAGGTCGGCTTGCTCGGGTATTGCCTGGGCGCGCTGATGGTCTTCATGACAGCCGTGCGCAACGATGGCATCGACGCCGCGGTCTGGTATCACGGCGCCGATACGGAGAAATATCTGGGAGAGGTCGATGGGCTTCATGCTCCCCTGCTAATGCACCTTGCTGAAGAGGATGAGTTCATTTCCAAGACTGCCCAATCGGAGATCAGAGCGGCACTTGCTAAGAAACCGAACGCGACTGTCTACAGCTATCCGGGTCAGAATCATGCCTTCTCCCGGCATAACGGAGCACACTACAATGCCGCGGCGGCTCACCTTGCCAACGGGCGGACAAGCGAATTTCTACATCAACAACTACAAAGAGATTCGAGATGATAAGAAAAATCGAGATAGAGCGGTTCAGTCTGACGACTTCCAAACAGTTCAACGAAGTAATAGCTGATGTGAACGCTGCCATCGGTCATCCGGGATTACCTATTCAGGCCTAAAGGCTAGACTCGCGGCGTCCGTGGAATCCCACCCCTTCGACTTCGCTCAGGGCAGGCTCTTCGCAGAGGGCGCGAAGGATGGGGCACCCTTTTGTGTTGCTTGTTTTGACGAGATCAAAAGCGTGGGCCAGCAGACTGGCCCCGTCAGGGCGATTTCCCCGCGCTGACTGCGGGCGCTAAAGCGCAAAATCTTTGGGAGCGTTAGCGGCACGACTGAAGTCGTGCCCTTTCCATTTCGTGCTCGAGCATGGTTCGCGGGTGGGTGAGACGGGGCAAGCCCCGTCTCTACGGGATGTTTTTAGCATGGGAGCGGCGGTATTGGGGTAGAGGTCCTTCACTGTGCTGAGCCATGCGCTTTGCTTATGGCTCGGCTCCGTTCAGGATGACAACGGGTGTAATTGTGGGGACTGGGCGGGTGGCACGGCCTACCCCCACACTCAGGGTGCCCCGTCCAAGCTCTGCTTGGGCGGGCCCGTTTCATCACGAACGAAGAGGTCAGCCATCACAGACTGAGAAGCGGCGCCGGGGTATGTTGTCACCATGCCTTGGGGATTACGGCGTTTCCAGGAAACCGGCCAGCTACACTTCCTCACCTTCAGCTGCTACCAGAGACGACCAAACTTCACGAACGCTCCGTCTCGGACTACGTTCGAGACTTCTCTCGAACAGGCACGACGACGCCGCGGACTTTGTGTCTATGGCTATGTCGTGATGCCCGAGCACATCCATTTGTTGATAAATGAACCAGAGCAAGGCTCGCTGTCGCGGTTCATGCAGTCGTTGAAGCAGTCCGTCGCTCGGACATTAGCACTACGAGCAGCCGATCCGTTCTGGCAGGCTCGATACTACGATTTCAATGTGTGGAGCGAGCGCAAGTTCGAGGAGAAGCTGCGCTATATTTACCGGAATCCGGTGACACGCGGGTTGGTTGCGCGTCCTGAAGATTGGGCGTGGAGCAGCTTCCGTCATTATGCAGATGGTGAGGTCGGCCGAGTGGAAATCGAGTCGCAGTGGACGGCGCGGTGGAGGGAGCAGGCAGGTATCTTTCCGATTGTGCGGAAGCACTCGGCTGCATAGCGGGCCCGCCCAAGCGGAGCTCGGACGGGGCACCCTCGTGAGTTCTTACGATTTCGACCGCACGCGCGATCCGTCCCGCTTATTCTGTTTTACGATTAAAGAACTATGAATACCACTCTGATGAGAGCGTTGCGTTTTGGGGAGTTCGGACCGCCTTCGGTGTTGCGCATCGAAGACGTTGCGATTCCGGAGCCGGGCGAGGGAGAAGCACTTGTTCAGGTGAAGGCGGCGGCGATCAATCCGAGCGACATCGGGAACGTCGCGGGACGCTTCAAGCAAACAACTCTGCCGCGCACCCCTGGGCGGGACTTTGCGGGCACGGTTGTAAAGGGGAAGCATGAGGGCGAGGAGGTCTGGGGCAGCTCTCCGACGCTCGGTATCGTCCGGGATGGCTCGCACGCGGAATATGTCGTGGTTCCGGGGGAGACGCTATCGCTCAAACCGAAGTCGTTGAGTATGGCGCAAGCGGCGGCAATCGGGGTTCCCTACATTACAGCGTGGGCATCCGTTGTGAGTGCAGCTCAAATCCAACCCGGCGAGACTCTTTTAGTGGTTGGCGCCGCTGGTGCAGTGGGACAGGCAGCCACTCAGATTGCGAATTGGAAGGGGGCGCGGGTGATTGGCGCGGACACTGCATCCGATCCGATTCCAGGTACCGAATCGGTCGTCAATACCAAGACCGAAGATCTTCGTGAAAGGGTGCTCGAACTGACGGCGGGACAAGGAGTCGATGCTGTTTTTGATACCGTCGGTGGACCAATGTTCGAGCCGGCGTTGCGATCGCTCAGGTTGGGAGGGCGGCAAGTGGCGATCTCAAGCGCGCGCGAGCCGCGCGTCAGCTTCAACCTCACCGACTTCTATCATAATTTCAGCCGGCTGCTTGGAGTGGACAGTTATGGACTGACGCCGCAACAAGCAGGGGAGATTGCCAATGAACTCCGAGTCGGATTTGAAACCGGGGCCCTGAAAGCGCCCGCGATTGAGATCGTTCCATTCGACAAAGCGGTCGACGCCTACAGTCGAATAGCTGCTGGGCAGGCGAAGACAAAGCAGGTGCTGAGTTTCTGATTCAGCGAATTGACGGGCGCAAAAGGCAAAATCCCACAGTGCTGGCGATCGGGCAGGCCACTTCTCAAAAAGCGTGAGAAGTGGCGCACCCCCTGCGCAAAGGCGGGCCTGCTGCCAGGTGAATCTCCATGAGATTATTTTTCTATTGTCTTGATATCCAGACTCCGCCAGAGATACCAGCAGGCAATGGAGCGGTAGGGAATCCACGGCTTTGCGATCTTTAGCATTATGGCGGGCTTGGGCCACTTGCGTTTCTTGTAATGTTTTTTGATGGCGGCCTGGATGCCGTAGTCTCCCGTGGGCATGATATCTGGACGCCGCAGGGTGAACATCAGGAACATGTGAGCGGTCCAGACGCCGATGCCTTTGACCTGGGTGAGGTGCGCGATTACGTCCTCTTCCGACATGGCAGACATGCGCTCAAATTCCAGCAGGCCGGCTGCGGTCTTTTCGGACAGATCGCGCAGATACGCGGTCTTCTGACGGGAGAGTCCGACGGCGCGCATTTGGGTGTCGGAGAGTTTGAGGATGCCTTGCGGCGTGAGCGGATCGCCAGCGGCGGCTGTGAATCGGTCGAAGATGGTGGCGGCTGCTTTTCCGTTCAATTGTTGGTAGAGGATGGATTCGGCCAGGTTGTGAAACGTGGGCTCGTTAAAGGTCATGCGGCATGGGCCTACTTGCTCGATGAGAGCAGCTAGCACGGCGTCGGACTCTTTCAGGTGGGTGACGGCTTTGCGCATGGGGAGTTGTCCTTGTTGGACGGCTGAAAGTGTAACACGTTAGGGCGAACAGATGGCGAATTTAGCTCTGGGATGGGAGTTTGGCGTGTGATGGGCGCTGGCGCAGAAGCAGGTCCTTCCCCTTCGACTGCGCTCAGGGTCAGGATGACAATCCTATTTCGGGGGATAATCCTCTTTTTACGACGGAAAGTGGAAATGCACGTCGTGCCTGGAGGCGACCGGAGTGCCGTCGAGGGTGGCGGGCTGATAGTGCCAGCGGCGGAGAGTGGCTTCGATCTTTTCGTCGATTCCATGGCCTATAGCTTGCACAATTTTGGTTTCGACTACGTTGCCTTGTGAATCGATCGTCACTTCGATAACGACATCGCCCACCAAGTCGCGAGGAAGGGCGGCGCGATCTACGGGAGGGTTGGGATACACGGTGGGATAGGCGACGTGAACCTCATGGCCGGTAATGGGTCCATCGATCATGGTGCCCAGAGGTGATCCGGCGTGGGAGTTGTGGTCGCCAGCTTCGGCATCCGCCATGAGCGGTTCAGGATCAGGTATGGGCTTTGGCGCCACGGGCTTGGGTAACGGGCGCGGCTGTGCCGCATGTCTTGGGAATATCAATTTCGCAACGTCTGGCAGCGGTGCATTGCTTTTCGCAGGAGGAAAGTAGATCAGCTTGTAGGTGTGAGCGCTGTCCCCGAAAGCTAGCCACGCCGGGCTTAGATCAATGACTCGGGGATTATGGAACACGATCCAGGTCAACAATGCCAAGTGGATAGCAACCGAAGCGCTTACCGCACGATTACGGCGAAATCCCGAACTGGCGGGTTGTAGACCAGTGAACATGCACTTACCAGCTTACTTGATTGACGGGCGAGAAGTGGAAAGGTTTTTGGGTCGGGGTAAACCGTTGGACAGGCGCTGCCATGGGTTGCCCGTTCGGAGTGCGGGTCCGAATGGACACTGGCGGGGACTAAGATTAAGAACAAACAGGTTCGAGAACCCAAATACGGCAAGGGTGTCCGACTGACTCGGCTGACGTCCCCCTCAAGAAGTACGTAACCGAAAGCAATCGGACACCTCACCGCGCTCGGCACCGCCAGTGGGGTAGAGATGCGGCGCCGGGCGAGCTTTCAAAAGTGGTGCGAAATCAGGAGCATTCCGGCATCGAATCGGGTGCTTCGATCGCCTCTAAGACCGCGGCAATCGCGTAGCGGGCTTCGACCGGATCTACAAATCCACAAGCCAGGATCGCGCTTGAGATCAGTTCGCTGAGGTCTGATTTCGGCAATTCTTCCAATCCCGCGACGGATTCATCGAGCTCCTGCAAGACGAGCAGCAGCCTGGCTACTCGCTTGTCCGCAATTTGGATGTTGGGATTGGGAAAGCGGTAGTCAAACTCGGTGAGCTGCCGCGCCTTTCGCGCGGATACATCGGGAGACCAGTTATGTAATTTGTCCATGTGGGACTCTCTGCCTTTCTGCACACCGCAGGTGCAAATGCGGCGGCGGTTGGGTCTGTAAGTTGGAGGTTTCGCCTGGCGGTCGACCTGGAGAGTGGAAAGATATCCACGCAGCGAACCGATTCTTCCTGGCAACCTGGCGCTGTGTCGGGGATGAGGCCCAGCAAGGCGTCAAGCCACAAAACGAAAAAACAGGAATCAAAGACCTTGGCCGAAGGCGAAGTTGTCAGCTAAAGTGAATTTCAGATCAGAAGGGTGCAGAGGAGATCTTGGGGATGGTGTACATACCGAATGGATGGGCAGGCAGCCTTACGCTCGGACATATTGCCGTTGACGCCACGCCACGTTTCCGTTACTTGCCTGGTTAGAATGATGGCAGCAACGTCAGGCCGGGTCAGCCTGATTCCTGGGACTACTGGAGGGGCTTGATTTACTGGCGTATCCACTTCGTTGTACGGAGTCTCGGGGAGGTCGGTCTGAGGAACCGCGGACACGCATACTACGGCAGTCATCAGGACCAGAACGAACGTCCAAGTCGCCCGCCGCATTGAGCCGCCTCCACGATGTAACAGATGTAACAATAGCTGTGTAACCACGAGATGTCAAAGGACTAATACCATTGATTATCCGTTTTTTGGCGGTTGAAAGGGACTAATGATCACGATTGTTTCGGGGCTGCCGCGATCGGGAACTTCGTTAATGATGCAGATGCTCGTCGCAGGCGGCATGCCGGCTCTATCCGACGGCGAGCGTAAACCCGACACCGACAATCCCAAGGGCTATCTCGAGTGGGAGCGCATCAAGCAGTTGCCGAAAGATCCCAGTTTGATTGCGGAGGCGGAAGGCAGGGTTGTGAAGGTCATTTCGCAATTGATTTTGTCGCTTCCTCCAGGTCCCCAGTATCGCGTTGTCTTCATGCAGCGCCCATTGCCTGAAGTGCTCAAGTCGCAGGACGAAATGCTGCGACGGCGCGGCAACGCGGATTCAATTACCGACACGTCTGCGATCGAAGAGGCTTTTCAACGCCATTTGATCGAAGTGAACAAATGGCTTGCGAGCAGGGTGAACACCGAGGTTTATCGTGTGAACTATCATCGAGTGCTACGCGAACCGAAAATAGTTGCGGAAGAAATAGCCGCTTTTTTAAAAGTTCAGCTCGATGTCGATGCTATGGTTCAGCAAGTTGATGGCAGCTTGTATCGCAACCGAATGAAGTAGGGCGGACGCAGGAAAACAATTCCAATGCATCCGATCGTGTGGGCGGTGAGACTTGAATTCGCCTACTAACCCGTTCGGGACGGGGGAAGTGCGAATCCGATCTTGCTTCGGCGTTTCGGCGGCGAGCTCATTAACTGTTTGATGACGGTAATGATCTCCTGTATGGCACCGTCGTGGGTGTCTAAGTGTTTTTCCAGTTCTTGAATTCTTTCGCCTAATTCTTTGTTCGCCGCGAGCCCTTCGCGCAAGCGTACAAAAGCGCGCACTACGAAAACGCTGATTTCTACTGCTCTTTTAGAGTTGAGCACGGTCGCTGCCATGATGGCGCCATGTTCGGTAAATGCATAGGGAAGAGTACGCCGGCCGCCATGTTCCTTTCTTGAGGTTGCAAATTGCAACCTCAAGTTGGCGAACTCTCGCGGTTTGATCTGGAACATGAAGTCGGTTGGAAACCGCTCCCGGTTTCGATTCACTTGTTGATTGAGGCGCTTTACCGAGACTCCGTAGATCTCTGCCAGCGCAGTATCAAGAATAATTTTTTGATGCCGCAGAATCATGATCCGGGATTCGATGGGGACCACGACCGCCGGCTGAGAAGTTGCTAAGTGCACTCGCTTGCGTCCAGATTTTGGCGAAATGATTTTCATTTCGCTATCGTAATAGTCGCAGCTACATCGCGCTGTGACGCATGAACACTCTGATTGTGACAAATTGGAAGATTCATGGGCGCACCGAAAAAGGAGCTTGGCAGTCGCCAACTTGAGGTTGCAAATTGCAACCTCAAGTTGGAACTTCAAGAAAACTACGTGATACTGACTTCCGTATAAGTTCCGTAAACTTCCCGCAATGCCTCGCAGATTTCGCCCACGGTGGCGTAGGCGCGAACCGCGTCGATTATGAAGGGCATGGTGTTGACATCGGAAATATTGCCGTTGACGCCCGCTGTTGGGGTCTTGCCAGCAACTTGTTTCAGGGCCTCGAGACAGCGCTGGACTTCTGCGTTTGAACGGCGGACGCGCAGAGCTTTGAGCTTCGTTTCCTGAGCGCGAGCTACAGATTCTCCGATATATAAAATATTCGGCGATTCTTCCTCGATGACGAAATCATTGACCCCCACCGTGATCTTCTCATTGGCTTCCACCGCGCGCTGATATTGGTAACTGGCTTCGGCAATTTCTTTTTGGGGATATCCGCGCTCGATGGCCTTGACCATGCCACCCATCTGATCGAGTTTCTCGAAATAATCGAATGCGCCGTTTTCCATGTCGAGAGTCTGCTTCTCGACGAAATAGCTGCCGCCGAGCGGATCGACGGTTTGAGCTACTCCCGACTCGAAGGCGATGATCTGCTGAGTGCGAAGCGCGATGCGTGCGGCTTCGGCGGTTGGCAATGCGAGCGCTTCGTCGTAGGCGTCGGTGTGCAACGACTGCGTGCCGCCGAGAACAGCCGCCAGCGCTTGCAGGGCGACGCGCGCGATATTGTTCATCGGTTGCTGCGCGGGCAATGAAACTCCCGCGGTTTGGGTATGAAAGCGCATGAGCCGCGTGCGGTCGTTTTTCGCGCCGAAACGGTCTTTCATCAGGCGATACCAGATCTTCCGGGCTGCGCGGTATTTGGCGATCTCCTCGAAAAAATCGTTGTGAGCGTTGAAGAAAAAACTGAGGCGCGGTCCGAAATCGTCAATGTCGAGACCGCGGCGTCTTGCCCATTCGACATATTCGACACCGTCGTAGATGGTGAATGCGAGTTCCTGTAATGCGGTCGATCCAGCTTCGCGAATGTGATAGCCGCTGATGGAGATGGTGTTGAAACGCGGGGTGAATTTCGATCCGAATTCGAAGGTGTCGATAACCAGGCGCATCGAAGGCGCGGGCGGATAGATATATTCCTTCTGCGCGATGTATTCCTTGAGGATGTCGTTCTGAAGGGTGCCGGAGATTTTCTTCCAGTCGGCGCCTTGTTTTTCCGCAACCACCAGATACATCGCCCACAGCACGCTTGCCGGGGAATTGATGGTCATGGACGTGGTGATTTTTTCGAGCGGGATGCCGTCGAAAAGAATCTCCATGTCTTCGAGAGAATCGATGGCCACGCCGCACTTACCGACTTCGCCTTCGCTGGCGGGGTGATCGGAGTCGTATCCCATCAGCGTAGGCAGATCGAAGGCGACGGAAAGGCCGCCGCCGCCGTGTTCGAGAAGATATTTGTAGCGCTGATTGGTTTCTTCCGGCGAGGCGAAGCCGGAAAACATGCGCATCGTCCAGAGCTTGCCTCGGTAGCCGGTCGAGTGAATGCCGCGCGTGTAAGGAGGTTGGCCGGGGTAGCCCAGATATTGATCGTAGTTCCAGTCCGCGGGCAGGTCGGCTTGGGTGTAGAGACGGCGAATTGGGGTGTTCGAGATTGTGCTGAAACGGGCGTGTCCACATGTGTCGAGATTAGTGCCAGTGGGAGCGCCAATCGGCCTTTCCGGAGCCTTTTCCAGGGTGGGCGCTAGCGTTTTTTCTGCCCACTCCTTTTCGGACGGGATGGGATGGCGGCCTTCAAAGACATCGGAAATCGGGCTTTCGGCTACCGTCTTGTTCAGATTGGCTTGTTGCTTTTTCTCTGGCATTAAGCTCCCCGCTTTGACTTTGATGATAGAGGAGCGCTTGACATGCTGCAAAAGGTGCGACCGACCGAGTGGTTGGTGAACGTCGAAAATCAAAGTCAAAATCTCTACCACGGGGAGCACTGAGGAACACGGGGGAAGTACGGACTGCTTGACGCTGGTTTTCCTCGACACCTATGCTGAGTGTTCTCTAATGGGGGGATTCTGAAAGCGTTTCGGCGGTTGTTGCAGCGGACTCCGGTGTATGGCGCTTACAAGGCGCTGGGACACTATCCCGACTACTGGTATTGGATATTGCGCGGAAGGCCATTGCGTTCTCCGCATTTGTTGAAGCAGAAAGTTGTGCGCGAGTATGGAGAGAAGTTTGGGCTGAATACGCTCGTCGAGACGGGAACTTACTATGGCGAGATGGTTGCGGCGATGAAAAAGCGTTTCGACCGCGTCTATTCTATCGAGTATGTCCCGGCTTTGGCGGAGAGGGCCACACGGAAATTCACCCGCGACGAGCACGTGAAAATCTTCTGTGGTGACAGTCGCGTGGTCATGCCAGAGGTGCTCGCATTGTTGAAAGGTCCGGCGCTGTTCTGGCTGGACGCCGGTTACTACGGCTGGGTTGGAATTCGGACGAACGAGCAGCGGCTTTCGGCGGAACTGGAGATGATTTTGAGCCATCCTTATCCGCACATAATTTTGCTCGACGATGCGCGGGGGCTGACGGGGCGCGATGGGATTCCTTCGGTGGACGATGTGAAGGCTTATGTGGAATCGAAATTTCCACAGCGGGTAGTGGAAGTTGAGTACGACATTATGCGCGTCACGCTGCGGGAGTAGTGGAGGCAACGAAAGACGCGCCTAGCCGCGTCTCTGCGACGATTCTTTCTCGCGCGCTAGTTCCCACGCTTTCGCGTATTTCCAGGAGACGTAAACGGCATGGTAGAGGTGAAGGAGCAAGCCCTCGCGGCCGTCGAGAAATCCCAGGCGGAAGAAATAGTTGTAAATAAACGTGGCGCCTGGGCGGACGACGATATTGAACGCACTGAATCCCCGGTGGCCTTTGGCGACAGCCATTTCCGCGCCCAAAGATGAGTAGCGGTTCATGTGGTCGATGTAGTCGGCTAGGGTGGGGTAGGAATGGTGCAGGATGGCGCCGTTCAGTCGTGCGGGTACGCCTTCAATAAGTTTCGCGTCTTCGTGTACGGCGCGATCTTCGAAGTGCGCTGATCCCTTTTTGAAGAGCCGTAACTTCGGATCGGGCCAGAAGCCACTGTGCTTGATCCAGCGGCCGAGAAAGAAATTCTTTCGTGGAATCAAGAATCCAACCTTTTTACCGGTTTCGCCGCGCGCCTGGGCTTCCTCGACCGCCATCACCTGCTCTATGATTTCAAGCGAATCCGCGCCCGTGGAATCACTGAAATGGCCGAGCGTCGTTGCGTAAATCTCCCCGGCGAGTCCAGGGCCCACTTCCTCATCCGCATCCAAACTCAGAATCCAATCCCCCGCCGCCTTGTCTATGGCCGAATTCTTCTGCGCGGCGTAGCCCTTCCAATCTTCGATAAACACTCTTGCGCCATGGGATTTCGAGATCTCGACGGTGCGATCTGTTGAGCCGGAGTCTACGACGATAATCTCGCCCTTGCCGTCGGCAACCAGCGGTTGCACGCTGGCGAGAGTGCGCCCGATGTTGCCCTCTTCGTTGTGAGCGATGATGACGACGGAAAGGATCACGCGGATTGCCTGCCGAGCGTCGCGTCGTTTGGAGAGACGACGGCGTCCGTCTCTACACTGGCCTCGCGGAAGACTGAGAGTTTCACGGAGAGAGAATACGCGAGAGTTGGCTGGGCGCAAAAGGGAAACGCCGGGCGATGGCGCCCGGCGCTCCAGCAAAAAATCTCGCTACTGTTGCGGTGGTTGGACAGGATCCGTTGCCGGTACTTGCTGCTCGGCTGGACGCGGTGCCACGTGTGGAATATTCGGCATCTGCGTGACCTGGCCCCGCTCGGCTTCGGCGATCTGAATTCCGGCGTGATCGAGCAGGAGCCCGATCGACCGGTCCAGTTCCACTTCCGCCTTTTCGTATAAAGCCTTGGCGGAGACGAGCGTTACTTCCGCTTGAGTCATGGCGGCCTGGTTCTGCAACACCAGAGTTGAGGTGGATGCGCCGAGCGCGTATTTCTTCTGCTCCGCGTCAAGGGACTGGCGCGCGTAAGCCACGGCGGCCTGGGCGGAATCGACGCTGGCGCGATTCTGCTGGACGCCGAATTGCGCGTTGCGCACTTCGATGCGTATCTGATTCTCAATCTGTTGAATCCGCAATTGAGATTGCCGATACTCAAATTCACTCCGGACCTGAACCGATTGGGCGGCTCGATTCCGTAACGGGATGTTGATGTTGATTCCCACACCCTTGTCGGGCGCGGTGGAATTGACCAATTGGTTTAGGGTGCCTCCGTAGCTTGTCGTAGGGGCAATGGGGATCAGGGTAGGGGGGGGGTTGCCCGGGAATGCGGCATTCGGCCCGGCGCAAAATCCCTCGGCTTGCTCGGAGAGGGGCTGATTGGCGCAGAGGTTCGTCGGGTTTTGCGAACCTCCGAGACCCGCGCCGCCGTAATACGCAAAGAGGTCTACGGTCGGTCTTAACGCGCTGCGGATTGCTTTGTTGCTAATTTCGGTGTTAGAGAGGTTGATGCGTTGTTCCATCAACTCGGGACGATGACTGAGCGCATCATTTACCAAATCCTGGGTAGGTACAACCGCTGCCTGCGCCGACAAATCCATGGTGGAGGTAGGAATTACTTCGGCGTCTGCCAGCGCCGGATCGACTAGCGAGCGGCTGAGGGCATTCTTCATCAGGAGTTGCTGCAACTGAAGATTGGTTAGTGCCACGGTCAGGGTTTGCTGATCGCTGGCGACTGTACTTTGCGCTCGCACCACTTCAATCGGTGCAAGGGTGCCAATTTGTACCTGTTTTTGAGTGTCCGAGAAAGTTCTCTGTGCGAAAGCCAGTTGTTCCTTCTGAACCCTGACGTTCTCATAGGCATATACCAGATCCCAGTACATGTTTTCGATCTGGTCGACGGTGGTGATGATTTGCAGGCGGAAGGCAACATCGGAGATTTCACGATTGTTCTTTGCAATCCGAATGAAGCGATCGTTGGCAGCGAATCCAAAACCCTGTAACAGATGTTGCGTAAGCCGGAAATTGAAACTGGAGTTGAGTTGCGGACTCAAGGGGTTGAAAGGTGCATCCGAAATTGCCTGGCGGGTATTGTTGAAGCCCACCGATAGATTCGTGCCCCACTGAAATCCCTGGTTGTAAGCGAAATTTCCGGTGGTCGTGTTTATCGAAGAGGAAGGACTGAAAGTGCTAGTCGGCAGAATGCTATTGTGGTCGACCTGGAATGTGCCGGTGAGAACCGGGTCAAAACTGGTAATGAATGATCCGCTACCCAGAGTCGACTGCACCAGGCCACTTGACCCGGTACCGGCGCCGCCGGCACCGACGGAGGTCCCGCCCTGACCTGATCCCACTTGCGTGCCGAGGCCGCCGACGCCACCGCCAGGCGTATTTTGCACGACGCCGTTGTTGACGCCGAGAATAGTATTAGCGCCGGACTTCGCGCGCCATATGTCGGTGTCGGCGATATTCAGGTTGTAGCGGGCGATTGCTATATCAAGGTTGTTCTCAAGCGCAAGCGCGACCGCGTCGTTCATCGAGATGTAGAGTTTACCGTCGCGCATGAGTTGGTCGATGCGCGGCGTGTTGGAGAGGTTCGGCGGCGCTACGTGGCGCGGCGTGTAAGGCGCAAGCGGGTTGGGAAAGTAAGGCTGAGGCTTGGAATATTCCTTCACATCAAAGGGCTGCGATTTCGAAGGCACCGGTTGGGCCGACGGTGCTGGGGGCGCGGAAGAGGCGTCTTGCGCCCAACCGGCGGGGATCATGCTGGCGGCAAGGACAAGGGCGGCGGTCCGTTGAAACGCTGTCAGTACGGTAAAACGTTGCATTCGTATCATCTCCATAATTGTTTCCAGCATTCATTTCCCAAAATTATTTCCCTAAAATCACCGCTAAACATTTGAGGCTCAAGAGGATTGGGCATACTCATCTGCGCTACCGCTCGCCCTTAGCTAATACGCAGAACAGCGTGAAAGAGTTCCTTGCAATCTTTAGGTCGCAACTCTTGTTGTAACTCTTAGGGAAAAGCAATTTTTGCATTGAGCTTAAGTGAAATAGTATAGCTGACGCGCCGCGGCGTCCTCGCCACTGCGGCGGTAAACTTTGCAACTAATACCGATGATCTTCAACCAGCTTTGGACTCGAAAAAGAACGTGCGAAATCTCAAACTGATCCTTTCGTATGACGGTACGGAGTTCGCCGGCTGGCAGGTGCAGCCCGGCCGGACGACTGTGCAAGGCGAACTGGCCTTAGCCGTTGGACGGTTGAGTGGGGAAAATGTACTGCCTCAGGGGTCGGGACGCACCGATGCGGGTGTGCATGCTTTGGCGCAAGTCGTGAGTTTTGCAACCGCATCGGCCATTCCAACTGAAAACTGGGTACGCGCGCTGAACGATATTTTGCCGGCGTCGATCCGGGTGTTGGAGGTGACGGAGGCCGCGCCCGAGTTTCATGCTCGGAAGTCTGCGCGTGCCAAGACTTATCGCTATCGCATTCATCGTGGAGATGTCTGCCCTCCGTTTCTGGCGAGGTATGTTTGGCATTATCCCTATCCGCTGGATGACGCGGCGATGATTACGGCGGCTGATGTGGTTGTGGGAGAGCGCGATTTTACTTCGTTCGCGGCGGTGGATCCGGAACGGGCGGGTAGGAGCAACATTCGCACGGTCTTCTCGTCCGGTTGGTCCCGCGAAGGGCAAGAGCTGATCTACACGATTCGAGGGGGCGGATTTCTTCACCACATGGTGCGGAACCTGGTTGGAACATTCATGCTGATCGGGAAACGAACTCTGAGCCGCGAAGATCTGGTCCTCATCCTCTACGCCCGAGAGCGTTCGGCTGCTGGACCGACTGCGCCTGCCAGCGGGCTTTATCTGGTTGCGGTGGAGTACTGATTCCTGGACGATTCATAAGAGGACGATGCAGATCCCTCGCTTCGCTCGGGATGACAAATCAAAAAAGAGGACGAAAAGAGTACGGTAGCGCGTGCGTTCCGTCCCGCGTACACTTCTTCGCACATGGCCACCAATGTTGAGATCGCCGTCTCCCGCATCGCCTCTGTGAATCCGGCAACGGGCGAAGTGCTGGGTGAACTCGACAGTGCGGGTCCCACCGAAGTGCGCGCTGCTGTTGGTCGTGCACGCGCCGCACAGCCGGATTGGAATGCCTGGGGCGTGCGCAATCGGGTCCGAGTGCTACGGCGTTTCCAGCAGATTCTTCTCGCGCACAAATCTGATACAGCACGGCGCATCACGCAGGAAGCCGGTAAGCCCATGGTCGAAGCGCTGCTGACCGAAGTGCTGGTGGTGCTCGACGCGGCGCGGTTCCTGATTGATAACGCGTTTGCAATTCTGCGCGAAGAAAAGCTGCCGCATGGCAACCTCGCGCTGAAGGCCAAGTCGGGGCGCATTCTGCACGAGCCTTATGGCGTGGTGGGAATTATTGCGCCGTGGAATTATCCATTCTCGATTCCGGCGACCGAGGCTATGGCTGCGCTGGTTGCGGGGAACGCGGTGGTTTTGAAACCGTCTGAACTGACCCCGCTGATTGCGCTCGAACTCCAGAAGATGTTGCGTCAGGCTGGAGTTCCGGACGATATTTTCCAGGTGCTTCCGGGTGAAGGCGATACTGGGGCGGCGCTGGTGAAAAGCGAAATCGACAAGCTCGTCTTTACCGGAAGCCTCGCTACAGGCCGGCGAATCGCGCAAATGGCCGGTGAACGTCTGCTTCCTGTGGTGCTGGAGCTTGGCGGCAAGGACCCCATGCTCGTGCTCGAAGATGCTGACGTTGACCTCGCTTCGAGCGGAGCGGTCTGGGGAGCGTTCGTAAACGCCGGGCAGGCTTGTTTATCGGTCGAGCGCTGTTACGTGCACCAGAGCCTGTATCAAGCGTTTGTTGATGCTTGCTGCGAGAAGGTGCGAAAGTTGCGTGTCGGCAATGGGACGGATTCAGCCACTGAAATTGGTCCCATGATTCACGAGCGGCAAGTGCGTCTGGTGGAATCGCAAGTGGAGGATGCAAGGCAGCGGGGCGCGCGTGTGCTCACCGGCGGAACCAGGCTGCGAGATCTCGGCCCAAATTTCTACGCGCCAACGGTCCTGGCCGATGTTGATCACAGCATGCGTGTGATGCAGGAAGAGACATTCGGTCCGGTGCTGCCGATCGCATCTTTTTCCGGCGACGTCGAGGCCGTGCGGCTGGCCAACGATTCCGAATTCGGGTTAGCTGCCAGCGTGTGGACGCGCGATCGTGCGCGTGGCGAACGGCTGGCTCGCCAGATCAATGCGGGCACGGTGATGGTGAATGATGCCGTTTCTTGTTTCAGTATCAGCGAAGCTCCGCATGGCGGCGTGAAGTCGAGCGGGTTGGGGCGCACTCATGGGCGCTGGGGGTTGGAAGAAATGGTGCGGGTGAAATATCTCGACAGCGATTTGGTTCCGCGGATGAAGAAGATCTGGTGGTTCGGGTATGGTGGTGGGTTCGCGAGCGAGATGGAGAATTTTCTCGATCTGTTGTACGGGAGGACATTGCGTGGGAAGTTAAGCGCCGGCATGCGCTCGGTGGGAGCGTTGTGGCGGAGAAAACTTTAGATTGTTTGTCATCCCGAGCGAAGCGAGGGATCCGCAGTTTGCCGTGGAAGGAACTGCAGATCCCTCGCTTCGCTCGGGATGACAAGATGGTAAATCGTGGCAAGACAGTTAATGACGACAAGACATTTAATAACGACAAGAAGGTAAAAATCTATGACTGAATCCCGTACATTTCTACGCCACACCATTGCCACCCTCGCCTATCGCGGAGGGAAGGCGATTCGCAATGCTGCTCCCACGTTTGCCGGTTACGGATCGGCTGAAACCTCGCGCACGCCGGCAAAAATTTTGGCGCACATTGGCGACTTGATGAGCTGGGGACTGGCCATGTCAGAAGGACGGCAGGAGTGGTTCGATTCGCTTCCGCTCTCCTGGGAAAAAGAGTGCGAACGTTTTTTCATCGCTGTGAAAAAGTTCGACGACTATCTGGCATCGGACAAGCCGCTGCAAGTTTCGGAGGAAAAATTATTTCAAGGTCCGATTGCCGATGCGCTGACGCATGTCGGCCAGATTGCGATGCTGAGACGGATGGCCGGAACTCCGATGAAAAGTGAAAACTACTTTGTAGCCGAAATCGCGGTGGGAAGGGTTGGGGCGGATCAGGTCTCTCCGGGTCAGGAATTCGATTAGTGGGTTGTGGCTCGGGTTGAAGGACGCATTCCCTCAGCGGCTTAAAGCCGTATTCAAAACGATGCAGTGATCGCAGCGGTGAACCGCTGCGCCACCCAAAATCAAGCGCGACAGCGGGTTTTACGCAGCCTGTGAAAGTCGCCCCTTCCATTCGTGCTCCACCATGTTTCGCGGGCGATCCGAGACGGGGCAAGCCCCGTCTCTACGGGACACTTTTCAGCAAGCTGTAAGGTCGCGTGCTTTCAAGATCGGCCTGCTTACGTGCCAACAATCTCCCGCACAGCGCGGTATCCCTGATCGATGGCGGTGTTGGTGTAGGCGTGACCGTCGGCGTCGGAGTTTGCGATCTTGATTCTTCCGAAAGGCTGGCGGCCGATCACACAGGGACGCTCGGATGCCGGCCGGTCCAGAGGCTCGAACAGTTCGTTGTATTCGTAGGCATAGCCATGCGGCCAGCGATTGACCGTAATTGCCTTAATGTCGCGAGCGGAGTCGAACCCTCCTGCTGAGAGCGTGCGATTCAATTGATCGCGCACGTGCCGCTCGAAGGTTTCGAATTTCGTGCCGACGAGTTCTCCTCGTCCGGCGCGGTATTGGTCTTTGCAATTTAATCCAGGCCTGCACGGAGTGCGAAGCAGGTGAAGCAGACAGGATTCATCTGGCGAACTGGGGTAGTGGTAGTCGCCGATGGAGACGGGGAAGTCCAGAGTGATGTTGGTAAAGTACGATCCCGGAGCGTAGACGGCGCTAAGACCAAGTTTCTGAAATGCCTTCCAGTTGCTGATTTGCACGTTCGTATAGACGAGCGGCATTTTCACGCCGTAGGCAAGCGCTTCTTTCTGCGTGTCTGACATTTCCGGGCACAGATAGGGAATGATCATGTTGTAGCAGGCGAGAATGCAGTTCGCGGCGCGGACTCGACGACCCTTGCCGCCGCGCACGTAGGTTACCTCGACTTCTTTCGCAGTTGACGGATCTCCAGTGTGCTTGACCTTCACCGCGGTGCTATTCAGACGGATTCGTATGGGAGAAGAAGCATCGTCGAGGCGAGCGTAGTCCGCATGAGCCGTAACGATGTCTTCCATGGTGTGACCGGGAAGAACGCCGGGGACGAGGGAGCGCACCAGCATCCTGGCGATGGAAGCGTTGCCATCTGGAAAATGGAAAATGTAGGGCTCGTCTTTTTCCGCATTGGGCTCGTGACTCTTGGGAAGATTCATTCCGTCGAAGCCGGGGAACCCCTCGTCGGCGCACTCATTGGCAGAAATGGCGTCGATTCCGACGGCGAACAAATCATGAGTGGAGCTTTGGAATATTTTGACGACGTCGGGATGGACCTTGACGTATTGCAGAAGGAAATCTTTGTAGCTGGTCTTGATCAGTTTCCTTTTTTTCTGCTCGGGCGTAAGGCCGGGCAGGTAATCGATTTTCGTTTTCTGGAGACGGACCAGATCCTTACGGGCGGCTTCCGCGATTGGAAGCTGTGAAATATTATCCAAAGTGAAATCTACGCCGAAGTAGTGCAGGCCCTTCTGGGGCACCAGACGGTCGGCGCCGAATGTTTCTTTATCGAAGAAGACGGCTTCCTGAAGGTGCATCGAGCTGAACAATTTCTGGTCGTAATATTTGTAGAAGCGTTGTGTGTCGATGCCTAATTCTTTCAAGAGTCCGATAGCGACCTGGTCGTAATTTCCGGGAGCTTCGATGGACTGAGTTCCACCGTATCCGATCAGCAATCGCTTTCCCGCCTGAAATTCATTCCTTTTGGCGTGGCCGCCGAAATCATCGTGGTTATCGAGGATCAGAATCCTGGATTTCTCTCCCGCAAATTTGCGGTAAAAATATGCCGCCGCCAGTCCGCTGATACCGGCGCCGACGATGATGAGGTCATAGGACTCGCCATCGTCCACGGACTCGACCCATTGTTCGTTGTTGCCGTCGCGCAAGGAGTGCGCCACTTCCCAGGCGCCGTCGTGAGTGCCGCGCATGCCGGTCTTGGCGGGCGGGTTGTAGCCGGGATCTTTTTCGGGAGCGAAGGACGACGGTGCCGCGTCGAAAGCTTGCAGCCAGTTGGAGTGCGCGGGAACGAGGGACGCGCCAACGGCGATGCTGACTCCATTCATGAAATCGCGACGGGTGATATCGCGTCCCATACCCAGTCTTAGATCTTTATCTTTATTCTTGGCACTCATCTGTCCCCCTAACTCAACAGTCGCTTTGTTCGCTGGCGCTGGCCACAGCCAGTCGCCTGTGATTGTGCACTGAGGGGGTGATCGATGTCGAGGCTGCTGAAACGCGAGACTCTGTGTCCTTGTATGCCTCCTTGGTCTTGGGGCCGGGGCTGAGTAAAATGAGGCGCAGCCTAACCTGTGAATACCTCAGAACTCATCTACGACTGGAATCACCAGAATAAAACCGAACTGCATCCGGCAGGGCCGGTGCGTCTGACCGATGAAACGCTGCGCGACGGCTTGCAGTCGCCATCGGTGCGCGATCCCTCGATTGAACAGAAGATCGAAATCCTCCACTTGATGGAGGCGCTCGGCATCAACACACTCGACCTCGGCCTGCCGGGAGCCGGCGCGCGGGCGGTGGAGCACGTTACGGCGCTGGCGCGAGAGATCGTCGGCGCGCAAGATGAAGATCACGGCCGTATTGCGCCGCCCGTACGCACGAAAGCGACATTCGTCCCATCGCCGAGATCGTGCAGAAGACCGGCTTGCCGATCGAGGTCGCGGCATTTATCGGATCGAGTCCGATTCGCCGTTATGCCGAAGGCTGGGATGGCGACTTCCTTCTTCAGACTACCGAAAAGGCCGTCAAATATGCGGTTTCGCTCGGGCTCGAAGTCATGTATGTCACCGAAGACACAACCCGCTGCGATCCGAAGACGGTGAAGCAATTGAATTCGGCGGCGATCAACTGTGGAGCGCGCACGCTCTGGTGCTCTGCGACACCGCCGGACACGCCACGCCGCGGGCGCGCGGCGCTCGTTTAATTTGTGATCGAAGAAGTGGTGAAGCCTTCCGGCGAAAAGATTCGCCTCGACTGGCATGGGCACTCCGATCGCGGACTGGCCATTGCCAATGCCATGGCCGCTTTGGTGGCGGGTGCCGGTTGCGTGCACGCGACCGCGCTCGGAATTGGAGAGCGCGTCGGCAACACGCAGATGGACCAGATGCTGGTCAATCTGAAGCTCATGGGCATCGCTCCGTGGGACCGGCAGGACTTGACCAAGCTCAAGCAATATTGCGAGGCGGTCTCGGTCGCTACGGGCGTTCCGATTCCGGCGAACTATCCCGTGGTCGGCGAGGATGCATTTCGCACGGCAACCGGAGTCCACGCCGCCGCGGTGATCAAGGCCTACAAGAAGAAAGATATTGAACTCGCGAACGCCGTTTACTCCGGAGTGCCTTCACACTACTTCGGACTGGAACAGATTATCGATATTGGTCCGATGAGCGGGAAGTCGAATGTGCTTTTCTGGCTGGAGCGGCGCGGGCTTCCGGCGGACGATGAGGTGGTTGAACGCATTTTCAAGTTTGCCAAGGCTAGCGACCACACGCTTAGCGAGGAGGAGATTATGGAGTGCGTGCGGGGGGTGTGAGGGCTGTGGGGAGTGCACGCTCTAAGTTAGACGCTGGTGACCCCTTCTCAAAAAGCGCGAGAAGGGGCGCACCCTCAGTTGTTTCTTAGTCAATGATGAATGCCCCTTTGGAAAAGTGGACAACGCGATCCAAAACCTAGCTGCGTAGAGACGCAGCGCACCCGTCTCGCTCTACTCTGGCTCTCGCGCCAGTTCCGGGCTGGGCACTGTCTCCCCCTCCAGTTCCTTGTGCCGTGCTTCGCGTTGTTGATTCAGCATTTTGGTCGCTGACGCTAGCTCTTCGCGGCCTTCTTTATCGCGGCCCATGCGCACCAAGACCTGTCCGCGCAGATAACGGGCGCTAGCGTTTCCGCTGTCGAGCTGGATGATGTGGTCCAGTTCCGAAAGGGCTGCTGCGTAGTGATGCTCGTGCTCTTCGATTTTCGCAAGTCCGAGGTGCGAGCTGATCATCTTGGATCGAGTTTCAATGCGCTGCGATAATTCTTGGCCGCCTCGGTGTCGTTTCCTGCGGTTGATTCCAAATCTCCCAACTGTTCGTAGTTGAAAGGCACGTCGGGTTCAATCGCAATGTCTTTGTGAAACTCGGCGTGGGCGCGGTCGTAGTCCTGCTTATGGATGTAGGCGAGGCCGAGATTGAAATGCACAAAGGGCAGCTTCGGATCGGCTTGGGCCGCGGCTTCCAATTCTTTTACCGCGTCATCGTACTCTCCGCGATTCAGGTGGGCCTTACCCATCAGCAAATGAAATTCTGGTGAGCCTTCTCCGATCTCAACCAGGCGCGCCGCCGCTTTTTCTTCCAGCGCGGTGTTCTTGGCTTTGTAGGCGGCGATGTCGAGCACGTAGAGGTAGTTGAGTTGGTTGGACGATTGGTCCCACAACGGCTGCAGCGTGTCGATGGCATCCGTCCAGCGGTCATTGAAAAAATAGCAAAGGCCCAGCAGATAATGTGCTTGATAGGAATCGGGCGACTGCCGCACCACTGACTCAAAGGGATGGATCGCTCGCAGATAATCGCCCTGACGAAAGTAGGCGAGGCCGATGTTCAGCCGTATTCCTGCGATATCTGGTGCTAGTTTTTCCGCTTTGTTTAGCATCTCGAGAGCCTGCGGCCACTGCTTGCGCCGCATATAAATCACGCCCAGATTCGCGTATGCTCCGGCTGCGCTTCGGATTGATCGCCAGTACCGATTGGAAATCACGCTCGGCCTCATCCAGTTTGCCGGCGTGCAGCGCGGCTTCTCCAGCTGCGAAGAGTTTTTGCGGACAGTCCCACTTGCACCTGCGCGGCCACGAGAAGCGGCAGAAGAATCAGGCACGAGAGCGACCGAGGGCACACGCATGCTTGACACTCGTTTCATCGTCCTGTAGTGTCCGCCAGCAAGAGGCTGAAATTCAAGGAGTCCATGGAACCTGCCGATCCGAAGCCTACGCGAAATCCTTCGTCGGCGAAATCCCGCCGCAAGCCTCGACGGAACATCCCGCAAACGTTCGAGTCGGCAGCGGTTACGATTCGTGACGTCGCAGAACGCAGCGGATTTTCTTCGGCTACCGTTTCCATAGTCCTCAACAACGCTCCGCTGTCGCGCTACATTCCCGACACGACCAAGGGACGAATCCAGAAAGCGGCGCAGCATCTCGGGATATCGCCCTAACCTTTTTGCGCGGTCGCTGCGCGGCCGGCGCAGTCACACGGTCGGCGTCATGGTGTTCGACATGACCGACCCTTACTGTACGCTGGTGCTGCGCGGCATCGAAAACACGCTGTTCCAGTCGTCGTATCTTCCCATTCTCACCGATGTACACAACGAGCGCAGCCGCTTCGAGCGTTATCTTGAGATGCTGCTCGATCGCCGCATCGAAGGCCTGGTCGTCCTCGCAAACTGGTTGTTTGTGGATATCAACGTCCTCGCCGACCTGGAGAAGAACAATATTCCGACCGCGACCGTCGGCCGCGAACTCAAGAACGACAAGATCAGCTCGGTCATCGTGGATAACACAGCCGGCGCGCGCGCCGCGCTCGAGCATCTCCATTCGCTCGGGCATCGCAAAATCGCATTCATTCGCGGTCCGCACCAGTTGTCTGACACCGAGCCTCGATGGAGAGGCGTACGAACGCTGGCCCGCGAACGTGACCTCGAACTCGATTCGCGGTTGATTGTCGACCTACCAGAATCGGGAGATCCGTTTTCAAGTTTTGAACAAGGATACAAATTAACGGAGGAATTGCTGCACCGCCGCCGTCCTTTTACCGCGCTGATGGCCTTTGACGACATGACGGCCTTTGGCGCGATCCGTGCTCTGGGCAAAGCGGGCGTACGTGTTCCCGATCAATGCTCGGTCGTGGGTTTTGACGACGTCTCTCCTGCCGCCATCTATTCTCCGGCACTGACCACCGTGCGCCAGCCGATGGAGGCAATGGGGACGACCGCAGCCACGATTGTGCTCGAAGCCATCAATGCCGGACTGGAAAATAAGCCGATGCGTACGATTCACCGCAGAATTGTGCCCGAACTGATCGTGCGCGAATCCACGCGCAGCTTAAAGTAGCGGGTATCGATATCGATAAAGTCCTGCATTTTCCCTTGACAGAGAAAGCAGTCTGACGCAGTATTGATACGTTTTAATAAAGGCATTTGGCGGTTTTTGGAGTAGCGTCGAATCCGCCAGGGAGCAATCGATGAAAATCCGCTTCTTAATTGGAATCGCGATACTGCTGGGATCGTTCTCTGCAGTGAACCTTCACGCACAGGACACAGGCGCCATTACCGGCACCGTGCGTGACAGCTCGGGAGCGGTGATTCAAGGCGCCGAGGTCAAGATCACCGGCGCGGCGGGTGGAATTCAGCGATCGACGGTTACCAATTCCGACGGCGACTATCTGGAAGCGGCGCTTCCCGGCGGAACGTACAACCTGATCATTACCGCAAAAGGGTTCAAGACCTTCAAAGGCAATGGCGTCATTTTGCGCGTCGGCGCAAAAGCTCGCGTGGACGCCACGCTTGCCGTCGGCGACATTGCCACGGAAGTTGTAGTGCAGGGCGAAGATTTGAATCAGGTGGAAACGCAATCCTCTGAGCTTTCAGGGACAGTCACCGGAAAACAAATCAGCCAGCTCCAGCTCAACGGACGCAATTACACGCAGTTGCTCGCGCTTACTCCAGGAGCAACCAATCAATCGGGCGCGGACGAACCGGGCACGGGGCTTGCGACGGTGGCCTACAGCGTCAACGGCGGACGAACCGAATACAACAACTGGGAAATCGATGGCGGCAACAACATGGACGATGGCAGCAACACGACGCTGATGACTTATCCCAGCATCGATGCTATCGGCGAAGTCAAGCTGCTTACCTCGAACTACGGAGCCCAGTACGGCCGCAACGGATCTGGGACGGTAGAAATCGAAACCAAGTCGGGCACCAATAAATTTCACGGCGATGTTTACGAATTTGTCCGCAACGATGCCTTCAACGCACGGAACTACTTTGCCCCGGATGTGCCTCCCTATAAGAGAAATGATTTCGGGTACACCATTGGCGGACCAGTCTTTATTCCTCACCTTTACAACGAGAATAAGCAAAAGACGTTCTTCTTCTTCTCCGAAGAGTGGCGGCGGGAAATTAACCCGACAACTTTTAATGTTCCGGTTCCATCCTGCGCCGAACGAGGTTTGACGGCTGGTGCGAACGGTGTCGGTTGCTCGGGAACGCAGGGCGCTTTTGGAGATTTCAGCGAGCCTTGCAATCTAGCGACTGGCGCAGTGGATTGCCCGTTTATTCCAAATGGTCCGTCGGCGGGTTCCAGCTTTCCCAACGATCTTGTTCCGATAGATCCAAACGCTGTGCCGTTGCTGGCGATGTTCCCATTCCCCAACTCGCACGATCCGAGCAGCGCGACCTGGACATTTAACCAATCGACTTCCACGCCGACCTATTGGCGGGAAGAGTTGTTTAAGGTAGATCAGAACATCACCAACAACGTCCGAGCGTCTGTGCGTTACATCCACGATTCGTGGAATTCCGTTTCTCCGGTGCCGCTGTGGACGAACGGTGGCAGCTATCCGACGATTCAAGATGCGTACGGTCAGCCTTCCACCAGCGTCGTGGCTCACCTGACGGCCAGCTTTACTCCCACCTTGCTGAACGAGTTTGTTTTCAGTTACTCCACGAACCACATCACATTCCAAAACATGGGGGCATGGCAGCGGCCCGATGGTTACGACCTGGGCATTTTCCAGAATGGCTTCGGCGGTGGAAAACTGCCTGGCATCGGCCTAACCGGGGGTACGCTGTTCAACGGACTCGCGCAAGACGCAGGTTACGTTCCGAATGGCCCGGTGAACTCGAATCCGAGCTATACCTACCGCGACAACATGACGAAAATCATCGGCAAACACAACCTCCAGTTTGGGGGATACTTTGTCGCGTCGCAGAAGAACGAGCTGCCCCAGTTCGAACCTTCGGTAAACGGCTTCATCACCTATGATTCGAGTTTCTCGGATTCAACGGGCGACCCATTTTCCGATCTGCTGACGGGAAGCATGGCGAGTTTTGGGCAAGCCAGCGGGCAGCCGAAATATTACCTGCGCTACAAGATATTTGAGCCGTATTTCCAGGATGACTGGCACGTGACTCCCCGATTGACTCTGAACTTAGGTTTGCGAGTAAGCCTCTATGGAACCGTCTTCGACAAGAAGAAGCAGGCTTTCAATTTCGATCCCGATAAATATGTGCAAGGTGCGACCACTCTCAACGCTGACGGCACCGTCGCCTCGAATCCGTTTAATGGAATGGTCCAGTGCGGCGTAGGAGGTATCCCAACGGGCTGCGCCAAGGGGCACTTGTTCAATCCAGCTCCGCGAATTGGGTTCGCATGGGATCCTTGGGGAGACGGCAAGACCGCAATCCGCGGTGGCTATGGAATCTTCTATGAACACACCAACGGCAACGAAGCGGTAGCGACCGCGTTAGAGGGCTCTCCGCCATTAGTGCAGAACCCCGCGCAGCAGAGTATCGCCACTCAATTTGGCCTTAACGGCGTCATTCAAACATCGGGTTATTCGCAGGTGGGAGGAAATACCGGAGACCAGTTTCCGCTAAGTGTGGTCTCTATCCCGAATAAGCAAGTCTGGCCTTACGTTCAACAATGGCACTTTGATATTCAGCACGAGTTTGGCCATCACTTTCTCGGAGTCGTGTCCTACGTGGGCAGCAAAGGAACGCATCTGGGGCAGCGCTTCGATCTCAATCAAATCCCATCGACGCCCGCCTCCTCGAACCCGTATAAGCCGGGCGAGCTTATGAACGGTGGAACGACCACAGCGATCGATCCGGTGACTATGCAACCTGTCACCGTTGCAGTCCACGACGATTGCGGTACCGGGACGACGCCGAGCGGAGTTCCAATACCGGGGTATAACCCAGACCAGGTTGCCGCCGACCAGACTCCGGGAACCCCGGGCGTCAATATGTATGTCGCGTGCGGGAATGACGCAGATTTCTTTCGGCCGTTCGTTGGATACTCCTCCATCCGGGCCCAAAGAAATACCTCGTCGTCGAATTACAACGCGTTGCAGTTGTCGGCGCGGAGAAATGTGGGAGCGCTGCAACTCAGCGCTTCCTACACTTATTCCCACTCGATTGACGATGCTTCCTCGGCCGGGGATGGCAGTTTCGTGGATTCCTATCATTTGTATCTAAACCGGGCCAGCTCAAACTTTGATCAGCGGCACGTCTTCACCCTCAGCTACATCTACGATCTGCCGTTCTTCAAGGCACGTGGGTTGACGCATACTCTGCTCGGTGGATGGCAATGGTCAGGCATCACAACTATTCAAAGCGGCACCCCGTTCACCCTGAGCAACGGGGGCGATGGCATTGCTACTCCGGGAGACAACGCGGGTGTAGCCAATGGGATCGCTAGCGCCGGCTCGAGGCCGGATGTAGTCGGCGATCCGAATGCCAAAGTCTCGGGGTCCGGTGCTGGCAACATTGGTGGCAATTTGTTCGGGCCGTTAAATTTCAATCCAGCTGCGTTCCGGGCTCCCCAGGGGCTGACATTCGGGGATGAGGGCAGAAATATTCTGCGCAATCCGCATCAAACCAACTTCGATATGGCGATCTACAAGCACTTCCCGATTAGAGAGTCGATGTCGATGGAATTCAGGGCGGAGGCTTTCAACGTTTTCAATCACACTGAATTCGGATACATCGGCGGCGACGCCGGTTCTGCCGGCGGCAACAGCGCTTTAACCAGCTTCGAGAATTCCGCGGGATGCTACGATTTCGCGGCAAACGGGGCCACGCTGAATAATCCGACATGCCTGGGCGGAGGACTCTTGCGTCCAGCGACGGCGCATGAGGCGCGTGTGTTGCAACTTGCCTTGAAACTGATCTTCTAGGCGATATCGTTGGAAAGAAGTCGCGTGAAAGAAACCACCCCGGCTCTTTGAACTTGAGGAGCCGGGGATTTTTTTGCTCCAGATGGAGTATGCCTCTGGCTCGCTCGAAGCCACGACGAGTATTCTGGACGCCTTACAGTGACAGTCTGTAGTATTCGCTTTAGAGACACTCCCATGAAGAGAAAATCAAAAACGGTGAAACGAAAACAAGCAACCGTCCAGAAAGCGAAGAAACCGTCACGTCCGGCGGGCAAAGTCGCGCTTAAGGCCACGGTTTTGACAGGCAAGCCGCGCAAGGCCGAGTTGCGCCACGTCGCATGGAGTTCGATTGAAGTGGAGGAACTGAATCCACTACTGGGACGCCACTTTGTGGTCGGGCAGAATATCATGCTCGCTCGCGTTCTTCTCAAGAAAGGATGCATGGTCCCCGAGCACAGCCATCACAATGAGCAGATCAGTTATGTCGTCGAAGGCGCGCTGAAATTCGGGATCGACGGCAAAGAGATCGTGGTGAGCGCGGGTGAAGTCCTGATGATTCCACCCAACATGCCGCACTCGGCGGAGGCGATTTCGGATTGCGAGAGCCTCGACATATTCAATCCGCCCCGCGCCGATTGGATGAATAAGACCGACGCCTACTTGCGGTAACCCGCGCCAAACGAGATTGTGTGGCGCGGACACTCCTGTCCGCGTCTGTGCAGCGTCCGTGCCGTATCATGATTACGGATATGGACGAGTGTTTTTAGTAGCCATCTCCACCGGATCATAATTTTTGTCGACTGCCCAAATTGCCGAAGCCGTCTCCCGCTTGCGCTGCATCGCGTGCGGCGCCACTCCTGATTCCGCCGCACAGGACTTTCGTTGTACATCGTGCGGCGACTTGCTGGAATTCTTTTTCCCGGGATGGATCGCTAATTCTCCCGATCCGGCAGCACTGAAGTCACTCTGGCTCAACCGCCGAACCTCGCGCGACGCGCTCGACCAGAGTGGCGTCTGGCGCTTCCGCGAGATGCTACCGCACATTCCCCGAGAGCACGCTATTACCCTGCGGGAAGGGAACACGCCGCTCTATCACCTGCCGCGATGCGCGCGCGAGATTGGCGTCGAAAATCTGCACGCCAAGCATCAGGGAATGAATCCTACCGCATCGTTCAAAGATACGGGGATGACTTTCGCGGCCTCGTCTGCGCACCAGGGAAAATTCCGATGGGTCGCCTGCGCCTCTACCGGCAATACTTCGGCCTCGATGGCGGCGTACGCGTCGCGTGGCAACATGCAGAGCCTGGTCCTCATTCCTGATGGAAAAATTTCATGGGGCAAGCTTTCGCAGTCACTCGATTATGGAGCCCTTACCTGCCAACTCCGGACCGATTTCGATGGATGCGTCCGCATCCTCAATGAACTCGTCCGCCAGAAGCCGGTCTATCTCTTGAATTCGGTGAATCCGTACCGCATTGAGGGTCAGAAAACTGCTGCCATCGAACTGATGGAGCAGCTTGGGTGGGAGCCGCCCGACCACATCATTGTTCCAGGCGGAAATCTCGGAAATAGTTCTGCGATTGGCAAGGCGCTGCTGGAGATGCTTGAGCTCAAGCTGATCTCGCGTTTGCCGAAGCTTTCCATCATCCAGGCTCGGGGGGCGAATCCGTTTTATCGCAGCGTGCGGGAGTTCGGCGGGAAGAAACTCGAACCCATGACCGCCGATACGCTCGCTACAGCGATACGCATTGGTAATCCCGCGTCATGGAAGAAAGCGCTGCGAGTGCTGCAGGCGACGGGCGGAGAAGTCGAAGAGGTCACGGAAGTCGAAATCGCCGCCGCGAAAGCCGAAATCGGCGCGGATGGTATCGGATGCGAACCGGCATCCGCGGTCACGCTGGCGGGACTTAAGAAACTATGCCGCAGCGGATTCGTCAAACCCGGCGATTCAGTGGTTCTAATTCTTACCGGACATCTGCTCAAGGATCCCGACTTCACCATCAAGTTCCATCGCGGCGATCTTTTCGCAGGAACGCCTGAAGAGGCCGAAGCCGCACAGACAAAATATCTGCAGCGTGCTCCGGTTGTGCTTGATGCGGACCTGGGGGCGGTTATTAGGGCGCTGGAAACGGCGGAGCGAAATTCCTAGCAGTTCCCTCTAAATTCGTGTATAAAACACAGTTCAGCGCCAGTGCCGATTGTTAGGCATTCTGCTTGGGCCGGACCGGGCTAAAGCCTTCCATTTCTATCGTTTCGGGAAAACTTAGCCGCTGAGGAGTTTTGTTTTCAGACCTATGCCTTCACGTCCCACATCTTTAAATCGCTCGCTGCGGCTGGCGCTTCCGGCGACCTCCGCGAATCTTGGTCCGGCGTTTGATGCTGCCGCTTTAGCCTTGGATTTCCATCTCCGCTTGCGCGCCGAGCGCGCCCCGGACTTCTTTGTAACAGCCGAAGGCCGTGATTCGCACATCTGCGGACGGATGGAGAACCACCTCATCGTTACCACTTATTGTGAAGTCCTCGAGTCGGAGAATCGCAAGATTGCGCCGTTGCGAATCCACATCGAAAATGAGATTCCCATTGGCCGAGGTTGCGGATCGTCCGCCGCCGCTCGCCTCGCAGGCATTGCACTGGCTGTCCATTTTGGACATCTGCGCTGGAAGAATGACCGCATCGTCGGCGAGGCTTCCATGCGTGAGCATCATCCCGACAATGCCGCAGCCTGCTGGATGGGCGCGCTCGCAGTGGCACGCATGGCCAATCAGGTTCAGGCGCAAGTGGTGGAGGTGAAGCCGAAAGGGAAGTGGCCGCTGTTGCTGGCGGTGCCTGAGGTTTCGGTTTCTACCGAGCAAGCTCGCCGCGTTTTGCCGTTCCAATACTCGCGCGCCGACGCCGTCACCAACATTCAGAATTCGATGCTGCTGTTTGCGGCTTTCACCCAAGATCGTCCGGACTTGTTGCCAGCCGCTCTCGAAGACCGCATTCATCAGCCGTATCGAGCGCCGCTCTCACCGCTGCTTCCCGCGCTCAAAGAGCTTACCGGGGATTCCGGCATTCTCGGAGCAGCGCTAAGCGGAGCTGGTCCGTCGGTGCTGGTGTTTCTCGATCCCAAGGTTCCCTCGAAGAAGGCTAAGCAGAGAATCGCCGCGCACCTCACCAAGCGCCGCCTTGCCGCCGAACTGATCCTCACTCAAATTGCTCAACACGGTGGATGCGATGGCATCGACTGGAAGAAGCATCATCCACCGAGTAAGAAATAGGCGTAAGCGGATGGGACAAACCCCCGCCACGACGCGACCTCTTTTTCAACGACTAACGACCAACGACCAACGACGGATCCCCAAACGGCCACTCCCGCCGCCGCCAGGCCCGCGCGCAGTAAACAACAATCCCAACGATCAGAATCACCGCTGCGTATCGGATTTCTTTCAGAAATCCTGTGCGGGAAAAGAGAATAAAAATAAAACTGGCTGCGGCGACCAGAGCAGGCACCGGATAAAGCCACATCCGAAAGGGACGGTTCATCTCGGGACGACGGATGCGCAGCACAATGACGCCAATACTCTGCACCAGAAATTGCAAAATGATTCGGATCACGACCAGCGCCGCAATCAGATCAGCCAGTCGCAGGAAACAGAACAACGCGGCCACGCCCGCCAGCGCCAGCAATGAGACATAAGGAAACTGGTACACGGGATGTACACGCGCAAACGCGCGAAAATAGTTTCCATCCACCGCTGCCGCGTAGGGCACACGCGAATAGCCGAGCATCAGCGAGAACACCGAAGCGAATGCCGTCCACATCACCAGTGCCGAGACGATTGACGCCGCTCCGTGCCCGTACGCTCGCTGCATGAATGTAGAAATCACGTACAGCTTGCTGCTTGATGCTGCCGACTGCGTCATTTCCCGCCACGGCACCACGCCAAGTATGCTGATGTTCATTACGAGATAGAGACAGGCCACCGCGAGAATGGATAGCAACAGCGCTCGCGGAATATTCTTCCCTGGATTCTTGATTTCGTCCCCGAGGAAACACACGTTGTAATATCCCCAATAATCGTAGGACGCGATCAGCATGGCCCCGCCCAGCCCGCGGAAAAAATCGCGCGAGAAGGAGAACGCGCCGGGAGGGAAATCAAAAGCCTGGCGCGCATTAAAATGGGTGAGCCCAGCGAAGATGATCCACCCAATCGTCCCCATCACGCCGACCCAAAGCAACTTCGTGAGCCACGAGATTGCCGTAATCCGCCGGTAGAGCAGAAACGCCGTGAACAGGCAGACACCGATCGCCAGCACGGTTGCCGGCATCGCAACCCAGGTCAACTGCAGTTGACCTAGCACCGGAACATGCGCGCTCAAGGTTCGCGTGGCCCAAACATGTTCTAGTCCCGGCCAAAAAAACGACGCGTATTGTGAGAAACCTACAGCTCCCGAGGCGATTGAAAGTGGAGCGCTGAATGAAAGTTGCCAGATAAAGAGGAAGGAAACAGCGCGGCCCAATTTTTGCGGACCGTAGATTTCTTTCAAGTAACGATAAGACCCGCCAGATCCGGGCATGGCAGCGCCCAGTTCCGCCCATACCAATCCATCGCAAACGGCCAGCACAGCGCCGAGAATCCACCCGAGCATGGCTTGTGGACCGCCCATTACGGTCACGATCAGCGGGATGGTAATAAACGGGCCCACGCCGATCATGTCAATCATGTTCAGCGCGGTAGCGGAGCCAAGTCCGATGCCGCGAACGAGCTGCGGCTTGGTGGGGGAGGCGGCTTCGGGTGGAATAGTCATGAATTTAGTCGTTGGTCGATGGTCGCTCGTCGTTGGCCCGCGAGACTGAGGGTTGGGCTGCACAAGCAGGTCCTTCCCCTTCGGCAAGCTCAGCGTCAGGATCACAAATCTAACTTAGATTGCTGCGTTTCGCCCAGCTAACGCCGATAGGGCATGGCCAACGACCAACGACTATCGACCAGCGACTACCGTCCGGCGACCAGATTCACAAACAACCGCACCGCCCCCGGCACTCCTGCAGGCAATTGCCGGAAGAACGCATACCCCGTGTAGATATAAGTTCCCTTGCCATAGTGCGCGAGCAGCAGACCGCCTTTTTGTTCTTCTTCTCCCGGATCATGCGATTCGAGCAGCGGAGTGAAGTTCGAATCCCACTGCGACATGAAGTACAGCCCGCGTTCCTGTACCCAGCCCTCGAAGTCTTTCTGAGTAATTTCGTTGGGAGAATGGAAGATCGGGTTCGCCGGTTCGAGAATCTTAACCGGAGCTTCTTCCACGGAAACCCGTGTCCTGCTCAGCGTCGCAGGATACGGCGTGAGTTTTTCCGTATTGAAGTCTCCCGCCGCAGCGTTGTACTGTACCACCAGCCGCCCGCCTGTTTGCACAAAATCGAGAAGTCGTTTGTTATTCGCGATGACGTCTTTTTGCGTGTCGTAAGCGCGAATGCCCAGTACGATGGTCTGATAACGGCTTAAATCTTCCGAACCGAGTTTCTCCGCCGGAATCAGCGTCACGTCCATCCCGATCTGCTGGAGCACAGCCGGAATGTCATCTCCCGCGCCCATGACGTATGCGACTTTCAAATCCTTGGGAACTTTCACATCGACAATGCTGACGCGCTGTACGGCCGGTTGGTAGTAATAAAAGCTGCCCAGATCCTGCCGCGTCACCAGTGAATAGCCTTCGCTGTATTTCGCTCCGCCGGCATCGAGGACGGCGCGAATCCGCGCCCGGCCTTCTTTTAAACTCGCGGGAAAAACCTTGAACTGAAAATCCTTCGTCCGTCCTCGATTGAGCACACCCACCGCTAGTTCCGCCGGTTCGACGCGCCAGCCTGTCGGCGCCTCCAAGCGAAGGCTGCCCTTCGGCGTCCCATCCAGATTGGAACTTACTTGCACTTTCACGGTGGAGGCGGCACCAGTCGCCACCGGAATCACTTGCTCCCCCGGTTCCAGCATCACCGAAAATTCCGGAGCCACCGCCAGTGTGCGCTTCTGTTCCACGCCTTTATCGTCGAGGAACGGGGTCAGCACCCCAGAAGAAATAGGTACTTGAACCTCGGAGAGGACTCCCGAGTCGCGCGTGTATTCCACCGTCGCATGAAAGGGAAGCGGCGTAAATGGAAGGGTCGCATATCGAGGCAGGTCGATCTTGTCGAGCGCATCCTGTTCTGGATTGTCGCGATGCCAGTAGGGACGCGTATCCAAGGCGTTCGCGGGAACTTGCAGCTGCAGTTCGGTTTGGTAGTCCTGTCCGGGACCGATCTGGGCGGCTTCTTTTTTCTGATCGGCCAATGTTTCGGGTGTTCCTGCGGAGGACAGAACATCGAATGAGACTCTGCGCACATGTAACAGGAATTTCGAACCGTTGTGCAGCTTCACTTGGACCGCGAATTTCTGTCCGGGAGATACCAGGGTGAGAGCATCTGCTTCGTGAGGGACCCCGCGTTTCGATCCCTCCGGCGCGTGCACAGTCGCTTCCAGCGTGACATTCGACGCAAGATTCAGCGCTCTGGCCGCTTGATCGTACTTGTTCGTCAATTGTTCCTGGAGTTCGGCCTTCGCGGATTCGCTGAGGCCGCTCTTCGCGAGCTCACCGGTTGCACTCAACAATGGCGCAAGCGATTTGAGAGCGGCTGTCAATGGATCGGCTACGCTTCGAAAACGCGCAAAGCCTGTGGACTGCGTGATTTTTGCCTGTCCGTCGCTATCTTCAGAAGCGAGTTTGAAATCGTCCGCAATGTCATCCAAAGAGCGCCGCAGCCGAGGCACTTTCTTTTCCTCATCCCCCAATCGCGCGGCCAACCCGGGCAATGACGTATCAATCCCGTCAAAAAAGTCCTTCTCGTGTCCATCTTTATCGGTGGATGACGGCACCAGAGAATCCACCAGCCGGTAAAACGTGTAGCGGGGCCCCGAGGGAATCGAGATACCACTCAGCCCTTGCGATTCCTGATGCCTAAGTCCCTCGATGGCAAACTGCACATAAGACATCCCCAGCAGCGGGTCAACCTCGCCCGTATTTAGCTTGATGGTGTAGTCCTTGTCCGGACAGCTCTGCGCTCCAAACGAGCACACATTGCCGATGTAGAGCTTCTTGGCCTGCCATGGCAGCAATCCTTCTTTAATCTGTTCTGGAAACCGCTTCGGATCGGCCGCGGCGCGAAACGCTTCTTTCGTCAGAATTGCGGACGCCTGATGATGCCCGTGGCCATCGCGATCTGTCCCTGAAAAACGCGCTACCAAGACGTCGGGGCGGAACTGCCGAACCACACGCACAACATCCGCTAAGGCGATGTCATGGCCCTGCCACTTCTGAAATGTTTCCTCGGGATTCTTGGAATAACCAAAGTCTGCGACTCGCGAGAAGCGCTGCTCAATCCCGTAATAGCGGTCGGCTGCGAGAACCTCCAGCGTGCGGAGCACTCCCAACTCATCGAACAAGTTGCTGCCCGTCATGTTCTGGCCGCCTTCACCACGCGTCAACGTAAGCAGAGTCACCGTGGCGCCTTTGCCCCGTGCCTGCAATGTGAGCATGCCGCCGTCTTCATCATCGGGATGCGCGTCCACCTGCAGCAGCCGGGCGGTGGTTTGTAGTTTTCGCAGTGCGAGCTTCAGGCCGGCCGCGCCAGTTTCTTGCGGAAGGGGCTCGTAGTAATGATCGACATTAGGATCGGCGCCGTGGCCCGCGGGGGAATGTGCCGCCGTTTGCGCGGTCGCGGATATTGCTATTGAAACCAACAGAATCGAAGCCACAAGCAAATGGCGCACCCATCCAGGCCCAAACGCTCTAAACATTGCAAACATCATCATGTGATTGAGTTTACCGAAAGAAGGGAGCAAATATATTCGGCGCGAAGCGAAGAATCTGCATCTTGCGGCGGGACTGCAGATCCCTCGCATCGCTCGGGATGACAACCTGGTTAACGGGCAGTCCCTTGGGCCGCGTCAAACTTCTGTTGGCATTGCGCCGCGGATTGCGAAATCCGGCGGAACTCCGCGTCTTCGCGCATACTCGCCAGCAGCGGGTCGGACTGCAAGGCCTGATAAGCGCAATAATTCTGAGCTACGGCTTTTTGCAGAAAAGCGTAAGCGATCTGCTTTTCTCCGCAAGCTGCCAGTATTGCGCCCTGGTAATACTTCAATTCTGAATCCTGCTCTGGAAGTAATTCATTTTGCGCCAATTCGGCCAGCCGGTGGATTTCTGTTTGCGGCTGTTTGTTCAGACACGCCTGTAGAATCTGCGGCATCCACGTCGGAGTCTGTGTCATTTGCCGTGCCGCCTGCTGCGCCTCGGGTATCTTCCCCTGTCGCATGAGGACGGTAACTCGCACGGCGTTCGACCATTCCGTTCCCGGATCCACGGCCAGATATTCCATTGCCCGCGCGGGTTTTCCGAGCTCAAAAAATGCGAACGAACACGATCTCCAGTTGTAATTCCTGGGGTCGATTTCGAGCGCCTTGTCGCACTCACTCTCCGCTCGATTCAGTTGCCCGGCGTAGCGGGCAACATATCCCAAAGAGTAATGCGCGTACGCACTGTCTGGACGCCTTCCGACCAGCGTTTGTGCGTCTTGATAAGCCTTGTCCAGGTCACCAGTCTCGACTTCGTTGGTGGCCAGAAAGCCGGCAGCGCCCACGCGGCCTGGTTCCAGCGCAAGAGCATGTCGGAATGCGTTGTTTGAGTTGCTGTATCCGGCCGCCCCGCCTCCCGCGTAAATCGCATCGAAGTAATACCGCCGTCCCAGCGCTTCCCACGCGGGCGCGTAGTTGGGATCAACGGCCACCACCTTTTCGAGCGCCGCGATCGCGTCCTTATTCACTTGCCCCTCGTGCGACATCCCCGACGTGTGCAGGAACGCTTCGTACGCCTCTTTATTCACTGGTGCGCTGCTGCTTTCGACCGCGTTTGGATTTACACCCAGTGCTGGAATCAGTTCCGTGCGCACTTTTTTCGCCATCTGGTTTTGCAGCGAAATTAGGTTGTCCTGCGGCCCCTGGAACATGCCCGTCCAGATCACCCGATCGTCTTTTACCTCTACCGCCTCCAGGGTCACTCGCACCGTCTTGTCCTGGCTCGTAAGGTGTCCCGTCACCACCGTCCCCACACCCAACTCGCGCCCGGCTTTTATTGGATCCAACTCTCCATTGGCAAATTTCTGGGTTGATGCCGATGGCCGGAGCTCCAGCGAATGTGCATGCGTTAGCGCATTTGAAATCTCGTCGGCGAGCGCAAATCTTAGATATTCGATCTTCTCGTCCTTTTCCCTATTCTCGAGGGGAAGGACGGCGACCGTCCGGGTACCCGCAGGCACCGGCGATACCCTGTGTTTAAGAAACCAAGCGCCCGTGGCCGCCACCACAGTAAGCAATACAGCTGCGACTCCAATCAGGATCCAATTTGGCTTCGAACTTGACTTCTGGAACGTCTTCGTCATCACCTGCGTGCCGGTCATCTGACGAAGCCCGCTGCGCAAAGTGGGTTCCGTCCCCTTTTTCAACTTCACCAGGTCGGCCTTCATCTCGGTCGCGTTTGTGTAACGTTTATCGCGATCCTTCTCCATCGCTTTGCCGATGATGGCTTCAAGCTCTGGAGGCACGTCTGGATTAATTGACCGCGGCGATGCCGGCTTGGAATTGATGACCGCATGAAGCGTCATCACGACGTTCGTTCCAGTAAAGGGCTTTTTGCCCGTGGCCATCTCGAACAGCACTACGCCGAAGGAGAATATGTCGCTGCGCACGTCCAAGACTTCCGACCGCGCCTGCTCGGGCGACATATAGACCGCTGTGCCGGGGATTACTCCCACCTGGGTTAACGATTCCTCGAGGGATGAGTCGGTGGTTGTGCCCACACTTTGATCCTTGGCCAGTTTCGCCAAGCCGAAATCCAGAATCTTGACTTGCCCATTCGGAGTCAGAAAAATATTTGCCGGCTTGATGTCGCGGTGCACAATCCCCTTGGCGTGGGATGCTGCCAGCGCATCGGCGACCTGAATCGCAATGTCCAGCAGGTCGTCGAGGTCCATCGGCTTCCCATGGATACGCTGCTTCAGGCTCTCGCCTTCCAACTTCTCCATGACGATGTACGGGTGCCCATCGTTGTCTTCAATGTCGTGGATGGTGCAGATATTCGGGTGGTTGAGTTGCGACGCAGCGCGAGCCTCGCGCGTAAATCGCTCCAGAGCGCGGGGATCTTTGGCCAGGTGCTCTGGAATGAACTTTAGAGCGACATGGCGTCCCAGGCGGAGATCCTCCGCCTCATAAACAATCCCCATACCGCCGCCGCCCAGCTTCGACAGGACGCGGTAATGGGAAAATGTTTGTCCGACAATCTCCATAGAAGTTCGGAGCGAGCGCCTCGCCTGCGAAGGCGTAATGTTAGGCCGTCACGTCGGCTGGGTCAACTGAGATCGCGCGTGGATGTATGAACAAGCGGAGAAGAATTTAACTAGATATTGCTCACTAATGCAGCCGAGGACCCTACCCAAGCCATATTCTTGTTGTGATCGACGCCCATCATCAGGCCGCGGCCCATGCGAGCGACGGTCAGCACCGGGACGAGTTGATCGAGCCATACATACATGATGCGGAGTTCGACTTTGGTTGGGCCATAAGGAGTTTCCACCACCGGGACGAAATTCAATCTTTCCTGCAGGATGTATGCGCTGCGTTTAGAGGCTGGAATTGCGTCAAGGTCTGCACGCGAGGGCGGAATCACCACGCCCAATCCGGCAAAGGAATACAGGGGCTTGAGTACAAAGTTTTCCAGGTCGGATGGCACTTCGGGCAGTTGATCCAGAAACCAGGTTCGCGGCACCGATGGATGCTTCAGGTATGGAATCGAATATTTGCTGATGCGGAAATACCAGTTGGGATGCCCCGCCCACTCGACATCGATGTCGTCGCGGAAATCAAATGGAATCGCGACGTCCTTACGCTCCAGTTCATCGACAATCGTCCGGTTATAAATCCGCTCGATGGGAATGTGCTTACCTTTCTCTTCATAGAAGAGTTTGCGGCCTTCTTTGCGAATCTTGGTGATGCACACGGTGCGAATCCCGAGCAATTTCTCTGTCAGCAGAAAGTCCGGCCGTGTCTTTTGCTGCTCAGGATGCACCTCCATTAACACCACGTTTGCAGGATCATGCCCTGCCACGATCGCATCCTGCATAGTCCGGTGGAAACCGGCGGAATCCAGCCCACTCAAAAAGTAACGAAGCTCTGGATCGAGTCCGAAAACGTCGATGTAAGCCTGCGATAACACCGCCTGAAATGCATAAAGGGAAGGGAAGGCCTGCAACTCAACCAGCTTCGGTTGCAGCTCGCCCGCCGAATCACGAACCAGCCCAAAATCGACCTGAATAAACATCGGATGCGGCGATTCGTTCGGCACCCGAAACTCAGCTGGAATCGAGGCTTCGGAGCGCGCCAGATACTCGGGGTTCTCAACCAATTGGCGGATCAATGTCTTCCCATCGTTCCCCATGCACTCGACCAGAGCCTTCGGAAAGAAGCAAGGCGTCTCGCAGAGAGCGAATGGAACCTCCATTCCGCATTGCGAAGTCATTTCGCGCTTCAACCGGTCATATTTTTCGGGAGTGAACCGCGAGTTGAAGTCTTGCCGGTAAGAGGGGATCATCGAAGTAAGTGGAGCGACGGGCGTCTTCACCCGTCAAGGCTTAAGGCAGCTCCTAAAGGGCGGTTATTGCCCGATTACTACGGCATCGCTGAAGTGATGCCCTGATACGAATCGTAAGCTCTAGTGCTGAGTGCTGAGTGCTGAATGCTAAGTGCTAAGTGCCGTTCTCACGCTTCAATCAAAAACTGCCCGCCCCGCATAATCTGAGCATCATCAACCCAGATATCGAAATTTCGTCCGACAACATCGATGTGCGTGGACGAAAACCACTCCGCGCCGGTGTGCGCTCCATACGGATTGCCGAAGGCAATGTGGATGCCGGGATATTTCTCATCCTGCAGAATTTGTCCAATCACGTCTTTCAGTTCGAGGTTTGTTCCGATGGCGAACTCGCCTACACGGTCGCTGTTTTCATCCGTATGGGTGTAGGCCCAGAAATCGTCTTTCAATTCTTTGTTCGCCGAGTGCGCGTCGACCAGGCGGTTCCCCTTCACTTGAATCGTGAGGGGCTGTGCCTTCAAGGCGCCGAACTTGGCGCACAGGTAATCGCCAACCACTCCATCAATAACAAATGTGCCGTTCACCTCGCCTGGCGTGGTGAACACTTCACCGCCGGGCAGGTTCCCCCACTTTTCGGGACTGATAATTCCACTGGTTTTTATCCAGCGGTAATTTGGATTCAGATCCGCCACCAGGTCCGTGCCGGCCGCTGTCTTGGCACGAATCTGTTTGGCCTTGGTGACTGTTTCCAGAACCTTGACGCTTAGGCGGTCCACTTTCAAAAAGTCCGCCCGCATGCCTTCCATCATGATCCGCTTATTGATGTTGACCATGTGGGCGTGCCGAATTTTTCGCCGGTTGACGACATCCGTCATCTGCATGCGCGACTTCAGTTCGTTCATCTGCGCTTGCACGGCGAAAATGCTGACCTGGCTGGTCTCCAGATCATCAGCGATCGCCAAAGGCAAATCCGTCAGCGGACGCGTCGCCACATCCTCAAGCACCCAGGTCTGGTAGCGGCATCCCAGGTCTTCGAGTTCGTGGACGATTGCTGCCGCAATTTCCAGGCTCACTTCATCGGTGATGACCGTGACTTTTTCCGATGGCTGCACGCGCAGGCACACGCGCACAGCGTTCCGCGCCCCAGGGGTCAGCTCCGGATCGAAAGTCAGCTTATTCAGTTGTCGGTTGGATTGCTCTGCTGTATTCAAAGTATTCATCAAGCTCAGCCGGCGCGCGCGGTGGGCAAAGTCTCCACCTCGTCCACGCCCACCTCAGTCTCCTCAATGATGTAGTCCATCACGGCTTTCATGTCGCCGGTCTTGCGATACACGTCCAGCTGGCGGTCCGCGCCCGTGCCCATCTTCATAATTTCGCGGATGTATTCCACTTCTTTGCGGCTGCCGAGTTCGTCCACTACGTCGTCGACAAATTCCAGATACTCTTCGATCAATTCGCGCTCCGGAACCTCGGTCTGCTTGCCGAAATCGATTAGTTTCCCGTTGATCCCATAACGCGCCGCTCGCCACTTATTTTCCATCAGCAGCGACTTGCGGTACAGGCGGAATCCCTGATTTTGGGAGTAGAGCTTGTACAGCTTTGCCACCGTCGCCTGGATCAACGCCGCCAGCGCAATCGTCTCATCTACCCGCATTGGAAGATCACATACCCGGAATTCCAGCGTGTCGAAGAATGGATGCGGCCGAATATCCCACCAGATTTTCTTTGCGTTATCGATCGAGTTCGTCTTCACCAGCAACTTGACGTAGTTTTCGTACTCTCCCCAGCTCGGAAAATAATCCGGCAGATTCGTTCGCGGAAATTTGTCGAACACTTTGCAGCGGTACGACTTGAGACCCGTATCCATGCCCAGCCAGAAAGGCGAATTCGAGGACAACGCCAGCAGATGCGGCACAAAATATCGCGCGTGATTCATCAGATGGATCAAAGTCTCGCGATCTTCAACGCCGACATGGACGTGCAGCCCGAAGATCAGGTTGGCCCGCGCGACCAGTTGCATATCCTGGACAATATTCTTGTAGCGCTCACCCGGAGTAACTTCCTGGACCCGCCAATCCGCAAACGGATGCGTTGCCGCCGCCGCCAGGCGCAGGCCATTCTCCCGCGACAGACGGATCATGTGGCGACGCAGGTCTTTTAGCTCTTCCCGGGCTTCTTTTATATTGGCGCAGACCGACGTCCCCACTTCGACGACCGATTGATGCATCTCGGTCTTGACCCTTTCCTGCAGGATCAGTCTGCCCTTCTCAATGATCTCGGCGTGGATGTGCGACCGAAGATCCCGAGTTTCAGGATCGACTGTCTGGTACTCTTCTTCGATTCCAAGCGTGAATGTAGGCTTCATCGCGGCACCAAAGCTGCCAGCAGGAAGGTACTCTGGCAGAAGTCCAACCAGTATATCAATGCTTAGGCTTTCTTTTTCGCCGTGGCCGCCCGGTTCTCGACCAACTGCGGACCGTTCAAAAACGCCGCCCAGCGCAATTCCTGCACTGGATTCTCCCCACTTTGCGCCTTTTTCACTGCCATTTCTGCCACGGCGTTCACCACCCACTCAAAATTGTCCTGCCCCACCGACGTAACTTCCGCGTCCGGCGCGGGATTCATGAAGTCGATCGCGTACGGAATGCCATCCTCCACGGCAAACTCCACTGTGTTGAGGTCGTAGCCGAGGGCGCGGCACAAGGCGAGCGCATCTTTCTCGATCCGCTCCTTCAATTTCGTCCCCGGCTGAGGATTTCCCTTCACATAGCGCTCATGATGAGGAGCCTTTGGATCGTACCTCATGATGTGGACCTTCTCTTGGCCCACCACATAACACCGGTAATAGTCCTCGAACTCGACGCCATGTTGCAGCGTCATGCAGAGATCGCCCGTCAGGTTGTAATTGTGGAAGAACTCCTCCGGTGAATCCACCTTATAGACGTGCTTCCAGCCTCCGCCCGAGTATGGTTTCAGAAACGCAGGAAACCCGACGTAGGCAAACAGCTCTTCCCAATTCAGCGGATACATCAAATTCCGCATGGATTTTTCCGTCGTGTCCGGTGGATGCTCGTGATGGGGCAAAATGACCGTCGGCGGAATCGCTACGCCCATCTTGTGGGCCATAGCGTAGTTGAAAAACTTATCGTCCGCCGTCCACCAGAAGGGATTGTTGATCACGATCGTTCCCTGCAGCATCGCGTTCTTCAGGTAGGCGCGATAAAAGGGAATATCCTGCGAAATCCGATCAAGGATAACGTCATACTTCTTCGGCTCATCCATCCGGATGCCGCCAATCTTCACGAACTCCGCTGTGACGCCCGCGATCTTCATCGAGTTAATTTTCTCGACCAAAGCCGGTGGAAAGGTGTTCTCCATTCCAAAAAGAATTCCGATTTTCTTGTTTGCCATAGTCAGCACCTCATCAAACCATCTCACGACTGCGCGAACGACCAACGACTAACGACTAACGACTAACGACCAGTTCCTAGAAGTACTTCGCCGCCATCCGTTGCCACAGCGGCCAATCATGCTTGCTGTTATCTCCGTAAATATCCAACCAGTGCGGAATCCCTTTGGCGTGAAGAATCGCCGACATCTTTACGTTCGCGTCCAGACACATGTCCCAGTCGGACGATCCCAGCACGATCTTCATCTGCCGGTAGCGGCTCAGAAACCACTCATCGCCTGTATTTGGCAGGTAGTCCGCAGGATTATTGAAATAGACGTTGTCGTCGTAGTAGCCGTCGAGAAAGCTCCTGATGTCGAACGATCCACTCATGGTCACGCAGGCGGAAACCAGATCCGGATGCCGCATGGAAAAATTCAGGGCATGGTAGCCGCCAAAGCTGCATCCGGTGACCGCGATCTGGGGCGCCCAGTTCTTCCATTTCAGATACCCCATGAACTCGTTGACCACGTAGCGCTCATACTGCACATGCCGCCAGATGCGCGCTCCCGGATGCACGCCCTTGTTGTACCAACTTTCCCCGTCGACGCCGTCAACGCAGAAAATCTGGATCGACCCGGCTTCCAGTTTGGGGGCCAGGGTGCGGATCATTCCCGCATCTTCATACTCAAAGAAGCGCCCCATGGACGTCGGAAAAACCAGGATCGGCTGGCCTGCGTGCCCGTACACCAGCGACTCCATGTCGCGCCCTAATTCGTGGCTGTATTGTCGGTTATATTCGCGGTTCATGTGCGCGAGGATTGTAACTGAACGGAAGGGTTTTTGGGCATCCGGGCCGCCTTTCCTGGTCCAATGTGAGTTCAGCAGCGCCCGAAATCGGAATAGGCTCTGGCCGCGATGCCAGCACCCAGTTCACAGCACCCCCTTCTTCTGCTATAGTCAGCCCGCGTTTTTTTGTGGAAGTTTCTAATCTCGTACTGAGGAGATCAACATATGTCAATTCTGGCCTGGATCGTGCTTGGTTTAGTTGCGGGTTTTATTGGAAGCAAAATCGTCAATAAATCGGGAGACGGATTCTTCCTCGACATCGTCCTCGGAGTGGTTGGGGCTGTCGTCGGCGGATGGCTCTTTAGCTTCTTTGGGGCCCACGGAGTGACCGGTTTGAATATCTATAGCCTCGTCGTGGCCGTCATCGGCGCGATGGTGGTCCTGGTCGTCTACCACGCGATCAAGAAGGCTGCTTAAGGCAGGCGAGCATGGACGGGTGCAAGCGCTCGTCCATGCCTGCGGTTTTATCCATATCGAACTAGACCCAACTAATCTGTGACCGGTGGACTCGCGGATTAATCCCCAAGTGTTTCAGTTTCGATTGCAGCGTTGTCCGCTTCAGCCCCAACCGCATCGCCGCCCCTCGAAGTCCGCCGATCTGGCCGTGGCTTTCCTGCAACGCACGCAGAATGTGCGCCCGTTCCGCCCCCTCCAGAGTCTCATCGACGTGGCTCTCTTCTACCGCGCCCGGTTCCAGTTCACTCAACGGCGACACCAGCACGGAACCCTGGGTCAAAATCACCGACCGCTCGATAAAGTTCTCCAGTTCACGTACATTTCCCGGCCACTCCCACCCCATTAGGGTGTCCATTGTTTTCGTGGGGATGCTCGTAATCGACTTGTTCATCCGCCGAGCGCATTTCTGGACGAAATGCGCCACCAGCAGCGGGATGTCGTCTCGCCGTTCGCGCAAAGGCGGAACGCGAATGGGAAAGACGTTTAGCCGGTAAAACAAATCGCTACGGAACTCGTTTTCTCGAACGCTGTCCGCCAAATCGCGGTTGGTCGCCGCAATCAAGCGAAAGTCCACCTTCAAGGTTTGCGTTCCACCCAGGCGTTCGAACTCCTGATCCTGCAAAACCCGCAAGAGTTTCGGTTGCAGCGCCAGCGAGATTTCTCCAATTTCATCCAGGAAGAGTGTGCCCTTATCGGCCAGTTCGAGCCGTCCAATTTTCTTGCTCAGCGCTCCCGTAAACGCGCCCTTCTCGTTGCCGAATAGCTCACTTTCCAGCAGCCCTAGAGGAATCGCCGCGCAATTCAATTTGATAAAACTGTTATTCGCGCGCCGGCTCAAACGGTGGATAGCCCTGGCCAGCAACTCTTTTCCCGTCCCTGTGTCGCCCAGCAGAAGCACCGTGGCATCGCTGCTTGCCACTTTGCCCACATTTTCCATGACTACTTGCAGAGCCTTGCTCTGGCCGATGATGTCTCCGAAGCCCAGTTCGGTATCGATTTCCTGTTCAAGATAAAGTTTCTCTTCAGTTAGCTTTCGCTTAGCCTCGCGCAGGGCCTCGCTGGCTTCTCGAAATTCGGTGACCTCCATGCTGGCGCCGGTAATTCCGTTCACCGCTCCCGTGGGATCCAATACCGGTTCGATCGTGGTGTCGAAGTAGTGCTTCTTGCCGCCGTAGGTCGCCTGCATTTCATGACGTACGCCGACTCCAGTTCGCAGCACCCGCCGCCGGACTTCCGTGGTGCGCGCCGCCTCCTCGGGGTCAAGGATTTCGCCCGTTGTCTTGCCCAGTTTTTCATTTGCCGACAAAGGAAATCGCGAATTGTAGATCCAGGTGTAACGCAAATCCCGGTCCTGGTTGAACACCGCGATCGGAGAATTCTTCAGCGCCACCCGGAACCGTTCTTCACTCTGCTGCAAGGCTTCTGCAATCTGCTTGCGCTCGGTAATGTCTTCTACCAGAGCCATGTGCCAGCGGCGCGCCTCTCCTTTTTCCCACATCGGCACCACTAGAATCCGCACCCATCGACACGATCCATCGGGGCGCACATATCGCTTCTCCAGCTCGTAGTTGGTCAGCTTTTCCTCAGCCAGTTGCTGCAAGTATTCGCTGCCGCTTCCGACATCGTCGGGATGAGTAATGCTCATGACGTCGAGCCGCAGAAGCTCCTCTTCTTTACGGCCGGTGATTTCGCAAAACTTCGGATTGGTTTGCAGGAATTGTCCAGTGCGCGAATCCACCAGGGCGATGCCGGCCGGAGATCGTTCATAAACGGTGCGGAATAGGAGTTCGCTGTCGCGCAATGCTTTTTGCGCCTGCTTCTGTTCGGTCAAATCGATGGATGCCCCCACCGCGCCGCGAGTTCTGCCGGTCTCGTCGAGCAGCGGAACCGCGTTCATGACCGTTTCCCGTTCCGTCCCATCCTCGAATACCATGGTCAGCGCGCATCCGTGCACAGGTTCTCCCGTGGCCGCCGCATGCTGCATAGGCAGTAACTCGGCGGGAATGTCCAGCCCGTCTTGCATAAGACGGAACGCGGGTTGGGTTTCTCGCAGTACGCCGCTGGAGACGCTCTTATCCCCCAGCATATGCATTTGCTCGCGTCCAGCCCGGTTCGTAGTGATCTGACTGCAAGCGGCGTCATGGGCAATAAGAACCGGGACGGGCAGCACATCGAGCACGGTGGCGAGTTCCTTTGCTCTTGCTCGCTCTCTTGCCTCGCTCTCGCGTAAAGCCTCCTCCACCCGCTTCCGCTCGGTGATGTCGGACATCACGCACGCTACGCGAACGATCCCCCCGGCCCCTTCCACCGGCAGATACGTGACTGCCAGCACTCTCTCGCCCATCTCGGGAAATATGTGTCTGAATTCGAAATTGACGACCTTCCCCTTGAAACACTCGTCCAGTCTTTCCTTGATCTGGGTTTCATACAATTCCCAACCCACTATCTCCGGTACGCGACGTCCTATAACCTGCTCTTTCGTTCTGCCGCGGAACTTGCGGCAGGACCGGTTGATCAGCACGTAGCGATGCTCCCGGTCAACCACAACGATCATCTCTTCCAGATTTTCCATCACTTGTTCGAACTCGCGCAGTTTCTCTTCAGCCTGGACGCGCTCGGTGATGTCGTGCGCGATTCCCCGCACAATTGGAGCCGGCACCCCATCTGTACGCAGCGTGTTGTGGTACTCCCATATTCGCCGTTCTCCGGAGCGCGTAACCACTGTCATCAGGCCGCGAGCCTCGCCCGTGCTTGCGATTTCGCGTAGATAGGCGGCAAATTGATCGTGGAATTGCGGATCGATGAAGTCCATCGTCGGCGCCTGCATCATTTCTTCTACGGTATAGCCCAGAAGACGCGCCGCAATGGGACTGACCGACAGGAATCGGCCTTTTAGGTCATGTACGCACAACAGGTCCTGGCTGTGCTCGGATAGCTCGCGATACCAGTCTTTGTTTTCTTCCAGGGCCCGCCGGATCGGGTCCCACGCGACTGGCGCTTCCTCCGGTAAATGGCGTTCCATATCCCCAGGGTGTAATGCCATGTTCACCCGTAAGGGAGCCGCTTGGATTCTACGGTTTGTTAATTGCCCAGAAACGAGTTCCAGCGGCCGCCCAAGTTCGTAATCCGCATGTTGGTTCGGGAAAGTATTTCCAAATAGACCCGTGTGAAAGCGTGCGAAAGAAGGATTCTAAGTCGGTCAAGAACCAACCTCGATCCCCGCCGCAAAGTCTAGCAGAATCGCGGTCATGTTACATCTTGCATGTTATTAACCCGTCCTGGCAGTTAATCGGGTACGGATCTAGCTTGGGGAGATACAGGTTCCGGCGCGCCATGAAACTGCGTATAATGTGGGCAAATTCAGGAGTCTCGCAGGGCATATTTCCCGCGCTCCAAAAGTCGCTGGACGGGCCAGTCGACGAGCAAGAGGGGACGCAGATGTTCCGCAACAGGATGGCCGTGGTGCAAGCGGTATTGGTTGTGCTCGTTTCCACCGCACTGTTCAGTCAGCCGCCCAGCACCCCACCCGGTTCGGCCGATCTCGAGTTTCCTGTGACCATGCGGCAAAATGTGACGGCCGGTGTGACTGCTGTCGGAACGAAGGTCCAGGCTAAACTTGCAGTCGCTACACTGGTAAAGGGAACTGTAATTCCTCAGAACGCCATCTTGTCCGGAGAAGTTACCGAATCGCAGGCGAAGTCTTCCAGCGAGCCGTCCCGGCTAGCCATTCGACTGGACTCTGCACAATGGAAAAAGGGTTCAGCAGCCATCAAGGTTTATTTGACCGCCTGGATTTACCCCCTGGCCATGCTGGTGCCACGCCAGGATCCGTTAGACATATCGCCGAGCGTTCGGGGCGTGCCGACGCTTCAAAACGGGGGTTCCATCTACTCCGACCCGAATAGAGCGGACAACGACCCATCTCCGCCAACACCTGATTCAAGCCTTTCGAAACATCGCGTCTTGATGAAAAATGTGGAGTCGACACGCGATGCCCAGGGAGTTGTCACCCTTAGTTCCAAGCGTTCCACCATCAAACTTGATAGACAGACGACCTACGTCTTCGCCACATCCGGTCTGCTGCCTGCGCATTGATGTTGAACTTAGCCAATGACCGAATGACTGGTTGAATCGCGTCTCTGCAATCCTCTTCGTCCTTCAGTGCTCGGTGTCTTAGGTAATCTTCTAACCCGCGAACCGGGTGTGTACTCTCAACCTAGGCCTTAACCGGGCCGAATCTCTCGTAAGGCCCCATCGGACCCCGCAACTTTTTCGGACTGATGGGCAGGATAGCCCTATGTCTTCTCCCACGGATCCAACGCCAGGCATGCCGAAGCCAGCGGCTTCTGCTCCACGGCCGGCCGGCGCCGCAGCAACGGCCACGGCACCGGCGCCCGCGCCTTTCAATACTCCCGCGCTGCTGGCGGCGATGCTGAAGAATCCGGCAAAGATCAGCGATCTTTTTTTCACGCCGGGTAAACCACCTCTGGTGGAAATTGGGGGAAAGCTATCCCCCGCCGGATTCTCTCGTCCCCTGAGCGCTGACGACACACGGCGCATTGCTGCCGATCTCATCGGCAATAACAAGCATGCCGCTGATAATTTGAAGGAACGCGGTTCCTGCGATGTGTCCTACAGTTTGCCCGGCGCGCATCGGTTTCGCGTCAACATCTTCATGCAACGCGGCACCTGTGCGATTGTGCTGCGGGTGATTCCTGGCGACGTTCCCGCATTTGAATCGCTCAACCTGCCCGCTGAATTGGGAAAGATCGTCGCCCTGCGTAACGGAATTGTATTGGTGACCGGTCCCACCGGTTCCGGAAAATCATCTACGCTCGCGGCAATCATCGACAAAATCAATAACGAGCAGTCTTATCACGTCCTCACCATTGAGGACCCCATCGAGTTTCTGCATCCGCACAAGAACTGCATCGTGAATCAGCGGGAATTACACAGCGATACGCCCAGCTTTGCGCTGGCCCTGAGAGCGGCCCTGCGCCAGGCTCCAAAAGTAATTTTGGTCGGCGAAATGCGCGACAAAGAAACTATCGAGATCGCGATGGAGGCGGCGGAAACCGGCCATCTGGTCCTCTCCACTCTCCACACGATTGACGCGTCGAAAACGGTCGAACGAATTGTGGGAGTTTTCCCCATGGCCGAGCAGCATACGCTCCGTAACCGCCTGGCAAAGAGCTTCCGCTACATCGTTTCGCAACGGCTTATTCCGCGCAAGGATGGCACTGGACGGGTCGCCGTTATGGAGATATTAAAGTCCACCCTGCGTACCCGCGAGTATGTCGAGAAAGGCGAAGGCGATGGCAAGACCTTGCTCGACGCGATGCGCGTTGGCGGCCAGGAAGGGATGCAGCACTTCGACGGCGACATCGAGCGCCTGATCCGCGAAGGCGTCATTGATATGGACACCGGCCTGGCCTACGCGACCAATCCCGGCAATTTGCAGTTGGATATGTCCGATCTAAAACTCGAAGCCGAGAAGGTGGCAGCCGATCCCCTGCTGGAAACCGACGAGAAGTAGCAGAACGCAGGTCGCACGGATCAATTAGGCCGCCGCGCTTAAGACGCTTCGATAGGCGCAGGGAACTTCCGCCCCAGCCACGCAAAAGTGCCCCGCACGATAAACACGTTCAGCAATATCGAAATCAGAGACGCAGCGATCACCGTATTAAAAACATTCTCCGCCACCATTCCCGACGACCGCGCGACCTGCACCACCACGAACGACAGTTCTCCGATCTGCGTCAGCCCCGCACCCACGGCGATTGCCGTCCAGAGCGGATAGCGGAACAGCCACACAATCGCCGTCCAGACCAGAAACTTTCCGACGACGATGAGCAGAAGCATCAAGCCCAGAAGAGGGAGGCTCTGCATGAGCACCCTGGGATCGATCAGCGTTCCGATGGATACAAAGAAGAGCGCAACGAATGCATCGCGCAGAGGTACCAGTTGAAAATGCGCGTCGTGAAGGTCTTTGCATCCGCTGATGGATAATCCGGCGAGAAAAGCCCCAAGCGCAACCGAGAATCCGATGGCCTGCGCCAGGGCGGCGGTTCCCAGACAAATTGCGACAGCGACCAGCAGAAAGATTTCGGAATTATTCGTCAATTTGGCTCGCCGCAGAAGATTCGGAATCACTTTCATTGCGAGATAAACAAGGGGAACGAGAAGGATCAATGCCTTGCCGAGAATCCACGCCGCTTTGACAAAGCGGTCCGCTCCCGAGCCGGCAAACACTGGAAGCACGACGGTCATGCAGATGACCGCGAGGTCTTCCACCAGCGTGATCGCAATCATGATCCGGCCGTAGGTTGTCGCCAGCGCTCCCGAATCGGTCAGCAATCGCGCCAGCACCATAGTGCTGGCTACTGAAATCGTCGCGCCGATGACGATGCCCTCGGTGAAACTCCATCCCGCCAGTTCCGACGCGCCGACTGCAATTCCCACCATCGCGAGGATTCCGAGGGGCGCTCCCACCAGTGCCGCCCATTTCACACGCATTAAATCCGGGATCGAGAAATCCACTCCGATGGAAAACATCAGCAGAACAACCCCAACCTCGGCAAACACCTCGAAGCTATGCAAATTCGAGAGATAGGGGCCGGGAGTGGACGGGCTAAGCACAACCCCGCCTAGAATGAATCCGACAATCAGCGGCAGATGGAGACGCCAGGCCACCAGCCCTCCCAACACCGCAGCCATGAATATGTAAGTTAGGTCGCGAAACAGAATCGGGTTCGGTTCCATGTTGGTGTTTTCCGCCACGCAGAGTTTAACCTAGCCACCACACTGCGAGGAAACGAGTGGGATTGCGATGATCCGATTAGGAATTGGGGGAGTGTCTTCCTCTTCATGCCCTTGCCTTTTCAATAACTTAGCCCCGAAAAATCCCCCATTTCCCCGCTTAACCCTGTTTTTCACCCCTTCGTTGCCTTCTACGTGCCTAAATGTCATGGATTCAATAGCATCATCGTGACCCATTCCACGCATCGAAGCTTCCAGGTTTCACCGTGGATACGTCTTTTACACAGTTCCGTTTGCGGAACCGTGGGACAGTTCTATCTCCCAAAGTGGAGGAAAGTGAGAGCAGAATGCATAAGCCGATCAAATATGTAGAGAAGGCCGTGACCGTCGCCGCTACCGGCGCATGGGCAGTGTTTCAACGCCTCAATCGCGTTGCCCCGAATCCGTCGCCGACTCCTAAGTGGTCTGATAAGCCCCTGCTCAAGTCGTGGGAAAAGTCGAAGCCGCCGCTCGGATGGCCGCGTTCGACCGATTCGCTCTGCCCCAAGTGCGTGCCTGAAATTCGGCAGCAGATTTTGGACGGTCATCTCCCCGTCGACGTCCTGATGGACGAAAAGGTAGGAGAGATCAAGGCCCAGATTGTCGAACGTGACGGCAAGATCTGGATGGTCAAGGATTGCGTCAAGCATGGTCACTTCGAAGACCTGATGTCGATTGACACCGAATTCTCGAAACATCTCGAAGACGTTTTCCCCGGCCGCGACATCAGGGCTCACAACGACGAGAAGCTGCATCACCACGGTTCATCCACGGTGAAGTACGGACGCGGCTCGGTGCTGACTGTCGATCTCACCAATCGCTGCAACATGATGTGCGATCCCTGCTTCATGGATGCGAACCAGGTCGGCTACGTCCACGAACTGACCTGGGAAGAAATCAAGACGGTGCTCGACAACGCGATCACGATCAAGCCGCGTCGTCAGATGTCGGTGCAGTTCTCCGGCGGCGAGCCAACCTTGTCGCCTTATTTCCTCGATGCAGTCCGCTACGCCCGCAAAGTTGGATACAACAGCGTGCAGGCCGCGACGAACGGAATCGAATTCGCGAAGAGCTATGAATTCGCGCAGCAGGCGGTCGAAGCTGGCATGCGTTACGCCTATCTCCAGTTCGACGGAATCGGCAACGCTGCCAACGATCACCGCGCCGTCGGCAATCTATTCGACGTAAAATTGAAAGCGATCGACAACCTGCACAAAGCCGGCTGCGAAATCGTGCCGGTGGTCACCATCGTCAACGGTATCAACAACGAGCAGGTCGGACGCATCATTCAGTTCGCATTGGATAATCCCAAGAAAATCGGATTCCTGAGCTTCCAGCCAGTGAGCTTTACTGGCCGCGACGAAGCCATCACCGACGAACGCCGTCAGGCGCAGCGTTACACGCTGGCCCACCTGGCGCATGACGTGAAGAATCAAACCGGCTTCGGCGAGCCGACGCGCGATTGGTTCCCCATCAGCTTCATGAGCACGTTCTCCGACTGGGCCGATGTGTTGCACTCCGGTGAACCGAATAACGACTGGGGCCAGCTCTCTTGCGGATGCCATCCCAATTGCGGTACGGGCATGGCCATGATGATCGATAAGGAAACCAAGGAAGCGGTTCCGGTAACTGCGTTCCTGAAGGGTGACCAGCTTGCGAAAGACATCGCCAAGGTCAACGACGCGGCCCGTTCGAAATTCTGGACGGCCTTCGGCATGGCGCTGTGCCTGATGAAGAACTACGATCCGTTCCAGTCGCCGACGCACTTCAAGATGATGGATCTGCTCAGAGAAGTTCGACAAGAACTTCAACGCCACCGGCAAGAACTACGGCAAGGTCGGTCCGGACCGCACGATTGACGACGTCATGAAGCGCCGTCAGGATCGCTGGAACTTCCTGTTTATCGCGGGAATGTGGTTCCAGGATCTGTTCAACTACGACTTCCGCCGCACCGAGCAGTGCATCATCCCTTACGCCACGCAGGAAGGCGAGATCAGCTTCTGCGCCTACAACACCGGCGTGGGATGGCGCAACATCATCGAGAAGATGCACATGACTTCCACGCTCACCAAGTGGTACGAAGAGCATGGACGTCACGAAATCTTCGCGGGCGGCAAGAAAGTGAAGATGGAAGATAAAGAGCACGCTCTCTATCTCCGCGAAGAAATCGTGACCCACGAAGTGCAGCACGATCTCGACAAGCTGGGCATCGCCAAGACGGCGCGTGAAGAGAAAAAGCGTGCCCGCGACAGCAAAGCCGAAACGCAACAAAGTCAAGAATGATGCGGCCTATGACGCGCGCATGGCGCAGCTCTATCGGGAAGTTGTCCTGAAAGAGAAGCCAGCGACGTCACGAAGGTGGATTCATTCCGCTAGGCGCGATCACGGCCGCAATTGCTCCCGGCAAATGGCAACGGCGCCGCGAAAAAGAGTGAAGAAGTCGGAGAGCCGGTGGCGGGAGACTAGTTCTCAGTCCCGGTTCCAGTTCTCAGTCCTCAAGTCCTAAGGGCCGCTCAAAATGAGCGGCCTTTTTGTTTTCAGGAAGTTGTGTGGCGCGGACACTCCTGTCCGCGTGCTGCGAGCGGATGAAAATCATCAGTAGAGAAGAATCGCAACCCAGTACATTCCAGTAGGATAAGCCGCATTGCGCGCGTAGCAGGCCCCTACAGCAAAATGCCGGACGTCAGGATCGCGCAGCATTCGCAAAGCGCCCTGCGGCAGCACTTCCGGACGGCTTTGGGTGTAGGTGATCACCTTCCGATTGTTGTAAGCGGTGGCGAGCAGATGCGCATTCGGACGACTCTCATCCGCCAGTGAACAAGCGGCTTTGTCCAGATTCGGCGGTGTGAATTGGTCGAGTTCCGGCATTCCCGACTGCTGCCGGATTTCACCGATCGCCCGGCCCACCAATTGCCCAGTCTGCTGTGCGGAGTACGACGGCACCTCGTGGGCGAAATCCTGCACCACGTAGAGGCGGCCTTTGCTCCAGACCGCGGCAATCCCGGCAAGATTAAAGTCGCGGTTGAGCAGATTCTCGCGATGTGGTGGTGAGTGCATTAAAACTTCGTTTGCGCCCGTAGCATTCATCGCGTTGGCTATATTCTCTCCGGCGCGATCGATCTTCAGTTGGTCCTTCGATTGATCTTTTCCCGGCCCGTCCGAAGAACCGACCAGGGCGATTCTTTCGAGCAGTCCGAGCTCGCCGGGAAACTGATGCTCCAGACGGTCGCTGGCAACCATCCGTTGGGCATGTGCTCGAGCGGCTTCGCGGAGGCTGTCATCCATGCGCAGTGGCGGTGCGCCAGCGAGTACGCGACTTTTGTTTGCCGCTTGCAACAGTTCATTCTCGGCAGCGGGGTCCTCGCCAGAAGAGGCCACCACCGAGTTTGATTGGGGGGAGGGCTGCTTGGTGTTAACGCCGTTGTGAACATTATCGTGAACGTCAGCCGCTGGCGCAGTTTCTTCCGCCGCACTGAGCGCGACGGTCACAGTCAACGTCGCGAACAAAACTGTCAGGAACTTGAGCATAAAATTTTGGGGGAGGGCGTTCGGCGAGGGGATCGCCGGTGAACTTGCGCTTTCCATCTCTCACGCTAAGCTCTAGAATCGAACTCAGCCACTTACCATGGAGACCATACTGCTGGTTACCGTTCTCGCCGGAACCCTTGCCCTGCTTGGGTTCTCAGCCGTTCTGCTGCGCCGCGTTTCAGCGGCCTCGCAAGTCGATGTAAAAGCGGAAGTTGCAGATCAGCTCGAAAGGTTCAATACCACCCTTGGCCAGAAGATCAGTGTCAGCACTGCCGATATGGCCAGTCGGTTGGAGCAGACTAAAGGGGATCTCCGCCAGCAGGTCACAGACCGCATCCAGCAAGGGTTTTCGGAGATTCGGAGTTCGGTCGAGCAACAACTCGCCGCGGGCAGGGAAGAGCAAAACCGCAGCTTGAGCGATGGACGCAGCGAAATGACGAGCTCGCTCCTGCTGACCACGCAGCAACTGAAGAATGAATTCCAGAGCCTGAATCAGCAGACCGCGCAAAGTCTCGACTCGATTCGTGACCGCGTGGATTCGAAACTGATGGCAATCACCGAGCAGGTGCAGGTAAAACTCGATCAGAACATCAAGGAAGGTTTTGCCCAATTCGAAAAAGTTCAGCAGCATTTGAAAGCAGCGGAAGAACAGCTCCGCGAAGTGGGCGCGCTGGGCCACTCGATCAACGACCTGAATAATTTACTCAAGCTTCCGCATTTGCGGGGCCAATTCGGAGAAGCAAGCCTGGAGCGCCTGCTCGGAGATTTCCTTCCCTCGCACATGTTTGCCCTACAGGCTTCGCCGGGCGAAGGTGGAGGACGCGCCGACGCCGTCATTTATTTCCCGGACCGCACGCTGCCGATCGATGCCAAGTTTCCGCGCGAGCAGGTGATTGCGCTGTTTGAGAGCAACGACAAAGCCGAGGTTGAATTGGCCCGCGTTGCGCTCGTGCGCGTCATGAAGGCGGAGGCCAAGCGCATCCAGCAGTACATTCAGCCGGAGAATGGGACGACCGACATTGCGTTGATGTATTTACCCAGCGAGACTCTTTACATGGAAGTGATCCGCAATCGCGAACTGGGCGACTGGATGAATACGCAGCATGTGTTCCCTGTCTCGCCCAATACTTTGCTGATGACGCTGCACACGATTTCGCTGGTCCATAAATGGTACGAAGTTGCCAAAGGCTTCGAGAAGAGCCGCGTTGAACTCGCCAAGGCACAGAAGTCATTCGATTTCTTCCAGAACCAGTTTGAAAACGTCGGCAAAAATCTCAACAAAGCGCAGGAGGCATTCGAGACCGCGCAACGCCACTTGAAAAGCTATCGAGGAAAAGTGTCCGCACTCAGCGGGCAAGAGCAGTTGGAGTTGGAAACGTCCGTGGCGGTGCCCAATGCCGATAAACCGCTGCCGCTGCTGGATAAGGCCAGCGCGTAATCATTCGCTGCGAAAACTATTTCTCCGATAAATTCCGAAGGTTTCTCAAGTTCCTGTCGGTCAATGGGTTAGTCGTTGCATGACGACACGCGGCAGTGGTATATATCATTGATAATGTCTATGATAGATATTAATGGTATATACTACAAGCTGGAGGTAGTGACCGTATGGCGGAGACAGGAATTGCGAAACTCTTTCGGAACGGCCGGAGCCAGGCGGTGCGGTTGCCCCGCGAATTCCGTTTCCAGGGCAATGAGGTTCGCGTGCGACGCGTTGCGGAAGGCGTGCTCCTGGAGCCGCTAATCTCCGATCCTTCCGAGTGGTTCGCGAAACTCGATAAGATTCGGGAAGGATACTTCTTCGAAGGACGCAAGGAGCGGAATCAGCCGGTGACGCCGCGTCGTGAAATCTTCAAATGAACTATCTGCTTGATACCAACGCCTGCATAGCCCTTATCAACGGAAAATCCCCGGCGCTTCGGACCCGTTTCAATAAGGTGCTGGCTGAGGATGCAAAGGTGATGGTGCCTTCCGTTGTTGCCTTTGAGCTTTGGTATGGTGTCGCAAAGAGTGGCCGTCCCGAGGCGAACGCGCTTCTGGTGGAGGCGTTCCTCTCGGGGCCGGTGAGATTGTTGCCTTTTGAGCCCGAAGACGCACAAGTTGCGGGCGGTCTGCGAGTGGCGTTGGAGAAAGTGGGCAAACCGATTGGGGCTTATGACTTGTTAATTGCCGCCCAGGCACTGCGGAACGAATTGACCCTGATTACCGCGAATGTCAAGGAATTCGGACGGGTCAAAGGGTTGGAGTGGGAAGACTGGGCCAAAGCCTGAACTTCTTGTCACCGTCTTACGCGAAGCTCCTAATTGCTGCGCCCAGCCCTTTCTCGTATGCATCAATCAGCTTGTCCAGTGTGGCATTGACCTGGTGATCAATCTGTTTGCGCGCGGGATCGGCATTGAACCAGGCCAAAGACTGCCGCACTCCTTCAGCAAAAGTAGTCGTGGCTTTATATTCAGGAACGAAGCGCTTGATCTTACTGTTATCGAAGACGACGCTCACGGATTTATCCCCTAACAACGTCCCCTCTTTTTCAGGCACGCACGCAACAATAAAATCAGATGGGATGTGCACCAGTTGCGGTTCGACTCCGGCCGCGTTTCCGACGATACGAAAAAGCTGGTCCCAGTTCAATACTTCGTCGGAGGTAATGTGAAACGCTTCTCCGATCGCCTGCTGGTTGCCGAGCAGGCCGACCAACCCTTTGGCGAAATCGCTGTTGTGGGTGATCACCCATAACGATGTACCGTCGCCGGGCACAACCATCTTTTTTCCGCGGATCATTCTGTCAACCGCCGTGTAAGACTGCTGCCAGCTATTCAGCACCAGCGGAATCTGTGTATCGCCGAAAGTCAGTGACGGACGCACTATAGTTACGGGAAAGCCCTCCTCGCGATAAGCCTTCATCAGGCGTTCTTCACAGGCAATCTTGTGGCGCGAGTAGTCCCAATGCGGATTGGCGAGAGGCGTGGACTCGGTGATCAGGTAGTGCTTTTGCGGTTTTTCATAGGCACTGGCGGAACTGATGAACACGAATTGCTTGGTGCGTCCTCGAAACAATTTGAGATCGCGTTCGATGTCGGTTGGCGTGAACGCAATCCAATCAACGACCGCATCAAAAGACTCGTGCTCGATTTTCTGGAAAGTCGAGGGATCGTTCACGTCCGCAATCAGAGTTTTGACGCCCGGTGGAGGCTGCGATTCATGCTGTCCCCGGCTGAGCAGCGTGAGGTCGAAACCGCGCTTGGCCGCTAACGCGGTGCTGGCGGTGCTGATGATTCCGGTGCCGCCGATGAAGAGAAGTTTCATAAGAGATTATTTGTAACAGGAATCGAGAATCCTGGGCACTGGAGACGATCCTAGCGAAACATTCGCAGGTCGAATTCAAACGGCTTGGGCTTTTCGATTTTAAGTTTGCGAAAATCGGAATGCTCAGGATTCAGCAACACATTCCATTCGCCGCGAATAGCTGCAGACGGTACGTGCAGTGCGACCGTCGAGCCTGCCCGAATCCAGCGATCGCCGAATGTCCGTAGAGATTCATCTTTAAGTTCGTACCATTTACGAGGAAGAGATTTCAGATCGAGGCGCTCGGTCGCGACATCGTCGGGAACGGCGGCCTCAATCGACACCAGGTCATCCGGCCGCAGATTGGGTTCGAGGTGAACAAAAGTCTCAATGGCAGCCAATGCGAGAGTTGGAGAAGTGTAGACCACTCGCAGTCCCTGACTGTTCCAACGGCCGCCATAAAGCCGCGCGCCTTCGCCCGAGAACGCGCCAGCGGCGTGGGTTTCGCGGCAAATCCGCCACAGACGCATCAACTATAAACGCCGTAGGCGATCCGCCCGAGAATATTTTCTACTTCCTTGGTTCCCAGATCCGTATCCAGGTGATCGATCGGAACCTCGCCTCCCAGCGCGCGGTTCGGTGTCCGCAGCCATTCGGCGGCCTTGCCGGTGTTGCCGATCATCTCAACGGCGGTTGCGTAGACTCGCGCTAGGCGTACTGTGCGGTCCGATTCGGCGGCGGTAAGACGCGAGTGGCGGCTCAGGCGGCGCGTCAAAGTTCGCGGAGGAATGCCGAGTTGCTTGGAAAGCGCGGCATTCTTCAAATCGAGCTTTTCTCCCAGCACAATGAGCGAGCCTGAGGGCAGGCCTTTGCGGATCAACTCCGCAAGCTCGGCGAAATTCTTGATCGAGCGTCCCAGGACTTTCTTGCCGCCCAGAACCTCGGCGATTACGGCTGAAGTCATAGTAGCCTCTTGGCTAGTAATTATACGCCAATTGGCTACCAACGCCAATCTTGTGATGCGGTCCACGCAGGAGCGTTAACCACTAAGGTCACGAAGGTTCACGAAGGAAAACGCCCTGGCGCTAGCTGTGGGAAGCAATTTCTTGGGCTTTTGCCGATTTTAGATGGTCGGCGCCTTTTACTTCCCAGATTCCATCGAATTTCACGAAGTAGGGCTCGACCGAAATGCTGGGGAAGTTCGCGGTGAGCAGTTCTCCGGCGCGGAGGAGTTCGGTGCGATGATGATTGGCTTCGGCGTCGCGGTCTCCTTTGAAATGGGCGAGGCCGCCGTAGGTGGCGCAATCGGAGTGGCTCATCACCATGACGCGTTTGGTCTGGTGCAGACGGATCGACATGCGGACTTGTTCGAGAATGAAATCCTGCTCGAAATCGTTGCGAGGAGAGGCGAGAGTCTTTGCTCCTCCGGCGACGACGATCATGTCGGCGCGTTCGACGCCTTGCTTCTTCAGAAACTTTCGCACGACCGTGTTGATGCGATGATCGAAGCAAGTGAGGACGGCAGCGTCGGCCGTGTAGGGAGCGGCGGGCGAGTCGAAATGGAAGATTTTGCGCATAAGAATCTTAGTTCGATCTCAAGATGTTGGTTCAATAAATCTTGGTCTGATCTTAAATGGTCTAGTCGTTGTCTTCCCTATTTAATGTAGTAGCCGGAAATTCTCCACTGCTCTTTGTCGAACATCGAGGTGACGGTTTCGGTGGCCGACTGCTTGTGCTCGAAGCTGGTCTCGTATTTAAGCGCTACATAGTCGCTGTCCGGCGCGCCGGGAAGAGTTTTAGAGTAGGTCGCGCTCTTTAACTTCCGCGACAGCACTTTGCCCAATGGATCGCGGGTGGCGGTGAGCGCGCTCTTCCACTGCTCCTTAGTGACGTGAGCCTTGAAGAGCTGCGAGGCTTCCTGCCAACTGTCGGTGTACTTGCCGGAGTCAACCAGCGCGAGCCATGTCTCCGCCGATTGCTGCCCAAGCGCCACAGGTTTTTGCTGGGCTTGGGTTGATGAGCAGACGCCTAACAGGGTGAGCAGCAAAAGGAATGAGACGCACTTGAGGTTAGATTGTCGTAGTCGGACTCTCACGATGAGTCTCCTCGGGCTTTCTACAGTGTCGGCAACTTGTAGGTCGTGGCGGTGGCAGTCACGTTGGCGAACATTCCGTCCGCAACTCGACCCATCAGCATCGGTGCGTCCGTGCTGTTCTCGCTGTGCCCGTGCGTTTGATCCGGTATCTTGATCGGCACGTTCGCCACCGTGAGGCAAAGCGGGTTGTATTGGACATTGGGAAATGCCGCGACCCCAATGGTGAGCGCGCCACTGAGTAGCGTGACGACGGTCCTCGCGAGAAGACCTCGCTCCGCGGCCCGATTCACGCGATTCAGTTCGGCGGCGAAGTGTTCTCTGAGCTTGAAGTGGGGGAGATCTCCAGGGATCGGACCGCGGATCTTGGTGCCGTCGGTGAGGGTGTATTCACGGCGAGGAGCGTCCAGCGCGACTCTACCCAAGCATCCGTTAGCGTCTCTCTCCTGTTCAACCGCGACTCCGAGCTCTGAGATTGCTTGGACGTGCGAATCGCTAATCGCGGCCGCCCTATCGTTGCGCTCTCTTTGGGTCATTTGAATAGTCATATACCACCTTGAGACTTAATGTTAATCGGTTTGTCAATGCGCTTTGCTCTGCTGCCAGGGATACAAACGGCCGGGTTTGCGCCGGGGGGCGGACGAATGCGTCCGCCCCTACGAGATTCTTGCTAGGCTCCGCGCTTTGTCTTCAGCTCGGTTAGCAACTGCTCGATCCGATCTTCCTTTTCCAAGGCTGCGATCCGGTCCTCGACATTATCAGCCAGCAATTGCACTTTGGCTTCGCCGATGGCTTCTTCGCGATCTACTTTTCGTTTCATGCGATCGAATGTGGCGGATTTGCTGTTGGCGGTCATACCCGTCCGGGCGTCGGTGGCTTTGGTGGCGGCTCGGGCGCGGCGGTGCTGCGCGATCAGAAGATCCGCTTTGGTATTGGCCTCGGCCAGTTTTTGATCGAGATTGCGCAGGGCCGATTTCAGATTCTCGACCTGGGCCTTCTGATCGTCCAGCTGTTGCGCGAAGTTCGCGCTCATGTCGCGATAGCTTTCTACGCGGAGCAGGGACGCCCGGGCGAGGTCGTCGTGCTTTTTGTCGACGGCGAGTTCGGCCTTGCGCATCCATTCGTTTATTTTCTCGTCGTTCTCGTTTTTCTTTTTTTCCAGCAGATGCTGGTCGGCGATGGCGATCGCGACCTGCGTCTTTACCTGCAAAAGCTGGTTATGCATATCGAGGATGACTTGCTTGATCATCTTTTCGGGCTCCTCAGCTTTGTCGATGAGGTCGTTGAGATTGGCCCGCACTAGAGTGGAAACGCGTTCAAGTAATGCCATATGGACTCCTTTACTTCGGTCGTTGATGCTTTAGTCGTTGGTCGTTCGCCGTTAGTCGTTCGGTCTTTTGCTCCATGCGCCGCCTACCAGTGAAATCACGATGTAGAGCGCGATTCCGCCGGCTACCCAGACGCCCATGTGCCCGGTAGCGGCGCCGATGGCTGCCCCCATGGCGCCGCCAAGCGCGACGGACAGGCCTAGGGAGCGGGCGTGGTGAAGTTCTTCGGACACGTGATACCTCCTTAGATCAGTCGTTAGTCGTTGGTCGATGGTCGCTCGCAGTCCCAGGTCGCCGGGGTTTTTGCCTAACGACCAACGACGAACGACCAACGACTGCCTTACTGCTTTTCTTCCGGCTTCGGTGCTTTGTCGCCGATTTTGCGGACTTTACCTAATAGTTCTGCTAGAGGCATGCCGCTTAACGATTCGAATAGCGCTGGCACCTGCGCCGCCATTTGGGTGATGTCGCCGGTGATCTTGTTCAGTCCGGCGGTGTCGCCGTTGCCGGTGGAGACAATGGTGATCTTGTCCACATTGGCTAACGGCGAGGCCAGAGCCTTCACGATTTCCGGCAAGCTGGTGATTAGTTTGTCGACGACCGCAGCCTGGTTGTACTCCTGATACGCGGCCGCTTTTACGTTCATGGCTTTCGCTTCGGCCTCACCTTTTTTGAAGATGATTTCGGCTTCTGCTTCGCCTTGCGCGCGAATTGCGGATGCGTGGCCGTCGGCTTCCGCGATCAGGCGCTGCTTTTCGGCGGCGGCCAGAGTTTCGATCCGCTGACGCTCGATTTCGGCGCCTTTCAACACCGTCGCGATGAGTTCTTTTTCGCGGCGATTGATTTCGGCATCCTGCACTTTTACTTGTCCTTCTTTTTCTACCTGCTGCACCCTCACATTTTCGGTTGTGACCTGTTGCTGCATGATGGCGGTTTGGATGTCATACGCTTTATCCGCCTGCGCCTGCTGTTTTTTCGTTACTTCGAGGTATTGCGCTTTCTTGATTTCAAGATCGCGCTGTGACTCGGCTTGCTTGGCCTGGGAGAGCGTTTCAGCGAGCACGCGTTCCTGATCGGCTTGCGCTTTCGCGACCGCCGCTTCCCGGGTCGCCATGGCGCGCCGGATGGCCGTATCGCGATCGGCTTCCGCAGTCGCCACGTCGGCATCGCGCTTGATGCGCGCAACGTCGGGCTTACCCATGTTGGTGATGTATTCATTCTTGTCGCGGACTTCTTTGATGGTGAAGGAAATTACTTCCAGTCCCATCTTGTTCATGTCGTCCGCGCAGGTGCCGCGCATGCGGTCGCCCACCATCTCGGGTTGTTTGACGATTTCTTCGACCGTGAGTTGTCCGATAATCCCGCGCAGATGGCCTTCCATCACCAGGCGAATCAAGCTTTCGCGCTCCTGATCGGTCTTAGTGAGGAACTGCTCGGCGGCAGTGAGGATCGACTCTTTGTCGGACTTCACCTTGATTTGCGCGACCGCCTCAACCGTGACAGCGACGCCTTGCTTGGTGTAGAGGTCCTGCTGCGGAGCTACGTCGAACGACATGAGTTCGAGAGAAAGGCCCTTACAGCTTTCGACCATCGGGAAGATGACCGTGCCATGTCCCTGGATGACGCGAGTTCCGCGAAAGCCGTAAACGATCAGCGCTTCATGTGGGCCAGCTTTGCGGTATAAGCGGGCCAGCATGCTTACGAGGAACAGGATGGTCAGAACCATCAGTCCCGCGAAGACCAGAATTTCTATGCGTATGCCGAACAACATATCGCCTCCTTGAAATCAGTTCTCAGTTACCGGTTCTCAGTTCTTTGCTTGCTGCGTTACCGGTCAAATGGCCCATCACCCGATCCAGATCGCGGACAATGCGCTCGGGATCGTTGTGCCCTAGAAAAATGTCGCCGTTCGTCGTCTTGATGTGTACGACCTGACTGCACCAGACGTAGGCGCGCGTCTTGCCGATCCCGCGAATGCCGTAGCCGCGAATGAAGGCCCAGGGCTCGATCGAATAACTCAAGATCGACTGTCTCGGAATCGATCGCAGACGAAATCCGAGCATGCGAATCTCAACGCCATGGCGCAGGAAGCGGTATTGAAAGCCGCTCAACGTCATCGCCAGTACCCCGGTCCCGATAATTGCAACCAGAATTCCGGGCCAAAGAACTACCGTTGTCTTAGCCTGCGATAATGCGATCGCCGGAAGAATCATCGCCGCAAGGATCAGCAGACTCCACGCGCGTCCCGAATGCGTTTCTTCCGCCAGCACATCGTTTTGGAGTGCATCACTCATAAGTCGGCCGTTAGCTCTTTTGGCTCTTAGCTCGTCGTTGTTCATCTCGTCCCACAGCCGTACATAGGCCAGGCCTTTGTGATAGCGCGTGACTACGACCTCTGCGCCTTTTTCGATGGCGACACCATGTTCGCTGCGAGCTCCGCAGGTGCGTCTTGTTCCGGCCTGCGAATAAATCATTTCGCCGGTGCCGCCTTCACGGATCGGCATCGAGATTCGTCCCAGCACGCCAACCATTTCGTAGTCGGCGGAGTCCATGTTCTCCTCGCGCGAGATCAGCACGCGCGTCAGGAACAGGAAAACGATAGCTGCGCCGAAAACTCCAGCGGCCAGCGAGATCAGCAAGCCAAGCGCGAACCATATGCTCGAAAAGCGTGTGATCAAAAAACCGGTGCCTCCGAACCATGCGAGAAACGCAGTCAAGGTTGCGAAGTTGAAAGGCGACACGGTCGAATCATGAGCCGCGTGCGTACCCGAGCCTTGCCCCGCGCTCCCATGAGTCGCCGGAGCGTGTCCGGCGTCAAGGTGAACATGTCCGACGCTGTCCGGGAAGTGCGGCAGGTGCAGATGCCAACGCATTCCGCCAGCGAGAAACGAAATCGCGCTCAGCAGAAAGCCGACGGCGAAACAGATCAGATAGAAATCAGCCCACGTCATACACTTCGCCTCCTGGGCGCGGTGCCGATGGTACGCGCAAGTTCCGGACGCAGAGCTTCGAACAGTCGGTCCGCCAACCCTGGCGTGTTCAGAATTTCGCCAAGCAGCAGCAGGCGGCGACGAGTGTCCTTATCGCGAGCAACCTTAATCAAAACTTCGCTCACCGCCGGATCGCTGGCGAACCGCTCCGAGCCTTGCAGCAGCCACACATCAAGTTGACCTTCGGTGGTGCGCAAGTCCGACACCAGTTCCGTGTGATAGCCCTCAGGGTCATCCACCAGAAAGCCGGGGTGCACCTTGAAAAAGCGTGCCAGCAGGGTGCGCGAAGATTGCGTCATGTGCGGACGCTTGCCGCTCTCAATCTGCGAGAGATAAGACTGGCTGATTTTCTTCCCCGTCTCGGCCTGAATGCCCTTCATCAACTCCTGTTGCGTGAGCGGGCGATTCAATCCACGGAGGGAGCCCTCAACCTCGCGGAGGTAACGGATTTTTTCTCCCAATGTCATACATTTCAGATCGCGATAACAATATAGCAATATGAAATATTGACGTCAAGCACTGGATGAAGCCTGTTTGCAATGGCTTACGAGGTTTCAATTTTCGAGTGCTAGCAGGGAATTCGCTGGGAGCGTGGTGCGTGGCACAAAAGAAAAGCCTCCGCCGGGCGGAGGCTTCAACCGAAAAAAACCGAAAAAATGCTAAGCGCGAGTTGCGCTCGTCTCGTTTGGTTTAGCGCACGATCAATTGCACCGGATAGGTATGCGATGCCGACGATCCGGCCGAGCCAGTGATGGTCAGATTGTAGGTTCCAGCCAATGTTCCGCCGGTAGGATTCGTGCTGGTGCTCGACGACCCGCATCCCGGTTGCAGCAGAATGGTGCCCGCGATCAAGCATAGAATCGCTGCAATCATCCAGCGTCGTCGTCTGCGACCAACGCCGATACCCAGTCCGGCGAGGCTCAAGCCTCCAATCGGAAACCAGGTGGCGTAGAACGAGCCGCGCCGGAACAGGCTGCCAGTAGTTACCGGTCGGGCCACGGTCGTGATGCTGAGCGTCGTGGTTTGTTGGCCTGTCCCAGAAAGCGTGACGGTGGTGGGATTGAAGACGCGTAGTCGAAGTCACGATCGAAGGAGCGGAAGTTTCGCTGGGCGTGATGGTGGCGTTATAACCCTGGCTGCTCGACGCTGACGGTTTAAACACGATTTGGTAGGTTGCGGTGTCGCCGGCATTAATGGTGAGCGATGCCGGGAACGCCTGAACCGAAAAGTCGACCACGCCCACCGTTTGCGAGATGAGGTTCGATTGGGCCGCACCGTTATTTGCGCTTGCGCTCCCACCGATCGTGATTGAAGGCAGACTGGGAATGCACGAAGAGGAAGGGGTCACGTCAACTTCGACCGACGCCATCGCATTCACCGCCAGCGTGGGAATCGTGCAAGAGATGGTCGAGCCTTGCAACTTGCCGCAGGTCCCCGTGCCGCTGGTGATTGTGGCTGTGGGAGTTGTCGCCAGGCAAGAGGTAGGCAATCCTGTTGCAGTGAAAAAAACAAGATTTGCCGGGTCCGTTCCATTCGGATTGGCGTTCGTAATGTCGAATACAAAAGAAGCTTGGGTTCCGGCCGCGACCGGGTTGGGAGACGGACTGGTGTTAGGAGCGGAAACGTTAAGCGTGCTGGTAGAGCCGATCCTGGTGATGAAGGCGTCCTGCGGCCCATTCAATGTTGGGTACGCCGCCGAAGCAGTAGTAACGGGGAAGTTCGAAGACATAGTGGTGCCGGCGACGTAGGTAGCGCCGAAGATGTCGATGGCCACTCCTGTCCCCTGATCCGAATTAGCTCCGCCCAAATAAGATGAAAAGTCACCAATCGGGTTTGCCAATGTGCCGCCCGTGGTGGTCGAAATTGCGGCGACGAAGGCGTCGTTCGCACCACCGCCATAGAGCGCCTGAACGGTGTTAGGAGTTACCGGGAAGGGAGAAGCAGACGGGGAATTGGTTGAGCCTACTACGTGGACGGTCTGCACCGAATCCACCTTGATATCCTGCCCGCTATCGTCGCCGGCGCCGCCCAGATAAGTGAAATAGGTCAGCGGAACGACCGCTCCGGAGACGTTGCCGATTTTGGCGATGAAGGCGTCATAGCCTCCTCCTGAAGCGGTCTGAAACGCGCCTGCGGGAATTTGCCAAAGAGTCGAGTTGGTTCTGCCCGTGATGTAGGCGTTGCCCGAAGAGTCGACATCGATGGCATTGGCATAATCATCGCCTTCAGCGCCCAAATATGTGGAGTAGACGGGGTTCTGTCCGAAGCCGGAAGGGTTCGGGTTGATCTTGGCGACAAAACCGTCCAGAGCCGTCGAGCTGTTCGAGTTACAGGTGCCGTGATTCCCAGCTTCGTTCAGGCAGGCCTGCTGCGCATTAAAAAGCGGAAACGGCAATTCCCCGGGATTCGGTCCCGCCACCGGCAGCATGTTCGTGGTGCCGGTAATGTACATATTAGGGCCACTGTTCGGCGCAGGATCCACGGCAATGCCGCCGCCGATTGCAATTGCGCCCGCAGGATTTCCTCCACCGAAGAAGGTGGAGTAAATCATGCTGAGCGGACCGCTTCCTGTGGTGCTGATCTTGGTGGCGAAGAATTGCGGGTTCCCCGGAGTCGTGTTCGACGTTAACTGATATCCGTTCGCGTTAGCGGGAAAGCCGTTGCTGACGGGGCTGTTCGAGGTCGTGTCACCGGTGACATAGGCATTTCCGCTGCCATCGATCGCCATCCCGGTAAGATTATCCGTGCCATTGCCAGCGAGATAAGTTGAGTAACGCAATTGGAGCGATTTTGTCCCGATATTCAGCCTGGTGACAAAGCCGTGGGTGCCGGATTGAGGACCAGTCTGAAATGGAGCCAGCACACCGCTGGTGGGGAAGTCGGAAGACGTGGTCGTGCCGGCAACATATACGTCGTAGCCTGAGGTCCCGGAATCCAAGGCGGTGTTCACCGCAATGCCAACCGGAAAGTCCGTTGCCGATCCGCCGAGGTAGGTCGCATAGACCAGTTGCTGCCCACCCTGTTGTATATCCGGATTGGTGTTAATCACCGCGATAAATACGTTCGTTGCGCCGTGCGCTCCAAGCTCGGCCTGGTATGGCGAGTTGGCCGGAGGATCGGGAGGAATGGGAAAGTCCGCCGAGTTGGTTGACCCCGCGACATAAATAAAATTCGCCGAATCAACCGCAATCTTCAACAGGCCTAATCCACCCTCAGTTCCACTGCCGCCGAGATAGCTCGAGTAGCTCAGCACCGGGTCGATGACAAGCTCGCGTTTATGGTCGTAGGCTCCGACCGTAAAGGCGATTTTATTGTCTGCGAGCTGCCGGAAACTTCCCGCGACCGGTTCACGATTATTTCCCTTCTGCTGATAAACGAGGGGAGCGTGGAAGCGAACGTCTCCATTGGCGGTGGAGAGGACGAGGTCGCCCGCGTCCGCAGCATTTCCGGCGAGAATATGCGCTGTAGCGCCCTTGAAGCTCAGTGCGATCTGGTTCGGGTCAGCGCCGGGCGCGATCCGGAAGTCGTATTCGAGTTGTCCTTGATCGCCGTAGTACACCAGATTCACGCCGGGATAGACCGCCTGGTACTCGACGCGGGCAAATTGGGGAATATCACGGCGCCATTTCGAAGGATCGTTTCCGATAATGTAGTTACTCTTCCCCGGCAAAGGCGAAGCGCCGAAAACGCTGGCCGAGGAGTTCGCTCCCTCAATCCGCATGCGGATCACAGAGTCCGACGGGTTCGGTGATTCCGGGCCGGGGAGTGACGAGGCAGTAACGGATTGCCGGGTACCGGTTTTTGAACGCTGAAGCTGCAGAACTGCCTCGTCGGCGGTTAGAAACAGGCCGTAGCCGGCGCCGTGCGCGAGGAACTTGACTGGAGAAGCGGTTTGGCCCTGGTTCGGCTCGAAAAACATGGGCAGAGACAGCGAGGAAACTGGCTTTGAAGTTACCGACTGATGGGCGGCAGGTCTCTGTTTTGTAGAGAGCGGTCCACTAGGTCTAGCTGCAGCAGATAACGGTGTGTCTGCCTTGGCAGCATGGACTGAGCCTGGGGCTGAAAAATGGAATACGGCCACTGCAGCGGCTAGAGTCACGGTCGCCAGAAACGCCACTTTCATCCAATTTCCCGTCTTTTCTGCTGTCACCGAACGTCTCACCGAACCTCCTACAGACACAGGGCAATTCCGATTCACGCAACTCCTCCAATTTCCCAATTTCGTGGGGTGAGAACAAGAATGGCACACAAACACCGCTGCGGCGCTACGCCCTTTAGCGGATGCGTACCTGTCACCAGAACTGGGGTTGAACCAAACAAATACTTTTACATTCAACAGATACGCTGTCAAGCCGAGCGGACCGCACGGTCCCCTAGTGAGAAGCCAAAAGAGGTGCAAATGGTTGCCGGAGTAACGCTGGCAAGGTGCCGTCGACGGATTTATTTCTTGAATTTATTTCGTGTCGAGGTTCTTCATTTCACGGCGAAGCTTCGCGTACCGTCGCGCGATGGTCGTCAAGTAAGCAGTGTGGATGATCCAGGTGGCAGCGTAGGCGGCATACAGATACACATTCGCGTTTTCGCTCATCTGATATTCCCCCGCGGTTCGGTCAGCGATTGCATGGCATGGGCCTGGTCCACCGCGCGCTGCAGCTTTTCCAAACGAAAGCGCGCCCAGCAAACCAGAAAAGCGAAGCAGGAAAAAGCCAGCCAATTGATCAGCAGCACATGCAGCATCCGAGGATCAATCGATCCGCCGCCCCCCATGACCGGCTGCGGATGCTGGGTGCGGAAGAACCAAATAGAGAAGTAAACGAAAGGAACGCAGAGCGCTCCGAGGACCGCAAGCGCGGCGGCCAGCAGCGGCGTCTCTCCGCTGGACGAGAAACGGCGCAGGAATAGATAGCTTACGTAAATAAGCCACATGACCAGCGTCGAAGTCAGACGCCAGTCCCAAGTCCACCAGATCCCCCATACCGGACGCGCCCAGATCGGCCCCGTCACCAGATTGACGGTCAGAAAGACGACGCCGACTTCCGCGCACACCAGAGCGACCATATCGGCAACGGCGCACCGCTTGATCAGGTAGTAGACCGACGCTCCGAAGTTGGCGAAAAAAAGAATAAACGCAGTCCAGGCCGAAGGCACGTGGTAATAAAAGATCCGCTGCACATCCCCCATGGTCTGCTCGGTCGGAGCAACAACCAGCGCCATGTAAAGCGCATAGCCTAAGAGGATGGCGGTCAGGGCAGCGAGGATGGGGAAGAGACGTTTCATTGAGTCATCGAATTATTGAATCGAATTATTGAATCATTGAGCGATTGAATCATTGAACAGCCCGGTGCTTGCGGTTTTAAATGATTCAATGCCTCAATGATTCAATGTCTCAATTGTTTTCACTCGGCGTTCAACACCGTTTCAAACAACAGCAGACAAACCGTCGTAAACACCACATCGTAGGTTACCAGCAACACGATCCAGAAGCGCGCGCCTTCGCCGTTCAGGATCGAGGTGGTGGCTTGCACCATGGCCAGCAAAGCAGGGATGGAAATCGGAAAAAGCAGCAGCGGCAGCATGATCTCGCGGCTGCGCGTCCGCAGGGACATGGCGGCGAAGAAAGTTCCATTCACCACCAGCGCCCAGGTTCCGAGGACCGCGACCAGCAACAATTGCCATGTCGGACCGAGCGAGCGCAGCCGGTAGAACATGATAAATAGCGGAGTCATGAGCGCTTCCAGCACACTCACGAAAATAAAATTGCCCAAAGTCTTCGCGATAAACAGCGAGTTCGCCGGAGCGGGCGAAACGCGATAAGCGTCGAGCACCTGGTTACGAATCTCCCGCGCCCATGTCTGGTTGAGCGCCACCACGGCGGCAAACAGAAATGCCACCCAGATCAATCCGCCAGCAATCTGCCGCGATTCTTCGGCGCTAGGATCGAATGAAAAACTGAACACGACCACCACCAGCAGAGAAAAGAACAGCATGGAGTTGATCGCGTCCTTCGATCTCCACTCCAGGCGAAGGTCTTTGAGCAGCGTGGCGCGGGTGATGCCGCGGGGCGCGGGCGCACTCGCGGTCATCGGACCGTCTCCGGCCGTTTCAGGTCTCGCGTGCGCGCGACAATTTTGCCGAATTCCATCCAGACAAATTCATCAGCCGCGCCTTCGAGCAACGACGCCTGGTGGGTAACCACGAACACCGTTGTGCCTCGATCTCGAGTCTGGGCCAGCAGGCGGACCATTTCGATTGCGGAGTGAATGTCCACGTTCGAGAAAGGCTCATCGAGCAAAAGGATTTTGGGTTGATTGAGCAAAGCCCGCGCCAGGGACATCCGCTGCCGCATGCCCTGCGAATACTGGCCAACCGGGCGAGGCAGATCGGGATCAAGCCCCACGGCGCGTATGACCTCCGCACAACGCGTGCGATCGGTAATTCCGTAGAGGCGGGCAAAGTATTCCAGATTCTCCATCCCGCTCATCTCGTCATAGAGCAGAGAAGGATGCGCCATGTAACCCACCTGCTGACAGATATCGCGAAACTTGCCCGCGCCGAGAATCGTGACCTCACCGCTCGATGGATGGCTGAGTCCCGCGAGCGTGCGCAGCAGGGTGGTCTTGCCAGCGCCGTTATCGCCGAGGATGGCATAGAGTTTCCCGCCCGAAAATTCCGCAGTGACCCCGCGCAGCGCGGCAAAACGGCCAAACTGTTTAATTAGGTTCGAGACGGTGACGACGTTGCCGGGCGTGGTTTCAGTCAATGGGGTGAGGTTAGTTGGACATCCCACTCGATCCGGAATTCTGGTTCTGCGACATGCTCTTTCCGGGTTCGGCGGCCGGGGTAGCCCCAGGCTTCGGAGCGTACTTCGACGCGCACTTAGCCTGTAATTGCTTGGCGTGGAAAACGCCATCGCGTCCAAAGCTGCCGTCCGCGAGAGCCTGCGAGTCGTCTTTGAAAGTGTCCGGAGGAGCTTCGGTCCCCGTATACGAAACCGGCAGCATGAGGTCATTTTCTTTCAACTGGAAATCCACGCGAGTACCCGAGCGCCTGATCGAACCCGGCACCACATTGCCAGCCACCCGCAGGCGCTTGGAGTAAGCCGCGCTCCCCATGCCATTTAATTCTTTTATAGTGACGTAATAGCTCTTGCTGTCCTGGACGCCGGTATAGGCAAGATAGCCAAGCGAGAGCAGAATCAGCACCGTGACCGATCCAAATTTCAGATATCTGCTGGCTTCGCTCGACATAGACAACCTTTGCCTTCTCCTCAAAAACTGTACGCGCTGGCTGGATGCCGGTCAAGGATCAGGAAAAGTTGCCAGTGTGTCTAGTCTTCCAGGTGGAAGGACCCAAATGTTTGTTTTGGGTACCAACGTTTTCGCGGACAGGAGTGTCCACGTCACACGACCGGTGGTGCGCATTTACAATCTTGGCAACGACATAACGAGATTGAGAAGGCAGGTCCTGAAATGATCCATCCCTGGCACGACGTAACTCCCGGCAGCAAGCTGCCACAGGAGTTCAATACCGTTATCGAAATTCCCTTCGGATCGAGTGTGAAATACGAACTGGATAAGACCAGCGGCCTGATAAAACTCGACCGTATCTTATATTCGGCGGTTTACTATCCCGCGAACTACGGTTTTATTCCGCAAACGCTGGCCGATGACGACGATCCGCTCGATGTTCTGGTGCTGTGCCAGGAAACAGTGGTTCCGCTAACCATCATTCACGCGCGCGCCATCGGGCTGATGACCATGATTGATTCCGGGAAAAAAGATCATAAGATCATTGCCATTGCCACCGAAGATCCGGAGTTCAATGCCTACCGCGATGCTGCTGAAATTCCTCCGCACCGGCTGATTATGTTGCGCCGTTTTTTTCAGGACTACAAACAGCTGGAAGGAAAGTCGGTGGAAGTGGATGAGATTCAGTCTGCCAGTGAGGCATATCCCATTATTGAAGACGCCCTCCACCGGTACAGTGAGCAGCGGCGCAAGGGATTTGACGGGGTTTGATGTCTCAAGTTGCGGGACCGGAATCAAGAAGCCTTATTTTCAGCAGGATACAGGATTAAAATAAAGTCTATAGATTTACTTGACATTGCGGAGAGAACGTTTTATATTCTGAATCGTTCCCTCCTGGCCTGTACCGCTATTCGCCTGGCGGTACGGGCTTATTTTTGATTAGTAACTAGCGACCAGCTAGCTCCCCTTTTCCCGCTCGTAGGCCTTCTGCATGTACCGGCGACTTTCCTCAAGCGCGCCCTGCGTGTTGTCGTTCGTCTGAATCGCCTGGCGGTATTCATTGACGGCGCGTTCACGCTGCCCGGTTACGTCGAAAATCTTGCCTAGCTGCAAGTGGCTCCAAACCTCGGTCCAGCGCGGCTCGCCATCGCCGTTGAGCGAGGAGCGGTAGGCATTCGCCGACGCCTGATAATTCCTCTGCATGAAAAACACTTCGGCGATGCGGTAGTGGGCGAGTGAACTGTTCTTGTTGACCTCGAGCGCTTTGTTAAATTCGCCCAGAGCTCCCGCCAGGTCGCCTTGCTGGGTCAACCCTTGGCCGCGCACGATCGAGGACCGCAGCTTGATGTCGCTGGAGTTGGTCAGCACGCGATTTTCGGGATCGATCGAGATGCGCCGCGGCCGTCCGAAGGTTTCGACCGAAAACGGAGAGTCGGTGCCGACCACGTCAATGCGCTTTTCTTCCGTTCGTCCATCGGTATCGATTTTCAAGTCGACCGGCATGCGAAAGAGGTCAAGATCCTGATTGATCGCGCCGACAATGCGGAAGCCCTTATTGGTGCCGAGCCGGTAGATCGTGTATTTGGCCTTGAACTCAGGAGCGCTGGTGGAGTCCATCCATTGCGAGTAGAACCAGGTGAGCTTCTCGCCATATATCTTCTCGGTGAGTTCGCGGAAATCGTCGGTGCTGGCGGATTTGCCCGCATATTTGGCGGCAAAGTCGCGCATGATTTCCAAATATTTTTTCTCGCCCACAACCCAGCGCAGCATATGCAGGATCATGGCGCCCTTGTCAGTGACCAGCGACTGAAATTCAGGAGAAAAATAATCCAGCTTTTCCGCGCTCGAAAGCGGGACGCTGTCATAAGCCAGCGCGCCCACCGACATGTCTTTCACCATTTCCTCAAGCCCCGCTTCGCCCGCCGCGCTCTCTACATAGCGAGCTTCGGAGTAGCGCGCGAAGCCATCGTCAAGCCACCAGTCGTCTTTCGATGCCGGACTCACCGAGACGCCCCACCATTGATGCGCGATGACGTTCGAGAGCAGCCGGTAATTGGTCTTTTCCGTGATCGCGCGGGTGGAAAGCGCTGCAATTTCAGGCGCCCATGCCGTAGGCACCGTGTCGTCCGGAAGTTCAACAATTTTCAACCGCGTCGAAGGAGCGTTGCCGTACTGAGTAACGAAATAGGTGAAAGCCTTGATGGCAGTGTTGGCGTACTCCGTGCCCAGCGCCTGTTTGCTGGGTTTGAAGAACACTTGCAGATCGACGCCACCTTCATCGCTCTTAACTTCCTGGAAAGTGCCGGCAATGATCGTGCCCGGAAAACTCGATTTGTCCCATCGGAATGTAAAGGTCTTAGAGTTCGCCAACGCCAAAGAGTTCGCCGATTCGGTTGCCAGCTTTTTTGACGAAGCTGCCGTCAATTCTTTTGTGGAAGGCTCTTTCCCACTGCCAATCACAACCATGTGCGCCGGCACGGTCACGCTAATCGTCGAGGTAAAGCGGTTGACGCCATACCCGGCGATCGGAAACCACAGTCCGGAGTAGAGCAGGTAGCTGGTGTCGGGTCCAACGTAGGCCAGCTTCAATCCCTGAACCGGACTATCGTCGGCGCTCTCAAGCGTGCCTTCATAGTCGAAGGTGAAAGTAGTGCTCGCATTTTTTGCCAGCCCGCTGTTAAGGGCGAAACGCACGCTGGAGTCCTGCGTATTGCGTTCCGGCGTGAGGGGCTTGTTGCTGGCATCGGTCAACTTGGTAATGCGCAGCGCGTTATTCAGTTGGAAGGAAGCCACGTTGATGTCTTCGAGCGCGGTAACCTTTACGACGGCCTGGGCAGTGAGCTTGTGGGTTTGCGGCAGAAGTTCGACGTTGATCTGATAGTCGTCAACCCGCATCCGCGTCTTCTCAGTTGCCGCCGATGCTGGCCGCGCTGCGGCTAGACAGAGAAACGCGAGAATGGCGAAACAGAGCGCCCGATGCGCCGGTCGCGAGTGGCAAGGCTTCAAGTAGATTCTCCTGGGCAGGGCAACAATAGCTCAAGGCTACAGTATCTTAAGATGTTAATTTTCACGTAAAAGATGCTGTCCCGACAAGGGTTAGGGAAATTTGTTGGATGAAAATCGGGGACGAGGCGTCCGCGCGGGGCAGGGTTTGCCAGTACATGCTCCCTCCAGTGGAAAAATGTAAGGACAACCAACCAAAGTCCTGCGTATCCCAATAGCGCACTGCGTTCCACCGTGGGAAAACGGCACCTACCTTGTTGAAAACCCAGCTCCGGTAAATCGCTTCTCAGTTGGCTCCGCCATTGCACTGTATTGCTCAGTTCATCCCGAATCGCAAAGCTACCGGTCTCTCTCCTCTCCCGCTGGCAGTCGCGCCTCGCAATGACACGTTCCACGCTACATGATCGAGGAGGCTTCATTTGAAAACTGCGCGCTCGTACATTCTCACCTTTCTGGCAATTCTTCTAATCGTCTCGTCTCTTGCCATCAGTTGCACAGCGCAGACTCAAGCGCCCGATCAAATGCTTGCCGCGGGAGGGATCGAAATCGGCTCGACCGCTGACTACGCGCCCGCCACGATCGCGCCCGCCTCGCTTCCCGACGCGCCCGTGCCGCAAACATCCGAGACCAAAGTCAGAGTAGTCGACAAGAAATTCATTGCCGTGATGGCAGCGCTGGGCGGCGCGGAGATTCTGCGTTTCACCACCCACAAGCTGGTGCTGGACCATGAATTCGCCGCCGGCGCTCCCTGGGTGACCAGCGTGCCACCGAACCAGCATCTGATCGCCAAGTACGCTGCGATTTACGCGGCCGAAGTCCTGGTGGCCTACGAACTCAAGAAGCCCCATTCCTGGCTTCCCGGCGACAAATACATTAAGAAGCTCTGGTGGCTCTATCCGGCAGCCATGGCGCCGATACACATCAAGAATGGCGTTCGCAGCATCAGAACCCAGCCTCCGTCATGCCCGGTGGAGGAATGCGGCCCCCAGTAACGCTTTTCGGGATGTAGCACGTCGCAATATAACGCCGAGCTCAGCCGGAATCTCACTAGCTTTGTCATCCCGAACGAAGTGAGGGGATGAATTCACGTTTGAAGTGCAACAGAGTGATGGAAGAATACCTCGTTGGGAGTTTGGAAGGCGAGGCATTTTCTGGGGGTATCGTTGTGGCGTTGCAGCAGGTTGGCGAGACGGTGAGGAGACAGGGCCTCGAGATCGGTTTTTCTGGGCAGGGAGCGCCGGATACGGCCAATGGCGTTTTCGATGCCGCCTTTCTGCCAAGGCGAGTGGGTGTCGCAGAACCAGGTTGTAATGCCAAACCTTCTGCTCAGGAGATAGTGCTTGCTGAACTCGGTGCCATTATCAAAAGTCATGGAGTGGCAGGCCTGCGGCGGCATCGCTTCGATCAGAGCGCAAAGATTGTCGGCGACGGCTTGGGCCGATCTCGTTTCCTGGCGCAGGAGCAGCGTGAGCCGCGATCGGCGTTCGTGGGCCACGAGCAAGAACTGCCCGGGCTTGCGGAAGCTCATGAGGTCGGCTTCCCAATCTCCGGAACGCGCCCGTTCCGCCACCACGGGGGGACGATCATGAATGGAAACTCTGTCCAGGATGGATGCAGTCGTCCACGGGCCATTTCTTCGCCGCCTTCCACGGCGGTGCTTTTTGCGCGGCAAGCAACGATACAGCGTTTCTTTGAAAGAGCAACTGCGCCAATAAATGTAGCGATAAATCGATTCATAGCTGATCCGGTTGCTGGCGGGGCCCTGGGCGAAACGTCCGGCGATCTGTTCGGGCGACCAGCCTGCGGCGAGGCGTTGCAACACTTCCCGACGAAGTTCCGGCTGCCGTTCGAGTTTATAGGTTCGACCGCGGGCATGTCGGCGCAACATCAACTTCTGGGCGCGCTGCGGATCGTAGCCACCAGACCACTTCTTGCTTGCCTTGCTGTTGCGCATCAGTTCACGGCTGATCGTCGATACGCTCCGCTGCAGAACTCCGGCAATGAAACGCTGACTTTTACCGTCCGCATGCAGGCGGTAAATCTCGATCCGTTCCGTGAGGCTCAACTGCCCATAACTTCGTTTTTCCATCGCAACACCTTTGTACGGTGTTGCACTTGATTCGTGAACTTAAGGGGATCTGTAGCTTTGTCATCCCGAGCGAAGCGAGGGATCTGTAGTTTGCCCGGTGGAAGACGCTTTGTGCGGAGCGGACGGCCCGATCATTTTCAGGATGATCCCCGCTGCCGCTTCCGAAGGATGCATGCCCCCGCTACCATGTTTCAAGCGAGCCTTCACCGCCGCCAGTCGCGCGATCATCCGTGTCCGCGGCTCGCCATCGGGGATAATCTTATTCATCTCAGTGACGATGTTCTCCACGGTGAATTTGTGTTGCACCAGTTCCGGGACGATCTCCTCTTCGGCGATCAGGTTGACCATCGCGAAATAAGGAACCTTCACGCGTGGCTTGCCCAGCGCATAGGTCAATCCCGATACCCGATACACCATGACAAACGGAGTCCCCATGATGGCGGCTTCAACGGTAGCTGTGCCGCTGGCAATAATTCCGGCCCGTGAATGAAACAAAGCAGGCAAACCGTCAGGGACAAGATGAATCTTCGGTAGAGACGCGGCTGGCCGCGTCTCCGTTCGCGGCGCCCCGATCAATTCCCGAAGAAACGACACGTCGAGCGTGCGTGCCACAGGCAGCAAAAATTCATACCCGCTGCCCAGGCGATCAGCCGCCTCCAGAATCGTCGGCAGATTCATACGCACTTCTTTCCGGCGGCTTCCCGGCATCAGCGTGATCCATGGTTTAGTGCCGTCGATTTTGTTTTCGGCGGCATAGGCCTCGCGAGTAATCGAAGGCGCAGGCAGATCGGCCAAGGGATGCCCAACAAATGTCGCATCCACTCCGCGATCGCGATAGAACTTTTCTTCGAACGGAAAAATGACCAGCGCCTTGTCGACATATTTGCGCAGCAGCTTGACGCGTCCCTGCCGCCACGCCCAGAACTGCGGACACACGTAATAGACGACGGGAATACCGCGCTTGTGCATCTGCCGCGCCACACGCCAGTTGAAGGCAGGAGAGTCGATGACCACAGCGAGGGCGGGATGTTTCTCGTCGGCCGTGCGAATCAGTTTCTTGTAGAGCCCAAGAATCTTAGGAAGATGGCTAAGTATCTCAGTGATGCCGACGACAGCAAGATCTTTGGCGTCTACGACAATCTCGCACCCAACGGCGCGCATGCGCTCACCGCCCGCCCCAAAAAACTCAATCGGTGTGGATTGTGTGGTGACGGGGCCGAGCCCCGTCACCACAGGAGCAGGAATCAACGCTTGCCGCCGCAGAGCTTCTATCAACTGCGCGCCATACATATCGCCGGAAGCTTCGCCGGCGGAGGTCAGGATCTGCACGGGGCAATTGTAAACGCCCGCATTCTTGCACTGGCCCCAGTCCGTTCCAAGATGAGCCCGAGGAGCTTAGCGTGGAGATGATAAAATAAGACGAACTGTTGAAGAGAGGAACCCATTCCTTGTCACGTCGTACCAAAATCGAATTTGAACCGCTCTCGCTGGAAGAGACGGCCAAACAGTTGGGGATTCCGCGGCAGAGGGCGCAGCGAATTCTTACATTGATTGGGGCCGATGCGGCAGCCAACCCACACGGCCTGCGGCCAGCAAAGCGCCGGACTGTTCGTCACAAGTTGGCTCGTAAGTCTTCTGGCACTCGCTAGACTTCTCAGTAGTAATTTTTGGATCCGGTGACCACGTCGTGACGTCGCCATGCCAAAGCCTAAACAGCAACGCGTATTCCTCAATATCCCCTACGACGAACCGTTCGAGCGTACCTATCTAGCCTACATTACGGCATTGAGTGCGATGGGCTTTCTGCCGCGGGCGACGCTCGGCATCGGAGGCAACCGCAGGCTGGACCGCATTGCGTCTCTTATCGAAGGTTGCTCGTATTCGATTCACGACCTGTCCCGCGTCCAACTCTCTTCGAGTCTGTCAAGAGGCGATTGGCGAAATCGATGAGCGATTTGGATGGCACAGACCCTTACATCCACGATGGAACTGTGCACGGCGTGATGCGCGAAGTATGCAATGCCTTCCTGAAACCAAAGCAGCCAACCGTTCCGCAGATGATGAAGATGTACCGCGACCTGCGGCGTGCGGTTCCGAAAATACTGCACAACGCGGGGACTAGGTCACTATTTACAGCTCGAGTATTCTCCGACCTCTGTCTAGCTGCGGCAGGGTTGCGCAACAAATACTTGGAGCGAGGCTGATGTATCGCAGTTCAGTTGCGCTCTAGTCATCGGCGCTGACAGTAGGCTGTTGCAGGTTCGCGGGCGATGGTGCCCGCCCCACACCAACTTCCTGATCTTTATACTGCAGCTGGTAAAGCTTGTAATAAATCCCACGCTGGGCCAGCAGTTGCTGGTGCGACCCCATCTCTCGGACCTGGCCTTTGTGCATCACAATAATCTTGTCGGCGCGCTGGATCGTCGAGAGCCGGTGCGCGATGATCAGCGCCGTTCGTCCTTCGACCATGCGATTGAGCGCGTCGCGCACACGGAACTCGGTTTCCGTATCCACGCTCGAAGTCGCTTCATCGAGGATCAAAATCTTCGGATTGTGTGCCAGCGCACGCGCGAAACTGATCAACTGCTTCTGTCCGGTCGAAAGCGTCGATCCGCGTTCGCGGACTTCCTCTTTGAATCCTCCGGGCAGAGTTCGGATGAAGTCGGCGAGGTTGACGTCCTCGGCCGCCTGTTCGACATCGGAGTCTTGAATGCGCGCCGTCCCGAGCCTGATGTTGCCCGCAACCGTGCCGCTGAATAGAAACGGATCCTGCAAGACGACGCCAAAGCGGTTGCGGAGTTGGTCGAGATTCATCTCTTTGATATCCACGCCATCAATGCGAATCGCTCCCCGCTGCACATCGTAGAAGCGCATCAGCAGCGAGATCAGCGTGGTTTTGCCGGCCCCGGTATGCCCGACGACGGCGATGGTCTGGCCCGGCTCGATGGCGAAGTTCACATCGCGCAAAACCCAGTCGGGCTCGGTTGTTTGCGGAGCGCCCGTCGCTCCATCACCAGCGTTGTAGGTGAACCAAACGTGGTCAAATTCAATCCGCCCCGGGCCTTGCGGCTGTTTCGTGATTGCCGGCGAGGTTATTTCAACTTTCGTATCCAGCAGCTTAAACACCCGCTCGCCCGCCGCCATCGCGGATTGCAGAATGTTGAATTTCTCGCTGAGATCTTGAATCGGACGGAAAAAGCGCTGCGCGTACTGCATGAAGGCGACCAGCACGCCAATCGTCATCACGTTCTGCACGACGTGAAAAGTGAGGAGAGTCTTCCATGAGAATCCGACGGCCACACTGGAAACGAGCGAGTGCCGAAGGATTCCATTTCCTCCAAACCAGATGATGCTCGCGACCGCAATCGCCGACAAGATTTCGACCACCGGGTAATAGATGGAGTACGCAAGGATCGAGTCTTTGAAGGCCTCCATGTGCGATGCATTGATGGCGGAAAATTTGTTGTAAGCGCGCTTCTCGCGGTTGAAAAGCTGCAAAACCAGCATGCCGGAGACTGCTTCCTGTAGGAAAGAATTGATGCGGGCGATGGCGGTGCGAATGCGCCGGTAGGAATCGCGCACTTTGTCGCGGAAGACTCTGGTGGCATAGACGATCAGCGGAAGCACCGCAAAAGTAATAAGCGCCAGCTTCCAGTTCAGGTTCATCATGATGACGATGATGCCGGCCAGTACGAATACATCTTCGAAAATCGAAACCACGCCCGCAGTGAACATTTCGTTGAGCGCATCCACATCGGTGGTCACGCGCGTCACCAGCCGGCCCACCGGATTCTTATCGAAAAACCCGACGTGCATAAATTGCAGATGGCGAAAGATCTGGCTGCGCAGATCGAACATCACTTTCTGCCCGGTCCACTGCATCAGGTAAGTCTGGATGAACTCCAGAATGAAAGTGGAGATCAAAATGCCAATGTAAAGCCCGCCGATCTGCGCAATACCAGTCAGCGGAGCGCTGCTCAGCCGGTCGCCAATCCATGAGTGGGAAACCGCGTGCGAACTCGGCGATTTCGTCAGATATTTATCAATAGCGATCTTGGTCAGGAATGGCCCGAGCACATCCAGGATCGATTTCAGGATGATTGCCACCAGCGCGATGGCCACGTGCAACTTGTAGGGACGCAGGTAGGTGAGCAGCCGCCGCATCAGCCGGCCGTCGTACGCTTTGCCTAATACTTCTTCGTCCTGATTCGAGGCCATTGGGGGCGCGAGGAAACCAAATCTGGGATGATCCTAAGCGAAGGATACCCTATAAAGATTACGCTAAAACGCTATCTTAAGTGGATGGTCAAACCGTCATCGAGGATGGAAAAAGAACGGCCAAACGATTGCAGAAAATTTATTCACCAACGCGGGATTGAATCCTAAAGCTCCGCCAACCGTCGCTGCACTACCAAGAAGTAACCCGCTAACAGAATAAGCAGGAATCCGTTCACGCTGAGCACTATGGGTGCCGTAAACATTGGCACCAGCCATCCCGACAACAGGTTCCCCATCGGCATGCCGCCGCGGAATGCGAAGTTATAGACGCTCATCACGCGTCCGCGCATTTCGTTGGTGGTAATCAACTGCACCAGCGAATTTACGGTGGCGAATACCGCCATCATGGACGCTCCCACCAGTACCAGGATGGCATAGCTAAGCGGCAAGGATTTGGAAAGAGCAAAAACGGAAATGCCAGCGCCCAGGCAGGCAAGGGCGCCTAGCGCAACGCGTCCCTTTCTTCTCATATTGCCGGCGCTCGCGATGGACAATGATCCGAAAATCGAACCGAGTCCCATAAGCGCGAGAAGATTGCCGTAGGTTTCGGGACCGCGATGAAAGATATCTTTCACGAATACGGGGAGATAAGTGCGTAGCGGCATGCTTAGGCCGGTCATGCAGAATGCCAGCACGATCAGCGCTTCCATCGAATTCTGTTTACGCGCGAACTGAATGCCTTGCTTCAGGCTGGCAAACATCGACTCCTTGGTCTTTAGCGGCAGAAAGCGGGTGGTGATGATCGACAGCGAAATAATTGGAGCCAGAAAAGAAAGTGCATTTAATCCGAAGCACCACTTCTCGCCCAGTTTTGCCAAGGCTTGTCCTGCGAGAGCAGGCCCCACCATGACCGCCACGTTGAACTGAATCGAATTCAGCGCGATGGCGTTGGGCATGTCGTCCTTCTCGACCAGAGTCGGAATCAACGCCTGATAGGCCGGACCTCCGAAAGCCTGCGCCACTCCGGAGACAAACGAAAGACAAAGAATGTGCCAGACATGGACGGCTCCCGTGGCCACCAGAATTGTGAGCGTCGTCGCGGTAGCCATCTGCACATATTGGGACGCGAGCAGAATTTTACGGCGCTCAATCCGATCGGCCACCACACCGCCGATCAAAGAAAAAAGAAAGATGGGAATGCCACCGAGAAATTGATCCAGCGCGAGCAGGAACGCCGAATGGCTGAGCCGGTAGACCAGCCAACTCTGCGCCACGATTTGCATCCAGGTGCCGATGCTGGAGGTGCAGGCGCCAAACCACATCAAACGGAAATCGCGATATCGAAATGCTTTAAAGACGCGCCCGAGCAAACTTTATTGTCTCCGTGGCTTCCGCAAAAAGCCTAACATGCGGCTTCCTACATTCGACGTTGTCGAACCTGATTGGGAATCGGAATAATTTTGTAGCGACGAGGTCTGCCGGTTCTAAGGACGTCTACGGCGAGCGGGGGAACACAATTCAGCGATTGTTCTTGAACAGTAACTCCGTTGAATTGCAGTTCGTTAAATCGTAGTTCGGGCAGGATTCGCTTTCGAAGGCCGGGATTTTCGCGAGCGCGGGGTGGCAAAGTTCTTAGCGGTTTTTGGTGGCTTGAATTCGTGATTCTTGCCACACTTCGGGCATGCGGTCACCTTGGCGTTGTGCTCAGCCATTCCTTGCAAAAAATCGGCCAGCGCCTCGCCGCAATCCTCGCACAAGGGATCAATCTTCTGTTCCACGTCTTCTACGCTCATAAGTCTGTGTTCTCAGCCATTGGATGCTGAAACCTCCAGAAAGGTAGCAGGAGAAACCTGGGATGGCCAAGTTCCGTATGGTCATGCCGCCAAACTTCAGTTTGGTGTTTAGTTCGGCCTACGGTTCGGCAGGACTGGCTTTGCCATGTTTTGAGGCTTGCAATCCCCGCTAGCCAAACAATCCGGACAAACCACCTTCTCATTCTGGTCCGCCATTTGATGCAGGAAGGCGGAAAAGGTTTTGCCGCATTGGTGGCATAAGAGATCGATCGAGTCGTCGCTCATATTTTTCGTGTTCTCGTCCTAAAAACAATTTCAGATTTGCGGGCGTCTTACATGGCGTCCGCACGCCCTTATTCTAAGCGATCCGCGGATGCGTCCAGTGGGATAATGAACAACATGCCTGTAGGCCTCTACCTGTCCGTCCCGTTTTGCCGGACAAAATGCAGCTACTGCAACTTCGCATCCGATGTGTTCTCAAAGTCGGCGTACGAAAACTACGTTGCCCGCGTAGTGGAAGATATCGCCGGCGCGCGCCACCTCGCTTCTGAGTTGGGATGCATGCTCGATGACGCCGCCGACTCCATCTACCTCGGCGGAGGCACTCCGTCGATACTCGACGCCTCGCAGTTGCTGCGAATTTTTGCGGCGCTCCGCAGCCACTTTGCGATTACTCCCGATGCTGAAGTCACGGTGGAATGCGCTCCCGGCACGCTGACTCCCGCTGTCATTGAAACCTTGTTGCAATGTGGAGTGAACCGCGTGAGCCTGGGCGTTCAGTCGTTCGTCGATCAGGAGGCCCAGTCTGTCGGGAGGTTGCATAAACGCTCAACCGTGCTGGAAGAAATCAAACGGCTGCGGGAGGCTGGTCTCGACAACATTAATGTCGATCTGATTGCCGGATTGCCGCACCAGACGACGCAAAGCTGGGTGTACTCCGTCTCCGAGGCGATTGCGACGGGAGTTCCGCATGTCAGCGTGTACATGCTCGAGGTGGATGAAGACTCTCGTCTCGGCAGAGAACTGATTGCCGGCGGCGCGCGCTACCACGCCCACTTCGTGCCCGATGACGATGCGACCGCCGATTACTATCAGCGGGCATGCGAGATGTTAAACGGCGCAGGTGTTGAGCAGTACGAAATTTCCAACTTCGCTCGTGCCGTTTCGTACCAGAACAACGGTCAGTCACAAAATAACGAAGCACGCCACAACTTGAAATACTGGACGCGTCAGCCCTATCTCGGATTCGGTGTCGATGCGCATTCGATGCTGTTCACCAGCCAAGATCAAGATGAAAGCAACCAGGCAGTGCGCTTCGCCAGTCCCGACTCGCTCGATGCCTATATGAATCGCGCATCGCGCACCGTGACGCTTGTTTCACAGCAGGAGGCAATCGAAGAGAGTTTTTTTCTGGGATTGCGACTCAATCGCGGCATTGACCTCGATCTGCTTCGCTCGGAGTTCTCAGAAGATGCCGTTGTCTCCTGGGAAGAGGCGATCGATGGATGCGTGCACGACGGTCTCATCGAGAAGCACGGGATGATCTTGCGTCTCACGAGTCGTGGACGCCTCTTATCCAATGAAGTCTTTGCCCGATTTCTGATTGATGAAGGCGAAGAAATAAAAGTGGGAACCGGCCACGTGAATCCACGTTAGATGGCCGATCATGCCGTTCGGCTGGCCTATCCGGTCCCCACCATCTCAAATACTTTGGGGAGGCCGATGCCCAAGATGGGAGGCTCAAATGCCAGAGCCTGTATGCCGGCCTCTCCCGAAAGACTCATCCACACGATGCGAAACTGAGCTCGCGAAGCGCCCAGTTGTACGTCCAGCATTTCTCCGGTCTGAACTTTAGAGCGCACGCCGATGAGGACCGCGCCGCCGTTGCTCACGTTACGCAGACGAACAATCTCTGCGAAAGGTTGCGCCATCCGGTCGACGCCCCAAATGCGTACCGGTAATTCCAAATCCAGCCTGCGCTCTCTTCGCCGATCCATCGTTGCTCCTGGTTTCGCTCCGCGTTTGTCTCTGCGATTTCTCTGAACTCAAGCGGATCATAGCCGCGATTTCTTTCGAGCGAAACATCACATCGGTTACTCGACCAGCGGTTCCCAAAGTGCCGGAACGGCACAGTCGTTAGAAAGTCTGTTCAGCGCTGAATTGGATGATCTATATCGTTAATCTTTCGTCCCGCCGATAGGGAAGCTAAGTAGACGGATTCTTCTTACCGTGACCAAGGTAAGAGTTACCAGGAGGAGAAGCCATGCGTGGCAAGGCTTTCGGTGGATCGTCAAGCCAGAGCAGCGAATCGTGAATAAGACCGAACTTCCGTCAGCGTTACCAAGATGCTATGTACCCGCGAGCTTGGGCCATGTACCAGCGCTGCGTTCGGACTTATTCTCAGCCTACTAAATCAACTAACTATTTGGAGACGAAATGAAAGCCCTCCTCACAATTCTTTTGCTCAGCGTTACCATGCAGGCGCAGAACTTTATGGCGAGCAGCAGTTCCACGTTCCCGATGCGCCGAGCCAACAATCTTTCTGGACCATCGAGAACCGTGTGAACGTCGGCATTCTTGCCAGCCTGGTGGCAGCCGATGCGATTACCACCCAGCGCGGATTGAATGAAGGACTCCGCGAAGTGAATCCCGTCATGCGTCCCTTCGTCACGCGCGGAGCGGCCGGAGAGGCTGCGGGTTCAGCCCTGGGATTTAGCGCGGCAGTAGGAACTGCCTACCTCTTACATCGAACTCGTCACTACAAAGCGGAACGAATCGCCGTGCGGATGATGGTTGCCTGTGAAGGCGGGTTTGTCGCGAACAACATCATTGCAATTCGCTGAGAGGCAAGAGCCAAGAAGCAAGAAAGCGAAGCGCACTGCCGTCCTACAAGCCCGGTTCCGGACATTGAACTCCTGTTTTCGCGGGACGGACTCGCGTCCACGTTATAATTCCATGTAGAAGTCCTGCCCTCTTCGATCATGAAAATTATCGGAGAAACTTTGGGACGCTTCCGCGAATCTTTACTATCGAAGGAGTCTGCATGGCCATTCAGAAGACCGACAAAATCTGGCACAACGGCAAGTTCATTGACTGGGACGACGCCACGATCCACGTGATGTCTCACGTCGTGCACTACGGCTCCTCGGTATTTGAAGGCATTCGCTGCTACGCGCTGCCGACTGGTCCGGCGATTTTCCGCGCGACTGAGCACATGCAGCGCCTCATCGACTCGGCGCGCATCTACCGGATTGATGTGCCGTTTACTCGCGACGAGATTCTGCGTGGCATGCTCGAACTGGTGAAACACAATGGTGTATGGCCCTGCTACGTCCGGCCCATCGTTCTGCGCGGATACGGCGAGGCGGGCGTGAATCCCTTCAATTCTCCAACCGAGGTTTATATCGCGAATTATCCATGGGGAAAATATCTCGGGTCGGACGTCAGCGAGGGAGTAGACGTGTGCATTTCTTCCTGGACGCGGATCGCACCCAACACCCTGCCTGCCATGGCCAAGGCGGGAGCAAACTACATGAACTCGCAGCTCATCAAGATGGAAGCCATCGTCAACGGCTACGCCGAGGGCATCGCGCTCGACGTGAATGGTTATGTGAGCGAAGGCTCGGGCGAGAATCTGTTTGTGGTTCGCAACGGCATTCTCCAGACGGCGCCGCTGGGCAACTCGGTGCTCCCGGGTATCACGCGGGATTCCGTATCGCAAATCGCTCGCGACCTGGGCATCAAGATTGTGGAGCAGCAGATTCCACGCGAATCGCTCTACATCGCCGACGAAGTTTTCTTCACGGGCACCGCCGCGGAAATCACGCCGATTCGATCCGTCGATAAGATCAACGTGGGCAAAGGCAAGCTGGGCCCAATCACCAAGGCTCTGCAAGCGGAGTTCTACGGGATTGTCCGCGGGGAGAAGAAGGATCGGTATGAGTGGCTGACTCCGGTTGGGGTTGGAGCCAAGATGCCGGTGAGCGTGTAGAGGTCCTTCGACTCCGCGCAAGTTTCGCGTTGCGAGACTTGCTCTCCGCTCAGGAGGACATGCGTTTGTGTTCCTCTAGGGCGGCGGCAGCCCTCCCAACATGGTGTAGTTCAGCCACGGAGCCTGCTTCATCAACTCTGAGATTTTTGGCGCAGGAAACCGCCGCGTGTAAGGCTGCGCCCAGCTGATCTCCCAGGCGTCAATCTTTGGCGTAGCGACCTGAGGCACGCCGGTTTGCTGCTGGAAGAAGCTGGGATCCTGAAACCCAGCCACGCAGCGTGTCACTAACCGTTTAATGGCATAGTTGTGCTCGGCGTAGAGGTCGACGCCGTTCGTTTCGCCAAATTCTGCCAACATTATCAGCGGAGCGAGCGCATAAAGATGGTAGTGCAGCGCCATCTGAGCGCGATCCATCTCCATGGGAAGGGTCCCGTCGCCGCGGATGTCACTCACGCCTTCCCGATAGGCGTCGAGACCCCAACGGAATAATCCTCGGTCGTTGTTAGCAATGCCCGCGGCGGAAATCGAGAAGGCCGCCCAGTACAGATGGTTGTTGTGCGAGTCATTGGGACCGGAGTGGCGGCGCTTGTCGTTGTAGTAACCGCGATTGTCTTCGGCAAGGTTTTTCAGCCACTTCAAGATTTGGCGCGATTTTTCCTCAGACACAACGCCGCTCCCGCGGACTTTCAGGTAGGCGACTGCCCATGCTCCCAGGTTCCATCCTTGAACGTAGGAAGACTGACCGCCGTCCATTCTTCCCGTCAAAGTCTTCTGTTGCGCCGCATTCTCAAGCAGCGCGGAGACACACTGAGCAGCCGCGCGGCTCCCGGTCGTCTGGTACGCGTCCGCTGCCTTTACCACCACGCGGGAGAAGTCATCGACGGTCGCTACCGACGCCTCATACTTCTTCTTCAGATCCTGGTCGATGATGGAGTGGTGGCTGTCGGTGTAATAGGAATTGGTGGCAAAGTTGTGTGGGAGCGTCGGCGCAGTGGGACAGACATAGGCCGCATCCGTTGCCGTCACCGGACGCAGGTCCCAGGGTGAGCGTAACGGGCCATCGGCCGCGTTTGCAAAAGGAGGTAGCCAGAAAACAACGGCTGGGATTAACAAAAACAATTTGCGACTAGATCGAGGGCGGCTCATAAACCTCCGACAAGGCCGTTTGCTCTACCTCATGGGCTTGCACTATAGTAAGGCGCTGCCTGATTGCAGGCGAAATTGTTTTTTCCCGCTAACCCCAGCCTATCCCTATAAGGAGAATCATTATGTCTGCTCCCACACCTGAGTTTGTCGCTGGCTATCGCGACCTGATGCTCGATGGCCTTGCCCGAGAAATTGAAACTACAAAGAAAGTCCTGGCTGCTGTCCCGGACGCCAAGAAAGATTATCGTCCCGATCCTAACGCGCGCACCGCCTGGGAACTGGCGTGGCATATTGCCAACACCGATGTCCAGTTCATGAATGGTATTGCGGATCTGAAGTTCGCCATGGCCAGCCCGGCCGAGGCCGATAAGCCGAAGACGGTTGCCGAACTCGTGCAGTGGTATGACAAGAACATCAAGAGCGGCTCGGACCGGGTTCGCGCCCTCTCCGGTGCGCAACTCATGACCATGGTTGAGTTCATGGGTGTGTTTAATTTCCCGGCTGCGATCTATCTGGGATTCTTAAACAATCACAGCATCCATCATCGCGGCGAGTTGGCGACGTATCTGCGGCCGATGGGATCGAAAGTGCCCGCGATTTACGGTGGAAGTTTCGACGAGCCGTTTAAGGCAGCGGCGTAACGCGCACAAACTGGCATCGAAAAACTGATTGAATTTCGCAGCCGCCTCTAGGGGCGGCTTTTTATTGTCATTTTCCGGCCCAGAGGACATGCACGGGATATTTTTCGATCATCCGGTCGGCAGTGATGAGGACCATGTCCTCCAGATTGGCCTGGGCAATCAGCAAGCGGTCGAACGGATCGCGATGGTGATCGGGGAGTCCGAAAACCGCCAGTGCATGTTGGTGAGAAATCAGCAGGGGGCGCAGGCTTTGATCTGCCATGCGCCGGGGGACGAAAGTTCCCGGAGCCTCGGGGAGATCCAGTTTCCCAGCCGCGGATTTAATGGCCACCTCCCACGAAGTAACTGCCGATAAAAACACTTCGTGGCTGAGGTCGGCCAGAACATCGCGGCCTTTGCGCGAGATTCGTTCCGGGGCCCAGAGGCTCCAGAGCCAGACGCCCGTGTCCAGCAGATATCTCACGCTTTCTTCTTTCTCGCGTGCGCCGATGGCTGCTCTGCTGGGGTCGAAGTCGTGACAGGCCCGTAAAACAGATCTTCAAGACCCCGATCCGGACGATCAAAATCATCCGCCATCCGAATTTTGCCGCGGTCCATGCCCATGGGCCGCGACTTGCTCGGCGCAGCGGCCGCGATCAGCTTGGCCACCGGTGTACCCGCCCGCGAGATGGTGATCTCCTCGCCAGCCGCGACCTGCCGCAGCAAGCGTGAGAGGTGGGTTTTGGCTTCGTGGACGTTGACTTCCATTATCTCATGTTAGCTAAGTCATAAGACTAAGTCAATCATCGTGCGAGTTCTCGGAAATGCTTTTGCTGAGCTTTGGTCGCGCGCGCGGCTGCCCACGCGGCGGCGAAGTCCCGGCCATTGGGACCGTTACTTCCGTCATCTCGTACGCCGGGGCGGTTCGCGTCATCATGGGACTGTCGCTGGAGTCCTGCCCTGCATGAATGTCGATGACCTGCTTCGTATCGCCATGGAACGCCGCGCTTCCGATTTGCACTTGAAGGTCGGGAACTATCCGCATCTGCGGATTGATGGCGACCTGGTGCCACTGACCGATCAGCCACGGGTGTCTGCCGAAGACATGTTGAACATGGCTTTCAGCATGATGTCTGCGCGCCAGAAGCAAAAATTCAAGGAAACTACCGAAATTGACATGGCCTACGGCGTCGCCGGCCTGGGACGCTTCCGTGTGAACGTATTTCAGCAGCGCGGCAATGTGGGGTTGGTGCTTCGCGTCATTCCCACCAAAATCCGGGCGCTCGACGAACTGTTCTTGCCGAAGGTGGTGGAACAGATTTGCGATATGCCGCGCGGGCTGGTGCTGGTCACCGGGGTTACAGGCTCGGGCAAATCGACAACCCTGGCCGCGATGGTGGACCGTATCAACTCCACTCGCGCCGAGCACATCATCACCATCGAAGACCCCATCGAATTTCTGCACCGCGACAAAAAGGGCTACGTAAATCAGCGCGAGATCGAGGTCGACACACCTTCGTTCGGAGCTGCTTTGCGTGCTTCTTTGCGTCAGGATCCGGACGTGATTTTAGTCGGCGAAATGCGCGATCTGGAAACGATTGGGACCGCCCTGCACGCCGCCGAAACCGGCCACATGGTCTTCTCCACCCTGCATACGCTGGATGCGGTCGAAAGTATAAACCGAATTATCGCTATTTTTCCGCCGCCGGAGCAGAAGCAGATCCGGTTGCAATTAGCGGCGGTGTTGCGTGCCATTGTCAGCCAGCGCCTGGTACGGCGTTCGGATGCCGAGGGCCGCGTACCCGCAGTCGAAGTGATGGTGACGACTGCCTACATCCGGGAATGCATTTTGGTGCCGGAAAAGACGCGTGCCATCCGCGAAGCGATTTCCGCCGGTACGTCGCAGTACGGCATGCAGACCTTCGATCAATCGCTCTGGGATTTATTCCAGGCTGGCTTGGTGAATTACGAGACCGCTCTGGAAAGCGCCTCGAATGCGGATGAATTCAAACTCCGCATGCAGGGAATTGCTTCCACCGCCGATATCTCGCGGCAGTCGATGCAGTCGGCGGGCTTTGGGCGTTAAGCATCGAGAGCAAGGCCGAGTTTGTCTTAATGACTGTTGTTGTTTCTGGAGCTGGATCCTCCTGAAACGTGGGGCGCGCTACGGTGCGCCCTTTTGTTTTGTCGTATGCGCCGCTTAAAGCGGCTTCGACATCCGGACGAGATGGACCGGAATCTTCGCGACTTGATCCGCGGGGAAGGGCAGGATGCCATTCTCCACATATCCAAAGCGCTGGTAGTAGGCGGGCAGTTCCTGGCGTACGTTTACAAAGGTGAGATCCATGAACCGGCAACCGGCGGCGCGGCAATGCTGCTCGGCTTCGGCAATCAGGCGAGTCCCGAATCCCGAACGCTGATGTTGCGGGTCGACTGCCAGTAGCCCGAAGTAACCCCGCTCGCTTCGAATCTCGACGTAAACGCAACCAGCCAGCATTCCATCCTGGAAGAGCATCAGGAATTCTCCCAGTTGAAGAAGGGCCGCGACCTTCACTGGATCGGTACGGTCGGTGTCGATGAAAAAACGTTCGGAGCGGAAAGCATCGTTCACCAGGCGCGCGACGGCGGGCGCGTCGCCGGGTTCGGCGGTACGCATCTGGGTAGGAGAAGCCAACGGTGGGATTTTACTTCAGGGAGACAATGCTCGTGGAATAGCCTGTGACTAAGGCCCGCGGGCGCCCGCTCTGCCCAATCTAGTTGGGCTTGCGAAACTTACTGTCGGCCAGATATTGGAGCATGATCGAGTCGGTAGCGTTCTGGAACTGTTGCTCAACTTCAGGTACAGGTACAGGCGCGTCCTGGCGCAGGGTCTGACGGAACTTCTCACCCATTTCAGAATCGCTGGTGACGACTTGCATATAGAACCAGAGGAAGTGACGCATCTGATCCAGCGCGGATTTTAAGACCTGAATGGTTTCGATTTCAGGCGGATCGGCGAGGGCTTCCATCAGTTCCGGATCGGTAGGGGCTTGCATGGCGGCGCAGTTCAGCTCACGCTGGATCACGCGCAGATCCTCCGTAGCGCGAAGAATGCGGAGATGAATATCTTTCATGCTTTCCTGGTTCTCGCGATCCATCTGGTCCTTTCCCGTCCCGTCCAAGCGTTGCTGCCAATGCGTGATACAGAGCCCGGCCTAACAAAGCGCGGCCTAACCAAGATCGCATCCAGAAGAAGATGGGGAAAGATTCCCCGTGTGCATGAGCTTCGGTAATTGAAGTTACCTTAGGTCAAAAGCCGCACTGGACAGGCGATTTCAGGCGCTTTTACGGGTAGTTTGCGAGGCTCCGGTCGAAGATGGAGTCGAGGATTCGGTCGAGGATCGGGTCGAGGATTGGGTCGAGGATCGAGTCGAAGGTCGAGTCGACGACCGGTTCAATTCGGCGGCGCGGATTTCCGGTACACCAACGATGCGCGTCCCTTGGACGGGAGATTCCACGGCTTCGACGAGCGCGAGGATCAGTTGGTCAAGGGTAACCAGCCCCAGCCGCAGCGCGCCCTCGCGCGTGAAAGGAAGCCACTCGCAGACCTTGTAAAGCGGGAGCAGCGCGTACGGCCAGCGGTGGCCCTCCCCAAGTACGTACCAGGGGCGCAGAATAGTGGAATTAAGATGCTTTTCCTGGATCAGCTGCTCGCACTCGGCCCGCACCGCAATGTAGTCCTTCATCATGGGCGCGGGGTGCGCAACGCTGAGATAGATGAAATGATGCATGCCCAACTCGGAACAGGCAGAGATGGCCTCGCGTCCCGCGACCAGGTCAACCGCGCGAAACTCGGCGCCTTTTGCCGGAGACGGATGAGGAACCCCAACCAATTGAATGAATGTGTCGCACGGACGAATGAGTTGGCGGTAGCTATTAGCATCCAGCGCATTCCCGGAGACGACTTCGCATTTGGCGGGCAATTTGGCCTTCGAGCCAGGGCGAACCAGCGCGCGAACCCGGTGTCCGCGCTCCAGAAGAATGGGAATGAGAGCGGTACCGATGTACCCGGTGCCTCCCGCGATAAAAACGCGCCGCGAGTCGGAGGACTTGGGCAGCGCCTTAACCTTCAGCAAGAGCCGGATATCTGAGACGGAGGCAGCCACGACTTTAGTACGCTCCTGAGGACAGTTTCGGATTGTCGCCGCGGGTCACAGTAACGGCCCAGAGAAGTTTAATCCATAGGGGGCGGTGGGTGTGGTACAAACGGTCTCGCAATGACACCGCCGCAAAATGGCCCGGCGCAAACGAGCGTGGCCCAACCCAATCCGCCGCAAACGAATCTCGTGCGGGCCATTGGCCGCTGGAGCCTGGCCGCATTAGCGGTGAACTCGATTATCGGGAGCGGCATCTTCGGGTTGCCGGCCACGGTGGCTGGGTTGCTGGGCAAGCGTAGCGTCGTAGCCGTGTTGATTGCGGGCGCTGCGATGGCCGTGATCATGGCTTGCTTTGCCGAGGTGGCCTCGCAGTTTTCCGAGGCTGGCGGCCCTTACCTGTACGCCCGCACCGCATTTGGACGGCTGGTGGGAATCCTGGTTGGCTGGATGCTCTATCTCTCGCAGACGGCAGCTCCGGCAGCGAATGCAAATTTGTTTGTTATTTATCTGGCGGAATTCTGGCCGGCGGCCAAAGAACCGTGGCCGCGATTTTTCATTCTGACAGTCCTGGTGGGACTGCTGGCGCTGATCAATGTTCGAGGCGCACAGCAGGGTACGGTTGTGAGCAATGTGTTCACGGTAGCGAAAATCCTGCCCTTGTTGATGGTCGTGTCGGCGGGAGCCGCGCTTACGATCTTCCATCCGGCGCCGTGGGGCGCGGCCGGGCCGATTTTGGCGAGTGCGTGGATGAAGGCAATTTTTCTGATGATTTTTGCTTATGGCGGATTCGAGTCTGCGCTGGCTCCCATGAGCGAAGCGAAGAATCCTGCGCGGGACGCCGGTTTTGCGCTTTTGGTGGCGCTCATCGCATGCGCTGTGATTTATGTGTTGGTGCAATGGGTGGTAGTTGGGGTGCTTGGGCCGGGGGCAATTACAGATCGTCCGCTGGCCGAAGTGGCACGCATCACGATGGGCAATCGAGGAGCGAGGTTAGTTGCGATCGGCGCGCTGATTTCGGTTTACGGCTATTTGAGCGCCAAGATGTTGGGAATGCCACGGGTGACATTCGCGTTCGCTAAAGGTGGCGACCTGCCCCAGTTGTTTGGCGCGGTGGGTCCCAGATTTCGTACTCCATGGTTTTCGATTTTGTTCTTTGCGGTGGCAGTGTGGGGATTAGCGATCATAGGGAACTTTGCCTGGAATGTGACGCTGTCAGTAGCCGCAAGGCTGTTTTACTACGCAGTGGTTTGCGCCGCGCTGATCGTCTTCCGGCGAAAGCAGCCGCGGTCCGCAGGCTTTCGGCTGCCTGGAGGACGCGCACTGGCCGTGCTGGGGATCGGGATTGCGGTGTTGCTGGCAACCCAGATTGATTTGAGCAAGTCGATGATTCTGGCAGCAGTAGTTGGGTTGGCCTTGGTGAATTGGTTGTGGGCGCGGAGGGTGCGAGTTGCGGAGTAGGACAGGTTTGATCGCGAAGAGACGCGGACGAGAGCGCCCGCGCCACACGCATGGTGGAGGAGCCTTGTTGAACGTTCGTTGGTCTTTTTTGCTTCTAGCAGCGTGTGTTTCTTGCTTCGCGCAACGCGAACCGGTCCTTAGGCAAATCGACCTGCCACATCCTTACTACTTCAGGGAGATGTATTTGCCGCAGTTGACCACGGGCCCGAGCGCCGTGGCCTGGTCTCCGGATTCCCGCAGCCTGGTCTATTCGATGGCCGGCACATTGTGGCGTCAAGAAATAGGTAGCACGACGGCGCGGCAGCTAACGGCCGGACCTGGCTACGACTATCAACCGGACTGGTCCCCAAATTCGCAGTGGGTGGTCTTTGCTCGCTACGATCACGACGCGGTCGAGTTGTGGTCGCTCGATTTACGCGATGGGAAGACACGGCAGATGACTTCGGGCGGTGCAGTGAACGTAGAGCCGCGATTTTCGCCGGATGGGAAGCGGTTGGCGTTTGTGTCCACGTCTTATAAAGGACACTTTCATATTTTTGTCGGCAGATTTGAAGACGGGTTACTCAGCGACGTGCGGCAACTAACTCCCGAGAATGTCAGTACGCTGCCTCGCTATTACTACAGCAAGGTTGATCACGAGATCAGCCCGGTGTGGACGCGAGACGGATCGGAGATTCTATTCGTCTCGAACCGGGGGCACATTCATGGCACTGGCGGATTCTGGAAGATCAAGGCAGAACCCGGTGCCGAAGCGCATGAAATCCACTATGAAGAGACGAATTGGAAGGCTCGTCTTGACTTTTCGCCGGATGGCAAGCGCATGGTGTACGCGTCGTATCTGGGGCAGAGCTGGCATCAACTGTGGCTCATGCCTGCGGCGGGTGGAGATGCGTTTCCGATTTCTTATGGCGCTTATGACAATGTGAATCCGCGGTGGTCGCCAGACGGATCGAAGATTGCGTTTATCTCGAATCGGAATGGAAATACTTCGCTGTGGATGCAGACGATTCCGGGTGGAGAACAAACCGAGGTCATCCCCACGCAACGAAAATATTTGAAGCCGATGGGACGGATTTCTCTACGCGTGGTGACGGTCTCCGGGAATCCTTCAGCTCGGGTTTTTGTTACGGCGGCGAATGGGTTGGCTTATGCTCCCGATGACGCGTGGATGTACGCCGACGACAGCTTTGACCGCTCGGAGCGTCCGTTTGAAGCTCACTACTTCGATACTTCGGGAACGTCTGAAATTATGGTGCCGGCTGGCTCTGTCGAAGTAGATGTCATGCGTGGATTTGAGTTTGGTTTTGAACGTCAGAAGGTGGAAGTAAAACCCAACGCGACCACCAGTCTAACGGTTCGTCTTCGACCTTCGGTTCCCTACGATCCGCAGGAGTGGATCAGCGGAGATGTTCATGTCCACATGAACTATGCGGGAACGTATCGCAACACGCCAGCCCATCTGGTGGAGCAGGCGGCGGCAGAGAATCTGTCGATCGTCGAAGATCTGGTGGTCAATAAAGAGCAGCGCATTCCGGACATTGCATATTTCTCGCCGCAACTCGACAAGGCATCGACTCCGGATCGTCTGCTTCTCCACGGGCAGGAGTTTCACACGAGTTATTGGGGACATCTGGGCCTGCTGAACCTCACGCGCAATTTCATTCTTCCGGGATATGCGGCGTATCCGAATACGGCGGCGGCCAGCCTCTATCCAGCAAATGCGAACGTCGCCGATATGGCCCACGCGCAGGGCGCGCTTGTGGGATATGTGCATCCGTTCGACAGTTTTCCCGATCCAGTGAAAGATGACTCTCTAACTGCTGAGTTACCGGCGGATGTCGCGCTGGGTAAGGTGGATTACATCGAGGTGCTGGGCTTTTCCGATCATAAGTCGACGGCGGAAGTCTGGTACAAATTGCTGAATTGCGGTTTCCGGTTGCCCACCGCAGCGGGCACGGATTTCATGGGCAACTACGCGTCGTTGCGCGGGCCCGTGGGATTGAATCGCGTGTACGCCGAAGTGTCCCCCGGTCCTCTTAAGATTGAACCGTGGCTAGCGTCGATCAAGGCGGGGAGAACGTTTGCGACCAATGGGCCGCTGCTGCATTTCTCTCTGGGAGGGCAGGGAATTGGCGGAGAAGTGAAGCTGGAAAGGAAGCAAGAAGTGCGATTTTCAGCAGAGATGAATTCAATTGTTCCCGTAGATCATCTGCAAATCGTTTGTAATGGAAAAGTTGCGCGCGAGTTAGCGATGGATAGCGCTCATACCTCGGCGCACGTAGACGGTTCGGTCCCGTTGGACGCTAGCGGGTGGTGCGTTCTGCGCGCTTTTAGCGACAGAGCGGAGTATCCGATTCTTGATTTGTATCCTTATGCTACGACGAGTCCCGTGTATATAAGTGTGGCGGGCGTGCCGGTACACAGCGCGTCAGATGCGGCTTACTTTGTGGCTTGGGTTGACCGGCTGATCGCGGCGGCGAAGAGTAATGCTTCGTGGAATACAGAAGCTGAGAAGGAGTCGGTGCTCTCGATGCTGCAAGAGGCGAAAGGGAAGTATGTGAAGATGGAAGAGTAGGGAGCTCTTTCAGGATCAGAAATTCATGCGCATCATCATCGCGGGCGGGGGCACAGGCGGGCACGTTATTCCGGCACTGGCCATCGCTCAACAACTCAAGAAGCAATTTGACGCCGAGGTTCTTTTTATAGGGACGGCTCGTGGCATTGAAACCCGGCTGGTGCCGGCGGCAGGGTTTCCGCTGGAGTTGATTCAAGTTGGCGCGCTAAAAAATGTCAGCCTGCTGACGCGCGCCAAGACGATGTTTGATTTGCCACGGGCTATCGGTGCATCTTCGCGGATGCTTTCGGAGTTTGATCCTGAAGTAGTAATCGGAGTCGGAGGCTACGCTTCTGGACCGGCGATGGTGGCGGCGATTCGCCGGCGGCTTCCTACACTTGCCTTTGAACCCAATGTTGTGCCGGGATTTGCCAATCGCATGGTGGCTCGGTGGGTTTCCGCGGCGGCGGTGCACTTTGAAGAGACCTGCAAGTATTTTCCTCGCTGCCAGGTGACCGGCGTTCCGGTGCGCTCGGCGTTTTTTTCTATTCCTCCAAAGAATGGCGGTGTGCCGACGCTGCTCGTCTTTGGCGGCAGCCAGGGCGCGCGTGCCATCAATCAGGCGATGATCGAATCGCTTGCTGGCCTGCGCGAGAAGATTCCGGGGATTCACGTAATTCACCAGACTGGGCAGCGCGATTACGATCACGTGCTGGCCGCTTATCAGCAATCGGGAATTTCGGGTGAAGTCCACAAATTTATTGACGACATGCCGGGCACCTTCGGTCGCGCCGATTTGCTGGTTTGCCGCTCAGGCGCGAGCACGGTTGGTGAGATCACGGCTGCGGGAAAGCCGGCGATTTTCGTGCCGTTCCCAGCCGCGGCCGATGACCATCAGAATGTGAATGCGCGGGCGCTGGAACGTGCGGGAGCGGCGGTGGTGGTTGAAGAAAGCAATCTCGGCGCGGCCTATCTGGTAGAGACAATCGTCGCGCTGATGGGCGATTCGGGTCGACTGCAGAGCATGTCGGGCGCGGCGAGGTCGCTCGCGCATCCCAAGGCCGTCGAGGAAATCGCGGAGATGGTGGGTCGACTGGCTGCGGGCGATGTCGGTGTCGGATAGATTGACCTGTCACCTGCGCGAAGCGAATTTTTTCCGCACAGGACAGCAGGTCCTTCACTTCGCTCAGGATGACAATATAGGTATATGCAGGATGACAAGATGATTTCACGCCGTGCGTATTGTGCGGTCGCCGCGGTTCAATGGTCTATCATCAGCTTCGCTGATTGAATTCTCATGTTCGCCAAGATTCAGCGCATACATTTCGTGGGCATCGGTGGCATCGGCATGAGCGGGATTGCCGAGGTCTTGCTGAATCTCGGTTATAAGATTTCAGGCTCCGACTTAAAAAGCTCGCAGGTCACGCAGCGGCTCGCTACTCTAGGCGCGATTACTTTTGAAGGTCACACTGCTGCCAACGTGGCTTCTGCGGATGTTGTGGTGACCAGTTCCGCGATCTCTGTGGACAATCCAGAAGTTGCAGAAGCCCGGAGACTGCATGTTCCGGTGATTCAGCGCGCGGAGATGCTGGCCGAATTGATGCGGCTGAAGTATGGGATCGCGATTGCCGGAATGCACGGGAAGACGACCACAACGTCCATGGTCGCGGCGGTGCTCGCAGCCGGTGGGCTCGATCCCACCGTGGTAGTCGGTGGGCGCGTCGGCGCGATGGGATCGAACGCGCGCCTCGGCAAGTCCCAATACCTGGTCGCTGAGGCGGATGAAAGTGACCGGTCTTTCCTGAAGCTTTCGCCGATCCTTTCGGTTGTCACGAATATAGATCGCGAGCACATGGATTGTTATCGCGACATGCGCGACGTCCGCCGCACGTTTCTCGAATTCATGGAGCGTGTTCCGTTCTACGGCATCGTTGTCGGCTGCAATGACGATGCCGTGCTGCGGCGCTTGTTGCCACGCGTCCATCGGCGGGTAACAACCTATGGAACCACTCGTGGATCGGATTTCTTAATTCGTCTGCGGACATCGCCCATTGAATCGGCGTCGGCTGCTGGAGAACATAGCCCCACGATCCGTTTTGAAGTTAAATACAAAGAGAAAGATCTGGGAGAGTTCACGCTGCATGTGCCAGGTGTGCACAACGTCCTGAACGCGACAGCGGCGATAGCCGTGGGCACTGTGCTCGATATTTCCGCGGAGCAGATTCGTATCGCGCTCGATGGCTTTCGCGGCGTGGACCGGCGCTTCCAGTTCAAAGGCAAGTCGGCTGCAGTAACCGTGATTGACGATTACGGGCATCATCCAACGGAAATCCGCGCGACTCTGGCTGCGGCTCGCCAATGCGGATTCCGGCGTGTTCACGTTGTCTTCCAGCCGCACCGCTTCACGCGTACTCGCGATTTGATGGATGAGTTTGCAACCGCCTTTACCGATGCCGACACGGTTTGTCTGCTCGACATTTATCCGGCAAGCGAGAAGCCAATCGAAGGCATCACGGCGGAAACTCTAGCGAGTCGGATTACCGGGGCAGGGAAGCCGAGCGTGGCATACGTTCCTTCGTTTCCCGAGGCGGCAGCTAAGGTTGCGGCCGACGCGCAACCGGGAGACATGGTCCTGACACTAGGCGCTGGAAGTGTTTCGCAACTGAGCACGATGATCCTGGACAAACTTCAAGCGAAATAGCCGGCTTCGGCGCATTCCAACAAGACACATTTTCCTGTTGACCTTTCTTTCCAGCGCACGTCCAAGGTTCATACGGTATAGGACGACTTATGAACATAGGGAAAAACACAGACAAAGCTGTTTATTGGATCGCTCTCGGAGTGGTCGCACTGGCGCTGAATAACGAATATAGCCAGGGAAGTTTTGCGCGCCTGCATCAGGTGGCCGCACGCGCCGACTCCGCGTTGTGCAGAGTCTCGATGCGCGCCGAGCGAACTCTGGCATGGGCGACGGCATTTGCGGGTCGAGACAGATTGCCAGTGGATAATCTGCTGGCCTCAACAGACGCAGCCGAATCAGTGCGAGCCCAGAGCGAGGTGCTTCGAGAAGACGCCCGCGAAGAGGCCGAACTTTTGCGCGACCAGATTCGCGAACAAATTCAAGATCAGATTCAGGATAAAATTCGTGCCCAATCCGACGTAATTCGTCAGCAGGCCGAGGTGGGGCGTGAAGAAGTCGAGCAGATTCGGACACAGACTCTCAGCCAGTTCAATTCTGCCTGCCCAACGAATCGTCATGTCACGGTGACTCGCTCGAAAATGGTTCGGCGCATGTCGCTCTAAATTTCCGCCGTAACTTGTTGCACATCTTGTTCATCCGAACCAACTTGGCACTGTCTCAATTCGCGAAAACCAGTTATAGTAATTTTGCTCAGCGGTTTTCTGTCGACAACTGACTCAAAGAGTGGCGCGGAAATCAAGTTCTACCGCCATCCAGGAAGAGTTGTATCCGCTTCCCGGCGAAGCTTCGCAGCGTCAGGCTCCCCAGCGGGAGCCCTTCGACGACTCGCGGCTCGTCGATCTGGAAGAGGAGCAGGAATCCCCATTTCTGCGCGGGCAAAAACGTGTCTCAGTACGGCGCGGATCAATCCAGAAAAAAACTGCTAACCGGCTGCTATGGGTCGGCGTGGCGCTCGTTGTGGTTGCGATTCTGGTAGCTGCCGGCGCGGGTCTCTACGACTACGGCAAACACTCCTGGCGTTTTCGCATCGATTCCAGCGATCAAATTGAAGTTGCCGGCGCGGAGCATGTGCCTCATGCGCAAATCATGGACGTGATGGGCGAAGACATTGGCCGCAACATTTTTTTCGTCCCGCTGGCGCAACGCAAGCTGCAACTGGAACAGATTCCGTGGGTGGAATCGGCGAGCGTAATGCGCTTTGCGCCGAATCGGCTGCGCATTGAGATTCATGAGCGGACGCCGGTTGCCTTCGCACGCATCGGCTCCCATATTTCGTTGATCGATGCCGGGGGCACGCTGATGGAGCTGGCTCCGGGTGGCAAGCGCAAATATTCTTTCGCTGTGATTGACGGCATGAATGCAGGGGAGCCCCTCTCCACCCGTGCGGCGCGGATGAAAAGTTATAACGAAATGGTCCGCGAACTGGATTCCACTGGCGCTCGCTATTCACAGGAATTGAGCGAAGTGGATATCAGCGACACCGAAGACGTCAAAGTGGTGGCGGCCGATGCGAACGGCGAAGTGCTGGTCCATCTCGGAACCGGAAATTACCTGCAACGCTACAAAACCTATGTAACCCACGTGCAGCAATGGCGGCAGCAGTTCGAAAAACTCGAGTCGGTGGATTTGCGCTACGACGGCCAGATCATCGTCAATCCCGATATCGATGGGATGGTCCGGCAGCCGGCCTTGACGCCCGCGGCGGCCAAGGCCGCGATGGCTGCGGGAGTGAAGACCGCCGCGATCGTGAATTACGAAAAATATGTGACGCATCCGGTGGTGATTACTCCGGCGAAGAAGGATGCCAAGACGAAGCCGCAGGGCGGAGCGAAACCGGCGATTCATCGTGCGGCCGCTCGTCACTCCGCGGTGAGTCATGCTCCGGTGAGTCATGCGCCAGTTAAACAGGCGCCAGCAAATCAAACCGGGTTGAAGGCCGCAGGGAAGCCGGCGACGGTCGCGACCGCCACTCCAAGAAACATCGCGGAGTCGCATCCGGTGGCTTCGGCGCCGCCTGTCACTTCAACCAAGGGACAAAAGAAACCGAGCGCCGCAATTGCAAAGGAGACCCCGCAAAATTAGCGCGTCATCATAACAATTATGCCGAGCAGTCAGCCAAATTTCATTACCGCCATAGATGTGGGCAGCGCCAAGACTGTCGTCCTGGTGGCGGAGTTGAGTGAGAACGGATTGCGTTATCGCGGCCACGGCATCAGCGAATCGCACGGCCTGCGCAAGGGTGTCATCACAGAACTCGACAAGGCCATTGGCAGCATTCAAAAAGCGGTGGAGCATGCGGAAGATGTAGCGGGCATTCCGATTGAGCACGCGCTGGTGGGAATTGCGGGAGCGCATATCCGCGGGATGAACAGCCACGGTGGCATCACTTTCGGCGCGCGCTCGCGCGAAATTGGGCGCGAAGAAATCCGATTGGCTGTGGACAAAGCGCGGACCGTGCCGCTGCCCGGCGATCGCGAGATTCTCCATTTGCTGCCACAGGAGTTCATTCTCGACGAGCAGGCCGGAGTGCAGGATCCGATGGGCATGATGGCCACACGGCTCGAAGTTCGCGTCCACATTGTCACAGCTTCGTCGAGCGCCACGCAGAATCTGGTGAGTGCCGTGAACCGCGCCGGTGTTCATGTGGACGACACCATCTTTGAGCCGCTCGCTTGCGCGGATGCGGTGTTGCGCTCCGACGAGCGCGAACTTGGTGTTTGCTTAGTCGACCTCGGCGCGGGATCGTGCGATCTGATTGTTTTTCAGCAGGGCGCGGTCGCGCATACCGCCGTCATCCCTATCGGTGGCGACCACTTCACCAGCGATCTTTCGGTCGGCATGTGTACAGGGCTGGCCGACGCGGAGACGCTCAAGAAGAATTTTGGGAATGCGGTTCCCACTCTCATTCCTGAAGGCAATGAAGTCGAAGTGCCGTCGGTCGGAGACCGGCCCTCACGCATGATGCCGCAGCGCATGGCCGGCGAGATTCTTGGGCCGCGCGCGCACGAGCTTTTCGAGTTATTGCGCGACAACCTGCGCCACGCCGGTGTTTTGGAGCACTGCATCGCCGGATTGGTCCTGAGCGGAGGAGCCTCGAGGCTGCCGGGAATTCTTGACGTGGCGGAATCCATGCTGCGCAAAGCGGCGCGTCTTGCCTGGCCGACGCCGATGGCGAAGATGCCGGCGTTTTTAGCAGAACCGGAGTACGCCACAGTGTTGGGCATGGCGTATTACGGTCATCGCGCGCGTCTGGCTCGAGGATTACAGGAGCCCGGATTTGGTTCGCGCATGAAGGCTCTGTTCGCAGGGAAGGGCGCGTAAGTGACAATTTTGATCTAAGAGGTTTCGGTTTTACTGATAACTGAAAGCTGAGAGCTGACAACCGACTTTACGAGGTGACCTATGAATGAAGATAACGGACTCCGCATCTGCTTCAACGAAGAAGCTCGCAACGACGCTCGCATCAAGGTGATCGGTGTCGGCGGCGGCGGCAACAACGCGGTCAATCGCATGATTGATTCGGGCATGGAGCACATCGAATTCATTGTGGCCAACACCGACTTGCAGGCGTCTGCGCATGTCGCGCGCCGCGACCAAAATTCAGCTCGGCGTGAAGCTGACGAACGGTCTCGGCGCGGGCGCGAATCCCGAGATCGGGCGCAAAGGCGCGCTGGAGGATTCCGACAAGATCATCGAAGTCCTCGAAGGCGCGGACATGGTTTTCGTAACCGCCGGACTCGGCGGCGGTACTGGTACTGGCGCGGCTCCCATCATCGCCTCGCTGGCTAGCGAGATGGGCGCGCTTACTGTCGCTGTGGTTACCAAGCCTTTCGCTTTCGAGGGCAAACGCCGCATGCAGCAGGCGGAGCGCGGAATCGCCGAACTCATGGAATCGGTCGATACCACTATCGTGATCCCCAACGAGAAGCTGTTGGGGGTTGCCGAAAATGCAGGGTTCTTTGAGTCTTTCCGCATCGCGGACGACATTTTGCGTCAGGGCGTGCAGGGGATTTCCGACATCATCACGATACCGGGCATCATCAATCGCGACTTTGCCGACGTGAAGGCCATCATGGCGGGCATGGGTTATGCGGTGATGGGAACGGCGACTGCGTCCGGCGAACACCGTACCGTGGAAGCAGCACAACGAGCCATTGCTTCGCCGCTGCTGGAGGCGGGCGCGATCGATGGAGCTCGCGGAATTCTCATCAACATCACCGGCTCCAATTCACTCAAACTGGCCGAAGTTCAGCACGCCTGCAGCATCATTCAGGCCGCGGCTCACGAAGACGCCAATATTATTTTCGGCGCGGTGCTGGATGAAAAGATGAAAGACGCGGTCAAGATCACGGTCATTGCCACCGGTTTCAAGGAGTCAGGGCTGCGCCGGACGCGCCAGTCAGAGCAGTATGATCCGGTGATACTGTCGAGGGATCGCCATATTTCGCATCCTGCATCGCGCGACCGCGAGTATTTTCGGGATCCCGAGCCAGTGAATGAGATTGAACCTGCTTTCGCACCGGAAACCCAGAACCCGCACCCGTGGCCTTTCGGGATTCGGCGCCGAGCGATGGGGCGCATGCAGGCGAGGTGATCTCGCTCGATGCAATGCGGTCTGCTCCTCCCAGTTATCAGGCGGAGGATCTCGACGTTCCCGCATTTTTGCGGAAACGCAGCGAGGTAATGTAGGGGGATTCCAAGTTTCAAGGCTTCAGAGTTGCAAGGTTTCAAGGCAAGATCGCGTGTCATCGTCGAAGGGGATTTATGCTCACTCTGATCCCAGTGCGTTTGCTCGTTGGGCGTTCGCTCGTTGTGCGTTTAATCGTTGTTGGTCTCGCAGTGACAATTCTTTTGGCGGCCTCGCCCGAACCTGCGCCGGGACACCCACAGTATGCCGACGGCAACAAGCTATTGCGTCCCGACGACTATCGCGAGTGGATCTTTCTCTCCTCCGGTCTCGGCATGAGTTACAGCACACAGCCGGGTCACGAAATGTTCACCAACGTTTTTGTGCCACAGCTGGCCTATCAGGAGTTTCTGAAATCCGGCAAATGGCCCGAAAAGACAATGTTCGTCGTCGAGGATCGGGGATCAAGCAGCAAAGGTTCGATCAACAAGTTTGGACACTTTCAGGCCGATGTAATGGGGCTTGGGGTTGAAGTGAAAGACGATCGCTTTCCCGACAAATGGGCCTATTTCAGTTTTGATGAGGACACCAAATCTGCGAGCGCCAATCCCAAGGCAGCTTGCTGGCAGTGTCACGAAGACCACGCCGCGGTGGAGCACAGCTTTGTGCAGTTTTATCCCACGTTGAAACCGGTGGCGAAAAAATTTGGGACTTATAAAGAATCGGCGGAAAATGTGCCGTAAAAATCAGGTTTCGAGCTGCTGAACCCGGCGGTTCCCACAAATGCTCTCGAAGTAAAATGATCCACGTGATGTCAGCCCTGTCGAGTTTGTCGCGGGTCGCGGAACTGTGTTAGCTTTCCACCAATTGCAAAAGGCTTGGACGCGCGGTTTTTGTCAGGCCGTCTTGCAGTGACCGTCATTCAATCTCATCAGGAGGAAATAATCTGTGGCAGATCTCAATCAACTAACGCAAAAATATCAGCCCGTGCTCGATGTCATAAAGAAGGAAGGAGCTCACGTCGAAGCGCTCGATCTGGACGGTGAGCAGCTTCATCTCCAGGTCATGGCCGATTCCGAGGCCAGCAAGAATCGTATCTGGGATGCCATCAAGGCTGTCGATCCCACATTCGCCGATCTCAAGCACGATATTGAAGTCGACCCAAATGCTGCAAAAGTTTATACAGTTCAGCCTGGAGACAATCTTTCCAGAATCAGCAAGCACTTCTACGGCGACCCCAACCAATATAAGAAGATCGCGGAAGCGAACGGCATCGAGGATCCTGACAAGATCAGAGTTGGCATGGATTTGAAGATTCCCGCCTGATCCGATTCAATTCGCTTATTCAGAAGGGAGCGCAAGCTCCCTTTTTTATTTCCGGTCCGCTTATTTTTGCGACGCAATCCACGTGTTGATTCTTGTTTCCAGCATATCGAGCGGCAGCGGTCCTTGATCGAGAACTGCATCGTGAAATGCGCGGAGATCAAACTTTGCGCCCAAATCTTTCTGCGCCCGCGCCCGCAATTCTAGAATCTTCATCTGTCCCATCTTGTAGGAAAGCGCCTGCGCTGGCCACGCGATATAACGATCCACTTCGGTGTTGATGTTCTCATCGTCCATCGCGGTGTGTTCGTGGAAGTAGTCAACCATTTGCTGGCGTGTCCAATGTTGGGAATGGACGCCCGTATCCACCACCCAGCGAACCGCGCGCCACATTTCATTTTGTAATCGTCCGTAGTCGCTATATGGATCCTGATAAAACCCGACTTCTTTTCCCAGGCGCTCGGAGTAGAACGCCCAGCCCTCGGTAAACGCATTGAGATCGAGGTTGTATTTGCGGAACGGCGGCAGGCCGGTGAGTTCCTGAGCGATTGAAAATTGCAGATGATGTCCGGGGACGCCTTCGTGGTAGGCGATGGCTTCCACGTTGAGCAGCAAGCGTTTTTCCGGCGCGTACTCGTTGACGTTGATGCGTCCCGGTCGCGAGCCATCTCCAGCGCCGATCGAATAGTCGGCGGGCGGAGCCGATGCGCTGCGGAAGGCTTCCATCTTCACCACATCAAGCTTGTTCTTGGGCAATCGTCCGAATAGTTCCGGCAATTTCCCATACATCTGATCGCGATAATGCGCGTAGAGGTCAAACAATTCCTGACCCGACTTGGCGTGCAATTTCGGATCCTGAAGAATGTGCTGATTAAATGACTTCAGGTCGCCGAATCCCTGTGCCTTGGCGATCGTCATCATCTGGATTTCAATTTCAGCGACACTTTTCAGTCCGAGTTCATGAATCTGCGCCGGAGTGAAATCACTGGTCGTCTGGTGACGGACGGCGAAGCGATAACGAGCCTCTCCATCGGGAAGAGCCCAGACGCCAGGATCGAGCCGACCGTGCGGCGCGTAATCCTCGCGCACGAATTTGGCGAATCTTGCGTACGCGGGCGCGACCTCATTTTTGGTGGCGCTTTCGATCTTTTCACGCAGTTGTTTTCGATCCGCCTCGGACATCGATTCCGGGAACTTGCGCAGCGGTTCAGTGAAGGGACTCTTGTCGAGCGGATCATCGGCAATCTCCTGCGCCTGGCTGGATACTTTTTCCAGCAGATACTTCGGCGGAATGCGTCCATCGCGCAATCCTTCACGCATGTGTCCCATAGCTTGGTCGAGCACGCGTGGGATCTGATGTAGCCGCGACAGATAATCTTCGTAATCCTTCACATTGCGGAACGGCGAATCGGAGGCCAGCGAAGCATAGCCAAGGTGAATGCCGCCAAACTGCGTCGCCGGCATCTCCCAATCTTTGAATTGGGCAGCGTCCAGATCCTCATGCAGGCTGCGCAGCATGAGCGCGTGATTGAGTCTTTCCTGCTCGGGAAATCCAGTGACGTCGATAGCCTCGAAGCGCGCCAGCGCTTGCCGAGTGTGCTTCAGATCGTCGGCAATTGCCTTGTCCGAAAAATCGCTGAGCCGATCGTTATAGCGGTCGTCTCCCACCTGGGTGGCAAGTTCAGGTTGAGTGCGCAGCGAGTATTCCCACTCCTCGGCGAGCAGGCGATTGAGTTCGGCTCGCCGGGCTTCGAGAGTCTGGCTGGCAGCCTGGGTGAAGAGTGGAATTGCTAGAGCTAATGCTGAAAAGACGACCACGAGCGATGTGCGCAAAGTGCAGACCTCGACAGAATTGATGAGAATACGCCGTCCGAAAATATCAGAAGAATGTAGGTTGTGGCGAATAGGAGCGAATGCTCGGATGCTCGAATCGATGGAAATCCGTGCCCACCAAGGCAACCAGACTAAATTGGATTACCAAGGTCCGTGTCCAATCCACGAAATGACGGTAAAGGCAGTCTCCTCATGTGGTTATAGGGAAGATTCCGCTCCGGCTATCCCCCTAGTTTGCCATTGCGCCCGACCGCGTAAATCGCCTACTATCGGACAGTTGCTCGAGTTGACGCCGCCAGTCTGCAGATTCGACGAAAGCTCGTGCATCCAATGAACTAGGCCGACAACTGGACGAAGCACTAGATTGGCCGAGTACCACCGGGGATGGTTAAGTGAAGTTCAGGGCCTTGTTCCTTCGTTTTGCATTCTTCCTGGGATTTGCCATGTTGCTGGAAGCGAACAGCATCGCTGCCAGCGTCAACCCCACCACGGTCGCGCCTCATAAAAAATCTCACTCCGTAACTGAAAACCAGCATGCGAAAAAACGCATGCGAACTCTGGCGCGGAGCCGCGCTCCTCGCTTGCACAAAGCGACGGTGTCGAGCGCCCGTCGCCATCGTTATTACGAGCGTTTCCACACCAGTTCGTTCGCCGCCGACATCACCGAAGGTGACGTGACTGCCGGAGAAGATCCCGTAGTCCGGCAAGCCGCGATTGATGCTCTAGGAAGCATGAATGGCACCGTGGTCGCGATTGAGCCGACCAGCGGACGCGTTCTTGCCATGGTCAACCAGAAGCTGGCGCTTTCGAGCGGGGCGCAGCCCTGCTCCACCATCAAATTATCCGTGGCTTTGGCGGCATTGAGTGAAGGCGTGATCGACGAGGAGACCAAGGTTTCGCTCGGGGGCCGCAGCCGGATGAATCTCACGGAAGCTCTGGCGCACTCCAACAACGCTTACTTTGAAGCGGTCGGACGCAAACTGGGATTCGAGAAAGTGCAGTATTACGCGCACCAGTTCGGGCTCGGCGAACTCGCCGGATATCACATTCCGGGCGAGCAATTGGGCACCTATCCGGAAGTAGAGATCTCACCGAAGCTTGGCGGCGTCGGCAAGATGTGTTCATTCGGTGAGGGCATTTCGATGACCCCGCTGCAACTGGGCGCTCTGGTGACCGCGATTTCGAACGGTGGAACGCTCTATTACCTGCAACATCCGAACGGTCCCGATGCAGTCGCCAACTTTCAGCCTCGCATCAAGCGCCATCTGGATATCGAGCCGGTGATTCCTGAACTCTCCGATGGTATGGCTGGAGCGGTTGCTTACGGCACTGCTCGCAGCGTGCGCTTGAACTTTAATGAAGAATCGATCCTGGGCAAAACCGGTACCTGTTCGCGCGCCGGTACGCGCTTTGGATGGTTTGCCTCTTATGCCAACACCGAAGTCGGACGCATTGTGACGGTTGTTTTCCTGCAAGGTGGACGTCCTACGTTTGGTCCCAAGGCAGCTGAAATCGCAGGACGCATGTACCGCAATCTCTACGATCACAACTTCTTTGTGGCGGGCGTACCCGGTGCTTCCGCTCTGAATTCGGAGAAGGTTGCTCCTCAGGTCAATCTCCCGGCTGCGCCGCAGGAATAATTTCCAAGCTGTTTAGGGCAAGCTGGTTCAGGATATGACCAACGGAACCCACGCTCCCTAGTTCCGCCTCGCGAAACTCCCGTATGTGGTTGAAAATGGTGGAGTGAGCTCGTCATCTTCCGCCGTCGCGACGAAACGCATGGAATCGCCGGGGGCGTCGGCATCTTCAAAGTTTTTCTCGTCTTTTTTCTCGACGCCGCGGCAGCGAACACAGGTGCTCTGCCTTCTGCTGGCCGCCGTTGTGCTGGTGGCCTACTTGCCCGTCTCCCACAACGGATTCCTCAACTATGACGACGATCGCTACATCCCGAACAACCCTCATGTAACGGCAGGGCTGACCTGGACTACGGTGAAGTGGGCGTTCACGACCTTTGATGAGGCGAACTGGGCTCCATTGTCGTGGCTTTCTCACGCTCTCGACTGTCAATTATTTGGGGTGAATCCGGCGGGTCACCACGAGATGAGTGTCCTGATGCCATGCCGTGAACGCCGTTCTGTTGTTCCTGCTGCTTCAGGGCGTCACCGGGTTCCGTTGGCGCAGCCTGATGGTCGCGGCACTGTTTGCCCTTCATCCCATCAACGTGGAGTCCGTCGCTTGGGCGGCCGAGCGCAAAAATGTACTGAGCATGCTGTTCTTTCTGCTCGCTCTGCATGCCTACACCTGGTACACACGGAAGCCCGGCCTTCATCGTTATGCGGCAGTGTTTGTTCTGTTCGCGCTCGGACTATTGAGCAAATCGCAAATCATCACCTTTCCATGTCTGCTTTTTCTTTGGGATTACTGGCCACTGCGCCGGATTTTTCCTCCGTCTGGAACGGAAGATTCGTCGCCGACCCGCTCGCCCGCACTGTGGAAGGGATGGCTGATCCTTGAAAAGATTCCGCTTCTGCTGCTCTGCGCGGCGAGCTCGGTGATTACGATGCGGGCCGAGAAAGCTGGGGGCGCGGTCAAGGCTTTCTCTCAATACAGTCTGCCGTTGCGGCTCGAGACTGCCGTCATCTCGTATGTGCGCTACCTCGGGAAAGCATTCTGGCCATCAAAGCTGGTGGCGCTGTATCCGCACCCAACCAAACTCTATCCAGCCTGGCAAGTGGGCGCGGCCATTCTCTTACTGCTACTTGTTACGTTTTGGGTGCTGCGCGCCCGCGATCAACGGTATCTGGCTGTTGGATGGTTTTGGTTTGTTGGAAGCATGGTGCCGATGATCGGCCTCGTACAGGTTGGCTCTCACGCCATGGCCGACCGCTTCGCCTATCTGCCTTTCATCGGACTTTTTGTGATGGTGGTCTGGTTCACTGCTGACTGGGCCAATGGTCATCAAGTTCCCGCCGCCGGGGTTGCCATTTCCGCAACATCGATTCTGCTGGCACTGGGAATTCTAACTTTCCATCAAGTGGGATACTGGCATGACATTCAATCTTTCTGGCTGCGCACGATCGCGCAAACTCAGAACAACTACATCGCGCACGACTCGCTCGGAGAATATCTAGCCAGCCAGGGCAGGACCGACGAGGCAGCGGAGCAGTTTCGCGCGTCGCTGGTCATTCGTCCCGACGATCTGCCCGCCAATATGGACCTCGGTACCTACGAGCATGGACGCGGCAATCTTCCGGCGGCGATTGCACGCTACCAGATGGTGGCGCAGCATGCGGGTAACTTAGGAGTTCGCGCTGCTGCGTACAGCAATCTGGGGTCTGCTTATCGGCAGATCGGAAAATTATCCCAAGCGAAGCTATGTTTCGAAGAGGCGTTGCATTGGGCGCCGCAGCAACCGATGGCTATGGTTGGACTCGGCCTGATAGCCGAAAAAGATGGCGACTTCCCAGAAGCCGTCCAGCAGTTTTCGCACGCTATGGCGGTGGAGCCCACCGATGTGGGCTATTTGCTTCTGGCACATGCGCTGCAATTGCAGGGGCGTTCCGACGGTGCGAAAGCTATTCTGGACCGGGTGGCTCGCTTGTCGCCGAATCTTGAGGAAGCACAGAAAACAGCGGACGCACTCCGATCTGGAAAAGAGTAATGACAACGAGAGTGATCGCCCGGCAGAATCGTTAAGTCAATGACCTCGACTTCGCCTCCGACTTCGTCTCCTTCATTCGCGGAAGCAAAACGCCAGATGCGAGGAGTTTCGGATTCCTCAAAGCTGTTTCTGTCTCCCAGGCGACGGACTCTTCTGTTCTGTCTGCTGCTGACGCTGGCCGTGCTGGTGTCCTACAACGGCGTCACTCACAATGCTTTCCTCAACTACGACGATGATCGCTACATAACCGACAACCCCCACATCAACGCGGGCCTGACTATGGCAACTGTGAAATGGGCTTTCACGACCTACGATCAGGGAAACTGGCATCCGCTGACCTGGCTTTCCCATTCACTCGATTACCAACTGTTCGGCCTTAACCCCGCAGGGCACCACTATGGGAATGTGTTGCTGCACGCAGCGAACGCGGTCATCCTTTTTCTGCTGCTCCAGAGCGCTACTGGATTTAGCTGGCGCAGCTTGATAGTTGCTGCCTTGTTTGCGCTGCATCCGATAAATGTCGAGTCGGTGGCATGGGCAGCGGAGCGGAAGAACGTGCTGAGCATGCTGTTTTTCTTGCTCGCTCTGTACGCGTATAGCTGGTATGCAAGCCGCCCTGCGCTCAGCCGATACATGGCTGTAGCTGCCTTCTTCGCGCTCGCCCTGCTCAGCAAGCCACAGGTGATTGCCTTTCCGTTTCTTCTCTTGTTATGGGACTACTGGCCGCTGGGTCGAGTCGGAACTTCTGCTCCAGTTGCCAGTTCGGCGGAATCCGGTCGGCATCTGCCGAAATTTTCGCTGGCATGGCTGGTGCTCGAGAAGATCCCGCTGCTGCTGCTTAGCGCGGCGAGCGCGGTAGTGACGATGAAGGCGCAGAATGCTGGAGGAGCCGTCAAAACTCTTTCCCAATACACCGTGCTCTCACGGCTGGAAACTGCGGTGATTTCTTATGAGGAATATCTGGGAAAGGCGTTCTGGCCATCGAAGCTGGCGGCGCTTTATCCGCATTCCACTGGACTCTATCCCTTGTGGCAAGTTGGAGCTGCCGCGCTCCTTCTAATGCTGGTAAGCGTTTGGGTCGTCAGTGCGCGCGACCGGCGCTATCTGGTGGTGGGATGGTTTTGGTTTCTGGGCAGCCTGGTGCCGATGATTGGGTTGGTGCAGGTGGGCTTTCAGGCCATGGCGGATCGCTATGCTTACATCCCATTCATCGGATTATTTCTGATGGTGACGTGGCTCGCGGCGGACTGGGCCCCAGGCTTCCAAATTTCTGCAAGATGGCTGGCTATTCCCGCGACGTCCTGTCTCCTGGCGCTGGGAATACTCACCTACCGCCAGGTTGAGTACTGGCGGGATACTCCGTCATTCTGGCTGCACACTTTGGCGGTGACTCAGAACAATTACATTGCGCACGACATGCTGGGAGATTTTCTAGTCGGCAATGGCAGAACCGAAGAGGCAGCTGCGCATTTCCGCGCCGCAGTTGCCATCCGTCCGGATGATCTGGCCGCCAACCTTGATCTAGGCAACTACGAAATGGATCGGGGCAACCTACCCGAGGCCATCCAGCGGTTTCAGATGGTGGCAAGCTCTACGACTAACGCCGGCTTGAGGGCTTCAGCTTACGGCAAGCTGGGAACTGCTTATCGCCGAATGGGCGAGTTGGCGAAGGCGAAGCAGTGTTTCGAGATGGCGTTGCAGTTGGCACCCGACCATTCCATGGCAACCGCAATGATCGGATTGGGCTTGATCGCGCAAAAAAATGGCGACCTTCCCGAAGCAGTTCGCAGATATTCAGACGCGGTGGATGTCCAACCGACGGATGTGGGGTTTCTGTTGCTTTCGCAAGCGTTGCAACAGGCGGGACGTTCCGATGAGGCTAAGGCGATTTCCGAGCAAGTGGCTCGCGTGTCGCCGAATCTTGGCGACGCGCAGAAAAAAGTGCAGTCTCTTCTATCCTCGCAGTAGAACGCGGCGTCCTCTTGCGGGCTTAGCGCTTTACCTCGTCCTTCGCCACGACACCATCCTTGATGTAGATGATGCGATGGGCATACTCGGCAATGTCGTGTTCGTGGGTCACCACGATGATCGTATTGCCTTCGGAATGGAGGCGATCAAAGAGCGCCATGATCTCGTTTCCAGTTTGCGAGTCCAGGTTTCCGGTGGGCTCATCGGCGAGAATGATTGCGGGGTTATTGACCAGGGCGCGGGCTACTGCGACACGCTGGCGCTGTCCGCCGGAGAGTTCGTTGGGCTTGTGGTTCATGCGGGCTTCCATGCCGACCGAAGTCAACGCGGCCTTCGCACGCTCGGTGCGCTCCTCAGAAGGAACTCCGGCATAGATCAGCGGCAGTTCGACATTGTGCAGCGACGTAGCGCGGGCCAGCAGATTGAAAGTCTGAAAGACGAATCCGATTTCTTTATTTCGAATGCGAGCCAGTTCGTCGTCGTCCAAGTCGCTGACCAGTTGCTGGTTGAGCCAGTACTGTCCTTTGGAAGGGGAATCGAGACAGCCGATCAAGTTCATCAGCGTTGATTTGCCGGAACCGGAAGGTCCCATGATGGCGACATACTCATTTCGCTGGATGCGTAGGTTGATGCCGCGCAGCGCATGCACTTGTTCCGAGCCCATGTCATAGGTCTTCCACAGATCGTCGGTTGAGATCATGTAGGAGCTGGGTGCAGCCCAATTCGCGGGTTTATCGATTGGCAATACCTCGGCAGTCGCCATCTTGCTCTCCTTATACGGATCGGGCTCGGGCACGCACGCTCCTATGACCGTTCTATTTGGACGTTCCAACCTGACAGAGGTTAGATGCTTTCAACTCTAAGTGGAACGACGGGCGAGACGCCGTCTCTCCACTAACTGCTTTCGTCTTCTTTTTTCGGGGCGGAATTGTCTATCTTGACATTCGTTCCCGGCTTTAGGGTACGCAAAACTTTGTAGCTGCCAGTGATTACCTCGTCACCGTCCTGCAACCCTTTAATGACCTCAATGTCAGTCGTGCCACTGATGCCCGTGTCCACAGGGACGAATTCCGCTTTCTTGTTGCGGATAAGGAAAACGCCCTGCACTTCTTCTTTTTGCTTCAATGCGTCCGCTGGAGAAACGGTGGTGGCATTGCCGGCGGCCTCTACCGTACTTTTTCCCGCATTCTTGTCTTTATCCTTCGCCGCTGCCGCGAGATCTGCCTGGGTGCGAACCGTGAGTGCCTGAATCGGAATGCTGAGAGCGCTGCTGCGAGTCGCGGTCGTGATTTTGGCGGTTGAAGACAGTCCCGGGCGCAAGTCGGGAGGCGGATCCGTCAGGGTTACCACCACTTTGAAATCCTTCGCTTCCTGGCTCGTCGAGGTGGCCTGGGAGGTCGCGACACCGGTTGAACGCACGATCGCGTTATCCCCAATTTCGCTGACTACCCCATGAAAGATCTTGTGGGGAATCGCATCGATGGTTACTTCCGCGGGTTGGCCCAGATGCACATTGACAATGTCAGTCTCGTCAACCTTGACCTCAGAAGTGATCACGGACATGTCAGCCAGCGTCATCAGCGTGCTGCCCGGTGAGTTCTGGATTCCGATAACCACCGTCTCACCTTCGCGCACCGGAAGATTCGTGATCACACCGTCGAAAGGCGCTTCATACGTTGTTTTTTGCAGCACATCGGACACGCGAGTCAGATTGGCCTGATTTTGCGTGATGTGCTTGTCCATTGAATCCTTCTGGGCCTTCGCTTGGGCTACTTTAGCCACGGCTTGAGCCAGGCCGGCGTCCGCCTGCTCCCATGTAGCTTTCTTGATGTCGTAGTCCTGCTTGGCGATCAGTGCCGCGTTGTACAAACCTTGAGCGCGCTCCCAGTCGAGCTTTGCATGCGCTGCGTCGGATTTGGCGCGGTTAAGATCGGCCATCGCCGTGTTCAAAGCAGCAATACCAGCCGCAGCGTCAGTCTGCGAAGCTTCCACCTCCGCGCGAGTCGCATTCACGTCCGCCGAGGACTGCACGTTCTCAAGCTGGGCCAGCAATTGTCCCTTCTTTACGTGGTCGCCTTCCTTCACGTGCAGTCGGATGATCTTCCCGAAGGCATTGGCGCCGATGTTGACGTAAGTCTTGGGCTTGATTTCCCCCGATGCGCTGACCACGGAAGCCAGATTCTGCTTTTGTACCTTCCCAGTCTGCACCGTCACCAGGTTCTTCCGGCTCTGATACACGGTGGCGGAGACGATAATGACCAGCACCAGGGCCGCTGCCAGGCCGATTGCTACTTTCTTCCAGGTTTTCATAGTGAAGTTTTCACCAGCAAAGCCGTTATGCCTAAACCATCGAGCACACCCTGGTTGCGCTTGACACGACGCATCTCAGGAACAGTTACGTTTGAACGCAGAGGAAAGTTCCCATTCGTCCCTCGGGCCGGATTTCACCCGTATCGCTTTAGTTGCCTTGGTTTATGAGTCACCAGCGGAGCAATTTTATTATATCGCGCCGAGTGTTTTGGCATCTGGCCGTCAAGCAATCTCAGGTTAACCGCAACACACGGATTCTTAAGGGATTTAGAAGAGGGGATCAGCCCAGGAAATCTTTTCTGGCCAGGCCACTTCCGCTTGCCTTGTTGTATCCAATAAACATAGAATCAGGCAACTGACGTTTCTCGGCGAGGTAGGCCCCCTATGTTTTCCGCAGGCTTTCGGAATGGTTGTTCGGTTGGTGCGCTGGTTGGCGTAATGGCACTGAGTTTTGGCGTTGTTTCTCGGGCCCAAAACCAGGACAAAGACGCCAAGGGCGTGACCGACACATCTCTCCAGGGAGCCCAGACCGACCCCTTAAAACGCCCAGTCCCCGAAAAGCAAAAGAAGGCCAATGCAAAGGCGCTCCGAAACGAGTTGAGCAAGACCTATCGAAAGTGGCTGGATGAAGACGTGCGCTGGATTATCACCGATGAAGAGCAAAAGGCTTTCATGCTGCTCTCCAACGACGAAGAGCGCGATCAGTTCATTGAAGCCTTCTGGCAGCGCCGCGATCCAACGCCCGATACCGAAGAAAACGAGTTTAAAGAAGAACACTACCGGCGTATTGCCTACGCCAACGAGCATTATGCCGCTGGCATCCCAGGTTGGAAGACCGACCGCGGCCGGATTTACATTGTCTTTGGGCCGGCGGATGAAGTCGATTCCCACCCCTCCGGTGGCGCCTACGAGCGTCCTCAGGAAGAAGGTGGGGGTGAAACTTCCACCTACCCGTTCGAAACCTGGCGATACCGTTATATCGAAGGTATCGGGCAGGAAATCATGGTCGAGTTCGTCGACACCTGTATGTGCGGCGACTATCACATGACGATGGACCGTTCGGAAAAGGACGCCCTGAAATACACTCCGAATGCCGGCCTGACGACATGGGAGCAGTTGGGCATGGCGAACAAGGCCGACCGTTTCACCAATGGCGGTATCGAGCAACTGGGCAGCTCGCCGTTCAACAAAGATTTGCAGGCCAAGGAATTCGATCGCCTGGAGACTTTCGCCAAACTTCAAGCGGCTCCGGCAGTCAAGTTTAAGGATCTGGAAGAAGTAGTCAGCCACAAAATCAGCGTCAATCTGATGCCCTTTGATGTGCGCGCCGACTTCGTGAAGGTCACCAGCGACACGGTTCTGGTTCCGGTTACGATTCAGATCAAGAACCGCGACGTGACTTTCCAGAATAAAGATGGCGTGGAACGCGGCACGGTCAATATCTTCGGGCGGGTGACGACACTTACCGGGAAAATCGTACAGACCTTCGAAGACACGGTGCAGGTGGATGTACCCGTGGAACTGCTTCCGAAGACTGCCGAGAATTCTTCGGTGTACTGGAAAGCGCTACCACTGCGCATCAGCCAGAATCGCTACCGCTTGGATATCGTCGTTAAAGACGTGAACGGCGATCGCACCGGCAGTTGGGAACATGCGATCGTAATCCCAGATTTCAGCGACGACAAATTGAGCAATTCAACCCTGATCATCGCCGATCAGATGGAACCGGTCGCTACCAAGAATGTGGGCACGGGTAATTTTGTGATCGGCACCACCAAAGTGCGGCCCCGCGTGGCGCCTTCCGACGGCAAGCCCATTTCGTTTAAGCGCAATCAAAAGCTGAATTTCTGGATGCAGGTTTACAATCTCAGCGTCGACGACAAAACCCACAAACCTTCGGCCACGGTGGAATATAATGTCACCGACGCGAACAACAAAGCTGTCATTCACACCGTCGAATCGACCGATACGATGGGGAATGTCGGCGATCAGGTAACCTTGCAGAAGACGCTTTCCGCAGCGAACCTGCAACCTGGCTTGTACAAGATCGAGATCAAAGTGAACGACAACCTTTCCAAGCAGACGGTAGGCCCCACGGCAACCTTTGCCGTGGAGTAGACTGCTGCCTGGTCCCCTGAGGTGGTTGGCGAGATGTTCCGAAAGCTCGGGTTCCCGATAGTCATCGCCCTTGCAGGTCTAGTAATGACTGCGGCCCTTCCGGCATGGTCCGGAAGTACGTCCGGCGTGATCTCGGGTGCCATCTCCGGATACGTTCGCGATGGCAGCGGCGCACCTCAAATGGGTGCGGCGGTGGAAATACTCGGCAGTGCAGCTCAGGCGCTCAAGGTTTTCACCGACGATCATGGCTTTTACTCCGTATCGAGTCTGCTTCCCGGAACCTACAGCGTCAAAGTAAGCGCGCCCTCGTTCCTGCCAACGCTACGCGAGAAAATCGGGGTGCGTGCCGGCGCCAAACTACTCGTAAATATCACTCTGACCACGCTTTTCGAAGCCATCCAACTTGTGCCTTTGCGTAACACGGTGGACGATGACGATTGGAAATGGACGCTGCGTTCAGTCGCAAACCGTCCTATCCTGCGCGTTCTTGAAGATGGCACGACGGTAGTCGCCCAAACAGGCGAGTCCTCAGACCACGACTTAAAAGGTTCTTTGACCCTTCTGGGTGGATCGCCCGCACAGGGTTTCGGCAGTCCTTCGGATATGAATGCTGGGTTTGCCGTGGAGCGTTCGCTGCTGTCGAGCGGCACCTTGAGGTTTAACGGCAATGTTGGTTACGGACCTGACGGCCAAGGCATTCCTTCGGCGGTGCTTCGAACCACCTACACCAGCCGCTTCAATGGTCTCTTCGAACCTTCGGTAGCGATCACAGCTCTCAGGCTGAATTCACCGGACATGAACGCGATGCCCGGCGCCACGCTGCAAGCGCTCTCGATGACGAGTTCCGATCGGGTAGTGATAGGCGATAGGCTGGAATTGAAGCTTGGCAGCGAATTGCAAGCCATCCAGTTTATGGGGCGGGTGAATGCCTTCCGGCCATTCGCTTCCGCCGATCTCCACATAACGCCAGACACCGTGTTGGAATACCAGTACACGAGTTCCGTCCCGAATCTTGGATTGGAAGATCGCTTAGGTGTCGATCGTTTAGGCGACGACCATCTCGATTCAGCGTCATCCGATCTAAGCGAAACTGCTCCCCGCATGAGCATTACCGGCTTTATGCCGGCGGTCGAGCGAGCCCATCATCAGGAAGTGTCGCTATCGCAGCGTGTCGGCAAAAATAGCATGCAAATTGCGTTTTACTCCGACAGGGTCGCTGATCCCGTGCTCACTGGCGTGGGCGAAGTGACGGCCGAATCGGGTGAAGTGCTGCCCGATGTGTATTCCGGAACCTTCAGCTATCAGGGTAATAATTTTTCGACGAACGGCATGAGAGTAGTGTTGCAGCGGAAGCTCTACTCCGATCTGACGGCGACACTGGATTATGCCTACGGAGGGGTTCTCGACCTGTCCCGCCCCGACATCGAGCTACAAGATGCTCGTAACTGGATTCACACCGAGCGGCGTCAGGCGTTAGCGGCGAAGTTCAGCGGGACTGTGCCCAAAACCAAGACGCGCTGGATCGCCTCGTATCGTTATATGGGCGGCCGAACCTTGACTCCGGTGGACGAGTTCAATACCTCGCCAGGCGAAGCCGGACCTTATTTGAACCTCTGCCTCCGGCAACCGATCCCGGGCAACTTCCTCGCCGGACACATGGAGATCTTAATGGACTTGCGAAATCTCCTCGCACAAGGTTATGTGCCCGTCATGGGCGAGGACGGACGCACTCTCTATCTGGTGCAGTCGGCGCGCTCGGCACGCGGCGGCGTTGCCTTCAACTTCTAAAAGTTGTAGATTCAAATCCGCGATTTTGTATCTAGTTCTACTCGCATCATTCTGTATCTCATCAGCCTGTATCTCAGTTACCTTCACCAGACGTAGGTTCCCATGCTGATCCTTCCTATCAACTCTTTCCATACATTTCGGCACTGACCTTTTACTCCCGGTCGTCTATAATTCCGCGAAATCCCAAGTGGAAATGTATTTGCTACTCGTAGCGGGGGACAGGTTCGTGCCTGCGCGGATCCGCGCTCGAAGGAGAACACAACTGATGAATCTACGAAGGGTGTTGCTGGTGGTGGTGTTGCTGACCGTCGCAGCCGTGGGACAGAGTTTCCGCGGAGGAATCCTGGGAACCGTCACCGACGCGAGCGGTGCGTCCGTTCCGGACGCGAAAGTTACCGCGACCAATAACGGGACCGGCTTGGTTCGCGAAACCACGACCGATGCCGACGGCAATTTCAGCTTTACCGAGTTGCCACTGGGAACGTACTTCATCACCGCGACGAAGACAGGTTTCCGCACCCAGACAGCAACCGACATCCAGGTAGCAGTTGAAGGACCACAACGCGCGAACGTCATACTGACGCCCGGACGCGTCGAAGAAAAAATTGAAGTACAGGCCGACGTGCCGCTGGTGGAAACCAGCAGCAACACCCTCGGAGGCACCATCCAGGCCGAGCAATTCCAGCAGTTGCCCGTGAACGGGCGCGATTTCATGAAGATGCTGACCGCAGTCCCCGGTGCGAATGCCGATCCCAGTTCGGTAAATGATTCTCCCGGATCATTCGGAGTCTTTTCGGTAAACGGTAACCGCGGCCGCTCCAATAATTTCCTGCTCGACGGCACCGACATGAACGACGGTTTCCGCAATGACAACGCCATCAATGAAGGCGGAGTATTCGGAATTCCCGCCACTCTGCTGCCTGTGGATGCGATCGACGAGATGGCGATTCTAAACAACACCGAAGCCGAATACGGGCGCAACTCAGGATCGATCGTCAACATCGTGACCAAATCAGGGACGAATAGCTTGCATGGATCGGTCTTCGAATACTTCCGCAACAACGCGTTGGATGCGCGAAATTACTTCAACTGCGCTGAGGCACAGTGCGCGTCGGGCGTGGCTGGCGGACCCCAAAACCCATTTCACAATAATCAGTTCGGTGGATCCTTGGGTGGCCCAATCGTCAAGGACAAAACCTTCTTCCTGTTTTCCTATGAAGGACAACGCGAGCGCGTTGCATTTCCAGCGCCAGCCACCGTCCCCTCGCAAGCCCAGATCGTCGCGAACACTCCCGCGGGTGGCATTAACCCGATCATTCAAAATATCCTGAACACGAATCCATGGGGACCTCTGCCAGCCACCGGAAGCAATGCCGATCTATCGCAGAATGTAGAAGTGAATACCCCCTCCACGAATCGGCTCGACAGCCTCATTACCAAGATTGACCAGCACATCGGTCACGATGACTTACTTACGGGACGCTATTATTTCGGCGACAGCAGCCAGAGCGCCCCTCTAGCGATCGTCGGCGGTAATGTGCTTCCTGGATTCAACACTGTTGTTCCGACGCGGGTGCAGGTCGTGTCGTTGTCTTATACCCACGTGATTTCCCCGCGGTTGCTAGCGGAATTCCGCGGCGGTTGGAACCGCTTCGCAGAGACATTTTCGGCGCAGGACGTCAAAACCGACCCCGCCAGCCTCGGTTTGAATACTTCCAACGCTAATTTCACCAGTAGGGATTTCGGTTTGCCCGTGATTAGCGTCAGCGGTCTGGCAGGCCTGGGTGCGAATAAATCGAATCCACGCGGACGCGTCGACAGCAATTGGCAGTACCTAAATAATTTTTCTTACAATGAAGGATCGCATAATTGGAAGTTTGGCTTTGAATTTCGACGCACATCGGTGAGCCAGTTCTTCGATCTCACCCATCGCGGAAAACTTACCTTCGACTCATTCGCCGACTTTCTTGATGGCACTGCCGACGGCGGCGAATTTTCGAGTTATCAGACCATGGGCAACTCCCATCGCGACACATATCAGAACAATTTCGCGTTTTACGTTCAGGACAATTTCCGTCTAACCCGCCGCCTGACGCTGAACTACGGTCTGCGGTGGGACTACTATGGCGTCATTGGTGAGAAGAACAATCTCTTCAGCATCCTGAATTCGTCGGATAATCTTGTTCAGGTGGGCGCGAGCGGCGGCCCCAGCAGTCTTTATCCTAAGGACTACAACAATTTCTCCCCCCGTATCGGCATGGCCTACGATGTGTTCGGAACCGGAAAGACGATTGTGCGCGCCGGTTACGGATTTGCGTATGACGCTTTCTCTCAGGATTTCTTCGCCGGCCAGATTCCCTACACCTCACTAAATGCTGGTCCGTTATTTAACGACATCGGGCCTCGTCCAATTTCCTATGGATTCCTGGACCCGAATGCGTTGGTGCCCGTGGCATGCGGCGGTGGAAACACAATTCCGATACCGAATAGCAGTCTGTGTACCGGATCCGTCTTCAGCGGCTTCGGAGCCGAAGACGTGTTCACGGTTGACCAGCGCCTGCGAACTCCTTACGTCCAGAACTACAACCTGAACATCGAGCAAGACCTGACCCACCGTACTGCAATCTCGGTGGCCTACGTCGGATCGGCTGGCCGTAAACTGTTTCGCTTTACAGACCTGAACCAGGCCCCTCCGGCGACCGGCGTCCGTCCGCTCACCGCGCTTGGGCTGCCCTATTACTATGTGCTCGACTTTCAATCCACAGCCATCTCAAATTACAACTCTCTTCAGACGAATCTGAAGGTACGCGATCTGCACGGCTTCACTTCAACCCTGAACTACACCTATAGCCATTCGATCGACACCGCCAGCGATGGTCAGGACTATGCGCCTTTCCAGGCGCAGCCAGACAATAGTTTCAACATCCGTAATGAGCGCAGCAATTCTGGATTCGACGTGCGCCAGCGGTTCAGTTGGCTCTGGGACTACAGAATTCCTGAAGCTCACTCCATGCATTTGTTGACAGCCGGGTGGAGCATCAGTGGCGTGGCCTCATTGGCGACCGGCATGCCTTTTTCTGTGCTCGATTACAACAGTTACAACACCAACAATGGAAATGGCGAGTATTACGAGCGCCCTGATGTAGTGGGCAATCCGTGGGCCGGCACCAGCAGTCCCACGAACTTTCTCAATCTGACTGCATTTGCTGCGCCCTGCAGCGGAGGGCCAGCTGTTCCACCCACCAATCCACCCAGCTTTGCGTGCACCGGCAATTACCATTTCGGCAGCGCCCCGCGCAACGGATTCTATGGCCCGCATTACAGGAATTTTGATTTTTCACTGACGAAGGACACCAAATTCGGCGAGCGTATGAACATGCAACTCAGAGCCGAGTTCTTTAACCTGTTCAATCACCCGAATTTTGCTAATCCGTTGCTTCCCAGCTTCAATGTTTTGTGGAACAACAACGGAGTCGATCCCAATACCGGTCAAGGCATCGGCTTTTTCCCGCTAACCGTTACGCCCGACGTAGGGGCGCAAAATCCATTCCTCGGCGGCGGCGGACCGCGCGATATCCAGGTTTCCGTTCGGTTCTCATTCTAGAGCCGGGGGGGCCCGTTCCTTGCGGCTTTATCGCAAGGGGCGGGCGCCGGGGAAGCAAACAGTCTCCGTTTGGAGAGTGCACGAAGGGAGACTAGCCTCGGCCCCGCCGTTTATCCCGCTAGCCCTCTCCCGCAGCGCGAAATTGGCGCATTCTCCGCGTGGAACATTCGAAAATTGCGTCCAAAATGCGCCGAAATGGGCCCTCTCCAGTACGGGGCTAACTCGTCGGCTATGTTTTACTTAAGCTCGATGCGCGTCTCGAATATACGTACAATCTGATGCGTACAATGTTTCACGTGAAACATTCGGCGCGTCCAGCCTTTCCACTCGAATTTGCACGGTTTGAGCCAAATCTTAGAGGTCACTTTCGAGGATCCTCGAAAGTTCCTTCTACTTGTTCACGTTGTCTACACCCGGAGCGCGGCGCCCGTCTCCCATTGCCCGCGAAATTGGGATACACTCTCACAGCATATGGCGGAGAAAACTACATCCAAAACTTCATCGGATGAAAGGCGCGCGCGGACGCGGATGCCCCTGAGCGTCCCAGTCAAAGTACGGCATGAGGGCGATGAGCACGAGGCTCTGACGCGCGATCTGAGTTCAACGGGAATCTTTCTTTATTCCGAGACAGGGATGAAGGCGGGATCGAAGCTGGAGTTAGTCATCATGCTTCCCCCAGGCTTGGGATTGGGCCCGGGAGGATGGACGCTCTGCGAGGCCTCCGTGGTGCGAGTAGAGGAATTCGAAGGCAAAGGGATGGGCGTTGCCGCTACTCTTGATCGTATCGATTTCCTGCCGGAGATCAGCTGAACAAGTTTGCCGCCGCCGCTTTTTCTCAATTTGATCCATGCAGCGCAGGAAAAACTCACATAACATAAAAAGATTGCTTCCCAATGCCCCGTCCCCGGTGCAATAATGGCCCGCTTCCAAACAGGGTGGGGTAACAGGGCTTTGCTTAGGTAGGGTAGTCATGTGGATTGAAAAACTTGCCGACGGTGTTCTTGAACTGGACACGCCGATCGGACTCCGATACGTGCAACCGAACTTTGCGCAACGCGCGTATCTGATTTGGACATTCCGAAATTTTTGCTCGCTCCCGCAACAAGTGTTGCGACCGTGGGAACGCAGATTGATCGATCGGCTGTGGGAATCGAACAGGTTCGTTTCTTTACGCGTCGCGGGCGAATCCGACCGACCGGTCATCGGAAGAATTGAACGTCGTGCCGCAGCTACGGCAGAGGTTGTGCCAATTCGCAAACCACCGCTGCGCGAAGCGCCGAGTCACCAGTCGTTGAGTCACCAATCGATGGCTCTCCAATCAGTATCCGGATCAAAGTCAGCCGTATCGGAGCAACGCCAGGAGGCCGCCTCGGCCTGAATCAGTTGGGTCGAGGAGCCTCGTTCGGACTCGTCTCATCCTCATCTTGTTCTTGCTGTGGACTTGCCTTGTGATGGGCCGACATTTCGCCGCAGGGTCCCCCGCCATGGCCGCCTCCGGCATGTCCGCCGTGGTGCCCGGTATTGCGTGATTCCTGACAAGACCGCATAGCCTCCTGCTGAGAAGGCGTAATCACAGCTTCGATCTGCTGCCGCTCCCGCTGATGTATCTGCTGGATTTCCGCCTGCTTTTGCTGCGTTGACAGCGACGCGTTCGTGCATACCGCCTCTACTTCCTGGTGCGCCTGCCGGGTCAGCGTTCGGCGCTCCTGCACCGCCGCTTTGGAAACCCCTGCAACCTGCCAGCAAGGTTCAAGCTTAGGCTTCCTGGTGGTTCCAGTTGCGGTGGAGGGAAAAGTTCGAACCGGAGTCTGGGCGGCGGAATTGTTTGCCAGTGCCGTCGAAAGAATGACACCGGCGAGCAGACTTGAAAGCGCAGTCTTATTCAATGACATGGACATGAAGTCTTTCCTCCGGGAACCCAAACCCAGGGTAGCTCTGAAAGTTGCGCCGAGATCAGATCGGACGCTCCGTACGGTGACCTTCAAAATCAGATGGTATACTTAAAATTCATTTCCCACCTTACCGTTCGCAGCGGGCGCGTAGCTCAATTGGCAGAGCAACTGACTCTTAATCAGTAGGTTGTAGGTTCGATTCCTACCGCGCTCACCATCTTGCTAACTTGCTTTTTTCTCTGGAACTTTAGCGCCCTTTTTTCGAGCTTCGGAAAGCCCGATCGCGATCGCTTGTTCGCGGGTCTTGACCTTTCCACCTTTGCCCCCTTTGCCCGATCGGAGCGTGCCCTTTTTCTCTCGACGAATCGCGCTAGCCACGGATTTACTTGCCGCTTCACCGTACTTGCGGCCCGCTTTTTTTCTCGAAGTGTTTTTGAGTGCCATATGTTTTTCTCCTGCTCCTTAGAGTGAGGAGATTAAGGCTAGGGTTGTGTATGAATTCGTCCGAATTTCTGACCTGCCATCGGTCAACTGGGATCAAGTCACTCTTCCCTGTGCTTCATGATCCCAGCGCCCAACAAGAGCTAAGGGCGGCTGAGGCCGCTTGGGTGCACCGCTACAAACGCCTGGACTCTATGAATGAAAAGATGGCAAATCAGCAATCCTGAGGCACGGGCGTGTGGCGGCTTCTGACAGACTCGACTGCTTCACAGATTTCTTGAATCAGGGAAGTGATAATCGGGGTGCTGTATTCGGGGTGGTGAAACTCCAGGTGCATGCCACGGCCGATGTATCGCATCTTGAGCATGGAACCGCCCCAGGTCGAGCCTGCGATTACCACCTGAACCGGCTGCGGACAGTATTGCGGATGGCCTGAGATCAGCGCTGAACCCTCGCCTAGAAGTTGTGCCCTGTAGGAGTGGTGCTGAGTTCGAATCTGGAGCACGGTGTCCGGAGGCAGACCCTCAAGGAACACGCCTCCCTCGATTTCAGACTGCACGATGCCTCGATTCACATCGTCGCTCAGGTTGGGGTGAGGCGCAAACATAATTCACTCTACCATTCACTGTACCGAGGTTGGGCTTATTGCCACAATACTAATCTTTATCGCTGGGAAGTGCTTTGTCCACATTACTTAGGTGAGCGGGCGGCCGCGTTGCGGACAGGTTTTGTCCCTTATCGGTTTGCCGAACGACCATGCGTTTAGCATAGGGGGGTGAATACACGGAAACGGGTTGGCATGGCGCGAGCGCTCTCTAAAAGTGGTTATTGCTCGCGTTCCCAGGCTGTTGTTTTGATTCGCGCCGGGCGGGTCACTTTAAATGGAAAAGCCGTTCGCGATCCTGAGAGACCGGTCCAAATTCCGCAAGACCGGATCGAGGTCGACGGTTCACGGATCGACAAAGCGTCGGCAATCTATCTCATGATGAATAAACCGCGGGGTGTGGTGACGACTGCGTCCGATGAGAAAGGGCGCTCGACGGTCTACGACTTGCTTGATCTGGCGGTGCCGTGGGTTGGTCCTGTGGGAAGGCTGGATAAGGCTAGCGAAGGACTTCTGTTGTTGACCAATGATTCAGAATGGGCGGCGAAGATCACCGCGCCGTCCAGTCATCTTGACAAGAAATATCACGTCCAAATCGACTGCGTCGCAGATGCCGATTTACTCGCCAGAATCACGAAAGAGCGGTTGGTTGATGACGATTCGCGGAAAACTGATGCGGGCGAAGATTTGCGCGCGAAAACGGCTAGCCTGCTTCGACATGGCGATAAGAATAGCTGGCTGGAAATTACGCTGGACGAGGGTAAAAACCGTCAGATACGCCGCTTGCTCGAAGCGCTCGGGGTTCGAGTGTTGCGTTTGGTGCGAGTGTCGATTGGACCGCTAGAACTTGGCAACCTGCAAAAGGGCGCAGTGCGGCAGTTGACTCGGCGAGAAAAAGAAGAGCTCGACGGCGCCTTGGATGTCCGGTAGAAATGCAGATTACCGCGTCCGCGCGCGTCAATGTTCTGGAAAAGCAGGGCGCGTTTCCGCTCTTAGGAAGATATGCCGTTGGCTTCCAGATAGTCCTGTGCCTGGCGCAGTACCTTGCGTTCATTGCTGTATGCCAATTGACTCGCCGCATCGGCGATGGGGACCCAGACAGCGCGCTTGACTTCGATCCTCATATCGGAAGTCAGGTTGTCGATTTCTCCCGATAGATAACGCATGAGGTAGAAGCTCACGACTTTGAAAACTCGCTTGCCGTCGCCCCAGGAGCGGACGTAGACATACTTGTTATCCGAGAGTTTGGTGACCGGTTCGGCGACGATCCCGGTTTCTTCCAGAACTTCGCGGATGGCGGCAGCTTGCGGTTTTTCACCGGCGTCCACTAAGCCCTTCGGGAGGCCTAACAACGCGCGCCGGCTCTTACTCGGCGCCCTCACCGGTTTAGAAGGGGATTTGGTAGTCGCTTCCGAATCACCCTCGTGCGGCTCAGGCTTTTGCGGCTCAATGAGGGCGACGTGCCAGACTCCAGAAATCTCACGAAGCACAACCCCGCCCGCCGAAATTTCCCGGGCCGTAACGCTCAATTTCCCCGGCATGATGTCAGGAATTCTCCAGCTTCTCGGTTTCCTGCTGGATGCGCTGCCAGGCCCGCTTCACGTGGCGCGCCTGCGTGTTTGTCTGCCCGACGCAGAAGCGAAGCGTGAATTTACCGTCGAGCTTGGTGTGAGTCAGGTAGAGATCGCCGCTGCTATTGAGCCGCCCCATTAGTAATTGATTCGCCTGATCTCCGGCACGCAACCGGAAGCAAAGAAGATTGAGTTGGGGAGGGGCGGCGATTTCAAAGCGTGAATCCTGGCGAACCCAGGCGGCGAACTCTTTGGCTAAGCGAACATGCTCGCGAATGTGGTGCTGCAAGCCTTCAATTCCATAATGCCGGATTACGAACCAGAGTTTGAGTGATCGAAAACGCCTTCCCAGAGGGACATGCCAGTCGCGATAATCAATCACCGCGCCAGATTCCGTGGCTTGATTGCGCAGATATTCGGGCAGCACCGAAAGTGTCTGAATCAAGTGCTTCCGGTCGGCGACATAGAAGACGCTGCAATCGCAATTTGTGAACATCCATTTATGCGGATTGAAGTTGTAGCTGTCGGCGAATTCGACGCCATCCTGAATGAAGCGGAATTCCGGGCAGAGCGCGGCGGTGCCGCTCATGGCGGAATCCACATGCAGCCACAGATTATGGTCGCGGCAAATTCTGGCAATCTCGCGGACGGGATCGATCGCATTCGAAGACGTGGTTCCCACGGTGGCGCAGACGAAGCAGGGAAGTAGTCCAGCCTTGATGTCGGATTCGATCTGGCGAGCTAATGCTTCCGGCCGCATGGAGAAGTTTTCGTCCACTTCGATGGGCCGCAAGTTCTCCGAGCCCATGCCGGCGATCTTGACTGCCTTTTCGATAGAGGAGTGCGTTTGGGTGGAACAATACCCCACCAGCTTTCCATCGCAGCCTTTGCGATTGCTGGCGAATTGAGTGGTACGCTCGCGGGCCGCCAGCAGAGCGCATAGACGCTGCGCTGGATGCGGTGTCTTGAATTACGCCGCCTCCGGTGCTCGTCGACAAAAACTTCTCTGGCAGGCCCAGCATCGGAACCAGCCAATCCAGCACATGCGTTTCAACTTCCGTGCACGCCGGACTTGTGGACCACAACATGCCCTGCACGCCGAGTCCAGCGGAGAGGAGATCGCCAAGAATGGCGGGCCCGGACGCGTTCGCCGGAAAATATGCGTAAAAGTTGGGCGACTGCCAGTGCGTGATTCCGGGGAGGACGACGCGCTCCATGTCGGCGAGAATCTGATCGAACGCCTCGCCTTGTTCGGGTGCGCTTGGAGGCAGTTTCGAACGAATTTCTCCTGGCTGCACGCGCGAGAGCACCGGGAAACTTTCGATGCGGGAATGGTAGTCGGCGATCCAGTCCACAACAGCGTGGCCCTGGCGGCGGAACTCTTCGGGAGACATGTGGAACGATTTGGATTCAGACATGGGAAAATCAGCCGTCAGCATTCAGCCATCAGCATTCAGCTAAACCCTTGGCTCTTAGCTGACGGCTTGATTTACAAAATCTGTTACTTGTTCAACTGGGCGTAATATACCCGCGTATCGTATTCGAATACGGCCTTGCCATCCACGGCGTGGGCGCGGAAAATCCTTCGCAATTCCTGCATCATTGGAGCATGGCTGGGATGACCTTCCAGCGGCGCATACGATGAAGACAGCAGGCGCCCGGCAGTACCTTCGTAGTCGAACTTCTGGAACAGGCTGAAGACCCGTTCTTGATACGGCGTGGGCGAAAAAAATTCGTGGATCGTGGCGGTGGTGCGTTCATGCCGCACTTCTTTATAGTCGGTGCCGTAGGTCAGCAGCAGTTGCTCGTAGTCGCGCAGAAAAGAGGTACTTGCGGTGCGGCGCTCATTCCATATGAGGACGCACCATCCTTGCGGAGTCAGAATACGGGCGAATTCGGCGCGCGCGCGAGGTAAATCGAACCAGTGCGCTGCTTGCGCCGCGGTCACGAAATCGACAGAAGCGCTTCGCAGCGTCGTTTCTTCGGCAGTCCCCGCAATGGACACGAATCGGTCGTAAGATTCGAGTTGCTGAAGGCCCATCTCCCTCATCTCTGCGTTGGGTTCGACGGCAAAGACCGAATTCCCGTTTTCCAAAAGAAGGCGAGTGAATACCCCTGTGCCCGAGGCAATGTCGGCGACAATATGGCTCGGTTGCAGCCCGCATTCGGCACGAAGAAGATCCAGAACTTCGGGCGGATATCCCGGACGGTAGCGGACATAATTCTCTACCCGATCGGAAAAACGAGCCGTTGGTGACTTGGTCATAACCATTCAGTGTAACTCCTTCCGCCAGAGGCTGGCTTCGCACGTTACAATCTTTAGTCCCGTGTTTGGGCCTCGTGACTAGTGCATTGCGGTCAATGTTTTCTACAAGGAGCTTCATGAAATTTCTTTCGGGTGCGGTTCTGTTTTGTGTGCTGATTGGTTCCAACCTCCAGGCTTTCGACAGCTCCGGCAAGGACAAAGATAAAGATAAAGAGAAAGAGCAAGCCAGCTCGCCGATCACTGGTTTCCGCGATGTCGCGGCGGAGCGTGACGTGGAAATGAAGTTTATGGCGGTGCCCGATCCCAAGCTGGCGGAGGAGCACCTGCGCATCCTGACGCAGGCGCCCCATATTGCTGGTTCTCCCGAGGACAAAGCTACCGCCGAATACGTGGCGAAAAAGTTTCGCGAGGCTGGACTGGATACCGAGATTGTCGAATACAAGGTATGGCTCAACTATCCGGAGGAGATTCGCGTGGACATGACCGAGCCGCCGGGAGTGGAGATGCACGGACCGAGGCGCGAGCATGTGGATGACGATCCGTTTCAGGACGATCCGCGCATTGTGACCGCATACAACGGCATGTCGCCTTCGGGTGATGCCGAGGCCAATGTTGTCTATGCGAACTACGGCTCGCCGGCTGATTTTGACAAGCTGAAAGAGATGAAGGTCGATGTGCGCGGCAAGATCGTCATTGTCCGTTACGGAGAGAATTTTCGCGGTGTTAAAGCGTTTGTGGCGCAGGAACACGGCGCTGCTGGCGTCATTATTTATTCCGATCCTAAAGACGATGGCTACTACCGGGGGGATGCCTATCCGAAAGGGCCGTGGCGTCCGGCGAGCGGCGTGCAGCGCGGATCTGTCGGATTCATGTTCCAGTTTCCAGGAGACCCAACCACGCCTGGCATAGCGTCAACTCCCAATCTGCCAGATTCTAAGCGAGTCTCACCGGCGGCTTCCGAGCAGTTGCCGAAAATTCCCGTGACTCCGCTTTCGTATGCCGACGCTCAGCCGATCTTAGAACACCTCGGCGGACCGCAGTCTCCGCGCGAGTGGCAGGGAGCGTTACCGTTCACCTATCACGTTGGCCCCGGTCCAGCGAAAGTAAGAATGCACCTCAAGCAGGACTACCAGTTCCGCACGATTTGGGATGTAATCGGGAAAATCAAGGGCACCTCTTCGCCGGATGATTGGGTCGTGGCGGGGAATCATCGCGATGCCTGGGTCTATGGGGCGGTCGATCCGAATAGTGGAACTGCGGCGATGCTTGAGTCGGTGCATGGATTGGGTGAGCTTCTGAAATCCGGCTGGAAGCCGAAACGGACCATTGTGATCGGTAGTTGGGATGCCGAAGAAGAAGGCCTGATTGGTTCCACCGAGTGGGGCGAAGATCATGCCCAGGAACTGACGAACGCGGCGGCGTATTTCAATATGGACGTGGCCGTGGCGGGCAAGAAGTTTGGCGCATCGAGCACGCCGACTTTGAAAGAGTTTATCCGTGAGATTACGAAAGCCGTGCCTTCGCCGCAAGGAGGAACTGTTTACGACGCGTGGAAAAAGGCGAACGAGCAGGGTGAGGGTAATCGCTCGCAGGAAACGAGCACTTATCGTCCTCCGCCGAACGCGGTGCAAAGCGATGTTCCCGTGGGCGATCTCGGCAGCGGTTCCGACTACACGGTGTTCCTACAGCATTTAGGAGTGCCTTCGAGCGACATCAGTTCGAGTGGCGATTATGGCGTGTATCACTCGGCGTTCGATGACTTCACTTGGTTCAAGAAATTCGGCGATCCTGACTTTTCGTATGAGCAGCAGATGGCGCGCGTTTATGGGCTGGAGTTGCTACGCATGTCCAGCGCCGATGTGCTTCCTTTTGATTACGAGACCTACGGCAAGGAAATTCTCGTCTATCTGGATGCTGCCAGTAACAAGAGTAAAGATCGATTCGGAGACAAGTCTCCAAACTTCTCGGCTGCAGTGGAGGCTGCGCGTCACTTGCAGGAAGCTGGGGCGAAAATGTTACAGAAGCAGCGAAAAATGCCTGGAATGCCGGACGCGATGAATGTTAAACTTCAAGGCGCAGAGCGTGCGCTGTTGATTCCAGAGGGTTTACCGAATCGTCCCTGGTTTCATCATGCGATTTATGCTCCCGGGCAATACACGGGTTACGCCGCTGTAGTGATTCCAGGCGTGAACGAAGCGCTGGATAGCGGCGATTTGAATCGGGCCGCGCAACAAATTGCGGCGCTAACCGCTGCTTTGAGTCGGGCTGCGAAGGTTCTGGAACAATAACGCGGCACACGCAATAAGATTGTAACGAGACGGCAAAGTAAGGCGACAGATGGCACTGGCGAGAATCATTACGCGCTCTCATGCCTGCTCGCAACAGCTGGCGTTGGACTTGCTTGCCCGCGGGTACGCCGTCGAAATTGTTTCTCCCGACGCAATCCCTGACGATCTCGCCGACCTGGAATTACGAGTCGAAGAGGGCCCGGGCGATCACTTGATGGCCAACGTGACGGCTCGAGATGGGGAGGGTTCGACTTCGTTTGATTTCGTGCATCATTTGAAATCGCCGATGGCCGACTTTGTTCGGCGTTCGCCCGATCCTGCCGAAGTTGCCCACTTCTCGAAAACGCCTGTTGGTTCCGGGGTCGAATCCCGGGCCGAATCCCCGATCGAGCGCAAAATCGAAAATGCGCCGGCGCCGCCTCCGCAAGTAGTGGCGCCCCAAATCGTCGCTCCTGCAACCGAAATTTTCCTTGATCGCTCGCTGGCTCCGGAAGAAGTTGAACCTTCGCTTTTGCAAGCGGGCCTAGAGCTCGATGACTCGGCTCAGGCTGCTGAGAAGCCGGTCGCCAGTCTCGAAATCGACGAGGTGCCACAGATCGGCGTTGCGAGTGCGACCGCGATTTCCACCATGACGACGCCTCAGACGGAACCGCATCGGTCTAACCGCTCCGGCAAATGGAACTGGCGTGCTGCCGCGGCCTATGCGAGTGTGGCGATTTTAGTGCTGGCTCTTGGGTCCGGCATACGCCGAACCGGTAAAGCTTCGGCCCAAAGTTTCGCACCGGCAGCAGCGAAGAAAATCGCGGCAGCGTCCACAGAAACGAATTCGTCAACGAATTCGCCGGGCGCCGTGGTCCCCGAAAAGCATTCGGCAAACAATATCGGACAAGACATAACTCCAGCTGTAACGACGCAGCCAATCGCGTCGGCGGAAGCGAGACCGGAATCCATCGCCGCCGGAATTTCGGCTGCCAGCACCAGCACCAGAATTCCAGCCAAATCCGATGACGGGTTAATCGCCCACGACACGGTCACTTATTTGGACCAGCGATTCGAAAAATCTGCCGCGCCGACCAAGCCGGTAAAAAGATCTGCTCACCGGCGCTCCAGACCACACAGACATCATGCCCCGGTCGCCGCGAATTCGGTTACCTATCTCAACGACAAGCCGGCGCCGAAACCGGCCGAGCTGGGTTCCGGGACCAAGCTACAATCAAATCCTAATTAGCATTTTGACCGCAGACTTTCGACTACCCAGCAGCCCTTTCCGCGCAAGGTATACTCAAAATTCCTCCGGATAGGGTGCCGATACGATGAATTCACAGATAGCCATCCGTGACGTTTTGCTGGCTCTGCCCTCCGCCGCGACTGCCACGTTCCTCGCGCTTTTCCCTATCGTCAATCCTCTGGGAGGCGTTCCTTTGTTCTTCACTCTTACCTCCGACTACACTCCGGAAGAGCGTGGCCGCAGCGCGCTGAAAATCGCGATCAACGTGATCGCGATCCTAGTCGTCTTCATGCTATTCGGGCGTTTCGTTCTGAGCTTCTTCGGAATTTCTCTGCCTGTCCTGAAAATTGCCGGCGGATTGATTGTGGCGAATACGGCATGGGGAATGGTGACGGGATCGAGCCGCATCACCGTTGAAGAAAGCAGCGAGGCGCAAACCAAGCCCGATATTTCGCTTACGCCCATGGCTATGCCGATGCTGTCGGGTCCGGGATCGATCGGCGTCGTCATGGGACTGGCTGCCGATGCCGATCACTTTCTTTCTTATGTGGGTATGGTGATCGGAATTGTGGCGCTCGGCCTGACCGTTTATTTATGCCTTCGTCTGGGAGGTCCGCTGGTCAAGCGCCTTGGACCGGGCGCGGTGGGAGCGATCAACCGCATTTTCGGATTCCTGATTCTGGCGATTGCGGTGCAGTTGATCTGGGATGGGGTCGCGGACTTCAGAGGGTAGGCGCAGGCAAAGGCTTTCTCTAGTTGTGTGCGGTCCCGCGACCGTCGTTTCCTTCTTGTGCCCGTTATGGGCACAATGTTATAATTCCATTGAGCCTGGATGCGCCGTGCGGATAATAGCGCGCAAAACGCTAAGGAATTTTGTGGCGGCCCTTCAGGGCGGCAAGGATCAAAAGGCGGTCAAGTCGGCATTGGATGCCTGGTTCCAGGAAATTCAGAGCGCCAACTGGAAAACGCCCGCAGACGTGATTCGAGCCTACGCCAATGCCAGCATTGTGGGGAACGATCGTGTCGTATTTAACATCAAGGGAAACGCTTACCGGTTAGTGGTCGCGATCGACTACCAGCGCCAGATGGTGTTCATCAAGTGGCTGGGTACACATGCGGACTACGACAGAATTGATGTGAAAACGGTGAAGTATGGAGATTAAACCGATTCGAACCGAAGACGATCATACCGCCGCCTTGCAGCGAATCGAGCAGTTGTGGGGATCGGTGCAGGGAACCTCGTTGGGAGACGAATTGGAGGTGCTGGTCACTCTGGTCGAAGCCTTCGAGCGGAAGCATTATCCAATGGACCTGCCGAGCCCGATCGATGCGATCAAGTTCCGCCTGGAGCAAGAAGGCAAAGACTACAAGGCCCTGATCGGAATCATCGGCCAGCGGACGCGGGTCTATGAGGTCATGCGCGGGGCGCGGCCCTTGTCGCTCAACATGATCCGCAATTTGCATCGTAAACTGGAAATCCCCGCCGAGGTTCTGATCCAGACGGGTCGGGGCAGCAAACGGCGGGGGGCGGGAACAGCAGGAGCGGCCGGAGTTCGCTCGCGGCGCTCACGCTCTCGCGTTGGACGCGATTCTCGTCACTAATGATCGCGCGTTTGGTCGGATTAAGAAGTTGAAGGTTGAGGACTGGACGAAGGGGTCGCGCTGATACAGGTATCTAGCGCGGAGTGGCGGATTTCGCTAGACTTATTTACATGGCAAACGGTTCCACGGACGAGAAACAACACGCGCACGAACTGATCGACCGTATGGCTCCGGGCCAGGTCGCCGCCGTTGTTGGTCTCCTGGAGATCATCCTCGACCCGCTCGCTCGAACCCTGGCTAGCGCACCGTATGACGACGAACCGGTCAGCGCGGAAGAGGAAAAAGCGCTTGCGGAGGCTGGCCAATGGTCGAAGCATAACAAGGCCATTCCGCACGAGTGTGTCTTAGCCGAACTCGGGATCACCCAGAAAGAGATCGACGGCTTTCAGGAACCGAAGTGAAGCGGATTGTTTGGACCGATCCCGCAAGGATCTGATGTCGAAGCCTGAGCAAGCCCACCGCCATGCACGTTCTTTCCGTGTTGCGCCGCTTTGCGTGGAAACAGGCGTGGCCGATGTGAAAGCTCTTCAGGGAAGAGAAGAATTTCGGCTGCGTATTGGCGACTATCGGCTCTTCTTCGTCTGTCCCGATCCCGATACTATCGAGGTCCGCCGTGTGCGCCATCGTAGCGAGGCCTATCGGTGAGCTACGTTAGGCGGTGCACCCTCCCGGATTCCCTTTGGTAGTTTCGGTTGGCGCGGCTACAATCAGCTCATGGAAATCTCGTTTGCACCCGAGCTCGAAGCCAGGTTGAACGAAATCGCTTCACAAGCTGGCAAAGGCCCGGATGAGGTGGTGCGGGAGTTGGTGGCAAATTACCTTGACCATGATCAATGGTTCAGGCAAGAGGTTGCCAAGGGCCTCTCATCCCTTGATGAGGGTAAGTTCGTCTCCCACGACGAAGTGCGCCGCCGGATGGATCGGAAACTCGGCTTGCAATGAATATCCGCTGGTCGCCTGAAGCAGCAGCCGACTTTGCCGGAATTGTCGATTACATCCAACAGCAGAATCCTTCAGCTGCTGATCGAGTTTGCCACAGTATGTACGATTCTGTGAATTCGCTCGAATCATTTCCTAATCGTGCGCGTCTAGGCAGAATTGATGGCACCCGCGAGTTAGTCCTGGCGCCGCTCCCATTCATCGTTGTCTATCGAGTTACCCGCGACGCAGTGGAAATCGTTCGAGTGCTTCATGGAGCGCAGCGCTGGCCGTGACATCGCGAAATGTCGACCCCTTTTGCGTTTAGAGTGTCTCTGGCCTGAATCGCTTTACGACTTCCTCGTGGCTTACGATGCGGCCGTTCCGAATCTCTTCCTGCCCCGTACGAACCAGAGCGTCCTGGTAGGCGTGGAGTTCAGGCAAACGGTGTCGGACTTCTTCTGGTGGTATGGTCGACCGGCTTCAGCGTCCCGCATGCCTTCATCAATGGCGGCGAGGGTTTCGTCGTCTTCATCAGTATCATCGGCTACGGGAGCGGGATTGTTTAAATCGAACTTCCTCGAATTCGCCATGTGATTAGGCAGCAGGAAGGGCCCGCCCAAGCGAAGCTTGGACGGGGCACCCTCGTGAGAGTGGACGGACATTAAGCTGGGCCACCCGCCAGTTGGACGATTTAAATGAGAAAATAAATAGTGCAACACTCAGCAGCCGAATGTTTCAGCTGTAGCACCGAATGAATCGCCCATCGCTGCACAAACGCGCTAGCACTTCGCGGGCGAGGGCGCCCGCGCTACACGATCTACTTAATCGTAACCAGCTTCTCCACCAGTTCCGAGTAATCCTTCTTCTCCAGCCCATGCACTTGCTTGTTGTATTCATCCACCTTGCTGGAGTAATTCATCGAGCAAAACTTTGGGCCGCACATGCTGCAGAAGGCGGCGGATTTGTAGTGTTCTTCGGGGAGGGTTTCGTCGTGCATGGATCTTGCGGTTTCGGGATCTAGGGATAACTCGAATTGTTTTTCCCAATCGAATTTGTATCTGGCGTAGCTTAGGGCGTCGTCGCGGTCGCGGGCTCCGGGACGTCCTCGGGCTATGTCGGCTGCGTGGGCAGCGATTTTGTAGGCTATGATTCCGTCTTTTACGTCTTTTTCGTTGGGCAATCCCAGGTGCTCTTTCGGAGTTACGTAGCAGAGCATGGACGCGCCGTACCAGCCGATCATGGCGGCTCCGATGGCGGAGGTGATGTGGTCGTAGCCGGGAGCGATGTCGGTGACCAGCGGGCCCAGGGTGTAGAACGGAGCCTCGTCGCACCACTCGTTTTCTTTTTCCACCTGCTCTTTGATCTTGTGCATCGGAATGTGGCCGGGGCCTTCGATCATTACCTGCACGTCGTACTTCCAGGCGATTCGCGTGAGTTCGCCCAGAGTTTTCAGTTCGGCGAATTGGGCTTCATCGCTGGCATCGGCTAAACATCCGGGCCGCAGGCCGTCTCCTAGCGAGAAGCTGACGTCGTACTTCGCGAAAATCTTGCAGATGTCTTCGAAGCATTCGTAGAGGAAATTCTGTTTGTGGTGATAGGCCATCCATTGACCCAGGATCGCGCCGCCTCGGCTGACGATTCCGGTGATGCGCTTGGAGACCATCGGCAAATATTGGATTAGCACTCCCGCGTGGATGGTCATGTAATCCACGCCTTGCTGGGCTTGCTCTTCGATTACTTCGAGCATGACGTTCTTGTTCAGATCTTCTACGCGCTTGATGCGCGAGATGGCTTCGTAAATTGGGACGGTGCCGATGGGCACTGGGCTGTGGCGAAGAATGGCCTCGCGGATCGTCGGGATGTCGCCGCCGGTGGAGAGATCCATGACGGTGTCGGCGCCGTAGTGGACGGCGGTGTGGAGCTTCTTGAGTTCTTCGTCGATGTTCGAGGTGACCGCCGAGTTGCCGATGTTGGCATTGATTTTGCAGAGCGATTCGACGCCGATGGCCATCGGCTCGAGTTCGGGATGGTTGATGTTGGCGGGGATGATCATGCGTCCGCGAGCGACTTCATCGCGCACCAATTCGGGCGTGATCTTCTCGCGGTGGGCGATGTAGCGCATCTCGTCCGTGATCTGGCCCTGGCGCGCGTAGTGCATCTGCGAGAAATTGCCGTCTTTATTTTCGGCTTTGCGCCTCGCCAGCCATTCTGCCCTCGGCTTGAGTACTGCGTTCAAACCATTGCCGTTCGCGCCGTTTGAAGAATTGCCGTTGCTTCCATTGCCTGCGGACATTTTCGTGTACACCATCCTTCACGAAGATCTAGTCGAGAAATTATACGCTGCATCGGGGTGTGGCTCTGACGAGATGCGCGCGTGATCCTGCGCGGACGGTCGAGGACGCCCGTCTCTCCATCAGCTAATTACGCAGCGTCTTGCCGGTTTTCAGCGTGAACTGAATTCTTTCCTGCGTCTTTTTCTCTCCGCACAGCGATTTGAAGGCTTCGCGTTCCAGGTCGAGGACGTATTGTTCGCTGATCGGAGTGCCGGGAGTGACGTTTCCTCCGCACAGTACTTCGGCTATCTTGGTGCCTAGTTTCTGTTCGTGATCGCTGATGTAGCCGCCTTGCCGCATCAGGTGAACTCCCATTTTGAGCGTGGCGAGAACGTTTTCGCCGGGAGCGGGAACATCCGTGCGCATCACTGGCGGCTCATAACCTGACCGCGCCAGTTCCAGCGCTCGGGCTTTGGCGTCGGTGAGAACGCGCTCGCGATTCATGGTGATCCTGTCGGAGCTGGAGAGGAATCCGAGGCCGCGAGCTTCGTCGGCGGAGGTTGAAACTTTCGCGGTCGCGATGGTTTCGAAGGCTTTCTTCATGGCTTCGATCAGTTCGACTGAATCGGGACGTCCATCGGGACGAAGGGAAGCTGAGTTGTCTATCGCGCGCAGCAGCATTTCTTTGCAGCCGCCGCCTCCGGGGAGGAGTCCGACTCCGACTTCGACCAGGCCCATGTAGAGTTCGGCGTGCGGTTGGCGAGCGGCGGCGTGCAGGGAGACTTCGCAACCTCCGCCTAAGGCCAGTCCGAAAGGGGCGATCACTACCGGCTTTGGCGAAAATTTAATCGCCTGCGTCATGCCCTGGAACTGGCGGATGGCGAGATCGACGTCGTCCCACTCTTCTTCCTGCACCGACATCAGCAGCAACATCAGATTCGCGCCGACGGAGAAATTCTGCGCGTCGTTGGTGATGACGAAGGCGTCGAAGGCGTCGCCTGCTCCGCCGGGCTTCAGCGTTTGCTGGATCAGCGAAATAATGTCCGCACCTAGCGCGTTCATCTTGGAGTGGAATTGGATGCAGCCGACGCCGTCTCCCAAGTCAACCAGTGAGGCACCGGAATTTTTCTTGACCACTCCGTGGGATTTCTTGGCGACTTCGACCGACCAGACTCCGGCGGGGACTTCAACCGGCGCCCAGTTCCCGGTTCTCAGATCCCAGTACTTGCGTCCGGATGGGGATTTTGGATCGTCCTCGTACCAGGACTTCTTTCCGGAGGCGAGCAGCTTTTCGACATTTGCCGCTACCGGGTGTCCATCTTTTTTCATGCGAGCTACGGTTGCTTCTACGCCCGCTGCATCCCAGAGTTCGAAGGGACCGAGTTCCCAACTGAAGCCCTGGCGCATCGCGGCGTCGATTTCTACCACCGTGTCGGAAATTTCGGGAATGCGATTGGCGGAGTAAGTCCACAAGTCGGAAAGCGCGGCCCACAGGAAAGCGCCAGCTTTATCGGGCTTCTGCGATACGTTGGCATTGGCGTCGGCTTTATCCATACCCAGCAACATTCGAATTCGCGCGCCTGTCTCTTCGACGTTCTTTGCCATATCGAGTGCCGCGAATTTCGGTTTTTGTCGCGGATGATATTCCAGCGTCTTCCAATCGAGGGCCATGCGCTCGTCTTCTTTACCTTCGCCGCTTTTAAGCTTTTTATAGAAGCCACCCTTGGTTTTGTCGCCCAGCCATTTGCGTTCCAGCATCTGGCGGAAGAAATCCGGAATCTTCAGGTCGCTGCGTTCGTCGCGCACGTTCTGCGTGAGGTTCGAGACTACGTGTCCCAGGATGTCGAGTCCGACGAGGTCGATGGTGCGGAAAGTTGCCGAGCGCGGCCAGCCTACGGTGGGGCCTGTGAGTGCGTCGATGTCTTCGATGCTTAAATTCATTTCCTGCATCAGACGCATCACGTTGAGCACGGAAAATGTTCCGATGCGATTCCCGATGAAGTTAGGCGTGTCTTTCGCCATCACCACGCCTTTGCCTAGTTGCACGTCGCAAAAGTGGGTTACGGCTTCGATCAATGCTGGATCTGCTTCTGGCGTTGGGATGATCTCCAGCAGACGCATGTAGCGGGGAGGATTGAAAAAATGTGTGCCGAACCATGAGCGGCGGAAGTCGTCGGTGAATCCCTCGGCAATCTTTGCTACTGGCAGTCCGCTGGTGTTGGTGGTGACAATCGTGCCGGGCTTGCGGATGGCTTCCACCTTTTTTAATAACGCTCGCTTGATTTCGAGATTCTCGACTACTACCTCGATGATCCAATCAACCTCGACGAGACGTTTCAGGTCGTCTTCGAAATTTCCTACAGTGACCAGTCGCGAAAGGGAAGCCTCAAAAAACGCGGCGGGCTTTGATTTTTTGGCTCCGTCGAGCCCGGCCGCGGCGATTTTGTTGCGCGTGGCGGCATCAACGTTGGGAGGAACAATATCGAGCAGCAGAGAAGGGACTCCGGCATTGGCGAAATGCGCGGCGATGCGAGCGCCCATCGTTCCTGCGCCGAGGATAGCCACCTTGTGAATACGCTTCATGAATGCGAACTCCCGCTATGAAAATGTTCTCGAAGGTCCTTGTTAGGGCAGTTTATCCACCACCCAATCGTTCTTACCAGTCTCCACCAAAGTTATTTCAGAGAATCGGCGGGCGACGTGCGTGCCTCGAGTCGTGATCAGGACGACCGGAAAACTGTAGAGTCCGGGATGCCCATGGCCGCGCGCGATCTCGAAGGCTCGATCCGTTGCGTTCGAAAAAACCTGTTCCAGTTTATCGGCGTTTTGCGAATGGCGGATGCCATCGCTGAGCATGACCATGCCATTTTCCGCGTCTCCAGTTTGCCACGCGTGCATAAAATGGTCGGCCGCAGCCAGGGCAAAGACATAGCCAGAGTCGGAAGGGACGGACTGCTTCGCGGGGTGAGTGCTGGATCGAGCGCAGACCATGGGCGCTGAAAAACCTATTAGAAGAAGGCACGCTGCTGACTGTATCTTCACGCGAAGGGTGGTATTCATTCTTTATTCGTTATGCGCTACTTGGGCATAGGATGACATGACTCACTACTCTACTGGAAAACTGGCAGAACGCCAGCGGGTGGTTGGAGTGAACGATATAGAGACTATGATGGATGGTTTAGTGGTGGCCTCTTCTCGAAAACCGCGAGAAGTCGCACACCCCTGTCCGTAAGGGGAGACACTTGGCCGCAAGAATTCTCATGGTTCTTAGTGCGAGCATTATCTTTATGCTCGGAGCCATCCACCTCGCATATACGTTCTGGGGACCAAAACTCGCGCCCCGTGACTCCGCGCTACAGATCAGCATGAGCAGGACTTCACCGGTCATTTCAACAGAGACAACAATGTGGCGGGCTTGGGTGGGCTTCAATGCCAGCCACAGCATGGGACTGATTTTGTTTGGCTTAGTCTTCGGGTATCTCGCGTTGGCTCACGCGGAACTTCTCTTTCGGTCGGCGTTCCTGCTCGTGGTTGGGTTGGCAATGCTTGTTGGATTCGTGGTGCTTTCCAAGGTGTATTTTTTTAGTGTGCCTCTCGCAGGCGTAAGCATTTCTTTGGCTTGCTACGTCGCCAGTATTGCGTTATCGCGGGCTTCGCAATGAGCTGACTGGATCAACACTCAGAACTGGTCACTGAGTTTGCAACGAAGAGTGCGCGGCCAGCACCCATCCGACGATTGCGCCCAAGAGAAGGTCGCTTCCGAGCGTCTCCCAGAAGTGGCTGTGAGCTACGGATACGGGCATCAGTGGATTGGGCAGCAGGAGCACGAAGCTTCCTACTCCGAATAGCGCCGCGATGATGGCTGCGGTTTCGATTCTTCTGGTATTTAACAGTCTGACTACCGGATAGGCGAATAGCGCCCATAGGAGTCCCCGTAGGAACTGAAACGGCAGCATCCACGACCTTCCTGTCACGTTCGAACGCATCATCTCGTAGAAGCTCTTGAGTTCTGTGGATCCGGAGTAGTACAGGCGCAGTTCGGGATTCTGCCAGGCGACGTAATATCCGAACAGATAATAGAGCACTACGTACACGACGGCGAGAATGACAAAATGGGCCGCCTGGTTTTTCAGGCTGAGAGCGGGATCGGTGTGCGGCAGTTCGCGTCCGCCGAGTTTCCCCATGGCCAGCACGGCCAGTGGAACGAACATTACCGCGACTACCGCTCCCATTTCGAAGAGGCTCTTGATAAGGCCGGGCGGCATTTTCGCGTGCAAGTAAACCAGGGTTTCGATCTGGCTGAGAACCGTCATCACGCCGTAGAACGTGAAGACTAGCGCCGCCATCAACTTCAGTCCGCGCCAGCGCGAGCGCTGGATGATGCAGGCAGTCACCAGAGAAACAAGGAACGCATAGGTCAGGAGTGGTCCGAGCAACGAAGCAGCCTGGTGCGCCTGAGCCGCTTGAGTCGGCTTATCGTTTGGAGTGGACGGCACCTGGGCGGAAGGTAACGAGGTCTGCTCGACTCCAGCCACCTTACTGGCAATTCCCAAAACAACGATCAGAATCAGGGTGAGGACGAGAACCCGAAACACGAACACGGCTGCAGATTTCATCGCCGACCTCGCAAGGACTCAATTCCGCGCATGCGACAACCCGTAAACTTTACACCATGGGTCGGGTCGCGTAAGATTTGCCTCTAAATGATCGGTCAGACCATCTCGCACTACCGCATCCTCGAAAAACTCGGCGGTGGCGGTATGGGAGTGGTCTACAAAGCTGAAGACACTCGCCTGCACCGCTTCGTCGCGCTCAAGTTTCTTCCCGATGAAGTGGCGCGCGATCCGCAAGCGCTGAGCCGTTTCGAGCGTGAGGCGCAGGCTGCTTCCGCCTTGAACCATCCCAACATCTGCACCATTCACGACATCGGCGAGCAGGATGGCAAAGCCTTCATCGCGATGGAATATCTGGAGGGCTCGACGCTCAAGCACCAAATTGGCGCTCGTCCGATCGAAATGGAGTTCCTGCTTTCGCTAGCCATTGAGATTGCCGATGCTTTGGACGCAGCGCATGCCAAGGGAATTATCCATCGCGACATCAAGCCTGCGAACATTTTCGTGACCGAGCGTGGTCACGCCAAAGTGCTCGATTTCGGACTGGCAAAAATTACTCCGACGGCCTTTGCGGGACGGCCCGAGCAGACGGCAGCGACTTCGGCGCTCACAGCGATCAGCGATGAGAACCTTACCAGTCCGGGCGCGGCCATGGGCACGGTTGCTTATATGTCGCCAGAGCAAGCGAAGGGCAAAGTATTGGATCGGCGCACGGATCTGTTCTCGTTTGGCGCGGTGCTCTATGAGATGGCGACTGGCGTGGTCGCATTCCGGGGAGACACTTCGGCCGTAATCTTTCACGCCATCATCGAGCGTGCGCCGGCGGCTCCGTCGCGGATTAACCCCGACATTCCTCCCAAGCTCGAAGAGATTGTCAGTAAGGCTCTCGACAAGGATCCGGAGTTGCGTTATCAGAATGCGGCTGACATGCGCGCCGATCTGAAACGCGTTCGGCGCGAGATGGAGTCCGGGCGAAGTCCAGTTCTGGAGAGTGGCGCGGGCATTACGCCGGCTCACTTGGCGAGCGGATCGGGGATTCAGGCTGCGGCATCTAGTGGCAGCGTTGCTCCGGCATCAGCATCGCCGTCGGGGTCAGGAAGTTCGTCAGTGGCAGCAGTTGGTTCCGGTTCAGTTGTTGTGCCGGGAGTTGTGGCGGGCTCTACGCCGGCTGTGCGTTCGAAGTGGCCGCTCTATGCGGCGCTGGCAGCGGCCGTCGTCGTGATTGCCGTCGTGGGACTGATTTTCTATCAGCGGCGTCCACATGCCATTACGGAAAAGGATTCGATCCTGGTCACCGATTTTGTGAACACCACGGGCGATGCGGTATTCGACGGGACATTGAAAAAGGCGCTGGCCGTCGATCTGCAACAGTCTCCTTTTTTGAACGTCGTGCCTGAGCAGCAGGTGCAGAAGACGCTCAAATTTATGGGGCGTCCGCCGGATCAGGTGGTCACCAGCGATATCGGCCGCGAAATAAGCCAGCGCGACGGAATCAAGGTCATGCTGACAGGCTCGATTGCGCTGGTTGGCAGCCAATATCTCATCACCCTGGAAGCTGTAAACGCCTCGACCGGCGATTCGCTGGGACAGGCGCAGGAACAGGCGGCGGGCAAGGATGCGGTGCTGGGCGCTCTTGGAAACGCGTCAACAAAACTGCGCGAGAAGCTGGGCGAATCGCTCGCTTCGGTGCAGAAATTCGATAAGCCCCTCGAACAGGCCACCACGTCGTCGCTCGAGGCGCTCAAAGCGTACACGCTGGCGGACGCACTCCATGCCAAGCTGGAGGATGTTCAATCCATCCCCCTTTATCAGCGGGCGATTGAACTTGACCCAAACTTCGCTCTCGCCCACCTTCGGCTCGGGGTGGTCGCCGGTAACTCGGGGCAGTTGTCCCTGTCTACTAAAGAAGTGGCGAAGGCATTTGAACTGCGCGACCGCACCAGCGAATATGAACGGCTCTATATCACCGCCTACTACTATTTCGATATCGGACAATTAGAAAAGAGCAGTGCGGCATGGGAGCTGATGAAGCAGACGTATCCTCACGACGAGGCCTCCCGCATCAACGTGGCGGTCACATATCAGCAAATCGGACAGTACGAGAAAACCGTCGAGAACTGCCTGGAGGCGATCCGTCTTGTGCCCGACACACTGAATTGCTATCTGATTGGAGCGCAGGCGTACAAAAGCCTCGGCCGGTTCGACAACGGCGATGCTCTGCTGGCGCAGGCACAGCAGAGGAACATCAAGGGCTCTCTTCTTTACGTCGGCTTGGCAAACTCCGCCATGTTACGCGGGGACGCAGCCACCACTGCAAAGATGCAGGATTTGGCTAAAGCGTCTCCGGAAGGCGAGTTGCGAGTCGTTGAACAGCAAGCGTCGTACGCCGCCGCGCTCGGCCAGGTGTCGCGGCAGCGGGAGCTGCGAACCCATGGCGTCGAGCGGGCGACGAGTCTAGGTATGTCGGACTATGCCGCGAACCGTCTGCTGAACGAAGCGGAGGTCGATGCCGCGATTGGAAATTCCGCTCGCGCGGTGCAGCAGATTGATGCCGCGCTCGCGTTGTCACGCGAACCTTTTCTTGCCGCGGAGGCCGCCGACTTTGCTTCAGCAGCGGGCCAGGACCAGAAAGCTGAGTCTCTTCTAGCTGAGGCCCGTCGCGCGCGTCCGGAAGATACTTTCATCCAAATGGAAATTGCTCCGCGTGTAGAAGCGCGATCGCAGATGCGGCATGGCAAGGCTGCGGCCGCAATTCAGACTCTCGCCGCCGCACAGCCATACGAAGACGGACTCTTTTTTGACAATCATCTTCTGCGAGGGGAAATATACTTGGCCGCCGGTCAGCCGGCCGACGCGGTTTCGGAGTTTCGCAAAATCCTGGCCCGCCGCTCGGTGTCTGTCGGCTCAGTTGCGTATCCGCTGGCTCAACTCGGCCTGGCGCGAGCTTACAGCGCCCAGCACGATGCTGCGAATGCGCGGACCGCTTATCAGGATTTCTTTGCGCTTTGGAAAGACGCCGATGCGGACATACCTGTCTTGAAGGAAGCTAAGGCGGAGTATGCGAAGTTGCAATAGCGTTCTGGACGCTTTAGCTTAGTCTGGCAGTCTACGGTTGCCAAGTTGAACAGCCAGCGCCAAATAGTGAACCGGCTTTCCTTTTCCTGAACCCGAATAAAGAGGCATCTCGAACCTTACCCGTGATCAGTGGAAGCGGGTCCGAGAAATCCTTAACTGGTTCAAAGAGAACGGCGCTTACCCCTTAATGTGCAGGACAAAGTTCGAATGTTTGCCATTCACATCGAGTTTCGCGTTCCAGTCGCCAGTGATCGGCAAGTCTTGGACGACAAATTCGTCATTGCCGACGAGCGCTTTTGATCGTGTCCAATTCAAAATTGCGGTGCTGCCGTCGTCCATAAGAAGGGTCCCATTAATCGTGTTTCCGTCTTTGGCGAGCGTGCCCTTATAGGCAGGATCGCCACCAAAAGAGAACTCAATCACTTCCCCTTTACGGGAAAATTCGGTTGATGGGTTCTCAAATGTGCTGTTGGAAAGGTTGTCCAATGTTGCGTGCAAGCCCGCTTTGGCGGGAATTGTAAAATCCACGCTGGCTCCGCCGTCGCCCGACCAGTCCGCGCCTTCATACTCAAGATGCCGGACGGTTTCATCTGCGACCTCACGGCCGTAGTAAAGTTGGACGACGTGAAGCGCCAAGTCAATCCCTGAGCTCAGTCCACCAGAAGTAAAGATGACGGGATCACTCTGTACATATCTCATCCGCCTTTGCACCGAAACCTTGGGATAGGCATGTTCCATGGTGGCATAGGCTTCATGGTGTGTCGTTGCGCTTTTTCCGTCGAGCACGCCAGACTCTGCAAGCAGCAATGCGCCGGTACACACCGACATCAAGACGTCACTTTCTTTACTCATTTTCCGGATCCAGGCCATCATCTTTGGCGAGTCGTTATTCTGAGCAGGCACAATGACAATATTGGCCTTCGGAGCATTCTCGAAGGTGTAATCAGGAACAACCTGCATACCTCCGGAAACACGGATTGGTTTGGCGCTCTCTGCGACGGTATAGAGGTGAAACGGATGCAGTTGGTCGTGGGCTTGACCTTTCTCATGCAGCATGACGTCACTGAAAACCTCCCACGGACCCGCGAAATCGATCATCACGGCACCATCGGAGATGGCGACTGCTACTTCAATCTTGCCGGAGGGGGGCGGCGTGAGTTTTGCGGTTTGTGCTGGTGATGCAACCGCAGTGATCATTGCGAAGCAAGTAGCAAAAACGAACTTCAATAATCTCATTTGGTTCTCCTGTCGATCTTAGTTCAATGGTTCGGCAGTTGAGCTACGAGTGGAGATTCATACGAAAGGGAGCCGGGCTGAGTTCCATATTTTCCGCTACACTTGCTGTTATTTTATGAAAATTACAGTATCGACATTTTGATCTCTGACGAAGTTCGCCTCGCCCAAGCGTCCGAAGACCTGCACAACCGTTAATGCGGCGACGAAGAGTCGCATCTCTGAGGTACCTTCGATCCTATAAGGATGGTAGCTCCAACTTGTGAAACAAGGCGTTAGCGCCAACTAAGAATCCTGGCGAAACGGACATTAGGCGGTTTTCACTCGAACTCAACTCTCTCAAATCCCAAACCCTGCAACAGACTGCTGATGGTCGAAGCTGCATTCTGCTGGGCGGTTTTCAAGATGCCGTCGGCCAGGGCGGCTTCTTGGAGTTGGCGTTCTGCTTCCTGGCGGACTTGGGTTTCTAGATTTGGATCGGTTGGTACCAGCAGTCCGGTTTGGCGGGAATACACTTTTGTTTTCGCGCTGTCGATACGGGTGCTGAAGATTTGAGGTGTGGGGAGATGCAGGCGGACTTGCTTGCCATCCACGCTGACGTCGCCGGGTTTCAGATTTGAGAAATCGATTCCGGCGACAACTTCGCCGTGGACTAACAGCAAGAGGCGATCTCCGGCCAGAAAATCGGGGAAGATGGGATTTTCTTTCGCGCCGGTTACGAGCTTGTCCATGGTGTAGACCACGGTCTCGAGTCGCTGCAGGCGTTGAATGCGATTGACTACCGTGGGCTGGCTGACATCGATGGTGAGCGTTCTGCCGGTCACCGCCGACCAGGCATGGCTCAACAGCGACCGACCGGAAGTCCGCGACAACATCAGCAATCCAAACGAGCCGAACGCGAGCAATCCTAGGAAGAGACCGGCAATGAGGGCGAGCACAATCGCCGCGGAGGATCGAGCGGGCTTGGGACGGTGATCCGCAGGAGAATCGTCAGGCACTTCACAAGGTTATCACTCAGTTATCACTCACGGGGACGTCGCCGTCATATGTGCAAGTTCGTGCACATTGACAAATGTTGCGGGCGGATACAAACTTTTTGGCCAGTTGCGTGTCCAGCCCAATCCCAGCAGTAACCCTGGCATCCTCAGCTTTGTTGAGCGCGCTCTTGGTTCCTGTCTTTCACAACACTGTCTTCAAACACACAAGGAGAAACTTCATGACACTTCAAAATTCGCTTAGATACGGGGCAGTCACTTTGTTATTGGTGATCGCACTCTTTGCCATGGGAGGTTCTTCAGCCTCTGCGCAGCGGATAGAAAATAATGTGCCCGCTGGCGTTCAGGTTTCGAGAGACCTCGGTCTTGCCGATTCAGCGGCGGAGATCAACATCACAGTCCATCTCAAACTCAGCGACAAGGCAGCATTCGATAAAGCCGTTGACGCGCTCTACGATCCGGCGTCCCCGACTTTCCACAAGTGGATGACTAATGCCGATCTCAAAAAGTACGCGCCGTCAGAAGGGCAGCGGCTGGCGGTTCGCAAGGAGCTCCAGAAACAGGGGCTGACCATTCTTTCCACGGACAAACTCGGATTTAACATCCGCGCCCGCGGCAGCCTTGTCAATGTGGAGAGAGCTTTCAATACCGAACTCCACCAGTTCGAGCACAACGGAAAAGTTTTCCGCGCGAATGTCCGGAACGCACGGCTTAACGGCGAGGCTGGAAATTATGTTTCCAGCGTGGCTGGTCTCGAAAGCCATCAGGTACGGCCGCTCAGCGTGCGCGCGCTGAATCCGAGGACGAACAAACCATTTCCGCCGGTGGCGCTGGGCAAGCTCGCCAAAGGCGGTTTCCCGGCGGGAAGTACGACGAACTGTTTATCCGCACCGGCAACCTACAATTTGAAGGGCAAGGGGCATAACGCAAGTGGCGTCTTCTCTGGCACGGTATATTCGGCTGATCCGACCCTGATTTGCGATTACCTCCCCAATCAGTTGTGGACGGCCCTGGGTCTTGATCAGGTCTTTGCTGCGGGATACAACGGCGCTGGTCAGACGATTGTTCTGGTCGAAGGTTACGGTTATCCCACGCTTGAGAAAGATGGCAACACGTTCGCAAAGCTGGCGAATCTGCCGGCACTTAACTCGTCGAATTTCAGCATGGTCTATCCGCAGGGCAAGCCCAATCCTCAGTTAGGAATCATTGAAGGTTGGAATATTGAGATCGCTCTCGACTTAGACTGGGCCCACTCTATCGCGCCTGGCGCCAATATCGTTGAGGTGATTACGAGCGGACAGGACAGCGAAGACTTCCAAGACTCCATTTCTTACGTGACGGAAAACAGTCTTGGCAACTCCGTCTCGAACAGTTACGAAGAAGACCTCGACCTTCTTTCCGGTCCTCTGGAACAAACTTCGTGGGACGATGTGCTCGAGGTTGCTAGCGCTAAGGGCATCTCCGTCAATTTTTCATCCGGCGACAGTGGCGACAACGGAGTCGGCTCCCCGATAGGCGCGCCCGGTGTGCCTTCGGACGCTCCGCATGCTACATCGGTCGGTGGTACTTCCATCTTGAACGATCCAGCCAATCCGGGATCGACCATTACCACGGCCTGGGGAGATACGCTCACTTTCCTGGTGGGCGGCGGTACGGTTGTTGATCCGCCCGAAGGGATTGGATTGATCGGCGGCGGCGGTGGTGGCGAGAGTGTCTTCTGGCCCAAGCCAGCCTGGCAGAAATCGCTTCCCGGCAAGGGTCGGCAAACGCCAGATGTCTCCGCGCTGTCTGATCCGTTCACGGGAGTTCCGATCGTTGTAAGCGACGGCGCGACTCAGTTCGTTGAATACGGTTGGGGAGGCACGAGTTTGGGCTGCCCCATCTTCTCGGCTTTCTGGGCGATTGCAAACCAGAAGGCGGGTCATGCTCTGGGTCAAGCCGGGCCTGCGATTGCCGCTCTTCCTCACGGTGGCATTCAGGATGTGCTGCCGACGAGCGATAGCAGTGCAAACAATGTGACGGCGACGATCACGGATGCGAGTGGCTCCACGGCCTACTCGGCTACCGATCTCTTTGCCGGATCACTTTTCGGTAACAAGGGCTTCACCAGCGCACTCTGGCCGGAAGATTCTGCCGATATCCTGGACTTCGGGTTCGGGATCGACAGTTCACTAACCGTGAAACGTGGATGGGACAACGCGACCGGGTACGGGACACCGTACGGTCTCGCCTTCATCAACGCGGTAACCGCAGCGCCGTAGAATCGTGATCGCGGGCTCACGGCGTCCTAATGTTGGGGCGCCGTGAGCCGCGTTACGTCTACAATCTGCCTATGCGACGACAACCTTGGATTTTTGCTCTGCTCCTCCTCGCTGTGCCGGTGCTCTCTCAAGCCATCGATACACCGGATGCAATCATCGCGCAAGAAACTGCATTCTGGAAGGCATACGCAGATGGCAACGCCACAGACCTCTCAAAGCTCCTTTTACCCGACTACATCAATGTCGAAGAACAAATATGGAACCGGGATCAGGTTCTCGCTTTTGTAAAGCAATTCCATGAACACTGCACCCTCGCTCCCGTTAAGGTTGTTGATCCGAGCGTCATCTTCCTCACGCCTGACATCGCCACGATCGTGTATCACGCCACGGAGACACCTACCTGCGGCACCCGAACATTGTCCGGCGAAACAACTATTTCTACGGTATGGCTTCGTCGCGACGGTCGCTGGCAGATGCATCTCCACACCGAGTACGCGATTCCGCCAAAATAAAGGCGAGCAACGTTTGAGGGCAATTTTCAACAGATGGGAAGCGAGACTATTCCGAATTCTTGTTCTTGCCTGAACCAGACTTATTGACTTGAACTATTATCGTGGGATGCTCCTGCTTGTAGTAGCCCTTGTAGTCGATCGTCGATCTGTTCCAAGCGCAGTTTTCCCGATTCCGCATTCTGAGTTCCTGTTCCCATTCTAAGAATAGTTTCGCTTCGCCAGCCGGAAACTCGGCGAGGTTACCAGCGCGATAGCGGTTCTCGACTTTGAAATTCAGGAGGGCCGTGATCCATTCGCCAGGCTTGACTGTCAACAGGCTTCCACTGACGAGCTGTGATCCGTACAGCGACCAGTCGGTGCTCCTCAGCGCGATGTCGTGATTCTGTTTATCTCTGAGCACAACCTGAAAGCTGCCCTCTTCCCACTCAAGATGATCGGGATCGGAAGCTTTTCGTATCGCGCTCCAGTCTGTACTCGACGGAATGCTTATCGGCTTTTCGCTTGTGTTTTTAAGCCGAACCTCAGCGCGGCCGTCGCCACCAACCTCAAGTGTTTCATTCCTCAGTTTGATGATTTCCAGCGATATGCTTCGTGACTGATTGTCATCTGGTTTCATAACGCCATTGGACAAGATCCCTATTTTTTCCTGGGCACATCCTGAAGACACCTGGTTGGCGCTTTGCTCGGCGGGCGCCATAACGCCTATTGGGCGAGTGAGATCGACAACACCAACTTGTTGTGAGAATGCAGCGCTCGCCGTTAGCAATACGGGCAGCACGCAACCAATTGTCTTCATTCGTGAAATTATCCGCCCCAGTTGGGCACTCGACAAGCGCGGAGTGGAGCCTGTGTTCTGGCGCCGGGTATGAGCCTCGAAATTTGCCAGGCCTCCACGCGCAACTCGCACGCTGGCACTCTCATCTGACTGCCATTATTCTTTGTAGTGGAGCGAAACGACAGAACCGGAAAAAGGTCCGTCCACCGGTGTTCCAACCCGATTCGCACTATGGAGAGGTTATGAGTTCAAAGCCGAAGAATACGATTTGCCTCTGGTTCGACAAGGATGCACATGAAGCGGCTCGTTTCTACGCTGCGACCTTTCCAAATAGTCAAGTGATCTCTGTTCACAAAGCGCCCGGTGACTTCCCGGGCGGCAAGAAGGGCGATGAGCTGACGGTGGAGTTCACGGTTCTGGGCATTCCCTGTCTGGGTCTCAACGGCGGCCCACAGTTCAAACACAGTGAGGCATTTTCTTTCCAAGTCGCGACGGACACCCAGGAAGAGACGGACCGTTACTGGAACGCGATCGTCGGCAATGGCGGTCAGGAAAGTGAATGCGGCTGGTGCAAGGACCGTTGGGGCCTTTCCTGGCAGATCACACCGCGCGCTCTGATGGATGCGCTTGCGGCTGGTGGCGCTGAGGCAAAGCGGGCATTCGAGGCGATGATGCAAATGAAAAAGCTCGACGTCGCGAAGATCGAGGCGGCGCGGCGGGGATGACGCGGCAGGCTAGAGGCACTCCACCTCATTTCCGAAACGGTGTACGATCTCCGGGCAGGATTTCTTGATCGCTATGTCCCTGGCATCGGCTAATCGCTCTGGTCGTTTACAAGCGCTGACGGGACACAAGTTCTTTCTGCTTTTTATCTTCCTGTCAGCGTCGCTGATCTTCTATCCGTACGTCGAAAACGGCGGATTCGGATACTTCGCCTTCCGCATATTCGGGAGCGCCGGAATTTTGGTCGCCGTGTATGCGATACGCCTTCGAAAGACGCTGTTGCTCGTTGCCCTGCTGCTTGCTATCCCCGCGTTGCTGGAACGCATATTGCTTCTTCGTGCCGATGCAGGTTTTCTCTCCCTGCTCAACATCGTTCTCAGCTTTGTGTTTGATGTATTTATTGTGGTGGCCATCTTCCACCGCGTTTTTACCCGGAACCAACCGAATTCAGAAACAGTTTTTGGCGCCCTTTGCATTTATCTGCTGGTAGGGTTCACTTTTGCCAGCGTGTACGGAATGGTCGCCGTCATTCAGCCCAAGGCGTTCTATCTCGATCCGCTGACGAATCTTCACACGATCCCCGACCGATTCGATTTCATTTATTACAGCTTCGCCACGATGACCTCCTTAGGCGCGGCCGGCATGACCCCCGTCTCTTCACCGGCTCGTTCCCTTACTGTGATCGAAGCCATCCTTGGCATTCTTTATCTTGCTGTGCTGATCGCGGGGTTGATGGGTACATATCGGCGCTCTCCGCTTCTGGATTCTTCGAGCTCCAAGGAGTAGTCAAACTGGGCCTGCAGGCAGGTAGTCGCTCGCTGCGATTCCTTCGCTGCTATTCTGAGCTTCGTTGTCTCGTTATTGTTTTATGACGCCAGGCGCTCATTTTCCTTCCGCGCGTGAAATCGCGGCTCAAATCCGACGTAGGACGATCTCGCCGGTAGAAGTTGCGCAGAATCATCTCGAGCGTATCGAACGCCTGAATCCCAAGCTGAACGCATTCGTCGATTTCAGACCGGAGGCGATACTTGCGCAAGCGCGTAACGCGGAGAAAGCGGTTCTCCGCGGAGACGACCTCGGGCCGCTGCATGGTGTGCCGCTCTCCATCAAGTCGTCGATTGATGTTGCGGGACATCGCTGCGAAGCGGGCACGTGTTTGCGCGCGGGACGAATCGCTACTGAAGACGCTCCGCTGGTTGCACGCCTGCGCGCTGCTGGGGCGGTCATTCTGGGAGTCACCAATGCTCCCGAACTGTTGATGGCTTGGGAAACCGACAATCTTCTTTATGGCCGCACTAACAACCCGTGGGATCTCACTCGAACCGCGGGTGGATCGAGTGGTGGAGAAGCTGCGGCTATCGCTGCTGGATTATCCGCTGGCGGCGTGGGTAGCGATGGCGGCGGATCGATCCGCGTACCGGCGCATTTCTGCGGAATTTGTGGACTCAAGCCCACTCCGGGACGCATTCCGTCGACTGGGCACTATCCGAAACCGGGAGGGCCGTTCGCTCTGATCGGAGTGGTCGGACCGATGGCTCGCACGGTCGCGGACTTGCAGACGCTGTTTGAAGTAATGGCAGGTTGGGACGACGGCGATCCCTGTACCGCGCCGGTTGCAGTTCGGGCGCTTCATGAATCGAAAGTGCGCGCCGTCCCCATCGGTTTTTTCGAAGACGATGGGCGAACTCCGGTCACAGAAGAAACTAGAGAAGCTGTGAGGCTCGCGGCGTTCACCTTGATGAGTTGCGGATTTCGCGTTGACGCATTTCGTCCCGAGGGCCTTGAAGAAGCGCGCCAGCGATGGTGGGAATTCTTCGGGACGGCCGGAGGCATGATTCTTGAATCAAGTTTGCGTGGCCGCGAGTCCGAGTTGAGCCCTATTCTCCGGGAATTTCTGGGGTGGACCAAGGCCGCTCCCGCGCACACCGGGGAGTCGCTACTTGCGGCGTGGCTCGGACGCGATGAACTGCGGGAAAAGATTCTTCTACAGATGCGGAAATTCCCGGTGATCGTTTGTCCAGTCGCGGCGATCCCAGCGTTTCGTCACGGTGAACGCGAATGGCAGGTGGAAGGGAAGACGGTGAAATATCTTGACGCCTGGAGCTATTGCGAATGGTTCAACCTGCTGGGCTTTCCGGCTGTTGTCGTTCCCATGGGCTATTCGGCGGAGGGACTGCCGATCGGCGTCCAAGTCGTGGGCAGGCCATGGGAAGAAGAACTCGTATTGGCAGTCGCGGCTACACTCGAAAATGAAAGGGGCTCCTGGCCGGCCCCGCCGCTTGCAATCTAATCCGCACGTGCAATTCGTTTCACACTATTCGCCCAACGAAAATGTGTGTAGACTGAGCGCTATTTCGCAGTGCCACAAGGAGATTTCGGTTTAACAGGCTTCTCGACCGGCATCAATCGGGGCGTCTGTTGCTTGTTGCTGACCAAATCTGCTTTCCTAAGAGTTGGGACCCAAGTCCGAAGGAGAAAACGTGAATCGAAGGCTAGTCGTGTTCTTACTCACTGTCGTCGCGATGGTGTCGGGCGTAAATGTCGTTTCCCAGGCGCAGTCTTTCTTAACGCGTCACGTGCGTGAAGTGACTCTCAACGGGCAGGCACAATCCATCGGCCGGCTCCCTGCAATCCAGAACATGCGGATCGATATCGTTCTACCTTTGCGCCATCAGCCCGAGTTGGATAACTTCTTGGAAGCACTCTACGATCCGACCAGCCCCTCCTACCGGCACTTCGTGACCGTTCCGGAATTCACCGCGAGATTTGGCCCCAGTCAGGAAGATTATGACGCTGTCATTCGTTTCGCGGAGACAAACGGCTTCAAAGTAGTCGGTGGCTCCCGCGATGGCATGGACGTACAGCTCAAAGGCACAGTGGCGAACATCGAAAAAGCCTTCCATGTGATCATGGGCGTTTATCAGCACCCTACGGAAAGTCGAACCTTCTACGCTCCTGATCGTGAACCAACCGTGAGCCTCGCGTTTCCTTTGTGGCACGTGTCGGGTCTAGATAACTATTCAATCCCGCGTCCCGCCCTCGTGCATAGAAGTGAGGGTGTGAAGGCGAATGTTATTTCCGGCTCCTGCCCTGGCAATTCTTATTGCGGCAGTGATATGCGCGCGGCTTACTACGGGGGCACAGCTCTGACCGGCGCCGGCCAGACCGTAGGATTGCTGGAGTTCCTCGGATTCGAAATCTCCGATCTGAATACGTATTTCTCGACCGTTGGTCAAACCGACAATGTTCCCGTCATCGGCGTTTCCACAGACGGCAGTCCCTTGGGCTGTCTTGCTTCACAGGGCTGCGATGACACCGAACAGATCATTGATATGACGCAGGCGATTTCCATGGCCCCGGGCATGAAGGCCTTGTATGTCTTCGTAGGCGCGTCCGATACCGCGATGCTGAGTTCCATGTCCACGCATTTACCGCTGGATGCGCAATTGAGTTCTTCCTGGACATGGAGTCCGGCTGACCCCAGCACCGACGATCCCTACTTCAAGAAATTTTCGGCTCAGGGACAAAACTATTTTCAAGCCGCCGGCGATAGTGGCGCATTTAAATCCAATTTCCAGGACGTGTTCCCGGCGGACGATGCATACGTTACCACCGTCGGCGGCACGGACTTAATCACCAACGGCGCCGGCGGCGCGTGGAGTTCAGAAACTGCCTGGGTGGATGGCGGCGGCGCTTTCTTTACGCCGGATGCCATTCCAATTCCGTCATGGCAGCAAACCCCGGGCGTTATCACCGCGGCGAACGAGGGTTCCACCACTTTGCGCAATGCTCCAGATGTTTCGGCAGAAGCCAATTTTGACTTTTTCTTCTGTTCCAACCAGGGCCCTTGCAGCGACGGCCTCGGCGGGACCAGCTTTGCCGCGCCCATGTGGGCCGGTTTCATGGCTCTGGTCAATCAGCAGATTATTGCCAATGGTTTTCCGACCCTTGGCTTTATCAACCCGACCGTCTATCAGATCGGTCTGGGCGCTGGTTATGGCGCTGCTTTCCACGACATCACTGCCGGCAGTAACGGTTTTCCGACAACTACTGGCTACGATCTGGCGACCGGATGGGGCAGTCCGAACGGGATCGGTTTCATCACCGCGCTTGCCGGATCCGCCGCTCCGAACTTCTCGCTCTCGGCTTCGCCGAACAATGTCGCCATCATGCAAGGCGCGAGCGGGGCCAGCATAATCACAATCAGCGTCGGCGGCGGCTTCAATGGGAACGTCACTCTGTCTGCGTCTGGATTGCCGAGTGGCGTAACGGCATCGTTCAGTCCGAATCCCGCGACCAGCACCAGCACGCTGACTTTGACGGCCACTGCGACGGCTGCCACGGGCTTGTCCACGGTTAAGATCGCCGGAAAGTCCGGGAGCCTGACCGGCAGTACGAGTGTCAGCCTTACGGTAAATTCTCCGACCCAGAGCTTTAGCTTGGCTGCGTCACCGAGCACGGTTACGCTGGTGCAAGGCGGAGCTGGCAGCACGAGCAATATCTCAATCACTCCGCACAGCGGATTTGCCGGCAATGTAACGCTGGCCGTTTCCGGATTGCCCACGGGCGTAACCGCATCCTTCAGCCAAGATCCGACCACTTCAAGCAGCGTCCTGACCCTGACGGCCAGTGCGACCGCGAAGAAGGGGACGGCAACTGTGACGGTCACTGGGACATCTGCCAGCTTGACTGCAAGCACCAGTATTGCGCTTACTGTGAACGCGTTCGGTAATTTCTCACTGTCAGCTGCGCCGAAGACCCTGACGGTACTGTTGGGCAGCAGCGGAACAAGCACGATCACCATCAAGGCGATAGGCGGCTTCGATCAGAATGTAACTCTGAGCGCGGGCGCGTTGCCGGCAGGAGTCACTGCGACGTTCAGTCCGAACCCGGCGACTTCCACCAGCACATTGACGCTGGCGGTAAGCAGCACGTCGAATCTTGAGACGGAAACCATAACCATCACCGGCACAGCTGGAACCCTGTCTCATACCGCAACGGTAAAGCTCGTGACGGTGGAACCGGACTTTACGCTGACTGCTTCTCCAACGGCGATTTCGGTTGCCCAAGGCAGCAGCGGAACCAGCACCCTTACCATTAATCCGCTGAACACTTTCAATTCGAGTGTTGCGCTGAGCGTAGTCTCGGTGCCGCCCGGAGTGACTGCTACGTTCAGTCCCAACCCGGCCACGTCCACCAGCACGCTGAAGCTGGCGGTGAGCAGTGCCGCCGCACTGAAGTCGACGACGATCATGGTCGTCGGCAAGTCTGGCTTCCTGACCCACATAGCCAAAGTCAAGCTGACAGTCACCGCACCGTAGCTTGATGTTCGAGATTTAACTGACTTGGGGCCGAGAAATCGGCCCCTCTTTTTTGCTTCTGTCGAAAGTCGGAGGCACGGGGCTGAGCCCCGTCACCACGCGACCAAGCTGTAAATCGTGTAAGATTCAGAAGGCGAGTACACTGCACCGATCAGCATCCAGCGACGGATACTCCCCAATTAACAGGTAGAACCCCAGCCTTTGGCTTGGCGGCACATTCCTGTCAGGAGAAAGACTGAAATGGCAAAAATTGCAAAGACAGCCGACCGGAAAAAGGTCATGGATACGACGAAATCGACCGCATGTCCTAAGTGCGGCAAGGAAACCCGCATCGTGAAGCGGATGAAAGATCGCGAGCGCGGAGTGCCCGGCGGAATCTATATTTCGTGCTCGGGCTGCGAGTTTTTTGAGAAGCTGTAGGAAGCGGTTCTCAGTTGCCGGTTCTCAGTTCTCAGTTGAACCAAACACAAATCCAAAAGTACGAGGCGCGGCTCATGGTCGCGCCTTTTTATTTTGTCGAGGGCTGTTTTTACTGAGAGCTGACGGCTGAGGGCTGAGAGCTACCCCATCCAATCTGTCCCAAGATTGCACGTGCCTCGGCGGCTGGGTCGAAGGCTTCTGTGATGGGGCGTCCGACTACGATATGTGAGGATCCGGCGGCGATTGCTTCGGCAGGGGTGACTACGCGGGCCTGATCGTCGTGTCCGCTGCCGGCGGGACGCACGCCGGGAGTGACGATGGCGAAATCTTGGCCAAACTCCTCGCGCAAAGCCCCGGCTTCACGCGCCGAAGCGACCACACCTTTGCAGCCATTCGAAAGTGCCAGCGTCGTCAGCCTTCGAACTTGGTCGAGTACTCCTTCGCGGATGCCTATCTTGCCGAGTTCGACATCGTCGAGGCTGGTGAGCACCGTAACCGCAAGAACGAGCAAATCAGGCTTGGTGGATTGCGTGGCTTCGACTGCGGCTCGCAACATCTTGCCGCCTCCGGAAGCATGCACCGTCAGCATGTTCACGCCGAGCTGCGCTGCCTCGCGGACGGCCGATCCAACCGTGTTTGGGATGTCGTGATATTTGAGATCAAGAAAGACGCGGAGGCCGGAATCCACTAATTCGCGGACTACGGAAGGACCCTCGGCAGTGTAGAGCTGCATGCCCACTTTGTAGGCATGGGCAGAGTCGCCGACGGCCGCCACGATCTTCCGGGCGGCCGCGGCCGTAGATACATCCAAGGCAACGATTAGACGCTGGCGCGGGTCCATTTTTATGTTTCCCGTTGCCGAGTGTATCGGTTTTAGTCCAGATCGGCTATAGGTTGCATCAGCGCCATGTTTTTGGGGCTGTAGATGTCCAAGCGGACCGTCTGCAAACCACGCTCTTTGAAGCCCAGTGCCCGCGCGGCGTTGTAGGAAACGTCGATGATCCGGCCCTCGACAACTGGACCCCGATCATTGATACGCACTACGACGGACTGGCCGTTCCTCAGGTTGGTGACCTTGACGAACGAGCCCAGCGGAAGGCTGGGATGAGCGGCCGTGAAATCGAGCATATCGAAGGGTTCGCCGCTGGCTGTTTGTTTGCCCTGGAACTGTTCTCCGTACCAGGACGCGGTCCCTACTTGATACGCCTTCGTCTTATTACTAGCCCCAGACTTCGGGGTGCTGGTCTTTCGTTGATTGGGCCCACTGGTCTTACTGACCGGGGGTGTGACCTTGGCGGCTTCCAGGCTGCTGGGCCCGGATGCGGCTCCGGCTCCCAGACTGGCTATTGATAAAAGAATGGCCAGTCCTTCGGCTAAACGTCGTCGCATACAGTTACCTCTCAATCGTGGAAAGTCGTTTAGTGGTCGAATGCTCCTTTGGTCAAACGAACAATCTTAAAATGCTACCGATGGCACGAAGGTGTGTCAACCGAAAATTTGGCCGATATCGTAACTAAACAGTACATAATCAATGACTTAGCCCGATGAAAAATAGGGATTTGTCTGTCTATGTCATTGAAATCAGTCAGCGGGTCTGGTTAACTTAGTTGTTAATATGAGATTTTCCGGATTCGAGAATTTTTGCAACTGGCTCTCGAATGTACGACTTACGTAGAGAATCAACTAACCGTTTTGTAATCAGCACCTTATGGATCAGTTTGATTACTGATTGGTAATCATCAAGCGCTCTGGATTTATCCGTTAAGTTAAATTGTTGCGACCGCGGCTTCTGGGTCCGGATGGGTCGCCGTCCGCACAGAAGTGTGGTTCCGGGTATTGCGCTTTCGGTTTAGAGTGGGAGCACGGCCCAGGGCCCACCCGCGGTGTTGAGGATGGCCCGGTTTGAGCCTGCTTTCGTCGCCACAATTTACAGCGAAAGAGCTACCCGATGCCGCCTCAGGCAGTTCTCTCGCAGTGGCTACGCATGCTCCCCTTTGTGCCGGTGAGAATCGACTGCATCGTGAGAATGCCTTGCCGTGTTCATCGTTACTTATCCGGGTATGGGGTCCTTCGACTCCGCCTGAGCTTCACTTCGTGAGGCTCAGGCTCCGCTCAGGATGACAATTTCGGGGGATGAGGTCCTTAGCTGACGCGACGCAACACGACAGCGAATCCGGTTGCTCTATTTCAGGTTCCTCTATTTTTACTTTCGGTTTAGAGTGGCGGCATGGCTGTGAGTCCACCCGTGGTGCTGACGATTGCCGGGTTTGATCCCTCGTCGGGCGCCGGAATTACGGCCGATATCAAGACGATTGCCGCACATGATTGCTACGGCGTTAGCTGTATTACGGCCCTCACGGTTCAGTCCACGCAGGGAGTTCGCCGGGTCGAGGCCGTCGATCCGAAGACCATTACCGAGACCTTGCAGGAATTGGTTTCAGACCTTCCCATTGAAGCTGTCCACATTGGCATGCTGGGAAATGCCGAGACCGTGGGTGCAGTCGCTAATTTTCTTACCCGCACTCGACTGCGACATGTAGTGCTGGATCCGATACTAAGATCAACTTCTGGCGCGGATTTGCTGGATGCAGCGGGAATGAGGCTTTTGATTGGGAGACTGCTGCCGCTGGTGGAGTTGATCACTCCGAATCTCGAGGAGGCCAGCGCACTTACGGGGATGCCCGTTACCAATCTCGATGAGATGCGGCAGACGGCTCGAAGTCTACACTCTCTCGGCGCCGCGAACGTCGTGGTGACAGGAGGCCACCTGGAGAAGGCGATTGATCTTCTGAGTTTTACGACTGTGCGGGGTATCGAGCAGGAAGTTTTCAAGGCCGACCGGTTACCCTCGAACTCGACCCACGGCACCGGATGCGCATTCTCCACTGCGCTGGCTTGTCACCTGGCGCATGGACGCGGATTGCCCGAGGCGGTTCTGCTTTCAAAAGTGTATGTATCGGCCGCGATCGCGAATGCCTATCCGGTAGGGCACGGCGTGGGTCCCTTAAATCATCTCTATCGCAGCCGTCAGCAAAAGCGGCCCAGTACGGTGATTTCCCAGGCTGAGCATGCCCAGTCGCGAAACTGAATCAGATTGAAAAAGGCTGAGGTTTAGGCTGAATCCTGATGGCGGTCGGCTATTTCTTAAACAGGCATCCGGCAACAAAGGCTGCAACCGCCGCCAGCAGCCACTCGATCCGCCATAGTTGGATCGCCTGCCAATCGAGGAGTGTGCGCGCCGTGAAAAACACGCTAACCGACAGGGATCCCACCACGCATAGCAAGCCAGCCAAAAATGCAATCACCGCGGGGGTGGTTAAACCCAGCCGCTCACCAAGGGATGCAAGTTCGGCCAAACCGGGGATTTCCAGCGTTCGCGCCGCATTCGGATCAGGACGGCTGGCTCCGCAAGCATGGCAATAGACCGAACTGACGATGTACTCGGTTCCGCAATGGCAGGTTGAGCTTCGGTCGGAGTCGGCGATGGCTGCGGACGACGGCATGGGGGGCCGCCAAAATTCGTGCTGAGTCTGATCGGCAACCTGCGCCATAAGGAACTCTTTTTCCGGGGACGCTTTTCAGGATCGCAAGCGAATCACCAAAACACCTTATTGCAAAGACACCAGTTACAAGCGACTCAAGGGGGAGGGCGGCCGCTGGGCAGGGCAAGAATTACGCTCTCTCGCCCCGAATTTCCCAATTGTGCACGACAGAGGTCGTTTGGGGACGTACCCGGCTTGGTTCCTTTGCAACCCACGTCGGTCGTCAAAATCTACGGTTTTCCGGTTTTCAATAATCCCAAAAACTGGAGGTTAAGGCCGAGTTAGAAGGCCGAAAGACGGCTCCTGACACAGTAGTCGACGAACAATCCGGGAGAGCATTCCAGGACAAACACTCCCATCGGTTAGACTGGATAATCGTGCTCTACCTTCCCTCCGCCTGGTTACGGCCGCTTCGCACTACGCGGACGGCCAGCTTGTTACTGCTTCTTGCCTTTGGCCAAGTCGGTCTGGCGGCCGGTCCCGCCACGTCCACTGCATTCCGTCCTTCCGATCCGCTGAACCAATCTGCTTTCCAGCATTACTACAACCTCGACTATGACGCAGCGATTCTGGATTTCGAGGCGATTCTGGCGCGGCATCCGAACGATCCGTTCGCGGTGAATCATCTGCTATCGGCGATTCAGGTACGGGAACTCTATCGCATGGGCGCGATGAATACTGGCGATTACTCGAACGATAGTTTTATCGGACAGGCCCACCGCCCCGCCGATCCCGCGCAGAAACAGCGAATCAAGCAACTGGTGGAGCAAGCCGAGAAGCTGGAAGATGCCGAACTGGCGCGCAATCCCAATGACACGGACGCGCTCTACGCTCGCGGCGTCACACGCGGACAGTTCGCGCTCTACACCGCACTGCTCGAGCGGGCCTGGCTGTCGTCTCTCAGGAACGCAGTGGGAGCGCGACGCGATCACGAGCGCGTTCTCGAGTTAGATCCCAAGTACACCGATGCCAAGCTGATTGTCGGAGCTCATAACTACGTGATGGGAAGCTTGTCGTTTACGGTAAGGATGGCGGTCTCGCTCGCCGGCTTAAGCGGAGACAAGGACAAGGGAATTCAGTATCTGTACGATGCTTACCGGGCCGATGGTGAAACCAGCGCGGACGCCGGGATTGTTCTCATGGTGTTTCTGCGCCGCGAACATCGATACGGTGACGCTCTGCAGATCGCGGGTGCCATCGGGCCAAGATTTCCGCGCAATTATCTGTTGCCGTTGGAGGAAGCAAACCTGCTGCGTGCGTCGGGAAAAAATGAAGAAGCCGAGCAGCAGTATCGCCGTGTATGGCAGAACGGACGCGAGGGAAAGTACGGCAGTCTCCACTACGAAATCGCTGCTGTTGGACTGGGCGACCTGCTGCGGAGCGAGAAGAAATATCCGGCGGCAGCCGCGGCTTACGAACTGGTCAACGAAGTATCGGGCGTAGACCCGGAATTGCTTCAGAAAGCAAATCTGGGCGCTGGCGAGATGCACGACCAGCTTCGAAAAGGCAGCTTTTAGCGATTGGCCATTGGCGCTTAGCACTTAGCCAACAGCTAACAGCCGCCGTGGAACATTTCGCCCTCGAACGGCGTATCCTATTTCAGGGGGACACAACCATGTTCTGCAACGCTTGTGGGAAGACTGTCGCTGACGACGGACGCTTTTGCTCTTATTGCGGCAATGTTGTAGGCGTTCCGCCCGCGCCGAAGAAACTGATGCGCTCGCGCTCCGATAGAAAGATTGCCGGCGTTTGCGCTGGACTCGCGGATTATCTCGATCTCGATGTCTCGCTGGTTCGCATTCTCTGGTTCTTCATCACCCTGGCGTGTGGAATCGTTCCGGGAGTGGTAGCGTACTTCCTCGCATGGATCATCATTCCGGAACAGCCATTTCTATTGCCAGCCGCAGCGGGGCGACAGCCGGTCACAAGCTAGCGGTAGAGACGCGGCTTGCCCTTTTCCGCCTACATCTTTAAGGATGCGGGAAGGCGCGTCTCTACGAGACCCGCCGTGCTCTAATCTCGAATATCTCCGATGGACCGCCTGCGCAGTGACGACGCTGAAATCTTTTATGAAATTCGAGGCAAAGGTCCGCCCGTAGTTCTTCTTCATCCTTTTCCTTGCAATCACGAATTCTGGTATCCGATCGCCGAGGCGCTGGAATCGCGCTACCGCTTGATCCTCCCTGACCTGCGCGGACACGGCAATTCCGAAATCGGCGATGGTCCAGCGCTGATGCAAAAGCACGCTAGCGATATCATCCGCGTGCTCGACGTCACTGGCGTGGGCAAAGCCGCGTTCATCGGATGCTCCATTGGCGGATACATTCTGTACGAATTTTGGCGGCGTTTTCGCGATCGCGTCAACGCGCTAGTCCTGTGTGACACGCGCCCACAGGCCGATACCGCCGAGGCCCGGGCAAGTCGGTTGCAGGCCGCAGCCGCTGTCCTGGAGCAGGGAACCGAAATGTTCCTGGATACCATGATTCCGAAGCTGATGGGCCGCACGACGGTGACTACGCGTCCGGATGTAGTCGCCGGCTCCCGTGCCATGATGCGTGAAATGTCCGCCGAGGATATCAACCAAATACAACAGGGAATGGCGGCGCGCCCCGACTCGGTCGCGGATCTGAAGACCATCAACGTCCCCACGCTGATTGTGATCGGAGAAGAAGACGTCCTCTCCACGGTAGCCGACGGCGAACTCATGCGGCAGAATATCGCAGGCAGCCAACTAAAAGTGATCCCGAAAGCAGGTCACTACGCGCCGTGGGAGCAACCGCAAGAGGTTGGCCCTGTGCTGCGGCAGTTTTTGGACGACGCGGCGTCGAAATAATCCGGCCAAGCGGAGAGATATCTCCTACAAACCGACTTCCAGGAGCTCCAGGGACTAATGCCGCGCACGCCCTACCAAGAAAAACTCCATTCCTGTATGTTGATATCGATAATGGGGCGGTTCGATATCTGGAGGCCAATCATGCGGGGAAAAAAGGTCATCGCAATCGCAACGAAGAGTATCGCTGTACTGATTATGCTTGTGACAGCGCGGCACGGAATGGCACAGGATGCTAAAGCGCCGTATCCGAACATGTCTCCGGTTGAACAATACCTGATGGAGGATCGGGGCTCTGAAATCGCGCTGGCGCGGAGTGCGGCGCCGGAGTCCATCTCGCGCGATGCCAAGGTCCTGGTTCTCGGACGTCACGGATACGAAACTGCGATTCAGGGGAAGAACGGTTTCGTGTGCCTTGTGGAACGCTCCTGGACTGCTCCGATCGGGGACCCGAATTTTTGGAATCCGAAGCTCCGCGGTCCGCTCTGCCTCAATCCAGCAGCTGTACGCTCCTACCTTCCGCGGACGATTAAGAAGACGGACTTGATACTGGCTGGGCGCACGAAAGCTCAGATGATTGAGGCCATCACGGCTGCCATTGACAAAAAGGAATTGCCTGCGATGGAATCCGGAGCCATGAGTTACATGCTGTCAAAGGACAGCTACTTAGGTGATGGCAACGGACACTGGCGTCCGCACCTTATGTTTTTCTTTTCACAAGCTGATCCTGCCGCATGGGGGGCAAATCTGGCGGGTTCTCCTGTCTTGGCGGTGAGCGACACCTGGGAGCGCCTGACTACGTTCCTGGTTCCGGTGGGAGCGTGGTCGGACGGAACGGCTGATCACTAAGAGGGGAGTTGTCGTGAAAATATACAATCTCGCGGGCTATTCAATTATTGTTTGCTACATGCTGGCTAGTATGTATTTCGCGCCCGCTCATCTGGGTCCGTGGATTGGGTTATTGATAGGCGGAGTTTATTTTATTTTGTGCTGGTTTTTTGGCGGGTTGTATCTGGCCGACATTCTTCATCTGGGGATCGCCCATCGTTCGCTCGACTACAAAGAGTGGTTCATGAAGGCCGTTGCGGTCGTGAATAACACCTTTCTGCTCTATGTAAATCCAATCACCTGGGTGAATCGCCATCGGTTGCATCACAAACATGCTGACCATGACGGAGATCCCAATAAACTTTCAGGCGATGGTTTCTGGCGGACCGCTTACCTCTGCGCCATGCCGTATCAATGCAATGACAATCTGGCGGGCGACGAGATTTTGAGGTCGCGGACTTTTCGGGCGGTTGCGAGTCCAGTTTTTGCGATCCTTGCACAAGCTTTTAGTTTTTATCTCTTCTGGAAGTTGGTTGGAGATCTGAAGTTCGTGCTGGTGATGTGGGTTGGGATGCGGATTTTTGCGTGGTGGGTGAATATGATCCAAAACTATTGGACCCACACTCGAGACTTTGGCTACCGGCGGTATTACGATGATGACGACAACGCCATGAACATTGGCGAGTGGCTACCGGTAACGGCGACTTTCAGCGCTTGTTTGCAAAATAATCATCATCACTATCCGGGTCTTTTGCGGCTCAGCCATGATGAGTCTGAATATGATTTTGGATTTTTGACTGTGAAAGTTATGAAAAAGTTGGGCCTGGTGAAGGCCACTAGAACGGGTGAGACGTTGCCCAAGGATGTTCCGCTGGGGGCGCTGGAGTTTTAGCAGCTGCGGGAAAAAGAAATTCTTCGGAGTGAGCCGTTACCTCAGCGGCTAAAGCCGTGCTGAGAAACAACATAGTTATCGCAGCGGTAAACCGCTGCGCCACCCAAAAGCAACGTCGAGAAGCAAAAGCCACGTTGCAAAAGCAAAATCGAGCGTTTCCGCAGGCTGTTAAGGCGTTCTTTTTCTTTTTGTAAATGGTTCGATTGTTTGGCCCAAAAAGCCAGGTGCAATTTCTTCGCCGTCGAGGCCGTAGCGTTCGGGCCACTCATCGGGATAGTAGTAAGTTCCAAAAATCTTATCGATCCACGGAAAATGAATGGCAAAGTTCTTGTCGATGCCCTCTTTTTGAGAAGTATGGTGCCAATGATGGTATCTGGGCATGACTAGGAATTGTTCGAGCCATTTGGCGCTGGGACCGAAATTGCAATGAGTCCAGGTAGCGTGCAGAGTGACAAAAATCAGATACGCCAGAATGATCGATTGCGAAAATCCCAGCATGAGGGGGACGAGGATAAACCCGCGCACCAGTGTGTCGTCCACAAAGTGAGAGCGGGAGCCGGCGATCCAATCAAGCGCCTTGGAAGAATGGTGAATGGAATGGAAACGCCATAGTAAAGGTACTTTATGCAGAGCCAAATGGATGAAGTATTCAGCAGTGTCGGCAACCACAACGGCCAGGAAAAATTGCAAAAGCCAAGGCAGTCGAGCGATCACTTGTTGGAGAGCCGGAACACCTAAATATTTGACGGCCTGGAGAGCGGGCAATAAAACCAGAAAAGACAAAATTTGTATCGGGAGATGAGTGGACATGAAATAAACGACATCCAAAGTCCACTCGTTCCTGAACGTTCCTTGTTTTGGATACTGGGGCCAGAGTCGTTCGAGAGGCACGTAGATGATTGCCATCAAAAGCATATCGAGCAAAAACCAGTCGAGGCCAATGGCGGGACCATTATGCAAATTTTCGTTGATCTGCACGCTTGATCCGCCTAGAGCCGTTGCCGCCAGGGCAAGCAGCATTCCAGTCAATGCCAAAGTCTTTTTCTTGCGCTTAATCGAAGAAATGATTCCGAATAGAATTGCTCCCACGATGAGGCACTGAATTAGAATCCGCATGATGTGCATGGGATAGTGCACACGCAGCTCAGGAGAGCTCAGTAGCTGAGGAAAGTGCAGGCACAGAACTGCTCCGAACGAGAGAAATCCGAAAAAGGCGGATAAGATTCCGCTCCACCAGCCGGTTCCAAAGCCGGTAGACTCGCCATCGCCAAAGAATTCGTTGATCTTTTGCTCGATCACGATGGCCTCCAGTTTACTTTCCTGGGCTTGTGCAATCTAGTAGAAAGATGGCGACCATGCCTCCCCGAATACTGGCTTCGGGAATCACAGTTGCTCTCAAGTAGTCGAGAGCTATAGCCGATAGCGATTTATATACAAGAATTTTGCCTCTGACATCGGTGCGTGGAGAGACCATCGGGTCTGTTGCACCGAAACAGCGACTCTGTAGCGTAGATCTGGAGCGCACGATGACTGGGCAATCCAAGGAAGAAAATCTGCTTGCTAGAACATCCCTGAGGACGTCCGTGCTCAAAGAATCGGCCGCGCAAAAATTTGCTTTGGGTCCCGAGGGTACCGGAGGGGAAGAAGTTCGAGAATGGTTGGCGGCTGTGGTCCGGTCATCCGATGACGCCATCATCGGCAAAACTCTGGAGGGGACGATCACGGCCTGGAATCCTGGCGCCGAGAAGTTGTTCGGGTACTCGCCCGCAGAAGCTATCGGGAGGTCCATGCTGATGTTGGTGCCGCCCGACCGGGCCAGTGAAGAACCCGAAATTCTCTCGCGAATCGCTCGGGGCGAACGAGTTGACCATTTCGAAACGATTCGTGTGCGAAAGGATGGGCGGAGGATTGATATTTCCGCAAGGATCTCGCCGATCCGGAATAGCGGCGGGGTAATTGTCGGGGCGTCGAATATTGCCCGCGATATCACCGAACGCAAGAGGGCCGAGCATAAAGCAGCGGCACAGGCGGAGAAGCTAGCCCGGCAAGCGGATGAGCTAGCCAGCTCCCGGCAGGCGCTCGAAGCACAGACGCTGATCCTGAGGTCCGTGCTGGATAGCATGGTCGAGGGGCTGGTCGCAGTTGATGAACAGGGGGAATTCATCATCTGGAACCCGGCTGCAGAAAGAATCGTTGGCCTCGGCGCGACGAACCTGCCCGCCCAGGAATGGACGACACATTACGGGATCTATTTGACTGACACGGTAACGCCGGTTCCGCCCGATCAAAATCCGCTGCTGCGCGCTCTTAAAGGAGAGGTGCACACCGCCGAGATTTTTATTCGCAATCGCGAACTTGGCAGTGGCGCGTGGATCCAAGCCAGCTCGAGTCCTTTGAAGGATAAGGACGGCGCGGTCCGAGGCGGAGTCGTCGCATTCCGCGATATTACCAAGATGCGGGAAAGCGAACAGGAAATTCGGAAACTGAATGACGAACTGGAAGCGAAGGTTGTCAAACGCACTGCGCAATTGGAGGAGGTCAATCACGAACTCGAGGCGTTCACCTATTCGGTGTCCCATGACTTGCGTGCGCCGCTGCGGCACATTAGTGGATTTACACGAATCCTATTGGAGGAGCTTGGCCCATCGCTGTCTTCTGAGGCTCAGGGATACTTGCAGCGTATTGATAGCGGTACCCAACATATGGGTCAACTTGTTGATGAACTGCTGGATTTGACGCGTATCGCACGGCAGTCGCTGACCCTGCGTCCTACCGATTTGAACGCCGTCGTCAACGAAGTCGTGACCATGCTCGAGTCGGACACAGCAGGGCGCGTCGTGGAGTGGAAGATCGCTGGTTTGGGATCGGAGGTGTGCGACCCCACCCTGCTCCGCCAGGTCTTTCAGAACCTGATCGGGAATGCGCTCAAGTACTCCCGGCCGCGGTCTCCCGCAGTGATTGAGATTGGGTGCAGCGCGAAGGACGGGGGGCAAATGATCTGGGTTCGGGATAATGGAGTTGGCTTCGACATGAAATATGCAGACAAATTGTTTGGCGTGTTCCAGCGCCTGCACCGACAGGAGGAGTTTGAAGGTACGGGGATTGGGCTGGCGATCGTAGAGCGTATCGTTCACAAGCATGGCGGCCGCGTGTGGGCGGAAGCTGAACCCGGGCGCGGCGCAACTTTTTATTTCACTCTTGACAGTAGCGCTAAGCCAGCGCTCCACAGTGCAGCGGCCGGATCCGGAGGAGCGCGGTGAACACTGACGTGGACATTCTGCTGGTGGAAGACAACCAGGACGACGTTGACCTCGCGCTGTATGCGCTCCGCCATGAAAAGCTGGCCAACAACATTTGCGTGGTACGCGACGGCGAAGAGGCTTTGGATTTCCTTTTTTGCCGCGCGGCCTTTTCGCACCGAAAGTTCGAGCATCCGCCCAAGCTGATCTTGCTCGACTTGAAGCTACCCAAAGTTGATGGTCTGCAGGTACTGAAAATAATAAAGAGCGATCCTCGGACGCAATCACTACCGGTCGTAATCATGACGAGTTCGCGACAGGAACGAGACCTGGTTGAGGGTTATAAGTCTGGCGCGAACAGCTATATCCAAAAGCCGGTTGACTTCGAGCAGTTCCGCCAAACGGTAAAAACCTTAGGCCTTTACTGGATGGTCGTCAATCAGCCACCGGTGGGTCAAAAGCCGCAGACGGTGAGCGCGGAGAGTCATGAACTCTGAAATCATTCCGGCCAGCCCGGAAACTATGTTCCGCTTTCTGCTGATCGAAGACAACCAGAGGGATGTGGAACTTATCGTATACGAGCTCAGGCGTGCCGGATTCGAGTTTAGTTTCACAGTTGTACAGACCGCCGAGGATTTTACCCGCGAGTTGGGGAGCCTACATCCTCACATTGTGCTTGCCGACTACAACCTTCCGAACTGGAGAGGCATAGAAGCGCTCGAAATCATTGAGCGCGAAGGGCAAGAGGTTCCGCTGATCCTGGTGACCGGCGCTCTTGGCGATGTGACAGCGGTCGATTGCATCAAAAAAGGTGCGACGGACTATGTCCTAAAGGGTGGTCTCGCGCGCTTGCCGGTTGCTGTCCGCCGCGCATTGCAAGAGAAGATCGTGTGCGACCAGCGTAAACGTGCGGAAGAAGAGCTCGCGCACTCAAAACGAGACCTGGAGTTGTACGCTTATGTCGCGTCACATGATCTTCAGGAACCCCTGCGCATGGTGGCATCCTACACGCAACTGTTGGCTTCCCACTACCGCGACAAGCTTGATGACGATGCGAACCAATATATCGGATACGCGGTCGAGGGTGCGTTACGCATGAAAACATTGCTCAGCGACCTGTTAGTTGTTTCCCGCGTTGTGCAAACCGAAGTCAATTGTGCGAATTCCGAATGCGAAGCCGCTCTTGCCGAAGCACTGCAAAACCTGAGCGGTGCCGTCAAAGAGAGCGGCGCAGTCGTTACTCAAGGGCCACTGCCAACGGCTACGGGAGAGCGAATTCATTTAGTTCGGCTGTTCGAGAACCTGATTGGCAACTCCATTAAGTTCCGTGGAGAGGAAGCACCAAGGGTCCGAGTCTCCGCGGAGAAACAGGGCGAAGAATGGATCTTTGCGGTGGCCGACAACGGTATCGGCATTTTGCCCGAATACAAGGACAAGATCTTCGTCATTTTTCAGCGCTTGCACAGCCGGGAGGAATACTCTGGGAACGGAGTGGGGCTGGCGATCTGCAAGAAAATCGTCGAACACTACGGGGGAAGAATTTGGGTTGAGTCGGAACCTGGGCACAGTTCGACTTTCCGCTTCACCTTGCCGAAAGCTGCGTATAGCTAAAACTCGGTACGAGAGATGGACGTTCCAAGACTCGCTTCCTTGCGTTTGGATTCCTGCCGCAACAGCCTAGAACAGCAATCTAGACAAACTATCAAATTAGATATAATCTAACTGTTCCCATGGACACCGACGCTATCAGACACTCCATCGAAGGCAGGGGGCTGCGGTGCACTGCGCAACGCTTCGCTGTAATGGCATGTTTGATGGACCATAAGGGGCATCCGACGGCGGCGGAAATTTTTGAGGCCGTGAATCGAGTGGATCCGCGCTCTTCGCGGGCTACGACGTATAACAATCTGCGAGACCTGGTGAAGGCAGGGCTGGTGCGGGAAGTGGCTGTCGAGGGCCGCGCCGGGCGATTCGATCTGGAGGGCATGCGACACCATCACTTCATCTGTGACCGCTGCGGTAGTGTGGATGATGTGGAGTGGTACGACGTGCCTCGGCCTGCCTCGCGTTCGCTCGGCAAGCGAGTGGTGCGGGAGTGCCAGGTTATTTTCCGAGGGTTATGCGCGAAGTGCGCTCGGCGGGCAGGGTGAGTGAAGGTGTAGGGGTCCTTCGACTGCGGCCAGCCAATCGCTTTGCTCTTGGCTGGCCTTCGCTCAGGATGACAATTTTGGGGAGCATGAGGTCCTTCGCGTTGCTCAGGATGACGACGTAGATAATTACAGCTTTGACTAAATTCATTTGAACTCATTTAAAGGAAGAACTTCTTATGGAAAACCCAACACATATGGAAAACACGCTGGCGTCTTCGTCGGGGACGGTTTCTCCCGAAAATCAGAACAAGTCAACCGAGCCTAAGTGTCCCTTTAACCACGGAGCCTCCGCTCCCACGAACCGCGACTGGTGGCCGAATCAGGTGAGCCTGAAGGCGCTGCATCAACATTCGGACCTGTCGGATCCGATGGGTAAGGAGTTCGATTACGCGAAGGAATTCAAGAGTCTTGATCTGAATGCCGTGATCAAAGACCTGCACGCGCTCATGACCGACTCGCAGGATTGGTGGCCGGCCGACTTCGGGCACTACGGAGGACTGTTTATCCGCATGGCGTGGCACAGTGCCGGCACGTATCGCATCGGAGATGGACGCGGCGGGGCCGGAGCTGGGCAGCAGCGCTTCGCTCCGCTCAATAGCTGGCCTGACAATGTGAACCTCGACAAGGCGCGCCGGTTGCTGTGGCCGATCAAACAGAAATATGGCCGCAAAATTTCGTGGGCTGACCTGATGATTCTTGCCGGCAACGTTGCCCTCGAATCGATGGGATTCAAGACTTTCGGCTTCGCTGGTGGGCGAGCAGATGTGTGGGAGCCCGAAGAAGTGAATTGGGGTCCTGAAGGCACGTGGCTGGATGACAAGCGCTATAGCGGCGATCGCGACCTTCAGAATCCTCTCGGCGCGGTTCAGATGGGACTGATTTACGTGAATCCGGAGGGACCGAACGGAAAGCCGGATCCCATTGCGGCGGCCAGGGACATTCGCGAAACATTCAAGCGGATGGCGATGAACGATGAAGAAACCGTCGCACTGATTGCCGGCGGCCATACGTTCGGGAAAACCCACGGTGCTGCGATTCCGGCTGACCACGTGGGCGCTGAGCCTGAAGGTGCCGAAATTGAGCTTCAGGGTTTTGGATGGAAGAATAAATTTGGAAAAGGTCATGGCGCTGACACGATTGGCAGCGGCCTCGAAGTTACGTGGACTACGACTCCTACGAAGTGGAGCAACAATTTCTTCATTAACCTGTTTGGCTTCGACTGGGAACTCACGAAGAGTCCGGCTGGCGCGAACCAGTGGACGCCGAAAAACGGCGCGGGCAAGGGTACGGTGCCGGATGCGCACGATCCGTCGAAGCGGCATGCGCCAGCAATGCTGACGACCGACCTTTCTTTGCGATTCGATCCGGCTTACGAAAAAATTTCGCGGCGCTTCCTAGAGCATCCGGAGCAATTCGCCGATGCATTCGCGCGTGCGTGGTACAAGCTGACGCACCGCGATATGGGTCCGATCGTGCGTTATCTCGGGCCGCTGGTTCCGAAGGAGACGCTGCCGTGGCAGGATCCGATACCAGCGGTGAATCATCCGCTCATTAGTGAGCAGGATGCTACCGCTTTGAAGGCGAAAATTCTCGCTTCTGGCCTGTCCGTTTCGCAGCTGGTGTCGACCGCATGGGCTTCGGCATCGACGTTCCGCGGCTCTGATAAGCGCGGTGGAGCAAACGGCGCGCGAGTTCGACTCGCTCCGCAAAAAGACTGGGAAGTTAACCAGCCGGCGGAACTGGCGAAAGTGCTGCAGAAGCTCGAAGCGATCCAGAAAGAGTTCAATGCTTCAGCTTCTGGCGGGAAAAAGGTCTCGCTGGCGGACCTGATTGTTCTCGCCGGCGACGCGGCGATCGAAAAAGCTGCAAAAGACGCTGGAACCGCCGTAAACATTCCTTTCACCGCGGGGCGCATGGACGCGTCGCAAGAGCATACTGACGTGGAATCCTTCGAACCGCTCGAACCGAAGGCCGATGGATTCCGCAACTACAGTCATCACTCTGTCCGAGGCAAGCAGCGCCCATCAACCGAAGAGTTTTTGGTGGATAAGGCACAATTGCTGAACCTGACGGCGCCTGAGCTTACCGTTCTCGTCGGTGGGCTGCGCGTGCTGGGTGCAAATACCGGTAACTCCAAACATGGTGTCTTCACTCAAAAGCCCGGCACTCTGACGAACGATTTCTTCGTCAACCTGCTCGACATGAACACGCAATGGCAGCCGAATGGTTCCGATGGCGTGTACGAAGGGCGCGACCGCAAGACGAACCAGGTCAAGTGGACCGGGACTCGCGTCGACCTGATCTTTGGTTCGCACTCGCAGCTGCGTGCCTTCGCGGAAGTCTATGCGTCCGCGGACTCGAAGGAGAAGTTCGTGAAAGATTTCGCGGCGGCGTGGAGTAAGGTGATGAACAACGATCGGTTTGAGGTGGCCTGATCTGTTGAGGTTAGCGTGCCGACTGGATTGGTGGCCTTACTCAAGCCTGTTTTGGCTTGAGTGAGGCTAGTCGCCAAAATTATCCGACTTCAGACGATCAAGACGCTGCTCGGAGTTGGAATTCCATCCGCCTGACGCGACCAGGTACGACCGGTGTCCGCTGATACGTAGAGGTTGCCTCCCATATCGGCGAACGCGATCTCCGAGCCTTGGGTAGCCATGCAGCCGCTGTGGACGATCCCGTCCAGCCATGTGGGCAGGCCGCCGGCGACCATAACCATTGGACAATTTTGATCCAGCCGCCGGACCTCACGATGTGCCCAACGATAAATTGCGCCTTTGGGGGCGAAGGGGCTCTCTGCTGCGGATACCAGTACGTCGTCTCCCGCGAACGCGACTGCGGAGCAATGCGGGGCATGAAGGCCCGCATTTTCGACTGTCCATGTTGCTCCTCCGTCGGTGCTGGTGCAGAGCCCGACCGCGGCGGCTGCGGCAACGATACCCGGACGGTTCGGATGCGCACGGACCTCATGAACGTCGCTATCGATGGCGATGGTGGGCTTCCAGGTTAGGCCACCGTCCACTGATCGCGGGATGCCGCCGACATGAACATTGGCGAGGAGTACGGCTCCATCCGAAGTTGCGGTTATGGAACGGATCCCGAGCGGCGGGCCGACGACCTTACCGTCAATAACTGCAGAGCCTGCGTACCACGTTTCACGCCCGGCGACCTCGTCGAAGCCGCGGAGTTGTTCGATCTCTCCGGCCGCGCTGACGCGCAAGACGTGTGCATCGTCAGTCCCGACGTAGATAAGGTCGCCGACCGCGATACAACAAGCGAGATCGCATTCCGCAGTAGCGATCAAGTTGCATACGCCGTCGGGAGTACGACGATAAAGCGAACGTCCGTCGACGATCGCCAGGGCGCCACCGTTCCCGTCAGATGCGAGCGCTCTTACCGAACGATTGGCGAACTCCTGTTCGCGCGACGCACCGGAGATGACGAATACTCCGTCGCGCCATGTAGCCACAAGTACCGTTGAACGTGTCACGCGAATACTGCACCCAGTCCTTCTGCAGGAATCTCGAACGCCCGAGCATGTCAACACAAGTGAAATGCTGAGGCGTGTGAACCACTCAAGCCTACTTCACCTTCTCCCACACGATCTGCCACGATTCGACTTCCGGGTCATCCTTCTCCTTGTCGCCGAGGATCATGTGCGTGCCCTCGAATCGGTAGGGCCTGATCTGTCTCGTGCCGACGTAATCCGGGCCTGACGCGACTTCGGGCAGGTGCACCAGAATGTGCTTCTCTGCATCGATCTCATACCGCCCGCAATAGGCATAGAAGCCATCGAAAGCCGACAGCTTTTCCGCATCCGTCGGTTTGGCGTTGTTCTTCCATGCGGGCCGATCAGGATTCATCAGCGCGGCGCACATGTGGCCATCCGCGCTATAGATCAAAAATGCCTTGCCGCGCGGACCGAGCACGGAATCGAAATTCTTCTTACCGTTCTTCAGCGTCTGTTCCGACGAAACGATCTTCCATGTCCCAATGAGTTTTTGCTTTACTTCTTCGGCGTTCGACTGGGCAAATCCAGCGTTAATCATGACCAGACACGACACCAGCAGGAGGGCTATAGTTCGCATAGCCGTGGATTATACTACCGGCGTCGCACCTCTCTGCCTGTACCGTTTTCCCCGAGTGTTTTCGCTACTTGCAATCGACTCTGTTGTCTTGTGCGGCGGCGATCTGCCACTTGCCGTTGCGCTTCAACCAGGTATCGGTCCAGACCTGGCATACCTTCGCCTCCGGATGCGCTTTGTCTTTGCCGATGGCGTGCTCGCTGCCATAAATGATGGCCACGTCTTCGCCGAAAAAATGCACCCTGGCATCGTCGATTCCGCAGCCGTGCGCCGAGTGTGGACCTCTCTCATCGCGCAATTCATCCTCTTTGGCATAGCGCTCGCCGCCAGTGCTGGTGCCCTGGAAGTCGTCGGCCAGCAACTCAGAGACAACTCCATTGTTAGTGCAAACGCCTTCGGCCCACTTGCGCTCCATGTCGATCATGAACTTCGCGGTTTTGTCGTCGGGGGTGGCCCAATGGCTCTGTTGGGCCTGGGCAGCAGCTGTAAGGAATGCGACGCAGGCTATGACGCACAGGGGTGGAAATTGGTGACGCATTGGGCCCCTCCGGTGTTTGAGTCACTATACAAGTAGTTGAGGGCGAGTGGCTGAGTGAGGTGGAGGGCTGCCGTTGCGCATTGTTGCAGGGGCGTTTCGACGGATATCAAGGCTTTTGTTGAAAGCTCCTAGTATGGGCATCTGTGCCGCGGCAGCCGCGTAGATGTTGGATGAGCGGAAATCCAGTTAGTTGGTGTCACATCCCAAAGAGAACTGCAGGGCAGCACACACTTCATTCATCCGAGCGGCACTGAGTTGGGCCACTCGCTTTCCTAATCGTTGTTGAGATACAGTGACCGCGTTGTGCAGGTTTACTGCGCATGGGGACTTCATGCCGTCTTCCTCATTGAGCACGACTTCCGATGGCACTCCGCGAATCGTCGAAGTGACGGGCGCGACCGTGACTGTGGATAGATAGGCGATGGCGCTGTTGCGGGTGAGCACGAGGGCTGGTCGTTTTTTGTCGGGGGCAGCAAACTGGTAGAGCCGGACCTCTCCTCGTGTAATTCCGCCTCGGATTATTTTTCCGGCCACGTGGCCTCCGATTCCCAAGCCCGCGCTTCCGCGTCGGGTTGGAATTGTCGCGAGTAGCCCTGGCGGTCGCGTTCTTCACTGACTCGCAGTTCCAATCGGCGGAGATGTTCCCTCAGAGCGTCGCGCACTAGCGCGGAACGGTTTCTCTTGGTGCGCTTTGCGGCTCGGTCGGCGGCGTGTAACAGCTTTTTATCTAATACAATTTGAACGATTTGCATTGTGGAACCCATTCCACAGTATACTCTACACGGAAAACATTCCAAAACGGGTGATTGAACGCGCAATACGCCAAGCAGTATCGTTAATCGAGGGGATCAAAAACTATGCATCGACCATTGAAAAGCAGTAAGAAGGAATTGTCGCCAGAGCAACGTAAAGAGCTGCTGGGAGCATTGAAAGCTCGTTTTGAGAAAAACATGAACCGACACAAAGGCATCGAATGGGCGCAAGTGCAGGCAAAGCTGGAGGCGAACGCTGGGAAACTGTGGTCGCTCGGTGAAATGGAAAGAACTGGCGGGGAACCCGACGTTGTTGGTCACGAAAAAAAGACGGGCCAATACATTTTTTATGATTGCTCCGCGGAAAGTCCGAAAGACCGCAGAAGTCTTTGCTATGACCGTGAAGCGCTGGAGTCAAGGAAAGAACATAAACCCAAAAATAACGCCATGGATTTGGCAGCGGCCATGGGGATTGAGCTTTTGATGGAAGAACAATATCGAGAGCTGCAGAAACTGGGGGAGTTTGATACAAAAACGTCGAGTTGGGTGAAAACTCCTTCTGAAGTCAGAAAACTCGGCGGCGCTCTGTTCTGTGACCGGCGCTTCAACACCGTGTTCGTATATCACAACGGTGCGGAATCCTACTATGCCGCCAGGGCGTTCCGTGGCTCGTTAGCGGTCTAGGTAGGCGCGCCGATCAAGCGCGAAGACGCTGGCTGGGGCACTCGGGCCAGAAATCTCCGCTATATTAATTTCATGTCTGATGTTTCGAAGTTGGACGGTTCAAAGGCCATCGTCCTTCCTGCGCGCGCGGTGCGCGGAGTGGTTCGCATCCCGGGAGACAAGTCCATCTCGCACCGTTACGCTATGCTGGCGGCGATTGCGGAGGGCAGCAGCCGTTTTCAGAATTTTTCTGCGGCTCGGGATTGCGCCAGTACGCTCGATTGCGTGGCCAAGCTCGGTTGCGAGTACAAACAATTGGAAGATGGAACGATTGAAGTGCGCGGCTTGGGGCCGAAGCTGAAAGCTCCCACGGAGATGCTGGATTGCGGGAACTCCGGGTCGACGATGCGCATGTTGAGCGGAATTCTTGCAGGTCAGTCATTCACCAGCGAATTGTTCGGGGATGAGTCGCTCTCGCGGCGTCCGATGGCTCGGATTATGAAGCCGCTTTCCAAGATGGGGGCGAAGATCGAGTCTGAGGAAGGCGGCCGCCCCCCGCTGAAAATTCACGGAGGCTCACTGAAGGCAATTCACTATCTGCCGGAAGTCGCGAGCGCGCAGGTGAAGTCGTGTGTGTTGTTTGCCGGACTGTTTGCCGATGGCGAAACGGTGATCGAGGAGCCGATGCGGACGCGTGATCATGGCGAAATTGCGCTGCGCGCCTTTGGAGCGGAGGTTGAGCGGAATGGATCCGCATCGCGGATCGTCGGAGGGCAGCGGTTGCGCGCGATTGAGGCGCATGTGCCCGGAGATCTATCGAGCGCGGCATTTTTTCTTTGCGCGGCGGCGCTGTTTCCCGGATCGCAGATCACCTTGCCGGGAATTCTGATGAATCCAACCAGGGCGCGGCTCCTCGATATCCTGCTGCAAATGGGATTGAAGATTTCGGTTGCCCATCTCCAGGAAAATCAAGGCGAGCTGGTGGGAACAATCGAGGCGCGCGGAGTGGCGTGGAAGGGAGGCATAATCTCCCGAGCCGATACCGCTGCGTTGATTGACGAAATTCCAGTGCTGGCCGCGATTGCGCCCTATTCTGAGAATGGTCTTGAAGTGCGCGATGCCAAAGAGTTGCGCGTGAAAGAGTCGGACCGCATCGCTGCTGTTGCCATCAATTTGCGAAAGATGGGCGCGGAGGTTGAGGAACGCCCCGACGGAATGAAGATTCCTGGCGGCCAGCATCTGCATGGCGAGGAACTCGACTCTTTCGGTGATCATCGAATCGCCATGGCGTTCGCGGTGGCCGCGTTGCGAGCCGAAGGGGAAACGACGATTCGCGGTTCGGATGCGGCGGGGGTGTCGTACCCCAGGTTCTTCGAGGAATTAGGTCAGATAACAAGCTAGAATTTCGCGCCTTTGGGGTGCAAATAAACTGTTTTGCAATTGTTGCTGTCAATGATAGCATTGACAGCATGGCGACCATAACCATACGAAAACTCGACGATATGACCAAGACGCGGTTGAGGGTCCGCGCGGCTCATCATGGCCGTTCGATGGAGGAAGAGGCCAGAGAGATTTTGCGCGCCGCGTTGGTTGCTTCCTCGCCGGCCAAAGGGAACCTAGCAGAAACGATTCGCCGGCGATTTGCTGCTTTTGGCGGATTCGACATGGAGTTGCCACGGCGCGATGCCATGCGTAAGGCTCCTGACTTCGGGAAATGACTCGATTGGGTAGATGATTATCCTCGACACCAATGTGCTCTCCGAGCTCATGAGGCCTAAACCGTCTCCTTGGGTTGTGGCCTGGGTTGCGAAGCAACCAGCGACCGAGCTATTTACCACATCAATCACTGAGGCAGAAATCTTTTATGGGATTGAACTTCTCGCCAAGGGCAAGCGGCGCGACGGATTGCTGATAGCGGCCGAGGCTCTGTTTGTCGAGGATTTAGCGGGTCGCGTCTTTGGGTTCGAGAGTGAGGACGCACGCGTTTTCTCCAAGATTGCCGCAGATCGGCGTGCACTTGGCCGACCCATTAGTCATGCGGACGCGCAGATTGCCGCCATCGCCCAAGTACATCGGGCCAGGCTTGCGACGCGCGATATTGACGACTTTGAAGGTTGTGGAATTGATGTTATTGATCCCTGGAATCGGGATGGGAATGGTTCGTGACGGAGATGACGAAAGGCAAATTGATGACGCAAGACCAATCCCCCGAAGAACGCCTGCAGCGCGAGTTCAACCGCTGGGCCGATGATGGCGAGGGCGCAAAGATGGAGCGCCATCATCTCGACATCACGGAAAAAACACTGCGTCGGATGGATCTCCGTTCCGGTGAGCGCGTTCTCGATCTCGGCTGCGGTTCGGGGTGGGCGACGCGATTGCTGGCGCGAGCGGTCTGTAGTGAGTCGAAAGATGTCGGGCAAGTTGTTGGAGTCGACGTTTCTGACGAAATGATCCGGCTGGCGCGAGTTGCTTCGAAAGACTTCGACAATGTGACGTTCGCCGTCGGGTCCGCGGCGCAGATTCCATGCGAAGAAAACTTGTTGGACAAGGTGCTGTCAGTGGAATCGTTTTATTACTATCCGGATCAAGATCGGGCGCTGGACGAGTTGTTTCGTGTTATGGCACCGCGCGGCCGGCTATTTATTCTAATTAATCTCTACAAAGACAATCCGTATTCATTGCAGTGGGTACCCAAGTTGAAGGTGCCGGTGCATATTTGCTCGGCGGCGGAGTATGTGGAATTGCTGAAGCAGCATGGTTTCGAAAACGCGGAGTATGTGTTGATTCCTGACGACACGCCTACACCTGATAATTATCAGACGACCTCATTTCATTCGCTGGACGATTTGAAGGCATTTAAGCGGGTTGGCGCGCTGCTGCTGATGGCGGCCAAGCCGGACGTGCCAGTTTAGATAAGGCAGAACCATGCGTGAGAAACGTGCATTTTGCGGCTAGATGCAGATCCCCTTAAGTTCACGAATCAAGTGCAACACCGTACAAAGGTGTTGCGATGGAAAAACGAAGTTATGGGCAGTTGAGCCTCACGGAACGGATCGAGATTTACCGCCTGCATGCGGACGGTAAAAGTCAGCGTTTCATTGCCGGAGTTCTGCAGCGGAGCGTATCGACGATCAGCCGTGAACTGATGCGCAACAGCAAGGCAAGCAAGAAGTGGTCTGGTGGCTACGATCCGCAGCGCGCCCAGAAGTTGATGTTGCGCCGACATGCCCGCGGTCGAACCTATAAACTCGAACGGCAGCCGGAACTTCGTCGGGAAGTGTTGCAACGCCTCGCCGCAGGCTGGTCGCCCGAACAGATCGCCGGACGTTTCGCCCAGGGCCCCGCCAGCAACCGGATCAGCTATGAATCGATTTATCGCTACATTTATTGGCGCAGTTGCTCTTTCAAAGAAACGCTGTATCGTTGCTTGCCGCGCAAAAAGCACCGCCGTGGAAGGCGGCGAAGAAATGGCCCGTGGACGACTGCATCCATCCTGGACAGAGTTTCCATTCATGATCGTCCCCCCGTGGTGGCGGAACGGGCGCGTTCCGGAGATTGGGAAGCCGACCTCATGAGCTTCCGCAAGCCCGGGCAGTTCTTGCTCGTGGCCCACGAACGCCGATCGCGGCTCACGCTGCTCCTGCGCCAGGAAACGAGATCGGCCCAAGCCGTCGCCGACAATCTTTGCGCTCTGATCGAAGCGATGCCGCCGCAGGCCTGCCACTCCATGACTTTTGATAATGGCACCGAGTTCAGCAAGCACTATCTCCTGAGCAGAAGGTTTGGCATTACAACCTGGTTCTGCGACACCCACTCGCCTTGGCAGAAAGGCGGCATCGAAAACGCCATTGGCCGTATCCGGCGCTCCCTGCCCAGAAAAACCGATCTCGAGGCCCTGTCTCCTCACCGTCTCGCCAACCTGCTGCAACGCCACAACGATACCCCCAGAAAATGCCTCGCCTTCCAAACTCCCAACGAGGTATTCTTCCATCACTCTGTTGCACTTCAAACGTGAATTCATCCCCTCGCTTCGCTCGGGATGACAATCAAAAAAGAGAATTCGCGATGACAATCAAGAAAGAGAAAATGACTCGGCGTTAGATTTCGTCGTCATCATCGTCTTTGTTTTTGTCGTCGTTGCCCCTGCTGCGTTCGTGCTCAAGATTCTGGACTGGGCTTAGCGGGCGATTATCGCTGGCATGGCGAATTTCGATCATGCCGTTCACATTCGAAAGCTTCACCAGCGTTCCGCCGCCGCCCAGTTGGCCATGCAAACTCCGGCCGATAAACTGGTGGCGTGTCACCGGTAATCCGAAGTCATCAGAGATGTTTCCGGAGACGGTGCTGGCTTTGAGTTCCGCCTTTGCGTCGGATGGCAAAGTCACGCGCAGCTTGCCGTTTACCGACGACAGTTTTAGTTCGGACGTGGGCAACTGATCGACGCTGGCTGGATTGTTGCGTTCGTTCTCATTGTCATTGTCCTTGTCGCTGCCGAAATTGAAAGTGTGATCGTGATTGGGATACTCGGTGCGGATCGAGATGTCATTCTGGTCGGCATGTATTTCGATGGAGGCTTCGGCGAGACGCTCCTTGGTCCGGGCGGTCTTCACCGCGTCCACTTTGACTTCATTGCGATCCCAGCCGGTGATGTGGACTGCGCCATTGAGATTCTGGATTTCGACGTGTCCCTGAGCGGACAGCGGATAGACCTTGTGGAACTCTTCGGTGAGGTTCCCGTTGCGATCGGTGTCCTGCGCGGCAGCGTAGATCAAGAAAATCACCGGTATCGCGGCCAGGAAGATCGTTTTCGAAAACAGTGCTGCGAATCGCTTTGTCATGCTGCCTCCACTCGCGGATTAGACGCGACAGCGGGGAATTGGTTAGTGGACGGCAGAATTGCGAGAGTGCTGCTGGTGCCTGATACTGATTGTTATGTTTGTCAGATTGACGTCTGGATCCGATCTTCCCGCTCGTAATGAAGCCAAAGAATTTCCGTGCGGCGGCAAGATTGTCTGTGTCGCCAATGTGAACGGCGAAATCAGCGCGATGGAGAACACCTGCCTGCATCGCGGAGGGCCGCTTGGGCAGGGCGTGATTGAAGAGGGCAAGGTGATCTGTCCATGGCACGGCTGGGCCTGGGATCCCAAGACGGGTCGGGCGCATGTGGCGGGGGCGAAGGTGGCCGTTTATCCGGTGAAGATTGAGGGTGGGGATGTGCTGATCGAAGTCGGAGAGCAGAAATGAAAATCTTGGTCAAAATTATTGCTTATCCGGTCATGATGCTATCGGCTGTGGGTGTTTTCCTTTGCCTCAGTTTTTGTTTCCTCGGGCTGGCGGGAATCTATTTGTTCCCAACTAAGGAAATGCCAGTTCTATTCGTAGGCATCTTCGTGGTTTGGTTACCGACGGTGATCCTTATGAACAGGCTAACTAAAGATTTCAAACAGAAAGATCTGTGGAAAGCTGCTTTGAGGGGTTGTCCGAGATGGATGAGAGGTGCATTATGGGCTGTGTTAGGTTTCGTCTTTGCTGTTTTCTTTCTTCCGGTGTTCTTCAAAAGGAGCCCGGGAGATTTGCCTCAAACCTTCGTATTGTTCCCCATTATGTTTTACGCGATTTCGTTCTGTGTCATGTACTCGCTCATCAGTGTGGAGAACAATGAGGCGAACCGCCGTTGCCTCAATGGACATGATGTCTCGCCGCTGGCGAAGTTTTGCGGGGAATGTGGAGCGGCCGCAACGTCCGATTCCAAAATTTCAACGGCTACGTGATCTATCCCAGGAGTTTCACGAACTGGTTTGGCTGGCCCTCAAATCCGGGGAATACTGTTTGCAAGTCTTTGTTGCCTAGATATTTTGACACCACTTCTCCGAGGACCATACGGAAGTCGGTGGTGACTGCCAGGTCGCGCCCTTCATATAACTGTGATTGGTTGAGTCCCGGCCAGCGGCCGTAAACCTTGCCGCCTTTTACGGGGCCGCCTAGGACGAACATCACGTTGGCGTGGCCGTGGTCGGTGCCGCGGTTTCCGTTTTCGCGGGCGGTGCGGCCGAATTCCGACATTGTTACAACGACTGTGTCTTCTCCCAGATCGCCTAGGTCGGTCCAGAAAGCGGAGATTGATTGCGAGAAGTCTCCCAGCACGTTTGCGATTTGTCCCTGGGTGCTGCCTTCGTTGACGTGGTGATCCCATCCGCCGATGTCGGCGAAGGCTACTTGCACGCCGAGATTTGCTTTTATTAATTGCGCCAATTGTTTCAGGCTGTCACCGAAGCGTCCCTTCGGATAATTCGCATTGGGCGATGGCGCGTAGTGAGCGGGATCGGCTGCCTTCAGCGTTTTGACTGCGTCGAAGGTTTCCTGTCCGGTGCCGTGGAGCACGGTGTCTACGGAGTGGTCGTACATGGCTTCGAAGGTGTTTGCGTTGGCCGTGGCACCGGCGCCCTTTCCGCCTACGGAAAAATCGTTCAGGTTATTGAACGCGACCGCCGGCTCTTTGCCGGAAAGGATGCGAGGCAACGAGGGGCCGAGCGCAATTGCGCGGAAGGCTGACTTGTCGGCTGGAAGGTCGCGCAGTGCGCGATTCAGCCATCCGTCGTCGGTGACTTTTATCCCGGGTGTTCCGGACTCCATGAAGTCCTGCGCATCGAAGTGCGAGCGGGTGGGGTCGGGCGATCCGGCCGCGTGCACGATGGCTAGATGTTTCTGCTTCCAGAGAGGTTCGAAGGAGGCCATGGCGGGATGCAGTCCGAAAAAGCCGTCGAGGTCGAGCACGGACTTTTTGGGGATATTAATGGTCGGGCGCATGGCGTAGTAGCTGGACTCGCCGTGCGGTACCACGATGTTGAGGCCGTCGGCGGCGCCGCGCTGAAAAATTACGACCAAACGCTTAGGGCGCATGCCAGGATCAACAGCGCCGAATGCCGCGCGCGTTAGAAAACTCGGCAACGCGGTCGTGCCGACTACGGCCAGTGCGCCGTTGCGTAAGAAAATGCGTCGAGTGATGGACATGGAAAAGCGGCTCCTGGCTGTTAGCTCTTGGCTTTTGGCTAAAGGCTAAGAGCCAGTAGCTAAATGCCGCGCTCTACCTTCTTTGAAACTCGGGCGATCCTAGAATCAATCCTGTGATCGCGGCTATGTTTGGCTGACGTTTTGGATCATCCAATCGTCGCTGGCTGATCCTGGGGTCGTCTAGTTGCTTGCTGATGGTATCGTGCGTTTGCTTGGAAATTTCTCCTGCCAGCAGCGAATTTTCCAGCGATGCCAGCGCCTGATGCGAATCGAGCGATACTTCTGAAACACCTCCTGCGGAGATTTCGGTGGCATTGGTGGAATCGACTTTCACTCCTTTTACTTTTCCTGCGGCGAGCGCCAGCGCGAAATTCATGCGTTCCAAAAGTGCTGACGAGTTCACCCAAACGTCGGCCTTCATCGAGTAGCCAGTGGGTGGCTGCATGCCATAGAGCATCATGCCCATGTTGTTGAGCGTGCCAACCAAAGCACGAGGGTCCTCAACGTCTGCGCCGCTAGCGCGGACGGCCGAGACTACGAATTCGAGCGGCGTTTTTACTTTGGCGCGATAAGTTTCCGGTGACCAGAATTCGGGCGACTTGAACATGGTTCGCAGCACCTCGCGAATGTCGCCGTCTTTCTTTAGGAAGGTTTGGGTCATGCGATCGACCAGCGCGGGCGGAGGATTGTCGGAGACAAAACGCATCGCCAATTTTTGCGAGATGAAGTGAGCGGTCTTGGGATTACGCGCCAGGAGGTGCAGAACTTCCAAGCCTTCCTTTTCGCCATTTTGTTTGATGCGATGGCCGAGGACGATTTTGTCTCCGGGTTCATGCATGCGCGGCTCATAGTGGAAGTCGCCACCTTTTTTCGGCTGCTCCAGCGTCCATCCGGTAAAAACTTTGGCTACTTCGGTGACATCTTTCTGCAAGTATCCGCCGTTGACGCTGAGCGTGTGCAACTCCATCAGCTCGCGGCCGTAGTTTTCGTTCAGTCCGCTGGCCTGTTTGCCTTTACCTTTTTTCCGTCCGGGACGGTCATTCCGATGCTGGTGCGGCGGGATGCCGCGCGCTATATCCGAATCGGGGCCAACGCTCAGCCAGTTATCGAGATAGAACATCATCGCGGGACTCTTTGCGGTCGCGACTAATAGGTCTTCGAATTTCCCGAGCACGTGCGGGCGGATCGCATCGCGTTCATAGCTGGTCAGCAGATAGCGGTCTGCGCCTTTGTTGATGAATATGTTGAAGTGGTTGAACCAGAAGTCGGTCATCACTTCGTCGAGTTGCCGTTCGCTGTAGATCGCGCGCAGCAGCTTTGCCTGCGTCAATTCATTGACCACTACCTGCTCGGGGTTATTGAGCGCCTGCATCGTTTCTTTCTGCTTGGGGTTCATACCCTCCATCATGGCGTCGGCTTTGGCGCCTTTGGTTGTGGTGATTGCCCGCTGTTCTTCGGGCGACATGTTCAAGATTTCTTTCATGCGCTCATCGGGAGGCAGATCAAGAAGTTCCTGCGTTTTTTGATTCGCGAGGCGGCGTTGTTCGCGGCGTCGCATCTGATCGGGATCGGCAGACTTATCGTTGTCCCCGGAGACGGGGCAAGCCCCGTCTCTACAGGAGGGTCCGTTGGTATTGGCGTCAGCGTTCGGTCCCTGGGTATTCATGACGGCGTTTGGAACTGCGTTGGCCGAGTTGCTCTTGGACGTTTCTTCTTTGCGTTCCTGCTTATCTTCGTAACGCTGGAGTTGAGCTTCATAGACCGCGCGCTTGGTGGGATCGCGCGGCAGCGATGCTTTTCCGTCAGCGATCTGCTTGATCACCTGGTTAGGTGGAAAATTCTCGACGATTTCTTTTGTTCCCATTCGCAATGTACGGAACGAACTCAGCCTCGCATCGAGGGCCGAGTCATTAATTTTGTCGGGATGGAGTTCGAGCTCGATCCATTTGTCGACGCCCATCTGATTGACGCGTTCTACGTCTCCGGGACGCGGGCCGAAAGTCAGGCGGTTCAGCGCGTGAATGGCGCGCTTCTGTTCATCCATCGACGTGGAGGTCGCTGTGCCAGTTGGCTTGGGCTTCTTTCCACCCACTGCAAACGGGGCAGTGAGTCCGGCCACCGCTAACAGAGCGGTACCTACGAGCAAACGCCGCCGATACAAAGGCATTTCCATCTTGATTAGCCTATTAGAAATGAACCCCGGCCACGGGAAAAGTTGCTGGGAGATTTGCGGGCTTAGCCCTTTAATTGCGCCAGATAGGCATTGCCGCTGTGAGATTTGCGGGCGGTGCCTTCGACGAATTTTAGAAATTCGCGCAGGTGTTCCTTTTCGGACAGTTGTGCTTGTGAAAATTTCACTCGAACTCCGAATGAAGGCGCGGAACGCGTCGCGGTGCCGCTGATGATGACGCCTTTCACCCAAATCTTGCCACTCGCGACCCAGAGCCCGATTTCCAATGCTTTGCCCGGAGGCACGGGACTGGCGGTCTCGACCAGACAGCCTCCCTTGCTTACATTGCCGAGGTTGCCCCAGACGGGAGCCTCTATACCCTCAATGTGAATCTCCACGGCTACATAGCACTTGATACGTTGAAACCGGCGGCGATCGTCCGACCCTACGTCTGAGGCGAACAAATCCGGCTCAAATGGCGGAGCTTCTGCCTCTTCCACCGGTTCGGGATGGTGCATTTCGGCAGGAGGCGTTGGAGGAGAAGGTGGTGCAGGGGGCGTTACTGAAGATGGCGTTGCCGGAGTGAGGCTAGGTAAACTCTTCTGTGCTTCCCGATCTTTGATAGCGGCTTCTTTGATCTCGCGCATCGCCAATAGCAGGGCAGCTTCACGCTGTTCTGGAGCGACCTCGCGGTAGGTCTGCAACAACTTCCCGAGGTGGCTAACCAAATCGGGGTCCGTCAGCAAACGCGTCCAGTCCGATCCTTTAGGCGACACTTTCTTGTCTTCACTCATAGGCAGAACTACCCTCGCGGCGAACGTTCGGCCGCAGGGGAGTGATTCGCTCCCTTCCAGATTGAACTTTGGATGTTGGTTACACAAGATGACCAAGGTCACAGACGCGATTGGGTACGCATCGCGACGGCGATGCCGAGTCACGCTCTACCATTGCTGTATCATCTGCCGGTTCAATAATTTGCAACGCTTCGCCACGAAATAGAGTCAAAAGACGTATCATTTTTGTCTGGTTAGGAGAGAACCCGGACCCCATGGCTTCCGCGGACCGATCAACATACCGATTGCGGCGTTTTGCGACATTTTGTACAGGCAACATTTTTCTGATCGTTTCAGTCGTTATGTTGATCTTGCCAACGGCGCTGCGCGGTCAAAGTTCGACATCCACTTCGGGCCCTAAATCGGGTTCTGCGGGCGTGGCCACCCAAGTTCAGACCTCCGCGCAGAATCCGGTGTTTGGCAGTGTGCCGGAGTCCAAAATCACTCCTGGTATCTTGCCCCTTACTTTCAGTGACGCGATTGAGCGGGCCCTGCGGCAGAATCTGGCTGGTCTTCTTTCGGAGTACAACACGATTGAGGCTCGGGGAGAGAAATGGCAGCAGCTCAGCGACCTGCTTCCAAACGTCAACGCGGATGTTGAGGAAACCAGGCAAAAGGTGAGCCTGCAAGCCTTGGGTTTTAGCGGTGCTCTGTTTCCGGGTGTTGCTTTTCCCCGGGTTATTGGACCGTTCTCCTACTTTGATGCTCGCGTTTCGGCGACGCAGCGGGTCTTCGATTGGAAGTCGATCCAGAAATACCGATCGTCCGTGATCGGTGAGAGTGTTGCCCAACACAATTTGAAAGATGCGCGCGATCTCGTCGTGCTGGCGACGGGCAACGCCTATCTGCAAGCGATTGCGGGGGCTGCGCGGGTGGAGACAGCGCAGGCGCAGGTTGAGTCGGCGCAGGCGCTTTACAAGAAGGCCGTGGCGCAGCAAGAGGCGGGTGTTGCTCCGGCAATCGATACGCTCCGGGCGCAGGTTGAATACCAATCGCGCCAACAGCAATTGATCGTAGCGACGAACGATTTCGCGAAACAAAAAATCTCGCTGGCACGCGTGATCGGATTAGCGCCTCGGCAGGAATTTGAACTGGCGGACAAATCTCCTTATGAGGCTTTTCCCATACCCGATCTTGAGACCAGCCTGCAGCGAGCCTATTCGATGCGTTCCGATTACAAAGCGGCGCATGATCGAGTGGTCGCGGCGCAACTGGAGCGCAGCGCGGCCACCGCTGGGTATTTCCCGACGGTCGATGTGTCCGCGAATTTCGGCGAGATTGGAGCCGTGCCCGGCGATGTGTTGCCGACATACGGGCTTTTTGGCACGGTAAACATTCCGATTTTCCAGGGTGGGAAGGTTCATGGCGACGTTTTGAAGGCTGACGCCGGTCTGCGGCAGGCGGAGGCTCAGTTGGCGGATGTGCGCGCTCAAATTGATCAGGACATCCGCAACGCGTTGCTCGATCTCAAGTCGTCCGCGGATCAAGTAGAGGTCGCGCAGAGTTCGGTGAATCTTGCGGAGCAGGCTCTCACGCAATCGCAGGATCGTTTCTCCGCAGGAGTTACAGACAATCTCGAAGTAGTGCAGGCGCAAGAAGCGGTGGCGTCCGCGCATGAGAGCTTGATATCAAGCTTGTACATGCACAACCTGGCCAAAGTCTCTTTTGCCCGAGCCCTCGGACGCGCCGAAGAGGGCGTCCGCGAATACTTGAGAGGGAAGTAGATTATGGAACAAACCAGTAGCGTTGCAACCGAGTCCAAACCCCAACCTGAGGCGCGTGCTCCGCAGCCGCAGTCACCGGCTCAGCCCCAACCCGACAGCGAAGCCCGCTATCAGAGGCGATCGGCGTTCTTGAGTAATCCGCGGGCGAAGTGGGGATTCGTTTTCCTCGGCCTTGTGCTGTTGATCGGTGCTTATTTTGTATGGCGCTATCTCGCGAGCTACGAATCGACGGACGATGCGCAGATCGACGGTCACATCAACTCGGTCAGCGCACGCGTCAGCGGACACGTGGTAAAGCTGAACGTCGAGGATAATCAGTACGTCGAGAAGGGAACAGTGCTGGTCGAGATAGATCCCGCCGACTACGAAGTCGCGGTGGCGCAGGCGCGCGCGGAATATGCCGATGCCGAAGCGCAGGCGGCCGCTGCTGGACTCAACGTCCCCATCACCAATGTGAGTACATCGAGCCAGGTGAGTGGCGCGGAAGCTGGAGTCTCCAGCGCGCAGGCCGGAATCGCGGCAGCACGGCAGCAGCATGAAGCCGCGAAGTCACAGATTGCCGAAGCGGATGCTAACAATACGAAAGCGCAGAACGATCTTGTCCGCTATAAATTATTGATCGACAAACAGGAGATTTCGCAGCAGCAGTACGATCAAGCGGTCGCTTCCGCTCAGGCCGCGGCCGCAACTTTACAGGCCGCGCGCGCCAGCGCGGACTCCTACGCGGCGCAGATCGAACAGGCGCAGAGCAAACTACAGCAAGCCGGCGCCGATCTTCGAAACGCCAATTCGGCGCCGCAGACGATGCGCGCGGCACGCGCTCGCGCTCTTTCCGCCCAGGCTATTGCCGATCAAAAGAAGGCCCAATTGGATCAGGCTGAGCTGAATCTTCAATACACCAAGGTGAGTGCGCCGGTCGACGGAGCCGTTAGCAACCGCACCGTCGAAGTTGGGCAGAACGTGCAGCCTGGTCAAGAGATGATGAAGGTGATCCCGCTCGGTGAGGGTGATCTGTGGGTCACGGCGAATTTCAAGGAGACCCAGCTTCGGAAGATGAAGCGCGGTTTAGCTGCCGATATCGCGGTCGATGCGACTGGCAAAACGTATAAAGGGCATATTGATTCCATCGCCGGCGCCAGCGGCGCGCTCTTCAGCTTGTTGCCACCCGAAAACGCTACCGGCAATTACGTCAAGGTCGTGCAGCGCATACCGGTGAAGATTGTGTTCGAGAAGGGCGAGACTGGCGGACATGAGCTTCGCCCCGGCATGTCGGTCGTCCCGAAGGTCTGGATCAAGTAGTTTCGAGCAAAGGCTAATTTAAATAATGGGCGCTGCTGCGATCACTGTGAATGACCCCGCCGCATGGCGTCCGGCGGCCAATCCCTGGCTCATCGCCGCGACCGTCTCCCTGGCGGCGTTCATGGAGGTGCTGGACACCGCCATCGCGAACGTTGCTTTGCCGCACATTGCCGGCAATCTTGGAGCGAGCAACGATCAGAGCACGTGGGTACTCACGTCGTATCTGGTTTCCAATGCGATTGTTCTTCCGATAACCGGATGGCTGGTCAGTTTGTTTGGACGCAAACGCTTCTTCATGACCTGCATGGGGATTTTCACCGTCAGCTCTCTGCTGTGCGGAATTGCTCCCAGCCTTGGTTTCCTGTTGTTTTTTCGAGTGCTGCAGGGCGCAGGCGGCGGAGGTTTGCAGCCGATGGCGCAAGCGATCCTGGCGGATACTTTTCCGCCGGAGAAGCGCGGGTTGGCGTTTTCTATCTACGGCATTACAGCCGTCTGTGCTCCGGCGATTGGGCCGACCTTGGGAGGGTGGCTTACAGATAATGCGTCCTGGCGGTGGATCTTCCTGATCAATCTGCCAGTGGGACTTCTGGCGTTGGCACTGGTCTACCGACTGGTGCAGGATCCGCCCTACCTGGCTCGGCGCAAGGGCGCTGGAATCAAACTGGATTACATCGGATTTTCGCTGCTGGCGCTGGGCGTCGGTGCTTTGCAGATCATGCTCGATAAGGGCCAGCAGGACGACTGGTATGGCTCGCATTTCATCACAGGTTTGGCCGTTACCGCGGGCGTATGCCTGACTGCCTTGGTCATCTACGAGTGGTTTCAAGAGCATCCAATCGTCGATGTGCGGTTGTTCAAGAACGCGAACTTCGCAACCGCGAACATGATGATGTTCATGGTTGGCGCCGTATCCTTCGCGACGACGGTGTTGATGCCGCAGTTTCTTCAGACGCTCATGGGATATACGGCGGAGTCTGCCGGGATGGTTCTCTCGGCGTCGGCAGTATTGCTTTTGCTTGAACTACCTTTGGTTGGGCGTCTGATCGGGATATTCCAGTCGCGTTACCTGATCGCGTTCGGTTGGTTCACACTGGCAATCGGCATGTACGTATCCACCCAAAGGCTGGATCTATTGATCAGCTTCAGTTCCGCAACGTGGTTGCGTATCGGACAGTATTTGCCGATGGGTTTTATTTTCGTTCCCGCTACAACGGTGGCGTATATCGGGATCGCAGAGGATAAGACGAATGCCGTCGCGGGCCTGGTAAATTTCACGCGAAATATCGGGAGCAGCGTCGGAACCTCGATTGTGACGACGATGATTGTGCGCCGGTCGCAATTTCATCAGGCCAGGTTGGTTTCGAACACCAATATGGGGAACGCGAGGTTTCGCGACGCTACGAATGGTATGGTCCAGCAACTGAGTCATGCTGGATTGGGCCAGCACGAAGCTCAAAAGCAGGCACTCGGCCGAATCTACGGGGCAGTTCAGGCGCAGGCGGCCTCCTTGGCGTATATCGACACGTATTGGGTGCTCGGTATCGCGGCTATTGTTATGTTTTTCTTGTCCTTTGTTTTGAAGAGAAACAATCCACGGGCGAAGCGTGGCTCGGTGGCAGCCCATTAATGGCAAGTCCGGGCTCCTACTTTCTGGTTGCTAAGGGCCGCGATTTTTTGTTTAATCCCCTTGGTGCGCTTGGCTGGAGGGGCGAGGCGAGATCGTCGATCGTCGTAGACTAGGCAGAGAGGCGCTCCGGCCAACGAGCAAGAGCGCCCGGTTTCTCCACCGTTTGGCTGAGGGAGGTTCGCGATGTTTCGCATTGTCACTCTGGAACGAGAATTTGGCAGCGGAGGCGGTGGCATTGCCTGTGAGTTGGCGCGCCAGTTGGGCTGGAAGCTCTGGGATCAGCAGTTGACGTCCGAGATCGCGAAACTCGCCAAGGTATCCGAATCGGCGGTGGCGTTATGCGATGAGCGGGTGGACGGCCGCCTTTATCGTTTGGCGAAAACTTTCTGGCGGGGCAGTTATGAACGTGGCTTGCCTCTGGACTCCTCCCATGCGTTCGATACGGACCGCATGATGGCCATGGTGGAAGAGATCATGGACAAAATTGCCGAGGAAGGGAGCGCCGTTATTGTGGGCCGTGGCGCGCCTTATTTTCTCCGTGACCGCGAGGATACTTTCCGGGTCTTCACTTACGCTCCGCAAGACGAAAAAATTCGCCGCCTGCTAGCGATGGGCAAGAGCCGCGAAGATGCAGAAGACCTGGTGGAAAATGTGGACAAGGAGCGCGTGGCCTACATCAAGCACTATTTCAATTCTGACTGGCCGCGGCGCTGCCTCTATCACATGATGATCAATACGGCGGTCGGGGACGATAATGTTATCTCCACGATTCTGAATGGCATGCAGACGCTGTCGGCCCATCCTTCGGAATCGCCCTTGACAGCCTGCGTGGAACCGCTTCGCTGACTGTTTCTCCTGGCTGTTTGTCGAAGACGAGCGTGTCCGATTTACCGCTTTTCCTTGTCCTCACTCCTGTTTCCTGACTGATCTTGCGGACACCGCGTCGGCATCGTCTTGCTCTTCTGATCGTTGACCAGATGCTCCATTTCCTAGTGGACTAGCGAGACGTATCGAGAAATTCCCATTCTGGATATGCTCCACCCAATTCGGGTCACGAATTTGTGAACCGCTTGGAGTGGCAGATGATCCGGCAGATTTTCACTTTTTTCGCACGGCAGCGCGCTTCATCGTTCGGTGTTCTTGCAATTTGTCTCGCCACGCTGGGGATGGCAGGATGCGGATTGCTTCAGGGCGATCGTTCCAGTCCGGCGGTCGTCGTCACTCCCGAGGAGGCGAGCGTTCGCGCCGGGGATACACAGCAATTCACGGCGCAGGTTAACGGCGCCGCATCGCAAGCGGATACTATCCCGGCAGCAGGTTCTCCTGCGCCTCCTTCTCGCAAAGTCGATACGGTAGATCCGCAAATGCGGCGTCCCGAACCGAATGCTGCCGTCAGTAGCGGACAAGTTACCTGGTCAGTGAATGGCGTCGCTGGCGGCAATGCGACAGTCGGGACCATCAATGCCAAGGGACTTTACACTGCACCGGCAGTTCTCCCGAGCACCCCATCCATCACGGTTACCGCGACCAGCGTGACGAATAGTTCGGCGGCCGGCGCTACGAACACTTCGCATTCTGGCGACGCTGCAGTTTCGCTGGAAAATCCGATCCCCGTGATCACGGGCGTGCAGCCAGATCCGGTTAGCGTGGGGAACTTTACGCTGACGTTGGCGGGTTCGAAGTTTGTAAAGGGTGCGCAGGTTCTCTTGAACGGCGCGGCCTTGCCAACGACATTTGTTTCTGCGGCGAAATTGACCGCTACTGGAACTGCCACGCAATCAGAAATTGGGAAAGTGACGGTTACCGTCAAGAATCCCGATCCTGGGATGATCGTGTCTACAACTTCCTTTTCGCTGCAAATCGATCCTCCGCTGACGGTCGCGGTTAAAGTTTCGCCAGCTACTGCGCAGATTCGCGACGGCGGATCGCAGTCGTTCTCGGCGGCGGTTACTGGTTCCAGCAACACGAGCGTGACCTGGTCGGTGAATGGTGTAGCAGGTGGGAATAGCACCGTCGGAATGGTCAGTGCTAACGGTCTCTACAAGGCTCCGGCAAGCCTGCCGAATCCGAATACGGTGAAGGTAACTGCGACGAGCGTTGCGGACAGTCGGGCTACTGACTCGGCGACGGCTACGCTGGAGTATCCCATTCCGACGCTTGCTTCCTTGTCGCCGCAGTCGGTAAATGTTGGCAACTTTATGCTCGCAGTCACTGGCACGAACTTTGCCAACGGCGCGGCGGTGGTGTTTGGCGGCCAATTGCTGACGACGAAGTTTGTCAGTGCGACCCAGCTTACAGCCACGGGCACGGCCACAAGTCAGCAGGTGGGAGCGGTGCAGGTGGAAGTGCAGAATCCCGATCCGGGATCGTCTGACTCGAACGCCCTTGCGGAGCAGGTGTCGGCGCTTCAGAACCTGGTCAGCGCGAGCGTCGCAGCGCGATTCCTGGAGCAGGCCAGTTGGGGACCGACTCCTGCCACTATCGCGCAAGTGCAGCAGTCGGGTCTACAGGGATACCTGACGCAGCAATTCAGCGCGCCCGTCTCTACTTATGCCACGCCAGGACCGACCGACGGCTTGAACGTTGTACAGAATCGGTTTTTCGTCAATGCGGCGCAGGGGCAAGATCAGCTTCGCCAGCGCGTCTCATTTGCTCTTTCAGAAGTCATGGTGATCTCAGGGTTAAAAATCAGCGATCCCAGCGCATTTTCGCTATGGATGAACATGATGCAGAAAGATGCTTTCGGCAACTACTCCACTCTGCTGCAGGATGTCACTTTGAGTCCCGGTATGGGCAACTATCTTGACATGGGAAACAACGATGGCTGCAACGGTTGCAATCCGAATGAAAACTACGCGCGAGAATCGCTGCAGCTTTTCTCGATTGGCACGGTGCAACTAAATTCCGATGGAACGCCGCAGCTTGACGGCTCCGGCAACCAGATCCCCACTTATACGCAGGACTCGATTGATGGATTCGCTCGTATCTATACTGGTTGGTCCTATCCTCCATCGCCAGGAAATACTGCGCAGTTCTACGACGGCCCTTACTTCAGCGGGCCCATGCTTCCCTACGACTCCCATCACAACAAGTCGTCAAAACTTCTGCTCAACGGAGTGACGGTACCGGCCGGTGGGAGCATTCAGGATGACCTCACTGCGGCCTTGCAGAATGTGTTCAACCATCCGAATGTGGGGCCATTTATTTCGGAACAGCTTATCCAGAAGCTCGTGACCAGCAATCCCAGCCTCGACTATGTGAGCCGCATGACGCAGGTTTTCAACGACAACGGCAGTGGCGTGCGCGGCGACTTGAAAGCGGTGGTCAGTGCGATTCTGCTTGATCCCGAGGCACGGCGCGGAGACGATCCCACGCAGGTGCAGCCCGGCGATGGACACCTCCGCGAACCGGTGCTTCACATTGCGGCCACGATGCGAGCGTTCAACGCGACTACTGACGGAGTCAATCTCAATTACTACGCCGCGAACATGGGACAGCAGCCCTTTATGTCGAGTTCCGTGTTCAATTTCTACCCGCCGAATTATCAGATTTCGGGCACGCAGCTGTTGGGTCCGGAATTCAAGATACTGAATTCGAGCACGGACATTTCGCGTATCAATTTTGTGAACGATCTGGTGTACGGCGGCATCAGCAGCAATACGAAAACTGACATTTCGGCTTATGTTGGCGCAGCCGGCGACGTGAATAAGCTGCTCGACATGGTATCGCAGAACATGCTGCATGGGCAGATGTCAGACGGGATGCGGAGCACCCTATCCTCTACGCTGACCACGATTACTAATCCCACGCGGCGCGCCATGGCGGCGCTATATCTGACGGCCAGTTCGTCCCAATTTCAGATCGAACACTGATTTCATTTTGAAGCTTTACTCGGAGGACTTATGCCCCGTATTTCACGGCGTGGTTTCATGAAAACGACTTGCTGCACGGCAGCGGCGGGAGTGGCTGCAGCAAGCTTCAGCCGGCTTGGGCTGGTCAACGCTCTGGCGCAGACGTCTCAGGACTACAAGGCGTTAGTATGCATCTTTCTTTTCGGCGGCAACGACGCGAACAATCTGATCGTGCCGCTCGGCAGCAGTGATTATGCTAACTACGCGACCATCCGCGCTGGCCTCGCGCTTCCACAGGGCCAGTTGCTTCCGGTTGCGCCGAAAAGCCTTTCTGAGTCTTATGGTTTTCATCCGAAGCTCGTGGAAGTGCAATCTTTATTTAACCAAGGCCAGTTGGCGCTCCTGGCCAATGCGGGCACGCTCGTTCAGCCAACGACTCGAGATCAGTATCTGCAAGGGCAGGCTGCTGTTCCTCAGAATCTCTATTCGCATGCCGATCAGCAACAACAGATGCAGACGGCAACCCTTAACACGTTCGCGGACGTCGGCTGGGGCGGAAGGTTGGCTGACAAGATGCAGTCGATCTACGGCGGAAATTTTCCGGTGATGATTTCACTCGCCGGCAGCAATGTATTCGCCGAAGGGCTGGTGGTGAGGGCCATCGAGTCGAGCGGGAATCCTACGCAGCCGCTATCTGGTTTCTACGGTTCCGATGAGGACAACGCTCGAATGGCTGCGCTGCAGAGTCTGCTTACATTCGATACAGGACTCTCACTCATTCAAGCTGCAAGTACAACCACATCCAATGCTATTCAGGACGGCAAGACTCTGGCGGCAGCGCTGGCTCAGGGAAGCAAGTTGCAGACGCAGTTTCCCCAAAGCTCGCTGGGCGGGCAGTTGCAGCAAGTGGCGCAGATCATCCAGGTGCGAGCGGCGCTTGGACTGCCCCGTCAGATCTTTTTCGTTTCCTCCGGAGGCTTCGACACCCACAGCGCTCAATTGGCCGCGCACAACGGCCTCTATCAGGATCTAAGCCAGTCGATGAACGCCTTTAATCAGGCCATGCTGGAGCTCGCAGTCGGGCCACAAGTGACCACGTTCACGCTGTCGGAATTTGGACGGACATTCCAGCCCGACAGCACCTCTGGCACCGATCACGCCTGGGGCAGCCATCACCTGATCATGGGTGGAGCGATCGCGGGAGGGGATTTCTACGGAACGTTTCCTACGCAGGCGCTGGGCGGTCCAGACGACGCTACTAATCAGGGACGCTGGATCCCCACCACTTCGCTCGATCAATACGGCGCAACGCTGGCGCAGTGGTTTGGCGTGCAAACGGCAGACCTGCCGTCAATCTTCCCGAACCTGCCGAATTTCGCTAATCCAACGCTGAATTTCGTGGCGGGGGCGAACGTGGCCAGGCGAATTCACGGCTGAGATCATGCGAAGGAGAGCCGGGTTCCCGCCCGGCGGCCGCAGATTGACGGATGAGACGCTCGTCAGTCTACCGCCGATATTCGTTCGTCCATCCTTCCGTTATAAGATAGGCGCGAAGGATGGAGTGAATTCCGCCCGTGTCCGCCTCTGATTTGTATCCTCCGGTGCAGGAGGAAGTCGCGCGTCTCGCCAGTTCGCCTGCCGTGCGCGCTGCTTTCGATCGCTTCCGGTCGCAAGAATCCCAATTTGCACTCTGGCAGATGGAAGCGACACGCGTGGCCGCGCCTCCATTTGGCGAATCTACACGGGGCGCGTGGCTGGCCGATCGCTTTCGCGAGCTTGGGCTCACCGATGTCCACTTGGATGAAGTGGGCAACGTGTTTGGTGTTCGTCCAGGATACGGCAGTCGTTTTGTGGCGCTCAGCGCCCACATTGATACAGTGTTTCCGGCGGCGACGCCGTTGAACATCCGGCAGCAGGGCAGCCGATTGTATGGTCCGGGAGTTGCCGATAATGGCGCGGGGATAGCGGCGATGCTCGCAGTCGCGAGTGTGCTGAGTAGTTCGCGGATATCGCATGCGCTGCCCTTTGTGTTTATCGGAAATGTCGGCGAAGAGGGCGAAGGGGATCTGCGCGGCATGCGGCATGTTTTTGCGACGCCGCGATGGCGAGACGCGATCGCCTACAACGTGGTTGTCGATGGCGCCGGAGCGGACACCGTCGTGGCCGAGGCGCTGGGTAGCCGTCGCTTTGAGGTGATCATTCGCGGTCCCGGCGGGCACTCCTGGAGTGATTTTGGAACGCCGAATCCGATTATTGCGCTTTCCCGCACGATTGAGATTTTCAGTCGAACGCAGGTTCCGGCATCGCCGAAAACAACCTTCAATGTGGGCGTGATTCGCGGAGGCACTTCCGTGAATTCGATTCCAGAATCCGCCAGCATGCGGGTTGATATCCGCTCCACATCGATGGCGGAAATTGATCGGTTGGAACAAGCCTTGCGCCTGGCGCTGGAGCAGGCCGTCAGCGCGGAAAATCATGTTGCCGCTCAGCACGGACCACGAAAGCCTCTGGTTCAGAGCCAAACCTCGCAGAGTGAAGTGGTCGAAATCGGGAATCGGCCAGCAGGCGAACTGGCGCCCGATGCCCGGCTTCTGAAAGTGATTCGCGCCGTCGATGCTCAGTTGGGCAACACGGCGCAAGTGCAGCGGGCGTCTACGGACGCCAACATCCCACTTTCTATGGGCCGCGAAGCCATCGCGATCGGCGGTGGCGGTTCGGGTGGTGGCGCGCATACGTTGCAAGAATGGTTCGACTGCAATGGACGGGAGCTTGGATTAAGGCGCATTCTGCTTACAATGCTGACACTTTCAGGAGTAGGCGAATGATGAAGGGGATTGCACCGATTCTGCTTTTGGCAGTCGTTTCGGGGGTGTCGGCACAAAGCGTCCAAAAGCCGAAAGCGGATCTGATTTTTATCCATGGCAACATCTACACCGGGGTAGTCGATCCGGGATCTTCGATGGGCGCGGGCAAGCGCGCCGAGGCACTGGCAATCGTTAAGGACCAGATTCTCGCGGTGGGAACGCGCGACGAGGTCATGAAGTGTAAGGGACCCGAGACGAAAGTCATCGATCTGAACGGTCACTTCGTTATGCCCGGTTTCAATGACGCCCACATGCACCTGGCCAGTGCAGGCTTTGAAAAGATGAACGTGGACATGGTCGGGGTCAAGACGATTGACGAATTCCGCGAACGGATCCTGGCCCGGGTCGAAAAATCTTCTATTCCCGATGAGTGGATTGTGGGGGGGGGCTGGGATGAGACTCTCTGGCCAGTCCCGACGCTGCCGTCGCGCTGGGATATGGACCAGGTAAGCAGCAATCACCCGATTTTCTTGACGCGGGTCGATGGACATATCGCGGTGGCGAACACGCGAGCCTTGCGACTGGCCAGTGTTACTGTCGCCGCTCGCGATCCGGAGGGTGGCAAGATCGATCGGGATGAAGCGGGCACGCCTACCGGCATTTTGCGGGAGACGGCACAAGGCGCGGTCGAGGCGGTGATTCCCAAACCGACGCACCAGAAGCGGCGGGAAGCGATCGAACTCGCACTGGCTGATTTGGCGAGTCATGGCGTCACCTCCGCGCAGGACAATTCGCAGTGGGAAGATTTCCAGGTTTATGAAGAACTCGAGCGCGAGGGAAAACTGACGGCGAGGATTTCAGAATGGCTCCCGTTCGACAGCTCGATTGAAGATCTGAATCGCAAACGCAGTTCGCATCCGGCATCGGACAACATGCTCCACACGGGGATGCTGAAGGGCTTCATGGATGGATCGCTCGGCTCGAAGACCGCCGCGTTGCTGGAGCCTTACAGTGACGATCCAAAGAACAGTGGTTTGCCGCAATACGACGCGATCAAGCTCAATGCGATGACCAAGGAGCGGGTGCTGGCCGGGTACCAGATCGGTTTCCATGCCATCGGCGACAAAGGTGTGCAAATGGCTCTGGATGCATTTGCCGAGGCTGAGAAGGCGGCCAAAGCGGGCAATGTAAAAGCGGCGGACGGCGGCAATACGAATGATTACCGGTTACGCATTGAACACGCACAAGTCACCACTCCGCAGCAGATCTTGCGTTTCAAGGAGTTGAAGGTGATCGCGTCCATGCAACCTAGCCACGTGGTTACGGACATGAACTGGGCGGAGTCGCGTCTGGGGCCCAAGCGAGCGCAGTCTTCCTACGCCTGGGCAGACTTCCTTAGACATGGAGTGGTGCTGGCGTTCGGCACAGATTATCCGGTTGAACCGGTGACACCATTTCGAGGGTTTTTTGCTGCGATCACGCGCACCAATGAAGCTGGAACGAAGAGCTATTATCCTGCGCAGAAGCTGACTATCGAGCAGGCGATCGCTGCTTATACGGCGGGCGCGGCATTCGCCGAATTTGCCGAAAAACAGAAAGGGAAGTTGGCACCGGGAATGCTCGCCGACTTTATCATCCTGGATCGCGACATCACGGCTACGATGCCGCCGAAACTTATAGAGACGAAGGTCCTCCTCACAGTGGTCGGTGGTAAAACTGTGTACAGCACTGAATCATTTAATCATTGAGTCATTGAATCATCTGTTTTTAGGCTTCGTGATTAAATGATGCCATGACGCTCAAAGAGCGGGAACGCGCGTTTATGATTGGCGCGCCCCTCGCCATCGTTCCAGCTTTGGTTTTTCTTCCTACCCTGACGTTCCTCGTCCTGTTTCCCCGTGTGATTCATGGGCGTGCGATTGGAATGTTCATTTTGCCGATGTGCGCAATGGCGGGCGCTTGCGGACTGTGGAAACTGGCGATCGGCGCGGTGCAGAGACCTTGGGGCCTGTTCAACGTTCTGAATTTTGGGGCGCTGCTGGTTTTGGTGTTCATTGCGGGATATACGGGGTTGTTCCTGGCCTTAATTACCGTGAAACTATAACGTCCAGTTAACGCCGACCTGGTTTCGTGCGTCTAATGATTTGACTGCCATAGGTCCGATCAGGATCACCGCCAAAGGTATAATAAGAAGTTGGACAGTTTCAGGAGGAAAGAAATGGATTCGCGCGAAAGCGCCTTTTGGGTGCGCCTCAAGGCTAACCGTTGGGCCTATACTTTCACGATTCTGGCGACGCTCACCGTTGGAATTCTTATCGGCTCTGTCATTTCCTATGGAGTAAAAGGTAAGGAGGGGCAGAAGTCTTCGGATGCTACTCCTCTGACCATTCCGGCGCCGCAACAGCTATCGAATGCCTTCTCGCAGATTTCGAAGCAGCTTGAGCCGAGTGTGGTGAACATCAACACCGAGTCAACGGTGAAGAATCCCCATCGCAGACAGCGCTCGGTGCGTCCCGATCCCGATCAGGATCAGGGTGGCGATGATGACTCTCCGTTCCAGGACTTTTTTGACAAGTTCTTCGGTGGCCAGGGTGGTCAAGGCGGAGGAGACGCAGGCACCATCCGCCAGCGTTCGCTTGGGTCTGGCGTGATTGTAGATTCCAAGGGCTACATTGTGACCAATCGGCACGTGGTGGAAAAGGCCGATCGCATTCGCGTTAAGTTGCAAGACGAAAACCCAGCTTCTCCTGGTCATGATGCTAAGTTGATCGGCATGGATCAGGAGACCGACCTGGCGGTGATCAAGATTGATCTTGATCGTCCTCTACCTGCCGCGAAACTTGGTAACTCCGATGGGATGGAAGTCGGCGACTGGGTTCTGGCGATCGGCAGTCCTTTTGGGCTTCAGGAAACAGTGACCGCAGGTATCGTGTCGGCTAAGGGACGCAATATCGTCCCTAATCGGCAGTTCCAGTCATTCATTCAGACGGATGCTGCCATCAACCCAGGCAATTCAGGCGGACCGCTGGTGAATATGGCCGGGGAAGTCATCGGCATCAATACTGCCATTCTTACTGAGACAAGTTCCTATGCTGGTGTGGGATTTGCCATGCCCTCGAATACTGTGACGACGGTCTATAACCAATTGGTCGGACCAGAGCATCGGGTGGCGCGCGGGTCGATAGGGATCGAGTTCTCCGGCCAGCCGAACCCGGCTATTGCGCACATTTATGGATCGGGTGTAACTGTGTCGAATGTCGTCTCGGGCAGCCCAGCTGACCAAGCAGGTTTAAAGATCGGCGACACCATCACCTCGGTGGATGGGAAAGACGTAAAGAGCGGCGATGACCTGGTGGCTGACATCGCTTCCCGCAAGCCGGGGTCGAAGGCGAAGCTGGCATTTGTGCGAAACGGTAAAAAGGAAGAAGCGACGGTAAGCATCGCCGATCGTTCGAAGCTCTTTGCATCCCGACTGGGCGAAGAGGATGAGAACCAGAATGAAGAAGCACCCAAAGCCAGTAAGTTTGGCATCACGGTGCGGAGCATCACGGGTGACCTCGCGGATCGGCTCGGTATTACCGCGGGCAAGGGAGTTGTCGTGCAGGACGTGAAGCAGGGGTCATTTGCCGAAGACCTTGGTCTGAATCGCGGCGACGTGATCCTCGAGGTGAACAAGCAACCCGTCAACAGCCCTGACGACTTTACGAAGATCGAATCCTCGCTGAAAAGTGGCCAGGATGTTGTGTTTCTGGTGCGTCCACGAGGCTCAAGGGCTCAGGATGGAACGATTTTCCTGGCAGGTACACTTCCGTAACCAAAGAAGAACTCCGGCGAGACTGGCACGCCGTCCCCGTTTCGGGGACGATTAAGTAAGCCAATCTCGCCGGTTTTTTGGCAAGCTTTGCGGAATAGGGTCGTCGCGAAAAGGACGACTTCGTATAAATGATGCACCGGGCCAATCAAATTCGCCGTTCTGGCAGGGTGGGGCTTTGTTCTCTGCTCTCGCTAGCTGTGTGTGGATTGGCGATGGCACAGACTGACGCAGCGCCTCCACCCAAGAAACCGAAGCCGTCGTCTACGAACGTAAAGAGTCATCCCCCATCCAAGCACGGAACTAGCAAGCACACTACGACGCAGAAGGCTAAGAGTTCGCACGCTAAGAGTTCCCACGGAAAGAATGCCAAGAAAGTCTCGAAGAAGCATGGCCAGCAGGTGATCGATACCGATCGCACTCGTGAAATTCAGATGGCTCTGATCCGCGAGCACTACATGCAGGGTGAGCCCTCGGGAACGTGGGATGGTGCCACGCAGGCCGCGATGCAGCACTACCAGGCGGATCAGGGTTGGCAGGCAAAGACGACCCCGGATTCTCGGGCGCTGATTAAACTCGGGTTAGGCCCAAGCCACGAGCATCTTCTGAACCCGGAGAGCGCAATGACCTCCGCGCCGGCGGCAAGCGATCCAAAAGACGGCTCCAAACAGAGACCTGCGGAGAGTAACCTTCCCCAGGAGTGATCCCCCTCCCCGTTCCGTTTCATCCGGGACTCTCGGTTATTTTCAGCGCGCGCTTTTTCAGAAGACGCGCCCCAATCGGAAGAAGAACTTTTGATGTCCGGTTGCACCGTAGGCGCCACCCAGCAGCACCGGCCCAAAAATGGTATTCACAATGACGCCGGCGTAACCATCCGTCGGCAAAGATGAGACATTGGGTATGTCATAAACCTTTCCCGCTTCATAGGCGCCAACAAAATAAAGTTTTCCGCCGAGAATTGGGGGCAAGGTCATGAGTTGCCGAATGTAGCCGGCTTTAAACAGGAAGTACTGGTTGGTCAATAATTCGTTAACACCATACGCGACCAGGTTTTGATTTCCTCCCAGTGAAAAGGGCGGGATTCCGGTCTGGTGATAGCTGAAGGTTGTGCCGCCGTTCGCTCCGAAAAATACGGAAGCGGGCTTGCTTACGGGCTTGAAGAGTGTCGTCTGTAGTTCGGTGGCTTGAAAGCCGGAGCGTGCTCCGGGGTTAGCGTCATCCCATTGGCTTCTGAAGTAGACGTCCAAACCGCTTCTCGGGACGGTAGCGTTGTCGCGGCCGAGGTGATTGAATTGAAATGATGTGATTCCAACTCTGCCTTGAACCGAGCCCACCGTTGGGGTTCCGACAATGGGAGTGTATTTCTGTTCGCCGACGGTGTAGCCGACGCGCAACTCACTCGTGCGATTAAACCTATATCCGACGTCGAACACGCCGCCTAACAGGCGATTCCGGTAATTGGAAATCAATGTGTTTCCCTGGTAGTAATAAGCGTTGCTGTCGCTCGCAAAAGCTTGCGGCGCTACAAACCAGTGCAGGTTCTCTCCGAATGGACGATAGAACTCCGAGCGCAGTAAGTATTGCGACCCGAGACTCACGTCGTTTCGCCATTCGGATCCAAAACTGCCCAGATCGAAAAATGTGATGCGGGCTCCCAAACTCAATTGCACGTTGTTGTACTGGCCGCCGTCGATGAAAATCAGAGGCAGCACAACTGGTGGAGCATACGATTTCGGGTCGGCCGTGACGAGAAGACCCTGTTGATTATCTTTCTCGATCATTTGATATCCGAGACGAGAAAATCGCCCGTCCCCTGCTAAGAAGGTGAGTTGACGATCGATAGTGGCCGAGTCCACAGGCTTTCCCAGGTCGGAGGAAAGTCCATGTTCCATTTTCTTTGTAATCTTCGGATCGACGCCAGCAGCGACCACCTCTACGAATGCAGGGCTGGGTGCTTCTCTGCGGCGCGACTGTCGCTGTTGCATGTATTCGCGCCAGGCGGCATCGTCGACGCTGAAGGCGGAGAGTACCGTCGCCTTGCTCGCGGCTGCCTGATATCCCTTCTGAATGAGTGCGTTTTCTTTCAAGTAGTCCATGGCCGTGTAATCGGTGAGCGGCACGGAAATAAGAATGTCTGCATTCTGCATGCTCCGCAGTTCGTTGGCGGCAACCATCACGGAAATAGACTGTGCCAGCACGCCGACGGAGGAGAGCGATTCTGTGGGTTTCAAGTCGCGATTTTGCAACTGGATGGCAATGACCAGATCGGCTCCCATATCTTTGGCGACATCGACCGGAAGATTGTCGAGAAGTCCACCGTCGACGTAGATGGCGTTACTGGTTCTAATGGGACTAAAGATGCCGGGGAGCGACATGGTTGAGCGCAGTGCTTGCGCCAGGGAGCCATCGCGAAAGACGTGCCGCTTGGCGGAAACGAGATCCGTAGCGACACAAGCAAATGGAGTGGGCAGATCGTCGAAGCTCTGCATTTCCGAATAGGGAAGAGCGATGCGGTCCAAAAACAAGCCCACCTGAAACCCGGAATTGAAGCCCTCTGGGAACCGGACGCCCTTCTTTAAACCGAATTCGAGGGAGTTGGGATATTCGACGGCGTCCTCCTTGCGGCGGTAAGAGAGATCGTGGAATGTGATTTGTCCTCTTATAACGTCATTCCAATCAATCTGCTCGGTCAGTTCGCGGATTTCGGCGGGAGAATCTCCGGTGGCGTAGATGCCGCCAACCAGTCCGCCCATGCTGGTTCCGGCCACGTAGCTGATTGGGATGTGATGTTCTTCCAGCCACTGGAGCACACCGATATGTGCCAGACCAAGCGCGCCACCTCCCTCAAGCACTAGACCGATCTTCGGTTGTTTTCGATCGTGTGCGGGCTCTTGGGAGGCGACTGCAATGGCGCTGAAGACGAAGACTAAAAGGGAGCAGCTCAATAATTTTCGTGACGACATAAGATTCACCCACATCGATGGGGATGCAAGGTACATAGTATAAGTATCAGTTTCAAGGTGTTGAAGCTAAACAGTTTGCAAGGTGTGAGCCGAATGAAAAACCGTTAGTTGTGCTACAGGCGGCGAGATCGTGACGGGTTCGAATAGCGCCCGAGGCGGGGATACAGACGCTATTCTGCAGGGTCGTAGTTCAAGTTTTGCCCAAGCCATCGCTCGACTTCGGCCACACTCATTCCCTTGCGGATGCTGTAATCGGCAACTTGATCACGGTCGATTTTGCCGAGGCTGAAATACCGCGACTCCGGATGAGCGAAGTAAAGCCCGCTGACGCTCGATCCAGGCCACATCGCAAATGATTCGGTAATCAGCATTCCGGTATTCGCTTGTACATCGAGCAAACGCCAGAGCGGACCTTTCTCCGTGTGATCCGGGCATGCCGGATATCCCGCGGCGGGCCTGATGCCTCGATATTTTTCTTGAATGAGATCCGCGTTACTCAGACCTTCTTCACGACCGTAACCCCATTCGTCTCGGACTCGCTTATGCAGGCATTCGGCGAACGCCTCAGCCAGTCGATCGGCAAGGGCCTCCGCCATGATTGCATTGTAGTCGTCATTCTCGGCCCTGAAGCGGTCACACAGTTCCTTCAAACCGATCCCGCTGGTCACCGCGAACGCGCCGATATGATCACGCAACTCAGTTTCCTTTGGCGCAATGAAGTCGGAGAGAGATCGGCAGGGCTCGCTGCCTTCCTTGTTTGATTGCTGGCGAAGGAAGTGGAATCGCTGCAGCACCTTCTCGCATTTGTCGTCCGCATACAGGTCGACATCGTCGCCCACGGCGCTGGCGGGAAAGAAGCCATATACACCGCGCGCCGTGATCAGGTTCTTCTCAATGATCACATCCAGCAGAGCGTTGCCCTCGGCGAAGATCTGGCGCGCTTGCGCCCCTTGTCCATCGTCCTCAAGAATGCGGGGATAAACGCCCTTCAACCCCCAGGTGTGGAAGAACGGTGTCCAGTCGATGAATTCACGCAGCGTCGCCAGAGGAAAATCGTCCAGCGCGCGAACACCGGTGAACGCCGGTACAGGTATATCTTCGGCACGCCATTCGATCGGAGTTCGCCGAGCGCGCGCGCTCTCAAGAGGCACCACGCTTAGCCTCGGCGCGGCGTGGGCTTTGCGGAGCGCCTCATAGTCAGCGCGATGCTGTACCACGAACGCCGTCTTTCCCTCGTCGCTCAACAGACTGGTGGTTACGGGCACCGCCCGGCTGGCGTCCAGAATGTGAACCACTGGCTCGCTGTAGTGCGGCGCGATCTTGACGGCCGTGTGCCTGCGGCTTGTGGTCGCGCCGCCGATGAGCAGCGGCAATTTGAAGCCCTGACGCTCCATCTCACGGGCCACATGTACCATTTCGTCGAGTGACGGCGTGATCAGGCCGCTCAGTCCGATCAAGTCCACGTTCTCTGTCTTGGCGCGTTCGAGTATCTTCTCGCAGGAGACCATTACGCCCATGTCGATCACTTCGTAGTTGTTGCAGGCAAGGACGACGCCGACGATATTCTTGCCAATGTCGTGAACATCGCCCTTCACTGTTGCCAGCAGGATTTTCCCTTGCGCCTTGACGACCTCGCCAGCCGCAGCCATGGCAACTTTCTCGGCCTCCATGAACGGGGTGAGATGCGCGACGGCCTTCTTCATCACTCGAGCAGATTTCACCACCTGGGGCAAAAACATCTTGCCCGCTCCAAACAGATCGCCGACCACACTCATACCGGCCATCAGGGGACCTTCAATCACTAACAGGGGACGACCCAATTTGAGGCGGGCTTCCTCGGCATCAATCTCGATGTAAGTGTCTATCCCTTTGACGAGTGCGTGGGAAAGACGCTCTTCGACCGTGCCGTGACGCCATTCTTCGGCTTTCTTTTCGCTGACAACCGCGCCTTCGTTCTTGAGCGATTCGCCGTGCTCTACCAAACGTTCGGTCGCGTCGGGACGGCGGTTCAGCAGCACGTCCTCGACGAGCACCTTCAGTTCAGGCTCGATCTCCTCGTACACCTCGAGCATGCCGGCATTCACGATGCCCATATCCATGCCGGCCGCGATAGCGTGATAAAGAAACGCGGAGTGCATGGCCTCGCGAACCTTGTTATTGCCACGAAAGCTGAACGATATGTTTGAGACGCCGCCGCTGACCTTCGCGTGCGGAAGGTTCGCCTTGATCCAGCGCGTGGCGCGGATGTAATCCACCGCGTAGTTGTTGTGCTCCTCCATGCCGGTGGCGACGGTGAGGATATTCGGGTCAAAAATAATGTCTTCCGGTGGAAAGTCGACCTCATCGACTAATATTCGATAAGCGCGCTCGCAGATGCGGATCTTCTCTTCGTAAGTTGCGGCTTGGCCTTTTTCGTCGAAGGCCATGACTACTACCGCCGCGCCATACTTCAGAACTCTTGCGGCGTTCTGCCGGAACTTTTCCTCGCCTTCTTTCAGGGAAATCGAATTCACGATGCCTTTGCCCTGAAGGCACTTCAGTCCCGCCTCGATGACCTCCCATTTCGAGGAGTCCACCATGAAGGGCACCTTGGCAACTTCGGGTTCGCTACCTAACAACTGGAGATAGCGCGTCATGGCCACGACCCCGTCGATCATGCCCTCGTCCATACAGATGTCGAGGACATTCGCCCCATTCTCGACTTGCTGACGGGCGATGCTTACCGCTTCCTCATACTTACCCTGCTTGACGAGTTTCGCGAATTTAGGCGAACCGGCGACATTGGTCCGCTCGCCGATCATGATGTAGACACCTGGCTGCTGGGTGAAGGGCTGCGAGCCGGAGAGACGGAGTGGTTTTACTTTCGTGGACTCGGCAGCGCTCGCGCTGTCTGACTCGCTCACGCTCGACTCTCAATTCCGGTCTGGTGGGCGAAGGATTCCTCAAGAGGTTTTGTCCCCCGCTTTCGCGGAGGCTGGCCGTCGAGTTTTTTAGCGATTGCCGCAATGTGTTCGGGAGTATTGCCGCAGCAGCCGCCGGCGATGTTGAGCAGTCCTCCGTGGGCAAATTCGCCCAGATACCGAGCCATGTCTTCCGGGCCTAGATCGAAACCGGTTTCCGCCAGTGGATTCGGTAAGCCGGCATTCGGGTAGCACGAGATCGCCACGTCCGCCTTTTCCGACAGTTCTTCGAGGAACGGATACATAAGATCAGGACCGAGAGAGCAGTTGAGCCCCACCGACAACGGATTCACGTGCCTTACCGCGTTCCAGAACGCCTCGGTCGTTTGGGCCGAGATCATCGTCTCGCCGCCACGACCTACTGCTGCCGAGATCATTACCGGAAAATCTTTACCGTCGGCGTCGAACACCTCACGAATGGCGACAAGCGCAGCTTTCGCGTTTAGCGAGTCGAAGATTGTCTCGACTAGAAGCAGGTCCACACCGCCGGCGATCAGGCCACGTACCTGCTGCGCGTAGGCTGTCTTAACCTGGTCGAACGTGACTACACGAAAGCCCGGATCGTCGGCATCGGGCGAGTTTGAAAGTGACACGGTCAGTGGACCTATTGCTCCCGCCACGAACCGTTGACGCGAAGTTGCGGTCCCGACACGGTCGGCCCATTCGCGGCACTGCCGCGCCGATTGCTCATTGATGTCCCAAGCCAAACCGCCGAGAAAGGGATCGTCGATCACTTTTTGATAGAACGCAGGGTCCTTTCGTCCGCCGCTCTCCCGCGGATCATCCACAAAGAATTCGCTCTGCGTGATGCTTGTTGCCCCGAACGTGTTCGTCTCGATAATGTCTGCTCCAGCTTCCAGAAACCGGCGATGGATGTCGCCGATCATCTTCGGCTGAGTCAGAGAGAACAGATCACCGTTATTTAGCAGGCCCTTCGTCGAGTTCTTGAAGCGTTCTCCGCGGATGTCGGCTTCTGACATGCCGTAGGTGCGGATGGTCGTACCCATCGCTCCGTCGATGATGGCAATTCGACTGTCGAGGATCTTCTCCAGAGGATGTGGGTGGGCTATCGTCATGTCTATTGGATGACCTTGAAGCGCCTTCGCTTCAGCGCAGTTGCGGCATTTCTGCCGCAAAACACCTGCATTCATTATAGCGATTGGCGGGACGGGCAAGCTCTGGCGCGCCCAATCACCGAGGTAATCGTGATGGCGTCGAGACGGCCTTGGAGCCTGAAGGCCCCATTTAAGAGAATTGCTTGTGGGACGCGCGGTAACTTTCCGCGAAGAACTGAAAAGTGGGCAATCCACAAAGACTCAATTTGATTTCTTATTCGGGAGCATATGTGTAAGTGACGGCAGGCGCGGCCTGCCACACTCCTCCTACGAGCGCCCAGAGTGTCATGTAAATGGTTGGTGGATCTTGACAATAGGTTTGGGGAGGCACGATTGTGCAGCCGGGTCCATTCTTCGCCTCGGTCGGCAAGAAGTAAGCCGTTCCCGTCGTTACCGTTCCCAAGTTGCCGGATTGGAAGTAGGCGTTCTCACTACCCGCCTGACCCGCATCCAGCCAATAAGCGGTTACCGCCGTTGAGCAACCCGGATTCACGCTCGGTGTCCATGTGAACACCTGCGTGGGTCCGCCCGTGCCGCCGGGCCCACTACCGCTCGCCGGGAAAGTTGTGCCCGGAGTAGGCGACGTGATCGTGCCATTGCAACTGCTTCCACTCAATGCTGTGTACATGTAAGCCTTGCCCGACCACACGCCACCAACCAGCGAATAGAGCGTGACATAAATAGTGCTGCCATCCTCAGGCAATCCATTTACAGTTTCCGTTTGGACGTTCAGGCTTCCCGATTGGGAATACTGACTGCCTCCCGCCGTGCTCCCCACATCCAGCCACCAGGCCGTTCCAGAACCGGTTGTCCATGTGAAGGTGACGTTGCTGCTATTCAAGGGCAAGCCCGGAGTCGGACTCGTGATCACTCCTTCCGCCGCCACTACGTTGAATGCGGTGTACTGATAAGCGTTGCTGAGCCACTGTCCGTTCACCATGGAATACAGCGTCACATAGACCGTGCTGCCATTCGTCGGCAGTCCGCTGACGGTATCGGTCAGCACGTTGCCTAAATTTCCGGATTGTAGATACTGGTTGCCGCCAGCTACGTTGCCTGCATCGATCCAGTAAGCAGTCGCGCCGGTGCCCGCTGTCCAGGCGAAGGTCACTGTGCCGCTGGTCAGGGTCGAGTTCGGAACAGGCGTCACAATCATTCCTTTAGTTGGACTTCCGCCAAACGCCGTGTAGGTGTAGTCAACGAATTGCCACCCTCCGTTAAGCAAGTAATACCAGCGTGCCCAAACTGGGCTACCGTCGGAAGGCAGCGAATTGACCGTTTGTGAAAGTACCGTAGCAGCAAGGCTATTGGATTGGAAATATTCGTTCCCGCCTTGTTCCTTGCCAACATCAAGCCAATAAGCAGTTGCGGACGGAAATGCAATCCACTGGAACGTCGCGGTATTGCCGTTGAACGCGGAATTGTTTGCCGGAGAGTAAATCCCGGGTGCACTCGCGGGGTTCACCGTCAGCGTAAACGGCTGATCGAATTGGCTCACGATGTTGGTCGCGACGAAATCAATCGCAAAGGTCCCACTCCCGGCCGGCGTTCCACTCAGCGTTCCCGTGCCATCGCCGTTATCGACAAAATTCACGCCGCCGGGTAGCGCACCAACTTCGCTCAATGACGGAATCGGATTTCCCGTCGCTGTCACCGTAAATGTGGACACCTGGCCCGCCGTGAACGTCACATTGTTCGCGCTGGTGATATTCGGAGCTGGATTGATTGTCGCCGTCACCGTTAGCGAAGCTGTGTCACTCGCCGTTCCAACCATGGCCTTAATTGTTGTCGTCCCCAACGCTACGCCCGTCGTCTGTCCAGAACTTCCCGGACTATTGCTGACCGTAGCCTTGCTGGAGTCCGATGACGACCAGGTTGCCGAAGTTGTCGACCCGCGCGAAGTGCCGTCGCTGTAAGTTCCCGTTGCAACGAATTGCTGCGTTGCCCCAATCTGGACCGACGCAGACTTCGGCTGCACAGAAATCGACTGCAGCGTAGCGTTCGGGTCCCACGTAACACCAAGACCAGCCGCCGCGATCAAGCTTCCGGCTGCGAATGGAGACCCTGCCACGCCAGTCAATGCTCCAGTCGCGCCGTTCACCGAAAACACGGACAGCGATCCGCTACTGCAATCGCTCGGATTGCACTGGTTCGGCACATACAAAAAGTTTCCGCCCGGATCGGGGCTAACCGTTGCTGTGAACCGTCCCGCTGACGAAAACGGTGAGCCCGCCACCAGTGTGAGTGTCCCGGTGGTCTGGTCTGCTGAAAACACTTCGACCGTTCCATTGTTGCAATCGCTCGGATTACACGACGTAACCGTATACACAAAACGTCCATTGGGATCGGCGCTCATCATCTCGGGCGCTTGCACCGCAGCGGAGAAAGGCGATCCCGCAATCGGAGTCAACGCTCCGGTTCCAGTGTCCAGCGAAAACACTGACACCGACCCCGTGCTGCAATCGCTTCCAATGCACTGCGTGAGCGCATACAGAAAGCGTCCGCTCGCTTCCGCACTTACCGAAATCAACCCGCCGCCTGTGGAGTAAGGCGAACCTGGCGCCGGAGTCAGCTTCCCCGTCGTCCCGTCGATGGCATATACGGCCAGTGATCCGGTGTTGCAATCACTCCCGCACTGATTGCCGACAAATAAAAACTTTCCTCCTGGATCGACGCTAGCCGAAGTAGGCTCACTCCCTCCCGAAGCAAATGGAGAGCCCGGAACCGGCGTCAACGTTCCCGTTGTAGCGTCCAGGGCAAATGCTCCGACTGATCCTGTGTTGCAATTGGACAAATTGCACGCATTAACCACAAACACGAAACGTCCGCTGGGGTCTGTGCTCACAAAGCCAGGCTGACCGCCCCCAGAAGCAAATGGAACGCCTGACACCGGCGATAGAGCGCCCGTTGTGCCATCAGCTGAAAACACAACGATCGATCCGCTGTTGCAGTCGTTCAAATTGCATTGGTCCGCCACAAATACAAACCTGCCCAAAGGATCAATCCCAATCGCAAGCGGACCCGATGGCGTTGAGGGGATCGGCGATCCCCCGACCTGCGTGAGCGCTCCACTGCCCGCGTCAACCGTGTAGGCGGAAATTGCGTTATTGCCCGCGTCCAGCGCATACGAAAACTTCGGCGCGAAAGCGCGGGTCACCGAAAGAACCGCTGACCCGGTGACTGCACCGAAGATCGCTTTAACGCTCGTATTGCCAGCGGCGATTCCAATCGACAGGCCGATAGAGTTAATCGTCGCCGTGCCAGAATTTCCCGTGCTCCAAGTCACCGCCTGCGTCAGGTCTTGTGTCGTCCCGTCACTGAATGTGCCGGTTGCGATGAACTGCCGCTCCCGATTTGCAGCCAACGTTACGCTGACAGGCGTCACAGCCAACGACGTAAGTTGTGCCGAGCTCACGGTAAGCGTAGTTGAGCCCGTAAAACTGCCAAAAACGGCCTGGATCACCGACGATCCCGGTCCCACGCCCGTCGCCAATCCGCTTGTCGTAATCGTCGCCACCGAAGTCGTGGCGGAACTCCACGTCACGCTCGGAGTCACATTCTGCGCGCTGCCGTCGGTATAGATCGCCAACGCCACAAATTGGACATTCGTTGCATTCGCGATCGTTCCATTCGTGGGCTTTACTTGAATCGAGGCAATCACCGCCGGCGTCACTGTCAGTGTGGTGGAAACCTGGAAACTTCCGAACGCCGCGTAAATGTTTGTCGGTCCGATATTCGGGTCCGTAGCCAGTCCGCCGCTGGTAATCGTGGTGCCAAAATCGGCGGACCACGACACCGCATTAGTCAGGTCCTGCGTGCTTCCATCGCTGTAAGTTCCGGTGGCGGTGAATTGCTGAGTCTGCCCCAGCGCTACCGATGGATTCATCGGCGAAATCGCAATCCCGAGCAGCACGGGCGGCGTCACGGTGAGCGTTGCTGAACCGGAGACGCCTGCAAACGTGGCTGTGATGGTGGCAGTCCCTTGTCCAACTCCAGTCGAGAAACCGGCAGATCCCGCTCCGTTGCCGACCGTCGCGATGCTCCCGGAAGAGGAAGACCAGGTCGCCGAAACGGTTAGGAATCGCGTGCTGCCGTCGCTATAAGTTCCAACAGCGGTGAATTGCTGGGTGGTGAAATCTGCAGCGATCGAAGCGGTCGCCGGCAGCACCGTAACCGAAGTCAGCGTGGCTTGCGGATCGGCGATCGTTGCAAAGGCGGCGAGAGCGATTGGGGATGCTCCAGCCGGAAACGAGATTCCGGGTACCTGCGTAAGCGCACCGCTCCCCGCGTCCACGGAGAACACGGAAACGTTTCCAGTGGCACAGTTACCGTTGGTAATACAGTTATTGGCCGCGTAAATGAACCGGCCGCTAGGGTCTGGAATTGCCGAGGATGTGTTTGCCCCTCCGGCATCGAATGGCGAGCCGGAGATCTGCGTCAACGCTCCCGTCGCTCCATTCATTGAAAGGACGGAAATCGCTCCGTCGGCCTCGCAAGTGGGATCGAGGCACGAACTTGCGGCATAGACAAAGCGACCGGCAGGGTCGGCGGCCACTGAGTTTTCCCCTGATGTTCCCAGAGCAAACGGCGAACCGAATATTGCCGTTAGGACTCCAGTGGCCGGATCCACCCCAAAGGCCCCAATATTGCTGGAGCTGAAATTATCCACATACAGAAACCGATCGCCTGGATCCAAACTCGCCGAGCGCGGTCCGGTCCCTTGGGAATCGACGGCCGCCAGCGGCGTTAGCGCTCCGGTGGTCGCATTCACGGAAAACACGGAAACGCCGTCTGAACCGTTGTTCGTTACGTATAGAAATTGGCCGGTCGGGTCCGGAGTCACCGAAGACGGGAGTCTTCCACCGGAATCGAACGGAGAGCCCGCCACGGGGGTCAGGTTTCCCGTCGTCGCGTCCAGCGAAAACACGGTAATCGATCCATCTTGTTGACCACCGGAAGACTGATTGACTGCGTAAACGAATCGGCCCAGCGGATCCGATGCCACCGCCGACGCAATCGTTCCTCCTGTAGCGAACGGCGATCCTGACACTGGCGTCAAAGCGCCGCTCGCTGGGTCCACAGTGAATACTGAGACGAAGGGAGGGACAGCTGCGCCAATGACATAAACAAAACGATCTTGTGGATCAAGACTGATTGAAACGGGCTGGGCTACTCCTGCGGTAAACGGCGAGCCCGGCACCGGCGTCAGAGATCCGGTAATTGAATCGACTGTATAGGCAGAGATTGTGCTGTCGCCGTTATTGACTGCATAGACACACTTCGGTGCAAGAACCTGAACTGTAAGATTTGCCGAACCAGTTATTCCATTCAGGCTTGCGCTTACTTTTGTGCTGCCCGTTCCGACGGCTTTCGCCGACCCACCGGTAGTAATCGTGGCTACAGTTGGATCGCCGGTACTCCACGTGACTGTCTGCGTCAGGTCGAACGTGCTGGCATCGCTGAAAGTCCCAATCGCGCCGAATTGGCGCACTCCGTTCAGCAACAAAGTGACATTAGCCGGATTCAGGGCTAGAGACACGAGTTGCGCACCCGTCACCGTAAGAGTCGTTGACGCGGTCACGCCGCTCAGCGCCGCCTGAATGACGGATGTGCCTGGACTTACCGCGCTCGCTAGTCCTGCCGCGGTAATGGTTGCTACGGTTGTGGTCGCGGAAGTCCATGTTACGGTCGAAGTAACATCCACCACCGTGCCGTTGGTATAAGTGCCGACCGCGGTGAAGGGAATGCTGCCCGGATTCGGGATCGTCGGGCTCGTGGGCGTCAGATTGATCGAAACGAGCTGTGCGGGCGTGACCGTGAGCGTCGTTTCGCCGACCACGCCGCCGATCGAGGCTGTGATGTTCGTTGTTCCTGCGTTGATCCCCTTCGCTTTTCCGGAGGAGTTGATGGTCGCCACTGAAGTCGTTCCGGAACTCCACGTGGCGAGGTCGCTCACTACCTGCGTGCTGCCGTCGGAGTAGGTTCCGGTAGCGATGAATTGCTGCGACTGGCCCGCGATGATCGTGGGACTTACTGGAGTCAGCGCAATCGACTGTAGCTGCGCCGCTACGGACGTAAGACTCGCCGAGCCGGAGATCCCGCCATAGGTCGCGGTGATCAGCGTGCTGCCGCCCTCAAGACCGGTAGCTACCCCGGCCCCGCCTTGAATAAAAACACTGCCTCCCTGGTTGTAAAAGTTGGAGTTGAGCTGGCCCAGTCCGTTCCCAATAATTGCGGCAATCGGATTGGACGAGGTCCAGGTCGCCGACGCCGTCACGTATCGCAGGCTTCCGTCACTGTACTTCGCGACGGCGGTGAACTGCTGCGAGGCCAGCGTGCCGATCGAAGCGGAGGTTGGCTGTACCGAGATGGACACCAGCGACGCGTTCGGGTCGGAAAGAGCACCCACCGCGACAACTGGACTTGTGTTGAGTTCTGCTGCGGTGGGAAAAGCCCATCCCAGGCCCGCCCCATCGCTGGTTGCGAAGATCGGAAAAAGCATCTGCCGTGCTACGTCGATATTCAGAACGGACAGGCTTCCGTTGTCAACCTCGCCCACGATGCCGGGGATGGCTGAAAAATCATTGCTGGACACGTACACAAAGCGTCCGCTAGGGTCGGTGGTGACCGAGTTTGTATTGACTGGGCCTACTCCGGTCAGTCCTTGCGCTAGAAAGAATGGGGAACTATCGGCCGCATCCAGAACGCCGGTCCGCAGATCAACCGAAAACAGCGAGATCGATCCGCTGTTGGAGTCCGCAGTGTTTTGATTATTTGCCGTATAGACGAACTGTCCGTTAGGATCTCCGGTGACTGAGGCCGTCCCAAGTGCACCCGTATCGAACGGCGTGCCAGTGGCTGGCGTCAACAAACCCGATTGCGGTGTCACAACAAAAGCGTCGACCGCTCCCGTCGCTGCTGGACCCTCGTCCCCTGCTTGCGCGGTGCAGTCGAAAAAGCCATTTACGATCCCCCAAATGCACAGACTCGAAACATAGACTACCTGCCCGCTCGGGTCCACGCTGATGGAGTTGGGGCGGATTCCATCCGAAGTTGGCATAGAACCCGCAAGAGAGAGCCCCCCTGACGTGGGATCGACGGCATATGACGAAATCAAGGCAGGACCACCGGGGGTGTTGGGATTCTCGCCCGCTGTGTATAGGAACTTCCCACCCGGATCGACAGCGATGACATTCGATCGCGTGTTGGGGTCGAGGCTGATCGGCGATTCGTCGATGGGTTCCAGTTTCCCTTTCTTGGGATCGACCGAAAGTATCGCAACCACGTCGGGTGGATTCGTGCTGCAATCGAGAAGGGTTTGGCAGGGTGCAGCCACATAGAGGTACTGGCCCGTCGGGTCTGCAACGATAGAAGTCGCTCCCGAGACCCCGGTCTTGAACGGCGATCCACTTACAGGTTTCAGAATTCCAGTCGTCACATCGATCGTGAATACCGAAACTACCCCGTCTTCGCCGGTATTGTTAGGCCCCGCCACTGTACTCGTCAGGTAATACAAATAACGCCCCAGAGGATCGACTGCGATCGACGAGTAAAGAGCATAAGTGCCGGATGCCGCAGCCGGAAATGGCGAACCGAGCATGGGCGTGAGATACCCCGTGTTCACGTCCACCGTATAACCCCATATGCTGGACACCGCTTGGTTCGAGGAGCCAATAGCTTCGGGACCACTTAACGCGTAGACGAATTTCGGCAGATACGGCGGCTTGAACACATCATTTTCGGCGACCACGGTATTGACCGAATTCACTCCTCCAATCACATAAATCGCGCCGGTCGCAACGCCCATTCCGGAGGAACCATACCGCGGCGCAAGCATCGAAGTAGAAGCCGCCCAGGTATCGGTCGATGCGTTGTAGGCCTCAAGGGTAGCGAGCGCGGTGCTGCCGCTAAGTCCGCCCGCGGCATAAAGTATCCCGTTCAGGACGCCGATTTCGAAGTAACCACGCGGCGTGATCATGGGAGAAGCCGTGCTCCACTGGTTGGCAGGAGAATAGGATTCGTTCACCGCAAGCGGCGTTCCGGTCCCGTCTATTCCACCCACCGCATAAAGCGAGCCCGCCGCGACTCCCACTGCGATCCCTACGCGCGGCGTAGGCATCGAAGGGATTGGGATCCAAGTGTCTGTGTTTGGGTTATAGGCTTCTACGGTACTGAGAACATTGTTGTTGGCATCCGCGCCACCTACTGCATACAAGATTCCGTTCAGAACTCCGACTCCAAGTCCCCACCGCGCTGTAGGCATCGCAGTCTTTGTCGACCACGTACCCGCCACCGGATCGAAGGCTTCCAGCGTGGCCACCGCATTGTTGCAGGCCGTCTGGCCGCCCACGACGAACACTTTCCCATTCAAATTCGCGGCGCCTGCATTGAAGCGCGCGGTGGGCATGGGCGCCAATTCGCCCCAACTATCGGTCGCCGAAGCGTAGGCTTCAAGGTTCCCCAGTGGAGCGCAGAAACTCGGAGCGATCCTCCCGCCCACCGAATAAATATTCGCGTTCACCGCAACCACGGCATTGCCTGTGCGCGCGGTCGGCATCGAACCCTTGGCGACCCAGGTCCCCTGACTTTGCGCCAGGGCTACTTTGCTGGTAGTGAGAAAAACCAGGAGCAGGAAAATGGCAGCCAGAATTTCGGCGCGCAGGGATGGTTTCGAAGGCCTCGAAGATCCCATCACAGGCTCGCTCACGCCAATACCCATAGAAGCCTCCTGCGGATGGGGCCGGTATGGATAGAGCTACGCCGACGGGCAATTCTAAATCGATGTTAAACCAATAAGTACGACGAGAGCCCCAAGCGGAAAGACCCGTTACTTAGTTCAACGCCCCAGCCTTTCGGTCGGTAGAAGTTTACTCATGAAAGCCCAGCATGTCACTTCTTCTTTTGGCTGGGATTGCTTGTCCTGAATAGGGTTCTCAACCAACAGTGTCGAGCTCGGCGAGCACGTCAGGAGGAATCCGAAGTGTCGCGGCCTGGAGATTCTCGCGAAGATGCTTGACGGAGGATGTTCCCGGGATCACCAGAATATTCGGCGACCGCTGGAGAAGCCAAGCGAGCGCAACCTGCATGGGTGTGGCATCCAGCCCCGCGGCGACGTCCGACAAACCAACGGATTGGAGTGGAGTGAACCCACCGAGTGGAAAGAATGGCACGTAGGCGATGCCGTCACGAGCAAGATCGGCGATGAGCGCATCATCGGTTCGATGCGCGAGGTTGTACAGGTTCTGTACGCAGACGATGGGAGCGATTCGCCGCGCCTCCGCGATCTGCGTGGGCGTGACGTTGCTCAATCCGATATGACGTACCAATCCCTTTTGCTGCAGTTCGGCTAGAACTGTGAGCGGTGCTTCGATCGATCCCTCGGCGGGTTCATGGATGCTAAACATACTGCGCAGGTTGACCACATCAAGCACATCCAGTCCCAAATTGCGCAGGTTGTCGTGAATCGCCGCGGTCAGCTCTTCGCGCGAGTAAGCCGGAATCCAGGAACCGTCCTCACCGCGGCGAACGCTCACTTTGGTGACGATCACCAGGTCGTCGGCGTACGGGTGCAACGCTTTTTTTATGATCTGGTTCGTGACGTGCGGACCGTAAAAATCGGACGTGTCAATGTGGTTCACGCCGCTCGCAACGGCCTCGCGCAGAACGGCGATTGCCGCGTTGATGTCGCGGGGAGGCCCCCATACCAACTTCTTGCCCTCCCGGCCGGCGAGTTGCATGGCACCGTAACCCATGCGGTTGACCGTTATGGATGTGCCGGGCAGCGTGAAATTGCCGGCTGGATCAGTTTGTTTGAGCATTTCGTTCCTCCACTCCATTCTTCCACTGAAACGCGTGGGGGCGGACGCATTCGTCCGTCCCAGCAGCGTTCGACACAAAAGGAGCTGTTCCGTGCTTGCGTTGAGAACTAAAAAGACTCTCCGACCAGTTCTTCGCTCTTCTTCCATAGCGCCTCGGCGTTGCTTGGATCGAGCGCATATCCCAGCACTCCTTCGCTCATGGTGCTGATGGTCGTGCTGGCTGGCACGAGCTTGGCGACGTGGCAATCTTCGCAATATCGGCCACCGACTTCTTCGGCGGGAGCTACTGCTCCGGCCCACACCGAAGTTGCGGCTCCTTGCGGGATGGACTTCCACTGGAATGGCGGCTTGCCCTCCGCTGCGAGTTGCTGATTTCTCTGTTCGATGATCTTTTCGATCGCGCTGGCGTCCACGTAGCGAGCCAGTTCCGTGTGGATCACTCCAGGATGCACTGCGGCAGCCCGCACGCCGCGATCGCGGTGACGTTTGTCGAAGGCAACTGCGAAAAGGATGTTTGCTGTTTTGGATCTTCCATAGGCAACGAAGGGCTCGTACGGAGTTTTCGCAAAGTTGGGATCATCGAGATCGACATTCGAATAGCGGTGACCCAAAGAAGAAAGATTGATCAGGCGCCCGCCCGTGCGAATGAGCGAGGCAATCCGGTTGACCAGGACAAAGTGCCCCAGGTGATTCGTCCCGAACTGTGTTTCGAAGCCGTCGGCGGTGTGGCCGAAAGGTGTGGCCATGACTCCGGCGTTGGCAATGACCACGTCGAACGGTTCTCCCTTCGCCAGCAGACGGTCGGCGCAGGCACGCACGCTTTTCAGGCTGCCAAGATCGAGTTCCACCAGTTCGAAGCCCTCGCCATTGGCCGCGGCTTCCTTTCGCGCCTGCTCGGTTGCAGTTTTGGCTTTGTTCAAATCCCGCGCCGCGCCTACAACGTGAGCGCCATGAGCTGCCAGGGATCGCGCCGTTTCGATGCCGAGTCCGGCGGATACACCGGTAACGAGAATCCGCTTGCCTTTCAGATTCACGCCAGACAAAACGTCATCTGTGGTCGAAGTTGCTCCGAATGTAGTTGCTTCAAGTGTGTTCGTCATTTTCTATCTCCTTGTGCCGATACTTCCAAGTCACTGTTCGCTATCGCTCTAATGTCGCTTACGCGTTAACCGCGCGAGGCCACGGCGTGTTCGAAATATTTCATCGCGTTCAGATCGCTAATGAGTCCCGGACCAGTGGGCCTCCATCCCAGTAATCGCTGTGTCAGCGCGCTCGAAGCCTGCATGTCGTGACCTACGAACGCCGCGAGCCAGCCAAAGTGCTCGCCTGCTTCCTCGGCAGACTTGGAGACGACCGGCACCTTCAAGCCTCGGCCGATGGCCTCGGCGATCTCCCGCAGCGGCACGCCTTGTTCTGCGACCGCGTTATAACGGGCTCCGGCGGATGCTTTTTCGGTGCCCTTCTCCAGCGCCAGACGGTACAGTCGGGCACAATCGAGCCGGTGTACTGCCGGCCACCGGTTGAGCCCGTCGCCGACAAACGCCGAGACGCGCTTCTCGCGGGCCAAAGCGATCATGTAGGTGACGAGGCCTTGCTTGACGGGGTCGTGGACCTGCGGAAGGCGCATCATCGAAACGCGCCCACCCTTCGCGGCGAGTGCATCTGCTGCCTGCTCCGAAGCTACGCGGGGAATCGGCGAATTCGGAGCATCTTCTTCGGTGGTGGGACGGCCCGGCGTGAAGGCAACCGCTGTCCCGGAAGTGACGATCAAGGGGCGGTCAGAACCGGCGAGCGCGGCGCCAAGAGCCTCAATCGCGCGGCGGTCGATCTCGCAGACTTCGTTGAATCGCGAGAAATCATGGACGAAAGCGGTGTGGATCACGCCATCCGAGGCAGCGGCTCCACTGCGAAGGCTGTCCTGATCTTCAACGTCTCCCCGATGTACTTTGACGTTGGCACCCAACGCGCTAAGCGACTTGGCACCCGCATCTGAGCGCGCAAGGCCGAGCACTTGATGACCAGCGTCGATCAGTTCTTGCACGACCGCCATTCCAATGAAGCCTGTAGCACCGGTAAGGAAAATACGCATATTCTCCGCCTCCTAAGCAATTTGTGGTTCGGTTAATAAAGACGAAGCGCGGACTCGATCAGCGAGTCGACTCGAAGCCTTCGCGGTGATCAACCGCCATTCACGAGTAGAAGCGGGTAGAGCATCGGTGCTGATCAACTCGCGCAACCAGTCTTGAGCCGAGAGCTCTGCCTGTTCTGACCCGAATGATCTCGCGACCGCTTGGAAGAATGCCGATAACTCGCGCTCCGCCATGGTCGCGAGGTCGGGGCAGGGATGATTGAAATTCTTTGATGGTTTGAAACGAGCCAGTGGAGTCATATTTTCTGCCTCACGAAGCCGGGAGCGCCCCGGAAGCGCTATTGACAGGGCACCACGTTCCGGCTAAAACGGAGAGTGTCTCCGAATCAGTAGATAAGATAACCGGAGATAGTCTCCGGTTGCAACTTTTTTTATGCCCTCCAAAAACAAGAAAATTGTCTCCCGAAAACCGCGCACCGACGCGCAGCGCAACCGCGAGCGCATTCTGGAGGCAGGGAAGGAGGCGTTTACCCGGTCCGGCGCGAACGCGAGCCTCGACGAGATCGCCAAAGAGGCAGGGGTTGGAGCGGGAACTCTATATCGCCACTTTCCCACGCGAGACGCACTGATCGAAGCGGTCTATCGGACTGAAGTGGAGAAATTAGCCGCAGCAGAACGAAAATTTTCAGACGCCATGTCTCCGGTTAAAGCCTTGCGAGCCTGGATGCTCTTGTTCGTGGATTACATCGCAACCAAGCAGATCATCGCCCCCGCTTTGAATACGCTCGTCGGAGGGCCCTCGAAGTTGTATGAAGGTTCACGCAGTCAGATACAGGGAGCGATAGATTCGTTGGTGAAGCGAGCAATCAAGAACGGCGACATCCGCAAAGATCTCGAAGCATTCGATCTGCTCCGCGCACTGATCGGCGTCTCTCACGTGGCATCCGGTCCTGACTGGCAGCAAAGCGCGAGGAGACTTGTGGATATCCTCATTACGGGTTCGCGGCCAATCAGGTAAATCCGATATGCAGGCTTCGCCTTTCAGTTAATTTTCTTCCGGTATAATCTGCCGACCCGCAAAAGGCTAGGTCGGAATGGTTCTGATTCGGATTGAAATCCCGGCTTACGCGTTTAGCCGTCAACGTGCCTGATACTCCCAGCAAAGCGCGCCTTTCTGTTTCCAAACCAGTTTCCAAACCGGGACTCGCGCGGAAACTTGGCCTGTTCGACGCCACCATGCTGGTCATGGGAGGTATTGTCGGCTCCGGCATTTTTATAAACCCCTACGTCGTGGCGCAGCAGGTGCATACTCCAGCCCTGATTCTTGGAGCCTGGATTTTTGGCGGCATTATTGGGGTCGGCGGCGCCTTCATTTGGGCTGAACTGGCAGCCACATTGCCAGAGGTCGGCGGTCAGTATGCTTATCTTCGCGAGGCTTATCATCCGGCGGTCGCGTTCCTGTATGGGTGGGTGTTGTTGCTGGTGATCCAGACCGGAGGAATGGCGGCCGTGTCGATCACCTTTGCTCGCTACTTTCTCGAACTCACCGGCATGCACGCTCCGGATTGGAGCGTTGCGGCTGTGGCTCTCACCTCTTTGACACTGATCAATTGCTTAGGCGTGAAGACGGGCGGACGGACACAGAGCGCGTTTATGGTAATGAAGATCGTGGCAATCGCCGCGTTAGTAGTCGTGGGATTGGTGTTGACGGGGAAGCATGTGACCACGACCTCGGCGGCCGAGCGAGAGTGGTCGCTGACCTCGTTTGGCGGTGCCATGGTACCCGTGCTCTTTGCTTATGGCGGATGGCAAACGGCAAACTTCCTGGCCGCGGAAGTCAAAGAGCCGAAGAAGAATCTGCCTCGAGGATTACTGCTGGGAGTGCTCGGGGTGGTAGTGCTGTACCTCGCCGTAAACTGGGTGTGCGTGCGCGCGCTCGGGCCACAGGCGCTGGCTGCGAGCCATACGCCGGCGACGGCCGTAATGCGCCTGGCATTGGGGCAACGCGGCGCGACGTTCATGGCAGCGGCAATCGCCATATCGACTCTGGGATTTTTAAGCCAGTCGATCCTAACGGCGCCCCGCGTTTACTTTGCAATGGCCGACGACGGCTTGTTCTTCCGCGCCGTGGCGTGGCTCGATCCACGCACGCGTGTGCCTGTCGTGGCGATCATCCTGCAAAGCGTGTGGACCATGGTGATCGCGCTTTCGGGAAGGTACGAGCAAATTCTAAATTACGTTATCGCGATGGATTTTCTGTTTTTCGGGCTAACAGCGACTACGATTTTTGTATTTCGCCGCCGCGCAGCGCAGGGCGACATGAAGCCCAGTGATGGCTATCGCATGCCGGGGCATCCGGTGAGTACCGTGGCTTTCGTCGCGATATGCTGGTGGGTGGTGGGGAATACGGTCTACCGCTATCCGCAAAATAGTCTGGTCGGCTTTGCTCTTTTGCTTGCAGGTGTTCCTGTGTATTGGTTGTGGAGCCGCCGCTTGGAGAACAGCCGTCAGCCTTCGGCCGTCAGCGGCCGCGATCATTGAAGATTGAATATCGAATATCGAACCCGACTTTTTGATTCAGGAGAGATAGAGAATGAGTGGTTCGCAATCCGATGCTGCATCACAATATTTGGCTTGGGCCAAGCTGCATTCGAGTGCGCGTTTCAATCTCGCAAGCAGTGGAGTATTGGATTATCCCTTGGCCGACTTGCCGGTGAGCATCGACGATCTCGAGATTGGCGGCACCGGTCCCTATGGCTATGAGCCATTGATGGAGCGTCTGGTCGCGAAAGCCGGCGTGCCAAGAGAGTGCGTCGTCAGTACGCTCGGAACATCGATGGCGAACTATATCGCTCTGACTGCGCTCGTCCACCGCGGCGACGAAGTGCTAGTGGAGCGGCCGACGTATGACCCGTTGCTAACCATCCTCGAATACATAGGAGCGAACGTTCGCCGATTCGAACGCCGCGCGGAAAAAGGCTTCCAGCTTGGGATTGGAGAGTTGGAGCGCAAACTTACTCCACAAACCCGTCTCGTGATTCTGTGCAACCTGCATAACCCAAGCAGTGCCTTTACCGATGACAATACCATCCGCCAGGTAGGCGAGATGGCCGCGAAAATAGGCGCGCGCGTTCTGGTGGACGAGGTATATCTCGAAAGCTTAATTCCGAAATCGGCGTTGGGAGAATCTTCGTCGGGAGAATCGGGTCGTTCTGCGTTTCATCTGGGATCGAACTTCGTGGTTACGAGCAGTTTGACCAAGGCTTATGGTCTGAGCGGTATTCGGTGCGGCTGGATTCTGGCGCAGCCCGAACTGGTGCAGCGCATGTGGCAGATTGTGGATTTTACTTACGGAAGTCCGGTGCATCCGGCCGAGCTTCTCTCGGTGATTGCTCTCGACAATCTGGATCGCATACGTGAGCGCGCGCGAGCCCTGCTGGAAACGAATCGTGTGCTGGTTAACGAGTTCTTGGTTCGACACCCAGAACTTGAATGCGTGGCGAGTCGTTTCGGAACGACAGTGTTTCCGCGTCTCAGGGCTGGTCGGACCCCCGAGTTTGTAGAGATGCTGCGCGAGCGGTTCGAGACCAGCGTCGTTCCCGGCGACTTTTTCGAGCAGCCGCAGCACTTCCGAATTGGTTTTTGCGGAGCTACGGAAATGGTCCGCGGTGGGTTGGAGAGGCTCAGCGCGGCGCTGGAAGCATTCCCGAAGTAGTTCCTTTGTTAACTTGCCCACGCCAGGGTATTGCATGGTAACAAAGCAACTTGTCCGCAGCCAGAACCGCTCATGGCATTGAGCGTCCCGCGCGTGCCTGAGTGGACCCGAGGTCGCACGCGCGGTTCAACGTTTCTGGTACGGATGGAAGATGTAGTCCTTCGCCTTCACGGCCACATGGCATGTTTGTCCGCAGTCTGAGAGGCTTTTGGGATCGGGCGTGAACTTGTCCGAGACGGCATCATAGTTGAACACCGCGTATCCCCACCCGCCAGTTTTCGGAAATCTCTTGCTGTTCTTTTCCATGACGAAAGCCTGCGCAAAAACGTCGGGCACGTCCACCGCAAAAGGCGCTTCGGTGCTCTTTTTTGGCTTCCACTGGAGCTTCACGATCCGCGAGCCTTCCGGGAAGCGCTGGCCGTCGCCCGGAACGCCGGACTTGTAAGCCTTGATCATGGCCGGATTGGCGACGATCACCTTCAGCACTTCCTCGGTCCGGGCGGAAGAGACGACCGACCAGTCCTCGTAGCCTCTGAAGTCAGAGAACGCGATTCCTCCCGGCGATATCAGCGAGTACTTGTCCTTTTATCTTTATCTTTATCTTTGTCCTTGTCTCTGCCTTGCGCGAAGAGCGCCGCCGCGACGAGGATGGTGAGCGCTGCGACGGCTGTCGCAGCGATGGTAAAGCCGACGATACGTCGTACGGCGGTGCGTGTTTCTGTCTTCTGTTCTTGTTGATCTTCTTGCTCTTGCGGCACAGATTTCCTCACAAGTTCAGACATGATGTGTTTTCCTTCGTAAAAGAGTTTTGAAAGCCCGATCAGTGCGCACCTTGAACGATTGCAATTAGGCCAGACTTGAGGGAGTAACGCAATTGGACCATGGTATCGACGATACCTTTGTATCAAACACGAGAGGAAGCTTCCATCGCTTTGACCGGTTTTGAGGCCTAGCTGGGCGGGGAAGCCGCATGCCTCGGGCACGAAGACACTCCAGTCAATGAGAAAGTATGGGCAATACCATCGTCCAATTGCGCGGCCCACTTTATTCTGGCTCAATGGGAGCAGCTCGAATACGGAGGGAAATCCGATGGCAACGATGAACGCATCTACCAGGGTCACTGAAATGAACGCTCCTTCGAAACCCGCACAGATCCGCGTGACCCGGCGGTCGGCCGCCTATTGGCGTGTCACGATCGACAACCCACCGATCAATGTCATGGGCCCGGAAATGGTCGAGCAGTTTCAGGAAGTGATCAGCGCTCTCGAGGCCGACGAGCAGGTCAGGGTCGTGGTCTTCGATAGCGCGGTCGAAGGCTACTTCCTGAATCACTCCGATTTCACGGCCAAAATTGAGGACTTGACGTCACTTCCGGAGGGTTCTACGGGCCTGCCGCCGTGGCCTGATTTTCTTGTGCGTCTGACCCGTTTGCCAGTTGCTTCCATCGCCCTCATCCGCGGGCGCGCGACCGGCAACGGCAGCGAGATCACGCTGGCCTGCGACATGAGCTTTGCCAGCCGCGAGAAGGCCATTATCTCGCAATGGGAGGTGGGTGTGGGGATGGTCGCCGGCGGCGGCCCCATGGCTCGGCTCCCGCGGCTCATCGGGCGAAACCGCGCTCTCGAGGTGCTCTTGAGCTCGGAAGACATCAGAGCAGAGCAGGCCGAGGCCTACGGCTACATTAATCGCGCCCTGCCCGACGCCGATCTGGATGCTTTCGTTGAAGCGCTCGCGACCCGGATCGCCAAGTTCGACAAATGGGCGATCGCCCAGACCAAGCGCCTCGTCAACACTAGCCTGCCGCCAGACGTCGAGCTCGGTGCTGGATGGGACGCGTGCATCGCTTCGCTCGGGCGATCTGCAGCTCAGGAAGGGATCAAGGCGCTGATCGCGCGCGGCTTCCACAAGCCGGGGGACGTCGAAAACCGGCTCGGATACTACCTGGGCCAAATTGCGCGCTAGGCGAGCGCTCGACGCGGTTCTTGTTTTACATCTTCTGCAGGATGGAGGTTTTTGTGTCTCAAAAAGCCAGCGCCGTAGAGGTCGCTCAGCAAGGCGATGTCCGGTCTCACCAACTCGGGCAGGAGGTTTTCAAAACTATATTGCCCGATGATGTCGATTGGAAACCGTTCCCCGCGTTCCCACCTTCCGTCCGCATGGCCGTGGTCGTGGGTCAGCCCTCAAAGGCCGGCCCTTATACAATCAGGGTCAAAGCGCCGCACGGGGCGAAACTGATGCCTCATAAGCATCCGGAGGACCGAGTCTATACCGTGATTTCGGGCGTCTTTTATATCGGACTGGGTGACGAATTCGACGCGAGTAAATTGGAAGCCTATCCGCCCGGCGCGGTGATCATTCTCCCAGGCAACACGCACCATTTCCATTGGGCGAAATCCGGCGAGTACGTCACGCAAATAACCGCGATGGGACCGCTTGGACTGGAATATCTCAGCGCGAAAGACGATCCGCGAAACAGTCACTCATAAAGAAACAGCGCGACTTGACGAACCTTGTCTTTGCCGACGCACTTGAAATCGGACACACACTGCGAGCGCAGCGGAAGGCGCTTAGGGCAGCGGCTGCCAGAGTTCTATCTTGTTCCCATCCAGGTCATAGATCCAGGCAAAACGACCGTAGGATTCATCCATTCGTTTGGGATCAATTTTGACTCCCTCCTGTTTTAAGCGGTCGAGCAAAGCGTCCATATCGTCCACGATGTAGTTAATCATGAACGGTGCGGGGCTGGGATCGAAGTACTTAGTGGAGGCGGAAAAGACAGTCCAAACGGTGACGTGTTCCTTTTGCGGGTCGTCGTGTTCGCGCCATGGAAGCATCGCGCCCTGGCCTTTGTCAGCCAGGCCCAGATGCTTCGAATACCATTCGCGCGTCTGGTCACGATCCGCGGATTTGAAGAAGACACCGCCGATTCCAATGATGCGCCCACGCTGCTCCACTTTGGCAGGCGGCTTCGATTTTTCAGGTTGCGGAGATTTCACTTCCTGTCCTCCTGTTGAGCGGGCCGCGATGAGCAACAGCGATCCGAGTGCAATTGTGCTCCACGGTATTCGTCGCATGTGCGGGATTATACCGCTAAAAACCACAATGAAGGTTTCAGACGCAAAACAACAACAGATTTATTTGCGATTAAGGTGTGCCGAGGGGTTTGTAAATGAGGCCGATGACTATTCCGACGATCGTCCACTGTACGAAGTAAGCCACAGCCTGCCCCAAAGCGAGTTTCAGTCCGATGTTCAGGTTCACGTAGTTGTGCAGCACGAATGCACAAACCACAAAAATGCCAATAAGGACGCCGAACCGCGCGCCGTCCGAAGTGCCCGATCCGCCCGGATGTATCATGGCGAAAATTATGGCGGCAACCAGGATCGCGATGAAAGTTGCGACCATTCCAATTGGCATAACAGCCATTATTTTTTCCTTGGGTCGAAATACGCCCGGGTATTTGTGGGCCTCATTGATTAGAGCTGGCACCAGCAAAACCAATAAGAAACCTAAGGCAAAATACGCAACCAGGCCACCAAGCGCCGCCATGCCGAGACGTGAATAGTTCATTTGCGCTCCCTTTACAACTGCGGATCTAAAATCACAGTTGGTTCAGCAGGACTGGTTCGCCCAAACCTGCTTCGCCCAAGCAATGATTATTTTGGTAGGGCGGGATTATACATACGTTTCGATTCGAATGGAGAAAACGCTTTGCTCGTTGTTCAAATTTCGCCGCGATTCGCCCGATTTCTTCCTGCCACCAAGCGGGAAGAGAGACTGATGAACGATACCTTCGTCCAATAGACTCGTGGTCGCGCTTTCTGCCAAAGTTGCTTTGCACAGGCACTCGCTCTGACATCGAAAGGGGTACATAATGGCGGGCACAAATGGACTGAAAGAGAACACGCGCGTGACCGCGCCTGTCGCGTCGACGCTTAGCGTGAACGTTTTTACCGCCCCGGGAAAGACTATGGTCGGCGAGCGGCCAAGGCCCTTTGGCGAAGCGCTCGGTTTTGACCCGATCACGTCGACTTTAATCTTCGGCGAGTACGACGCGGTGCTGGTGGACGCAATGGGGACAGTGGCTGAGGCCGAGGTTCTCGCGGCTTGGATTGCTCTGCACAACCGCAACCTGGAGACCATCTATATAACGCACGCTCATTTCGACCACTTCTACGGTCTGAGCATTCTGCTCGACCGTTTCCCCGGCGCTCGGGCGATCGCAACGCCCAAGGTGGTGGCCGCAATGCAGATGTCTTTCACTCCCACGGTTGAGCGGCTAGCCCGCCGGATGTTTCCTGGGCAAGTGGCAACCAAGTTGGTTTCGCCTGTGCCCTATGAGCAGGAGACGTTCACTCTCGAGGGCCACGAATTGCGCATCATCGAGCAGGGCCGTACCGATAGTCCCGATTCGACATCTTTATATGTCCCATCGATCGGCCTGGTCGTCGCTGGCGACGTTGTCTATAACCAATGCCGCATATACGTCGGCGACACCACCCCCGAGAGCCGAAAGAATTGGATCGCGGCGCTAGACCGGTTAGCGGCGCTCAATCCGACGGTGGTTGTTGCCGGACACAAGAAGACGGGCGCGCCCGACTCTCCCTCGACGATTCAAGACACCAAGCGTTATTTACAGGACTTCGATCGGCTGCAGAAAACTGCGAAGTCCGACCAGGAGCTGTTCGATCAGATGACGGAGTTGTATCCGGATTGGGTGGCCAATCAGTCGTGGTTGATGTTTGGATTCCCGGGGGCATAAGCTTACCAACCGCCGATACAAAAGTATTGGCGATACCATCGTCCAATTGCGCGTCCAAGGTCGCTCTGGCTAAATGGCAGCAGATCATTTAACAAGGAGATAGAAATGAAACTGCCGCAAATATGCCGAACCTTTTTGATCGCATCCACGATGCTGATCCTATTGTCCGGACCCGATACCAAAGGATTCGCTCAGACGAGCTCCGCGCAAGGAGCCAAAAATATTGTTCTGGTTCACGGCGCCTGGGCGGATGGTTCGTGCTGGTCCGGAGTGATAGCTCTCCTCGAAGGGAAGGGTTTTCATGTGGTCGCGGTGCAGAATCCTTTGACCTCGCTGGCCGACGATGTAGCGGCGACGAAGCGCATCATCGCGTTGCAGGACGGACCGGTAATACTAGTCGGCCATTCCTACGCCGGCGTGGTGATTACGGAAGCCGGCAATGACCCAAAGGTTGTCGGGTTGGTCTACGTAGCGGCATTTGCGCCCGGGGATGGGGAATCCATCAGTTCGGTCACCAAACCGTATCCGCCGGCTCCGCTGGGCAGCGAGCTCCGGCCCGATGCTCAGGGTTTTCTAACTGTGACTCCAAAAGGGATTGCCGAAGATATGGCGCAGGATGTTTCGGCCAGTGAGCAGCAGATACTCACGGCGATACAGGGACAAACGTCGTCATCCGTTTTCGGAGCCACAATTACGAGTGCTGCGTGGAAGAGTAAGCCTTCATGGGCCTTGATCGCGAGCAACGACCGGGCGATTCCGCCGCAACTCGAGAAGGACGAAGCAGCGGCGATAAAGGCAACTTCGATCACCGTCCCTGCTAATCATCTGGCCATGCTGTCCCACCCGAAAGAAGTGGCGGAATTGATCGAGCAAGCGGCGGCCAAAGCCAGATAAATGAAGGGGCGGTTGATGTTCGGATTCCCGGGACATAAGTCACGTCGATCGGAAACAGATTCGATTTCAAAAAGGAGAACAAAATGACAGCCAAAGGAAAAATTCTGGTACTAGTCTCAAGCGGTCGCGGTTTCCCCTTGAAAGATGGCAAGGTTTATAAGGGCGCTGGCTACTACCTCAACGAGCTGACGGTTCCGGTTCGCGCCCTGATGAAGGAGGGCTACGAAATCACCTTCGCCACACCCAGAGGCAACACGCCCCAACCGGATGTGAATTCAGAGACCGCCGATTTCTTCGGCGGGGACAAGGCCAAACTTCAGGACTACTTGTTATTCCGCGACGGCCTGACTGGGCTCAGAGATCCAATGCGCATCGCGGATGTCATCGCATCGGGCCTGGATCAATATGACGCTGTTTTTGTCCCCGGCGGCCATGGCCCGATGATCGATCTTCTCGATGATCCCGACGCTGGCATCGTGTTTAGGCACTTTCATGAAAAATCCAAGCCTACGGCAGTGCTCTGCCATGGCCCGATTTCACTTCTCTCGGCTCTTCCAAATTCTTGGGAGGTGGTCGCTGCGCTGGCGGCGGGCGATGTCGCTGGAGCGCGCGCCAAGGCAAAAGGCTGGATCTATGCTAGCTATAAGATGACTATCTTTTCGACAGCGGAAGAGCAGCAGCGCGAGCCGCTTGAGATTGGTGGCAAGGTGCTGTTCTATCCGGATTTCGCTTTGCAAACGGCTGGCGGCGACGTGAGTGTGCTCGCTCCATGGTCGAGCTATGTGCTTCAAGATCGCGAACTGATCTCAGGTCAGAACCCGTTCTCTGATGAAGCGCTTCTGAAACTTCTTATACCGGCACTCGAAGAGAAGAAGAAGCGAGCCGCTTAAGAAATCGAGGGCAGTCCACCGGGAGGGCCAATGGCGGAGACGTTCGAAGCATACCGAACTCGAGTCCTAAGCTATCTTGGCGATGAGGAGCCCGTCGGTGTCCAACAAGCCACTCCATCGCAGCTCGAGCGTCGACTGCGCGATGTCGCGCCCGAGGAGTTGATCCGGCGTCCGGCACCTGAAAAGTGGTCCATCGCCGAGATCGTAGCCCACTTGGCGGACGCGGAGCTGGCGATGGGGTGGCGATTGCGAAACATGCTGGCGAATCCGGGCGTGGCCTTAACGTGGTGGGATCAGGCCGTATGGGCGGAGCGCTTGGGTTACGCGCAGCAAGATGCGAGCCTTTCGGCAGCGGTCTTTCGGGCGCTGCGCGAGAGCAACCTGCGACTGTTGGAATCTGTCCCGCGCGCACGGTGGTTGGAGTGCTATGGGGTCCACGAGGTACGCGGACGGCAAACAGTCGAGGAGTTCGTCCGCTTGGAAGCGGCACACGACTTGAACCATCTTCGGCAGATCGACCGCATCTTGAGTGGGCGTATGTAGTGGTAGCCGTGGTGCCGAGGCCTCGGTTTATTTGTCTGTCCCCGATTTTTCCCGCTATCGAGCGCAGAGGCAGAGAAGATCTTAGGTCCCCGATGTAAATGGATGATGCGTTCCGTGGAGAGGCTCAATAGGGCGAGCGGGACAGGCAAGAATTGAGTTGACAATTCCGCGGCCTAGGAGTACAAACGGTGCGCGTTAGTCGTTTTTGTCTTAGTATCTTCCCCACGGTTCCGAGTAATCCGCGAGTTTGAACGGTAAGGCCATTTGAAAAAGGAGGCGTTTCTATGGGGACCCCTGCCGTCAATACAACAGTTCCTTCTCCAGTCTATTGCCAACAGTGCGGCGCAAAAGTGAACGCTGCAGATATGTTCTGCAACAAGTGCGGGTCGCCTACTTCGAAAGTTAGTCGCCCCGTTGCTGTTCCAGCTAAGGGGGCTTCGAGTGAACTGGAATTCGAGCGAAACCTCAAGGTCGCATGGTCGTGTTTGAAGGATGTAGAACACAAGGTCGACGACATTCGTGGCGCAAAACAGGCAAGCGACAAGGAGGTCAACGAGGGCACGTTCCGGGGTACGATGGCCGCTACCGCGCTGCAGGGTAGATTGGAAAGGGAGTTCCAGGAAGGATTGGACATGGCTTGCAAGGCCGCTGCAAAGGCGGCGGAAATAGACCCGAATGGTTATGTCGAGATACAGGGATCTTACGTTTCCCCGAAGGTTGTCTTCGCGGGTGTATGTGGACTTCGCGGCGACCTAAGATTCGCGTTTGACAAGTGGGATGAGGCAATAGCTCTTTACAACCAGGCTCTGCAATACGTTCCTGATGATCCAAGTTGTTACTACAATATTGGTGCTTCTTACACCAACAAGCACGAACCGGCGCAAGCCACGCATGCCTTCCAAAAGGTTGTCGAACTAGACCCCACAGGACACTTCGGCATTGAGGCGGCCAAGATCTTGCATAAGCTGGAAAGTGGTTCCGTCGGCAAGAAAGGGTTTACTGGATCCTTCAAGATTGTCGCCGTGCTTGGTGGACTGACATTGGTTAGCTTCTTTATGATGGGGCAAAATCCAGGAGCCGGTTTCGCAAATCTCGTGATTTGGGGCGGGAGCCTGACATTGTATTGTTGGGTTAAGTACAAATAGTGCGGCTGTTGTACCACAATGCGATGGAAGCTGCGAAATGGAATGCGGATATCTTAAATCTAAGTCCGGCACCGGCGCCCAAGTCAAGTGGGATAAGTCAGACAAATGTGTGTATTGGAACGGGCACTATATCGGTCACGCTCAAAGTTCCGAGGAGGCAGTTGCGAAAGCACGCACTTGGATCGAAGAGCACATCAACCGTTAGCCGGAAAATGCTGGGACGGGAATGCGGAGACAGCGGGGACGGATAGAAAATTAGGGAAGCGCCCGGCTCCGAGACAACTCATCCCGATTGTGCAAGAGCTCGACGCGACCGACCTCGGATCTCGATGGCTAGCTTATTTCAGGAGAAACAGATTCGATTTCAAAGAGGCTGAGCGTTCCGTCCGTCCCCGGCGTCCTAGGACTTGCGCTTCCGAGCTGCTCGCTTCGCTTGTCTCTGAAACGGCCCCTGATCCAACCCCAATTCGTGCTCGATCTTATTCAGCTTTGCGAGTTCATCACCGACGTAGACCTGAGCAATGTAATCCCCGGATTGTCCCCACCGTTCATCGTATGGGCCTACAAAAATATCGCGAGGCAACTTGTTTCTCGCGTGTGGATTCTCGTACACAATTGTTCGCAGCACCCTTCGCTCATATGCAGCACGGTTGTTCTCCAAAAAGAGCGACGAGATCCTCCCATCCCAAGCCCCTCTGTTCTTCCAATTCGATTCTCTCTATCTCAAACTTCATTTCCTTTTGGCCGACCGCAAACCGCTCCAGCGCGATCACAGCACTGATTGTCGTGTTCTGTGGAGTCTTGAGATGTGGATGAATCATCTTCCCACCATCCATGAAGACATTGTCTTGGACTGTAGTGCCCGACCAGTCTCCCGTCGCCTTATTGTAGGGAACAACAAATCCGACACCACCGAGCATCGCGCCAAGGACAATGCGCGGAGTGCAAATGTCCACCAGATTAAACCGTTCGTTGAAAAGAACAAGGGAACAGCATTCCGAATCGTAATCGCGGAACTTCTCAGCCGCTTTGCCGATTTTCCCGCGAACGCCCACGTGTGGATCGAAGGCACGACCACCCGTGCCAGTTAGGCTCTGGTCATCGGCAAATTCCTTTACTTCGAACCACAATATCTGGTTATGGTGGGTGAGCCGATAATCAACACGCTTCGTCGTTCCGGGATATGGCGGCTCGCGCTCAATTGTCCCCAGCTCATACTGATCGACATATTCTTCGAAAAGCAATTCTGAAACATTCTGCCGTTTGAGAAATGCTGCGAGTTCCCGTTCGGATACGCGCCACGCCTTCGGACTGATCCGGCTCCCTCGAAGTTTCCGACGGCGCAGCCATCGGTAGATCGTCTCCACAGCGAGTTGTAACTGCTCGGCGATTTGCTCGGGTGTCAGGTAAACATCAGCAACGTCTTTCATGCACGCATTATGTCGTCAATAGTCGTACAAAGTCAAGCAACAATAACCCACTCCCCCGGCTTCCTTGTCCCCGATTTCCTCCGTGGTTCCTTCTGTCGGCATGCTCATGGATAACGGCCCTCTCTGACAACTGGTCACGAACGATGCCAAAGTATCGGCGATACCTTGGTCTAATTGTTTTTCCTCTCCGCCTCAGGCTTAATCTGCACTAGGTACGAAAGAGGAGAGCAAAATGACAACCCAAGGAAAAATCCTGGTACTGGAAAACTCGGAGACAGACGGGACGTTCAGGTCATTTTCGGCGTGCTGTCCAGCCTTCCCGATTTTGAAACCGACCAAAACCGTTGTGACTCGCATCCTTGCAACGATCCCCGCGGCTCGCGAAACTCCCGACAGGGCCCGTGGTGCAACGGTAGCACAGCTCTCTGTCAAAGTTGAGGCGCTTTGCAGGCGTGAGCGAAGTGGGAGCCTGCAGCCGAAATCCCCTTTCTGGTAATCAAGATCTAATGTGCCGCGAGTTCGTCCAGACGGGCCAGCGTGTCTGGAAACCGGCGCACCAGCAGCACGAGCGCCGCTGCCTGAGGATTAGGCTTCGCACGTCCCTGTTCCCACTTCTCCAGCGTTCGTTCGTTGATGCGGAGCCGGCGCGCGAAAACCGCGCGCGAGCAGCGCAGTTTCTTGCGCGTGTCCAGGATTAGTTTCGAATCGACTTTGGGGAGCGGCAAGGACTCAACTTTGTGCGTCCGCAGAGTGATCTTTTTCTGGCGGTGGGCCTTCATCGCCGCCACGCCCTCGATCAGTTCACCAAAAATGTCTCGCTTCGACATTGTCTTTCCTCCGTTATCGCTGTCTCTGCCGCCGGATCGCTAGCTTCACCGCTCGCGCCGCCACTTCGTCTTCCATCGCGGCCTTGAGTGCCTTCTTCTGCTGTGCTGTCAGGTCCGAGGCCTCGTCCTTGCCATAAAGAGTCATCAGCCAGATTTGCTCGCCGGACGCGAAGTAGTAGTAGATAACCCGCAATCCGCCCCTCCGGCCTTGCCTCGCCGCGCGTCTGCCCATCGCATCTTTCTAAAACCGCCGGTTCCCGGAATCAGGTCGCCCGCTTCCGGGTCTCGGGACAGATGGCTCTGCAGTTCACGGTATTCGTCTTCACTAAGGTATTCGGAGAGATGGCGTGTAAATGGAGGCGCTTCCACGAACTCCATAGTCGTGTTGTACGCTAATAGCGTATGGAAGTCAAACTCTGATATTGGGTGGGCCGGCGGCGGGTGCCTTGATACAATTTGTTCGTCTTTAATCGGCAGCAGGTAGAATACGAAATCAGAATCAGCAGATGATCCCCGTTGATCGTGATTGGAGACGTTAATGAGCAGCGTACAAATCGACCAAAAGAGCTATGAGATGCCCCCGAAGGAGGGGATCAGCGTCGCGTGTTTTCTCACCGTAGCCGACCTCGAGCGATCGGCTCGCTACTACGAAAAGGTCTTCGGCGCTCGCATTCTGAGCATGGGTGACGGCAACGCGCCTCCGTACCTTCAGCTGGCGAATATCTGGATGATTCTGAACGTTGGCGGCGGGCCGACTCCGGACAAGCCAACGGTAACGCTCAGCGTCCCCGACCCGAATCACATCAACAGCTTTATGAATTTCCGCGTGGCGGATATTCAAGCGTGCTATGAATTATGGAAAAGTCGAGGAGCCGAGTTCATCACGCCGCCGATACCCAAGTACGGCGAGATACGCTGCTACATCCGCGATCCTGACGGCTATATCATCGAAGTCGGACAGAGCACCGACCTCACGTACGGTTAGCTCCCGGTTAACGCTCGGCCCGGACGGGAAAGGCGCTTCAGGCGGATCTTGAAGCGCCTCCCGTCGTCGATACGTTCGGATGAGGACGCAAAGAGTTCAAGCCACCAGCAGGATCTTCCCGATGCCGCCCTTTTCTGCCGTTGCTTGAGCTTCGGCCGCTTCGCGGAGCGGCAGTTTCTGGCTAATCGGGATTACCAGCTTGCCATCTCGCACCGCTGCGGCCATGAACTCGAGCGTTTTCCTGTCGAATTTCGAGAACACGTGCACCACCTTTACAGATGGGTACTTCGTTGCATTCTGCGGTGCGTCAACAACTGATGCATACACTCCTCCGGGCTTGACCTTGGCGATCAGCTTCTCGGCAGTTTTTCCGCCGACCGTATCCGCCACCGCATCGAGAGGAGGAAGACTTGCAATCGCAGTGTCGTCGTCGGTTGCGACCACTTGATCCGCGCCGATAGTCTTCGCTTCGTCCGTCTGCCTCTTCAAAACGCCCGCGATCACAGTCGCTCCGCGGGCCTTGGCGGTGAATACGGCGGACCGGCCGACATTTCCTACAGCACCTACGACCATAACCGTCTGACCCGCTTTGATTCCTGTCGCGGACATGAGCTGGTTGCCGGTTACCGTCACCAGCGGCAACGCCGCCGCCTGAATCAGATCGAGTCCCTTGGGTACTTTCGCCAAGGCCGCTGCCTTCACAACGCAAAGTTCGGCGTAAGTATTGTCCGCCATGGCGAAGACCTGGTCGCCGGCGGAAAAGCCTTCCACTCCCGGACCAATTTTGACCACCGTCCCCGCTACATCGACTCCTATCAGCCCTGGGAACTGGAGGGGATAAAAATCCTGCGTTAATCCGGCACGCCGTTTGTAGTCGATCGGATTCACGCTCGAGGCGGCGACCCGCACCAGCACTTCGCCCGGACCCGGAATCGGATCAGGATAGTCTTCGAACTTCAGTACTTCGGGACCACCATATTGGTGGACAACAATTGCCTTCATGATTCACCTCCAGGTTGGACGAACGAATATAGATGAACAATTGGATGAGGAAAAACCGGGACTGGTCGCGTTAGCGTCGGTCAGCCCGGCGATTTACCATGAATAAGAGACTGGTCTCGCGTGGGCCCCTGCCGCAGCTTCGACGGGTAGCCTCGCGGCCATTTTCACCAACTCGGCGAGAGATCCCGCTTTCATTTTTTGCATTACCTGGCCCCGGTGTGCCTTTACCGTGATCTCGCTGATGCCGAGCTCGCCACCGACCTGTTTGTTCAATAGGCCCGCGACCACCAATGCCATGACCTGCCGCTCCCGGGCGGTAAGTGAAGCGTAACAGCTCCAGAGCCTCTGCATCTGAGCCTGGTGAGCGAGAGCTGTGCGACTGCGTTCGAGTGCGTGCCGGATGGCATTCAACAGCACGGCATCGCCGAATGGCTTTGTGAGGAATTCAACAGCGCCGGCCTTCATGGCCTGGACTGCGACGCCCACATCAATGACATCCGTAATAAAGATGACCGGCATGTCGGTCCGCTCGACGGCTACGAGCTTCTGCAGATCGAGACCGTTGAGACCGGGAAGAGAAACGTCAAGTATGAGGCAGCTTGGAACAAGAGCTCGCGGACAAGCGAGGAACTCTGGCGCGGACGCGAACGTCTCCGGCTGCCAGCCCTCGCAGCCGATCAGAGCTTCCAGCGACTCGCGCACGGAGATGTCGCCGTCGACAACGAACACAATCGGTGTGCCCTGTGACTTGGGTCGCGGCTCCAATGCGTGGCCAAATATGTGCGCTAGACTAATGGGAGCTTTCCCAGGAATTGCAGTGATTGCAGCTGATGTCATGCCCCGCTCCTTAATTTTCCGCTCGTTTATCGCCTGCCAAGACCCTGCTCAGACAATCACGGTTCACTGTCTGAAGGTCCGTCCTGCTCAGGAGTGTTGGCGGGCGAGTTCAGTGTCGAACAGAGTCGCCTATGTGCACAACCTTGAATTGCACAGTTCTTAACCCCATCTTTGGTCTAGGTATGAGACTGTTGTTTTTGAGGGGGAAGGCCCTGCAGTTCTTGAGGGTAAGAAGGCTGGTTTGAAACAAATGCAAAGGATAATCCCGCGGAATTGCTCCGAGCTACTACGATCACCGGCCGCAGAACCGGAGACCGATAATCGAGGTATTAGACCCTAAGGAGCTCTGGTGAATCAATTGGACGATGGTATTGGTCCAAGTGGAATAAAATATGCAACGCTCTGCGCCGGTATCCAATCCATACTTTGGTGGAATCGATACGTTTGTCCAATAGATTCGTCGTCGTGATTCTGGCCTAATCAGGTGGAGGCTGATTGGAGCGGTTATGAGCAGTGTAATTCCCTCTTCTCACATCCGATGCGAACCGGAACTCCTCGGACAAACTGTGGTGGTGATCGGCGGGAGCGCTGGTGATGAACTGGAGAATCGCCGCAATCAGCTTCGCACCAAGCTTCCCATACGGCGTGTCGTCGGTCCGGCAGATGTCGCCGCGCTTGCCGTACACATCATGATCAACACCGCCCCCACGGGCGCAACCTATGACATCGACGGCGGACAGCAGTTCGTCGCCGCCTAGCGAAAGGAGCAACGTATGCCCACGATTCACCTTCACCAGACCACCACTTTAACTCCCGAGCAGTACATTGCCGGGCTCACTGACTTCGGACCAGGCCGCGCGAAGCTCTTTGGCAACAGCACGGACGAATACCTCCAGGTGCATAGCCGCGGCCCGTCAGAGGCCGACGTCACCGAAGGTTCAAGCGGCATCTGGGAACGTTTGCATTATGACTGGTCCAATCCCAACCAGGTCGTGCTCACCACCACCGACTCGAATACGTGGGGAGGCGCATCGGGCCACACCTACACTTTCACGCGTCGGTCCGACGGCATGACCGACATCGACCTGGTTACAGTACGCGATGGCAAGAACCTCAGGGGATGGCTGGTCGGCTTAGTCGTAGGGAGCGTTGGCAAGGGCGTGTTAGAGAAGGCGTTTGCAAACTCCGTCAAAGCCATCGAGGCCCGGAACGGCGCGGCGAGAGGGCAAAATGCAGCATGAGTCCGTGCGATCCCATCCGAAGGAGGTCGCGGCTGCAATTGAGGACGCGGCAGTGCATGCGCAGCAAGTTTGGATGAACCAGATCAACCATCAGGATGAAAGAACATGGCACCCACGATGTCTGAAGTCGGTAAGAACGACTCGATCAGTGGCGCGATCGTCGCTGGAATTGACATGAAACTAGAGGTCATCGTTATCCCGGTCTCGGATGTTGATCGCGCAAAGGAGTTCTACTTGAAGCTGGGGTGGAGGCTGGACGTCACGCCGCCCTTTGTGGTCCAACTCACGCCGCCGGGCTCCGGGTGTTCGGTGCAATTCGGCAAGAACTTCAGCACCGCCACACCCGGTTCAGCCAAAAGCTACCTGATTGTTTCCGATATTGTCGTCGCCCGCGAGAAACTGGTTGCCGCCGGCATCGAGGTAAGCGAGTTTGTCCACCTGGGTCCGAACGGTCTGGTCAGCGGTATTGATCCTGAACGCCGCAGTTACTTCTCGCGTGCCTCGTTCAGTGACCCTGATGGCAACGTGTGGCTGCTGCAAGAAATTACGACACGGCTTCCGGGACGCGTGGATACTGGCGTGACGTCGTATAGTTCTGCGACCGACTTGGCCACCGCGATGCGGCGTGCGGCCACTGCGCACGGCGAGCATGAAAAGCGCATCGGCAAGGCCGATGCGAATTGGCCGGACTGGTACGCGCAGTATATGGTGCGCGAACAGACCGGCCAAGAGCTGCCGAAATGAAGCGTTTCGACGCAATCATTATGGGGACGGGTCAGGCGGGTCCGTCGCTGGCAGCGCGGTTTGCGGGTGCCGGCAAAACCGTTGCTATTATCGAACGGGATAAATTTGGCGGCACATGCGTGAATACAGGTTGCATCCCGACAAAGACGCTCGTGGCGAGTGCGTACGCAATCCATGTTGCCGGCCGAGGCGCGGAATATGGTTTCGCCACTGCTGATGTGCGCGTCGATATAAAGCGGGTGAAAGCCCGCAAAGATGCAGCCTCCGCAAGGTCAAACAAGGGGGTGGAGGAATGGCTCCGAGGAACGACAAATTGTACAGTTATTCAGGGCCATGCCCGCTTTCAGTCGCCGAACTCCGTCGTGGTCAACGATGAAGTTCTGCAAGCCGACAAGATCTATATCAATGTCGGCGGGCGCGCCCGGATTCCCGACATGCCGGGGATTCACGATGTCCCATTTCTGACCAACTCATCCATGATGGACATCGATTTCTTGCCCGAGCATCTCGTCATTGTCGGCGGAAGTTATGTTGGGCTGGAGTTCGCCCAGATCTATCGCCGCTTCGGGAGCGAAGTCACAATTGTGGAAATGGGGCCGCGCCTGATTGGACGAGAGGACGAAGTCGTTTCCCAAACTGTGCGTGAGATCCTGGAGGCTGAAGGCATAAATATTCGACTGAATGCGAAATGTATCTCGCTGGCGAAACGCGATGGCGGTGTTGCCGTCAGCGTGGACTGTAGCGAAGACCCGAAGGAAGCGGCAGGCACGCATGTGCTTCTGGCAGTCGGACGTGTTCCCAACACGAGCGACCTGGGTCTCGAACAGGCCGGGGTCACGACCGACCCACGAGGCTACATCGTCGTGGACGATCAGCTGCAAACCAACGTGCCCGGTATCTGGGCGCTGGGGGACTGCAACGGTCATGGCGCCTTTACGCACACCTCCTATAACGACTACGAGATCGTTGCAGACAATCTCTTCAACGCTGACCATCGAAGGATTTCCGACCGGATCCAAGCCTACGCGCTATATATCGATCCCCCGCTGGGGCGATGCGGCATGACGGATGCCGAGGTACGTAAATCCGGACGTCGTGCCCTCGCTGTGAAATATCCGATGAGCAAAGTAAGCCGGGCCTACGAAAAAGGTGAGACTCAAGGTTTCATCAAAATTTCCGTCGATGCGGAAACGAAACAAATTCTGGGTGCTGCGATTCTTGGAATCGGAGGCGATGAGGTGATTCACGTTCTGCTGGACGTGATGTATGCCAAGGCACCGTATACGGTCATCCAGCGCGCCATGCACATCCATCCGACGGTCGCGGAATATCTGCCGACCATCCTCGGCAAGCTGGAGCCGTTTGTGTAGAGAGAAGGACACGGAACCGTTCCGGTCGGCAACGATAGCAGCCTCGGTCGTGTCGCCAATACTTTCGTCCAATTGTTCATCTCACAAGTTTCTGTTCTGATACTCGCGCCGAGCGGATTCAATCGGAATGCTCACAACCATGGGGATAGAAATTAGGAATTAGGAGAAGGAACATGAAAAATACTGATGGTGCTAAGCTCGCATGACGTCCTCGGCAGCATTGACAGTGAAACGAAGGCAGCACAGGAAAATAAACGGCATTAAGGAGAATAATTTATGTCACACCATTACTCTGGTCCGGACTTCGGCTTTCCCCGTGGGGACGCCCGCCTTGATTTTACTGACTTGTACGCCTTTCCGAAGCCTGGGGATTCGAGCAAGTCGGTCTTAATTATGAACGTGCACCCGTCGGCGGGCGTGAATCCGCCGGGGCCTACGTCAGGCGAATCCTTCGCGACCAAGGCCGTCTATGAACTCAGGATTGATACCAACGGCGATGCCGTCGCCGATATCGCATATCGAGTCCGCTTCACCGCACACAAAGAAGGGGCGCAGAGTGCAACGGTCCGCCGCGTTGAGGGCGCACGGGCCGCTGGGATGGGCGACGATGGGGAAGTCATCGTCGAGGGGGCGCCGGTCTCGACGGGACCGGAGACACGGGTGACGGAGGCCGAGGGCTATCGTTTTTTTGCCGGCTGGCGGAGTGATCCCTTTTTCTTCGATGTGGAAGGCGCGCTGAATAATCTGCAGTTCACTGGTGCCGATTATTTCGCCGACAAGGACGTGTGCAGCATCGTGCTGGAAGTGCCCAATTCAGCCCTCGGCGCAAAAAGGATTGGCCTTTGGGCCCGCACGGTAGAACTCGCGGACGGGAAATGGGTGCAGGCGGATCGCGGGGCGCGGTCAAATCAGACTCCCTTTCTTGCCGGCGAGCAGAACGCTGCCTATCTCGCCGCGGAGCCGGCGGACGATGCCCGTTTTATCCCCGTCTTCGCGCACGCGCTGGAACACGCCGGCGGATATACGCCGGCGGAAGCGACGCGGGTTGCCGGAACCATGCTGCCCGATGTTCTCCCTTATGATCCGAGCAAGCCGGCTTCCTACCCGACTAATGGCCGGGCACTCAGCGACGACGTCGTGGATCTCTTTCTTCCTCTTCTTAGCAATGGAAAGGTGACGGGAGATAAGGTAGGGCCGCACAAGGACCTGCTCGCCTCGTTCCCTTACGTCGGTCCGCCACACAAGGCGCGATCTGCGGAAAAAGTGGCTGCCTAAAACGAGAAGCTATTCATGTCGGGCAAGAAAACAGTAATCGTAACCGGAGCATCCGGGGGTATTGGCGCGGGTTTAGTCGACGGCTTTCTGAGAGACGGTTATAACGTTGTCGCGACGTCCCGTGAAGCCAGCCGAAAGCTGACTGCCGCAGGCGGGCCTGATTCTCCTCGACGGCGATATCGGCAAGCAGCAAACTGCTGCCGATGTCGTCGAGGCAGCGATCCGTAACTTCGGAACCATCGATGTTCTGGTGAATAACGCCGGCATCTTCCTAACCAAGCCCTTCACCGACTTCACTACCGAGGACTTCGACGCCCTTTTTTCGGTGAATCTGCTTGGATTCCTCTACATCACTCAGCGCACCGTGAAAGAGATGGTGAAACAGAAATCGGGGTGCGTCGTGAGCATCACTGCGGCGTTAGCCGATCGTCCGATCGCCGGCGTAAATGGCTCTGTTGCGATGATTACGAAGGGTGGGTTGAATTCAGCGACCCAGAATCTCGCAATCGAGTATGCAAGAGATGGCATCCGCTTCAATGCCGTCGCCCCCGGCGAGGTGGATGCGGCGATGCACCGCGATGATCCCGGCGGCTCGATGTTGCAGCCGACATATCAGCCGACTGCGAACAAGGCGACGGTGAAGGATATTGTCGACGCCGTTCTTTACCTGGCACAGGCAGGTCATGTGAGCGGAGAAATACTCCACGTGGATGGTGCCGCTCCGGCTCGTCGTTGGTAGCCGTAAGACGATTTAGCTTCTGTTCAAATTGAAGGCTCAGGATGAATGGTCAACAGAATAAAGAGCAGTATTCTGGAGCGCGAGATCAGGAGATCCGTGCGGCACTGGATCAGCATTGGGCGGCGTCCGATGCCAACGATTTTGAAACGGAGCACCTGATCTATCACGAGGACGCAGTGCTGGAATACCCGCAGTCAGGCGAGCGAACGCGCGGTCGACACAACATACAGTGCCAACGCGCAAGTCAGCCGAACAAGAAGCGGTTTACGGTCCGCCGAATCATTGGCGGGGGCGATCTGTGGGTCACCGAATACATCCTGACCTATGACGGCAAGCCGTCTTACACCGTGAGCATCATGGAATTCACGGGCGATAAGGTGTCGCGGGAAACACAGTACTTTGCGGATCCATTCGTGGCGCCCGCATCGCGGGCGCAATGGGTCGAACGGATGGATGCATAATGTCGTGCCCAGCGAGGGGCGCGAGAATTCGCCGTTGACGCCGTCATTTTGCGGAGGGACAAGAGATGGATTGGAAACGGTTGATCCAGTTTGCGCTGTTGGGCAGTGGTGAGTTGGAACAATACGCCATCCTGCTGGTACGCGTTTCGATCGGGCTGTTCTTCGCCATCTCCGGGGCAACCAAATTGTTTGTCGCCGGCGGCACGAAACCTGTTTATGACACGCTCGTTAAGGCGAAAGTTCCGTTTCCCCGCCAGACGGCTTATTTCGTGGCGGGTGTCGAGTTCGTTTGCGGCTCCCTGGTGGCCGCGGGCTTTCTTTCGAGCCCCGCCTGCGTGGTTTTATTGATCGATATGATTGTCGCCACCCTGACGGAGGCGCTTTCCACCTTGCCGAAAGGACTTTCGCCGCTTAGCTGGCTCGACGATGTCCTCTACCTTCCGGAAGTCCTCTACGTGCTCTTCTTTATCTGGTTGATCTGCTCCGGACCCGGCAGGTGCAGTGTCGATTACTGGCTCGCCGGCAAGTTACTCGGATGATCGCATGCCCCGATTGCTCTCAGTAAATGTCGGCCTTCCGCAGGATGTGACATGGAAGGGCAAAACCGTTCGAACGTCGGTCTGGAAATCTCCAGTTACGGGGCGGCGGATGGTGCGCAGGCTCGATATCGATGGCGATGCGCAAGCCGATCTCTCCGGGCACGGAGGGGAGCACCGCGCCGTATTCGTCTACCAGATGGATTCCTACCATTATTGGGAAAACTTTCTTAGCCGCAACGATTTTACTTTCGGCCAATTCGGAGAAAACTTCACTGTCGAGGGACTTCCCGATAACGAGGTTTGCATCGGCGATCGATACCGCATCGGCGGCGCTGAATTTGAAGTAACGCAGCCACGCGTAACGTGCTACCGCGTCGGCATCCGCATGAACGAGCCTCGGATGCCAGCCCTGCTGGTAGCCCATCACAGGCCAGGGTTCTATTTTCGCGTGTTGCGTGAGGGAGAAGTTGGGGCGGGCGACGATATTGTAAAAATCGCTGACGGACATTGGACAGGTACCCCGGAGCGAATGACTGTGGCCGACGTTGATGCCCTTCTGTATTTGCCGGGACCTTCCGGCGAGCAACTGCAACGAGCGCTGCGGATTCCTGCGCTGAGCAAGGGTTGGCAGAGTTCGTTCCAGGCCATGCTCCACCAAGATTCGAGCTCCAGAACTACGGCAGGGAACCCGGGACTCGCGAATGAGGAGCAGGCTCCGGCATGGCCCGGCTTTCGGCAGATGCGAATCGCCAATATCAAGAAGGAAAGCGATCGTGTAACTTCCTTCATTCTGTCACCAGTCGAGGGGCAGCCGCTTCCTCTCTGCCAGGCGGGGCAATTTGTGGTATTGCGCTTGCTCGTCGATCCGGATCGGGGAAAACCGGCGGTGCTTCGCAGCTATTCGCTGTCTGATCTGCCGGCAGTTGATCATTTCCGCATCAGCGTCAAGAGCGAGCTGAATGGTATTGGAAGTTCGTTTCTTTGCAACCGTGCGCGGGAAGGCGATGTACTGGATGTGAGTGCTCCGCGCGGAAGCTTTACTCTGCGTCCCAGCCAAAGTCCTGCGGTTCTGCTGAGCGCTGGGGTGGGCGCAACTCCCGTGATGTCGATGCTGCACTCACTCGCCACGGAAAAATCGCAACGAGAGATCTGGTGGATCTATGGAGCGCGCAATCGCGCCGACCATCCATTTGCAGAAGAGTCGCGTTCATTACTGAATCAGCTCTCTCGCGGCCGAAGCTACATCGTGTACAGCAGGCCCGCAGCAACTGACCAAGTCGGGGCAGACTTCGATGCTCCCGGGCACATTGACACTGCTTTACTGGAGAGAATCGGTGTCTCAGGGGGCAGCGACTTCTATCTGTGTGGCCCACCTTTATTCTTAGAGAGCATGCGCGATGGGCTGCGAAACTGGGGTGTGCCAGCCGAGAATGTGCACACGGAAATCTTCGGTTCTCTCGAGGCTATTACGCCTGGTATGGCGCAGGTCGTTCACACTCCTCACCTGCCACAAGGGCCGCCCGGCGCTGGCCCCCCAGTCTCATTCGCACGGAGCGGGATTACTGCCGCTTGGGATCCGAAATTCGCTAGCTTGCTTGAACTGGCGGAAGCGTGCGATGTCCCGGTCCGATGGTCGTGCCGGTCCGGAGTCTGTCATACCTGTATGACTGGGCTGATTGGCGGATCGATTACTTACAACCCTGAGCCGCTGGAAAGGCCCGCTCCTGGGAACGTGCTCATATGCTGCTCCCGGCCAAATGCGAGTGTCACACTGGATCTTTAAAACGAAGATCTTTGAAGAGAAACCGGGGGACTCCATTCGTGCAAGAGGGAGAAAACGGCGGTTGAATGGCAGGCGGAGGTTCGTAAACTACTGAAAGAATGGGCACTCAGGTAGGAGGGTTCTCTCTGTTGCTGGTGTACCAGCAATACGCGAGTAATTCTCCTGCGTTAGTTGGGTCTGGAATCTCTATGAACCGGGGTGCAGCAATCTTCATGTTGTCGCTGTATGGCTTGTAGACCCTGACCTTCTTCCCGTCCGGTCGAGTTCTTGTGGAGTTGTTACTGTGGCATCTGTTCTTCTATTTGAAATCCACCGGGCAAAGCCCTCTCCGGCTCTATTGCGTTCTCGATGAAGCACACCACCTATCTTTCAGAGAAGGTGGTCCGGTCGATTTTCCGACAAAAGTTCGACAAATACAAGACGCAATTGGAGAACGGCGGAATCGAATTCCGCTTTGCCGAACTCATGCGGCATCGGTTACTGATTTCGCGGGCGATGGGCCCAGCCTGCGTAGTTGAGGAGGTCAAGCTTGGTGATCTTTGACAAACCCTTCTTGCCACGCCGCTCACGGTACGCTTGGAACTCCTGCAAGATTTGCTTGCAAGCTGAGTAGGTTGTAGGGCGTTTGCTCCCGTTGCGGACCCGAGCCTCAAGCTCTGCGAGGTACTCCGCAACTGCCTCTTCTATCGTACCCGTGGTCTGCGTTTTCGTGGGTCGCTCGACGATACCGTGCTCCATCGCTTTGAAGAGTGCACGCTGACGCTCCGCAGCGGTGACGGCATCCGCAGGTTTGAATCCGCATTTCTGCCAAGTCAGTTTCGGATTATAAAAGCAGATGCAGTAGGTGCCTTCCGCGTGCCGTTCTCGCTTCCGTTGACTCTCACCATGTCCGGGACGATCTTTCCCTTGGTGTCGAGGACGGGGCGGCAATACCGCCACTTTCCATCCGCAAGACGCACGTGCTTCCAAATGCTCACTTTTCGGTTCACTCGCATCGACCTCTCCTTCTGATACTGAGATTTGAGAGAAATCGGAGCGAAACATTAGAAAGAACATTAGAAAGGAACGTCGTAGCCTTGCGGAGTCAATGCCTTAGAAAAGAAATGGCTCCTCAGGTAGGACTCGAACCTACAACCCTCCGGTTAACAGCCGGATGCTCTGCCATTGAGCTACTGAGGAGTGGGAGCACGTCTGGATGCGTGCTTGAATTACCAATAAAATCATATCAGACGCCGTGGGCGATTGGAAACTCACATATCGGCGTGCTGCCACTCACAAAAGTACAGGGCCGGCTGATGCGGGGGATGACTTTGGGTCGTCCCTGTGTGCGATTGCAGGCGTTTGGCGGACTCCCGTTCTGCTAACCTAAGTTTTGACCTCTTGTCCACAACAGAGGTGAGGTGTTCATGCTGGGAGGTTCGCGTTTGCTTAGCGCTTTGTTGATTCTTTTTACCGTGGGTGGCTGCAATAGTACATGCAGAGGATTCTGCGAAGTCGGATGCGAGCATTCCTGCGAGTCAGTCCAGTCTTCCCAAAGCTAAGGTTTCCCCGGTCGAAGATACTGTCCAGGGACACAAGATCGTCGATCCTTATCGTTATTTGGAAAATCCGAACGATCCCGAGACGAAACTCTATGTCGAGCGCGAACTCGGCTATACGCGCAGTGTCCTCGACCCGCTGCCGGGACGGGCGAAGATCAACGCGCGCCTCTCGCAGTTGCTTGAGATTGGCACGGTTGGAACTCCGCAGATGGGCGGGAAGTATTACTTCCATACGCGCCGCGAGGGCGATCAGAATCAGCCTTTGCTTTATGTGCGCGAAGGGCTCGAGAACGAAGATCGCGTACTGCTCGACGTCAACAAACTTTCCGCTGATGGCACCATAGCCCTCGACTGGTGGTTCGCATCGGACGATGGCAAGTATGTTGCTTATGGAACGTCCGCGAGTGGTTCCGAGATCAGCACGCTACGCGTGATCGATACAGCCAGCGGCAAACTGCTGCCGGATTCTATCGACAGGACTCGGGCCGCAAGCCTGGCATGGAAGCCCGATAATTCTGGCTTCTTCTACACGCGCTATCCCAAGAAGGGAGACGTTCCTGCGGGTCAAGAGGTCTATCACCGGCATGTGTTCTATCACACGCTAGGAACCGACCCGGCACAGGATCCATTGATTTTCGGCGAGGGCCGCGATCCGGAGGAGTGGCCAAACGTCAATCTTTCGGAAGACGGACGTTGGCTGCTGATCTACCACCTCCCACGGCTGGACGAAGACGGAGATGTTCTTGCAGGATCTCGCTTCGAAAAATCCCCCCGTCGAGATCACGAAGGGCAAAGAGTTTCTTTACGGTGCCGATCTGTTTCGGGGCAAACTTTATATCACGACGAATGAAGACGCTCCTCGCTATCGCGTCTTTGTCGCCGATACGGCCAGCCCGAAGCGTGAGAACTGGAAGGAGCTCATCCCTCAAACCGATGCCGTGCTGCAGAGCGCGGGCATGACTGGCGGCGAAACTTCTGCTGCAGTACGAACAGAATGCAACTTCCGAACTGAAGCTATTTGCGCTTGACTGGTAACAAGCTGGCGGAGGTTCCTTTGCCTGCTCTCGGAGATGTCTTCAGCACCTCGGGTCGCTATGACCGCAGTGAAATCTTCTTCGGATTCCAGTCTTTCACCGTACCCCCGTCTATTTATCGCGTTAGTTTGAACGATGTGAAAGAGCACGCTGTGGGCCAAGGTAGATGCGCCATCCATCGATCCTTCCACCTATGACGTGAACCAGGTCTGGTACACATCGAAAGACGGCACAAAGGTCCCGATGTTTGTCGTCAGCAAAAAAGGAATCGAGAAGAATGGCAAGAATCCCACCTTGCTAACCGGCTACGGCGGTTTTAACGTCTCGCTGAAGCCCACTTTTAGCCGCAGTACGTATCTCTGGATGGAGCATGGAGGCATCTATGCGGTGGCCAATCTGCGAGGTGGTTCCGAGTTTGGCGAAGACTGGCATCGTGCCGGCATGCTAGAGAAGAAGCAGAACGTGTTCGACGACTTCATCGGCGCTGGCGAGTATCTGATCGCACAGAAATACACCGACAAAGACCATCTCGCGATTTACGGCGGCTCTAACGGAGGACTGCTGATGGGCGCCATGATCACGCAGCGCCCCGAGCTGTTCCGCGCCGTAGTATGCGCCGTTCCGTTGCTCGATATGCTGCGTTATCAAAATTTTCAGATCGCGAAACTCTGGATTCCCGAGTACGGCTCCGCGGAAGACGCCAAACAGTTCGACTGGCTCTATGCGTATTCTCCTTATCATCACGTGAAGGCGGGACAGGAATATCCGGCCGTCCTGTTCATGACGGGCGATACCGACACACGGGTTGATCCGATGCACGCCAAGAAAATGGCGGCGCTCATGCAAGCAGAAGCCAAAAATGGCGACAGCAAGGATAGGCCGATTTTGCTGCGGATTGAGACTAAAGCCGGTCACGGCCAAGGTAAGCCGGTTGCCAAGCAGATCGAAGAAAGCACAGATATTTATTCGTTTCTATTCTGGCAGTTGGGAATGAACCCCGTGACCGGGAGTGACGAGCACTGGCATCACTGTGCGACCGGTGTCCACTGTGGTTAAATGAACTCAATGTCCACTAACGCCAACGCTGACGCCAAAATCCGCGTTCTAGTTGCGAAGCCCGGCCTCGACGGCCACGACCGCGGCGCCAAGGTCATTGCCCGAGCTCTCCGCGATGCCGGTATGGAGGTTATCTACACCGGTCTGCGGCAGACGCCAGAGATGATTGTCAGCGCTTCTTTGCAGGAAGACGTGCAGGTCATCGGGCTCTCGATTCTCTCGGGCGCGCACAACGCCATCGTCCCTCGTGTCATGGACCTTTTAAAGCAAAATAAAATGGATGACGTGCTGGTTCTTGTAGGGGGAATCATTCCCGATCAGGATATAGAGGGCCTCAAGAAAATCGGAGTATCTGGCATTTTCCAGCCCGGTACCCCGATGGACGACATCGTGAAATTCATCCGAGCGAACGTGAAGCCGCACGGCGTGCCTGCTGGCTAAAACGCGGTTCCCGAGCCAAAATAAATTATCATCCCTTGCGCTTCCTTCAGTGTTCGGGAGTGCATCGTGCTTTCCGTGTCCTCTCCATTCTTCCAAGTCGAGTTCGAAGATCCGGCGCGCATCCTGCGTCTCAAATCTCCCGACGGTATCAATCGCCTGACCCGCGACTGCGTTCTGAAATTAACCATCGCGATCGACGAATTGAAGAGGGGATCAAATCGTCAATTGCGCCCGCTGATTGTCACGGGGAATCGTGAATTCTTCTCGGTGGGAGCCGATTTGAACGAGATCGCAGCACTGACCGGTGCTGAAGCTTACGAATTCTCAGCCATGGGGCAAACGCTGATGAACTCGATCGCCAACTACCCAGCTCCAGTGATCGCCGCGATCGAAGGCCACTGCATGGGCGGAGGGCTCGACCTGGCGCTCGCCTGTCATCGTAGGATTGCAGCGCCCCAATCCGTCTTCGGACACCGGGGCGCTGCGCTTGGACTCATCACTGGATGGGGAGGCACACAACGTCTGCCACGCTTAATTGGGAAGGGCAGAGCGCTGGAACTTTTCGTCGCGGCGGAAAAACTTTCCGCGACCCGGGCGTTTGAAGTTGGATTGGTGGATTCCATCGCCAACGATCCTGTCGCCATGGTCCTTAGTCAGCTTCGTGTGTCGGCCTGACGCACGGACCAGAGAAATCTAAAACACAAGCGACCAATCCAGGAACGCTCGCATCCACGCCAGGTTCAGGAATACGAGACATCCAAGATAGAAGGCGAACTGCTTTATGCTCCAGCGCCGCGCGCCATATCCTCCCAGCGCGAGGAAGGCGGGGTACATGGGCAATACATAACGCGGACCTCCGAGCAGCGGCCGGCCAGTGTACATCAGCATCTGCAATACCATCGCTAGCGCGAATAGTTTGTCTTCCAGCCGAACCTCGCGTCGCAAGCTGAAGGCCGCAGCCAGCCCCACTAAGATGATCTTGAGTGCGAGCAGGCTATCGCCGTGGCCGACGATCAGGCGTGCAGCCTCCGCCAAACTCGCCCATGGCGGCGCGAGCGTTGCTCCCTGATATATCCGATAGGCTTCCACTACCGAAGGTCGTCCCGACGAGCGCAGCCATCCCCAGTACCCCAACAAGCCAATGGGCGAAAGAACTACCGACAGAGATCGCAGACGGCGGCTGCGCCATGCCAGTACGAACAGCGGAACGGCGACGAGCACTCCGGAGGGTCGGCACAGTCCGGCCAGGAATCCACAAAGAGTCGCGAGCTCCCATCGTTCCTCGCGCGCGAAGATTACCGCCCAAACAATCAACGCCAGCGTCAGGGATTCCGCATAACCAGCGAATAGAACAAAGCTGCTCGGCCACGCGATCAATACTAATAGGACGGCAACGCGCCTTGGCGACGTCAGTTCCGATTCCGTCAGGCGCAACAAACCCCAGAATGAAAAGAATGCTGCGACCGTCGAGATCAACAGAGCCGCTTCCGTCGCTGGCATTCCCGTGCTCACTATCCGGATCAACGCCGGGTAAAGCGGATAAAAAATCACGGCCATTGGCTGGTCGTATCCATGTTGCGCGATGTGCAGATACCACAACGTGTCGAAGCGTTCCCAGACTCCAAGCAACGCGTAATGCATTGTGCCCGCCACTGGCAGGCTCTCGGTGAGCGCATTGCTGTGAATCAAAGCTGGATCGGGATGCAGGACAAAAGAAAATGCAGCTGCAATTGCGGAGAACAGAACTCGCAACCCGACCGTGAGCGATATGGCAATCTGCCAATCTGGCCTGGATGCAAGCTTTCTAAACATGGCTAGATTGTAGCGTTGACCGCATACGGACGCCTCGCACCGTCACACTCATCGCAATCATCCCACCCCATCGTGTGCCCGCTGATATAGTAAATAGTTTCGTAAGTACTTTTCCTCATGCGCGAACGCACCGAGTCCACGGCAGTGACGATCAACAACGTTCTCCCCACCAAGGTTGATCCTAGTTCGCTGCGTTTTGAATCCAACATGCGCGCTCTCGCCGACCTGGTCGCTCAGGTCCGCAATGAGGAAGAGAAAATCCGCGAGGGTGGGGGCGCGAAAGCCATCGAAAATCAGCATGCCAAATCGCGACTCACCGCCCGCGAGCGCATCAACCTGCTCGCCGATCCCGGTTCGTTCTTCGAACTCGGACTCTACGCGGCGCACAAAATGTACGAGGAGTGGGGAGGCGCTCCGGCGGCGGGTGTCATCACCGGGTTGGCTCGGATCCACACGCGTATGGTCATGTTGATCGTGAACGACGCGACGGTCAAAGCTGGGGCGTTTTTCCCTATGACCGCGAAGAAAGTTATTCGCGCGCAAAATATCGCCATCGAAAATCGTATCCCAACCATCTACCTCGTCGATTCCGCCGGGGTGTTCCTGCCTCTGCAAGAAGACGTCTTTCCTGATACCGACGATTTCGGCCGTGTCTTCCGCAACAACGCAGTCATGTCGGCGATGGGTATTCCGCAGATCGCGGCGATCATGGGAATGTGTGTTGCCGGAGGAGGATACCTTCCGGTGATGTGCGACCACGTATTAATGACCGATGGTAGCGGCCTCTTTCTTGCCGGACCTGCTCTGGTGCAAGCCGCGATCGGGCAAAAGGTTTCGGCCGAAGAATTAGGCGGAGCCGCCATGCACTCGGCCATTAGTGGCACCGTGGATTTTCGTGAGCCCAATGATGAAGCTTGCATCGAGCGCATTCGCTCGCTTATCGAAAAATGGGGTTATCGCCGGCAGTCTTTATGGGATCGTAAGAAGCCAGTGGATCCTGCCATGCCGGCGGAGGAAATCTACGGCATCTACGATGCCTCGCCGGCGCGTCCCTACGACATGAAGGAAATTCTGGCCCGCATCGCGGACGGAAGCCGATTCGACGAATACAAGCCTGAATATGGCGCGACCGTAATTTGCGGCTATGCACGCATTGGGGGCTTCGCCGTGGGCATTGTCGCGAATCAGAAACTCCACGCGCAGCAGACTGACCACGAGGGCCACAAGCGGATCGAATTTGGCGGCGTCATCTACACCGAATCCGCGGAAAAAGCCGCTCGCTTCATCATGGACTGCAATCAGAACCTGATCCCGCTCGTATTCTTCCATGATGTGAATGGCTTCATGGTGGGGCGCGATGCCGAGTGGAGTGGCATCATCAAGGCGGGAGCCAAGATGGTGAACGCGGTATCAAACTCCGTTGTGCCGAAAATTGCCGTGATTGTCGGTGGTTCATTCGGTGCCGGACACTATGCCATGTGCGGCAAGGCGTTCGATCCTCGATTTGTGTTTGCCTGGCCGACGGCTAAGTATGCGGTGATGAGCGGAGACACTGCGGCCGGCACGCTCGTCGAGATCAAAGTGAAGCAACTGGAGCGTAGTGGTAAGAAGTTGAGCGACGAAGAACGCAAAGAACTTTTTGATTCAACCAAGAAAACATACGACGAACAGACTGATCCGCGCTATGGTGCGGCACGACTGTGGATTGACAAGATCATTGATCCGATGGAAACACGGCAAGCGATCACGCAGGCATTGGAGGCGGCTTCGCTGAACCCAGAGGTGGCGGAGTTCAAGGTGGGAGTGCTACAGACGTGAACTTTCCCAAGCGCTAATTGCTAGATGCCAACTACCGACTCCATCAAGCTAATCGAATGTCCACGCGATGCCTGGCAAGGCCTCAAAGGTCAGATCCCTGCTGAATTGAAGACGAACTATCTTCAGGCCCTGATCTCGGCCGGTTTCAAGCACATCGACGCAGCTAGCTTTGTTTCGGCGAACGCCGTCCCACAGATGGCCGACTCCGAGGAAGTTCTGAAAGAACTCGATCCACCCGATGACGTGGAAGTCATCGGTATTGTGGTCAACGAAAAGGGCGCGCAGCGGGCGATCGCGACCCAAGCTGTCCGCACTCTGGGCTTCCCGTATTCGATCTCGCCTACCTTTTTGCAGAACAATCAACGGCAGACTCTCGAAGAAGCTATCGAGGAGTTGGAGAAGATCGAGAAGAAAGCCGACGAAGCTGGACTCGACACCGTCGTCTATATCTCGATGGCCTTCGGCAATCCCTATGGCGACGATTGGAGTGTTGACGAAGTAGTCGCGGCGGCGGGCCTGCTCGAGATCCAGGAAATTCGCATGATTTCCCTGGCGGACACTGTGGGTGTCGCGTCGCCTGAGAAGATCAAGGAAGTCGTCGCCGCTGTGATGGCCGAATACGATTACCTCGAAATTGGGGTCCACCTGCACAGTCGTCCTGATCAGGCCGCCGCCAAAATCGTTGCCGCGTATGAGGCCGGCTGTCGCCGCTTCGATTCCGCCATCGGAGGGCTAGGTGGATGTCCTTTTGCGCAGGATGACTTGGTGGGAAATATTCCGACCGAAATAGTGATCGAGGCGTTGCGTGGTCGGGGCGCGCAATTGCCGACGTTGAAGTCACTCGATACTTTATTGAAGGCAAGCGCTGAAATCGGTGCACGATATAGATCGTCGACTTTGCCGTGAACTCGATCGCCAACTGCCCGAAAGCCGTGGTGGTGAGGGCGACAGCAGGTCCTTCCTTCGGCTGCGCTCAGGGTCAGGATGACAAATTGTCACGGTGTAACATGCGGTATTACTCCCCGCTAAATCGCACGAAATTCCTGTGAGCTCCCGCACATCCAATCCCTCATGAAGTTTGTCATGCTGAGCGGAGCGAAGCACCTGCTTACCGATGCGCCATTTCTACGTTTACATTCTCTCCAGCAAGTCGCGAGTGCTCTACACTGGCATTACTGACGACATTTACCGCCGCATATTGGAACACAAGAACGATGTCAACCCTGGGTTCACTCGAGATTACAGAGTTCATCGTCTCGTTTACTATGAAGCGTTCAGGTATGTGAACAATGCCATCACGCGAGAAAAAGTCATTAAAGGCTGGCTGCGGCGAAAGAAAATTGCGCTGATTGAGGCCGAAAATCCGACTTGGGAGGACCTGAGTTCATTGTGGTTCGATGGAAAGCAGATCCTTCGCTTCGCTCAGGATGACAAAGTTTTCGTTCCAGATAAGCGACTCAAGAATGCTGCCACTGTACCGATCCATGGTTTACGCATGAATTACAAAACACTCAACGTTGTCTTCGACACCGACTTTGCGACTCTAACTCTTAACCGTCCCGACAAGCGCAATGCTATCAGCTACCAGCTCATCGACGATTTGGTCCACGCTCTGGATGATGTGAACGGATCTTCCGCGCGCTGCCTAATTTTGACCGGGGCAGGGAAGGCGTTTTGTTCCGGCATGGATCTTGACGACTTGACGGCTCTCATCGGTCGCTCGCCCGAGCAAAATATTGAAGATTCGCGAACCATGGTCAGCCTGTTTCGTTCGATCTATGAATTTTCCAAGCCAACAATTGCCGCTGTCAACGGAGCGGCTATTGCCGGGGGCACCGGACTTGCCCTGCTCTGCGATTTCACTCTGGTCGTGCCGGAAGCTAAGTTTGGCTATACCGAAGTGAGAATCGGGTTTGTGCCCGCCATCGTTTCAACTTTTCTTTTGCGCCAGGTCGGTGAGAAAATCGCTCGCGATCTCTTGCTTACTGGACGCCTCTTCGATTCCCACGAGGCCTTGCGTCTTGGGCTAATCAACGAAATTGTTCCGGCGGAGAAGTTGCTCGATCGTGCGCGCGAACTTGCAGCACAGTTGGCGCAGAGCAGTCCGCTTTCGCTTATGTATACCAAGCGACTGTTGACGGATCATGCGCGCGCGGAACTCGATTCGCAGATGGAGGCGGCCATTCATGAGAACGCTGCCATCCGTGAGAGCGCCGATTTCCGCGAAGGCATCACGTCGTTTCTCGAAAAGCGCAAGCCAAAGTGGACGGGACGATGAGCCTGCCGGTAACTCGAAAATCGACAGCGACCGTCAATGAAACTCGTATTCGTGTCCGCTATGCCGAAACCGATCAGATGGGTGTTGTTTATCACGCCAATCATTTCATTTGGTTTGAAGTGGGACGTGTGGAACTGCTCCGACAGTTCGGTTTCAGCTATAAAGATATGGAGCGCGAAGATGATTGCTTCATCGCCGTCGTGGATGCCCAATGCCGCTACAAGGCTCCGGTGCACTATGATGATGAAGTTGTCGTACGTACTTATCTGAAGCATGTTCGGGAGAAAGTGATTCGCTTTGGATACGAATTGCGAAATGTCGGCAGCGGCGAGTTACTGGCGGAAGGTGAGACCACACATATCGTCGCTACCGCTAAAATGAAACCGCGCGCGTTGCCGGAGAAATACATGAATGTGTTCCGGGCCGCCGTAAGTAGCCACTGAAGGGGCGAGTCATTTTGCGGAGCGTACGACATCGCTGAAGCGATGCCCTGATACGAATCTGAATCGCCAACCGAGAACCGAGAACTGCGAACTGAGAACTGCGAACTGAGAACAAAACACCAGGAAACTGAGAACTCTCTTGCAAGCACTTCATATCAACGGAAACGATCTAACGCTGGAAGCCGTGCGCGAAGTCGCGCACACCGACATTCGCCGAGCTGTCCTTCTCGATTCCGATGCGCGCGAGGCTGTCAATCGTGCTCGTGCAGTGGTCGATGCGCTGGTTGCCAACAATAAAATTTCTTATGCCATCACTACCGGCGTCGGCAAATTAAGTGACGTTCACATCGTTGGAGCGCAGGTTCAAGAGTTACAAGTCAACCTCGTACGATCGCACGCGGTCGGCGTTGGCGATCCACTTTCGATCCCCGACACTCGCGCCATGATGCTTTTGCGGGCCAATTCGCTGGCGAAGGGCAACTCGGGAGTGCGCGCCATCACCATCGATACCATCTGCGAGATGTTGAATCGCGGAGTGACGCCAATGGTCCCATCGCAGGGGAGCGTCGGAGCGAGCGGCGACCTCGCGCCGCTGGCGCACCTGGCACTGGCATTGATCGGTGAAGGTGAATGCTTTGACGAAAAAGGCGCGCGCATCGCTAGCGCCGACGCGCTGAAGCGCGCACAGATCAAACCGTTGGTTCTGGAAGCAAAAGAAGCGGTGTCGCTGATCAATGGCACGCAGGCCATGCTTGCCATCGGCACGCTGATGCTGCTTGCCGCGGAAACGCTTGTGGATACGGCCGACGTCCTCGGCGCGATGGCCTGTGACGCTCTTCAGGGAACGAATGTGGCGTTCGATGAACGCATTCAAAACGCTCGCCCCCATGCTGGGCAAATCAAGACCGCCGCGAATCTGCGCCGCCTGCTCGAAGAGAGCGAGATCCGCGAATCGCATCGTGACTGCGGCCGCGTGCAGGACGCCTATTCGTTGCGCTGCATCCCGCAGGTGCATGGCGCGGTGCGTGACACGCTGACTCACTGCCGCGGTGTATTTGAAATCGAGACGAACTCGGCAGTCGATAATCCGCTGGTGTTTGTGAAGAATCCGAAGGCGATGGACGGCGAGGGCGATGTAATTTCCGGGGGGAATTTTCACGGCGAGCCGCTCGCATTCGCGCTCGACTTTCTCGCGATTGCTTTGAGCGCGCTCGCCGGAATCAGCGAACGGCGGCTGGAGCGCATGGTGAATCCCGCTCTCAGCGAGGGTCTACCGCCATTCCTCGCGCCTGGTGCGGGGATGAACTCAGGTTTCATGATGCCGCAAGTGACCGCCGCAGCGCTGGTGAGCGAGAACAAAGTGCTGGCGCATCCCGCGTCGGTCGACTCGATTACGACCTCCGGGAATAAAGAAGATTTCGTCTCGATGGGCATGACTGCCGCGAACAAGCTGAAGAGAGTCGTCGAAAATACGCGCAACACATTGGCCATCGAGGCCATGGCGGCGGCGCAGGCGATCGACTTTCACGCGCCGCTCAAGACCTCCGAGCCGTTGCAGCAGGCGCATGCGGCCATTCGGTTGGTATGTGCGACCATGGACAAAGATCGCGTCATGTATCAGGATTTTGAGCGACTCGCGGAGTTGATCGCCAGCGGGAAAGTGGCCGAGGTCGTGAGATAAAGTAAGGCGTGCGTTTGCATATTAAGTGCACGCGTCTTACCTTTCCCGGAATCGTCGGATTCGCCGTTTACAGCCCCCGCCAGATGCATTAGACTCGCGAGACTTTCCCTCGCACGGCGCACCGTCGCTGATCGCGAGCCCCGTCAGGTTCACGGCACCATCGGATCGGAAGCCGTGACGACCACCTGCCAAGAAAGCGAAATCGAAGAAGGGCCAGGACAATGCAAAGACGCCACAAGAAAAACTGCCGCCTCGACAAGATCGTAACGACCGCCATTGCCGTTCTTATTGTTATCAGTGTGAGCCCACTGCTGGCTGGTGCTCAAACCGCGGTTACCACATATCACTACGACAACAATCGGACCGGTTGGAATCGCACTGAGTCAGTGTTGACGCCCACAAATGTCGGGAGCTCGTCCTTCGGTCTCCTTCAGACCGTGGTACTTAATGACCAGGTGGACGCGCAGCCGCTGGTAGTGCCCGGGGTCATAATCACCGCCGGCAATTCTCAAGGCAAGCACGACGTCGTTTATGTGGCGACGGAAGGGAACACGATATATGCGATCGACACACATACCCGGTCGGTGCTGTTGAGTCCGAATTTCGGAACGCCGGTTTCGAATCCACTGGGATGCAACAACAACGGCCCGAATGTGGGGATCAACTCGACGCCGGTGATCGACACTAACAGCAACACTTTGTACGTCATGATCTACACGCAAGATGCACAAGGGCCGGCGTTTCGTCTGCACGCGCTCGATCTGGGAAGCTTGACCGACAAGGTCACGCCCCAGGTGGTGACCGCGTCGCATACGCTAACCAATGGCACGACATTCAATTTCAACGCGAAGTACCAGCGGCAACGTCCCGGGCTCTTGCTTGCCAACGGCAATATTTATGCCGGGTTTGGCAGCTTCTGTGATTTTTCGGCGAATCTATCGCGAGGTTGGTTGCTGGGGTGGACGGCGGGGTCGCTGGCGCCGTTTCCGGCGAACCAGATTCTCGACCAGCAAGCAACGTCTCCCGATCACTTCTTTTTGTCGTCGATCTGGATGTCGGGTTATGCGCCTTCCACCGATGATGCGGGCAACGTCCTGTTCGTGACCGGGAATTCGGACTATTCGGGGAACACGTACGACGGGATCACCAATATTCAGGAGAGCGTGGTGAAGGTTTCCCCCACTTTGACGACGGTGGTTAGCTTGTTTACTCCGAGGGACCAGTCGGAACTGGATCAGGTGGATGAGGACTTCGGTTCGGGTGGAGTTATGGTGCTGCCCGATCAACCTGGATCGACGCCGCATCTGGCGGTTGCCGCGGGCAAAGAGGGCAACATGTTTGTGATGAACGAAGACAATCTGGGGGGGTATTCGCCCACGAAAAATAATGTCCTCGGTACTTATGCGGTTGGCGGTTGCTGGTGTGGACAGTCTTACTTCGTGGATCCGTCAGACGGATTGGGACGGGTAGTGAGCAGCGGTGGCACGGTTGTGAAAGTCTGGAAGGTGCAAACGTCGCCCAAGGTGGCGTTGAAGAAGGTGGCAGTGTCTCCGGGGGTTGGTGGCTCGCAGGATCCGGGATTCTTCACCACAATTTCTTCGAACGGCAATGCCAACCCGATTATATGGGCACTCTCGCGTCCATCAAATACAGGCAAAGCGCCGATTCATCTGTTTGCGTTCGATCCCGAGTCAGGCAAGAGTTCAATGAAGGAATTGTTCAAAGCTATAGCGGGCGCATGGCCGAATTTGGGCGGTAACGCCAACCTGGTTCCAGTAGTGGCGAACGGCTTGGTCTTCGTCGCTAGTAACAAACAGTTGCAGGTGTTTGGGCTGACCGGCGGGAACGCGAGGAAAGACTAAGATTCAAGTTGCCATTGGCTAGCATGTGTTGTTGAAGGCAGCCCTACAAGGTCTTGGCAGCCGAGCCATCCAGCCCCAGTTCGCGCGCGATCCCTTTCAAAGCCTCGATGCAGAATGCGATGTGTTGTTCCAGGTCCAGGCCCAGATCGGCCGCGCCTTCAAGAATGTCTTCGCGATGCACACTGCGAGCGAAGGCTTTGTCCTTCATTTTCTTACGGACCGATGGAGCTTCAACTTCCGCCAGTGATTTTCCCGGCTTGACCAAAGCGCAAGCAGTGATGAATCCGGCAAGCTCATCGCAGGCGAATAGAGTCTTCTCCATCGGAGAGACGCGCGCCACACCGCTGTACTGTGCGTGCGACATGATGGCGCGGCGCACTTCTTCCGAATAACCGCGATCTTTCAGAATCTCGGAGCCTTTATAAGGATGGTCTTCAGCGCTGGGATATTTCTCGTAATCGAAGTCATGCAGAAGGCCAACCATTCCCCACAATTCTTCATCCGCCCCGACTTTGCGGGCATAAGCGCGCATGCAGGCTTCGACGGCGAGGGCGTGCTTCCGAAGACTTTCCGATTGAGTGAACTCAGTTAGTAAACACCAGGCTGCTTCGCGTTGATTCATGTTTTATGCGTACTTTCGGAGGATTTCGACGCCCAACCGGATCTTCGTCGCTAACTACTTTGTCTTGTTGCACTTTTGTCCTTGACTTCCACAGACCCAATCCAGCACATTACGCAACAGTTGGTTTGAGAGTAGCCCCCGCTCTGGCACTCGCAAAACCTGAATGGCAACTACATTAACGCCCGTGGACTCACGGGAAGTTGTACGCTGCGACCGTTGTTTCTTGGTGCAATTCCGCACATCAAATAGTCTTTGCCGCCGTTGTCATCTTTCATTGGATGAAGACGAGGCGGAGATTGCCGCAATGACTCCGCCGCCGGAAGTACTGCCGGTAAATATCAATTCTAATGGACGCGGGCATCTGAAGCTGGCGTTTTCGATCCGGTCGCTTCGGCTCCGCAACGGTTTGAGCCAACGACAACTGGCGCTGCGTATGTCTGTGCCCCGGACTTACGTGTCGAAAATCGAAAACGAGAAGGCAACGCCTACGCTTTCTTCGCTGGAGCGGTTGGCTCGAGCTCTCGAGGTGAGCGTGCCCGATCTGCTTTCTGGTGGAGAACGGAATCGTCAAGAAGAAGTGCGCGAACTGATGGAAGATCAGTTCGTGGCTGAAGTCTTGCCGTACCTTTCACAGTTGAACGGAATGCAGATGTCAAGCATTCTGGCGCAGGTGCGTGACTTGACTGTACGGCCACGGCGCAGTGCGTAATCGGTAGCCGTTTGCTGCCTCGTCTGTACGCAATATACGAGTGCGGCGAATTGGCTCATGGTTTTTATCGCCAAAGATTTTATCCGGGCACACAACCAACTGGACAGCCGGAGCCCTTGGGCTCCGGCTTTTTTCGCGCCCTGCGCAATAATGTGCGTGGCGCAGGATCAGAACGTGAAGAACGTTGCACAGTTAAGAAACTTGCGTGCGCAATAATTTGCATTTCAATAAAATATTTTTTGGGTTAGCCGCTTTCTACTTGACCCTGGCTTTTGAACCAGCTAATCTCTGCCCACTCCCCGAAAAGCTGGGAAAGAATTGCCCAGCCGAGATCCTTTGGTGAACAAGGAAATTTCAATGAAAATCTCTCAGATTTGCGCGGTGGCTTTGCTGCTGATGGTGGGGTCGATGACGGCTTTTGCCGACGGGATCACCGATCCAAAGGTAATCATTCACGGCGTGGGCAGCAGCGGCAACGCGCTCATGCAATGTCCGCCCCAAGGCTGTACTCAGGTCGGCTTGAATTTTAGCTTCGGAGTACCGGCAGGCGGATCGGGCACGTTATTCTTCACCAACACCAGCGGACAGAATTGGACTTCGCTGACGTTGATTGAATTAAAACAGCCGGGTATGGTGCCGGCGGCTGACATCAAGTGCGGCTCGTACCTGTTTACCAGTTGTTCGGTTGAGACCTTGAAGAATGGTTCTGTGGCGATTGTGCTTTCCGGCGTCAAGGACGCGCTCAATACAGGCACGGGAATTAAGAATGGACAGAGCTTCTCCATTACTTTTGCCTGCGTTGGCAAGGGCTGCTGGCCAGGTGGTTTGAATTTCGGTGGACATGCAAACGCTTCCGCGGTCCCCGAGCCTGGCACAATTGCTTTGATGGTGACTGGGTTCGGCGCATTGATTTCGCGCCGCAAGACGTGGAAGAACCGCTGGAACGCTTAGTGGTTTTTCTTGCTGTACTCGTTCACCAACTGTGAAAATTGCGGGAGGGCCTGGAGCTTCGCCAGTTCGGGATCGTTCCAGGCCTCTTGCGCAGAGTATCCCTTCTGTAGTGCCAACCGCAGTGCCTGCAGCGCGTCTTCCGGCTTACCGATCAGCGTCTTTACCTGAGCTTCCGCATACATTAACTGAACTTCGTCCGGACTGATGGCGCGGGCTTGGTTGGTATACTGCAGCGCGTTTGTGGCATCGTTTTTCTTGGCATAGAGAAGTCCAAGATCGCTCATGATCGTAGCGGAGCGCGGGTTCACCTGGAGTTCCTGGAAAGCCAGCGAGATGGCTTTGCTATAGGCGGCGTTGGCTTTGTCCGAAAATCCCGACCAGCGGTAGGCATCGCCGAGATTGCCCAGAAGTTCTTCGCTATTCGGGGTCATTTCAACCGCTTTTTCGTACATCTTTGTAGCCTGATCGTAGTTCTTCAACCAGAAATAAGCAGTGCCCAGGTTGGAATACGTGGTGGCATCCGGAGCGAGTGCGAGGGCTTTCTGATATTGGGGAATGGCTTCGCTCCACTTGCCATCGCGCAGGTATACCGAGCCGATGTTTTCGTAGCCCAGGGGGTTGTCCGGGGCGAGCTCGGTAACCTTCTGATATTCGGGAAGCGCTTTGGCTGAGTCGCCGCGCCGCCAGTAGGCGTTGCCTAAAGCAACATGATTCCACCAGAAGTACGAGTTCGCGGACACGGCACTCTGATAAGCCGTAATCGCTTCCTCACTTTGACCACTCGATGTATAGGCATCACCCAGGCTGCGATATGCCTCATCTGAGTTTGGAGCCAGCTCCAAAGCGCGTTTTAATTCCGCAATCGCCTGGGTATTCTTTCCCGTCGTGGAGTAAACGCTGCCGAGCGATATGTGAACCTCTGGCAGATTGTTGGAGAGTCGCTCAGCCTGCTGAGCCGCCAGCGTGGCCTTTTGAGCCCAAATGCCTTCCTTCGTTTCCGCATACATGCGGAGGCTCGAGTCGGCCAGACCTGCGAATGCCAGCGCAAAATTAGGGTCTTTGTCGATCGCTTGTCCGAACAAGTCGACAGCTTGACGATAGGAATCCTGGCTATGACCGTTCCGCAGCGTATTTCGGCCTTGTAAATAGAGATCGTACGCCTTCAGGTTCTCGGTGGGGTGGGCGCCTACGCGAGCCTGTTCTTCGTCGGTTGGCTTCAGCTCCAGGGCATTGGCTACGGTGCCATAGATCTGGTCCTCGAGGGCGAGCACATCGCCCGAAGCTCCTGAAAATTCCTGGCTCCAGACGCGCTTGCCAGTAGCGGCGTTATCGAGATTCAGCGTGACGCGGAGCTTGTCACTGTTGCCTTGCACGCTGCCCTGCAACACCAGGTTGGCGCCCAGTTCACGTGCAAGCTTGGACAAAGGCAGATTCTTCTCGGCGACTTTTTCCACAGCGTCAGACGATGCGAGGTGTATTTCCTTCAACTGGAACAGCTTCGTGGCAAGGGCTTCCTGAATGCCGTCGGCCACATAACCCAAAGCTTTCTGGTCACCCACCTGTTTTAACGGGAGGATCGCAACATACTTTCCCTGTTTAAGCGAAGGTATGCCCTGCGCCATTTCTCCCGTCGGTGTTGCCTGAGGCTTCAACAGTTCGCGTCCGGCAAACGTTGCCAGCGCAATGACCAGGACTGCCCCAGAGATCCACATCCAGCTCTTTCCCGGAAGATCCAGGTTGAAGCGGGATATCCGCACGATCGGATGCGGAATCATCTTGGACAAGGTTTCGGCGCTGATGTTGGGGTTGGCTTCCCACGTCGTCAACTGCTGTAACAGTTCGACGGCGGAGTGATAGCGGTTGGCCGGTTCGCGCTCCAGACAACGGCCGACGATCGCGCTGAGGGATTTGGGAACCGAGGCCTCAACATCGCAAACCGAGCGAGCCTCCTCGCGCGTGCGTTTCATCAGGCTGGCAATGGCCGTGTCGGCTTCGTAGGGGGCTTTCCCGCTCAGTAGTTCGTAAAAGATCAGGCCGATGCTGAAAATATCGGATCGCTGGTCGAGCGTACTGCCCAGCGCCTGCTCCGGCGACATGTATTCCATGGTGCCGACGATGGCGCCGGTCTGGGTCATGCCGGAATCGCCTAGTGAACGCGCTAGACCGAAGTCCATCACCACAATGCGGCCGTGACGATCGCGCATAATATTCTGGGGCTTCAGGTCGCGATGGATCACGCCCTCGGAATGCGCGGAGTCGAGTGCGCGGCAGACCTGCTCTACAACCGCGATGGCTTCCTTAGGCGCGAACTTTCCTTCTCGCCGCAATATCGTGCGCAAATCTTCGCCATCCACATATTCCATGCTGATGAAGCGGATGCCGTCAGCCTCACCCATGTCGAAAATGCGGACCACATTCTTATGTGTGATATTGCGTGAGAGGATCAGTTCCTGCTTGAAGCGTTGCAGGATCGCAGGATCCGTCGCGAGTTCGGGGCGTATGACCTTAAGTGCGATCAGACGGTCGAGTTCGCGGTCACGGGCTTTGTAGACCGCGCCCATGCCGCCTTGCCCGAGCACGCCCATGATTTCGTAGCGCTCACCGAAAAGCACCCCCGGCTGTAATCCCTGGAATGCAGAGATACTGCTAGCCGTCGAGTGCGTGGGACGGGCGTAGGGAAGCGCGGCGGTTGCACCAGGAATTGGCGTTCCGTGGGGCAAGGTGGGAGCGTCAGAGACCGGTGCGTTGGAAAGCGGTGGAGGGGTTAGTGCACCTGCGCCAACGATGTCGGAGGGCAAACGGGTGCCCGGCAAGGTCGGACTGTCGGAATTTTCGCCCCTGTGGTCGCGCTCATCCATTAGATTGCCCGAATTTAGCTTGCCCGGATTCGGAGAGCCAGCAGGGGAGCGCCTCGGTTCCGCGACCCAGGCATCGTTGGCCTCGGTTTGAGCGGAAATCGAGAACCCAGCACTCCGATAATCACGTGAGTATAACCCGGAAACGTTTCTGGGGAAAGCATGGATGCCCTGTGGACATAGTGCTTATTCAGCTTCAACCGTTTCACCGGCCCAAGCGCAAGAGTAGTGCTTCAGAGTCTCACGGGAGGGAGGCGAATGCACACGTTACTTCGGGAACTTTTCCGCAGCGTTGCGCGATGCTCCTATGGGTAAAGTGGTCAGGCCAATGACGTGCGGCTTATACCAACCGGTCGGTCCCGGAATTTCGTCGCGTCATGCTTAAATAAAAAGTTGTGTGCCTGTTTTTGGGTCATCCGCGCAGAGGGTTTCCCAACCGCAACTTCAGACCGCCACGACGATCCTTTGCCTCAATGGATGAAGAACTGAAGCCGAGCCAGGGAGATTTATCGGAGGATTTTTGGACTTCCAATTAAACGAAGAACAACTGCACCTCAAGAAGACGGTGCGCGAGTTTGCCGAACAAGAGATTGCGCCGAACATCATGCGCTGGGATGAAGCCTGCGAGTTTCCGCTCGCGATAGTCAAGGAACTGGGCAAACTCGGTCTGCTCGGCATCATCTTTCCGTCCGAATACGGCGGGGCGGGCATGGGCTACGTGGAGTACGTCACCGCCATCGAGGAGCTTTCGCGCGTCGATGGTTCGGTTGGGATCATCGTGGCCGCGCATACCTCCTTGTGCTCAAACCACATTTATGTTGCTGGCAACGAGGTGCAGAAAAAGAAATATCTGCCAAAGCTGACTACCGGCGAGCACATCGGTGCGTGGGGATTGACCGAGCCCTCTTCGGGATCCGACGCAGGGAGCGCGCGCATGACAGCTGTGCGGGCAAAGGGAGGATGGGTCCTGAACGGCACCAAGACCTTCATCACCAATGGCCACTATGCGGACGTCTTGGTTGTGCTGGCAGTGACGGATCGCGCTGCGAATACACATGGCCTCTCTGCCTTTGCTGTAGAGAAAAACACGAAAGGGTTCCGTCCCGGGAAAAAGGAAAACAAATTAGGACTACGCGCCAGCGATACCTCTGAACTGATCTTCGAAGACTGCTTCCTCCCTGACGAAAACCTTCTTGGTAAAGAGGGTGGAGGCTTTATCGACGCCATGCGAGTTCTAGACGGCGGGCGCATTTCGATCGCCGCACTCTCATTAGGCATGGCGGAAGGAGCTTACGGCGCGGCATTGAAGTATTCAAAAGAGCGCCAACAATTCGGCAAGGCAATCTCTGAATTTCAGGCGATCCAGTGGAAGCTGGCCGACATGGCAACGGAAATTGAAGCTGCCAAACTACTGACGCTGCGAGCGGCCGCGATGAAGGATGCTGGGAAGAAGACTACTCTCGAATCTTCCATGGCCAAGCTCTATGCCAGCGAAGTTGCAGTGAGATGCGCCAATGAAGGGGTGCAGATTCACGGTGGGTATGGGTTCATCAAAGACTATCCGGCAGAAAAATTCTATCGCGATGTGAAACTGTGCACGATTGGCGAAGGGACGAGCGAGATCCAGCGGGTGGTGATTGCGCGAGAGTTGCTGAAAGATTAGGATTCTCGCCGTTCGACCGCAAAGGAAGGACGATGATCAGTGGAGCTCACGTCATTGTATACAGCAAGGATCCGGAAGCCGACCGCGCTTTCTTTCGCGACATTCTCAAGTTTCCCGCCGTGGATGCCGGTCACGCCTGGCTGATTTTTGCGTTGCCGCCCGCCGAGGTCGCATTTCATCCTTCCGAAAAGAACGATGTGCATGAACTCTACTTCATGTGCGACGACCTGAAGGCGACAATGGAGTCCTTAGCCGGGAAGAAAGTGAAGTGTGGTCCCGTGAAAGAGGAGCGATGGGGTAGTCTGACGACCATCGTTCTGCCGGGAGGTGGGAAGGTCGGGCTGTATCAGCCGAAGCATTTAACGGCGATTGGGCGCTGAGTCGGTCCAACGCGGATCAGCGCAGATTGTTACACTATCCTGCTTGACTCTTCCCAGTTCAACTTTGGTCGACGAACTCCGCTCAGGCGACATCCGCGCGCTCTCCCGCGCCATTTCTACCGTTGAGAACCGTGCCGCTGGATGGTCGGATCTGTTAAAGGCGGTTTTCCCTTATACCGGAAAAGCGCGAGTCATCGGTTTAACCGGCCCACCTGGAGCGGGCAAGAGCACGCTGGTCGATCAACTCGCCAAGCACTATCGCAAAGAAGAGAAGCAAACGGTTGGCATTATCGCGGTCGATCCGACCAGTCCGTACACGGGCGGAGCGATTTTAGGCGACCGCATCCGCATGCAGGATCATTACAGCGATCCGGGGATCTTTATACGCAGCATGGCGACACGGGGATCGCTCGGCGGGCTCGCACGAGCCACCGCGGATGCCGTCACTGTGCTCGATGCTTCCGGCCGTGATGTGGTCATGATTGAAACGGTCGGCGTTGGACAGGACGAAGTCGATATTGTGCGGCTCGCCGATGTCACCGTGGTGATTCTTGTCCCCGGCATGGGCGATGATGTGCAGACGATCAAAGCCGGGATCATGGAAATTGCCGACATCTTCGTGATTAACAAGAGCGATCGCGAAGGCGCTGAGCGAGTCGAGCGTGAGATTCGTGCCCTGCAATCGCTGGCCACGCGTCATGACCAGTGGACGCCACCGATCGTGAAGACAGTCGCGACCGAGGGCACAGGCATCCCTGAGTTGGCGCTGGCGATCGCGAATTACGAGTCGTACCTGAAGAAAGAGAATCTTGTATTCAAAAAAAATGTCGAGAACTGGCAGGAGCGGCTGATCGAGATGCTCCGCGATGCCATGCTCGAAAGAGCGCGAAGGCAGATGGACAATGGGAGCCTTGAACGCTATGCGTCCGAAATAGCGGACCATAAGCGTGATCCGTATTCACTGGTTGAAGAGATCACGAGTGGCACCGGCAGTAGGCGGATTATGGAATTCAGCATCGATCATCTCGGCATCGCGGTGAAGTCGCTGGCGGCGGCGAAGTCTATTTACGAGAAGCTCGGGCTGAGTATTTCTCCGGAAGAAACCGTCGAGCACGAAAAAGTACGCTTAGTGATGGTTCCGGTTGGCGAAAGCCGACTGGAGTTGCTCGAACCCACATCGGACGATTCGACTATCGCCAAGTTCATCGCCAAGCACGGCGAAGGGTTGCATCACATTTGTATGCGCGTTCCCGACCTGGCGGTTGCTGTCGCAAAATTGAAGAGCGATGGCGTGCGCTTGGTGTCGAATGAGATCAAGACGGGCGCGGGCGGGCATCGTTACGTGTTTGTGCATCCGCAGAGCGCCGCGGGTGTATTGATCGAATTGGTGGAAGGCAGCCACTGATCGATGCTTCTGCTCGCCGTCGATACCTCCGGGAAAAACGGCAGTCTCGCGCTGGCTCGCGTCGCGCCGGGTCAAGGCGAACGGGAAATCAGGGTGCTTGAAGTGGTGCCGCTCGCCGGAGGCGCGTTCTCAGCGCAACTGGTCCCGGAGATTGCCGCTCTGCTCAAGAGGCACGGACACAACAAGAGCGATCTGGGAGCATTTGCCGTGTCGTCCGGTCCGGGGTCGTTTACCGGGCTGCGTGTGGGTCTGGCGGCGATAAAAGCTCTTGCTGAGGTTTTGCAGAAACCAATTGCCGCGATCTCGTTGTTGGACGCAGTGGCGTGCAGTTGTACTACGCTCTCGGGCACTGGTGGGCGAGTTCTCGCTGCGCTTGATGCTGGTCGTGGGGACGTCTATGTTGGCGACTATGAACTCGATCCCGCCGCCACCATGAACAACCGAATGCACAGCGAGCGCCTGCTGAGCCTAGAAGAATTTCTTGCCGAAGCCAGCCGTTCCCGAGGAGATTCCTCCGAAGGCAAGCTGAAGACGGTGGTTACTCCCGACCCAGTATTGGCCGAATTGGTTCAGACGGCGGGAATTCGGGTTGAGCTGATTGATTATCCAAATAGCGCGGTAATCGCCCGGCTGGGTTGGGATCACCTCCAGCGTGGGTTGACAGTTCGTCCGGAAGAATTGGAAGCTAACTACATCCGGCGCACCGATGCCGAGATTTTCTCGAAGCCGGTGTTGTGAGTCTCCCCATGCCTGTTGTTATCCGGTCTGGCACATTGAACGATGTGCCCGCTATTCTTGCCATGGAGAAAGAAACACCCAACGCAGCCCATTGGACTCCCGATCAATACAGCAAGTTGGTGGCGAGCGGTGTTGTTCTAGTGGCTGAGAAAGCGGGGCAGCTTTGCGGTTTCGTTTGCGCACATCCGGTCGCGGGCGAGTGGGAGATCGAAAACATAGCGGTCGCCGTCAAATTCCTCCGCCATGGCATCGCGAGCGAGTTGATTCGCGAATTGCTTCAAGTTGCGCAGCGTCAGGCTGCGGCAACGATGCTGCTCGAAGTCCGCGACTCGAATTTCGCAGCTCGCGGACTGTACGAAAAACATGGATTTCGGGAAGTGGGTCGTCGAACAGAGTATTACCGCGATCCGGTGGAAGATGCAATTTTGTACACGCTTCGTCTAAGCTGCTGAAAGCGACAGGCTTTTAGGCGAGGATCGCCCGTAACTGCACTGTTTGCCGTGCAACCCGTGTCATCTTTGGCACCTGCCAACTGGAAATTAATCTATGAAATCTCATTGAACGCCTACCGATTCCTGTGCTACTGTAACCGCGCAGTAATAAATAATCAGGAGGTCTTGCAAGGATGCTGACTCCCCGAGACCAAGTGACCGGCCAGGATGAAATCCAAAAGCTGGTCCAGGAACACTCGCAATATTCCCAACGCCTCGAATCCCTCACCCAAAAAAGATTCCTCACCGACGATGAAAAGCTGGAAGAAGTGCGGCTGAAGAAGCTAAAGCTGCGCCTCAAAGACCAAATGCAGAATCTGGTGCAGCAGGTGCAGCGGCAGTCTGCCTGAGAAATTTGGCCTGAGCTATCAGGCCATCTAGCAAACATCGCGGAACACGTTTAGCCCTTGGTGTCTCCATCAGGCTCTAAGCGGTGACAACAAAATGTCGAATCTGCGGTCGGAACCTCCGCTGAGACCCCTTCATCCGGATGCCTCCCTCAGTCCCGCAAAGCTCGGGGAAATGGATCGTCGGACCACTGATATTCTGCAAAATTCACTGCTGCCGGGTCAGAAAGAACCGCTGAAAACCAGGCCGGATGGAACTATACTCGACGGGCATCACAGAATTTATATCCTTCGCGGACGAGGTGTGGACGTGGATGCGCTTCCACGTGAGATCATCGTAAAAGAGGATTCTTAGTCGATGTCAACGGAACTCCATTGGGTCGATGGCCCATGGTCAGGAAAACTAGCCTTGGCGTCGCGTCCTCGTGGCGGTGACTGGTTGGAAGAAGAAATGTCGGCTTGGCGCCGGTTCGGGATTGACACCGTACTCTCTTTGTTGACTCCTGAAGAAGAAGAGGATTTGGATCTCAAGCACGAGTCGCGTGCAGCGAAAGCGCAAGGAATGAAGTTCAACTCATTGCCGATTGCAGATCGCCAGGTACCAAATTCAGAGTCGGAAGTGTCAGCCGCGTTGGATCGCATCGATGGCGACCTTTCCTCTGCAAAAAATGTTGTTGTACACTGCCGCCAGGGAATCGGACGTACGGGATTGATAGCCGCCAGTCTCCTGGTTAGGAGGGGATTGAATCCGGAAGCTGCGGTCAAGGCCGTTAGCGCCGCGCGTGGAATCCCGGTTCCCGAGACGGCCGAACAGCGGCACTGGATTGACCACTATGCCGCGGTTTTAGCAGGTCCAAAATAAAAGAGCACGAGGTTTGGACGCTAGTTTTAGATACAGTCTTCCAACTCAGCCAAGAACGATAAACGGCTTACACCATATAATTAATCTCAATTCCATGGTTCGTGACGGCTACTTCTACGGGTTTGGCTGCATTGTTGCCGCGGGTCTGATTGCCTGGCTTACCGCGTGGCCCTATGCCATCCCTGTTTTATTGTTGGCGGCGTTCTTCCTGTGGTTTTTCCGTGACCCCGAGCGCCAAATCCCAACGCTTCCCGGGGCGGTAGTCTCTCCCGGGGATGGTAAGGTGACCGATGTTTCTGTGATCACCGCTGACGGAATCTCGCGGACCCGGATCAGCATCTTTCTCAGTGTTTTCGATGTGCACGTGAACCGCTCGCCGATTGCGGGCACAATCCGCGATGTGCGTTATCAGCGCGGCAAGTTCCTGAACGCCATGTCTTCGCATTCGGCGGAGGAGAACGAGCAGAACATCGTCACCGTCGAGGGCGAAGGCCGTACTGTAATATTCAAGCAAATTGCCGGCTTGATTGCGCGGCGCATCGTTTTCAATTTCAAAGTCGGAGACCATGTGTCCTGCGGCGAGCGAGTCGGACTCATCAAGTTCGGATCTCGCGTGGATGTTCTGCTGGATTGCGATGCCACGATGCAGGTGAAGCCCGGCGATCGCGTCAAGGGTGGATACTCAGTGCTCGCCGTGTTGCCGGTTAGGCTGCCGGTCCCTGCTGACAATGTCCTGGCTCGAGGGGTTCGGTAAAAATATGGAAGAGCTAGCGCCGCGTCGTCGTGAATCGGATCGTAATCGCGGAAAACTGCGCAAGGGCATGTACATACTGCCTTCGCTCTTTACGACGGCGAATATCGCGGCTGGCTTCTACGCCATTCTCCAGACCGTGCACGCCAGTTCGGGAGAATCCACGCACTTGGACTACGCTGCAAAGGCCATCGGATTTGCTGTCCTCTTCGACGGTCTGGACGGCCGCATCGCGCGCATGACTCGTACCGATAGCGATTTTGGCAAAGAGCTCGATTCTTTGGCCGACGTGATCACCTTTGGAGTCGCCCCGGCGTTGCTGGCCTGGATGTGGGGCTTTCAGTTGTTGCCGGCGACGATTGCTCCCGATCTGCGGATGAAAATTATTGAACTGGGTTCGGTGGCCTGCTTTGCTTTCCTCATGGCAGGCGCGAGCCGCCTGGCGCGCTTTAACATTGCCAAGAATCCGCAGCCTTCGAATCCGGGACGGCCGGGCAAGAAATATTTCGTGGGCATGCCGATTCCTGCCGGTGCAGGAGTCATTGCAGCGCTCGTCCACTACGCTGCCGGCGCGCCCATAACTTCGTGGTGGACGGCAATGAGCTGGTTGATGATGGTCGTGGTGGTTGGTTATCTGATGGTCAGTACCTGGCGTTTTTACAGCTTCAAGGATATCGATTTTCGTTCGCGCCGTCCCTTCCGGCTGATTGTGTTGATTGCTATTGTGATCGCGTCGATCTGGTTTTTTTCCAAACCAGTGCTCTTCGCCATTGCGATCCTGTACATGGCTTCCGGGGTTCTGTGGCGCCTACAGTGGATCTTCCATCGTAAGACTCCGCCTGCACCCCCCGCCTACCGGGAGGCATCTCAAACTCCATGACTCCCCTTTCGAAGCCAACTCTTGTCAAGTCCGCCCCTTCGCCGGCTGATCTCCGTGGCACGAACCTTTATCGCGTGGCCATTGTCGGTGCCACGTCGCTCAAAGGAAAAGAGGTTGCCGAAGTCTTGCGCGAGCGGAATTTTCCCGCAGTCGATATCCGGTTGCTCGACGACGACGAAACTCTCGGACGGCTCGAAGCGGTCGCCGATGAGATGAACTTTGTTCAGAGCATCCGTTCGGAACAGTTTGAACGGGTAGACTTCTCTTTCTTCGCTTCCGATCCGCGTACCACTCGCAATAACTGGATTGCGGCGCGCGACCTAGGCGATACCATTGTGGATCTCTCGTACGCGTTGGAAGACGAAACAGGAGCCTCAGTCCGTTCCCCCTGGATCGAGCGTCAGATCAGTCAGCCGATTACTCCCGAGTTACAGCCTGGGCCGGTTGTACCGGCGCATCCGGCGGCTACAGTGCTCGCGCTGTTGGCTCTGCGCAGCGAGAAGGCTGGCAAGATTCAACGCATGATTGCGACCGTGTTTGAACCAGCGTCCGAAAACGGCCAGAAGGGTATGGACGAACTGCACGAGCAGACGGTGAACCTGCTTTCGTTCCAGGAGTTGCCGAAGAATGTCTTCGATATCCAGGTCGCCTTCAATATGGTGGCGCGTTACGGACAGCGATCCGAATTGGCGTTGGAAGCGGTCTCGCAACGAATTCGGAAACATTACCAGCGCATAGCAGGGGGCGCAGCGGAGCCCGCACTGCAAGTGTTGCAAGCGCCTGTATTCCATGGGCACGGATTTTCCATTTATTTGGAAATGGACAAGCCCGTAGCAATCGCAGATTTGTCACAGGCGCTCTCTGGGGAGCATGTGGTCGTGAGTGGCAGCCCCGAAGACACTCCCACCAATGTTAGTGCGGCGGGTCAGGGAGACATCCTGGTCACGCTTACTGCAGACACCAATCACGACGACGGAGTATGGATCTGGGCAACTACGGACAATCTTCGTGTTGCTGCTCTCACTGCCGTTGAATGCGCAGAGAGCATGACCGCATCCCGGCCAAGGGGTCAGATTCAATGAGTTGCCGCTGGTCTTTGATTCGGAGTACCCAGCGGGCTGCCACAGTAGCCCTCGGAATGGGACTGACGGCGATCTTGAGCGGTTGCGGCTACCACACAGTCGCAAATTCTGTTGAACTGCCTCAGAATGTCCACACCATCGCGATTCCTGGCTTTGTGAGCCACAGCCAGACTTTTCGCATCGAGCAGCTGCTAACGGACGCAGTCGTACGCGAATTCAACGCCCGTACGCAGTACCATGTGATCCATGATGTGAAAGGCGACGCCGACGCGGTGCTGAAGGCGACGGTTTTAGCGGAATCGGCTACCCCGCTAGCTTATGACTCCACGACCGGACGCGCGGTCAATGCCCTTATTACCGTAAGCGTCCAAGTGACACTTACCGACCGCCAGGGAAAAGTACTTTTCGAAAATCCTTCCTATCTCTTTCACGATCAGTACGAGTTGTCGCGTGATCTTCCCAGTTTTTTTCAGGAAGATTCTCCGGCTGCCGATCGTCTTTCGCGTGACTTCGCCCGCACCCTGGTGGCCAATATCCTGGAGGCTTATTAGTGCGAGCCTTTGGTCAAACGGATCGTTTTTTCTCGGAACTTGAATCGCGCAAGCTAAAGCCTGCCTATGTTCTGGTGGGGGACGAAGCGTTTTTTCGCAAGCGTTGCCGCGACGCCATCCTTGAGCACATGGTTGCTCCTGATTCGCGTGACTTTGGCTTGTTTGAGTTCGACCTCAGCGAGACTTCATTGAATGAAGTGTTGGACCGTGCCCGGACCCCTTCGCTGATGGCGCCATTTCAAGTTTTCTTCGTTCGTGGTGTGAAGACTTTGTTTGGCCGTGGTTCGAACGAGGAGAAAATCGGAGCCATCGAAGCCTATTGCAAGAATCCCAATCCCGATGCGCTCGTCGTGTTCGTTGCCGATCACATCAGCATTCCCTCCGATGCCCGCCGCATGGAGATGACGGACAAAGACCGTTACCAGAAGATTCGCGAAGATCTGGGTCCATTCTGCGGCATTGTCGAGTTATCACGCGTCGAAGAGGGCGAAGCTGTGCGCTGGATTGGTGAATATTGCGCCACGCGCGAGGTCAAAATCGATGCCGACGGCTCTCGCGAATTAGTTGACGCCCTCGGCGGCGACATGATGATGGTCTCGAACGAACTGGAGAAACTAATTCTCTATGTCGGCGAAAAGAAAAAAATCACCCTCGGCGACGTCGAGACCATGGTTCTGGCCGCGAAACAGCGATCGCTCTATGAATTGACCGACGCAATTTCGTCCAAAGATCGAGTGCGTGCCTTGCAGATTCTAGATGCGCTGCTCTCTACCGGAGACGGCGAAGAAGCCGCCATTGGTCATCTCTACATGCTGGCCAAGACTTTTCGCCAGATGCTGGTGATCCTGGAACGCAATGTGCGCGACCAGCGTATGCTGTGGGCGGCGTTGTGGCAGGGCTTTCGCGTGCCGCCGTTTGCGGCCGACGATATTATCCGGCAGGCGAGGCGTTACAAATCGAAGCGGGAGTTGACACGCGCTATTCGTCTGGTTGCTAAGGCCGATCTGGCGCTGCGCTCGAATCCTCCCGGCAAACGGCTGATTCTCGAAAAAATGATTTTGGATCTTGCCGGCGAGCCCAAGCTCGAGGTTAGGGACGGATGGATGCAGGAAGAATTGCCAGTATAGAGACGTGTCTCGTCTCACCCCAGCAGCAACATCACTTTGATCTGTGCTTCCTTGCCGTCAGCTGGTTTTAAGGTCGTCGACCGCCTGCTGCAGCTTGTCAATGTCCGTGAAATGCGGATCAATCCGTTTCACATGCTCTAGTTGTTGCTTTGCCAGCGCCGCCTGACCACTTTTGGCGTACGCGAGACCCAAGTGGTAATTGAAGAGTGGGCTCTCCGGCTCCTTTTGTACTGCTTCCTTGAATAGACTGATTGCGGACGAGTACACCTGTTTGTGATAGAACGCCCAACCTAACGTATCGGCGGAGTTTGGATTGTCGGGAAGCTTCTGCCGCGCAGTCTGTGCCATCCGGAAAGCCATGTCCACGTTGCCGCCCTGCTGGAGCATCACGTACGCCAGGTTGTTAGAGGCGATCGGATCGTCCGGCTGAATCTCGAGCACTTTTTCGAATTGCTGCTTTGCGTGCCCCCAATCCTGTCTCTTCTGGTAGATGCTCCCAGCGAGATTATAGAAATCAATCTCCTTGGGATTGGTCTTTATTCCGTCGAGATAGGTTTGCAGGGCCTGATCCGTCGCGCCACGCGAGGTCTGTATCAATCCGAGACTGCGTCTTGCTTCAGCGTTTTTGGGATCCAACTCGGAGGCTTGTCTGAATTCCTGTTCCGCCCCTGGCAAATCTTTATGTTGCATTAGAAGTGCGCCCAACATGATGTGGAAGCCGACATTCTTCGGATACCGGGCCAACTGGGCCCTTACTGTAGCGAGAGCCTTATCGGGCTGTTTCTGCAACTGGTCTACGTTGAGCACTCCACCCAGTGCATCCGTAGAATTTGGGTCCAAATCGAGCGCTTGCTGGTACGCTTTTTGCGCGTCGGCAAGCTGGTTCTGCGCCACTCGCAGGTTGCCTAGCTGCACATAGGCGGCAGGATTGTTTGCCTCCTTTGCGAGAGACCGCTTAATGTACTCATCCGCTTTGGTGAAGTCCCGGCGATCCATTTCAGCAACGGCCCGAAGCAGGTATCCATCCGGAGCCGCCGGTTGCAACGCGATGATCTGGTCGGCCTCTTGCACGAGTCCGCTGATATCCCCCCGGTGGATAGCGACAATTGCTAGCGAACGGTGTGCTTCCACGATGTCAGGACGCAGTCGAACCGCGTCGCGCCATTCTGTTTCTGCCCGGCTGGCATTGCCCAGCTGGTCGAATGCCAGGCCTTGTTGGTAATGGGCTACCCCGTTATCCGGATCGTTCTTCAGCACGGCTTGCAGCGTGTTTACGGCGTCACTGGCTTTTCCACTGTGTATCTCGATCTCGGCTTTGTAAATCTGGGCGTCCTGGTCATCCGGCTTCGCCTTCAAAATTTCATTATTCAACTTGCGAGCATCGTCGAGCCGGTCTTTCAAGATAAGCAACTGGATATAATTCGTCTTGACCAACATATCCTTCGGATGGTCATGATAGAGCGAGGCGTACTCGTCGATGGCCTTGTCCATCTGGTTGTTGGAAAAATAGAAATCACCAAGCATCCGGTAGCCAACGGAATTATTTGGGAAGTCCTTCTTTGACTGCCGCAGAAATTCTTCGGCTTGGCCAATTTTATTCTCTGTAATGTAAAGGCTGGCGAGAAAGAGCCTGGGAGCGGGATCTTCCTTGGCACTCTCAATGGCTCGCTGGAACCACTGCTCGGCCTCCGGATATCGTCCACGACTCTGGTAGAAGTTTCCTAGCGAGACCAGCGCGGTTGTCGATTTCGGATTCAGGTCGATCGCTTTCTTGAAATTTGATTCCGCCGCATCCCATTGCTGCCCATGCATCTGGAGTGTGGCCAAACTCAGATATGAATCGGATCGATTGGGGTCCAGTTGCAGCGCCTTCTGCATGTCTGCCAGCGCGCCGGCCGTGTTGTTGGTGGCCGCGTCATAATTGGCTCGTGCGATATAGACGTCGGGATTGTTGGGTTGTTTTTGCTGGAGAACGTCCAGATGCTCTTTCGCGTCACTTAATTGCTGATGAGCCAGGATGAGCAGGTTGGCCAGGTCGAGACGCGCTGCAAATTGGTCGGGTTGGAGCTGGACAGTCGTTGTTAGCTCCTGGGCGGCGGTTGACCACTGTCCCAGCTTCATCGCCGTTAGCGCCAGTTTGTAATGGGCGTCGGCGAAACGCGAATCAACCTGGATAGCGTTTTCGAACTGAATTGCAGCTTCCGGATACTGGCCCTTGTCGAAATAGCGTTGCCCGCTTTCCAGGAATTTCTGCTTGCGGACGTTTGGATCACGCGAGCAACCCGTTAGCAAAGACACCAGTACAAAGACCGCCGCTACCGCCAACCGGACTCTCGATCCCATAACCATACCCATATTCCTGAAAGCCTCACGCCGCGCAAACTTCGTCTTATCAGCGCCCTACTGCACAAAGGTACTCTTTCGGGCGGCAGACGGAAAAGTTACTGCCGTTATTATCGCAAAATTGGCGAAATGGCATTGTCCCGTTTAGCCCTAGATCCGGCTATGTCTAAGCATACGCCCGTGTACAGGCGCTTTCGTAATCTGTCTCGACCCCGGAGGGACGTGGCATAGTTCGTTCTCATATGACTCATTTCCCCCAAACCAACGTCAACCGGCGTTCGCCCCGAGTCCAACTTCACGGATCTGTCGCAGCGGCTGTTATGGCCGAAGGCGGCCAGCGTACGCGCGCTAAACTTCAATCCATTTCTATCACCGGCGGCTTGCTTCAGATGCAGCAAGAACTCTCCAGCGGAGATTTCGTCGAGATCGCTTTTCACACCCGCTCGGGTGCCATCCACGGCATGGCCGAGATGTTACACCCGGCGAGCAAGTTCCAGACCGCCTGTCTTCAGCCCTTCCGCTTCATCGCTTTGGGTGACGACGACCACCGTAAGCTGCGCATGGCGCTTGATTCCGCTCTGGACCGAAGCTTCCTGGACCCGGTCTCCGACCAGCTTCAGACCCCACCCGGATTCTGACGCCTTCGCATTCTGGCATCATCGCTCGCGGGTTTCGGCATATCGCTATACTGAACCTCTGATACCAAGCCCGCGATGACGAGCCAGACGATTACTTACTCCGCCGAGGAGACAATTGCTTTCGGCAGAAGTCTTGCCGCTCAATTGTCTCCGCCTCTCATCGTGCTGCTTCGCGGCGATCTGGGGGCGGGAAAGACCACTCTGGTGAAGGGCATCGCAGAGGGATTTGCCGCCGCTCGTGCTGAGGACGTGACCAGCCCGACGTTTACGCTTGTCCATGAATATCGAGGAGCTCGCGCTACCCTCTACCACATCGATCTCTACCGCATCGACACACAGCGCGAACTGGAGACCCTCGGCCTCGACGACTTGCTCGCCCCCAACTGCATCTTACTGATAGAGTGGGGAGAGAAGTTCCCTGGCTTGCAGCGCGATCGGAACGTGGAAATCATCCTCGAGCGAGTTGGGGAGACTGAGCGCAAAATCCAAGTATCCAACGGTTGAATTCCGCGCCGGACGAGATTGGATCGAAATCGCGGTTTGGAGCCGGAATACTCTTGAAATTTACCTCTTTCGTAATTATTTTCTTTTGGGTAATGGCTGTTTTTTGCTCCGCGCAAACCGCGCCTGCACCTTCTGTGCAGGATGCGAGTCAGTCTACTCAGCAGCCCGCAACTCCACCCTCCTCGACATCCGATTCCCAGGCTCCGGCTTCGGCCCAACCCGCCGACAAGACGCAAGCTCCGGGCAAGGATGCAGCCGACGCAACGAAATCCAAGTCTGGCGACTCCTCGGCAAAATCGACTTCTGGTACATCCAACGACCGCCTGTTTTTTGCTCTGCCTAACTTCTTGACCGTCGACAAGAACGGCAACATCATCCCTCTAACCTCGGGACAAAAATTTAAAGTGGTCGCCCGCGGCGCGTTCGATCCCGTGCAGATCCCATGGTTTGGAATCCTCTCTGCCATCGGTCAGGCGCAAAACAGCGAACCCGGCTATGGACAAGGCTGGGGAGCGTACGGCAAGCGCTGGGCTACATATGCCGCAGATGGGACGATTGAGAACTTTTTTGTAGGTGCGATTCTTCCATCAATGTTCCACCAGGACCCGCGATTTTTTCCGAAACCTGAAGGCAGCTTCATGTCTCGCGCCGGATATGCAGTGAGCCGGATCGTCATAACCCGTGGTGACTCCGGACGCAAGGAATTCAACGTCTCCGAAGTCCTGGGCAGCGCCCTCTCCGCGACCATTTCTACTTACAGTTACCATCCCCATCCCGGATACCATCCTGAACCCGGTGTCGATGTGCCCTACATCGCCAGTGACCGCACGGTAGATAACACAATAAGTGTTTGGCTGTCGCAGATGGGCTATGATGCGATTACGATTACGCTCAAGGAATTCTGGCCCGATATTCGGCGTAAATTTAAGAAATAACCGCAACTGCAACATCGACGATGCCGATGACAGCTACATGAGACAGGCGGCGTTTACCCGCGAAGGGCTCGATTAGCGGCTAACTCAGTGAAGAGGGTAACCGGGGTCGTTGGGCAAGTGACCGTCGACTTTCACCACCTTCATCCCTGGCTTGACATCCTCGAAACAAACCAGAGCGACGGCCCCCGGAAAGGCTGCTAGAGCCTCTTTTTGCATTCCATTCGAGAACAGCGCAACAGGCTCGGCCTGGGATTCTCCACGAAATACCTGTGCCGACCAATATTGCTTGTATTCGTTCTCTGACATGCCGAGTAATTTCAAAAGCATGGTCCTTTCAGGCGCACCCGGTGCACGCACAAACAACTTAACGGTCACCCCGCCAGGCCAGGAGCGCTTCTCTCCAGCAAAGATTTTGCGAAGCTCCTGGATGCTCACGTTCGCGACGGGGTTCTTCTCATTGACCACGACCACGACCGCCACGGTGCTGGTCTGTGCCATGGCGGGAGAGAGACTTGCCAGACCAGCGAGTGCGACTGCAGCCCAGGCCGCAACTCGGACGACAATCAGTTTCGGTTTCATATAAATTTCGTTCAAAACTTGAACACCAATTGCAGATGCAGTCCATTAAGGTCGGGCTCCCCTTTTCTGACCGTGTGATCGAACTGGGTCTTGAAAGCCATGGAGTCGTTGAAATCGTAGCGCACACCAAGAGACGGGCCGTATCGAAGATCAAGGTCGTCCAGGAGGCTGCCCGCATTTCCGTTCACGTACTGGTAGCGGACGAACGGCCGAGCGCGGTGAAACTGCTTCGATATTTGCGAGTAGAAGGCGGGCGTGTCGTACACCGTCGAACTGTGCTCGTAGACGTGGCGAATGAGGAAACCTTCGCTCAAAAATTCGATGCCGTGCCTTATGTACACGACATGCCCGTTGACGATCGTTTGGCCCAGTCGGACGCTGGGCCCCTTCTCGAAGTCGCTAATACGATCGTGATAAATAGAACCGCCAATCTGCAAACCCGGGATGGAGCCGGGCCGCGCGAAGAGGCCGACATCAATATGATTTCCATTATTCTCGTCGAGGACCGAGCCGTCGTTTAATTCAGGACGAATCGTGTCGCTGGATCCGTATTCAGCAATGTAGTTGAGGCCCAATGACCCGGATGGAATGGAGCCGGTAAAAAATAATCCCACCGCTTGCGTGGGCAACGGACCCCCGTTAGCGGCAAACTCCATAATCAACGGACGGTCCGCCGTGGTTTGGAACCAGCTGCTGCTATGGAAGGCGGTGTTGTAATAGCCAATCCCGGTCTGATAACGGCCGAAAGACATTCTCAGGTGATCGTCGTAGTCGTAGTTGAATAGCACGCGTTCCAGGTTGACGCTATAGGTCTGCGCATCCCCTTCTCCGATTGCGATTTCCGATAGCACACTGGCCTTGTCGCTAATTCGGGCGGTAAGCAGGAGATCGAAGTCGCCGGTGTAAAAATTCCCGGCTGAGCCGGGTACGAAGCCGTAGGTTCCCAGCTCAGGAATTTTCTGATTCAGCACCTTGTAATCGACTTCTCCGAATCCTTGCCATTGAATGCCGCGGCGTTCGTCAAGTTCGTGGGAGAGGGCAGCAAGTTCCGGATTTTTGTCCGGGGCTGGAACTGCGGGCGCAGCCACGGACGGAGAAGAGGCCTCGGGACCGGAGGTGGCGGGGGTGTGCTGGGCCTCGAGCGCCGTAACTTTCTCTTGCAGCGCTTTTACCTGCTGAACAAGCTGTTGGACCACTTCTTGTTCCGACGGAGCGGCGTCCTGAGCCTGGCTTCGGCCTGTCAGCAGTAACAAGACGAGTAACAACAGAATAGGCGTCCGGTCGTAGCGCATTCTTCTCCCCTGTGATGTCATCGGACTTCCCAGCAGAAAGATCACGGTGAAAGGTCGTGCTTCTTCGGTAATGCAGAAAACGGTGACTAGAGCCTGACGACCACTCTGCTAAACTTTTCCCGTTTCCTGACGAGGCAAAATATGGCTATCCAGCGGGTAAGTGTGGTTGGAGCGGGCACAATGGGCGCTGGCATAGCCCACGTGTTTGCGCGGAGCGGCTTTGACGTTGTGTTATGCGATGTGGAACGGCGCTTTCTTGATCGCGGCTTGGCAACGATCGCCAAGAATCTCGACCGCGAAGTCGCCAAAAACAAAATAACGGCAGATGACAAGGTCTCCACGCTAGGACGGATCACGGTCGCCGTGGATCGGGCAAATCTCGCAGATTGCGATCTTGTGATCGAGGCGGCGACTGAAAAATTCGAGATCAAGGCCGAGATTCTCCGCGACCTTGATCGCGTAGTCAGGTCCGAGGTGATTCTGGCCTCGAACACGTCTTCCATTTCGATCACGAAAATTGGGGCGCTGACTCATCGGTCCGACAAGGTCATCGGCATGCACTTCTTTAATCCTGTCCCGGTAATGAAGCTAGTCGAAGTCATCCGCGGCCTTGCCACTTCTCAGGAAACTTTTGAAACTGTGCGCGATCTGGCGTTGAAATTGGAAAAGACGCCCGTCGAAGTCAACGATGCTCCCGGATTTGTCTCGAATCGCGTGCTGATGCCGCTACTCAACGAGGCGATGTACACAGTAATGGAAGGCGTGGCCACGGCCCAGGCCGTCGATGAAGTGTTCAAGCTGGGAATGGCGCATCCCATGGGCCCTCTGACCCTGGCAGACTTTATCGGCCTCGATGTGTGTCTCGATATCATGCGAGTGCTGCAAGATGGACTGGGTGATCCGAAGTATCGTCCTTGTCCGTTGCTGATCAAGATGGTGGATGCCGGATGGCTGGGTCGCAAGAGCGGGCGCGGATTCTACACGTACTGAAGTGTTCGATTTTCCCCTTTCGTCATCCCGTGCTCCTAATTTTGTCATCCCGAGCGAAGAGAGGATCTGCATCTCTCAGCGAGCCCCATGCTTTCCTGAGGAGGATTAAGTAGCCGCACATGCTCTTGAAACGAAATATGGAGACGCTCCCTAACGAAACCTCTCCCGAACGCAAGCCCCGCGGCGACAGCGTGTATTATTTGCTCGCGGTGATTTCGGGTGCCCTTGCCGGTTGGTTGGATATTAAAGTAGGCGACTTGCTGCTGACGGCGCTGGTGGTTTTGCTGGCGAATATTTTGCTGGGATTCCTCAGTCCACGAAGGCCTTGGCGCTGGGTTCTCCTGGTTGGAGTGTTCGTACCGGTGGTCGAGTGGCTGGCATATTTTCTGCTTTCGGAGAAGCCGGAGCGAGCGCAGATTTATGAATCGTTTCTCGCTTTCGTGCCGGGAATTGCGGGCGCGTACGGCGCCTCGGTTGGTCGTAGACTGATGGATAGTTTGTTCGCAAAGAAGTAAATGCGCTTGTTGGAAGACCGAATCGACAACCATGAAGACACTCACCATAAATACGGAATGGAGAAAAGGGAAATGCTGACCGATATCACAATCAGTGATCCTGCGGCTCGGAACCCTAATTCGGGAGCATTACGAACTGGTCCCAATCGTCGGCAAGCGATGACTGCTCTCGCTTGCGGTGGATTAGCCTTAGCCTCGACCAAGGCGTGGGCAGTGGCGGGCAACGGGATCTCTCACAACGCAGCCTCCATTCATCAGGAGGCAGTTTTCAAAGCCAGCAGACAGCGCGTCTATGAAGCGCTTGTGGATACCGCGCAGTTTGACAAGGTCATAGAGATCAGCGGAGTCATGAAGTCGATGCATCTGGGAGCTAAGCCTACTGCGATCAGCCGTGAAGTGGGGGGCGCTTTCACACTCTTCGGCGGCTACATCACAGGACGACAAGTCGAGTTGGTCCCGGACGTGCTTATTGTGCAAGCCTGGCGAGCGGGCGGATGGGATCCCGGTATCTATTCAATTGCGAAGTTTGAGCTCGTGGAACAAGGCTCCGGGACCAAACTGATATTCGACCATACCGGCTTTCCTGAAGGAGAAGCCGAATCCCTGGCTTCGGGATGGAAAGCGCACTATTGGGATCCGCTCGATAAATTACTCACTTGAAATTTTGGGCGCTATTTGGAGCATGGCGCTGGCCCGAGTCAGTCTCATCACCGGTCTCATCAAAGGTACCGGCTGTCAAAAACTCTTCCCGTTTCCACAGCTCGCGGGGGTAAGCTACACCCTATGGGAGTGTCGGTCTCTGTACTCGCGAGCGGCAGCCGTGGAAACTGTGCGCTCGTTGCGAGCAGTTCAACCCGCATTCTGGTGGACGCCGGTCTATCTGGACGCGAGACTTTCAAGCGCCTGCGAGCGCTGGGCGAGCGCATCGAAGAAATCTCCGCCATCCTGATTACACATGAACACTCCGACCATGTGGGCGGCTTACAGCGGCTAGCCACAAAATTAAATGTGCCGGTCTTTATCACCGCGCCGACGCATCATACCTGGAGCAGGGCAGTGCGCGAAAACGATCCCAAGGGCGCGATTCCAGTACTGCCGAAGTCGGAGCACTTCTCCGCTGGCCGTGGTTTTTGTGTCGGCGATATTGAGGTCATGCCATTTACGATTCCGCACGATGCCATCGATCCAGTTGGGTTCACGTTTCGCGCGGAAGGTGTGAAGATTGGTTTCGCCACCGACCTGGGATACATGCCTGCCAGCGTGCGGAACCATTTACGGGGTTGCAGCGTATTAGTGATGGAGTCGAATCACGATGTAGAAATGCTGCGTTCGGGGCCGTATCCGTGGTCGGTAAAGCAGCGGGTTATGAGCCGTGTGGGGCACTTATCGAATGACGCCCTCGCGGAATTCTTTACCAGCGACTATGATGGGGGAGCCGAGTACTTGGTTTTGGCGCATCTATCTGAACAAAACAACCATCCCGAAATCGCGCGAGCCGCAGCCGAAAAAGCGCTCAGCGGCTGTCAGGGGCTGTGGCACAATCATCTGCTGCTTGCCACCCAGACCGAAGCCCTCCCACCCATTCGGTTGTAACCTATTTGGTTTGAATCCGTTATGAGCGAGTGTGTGGAACCAATTGTAGGCAAAATCCTCGCCGGCTGGCGCTACGATATCTCTGGCCTTGCTCCGGAGATGCGCGGGGACTACGAACTGCATTTCGCGACCTGCGAACACTGCCGTGGCCGCCAGAAACTGCATCGCATTATTGACATCGGCCTGATTGGGCTGGCGTCGGCATCGGCTGCAGTGTTTTTGCTCGCTTTTGCCGTCATCCGGTATTTTGGGCCTCGCCACGCTTTTTGGCTGGAGGTTGGCGCGCTGGCCGGTTTCGGCCTGTCGGCGCTGATCTGGTTGGCGGTGGCTGTCGCGACTCCCGCTCCCATGGCCGTGGTGGATGTGGCGAAGCTCGGCGCGCGACGCGTCCATGACCGGCTGCCGGCGGAAATTCGCGAGCGCCTGCCTGAAGAAATACGAGTGAAGTTGACGGGATCGTGACCGGTCTCGATAAAAGGTAATCTTGCCAAACCTGATTCGGCATCTGATATTAGGACGATGACGGTCAGGGCCAAAATTCCAGGGCTTGCGCTGATCGTGGCGCTCCTGCTGTCGCCATCAGCGATCGGCGCTTCGTCGGTAGCGTCTGATGGTGCGTCAGCACCGTCTGGAAAACAACATACAAACTCCGCTGAACACCCCGCAGGTTGTCATGCGCACGGCGGTAAAACACTTCCTCAATCACAGCTACCTCGTTCACCGATGCCCATGCCGGTCAGTTATCAGTGTTGCCTGACAGGGCACGATGCGGCACTTTTGCAGGCTCCTTACCAAACTCAGTTTTCGGTGCAGAGCGTACAAGCCAGGGTGGAAGTCGAACCTGCGCTGACAGTATCGGCGTTTGAAAGTTCGGAAGCCGCGACCGTTATATCTACCGATCCGCCAGGCAAGACTCCGCTGCGAATCTAATCTCTCTCCTCGCTTCGTTTTTTATTCAATCTGAAATGTTGCCGAATGATGTGGCGTAGCAGGAGTGTGACATGCGGTATTTGATAGTGGGTTTCTTCGCAATCAACTTATGGACCTCTGTTGCTGGAGCACAGGACCTTGTTGTGGATACGCGTGCGGCGGAGGGACAGAGAACTGACGGGCAAATATCAATAAATGATGAACAGAAAAATGACGAACAGAAAATGAGTATGTCCGGTATGGACATGTCCGGGATGACTACGGACATGGATATGTCCCCGTCCATGCCACTGTGGATGCCCTCGCCTCATAACAGTTCAGGCACCGGATGGCAGCCCGCTGCGACACCGGGGCATATGTGGATGAAGTCGGCGAGAAGCTGGGATCTAATGGCGCATGGAGTCGTGTTCATCGATTACAACCATCAGAGTGGCCCGCGCGGAGAGGGCAAAGCGGAGTCGGTGAACTGGCTGATGCTGATGGAACAACACAAACTGGACCACGGCAGCATCATGTTCCGCGAAATGTTTTCTGCCGAATCGCTGACCGCTCCGCATCCAGGATTCCCCGAACTTTTCCAGACGGGAGAGACCTATCACGGCGAACCGCTGGTCGATCACCAGCACCCGCACAATGTATTCTCCGAACTCGCGTTGTATTACACGCTTCGGGTTACTGGAAATGTCTCATGGGAGTTCTACGGCGCGGCGGCGGGCGAACCGGCCCTTGGTCCGGTAGCGTTTATGCACCGTGCATCCGCATCGGAGTTGCCACTGGCGCCGCTATCTCATCATTTGCAGGATTCCACTCACACCAGTTTCGGCGTGCTTACCACCGGGCTGGTAGTGGACCGGTTCAGGATTGAAGGCTCAGTTTTCAACGGCCGGGAGCCGGATGAAAAACGCTATAGCATTCAGCTTGCCCCACTCGATTCCTGGTCAGGCCGGCTGAGTGTGGCCCCATCTCGAAACTGGACAGCGCAGTACAGCTACGGCCGTCTGGAGCGTCCCGAGGCCTTGGAGCCCGGCAGCCAGCGTCGGCAGACGGCTTCGGTGGAATATGTGCTTCCGTTCACGAGCGGTTCGTGGGCAACGACACTGGCGTGGGGTCGCGTTCACAAGGAGGCTGACAACCATAATTTGAATAGTTACTTGCTGGAGACAACTGTCAACTTCAGGTCACGCAACTACGCCTTCTCACGATTGGAGCTGGTGGACAAAGACGAATTATTTCCCGGAGATCCGTCGCTTCCAACCTACCGCATCGGAGCCTACACCTTCGGAGGCGCACGCGACCTCATCCAGAGCCGATTATGGCAGTTGGCGGCAGGATCAGACGTCACGTTCTATTCGAAAGCCTCGGCTCTGGATGCCGCCTACGGCAAAGATCCGGTTTCATTTCAGATTTATCTGAGAGTTCGTCCGGCTTTAAGCCAGCACGATCATTGAAACCGGGTCTTGCCACGGCTGGCGACCGTTACTAACAGGGATTCCAAGAGAAAATCCGGAATGACGAATATGCGGGTTTGGGTGCAAAATCTATATCCATGGAAACCTCACTCCGGAAGGTGCGACAGGTTCGGATCGCCGCGCTGGTGAGTATTCCACTTTTCGTAATAACCGGAGAACTACTCGTTCGCGGAGTTACTCACGAGCCGGCGAACACCTTGTTCCACGCTCTCTCATTTATTTCGATCAGCCTGGCGGGCGCAACTTTCGTGGTGCGTGCGACACAGATATTACCCTGGGAGGCGGCCCTAAAACTGCGATCCGACGACGGCTTGGCCTTGGCCCGCTGGAGAACCGGTTATCTGTTTCTGTACGCGCTGTGTGAGGCACTGGCCCTGTTTGGACTCATTCTCCGATCGGACGGCTTCACGCTCGGCAACGTCTGGGGTTTCTATCTCGGTGGCTTCCTGCTGCTTCTGGTTTATGCTCCGCGCTCGCCGCACTCCTGAATTCGATGAAGATGACCATCAAATAGGCGCCAGCCACTTAGTCCGTCAGCATGCCGCCGACAAGATCGCTAAGCCGCTCGATCCGATGCTCCCGGCAATAGAGGGCTAGCTCCTCTGCCAGTTTCTCCGTCGCCACTGGGTCAAAGTAGCTAGCGGTTCCCACCTGGACGGCGCTGGCTCCAGCCAGCATGAACTCCACCACGTCCGCCGGAGTGCTGATGCCGCCAATGCCGATCACGGGAATCTTTACGGCGTGCGCCGCGTCGTAGACCATACGCAGCGCGATCGGCTTAATAGCGGGACCGGAGAGCCCAGCGGTTACGTTGGCGATTCGGGGGCGGCGCGTTTCCGCGTCAATCGCCATACCAAGAAACGTGTTTACCAGCGAAATAGCGTCCGCGCCCGCTTCTTGAGCTACATAAGCCATCTGTGCGATCGAGGTGACGTTCGGTGACAGCTTGACGATGATGGGCCGGGCCGCCACTCGCTTCGCCGTCCGCACCAGCTCGTCAAGCAAAAGTGGATCGCTGCCGAAAACAATGCCGCCGTGTGCCGTGTTCGGGCACGACACATTGATTTCGTACGCCGCAATGCCTTCACCCTGATTCAGAATTTCAATCGTGTGCTCGTAGTCGGCGCGCGTATAACCAAAGACGTTGGCGAATACGACCACGTTCTTTTTGTCGCGCAAAGCTGGAAGTTTCTCCGTGAGGAACGCGGGTGCGCCAATATTCTGGAGTCCGATAGCATTCAGCATTCCGGCCGCAGTCTCAAACAAACGCGGCGGCGGATTTCCGGTCATCGGTTCTCTGGAAAGACCCTTGACTACGAATCCTCCGAGCCGGTCGAGATGCACAATATCTTCGAACTCAACTCCGTAACCGAACGTGCCTGACGCGGCGATGATCGGATTCTTGAGTTCGATGCCCGCAAAACTAACCCTGAGGTCCGGTCCACTTCCACTGGCCGGTGTCATTGGCTCCCCCCGGCGGGTGGAGTGGCTGCGGGACTGATTGGCTGACTTGAAGACGGGGGCGCATGATGCTGCGGTGACAGCGCCTCGATCAGTACTCTGCCAGTCGCTTGTGCCGGGGCATTGATTCCTAGCAGCGATGCCAAAGTTACCGCGAGATCGACCGGTTCCGCGTGCGTCCGGTAGGTTCCGGGCTGAAAGGCAAGTCCGTAGAAGGCGAGCGGCACATGAGTGTCGTACGAGAAAGGCGTCGCGTGATCGGTGCCTTTTGTGCCTCCCACTTGAAATGGATGTGGGATTCCGATTACATACCATCCACCTTCGGGCGAGTAACTATGCGCGTAACGCCGTCCGGCTTCCGTATTTGGAGTTTCGCCGCGCGCCAATTGCGACTTGGTGAAGTACCCGACTAACCCGGCCTGCTTCATGGCCTCGCCTACGTCGGATTCGGCTGCGGACTCCTTTTGTTCCGCCGAGCGCGCCGAAAGCACCGCGGAGAATGCTCCCTCGTTCAGCCATGCGAGCGGGTAGTCAAGATTGCGCACGTATTCGCCCGGCTGATTGTATTTTTTCGAGAGCAGGGAATTAATCTGCTCGCGAATCGCTTTTGCATCGAGATTGGCCGCCGGTATGCGAAGAGTTTTTGCGAAGTCAGGCAGTGGCGCAACGCCATGATCGGCGGAGAGCGCCATCCAAACGCTGGCCATTCCTATCTGATGACGCAGAAAGTCGAAGAAATCGGCGAGTTGACGGTCGAGTTCGAGGGCCATGTTCCGCATCTGGGGCGAGTCGGGGCCAACTTGGTGTCCAAGAATATCGTTAGCGGAGAGGCTGATCACAAGCATGTCCGTGGCCGGACCCGCCCCCAACTTCTCATACAGAACTAATTCCTTGGCAAACTCCAACTGATAATCGTTGGCGAAGGGAGTGGGGCCAACAACCTCGTAGAACCCCGCTGGTGTGCCGTCCTTACTTTTGCGCGGAGCGGTCGAGCCCAGGGTGCTCCCGTCGCTATCCTTCCACTCGCGGTTCCAGAACTTATCCGTCCGATGGCCACTATTGAAGTTCCGCACCCATTCCGGCAGATCGGGACGGTAGTACGTGGAGGTGATCCAGTCACCACTTTGACCGTCGATCCAGTAAGCGCCATCTCCTGCGAATCCAGCGGGCAAGACCGCGGCGCGATCTTTCAGCGAGACCGCGAATACTCGAGCTTTGCCGCCGGTCGCCAGCTTCAGTTCATCGCCAAGCGTATCGCTCATCAGGTTGTGTGGAGATGCGCCAGGCCCGCCGCGCTCGCTACCCACGATCTTTGTCGCATCGTCTTCGACCGACGTTACCAGCTTCTTTTTCTGTGGATCCCACCATTCATTGGCGACGATGCCGTGTCCGCTAGTGTAGCTTCCAGTGAAAAGTGTGGCGTGTCCAGGGCCGGTACGGGTGTTGGCATAGTCGTAATTGCAATCGGTGAAATAAGCTCCGCGGTCGAGAAACAGGCGGAACCCTCCGTCTAGGAACTGGTCACGATATCGTTCTAGATAGTCCCCGCGAAACTGGTCGATAACGATGACGACGACGAGCTTGGGGTGGGCATTATAAGCGGCCGCAAACGCGGACGAAGCCGAACAGAAAAGTGCAGCTAACAAAATCAGCGCAATGTTCCAGCAGCGGAGGAGTCTCATCGCGACCTAGTTTACAGGAGAATCCAGCCACACAGACGGCCCAGCCTCAGGCGCGTCACACCCCTCCTCCTGCACGAAAACCCGTTTTTCAGCTAAAGTTAAAGCAGAATGCTCGATCTGAATTTTGTTCGTGACAACCTCGCGCTGGTAGAGGAAAAGCTGCGCCAGCGTAGGATGAATCCGGCGGAAGTCTTGAAAGACTTTCTCGCCATCGACGGCGAGCGCCGCCAGGCCATCACCGCCGCGGAGACCCTGCAAGCGCGTCGCAACCGCGCTTCCGAGGAGATCGCAAAACTGAAGAAAAGCGGACAGGACGCTTCCGCGCAGATCCTGGAGACCAAAGAGCTGCGCGAGCAGATCACGGAGTCCGAAAAAAAAGCGGCGGAGCAAGAGGCTCGTCTGCGCGAAATGCTGAGTTCTATACCGAATCTCCCGAACGACAGCGTGCCGGTAGGGAAGAGCGAAGCGGACAACGTCGAAGCTCGCCGTTGGGGCAACGCTCCACAGTTCGATTTCAAGCCCAAGCCGCATTGGGAGTTGGGCGAACAGCTTGGCGTCCTCGATCTGGAGCGCGCTGCCAAACTTACGGGCGCTCGGTTCGCCGTGTATTGGGCTTTGGGTGCGCGCTTAGAGCGGGCGCTCGCCAACTTCATGCTCGATCTGCACACGCGCGAGCACGGATATACCGAGGTCCTCCCCCCCTATCTGGTGAACTCCGAATCGATGTATGGCACTGGCCAACTTCCCAAGTTTGCGCAAGATTTGTTTCGCGTGCCGCACGGAGAAAAAGATCTCTGGCTGATCCCGACCGCCGAAGTGCCGGTAACCAATCTCTATCGCGATGAAGTCTTGGACGCGGCGAAATTGCCTATCTCCCTCACTGCATACACTCCCTGCTTCCGTAGCGAAGCCGGATCGTACGGGAAAGATGTGCGCGGCATCATCCGCCAGCACCAGTTTCAAAAAGTGGAGCTCGTAAAGTTCGCGCGCCCGGAAACGTCTTACGACGAACTAGAAAAGCTCACCAACAACGCCGAGACCGTATTGCAGAAACTCGGCCTGCACTACCGCGTGGTCGCGCTCTGTACCGCGGATATGGGATTCTCGTCAGCCAAGACGTATGACATCGAAGTCTGGCTGCCCGGACAGAATCTGTTCCGCGAGATTTCTTCGTGCTCGAACTTCGAAACTTTTCAGGCGCGGCGAGCGAATATCCGCTATCGTCCGGAGGGCAAGAGCAAGACGGAATTCCTACACACGTTGAATGGAAGCGCGTTAGCAGTCGGACGCACATGGGTCGCCATCGTGGAAAACTATCAGCAGGCGGACGGCAGTGTGCGTATCCCCGAGGCGCTGCAACCTTACATGGGCACCGACATTATTCCGGCAACAGCGCCTGCGGTGCGGTAATCGGAGATTTGCTATCACATGAATTCCCAAATACACTTGCAACGGTCTGGAGCAGCCTCGGCGGCGCTCGAAACCGCCGTCTCCCCCATGGGCGCGATCTGGCGCACAATCCGCGGCTACATTCTTTGGTCGTATGAGCGGGGAAGCCTGCATTACGACATCATGGTTACGCTGATTCTCCTCTTCGTTTTTGTTTCGCCGCGTTTCATTAACTACAAAGACAAACCGGTCGAGCGCAATCCGCATCTCACGGGCGTGGTTGTGATTCCGAGTGACAAGGGCGGTTTTATTTATCAGATACAGGCCTCGGCGGTAAAAACGGCCGATGGCAGAACCGACGACCAAGACATCCGCCGGCAGTTGGAGCAAATCATTGAACCCATCTCTGGCGCAGTCAGCATCACAAAGTATGACGCGGTTAAAGATGCCTCCGGACACACGCAGAGTTACAAAGTCTGGGTGGAAAAAGAATGAAAGCAAGGTTTCAACGTTTCAGAGTTTCAAGGTTTCAAGGGCGGAGGGCTGACAGGAGAATGAAAGTCATACTCAAGACAATTGTTCTCGGAACTGTCGCGAGCTGCCTGATGATGATGACTGCACCCGCGCCGGCCCAGACTGCCGGTGAATCCCCCGAACTAGAGCACGTTCTATCCCAGATGGATGCCACCGCCAAAAAATTTGGAACGGCTCAGGCCAACGTCGTCTGGGACCAGTACGACAGCGTCATCAAGGAAACAGACACGCAGACAGGCAAGATATATTTCCGGCGGGAGAATGGCGAAATACAGATGGCGACAGACTTCACCACTCCCGACCCAAAATATGTGATCTACAGCGGCGGAAAAGTTCAGGTCTACCTGCCCAAAATAAATGAGGTCGACGAATACGATGCCACCAAGCATCGTAGCGACGTCGAGAGTTTTCTGGTTCTTGGCTTTGGTGGCAGCGGGAAGGACCTGTTTAACGCTTACGCCGTGAAGTCTCTAGGGACGGAGACTGTGAGTGGTATTTTAGCAGAGAAACTGGAACTGATTCCGAAGTCCGTTCATCTGCGAAACAATATTGGAAGGATACTGCTCTGGATCGATCCCAAGCTCGGAATTTCAGTCCAGCAACAGTTCTTTGAATCGAGCGGCAACTACCGTTTGGCCAAATATTCCGACATTCAGCTCAATCAAAAGCTTCCCGACGGCGCTTTTAAGCTGAAGACGAACGCAAAGACAAAAGTGGTTTCGCCGCAGGGCTGATTTCACGCTTCGATTCCACCAAGAAATCGAACCAAGAAAACAAGCTGAAAAAGACCGGCGAGGCCTATATACTGCACGAGAACCCTGAAAGTCGAGTTCGCATGGCCAAAGTTTTTACGATCCCAGTACCTCCGGATTTGTCTCGAAGGAAGCGCGAACGCACCGCCGACCCCCGCTACGTCGACGGACAGAAGATGCTGGTCGAAGCCATGAGCTATCTGGCGAAAGCCGATCCGTTGGGCAATCGTGGCGCCATCGAGTTGTTATCCGAACATGTCCGCACGCGGTTTCGCATGACCGACTCGCCGCTGAGCTGAAGTTTCAGTCCGCACTCTTTCCACTTCCTTGAAATTCTCAAAAGTACACCTTCAGTGCCAGTTGGATGATGCGCGGCCCGCGGTAATAGGGTGACGACGACCCTGTGCTGTCCGTTGTGACCTGTCCAAAGGTTGTGCTGCCACCCACCGCTCCTCCGTTCGACGTAGGACTGAAGAATTGCGTGTGGTTAAACGCATTGAAAAAATTGGCCTGGAATTGTAACGACTTGCTCTCGGTGAATGTGAAGTTCTTCATCACCGAGATATCCCAGTTGTTGATTCCTGGTCCGCGAAGAACGTTGCGGCCCATGTTTCCATAGGTGAAGAGCGGAACTCCGCCAGCAACCAGCGTCGAGCTGTCCGCTGGGACCGGAAGGCCGATTGGAGGCCCTGGTGCACAAATCAGATTTGTCGGGTCGAAAAAGAAATGCCCTGTAACAGTCTGCGGCAGGCAGCTTCCATGGAGCCCGTCAGAGCCGGGACTAAAGGTTTGCGCTTGGCGAGGGTTATGAAAAATCTTGATTGGCCCCACTACATCGGGACGTTCCAGTCCTTCGTTGTTGAAGCTTGAGCCATTGTCCGAAAAGATCGTGAACGGGTTTCCCGACTGGAAACTGACGATCGACGACACGGCCCAGCCTCCCAGCGCTCTCTTGGTGAAAGAACTTCCGTTTCGTCCGTAGGGAATTTGCCAGATCGGGCTCAATACCAAACGTTGAGGAGCGTCGAAATCGGCCAGCCCGCGGTCAAACGCGGGATTGAGCGGATCCGTGTAAGTAGACGACCGCGCACGAAATCCCGAGGTCTGGTCAAATGTCTTCGACAGGGTGTATGCCACGCGAAACTGCAAACCGTGAACCATCTGCCGGTCCACCGTGATCTGGAGTTCGTTGCTGGAGGAACTGCCTTCACTGACGTTAGTAACGATTTGGGTTGCGCCAGTGGGATTTCCGGTGAAAGCGGGAGAGCCGTTGCAATTCGCCAATGGCCGGGCGCAATCAGCGGAGATGCTCGAATACGGGTCGGAATCTCCCTGGGTCGGATCGGCAAAATACTGATACTGGGCCATGAGTCCGTTTGGTCCCCCGAGGGTCGGGAAATTCAAGTTCGTGCCCGAGATTGCCTTGCGGCTCATACTGCCGACATACACGGCTTCGACCATGGTGTCTTTGGTCGCCTGATACTGAAAGCCGAAATTGAAGTTTTCAGCGTATGGGGTGCGGAAGTGCGGGGTGACAACGTAAGCAAATGGAATTGCGGGACTGAAGAACTGCCCATAGTTCCCCGACGCAATGAACGGATATGGATTGGAATACCCTGTGTTCGCGGTCTGGAACGGGTCGGCACTATAGGAACCGTTTACCGGTTCCAAACAACCTGTCGAAGCCCCATTGCCGACAGTGGTAAAGCAGGGGAAATTATTCGCCGCATATCCAAATGGAGGTTGTCCTCCAAACTGGAGGTTTAGCGCGCCATCCTCGATATCATAAAAAATCCCGAATCCGCCGCGCATTACAAGCTTGCCGGTGCCGAGCATATCCCACGAAAATCCGAACCGCGGCGCGAAGTTGTTGTGGTCGGGGTAGACAAGTCCGCGGTTTGGGGTTCCGGGGTCGCCGGGGTAGAGGAAGTTTGGCGGAGCTGCTGGAAACTTCGTCGATTGCTGCCCGGGGAACCAGCCAATGATCTGGTTTGTCGGATCTTCCTGGGGCGAGTTGTATTCGTAGCGCACTCCATAATCCAGGCTCAAGTTCTTCATGATTTTCCACGCGTCCTGCGCGAAGAAGTAGAGTTGGTGGCTGCGGATGCCATATGCCGCGCTGGAAAATTGGAAGTAATTGTCGGTGTAGCCGCCGACGAAATCGGCGAGAGCATTTCCGGTATTGGTGTAGTACGTGCCGAAATCGAAGGACCCGTTGTTGTAAAAATCGTAGTGAAAATTGCTCTGCGTCCAGCGTAAATCGCCGCCAAACTTCAGCGCGTGTTTTCCACGTGTCCAGGAGAATGTGTCCTGGAATTGGAACGTAACGTCGTGATCCTTGGTCGGGCCTTGTGGCGAAGGACCAAGATTGAAGGCGCCACCAACGCTGATGGCTGGGGGCGCAGTGCCCTTGGGATCGTCGGGAAAGACGTTGGTAAACCCGAGGGCTGAAGGCGACGTCGTATCTTGGGGAATCGCGTTGAATGTGGCGGAGCGGTTCGCTGAGAAACGCAGTTCGTTCAACATGGTGGGAGAGATGGTTCGAGTCCAACTGAGTGAACCGGTCTGATAGCGCTGATTGTTGGAGAAGCCCGACCCAGTCGGGACGTCCCCGCCAGTTGAGGCGCCTTTCAGCACTTCGAAAGGAAAGGTCTGCGGCTGGTCGTCAAAAATATAAAACGCCGACAGCATGTCTTTGCTCGAAAGGTTGTAGTCAAAGCGGAAAATGAATTGATCTTCTTGCAGGCTGGCGACGGGATCCTCCACAAAACCATTGGTCCCACGATTAGGCAGCGGAAGATACTTGTTGATGTAATTCTGCATAACCGTATCAACCGGCACCTGATTGCAGACGTTTGCACCACACATGAACGGACTGCCTGTCGTGGGATCAATCAACTGGGCGGTATCAAAACCGGTGCCCGGATCGATCACTCCGGTGTAGATATCACTGAAATCGCCGGTTCTCTCAGCCTGAGTCAATACCGTCAGAATGCCCGGGTTCTGTCCCTCTCGCCGCCGCGCTCCCTGATAAGAAGCAAATAGGAAGGCCTTATCTTTCTTAATCGGGAAGCCAAAGCTCCCACCGAACACGTTGTATCTGAAAATCGGGACTTCCTGTAGAAAATAGTCGCTGGCATCGAGCGCGGTGTTGCGGAAGTAGTCGAATAGGGTGCCGTGAATCGAATTTGTTCCCGACTTGATCACCTGATTTACGACTCCACCCGACGTTCGCCCATATTCCGCTTCGTAGTTGTTCGTAATGATCTTGAATTCGGCGACCGCGTCAGGATTGGGGTTGACAATCATGTTGTTCCCGAGAAAATCGTTGTTGTCGGCGCCGTCAATCAAAAAGGTCATGGATTCAGACCGCTGCCCGCTTACGGAAAAAGGGTTGAGCGAACCATCGTCTTGGTCAGGAGCGAACGTCCCGGCTTGTAGAAGGCCTAATTGCATCGTGTCGCGTGCGGCCAGCGGCAAGTTTTCGATCCGTTGGGTTGTTTCTACCTTGCCGAGAGTTGCGCTGACGGTGTCAACCTGGGTCACGTTTCCTTGGACTTCGATCACCTGATTGCTGGTGCCGACCTGCAGAGTGACATCCTGGCGCGCGTTCTGATTGATCACCAGAGTCATCCCCTTCTGGACGTACTTCTCAAAACCAGCCTGCTCGATGATGAGATCGTAGCCTCCGATCGGAAGTAGCGTGAACCCATATTCGCCATCTTTATTTGTCGTGGTTGTGCGTACTGCGTTGGTTCCCGAATTCTTAAGCGAGACCTTTGCCGCTGCAACAACCGCTCCCGAGGAATCCTTGACTGTGCCTGATAGCTGCGCGGTCGCTTGTTGGGCAAGAGCCTGATTTGGGCGCATGGTTGTCAGGCAAAAAACGAAGCAGATAGCGATGGATAAACCAATTCCGGGGAAGGAAGCGGGTTTCATTGGATCCTCACTGTGAGACTTTGGGCAACAATATTGCACGTTATCTTCCGTTAAAACAAGCCTGAAACCGATTACAGTTAGCGGCGCATGACTGAGCGTCATTCTCTGACTTTTTGAATCTGGTTATGGTAATCGGGATTGATGAATCGATGATTCAGATTGGCGCGATTGCTTTTTCAGGCTTGCGAGATAGGCTGCTCCGCATACAATCACCGCTGGATAACACTCCAGCACGTAGCGGGGTTCCGGATTTTCCAGCGTGCCCAGAAATGCCGACCGCAGCACCACGAAGCCGATCAGCAATCCCACCCAACGGATTTCCAATTGCCCTCGTGACCTCATGCCCATGCTGATTAGAGCCAGCAGCGCCGCCGCGACATATGCCAGATTCAGCAAGCCGAAGCCTATGGCGACAACCGACTGGATCGTGTCGTCATTGAATTCCCACCAGCGCGGATCGGTCGGAAGCAGTTCAGCGCGAGGGCGCAGCCACATGTCCGCGATGCGAAGAATTGGCAGCACAACGTAGTAGCGCACCGGATGGGCGCGAATCCGTTCTGCGGCTAATTCGGCGAAGCGGGCGTCGAGGTCCGCATCGATGTCCTGCTCATGGTTGTAGTCGGCAATGACGGCAATGGTCGCGTCCCTCTCGTAGGAGTTCTCGACGGCGCGTGACGGCAGTTTCCCTGCATCGATATTGACACCGGGAACGCTCCAGTAAATTTCTTGTACTGACACGTAGTCGATGATCCAGGTCTTGACCCAGCGATTGAATCCACGCAGCACAAGTTCATCGGCCTCGGTGGCGTAACGCGGAGCTAGCGGTTGGAAATGATGGATGGTGCGAAAATTACGAATTGTCCATGGGACGAGAGGTGCGAGCGCAACCAGAGTAATGACAATTCCGGCGACGATGACCCTGCGGAAAAGCTTGAGCTTCGGCTCAGGCGGCCGCTTTATCGGCACCGTTGCTGCATCGAAATTCGACGCCGCTTCCGGGGCCGCCGTAACTAAATAAAAAACGACTATGTAAAGAACAACCGCCGCCAGAAGAATGCCGCCATCCGGACGCAACAGGATGCAAGCCGCAATCGCCGCCCCCGTTGCGGCCCAAATTTTGCGGACGCTCATTCCCGTGGCTGAGTCACGTGTCCGATCCAGCGCGATGACCGCACAATCGAGGGCAAGCACTGTAAAAAAGATCTCCAATGTTTCGGTGAGTGCGGCGGCGGCATAGTTCGCCAGAAATGGACAAAGCCCCGCCAACACAAAAGCGATTCTGGCCGCGCGATCAGAAACGATGCGCCGTGTCAGATCGGCGATGACGAAGCAGGTAACGATATCAACCAGAATCTGCATCAGCATCACTGCCTTGTAGTTGCCAATCCCAAAGAGCCAGAAAGTCACAGCCAGAAACCCGGGATATCCTGGCAGACGCGCATCGGTCGGCACAATCTGTGTCCCCTGCGTTTCGCCGTAGATGCCGTGCTGCAGCCAGTTACTGGCAAGGTCTGCATAGACTTTCGAGTCAGTTGTAACTGCCGGAAAGTAGGCGAAAAAAAGTAGACGCAGCGCCAGGGCGGCAAGTACAGTTCCCCCAAAAAAAATGCGATGTTCGCGAATCAGGCGCAGCACGTTGAAAATATATCGTGAATCAAGAGATTCTCCGCGCGTTATTGCCATGATGATCTCTTCGAGCGTGCAAGATGCCCGTGTCGTTATCCCAGAAGCTGAGAACTGAGAACCGAGAACTGGGACCTGAAAGTGCGTTTGACCCCCCGCCCCTCTCACCTTAGGATGAAGTGACTACAACGAGATGGCGAAACAGGTTTTCTACGATCCCAAGCAAGCCCGCTGGAAGCGGATTCGCCGCGTTTTTGACGCGGGCGCCCTTGCGCTCTCCTTGCTGATTGTTTTCTTCATCTACAGCGCCCTGCGCAGCGAACCTTTGCCGGACCTTTCCTGGCTTACCGAAAAACGCCCTTACCACGCCCTGAAAGAAAACGAGAAGGCGAAAGCTCGTGAGAAGCGTCGGCTCGCTACCCTCGCCCGCGCCGGACACCGTCATCAAATTCGAAAGGCTCCTTCGCAGGTCTCGCTGAACTCCCAGCAAGGCGTGCGCGCGGCGTTCTACGTCTCGTGGGACCCCGCCAGCTATTCCTCCTTGCGCGAATATGCGCGCCAGATCGACTTGCTTTTCCCCACCTGGCTGCAGGTTCTTAGCCCGGATGGCCACCTGCAAGCCTCCGATCCCGAATCGAACGCCATGTTCGACGTAGTCCAGGGAAACAAGATCCGTCCAGTGGACGCCAAGGTCATGCCGTTTCTGAAGGCCGAAGACACGGACATGGAAGTGTTTCCCGTGGTGCAGAACTTTGACGGCACCGACTTTGTTCCTGGCGTTAGCGATTTCCTCATGAACCCGGAGGCGCACGCCAATTTTCGCCGCGAGATCGCGCTCTATCTCGCCTCCGATCACTATCGCGGATTGATGATCGATTTCGAATCCTTTCCCAAGAAGGCGCAACCTGGATACGTCGCGCTGCTGAACGAACTCTCGTCGGACCTCCACGGCAAAGGGATGAAGCTCTACGTGAGCGTCCAGGTGCGCAACGAGGATTTCGATTACAAGGCCATCTCGGCCGCCGTGGACGGCGTCGTCATCATGAACTATGACGAGCACTTTCCGGGCGGCACTCCAGGTCCCGTTGCTTCGCAGGACTGGTTCACCAGCAACCTCGAGGCTGCGATCAAGGAGATTCCGAAAGAGAAGCTCATCTGCGCCATCGGCAACTACGGATACGACTGGGCAGAGAAGCCGAAGAAAGGCAAGCTTCCGCCGGGTGAGGCCGACAAAAGCGTTTCTGTGCAGGAAGCGTGGATCGGATCCGCGCGACTCCGAAGAAGACGTTGATTTCGACGGCGATGCTCTCAATCCTCATTTCAGCTACCTCGATGACGCCAACTTTCGCCATGACGTCTGGTTCCTCGATGCGGTGACTGCGCTCAACGAAATGCGTTCCGCGCAGACGCTCGGCATTCAGACATTTGCCCTTTGGAGACTTGGCGGCGAAGACCGCTCTCTCTGGCGCGTCTGGGATATGCCTGGCGAAGCCAACGCTTCCGATCGATTGAAGGATGTTCCTCCTGGGCAGGATGTTGACATGGAGGGCAGTGGAGAAATCCTCCACATCGAAGCGCGGCCGACTGATGGACTCGCGCGAAATCACCATCGACAAGCAGACTGGACTCATCGACGGGGAGGAATTCAAGAGTCTGCCTGAACCGTATCGTGTGGCGCGCTACGGATTCAGCAAGAACCAGCTCGCCATGACTTTCGACGACGGTCCAGATCCCGAATGGACTCCACAAATCCTCGACGTTCTCAAACGCGAGCATGTTCCGGGAACGTTCTTCCTGATCGGAATCCAGGCAGAGAAGTTCAGTGGGCTGACTCAGCGCATCTATCGCGAGGGTCACGAAATCGGGAACCACACTTTCACGCATCCCGATATCAGCTCGATCGGCACTGGATACATGAAGGTCGAGATGAATCTCACCGAGCGGCTATTCGCCAGCCGCTTGGGAATCCGTACGCTGCTGTTTCGTCCACCGTATTCAGTGGATGCTGAACCTGACACCGAAGACGAAGTGCGTCCGCTCGAACTTACGCAGAGCATGGGCTACATCACCATCGGCAACAAGATCGATACCAAGGATTGGAACGACGAGCCTGCGCTCTCGCCGAAACAGATCGCCGCTTCCGTGCTCGAGCATTTGCCGCCTTGCCAGCCAAACGATCAGCAGTGCGGCAACATTATTCTTATGCACGATGGCGGCGGAAACCGGGAACGAACTGTGCTCGCGCTTCCGCTCATCATTGACGGCGCACGCGCTCGCGGCTTTACTTTCGTTCCTGTCTACCAGTTGATGGGCAAGACCAAAGCTGAAGTTATGCCGCCGTTGCCGACTGGCGAGTATTGGTCCGCGAGACTCAACTGGATCAGCTTTGGACTCTTCGCTGCGACTATGGCGGCGATTACCATCATCTTCTTCCTGGGCGATATCCTGATGACTGGACGCCTAATTTCCGTCGGCGTTCTGGCCATTTACGACCGTCTGCGTGACCATGTTTATGGAACGCCTGAGCAGATTGCGGCTTATCGTCCGCAGGTTGCAGTGCTGATTCCTGCTTACAACGAAGAGAAGGTTATTGAACGCACGATTCAGGGCGCGCTTGATTCCGATTATCCCAATCTGCGCGTGATCGTCATTGATGACGGATCCAAAGATCGTACTTTGGAGATTGTCCGTCGCGCGTTCGCTGCTGAAGAAGCTGCTGGTCGAGTAGCGATTCTCACCAAACCCAATGGCGGCAAGGCTGAGGCGCTTAACTTTGGACTCGAACACATCCGTCTGGAACATGGCGACGACGCGGAGATTTTCGTTGGCATCGATGCCGATACGATCATCGCTCCTGATGCGATCGTTCGCATGGTTCCGCATTTCCTGAATCCAAAAGTGGGAGCTGTTGCCGGAAACGCCAAGGTCGGCAACCGCGTCAACCTCTGGACTCGTTGGCAGGCGCTCGAATACATCACCAGCCAGAATTTCGAACGCCGCGCGCTCAACACTATGGGCGCAGTCAGCGTTGTGCCTGGCGCAATCGGCGCGTGGCGCGTCGAGGCGGTTCGCGAAGCTGGTGGCTATCACGTCGATACGGTCGCCGAAGACGCCGACTTGACTATGGCGCTGCTGCGCGACGGTTATCGCGTCGAGTACGAAGACCTTGCTCTTGCTTTCACCGAAGCTCCAACCAGCGCGAATGCGCTTATGCGGCAGCGTTTTCGCTGGTCGTTTGGAATTCTGCAAGCCATCTTCAAGCACAAAGGCGTCTTCGCCCGCAAAGGCGCTTTAGGATGGGTTGCGCTTCCCAACATCCTCATCTTCCAGATTCTGCTTCCGCTGGTTTCGCCCTTTATTGACCTGATGTTTGCGGTCGGAGTGATCTGGTATTTCGTGCAAAAATACTTTCATCCGGAATCGAACGATCCAACCAGTTTCCATCGTTTGCTGCTCTTTTTTGGAGCGTTCCTGGTGATCGATTTCATCGCCTCATCCATCGCCTTCGCTCTGGAGCGCCGCCAACCTGAAGCCCGCGAAGATGCCTGGCTGCTCAGCCAGGTCTGGTTGCAGCGCTTCGCCTACCGCCAGGTTTTTTCGCTCGTTCTTTTCCGGACTCTGAAGCGCGCGATTCAAGGGCGTCCTTTCGCGTGGGACAAACTGGATCGCACTGCTGCGGTTAAGTACGTTCCTGCGGAACGAAAAGAATCGGTTAAGGTCTAGCTGCAGGCTTCTACAATCCCCACTCTAAATTTCGCAGAGAACGCGAAATTTAGAATGGGCCAGCCCGTCAGCATGTTAAATTCCCCTGGGTTGCGGCGTATTTGGCGCACGCAGTTGGCGGACAGGAGTGTCCGCCCCACACGGGTTTCGTTTTTTGGCGTTGCCGCTTTTCCGGTGGTTAGTGTTTGCGGATTCGGGTTGAAGTTGCGGGGGTTCCGCGGAGGCTTGGATTGTGCCGGGCGCGGCGCTGGCGTCAGTATTATCTGTGCTGCCATTTGAGACTGGGAGTTGTTTTCTGGCGTCCGCCACCTGGGCTAAATTCAGGGAGGCGACCTGCATGGCGTAGAACAGAGAGGAGGCTTCTTTGGGCTCGATGCGGCGATGGAGCATGAGTTCGCAAACTTCCGAAATCGCGGCCTGAATGCAATCGGCGTCCGCCAAGCGAGGCAGGTAGTTGTGCTCGGAAGCGAAGGGCTCGGCACTGTCGCGATCGATTGAGGGCTCGCCCATGATGTGGTGGTAGTGACAAAATCTTTTGTCAGGAAGGGCGGGCGATTCGCAGGGATCTCCGTTGTGTTTGCGTCGCTGACAGACTCCGTTGGGATATTTATTGGCGTTAGATGACATGATGAATTCTCCTTTAGCGATGAATGATGAATGATGATTGATGGTGAATGATTGAGTATTTCTGCTGGATGGTTCGGGAAGGCTTTGTAACCCCCCCCCCCCCCCCCCCCCCCAATTTGGTGTAAAGTCATTGTAATGAGTGAGTTACCTGTAAAGTCTTCCAAAATATAGACTTAGAGGAGAACTTGAGGGTTCTTTGCTGGGTTCGGGCCGGCTCCGTTTAACGACTGGTTTTCAAAGATGGCGTCCGTCTCTGGAGACGGCGACACTTCCCGATGTTGCAGTGTCGGGAAATCTTTGCAGGTTTGTGGATTCCTGTCTGTGATGGTCGTACGGGAAATTTGTGACGAAAGAAGCGGGTTACCGGAGCAGTTTTCGAGATTACCTGTTATCGGGAACAGGGAACCTACGAGTTAAATGACACAGTCATGATAGAGATGCCGATCAGAAGGCTGGTGGTCCGAGTGCTGCCGACACCCGCCGGTTTAGGCAAAAACTAATCATCGGGGGTTCCCCGTCGATGATTTCCTCGACTCCTTAGCCATCTCTGATTTGATCGAGTTTCGTTTCAGAGTCCGCTCTTTTTGCATGCCTGTCCCAGTCTTCGGCGATGCGTTCGAGTAGAGCACTCGTACGCGGCCAGTTCTTAGCGGCAGTGGCCCAATCGCGATACTGCTTAGCCAAGCCCCGCTCCTGATTTCCACCGTCGTACAATCCCTTTTGAAATGCCCCTCGTTGATTGAATCGAGAAATCATAATCCCGTTTTCAATTTGGTCGGCTGTCAATTCTTCGATCAGATCTCGAATTTTCTTCGTTGGCCACGCGCCATCGTCGCCGTCCGCAGGCGCATAGGCCAAGACTTGGCCAATCTGCTGGTCTGTGATAACCGCTCTATCGGCTTCTCGGGCGAGATTTCGCACATCAGAGATCCAGGTGCGAAGATGGTCAAGATCCCCGTTTCCGCCCGAGAACCCCGGTACGATCCTCATAGACTGAAGCACCTGATACGCCAGTCTCGCACGCAGCTTCCGTTCATCTGTGATTGGCTCCTTAGGTCTTGACGACGGGGCAAAAGCGTCGCGAATAATTTTGACAAAGAAGTCAGGTGAGCCAGCAAGTATCTGGTTCAGGGCAACTGGCTCGCCTTCAAATTCGAGCAGGGGAAGATACTCGTATTCGAGTGCGGCGATCTGCGCAAGATCTGCGTCCCCGCGTTGCTGCAAAGCCTGAATCATGTGTACAAGCTGGTAATGAATACGCTGCAACTTTGAGGGTTCCGCATTCAGTTCCCAGATTAGGCCACGCAGCGTTTCAATGCGCTGGGATGTGGAGAGCATTGCTTCGTCATAGCCGATCATGTCTAGGATTGCACTAAATCGCCCAATTTCCGAGTACTTGTCGAACGCAAACAATAGTTCATCCTGTGAAGACGGCTTAAACGCCCATTTGCGCTTCCAATATTCCTTTTCAACTTCGGGCGAGACTTTCGCAACGATATTCCAAGTCTTCTGAATGTCCTGCCACCGCAAGAACAAATTTGCAGCGATAACTGGGGCGAGAGTGGATGCGAGCGCCACTATCCAATCGTCCCAATCCGCGCCACGCTCGTGCCCCATCGCGGAGATTGTGGTCGCAAAGTCGATATTGACTGAGGATTCAGATTGTAGGGCAGCTTTGAGAATCTGTTTCAAGAACTCGACAGACTCAGAGGCTTGGGCGACGGCGATGCCTACCAAATGTGGTAGTTTCGCAGCCTTCACCAGCTGCAAAATACCTGCGATTCCGTGCTCACCAATAAGTTCGCGGGCTGCTTGCATACGGTCGCGGTTTGCCTCTTCCACATAATCCTGTCCTCTGGGCATTCCGCCTTTAGGCACATAATCATTGAACAGCCACAGAATCTTCCTAATCGGATCGCGGGGTTCTAGTTCCTTACAGAGGCCCTCTATCGGGCCTAACTGATCCTGCGGCAATGCCCAGTCCGCTCCTTGGAAGCTCTGGTGCCTCTGCACCAAGTCGCGCAATTTAGTCCACAGTTGGAATATGTCTTCTGGGCTGGCGCTTTCAGAGGAAGCCCTTATTGCAGTTAGAGCACGTTCTCGTGCTCCCGCAGTCAATTGGGGCAGCCGCTCAACTAGCGCGGAAAGGGCAAGGATGTCGGTTCCCGCAAGTTCAACTGCAAGATCCCCGTATTGTAGAAATGCTTTGTTCGCATCCCCATATGTGACCCTTTGACCGCTCGCGTCCCCAAAGTCCCTCAAACGTGGTTTGGCAGTCGTAGTCGAATGATCGAACCGCGTCGGTAACAAAGCCATTGCGAGATCGAGGCCTGTTTTCCTAGACCTTGCACATATAGAGCGGCAGACCGCAATTCGTTCTTCAAGCGGGGCGTTGGTGTTCGGCTTCCAGGATAGAAATATCTCGCGCAGGCTGTGCAGAGGCCGATTTGTGAGGGATCCTCCCGGATCATGCTCCGCCAATTTCATCAGTATAGATGTCGCTCGATGCAGGTACTTTGGGCTCCACGCCATGGTCTCCAGCGCCCACAAAATGTAAGTGTGCGGGCTGAAGGAACTCAAGAATGACTGATCCTTTTTGTCGCGGAAGATGATAGATGCCCAGGCGGCACTGTCACCCTCGAGCACGTGCTCGAGGGCCGATGCCAAAGGGAGCGGCGCCGCCTCCGCAAGCACTGGGAGCTCAGACTTCAGACTTGCCAGTAAATGAATGTTTTCCGTCAGCGCAGGCAACGAGCGGACTATATCGTCAACAAATCGCTCTGGGGTTGCACCGATGACCTTGAATTTGGCAGCCTCGTGAAGCCCGGAAATGAGCAGAAGGCTCCTCGCTAGGCCACGCCGAATCCATTCCGAGTGGTGAAAGTCTGCCCCTCTCACGGGGATTATCGGCCTTTCCGCCTCAGGAATCTCAAGCGTAAGGTCACGTTCGCCAAGCACGTCCATACAAACATCGCGCATGCGTTGCTGTGATGCGGTGTCTATCAAGGAGCCTAAGAGTATGAAGGCATCAATCGCGGAGCGTAATGTCCACACCGTTCCATCAAGATCAATTGGTGGGTCAGCGATGGAGCCGAATTTGCGTGCTGCAACATCGATCTTTTCGTACGACGCATCGCAGAGCCTTTCCATTACTGCTCGATCGTATTCATTCCGCGCATCCCAGCCGCCAGCTAATACAAAGGGAACTAGCGTCGAATCACGGTGCCATGCGGGAGGATGTGCAATGGCACTTGCATTTAGCCGGGATAACACTGTCACACTCCTCCCACATCGCGTCGCCAGACGGAATGCTTCCTCATCATCAAATCCCATCGACTGCAGGCCAGCGGCGAAATCTCGTGTATTCATCCGTTCTAGCTGCTCTGCTTCACCAGCTCGGTCGTCGCTGCCGAGCGCTAAGGTGACTTGGCTCGCTCTCGCAAGCGCTGGGCCAACTTTTGCTGCAGGCGGCGTGAGAATGAAGTTGAACAGGTTCGTAGTGGGCAGGATCTGGGCGATTTCAGCGGCCTCGATGATAAGTGTTTTCGAAACGAGGAAGGCGGACGTTTCTGGATCCGCTTTCATTATTGCCGCAGCTATGAACGCGATGGCTTCAGCAGGCGAGTCGGCCTGCCATTTGCTGATGCCCTTGATTCCTTCGCTCAGCGCTTGACAGAGGCGCTTTGCGCGTTCCTCGCGTCCCGCGAGGAGCAGTTCTTCCTTCAGAACGGGATCAAAGTTCAGCCGGTACTCGTCCCAAAATTCGGGAATAGTCCTAACGCCAATCGGCGGAATAATCCCCAGGTCCTTCGCAAGCGTCAGAGCAATACTTGGACAGTCCGAGAGCCATAGTTCAAGAGAAGTTGCGTCCAAAACGCGAACTTTCAGCCAACCTGCATCGGCCCGCTCTTTCTCCCACTTTTCTGGTCCTCCATGCCAGATCCGCGAGGTAACAAACGTAAATGTCTGTGTTGCGCGATCCTCCGCACTCAACGCCTCCGTGCGCGTTTTGAAGTCGTCGGACGCTTTCTTCTCGTACTTTTCTCCCGTTCCGAACTCCCAAATGGAACGCCCACTCGGAACAAACGTTGTCTCGGTCACCACCTCGGCGACGCCATCGAAACCGTGAGTTTGAGATGCATCACCGGAGGGGAAACGGTAAGACTGCAGCGTTGGGCAAGAGGAACGTATAAGAGATGCAACCAGACCGGGCAGATTTGCTCTAGCTGTAAGCGACCTAGACCAAGCCTCCAGATCGGACGCTTTGATGAGATTCATTCTTGGCATTTAAGTTGTCACCGTCTCCATGAAATGATAGCCCCAGAGTCTTGAACTCGCACAGCCCCAAGCCCACGTGCGCGCAACGACCCATTCCTCGCCGGATAGCGCCCAAATTTCGCTCAGAATTGACAATTTTGAGGAGCATGAGGTCCCTCCCCTTCGACCGCGCTCAGGGTCGGGATGACAAATCTGAGAGATATCCTTCTGCTTCGACTCGCTCAGGGTCAGGATGACAACTCGATGGGATGAGCCGCTCCTCAGAGAGGCTGCGCTACAATCTCGCAGTTATGAAAACTGCATTTCTTCGTTTTCTTCGTTGCGGAATTATCGTGTCCAGCTTCGTCTTTGTCTTTTGCGTTGTTTCTTCCTTTCCGCTTTTCGCTCAAGCTAAAGATGGAGAGCTCCAGTTCGCCAGCCTGGGAGATTTCAAACTTACTGGGGGCGGGGTGATGCGGGATTGCCGGATTGGGTATCGGACTTATGGGCGGCTGAATGATGCGAAGTCGAATGCTATTTTGTTTCCTACGTGGGCTTCGGGAACGTCCGAACAATTGAAGGGGCAGGCTGCTCCGGGGAAACTTGCGGACGGGTCGAAATATTTTGTGGTGCTGGTGGATGCGCTGGCTAATGGCGTGTCTTCGTCTCCATCGAATAGCCGGCTGCAACCGCGCATGAAGTTTCCCAGGATTACGGTGCGCGACATGGTGAATAGTCAGTATGAGCTGCTGACGCGGCATCTTGGGATCCGGCATTTGAAGGCGGTGGTGGGGATTTCGATGGGAGGGATGCAGACTTTTCAGTGGATCGTTTCTTATCCGGAGTTTATGGATAAGGCGGTGCCGATTGTGGGATCGCCGCGGCTGGCTCCTTATGATCTGGTGCTGTGGAAGATGGAGATTGATGCGATCAAGAGCGATGGCGGGTGGAATGACGGGGAGTATAAGGAGAATCCGGCGCAGATGTTGTTTGCGGAATTCTGGATGCTGATGGGGGAGACTCCGCAGGGCGCAATCATGAACTGACGCGGGCGACAGTTTTTGAGGCGCTCGACAAATTGGCGCTTGAGCCGGCTATGGATGCTAATGACCATATCCGGCAGATGGAAGCGATGATGGCGCTGGATGTGTCGGATGCGTTTGGAGGGTCGATGGAGAAAGCGGCTGCGGCGGTGAAGGCTAAGGTGCTGGTTGTGGTGGCGGCGAAGGATCATGTGGTGACTCCGGGGCCGGCTCGGGACTTTGCCAAGTTGCTGGGGGCGGAGTTTATGGAGCTTGGAGGGGACTGCGGGCATTCGGCTTCGGCTTGTGAGGAGGAGGCGGTGGTGAAGAGGGCGGGGGCGTTTTTGGGAGGCGGCTCAGTAAGAGCGTTAACCACGGGGGACACGGAGGTCCACGGAGGAAACCCTTGAGAAGTCGGGTTCGCGGCTCTCGGCGGTGTAAAATTGAAGGTCGCGAACATTTTCCGCGGACATTGCTGCGAATTTCTCGCTGGTCGTAATTTCCGTTTCTGAAAGGATCTCCTATGGCAACCATGGAAGCCACTCCGCGTTTGCAAGTGCGCCTGCATCAGGGTGCGTTCAAGAATGAGCCGTTTTTTGATTTCACTAAAGAAGATAATGTGCGCAAGATGCGCTCCGCGATTGAGAAGGTGCGCGGACAGCTGGGGCGCGAGTATGACCTGGTGATTGGGGGCAAGCGGATTAAGACGTCCGACAAGATTCGGTCGATTAATCCGGCGAACCCTTCGGAGGTGGTTGGCGTTCATCAGAAGGCTGGGAAAGAGCATGTTGAGCCGGCGGTGCAGGCGGCTTTGAGCGCATTCACCAACTGGAGCCGGACTTCGGTCGAGGAGCGCGCGTCGTTGTTGTTTCGCGTGGCCGACGTGATGCGCGAGCGCAAGATGGAATACATGGCTTGGCTGGTGTTTGAAGTGTCCAAGAACTGGCCGGAGGCCGATGCCGATATTTCCGAGACGATTGATTTTTGCGAATACTATGCGCGCGAGGCGCTGCGGTTTGCTCAGGCTGAGCCTTCTGTCCAGTTGCCGGGCGAGCGCGACACGTTGACTTACATTCCGCTGGGCGTGGGAGCGGTGATTCCGCCGTGGAATTTTGCTTGCGCCATTATGGCTGGGATGACGCTCGCTTCGATTGTTAGTGGGAATACGGTTGTGCTGAAGCCTTCTAGCGATTCTCCTACGATTGCGGCGAAGTTTGTGGAGTTGCTGGAAGAGTGTGGGATGCCTGAGGGCGTGGTGAATTTGTGTCCTGGAGGCGGCGCTAGCTTTGGCGATGCTTTGGTCGCGCATGGGAAGGTTCGGTACATTGCGTTTACTGGGTCGCGCGAAGTGGGATTGCATATTAATAAGACAGCTGCGAATCAACAGCCGGGACAGCTTTGGATCAAGCGCACTGTGCTTGAAATGGGTGGCAAGGACGCGATTATTGTTGATGCGGACGCGGATATCGATTCGGCGGTTGAAGGCGTGGCGCAGGCGGCGTTTGGATTCCAGGGTCAGAAGTGTTCGGCTTGCTCGCGGGCGATTATTGATGAGCGCGTCTATGACAAGTTTCTGGAAAAGCTGAAAACGCGGGTGGAGAAAATCACGATTGGCGATCCGACGATGAACCCGAATATGGCTGCGGTGATCAATGAAGGGTCGATGAACGACATTTTGCGTTACATCGAGATTGGCAAAAAAGATGGACGGCTGATCACGGGCGGCGCGCGCGAGACTAAGGCTGGGGATGGGTATTTCGTGCAGCCGACGGTGATTGCCGACATTCCGGCGAAATCTACGCTGGAGCAGGAAGAGATTTTTGGGCCGGTGCTGGTGGTGATCAAGTCGCGGAATTTCGATCATGCGCTGGAGATTGCCAACGATACTGAGTTCGGACTGACTGGCGCGGTCTATTCGAGTTCACGCGAGAAACTGGATCGCGCGGTGCGCGATTTCCACGTCGGGAACTTATATCTGAATCGCAAGTGCACGGGAGCGATGGTGGGCGCGCATCCTTTCGGCGGATTTAATATGTCGGGGACGGATTCTAAGTCGGGTGGGCCGGATTATCTTTATCTCTTTACGCAGGCTAAGAGCGTGGGAGAGAAGATAGTATAAAACCCGATGCTCCGTTTTTGCTGCAGGAGACGCGGCTAGCCGCGTCTCTACGGGGATTTCACCTTTCCTGATAAGTACATCTCCGCTACATGATCGGCGAAGACGTCGGGCTTCGCTCCATCCAAATTAGTTAAGACGACCACGGTTAGCTTGTCGTCTACGTAGCGCGAGATCATGGTTTCGAAGCCTTGCCATGCGCCTTCGTGCTCGACTACGTGATGGCCTTTCTTGGTCTCGATGAACCATCCGAAGCCGTAGTCTCCGGAGTTTGGTTTGCCGTTTTTCAGCCTGACTACGGTCCACATTTGATCGAGGCTCGAACGCTTTAGAAGTTTTTCCGTGTAGAGCGCCGCGTCCCACTTCGCCAGGTCTTGAATCGAAAAATACAGGGCTCCGTCGGCGGTGGTGTTTAGCGTTGGCGAAACCCATTCCTGATTTTTCAGTTCGCCTTTGACTAATCGATATCCGGCGGAGCGGTTTGGGACGATGTCGGCTTCGCTGATGATGCGGGTTGTGGTCATGCCCAGCGGACGGAAGATGCGCTCTTGCAGGAAGTCTCCGTAAAATTCCCCGGTCACTTTGTGGATCACGATTCCCAACGTTAGATAGCCTAGGTTGCTGTAGCTCCAGTTTGTGCCGGGAGGATAGGCCAGCGGAATGGCCTCGACGATCTTCAGCAGACTGGCCTCGGTGTAGTCTTTGCGCATGTCGAAAGTTTTTGGATAGTCGGTGAACCCGGCGGTGTGGCTGAGGAGTTCGCGAATTGTGACCTGCTTCCAGGCACCGGGTGCATCCGGAAAATATTTGGTGAGCGGATCTTCCAGCCCAATCTTGCCTTCTTCGACGAGCATCATGATTGCGGTGGCGGTGAACTGCTTGCCTACCGATCCGGATTGAAAGATGGTTTCAGGCTTGACGGGGACTTGCAGTTCCACGTTCGCTAATCCGTATCCCTGGGAGCGGATGACCTGGCCGCCGCGCGAGACCAGAAGGGCTAGTCCGGGAATGTGCTGCTTCGCCATTTCGGCGCGGACGTAGTCGTCGACGGCATCGTCCTGGCGGTCGGCGGCACTCAAGAACGCTGTCGCGCTTATTAATAAAAACAAGATAGCGAAACAGTGGAACCTCATGGTAGCCTCGGAACGCCCGCCAGTAGGCGTGTTCCGGGGGGCGAGCCGAAATCCCCGAAGTTTGTACAAAGATTGTGCCTCCCGTGGCATGGCAGCGCTTACATCGCAGGCGATTGTAAAGTGGGCCACAGCGGGCCGCAAGGTTCTTCTCGGTCCACTCAAATTTCAAGAGTCTTCAAAAGGGGTTGGAGCAAGCAGAGCATATCTTTCAGGAGCGACAAAAGGAGATACAAAATGAAAATGGCGAGCACAAATGGTAAGACCGGGAACAATTCTCTCGGCCAGGTAATTTTCCTAGCAGCTATTGTGGCTGCTCTTTTCCTCGCAGTGCAGCCCGGGATGGCGCAGGTTAAAACTGTGGATTTCGATTTAACAGCGAACCCGAAGTTCGAGGCTTGCCTGGGGGTTGCGGGTGAGGCTGCGCCGACCGCTCACGTTACGGTGGTACGGGGTAGTCTTGCGGACACTTTGACCATTGAGGGAGATAACTTCCGTCCGCACCTGGAGTTCGATATGTTCACCGTGCAGCGCAGCAGTTTGCTTTCGACCGGTAAGCCGGATCCGAAATTTACTACGTTCGGCATGGCCTGGTATCAGACGGACTTAGAGGCAAACGGTGCTGGGCACTTCAAGACAACCATCAAGACGGTCCTGCTTGACCAGATTTTCGGCTTCGATCCGGATGTGTCGCTGGCTCCCACCAACGCCTTCCACGTTGGCTTTTGGTTCAGTAATCCGAATGATGCGAATACGGACGGCTGCACTTTCGATATAACGAAGCCGACTCCGTTCAATGGCGAACATAACGCTGGTCCTCTGGCCATGATTAGTTTGCCTAACAACCAGAGCAAGCTTGGACCGCTGTGCACCAGTCCGAACCTTAAAACCAGTCCGGCGACTTGTAACCCGTAAATACAGAAGGCTTTGAACGGGGCGGATTTAGAATCCGCCCCCGTCTTTTAGTTGGATACAAACGTAGCGTTATGATGGCGCGAAAGAGCGGTTTCAGAGTGAGGGCCGTCCCCGCAGCGGCTAAAGCCCCATTCAAAACAATGCGGTTATCGCAGCGGTAAACCGCTGCGCCACCCAAGAACAACTGCTGGGCCGCCCCAAAACAATTGCTGCATCACCCAAAATCGACCCCAATGGTGATTTTTTCCGCGGCTCATGGGAAAGCGATGGAAATCGTGTATAGTTTCGGGCCATGATTACCAGAGTCTTATCTGGTTACGTTCTAGCGATTGCGTTCGTAAGTGCTCCCTGCGTATTTGCTCAGGCACCCGAACGCGACGTCCATCGGGAGATCGTGGTCGACGGAACCCGCGAGCCTGCACCTCGTTTTCATGCCAAGACGCTTGATGGAGAACAATTCACCAACGAGTCGACCAAGGGAAAAGTTGTTCTATTTGAGTTCTGGACTACCTGGTGTCCGTATTGCAAGAGTGAAGAAGGGCTGGTCAATGACATCACCACCGAGTTTGCCGACAAGGGATTGGTTGTCCTCGCGGTGGATGTAGCCGAGTCGAAGAAAGTCGTGCAGCAGTATTTGAGGGACCATCCGCGGAAGTGCCGCATTGTGATGACGGGCGACACGAATCTTGCGGCCATGTATGCGGCGAATCGTTATCCCATTTATGTCGTGGTTGATCGCGACGGCAAGATTGTGGATACGCAGCGTGGGTCGGGTGGTGAGAGGCGGCTGCGGCGGTCGCTGGCTCTGGCGGGGCTGGAGTCTAAGGCGGCGGAGTGATTTTGTGGTCGGGGGTGAATACAGAGTTGGGAAGGGCCGAGCTCCGCTCGGCTTGAAGGGGCGGGGACGCCCGTCCCCACACTCAAACTAAATCTTGTCCCCGAACTCCGCCTCTACACTAAAACTAAAAGGCCGCCCTTAGGCGGCCTCTCGATATTCGAGACGAAGGTTAGTTGCTGGCTCCTGCACTTTGGGCTGCCTGGGGGATGGCTGCGGCTGCGGTGGCGGCTGCGGCTTCGTTCAAGATGCGGTGGTGGATGGTGAAGAGCGCCAGCTCCAGGCGATCGGAGACGCCGATTTTGTCGTAGACGTTGCGCAGGTAGTTCTTGATTACCTGCTCGGTGGTGCCCAGTTGGGTGGCGATTTCCTTATTCTTGTATCCCTGGACGATGAGGGCGACGATGCGCAGTTCCTTGGCCGTCAAGCGGTCGCGGACGCGCAGTCCGACCATATCGTTCTCGGTCAACTCGCTGGGCACGGCCATATCCTGCACCCAGTTTTCGCCGCGGGCAATCTTGCGGACGCAGTCGACTAGAGCGGGACTGGTGACGTTGCGATAGACCACGCCGTGAGCGCCGGCTGCCATGTAACGCTGCGCGCTCTCGCCAGTATCGGCGAGGACGACGACGCGCGTCTTGTTTTTATTGGCGGCGGCGAGGACAGGGTTGAAGTCGGAGTGGAAACCTCCGGCAATGATGAGGACAGCGGCGCGGAATTTGTCGAGCGCCATAAACATCTGCTCGGCAGTTTGGGCCTGGGCCACAATGCGCATTTCGTCTTCTACGGCCAGTACTTTGGCGATGCCAGCTCTGAAAATCGCCTGATTGTCGGCCAGAATAAGCTTCAGCATGATCGCTCCCGATTAACTGTTGCGAACGAATTCGTAAGAATCGATTACGCAAGCGACGCCCCGGTTATCCCCGGACTCGGCGCTGGCATTGGGTTCATCGGTCCGCACTACGCGGCCGCGGCACTGAATAACAACGTCATCCTTGCCACCCGTAACTTCAGGGGGCAGGGTGATCTCAAATTCAACGGGCGAGCCGACTTCGAGCGAAGCGTCGGCGCGGATGTAAACGCCGGCGGCGCTCAGATTCCCGGTCATGCCGCTGGTGTCGCCCGCGGTATCTTCCTGATGAATCTTAATCGGCAAATGCAGCGGAAATCTTTTTCCGGTACGCGCTTCGGACACGATGCCTCCTCTGCTCTCGCTTTGCGCTTCCACTCAAAATCCAGAGAACCAGTGCAACTCCACACGCAAAACTTAATGAGCAGTCTATATCGGGGTTATATCACGGACAATATCCCAAAGGGAGATGAGATTACCTAGGTAATCCGAGTAGAAACTAGGTGCAATCACGGGTGCGGCGGGCGATTCAGCCAGAATTCGGGTAAAAAGCCGACAAAACCGAATTATCGAGGCTGAAAGGAGGAAGCCAGCATGGTCATTTAGCTCCCAAGTAGGTCGAGCCCAAGGGCCATTGTGTGCGATTGACATCCCTTTTTGCGCCTGCTAACCTTACTGGCGCTCGGCACTGGTCCCTCCCCGCCAGATTTTGATCTCTTCCCGCCGAGCCGGCCCCGGTTAGACCAGCGAAGTGATTTATGTCACTCAGTTGAACGCGAGACAAGGAGGAGTCCCTTTCATGAAGCTATCGACCCGTGGAATGCTTCGCTTGGTGAAAAGGTTTTGTGTCGCCCTCGCGTTTTGTGCGGCTGCGGCGATGGTCTCGCCAGCGCAAACTTTCACCACGCTGACCCAATTCGACGAGACGAATGGCCGAAATCCGAACGGAGCACTTATCCAGGGCACTGACGGGAACTTCTATGGCACAACGCTTTCCGGCGGGCGTCAATTTAATGGGGGTTCGATCTTCACGATGACTCCTGCTGGAACGCTGACCACACTCTATTTTACGTGTGCTGAAAGCTGCGGCGTGATTGCCAATGCGCCCGTTATTCAGGGGACCGACGGAAACTTCTATGGCACCTTCCTTTACGGTGGTACTCCAAGAACGGGTTGTGATAACTGGGGTTGCGGCACGGTGTTTAAGATTGTCCCGGGGGCCAAGCATTTGACCGTGCTGCACCACTTCAGTGGCGCTGACGGGTATTTCCCTCAATCTGGTTTGACTGAAGGGACCGATGGCAACTTCTACGGCACAACGGGAGGTTCAGATTTCGTCGGTCTTCCGACTGACGGCGGCACAATCTATAGAATTACGCCGACGGGCAAGCTAGCCACTCTTTATACGTTCTGCGCCCAGCCGAAATGCTCCGACGGCAGACAGCCCGCGGCCGCGCTAGTGCAAGGCACTGACGGAAGCTTTTACGGCACAACGAACTCTGGAGGTGAGTTTGGTGATGGCACGATCTTTAAAATTACGTCCGCAGGGGCGCTGACCAGTTTGCATAGCTTTGACGGAACCGATGGCATTGGTCCCGCAGGATTAGTACAAGGGCTCGATGGGAACTTCTACGGGATCACAGAAGGTGGAGGCAAGGGATCCCCCTCCGGAGGTACCGTTTTCGAAATTACCTCCGCCGGCGCATTAACCACGCTTTATAACTTTTGTTCTCAGCCTGGCTGTATTGACGGTCGAGACCCCACCGGCGCGCTTGTGCAGGCCACCGACGGAAACTTCTATGGGACGACGGCCGGATCCTCCGATGACAACCCCCCTTGCCCGGATGGATGTGGGACGGTCTTGAAACTCACGCCTGGCGGTGAGTTGACCACGCTGCATACATTTTGTGCCGGAGGGAACTGCGCTGACGGCGCCGACCCGGTTGGGGCGTTAGTGCAAGCGACTGACGGTAGTTTTTACGGAACAGCCGATACCGGTGGCCTTGCCTCGGAGTCGTGTGGCAGCGGGTGCGGCACGGTCTTCAATCTTTCTGTGGGTCTGGGTTCTTTCGTGCAAACAAAGACCAATTCCGGTCCGGTCGGGTCTGTGGTTATTATTCTTGGCAACAACCTGACTGGGACGACCGCGGTCAGTTTCAACGGAACGCCAGCGATATTCACGGTGGTTTCAGCTTCTGAGATTACCGCCGTCGTCCCGAGTGGCGCGACCAACGGGACGGTAACGGTGGTTACACCGAGCGCGACGCTCAAGAGCAACACGGTTTTCCGGGTGACGCCACTGGTCAAGAGCTTCACGCCGAAGAGCGGTGGCGTGGGAAGCCTGGTTAAGATTACTGGGATTGGTCTTGCGCAAACTAGCGGGATCACATTCGGCGGTGTGACTGCGTCCAGTTTCACCGTGAACTCCGACACCAAGGTGACCGTGACTGTGCCCACTGGCGCTCTAACCGGATCGATCACGGTCACTACGCCGGGAGGGACGGGTACGAGTAAGACCAGTTTCACCGTAACAGAATGATGCTTTCGGAATATCGACTCCGAAGACGTTTTTCTTGAAGTGGAAAATCTGCGGCTGATTTAGAAAATAAAAGCCACCCGTTGCCGGGTGGCTCCTCTTCGGATTCGAACCTTATTTCTTCATGTCGTCTTTGCTCATGGCATCTTTCTTCTTGCCCATTTCTTCCATCTTGGCTTCCTTGTATCCAGCCTTGGTCGCATCGGCCTCGGTCATGTATTGGCCGTGCTTAGTCTTGCCGTACCAGGGATCGCCTTCCTTGTGATAAACCTTGCTCGAAGTGTTCACCCAAACTTTGCCGCCTCCGCCGCCGGGAGCCTGCGCAATGGTTGAGGGATCCACGGGCGCTGTTTTCTTTTTCGCAGCCTTGGTCGTGGGTGCGTCGGTCGAAGCTGCGGGTGCGGTCTGCGCGAGGCATAGGCTGGAGGTTATCGCCAGTAACATAGACAGAGTGAATAATCGGATTGCAATTTTCAAAAGAGTCTCTCCTTGAGGGGTCAATTTGGATTTTGATCTTTGGGACGGCGAGAATCTGGTTATTGAGGTCAGGATTTCTAACATCGGAACCGTCTCGCCGGAGAATTATACAGACACACTAAGACCGGCAAACATCTTTCTTCTGGCCGAATCGCGCATCTGCCCCAACTTCTTACGGCGCCTTCTGCGCGTCTTTTTTCGCCGGCTGATAAGTTCCCGGCGTTGTGCGTCCGGCGATGGATAGCCGGTTCCAGGCGTTGATGGTGGCGACGGCTAGAGTGAGATCCGCGAGTTCTTTTTCGCTGAACTGCTTGCGGGCTCGTTCATAGACTTCATCCGGCACATGAGTTTCGGATATGAGTGTGACGGAGTCGGTCCATGCCAGGGCTGCTCGTTCGCGATCGGTATAGTAAGGGCATTCTGCCCATGCATCCAGGGAGTAGAGCCGCTGTTCTGTCTCTCCGATGGCGCGAAGATCTTTCCAATGCATGTCGAGACAGAAGGCGCAGCCGTTGATTTGCGAAGCGCGTAACTTGATCAAATGGAGCAGGCCTTCTTCGAGACCACATTCGTGAAGATATTTTTCCAATCCCAACAGAGCGTGATAGCCGAGCGGCGACACTTTTGTATAGTGAAGGCGTTCTTCGATAGTCATGATTCCTCCTAATTAATGCGGGATAGAAATATTAAACGTTCTAACATCGAGTCTTCAACGGATGGAGGGTCCGTGGTTATTTTGCTGATGGGAGTTTCGGGAGCAGGGAAGACGACGGTGGGGAAATTGCTGGCATCCGAACTGGGATGGGAATTCGCGGATGGCGATGACTATCACTCGGCGGCTAATGTGGAGAAAATGCGTGATGGGATTCCGCTGACCGATGCCGACCGTGCGCCGTGGCTCGAGGCTTTGCGAACTCTGATCAGCAGTTGGATCGCGGCGGGAACGAATGCGGTGTTGGCTTGCTCCGCATTGAAGTGGACGTATCGAGAGAGGTTGCGGATCGGGCCTGAAGTGCGCGTCGTCTATCTCAAGGGAACGCCGGAGTTGCTGCGGCAGCGGCTGCACGCGCGAACTGGTCACTATATGACCGAGAGGATGCTCCAGAGCCAACTGGAGGCGCTGGAAGAGCCGGAGGATGCGGTAGTAGTCGAGGTTGACCAACCGCCTGCGGAGATCGTGGCGGCGATTCGCAGGCGGCTTTCATTCCCAAGAGCCAACTAGACGCAGCTAGAAGTAACTAATCTGGAGCAAGCTTAAAGATAACGCCACTGACTGCAGTTGTGCCGTAGATATTCGCCGCGCTATCGAGAGTTAAAACACCCGCAGGCTCATATCCGTCCGCGCACTCCGGCTCCGCGCAGAAGGAATACAACGTCTGGAAGTCCCAATTGCCGGTGGGATCTGGCGACAATTTGAAGACAGTACCTTGAAGGTTGGCGCCGCCCTGGACGGTTGGACCGTAGAGGTTGCCGGTTGCGTCGCGGACTAATCCACTGGAGGGACTTACTCCATCGGCACACTGTGCTCCCGCAGAACAAAACGTGTACAGCAAGTTGAAAGTCCAGGAGCCGTTTGCGCCGGGTGAAAGCTCGAAAACAGTGTTGCCGCTCAAAGGCGGGAGCCCCTGCACCGGGCCAAGAGCGGTGCCATAGAGGTTACCAGCCTCATCCAAGACCACAGCGCCAGCAGGGTGAGCGCCATCACTGCAGTTGGCTAGCGAGCAGAATGAGTACAGCGACTTGTATTTCCAGCCTCCGTTGGCGAGGTGGGAAAGTGTGAAGATTGTGCCACACCCTGAACTAAGGTCGGGACAATTCGGTCCGGCGCCTCCGGAGTTCGTGATCCCGTAGAGGTTACCGGTGCTGTCGAAGGCCAGCGGACCAGATGCCGACATGCCGAAGGTGTCGGCACTGGTGAAAGTGTGAAGCACATGCGCGCCCCACGTTCCGTTAGCGCGTTTGGTTAACTTAAAAATTGTGCCGTCGAAATTGCGGGGTCCGCCGAGGACGGTCGCACCATAGAGATTTCCTGAACCATCGGAGATCAGACCAGTCGAAGGGATGGCGCCGCCGACGCTGGGAAAACTGTACACGACTTTTTGCGTCCATGCGCCCTTCGACGTCGGCGAGAGCTCGAAAACGGTACCGCAGGTCGCGGGGGTGCTCCAGTTACAGGGATTGACCCCTCCCACAAGCGTTGTACCGTAGAGATTCCCGGCATCGTCGAACACCAATCCGGGTTGAGGGTATGCTCCGTCCAAGCCGCCGGTGAAGCGGTAGAGAACTTTGTAAACCCACTTTTTGTTTCGATAATTTTCGAGTTCGAAGACCGTGCCGAGCTGATATCTGAATCCCTCGGTGGTGCCGTAGAGATTGCCCTGGTTGTCCCAGATCAGGCTACCCTGGGGACCTTTGGTTGTGAAGCGCGCCAGCACAGTCTCCGTGTATTGGGCGCTGGCGGAGGAGACAAGAATCAACGCCGCTGCAACCAACATCAGTGATCTGGACCGGGCCAGTTTCTGTGCTGTTGTGATTTTCATTTCTATCTCCTTAGTAACGTATTTCCCCGACCCCGTTGAATGGATGGGCGAGTTGTTTTCACGGTGTCAGGCTAGGAACAGAACTGGGTTGCGGAGGGTGCAAAACGGACTCTACCAGTCATGAAGGCCTCCTCCGTGGCGAAGTCAGGGGCCCAAACGGATCTGCGGTTCGCCGAGGGAAAGCCATATCGTCGCAACCGAAGAATTAGTGTCAGGGACAATATCACAGTGCCCAGTTTTTTCAAGGGGAAAGAAGCGGGTGAAACCGGCAGGAAATGCGCTGTTCAGGGTTCACTGGGGCCGAACAATTACGGTTTTAATGCTTCAGGGTTAGGCTCGACTATCAAATTGTGCCGGCGAATTACGCGGCGTCGTGTCGATTCCTGTAGGGGTTGGGAGGCGGCTAATGCGCAGAGAACATAGAAGAGGGCGGCATTTGCTGGGATCTGGAGGTTGAAATCCAGGAAGCTGTGGACCATGATTCCTACAATCCCAAGCAGACAAGACACGGTTAATGCGCCGGCGGCGGTGTCTGTCCAATTTTTAAGCTTGGCGGCGCTTCGCTGAAAAACCAGCACCAGAAACCAGATGGCGATGCCGAATCCCGCGAGTCCGGTTTCGACCAGCAGTTGCAGGTAATCGTTGTGCGCCTCATTCACGAAAAAAGTGGTGTAGAAGCTGCGGAATTCTGGATAGACGATGGGGAAGGTACCGAGTCCCCAACCGAGAATAGGACGCTTCAAGGCCATCCGCAGGCAATCGCCATCGATAGTGAGGCGGGTTCCTCCGCTGAGTTCTTCGCGGGCTTCGGAGTGGATGCTGGCCAGCCGGCGTGTGAGTTCGTTGCCGCCCATCCAAACTAAAAAAACAATTACGACAGCCAGAAAGCCGCCTAGCAGCAGAGGCTGTTTCCAACCTCCTTCTTGTTTACGAATGAGAAGCACGCCGAGCAAGACCATCTGGACGACGAATGCCACCATGCCTCCGCGCGATCCGGAGAGAAAAATGCTTGCCGCCATCAGTGCTGCGATTCCAGCCACCACAATCTTGCGATTCCCTTCGGTAAAGCGACTTGCGGCGAGCACCAGCGGGAAGGGCATGAGCATTTCCATCAGGCCCGCGTAGTGATTCCGGTTGACGTACGGCCCATAAATCGAGCCGCCCTGCTCGAGGGTCCAGATCCAGTAGAGCTTTCCGTTCGGAGCCATGCCTTGCAGCAGGGCAAACGAAGCTACTACCGCTCCGTAACCGGAAAACAATTTGGCCATGAGTTCAAATTGCGATGATCGGCGTAAAGTCTGGGTCACTACGAATGCCAACATGCCATAAGCCGCGTACAGCAACAGATGAGAGTAAGTAACGTGACGGTAGGCGGTGATTCCGACGGCCCATTGCACTAGCGCGAGCGCAAAAAATGCCGCCATGGGGCGATACAGAGGATTGTCTACAAGGTTGATTTCGCGATTGAGCCATTGGCGGTAAGCCCATACCGTGCCCAGCAGCAAGGCGCAGGTCTCGAGTGCAAAAATCGACCAGGGCTGGACCGCGCCAAAGGCCAGTGGCGCGAGCAACAGCACCGCACAACCGGCCATGAGCAGCGCGAGGTTGGTCATTCTCGGTTGCGAGACCTTAACGACGGGTGCTGGTTCGGGCTGCGTTGCCAGGGCAGAACTCACGGGTTTTCCTTGGGGTTCGAATTGCTGGGAGAATTGTTTTTTGAAGTTTTGTTCGAGTCGTCACTTGAATCATCGGCTGCGGATTCGGGAGAGAGTTCGAAATCGTCAAGCCAAAGTTTTCCGCGAATTGGGGAGCCAGCGGGGAAGCGCTCGATGGCCAGTATCAGCAATGAGGTGGAGTTTGGGGTCGTCACCTTCGAGTGAACTTCCTTCCAGAAGTCGGCATCATTGAGCGGATCGCTGGCGTAGAGAGGAGCGCCGGTGTAGGCATCCCGCAAAACGATCTGAGGGCCGCCCGCTCCTTCAAAGTCAGCCGACTTATAGTACGCAGAGAAGTCGTAGGTGGTGTTGCCGCGCACGGGGATCAGTTGTTGAATGCCCGCGTCGTTGATCCCGGGGCCCTCAAAGGTCAGCGAGAGAGAGCGACGACCCTGCCGGAAGTCGCTGGGATCGAGCAAGGGCTTGACGCCGGTTCGATTGGTGTAAGTCCAGTCGAAGCCTCCGTTCAAAATGTCGAGGCTGAAATCGCCGTTGACCACGAGGTTGTCGTCCGTTGGAAGATAGGCAGAAAGGCCTAATGTGTCGGCCGTGCGCTCCCATGCGGTCATGGCGGCCTCGGGACGATGCACGCTAATGAGGTAGCGCACATATTCGTACAAATAACGGTCCTCGAACTTTTGATGTAATTGGGCGAGCCGGTCCCAGGTCTTGATGGCGGCATCGGTTTGCTGCCTTGTCGTCAAGAGGGAAAGAAAGGAAATCAGGGAATCGGTGCGAGCGGGCACCACGTTGTGGAGAAGGGCGTCCACATCGGGACGCACCCGCCAACACGCCGCCAGGGAAGCGTCCGCGAGGGTGTTGTCGTTCTCGATGACGACGCGGAATTCACGCAGCGCACGATCGATGTCGCCATCGATCAGAAAGAAATTCGCCGCTTCCCACGCAACATCTGGGGCGGTGGGTTCGGCCTTTAACGCATGATCCAGCGCTGCTCGCTGTCCTGCGACATCCCCGGTTACCTGATAAGCGGCTGCCAGATCGAACCAATAGCGGGCGTCATGTGAATTGAGAGCGACGGCTGATCGAAAGCTCTCGATCGCGGACGGAGAATCGCTGGCAACAAATGCATAGTAACGTCCGAGGCGGTGGCGATAGTCCGCATTTCCGGGAGAGAGACGCACGGCCCGCTGCAGCGCTGGTAATTCCGCACGGGATGCGAAGGCGCTGGCAGCAAATTCTGTACCGGCGAGAACGAAATAGACGCAGCCGACGAAGGCCACACCTGAAGCGAACTGCCAGCGGCGCCGGTTTGAAAGCGGAATAGCCATGTCTAAGTTTCCATTCAGGCCGGCGAGCCAACCGAAATGTTTGAAGAGTGTATCGCAATCAACGGCACCGAGGAGTGTTCGTTCTTAAACCGGTAGTGGCTCAGTCTTAAGGACGCGTTCCCTCCCAGCCGAAACATTTTGCTGAGAAAATGAGCAGCCCCTAAAGGGGCGTCTGATTTGAACCCGTGCGGTATCGCTAAAGCGATACCCTGATACGAAACGGGACAGATTAAACAGTGCGGTATTGCTAAAGCGATACCCTGATACGAATCATCGTCAAGTGATTCCTTGGTACGACTCATCACTAGGCGATACCGTGATACGAATCGCGAGTCTTTCTGCATCAAACCGCTTTCGGCTCTGCTTCTTTGCCTGTAGCGACGGGCTCTTCCTGATAGTACTGACCGTATTTCCCCTGATACTCGTAGTAGTAGTAGTAATCGGGAGAAGTCAGGTCAACGGCATTCAGCAGGACGCCGGCTACGTGCGCGTTAACCTGCATCAGGATATCGCGGGCGCGGCGCAGAGCTTGTTTGGTGGTGCGTCCGGAACGAATTACAAGAATCGTGGCGTCGGCGCGTGGCGAGAGCACCACTGCATCGGTGACGGAAAGCGTTGGCGGAGTGTCGATCACGATGTGGTCGTACTGCGGGCGCAACTCCGCTAGTAGTTCCCGCATGTTGGCGGAGGCCAGCAATTCGGCGGGATTGGGAGGCGGCGTTCCCGCGGGCATGATGAATAAATTGGGCAGAATGGTTGAGGTTGTAATTGTCTGTTGCACGGTGGCGCTGCCGGTGAGCACGTTGCTGAGACCACTGCGTGGGCCCATTCCCAGGGTTTTATGAACGCTGGGACGGCGCAGATCGGCATCGATCAGCAGAACGCGAACTCCCTTTTGCGCGAGAACGATGGCGGTGTTGATGCTGGTGGTGGTCTTGCCCTCCTGCGGACGCGCGCTGGTCACCATGATGACTTTGGGCGGAGCTCCGAGATTGGAGAGTAGAAGCGAAGTTCGCAAAGCGCGATACGATTCCGCCATTTGCGACTGAGGGCGAACCTGAGTTACGGTTTCCACCACTTCTTTGGACGCCGTCAAAACCAGACGCTTGCCAGCCAATTTCTGGCTGTTGGATTTGGAACCGAGGGGAATCATTCCAAGAGAAGGAAGACCGGAAATCGCGGTAGCCTGCTCGGGGATGCGGACCGTGTTATCCATATTTTCGAGCAGGAAGGCCAAGCCGATGCCGGAGATCGCACCCAGCACCAGCGCGAACGACAAGTTGCGCGGGATGTTGGGTTCGCTGGGAGAGGTGGGGACACGGGCGGCATCAATGATGCGAAAATTATTGGAGCGCAACCCTGCAGTGACGCCCGCTTCTTTGAGTTTTTCCAGCAAGCCTTCGTAGAGAGTTCTATTGCTGTCCAAGTCGCGCTTTAGGATGCTGTACTCAATGGCGCTCTCGTTGAGTTTGTTCGCTTCCATCTTTTGTTTTTCAAAGGAGGTGCGCAACATATTCTCACGCTGCAGAGCAGCCAGGTATTGTCCTTTGAGGTGATCGACGGCTTTGTTGGTCTCCGATTGGAGCTGGTGGTCGATTTCTTTGATCTGATTGTTGAGCTGCACAACCTTGGGATAGGAAGGACCAAACTGGGAGCTGAGTTCGGCAGCCTGGATTCTGAGATTGGCCTGTTGCTCGCGTAGCTTGTCCAGAAGAGTGGAGCCTGCGCCGCCTCCACCACCGCTGGCCGGGTTATCCGAAATAATAGCGGCCGCGATCGCTTCCGGATCGTTCGACTCGGTCTGACGATAGACCGCTTCTTTCTGCATGCGGTCGGATTCCGCCATCGTCATTTCTTTGTTCAGTTCATCGAGTTTTTCGGTGATGATGTTCTGTTTTTCGTCGATCCCGAGAATTTCGTGCTCTTTCTGGTAGCGCACGAGCTTCTCCTGAGAAGTTTCCACTTTCATCTGCAAGTCGACGAGCTGTTTGGAGAGCCAGTCGGAGGCTTGCATGGTGGATTCGAACTTGGTCTTAAAGTTCTGCTCGACATAGGTGGCAGCAAGGGTGTTGACCGCGCTAGCGGCGAGCTGCGGATCGGTGCTGTTGTAATGAATCTCCATGATCCGGGTGCTCGGAATGAGACTGACGTGCAGGTTGGCACGAAAGGCGCCCAGCAACGCGGAAGTGCGATTCGAATCGGTTTGCAAGGGATCGGCAACCAGATTGGCTTGCTTTTGATCGGAACGACCGCCGAATTCGGGCCGCCGGTCCAGATTGAGTTGCCGAATTACCTGGAGGGCCATGAGATCGCTCTGAAGAATGCGGACCTCGGTGTCGAGATCGCTCTGGTCGTAGTAGTCCATCACGGGCATCGAGTCTTTGAAGGTGATGACGTTGGAATCGGCTTTATTGACAACGATGCGGCCGACCGCTTCATAGATGGGCGTCTGGCGCAGGCTGGCGATGGCGACTGTCATGAAGATGCCCGCGGCGACGGCGAGTACCAGCCACTTGCGCTTAATAAGAACGCGCATGTATTCGCGCAATGTCGATTCCTGCGACGGCATTGCGGTATAGAGTGCCGAAACCGGTCTTAGAAATTCGGGTTCGGTAGGTTGCAGTCCGCGTAACCCGTCGCTATTTCGTGGAACCAGGGGTCCCAATGACATCGTTACTCCTTAAGCTGTAGCTGTCACAAGCTAGCTGCCATACGCTCGATGCAGTAGCGCGCTGCACACAGGTCACCGCTCCAATTGGAGATTGCCCACCGCAAGCTGGGCAGACAGAAGCGGACTGTTATGAATGAATTGGCCTGATTTTAGCATCCCAGGGAGTGAGAACCAGCCAAAAATTGCGGGGCGCCGATATTGTTCTGATTCCGGCTTGCGGCGCGATAAATTTTCTGAACGTGTGAGATCTCGATCGCCTAAATCAAATCCCTTAGCGTCACGGAGACCTTGCGCACTTCGTTGCCGTGGTTCACGGTCAGGTGTACGACCGTTCCTGCTGGCTGGAAAAATGCGGGCTCGTCTGGATCGCCGGCTGGCGGATGTCCGTCGATCTCAGTAATGACATCGCCAGCGATTATTCCGACGGCCTCGGCCGGACTGCCAGGAAGGACAGTCATCACCTCCTGGCCTTGATCGTTCGGGTCAATCACAATGCCGGCACGGTTGAAGACAGTTGGTTTGCCCCAATTAGCGTTTTTCTCAAGGTAGAGATACCCGCGCATGCAATCGAAGGTGACATTGAATTGCTGGAGAATGCTGCGTCCGATATTGCCTGCATTCTCGCCTTGCGTGGGCTGGCCGGTGTAGAGATAGGCGATGACGTTGTGGACTTCGGGGCTGGCTTCGTCGCTTACTTTGGCGTCGCCGATCCGGAGCGTCTTAACCCGCGCATAGAATGCGTCTGCCGAAGGACCGCCGTAACTCTTGCCGGAATATCCGTGGTAGTGAGCGCTGAGCACTTTGATCAGATCGTTCTGCTTCACGAAGCCCGCGCTCAGGCTGAAACCGAACTCGTTGCCCGTGTCGAGGCTGAACATGCCGGTGGCACCGTCGACGCTTGCTTTTACTTCGGGGTCTTTGCCCACCAATTCCAGCGGCACTTTGAAACCGTTGCCGGAATACACAAACGTTGGCGCGTTATAGAACGTGAGTTGCTTATGCTCGTAGTCGATTTTGGCGGCGAGCCTCCGCATCAGTTCGTAGCCGACGGCTCCGACTGGACCGTCATTGCCGGGTGGAAACGCGATGACATAGAAGGTTTGATCGTGAACGGTGAGATCGCCAATCTGTAGCGTGTCTACGTGGGTGCTCTGCGCATCCACAGGATTCGATCCGGTGGCGAATTTGAGCTTCCCGTTCTCCAGGTGTAGACCGATCTGCCTGGCGAAATCGTCGCTCAGCAGATTGACCGAGCCCGTGTCGAACATGATCGGGTATGGACCCTTGCCATTGACCATTGACTTAACCACGATTCCATTTTCCGTGGGCACGGTGACAACGCCCGACTGAGGCATCGTGTAGTCCTTGCGGAATGGAGCGGCGAAGGCGCTGTCATCAATATGGTTTATGAGAGTCCGCTTCGTTAACGTGATGATCTGCTCCTGATCACCTGTGCCGCTGCGTTGATTAAAATCGTTGTCTCACATTGAAAAGGCGAATGGACCGAATCGTATTCCGTCGCGGCCTGTGAATTTCTTTTTACCGCAGATTCATTTTGGCTTAACTTTCCTGCAACGAACCTCCGGCTACTCTGGCCGGTGCAGTTTTTTTGCACGCATCTCAGGAGGAAATCAATGTCGTCGTCGAGCATCCTGGCGAAAGCCAGACAGCACATTGCGGTCGGCACAAGTTTATTTGCCGTGCTGGCCAACCTGCTAGGGCCGGCTACCGTAGCCGCTCAGCCACCCGCCAAGCAAACTCCCACCGCATCGCCCATCAAACACGTGATCGTGATCATCGGCGAAAACCGCAGCTTCGATCACGTTTTCGCGACTTACGTATCCAAGAGCGGAGATGCAGTATCGAATCTGCTCTCCAAGGGAATTATCAAGGCAAACGGCAAGCCTGGGCCGAACTATTCGCTGTCGGCGCAGTACAGCGCGGTGGATAACACGACCTTCGCGATTAACCCGGGTGGAAAGACTCTCTACAGCAACGTCCCGCCGGTGGTGGCCGGGGGGCCGACCAATGCCTACATCCCAACTCTGGCTCTCGCCAAGGAAATTGAACCGGGCACGTTATTCCCGACCTACTACCGCGATCTTTTGATCGGCGGCACCGGCCTCGAGGCTTACTCTGTCCCGGATACTCGTATTCCCAATGTGCTGGATCTGCCCGAGGGCGCTTTCCAGCTCACTCCTTTTATCAATTACAACGACTATGCCAACAGCCCCGTACACCGCTTCTACCAGATGTGGCAGCAGGCGGATTGCAGCGTGGGGACGGCGACTGCGGATAATCCGAGCGGTTGCTTGAGCGACTTGTTCCCGTGGGTCGAAGTCACCATTGGCGCGGGTAGCGACGGGTCCGCTGGCGCTACCACCCCACCGACCGACTACCTGTCGACAGGAGAAGGTTCCACGTCGATGGAGTTCTACAACGTGCAGAGAGGCGATGCTCCTTACCTGAAGAGCCTGGCCGACGCGTACACGCTCAGTGACAACTTCCATCAATCGGTGATGGGTGGAACGATGGCGAATCACATCGAATTCGGCTTTGCTGATTCGATCTGGTACAGCGATGGAAAGGGAAATGCGTTGACTCCGCCTGCGGCTCAGATCGAGAACCCCGATCCGCAGCCGGGAACCAATAACTGGTACGACGATGACGGTTACAACAGCGGAAGCTACGTTGGTTGCGCCGACCTGAGCCAGCCTGGCGTTCCAGCTGTGGTGAACTATCTGGAATCGCTGCCGCGTCCGGTCAATCCGAATTGCGATGCTGGACATTACTACATCCTCAACAACTACAACCCTGGCTTTAACGGAGACGGATCTTCATCGCTTCCGCTGTCGCCGCTTACCCTTCCGGGATCGTCAGTCCGCCACATCGGCGACGCGCTGATGGAAAAGAATGTTTCGTGGAAGTATTACGGGGATGGTTGGAATGTTTATTTGTCCGACCCGACCTTCCAGAATCCGTTGGACACTTACTGCAACATTTGCAATCCGTTCCAGTATGCGACCGACATCATGACCAACGCGACGCTTCGTACCGAGCATATTCAAGACGCTCAGAATATCTATGAAGACATCAAGGCGGGTGAACTGCCTGCCGTTTCGATCATCAAACCGGGATGGCCTTCGGATGGACATCCGGCGTCTTCGAAGATTGAGCTGTTTGAAGGCTTTACAAAGAATGTGATCACGGCGGTGCAGGCTAATCCCGATCTGTGGGCCAGCACTGCCATATTCGTGACCTTTGACGAAGGCGGCGGCTACTGGGATTCGGGCTACATCCAACCCGTCGACTTCTTTGGCGACGGAACCCGTATTCCGTTGCTGATCGTCTCCCCGTTTAGCACGGGTGGGCACATCAGCCACGCGTACTCCGATCACGTTTCGATCACAAAATTCATCGAGCGGAATTTCAAACTGAAGCCATTGACGGAGCGGAGCCGTGACAATCTCCCTAACCCGAAGACGGCCAAGGACAATCCGTACGTGCCGACGAATAGCCCGGCGATCGATGATTTGTTTAGCGCTTTCAATTTTGCTAACGCGAAATAACAAAGTAAGGAGTTTGTGAACTCCATCTCCCAGCCGGATCGTGGCGTTAAGCAGCGGTTCGGCTGGGTTTTTCATTTTGTATGAGAAGCATTTTCGTACACATCAGCGGGCCGATAGTTGCCTGTTCGCTTCCGGACATCCAAGGCCGGGGACGGACACTCTTAAACACACTCGTTCGCAAAACGATATTCTCTGGTCCTTTCCCGCCAAAGGGTTACGCTTCGCGATAGAGTGGAGGCAATCTTGCATTGCCAGAGACCAATCTGTGATCCCTTCGCTTCGTATTTGGCCGCGTACCATGGCAGCGTCGTGGGAGTAGGAGGAGGAAATCGAGATGAGAACACTCGGCCTGGATCTTCGCTACGCGCTGCGTCAGTTACGCAAACGGCCAGGATTCACCTCGGTTGCCGTGATCACGCTCGGCCTCGGCATCGGCGCGACGGCGGCCATCTTCAGCGTGGTCTACGGCGTGCTTCTGCGGCCGTTGCCCTATAGCGATCCCAATCGGATCATGGCCATTTTCGAGGTCACTACCAAGGGAACATTGAACCGTCTCGCCGATCCGAACTTCGACGACTTTCGCGATCAAGCCCACAGTTTTCAGATGATGGCAAAGTACAGCGCCTACACCTCCCCGGTCTCGGGCGCTGCACAGCCGAGCCGTTCGATGGTTGCCCATGTTACTCCTGACTTTTTCCCGGTGTTTCGTGTGCAGCCGATCATCGGCCGCGACTTCAACGTTGCCGACTCCAAGAAAGGCGCTGCTCCGGTTGCTGTCATCCGATACGGATACTGGAAGCAGGATCTCGGGTCGTCGCCGGATTTATCGCGGCTGCATTTGAAAATTGATGGCACAGATTTCTCCGTGATCGGCGTGCTGCCGCCCGGATTTCAGTTTCCCGCGGACACAGACATGTGGGTAGCGGCCGACCGGGAGGGCGAAAACCAGAGCCGAAGCTCCCATAACTACGACGCGGTCGGCCGTCTGAAGGATGGCGCTACTGTAGCGCAGGCAAAGGCGGAAATCAGCGCGATTGGGCGGCGCATCCATGACGCCTCCAGCGAGCAAAATGACTATCTTCTCAAAGATGCGACGGTGGTCCCGCTGCAGGATTCCATGACGGGCCAGGTTCGACCGGCATTGCTGGTTTTGCTCGGGGCCGTCGGATTTCTTCTTCTGGTGGCGTGCGCCAATATTGCCAACCTGTTGCTCGCGCAGGCGTCGGTGAGGGAACGCGAGCTTGCGATCCGCAGCGCCCTCGGAGCGGGGCGCGGACGCCTGTTCCGTCAGTTTCTTACCGAAACGTCGTTGCTGGCGCTGCTTGGAGGCGGCCTCGGAGTGCTGGGAGCGTATTGGGGCGTCTCGGCGCTGCTGTCGCTGGCGCCCGAGAATCTGCCGTCATCAGCCATAGCCACCGTCTCGATTAATTTTCCGGTTCTTGCGTTTGCGTTCCTGCTGTCCTCGGCGGTTGCTCTGGGACTGGGCGCATTTACCGCCTGGCGGGCCACTTCGCGGAACTTGCGCAATCAACTGGAAGAGGGCGGACGCGGGCAGGCGGGTTCGCACAGCCAGCGCATCGGCCCCCGAATTGTCGCCGGCCAGATCGCCATCACGCTGGTCTTAGTCATCGGAGCAGGCCTGCTGGGCCGCAGCCTGATGAAGGTATTCGAAGTCGATCCCGGATTTCGCGTCGACAAGATCGTCACCATGGACGTTGCGCTGCCTTGGCCGGCCTGGAACGATTCCAAAGCAAGGACAACGGAAGGAGTTTTTTTCAGAAACCTGCTTGACCGCCTCAAGCAGATTCCGGGCGTGCGCGAAGTCGGTGCGACCAGCGGCCTTCCTCTGGATGGCGGCGTGCCTGATGGCATGTTCCTGCTCATGAGGCCGGACCAAGCCCCCAAAGCTCCGGACACCCTGGCCGCCATGAGCCGCCTGTTCGATACCCTGTTTCAAGACAAGGAGAACCAGGGACAAGCAGATTTCTGCGCTGCCACGACGGGATATTTCCAATCGCTCGGAATCCCCCTGCTTCAAGGACGCATGTTCGACGAGCGCGACGGCCCGGATGCACCGCACGCGGCGGTAATCAGCGAGTCGCTTGCTCGCGTCCGGTGGCCGGGTCAGGATCCGATCGGCCGCACTATCGAATTTGGAAATATAGATGGCGATCTGCGCTTGCTGACGATCGTGGGGATCGTCGGTGACGTTCACGAATACGGCGTCGAGGCGCCACCTCGACCCACTGTTTACGTAGATTTGTTTCAACGCCCCGAGCCGGCAATCACGGTAGTTCTGTTGAGCGATGCTGACACCGGTATGGTCACTTCGGCAGCCCGCGAAATTCTGCATGAGCTCAATCCTGAGATTCCGCCGAGGTTCCGGACATTCTCGCAGATTTATTCGGCCTCGCTCGGCTCCCGCCGATTCAATGTGATTCTGGTCGGCTGCTTCGCAATGCTGGCACTGGTGTTGGCCGCGGTCGGCATCTTTGGAGTGATGGCCTATTCGGTCAGCCGCCGCACGCGCGAGATCGGTGTGCGGATGGCTCTGGGCGCCCACTCCCGCGACGTTGTCACGATGATCCTGGGCCAGGGGTTGCGCACCATCCTGATCGGTATCGTTATCGGGTTAGCCGGTTCCCTCGTTATTACACGCACGCTGCAGTCGCTGCTTTTTGGCGTGACGGCAACCGATCCGGTAACTTTTGCGGCGGTGATCGTGCTCTTGGCGACGACTGCCTTGCTGGCTTGCTACATCCCGGCACGCCGGGCCGCTAAGGTCGACCCTATGGTGGCGCTGCGCTACGAGTAGTCGTGGATATCTCGGCGGGACCTGTAGTACCACTAGAATCTGATACCTGATGATCAATCGGCGAGATTTATTGCGGATGAGTTTGTGCGGGGGCGCGGGTTTGCTGAGCGTGCCCCGGAAACTCCTGGCGCAGGCGGCGGCTATGCCCGGCATGAGCATGCCGAGTGCAACTCCGCAGGTTCCGGCGGGGCCGGCACCGCCTCCGCCGATTAGCCTCGCCAGCTATGTGACGCCGCTGTCGATTCCTCCCGTGGTTCGTCCGAAGGTTGGCCCCGATCCCATCCAGATTCACATGCGGCCGTTTCGACACAAAGCGCATCGCGATCTTCCCACTACTGCGATGTGGGGATACAACGGGATGTGGCCGGGACCGACTCTCGAAGTCCGCAAAGGGCAGGCCATTTCCATTAAGTGGGTGAATGAACTCCCCACGAAACATTTTCTGCCGCTCGATTACACGATTCATGGCGAGGGACAAGATGTGCCGCAGGTGCGAACCGTGACGCATGTGCATGGAGCGCAGGTAATGCCGGATAGCGACGGGTATCCCGACGCGTGGGTGACGTCTGATGGCCGCGCTGGAGCTGTGCGCGCGGCCGATCCTTGCCATTATCCGAATGATCAGGCGGCGACGACGCTCTGGTATCACGACCACGCAATCGGCATCACGCGGCTGAATATCTACGCTGGGCTGGCGGGCTTTTATCTGATTCGCGATCCGGAAGAAGATGCGCTCAATCTTCCTGGTGGCGCTTACGAAATTCCGCTGATGATTCAGGATCGCAGCTTTAGCGCGGATGGATCGCTGTTGTATCCTCCAGCGCCGAACGGCACGCATCCCGTGTGGATGCAGGAATTTTTCGGCAATGCTATTTGCGTGAACGGCAAGGCAATGCCATTTCTTGAAGTGGAGCCGCGCAAGTATCGTTTTCGGATGGTCAATGGCTCCAACTCGCGTTTTTATCACCTCACGCTGGTCCCTGCCGACGCCGCCGGCAAACCGGACGGCAAGCCTGTCGATGCTCCTCCTTTCATTCAAATCGGAAGTGATGGCGGCTTGTTGCCTGCGCCTTTGCGGTTGCATTACCTCATTGTTTCTCCGGGCGAACGCTTCGATCTGGTGATTGATTTCTCGGAGCACAAGGGCGCTCATCTTGCGATGACCAACGATGCGCCTGCTCCGTATGCTCGTGGCGGTGAAATCGTGCCGACCGACGTGATGCTGTTTAAGGTGACGAAGCCACTCTCTGGACCCTATAAAAGTGTGGTGCCGGAAACGCTCGCGCCTTTTGTGCCGCTTGATCCGGCGCACGCTGTCCGCGAAAGGACACTTGCGCTCACGGAAATGGATCGTCCGTCTGATGGCTACACGATGATTGGATTACTGGACCAAAAACATTGGGACGATCCGATCACTGAGGATCCTAAAGCGGGCTCGATGGAAATATGGTCGTTCGCGAATACCACTGGAGATGTGCATCCGATGCATCTGCATCTGGTCCAGTTTCAGGTGCTCAATCGTCAGTCTTTCGACACTAAGACCTATCTGCAATCCGGCAAACTGGTATTTACGGGCAGGCCGATGCCTCCGGAAACGAACGAGCGTCCTGCGTGGAAAGACACGATCAAGACTTATGCCGGATATGTCACCCGCGTCATTGCGCGCTTCGATCTACCGACGGGGACTGTTGCCAAGCCGGGCGAGGAGTTCCGCTACGTTTGGCATTGTCACGTTCTTGAGCATGAAGACAACGAGATGATGCGGCCGTATAAGATCGTCGGCTAGTATTTCCACAATCCCAGCAACGAACGGCGCAATGAAGGCTCAGCTATACTGTTGGCCACAAGAACTTACCCGAAAGAGAAAGATTCTTCTAAATAAGCGACTGTCTGGACCCCGCGTCCAGCGCGCCACAGCGTAACTCGATTTGAAGAGGGTCCAAAAGGGACGCGAATGTTGAATTGGTCGAAAGAATCGATACTGGTGACCGGTGGAACCGGGTCATTCGGGAAGAAGTTTGTGGAGATCATGCTGCGCGACTACCATCCGCAACGGTTGGTGGTATTCAGCCGCGATGAACTGAAGCAGCATGAAATGAAAACGTCGGGCTTCGATCATCCCAGCATGCGCTATTTCATCGGCGATGTTCGGGACGTGGAGCGTTTGAAGCGCGCGCTCTCGGGCGTGACCGTAGTGGTTCATGCGGCGGCATTGAAGCAGGTGCCGGCGTGCGAGTACAACCCGTTTGAAGCGATCCAGACGAACATCATGGGCGGACGCAATGTGCTTGATGCGGCCATCGATCAGGGGGTGCGCCGGATTCTCGCGCTCAGCACGGACAAGGCGGTGAATCCCATCAATCTTTATGGGGCTACCAAATTGTGCGCGGAAAAGGTGTTTGTGCAGGCCAACGCCTATGCGGGGGCGAAGAATACGCGCTTTAGCTGTGCGCGTTATGGGAATGTGGTCGGCAGCCGGGGCAGCGTGATTCCGGTTTTTCTCGAACAGAAGCGGCGGGGGAAGATTACGATTACCGATCCTCGAATGACGCGATTCTGGCTGACGCTGGAACAGGGCGTGAAGTTTGTGATCCGCTGCCTGGAGCAGATGCATGGCGGCGAAATTTTTGTCCCCAAGATTCCCAGCATGCGGCTGGCGGATTTAGCGGAGACCGTCGCGCCGGGATGCAAGGTCGAGTACATCGGGATTCGTCCGGGAGAGAAGTTGCACGAAGTGCTGGTGTCGGAAGACGAGTCGCGGCAGACGCTTGAAACCGAAGATATGTTCGTGATTCAGCCGTCACATCCGTGGTGGAAGTCGGAAAACTGGGTGAATGCGAAACCGCTTCCTGAAGGCTTTCGTTATTCGAGCGACAACAATGCGCACTGGCTGACGCGCAGAGAACTCGAAGAATTGGTGGCGCCGGAGGCCGACTCTGCCGAGGCGCTTCCGGCTTCGGCGTAGCATCATCATCAATGAGCGCCTTACCCACAAAACTGGAAATGCTCGCGATCGATGGCGGCACGCCTGTGCGGGAAAAATTGTTGCCTTACGGGCGGCAAAGTCTCGACGATGCGGATATCCAGGCGGTGGTTGAAGTCTTGAAGTCGGACTGGCTGACCACGGGGCCGAAAGTCGACGAATTCGAAGAAAAGTTTGCAGCGTACGTAGGAGCGCGATACGCGGTTAGCTTTAGTTCCGGCACGGCTGCGTTGCATGGGGCGGCGTTCGCTTCAGGATTAGGGCCTGGAGATGAGGCGATCACTACGCCGATGACTTTCTGCGCGACTGCGAATTGTGTTTTGTATCAGGGCGCGAAGCCGGTCTTTGCAGATGTGTCCCCGGATACGTTGAACCTTGATCCGGACGAAGTATCCCACAAATTTTCCGCGAGCTCTTCTTCCAAAACCAAAGCCATCATCGCGGTTGACTATGCCGGACATCCCGCTGCGCTGGATGAACTGGGACAACTTGCGAAAAAGCATGGCGCACTTCTGATCGAGGACGCTTCCCATGCGCTGGGCGCGGATTTTCGAGGCAGCCGAGTTGGCGGCATTGCTGCCATGACCACATTCAGCTTTCATCCGGTGAAGCATTTGACGACCGGTGAAGGCGGCATGGTGACGACGAAGGATGCGCGGCTGGCAGACACGTTGCGGCGGTTTCGCAATCACGGCATCAGCAGTGAGGCGCGGCAGCGGCAGGACGCGGGGCAGTGGTTCTACGAGATGGTGTTGCTGGGCTTTAATTACCGGTTGACCGATATCGCGTGCGCATTGGGACTTTCACAATTGGAGAAATTGGATGCGAACCTGGTGCGGCGGCGGGAAATTGCCGCGCAATATACGGCGGCGTTCCGAGACTTGCCGGCTGTCATGGTGCCAGTCGTGCGCGAGGGAGTCAATCCGGCGTGGCACCTGTATCCGATTCGGTTGAACCTCGAAAGACTTTCTGTGGGGCGAGGAGAAATCTTTCGCGCGCTGCGGGCGGAGAATATTGGCGTGAACGTGCATTACATTCCGGTGCATCAGCATCCTTATTACAGAGAACGATTCCAGTCGAAAGAAAGCTATCCCGTGGCAGAAGACGCATATGAGCGGCTGATTAGCCTTCCGATGTTTCATGGCATGACGGCGAGGGACGTTGAGGATGTGGTTTTGGCGCTGCACAAAGTTGTGAGGCACTACGAAAAAAGATAGTCGTTGGTCGTTCGTCGTTGGTCGTTCGCTAAACCCCCAGTCGTGAAGCGAGTGCCTAACGACTAACGACCAACGACGATCGACATTCTTGCAGGCGATCGAAATTAAATAATGTCCACAATGTCTGATTGGGTGGGATATCGAGTTCTGATTGTTGGCTGTGGCTCTATTGGGCGGCGGCACGCTCGGAATCTTAAGTCGCTGGGGGTCCAGCAACTTGGACTTTGCGATACCAACGCCGAAGCGCTGAAGGAATGCCGGCAAGAAGTGATTGGCGAGACCTTCGGCGATTATGAGGAGGCTTTACAGAGGTTCGAGCCGGAAATCGTACTCATCTGTACTCCGCCGGTGTATCACGTAGACGAAGCGCTCGCTGCCTTACGCGCGAATGCTCACGTGTTTATCGAGAAACCTCTTTCGCACGAATCCAGTGGGATCCAGGCGTTGATCGCGGAAGCCCGCCGTCACGACCGCAAAGTTCAGATCGGCTACAACATGCGATTTCATCCTGGATTGCAGATCCTCAAGGAGCTCGTCGATTCCGGAAAAATCGGGCGCGTGCTCTGGCTCAATGTGGAAGCGGGGCAATATCTCCCGGATTGGCGCCCGTGGCAGAACTATCGTGAAAGTTACAGTGCGCGGCAAGAAATGGGCGGGGGCATCATTCTCGATGGTTCCCATGAACTGGATTACATTTGCTGGCTTTTGGGACGGCCGACAGAAGTTACGTGCCGGGCGGAGCACCTCAGCAGTCTGGAAGTGGATGTGGAAGATTCCGCCTGGATCTACCTGAGTTTTCCGGAGCGGCGGCGCGCGGAGTTGCATTTGGATTTTGTGCAGCGATCCTACACGCGCACCTGTAAGGTCGTCGGAGAGACAGGGACTGCGCTTTGGGATTTCAGCATCCCCGAGGTGCGGTGGTTTTCCTCTGAGCAGTCCGAGTGGAAGACCATTCCGTATATGTTTGAAGCTAACGATATGTACGTGGCGGAGATGGTCCACTTTCTGGAGTCGCTCGGCAGCGGAACCGGTCCCATGGTTGATCTAGAGCAAAGCCGCGACGTTATTCGGGTTGTGGAGGCGGCCAAGAAGTCATCAGAAGAAGGAAAGCCGCAGACGCTGAACTGGACCAGCGAAGCTAAGGAAGGACCGGTGGTCGCGATCATCCAGGCTCGAATGGGGTCGAGCCGGTTGCCGGGAAAGAGTCTGGCTGAGATCGAACAACGCCCGATGCTGTGGCACGTCATTAATCGTGTGAAGCGGGCGACTCTTGTGGATCGCGTGGTGGTGGCAACTTCCACGGCTCCGGTCGACGACGTCATAGAGAAGATGTGCCGGGACAACGGCGTCCCGTGTTACCGGGGCAGTGAGAACGATGTGCTGGATCGTTTCTACAGTGCTGCGCGCGGAGAAAAGGCATCACAAGTGGTGCGCATCACCGCTGATTGTCCTTTGATTGATCCTGAAGTGATTGATCGGGTCGTGCGGCGCTTTCAGCGCGGCGATCTTGACTATGCTTCCAACGCCATGGTGCGGAGTTATCCAGATGGCTTGGACACGGAGATATTTTCGTTTCCCGCGCTGGAGCGGGCATGGCATGAGGCCGGGAAGGCTTCCGAGCGTGAGCATGTGACGCCGTATCTGCGGTCGGACAAATTCCGAATTGCCAACGTGGAAAATAATCTTGAATTTTCTCATCTGCACTGTCGTTGGACAGTGGATGAACAGGAAGACCTCGATTTCGTGCGCGCGGTTTACAAGGCGTTTCGCGGACGAGAGATCTTTCTGATGAAGGATATTTTGCAGCTTATTCGCGATCAGCCGGAAATCGAGAAGCTGAACTCGCAGATTGTTTCGAATCGCGGATATTACAAGAGCTTGTATGCGGAATCCATTGCGGGGCCAGCTCCGGCGAGACGGCAGGAGCAGTCGAAGGCCTGGCTGGAGCGGGCTGCGAAGGTGATCCCCGGTTGTTCGCAGACCTTTAGTAAGGGAGCCAACCAGCACGTCCGCGGAGTGGCGCCGTTATTCCTGGCAAAGGGCAAAGGCTGCCGCGTTTGGGATGTGGATGGGAATGAATACATTGATTACATCCAGGGGCTGTTGCCAAACATTCTTGGCTACGCCAATGAAGAGGTGAATGCGGCCGTAACGCGCCAATTGGAGCGAGGACACAGTTTTTCTCTTCCGCATCCGGTTGAAGTTGAATTGGCGGAGCGTCTGACGAAGCTCATCCCCTGTGCTGAGATGGTCCGTTTTGGCAAGAATGGATCGGATGCAACTTCGGGAGCGGTTCGCGCGGCTCGAGCTTTTACTGGACGCGAACATATTGCATGTTGCGGGTATCACGGTTGGCAGGACTGGTATATCGGTAGCACCACGCGCAATGCGGGTGTCCCCGATGCAGTTAGAGCACTCACGCATCCGTTCGCGTACAACGATCTGTCATCGCTGGAACGAATTTTGAATGAGTATCCGGGGGAGTTCGCGGCGGTGATTATGGAACCCGTCAATTTTTGGCCTCCGGCGGCCGGTTTTCTTGAAGGTGTTAAGGATCTGGCGCAGCGGCATGGTGCGCTGCTGATCTTCGACGAGATCTGTTGCGGCTTCCACTTTGGACTGGGAGGGGCGCAGAAGCGGTTCGGTGTTACTCCGGACATGGCGTGTTTTGGTAAAGCCATGGGAAATGGCTTTCCGATCTCCTGTGTTGTCGGGCGCGCCGACGTGATGAAAATCTTCGAGGAGATTTTCTTCAGCTTCACGTTCGCGGGCGAGGTGGCGTCTATGGCTGCCGCGATGAAGGTTTTGGATATCCTGGAAACAGGCGAAGCCCTGGTGCGAATGGATAAGAACGGGCGGGTGTTGCAGGAGGGATTGAATGCGCTGGCCATGGAATCGGGACTGCAGGATCGCATTCAGTGCATCGGTTATCCCTTCTGGTCGCTGATCAGGTTCCTCGACGGCGATAACAAAGACAGTCTTCTGCTGCGAAGCTTGTTCACGCAGGAGTGCGCCAAGCGCGGCGTCTTGCTGCTGGCAACTCACAATATGACGGCTGCGCATGATCCGGTGGACATTGAACAGACTCTGAAAGTCTATGCGGAAGTCTGCAAGACGATGGGAAACTGGTTGAACGATCCGCATCCTGAGGAGCATCTGGAAGGCGAGATGATCCAGCCCGTTTTTCGAGTGCGATGAAGATGATGAGGACGTGGCGATGAAGCGTGGCGTCCTTCTCGTACGCGCCGATGCCACGGCCGCATCGGGCACCGGACACGTGATGCGTTGCCTCGCGCTGGCGCAGGTCTGGCAACGCGACGGTGGAACTGTAATATTCGCCATGGCGCGATCCACGGCTGCGATTGAGGAACGACTTCGATCGGAACCAGTGGAGATTGCTGTCATCCATGGTAATCCGGGCGGGGGCGGAGATTTACAGCAAACCCTCGATCTTGCTTTTCTTCACAAAGCCGCTTGGGTCGTCGTTGATGGATACCACTTCGACGCTCATTACATATCTCGACTGCAGAATGCGGTTCCGGTGCTGCTCATCGATGACAACGGTGAACTTGATTCGTATTCATCGGAGCTGGTGCTGAATCAAAACGCGCACGCGAGTGAGGGAATGTATGCGAAGCGGACGCCGCGCACGCAGTTGCTTCTTGGCCCTCGCTATGCGCTCCTGCGAAAGGAGTTTACGGTTTACCGCGATTGGGTGCGAAGTGTTTCGGAGCCAGGGACGCGAGTGTTGCTGACCATGGGCGGCAGCGATCCCAGAGATCTGACGCCTCGCATCCTGTCCGCGCTGGCTGGCTTGTCCATTGACGGGTTAGAGATTCGCGTCGTGGTGGGCGGCAGCGCCGAAAATCGTGGCGGCGTTGTCGCAGCGGCGGCAAGATTTCCGGGCCGCATTGAAGTAATGTCGAATGTGGTAAATATGGCGGAATTGATGGCGTGGGCCGACCTGGCGATCGCCGGAGCGGGCACCACCTGTTGGGAGATGTGTTTGCTGGGTTTGCCTGCGATCGTCATAGTTGTGGCCGAGAATCAGAGATTTATCGCCGCGCATTTGGCGGAGATCGGGGCAGCGGTCAACGCCGGGCCATCGGCATCGATCGATTGTCCGGCTCTCGCACAAATGGCGGCTGAGTTGTTGGGCAACTGGCCCGCGCGACTCAAGATGTCGCAATCGGCGAGACAATTGGTGGATGGCAAGGGAAGCGAGCGTGTCGTCGAACGGATGCGCTCGCGGGATACGTCATGCGCTTGATATGTCTAGTGAACAACTATCTCGGCTGGCAGGCATTGGAATATCTTCGCGCACGAGAAGAAATCGCGGCCGTTGTGGTGCATCCGCCGGAGCGGATGAAAAAGCAAGCTGAGATTCTCTCATCGGCCCGTTCCGCCGGAGCGCAGGTGATCCCGGCCAATGATCTGCGCACTCCGGAAGGTCTCGCGAGAATCGCCGGACTGAAGGCGGAGATGGGTGTTTCGGTAATGTTTGGATATGTGCTGAAGCCGGATTTCCTCAGTCTGTTGCCGAAGGGTTGCATCAATCTCCATCCTGCGTATCTCCCTTACAATCGGGGAGCGCATCCGAATGTGTGGAGTATCGTCGATAAAACTCCGGCTGGGGTAACACTGCATTACATCGATGAAGGCATCGACACCGGCGACATCATCCGACAAGTACAGGTTCCGGTCGTGTTTACAGATACGGGCGAGACTCTTTACCGCAAATTGGAAGCGGCCGGACTGGAGTTGCTCCGCGAAACCTGGCCAGATATTCGCGCCGGTAGAATCGAGCGGACTCCGCAGTCGCACGAATCGGGAACATCCCATAAGGCTGGGGACGCGGCGCAGATTGACGAGATTCATTTGGCGGAAACTTATCGTGCCGAAGACTTGCTGAACATTCTGAGAGCCAGAACTTTTCCGCCGCACAAGGGAGCATTTATTCGGAGCGGCGGAAGAAAAGTGCGGGTTCGCATTCAACTTCAGTTCGAGAGCGAGATCGAGGACGAGAGCGGGGAAGAGATTGATGGAACCGGCAAGGGCGAATAGGCGAATCGAAATCGGGGGCCGAGCGATTGGGCCGAACTGCCCGACTTATGTCATTGCCGAGCTTTCCGCCAATCACAATCAGAACTTTGATCAGGCGGTACGGATTCTCCACGCCGCGAAGGATGCGGGCGCGGATGCGGTCAAGCTCCAGACTTACACTGCGGATACGATCACACTGCGCAGCGACAAAGCGTGTTTTCAGATTGGCGGCGGAACGCTATGGGACGGGCGCAGTCTCCATGATCTTTATCAGGAAGCGTTTACGCCTTGGGAGTGGCAGCCGAAACTGAAAGAGGTCGCGGGCGAACTCGGGATGGACTTATTTTCGAGCGCATTCGACGATAGCGCGGTCGACTTTCTTGAACAGATGGGTGTTCCGGCTCACAAGGTCGCGTCGTTCGAGTTGGTGGACGTCGGCTTGATTCAGAAAATGGCTCGCACCGGCAAACCGCTGATCATGTCCACGGGCATGGCGAGTGAAGAAGAAATCTCAGAAGCGGTCACCGCAGCTAGGGGAGCTGGCGCGACTCAGATTGCGTTGCTGAAGTGTACGAGCGCTTATCCGGCGCCGCCTGAGGAAGCGAATCTGCTGACGATTCCGAAACTGGCGCGGCGTTTTGGTTATCCCATAGGACTTTCCGATCACACGATGGGGATTGCGATTCCGGTAGCAGCCGTGGCTTTGGGAGCTTGCATTATTGAGAAACATCTTTGCCTGAGGCGGGCGGATGGAGGTCCAGATGGCGCGTTCTCGCTTGAGCCGGCAGAATTCAAAGCTATGGTGGACGCGGTGCGCATAGCTGAAAAAGCTCTCGGGTCAGTCCAGTTTGGCGCTGGGCCGCGCGAGCTCAACAGCCTGAAATTCCGGCGCTCGCTGTTTGTGGTCGAAGAAATAAAGAAGGGCGAGTTGTTTACGAAACAGAATGTACGATCGATTCGTCCTGCGGACGGGCTGCACCCGCGACACCTCACGGAAGTGCTTGGAAAACGCGCGGCCTGCGATGTGGAGTGCGGAACGCCCATGAATTGGGCGCTAGTGGCGCGGTGACGCTGTGTCGCCGAATTTGAATTAGTCGTATGTCCTATGCGCGTCTTCCTCTTACATCCCGAAGATGACTTCCACGGTGCGTGGACGAGTCAGAATTGGGATTCGGTAATTGATCTCGGACGAGCCCCAAAATCCTTCTATCAGGCTCAGAGTGCCACGCTGGGTTGTCCAGTCTCCAGCATTTTCGATCTTGCAGTGGAAGTTGAGGATGTGCAGATTTGGCGCGGCCTGCTTGAACCCGGTATGGGGCGGGTAGTGGATGACTTTGGCATCGACTGGTGGGACGTGATCAGTCTGATGCTACAGCCCGAGTTGCAAGATGTGCGGCTCGCGCTTCGGTTGGCTGAGACGCTCGGAGCTTGTCAGACGGTGACTGCAAGCCGGCCCTGTTTGACGGCGGAGGTTCTGCGGCTCGAGTTGGGAATTCCAGTGCACGTGCTAGGCCACGGAATGCGGAAACGTCTGGTGCGCGGTATTGCGCGGAGAGGCGCGGCTGTCGCGAACTTGAGTTCAGTACAACTACGACAGGTGTTGTACGACAAGTACGATCCACACTACCGCTGGCGGAGCAAGTTGGCGGGGGCACCGTTGAAGGTTAAATCAAGTTCGGAATCGGTCGTTCTGTTGCCGACCGCGTATTCCAATGTCACGAAAACTGCGCTTAGTTACGCGAGGGTTTTGCCGCAGCAGAAATTCCTGCTGGCTTTGGCTCGTGAGTCGGCGGCCGTTACGCCGCTTCCGTCCAATGTGCAGAGCTTACGTTTAGCGAGTTTCGCCACCAAAGAGTATGACCGGAACGAATTGCAGAAACTTGAGGCTGGCTGGAAGCAGATGGAGCATTCTCTGCAAGAACATCCGGCCTTCCGATTGCCAGTCGAGCTTGGGATTTTGAACAAAGGGCCGGGTTGGTTGCGCTGGGGGCTCGCGGTTCGCGACGCCTGGCTTCGGGTTTTTGAGTCACGCGAGGTGACTGGCTGCCTCAGTGCCGACGATTCGAATCCTTACACGCGGATTCCTTTGCTGCTGGCCGAGCAGCGTGGAATTCCGGCGGTTGCCTGCCATCACGGAGCGCTCGATTCCCGCATGGCGTTTAAGAAATCCCGGTTTTCGACTTATCTCGTCAAAGGGGAAATGGAACGCGATTACCTGCAACGCATTTGCGCAGTTGACACAGCCAGAATCCGAATCGGAGCGGCGTCGCCGCAGGGACGGGCGACTACGTCGCTGTGGAATGAGAACGCTCCCTGCATCACTTTTTTCACGGAGCCCTATGAGACGGATTATTGGCGGGTGGAGACAATTTATCGCGAGGTGCTGCCACGCCTTTGCGCGACAGCACGCAGAGCAGGGAAGACTGCCGTTTTAAAACTGCATCCGTTTGAAAGCGAGCGGCAGCGGCTGAGGCTGGTGTCGCGAATTTTGAATGAGGGTGACCGGAAACTTGTCAGCGTGACGGATGCGCCGTTGTCTTCTGAAATCCTGCGGCAGACGTGGTGCGCCGTGACGGTGGAATCAACGGTGGCCTTCGAATGCTCTGCGGTAGGGATCCCAGCATTTTTGTGTGGATGGTTACGGCATGCCTATGCCGGATACGCTCCTCAATACGTCCGATTTGGCGTGGGACGAATGATTGAATCGCCCGACGGCTTACTGCAGATTCCGGAGATGTTGCCTCCAGCCATGCCCAAGTTCGAGACCGCGCGAAGATTGATCCAGCCGATTTCGCCGCAGACCTTGTCGGACATTCTCCGCCAACCGACATCCAACCAGCGACGAGCGGTTTGAGATAAGCTGGACACGATCCGTTACATAATCTGTGGATAAGATTCGATTCAACGCATAGGCATACATTTGGATAGCCCGAATACAGCCGTCGAGAACCCCCAGGTCGCACTGGCGAGCCTTCATACCGCACGTTTTCGCAGCGAGATGGGGCAAATCTCAAGGCATTCGGCGGTCTTCTTCGCGGGAACTTTTTTTACCGCGGGCGCCGGTTATCTTTTCAAGATCTATCTAGCGCGGGTGCTGGGCGCCGAAGCGCTCGGAACCTTTGCGCTGGGAATGACGATCGTCGGTTTTTTTGGGATCTTCAATGGTTTGGGCCTGCCACAAGCTGCCGTGCGCTTCGTCGCCGGCTATTCGGCGACAGAACAGTGGCAACGATTGCACGGCTTCCTGCGGCGGGCGATGGCTCTGCTGGGGATAGGGAATGTTGTGCTCGCCGCGGCAATGATAACGGTTGGGCCGTGGCTGGCCCGAAGCCTCTATCACGCGCCGGCCCTCGTATCTTATCTTTACCTGTTTGCGGTCTTGCTGATCGTAGGCGCGTTCACTGCTTTTCTTGGCCAGGTTTTGGCCGGATATAAAGACGTTGCATTGCGCACGGTCATCACGAACTTTATTGGCAGTCCTCTCAACATTATCTTCGGAGTCGTATTGCTCAGTTTGGGCTTCGGACTTCGCGGGTACTTGATCTCCCAGATAGCGAGCGCTGTGGTTGTCTTAATGTTGCTGCTAGTGGCGGCGTGGCGTCTCACGCCCAAATCGGCGAGGCGAGCTCCGCATACGCCTGTGCCCATGGAAAGCGAAGTGTTTTGGTTTTCTACCGCGGCATTTGGCGTGAGCATCCTGGAATTCGCACTGGCTCAATCCGACAAGATAATGCTGGGAATTTTCCTGGACACGCGACAGGTGGGAATTTATTTTGTCGCGGCCGCGTTAGTAAGCTTCGTGCCTGTAGCCCTACAGTCAGTCAATCAGATATTTTCTCCGACCATCGCCGAGCTACATGCTCGCGGGGATTACGCTCTGCTGGGCCGGCTCTTTCAAACTTTGACAAAGTGGATTCTCGGGTTGACCCTGCCTCTGGGGTTCGTCATGATCGTTTTCTCCAAGCCGCTGATGCGATTGTTTGGCGCGGCTTTCGAGCCTGGCTGGTTGGTACTGACGCTAGGTACGGTGGGGCAATTGGTAAACGCCGGTGTAGGTTCGGTCGGGTACCTGTTGCTGATGTCGGGAAATCAGGCGCGTCTGATCAGGGTGCAGGTACTCATGGCTGCGTTCATGGTCGCGGCCACGTTTGGGTTGGTCCGTCCGTTTGGAATTGCTGGCGCGGCGCTGGCAGCGGCCCTAACAAACGCTCTGTGCAATTACTTGTATTTGCGGCAGGTCCGCGCAGCATTACATTTGTCGCCTTACAATCGCACCTATCTTCGCCTGGTCGGGCCTTGCGTCGCGAGCCTCGCTTTGACAGTGGGGATGCGGCTTTTGACCCGATCGTTTTCATCGTTACTGCATCCGGAGTGGGTTTGGATCGGGATAGCATTCGTGGTTTCTTACGGTACGTTTTGTGGACTCGCTTTGCTGGCCGGGTTGGACGATGACGACAAGATGATTGTGTCGGCGATGCGCAGCCGCATTCTCAGCGCAATAGGAAGGACTCGTCCGCTCTCATAACAACGATGCCCCCAACCAGACAAATCAATTTGCCGGAAGAACTCTGCGCTGCAGCGGAACAGCGGTTTGGCGCCCGTTTTGGGGGAGTGGAGGCGTTTCTGGAATTCGTGCTTCGCGAACTTGTTAGGAACGATGCTGCGGCGCTTGATAAGAGTGAGCAGGCGGTGCTCGAAAAGCGTCTGCGCGACCTAGGGTACCTATAGCCTTTCATGCCTCAGTCATCCGACCTGGAACGGGTTCAACGGGAGAGCCGGGAGCGCTTGCACCCGTCGTTGACGAATCCGAATTGGCTGATCCTACGGCGTCGTCGGCAGATTTTTGAAGCTGGACTGCACCGAGTTCCGGAGAGCGGGCTCTCGGTACTCGATATTGGAGGGCGCTTACAGCCTTATCGTCCCGTGTTAGCCGCGCGCGTGAAAAGTTACTTTGCGGTTGACTTGCGTTTGAGTCCGCTCGTGAACATTGCTGCGAGCGCTGAGGCGCTACCCTTCAGCGATGGGCAATTCGATTTCGTGATTTGCACACAGGTATTTGAATACCTGCCGGAACCACGGCTGGCGCTGGCAGAAATCAAACGGGTGCTCCGTGGTGGAGGCGTTCTCTTCTTAAGTGCGCCGGCGATCTTTTTACAAAATAACGATAGAGAATGCTGGCGTTTTCTGCCCGAAGGTTGGCGCCGGTTGCTGCGGGAATTCTCGACCGTTGAGATCGTGCCCGAGGGCAACAGTCTCACCGGCTTTTTCAGGACCTGCAATGTTTTTATGATGTCGTTTTTCAGGCCGCGCTTTTTGGCTCCCGTGTGGCAATGGACATTTGTTCCGCTCCTCAATATAGCGGGCTATGCTCTGGAATCCCTTGCGGGACAAAACACCGATTTCACGGCGAACTACAGTGTGTGGGCGCGCAAATGATATCGCTGCCCAAGGACAAAGTGAAATGATCCCATGCTGGCGCAATATGTTCGGGCGCGGGGGTAAGGCCAAGTTGCCGACCTTTCCTGCTCTGCGCTTTGATCGTCCGCTGGTTTTGTTTCAAAGTGACGACTGGGGACGAGTTGGCGTCCGCGACCGAGAGGGCTGGTTGGAACTCCAGAAAGCGGGGCTAAATCTGGGTGAGAAGCCTTACGATTCCTATAGCCTCGAAACGGCTGAGGATTTGCATGCGCTCGCGGAAGTTTTGAAGAAGCATCGGGACTCGACCGGCCGCAGGCCATCGATGGTCATGAATTTCATCATGGCCAATGTGGATTTCGACCGCTGCTTCGAGTCAGGGCAGAAACAGATTCGACTTCTACCGCTGATTGACGGTTTACCGGGGAAGTGGCATCGTCCGGAGCTGTTGGAAGGTTACCGAGAGGGAATTTGTGAGCGCGTGTTTTTCCCGGCGCTACACGGTCTGACTCACTTTTGCGAACGAGCGATGGCGCGAGAATTGGATGCGACTGCGGAGCGGTCGGAATTGATTGACGAATTGTGGCGTGCGCAAACCCCATACATTCATTGGCGCATGCCGTGGATCGGGTATGAATATTGGGATCCAGAACTGGCTCCAGCGCAACGATTCTTGCCGCTGCACGAACAGCGGATCAGGATTGGACGCGCGGCGGACATCTTTTCAGCTTTGTTCAGTGCACGGCCATTCAGCGCCTGCGCTCCCGGCTATCGTGCAAATGCAGATACGAGAACAGCTTGGTTCGAAGCTGGAGTGCGGGTCGTGCAAAATGGTCCAGGGGAATGCAGAGCTCCATTTCTGGACGATCATGGAATGCTTTCTATCTTTCGCACGGTCGAAATGGAACCTGCGACAGAGGCGTGCTCGTTAGGCAAATTGCTTTCGCAAGTAGAACAATGTTTCGCGCGAGGCCTACCGGCAGTAATTTCGATGCATTCGATTAATTTTCACTCGACCATACAAGACTTCCGGACCCCGGCCTTGAATATCCTGGATGAATTTCTGACGGCCGCTGGAAAAGAGATGGCCGGATTTTCTCTACGTGCATGATGCGGATCTATTCTCGATTGCAACCGAGGGCGCCTACGCGGGAGATGGCGGAAGAGTAAAGGTTGGCGTAAGTGTCGCAGAGGCGACGGCGTAGATTGACTCTCCATCCTGGTTCCAACTCGAGTCCAGACGAGACGCAGCGCCAGCGATCTCTGGTGTTGATCACGGTGGACTGTCTCCGTGCGGATCACTGCGGGTTTTATGGATATCCTCGTGCCACGACGCCTTTTCTGGATTCATTGACGTCAGAATCTTTCGTGGTGCCGACGGCCATCGTCGCGGGCGCGCCTACCTATTATTCGCTTCCGGCGATTCTCGCTTCGCGCATGCCACTGGCATTGGGAAGGGATGTGGTTGGTCTCGCTCCGGATGAGGGCACGATTGCCTCTGTGTTGCACCAATCTGGATATGCCACAGGCGCGTTCGCTGCGGCGAATCCTTATATTTCGGCGGGGTTCGGTTACGACCAGGGATTCGAGGTCTTTCGTGATTTTGCTGATGAGTTTCTTAATTCCGAAGCCCAATCCAGCGACGAGACCGTGACTTCGGAGTCATCGGGCGGAAATTCTTTTCGAGGCCGGCTTAATCGGTCAGTACAAAACCTCGCCGCCGCGCTCGGACTCAGCCGACTTTACAACAATCTGTACTTTCGATATCGCATGAAAGTTACACCCGCAGCTAAAAGTGTTGAAGCTCTCAGAAGATATCCGGCTGCAGACATTCTGGTGGATGAGGCGCAGGCTTGGTTAGCATCGATTGGTCCCCGTCCATTCTTTCTCTGGATTCATTTGATGGATCCGCATGCGCCCTACTATCCGCCGACTGAGGCATTTCGCGGGCTGACGGGCAGAGACATCGATCCAGTGGGTGCCCGCTATCTGAATGAATACTGGAACCGTTCCGACCTTGCGCCGTCCTCCTTGAGCGTAAAACGGGATGAAGTTGTTCAACTTTACGACGCTGGCATTCGATGGGTCGACGACCAGATTGCCAGATTGGTTGGCCGGCTCAAGCAAACGCACTTGTGGGACGACTGTGTCTTTGCTCTCACCGCGGATCACGGCGAGGAGTTTCTCGAACACGGCGGCCGCTATCACTCGCCGATCCAACTGAACGAAGAAGTTGTTCGCGTGCCACTGCTGATCCGTGTTCCTGGAGAAAACGGAGTGCAGGTACCAGCTTCTCCGATGAGCCATCTGCATCTGGGGCCGACTCTGCTCGATATTCTGAGCGTGGAAGCTCCGCCGGCGTTTCAGGGGCGAAGCCTATGGAAGAACTTGCGGAGTGGGGTTCCGTGGGACGATCTCGCGATCATCGAGTGTGCTTACGGGTGTACGAATCCCTTTCGAGCGGAAACGCGGAAAGCGCCGAGATTGCTAGGGGTTCGCGACGCGCGCTTCAAGTTGGTTATGAGGATCGAATCCGGAGCGGTCGAAGAACTCTATGACTTAAAGGCGGATCCGGGAGAGATGCGTCCCAACGAAAGCGGTATCGCACCCGGAGTTCGTAGGCGGCTGCTGGAAACTGCTTTTGGACACGTAGAAAAAACTGCTTCTGCCCAAGATGGTATGCTGCGCCTGCGGGCTCTATTGCGGGATCTTCGATATGGTGGTTTTTGATCGAAGCTCTTAACCTAGAATGCAAGTCCAACAACTTCAGAGACAGTTGCAGTTTTTGCTAACCTCATGATCACGGTCTTTACGCCCTCTTTCGCCGACGAGAGCAATACAAATGCTCAGAACCTGACGGTGAAGGAAGTCGTGGCGCGAATGGATCCGTCGCGTTTTCGCGTGGTAATGCTCGGTGCCGGAGCGCCGGACCCGAGAATTGCCGCTCGCTCGAACACCAGCATTCTTCAGTGGGAGAAACGCGGCAATACCGCGCGAATACTCTGGCACCTTTTGCGTCATATTCCGGATGTTTATTTCTTTCCGAGAGAAGGGCCCCTTGATGCCGCGTTTCTTTGGGCCCGTGCGAAGTTGCGTTGGAAAACGGCGCTGGTCACCTATGTTGTTTCGGGAGGATTGGAACGGGATAGCAACCGTAAGCTTCTATGGCGTGAGATTCGAGAATGCGACATCGTAGCCGGGAATAGCCGTCATATGTCCAAGACTGTTGAGAGGCTTGGTGGGCGGGATGTCCAAACGGTTTACGACGGCATCGACCGGCGCTATTACTATCCGTCCACAGCACCGCGCACTAGAGATGGACGACCGCGCGTTCTCTTCGCGGGCTCTTTTCGGGGATACAAGCGCGCCGATCTGGTGGTTCGGGAAGCCGCGAAGTATCCAGAATGGGATTTTCGGTTGGCGGGATTGGGTGAAGAGCGGAAATCGTGCCAGCGATTGGCGCAGGATCTTAACTGCAAGAACGTCCAGTTTCTTGGCCATCTGGCCGCTGCTCAACTCGGGGAAGAGATGCGAGCCGCGAGTATATTTTTGTTTCCGAGTGAACTCGAAGGCCATCCCCAGGTCTTAGGACAGGCCGCAGCGTGCGGACTCCCGTGTCTAGCACGCAGCTTTTACGATCCCGACTACATGGTCGATGGCGTCACAGGGTTTCTGGTGTCTTCGGATGATGATATGCGGGAGGCATTAAGATATTTGATCCGCGAGCCGGATGTGAGAATGCAGATGTCATCCGCCGCTATGAAGCACGCGCAGCAATTCGACTGGGACCGCATTACGGAACAGTGGCAGGAGCTTCTGGAATTGGCGGTAGCCAGGCATAAAGCGACAGCTGACCATTGAGAAGTTTGTACAATTGGCGCCCATGACACAGCGAGTTGCGATCCTGACGGAGATTATCTCTCCTTACCGTATCCCTGTGTTTAACGCATTGACGAAACACAAGGGGATCGATCTGAAGGTGATCTTTCTTTCGGAAACCGATCCTACGTTGAGACAATGGCGCGTCTACAAAGACGAAATTCGCTTTTCTTACGAAGTGTTGCCATCGTGGCGATTTCGCGCCGGCCGGTCGCATCTTCTGTTGAATCGAGGTCTCGCGGCTTCGTTGAAGAAGTTTTCCCCACAGACGATCATTTGTGGCGGGTATAACTACATTGCCTCCTGGCAAGCACTGATGTGGGCCCGCCGCCGCAAGGTGAGGTTTCTCTTATGGTCGGAAAGCAACGCGCAGGATGCGCGCGCCGAGCATAAGATTGTGGAATTCTCCAAGGCAAGTTTTACTAAGCGCTGCGACGGATTTGTGGTGCCCGGCAAGGCAGCTTTCGAATATCTTCGTGCTCTGGGAGTTACGCCGGAGAAAATTTTTACCGCGCCCAACGCAGTCGATAACACGTTTTTCGCGACACAAACGGAGTCTGTGAGAGGCCGAGCAAACGAATTTCGAGAGAAATTGAAATTGCCTTTGCGGTTTATTCTTTTTGTCGGACGCCTGGTGCCGGAAAAAGGTGTCTTTGATCTCCTCGAGGCCTATGCCAAACTAGAGGGGAGCGTGCGCTGCGAGGTGGGATTGGTATTTGCTGGCGATGGCGTCTCCAGAGAGGAACTGGCACGTCGGGTGAAACAGATCAGCCGTGGCATGGTTTTGTTTCCGGGATTCGCGCAACGCGAGGATCTGGCGAGTTTATATGCGCTGGCGGAGGGTCTGGTTCTACCGACGCACAGCGATCCATGGGGACTGGTGGTGAATGAAGCGATGGCGTCCGGCCTCCCGATCATCGTAACCAACGTTGCGGGGTGTTCCGCTGATCTCGTTGACGACGGGTGGAATGGTTACGTCGTCCCTCGCGGAGATTCGGAAAGGCTCAGCGTCGCGATTGATTCGCTGATGCGGCAACCCGAACTCAGACAACGAATGGGAGAGCATAGCCTGGAGCGAATTCGAAACTACTCCCCGGAAGCCTGCGCTAACGGCTTGGCCGCGGCTGCGATCTCGGCTGGAACGGAGGCTCGATGGATTCCGTGAAATTGTTCCAGTGGATCGGTATCGCGCTAGGCGTAGTCCTGTTTGTCTATTTTGTTTATGCCCATTCGCAATACTTTGGCAATATTTCTCTACTCGGCGGAATTTTGCTGCTCGAGATCATTATCGCCTGCCTTTGGAAATATGATCAGCGTTTTCTTGTTCTGCTTCTCATAACCTTCGTCTGGGCAGGTTTGAATATCCCGATGCAAGGCACTTGGACAATTGGGCGCTGGGTGGTGATGTCGGCGGGCGCGTTGGTTGGCTTTATGGTTTGGATGCGGGCTCCGCGCGGGTCTTTCGGATCGTTGCATCTGATCGCATTTTTTTGCATTAGCGCCGCGTTCGTATCCGCAACGGTCTCACGATTTGCGCCGATGGCATCTTTAAAGGCTCTGAGCCTGCTTCTTCTTTTTCTGTATTGCGGCGCCGGAGCCCGGCTAGCCGTTATCGGACGTGAAGACCGTTTTTTCCGGGGACTGCTCTGGGGATCCGAGATCATGGTCTATTTCACCGCGATCTGTTATTTAGGCTTGGGCCAGAGTATTTGGGGCAATCCCAATTCTCTCGGCGCGGCAATGGGCATTGCATTATTTCCAGTTCTTTTGTGGGGGTGGCTAACCAGCGATGGCCCGGCAGTACGCTTTCGCTTGCTGTTTGCGCTGCTTCTTTGCACGTACCTGATTACTTACAGCATGGCGCGCGCGGCCATGATTTCGGTGGCGGTCGTGACAGTTGTCTTCTGTATTTGCCTTCGCCAATACAGGTTGTTGATTAAGGTAGTGGCTTTAGTCCTGGCCGTGGTCGCGGTTAGTGGCATGGTGGCGCCGGAAAGTCTGAGTAGGCAGGTTGGAGAGCTAAAGGATGCAGTGCTCTACAAAGGGCACAAGGGTGAGGGCATCCTCGGTTCGCGGCGCTCACCCTGGCAAAAATCGGTTTCCTCGATCAAGGAGAATCCGCTATTTGGAACGGGGTATGGCACAAGCCCTACGGGCGAGGATCCAGGATTCTTTTACGGAAGATTTTCATCGAGCGCCGAGACGGCCCGCGAGCATGGCAGCAGTTACATCACCATCGCGGAGTGGGTGGGCTTGCTGGGAGTCGTACCCTTCGCCGCGATCATTGTGATCACGTTCTGGAATGTGTGGAAGGTGTGCGCCTGGATGCGTCGAACGGCGAATCCTCGCCACTATTCGATCCCGGTGGCCATGGTGGTGCTGGCCGGGTTGATCCACGCAGGTTTTGAGGATTGGCTTTTTGCCGTGGGTTATTATCTTTGCGTATATTTCTGGGTTTTTGCATTCATACTTGCCGATCTTGTCCCCCGCACTGCCGAAGTGCCGTTAGCCGAGTTTATTCCCCGACCCGTTCATCCCCTGCCGGACGATCTTAGAGTCGTCGTGCCCAACCCGGCGCTGCCCAGCCACTTTTTATCGACTCACTCCGCGGTCAGTCACTCCTCGGCCAATCACTCCTCTTCCAATCAATGATCAGATTGTTTATTAACGGCCTTGCCGCCAGTGCGGGAGGAGGCCTCACTTATCTGCGAAACGTGATTCCCCATCTCGCGCAGAGAGTGGATTCGGAAACCACGGTTCTGTTGAGTTCTGCGGTGCGGCACGAATTTAGAGGAGAATTTAAGGATCTGCCAAACGTTTCTTTTGTCGAAATGGCGGGGAATTCGAGTGTCCTCCATCGTTTTGTCAATGAGCAGACCACGTTGCCAAAACTAGTCCGGCGCAGCCGTGCCCAGGTGCTTATTTCCGCAGGCAATTTTGCGCTTTGGAACTCGCCTGTGCCGCAGATACTTCTGTCGCGTAACGCGCTGTATACCTCCGACGATTTTCGCCGTGACGTTCGCGCGCGTGGTGACTATGCGATCTGGGCTGACACGTTAGGCAAAGGCTGGCTGGCAAGGCGATCCGTAAGGCGCGCCGAGATGACAGTCGCACCGAGCGAAGCGTTTGCTCAGGAACTTAGCGCGTGGAGTGGAAAGAAAGTGCTCGCTCTACATCATGGATTTGACGCTGATACTTTTACCGGGGATACGACGCCGTTATCTGCGGTCATCCAAACTCAGCTTTATCAAGGAAGAGGCGCTCTCCGTTTGCTTTTTGTGAGTCACTACAATTATTACCGGAATTTCGAAACACTATTCAAAGCGATCCCAATTTTGAACAATCGCCTTAAAGGCAAGAAGGTGAGACTCTTTCTTACCTGCCAGCTGAAGTCAAGCGAAAATCCGGGGAGCTATCGAGCTGAATCTGCGGCCACGCTTGCGAACGATCTTCGCGCCAGTGGAGATATTGTCGAACTGGGAACGGTTCCTTATCGCCTTCTTCACCAGCTCTACAGTGCCTGCCAGATTTATGTAACGCCCGCCTATGCGGAATCGTTCGCACATCCGCTGATTGAGGCTATGTCGAGCGGATTGCCGGTGGTGGCGTCGGATTTGCCGGTTCATCGCGAAATCTGCCAGGACGCTGGAGTTTACTTCTCCCGCTTCTCGCCCGAGGAGTTGGCGGAACAACTGCTGCGGGTTGCAGATTCGCCAGAATTAGGGGCGGGACTGTCGAGCAATGGATTGCGGCGATCCCACGACTTTAGTTGGAGCAATCACGTAGATCGACTGGTCGGCATGGCGGAGGAACTATCGAAATCCGGGAGGTCACGAAATTGATTTTTTGCGCGCCAGCAGCTTTCATTTGATGGCGGATACGTAGAGGCTGTCGGCAACATACGCTAAAGCGGGCACGCGCTTCGAGAGTCGCTGTAAGTTGTGGGAGAGAAGAACAAGCAACTTGTACTGCCACGGAAAAAAGTGCAAATCGCTTACTTGCGGGTTGAGCGAGAAAAATCCATCCACCCCCACTGAGGTAGGTCCTAGAACATTTTCGAACGTACGTTTGAGTTCTGGAATCGTCCAGTACCGGACTTCGAAGTCCTTGGTCGTGCGAAATCCGCGACGGACCTGATGATAGAGGCAACGGATTCCGAAAACGTTCGGCATCTGCACGAGGCAGCTGCCGCCGGTACGTAAAACCCGATGCGTTTCCGCCAGCACCGAATCGACGTTCTCTTTCGATAGATGCTGGAGCACGCTGTACGAAAAGACCTGATCGAAAATAGAATCGCGAAATGGCAGGTAGCGTCCGTCCGCCACGAGATAGGAGACCTGGATTCCTAATTGCTGTGCTACTCGACGAGCGGCGCGAACCCCTTTTAGCGATGGGTCAATCCCAATTGGCCGATAGCCGCATCGCGCGGCGGCCAAACACCAACGTCCCCAGCTGCAACCAATTTCAAGAAAGCTCCGGCCATTGCCAGCGGGCAGGCGAAGCTGCGGCACCGGGTATTCGGTCAGTTTCCCAACCAGGTGTTGATACAGGCTGCCGTTCGTGGCGCCGATCGCCAATTTCACAAACGGATCGATCTCTCCCGGCCCAACTTGAAATTGGGGCAGCTTTGCGTCATCTACTTCAGCCACGGCCAGAGCGCGCGTTCCCTCAATATGCGTTTGCTCGGCTTCCGAGACCAGCAGGATCGGAATGCCCTCAACGATCCTGTAGCGGTGGCCAACGGGACAGCAGAGCCAATCCGATTCCTGACGAAGATCTTGCTTATCTCGCGGACAAACCAGAAGTTTCAGAAGGTCTTCGTCAATCGGTTGCATGTCAATCGGTTGCATAAGGAGGCGATCACCAACGAACGAAGATAATGCCGGCGATCAATCGCAATTCAAGTCCGTTCGCCCAAGGTATCATGAGCAGGCGAAGGCAAAACGTGACTGTCCGGAATTGCCTGCCTTTGCCTGCAATGCCAATGATCGATTTTGAGAGCGAGCTGCGCTGATGTCCCCTGCCATGGAGGTGGATTCGGCCTTGCATGTATTGACACTCACTCCATTTTTTCCGTCCCAGGAAAATGAAGTGAGGGGTTGCTTCGTCTCCGAACCGATTGAGCAACTTAAGCAAATCGGGATCGCTTCCACTGTGATTGCTGTGGCTCCGATCTATCGTCATCGCGAACAACCGAGTTCAGCGGCAGCCGCTGATTGGGTGCGATATCCGCAAGTTCCCGGAAATCTAGGGCTCTCAAGTGCGGGGAAATGGCTCTCCGCCAGAGCTCTGTCCCGAATTCGACGGCTTCATGCCAAGAGGCCGATTGACGTGATCCACGCTCACGCGGCGTTACCCTGCGGCCACGCGGCTGCGTTGATGTCCAAGAGTCTCCACATTCCGTTCGTGGTTACGGTGCACGGCCTGGATGTGTTCAACACATGTTTTCTCGGTGGAATTCCGGCGGCCTGGCGGCGGAAGGCATCGCTGGACGTCTACCGCTCCGCGCAAACTGTGATTTGCATCAGCGGCAAGGTGCATGAAATTCTAAAGACTGGGACGGGATCAGAAACCTCCAGTGCCATCGTATACAACGGGGTGAATCCGAGTCTTTTTTCACCCAGTCAGGCTGAGATTGGGAGCGCCCAGATGGAGATCCTGATCGTCGGCAACTTGCAACGCAGCAAAGGCCATGAGCTAGTTTTGCGAGCGATCGCGAATCTCAATGCTTCCTATCCGCAGCTTCGATGCCAGATTATCGGGGAAGGGCCGGACCGTGCCGTATTTGAAGCTCTAGCACGTAGTATCAGCATCGAGCAGCGAATTCAATTTCGTGGACGTCAGAGCCGGGCAGAAGTTGCTGAAGCCATGCGGCGCTGTTCGGTTTTCGTTCTGCCGAGCGGGAATGAAGGTCTCGGATGCGTGTATCTGGAAGCGATGTCGTGCGCCAAGCCGGTGATTGGCTGTAGTGGGCAGGGGATCGATGAAGTCATCGAGCACGGGAAGAATGGATGGCTCGTCCCGGCAGATGGACTCGAGCAGCTCACACAGGGACTTTCGCTTTTACTCGGTTCTTCCTCATTGCGCATGAGCATCGGGGAAGCGGCGCGCCGGACGATCCTCGAGAAATTCACCTTAGCGCATCAAGCAGAACTCCTCGCTGCTATTTATCGCCGAGCAATCAATTAGATTTTGAATTCATTGCAGATGACTCGGACAGAACTTGATTCCATCTAGACCCATGCAGTGTTTCTGCTGCGACAACAACCATTGAAAGATAGAAAACGCCAAACCAACGCTCTTGCCAGTTTGGCAGCACTAAGAAATGAAGCAGCACATAGAAAAAGGTAACCGCTGCCACGCTCCTCATCCGCTTAGGGCCAAAGAATCCCCCGATACCAATGAGGAGAAAGGGTACAAAAAAACTGTTGGTGATAAGTGTGATCCCGGCTCGGAACGCCGCCAGGTAGTCGTGAAATGAAAACTGGGGGGACATTTCAGCAGGGGCCGAAGGCACGGCGATAAAATTGCGGTAGTAAAGCATTTTGATGCCGTAGTCGCCCGCAAAGTGGTTGATAGAAAGTGCCGATGCCACTGCAAGCATCGCTAAAACCGACGCCTTCAGCAAATCAAGCCTGCGTTCAATAAAACAGACAAGAATAACGGGGCCAGCTAGCACGACATTGTCTGTGCGGAAGTAGATGGAGGCGAGCAAGACAACTAGTCCGGCAGTCAGCAGCTGTTTTTCGAAGATCAAGTACAGCGATGAAAATGCAATTAGGGTTGCGAGCGCGTCTGACGTCGTGTCGCGGCCAAGCGCCAGTAGCGGAGGGCTAATCATTAATAAACACGCCATGGAAAACGCCAGAAGGCCATTCACGTATCGTGAAATCCATAGGAACACAAGAATCCCAAGCAAGAAATAGGACACTACCGATACGAGAATGCTAGCGTGTAACAGTCCCAAGCCCGTCTTGCTGACCAGCCAAAGGGTTTGGTTATACAAGGGGCGAATCGCGAACAGCGGCAGGAATTCCGCGAACCGATATGGGTCCGTAGCGCGTTCTTGCCGCGACTTGTTTTGATCTTCCGGTGCGCCTGATTCGTGCCCCAACAACTGGTCTCGAGCAGCTTTTGGCACCCAGTGGTTTATTTCTGAATAAACTCTCTGGTGGATGACTACGGGGTCGGTTTCTTCCATGAGCAAGGCATTCGCCATGTACTGAATGGAATCCATGTCGTAATCCGGATTCTTATACAGATGTATCGAAACCAGACTCAATAAAACTGCATAAACGACAAACAGGGCGATTTTCATGGGGCTTCATTGTAACGGCCATGTTGCCAGTCGGCATTCCTGTTTTTGATTTCAGCGACTTGCAGCGGCGACTCGAACGGCCAGGCGTTAGTATTGAGTTTCCCTGTTGGGTCTGCGAGCTCTCATGTGTGGCATATTCGGAATCGTTTCACGAGAAGGGCATGTATCGCGCGATGTCTTAGCGCGCGCGCAGCAGTCGCTTGCTCATCGTGGACCGGACGACTCCGGCACAGTTGTCATCGACCTGGGTGATGCATCGTCCGGCCAAATTGGTTTGGCCCACACCCGCCTTTCCATCATTGACCTCTCGCCGCTCGGGCACCAACCCATGCACGAGCCGGTCACCGGCAATTGGATCGTCTTCAACGGCGAGATTTACAATTTTCAGGACCTCCGGAAGGAGCTCGAAGCTGCTGGGGTCAGATTTAAAAGTCATTCCGACACGGAAGTGATTCTCGCGGCTTATCGCGTGTGGGGCGAGGCGTGTCTGAAGCGGTTGGATGGCATGTTTGCGTTTGCGCTCTGGGACGCGCCGAACCGGCGCCTGCTGCTGGTACGCGATCCCATGGGAATCAAGCCGCTGTACTACTACCAGTCTGCATCGAGTTTTATTTTTGCTTCGGAGGTGCGAACGCTCCTGGGGACGGGGCTGGTGCCGCGAAAGCTTGGCCCCACGGGAGTCGTGAGCTATCTGGAGTTCGGGTCGGTGTATGAACCGTGGACGATCGTGGAAGGAGTTAGAGCCGTTCCTCCGGGACATGTACTTACACTAGAAAACGGATCGGCGACTAGCCGTGAATATTGGAATCCGCTGAACTATTTTACGCGAGCCGACACGGCGGCGGATCGACTCCCTGCGATTCTGCGCGATGCGGTGTTGTCGCACCTGGTGAGTGATGTGCCCGTCGGAGTGTTTCTTTCGGGCGGCATCGATTCGAGCGCGCTGGTCGCGGTCCTTAGCGAAAACGGCGTGCGCGCGAATACTTTCTCACTGGTCTTTCAAGAAGAGGAGTTCGATGAAGGGCAATATTCTCGTGAAATCGCACGCTGTTTTGGCACTGAACATCATGAGATTTCAGTCTCGCAGCAGGACATGCTGGCCACGTTGCCCGAGGCTCTGTGCGCGATGGATCAACCGACCATCGACGGTTTGAATACTTACCTTGTGTCCACCAAGACCCGAGCGGCGGGCGTGAAAGTTGCTTTGAGCGGCCTGGGTGCCGACGAAATGTTTGCCGGCTACTCGAATTTTCGTCACGTGCCCAAGATGGAAAGATTGTCCAAGCAATTTGGACGGCTGTCGAGGCTGGCGCGACGTCCGCTTTCCGCTTCCATGGAGTTGCTTGCAGGGAAGAACGACCGTGGCCGCAAGATGGGTGAGTTGGCCGCCGGTGATGATTTCGTGCATCCGTATTTTTTGGTGCGTGCTTTGTTTGGAGGCGCTGAACGCGAGGCGTTGTCCGCAGCACATGATTACTGCGCCTCGCAACAATCCGTTGATGGAATGTTGCAAGAGTCGATTACAGAAAGCCGATCTCTTGATCCCGTCAATCGTGTGTCTTATCTCGAATCCCATTTCTACATGCGTAATACGCTGCTTCGGGATTCTGACTCTATGAGCATGGCGCATGGTCTCGAACTGCGTGTGCCCTTTCTCGATCGGGCTCTGGTCGAGGCCTGCTTCGGAATTCCGGGGGAACTCAAGCTGAAAGGGAAGTCTCCGAAGAGCCTGCTGCTGGCGAGTCTTGGCGTTGAGTTGCCGAGCGAGATTGTGAATCGCCGCAAACGCGGATTTACTTTGCCCCTTGAGAAATGGCTACGTGGCGAATTACGAGAATCCGTGGAATCGGCGTTGCTCGGGGGCGCTTCGGAGCGCTTGTCGTTGCACCCGAAGGCTGTGCACGGCGTCTGGAACCGATTCCTGTCGGGAGAGACTTCGTGGTCGCGGCCCTGGTCGCTGTTTGTTCTGGCGCGGTGGTGCGAACAGAATCTGTAAACAACAGTAGTGCTGCGAGGAACGAGGAACCTTACGGCGTCGCCGATTTACGCGCGGAAATCAGCAGGAACAATCCCAACTTTGGCCCCAACATGCGGATAAGGAATCGTGGATACAGATACCAGATGATCCGATATACCCATCCCTGAAAGCGTGCCGAGGGTTCATTCAAGAGCAGGTCTCCAGGACTGAGGGCTACCCGAAACTCAATTTGTTCGAACCCCTGCAGCATCGCGCTTGCTTCTTCCTGCATGTACGACTTGGTGCCTGGGCTCTCGAGATGATCGTAGACGGATTGGCGCAACGATTTGCCGCGGAGGAATCCGTAACGCAGCCAGAGCATAAGTCCGACAAGCGATGGGTGATGGTAGATCATGATGCGCAACGAGCCGCCGGGCTTGAGAACCCGCCTCGCCTCGTGGATACATTGCTGCGTGTCTGGACTGTGGTGCATCACGCCGTACGAATAAACGATGTCGAACGTGTTGCCGGCAAACGGTAAATGCTCGGCATCCGAAATGCGGAGATCTGGCGTGTATCCCGCGATTTCGCAGCGGCGCTTTGCGCGCTCCAGAGAGATTGCTGAAAGATCTACGCCCGTGGCTTGCGCTCCGGCTTTAAGCCACTCCAAATAATCGGCGCCCATGCCGACTCCGACTTCGAGCACACGTTGACCTGATGAACGGGCGAAGCCGGCAAATTCGTGAATGTATGGTTCGAGTTGATAGCGCGCCCGTGCGTGCGCCTCGAAATCGGCCTGATCGCCTAGATAGCGCGATCCGCAGGGATCGGCGTTCCAGAAGTTTCGGACTTCTTCCTTCAATCCGGCAACTGGCGAGGCTTGCGGCATAGTTTCAAAGGCGATACTAGCACAGCGTTCTTTGTGAAAACCGGGCGCTGGAGGCTAAGATACTAGAACTCTCTACAGGACCAAAGTGATCGAGACGAAAATCGAGACGAACTCAGATACCGGGAGATCGGCCGTGGGCAAAGCCACGCCGCTACTGCCGATAAGCGTGATTATTCCGGTTCGCGACGAGGCGCATAACTTGCCGCGCTGCCTGGAATCGCTGCGGTCGGTGGGAGAGGTCTATGTCATCGATTCGCAGAGCACCGATGACACCGCGCCCATTGCGAGGTCTCATGGCGCGCAGGTTGTGCAGTTTCATTATGCGGGCGGTTGGCCGAAGAAACGCCAGTGGGCCATGGACACCCTGCCTCTGGCTTACGACTGGATCCTGCTGCTCGATGCCGATGAAGTACTGACGCCCGAACTTGCGGCGGAAATTCGAAAAGTGATGCAAGATCCGCGGATAGATGGTTATTACATCGCCTTGCAGATGCATTTTCTGGGACGCCGCTTGCGGCACTGCGGCGCGAGTTTCTGGAAGCTTTCACTCTTCCGCAAAGGGCTGGGACGTTTCGAATGCCGCCTGGAGGATCAGGACGCCAGCATGGCCGACATGGAAGTGCATGAGCATGTCGTCGTGAAAGGTGCGACCCGCAGGCTGATGCAGCCGCTCATTCATCACAACGTCGAATCTTTTTCGCGCTACATCCAGAAGCACAATGAATATTCCAATTGGGAGGCGCGCGTCTGGATGGAGAGCCTGAGCAAGAACAGCCGAAACAGAAACGAAGAGGACATTCAGCCGTCGCTTTGGGGATCGCAGGCGCAGCGTCGCAGATGGTTGCGGCGGCATTTCCTGGGACTGCCTGGGTCGCCGATATTCTTCTTCCTGTATAAGTACGTCCTGAACCTTGGGATTCTCGACGGAGTGCCGGGGTTGATCTTCTGCACCATGCAAGGCATTCAGTTCTTCCACATCAAGGCCAAGATCTACGAGCTGCGGATAGGGAGGACCTGAGGCCATGTGCGGTATCAGCGGACTCGTGAATTGCGGCGACGCGAAGACACTCGCCCGGATGACGAATGTGCAGACCCATCGCGGTCCCGATGATTCCGGGCTGTGGGAGCGGCGTTTCCCCGATGGCGGATACATTGGGTTGGGAAGCCGCCGCCTCGCCATTCTCGATCTCTCCGCCGATGGCCATATGCCGATGTGCAACGAAGATGGAACGGTGTGGATTACCTACAACGGTGAGATCTATAACTTCGCCGATCTGCGCCGCGAGCTTGAAAGTAAGGGGCACCGCTTTCGTTCGCATACCGACACAGAAGCTATCGTCCATCTCTACGAAGAATATGGTGTTGAGTGTTTGAGCCGCCTGAATGGCATGTTCGCGTTTGCGATCTGCGATCTTCGCGGACCGTCCCCGACGTTGTTTCTGGCTCGCGATCATTTCGGAATCAAGCCGCTTTATTACTCGGAACGCGGAGGGAAACTGGCTTTCGCTTCCGAGATCAAAGCGCTGCTTGAAGTGCCGGGGATCGAAGCACGCATGAATATGGAGGCGCTCGAAAAATATTTGACATTCCTCTGGGTGCCCGATCCGCTGACTATGTTCGAGGGGATCGTAAAGCTTCCGGCGGGACACTATGTCATATGGCAGCGTGCCGAGTTCAAGATCCAACAGTATTGGGACTTGACGTTTCCTTCAGCAGAACATCGCTTCAAACGGACAGAAGCGGACTTGACAGATGAAATTCGCGAGCGCTTCTGTGCTTCGGTTGAGCGGCAGATGAGAAGCGACGTGCCCATTGGGGCTTTTCTGAGTGCGGGTCTCGATTCTTCGAGCATCGTTACTGCGATGGCCGCGGCCATGGCGCGAAAACAGCCGGTGAGCACTTATACGATTACGTTTCCTGAAAAATATCGCGTCGGGGAGTCAACGATTGATGATCCTCGCGTTCCGCAACGCTTGGCGCGCGGACTGGGGTGCGAACACCACGAGATCGTCGTCGAGCCCGATGTGGTCGGCCTGTTGCCGAATCTGACGTGGCACATGGATGAACCCACGGCTGATCCCGCGATTATCACGGCGTATCTGGTATGCCGCGAGGCGCGTAAGAACGCGACCGTACTTTTGTCAGGTGTGGGCGGAGACGAAATCTTTGCGGGATATCGCAAGCATGTCGCGCATGCATGGGCCGAAGAATATCGGCGCGTCCCGGGCTTCGCTCGCTCCATCGCTGAGCACGCTCTGTTGAGCATGCCGTCCTTTCGAGGGACGCGCGCGAAAGGATCGGTCCGTCTGGCAAAGAAGATGGCACGCAGTGCGGCCCTCAGCCCGCAAGAAGCTTTTATCAGAAACTGTACGTATCTTGATGGGCATCAGAAGACAGATTTATATGCTCTAAACTCGCAGCGTGCTGAAATCGGGAGCGCCGCCGGTAAACATTTAGCCGCTTTCGATAAGGTGCAGCACGCAGATTTTCTCAACCAGATGCTCTATCTCGATACCAAGATCTTTATGACCACGCTCAATCTGACTTACAACGACAAAATGAGCATGGCATCGTCGGTCGAGGTGCGAGTGCCGTTTTTGGATCGCGAGTTTGCGGAATTCGTTGCTTGGAATGTGAGGCCGGACTTGAAGTTGAAAGGGAAATGGCGTCCGGTGACCAAGCACATCTTTCGTGAGGCGATGCGTCCGATGTTGCCCGACGAGGTGATGCGGCAGCCGAAAGCGGGTTTCGCTGCGCCAGTGGATTACTGGCTGGCACACGATCTGCGTCCCATGGTGGACGATCTTCTTTCGGAATCGCAGGTTCGCAGCCGTGGATTATTCCGTCCCGAAGTTGTACGCCAGTATGTTGATGAGCATCGACGCGGCGCGGAAGACTGGTCGATGCAAATCTGGCAGTTGCTCACTCTGGAAATCTGGATGCAACTTTTCCTCGACGGTGGCGCGAAGTCATTTGCTAGCCGCCAGATTGAAGCGTCAAGCTTATCTCAGCCGAGACTAGCGACGGCATGAAGCAACTCTTACAAGATGCGCGCACCGGGGAGCTAAAGGTGGCCGAAGTTCCCGCGCCACAATTGTTGCCGGGATGTGTGCTGGTGCGGGTGGCAGCATCTCTGGTGTCGGCGGGTACAGAACGCGCGTCCGCTGAATTTGCCAGCAAGGGCCTGTTGGCGAAAGCAAAAGCTCGCCCCGATTTGATGCGGGATGTGATGGCCAAAATGCAACGCGATGGCTTGGCTGCTACGTGGCAAACGGTCCGGTCACGGTTGGATCAACCGCAATCGGTTGGCTACAGCAGCGCTGGTGTGGTGGTTGCCGTGGGAGATGGTGTCACCGACATCATCCCGGGCGATCGCGTCGCTTGCGCCGGCGCGGGATATGCAGTCCATGCCGAGTTTGCATGCATCCCACGCATGCTGGTGGCGAAGATTCCTGAGGTTGTGGAAATGGAGTCGCAAGTTTCCTTCGAGGAGGCAGCCTTCGGGACGGTGGGTGCAATTTGTCTGCACGGCATTCGAACCGCCGAGGTCACGCTGGGCGACACGGTGGCAGTCATCGGTCTGGGATTGCTCGGCCAAATTACGGTTCAGTTGCTGAAGGCTGCTGGTTGTCGCGTGTTTGGTATGGATCTATCGCAGTCGCGGGCGGATCTCGCGCTGGTTAGCGGAGTTGAAGCTGCCTGCACGAACGCTCGAGATTTCCTGGATATTTGTTTTCAACAAACCGGTGGTCTCGGCGTGGACTCGATTCTCATCACCGCGGAGACTCCCAGCAGCGAACCGGTGAACCTGGCGGCCGAACTCGCGCGCGATCGCGCCATTGTGGTTGCGGTGGGGACGGTCGGGATGGAGTTGCAACGCAAACTTTATTACGGCAAAGAATTGGATTTCAGAGTTTCGCGCTCCTATGGTCCAGGGCGTTATGACGCTGCTTATGAGCAGAAAGGGCGAGATTATCCGATCGGACATGTGCGGTGGACCGAGACGCGCAATCTGGAAGCCTTTCTGCAATTCATCGCGGAGGGCAAGCTCGACCTGCCTTCGCTGATCACGCATCGCTTTCCGGTGGAGCAGGCGACGCGTGCCTACGATTTGATCACCGGGTCCACGCGGGAATTTGTTCTAGGAACGCTGATTACATACGCGGGAGCGGAATCCAGCAGCGCGCCAAATTTATCGAGTAGGATTCCGGTCTCAGCGGTTTTGCCCTCGGCGGCCTCAATCGGTTGGGGAGTATTGGGAGCGGGAAATTTCGCGCAGAACACACTCTTGCCCGCGCTGAAGACGATCTCGGGCATTTCCTTTGTCGGGGTGTGTAATGCGACTGGGCCGCGCAGCCGGGCCGCGGCGGAGAAGTTCGGATTTTCCTACTGCTCGAATTCCGAAGCGGAGCTGCTACAAGATCCAAAAATTAGAGCGGTCCTGATTGCGACGCGACACAATCTTCATGCCAGCCAATCGCTCGCGGCCCTGCACGCGGGGAAAGCGGTATTTTGCGAGAAGCCGCTTTGCTTGACGGAGCGGGAACTGGCGGCGTTGGTGAATGCCATGTCGACACCTCCGTCTGCTGGGGAAAATGCTCCTGTTCTGATGGTCGGTTTCAATCGCCGCTTCGCGCCGATGGCATTGCAGTTGAAACAATTCGTGTCAGAGATTCACGAACCACTCGCCATCCACTACCGGGTGAATGCGGGTTATATCCCCGCCGATCATTGGGTGAACGACATTGAGCAGGGCGGGGGCCGCCTTCTGGGCGAGGTCTGCCATTTCGTCGACTTCCTCTGCTTTCTCGCGGGCGCGTGTCCCGTAGAGGTGCAGGCGCAGACCGTCGGCAATCCCGGGCAGTACAACATGGATAATGTTGTCGCGTCCCTCAAGTTTGCAGACGGAACGTTGGGAACAATTAGCTATCTTGCCAACGGTGACAAGTCGGCTTCAAAGGAGCGCATCGAAGTTTTCGGCGGCGGTTCGGTTGCGATTCTTGAGGATTTCCGCCGGCTTGAATTGATTCGCAACGGGCGCAAGCGAATCGCGCGTTCGCGCTGGAAACAGGACAAAGGCCATAGAGCCGAGTTGCAGGCGTTTGCGGACGCGATCGCATACAAAATACCAGTTCCGATTTCGTTTGAGCAGATTGCGGGCTCGATGTTGGCAACCCTGCGACTACAAAATTCTTGCCAGACCGGGCAGCCTCTGACGGTGGACCTGAGCCAGTTCGTCGGGTCCGCGCTACGGGAGAATTCGCCGCACTCGCACTCATAAGTGAAATGACTAATGACGAGGATAGAAACGAGCGGTAGATGCTGATCCTGGGCTTGAACATGTTTCACGCCGACTCTTCGGCGGCGATTGTGGAAGATGGCCGAATTCTTTTCGCCGTTGCCGAAGAGCGTCTGAACCGGCAAAAACACTTTGGTGGCTTTCCGGCACTCGCGGTGAAAGCGTGTCTGGACGCGGCTGGGGCGAAGATCACCGAAGTGCAGCACGTCGCGGTGGGGCAAGACAGCGATGCCAACCTCACCCAGAAAGTTCAGTATGCGTTAGCGAATCCGGCGAAGATTCTGAATTTCATAAAGATGCGGCAACGGAAGGAATCGATGCGCGACGTGCGTTCGCTGCTGGCGCAGGCACTCGATGTGGATGCATCCACGCTGAAGTTCGAGGAGCATCATCTGGAGCATCACCTCGCGCATATCGCCAGCTCTTACTATTGTTCGCCATGGGAAAAGGCGGCCGGCTTCAGTTATGACGGGTCGGGAGATTTCGTCTCGACCATGATGGCGCGGTGCGAGGGATCTGAGATTCACGTTCTCGATCGCGTGTTCCTACCGCACTCGTTGGGCAGTTTCTACACCATGATTTGCGATTTCATCGGCTATCGAAAATATGGCGATGAAGGCAAGGTCATGGGGCTGGCGCCGTATGGAAGAGATACGTACGTCGATGAAATTCGCAAGATTGTCACGCTCAAGAATGGCAGCTTTCAGCTCAACATGAGCTATTTCAAGCCGCTGGGCAGCAATCAGGGGATGCAGGTCTTACCCGACGGAACGGTGCGCCTGGCAAGGCATTTCTCCGAGAAGATGGAAAAGCTTTTTGGCGCTCCTCGTGAGCCGCAGGCGGAAATTACGCAACGCGATATGGATCTGGCGTATGCCATGCAGCATTGTTTCGAGGAAGTGTTCTTTCATCTGGCGAACGAACTGCACAAACGCGTGCAGGATGAAAATCTTGCCATGGCGGGAGGGTGCGCGCTCAATAGTGTGGCCAACGGCAAACTATTTTCCCGGACGTCGTTCCGTCGTACATGGATTCAACCAGCGGCGGGCGACGAAGGCCTGGCAATCGGCGCTGCGCTGCATACTTATCACTCAGTGTTGAAACAGCCGCGTCGGGAGCAGATGAATCATGCTTACCTTGGCCCGGAGTTTTCAGAAGCGCAGATTGAATCGGCTTTGAAGAGTGCGAATGTCGAATATCGGCGGCTCGATCGCACGCAGCTGCTTGACGCGGTCACCGATCAGATGGTGCGCGGAAATGTTGTGGGATGGTTTCAGGGGCGCATGGAATGGGGTCCCCGCGCGCTCGGCAATCGTTCCATCGTCACGCATCCAGGCCTGCCTAACATGAAGGATGTCTTGAACGCTCGCATCAAACATCGCGAGTGGTTCCGTCCGTTTGCTCCCGCGATTCTGGTCGAGGCGCAGCACGAGTATTTCGAGCACGATCATCCATCGCCTTACATGCTCCATGTGTATAAGATTCGTCCGGAGAAGCGGAAGAGTTTGTGCGCGGTGAATCACGTGGATAATACGGGACGATTGCAAACCGTGGCACGGGATGAGAATCCGCTGTACTACGATTTAATTCAGACTTTTGGCAAAAAGACGGGGATTCCCGTGATCCTCAACACGAGCTTCAATGAGAATGAACCAATCGTCTGCACGCCGCAAGAGGCCATTGACTGTTATCAACGAACCAAAATGGATGTGCTGGCCATCGGACCTTTTTTTGCTTGCAAGCCAGACCTCAAGACCAAAACCAAGACTGAAAGCTGAGCCGCCTGCATGAGTGAGACTCCAGTTGCGGCGACCCCAGTTTTTTCACCGTCTACTCTCAAACTTCGGAAAGTCGGTGCGTGGCGAAGCATTCGAGTGCTGGCGTGGGACGGCACTGTTCTTTACGGCTGCCGTGGTTACCGGATAGTTCGTATGAATGCTGGCCTTCACGGTGGCGCAAACGCAGTTTGGGAAGATGTCGCATATTTCCGCCCGATCTGGTGGAGAAAACTTACATCGCGGAGCACGCTGGCAAATCGCTTGATGCGCGATGGCTTTCACGCACTGGCTATTCTTGACGACGGGGCGAATGACCGGACAATGATTGGCGCGGTTCCCGGCGCGCTCGTGACGCGAACTTCTGGCGACAATGAATTTCAGGTCACTCATCGGATTCTGCGCGGCACCCGGCCGTTGCACATCACCGCAGTTCCGTCGGGAAAAATTTACTGGGGCGAGTATTTCGATAATCGCGAGCGCGCGGAAGTTCACATTTATGTTTCGACGGATCGCGGACTCACGTGGCAGATTGCCTACACGTTTCCAGCGGGAAGCATACGGCACGTCCACAACATTGTTTACGACCGCTGGGCCGATTGCCTTTGGATTCTGACTGGAGATGACGGCGCTGAGTGCAAGGTGCTGCGAGCTTCCTGCGATCTCGGATCGGTGGGATCCACGATGGATGTGGTGCTGGCGGGGAGTCAGCAAGTTCGCGCTGTAGCGGCGATTCCGACGCCCGAGGGACTTTATTTTTCAACCGACACCCCTAATGAAAAGAACCACGTCTATCGTCTGAACCAGGCTAGGAATGTCGAACAGATCGGCGACCTAGCGAGTTCTTCCATTTACGGTTGCTCGGTCGGGAACGCGATGTTCTTCTCAACAATGATTGAGCCGAGTCGCGTGAACACGAGCGACGAGGTGCAAATAGCCGGCTCGAAGGACGGAGCGAGCTGGCAGGTGCTGGCTCAATGGGAAAAAGACAGGTTGCCGATGCGTTATTTTCAATACGGCAACGCCTTTCTGCCTGACGGCGAGAATTCCACCCGCTATCTTGCGGCGACCACCATCGCGGTAGATCCCGACGATCTGACTACTACGATCTGGGAAGTTGAGCCGGCATGAGCGCGGCCACGCGATGGAATTACTACCGGCGAATCTTCAGTGCCTACCTTGGTTCTGGCCGAAGCCAGTTGACGTTCTGGCACGAGACGCCGGAGATCAATCCGCGGGCCAATGCCATTCAACTCGGCGAATACTACATGTTGTTTCGCGAGAAAGCGGATTACGCGGGACACCATGATGCGGCGGGCATTCCCATGCTCGATTATCGGGGAGCGATTGGCCTGCAATACAATCCCATCGCGATTGCGCAGTGGGGGTTGGCAAACTACAACCGTTTTTGCGAGACCAAGGATGACGCTCGATGGCAGAAATCACTGAAAGCCGCGGATTGGCTTGCGGCGAACCTGGAGCAGAATGCTCACGGGCTTTGGGTTTGGAACCATCATTTTGATTGGGAGTATCGTGACACGCTCAGGGCGCCATGGTATTCCGGGCTGGCGCAAGGCCAGGGAGTCTCTCTTCTTTTGCGAGTGCATGCGCAGATCCAGGCTCAGTGGAAAGACGATAAGTATCAGGTCGCTGCAGAAAAAGCCTTTGTCGCGCTGACGCGACCGATCAACGACGGCGGGGTTCTATTTGAAGACGATGACAGCAACCTTTGGATTGAGGAATATCTCGTGACTCCACCGACACATATTCTGAACGGGTTTATCTGGGCGCTGTGGGGAGTATTCGATTACTGGCTGGCTACCGAAGATACTTTGGCAAGGAAAGTTTTCGATCGCGGGGTTCAGACGCTGCTGCAAAATCTAGCGCGCTTCGATACCGGATACTGGTCGCTCTATGAACAATCCGGCACCCGGATGAAAATGTTGGCCAGCCCTTTCTATCACCAGTTACATAGCGTACAGTTACGAATACTGTCTACACTGACTGGAGATACTCACTTTGCTGCGGTTGCAGAGCGATGGGAAAATTATGCTCAGCATCGCAGCAATCGGACCCGTGCCCTGGTTGAGAAAAGTATTTTCAAACTACTTCATTACTGATCGTCATTAGTGATCGTCCAATTTACTGAAAGTTCGAATACTCATCGTGAAGATTCTCTACGTATCCCAGTATTTTTCGCCAGAAATGGGAGCTCCCGCTGCGCGCGCCGCGGAGTTGTCCCGGCATTGGGCGAGATTGGGGCATGAAGTTACCGTCCTCACGGGATTTCCGAACCATCCAACCGGGGTTGTGCCCGAGCAATGGCGTTCGAGGCTGCATCGGCTTCGTTTTACGGAGATGGTCAACGGAGTGCGCGTTGTTCGAACCTGGCTTTGGCCGCTGCCCAACCGAAAGATGCACGAAAGGATCCGTAACTACGCGTCGTTCTGTATCTCAGCCGCAGTCACTGGATTAGCTCTTCCCAAGCCGGATGTGGTTATTGGGACGTCGCCTCAATTGCTGTGCGCACTTTCGGCCTGGTGGCTAGCATTTTGGAAGCGTGTCCCTTTCGTCTTCGAAGTGCGTGATCTCTGGCCGGAATCGCTCGCGGCTGTCGGCGCAGGCAAGGAAGGAACTTTGCTTCACCGTGCGTTGGGCGTAATCGCCGGGTTCCTTTACCGCCGCGCGGACCGCATTGTTGTCGTTTCGCCCGCCTTCAAGGATCACCTGATCCGCTACTGGAAAGTTCCTGCGGCGAAGATCTCTATCGTCGAGAATGGCGTGGAAACCGATCTCTTCCGGCTTGATCCGGCGGCGCTCGGAGTCCGAAGAGAGCTGATGGTCGAAGATCGCTTTCTGATCTGCTATATCGGAACGATGGGCCATGCGCACGGGCTGGGGACCTTGATCACCGTCGCCGAGGAACTTCAAACTGCGCTGCCGAGTGCGATGTTTTTACTGATCGGGGAAGGCGCCGAGAAAGATCGGATCGTGGAACTCGCGGTCGCGCGTGGACTCACGAATATCCAATTCATCGGCCAGCAACCGCGAGAACGGATTCCGGCCTACGTTTCGGCGGCAAATCTCTGCCTCGTCATGTTGAAAAAGACGGAGCTATTTAAGACAGTGATTCCCACCAAGTTGCTCGAATACATGGCTTGCGAACGGCCGGTCATCGTCGCGGTCGATGGGCAGGCTCGACAGATTGTTGAAGAATCGGGAGCGGGCGTTTTTGTGGAACCAGAGAACAGCAGGGCGCTCGCAGCTGCGATTCTCGAACTGGCAAAGGCTCCGGAGCGAAGACGGCAAATGGGGAGTAGCGGGCGGCAATATATCCTCAACAAATTTTCCCGCGAAAAGACCGCGCGGAATTATATAGCCGTGCTGACAGGGACTGAATATGTGGAGCCTGCGGCCATGTCGGCGAAAAAGAGTGCTTAATCCGCGCACCAGAGCGGTTTAGTGCACCGCAACCACAGCCAAGGCGGTAGACATCGAAAGGGCCGCATCGGCAGTACGATAAGCCGCTGCCTTCGCTGCGCTTCCGGGTATGAACAAGATATCGCCTTTCACCAGAGCCGTATCCGGCGCCTTGGCGTAGAGAATCTTTTTCAGGTCAAGCGGAATTTCCTGAACTCCGCTCGGAGTCTGTCGCAGTATCCTGCTCTTATTCAAGGCCGAAGTACGGGTGCTTCCACCGGCCAGCGCCAGGGCTTTTAGGACAGTCAGGGTATTGTCCTCAATCAGAAATCCGCTGGGATGTTGCACATCGCCCACGACATAAACGATTCCGGCCCGCGAAACAATTATCGTGTCACCAGGATAGATATCCACGTTGTTCTGCGTGTCCTCGGCCAGGTCTGAAGATAACTGCACAACAATTTTTGAGTCGGTGTCTCCGTGACGCTCGATGGTGACGTTGTGGCCTGCCTTGTCGGTCAATCCTCCAGCGGCCGAGATCAAGTCGAAGAGCCGACGCTCACCGATTGCCGGATAGGGGCCGGGGTGATTAACCTCTCCCGCCATCGTGATGGCTTGCGATGCGGATTCATCCACGAAAATCGAGACGTGCGGGCTGTGAACAAAACCTCCATCCTCCAACCGCTTCTGGACTAACGCCTGCGCCTCGTCGGTGGTCAGATCGGCGACGTGAACATAGTCGATAAGCGGAAGGTAGATGTCTCCGGCGCCGCTGATGCGAATTTTGGTCGAGAGATCCGGAACTCCGAAAACGGTGATCTCGATCAGATCCCCCACGCCGAGCTTCACATTGGAGTTGGCCAAAAGACGGGGCGATTGCGGCGAAGCTACTTTGCTCGCCGCTGCGGGTTGTACCGTCTGACCCGTGACCGGAGTTTGGGCCAAAAGCTGAAGGCAGCACAAACCAACAAAAAACGCGAACAAGCTTCGCAAAAGGAAGCTGTAATTCCGCCTGGACATGCGAAGACTCCTGGATGTATGCGTGGGTCGAGTTTAGCACACGCGATTGACCGAAATCGGCGCAGAAAGCTGTGTTTCACGTCCCCCGACCATTGGCAGTTAACCAAAAAAATGCCCGCAAAGGTTGCCGACCCACAGTGGCGAGTTGTATAGTTTCGAGAATCAATATTTCATCACGCAAACCACCGGTCGGACCTGCCCGTATCAAGTGACTTAAGCTCCCGGCTGGCGGACGCGTGAGGAAATGCCAGGAATTCCAGCGCGAAGGAACTCTGATTTTGACTTTCCTGTTCTTTGGTTTATTTGCGTTCTCGCTGGCTTTGTCGTTTGTAGCTACGCGTGAAGTGCGAGACCTGGCGAACCGCCGAGGCTGGGTTTACGTTCCGCAGGATGGACGGCACATTCACAAGGCGGCGCTTCCACGTTTGGGGGGCGTGGCGATATTTTTGGCTTTTTCCGTCAGCCTGAGCATGTGGTTGGCGCTCTCGCTTATCTTCCCCCGCCTCGTCTCAGGAATCGCTCCTACAACTCTTCTTCGGATTTATGTTCCAGCTTGTCTGATTTTTTGTTTGGGCATCTACGACGATCTTCGGGGCGCAGGTCCCTATTTGAAGTTTGCGGTGCAGGCGATCGCTGGTGCGATGCTATTCGCCGGTGGAATGCGCGTTCTCGATCTGCCGCTGATCTTCCCTCATCCCCTCCCGTTATACGTTGGATTGCCGCTCACGGTGCTGTGGGTGGTTGCGGTTACAAACGCCTTCAATCTGATCGATGGGCTGGATGGTTTGGCTGCCGGGTCGGCCTTATTTTCGACGATGGTGTTTTTCGTCTGCGCACTGGTGAACCATTCATGGCTGGCGTCTCTGATGAGTGTGACCCTGGCGGGCGCGATTCTTGGATTCCTGCGCTTCAATTTCAATCCGGCGACAATTTTTCTGGGTGACTCGGGCAGCCTATTCGTCGGTTTCATGCTCAGCGCTCTGGCTCTGGAAGGGTCGCAGAAGGCGCCCACATTCGTGGCCGTTGCCATTCCGGTTGTTTCGTTCGGATTGCCTATTCTGGAAACGGCACTTTCCATTGTGCGACGACTGATCAGTGGCCGCCCTATTTTTACAGCCGACCGCGAGCACATCCATCACAAGCTGTTGCAAATGGGTTTTTCGCATCGCCAGGTGGTGATCGTTCTCTATGCGGTCTCCGCGATGTTTGCCATGCTCAGTCTCTTCCTGCTTTGGCCGACGGGAAGCACGGTGGGATTGGTTCTGGCGGTGGTGGGAACCGGTATCTGGCTTGGCGTGCAGCATTTGAACTATCTGGAGTTTGGCGAACTGCGGCGAGTGGCGCAACGCACGATCGACCAGCGGCAGATCGTCATCAATAATCTTTCTGTCCGACGTGCCATCGAAGAGCTTAAAGTTGCCGGGGATTTCGAGCAGGTTCGCAGGATCCTGGTGGCTGCGTTTGAGAGCAACGATTTCGACGGGTTCGAATTGAACCTCAAGTCGCTGCCTGGCGATCAGGTGGTGCCGGGGGAAACCAATCGGCACTTTCACTGGAGCAAGATCCCCCACATGGTGGCGATTTCGAACCAGCCCTCCTGGAATCTGACGCTGGACCTGGTGACGACCTCGAATCGCCGACGAGGCTCCTTAATCGTCTATCGCATTTATAGCCATCATGATCTTCAGTTGGATGTAAACCTCCTGATATCAGAATTTCCCAAGACCTTTGCCAACGCGCTGGATCGGGTGCTAATCACGCCCCAGGTTCTCGTGCCGGTAGCGCAAGACGAAACGCCATTTCTGGCCGCCAACCTCTAGCCAAATCGGGCTCCCTTACTTTCGGTCCCTGAGTTACTATGGAGGCGACTATGGATCGGAGCATCCTCAGATTGCCGGATCCTAACCCAGGGGCTCCCAACGGAGAACGGCGTCGTAGCGTCCGCCAGAAGCTCCACAGCCCGGTTTACGCCAGTTTCAATGGTCCGCAAACTGGCATGGTTGTGGATCTGAGCGAATTGCTCGACTTGCATGAGGATGGCTTTGCCGTCCGTACCAGCGAACGTCTGGAAGTCAACCGTGCCGTAACCCTTTCGCTCGATCTGCCTGAAACCAAGAACTATGTTCATGGCAATGGACAGGTGATTTGGAGTGATGACGCAGGCCGCGGGGGCGTGCGGTTTTCGGGTCTGCCTGAGACTTCGCGGCAAATACTGAGAGAGTGGCTATTTGCCAATCTTCTGATCGCCTGTTCTAACCACGCCGCCCGTACTGAGCAAATCGCTGAGCAACTCGCTCAGCGCGGAGACGAGAAATCACCCCAACCACTCACGGACACGAAAGCGGATGCGAAGGCCTCCAATGTGGTCTCAATCTCTGATGGAAGCGGCTCTCATTCTTTGATTGAAGTAGTCCGCCGGGAGGTTGGCGAGATTGCTGGCGACGAAGATGCAGTTTTGGATCTGATCACCGAGAGCGCACTGAATCTTACGGGAGCCAGTGGAGCAGCCCTGGCGTTTGTGACGGACGAGAAGATGGTGTGCCGGGCGCGTGCCGGCGAACCGTCTCCGCCGCTTGGCGCTGCTATTGATGTGAAGCAAGGGCTATCTGGAGAATGCGTCCGCAGCGGGCTTTTGGTCTCCTGCGCGGATGCGACAAGCGATCCGCGTGTCGATCCGGAAGTCTGCCGCGCATTGGGGATTGCCTCGCTGATGGCCGCTCCCATCAAGTCCGCGTCCGATGTAGTCGGGCTGATCGAGGTTTTTTCGCGGCACCCAAACAGCTTCACAAAGGCCCACGAGACTGTTTTGCAGCAGCTCGTTGAAATGATTCCACAAACCCAGCGTGACGGGACGCCGCCAGGAACACCCCCGCGAACGTCCCCACGAGCTCCATCGGCCGAAACGCTAGCCGGAGAGGAATCTTCGTTGAACGCGTCGACGGCTACATTCACTGAGGCGGGCTCGATCAACTCGGATTCTATGCAAACAAATCGCGAGGGTCTATTGGAGGAGAGCCGGGAAGTCCGCGAAATCTCTGAGCAAGAACCGGGACAAGTCCTCGATAGCGCGCCGGGAGGCCGGTTCCGCCTGCTTCATCTCGGACTTATTGGAATGGCTATTGTGATTGTCGCAATGGTCGTCGGTTATGTGATTCAGCCGATGGTCGAGAAGCGTTTGCCGGCCTATTCGCAGGTGTCGCGGACACCGTCGGTCGAGGCGGCTTCTCCAGTTTCCGGGCAAAACGCAAACGGACTTATTGCGTCAAATGCTGGTTCGTTTAAACCTAGTCCATCCAATGCAAGCTTACCCAGCAAGCGCTCGCCAGTGATGACTCTGGCGGAGCTCCAAAAACGGGCCGACCACGGAGACCCGGATGCTCAATGGCTGATCGGGGAACGCTGGCATAGCGGCGAAGAACTGCCGCAGGATGACACCGAAGCGGTGAAGTGGTTCCGGCGCGCCGCCGAACAGGGCCACGTCGACGCTCAGGCTACGCTCGGTGCCTACTACTGGGCTGGACGCGGCGTGCCTCAGGATTTGTCCAAAGCCTACTTCTGGTCAACTATCGCACTCGCCGAGGGGGACGAGAACAGCAAGTCGCGGCTTGAGGGACTAGCTTCCCAAATGACGCAGACCCAAGTGTCGACCGCGCGCCAGCAGGCGGAAGAGTGGATCCACGGCCATAGCCAACGCGCGAAATCAGAAGCAAACTAATCAGGGCAGCGGACAGAGCGAATGCCCAGCCGTAGAATACTCTTGTGGCCACGCTCCGCGACATTCTGACCGCTGACGCCCGCGTCAATGAAGGCGATTCTGCGCTTTGGGAGAAGCTGGATCGCAACCGCGTCCGCTGCTACGCGTGCGGCCATTGCTGCCCAATCCCTGAAGGGCAGCCTGGTGTCTGCAAGGTGCGCTTCAATCGTGGGGGCACGCTCTATGTTCCGTGGGGCTACGTTGCCGGAGTGCAATGCGATCCGATTGAGAAGAAGCCATTTTTCCACGCGCACCCAGGATCACTCGCCTACAGTTTCGGAATGCTGGGCTGCGATCTGCACTGTTCTTATTGCCAGAATTGGGTCACGTCACAAGCCCTGCGCGACCCGAATGCAGTTTCAGGGCCGCTCGACGTCGATCCAGGGCTGCTCATCGAAGGCGCGCTCGCCCAAGGCGCAAAAGTTGTGGTCAGTACTTACAATGAGCCGCTGATCACGAGCGAATGGGCGGTTGCGGTTTTCCGGCGGGCTCGGGCAGCGGGTTTGCTGACCGCGTTTGTTTCGAACGGGAACGCGACGCCGCGGGTGCTCGAATATCTCCATCCCTTCATCGACCTTTACAAGGTCGATCTCAAGAGCTTTGACGATCGCCATTATCGCCAACTCGGCGGACGCTTACAGCCGATCCTCGAAACCATCCGCGGTTTGCATCAGATGGGCGTGTGGCTGGAGATTGTGACATTGCTCATTCCCGGCTTTAATGACAGTGACGACGAACTTCGAAAACTCACCGAGTTTCTAGCCGGCATTTCGCCCGACATTCCCTGGCACGTCACCGCCTTTCACCAGGACTACAAGATGACTTCGCCCGCCGATACGCGTCCCGAGGATTTGCTGCGAGCCGCCGCTATCGGGCGTAAAGCTGGATTGCGCTACATCTATGCGGGCAATCTTCCCGGGCGTGTGGAGAGCCTTGAGGATACGCACTGTCACCGATGCGGCGAAATGCTGATCGAGCGTTATGGATATTCAATCAAAAAGTACAAGCTGACCCCCGAGGGAGATTGCCCGGTTTGTCACACTCCGGTCCCAGGGCGCTGGTCAAAGAAATTTGATGGTCAGATCGCATCAACACCTTTTCTACCCCGAAGGCAATCGCAATTGGTTAGAATTCTCTCGCAACCATAATTAACTTCATGCGCACGGCAAAGACATCGCTGCTGGCTCTCTTATTGTGTCTGGGGCTGGGTTGTTCCCCGCGTGACTTTCTCACGCGCCGCCTCGCCGGTGATCTGATTTCCGCTTCCGATTCATTCAAGGCGCCGCAATTATTCTGGCTTCGTACCGGCGTTGTTTCCAACAAAGAATTCAGTTCCCCGGAAACCATGGTGCTGCAACGTCGCGGATGGATCATTGGGACCGAGCAGAAGTGTCCCACCGGAGTCGACCCTCCGCCGTGCTGGGACGTGGTACTCACGCCGCTCGGAGTCGAGACGGTGCGGCCCGTGATCTCAAGCGCGATGCCTGAAAATGGCCCGATGATCCAAGTGGCGCGGCGAGAATTGCTCAGCATCTCGGGCATCAGCAAATCTGGCAACCTTGCCGAGGTCGAGTTTAACTGGCATTGGATTCCCATCAATCAAGTGGGCTCGGTGCTTTATGACACTGGAGTGCGTTACCGGTCAAGCGTCGCATTTCGTGGGTACGACGACGGCTGGCGCGTAGTGGAGCAAACTGTACCGAGCAATCAAACACTGGATGAGGCGCTGCGCAATGCGCAGCCTGCTGGGCCGTAGGAATCCATAGGGCCTTAAAGATGAAACGCATTGTGAGATAGGCCTTCGTACGCTTCATCGTCTCATTTGTGAATGACTCTAGGGCACGTCGATCCTCACGAAATGTTTGCTCACGCAAGGCGCCGCAGTGTATACCTCGAACGACAAATCTATGCGCCAACCTCTGCTTCTCCTCTCAATATTTTTCGTCCTTGCTTTCCCCACCTTCTCCCAAACCTCAACTCCGAAGCCAAAACTCACCTTCGATGAATTCTTCAACTCGGTGAGCTTCGACGCCGTGAAGGTTTCTCCGGATGGCAATTCTGTGGTCATTGGAACGGAAAAAGCAGACTGGGATCAGCAGATCTTCCGCACGGAGCTCTGGTTCTATCGCAGCGCGAATGGAAACCAGCCTTCCGGCCTCACCCAGTTGACGCAATCTGGACACGATAGCTCACCGCAATGGTCTCCCGATGGCAAGTGGATCGCCTTTCTCTCGGAGCGCAAGTCCCTGGCCAAAGATGCAGATGACGAAAAAAAAGGAGGCAGCGAGAAACGAGGAGGCCAGAGTAAAAATGACAAGGACGACAAAGATGTAGCCCAGCTCTTCCTGATTTCTCCCAACGGCGGCGAAGCGTTTGCGATCACATCGGGCGAAGAGGAAGTTCACGCGTTTGCCTGGTCCGGAGATTCGAAGGCAATTTATTTTGCGACCCGCCAGCCCTGGACCAAGCAGCAAAACGACGACCACAAAAAGGATTGGAAAGACGTGCTCCGTTACCGTGGCGATGAGCGGGGCGACGTAATTTTTCGTATCGCTCTCGATGAAGCCATGGCGCGCCACGCGGCGCTGGGTTCAAAAGAGACTCCGGACGCGGAAAAGGAATCCGGAGCCACGCCGGGAGCCGTCACAATCGCACGCACGCCGCTGCGCGTGGATGAAATCACCATCTCAAATGATGGCAACCGGTTAGCTTTTTTGACATCCTCCGTGTCTCAGCGTCAGGAGAAAAACGAAGATACGGAACTCTATCTGGTCAACCTGGGCGGCGGTAATTCGCCGACTAATGCGGCGGAAATCACGCCGATCCGCCTGACCTATAACGAAGCGGTCGAAGTGAATATCGAGTGGGCACCCGACAATCGCCATCTGTTCTTTCAGGTCAACCTGGGATCAGTGGAACGGAAATATGAAGATCCCCAGCCGCGCTTGTACTGGGTGGATGCTGCTGACGCGGCCGAAAAGAAGGAAGTCCAGCGCTGGTTTTCCGATTACAGAGGTGAGGTCGTCCGCTATACGCCGCTTCGCGATGGTTCTGTGCTTTGCGCCTGTCGAATGGGGACTGAGGTGGAACTGGTATCGCAAGCGAGTCCGCAAGCAGCGTTCGCAAAGCGTCAGGGATGGCCCGGGGCCTACGACCGCCTCGCCACCAGCTTGCATTCGCAGAGTCCACGCATTGTTTTCGAGTATTCGGCGACCGAGCGGCCCACGGAGATCTACGTAGCCGACAGCCTCGAAACAATCTCACAAGCGCGGCCCATCACGTCGTTCAACAAGTTGTTCACCGAGCGCGATCTTCCGAAGGCCAAGCCCTATCGCTGGACTTCCGAGGACGGCACTTCCGTCGAAGGCATGCTGATGTATCCGCCGGGAAAGTTTGAAGCGAAGAACCTGCCGATGTTTGTGCTGATCCACGGCGGCCCGCAAGATGCCGATGGCAACCGCTTCTCGGCCGATTGGTATCAGTGGGATCGCTTGGCCGCCACTGCGGGATGGCTGGTCTTCGAGCCAAACTATCGCGGATCCACCGGCTACGGCGACAAATTTGCCCTCGCAATCGTTCCTGAACTTTTCTCCAGTCCCGGCAAAGACATATTGACGGGCGTCGATGCGCTGGTGAAAGACGGAATCGCCGATCCGAATCAGTTGACCATCGGTGGTTACAGTTATGGTGGCTACATGACGAATTGGGTCATCACACAGACCACGCGCTTCAAAGCAGCGGTAACGGGAGCGGGTGGAGTGGAAAACGTGGCCGACTGGGGCAATGACGACTCGAGCGTTGATGACGCTAACGTTTTGGGGGGCCTGCCCTGGGAACAGCCGGATCGCTATCGCAGCGAAGCCGCGATTTTCCAGATCGCCAAAGTACGAACGCCTACCCACATGGTCGCGGGGGGCGAGGATATTCGCGTTCCGGTGCTGGAGAGTTATCTGCTGGATCGTGCATTGCACGAACTCAATGTCCCGAGCGATTTGCTGATTTTTCCAGGCGAGGGTCACTCGCTCGACAAAAATCCGTGGCATGGGAAAATCAAGGTCCGCGAAGAGTTGAAGTGGCTTGAGAAGTATGGGGGCGCGACGGGTACGAATTAAGTTTGAGCCGTGAAGGGGTTGAATCCCGCTTACCCAGGGATTCCCTACCTTCGCGCGGCGGTAGTTTGCAGTTGGGCCACTCTAACTCGCGGTGAAGTTTCCTGATAGTGGGCAATGCCCTTGTAAAGAGCTTCCGCAATTTGTTGACGGTAAGCTGCGCTCTGCAAGCTGTGTTCGTCGGCCGGACTGCTCACAAAGGAAATCTCGGTAAGAATGGCCGGCATGGTCGTGCCGGTGAGCACAGCAAAAGCCGAGTCCTTGATTCCCCGGTTGCGGATGTCGGGGTTGTTGGCCGCCAGGGTGCCATAAAGAGAATGTTGAACACTTGCGGCGAGCCGGCGCGACTCCTCGATTTTTTCGTGCAACCCTGCGGGGGATAAGGATACCGGCATCGGCGCAGCGAAAGTTCCATCCTCATGTTTTTCGACTTCACGGGAGCCCGGAGCCGAAAACTGATTTGTGTAGTAAGTCTCAACCCCTCGAGCCGACGCGGATGTACTGTAATTGGCATGAACTGAGACGAACAGATCAGCCTGTGTCTGGTTCGCAAAGTCGGCACGCTGCTCCAGGGGAAGATAGGTGTCGGTACTGCGCGTGAACATCACTTCCGACCCCAATCGGGCGTGCAACAATTTTCCAAGGCGTTGCGTCACGTCGAGCACGAGATCTTTTTCCAGTAATCCTTGCCGTCCAACTGTTCCCAGGTCCCACCCACCGTGTCCGGCGTCAAGCACTATGCGGAATTTACCAGTTTTGGCCGGCAGCGGTTGATCCGATGCCTTCGTTGCTAATGTAGCCATGGGAGCCGCTTTTGCGGAAACGGGCGCGACGTTCATATTTGTCGAAACCGTCGTCGAGGCTGTTGTTGGGGCCGCGAGCGAATGGTTCAAGAGCGTGTGTGCGGGAGCGATGCTGTTCGCGGCCAGAGTCTTGTCGCTCGTTTTGCTGTTGCCGTGCAGTTCAACTACCAGCCGATAGGGACTCGATTCCATGCTCACAGAGAAGTTCGATCCGCCTTGCGTGTCGAGTACTACTCGGGTTACGCCCGCCACAGGCTGAGCGATCCGCACGCGGCTCAGCGACGCGTCGCCCACATCCATAGTCTTGCCTTCCAATTCGTGCGACAGGACGGTGTCGTGCAGATCAAAGTAGATACGCTCGGGCGACATCAAGCGATGCACTTCATAGGGAACCTGGTCGTCCATATCAATGACGACGGTGCTGCCCGTGGCTGAAGACCAGTGCCGCACGCCCGTAATTTTTGGCAACGCTGCCAGTTTGCTATCTGCCACGGCGTCGAGAGGCACGCCATCGGAGTCGAGCTTCCCGGGATTCATCAGATTGTCGGAGGCTCCGAGAGACAGATCCATCTCCACCGGTGCGGCAGGAGTCGTAACCGGTCGAGGCGAGACTGGCTTTGTCCCTGTGGCTACGGGCATTGTGGCTTGCCCGGGCCTTGCGCTTGCGATCGCCGATTTCGCATGCATTTGCATGCCCCACCAAGCACCGGCCGAAAACAACGCGGCCACTGCCAACAGGGCCATGACTACACTCAATCCGGGTCGCGAGCTGCCGGGAAGAGAAAACCCGCGCGGTAACGGCGATGAGATCGGCAGTTCGTCTGACTTTGGAGTCGCCGGCTCAAGCGTCGCTTCGATTTCAAATGGTTGGTCGTCTAATTCCTCGTAGACCATGCTGGATCCGGACAATCCGACAAGGTCCGGCAACTCGACAAGGTCCGCCGAAATGACGACAGGCTCCGTCAGCAGTTCCAGACCTGAAGTCAATAGGTCTGCTGGTAGCAGTTCCTCGGATGCTGGCAGCGGATATGGCGCACTCCCCGTCTCTATAAAATTCTCACGCCCGAGCCCGGAAGACTCATCGGGGCCCACATTGGCTGCCGCCTCGACCACAGCTGCTGCGGCATCCGGTTTTCCCTTTAGGACATCGCTTGCTACATCCGCTAGCCAGTTGATGCGGCGATCTTCATCCTTAGGCCTGAGCGAGGAAAGAAGCAGTTCAGCGAACAGTTCGAGACTGCGTATGTCGTTGTTGGTGAAAGCATGCGCGGTTGTTGAAAATGCCTGTAGCACTCCCAATTGCTCGCGGCGTCCGCGTAGTGGAACCATTACCGTAGAGCCGGCTTCAATCTGGCGTGCGAAATCCACTTCGACGCGAGTGTCGACGGAACAATCATCGCAAGTAAGAACGCTTCCCGATGCCAATGAGCTCTGCAAAAACTCGGATTCGCTGATCACCTCAACGCCACGAGCGATTGCGAGTGTTCCCGCAGCAGCACGGCAGATCATCGCTGGGCCTTCCGCCAGCGCGACCACGATGCTATCAGCCTGTGTGATGGCCAGTGCGCGGTCGCAGATCAATTGCAGAACTTCATCCAGGATGAAGCGCTCCGTTTCGCACAAGTCGCGATAGGACGCGCTCTCCATAGCCCCGCGGCGATTCCGGACCTGCGTATGAAAGTCTGAGAAGGCGCGCAGCGCCGCTAGAGCTTCACGATTCGTGATCGACTCGAGGACGACGTTGCCCTGTTGCAGTGGAGAGCTGGAGTCGGCCGCGGTTGCGGCTTCCCAGTCAACGCGGGTTGAGTACGCGGGTTGGATTGGCACTCATGCTGGCGCGGTCGGAATCGCGAAAAACCTGTTGTTTATCGTATCCGGGCTCGTCGTAAAACTCAGTGTGCCATCAGTTCAACCGGGGAACGACTGTCCAGAGCCTCTATTTCGAGCGTAATAGTCTTTGGGTGGGTACCGCAATGTCCGATGGTACACGTCCAACTGCGGCCCCTCGGACGAGCACGCCTAGCGTCCTGAGAACGCCTGCCGAGCTACGACCCTTCAGATTTTGCCCTCCGCCTCGATTCGTCCTATCGTTAGCAAGCGGCTAAGAAAAATCCGGAGATGTGATGAACCACGCAGGCGAGCAGCAAAAGCTGGAAAAACTCAAAAAATCAAACTGGTGGTGGCCCGGAATCGTCGCCAGCAGTCTGGCGGGCGCTGCGGTCGTAGCGTTCCGAGGGTGCTGGCACGGCAAAATGAGTTGGCCTATTGGCATGCAGGGATACTCGTACCAAGTCTGCCTGAGCTGCGGAGCCAAGCGTCTATTCAACGAGCAAACTTTCAGCGCGTATGGACCGTTCCGATACGACCTGAACGAACTGATCGCACGGGGAAAGTCGCAGACAGGCCGGAATCGCATCCTGCGGCTGAGGCATCGCGTCCGGCGTTGTGACGGGTATGCGCTTAGGCTCCGACGGCCTGACTTCTGACTCTTGTACCACTCGACCGTACGGCGCAGGCCGTCTTCGAAGTTCACCAGAACCTTGTATCCCAAATGCTTCTGCGCCTGGGTGATGTCGGCCAGCGAATGCTTGATGTCACCCTCGCGCTCCGGACCATACTTAGCGGCACCCTTGTAGTCAGTCAGTTTTTTCAAGGCCTCGAAGGTTTCGTTCAGCGTGGATCGCCGTCCGGTGGCGCAATTAAACACTCGGCCCGCGCATTCCGCCGCTGGGGCGGAACATGCCAGCAGATTCGCGGACACCGCATTGTCAATGTAAGTGAAGTCACGGCTGGTTTCGCCGTCGCCAAAAATCGTGGGCTGCTCTCCGCGCAGCATCTGCATGCTGAATTTGGCCAGAATGCCGGAGTACGCGGAAGAAGGATCCTGCCGCGGCCCGAAAATATTGAAATAGCGGAGGCAGACAGTCTCCAAGGGCATAGCAGCGGTAGAACGAGATCATGTACAACTCGCTGGCGAGCTTGGCCACTGCATATGGTGATATCGGATTTGGAGTCATCGCTTCCTGCTTCGGCAGGGTCGGCGTATCCCCGTAAGCTGACGATGAGGCGGCGTAAACCACGCGCTTAACCTTGGCATCGCGCGCCGCAACCAGCACATTGAGAGTGCCATCCACATTGGCGCGATTGCTGCCGAGAGGGTCGAGCCACAGACTTAGGAACCGATGGAATCGCCGCCTCGTGCAGCACGTAATCAATGCCCGCGCACGCCTTGTGCATGGCGTTGAGATCGAGAAGATCGGCCTCGCGGAAGTCCATGTGGCTGAGAACTTCGCTCAGGTTTTCGCGTTTTCCGGTGGCGAAGTTATCGATGCCTCGAACCTGCTCGCCGCGTTGCAATAGAGCACGAACCAGTGAGGATCCGATAAAGCCGGCGGCGCCCGTCACGAGATATTTGGCCATATGGCTTTAATGATAGCGGATGGATTGCCCGCCGCATCCGGCTCCCGAGTGACTAGGGTAACCTTCGTTTTCGATACGCAAGACGGGCTGGTCCGCGAAAGAAAGTGAAAGAAATTGACGGGCACATCGAGGAAAAGCTCTACGCTGCTGGAAATTGCGACAAGGAAGCGCGAATCTGGCTCCAAAGCTCCTCTTTGCCGGCTCCGGTTTTGGCCGAAAAGGGCACGATGGGCACTCCGCCGTACGCTTGCCCAAGCACATTCAGCGCCTGCCGCAACTGATTGCCCGACAGCCGATCGCATTTCGTGGCCACGATGGCATGCGGCCGCTCTTTGGCCGAGAGGAATTCCAGCAACCTGGCGTCGCTTTCCTGGGGGGGGATATTCGCATCCACCAGCGCCAGACAGAGCGCCAAGGTCGAGCGCTGATGAAGGTAAGGATCGACAAAGCGCGACCAGTCTTCGGAGATTTCGCGGGAGACCTTCGCGTAGCCATAACCTGGCAAGTCGGTAAAAAGAAGCTCGGGCCGCGGCTGCCCAGCGCGACGGACTTCGTAAAAATTGATGCTGCGCGTGCGTCCCGGAGTGTTGCTGGTGCGCGCCAGCTTCGCTCCCACCAGAGAATTGATCAAGCTCGATTTCCCGACGTTCGATCGTCCTAGAAAAGCAATCTCCGGCACGCTCGGGGGAGGGAAGTGCGCCAAGTCACTCGCCGACAACATGAATCGCGCCATAATCCGCATACAGATAGTTTCCAGTGTTTGGGTTGAGTCTGGCAAGCGCCTGCGGAAAAAATCTGCCCACGCAGGCTGCAGAGAGATTCCATTTATCAGGCAAAACGGCGCTCATGTGGAGACGATCTACTGCTTTGCTGAGCTCTTTTTGGGTGCGTTCGGCGCGTTAAAGGATCGCTCCACGGCATCTTTTGGATCACTCGAGAACTCGTGATCGCGCCAAAGCCAGCGCATCATATCGGGCAAAATCGTGCCGCCCATCTTCTGGCCGTGCTTGTTGATGCCCCAGGCGTAGTTGAGGTCGTACCCTTTCGCCGTGAGGGCCTGCATCATCCGAACATTCTGAAAGAACCAGTCGAGCGCTTCGGTTGTACTCTTCTCCGGGACGCTGGCCGCGGTTGTCGTTTCGCCCATCGCATAGAAATATGCGGATCGGTTTCTTGTCGCTCTTGCGGATGATGTCGGGATAGGCGTTGCCCTCCGCGCAGATCCACAAAGCTGCCGACGTTACTCAGGACCTTGCGAAATTGGTCGGGACGCTGCCAGGCGACCGTGAAAGCGGCGATGGCTCCAGAGCTTGAGCCGCCGATGCCGTGCCGCTCCGGATCTTTGGAAATGTTGTATTCCTTGTAGAGCGCGGGAATGAGTTCGTCCACAATCACGCGAGCGTATTTGTCGTCGAGCGAGTTGTATTCCGTGGGCCGGTTCGTGGTGCGGTCTCCCCATTCGCTCGGGTTGGGCTCGGGCTGATCGGGACGGCGGCCGGGATTAATGAAGACGCCGATCATCACCGGCAGTTCTCGGCGGTAAGATGAGGTTATCCATCACGTTCTGCGCGCGCATGTCGCCATCGGCATTCATGAAAGCCTGGCCGTCGTTGAAGATCATGAGGCTGGAGGGAATCGCCGAATCGTACTGCGCGGGAACGTAAACCCAGTAAGTGTGCTGCGTGCCCGGATATGCATTGCTGGGTAAGGTGAACGGCCCGCGGATTTCGCCTTTGGGGACTCCATGCTGCGGGAGCGAGTCGGGACCGAGACTATAAAACGCGTCAGGATCGGGAGCCTGGGGCGAAGGGGATTGAGCCGCCGGAAGTTCCTGCGTTGGCTGCGGGCGCGGTCTGGGCAACGGCCATCGCGGCGAAGAGAAGCATCGTGAACAGGAATTTCATTCAGGCGCACACGATACCACAACGTCGCAAACTCTATTCGAACTCGAGTACCACGATTTCGGGATTCGATCCCAGACGCAACGGTGGTCCCCACGTTCCTGCTCCGCTCGAAGTGAAGACCTGCATGTTTCCGATCCGGCTTAAGCCATACACGAACTGCCGGTACATTCTCCGGGCCATCCAACTCCAGGGAACGAACTGACCAAGATGCGTGTGCCCCGATAGCTGGAGGGAAACGCCGGCCGCCTCCGCGATTTCTGGACGGTCGGGGGCATGGGTCAACAGAATGCTCGCGCGTCCGCGATCGACGCGAACGCCGTCGAGCACCGACGCCAGATGCCCATCCTGCGTGGCGTTGCGGTAGGGGACTCCGATGATCTGCAAACCGTCGACTTCTACTTTCTCGTTGTTGAGCACGCGCACTCCGGCCGACGTAATGGCATTCAAATACTTGCTGTCGTCGCCAAATTGCTCGTGATTTCCCGCGACAAAATACACGCCCTGTGGCGCCGTCAGTTTGTTCAACGGCTCTGCTGCGCGCCCCGCGTCGATGGCCGTGCCGTCATATAAATCTCCGGCAATAAAAATTGCGTCCGGTGTTTCTTTCAAAATCTTTGCTACCATCCGCCGCAGAAAACTGCCATTTCTCACGTGCCCCAGGTGCACGTCGCTGATAAGCGCGGCTGTTCGTCCGCGCCACGCCTCCGGCAAGTTCGCGAGGCGCACTGTGGTTCGCGTGATTCGCGTCCAGCCAGCGTTGAAAGACTCCGTAGAGTCCGGTCACTAATGCGGCACCGAAAAGCAGTTCTACGGTCCGGTGGTAGTTCAGGTCCAGCTTGGCCAGTCGAGCAACTCCGAAAATGATCCACGAAGAAACCGCCGAGACGAATAGGAAACTCAGCAGGCCCAGCCAAACCGCGGCCGCCCTGTAAAACGCCCGCAGAATTGGATTCGTATAGCGATAGGCGAGTAGCGAAGCGGCGATAAAGCTCACCGACAAGAAGGCTAGAGCGAGTTTGAGCCACAAGGCGCCATGAGTGACGTCTCCCTCGGATGAAACCGTCCAGGTCTCATACGTCCAGGTCTCATAGAGGAAAAGATGGGCCAGGAGAAGTACCGACTGAAGAACAACAATGAAGCCGATTAGGCGCTTTGGAGCCTGCATCGTTCATTAGATTCCCCAACTGGGCTTTCGGATTGTCGAATTATTTCCCGGAAATTTGCATGGATCGAGCGCAAGAGCGCGAATATGCGGCTTCCGGTTCAGCTACTGTCTTGCCGTAGGAATCTCTCCGGGGGGCGGGGTCACGATCGGAGCCATGCTTTCGGCTTCCGGCGTCATCTGCGGCAGCGGGCCTTCGAGGGCTACGGTCAGCACCTGGTCCATGTTATCCACGAAATGCAACTTCATCGCGGTGCGCAGGTTCTCCGGAACTTCAGCCACATCTTTCTCGTTTTCCTGCGGCAGGATCACTTCAAACAATCCGGCGCGATGCGCGGCCAGAAGTTTTTCTTTCAATCCGCCGATCGGAAGCACCTTGCCGCGCAGCGTGATCTCGCCGGTCATTGCGATATCGCGGCGCACAGGAATCCGGCTCAGCGCGCTGGCTAGCGCGGTGGCTATGGTGATGCCGGCAGATGGGCCGTCTTTTGGAATCGCGCCTTCCGGCACGTGTACGTGAATGTCGAGATTGCGGTAGAAGTCGCGGGGTAATCCCAAGCGCGCCGCCCGTGAGCGAATGTAGGACATGGCAGCCTGCGCGGATTCCTGCATCACGTCCCCAGTTTGCCGGTTAAAGTGAGCTTGCCTTTGCCGTCGACGACCGTGGCCTCGGTGCTGAGGATGGAACCGCCAACCTCGGTCCAAGCCAGGCCCGTTACCAGGCCGACTTCGCTCTTCTCGTGCGCCAGCGTGTCGCGGAACTTCAGCACGCCCAGGTAGTCGCCGATCTTGTCGGGCTGAATCGTGGCCGAGAAATCCGCGCCTTCTTTCACAACCTTGCGCGCAACTTTGCGGCAGACGTTGCCGATTTCGCGCTCCAGGTTGCGGACGCCGGCTTCTCGCGTGTATCCGCGAATGATCTGCCGGATCGTTTCATCGGAAAATTGGATGTTCTTGTCGGTCAGCCCGGCCTGCAGCCATCTGCTTCTTGACCAGAAACTGTTTCGCGATTTCAACTTTTTCTGGTTCCGTGTAGCCGTGCAGCCGCAGAACTTCCATGCGATCCTGCAGGGCTGGCGGGATGGTATGCATCACGTTCGCCGTCGCGACAAAGAAGACTTGCGAAAGATCGTATTCAACGTCGAGATAGTGATCGACGAACATGAAATTCTGTTCGGGATCAAGCACTTCCAGCAGCGCCGCTGAAGGATCGCCGCGGAAGTCCATCGACATCTTGTCGATTTCGTCCAGCATGAAGACAGGGTTCTTGGTCCCAGCCTTTTTCATCATCTGAATGATCTGGCCGGGCAGAGCTCCGATGTAGGTGCGGCGATGGCCACGGATTTCAGCTTCATCGCGCACGCCACCTAACGACATGCGAACAAATTTGCGGCCGGTCGCTTTGGCGATCGACATTCCCAGCGAAGTTTTGCCGACGCCCGGAGGTCCGACGAAACAAAGAATCGAGCCTTTGGGATTTTTCACCAATTGGCGGACGGCTAGAAATTCAAGGATGCGTTCCTTGATTTTCTCCAGGCCATAGTGATCTTCGTTTAGAGTTTTCTCGGCGCGCGTGATGTTGCGAATTTCCTTTGACCGCTTCTTCCAGGGCACCGCCAGCAGCCAGTCGAGATAATTGCGCGAAACGGTCGATTCCGCCGACATGGGCGGCATCGCTTCCAGCTTCTTGAGTTCCTGGATCGCCTTGTCGCGTACTTCTTTCGGCATGCCCAGCGGCTTCGACCTTCTTCTTCAGTTCGTCGAATTCGCTCTTCTCGCCGCGGCCCAGTTCTTTTTGAATGGCTTTGATCTTCTCGTTGAGGTAATACTCTTTTTGCGCTTTTTCCATCTGCCGCTTCACCCGCGACTGGATGGTGCGGTCCATGTTTAACTTTTCAATTTCAACATCTAGCACATCGCCGATGCGGTTCAATCTCTCCGCGGGATCGAAAATTTCAAGCAGTCCCTGTTTTTCTTCGATCGAGAGCTGCAGATTGGCGGCGATGGTGTCGGTCAGCTTCGCCGGATCTTCCATGCGCACAGCCGCGATCATGGTTTCGTAGTTCAGCGACTGGCAAAGTTTTACATATTGCTCAAATGCGCGGTGACGCGCTGCATGCCCGGCTTCAATCTGCGCCGTCGTCTCGGTGGCATAACGCGCTACCCGCACGGTGGCTTGCAGATAACCCATCGACCTCGACGACCTGCAGAATCTTGCCGCGCTCGATGCCTTCGACCAGAACTTTAATATTGCCATCAGGCAGTTTCAGGCTCTGCACGATATTGACGATGGTGCCGACCTGGAAAATGTCTCCGGCTTTCGGTTCGTCAATCGATGGCGTCATGTTGCGTAGCGAGAAAAATCTTCTTATCGCTGGCCAGAGCTTCTTCGAGCGCGCGCACGCTCGACTCCCGGCCCACCACGAACGGAGTCATCATGTAAGGAAAGATGACCACGTCCCGAATGGGCATCATCGGCAGTTTCTTGCTCTCGAACTTTTCTTTGGGGTTCGACAACTCGCTCTCCCGTCTCTGGTCAGTCTACTGGATATCCCGTCTGGCGCTGTCTTTCTGACGACGCCAGTGTTTGCTAACTTGCTGCTTTCTCGATCATGGCCAGCGAGACATTGCGCTTTTCCACCATCTCGCGAGTCACTTCAAACTCTTTCACTTTCTTCTGGCTGGGCAGACTGTACATCAACTCCAGCATGAGCTCTTCCAGAATCATGCGCAGATCCGCGTGCTCCCACTTTGCGCGCCATCGCTTGCCGCGCAATTGCCCGGTTAGCTTCGTCGCTGAACTTCAGCCGTACATTCTCAAACTCAAACAGCCGTTGGTATTGTTTCACGATCGCGTTCTTGGGCCGCGTCAGAATTTCGACCAGAGCATTTTCGTCCAGTTGCTGCAACACGCCCATGACCGGCAGGCGCCCAACAAATTCTGGGATCAGTCCGAACTTGATCAGATCTTCGGGCTGCGCCTCGGAAACGAGCTCGAAGTTGCGCTTCGACGATGCAACCGTCTGCTCGCTCTCCTTCTTCGCTTCGCCCGTCCGGAAGCCGAGAGCTTTCTTGCCGATGCGCCGTCCGATAATTTTTTCCAGTCCGACGAAAGCGCCGCCGCAAATAAAAGGATGTTCGTCGTATCGACCGGCGTAAATTCCTGGTGCGGATGCTTGCGTCCACCCTGCGGCGGAACGTTCGCGATCGTACCTTCCAGAATCTTGAGCAATGCCTGCTGCACGCCCTCGCCGGATACGTCGCGCGTAATCGAAGGATTCTCGTCCTTGCGTCCGATCTTGTCGATTTCGTCGATATAGATGATGCCGGTCTGGGTGCGGCTTACATCGCCTTCGGCCGCCTGCAGAAGTTTCAGAATGATGTTCTCAACGTCTTCGCCGACGTATCCTGCTTCGGTCAGGGTAGTCGCATCCACGATGGCGAACGGCACATCGAGCATGCGGGCAAGAGTTTGCGCGAGCAGCGTTTTGCCCGTTCCGGTCGGCCCGATCAGCAGGATGTTCGACTTGGTCAGTTCGACGCCGTCGCCGGTGCGCTGGCGGTTCATGTAGATGCGCTTGTAGTGGTTATAGACGGCGACGGCCAGTTTTTTTTTGGTCTGCTCCTGCCCGATCACGTACTCGTCAAGGAACGTCTTTACTTCCTGCGGCTTCGGCAGTTGGTTCGGAACCGCGGTCGAAGGGGTCGCGGTGCGGTCGTCTTCGAGAATCGAGTTGCAGACGGCTACGCACTCGTCACAAATGTATGCCCGGGGATAATCGCTCGGCGATGAGATCAGTTTCGCGACCGCGTCCTGCGACTTGTGGCAGAACGAGCAGCGCAACATCTCTTCCGAACCCGATCTGGTTTTCACGCTGCCTTACTCCTTTTCTGGCGAGTGCCTCCACTTTTTCGCGTCTTTCTTGCGACAATGTGCTGGGACCACTTGGAATTGCCGGTCGCAGTATACAATAAATCGTCTATAAAACAAGCTCTCTATCTCGTCTTATAGATGATATCGTCGATGATTCCGTATTCCTTGGCCTGCTGCGAATTCATAATGAAGTCGCGTTCCACGTCTTTCTCTACTTTATCCAGCTTTTGGCCGCTGTGCTTAGCCAGTAACTGATTAGTAATCTCCCGCATGCGCAAAATTTCGCGCGCATGAATGTCAATATCGGTCGCCTGGCCGGAAAGTCCGCCCATTGAAGGCTGGTGGATCAGGATGCGCGAATTCGGCAGTGCCGAGACGTTTCTTGGCCTGGCCCGCCGAAAGCAGCAATGCCGCCATCGACGCCGCCTGACCGATGCAGATCGTCGTGACATCGTTCTTTACATATTGCATGGTGTCGTAGATCGCCATGCCGGCCGTGATCGATCCACCCGGCGAGTTGATGTAGAGCTGGATGTCTTTCTCCGGGTCTTCCTGCGCCAGGAAGAGCATTTGCGCGATGACCAGGTTGGCGATGGTGTCATCAATCGGAGTGCCGATAAAGATAATGTTATCGCGGAGCAGCCGGGAATAAATGTCATAGGCCCGTTCGCCGCGGCCCGTCGATTCGATCACCATCGGAACCAGCATCATTCGCTCCTCTTTAGAATTAGAACCGGAATTGGAACCGGAATTGGAACTGGAATCGGAGTTCACGTTCACCCTTTCCACACTCCTGCCCTGAATTCGGTCTCGTCGTCTCAGGGGAGGATCGAAATCGTCCGCGTCTGCGATCACGCAGACTGTTGATACAAAAATTCGAGGGTCTTCTCGTTGCGGATTCTTGTTCGTATCCTATCGAGGCCCCCATCCGGTGTCAAACGTGCGCGTACCGCTTCGGACGTCTGTTTTGATTGTCTTGCCAGCGACTTCGAGTTCCTGATTGAGTTCTTCATCGCTGACCTGCAAATTCTCTTCCTCCGCTACTCTTTCGAGCAGCAGCGCGGCTTTTACATCGTGAATTGCCTGATCGCGTTGCCCCACTCGCAGACGGTTCAAATCCATTTTCTTCATTTGCTCAGCGGTCAGACCTTGTGCCGCCAGCGCGCGCAGTCCACGCTCCAGCCGGATGTCGATCTGCTGCTCGACCATTGATTCGGGCACTTCAAAATCATTGCGCTGAATCAGTTCGCTTACTAGCTTTTCTTTACCGGCGTGTTGCGCTTCGTGCGTGCGCTCGGCTTCGATGTTCTCGCGAATCGCTTTGCGGACGTCATCCATGGTCTGGAATTCGCCCAGGCCCTTGGCGAACTCTTCGTTTAGTTCCGGCAGACTCTTCTGTTTGATTGCCTGCACCTTCACTGAGTAATTGAATGTTTTTCCGGCGAGGCGCTTGTCCTGCGTATCTTCCGGATAGCTGACGTCGAACGTCCGCTCGTCTCCGGGATTTGCGCCGCGCAAATGCTCGGTGAATTCCGGCATAGTGTTGCCGCCAGCGATCTCGACCAGCACTTCATCCATGTGGACCGGCTGGCCTTCATCGGACTTCGCTTCGCCTGCATTGTCCTTGGGATGGCCATCGAGCGACACTTGAGCGAAATCGCCATCGGCCAGCGCTCGGCCCTCCACGGGATTGAAACTGGCATGCCGTTCACGAAGATCGGTGATGGCTTGCTCCACGTCTTCGTCGGAAACCACGATCTCGGGCTTATCGGCGCGCAATTCTTTGTAGCCCTGGAGCTTGATTTCTGGCAGCACCTCGAACGCCGCTTTGAAACGCAGCGGTTCGCCATCGTGCAGGTGCATATCGGTTACGCGCGGCTGCGATACCGGATGCAGGCTCAGCCGCTCAGCCTCCTGCCGGAAGAAGCGCGGAATCAGCGCTTCGACCATGTCGGTCTTGATCTCTTCTGAAAAGCGCTGGCGAATAATCGACGCCGGAACATGGCCACGCCGGAACCCGGGAATACGCGCCACTTTCTGATATTTCTGAATGAGCGAGTCCGTCTGCCGATTGACATCCGCGACTGGAATCTCAACCTCAATCTCGCGTTTGGTGGTGTTTTCTTTGCTCCGGTGGTCGCAGTGGCTGCGGTCGCGCCGTCTTTGGTTTCAGTGGGGCTCACAGTTACCTTTCCAACCAACCGCAGCAGCAGAGTCTTGAAGCAACGGCTTACTGCAACGCTTTGGTTAGCAAGCTTGAGTGTAAAGACTCTGAAGAGCAACGTCAAACGGCGGAGGGGGTTGCGCTACCCACTAAAGTAACTGGAGAGTGCCTAGTCGGGTTCGGCTGGTTGTGTGGCGCGGACACTCTTGTCCGCTGCCTTTGCAGTTGTTCTTGCTATCGTGGGCGTCGAGCCAATGTTCAGTCGAGAGCCGAGTTTTGAGTTGAGACAAGAAAGCATCAACACCAACACCAACATCAACGGCAGCGGGCAAGAGTGTCCGCTCCACACAAGCAAATATAATTGAGGCCAATGGCTGTCCCTAATTGGCTCAAGGTTCTGAATGCGGAAGTAGTCGCCTGCACGCGTTGTCCGCGGCTTGTCGAGTATCGTGAGCGCATCGCCCGTGAGAAGCGCCGCGCTTACCGCGACCATGAATACTGGGGCAAACCTGTTCCTGGATTCGGAGATCCTAACGCCCGCGTTTTAGTTCTTGGACTGGCTCCCGGCGCACATGGATCGAATCGTACCGGTCGTCCTTTTACTGGAGACGCTTCCGGCAACTTCATGTATCCGGTGCTGTACGAAACCGGATTCGCCATCGCTTCCCACTGCGATCAGCCGCGATGATGGACAGGTACTGACGCGGCCTCTATATCACCGCTGCTGCCCGCTGCGCTCCGCCTGACAATAAGCCCTTGCCGGAGGAACTCGCCAACTGCGCGCCATATCTGGAAAGGGAACTGGAAGGACTGAAAGATCTGCGCGTCATCGTTGCTTTGGGAAGAATCGGGTTTGAAGCGTATCTCAATTATCTGAAGCGAAAAAAAGTGATCGCAGGAAAGCGCGAGTATGAATTCCGTCATGGCGCCGAATACACTTTGCCCGATGGACGCATTCTCTTGGCGTCCTACCATCCCTCAAACCAGAACACGCAGACGGGCAAGCTGACTAAAGAAATGTTTCTAAAGATATTCAAGCGGGCGCGCGAACTGGCCCAGGGTGTCTAGCAAGGGCTGGTCTTCGAGGCTAGGCTGCGCGTCCATCTTCGATTTTAGTCCGTCTTGGTCGCAGTTACATCCAGTTGGAAGCGCCGCTTGCTGGTAGGATCCTCCATGCTGGTGACCATGGTTGGAGTGCCAGGACGGATCAACGAGCGGATATCGGATTTCATCTGACCGACGACGGGTTGATCAATGCCCGGCCTTGGTACGCCATGGGTGTCCTCGCCTTCAATAACGCTGGAATCGACGACCGCATTGAGTTCCAGATACCCACCTCGCTCCACTACACGGCAGTCAATGCTCACCCCAACATCCAGGTATTGAAACTCAGTGCCCTTGTCGACCGTCGCCGTCGCGACAGGGAATCTCGCGCCCGAGCGCAGCTTGTTCATTTCGTCCTCGCGCGCGATGACCGTGTAGCTCCGTGTGTTGACCTTCTTGCCATCGACGAATTCGCTGAGCGCGAAATCCAGCCGGTATACGTTGAGAGGCTTATTGACCGCAGCGTTTCCGTTTTGGACTGCCGATTCCGGATTATCCGTTTTCTTGTCACCCTGCGCCACCGACTGTGACGCAAGGGCCAGCATTACAAGCATTCCGAGCAAAGCAATTCGTCTTGCGACTCTCATGATCTTCTCCTTTAGTTCGTTTTACCTTCCGAAATTTCAATATCAGGAATCTGGAGTGGGGGAATCTCAAGGCTACCGATGCTCAGGTCAACCTCCTCGCTGCTTGGAGTGGATTTGAGCAACACCTTGTTGGATTGCTCCTTCAGGCGGCGAACCAGCAACGACTCTCCTTCCGACATGTTGCGCCGCGATGGGAACTGATCCAACTTCGGCGTCTTCGCTGCCAGATCGTGAATCGGCGAATGTGGGGGCCAGTGCCGTGCCACATCTCGAGTTGGCTCAGCAATCTTCGGCTGAGGCGGTGGCTGGTCCAGCGGATTACGCTGTCTCGTGGTCGAAGCCGTCACCGTGATTGTCCGACTCCTTTCGCGGCCGCTTTCCCCAACCCATAGCCCCACCAAAATTAGCGCTAGTGCCGCTGCTGTCCCCGCCGCCCAACACCAGCGCCATCGGGACGCGTTCCGGTTGCGCTCGGCTCGCAGGTTCGCCAACACTCGACTTTCCAGGCCTGTTCGCGGCTCGGCGTTGCCGTATTGGCTGAGCGCCGAGTCCAGCCACTGCTCGACATCGTGTTCTCTATTGTTCGGATCCATGATTCACGTCCTTGGCGTATCTAAAGCCAAAAGCCTCTCCCGCAGAATCTCGCGCGCTCGAAACGACCGGGAACGCACGGCTGCCTCGCTGATCCCGAGCATCACTGCGACTTCGCGCGGAGCGATCTCCTCCAGGGTCGAGAGCACCAGCGCGTCCCGCAATTGGCCGGGTAAGGTGGAGATAAGCCGCTCCAACACCGCGCTACGTTCCTGCTCCAAAAGAACTTGATCCGCTCCACGGCCGACCGCAACTAAGGTCTCCATGATGCCCTCACTTCCAGCAGATGACCTGGTCATACCTTTGTCGTTGTGCTTGCGGCGTGCAACTGCTACGCGCCATGCGATCCTGGCTAGCCAAGCCTTCTGGTCGTCAATCCCGGCGATCTTTTTCCGTAGCGGAGCACCCGCAGGAAGATTTCCTGAGTTGCATCTTCCGCGTCGGCGGGGTTGCGCAAGACCGAATAAGCGATTCTGTAGGCGAGACGGGCATGTTCACGCACTACCATTTCCACCGAATCCTCGTCTTGTTGCGCCAATGCTATGGCCTCTGCCGCCAGTTCGGATTCGGCAATCACGTTTGCTCCTGCCATAAAGAACGCGTCCCAAGGCATTTCGTTCGGAATAAATCTACTAAAGATGATGGGTTACGTTGCCGATGGAGAAATTGGGCGGATTCCGCGGCGACCGACACCTCAGAGCCGGCTTGGGGGCTGGTTGCTACGGGATGTGCGGCCCCTGCTTTCGTCTGTAGAGAACGGCGAGCCGCACCTCTACAGGAAGTAGGTGCATCTTAAGACCCGACGAACACCGGTTCCGGCTCCAGCAGGATTCCCCAGGCTTTCTGCACGCCGCGCTGGATTTCATCTTTCAGCGCGACAATGTCGCTGGCTTTCGCCGTCTCCGCGATTGATCAGGGCGAGCGCGTGTTTGTGCGAGATTCCGGCTGCGGCCCGCGACATAGCCCTTGGAGAATCCCGAGTTCTCCACCAGCCAGGCAGCCGAAACTTTGTGTTGCGCGTGCAGGGCGGGGTAGTTAGGAATTTCTAGTCCCTTTGATTCTGCGTGCGTGCGCCAGAGCTTTCGAACTGCTCTTCGCTCAACACCGGATTCTTGAAAAACGATCCGGCGCTGCGGCAATCCTCGTCGCCTGGGACAATCAGCATGCCTTTGCTTCGCCTTATCCCACGCACTGCTTCTCGGACTTCGGCGAGCGATGGATTTTTTTCTCGGCTAGCTGTGCTGCGAAAAACTTTTGCAAATCGGCATATTTCAAGTTCGGGGTGCCACCGCGCTTCAGCCGATAGTTCACCCTCAAGATGATGTATCGTCCACGCTCGGTCGTATTAAAGATGCTGGCGCGATAACGGAATCCGCAGGCTGGCTTGGGCAACAACGCGATGCGGTTTTCTTTCAAATCCAGCGCACGGACGGATTCGATGGTGTCGGAAACTTCCTGTCCGTAAGCGCCGACGTTTTGTACAGGGGTGCCGCCGACGCTGCCCGGAATCCCGCTGAGGCATTCAACTCCGGCGCAATTCTGGACGACCGCTTGAGCGACGAAATCGTCCCAGTTCACTCCTGCTCCAACGCTGAAGAGCACGGCGTTGCCGGGGGCTTCGCTTGTTGCTGGAGTGGTAATTCCACCGATTGCGATGCGCAGCACCAGGCCGGGCCATCCAGAGTCGGCGATGACCAGATTGCTGCCTCCGCCCAGTACAAATAGAGGCAAATCGCGCGCTTTCGCGAACTGCGCGGCCTCTTGTACCTCGTCTTCTCTCTTCGTTTCCGCGAAGTAGCGAGCCGTTCCGCCCACCTGCAAAGTGGTCAGCGGCGCGAGCGGGATGTTTTCCTGAATCGTCATAAAGCCGATTTCACTCTATAGTTGATAGAGGCAGGTTTCAATGTTGCAAGGTTTGCGAGTTTAGCAAGTATAGTGCGTCGCAACCATGAAAATCTGAAACCTTGCAACTTTGAAAACCTTGAATTTAGAGGAGAATTCATGTATCCAGAAATTATGGTGATCCCGATGCGCGAAGAATTGACGCGTCTGGGAATTGAAGAGCTGCGCAGCGCTGCCGATGTTGACCGCTTTGTCCAAAACGAGCCCGGCACAACCATGGTGATCGTGAATTCCATTTGCGGATGCGCTGCTGGACGCATGCGTCCCGCGGTCCGCATCGCATTGCAGAATGCGACCAAGCCCGGCAAGATTGTGACTGTATTTGCTGGACAGGATATGGAAGCCACGGCGCGCGCCCGTTCTTATTTCACCGGATATCCGCCATCGTCGCCGTCGATTGCAATTTTGCGCGATGGCAAGCCGATTTACATGATGCATCGCCATCAGATCGAAACTCGCGATGCCTCCGCCATCGCTGCCGACTTGAAAGCTGCCTTTGAGCAGCACTGCGCGGCTCCCGTCGCGCATTAACTCGTGGGAGCGGGGCTTCGCTTCGCTTGGACGGGGCAGAGCCCCGTCCCCACTATAGCCACCTCAGTCCATTTCTATGTTCTAATGCCGTCCACAGGAAAAATTATGAAACGTCTTTTGCTCTTGCTTGTTTCGCTCTCCGTATCCTCATGGGCCGCCGAGCCGTGGCAGGCTCCGTCGACGCAGATCGACGCGGTCTATCCCCAAGTTGAAGCACTCTATCTTGATCTGCACCGAAATCCTGAGTTGTCGTATCACGAGGAGAAGACTGCGGCAAAGATTGCCGATCAGCTCCGCAAACTCGGATACGAGGTCACCACCGGGGTGGGTGGCAACGGTGTGGTCGGCGTATTCAAAAACGGCGCTGGTCCCGTAGTTATGTTGCGCGCCGAGCTCGATGCTTTGCCAGTGCAGGAAAAAACTGGCCTCCCATACGCCAGCAAAGTCACCACGCACGATGATCGCGGCGTCGAAGTGCCGGTGATGCATGCCTGTGGTCACGATCTGCACATGGCAGCCGGCATCGGAACGGCCGCCCTGCTGGTACAAAATAAGGATCGCTGGCAGGGAACCTTCATCTATGTCGGCCAGCCTGCCGAAGAACGCATTGGCGGCGCGAAGGCCATGATGAAAGATGGCTTGTTCACCCGTTTTCCAAAGCCTGATTTTGCTTTCGCCGTGCATGACAGCGCCGGCGAGCCTGCGGGAAAGATCAGCTACATTCCAGGCTTCAGTTTGTCGAACGCCGATTCGCTGAATGTCACGGTTTATGGAGTTGGAGGACACGGCTCGGCGCCGGAGGAGACGATTGATCCCATCGTAATTGCGGCGCGCACCATTCTTACCTGGCAAACCATTGTTTCCCGCGAGATCGCTCCCCAGGATGCTGCTGTGATCACCGTCGGGACGATTCATGGGGGCACCAAGAACAACATTATTCCTGATGAAGTGCTGATGCAGCTCACGGTGCGATCGTACAAGGATGACGTCCGCAAGCATTTGTTGGCTGCGATCGAACGCGTCGCGGATGCGGAGTCCGCGGCGGCGGGCGCTCCGAAAAAGCCGCTGGTTGAACACATGGAAGGTGTTTCTGCCGTGTACAACGATCCGAAAATGACCGACCGTCTGGCGAATCGGCTGAAGCAGGTGATGGGAGATGAAAACGTAATTCTGGGAAAACCGTGGATGGCGAGCGACGATTTCGCCGAGTATCGCGCGGCTGGAGTTCCCAGCGTCATGCTTGGAATTGGGTGCGGTGAATCCGGCCAAATATGCGGAGGCGATGAAGAGTGGAGAGAAGCTTCCGGGCCCACATTCGCCCTACTTCGCGCCTGATCGCGAACCCAGTCTCAAGACCGGAATCGAAGTCGAAATGGCGGCGATTCTCGAATTGATGGGAAAGCCGTGAACCTAAGTCTCAACGGGTTTGCGGTTGCGCTTGTGATTGAGTAATCTCTATCGATGCCATCTCGACAAGAACTCAGCACGTCTGACACGATGCCTGCCATGCGGTCCAGCAGGAGACGTTCCCTGCAATCGGCGGTACACATGTCGCTTTGCGTTGCAATGGTTGCATTTTGCGCCGCAACTTCGTCATTTGCTCAGTCCACGCCACCGCCCCCAGCTCAGACTCCGCCCGACGCTCCTTCGGCGACCAAGCCGCCGAGTTCTCCGACTGGCATTCCAGGCGAAGGCCTTTACAATCTGATGCAGAAGAAGTCCCTCTTCTTTCCGAATATTGCCACCAGCACCCAGCGACTCTCGCCCGGAGGGAAATTCCAGCTATTCGTGGACAATAGCATTTCGGTGAGCGCGATCTCGTACGCTGTCATTAGTTCGGCGGTGAGCCAGGCCGATAACTCACCCACAGGCTACGAACAGGGCTGGGATGCGTATGCCAAGCGATTCGGTTCTTACATGGCGCGCAATGCCTCGGGCGAATTTTTTGGGACGTTTGTGCTTGCCTCCGCACTGCATGAAGACCCGCGTTTCTATCCGGAAATCAATCCCGGCTTTGGCCAAGCCGTAAAGCATTCCGTGAAGTCGTTATTCGTGACGCGCAACGATGACGGACGCGACGTTGCCAATATCTCGGGGCTGGCGGGGCCCCTGATGGGTGAAGGGCTGGCGAACGTTTACTGGCCAGATCGAAATCGCTCCGTCGGAGATACTTTCCTTCGCTATGGGCTGGATTTGGCGACGACTGCAGGCGGGAATTTTTTCCGCGAGTACTGGCCGGTGCTTTATAAGAAAATGCACCACTAGTCCGGGCCGACGCACTGAACCTGGGAAAAAAGGCTGGCATTCGTTTCTGTGCGTGCAACGATCCAACGATCCGCATCTAAAGTCAAGAACGGTGGTTGTGGCGAACCTGTGACTTTACGGTCATCGGTCATCGACGGTGATGACCCCGTCCGCCGCCACTACGATCTTACGGTTTACGAAACAGGAGATAGAGATTGAGGAATCGGATACTGCTATTACTGGTTTCTTGCGGACTCATGGCATCCGCTTCGGCACAGACGGAGATCAATCGTTTTACTTACAGCGCCGGCGGTGGGCTCGGCATCGGGCGTCATGATGTGGCCAGCTACGTAGGGAATTCTTATTTCGCGGTTTTCAGTGGCGGCATGAACCTGAATCGCATGTTCAGCGTGGATGCCGAATATATGTACTACGGCCTGGGTTTCAGACCCAGCGTGAAAATCGGCCAGAGCCTGGAAAACCAAAGTGGTGACATGCAGTCGGTTAGCGTGGACGGAATCTTCAACGTGCCCAAGCATTTGGGTAAATTGCATGCATACGGAATTTTCGGCTTAGGTTTCTATCGGCGCAGCGTTTCGATTCCAAGCCGAAGCCTTGCTCCCGGAACAATCTATCAGCCGGCGTGGCGATGGTGGGACATTCAGCGCGACATTTTCAACAACATCATCACCCCGCAAACCATGTCTTCAAACTCCAAGGATGCGGGTGGATTTAACTATGGCGGCGGAATCACTTATCCTCTGAACCATCTGCACAATTCCAAGCTTTTCCTCGAATTTCGCTACCATCGCGCTTATCAAAGCGACGGTCAAACTATCGTTATGCCAATCGCGGTTGGCTTGCGTTGGTGAGAGCTTGCGTTAGGTAGATTCTCGGCAATCAATCCCGGCAATCAAATCCCGGCAATCAATGCCCAGCGGTTGCTGTCTTTGCCATATTTACCGAGTTCATTTCGCCCACGTTCCGCCCAAAATAGGTCAGGAAGGACCGGTAAGTGCCGTACATGACCGGGAAGATCAGAATCGGAATTGGCCAACCGACTTGCTGGCGCGCCGCGATCATCATCGAGGCCACGCCCGCACTCAATACGTAGTAAGGGAATGTCATCTGCATGATCGTTGTCCAGATTTTCCGGACGAATCCTCCATCGGTGAGCGCGATCATGATCGACACCGGCACAGTCTGAATCAGGAGAAAGCAAGCCACCGCCAGAGGCAGTGTCAATGCGAGTGAAATTCGCATTAGCTGGCCGTTTGTCCCAGGGTGAAAGAGTTGCCAGCCGACAGCGATTGCCGTTGCCATCAGGCTGACGTTGAAGAGTAGCGGTACGGATTTTGGCTTGGTCCCATCTTTCGGCCAACACTGGGTAGCTGCGGAAGCACAGCCGACGAGCAATGCCTCGGCCAGGTTGAGATCCGCAATCGCCAGCAGCAGAAAGGGCAGGTTCACCGACATGCTGCCAGTCAAGCCCGGTAACTTTATCTTCATTTGGGAAGCGGTGACGGCGATGGCGAATAACGTCAGGGCCTCCTGAGGATGCCAGTCGGTGGCGTTCATCATGCCGTAACTGAGTGATACGATTCCAGCAGCTGCGATCAAAGCGAGAAATGCGCCGACTTGTCGTGAGTACTGGCTCATAAACCTCCCTTCAGTCTTGCTACTTCGTTTGCGCCAGACTCTGGATCTATTGTTCGCCCACGGTCGCGATGGAATTTGCCTGAGTTTGGGTGGTTACGCCCCAGACTACCGAGCAAGCTGTATTGGCGGCGGCACCCCAGAGGACGCTGCTGGCTTGGGTCGCCGTCGTTCCCCATACCACGGACGCTCCCCATAGCACCGATTCTCCGGCGGCATTCTTTCCCCAAACCACCGACGTGCCCCATACAATTGAATTTCCCCACGTCGTCGAATTACCCCAAACCACCGATGTGCCGCCCACGATGTAGACGTTGCCGGAACCGTCGACCCCAGCTTTCGGCGAATTCGCGCTGCCAACCGTGGCAGTAGCCAGATCGGTGTTCTGCATGGCGTTCTGGATATCCAGATATCCAGCTCCGACCGTGAAGATGTCGTATTGGCTGGTATAGGTGATGCCCGTGGTTGGGTCAGTCGCCGTGCTGTATTGCGGAAAAGTTTTATACGCGGTTTTCATGAGCCGCGCTTTGAGTTGGTCCGGAGTCAGGCTCGGGGTTTTCTGAAGCAAGAGCGCCGCCGCACCGCTAACCACCGGGGTGGCCATGCTCGTCCCGTTCAGTTTGTAATACGTTGTGGAAGCTGTCTTATTGCCGGCGGTCATGTAGTAGTTGGTCGGAAGGGCGTTTAGCGAAGCGCTGTAGAGGGTTGCGCTGCTAGAGGGCAGCACGGAAATGATCTCATTGCCCGGTGCGACGATGTCTGGTTTTACGACGTGATCGAATAATGTTGGCCCCTTCGAGCTGTAACTGGCAATCAAATCGTCCGCGCGATCGGGAGTTCCCATCGGCTTCATGGCGCCTACAGTAATGACGTAAGGGTCATTGCCCGGAGCGTTGATCGTGCCGTACCCATTCGTCCCGGCTAAATTATTGCGGCCATCATTGCCCGCTGCGACTACGACTACGATGCCCGCTTTCCAGGCCGATTCGACCGCTTGGCACAATGGATCCTTAGCATAGCTTTCGAAGACGCCACGGCCGAGCGAGAGATTGATGACGCGGATGTTGTATTTGCTCTTGAGCGTGATCGCTTCTTGGATCGCAGCGATTACTTCGCTGTCGGTGCTGGCGCCGTACTGGTCGAGAACACGAAGATTGATAAGGTTGGCGTTGTTGGCGATCCCCAGGAATGTTTTAGAGTATTTCGATCCCGTGGAGTTGGCGCCGTTTCCCGCGAGAATGCCGGCGACGTGAGTGCCATGGCCGTAGGCATCGGCCGTCGATGTTTGGCCTTTGACGAAATTTTGGCTGTAAACGATGCGCGATCCGAAATCCGCGTTGCTGCTGATTCCGCTATCAATGACGGCGATTCCTATTCCGGTCCCGTCATATTGGTTCCACGAGGACGGCACCAAAACCGCCTGGTCATAGAAATCAGGATTGTTGGAGTAGAGAGTGGTGCTGAAAACCGGCCGGTCCAGAGAAATGTAACTGACGTCGGGGTCGTTCGCGAGAGCCGCTAATTGTGCGGCGGGAACGTGGAACGCCCCGGCCTTCATTCCACGCAAGTCCGTGCGTAGAGAGCCGCCCCTTGCCTGAACCCGATCAAAGTGCGATTGCGAAGGCGCACTGGTGTACTGAATAATTACGTCTACAGCCTGGTTGCCGGAGAAACGCTCCAGATCCTTCGATACCCTTCGCGATTGTCCAAGTGCCAGACTCGGCACCAACAACGGTGCCAAAACTGCCAAACCCCATACCTTCTTGAGCGTGCTGACGTTCACTAGGATCCCCCAAACTTAGGCCCAATATGGCCCTGTCCGGGCTGAATAAGTGCACGGTAGCTGCCAAGATGCAGAGGTGCCTAAGTCATTGAATTGTATGGAGCCCGCCGGTTGCGAATTGACGAGTGGGACAGTTTGGCCGGGACTCATGAGTCAAGAGGCCAAAATGCCCATGGTCCAGAAGGTGGGGACAGGTGGGCAGATTTCACAGAGGGGTAGTCAGAGGCAATTAGCGAACGGTTTATACTGCGCCATTGGAACAGTCAGCGAATTTGCGCCTACCTCCTTGGGTCATATTTACTACGTCACTCGTGCTCTGCTTTGGATTGTGGCGATGGGCAGATAACGTCTTGATACCGGTCTATACCGCCAGAGCAGTGGCGAGCGGAAGGCCGATCGGTCACAACTCTGATCTCTATCCGGTTTGGTTAACCGCAAGGGAAGTGTTATTAAAGGGAAAGGCACCTTATAGCGCAGAGCTGACCCGGGACATCCAAAAGGGTTTTTATGGACGAGAGTTGGACCCCGGCAATCCTGCCGACCCTAAGGACCTTCAGGCCTTCGCGTATCCACTGTATGTGGTGTTCCTGCTGGCCCCCATAGTAACTTTGCCGTTTGCTACTGTGGTGGAAGTTTCTCGCTGGTTTCTGTTGCTTTGCATAGCCGCAACCCTACCTCTTTGGATGTTTGCGATTGGAGTCCGTTCGAAGCCATTACTGACTGGATCCGCGATTGTTCTCGCAGTAGGTAGTTTCCCGTCTGTGCTTGAATATAGGCAGCAGAATCTAAGCGCGTTGGTTGTGCTGTTCCTGGCCGCTTCAATCGCAGCCGCCGTCCGGTCGTGGTGGAGCTTGAGCGGTTTTCTGTTGGCTTTGTCCACGATCAAACCACAGATGTCTGGATTTCTGATCGCCTGGATGCTTTTATGGGCTGGGAGTGACTGGAAACGGCGGGGGCGACTAGTGTCGAGTTTTTCCGCTACCTTCTTCAGTCTGCTAATAGCTGCTACCGCAATTTCTCCCAATTGGATGAAAGGATTCTGGGTTGCCGTTCGCGCCTATCGATCTTACGCAATGGGTCCTTCAATCTTCCAATTGACACTACCGCCGATAATCGCTATCTCGACGATCACAATCCTTGTAGTGTTCGCGGGAGTCGTCAGTTGGAAATCGAGGAAGTCTATGCCCGGTTCGACGGAGTTCGTATGGACACTGGCATTGCTTGCAACGGTGACGGTGACCGTTACGACACAGGTGGCGCATTACCAGCTTCTGCTCATACCTGCACTGCTGGTCTTGGCGGCATCGGGCAGTGCGACTGACGGGATGGGCTTTCTCGTTAGAGCGCTACGAAAGGGACCATTCGCCTGTCTGTTTTGGCAGTGGGGCACGGCTTTAGTCCTCGCCCTGTGTTCGACATTTGCACCTGCATCCACGCTCGAGAAGATCGCAGATATTCCGCTCTATACTTCGCTCGCCCTGCCAGTAGTCACCCTGGTTGTGGTGTCGGCCGTCGCTCTTAGGCCCAACAATCAGCGGGAGCCTATGGTCTTGTCTTAGACGCGAAGACGAAGGCCTGCCCACGCGCTCAGCAGGTCAGCTGGTCTCGATTTAGTTTCAATCCGGTCAAATTCCCGAGGATTGTTACGGCGATCTGCTCCGAACGGAAAAATTCTTTAGCCGTTTGTTGCAGATCTTCTATGGTGACGTCCTCGATGCGTTGGATGAGTTCATCGAGAGTAAAGAAATGATCGTAATACATCTCCTGGCGGGCAAGATTCGACATGCGCGCGGTCGAGGATTCGAGCGATAGCATGAGGCTGCCTTTCAGTTGGTCTTTCGAGCGGCGCAGTTCTTCTTCAGGGACCGGCGTACTTTTCAGATTGCGGAATTCCTCGACCACGCACTCAACAACTTTGATCGCCGACTCGCGTGAGGTGCCCGCATATACACACAGGGTCCCCGTGTCACGATAAGGATTCAGATCGCTGTAGATGGAGTAGGCGAGTCCCTGGCGTTCGCGGATATTCTGGAAGAGGCGCGAGCTCATGCCGCCCCCCAGAAGCGTATTCAGGATGTAGGAAGCGTAGCGGCGTTCATGCGCGATGGGATGCGAGGGGACTCCGACGCAGATCTGCACTTGCTCGAGCGATTTCTTGTTGCGCAGATTAATGCGTGAGAAAGTCTTGGGTTTGGGCGAGTGCAATCCGTTTTTCGCCGGCTTCACGTGTTCGAAATGCTTCGCTACCAACTGGACAAAATCTTCGTGGTCGAGATTCCCCGCGGCGCTGACAATAAGATTGCCCGGAGCAAAGTGGTGTCCGTAGAAACGCGAGACAACCGGGCGGTCGAACTTCTTCACCGTGTCGCGTGTCCCCAGGATCGGCAGACCCAACGCGTGATCCTTCCAGAAACTTTGGGTAAAGATTTCATGGACGAGGTAGTCGGGATTATCCTGGTCCATTTTTATTTCTTCGAGAATGACGCCAAGCTCGCGCTTAATGTCATTGGCATCGAATACGGGATGAAGCACCAGATCGCTTAAAACATCCATCGCCACGGGAAGGTGCTCGTCGAGGACTTTGATGTTGAAGCAGATACATTCCTTCGCCGTGAAAGCGTCCATGTTGCCGCCGATCGAATCGACCTGGCGGGCAATGGCTTCGGCGGAGCGGGTCTCGGTGCCCTTGAATACCATGTGCTCGATGAAATGGGAAATACCATTCCATTCGGAGTCTTCATCGCGAGAACCGGACTTCAGCCAGATGCCAATTGCTACCGAGCGAATGTGCTGCATCTGCTCGGTAATGACGGTCAAGCCGTTCGGCAAAACTCGACGGCGAATATTGCGGGTCTCTTTTACCATTTCTTCCTTATCGTGAAATGTCGTGAAAAGTTATTAGCTAAAATATGAATTCCGCGGCGGGTCACTGGTGTTATTCTCCCACAATCTGCGGAGAGGCGACGACGCCAGGGATTTAGCTTTACGTTTGTTCGACTTACGGTGAATCCCGACGTCAATACTTTGACGATGCAAAGCCCAGCATCCAACTCGCTGTTAGGACTTAGTTTGCAGGAGCTTACGAGTCTTGCGACTGAATCGGGCCAGCCTGCCTATCGGGGACAACAGTTATTTGATGCGGTGTACCGACAAAAGATTGACCGGCTTGACCAGGTGTCGACGCTGCCGCTCGATTACCGCGCCGGTCTGGCAGAACAGGGTTGGCGGGTCGGCTTGCCCGGGATTGCGGGCAAGTTTGTTTCGGTGGATGGGACGGTTCGGTATTTGATCGAGTTAGCCGACGGCCAGACGGTAGAGACAGTCTGGATGCCCGAAGGGGACGGCGGCGAGAGCGGCGATGGAAGCGAAGCTGGCGACGAGACGGAAGGCAGTAGCGTTTCGGAACATGTGGTGGTGGGCCTTCGGCCGGCCGAACGGGGCAGAGCCCCGTCACCACACGGAGCCTCGTCACCGCAAGAAAGTTGGCGGCGAGCCACGATCTGCGTATCGAGTCAGGTCGGCTGCGCTGTGAATTGCAAGTTCTGTTTCACAGCATTGCTTGGGGTTAAGCGAAACCTTGAGGCTGGAGAAATCGTAGGACAGATCGCAGCCGTTCTTCGTGATCAAGGAGTTGAGCCTCCGCTGCAGCGCGTCAACATTGTTTTCATGGGGATGGGAGAGCCCTTTTTGAATTATGACAATTTCATAAAGGCGGTGCAGTTGCTGGCGGAGGGTGTTGGAATCCCGGCCTCGCGGATGACGGTTTCAACGGCGGGGATCGTGCCCAGGATTTATGACTTCGGGCAGGAGGCCTTACGTCCCAAGCTGGCCATTTCACTCAATGGATCGAACGACTCGCTGCGCAGTGAAGTGATGCCTCTGAACCGGAAGTGGGATCTCGGGGAGCTAATGAAGGCGGCGCGGGAATTTCCGCTGCGGCCTCGGGAACGGCTGACCTTCGAGTATGTGCTGCTGGCGGACGTGAATGATGGCCCCGAACAGGCGCGTGAGGTGGTGGAATTGGTGCGTGGTATCCGGGCAAAAATCAATTTGATTGCGCTGAATCCGGGAACGGAATTGCCTTACCGAACGCCGGAGCAGGAGCGGGTTCTTGCGTTCCAGAGGATTTTGGTGGCGGCCGCGATCCCAACCTTCGTGCGGCGCCCGCGCGGACGAGACATTTTTGCAGCTTGCGGACAGTTGAAGAGAACTTTAAGACCTTGAATCTTGGCAACCGTGAAACTCTGAAACCTCGCTTCAACCCTACGAACCGCTGCGTGCCGCAACCCGATTCGCTCCTTGAAAAGGGGATCGTCCGGTAGAACTTGTCGCGATCCGGAGTTCCATCCGGAACGCCGGGATGCCCGGGGTTGAGGGCTCCAATAAATGGCCGCCATGTTCTTCGACGATGCGGCAACAGGCGCTCAGCGAAAGGGTTGGCGGCTTGCTCCCGGCTTCGCCGGTGACCGGCACGGCGCGCGAGAGTTCCCGAGGAGAACGATCGCGCGAATCGTCAGCCGCGAAGTCTACCAGCACAAAGTTGCCTTGACTGTGTGTGCGGACCTGCAGGGCGGAGTGCGTTTCGCGATTGAGATGGTCGCTGACTTGCCCGGTAAGGTGCATGCACACGCGGAGGATCTGGTTAGAGTCGGCGAGAACAGTCGGAAGCGAATTCGCCAGATCGAGGCGGATGACGCAGCCTTCTGCCTCCAGTTGGGGAGTGAGCAGGCGGGCGGCAGTCTGCAACACGGAATTGATGTCGACGGCCACCAACCGTGCCGGCGCCTGACGGGCGAAGGTGAGCAGGCTCGCCACCAGCGTGTTCGTGTGCCGGACCTGTTCGCCAATTTGCCCGGCCTGAATTTGTTCGTCGGGTGGCAGATTGGATGCGCTGAGCAAATCAGAGTATCCGAGCATCGCAGTGAGCGGGTTGTTGATTTCGTGCGCGGCGCCGCCGACCAATCGCCCCAGCGAGGCCAGTTTCTCCGATTGGATAAGTTGATCCTGCAAGGCTTTAAGGTCGTCAAACGAGCGCCGGGATCTTTCCAGTAGTTGGGAAAGTTCGTCTCGGAGCAGTCGCTGACGCCAGAAAACCACGATGCCCATCACCACCATGGCCAAAAGGCTCACTGTTACGCGGAAGGCTTTGACCGGAGGCGGCACCTTGGAATCCAGCGCTGATTGCAATGCCGCCCAGAGCAGGCTGAACAAAGCGAACATGCTCAGGCGCGTGATCCACACTCCGAGCAAGGGCCGCGAAGGCTTGGAGTCGGAAAGATCAAGGCGCTGAGCTAGCAGCGGAACGGCGGCCATCCATGCAGTCGCAAACGTGAGCGGGATATCGTAGATGCTGCCGCTGTAGTAAAGCTTGTGACCGATGGCATAGTTGGCCACATAGGAGCTGGAAGCGTAAAGCGCGCTGGCGCCGAGCAATTGTCCGTATAGTGTGCGCCACCCGCCGTGCGCGGTGTAGGCAAGCACCGCCAGCGCGCCCAGGAGCACCAGCTTTTCCGTCAGATACGCGAAATTGAAATTCGCGCTGTAGGCTGCTTCGTCGACTTGAACCGTTTGCCATGGAATTACCGCATATACATAAATAAAGACCCACCAGATAAGCAGCAGGGCGAAATCGAGCATGCGTACGCGTTCATCGCGCTCGTCCTCCCGCAGATGAGGAAGTACTGCAAGCGCAGCGATCATCGGCACCAAATGCAGAAATAGAACAACGTCGCCCAGGAAAGGTTCGGGAACATCCTGACGCTTTAGCACCTCGAAGTAGTTCCACATCCCTTGGTAGGTTAGCCAAAAGATCATCCCCGAGCTCATCAGAATCCAAAACAGACGGATGGGGAAAGTCGCGCATTTCGAGGGCGAGATATTGAGGACGAAGGCAGCCGTGGCAACCAGCATGAGCGCGCCCTGGATGAGGTCGCTGGTGATTGTGAGAGCATCGCCCCTCGGCATCAACAACGAAGCCGACATCTGGGCAAGAACCAGCGCAACCAACAGGGATACCCAGAGTTTGGTGAGTGCGGTCAAGGCAAACCTCCCCAGCTCCATTTTAGAGGGCATTGTGGACGTGAAAGGCTTACTACGGTAACGTCCTCAATTCGGAAACGGAACTGGGAATTGGCCTTGAATAACGCAGGGTTAGGTAATGAGAATTGCTCATCTCAAACTACACCCACCACGGAGACACGGAGTCACAGAGGAGTTCAAGGAAAAAGTATGGGCCCTGGGCTTTATAGATTTGCAGGTTTTCTCTGTGACTCCGTGTCTCTGTGGTGGGTTTTGATTGCGAGCCGCCGGTCGGAACAGAAGTCACAAGGTCATGGAGTTTGGCAGAGATTGCCTTTAGAATTAGGCGTCCTACTTTAGTGGTTGTACACCTAATCGCAGAGCGACGAGACTCTCTTGTCCTGGATGATCCTTCGATACCGCGATTTATGGCGCTTCCGGGCGCCGCTTACTGCGGGCGAAATCCGGCGCACTGAACGTTGGCTGGCGACGGCTCGGGTCGCGCTCACCATTGTGGCGGAGCTGACTCTCTGGATGGAACCGGTGCGCGGATTTGCCTATTCGCGCTGGCTCTACTGGCTTTTAACCGGATATCTGGTAAATGCAGTCGTGGTCATGTTACTGGTGCGTTTCCGTCCCCAGTCAACGACCGCGTTTCGCTTGGTGGTGCATGCGGCGGACATCCTGTGGCCGGTGCTGATCTCAATGTTTGCAACCGCGCAGCAAGGGTCGTTTTTCTTGTTCTTCGTATTTGTAATGGCTGCGGCCGCCTATCGCTGGGGCTTGTGGGAGACGGTGGGCACGGCGCTCACCGCGGTGGCGCTTTTGTGGTTGGAAGCTTTTGTGGTCCGGGCCGGACTGGAGACGGTCGCAGATCAGTGGCTGCGAGCGTTGCATCAGCCGCGGCTTGGAGTCCGTGAACTGGATCCGCAGCAACTGGTCATGAGTTCGGTGTATCTGATCGTGCTCGGATTCCTACTTGGTTACATGTCGGAGAACCAGAAAAAGGTGCGTGCCGAGCGCGCCGTGATTACGCGCGTGCTTAGTTCCACACGGGTCGAAGCGGGATTGACCGGGACCATGCAGCAGATTCTCGGAGAAGTGATGAGCATCTACGGCGCTTCCCGTGTGCTGGGCGCGTCGCAGGAAGCGAGCAGTTATCGTGTGTTTCTGGCCGAGGTGAAGCGCGGTCCCGAGGGCGCTGAAGCTCTGCGTTGGCGCGAAGCTCTGCCTGACAATGAGAAGGCCTATTTGTTCGAATCGCCGGCGGACGCGATATGCGCATCGCGCAACTCGAGCGGCTTTCACACAGTCTTGCTGGATCGCGACGGCACCCGTCTGCGGGATGCCGGCTCGGGATTCCTGGACGCCCTGGCCGGAGTGGAAAAATTTAACGCCATGGTTTCGGTGGGATTACTGTTAGGCAGCGAGTGGTCGGGCCGGGTCTTTGTATTCGATCCGAAAATGATGGGAGATCCGGAAGAAGAATTGCGTTTTCTTCAGGAGTTCGCGCAGCAGGTGGGTCCGGCAATTTACAACGTATACCTGATGCGGCGGCTGCGGGAGCGTGCCGGCGCGGTGGAGAGGGCAAAATTCGCGCGCGAACTTCATGATGGGGCAATCCAGTCGCTGATCGCGGTTGAAATGCAATTGGATGTGCTGCGGCGTCAGTCCGGAACCCAATCACCGGTTGTAAATTCGGAACTGGGGCGCATCCAGAGCCTGCTGCGCGAAGAGGTTCTAAAACTGCGCGAACTGATGCAGGCCATGAAGTCGTTCGAGTTGGATGCGGATCGCTTGCTGGGATTTATTTCCGACACGGTCGAGCGTTTCCGGCGTGAGACTGGAATTGCTGCCGAGTTCGTCTGCGAACTGGAGAAAATCGATTTGTCTCAGAAAGCTTGCCGGGAACTGGCGCGTATTGTGCAGGAAAGTCTGGTGAACGTCCGCAAGCACAGTGGAGCGCACCACGTTCTGGTACGCTTGGCGACGCGGACGGGCAATCTCCAATTGACGGTGGAAGACGATGGCAAGGGATTTTCGTTCGCCGGAAGGATGTCAAACGCGGAACTTGAGACCAATGGCAAAGGGCCGGCCGTGATCCGGGAGCGTGTACGCTTGCTGGCGGGCGAACTCGCGATAGAATCGACTCCGGGACATGGGGCGCGGCTGGAAGTGCGAATTCCGCCAGCGCGAAAGACGAATCAGGCATAACGCAACTGGATAACGCAAACTTAAGGACGGGTCAGTGACAATCATGGATAAGACGACCGATAAGGCATCCGGCGACAAAGCAAGCGGCGATAAGGCACCCATGGACAAACGCGCTCGTCCCATACGCATTGTGATTGCCGACGATCATCCAATTTTCCGCGATGGTTTGCGCCGCCTGCTCGAATCCGAAGGAGACATGAAAGTAGTCGGCGAAGGCAGCGACGGCAATGAAGCAGTGAAACTGGCGACCGAGATCAAGCCGGATGTCCTGCTGCTCGACCTGGCGATGCCGCACCACACCGGCCTCGATGCACTGCGCGACCTCAACACAAGCGCCGGCGCCGCCGGACCGGTGCGCATCATCCTGCTCACGGCGGCAGTGGAAAAAAAGCAGGTAGTCGAGGCGTTGCAGTTGGGAGCACGCGGCGTGGTGCTCAAGGATTCCGCCACACAGTTGCTGCTAAAGGCCATTCATGCCGTGATGGCCGGGGAATACTGGGTGGGCCGCGACAGTGTTTCGAATCTCGTGCAATACCTGCGGAACCTGATGCAGAGCACCAACGAAGAATCAAAACAGAAGAAATTCGGCCTGACGCCGCGGGAACTGGAAATCGTTTCGGCAGTGGTCGCGGGCTATGCCAATCGAGAAATCGCGGAGTATTTCAAAATCAGCGAGGATACGGTGAAACACCACCTCAGCAATATCTTCGACAAACTGGGGGTTTCCACCCGTTTGGAGTTGGCGCTTTTCGCGGTGAATCAAGGATTGCCGCTGAAGACCATTGTGTAAGTGGACGATTGTGTAACGGACAGCAGCAATGCCCCGTCACGATTGGTGGTTGGTGCTGTGGTCGCCAACCCCTTAAAGCTGGACTCTCCCCGGAGCTATGCGTCAGGGATGAGGCCCGAGAACCGATATTCTCCTACTCTCAGAAAATCCACCGAAGCCTCCTCGGCTGGTATTAGGCTAAACATGTACGGGATGAACACTCCAATGCAATTTTCATCCAATATTTGCGCGACGACTTTGGATAGAACGCAGAGCGCTAGCTCTACGTCGGTCCCCCGTTGTTTGATAATTGACCCAACAACATGCCGTATGTTCCGACCAGACTTTTTTTTGGCTTAGCGACGAAAGCCAGGTCAAGTCTTCCTCTGGTCTGTCTTCATTCGGCTTGGACTGATTGACGAAGCTAAGACGGTGCGTCCCAGCTTGTAAGAAAATTGTGCCCTCTGACTCGATGACGCGACGAGTGGACCCTTCGGCTCCCGTGAATGAGAGTCCCCACGCCCGTTCGGCTGCGAGTCGGATATCGTCTTCAAACAACGTGCGCGGCTCGCGAAAGAGCAGAATCATTGAAATCGACCCGCCTTTCCGTATTCGCCGCCATCGCATGGGGAACACGCGTAGGCTCGTCCGCTTCAGGTATGACTTCGCCGATCCGATTATGTCTATGACTCGCATCCCGAGATTTCATGATAACTGTCCTCCACAGGCGATAGTGCCAACTTCGCCACAGCCTGCCGGGTCAAGGTCGATGAGTGAAATGGCGATACTTCAACAACGATTCATTTGCGAAGCCGTTGGCTAGTGGCGGATGAAAACCCCAAGTACATCTTGCACCGCGTGCGCGATCATTCCGGGACGTACGGTACGACACCAGTACGCAAGGACTCCGGCCATCGCTCCCATGACGCCGATCATCGACGCCTTTGCGACGCCCTGATAGGAGTGAGCCAGGCCGAATGCCAGCGCGGAGAGAATGATGCCAGCGGGCACACTCCTGGTCAACGCAATGAACTGCTTCTGCAAGTAACCGCGATAAACAGCCTCCTCGCAGATGCCAGCGGTGATTGAGAGGAGAATCCAGAGGGCGATCTCAGTACGTCCCTGAGGAAGCAGAAATTGGGTTGCCTGATCACCCGCGCTGCTGTGAGAGCCTGCCACTGAAGTGAACGCAATTGTGACAAACAGAAAAATTAGCGCGATGGCCACATCGCGGAGGAATTGACCCACGGAACGCCACCGGTCGCCCATAACGGTGAAGAGCGATGAACCATGCAGCCACACACCCGCGAGCACTAGAGCGAGCGTCAGCGATTCAAACAAAATGGTGCGGTTATACAGATGGACGTGATCGGGGTTTGCCATCTTCCGCAGGTGCTGGGCCTGAAGCCATCCGCGGAACGCCAAAACCGCAATCACGGCGAGCACCATGGCGGTGTGCCAGGGCGAGGCCACAGGTTGGAGGGCGACGGCAGTCTCCGCTCTGGCGTCAGTCTTCATTTTTGTCAGTATTCATTTTGATGAGTTTGAGTGCAAATCAAAGTCGTCATATCACCCGCCGTCACACCGTCTACTGGTTCGCCATAATCGCCAGCTTGCTTTTTGTAAAAGGCGCCAGTCGAACCCGACTCTAAGGTAAATCCCTTAACCCTAACACTTTAGTGCTATTGGAGGTCACCCGTGTGCTATTGGGTGGATTAGTTCATTCACGGTATTGTTACAATTACACGACGGCGAACTACTTGTCCGAAGAATAAGCGTAGCGAGGACGTGTCGTCGATTGGGGGCAAACAAGTGATTGAAACTATTCGTCAACTTTGGGCCGACGAGAGTGGTCAAGACGTCGCTGAGTACGCGGTGATGCTAGCCGTTATCCTGGTGATTGTGATTGGCACGGTCCGGCTGATCGGTGGCAACGCCAACAACGTGTTTTCCCAAGTCGCAAGCAGCGTCCAATAAAATCCGCGCGCCCCGAGCCCCGCTGCGTTTGGCAGGGGGGCTTCCCTGATTTTTTCGAGCTCGTCCCATTCCCAAAAATATTGGATTTCAAAATTGCAGGCGTCAGGCAAGGCCTCGGAGTATTTCCGCTAGAGCGCGGTTACTCAATTTTCTGGTTTTGAAACCTTGAACCTAGAAACCTGCCTTCTTCTCCTATTGTCCCGTTGGAGCTGACGCTGTTTTCTCCTGCACGGGTGCCGCTTTGTCAGGCGCGGCTGTGCCGATTCGGGTTAGGAACGGGAAGAAAGGCGTGACTTCAAACGGCATCTTCTCAGCTGCGGTAGTAATCGAGACCGGCTTGGTCTTGACCAGTTCCAACTGGTTGTTCCACGGATCGATTTTCACTCGTCCGCCGAGAGGCAGCGCCGCGACCTGGTCGGGTTTCTTGGGATCGAATTGCGGCGAAGCGGTCATTAGCGCCGACATTTTTGTCGCATCGCCGTTGAGCAGGCTGTCGCCGAGGTGCGCCCGGATCAGGTTTTTCAGTTGCGGAGCCCGCGCCTGGACTGCTTTTAGAAAAAGGCCGGCATTGCTGAGCTTGTCCTTGTACGGCGAGTTGGTGAGCAATTCGATCGCTTTCTTGTCGGCGGCTTCTTCCTCAGTGTGATCGCGAGCGAAATCCATGCGCTCGAATGTGCGTTCGTCGGGGAAAAACATGCGGTCGTTAAAAGCGAGCTTGGTATCGAGGTGATGGCCGAGCACGATATGCGCGAGTTCGTGAGTCAGAATCATAGCCAGCGCCGCTTCATCGGGTAGGACGTCGATCATGCCCCGGCTGACGACGATGGTGTGTCCAATGGTGAAGGACTCAAGCGGGGTGGTCATCAACACGCGGCAGTGCACTTCGGGTTGAATATCGAGGTTGTTGGTGACCATCACGTTGTTGACCACGGTCATCAGCACTTTGTCGATTTCGCCTTCCGGCGCAACCAGCCCGATCTGTTGCAGGCGGTCAATCACGTTGATTTCCGCCTGGCGTTCCCAGGCGCGCTGCGCCTCGATTGGCGAAGCGTCCTGGGCCTTCTGACTCTGGTCCTGAACGGATTGTGGCGCGTCCACCGTAATTTCGGTGAACTCGGAGTTCCGGCGAAGATCTTTGAGGTTGTAACCCCAGAGCCGTGTCTGTGCCTTGTAATCGAGCGTCTGCCCCAGGCGATACTTCAGATCTGATTCTTCCGAATAAATCAACGAAGGCAACCAGACACCGGGGCGCATGTTCTGCCGCCAACTGTCGAAGTGCAGGTAATAACTGGCTCGAGGATGCGGATAGTAGGTGCCGTTGAAACGAACGATGTTGTAATCCTGATCTTCGATCCAGATGCGTCCGAGGAACCGGCCCTTGCCTGCGTCTTTCTTGGGAGCGACATCCATCACAATGCAACGTACTTCGCCGAGAAACTCGCGGCGAACGAAAGTAAAGTCATAGTACTTGCGCTGAAAATCCTGATCGAGGATCACCATCTGGGCAAAGCCCAGCGGCAGAAATTTCATGGAATACACGTTGCTCAGCTTCGCAACCATTCGTTTGCCGAGACCAGCGGTAGTGGGCGAAATAAAAGCGCGGTCGTCGGTGCCTTCGCTCATATCCAAACGGCCAAGAAAGTAAACGTCGCTGGTGGGGACGGGAGCGCCTATATCCTTGTCTGCCTTCAGGTTCTGGAGATAGGTTTCCACCAGCGGATGAAGTTGCTTCATCTGCGCCATGAAAAGATGTTCACGCTCAATCGCTCGATCTACAACCTGCTCGAAGCTGCTAGCGGCCGCGACGGCCTGCTGCGAGGCAGCGTCGCGACTGGAGAGCTGGGGCTCCGGCGGAGCCTGCGTCGGCGGGGCTTGGCTTGGCGAAGTCGGCGCTGGCGAAGCTTGGGCTGGCGCAGCTTGGGTCGAGGCAGCTTGGGCTGGCAAAGTCTCACTCGGTGAAGCCTGAGTTGAAGAAGTTTGGGCTACCAGAAAGGCGGCGCAGCAGACCAGAGAGAGCGTGAGCTGTGCAAAGAGGGAGCGCAACATTTTAGTTGTTTTCATTTCACCTACACTGCTAGTAACTCTAATGCAAATGGCCCCTGCTGCAAATGCCCCGTGAACCTACGTAGCCATAACTTAAGCGGCTACTACTGAATTAATTAAGATGCGAGCTGGAACACGATATGCAGCACCGCCTCAAAATCCGCGGGCTGTCCATCTTTCAGCGCGGGCTTGAATTGAATTTTCTCCGCCGCGCGAACCGCGGATTCATCCAATCCATGACCAAGGCCGTGCACTACCTTCACGATGTGAATTTGCCCGTTCGCTGAAAAGACAACATCAACCAGGACCTCGCCTTCAATCTTAAGCTGTCGCCCTTCATCAGTGTAAACCGGTCGAGGCTTGAAAGTGATCTCGGCGGGTAACGTTTTCGACACGACTGCGGCGGCCTTTTTGGGCTGGGCTGTGGCAACTACATCGGCGTCTCCGAAGCCGCCCTGGCGAACCGGAGCGCGCGAGGTGGACACGCCCGTACCGTTGCCGGTAGCGATGCCGCTGCCAAAACCAGTGCTCGCGACCACACCTTTTGCGCCGTGGGCTCCGCCCGTGCCGTTGCCCGAACCGGGACCGTTCGGCATATCGAATGAGCCCGACTGCGCAATCGTAATCGGACGGCCGTGAGTATCGGCTGCGGGCACACCATTCGGATCGCCGAAACCACCTGTCTGTACTTTCGCCGGCGCGGCCGCCATGGTCGGCGTAGCCGAACTGCCGGTGGAGAACACATTTGTCTTAACCGGCGGCCGGGGAATCAGAGGCTTCATGTCCGGTATAAGTTCCTTGGTGGCAGCCAGAGTTACTTTCGGTGGTTCTTCTTGAACGACTGGCTTCTTCGGTTGCACTAACTCCGCCGGAACGCGCATGGCCTCAGGCCGTGGCGTCACCGGTTCTGTGATCTTGGCTACAGGCGCGGGAAAGGTCTTGACCGGTGCGGGAGTCTGTGGGACTGGAGGCGGAGTATTGACCAGGCTCACGAAGTGGTAGTCATGTACAGGGACATCGAGAACATCGGGGTACACGATAGCCGCAACTACGAAAAACGCCACAATCAACGACTGCACACCATAACTGAGTACAAACCTTCCCCAATGCATGCGAGACTCGGGAAGAAGGCCTAGGGTCAACTGCGAAGCCTGGGAATTCATATCCGGCACCTCTATGTAGCCATCTCTTAGCATTCCCTCAAAAAAGAAGTGGTCAGTCCCATATCCAGCACGTCAAAGGCCGCAGGAAATGAGCCCAAAAAAGACACTTCCCTCCGGTGAAATGCACGCCAAAGGCCATTTCTCGGCAGAGGCACTTCACCCTTAAGATGCTGCTAAACGGCTACTTACTAGGGGGAAATTTCATTTTAACAGATCGCTAGAATGTACCTGCAAGGTTTTTCCTATTTGGGAAGAGGAAAATTCTGTGGGAAATCGGCAGATTCTACTTGGAACGCAGCCCTAAATCGTTCTGTGCCAACCGAATCACGCGATCAGAGGATTTTGACACCAGAGCATGAACACGTAACCGATGAGGTTCATATCGGGTCATCACCTTAGCGATGAGAACCTGATAACCCGGCTACTCTTCCTCTTCGTCGTCCTCAATCTTAATGCGCAACGACTTGAGAAACTTCAGGTCCTGATCGCTGATCTTGAGTTCAGCATTGGTGCTCAGTGTGGACACCAGCGAAGTTTTATCCGTGGTGTGCTCGCCTTGCTTGCTGACGCCGATGGTGGCTTCGAGAACCAGGAAAATGTCGTAGCCGCCTTCTTTGATACGGGCGACCACTTCGGCAATCGACTCCGAATCGGAGAGCGATTCGTTGATTGCTTCCCCAAGTTCTTTCATGAGTTGCTTCAGTTGCTGATCCACGAATCCCCCTCGAATCGGACGCCGCTGATGGGGGACACGACAGCGAGCTGCTATGCCGCCCACCTTTATTGTAACCCCGGCGTACCTCCCGCCGCTGCTAAAATCGAATGATGATGGATGGCCAGGCGATGAGAAAAATCGGGCTGATTTTCCGCAGCGCCATCAAGCTCATCGAGCAAAGCCGGACGGGCAGGGCCATGCTGGCCGGTGTCCGCGCAACGGCCAATTCCTTCGGACGCGTGCTGCACCAACTCTGGCTGGAAGTTACCGGATTCACGTTTCTGGCAATTGCAGGAATCGGAGTGCTGGCCGGCATGCGAGAGTACAGCAAGTATCAGTCCGGCCACGCCACTGGACCGGGGCGCCTGGTATTGGCTGTATGCTTCACGGTTTCGTTCGCCTGGTTCGGACTGAGTTCGTTCTGGCGCGTGAACAAGCGAGCGCCCAAGCAGCGTAACTAGATCATGCGCGGGAGTAAGATTCTCCCGTTAGCATGCGATTGAGAACCCGATGAAGTCTGTACTTGCAGCTATCGCCGGCCTGATGTTGACGATCGTAGCGCTCGCGCAGCCGCACCCGAGTTCGCTCCGAAATATTCCGGCCGCCGATCAGTTGATTTTTGACGACGAATTTAACGGCACCCAACTCGATCTCACGAAGTGGTATCGCTGTTACAACTGGTGCGATGAGACACAAGGTGGATCCTACGGTCCCCCTTACGATCTCGAATGGTTTTTGAAATACAACGTGTCTGTTTCCAGCGGCGAATTGAACCTAACCGCGAAGAAGAATAACCGCGGTCACGCTTACACGTCGGGACTGATAACAACCGGTGGGTCTCCAACCTCGCCAGCCAGCTTTGCGTTTCAGTACGGCTACATGGAAATGAGCGCGAAATATCCCGCAGGCAAGGGAATGTGGCCGGCGTTCTGGTTGCTTCCGGCGGATGGTAGCTGGCCGCCCGAGATCGATGCTCCGGAGTGGCTCGGCAATACGCCGACGATCGACTACGTCACCATTCATTGGGGAGTCGATCATCACGGACGGCATCCGCAAAGCCAGCGAGCTTACAACACGGGACTAGATCTCTCATCCGGATTCCATACCTATGGCGTCGATTGGCAGGCTGACCACGTGACCTGGTACTTCGATGGCAAGGCGATCAAGAATTTCACCAATGTTAGCGCGATCCCGCACAAGCCGATGTACATCATCCTGAATTTGGCTGTGGGCGGTTGGATCGCGCCACCTGACAACACCGATCATTTCCCGGCCAAGATGCTGGTGGATTACCTGCGGGTCTGGCCGCAGAAGCCGTGAGTCCTGACAAACGCTCTGATGTTTCCGAAAAGGAGACGCCTGCACACATTCCCGTTAGTGCTCTCTACACACCTGAAGATCTAGCCACCTGGGACTACGACCGCGAGGTGGGCTATCCCGGCGAATTTCCCTACACCCGCGGCGTCCAGGCCACCATGTACCGCGGACGCCTCTGGACCATGCGCCAATACGCCGGCATGGGCGATGCCGAGGAGTCGAACAAGCGTTACAAGTATCTGCTCGCAAACGGCACTACGGGACTTTCCGTAGCGTTCGATCTGCCAACGCAGATTGGCCTCGATTCGGATAACGCGCTCGCCATGGGAGAAGTCGGCAAAGTTGGCGTGGCGATCGATTCGATCGAAGACATGCAGCGCCTGTTCGACGGCATTGATCTGACCGCGATTTCAACCTCGATGACCATCAACGCGACGGCGTCGATTTTGCTGGCTCTATATGTCGCCGTTGCGAGGCGGCAGGGAAAAACTGAAGACGTCCGCAAGCTTTCTGGCACCGTGCAAAACGACGTGCTCAAGGAGTACATCGCGCGCGGAACGTATATCTATCCGCCGCAACAGGCGATGCGCATCATCACCGACGTGTTTGCCTGGGCCAATGAAAACGTGCCGGAGTGGAACACGATTTCGATCTCCGGCTACCACATGCGCGAGGCCGGATCGACCGCCGTGCAGGAAGTTGCCTTCACACTTGGCAACGGCATCGCGTACGTCGAGGCGGCAATAAAGGCGGGCCTCGATGTCGACCAATTCGCGCCACGACTCTCCTTCTTCTTTAACGCACACAACAATTTTCTGGAGGAGGTCGCGAAGTTCCGCGCCGCCAGACGTATGTGGGCGAAGATCATGCGCGGGCGTTTCAAGGCAAGGAGTCCAAAGTCGTGGATGCTACGTTTCCACGCCCAGACTGCCGGTTCCACGCTGACCGCGCAGCAACCGGAAAACAACATTGTGCGGACAGCGATTCAGGCCATGGCTGCTGTTTTAGGCGGAACGCAATCTCTGCACACCAACTCCTACGATGAAGCGCTGGCCCTGCCGACCGAGGCGTCAGCCAGAATCGCGTTACGCACACAACAGGTAATTGCGTTCGAATCCGGTGCGCCGCAGACGGTCGATCCGCTGGCGGGATCGTATTACATCGAATCGCTGACCAACGAAATCGAGAAGCGAGCCCTGGATTATCTGGAAAAAATCGAAGCCATGGGCGGCATGCTCAAAGCCATCGAACGGGGATACGTGCAGCAGGAAATCCAGAACGCTGCCTACGAATATCAGCAAGCCGTGGACCGTCAGGAAGCAGTGGTAGTTGGTGTGAACCGCTTTCAGATGCAAGGCGAAGATGAGAAGGCCGTGCCTATTCAGCGCATTGATCCGGCGCTGGAACCGAAACAGGTTGAACGCCTGCGAGCTCTGCGCGCCCGGCGTGACGCCGATACCTGGCAATCCGCAATTCGCGCTGTGGAAGATGCGGCACGTTCTGGCGAAAATCTGATGCCTCGGATACTAACCGCAGTTGAAGCCAATGCTACCGTCGGCGAAATTTCCGACGCCATGCGGAAGGTGTTTGGGGAGTACAAAGAAGCCGTGGTGATTTGAGAATCCATGTTTAGAGGACCGAGCTTAACCAGGCTGAAACGGATTGGATGTGGGATTGTCGGTTTGATAGCCCTTACTTTTGGTCTTTTCTACTCCCGCGCTGGATACAACTTTTCCTATCGAAATTGGTTCGGCGGGCTGGTCTTTGGTCCGGTTGCGGCCATACTTGGGGGGGGTGGCGCTTCTGGGGGCGGTCTTCAACTGGCCAAAAATCTGGGACTCACCGCCCGAAAATCATGAGCGAAGGAAACCGTGAGGAATCATCCGTTTTCAGTTTGCCAGTTTGTAATCGCAGGCCGTTCGGCAGGGCTCGCAGTAAATCAGACCATCCGTGCAGAGGCGTGCTTCAAGTTGCGACTGGCACAACACGCAATATTTTTCGCAGGAGCAGCGCGATTCCTGCATTTCGCATTGCGCGCATACGATTTTGGCTAGTGCCGGTTTTGAAGCGGAAGACATAGACAAAGTTTAAGTCGCCTGACACTTCGAAGGAACGTAACGGAAGTCACTCGAGCGCCGGTACTGCTTCCCACTCCGGGCAAGTCTGCTAACGATCGCAGTAATTTCCAAAACCGCAACCGGCAGCTGCAATTTGCCGCCATTCCCGCCCGGATGTTAACTTAGTGAGTTCCACATCGAGGCGGCCCAGCCACTGCCCGAACACAGTCTGAATAGATAGTTTTTTAGCGCCGGCACTTATATCTGACCGAGGTTTTTTTGTCCGCAGCCGAAGCCACGCAGCCTATCGTTCGTAAAACAGCCCTGAACGCTGTCCATCGGCAGATGGGCGCGAAGATGGTGGACTTCAACGGCTGGGACATGCCGGTTGAATATCCGGCGTCGATCGGTTGCGGCATTGTCAACGAGCACATGGCCGTGCGTACCGGCGTCGGCATTTTTGATGTCAGCCACATGGGAGACATCCGGTTGGCCGGACGCGAAGCTCTGGCCGCGGTGCAGCATCTCTCGATGAATGACGCGTCGCGGCTGGCAATTGGGCAGGCGCAGTATTCGGCGTTGCTTTATCCGCAAGGGACTTTTGTTGACGATGTGATTGTGCACCGACTGGGCGAAGACGAGTATCTGCTGGTGATCAACGCGGGCACGCGCGAGAAGGATTTCAACTGGGTGCGGGACAACACGCGCCAGTTTGACTGCAAAGTCGAGCATCTCTCCGACGACTTCACCCAGATTGCGATTCAGGGACCGAAGGGTGTTGACGTCCTGCAGAAGTTGACCAATGCCGACCTGAGCGCGGTGAAGTTCTACTGGGTGACCCGCGGTAAGGTATGCGGACTCAAAAATATTTTGATGGGCCGCACCGGCTACACCGCTGAAGACGGATTCGAGATTTACATTCCATCGGACGAAGCTACCAGCGCCCGCGTCTGGTACGAGATTCTGGAAGCTGGCAAAGAATTCGGCATCGTCCCCTGTGGTCTGGGTGCACGCAACACGCTGCGTCTGGAAGGCAATCTGTCACTCTACGGACACGAAATCTCCGACACCATCAATGTGTGGGAAGCGGGCCTCGATCGTTTCTGCAAGATGGAGAAGCCGGACTTCATCGGTCGCGCCGCGTTAGCGAAGGCGAAAGCCGAGGGATTGAAGAAAACGCTGGTCGGTCTGGAGATGGTGGATCGAGGAATCGCACGTGACGGATACAAAGTTCTGGATGAAGCCGGAAGCGAGATCGGTTACGTCACCAGCGGATCTCCAGCGCCCTTCCTGAAAAAGAATATCGCGATGGCCTACGTTCCTCCCGCGCAATCGGCGGTTGGGACGACCGTAAAAATAGAAATTCGCGGACAGGGAGTTAAAGCACAGATTGTCCCGACGCCGTTCTATAGGCGTCCGAAGAGAGCTTAACCACAGAGGGCACAGAGGAACACAGGGGAAAGCTTGAACCCCTGGAATCATCACGAGTTACGAGCTAAAAGCTAAAAGCCAGGAGCCAACAGCCGAATGCCTTACCCAACCGACCGCAAGTACACAAAAGAACACGAGTGGATCACCGCCGATGGCACGATCGGCATCACCACGCACGCCCAGGATTCCCTCGGCGACATCGTATTCGTGGAGTTGCCCAAAGTTGGCACGGAGATCGCCTCGGGAAAGACATTTGGCACCGTCGAATCGGTAAAGGCCGTGTCCGACTTGTTCGCCCCGGTTTCAGGCACCGTCACCGCCGCGAACGAGGAACTGGCTACCGCTCCCGAGTTAGTGAATAAGGACGCGCACGCCGCCTGGATGGTGAAGATTAAGCTAAAAGATCCGGCAGAACTGAATGCGCTGCTTTCCGCGGCAGACTACGAAAAGTTCGTGAGCGAAGAAGCGGGAGGCTGAAGAGAATTGCAGAGGTCAGAGGTCAGATTGCAGAGGTTAAACCCTCGGGCATCGATCACGGCCAAGCTTTTCACCTCTGCAATCTGACCTCTGACCTCTTCAATCGTTTCTAAGCGTACCGACATCTAAAGAAAGTTCCTATGCGCTACTTACCTAAATCTCCCGCCGATCGCGCTGCCATGCAGAAGGCGATTGGTATCCGCTCCATTGACGATCTGTTCTCGCCGATCCCGGCTGAATATCGCTTGGCGCGTGACCTGGCCATACCCCGCCAGATGGCGGAATCCGAAATCGTTGACTGGTTCAAACAGCGCGGCAAAGAAAACGGTGAAGGCTACACCAGCTTTCTCGGAGCTGGAGCCTACTTCCACTACCGCCCTGTCGTCATTGACGCGCTGGTGCAGCGCGGCGAATTCCTCACGTCCTATACGCCTTACCAGGCGGAGTTTGCGCAGGGCACGCTGCAAGCCATCTTCGAATTCCAGACGATGATCGCCGAACTCACCGGCATGGACTTGGCGAACGCGTCGATGTATGACGGCTCGACCGGAGCAGCCGAGGCCGTGATGATGGCGGTCCGCGTTACGGGAAGGCAATCGGCGGTGATCGCGCGTAACCTGCATCCCGAGTATCGCGAAGTGATCAATACTTACGCCACGCATCAGGAGATTCCGCAGAAGTTGGTCGGGTTCACCGCTTCGGGGCAAGTCGATCTGAAGGAACTCGAGAAGGCAGTGGGGGATGACACGGCGTGCGTGCTGATCCAGTCGCCGAATTTCTTTGGGACGATCGAAGATGTCGAGGCAATCGCCGAGATCGCCCACAAACGCGGAGCGTTGCTGATTGTCTCGATCGCCGAAGCAGTCTCGTTAGGCATCGTTGAACCGCCGCGCCAAGCCGACATCGTGGCCATGGAAGCGCAATCGTTCGGAGTGCCGTTAGGATTCGGCGGTCCGTACTGCGGAGTACTGGCCACGAAAGAAAAATTTGTCCGGCAAATGCCGGGTCGTCTCGCCGGTCAAACTGTGGACAAGAACGGCAAACGCGGGTTCGTCCTGACGCTGGCGACACGCGAACAACATATTCGGCGCGAGAAAGCGACTTCGAATATTTGCACCAATCAGGCGTTGGTCGCGCTCATGGTCAATATCTTTATGACCGTCTATGGCAAAGTAGGACTGCGTGAATTGGCCAAGCAGAATATGGCAAAAGCTGCGTACGCTGCCGATCAGTTCAACAAGAATGCCAAAGTCCTGTTTGCGGGCGCGCCACGATTCAACGAGTTCGTGGTCCAGACCAGCGAAGATCCTTATGCCATCAACTCGCGGCTCCTGGGACACAAGATCGTTGGTGGACTTCCGCTGAAAAAGTTCTATCCCGAGCTTGGAAATGCCGCGCTCTGGTGCTGTACGGAATTGACCACGCGCTCGACGATCGATACGGCCGTTGGCCTCGTAGCCGAAAGCGAGCGGTCGTTGCTAAGTAAGGATGCCGAGCCCGAAGAGGTGACGCGATGAGCAGATCCGATCGACGCTAAAACTCTATGCCAGGTTCTAATCGGTGTTCGGAATGCCGTGGAGACGGAAAGTGCAATCAGTGCTTCGGAACGGGCACGAACACGCACCTCAATGAGGATGATCCGAAGTGTCGAAATTGCTCGGGGACCGGCGTGTGCCCATCTTGCGACGGAACCGGCATATGGCGCTCTTCCTCAGGAATGACAAAAGATCTTTAGACCACACGATAAATAACTATGAAGCACATGACCAGAAAAGCAACGTGCCACATCAGTCAGAACGAAGGTCTGATTTTCGAAAAATCGTCCCCCGGCAAAGCCGCATGGAAATTGCCACCGCTCGATGTCCCGGAAGTTGACACGGCGAAGTTGCTCGGCAAGCAGGAGCGCAAAGATCTCGGTGATATGCCCGAAGTGAGCGAGATCGAAATCATCCGCCACTTCACACGGCTCTCTACTTGGAATTACGCCATCGATCTCGGCATGTATCCGCTAGGCTCCTGCACCATGAAGTACAACCCGCGCGTGAACGAATTCGTCGCGCGCGTGGAAGGCCTCGCCAACGGACATCCGTATCAGGCCGAGAAAATTTCGCAAGGCGCTCTGCGTATCATGCAGACCCTCAGCGACTGCCTCCTGGAAATCACCGGCATGGACGCCATCACCCTGCAACCCGCCGCCGGTGCGCAAGGCGAACTCACCGGATTGCTGATGGTCCGCGCGTATCACGAATCCAAAGGCAACGCCCGTAAGAAAATTCTGATTCCAGACTCCGCGCATGGCACGAATCCGGCGACAGCGGCCACGGTCGGTTACGCGGTAGAAAATTTGAAGTCGAACGACCGCGGCATGGTCGATGTCGCCGCTCTGGCGGCGCAGATGAATGAAGACGTTGCCGCGCTGATGGTCACGAATCCAAATACGCTTGGAGTGTTTGAGCAGGAGATTCACAAGATCGCCGACCTTATGCACGAAAAAGGCGGCCTGCTCTACATGGATGGCGCAAACATGAATGCGCTGGTCGGCAAAGCGCGCCCCGGAGATTTCGGCGTCGACGTCATGCACCTGAACCTGCACAAGACGTTTTCCACTCCGCACGGTGGAGGGGGTCCAGGATCGGGCCCGGTCGCAGTCAAGAAAATTCTTGCTCCGTTTCTCCCCACTCCGGTCGTCATCACAAAGGCGGATGGCACACTGGGCTTCGAATATAACCGTCCGCAATCAGTGGGACGCGTGCGTGCCTTCTACGGAAACTTCGGTATGTTCATCCGCGCCCTGGCTTACATCTATGCCAATGGTCCCGACGGTCTGCGCCAGACCACCGAAGACGCAGTGCTCAATGCGAATTACATCCGCAAAGGCCTCGAAGGCACTTTCGATCTTCCCTACGACACGCCGTCGATGCACGAAGTGGTCTTCAGCGACAAGCTGCAATCGAAGAAAGGTGTCAGGACGATGGATCTGGCGAAACGCCTGATCGATTACGGATTCCATCCTTACACGACGGCCTTCCCGCTGATCGTTCCGGGAGCGCTGATGATTGAGCCGACCGAGAGCGAGCCGTTAGAGGAACTCGATCTTTTCATCGAAGCCATGAAGTCGATTGCGGAAGAGGTGGAAGAGGATCCGCAGTACGTGCTCGACGCTCCGCACAATACCCGGATTTCTCGTCTGGATGAAACCGCTGCGGCGCGCAAGCCGGTGTTGCGGTGGAAACCTGAAAACGCCAGCTAAATTGCGGGGAATTCAAGGCCACAGATTAAAGATCGCGAGCCGCGCTACTTTCTCTTGTGCGCCTTCTGCGCATACATGGCAGCGTCGGCCCGCTCGATGAGCGACAACTTGGTTTCGCCGGACCGCCATTCTGCCATGCCCACGGCTGCGTCCACCTTAATCTTGATTGCGGCTGCCCCTTTGGCTGGGTGGATCGTGTAGTCACCGAAAACCCATTTCTGTAGCCGGCCAATTTGAGTCTCGGCCACGGCGGTGTCGCCATCCAGGACGATGACGAATTCGTCGCCTCCCCAGCGGCCCACCAGATCGTAGCTGCGAAAGCTCGACTTCAGTTCGTTCGAAAACTGTTGCAGCAGTTCGTCTCCAGCCGGGTGTCCGTGGGTGTCGTTAACTTTTTTGAGCCGGTTCATGTCGGCCATAATCACGCAGAACGGAGCGCCGAGCACGATTCTCGATTCGATGCGCTCCTCGATAATACGGCGGTTGGCCAGGCCGGTCAGTGAATCCTGCCGCGCGAACTCCTCCGCCTTTTTGAGCTTCTCTTCGTAGCCAGAGACCTTGGTTTGTAACTGACTTACCAGGTTGTTGCTTTCCTGCTTCATCTTGTCAACATAGGTTTTCAGCTCGGTTGCCTGCTGCACCAGCGAGGTGCGCATTTGAGTGAGGTCATTCAAATTGGCAATCGTGCCCAGGCGGGCCATGAACTGGTCAAGATTTTTCGTGTTGCTCTGGTCGCGGCCGCCGACCGAAGCCGCGGTCTGAGCCAGCAGAATGAGAAGCTCCTTCAGTTTCGCGGCCTCCGCTTCGGAATGGGCAGCGACACGCTCTCCCCATTGCCGCAACTGGTCTGTCATTTGCTCGCCCGTCTCTTTCACCATTGGAGGCGAAAGCTCCTTGGCCAGACGGTGCTCCAATAGCTCAAGATTCTGTTGCAGGTCGCTACCGAGGGCGGGAAAAGCTCGCGTCCCAGTACGACCGACCGAAAGGAGTGCGGAACGGTAGGACGCGACCAGCGCCGCCAGTAAATCGGACGGCGCCGTTTCGTTTACCTTGAGTTCGTCAACCCTCATGTCGAGATATTTCTTCAGCGAAATCAAAGACGAATCTCCTGGTCGCGGAACCTTGCTTCGTTCACTAGTTGCCCAGTTAAGAGTTACACAATGTATGGTTTGCGAAGGAGTAACGAAAGTACCCGCGAAGCGACTCTCAGTCATTGTTCTTAGCGATTTAGGGCCGTTGGCCGCGCTCTGAGAACGCGAAGAACCGCGGCGGACTGGACAGGCTTGCTCCTCCTCGCCCTGAAAAATCATCGTGCTAGACTGACGCCAGCCCAGCCATGAGCACGGAATCAAAGGATTTCGCGAACCCGGAAAGCGGCCGTCAAATGGCCGAGCACCACTACTACGCCGCGCTCGACCTGGTTCTCGAAGGTCACCATGAGCAAGCAGTCGAAGAGTACCGGAAAGCCGTAACGGCCGATCCAAAGTTTACCGACGCGCTCCACGGACTAAGCCGTGCACTCCAGGACCTCAATCGCTACGACGAAGCCATTGAGGCCGCGAAGCAAATTTCAGAAATCGATCCCGACGATATTCTGGCGCACACCAGCCTTTCGATCCTGTATCAGAAAAAGGGAATGGTTCCCGAAGCCGAGGCGGAAGGCAACAAGGCGCGGGTGCTGGGATGGAAGCAGCAGTTGAAGAAGGGGAGTGGGTAGTGGTGCGTGGCAGGGGGTCAGTATGAAGGTTCGCGACGCTATCAAACGCCTCGAGCAAGATGGCTGGCGTATCGCTCGAACCAAGGGCAGCCACCGGCAGTTCCATCATCCGGCAAAGCAAGGGACTGTTACTGTTGCTGGCCATCCGTCAGTGGACATTCCGCCCGGAACGTTGAACAATATCCTCAAGCAGGCAGGACTAAAATGAAATACCTCATCGTCTACGAAAAATCAGATACTGGGTGGGGTGCATACGCTCCCGACTTACCCGGTCTTGGCGCAGCGGGCAAAACGTTGGACGAAGTGAAGGAACTCATCCGCGAGGCGGTGGAGTTTCACTTGGAAGGTATGCGGGACAATGGGGATCCCATCCCCGCGCCCAGCGCGATAACGGAATACATCACGATCTAGGACTTGATACCTGGGATCATCGTTGTTTCTTCTGCGCATTCTCAGCGAGCCGTGCCTTTACCATCTTTTTCACCAGCGCAGACGGTAGGGGCTTGTCCACTGGAAATTTGATTGTCCCTTTGGATATCTCAACCCCCTTGAGTTCATCCTGGAACGCTTTGATCACGGACGCACCCGGAAACAAACTACAATGCTGCGAAAACGCGGCGAACCAGACCAGCGTTTCTTTGTGTTTGAAGGCCGGAATCCCGTAGCTGATGGTCTCGGTGGCCTCCGCCGGCATGGCGGATCGAATCGCGGAGCGCAACCGCTGCAAAGTGCCGTGCGCGTGTTCAGGGACGGCAGCCAGGTAGTCCTCCACTGTCTTTGGAGTTGAAGCTGGTTTTGGAGCGACGTTGCCTTTTGCGGCTGAACGACGATAATTGGACTTCGCTTTTTTCACGCGGGCAATACTAACAGGCAGCCAAAAACGGTAGGGCGCGGCTTCAGTCGTGCCGCTAGGAGCTACAGCAGGGTTCGGCTTCAACGGCAAAGTAAACTCTAGACACAACATCCCAGAACTAGGATAATAGCTATGGTCCGAGCACAAAGAGTTCTCGGTGAAAGGCCGCTGTTTTGGGCAGGTTCGTCGAAGGAGGATCTTATGGATTTTCCCGAGTCCGTGAAAGACGCAATCGGAACCGCTCTTAGTGTCGCGCAATTTGGCGGGAAGCATCCGAAAGCGAAAGCCGTGGAAGGGCGAAGGACCGGGCGTTCTGGAAATTGTCTCGGACCACCGTGGCGATACTTACCGTTCCGTTTACACGGTGAAGTTCGAACATGCGATTTACGTACTGCATGCGTTCCAGAAGAAGTCGCCCAAGGGTAGAAAGACATCCCAGAGCGACGTGGACCTGATTTCGCGTCGACTCAGAATAGCTAATGAAGACTACGAGGCACGATATGGCAAACGGAACTAAAGAATCCGTGACGCGAAGTTCGGGTAATGTGTTTACCGACCTCGGGCTTCGCTACGCCGGCGACAAGCAGACAAAGGTGCGCCTTGCAATTGCGATTCAGGAGATTATTCAGGCGCGACGGTTGTCGCAAACCGAGGCTGCAACCGTGTTAGACATCAATCAGCCAAAGATTTCCGCCCTGGTTAACTACCATCTGGACGGTTTTTCCATCGAGCGCCTGCTGCATTTTCTCAATGCTCTGGACCGCGACGTCGAGATTGTCATTCGCAAGAAGCCGCGGTCGCGCAAGACGGCACGGATTGTGGTTACGGAAGCTCAGCTGTCTGGGGGGTAATGGTGGTCGAGTCTATTTGGAAGACAAGCGCGCCGCTCCAGTTTGATCGGGGAGTGTGACTTGACATTGTCAACGTCTCGGCTACGATGAAGACAAGAACGTGCTTCCAGCGCGAGGGACTGAGCAATGAACATCGAAATCCGCGATGCGGCTCTCCAAGCCCGCATCCAAAAGCAACTCCACGTGACCGGTGCCGCCAGCGTGGAAGAGGTGTTGCTGCGTTTGCTGGAGACGCAAGAAGAACAGGACCGCTGGCTGGGCGAGAACCGCGAAGCGATCAACTCCAAGATCAAGCGCGGCATTGAACAACTCGACCGCGGCGAAGGCATTCCTGAGGACCGGTTGGACGCGCACTTGGCAAAGCTGAAGGCCAAGCCTGCAACAGAATGACCGTGCGCTATATTCTTGCGCCCGAAGCTGCTCTCGATCTTGTCCAAATCTGGCGTTATATGAAGCAGCAGAGCAGCGTAGCAGTCGCGGATCGGGTCGAATCAGTCATTCGTGAGAAGGTAGCGTTTCTGGCGCAGACACCCGGAGCTGGACATCAGCGCAAGGGCTTGACCGACGAGAATGTGAAGTTCTTCCCGGTTTACTCCTACCTGATCGTGTATCGGCCCGATACCAGGCCACTGCAAGTCGTTTCCATTCTCCATGGACGTCGAGACATAGAACAAATTCTCAAAGGTCGATTGTGAGGGCACGTGTTCGCGAACACGCTCCGGAGTAAAATTGTTCTATGCGAGAAGTCGTAGTAGTTTCTTCCGTCCGCACCCCCGTAGGCCGCGCTTACAAAGGCACCTTGCGGGCCACGCGTCCCGACGAGTTGGCCGCCGTTGCCATCAAGGGCGCGCTCGACCGCATCCCTCAACTCGATCCCAAGGAAATTGAAGACGTAATCCTTGGCTGCGCTATGCCCGAGGCCGAGCAGGGGATGAACGTGGCCCGCATTGCCTCGCTGCGGGCGGGACTGCCGGTTGAAGTCTCGGCGGTGACGATCAATCGGTTCTGCTCGTCCGGATTGCAGGCGATTGCCATGGCCGCTGAGCGCATCATGAGCGGCGGCGCCGAGGTGATGGTGGCGGGCGGGACGGAATCGATGACGATGATTCCGATGGGCGGCAATAAGATTTCACTGAATCCCTGGCTGGTGGATCATTATCCCGACGCTTATCTTTCGATGGGCCTGACTGCAGAGCGGCTGGCGGAACGTTTTGGTATCACGCGCGACCAATGCGATGCATTCTCGCTCCGCAGCCATCAGAAGGCCTTGGCTGCAATTGGGGCGGGAAAATTCGAGGAAGAAACGGTCGCCGTGCCAGTGAGCTTTACGACTCCGAATGGATCGAAGCCCAAACGAACCGAGATTTCGTTCAAGGTGGATGAAGGCCCCCGAGCCGATACTTCCATGGAAGCTCTCGGCGTGCTGAAAGCTGCGTTTCACGTCAAGGGCGTGACGACCGCAGGAAATTCATCACAGATGTCGGACGGCGCGGCTGCCGCCGTGGTGATGTCGGCGGAGCGGGCCAAGGCGCTGGGGATAACTCCGCTGGCTCGTTATGTTGCGTTCGCTACCGCCGGATATAAGCCGGAAGAGATGGGGCTGGGGCCGGTGTTTGCGATTCCCAAGGCGCTGAAACTGGCGGGGTTGAAGCTCTCGGACATTGACGTGATCGAGTTGAACGAGGCGTTTGCGGCGCAGTCGCTGGCTGTAGTCCAGGAAGCCGGGCTTGATCTTGAGCGCGTGAATCCCAATGGCGGTGCGATCGCTTTAGGGCATCCTTTGGGATGCACGGGAGCAAAGCTGACCGCCAGCGTAATTCGCGAGCTGAAGCGGCGTAAGGCGCGTTATGGCATGGTAACTATGTGCGTCGGCGGCGGCATGGGGGCGGCCGGGATCTTTGAAAATCTTTCGTAAATATTGCATCTTGCAGTATCATCGTTTAAGAATTGCAGAGGTCAGAGGTTCGATTGCAGAGGTTTCAATCTCAACGTTTTCAAACCTCTGCAATCTGACCTGTGACCTTAGCAACCTTCGCTGTTTTGGAGATGCTTTATGCGACTCTCCGGCCTGGTTCTCCTAGTCGTCCTTTCTTTGTCGGTAACTGTTTTCGCTCAACACTCCGCGGGTTCGGGTGCCTCGCACAGCAGCCACTCCGGCAGTTCAAGTTTATCGGCGAGCAGCCACACTTCTAGTGGCTCGGTTTCGCATATCAGTAGCCCCGGTGCGGCGTCGCGCCCGTCGTCTTCCTCCAGTTCCAAGCCAGAAAAGGGATTCTTCGCTTCGCTGCGGCATCCTTTCAAGAAAGAAACGCCGGTTCAGACCGTGAGATATAAGCCTACGGTGCCATGCTTTAGAGAACCCTGCGCTATCTGCCCGTCTGGAGGATCGCGCAATGGATGCCGGGTGGTGTCCGCCGCGTGCCGATCAGGGCAAGCCTGGAATGGATTTGGTTGCGGCACGCAATATTGGTCGAATGGCTGCACGGCGTTGGCGAATCAATTGGCGGCAATGCGGCGGCAGATGCACGGCCAAAATGACATCGAAAACCTCCATTATCGGTTGCTGCGTGACCAATATGAGCAATGCGAAAGGCGTTTCGGCGATTACACCTTCAGCAACGCATTTCTCTTCGATATTCCTTAGTCGCCGTCATCGGCCGGCACCAAACGTAGAGATATCCAGTTTGCGAGTTCCGGCGTTAGAATTGTTCATCGCTTGTTCTATTCCGATCAGCGGTATTCATCGAGCAATCCGATTTAGCGATCTGAATTCGGAGGTCTAAGAAATGGCCACCATCACCGCAATCCCCAAAACGAAGATTCTCGGCGGCAGCTTCCTGCTGGAAGAACGTCAGACTGCCGAGGTCTTTACCCCGGAAGATTTCTCCGAGCAGCAGCAGATGATTGGGCAGACGACTGAAGAGTTTGCCGTCAACGAGATTCTGCCGCAGGCGGAGAAGATCGAGCACAAGGATTATTCCGTTTCGCGCGATCTGCTGAAGAAGGCCGGCGACCTGGGCCTCAGCGGAGTCGAAATTCCTGAGGCATACGGTGGCCTTGAAATGGACAAAGTCACCGCCGCCATTATCGCCGACCACATCGCGAAGTACGCTGGGTTTGCGACCACTTGGGGCGCGCATAGCGGCATTGGCCTGCTGCCCATTGTTTATTTCGGTACCGAGGAGCAGAAGAAAAAATATCTTCCCAAGCTGGCTGCTGGAGAAACCGTGGGTGCGTACGCGTTATCGGAAGCGACGTCGGGCTCCGACGCGCTGAATTGTCGCGCCCGCGCCGTGCTCTCCTCGGACGGCAAACACTACATCCTGAATGGCGAAAAGATGTGGATCACCAACGCAGGCTTCGCCGATCTGTTTACCGTCTTCGCGAAAATTGATGGCGAGAAGTTCTCCGCGTTTCTGGTCGAAAGAACTTTTCCTGGATTTTCCACCGGCGCCGAAGAACACAAGATGGGCATCCGTGGATCTTCCACCTGCCCCATCATCTTGAATGACTGCAAAGTGCCGGTCGAAAATCTGCTGGGTGAGATTGGCAAAGGACACATCATCGCCTTCAACATCCTGAACATCGGCCGCTTCAAGCTCGGCGCGATGTGCGTAGGCGGGGCGCGGGTTTCGATTGAGAGTGCTGTGTCCTACGCCAAGCAGCGCAAGGCGTTCGGCAAGACCATCGGCGATTTCGGACTGGTGCGCGAAAAGATCGCGAACATGGCCACACTGATCTACGTCGGCGAATCGCTGGTCTATCGCACCGTTGGCATGATGGACACTTTGCTTTCGGAAATTGACTCCACGAGCCCCGATGCCGCAAAAGAACGGCGCAAAGCAATCGAAGAATATGCCGTCGAGTGTTCGATCCTCAAAGTCTGGGGATCCGAAATGATCGATTACGTCGTCGACGAGACGCTTCAGATATATGCCGGCTACGGTTTCGTCGAAGAGTATCCGGCAGAACGCGCCTATCGCGACGCTCGCATCAATCGAATCTTTGAAGGCACGAACGAAATCAACCGCCTGATCATCACCGGATTCCTCCTGAAGCGCGCGATGAGCGGCCAGTTGCCGCTAATGCCCGCGATCAAGAAGTTGATGGATGAAGTCCTGAGCGGCCCGTCTGTCGGCGACGAGATCGACGGTCCGCTGGCGGAAGAACGCAAGCTGGTAGCGCAGGCCAAGAAGTTGGGACTGTTTGTCTCCGGCGCGGCTACGCAGAAATACATGCAGGCCATTCAGGACCAGCAGGAAGTGATGGGCGCAATCGCCGACATGACGATCGAGATTTACGCCATGGAATCGGCGGTATTGCGCGCCCAGAAGATGGTCGAACAAAAAGGTGAAACGGCAGCCGCCCTGCCAGTTGCCATGACTCGTGCCTATCTGACACAGGCTTTGGAGAAAATCGAGGCGGCGGCGAAGAAGGTTATCGCCGACGTGGCTGAGGGCGACATGCTGCGGACCCAACTTGCGATTGTGCGGCGTTTGTCCAAGCATGAACCGTTCAACACCATCGCGCTGCGCCAGCAAATTGCGCAGAAGACGATTGAGCGCGGGAAGTACACGCTGGCATAACAAATTGCTTAGACGATGGAGGGCCGGGCGCCCCCACCCGGCCACCACGAACTGGACGGGCGAGGTGCCGGTCGCTCCACTGTGCTCTAGTCTTTCGGGAAGTTCGGGTCTGCCTTCACTTCTTCAATTTGCTTGGTATGGCGCTCGGAGTGAGCGGAGATCAACAGGATCCACTGATACGCATCGACCGTCCCAAACACTGGATGCGGTCCGAAGTGATCGCGTAGATCGTCGTTTGTGGTGCGGACGTAGTCCATGGTTGCTTTGCGGCTGTCCTCGAAAGCCTTGGTGAGTTCTTCGCGCGTAGCCCAGCGGTTGGTTGGCTTCAGGAATTCAGGCGCCTGCGCCTTGTGACTGCGGTCTGGAACTCTGGTCATGATGATCTCGTCTTTTCCTGCCACCTCGGCTCGTTTTTCTGGCGTGGCAGGCGACGTCATGATTTTGCCCTGAACCATTCCAAAGATCAGCGATTCGGACACTGCAATGTGCTCCGAGACTTCCGCGACCGACCAGCGATCCGGCGCAGGCTTAAATCGCCATTGCTTCTCCGACAGTCCGGCGATGGACTTCAGAAAAGCGTCGCGAGTTTCTTGCAGGCTCTTAAGCGCTGTTTCACGTTCCGCGGCTGATAACGTTTGGGTTGCTGGAGTTGCCGCGGTTTGAGCGATGCCAGCCAGAGCCAGCGCGAGGATCATGACCAGGCACAGCACGGCAGATGACGTAGATTGGATTTTCATTCTTTAATTTGCCCCTGTGAGATTGAAAATGCGGTGCGGCAATTATGAATGGCAGCGCGGGAAAGCGCAAATCCGACTAGTCGAATTTCGCTTTCCTCGCGTTAGTCAAACCAGCCGCTACGATAAGCGATCCACCAGGAAAAATATACGATTGGGATAGTCGCACCCACCGCCCACCATAATGGCAGAATCAAGTCGGCGACCAGACCGAGCACGGTCATTGATCCCCAAAATATCTTGCGCTCCATACTCTGAATTGTAGGTCTTTTGTGTCGCTCGTGGTCACGTTTGGAGCGCGAGCGAAAAACCTCCGTTCCATATCGAAAGTTTCTGAAGACAGGCATTCAGCATTCAGCACTCAGCATTCAGCCGGTTGGGGCCAAGGGATTTGGCTGAATGCTGAATGCTGATTGCTGAATGCTGAATGCTCATTGCTCCCTCACCCTTTCGGCTTCAGTTCTTCCATCACACTCTGAATCAATTCTTTGGCATCGTTCAGATTTTTCATGATGAGCTGCACATCCATAACCGGCTTGCCGGGCCAGCGCTGGCTCTGGCAGTAGACTCCGTGCTGCCCAACCAGAGCCATCGCGTCGGTGACCAGATCCATGGTGACGGCGAGACGTCCGCGCGGAATGCCCATGCGAGTTTCGAAGTGATCTAGTTCTTCCTGCTTTTCATTGAAGACGGCCATGAGGAGATTGTAATGCGTATAATTCTGGGTGCAGGCATCAGCATTCAGCACTCAGCATTCAGCCAAACCACTTGGCTCTGAGCTGATTGCTGATTGCTGAGTGCTGAATGCTCCCAGGAGGAACTACTCAATGAAGAAGTTTGTATGCAACGCCGTGGCTTTCGCCGCGGTCACAGTCCTTGCCCTATCGCAGATGGGCATGGCGGCAGAAGATAAAGCCAAGCGTCCCAGTCCACCGGCCAGTGCGGAGTGCAAGTTGTCCGATGGCCAGACCGTCAAGATCGACTATTCGAGTCCGCGCGCCAAAGGACGAAAGATTTTCGGGACGGCGGCAGAAAAGGCTCTCGTGCCATATGGCGAAATATGGCGTACCGGAGCCAACGAAGCGACAACATTTGTCACCGATGCCAATGTAATGGTCGGCGGCAAGGCTGTACCGGCCGGCAGTTACACCATCTTCACCGTTCCAAAGGCCGACGAATGGTGGCTGGTCGTCAGCAAGAAGACGGGCGAGTGGGGCACGGATTATCCCGGCGAAAAAGAAGATCTGGTCCGCGTGCCGATGAAAGTTTCCAAGAACGGCCCGCCGATGGAAAATTTCCTGATTGCATTCGATGAGGCAGGCGGGAAATGCAAGCTGCGTATGGAGTGGGAAACGACCGTCGCCAGCGTCGAAGTTACGAAATAGGCAATGTGTCCGGAGAGACGAGGCTTGCCCCGTCTCTCCGACGCTATAATTGATCCCGATGCGGCCGATGCTGCGGTTTCTCTGGAATTCCACTCGTGGCCATCGTATTGCGCCCTGGCGCAGTCCCTACCTTCTTTGGCGTATCGAAACCTTCACCGGCGTAAAAATGACCCAGATCGGATTCCTGGAATTTTGGGAATTCTTGTGGACCGAACGATCCAGCCTGTGGCGTTTTCTAAAATGGACAGCGGAGATGGATCACTATGTACATCCGAAGGGCGGCACTTAGCAGTTAGCATTTAGCTTCTAGTTAGCAAAACCGAGATGCTGCAAGGCGCCCGCCTCGCTTGAAGGTCCTTGAGTGTTAGTCGTTGCCCAAGAACTTAAATTCGCCGTTGCTAATTCTCAGCAAGCCAAATTCGGAGTTGTTAAACGTAACTGCAACGAATTCGTCCGGCTCCTTTCCGGTCCAAGGACCAGCGGGGGGACGCGATTTCGAGACCGGTCCGATGAAGATGATCCGCGGGTTCTTTGTCCGGTAGAAGGGTAGATGTCCATCCTTGAATGGATCCTTGTTCCACAGCAATTGTCCGTCGCCAGAAATCCCCGCGACGTGCCGACCGTCAGTTTCTACGTACAGCGTCGTTGTGGTGTGCGGGTCCTTGTAGACTTGGGGACCAGGAAATGGTTCGAGATAGCGCGTGATATAGGTGGTCATCTCTTGTGCTGCGCTGACGCATATCACTAACGACAGAATTCCGAGCAGACGATTTACCCTCATAAAGTGCCCTCACGGTTGTTCCCATTATGTATGCGATGGCCTCCAAAGTTGCAGAGAATTGTTGCAAAACTGGCGATGGCACCAATTGACGTGAAGGACTGTAGTTAGCACTATCGCGATGTTACAACCACAGCCGTGGGTGCGCGATGGAGTGGGAGCGGTCAAACTGCAGGCAGAGTCCAAAGGATAAAATCATCAAGGCCAAAGTCGTTAAGTATAACCATCGAAGGTAGCTCTGGCGGAAGAACTGCCGATGCAGTTGCCAAATTTTGAACTGGTTAATCGGCGACCGAGATGACCTCGGCGAAAATGCCCACACCGAAGTGGGATATTGTTCACTCTCTGGGAGGTGTTGGTTAACCTCTCTGGTAATTCGTTTCCAAACCATCCACTGGGCTATACCAGCCGAATAGAATATTCCGAAATAAAAGAGAATGCCCATGATGTAAGGAGCCGCAACTGCGATTTGCTCCCTACTTAAGCTAGTGCGCTGTTCCGAACCCGTCTACGTTACCTTGGGCTGCAATTTGCGGCCCGCTCATGAACCGCAATTCTCAACCTCACTAACAGGCGTTAGCACTCGGAACCCAGTCGATAGCTGAATGCTGCGTGCTAACTGCTAACTGCTGCCTTCACCCCATCACCACATTCACTTCGCTGCCCTTGCCCGCGCCCAACGCCTGGGACGCCGAGCCCCGGTTCGCTGCTACTTCCAGAAAACCCATACTGCCCAGGATTCCGAAGACTTCGCCCGGGCCACCTTCGGCATAATTCGTACACATGCGGGTGGCTTGGGCCTTGTTTCCAATAGTGATCTTGAACGGCGGTGGAGCGGGCTCGAAAAGTTGGGGAGCATCCTGTGGCGTGATGTTGGTGATGAGATTGCCGAAATGATCGACTTTCAGCACCACTCCTCGCAGCGTGTGCTCATCCACCGGCTTGGGCCGAGGCGCGCCGAAGCGGACGTAATCGGTGATCTCATCGCCGAAGCGGTCCGGAGCCACTCCCTTGGCTAGAAAAGCCGCGACGGGGGCGAACACATCGCGCGCATGGAAAGTATTGCTGCGGTTCTGCAAAAAATAATGGTCGGCGGTGACGTGGCGGACGGAGATGCGCTCTTCGCGATCGTAGATCAGAGAAAGCACTCCATTATCGGGAGCCACAAACAGATGACGGTCGCCAGTCAGAATCACGGGACGCCGCGCCGTTCCCACTCCTGGATCGACAATCACCATATGTACGGTTCCGGAAGGATAGTAGGAGTAGGCCTGAGAAACGGTCAGCGCTCCGTCGAGAATGTCGAAGGGCTGCACCGAGTGGCTGATATCGATGATCTGCGCCTCGGGAGCAATCTCCAGAATGACTCCCTTGATGGCCCCGACAAAATGGTCGTTGAGTCCGAAGTCAGTGGTGAGGGTGATCGTCGCGGTGCGTGCCAATCGGATACCTCGTCGATCCGGAAACATTTCCGGAACTGCACGAAGTATCGGATGCGGAACGATGATGAGTCAAGGAGTGTTCGGCACTTGGCAATTAGCAATTAGCATTTAGCTAAACCTAAACTGGTTTTCCTAACTGCCAAATGCTAATTGCTGCCTTTCAGTCGACGGCCACATCGCCCGAACCGGTGTGAACGGAAACTGTCGGGCCGCCGCCACGCACTTTGCCCACCACACTCTTCCGCGACTCCTGAATGCGGCCCTGGACCGTCGAAGTTACCGGATGACCCAGCGTGACCGTCCCGGAATTTGAAGAGATGTCTACGTCGAACGCGGCATCGGAAGGCACGTTCAGGGTGACGTTTCCCGAGCCGGTGCGGACGTTCCACATGCTCTTGGGCATGCCTTTGCCATGAATATCGCCGCTGCCGGCCTCGGCGTGCAATCCACCATCGATTCCATTCACCGTAATGTTGCCTGATCCGGTGCGAATATCAACGTCGCCTGCTCCCTGTTCTTCGATTTCGATATCGCCGCTGCCCGCTTTAACGTGCGCGGGACCAGAGAGTTCCCGTCCGCGAACGTTGCCCGATCCAGTCTGGAAACGCATCTCACCGGTCAGGCGCGCCAGTTTCAAGTCACCCGATCCGCTCTCAAGCTCGATATTGCCTTTGAGGCCTTCGACCGTCTGATCGCCGCTGCCGGTATGAGCGCGAATCGCGGTGTTCTCCGGGACAGTGATTTCATAGTCGATGGAAATATTGTTGATGTTCACATAGTCGATGCGGATGCCATTGCCATTCTGATGAATGGGAGGATTGCTCTGCAATTCCTGGACGTCCTGCTTGTGGTCGCCGCCGAACCAGGAGTTGCCCGAGTGAATCTTGGCATGAATCGAGACCGTCCCGGCCGAGCCGTTCCGAACGGTGATATCGCCCGAGCGAGTCAGCACTTCCAGATCTACGTTGCCATTAACCTGGAACGAGCGGTCGAAGGTTCCGATGACCGAGGCGAAGCCCGCCAGGGAAGTCGCTAGAACAAAAACCAGGGTGCGCAGAATCCGGTGGCGAATCAAAAAATTGCTAGCCGTCATTGGTTGGCTCCTTATATTCGATCCCTTATTAAGGTTTGTCGTCCCGAGCGGAGCGAGGGATCTGCATTTTGCCGCGGACCGCAGATCCCTCGCTTCGCTCGGGATGACAATTCATATCTATTACTGCAGCACGACTACTGCAACACGACCTGGTCGCCTTCCTTCAGCCCCGACAGCAACTCGGTCTTCGCGCCATTCGATATGCCAATATTGACTGCAAGTTTCTTCTTGCCTTCCTTGGCTTTCGGATCGGGCACTTCAACCGATGCCTTCTTGTCTTTGTCGTAAATGATCGAGCCTTCCGGAATCTGCAATACGCCCTTGTGCTCTTCCAGAATGATTTCGGCATTGGCCGTCATCATAGCCTTAAGCACGCCCTCAGGATTATTGATCGAAACGCGCACCTCAAACGTCGTGACGTTATCCTTTTCCACGCCCATGGGAGAAATTTTCGTCACCTTACCAGTGAAAGTCTTGTCCTTGAAGGACTCGACCTTGATGCGCGCCGGCTGTCCCATATAGACCTTGCCGATGTCGCTCTCATCTACTTTGCCCTTGACGTAAACCTCGCTCGTATCGCCCAGCGTCATGACCAAAGTAGCCGTGGATCCCAAAACCAGAATCGAGCTGACCGCATCTCCGATTTCCACATCGCGTGAAAGGATAATGCCGTCCAGCGGCGACTCAATGGTCGTATAGCCGAGCTGCTCTTCAAGTTGTTTCAAATTCGCACGGTCCTGTTCTACTTGTCCCTGCGCCTGCCCGATCTTTGCCTGTAAAACCTGTAACTGTGCCTTGGAGACATTCTGTTTGTTCAGCGCCATCACATAATTTTTCTCGGCGTCGTCGAGCGCGGATGCGGATACCACTCCATCCTTCGCCATGCCCTGGGCGCGAACATACGCACGCTTCAGCAGCGGGACATCGGGGCCTTCAGCGTCAACTTTGGCGCGCTCCAGGTCAGCTTTCGTGCCATTCAAACTCGCGCTCGATCCTTCTAGCTGCGCGCGGGCCTGGTCGACACGAGCCTGAATTTCTTCTTTATCAAGCTCGGCAAGAATTTGTCCCTTCTTAACCTTGTCGCCATAATCGACGTACAGCTTCTTCACGATCCCGCTAGCCTTGGATTTAATCTCAACCTTGGTGATGGGCTCGATCTTGCCCGTCGCGACCACGCTCTTTGCGAGGTCTCCCTTTTCAACCTTTGCAAGCTTCGAGGGATCGATCTTGGTCCCGCCGGTGGATGCGATCACCACGCCAGTAACGACCAGAGCCACAATAGCAATGGCTATCGAGCTCCAGATAATGATTCGTTTGCGCCGTTTCTTTTTGCTGTTGCCGTTACCTTCCACGACCGCCTCCTGCTGAGATTGAAATCTTAGAACCCGCATTCACTTGTTGTTACGGGAGAACTCCCGGAATAGTTCCTAAAATAGTTCCTCAAATTCTAAAGCCACGTATGAGGTCACCGCCGTAGGGAGCACCGCAACCTCCCAGTAGAGACGGGGCTTGCCCCGTCTCCCGCTACCGTGTGCAGATGTTTAGACCGCTGAACAGAGAAAAAGAAAGCGACCATGCTGGCTGGAAGATAAGGGCTCAATTCAATTGTACCGCCTGCCGATTTGAAACCCGGTTGATCACGAGTCAGGAGCCGTCGCGCAGCGTTTATCCCTTTGGAATGTTAGAATTAGAGTTCCATGATTGCATACGTGCTGCTGCGGGTGTTCGTCATCCTGCTTCTGGTGGCGGCCAATGCCTTCTTCGCCGCAGCCGAGTTCGCGCTGGTCAGCGTGCGCGAAACTCGCATCCAGCAATTGATCGAAGCCCATCGCGTAGGCGCGCGCACCGTCCTAAAACTCCATCAGCAACTTAGCCGCGTAGTCAACGGCGTGCAACTTGGGATCACCATTACCAGTCTGACTCTGGGATGGCTCGGCGAACCCGTTCTGGCGCGCCTTTTCGAAAGCTGGATTGGGAGCATCCCCCACGCGACCATTTATTCTCACGCCATCGCAGTCGGCGTTGCGTTTGTCATGATCACCTGCCTGCACGTGATTTTGGGAGAACTGGTTCCAAAGTCACTGGCCTTGCAACGAGCAGAGCGCGTCGCGCTGGCGGTAGCCGCGCCGATGGATGTTTTCCTGACCGTCACCCGTCCCCTGACCGTCGGAATGAGCCGCGCCGCCGGATTCGTTCTCCGCGCCTTCGGTACCCGCGAAATTCGCCACGGCTCGGTTCACTCTCCGGACGAACTCAAGCTGATCGTAACCGCAGCCCACACCTCGGGGCAGCTTTCCACCGATCAGGAAGAGATGTTGCTGAACGCGCTGGAACTCGACAGCATCACTGCGCGCCAGGTGATGGTGCCACGTACGAGGATCTTCTCTTTGCCTTCAGATTTAAATCTGGACGAAGCCTTGTCGCGCATAGTCGATGAACAGCACTCGCGCGTCCCGGTTTATGATCCGCAGCGCGGCCCCGAACATATTGTCGGCGTTCTCTATGCCAAAGACCTGATGCGCTGGACCAGACTGCGCCTCCGCTTCGGCCAGGTAGCCGCCCCCTCCGCCGAACGCATCGCCCAGATGAAAATTGGACAAATCATGCACGACGTACTGGTGGTCCCCGAAACCAAGTCGTTGCTCGACTTGCTAGGCGAATTTCAGCAGCGCAAGAGACATCTCGCAGTGGTGGTCGATGAATTCGGCTCGACGGCGGGAGTGATCAGCGTTGAAGATGTGCTGGAGCAGTTGGTAGGCGAACTGGAAGACGAATTCGATGTTGCATCTACCGAACCCGCAGTCACCGACGCCAACGCGCCGCTGGTGCTCGACGGATCGGTCAATATTCGCGACCTCGAAGCCCAATACGATCTGAAGCTCCCGCAGGACGAAGGCTTCGAAACCCTGGCCGGATTCGTCCTCTCGCGATTACAGAAGATGCCAGCGGGAGGAGAAACATTCGACTACGAAGGCCGTCGCTTCGTCGTAGAAAAAATGGACGGCCATCGCGTCGCGAGCGTGCGAATCGATCAGATGACGATAGTCGAAGGCGAAACAGAAGCGGCTTCGCGGGCAGGGCACTGATGAATTTCCTGCGGAAGCTATGCATCGCCGCAATTGTGCTATTGGCGATCGGCGTCGTGAGTTGGTTCGCGAGCGACAAATTCCGCGACTTGGTGCTCCTGGCGGTGCGAGGCGCCTACATTGCGGCACGCCCCAACTCACCTCAATGCAAAAAAAGGGCGGAAGAGTTCCAGGCCAAGGTAGAGGTTATAAAGCGAGATGCTAAAAAGTTACTCAAAGTTGGGGCAAAGAAGGATGACGTGGCCCGCTTCTTTGCGTCTGAGAACATTCCCCCGACGTTCGATCAAATTGGGCCTGACCACGAGGCCACCGGCACAATTTATTTTAAGGGGATAGCAGAGTGCGAGAACCTTGCCTGCGGCGACGATTCTTCGCTAATCGGAGTGCGCGTTAAGGTTGACATTGATGGAACTGTGCTGGCTGATCCTGTTGTAATCGGGATGTACACCGACTGCTTATAGCTCTGGCTACTGAGAACTGAGGACTGACAACTGAGAACCGTCTTCCACCGCGTCCTGTACACCTTGCCGGTAATCTGGCTGGTAGTTTCGACCGTTTTCCTGCTAATCCATTTCGTGCCCGGAGACCCCATCCAGCAAATGCTGGGCGAAGGCGCCGCCGCCGGAGACATCCAGGCCGCCCGCCACGCCTACGGACTGGACGTACCGCTAGGCGAGCAATATTTGAATTACTGGAAAGGCGTCCTTCACGGAGACCTGGGCAAATCGCTGCGCTTCAATCAGGGAGTAACCAGCCTGATCGCCAAGCGCTATCCGCTAACCCTGGAGCTAACTCTGGCTTCATTATTCGTAGCCATAATCCTGGCCATTCCCGCCGGAGTGCGCTCCGCCCAGCGCCGCAATCTATGGGACGACCGCGCCCTAAGCGTAGTCAGCCTCTTTGGCCTGAGTTTTCCCAACTTCGCGCTAGGCCCGGTGCTGATCCTGTTCTTCGCCGTCGAACTAGGATGGCTCCCCGTCTCCGGCTCAGGCACCGTAGCCCATCTGGTGTTACCCGCGATCACCATGGGAGGAGCGCTGGCCGCGATTCTGACCCGCATGGTGCGTACCTCAATGCTCGAAGAGTTAGGCCAGGACTATATCCGCACCGCTCGCGCCAAAGGATTGCCCGAGCGCACGGTCGTCTATCGTCACGCCCTGCGCAACGCCATGATCCCGATCCTAACCGTCCTAGGATTACAATTCGGAGCCCTGCTTGCCGGCGCCATCGTAACCGAAACCATCTTCAGTTGGCCCGGCATCGGACGCCTAACCATCCAAGCCATAGCCAACCGGGACTACTACCTGGTGCAGGGATGCATTCTGGCGATCGGGCTGACTTATGTTGCGGTGAACTTTCTGACCGATTTGCTTTATTCGGCGGTGAATCCGAGGATTCGGCAGTAGACTTGCCGCTGGGGCAACATCATTGCCGGGTGCCCCATCCTTGCGCGTTCTGTGCGCAAGGGTGGGATTCCACTGACATGTCCCGCAAGGGATTTTGTTTCTTTGATCCCAGATTCCCCCGACTCACCTGCTCCTCTTCTTCTTAGCCGCAAATTCCGGTGGCAGTTCATCTCCCTCGACCGGCGGATTCCCCTTCCCCACGCGCTTCAGAATACGAGCGATCTTGGCCGGATCGGCGCGACGGGCTCGCTCTGTAAAATACTCTTCCGTTCGCAAAGCAGATATCTTTTCTGCCACGGCCACGTTGATCAGTTGATTGAGGGCTACGCCCTCAGACTCGGCCAGTTTGCGGGCCTCATCCAGTAAAGACGGCTGCAACCGCAATGCAAAATTGCTTCGTCTCACAGGTCCCCTTCAGTTCTCTTCTCTCGACAGCATTCGTAGCAATTCTCCCGGACGCATCACCTGACAACCAAACCCCGCTGCTACCGGGTTGAAATGCCGTTGGTTGAAAGTCACAATCGCATCCGCTTGCCCGTTGACGGCGGTTTCCAACACCATATCGTCATTCGGGTCAATACTCGATCCCAGATTCTTCTCACTCAATTTTCACCTCAACTCGACTTATTGCAAGATCCGCTTACCGTGGATTACCGTGACGATTAGCACTTCGTCCTTTTGTAATCGGTAAATGATCCGATAACTGTAGACGACAAGTTCTCGTGTGTGTTCGTCGTCGAATTCGGGAACTTTGCGGCCTGCTTGCGGAAAGCGCACCAGAATCTTTGTCTGATTTACGATGCCTTTGAGAACAATGCCTGCGTAGGTGGGGGAATCGGCAGCGATGTAGTCGGCGATGGAATCGAGATCTTGAACTGCACGTCTCGACCAGACTATTCGGTGAGCCATTTGCTGAAGCGGCTCTCTACTTCTTCTTGCGAGAGCGTGCCGTTCACGTGGGCGTCTTCCAGTCCTCGTCTTACCTTGTCGAGCACGTAAAGATGGTACTGAATATCCTCAACCGAGACGTCGTCAGGTAGCTTGTTTAGCAGCGCCGCAACATCCTGTTTGACGTTATTCATCACGCACCTGCCACCAAGGATAGCACTCCGTGCCCACACAATCATTGCATTCTTCCGATCCCGCAAGCGCTCGCTATTCTGCAATCTAACACCCGCCTTTTTCGTCACCAACATCCGTGATGAGCGTCACAGACAGCCAATTCGCGATGCGCGACAATGGAGAAAGCCGCTGAACCGTGACTTGATCTTGGACTGAACTAAAAGATCGAGCTAAGTCCTTATTTTGGAAGACTTTGGAGTTAAGTTATTTGTACTCTGTGCTTTAGCAGGAAATCGGGGGGGGGGGGGGGGTACTAAAACCGGGTTAATGCCTCCCGGCATCAATTTTCGATCATGAGTTTTTGACAACGCATGATTGACAACACGCATGATCGACAAACGATCGATAACGAGCCGAGTGCGGGAACTGCAGTCGCCAACTCAACATTGTGCCGGCCGTCCAGTTTATATATAAGTGAAACCAAGTCATCACCAACAAAGAATATAAAAGCAAATTTCAAAAAGATGTCCACCCTAGCCATCTCGCTCCCGCGCATCGCACGCCACAACCCGCTGGCGGCCATTGGAGTCGTGTTGGTGTCCATCTTCGTCTTCTCCGCCGTCTTCGCGCCCTGGATCGCGCCGCAAGATCCCGCGCACATCGATCTGCCGAACCGTTTGCAGACGCCTTCGGCGCAACATTGGTGTGGAACCGACGAACTTGGACGCGACATCCTTTCCCGCCTGATCTGGGGAGCACGAATTTCTTTATTCGTCGGCAGCAGCGTGGTCGCGTGTTCGCTTTTGCTCGGCCTCATCATCGGCAGCCTCGCCGGATACTACGGTGGAGGTTTCGACCGCTTCGTCAACGTCGTGTTGATGAATGCGTTTCTTTCATTCCCCGGAATTCTGATCGCGATCGCCTTCGTGGCGTTTCGCGGGCCTGGTATTTTCAATCTTGTTCTTGCGCTTTCAATTGGCGGATGGGTTGGCTACGCGCGCCTGGTCCGCGCACAGGTGCTGGCCGTCCGCGAACGCGAATTTGTCGAAGCAGCACGCGCGCTGGGTGCTGGCGATTTCCACATTATTACGAAGCACATTCTGCCCAACATTATTCAGCCGGTGATTGTGCAGGCCGCGATCGGAATGGCAGGCGCGGTTCTGGCCGAAGCGACCATGAGTTTTCTGGGATTAGGAGTCCCGCCGCCAACTGCGAGTTGGGGATCGATGCTGAACGACGCCCGCTCGCATCTTTTCGACGCTCCGCACCTCGTGCTCTTTCCAGCTGTGACCGTGATGTTCGCCGTGTTGGCGTTTAATTTCATTGGAGATGCGCTACGCGATCTCTTAGACCCAAGATCAAGGATCGAGGCGGGATTGTGAAGTCTTTACACATCTGTAACATGCAAAGATTTGATCTAGTTTACCTGATTTTCCGCTGCTAACTTTCGCCTTTTCGCCACGTCCAATTCAACGACCACCGAAACGGAACTTTTTCCAAAGCAGGTGCGTATGAATAGACATATGGAACTCAAATTTCAAGTCGAAACCTTGCAAGATGTAGCGGTCGTGAACTGCTCAGGCCGCATGGTGCGCGGTGCAGCTCTCGACCAGTTTCGCCGCCGGATCGAACAGCTGGAGCGTATCCGCGTGCTGGTGCTTGATCTTTCGGAAGTCGATCAACTCGATGCAGGTGGATTAGGAACGCTGCTCGTGGTGCGCCGATGGGCGATGCGGAACTGTGCCAAGGTAAAACTCGTTAATCCCCCGGTCTTCTTCCGGAAAATACTGGACGCGACGCATCTGACAACTGTGTTTGAAATTTCGTCCCTGAAAGACGCGATCAGCATCTTGCGGGCGAAAGATCGCCCATCCCACTTCGCCATCGCCTGAACAGATCGGGCTCATGGGCGCGATGGATTATAATTCGCGCCCATGAAGCCATCTTCCAAACTCACAAATAGCGACAGCCGCTCACGGTTATTCGTCGAGCGCAGTTGGCTAAGATCTGGTCCTTCCGAATGATCAGATCCCAATGACTCAATTAGCGCGGCAGTTGCGCATCACCGACTACTTCTCCCTTGGTTGGGGAGCGATGGTTGGAGTTGGATGGCTTGTCGTCATGGACGATTGGCTGACGCGCGGCGGTCCGCTCGGCGGCATTCTGGGTTTTGCAATCGGCGGAATCCTGCTGCTGCCGATTGGCTACGTGTACGGAAAACTGGTGATGGCCATGCCCGACGCGGCGGGCGAAGTCGCCTACACCGCGAAAGTGTTTTCCCGTTCCGTCAGCTTTTATACGGGATGGATGATGATGCTGGCCTACTTCATCGTCTGTCCATGGGAAGCGGTAGCCATCGGTCGCATCGCCGGATACATTTTTCCGGCGCTTGATTCCATCGAGCTTTATCGCGTGGCAGCGAAGCCGGTTTACTTGCCTCATCTAGTCATCGGTCTGGCGTTGACGGCATTGGTTACGCTAGTGAACTATCGCGGCGTCGGACTGAGCGCCAAGTTTCAAAACTGGACGACGTTCGGAACGCTCGCACTTTTCACGGTCTTCGTTGCGGTTGGTGTCATGCGCGGATCGCCGGCAAATTTCCCCCCGTTGTTTACGCATACACCATTCATTTCAATTCTGCTCGTGCTCCAAATAGTCCCCTATTACATGACGGGATTTGAATCGGTGACCAAGGCTGCCGAGGAAGCGAATCCCCAGTTTCGCGCGCAAGGATTTTCTCGCGCCATCTATTCGGCAATTATCGTTGGCGCTGGGTTCTACATCGTCGTGATCGCTGCGGTGGGATTTGTCGCTCCATGGCGTACGCTGACCGGCGAGCCATTTATGACCGCAGTCGCCTTCCAGCACGCAGTCGGATCGCGCTGGATCGTGAGCATCATTCTGAGTGCCGCGCTGCTTTCGCTGTTCAAGGTGTTCAACGGAAACTTCGTTGCTGCCAGCCGATTGTTGTTTGCAATGGGACGGCGCGGATTGGTGGATGAGCGATTCGCCAGCGTGCATCCGCGGAATCAAACGCCCGCCGCATCCGTCATCTCGATTGGAACCGCAACGGCGCTTTGCATGTTTCTGGGCAGCGCGATTCTGGTTCCGATCTCCGAGGTCGGATCGGTTGCGTCGGCTACCGGATGGTCTGCGGTGTGTATCGCATATCTTTGGATGAGGCCCCGAATCGCCGACTGCCTGATCGCCCTGCTCGCTGCAGTCGTTGGCATAGCCATGGTGCTGATGAAGTTCTTGCCATCTGTGCCAGGGCACTTCTCTGGTTGGGAATGGCTCGCGCTGGCGTTATGGATTGCTCTCGGTACGTTAGTGGGCCGTCCGCGTGGCTGACCCCATAATGTTTCACAAATCTTTGCACCCACTCGCGCATTCCACCATCTATCTTTAGTTAGGGATCTTCAATTGGGGATAATCAATAATTAAGGACAATCAGTGATTATGGCTAAAGCAATCTGGGAAAACACAGTTATCGCCGAATCGAATCAAACCGTCGAAGTGGAAGGGAATCAGTATTTCCCCGCCGATGCAATCAAGAGTGAATATTTCAGCCCAAGCGCCAAGCACACCGAATGCCCGTGGAAAGGCACCGCTAGCTACTACAACGTCCAGGTGAATGGCAAGACGAACGCCGATGCCGCTTGGTTCTATCCGGATCCGAAAGAAGCGGCGAAGCAGATTCAGAATTACGTGGCGTTCTGGAAGGGCGTTAAGGTGGAAAACTAGTCGGCGAACCGGATGAAATGACTACGCCTCTAGTCTGAATTATCCTTGGCAGGTTCATTTGGCCCAGGAAAACTCATGATTGCAATTAGCCGCCTCACTCTCGCGCTGCTGTTAGTTATTTCCACGGTCGCTTTCGCGGCTGATGCTCCTTTCGACATCGTCATCGTCAACGGGCACATCATCGACGGCACCGGCTCTCCCTGGTATTCCGGTGATGTTGGAATACGTGGGGGACGCATCGCCGCCATCGGCAATCTTTCGGCGGTCGCGCGCAAGCGCACCTTCGACGCCAAGGGCAAAGTCGTTGCACCGGGTTTCATCGACATGCTAGGCCAATCGGAGACGACGATCCTGGTCGATCCGCGCCTGCCTTCAAAGATTTATCAGGGCGTCACCACCGAGATCACCGGAGAAGGTGGATCCGCCGCTCCATTAAGTGACTTGGTTATCGCCAATGATCGCCCTGCGTATGAGCACTACAAGGTCAATCCCGACTGGCGGACATTTCGTCAGTATTTCGCTCGTCTCGAAAAACAAGGCATGGGGATCAATCTTGCCAGCTACGTCGGTGCGACTCAGGTGCGACGCATAGTATTAGGCGACGCCGACGTCCAGCCCACCACCGACCAACTTGAAAAGATGAAAGCTCTGGTACGCGACGCGATGCGCGACGGTGCTGTTGGAGTGTCGACTTCGCTGGAGTATGCGCCCGCTCCGTACGCGAAAACTGAAGAGATCATCGCGCTGGCCTCGGAAGCCTCGAAATTTGGCGGAATCTACGCGACTCATATGCGAAGCGAGGGCGACGCGGTGCTCGAGTCGATCGATGAAGCGGTTCGTATCGGACGCGAGGCGCACATTCCTGTCGAGATTTGGCATTTCAAAGTGGCGGGCAAAACCAATTTTGGACATATGCCGGAAGCGATTGCGCGAGTTAAGAAAGCGCGCTCTGAAGGATTTGATGTGTCCGCCGATACTTATGCTTACACTGCGTGGTCGAACAGCATGTCGGCCTTCGTTCCGCCGTGGGCGCATGACGGCGGCGATGCCAAATTGATTGAGCGGCTGAAGGATCCTGCAATGCGTATGCGTATTCGCAAGGATATGGAGACTCCCTCCAAAGACTGGGACAACGAGTGGGATGAAATTACTGGACCGCAGGATGTGATGATTACGGCGGTTCAGAATCCCGCGCTGAAAAAGTTCCAGGGCATGCGACTTACCGAGATTGCCAAGACATTCAATAAAGACCCGATGGACATGCTCTTCGATTTGCTCGTCGAAGATAAAGCATTCACTGAATGCGCGGTCTTTGGTATGTCGGAACCCGACGTCGCATTGGCGCTACAACAGCCATGGGTTTCGGTGGATAACGATTCTTCAGGCACGTCGCCCGATGGCATTCTTGGCGAGGAGCACCCACATCCCAGAGCGTACGGGACATTTCCGCGCATTCTGCGAAAATATGTCCGCGAAGAAACAAAGCTGACACTGGAAGACGCGATCCGCAAGTTTTCGGCGCTGCCGGCTCAGCGCATGAGACTTACCGATCGCGGCGTTCTGAAACAGGGAATGTGGGCCGATGTAGTGGTGTTTGATCCGGAGACGGTGCATGATGTTGCGACTTTCGACGATCCGAACCGGTTGTCCGAGGGCATGGACTACGTGCTGGTTAACGGAGTCGCGGTGATCGAGAACGGAAAGATGACCGGAGCACTGCCGGGGAAAGTGCTGCGCGGAGCGGGGTACGCACCATAATTTGCTCCCGGAGAAGACGCGGCAAGCCGCGTCTCTACCTGGACTTCTCAGTGGCCTACGGTTTGATCGCCTTCGCGTTTGCTTCCGTGCTGTTGCCTTCTGCATGACGAATAGGCGCAATATGTGGCTCCGAGAGTGTGCCCGTCAGATTCCAAGACTGCTCATCGCCACGTGTCAACATGAAGTCGAGGCCGCCGCTCGAGGAAGCCGCTCCGCTCACTTGATAAATGCCGTCACGGGACTCGAGTCTGCCGTCAGATAGATTCCACTCGCCATGGCTGAGATGAAGTTCTCCAGTGAAGCGGTGCAACGGTAAAGGCAACGACGAGCCCGGAAGTTCTATGTGCGTCAGGCTGCCGTTCCGGACCACGAACTGTAGGTTGCCTTCGGAGCGCGCGATCAGATCATGAAAGTTGTCGGCCTCGCCGTCCACATTGAAATTACCGTCTGCTGTTCCTGCGATCCAATCCTGGTTCATCAATGCACTCAAACGCTCCAGCGAAACACCCTGTAAGGTGCCGGAGCCGCGATATCGCGACAACTCAGTCGATCCCTCATGACTGGAAAAATCAAGTATCCAAGTTCCCTGATGGATGCCTTGCAGTAGTTGCGCATGTAGAGCGGTCAGCGTGATCTTGCCTTGGTCTACCGCGAACTGCGTTGCAAGGTCGGTCGCGATCGCCTTTTTCAATCCGAAGCGGCCGACGTGCAGAGTGCCGCGGGCCCGAATTGCGAGAAGGGGAGCGGTACCCGGCATTTCATTGGGACTGATGTTGGAATTCAAGATGCGGTACCACGGACGTTGCGCGGGGTGCGGCGCGAACCACTCGGCGAGATCGCCGGTGGATAGCTGGTCAGCCACGAGATCGAGTTGAAAGACGCAATTCGGTCCACATTGCCGGGGGGCCGTAACCCCACCGCTCCAATGAGTGCTTCCAGTACGGGCGGAAAGCTTCTGTAGCCTCACCGCATCGGGTGAGAGAGTCATGGTCGCTGCGGCAATCTCAATAGGGGAGTTAAAGCCGCGCATCTCTGCATGCACATTACGTAACTGAGCCGTACCTGCGGTGACTGCGGACGAAAATCCCTGCCACGGGCCGGAAACGCTAACGTCCAACTTTGCCGAGCCTTGCGCGGCCGGGCGTAAAACCGGCAAGCCCAGAACGTCCTCCAAACGAAACAGATCTTTCAGTTCCATGTCGCCACGAAGAAAAAATCGATAACCATCCGCAGCAACCCACCCGCCGGTGTTCACAGGCGGAGATGACTTCATGGTTACAGCCACAGGACCGATGCGGAGATGCGGTTCGGAGGGTTCGTGCTCCGGTTCCTCTTTCGCAAGCCGATGAAAGGGGTTTGCGGCCTGCGAATTGGCGGGCACCATGGCCAGGGGAATGTTTTCGAAAGTGACTTCATTATTTCCCGCGTTCTTGCCGTTGGACGATAGACGCACATTCGTGGCCGAACCGGATCCGGACCATTGCGCCTGCCTGTTTGCGCCGGTCCTCGGGCCCGCTGGGGCGGCGGGAGCATCGCGTTTTGTGTGGAATTCCGCATTTAGCGATCCATTGGCGGTGAGATCGGCGGGGATCTGCTGTTTTGCCTGGCGCAGCAAGCGAACGATAGAATTCAGCGGTACCTTCTCAGCATCGATCGAGAGATCGTAGGTGGGGATCTGTTCGACCAGCGCAAAGTTTCCGTGAAGGCGAAGCGTGCCGCTGCTAACCGGCGATTCACACAACAGGTTGGCAAGGCTGCTGGTCACTGCGTCATATAGACCGGTGCAACCGGTAGCCAGCCGAACGTTTTCGCTGCCAACCATGTCGTAACGATGGAAGCCATCGATAGAGGCTAGACTCTCGATCTGCAGCGCTTCGGGAGCGCCGGACAGCTTCGCCGCAAGATTTACTCCCCCGCGCCATCCTCGATCTTTTCCACTGAGCAATTTGGTGATCTGCCCGAGTTGCCCGTTATGCCACTGCACGGTGAATTGCAACGGCGTCGATCGCAAGGTAGAGGCACGTTGCCACACCCCGCTTATTTGCAGTAGTCCGGTGTCGGTGAGATTGAAATCTGTACGCACCGGCTCGGCCTTGATACGGGCTCCCCATGAGTTTTCCGAATCCTGCCAAAGCGCAACGTCGGCATCGATAAGGGCGTATGACTTCTTCGTTTGTCCCAGTTTGAAATTGACGCGAGCATGGCTCGCTTCGAGGTAAGGGAATGAGGGGCGCCTTTCAAAAGCGGGTTTTTCCGTCGGAGCGGCGGGGATTTGCGCGTTGCGCTCGAGTAAATTCGAAAGGTTCCATCGGCCTTGATCGTTACGGACAAGATTAATGCTAGGTTCGGTCGCACTCAGGGTGGAGATCTCGATTCGTCCGCGCAGCAGGGAACGAAGGCGGATGGCGGCGGAAACTTCCTGCGCGCGAATCATGGGCTCCGCGCTAAATGCGGGATCGTCATAGATGACGAGCCCTTCCAGATCGAACCCCGGCCGTGGTAAGAAGCGAAAATGAACGTTATCGAGGGCGACTCTGCGGCCCAGCGCTGTTCCGATCGAACCGGCAATCCGGGTTCGCAAACGATCCACGCCCGGCCGGAAGAGAAAGAGAATCACGAGGAGAGCCGCGACGACGGCCGCCCCGCGTCTGGAAAATAAGAATCTCACTTCACGATCCTGAACGTGCGCGACCAGCGGGTCTCATCGAAGAAGTGAACGACCATGTGTGCCACGAATCCTAGTCGATCGCTCATGCTCCGCAGCAGGTACTGGTTGGGTGGGGTAATGAACGACCAATAAATGAAGACTGGACGGCCGATCACGTTCTTGCGCGGAATAAAGCCCCAGTAACGGCTGTCATAACTCACGTCGCGGTTGTCACCCATGGCAAAGTAGCTCTCCGGAGGAACCACGAGGTCACCACCCTCCAGATGCAGAGGCAGTTCATGTCGCCATTTTTCGTCCTTTACACCGTAAGAATCTGAAGGTGCTACTGCTGGGAAATTATCCCGGTAGGGATTGTAATCGGCTTCTTTGTGCTGGACGAACGGCTCATCGAGTTTTTCGCCGTTGCGATAAACGATCGCGTTACTCAGGTGGATATGGTCGCCGGGGATACCGATAATGCGCTTTACCACGAACAGGCCGTGCTCTTCTGGCGAGAGAAATACAACGATATCGTCGCGACGAATTTCGCGATAGGGCATCGCTGGTCCCATCCAATGTGTGGGGGGCGCGAACTGCTCGCGGTTGACGAAAAGGTGGTCCCCGATGAGAAGCGTATCCTCCATGGAACTGCTGGGGATTTCGAAATTCTGCATAACAAACGTCATGATGAACAAGGCGACTACCAGAATTGCGGTCAGGGAGGCGAGGAATTCGACTAACGTCTCGCGCGGTTTTTCGTTCGCCACAACTCCGGTTTCTTTACTCGCCACGTTTTCAGGCACGTTTGCTGTCCCGTTCAGAACTTCTTCTCACTTCTCTTAGTGCACCAGGCGGAACGTGCGCGACCATCTGGTCTCGTCAAAGAAGTGAACCACGATGTGCACCAGGAACCCCATACGGTCGCCCCAGCTATTCATCTCGTACTGATCCGATGGAGTGACGAATGACCAGTAAATAAACATGGGGTGGCCGATCAGGTTCTTGCGCGGAATGAAGCCCCAGTAGCGGCTGTCATAGCTTAAGTCGCGATTGTCGCCCATGGCAAAATAGCTATCCGGGGGGACAACAATATCGCCACCCTCGACGTGAGCGGGCATTTCCTGCGTCCACTTTTCGTTGCGCACGCTGGCCTGTTCGGAAGGCAGAACTGCAGGGAAATTGTCGCGGTATTGCCGGTAAAGATCGTCCTCTCTCGATTGCTTGTCCTTATGCCGTACGTACGGCTCGTTGAGTTTCTCGCCGTTGCGATAGACGACACCATCGCGCAAATGAATGCGATCACCGGGGACGCCCATGATCCGTTTCACCAAAAACAGGCCGGGTTGCTCAGGCGATAAGAACACGGCAATATCGTTGCGGTGGACGTCACGATAGGGCATCAAAGACCCCATCCAATGGGTTGCGGGTGCGAACTGCTCGCGATTCACAAAGAGATGATCTCCGATGAGAAGCGTGTCTTCCATGGAACTGGAGGGAATTGCAAACGCTTGAAGAACAAACGTAATAATGAACAGCCCGGTGACGAGCACTCCTGCCAGTGAGGCAAGGAATTCGACCATGGTCTCGCCGGGTTTTTCATTTGCCAGCTCTTCATTATTATTGACCGGTTTTTTCTTGACCAAGATATCTTTTTCCTTTGTAGGCACGTTCGATCCCTGTCTTGGAGGATTTTTCTCAGCGCACCAGCCTGAAGCTGCGTCGCCAGCGCGTTATCTGGAACAAATGAGTTACCGCGTAGGCAAGATGGTAAATTCTATCACCCATGGTTGGAGATGCTGGGAGATCGTTATTCAGATTGCGCGCTGACCAATAAATCAAAAGTGGCCGTCCAATGATATTTTCACGCGGCACAAATCCCCAATATCGGCTGTCTTTGCTGTCGTCGCGGTTGTCGCCTAAAACAAAATAATTACCCTCGGGAATAATCAACTGGTGGTCGTCGACCAGTTTCCGCATTTCTTTCCACCATTTGGCTTCCACTTCGAGGTCGGGAGCTTCGGTCCGCGGAAATTCGTCGCGGTAGGCATTGTGGAGTGCGGTGATGTACTGCACGTAGGGCTCCTGCTGCTTGATACCGTTTACGTAGACAACTTTGTCGATGAGGCGCAGTCGATCGCCGGGGAGCGCCACCACTCTCTTTACGAAGTCCTGCGCGGGGTTGACTGGATAATGGAAGACGATGATGTCGCCGCGCCTCACACTGCGATATGGCAACACACGGTTCCATCCTGAATTGCCGCCATAGCAAAGCTTATCCACCAGCAGATAGTCGCCAATTAGCAGTGTCTGCTCCATGGATTCGGAGGGGATGGTGAATGCCTGCACGAGGAAGGTCACCACAAAAACGGCGATCACTACCGTCCCCGCAACCGATTGAACGGTCGAGGGCCAGTCTCCGGCGGATATTTTTTCACCCCACGACATAATTCTTCTCAGGGAGAAGGAGCGTGACCCGTTTTCCGATTGCTGCGCTTCGAATGTCGCGGTCGATCTGAGACGCGGCCAGCCGTGCCTCTACGAGAGATTCGATTTACCCGGCAATGCCGCCAGATGCTCAAGCGCTTGACGTGCCGCTTCCTGTTCTGCTGTTTTCTTGGTCGCACCCTGCGCGCGACCTACGAATTGCTCCATCTCTGACTCAGGCAGTCTTACCTCGACAGTAAAGGTCTTTTTGTGCTCTGGACCTTCAGCCTTTACCAGTGCGTAAACCGGTTGCGGCCCTCCTCTGGCTTGCAACGCTTCCTGCAAAGCGGACTTGAAATCCATCACCGGGATGGCCGTGGTTTCCAGTTTCATAAGCGCTAGTTCGGGCTCGATGATGGCGCGAACAATAAAGTCTCGCGCTACGAGCCATCCGCCGTCGAGATAGAGTGCCGCCAGAATCGCTTCCAGGGCGTCGACCAGCAGGCTAGCCTTGCTGCGCCCCCCGCTTTTTTCTTCGCCACGACCCAGACGTATGTATTCGCCAATCTGAAACTGTTCGGCTACCCGCAGCAAATGCCGTTGGCCGACCAGATGGGCGCGCAGCTTCGATAGCTGCCCTTCCTGGAATTCGGGGAAACGATGAAAGAGAGTTTCACTGGTGACCAAACCGAGAACAGCGTCCCCCAAGAACTCGAGCATCTCATTATCGCCGCCTGGGGAGCCGGTGTCAGCACCCAGCGCCTCGACCTCGCGCGCCTGCGAGCTATGGGTAAGAGCCTGATCGAGCAGTTCCCGGCGCTGGAAGTGGTGACCCAGACTTTCTTCCAGGGCTGTGATTTCGCGTGGCTTCATACCAAGCCCATGACCCTTCCAGCCAAATTTTGGTAGAGATACGGCTTGCCTCGTATCACACGAGGCAAGCCGGAGACGAAGCGAACTTCTTCTTTACAACCTCGTCTTTACAACGGGAGTGGCGTTTAGTTCTTCGGGGGACTCTGTGGTTGGGCCGGAGCTACGCCTTCGGTGAGTTTTTGCAGGCGGTCGCGTTCCTGACGGGCCGGGGTTCCAATCACAGTGTTGTCTTGTGTCATCTCCACGGCCTTGTTGGCCACTTTGAGCGCCTCCGGATATTTTCCTTGCTTATCGATTGCCAACGCCAAGCGGAGAACGTCGACCGGAGCCGGGTCACTGGGGTAAGCGTCGATGGCTTTCTGTAAATAGTCCTGTGCTGCCGGGAAATTCTCTTTCTTGAATTCAATGGCGCCGAGAATCGAATATGCCTGCGAGCGCGATCCGGCTTTGTAAGCGTCGATCTTTGCCTGTGGCGTACCTGCGGGTACGCTTATGTCGGTATCCACCGTCTGTATTGCCTTCTGCGCCATTCCCGCGGCTTCAGCGAAACGCTGATCCTTGTCGATATCCGTGTCGCGGGTTCTTTCAGCGATTACCCCAGCCACTGCTTCGAGAGCTTCGGGATTATCACCGTCGATGCCGAGTACCTTGCGCCCCATGGCCTCGGTTTTCTCGGCATTGTTGGCGTTCTGGTAAAGGCGCATCGCGTTCTGATAGAGCAGCACGCGAAGTTCGCTGTCGGGATACTTAGCCGCGAAATCGTCGGCCGCTTTTTCCAGCGCGGCTGGATCCGTTTTGTTTGCCGCGGCTGCCTGCCAGGCATCGAACTCGGGCTGCGTCTTGGCCTGCGGTGGACGCTTTCCCTGCGGCGCGGCGGCAGGCGCGGGTGGCGTGGTTTGTCCGCTGGTCTGGGCTCCGGCCCAAAGTGCGGCGCTCAAAATTCCCAGACTCATTACTCCTAGAATGACCGTTGTTCGCTTCATGCTGTCTCCCGTAAACGCAAAATTTTCGACGTCAAATCTAATCGCGTGGTACAGCCGTCCTCAGCTGTTCTTACTCCGGTTGCTTGGCGACCGGAGGCTCATACGGCTGGTCCAGTCCCCGCTGCGCAGCTAGTTTTACCTCTGGAAGTGTCGTGCCCGCTGCATTCATCGCCGCCCGATATTCGTCAACGGCGGCAAGCCGATCTTCCTTCAAATCAAAAATACGGCCCAAATATATATGCGACCAGGCAATCACCTTTGGTTCACGCGCAGACTGCAGGGCTTTTTCAAAATAAGCGCGCGCCCCATCCATGTCGCGATTCGCGGTGGCAATCTCCGCCAAAATAAATAAGGCACGTCCCGAGTCTTCTGCGGGGTCGTCAAGAGCCTGTTGGGCCAGTTTCTGCGCCGTTTCCGGATCGCCGGCCGCCAGTCGCCGTTCCGCGTTCACCAGCAGACGCTCGTTCTGGTGGCCTGCCAGACGAAGAAGTTCGGGAGCCGCCTCGGTCGCGAACTGAATCTGCGATGCCCTTTTCATTTCTTTGCCGATTTCAATCTGGCCGACCAGGTCCGCATACGCGTTGCGCATTCCCGCCGGATCTTTTTCAAATCTGCCGAGGGCATCGTAGAAATAGCGCGTCAGTACATAGCCCTCTTTGTCCGCGGCTTCGAGGTTCTGGGCGTGTTCTGCTTCCGAAGTCTTTCGGGGAAGCATGCGTTCTTCCACAGCTCGCACCAGGCATTCAGTTACCAGCAATGAGATGTTGCTTTTGAAAGCTTCATCCATCGGCGCATTTTTCACGTCCCCCAGCAACGGCTCGAGACGTTTGAACGAATCGCCATTTTTTAACGCCAGAGGATCTAACAGGTAATGCAGATAGGTGTGCCGGATCTGCTGCATCTTGATGGTTGTGCTGGCGGTTGGGGAAATGACGACGTAGAAATCCGAGGCATAGTTGCGCGCATTGGTCTGGCCGGGTGCGCCCATCGCATCCAGATAGACGGTGAACTGGCGTCCAAGGTAGCCCGAAGATGGCAGCCTCAGATAGATTTCGGTGTCGAACGTCATCTTCGCCAACGGCTCATGGTAGACGCGCGCCAGTTCCGAGTAGCGCGCCCGGCGCCGCTCCCAGATCGCGTGCAAGCCGATTTTCTTTGAGAAGGCCTGCATCAGTGGCACCATGCCTGCTACCGTTTCGGCGTCAGGCGGGAGTTCGGCGGGCTTCACTTTTAAGGTAAAGTCCGGTGGTTCCCCTAGATACAACGCCAGCGATACGTATTGGGAAAGGTCGCGTGCCTCCGATGGGGACTGGTGCTGACGGTAGAACAAGCACATCGGCGCGACAACTTCGTGAGCGCCGGGGGTATCTTCGACTGCCCTCGCAACTTCCGCTCGTATCTGCGTGCGCAGCGGGTCGGAAGAACTCAACTCTTGATCGTAACCGCAGGTATTGATTGTCGTAAGCACGGTAAAAAGCGTCTCGCTGGTTTCCAGAGACACCTGTGGCCGAGTCTGCGCCCATCCGCACGCAACCGCGACCATAGCCACCATCACGGCAAGCGCTGGTCGAGCCTTTCGTCTCCAGGCACCGGTGCTGATCTCAGACCTGCTCTCAGACATAGATGAATTAAGCCAAGAAATTAGTGTACGAACTGGTGAATTCGCGGTCAAACCGATAGTGGGTCATGACGGGGCGGAATGGAATATAAATGCTTGGCAGGTTGTCGCAAAGTTCAGGTTCGTATCGGGACGTTCCTTTGGCAATGGCTTACTTATCTCGGAATCCCGCGCTTCTGTAGGCGAGGGGCCGTAAATCAATTCCTAGTAACGCTTCTTGTTCCCCTACCCCTTAACGCTAATCTTGGAAAACGACAGCACAGCGGTCCCGGCCGTCGGCCGACCCATCGACAACGCGGGATGGAAGGTAGTGAAAATTAGCAGATTCTTCAGCTGAGGCAGCACTACTTTGGCTTCGTCCGCTTGCGACAGGATGCGGTAGTCTTCGACGCGGCCGTTGGCATCGACGTAAGCTTCAACCACCAAAGCATCGTCCCCCATATTTCCGAGCGAGGTGCCGAATGCCGATTGGTCTAGTTGGGGTCCGGTGTACAAAGTCAATGGAACGTCCCCGCTGCTGGCCAGTAGTTCTGCCGGCAAGGCAAAGAAGCCGAGCAGCAATCCGAAAAACAAAACAGCGCTGACCAGTCCCGCCGTGGCGGGAACCATGAACGCATTGAGCCGGTTTTGCAGCCTCACAAGTACGCCTTCAAAGCGCGGACGGCGGGTCTGTGCCGCTTCCCGCGAAATCGCCACCCGCAACTTCAACGCCAAGTCCGCCGGCGCCTTCTTCGTACCCAAATGGGCAAGCAACTGTTGCGTACGTTGCATTGCGGCATAATGCTCGGCGCAATCCGCGCATTGTTCTAAGTGTCGCGTGACTGAGCGCATCTCGGCACCGCTGACGCGGCCATCAAGATACGGCGAGAACAATGGTTTGACCCCAGTGCAGTTCATCTCAGCAGACTTCGTTTCAACGCACTTCATGGCGTCACCTCAACCTCTCTGCCACTACGCGAACCGGTTGCGCGCCTTTGCCGCTCGTTCTTATGCTTATGACGGTCGTTCTCAACGTCATTTGTAGCGGCGGCAGGTGCGATCAACCCTAACTCTGGACCTACTTCACGGACATACTCCGTCAATTTCTTTCGCAGGGCATCGCGCCCGCGGGTAATTCGCGACTTCACGGTCCCCAGCGAAATCGATAAGACTTCGGCGATCTCGTCGTACGACATGTCTTCCAGGTCCCGCAGGATCAAAGCCGTCCGATAGGGCTCGGGCACTTGTTGCAGTGCCTGCGCGACGGCCGCGCGGACCTCGGTATGCGCGAACTTTTCAAAGGGAGACTCGCCCGGATCAACCAACCGGTCTTCACCAGATCCAGAAAATTCGTAGTCGCCGGTTGCGATGGGGTCAATCGGTGTTTCCTGCGCCTTATGCCGGAACCACCAGCGCCGGCGATTCGCCGCCTCGTGCAGCGCGATACGGTAAATCCAGGTTTTGAGGCTTGACTCGCCGTGGAAATGTTTTATCCCGCGGAAAACCTTCAGAAATACTTCTTGGGTGGTGTCCGCAGCGTCCGCAGGATCATTCACGATGCGGTAAACGAGCCCGTATATCGGTTGATGAAACTCGCCGATCAACCAAGCGTAGGCTTCTTCCGAACCCGCCCTCAGTTCGGCGATGACGGCGGATTCCTGACTCCGGACTCCGATTGCGCTGGCAAGATCGCCCACTGTAATCGCTCCCGCCATACCGGCGTTGCCTCCGATTATAGAGTCACTCGAGCCCTAGCGGCGGGAATCTTCGCTGCGCCAGAAATGACTCCCGGATGATCTTGGCCGCTTGCCTAGTTAGACTCCGGGGCGTCCAGCAGAGTTCCAAACGTAAGTCCATTCTTTGCAACTAGATTCATCCAAACAGGTCTTAAAGACACGTTCACCTGCTGCATTTGTGCTTCCATGTCGCTTCTATAGGCGCGGAAATAACCGGAAAACCCGCAACTTTTTCCCGATATCGGGGTTCATCGCTGGGCAAAGCGGGTGTGCGCCGGACATCCGACGCTTCCTTTTCCCGGCCGCCGTGATCTTCGGGAGATGGGTACCGCAGCTTGGGTCGTAACGTGTTCCCCCAGGGCCAGATTGTTCTTTAGGCTTTATCGCACGCAAGGGAGACATTTAGAACCCCGAATGTTCCATTCCAGGAGGTCAGCCATGACCCGCCACTTCGTCCGCAAAGCTCCGTATATCACTGTCATCGTTGTATTCGTTGGGATACTTACTTTCTCGTTCTCGACGGCTTGTTTCGCCCAGATAAGGAACACAAGTCCGGCATCTGCGAAGTCCTCCGTAGTGCCTGCGGTCGAAAATGCCACGGCCCCAATGGTCTCGCCATTGGTTGGACAAGATGTTTTTTTCCCTCCAGCGAGAGGATACGATTCCGATCCCAATGTCGGTGTACGAGAATTCGTCGCTGTTGCGGACTCGAATGGCGATGCGCGCATGATTAAGGTCAGCGGATCAAAAGCGCAACCGCAGGTCGACAGTTCATGCCGCACCAAAACCCAGGCGTTCGTCTATGGCAACACATATGTGACCCAGACTGTAACCGTCACTGCGGTCGTGGATATGCTCGAAAACTGTGACGATCAAAATTTCAATCCTTATTTTTGTCAGGGCACGGTCAACTTCTATGAATATGAGGGCGGCCTAAAGACACTGCTTGGAGCAGGCTCACCCGTGGGCGGGAACAACCCCTGCTCGCGAATGTTCAATATCAACTCCTTGGCCTCCGGAACACATGTCATCGATGCGGATTTCGAAGGGAACCCGGACTATACGAGAAGCTCCGGGCGTGTAACCGTCGAAGTGGATAAGTGGCCTACAACCACGACGCTTACTTCGAGTCCGAACCCTTCCACCTACGGACAAGATGTGACCTTTATGGTCACGACTTCAGGGGGTATTGAGGATCCGCAGTTTGGCACGGTGAAGATCAGCAACGGGACCACCGCGCTTGGAATGGCGACATTGAATGGAGGGGTAGCGACGTTCACCGCAAAGAAGCTCGCGGTGGGCACGAACCCGATCACCGCGGAATTTCTCGGTGACAGTCAGTCCGCGAAAAGTACGTCCACTGTGCTGGACCAAGTGGTAAATCCGGCTGCTCCGTAGCGGCGGCTATTTTGTCGGGGCTGCGGTCGTCGGAGCACCCGTCGTAGTCGCCGGCGTCTTCGGTTTCGTCACTTTCTTTTTCGCTGGCGGTTTCTTCGCAGGCTCGGTGTCATCCACGACAATCTTCTTCGGAGGAGGAGGCGGTGCTGCGGATAGCGTCTTGACCTGAGCGCGCAATCTCGTCAACTCATCTTCTTTACTTACGGCCAACTTCTGCATGCGCTCGGCAAATGCGCGGCGTGCGCTCTCAAGCCCCGTCATATCATTCCCGAGATTCTGGTATTCCTCTTTGGGACCGAACGCCCCCGCCGATTCCACGACTGAACCAAAGACGTCGTAGAGTGCATCGATGTTGCGATACAGCTTGAAACTTGTCCCGACATCCTCAGGCGAATTATTGAGTTGCGCGATGGTCTCTGGCAGCGCCGACTTTAAGTTGCGCTGAATGGACTCCACATTCGACAGCGTCTGCTGCTTCGTCGAGGCGTCGGTTTTCCACTTCTCGATGCGTGTCTTTGTCAGATCGGATTGCATCTTGTCCGCGGTGGCCTTCAACTGCTCGAGGATGACGTTCAGTTCGCTGACCGACGCGTATGCGACCGGCGGTTGCGCAGCGGGAGCGTCTTGTGCGCCGAGAGTTCCCGGGAACAACCCCGGCAACAACGTAGTTGCAAGCACAGCGATGGCGCAAAAACCTGACTGAACAAAATTGTTTCGCGAGTTCGACATGGGTCTCCGAATTGTGTCCTTCTTGTTTTGCCACCCTATCCTAGTAGAGTTTGACTCTTCAAGTCGAGTTTGACGCGGCGAGCAACCTAAGCGAGAATTGACAGGTAGCAATTGCCCTCCAAAAGAGTGGGCCTGTGGCGCAGCTGGGAGCGCGCTTCCATGGCATGGAAGAGGTCGTCGGTTCGATCCCGACCAGGTCCACCAAAATTTTCATGAGTTTCCAGCGGATCGTCTGCGACCGGTCAAATCAACCCGGTGAATTTTCGCCAGGGATCGCGTAGTATCTCCCGGTGCCCGCCCCTATCACTCGCCGCTCATTTCTAGCCTTGTCCGCCATGCTTCCCTGGGCTCTCTCGGCCCGTGGGGCTTCGACTTCAATCCCGGTGGGTCTGGAGATGTACTCTGTCCGCGGCGAATTACAGCGCGATCCTGAAGGAACAATACGCGCCGTCGCGCAAATGGGCTATCAATGTGTGGAGTTTTACGGCCCCTACTTCGACTGGACCGAGGTGCAGACCAAACAGATGCGCAAGCTTCTCGACGACTTGGGAATCCGCTGCTCCTCCACGCACAACGACGAGTCCAACCTGCGCCCCGACAAGATTCATCGCGCCGCCGATATGAATCTGATACTCGGGAGTAAATACGTGGTCATGGCGAGTTCGAAGCCTGGGCCAGGGTTAGACGGATGGAAGGCCGTGGCCGACGAATTAAATGCTGCTGCCGAGCAACTCGAACCCTCCGGCCTGAAGACCGGCTACCACAACCATCAACCCGAATTCGCGCTGGTAGACGGTCGACGGCCGATGGAGATACTCGCTAAGAACACGAATCCCTCCGTCATGCTGCAACTGGACGTGGGCACATGTCTCGAATCTGGCGGTAATCCCGTAGCATGGATCAAGGCCAATCCTGGTCGTATTCGCTCGTTGCACTGCAAAGACTGGTCACCCGATCCCGCGAAGGGATACAAAGTACTTTTCGGAGAAGGCGCGGCTGACTGGAAAGATATCTTCGCCGCCGCCGAAAGCACCGGTGGCGTGGAGTACTACCTGATGGAACAGGAAGGCAGTCGCTACTCCGAACTCGAAACCGCGCAACGCTGCCTTCAGGCTTTTCGCCTGGCTCATTCAGCGTAGCTAGAAGGGTTCACTTCGCTTTCAACCGCAACTTACGATGACCAATAGTGTTTAATCAAGCCGTGTGCACTTTTTTTCATGGAGGCTACCTAATTATGAACCGCCAAAAAGCTTGGGTATGGCCGTTCTGCGCAGTCCTTATATTTGGCTTGTTTCTGCTGCCGGTGCGTAGCTGGGCTCAGAATGACGACTCGAATCAGAATCAGAACAGCAATCAAAATGACGATCAAAACAATGATCAAAACGTTGGTCAGGACAATAATCAAAACAACGATCAAAATGTCGATCCTCCGTCCCGCGTTGCCGAGATGAACTTCATTCAGGGCTCCGTTTCTTTCCAGCCCGGTGGCGAAGGCGATTGGGTCGATGCGGTGCCGAATCGTCCACTGACGGCCGGTGACAATCTCTGGACCGATAAAGACTCGCGTGCGGAATTGCATGTGGGCTCGACCTCGATCCGCCTGAGTAGCGAAACCAGCCTTACATTCCTCGAACTCGATGACCACGTCCTGCAATTGCGGCTGGCGCAGGGATCGACGCTGGTGCGCGTAAATCACTTCGACGACGATGACACGGTTGAGATCGATACTCCGAATCTTGCTTTCACAGTGCAGCGCAACGGCGAATATCGCGTGGATGTGCAACCCGATGGAAAAACAACCATCGTGGACGTGTACCAGGGCCGCGGCGAAGCGCTCGGTGGAGGCAACAACTACACGGTAGTTGCCAACCAACAGGCCAGTTTTTCCGGAGATCAGGATCAGGCGCTCAGCTATGAAATTGATAGGCTCTCCGCGCCCGACGACTTTACCCGGTGGGCGTTCGATCGCGATCATCGCGACGATCAGTCACAATCGGCGAACTACGTATCGCCGGAGATGACCGGCTATCAGGATCTCGACGACAACGGACAGTGGTCATACGCCGGAAGCTACGGTCCGGTCTGGTATCCCACGAGCGTGGCCGTGGGCTGGGCTCCCTACCGCTTCGGGCACTGGGTCTGGGTTGCGCCGTGGGGATGGACTTGGGTCGATGACGCGCGTTGGGGATTTGCTCCATTTCACTATGGCCGCTGGCTTCAGGTCGGCGGTCGCTGGGCTTGGATTCCAGGTCCGGTAGCTGTGCATCCCGTGTATGCTCCCGCACTTGTTGCTTTTGTAGGTGGTGGAGGAGGGTTCCAGCTCTCCGCGTCGTTTGGTGGAGGCGCCGGTGTGGCATGGTTCCCGTTAGGTCCGGGTGAAGTATTTGTGCCGGCATATCACGTGAGCCGCGCTTACGTGAATCAGGTCAACGTTACGAACACCGTGGTGAACGTGACGAAGGTGACGAACGTTTATAACAACTACCGCACCTCGAATATCACGAACGTGAATCGCATCACCTATGTTAACCAGACGAATGTGACCGTGGTTTCACGCGATACATTCGTCAATGCGCGTCCTGTTGGCCGCAATGTTGTAGCCGTGCAACCGCGCGACATCGCGAACGTGCCAGTCGCCCGTTTGAGCGGCGTGGAACCGGTTCGCGGCAGCGTAATGGGAGCAGGGAAGCCGACCACGGTTGCCCCGCCACGCGCTGTCATCAACCGTCAAGTGGTAGCGCAGCACGCACCTGCGCAGCCGCCCGTGCCTTTCGGCCAACGGCAGGATAAGTTAATGGTGCGTCCAGTAGCGCCGGTAAATCAGCAAGGGCGGTATGTTGCGCAGCCGGCGAACGCCAATCCGGCACCGGCGATTCGGCAGCAGCAGATGCAGCCGATGACGAGAACAGAATCGGCTCCGGCGCAACGTCCAGTTCAACCTGTTCCCCAGGTGGAAACGTCACGGCCGCAACCGCCGCAACCGCCGCAACCTGTGCGTCCGCAGCAGTCGTATGACAATCCGTCGAACAACAATGTCAGGAACAATAACGACGCGATGAATCCGCGCGCCGATTCGCAACCTGGTTCTCAACAAGGGTGGTCGCATCCGCAAGCAAGGCCCGCACCGCCAGTGCAGCCCAAGAGCGAAACGCAGGCGCGCGACGAAGAGACCAAATACAAGAACTGGCAGGCAAAACCCCAAGCGGCAAAACCGCCGGAGAAGCCAGCGCCACCGAAGGAAGACAAGAAAAAATAACGGGAATGTGAAGTTTAGGATGGGGCGGAATCGGGGACACGACCATGTTGGTCATGTCCCCGGTTACGGCTGGATCTCGATAGGAGTTCCGTCCGGCACGAGTTCCCAGATTTCGTCCATCTCCCCATTTGTCACCGCGATACATCCGTCGGTCCAGTCCTGTGCTAGATGAGTTACGCCCAGCCATCCAAAGCCGTTTGGGAGGCCGTGAATCATGATGTCGCCACCAGGATCGACTCCGTCTCGGGTGGCTCTCTGTTTGTCCTGCGTATTGGGATAAGAAACGTGAATTGACTTGTAGAAGCGACTTTTTGCGTTGCGGCGATCGAGAATGTACTGACCCTCCGGAGTTTTGTGGTCTCCCTGCTTTTCTTTTGCGCCTGCGGGTGAACCGCCCAGAGCGACTTTGTATGTGCGCAGTACCTTGCCGTGAGAGAGTAGCGTCAGAGTGCGCTGGCTCTTCACCGCAATAGCGCGGTCCGCTTTTGTCACACTGCCTCCCGCAGCCAGCATCCCGATCAGCAACAGTAGGATCATGGCCGCAGTATGTATGTTCTTCGTTTGAAATGCTAGCCTGAAACCGCGATGTGCAAACGCCCATTCCATGCTGCCGGCTTTCTTTTCGTCATACTGCTCGATCTTGTCGTGAATGTATGGCCGGCAACCGCGCAATGGACCGTCATCAATCAACCAACTCGCCTTGTCAACGGAAGTCCGGTACTGTTCCGCGTGACTACGCCAAAACCGGTGCGCGCTCTTACAGGAAAGTGGTTAGGTCACGAAATTAAGTTCAGTTTCGATGCCAGCACCAAGACCTGGTTTGCGCTCGCGGGGGTTGGGCAGGAGAGCAAGCCAGGAATCTATCCCCTCGAGTTGCATGCTGAAAGCTCTTCTGGCCGAACCTCGGGTCGAACCGCGGAACAACCACTGTCATTCGAAAAGAAAATTCGAGTAGAACGCCAGCGCTATCCACGTGTCCTGCTGAAAGTGCCCGGCCGCTATACCGCTCCCAGCCCTGAAGACCAGCGTGAGATCGCGCAGGACAAAGACACAAAAGCCGAGGCTTTTAAGACGGAGAGCGGAGAGCGTGAGTGGAAGGGCTCTTTCGAAGCCCCGGTCGATGCTGCGATTTCCGACGTGTTCGGAGTCGAGCGTGTGTTCAACGGTTCCGTGCAGAGCACGCATCAGGGACTCGATTTCCGCGTGCCCAGCGGGACTTCGGTCAGGGCCGCCAATCACGGGCGCGTCATCCTGGCGCGGCCGCTCTTCTTTGAAGGGAACTGTGTGATGATCGACCATGGCCAGGGATTATTGACGTTGTATCTGCATCTATCTAAATTTTCTGTCAAAGAAGGCGAGGATGTAAGCAAAGGGCAGGAAATCGGAATGAGCGGAGGCACAGGACGTGCCACGGGCCCTCATCTGCATCTAGCGGTGCGCTGGCAAGGCGTTTATCTGGACCCGCAGACGCTGTTGAAGCTGAAGTTGCCGTAAGTACATCGTCTTTGCAATCCGGATTGCTGAGTTGATTGCTCAGTTAAATGCTGTTTTCCTGTGTTCTAATCAAAGTGTTCGAATCAAGGGCAATGAACGACTCAGAACTGTTACAGGCTCGCGTGGAAAAGTGGCGTCTCGCTGGCCAGCCCGTGCGCACCCTCGATGATGCGCGGGTGTTCCTCGAGTCGGTCGGTTTTTGCCTGATGTATCCCATGCGGCCGACGATGCTACTGCCGACCTTCATTGGGGCCTGGGTCGGTGCCGACGATAAGCTGCCGACGCGTCAGCATGCTTATAACGATTCGCGAGCGAAAGAAGCTACCGAACTGATGGTACGTACCCTGCGTGATCGGGCAGCATACGAGGCTCCGCTGTTTGACGAGAACAATGCCTTCTTGCTGGCAGCGTCGGTCTTTCCTTATTTTTATTCGCTTGTCGGGGAGCGCAATCCAAAGCAGGCGCCGGTAGGCGGACCGCGTTCTCCCTATTCACCGCTGGCCTGCGACGCTTTCGAGATCATTCGACGGCACGGGCCTATTTCAAAAACCAAGCTCGGCGAGATGCTGGGTGGTTCGGTTTCGAATGCCGGCCTCGATCGCGCGCTGAGCGAACTGTGGGCGAAGCTCCGCATTACACGAGTCGATTACACGGCCTCCGAGGGTTCGGTGTGGGACGAACTTTCCCGATGGGCTCCAGACGTCGTACGTGAGGGTGTAGGCATTTCGGTACCTGAAGCACTCTCGGCGCTGGTGTCGAAATATCTGGAATGTGTGATCGCCGTGGACGAGGGAGAAGTCGAAAACTTCCTGGCAAACTTCGTTCCGCGGACGCGAGTGAAAGAGGCAATCCATGCATTGCTTTCAGCGCGAGAGCTGAGTTTTGTCCATGTCGGAAGCAAATCGCTGCTGCAAGTCACTCCGCCGAAAGTGGTTTACGTGCCTAAGAATCGGCGTCCGGAGCGAGTTAGTTAAGTCGCCTCATTGATCTTTAAATTAGTCTTGAACCACCCCATTATTCGGTAAAAGTGCCGCAGGTAGTCGTTCCCGTTCAACGCGTGCTCAGAGTGACGCTACAAGTGCAGCGGGTGGAAATGGGAGCGTATTTCGATGGACACTTGGACGTTGTACCGATGGAGGCACCAACATTTCGTTTCCCGTGGGTGCTAGAAGAATCGCAACCTTCTGCACCACCGCCTGCCGTGAGTATCGAACCCGTAGTCCCGCCGCGTCGGAATCCCGTTATGCGGTTCTTCTCTGGGATCGGACGTAAATTAGGCTCCTGAGAACCGCTGCGCCGCCCGATTTCGTCTGCGCCGAATACTTCTCGCGGCAGTGAGCGTTCGCGGTCCGTGTACAATTCTGACTTCGCCCCATGCCCGATTCATCCCAACGCAAACTGATCATCGCCATCGACGGACCCGCCGGAGCGGGGAAGAGCACGATAGCTGCGCGCCTGGCGCGGAAGCTGGGTTATGTGAACCTGGAGAGCGGAGCGATGTACCGCGCTCTGGCGCTGCGCGCGATCGAGTGGGACACTTCGTTTGATGATGAAGCCGCGCTGCTGAAGATGGCGCAAGATTCGTCCATTAGTCTGGAACGAACCGTTGGTGGTAATCGTGTGCTGCTCAACGGAAAAGATATATCGGCGCGCATCCGCGAACGCGATGTGACGGAGGGAGCATCGCGAGTGTCGGTGCATCCCAAGGTTCGAGAGTGGATGGTGGCGCGGCAGCGCGAAATGGGCATTGGCGGTGGAGTGGTGATGGAGGGGCGCGATATTGGAACCAAAGTTTTCCCCGATGCCGATTTAAAGATCTTTCTTGACGCCGATCCCGTAATTCGCGAACAGCGTCGTCTCGACCAACAAGGAGTCAAGGGACGATCGGCACAAATGATGGCTGCAGAACTTCGTGAGCGCGATCGGCGGGACAGGACGCGCGCGGCCTCTCCGCTTGTGGCCGCGAAAGATGCGCTGGTGCTCGATTCGACGAATATGAGCGAGGACGAAGTGCTGAATACGAATCGAGGAGTTGGTCGAGCAGCGGTCCGAGGCTGTTTCCAAGCAAACCTAGGCGTGCTTAACGAATTTCAGCGATGCGGAATTCATGCAATAACGCAAGCCGGTAGGCCTCGGTCCATCGTCAAAAACGTGGCCCAGATGAGCCTCGCATTCGGTGCAGGAAACCTCATCTCGCGTCATGCCCAGGCTGGTATCCGTCGAGCTGCGAACATTTTCTTTCGCTATCGGAGCCCAGAAACTCGGCCATCCCGTCCCTGAGTCGAATTTCGTATCAGAACTGAAGAGCGCGTTATCGCAGCAGATGCAGCGATATAAGCCCTTTTCATGGAGGTTGTAGGTCGCGCCAGTGAACGGCGTTTCGGTGCCTTGCTGGCGGGTTACCTGGAATTGCAATCGAGTGAGTTGGCGCTTCCACTCGTCGTCTGTCTTGTGGACTTTCTTAACTTGAGCCTTCCCCAAATTTTCTCCGGAGTCGTTGAATCGGACCACCGTTATGACAGCGTTCTCATCCGACGAGCTAGCCTTCGCGACTTCAAGAACGGGGCTGTTTACGCACGCAACCAGACCTGCTCCGGTGAGTGCCAACAATGAATTTCCCAGAAATTGCCTACGGTTCTGCATAGCTGTCTCCTACACCCTAAAAGATGCGTCAGGACTTGAAAAGTTACAAGACGAAGGGCCACTCACTCGAAGCCAGGCAGCAAAAACGTTATCGGATGTGACAGTAATTTACTGCCGACTTCTTTCAGGAAGCGGCGCGCCTTCGCCTCCCCGATATCCCGGGCGCGCACTGCCAGCAGAAAGCTCAGTACGAAGGAAGTCGAAATGTTGAGTATGCCAACAAGTATGATGCCCGCGAACGATGCCAATACATCGGAAAACTGCAGATCGCCGGCCAGATGCAGCGCGTCCCAGGCGTACGCGACGCTGGCGGCTCCCAGGGTCACGTGGCGCACCTCAAGAGGGATGCCAAAAAGGCCGAACATAATGGGCACCGCACCCAGCAGAAATCCCAGAACGATATAGCCAACCGAACCTGCGGCGTGGTGTTTTAGCCAGTGCGCAATAAAATTGGCACGCGACTTTCCCAGTCGGCGGCGAACCCGGAGACTTTTTGAAATCGCTGATTCCATTCGAGTGAGGGCCACGTAATTTGCCGTCCATCCAGTCGCGAGCGAAGAGAGCCATAGAAAAACGCCGGTTATGATGGCGAAAGGTATTGTCAGGGATTGCAGTGGGAACAGCATGTGGACGCCATGTTCCGCTTCTTCGGCGGTGAGAAAAGAATGTCCGGAAACGGCGTGCCAGATTCTGTTGATAACAATCGATGTCAGTATGGCGCCAACTAAATTTCCGATTGTGACCAGCGTTTGCGTCTGCGAAATGGCCTGCAAGCTGGCCATGTGATCTTTCTCGGGATCTTCCATGGCATCGACCAATGTGGCCGCAGTAGCCGCGGGCATTTTCGATGCCAGCAAAAAACCGCCTGCCTGCATCAACAGAAAACTGATTGTGTAATTCAGCGAGTGTCCGATGGCGACGATAAAAGGCGCATGAATGAGCGACGAAATCGAATATTTGAAAATAGCGGTGAAAGAAGTAATCACACCGGCGAGAATCGCCCCCCAACCCATCACCTTCCATTGCGCGGCATTCTTGGCGATGTAATGCGTCCCGACGCGCCCAGTCTTTTCAACCACGCTGCGCGCTAGGCGGCGTGTCGTGGCGCTTATGACGCTCCTGATCCCTCGTTGTGTCGCAAAACCGTGAACGATAGTGACGGCAAACTTACGCGATTCGGAATCTTTTCGCTGCAGGTTGAACACTTGCTGAATTCGCCAGAGAAGCGACCGCAGCAGACGAACCCGGAAGACCATGCTGGCGGAACTGCCTCTTTCTTCTAAGTACTCTGTCATTTTCCGCAATTGCGTCTCGCATAGTTCACGTCGCGTATCCCACTGCGCTATGTCGTCGGGATGACGCACGACGTGTTCCACCAAGGCCGGAAGGTCAAAGAAGCAGGATTGCGTGACGTCTTCATCGCTGGCGAGAGTCAGGAAATCTCGAGCCAGAGCCACATTCGTCGCACGAAGCGCCAGAAGCTTGCAGGAGGCTAGAATTGAAGATGGTGAGGGGCTGAAGATATCGCCCCACCAATCCACGAACGAATCCGGAAGCGAAGCCACCCATTGCGCATCTTCTTCGCATAGGTTCAGTGAGTCGAGCAGTACGTAAAGATCTCCCTGCACTTCATCGACAGGCATCAGGTGCCGCAATGCGCGCGCCAGGAGTTCGCGCAGAAGAAATACTTCATCCGGAAGTCCAGCTTCCGAGATCACCCGTATATAAGAGTGATGGGACCAGAATTCTTCAAAAATGGCACGAATTTCCTGACGACGGGGATGCGAATCGATCTCCTCGGTAAATTGCACGAGACGCGCCGTTCGCGAAGCCACCGGCACATCCAGAAAATAACGCAGCGCGCCATAAACCCAGGTAGCCCTTTCTCGGGCCGCGTCGGCCGGGAGCGCCAGCAATTCATCGAGTTGGATGGCTGTTGTGATTTCCATGCAAATATCGAGTGGATATTAAGGCCAGTGAAGAGCGCAAATTAAATAGAGTCTAAAAGCAAAAAAGGGACGGCGATTGCTCGTCCCTGATAAGGATCGACTACTTGTTGCGAATGCTTCAGTTCGTCATGGTTCAGTTGGTTACTTCGCCATCTTCAGCGACATGACATGCACTTCGCCCTTATCCGGGTAAACGTGCGCGTTCAGGATGACGTGGTGTCCTTCGTGTCCCTTGACCGCATCCGGGTTGACGATGGTCCAGCTCTTGTTGTCTTTGTCACTGACAAACGTCTTGCCGTCAGCGCTGATCTTGCCCTTGACGTCAATCGCTTTCTTGGAAGCGTCATCCTTCTTCATGCTGTCGTTGTTCATCGTGTCCTGGGCCGAAGCGATTACGGAAGTTGCCAGGGCCAAGGCGAAACAGATTGCTAACAGTTTTTTCATGGTGTTCTCTCCTGAAAAAGTTTGCAAAGCTAAGCGTGGCAAGTATAAACCCGGGGGGGTGTTTTCTAGACCTCGGCTTTCGCCGCAGACGCTTTTCGCGGTGAATATCCTCGACCACGCTCTGGCGGTGATACAAACCGCAACGGATAGTGCAATCAACGTCGCGGATTCGAGTACTCTGGCCGCATACTTTCAGGAAATCGAATCTAGAGTCGCTATCTCCAAGGTAACATCGCTCATCTTACTAACGCGTAAGTGTGCCAGCGGCTAACCAGGCAATGAGTGTTACACTACGTCGTGACTTGAGGAGCATTCATGTATTCATACGCACGACGTCTTCTCTATATCTCGGTTTTTGCATGCCTCTTTTCACATGCCGTTTTCGCCTTGAGCGCGAGCACGTACCTTTATCTGAACAGTCAACCCGGCGACTATATCGGCGGTGGGGAGATGCTGACTCTGACTCCTGCGGATGGGACGTTCTCCGTGACTAACAGTTCCAGTACTGTGAGTGTCTCTTTCAACACGGCTGACTTCAGTCAGTTCTGGACTCTGGATTTTGGCTCGCCGGAGTCCGTAAAATTCGCCAAAGGACAATATGTGGGCGCGCAGCGGACGGCCTTTCGCTCGCCGACCCTGCCGGGAATCGATGTATATGGGGACGGGCGGGGCTGCAATACGGACACCGGTCAGTTTCTGGTTTCTGACTTCGCGCTCGCTGAGGATGGAACGGTAGCGCGGCTGGCAATCGATTTTGAGCAGCACTGCGAAGGGGCTGCGCCGGCACTGTACGGGTCGTTGCGGTACAACTCGAAAGTAAATTCGGAACCAAGACTTGGAATCGGGACTGCTTACGCTCTTAAAGGGAATAGCGGAACAACTGACGCGCAAATTGAAGTTGCGCTCTCGATACCGAGCCAGAATGCGATTAGCGTCGAATACGCGACCTCCGACGGCACGGGTACGCAGGGCGTCGACTACGTGGCCAGCGCTGGAACGGTCACTTTTCCCGCTGGAACGACATCTCAATACGTCATCGTCCCTATTCTCGGAGACCGGCTACCCAGAGGAAACAAGAAGTTCAAAATCATGCTGACTACTCCCACCGGCGCGCTTTTGGGGGCTCCGTCTTCGTCCGTTTTGATTCGGGATGCAAACATCGCCCAGACCGTGCTCGCGATGAGCAGCCAGCCGGGAGATTACATCGGCCTCGGCCAACAATACCTCATCACGCAGTCTGATGCGATTTTTACGCCCAACGTTTCCCAAAATGTGGTGACGATCTACGCCAACGATGGCGACGGCTGGAACACGGATTTCGCCGGCCCCACCACCTCGTATCTGACGCCGGGAGAATATCTGAACGCGCAGCGTTATCCTTTCCAGCCATCGGGCGTCCCTGGGCTGAGCGTTTACGGGGACTCACGCGGGTGCAATACGCTTACAGGCAACTTCGACGTGCTCAAGGCCACTTACAACAAGAGTACCGGCGCGCTCAAGTCTTTCGCCGCCAATTTTGAGCAACATTGCGAGGGACAGACGCCCGCGTTGTTTGGGTGGGTGCGGGTGGGCACGCTTTTGCAGCAATTCTCCGTCAGCGATGCTGTCATCCAGGGATCGTCGGCTGTGTTCACCGTGACGGTGAATCCATCGCTCGCCACATCTGTCTCGGTAAACTTTTTCACCGCGGACGGAACCGCAGTCGCGGGTACGGACTACGCGTCCACTTCTCAAGTCTTGACTTTCTCTCCCGGAATGCTACAGCAAACGTTTGCCGTCCCATTGCTGGATTCGGGAAACACGCCGAAGAAGACCTTCTATGGCCAGTTGTCGTCGCCGAGCGGAGCGGCCGTGTGGGTAAGCCGAAGTTCGGCCACGTTCTGAGTGGCGGCGAATCTATTTCTTCACGATCCCAATCCCTAACTCCCGCAACTGACCCTCGGCCACTGGGGTAGGCGCTTCCATCATTAAGTCTTTTGCTGCGGCCGTCTTGGGGAAGGGAATTACTTCGCGCAGGCTATCTGCTCCAGCGAGAATCATCACGATGCGATCGAGTCCGAGCGCAATCCCGCCGTGCGGGGGTGTACCGTATTCGAGCGCTTCGAGGAAAAAACCGAAGCGCGAACTGGCCTCTTCTTCCGTCATACCGAGTGCGCGAAAGATTCTGCTCTGCACATCCTGCCGGTGAATACGGATCGATCCCGATCCCAACTCCGTTCCATTCAGCACCACGTCATAGGCCAACGCGCGCACCATGGCTGGATCGCTTTCCAATTTGTCCATGTCTTCATCGTGCGGCGAGGTGAACGGGTGATGGGCTGCCATCCATCGCTGGTCGCGTTCGTCATATTCAAACATGGGGAAGTTCGTTACCCAGAGAAAACGGTAATCGCCCTTCTGGAAAAGCTTGTGCCGGTCCGAATATTTCTGCGCCAACGCTATACGTAGCAATCCTGCCGAGGCGTAAATTGCCAGTTCCGCGGGCGTCACTTTACGCTTGCTCGCCGGGTGGGGATCAACTCCCGACTGCACCGAGCCGACCACCAGCGCCAGCAGATCACTTACCTCTGCACCAGCTTTCGTGCGTACTTTGGCCGCTGCTTCAGGAAACTTCGTCTCGATACGTTTGAAGTCTTCGAACACGCGCGCTCCGCCCTTCGAGACGAAGAGCGGCTTGATGTCGTCGCGCTCTTTGCGCGAAAGCTCGCCTACCTTTGGAATGCGAATCGCAATTACTGGCAGATCCTTATTGATGGCGAGCTGCTCCAGATCGCCGGCAGAGAAACAATCGCTGACGTCGGTGAAGGGGGGCACTCGCAGGTCGGGCTTGTCGATACCGTATTGCCGGATGGCATCGTCGAAGTCCATGCGAGGAAAAGGAGTCTTAATATCGTGGCCAGCAGCTTTAAAAGCAGCCGTCAGGAAGCCTTCCACTACTTCCCAGACGCGTTCCGGCTGGGGATATGACATTTCGAGATCGATCTGGGTAAATTCGGGCTGGCGGTCGGCGCGCAGGTCTTCGTCGCGGAAGCAACGCACGATCTGGAAATACTTATCGAAGCCCGAAATCATCAGGATCTGCTTGAACAACTGCGGCGATTGCGGCAGAGCGTAGAACGATCCCGGCGAGACGCGGCTGGGTACGAGATAATCGCGGGCTCCCTCGGGCGTAGAGCGCGTCATGAACGGCGTCTCGATTTCGTAGAATCCTTGTGAAACAAGATTTTCGCGGATTGCGAATGCAACTTTGTGCCGCATTTCAATATTGAATTGCATGGCGTCGCGGCGGAGATCGATGTAGCGATACTTCAAGCGCATTTCTTCGTTCGCGAGCACGGTGTCCGACGGCAGAAAGGGCAGCGGCTTGGAGACGTTCAGAATGCGGAGTTCTTCCACCACCAGTTCAACTTCTCCGGTTGGAATATTGGGGTTGATAGTATCGGCATCGCGGCGCTTAACGTTACCGATGGCCGCGATTACGAACTCGTTGCGCAGCGCCTCCGCTTTTTGGTGAATTTCAGCGTTCAGTTCGTGATTGAAAACGACTTGCGTCACGCCAGTGCGGTCGCGCAGATCAACAAAAATAATTTGCCCGAGGTCACGGCGCCGGTTGCACCATCCCATGAGCACAACCTTCTTGCCAGCATCCGAGAGCCGAAGCTGCCCGCACATGTGAGTTCGTTTGAGATCGCCTAAGAAATCGAGCACGTTTTCGCCTTGTGTTTCCGAATTTAACCCGCTGGGAGTGCGATGTGAGCTGAAACGAGGATTATAAATGGAGCGGGGACGAACGCCGGATTAGCGAACCAGGCACTGAGTGTTTACGGTGTGAGGTCCGGCGCGGCGTCCACATCCCGCGCACTCCCGAAAAGTGGACGCCGATAGGCCGGCATCTAAATGAAGTGGGGCTTCACTTAGAAACTGAATTTCACTGCCAACTGAAGCAATCGCGGCGGCTGTGCGCTTAGGACCGTGCCAAATGTGCCAGGGTTGGTTGGCGTCCCGAGATTCGCGATGTTCCCGTCGACCGCCTGCGGTCCAAAGAATTCGGCGTGATTGAAAATGTTGAAGCCGTCTACGCGAAACTGGAGCGACTTCGATTCGGTCAGTCGCACATTCTTGAGCAAGGTCATGTCGAAATTCGCCAGACCTGGTCCTGAAAAGAAGCGACGCCTGGCAGTTCCTGGAGTACCGAGGGCATTGTCCTGAAACTGGAAACCGTCGAAGTATGGACCGTTACGTGGATTGTGGTCCAACTTCAGCGGTCCGCCCAAATAGTCGGGTTCATCCACGCCAAAGTTATTGATGCCATTTGGCTCGGACCCCAGCAAAGATTGATCGTCGAAGTTCACCAAGGTCACCGGCAAGCCGGTTGCGAAGTGTGTGATTCCTGACAACTCCCAACTCTTTGTCCATCCGTTGGAAGCGCGGAACAGAGCTTCGAAGGGAAGCTGATAACTGTAGCTGACGACGAAATTGTGCCTCAGATCAAATGACGACAGCGCTTTACTGAGCGACGGGTTAATCGGATTGACGGCCTCTCCCAAATTTGAGGACTGGTCTTGTGATTTGCTATAGGTGTATCCGGCGAGAACATTGAGGCGTTTCCCACTGTGGCGAAGTGTTACCTGCAAAGAGTTGTAATTGGAATTCCCAATCGTAGCCTGGTTGGCGTTACTGCCAAAATTGGATCCGAGTGGCCCTCGAGTGCCTTGAAATACCTGGCCCACGAAAGGCGAATTGAGAGCGGTGACGTATTGGCTGTCTTCGCCGAACGGACCGCATGGCGTCTGTGGCGGCGACTGTACTGCCAGATTGGCTCCGCTTAGAGCCAGGCATAAAGCGGGGTCGCCGGGATTGGCTTCCGCGATCACCAGAAGCCGGTGTCCCTGATTGCCTACGTAATTCACGCTGAGCACGGTGTTGCTCCCGAAGCCACGCTCGAGTGACAGCATGTACTCCTCGGTGTAAGGAATGCGGTTGGTCGTCGAATAATTCGGAAGGCCAGTAACCGGCTCGAACTGGGACCAGTCAACATTCGGGTCCGGATGACTTGCGCTACTGTTCAAGGGCGCAAGCGTCACCGGGAAAGTCTGGCCGAGGTTCTGGCCATTGGAGGCGGTTACGAACGGAGTCGCGAATAGGGGCGGCGCCGGGCTGCTGTAGGTTGTGCCATAGGGCGCATTGGCGCTCATCACGCCTATCGATAGAGCCTCGATTGCCGTATAGAAAACGCCGTAGCTGGCGCGGATGCTGGTTTGTCCGGGACCGCCCGTCATTTTCGCCCACCAGTTGTCGCCCGACGCGCTTGGTGAATACGCTAAACCGATACGCGGAGCAAAGTCTCGATTTCCCGGAGGAGCGAGAGTTCGAGGTACTCCGGGATCTGTCGGATAAAGGATGCCGGCGGGCGCGGTCGGGAATACTACAGACTGTTTTCCGGGGACGAAGGTTGCGATCTGATTGTATTTTTCGTACCAGGGCTCAATGCGATCCCACCGCAGGCCATAATTCAGCGTCAGGCTATGGGTGACGCGCCAACTATCCTGTGCGTAGAGGCCGACATATTTATTTCGGCCGTAAAAGGGCTGGAGTTGGCTCTGGTTGTATTGGGTCGGAATTCCCAACAGAAAATCGGCGAAGTCGGAACCGGTCTCGGTTCCAAAGAATAGAAAGCTGCCGTTAAACTGGGCAATTGCATTCACATTGACTTCGTCGTAGTGGAACTCGACGCCTGCTTTTAGTGTGTGCGTTCCGAGCACCTTCGAGAAATTGTCGAGCAACTGGAAGGTATTCGCCGCCTGTTTGAGTTCGTTGGTATTGGTCCCTATTGTGAAGGCGTTGAAGCCGACACTCTCCACACCTTCGGTACCAGGAGACAGAGGCACAATCCCCGCAGTATTTGACCCTACTTCGAATCCCTGGGAAGCCAGACTGACGCCAACTCCCCCGACGGGCTTGCCGAAGTCGATCGAATTCCGCAAATAGCTGAGACGAAACTCGTTCACCGAAGTCGCGTTGATGGTTTTCGTATTGCCGACAGCAAACAGTTGCGCGCGCCCGGTGTAGAGAGCATTGAATCCCGGCACATTGGCTCCCCCTTGCGCAACCGGGTACGGATTGTCTTGCGAATAGTCGTCGAGGGAGTAATAGCCCGACATCATTCCCCAGCCAGTATTGGCATCCATGCGATAGGCGCCTTTGTCGTCGCGAAGGGTCTGATTTTCGGATGAGGTGGAGAAGGTTCCATCCGAATTATTCGGCTTCGGAATATATTGCAAGAGGTTCTTGGCGGGCGCGGACCACGCGGTTTTCGGAACAACGGCTCCTGGGAAGACACACGGATTCGAACCCGTGTTCGAGCAGCCCGGAGTGTAATAATTCTCGCTCGCTGAGACCGCATAGCCCAGACGCTGTGAGAGCGAAACTGCCCATGCGGAACCATTCACACTGGTGGGAATTAAATTTCCATTGGCATCGGTGGTGGTAAACGAACCCGCCAAATCGGCCAGATTCCCCGTCTGATCCTGGGCTGACGGCACCGCGATTCTGGGCGTGTCGATTCCTTGAGTCGAACGCGTTCCCTGATAGTCGCCAAAGAAAAACAATTTAGTTTTGCGGATGGGGCCGCCAAATGTGCCGCCGAATTGGTTTCGCCGGAATACACCTCGCTCGCTGGAGAAATAATTGCGGGCATCGAGATTGGTGTTGCGCAGGAACTCGAAGGCGTTGCCATGAAAGCTGTTGCTGCCTGATTTCGTGATGACGTTGATCTGACCGCCGCTGAACTCCCCGTATTCGGCGTCGAAGTTATTGGTAATAATCCTGAATTCGTCGATGGAATCGAGGTTGGGAATCACCGCCGCCCCCATATTCACGTCTTCTTCTACATCGCTTCCGTTGACGATGAAACTGTTGGCAAATTCCCGCTGGCCATTGATAGAGACCGTTCCGGGATTCAAATCGCCCGAGGGAGAAACCGCGCTGGCTCCGACGTCCTGAACCGTGTCGGAGGTGATCGACGTAACCGGGACAACTCCAGGCTGAAGGGAAAGCAGATCGGTAAAGCTCCGGCCGTTGAGAGGGACCTCGGTCATTCTGGTGCTGCTAATGACTTCGCCCACCTGCGTGCTGGTGGTTTCCACCTGAAGCTGGTTTTCAACGACGGAAACAACGTCGGAACTTTGGCCAACGCTTAGAACCGCGTCGACGGTGACTGCGCTATTGGCATCAATGCCGATGTCCGTCCGCTGATAAGGCTTGAAACCTGCTTTTTCGATTGCGACGTTGTAGCGTCCGACTGGAAGATTGCTAAAGGAGTAAAAACCCTTGCCGTTCGTAGTGAGAGAGGTACGAACGCCACTATCGGCGTTGATTGCGCTGACGGCTGCGTCCGGAACGACAGCGCCGGTTGCATCAGTCACGGTTCCGGAAACGCTGCCACCTACACCGCCCCACACATTCGATGCCAGGATAAAGATCGCAAGAGAAATCCAGAGGACAATTCGTCCGAGATTCCCTAAATAAAGAGCACCGACAGACGAGGTGCGAATGAAAAAAGTAAATCCCAGATTCCGCTTAGTGCCAGCCATTACCGCAGTTCTCCTTGCGAAACTTCTCTTCGACCATTTATCCAGGTGCGACCGAGTCGCAACTGGCAAGCAAAAAATTAACTCATCGAGCTTTGGCGACAGCGTTTACAGAATCCGCCGACTTCTAGTCTCACCGCCCGGATCTGGAATCCGCTCTCGGCTGCCATCTCTTCCTTCAACCGCTCGAACGACGCACTGGCAAATTCCATGATCGCTCCACATTTGAAGCATGCCATGTGACAGTGATCCCGATTTGTCTTGGCCTCGTAATAATGTTTCTCGCCCTCGATGTGCATCAAATCGAGTTCATCGATCAATCCGTGCCCCTTGAGCAAGGCCAGGGTCCGGTAAACGGTCGCGCGATCTATGTCCGCATCTTTTTTCTTGGCTAGCGTCAGCAACCGCGCCGCATCCAGGTGACGGGGAGAATCCTGAATGATGCTTACAAGTAGGCGTCTCTGCGCTGTAATGCGTACCCCGCGCGAAGAGAGCTCTTTCATCAAGGAGGGGCGCGTGATGGCCGAGTCGCCACTGGAGCGTCCTAGTTGCGACTCATTCGCAACTACTGAGCCAGCTGTCATACCGTCTGTCCTCCTCGATAAAAAATGTTTGCTAATTTACAACGCGGAAGCCTAATTCAACTCGATTCGTGCGCGGGTGTCAAGACACGGACTGTGAATTCTGCGAGAGTTAGACCGGACGGCGCGAAATTGGCATCGAACGGTTCTATCTCTCTAGCCGGCAGTATTCGCAGCACTATGTTCCCGCACTTTTTCGCGCACTTGTTCGCGCACTATGAAAGAGCCCGCCCAAGCAAAGCTTGGACGGGCACCCTCGTGGATACTTTCGATTTTCAGCGCGTTATTTGTAGGTTCCGACTGAACTGACCAGATAGTCGCGATGCGGCGTGAAGTCCACCATTGAGCCGATCGCTGGCCCACTCATGGGATTCATTTTCGTAGCATCCCGCAGCGCGGCGTTGAATTTGTCCAAGCCCTCGGCATTGGGAGTGACGAAGACAACCCAGAACGTATCGGGATTATCGGTATGGATCGCTTCGGTGTCGACCTCATACTCGAGAATGGTACCGTCTGCCAGCATCTTTTCCATCAGCGGCACAAACAGATTCTTGCTGAGCATTTCAACCGCGTCACTCGGCGCATCGGGTTTCAGCTTGTACATCGCTTCCCGCGTATAGGCTCCTTTGTACGAACCGGAGTGCCAGTTGTAAAAGCGGCTTACCAAGATCGCGTCGGAGTGCCGGGTGGCGCTGGTCAAAACCGGAGATGCTACCGAATTTGACTTGTAGAACCGCTCGAGCACGCCCATCAAGCCCGCCATCGACATCGACGACCACCAGTTGTCGTGGGTGGAGCCATCAATCTGATGAACCATCGTTTCGTCGTCGCCGTAGCCGACAATTGTGCCGTCGGCCAGAGCTTTATCGAGAACGCTGCGATTGCCAGCGTTGTCCTTATCCACTTCCGCCCATTGTGCGCGGGGGATAGTCCAGTTGCTCACGTAGGTGTACATCGGTGGTTTTTCCTTGGGTTCATTTTGCGCGCCAGCCGGAGCAGCAAAGGCGGCCAGCATAGCGAGCGCACACACTCCTGCGAGTATCCAACCAAATTTCTTCATTCTTATGTCCCTCCTGAGTGATTTTCACCGGATTCCATGAGCGTAGACCGGTGTCTAGATATCCGTGTCAACTAGTGTTGATCGTTACGCTCGGAACCTTACGCTCGCGACGAGCGAAGTGTCAATCAAAGGAGTGCGAAAAAGAGTAACGGAAACTAATCCAGATCGGCGGCGCTCCACAAGTTCGGCGTCATCTGGCGGAATTTTAGTTTCCATTGGCCGTCGATTTTCGCCCAGGTGTCGGCCATACGGCGATAGCGCGGATGTGCTCCGGGGACGATCAGGTTGTAGGCAACAATGGCGGAGTTGTCGTTCAGTTCGACGACGTGGAAATCGTAACTGCGCGCGTCTTTGGGCATTCCCGATTGCAAAGCCTCGACGAGATCATCTTTGCCGTATAAATCGCCATTCGTCTCAACGCCCTGAAAATCGTTCGCGATGGCGCGGTCGACTGCGGCGGAATTTTTGTCCTCGACCGCTTGCAAAAATTGCTTCTGCTGATCGATGACTTGCTGGTCGAAAGCCGAGACCGCTTTCGGCGGGGGAGCTTGGGAAAAACTAAGAGTTGCAATGAAAATGAGAGAGATCGTGATGACCGGCAAAAAAGAACTTCGCATCGTCGCCTCCAGGAAATAGCTACTTCTGTAAAATCCGCTGCGCCAGCTCCGCGCGTGGAATCGTGACTTGTTCGCCGGAGGCCAGATGCTTGAGCGCGAAAGCGCCGGCCGCCACTTCGTTTTCACCGACGATAAGGATGTAGCGCGCTCCAATCTTATCGGCGGTCTCAAACGACTTTTTCAACTTTTTGAAAGATTCGTCTCCCAGTTCGACTACCAGATCGTGCCGTCGCAGTTCGCGAGCGATACGCGCCGCTTCGCGATTCATCCCGGCGCCGAGAGGAGCCACATAAACATCGGGCTTGCGGAGTACCGACTCCGCCGTCGCAGTCAGAGAAAGCACCAAACGGTCTTCTCCAATGGCAAACCCAATTCCCGGAGCCGGAGGTCCGCCGAGCGCTTCGGACAGGCCGTCGTATCTTCCGCCGCCGAGAATCGCATTCTGCGCGCCGAGCGAGCCATGGGTGAATTCAAAGGCGGTCAGGCCGTAGTAGTCGAGCCCGCGAACGAGGCGCGGATTCTCCGTATACGGGATGGCTAAAGCGTCCAGGATTTCTTTTACCTCGTTGAAGTGCGCACGGCTTTCTTCGCTCAAGAACTCGCCGATGGTTGGGAGCGTATCAATGATCGGTTGGTCTTCCGGGACTTTGCAATCAAAGACTCGCAGCGGATTGGTCACAGCCCGGCGCTGGCAATCGGCGCACATCTTATCGAACCACAGGGGCGAGCGCCTGCCGGAGCGCGTCGTTGAATTTCACGCGGTCGGCCGGAGTGCCGATGGAGTTCAGTTCGAGCGTCCAGCCGGTGATGCCGACACGGTCAAGCAGGGTAGCCAGCAGCTCGAGTATCTCAGCATCGCGGACTGGAGATGCGCTGCCCGACGCAGCAGGTCCGATGACTTCTGCTCCAATTTGATAGAACTGGCGATAGCGACCTTTCTGCGGACGCTCGCGGCGGAATTGCGGTCCTATATAGAAGAGCTTGTTGAGGCCGCGGTCCCAGAGCTTGTGCTCGATATAGGCGCGGACTACGCCTGCGGTGTTCTCCGGACGAAGAGTCAGGGATTGTCCCTTGTCGCTTTCGGCGCGTCCGCGATCCTCCCACGTAAACATTTCTTTGGTGACAATGTCCGTCTCTTCGCCTACACCTCTAGCGAACAATTCGGTGGACTCGAAAATCGGCGTACGGATCTCGTGGAAGTTGTAGGCGCGGAAAACGTCGCGGACAGTTGCCTCGACGAAGTTCCACAAGGCTGTGTCGGGTGGCAGGAGATCGCGGGTTCCTCGGGGGGATTTGATCATTGGCTGTCGTTGGTCGTTTGTCGTTGGTCGTTCGCGGTTCGTCTCAATGCCTCACGCCTTTCTCTCCAACAAGTACGACTTCTTGTACCCGATGTAATTCTCAGCGTAGCGAAGAATCGTGGCTTGATCTTTTTCCTCCAGGCTGCGATGCAATTTTCCCGGAGAGCCCATCCACAGGGAATTCGGCTCGACGATCGTCTTCTCAGGAATCAACGTGCCAGCCGCGATGATGGAGCCTGAACCGATGACAGCACCATTGAGAATGATGCAGCCCATGCCGATGAGGCAGCGCGCCTCAATCCTGCAGCCGTGCAGGATGGCGCTATGGCCGACGGTGACATAATCCCCGACGTAGACGCCATATTCTTCTTTCATCCCGTGGAGGACGCAGTTGTCCTGAATGTTGGAATAGTGACCCACGCGAATCTCGTGAACATCGCCACGGAGCACGGCATTCATCCAAACGCTGGAGTGCTCGCCAATGACTACGTCGCCGATGAGTTGCGCGGAGTCGTCGATATAGCAGGTTTCGGGAAATTGGGGAGTGACGCCTTTGTAGGAACGGATCATGGATTTATGTGATGCTGATTTATGTGACGCCGATTTATCTGATACTGCAATATCTATATGGAACCCATGGTACCGCAAGTAGCGCAAATTTTTCGACGTAGCGTCGGAAGCAGGCGATGTAGAATTTCGCGGTGAGGTGACGCAATGAAGTTCCGCTTTTTTCTCTTGCCGGTTTTGTTGACGGGGTTGCTGGCGCCAACGCTGTCCGCGCAGTCCACGGCTGAGAATCCATCAAACTCCGCTCTCTCTAAGTTCTTTGCCGCGTATTTTGAACAGCGCCTGCGGGACGATCCGGAGTTTGCCACCAACGTTGGGCGCCACGAGTACGACGATCGCTGGGCGGACGTTTCGAAGAAGGGGCGCGAGGAGCGGCGCTCTCACCTCGAACAGGCGCTTGCGGGTTTGAACAAGTTTCCCTTCGACCAACTCTCGGCACAGGACCAATTGAGCGTGAAATTGCTGCGCTATGACCTGCGCACGCGGCTCGACTCCCTGGACCTCGAAACCTATCTGCTGCGCGTCGGCCAGATGACCGGCTTCCACAACAATGTTTACCTGACCATCGATCGAGTGCCGACCCATACCGTCAAAGAGTGCGAGAACATCATTGCGCGGATACGCGCCGTGCCGTCGAACGTTGACCAGAACATTGCCATCATGAACGAGGCGATCGAGCGCGGATGGACCCAGCCCAAGATCGTCGCCGATCTGGTGATCGAGCAATTAACGGCGCAAGTCGCACAGGATGCATCGAACACGCCGCTTCTGGCTTTTATCCAGAAGATGCCGTCGAATATTCCAGAGACGGAGCGGGAGCGCCTGCGCAAAGAGGGAACGGACGCGTTCGAAAACGATTTCCGTCCGGCGTGGCGCAAGCTGTTGGCGTACATGCAGACCACTTATCTACCCAAGGTGCGGCCGGGTATTGGGATTGGAAGTTTGCACGGAGGATCCGAGGCTTACGCGATCCTGATCCGCCGCCTGACGACGACTCAAGCTACTCCAGAGGAGATCCATCGCACGGGTCTGGCTGAGGTAGATCGCATTGAAGCTGAAATGCTCGCGATTGCAAAGCAAACCGGATTCAACGGATCGGTCAGCGAGCTGGAAGTGAAGCTGGCTAACATGCCGGAGCAACGCTTCCACACGAAAGACGAAATGCTCGCCTATTGCCGCAACGCGGCCAAGATGATTGAGCCGGAACTGCCCAACCAGTTCAAGCACATTCCGATGTTGCTCTACGGGATTCGTGCTATCCCAGAAGACCGCGAGCAAGCTTCGGCCTCGAATGCGCAGGCTCCCATGCCGGATGGCAGCGCGCCTGGGTGGTTCAACCTGAGGGCGTATCAGCCGGAGACGCAGGTGAAGTACGACAAGGAATCGCTGGTGCTGCACGAAGCGGTGCCCGGGCACATTTTTCAGGGTTCACTGGCGCGTTCGCAAAAGGGCCTGCCCGACTTCCGCAAGTTTTATGGCAATAGCGCCTACAACGAAGGCTGGGCGCTCTATGCGGAGTCGCTTGGTTCGCAACTTGGAGTTTATAAGGATCCGTACAGCCGGTTTGGACAGTTGGCGAGCGAGCGTTTTCGCGCGGCGCGCTTGGTGATTGATACGGGAATCCACTCGATGGGATGGACGCGGGAGCAGGCCCAGGAATATTTGAAAGTGCATGCTCCTACACAGGCTCAGGCCGAAGTAGATCGCTACATCAGTTGGCCGGCGCAGGCGCTCTCCTACAAGATGGGGCAGTTGAAGATTGTCGAGTTGCGCAAGGAGGCAGAGCAAAAGCTGGGGACGAAATTCGACGTCCGCGATTTTCATGATGCCGTGTTGCGCGACGGATCGTTGCCGTTAGAGTTGCTGGATGAAGAAGTGCAGAAATATATTGCGAGCGGACAGTGAGAGGTGTGGAATCAATGAGTGACTGTTTCATGAAAGATGAGCGATGAAAGCTGCAGACTTCCGCAGAATTGCTCTGAGCTTCGAAGGCGCCGAGGAAGGCTCGCACATGGGGGCGGCCGATTTCCGCGTGGGTGGCAGAATTTTCGCAACTCTAGCCTCGCAAGGTAAGGGCTATGGCAACTTGATGCTCACTCCGGAGCAGCAGGCGGAATTTGTAGCGGAGGCGCCGGACATTTTTCTGCCGGTCCATGGGGGATGGGGAAAGATGGGTGCGACCCACATTCGCCTCGCGGAAGCGAACGAGGATGTTTTAGCTGGCGCGCTGCGTGTCGCTTGGACGCTTCGGGTGGAAAAGAATGCGGGTTCGGGTTCAAAGACAAAAGGTTCAAAGGCAAGAAAGACTAAAAAGAAAAGCGCTCCCAAGCGCCGCTAGATTCGCCGAAGTCAGCAACAGCTAGCCGGGGGCCATGTGGCTCCCCACGCCGCTGAGGAGTTTTTCCGCTGCCTCTCCTGGATCCTGGGAGGCAAAGTCTTCGTCCAGCACAAGCAGAGCAACCTGCGGATCAATTTCCTCCAAGGCCTTCTTGGTTGGTCTCCCGTGGACGGTTTGCATGCGCGCGGAAATCACCACCAGTTTCGCTTTCGTCGCCTTCAACAAGATGCGCGCGTCGTCGACGGTGGCTGTGGTCAGCGCGTTGTATCCGGCTACGCACAGTATCTCGCGCATGAACATGCGGACATCCGTCGACTCGAAAACGCAAAGCAAGCGTGGTCTCGCGTCCCCGGTTTTTCCTCGCGAATATCGCGAACCTAAATAGGCGGCAGTGATCGCTTCTTCGACCGACTCGTAGGTTTCGAATTGCGAGAGCAAGCTCGTCATTTCCAGGGTCTTGCGTACCTTGGGAGGCACGCCACAAAGCTTCAGGTCTCCGCCCTTGGCCCGGCCGGCTTGCATCAGGCGGACCAGCGCTCCCAATCCACTGCTGTCTACGAACTCCACCTGATCGAGTTGCAGCACGACGTCGCCATATTTGTCGAAGGAGTCACCGACTTGAGAGTGCAACGTAAAGACCTCGTTCCCCGCCACGATCCGTCCGTGACACTGAATGATCAAGACATCGCCAACCGGACGGCTCTCCAGGCGCAGCTGCATAGGACCCCCTTGATAACTGATCAGTTACTCACTGCTCAGCTCAGTAGTGGCGAATCTTACGTGGGCGAAACCGGCAAGTCAATGAAACGGTAGTGGTGCAATTTGCGAAATCGGCAACCACGGAGGACACGGAGGTACACGGAGGAAACAGCTGAGTCCAAAGGCCGTCCATGGGTTGACGACGGGTTGACGGCGCAGAGTTTCGCAGGCTATCCCTGAAACTGCACCACCTCCCAATTCCTGCTGTTTCTACCGTCAGATTTCCACCCTCGGCGATATAATGTGGCGGCTTCGCTGGGGAGTCCCAGCCGTATCGGAGATCGAATGCAGCTGTCGTTTGAAACTCGTGAGGTAGGACGCGTCACGATGGTGCGCTGCAACGGGCGGATTGTTTCCGGCGGTGAGAGTGAATCTCTGCGCTCGCATGTTGCCTGGTTATTGCGCGACCGTCGTTCCATCGTCCTGCACCTGGGCGAGGTTGGATTCGTGGACAGCAGCGGTCTCGGCACAATGGTCCGCGCGCTCACGAGTGCGCGCCAAGTCCGCGGCGACCTCAAGCTCTGCAATGTGCCGGAACCGGTGCGCAAGGTGCTGGAGATGACGCGGCTGACGGCGGTGTTCGATGTGCACGACTCGGAGGAGAAGGCGGTTGCCGCGTTTTATGGCACGGCAGTCCCATCCGCAGCTCCGGTTCGCACCGGCCACAACATTCTGTGCCTCGACGGCAACGCGGATGTTCTCGCCTACTTGCGTGAATTGCTTCGCGGCGCTGGATATGACGTGCAGACCAGCAATCGCGTGGGCGACGCTCTGCTGCTGATGCGCGTCACGCATTTTGATCTCCTGCTGATTGGGCCCGACAAAATCGCTTCCCCGGTTACACCGCAAGCCTTCCGCGACGCCAGCGCCAAGATCCCGGTCATCGAACTCGGCGTCGAGTTCTCCACCCTGCATGCTGGCGAAGCGGGCGCTGGCCTTCTGGAAAAAATCGAAGCGCTTCTCAAGCCGAAGATCGCGTAAGAATTTGTTGGTTGCGGAAAGCGTCTTGCGCCACTAAAATCCGTGGCGCGCCAGATAGACATCTGTTCGACAACACCAGGAGGGAACATTGAAAACCAGAACAATCCTTTTAGCGTTCGTTACTTGCTTGGTCGGGCTAACGTTGTGCTTCGCTGCGGACAACGTAAACATGGGAACTTGGAAACTCAACGAAGCCAAGTCGAAATTCAGTCCCGGAGCTCCGAAAAATACGATGGTGATGTACGAGATGGCGGGCGACAACGTGAAGGTGACGGTGGATGGAGTCGACGCACAGGGTAAGCCGACGCACAGCGAATGGACCGGCAAGTTCGATGGCAAAGACTATCCGCTGGCCGGCGATGCAACGGCCGATACGCGGTCGTACAAAAAAGTCAACGGCAATACCATGGACTTGTGGAACAAGAAAGACGGCAAGACAGTGGCAACGGCTCACATTGTGGTCTCAGCCGATGGCAAAAGCCGGACGCTGACCATGAGCGGAACCAATGCGGCAGGCAAGAAAATCCACGTTACAGCCGTTTACGATAAACAGTAGGTGATAGCGGTAGGCGAATCAGAACGGTAATACAGCCCTTCCGGCCGGATTTCCCGGTCGGGAGGGTTTTTTGCGTTTTTCACACTCTCAAGTCTCCTTGGAACCGACCTCGATCAGACGCTTGGTCATCAGCACGAGTCCTAAGATCTGTGTCCACTCGGAAACGATGTTGCCGACGACCTGTCCCCATCGGCTGCCAGGATTCATCGCTCGGAACGCAAGCACCCACGCGATTCCCGTGACCAGCAGAAATAATGTGAGCGAGTGTTCTCGAAGCAATTCGATCGCCTTCGACGGTAATTTGCCCTTCGGCTTCTTGCTCTCGGATGATCCTTTTTCGTAGAGATGCTTGGTCATAACAACGGTGACGAACACTCCAGTCCAATCGGCGATAGCGTTCCCAAAAAACGAGCCGAGATGGGTATTGGGATTCGAGCGGCAATAGAGAGCGATCAACAGGACCACTACGCCGAAAGCTGTCAGGCTTAAGAGAATGCTCGTGGAGGAAGGACTTTGAACCGGTACGCTTCATGCAACCACTGTAATGGGTTGCTGACGGGCGGGACCAAAGAAATTGCGATTCTAAGGAGTCCGCTTGAGGACGAGGTCGATCCCCTTGCCGCCTTGCTTCCAGGTGCCGGTAATCTCGAGTTTTTCCTTGTTCAGCGTGCCGTCATAGGCGCTCAGATCGGGAGTGCTCTCGAAATGTACGGCCGGGTCTTTAAAGGTGATGGCCGTCATCAGGATTCCCGAAGTGTCTTGGTCGGGATAATCAATCGCGCCGCTGAGGCTTCCGTCCTGCGCGGCGGTGATGTGGACCACGACTCGCTTTTTAGGCTGCGCTCCGGGATTCAGGGTTCCTTCCCAATCTCCTACAACGGGAGAATCGGCTGCGATGGCGAGCGTGGATAGGATCATCAGTCCGAGGATTATCGTCAATCCCCGGTTGAGTTTGAACGATGATCTGCAAAATGAAGATCTGAAAGGCTTTTCCACCAGCGATTCTCCTCATGAGTACAAGTTGATACAAGTCGGTCTGGGAGCAAGGCAGAGGCTAGTATAAACCGGAAGCCGGATTTCAAAGCCCGACCTGCCGGGCAGCGTACTCCTGTACAATTCACCGGAATGAAACGGCTGGCGAGAGTATCGGCGATCGTCCTGATTCTGCTGGGAGCGGCCTGGGTTACGGCCGAGCCGATCGCGTCTCTACACCCCACGAACTACGTCGATGACTTTGCCGGCGTGTTGGATGCGTCCACCCAGGCGCGGTTGAACGCTCTTTGCCACGAGGTGGAAGAAAAGGCTCAAGCGCAGATTGCCGTGGTCACGGTCAAGTCGCTGGATGGGCAAGATATTGATAGCTATACGCAGGCTCTTTATCAAAAGTGGGGGGTCGGAGAGAAAAAGACAGATCATGGGGTGCTCATCCTATTGGCGATACAGGATCGCAAGCGTTCGATCCACGTCGGATACGGATTGGAGCCAATTCTTCCCGACGGGAAAGTGGGGGGATTTGGACGCGAAGCGGTGCCCCTGCTGCAGAGTGGAGATTACGACGGAGCAGTCACACTGCTCACCACGCGCGTGGCTTCGGTAATTGCGGCGGATGCGGGGATCACCCTGGAGAATCAGCCTTCCATGGTGGCACCGCAACGGCGACCCGCCCACGGTGGCGGACCGCCCGTCCGGCTCATTTTCTTTATCATCGTTATTGTTTTTTTCATTCTGCAGGCGATATTTCGCGGCGGAGGCGGGCGGGGGCCCGGTGGATCCGGATTCTGGTCTGGACTGCTCTGGGGCGTGCTGTTTAGCAACATGGGCGGTGGTCGAGGTGGGTATGGTGGAGGCGGTTTCGGCGGCGGAGGTTTTGGTGGTGGAGGCGGCGGGGGCTTTGGCGGCTTTGGCGGTGGGAGTTCGGGCGGTGGCGGAGCGAGCGGCAGCTGGTAGGCAGGTTTGTGCGAGGGGTGTGGAATGGTTCCAGAAAAATTAATTAACGAATTCGTCGAACGCACGCGCAATGCAGCGGGAGCGAATCTGGTGGCGGCGATTCTTTATGGGTCGGCGGCGGCAGGCGATTATGTTCCCGACCGCTCTGACGTGAATCTGCTGTGCGTGCTGCGGGAGACTTCTTTTGCATCGATTGAGGCACTTGCTCCTACGGTGGAGTGGTGGGGGAAGCAGAAGCATCATGTTCCACTGCTGATGGGTCTGGAGGAAATGCGGCATTCGGCGGACGTTTTCTCCATAGAATTTCTCGACATGCGGCGTCATTATCGTGTGCTGTGGGGAGAAGATGTCCTCAAGACGCTGGACATCCCGATGCATTTGCATCGCGCGCAGGTGGAGTATGAGCTGCGGGAGAAAACGATCCTCTTGCGGCAACGCCTGCTGGAGGTTTCGGCGAGTAACGATGCGAAATGGGAACTGCTACTGAGGTCCCTGCCGGCGTTTGGCACGCTGTTCCGTCACGCGCTGATTGCTATCGGCGAACCGGGAACCGGATCGAAGAGGGAATCAGCAACGGTATTGGCGGGTAAGATCGGCATCGATGCCAGCGTGTATGGTCAGCTGATCGATATTCGTGAACGGAAGACGGATCGGAAGACAATAAAGGTCGATGAAGTGTTTGCGCGCTATCTGAAGTTGGTGGAAGACGTGACCACGGCGGTCGAGAAGATGCTGGATCCCGCGGCGTAAGAGATCGAGCCAATTTGCAATTTAACTTTTTGTTCAGGAGAGTCACATGACGAAGGGATTGATTGTAGTAGCGGTGCTGGTGGTGATCGTGCTGGCGCTGTTCGGACAGTACGTGGGAGTGAAGAACAACCTCGTGGCGAAGGATCAGGCTGTGAAGGCCGCATGGTCGCAGGTGGATATCGTGCTCCAGCGCCGCGCCGATCTGATCCCCAACCTGGTGGAAACGGTCAAAGGATACGCGCAACAGGAAGTCACCGTATTCGGCGACATCGCCAAGGCACGCTCGGCCCTGCTTTCGGCGCAGACGCCTACCGACAAGATCGCCGCGAACGGCCAGTTGGATGGCGCCATCGGGCGCCTTCTGTTGATTGTGGAGAATTATCCGCAGTTGAAATCGAACGAAAATTTCCTGCGCTTGCAGGACGAGTTGGCAGGAACAGAAAATCGCATCGCCGTCGAGCGCAAACGCTACAACGACACGCTACAGGACTACAACACTTACATCCTTCAGTTCCCAAACAGCATTTATGCGGGATTTACTGGCTACAAACAGAACCCGGCGTACTTCCAGGCATCGGAAGCCTCACGAGCAACGCCGAAGGTGGACTTTGGCACGAAGCCAGCTGCCCCGGCTGCAACGGCTCCGACACCATCGCCGGCTCCAGCACATTGAGTCGGTACGTAGTGAGAGTAGGTTTCGATGTGGTGGCGGAAAGCATGTTGCTTTCCGCCCACCGCATAGGCTGCTAACGACGAACGACCACCGACCAACCACCAGCGACCTCCCCTAAAACCGAACATATTTTCCGTACCTGGGTCACATTCTGCGGCCCCGCACTCCTGTATATAAACTCCAGGGTCTCTGGAATCCCCTCCGATTCCGAAGTCTGCACACGAGGGGATTACTATGCGCGGCCGCAATGGCAATGACAATGGCAATGACCGAGTTCTGGTTACGATCCGCAGTATCGTACAGTTCGTTACCTTTCGCGTCTTTCTCTTTCAACTCATTTTTGTTGCTTCCGGCGCGTGGGCGCAAGATGCGTCCACGGGAGCATTGCGCGGCGTCGTGTTCGATGCCCAAGGAGCGGTAATTACGAATGCGGACATTGTGGCGATCCGGGTGGAGACGGGAATACGCTACCACTCTGCTACCGATTCAGCGGGACGATTCGTCCTCGATCTGCTCCCTCCAGGGAACTATTCGGCGCGAGCGGAGGCGGAAGGCATGTCGCCACAGATTTCGCCGGTGACCCGGGTGGAGATCGGCGGCGCGACGCTGGTTACGTTCACATTGAAGGCGGCGGGGCCGAAGGAATCAATCACCGTGTCGGACAGTCCGCGCATGGTGGAGATGAATCCGAGTTCGACCTCAGCGCTGGTGGACGACAAGGCAATCAAAGATCTGCCGCTAAACGGGCGCAGGTTCACGGACCTCTTATTACTGATGCCGGGAGTGACGCAGGATCCGCGAGGATTGACCTCGGGATCGAATGGTGACCTTTCATACGGCGGGATTCGAGGCTACAACACCAGCTTCCTCGTCGATGGATCGGACGACAACAACGGCTTCTTTGCCCAGGCAATGGGAAGATACCGCGCGCCCTACCAGTTCTCGAACGAAGTGGTGCAGGAGTTTCGCGTGTCATCGAGCGGTTATGGGTCCGAGTCGGGACGGGCTGGAGGCGCGGTGGTGAATGTCGTGACCAAGTCCGGCACAAACCATTGGCACGGGAATGCATTCTATTTCTTGCGCGACAATTCGTTTGCGGGAGCTGCGCCTCCGTTTGTTGGTTTCAATCCGCCCAATGTACAGAATCAGTTTGGAGGAACGTTCGGAGGTCCGATCCAACGCAGCAAGACGTTTATCTTCGCGGGATACGATCAGCACATTTTTAATGTGCCTACGGTGGTGCAGTTCGACAACGGTGCATCGGTGGTGGTGCCGCAGTTGGGCACCTATCCCAGCATTTTGGACTACGAAATATGTAATCCGGCCGTCGGAGGGCAGGCCTGCGATCAGGCGCTTGTCTTCGCGTCCGCAGCGCAGCTTTCAACCATGGCGGGAACATTTCCTGCGCAACTGCTGGGAGGCACGGCCTTTGTGAAGCTTGACCGCGTCCTCACGGCGCATCAATATCTCTCGTTGAGGCTGAACGCGTCCCGCTATTACGGGACAAACAATGTTTTCTTCGATCCGGGAAGTCCGATTACGAATTATGCGATCAGCGCGAATGGACAAGAAGACGTGGCGACGGAAAGCGCTTCACTCAGTCTGGTGAGTGGAATTTCCCCGAGGCTGACGAGTCATCTGCGAGTGCAATTTTCCCGCGACCTGGAACAGTCGTTTCCCAACACAACCGGAACCCGAACGAGCATCTACAGCTGGATGAATGACTTTGGCCAGTCGTCGATTTTACCGAGGCAGACTCGGGAGCACCGGCTGCACGCAGCCGAGACATTGAGTCTGAGCCGCGGCCGCAATGAATGGAAGTTCGGTGGCGACACCATGTTGACCTGGGACTACAACTACTTTCCATCTCTCTACGGAGGCGAATATCTATACGACAACATTTCGGTGAATCCATTTACGTTTGTGCCGCAGCATCAGGGGCTGGAGTTAACGCCGCTGCGGGCATGGGCGCATGACGTGCCGCGATATTACATCCAGAATTTCGGGAACCCGGTATCGCATCCAAACAGCAACGACTACTCAACTTTCGTGCAAGACACACTGCGAGTGACGCCGCATTTCACCTTGAGTATGGGAGTGCGCTACGACCTGCAAACATTTTCAAAGACGGGGATGCAGAGTAATCCGTTCTGGGCTCCGGCAGGGAAGATGCCGTTGAATGAAACGAACTTTGCGCCGCGGGTAGGGATCGGATATGCAATCGGGAATGACCATCCGGTGATGGCACGGGCAGGATTCGGTATTTTCTATACCCGCATCCCGCAGATCTACCAGTCGGCGGTGATCAACAATAATGGCCTGACCGACAACTTTCTTTCCCTGGACAACTCGGTTGACGCGCAGCAGCAGGTATTTCCTTCGTATCCGAATGCGGCGTTCAGTTGCCCGCATGGCCCAGTTGCGTGTACGCTGCCAGCCGTCTTGCAGCAGTACGCGACCAGCGAGATTGCATCCTTTGCGCCTGACTTTAGAACGCCGCGGGTTCAGCAGGCGAGTCTAAGTCTGGAGCGGGAATTGCCCGGCGGGCTGATGGGAACCGTGTCCTATCTTTATGTCCACGGCGTGGGTATGATCCGGGCGCGAGACGTGAATCTGCCGGCACCAACGTATTACAGCTATCCCATTTACGATTCGACCGGCGGCACGTTTCAAAATCAGTTTTACAATGTCGAATCGTTTTCAACCTGGCAGACCAGTTACAGCATCAGCTGTCCATTCCCGCCGTGCATCAATACGCTGGATCGTCCGATCACGCAACTCGGAGCAATCGATCAGTTCGAGAGCGCGGCGTCGAGTGTCTATAACGGCATGACGGTATCGCTGCACAAACGTATGTCGTCCGGAATGTATTTCCGGCTGGCCTACACATGGGCGCACGCGATCGACGATGGGCAGGACGCGCTGGTCGCCGGTCAGCCTGCAACCGTACAGAATTCCTATTCAACAAAAAGCGAGCGGGCGTCGAGTGTGACTGATCAGCGGCAACGATTGACGATTTCAGCGATCGAGGAGCCGACTCCTTTTGCGGCAGGACGGAAAGCTTTGGCTGCGATGTTCGACCACTGGAAAATCTCCGGAATTATGACCTATGGCAGCGGTCGTCCAGCGAACGCGGCGGTATCGGGCGATCCCAATCAGGATGGCAATACGAGCAATGACCGCTTGTCAGGATACGGACGCAACGCATTTATTGGTCCCGATTACGCGAGCATGGATCTGAGATTGGGCAGGAAGTTGAACCTCGGTGGACGTTATCATCTGGAATTGAATGCGGAGTCATTCAATCTGTTTAACCGCGACAATCAGCGATACGCCTTAACCGATAACGGCTACTACAATTCGGCAGGACAGTTTATTAAGTACACACAATCCGCGGGAGGAACTTACTATCCTGCTTATTATCAGCAACCTGCAAGCTTTATGAAACCTACCAGTTCATTTGCTCCGCGACAGATACAAGTGTCCGTGCGATTGGATTTCTGAACGGTGATGAAGATTGGTGCACAATCCGCTTGACTTAGGTGGTCAATGCTTGCCATAACTAATAGTCCTGTTGGACGAGTTGGGGGGTGTGGTCCAGTTGGCTGAAGTTCGACTTCAAGAGGGTGAATCCCTCGAAAACGCGCTGCGGCGGTTCAAACGTAAGGTACAAACTGAGGACATTATTAAGGAAGTAAAACGTCACTCGTTTTACCTGAAGCCCGGCGAAAGAAAGCGAGTAAAGGAAGCATTGGCTCGCAAACGTAGTCGCAAGAAAGCACGTAAGGAACAAGACTAAAAAGAAAACGGGCCGTTCGCGAAAGGGCGGCCCGTTTCTTGTAGTTAAGACGCTCACGTCGAAGTTATCCAAAGCGTAATCGATTTTGCAGTCCTGATGATTTGAAGCTGAAAGTGACTCAACCAGAAATTGTCGCGATTTTTGGCTGTCATCGTAGGCGGTAAGCTGTAACCATGCGGTGCACGCCGTATGGCGGGCCGAGTCCAGGGGGTAAGCAATGAGGGGGATAGTAAGCTCCTGCCCACGATGTGAACCGGATCCTTCCCATTCGGTCTCCGTGCAGAGCAGGAGACGCGAAATGGGAGCGCCTCTCAATGGAATACCAGGACAAGATTTTGAAGTGTATCGATTGTGGCACGGATTTCGTGTTCACGGCAGGCGAACAGCTCTTCTTCCACGATAAGCAGTTCAAAAACGAACCCAAACGTTGCAAAAACTGCAAGGGCAAGCGATCGGCAGTCCTCGGGGTAATGTCGCACGGATCGTCGCAGGGCCCTTCCCGCGGACACTCATACGCGAAGACCGAAACCCGGACGAACTGTTCTCAGTGCGGAAAAGAAACAACGGTTCCGTTCCGTCCGACGCAGGGGCGTCCGGTGTTGTGCCGGGAATGTTTTCAGCACGGTCGGCAAACGGCGAGCGCCTGATTGTCCTCGCATCGCTAGGACAATCGAGCGCCGAGAGAATCAGGCCGAAACGAACTGGCCAGCAAGATGGTCATCTTCCCAGGCGGATATTTTCTTGTGCCGTCAGGCCGGAAGCCTCAGTTCGAATTATGACGGCGTAGTGGCTTGTCTGCGTGACGCTCGGCATGAAGAATGAGCAGAGCTTCTATCTGACGCAGAAGATCCTCCGTGCCAAGCGGCTTGATAAGCAACGAGCCGGGGCTGTTCCCGACATTCTCTTCTACTCCTCCGCGTCTGCTGTCTCCTTGTTGTTTACCCCAATGCTCACTCCAATTCCCGGAGGACGGTGGGTTGGCGGTAAGCAAAGCTGTGGCAGGATCGTAAGGCTGTCGGCTTGCGGCCCGGATTACAGCCAGCCCTGCCTCTTCGGTTTCCATATGCAGATCGCTGATCACCATCTGGTAAACGCTGGACTCGATGCGGGCGTAGGCTTCCGCTGAGCTGCCAGCAGTTTCGACTTCGAACCCATGGAGTTCGAGAACAGCCTTAAGCGTCAGCAGTACTGCGAGATCGTCATCGACCAGAAGAATACGGCGTTTCATGCGCAACTCATAAGGGCGTTGGAGATGACGGCATGGCGTGGAATGGAATGGCGTCGAGATTCATCCGGTTTTGTGGAGGGGCAGACTTCAGACGCAGCATCCACTCGTTTAGTATAGGAGCGTGGCTCGCTTCTACGTAGAAAATTTTGGCTGTCGTGCAACGCAGGCCGATGGCGCCGCGTTGGAGCGGCAATTTCTAGAGCGTGGACTGGAGCGCGCTGAGGTTGCCCGCGATGCGGAAATTGTAGTGCTGAATACTTGTACCGTCACTGAGAGCGCGGACAAAGATGCGCGTGCCTCGATACGCCGGCTCCAACGAGTGAATCCAAACAGCCGTATTCTGGTGACCGGTTGTTACGCGCAGCGTGCGCCAGAAGAACTGGCAACACTGCCGGGCGTAACCTGGGTCGTAGGCAATTCCCACAAGCACCGGGCAGCCGAAATCGCGACTTCTTCTTTTTCCCCTGCTGCTTCTGATGCATCCGCCTCAAGTTCAACTTTCGTACCCCTGGCGACACTTACTGCAGGGAAGTTCTTTGAAGATCAGTTCACCATAGACCAATCGGGTCGCGTGATTGTCGGAGATATATTTGCTCATACTCAACTGCTTGCGGCTCCAGTTTTTGAAGCCGCAAATGAGCGGACTCGTCCGAACCTGAAGGTGCAAGATGGATGCGACAACCGCTGCTCATTCTGTGTGATTCCATTTGTGCGCGGACAAAGTCGTTCGCTCCCATGGGAGCGTGTCCTCGCGGAAGTGCGGACCCTGGTTGATGCCGGTTATCGCGAAGTAGTGATTTCCGGAATTAACTTAGGGCGATGGGGAAGGGATCTGGAGGAAGTCGATGGTCGATGGTCGTTAGTCGTTAGCGAACAAGACCGTCGGCGAGCATCGAACCCCGAACGACCATCGAACCCCGAACGACCAACGACGAACGACCAACGACTGGTTTCTCTCATCCGCGCCATTCTCGACCAAACATCTCTTGCGAAACTCCGCATCAGTTCTGTGGAGCCCATGGATTGGAGCGATGAGCTGATCGGGTTGATGGCATCGTCCCAGCGGATCGCCAAGCATGCGCATGTGCCGATGCAGTCGGGAAGTGACGCGGTGTTGCGGCGTATGCATCGCAAGTACCGGCCGTGGCATTACCGGGAGAAGATACTCAAGATTCGATCCGCGATGCCGATGGCCGCAATTGGTGCCGACGTGATGGTCGGATTTCCTGGCGAAACGGAAGCGGAGTTTGAAGAGACGCGGAGCATGATCGAGGAACTGCCCTTTACTTATCTGCATGTGTTCACATATTCGGCGCGTCCGGGGACGCCGGCGGCAGAGCATTCTCGGCAGGTCCCCGTAGTTGTTGCTCGAAAGCGAAATGAAGTGTTGCGGAAACTTGCATCGCAAAAGAAAACGCTTTTTATGCAGTCGTTGGTTGGGACAACGATCGAAGCGATCACGTTGCACTCGGGTGGAGCGGACTTTACCGAAGCTCTGACGGAGAATTACCTGAAGATGAAAATCTCGGGGCTCCATCCGGCGAACCGCTGGATGAACCTGAAAGTCGAAGGGGTCGATGGCGAAATGCTCGTCGGGAAACAGCTCCAACCGCCAAACGATGAATTCTTCAAGGCAACTGAACTGAGTCCTCCGAGATTCGGAAGCTTTGCTTCGTAATTAGAGAGAGTAGGAGATCGAATCCGACTCGGTTCACATCCTCAGCGAGAAGAGGGACGCGCTACATGATCCCTGCCTATCCGCTTAGTGACTCAGGAGTGTACTGAAAACAACAAACGCATTGACCTGTAACTCTTTACGGCTTACCATAAAAAAAAATCCAGAAATAAGCGGGAGTGATTCGAACTTATGTCACAGTCAGCGTTTCGGTCCGCTGTGTGCTGTTTGCTGGCGATTGTTTTTCCAGCGCAAGTAATGCTCGCTGGCGAGACGGCCTCGGCCATGTTGTATACGAATGGCGCAGCTTGGTTGAACGGAAGCGAGGTTCCGAAATCCGCGGCCGTGTTTTCAGGAGACATGCTGCAGACGAGGCCCGATTCGACCGCCAGTATCCAATCAAACGGATCGAATGTGATGGTGATGGCCGACTCACTGGTAAAGTTTGAAGGACCGGCGGTCGAGCTTGAGCATGGTACGGTGCGTGTGACAACTTCGCACGGGTTAGCAGCTCGGGCTGGAGATGTGACAGTGAAGCCCGCTGGCAATTCGTGGACTGAGTTTCAAGTGACCGACGTGGATGGCCGGGTACAGATTGCGGCCAACAAGGGCGACGTCACGGTACAAGACGACAAGGGGACGACAACCGTAGCGCAAGGTGACCAGACCACTCGGGACGACACGACGGACACGGCAAAAAAGAAGAAGAAACGGAAGCACGATGGCGCACAGCCAGCGGCGGGCGGCGGGATTCTTAGTTCGACGCCGGCGGTTATCGTCGGAGGGAGCGCCATTGTCGGACTCGGAATTTGGGTGGGAGTGCAGAATGGATCCCCGTTGAGTCCATCTTGCCCGTCGAATCCCTGTCAGTGATTGGATCATGCGAGTTCTTGCTGTGAATTTTCTCCCCGACTTCCTTTCAGCCGGATTTGTTCCAGTCAGCTCCGGGGGAGGCGACTGAATCAATGTCGCGTTACGTTTCCTACCGAGATTTCGACTGGGTCCTGTTGGGTTTCGTACTTGTGATCTGTTCGCTTGGCGTGGTGCAGATTCATAGTGCGACCGACCACACGAAATTTGCCGGTTCTCACATCAAGCAAATCTATTGGATTCTCGCCGGCGTGGGCGCCATGTTCCTCGTTAGCCTGCTCAACTATCAAGCCGTATTAGAACAAATCCATTGGATGTACATTGCCTCGCTCGTGTCCTTGGTAGGAGTGCGGCTCTTCGGGCAAAAATATCTGGGTGCGCGACGCTGGATCAAGATGCCGGGGGGCGGGCATTTTCAGCCGTCAGAGTGGGTGAAACTCATCCTGATTCTGGCGGTGGCGAAATACTTTGCAGACCTGCACGACCGGGAACTGTCATGGCCAGATTTTCTTAAAGCAGGCGCCATCGTAGGCGTTCCCATGCTGCTGGTCTTAGCGCAGCCGGACCTGGGGACTGCATTGACCTATTTGCCGGTCGCGATCATGGGCTTGTTTCTCGGCGGACTGCGTTGGAAGCAAGCGTTGCCAGTGATTCTGATCGGGGCAGTTCTTGTCACCGCTGTTTTTTTCTCCGATCGGGTCCACATCTTGAAGTCGTATCAGAAGGATCGTTTGACGAGTTTTATGAATCCCGAAGCGGACAGCCAAGGCTCCGGGTATCAGGTAAATCAATCCAAGATTGCTGTGGGTTCGGGGGGGATATGGGGGAGCAGCCAGGGATCACAGACGCATCTCGCGTTTCTGCCGGTGCCGCAAACCGATTTTATTTTTGCGGCGTTTGCGGAAGAGCACGGGTTCGTAGGAGGTCTGGCGGTTCTGCTGTTATACTTTATAGTGCTGATGCGGTTGACCCAGAATGCACAAACGGCGCCCGACCGTGCCGGGGCATTTCTGGTAATGGGTGTGGTGGCTGTGCTTAGCTTTCATATTCTGGTCAACGTCGGCATGGTGGTTGGCTTTATGCCGGTCACGGGAATACCTCTACCGCTCATGAGTTATGGTGGGTCTTCCGTTCTTTTCATGTTTTTGGCGCTGGGGATCGTAATGAATGTCAGAATGCGCCGCTTCGTGAATTGAGACGGCAGGTAGAGCTGGGGCGCTCTTTTCAAATGCTCTTATCAAAGATGAAAACCGCGCCGCGAAACAAGATTAAGCAGAATTAAAGACTAAAAGTACGAAGATTACGAAGGCCCTCGCGAAAAAGGAGGGCAGAATGCCGGCAGAAGTCCAAAGCCGGACAGGATTGAAGCCAGTCAGGCGGGGAACGGCCCCCTTTGCGGAATGCGAGAGTGTGGCCACAGAACCTGGTAGAAGGCTTAAACGCGATCAGTGCAGACGAGAACACAAAATTCACTGCAGTGTAGGTCCAGGGTAGAACTCCGGGACCGCGCCTGCTCCTACCCGGAGCAGCGCTGAACGCTATCGATCCGTTGGTCCGCCTTGCACTTCTGGTCCGGTTAGAAAACCGGAGTAGAAATGAACAAGGAATTGTATGTATCGACCACACCCCATGAAACCAAAGTGGGGATCACCGAAGACGATCAATTAGCGGAAATTTACCTCGAACGAGAAAACGAATACACCTTAGCAGGCTCGATTTATAAGGGCCGTGTAACGCGCGTGCTGCCAGGCATGCAGTCGGCATTTGTGGACATTGGGTTGGAACGCGACGCCTTTCTGTACGTTTCCGATTTCATGGATCTCGAGCAGCAGGATGAAGACCTGGATGAAGCTATCCCGGCGAATCGTCCGGTAACAGAGTCGCGTCCAAGACCGGTTTTGGAAGCTGGAGATCCGGCGGCCGAAGGGTTTGCCGAACCTGGCAGAGTGCTTGCCCCAGGAGAAGAGACAGAATCGGGCTCTTCGGAATCGTCCGGTAACGCCCTAGGTGCAGCGCGCGACTTTCGCGGGCGCCGCCGCCGTCGCGGACGCCGTGGAGAGACAGGGGGACGCGGCGAACGTCCGGAGCGTACCGAAGTTCGCGCGGAGCCACGCAGCGAAGTGCCCACAGACATTCCCGCCGAATCGCATGTCGAACCTCGGAACGAGACACGCGGCGACGGCAGGAACGACCGCTTTAATCGTGGCGGACGTCCCGGACGCGGTGGTTCGGATTCCCGGTTTCAGCGGCCTGCGCCAACTGCTCGGGTTGGTCATGATTACGACTACGGCCCGCCCCCGGGATATCAACCCATCGTGCTTCCAGGAGAATCGATCTCTAAGTATCAGAGACAGGGTCAAGAACAAGCACAAGCAATAGGAAGTGCGATGCCCGTCGAGAATGTTTCGGCGGAGCCGCCGACCCCGCCCTCTATTACAGCAAATTTTCCCGAAGATGAGCCCATCTTCGCTACAGAGGTTGCCGAGCCGCTTCACGAACAGCACGAACATGTGACCGAGGCGGAAGTTTACGAAGAAGCACGAGGGTCCGTCTCATCCGCACCGGAAATTGCTGAATTCAGAAATGAGTCACACGCCGTGTCCGAGATTCATTTGGCGCCAGAGACGGCAGAAACGAGAGAGCAGATTAGGCACGACGCTCCGGCCCACGAAACAGAGCGAGACGCCGTCTTTGCCTTAGCCCCGCAGGTTGCACCCGAAATTAGGCACGGTGCCGTAGAAGAGCAGGAAATCGAGGAAGAGGAAGCTGATCTGGCCTCCTACGGCGAAGAACCCGGAGACGATGAGGGCTTCGAGGAAATCGAAGAAGAGACCAGGGCGGCGGGTGAGTTGCCGGTATCTGAAGTGGGTGAGAGCGCTCCCGAGCTAGTTGCAACCGGTGAACCGGCACTGAACGGAGAAGCTGTTCCGGAAGCCGTACTCGAAGCCGAGGAACGCGAAGCGGAAGAGCTCGAACTCGAAGAAGCGCAGGCAGAAGCCGAGGCATTGCTCGAAGCCGAGGCGATCGGCGATGGCACCGTCGACGCGAGCGCCGAAGTTCGCGCACCCGCGCCTGAAGCAAGGTTGCTGCAACGGACACAACGCCGCAGTCCGGATCGTGGATCCGACAGAGGTTCCGATCGAGGCCGCGGACGACGTGGTGGGAGGCGTTTCCGCAGCCGCGAGAATCAGGTAGTGCCGCAGATCAGTGAACTTCTGAAAGAAGGGCAGGAGGTGCTGATTCAAATTGCAAAAGAGCCGATTGCAAAGAAGGGCGCGCGAATCACCAGTCATATCGCGCTGCCGGGCCGATTCCTGGTCTTCATGCCGACAGTGAATCACACGGGCGTATCCCGCAAAATCGCTTCGGAAGAAGAGCGGCTGCGGTTGAAACGGATCATCCAAAGCGAGCGCGAAAACGGCAGCGGAGGATTTATCGTTCGCACTGCCGCAGCAGGCGCTTCTGATGAAGAACTACGCGCGGATATTCGCTTCCTGAAAAACCTGTGGAACGAGATCAAGACGCGCTCTGACAGCAGCAAGGCTCCTGCGCTGATTTATCACGACCTGAACGTAGTGGAGCGGGTACTGCGCGACCAGGTGAGCTCGGATTTCTCCGTCATCTGGGTTGACACCGAGCAGGAATATGAGCGCATCGTGCGTTTTGCGAATCGCTTCCAGCCCGCTCTGGTCAAGCGCGTGAAACTCTATACGAAAGAGACGCCGCTTTACGATCAGTTCGGACTCAACGAAGAAATCAACAAAGCGCTGAAGTCGAAAGTCTGGCTGAAGAGCGGTGGATACATCGTGATCAACCAGACCGAAGCGTTGGTTGCCATCGACGTGAACACCGGCAAGTACGTCGGTAAGACGGCTCGGTTGGAAGACACAATCGTTAAGACGAACGTGGATGCCATTAAGGAAATCGTGCGCCAGGTACGGCTGCGCGATCTGGGCGGCATCATCATCATCGATTTCATCGACATGGACGAGCGCCGCAACCGGCAAAGGGTGATGCAGGCTCTGGAGGAAGCTCTACGTCTGGATCGGGCGCCGTCGAAGGTGCTCCAGTTCAACGATTTCGGTCTGGTGGCCATTACCCGGAAACGAGTGAAGCAATCGCTGGAGCGCACCATTGGGTCGCCATGTCCGTATTGCCAATCCACCGGCTTCGTGAAGTCGGTGAATACAGTTTGCAACGAGGTCTATGTCGAGATGCGCAAGATCTCGTCACATCTGGAGCATAGCGACGTGATGTTGCGGGTGAATCCGGAAGTAGCCAAATTGCTGAAAGCGAACAACGCGAAGCTACTGGCTGAGATGGAAGAGCTCACGAAGAAGACGATCATCGTGAAATCGGATCCGGCGCTGCATCAGGAGCAGTTCGATATTCACTGAGGCACAGATTCCTGCTATCAAAAGAAGGGACGGGCGGTCGGCTCGTCCCTTCTTTATTTGGAACCTGATATCTTAATCGCGGATCCGAGCGCTTCCTACCCTTCGACGATGAGCCTCGCGGCCTCGAGAGTCCGCTGGCGCAGCTTTTCCAGTGCAACATGTAGCGGTTCGTCGTTTGCTTGCATCTCCGCGGGTTGGCCGATGGCCAGGGCGAGCCGGTCAACACCTTCCGCAAGTCGCCGCGCAAGATCGATCATGACCACCAGAGAATCGGCATGCAGCTTCCAGACCGATCTGGAATTTCGTGAGCGCTTGAGTTCTTCCATCTCAGTGGCGATACGCGCCGTAACCGCGACAATTCGGACCAGCATCCGCGCTGCATCGGCCCGCGGGCCGGTTTGTTCGAGACTGTCGGTGGTAAAGGCCTCCACCTCTGCGGGGGCGAGCATCAGATTGAAATAACGCATGGGCACGATCTGGCGGAATTTTGGATCGGCAACGCGCACAAAAACACGGATCGATTCCTCTACTCTCCGCAACTTCGCTTCTTCGGCCGCGAGTGCCTGCGGTGTAATGGCCGTCGGCGAATACTGCGGCGGCGGGACCGGAGCGAGCGCTGGAGCAACCGCAGCGCCCCCACCCTCCGAGATATGCCTGGGAGACCCGAAGTCTGGCGTGGAGCGCCGCATCGGTGGCCTGCGCTCCAATTCTTTTTTCAGTTTGGAGACGCGGCGGAATTTTTCCAGAGCCGCGCTGTAATCTACCTGCAACAAGGCCTGCTCATTCAGTTCGGCAATGTGATCGACCGTAATCTCCACGCCGTCCAGTGTGCTCAGGATATTGCCGCCGAGTTCTTCGAGACGTTTGGCGAAATCCTTGATTTCCTCGGTGGCGGCGGCGAATAACGTATGAAAACGGTCGCCAAATGCGGCGTTGTATGGCGCAAGGGTGGCGAGAACTCCGGGATGATAGATCGATTGTCCGAGCGACGCCTTCAACTGCCGAACCCGCTGGATGATGCCAGAATCCATGAGCGCGCTGAAATCCTGAAAGCGATTTGCCTGGTCAAGCAGGGGATCGAATTCGCGCAGCAGCTGAACATCTTCATCTGACAGTATGGGTACATCCGACTCGGAGAGAATTTCAAGCAGCGCAATTTCAAACGGCGACAGGGGAATCGATCCATCAAGACCGTAGCCGCGTTGTTCCCACTGCCCGGCCACGCGGGGATGACGAAATAAAAAGGTTGCCACCAGATCGGTTTTGTCACGATTGGCCGCGGAATCGTCACGATGGCGCGCGAAGTAGCGCAGCAGGGCCTCCGCAATCTCGGGATCAAGATCGCCTTGAACGCCAAGCCGGAGCATGGCAGGAGTGATTGCCATGTCGAGTAGCTGAATCCAGAGATGCATTTGGCCGAGAGTGTAGCGCACGTCTTCGGCGTGGCTGATCACGTCGGGAGCAAGTTCAGCGGGCGCAGGCATTTCGCCGCCGAGTTGATCGCTCAGCAGCCGCTGATAAAAACCCTGGACGGTCGCCAGCAATGCCAGCTCCCATTTGGGATCCTCAGCCAAGATCCGCTCCTCCGAGATCGCGCAGTAGTGTTCGCAAGGGACTCGTTCTTTAAGTAAAGCTGAAAGGGAACATCGGCGCAATTAGTTAGCTGGTTACGGAAGTGTCTGAACTGCCCTTGGCTGGCGCTTGTTGGAGCCTCGTTGTAGAGGCGGGATTGGCCCGTCTCAGCAGCGCCAAGCCGCGTTCGGTGGAGTCGGGGACCTTTTTTGCAGCTATTGGAAGACGACGGTCTTATTTCCATACAGCAGGATGCGGTTTTCCACATGCCATCGCACTGCCCGCGACAGCACGACCTTTTCAATGTCACGGCCCTTCTGGACCAGGTCATTGATAGTGTCGCGATGGTAGATACGGACGACATTCTGCTCGATGATGGGGCCATCGTCGAGCACCTGAGTGACGTAATGAGCCGTGGCGCCGATCAGCTTGACGCCGCGCTGAAATGCCTGGTGGTAGGGTTTGGAGCCGACGAATGCCGGCAGAAAAGAATGGTGGATATTAATCAGGTTCTCGGATCCCAGCGCTGTGATGAATTCACTTGAAAGCACCTGCATGTATCGAGCCAGCACAACCAGACTGCATTTGTGTTCGCGGACCAATGCAATTTGCTTCTGTTCCGCCTCTCGCTTGTTCTCCTTTGTGACCGGCACGACAAAGTAAGGGATGTGATAGAAGTCCGCGATACGCTGATTATCCGGGTGGTTCGAAACGATCAGCGGAATCTCGCAGCGCAATTCTCCGCTCTGATGGCGGTAGAGCAGATCTTGGAGGCAGTGGTCGTATTTCGAAACGAAAATTGCGATGCGCGGGCGATCCGCCGAATGCGCGAGCCGCCAGTCCATCTGAAAGTCGCGAGCGATAGGAGCAAAACGTTCGGCAAACTGGGCCAGATCAAAATCGAAATCCGCAGGATCGAACTCCACCCGCGTAAGAAAGAGGTTGGATTCCTCGTCTCCGTGCTCGTCGGCGAACAGGATGTTGCCATTATGTCGAAAAATAAAATCCGCAATCGAGGCAACGACGCCCTTACGATCGGGGCAGGAGACAAGCAGGATCGCGGAGTTATTCATAAACAAGTGTAGCGCCTGCGTCCCCCCCCGGTTATCGAGCCGCAGAGATGGCGGCGCGGCGGCGCTACCCGACCTCGACTGCCGGATAGTCTTCGATATACTCCTCACCATCGCAGCCGTAGTAGGCAACCTTGCGGGCCACCAGATCGACATCGTAACGCACAATCCCGGCGCGCCAGCTGGCTGCCAGAAACTCGGGGAACGTGCTTTTCCCGGCTTGATCCGTACGCAACGCGGAGATAAGAGCCTCCCGGTTGAACGTAGGCACATCGACGGTCCCAGAGTACAGAGGCGCACCTAGCGTCACAACTGGCCCGTCCTTGGTGAGATATAGGCTCTGACAGGCGGGCAGGTACCAGAGGTTGCGCGTCACACCCGCGCGTCGCAGAGTTTCGGCAAGGTAAGGGAAACCGCCGACCTTTGGCCGGCCAGTCATAGCCCGCTGCTGGGCCGCTTGCAGATTCTCGATTGCTTTGCTCATGATTAGCTACTTTTTCAGTGCTTTCGCGATCTCTCGGGCGGCGTTTGCGCCCGAGCCTCCGGTAAGCCCAGTCCCCGGATGCGTCCCACTGCCGCACAGATACAAGCGTTCGATCGGCGTCTGATAGCGTGCCCAATCGAGCAGAGGACGCATGGTGAAAAATTGGTCGAGCGCCAGTTCGCCGTGGAAGATGTGTCCTCCGGTGAGGCCGTAGGTATCTTCAAGATCTTTGGGCGTAATGATCTGGTGCCGCAAGATACTCAACGGCAGATTCGGCGCGTACTGCGCGATCGTCTTCACCACGGTTTCGCCAAGCGCTTTGCGTTGGCTTTCCCAGTCACTGTCCTTCAACTTGTACGGCGCGTACTGCATATAAATGGACATCACATGCTGTCCGGCGGGGGCGAGCGAAGGATCCGAGAGAGATGGGAATGCAATTTCAATATACGGATTGCGTGAGAAGTTTCCATACTTCGATTCATCGAAGGCCCGTTCAAGGTAGTCGATCTCAGGACTGATTTGAATGCGGCCCTTCATCAAATCGCCGTTGCCCTTTGCCTTGAGCGCGGTGAACTCCGGCAGCCGGGAAAGCGCGAGATTGATTTTCGCGACCGTCCCCATACAGCGGTAATTCTTGATTTTCTGGACGAAGTCCGGCGTGAGGTGCGCGGGATCAACTAGTCGCATGAGCGTGCTCTTCGGGTCGGCGTTTGAGACAACCGCTCGCGCGGAAATTTCTTCGCCGGACGCGAGCACCACTCCAGTAGCAACGCCATCCTTAACACGAATTTCGGCGATGTCAGCGCCAGTGCGAATCTCCGCGCCCGCCTGTTTTGCGGCCGCAGCCATCGCCAAAGTGATGGCCCCGATACCGCCGGCAGGGAACTGAACGCTTCCCGCTGGAGTCGGATCACCCGCGGCACGCAACATCAATACCAGCGCACTTCCCGCCGACCACGGTCCTAAAAATGTTCCGAAGATGCCGCGAGCTGCGATGGTGGCGCGCAGCGGTTCAGTGTCGAAGAATTCCGCAACCAGATCGGCTGCGGCCATCGGCCCCCAGCGCAGCACCCGATACAAATCTTTCTTTCCGAGATTGCGGATCGACCTGCCTGTCTTCAGCATTCCCCAAAGATCGCCGCTGCTGGGACTATCAATATTCGGCGGAGTAAGCGTAAGTGCTTCGCCGATGACTTTGCCAATCTTGCCGAGAGCCGCGCCGAAGTCAGCGTAGGACGTGGCATCCTTCGGCGACCACTGCGCAATTTCCTGTGCCGCCTTCTTTGCGTCGGAGTAAAGCACAAGCGCGCGCCCATCGGGCAAGAGCGAGACCGTGTTTACATCGGGGGTGGTGAACTTGAGCCCGTGCTGCTCCAGTTGCATGTCGCGTGCGATGTCTGCGCGAAGCGGTCCCGAATTATGCGCGAGCGTAGAGCAACGGAAGCCGGGATGAAATTCTTCGGTAATAGCAGCGCCGCCCACTTGAGCACGGCGTTCGAGCACCAGCGGTTTGAATCCCGCTTTCGCAAGATAAAAAGCAGTGACCAGACCATTGTGTCCGCCACCGACGATAATCACATCGCGAGTTTCGGCCATGGTCTATACCGCTCCATCTTTCAGAATTTCAAGCGCCGCCAAACGTCCGGGCGCACCCATAATGCCGCCGCCAGGATGCGTGGCCGATCCGCACATGTACAGATTCTTGATCGGCGAGCGGAACTGCGCCCATCCCGCCACCGGACGCAGGAAGAATAATTGTTCGAGCGACAGCTCGCCCTGGAAAATATTCCCCTCGCTCAATCCCCAGGTACGCTCCAGATCGAGCGGCGTCACGACCTGGCGATGCAGGATGATGTCCTTAATATTCGGCGCGTATTCCGCGATCGTGTTGACCACGTTGTCACCAAACTTTTCTTTCTCTGTATCCCAGTCGAGACCTGGCGCCAGCTTGTAAGGAGCGTATTGCACGAAGCAAGAAAGAATGTGTTTGCCCGGCGGCGCAAGCGAAGTATCCGTGAGCGTCGGAATCACCATGTCGATATAGGGATGCGACGACCAGTGTCCATACTTCGCTTCGTCGTAAGCCTTCTCCATGTACTCAACACTGGGAGAGATCGACATCGCGCCGCGGAGATGCGCGCCGACTCCGGGCATGCACTTGAAATTCGGCAGACCGTCGAGCGCCATGTTTACCTTGCCGGAGGAGCCGCGGAACTTGTAGCGATTCACGCCTTCCATGAATTCATCGGGAAGATGGCCGGGCTCAATCATCTTGTTAAACGTCAGCCGTGGATCGACGCTTGAGGAAACAACATCGGCATAAATTTCGTCGCCATTCGCGAGTGCAACGCCGATCGCTTTTCCGTTCTTCACCATGATCTGCGCTATCGGAGCCTCAGTGCGAATTTCAACTCCGGCCTCGCGAGCGGCGTCGGCGATTGCGTTTGAGATGGCGCCAGTGCCGCCGCGCGCGAATCCCCAGGCGCGGAACGCACCATCGATTTCGCCCATGTAGTGATGCAGCAAAACGTAAGCTGTTCCCGGCGAACGCACGCCGAGAAAAGTGCCGATGATTCCTGATGCCGACATCGTCGCTTTGAGCACATCCGTCTCGAACCATTGATCGAGAAAGTCGATCGCGCTCATGGTCATGAGCTGGACCTGGTTATATTTGTCCTCACTCGACATACCCTGAAAACGCCGTCCGATGAAGAGCAGCTTCATCAACTCTTTCGGATTCAACGTAGCCGGGTCAGGCGGAATCATGCTCAGGATCGGTTTCACGAAGCGGCACATCGCCTGCATCGCCTTGCCGAATTCGTCGTAGGCCTCGGCGTCCACGCGTGAGTGGCGAGCAATTTCGCGATGCGTCAAGCCGTGATCGTTTACGCGCCAGAGGTGATCTCCATTCGGCATCGGCGTGAAAGTCCCGTCGAGAGGCAGAATTTCAAGTCCGTGGCGGGGAAGATCCAGATCGCGAATGATCTCAGGACGCAACAAAGAGACGACATAAGAACAAACGGAGAACTTGAAGCCAGGAAAAACTTCTTCGGTGCAAGCCGCTCCGCCGAGGATGTGGCGGCGCTCCAGCACCAGCACTTTCTTCCCGGCTTTTGCCAGATAAGCGGCGTTCGTGAGGCCGTTGTGGCCTCCGCCGATCACGATAACGTCGTACTTTGTAGCGCTCGAACCACCAGGCATAGTTAACCTAAAGACAATCCAGATTGATCGGGAACTCCCGCAGAAAATGACTCGCCATTCTATCGAGAAAGTATCGTTTTGTCTCTACTTACGTGACATTCCTGACCCACGGTCAGTGGGTTCCGACGCTTGCTGCAACCGTGGCAAGATCATATAATCCGGCGTCAGAGATTTCCTTCGTGAAACTTCGTGTCCTTGGTGGTTTTAGCTTTCTTACCACTAAGGGCACGAAGTTACACAAAGGAAAAGCCATGAAGGAAACAAGAGGCCGCCTTGCCCATTGGAACCGCATTTCACGACAGAACGTTTGCTCTCTGCCAGAGCCTGAATTACCGCGAGTGGTCGGGATACTACACCGTCAGCGTGTACGAAGTGCATCACGAGCACGAGTACAACGCCATCCGCAATGCCTGCGCGTTGATCGATATTTCGCCGCTTTACAAATATCTGATCTCCGGCAAGGATGCGACCAAACTGGTGAACCGCGTAATCACGCGCGACGTCAATAAAGTTGCTGTCGGCCAGGTGATCTATGCCTGCTGGTGCGATGAGGATGGCAAAGTCATTGACGATGGCACCATCACGCGCCTCGAAGAAAACAAATATCGCTGGACGGCCGCCGATCCCAGCCTGCGCTGGTTTCGTCAGAACGGCCTGAACATGGACGTTCAGATCGAAGACATCTCCGAGCAAACCGCGGCTCTGGCGCTGCAGGGACCAATGTCCGCAAAGCTTTTGAAGACTGTCGCGGATGCCGACATCACGAACCTGAAATATTTCCGCAAGACAAGCGGCAAGATCGCCGGCGTGCCCGTGGATATTTCACGCACCGGATACACCGGCGACCTCGGCTACGAAATCTGGATTCCATGGGACCAGGCCGTCAAAGTCTGGGACGCCCTGATGGACAAAGGCAAGCAGTTCGACATCCACGCCGCTGGAATGCTGGCGCTGGACGTTTCTCGCGTAGAGGCGGGACTGTTGCTGATTGAAGTCGATTATTCCAGCTCGAAAAAGGCGCTGATTCCGTCACAGAAGTATTCGCCCTACGAATTGGGCTTCGGCAAGATGGTGCATCTTGACAAAGAAAACTTCATCGGCAAACGCGCATTGGCCCGGGACAACAAACAAGGAGTAGCGCGACAGTTAGTTGGACTCGAAGTGGATTGGGTCGAAGTAGAAGAGCAATTCGACAAGTTCGGACTGTCTCCCGCAGCACCGAGCCAGGCGTCGCGCGTTGCAGTGCCGATTTATGCAGGCGACAAACACGTGGGCAAGGCCACGACAACCGCGTTCTCTCCGCTGTTGAAGAAGTTGATTGCGCTGGCCAGTGTAGGCACTGAGCATTCGAAGCCGGGTACGAAACTACAGATGGAATTGACCATCGAAGCGCAGCGGATGAAGACGACCGCGACCGTAGTGCCGCTGCCGTTCTTTAATCCGAAGCGGAAAACGGCCATGCCGGTATAGCCCATATTCCTAGCTGGGTGTGCAGCAACGTTCCCCAAATCGCTTGCGATTTGTGCCTATACCTCGAAGTTGTCAACGCGAAGAATTTGGTTCCCGCCGTGCCCGCCGTCTCCCGGCCCAGTACAGCCCCACTCCGACCAGCACCAGTGCTCCACACCCGCCGACAATTTTGAAAACGGCCAGCGGCTTATTCGGTTCGTCAGGGGGAGGCAGCACAGATAACGCGATCGTGAACAGTGTCGTGGTGAATCCCACGATCGCCAGCGCATAAGCAGCCGGTTTTCCCCCAGGCACCCGAATTACTTCCTCCCCAGCCGGTTCGCTCTGCAGCTTAATCATCGATGCGAATAAATATAAGTATGGGATGAAATATGTGATCACTCCCATGCTCACCAGCACGTCATACGCGCCCTTAACCGAGGTCCCGGCCTGTCCCAGAAAAATAAAAATCGCGCCGATTACTGCCTGGGTCACGAGCGCGACCCAAGGCGTGCCCCAACGAGGATGCAACGCTCCGAACGAAGCAGGCAGGTAGCGATCGAGGCCGGCGACAAAGGGCAAGCGAGCGACGGCGGCAAGATATGCGCCGGATGCGCCGATATTACTCAGCGCAATCAGAAATGCCGCGACCGGGAGAAAGAAGGGAAGCCCAACACGATCAGCAGTCTTCGCAATCGCCTGCACCAATCCTTGTAAAGGGCTGACTTCGGACGACGGCAGCGCCAGCAGGACACAAACCGTTCCGATGATGTAACAGAACGCGACGGTCAATCCTCCAAAGAACAACGCCATCGGAATGGTGCGTCGCGCGTTCTTGATTTCTTCCGCCATGAAAGATGCGGTTTCGCATCCGCCAAAAGCAAAAGTCAGCACCGACCAGAAGATGATGTCATTGAGCCGCACGCTGGGCGTCATGCGTATGGAGCGAAAATGTCGTCGCCGATCCAAAGCGGTGATAGGCGAGCAATCCCATGCCGATGACGATGAGAACGGGAATCCACATGGCAAGCGCGCCGACGTTATGCAGCCATTTGCCAACGTCGAGTCCGACGACGTTCAACAACGTCGCGGCGGCAAGCGTCACCAACGCAAATACGATGTAGAAAGTAGGGTTCGCTGAAAGATAGGACCACTGCGTCTGCCGCATAAAAAGCACATTGCTGGCGGCGAAGTACAAGTACCGCAGGAAAGTAGGGAAGATTGCTGGTCCAGTAAGTCCACGCCGCCATGAAGCCGGAGAAGTCGCCGAAGGCCCGCTTCGACCATACGTAAAGGCCGCCTTCATTCGGATAGCGCGATGAAAGTTCGATTACCGAAAGTGCGAGCGGCACGTAAAAAACCAGCCAGGCGCCGATCCAGATGATGATCGAACTAGGGCCGGCGGCCGCAGCGGTGGCGATCCAACGCAGGCTGATGCCGGTCACGACATAGAACAGCAGCAGATCGCGAAATCCCAGCACACGCTTTGGACGGTTGGGGTCGGCAGCCTCGGCAATGGAAATGCCTGAAGCGGCCATGGAAATCGAAGACGGTTCGGGCCCGGGGTCAGTCACGAGAAAATGTCGATTCACTCAGCGGCATTTGAGCAGTCATCCCATGCCAAGTTCATCGGAAGACTCCAGCGGCGTTCCGCAGCGGCGGCAGATTATTGCCGAGCAATCTCCGCATGTCAGTGGATCACCGACCTCCAGCGCACACACCGGACAGTAGAACTCCGCTGCATGCTTTTTGGCTTCTGGCGCGGCTTTCGGAGAGATGTCCATAACAGCGAACTACAAGAACGAAGAAATCGATGGCACAAACAAGTGGCACAAAGAACTGTCACCAGAACCATGACCGCGAAACTGTAACACAATGCTCCGACAAGCTAGCGTCCTTTAATCTTGCGGTTTCCGCAGGATCAGATCGCCTTCCGTCGAAGGCAGCGAAAATGGGAATTGCCAGATTTTGTCTTTCATCCACACACTGACAACAAAATCCTCGCGCTCCTTCAGCGGCCCAATCCACTTGTTGCTGGTCGCGAAGAAAACCCAGCCATGATCTTCGGGATTGCCCGGAGTCAAAGTCTTCGCGACAGGCTCAAGGTTCTGCGTACTCAGAAACTCAATGAACTCGGCCGCCGCCTTCTGGTACTCGCGCAAGCGAGCCGTTTTCTCTTCGGTTATGCTCGGATTTTTCTTGATCTGTCGCTCGGTTTCGAACACTTCCGTATCTACGTCATTCTGCAATTTGTTCGAGAGTTCTGTGGGATCTTCGAAACCCTCCAGAACGTCGTGATGTCGGACGAAGTCGATCCGCACATCCGCCGGAAACTCAAACCTCCCCTGCCCCGTATACGTCGTACTCACATACACGCCAAGCAGGTGATAGAAGCGGCGGCGGCTCTTTGTCAGTTCCTGCGAATCCACCATCAGTGTCACGGTCAGATCGTTTCCGGTCATGGTCCAGCGATAGAGCCCGTCATCACCCCGCTCGAACCTGCAACCGGGCGCGCCCGCGCTCCAGCGCACGGAGGGTAGTTGCTTTTTCGCGGCATGGCTCAGGGCGGGCAACAGGATCGCACTCGCAGCCAATGCAAGTTTCAACCAGCAACGGGAACGTACCATTAATGCAGAGTGTATCGCTTTTTGCCCCGACAACGTTGCAGTTCGCCAAACTCAGGTTCGGTCCAGGACGAAACACCAAGGGAACACCGGCTTGCAAACGCCGGCCCCGGGGCCAACACACGCGGAAAATTATGTTAGATTGAAATTGGTGAGAGCGCGTAGCTCAGTCGGTAGAGCAACGCCCTTTTAAGGCGTGGGTCGCAGGTTCGATTCCTGCCGCGCTCACCATCCCTAATGGAAACAGTAGTGCTCTTACTCAGCTCTCCGTTTTCAAGTCTAGTCGCTCCCGTCAATGTAAATTAGATGAGATGATTGCAATCCGCTGCAGTGCCTTGCTGTTTGACATGGACGGTGTTCTCATCGATTCCACTCCCGCGGTGGCTCGGGTTTGGCACAGGTGGGCGGTAGAGCATGGACTCGATCCCGACACCGTGGTCCGTATGGCACACGGACGTCCCAGCCGAACCACGATTCGCGAGCTCCTTCCGGACGCCGACGTTGATTTTGAAGACCGTGAAGTCGAACGCCGAGAAATGCAGGATCTCGATGGTGTGGTCCTGCTGCCGGGGGCTCGCGGCCTGCTGAACGACTTGCCTCCGGAACGTTGGACGATTGCGACGTCGTGCACACGGCCATTAGCAGAGGTGCGCTTGCGGGCTGCGGGATTGCCCATCCCCGAAAACATGATTACGTCGAGCGATGTGAAGATCGGTAAGCCCGATCCCGAGCCCTACCTGAAGGCTGCAGCCAAGCTCGGATTTCCGGCCTCCGATTGCATCGTCGTAGAAGATGCACCCGCCGGAGTTCGCGCCGGCAAGGCCGCTGAGGCCAGGGTGATCGCGTTTCCCACAACCATGAGCCGCCACGATCTCGAAGAGGCAGGCGCTGATTGGATCGTACGGAATTGCGCTGACATTAAGGTATCCAGTGTCGGAGAGGATGATGATGGCGGTCTTCATCTGAGGCTTTCGCTTTGAGGTCTGAAGTTTTTCAAGAAGTCATTTGCGCGCGCCCAGCCACTCAACTAAAATCCTCCGTTCATTGGTAGTTGCCTGTGAGACTGCGGTCCATGTTGGCCGGCAGTTCCTGATTGTTGTAGAGAGTCGCTAAATAGGCGAGGTCTTCGTGATCATCGGTGTGCCGAAAGAAAATTATCCGGGCGAGCGGCGAGTAGCGCTTGTACCTAGTGTCCTCCCGGCGCTGATTAAAGCGGGGTTCGAAGTTCACATACAGGCGGGTGCCGGAATCGAAGCTGGCTATCCGGATTCCCAATATGCCGATAAGGGCGCCAAGGTAATTGGGGACCGTGCGGGAGTCTTCGCCGCCGCCGACATCGTCGTACAGGTTCTCTGTTACGGCCCCAACGACATCACGGGAAAAGAAGATGTGCCACTGTTTCGCCGCGATCAAATACTCATCGGATTTCTGCGCCCATTCGGCTCGGCGGACGTCGTGCAAGAAATTGCGCGGACCGGCGTCACCGCGTTCTCCGTGGAGTTAATGCCACGCACCACTCGCGCCCAAAGTATGGACGCGCTTTCTGCCATGGGAACTGTCTCTGGATACAAAGCCGTACTCGTGGCGGCCGATACGCACCCTAGAATCTTTCCCATGCTCACCACCGCTGCAGGAACGGTCACACCAGCACGCGTTTTCGTGATCGGATGCGGTGTTGCCGGACTACAAGCGATCGCCACCGCGCGTCGTCTGGGTGCGGTGATTTCCGCATACGATTTAAGACCGGCGGCGAAAGAGCAGGTGCAGAGTCTGGGCGGCCGTTTCGTCGAGCTTCCGATTGAAGCGAAAGACGCCCAGGACGCTCGCGGATATGCTCGCGCTCAAGATGAAGACTTCTACCGTCGTCAGCGCGAGTTGCTCGGAAAAGCTGTTCAGGAAAGCGATGTGGTGATCACCGCCGCTGTGATTCCCGGAAAAAAATCGCCAATCCTCGTGACTGAAGACATGGTGAAGGGAATGGCGCTCGGTTCGGTGATCGTCGATCTGGCGGCCGAGCGCGGCGGAAATTGCGATATCACGGAGCCGGGCAAGACAGTCGTAAAGCACGGAGTGACAATTATCGGAGCGGTCAATCTGGCCGCTGAAGTTCCGTATCACGCCAGCATGATGTATGCCCGTAATGTCACCTCCTTCGTGACTCATCTAATCAAAGACCAGAAATTAAATCTGAACCTCGAGGATGAAATTGTTCGCGAGACGCTGCTCACCCGCGGCGGAGAGATTGTGCAACCCCGTGTCCGCGAGTTCTTCAAGTTGCCTGCACTGGCGTCGTGACGAGTATTTGTGGAGGGACGGCTGTTTTCGCCCGTCCGGAGGAATCATGAACAACAGTTCGAACCTGATTAACGCACTCTTTATATTCGTCCTCGCTGGATTCATCGGATTCGAAGTGATCAGGCGGGTCTCGCCCCTGCTTCACACTCCCTTGATGTCGCTCACCAACGCTCTCGATGCGATCGCGGTTGTCGGCGCCATCGTGCTCGTGGGTGAGCACAAGACTACTCTCTCTGCAGTATTCGGATTCATCGCCGTAGTCGCCGCCACCAGCAACATCGTTGGCGGCTTTCTAATCACGGATCGTATGTTGAAGATGTTTAAATCCAGCCGTCCTGCGACGAAACCGGCGGCCAAATCGGTGGCCGAATAAATGATAGGCGAATTTGCAGGTGGCCAGGTTGTAATCGAACTCTTGTATCTGATCGCCAGCGTGCTGTTCATCCTCTCGCTGAAGTGGATGAGCTCACCGACCACCGCTCGCCACGGCATCTGGGCGGGCGAAGCGGGAATGCTGCTGGCGATCTGCGGTACCCTGCTGCATCACGGCATCATTGATTATCGCCTGATCGCGATTGCGCTCGTCCTCGGTACCATCATCGGCATTCCACTGGGACGCGTTCAAATGACCGCCGTCCCACAACGGACTGCCCTCAGTCACGCCTTCGGTGCACTCTGCGTGACCCTCGTCGGCTCCGCCGAATTTTATCTGCGCTCACCCGATATTTCCCGCTTCATGATGTCGGTCCTCTCGCTCGAAGTGATTCTCGGCGGCCTCACCTTTACCGGAAGTTTGATGGCCGCCGGTAAGCTGCAAGAAATTCTGCCGCAGCGCCCGCTGACCTATAAAGGCCAGAACCTCGTCAATTTTGTGCTGCTGGCGGGCGCTTTTGTGATCGCAATCTCTCTGGTCCTGCATCCGGAAGTCGCGAGCCCTCTTTCCGCTCATGATCTTGATCGCGCTGGCATTCGGCGTGTTGCTGATCATCCCCATCGGCGGTGCGGACATGCCGACTGTTATCTCTTTGTTAAACGGCTATGCGGGTCTGTCAGCGGCGGCCATGGGGTTTGTCCTCGACAGCAAATTGCTCATCATTGCCGGCGCGCTCGACGGATCGTCGGGACTTATACTCTCCATCATCATGTCTAAGGCCATGAACCGTTCCTTCTCCAACGTTCTGTTTGGAGCTTTTGGACAAGTTCAAACCTCAGCCGCTGCGGGCGAAGACGCCAGAACGGTTCGAAGCGCCACGCCCGAGGAGGCAGCCGCTATCCTATCCGCCGCCAATCGGGTCATTGTGGTTCCAGGCTATGGGATGGCCGTAGCCCAGGCGCAGCATAAGGTACGCGAACTCTATGATGCCCTCACCAAGCGCGGTGTGGACGTACGCTTTGCCATCCATCCCGTGGCGGGACGTATGCCAGGCCACATGAATGTACTGCTGGCCGAAGCCGATATTCCCTACGACCGCCTGATCGAGATGGAAGAAATCAACGGAGATTTTCCGCAAACCGATGTCGCCCTGGTAATAGGAGCCAATGACGTCACCAACCCTGCCGCTCGCTCCGATGCTTCCAGTCCCATCTACGGCATGCCGATCCTCGATGTGGACAAATCCCATACCGTGATGGTCATCAAACGCAGCATGAATCCGGGATTCGCGGGAATTGATAACCCACTTTACTATCTCGATAACAACCTAATGCTGTTCGGGGACGCCAAGGCGTTTGTCGGCAGTATCGTGCGCGAACTCGGTGGGGGGCACGGCTAGAGGTTAATGGTGTTAGTGCAGAAATATGGCGGGCTTCAGTCTAGCGCGAGAAACCCGCGCAGCATTAGGCCCGCCCAAAAGTTAAGCTGCTTTCTTGATCTGCCGAATCTTCGCCCAACGTGCTTTTTGGGCCAGTGAAATTCTCCGGCGTCCTGCTGCGGAAAGTACGCGCTTGGCGCGATGTCCCGCCCCCGCGTGTCCGGTTGCGCCCGACCCTCGAGTAAGCTTTTCCAGAACGGAAATAGCTTCCCCAAGCTTTTGGACTTGGTTCTGAGCATCCCGGCGTTCCTCGCGGAGCCGGTCAATTGCTTTAGCGATGTTTGTCATTAATACCCCCTCGGGTAACTACCGTCGCCAATTGTATTACTAAGTTTTCTTTCTGTCAGAATTTATTGCTGGTTGCATAAGAAATTACATGTAGCCTTGTCGCGTTACAATTCCCACTCCTGCAATGCGGACCAATGATGTGAGAATGACCCCAGGATAACTATTTCTCCGTTCCAGATCTCGGCGCCATCTGATTCCCGATAGTAGGCGTCGGGTAGTCACGAGATAAAAATTGGGTGGATAGTTCGTGAGAGCGAGAGAACCAAGAACAACGAAAACGACAACTTTATTGAGGGGAGAGTGAAACAATCCTCGGTGAAGAATCACAAACTATAAATCTGGGGGCTCTGACTAAATGCGTATCGGCGATTCCGTGACGATCGGTCGCAGCCGAAATCAGCATCAATAATTGACCGCGATTGCTTTCGATCGTCCTACACGGCTCCCGTGACGCCGGTGTTTCTAGGGAGGTTACCAGTGGGCTAGGCCGGATCGAAAAATCATGTACTGGACCGTCAATCCGTCTAAAATCAGTTATCCCCTGGGAACCGAAAATTGACTACAATGTCGGTAACCCAATCGCTATCGGAGGTACCTGTGAAGCCAAGGCGTCCCTACGGTCCTGTTGCAGCGTTGTGTATTGCGGTTTTCGCCCTCGTGCCGAGTATGTGGGCTCAGGACCTCACAGCCCCCAGAAATACCGGATTCCCTCAAGATTGGTCTCAGGGCCATATCGTGTTCAGTCGCGATACGCTCGCCCTGCATCCGGATCTGATTTATCGGGAGCCGCGTGTTTTGTTTCAATCCATGCAACGCTGGCAGCCTGCGAATTCGGATGTCTTCCGCAGTATAGATACGGTACAGGCTTCAGCGGACGTCTCTGGCGACAAGCGTGATTGGAATGTGAATTTGATGAAGGGCCGCATTTCCTTGAACATGTTTCCGGCCAAGTTTTCCTTTGATCCGGCGGCTCCCCCCGATTGCACCAAAGATTACGTAATTTTTGGACTGGCCGTAACTGGCGTTACCGGTGGCCAAGCCAATCTAGTTGCCTACAACAATCTCTATTCCGGCACCGGAGGGTTATGTGGTTCTGCTCCGACCGTGCTCTTCGCCTATAACACTTCGACCACCGCTACCGGCAAGATCGTGACTTCCCCCGTTCTGTCCGTGGATGGCAAGAAGATCGCCTTCGTTGAAAGCGTCACGGGAAGCCCTGCGTCCGCCATTTTTCATGTTTTGACTTGGGCTGCCGGCCAGGGAACAACAGCTGTCTCCGCTGCGCCCTCCATGACTTCAACCACCTTCGCGACGGCAGCCAATAGTACGACCTCGTCGCCATGGATTGACTACGGCAGCGATACCGCCTACCTCGGCGCCGATAGCGGCTTGGTTTACAAAATCACAGGTGTTTTCAAAGGAACCCCGACCCTTGCCGGACACCCGTGGCCGGTCACAGTCAGCACCAACTTCCACTTGACTCCGCCTGTTCTTGATTCGGCGCGGGGCGTGTTAATGGTCGGGAGTGCGAATGGGAGTCTCTATCAAATCAACACTACAACCGGCGCGCTTTCCACACTCGTGGTTGGAAAAAGCGGAAGCACCAGCCCCGGTATCGTGGCTGCTCCGATCGTGGATATCACCAACGGCACAACCTTTGTAGTCAGCGCGAATGATGGTACTTCTGCCGTGCTCGCCCAGGCTGACACTGCCACGATGACTCTGTTGGCAAAAGCGCGCATTGGTCAAGGGTCTTCCGCCGGCACCGTGCTCAATATCTATCAACCGGCATTTACTAATAGCTATTTCACCAGCCCATCGACTGGGAATGTGCGCCTTTGCGGAACCGGCGCCGCCGATACTACTCCATGGCAATACGCCTTCGGGTTTACCGGCCGTACCATGAAAACGACAGTGGCGTTTTCACAGCAGCTTCTTACTTCCACCGACGCCCGCTGCACGGGATGGACGGAGTTTTTCAATCCCAATGTCAACGGCGGAACCGATTTCTTTTTCTTTGGACTCACTCAGGACTGCACTGCCCCCGGCAATGGTGCCACCGATGGATGCGTGGTGTCCCGCATCAGTGATACCAGTATCACCAAGGCCACGCTTAACGGCGGTCCCAGTGGGATTGTCGTTGATAACTACAGCACGGCTGTGCAGGCTTCCAGCATCTATCTGAGCGGTGCGAAGGTAAATACCGGCTATAAATTTACCCAGAACGGCCTGCAATAGCTTCGGGTGGCTTGCGGCTACCGCCCGTGGCGCTGTCTCTGTTTGGGCGATCCCTTTTGTGGGCCCAATCGCATCTCTTTTGAACCCATGTGCGTCGCCTTCCTCCCCAGGCATGTCAACACGGCCGTTGCGACTCCTTTGCAACGGATTGCACCGGCGTAGCCCGATCCACTCAACAGGTGATGGTTAAGTGATTCATAGAAAATAAGTTACGTCTTAGCTCTGCTGGAAGGTCAATTGCCAGTAGACCCTCGATGCAGTGTCTCTGGCCGAGCACACACAGAAAAATCGCGAGGGCGTTGGTGGTGACCGGGATGGTGGCTGGTCTCATCTGCGTCCTGGCATGGTGCGCCACCACGTCCACGTTGGCCCCCATTCCACGTCGCATCCCCCTCACGCAGCGTGAAAGCACCCTGCATAGGGTGTCGGCGCACATTTCCGAATTCTCTCCTGTGTCAGAGCCTTTAGCCTTGCCGAAATGTGGAAGCCTCCATCCACCCGAGGCCTTGCTCACCCCAGATCCATTGCTGGACGTTCGCGACAATCTGCGCGTCCGCGTCAGCTTCATTGTCGGATCCGATGGACACGTGCATAGCCCTTTCGTTCTCGATGGCGGCGGCCCCGATGAGGATAAGATCGTGTTGCATGCCGTCAGTTACTGGCGTTACCGTCCCGCACTCTGCAATGGGGTTCCCACCGACTACGAAGCCCTTGTAAGATTCAGTATCCCCTAACGCACGAATTCTCCTACAATGTCAGCCATGAGGTTGGCGTGACCAAAGACAATTTGAAGCCTCCCGATCCAGAAAAAGACGAGACTGTTGAAGCCAAGGAAGTCGAAGAGTTTTTTCAACGGCTGCCCGGCAACTTTCGTTGGCCAAAGCCAAATGCCGAAGCCATGGCGGCTGCAGTGGAAGCGGTCCAACGCTTATCGGGCAACGCGGTTGCTGATGATCTTGCAGCCGCCGGCAAATTGGAACCGGGTGAGGTGTGCGCGGCCTGTGGAGGGTCGTTGCCGGCAGGGGCTCGCTTTTGTGTTTGGTGCGGAGTCCCGAATCAGTTTGTCACCGGCGATACCGCCGCTCAATTTCGTTCGAGCCAGACTCATTTTCACCATCACTATCATCATGTAGTCCCCGGCCAGGCTCCCACCGCAGGCGCGTCCGCTGCCGAGTCTGAGGCCCCTGCCGTCCGCGGTCGCGCTCCTGGTTCGCCCGGTACCTCGACTGGTGGACGCGCCGAGGCTGGCGCCCGCCAGGTTGTGCAGGACTGGGCCCAGGCCTGCAACACCAAGCACATCGACGATCTGCTCGAACTCTACTCCGCTGACGCTACTCTGATCCGCTCCAGCGTTCCGCCGGTGCGCAGCCTGCCTGCGATCCGGGAATTTCTTATCTCGCTGCTCGAAGCAGGATTGGGCGATGTTGAAATGGAGTCGCTGCGTCTCGAAGTGCTCGGCGATATCGCTCTCGATCTCGGTCGTTGCAAAATGCTCGTTCCCGTCGCCATGGGAAAGCGTCGCGAAGAGCGCGGAAAGTATCTCGTCGTTCTTGTGAGGCAGCCCGCAGGCACATGGAAGATTCTTGCCGACTCCTGGTCCTCCGATCTCGCCGTCAGCGCCCCGCCTCAGGACGCGCCTGCCCGATTGGGAAGCGAACCACTCCCGCCTCCTCGCAAAACCCGCTGAGCTAACCTCGAGTTACTTTTTCGCGGCGATTCGCAAACAAGAGTTCGATTAATTCGAAGGCATGAAGTTGAGGGTCACGTCGGTCTGGAACGGCGAGGGCTGGCCGTGGGAAAGGTAGGGTTGATAGCGCCAGTTGCGGACGGCTTCGGCGGCCGCGGCTGCCAGTACCGGATCTCCACGGAGTGCATGAGTCGCCGAGACGGTACCGTCTCTTGATACTTGGACCTTGAGAACAACATTGCCTGCGCGATTCTCCGCGAGGGCTTCCGCCGGATACTGCGGCTCGATCCGGCTCAGGAGCAGCGCTTCAGCTTCCGACGGAGAGAGCGATACGTTCGAGGACGCGATGTTGGTTGCAGGCGTTGCCCCGACGCTGGAATCGCTTTCTTGCCTAATGGAGTTGGGTTGAGCCTTCTCCTCTGTCTTTTGCTCGCCCTTCGCAGCGTCGGCTTTCTTGGGATCGGATTTCAGGCGGAAGATGACTTTGCCTTTATCGTAGACGACGAGTTCGTCTTCGGAGGAATTCGCGGACTTCTGCGCGCGCGTTTTTTCCGTCGATTGCTTTGACGACGCCGAATGTAAGCGGTGCCCTGCGGCTGCGGTCGTAGCCGCGTCGTGTTCGCTAGGGCATCCGGGGCCGCCTATTCCTGCGCAGGCCCCTGCGGCCTGCGGCGCGCTGGTGGTGGGTTGCGAAATCTGTGTATGACGTGCGTCAGAGCCAAGCCATCCGACGCGGGAACCGATGAGAAAGCTGACCGCTACCGTAGCGAAAATGGCCAGAGCTCCGAGGACGATCGCCCAACCTTCGTAAGGAAGCCGGCGAACCGGCGCGTAGTTGGAATCCGTCAACACGGATGACGCAGACGCTGGCACGAGCTCGGGTTCAGGCTCCGGTTCGGGTTCAGATCCCGGCTTGACTCCCTGGATCAATCCCGGTGCGAAAGCCAGCCCTGTGTCCGATGATGAGCCGGGCATCGACACCGGCTGCACCTGCACGGGTCCAGGCGTCGGCGGAACGAACAGGATGGGAGCCTTGCGCTGCCGAAATTCAATGGCAGCTCGCCGCACGCGCGCGCACTCGTCAGCGAAACCTTCGAGCAGCTTCTGGTGAGTGTCCGAAAAAGCCGCAGCCGAAGTCGAGAAGACTTCAAGAACTCCGCTGAACTGAGAACCATTCTCCCTGCCCGGGCCGATACTAGTTTCGTCGAGATTCGTTGCACGGGCCGTCGCCTCAAAAACCGGCACGATCAGGATGGAGCGAATGCCAAGCCGGCGCGACACTTCGGAGTCTACGCGCGGGTCGAACTCGGTATCCACAGAAAGCTGCGGCTGGTGGGTTTGAACGCAGGCCCCGGAAAGGCCGTCCCGCGGGTTCAGGGGCACGCCAAGAGCGGGCGCGATGTGTCCAGTGGCTGCACGGCAGACCATTTCATCACCGCGAGCGAGGGCCAGGGCGGCAGCACTGGCACGGGTAGCTTCGGCGGCGCGGACGACCAGTTCGTTTAGGATCAAATCGAGCGCGAGATCTGGCGGAAACCCCGAGAGGATGTACTGCTCAAGCGTGCGAGTCGGATCAATCTGCGAATCGTCAGGGCGGAGCTCAGACCTCAACTTGGGTTGCGGGACCATATTCTTCCGGCAGCCAGCGGTGATCGGGCGATCGCAAGGCTCTGAGCCGAGTTTCGCGCTAAATGAGAGGGAAGTCAATGCAACTCCGGAGAATTGCTGCTTGGGAACATTCAGGGTGCATGGGGTTCCCTATTGCGGAACCGCTTTAGCAATACCCGCAAGTCTCGGAAATCAAAGGCTCCTGGACGAAGCCAAAATCCGATGGTTTCGGGACGACGGTCTAGTCCCCTGATGGAGCCAAGGCATTTACTCGCTCGGTTCATCTTATTGGACATGGAACGAGATGCGTAGAGGTTAGCAAGGCCTACCCGCACTCCTCTTCGACGCGTGCGGGTAGGCCCTGTCCAGGGACTAGAAGCTACTGTGCGGCCTCTGAGAAGACGGCACTGTTGGCTACGCCAGTAGCCGTGACCGTAATGGTGACGACCCCAGTCGCCGGAGGGAGCGTGTAAAACTGGGTCGCCGTTCCATTTGTGGCAGTCGTCATCGGATTGGGGTTCGAGAAAATACCTCCCGCTCCGCCGTCGGAAAACGTGACGGCGTTACCGGAAATCGGGTTGCCGACCTGGTCGGTTACAACAACGGTAAGTCCCGAGGGCAACAGAGTACCGGCGGGAGCGAATTGATTATTGCCGCCTGCGACGGCGATATTAGCCGCAGGTCCTACGACGGAGGTTTCGGTGAAAACGGCGGGGCTGTTTATTCCGCTTACGCTGGCATTGATGGTGATGTTGGCAGGGATCGACGGAAGCGTATAGAGATCAGTTGCGGTTCCATTCGCACCAGTCACCACCGTACTGCCATAGGAGAAGACGCCGCCGGCGCCGTTGTCGGAGAAAGTGACGATCTTATAGGGAAGGGGATTACCGTATTGATCGACCACCAGTACCACCAGCGGCTGGCTCAATTGCGTCCCCGCGGCTCCCGATTGATTATTGCCAGTCATAGTCGAGATCTTGGTGGCAACTGGAGCTACAGAAGTCTCTGTGAAGGTCACGTGAGCGGGAGTTACGCCTGCCGGACCCGTGCCGGTGATCGTAACCGTGCCTACAGTGGGAGGCAATTGAACCGATGTACTGGCCTTGCCGTTGACGTCGGTCGCTGCTGAAGGTGGGTTGAAAACGGTTCCCGTCTTGTTGCTGGTAAAGGTGACGATCGCGCCGGCGACGGGGTTCTTGTTAGCGTCCTGCACCTGGGCGATGACAGGGTTGGCGATTGCGAAGCCCTCCGTACCAGTCTGTTTTGATCCGCCAAAGGCAATCAGTTTGGCGGGGGCGCCACCACTAGCCGTCGCGCTGGCGGTTGTGCTGGCGAAAGTTTTTCCGGAAATTACTTCACTGAACGTTAGTGTGTAGGTTCCGACTTTCTTGGGAAGCGTATAAACCGAAGTGGCATTGCCGTTGGCGTCGGTGTACACGGGAGATGGTGGATTGAACGAGCCCCCTTTGCCGCCATCGCTAAATGTAACCTGTGCGCCCACATCCGGTTGACCCGTATACGGGTTGGGAACATTGACTGTGAATGGGACTGGCAGCGCAGTAGCGGCGGGGCCCGTCTGGCCGCTGCCGCCGGTAACGACCGGAGTGTGAAACAGTCCGTAGGCTTCGAGAGTTGTTTGGGTCGCCACATAGACCTTGCCATTTGCGACCGTTTGCGTAGCAAAATGGGCGACCGTAGGTAATTTGTCGCGACCACCAGCAGCTTGGTTCGTGGTATAGAGCAGTTGCAACGGAGCGAAACCCTGGCAAGGGTTTGATGAGATACAGGCATTGAAAGCGGAGAGCTGCGTGCCGTTGATTGCCCAGAGGACGCCATTGCTATTGCCATTTGCCGAAATGCTTGGAGAGTGGCTCCCGGCATAGCCACCAGGAGTGGTTACGGGAGGGCCCAGTGGAACTACTCCCCCAGTCACAGGAAAAGCTGTGATCGGAGCCGCATCAGGGGCGAAATACAAGGCGTTGTTCCAGTAGGCCGGCGTTCCGAACATACGGCTGGTAGTCGAGCCCGGAGGCGGGGGAGCATTCGCAAGAACCGATATTTCCTGAACGATCTGAGGATCAGGTTGCTGGTTCAGATTGGCCAATTGATAGTACCCTCCCATTTGGTCGCGATTGAGGACATAGATCATGCCCTGCTTGCCGGTAGCGACGATTTGGTGAGGATACAGCCCGGGCTGATCGGGAAGGACGACCGTTCCGGCCGAACTGACGTCAAGATCATGTTGGTTATAAAAGAGTACGTCCGAGGGCGTGAAATAGTCGGTAAGCGCCACCGTATTGGGCGCGAGCTTCAGGATGCTGTGGCAATAGGTCTGCCCGCCGCTAGGCACATCGTATCCGTGTGAACCGGCTTCAGCGGTCGCAGCGTAGACATATCCATTTTCATCGGCAGAGAGACCTGAACCGCTTTGCCAGATTGAAGTAAGTCCCCAATCCGGCGAAGTGTTGAACACGCCGAGTGGCGTCAGACTGGCCTCGTCGTAAGAAAGAACCCACCCGCTATTGGAGTCATTGCAGCCGTTCGAGCCAAACCCCATGTAAAGAACGCCATTCGACAACAACATGCCAGGCCGATTCTTCTGGTGCAGGCTGTTGAAGTTCGTGACATTCGATTTGTTGCTGATGCTCTGCGCAATAATCTGAACCGGACTGCCCGGCTGATCATTGCCGGTCGTTATGTCGAGAGCATGGATATCGTGACGGACCACGCCATTCCGGACTGTCTTGGCCACGAGATACATCGTGTTGGTATTGGAATCGATGGCCGGAGTTCCAAGAATGCCTTCTTGTTTGAATCCGCCATACCCGCAAGGAAGATTCGTTCCGCTGGCGGTAGTGCCCCCGTCCAGCATGCTGGCATACCAAAGCTGGGTGCCCGTATCGGCATCAAACGCATATACCGAATCGGTCATCGTGGCGACATAAACGACGTTGTGTACCCCCTGTCCCGGAATGTTCACGTTGGGCATATACAAAGGTTGGGCCAAAATTGAACTCACGGGTGTCGCTCCCGTATCGATAGGAATACTGAAAAGGTGGCCGAAGCTGGTTTTGTTGACATTGGCGGGCGTCAGCAGAGTTTCATTGGTGTTCGCGGCGTCGCGGGCGTTGTCACCGCGGCTGGTTGTGAAAGGCTGTTGTGCGAACAACGATGACGGCAGCAAAGAGGCGAAGACCACAAGCAGGATCAAGCACAAGCCGGCCGAACGTAGCCCATCTACGCCAGTGCTCATCGAATAAGGATAGCTAGCGGACCGGGACGCGCCGGATTCAACTTTCGCAACGTCGAGTGACAAAAAATGGCACATCGCCTAATTCCCTCCAAAACTAGAAAACACAGGGTCCTGGTAATGATTAAACAGCATTCGGAACTCCGGGGGAGGGGGTCTCGGGCAAAAACAAGAATCCACTTAACTGCAACGCTTATGCGGAGTTATACACCCGAAAGCTGTGGACTCACAATCCCAATTTCTTCCAAGCGGCAAAGTATTGCACATTTTCGCCGAATTTTTCTTCCAGACGCTGAGTGCAAGGTCACAACAAGAATTCCCTGCTGCACTCTTGGATGCGCTTGAAGCCCGCTCCTGAAAGAAATCCTTTGACAAACCTCGATACACAGGGAGTTGCCTAAATTCACCACTCGCAGCGATGTCTAAGCGGCGAAAGACTCGTCTTTCAGGGCGACCGGTTTGTTAGCTTCTACAAACCATCGTTTCGAATCGCGCCGGAATGAGACCTCAGCGAAATTTGCGCGTTGCATTGCGATTCTGATTCCGCGCTCTGTCTGAAACGATTCGCCCATATTGCGTACAGGGACGAGGTTGCGCCCAGCGACGTGAAATACGACTCCATTGGCCAAAACCCACCCGCGGAAAAGAGAAGCCTGCGGCCTCGGCAGAGCCTTGCGGAGTTCTGCGACGGCAAAACTCCACGGGTGCAGGCTCGCAAGCAATGTCCCGCCAGGAGCAAGGATTCGATGTATCTCCCCGAGGGCCTTCGGGATATCCATGTACGGCAACGCAACGTTCGAGATAACACGATCAAAGCTGGAATTCGGAAACGGCAATTTTTCAGCCACTGAGCAGACGAAAGATCGCTGCGGAAAGTTGCTGTGAGCCTTCGCTAGGGACGGATACTTGGCATCGATCCCAATTATGTGCCAAGTCGGTGGAAGGCTGAGTTTCTCAGGTGTCAAGCCATCCCCACAACCAAGATCGAGAACCCGCATGAATGCTACTCCAAACACATATTCAAAGATACGCACGAAGATCCGCGCAAACCGCTGTCCAACCTCATCCTGTAACGCTGTGGGAGCCCGAGTCCCGGAAGAATATCATAGAATGACGCCGGATCGGGCTCTTGGAGCCGGGTTCGGGCCCGGCCCTTCTGTTCACAGTGCGTGGTTATCGTTCGCAGTTAGTTCGCGGCTTCTGGCGGCGCCAGGAAAAGATTCGCGAGACGCTCCGGTCCACCGCATAGAAGTCATGAAGTCTGCTGGAAGTGCGATCTCAATCGAGCGGTGATGACTATCACATTTTCCGGTGAGATTAAAATTCCCGTTCCTGAGCTCTGTTGACGCGCGATCACGATAGAGTGGCCGTAGGCGCGGGAAAGACTGCTACAGTAAATAAAGTGCACGCCGACGAGCCGGCCATGCAGAGGAAAAATTCCGAGGAGAAAGCTCGCTATGCGCATTGCGGTAGTTGGTTCGGGGTACGTCGGATTGGTGACCGGGGCCTGTTTTGCCGATTTGGGGCACGAAGTCGTCCTGGTCGATAACGATGAGAAGAAACTCCTCGCTCTCAGGAATGGCGAGGTGCCCATCCATGAACAATTTCTGCCCGAGCTCCTGGTCCGGCATCGGGGACAACGCATCAAGTTTTCCGGCGACCTGCAAGCAGCAACCCGGGCGAGCGAGGTAGTTTTCATCGCCGTCGGCACGCCCCCAACCGAAAGTGGCGATGCGGATCTGTCCTACGTGGAGTCGGTGGCGCGAGAGATCTCCGGTGGCGTGGACGAGTACAAGATAGTGGTGGAGAAGAGCACGGTTCCGGTCTATACGAGCCAGTGGATACGCACCATCATAATAAGGAACGGCGCTGATCCGTCTCTGATTGACGTAGCTTCAAACCCGGAATTTCTGCGTGAAGGAACAGGAATCACCGATTTTCTGTATCCCGATCGAATCGTGGTCGGAGTTGAGAGCGAACGAGCCGCCGAGATCATGCGCCAACTCTACGGGCCGCTGACGAGCGGATGGTATTACGGCCGGGCGGATTCCATTCCACGTCCGGAGGCGGCCACGGGCAAAGCGCCGCCGAGGTTGATCGTTACCAGCACTCGAAGCGCCGAACTGATCAAGCACGCTTCCAACGCATTCCTCGCCATGAAAATTTCGTTCATCAACGCAGTAGCGTCGATCTGTGAATCCGTGGGTGCGAATGTACAGCAGGTCTGCGACGGTATCGGGACGGATTCGCGTATAGGACCCCGATTTATGAATCCTGGGATCGGCTATGGGGGCTCGTGCTTCCCCAAGGACTTGATGGCATTTCGCGCGGTCGCCAAGGAAAGTGGATACGACTTCCGTTTGCTGGAAGAAGTGATTCGCATCAATGAAGAGCAGCGTCACCGGTTCTTACGCAAAGTGCGGAGCGTGTTGTGGACTTTCCGCGGCAAGCGCTTGGGCGTACTGGGTCTCGCGTTCAAGGGCGGCACCGATGATATTCGCGAGTCTCCAGCGCTGCTGCTGGTGCAGGAACTTCTACGCGAAGGCTGTCACATTTGCGTTTATGATCCTGCGGCGATGGAGCGCGCGAAAGAAGTCTTGAAATCCGGTGTCGAGTTCGCGTCGGACGCCTATGAAGCGGCGAAGGGAGTGGACGCGCTGTTGATCCTGACGGAGTGGGAAGAGTTCGCATCTCTGGACCTGGAGCGTTTGCGCGCCGTCGTGAAATATCCGATCGTGCTGGATGGACGGAATCTATACGATCCTGCTGTGATGGTCGAAAACGGATTCTCTTATTACAGTGTCGGACGTCCCGCAGCGCTCGCCGAGGAGTCGTCAGCAAAGGCCGGTCCACAAAAAAGGGAGCGCGCCTGAATTTCATGAACACGCGAGCCACGGGAAATAAACGCGCGCTAGTGACCGGTGGGGCAGGATTTCTGGGATCCCATTTATGCGACGGCCTGCTGGGTGACGGCTACAAGGTCGTGGCGGCGGACAATTTGCTCACGGGACGCCTTGCGAACATTAAGCATCTGCAAAACGATTCGCGGTTCGAGTTTGTGGAGAAGGATGTTTGCCAACACGCTGAATGGGGCCCGTTGGACTACGTTTTTCACTTCGCAAGCCCTGCAAGTCCGGTGGACTATGCTGCCCACGGGATCGCGACCCTCCGCGTCGGATCCTATGGAACCTTTGAAGCCCTTGAAGCTGCCCGGCGCAGCGGCGCAAAGTTCATGATGGCGTCGACGTCGGAGTGCTACGGCGATCCGATGGTACATCCGCAGACCGAGACGTACTGGGGAAATGTGAATCCAATCGGTCCAAGATCGGTTTACGACGAAGCGAAGCGGTTTTCAGAAGCGGTGACGATGGCATATCACCGCTATCACCAGGTCGATACCCGTATTCTGCGCATCTTTAATACTTACGGACCACGAATGCAGATTAGCGACGGCCGGGTGATTCCGAATTTTATGTGGCAGGCGCTCCGGGGAGAAAATCTCACGGTGTATGGCGACGGCAGCCAGACCCGAAGCTTCTGTTACGTGAGCGATGAGGTCGATGGAATTCTGCGCCTCGCGCGATCACCCGAGCATGAACCGGTGAATATTGGGAATCCGAAGGAGTTCACGATTCTGGAGTGCGCCCGAAAGGTGATTGCGACGACGGGTTCTGCCAGTGAAGTCAAATTCGAGGCCCTCCCGCAGGATGACCCGAAGCAGCGGCGCCCCGATATTGCTAAAGCGAAGCGCTTACTTGGTTGGGAACCAAAGGTTGATTTGGAAACCGGGCTAAAGCTTTCGTTGGAATATTTTCGCCAGGCAGTAGCAGAAAGACAGCAGCCGGCCTAGCGGGGTTGCTCATCCAGTGACGAACTGTTCGAGAGAACTGCGAGCAGCCGCAAGATCTCTTCGCGGTCGGCGGAATCGCGGAACGTAAAACGCACGCCCATGCCGAAACCGGGATGCGCCGTTAAGACCTCGCCCCTGATTTTCAACTTCGTATCGGCGGTTCGAATCAAAATTTCAACTCCACCCTGCCCCGACAGCGGAGAAGGCATTTCGACGTAGCAACCTCCCTCGCTGATATCCGTCAGGGTGCAGCGATTGGGTACGTTGGTGCCGACGCTATAGACTTCCGCTCCCAGCCTGCAAGCTAAACGAAGCTCGCCACGGCGGTTTCCGGCGTTCGAGACGAGGGTGGGCTCTTGCGGTCCTGACCTCTTCTGACGCAAAGGACGAGACTCAGCCGCCAGGATTTCAGTAGAAGTTGAAGACGTCTGCATCAACTCGCTTGCCGAAGGTTGCTCCGGCCGTTCTGCGGGCGGAGCATTATTCTGTTGCAGCCAACTCTGCATGAGGCGCCGCGAAGACTGGGGCACGTCGAGGAAGCGAATTCCAGTTCGTCCGCTGGCATCTTGCCAGGCCACTTCGCCCGACAATCGGACCAGTTGCTTCTGGCCAGGAAGCGCGAACTCAAAATAAATCTTGCACAAGGGCGAGATTCTGCTGGGGCTGTGGATTGAAGTTCCGCCATCGCTCAGGTCCGACATGAGGGCGTTCAGTTCTGGCGCTCCAGGATAGGCGACGTTTGCAGGTGAATGGAGCGCCATCCGAGGAGAGCGGCGCCGTTCTGTCCGCATCAGACCGCGGGCGGCTCGCAGACTGATGCGTGTGCGTTCCGACGAAAGCGGGCGATACAAGACAAAGTTGGCGCCGAGGACGAATGCCAGACGGGCGTTGTACTCGCCCTCGACAATCGCGATCAGCATACTCGCGCAGTTCTTTTTGGAGAGGCGCATCCGCGCCAGGAATTCCTCGGAACTCTCGTCGGCTCGATAGTCAAGAACGATGGCGTCGAAGCGCCGGGTTTCGAGCAGCTCTAATCCGCGGGAGATTGAGGGCGTATGTTCTGCCGCCACTCCCATCTCGGACAGGATAACCGTGAGTACGCTGGCGGCGTCCTGGTCCGGGCACACCACGAGGGCGCGAAGATCCATAGTGACAAGATCGTATGAGAGAGGCTCCGGTGACGACAAGTTACCGGTGTCACGATACGTTGCCAATTTAACCTTGCTAATTATTTCGGCTAACTTCGTTGCCTTGAGCTGTACTTAGGTCATCTTCCACTTTCCTCGCTGCGATCTTAAGCTGGCTGGAGTATTCGTAGGAATTTCTTTAAGAGTGCCGGCTCACCCAATAGACGCAATTTCGGCAGGCAACTAGCCGTCGAGAACCTAAGTACACTTCGCCACCTGAACTATCGTAACTCCTCTGAAATTACCTTACGAAAAGACAGTGTACGAAGGGCCGGTGTACCCCGGTACTTTGACGCGCTACTGGACAGTTACTAACATCGAGTCAGTCAGTAGGTGTCGAGCTGGTGATCCGCTGAGGATCGCTGGAGATACCGTGCTGACGAATTTCTGTTGCAGGAATTTGTTTTCGACGATCTTGAGAGTGTGGAGCGAGTAGCCCTGGGTGCGGCATATGCTTATGAAGAGCCTGAAAACAAATGCGGGGCATCGCAGACATCGCGAGAGCGGCTTCAGCTTGCTGGAAATGCTGACGTCGGTGGCGATCGGAATGACCCTGGTCGCGATCACGTTCATCAGCATGGTGCCGGTCATGAAGCAGCAGCGCGTGACCAATGCCTACAACATGACGTTGGCCGCGATGCGTCAAGCCCGTGACAACGCGGTGGCGCAGCAGACATCGTACAAGGTGACTTTTGCCACCAGCGCGACAACAAGCACGATCACAGTGGCTCCTACAGCGACATTTCAAGGGGATTTGCCCAGCGCAGTCTATCAACTCCCGACGGACATATCGTTCTCTGCGGACTCGTTGATTGCCGCGACTCCGACTCCGGATGGCTATGGAACCGCTGCCAATTCCATCGATTTCGGCTACACCGCGAACGGGGTTGGCACCGGCGGACAAACCAGCTTCTACTTCTGTCCCGACGGCTCCGCGCAGGATGCCGAAGGCACCGCTGGAAAGTGTGCCGGCAGTTGGGATGGTGGCGTGGTCTACATCGAGCGCAAGGGCGAGGTTCTAAGTTCGCGGGCTGTATCACTCTGGGGCGGCACTGGCCGAATACACGGATGGCGTCTCTACCCCAACGGAGGAGGCTATCAATGGCTACGTCAATAGTTGGCCGCGGCGGAATGGCTCGAGTGCGAAATAGCAATCGTAATACTGCTAATCGTAATCGTAATAGTGACCGCGGATTCTCGCTGCTCGAAGTCGTTATCTCCATGGCAATCCTTACCGTGGGACTGGTAAGTCTGCTAGGCGTTTTCGGTCTGGCCATGGCTTCCACGCAGACCTCGCAACAGGACATGATTGCCAAGCAATTGGCAAACGAGGCAATGGAAAGCCTCGTGACGGCGCGCAATACCTCCCAGTTAGGTTGGGACGACATTCAGAATGTGGGCGCTACCAACTGCCCCAATAGCGGCGCTAGCAGTTGCGGTATTTTCCTGAGTGGAACGCAGCCCATCTACAACGCGGGAACGGACGGAATTTTTGGAACCACGGATGACGCGGCGGCCGGCCAGGAAGTCCTCGAAGAACCCGGCTCCGACGGAAAGTACGGCGATACAGACGATGTACTGGTTCCTCTGACGGGCTATCACCGCACGATTTTGATCTCAGGGCTTACCGATGGGAGCGGCAATCCCATTAGCTCTCTGCGGGCGGTCAATATCACGGTACAGTACTCGACTTCCCAAACCAAACAGGCGAAGACTTACGTTCTGAGTTCATACATTTCGGAATACCAGTAGAGGGGCCTATGAGCAATCGTTCAACCAAGCGGCAGCACGGATTCAGCCTTCTGGAAATGGTCGTCGCCATGGGCTTGGGGACGATTGTGCTGGCGGCGGCGGTGCAACTCTACAGTCAGGGTGTGTCTGCGACTTGGACGGTTTCGCAGCGCGCCGAGATGCAACAGGATTTTCGAGCTGCCTCTAACATGCTGACGAAGGATCTGAGTCTCGCCGGCGCTGGCCTTGGCAATGGCGCTGCCATCGCACTTCCATCGGCGGCTACTCCCGTTTATGGATGCGATCAAACTCCGAAGTGTTATATCAACGGGGCAGCGGCATCCTATCCCAAGCAAGGGACCACTCCATATCTTTACGGCCTGCTTCCTGGCTATAACGCGGGACCGACCATCAGTACGCCGCCTGGCCCGACTGACACCGTCACCGTTGTCTATACGGATACCAGTTTCTATTTGAACTGCTATAACGCGACCGTCACCGCCAAGTCGGTCGTCACTTTTGCGCCGCCGCCGTCGCCCACGGCTTGGCCGACGCCGGGTTGCGTCCCGACCACTACTCCCGCCACCACGCCACAAAATGTAAACGATGCGGTGGCAGGTTTGGCCATTGGCGATCTGGTTCTGATGACTCTGAATGGCACCCAGATCGTGGGCGAGGTTACTGGCCCCGTCACTACCGCGGTCGCTTCGGCCTCAAACACTTTCACTACTGCTGGTTCAACCATGTACGTCGTTCCCTTCGCCAATCTCGATGTGCTGAAGATGAATCAAACGACCGGAACCGGCTTGAACAGCGCCCCGCTGAATTCCACCGGAACCTCCCCAGTGCGCCTGGAAGTGATTACCTATTACGTTGACGCAACCACTAGCCCGGCTCGTCTAATGCGGCAGGTAAGCGGACATTCTCCGATGCCATTGGCCGAAAACGTGGTCTTCCTGAAGTTCAGTTATGACCTGTTTAATGACTCCACAAGTACGGTAGTGACCAATTCAACCAATGCCGGCGCTACGCTTTCTCCCGCTCTTTACCCAAATCAGATCACCAAGATCAACGTTCTGCACATGGCGATCGACAGTTCCATGAAGGGCGCGCAAGGCGGGTATCTGGGCTTGGATTTGGAGACATCGGTAAGTGCGCGAAATCTGACATATACCAATCAGTATCCCCAAACCGCATCGCCGTAGACGGCGAAGGGGAGCAAGACGGGACTAGAAGATGGAGAGCGAAAACATGGGGAGTAACGGTATGGGGAGTAACAGTATGAAGAGCGCCAGGCTGCACACCAAAGGATTCACGCTGATTGCGTCCTTGCTGCTCCTATTGCTGCTATCGGGCATCGCCATCGGCTTGATGTTGATGGTAAATACCGAAGGCAAGGTGGGTGGCACCGATCTCCAGAACAACCTCGCGTATCACGCTGCCGAAGGTGGCATTGAGAAAATGGCCTCCGACTTGGCCACGACCTTCCAGAACGCGCAGGCCCCGCATACCACCCAAATCTGCGGCGTGGGTGGACCGCCTTACGGTTCGGCCGCGAACGAGCCGGCGATGATAGGAGTCAACTGGCAACAATATTCGGTGACTCCGGCGTCAGGGTGCGTAACCGACCCCCCTACAGCCAACTGGGGCCAGATCATCTCCGGACCAAATCAGAATCTGTGGGCGCAGATCATCCCGATCAGCATGCTAGCGACTGCATCCATGCCCGGCGGACAGGAAGTAACCATGACGCGGGGCGCGCAGGTGGCGCTGATTCCGGTATTTCAGTTCGGCGTCTTTTGCGATGGGGACTGCGGCTTCTTTGACAGTCCAACGCTTTCTTTTGCGGGCCGCGTGCACACCAATGGCGACCTCTATCTTGGAGTTGGCGGCGGCAACAAGCTGACCTTTGGCGACAAAATGGAAGCCTACGGAAACGTGGTAACCGAGGTGCTTCCTAACGGATTGGGCCCCACCGGCGCTTCCTGGGACGACACCGGCAATGTATTTATCCCGACAACTCCAGGGGGATGCAGCTTTCCGGGCACAGCAACATCCACTTGCAAACTCAAGGATGCCAACGGCAGTTCCACTTTCGGCGACGGCAGTGTGCAGGGCGCCGGAGGCAATCCGAGTTCGACCTATAACACGAGTGTCTGGAACACGTTTTCCAAAACCACCACGAATCACATGATCATCAACGGCAACTACGGAAGTACATCGCAACCTGGAACGGGTGCGACGAAACTATCCATGCCGTTTGTCCAGGGCACTACCTACCCTTACGAAATTATTCGCCGCCCACGTTCAACCGATGGTACAGCGCTTTCACAATCGCGCGAATATAACCTGGCTCAGATTCACGTGCTGCTTAGTGACGATCCGGCAGACTTGCCTGGCGGATCGGCGGACACCAACAACGTCCGCTTAGCCAACGTGGTCGGATGCGCTTCGCCTTGCACTCCTTACGGAATCGCAACCTCGCATCCCGCAGGGCTTCCGACATTAACCGGGGGAAGCACGTATAACACCTATTTCGCCACTGCCTCGAACGTGATCCCGTCTGCTGACTGCAATTCTTCTACTGCTTGCCCATCGGACTGGCCTTACCCGCCTGCTCCGTGGACAGCTACGATGATGTCGGCAGTCGGAGCGGGAACGGATCCGAATTGTGTACTGCTCTGTCCCACGGGCGCCCCGTATATCTCAAACAACGGCACCACTGTTAGTGGCGGCAGCGCTCCCGCTCTAAGCGGGACCGGTCTTCCGGCTGCCCCGCCAGCGCTGGCCCTTTGCTCTCCGACAAACACGGCGACTGCCTCCATTCCCGCCGGTTGTCCAACCACTGCGCCGCCAGTTCCGTATTATGCCGCCAATAGCACAGCCCCCGCCGCGACAAACGCCGACACACAACTCACTGCGACCTGGAATCTAATTGATGGCTGGCTGCGCGTGGAATACAAAGACGTGTCCGGCAACTGGCATCCCGTAACCAACGAGTGGCTGACATTAGGATTCGCGCGCGGCCTCACGGCACCCACGCTGCCCGGAAGCAGCGCTCCTACTGTTGGCACCAACCCGATCAATCCGGACGCGATTCTGCTGCTGCAAGAGCCAGCGGACCGCTCGACGGCGACCACCGACAACTTTCCTTCGCAAGCAACCTTGGTCAATGGGTCAGCGGAGACAGCCTTGAGCACCACTGGAGTCACGGGAACGGCTCCGACGTGTACGCACACGACCAGCGGCAAATGTACCGCGTGGTCGGGCGCGCCACCACAGCTTCTGGTGGATACGGCAGGAAGCGCGGTCTGGCAGTTCGGTGTTACCACCACAGTGCAAGCGGGTGCGTTGGCATCTTCAACCCTGAGCGGCGCGACGGGCCAGAGCCTCACGCGCTTCAACTGGTATCCCATCAACTTCTACGATGCTCGCGAAGGCGAACCGCGAGACACCGTTTGGTCGGCCGCACATGGCAGTGATAATAGCTGCACGCCGATGGGTGTAATGAATGCGGTCGAAATCGATGTGGGCAATCTAAACCGATGGCTCAACGGCGCGATCGGTACCAGCGGCTCCAGCGTGGACTACGCCGCCCAGAACGGATACGTACTCTATTTCTCGGATAGGCGCGGCATGCTGCCCAACCCCAACCTCGGTACCAGCTTCACCAAGAGCGGAGACTCCGGCTTCGAGGACGTAATTAATGCAAATGGGGCTGGGGATGGCGCCAATGGAACTCCCGATGGAGTGCTCGAGCCGACCCCGGCGAACAAGACGCTTTCGCCTGAGGACGTCAACCAGAACGGTCTTCTCGATGCTTTTGGGACCGCGAACTTGGGCCTTAGCTTCTATGGCACCGGCACCACTGGTACCGTAAATCTGAACTATTTCGTGACCCAAGCGACTCCCGACGATCCTTTTGGCACCGCCTCGTACAATAGCCGAATGGCCAGTTGCAGCGTCGCTCGCAAAAACTGGGTGAGTGGCGCGCGCCACGTCCTAAAGCTGGTGGACAGTTCACTAGGGAATGTCCCAAATGTTCCGACCGGAACAGTTGCGGATCCCGGAGGCTTTACGGTTGCTTCGGAAAACCCGGTTTATATTCAGGGCGACTATAACAGCAGCTCAACCGACAATTTTTGGCCGAGTGGCGTGCAAACCGGGGTGGCGGATAAAACCGGGCATTCCTCGGCTGCTATCATCGCCGACGCGGTTACTCTGCTTTCCAACAACTGGATCGATCAGTGGAGCACGTTGGGAAATCCTTCGGTATGCAACAACTCGCCTACCTCGCCCTCATGCCCTCCGAATAACAACGTCATCGGAAACCGTCCCGCCAGCACTACCTATTATCGGGTTGCAATAGCCGGCGGAAAGAACCTGGCTTTCCCATTTCCCAGCTGGGAGTCTTCCGGTGACTACGGCTTCGGCACTGACGGCGGAATTCACAACTTCCTGCGCTTTCTGGAAGACTGGCAGAATCCCAACTCGACACTGAACTATGGCGGATCGCTGGTGAGCTTGTACTATGCAACCTACAACACTGGGATATTTAAGTGCTGCGACTACTCAGTGTATCAACCGCCAACCCGTAACTATATTTTCGACTCGGACTTCACTCTGCCTCAAGGTCTGCCACCCGGAACCCCCATGTTCCGCGACGTGGAAAGCTTGACTTACCGGCAGCTGTTTACGACTCGCTAAAAACTGGTTTCACGAATCCACGAAGCCCCGATCCGCATGGATCGGGGTTTTTTGTTGCTCTCGAAATGTTATCCTCAATTTCCGGTGGTGTTCTAATGACACTACCTTCATATCATCCTTACCCTGAGCACGGCTAAATGAATCAAGCTATCAACCGATCTGCGAATCGTTGGACAGGTCTGCTGCTCGCACTGCTGGCACTGTTCTCACTGAGCCTGTTCATGATTCCGGCGTATGTCATCAGGCCGTTCACCCATCAGTCGGCGGCGGGGCTCAGGCTCGCGATCGCCGTAAAGCGAATTGCGCCCATCCTTACGCTGGTCGCTTTAGCGGGCATCTTGGCGCTCGGCGTGCGTTTATGGCGGAAATCTTCGTGGTTACTGCGCACAGGGCTTGTCGTAGCCCTGATACTGAGCACGTTATCCGCGGTGATGGTTCGTCAGAACTACTTTGAATGGATGTTCCATCCCATCACAGCCGCGGGCTTCCTCTCGCCCAGCGCCGCCCACCTCGATGACAAAGAGATGGTCATGGTGGTGCGAATCGGGCAGGAATCGCGCGCTTACCCAATCCTGCAAATGGCCTACCATCACATACTCAACGACACGGTGGCCGACGTCCCGATCGTCGTCACCTATTGAACGCTCTGTCACACCGGTCTGGTGTGGAAGAGAACAACGCAGGGACGCGAACTGCATTTCTATCTCGCCGGAATCAATAATCAGAATTTTCTGATGCGCGACCGTGAGACGGGCTCGTGGTGGCAGCAAGTCAGCGGCCGCGCCATTGCCGGTGAGCTGGCCGGCAGCACGCTGGAACTGATGCCGAACGACGAACTCACCTTCGCGCTCTGGAAGGCTGAGGCTCCTCACGGCTCCGTGTTAGCCCCGGTTGCCGGATACGGCGATAAGGATTACGACAAGAAGTGGGAAGAAGAAGTTGCGAAGTATCCGGTGCCGCTGACGTTTCCAGGGCAGGGGCCAAAAGATCGCGACGTGATTTTGGGATTGAACGTAGATGGACACACGCGAGCATTCCCCTTGGCCAAGATCCGCGGCCAGGCCCCGGTCGAGGACAAGATTGCCGGCGTTCCGGTGGTGCTGGTGACCGGTCCCGACGGCGTTTCGGTCCGTATATTCCGTGCGCAGTTGAATGGACAGGATGTTGAACTCTACCGCGCCGCGCCAAGTGACGTGAAAAGCAACGGGCAAAATGACACGCAAACTACGGAATGGCGCTTGCTGGACGCGCAAGGCAACGCGTGGAATTTTGCCGGATGCGCGACCAGTGGTCCGGCCGCTGGTCAGTGCCTGGAGAAGATTAATTTCCTAAAAGACTATTGGTTCGACTGGAAGAACTACAATCCGCAGACGACGGTCTACAGCCACTGAGTGGATACATGGAGCGACGGGCGCCCTCGCCCCTCTCTCCACGAGCAATGTCTACGAAAACGCCAACTCTTTTGCTCTCTGCACGGCCTTCACCACAGCCTTGATCAAAGTGACTCGCAGCTTGCCCTCTTCCAGTTCCATGATGCCGTCAATGGTGCATCCCGCCGGGGTAGTCACCGCATCTTTCAGCAGGGCCGGATGATCCCCAGTCTCCAGCACCACTCGCGCGGCACCCATTGTCGTCTGTGCTGCCAGCAGTGTAGCTATGTCGCGCGGCAGTCCAACCTTTACCCCCGCCTCCGCCAACGATTCCAAAATGATGTAGATATAGGCCGGACCGCTCGCAGATAATCCTGTGACTGCGTCCATATGCTTTTCGTCCACGATCACCGTTCGTCCGACCGCATCAAAAAATTTCGTAGCCATTTCCAGATGCTGCTTGGTCGCAAATTTTCCTTTGCAGAGCGCCGTCATTCCGGCGCCTAGCACGCAAGGAGTATTCGGCATCGCCCTGACCACGGGCACGTCTTTCTCCATCGCGCGCTCAATCATGTCGGTAGGAACTGAAGCCGCCACCGAAATTACCAATTGCTTTGTGTTGAGGTGGGCGCGAATTTCCCGCACCACGTCAGACACGACCTGCGGTTTCACGCACAGAAAAATAATGTCCGCGTCCTTCACGGCCTCAGAGTTGTCGGTCCCGGCGTGTATCTTTAACTTCTCCTTCAGTATCCGAGCCCGCTCCGGATGCGCCACCGTCGCCCAGGTCTGCCCCGGCGAAAGCAAGCCGTCTCGCAAGAAGGACTGAAGCAGAATCGTTCCCATCTTCCCCGCGCCTAAAACTGCCACTTTCTTTTTCGAAGTCAAACTCGAGGCCATGCGTTTCTCCCTGATGAAACTGATCAACTATCTGTCTTCTATCTGTCTTCCCGAGCGAAGGCCAACCAAGAGCGAAACGATCGGTGTGGCCGCAGTCGAAGGATCTCTACCCTTCACCGAACACGGACAAAACAACGCTCGCAACCGCAAGTTCTTTACGGAAGACTACACCAGCCAAGGAAATTATGAGAGTTTCGGTGAGGCCGGAGGCAGGTGACCCCGATCGCTTTCACTACTGCACGGTCAGCATCACCTGGTCCGCATGCGACAATCCGACCACTGCGGTAGCCGTCACCGTAATTTGCGATGTGCCTAACGGCGTTGGTGTCGCAACGTTAACAAAGGCCGACGCGGCTCCCGTCCCCGACGTGGCCGTCACGGTCACCGTCGGGGGATTCGGCACTACTGCTGGAGTGCTGTATAACCCCGTGGCGTCCACCGTGCCATTGGCGCTCCCGCCCGTGACCGCCCATGACACAGTCTGGTTAGCAGCGAATTGCTGCTGAGTAACTCCGCCAGGCCACGAGTTTCCTGTTTCGTCGGCAAACAGTGTCGCCAATCCCGGATTCACCGTGACCGGCACCGGCGTGGTGCCGCCGCCGCTACCAGTGACCCCGCCGCATGAAAGCAGCGTCATCAATCCAAGCGCAACACAAATTCCAGCGATTCCTGGGTAGATGCCCCGTTTGCTTTGTCTCTTTGTCCTCAGCGCCACCATGCCTATCCAGGTGAGTGTGAACATGGTCAAAGCGCGAGGAAAAGTGCCTGCATAACGAGGTTCCACCCGCGCCCCCGCAGCCGTCCCAAAGTTCGGCCCCGTAGTAGAAATCGTCAGCGTCACGCTGGTTGTCGGTGCTCCCGAGGCAATCGACGCCGGACTGAACTCACAACTAGTCAGCGCCGGTAAGTTAGAACATTGAAAATTGATAGCCGAGCTAAACGCCCCAGTTCCCACCGGAGCAGCCGAAAACAGGTAGCCGGCACTCTGCCCCGCCAGTACTGCGGCAGTGGCGTTGCCCGTATCCGTCCAGGTGAAATCGGCTGCTCCTTGTGTCACCGTCAGCATCTCGTCGGGCGTAGCGTGCGTTAACGTCCCGTCCGTTCCCTGAATCTGGAAACTAAACGCCCCAGCTACTACGCTTCCAAGTGTCACTGAAAGTGGAGATCCTGCCGCCGTTGGGATCACCATCGCAGGAGTAATCATGCACGTCGCAGGAAATTCCCCAATGCACGCCAGCGACACATTACCGCTATATCCATTCAACGCCGTCAGCGTCCCATTCCAAGTTACGTTCTGATTCACCACCGTCGAATTCGGAGTCGCTGTCACCGCAATCGCGAAATCCGGAGGCGGTCTCGCGCCCACCGTCAGCGTCTCGGTCGGAGAAGCATGGGTCAGCATTCCATCCGTTCCCTGTATCTGGAAATTAAAAGTTCCCGCCGTGGCACTATCCAATGTCACCGAAAACGCGGACGCCCTCGCCGTTGGCGTCACCGTCGCCGGACTAATCGCACACGTTCCCGGAGCTCCCGCCGTGCAGGTCAGCGCGACGCTGCCCGTGTATCCGTTAAACGCCGTTACCGTTCCGTTCCAGGTCACACTCTGATTCACCACCGTTGTATTTGGAGTCGCCGCCACCTCGATGGCAAAATCCGGTCCCGCAGCGAGTGCGTAATTCCAAATGCCCCGCCCGTAAGTGGAAGCGACCAGGTTTTTCGTATCCCCATCAGGATTAAAAAGCTGCAGCGCCGTTACCGGAGCATTCGGAAGAAATCCAGATGTCCCGGGCCCCGGCTCGGGACCAACTTCCGTCCAACTCGCCGCACTGGTTGAGCTAACAAAAACGCCGACATCGGTTCCCGCATAAATCAATCCAGTTTGCGAATCGACCAGCAAAGCATTTACCGGCGCGTCGGGAAGCTCCGTCATTCCCGTCCCACTCCAGTCCGTCCAAGTCATGCCGGAATTGCTTGTCATCCACACATGCGAAGTAGGGAACATCGAGGTACTGAATCCCATGATCCCCACATAAGCCGTGTTGCCGGTTACATCGGACTGATCCATCGCCACCGACGAAATCGCATATCCATTCGGATTGATGTTCTGCGTAACTTCCGCCATCAAACTGACGCTGGCATTCGTCGTTACCCAGACCTCGCCTCCCGGTGAGCCGCTTAGAGGCCCGTATCCATTGGTTACGGCATAGACCACCGTTGAATTGTTATTCGTATCTTGGGGACCGCCCGCAGCCAACGCATCCACCAGGTTGATCTCGTCGCCCGTGCAAGCGCCCGTTCCCAATGTGTCGAAGTCATTGCTGAGCTGCTGCGGAGTTGTCCCGTTTGTGCCGATCCTCCACGCCCGGCAAGTTCCCACCAGCAGTTCATTCGGATTTTGCGGGTCCAAAATGTAGGGAGTATTGAAAGCCCCTTGATCCCCGCCTAGGTCGTTGGGTCCCACGATCTGTATGAACCCTGCATCGTCACAAGCCGTCCCGAACTCACATTTCAAAATCGTGAGATAAGGATTTGCCGCAAACCACTCCTCCGGGCTGCTCGGATTGATGACTGTGTATCCGCCATCTCCGCCGAGGGCGTTCTGCCAGCTAGTGCTGCCGGTTGCGCTACTGGTTTTTGGGGAGCCATTGCCCTGCGTTCCACCCAACAGAACGTCCGGGTTACTGGGGTCCACCGCGACCGAAACGAATTCCGTCATTGATCCCAATGTCTGGCTCAAGCTGTCAAACTGATTCGTCCCCGTGCAATTGCCTGTGTCAAGACCGGAATATCCATCGAGTGTTCGGCTGATTCCGCCATCATGCGCAAAGTATCCCGGCGCGCTCGTCTCACCGACAACCATAAACGCAATCCCGTGCTGATTCGGATGAACATGCGCCGGCGCGCCCAACGGTCCTGGATTACAACCGTAGACATGGGTCAGATTGATCCAGTCGCCCTGCGTGCAAGTTGTCCCTCCGGTCAACGTGCATTTATAGAGATTGACCGCTCCCGCGTAAACATCCGTTCCCGTTGAATTCAGCGTTGGTGGGTTGCCGACTGCGGCAAGTTCCAGGTTGTACCATCCTTCTTCCACGCCGCATCCGCTGTTGGGACCAAAAGCGTTGTCACCACAGTTCGTAACACCGTTGTCAGGGATTTGTGTCCAACTGGTTCCGCCATTGGTCGACCGCCAGATACCTTCATCGGAAGGCAAAGGGCTTCCATCCTCGCCAGGTTGTATGTTCGGTTGAACGCCAACCACCCATACGTACATTTCATTGCGCCCCGCCACCACCGCAAACTCCCCGCGATAGATCAGGCAACCGCTGGCGCTCGACCCGGCAGGGCACAGTTCCGATGCCAGTCCAGCGGTTGGTTGTGTAGTCAGCCGGGTAAAGTGCTGGCCATCAATCGAGGAGTACAACCCATGCCGCCGGACAGAAGCGTAAAAAGTTCCGCTCGCTCCCTGATTCGAGTTGTAAATCACTGCCGTAGCCGATGAAGGAGTCGCGCCATCTGAGAGGATGACGCGATTCCATGTCACTCCGGCGTCCTGCGAATAGTAAAGCCCGCACGCCGTCGAATCTCCATCGTCTTCCAAGCCGAGGTAGAGCCCGTTGTCGCCCGCTGTTGCGGCAACAACCAGATTAGGACTCGCCGTGCTGAACGCGATTTTGCTGAATCCGATTCCAAGAAACGATTGCCCGCTTACCGCGCTCTCAATCTGCGTCCACGTAGAACCTCCGTCATCCGATCGCAAAATTCCCAGTCCGTAATAGGAATCCCCAGTATTGTTCGTTTCGCCTGTCCCGACCAGAATGACGTTGCTATTACCCGGCTGCAAGGCGATCGCACCCACCGCAAGCGTAGGCTGATCGTCAATCAAACTTTGCCACGTAACCAAAGCAGGATTAGAACTCTGACTGCCTGCGTTCACGGACTTCCAAAGCCCGCCATAAGCGCCGCCCAAGAACACAGTGTTCCCGCTTCCATCCGCGGGATCGATCAGCACTGAAGTCGCCCGCCCCGAAACCCAGTTGTAATCCTGCATCCCATCGCTAGTAGCATCAGAAGCCAACGGAGCGGGCCCCATCGGCACCCAGAAATTCGACGAAGCGGGTGCCCCATCCAAGCTCCGCTTGGGTGGGTGCGTGGTGGAAAGCACAGTCCGCGCCATAGAGGCGCGCGCCGCCCGCATAGCCATCTTCTGTCGATAGGCCCGAGATCGCAGTCCGGACGCCGATTGCCCCGGGGGCACGTTGTGTCCCCGTTGTTTCCAGTTCAACTGGTCTCGCCGATAAGTTCGATCGCCTGGTTCTTGCCCGAAGCCCTCGCGTGAAAACAAGCCGCCGAAAAGAAAACTAAAGGCGAAGAACACGATGAGAAGAAAATGCCCGCTGCGGCTGCACATATTTGGAGGAGCCACCTGACGCCTGCGAAAAGCGCGCCTCTGGAGTGTCAACTTTCAGCCAAACAAGTTCATGTCCTCGAAAGTCTCCCCGTCTTTGGTAGCCAAGAGCAGGGAGCTAATAGCCAAGAGCCAAAAGCCAAAAGCCAAAAGCCAAGAGCGCCCTAAGCAGTCATCCGCTATACTATGCAGAACATGTCCGTGATCAAAAACATCGGAGCCATAGCCCAGGGGATGACCATCACCCTGAAGGAGATGTTTCAGCCTTCCATCGTCGAGAATTATCCCGACGGCCCCGGCCCCACCAAGGGCGCAATGTTTCAGGAGCGCTTTCGAGGCATGCACGTCCTTCAGCGCGATGAGAATGGCTTGGAAAAATGCGTAGCCTGTTTCCTCTGCGCCGCCGCGTGTCCCGCCAATTGCATCTACATTGAAGCTGCGGAAAACACCGAGCAGAAACGTGTCTCAGGCGCCGAACGGTACGCTCAGGTCTATAACATTGACTACAATCGATGCATATTTTGCGGATATTGCGTGGAAGCTTGTCCCACCGACGCGATTACACATGGCCACGGATTTGAACTGGCCAGTTTCAATGCCAGCAATCTGATCTACCGCAAAGAACAAATGTTGGCGCCGGCCCCGGCTCATATGGGAGCCAATCAAGTGTTCGCGCAATCGGAAGTGGATGCGGGCGTGAAGGGAAGTTAGCAGTCTTCGAAATCTTTCTACCAAACGCCGGTCCCCGCGGGGACCGGCGTTTTCGTATACGGGCAAGTTGTCAGACGAGTTGTGGACTTTTTTCAGCGAGTCCGAGCACCGCGCGATTGCCTGCGTCCTGCCGGCTTCTCTTCGCCGATGGCCGCCCGCACCATATACCCTGATCGTGTCATTCCGGCTGCTTTAGCCAAGGCATCGATTTTCTCAATCTGGTTTTCTCGCGCCGTGATATTCACACGCACCGTTGCATCGGGAGCGTCCACGCTCACCATGAAGGCGATCGCGCCAAGCTTGGCTGCGGCCTTTGCGATGTCGTCAAGCTTCGATGGTTCCGGCACCACTTCACCGTCGTCGATCATCCCTTGAATATGTAGCTCTAACGCCTCCGCCGCCATGCGGCTCGCTTCATCGAGCGTCTTTCCGGCGGTGATACAGCCCGGAAAATCGGGAAAGCTCACGCCGTAATCTGAATCCCGGTCCTTATGAAGATAGGCGATATATTCCACGACTGCCCTCCTTTGCCTTGGGAATCACCTCAGTTTGATTCCGGCCTGCTTCTCAATACTCTTGAGGGTGCCAATCGGTATGTCCCGGTTCGGGTGCGGCACCGTCACTCTCCCCTTTTTCTGCGGATGCTTGAATTGTTTGTGGCTCCCGACCTGGTTCACCTCGTACCAGCCCTCTTTCTTTAGCCGCTTGATGAGGTCCAGGCTGTGCATGTTTCCTGTGGTTTAAGTATACACACTCTATACACACTTGTCCATACAATGAATACGCATTCGTATACACTGAAAGGAGGATCAGGGCAGAGATATTCTGAGGATTTGAGACTAAGAATCCGGAATCGTGCGACGCGGGAGTGGTCTCGTCAAAAATCACCGCTTTAACACTCGCCGCCCGTCCTCACTCTTTACTATCTTTACTAGATGATGCCCGAGGTTTCCCCGCCCAAGCCAATCCGTCCGCAAATTCGCCAGCCTTGATCAGCCCCTGTACCTTCCACCCGCCCAAGTCGATAACCGCAACCTTGCCGTCGGCCGGGCACGAGACATAAGCCACCAGCCCATCCGGACGCATCAGAATCTCGGCTGGCCCCTTGGGTACGTCAATGGTTCGAACAACTTTCAATGTCCCCAAATCGATAACCGCTACTTTATTAGTGGATGGCAAGGCTGCCAGCAGCCAATGGCCGTCACGGGTGGAAGCCGTTCCATATCCAACCGCAGGTAAGGATATCCAGGTCTTGACCTTGTTAGTCGATGTATCAATCGCCGCCAACTGTGGTTTTGTCTGATCAGCGGTAAATACAAGTCGATCGTCATTCGAAATCGAGATTCGCTGCGTCGTCCGGGAAATAGGTATGACCGCAATCGTTTTGCGCGCAGTCATATCCAGCACCGAGACAGTGCCCGGACCGACGTTGGCGGTGTAACCGAGCCGCCCGTCATGCGAGATCGCGAGCATGTGCGATTCCGCCTGCGTAGTTGGGATGGATCCAACAACCTTGAGCGTATGCGGATCGACGGCAGTCACGGTCTGGTCCAATTCCGTCGTCACATAGAGCAAATCGCGATTCGGATCGTAAACGACACAATGAGGCCTCACACCATGACCAAAATCGACATTCCCGATGACCTTGCGGCTTGCGATGTCGATGACCACCATGTTGCGGCCATCGCTGCCCGGCTTCCCAACTCCGGAGTCGCCGTAGATCGGCACATAAGCGGTGCGTCCGTCGGGAGATGCCGCTACTTCATGACCAGTGATGCCGCCCTCTGGAACAACCGCAATCTGCTGGGCGTCCGAAGGATCGATGATGCTTAGATTTCGATCTCCCTGATTCGCCACCAGCAAGCGAGCTTGAGCGCGAGATTGGACAGGGAAAGCCACGAGGCAGACAACAGAGAGCAACAACAGCAATGGGGTACGCATCGCCCGGCAGTGTACCACTACTAGATTCCCAGGCATGCTTCCGAAAACTGTCGTCCTGAGCGAAGCCGAGCCACGCGCGCGAATGCAGCGTGCGGACGGACGGAAATTAGTGTGCCTTATAGCACAGTCTTAAGGTGAGAAAGAGTGTAGAGTCAGAACGTCTCATCTTGCATCTTTCCGCCGTACGCTTACGGTGACGGCACCTTGCGAAATCAGACAGCGTTTCGCTGCGCAAGGAGCCGTTAATGGCCAACCGGTCCCGTCCGCCAACCAAGTCTTCTCCAAACCCACCCATGTTAGATACTGACGGTAATCGCATCGACAATGAAATTCTGCGAGCCCTGCCCTCGAGAGAACGTGAACTCCTGCTGCCAAAATTGGAATTTGTACGTTTGAAGACGCATCAACTGTTGCACGAGACGGGCGACACACTGAAGTCCGCTTATTTCCCCAACAGTGGATTAGTCTCCATCCTCAGCGTGTTCCCCGACGGTAAGAGCGTGGAAGTCGGTCTGGTGGGAAAGGAAGGATTCATCGGACTGCCGCTGGTGGCTGGCTTTCGCACCACGCCAACGCGCGCCATCACTCAGATTGAAGGTTCAGCTTTTCGTGTGGACAGCGCGACCCTGATTGGACTCCTGTCGCCATGCCTGACGCTGGAGCGCCAACTTCAGCAATTCGCCCAGATATTGGCCATGCAAGTCACACAAATTGCCGCATGTAACCGCCTGCACGAAGTCAATGAGAGATTAGCGAGATGGCTGCTCATGAGCGCCGACCGCATTGGATCGAATTCGGTACCGTTGACTCAGGAATTAATTGCCCAGATGTTGGGGACGCGCCGCTCCAGCGTGACCGTTGCGGCTGGCATGCTTCAGAAGGCGGGGCTCATCTCCCATACTCGAGGGGACGTCAAGATAATCAACCGGGCGAGACTGGAAGAGGCAGCCTGTGAGTGCTACGGAATCATGGTGCGGCAGATCGAAGAATGGAGAGGAGATGCGGACTAATATCTGCCCGCCATCGGACACTCAGGAGGCCATTAGCGTACCGACACACTGGCAGGCTGGAGAATAGCCTGAATGCCGGACGAACAAGTGCCCTCAGCCGGAGCTACCGCTAGTCAGTGGCTTGAAGTCGCTTGAATGCGAAGTAAGCATATGTCGGCAGGAAGTCTCATTCCCCTCGAATCCGTTGACCATCCAATAAGCTGCCCGCACTGCCAAATGCAAACCGCGCACCGGTGGACAGGAACCACGATCCTCTTTACCGAGGTAGAGTGTAACGGGTGTGGCCGTCGCTTTCTCATCTTCCTTAACGCAACGCGTCGAATCGCCACCAAGATGCTGACGTAGTGGCGGACGCATTCGTCTGCCCGCAATGCCGATCAGCCTACAAGAGACAGCAACGAAGCCGAACCCGCCGGCTCCGATTGTCCGCCTGCGTTGGACAGCAGCGACACCGGTGACTCCGTTTGACTCGGCGGCGCGCCATTGAACGAAAGCTGCGAAAGTTGCGAAAATTGAGGCTGAAGAGCCAGGTAGGCCTGTTGCGCCGCAGCGAGGCTCCCCGACAGGATGCTCTGGCCGACCTGGCTGAGGTCCTGCAGCAGGGAACTCTGGTTGCTCGATCCGTCGCCTCCAGACTTCAAACCATCGTGATGATGAAAGTGGTTTTTCGCAGGTCCGCCCTGGCTGCGGAGATCCTGTTGCAGCGTGGTGTAATCCTGTTGCGCAGCGGAAATGTTCCCGGACTGAAGATCAGAGACAAGCTGCTTCAACGCCTGCGTGGTTGGGGTCGAAGGAGACGAAGTCGCAGAACTAGAGTTAGAAGAAGTTGGGTTGGCCGGCTGCGAGAAAGCTTGTTGCAACGCCGCAAAGTCAGATTGGGCGGCGGAAGCGTTGCCTGACTGTAACGCCTGACTGAACTGTTGCAGGCTCTGCTGGTAAGTACTCGGGTTGCCAACCTGGTGCTGGTTCGAGCTGATGTTTGAAATCCCGGAAATTGACATTGATATCCCTCGATGTAAGGTGTGTGAGGATTCGACGCGGCATTTGCTGGTGGACGCGAATGACGTTCCCCGAGCAACTTGCCGACCTAGAAGTGGATGCACGCCCGGTTCCATTGACCCTAAGCGAGGAACGCTACTGACAGTCGAATGTTTTGTGTCGATTGCAACCAACCAGCGTCTCCAAGGCAACGCCACATACCGATTCCACAGGCAAAGCGTGCAGGGGTCTGTGAATGAGGGAAGGCAGAAGTTGCCGGGCTCAGAAGCCGCGCGCCCAGCGCAGTCGGCAAACCGAGTCGGACGATAGTATCCGTCGATGCAAATTAAGAGTTACTTGCCGCCAGCGGTTTGAGCGTCGACGCGTGGAGACATGGAGACGACTATATATTCACGCTCTTTGCTATCAAGATCCTCGACCCGAAGCTTCATCATGTCCTTCTCGATATGAAACTGAGCTTTTTCGCCGACAGGCAGCAGTGTAGGGTGCTTGTCATCCTTGGGACGAATGCGGTAAGTAACGCGCTCCGTCTGCAAGACATATTCCTGGCACAGCAGCTTGTGCGTTTTCTGGTGCGCGTTATCCGTTCCGATGATCTCTCCGCCAAAAGTCTTGGCGCTCTTTTGCTCGGTGCCGCATTCGACGGAATCCATCTGGAGAAGCTCTCCCGACTGCGGCAGTTTACGGTCACGTGCATACGCCAGGGATGCGCAAATCAAGGCAAATAAAGCAATTCGTTTCATGAGTTTCCTCGGAATTATGATTGTAATTAAATCGCGTCTTGAGACCCTAAGAAATGTTACGAAGGTATTAAGACGCTCGGTTCTGGGCAAAACCCGATATTGAAACGAAATCGAGAAACAGTAAACTGTTCGGCATGGCTCGAAAGTTCAAAGATCTAACGGAGCGCGAAATCCTGGCGCTCGCGGTTTCCCTGGAAGAAGAAGATGGGCGCGTCTTCGCTGATTTTGCCGACGGCTTGCGCGAAACCTACCCCGCAACTGCCAAATTGTTCGACGACATGGGCAAAGAGGAGTGGGAACACCGCGCCATGTTGATCGAAACCTATCGGGAACGGTTCGGAGAACACATCCCTCTGATACGGCGCGACGATGTGAAGGGTTTTGCTCCGCGGAAGCCGTTCTGGTTGACTCGTCCCTTGAAAATTGCCGAGGTGCGCAAGCAGGCCGCGCTCATGGAGTTGGAGGTCTGCCAGTTCTATCAGAAGGCAATCGGCCAGGTCACCGATGCCGGCATTCGTAAACTACTGGGCGATCTGGAGGAGATCGAGCGCAAACATACGGAGACTGCAGGCGCGATGCAAGAGAGCATGCCTCTAACCGTCAAGAAGACAGAAGAGGAAGCGCAGCGCCGCATGTTCGTCTTGCAGATTGTGCAGCCGGGTCTGGTCGGTCTTATGGATGGATCGGTATCCACGCTGGCCCCAGTATTTGCGGCGGCGTTCGCCACCAGGAGCAGTCACGACGCCTTACTGGTTGGTTTGGCGGCATCGATAGGTGCGGGGATCTCCATGGCATTCGCGGAAGCCCTATCGGACGATGGCTCGCTGACAGGCCGCGGGCGCCCACTGCTCCGCGGTGCCGTGACCGGGCTAATGACGGCGGCTGGTGGAATTGGCCACACTCTCCCCTTTTTGATACAGGATTTTCATGTCGCATTCATCGCGGCGGTGATTGTAGTAACGATGGAATTAGCCGTGATTGCATGGATTCGCAATCGTTATATGGATACCCCCCTGCTCTCGGCTGCGTTTCAAGTCGTAGTGGGGGGAGCACTGGTCTTCGCGGTCGGGATTTGGATAGGAAGTTCGTGAGGAAATCGCAGTCTTGACTCGCGGTCGGGATTTAGGTTTTGGGTGGAGCAGCGGTTTACCGCTGCGATAAACGGCTTGTTTTTCGTATCCGCTGAACAGTTTGCTGAAATACTCCGGATTCGTAGCAGGGTATCGCTTTAGCGATACCGCAAGTGTTCAAAATCACCCCCTTTAGGGGCTGGGGCATCGGAATTCGAGTTTTCCAGCAGGTTCTCTAGCCGCTGTGGGAATGTGTCTTTCAAACTGACCCACTTCTACCGTGACTTGCGAGTTTCGAAAAACTCTGCGTCCTCGCGGCTTTACCGGCGATCTATTTCACATGGAAGCGACAGTTCGACCGGCTACGTGGAAGACCTTGCTGGCATTCGGCATTATCTACTTCCTCTGGGGATCAACCTTCCTGGCCATCCGCGTAGGCGTCCGCGAAGTGCCGCCGCTCATCCTCGCCAGTATGCGATTCTTCGCTGCCGGAGCCGTCCTCTATACCTGGATGCGGCTCAAAGGAACGCCATCCCCGACCCGCCGCGAATGGCTCTCTGCTTCCTTGCTCGCAGTATGCATCTTCGTAGTCGATTACGGCCTCTTGTTCTGGGCCGAACAACGGGTACCTTCTGGAATCGCCGCGGTAATGCTGGCAACCATCCCGGTCTTCATGGCGCTCTCCGAAATCATTTTTCTGCGCACCCAGCGGCTCACAGTCAGGCTCGCCCTGGCGCTCTTGGTGGGGATCGCCGGTGTTTGCGTACTGGTAAGCCATTCGCTGAGTTTGGGAGAAACCCCAGTCGATCCCGTGGGCGCGCTTGCACTGACGGTCGCCGCCATGAGTTGGTCGGTTGCTTCCGCATTGACGCGCAAGCTCACTCTGCCCGAGTCGAAGGTGATGAGTTCCGGAGCGCAGATGCTAGCCGGAGGAATTCTGCTCGCCCTGGCGGCGGCGGCCTTCGGCGAATTCCGCGGATTTCAAATTCAATCGGTATCCCGTGGAGCATGGTTCGCGCTCGCCTATCTAATCGTCGCCGGATCCATCGTGGGCTTCACCGCCTATGTCTGGCTCATCCATCACGAATCGCCAACCAAAGTTGGCACCTACGCTTATGTCAATCCAGTCGTAGCCGTGACCATCGGATACTTTCTTGGCGGCGAGACGGTCGGCCCAAGAACCCTGCTGGGTACGCTTCTGGTGCTGGTCAGCGTGATTGTAATTACGACCACCCGTGCCAGTCAGTCCGACGCCCCAACCGCTGTGAAACCACTTCAGGAAATAGCGGGAGAGTAGCAACTGCTGGCCATTCAGCGGTTGAACAGGCCAACTCCGCTCATTTCGCCGCGACATGGTCGTGATCGTAATACTCATAAGCCGACATCGGCTTCGCCCCACCTTTTTTCCAGATACGGCTCTCGGCGGGAAGTTTGCCGAGCACTCGAGCCATCTCTCTTACATGCATCGCGACTGATCCGCAGCAGGAGCCTATGTAATTGATACCGATTTCCTTGGCCTGCAGGGCATAGTCTCCCATTTGCTTGCGCGTTAGCTGGAGTGGGTCAAGGGCGTAAGGAAATTCGGCAAGGCTGGTGAAATCAGGCTTGTCTTTCGGCGTGTTATACGCAACGGGTTGGCAAGCCAGATAGCCGTCGACCGCCTTGCGCATCTGTTCCATCGGGCCGAGAATATGTTGCGGTGGGCGGAGGCAGTTCATGCCAACAATATCAGCCCCGGCAGCTAACAGCGTTTTCGCCGCCGTGGCAGCATCAGTTCCTTCCGCGGTTTCGTCTTTGTTTTCGAAGCAAATCGTCACCATCACCGGCAGTCCGGTCTTCTTGCCGCGCTCGACACATAGCAGCGCTTCGCCCAGCCACGAAAAAGTTTCTCCGATGATGAAGTCCACGCCTTCTTCGCATTGCACCTTCAGTTGTTCGTCGAAAGTTTGACGAACTCGATCGGCTGCACTGGGGCTGTTCGGTTCGTACATCCAGGTCAGACTTAAATTGCCGGCCACCAGGCACTGATCGCCAGCAACTTCTTTGGCGACGCGCACAGCGGAGCGATTGATATCCTCCACACGGTCCTCCAAACCAACGGTCGCAAGCTTGTCGCGGCTGGCATAAAAAGTGAGCGACTGAAGTACTTCAGCCCCCGCCTCTCGGAATTCAATATGCAATTCGCGTAGAGCCTCCGGATAGACAATCGCTACTTCGGGAGTGAACGGACCGGGGCGCACCCATCCCCGCTTTTCCAGTTCCAGTAAGTAGCCGCCGTCGCCCAATACCGGACCCTGCTTCAGGCGTTCGAGAATTCCCAGCTTTGGCATAAGTGCTCCTGTTCGAGACGAGTTATTTCTTCTTTGGCGTAAGCATGCCTTCGATTTGGCGAAGATGGTTGATATCGTGTCCGGCCATCATGCGGAAGATGTGCTCAATGGATTCCTGTCCGCGCTCGGCATGTTGTCCGTAATGCTTCCATTGATCGGCGGTCAGCGACTTCAGCAAAGCAAGATTCGCTTCGCGCACCACCCGGTGAAGTTCAAGCGACTTGTGCGGGTCGCGTTTTTCATAATGTCCCGAAGCGACCCAGGAGTTCTGGTCGAAGGGCTGGACGGGCACTCCGGGAGACCCGAGGATGGAACGCATGCGCCAACCGATAACGACTTCAGCATCAGCCAAGTGCGCAAGAATCTCAGAGACCGACCATTTATCGGGCGCAGGACGCTTGCGGAGTTTGGCAGTCGGTACGCCTTTCACCAGGCGAGCGAGCTTCTTGTTAGTGGTGGATTGAATTTTGAGGGGGTCTTGTCCCTCCGCATTGGCCATGATGCGTTGCGTGTATTGCTGAGCAGTCTCTGGCATTGAATTCTCCTTTCGCGGATTCGAATCAGGGCATCGCGTTAGCGATGTCGCAAGCGGGCTTAGACTGGATTGCCCTGAAGGGGCAATCATGCCACAGCCTCCTTGAACCTCCCTTTTTTCAGATCCCGCAAAACCTGATGCGCCGCATTGTGCCCCGGTGCTCCCGTTACCCCGCCTCCAGGATGCGCTCCCGCACCGCATAAATAGAGACCGGCGATCGGCGTGCGGTATTGCGACCATCCCGCCACAGGACGATTGAAAAATAATTGTTCGAGACTCAGGTCGCCGTGGAAGATGTTGCCCTCCGTCAGACCGTAAGTGCGTTCCAGCTCAAGAGGAGTAAGAACTTGCCGGACAATGATTGCTCCCGGAACATTGGGCGCATACTCCGCGACTTTCTTCACGACGCGATCACCCAGCAGTTCGCGATTTTCATCCCATGTACCCTGCCGAAGCTTATAGGGAACGTACTGCACGAAGCAGGTCATTACGTGCTTGTCGGCAGGAGCCAGCGACGGATCGGCGTTGGATGCCACCACGCAATCGACCCACAGTTGTTCAGGAATCTCACCGTACTTAGCGATGTCGTAGCAACGCTCCGCGAATTCGAGCGAGGGGATCAAAGTAAAAAGTGACCTTTGCTGCGGAGTGTAATTCGGCGGCGTACCAGTGAAACGCGGCTCCTCGGAAAGAACCATATTTACTTTCGCGCACGGCCCATCCATTTTAATGCCGCGAATCGCATGTACGAAATCAGCCGGAAGATCCCGCTCCGGAACCATCCCGAGGAATGTTCGTTTGGGATCGGCATTCGAAAGTACGACACGCGCCCGGATTTCGGTCCCATCTTCAAGCACGACGGAGCGGACTCGCCCATCGCGCGATTCAATCTGCCGAACCGGAGCATTCGTTCGAATCTCCGCCCCGAACCCTTGGGCAGCTTTGGCCATGGCGCTGGTGATCGAACCCATGCCGCCCATAACGTGGCCGTAGAAGCCCTGCTGGTCCTGCTCTCCGCCGCTGAGCAGATGAAAGAGCAGACCCAGAGCCGTGCCGGGTTGGTAAGGGCCTCCGTGCTTGCCATATACATTGTTCGCGAGAAACAGCGTCTTTATTTTTTCGGATTCATAGTTACGGTCTAGGAAGTCGCCCAGACTTCCCGTCAGGAACGAAACGAGTTGCGAGATTTCCGCGCTGGAAATTCCGCGAAACCGTTTGCCCACTCGAAATAGTTCGGACCATCCCTCAAAAGATAACGCGTCCGGTTCCGGTGGAGGCTCCAGAAAAAATGGTTGCAGATACCGAGCTAATTTCTTGAGCTGATCGTCAACCCGAACGAAAGTTGCAGCATCTTTGGCAGAAATCTTGCGAAGCTCTTCGACCACTTGCTCACGCTTTGCCCACCACGAGACCAAATGTCCGTCGGGAAAAGGGACTTGCAGTGCGGGATCGCACGGAACCATGCGGAGTCCGTGATCGGCTAAATGCAGATCGCGGATCACCTCGGGCCGAAGCATGCTCGCGATGTAAGAAGTGGTGGAAGCGCGGCATCCGGGAGCAATTTCTTCGGTGACACAGCATCCGCCAACGATGTCGCGCCGCTCCAGCACCAGCGTGGAGTACCCGGCGCGTGCCAGATAAGCCGCGGCAGTCAGCCCGTTATGGCCCGCACCGACGACCACCGCGTCATAAGTCGAGCTCGATTGCGTCGGATTAGGGCCGTTTGGCATACTACTGACCGTTGGTCAAAACAAGAAAGATTCCCGGTTGAAGAAAGTAACGAAACGTCAAGAAAAAAGCCATTGAAAAATGGATTCCCAGTGCTGTATCTTTCGCTTGACCGAAGGTCAATTGAATTTAGGCCGAAGGTTAAATGAGGTTTGAACCGAACCGAGTCGAATTGGGGGAATTGGGCCATGGAAGGAATCACAAGCAGTCTGGCAAAACCGACGCAGATGAGGCGGGACGCCAAGCCGCGTCCGCGCTCGGAAGCGAAACGTGCGCAGATTGTCGAGGTAGCGATCCGGCATTTTGCCGAGCGCGGGTACAGCGCGGCGCGGGTAGAGGATATCGCCGCGCAGTTGGGAATCGCCAAGGGTTCGGTGTTCCAGCATTTCAAGAGTAAAGACGGATTGTTTTTCGAGGCCTACAAAAAGGCGGTGCAGTCGTTTCCGAAATATATGCAAGCTCCAGAGGAGGTCCAGGATCGAGGATTTTTTAGCGTGCTGCGCTACTGGCTGAGCCGTACCGAAAACATGGTGCGGGATAACTGGTCCTCCTACAGAATCTATCTGGTCGGTAATTATGGGACGGATCTGGCGCTGCGGCGCGAGATCAACCGTTTTCTGGTCGCCGAGGATCCCTACGGATGGCATGACTTTGTCAGTTTCGGAGCGAAGCGCGGAGAACTGCGTTCAGATCTGGATGTAGACATGATCGGGTCGATTCTGGAGTGGACCATGGACCGTTTTCAGGATGCGCTTCTGACCGAAGAGTTAGATCCGGGATTATTCCGGAAGTCGGGCCCGGTGCCAGAGGAAAAGGAAGCGCGGATGGAGCAGTTCGTGGAATTGTTGCGGCGCGCTATTGGATCGGAGAAAGTGCAACTGCCGGGGAAGAAAGCATGAACTTAGGAATGACGGTAGAAGAAATCATCGCGAGTTATGACGCCGCCGCGCCCTTAACCGAGGCCTCGACAATCTCAGGCCCATGGTATGTGGATCCCAGAATCGCTGAACTGGAACGCCAAACGGTCTTCTCACGGACTTGGCAGGTGATGGGACGAGTCGATCAGGTGGAAAAGCCCGGCCAGTTTGTGACCGCCACGGTCGCGGGTGAGCCTCTGGTTGCCGTGCGCGGCAACGACGGCGTGCTGCGAGCTTTCTATAACGTGTGCCGGCATCATGCGGCGGCGGTAGTTACGGAGCCTTGCGGCCAAGCTTCCATACTGCATTGTCCCTATCACGGATGGAACTACGGGCTGGACGGCTCGCTCAAAGGAATGCCGGAATTCGACGGCGTGAAGAATTTTGACCGCAAGGATAACGGCCTCGTTCCAGTCAAGGTCGACGTCTGGGAGAAGTTTGTCTTTGTGAACCTCGATCCGAGCGCGGCCCCGCTCGCAGATTTTCTTGGCGGATTGATAAAACGAGTGGCTCCGTTGGGATTGACCAACCTGCACTACTTCACCAGCCAAACTTACGACATCCACTGCAACTGGAAAGTGTTCGTTGATAACTTCCTCGACGGTGGATATCACGTGCCCCATCTCCACAAGGGCCTCAATTCGGTCCTGGATTACAAGCATTACACGATCGAGAACGAAGACCGCTATTGTTTGCAGTCCAGTCCCATGGTGAGTTCGAATGAAGACGCCGCCACGGGCTCGACACGCAGAGGCGATCGGGCCTGGTATTTCTGGCTGCATCCCAATTTCATGTTCAATTGCTATGAGGGATATCTCGACACAAATCTCGTGATTCCAGTCGATGTGGATCACTGTCGCGTGATTTTCGATTTCTATTTTTCCGATGTCAGCGAATCGGCGCGCGCTTACAACGAAGGCAGCGTCGCCGTCGGGAACCGCGTGCAGGACGAAGACCTCGGGATCTGTGAAGCTGTCCAGCGGGGGCTTAAGTCCCGTGCTTATGGAGCGGGGCGGCTCTCCGTGCGCCGCGAAGCGGGAGAGCAGTTATTTCATCAGCTACTGGCAGCAGATCTGAAGAGTGGGTTGGCGCCGGCTGCGAGATTCAATACTGGCGTTTGAGATTGGGGGAGCTTTGAGAAAATTCGTTTTAGCGGCAGTTGCTTTGGCGCTCACTTCCATGTCTTCGGCTCAAGTAACAGTCGTTCGCGCCGGTCGCCTGATCGACCCGGATTCCGGCACCGTCCTCACGAATCAAGTAATCCTCATCAAAGATGGAAAAATCCAGGCGGTCGGCGCTGATCTCGGCCTTCCGGCGAATGTCCCGGTAATCGATCTCTCGGACAAGACAGTCCTGCCTGGACTCATCGATTGCCATACCCATCTTGCAGACGGAGCTTGGGACCAGGAACCCTTCAACCGCGTCCGCAAGTCCGCGTCGCAGTTGGTACTGGAGTCGATTCCAAATGCGAAAGCTATGCTCCTCTCAGGATTTACGGCTGTGCGCGACGTAGGAACGTATCGTGCATTGAACGACGTCGCATTGCGGGATGCGATCGCCCGCGGAGATGTCATCGGCCCGCGCATGTTTGTCGCAGGCGCCTACGTCACCATCACCGGCGGCGCAGGTGCGATGACAGGTCAAGCCCCTGATGTCATTTTGCCCTGGGATTTCCATTACGGCGTCGCGGACAGTCCATGGGAAGTGCGGCAGAGAGTTCGTTTGCTGGCCCATGACGGTGTAGATCAGATCAAGATGCTTTCGACAGGCGCGGTTCTGACGCACGGCAGCAGTCCGGCGTCGATTGAATTCACCGAAGAGGAATTGCAAGCGGGAGTGGACGAAGCAAGTCATTTCGGACTAAAGGTCGCGGTCCATGCCCATGCGGCCCAAGGAATCAAAAACGCAATTCTCGCCGGTGCGGCTTCCGTTGAGCACGCGGAGATGCTCGACGATGACCTCATCGCGATGGCGAAGCAGCGTGGCACTTATCTCGACATGGATATTTATGACGAGGAATGTATCCAGGCATTAGGGAAAGCCGGCAACGAGCCTGCGGATTTCTTGCAGCACGATGCTGATCTGGGCCGAATCCAACGCGCAAATTTCGGCAAGGCGGTGCGCGCTGGCGTAAAAATGGCATTCGGCACCGACGCTGGCGTCTGTCCTTATGGCACCAGCGGAAAGCAATTTGCCTTCATGGTGAAATACGGTATGACGCCCATGCAGGCGATTCAGGCAGCAACTTCGAGCGCCGCGGATTTACTGGGACATGCGAATGAGTTGGGCTCGATCAAGCCGGGCAAATACGCGGACTTGATTGCCGTGAGCGGGGATCCCTTGAAAGACATCAGCTTGCTCGAGAATGTTGAGTTCGTGATGAAGGGCGGCAAGGTTTACAAATCGGCTGGCGCGATTGCCTGCGTCCAGTAGAGTTCGGGATTCTGATTGGGGAGAATTCGAGAATGAGCAAGCGCGCGCTGACAATTTTCGGGGCCGTACTTTTATTGACATTGTTTGCTGGCTACATCGCCGGAGCGCATAGGACAATCATCGCCCACGCTGGGCCGCCGACTGGCACGGCCGTCCCGAAATCCTACGGTCGTCTCGCCGCCGTCATCCCCGACTCGATTGGCACCGGTCTCCTTTTCGAGGATAAGACGGGCGTGATCCGTTTCGTCAGTGTCAACGGCATGAAAGAAGGAGAGCTGGCGCGCTACGACACCACTCCCGTTCGCGGTGGAATTCCCCGCTCGTATGGCCATCTGGTGAGTGCGGTCGTCAACAACGGTTCTACTGGACTTGTCTTCGAGGATGCGAACGGCGTGATTCGGTTTGTTACTCTGGCGGGCGTCACTGAGCGGGAGTTATCGCGTGACTGAGAATCCGGAATAAGGTGTTCCCGATCGGCCCCTACGGATGAAAATTCAGTTCGATTAGTTCTCTGGTTTCCTGCGGAGCCGGTCCCCATTTCCATTTCTCTATGGCGTCGACTGCGGCTTTTGCCAGCACGGGACTGCCACCAATTACCTGAGTGAACTTTACTTTTCCATTGGGCGCAACCACTGCTTCGAGCCTGACTGTTCCAGTGATTTGCATTTTGTTGGCTAATTCGGGGTACACCGGCACCACGCGGTTCACGACCTTTCTCTTTACCTCTGGCTGATCTTGGGCGAAAGAAACCTCGGGCGAGGACAAGGAGATGATCGCTCCCAGGCAAAGCGTCATGAAAACGACGGCAGCAGGGCGTCGCATGGTACCTTCCTCCATTGCCGCTAGGCTATGTCAAATCGGGGGTTCCACGAAGGTCACTACAGTAACGCGCCGGAGGTAACGACTCGAGGTAGCGATTTGGAGTAACGCTTACTGATGGTCTCTGGGAATGGTTTCCTGCCAGGTTTTTTCCCTGATCTGCTTGCCGTCTTTGAGTAGCTGGCGGGTGTATTTGTAGTAGAAGTTCTGGGCGTCGCTGGTCAGCGTCAGGTGGCCCTGCCACGTCAGCGTCTGTTGTTTAAGGGCCATGACGATTTCCGCCTCGGCCTGTACAGAGCTGGTTTCGGGATGATTATCGTCCGCAAAATAAGTTATGACCTCGAGGTCTGTTTCTTTGCCCCACGGGTAGGTTTCCGCCGATTTCCCGCTCCAGGTAACTTTTGTTTTCGCATTGACTTCATCCCGTTCCGTTTTCCAGTCGCCAGGCCAAGGATAACCCTCATCCTGAATGTCGCTGCGCTCCGCGTTGGGTTCAGGCGGAGCGAATTGCGGGGCAGCATACATCGACGGTGGAACCAGTGGCAGAGTCAGGCGTGATCCCGACTGGCCGCCCAGTTGAAGGCTGGTAGTCATCGCGTAAGGAGTCGGCCAGACCATGGGCCAGAGTGCATTCGAGACTGAGAGACGAATACGATGACCAATGGGAAAGGTCCACGTAGCGAGGTGCATCTCGATATTGAGCGGGTATGTCTGGTTGGGTACAAGTTCTTTGGGGTCCGACGATGATTCGCGTTGCGCGCCATTGAGTCCGGCCCCCGTGATTTGCGTGACCGTGCCATCGGGAGCCACGTCCGACAGCCGCGCGAACCAGTCAGCCAGAGGAGCGGACGAACTAACCTGGAGCAAAGCGTGAGGGCGTCCTAAGAGTGTGAGTGCTTCCTTGAGCGGCGCGGAATCGTAGGTCAGGCTGAAGGCGTCCACCGGACGCTGATCGGTGAGCAGTTCTCCCCACCAGAATCCGGCTTCCACTCCAATCGAAGGAACATAGCGGAGTTGGTGGGTGGCGGGCTTTGCCGCCTCGGTAGATAAAACGTGAGCGTCGTAAAGATAGAGCGTCGTATTCGTAACATTTTTCGGGGGCCAACCAGTTTCAGCGCGCCATTTTCCCGGCACGTTCTTCAAGTGAGTATCGGGAGGGTGCCAATCCTGCATATAAATCGCCAGGGGCGGCTCTTCCAGCACTCCGGTATTGCGATTCTTAAGCCAGTAATCCCACCAACGCAACGCTTGATCCCGCCATTCGATCTGCGGGCCAGGCACAGCTTCATTGGGGAAGTCGTGATTCCACGGGCCGATGATGGCCTTCACCGGCGCTTTGACTTGCTCGAACATTCGCGGAATGGAATCGCGGTAGCCATCCAGCAACCCGCCGATCAGAAAGCACGGAATCTTGATATCGCTCAGCGGACGCACGGGGGCGTGCCAGAACTGACCGTCCCGTTGATGTTTGAAATACATCAGCGACCACGGCGCGGATTCGAAACGCGGCCCAAGAACTTTTTCGTCAAGCGTGTAATCGGGAGCCCCAGTCATTGACGGGGCCAGATCCATATTGAGTTCAAATTCGTCAAAGTGCATCAGCCCGTCAATGTAATGCACATCATCGTGGAAGAGATTCTCTGTGGCATCGACCGCAATAATGGCCTTAAGCGCTGGCGGATGCCGCATCGCCATCTGGATGGAATTGAAGCCTCCCCATGAAATACCGAACATCCCAACTTTGCCGCTGGACCATGGTTGCGAGGCCAGCCATGCGATCACTTGCTCCCCATCCAGTTGCTCTTGCTCGGAATATTCGCGATCAGTCGGCGTACCTTCACTAGCGCCAAATCCACGAATATCGACCCGGACACTAACGTATCCATGAGCCGCGAACCACGAGTGGAGAGGATAGTCGCGAGCAGCCGTGGCATCGTCTTTGCGATAAGGCAAATATTCGAGGAGGGCCGGAAATTTTTCTCCCGGCTTTGCGGTCTCTGGCATGTAGAGAGTAGCGGCCAGGTGGACGCCGTCGGGCATGGGAATTGACTCCTGGACCATGCGGACGCTATTCAAAGCGGATGCATTTTTCGGGACAGGAAGGGCTGTGACGTTCGGGCAAATCACGAGCGAGGCAAGAAATATCACCGCTCGATGAAAACGTGGAAACATGCGCGCCGCAAATCATAACAGGAGACATAGATCCGCAGTGCGGCTGTCAGAGTCATGGTTCTCGATTGGAATAGGGAAGGACCTACACAGGCTGCTGAAATCCGCCGTAGAGATGAGGCTTGCCTCGTCTGGGTCACCCACGAAACATGGCCGAGCACCGGAGTGGGTATGATAATATAAGTGTAATTACATAATTACATGGTAATATGGGAATTGAAACGAGCGAACGTCCCATGGCGACCGCGACTCAAACACCGCTGAAAGTGGCAGATGAAGTTTGGATAGCGACTGCATTACTGCATCGCGATCATCCCGAGGCACCAGACTTTGCCGTCGAAGAGATCGTCCAGCGGGCGGAGCGGGAAGGCCTGCACAAACCTCTGCGCCGTGGCGTATATGTTCACGTCATTCAACATTGTGTTGCAAACAGGCCCCCGAATCCCGGTCGTTATCGGATGTTGCTGGAAACCAGCCCCGGCAGGCGCCGGCTCTTCCGCAAAGGGGATTCCTACCATCCAGACCGTGAAGGCGCAAAGATCACGCCAGAGCGGGAAGACCTGCCGAACAGCTACAACGGACTGTTCACTTGGTATCGTGACTGGTCGGCAGTTGCGAGTGACAAATTTTCAAAACAAGATCCGCTGCTTTTGCTCCGGGGTTCAGGTAAGCGACTTTGGGCTGACGAACATGCCGACGACTATGTTCGCCGTCTGCGCGAAGGCTGGGAATGAAGGGCTGAAGATGAGTCGCGTTTTTTGGGACACCAACCTGTTCATTTACTTGTTCGAGGACTACGGGTCTCTCTCGAAGGCTGTCGCTCATCTTCGTTCCAAAATGCTGGATCGAGGCGATCAACTGCTGACTTCGGCCCTTACTCTGGGCGAAATATTGGTAAAACCAACCGAGCGTGGCGATTCTGAACTTCGCCGAAAATACGAGCACGCAATTTCAACGGCAGCAATTGTGATTGCCTTCGACGCAAAAGCCGCTCGAGTGTACGCAACCTTGCGGTCGGAAAAATCGCTCAAGGCGCCGGATGCCATTCAATTGGCCTGCGCCGCCAGCGCGAGCGTGGATCTTTTCATCACCAATGACGATCGACTCCAGGGCAAACACGTTGACGGCATCCAGTTCGTGGTGCCGCTTGCAAGAGTACCCATCTGAATTTCTGCCCAGGCAGGTCCCCCCGGCCTGATACGGTCTTTCTTGACACGCTGCCCCTATCTTCTTATCGTTGCTACCGTCATGAACATCATTAAAGCCACCAAGAAATACGAAGACTGGCTGCGGAGTCGCGTCCGCATCGTTGAGCCCGATTTACGCCTGAAGCATGAGCGGATGGCATTAGGGCTCTTCCCGTTTTTCCGAGCCACTTTCTACCGCTGGCTCCAGATGTGGCCCGAGGGATGCGCGGGCTTGGACCAAGTCCCGCATATTTTGTCGGTGGGCGATCTGCACGTAGAGAACTTCGGCACCTGGCGAGACACCGACGGCAGGCTGGTTTGGGGAGTTAACGATTTTGATGAAGCGTGTACCTATCCCTACACGATGGATCTGGTACGCCTGGCGACAAGTGCCTTACTCGCTACTCGGGAAGAACATCTGACGATGAGACCAAAGGAGTCGGCGACCGCGATCCTGGAAGGATATGAACAAGGTATGGAGCAGGGCGGCCGTCCATTCGTCTTGGAAGAGAGCCACGGGTGGTTGCGAGCAATCGCGGAGAGCAAGCTTCGCGACCCAGTGGCTTTCTGGCAAAAAATTGACCGCCTTCCCACGATAAAAGCAGAAATTCCGGAAAGCGCGCGCGAAGCGATTGAGCATCTCATGCCGGCGCCAGGACTGCAATATCGCATCGCTCGCCGCATCGCGGGAATGGGCAGCCTGGGACGGGTGCGCTTGGTTGCCATCGCGGAATGGAAAGGTGGCCGTATCGCTCGCGAAGTCAAAGCGCTTACCGCATCTGCATTGGAGTGGCTCGATCCCAAGCATACCCCTTCTGAAATTTTGTACGCGGCAATCCTGCGCCGCGCGGTACGTTGTCCCGACCCTTATGTTCAGATGCGAGGGCACTGGATCGTAAGACGCCTGTCGCCACATTGTTCACGCATAGAACTGGAAGCGCTGGGAACGAGTCGTGGCGAATGTCGTCTGCTGGAGGCGATGGGGAGAGAGACGGCCAATATCCATGTGGGGACTGTAGAAAAGCGCCGCGCAATTCTGAAAGACCTGCGCGGACGAAAAGGGAACTGGCTGGCGATAGCGGCGCAAGCTATGGCGGATGCCATGGAGAAAGATTGGCGAGTCTGGCGGGAGCGCCGGCAGAGCTAGACTCCGCCGGCGCCTTATTGAAGGGAGAGTCCGTGCGAAGGGCCGAGCGATGAGCCGAGTGAATCCTGAAGATGAAACTCCAGGGCCTGAGGCTTGTTTTCAGCTCCGATCGTGATGAGAGCGTCCAGGATGTATTCGAGAGCGGCAGGCGAACCTGACCAGACCCGCGAAAATGACTCGCGATGAACCGCCAATTCGCCCACCAACCGGCCAATCGAGTCGGGACCGAGATCGATATCCCTCGGCGAGGGCTTGCCTCCAATTTGCAGCGGTGGCAGCAGCGCCGGAGGCAGGCGCAGGCTGGCCTGCGTTAGCCAGTGCGAAATAAGAGTCTTGAGGTGTTGCCGGCTGCAAGCGCTCTTCATGTCCTTGCGCACCGCTAGGGAAGAATGCCAGGACAGGATCTTAAGGTGGTCAAGCCAGCGATTTTCGATCACTAGAAACCATCCATTGTGGCCGAAGGTGTCGAGGCCGCAAACCGAGCAAGGCAGACGTTTTGTGATTGGGAAATCCATGCAATATGCGGTTACACCGATATCAAGCCCCAACTGCTGCACCGATGAGAAAACGCGGGCTGGCGCGCTCGCTTAGCGGTACTGTCAGCATCCCGAGATTGGAGTCGAACCGCAACGTAAAATGACCCGAGCAGGCGTCGCACAGCCAAAAATGTTCACGCCGGCGAAGTTTCCGCCGATTCCCGTCAAAAGCGGCGCTAAGGTCAGAAGGGAAGGTTTCCGCCAGAAACAACTTACCCTCGCGGAGCGAACGAAACGGAACTGTGCAAGTAGGATTGGCGCACTTATGCAGCATGGGCTGGATCCAGTCTTCTCTTCAGTGAGTTTCGGCCAGAGAGATTTTAGGGACAATGCACGCCACAGGCCGAAGCGTTTCGGCACTGGCTAGATTCAAATAATCCATGCTTACAGTTAGTTAGGTGGTTGAGAAGGTAGTCAGTTACACCGGTGCTAAGTTCCGCCGACGGAAAGCGGTCTCCACCGACGGACGGCCGTCGTCATGAATATGCGGTGAACATTCTTGTTGTGATGACAGTCACTTAGCTTACTTCACAACGACCTGGGTGACGAGCGCCGATTTGCTCGATGCATAATTCGAATCGCCGGCATAAATTCCTTTTACTGACCGACTACCTTTTTTCAGCGTTGAGGTAGTGAAAGTCGCGACGCCTGCCTTGAGCGTCCCCGTACCCAGGATTGTTGACCCGCTCATGAATGTGACAATCTCGCCATCCGGCGGCGTTCCTTGCACCGGTGAACTAACACTGGCGGCAAAGGTCACTGTCTCGCCAAGCGTTGCGGGGTTCGGCGAACTGGTCAGCGTGGTAAACATCAGCGGGGTCACTAAGTAGCTTGAATCCCCCAGGCTATTATAGGAAGACACGATAACCAGTCCCGCCGAATTCACTCCATCCGCGCCCTGGATCTTAAGATTTCGATACGGACCTAACTCCACCATGCCGCCTGCTTGCGTCCAGCTAAAGGGTAAGCCCGTTGTCTTGCCGGGATGCCACGAACTCCCGACAACTCGTCCAGTCGCGTCGATACCAAACGCCCAGGAGTAACCTTCACCGGGCAGCGTTCCCAAATCCTGCATGCCGCTAGCCTGAGTCCATAGGAAAGCATGTTGGACTCCGCTGGCCGTGTCAGCCACACCGACAATTTGGCCCGCGCTGTTGATCGCTGTGGGGCTGCTATTGGGGCCGCCGAGGGTTCCCAGGTCTCTCATGCCTTCGGCCTGTGTCCATAAGAAAGCGTGATTCGAGCCATCCGGCAAATATATCCTCCCGATAATCTCGCCGCTGTTGTTGACCGCGTTGGGATAGCAACCCAGGCAGCCCAAGGCTCCTATATCTTGCATTCCTTCGGCTGCCGTCCAAACAAAGCCTTGCGAGCCGTTTGAATAGGCTCCCACTACCTCGGCAGCGTCGTTCAGACCGGAAGCCGTACTGGAGTTTGTTTCCAGCGATTGTAAGTTTTGTATCCCGGTTGCCGGAGTCCATAAGAAAGCAGTTGCTCCGGACGTCAATGGGAGAGCGCCCGCAACCTGTCCATTGTTGTTGATGGCGTAGGCGGCTCCGGGAAAATCACCGGCAGCTTGAAGATCCTGAATACCCGCGGTTCTGGTCCAAACAAATGCGTGAGAATAAGTGGAGGTCTCGGATTCTCCCGCCACTTGCCCACTTTCGTTGATCGCGAAGGCGCGCGTGAGTTTGCCACCCAAGGTGGGCAGCTTAGTGATGCTGTAATCCTGCGCGCTGGCCAACAGCGAAGTGATGAAAACCGTAGACACCAGGAGCGGGAACCTGCTCTTCATCATGACTTCCTCCTGACCACTTTGCATTCAGCAGTGGCGCAAGTCACTTACCCAACACGCAAACCTTAAGACCGGCCGACTTGGAGTAGAAGCACTGTCCAGCCGCCTGTATCCTACTCTTTTCCGGAGCAACGTCCTAGCCCACCTTGGTGCGGCTGCACGGCCATTGACTAGCTATCTTCTCGAACCGCCTAAGCCGTTGATGGTACGGTTGTTCCTGAGAAAATAGCTTTTCCGCAGTCCGTTAGTGCACCACCCAGGAAGTGGCGGCGATAACTATCCCGATCGTCGCTACTAATAGTCCGATGTGCCAGAATAATCGTCGACCCGAGAGCAGCGTAATTGAAGTAACCACCAGAGCGATCTCCAGTAACACTTCGCCCAGATCCAGCCGGCTAGCCTTACGGCTGTCAAGGCCGACTTCGCTTTCCAGTTCGTGGCCTTTGGCGTCGAGTTCTTTCTGTTCGTCTTTATAGCGCTCCGCCTCTGCGCGATATTTCTCCTGTAGCTTGGCGGCGGCTTCCGCGTCTTTAGTGGCAACCACACCGATCATGTCAGCGAACAACTCGTCCGTGTGGCGTCGAATATTTTTCGCCTGATAGTAGGCCCACTGATCCGTGACCTTGCTCTGCGTCAGGATTTCTTCTGTGTGGGTGCGATGTCCGATCAGAGAAACGGTTGCCACCAGCACTGCCAGCACCGCCATGGTGAGTGTGACCGGCGCGAGATCGGGATGCTCCCGTCCGTGTTCAGCTTGCTCGTGCAATTCGTGGAGTTCTACGGCCATATTATCGGGCTCCTGGGGTGGAATCATATTTCAGTTCGCCGGCGCCGGCTGCGAGCTCCGTGCGGCAGATAAAGAGCATAAACCAATTTAGCTATTCTCCCATCACTTTAATGATGACCCGCTTATCGCGCTGCCCATCAAATTCAGCATAAAAAATCTGCTGCCAAGGACCAAAATCAAGCTTCCCATTCGTGACCGGGACAGTAACCTCGTGGTGAATGATCAACGATTTCAAATGCGCGTCCCCATTGTCTTCGCCAGTCTGGTGATGTTGATAATTCTGTCGAAACGGGCCAGCGTCTCGAGCCAAGCGTCAATGTCTTTGATCAATCCACTCTCGTTGTCATTGACGTAAACCCCGGCAGTAATGTGCATCGCCGAAACCAGAATCATGCCATCCTTAATTCCAGACTTCTTAAGCGCGCTCTCTACCTGCGGCGTCAGGTGGACGTACCCACGCTTAGTTTTCGTGTGCAGGGTCAGATATTCAGTGTGGAATTTCATGCACCACATTTATCACGAAATCCGCGAGTGTGGTGACGGTTGTCCTGAGGGAAGCCACGTCATGCACGAAGCGCATGGGATCCTCCCATGGTTACAGATTGCTCAAAGAACGGCAGCCATCTTTCGGGGTCCGTCGTGTCAAGGGGGCAGGCCGATTTAACCCCTGAAGTGCGAGGCGAACAAAACAAGTAAGAGACCTTTCGAGCCCTAGCCAAGAATCCAGAAATTGCCAGCTAAGTGCTTGTCCATCAATATTTTGCGATAAGTCCTGTAAACTCAAAGATCTGGCGGCCGATTCTCTCTAAAGTCATGATTTCAAAAGGTCGAATAATTTATTTTTTTCGCGTCCAGCAGAACTATAGTTACTCAAAGATAAACATGAACATAAGGCGAAAACGAGGCGGGTGCACAACTTTAAAAGGAATCGTTACCGGCGATGCGCCACTGCTCACGCTTTTGAGAAGTGGCCCGTCAAACAGCCGACACCGCTGTCCCACCCCGCTCTACACACCCAATGGTTCAAGACACGCATCTCGAATACTGCGTCCGGGGTGCGGCGGGTTCTTCATCGGCATGGCGTTTCACCACATTGTCATTTGTCAAGGTAGGAAGGTGGCCGCCGCTTACCGCATCGACTCTTCAATTTCCGAAATCCACTCCGGACGCTTCAGCACTTCGCGCGGCTTGGGTCCATCGGCAGCGCCGACGATGCCATCACGTTCCATGAGGTCGATAAGATGCGCCGCGCGTCCATAGCCAACCCGCAAACGCCGTTGCAGCAGGGAAGTAGAGGCCTTGCCAAACTCAATCACCAGCCGCACCGCATCGTTGAACAGCGGATCGTTATCGTCGGCGGAAATCCCGCCCGAATCCTCGCCATCGCCCGACGAACCTTCGCGATCTTCTTTAGCCAGCTCAAGAAATTTCTCTTGATACTGTGCCTGTCCCTGCGCCTTCCAAAATTCGACAACCGCTTCAATCTCTTTTTCAGTCACGTACGGAGCATGAAGCCTGTGTACTCGCGCCGATCCCGAGGGCAGGTAGAGCATGTCGCCGCGCCCCAACAGCGATTCGGCGCCGTTGGCGTCAAGAATCGTCCGCGAGTCAACTTTAGTCGCGACACGGAACGACACGCGCGCCGGGAAGTTTGCCTTAATCAGCCCAGTGATAACGTCCACCGAAGGCCGCTGCGTAGCCAGCACCAAATGTATGCCCACCGCGCGAGCCATCTGCGCCAACCGTGTAATTGACTCTTCCACATTATTCCCGTCAAGCATCATCAGGTCAGCCAACTCATCAATGATGATGACAATCTTCGGAATCGGCCCATCCTCAGGATTCGTCTGATCGCTAAACAAGCTGGGCGTGTCGTCAAACAGCCGGTTATAGCTGTCAATGTTGCGGACGCCCCTAGCCGCCAGCAGTTTCAGCCGCCGCTCCATTTCGCGGACAGCATTACGCAGCGCGTTCGCGGCAAGTTTCGGTTCAGTGATAATCGGCGTATACAGATGCGGCACGCCTTCGTAATTCCCGAGTTCAAGGCGCTTCGGATCCACCAGCACTAGTCGCACTTCGGCGGGCGTCGATTTGTAGAGAATCGACATGATCATGGAGTTGACCGCCACGCTTTTGCCCGTGCCTGTCGAACCCGCTATGAGCAGGTGCGGCATGCTTGCCAGGTCAGCAACCGAAATCCGGCCGTTAATATCCTTGCCCATTGCGATCGTGAGCTTGGACTTCGTGCCTAAGAATTCCTGCGACTCAATATTTTCCCGCAGCCAGATAATTTCGCGCTCGCGGTTCGGCACCTGAATGCCAACCGTGCTCTTCCCAGGCATGCGCTCGACAAGAATGCTTTCAGCGCGCAGCGCCAAACAGAGATCGTCAGTGAGTCCAATGATGCGGCTGTACTTGATGCCCGCTTCTGGCTTGAATTCGAAAGTTGTAACCACCGGCCCGGGATTGATCTGCGTAACCTGTCCATGGACATCGAACTCCGCGTACTTCGCCGTCAGAACCTGCGCAACAACCTTGAGTTCCTCTTCATTCACTGACTGCTGCTCGTCAGGACGGTGCAGCAGACTCGACGGCGGCAACTTATAGCTGCCGGCAATCTTGGGAAGAGTAGTCTTCGCCTTGCGTTCGGTGTCGGCCCGGTCTGTCACTTCAATGTCAGAAGCGCCGCGAGATGCGCTTTCAGTTGTCTCCGAAGGAGGCGCAAACCCAGACTCGCCTTCGTCCGCCATCATTCGTTCAATGCCGGTGCGAGCGGTAGAAGGTGTGGACTGCACACCACGAATCTCCTGAGCCCCCTCTTGGTCTCTATCTCTGTCTTTGCCCAGGGATTCCCGCTGACCAATCTCAGAACGCAATGCGGTGGGGCGCGCAGCTACAAGTTGCGCTGTGACCACTGGTTTTTCAGCTCGACGCTTTTCCAAATCCTTTTGCTGACGCCGGCGCTCGCGCTCGTCCTGCCAATCTTTATAGCGATCTCTCAGCGCGAGGACGAACGCAAAACGGGTCGGGGCCCAAACCTCAATTGCTGAGAAAGAGAAGGCAGTAGTGAAATACAAGGCAACCGCCAGAAACGTCGTGCAAACAATGTAGGCCCCGGCAAGGTTCAGGTAACGGATTAAGAAATCTCCAACAATCCGCCCCGCCAGACCTTCAATCGGGATCGCCCCCATCCAGCGAACATGCCCAGGCAGAATCGCCAGCAGCGCCGGCACGAACATGAGCAGCCAGATCCCGCCCAGCGTCTTCGCCACGGGAGCTTGCACCGTCCGCGACCGGAACCAGCGAACGCCAAGCAGTCCCATAAAAACGGGCAGCAGAAACGACCCAATTCCCCAAAATTGCAATATAACGTCGGAAAGATAAGCTCCGAGAATGCCAATCCAGTTGCGGGCTGCATGCGATCCCGTGAGGATAGAAGCACTGTTCAACGACGGATCAAGCGGCGAATAAGAAGCCAGCGCGAGGAAAAGAAGGAGCGCGGAGACGCACAATAAGAATCCGACAAGCTCGTTCAGCCGCCGGTTCTTCCCAGGCGAAAAAATCTTCGAGAAAGATGTCATTGTGGCTGCGACGGGCGTCAGGCAAAAGATCACCCACAGCACCGTTTCGAGGCCAGAGCCTGATAATTATGACAAGAAGCGCTACTTCGAGCAATGCAGGAAACAGGACGGGGTGGCAAGTTGGGTTCCAGTGAGACTCGCTAAGAACTTCTCAAACGCTGGAGCGCACTGGGGGTGCGCCACTTCTCGCGCTTTTCGAGAAGCGGCCCGTCGGACAGTTAGGGCCAAGGGCAGTCCAAGCCTTAATCAGGTATTGCGTTATTCCTCAAGCCCTCGGTTTTTCAGCATGGCCTTCGAGTTCGGTGGAGCTCCGCGCCAAGCCTCATACATCTTGGCGAGATCTTCCGTATTCCCGCGCGAAAGAACCATCTTACGGAAACGATCCCCATTGGCGCGTGTAAGCTCGCCATGTTCGTCGAACCACTGATAGGCGTCATCGGCCAGCATTTCGGTCCAGAGATAAGCGTAGTAGCCGGCGCTGTAGCCGCTCTCCCAGATGTGGCTGAAATAAGTGGAGCGATAGCGCGGAGGCACGTAGCTCACATTAAGGTGCGTCTTCTCCAGCGCCTGCTTTTCGAACTCGTCTGGCTTCTGGAGCGGTGCATCGGGCGCAAGAAAGTGCCACTGCATATCGAGTTCAGCGGCGGCCAGAAGCTCGGTCATGCCATATCCCCGGTTAAACGTCGCAGCTTTGCGGATCCGTGCGGCGAGTTCCGCAGGCATAGGCTCCCCGGTCTTATAGTGCTTCGCATAGTTCGCAAACACCGTCGGATAGATTGCCCAATGCTCATTGAACTGTGAAGGAAATTCGACGAAGTCCCGAGCCGTCGCCGTCCCGGCGAGAGTCGGATATTCAGCATCCGAGAACATGCCGTGCAAAGCGTGTCCGAATTCGTGGAACATGGTGACGACGTCGGTGAAGCTGATGAGCGCCGGTTCGCCTTCCGCCGGCTTAGGCAGGTTAGCGACGTTGTACACGACAGGAGATGTGCCCATCAATCGCGACTGGCCAACAAATTCGGACATCCACGCTCCGCCATTTTTATTGTCGCGCTTGAAATAGTCACAATAGAAAAGCGCCAGGTGCTTGCCATCGGCATTGAATACCTCAAACACTCGCACATCAGGTTGATAAACGGGAATGTCGTGCCGCTCTTTAAACGTGATTCCGTAAAGTTGCGTTGCGGCATAAAACACGCCGTTTTGGAGCACATTGTTAATCTCAAAGTAAGGTTTTACCTGGGCATCGTCGATGTCATATCGCGCCTTGCGAACCTGCTCAGCGTAGAAGTTCCAGTCGTAGGCCTGAACCTGGAAGCCACCCTTCTGCGCATCGATCACCGCTTGGATGTCCGCAGCCTCGCGTGCCGCTTTGGCCGTCGCCGCTGGGACGATCGCATCCATGAATTTCAGCGCGGCTTCCGGCGTCTTAGCCATCTGGTCATCGAGCTTCCATGCAGCGAAGCTGGGAAAGCCAAGCAACTTCGCCTTCTGTGCGCGAAGCTGGGCGAGGCGCGCAATCGTGTCACGAGTGTCGTTAGCGTCCCCGCGCTCGGCGCGATTCCACGAATGTTCAAAAAGAGTCTGTCGCGTGGTTCGATCGCTGAGAGAAGCCAGGTCAGGTTGCTGCGTGGTGTTTTGGAGTGGAATTACATAGCCGTCCACCTTGCGATCTTTGGCCCTTTGCGCCGCAGCCGCAATCCGTGCATCAGAAAGCCCAGCCAGCGCCGCTTTGTCGGAAGTGACAAAAGCGCCTTCTTTTGTGGCGGCCAGCAGCTTGGTGTTGAACGCATCCGACAGCGAGGACATTTCTTCATTCAGCTTCTTTAGCGCAGTCTTATCGGATTCCGAAAGATTGGCGCCGGCATGTACAAACGTGTCGTAAGTGCGCTCCACCAATCGCAGAGATTCGGCGTCAAGCTTCAAAGAGGCGCGTTGTTTGTATATGGCAGCGACACGCGCAAAAAGCTTGGTATTGAGATAAATAAAGTCCCGATGCGCCGCCATTTTCGGGGCTTCAATCGTTTTCACACTCTGCAGCGTCGGATTCGTATTTGCTTCCGTCGCCGCATTGAAAGCGGCCGTCGCACGTTCGAACAACCGGCCACCCTTCTCCATGGCGACAATGGTGTTGTCGAAAGTCGGGGCATCAGGATTGTCCGCGATCGCCTGGATTTCCGCCTCAGCTTGCGCCATACCTGCCTCGATCGCAGGCTGATAGTCTTCATCCTTTATCTTGTCAAACGGCGGCGCCTGGAAGGGCAGTGTGCTGGGCGCGTAAAAAGGATTGGACGGTCCAAAGTTCGCTGCCGCGGCAAGCGCCGGATTGGATGTGATGGCGATGGTTCCAACTGCGATCAGGTTGCTCATAAGCAAGAGTACGGTGGTTGAGGTACGCGGCCGGGGGGACATCATGACAATGAAAATCCTCTCTTACATGATTGTAATGAGCGAACAGGATTAGCGAAACGAATGTATCACGGGCGGGAGCTTCGACCTCTCAGTTCGCGCAACAAAACTCACAATCCAATCATCCCTACAGCCCAGGCCAGCACCGCGATTCCAAGCACAATCCGATATATGGCAAATGGCGCAAACCCGCGCTTGCGAACCCAGCCCATGAACCATGCGACCGCTCCATAGGCGACGATAAACGAAACTACGAAGCCAATGGCGAGGATCACCCATTGGTGAGAAGTGATCTCATGAACGCCGATAGGATTTTCATCTTTACCGGTAAGCGACTTGAACAGCGTGTAGAGCGTTGCCACCGTCATCGTGGGTATGGATAGAAAGAAAGAGAACTCCAGCGCTGCGGCGCGCGACATCCCCGCCAATTGCCCCGCCGCAATCGTCGACATGGACCGCGACGTCCCAGGGAAAACAGCCGATAGAATCTGGCAAGCGCCAATCCAGATCGCCTGACCACCGTGGATATCATCCATTTTCCACGTATGAATTGGAGAACCAGGAGCCCCCGGGCCAGCCTTCTCCCACCGTGCTTTCATGGCGTCGATGACCCACATGACAATGCCACCGATCAGCAGCGATGCCCCCATCACATAAAGACTCTCAAGATTCTTGCCAATCACTTTAGTCAATAAAAAAGATGGAATAGCGGTCACGACGAACGCAATCATCACCAGGCTAAGAGGATGCGTCAGATAGTCACAGTCTCGTTTCTCACCTTCTGGAAAAGTCGAAATCAGCTTGGCAATATGGCTCCGGAAATAAATCGGCAAAACCAGAATTGCGCCCAACTGTATGACGATCGAATACATCTTCCAGTAGCCGCTCGAAAGCGGCACATTCAGCAGAACCTCAGAGAGCCGAAGATGCGCCGTCGAACTGACCGGCAAAAACTCAGTAAGCCCTTCGACAATTCCCAGTATTACGGATACAAGATAATCGCTCAAATGTTCTCTCCAAAACCAGGCAGAACTAAGTTCGCCTCGGCCAAATAGCTCGCAGAAAAAATCCCCTGGACAAATCCGTGGGCAAATCCGTTTCGTATCAGGGTATCGCTTCAGCGATACCGCAATCCCGAACGGCCCTCGGCCCCTGTAGGGGCTGGGCACCTGCGAGAACTCAGTGCCCCATCTTGGCAGATTCCGCATATCTGCGGAAGAAACTATCTGGCTTCCACTCCGGCCGCTGACCATCGTCCGCGACATTGACCAGCAAAGCCCTGACAATCTCTTCAAACTTCGCGGCCGTAGCCAGATCCACCGGTTGCTTCACGTCATCGGACGGCGCATGATACCGCTGCGTCAGCCAGTCTTTGAAAGTCTTCACCTCAGGCGATCCCGGCTCCGGTGCGACATCCATGATTACCGACGGCACACCGTGGCGGATAAAGTTGTACTGATCGCTCCGAACAAAAAGATTACGAAGCGGTTCAGGATCAGGTTGAACCTTCACCCCCATCGACTGCGCAATCTCACGCACTCGATCTCCCAGGTCAGAATCATTGATCCCTTGCACCGTGAGAAGCTTTAATGGAATGATCGGCAGGAACATATCCACGTTCACATCGGCAATAATGGATTTCGGCGCGACCGTCGGATGAGCCGCAAAATACTTCGAGCCCAGCAATCCCTTTTCTTCGCCCGTGACCAGGACTAAGAGAATCGACCGCCGCAACTTCTCCGGATTCTTCTTGAAACTCGCGGCCATGTCGAGCACCAGCGCGCTCCCGGACCCATTGTCCATGGCCCCGTTGTAAATACGGTCGCCGTTGACCGGCTCTCCAATGCCAACGTGATCGAGGTGAGCGGAGAGCACGACATATTCATCTTTGAGCGCCGGATCGCTGCCCGGGATCTTCGCGACAAGATTGGCGGATTCTAACTTGGTAACGTCAACTCTCGTGTTCGCTTCCAGCGACAAGGCTAGCGGGAAATGCGGCATCGCCTTGCGGTCTTTCCCCAATGCGGCGATTTCTTCGAAAGAATGGCCAGATCCGGCAAAGAATTTCTCTGCATGAGCCGGATTCACAGTCACGGTAAGCTGAGCGCCCTCAGTCTCATTGAACTCCGGGTAATCAAGATCCATGCTGGGATGGGCGCGATTGAGCGCGATGCGGGACCACGGAATATCCATCGATGCCGGGTTGATCAGCGAGACAATGCCGATGGCGCCAACCACGCGCAAAACTTTCCAGCGCTCAGCTGCGGTCTGATAGTGCGAAGCCAGCGCGCCCGGAATCTCCGCGGGCGATCCAGAAAAAATAACAATGATCTTGCCACGGACATCTAGTCCCGCGAAATCGTCATAATTCTTTTCAGGAACTCTGAGCCCATATCCAGCAAACACCAACTGCGCCTTGACCTCCGGCGCAGGCATAACCCGGGTCCCGATAATCGCATCTTCGCCCAATGTCAGCGGCTCAGCCTTCCCGCCACGGACAAGAGTAAGGCTGCAATCTTTCTCCACAATCTGGCGGGAGACGAATTTTACCGGCTGGTAGAAACCATCCACGCCCGCCGGTTCCGCCCCCGCGTTCTTGAGCTGCTCCACGGCATATGCCTGCGCTGTCCGCTCGCCCCGGCTGCCAGTGTCGCGGCCCTCAAGCTTGTCGTCGGCAAGCACCTTGACGTGATTCCACCAGGTGTGGCCATCGAAATGAACAGTGTTTTGGGCAAGACTGGTAACCGCAAATAGCAGCGCAAACAACCAAGTAAATGGTCTTGTTCTCATAATCTCTCCATTGGACGAAGGTTTCTAGGATAGCAGGAAGCCACGCGGGGAAGGGAGTGGAAGGGCACGGCTTCAGCCGTGCCGCAACTGCCGCATAATCTTAGCGGCTTTACCCGCCGGGGAAATGCTGTCTGATCAGAGTCGCAGGGCACGACCGAACGCGCTCAACCCAATCTCAACGCCCCGCTTCGAACCGATACCCAATCCCGCGTAGCGTCTTCAAATACCGCGGATGCCGCGGATCGCGCTCAATCTTCTCCCGCAACCGCCGCACGAAAACATCAATGGACCGAGGAGTTACAAACGATCCCTCTTTCCAGACCGCATCAAGCAACTGATCGCGCGTAAACACGCGCCCGCGATGCCGCGCCAGATATTCCAGCAGCCGGAATTCGCGCACCGTCGTGAGCACAGTTCTGCCCTGCACCCGCAAAGTCATCGAAGCGATATCAATCTCCAATTCGCCCAACTGGATTGTCTCGTTAGTAGGAGCATCCGGCTGCGCCCGCAGAACATTGCGGACGCGCGCAATTAACTCGCGCGGACTGAACGGTTTGGTGATGTATCCATCCCCGCCCGCATCGAATGCCTGAAGGCGATCTGGCTCCTGAGTTCTGGCAGAAAGAAAAATAACCGGCGTCTTACCCAGACGTTCGTGCTGGCGAATCTGGCGGCAAAGATCAAATCCGCTGATCCCCGGCAACATAATGTCGAGAAGAAACAACGACGGATGCGCCAGTGCAGCCTCGGGAACAACCGGTGCCCCCGAAAAAAAAGTGGAAACCTCATAACCTGCGGTGCGCAGATTGTGCTCAATAAGATGCGACACATCTGGATCGTCTTCCACAACGTAAATCAATTCGGAGTGGCGTGGCTTGTCGATCGTGTCCAAAGTTTCCATAGGCAAAAAAGCACGTCACGCACGCAAAATCGTCTTAGATAGAGAGATATAGCCTTGATAGTTGTGACTCACACTAGAGGTCCCGTGTTGCTGCAATGTTGCGCTAGTGTTAAAGGAGGGTTAATTTGCTCGCGGTGTGCTAGCTCAATTTTGATTTGTTTTGAAGCGCCGACGATCGTGCCTTTGCGTCGGCGCAAATGTTTGCGGTATTCGAAGTAACTGAGAACTGAGAACTGACAACTGAGAACCGGGAACCGAGAACCGGGAACCGAGAACTTTCCGAATACTCCGCTCCCGCGCTACACTGCGGACATGAATACAACCAACCAACCGAATGTGAAATTCGTCCAAACCGCCGATTATCGCGAGGCCTACTCCAATAGCGTGCAGATCCGTGTCAATGTCTGGGATTTCTTCCTGGTCTTCGGAACCATGCAGCAAAGCACGGAAACCCAGGTCGAACTGCGAAACTTTCAGGGTATCTATCTAAGTCCGCAACAGGCCAAGGCGCTGATGGCGCTGCTACAGCAGAACGTGACGAATTACGAGTCCGCATTCGGAGAGATCAAGCTCGATCCCCGCGCCCCAGGCGGACCCGTTCACTGATGCGCCAGCATCGTTTAACGAAGTCCGCGCGGCCCGTGGCGCAGTACGATATCCACGCAAAATCCCGGCCAGCACCCTCCGCATGGGCGGAGCAGTGCCTCCTCTTCGCTCTCTTCTTTGCCGGACTGATGCTTCTCCACGCCCCGCTCCTGCGTCTTCCTTATTTCTGGGACGAGGCCGGATATTACATCCCCGCAGCGCGTGATTTATTTCTCACCGGCGCGCTCATTCCAAAGTCAACTCCGTCGAATGCCCATCCGCCGCTGGTAATGGCATGGCTGGCGCTGGCCTGGCGTATTTTCGGATTCTCCACGCTAGTCACGCGCACAGCCATGTTGGCGCTGTCCGCATTCTCGTTGCTGGGATTATTTCGACTCTCGAGAATCGCCGCCAATTCGCCGGTAGCATGGGCGACGACAATATTAGTAGCGCTGTATCCGGTGTATTTCACCCAGAGTTCCCTGGCGCAAATCGACCTGCCCGCCGCCGGATTCACCTTCTGGGCGCTGGCCGCCTACATCGCCCCTTATAAAGAAGACTCTCCTAAGAATGCGCATCCCTGGATGTCAGCCATCTGGTTTTCCCTTGCTGCATTAACCAAGGAGACGGCGATCCTCGCTCCAGTCGCCCTGTTTGGATGGGAACTAGTCAGCCACTTCCTTCGCCCGCGTGTAAGCCCAAGCTGGAAAGAGTTTCTTCCGCCAGTGGAAGAAAGCAAGCACTCGCTCTATCTGCTTTTTCCAGTGGTGCCGCTGGCAGGTTGGTACATCTACCACTATCTGAAGACTGGATTCCTTCTAGGCAATCCAGAATTCTTTCGCTACAACGTTGCCGCCACGCTGAGTCCCATGCGCATCCCGTTTGCGCTGGCCACAAGGCTCTGGCAACTTTTCGGATATTTCGGTCTTTACTTGCTGACGCTGGCGGGATTACTGGCCATGTTCCGTCCTTCGCTAAAGCAGCGCGGAATCATCCGGCCAAGAATCCCGTTCCGGATCCAAGCAATATTTCTTGTGGTGATACTGGCCTACCTCGCCTTCATGTCAGCCGTAGGCGGAGCAGTGTTGGCGCGCTACATGCTCCCCGTCGTTCCCCTGGTAGTTCTAGCGATGGTCGCGACCCTCTGGCGGCGAGTGCGTTATTGGCAGGCAATAGTCGTAGCCATAGCGATTGCAATCGTCGCAGGCCTATTCACCAATCCGCCCTACGGATTTTCTCTCGAAGACAATCTCGCTTATCGCGACTACATCGTGTTGCATGCGCAAGGCAGCAATTTTCTAGCGATGCGCTATCCCGGAGAGCGCGTCCTGACGGCCTGGCCCGCGTCCGATGAACTCAGCCGCCCCTGGATCGGCTACGTCAGTCAGCCTTTCCCAGTGGTCCGCGTCGAAGACTTCTCCGCATCCCAGATCGACTTAGCCGCCAAAGCTCGCGGACACTACGACGCGGCACTGGTCTTCTCCACCAAATATCAGCCCCCGCATCCGTTGCTGGAGGATTGGGAAGCCTGGCAGCAAATCAAAGAAAAATACTTCGGCTACCATCGCGACTTACTTCCCGAAGACATAGCCCAACGCCTGGGCGGGACGATCGTCTATCACAAAGAGCTGAATGGACAGTGGATGGCCGTAATCGCAATGACCCAGTAGCCAAACACTGAACAACAGAGCGTTGGATGTCCCCTGTGTTCCCCGTGCCCTCTGTGGTTCAAGCTGTTTGTGTAGCCACAACTAATTCCGAGGCCCTCTGCGGACAACCATAAAAGCTGTACGTGATCCTCACATGCTCAGCAAGTGGCAGGAGTGCGTCTTAACCACCACCCACACATCCTTGCCAATCCCGAGCTGTAAATCATCGCGAGCCGCCAGCGTCAGATGCACTTCGAACTCCGCGCCACCGCAATTCACCATAGCCGCAACCACAACGTCCCTACGCTCCAGCCGTCGAATCGTTCCCGGCAAAATATTCCGAGCACTCAGCCCATGCGGCTTTTCCGTAGCCAGCAGCAGATCACCCGCGCGGATGCCGACACGCAGTTGCGATCCCGCCTCGGCTCTTACCAGCGGCGTTTCCATTTCCAAACCACCGCCCGCCAGTCGGCAAGTCATGGTGCCACGCCCTTCGTTCAATCCGATCACCGTGGCGTCGAAGATATTCTCGAATCCCGATAACTGCGCCACCGTCTCCAACTGCGGAGCCCGCATGACATCATGCGGCTGTCCCTGCGCCACAATGCGTCCCGCATCCAGCACAATGACTTCGTCTCCCAGCGCAAAAACTTCCTCGCCATTGTGCGTAACAAAGATGATCGGCACACGATGATGCTGGTTCCAATGCCGCAGATCGGCGACCAGCGACGACTTAGTCCGGCGGTCCAGCGCAGCCAGCGGCTCATCAAGCAGCAACGCTCGCGGATTGGTAACCAGCGCTCGTGCCAAGGCCACCCGTTGCCGCTCACCCCCGGAGATTTCTGCCGGCCTCCGATCGCGCAAATGAGCGATGCGAAATCCATCAAGCATCTCGCGGCTCCGTATTCGTCGCTCTTCGGCGCCGAGCGTTCGGAGCCCATAAGCTACATTCTGCTCCGCCGTCAGATGAGGAAACAGCGCCAGATCCTGATGCACATATCCGATACGCCGCTTCCACGCCGCGACGTTCCGCTTTTTCTCGGAATCGTACAGGTCTTCTCCGCCAATAGCCACGCGCCCATCATCCGGATCGGTAACGCCTGCAATACAATCCAGCAGCGTAGTCTTGCCCGCACCCGATGCGCCAAAAAGAATAGTGAAACCAGCCAGCGCACGAAAATGCACATTCAAAATAAAACTGCCTTCAGGATTCGGATAGCGCTTGCGTACGCGAACCTCAAGATCAGCCGAGATCGGTTCGCTCGGAATCGACGCGTCCGATGCAGGACGTGCCGGCAAAATAATCTTTACCGCCATGGCGCCACCGTCCACGGACGTTGATTCTTGCCAAAGCGATTCAAACCATAAACAACCGATAACACCATGAACGAGATAACTAACAACAGCAGCGCCGTACTGTTTGCGCTGGAATAATTAGCCGTCTGCACCTGATCGAAAATATCAATCGAGATAGTCCGCGTTACCCCCGGAATATTCCCGCCCACCATCAGCACCACTCCAAACTCGCCAAGTGTGTGCGCGAAGCTAAGCGCAAAGCCAGTGACCAACCCAGCCTTCGAGAGAGGCAGTACAATGCGCCGAAAAGTTTGAAGCGGAGATTGCCCCAGCGAAGCCGAGGCGTGAAGCAGTGCAGGTTCAACCGCGCCAAATGCCGCCGCAAACGGTTGTACAGCGAAAGGCAAGCTGTATAGCAACGAACCGATGACCAGCCCTTCAAACGTAAAAGCCAGCGTGTGTCCGGTTAGCGATTCCCACCAGCGCCCAATCGGACTCCGCGACCCAAGCGCCACCAGCACATAAAATCCCAGCACCGTAGGAGGCAAAACAATAGGAAGTGCGACCGCGGCTTCAACCAGAAACTTCCAGCGCCAGCGCGAGTAAGTCAGCCAGTAGGCGATCGGAATTCCGATAACAAACAGCAGTGCAGAAACAACGGCAGCGAGACGAACTGTCAACCAGAACGCCTCCCAGTTCATTTCACTGTTTCTCCGCGGACGTACTGAACCCGTATTTGGCGAGCAGGGAACTAGCCTCCGGATCGCGCAAGAATTCCAAAAACTTGCGCCCCGCATCCTGCCGGTTGGATTTCGAAACCACGACCGCAGCCTGATTCAGCGTAGGATACGCATCCAGCGGAACCACCCAATACCGTCCCTTATCTTTCATCGCCGGAGCAAGCGCGTGCGAAAGCGCGATCAGCCCCGCCTGCGCATTGCCCGATTCCACAAACTGCGCCGCCTGCGAAACGTTCTCTCCCAAAACCAGCCGGCTGGAAACCTGATCGTAAATGGAGAAATGCCGCAAGGCCGCCTCCGCCGCCCGCCCGTAAGGCGCAGTCGCCGGATTCGCAATCGAAATCTTCTTCACCGACGGATCAAGCAAAGCCTTAATCCCCAGCGTCGTCAAATCAAGCGGCGAATCCGCCGGAACCCACAACACCAATCGTCCCACTGCGTACCGGTACAGAGTGTCCTTAACCGCCAATCCCTCGCCAATCAACTGCTGAGGATACTGCTCATCCGCCGAAAAGAAGACATCGAAAGGCGCGCCATTCCGGATCTGATTCGTCAGGTTGCCAGATGCGCCAAACGACAGCTTCACTGCCTGCCCAGTTTTCTTCGTGTAACTGGCCGCCAATTCAGGAAGGGCAGCACTCATGTCAGCCGCAGCGGCCACAACAATCTCTTGACCGTGTGCCAATGTTCCAGCGAACAAGCAGAGCAGCGCCAGTAATTTTCCCATCGTAGATTTCATGCCTCAGGAATGAAACCATATCCTAGTCGCAGACCCGAAAATGTGAAAGAGTCCTACCTCCCAGAGCTTTGTCATCCCGAGCGAAGCGAGGGATCTGCAGTTTGCGTCCGGTCGCACCGCGCCGTCATATAATCGTCTGTCCTTCTGGGAGGAACATTGGCCTACGACGATCTGCGCGACTGGATCAAAGCACTAGACCGAGCGGGCGAACTAAGACGCATCCACACCGAAGCCGACCCAATCCTCGAAATAGCCGAAATAGCCGATCGCGTTTCAAAGAGTAGAAGTAAAGAGAAAGACAAGCAGGGAACCATAGGCGGCAAAGCCCTTCTCTTTGAAAACCTAAAAGGCTATCCCGGATCAAAACTTCTAATCAACCAGTTCGGCTCCGCAAACCGCATGAAGCTGGCGCTGGAAGTAGACGGGTTAGATGAAATCGCCGACCGCATTCGCGCCTTCATGGACGTAAAGTCCCCGCAAGGATTCCTCGACAAAGTAAAAATGCTCCCCATGCTGGCCGAGATGGGCAAGTTCTTTCCCAAGACCGTCCCGACAGGCCCCTGCAAAGAAGTAATCAAGCGCGACAATTTCTCGCTGCTCGATTTCCCCATCCTGCAATGCTGGCCCCAAGATGCCGGGCGCTTTATCACCCTCCCTTGCGTAATCACCCGCGATCCGAAAACCGGCAAACGCAACGTGGGCATGTACCGCATGCAAATCTACGACGGCCAAACCACCGGCATGCACTGGCAACGCCAAAAAGTAGCCGCCGAACACTACCGCGACCACATGCGGACTCAGGCAATGAAATCGGGTGGGAACGCTGCTGCCGTAGACATTATGGCCAGATCCTCCGGAGGCGCACTCCAGCCCGAGGGCGATCGCCCGACGGGCAAAATGGAAGTAGCCGTAGCCATAGGCACCGATCCCGCCCTAACCTTTTCAGCGATAGTCCCCGCCCCACCCGACGTAGAAGAATTCATCATCGCCGGATTCCTCCGCCAGAAACCAGTAGAACTAGTAAAGTGCGAAACCGTTGACCTCGAAGCCCCCGCCAACGCCGAGATCATCCTCGAAGGCTACGTAAATCTGGACGAACTCCGCACCGAAGGCCCCTTCGGAGATCACACCGGCTTCTACTCGCTAGAAGACGAATATCCCGTCTTCCACGTCACCTGCATCACCCACAGAAAAGATCCCATCTACGCCACCACGGTAGTAGGCAAGCCCCCGCAAGAAGATGCCTGGATGGGCAAAGCCGTCGAACGCATCTTCCTCCCGCTGATGAAACTAACCATCCCCGAACTAGTCGACATCAATCTCCCCATCGAAGGCGTCTTCCATAACCTGATGCTTGTCTCCATCCGCAAGTCCTATCCCGGACAAGCCCGCAAAGTAATGAACGCCATCTGGTCCCTCGGCCAGGCCATGTTCACCAAATGCATCATCGTGGTCGACGAAGACGTGGACGTGCAAGACATAGCCGACGTCACCCTGAAAGTCCTAAACAACATCGATCCCGAGCGCGACATCCAGTTCACGCTAGGACCAGTAGATTCCCTGGACCACGCCGCCCGCCTCGCCAACTACGGATCAAAAATGGGCATAGACGCCACCCGCAAGTGGTCAACCGAAGGCTTCGCGCGTCCGTGGCCGGATGAGATTGTGATGGACGCCAAGACCCGCGCGTTAGTGGATGGCAAGTGGAAGGCGCTGGCGAAAGAGCTAGGGCTTGAGTAACGAAGTTCCACTCGAGGTCAATCAGTTCGCAGAAGTTGCCCGTCGCTATTGCGCATGGGCGGAGAGCGAAGCAGGAGAATCGATTGACCTCACTACGGCACGCCGCTTCCTTGCTGAGCTGCAGTTGGCCGTTCTAGGTCTGCCCGAAATTGCTAGCGGTGACCATCAGAAAATTCACAAACCAGCGCCAGAATTGAAGCAAAGAGTTCTCCAGCGAGTCTCCGCTATCCCCTTCACGCGCTACTGGAACATGTTTGAACCCTTGAAGGGAAATGAGGAACCAGTCTGCGGCGACCTCTCAGATGACTTGGCTGACATCTGGCTTGACTTGTGGGAGGGCCTGCATTTGTTCGACGCGGGCCACAAGCTAGAGGCCAATTTTCATTGGCGGGTCCTTTACGATTCCCATTGGGGACAGCACGTGCTTGAGGCGCAGAGCGCAATCTATGCGTTTCTGACCAAATGATATGGATCGGTGCATGCTCATTCGTGAGTTAGAATAACCGCATGGAAATCCGCCTCCGGCCCGAACTCGAGGAGTTAATCAAGCAGGACGTCCAGCGCGGTCCCTATGAAACTGTCGACGAGTTCGTAGAGCAAGCTGTGTTTATGCTCCATGAACAGGAAGCTTGGTTGGCCGCGAATCGGGGGGATATTCGAGCGAAGATTGCCGAGGGCTGCGCCTCAGCAGAACGCGGCGAATTGTTCGGACCTGATGAAGTGCGGAAGAAGCTAGCCGAGATGAAGCTAGGGTGCTCCGACCGTTCGCCGCGTTAATGGAGAATTTTCAGTTAACGCCGGAAGCGATCAACGATCTCTTCGAAATCTGGGATTACATAAACCGAGACAATCGCGAAGCTGCAGACAGAGTTGAAGAAGGAATTCTTGGGGCTTGTAACTTTCTTGCCAACTCTCCACTCGCAGGTCACGTGAGGCAGGATCTGGCTCCATTGCCATTCCGTTTCTGGGTAGTGCGTCCGTATTCGAAATATTTGATCGTCTACAATCCCGAAAAGAAGCCTCTCCAAATCGTCAGAATTATCCACGGTGCCCGTGACGTTTCGGCAGTTCTGGACTGAATCATGACGAAAAAGAAAACAAAGACCTCTCCGTATGACTCGGCGGACTATCTTGACAGCGCTCAAGCCATCAATGCCTATATGGAAGAAGCTCTGGAAACGGACGACCCAGCTTTCATCGCCAAGGCGCTTGGCACAATCGTTCGCGCCCGCGGCATGTCGCGGTAGGGTGGACACTCCTGGCCGCCGCCCTTGCCGTTGTTTTCGATCCCGAATCCCGAAACTACGGCAGCCTTCCATACTCCGCCCTAGCGTCCTTCAATACCGGCACATCGCCATCCGCATCCTTCCAAAGCGCAAAGAAATTCTGGTAAGTAGTTTTAGCTTTCGCCGTGTCTCCGGAGATGGCGTAAGCGCGTCCCAGTTGCAACTGCGCCAGTGACCCGAGCACAAAGTTCTGCACAATCCCAGGATGATCGACGAACTTCTGAAATTCCGCCGCTGCTGCCGGACCATTCTTCTGCGCGAGATAAGCCAGCCCGCGAAGATAAGCAGGATGCATGGTCGCATTACTCTCGGGCGGAGGATTCCCAAGTTCATAGGGCAGGGAAGGCTCAAGCGCGATCAGCGCCTTATCCGGGGCATGCTGCGCTAGATACATGGATGCCTCGATCGCAGGGAACCAATAGGCTTTCAGAAAAGTGCTTTTGCTTTCCGATTTCTTCAGCGCCTCAATCATCGACTTCGATTGAACGGATTCGCCAGAGCGAGCCAACGCCAGCGAGCAGAGAATTCTCACATCGCGTCCAGGACCAAGCTCCAGCGCGCGTGTGACCGCTTCACGCGCCGCGGTCGCATTGCCAACTTCGACCTCGCGTACGGCTTGCAAGGCGGTCCACTGCGCCGCCGTTTCCTTGGCATCCGCGCGGACCGCCGAATCGGCGGCGCGCCGCGCAAAGTCACGCGCCTTGGTCATGCGTCCGTAATAGGCTTCGGTATCGGCGGCGAAGTTCAGCATCTGATCTTCTTCGCCCGGTCGTCCCGCGCCCCATGCGACTTGACGATCCATCTCGGCCTTATCGCCGGCAAGAAACGCGAGCGAATACAAATTGCTTCGGATGAACAATCCATCAAAATGTTTCTGCTGCGCTTCTTCGAGCGTTGCCCGCGCATCTTTCAGACGATTCACCGAGATGTAATTACTGGCGAGATTCGCGTAATCGGTAATCGTCGGTTCCAGGCGCTGCGCGGTTTCGGTCTCTGCGATCGCTTTATCGTATTGCCCGATAGACGCGTAGAGGCTGCCCAGATTGCCGTGTGGAACCATTTCGCGCGGATAACTCTTCGCCCACAGTTCGTAGGACTCGATGGCCTTATCCATTTCGCCGGTGACATATTGAAAGTAGAAAGCGGAGATCCGAAATCGCTCGCGATCGCTGACGCGGTCCCGCAAATCGTATGCCTTCCTGGCATAGTCGGCCGCGACACTGGCCTGTCCAAGATTCGCGTACTCGATGCCCAGGCTCACGTAGGCCATCGCGAAATTAGGATCAAGCTCAATCGCGCGCTTCATAAACGGAACCGCTTCGGAGTCGCCCTTGGTACGGCTCATCGCAATGCCCATGCTGTAAGCCTTCAGAGCTTCGAGCGAAGGCGTGGTGGCTTCCAGCGGGACATCGAATTTCTGCACCGAAGCGAGCGACTCGCCAAGCCGTGCGCGCAAGGCGGTAGTCGAAGTATCCAGCGCCTTGAGCACGCCTTCTTTGTTAGCCGCGACGGCGTGTTCTTTGGCAAGACTATCGCCGCCATTGCAGGCAACGGCGTCGAGCGTGACGACATATTGACTTCCAAGGTTGGTGATGGAACCCGATACCACCGCTTTGCTGCCAGTTCGAAGACAAAGTTCAGTAGCAATCTCCGGAGTGATGTGCTCCGAAGCTGTACCCCCCATCAACTTCAGCGTCTCGGCCGCTTTGCTGTCGGAAAGAATGTTGAGAAAAGGAGATTGCTCCAAATCCACGGCGAGCGCCTGCTTCAACGTGCCATCGAATACCGGATCGCCGGTGGAGTTAGTGAAATCCGCCAGCACCACTGTATCTTTCTCGGTCAGTGGAGTCGCCGTGGTCTTTGTCCCATGCGAGCGGAGATAGAGTCCACCCGCAACAAGAATGGCGAGGGCCGTGGCAACAATTCCGCCGAGCTTAAGCCTCTTTGCAACAGCGGAATCCGCAGTTCCCATGCGGCTACTGGCGTGGGAGCCAACACTGGAGCCAGAAGAGTGAGAATCGGTATCCCGCTTCAACCGCTGCAAATCCGTACGCATATCAGCGGCATGCTGATAGCGCAGATCGCGGTTTTTCTCCAGCGCCTTGCTGATAATCCGTTCCAGTTCAGGCGGAACGTCAGGATTCAGGCGAACCGCGGAAGTAGGTGTGCCGTCAAGAATGGATTTGAAGATAACCGCGGAACTCTCGCCGCGAAAGGGCATCGATCCTGTCGCCATTTCGTAGATAACGGCACCGAAGGAGAACAAATCGCTGCGCGAGTCCAACTCGCGGGCGCGTGCCTGTTCGGGCGACATATACGAGACGGTGCCGAGCGCCGCGCCCGGACTGGTAAGGTGAGGCTCGTCCGGAGCGGTCATCGCACTCGCCATGGCGTTCGAAGAACTGCCTCCGGAGGCGACCTTGGCCAACCCGAAATCGAGAACCTTGGCGTGCCCGCGCTTGGTGACAAAGATATTGGCAGGCTTGATGTCGCGATGCACAATCCCTTGCCCATGCGCTGCATCCAGCGCATCCGCAATTTCTGTGCTCAGCGAGAGAACAGTTTCCAGATCAAGAGCACGGCCAGCGATGCGGTGTTTCAGCGTCATCCCATCAAGGAATTCCATGGCGATGAACGCCTTGCCATCTTCCTCGCCAATATCGTGAATCGTACAGATGTTCGGATGATTCAACGCCGAAGCTGCCTGAGCCTCGCGTTGAAAACGAGCCAGGGCCTGAGGATCTCGGGCAACCTCGTTGGGCAGGAACTTCAGGGCGACAAAACGGTGCAGCCGCGTGTCTTCGGCCTTGTACACCACGCCCATACCACCACCGCCAAGTTTCTCGATGATGCGGTAGTGCGAGATGGTCTCGCCGATCATTTCAACGCCACCATTCGTGGCGAATCTTACGTGGGCGAAACTCGCAAGTCAAACAATGGTCAGAGGTTGGAGGGCCCAGAGACGCGGTGTTTGAGGCCCAAATTTATTTCAGTTTCACAAATAGCAGGACGAAGATCGCCCACACTCCAACGGTGACAGGAAACTGGGCTAGAACCGCGTCTCGCATCGCGTTTCCTCTGGGAAGCACAAACGTGAGTGCCAACATAGCCAAAGCCGTCAGTATTCCGAGAAGTAATCTGGTTTTTGTGTTCATCGTGCTTATACCCCCTGGTTTAACTTCGCTTTTCTCGCGTCCAGCATCATCCTCGCAAAACCGGGAAAGCGCAACTCCGATTTGGCGCGAGTCATTGCTCGTGAATATTCGAGACTATGATCCCGGAAGTTGGCGCTTGAGCCGACCTGCAAATTGTGTTTTCATTAACCTGATGACGCACCCGCAGGGTCCGTCTGCGCGCCTCAACCTTAACCCTCAACCCTGTCCTCGAGGAGAAAATACCATGAGCAAAGTCAGCTACATTCCCAAGGGATACAACTCGATTACGCCGTACCTGGTCATCAAGGGTGCCGCGAAAGCGATCGACTATTACAAGAGCGTTTTTGGAGCAACCGAAGTCGTGCGTATGAATGGACCCGACGGCAAGGTCGGCCATGCCGAGTTGCAGATCGGCGACTCGCGCTTCATGCTGGCGGATGAAAATCCCGCCATGGGGAATCGCAGCGCCGAAACTATCGGCGGGTCTCCCGTCAGCTTGTATGTTTACCTTCCGGATTGTGACAAGATCGTCGAAAAGGCGGTAGCGGCGGGAGCCAAGATACTGAAGCCGGTTCAGGACCAATTCTACGGCGATCGCTCCGGATTTATCCAGGACCCGTTTGGCCACCTTTGGGGTATAGCGACTCATGTGGAAGACGTGTCGGAGGATGAGATGAAAATCCGCATGAAGAAAATGATGTCGGCCGCTTGATGTCCACCGATTCAACAACCGGCTTTTGGCCGCTGAGTCGAAATCGGGCACGGCGCAGTGGCCAAGAGCCTTGACTACGTGAGGCTCGCCGATCCCCCGTATAATTGGCGCTTCACTTAGAAAGGAACTCCTCCCAATGATTTCTGCTGGCACTCCTTTTCCGAATTTCTCTCTTCCTAATCAGGAAGGCAAGATCACCAAACTCGCTGATTTCGCTGGACACTGGCTCGTGGTTTACTTCTATCCCAAAGATGACACGCCAGGCTGTACCACCCAAGGCAAGTCGTTTACCGCGGCCAAGGCGGAATTTGACGCAGCCGATGTTAAAGTCGTTGGCGTCAGCGCTGACGATGTCACATCGCACAAGAACTTTCACACCAAGTTTGCTTTTGCCATCGATCTTGTTTCCGATACCGACGCCAATCTGATGAAGACCCTTGGCATCGGGCAATCAGAATGGAAAGGAACCATGTACTGGGATCGCACCAGTTTCGTGGTTGATCCCAACGGCGTGATTCGCAAAGTGTATGAAAAAGTGAACCCGGAAGGTCACGATGGTGTGCTGCTCGCCGACATCCGTGCGATGAAGGCAAAGGCCGCCTGATCGACTCCGGTACGCTGCGACTGACTGTGTCTTATTCCGATGGCAAATCGATAGCGAACTGCGGTCCGCTATTTCCGTCAGTCTTCCACGGTCGGCGCAGCGGACCGGTCAGACCTTGGGCGACCACCGAGGGTAGGATTCGATAAAGCCGCGCGCGCAAATCGCGGTAACTTTGAATCCCGGCAAAGAGATCGCTCATCAGTCTACGGAAACTTGCGCTCTGAGCAGTGAGAGACACCATTCGCTCCAGAACGGTATCTCCGAAAACTTGTCCGGTGTAGAAACGTTGCGAAACTCTTGCTGCCAGCTTCAATTCCGACAACACTTCTTCCTTCAGCAGAGCCCGGTATTCCTCCGGTTGTCCGGCCAACAGAGCGTCGGCGCACAATTCAGCGGACCGTAGAGCATAGTGGAGACCCTCGCCCGTAATCGGATCTACCAGTCCCGCACTGTCGCCGATCATCGCCCAGCCTTCCCCGCAGACTTCGAGGGAATCGAAAGTCTGGGAGCGAAATGAGGGAAGAATATGCGAGTAAAAGGTCGCGCTCTGAAGAGAGAAGCCATTTTCCTCCAGCCACCCTTCCAGTATGCGGCGCAACTCGGCCGTAGATATCTCGCCCATTTTTGCCGCGATGCCCGCGGAAATATGATCGGTGCGAGGGAAGATCCAGATGTACCCAGCGATGCCTTTTAGAAACTGAATCTGCATCAGCGAACTGTGGCCCGGGATGAAGTAGCCCGCCGTGACCATCAGATCACTCGGAGAAATCGGTGAGAGGAACTGCGCGCGAAATGGATTGCGAGCTCCTGCTGCCAGCACCAGGTGGGATGCCCGATATTCATGCTGGGGCGTGAGCAGTTGCCAGTCGTCGCCGTCTCTCGCAATCCGAGTGACTCGTTCTCGGCTGACTTCGACACCGGCGCGGCGCGCTCGCTCCAGTAACAACCCATTTAGCCCCAGCCGCGAGAAGATCGCAACCGGATGCTGCATGTGGAAGCGGACTCGCTTTCCCGAAGGACTGATCAACTCGCATTCGTCGACAAGATTAAGTTTGACGGGATTGCCTTCAGCTTCCGCCAGGAATGGGTATTGCTGCAAGGCTTTGTGCGTGACCCCGCCACCGCAAGGTTTTTCCCAGGCGAGTTTTTCTTCAAAGAGATGGACTTGCCTGCCGCCCGCCGCGAGCATCGTACCCGCGAGAGAGCCTGCCGGACCACCGCCGACAATTGCTATGGGATGCTGTTCAGGCATGGTCTGTACGGATTCATCCCAATATAACGGATTCGCCGAATATAGAAGATGGAAAGGCTCACCAGCAGGCGGCAACACGTCGCCGCCGCGCGTGCGAGTCTTCCGATGCCGAGGTGTTGGCAAAACTCCCGCGCCTATGCGCGGTTGCCGCTACTGAAGTGTGGTCGCGCTGTTCAGCCCGTGATAGACGAACAATCCCGCAATCACCAAAAGCATGGCCCCAGAAAGGGCGCCGAGCACTTTGATGATCGGTGTGATCTTCCTCATCTTGGCCAGGTTGATCGCTTGATCTTTCTGCATCTGCGATTCGGTGTCATTGAGGAAGATGGAATCATCCTCGTGCATGGTGAGAGTGCTCTTATAGATCCAGAGGAGGATGAGAATCCCCGTCAAAATTCCCCACGCGACAAGCAGCCCATACATAGGAGTCATACGCCACCTCGGAGCTGAGATCGAGCCAATCCCCGACGTGCCATCTTCAGCCCCCGGCAAAAACTTCGTGGTATTTGCCGGCGTTCGGGTACGGCCCCCTAACTGCGGAAATGATTATAGACCCCTTGGCAAGAGGGGTCGCTACTTCTTGAGGATTGAGAGCATCTAAAGCGCCAGATCCGGAAGCATCGGAACACTAGACAGGGGTCGAAGCACCACATTGAAAAGCCTTGCCTGGCCGGTTGCAACCTTTGCTATAATCGTAAGTTACAAGGAGATAACCCTGATGGCGACTACCACCGTACCCACTGATGTGCAGCCGAATGTACAGCCCAAGACCGCAGCGCCGGTTCTCACTCCCAGCGCGATCGCCAAGGTGAAAGAGATTATGTCCTCGCAAACCCCTGTCCCATCCGGATTGCGTTTGTCCGTGGTTGGCGGCGGTTGTTCAGGCTTTCAGTACTCCATGGCTTTCGAGAACGGAGCCGGCATGATGGACAAGGTGTTCGACTTTGAGGGACTGAAGGTCTATGTTGACGCCACTTCCCTGATGTATCTGGGCGGAGCTCATGTCGATTACGTCGAGACTCTGGAAGGCGCGGGATTCAAGTTCGAAAATCCGAACGTGAAGAGCACCTGCGGCTGCGGCTCCTCGTTCAACGTTTAGTGCCGCTAGTTCTTGGAGACTAAAAAGCCCCGCAGTCGACGCGGGGCTTTTCTATTGCCTGCGGGCCTTATTGGAACAAGACGACTACTGGTCGGGCGGTGAAGATGTCTGGTTTTGCTGCGGCTGTGTAGGCGGAGTTGGGGTTTGGCCGCCGACGCTTCCACCGAATCCCTGCCCCGGGGCCTGTCCAAATCCTTGTCCGAGACCTTGTCCCGGCCCTCCCCCTGGAGCTTGGCCCGGCATTCCGGGCATATTGCCCATTCCGTTGAGATTTCCGCCCGTAGGCATGCCAGGCTGCACCGGTCCAACCAGAAGCCCACCGCGCTCTTGTCCCTGAACGTAAATGAAAAGCCAGTCTTTGTAGTGGTCCTTATCAAAGAACACGTGAATTGTTTTTTCTTTACTTGTGCTGGCGCTGGCTACTCCGATGATCGGTCCTCCACCAAATGTTGGTCCGCTAAGGCCTGAACTGGAAGGCTGCGATCCGTTGGAATTCGTGTCCCCGGCGGATGCCTTGCCGGAACCATCATCCGTGGAAGCCTGGCCGCCAGGGCCACCCGGTTGTTGTTGCATGCCTCCGGCCAGTTGTTGCAGTTGTTGCATCCCACCCGCTTGCGCTGCCATCGCGCCGAGAGCGCCTTGCATACCAGCCGCGCCGCCCTGCCCTGGGAGCGCACCCTGGCCGGGCATTTGGCCCAATACTCCATTGTTCAGGCTGACGTCCTGCATGTGCAGAAATTTGAAGTCCCTCTCTTTGCCGGTAGCCGGGTCGCGGTTCACGGGATCTTTGTAGAGTTTGCGAATGAAGCGGATGTTATTGGTATTCTCCAATTCCTCCGGCCGCGTTGGATACCGTCCGAATTTCCGGTAGAAGTGTTGGATTGCCCGCATGTACGAGGTGCCCCGATGTCGCAACTCATCTTCGCGTCCTCGTTTGATCCGCTGGCCGACCTCGGGGAGCACGGTGAGCAGCGCGATCGCGATCAACGCCATGGCCAGAGCCAGCGTAATCAGCATGTAGCCGCGCGAGCGAGCTTGTGATTTTTGTTTTGCAGTTTGTTCTGGTGCGGCAAGTGGACGGCGACGCAGCATGATTATCCCGGCGCTTGCTGGGTCAAGGGCAAGCTCTGCCGATTGTTATTCAGCACATCTTCAACATCGACCGAAGTCGATGAAATGCGCAAGACACGATAGCGTCGGTCGACGATGTCTCCCTCAGCTGCGATAAAAATATCCTCGCCCTGCATCAAGAACACCTTCTTCGTTTCTCCAGGGTGGTTGGCAAAGCCAAAAAATTTGAGCGTGATGGGGGGTGGGGGTGGGGGCTGCGGAGGAACGTAAGCCGCGGCGACGGCGGCAGATGGTTTAACCGTGCCATTGCCTCTTGGCGTCTCTATCGGCATCGACCCCGCCATAAAAATATTTCGACCATTGCCCTCGTACTTAATCTCTTCGCTTTGAGCAAGCAGTTTCAGATCCAGTGTGGGATCCAGACGCGGTTCAACGATCGGCACGATCCTTCCCGAAGACGTCCGTCTGGTCGCGGGCTTTGCGGCGGTCGTTGTTTGCGTTGGAACAGAAGCAGCCGTCGACGATGGCCAGAACTCGTAGGCCAGCAACAGCACTGCGATCCCGCCCAGCACTGCGAGCGTGATGAGTTGCTTCCGATTTTCGATTCCCAGTTTCACTCAGACACCCGACCGCAAATAACTGTGCATGGTGATTTCCAATCGTACCGGCCCCGTGCTTTCGCCGGCCAGATCCACGCTATCCACCGCAATAAACATCTTGGACCGTTCCAGCGTGTTGATGAACCTCACCAATTGCAGATAATCCCCGGAAAAACTGCCCTGAATCTCGACGGGCACAATGCCAGAGGTCTCCGGATCCTCTTGCTTGTACTTTGCCTGCTCCATGCGGACCCCATTTGCCGGCGCCAGCTTTCCCAACTCGTCGAGCAGATCGGAATCTTTCGCGGCAAAGCGATCCTGATAAAAACCGGTGATCTGGCCTTTCGCAAGCACGATTTTCTGATCGATCCCCTGCAACGGCTCCACTTCCTTGGTTTTCTTTTGCAACTCCACGCGTAGCAGGTTCAACTGCAAGGTCCGCGATTCCGAGGAACCCACTAACGGCGAAAACAGAATCCCCATTGCAATCACGTCGACTGCAACCATCGCCCCAATTGCAATCTTCAACTTGCGTCGCGAATTTGCAAAATCCGGCATTACTTATCACCCTTTTCCGGCGGGTCGGGGACATAAATAGCGATTAACGAAGCAGCCACACCTGTTCCCGTAGAATTCTGCCCGACCGACACTAACTGCGCCGACTGAAAATGCCTCGAGGTTTCCATCCGGTGAACCAGATCCACCGCCGCTGAGTACGAGTCGGCCGCCACCTTCATATCAAGTTGCATCTGATTCTGATCTGTCGGCTCCGGACGCAGCGAAACCACATGCAGGTTCGGAGGCATCACCCGCTCCAGATCCTCGAAAACCCGTGTCCACGAGAACGACTTGCGTTGAATCAGCCCGTTCAGGAACTGCGATTGATCTCGCGTGCTGCGGTTGACGGTCATGTCAAGGAAAGCTTGTGCCTTTGCCCGCTCATGGTCGCGCTCCGAGATCTGAGCCTGGAGTTGAGAAATCTTGCGGCGATCTTTTCCGGCGTCGACCCAGCCGTGCACCGTCCAGCCTAGAAGTCCCACCGTCACCAGTGCGAGCAGCCCCACGCCTAATCCCCAACGCCCCCAAAATTCACGGGCATCTTCATAGGGCCGGGTCGCGAGATTGATGTCTAAACGCATATCGATAAAAAGTTAAAAGCTGCTGCTCGCCTTTCGCTCTTGGCTTTTCGCGAAGAGCTAACAGCGAAGAGCCAACAACGCACTTCTACGAAATTAATGCTCCTACTACCCCCGCCATTCGCCAGCGCGGAACTGTTCCAGTCGTGGACCCGATCTGCGACGTCGCTACCAATTCCTCAACTTGCGCCCCGGACTGGTTCTTCAACGCAGGGGCGGCGCTGCCCGCTTCCGGGAGCCCCGCGACATACACGCGCTCGATGTTTAGCCTGTAAGTATCCTGGAAAAATACCACCGAGGGATAGACTTCCTCCGCCAGTTGATCGCCCGTGATGGTCACTCCTCGAACATTTTCGAGCGTACGGAACAGCAGTAACTGCTCCTGATCGAGAATCGCGATGCTGATGGTGCGCGCGTCAACTTTGACTACCAGTGTCGGCCGCTCCGCATCCGCAGCCCCGAGCGCTGCCAGCATCGATGGCATGACCATCCCTGGGTTATACCCCGCGTCACGAAAGGCCGACTCATATTCCTGTAAGACCGTGTTCAGCACGACCGCCGCCACTGCTCGCACCCCTTTGCCATTGGACTGCGCGTGATAAGAGATTCGGGCATCGGCGGGATCAAAGGGCAGCGATTTCTTCAGCCGGAAGCGGACAACCGCCTCAGCCTCCTCGCGCTTCGAGGGCAGAGTTTCGAAATCCAGCAGCACGACGCGTACTGAGGTGTCCGGCAGAATTGCAATCACGTCACGAGAGCGCCCGCTAACGCTCCCTAAGGTGCTTTCAATGGCTTGCCGTATGGACGAAGCGTCCCTCAGATTTCCTTCCATCAAATCGGGTACCACGGTGCCCGGAGCCAATTCCCGTGCCGCCGCCATTTCCACCATCCGCCCCGTATCCGAAGCGCGCCCCGCCAAAACTCTATCGGCCGCAATTTCACAGGCGAGCGTTGGACGACGAACGTGTTTGGAAGAAGTGATCATATCGGCTAAAGTTGCAATCTATTGCACTCTGATGATATCCCGCACTTTCACGAGGCGAATAGTTACCTCTGCGGATGCCCGACTGGACTGGCGGTCGCGCAGATGGTAACCGGCCCGTAACCAGTTTTAACCGGCCTCAGCGCATGGTCTCGATAAACGTGACTTTATTGATCTCCTTCAGAGTGGTGAAACCGCCGCGCACTTTGTCCAGCGCCGATTCACGCAGGAAGCGCATGCCCTCTTCGCGCGCAGCTTTTCGTATTTCCGAGGTCGATTTACGATCGAGAATCATCTCGCGGATACGGTCGGTCAAATCCAGAAGTTCGTGGATCGCTGTCCGGCCCCGGAATCCCGTTCCCGCGCACTCAATGCAGCCCTGTCCTTCGTACAAAGGGACCTGCGACCACTGTTGTGGATCGAGGCCACTCGCTTCAAGAACATCGGGCGGATAATGCACCGCCGTGCGGCAGGAATCGCAGATGATTCTTACCAGCCGCTGCGCCAGAATGCAGTTCAGCGCCGACACGAAGTTGTAAGGCTCGACGCCCATGTTGAGGAAACGTCCGAGTACGTCCACCACGTTATTGGCGTGGACGGTCGTGAATACCAAGTGGCCCGTAAGCGCCGATTGAATAGCGATCTGCGCCGTTTCGTTGTCGCGAATTTCGCCGACCATGATCTTGTCTGGATCATGACGCAAGATGGAGCGCAATCCGCGGGCGAAGGTTAATCCCTTTTTTTCGTTGACCGGAATCTGCGTGATGCCGCGCAATTGATATTCGACCGGGTCTTCGATGGTGATGATCTTGTCTTCATCCGTCTTGATTTCATTGATCGCGGCATAGAGCGTCGTCGTTTTGCCGCTGCCCGTCGGCCCGGTGACCAGCACCATGCCGTATGGTTCCTTGATATAACGGCGAAAGCGGCGCAGGTCGTCTTCGTCGAATCCGACGACTTCAAGCGAGAGCTTTTTGAACTTCTCGCTCATCGACTCTTTGTCGAGTACGCGGAGGACGGCGTCTTCGCCATGGATCGACGGCATGATCGAAACGCGGAAGTCAATGGCGCGCCCGTTGTATTTCACGCGGAAGCGGCCGTCCTGAGGCACGCGGCGCTCGGAAATATCGAGCTCGCTCATGACCTTAATGCGCGAAATGATGGTCGAATGGTGCTCCTTGCCAATCGGTGGCATGGCGTTGGTAAGCACACCGTCAATACGAAACTTGATGTACACCGAGTCGTCCCGGGTTTCGATGTGAATATCACTGGCCCGCCGTTGTAACGCCGTAAAAATCGTTGTATCGACCAGACGGATGATCGGGCTCATATCGCTGCCCGCCGTCGCCGTCAATTTATCGATGGAGATGGTCTCGTCGTTCCCGGCGTCGTCCTCGCGGATCACGTCGAGCGTGAAGCCTTCGCTCGCGTCTTCCAGCACGCGCTTGGACTGCTCGGTCTTCTTCAGAATGTCGGAGATTTGCTTGAGCGTCGAAACTTTGGTCAGGATGCGCTTGCCGAGAAGCAAGCTGATCTCGTCGATCATCATCAACTGGCTGGGATCGGCAATCGCAATTGCCAGCCGTCCGTCCGCCGTCTCGTCAAGCGGGACGAAGTTGTACCGGAACATCAGGTGCACGGGTATCTTTTCGAAGAGATCATGGTGCAACTGAAAGTCGGTCAGGTCGATGAATTCACAACGGTAGCGCCGAGCGATATCGCGCGCGCGTTCTAGTTCGTCGCCCACTGGCGCCACTTCCGGCGCCAATTTCCCGCCAGTCCCACCGTTGATCACCGCTGCTTTTTTATCCGCCATGCTAGTCCCAGTTTACAGCTTCTTATGGAGCCAAGTTTCAAGGTTTCAATGACTCAACGATTTCTGAGGGCTTGCCCCTTGCAACTTTGAAACTTTGCTCTTAATGCACATTCGCTCCCAACGTAAAGATCGGCATATACAAAGAAATCAATATGCCTCCTACAAAAACCGCCATGATGATCAGAATCAAAGGTTCAATCAGTGCCATGGCCGCGCTCAGGGCAGTTTGCACATCCTCTTCGTAAAACTCCGCTACTGAACTCAACATCGCTGGCAAGGCTCCAGTCGATTCTCCGACCTCCAGCATTTCAACCGCTAGGTCGGGAAACAACTTTTGCGACTCCAGACTATTCGCCAGACTTTGCCCTTCTCTCACCCGTTCCGCCGCGGCATTGACCCCTTTCAACATCTGCCGGCTGCTCATCGATTCGCCAGCGGTTTCCATTGCCGGTACCAGCGGTAGGCCTCCCTGAAGCAACGTCGCCAGGATGCGCGAGAAATTTGCCACCTGATACTTCAGCCGAATCTCTCCGATCAGCGGCAGCGAGAGCAGAAAGCGGTCAATGCGTTCCGCTCCCTCATCGCTCTGCTTCCATTGCCACAACAGAAATAGCGCGGCCGCCCCTACCAGAGCCACGATCCATCCGTATTTTTGGGCATTCAGGCCAAGGGAGAGCATAAACACCGTAATCGCGGGCAAGTCCGCTCCCAGGCTGTTGAATAAATCGGCAAATTTTGGCACCACGTAAGTGATCAAAAAAATCAGCATCAGTGTCACTACGGAAACCAGCAGCACTGGATACACCAGCGACACCATCAGCTTCTTGCGGAAAGTCTGTACCATCCGCTGGTACGAGATGTAGCGGCCGAGTACTTCTTCCATATTGCCGCTCTTCTCGCCGGCCAGCAGGGTGGTCGTGTACATCTTCGGAAACACCTGCTGCGCGGCGAAAGCGTCGGATAGCAACTCGCCGCCTTTTACCCGTTCCCGTACGTTTTCGAGTTGCTGTAGCAAAGATTGATCGCGCTGCCGCTTGATCAAAAGGTCGAGCGCAGTCAGGATCGGCAATCCCGCCTTAATCAGGGTCAAAAACTGCTGGTTAAAAATTAGAAAGGTAGATTGCTTCAGCTTGCCGCGCCGTCCGAACTTGCCGCCACCCGCGCTCAGCATGGTGCGGGGTTTGACCCAGTACACCAAGTAACCCTGCTGCGTGAAGCGATCGTGGACTTCAGCCTCGGAATAGCCATGCTCCACCTGCTGCCGCAGATGGCCCTGTTCGTCGGCGACTTTTACCAGGAATTCTGCCATTACGCTTTCATCTGATTCTGACGGCTGACCTTAAGCTAATTCCTACGATTCTTGGTTAACGCTTCTGTTATCGGACGTTCTCCAACCTAAGTGTAACATTCTGTTCCCAAAGCTTTTACCGTAACTCGTCGTTCTGTTTGGTACTCAAGTAACCGCTTCAGAATGCTTTTAAAGCGCTGGGGCGACGGGCCCACCTGACCCACCTCTGATCCCTCATCTCTATGGCCCCAACTCCCCCTCAACCGTCTCAACCCCCGGCGGAGCTGTGAAGTGAAACTGCCTGTCCTTTACCTCCAGATTCTCTTTCCACCCGGAGAAGCGGAACTCTGTGGTCGCCCCGTCAGGTTCTAGCAGTAAGATGCGGACAATCTGATCGGTGGGCGTGATCTCCAGTTGCACCTCGTTGGCGGAACCTGCCATCGCTCGCGGGACTCCTCGCAACAGGGTGTTCCCGGCATCCAGGGGAGGCTGATCGATAACTTTAGAAAGACCTTGTAATTCGTTCTCCAGTTTAGTCTTACCAAGTAAGAATGCTAGTGGTGATCGCAAGTCGTCCAGCTTATTCAGCGTCGTCTTCCTGAGTTGCCGTTCCGCAGGCAGGTAAAACCACACAGCCTGGCCGTCGCTGATAAACAGCTTCTCTCTCGGAGAACGATATTCCCACCGCATCTTGCGAGGCTTTTTCAACCACAAGGTGCCGGATTCGACCCGCTCGGCGCCATCCCCGCGGTAGATTTCGGTGAAGTCCGATTCCAGGCTGTGCAGGTGGTTGTAGTGGTCATCCACGGCCCGGGCAAGTTGACGAATATCTTGAGCTTTTGCCGGGATGGAGGCCGAGAGCAGCACGAGCCACAGCAGTGAGGAGTTTTTCTTCAACTGGATTTTTCCCTTTGCTTAATTCTACTGCCGCATGGAATTGTCCGTTGTTAATTGCAGATAAACTTCTTGCGCTAGTGTCGCTCGGCCACCCGGTAGACAGAATATTGGTCAGTTCCGCTTGCTTTCTCCAGGAATTCCGATGCGCCAAGCGTGTTTTCCAACAACGGATTGTGATAGACGACCCATACGGAACGGGGAACCCGCGCCAGCGAATTCCCCAGTCGCCTCAATACCTCGGATAATGCCCGTTCCGGCAACGGGTTGAAGAGGAAGAGAACCAGTGGCTCCTCGGGGAGATCGAACTCGCGTGCGTCCGCAAGAATGGATTCGATGGACGTGCAACGCTGCGTCGGGCTCCTGTAATCGCGAATGTTCTCTTCCGCCGCGCGATGCAATTCCGCGATCAATTCCACACCCAAAACTCTCCGGAACGGATATTCCGAAGCCATCAGCAACGTGCGTCCCTTGCCGGAACCGAGATCGACGAACGTGAATCCATCGAAATTGATTGGCAAGCTTGCCATCATCTCCTGAAACAGCACCGGGTCAGTGGGCTGATAAGGGGAGTGCAACAGACCCAGCAGTCGCGCGTGCCAACCCACAGTGCCGCTGGTTGTGTTGACGCGGTGCTCCCAGTCGTACTCCATGTCGCCATAGCGTTGCCGCTGTTCCGAAGGTGTTGACTCAACAGCAAAATCCCACAGTTTTGAGATCAGCAGGGAACTCGCGCCCATAAAGCCGATCGACCTACAGTGCTCGACCCACCAACTGCGTATTGACTCCGAAAATTGCTCAGTGGGGCTTGAGGACACGACAGCATGCTAACAAAATGGGAAGCTAGAGTTTTGGCTCTTGGTTTTAACCCAAAGCCATCACTTCGAGTCTGCGTGAGCAACCGGGGGCGGCTGTGGAGGTAGTGCTCCTGGCGGAAGGCCTTTGGTAATGAAGAATATGCTTTTGGGATCCTGCACTTCGATCCGTCCATCTGGCGTGAGTTTATACGGCTTCCCCGTCGGATCAGTCGGGATCCCATGGATAAACCCCACGCGATCGAGGTCGCTTATGCTGGAGGGGAGTCGCCCATTCTGGGCACGGTACTTTTCGACCAGGTTTTCCAACTGCGTGACTTCTTCGTCAACTTGCAAAGCCAGTAGGTGTTGGACTGCATTGTCCCGAATCTGCGGTTCTTTGGTGCTCTCGTAGGTCGTCCGCCACAACATGCGGGCAGTGTCGAATTCGCCCGCGTGCTGTGCCATGCGCGCCGCGAGAATAGGCATGAATTCGTTGGTAACCGGAAGCTTCGCTCCCTGCGCGAACGCATCCGCGGCCTTGGCGTAATCTTTGAATTCGGTGTAGTAGAGGAATCCGAGATTGTAGTAAAGACGCCACTGGTCGGGATTATGTTCGATCCCGTACTTCATCAGATCGAGCGCCGCTCCGGGTAATCCCGCGCCACTCGGCGGCTTCGGAGCCAGAAAAGTCGCTCCGAACTGATACGCTGGCAGCAGTCTTGGGTCGAGTTCGGTCGTAACTTGGAGCAAGGGAGCCAGCAACCGGAAATCGCCGGAAGCGCCGTGGTGCTGGGCTCCGAAATACTGCACCGCGCGTGTCCAGTAAATGTCGGCCAATAGGCCGGTGTAGCCGAGGCTCATGCGCCGCAGCACCTTGGGAGACTGCACATAAAGAGCCTCCTGTGGTATCGATCGCCGCCGGGTGTGATCAATGGCGTAGAGCGTAGCCATGGCGCCAGTTGCCGACAGCAGCAACGCCCCGATCGCGGCCAGACTCACGCGTCGTGTCGCGCTCACTTCAGATTCCGGCGCTGGAAGATCAGCACCGCTCCTGAAATTGCCATTGCCGAATATAGCAGTGCGTAAATGCTGTTATAGAGAATCAGTCGCCCCGGTATGGGATCGCCATGGGCTACCTGGCTGATCACGTTCAGCGCGGAAAAATTCGGTACCAGATAAGCGATACCGGTCGCGACCCAACCGCCGACACCCTGCGTGATTCTGGCAAAGCCTCGCAAGTCTTCCGCCAAACTGCCGATAACGAAGAGGGCGAAAGTGAAGACTGCCGACATGAGCGGCGTCGAAAAGGACGAGAAAAACAGCGCCAGCGCGCACACAATCAGAAACTGCAGCACCACGAAGTACAGCGCGACGAGTACCCAAAGATCCATCGTCTCGAATTTATGGGAGACGTAGAGGAGAGCCAGAAACACGCCGATCGCCATGAAGAACGTGTTCACCACCAGGGTCCCCGTGAGCCCAAAGAACTTGCCCACCACGAACTCCCAGCGCCGGACCGGTCGGGACAAGACCGTATAGAGCGTGCGCTTGTCCATCTCTTTCGAAACCAGCCCAATTCCGATGAAGATGGCAATTACTACTCCGAATAGGGACACCGCCGTCAGCCCCAGATTGACCACTACCAGACGCTCGATGTCGATGGAAATTTCTCCCACCAGAATTGCCGCCCCTGAAAGCAGCAGAGCAAACGCGATGAGGTTATAGAGAACGCGGTCGCGCACCGCCTCGCGGAAGGTATTGAAGGCGATATAACCAATGCGCGCGTTCATACGCCCACCCCTTTCCCGTTTTCCTTTGTACGAACCGCCTCTTTCCGGTCTTCTGAGGTTCGCGTTTTCTGAATGTAATATTCCTCTAAAGAATTCCGCACCGGGGTCAACGAAATCAGTTTGTGACGGTCGCGAAGAAGGATCTCCAATGCCGCATCCTGTTGTGCTTCCGGCAATACAGCGTTGACCATGTCACCACTCATGCGCATTTCAGCGCCGAGATTTTTCAATCCCGCCGGAATTTGTTGCGCGTGAAAGATAATTTCGACTTTCCCTTGAGTCTGCGAGGTTAGGTCCGCCACCGCTCCCACTCCGCGCAACTCGCCCTGGTGGATCACGCCCACCCGGTCGCAAAGCGCCTCGGCATCCGACAGAATGTGGGTTGAAAAAAAAACTGTCTTGCCTTCGTGCCGAAGTTGCTGAATCAGGTCTCGAACCTCGCGTCGGCCCATCGGATCAAGGCCCGACATTGGTTCATCCAGAAACACCAGTTTCGGATCGTGCAGAATCGCCTGTGCCAATCCCAGTCGTTGCAACATGCCCTTCGAGAACTTCCGCAGCTGCACTCCTGCTGAATCGCTCAATCCCACCCGTGCCAGCATTTGCTCGACGCGTGCCGAGCGCCCTTTGGCCGGCAGTCCAGAAAGCTGCCCATAATAATTCAGCAATTCCTTCGCGGTTAAATGATCGTAGAAGTACGGTTGCTCTGGCAGAAACCCTATTTGGGATTTCATCCGCGGATCGTCAATGCCCATGCCCAGAATCCGGGCGGTTCCCGCCGTGGGGAACACCAGACCCATCAGGAGCTTAAGGGTAGTGGTTTTGCCCGCTCCGTTGGGCCCGAGGAAGCCGAAGACCTCTCCTTCTTCGATTTTCAGGCGGAGAGGACGGAGCGCGACTTTAGGTCGCTTGCGCCAGAATCCCACTAAATAGCTTTTTTCCAGGTCGAGAATTTCAATCGCAGCCATGGCTATGGGCGCACTGCCAAGCCCCTTGCGTAAAGCTTAATTTTAATTTGGAAGCTGATGAAGAGAATTATAAGCAAAGCAGGTTCGACGTGCGGATAACCGGCGACGTCGGCGGTTACGAAGGTAAACCTCGCTGAAGTTTCACTTGAGCCGTTAAGTTGCTGAAAGTATGTGCCCTTACCCTACTGTTGCGGAGTAACTGTGTTGTCGCAGGTCGAGATGGTTGCCATGCTGTAACGCACGATCGCGTCGGAGTTTGAACAAAAATACCTGATCCCGGAATAGTTCCACAGCACCGGTGTAGCAATGAAATTGTAGGTTGAGTTTGGGGTGCCACTAGCATTCGTCAACGTGAAGTTGTATCCGCTTCGCTGCCCCGCTGCCAGCACCGTATCAATCAGGCACGCGCCGCTCGAACTCGGGGGCGAGCAACTGGTGCCACCTAAAACCGTCAGGGTGCTCGCGTAACCCACCGTCGGGTAAGCCGAATAGTACGAAATCTGCGCCGTGTTTAAAGTTCGAATCGATCCTACCGCTGCGGATTCATTCGCCGCCATGCGCGACCGCAGAAAACTGGGCACTGCAATCGCGGCGATGATCAGAATGATCGCCACTACGATCAACAACTCGATGAGAGAAAAGCCCTTGGTCGTTTTCCTGCGCATTGCGTCTCCCTGATCCCGGATGCCACCTGGATGCCACCTGGATAACAGTCCCCAATGCGGCTTATCCGATCAAGCTCCAGAAGAACTCTTGCATTTAACGTGCCGTACGCGGTGTATTCCAATGCAGCGTAAGTCTTTGGAAATGCGCCACGGTTCATTGATTCGCACCCGGCATAGCCAGGTTCGCCATTCCTCAGTACAGGAAGTGACATTTTTTGTCGATTGCTTCCCATCCGAGAGCTGGCCATCAATATGGCCGGCCTTCGCCGGAAAACTCCTCGCAATAAAAAAAGCAGAGGATTTCTCCTCTGCTTTTTTATGGCTTGCACCCTCCCCCAGGCACTCGCCAAATTCAAACTATTGCAGCGGGTTTTCGGTTCCGGCGCAGGCCGTCAGAGCCGCCGTGCTGTAGCGCACCACTGCATCCGCGACCGAGCAGAAAGAGCGCACCCCGGTGGAGTTTGCAGTGACCGGAGAGGCAACCGCTTGATACGTGGACGCTGGAGTACCACTCGCGCCAGTGATCTGGAAGGTGTAGCCGCTCTTGGTACCCGATGACAGCTGCGTATCGATCAAGCAAGCGCCGCTCGCTGTCGGCGGTCCGCAACTCGTTCCTGCCAATTTAGCCAGGGAACTGGAAAAACCTACTGTTGGGTAGGTGGAGTTGTATGAGATTTGCGCCGTGTTCAGGGTACGTATGGATGCCACGGCCGACGATTCGTTCGCCGCAATCCGCGCCCGTAACAGGTTCGGGATCGCAATTGCCGCGATAATCAGAATGATGGCTACAACAATCAACAACTCAATCAGCGAAAAGCCTTTCTGTTTCTGCATTTCTTGAGTAACTCCGCCCCAAGCGGGTTCGATTTTAATAACGACCTTGCTCATTTCGTCGCACTTAGCTGACCGTTCCCCGGCGCTTGACCAAGAATTATTCGTTTTCTCAGAAAAACCGCGTCATTCTGCAAAAAAATTCTTCAGGAAGACTGTGTCTCACGCAAGTTTCAGGACCACCGATGCAGCATGAATTGACAAAATTTGGCACAATCCTAGGAGTCTGCACTGCCAAATTGTGTCAGTCGCCTCGCCATTTTCGGAAGCCAGAAATCAGAAGGCGGGGAGCAAAAAAAAAGCAGAGGATTTCTCCTCTGCTTCTCTCCGGCTTGTACCCTCCCCCAGGTACTTTGCCAACAATCAAACTTACTGCAGTGGGCTTTCGGTTCCGGCGCAGGCCGTCAGAGCCGCCGTGCTGTAGCGAACCACAGCATCCGCGACTGAACAGAAGGAGCGCACGCCCGTCGTGTTTGCGGTCAGCGGCGAAGCGCTGGCCTGATAGGCGGAGGCCGGAGTTCCGGACACGCCCGTCATCGCGAAGGTATATCCGCTCTTCGTGCCAGAAGACAGCTGGGTATCGATCAAGCAAGCGCCAGTCGAAGTAGGCGGCGCGCAGCTCGTGCCCGACAGGGCGCCCAGCGTGCTAGCAAAGCCCACCGTGGGGTAGGCGGAATTGTAAGAAATCTGCGCTGTGTTCAGCGTACGAATCGACGCTACTGCGGACGACTCGTTCGCCGCAATACGCGCGCGCAATAGGTTCGGGATAGCAATCGCGGCGATGATCAGGATGATCGCCACCACAATCAGCAATTCGATAAGTGAGAAGCCCTTTTGTTTCCGCATTGAATGTCCTCGTCTCCGTTTGACTGTTTTGGTTGGATGACCAACTCGCATGTACTATCGCACTCTTAGGGCCAGAGGCCCAAGTGACCAAAGTCAGATGTCCTTCCGGATGCAAACGCAGCATTTTCAATGATCTGCTGCGGGATAGTCACTTCCTCAGACACCCTCAATGATTCCAGTATGACACTTTCAGAGAGCCAGATTGACAAATTTTGCCAGTTATTCTTGGTCTTCACAGTTACCTTCAAAGCCCCGTCAGAGTGCGCATCTGCTGTTGTGGGAACGCTCGCTCCCGATTTTCTTGCGTGGGAAGAAATCTGACTGCCGCGACGCCGTAGATGCCCAGATGAATCAAGGGGAATGATCCCTTCCAATTTTGTCGCCTGTATCCAGCCATTCTCAGCGTCACGGCGGTAAAATAACTTCGCCGGATCGCCCATGGCCAATCTCCAACTGAACTCCGAACGCGACATCGCCCGCGCCTCCACTCTACCCGCGCCGGTCTATTTCAACTCTGCGACCTTTGAGGAAGAAAAGACCAAAATCTTCGCCGCCACCTGGCAGGCAGTCGGTCATGTTCACCAGGTCGCGAGTCCCGGCGACTACTTCACTTTCGACCTCATCGGAGAGCCGCTCCTCATCGTCCGCGGCGATGACGGCATTCTGCGCTGCTTTTATAACGTCTGCCGCCACCGGGCCGGTAACCCCGCCTCCGGTTGTGGAAACCGCAAACTCTTCCGCTGCGGATACCACGGCTGGACCTACCGTCTCGACGGTGCCCTGCTCGTCACGCCGGAATTCGACGGCGTTGAGAATTTCGATCCCGTTGATTTCGGCCTCGTCTCCGTTCGCATTGAGGAGTGGTTCAATCTCATCTTCGTCAATCTCGATCGCGAGGCCAGCCCCCTGTCCGAATCTCTCGGCGAATTACCAGCCCAAGCGGAGAAGTTCGATTTTGCCGCCATGAAGTTTTCCGAGCGCCGCACCTACGAAATGAATTGCAACTGGAAGACTTACATCGATAATTATCTCGAGGGTTACCATTTGCCAAGCGTCCACCCGGCGCTCAATCGCGAGATCAATTACAACGCCTACACCGTCGAGACCCATCCCCAGTACGTCCGCCAGTGGAGCCCCATCCGAGGTCCTCAGCCCGGAGACGCCACACCGCGCCGCTACCAGCAATCCGACAGCGGCCCAGAGAAAGACCTCACCGCTGATTACTTCTGGGCCTTTCCCAACTGGATGCTCAACTGCTACCCCGATAACATCTCGCTCAACATCATCCTGCCGCTCGGCCCCGAACGCACACTGGCAATTTTTGAGTGGTATTTGCCCGAGAGAGATCTAGGGAGCGAAGCCGCGCACAAAGCCTTAGCTTTTAGCGACGAGATTCAGGTGGAGGACGTCAAGATCTGCGAACTCGTTCAGAAGAATCTCCACTCCCGCAGCTACTACAGTGGCCGATACAGCGTGAAGCAGGAAAAAGGCGTCCACGCTTTCCACCAGATGTACCGTGACCTCATGCCCGCATAGCTCTGCCCGGACCAGTTACTTCAGAGTGGAAACCAGCTAACCAGAATCATGAGGAGCCGATGCCACTCGCTAAAATTGTCCTCAGCATGGGAGGACAGGATTGGCTCGGGAAAAATCCAGCCTTGGGCCCGCCACCGCGCCTCTATCCGCCGGCATGTTACCGTCCCGCGAAAAGCGCGCCGTCACTTTTTGCTTGTTTCTGGTAGCGGTTACGCTGGCGTTCTACAATCCCATCGTCCATAACCAATTCACCGATTTTGATGACTCCGTATACATTCTGAGAAATTCCCAGGTGCAAACCGGCCTGACCTGGGATACCGTGAAATGGTCCTTCACTACCTTTCACGCCGGATACTGGCATCCACTGACCTGGCTGTCGCACGCCTTGGATTGCCAGTTTTTTCACCTCAATCCCGCCGGCCATCACTACATCAATCTCTTGTTGCACGCGATCAATGCTGTCCTGCTGTTCCTTCTATTCTCGCGGGCGACCGGGCTCACCTGGCCGAGTCTCTTTGTTAGCGCGCTTTTTGCCCTGCATCCCATCAATGTTGAATCGGTTGCATGGGCTGCTGAGCGCAAGAATGTGCTGAGCATGTTGTTCTTCCTGCTGGCCATGCTTGCCTATGACCGGTATGCACGCTCGGGTAGACGGTATTTCTACTGGTCGGTGTCTGTTTTATTCGCCCTGGGCCTGATGGCGAAGCCGCAGATCGTCACGCTGCCCTTTGTGCTTCTTCTTTGGGATTACTGGCCACTCCAGCGAATGCGAATTGGACCCGCAGCCGAAAGTTCACCTTTGGCTTCCGCCTCGCAGCCATTCTCTTTGCTAGTGTGGGAGAAATTGCCTCTTTTCATTCTCGCCATCGCCGGTTCGATCATCACCGTAATTGCCCAGCACGCGGGAGCTGCGATCCGAACCACGCAGGAGATCTCCGTCTCGGCCCGCCTGGAGAATGTTCTCGTCTCCTACGTGCGTTACGTGGGGAAATTGTTTTGGCCCTCCCAACTCGCACCCATGTATCCGCATCCAGGAGATTCGCTGCCCGGCTGGCAGGTGGTATGCGCAGCGGCACTTTTGCTCATCGTGACTGCCTTGGTGTTGCAGCGGCACGACCGCCGCTATTTGACCGTCGGCTGGTTCTGGTTTCTAGGAACATTAATTCCAATGATCGGGATCGTGACCGTTGGTGAACAGGCGATGGCCGACCGCTTCGCCTACATGCCATGCATCGGTTTATTTGTGGCGGTCGTGTGGCTCTTGACCGCGGCAGCCTCCGACTCTCGAATTCCGAGCGCGTGGCTTCTCGCGGCGGCGACTCTCGTTCTCCTCGCCCTCGGATGCCTTACCTACCGCCAGCTAGGTTACTGGCGCGACGATGAAACGCTGTGGCGCTACACCTTGAGTGTCACGCAGCGGAATTACATGGCGCACGACAATCTCGCCATCGCTCTCGCCAAGCAGGGACGATCCGACGAAGCGGTCGTCGAGTTCAGAGCGGCCAACGCGCTCCATACCTATCCGCCGCTGCAAGTTTCCGCGCTAGCTACATACGAACTGCGAGCCGGACACCCTCAAGAAGCAATCGAAGAATGGAATTCGGTTTTGCATGCGGCAAGTGATCCGAACCTTCAGGCTAGCGCTTGGAGTGGTCTCGGCCAGGCTCGCCTGCAGTTGCAACAATACGATCAGGCTGCGGCAAACTTTCAGAATGCTCTGCGCCTGAGTCCGGGGGATGGAATAGCCCTGGTCGGTTCCGGATTGCTGGCCCTGCGCCAGGGACATCTCGACACGGCAGTCACCCAGTTAGACCGCGCTGTGAAGGTGGACCCCAGCGACGTGAACTTGCTCTTGCTGGCACAGGCTCTACGCCGGTCACATCGCGCGGCAGAAGCGAATGCAGCCGTAGCGGAAGCCCAGAAGATCTCTCCAGACTTGAACCAAGCCCAGAGCACGGCAGCACGGTTTTTGACGGTTGCTGATGTAGAAGAGCGATGACAAACGGAGGGTAGAAGCGTGAAGGTTTTGATCTTCCTCCGATTTTCTCGGCGCTCTCGGCGTCTCGGCGGTGGACCTAGGTTCTCTTCAATAGTAAACAAGTCATGTCATCATGCTGCGGAGTGTTGCCGACGAATCGATCCAGTTCGGCCAGCAGGGTAGTAAGCAGTTCCGCCGGCGCGGTCCCCGATTGGCGATCAACCACCCGTATCAACTCCGGTTCGCCGTATTCCTCAGCTTTGGCATTCTCCGCTTCGACGATTCCATCGGTAAAAATCACCAGCCAGTCGCCGTTCTCCAGTCGTGTAGTACCGACCTGATACGGAGTGTCCGCAAACATACCTACCGGCAGTCCCCCGGCTTCCAGGCGTTCCACTACTCCCGACTTCTTCCGCAGAATAGGAACGTTATGTCCCGCATTGACGTAAACCACGTCTCCCGTCGCCACATCGAGTTCGGCAAGAAAAGCCGTCGTGAATCGAACTCCGCCCTGGCTGTTCGAGCAGGCATACCGATTCACGCCGGCCACCAATTCTGCCAGCGGTATGCCGCTAGTCGACAATGTCCGCAAACTGGCCTGGAAAGTTGCCATCAACATGGCCGCCGGAATACTTTTTCCCGCCACATCCGCCACCACGAATAGAATTCGGTCTTTAGCGTGGTCCGGAGTCGGGTCATTGTCTGACGTTTGTCCCGGCCGCAGAATCACATCGTAGTAGTCGCCCGCCACCGTGTTCGCGGGACGTGTTGCATAAGCAATCTGGTATCCCGGAATCTGCAACGGCGCGCCCGGCAACAGCCACGCCTGGATATCTTTTGCAATCTCGAGATCGCGCTTCATCACGACGCGGTCTGCCAGCTCCAATAGCAATACCAGCAAAAGGAGAAGCCCACCCCACACGTGGAGATCGAATTCATGGATCTCGACATGTCCCGGGCGGCCATCAGAAAATCCACCGGAAGGAAAAAACAGAAGAACCAGGGCCACCAGCAGCAGCACCCGGCGAGCCGGCGTCAGTTTTTCCAGAATCGCCCAGAAAAGCGCTTTGGTGATCTGCCAGCCCCGCCGGAATCTGGAGGGCTCCGTCTCGAGATTGTCCAACCCAGCCGAGTAGAGCCGATAGCTCGATCGCGCATCTTTTTCAAACTGCGACCAAAGCTGGTTTACTTCTAGCCCCTCAGTCACCCGATGCCAGAACTGACGCCCGCTGTCGGTGAACCGGCGTCGTGGAGGAGTTTGCGCAGGGATGCTCATGTGAGAACAACCATTATAGGCTGATGCTAGGTTTGGCTTGTGGAGCGCCGGGCGTCCCCGCCCGGCAATTTCTCTCAAAACAACTTCATCTGCTCCGCTTCGGCATCCGATCGAACTGCGCTGCGTCGTGGCCGGTCGACCATCCCGTATTTTTTGCGGAATACCGCCATCAATTGCGACAATCGCTCCCCGTATCCTTTCGGCAGGAAAGCATGATCGGCGTATCGCTTCCGGTAAAAATCCACCAGAGCAGGGAACTGCTCTTCGAGAAATGGCAAAAACACCGCCGCCGAACAAGGCTTGAGAAAAAGAGGATTGGGATGGATAAACTTAGCACCCGCCTCGCTGGCAGCCTTAACCAAAGCCTCCAGATCGCGCGGCCGATCCGTGATCTCCGGCAGTACGGGAGCGCAATTCACCCCTGTAGACACTCCCGCAAGATTCAATTGCCGCACCGCCTCCATCCGCAGATCAGGACGCGGAGCCCGCGGCTCCAGCTTGCGCGCCAATTCCGAATCCATAGTAGTGATAGTCACGCTAACTGAGATCCGGTTATGCTCGCCCACCTTCCGCAGAATCTCCGTATCGCGCGTAATCATATTCGACTTGGTAATAATTCCGATCGACAGTCCGGAATGCAGCGCCAGCTCCTCAAGAATTGCCCGAGTCACCTCAAATCGCCGCTCCGCCGGCTGGTACGGATCGGTCGCCGTGCCGATCGCAATTCCCTCATCCCGCTTAACCTTCTTCAACTCCGACCGAAGCAGCCCCGCCGCCTGCTGCTTAACGAAAATCTTGCGCTCGAAATCGATCCCATCCCGCAGCTCCATAAATTCGTGCGTGTATCGCGCATAGCAGTACTTACAGGCAAACTCGCAACCTCGATAAGGATTGATAGCCCACGAAAATGGAAGGTTGCGCGCGCTGACCACCCGGCTCAGCAGAGACCGGGCGCCAATAGTGAAATATTCAACATTGTGTCCCTCACGCAGCGACTCACCCTCAGCGGCAAGCCGAGCGATGCCGACCAACTTCGGCTGTGGATCGAGATCGGGTAGCAGGGGTAGGGAAGACATGGAGGCGAGTATTCGCTATTTGTTCGCCTACGATAACCTTAAGGATTAGGGTTTGTCAATGGGATCGTAGTGAGGAGGGCGAAATCGCAATATGTTCTCAGCTGGCACTATCGCCCGACTACATCAAATGCGCTGCCGATTGTGTTCTGGTGCTGGCTTCCTGCCGACTCACTCAACTTCCATTCCGGCTTTCTTCAGTGTCTTCCGAAGATCAGAGAAGCCTCGGTCGCCTTCGACTGCGCTGGCCACTTCTCCGTCTTTGCCAATCACAATGTATGTAGGAAGTACGCCGATCTCAAACTGACGAGGCATTTCATTCTCCGAAGTCAAAACTACGGTATAAGCGTGCCGATGTTCTTTGAGGAATTTCTCGACGATCGTCCGGTCTTCGCTTACGGAGATCGCAATGATCTCGAGGTTCTGATCGCCATACTTTGCGTACAATTTGTCGAGCGCCTGACCGTCGGCGCGACACGCTTCGCACCAGGTGGTCCAGAAGTCGAGCAGCACAGTTTTTCCCTTCAGTGAGGCAAGCGTGACGTGCTTTCCTTGAATGTCCGTGACAGCCATCTCCGGCGCTGGTTTCCCGGCGAGTTGCTTCCTGATTTTCGCGGCGTTCCATTTCGAAAGCTCCTTCACTTCGTGCATTCCGTCCGCCATTTTGAAGAGACCTAGGTCCGGTTGGCCGCCATAGCTCGATTCTTTCAAGCTATACGTCGTCTGAGATGTGTATGGAGACCGGTCGCGATCCACGGACATGACAGTCGTCGCAGAAACGACCAGTCCCGTATCCACCGACAGGGCGAAGCGTTCCCGGCCGTGCGAGAAGATTCGCCCGGCGTCCTTATCGATCGTGACGGAGGATCTGAGTGGAACGTCGATGACCGTGCAGATTTGTTCTTTCCCAGAGAACCCGCAAGGTTTCCGGTCCACTTCCACGGCCTTTTGCCATTCCAGATCGCCGGAACCAAAGACGGACGGATTTGGAACATCATCCTTGGGGCGATGATGGATGCGCACAAACTCATCGCTGCCTTCCTCGAACCAGAAAAGTTCTTGGCCATCGAAGATACGAACCCGTGTGCTCGACCCCGATATAGTCTTCTCGCGCCATTGTCCATGCGACATATCGAGGATCAGGCGCGCCTTCGACGACTGCTCGTTATTGATAAGTTTGAAGGTCCTCGAGACTTCAAACTCCTGGTGCAGGCTAGGCAGGGCCACGCGCTTTTCCTTCAGTTCGTCCCAGAGTTTTGCCGCAGGTGTCTGGGCATGGATAGAAGCGGCGCAAAGGACGACGGCAAGGGCGGCGATAAGATGCTTCATGCGAAAGGCACTATACCTTGGGGACATCCAAAAGGCCAATTCTGAAGAAATCGCCACCAATCGGCGAAAAATCTTCATATCACTCCATCCGATTCTGAGCGCAGTCGCTTGTTACCGTCAGTTATATTAATCCGATGCGAAAACCGCACTTATTAGTGCTCCTCTTTTCACAAATGGCGGTGGCACAGTCAACTCAGGCTGTAAAGCCGGACGTCATTGCTACTAACCCGGTCATACTGCACGAACGGCTAAGTACTTCCTGTGAACTTATTCAGCCGGTCACGTTGATCGAGTACCAGCAATATGACGCCATTGCCCCGGTAGGCGCGGGCGACGAAATTTACTCGCCCGAACTTCGTAAGGGTGACTTTGTCGCACTTTCAAGCGCTGTTTCGCAGCAAGTTACGAAATCGGCGAAGAAGTCGGGATTCGAGGTGCGCACCGAATCAAGTGAGGCGTTCGGGCAGAGCGCGAAGCCCAGGACAATCGGTGGTTCCTGCTTAGACCCACAACAGGCCATCGCAGACGCCAACAATCGGCGGCGCGAACGGCGGGCGGAATTGCAAACACGCCTTCACAAAGTCGGATTTGACGTGTCGCCGCCCGTGCCTATTCAGCAGGTTCAGCCCGATTCAGCTACCAATCAACAGGTTGCACAATCGGGTGGCAAGCCGAAGGTGAAGGAAGGAACTGTCACCCTGGCAATGGCAGTTGGTGTTGACGGTGGAGTTCACAACGTGCGCGTGGTTCGATCGCTTGACGTTGCACTCGATCAGAAGGCAATCGAAGCCGTGCAGCAATGGAAATTTTCACCAGCACGTATGAAAGGTCTGCCCGTTCCCGTTCAGATTGATGTCGAGGTGAATTACCATTTGCACTGATGCGAACGGCTACCTATGGCAAAATCGCCACACCCACTTAGCTAGTCGTAAGTGCTTTTGCTCGATAGCGTCAACAACACGTGGCAGGCCAGATGCCAACTGAACGACTTCGCCCCTGGAATCCTACGGATGCTCCCCCTGCTCCGGAAGCAGCCCCTTTGGCGGCGCCGGGATCGTAATATCCACTTTATTCACGCTCCCGAGCGACGACAACGGCTTGTCGAATTCACTCACGTGTCCCACCACCAGCACCGCCAACTGGTCGCGATGGAGGTATTTAGCCGCGACCCGCGCCACATCTTCTTTCGTGACTTTTTCGATGCCCTTCTGAAAGTTCTCCATGAAATCTAGTGGATAGCCATAAAACTCGTAAGCCATCTTTTCCTGCAATACTTTCTCCGGGGAATCGAGGCGGAAGACAAAAGAATTCAGAATCGCATCCTTGGCGCGCTTGATTTCGTCATCGTCAATCGGACGTTTCGGAAGATCGCTAAGCTCCTCATCGAGCGCCTGAATGGATTCAATCGTCGTCTTGCTCTTCGTACTCACCGTCAGCCGCAACATACCCGGATGATCCCAGCCCGCGCCCACTCCGCCACCTACCGCGTATGCAAGTCCCTTCGTGGTTCGAATGTCACTGAACAGGCGCGATGAAAATCCTCCGCCGAAAGCTTCGTTGAAGACCGAAAGCGCGAAGTAATCCGGATTCCTGCGCGTTATGCCCAACCCAACCATCTGAATGCTGCTCTGATTCACGTCGGTCTTGTCGACCTGGTAATACCCCGGCTTCGCGGGCTCCGGCTTGATTTCAAGATCTTTTACAGCCGCGCCCCGAGGCCACGAACCGAAAGCCTCGCGCAACCGAGCCTCCATCTTCGCCGAATCGAAGTCGCCGACCACTCCCAGAATGATGTTGTTCGGATGAACGTGATCGGCATGCCACTGCACCAGATCCTGCCGCGTGATTGCCGCCACCGTCTTGTACTCAGGGCTCCGCGCATAAGGATTGTTAGCCCCATACACCAGCTTCGCTGCCTCGCGCCCTGCGATTGACCCCGGATCATCATTGCGCCTTGAAATGCCGTCGTACATCCCCTTCTGCGCGATCTCAATTTTGTCGGCGCGGAACTCGGGATTCTTCAGCACATCCTCGAACACTCGAAACACGTCGTCGAAATCTTCTTTCAGGCACGACCAGCTCACGCTGGTCGAGTCCCCCCCAGCTTCGGTCTCAACCTTGGCGGCGCGCTGCTCCAGATAGTCGTCTAGTTGATCGCCGGTCTGCGTCTTGGTGCCACCTGTGCGCCACACCTCGCCATAAACATCGGTGAGCCCGGTCTTGTTCGCTGGGACCGAGCGTTCTCCTCCGCGAATGCGAGCCGTGCCGTCAATGGTCGGCAACTCGTGATCTTCCTGAAGAAAAACAATCATCCCATTCGGCAACTCAATCCGCTTCGGCTGGGCTGGATGAAACGCCGGCAATGGAGGGATCGGAATCTGCTTCCAAGCTTGCTGCGAAGTCTGCTGGCTTTGTGCCCACATCTGCTGACTGCCACTGAGGGTACTGATCAAGACGAGAGCCGAGAGAAAAGCTAAGAAGGAAAGGATTGCGCGCTTCACTGTCCACCTCCCTGCGGCCCTGCATCACTCCCCGGCGGAGGCCCACCGCTAAACTCAATAATCCCCACCGTCCGGTTCTCCGGCACAAACGTCAGATTCGCGACCCGCCGAATGTCCGCTTTCGTGACCTTATCGATTCGATCCACGGACCGGAACAGCTCCCGCCAGTCGTCATACCGCGCCTCATTCAGCCCGAGCGCAAACGCCAGCCCTTCATTCGACCCGAGAGAGCGAATCAGGTTTGCTTTGGCCCGTGTCTTGATCATCTTCAATTCTTCATCCGAAATATCTTCCTTCTTCAGCCGCTCAATTTCCGCATGAATTGCGGCGGCCATTTCCTCCGGCTTATGTCCTGGAATCGGGGCCGCATAAAACGCGAACAGATGCGGATACTTATTTCCCGGCAGCCCGGTGAATCCCGCCGAGTCCGAAGCAATCTGCTTATCTCGGACCAGCGCCCGATAGAGACGCGACGTGCGTCCATTCGACATCAAGTCGGCAATCGCGTCGTACACCTGATCATCTGGACTACGGTAGTCGGGCCGATGATAGCCTTCGAGATAAATTGGCTGCGACTGCTCATGCAGCACGACCGTCCGCTCGGAGTCCTGTGAAGGCTCAGTGGTCGTCAACTCGTCGGGCTTGGGACGCGCCGGAATCCGCGAAAAATATTTCTCCACAATCGGCATCGCTTCCGCAGCCTTTACGTCTCCCACCACAGTCACAACCATGTTGGATGGCACATAATATTTATCGAAAAAATTCTGTGCATCGGTGGCCGAGAAGGTATTCAAATCCGACATCCATCCGATTGTCGGACGGTGATACGGATGCGCCGCAAACGCCTCCTCCGTGAATTGCTCCAGCAGTCGCCCGATGGGATTACTGTCGGTTCGCAGTCGCCGCTCTTCAATCACCACGTTGCGTTCTTTATAAAACTGCCGCATCACCGGATGCAAAAAGCGCTCCGACTCAAGATAAGCCCATAACTCCAGCCGGTTAATCGGGAACGAATAGTGATAGCCAGTCTCATCAAGATCGGTGAAAGCGTTCATCCCCTCGCCGCCCTCGCTTTCGACAATCTTCCCAAACTCATTGTTGTAAGGTGACGAAAATTTGTCAGCCGCCGCAATCGCTTCCTTCCAGCTTTGCTCAAGTTGCTTGAGCTTATTCTCGTCCCGGCCAACTGGTTTGTCGCGCTCGGCAATGTAGGCCGCATAAGCCTCCTCGACCTTCGCCAGCGCAACTTTCTCTCCGGCATAGTCGCGGGTGCCAATCGTGTCCGTCCCTTTGAAGGCCATGTGCTCGAACATGTGCGCCAGACCGGTCTTGCCCATAGGATCCTGCACCGACCCCGCATCGACGTGCGTGAAAAAAGAAAACACCGGCGCTTCTGGACGCTCGCAGATGATGATGGTCAGACCATTGGCGAGTTTCTTGACGGTCGTCCGCTTCTCGAAAGAAGCCAGATCCTGGCCGAGCGCGAGCGCCGACAGCACAAAACAAACAACAATTGTTCGTATGGAAATGAAGCGGAATTTCATCCTGCCTCCAAAAATCGAACGCACACAACACCAAAAATCGAAGTTACGTGCTGGCAGGGAAGATTGTCAAACGATGCTCACAAAAGCCAAAGATAATTCACCGTAGAGACGCGGCTTGCCGCGTCTCCCGACAGCTGTGGGGAGCGGGCACCCGCGTCTGTCCAAGCTGAGTTCTAGGGAACGGTTTTGGTGTCATGGCGATATTCGCCAGTTCAGAGACGGATGCTCTAGGTTATGCTTGGATCGCCGGGAGGCCAGCATGGCAAAAGCCGCGTCACTGCTATTCAGTCTTGCGGTTATCTCCGCTAGTTTGGCGGGTTTCGGGCAGAGCTCCAAGGCCAATGAACGAGACTTACCAATGGGGTGGGAAGAAGCGCCGAGTTCAAAGGCCAATCCTGGCCTCTGGGAATGTGCCGGCTACGGTGGGAGTGTGACTGTGAGCCTTGAGGGAGGCTCAGTTCGCGTCGGCAAGCCTCTCGATGAGGAACCCCAACAGGTTCCATTGCCTGAATATCTAAAACTCTCAAAAGAAATGATCGGCAGCCGTTCTTTACTCCGTACTGCTGACGGCTGGCTGGTCGGGTTCGATGCCGGTGAGTTTGGGGGTGGACTGTGGTGGTTCAACAACGGAGGCGATGAGAATAAGAAGCTATTGTCCGAAAACGTGCACGCAATCTATCAAACCTCCTATGGAGCGTTCGTGCTGGTTGGCTTGGCCCACCTCTCACTAAACGATGGGCAGATTTATCAGTTCACTGAAACCGACGAAGAGGTCAAAGTCAAACATGTTGCCGATTTAGGCGGTTCACCAGAAGCCTCTACAGTTGATCCTGACGGTAGGTTCGTGGTTGCGACTCCAAAGAGTGTCCTTGCGGTTGATTATGGCGGGAAAGTCCATGAACTCTACAGATCCGGAGAGGGCCTGACGTATCCCACCTCTGTCGTGGTGGATGCGAACGGAGATATTTTCGTCGGAATGCGCTTCTTCGCCCTGAGGCTTGTTCCCACCAACAACGACGATTATCGACCTCAATGGCTGATGGCAAAGGAATGCCAGTCATTCAAGATCGTTAAAAGAATCTGCACTTGCGGCAATCAACGCTGATCGTTCCATCATTCGTTGTGTTGGCGGTAGTCCAATTGTTGGTGACACGATCTGACTCATTAACCACGCTGAGCTTTCCGACCTCCAAACTCGGAATCATCGATCCACGAAAAAAGGATGCAACCGGGATTCGTGTCAGGGTATCTTTGAGCTTGCAGCCCTAACCACTCCATGTCCGCCCCCACCATCGTCGAAGTCGAGAACCGCAAGCTGAAGTTGACGAACCTGGACAAGGTCCTCTACCCCGCCGCCGCCTTCACCAAAGGACAAGTCATCGACTTCGCCGTCCGCATCGCGCCCGTCCTCCTGCCGCACCTGGCCGGACGCGCCCTGACCATGAAGCGTTATCCCGAAGGCGTGGATCACGAATATTTCTTCGAGAAGAACGCTCCCATGCATCGTCCCGACTGGGTGAAGACCGTACCGGTCTGGAGCGAGAGCAATCATCGGACCGTGAATTACATACTCGCCAACGATCTGCCTACGCTGGTCTGGATCGCGAACCTGGCGTCGATCGAACTCCATCCATCGCTCTCGCTGGCCACCGACCTCGCCACGCCAACTATGATTGTCTTCGATCTCGATCCCGGACCTCCCGCAAATATCGTGCAGTGCGCTCAGGTCGGGCTTTGGGTGCGCGAGATCTTCGATCACTTCGGACTGCAAAGCTTTCCCAAAACCTCGGGATCGAAGGGCATGCAGATCTACGTCCCGCTGAATACGAAGACCACCTACGACCAAACCAAGTCTTTCGCCCACGCCATCGCGCGTCTGCTGGAGCAGCAACATCCCGACTTGGTGGTTTCGGATATGAAGAAGGCCGTGCGTACCAATAAAGTCTTCGTCGACTGGAGCCAGAACGACGAACACAAGACTACGATCTCGGTCTATTCGCTACGCGCGCGAGAGCATCCAACCGTCTCAACGCCAATTACCTGGGACGAAGTAGAACAAGCATTAAAGAAGAAAGATGCGGAGCGTTTAGTGTTCGAGGCGAAAGACGTCCTGAAGCGCGTCGAGAAAATGGGCGACTTGTTCGAACCAGTGCAGAAGCTAAAGCAAAAGCTCCCGCAATTATCTGGATTGGCTGTCGAGCCGGAAGAAGAAAACAAAAAAGCCGACAAGATAAGCATCGCCGCGAAAGCCAAAGCGCAACCTCAAGCGGACAAACCAAGCAAGAAAAAGAAAAAGACGGTGACAAAAGATAAGTCAGTTCCAGCGAGAAGTCGCAAGCCATGATCGCGGCGTGCGGGCGATTTTGGGTGGCGCAGCGGTTCACCGCTGCGATAAAAGTTTCCTTACAAGACGGCTTCAGCCGCTGAGGGCCCACATTCTATGGCGCAACTCTACGTCGGCACTTCTGGATGGGCGTATCCAACCTGGAAGCCTGCTTTCTATCCCGAGAAGTTGGCGCAGAAGAAATTTCTGAATTTCTACGCCTCGAAATTGAATGCCGTCGAAGTCAACTACACCTTCCGTCAACTGGTCAAAGAGACGACCATCCAGAACTGGATCGCAGATACTCCCGAGCATTTCCGTTTCACCATCAAGGCTCATCAGGTGCTTACACACATCAAGCGCCTGAAAAGCGCCGAAGAATTCCTGCGGCGTTTCATAGGCACGCTGGAAGGCTTGGAGCGTGCCGGACGGCTCGGCCCGTTGCTCTTCCAACTCCCACCAAATTTCAAAGCCGATCAAGTTGTGCTGGCCGAGTTTCTGACAATTCTGCCTCGGAGCGTGCGCGCTTCGTTTGAGTTCCGCCATGAATCCTGGTTCACCGACGCCACATGGGACACGCTCCGCGAACGCAACATCGCCCTCTGCGTAGCCGAGACCGAAGAGCGCGACACGCCTGACATCGTCACCGCCGACTACGCCTACTATCGTTATCGCAAACCGACCTATACGAAAGAAGAACGCAATCATATGGTCGCGCGCATCGGCGAGCATCTAGCCGCTGGCCGCGACGTCTTCGCTTATTTCAAACACGAGGAGACGCCCGAAGGCGTGCTTTACGCAGTTGATGTTTTGGAGGGAGCTAGCAAGAAATAGCGTGCTGGCCGATGAATCGGAGCAGCTACGGGCGCCTCCCGTCGCCCCCGGAGGCCGCGATATCCAACCCGAATCCTAATCACTACTTTCCACTTTCCTCGCAACCTTCGATACTTATTCGATGGCCTCGGAAGCCAACGCGCGCACGCTTTCCAGCTTTCTCGACTATCTGCGCGTGGAGCGCGGCTCCGCGAAGCTGACCATTTCTGCTTACACCAGCGACCTGGCACAGTTCGCCGAGTTTCTGGAGCAGCGAAAGCAAAGCCTGAGTGGAGCGCGTCGCGAAGATGTGCGCGAATACATTCAGGAATTATTCTCCAATCAGCTCGACGGCCGTTCTGTCGGACGCAAGCTTTCGGCAATTCGACATCTTTACCGGCACTTGTTGCTTGACGGGAAGATCGACAAAGATCCCACTCTGAACATCGACTTGCCGAAACAGTGGAAAGTACTGCCGAAAGCATTGAGCCGCGCCGAAGTCGGAGCGATGCTGGCGGGCACGCAGCCTCAAAAGGAATCGTTGCGTTCGCAAGCGCTGGCGGCGCGCAATCACGCGATGATCGAACTTCTCTATGCCGCAGGCGTGCGTGTTTCTGAAGTGGCCGATGCGCGGCTCGAAGATTTGAAGCTCGAAATGGGATATATCCTGGTCCGTGGCAAGGGCGACAAAGAACGTATGGTTCCGCTTGGAGTTCCGTCCCAGCAAGCCTTGCAGCGATATTTGAAAAGCGGCAGGGAAGTGCTCGCCGGGAAAAAGAGTTCGCCACTTCTGTTTCTCGGAACTGGCGGGCGTCGTCTCACGCGGCAGCGTGTCTGGCAGTTGGTGGGCAAGGCGAGTCTCGCTTCCGGGCGTCACGCCAGTCCGCACATGCTGCGGCACTCTTGCGCGACGCACATGGTTGAGAATGGAGCCGATCTCCGAACCGTGCAGACCATTCTCGGCCATTCCGATATTTCGACGACGCAAATTTATACCCACGTTGCGCTCGACCGTCTCAAGAGCGTGTACACGAAACATCATCCGCGAGCGAAGGCAAAAGCATGAGTTCACCGCAGAGTCACAGAGACACAGAGAAGAGCAATTTCTTAATTTTGCTCCGCCGATCAATTCATGCCGCATGCTTCGCCTCGTTCATGAAAAAACAAGACACGTTTTTCTCTGTGTCTCTGTGTCTCCGTGGTGGATTGTCTCTCAGCGAGTCCGATCGATGAAGCAGGCTAGCAGAGTCGTCGTACGCACTATCGTCGAACGCGCCACCGACGACTTCCTCCGCCACCTGCGCGAACGCAACGCCTCGCCGCACACGATCAAGGCCTACACTGGAGACCTCGACAGCTTCGGCTCCTACATTGGCGAACGCGATTGGAAGTCAATCGACCACATCGCCATCCGCGGCTTTCTCTCACACCTCTATGACAAGGACAGAGGATTGAGCAAGACATCCGTAGCTCGCGCTCTCGCGGCCGTGCGGTCGCTCTATCGCTGGCTGGCGCAAGAAGGAGTCGTTGAGCAAAATCCGGCGAAGCTGGTTTCCACTCCGAAGCTGCCCAAAAAACTGCCGCGCGTTCCGACGATCGAAGAAATGAATAGCATGCTCGACGGAAAAATGCCCGAAGTCGCATCGTTCCCTGAACGCGATCGGCTTATGTTCGAACTCCTCTACGGATGCGGCATCCGCAACTCGGAACTCGTCGGCATTAATCTGGACGACATCAGCCTGAGCAATGAAGCCATCTTGATTCGAGGCAAAGGCAAGAAAGAACGCTTTGTCCCCTTCGGAGGTTCGGCGGTATCGGCGCTGGCCGTGTACTTGCCATGGCGGCAGCAACTGCTGGCGACTCTGGGAGGCAAATTAAGAAAGCCGGCGAAGGCTGCAACCACGACCGCATTGTTAATCAACCAGCGTGGCGGACGTCTCACCACCCGCAGCGTAGGACGAATCGTGAAACGCATCGCCGTCGCCAAAGGACTATCCCCAGAAGTCCATCCCCACACTCTGCGCCACGCCTTCGGCACCCACATGCTGGAAGAAGGAGCAGACCTCCGCGCCATCCAGGAACTCCTAGGCCACGAGCGCCTCGCCACCACGCAACGCTACACGCAGCTCTCGGTCAAGCACGTGATGAATGTTTATGACCAGACCCATCCCCGGGCCAGGTAGCGGTGCGATGTTTTGTCTAGTAAGTAACTTCTCCGCACTCCCGATAGCCCACCAGAAATCTTCCTTGCTCTCTGCAACCAGACTCCTTCTGCATCATCAGATGTAGTTGAGATTGGGCTGACGGCCTGAGAAGTGCTACTTTTAGAGGCTCGTGAGAACTTGATGTGCCGACTTCCGAATGAGTGAAAAAATATGCAGATCGCAACTGCACCGAGTAGTGTCGAGAGATGTGCGGAGAACTCCCCGATGAGTACCAAGTGTTTACCGTTCCAGCAGATTCCGCATACCACACGCCTCTTCCTCGATTATCTTTCCTACACTCCTTCCGTTCATTATTTTTTTTCACGCTCGCCGATGTTTTCAGAATGGGTAAGAGACGAATCCAAGCGGGTTGTTTATGACGCCACGCGCCGGAGCAAAGTTAGCGGGATTCTCGAACGGCAGAATCGAGCTTGGGGAGCGTCCGCGAAGACGCTGGCCAATATCGAGCGGTTCAAGCGGGGAGCGCTAACGGCGGTTACAGGACAGCAAGTCGGATTGTTTGGCGGTCCGACGTTTTCGATCTTTAAGGCCCTGACCGCAGTCAAACTGGCGGAGCAGGCAACGGCCGCCGGAGTGGACTGCGTTCCAATATTCTGGCTGGCTACCGAAGATCATGACCTAGCTGAGGTCAATCATGTCGGCCTTGCCGTTGAGCATGGGCTTCCTGAAATCCTAAGAGTGGAGAGTCACGGGGCGGACGATGCACCCGTAGGGACGGTCAAATTCGGTCCTGAGATTGACGCAGTGGTTGAGCGCGCCGCTACGCTACTTGGAGATTCCGAGGTCACGACTTGGCTGCGTCACGCCTATCGTCCGGGGGAGAGCCTCGGCAGCGCGTTTGCCCTGCTCTTTACGAAGTTATTTGCCGATTGGGGCGTCATCCTGCTCGATCCTGCCGATAGCGACTTTCACGACCTGGCAAAGCCCTTGTTCCGCGCGACCATTGAACGGGCCTCCGAGCTCGATGACGCGCTCTTAGCGCGGGGCAAAGCGATCGAAGCGGCTGGATACCACCAGCAAGTGAAAGTGACTTCAGCAACCGTGTTGCTTTTTGAAGTGCAGGATGGCGTACGCACGGCGATTCGCCGCAAAGCTGGTTCCGGTAGTGGTGCGGGCGACGTGTTTGTGGTCGGGGAAGAACACGCCTCCTCGCAGGTTACCCCCGAGGAACTGATTGGCCGGATCGAAGCGGCTCCAGAGAAATTCAATGGGAATGCGCTTTTTCGTCCGGTGGTGCAGGATTACCTGCTCCCGACCCTTGTGTATACCGGAGGGGCGGCCGAAGTCGCGTACTTCGCGCAAGCTGCAGTGATCTACGAAAAGCTGCTGGGGCGAGTCACGCCAATCCTACCGAGATTTTCGGCGACACTGCTCGAAACCAAGCCTGAGCGAATTCTGACCCGCTACGAGTTAGGGCTGCCCGAGGTGTTTCAGGGTCCCGAAAAAGTTCAGGAAGCGATTGCGGCGCGTTCTTTATCATCCGACCTGCAGGCGCGATTTTCAGAGGCTTATGCGAGTGTGGAGAAGTCGATGTCGGCAGTTCGCGAGTCGATCGGCAAACTGGATTCAACCCTCATCGAGGCCGCAGACCATGCCCGCACGAAAATGTTGTCCCAGATCAACCAGCTCCATGGCCGGGGATCGCGAGCGGAACTGCTGCGCAACGAGGTTATCGCGCGGCATGCGGACGCCTTGAGCCACGCGCTGTTTCCAAATAAGGCGCTTCAGGAACGCGAGATTGCGGGAGTTAGTTTCGTGGCACGTTATGGAACGGAACTTCTGGCGAAGCTCTATGGGTCAATAAATCCGGATTGCCACGATCATCAGGTGATTGAGGTAGGGTAGAGGTGGGAGACGCGGCAAGCCGCGTCTCTACGGGAGTTCAAGTTTCGTGCAGAACTTTCTGCAACTCCGCTAACGATTCCACTCGCGGCACTCCCTTGTCGCGATAGGCGCCGGGAACATCCATCAATATTGCCTTCATGCCTGCGCCGGTGGCGCCAAGATAATCTATGGAATAAACATCGCCGACATAGAGGCTCGTTTCCGGTGCGGCATGCATTGTTTTTAACGCCTGCCGAAAAATTTCCGGGTGCGGTTTCTCGTAGCCTACGAGCCCGGAGTCGGTAATCGTCCGAAAACAATCGGCAATCCCACAGCGCCGCAGCACGACTTCAATTTTGCCATCCGCATTCGAGATGACCGCGATCTGGTACTTCTTGCCAATTTCATTTAGTTGTTCGGCGGTACCAGCGGGGATTCGATCCCAGTTGCCGGAATTTCGTATGCTTGCGACTAGTTGGTCGCGGATGGGGTCGTCTTCAAACCCGATCTCGGACAACAGCTGGGTGTAGAACATCCACCAGAAACTGTGGTCGGTGCTGCCGTTCGTGGTCATCATTCCATCGAATTGATTCTTGGTGCGACATTCCAGATCGCGCAGCTGTTCGGCATCAGGCTTGTAGCCGCGTTCGGCAAGAGGCGCATGAATACGCTCGCGGTTGGGGAACAACAGCGTGTTGCCGACGTCGAAGAAAATGGTATTGATTTTCGAATACATTTCTGTGTTTCAAGTCTATGTGCAACTCTATGGTTCAAGCCGCAACCGGTCTGTAGTTTGAGCCTCCACAGCCTTGCGGGAATAGACTAGCGGAAAATAGCGGCCGGCGTCCCACAGCGACATCAGGTCGGAGTAATGTGGGCTTCCCGGCTGTCCGCTTTGGCCTGGAGTATTGATGGCGACCGATTGGTCCCAGTCGCTGGTATCGAGAATTTCGCGATAGCTTGCGCCCGAAACCTGGTCCCATGAATCGCCATCAACGCCAGTGGCGTTCACTGTGTATTCATCCCCCGGCCGGGACAGAGGGCCAAGGTCAAATAAACCTTTTGCATCTGGTTGTTGGTCGAGTGCATGGCGGAAATGAATGGTATGCAACTTCCCCCACGACCACTGCGCGGTGTCAGAGCCGAACAACTTATTGAGTTCCTGGCGCGCGGAGTGCAGCGTGTCTGCCAGAAGCTGATTGCGGTCATTAATAGGAGTGTCGCCCTGGGCAAAAAGCGTTTTGTCCGGATGAGTGAGAATAAGCATGACAGTATCGGGCGACAAGTCGTCGTAACGGGAGCCATGTTCTTTGGAGAAGCGTTCTCCGAGAGCGTGGCAAATTTGTTGAAACCAGAATTCATACAGCGCTGCTTCGGACGATTCACGTGCGAGTTGTCCATCCCATAGTAAAAAGCCCGCTAATCCAGGGTCATCTTTCAGCGGTGTCGAGCGCACGAGCGCTTGCAACTCCAACGCGGGGAGCGACAAGACATCGGCTTGCAGCGCCCCCATGTAGGGAACGGTCAGCTTATGGTGATCCTGCTTGGCACTCTCGATCACGGAACGAATGCGATTGAAACGGTACGGCGGAGTCCATTCGAAACCGACATTGTAGGGATAGTGATCCGGAATCATCTTATGATTTGCAGTGGCCACGAAGCCTGCTTGCGGATTGAAAAAATGCGGCAGCTCTGAAGTGGGCGCAAAGCCTGACCAATTGTAATTGCCGTTTCCGGGGACGGGGAGAAGGCCAGTCCAGTTGCGTATGGGGGCGAGGCCGACGGAATGCTCGCCGATGTTGCCCGTATTATCGGCATAGACAATATTTTCGGATGGAACCTTCCACCGCGCCACAGCCGATTCGAACTGATCCCAATTCTCCGCGCGGTCAATGGCGAGCGATGCCAGGTAGCCGGCCGTTCCAGGCTCGCTTCCCACCCAGCGCAAGGCGAGAGCCCGTTTGCCGTCGCTCCAGAGCAGGGGACCGTGGCCCGTGAATTTCAAGTCAACTTCTGAAGGCGCGGAGCCTTTGACCAGGAATACCTCTCGCCGCACTTCCATCTTTTTCCATCCATCCGCCGTCTTATATTCCAGAGCGTTGGCGGGATTCAGTTCCTCGACGTAGAGGTCCTGCTGGTCGAGGCCGAAGATTGTGAATCCCCAGGCGATGTGTTCATTGTGGCCGAGGGCTACGCCGGGCAGGCCGGGTTCGCCAGCGCCGATGACGTCCCATCCGGGCGCGACCAGATGAACCATGTAGCGCAATGATGGCAAAGCGATGACGCGGTGGGGATCATTCGCCAGCAGCGGTTTGCCGCTGGCGGTGAGCGCGCCGGAGATGGTCCAGTTGTTGCTGCCTTCGAGGGGATGAGCGGGGAACTCGATCCGGTGATCGCTGCCAACAAGGTTCTTCAACAGCTCAGGAGAGAGGCCGGCGAGATCGAGATTGGGAGCGGGATCGAGCGCGACCGCGGGATCAAAGTCAAACAGCTTGGCGGTTTTTATCTGGCCAAGCTCGGCAAGAGCCCGAGCGTGCTCCAGTTCGCTGAAAGCATTGCCAGTCATTGAAAACGCGGCCATGCGATTTAGACAGTCTTCGGGATGCCAGGCATCGGGCGAAAATCCTGCAAGTTGAAATTCGACAGGCAGTCCTGAGCCACCCGTAGCGGTAAGGCTCGCGATATAAGAATTAATGCCATCGGTGAACGCCGTCAGAATAGCTTGTGTATCGGGCGAGTAGCTTTCGTATTCCGCCTTCATGTCGCCGCGATAGCGCAGGGCGCGTGCATTTATATCGCGGGCGAGCGCAGACGGGCCGAGGATTTCGGCGAGCCGTCCTTGGCCGGCGCGTTTCCAAAGTTCCATTTGGAAGAGGCGATCCTGGGCCGCGACTACTCCCTGGGCAAAGAACAGATCGTGCTGGTTCTGCGCGTAGATGTGGGCCACTCCCCAGCGATCGCGCAAGACATCAACGGGACCATTGAGGCCATGCACCCGCAATTGCCCGGACACTACCGCCAGAGCTTTGTGTGCGGCAGGGACGAGATCCGCATTGTGGACGGTCTGGGCCAAAGCGGAAAACGGAATCAGAATGATCAGCAGGCGAACGATTTTCATGGGAACCGATTGGCTGTATTTGGCTCTATTACCGTGTTCACTTAAGACTGTCCAGGAACAGATAACGATCCCGGTGCTTTTCCGGTTCAGCGCGTGATTCCACATCTAACCGCATGACCAGAACCGAACTGCCTTTTTTATTTGCCGGCCACTTCGGCAAACCTTTTTCGTTCGGGTCTCCGTATTTCACAAAGTTCGCGAAATATTCCTGCATGAGATCGGAGAGCTTGTAGTCTTCGGGAGTCCACTCATAGACTTTGTTGGTCGCGAGATTTCCCAGTGCATATTCGATTTCCGTGGAATGCACCGCTCCCTGGGTCGGCGGGACCGGGGAAGGTTTTGGGTCAGCCGTCTTTCCTATCGCAGCATTCACCGCTGGCCGGCCACGCGCGTAGAGATACCGATACAGGGCGCTGCCGCCGGTCTGGATTTGCGCGTCCGACCACTTCCACGTGCTATATCCCATGTATCGATCGCTGGCCAGATCCGTAGCCGACGCGACAACTTCGTCCCGCGTGGAGGCCTGATATAGCTTCAAAGCCTCATCGGCGCGGTCGCCGTAAAGTTTCTTCACAGCTTTGCCAAAGTTCTCGGGAGTGGGCTCATCTGACCAAAGCAACGCCTTCCATGAATCCTCGGCGGAGTTCCATCCCACTAGCAACGGAATGTGCGCTTGCTTGCCTGCACCGAAAAGGGACCAGGGTGATTCGGGCAGGAAATATCCGTCAACCGTGATGGAGAATTGTTCGTCGTCGGTTTTGCTGGTTGCTTCGAGAAGTTTCTCGGACGTCATGGCGCGCAGCGCTGCCAAAGAAGTCGCCCCAACACTGGCGGCGAATTCGAGCCCTTGCTTTTCTCCCTCGGCAAGCGGAACCGCAGAATGCGATCCGAGGATGGAACCACTTTCTCCGATAGCGCCGTGGATCAAGTCTTTTGAGAGCGGCGACACCATGTGCGCGCTGACCGAGATCGAACCGACCGATTCTCCGCCGATGGTCACGCGTTTCGGATCGCCTCCAAAAGCCGCGATGTTCTGTTGCACCCATTGAAAAGCTGCGTTCTGGTCCAGCAATCCGTAATCGCCCGAGGCGTGATTGGGCGATTCTTTCGTGAGCTCGGGATGAGCGAGGAATCCAAACACGCCCAGACGATAGTTCATGGAAACAAAGACGATCCCTCTTGCGGCCAGGGCTTCACCGTCGTAGCGCGGCTCTGAACTGCTCCCGGCCACGAATCCGCCACCGTAAATGTAGACCAGCACCGGCAACAGCTTCTTCACAGAACTAACGCCCATGGTGCGATAGGGTGTCCAGACATTGAGGTAGAGACAGTCTTCGCTCATGCCGTCCCTGAAAATCATGTCGTCGTACACGGGATGTTGCATGCAGCGTGGGCCGAACTCAAATGCCGAACGTACGCCCTCCCAGTTTTTAACTGGCTGGGGCGGCTTCCATCGCAAATCGCCGACAGGCGGTTGTGCGAAGGGGATCCCTTTAAAAATCCGCACTCCGGTGCTTTGGACGACAACTCCTTCAACAACGCCATTGGAGATTTGCACGCGGTCGGAAGCGTTCGCGCTGCCCGCCAGAGCTATCCCGAACAGGAATGTCACGATGGCACTGATTGATAGACAGTCGAAAGCCTGCTTCATTAAGTATTGCTCCATTGGCATTGCTTCAGCATTATAGCGAGTCATTGATCCTGCGAGACTTCCGCAACCAGCCTCAAGAATGGAAACTATCGTCACGCGCATGCGGATTTTCAAGCAGTAAATGTGGGTTAAACTGAAAAATCACGAACCTTCTAAACGGAACCAGAACTCATGGCCCAACTGAGAGTTGTTGTTCTGTGGCACCAGCACCAGCCTTTCTACAAGGACCTGGTGACCGGTGAATATCGTCTGCCTTGGACGCGCCTCCATGCCTTGAAGGACTACTACGGGATGGTGAAGTTGCTGGAAGAATTCCCGCAGGTGCATCAGACGTTCAATCTGGTGCCTTCACTCATCACGCAGATTCAGGATTATGTTTCCGGAGACGCGCAGGATCCTTTTCTGCGAGTCGCAAGCAAGCCAGCGAAGGACCTGACGGAGCAGGAGCGGCGATTTGCATTGCAATATTTGTTTCAGGCGAATCCGGTGAATGTCATCGGCCGTTATCCGCGATACCGCGAGTTGTTTGAGAAATTTCACGCAGCGGGAGACTCGCCTGAGCGAGCGGAGAAATATTTTGAGACGCAGGACTTCACCGACTTGCAGGTGCTCTCGCAGATTGGATGGTTTGACGAATACTTTCTGGCGGAGAAAGAAGTCGCGGAACTGATCCGCAAAGGCCGGAGCTATACGGTTGAGGACCAGCGCTTTGTAGTCGCGCGGGAGCGTGAGCTGCTGGGCCGGGTTTTGCCGGTTCATGCGGAGGCGGCGAAGAAAGGACTGATCGAACTTTCCACCTCAGCTTTTTATCATCCCATTCTGCCGCTGGTGTGCGATACCAACGCAGGCGCGGTGTCTTCACCGGGGCTGCCGTTACCCCAGAATCGCTACCGCCACCCTGAAGATGCGCGCGAGCAATTGAAGCGTGGACTGGATCTGCACGAAGAAGTGTTCGGTCTCAGGCCCCAAGGCGTATGGCCTTCGGAGGGTAGCGTTTCCGAAGAGGTATTGACGATAGCGCGGAAGCTTGGCGTCCAGTGGATGGCGACCGACGAGGGCGTTCTGGGGCGAACTCTGGGAATAAACTTCTCTCGCGACGGTCATGGCCATCTGAACTCGGATGGGGCGCATCGCCTCTACACGATTTATCGCTACGAAAATAACGACACGCGAATGAATCTCCTCTTCCGAGATCACACGCTTTCCGACCTGATCGGATTTGTATATTCAGGAATGCCGCCGCAGGATGCTGCCAACAATCTTGTCCACAAAATCAAAGAATCGGCGAAGCCCGTTCTGGCCAGCGGACAAGATGCCATGGTACCAATCATTCTGGATGGCGAGAACGCCTGGGAATATTACCCGCAGTCGGGGCGAGAATTCTTGCGGAGATTCTACGATGCTTTGCAAAATGATCCGGCGATTGAGGCGGTGACAGTGACGGAAGCAATTGCCCGCCACCAAGACTTCAGTCATCTGAAATCGATTACGCCGGGGTCGTGGATCAACGCCAACTTCAATGTGTGGATTGGAGCTCCGGAAGACAATAAGGCATGGGACTACCTGTATCACGCGCGAAATTTCTATGCGCAGGCGGCGCCGAGCGCGACTGAGAAACAGCGCCAGCTGGCGTTTGAAGAGATCATGATCTCTGAGGGTAGCGACTGGAACTGGTGGTACGGGCCCGAGCACCATTCGGCAAACGATCGCGACTTCGACGAACTCTATCGCAAGCACCTGTCGAATGTTTATCAGGCATTGGGCGGAACCCCGCCCGATTATCTTTCGCAGCCCATCACTGGAGAAGCGGCACGGCCTTTATTTACGCCGCAGACCGCTTACATCCATCCGAAGATTACAGGCGACAAGGTGCGCTACTTCGAGTGGATGGGGGCCGCCTGTTACACGGCCGATCAACGTTCGGGGGCGATGCACGGTAAACAGTTTCTGCTGGATGAAGTCTTTGCCGGCATCGACGGACAATATGTGTACGGCCGATTGGATTTCACCGGCAAAGTTCCAGAAGACGCATTTGAACTGGTGGTGAATCTGGAGTCGTGGGCCAATCATGCCGCTACCCCGCGTCGAGAACTACGCTTAAGTGCCGCAGTGGATGGCGGGCGCATACAGTCGTGGCAAGTGACGGAAGGGGAAGGCAAGTCCGCGGATTCGACGAACTCGAGCGACGAAGCCCGAATCGCGTTAGTTCGGAATTTTGAGTTTCGCCTGCCGCTTGCATGGCTGCTCGCGGTTCCCCTTGATATCGATAAGGTGCGGGGACAAGGACCGGGACAGGTGCAGGGCAGGGAAAGTTCCGATCTGCCCTCCACGCGCCTCCGATTGCGTTTCAGTCTGTGGCAGAACCAGTTGCCAGTAGACGCCTTGCCAGTCGGCGGATGGGTGGAACTGGAATTGCTCGCAGAAGAAGATCTGCTCGCAGTCGGCGGCTAGAAGTCGTTCCGCATCAATAATTGGAGCCTCCTTTATCACCAATTCTCCGCAAGCAGTATCTCTTCATATCAATTCAGATCGCTTCAGATTCGCTCCATGGACCTTTTCCCGGTGTTAGAGCAAGATGGCATCACTTCCCCGCTGAGCTGATTAGCTCTCGGAGGCAACATTATGAAGCGAGTAACTTGCTTGGTTGTTGTAATGATGGTGGCATTGTCGGGTATGGCTGTTGCGCAACTGATGACCAGCACCACGATCGTCGCTGAGGTGCCATTTCAATTCACGGTTGCCAACAAGATCGTTCCTGCGGGCGAATGCGAAGTGCGGGCGATCACCGTGGATGGCCGGACTCTCGCAATCCGCAACACCGAGGCCAAGGTGAGCCTGGTCTCGATGTTCTCTCAGACTGAAGGTAAGCAAACCGCCTCAGGCTATGCCTTGGTGTTCAATCGCTACGGAGACCGTTACTTCCTGTCGGGTATCCAGCTTCGTGGCAGCCAGATCACCTATCGCTTGCCGGAAAGCAAAGTAGAAGCTGAACTCCGCGCCGCGAAGGTCGAACCCGCGCAGGAGACGCTGCTCGCGGTCCTGAAATAGTGCGGCCAATACAGCGAAGGTTGTAAAAGGGAAGGGCTGTCAAATAACTTGCTTGTTGTTGAATGCACGGCCCAAGCTCAGCTTGGGCCGTGTATTTGTCCTATTAAAGACGCACTATGCCATCCGCCTTACTGACCGCTGCTCGCTTCACTCGTAGTCATCATCATGGGACGGTTCAATTCCATCACCATCTCCGTCCCCGCCGGTAGCATCGCGGAACGATGTTTGCCGAGCCAGTGCGCGACCGTTACCGTGGCGCCGACCGCTCCGCCAATTAAGAAGCCTTTGCCGCCGCCAGCAAGTCCGCCGATGAGCATTCCTCCGCCGGTCCCAATACCAATTTCGGTGAGGTCCCTGTTGTCGTACCCATCGCCTTTGAACTGGCCTTCCGTATTGACATCGGTCCTGCGGCCGATATTGGTGTCAACCAGGGAAGCATTCAGGATGACTTTGTCGCCATTAGGAAGCACCACGTTCTCCGGAAAGATCGCGATGGTGGGCTTTCCCGCGATCCGGCGGGGTTCGTTCGTCTGTGTGACGCGACCCTCCACGGTGGCGCCGATTGGTATCACGGTCTTGCCGCCGATCACGACCGGCTCGGTGACTCTTGCCGAAAATGGATCGCCGGCCTTGGAACTGAAGGTTGCGAGCGTAGTTTCAAGTTTCATCTTCACGGCGGTGCCGGTAGGGAGAGCGGTTTGCGCCCCGGCAAACGCTGCGATCAGGATGAGCGACGTCAATACCAGTGTTCTTTTCATGTTGCCTCCAAATTTCAAGTTCGCATTTCTTTCTAAAGTTTCTGCAAAGCCCCAATCACCTCATTCAGCGGAGCGCGATCAAGTTGATTCGAGCCGCGATAGATATAGCGAACCTCGCCACTGCGATCGATGATCAGCGTGGCTGGGTGTGCGATGTTAATTGCATCGTGGCCGAACGCGTGATGGATTCCGTAAGCTTTGGTCACCGTGCGATCCTCATCGAGCAGAAAAATGCTCGCGATAGGATGCTTCTCCAGGAAGTTTTCGGGCTTCCATACGCCGTCCCGTTTTTGAGCCGCAATAAACGCCAACTGCGCTCCACGTGCTTCAATTTCTGACCTCTGGGACTCGAACTGAGCCATGCGCTTCACGCAGTTTGGTCACCAGGTGCCGCGCAGAAATTCGATGACCAGCGTGCCTTCGGCCAGCAGACCACCGAGCGTGAATATGCCTTCACGATTGGCTGCGCCCAGAGAAAAATCCGGGGCTCGTGAACCGATCTCGAGAGTCTCTGTGCGGTTCTTCACCTTGAGTTCGACTCTATGCGAGGCGATAGGCACGAACAATAACGGATAGGGTTCGGGGTGGTGGTGCGACACTCGATTGGGGCAGGTCCAATCGGACACTAACCGGGAGCTTCCACGTCCGATATAATTTGACTTCTCAAATCGTTAGGAAGCTAAGTTTGCAAGTCGATCAGACGAGTAAATAAAGACGAGCAAATAAAAGGATACACTGATGCCTCTTACCAGTATTGCCGACATCCGCGGACGCCAGGTGCTGGACTCACGCGGCAATCCGACTGTTGAAGCTGAAGTATTTCTTGATGGCGGCACCAGTGCGCGGGCCATTGTGCCGAGTGGCGCATCCACCGGAGAGCATGAGGCTGTCGAATTGCGTGACGGCGACATGACCGTATACCTCGGCAAGGGCGTTCTTCAGGCAGTTGCGAACGTCAATGGCGAGATTGCCGGAGATCTCGCCGGCGTAGATGCCGCCGACCAGCGCACGCTCGACGCCAGATTGATCGAGTTGGATGGCACGCCCAACAAGAGTCGCCTGGGAGCGAACGCGATTCTCGCCGTGTCAATGGCAGCGGCGCGGGCCTCCGCTAACGCCTGCGATCTGCCGCTTTATCGCTACCTCGGCGGCGCGGCGGCGAACGTCTTGCCGCTGCCGATGATGAACATCCTCAACGGCGGTGCGCATGCTGACAACAACGTCGATTTCCAGGAGTTCATGGTGATGCCAGTTGGAGCGCCGTCGTTTTCAGAAGCGCTGCGCTGGGGCGTGGAGGTTTTCCACACCCTCAAAGGCGTGCTGAAGAAGCGCGGATACAACACAGCCGTCGGTGACGAGGGCGGATTCGCTCCATCGGTGAAGTCGAACGTGGAGGGCATCGAAGTCGTTCTAGAGGCAATTACTCAGGCCGGATACAAACCGGGAGAAGAGATCGCGATTGCGCTTGATCCCGCGGCCAGCGAGTTTTACAAGGATGGAAAGTACGTCTTCAAGAAATCCGACAAGTCATCGAAAGATTCGGAAGACATGGTTCGCTACTGGGCAAAATGGGTGAACGATTATCCGATCGTGTCACTCGAAGACGGACTCGCCGAAGACGACTGGAATGGCTGGGCAATGCTGACCAAAGAACTGGGCGATAAAATCCAGCTGGTGGGCGATGACTTGTTCGTCACCAACGTGAAGCGACTGCAAGAGGGAATTGACAAACACGTTGGCAATTCGATCCTGATCAAAGTCAATCAGATTGGAACGGTCAGCGAAACCCTCGACTCGATCGACCTCGCACGCCGCAACGGATACACGTCCGTAATTTCGCATCGCTCCGGCGAAAGCGAAGACACATTCATTGCTGATCTCGCGGTAGCCACCGGAGCAGGACAGATCAAGACGGGATCAGCCTCGCGCACGGATCGCATCGCCAAGTATAACCAGTTACTGCGGATTGAAGAGGAGTTGGGTGGAGCGGCACGGTTTTTGGGAGTGAAGGCGCTGAATTACAAGGTCTGAACCTAGTAACGGGATCTATGGCAGGCGCGGTCTACACGCTACTCATCGACGTCATACTTGTCCTAGGTATTGCCGCCGTACCTGCCATCTGCATTTCGGAGACCGTTGTTAGACGTCGAAATTGGCAAAGTGGAAGCTCGGCCGCGAAAGAATAGGAGATGACGAGTTTTTCGCATCGCTAGGACAAATCTCTTGGAAGAGGGATGAGGTAGCTAAGGTACGAGCCGAGGTCGCCAACGCGACGAGACTGCCGGCGGAGCTGATTTCTCCCGATGACACGATTTCTGAACTGGAAGCTTTTGGTGACCTTTCACACAGTTCGATTTTGGACTATTTCGTTGATATTCTTTTCGTTAAAGAGCCGACGAATGAGCCCGATCTCCGCACGGTTCGGGATTTTGTGGCTGAGTTTGGCCCCAATTTGACAATGTGCTGTATTTGACTAAGTTCATGACTAAGCTATAATAATGCCATGGAAGTCAATATTCACGAAGCCAAGACTCACCTCTCGCGTTTGCTGGAAAAGGTTGCTATGGGAGAAGAGGTCATAATCGCCAAGGCCGGAAAACCCGTGGCCAAATTGGTCGCATTGGCGGAAGCGCGGCCAAAGTTTCAATTCGGCAGCGCCAAGGGGGAATTCGTCGTTCCTGACGACTTTAACGATCCGCTTCCAAAAGAGATTGAGGATCTCTTCTGGAAGTGAAAATTCTCCTCGATACTCATACGTTCCTATGGGGAATAACAGATGAGTCGAAGATCCCGCTAAAAGTGCGGTCGCTCATTTTGTCGGCTGAGCCTTGGCTCAGCGTGGCCAGCGTTTGGGAGATCGTGACGAAAGTCCAATTGGGGAAACTTGATTTCCCAAAACCCTCGGGGTCCTACATCGTCTCAAGACTGTCCTTCAATGGTATTCAAATCCTGCCCGTCACACTTCAGCACGTGCTCCGGGTCGAGAGCCTGGAACCCTATCATCGCGATCCGTTCGATCGTTTGCTCATAGCGCAGAGTGTTGAAGAGGGATGGCCGATCGTCACCGCTGATCCCTGGTTCTCGCGCTACCCGGTTGAAGTGATCTGGTAGCGAATCAAAACTAAAACCCCATCCGGTCGTCCGCCGAGGGCCCATAGGTCGCCGGTACCGGCGCCTCATTCATTCGCAGGTAGACTCCGAGTTGTGCGCGGTGGTGTACCAGGTGATTGAGGAACATTTGCCGGTAGGCTAGAAAACGTGTGCCGCTGAAGATGGGCTTGTCTCCGAAACTTAGCTTCCAGGGCTGGGTCCAGGCTTCATCAGGAGTGTTCTTGAGAGCGGTGCGGGCCTGGGCTGCGCCTTCGTCAAAAGTCTTGACCAACTGGGCGGCGGACTCAAACGAGACTGAGGGCATCTTGGTTTTTCCGAAATCGAGTTCAGGAGTGGTGAGGATCACAAGCCCGAAACCAGCCAACTGTGCCACATGAGGAGCGAGCTTATTCAGTGGCATTGATTTCGCGTGCGGTGCAAAATCCTTCTTGTCTTCCGGAACCCGTTCCAGCATGGTGCGTGTCTTCTTGATTTCTTCGTCGAATTCGCTCAATAGGAGTTCATTGACAGGCATGTCTTACCCTCCGTGATGGTTTCTGCAATAGTATGAGATGTGCGTCCAGCGGAGGCGATTCAGTCTATTCGCCGAAAGCTGAGCGCCAATAGCCAGGAGCCAAGAGCCGATTCTATGTCCCGTCCTAAACCTCTCGTCCTCGTCATCCTCGACGGCTGGGGATACCGCGCCGAAACCAAGGCCAACGCCATCGCGCTCGCGCGCAAGCCGACGTATGACCGCATGCTGCGCGAATATCCCAATACGTTGATCCATACCAGCGGCCCGTTTGTTGGACTGCCCGAAGGGCAGATGGGAAATAGCGAAGTTGGACATCTCAATATGGGCGCGGGCCGCATTGTCCACATGGATATTACGCGCATCGACTTGATGATTCAGAACGGAGAATTTTTCTCGCATCCTGTCCTCGTCGCAGCGATGAAGAATGCCTCGGCCAGCGGACGCAAGTTGCACCTGTTTGGACTTGTATCGGATGGTGGCGTGCATTCGCGTCAGGAGCACCTGTACGCGCTTTTGAAGATGGCCAAGCAGCAGGGAGTCGATCGGGTCTTCGTACACGCCTTCATGGACGGACGCGACACGCTTCCTACCAACGGCGCCGGATATCTCGAAAAGTTGCAGCAAAAGATGTGTGAGTATAACTCGGGGAAAATCGCGACTGTCAGCGGCCGCTACTATGCCATGGACCGCGACCGCCGATGGGATCGCATTGCCAAAGCCTACAGCGCGATGGTCGAAGGCAAGGCTGAGGGCGGGACCTATACCGACGCTGTGAAGGGGATGAAAGATTCCTACAACAAAGATGTGACTGACGAGTTCGTAGTGCCTTTCGTCTGCACGGATGCTGCCGGCAAGCCACTCACGACCATCGGCGACGACGATTCCTGTATCTGCTTTAACTTTCGTGCCGATCGGGTGCGCGAGATCACGCGCGCTCTATGCCGCAACAGCGGACTTAACGACAAAGGTGGGAGCGATTTACCGGGAGCAGACGACCTTGACGCCGCGATCCCACGCAACGGCGTGCCCAAGAATCTCAAGTACGTTTGCATGACACAGTACGACAAGAACTTCAAATTGCCGGTGGTGATCCCTCCGGAGTCGATGGCAAATATCCTGGCGAATGTCATGGGCGGACTGAACATGCGTAACCTGCGTGTGGCTGAGACTGAAAAATACGCGCACGTAACGTATTTCTTTAACGGCGGCGTGGAGACGCCCTTCCCCGGAGAAGACCGGGTGATGGTGCAGTCGCCGAAAGTCGCGACCTACGATCTGAAGCCGGAGATGAGCGCCGCAGGCATTGCCGAGGCCGTCGTGAAAGCCGCGAATGACAGCGCATTTGACGTAGTCATCGTCAACTTCGCGAATGCCGATATGGTTGGGCACTCAGGCAAACTCGAACCGACAATAAAGGCGGTCGAGACCGTCGATGCTTGCCTGGGAGAGATCGAAAAAGCCGTTCGCGCCCGCGGCGGTGCAATGCTGATCACCGCTGATCACGGCAACGCGGAACTGATGATTGACCCCGTCAGCGGTGGTCCACACACCGCTCATACTACGAATCCGGTGCCGTTTATTGTGATCGCGGAGGACGCGAAACAGTACACGCTCAGGCCAGACGGCTCCCTGCGGGATATTTCACCGACGATGCTCGGGATGCTCGGGATCACCGAGCCTAAAGAAATGACGGGAGCCGATCTCCGCGTGAAGCGAAGTTAAAGATGTGTTGTCCCTGTGCTCCTCTGTGCTCCCTGTGGTAAGGATTTTTCGCCGCCCATGAAACTTCTCATTAGCGTCCATCACCCATTCGATCAATGGAACGCGCCGACATGGCTTCGTGAACGGTTGCACGCCGCTTTTCCGCAAATTGAAGTCGTTCATCTTCCCGATTACAAACGCGTGGATGAAGAAATAGTCGATGCTGAAATTGTCGTCGCGTGGTCAATCCGTCCGGAACAAATCGCTTCGGCCAAAAAACTGCGTTGGATTCACTCTCCCGCCGCCGCTGTCGATCAGTTGATGTTTCCTGAGATCGTCAACAGCGAGATTGTGGTCACCAACGCACGCGAGATTCATGGTCGAGTCGTGGCCGAGCATGTCCTCGCGATCATCTTTGCCCTGGCGAAGAAAATCCCGGACGCGGCCCGCCTGCAGGTTAAGCACGTTTGGGGACAACAGATTCTGTGGAACGACCTGCCTCGCATAAGGGAAGTAGCCGGCACAACACTAGGAATGGTCGGACTCGGCAATATCGGACGCGCAGTAACGAAGAGTGCGAAGGCCCTGGGCATGAGGGTGATCGCGGTCCGCGAGCATGCAGAGAAGGGAAGTGAAGGCGCAGACGCCGTGTTCGGACCAGTACAGATCGACGAGGTCTTCCGGCAAGCGGATTACGTCGTGCTCGCAGCGCCGGTCACGGAAAGAACGAAAGCAGTCGCGAACGCCGAACGCCTGGCGCTCATGAAGCCCGATGCCTGCCTGATCAACGTAGGTCGCGGATCGCTGGTGGATGAGGCGGCGCTGATTGCTGCGCTGCGTGAAAAGAAGATTGGCGGCGCTGCGCTCGATGTGTTCCCGAAAGAGCCGCTGGCCGCCGACTCGCCGCTGTGGGATCTGCCCAATCTACTGATTACTCCTCACACCGCTGCTCTGACTGACAAGTTATGGGAACGGCATTACGCTCTGTTTTCGGAGAATCTGCGGCGCTATCTTGATAGAGAGCCGCTGCTGGCGGTGGTGGATAAGCGAAAAGGATATTGAGTCTGCAAACAACGGGCACCTGTGGCATCGAGGATGACGCCTGTATTGTGTCTTACCGCGTATCCACCCCAAACCCCAGGATCGCGTTCACTTCCACCGGTTCGCCTCCGCGAAATGCCGGACGGAATTTCCAGTTGTGCAAAGCCCCCAGAATCTTTGAGGTAGCTTCGGGGGCACCGGGTTCTAAAACTTTCAAATCCTTCAACTCTCCTGAACGGTCGATAATGCAGGCGAATACTACGTGCGTCGAGCGAATGTTGTCGGGCAGATCCTTGCGCATGGGCTCCGGGGCGCTGAGGTTTTCCAAAGATGGATGCGCTGCCGAAGCAGCATCTGCATACTGCATCACGGCGGTGCCTAGCGATGTCTCGATGTAAATCGAATAATTGCGATCGCCTTTAAGCACGCCGTAGGCTCTGAAAACGCCACCAGAGCGCGGAGTAGCTTCAATCGTAATTCCCGATCCTTTGTGGGCGTTGGTGGAAGAATGGCCCGGTCCAGTCGATGGGGCGTTGCCGCCGGGATCCCCGAAACTCGGGAGATTGATCGTGGTTGTCCCGCCCTCAACGGATACGCCTGGCATTGGCGGTGTCCCGCTGGAGTTAACTCCGGTGCCGCCCGATCCAGGATAGGGCGAAATTCCTGAATGTGCGTTTGGATCGGAGCCGCGTCCAGCACCCTCTCTGCCCGCCCCTGAGCCTTCCCCCTGCAACCCGCTGCCAGGGCCATTTCCTTTGCCGATGCCTGCCCCGCCGCCGCTACCGCCGAGCCCGGTTTTGGCTGTGCCGCTGGGCGACATAGCGATCGCTCCGGCACCGGTCGAGTTGGGCAGCCCAACTTTTGTCCCAGGTTGGCTGGAAACGACGACGCCGTTTCCGGCAGCGTTCCCAGCATTACTTGGAGGGGCCACTGAGGATCCCAAGTCGAGGGGGCTGCCGGCTCCGGCTCCCTTGTTGCCGCGTCCATTTCCAGAGGGCGATGTACCGCCGCCAAGGCCTGGAGGAGGCGGTACGACGTCAGCCTGGCCTAAGACCGAGCCTGCCTGACCTGAGCGGCCACCATTGCCGTTCCGGGAGCCGTGTCCGTCGAGGCTCGCCGGAGGCGGCACTACTTGATTCGTCAGCGTGCCAACCCCAGACCTTGAGAGCGACCCTCCGCCTGACGCGCTTGGTGGCGGAGGGACGGGATTTTGGCGCAGGTCGCCGCTAGTGGAGCCTCCCCAGCTGTTGAGGTCGCGAGCCACCTGCGAAGGCGGGGGTGCCACCACCGCTGGCATCGGCAATGACAACTTGGGTGCCGACAATGCATCGCGCCGAGGCGCGGAAACTGGCGGCGCAATCACATCGACCGCTTGATTCATCGGCACGCGCGAGCTGGCCAAATCACGAGGCGCGTCTCGCGGAGCCGGTGCAACAACGTTTGGCGCAAGCTGGTTGCTGCCGCGCATTTTGTCGCGCGACACATTGGGAGCCGGCGCGACGATGTCGGTCGCCAGAGTGTTCGGAGTACGGCTGGCCGATGAACTTAATTCCGGCGAAGGCGGCACCACGCTCGTCGCGGGCAGGGCGGGCGCGACAAGAGCAGACCTCAACCCCTCCGAAGGAGGAGGTCCCGGGTTTGATTTGAAGGCAAGCAGATTCGCGACGGCAGAGTCGGAATGTGGCAATTTGAGCTTTGGAGCGTCCACAACTTGCTCACGAGCCGTGTCGCCGCGCGCCACTTTAATGGCCTGGGTCCGATGATGGGCTTGCTGACCACCCGCTCGTCCTGACTTGCCGGATTGCGCTCCACCCCGGTCCTGAGTTTGCGGCAGTTCATCGCCCGAGAAGTAGATCACGTCCCGTTGTGGCAGAGTGGGAGGCAAAGGAATTTCAAGGCTCGCATAGCGAGTGGGAAGAATAATGAGCGCGATGATAAGCAGAAGCTCAAGCAGCATCCCTCCCAGCATTCCGCGATAGGGAAACATGCCAACCGGAGCTTCTCCCGCCAAAGCCTTCGGCGGCCGCGTAAAGGCCGGGCGGAATGCAGACTTGAATTCCTCCCATGGCGACGACCATTCCACCAGCAGGCGCGGAGGTTCCGGCCACTGGGTCTGGGTCGTACTCTCCGGAATGGTTTCAACTTCGCTCATTTGCCTCGATCTTCGTGAGTTCCGGTGTTTCAAGCCGCCTCGGTAATTGGATGCTCAAGAAAGATGTCCACCTGGTCGCCAAGCGCAGTCAACGTCTCGCTGACGGTGCCAGTCGGAACCTCGATCACCGACGCGGCCTGGACGCGAACCGCAGCCAGACGCCACGGCTTAAGTCCCTCTTCAATGTGAATGACAATCCGCTCCCGGTCAAGATAGACGGCGTCGATCGGAAAACGCATGGCAAAAGTGTGGATCCCATGGGAAGGACTGATCCATAGCCCCTGGCCTCGGGTGAAACGGGAGGAGTCGGTGGCCATCAGACCTCGAAAGCGAGACCAGTGGGTGCGCGCGATCACCAGATCGGTCGCGAGATAGGTGGTGCGTGTGCGATTAAAAGCGTATCCCTTGGGCCCGCGCGCGGGCATAACAACTCCTCGGTTATTGAGTCATTGAATGATTTTGTCATGGCGTCGTCGACGAGACTTCTCGACGATGCGATGTCTCAATGACCTTACGGTTTCACCGTTTAAATATGTGCATCAGCTGAATCACAGCCGGCCCGACGGTGACGAAAATCAGGGAGGGCATCACGAACAGGACGAGGGGAATGATCATTTTAACAGTAGTCTTGGCAGCCTGCTCTTCGGCGCGCTGCCGGCGTTCGGTACGCAGGGATTCGGAGTGAACGCGTAAAGCCTGGGCTACGCTGGTTCCGAAGCGGTCGGTCTGAATCAGGGTTCCGACCAGCGAGCGGATATCGTCGACTCCAGTTCGCTCGGCCAGGTTTCGTAAGGCTTCGACACGCGGTTTACCGGCACGCGTTTCAAGGTCAAAAAGATGAAATTCGCCGCTGAGTTCCGGATGTGAGTGGCCCAGATCCTGCCCCACTCGCATCATGGCCTGGTCCAGAGACAAGCCTGCTTCCACGCAAATCACGGTCAAATCCAATCCGTCGGGAAGACCCAGGGTGAGCAGGCGCTGCCTTGCCTGCATTTTCTTCTTAAGCAGGAATCGCGGAATAAAAAAGCCAAACGCTGTAACACCCAAAAGCAGCATGGGTGAATTGAATCCGGTAAAAACAAAAACCGAGAAGAAGCCGAGCACCGCGAACAGCACGCGCAACCCGCGATAGATGGTGACGTGCTGGGCATTGCGATATCCCGCTTGAATCAGCCAGAGCCGGGTTTGCGATACATCGGCGGGCGAGAGCGGCAGGGCGCGGCTCAGTGGATCGAGCGCCTGCTTCATCCGTTCGCGAATAGCAGGTTTGGCTTCGGCCTTGGGACGTTGCCAGCCGATTTCGCGCAAGCGTGATCCAAGTACCGACGAAGGCGCGACTGTAGCCGCGCCAAAGGCGAATACGATCACCACGATAGTGAGAAACACGAAAATGGAGAGTGCTAATACCATGAATTAGATACCGCTCAAATCTTGGTTCTCAGTTTCCGAGTTCTCAACACAGTCGGCGATCATCGGCTTTGACTCAGAACCGAGAACTGGGAACTGAGAACTCATTTTCAAACCTGAATCCTGATAATTCTGCGAATAAAAAAATAGCCCATCGTCTGCAAGGTGATGCCACCGACGATCAAAGCATGTCCGATTGGATCGACGAACAGCGGACGAATGAATCCCGGATTAAGAATTGTCATGATGACGACAATCGTAGGCGGCAACGCCATCAGTAAGACCATGGTGAGGCGTCCTTGGGCAGTGTGGACCCGGACCTGCCGCAGGATCTTAAATCGTTCTCGAATGACATAAGACAAGTTGTCAAGAATCTCGGCCAGATTGCCGCCGGTTTCGCGCTGCAGCATCACCGCTGTCACGAAGAACTTAACGTCCACCAGGGGAATGCGGTCGGCAAGGTTGATGAGGGCATCGCGCACCGGCAGACCGAACTTCTGTTCTTCGTAGAGTTGCCGAAATTCTCCGGCTACCGGCTCAGAGACTTCATTGGCGATCATTTCAAGCGCGGTGGTAAATGCGTGTCCGGCGCGAACCGCGCGGGCAAGGGTATCGATAGCCTCGGGAAATTTTTCCTCAAACTGGGCGAAGCGTTTGGTTCGCATATACGAGGCATATGCGTAAGGAAGAAAAAAACCGACGATGATGCCAGCCCATCCAAACAAAAGATTGCCGCCGGCAACGACAGCGATGACGGCCAGAACCACCGCCGACACGGCACACAAAATCAGGAAGTTGCCGGCGCGAACGTCAACGCTTCCCTGGGCCAGCATTTTCTGCAAAACTGAGACGCGCTCAGAGCGGCGCAACAAGGTATCGAAAGCTGGTATCCGGCTGAGCAGTTCGTCACGGAGAAGTGCTACCTCCGGTACGGCTTGCTCAGCTGGTTTTTGAACCGTGGAGAGGCGGTCGCGGAGAACCCGCGCCTGAGACTTGCGCTCATCGAATAACGATACAGCGACGAAAATTCCGACCGTGACTGCAATGAACGCTAGCAGAGCAATAAGGATCGGCATCCGTTAGACCTCCATCCGTGATTCGAACAGGGTTGGGCTCAATCGGCAACCGGAGGTGGCAAGACGGTCGGCGAAGTACGACGGGACTCCAGTCGAACGAAAAACGCCTCGAACCTTCCCGCTCTCGTCGGTACCGGTACGTTCAAAAACAAAAACGTCCTGCAGCGTGATCATGTCGTCGTCCATCCCAGTAACTTCAGAGACCGTAAGTATCTTGCGCGAACCGTCGGAGAGACGCGCGACCTGCACGACGGCGTGGATGGCGTTAGCAATCTGATGGCGAATCGCCCGCTCCGGAATGTTCAGATTCGCCATGGAAACCATATTCTCGACGCGCGATAACGCATCCCGCGGCGAATTGGCGTGGACCGTGGTCAGAGAACCTTCGTGACCGGTGTTCATGGCTTGGAGCATGTCGAAAGCTTCTTCGCCACGCACCTCGCCCACCACGATACGATCGGGACGCATACGGAGGCTGTTGATGACGAGTTGGCGCATCCGGACTGACCCTTTCCCTTCGATATTCGGAGGACGGGTTTCGAGGCGGACCACATGCTCCTGTTTGAGCTGCAATTCAGCCGCGTCTTCGATCGTTACGATGCGCTCCGAGTTTGGGATAAAGCCGGAAAGGACATTCAAAACGGTCGTCTTACCGGCGCCGGTCCCGCCTGAAATGAGCAGGTTCAGACGGCCCTTGACCATCGCCGAGAGCAGTTCCAGCATGGGCGCGGTCAGAGTTTTGTTCTCGAGCATGTTGCGGCCCGTGATCGGATCGCGTCCAAAACGGCGAATGGAAAGACATGCCCCGTCGAGTGCCAGCGGCGGAATGATCGCGTTGACGCGCGAGCCGTCCTGCAAACGCGCGTCCACCATCGGAGAAGATTCATCGACCCGCCGCCCGATTCGGGATACGATGCGGTCGATAATCTGCATCAAGTGCTGATTATCTTTAAACGATAAGCCGGTAATTTCCAGTTTGCCGGAGCGTTCCACATAGACGCGGTCGAAGCGGTTAACGAGAATATCGGAAATAGTAGGATCTTTGAGCAGCGGTTCTAGCGGCCCCAGCCCAAAAATTTCGTCCAGGATCTCCCGCGATAGCTGCTCGCGTTCGGCGAAGCTTAGAGGGACCGCCTCGCTATTCACCGAACTGCGGATCAGAATCAGGACTTCTTCGCGCGCCGAATTTCCGGTCGAGCGGCCCAGTTTCTCCAGATCGAGGCGATCGAGAATTTTGCGATGCAAGTCCGCCTTGACCTGCTGGTACTCACTTCGCTCGAACGCTTGCAGATTGGCCATGATTTAAAACCAGCTTTTGGCTTTTCGCTAAAAGCTAACTGCTAACGGCTATTTCTACACCGTCTTAAACAACGACCAAGCCGAGCGTTTCACGTCCAGATCGTCCTTGGTTAAGTACTCCGCCAGCCCTGAAATAGAGCGCGCAATTTCGGTATTTCCCTGCTGCATTAGGGGAACGCCGCGATCGATCGCGGTCGAGACTGCGAAGTACTGATTCGGAATCCGCCAAAGCACCGGCGCACCGATGGCAGCCTCGGTCTCGGCTTCGTTAAAGCCAGCCACTTTGCGATAACGGTTGAGCACTAGGGAAAAACGGTCGCGCGATCCGCTCTCGCCGAGATATTGAGCGACTCTCCCGGCACCCCAGAGGGAAGCGACATCGGCATGGGCGATGAGCAAAATTTTCTCCGACAGATTGCTGACCAAGCGGGTAGCGGTATCGAGTCTGGAGGAAGCGTCCACGACAATGTAATGAAACTGACCGACCATGGTGTCGAAAAGACGCGCAAAGTCGGAAGCCGTAGGCTCAATCGCCGACGGAGTCGTTGCGCCAGCCAGTAGCTTTAATCCACGGTCGTGACGAGTCATGAAACTGTCGAGCAGCGACGAATCCAGACGATGCAGATTCGTGATGGCGTCCGAGATGGTAAATGCCGGCTTGACATTAAGGTGTAAGGCACAATGCCCCAGAGGGGCCAGATCCACCAGAGCCGTGCTGTGATGAATCGATTGCAAGGCGAGAGCCAGATTCACGGCAACGGTGGTCGCTCCACTGCCGCCTTTGGCGTTCACGATCGTGAATACTTTGCCGCGTGAGTTCTCGCGTCCTGGTTTACGGCGGGTTGCAGTCAGGCGGACGAAAGCTTCCAGCAGATCGGTCGTGCTGGTGGGGCGCTCAATGTATTCGCGGACTCCCGCTCGCATGGCACTGATAATCAATTGCGGCTGGGTCATCGGGCCAATGGCGAATACAGCAGCTTCGGGAAGTCCCTGGTGGAGCAACTCAATCGCCCGCAACGCCAGGGTGACGCCATCGCTCGCGATGTCCACCATAATTACGTCGGGGGCAAAGCCTTGCGTTCTGCGGACGACCGGATCATTAGCAGACACCGGCAGCGTTGCTTCGCTGCACACGGTGCGGGCGACGCTCGTGCCATCCACCAAAACCTGGAGCACCGCGCGTTGGTCATTGTCGGTGGCGAACACGGCTACAGATAACTCAGGCATATGTTCCCCACCTCCTTTTCGAAGCTACCATCTTTCCTAACGACATTTGCTCGCCGCTTATTTCTTGAGCAGTGACTTGTTCGTATCAAACTTGTCTTTGTCGAGATACTGCTCAGGGCCCGTCGGAACCTTCGGCGCCGCGACATTGGGCGATACCCGCCGTACCGTGCACAACACCATCAACTCCGAATTGCTTTTTTGAGCACTTTTGCTCTTAAAGAAATTCCCGATAATCGGAATATCGCCTATCCACGGGACCTTGTTGATAATGTCCGTCACTCTATTATCCATCAGACCGGCGATGACGAAACTCTGGCCATCCTGCAGTTCGAACTCCGTATCGGCCTTGCGCGTACTGATCGCAGGCACCGTGGTTCCGGCGACAGTAACGGCATCCGCGAAGTCCAGCGTACTCACCTCAGGAACAACATGCAGGTGAATGTTGCCATTGGGCTGAATTACCGGCGTGAACTTTAACCGCACCCCGAACTCGCGAAACTGAATCGTAACGGTTGCGATTCCACCGGCGCCTGCCTGGGCGACGGGAAAAGGAAATTCGCCGCCCGCCAGGAAACTGGCTTCCTTGCCATTGACTGCGATCAAGTTAGGCTCAGCCAGTATCTGAAGAAGATTTCTTGACTGTAACGCCTGGATCACCGCACCCAGATGGACCTGCGGGTTGAAGAAAAACATGTTCAGCACGTTCGATATTGACGGAATGGTTGTCGTGGTCCCGGTACCATTACCGTTGGTCGTATCGTTAATTCCGCTGGTGGTGAACCCACCGAACTGCCCAGTGGTCGTTGTGCCGATGGTATTCCCCGAGCCGGTGGAGAACAGATTGGCGCCAAGTTGAGTTAGAGCCGTACGATCCACTTCAGCAAACTTGACTTCGAGAAGAACTTCATCCGCCCCTACCGGACCGAACGTCAACACATTCACCACATTCTTCGAATAGGCCGAGGCCAGCAATCCAGCATGTTTGGATACGTCTTCGGTGGTTACGTGACCGGAGAGGACAATCGCGGACCGCGATGGGGTCACGTTGATCTGCTCGTCCGGAAAAAGGCGATGCATTTCTTCCGAAGCCGCCGTGATATCGACGTCCACCCGAAGATCGAAGCTGCGTGAGCGCTCCAATTCGTCCCAGATCAAAAGCGAAACTTCACCCGGAGCGAGTCCATTGACCAAGACCTGCGTTGGGGTGACGACCAGCGCATCTGCCACCGCCGGGTCAGTCACCGAAATGCGCTTCAGTCTTTCGGTGGTGTTAATCAGGAGCGACTTGCCAACCATGACGCGCAGCGGAACTGCGCCGGGCGTGGTCTCGCTCTGGCTGGGTGAGGGCGTCGCGGCGGTTGTTTGCGCGGGAGGTGCGGTGTTCTGTGCGGGGGCCGTTGCCGGCGCGCCCTGCGGCTTGCCGTCTGGACCTGCACTGCTCGCGAACATCATTGTCGCAGCGAGAAACAAAATGGCTGCGGCGAATGTAAGAGCTTTCATGAATTCGGACCTCTACGAAGACGCACGAGCAAATTCAGCTACCAAATGCACTGAAGCAACCCGACTACAGACTTCACCACATCATTGCGGTTTGGTTTCATCGGGAAACTTATTTTCTTCCCGTTTGTTGCCATAAATTCTTTCGATCGTGTAAGGCGCCGGTGGGCGCACCGGAGCTTTCTCTATCACTTTGTGCATCTTGGGCTTGGGCTCGGCTGTGACCGGTGGTTTGTCGCCCACGTACACTGAACTGCTCCGGGTCGCGCCAATGCCTCCCTTTTTTGTATCCAGCGGGTTGCGCAACGATAGCTGGATCCGCCCTTCCTGCGATACCAGTGCCAGCTTCTGCGCATCGTCAGGAGAAACCAGCAGTGTAATTACCGGAGCGGTTTGTGCATCCGCGGAAGCGTTGCGGTCTAAACTCTTTCCCACCGCGATCACTGCGACGTTCTCGAGCACGGTAGTAGTCTGACGGTCGCTGCCCGTACCGCTACCAGTAGCCAGCACATCGACCCGCGTCCCCGGCTGCACGAAGCCCGCAACGGAAACCACATCATTAACCCGAACAGAAACTGCGCGCATTCCCTGGGGGATCATCGAAGGCAGACCGGCGCCCGCGTTCAACGCTGCCAGCTTGCTCGGAAGAATAAATTCGCCGGTGCTCAACGGCAGAATTGCGCCGCGGCCCAGAACCTGTGCCGGTCCAGAGTATGCCCCCGGAGGAACCGTCGATTGCGGCAGAGTGACTACGCGAACGTCGTTGGGACCCAATTTAGTTCCGACCTGAATATCGTCGGCCGCTACCACAACCGGCACTCCGTGCTCATTGCTGCTCGAGCCTGCAAAAGTCCGCAGCCGGTTGTAGACCGTAAAAGCGACCAACAGGCCGATCGCCAGCGCCAAGCCTCCGATCATCAATAAACGGCTTCGGTTCATTACTCTCCTTGCAATAGAACCCTGGACTAGATTCCTGCCTTAACCTTCGCGAGCATAACCTTAGTGCTTCAAGTCTCCAATCGTCCTACTGGACTGAGCTGGCTACCTGCGAAAACACATTATTGGCATTTCCGCCGATGAGACGGACAGTCCCGATTACGATTACCAGTATTACTGCCAGCATCACCGCGTATTCAGCGATGTCCTGTCCTTCTTCATTGCGCCACAAGAGTTTAGCCAGATATGTCATTCTAGACTCCTTCGACCTCAAGGTATAAAAAACACCTCTGGGAAGGGTGCTGAGACCACTCCCAAGTATGCGCTTTAGTTTCGCAGATTCGGCATAACTCTGGGAAACATTTTTTCACTTTCGTAACCCTGCGGCGGCCAGTGTTCGGAAAGCAGCCGTATTTTCAAGGGCTGGGGGATTCCGGACCAGCATAATCGCCTTGGAGTCGCTGAATACCGCAAGCCAGCCGGGATCGAGCAGCAAGGCTTGCGCCAGTGCGCAGGAGGGGGGAATCAGTACGATGTCCACCTTCCAGGTATCGAGAACGTCCCGCCATCCGGTTTTCAGCTGAACCGCAGTCTTAAACTGCCGGAGAATGTCTTCTCCGTCCCCGCCAACATACAGGTCAGCGCGTCCATCCACGAAAACTCGATAGTTGGGGTACAGCTTCCAAATGCCATAGCCTCCCCAGTCGTAATAGGCGAAAAGCCTCCGCTCTTGGTCCAGGCGCAAGCCATCACTCTGCAGGAGAGCGACCGCCTTTTGGGGAAATAGCTCTGTCTCGCGAGCCGCCTGGTTGTTGGCCAGGCTAACCCATTTCACCACGGCAAACACCCCGACCAAAATAACAATGGAAGCATTAAATAGTGGACGTAATCGTAAGAAAAGAGGCGTTATAGACCTCTCGGATAGTGGAGTGATAGCAGCCGTCGGCAACGCCGCGACAATCATGGGTATCGCCAACAAAACGAAAATAGGGATGTGGCGCACAGCGTCGAGGGCGGCGAAAGAAACCAGCAGCAAAGGCACGACCACCCGCCCCCTTGGCCGTGAGCGGGAACCCGCGAGAGCGATCAGAAGCAACAGCCACACCAATAACAAGGGACGATAAAGCCCGTCATGGAAGTCAGGTGAGGCCCACTCGCCGATAAAAGATCGCATGCCGGCGGAACGAAGAGTATCGAACGGATAACGATAGAGTTGCGCTCCACTGGGGTTGAGCGGCACAAGCGCCGCGCATGCCAACAGAAGCAGCAGCACTCGAGCCACGATCGGGCGAGCCTGCTGCCAGGGGGTAGTGCCGAACGCTGTCTCCAGGACGAGGCCCGTACCATAGGCGATCAGCAGTACAGGAGCCAACGCGAACCCGGCGTGAAGATTCAGCCATAGGAGGAACAACGGTGGTATCCACAGCAGCAATCGGGACCGATCCTCGCCACCGTCGATCAGCCACAACAGCAGGCTCGCAAATGTGAAAGTGAACATTTGCGGCCGTACGCCCCAGGAGGGAGCAGACGCTAGAGCGCCGAGTACTACCGCCGCGGCCGCCCAGTGTTCTTTCCCTCCGCGAGAAAGACAGCGTAAATAGAGCAGCATGAAGCCAGCAGAGGTGACGATCGCTGAAAAAACGATCAGCGCCGCCGTGCCCCCATGTTTCCAGAGTTGGTAGAACACAACCTCTGACAGCCATTCATGCGAAACCCACTTGTGTCCGGCGCGAGTGAAGGAAAAAGGATCCGAGTGGGGGATGTGGCCGGTTTCAACGATCCACTGTCCCGTGCGCAGGTGCCACCAAAGATCAGGATCGGTTGCTGACCTTGCCGTCATAGCCAGCAAGCCAAACAAAAGGATGCCGCCGAAGACCGCACCTCGGCTCCAGTTTCTAATTCCGAACGTCGCCATTGGACCGGATTATAGAATCGGATTCTCGAATCAGGGGCGCGAAAGTTCGAGCGGCGAATCGCGGCTAGTGATGATCGGTGGATTCTGTGTTGCGGGGACGACTCAGCACGACCGCCAGCATCGGCAAGTAAGAGCCAAGAACACACCAAAGCCCAACTTGCTGCATGCTGTAGGGCGGGTGATACCAGCGCCATATTCCGGCAACCCAACTACATGCCACGGTGACCATGATGGTCCGTGGGGTGTTCGGAATCAACCACAAGATGAATGAATCGTAAAACCAGCGCTGCGGCATTACACAGGCCAGGAAAAGCAGCCGGGCATCGCGCTCGCGCCACCGTAACAGTGCCAGTGCTAGCAAAGGACCCGGCAGCACGATCAAAGGCACAAAATAGCGGTATCCGTGGGTCTGCGGAATCCATTCCAACAGCCACTGCGGCCTGATCGCGAAACTTGCCAGCAGCAAAACGCCCGCCGCGATCAGCCCATTGCGAGACGCGCGCGTAAGAATAATTGGCACGCCCGTCTGAGGCTTCGCGACACAGAATGCCAGTGCCAATGGGAAGAAAGCGCCGCACATGATCAGCGGCGTCCATTGTGCCGTTATGAGTGCTGCCCAATAAGGATAAGCGAAGAAAATCAATAGCCGTTCCACTCCTTGGCGGATGAGCCCGAGCGCAAGCAATCCGGAGCTAATTCCAAAAAATAGGGCTCCGGCAATTTCCGGCCGGAACGGCGCGAACGGCATCGCAACCAAAGCGGCAGGCAGCGGATAGGGAATCGTGCCCGGAGGCGTATTGGCGTAAGGATTCGCGCCCGATAGAAGGGCACGGGCCGCGCCATGCGACCAGTTGAAATCCGCGCCGCCCAGATGAAAATGATGAAGGAACGTCCAACACAGCGTGCCGCTTACAACCGCGATGGCCGTCGCAACCGTAAAATTTCTGCGAGCAGGCGAAATGTTCACGCGAGCATTGTAATATCCATTCTCGAACACTCGCATGAGACTTGCTCTTTCCAATAAATCGCTCTATCTGGTCCTCGTAGCCACGCTCTTCGCGGCGGGTACGTGGACATATGCCGATCGTGTATTGGTCCCCTATCAGAAAGCGGACGCCGTAGCCCGCGAACGTCCGCGCGGCAATCTTTCCGACCTTTATCCTCGTTGGCTGGGCGCGAGGGAACTGCTCTTGCATGGCCGCGACCCCTATAGCCCAGAAATTTCCCGCGAAATCCAAACCGGTTACTACGGGCGCCCGATCGACCCGTCTCGCCCCAATGACCCACGCGATGAGCAGGGGTTTGCTTATCCTGTCTATGTCGTTTTCTTGCTCGCTCCAACCGTTGGACTGCCTTTCGCCGTGGTCCAGAAATGCTTCTTCTGTGTCATGGTTGTTCTGGCGTCCATCACCACACTGCTCTGGATCCGTACCTTGGGATGGGCTGCATCCCCGTGGACAAAGGTCAGCTTGGTCATACTGACGCTGGGCAACTTGTCCGTGATGCAAGGTCTGAAACTTCAACAGATAAGTCTTCTAGTAGCAGCCCTCCTGTCCATCGCGATCGCGCTTCTCGCTGCGGATCACTTGGTCTCCGCCGGCGTTCTGCTGGCCGCTGCGACGATCAAGCCGCAACTCGTGTTGCTGTTACTGCTGTGGCTCGCGATCTGGACGTTAGCCGCGTGGCGCAGACGCCTTCGCCTCGCAGTTTCATTCCTCGCTGGCATGGCCATCTTGATAGCGGCCTCGGAGTACTACCTGCCGCACTGGATCCCTCGCTTCTGGCATGCGGTTTACGAATACCAGAGGTACACGGGGACAAAGTCGGTGATCGGTCTGCTGGTCGGGGGATCACCGGGAAGGCTTCTCGAATTCTTGGCTGTCACAACTTTCCTGGCCATCTGTTGGAGGGAGCGGCGAGGGCCGGCGATCTCGGCCGACTTTGCACTGATGATCAGCCTGGCTCTCGTTACGACCGTGCTTGTAGCGCCGACATACGGACCCTACAACCAGGTATTTCTCATCCCAGCCCTACTCGTACTCCTCAAAGAACGCAGAACTATTTGGCGGAGCGGTATCGTGAACCGTCTTCTCTTTACGATCACCGCTTGCCTGGTCTTCTGGCCGTGGATATCAAGTACGGTGTTGGCCGCCCTTTCTTTCATTTTGCCGCAGGAAACGGTCGAGCGAGCTTGGGCGACCCCTCTTTGGACGGTGAGCTTCGTCCCTGTGGGAGTGGCTGCCCTGATGCTCCTCCATTGTTATCAGCGGACTTTTACCCCCTCGTCAGAGCCGGGCTCGTCGTAGAATACGTGGGGGCCCCTGCCATGTTCCTGGCTCGACGCCCGCGGAGAGTCCAGGGTACATGTCGGCTTCGTCGCATTCGGGCATATCCAGCATCTTTCCCATCGCGATCTTTGTGCAGGGGAACGATCAGCAGACGCTATCGCTGAATCACACTCCCTACACCGTAGGCCGCAAGGTGGATCGCGATCTCGTGATTGCGGATCCGCGTGTATCCCGCGAGCATGCTTCTATCGTTGCGGAGAATGGCGAGTTCTTCGTCGTTGACCTCGGCAGCAAGCACGGCACGTTCGTCAATGGCGAGAAGATCGACCGCCATAAGTTGCAGCGCAACGACCGCTTGGAATTTGGCGCGCGCGACGTTGCCTACCTGATCTTCCATCCTCTGCATTCGACTTCGAATACGGCCCGCGAGTTTCTCAGCCAGATCTCGGGCATCCAGATCGCTCCCGAAGCGAGCGACCTCGAAAAGCTAACGCTCTTCATGGAAGCGGCGCGCAAGCTCAACACCATCGGCGTGCTCGACGAAATCCTGGTGACGCTGCTCGAGGCCACGCTGAAACTCACACGCGCCGAGCGCGGATACATCTTCCTCCGTGATATCGACGGAACCCTGACGTTGGCTGCTGGACGTAACTCAAAGAGTGAGCCGCTGCTCGACGATAAAACAATTTCCCGCTCGGTGCTGGAAGGCGCATTGACCTCGGACTCCGAATACCTGGTCACCGATACCAGCCAGATGCTCGATGTAAAAGAACGGCAAAGCATCGTAGCTTTCGATCTGCGCACCGTGATCTGCATGCCCTTACGCAAACCGATGGTGCAGACCACCCGTGAACAACAGCCGGCCGGCGGAGAGGTCATGGGCGCTCTCTATGTGGACTCCCGCTTCGCCTCCCGCGACATCACCGATGTAAGCCGCGACATTCTGCGAGCGATCGCGACAGAAGCTGCGCAATTGATCGAAAATGCGCGCCTCGTGCAAGCCGAAGAAGCTGGACGCCGTTATCAACAGGAACTTGGAATCGCTGCCTCCATTCAGCAGCGGCTTTTGGCCGTGACTCTGCCCGAGGTTCCGTTTGCGCGTGTGAATGGCCGCAATCTTTCTTGTAAAGAAATCGGAGGCGATTTCTTCGAAGCCGTAAATACTCCTCAAGGCCTTGCCGTAGTCCTTGCCGACGTCAGCGGCAAAGGAGTTTCGGCCGCGCTGCTAGCCTCCATTTTGCAAGGCATGGTCTACTCACAATTAATTTCGGGTATGCCGCTAGTAGAAATCGTCGACGCCGTGAATCGCTTCTTCACCTACAAACACATCGGCGAGAAATACGCGACCATGATCATCACCCGCTTGCGCAACGACGGCGATCTCGAATACGTCAATTGCGGACACGTTCCACCGGTGTGGATCTGCGGCAATGAAGTGCTGCGGCCATCCCATGGCAACCTTCCCGTGGGCCTGCTGGCGGATGCGACCTACTCCAGCGATCGCTGCCAGATGAAGGCCGGGGATCGACTGATCTTGGTCACTGACGGCGTCACCGAAGCCGAAAACGCCCGCGGAGATATGTTCGACAGCGAACGCCTCGAACAGGTAGCAGGGAAGAGCTCGTCGATGGAGGACGTCTTCACCGCCGTAGCCGATTTCTGCGGAGGCACTCCGTTAAACGACGATTGCACCGTTGTAGAACTTTCCTACACCGGCAGCTAAGAGGCGAAAGCCCGAGAAGTTCCCAAGTCTTCTCTTAGCCCAAACGCCAACTAAGATTCCCCCCCTAAAATCTGAAGTTACCTTTGTGATCTTCTGCAATCCCTGCACGCGCTTTAGATTCGAGCCTCAGGTTCATTCTAGAGTGACCCCTAGAGCGACGATCCATGCCACCTTACTCCCGATGCTCTAGATTCTGGTTGATCCCAATCCTGTTGTGCTCTGTAGCAACCTCAGCCTATCCCCAAGCTCCGCCAGACGGAGATGCCAAACGCCACATCGTGCAGCATTCAGCTCCAGCGTATCCGCCATTAGCTCGCAGCATGGCGCTCCAGGGGATTGTGCGTCTCGAAGCCGTCGTTTCTCCTGATGGCACGGTAAAGACGGTTGCGATAAAAGGCGGGCACCCGGTTCTAGCGCAGGCGGCTGTGAACGCGGTTCGTCAGTGGAAATGGGAGCGCGGGGCCCATGAGACCAGCGAGCCCGTCGAGGTAAAATTCGACCGCCACGAATGATATGGCCGTGCGGACCGAAATTGGCCATCTTGCTAAGACCGGTCCGCTAAACCTTCAAGGCATTGCGTCAGGGTGAATCTCGACCGTGGACCAGGTTTTATCCGCAGCGTGACACAACTTCTCGATCAGGCAATCCGCGCATTTCGGTTTCCGCGCCACGCATAGTTTTCTTCCATGCCAAATCACTTCGTGGGAAAAGTCTGTCCACCGCTCGCGAGGAATAATCTGCATCAGGTCCTCTTCTATCTTTCGCGCGTCATCCTGCTTCGTCAGTTCCAATCGCCGTGAAATCCGCGTGACGTGCGTATCCACGACGACGCCCTCATTCTTCTTGAACCATGTTCCCAGCACAACATTCGCCGTCTTGCGCGCCACACCGGGCAGCGTAAGCAATTCGTCCATCGTTTGCGGCACATTCCCGCCAAAGTCCGCCACGATTTTCCGTGCCGCTCCGACCACCGACTTTGCTTTGTTACGGAAGAACCCCGTCGAGTAGATGTCAGGCTGCAATTGTTCCGGCTCAATCGCCGCGAAATCCTGAACCGTCGGATATTTCTCAAATAGCCCAGGCGTAACCATGTTGACCCGCACATCGGTAGACTGAGCCGAAAGAATCGTAGCCACCAGCAATTCCCATGCGCTGCGATGCGTCAGAGCGCAGGTCGCTTTGGGATAAAGCCGGTCCAGTCCCGCGATGATCTGCCGGATACGGTCCGGGGCCAAAGGGTCATATCCCCGAACCTGCTTATTCTTTAAAACGGCAGGCTTGAGCGGGTTCGCGGTTTTAGGTGAGCCCTTGCCCGACGCACCCTTCGCCCGGCGAACCGCTTCGTGCCGTCCACTACGACTAGGTTGACGCGGCACATTTCCGCGAGGCATAGAATTCCTCCTGATCGAGGGATTCATGGTAACAAAGAGTCGATTGGCAGTAGACAATCTGATAGCTGAGGGCTGAGAGCTGACAGCTCACACATGACTAAAGTTAACCCGCTGCAATTGACGAGGCGGCAGCCCGGTGAGTAGTCTGAGGACTAAAGGAAAAACCTGTGGCCGTGAAGAGCGTTCAACTCGGACAAGTCTGGCGCCATGACCAAACTGGCCAGGATCATCTTGTCACCAAAGTGTACAGCGAAGTTTTCTCCCAGTACGCGGTCCTGCGCCCAGCCGCTGTCACCGCGCCCGACGCCCCGATCGTAAAAGTGAAGGTCGCCAAATCCGCCGAAGGAGTAACCTTGCCCGGCTTCAGCTTCACGCAGGAAGGCGCATTCTAGCTAGGATTGACAGCTCCCTTGGATTAGTTTGTCATCCTGAGCGGAGCGAAGGATCTGCTTTCCTGTCATCCGCACCACCGATCGCATGACCGAAAAAATCCTAACCATCCTCTTCACCTTCATTAGTTCTCTGGTGGCCGCGACCGGCTACATCGGGATAACGCTGCTCATGGCCATCGAGTCCGCATGCATTCCGCTGCCCTCCGAACTGATCATGCCCTTCGCCGGATACCTCGTCTATACCGGCGCAATGAAACTAGTCTGGGCAGCCACCGCCGGAGCCATCGGATGCAACTTGGGGTCGCTAGTCGCCTACGAAATAGGATGCTACGGCGGCCGCCCTTTGGTCGAACGTTACGGACGCTGGATACTCATGGGCCGCCGCGAACTCGATTGGGCCGACCGATTCTTCCTGCGCTGGGGAGACATGGCCGTGTTCATAGCGCGCCTGCTGCCCGTGATCCGCACCTTCATCGCGCTGCCGGCCGGAATCGCCCGTATGCCGCGCGGAAAATTCCACATCTACACTTTCCTCGGATCGTGGCCCTGGTGTTTCGCTTTAGCCTACTTCGGCATGAAACTAGGAGAGAACTGGCGTTCGCTAGGCCAATACTTCCACAAATTCGACGCCGTGATCGGCGCGTGTCTGCTAGCCGCGATCGTCTGGTTCCTCTGGTCGCACTGGCAGAACCGCCTCAGCGTCGCCGAGTAGAGTCAACGCCTTCATTCCCAAGCACCAGAGCTCGGCTTCCAACTCTGTCATCGTGAACATAACGCTGTCATCTTGAGCGCAGTAAGGCATTCGCGAAGCGAATGTCTTGCGGAGTCGAAAGACCCCATGCCTGCATGAGCGCCGATAAGCTCCGCAAGGCGTTCTCACGATGCAGTAGATATCAAAGGCTTGTCCACCGTCCAAGCTCAAGCATTCTGTTGAACGTCTCCGCTCCGCGCCAGTTGCGAAGCCACTAATTTCCACTCTCCGGCATATTTCCTCAAAACATCGAGATAGACATAGCGCACATTCGAGCGCGCGCCGTTCGTTTCAACTTCGTCGGATTCCGAGCCATGCACAACCGCAATATCACCAAATATGCGAATCTTGCGTCCGGTAGAAACAATCGTCGGATAACGAATCGCCCCCGTCCGAAAATTGTTCAGCACATCCTGCTTAGTGAAAGCTTTGCCGTCTTCGTTGTACTGTACATAATCGTCGGCAAAGATCTGCGATAGAACGGCGAGATCCGCAGTCATCAATGCGCGATCCCCAGCTTCGTGCAGGGCTAAGATCAGCTGTTCGTCGTTGTACTTCTGATTGCTCTCGATCGACATCATGACTCCATTGCTGGCCAGGAGACTCTGTCTTCTGTAATCGTCAATTTAAAAGATCTTGTCATCCCGAGCGAAGCGAGGGGATGAATTCACGTTTGAAGTGCAACAGAGTGATGGAAGAATACCTCGTTGGGAGTTTGGAAGGCGAGGCATTTTCTGGGGGTATCGTTGTGGCGTTGCAGCAGGTTGGCGAGACGGTGAGGAGACAGGGCCTCGAGATCGGTTTTTCTGGGCAGGGAGCGCCGGATACGGCCAATGGCGTTTTCGATGCCGCCTTTCTGCCAAGGCGAGTGGGTGTCGCAGAACCAGGTTGTAATGCCAAACCTTCTGCTCAGGAGATAGTGCTTGCTGAACTCGGTGCCATTATCAAAAGTCATGGAGTGGCAGGCCTGCGGCGGCATCGCTTCGATCAGAGCGCAAAGATTGTCGGCGACGGCTTGGGCCGATCTCGTTTCCTGGCGCAGGAGCAGCGTGAGCCGCGATCGGCGTTCGTGGGCCACGAGCAAGAACTGCCCGGGCTTGCGGAAGCTCATGAGGTCGGCTTCCCAATCTCCGGAACGCGCCCGTTCCGCCACCACGGGGGGACGATCATGAATGGAAACTCTGTCCAGGATGGATGCAGTCGTCCACGGGCCATTTCTTCGCCGCCTTCCACGGCGGTGCTTTTTGCGCGGCAAGCAACGATACAGCGTTTCTTTGAAAGAGCAACTGCGCCAATAAATGTAGCGATAAATCGATTCATAGCTGATCCGGTTGCTGGCGGGACCCTGGGCGAAACGTCCGGCGATCTGTTCGGGCGACCAGCCTGCGGCGAGGCGTTGCAACACTTCCCGACGAAGTTCCGGCTGCCGTTCGAGTTTATAGGTTCGACCGCGGGCATGTCGGCGCAACATCAACTTCTGGGCGCGCTGCGGATCGTAGCCACCAGACCACTTCTTGCTTGCCTTGCTGTTGCGCATCAGTTCACGGCTGATCGTCGATACGCTCCGCTGCAGAACTCCGGCAATGAAACGCTGACTTTTACCGTCCGCATGCAGGCGGTAAATCTCGATCCGTTCCGTGAGGCTCAACTGCCCATAACTTCGTTTTTCCATCGCAACACCTTTGTACGGTGTTGCACTTGATTCGTGAACTTAAGGGGACCTGCATTTTGCGGCGGACTGCAGGTCCCTCGCTTCGCTCGGGATGACAAATCGATTGAAGGTATCGGTCAGGCTTGGAGTTGTTCAGCCGTCGCCGCTGCCACTCGCCCGCCACTTTCTCCATCTTCCACAAATGTGTAATCTCACGCTAGGCCAAATAGGCTGCCAAATGGACTCCAAATAGACTAAAGACGGGCATGGGATTTCAAAGCTACTTTCTACATCCGTGGGGATTCCTGTTGCAGGGATTGGCGATCATCCACTTCATCCGTCGCCGGCCCGATAACTACTGGCTATTCGTAATTCTGTTTCTAGGTCCTCTAGGCGCGATTATCTATCTGGCAGTGGAAGTTCTCCCCGACATTGGATTACTAAGTCAGTCCTTCCAGGTCTTTCCGCGCCGTAAGCGCATTCGCGAACTGGAAGCCGCAATCCACGATAATCCATCAGCCGGAAATTACGAAGAACTCGGCGACCTTTACATGGACGACGGCAATCTTCAATCAGCCCGAGCCGCATTCGACAAAGCGATCGCCGCCCGCGCCGATACACTCGACCCGTTTTACCGCCGCGGCGTTTGCGCCATCCTGTTAGGAGACGCGGCAGCGGCATTACCCGATTTGGAGCGGACGGTAGCCAAGGAGTCCGACTACGACTTCGATCGCGCCGCCGGATTGCTAGCCCATGCCTACGCGCAGACCGGCCAAAAAGAAAAAGCCGAGGCACTCTTCAAGCAGGTAACAGTAACCTCCACCTTGTCAGAGACGTACTTGAATTTCGCGGAGCTACTGGCCTCCGAAGGCCGCAACGCCGAGGCCCACGAATGGGCGCAGAAGGTGCTCGATAAGAAACCGACGATGCCAGGCTATCTGCGGCGCCGCGAGCGGCCGTGGTTCAGGCGGGCAAAGGAAATGCTGAAGAGAATCAGCATTTTATCACGTAGTATTTAGCCATGCATTTCAGCGGAGTTTCGGCTAAGTGCTAATTGGCTAACGGCTAAATGCTAACGACCAAAATGCTATCCTTCCCTCGATGCAAATCTCCTACCTGGAATGCACCCGTTGCGGAGATCACCTCTCCGCTGATCACGCGCAGAATATTTGTCCCAAAGATGGCGGAGTACTCTACGTCCGCTACGATCTTGCCAGCCTGAAAGGGAAGCTTCGTCGCGAAGACTTGGCAGGACGCGTCGCCAGCATGTGGCGTTACGCCGAAGTCTTGCCAGACGCTAAGCCCATCACGCTCGGCGAGGGATTTACGCCGATGCTTCCTAGCCGCGAGTTTACTAATGTCTTCATCAAGGACGAAGGGCTGAATCCGACGGGATCATTCAAGGCACGTGGCATGTCGGCCGCTGTCACCATGGCAAAGCATTATGGTCTGAAGAAGCTGGCTGCGCCTTCTGCGGGAAATGCTGGTGGTGCGCTTGCAGCCTACGCTGCGGCTGCGGGCATCGAGGCTCACATCTTTATGCCAAAGGATGTGCCCATTGCGAATCGCATGGAATGCGACTACTACGGCGCTCACCTCACGCTTGTGGATGGGCTGATCAGCGATTGTGGCCGCATGGTTGCGGAGCGCAAGGACCGAGAAGGATGGTTTGATGTCTCGACGCTCAAAGAGCCATTCCGTCTTGAAGGCAAGAAGACGATGGGCTACGAAGTTGCTGATCAGATGGGATGGAAGCTTCCGCAAGGCATCATCTATCCAACTGGTGGAGGCGTTGGCATGATCGGCATGTGGAAGGCTTTTGATGAGATGGAAGAGTTGGGCTGGATTGGCTCCGAGCGTCCGAAGATGATTACCGTGCAAGCGGCTGGCTGCGCTCCGATTGTGAAGGCATGGGAAGCAGGGAAGACCGCATCCGAAATGTGGACTGGCGCGGAGACTTTTGCTGCCGGATTGCGCGTTCCGAAAGCTTATGGCGATTACCTGATTCTCGACATCATCAAGAAGAGTCACGGCACGGCGATCGCGGCGACCGACGAAGAGATTCTTGCTGCCACGCGTCATTGGGCCAGCATCGAAGGCATATTTGCCGCGCCTGAAGGAGCCGCATCGCTGGTTGCTTATCAGAAGCTGCGAGCCAGCGGATTCTTCAGCGCCGAAGAAAAGGTCGTCCTCTTCAATACCGGATCGGCCTACAAATATCTCGACATGATCGAGGCTCAAGAAAAGAAATCACGGCCAAAGCATCCAGCGGCGCGCAACATCGGCGGGATCATAGGTCCGTACTAAAGGGCCGTACTGAATCGCGTGCGGATGCAACTGCTTTACAATTATTCCGTGAGTATCTTCCGAAATCTGAAGATCACGCTCGAGATGATCAAGTGGGAGCACTCGATTTTCGCGCTCCCCTTCGCGCTCTGCGGAGCCATGCTGGCTGCCGGCGGTTGGCCTTCTTGGCATCAGTTGGCTTGGATCGTCGTTGCCATGGTTTCGGCGCGTTCAGCGGCGATGGCTTTCAATCGACTCGCGGACGCTTCGATTGATGCGGCCAATCCTCGGACGGCGACTCGTGCTCTCCCGGTCGGCCAGCTGACTCCGGTTTTTGTCAGCACGTTCGTTCTGGTATCCTGCGGGGTTTTTGTTCTGGCCGCTTCGCAATTGAACCGCTTGACGCTAATGCTTTCTCCAGTGGCGCTGGCGGTGATTCTTCTCTATTCGTACACCAAGCGATTCACTCGCTGGTCGCATCTTTTTCTCGGATTCGCGCTAGGCATCGCCCCTGCGGCTGCCTGGATCGCGGTTCGCGGATCGCTCGATCCGCGGATTCTACTGCTCACGGCCGCAGTCACATTCTGGGTTGGCGGGTTCGACGTCATCTACGCTTGCCAGGATCACGACTACGATCGCAGCCACGGATTGCATTCGCTGCCGCGTTATCTCGGGATCAGGAATGCGCTAATGATTGCGCGACTGTTTCACCTGGTAATGATCGGACTGTTGGTCGCGCTGATTGTGACTTTCGGCTTAGGTAAGTTGGCGACAATCGGAGTAATCGCCGTGGCCGCGCTCTTACTCTACGAACATACGCTTGTGCGGCATGATGATTTGACCAAGCTGAATGCGGCGTTCTTCACCATGAATGGAGTAATTTCGGTGGTGTTCTTTTTCTTTGTTGCTGGAGATTTGCTGCTGCGGCGAAGTTGATGATGTCAGGTTTGGTACCCCCCCCCCCCCCCCCCCCCCCACTTTTGGCGTAAAAACATTGCAATGAGTAAGTTACGTGCAAATCGATCAAAAATATAGACTTAGAGGAGAACTTGAGGGTTTTTTGCCCGGCTTTGGCTCGCTTAGTTTAGCGACTGATTTTCAAAGATGGTGTCCGTCTCTGGAGACGGCGACACTTCTCGATGCGGCAGTGTCGGGAAATCTTCGCAGAATTGTGGACTCCTGTCTGTGACGGCCGTACTAGAAATGTGTGATGAAAAGGGTACCTTGTCGTCTACCATCCGCTCCAGTTCTGGCGTTAGAGAAATGTTCACCGGATCCCTCATTTCTACCCATAACAATGAATGCTCAAAAATAGCATGTCGTGTTACTGCGTTTGGACAGGGGAAGTGAGTTGGTGTGAGCGAACTCCAATGGTGTCGGCTGTTTGGTGGCCCTTCTCGAACGCGAGAAGGGGCGCACCCCCATTCATGTCGGTCGATGTTTACAAACAAACTTGCTGGATACATCTCTTGTAAGTTGGCCTCCCGGCCAGAGACATAGCTCCTGCCCCAAAATTGTACAAACTGGCGACATGCCGATGACAACCTGGTGACACTTCCTCCAGCGTCCCCGACCTAACATTCCATCACCGATCGCCGGTAGTAACGAATATGGCGTTTTGCGAGCGCTGCAGAGATCTGCACAAGCTCGTTATGCGCTTTCCCAGGGCGGCGACGATCCTTAAGGAGGACTTTTTATGCAGCGTCACAAGATCGCTTTCACGGTTTGCGTGGGGCTCGTGCTCGTACTTGTTTCGAGCGCAGCCATGGCACAGTACAAACTTACAAATCTCGATTCAAACCAGATAGGAGCGGCACGTCATGTTGATCCGCTCCAGGTTAACGGGTGGGGCTTGGTGTATGGTCCAGGCGGCCCGTTCTGGGTGAGCGATCAAGGCTCTGGCTGGTCGACGCTCTATGACGGACAGGGTAACAAAAAGGGCCTTGAAGTTCTGGTTCCATCGGCTGGCGCGGGAACGGGTCAGCCCACAGGAATTGTTTTCAACGGATCGCAAGATTTTCAGGTGCAAGGGTGGTCCGCGATTTTCCTGTTTGCCACACTGGATGGAACCATCAGCGGTTGGGCGCCGCAGTCGAATCCCAACGATGCGATCATCGCGGTGAATAACTCGGCAACCGGCGAAGTCTATACCGGATTGGCGATTACCAGCCGTCCCTCGGGAAATATGCTGTACGCCGCCGATCTGGTGGATAACAAAGTCGAAGTGTATGACGCGGGTTTCAACCTCATCAAATCATTCACCGACCCCACCCTGCCTGCAGGATGGGGACCCTTCAATATTCAGGACATCGGCGGTTTGCTCTACGTCGCGTTTGTTGATATCGCCGAAGGCCCGGGGGGAATCATCGACATTTTCAATGAGGATGGAACCTTCGTACGCCAACTTGCATCCGGTAAGCCCTTGAACCAGCCCTGGGGTTTTGCCGTCGCACCTAAAAACTTTGGCAAACTGAGTAACACCTTGCTGGTCTCGAACAATACCGACCACGGCACCATTAATGCCTTCAATCCGGTCACTGGCGCGTTTGTGGGGACAGTTAAGGACACAAGCGGTAAAAATATCGTTATCGACCAACTGTGGGGAATTGATTTCGGCGGAGGCACGGCAAACAACGGACGGACAAATCAGCTCTTCTTTACCGCTGGTCCGGCCAACAATCTTGCCGGGACGTTTGGAGTGATTTCACCGGCGTCGGAGTAAACGCCCTCTACCGAAAGCGCAACCTACAAAACGCGCGACACATGCTTCATCCGGGCCGCCCGTAGCAAGGCGGCCTCCTTTATTGCCCAGGGACGACTCCAACCGGCGCTACACTCCAGGAATGGAAAACTAGAATCACGCTGAAGATAGGTAGTATCCTTGCTCGACGCTCGACGAGAGCGGGTTCTCGCAAAGGACCCCTCACAGGACGACCAAGGAGAAAAAATGAAATCCGTACTCATCACCGGAACCAGCAAAGGAATCGGATTGGAAGCGGCGCTGGCTTTTGCCCGCGCCGGATACAAGGTGCACGCGACCATGCGGAATCCGTCGCAGGCTCCGGCGCTGGCGGAAGCGGCTGCACGCGAGAAATTGCCGATCACGGTTTCCGCCATGGATGTCGATTCCGACCAATCGGTAATCCGCGCGGTCGCTGCGATAGAAACGGCGATAGAAAAAGACGGTCCCATCGACGTGCTCGTCAACAACGCGGGCATCGAGCGCTCGGGATCGGTGGAAGAACTTCCTCTTGCCGATTTTCGCGCCGCCATGGAGACCAACTATTTTGGCGTGATCCGTTGTGTGCAGGCGGTGGCGCCGCAGATGCGGCAGCGTAAAAGCGGCTGCATCATTAACGTGTCTTCAGTTGCGGGTCGCATCACCAGTCCGCCGCTGACCGCCTACATGGCTTCCAAGTGGGCACTCGAAGCACTGACCGAAGCGCTGGCGGGAGAGATGAAGACGTTCAACGTCCGCGTGGCTCTGGTCGAGCCTGGAATCATCGATACTGCCATGGCGCGCCGTATCGGAGATCAGCCGGTCGCATCGCCCTATCGTCAGCATGCGCGTTTCGCATCTCTCTTTGAAGCCTCGCTGAAAAATCCGTCGCCGCCCTCGCTGGTGGCGCAGAAGATTCTGGAGGTAGCGGAGAGTGGAACCTGGCAACTGCGTCATCCAGTGGGACCGGATGCCGTTCCTTTTCTGGAGTGGCGCCGCTCAATGACTGACGAGCAGTGGATCGCACTTCATGCCAGTGACGACGAAATTTGGTATAGCCGGATAGAGAAAGATTTTGGGATGGATACGCGGCCGAAGAACTAGGGAAAAAGATAAGTAACAAAGACTGAGGAGAATCCAATGGCTCTGATGAAGACGTCGAACCCAGCCTTGAACGTAAATAGTTTCAACGTGGATCAAGCCGTATCCGGCGAGGCCATGACCTTGACGGGAACCGTCAACAAGACGGGGATTCTGTTGATTTGCGTGGTGGCTTCCGCGGCCTGGACCTGGAATCGGTTCCTCCACGCTCCCTCTACGGCTACGGTGTTGCCGCTGGTGGCGATTGGCGGGATCGGTGGATTTATTTTCGCGCTGGTTACGATCTTCAAAAAAGAGTGGTCTCCGATCACGGCGCCGATTTATTCCCTGCTGGAAGGGTTGGCGCTGGGCGGCATTTCCGCGATGTTCGAGCTGCGCTATCCCGGAATCGCCATGCAGGCGGTCGGCCTGACTTTTGGGACGCTGTTCGTTCTTCTCCTCGCCTACCATTCCGGCCTGATTCGAGTGACCGAGAAGTTTAAGCTTGGCGTGGTGGCGGCGACCGGAGGCATCGCCGTCTTCTATCTGGTCGAATTCGTGCTCGGTTTTTTCGGTGTCCACTTCGCCGCGATCAACGGCTCCGGCGCGCTTGGGATCGGTTTCAGTGTCGTGGTGGTGATTGTCGCGTCCTTGAACCTCATTCTCGATTTCGATTTCATTGAAAGCGGCGTGCAGGCTGGCGCTCCAAAATACATGGAGTGGTACGGCGCCTTTGGATTGATGGTCACTTTGATCTGGCTCTATCTGGAGATCTTGAACCTGTTGTCGAAGTTGAACAGCCGGAAATAGAAGTCGGCCGTCGTCATCGCACTTTTCGAGATCCAGAGCAACTAAGAAGGGGTAACATCCCATCTGTCTGCGCATTTCCGATTCCCGACATTTACGAGCGGGGGGAGATCTGCTGCCGCGACGCTAGATCGGTAAGTCTGCTCTCTTGCGCATTATTTCCGGAACATCACGCGATCCGTGCAGTACGGCCACAACTTGCAATGCCTCTGGGAGTTCGCGGTAGACGATCAGATAAGAACCTTCAGGCCAGAACCGCACGTCTCGATCAGTTAGGTCCCGGCGAGTGTGCCCCATCCCCGGTTGCCGAGCCAGTTTCTCAAATGCATCGAAGAACCCGTCTTCCAGTTGGTTGGCGGCACTTGCACTATCGAACGCGATGAAATCCCAAATGTCTTGCAAGTCGTGTAACGCATCCGGGGAAAGGATGTAACCGGCCATCGCCGTTACTTTACGCTTCTCCGCTGTCGCAGACGCGCCCTCGCTTCTGGCCCCGGAATCCCCAGGCCGCGATCCAATTGGTCGAGCCCTCGGTCAATTTTTCGGCGCACGTCTGAGAGCCGCTGCTGCTTGAGTTGTTCCTGCTCTTCCAGAAGCCGCAGACCTTCACGGATTACTTCCGAGGCAGAGGCATAGCGTCCGCTCTTTACCTTGTCGTCCACCATCTGTTCCAGTTCTGGTGTTAGGGAAATGTTCATGGGCCCCAATCTCCTCATGTTTACCGTATAACAGCAAATATCCAAAAATAGCATAACATGTTGCTGAATGGGATCTCTTGTCAATGAGTTGGGAGGTACCTTTGCCGGGCATGCATGCGGATTGATTTCGCGAGTGATTGTTGCTCATACAGTCAAGCCGCCGAAATAGATAGCTTCTAGCAACGGTGCTTAGTCCTCCACGTCGGCCGCAGTGATGGCATGGCGGGATGCGTGCCAGATGCGCAAGACGCGCACGTCCCGCTCGTCCTTCTGGACATGAAAAATGATTCGGTAAACGCCGTTCCCTTTGTCGTATAACAAATGGCGGGCGGGAAATCCAAGCTCTTTTGCTTCCGGAATGACGGGACACCGGGTGGGAAGTTTGTCCAGACTGAAAATGGCCTCGAATAACCGCGCGAGCCATCTCTCCGCATGGAGCGGAGCCGCTGCTCTGATGCGTTCCAACGCGGAATAGGCATCCGTTTCGGCGGGTGCGGCGAGACTAACGCGATAGGCCATACTTCGCGCGCATCTCGTCTAACACCTGCGCGGCTGGTTTCAGTTCGCCACGTTCGGCGCTCGCCATTCCCTCTTGAATTGCCGCGAGAGTTTCCATGTGGTGAAGGCGCTCTTGCATTAACTGGTAGCTGGCCGCATCCTGCACAACAACCTCAGCCTTCCCGTTAACTGTCAGCACTTCCGGAGCTTGCGTCTTTTTGAGCCGCGCGACATGCTTTTTATGATTCCGCAGGAAATCGGTCAAGGAGTGGATTTGACGGGTATCGAGCATGAGAGTTCCTCACTGATTATTAGCTGACAATTATATGTTGTCATAATGGGCGTAGAAGTCAATGAAATGTTTTTAGGTCGTGCCGCACACGAGTCGTTTAGGACGAGTTCTATTCATATTCAATATCATCATCGCCACCCGATGTGATCCTACGTAAGCCTGGGTTATTATTGAACTAATGCCGAACGCGCACCCATTTCAGACCGACGACCCCCGCCTGTTCCCGATCAAAGATAAAGTGATGGCCGGTGAGCGCCTGAACGAGGCGGATGCCCTCGTTCTTTACGGCACCGGCGACATTCTCGCCGTGGGCTGGCTGGCGAACTGGGTTCGCGAGCGGATGCATGGCGACAAGGCTTATTTCAACGTCAATCGCCATATCAATCCGACAAATGTTTGCGTGGCGGCTTGCCGGTTGTGCGCGTTTGGACGCAAGAAAGATACTCCCGGCGCTTACACGATGGCGCTCGAAGAGGCATTTCAGACCGCTTCTTCCGGATATACCGAAGCGGTCACGGAGTTTCATATTGTCGGCGGCCTGCATCCCGATCTGCCATTTCAGTATTTTCTTGACCTCGTTTCCGGATTGAAAGAGCGTTTTCCGCTGGTTCACCTGAAGGCCTTCACCATGGTGGAAGTCTCATATCTAGCGAAGCGCGCGAAGCTCTCGATTCGAGAGACGCTGGAAAAAATGAAAGAAGCTGGCGTCGATTCGCTGCCGGGCGGCGGCGCTGAGATTTTTGCCGACCGAGTGCGGCACATTATTTGCGATCACAAAATCGACGGCGATGAATGGCTCGATACGGCGCGTATTGCCCATCAAGTCGGATTGAAATCGAATGCGACGATGCTCTACGGTCACATCGAGAACGACGAAGACCGCGTGGATCACCTGCTCAAGCTGCGCGCTTTGCAGGATGAGACGCACGGCTTCCAGACGTTTATTCCGCTGGCATTTCATCCAGCGAACACTCCGTTACAGCATCTTTTTACAACCACCGCAATGCTCGATATTAAGCAGATTGCCGTCAGCCGACTGGTGCTCGATAACTTTCCGCACGTCAAATCGTACTGGCAGATGATGACGCCGAAGATCGCGCAGATCTCGCTGCGTTTTGGAGCTGACGATATTGACGGGACTGTCGTCGAAGAGAAGATTTATCACGACGCGGGAGCGACTACTCCGCAAGGATTGCGGCGGCACGATCTGGTGCGTCTGATCGAGGAAGCCGGACGAGAGCCAATTGAACGCGATACGCTTTATCGTCCGGTGACGCGGACGGAGACTTCGTTTACGGTGTCGGTGTAGGGAGTTCTCAGTTGTCAGTTCTCAGTAAGACCTAAACGGAGACTAAGACACTGAGAACCGGGAACTGAGAACTGGGAACTTTCTTCCGGCCTGAACATCTAATCGTTATGGCAAAAGAGCAGACAGCAGTCTTCGGCGGCGGATGTTTCTGGTGCATTGAGGCTGTTTTTCAGCGACTAACTGGCGTTAGCCACGTCGAGTCGGGATACATGGGTGGACGCGCCGATCAGGCAACCTACAAAAAGGTTTGTGACGGCGACACTGGGCACGTGGAAGTTGTGCGTGTCACTTTCGATCCCGATCTGATCAACTATCGCGAACTGCTGGAAGTATTTTTCGCGGTGCACGATCCCACCACCATGAATCGGCAGGGGAACGACTCGGGCGAGCAGTATCGGTCGGTGATTTTCTATGCCGACGAAGAACAGCAGACATTGGCTGAAAATACGATTGCGGAATTGACAGCGGCCAAGGCATTTCCGGAGCCGATTGTGACTGCGGTCGAACCGGCGGAGGAATTCCATCCCGCCGAAAATTACCATCAGAATTACTACAACGAAAATTCCCGCCAGCCGTATTGCATGTTTGTGATCTCGCCGAAGCTCGCGAAACTGGAAAAGAAATTTGCTGAAAAATTGAGAGCGTGAGAATCTACGCGGCGGAGTCTTTCTTGGCTGCAGGTTCGAGACGTTCCTCGAACAGAAGCCGCCGCAGACTGCGCAGGTCGTTGAGCAAACGGCTGCTGACTTGGAGATGCTGTTCCAGTTTATCCAGTTTGAGTTGCACAACCTGCAGGGCCTGCACTCGTCTTTCCGATTTGGAGGCAGACGCGATATCGGCTGCGATTTCGCTTTTGGATTCCGCAATTGCTTCTACCAATAAGCGAATATAGTCGTGGGCATTCTCAATACTGTCGAATGGAGTCTGTGGGGGAGTTTTCAAGGGTTCCTTTAGCGATCGGGAATTATGGCGGAGAGGGAGGGATTCTATTACCGCCGTTCTCCGTATCTGTCGGTGATGACTACACTTCCGCGATAATACTCTGCGTTTAAGCGGGTTACAAGCCAAACCGATCTTCGGTTGATGTTTCTATAGTTCCCGCTAGTATCTGTGTTTTCGGCCGAGCCGGTATCACCAGTATCACTAACACTTGAGAGATGATCCGGCTCGATGCTCAACTAATTGGTCCGGCGAGAATCGGATTCCAGGACGGAGTCCTGGATTTTAAGCGTTTGCGGGAAGGAGAGAAAGTGACATCCAAAAACGAGCCCATCGATGGAGAGTAAACTTGTAAGTGAACGTGACAATCTATTAGGCGCGCTGGGCGCTGGCGCGCAGAGTGCTCCAAGCGAATCAGCCTCCACTGCATCTCGTCATGCTCAGTGGGTACGCGTTCAATGCGCTCGTCAATATGCGCACTGAGTATTTCCTTTCGCGTCGGGAGGTGGATCAGTTCCTCTCCCCGTTCGAGAGTCTTCAGCACGCCGAGAATATCACCGTAGTTCTGCGCAAAATTCGCGACCGCTGCCTCATTGATCATTGAGAATCCTTGCGGTCGGTAGTTGGGTTGATAGCCGAACAAGGGATTCACCTTCTCAACGGGAACGTCCGTTTTCTCCTCGTTCACGATGAAGTACATCAACTCCCACGTGGTGCCCTCATCGTTCTCTTTCCAGAAATACCGAGCTAGGTCTTTATTTCTGACCTTGGCGGCAATCTCTCCAGCAAAACGAATACGACCACTGTTGTAGATGAGGACCACGTCCCCGGGTGCCATCTTCTCCCATCGCGTTTCGTTCATTGGTCCCGGAACCGCTCCCCAGACTATGAAGTTCGATCCGTGATAGATCTTCTCCAGGTTTTCAATTTCCTGGGACGGCAGAAATCCTCTGACTTCCTGCAAAGTCCTTTTGCGCTGGATTGTGTCTTCGAAATGTCTTTCCGCGGAGGAATTTCCCCCGGCGACGACAATGAAGACCTTTCTGGAATCTCTCTGAGGCATTCGCGTCATCATACGGCGAGACATGCAGAGTTCAAATATAAAAAACGACTGTGAGCCAAGTCGGTATTCCGGTACGCGCTAACGCGAGGGCCTGACACCTCGGAAACCCAGTTCCGGCTTGTCGCGAATTGAACACAACGACCCTTCGCATCGAGTGCTGGAGCCGGCATTGAGTTGAGCGAAGGCTCGCTACATAGGCGGAAAAGTGGAGGCGGGGCGGACTTGCTCCCGGTCGCGATACAGTTTAGATAATTTTCTCTAGTTCCCACAACCGGGTACCACGTTTGCCGGTGACAATTCTTCCTATAACCTCATGATCGCGAATCGCGTACAGGAACCCTGTTTGTCGAGTTTTTAGGCCCAGCCAATGCTTTGTTTCCAGACAAACCGCCAAGTTCTCTCCGCTCGCAGATGAGATTGCCGCTTCAACCTGTGATCGCCCATTCAACATTTGAGACATGGCGGCAGCTATAGTTGGCCATAATTCTTGCTTGTCGGTCTTTCTTCGGAGGCCATTCAAAAGGCCAAGCAGCGATTCTAACCGGGGTTCTCCTTTTGTTGTCATAAACTCGAAATGAGCGGTCACGTGCGTGAGTTGGCATGTTCTTAAATCATCAGGATGACACTTCTTGCCGCTCCATACACACACTTTTGCTTCTTTTTGAAGACAGTGTTTCCCGGCTGCCGATGCGATGCTTTCTTCCTCAAGTACCCGAGCGCCAGAGATACTACTCGAAACAAAGAGCTGTTTGAGAGCAACCTTGCCTGTAGCACCCGATTTTTCAAGCAGGGATGGCAGCACTTTCTTGCCAGTTACCTCACATAGCCTCAGCAATCCAGGGACGACAAGTTTATTCGTAACATCGCATTTTTCAGCCTCCTCGGCTAGGAGTGGTTGCCGCGTTTCTGGGCAGAAGACAAATTCATCAAGGTATCCTGTCTTCCCGCTGACAACTGATCGTTGTTGCTTGTCCTTCCGATATTTTTTGCCTGACACTTGGCTGGTCGCCAGCTCATCTTCTAACGCTTGTGCGCCAGTGTATTCGCATTTCGCGAAGAACTGAGGTTCAGCGCGTTTTGCTGAAAGCTCTGAGGATTTGAGAATAGACTTGAGAATGGTCTGCTGCGTTACCGCCGATCTTTCGAGTTCATCTCGCAACGCTCGCTTTCCGCTCGCAGCGCACGATCCAATGAATTCGGGGAGGGCCAGCCGATCACTTACTTCCGACTTGACGAGCAGGTGCTTCAGTACCTGCGACCCGCTAATTTCACATCGTGCCAAACAATCGCGCGGCACAATGGTTTCAGAACGAGAACACGGAGACAATTCGGGACTCTTATTGATTTTCCTTTCAGACGGAATGACGTTGATGGAACTCGCATATTCATTTCCGGTTCCGAGTTCATATATGCCCTTGATGGTAAACTGCCTGCGGACACTTCCTTCCAGCCCAACAAGTTGTGCCTCTAACCTCGGCGTGAAGTCATCTTCGATTTTCTTCCGCTTTCGCGGGTCCGGTCCTGTAGCCGTTAGTTCCTGCTTACGCCGATCGACATAAAATCGACAAAATTCGGCTAAGCCCTCATCGTTCATAGCCTTTTGGATGAGAAAAGTAGGGCTCAACCCGACGGTTTCAGGATTTTTTAGCGGATCGGAGATTGGACTAGCTCCAGTCAAACCTGCAGGAAGCCACAATTCATCGGAAGGCGTCGTCACATTTACAAGCCGTTCGTAGCTGTCGTGACCGACGGTGGCACGGATCTTTACAATGGCCGTTCCATCGAATGACCGAGTCACGTCTTCAATTTCCGCCGAACGGAACTTTCCGCCAAAGCTCTCCACCCATTGCTTGGTGATCAGTTCCGCTTTGTCCCGCTGTTTATCATCAGCATCTTCGATATTATGCAGGCCTGTCGCCACCATCCGACTGACAAGCCGACTAAATGGTGCCGTTCCAGAACGATAGAGAACGGCGTTTGACGATTGCGCGTCGTGAAAGCAGATTCGGTCGATCTTCCCATCGCGTTCGCTGGTATAGACTCCATCTGATTCCGCTACCAGATGAGTTCCTAAGATGCTCATTGCCGCGAGGACAAACGCTTGCGACTCCATCGACCTTGTGCCCTCTGGCAGATGAGGATATGGAATCTCGTCGCTTGGTTCTGGCATCCCTCCAAGCATGGCGTCAATGTTCTTTTCCTGGCTCTCAAGCTCAACTTTGGCAGCAACAATACTCGCTTCGGCAAGACGCGTGGCTTCCTCGACATTCTTGCCTGCTAGAGAAGCGATTACTAATTGACGGATAAGCTCCTCAAAAGCAGTGCTTTCTCCATTCTGATCACCCACCCCTGAAGCTTCGAGGAGCGCTTCAATCTCGCCAATAGCGTGCGAGGCCATTTGGAGTTTTTCCATTAATCTTCCCACGATGTATTCCTCGAATGTGCCTCGGAGGACTATGTTAAGTATGCAAACGCTCGCATGTTCGGAAGCTAATCGTTGAATGCGACCTATACGCTGTTCAACAATCATCGGATTCCAGGGAAGGTCGAAATTGACAAGAACATTAGCTGCTTGTAGGTTCACTCCCTCGGACCCCGCTTCAGTTGAAACAATCACGTGTATTTCCGGTATGTTTTTCTTAAATCTTGCAATCGTTCGTTGATTGCGGGCCCCTGAGTCGCCATTAATCAATCCGCACGAGATCCCGCGCATTTGGAGGAAAGCCTCGATAGTCGTTTGTGTCTCGCGTCTGGTTGTAAATATGACCACTCTCCAGCGCTCAGGTTGCTCTGCACGAAGCTTGTCCACGAGCGTCGCCAGCCCCTGCAACTTAGCGGTGATGGGAATTCGCGCCACTATCTCCTCTACGTCGCTCGCAAAAGACTTTGGAACGGTACCGTTGTCGGCCATTTTTCTTAACTGAGAAAGCACCGCGTGGGGACTACTAATGAGCGCCTGGAGTATAGATATCTGTGCCAATCGGTTGAGGCTTAGAATGGACTTTGCAACCGAGCCAATTAGTTCAATTTCTTCGGGCATTGGGTCGACTTTGTGTAATTGCACAATTCTCTCCGGAAAGTGCAAGTTCACATCCGCCCGGCGAATCCTTGACATGTAGCCGTAAACAACCGAACGAAATGCCTCGCGCATATCCGGCACCAGCTGACGAGCCTGCGTTCGGTCGTCCGCGATAAATGTTCGCGCAAACACTCCGTCACTCCCAAAGGGATTTTGGTGTCCACGCGCTACGGCCAATAAATCAACCAGAGAGTAGATGTCCCAAAGTCTATTTTGTATGGGAGTTGCCGTGAGCATGAGGACATATTTGAACATTCGGCTGGCCAATGCCTCGCGAAAGCGCTGCGCCACTTGCGGGGATTGATTGGTACCGTACAAATTGCGAAGCTTATGCGCCTCATCAAGGATCAACATCTCGAAGCCTGACTGGCTCAACACTTGTAGGTACATCCGTGCAGACTGATACGTTGTGATAACAGCTCCACCATCTTCCGGAACATTTACCTTCAGTAGTTCGTTTCCCGTTGCCTCAACGCTTGGAATGGCAAACTTGCTCTCCAGTTCCTCCTTCCACTGCGGCATCAGTAGCTTCGGGCAGACAACGAGAATCTTGGACACTCGGTGGCGCGCCATCAACTCGCTGACTATAAGCCCCGCGCTAATTGTCTTGCCAAGACCGACGTCGTCCGCTAGCAAGGTGACGGGAAGGCGGCGACAGAATGTCACCAAGTTGTTGATCTGGTGATAATAGGGCGTCACGCGTTCGCGCCATTTCGGCGCTGATTTCAAGTCGTCAGTGTCTCTGATCAGAATTGGGTCGATAAGGTCCCATTCTAGTGCTGCACGATAAAGCTTGTACGCGGCACCGTCGGTTGCGCGTCGTAGGGTTTTCGTTTGGAGCTTGGGAATCTCAACATCCATACTTCGTCAGTCTTCGACCAAACTGATCAACGCCCGCCATATTGCATACATACCATACGAATCTAGCGCACAGTATTCCTGTAGCTGTCCATAAAGCAACGCTCTCTCCTCACCTCTCAACTGTCCAGAGAGTAGTTTGCTCCAGGCGAGCGACGCCATAGCTCCGTCGCGAATTGTTAAAGGCGAATAGCTCAAGTGAGGAGTAAGGACTGGTAAGACCTTTTTGATTGAAATTTTACCGCCTAGATCCTTGTGAACGAAGTATTGCTTGGCGAAGCTATCTTTCAGGTCGTACAAGCGGTCATTGAACTCGATAGTGTAGTCCTTGGCTGCTGGAAGCCTGCGCGCGATGCAATCATTGACGTGAGACTCAAATCCCTTGTTCCAGACGATAATTGCTCCGAACGGACCGACGTGCTGTTGCAGCGAGTTAAGGAACGGAGTACTCGGATCGCCTAATCCATCGTGCAGAAAATCCCGGTGGATCGGCTCTTCGCCTGGCGAGCCTACGATGTGAACCGAATACTGCAGGGGGATTTGATCGTAGGGGGAATAGTGTGGGAAGAGGGGTAACGCCGGAGCAAAAGTTTCATAGTCGATGAAGTGAAGAGGGAAAGTCAGGTCACCTAATTCTCTCGCAATGGCCTCTTTCTCGACCACAGTTTCACCCGTCCGGTATGCGCGAAGCTGAGCTCTCTGGGCACCTGTTAACTTGATGTCGGAAGGTATGTGTTCTAGCGACAGGATGCCTGCATCGACCAGTCCTCTCAGCTTCTTGGGGCTGCTACCAATGCGAACGATATCGTGAATGCCATATTGCGGCACGTCCGGGTTGGAATATTCAAACGTTGTGCAGTGTTTTGATCTTGCTTTGTAGACGCAAGAACAGGACCCTACTGGCTCAGTCTCGGTCAGAAGATACGCACGGGCCTCTTGGATTTCTTCGATAACATTGCCTGATATCTGTTCGACTCTCTCTGTAACGTCAACCATGGTGAAGAGTTGCTGGATATCGAGATCGCCCTGGCGGACATAGCGAGGATTCAGGTGGATTATGGAAGCTCGCTTGATAGGCATCTGACGCTGTCGGAGAAGCGCTACTTGAAAAGCAACATCGTATAAATGTTCCTCCTTCACTTCGGTCGACGATTTGATTTCTTGAATTGAGTACAAGCGTGTTTCAGCGTCGCACTGAAGAATATCGATGGCAGCTAGAAGTTGCTCTTGCTCGAAAACAGCCTGAAATACCGTGTCGTCCGGGTTTGCAGCGATGCACCTGAGGGTACTTTGTAGCGCTTCTGTTTTTGTACCGGTGACAAGGATTCCCTGTGGAAAGAGGCTACGTGCTACCCGCTCAACCTCAACCCCCATGTCTATGACGGATTGCTCGTATTCTGTTAATTCGGCGGAGCCGTACAATTCCGGCTTGTGAATCCTCAACCACGCGTTCTTTGGGCAGGCCCGCCACAAGACGTAATCGGTCTTAGATATGTATGTCATGCAACATATGCATGGGAGGTAACTCATGCAAGGGAAAAGAACCAGTGAATCGTATCATTGAGGCTGGCAAAAAGGGCAACTCTAATCGCACTTCTATCGGGTAGCAGAAAGCGTCGCCCGTATCGGGATTCCACCCATATCCTCTACCATATCGAAGCGGGAGCCATTCGAACGGCTGAAGAACTCATTATCCGACAACGGGTGCGGAGATGAGCTCATTCTCTTGATCGACGGCATAATGAATAAGATGTCGCCGAGGACCGAACACAAAGTTGCCGTTTTGGGTAGATTTTCCGCGTCGAATCGCGGATAATCAGCACCGAGCTTCTCAAAGTTATCCTGCTGGATCGAGATCTCCTTGCCTCTTATCGCAGAAACGCTGTTTCGGAATCGAGCCCTCACAATACGGGCGGGTAGCAGCTCTCGCGGCTGATGCAGCTTCGGTTGGCTAAGACGTGAAAAAAGCCATCGACACGCTCGATGCAACACCCTCGAAGAGGCTCTACCAATCCATCATTGCTGACTATGACCTTAATAGGTCGATTTGCGAATGAGTCGACAACGGTCTGGATGTCTGGGTTCGAGGAGGTCGATCCAGACCCATAACGATAGAGATCTTCCTAAGTAAGAGTCAGCAAACCATCACCGTTAAGGATAATGCAGGCGGCCTTCGCAAATCGGAAATGCGCCACAATCGTCGCTCCCGGCGAAACAGGAACAAAAGAGACTGACGAGACAATTGGGATATTCGGAGTTGGCACCAAGCGGGCCGTCGTGGCTTGCCCAGGACATTAAGATTACCACTCGATTTCCGAAAGAGATCACACATCGGCTCGACTTTGATGAAAACTGGCTTGAAGATGATGATGATTGGCAACTGAACGTTTATGAGGTCGACCCGATACCTGAAGGGTCGACTGTCGTCGAACTGCAGAAGCTTCGTGCTCCGATCACCGACCAGGTCATAACTAACTCAAAGACCACTTGAGGTCGACCTATGCCAAATTCATAACGAATAAGAACGTAGCCATCAAGCTCGATGGTGAAACGCTTACACCCGCCTTCTTCGAGAATTGGGCTTATCCACCTGGTTATCCGCCGACCAGATACACCGGTCTCTGAAGGTAGAAGATGGCAATGCGATTCGCGTGGAAGCTCTGGCGGACTGACTCTGAATCGAGCCCTGCAACAGGTGAATACGGCGTCTAATTCTACTGCAACGAAAGGTTAATTACCCGCGCGATGAAAACCTTTGAGGTCGGATTTACGCGAGGGCTCGCCGGCGTCGCCCATCCTAAGGTATTGCCGACAAGAGTGCTAGTTTCCTTGAAGGGCGAAGCCCTGGCTTATGCCGTGGAAGAGCAGTAAATCCGATATTCGCACCAAACACAAGGTATTTCTCGCCCTTCACGATTGGCTCGTCCAAGTCGTGAAAGACTACGCGACGCTCTTCTGGCATCGGGTATGGGCGAGTGGCCCGAGAAGGTTTTCAAGCACACCTCCGGCACGATCAAAGAGGTTGAGCAGATAGAGAACTTTCCAACAGTGTCGCACTACTTGGGGCTTGCCCCTCCCGAAAGACGCCCTAGATATGCTGACGTCGTCACCCAGAGGAACCGGAAGATTGCCAAGGACAAACCGTGGACAAAAGGGCTTTACAGGGAATCATTGCCGCGGACTTGATTACGAGGGGCAAACTTGAACAGAGGAATCGAATCGCTCTGATCGTGCTCGACAGCACATTAGAAATTGCCTTTAAGGAATACTTGGTCAATGATTGGGGCACTTACTACAGCGATGCACAGCTCCTTACATTGTTTGGTAAGTGTCACTTGGTCCAGCAGGAGATTCAAAAGTACGTCAATATTGACACTGTCATTTGGAAAAAGATCGGACACTTTAACAACCTTCGAAACAAGCTCGTCCATGAGAGGGCCACTGTGGGACTTGATGACGAGCAAGTACGGTACTACCGAGGTGTTGTCGAGGTCGTTCTAAAGAAGCTGTTCAAGCTAAAACTTGCGAGAGGATAGCAAAGACAATGACAACGCGAAAGTGTCATAAAAGCCGCAGGCAATAGCGATCGCGCATCCTAGCTCCGCAACCTAACGCACAGCTCGCGCAGCATACCGCAGTCGCAGATCCGGGCCCTTCGGGATCTGACAGCTGATCGCCCGTCAGCAATGTCAGAAGGTCCTGTGCGGAGACAGCCGATCAACTTTTGGCCGTGAGCCGTATGTGTTGGTCCAAAATGTTGAGTGCTTGGTCTGATCCTTACGAGCGCCCCTGATTCTTGTAATGCTTGCCGTCTATTTCGGTACTGGCGTGTTGTGGATCCTACACTTGCTACCGCACGTTTTGGTATGCGCTCGCCGTGCGCCCTTGCCGATCTGAAAATATTCCCCACACCCTTCGCACGTTTGGAGCTGATATTCCTCCGTTACGGCTCGCGCAAACTGTAACCACATAGCCGCGAGAAGGTTCGTTGGCTCGAAAATAATCCTTTGGTGATGATCTGGCTTGGCAACACCGTCAATGCGAGGTCCCGGGCACCATACGAGCTTGGGAACGATTGCGAGATGGACCGAGCCGCTGATATCAGCTATACGTTTGTTGATTTCCGCTTGGAGCAAGTACATTGCAGGCTTCACAACATCTCCCGGCTTAAAACGATCGAGCAAGGTCTTGTTCAGGAGAGGACTGATCAACAATGTGCCTGACCCTCCGATCTTATATTCTACGGTGTCAGTTCCCGTCCAAATAATCACGCCATTTAGTTCATCCTTGCGAGCACGCTTGACGGCTTTCCAAACTCGGACGAGGGCGTGCATCCTTTCAATCTCATCTATCCACTGTGGAAGGGAGGTTCCGTGTAATTGTGCCACCCTGTATTTACCTCGTGGTCTCCTCACAACGCTCTCCATACCATAGCGATCGAAAAGTACTCCGTAGCGATTAGCGAATTGTTGAATGCCGTCTCGCTGAGGCTTCACTGCGGCGAACTTCAAAAACAAGCGCTGATCTTTCAGCGGGGCGTAAATCCGTAGTCTGCTTTCTGGGCCATCAGAACCTCGGTGTGCGGCAAGGCGTGGTTCTGAGTCGACTCCCTCTACCCACTCATAGCCTTGTTGGTCCACGAGCCAGTTGAATGCGAACGGATCGTTATCGAATGGCACAGTCATATAGTCACACTTGTCACACTTGTAATAATTGTACTTCATGGCTCGGCGCGGTAGGTTCGATTGTAGGCAAGGCACGGCATTCGCTAGCCCGGGGAAGGTTTCCTGAAAATGGCCCGACAAGCAGATACAACTACGAACTCACAACCGGGTGACGAGGCCAGAGGAATGTCTGAGGTCGATCTCGTAGGAAGCCGAGGACGGCAGCGGGCCGAAGGTGCATCTAGCGGCCCGGACTTGCTTCTGGGCCAATGGGAGTACATATGCTGCCACTGCATGGTGAAAATCGGCCAGAGTGGCGTCTTTTTCACCTATCGATGCAACGCGTGTGGCAATACAAACCTTCGGTTCATTCACACGTTAGAGCATGTAGAAGACAAAATTCAGATTACCGTGGGGATCGAGTGCGCCCGCTTTTTGATGGGCGGCTCCAGGATACCGGTAGTCGCGGAGAACGAGACCAAAAGAAAGGAGTCTTGGCGGCGGAGATATCGGAGGCCGGGGAGGTGCTCCACCGACCTGAAGGACTTGGAAGCAAGAGGGAAAATATGACATTTCTTGAAATTGCAGCTCCACTTGCGGAACGTGGATTCCGAGTTTTCCCGCTTATTCCTGAGGACAAGCGTCCGGTCAAGATGTCATGGGGTGACCACTTCGACGCGGCCACCACGGACATACCATCGCTTGAGCAATGGAGCCGAGAAGTTCCACGGGCCAATGTGGGTATCTCGCCGGACGAGAACTTCTGCTTTGTGGAAACGGATGACGAAGCCGCCTTGCAGGCTGAGTGCTCCGACATTTCGTCGGAAGTGTGGGACACGGCGCGGGTCAGCGCGCGCGATAACCGCTGTTATTACATCTATCGCCAAACGATGAGGACACGGAAGGCTGGGAACATGACGGTGACGCGCGAGCGGCTCGAAAATTTGTTCGAGTTTAAACAGCACCGAGTATATGTTACCGGGCCGGGCAGCATTCACCCGAAGACAGGCAAGCCCTACGGTGTTGAGTGGCGAACCATTCCCGCTATGCCGGATATTCTGCTCAATCGGCTTTGTGAGTTGTATGGCGCGCCCAAGGCTACTGCGTCACACAAGATGGGCGACGAAAGCGCGAAGCAGACAGCACTGCTGGACAAGTTCCTTGAGACATACGCGGTGCCGAGCACGGGCGATTGGTTCAACAAGGGCAAGCAGTGGTACCGCCCCATCATTTGTCCGTGGGAAGCTGCGCACGAAAATCGAAATGAAGGAACGTCAACGTGCATCGTCTATACCGAAGGCGGCGGCTACGGCTTCGATTGCAAGCACCGCTGCTCGAGCAAGAGCTGGAAGGAATTTCGGGCCGAGCTGGAATCGCGCTTCCCCGATCGTAAGTTTTCCTTTGTAGATGGGAACAAGGGCCGAGTACTGATCGGTGGAGGCACATTGCCGATCATCGCCCACGCAACACTGGCAGAGGCTTTCCTCCGGGATAATCATGATTTTGTATGCATCTACGACCTGGAAAAGCGGCCGATCGCCCAATGGGTGAAAACGCGATGGGATATTTCGGGAGACGATACGCTCTTGTGGAGGGCCGTATCGGATTATCTGAAGGGTCTCTTTGACCAATATAAAGAGCCGGAAAAGGGACCGGATTCTCGCAAGCGATTTTACGATGCCAGTTTCATCACCGGCGTAGTGCGATGCGTAAAGCCGTACCTGCCTCCGGTGAAAGCGGAGATGTTCGACCAAAACCCGCACATGCTCGGCTTGCCTGACTGCCGAGTAATCGACCTGCGAACCAGTGCGGTACGGGACATGCGCCGCGAGGATTATATTTCGCAGCGGATCGACGTGTCCCCAGATCCTAATTGCTCGACGCCTCGCTTTGATCGCTTCATTGCCGAGATTACCTGTGGCGATGGTGCGCTGGCCAACTACTTGCTGCGTCTTTGCGCGTTGTGTCTGACCGCTATTCCCTTTCAGGCCTTGTTCTTCCTCTGGGGCCGAGGCAGAAACGGGAAGGGCGTTCTTATACGGACATTGACCTCGATTCTAGGCGACGGAAAGTTCGCCTGGCCGCTCCGTCCCAGTGAAATTACGGCGTCCAAATTTGGCGATGAGGCGATGAAGCGAACGTTCGCAAACCTGAAAGGCAAGCGCTTGGTCACGGTTACAGAAAGTGTGGCGGGGAATCTCAACACCTCCATGCTGAAATTGATGTCCGGCGGGGACGCATTGAGCGGGGCGAGGATGCGGCAGGACCAGCAGGTTTTCAAGCCTACGCACAAGGTCCTGCTTCCGACTAACGATCGACCCGTGCTGCCGGCGGATCCGGCATTCCGCGGCCGCGTTCACATGATTCCATTTGCAGCAAACTTTACTGGGCGTGAGGATCGACAGCTAGATCAGACCCTACAGCGCGTCGAGCTCCCCGGCATCCTGCACCGACTGATCACTCTTTGTCCTGACGTGATCGAGAATGGCCTGCGACCGCCTGCAAGTGTGCTGGCCGAAACTGACCAATTGTTTACAGAACTGGACGTGACCAAGCAGTTCCGCGATGACTGCCTAGAGGTCGCGCCAGACGCTGAGACACATTCCGCTGATATGGAAAAAGCTGTATCGGCCTGGCTACGTGGACAGAGCGCCGGAGGCACCGTCGTCTCGACATCGGGACACGAGAGCCAAGGAGAGACGATCCTTCGAGAGCTGAAGCACCAGCCGGATATCAAGTATGTCCGCCGACGACGGGACGGGGAGCGATCATCGGACGACGGAAAAGGACGGGCGTGGGTTTACGTCGGAGTCAGACTCAAACCGTCCACTCCGTCCACCTCCAAATAGACTATGAGTTATACGACGCTAACTACTACTACTGTATGTATTTATACGGAGGATAGAGCGAAAACCAGGTGGACGACGTGGACGAGGTGGACGGAAAGGACGGGATAGCCAGAAAATCTTGAACATCGTTTTCTGATCGCCCACCGCATCCGATTTACAGACACGGACGAACATTTTTCCGATTTGGGATTTGATCGAGCCGCGGAATTGTTCCTCGCTTTGCGGAGTGAAGGGGATGCGGGGCAGGATTGCTAAATTACTGATTATAAAGGCCCGACGTATAAGGCTATGCAAATAAAACCACTGAAAATCTCAAAGTGAGGCGCAGACGCCAATTTTGCCAAAGTGATGAATAACTTATTTGAGAAAGTTTTAAGTTGAGAATTACTTAAGCTTAGGTGCGGTGCTGTGCTTTCGTATCGCAGCGAACTCGCTCAGAATATCAATTCCCTTGCTGGTCTTCGCTGTCCCGTCCGCGATTTGTGCATCGAGCTGCGCTTCACTGGAGACAGACGTCAAAAGCTCACGGAATGCCTTCACGACGGGGTCGCTAGCGAGATCCGAACCCAGCTTTTCTTTGACCCTGCCCGCGATGGCTGCGTCGTAATCCTCGAATTTCGGCACTGTATTCATTTTGACGTTGCGCGTAGTTGCAGTATTGTCGTCGGCGGGAAGGAGGTAACCGAAGTTCGTTGGGATCCCTGGGGCGCTCTTCATTAGATTGACAGGAGTTCCGCACGTACTTCCTTGGGGGGGGCGCGATCAAAGGCTGGAGGTTCCTTATTGGCAGGATCGTGCACCCGGTAAGCATGAAAGTCAAGCAGGCGAGGGAAACGACAGAAACCTTGAAAGACATGTTCGCGAGCTCCGAATGAGAGATTTCTCGGTAGTTGATAAGATCGGGCCCAGGTTGCTTTTGCTTGTGAACAACGAAAGGTAAATGCACCGCCTTAATTTTGCAAGCAGTATCAACTTAGATTTGCGGGCTCGTTGCAGCAGTCTGCCACCAATCAAAACCATTTTTCTCGAAATCCCTTAGCGCATCTTCCATTTTGTAACGTCGACAGCGTTCTGTCGCACATCGCATAGCAAAATTGACACAGTGCTCGAGGTGATCAACCTCCGTTCCGGTGCGGGGCTGAATCAGGCCAAACAATAGAGCACCTCGAAATGTGTCTCCGCCGCCGGTGGTATTCCTGATGTCATTTTGAGCGATGGCATTACCGTCGAACCATCGCATGTTGTTTTGCTCAGAATTTGACAAATCCAGGGCGAGAGCCCCAAGTTCATGGAGTGTAACAATAAACCAGCGGCGCAATGCATTCCTACGAAGGTACGCTTCAAGGAATTTCCACTCTTGAGGAACGCATATCCACCCATTGCTCTTCAAAACCGTGCCTTGTTCGCTTGCCAAATTGTATTTCCGCAGGACCGCGTTCTTATCGAAGCCTTCCAAGCGTTGGTTAGCCAGCATTTTCAGGAAGCACGGATAGGCTGCTGTGAAGATGTTCACGATAGGGGCGAGAAGCGTCTCGACGACCAGACCGCCGCTTCCTTGGCTCCCAGACTCGTAGACAATGTCGACGTCTTCGCGTTTTGCTACCCTCGCTAGAAGTCGAAACCCTCTATCCGTGCCCAGAAATCCGGGCGAAGTACGGGAATCTTTATGCTCGCCATTCTTAGCAGGATCAGCGAGCCATTTGTCGATATACATGGCCCGCAGTTTCCCATTCCCCAACATTGCCTCCATTTGCCGGTACCCGGCGGCAGAAAAAGCGCTCACGTCTGATTCACCTTTGACGTCAAGGAAAACACGCTCACCTCTGGACGATTTGGCGTCCCCGATCTTGTTGCTTTCACAACCATGAACGAGCACGATAGAGCGCCAAGTGCGAGAGTCCTTGCTAATCGGGGTTACCGCGTCATGATTTGACTTGTGTTCCTCACAAAATGACCGTATTTCTCTTCCCCGCGTCGTCGTCACCAATGACACTCACCAATGCACAGCGAACGGAATCATTCTTGTCAGTTCGAGAGGCGCACAGTGCTGCGCAGACGCTGAGTGCTGTGAGCGCAGGCCCTCCCGCGTATTGCTCGACTCCATCAAGCGATAGATTCTGTCTACCTTCGCGTGGAAGGGGCGTCGTTCCCCACCAAGACTGGTCACCCGGGGGCTTCCCCGCGGTGTTTGGACAACCCATGGTATTCAGAGCGGTCAGACCTATTGCGACAATATCCGGAGCACTGACTAAACAACCGTAAGCGAAATCCCATTTTCTCTTGTCAATTGCATCGTTTTCCCCCGGAGTGTTTGGTAAAAGGTCCTCAAACAATATTTGAAGAGCTCTGACGTTCGCGAAGTAGTGGTGAGCACCATTTGGATCTTTCTGGACAGGGAACCGACATTTTTTATTGGGCATATGTCCAAGTTCTCCAGGGTAAGCGTACTGTCGGAGAGAAAGCGAGTCCTCAACTAACCACCACGCCGGTCCGCATTTTGTACCCTTACTCTTCATCTCGGATCGCTGCCGTAATGCCCACATGAACGAAAGATCCTCCCACAGGACTGCCTTACCGACTATCAGCAGAGTATTAGTGAGAGCATGCCAAATCGGTAGCGCACTCCTCTTTCTACTCCGGATTAATTCGGCAGTGCATTCGTCATAGTCCGTTTCTGAAATCACAATAAATTCTTCCGCATGAGAGGAGTTGAACCCAGGATACAAAACCGCTACCCCGTCCTGTCTAGCTGGAGCGAAGGATCCGTGCATTTTGAAGATTTCTGTTCGCGGAGAATTGGGGTAGCGGCCCTTGATCGGAGTCGAGGCCACAATTCCTAACGTAACATCGCCACTCAAATATAGTGCATTTTCAATCAGTAAGTCATAGTTTGTCGTGACAATATACCTGGGCTTCAATTCCGCGATCATTCGGTGCAGACAACATGGTGCTGTGTCCTTGGTTCCCTTCTCGATCGCTCTTGTAGCAACCTGCTCTTACCCCCTGGGCATCTCACAATTGCTTGGGCCATGATCAAGGAATTTAATGATGCGGGTAAGTCAGGCCAATGGTGCTTGAATTGCCCTTCGACCACTTCATTCCAGCTCTTGAGCCCTCTGCGAAATTACAAGGTACAGTACTTAAATGGGTCCCTTCGTAAACAGCATTCCGGGGATAGGCCGTTCCCAATGATAAGAGTCAACGCTTGTCTCTTGCGGCTCTCTGTAACTGGTCTCGCACCAGTCGTTCTTGCTCGCCCACCACGGCGGAGCCTTTTATTTCGAGAAAATCGTTATCGTCATCAATTAACCACATGCACAGTCCCCTTACCGCACTCCGCTTGACCCGAACTGGAGCATAACGTCACAAATCCTATTTTTCTCATCTTCGGACGACGCGAGGACAATGTCCACCAGGTCCGTCGAAATTTGGGACTAAACTGTTGCCATCGCGACCGCTGGCACAAAAACCTGCGGCAGATGCAACTACTGATGCCAGTTGCATGTCATAGCCACAATGAATACCGCATAAGAGGTGCAACTCCCCTCCAACAACTGCCAAAGAACGGCTGGACTGGATCCGTTGAAGGGGCGCGTATCCATACCCGCGTTATCAAACGGCGTGGATGTAGTCCCAGACGCATCGAGCAGACGCCTGCCTATTGCGACTCGGCTTGCGCGACCGGGGCCGGGCAGGCGGATCGGGTTGCCGTTCCGAAACGCAAGGGCGTCCACAGTATGGTACATAATTGCAAACTCAGGAAGTGCACAAACGGCTGCGACTCCAGAACGGGAACGATTGCACCAAACACCATTCCGGCAAAATTTTTTGATCGGTCACCTTCAGCGTTCTTACGAGTGTCTCCCGGTCAAAACCAGCAATTCGGGCTTGCTCCTCCCAGCCGGTGCACCCAAGGGAATAAGGAGGTGAATTGTCAATTGGATCGCATGCGTAAAGTGTTGCTAGATCCCTGTTGCCGGCGAACTGCTGGAGTGATGGAGTGTCTTCTTCTGCTTGAATGGCACAGTCCTGAAGGCCATTGTCCAACAATGTACACAGGATAATTCCTGAACTAGGAGATCGGCCGAAGTTAGCACGCTACAAGCAAGATTGACGAGGGGAGTCGACGTTTCCTGAGAAGGCTTGAACGATATTAAGGAGTGTTGCCGTTGAGCTCGGCAAACCTCGGCACCGATTGCTGCAGATTTCAATAATATTTTAGTGATCGTGTCGAGTGTTATTAATTTCACCACGCAAGCCTCATCCCAAGTCGACCCAGGCGTCCAACGCACACCATGTCAGGAAAAGTATATCGCTGAACATAGCTCCGAAGGCGCGAGCAAACTGGAAGTAATTTCCGAGGACTAAGCTATCTTGGGATATCGCAGGGCGAACAATAGCGATTCATGCTAGCTAAGCTCACTTCATGTCGCTTTGTGGTCCATTGATTTGTTATCGGGGATTGTCTCCATGTGTGGAAGCAACCGGTTGTCGCGGAAGAAAGCAGATTCTGGAAGAACAATTCGCAGCTGTTTCGGACCTTGCGGACGAGGCCCGATACAACATGGCTCCGTTCGTACCTGGGATCCGACAAATCTGGGCCACCACTGCCGGGCTCCGAATTATCATCTCACTCGTTGAGACCAGCCTCATGAGTGGGGCTGCCTACAATTCGCTAGACCTTCAGGGGCATTTTCGCCTTCTGGCCTATTCACGTAGCCGAACGGGACATGAACTGACAGTACTGTTCCAGAGAGACAGGTTCCACATGAGTCATCAGGTCGTCGAAAAAGATGTTGGGTTTGAATTTGCACAGAATTTGACCCTTGTCCATTGCTCCCTAGAAAAAGGCCTGATCCCACGGTTTTACCCGCAAGATCCTAAGTTGCCATCAATGAAGAATTAAGACTTTGGCCTTTGTGGCAACTATGATTCTCCCGCATTCAGCGGGCTGTTCGGATGACTCGCCACTCTCGAAACAAAAGCAAGGAATCTGCCACTGGGCACAACATTGGGTTCAGGGCGTGTCTTCTCGTAATCTCTGAGCCGCCAACGCTTTACTGCCTTTCGACCACGGTGTCATAGAGCCCATAATGTGTGAGCCCTTCGTGGCTCTCGATGCCCGTGTACCGTAGCGAGGCATCCTCGTAGCGTCGGAAACGCAAACACCGCCTGGTTCATCTGCTCCGTATTAAATACCTTAAGGTTTACGAGTAGATGAAAGTCTTTCACCGTCAGGCCAGTAACTGTCAGAAACAAGCCCGGTTCCAACTTGGTTATCACGTCCTGCAGTTTGTTTTCGCGAAAATCGGTGAGGTACATGAATGCGGGGGATGCGCGTCGCGAATTTGATCAGCTTTTCTTGTACGAGCTTGCGCTTGGACTTGTATTCCTTCTCTTCCGCGGTCAGCTGCGCTTTTTGTTTGTCTTTGGCCTTGTTCTTCAGTTCCTAGACCTTCTCGCTCTTGTTGATTATGGTCTCGATGATGTTGCCGCCCAGCGCCCGCCAACCCTCGATACGTCCAACCGCGGCCATTGCCTCGAGCTATTTGTCCGCGTGCGCGCCTAGGACCGCTGGAGGCAAGTCTTCTTCAAGAACTGGCGAAGTATATTGAAAGTCAACCTGGACGTCATTCCTCAATATCATATCGAGCAAAGGGCGATCATTTGTTCCCGGTATTGGCCTCAAGTTTTCCCAGCCGGCGCTTGATTGCTCGAACGCCGCCCAATTGAGGAAAGCCGCACATCGGCGTTTCAAGAACCACTGTGATAACGTTACCCTGAAGCGCCCAGGCTGAAACCCTTACACTCTCAAAAGGAGTGTAGGCTGTAGCTAGTAACCTACTGATCACCAATCTTTACCCGCACACCTGAGAGTGGGGATGCCGCGCCCAAGCGCAATAACGACGCGCTGATCGCTAATGTTCTTTGTCCGACAGCACGCCAATGCGCGGGAAGGAGAATCGTATCGGTTGATTCGACCGTCCCTCGCGAGCCAAGTATTTCTATCTTCACCGCGTCGGTCTCAATCGGAGTTGAACGCCCATCGCCTCCATAGCGAATGGTGAATAACCGATCATGGTTAGATGTTCCGCCCATCGCGTAACTAAAACCAGGAACAACGCTGTTCTGGCTAAGTATCGAAAGGCGAATCTTTAATCGCTGCTAATCGGCTCCTGGCCGTTAAAAGAGACGCGCAAAATGGCAGCCGAGGGAGCGACCTTCATGGTTTCCGGACCTTGAAACACGGCTTCGACCCTTCTTGGGGGCGGTGACATAAACAAGCTGGGGAAGACGCGCTGCCAAACACCCCTTCCCCAGGTGACCGCTCGTACTAGTGCCCTGCGGGTCGTTGTGGAGCCCACTGGCGGTCAACAGGGCGGTGGTCCATATATTAGGGACACTCTGAATAGGGGCCCATGTCGTCGCCAAACCGACACTGCCTTGGAATATGCCAGCCTCCGTACCAACCAGCACATTCGACGTTCTCAGCGGATCGACCGCGATGGGAGCTACATAATCCACAGACGGGTTGTAGGAGTTGTAATCCAAGGTTGAGGCAGGAAACTGAATACCCATTGGAGCCGCAGTCCATTGGTTGGATTGAGCTTGGTACTGAACATGAACAACCCGCCACTCGTCGGTTCGCTGATGTGTCAGGTAGAAGGATCGCTCGTCGGCCGGATCAAGCGCCATCGCAACTACTTGACTCTTGGGCAAAGGTTGACTGGTATAGATGGCATCTCCGGCGGTGTCGACGCTCTCGGCACGCGGCGGGGGAATGAGGAGCGATCTTGTTGTAGTCACTTCGATACACGTCCCCCGAAACGTTGCCCATGAGGTATCGATCGGAGTCTCGAGGCGAGAACAGCATACTGGTGATGAACTCGGCCGCGTTCGTAGGTTGCGGGTCAATACACCTCCATGGGGCCGGCAACGCGCTCGAATTCGCGCCATCGACGACGTAGGCTTGATAGGTAGCTGGGTTGTCGCTGGGGTTGACACCAAGGACACGGCCGCTGTGGTATTGGATCAGCGTAGAAAAACTGGACGGAGCACGGCGCAGTCACGCAGGTTTCCTGGTTTGTCGAGAGACTCGTGTGATAAAACGCGCGGCCACAATTCAGAGGACCTTCTGTAAGCTATGGACGGACCGGCGCATCGAACTGAACCTGAAAGCCATCGCAGCCGCTGACCCGGTCCCATATTCTCCCTTTCGACTTCCGAATCATGTTTCCATTATCCTGAAGTCCGATTCCAGTGATGGCGTGAGTTGGATCGGCCGCGGAAATAGAAGACCGGTAACTTAAAACCGTGTTCAGTCCGTAATTGGCTGCGTTCCAGGCGCTACCGCTCGGAGACAAGAACGCATAAGCCCGCCGTCACTTCCATCCCAAAGGACTCCTGGAACTCTAGGGTCGAATTTGAGCCGGTGATGATCGCTGTGAAATTCCCCCACCTGGCTCCAGTTGGAACCTCCATCTGTGGACCTGACGACTCCGGATACTCCCGCGACGACAATGTCCTGCGAGTTCCGCGGATTCGCATCGAGGGCCAAGTCATAGTAAATACATTGAAGGTTACAACCTGTGGTGGGTGCGGTTACAGCCTCCCACGTTGGGATCACACCGTAGACCGGGACTACGGCGCGGAACATCGCCAGCGTCGCGGACGAAGTGGCGGCAACCGGAACGAGCGCATAAACAGACGTCGTAGTGGATGCCAACCGGCCTCGCTCTACGCTACTCTGACCCTGCACGTTCAATACGTACAGTGCCGCGTGGGGCTGGTGGTAGCGCGGCTCCAGTCGACCGAAGCGGCGTGAGCATCGGTAGTCATAAAAAGCAAACTGGACAGTCCTCGAGCGGTCGCCTTGTCTCCCGAGGCATTTGCAATGGCATACAAGTACGCCCCGTTGACGGTCCTGCCCGGAGGTATTTGAATGCGACCGATCGGTCTTTGCAGAGCTATATCAAAAATAGGCAGGCCGCCCGAGACGGAAACAGGCGGATCTATCTTGTGCCAGCAGTTTCCTTCGCTGTCGCTGCGATAGATAGACCCGCCAACGGAGGCAAACAAAGTATTCGTTTCAGGATCGACTAGGAGTTGATACACCGTTCCACTTGGCGAATCGAGCTCAGCCGGATTGACACAAGGAAGTCCACTCTTGCGCCAGGTGACGCCACCATCGACAGACAGATAGAACGGAGGATTATCGTAACCGAACCCACCCGCTCTCAAATCGGTATCTCCTGTTGCAACGATCAAATGTGAGTTGTTGAGGGCAACAATATGGCTTGTGTGCAAACCTGACTTCCAAAGTGAACCGGTAAATGGATCGACAACCTTGCGGTCGGACATGGGATACCAGTAACTACCATTGTCGTCGGAGCGAAAGACCCCGCCCGCAGGAGAAGCAGCATACATCAACCCAGGTGTGTTTGGGTCAAAGGCAACGTCGTTCATCCTCCCACTCCAAAGAGGCAGTTGGAGGAGCCTGCCATCGGGGCCCAGTGATACCCAATCATCAGCATCGGCTGCCTCGATGGCAGTAGTTTTTGGTTCTCCGGCCCCGGAGTTCATAGCCAGAGACAGGCGATACGTGTCCCCTTGGTTGGGCGGTTAATTTGGGGCAGCGTCAATTGCGCGGGGTTCAGTACAGTTGAGGTTACATCGCGCTGTATACCACCGCGTGGTATGTACTTGAGCGTCCATGGAAGCGCTTCGGGGGTCGAAGCAACGATCGGGAGCCAACGAGGTAGCGAATAAATATCGTTGGATGTGCCGGAATGCACCAAGACATCTGGGGCGAGGTCTCCGGTATCAGGAAGAACGGACAACGGAATCCGCCCAACCGGCGGTTGTTGAGAAGCCGATAGAGCGATCGGCACCGAGGCATGTTTGAATGTCAAGGGTGACAAATGCGTCGCCGCCGGTAGGGCCTGCGCATTGGTTACCTGTTCCGTCGTCGTGCCCCCAATAACCGTTGTCGCCGTAATGATCATCTACATAACCGAGAGATAAAGTACTTACCGGGCCTGAGGTAGACGGAATTGTCAATGTCTGATTAAGAACATCTTTGATTCGCGCGGGAGGGTACCAACTGAGGCCCGGAATTTGAATTGTGCCGTAGTACAAGTGACCTGATTCCGGTCCGGATGGATCGACATATCTCTTCCATGTCTTGCCGATTCCGCCGGTTTGCACACATCCCCCGGCCTGAAAGGTTACTTTATCCCCAGGCGCGAAGTAGATCTCTTGATAATTGGTCAAGGCTATCGTAACTACCGGATCGATGATCTGCCAATGGACGATGTCTCCCTGAGGCGATGAGGAGCAAGACAATATCTGGCAAAGGCCGTTTGCCGAAACACCTAGAAACGAGCTGAAACCTAAGAGAATCCATTTCCCGACAAGGGGCATAGACACCTGAGCCTATGGGATTAGGGCAGTAACACAGAGAAGGTCTGGGACCGAGAAATCCGCTACGCAGACCGGGCGGCCCTAAAGCAAATACCGCATTTGCGGATTCTAAAGTACTAAATCCGTGATACGTAAACGTCAAGGGGAATCTGTGTAAAGGGTTTAGCGGACAATGCTTTGTTAGAAGCCCGTCATCCGGAAAGAACTGGCAGCCGAAGAATATTTTCGAGGCCGTCCCTGGCTCTGATTAAAGGAAGAATTCCTGCATTAGCGGAGCTCGAAGCCCTAGCCCATTCCCGCCGATGACTACTTCGAGAAGGAGACGGCACTGGCGTCGGCGCTCCGAGCCACTACCCAGAAGAAGTGAAAAAAATAGAATTGCGTCTGCCTAATCCCCGGACGGCAGAAGGCTGGAAAACTCGTTCTTGGCGTTCTTAGCTGAGAAATGTCTTGAACCTCACCAGAACTCAGCTCCATACTGTCCGGCAATTGGTCGTCACTCCGATCCTCCCGAGGTGACCGTAATATGCTAGTCCACCTGCGATCCGCCGATAAGCGAGGTGTACTCGGAACACCCGCCAATTCATACGTTCAAATTGTTCCAACAAGAACTGTTGGAAACTCGATCTTGAGGTCTTTACGCAAGATGGTCGTTACCGCCAGCTTCGCTGTCTTTTTCATTTTCCTGTCCTTGGCAAGTGTTTGTCGGTTTGCTGACGCTCAAGAACAAGATCAAATTGACGATGCGAAAGGGAGCTTTGTCACCTTCGATGTTACTGGCGCCGGCACAGGCCAGTACCAAGGGACACATGGATTGGGGATTAACACTGCGGTACAATTGCCGGAGATGATATCGATTCGAAAAATGCGTATCACGGTTTTGTTCGTACGGCGAGCGGTGAATTTACGAAATTCGACGCTCCCGGAGCAGGGAAAGAAGCGTTCGATGGCACCTATGCATACAGCATCAATGACGCGGGAGACATAACGGGTTGGGTGGAGAGTGATAGCGGAAAGAATTTTGGATTTGTTCGTAGCGCTGCCGGCAAGATTACGACTTTCGAGGCTCCGGGAGCCGGGCAAGGGGTATTTTTCAGGGCACGGGCGGCCTGCAATATGGGTTGTTCACCGTGAACAACAGCGGCGAGATCGCAGGCTACTACGCCGATAGCAAAACCATTTATCACGGCTTTATTCGTCCTGAAACGGGTTCGATGGTGACATTCGAGGTTTCGGGTTCGGCAAGAACATTGGGGACGGGACGGCAGCATTAGCCATCAACAGCAAGGCGGCCGTGACTGAACCTATCTGGATGAGAAAAATGTGTATCACGGATTTGTACGGTCGGAGAGCGGGGCGATCACTACTTTCGATTCGAGTTCTGCCGGCAAAGACGCATACGAGGGTACGGGAGGGCTCGGCATCGATACTGCGGGAGAGATAACCGGCATCTATCTGGATAAAAATAAAAATCCTGGAGGTTTCGTAAGGTCCGAAGCCGGCAAAATGACTCTCTTCCAGGCACCAGGCGCGACTCGGGAATGGCTCCGCTGGCCATCAACACGGCAGGCACTGTGGTCGGACTCTACGTCGACAAACCCAACGTGAATCACGGTTTCACGCGTGCTTCGAATGGAACAATCACCTCCTTTTCGGTACCCGGAGCGGGTCAAGCGAGCGGGCAGGGGACGAGCGCTATTGCGATCAATGCATCCGGAGACGTGACCGGCTTCTATCGCGATGACAAATTTATCGCTCATGGCTACGTTCGCAAGCCTTGAAAGGACCTGTATCTCGATATGTTTCGGTGACTATGAATTCGCAAACAAGCTTTTTTCATGACTCGAAGAGAGAGCGGTTCTTTACTCTCTGCCAATCGTTTGAAGGGGCAGAGGCGATTCACGTGGAAAAGCCCGGGATCTTTCACATCCGAGTGAGCCGCATTTCCTACGACGCTTGGGGACTAAGAGCCACAACCATTGATTCATTCCTGCCCGGAATGCATCGGCTTCGGCAAAGCCCTTCTGAAATTAGTGCTGCCTGGCAAGCACTTTCGTTTTCCGCTGATCTTTGGCAAGCAGATTATGTTCCGTGGAGATTGTTCTTTGATCCAAAGCTGGTTCGCGCGTGCGTCGACCTCGGCGTTCAGGCGAATCGAAGGGGTTTAACGATCGATTGGGATGATGCGATGAGGATCATCGTGGATCACTCCAAAAAGGACCACAAGGATGACGCGCTCAACTCTAAACGCGAGGTCGTCTCCGAAACCGTAGCAGGTACCACCGCTGATCTTGCTGGCGTAACACTGGAGATGCCCCTAGCACGGTGCAAGGCTACTCCGGCCGAGGCCCGCCCCCATTCACACGCACGCACTCTTTTCAATCAGGGAGACCTTATCCAAGGAATCTTTCGGGTGGAGAATGTTTTGGCCGGAGGAATGGGCGTCGTATACATCTGCCGGCAACCGAGGTATGAGGAACTCTCGCAATCCTACCGGGCACCATTTTCTCCTTCAGCGGAAACCGATTCAGCCAATATGAGCGCAGATACAAGCCCTCGATATCAAGTATTCAAATCGTTCCGTCGGGAGTTGCTTTTTCAGGGTGATGTTTCCGAGCGTTTTAACCATGAGGCTCTTCTCTGGGTCACTCTGCGACCCCATCCCAATATTGTGCGGGCGCGGAGCTTCGAGCGAGCGACGCCGCTGCTCAGACTCGATTATGTGGACGGTGGGGACCTCAGTGCTCGCCTCGGTAAGCCGCTCGCGCCGCAGGAGATTGCACGCATCGGCATACAGTTCTGCAGTGGAATGATATTCCTGTTCGAATCGGCGGGCATCGTTCACCGCGATATCAAACCCGCTAACATTCTGCTGACGCGCGACGGGACCGTGAAGATCACCGACTTCGGGCTGGCAAAAGCTTTTTCGAGTCCGCAGACAACCCGATTGGATTCTTTTGGAACCGACACTGGGCCGACCGATACTAGTTTTGCCACGGAGTGTGGGAAGGTGATGGGCAGTTTGCCGTGGATGTCTCCGGAGCAGTTCATGGCTCCAGACAAAGTTACGACTACTTCCGACGTGTACTCCTTCGGTGTCGTTCTTTACGAGATGCTAACGGGCAGGATGCCTTACGACGCATCGAATGCTGAAGAATGGACCAGGAAAGTCCTCCAGGAGATCCCTGTGTCTCCGGAGATAGCATCCGGAGCGGACGAGGAAGTAAGCGCGATCGTGATGAAATGCCTTGAAAAGCAGCCTTCGCATCGTTTCAGAGATTTCGTGGAATTACGCGCGGCGCTGGAGCGGTGGGCCGTTCGAAATGAGTGGTCCAGTGTGGTTCCCGAGCCCGTCACCTTCGCCCAACTGGAGTCCGCGATGACTGCAACGGACTGGTCAAACCGCGGATACTCTTTCGGGCAACTCGGCCGGTACGAGGATTCGTATCAGTGCTACCTGCGAGCGATGGGATCTAGATTCGACCTGCTTTGGCATTCACTCGAACATTGGGTCAGCATTGATACGGCTGGGACGGTTCGAGGAAGGCTTGCAACATCATCAACGGGAGACAGAGCTCAACCCTACCAGGCACTCGCCTGGGATACGCTTGCGATCGATTATCTTCAGTGCAAACGTTTCCCCGAGGCACTTGAGGCCAGTCGGAAGGCGTCGGAATTGGCGCCGGATCCGAGCGTTCGCCCTTTTCAAGGCAGTAAGGTCGAAGGGATCTATCGCGTTTGGCAAAGGCAGTATTGTGAGTCTGAGTGGGACATCTTGGTTATGGGAATGGCTCGCCGTGGTAAATTTTGATCAGATTGAACTCTATCCAACGTCTAGGAGACAGGCTTTGTAGTCTGCAGGCTGTGCTGCGCTACACGCGGCACCGGTAGATTTGAGAAGGAGAGGTTGTTGGAAATCAAAGCATGTCATAACACCAAAGCCATAGGCGATTTGGATCTAGATTTTCCCGGGCTCGAATAGTATGGCCATACTGATCCCCGAAATCGAACAAGTCAAGGCCTCAAAGCAGAAGCCGACGAATGGCGAAATTGCCTTATTGGAATTCTTAGGTGGCCATTTCGGTGACCAAGCCGAAGTTTATTCTCAGCCCTGCTTTAATGGCGATCGTCCTGATGTTGTAGTGATGGATAAAACACGAGGGATAATCATTGTAGAGGTCAAGGATTGGAACCTACAGAGTTATAGCGTCGATGCGCGAAATCGTTGGTACCTCAAAAGTAATCAGCACCAGGTAAATTCCCCTTTTCAACAAGCTTTCGCGTACAAAAAGAACTTCTTCGATATCCATGTCAACGGGCTTCTAGAAAAGGGGATAGAGAATCATAACTTTTATAGGATCATCGAGACGTACGTTTACTTTCACGGATCGACAAAACAGGACATTTCCAATCTCTATCAGTTTCATTTGGACAAACTCAATGACAGCTCTGCACATAATGAAGCTGAATATAGAAACGGTAAAATTACTTTCGAATCTTATGAAGCAACTCGCTTAACGATCAAGCGAAAAAAGTTCACATTCGAAACGGATCTGTCTCATGCTCTCTACAGTGAGAAGTTACCTAAGATCTCTTTTCCATTGGCTGGTAAGTCCATTCTGTTTCAGGACGACGTATACAAGGAATTCAAGCGCCTATTAAACCCTCCATATCATTATGCGTCCGAGGGAAAACCATTCAAATATTCAGAGAAGCAATTAAAGCTGATTGAAAGCTCAGAAGGGGCCAGATCAAAGATCTGTGGACTTGCAGGATCAGGAAAGACGGTGGTGCTAGCTGGAAGGGCCGTCAACGCGCACAGACGCCACGGCGGCCGAGTGTTGATAATGACGTTCAATATCACTTTGTGCAGTTATATCCACGACAAGATAAGTGCCGTGAGGGAGGATTTTCCCTGGAGAGAGTTTGACCTTAGCAATTATCACCGCTTCCTCACGATCGCCCTTAATAATTCGGGCATAGCAATCGAGATTCCCGAAGAGCTACAGTATGATGGTCCAGATTTATGCACCGGGGGGAGTGTGGCGAAGAAGCGGGAGGAGTTTTTAGAAAAGAACTACTACAGTAACGAAAAGTTATTTGCTAACGCCGAGATAAGGACGAAGTACAAGACAATTCTCATAGACGAAATCCAAGACTATAAACCAGAATGGATAAAGATAGTAAGATCCTTCTTCCTTGAAGAAGAAGGTGAAATGATTTTATTCGGAGATGAAAAGCAGAATATCTACGGCCGTGCTTTGGACGGCGAACGCAGGTCGAAAGTTGTTGAAGGATTTGGTGAATGGAAGAAACTCACAAGAAGTTTTCGATATAAGGAGACTTCTCCAGTAATTCCGCTGATTGACGCCTTTCAAAGATCTTTCTTGCGTGATAAGTATGAGTTGGACGAAGATGAGTCGTTTCAGCTAAACCTAACTCACGTTGGAATACATGCGTGTGGAGTTTACGACAACGATCATTTAGACCTTCTTGCTTCACAAATCATTGATGTAGCAAAGATGAACGACATCCACCCGAATGACATTTCAATAATCTCATCTCAAGAACGCGTCTTACGGTATCTAGATCATTTCTTGAGGACATCAGCAGTGCACAAAGAGCGCACGTTGTGCACCTTTTCTTCTTTAGAACAGACCAAGGATCCTAAGTATTCAAAGCACTATCGAAAGGTTGGCGCTCAAGAAAGAAGGGGTTCAACTTGAATAGCGGGGTTATGAAGCTCAGTTCTATCCACAGCTTCAAAGGCTTCGAATCGCTATTCATTGTTTTGATAGTTCACGACAACGACAATCCTGAAATGATCTTAACTGGGCTGACACGTGCAAAAGAAAATATCGTTGTCTATGTGGAGAAGAACAGCCCCTTTCTAAAGTTTTTCAGGAGCCACCTTGACGACGTCGCACTCCTCGCAGAGCGCTGACCGGACAGCTGGTAAGCTTTCGTACCTCGGATCCAAAAAAGTGCACCCCGAAGAGGGATCGATCCCCGGCAAATTGGGCTAGTTGTTCGGAAATGCGATCACCTGACTTTGGACGCAACAAGCTCACTCCGGTGCGCCCTTGTGAGTCCTCAGCCGCGAGTCAGGATCGGTTTGGTTGCTAGTTCCGTTGTCGGCGGTTCTGCGCGGCTGAAGACGAGACGAATGGTGCTGCGCCATCGCAAAGGGGTTCTTTCCCTCTAAAACCGAATACCCCACGTACCCGACCCACAGCATCGTGGCGAGGAGGCACCAGACAACAACTACGGGCTTCCACGGAATGAGAATCAGCATGAGTCGACCTCCGGGATTGAGAGCAACTTGCGACTCAGTACCATTCTAACGCCGAAAAAGTTTATGTTCGGACCAAGTTGAAGGTTCGGAAGCACCTATCGGATGTCGAGCGGGTAGTAGTAGGAGCCTTGATCTTGCTCTCGCGTGGTCGACAGGAAGTGAGGGCCAACCGCTGCGGATCGAAGGTCTAGCGTGACCGTGACCAATTCACGACTTCCGTCGGGAACGGCCACGCCGATGCCCTTTGCCGCTGGATCACTTCCAGATTGATCACGTGTCACGGCCACAACGTACTGCCCAGGAGTGCTGTAGCGCGGCAGGACTACGGTCACTCTCACGAGTGCCGTAGGTAAGGAAACAGATTGCAACGGGGCAGGTTGATCTCCGCGATAAGAACCGGCATTGGACAAATCCAAAGTCTTTGATACAACGGCGACGTTTGGTGCCGGCTGAACCTCGCGCGATCTGCGACCGGAAATCCATACGATCGTCGCAACAACCAGCACACAACAGGCAATGGCCGCAGTCAGAGCTGCGCGCCGAGTAGTTGTGGCATTCTCATTCCGAAGAGCTAACAGTTTCCTCATGCAAAGAGGGCATGAGGCCGCGTGATCCACACGCGGATCCGAAAGATTAATACTCCTGGATTTCCGAGCCAGATCGCGAAGAAACGAATCGTCGGGGCACGGCCCTTGCGGAGCTTCGAGCTGCCCTCCAAAAATTGACTCCTGCCGCTTTCGGTTGAACCATTCTTCAAAACGATCTTCGGCAGGTGGAGAGTTTGACTTTCTCCACTTCATTTCCTGCCTCCCCTGGATCTACGAGTAATGAGCCTGCTAACGCCAACCAAAGTTCCCGTCGGGTTCGCGCTCGCAAAGAACCGGGTCACGCCAGATCTGGACACCGTTAAGCACAGCTTTCGTCGGTTCGACAGCATTCCAGAATCCAAGAGTTCTCTATGGTTGCTCGCCGCCAAGTTCGGTCCATCGATGTTGTCGAAGTCGCCGATCGTACTTCAGGCGGAAGGGTTGGGGCCAAAGAGATTTCATGGCAGAGTCGTGGTTCTCGTTGATCGGCATACCGCGAGCGCTGCTGAGATGATCGTTGCATTTGCCCGCGAGAACACACTCGCCACGATTGTGGGCGCGCCAACCGCTGGCCGATTGCTGTCTGCGACCTCTGTGAAAGTCGGAGAAGGGTATAGATTGGCACTCCCCACCGGGGCCTACTACACATGGAAAGGGTCAGTTCTCGAAGGGACTCCAATTGAGCCGGACGAATTCGTCGAATTCGACTGGAGAGAACGGAGAGCCGGAGTGGACGCTCAATTAAACAGGGCGGTTGCGTCTCTTATAAACGGAAGCTTGGCACAAGCCGGTTGAGATCAAATTTGATCTCGAACCGGCGCGAAGCGACCGCGCGGCTCGCCCGCCTAATCGAGATACCTGAACTTGTCCGCCAGAGTCCTTGTGCCCCGATCTCGAATTGTCGCCGCTTTGTTTTCTCTTCGAGCCGAATCAGTATCAGGTCACCTGCGTTGACTCCGGCTTCAGCCTCCTGCTTTGGAGGGATGAAAAAGAACACCGGCTTGCCATCGACGACAGTTTGGGCGTGGGGCCCTAGCAGTTGGACATTCTCTTTGCTTGTCTTGATTCCACCGGTTAGCGACGACACGAACAAGCTGCCGCTACGCTTGAAGACAACGATTTGGCCAAGGATTTTGTCGAACCCCCGGTCTTTCTGCACATACATTCCAGGCTCGAAAGGAATAGAGCTAGTAACGTCACCGCTTGTGATTTGGCGTCCCTGGCCTAGGGCAGTCGTGGCCGATATCACCACTACTGAAAACGCCACTGTCCAGTTCATGTTTCACCCTCCGGTGAAAACTCCATGTTGCTCGGTTAGATCAGAATCTGCGAAGTTGTCGCCGCCGCGAGGGGCTAGGGGATAAATCTTGCCGCAGCCGTTTGAGTGACCTCGCCGAACCGCCGCGTCATAGCCAGTTCCCCATCAAGAAAAATGGAGCCCAATAATATGGGTGCGCGAAGGGAATTCTTGGATCAATAGCAAATGTCGGAGTCTCTTGATGCTCTGCCGTCGAACCTTCCTGATGCAGCAGCTCGCGACTAACCAGAGTACTTGCACTCATTTTGGCGGTGCCACGTAGCAACCCAAGCGTACATCTACGACTTTTCTGTGAGTTCTCTGTGTTGTGACCTGAAGCACCATCCAGATAAGGCTGAGACCGCATCAGTAATCGAGCCTCCATCCCCGGCAGGGATTTCAGAGGTCAATACAGCAGCCCACAAGCCTGGTAATGCCGCTGCAAGCTTGAGTGAAACGACTGCGGAAATTTCGTCAGACCCGTTGGGCGCGGACATCGAGATCGACGGCAGTTTCGTGGGCAGCACTCCCTCGTCCGTGGGCGTTGCACGGGGTGAACACACTTTACGGATTTCGAAAGATGGTTACAAACCGTGGGTGCGTTCCCTGAGAAGCTCCACCGGCAGCATCAAAATTGCCGCCGTTTTGGATCCGACACCAACTGGAACTGCACCAGGCGCTGCCACAAACCGCCAGGAGTCAAATTCTACTGCTGCTCCGACTTCCTCCGTCGCCGCGGCCTCAACTCCGCCGAGCTCCGAACAATCGGGACAACCTGAGGATTTGATCGGCATTTGGTTCACCGGAAACTCTACAGTAAGACACGATGGGGTTGAGATCGCGGGGGTGCAACCTAAAGGACCGGCCGACAATATCGACATCAAGGCTGGCGACATTATCCTTGCCATCGACGGTCACTTCCTTGTAACGATAGAGGAACTCCGTGCCGAGCTTCTGAAGCACACCATTGGCAAGCCGCTAGCAATCCGATATCGCCACGGACGACTTACTTCCGAAAATTACTTGATTCTCGGTTCGAAAGACGCGATTCCAAAGAGATGATGGGGCTGATGGCGACTAAGCGAAGATCTCGTTAACCTGATCCCGCACATGCTGACTACGCGACGGTTTCAAATACCGCATCGTGCTCTCCATATCCGAGTGACCAAGCCACTGCTGAACCGTGCGCAGATCAACACCAGCCCAAAGGGACCAAGTCGCAAATGTAGCGCGGAATTTGTGGAGCCAGAAATCGCCTTTGCTGAGCTTCGCGCGCTCGGCCACAGCTTTCAGTCCATCGAGAAAGTCTAACTTCGGATTACATCCCGCGGTTGGAAAGACCAAATTGCAGGTTTTGTTTGATTTCGCCTTCCACTTCTTCAGGCTCTTCACCAGCTTTGAAGGAATTGGAATCTCACGCTCCTTATATGCCTTTGGTGTCCAGCCTCGATCTGGCTTGTGACTGACACGAACCGTGGATGCAGCCAGGTTGACGTCCGACCAGTACGTGAACATCACTTCTTGCTCACGCATCCCGGTCATTAGAAAAAACTCGTACCATAGCCGCTCTTCCGCGTCACATTTCGCGAACAGCTTGCCGAGTTCCTCCTTCTCATAGATCTCCGGTTCTTCTTCAGTGAACCGGGGCCAGTCATTCTTGCCCGCCAGGCCACGAATCCCGTTCGCCTTCAGAAACGTCATCACATTTTCGAACTTGTTGTACACGCTACGAGGCGCTTGGTCCTTCTCGTCTCGCAGAAACGCGGAGAACTTCAGCAGATCCTTCCGTTCTATTTCTTCGAGGTTGAGTTTGTGGCAGGATTCGACGAAGTAGGCAAGGGCTGTCGAATAAGCGGATAGGGTTTTCGGCTTCTTCGTGAGATTGGTTTCGTCCAGGAAATCAGCGACTGCTGCGGCTACCGATCGATGGCCGTTCAGTCCATTTTCCGGCACAACGGACACACCATTGTTCACAGCATTCAGTTCAGCTTCCTTGCGTTGGCGTCGCGCGCTGGCATCCGCGGGGTCTTTGCCAACCGATAGACGGACGCGCTTCGATCCCTCCCGCCATTCCAAGTAATACGCGCCTTCGAGGTGTCGCTCTTCTTTCCCATTTATCAGAACGATGTCGGGCTTGACTCGGCCATTTGCTGACTCAGCAACGGGACAGTACCGCATTCCGTTTGGTGTCTGGACTCGCTTCGTCAGATTGACCGAATAGCCGCCGGACCGCATGACAAACCGCTTCTGGTTCTCTCCCCGCGTGACGTACTCCAGGTTCTCGGCGGCGTTGTTCGTATAGTCACCGTCTTTGTGGGTTGTCTCGTGCTGGGGCGGGGAGGTGCCTAGAAACGCAGCGGCAACCAAGCTGTGGACAGTGCATTTTCGTTGGAATCCATCGCTTGAGAGGCTGACGTAGAGCCTCCCGTTTTTGATTTTGACGGGCTGAAGAATTTTGCTGCTGTGGGTGTTACGAACCAAGCCCTGGTCGGAGACTTGATAGGTCCCATCGTATCCAGGGATGTCGCGCCATTGTTGGGCCATACCGCACTGCTCCTTGGCGGGGCGACCAAAAAAGGTATACCCCTTGGACTCAGTGTAGGTATCACCGACTTGCAAGTGCTAGATAACTAAAGTACTGGCGGAGAGGGAGGGATTCGAACCCCCGATACCCGTTAAGGTATGTCCGCTTTCGAGGCGGATCGTTTCAACCACTCACGCACCTCTCCGGAACAGCGGTTGTCAGTTTCTTTGGTAAAAGTCCTTAACCTGCCTGACCTGGAATCGCTACGAAATAGAGACAGCGAACAACTAACGATCAGTGCGCCGCTTTCTGAAAAACTCCTGCAATATCTCCGCCGACCGACCAGCTAGCACCCCGCCCCGTATCTCCGTCTGATGGTTCAGACCGGGGTGATTTACCACCTCAAGAACCGAATGGACCGCGCCAGCCTTCGGATCGTCCGCTCCATACACCAAGCGGCGAAGGCGGGCATGCACCGCCGCTCCCGCGCACATGGCGCACGGCTCAATTGTAACAAAGAGTTCACAGTCGCCGAGACGGTGATTGCCGACGGTTCGTCCAGCCTCCCGGAGGGCCAGTACTTCGGCATGAGCCGTGGGATCGCAGTCGGCAATATTGCGATTCCATCCTCGTCCTACCACTTTCCCGGCGCACACCACGACCGCTCCTACGGGGACTTCACCTGCTTCCAGCGCACGCTGAGCGCAGCGCAGGGCTTCGTCCATCCATAGTTCATCGGATGAGAGCCGGTCAGCTGGTAATTTGTCGACGGAGAGCAGTCGCTTGTCACCCAATTGGGGCCCGAAAAGCCGATTTCTTAGCTTCTCTCGGCCGTATATGTCCCGCGCCCCATTCTAGCGGTTTCAATGCGTTACAAGCGGGTGGTTACTTATGCCGTGGGAATTTCTGTTCCCATCGGATGTACGCATTCTTTTGCGCAAGCGAACAGCAAGAAAAGTCAGTAGTCGTCGATGTGCAAATAATAAGTACTTTATATGCATATAGTTGGCTGCGGTTCCTGAATTGGCGCTCAAACTCCAAAATGGCGCGACGGTTGCACTTTGCTAGATGTGGCAACGCCCCGCGAAAGTTGGGGTTTAGATATCGGGTAACTCCTCAGAGGAGGATTGAATACTGTGAAAAATGTAAAGAAAATTTCGGTTGTGGCCGCCGCTCTGCTGTTCTCGAGCGTCGCGTTCTCGCAGACACCTTTCGGCGTCGTTAAGATAACGGGATCGAGTCCAAATTCTGTGATTGCCATCAACAACGATGGCCAGGTGATGTTAAACACCGGCACCAGCAGTTCCTATCAGGTGTCGAGTTGGAATCGCGTTAACGGACCAGCGAGCGTCGGGCTCAGTGGGGTGAACAGCGGCGGAGCAGCCATCAACGATTCCGGTGATGTCGTCGGCGCCGGCGATCCCGACAACACAGGGAATTTCCAGCCCTTCGTCTGGCGGCCTTCCACCGGCCTGCAATGGCTCGGCTCGTTGGGCGGCGACTTGAGCACTGCCAGTGGGATCAACAACTCAGGCTCGATCGTCGGACAATCCTATACCGCCGCCAATAATCAGCATGCATTTTTGTGGACGCAAGCGGGCGGCATGCAGGACCTGACTCCTAATCTCACCAGCATCGGGGGCGCGACCGCCATGGCGATCAACTCCTCAAACCAGGCGGTTGGCTGGTACTACCCCAACGGCAGCCTGAACACGCTGGGTTTTCTCTGGTCGCAAGCCGGCGGTATGCAGAACATTGGCTCGACTGGCACGCTAGCCTATTCCATCAACGACTCCGGAACGGTCGTGGGCCAAGAGTTCGTCGCCGACGGCTCCCGTCATGCTTTTTCATGGACGCAGTCCGGCGGAATTAACGACCTGGGGACCCTGGGCGGCGGTGAAAGCACCGCGCTCAGCGTCAACAACAAGGGATGGGTCGTCGGTACTTCGCTTTACGCTTCCACCAAGAACCTGCTGCACGGTTTCCTGTGGACTCCCACCGGAGGGATGCAGGACTTCTCGGTGGTGGCCGGTATTTCGACTGGCCTCCAACCGTACTCTGTTCAGGTCAATGACGCCGGAGTGATCGCACTCTCGACCAACAAAGGCAGCATGCTTCTGATCCCCAGGATCACGGGCACTGTCACCTCGTCGCAGAATCCTTCGGTGCTGGGGCAGGCAGTTACGTTCACTGCAACTCTGTCGTCGATCGCTGGACCGCCGCCAGATGGCGAGACAGTCGACTTTGTTGTGACCGGTAACACGGTGGGCTCCGCGACGATTTCAGGCGGCGTGGCCACATTCACCACGTCAGCCATTCCGGTAGGTCCTCATTCCGTGGTCGCAAGCTATGCCGGCGACGGAAACTATCTGGCCGCTAAGTACACGGCGGTCATCCAGGTAGTGAACAGCCCCACCGCTAACAAATCTCACTAAGACTATCGAGACTTAAGACCGAGGCAGTACTGAAAGTACGATTTCTTTCAGTCCTGCCTCGGTCTCTTCTTTTTGGTTCCGCATTCCCTGCAAATAAGAAATACACTTCCCGCCTACGTCCATACGGACATTGCCTGAAAAGAAGCTCCGCACCTGTTCTCTTGCCAGCTCCACGTTGTCTTTAGGGTTTCAAGGCCGCCGAAGCAGCGCCGATAGCTATCTCCATGCGCGAGTTATGCGGGGATGTGCGCGGCAACAGCGGCCGCCTGCGTCTGCCGGCATTAACCAAAGATCCCAGCGCCACGATGTACCGATCAAGGACAACAGGTTTGAGGAAGGCCTGCCTCGCTTTGAAGTTCATTTTGCTTGCCGGTCGTCTCGGATGAGAAGGGGGAGCTTGAGCGATGAAACCATTGCCTCAGGTCCTTCTCGTGGATGACAACCCGGCCCACGTCAGTCTTGCACGGGCGGCGTGGCCCGGGGGCAGGCATCGGGGCCGGGTCAGCTACGAAATGCGGCGAGGGGAAGAATAATGCAACAGGTTTTGCTGATTGAAGATAACCCCGGTGACGCCGACCTGGTACGGCTGCGCCTGGTGGAAGGCAAGTTCAATGTCCAGGTGAATTGGGTTGCGCGGCTTTCTGATGCGCTCGAGTCGCTCGACCGGGAAACGCCTTCGCTGGTTCTGCTTGATCTAAATCTTCCGGATAGCCACGGCGCGGATACCTTTCGCCGAATTATCCAGAAGGCTCCGAATGTGCCCGTCGTCATCCTCTCCGGTCAGGAAGATGAGACCCTGGCCATGAAAGCGGTTCATCTTGGAGTTCAGGACTACCTGATCAAGAGCGAGATCACCAGCAAGAATCTGGAGCGGGCTCTCCGCTATGCCGTGGAGCGGCAGGGACTGTTGCATTCGTTGGAAATCACGCGCAAGCAGCAGATGGAATTCAAGAACCGATTCCTTTCCCACGTCTCGCACGAGTTGCGCACGCCTCTCACCTGCATTTACCAGTACGTCACGCTTTTTGTGGACGGGTTAGCCGGTCCTATTTTGCCGGATCAAATGGATCATCTGAAGACAATCCTCAGAAGCGTGAATCAGCTGCATGCGATGATTCGCGACCTGCTGGAAGCCACCCGCGCCGATAGCGGCAAACTGCGCATCGAACCACGCTGCATCGCTATCGGCGAACTGATTCATCAGGTGACCGCCATGATGCGGCCTACCGCCACCGAAAAACACGTCGGTCTGGAAGTTGTGTTGGATCCCGCGGTACCCCTTGTTTACGCCGATCCCGATCGCGTTCTTGAAGTTCTCATCAATCTGATCGACAACGCAATAAAGTTCACCCCGCCCAGTGGATCCATAGTGGTGACCGCGGCCTTGGTCGAGACCGACCCGTCCTCAGTCTATTTCTCGGTCAGCGACACCGGCCGCGGCATTCCAGCCGACTCGCTGTTACAGGTATTTGAGCGCCTCTACCAGGATCCGGAAGCAGTCGATGGGAACCGAAACGGCCTCGGTCTGGGACTTTTCATTGCCAAGGAAATCGTCGCTCTCCATGGCGGAAGAATGTGGGTGGCGAGTGAAATCGGAAACGGCAGCACATTCTCCTTCACGTTGCCGCTCTACTCTCTGGCCAAACTCCTGCTTCCGGTGATCACGTCCAAAGGCCATCTCCGGGATGGAATTGTGCTGCTGCGCGTGGAACTTACTCCGCTTTCCAATATCTTGCGTGGAAGCTGGAAAGAGACCTGCCAGAAGTGTCTGGAACTCCTCCGCCTCTGCATTTACGTGGACAAGGATCTGGTTCTGCCACCGATGGAGACGGGCAGTTCAGAACAAACATTTTTTGTGGTTGCTTCGACCGACATGGAGAAGGTCGGCATCATGGTAGACCGCATACGCGACCAGGTTGGAGCCCTGCCTAAGTTAAAGGCCAGTGGAACTCTGTCGGTAACGGCCGAAATGATTCCCGGTCCACCTGCGGGTGACTCTCGCACTTTGGAACAGCAAGTGCGGGGTGTTGCCGACTATGTCATCCAGTTTATCCAGCACGGGCTTGCCAGTAAGGCAGCACACTAACGAAGTTCACGAAACTAACGAACAGGAGAATAACCCCAATGCAGAGTCAGGCGATAAGTGGAGATCAACCCAACCGAGCAAAAATCATGGTCGTGGATGATGATCCCGACCTCAGACAGGCTCTGAGCTTGCGGCTACGGGCCAATAATTACGAGACGGTTAATGTTTGCGACGGCTATTCGGCCATTGCCATGGCTCAGAAGGAAAAGCCCCATCTCATCATTCTCGATCTCGGATTGCCGGCCGGCGACGGATTCGCTGTACTAAAGAACCTGCAGCGTTATCCGGCGCTTTCGGGCATCCCTGTGATCGTTCTCACCGCTCGCGAACCCGAGGGCAATGAAAAACGCACTCTGGAATCAGGCGCCGTGGCCTTCTTCCAGAAGCCAGCCGACAACGAGGAACTGATGGGAGTAATTCGCGCCAGCCTCCAGGCCGGTTGGGGTTGGGGAGGCGCATTACCCTCCTAGATGTGGGCACTCTCGCCGTTCAGTCGAGAAAGGGCAAAGGAGAAAGCTATGCGCCTAGACAGCCGGGGGATGCTGGCCGGTCCCCGCGTGTACAACGTGCGCCGGCGGGAGCAGCGTTTTGTCTACAGTACCCCGGTTAGCCTACAGCGTTTCTTGCGCTTTGGACCGTTTGTCACTCGCGGCGTCTGTCTTGACATCAGTATGAAGGGAATGTCGGCTTTGGTGTGCGGGGCGCCACGAGTGGGTGAAACCGTGGTGATCGAATTGCCTTTGCGAGAAGCTGCGGTCGAGATGCTGGCGACGGTCCGCCACAGCAACAACGCCAAGTCGGGATTCGAGTTTTATCCCTTGTCTCCGGTCGCTAGAGACGGAATCAAGAACTGGTTAGAGGAACTGAGCAAGAACGAGGAAACGGTTTTTCCCTCCCCGTGCTCGCATGTGGCGAAGTTTGGCAGCGACTAGGAGGCTACAAAGATTAAAGAAGCTACTAAATGAACGAAAATCTGTGAGGGCGTTAGACGATTCAGTTTGCTGAAACTCGCGATTCGTATCAGCAAATCGCTTTAGCGATACCGTAACGTATTTAAAATTAGACGCCCCATTAGGGGCAACTATCGGAATTCGAGTTTTTCAGGAAACAGTGCTACCCCAGTAGCGGCTGGCCCTGAATATTCCACGAGATCTGGTGCACCGCGCCATTGGTGGCAAGAATCGCCGACTTGCCGGGTGCGAATGCCAGTCCCACCAATCCTTGACCTGAGACTTCAAGATTGGCCTTGCCTTGAGGAGTGATCTTTACTATGCCCCGTTTTCCCGCGAGAGACGCAGCGACATAGATATTACCCTCGATATCAAGGGCCAATCCCTGCGGCCGCCCCAGACCGCGGTAGAAAACGGACACGGTTCCGTGCGGGTCCACTTTGTACACGCAGTCGAAGCTGGAAGTGCTGGGCGCGGTGACGAACATGTCGCCGTGCGGACCGAACGCGAGGTGGTAGGCGGAAACGCTGGGCTCCAGAGTTGCAAATACAAAAATCTGCCGGTCGCGGGCGATCTTGAAAATAGTTCCGCTCCGATCGCCAACGTATAGATTTTCAGCCGCGTCAAAAGCAATCCCAGTCGCAATTCCCATGCCTTCGGCGTACGTGGATACACTGCCGTCCGGTGTCACTTTGTACACCGCCTCGTCATGTCGTGAAGACACATACATCTGGCCTTCGCGGTCAAAGGCAATCGCGGTGGCATTCATCATGTCGCTAAGGAACGGCTTCACCTGGTAATTCGTATCGATCTTGAAAATCGATACGGGAACTTTTTGTCCGCGCGATCCGGAGAAAGTTACATAGAGGTTGCCTTCGCGGTCGAGCGCAGGATTGGCAACCGGATGAAGACTGTCGGCGATGGGGACGGCAACCTTAATCGCATGAGGATTGCTGGCGTGCCCGTTCGTTCCCACGACGACTGGCCCCGATGTAGCCCCGTCTGGGACGCGGGCCACCAGGAAATCGTCGGAACTGATCAGCACCGAGCCTTCAACGTCGCCGAAATGAACGCTCGGGCTATGAAGTTCCGGTGGGCGAAGACCCTTTCCCACGATGCGAACCTCGCCTCCCGCCAACGCGAAATTTGGAGAGACTGCTTCGATATGTGGTTTGCCGTTGACGCTCTTTTTTCCCAACAGGCGGTCCGAGATGCTCATGGGTTTATTCCGGCCGAGGACAGCACGAGTCCAGCATTACTTTATTAGAAGTCCGAAGTGCAGTAGAAGATGCATGACGGCGAGAGCATAAATCCCCGCTCCCAGGTCGTCCACCACAATGCCCGTGCCTTCGGGTAACCGCTCCAGTCGCCGGATCGGAAACGGCTTCCACATATCAAACACACGGAAGAGTATAAAGCCCGCAAGAAAGGATTTCCAAGCCAGCGGGACAGCGATGAGCGTAACCAATTGCCCCGCAACCTCATCGATGACAATGAATTGCGGATCTTTCACGCCGGTCGCGCGCGCGACGATGGTAGCCGCCGGAATCCCGATAAGCGTCACAACCACGGCCGCAATGATCGTAGGCCACGCGCGGTTCGCTTCAGGAATGCGGGAGCATGCCAGAGCCCACAGAAGAACCGTAGCTAACGATCCCCACGTGCCCGGGCCGGGCTTAAGACGTCCTGCACCGAAGAAGGTCGCGACCAGCATCGCCCAGACAGGAGCACCGCTGGTAGAGGCCTCGGGCCGAGGATTCATCGTCAATCCCCGTCCTCATCTTGAAGACTATCTTGCCGCACCGCCTCGTCGGAATCAGGAACCGGAGACGAAATCACGTACCCGCCGCTGGCCCACTTGCCGAGATCGATCAACCGGCAGCGGTCACTGCAAAAAGGGAAGTCGGCATCGGTAGCTTTCGTCGCTTTTTTGCAGATCGGGCAGCGGAGCTTGATGGAACGCTTGGTAGGCATAATCACAGGGCTAACGTTCGAGGTCAGAGGTCAGAGGTTAGAGGTCAGAGTGCAGAGGTGAAAGCATTCTGCCCCAGGAGATCCTTACCTCTGCAATCTGACCTCTGACCTTTAACCTTAAACAATCTCCGCCACCAAATCATAATCGTGCGTAGCCGTAATCCGGCAGCGATAAAATTCGCCCTCTTTTGGTTCATTCCCTTCGGGATAATCGTTGACGAAAACTTTGCCGTCAATCTCCGGGGCGTGCATCGCGGTGCGACCCTCGAGCAGTAGGTCGGACTCGGTAGACGTACCCTCGAGCAGCAAATCGAATTCGCGCCCAATCAGCGATTTCTTCTTCGCGCGGCTGATTCTTTTCTGGATCGACATCAGCGACTTGCGACGGCTCTCGATTTCGCGAGGAGAGATCTTTTCCCCGTGATCAAAAGCGCCAGCGCCTTCCTGATCTGAATAGCCAAAAGCTCCCATCCAGTCGAAACCTGCCTCTTTCACGAAACCGCAAAGCTCTTCAAATTCCTTTTCCGTCTCGCCAGGGAAGCCGACGATAAAAGACGTTCGTAAAGTAACGCCAGGAATCACGCGCCGCATCTTCTCGATCGAGCGTAAGAACAAGTCGGCGCCCCCGCCGCGCTTCATGCGTTTCAGCGCAGTTGCCGAGGCGTGTTGTAGCGGAACATCGATGTACGAACAAATATTGTCGTGCGCCGCGATCGTATCGAGCAAGCGTCCAGTGATTTTGTTGGGATACGCGTATAGGAATCGAATCCACTGCAGCCCTTCGACGCCAGAGAGCTTTTCCAGCAGCAAGGCCAAGCCGTCTTTCAGGCCAAGGTCTTCGCCGTAGCAAGTGGTGTCCTGTCCGATGAGGGTGATCTCGCGTACACCGGATTGTGCCAGTCTTTCCGCTTCGGCAATAACCGATTCAAATCGTCGCGAGCGGAACTGTCCACGAAGTTGTGGAATGATGCAGAAGCTGCAGGGATGATCGCAGCCTTCTGCAATCTTGATGTATGCCGAATATCCAGGACCGCTCAGCACGCGCGGCGTGTGGTCGTCGTAAAGATAGTTGGGGAGGTCGGCGACGGCGCCATCCCATGAATCGCGCGCAAACCGACCTTGTTCGCGACGATGATCGCCCTCAGGACGCGAAGTTGTGGTGGGCTTTGAAATGGACGAAATTGAGCTACCCGAATTCAGAATGTTAAACGGACTGGCCGCGCGCGGCGTCTGCAAAATTCCGGCAGCGGCTAGAATCTTCTCCAGTTCGCCAGTACCGACCACCGCGTCTACTTCTGGAATGTTCTTTTGGATCTCGTCGTGAAAACGCTCCACCAGGCACCCGGCGACCACCAGCCTCTTCGCCTTGCCGCTCGTCTTATGCCGAGCCATTTCGAGGATCGTATCGATGGATTCCTGTTGCGCGCTCCCAATAAACGAGCACGTATTGACGACGATTACGTCGGCATCCTCCGCGTCTGGAGTAAGTTCGGCGCCCGCCTGGGCCAGCATTCCCATCATGACCTCGCTATCGACGAGGTTCTTGGGGCAGCCGAGGCTTACAAAGCCTACCTTGGCCGGGTTCTCCGGCCGCGAAATCGCGGAAATAGTGTTCTTTATAGGCACTGGTGTGGACGCTGTATGAGTGCTGGGAAATAAGCAGCAGGAAACAGACCTATTAATTCTAGCATCACACGCTGTTATATCTGCCGGTTGCGCATGCAAGAAACGGAGCACGAAGGAGCACCAAGGAGGGCACCCTCTGTTTTCCGCCAATCCGGTCTACCCGTGCTAATCTTATGACACAAATTGATACAAAAACCCACATCCCTCAATACTCTGGAGGAGAGATGTCAGCTAAGCGCCTTGCAGCACTGATAGTTCCAGTTTTAGTTCTCGTTTCCAGCGCATTAGCGCAGGGCATTTATAGCGGAGCTGGCGTCAACGAAGTTTCCATCACTGCGGGGCGAACTTTCGTCAGTACCCAAACGGTGCCCGCGACCGGTGAGCAGATTCATTTCGGAAACCCGGCCAGCGTGGGATTTAATTACAGCCGCCTCCTCAAGACTTACAAAGTTTTCGGGGTGTCTGCGGAGTTGCCGGTAGCTCTTGTCCCCCGTATGAACCTGAACTACCCGGTTAATGTGATACCCAAGGACATCGGCGCTCTGTTCGTTGCGCCTTCGGTTCGTCTCAGCGCTTTTTCTGGCGAGGCGGTCAGCGCCTGGGTCAGCGCGGGTGGCGGTTACGGACGTTTCCGCGAATCTCCAAGTCTGATTTTCGGAGGGTCGAACCCAGGCCCGACCGGAACCAATACCGGCGTACTTCAACTCGGTGCCGGACTGGATGTCTTTCCATGGCTGCATTGGGGTGCGCGCTTCGAAGCACGCGATTTCTATTCCGGAGTGCCCGTCTTGAATGTCGATTCCGACAGAAGCCGCCAGCACAACTATTATGTAGGCGCGGGCGTAATCTACCGCTTCTAACCTCGCGTGGGGACGGGGCTCCACCCCGTCCAAGCAGACGACCTCCAACCCCTTATTGAGTAGAGCTTCGTTCAGCTAGCGTTCGCGTGGTCGGATATCTTCCTGGACCTACTCGTTTCTGGGACGGAAATATCCCGAAAGAGTTCCGGCAAATGTTGAGCGTCTTCGGACGATTTGCCGAAACGCGCGGACTCATAAGCGCGCGTAAATGTAGCTACCTTCTTCTGGAGTTCCTCTTCCTGAATTGCCGCAACGAAATCAAGTGGTGTCTGCGACGGTAACTTACGCCAACCCAGTTTCGCCATGCGTCGCACCATCCGGTCATACCAAAGAGCGGCGGATTCTCGCGGCGCACGCTCTGGATGCGCCCGCAGAGTACGGTCGCGCAAACCTCCGACCATGCTCCTGAGATTCAGCAACGTGAGCAAGGCAAGGGCGGAAGCGAAGATCCCGCCCAGCGATCGCACCGGGAAATGGGTAAACTGTTCGTGAGCGCGCCGTGCCGAGCGCAGCATGGCGCGATGCTGGCGCCAGATCCACCGGCGAGCTTCGTCGAAGAATTGACGGCTGCTGTTGGCGACTCCTCTCCCCAGAGTGTGCTGATGGCCGATGTCGTAGTTGATGACCCACTCCCTCCAGAAAGACGCGGCCGCGTCCACATAGAGCTGAACGCGTGACCATCCGGTTCGCGTCGGGACGCTTCCCGCAGGAGTTGGATCAAAACTGACCCAGCCAGATCCTGGAAAGTAAGCCTCTACCCAGGAATGGGCATCACTCGCACGCACCACATACTGGCCCGTGAGGTCGTTGAATTCGCCTCCGCGAAATCCGGTAACAATCCTCGACGGGATGCGCAACATTCGTAGCATCACCGCCATCGAGCTGGCGAAATATTCGCAATGGCCTCTCTTACGCTCGAATAGAAAATTGGCCAGAGGATCCGCCGGCAGACTATGAGGAAGTTCCAGCGTATATCCGAAGTGGGTAGATAAATACTGTTCCAGCGCGACTGCTTTTTCGTAGTTGCTGGGAGCCGGAGCGCCGATTTCCTCCGCCAGTTTCGAGATGCGAGCGTCAAGCGGTGGCAGTTTCAGATACTCATCCATGCTTCCTGGCGCATTGTTAGCCGCTAAGCGAAGCTCGTCGCTGTCAGCTTCGGCTAATTGCGAATCGGCTTCGTAACGATTGATGGGGCGGTCAGCGTCCAGGTTGTAGACAGCGCCTCCATCGTCGGTGCTGACCTGCCGAAAACTCCCTTTTAACTTCCGTGGCTTATCCGCCAGGAAAAATACGTTGGTCCCAATCGGCTCCATCAGCACGCGATAATGGATAGACCGTCCCGCGACTGATTCATCACCATGAGGCTCCGCGAGAGCCGTTAACCGGTAGCTTCCATCCAGCGTCGGCCGCAATTGTCGCTGCTCGAACGAATTGGACCAGACTCTACCGTCAAAATTGTTCAGCGCAACCCCACGCCACTTCAAGTCATATGCGCCTTGTGCGTCATTTTGAATCTCAATATGCATCACAACCGTGCTTGATTGCTGAATCTCACCGATGCGGCCCAGTTGTACGCGATCCGTGAAACCCGTGGAGACATTGCTCGTCGGAGTGTAGGCGCTCAGATAGCGTGACGAAATACGAGGCAGAAGAAAGAAGATCAGCGCACTGCCAGCCAGAATCATCAGCATCAGCAAAGGAGCGATCGCCATCAGTCCATAAGCCATACGCCGGCTCGGCAATGTCGCGCCGAGAGAGGAAATACTTGGGTCGAGTGCGTGAGTTTGCTCATTCGCAACCGAGTGCCGCATTTCCATCAGCACAAAAGTGACCACTGCCACCAGCAGGAAGCCCGCAAAAGTAAATAGAAAGACGCTGCCAACAGTAAGTACAGCGGCAGCCAGCACCATCAGGAACGAAAGCACCGCCAGCGTGTAATGGTCGCGCGGACGCTGCAACGAAAATAGCCTAACGACCATGGTAAAGAGCACCAGGTGGATGCTGGCTCCCAGAAAGCTGCGCGAAAAAAAGAAAAAGTCGGCGAGGTAAATGAAGACGTAGATCAGCGTTAGGATTGTGGTCCATCGTTCAGGAATCACATACTCATGACGAGTCAGAAGCTGGCCGCCGCGAAGCGCCAGCGCAAGTCCAACCAGAAGCACTGTCGGCAAATCAAGTCCACCGGTCGAAGCCAGAGCGCCGAAGCCGCTCAGGACGAGGAAATAAAGCGCCAGGTTAAAGTAGCGTTCAATGGCCGAAGCCATCGTGGTGCTGGCTGGGTTGAGAGATGCTTGCGTCAAGCTTACATTCTTGGCGAAACCAGCGAGGAAGGGAAGTGTCCGCAGTAACAACAGGGACTATCGAGTGTGGGGCTAGTTTCCCGCAGCCTGGGCGACGCTCTTGAATTCCTTGATATCGAACCGCGACTTCAAGGCATTGAAGCAGTCCCCATCGAGTCTCTGCGGCACAGAGGCCGCCATTATTTTCAGTGCAACTTCCGGAGTCAACCCTTCTCGATAGGCCCGCGTTTCGGACAAAGCCTGAAAAATATCGGCAACGCCGACGATACGCGCCGGCAATGTCAATTCGCGGTGCGTCATTCCATTTGGATAACCAGTACCATCCAAACGCTCATGGTGAGCAGCGGCGACGAAGGTGATTTCTTCGAAGCCTGTAATGATTTCGAGAATTTGCCTGGTATACACAGGGTGCATTTTCATGGCTTTCCACTCTGCTTCGTTGAGCTTTCCGGGTTTGTCGAGAATCGAATTTGAAACACCAAGTTTTCCGATATCGTGCAGCAAGGCGGCGCGACGGATCATGGTCACAACGGAAGGACTCAGGCCCAAACGCGTCGCGATGTCAACCGCGTTCTGGGCGACACCTACCGAGTGGCGGAAAGTGAAGGGAGATTTGGCGTCGACAACCTCTGCGAAAGCTTGGCACAAACTGTCGATTCTTTCCGCAGATGCAGGCACACATCCGCCGATTTCTGAGGCCAGCAAAGATTCCCGTGCGCCCGCATCTTGCAACGTTAGCCAGAGCTGCGAATCGTGTTCCAGCGAAACGGCCGCCTGGACAATTTCCGGGTCGAACCAGGTGCCGCTCCGTTCCCGCAAGATCCTGAGCGCGACCGTCGGGCCGTAATTGGCGGCGAATACCTCCACAGTTTGACTAACATTCATGATTCGCGAAAGAACGGGAATCTCATCGCCCGACATGCCTTTCGCGTAGCCCGCACCATCCCAATGCTCATCCAGGCAGTGGATTGCCCAGGAAGTGGCTTCACTGAATCCGACCTTGCGCGCGATTTCCGCTCCACGTTCGCAGCGGGCAGAGATTAACTCCAGGTTATTGCGTTTTTGCGCCAGGCCCACGTGCAGAATCTTCTTAACCCGCTGTAATGGCGAAGCTTGAGGAGCGGCATTACGACCCAAATAGCGGAGGCCGGATAAGGACACCTTGGTCCAGTCCTCGAGTTTTACTTCACGTTTTGCCTGGATATCGTCCGAGCCGAGAATTTGGTGGAGTCGCGCCGAATTTGTACTGCATCCCGAATCTTTGAGCAGCAGCGCATAGTAAAGATCCGACAATTGTTGCTGATCAAGGCCGAGTTTCTCCCCGATTCTCATGCCGAGGATGCAGCTTCGAATCGCGTGTCCCATGGGTTGACCTTCGGTAAGGTCTAAGGCAAGGGAAAGAGCGGAGACCACTTCGGAAAGGAGGATGACTTTTTCCAAACGACACAGCTCCGCTTGTAAGGAAGAATGGCTCTATCCTCAATGCCTGGGACAAGGCGGGCAAGTTACAGGTGTAACATTACCGTTTCACACGATTAGCCTTCGCTGGATATCTCGGCCAGGGGCCGTTGCGAGAGTTGAGTTTGCGGATGATTTGCAGCCGCAGCGTGTGCCAAAGCGTCTCTACGGCTGGCGACGAGCCGGTCAAACCACGCCAATCCCGGAAGTTTCGCGATTTTAGCGTCGATGCGTTCTGCGATTTGAATTCCGTCCGAATCGCCCAGGATGAAAGAGAGTATCCACTGCACTTCGCTATCGGGTTTGACGCCTCCTCCTACGGGAAGCCAGAAGTGCCGGATCACAAAGCTGGTGAGCCATTGCGCGGATCGGGGCTCCAGTTCGCGACGAGCTTTGTTGTAATAGAACGAGAAATGGCGCCGCTCATCCTTCGCCAGCCGACGTACGACCTCAGCGATAACGGGGTTTTGCGTGCGACGCGCCAGAATGCCGTATCCCTCTAAAGTGGAAAGCTCAGAAATTGCGCCGTAAGTTAAATAGGCGGCGTGAAAATGTCGTGTCATGCGGCAAATCAGAGACGACCCCATCTCCTTGACCCACTCTCCCCAGGCCGCGGCTCGTTGCACCTCCGCGATCCGGTTGTTGGAGAGAGGAACGCCCAGGGCATTCAGGAGTTGCCGCAATGTGTGGCCGTGATGGAATTCTTCATATGCCCAACAGCTCAAGAACGCGGTTGTCTCGGGGTCTTCGATCGCACAAGTATTCAGGATGGCGCGCAAGTACACGACGGTATGCGACTCGATATCGGTCATGTAGGTAAGCGCGTGGATCTCATCGTCGGTGACAGGGTGCCCAGCCGCTCTCGTAAGGTCGATATCGGAAATGTCCACCTTTTTCGAGTGGCGTAAATAGCGTTCCAGGTCGAACTCGGCAATCATGTGAAGTTCCTCATTCTCCGTCTTTGGCTTCAGCGGTCGCCTCCAGCGGGCACATAGAGCTGCGCTTCCATTACAAAGTACGGTTAATCCCCGAACTTGGATTGTTCGGGATCGTTAGGGGGACCGAAGAGCATTTCGATAGGGCGTTCAGACGGTTTACAATACCTGCCCATGGACTATCTTCTGAAGACCGAACCGACGGTGTATTCATTTGCAAATCTCGAACGAGATAAGACGACAATTTGGGATGGAGTCACCAATCCAACCGCAGTAAAGCATCTGCGGGAGATGAAACCAGGCGAGCGGCTGCTGATTTACCACACTGGAGACGAGAAAAGCGCGGTTGGAACCGCGTCAGTGATTTCGGTGGACGCGAGCGATCCTAAAGTTCCGAAGGTGAAGATCAAGGCGGGAAAAGCAATCGTGAAGCCGAAGACGCTGGCGGAAATTAAAGCGCGGGCCGGATTTGCAGAATCGCCATTGGTGCGGCAGGGACGGCTGAGCGTGGTGCCCCTGTCAGCGGCCCAGTTCGCATGGCTCGCAGGGGAATAGCCCGCAGACGTGTCCAATTTAGCCAGTGTGATTCAGCTAGTTTGATTAATGACCGCTCCCGCAATCAGAACTGCGGCGTCCACCAAGGTTGCCAGGAACAACGCCAGCATGAACTGGCCCGCGCCTCTTAGATTCTGTGGTGCAACCTCGGAACGACGGCAGACTACCGTGTGCGCCCAGTCATCTCCGTGCCGTTGTTGCTGAGGATTCCTCTGCATGTTGAAGTAGCCGATGAGTCCAAAGAAAAGCCCATCGATGTAAAAGGCGAAGGACCTTATCCAAGCGGAGCCCATCCGGCAGGGAGAGCCGTCTTCCTGCACCACAACCATCGAAAGCAAAAGTTTGCCGGGAGTACTTCCATGCAGCCCTTCGCAGATTGCTTCCAATGCTGCAAAGCCGAGCAGACCGCAAACATACAGGGCTATACCGGTATGCTTACCTCCAAACAGAACGCGCACCGGGATATGGCGCAAGCGGGCGACAACCACTAGCATGATGCCAACCACGAATCCCGAGCAGACAGCGATCACGTTATGAACAACGAGATCGATGACGCGGGCCCCAGTACGGGGCCAAAATCCCACGCCTTTCAAACTGTCCGGATGGCCAAGGTAGGAGTCGAGCACCGAGAGGCGAAAGCCTTCGGGCTCTGAGGGTAACTCAGGCAAAGGAGCAATCGACATAGAATCCTGTCCGAGATGGCCCGTTCAAGGAACCATCAGCTAGCCGAAGCACTATACACCAGTGTGAGTAAGTCGGCATCCAGAAAACTTAGAATCGATAGCTACTTAATATTTGCCACTTATGCCCGAACCACTCGTTCGGTGCAATCGGGCTCCGCGCAGGCGTAAGTTACATGGTTGCGTTGGCGGTCTAGACTGACAATAAACATGGGTCGTCCGTGACGATCGCAAACGGGCTGGTCCGGCGTCAGAACTGGCGACTCACCGCGCTTGGGAGTGGCGTAGCCGACGCGCTCGCCAAAACAACGGCGGCAGAGCTTGTCCGTACAGCGGAAAAATTCGATGGAATAGTCGGCATTGTAAGGAGCGAGCGCAGGTTCCATGGTGCGGTAATGCTGGTCGCAAAGAGGTAGGATGTCCGTCCGCATGCGAAGCGAGTTTACACCTCTCAGGCACTGCCTTTACAAATCGCGACTCTCTTTTGCAAACCTTTACTCGTCGTCCCGATACCCTTCCTGACGAGCCCTGGTCTAAGTGATCGGGAGCGCGGTTCCTTTTCAAACCCAAGAACCAGTCAAAAGCGCCACGCGACAGCTCCCCGAGGAAGTATAAAATGCCGAGCAAAGACCACGACCGCAGAGTCCTTTCGGCCATAGGGTTTCTTCCAAATCTGGCCGCAATAACAGCAAAACAATTTGCCGCAACGATGCTTGTAGCTTTCACCTGCTTCGCACAGAATCCCGATACTGTCACCGTCCCCGCCACCACCCGATTCGCATTGGTGCTCACCAATCCGGTCGCGAGCAAGACGACGCACCGGGGAGATGTGGTCTACGCACAAACGATTGCGCCCGTCATTGTCGGCGACCGCGCGGTGATTCCCGCTGGAATGTTCGTGCAGGGGAAAGTTGACAGGCTCACCCGCAATGGCAGTCACGCCGAGATGCTGATGAACTCAACATCGATCGTTTTTCCTGATGGTTATGTCGCCAATATCGCGGGACCTGTAACTGTGGAAAGCGACGAGGGAACGGCTTGGCGCGATCCCAGCAGCAAGGCCGGAGTTGGTGCGATCCTCGCCCCGATTATTGGCGGAGGCGCTGGGGCCCTGATTGGTAGCGCCGCACACACCACGGAAAGTTCCACTCTGGGCGGAACGACGATTACTTCAAGTTCGCCGAAGGGAGTCGCGATCGGCAGCGCCGTCGGGCTGGCCGCCGGCGTGGCTGTGTCGTTGGCGCTTCTCCTGCACAGTCATCAATTCTTTGTGGACGTTGGGTCGCCGATGGAAATGACTCTGCCGCAGCCACTGTTACTTTCTGAGAGCCAGGTTGCGAAAGCGGGTCGAGACGTCCAGGAACATCCGATTGCCGTTCCCATGGCTGCGCCGCGTCCACTGCCCAATTCGACTTATGACCACGGTATCTGTTTCACTCCGGGTACTCCCGGCACGCCGTCAACCACAATCCCCGGGACGCCTTCTATCGGAGATATCCCCGGCACCCCCGACGTGACTATCCCCGGGACGCCTCCAACGGCCAGGAACTCCATACCCATGTCCTTGAAAAATAATCGTTAGGTCTATTGCGCGGGACTAACCAATGTGGCGCAGCGCATCGACGATGCCGAGGTTCGAGGCACGGTAGGAAGGAATCAATCCGCTGACTAACCCTACGAGAAATGCGACCGACATGACAACGACGGCCGTAAGAGGAGTCATATGCATCGAGACGGGCAAACCGATTCCTGGACGCGACATCGCTTTGATGAGGCCGCTTCCGAGGACGACACCGGCCAACCCGCCCATCAGAGAAATAGCGACAGATTCGCTCAACAGCAATTTGAGAATGCTTCCACGCGTAAAGCCAAGAGTCCGCAGGACGGCGACCTCGCGTGTGCGCTCACGAATAGACATTGCCATGGTGTTGGCGCAGACCAGCAAAGTGGTGAAGAGCACGGCTCCGCAGATGCTGAGAATAAATACTTTGACGCTGCCGAGAGTAGCAATGAAGTCGAGTTTGAATGCTTGTTCGCTTTCACTCTTGGTCGGAACCGGAGTGCCGTGAAACATATCGTCAATGGCATGCGCCGCCTGCGGCATGTGTTCAGGCGTGTCTACCCGGGTGAAGTAGAAACCCGCGGTATCTTTGAACCAATCCACGGACTCTTCGAGGTATTTGGTGTGGAAGTAGAGCGCGCTGTTCGGTGGATCAATCGTATAAACTCCCCGCAGAGTGAGGTCGAGATTAGTCGGGAAAATACTGCCTTGAAGAATAATGTGGTCGCCGACTTTCCAATTGTGCTTATTGGCGAGCACTGAATCGACGACGCACCCCGCGCGGTCGCGCTTCCAGGCAACAAGTTCGTCGGCGGGCATGATTTTATCGGCCGCCACGTCGAAATATTCTTCGGGGTCGGTGGCAAACTGGGCGAAGAAATTCTCCGGCTTGTCGTCCTTGTACTTCCCTCCAAACCAGGTCATTGGAACCACGTGCACCACGCCGGGAACAGCCCGGATCTTGTTGCGATAGTAGATCGGAAGAAAATTAGCCAGCGAAACCTTGTGCCGGGTCATGATGCGCAGCGCCGAGTCGGGCGCTCCCTTATCGATGTAAAAACTCCTCCACACGCAGAGCATGATGCAGAGCAAAAGCAGCGAAAAAGCAATACTCCCAACTGTCAGCAGACTGCGGCGCTTGTTGCGAAATGCGGACTTGGCGACGAACCCGGAGAGCGTCATAGGGGCAAGATCAGTTTACAACGGAGAGATGAACTAGGCGATCAAGAGAAAGTCTTGCGCAGTTCGCGCCGCAGTATCTTTCCCGACGGCGTCCGCGGAACCGAATCAATGAAGCGAACTTCACGCGGCTGCTTGTGATGAGCAAGCCGGTCGGCTACGAATCTGCGTAATTCCTTGTCCAGCGCGTCCGAGGCTTCAAAGCCTTCGCGAAGGACGACGAAAGCGCAGGGAATTTCTCCGGCGTCAAGATCGGGTTTGGCGACAACACCGCAATCGCGGACGCTGGGATGTTCGAGCAGTAGAGCTTCCACTTCGGCGGGAGCGACCGGGAATCCCTTGTACTTAATCATCTCTTTGCTGCGGTCGAGAACGTAGTAGAAGCCGTCCGCGTCGCACCGCACGACGTCGCCCGAGAAATACCAGCCATCGCGAAGAACGGCGGCCGTGGCTTCAGGATCTTTCCAATATCCCATCATGAACTGCGGCCCGCGCATCGCGAGTTCGCCGGCCTCGCCCGGAGCGACATCGTTGCCGTCAGCGCCAACCACGCGGCACTCGGTAAATGCCAATGGCCGTCCGATCGAGGCTGGGCGATTCATTTCCGGTGGTTTGTTGTAGCCGACATGAGTAACAGGTGAAGCTTCCGTCATGCCATATCCCTGGTTAACGATGATGCCGGTGAGATCGGTCATGCGGCGAGCGAGTTCGGGAGCGAGCGGCGCGGCTCCCGACTTGATCCAGCGAATTTTGTGATTCTTCGGGAAGATGCCGGCTTCCGCGGCCTGGCAAACAGCATTAATGGCGGGAGGGACCATGAGCACCATGGTGATGTCTTCTTCAATCAAAAGATCGCACAGTTTTTGCACATCAAAGCGAGGCATCAGGACGAGCGTAGAACCTACGATCAGGGAAAGCGTCAGCGCGACGTTGAGTCCGTAAATGTGGTACAGAGGCAGGAAGCAGAGGATATTATCGTCGGGGAAAAACGACGATGCATTCGGGCCAATCGTCTGATAGACATTCGCAACCAGATTGTGGTGCGACAGCATAACGCCCTTCGGCAGTCCGGTAGTGCCGCTGGAGTAGGGAAGGGCTGCGATCGTTTCTTGCGAACTCTGGCGAGGTTCTGGAAATTTAACAGGAAATTCAACAGAGGAAGGCCGCAAGAGACTCGCGAAGTCTAGGCAACCTGCAAGCGCTTGACGTGTGGTGCAAACACTTCGCAATGAGGGTAATCCTGCAAGGTTCACATTTTCCAGAAGGGGAGCGTCTGTAATAAAGAGGGCCGCCCCCGAGTTTTCCAGTTGATAACGAATCTCGCGCTCGCGGTAGGAGGGATTCAGAAGCGTCGGGATACCTCCGGCAAGCGTCGCAGCGTGATAGGTGATCGCGAATTCCCAGGAGTTGGGAAGCAGGATAGCGATCACTTCTCCGGGAACGAGTCCCGCGGAAATCAGGCCACGAGCAAGATCCTCAACAAGCTTGCCATATTCAGCAAACGTGACACGGCGATTGCATGAAGTGTCGACCAGGGCAGTCTTGTCGCCGTTCTTCCGGCAGCTTTCAAGGACCACCTCGTGAACGAAGCGTCCGTCCGGATCGGCATGGAGTTGGGTGCGAAGCATCGCTGGTGATTGTAGTGGCAGACCGAAAAAGTTAAAAGCCAGAGGATGGTCAGGTATGGTTAATAAGGTTGTTCGGGCAATTCAGTGAGCCGGGAGGAAATCATGCTTAACGTCATGCCGAACATGAGGATCGCCAAGCCCAGGTTCTGGGTAACAGGGGTCCTAGCCGCCTTCGCGCTGCTGACCGCGACATCCTGCAAACCGAAAATTGGAATTACCCAGGACGAGCTCCTACGCCGTGAACAGGAACTGTTTGACAGCGTCGTGGCGGGCGACCAGACTCCCTGGAAGAAGTATTTCGCCGACGACTGCATGTATTTCGACGAAAAAGGGCGGAACATGAACAAGGCAGATCTCGTGGCTACGATTACTCCTCTGCCGACAGGATATTCGGGCAGCATAAAAGTGGTGAAACCGCAAAGTCATATCGACGCAAATGTAGCGATCCTGAGCTACGACTTGGATGAAACGGAAACCGTATTTGGCCAGGAAATGAAGGCGCGATATCACGGCACCGATACCTGGATGCTGCGCAACGGGCAGTGGCAGGTCGTTGCCGGACAAATGCTTCGCTACTACGAAGACCCGGCTCCCGGGCGGGTGGATGAAGCCACGTTTAAAGAGTATGCGGGAGGCTATGAGCTTTCTCCTGGCAACCAACTCACGATTTCAATTGACGGCAAAACGTTATACCGTCAGCGAGGCGATAAACCAAAAGAAGAGCTGGTTCCAGAAACGACGGGCATTTTTTTTCGCAAGGGAGTTGAAGGCCGCATCCTGTTTCACCGAGACGGCGGCGGCAATGTAGATACTCTGATTGACCGAAGAAATAATGAAGATATCGTTTGGAAGAAACTCTCCGTGCAGGAGCGACGGCACTGAATATCAAGCGTTTAGCTTGCGAAGAAACTCCTGCTCGTCCATGCGGTACTTAAAAGCCTTTCGCCCATTGATGAAGACCACCGGGACCTCATCCTTATAGAGCCGTCGAACCTCGATGTCCGAATCGACGTCGATCTCGCGCCATGTGAAGCCGCCACGCTTATGGAGTTTGATGATGCTCTCCTTGACGATTTCGCAGAGATGGCATCCCTTGCGGGAATACACCACGACTTCCCCAGGCTCACTCATGCGAGGGAGTGTAGCAGTTCTGGTGCAGCGCCTCCAAGAACCGCGAGCTTGTGGTACTGGCCGGGTCTTATTTTTCGTATCAGAGCGTCGTTTCGTATCAGGGTATCGCTTTAGCGATACCGTCAGTCGTTCAAAATCACACGCCCCTTTAGGGGCTGGCCATGATCCGACAGAGCGCCTGACAAGGGATGGGCTAGAATCGCGGGATGCCTACAAACGGACGATTCCTTTCAGGAAAAACTCTGCTGGTGACTGGAGCGGCGAAACGGTTGGGCCGGGCGATCGCTCTGGCAGGAGCCGAAAACGGTGCCGATGTGGCGATTACATATCGCGAATCGGCGCGTGAAGCGAGGGCGGTTGTCGCGGAACTGGCGCTCCATGGCGTCGAGGCTCTTGCGGTACGCTGCGATATTACCGATGAAAAGAGCGTCCGCGAGATGGTCAAGGAAGTCGCGGGAGAACTGGGTGGAGTCGACATCCTGGTAAACAACGCCGCGAATTACGAAACCGTCGAGTTCGAGAAGATCACGGTAGCGCAGTGGGATGCGATTTTTGCTTCGAACACACGTGGTCCGTTTCTGGTATCGCGCGAGGCGCTGCCGTACCTGAGAAAACGTAAAGGGCACATCATTAATATGGGTTCTCTCGGAGGACTGCGGCCGTGGGCAACGCATGCGCATTATTGCTCGTCGAAGGCCGCGGTACACATGTTGACCAAAGTGATGGCAAAGGCGCTGGCGCCGGAGATTGCTGTCAATGCTGTAGCTCCGGGGATGATTGACCTGGGCGAAAGAGCGGCTAAAGCATTCATGAGGAAAATGGCAAAGCAGACGCCAATGCAGCGCAGCGGAGCGGCCGGAGATATCGCCGCTGCCGTGATGTTCTTTGCCACAGCTCCTCACTTTATTACTGGACAGATCATGGCAGTGGACGGAGGGCTGGGACTGTAGAAAGCAGATTGTTTCCTGGGCAGAGTTCGAGTATCGTTCCTCTTCAACCTCGTCTTCGACCTTGACTTCGATCTCGACCATACCTATGACACGATCCAATCCGGCCGCAGTAACTCTTTTGCTGTCGCTTTTTCTGACAATGCTTCTGGCAGCATCGTTTGCCCATGCTCAGGATCGTCCCGAGGAGGGTGGTCATGAGCTCCAGGTCTGGACTGGAGGCGGTCCCTCGGTGGCAGGTGGCACCCAAAACACCGGCGTCTGGAACGCTGGATTCCGCTACGGCTATATTCTGACCGCTCCGCATGGACCTGGCTTTCTCAGCGGAAGATTCGAACTCGCGGTGGATGCGGTACCGGCGTTTGTAGTGATCCAGCCAACCAATACAGCCTACGGCGCGGGAGTGAATCCCGTAGGATTTAAGTGGATTTTTGCCACCCGCGGCCACGTCGCGCCCTTTATCGAGCTAAATGGTGGAGTGCTGTTCACGACGCATGACGTGCCCAGGGGAACTTCGACCATAAACTTTACGCCGGGGGCAGCCTTCGGAGTCTATTTCTTTGGAAGCCATGCGTGGTCGCTCGACGTCCGCTACCTGCACATCTCGAATGCTGGACTAACCGTGCCGAATCCGGGGGTAAACACGGTGGAAGTGCGGCTGGGATTTGGGAAGTTCTTCGGCAAGAAGTAGTGTCGCCAACGCCTCAGCCGGTATAAAATTTGAAGCAATCGGTCGCCCTTTCGATTTGGGCCCAAAACTTCCTCCCAGGGGTAAAGATCATGAAATCGTCCTCCCATCGCAGCTTTCACCTAATTTTGATCTGTCTATTGGGACTCGTATCGCTGGCGGCGATGGCGCAGACTCCGGCGGCCAGTCCGAAGCGCCTTCTCGGCTATTACCCCTCGTGGTCGAAGTACAACAATCCTCCCTATGTTTATTCGGCGGATCAAATCCCCTATACCCAGCTCACGCACATCGCACATGCGTTCGTGTTGCTGGATTCCAAAGCCGACGGCACCCTCAGCGTGCCACAAGGATTCCTTGAGCCTGCCCTGATTCAAAAAGCGCACGCAGCCGGAGTCAAAGTACTGGTATCGATTGGCGGCGGCGATGGGATTCAAGGCCCGCGTTTTAATCGTATGGCACGCACCGATTCGTCTCGAAAAGCGTTCGCGCGCAACGTGCATTCCTTCCTCAAGAAAAATGGCTACGACGGCGTGGACATCGACTGGGAAATTCCCTACGAGAAAGATTCCTCGGACATGATCACGCTGATGCAGGAGCTGCGCAATCAATTGCCGTCGCCGTGGCTAATTTCAATGGCGACGCCCTCCGATCCGCGAAGTTATGGAAAAGGTTTTGATATTCCTGCACTCGCGCCGATCCTCGATTTCATGAACGTCATGACTTATGACTTCACCGGATCATGGGCGGGCTTTGCCGGCCTCAATTCGCCGCTGTTTCAGGATCCTGACGACCCAGACCAGAATGGCAGCCTCAAGACATCGATGGATCTTTACGAGAACATCTACGGAATTTCACCTTCGCAGATGAACGTGGGTACTCCGTTTTACGGATATGAATTCGACGGCTCGGACGGGCTTTGGGCTTCGTGCGGCGCTTGCACGGGAGTCAACCAGCAGAACTATGGTCCCTATATCAAAGCGCTGATCAATCATGACGGCTGGGATAGAGAGTTCGACAATTCCGCGAAGTCTCCCTATCTGGTCAATTCGACCTTGCCAGGATTTATTACTTACGACGATGGAGCCTCCACCATGCGCAAGACGCTCTATGTCTTGAAGCAACGCGGTTTCGGAGGCGTATTTATGTGGGAGCTAAGCGCAGATTACGACGGCCACAATCAGGATCTGATGAACTCCATGTATAAAGCCGTGCAGTCGGTAAAGTGATTGCTCGTGTGGTGGCGGGGCTTCGCCCCGCTAGGACGGGACGAAGCCCGTCTCCATAAAATACAAATCTAAAATTACCGTCGACGGGATAATGCAGCCGAGTCTTGCCTGGCCTCTGCTCGGCGTCCACAGCACGGTCCCGGCGGGATCGCCGCGCCGTGTGGGCAAGTCAAAGGGTGATTTAGAAAAGTGCAGATTTTGTCCGTGGCTTCGGGCGAAAGGATGTGCTCGAACTTGCAGGCTTGCTGTTCGATTTCGGTTTCGCTATCCATCGCCAGCGAATCGGTAAAAAGACGCTCAGCCAAACGATGACGGCGGACAATATCAGCAGCCCGCTGATGTCCGCGCGCCGTAAGCTCGACAATGGCAGAGCCGTCGCCAGTCGAGGTCCCGGTTGGCTTCAGCGCATCATGGCAGGGATTTACAAACGGCTTGTGATCGTGCGCTTCGGGCGGATGCGGACGCGACGTCACCAGCCCCATGGCAGCCATTTTCTCCACCGCGATGGAAACAGGCAGCGCTCCGTGGACTTCCATGCGGCCGATCTCCGCGATTTGGCCATGTTCTTCCAGAGCGAATAATTCTTCCAGCACTTCATCAAACTGCTCTTCATCTGCCATGGCAAAAACTTCTTGCGCTGCGATCTTGCCATGATGCAGTTCGATGCGCCGATCCGCCAGGCGCGCCACCACCGGATCATGCGTCACCATCACGATGGTTCGTCCCTGCTGATGGAGTTCGCGCAGCAGGCGCAGAATAATCTCTTCGTTCGCCGCGTCCAGATTGCCGGTAGGCTCGTCGGCCAACAGGATTTTAGGGTCATTGATCAAGGCGCGGGCAATACACACACGCTGCTGCTCGCCGCCGGAGAGTTGCGACGGCAGATGGCTGGCTCGATCCTTGAGCCCGACACGGTCAAGCGCTTCGAGCGCTTCTTTTTCGTCGGTCATGCTGTGGAAGTATTGCGCGAGCATGACGTTCTCAACCGCGGTGAGATACGGAATCATGTGGAATTGCTGAAAGACGAACCCGATGGTTTCGGCCCGCACCTGATTCAGTTCCGAGTTACTCAGTTTGGCGACGTTTTTTCCGTCGAGCCAAATCTCGCCACTGGCGGGGCGATCAAGGCATCCAATGAGATTCACCATCGTGCTCTTGCCGGAACCCGAGGGCCCCATCATCGCGACCCACTCGCCGGGCGCAATCGAGAGAGAGATATCGTCGAGCGCGTTAATCAGAGTAACGCCGCCGCTATGGTCTTCGGCCCGGGCGGGATAACTCTTGGTGACGTTCTTGAGTTCAATCATCGTCATCGCTATCGCCGATTACTCTCCCCTCAAAATAATAGCGGGTTGCACGCGTCGAAGCATAATAATCGGGAAGATGGCCGCAATGAGCGCCACGATAATACTGCCAGCCAGCACGTAGGGAAAGACGCTAAAGCGAGGGACAACCGGTGCGTGAAAGTTAGCGCGTCCGATCCATGCAGCAACGCCAATTCCCAGCGCGAAGCCCGGAATCGCGCCCACCACTCCCAGCGCCGCTGCTTCGGCAGCGAAGAATCCATTTACCATGCGTTCGGACGCTCCCAGCGCCTTCATGATTGCAAAGTCACGACGGCGATCAAAAACCCATCCCATGAGCGTTGCGAGCACGCAGATTGCAGAAGTAAGAATCACCAGCGTGGCAGAAGCGTAGAGCGTGGCGCGTGTTTTGTTCAGGACGTTGGCCTCGCCTTCCATAATCTGGCGGATGGGCCGCACCTCCGCGAAGGGCAAAGCCTGTGCGAGTTGGTGAATCGATGCTGCAACTTCCGCGGCGGTCCCGCTAGCGGCGACTTCGATGGTGGTTGGTGCGACGCCGGTCCAGTTCCGGAGGTCAGACTGGTCAAGATAAATACGGCTGTCTTGGTCCGCGCCGGTTTGGAGCAGGCCGGTGGGTACAAGCTGAATCGTCTTGCCTTGGAAAGTGAGTTCGAAGGGCTGGCGATTGGGGCTGACGACACTCGCCGCCTTCATGCCGATAAGAGCTTGGTTGGGAGCATCCGGCCAGCGGCTGACCTTCCACCAATGGTTCAACTGGCGAGCGCGAGTAAAGTCGGTGCCCACGACTACCACGGATTGCCCGTCTTTCATGCGGGCGACGGCATAGGAAAATGGAACAGCCAGCGCCTTTTCACCGAGAGTCGATTCAATCCTGGTTACTGCGTCGGCTGGCAATGACTGTCCGTCTTTCGCGACAATCACCACGTTGGCGCCGTAGTTGCGGAACTCGGTGCGCAGCTTGGCCTGTACGTCGACGTAGAGATTCATCATTGCTGTGGCGACAGCGGCGGCCACAACCATTGCGACTAGCGCGGACGCGGCGCGTCCCCGCCGAAGTACGGCAGCGCGGAAGAGCATACGCGAGAACATCGACACTGAAGGCGAAGTATGCGAAGTCAGAACGCGGCGGTCTGCGATTTGCTTTGGAGTATGAAAACCACCCTGATTAGTACTCGGATTCGTACTCTGATTCGCGCTCATCCTTCACCCCGCAAAGCGAAAACCGGGTCGAATTTCACGGCGCGGCGAATCGCAGCTGCGCTCCCAGCGAAAGTCACGAAGACGGCTATCGTCAGGATGATCGGAAAAAGCACGGGTTGAATCGAGATCTGTGAATTAAAGATCGAGCTGCCGATCTGATGGGCAAGCAGCGCTCCAGCGGAGAATCCGGCAATGCCGCCGACCAGCGCCAGCAACAGCGCCTCCGCAAAGAAGATGGCAGAGACTGCAACACTTCCGGCGCCCAGCGCCTTCATCAGACCGACTTCGACGCGCCGCTCAAATACGGACGTAGCCATAGCGGCTGAAACTGCAAGCGCGGATGCGAATAGCGCCGCAAACGTTACCAGCAACATGAGTCCCTTGATGCGCGAGAGCACGGTGCCTTCGTTCTGCGCGACTTGTCGAATCTGCTCCGCGTGTGAATGCGGAATAACCTCTTGTAACTGATACGCGATCGACTGCACGTAGGGCGAGCAATACCAACGATCGCGGACTTCCGGAGTCATAGTCCGTGGATCCTGGACGGCAAGCGCATCCTGCGGCTTAGTCAGAGCGCTTACGTAGACTCGGCGCACAGCGCCTGGCTGGCCAAGGATTGTTTGCGCTAGAGCGAGCGGCGCAACAATCTGGTCGTCCTCGGCGGCCCCGGTAGAAAGAATGCCGGAGACGGCGAATCGCCGTCCATCAAGCGAAAGCGTATCGCCGGTTTTCTTATCCAACTTCGTGGCCAGTCGTTGCCCGACAAGAACGTCTTGAGAATTATCGTTCGGCCAGTTTCCTTCTACCTTCCACCAGGGATGGGTAATCTTCACGCCGGTGGCGAAGTCCTGTTTGCCGAAAGTCAGTTGCTTATTGAAGTAGGTGCCGACCAGAGTCACATCTTGCGTGTTTTCGCCGCTCCCGGCCTTCACCGTAACGGGAAGCACCGGCGAGAATCCAACAATATTGTTGTGCCAGAAGGTCCCACGAATCTTTGGCAGATCTGCTTCATTGAGGAATGCACCGTCACTGGGTGGCTTCAGGTTCACGCCACCGATTTCCACATCCAGCGTGTCTTCCTGTGGAGTGACCATCAGATTGGCGCCGTAACTGCGGAGTTCGCGGTTGATTTTGTCGCCGATATCGGTAGCCACTGCAATCATCGCCGTAGCGACCGCCACGCCAAGCGTAATTGCGATGCCAGCGAGAAGTTTGCGCCGCGTCTGGTGGCGGAACGATTCGTAGACGAGGCGGGGAAACATTTCTTTATTTCTGCTCGAAATAATGCCGGCCGGAGGAAATGTCGGCCTCGGAAATGATAACCGCATCCGCCGTAACCTGTGCCTTCAGTGGCACGGGATTGCAGCCGCCGGGCATACCCACCGATTGCGGATTAATGGGAGCGGCACAGTTCTTGCAGATCACGCCATGGGATCCCTTGTAGAAGCCAACTCCCCCGCAAATTTCGCAGGCGTCGAACAGCGTCGCGATTTTGCCATCCGGCTTCTGATAGAGCCAGAAGCGCACTTCAACGCCGCCTTCCTTAGCCTCAAACCGATGGAGTTCGCCGTCATAAACTTGCTTCAGCGGGATCGACACCTGTCCGTCAACGAAGCTTACTTCCGTAGCCGGCGAAAGCGCGCTCGCACTCTTCTCATAAATAAAACTGGCGGTAACCATCACAATAAAAATGAACGAGCACATGTAAACCGAGCCCATCCACAGGCGCTCGCGGCGCGCAGTCCATAAAGCTTTGCGACGAGCCGCTCCGGCTGCCGGCACTTCGACTGGCTGGCGGCTTTTCATCTCGAACAAAACCATCAGGGCGGCCAGCGCAAGAATCGTAATGAAGAAGAAAAGCTCATTGCGGACGATGGGTCCGATAATCGCCATCTCCTCGCGAGAAGAGGGAAGCACTCCGTTCTCCGAAAGCTCGTGCAGGCCGGAGATTACAAGTTGCGCGGCCACCAGGAAAAGAATCGCGGTAGTCACTTTAAAGAACTTCTGTAGATTGACTTTGACGCTGCCCTTGACGAACATCACGCCGAACAGGACAGCGATGATCACTCCCATCAGAGTGCCGATGAAGCTCTGCAACTCGGTCGAATTCAGAGTCACCGCGGAGAGAATGAGGACGGTCTCAACGCCTTCGCGCAATACCATCAGGAAAACAAAGAAGAAAACGCCGATCCATGCCTCGCTGCTGCCGCGGGTGAATGAACCGATTTTTGTCTCGATTTCGCCTTTAAGCTTGCGACCAGCCTTCATCATGAAGACGATCATGGTCACGACAAACACGGCTGCGACCAGCATCACCCAGCCTTCAAAAATGTCTTCATTCAAATTAAGGCGGGAGACGACGACGGCGACGGCGATCGATCCGGCAAAAGCCGCGGCCAGGGCGGCGTAGACCGACTTTCGCAGGTCATTGCGGCCAATCTTGGCCAGATAGGCCAGGGTTATCCCAACAATGAGGGCCGCTTCAACCCCTTCGCGGAGCGTGATGATGAATGCCTGAAGCATTGTTAACGTTTGATCCTAATTGAATATGAAATTCAATTTCAATATCTCTAGGATACGGCTGTCGGTAGGATGCGGTCAACGCAGGGGCGATGGATGGCGGGGAGTTGCATCACGCGGGGATAGGCGGCATTGAATGGTATGTCACGGGAACACCATCGATTTGTCACGATTTTCGTGTGATGCACGCACTTGCTCCGAACGCCCAGAGTCGCGAAACTCGACTCTGGGCCCGTGGTGTAATGAGAGCACATTAACCTGTCCAGTTACAAGGTGCGGGTTCGAGTCCCGTCGGGTCCACGGTCTCCCGCTTTGGTAGGGGGATTCATCTGGGGGACTCCGGACAGGGAGTCCCCTTCAGTAATGTTGACTTAAAGCGCGAGGCTGGCGACAATTGTCTTGTAACTGGACAGGTTATGCAGTTCCCGAGACCCGGACCCATGCGGTTCGGGTTTTTCTTTTTAGCGACAGAGAGTTACCCGGCTCGACACTGCCATTATCTGCGTGAATTCTCCCTCAGCTTTCAGACAATCCGCAAAAATTTCTGCGCCCGCTCTAATTCCGGGAACGACTTCTCTTCCGCCTGAAACTCGCGCGAGTGCACACACCTCCGGCTCCCCTTTAGCTTGACCGGATGCTTCAAATGCAGCATCTCGTGAAACAGAATGTATTCGATCGCATAACGCGGCACGCGGGGATGGTCGAAGACGCGGCTGATTACGATGGCATTGTGCGCGGGATCGTAGTGTCCGAGACTGCTGCGGGCGTGGTTCTGGCTCCAGGTAAGTTGCGGACGACCCATGAGCCCGTTGAAAAAGCGGCGATTGAGGTCGTCGAAGATTTCTTCCAGATGATAGTAGTGTCCGCGCGCGGAAACGATGTGCTTACGCCCGCGCACCTGGCGGACGAGGCGCGCTTTCGCGGTGACATCATGCGCGCCGATATAGCGGCGATAACGACCGCTGTGGACGCGGTCGACCGGCTTGCGATAAAGCTTGGCGAGCAGAATGTGGGCGATCGAATGCAACACATTGTCGGGAGCGCCTTCCAGGAGATCGGAGATGCGGACAAATATCTCTCCTTCGCGCAGGCGGATGGTGTTGTTGATGGAAACAAACGGATAGAAACGCACATGCATGAGCGGAGCAGGTGTGCGAGGACGAAGTTCGCGGTAGGCCTCGTCCAAAATTTCGGCGAGCTTTGGGGACACGTTGAAGCAAGACTAGCAGAGGCAGTGGGCAGCCGTCAGCCATCAGCAGTCAGCCGTCAGCATTCAGTCCTCAAGCGGTCGATGCTCAATCTTGTCCCGCCGCGTTATGGTTCCACACATTGCAGCGTCACACGATCTCGAAGGCACGCCACTCTGCCTCTTGCAGGAGGGCCACTTCGTCCGCTTGTAGATACAGGATTAGCAGCGGTCTTCCCCAAACCCGGGTGAGGGTCTTGCGGACTCCGATATATTGCTCGGCCGTGGAAGAACGGATCCGCAAGCAGTCCGGCAAACGCTCCTACTCCTCCCAATATCCCTGCCGTCACTAGCGACGTGCCGCCGCGACCCAACCCCGGTATCGGATCGCGAGCCGCTCCGAGTCCAGCGCCGGCCGCCGCTCCAACTGCCAACCCGATTAGTGGTCCGCTATGCGTGAGAAACACCGCCTCGATATTGTCTTTGAGAAATACCCTTCGCTGGAACAAACGCCCTCTCCCGAAAGTGCAAGCCAGTCGATCGTCCGAGACTCCGTCTAGATAGCAGTGGCCAAAGGTCGGATGGTTCTTGAGGGTGACTTTGATTTTTGTCCCGAGGGGAACGGCTCGCACCGCTGCCCAGTCGGATGTCTGTGAGATCGCGCTGGCCGGGAAAAAGACCGCAAGAAATAGCGTTGCGATCACGATCAAAGTAGTTTTTCTGTGTCTCATGATCGAATCCTATTGCTGGTGCCGGGCAGAAAATCGTTCACTTGGGACACTTTCGCGAGTGCCACACTGTGTGCAATTGCGGCCAGCGCATGGAGGATGTGGCTTGCATCCTTGGGGTGCTCGGGCCCGGAGTATGGCTTCTAGCGCACGCGGCATCCGCTTGGGAACTTCGAAAACAGCAACTTGCAACGCGTGATCGGCGTCGCGATAAGAAATGCGGAAGAAATGCTGGCGTTCACGTTTCTTGATCAGCGCAACCGCAACCCCAGCAACCACTCCCAGGTGGTGGGCAACTTCCGTCGAATATTCGAAGGATTCAATGGTGGCGTAGGGGATCACCAGCTTGCTGCTTCCGTATTCGAATGTCAGTGACGTTTCAGACGTCGTATCGAGAGTGCCAACCGACCCCGCGCGAATCGCCGGAGAAGTGCCTCCGAAATACAGAACCTGGCTGTCCTCAACCGCCGCCGCAGGTAGATTGAGTGCAAACACCGAAATCAGGAATAAAGCTGTGAGCTTTTTCATATCGCACCTCCTCAGGTTTCAAAGCAAGTACATTCTGAGTGACGGCTGCGATTGAAAAGACTGGGGTTGTGACACTTTCCAGAGTGTTACGAATTAATCGGATTCCTGAGCCCGGTGATCGAGAGGATTCTGGATGAACTCAACGTAGCGCTGAAGCTCCGCGATTGAAGTCTCGGAGAGAAACGGGAAGGGAATTGCCATGCAGATCGAAGGCAGCAGCGTTGCTGTGACGGAATCGCACACAACCGCAGCCGTCTGCTGAAGGCCGCGCTGCCAGTTCGACTTGCGCGCATCGCGAAACACGAGGGCGTCCGAATGAAAACCAGCGGCCTGCAAGATGGTGCGAGCCAATTTCAAGAATCCCGGCCAACTGGATGCAATGCCAATCAATGTCCCAGTCGGAGCCGGCAGCCACTCTGCGAGCGAAGTTGGTACGGAACGAACTTGTAACGTCAGCAAGTCGGTGCCTTCCGGCAGCGCTTGCCGCACGGCCACGGCGCGGTTGGGAAGCACGACTGGAATTGCGCCCTCAATGGCCTTCGCGCAGTCGTCCAGGCCGCAACTCTGCACCGGAAAGGCTACAGCTTGCTCAATCTCGACGACCAGAATTCGCCGCAGGTCTTCGTCGGGCTCGATGATCAGGAAGTGGTCCGGCGGTTGCAGCTCCAGCCATTGGCGCAATCGCAAACGCACGGTAGCAAGGGGAGCACCGAGTTCGCGCGCCGACCGAAAAAGTCGAGCAATCAGTTGATCGAGCGCAAGCGCCTGAGCCTGCGCCGACGATGGAGCTGTCTCCGGTTTGTGCTCGGACACATAGACGCCGCTGCCATGCCGAAACGTGACCCACCGTCCCCGTTCCAATTGGCGGTATCCGGCGCTGATCGTGTTGGAATGCAGATGAAACCGCCGCGCCAGTTCTCGCGTGCTGGGCAGGCGTTGTCCCGGCGCCAGGTCGTCGCTGAGGATACCGAGAATCACCTGCGTAACGAGTTGTTCACGAATCGTAACTTCGCTGCCGCGCGCGAACCAGAGCTGCATGGCGCTCCATCTTAAATGTGATTGCGAAGTATTGCCGCGAACCGCGATGCTCTATTTCTGTTTTTTCTGCTTCTTCATGTACTCGTCGACTTCAGTGACGGTCTTGCGATGGTCTTCAGTGCTGGAGTCCACGGTATCGAGCGCGTCAGTCAGCTGGAATTCGAATTGTTTTACTTCCTCGGGACTGGTATTGGCGGCGTTCTTAATCGCACGCAGACGCGACTGAAATTCGGTGTCCGCATCAATCACCACTTTCATCACCTTGCGGATATCATTCTTTCGTCCCACATACATGTCGATGTTGTCGTTGAGTTCGTCATAGAGCGCGAGGAAATCCTCGAGCATGTCGTGGGTCTGTCGGCCGCGCTCGGTAGTCTTGGGATCGCTGCGCATTTGCTCAAGTTTCGTCAGACGATCCCGGGAAAACTGAACGTAAAGCTTTAAGCGCATGTCGGGGTCGAGCATGGCATCGCGGAGCTGATCGACTTCCAACGGATTCAGCGGATCTTCGCGGCGTTGCGCGCAAAGCGGAGCAGCTAACTGTAAGGCGATCAATAACGCCAGTCCGAGCGCCGTTTTGCAGTAAGGCGAGCGCCTCATTTTTTCTCCTTAGATTTGTCCTTCGCGAACATTTCCTGAAGCAGGCTCGTACGGAGGTCTTCAAGGCGGCGGATCGCCTGTTCGAGAGGAGGCTGATCGTCAAAGGCGAGCGTGCGTTTGATGTCGCGCAGCTTGTCCGCTATTTTTCGGACAACAATCTCAATGTTCTTAAGGTGCTTATCGGTTTGCTTGGCGGCATCGCCAGCCTTTTCCGAATAGGTGACGACTTCAGCAACGGCGGCATTGGCTTGGTCAACATTGCCGCCGGTGTAAAGTCTGTCCGCGTTGTCAAGTTGCAGCCGGGCAATGTGGATGGCAAGTTCGGCGCGGTCCTCGGGACGCGCATTTTCGAAACGCGATTTGAGCTCGTCCAGGCTTTCGTCCTTGGCAAAGCCAAAGGCGAAAGCAATTGCCACGAGGAGCGTACAAAGAAAAAATCCGCGCATGGATGTTAATTCTTAATGCTCAATGTTTGTGGGAATCGATCCAGACTAATCGATGCCGAGCCTTCCACTCATTATCTGGGTCCGTCCCCTTAGATGTATCGAGAAAAAGATGATAATACTGGGCCGCCTGCTTGTAGTCCTGCAAGTGGTCAAGCGCCGTCGCCCGCAAGAAATAGCTGATCGCAGTTTCCGGCAAGAGTTTGGCTCGAACCTCGAGAGCCTTGATGGTTAGACCATAATTCTGATTTTCGTTAGCAGCCACCGCCAGGCTGCCGTAAGCGGCTCCGAGGTTGGGTTTGAGTCTGACCGTGGTCATAAACTCCTGCTGTGCGTCGAGAAACTTGCGCTCCTTGAGCAGCACTTCACCGAGTTGGCCGTGAAGATCGGCATCATTAGGTAGTACGGATACCAGGCCGCGATAGATTGCTTCGGCCTCCGGCAACTTCTTGGACTGCACCAGCAGGTCCGCAAGATCGCGCTGCGCCTCGGAATCCTTAGGCGAAAGCTTCAGCGCGGCTTGGATTTCCGCGATGGCATCGTCTTTCTTCCCCTGCGCGGCCAATACGCGCCCCAGTTGCAGATGAATGCCGGCATCATTTGGCCGCTCGCCAGCCAGCCGCCGCAGCAATGGTTCGGCATCTGCCAACCGGCCGGATTTCATATAAATGTTAGTGAGGCCGATCACCGCCTGCGAAGTCTGCGGATTCGTGGATTGAGGATCCAGTGCCAGGGCTTTTTTGTATTCGGCCTCAGCGTCGGCGAATTCCTTTTGCTTTTCATGCAACAGCCCGGCCGAGAGATGAGGCTCGGGATCCGTCGGCATCAGTTCAGACGCTTTGCCATAGTCCCGAATCGCTTCTTCCGGCTTGTTGTTCTCGAGTAAGTGCGCCAGAGCGATCCACGCCCGCGCCTGACCTTCTTCCACATGGGCGGTGGGTTTCAAGGTTGTAGCAGCACGCAGAAACTGCTCTGCATCGGGATTATTGGCGCGGACCAACATCAACCCAAGATTCAGATTGGACTCAAAAACATCGGGCTTGGCAGCGACCGATTTGCGATACGCGGCAATCGCCTCTTCGGCGCGCCCGAGCCGGTTGAGAGCGAATCCGAGATCGAACCATGCCTGATAATTGTTAGGATCCTTCTCGATAGCCTTTTTCAGTAACGTTTCCGCGCCAGCGAAATCGCCCTTCTGAATGGCATCCTCCGCCTCCGCGATCTCCGGCGGCTGTTCGTCGACGCGCTCTTTGTAATGCCGGACCGTGGTGTGGGTTTGCGCAGAAGCAAAAGAGGATACAACTAAGGCACACCCGGCTAGCACGAGGAGCGGGATCGCGTAGCTGCACGAGCGGTTCATGCCTGAGAATATCCAACCAGAGGGAAGACCGACGTCGGCCCCTGAAAGTTTGATTCTACCGCTCACCGAGTCCCACGCCATTCCCGTTCAGGACTTGCTTCAGGTAGTGTCCAGTGTAGGAATTTTCCAGCTCCGCAATCGCTTCCGGTGGACCAGCCCCCACCAGATGCCCGCCCCGTGCGCCGCCTTCCGGACCAAGGTCAATTACCCAATCGGCAGTCTTAATAACTTCGAGATTATGCTCGATCACGACGATCGAGCCCCCTGCATCAATGAGACGGCGAAACGCGGAAAGCAGTTTACTGACATCGTCGAAATGCAGCCCGGTGGTAGGCTCATCGAAAATATAAAGCACCCGTCGTTTGCGTTTCAGTCCGTCGCCACCTTCGCCAGATCGAACCACCGGACGGTTCCCCGGTTGAAGATGCGCCGCTAGCTTCATCCGCTGCGCCTCGCCTCCGGAGAGCGTCGTAGCCGATTGTCCCAGACGCAGATAACCGAGCCCCACGTCGTCGAGCACGCGCAATTTTTCCGTCAGCCGCGGAACCTCAGCAAAAAACTTCAGCGCCTCCCGAATTGTCAGGTTCAAAACGTCATGGATGCTCTTGCCTTTGTAATGCACATCGAGAACTTGCGGTTTATAGCGTGTCCCTTTGCATTCGTCGCAAATCAGTTCCACGTCCGCCAGAAACTGCATCTCCACCGTGACCGTGCCATCCCCCTGACAGGTTTCGCAGCGTCCGCCGGGGACGTTAAAAGAAAAATGTCCGGCCGGGAAGCCACGCTTCTTCGCCTCCGGCAGCGAGGCAAAAAGCTCGCGGATAATGTCAAAAGCCTTGATGTAAGTGACCGGATTCGAACGCGGAGTTCGCCCAATCGGTGATTGATCGACCAGAATCACCTCATCCAGAAAATCCTCACCGTCAATGCTGTCCCACAAAATGGTGGAAGAAGGACCAGCATTCGTTTGTCGCTTTGCGATCGCCAGAGCCTGATAGAGAACATCGTGCAGCAACGAAGACTTCCCGGATCCCGAGACGCCGGTAATTGCCACCAGCATGTTGAGCGGGATCTCCAAATCGATGCGCTTCAGATTGTGTGCGCGCGCGCCCGTAATCGTGAGCCGGTGCGGTCCCGGCTGACGGCGCTTCGTTGGAATCTGGATATGAAGCTCGTCGGCAAGATATCGCCCGGTCAACGAGTGCGGCATCTTCAGAAGTTCGTTATAGGTACCGGCACCGACAACTTTGCCGCCATTTTCTCCCGCGCCCGGACCGAGATCCAGGATGCGATCGGCAGCGCGCATGATATCCGGATCGTGTTCCACGACGAGGATCGTATTTCCGAGATCGCGCAAGTCATGCAGAATTTTAATCAGCCGGTGGGTATCGCGACTGTGCAGCCCAATGGAAGGCTCGTCGAGGACATATAAAGTGCCAACCAGACGCGAGCCCAGAGACGTAGCCAGCTGAATCCGCTGCGCCTCGCCGCCCGATAATGTCGAAGCAAGCCGGTCAAGCGTCAGATACTCGAGTCCGACCTCATTAAGAAAACGCAGCCGCTCCTGAAGTTCGGTCAGCAGCCTGTCGGCGATCGCGGCTTGCTCTGTCGAAAGCGTGATCTGACTGAAGAAACGCGCCGCTTCTTCGACCGTCATACTGCAAACCTGGCAGATGTTCTTGCCATCGATCTTTACCTGGCGCGCTTCCGTCCGCAGGCGTGTTCCACCACAATCGGAACAAAGCGAATATCCGCGATAACGGCTAAGAAAAACACGCACGTGCAGCTTGTATTTCTTGCGCTCAAGATGCTGAAAGAAGCCGCGCACTCCGCCGTAGCTGCCGTCCCCATCCGTGATCATTTTTTGCTGCTCGACTTCGAGTTCATGCCACGGCATATCCAGAGGAATCCCCGCCTGTCGCGCGAACCGCTTGAGCTCTGTGAATAGCGGCCGGTACTTAGGTTTCGTCCAGGGCTCGACCGCACCTTCGTTCAATGTCTTGCCTTTATCTGGGATGACCAGATCGAGATCGAAGTCGATGGTGTTGCCGAATCCCTGGCAGCGCGGGCAGGCGCCGTAAGGATTATTAAATGAAAACAGCCGCGGCTCCGGCTCGTCGTAGCGAGTGCCGTCGTTCTTACACTCGAAACGCTGCGAAAAGCGCAGTCGCTGCGGAGTTTGGCCATCACCCTCACGAGGAGCAGTTTCAAAAATAACTTCGCCCGCCTCGCGATATCCGATCTCGACGGCATCGACGATGCGCGAGCGCTGATCGGCGGCAACCACCAGCCGATCCACTAACCCGAAAACAGGTTGGGAGAAGTCAATATCCAGCAGCGATTCCGGCGTAGAGAACTCAAACACCTGGCCATTCTGATAAATCCGATTGAATCCGCGTTTGCGTAGTTCAAACAGACGAGCCTTGATCGCATCGGAGGGCAGATGGGACGCATCAACCTCCTTCTTCTTCCCGCGCGGCTTCTTGGCGGGTTTCTCTTCGGCTGCGGGAATGAGGGCCTGAATCGGAAAGAACACATTCAGCCGAGTCCCCTCGCCCAAATCTAGCAAGCGCTCGACGACTTCATCGACCGTATCCTTCTTCACTTCCTGCCCGCAAAGCTGACAGTAAGTCCGTCCGATGCGCGCAAAAAGCAGGCGCAGGTAATCGAAGATCTCCGTAGCCGTAGCCACGGTCGATCGCGGATTCCGAGTCGAGTTCTTCTGCTTAATAGCCACCGCTGGCGCGATGCCGTCGATCAGATCGACGTCAGGCTTCTCAATCCGCTCTAGAAATTGACGAGCATACGCCGACAACGACTCGACATACCGCCGCTGCCCCTCCGCGTAAATCGTATCGAAAGCAAGCGACGACTTCCCCGAACCGGAGACTCCCGTCACCACGGTCAGAGTATTGTGCTCAATCTCAAAATCGATGTTTTTGAGGTTATGAACCCGGGCCCCGCGCACAACTATGCTATCTGTCGACATCTTCCCCTGGCGCTACAGAATGGATCAAAACTGGCTACCGAATCTTCTATTATAAATGGTGGCTGGAAGTTGGAAAGTTGGATTCGATGAAGCGCCGTTAGCCTGCTATGCGCTGTCATCCTGAGCGGAGTCGAAGGACTCCTACCGACTCGGCAGAAACGCGTCGGGAAATTGTCTGCGAGGTTGAGGAAAGACCGGCACCCTCATGATGCCGCAAACCAGAACAGCCCGAGAATGCAAATCCACAGCCCGGTCATGCAATGCCAATACCAGGAAGTAATGTCGACCACAATCCGCCGGGTTTCCACCGGACGATGCAATACCGCCGCAATATTTGCGCAAAAAAGAGCGATAATACCGCCCGCCAAATGCAGACCATGCATTGCGGTGAGAATATAAATAAAAGAGACGCTGGTTCCACCCGCGAAGTGAAAGCCGCTTGACGAGAGTCTGCTCCAGACCAAAAGTTGCCCGGCCAGAAACACAAGTCCAAGAACCGTGGTCAGAGCGAGCCACGGAAAATGGCGTTCGTCTCCCAGCGAGACTCCCGGAATCGATCGAATCGGGGCAAGCGCAGCTTCGCGCGTGATGCTACGCCGGGCCAACTCGATCGTGATGCTGCTGGCGATCAGGACCGCGGTGTTCGCTAGCAACCACAACCACGGCAACCGCACAGGAATCCAGGTTTGAATGTAACCCGCGCCATTCATTTCCCCCACAAACACGCGCCGGATCAAGTAAACCGCCGAGAAAGAAATAAACAGCATGAGGATGGGCGCCATGCCCACCATCAGACTCATGCGCGCGCGGCGCAGGCGAGCGCCATAATTAGGAATAGAGTTGGGAATAAAATTCGGAGCAGAATCTGGCATGTCGTCGCCACCGCGTCCGCGGCCATCGCCACCTCCGCCAGTACGCGGCGGCAGCGAAGCGCCGTTGTGACCGGAATGTCGCGTTGAATGGGGCGTCACGCGGGGCATACCATAAATAATCTCACCGGCTAGAAGGCTGCGCAAACGGGAGTCGAAACATGCGAAGCGGTAACCGCGTTCCTTTGTATCGAGCCTTCGACTAGACAACCCGCGAGGCGCCTACAGATAATTCACAGGAGGATTCCCTATGCCGCGAATCGAAGAGCGATTGATCGCACTCGGCCTCCGTTTGCCCCCAGCCCCCAAGGCTCCGAGCGGAGCCGTTCTTCCGTTTGAGTTTGTCCGCATCATTGGACGCCGCGCGCTGATCTCAGGCCACGGCCCGCAAGCTCCGGACGGCTCATTTGCTAAACCGCTGGGGAAGTTGGGACGAGAAGTCACCCTCGAGCAGGGATACATCGCGGCGCGGCTCACGGGATTGTCGATTCTGGGCAGTCTTCAACGCGCGATCGGCGACCTTGATCGCATTGCTGCCTGGGTAAGAGTTTTCGGTATGGTGAACTCAGCGCCCGGCTTCAACCAGCAGCCGAGCGTGATCAACGGTTTCTCCGACCTGATCCTCGAACTCTTCGGACCAGTCACCGGCGCTCACAGCCGCAGCGCCGTGGGCCTCGCCGAGCTTCCGTGGGACATCCCCGTCGAAATTGAAGCCGAGGTGGAATTGGTTGCTTAGTTCACCGTCTGTGTCGTCGCACCGGTGCTGGTCGTAAAGCTGGCATTACCGTTATAAGTCGCCGTGATGTTGTGCGTCCCGCGGGCCAGCTTTGTGGACGTATAGCTCGCCGATCCCGCGCTTAGGGTCACACTCTTCAACGTGGTTGTGCCGTCTTTGAACACCACCGCGCCGGCGGGTGTCCCGCTAAACTGCGGCGCCACCGTAGCCGTGAAAGTAACCGACTGCCCGAATGTGGACGAAGGCTGCGACGAAATCAGAGTGACCGTGGTGCCCGCCTTTTGAATTACCTGGCTTACCGGAGCCGACGTGCTGCTGCCGAAACCTGCATCGCCGCCATAGAACGCTTTGACCGGCTTGGTGCCAACCGCGAATGCCGATGTGGAGAACGTTGCCGTCCCCCCAAGCGTCACTCCCGTTCCAAGTACAGTTGTACCTTGCTCGAAAGTGACCGTCTCTCCATCCGGCGGAGCGCCAATACTGGAGTTGATGGTCGCCGTGAAGGTGACATTTTGCGTGAATACAGATGGATTCGCCGAAGATCCGATTGTCGTCGTGGTCGCCGCTGATACAAGCTGAGTCAACGGCGCCGATGTGCCGCTGCTGTTTTTGGAATCGCCGCTGTAGACAGCAGTGATCGCGTTCGAACCCGCCGGCAGTTTTGCCGTCGTGGTCTTCGCGATGCCGGATTTCAGAGTCACTGTCGCCAGAAGGGTTGTGCCGTCAAAGAATTTCACAGTGCCTGTCGGTGTTCCGGCAGACGAAACCGTGGCGGTGAAGCTAACCGCCTTACCAGACAGCGACGGATTAAGGGACGAAACCAAAGAGACCGTGCTCTGGGTAACAACCTGCGAGACGGGAGCGGAATTGTTCCCCGTGAAATTGCTGTCGCCACTATAAATCGCGCTAATCAAATGCGTACCAGCCGCAAGAGCGGTGGTCGCCAGGCTAGCCGCATTCCCACTCACCGGAACGGTCGACAAAACCGTGGAGCCGTCCATGAAAGTAACAGTTCCAGTCGCCTGACCGCTGAATTGCGGTGTGATCGTGGCCGTAAAGGTCACCGGCTTACCCTGTGCCGACGGGTTGCTGTTCGAGGCGAGCGCCAAAGCTGTGCTCGCCTGACTAACGGTAAAAGTCTGCGAGACCGGAGCCGCCGGAGCATATTGCCCATTTCCTGCCTGGGTCGCTTGCACCGTAACCGAACCCGCGCCCGTGATCGTCAGAACGTTGCCGTTCAAGGTCGCTGGTCCGAAAACCACCGTGTAGCTTACCGGCAGACCGGAGGTTGCGGACGCGTTCAACGTAACCGTCCCCGCATATGGAATCGGGGACTGAATCTCCAGGAAATTGATGCTCTGGCTCTGACCAAAGAAATAAGTTCCAGCCGCGATGGGGCTGTTATTGGATCCGCTGGCGACAGCGATCGCCTGGATTGTCGTACTGGCGCTTACCGGTATCGGCGTGCTGTACACCGGTGACAGTGTGGTCGGGGTCACGCCGTTGGTGGTGTAATGAATGACCGCACCTGGAGTGGTGTCCGACAGCATAACTCCCTGCGCAGTGCCGTAAGCTCCCGGCGCGGGGCTGAAAGTAGGTGCCGTCGCTACGGGATTCGTGCCGACGGGGCCATAGTTAGACTCGCCCACGCAGGCTACCACGCCGCTGAACCCTTGCTGGTAGTACGTGAATTCGATTTCACCAGTCCCGTTCTCGATGACGCCCGTCAGCGTGAATACGTTGTAAATGTCGCCAAAGAAGTTGGCGGTGAAAGTGCCGTCGGCATTGACGGTATATGTTCCCGTGTACGGATTATCACCGTACCCGCCATCATCGTAGGCATCCACGCTGGCATAGATGTTGCCGTTGCCGTCGAAGTTCGTGTAGTTGAGATCGACTTCATATCCCGTGCACGAGGCCGCATAGTTTCCATTAAGGCTGGCGAGGGTGTAGGGCGTGGTTGGCGTCTGAAGCTGGCTTTGGATATCGATGGTCGCGAGCGTCGTGCCATCGGTTTCGATACCGAGCGCTTCGTTGCCGGCCTGGGCGATACCCACGAGATAGGTCTGCGGATTCGACTGGCCTGCCAGATTCATCGTAATGCTGATCGTGTTGTCGCCATTCACAGCATACGATCCCGTAACACTTGTATTGGCGTTCTGTCCTAAGATGCCGCCGTTGACATTTGTGCCGCTCAATCCGCCTGCGCCGTCGAAGAAAATTGCGCCGGAAAGGTATTTGCCGCCCCATCCCGCCGGTGGCGCTTGACCGACAACGAAGCCGTACCAGCCGGAAAGACTCGCCAGCGTGACCGTCGGAGTAAGGGATTGCTTGCCGGTGCAAGCCAGAACGCCTCCCGTGCCGGGAGCGTTGTATGTGTATTGAATCTCGGAAACGCCACTATCAATGACGCCGTTGAAAGTGTAACTGTTGCCGCCTGCGACGCTGCCTGAGAATGTGCCGTCGCCGTTCACGGAGTAGGTGCCGCTATAAGGACTGTTGCTCTGTGCGCCATTAAAGTCAGAGGCGTCTGTTCCGGAGAAGTTACCCAGGCCATCGAACGTCACATAGTTGAACTCTGTGGCGTTCACTCCGGCGCAGGAGGCTGCGTAAGTTCCGTTGAGGCTCGAGGCGCCGTACCCAGAAGTCAGATTCGTTAGTTGCGACTGTAGATCGATCACCGCCTCGAGGCTTCCATCGCTCTCCAGGCCGCGCGCTTTGTGTCCAGACTCACTGACGCCAATCATGTAGGTTTGCGGAGTCGATTGACCCGCGAAATTCAAAGTGACGGTAAAAGTACCATCGGAGTTCTGCCCATATGTGCCCGTAACGCTGGTCGTCGTGAATGCTCCGCCGCTGCCGCCAGTGACGTTCGTGCCTGACACATTGCAGTTGCCGTCGAAGTTGATCGCGCCAGAAAGATATTTGCCCCCACCGCTCACCAGCATGCCGTACCAGCCTGAGAAACTTGCGCCGCCAGTGCATTTTCCCTGGACCTGCGCATGAGCCAGTGCCGAAGCTGATTTTCTGGATGATGCGGACGCGTTACTGAACGCGGCGATTAAAAGAATCGAAGCAACTAAGAATGTACGATTGATGTTTTTATTCAACGAATTTCTCCGGGGGCTCTTCGTTCTTCGGTTAACTGCGGGGGAAGTTCGTCTTACTCTAGTGACCAAAGGAGCTAGTCCAAAGATAGCAGAGGTCGTTGCAAAGTCAACTGGCACAAAAGGGGGTAACTAAGGTAACTAAAGTCTCGTGTGCCCCGTTCCCCAGCGCGAGAAAAAGAGTAAGAAAAGACTGAAGGAATAGCGCGGAAGTATCCAATTCTAGAGAATTTATCGAGAGGAAAGATGCAACCGCCTTCCCGCTACTCTTGCGGATCCTGGGGGCCCCGATGCAGCTTGACCAGCCCGCTGCTGACAAATTGTTTCCCGGCGATCACGGTGCGGATCCCTGCCACCAAGTCTCCTAGCACGTCCGTTTTTAAGACGTACCCGTTGGCGCCAGCCTCGAGGCACGCTCGTACTAATTTCCCTTCTGAGTTCAAGCTTAGAAATAGAATCTTCGTTGTGGGGCAAAGCTCATGGATCAATCGGACGCCATCAATTCCATTCAGACCGGGAAGCTCAATATCGAGGATTAGCAAATCCGGTTGCACTTCCTTCACCTGTCGAAGGACGTCAGGGCCATTCGAGGCCAGGCGGACCACAATCAGATCAGGCGCTTCTTCAAGAAGATCGCAAATCATCTGCCGCCAGGGTTCGAAATTATCCGCAACTAAAGCGCGCACCAAAGACATTTTCACAACAGCCTTTACCGCTCGCGTGTTCGATACCGTGATCATAGGGCTGGTGGCACTGAATCGACGAAGCAGGATGGAGTCAGCATTATGGAGTCAATATTGACAGTGCCACGCGCCGCACAGCGGTGTCGTTGCGCCAGAGCAATCACCAGAGCAATCAGAAGATGAAACGGAACTAAGCGATCATGAGAGATTCGGGCGACCGGAGAGTGACCCGGCCGCGTTCCTTGGAGAGCTTTCCGTCGCGCTCCCATTTGGAGAGGAGCCGGCTGGCGGTAAACGGACTAATGTCGGAAAGGGAACTAAGTTGTTCGTTCGTGATATCTATTTCCACTCCTGCCGGGCGCACCTGCCCTGCTTCGGCGGCGAGATGGACAAGCGCTTTTGCAAGCCTGGATTCCGCACTCTTGGTGACGATGCCAACGTGCCGGTGCATGTATGCGTTAAGGTAATGGAGCGCCATCCGCAAACCGTTTTCGATAAGCTGCGGGTGCGCCCTGGCCAGGCGGCGGATCGTAGCATGATCCCAGGCCAGAAATTGGCACGCGGAAACGGTTTTCGTGCTCGCCATATAGCCGGGAGGATTCGCCAGCAGCGATACCAGCCCGATGACGTCCCCTGGAACCTTCCATAACAACAAGATTTCCGAACCAGACTCCGTCAAACTGTAAAACTTGGCCCGTCCAGCTTGCAGCAGGAATAGATGTTCGGGGCGCTCTCCCGCGATGGTGATATTTGTCTTGGCCGCGACGTGGCGTCATTGCGCCGCATGCAGAATGTGCCGAAGCGCGGCATCGTCCAGACCTGCGAGCAACTTCGATTTCGACAGTGCACTCGGGCTGATCGCGGAACTCGTCATAGAAATCCCATCCCGATGGATTGCCTGGTTTATCGCGCAGCGTCGCAGGAACGCCACTACTTTTTCTCGTTCTCTTCAGTACCACCCTTCTTACTACGGCGAGGCAACGAACGGTCGCGAATCGCGACGAGTATAGTGCATCAGATATTGCCGCTCTGCAACTGCCAATTGATGAAGGGGCACCCACTTACCCCCCGTTCGGAGAGTGTACGAATGGAGACTAAGTCTTAGCCTAGCCATCGAACTAGTTTCTCCCCCTGCAACCCGAAATCCGCGACCTTGTCGCCCGTGGAACATTCCCAAAAACCGTCCAGGAACGCTCAGCTTTGCCGTCCCCAGCAAGTCTGCTAACTCGCAAGCTGCGTACTACTTGAGGCCGATATCCACTATTAGTGTACGTACAATCTGTAAGGTACAATGTTTCACGTGAAACATTCAGCGCCCCGAGCGTTTCCACTTTAATTGTTCTATTTGATTCGAATTTTGACCGGTCACTTTCGTGGATCTCCGAAAGTGTCCTTGGTTCATCTCGGCATGAAAGCGTGCTCGCCCAACCGGCATCCTGAAAGGTCGCCTACCCCCAGGGGTTAGCGACAATCTTCCGTGGTATAACTTGCTTGCTAAAGTTCCGAGCTCCGATAGAGAACTCTGCAAGTTGTAATTTGGGGGGGATATGAGAGTGAGATTCGCGGTGGCGGCGACAGCGATGGTGATGTGTCTCGCGCCGAGTGCCGCGGCCCAGAAGGAGGCGCACATGAACGGTGTTCATGCCAAAGGTTCTTTCGACGTCAAGATGATTCCCGCTGAAGTAAGCGACTTCGAGAAGGCGAACGACATTGCCCGGTTCACATCCGACAAGACCTGGCACGGTGACTTCGAAGGCGTTAGCCATGTAGAAATGATCACCGGCTCGACGGTGAGCACCGGCTCCATGGCCTACGTTGCGATTGAGCGCATGGCCGGCAAACTTAACGGCCGGCAGGGCAGCTTCACCTTCTCGCACCGCGCGAGCATGATGAAAGGCGACACCGCCTCTGCGGGAGAACTGAGCATAACGGTTGTACCCAATTCCGGCACAGGAGAGCTGACCGGACTCACTGGCTCGCTCACGATCCATATCGACGCTCAGGGTAAACACACCTGGACGTTCGATTATTCGCTCCCTTAACCGAATGACGTTTGCATCGTTCAACTATCCACTTTTTACAGTGGCGGGTGCACCGACCCAGGTGGCGGGGCCGGGATCGAAATCAGAGAATATAGATAGATTACTATACCCAGAGACATAATTGGGATTCCAACGAATGCCAACACCAGAAAAGCGGTGGGATGAGTCCAACGCAGGGCAACCAGTTCCACAAGAAGGCCAAGGAGTACGAAAGCCCCGGCGATGCGCAAGCGCTTTTCCATGGTATTGTGTGCGATCATTTTCCCTCTTCCGTCCCAGCGTTCCAGAATTTCACCTTATCAAGCCCGGCCACGTTGTGTACGGTATCGTGACAGCCGCTGGATAGACACGACATCTGATTCGAGACGAGATCCGCGTGCAGCGCGGTGTGCGTGGGCGACGCCTCAAACGAGCGCGCCCCGAGATGGCAATGCAAACACTCCCGATTGTTATAGGGAACGTAGAGACGGATCGGATTCATCGGCGTCCCCAGGTATTGCACATAGACATGGTGCAGCCCCCGCCACTTTGCGCGGATTCCGCCATAAAGAACGTAATCCTCGTGGCAGGTGTAGCAGGCTTGCTCCGTGGGAATGCGGTGATTTTGGAAGTGCGCCGCAGGAACGTATTGCGGATCATCCACATGCAGGCTCCGCCCGTAGGGCTCCATGATGTGGCAGGAGAGACAGAACGAAGTTTGCTTCGAGCGCTCCATCTCCTGTGAGGTGCCGACGAAACTGCACAGGATTGGCAACGCGAAGAGCACCACAAACGCAAGAATTTTTCCGTTGTTGTTCGCCGTGAGTGCGGGGCGCAGGATGAGCAAGAGAATCAACCCCGCGCTGAGCACAAACAACGCTACTGTGAGTGCCTGCGGAGAAATCATGCGGAACCGTCCCCGGCGGCACACAACCAGCGTGCCCCATGGAAACCGCTTCCAATGGCAATTTCAACGGCCATATTTACTTTGACCACATTTACTTTGCTGCGGCCTGCGAGCGAATATACGCGACCAGTCCCGTAATATCCTCCGCCTTCAAAGACTTTCCGTAAGCGGGCATCTTGTTTTTGCCATTGCTGATAATGCCAGTGAGATCGGCATCGCTCTGCTTCTGCACGTCGGCGGAGTGGAAGTCGTGGACGCCAAGTTTTGTTCCCGTCGCCGAGCCGCTCCCGTCCGGGCCATGACATGCAACGCATTTTGTCTTGTAGAGCGCCGATGCGTCTTGCGCAACAGCCGGGATGGCAGAAACGAAAACGATGGTGATCGCTGCGACGAATATCTGGACATTGATTTTCTTCATCTTCAGGCTCCTTGAAAAACTAGATCAGAATGCGTAACGCAAAGATTCGGTCAGCGAATTAGCGTGAAAATAGCGCGGCGCTGTCGGCCCCACAAATGACCCTTCACCATACTGGTAATAATTCCAGCCCATATTCCAGGCTAGCCTGTGGCCCAAATCCACACTCAGGTTGGCCACCGGCTGGCTGTACTTATACTGCAACGAGCCCAGGGGCTGCAGAATGTTGAACTGCGGAATCGCGCCATCAACGCTGGTGATGCTGTAGCCCAGGTTGGCCGTCAATCGTTTTGCCGGACTAAATCTGACAGTGGTCATTCCGAAATGGGTGTGGTTGGTGTAGTACGAATTACCAAGCAATGGATTCGCCGGATCATTTGCGGCGCAAGAGCCGGCGTTACTTACGAACGGAAGGCTAACCCCCGCCGGCGGTGTGTCGTTGAAGCAGATTAGGGCATTCTGGATCACACTGTTGTAGTTGTAGGCCAAGTCCAGTCCGAAGCGTTCGCGCGGCGTAAGTGAGGCCGTTAGCCCATAGTTTTGGTTGTGCCCCACGTAATTTGTGAGAGCGTCCGCGTTGGCAGTCTGAAAAATGTTGACCGACCCGCCCAATACTGCCCACGGTCGCGGCGTGTAGGTCGTCTGGAACCGGTACCGCGACTCTTTGCGCGGAGAGATACGAACAATGACGTTGTCGTAATTGGTATGTTCCGCACTGAAATTCAATCGCAAAGCGTGAGTGGGACGGGCCCAGAATCCGACGAGCCCCGTGTATCCCTGGACCACGAAATGGTCTTCATCTCCAGCCAGAAAATCGTTGAAGTGGTTGAAAACCTGATCGCTATAGCGGAACCCGATGCGCCCTCCCATCTTTTTGGAAATATCCCAGACTAATTCCGTCTGATTTCTCTTCACGGTCTGGTTGAACGATGCTTGCGTTAGCGTGGGTATCGTGGCCGGCGCGGTCGCGCTCAGCGGTGTCAATAACGTGCAGGGTGTGGGTGGAGTCGTGACCGGGCAATCGCTGTCAACCTCGGTAAAATTAGCGCTCTCAGGAATTCGGTAAGCCCAAAGATAAAATTTCTCGATCAGCCGCAGATGTTGGGTTAAATGCACTGTGGTTTCGGCATCCAGCACATTGGAGATCCGCTTCGCATTACCTGTCCCCGTGCCGGTGAAGGCGCGGGTCGCGGTGCGCGTAATCAGCCCGTTGAAAGACTCATCCAACGGTGCGTTTGAATTGGCGGAACTATAGGTAAAAGATGCGAGCAGGTCGAACCGCTGGAAGTAATTCCCGCGGAAACCGAAGCGTTCGGTGGGCGTCGAAGTACGAATCCGCTGGTTCCGCGTATAACCGAAGTATCCACTGCATGCGACATTGGTCAGAGTGCCACTGACAATCAGACTGGTTGCTGGAGGAACCACGGCACAGGGAACCTTGTTCGCAGTGTCGATGGACAAGCCCAACTCAGCCGAGCCCGTACCCGGCGCGGGCAGCAGCGCAGGCGCGAAGGGAGCGAGTTCGGTGTCCGTGTCTCCCTTGTAGTAATCAAGATATTGATCGAAGCTCAAGACAGTAAGCGGCAAGATCTTGAAATCTACCCCGAAGCGATAAGAGTTCATGGTCGTGTTCCAGGGTTGAAGAAGGAGAGCCTCCGTTCCCTCATGGACGCTGCTGTAAGACGGCCCGGTCATGTTGTTACGCGAGTATCCCATTCGAAAACTCAGCCGCGATTGCGGCAGCAGTGTGAGATCGAAATCGCTCATGCGTCGCGTCGTGTCAAAAAGGTGAGGCGAGTCGAGCGCTGGAATCGACGGCGTCGACGTTGGAGGATTCAATGGGTTCGCCAGCAAGTCGAAGTCGGAGAAATTCTGATCGCGCCGGAACCCGTATTGCAGCTTGTATAACTTGCCTTTGTCCGCGCGCAGCCGCAAGAAATTGTTCGGATCGCCTCCCCAACCCGAGCTGTTGAGGTAGAGATTGTCGAATAGCAGTGCCTGGTGATCCAACGATTGCATCGAAAGCGTCTGATCGAGAAAGCGTGGACCGGTCTGTAGATTTACCAGCGTGTCGTACATATCCTGGCTGCCGGTAACAAAACTGGAGCGATAGCCCACGTCGACCGAGGAGTGAATCTGATAACCGCCGCTGGTAACACCGTCGGGAGCCGCGGGCGGAGTAGCGCTGGGAGATTGCGGATAAACCATTTCTGACGACAGGATCACGCCGCAAAGCAGCACGATAAGGACGGCCGCGAATTCGCAGGCCCTCAAAGAGTCCAGTTCGGATTTTCGGATCCATGCCATCGTCCTTACCTATTCGTATTTCCTACTTGAAAAACACATCGCTGAAATTAGACCCGTGGATCTGCGTATGACACATGGTGCATGCCTGATACTTTGCTGATTGATTGTGCGCGGGACCGGCGGGGCCTTGAGTTGAAAACGTGTGGCACTGCAGGCAGAGCATGTTCACCACGCTGACATTCAACAGCCGCGGATTGGTGGACCCGTGCGGCGTATGGCAACTGGTGCAGCCCTCAGTCTTTACCGGGACGTGCTCGTAAACAAAAGGTCCCTGCTTGTCGGCGTGGCACTTGTAGCAGATGGCATCCCCGCTCGGCAGTGTTCGGACCTGCCGCAGGATCCCGGTCCCGTGCGGGTTGTGGCAGTCATTGCATTGAATCAGCCCCTCGTTGACCCGGTGATGAAACGGTTTGGCAAAGTCCGCCTTGGCCGACGTGTGGCATCCGTAGCACAACTGCGGCTGATTCTGGACCAGCAGATGCTGCTTTTCCGTTGCGTGATGGGGAGAATGGCAGTTCAGACAGCCAACATCGCCACTGGCGTGAGCGGATTCCGAAAAATGCGATTGCTCCCGTCCCTGGCCGTGGCAACTCAAACAGCGAGCGCTGCTCTCTTGCCGCGACTTCCCCTCGAAGACGAATATCTTCGTCTTGTCCCCGCCGCCCGCCACGTGATCCGCCCCCGGGCCATGGCACCCTTCGCATCCTTGCTTGGAAGGGCCGTCCTCCTTATTAAGCGTGGTCTTCCAGTGTGGCGTCTTTTCCCAGGCGTTGTAAATTTCTTCGTGACAGCTCTTGCAGGTTTCCGCTCCCACATATTTGGAAACATCCGCAGAGGGAGCACCGGCCACCACTGCGCTACCAGATGGAGCGCCTGTTGATTGAGCGCCTTTGTCGGCTGCCTGCTGCCGAGGTTGGCCGAAAACTGAGCCGACGACGAAAAGACATAAGACCGACAGCAGAAGCGTTCGATCGGCGATGGGGTGTCCCGGCATCAGTTCGCTCCTCTCGATGTCAAACCATGGTTGGAACTTTTCACGGTGCCGCTCATGCGTAGAACTGGATCTCAGTTCTCCTTGGTTTTAGTTGCATCCCTATCGCCACAACGCCTCGAAAATTCAGTAAATCGTAAGGCGACTCGCCAATCACCGTCTGTTCAAAATTGCACATCTTCAAAATCAACCAACTCCAAACTCGAGACAGAAGTAAAGACACCCGCCCGGCGCGCATCTCCGCGCCGTTTTCTGATTTGTCGGAGTAGTGTCCGCAGCCCTATTCTGTGCTTTAGTCCAGGCCCGTGCAGTGACCCCCGTCACGCAACTGTGTGACGGGGATCACAAATGCCAAAAAAGGAGATAGAAGGTCTTGAATTGCGGAGAGAAACTAGGCGCGCAGTAATTCTTGGAGCTGCATTTTATCGGCCAGCACCACCGTCGAACCGTGAACTTGAACCAGTCCCTTGCGCTTAAAGTCAGCGAACAGGCGAGTCACCGTCTCGCGGGAGACTCCGATGATCTCGGCAATCTCCTCGTGGGTCAGCGTCAGCGCAACTCGAGTCTGGCCATTCTCCGAGCCATGGCGTGCCGCAAAATCGAGCAGGAAATTGGCGAACTTCTCTTCCACCGATCCCGAAAGCCCGAGGCAGCGGACCTCGCGATAAGTCGCGTAATAGATGTCGCTCAGCGTCTCGGCAACCCGAAGCGCCACTTCGCCGTGGGTGCGAAGAAAGTCGAGAAACGGTTCCCGGGAAATAAAATTTGCCTGGATAGGAGCCAGGGCTTCGGCGGTCACCTCATAGGGTTTTCCCGAGATCGTCCCCGGCAATCCGATCACTTCACCGGCCTCCGCGATGCGGAGAATCAATGACTTGCCACCCGCGGAACTGGCCGACAACTTCACCCGGCCATTACAGATCACGAAGACTCCACGCGGATTCTGGCCTTCGACAAAAAGAATTGCTCCCTTGGGATAAATTGCGAGAGACGATATCGCATCCAGTCCCGCAATCGCCTCAGGTGTCAGATTACAAAAAAGACGATCCTTATGGAGCGGACAGGTCAGGCAACTCTCAATAAGTTCCAGGCCGTAAGGTGTCTTCATGGCTTTCGTGGCCTCATTATACGCCGCGCTTTTACGAGGCCGGGCAATGCAGGAGGAGCCTATCGGGCGCCGGCGGGGAGCTTTTTATGGCTGGTATCTTGTCCGGCACTGTTCTCGGTGGTGGGCTGAGATCCGCGCTCTCTTAGCCATGCGGCTGCTTTGCTGGTGGCTTCTGCTACTTGTTCTTTGGACATCATCCGGCTGATGCTTTTCTTGCGGGTTTCGATTTGCTCGAACATCGCGGCTCCCGATCGTTCGGCCAGCAGATACCACATGTAGGCATTCACCGGTTCGGGTGGGGCGTCCGGGATCTCCGTGCAGTAATGATCACCCATGCTGATTTGCGCCGAGGGATCGCCTGCATTGGCGGCCTCAGCGGCTTCGATCCGGTGGGAGCTTTTGAAATCTTCGTTGGTGACGCCTGCCGACAGCGGCGGTGGCGGATCGTTCATCGTGACGTAGAGTAATTCGGTGCGGGTGGAGACTCCTAGCTTGTCAAAAATATGGAAGAGGTAATTCTTCACCGTGTGCGGGCTGAGGTGAAGAGCTTGCGCGATTTCGCGATTCGTCATGCCTCCGGAGACGTGCTGGATGATCTGCCGTTCTCGCGCGGTGAGCAGTTCGATTCCTTTGCGATTGCTTGCTCCGAGGATGGGAGCGTTGGCCAGAGCTTCGAGCGCGTGATCCAGATCGATGCTGCGCGCCCAGATTTGTCCTTCATGGACGTTGCGAATGCATTTGCAAAGGTTTTCTAAGCGTTCCTGCTTCGAAAAAATCCCTCTCGCTCCGGCACGGAAACAGTCCAGTACTTGTTGCGGTTTGGAGGTGTCGAGCAGGATGACGCCCTTGATCTGAGGACGGAGCGCGCGCATCTCGCGCAGCATCTGGGTGCCGCGTCCAGGCTCGTCGTCCAAACTGTGACTGATTACTGCGACGTCGATAGGGACCCGAGAGATCGCCGCGAGCAACTCTCCGGAATTCGAGGCCGCAGCAACCACCTGCAATCCGCGATCAGTGCGCAAAGCGTCGGCCAGAAGCTGGGTGTGAATGTGCGTGCTGTCGGCAACGACGATACTGACGAAATCCGAGCCCAACGCTTCGCGGGTTGGCATGCCATCTCCTCAGGAGGTCGTTCTACAAAATATGACTCAACGAATCGGATATGACCGGAAAACACTCCCGCTCGTTAAACTCATTTAAGACCGTGGCCTCGGGGGAAGAGGAGGGGAGAAGAGGCAAAAAAGCTGACCTAAGTCTCTCAACAACCAGCCTAAAATGTAGCACCCGACGCCAAGCTGGAGCAAGCAATCTCTTGCAGAGTATGCAAATAAATGCATTCATTGTCTACGGGTCATGTGCGGTTTCGAGAGTACCAGGTTCCTGCCGTAACCGAGGTCGAGTATTTGTCCAGACCTTTGCATCCGTAGACATCGAGTCTATTCAGGCTAAAGTTAATTATATCAATAATATATTAAACATACGTACAGGGTCATGATTACTATTGGGAGCGACCCGAAGGGCCTCTCCCGAAAGGTCATACCCTGGCGTGCTATGGAAGAACATCTCTAAGGTAATGAGAGACATTAGGCTCCTCACCGAATAGAGCTGATATACTCTAAGAACTTTTACCACTTGCACGTTCTTGCAGGCGACGTTAACTTTTTTACAGCAAATTTTTTACAGCTAGAAGCTTCCCCCCTAGTGTCATTTTCTCCCCCGAAGATGTTGAAAAGGTTTGCGTGTGTGTTTCTGCCTGCGCTATCCAGGTGGACCCGATGTTATGGGACCCAGAGGGCGAAGCTATGAGTGCTGCCAGTCAGATCTGCGATATGGGCAATGGGCCGGAGGCAGGAGTTTCGCAGAATGCGCTGCACTGGTACGCGTTGCACACCAGAGCGCGGCATGAAAAAACAGTGGAGCGAAGATTGCGCGATCAAGGCATGGAAACCTTCTTGCCGGTGACAGCGGAAATGCATCGCTGGAGCGATCGCACGAAAAAAGTTGAAGTGCCGTTATTCAGTTGCTATGTCTTTGTCCGTTGCGCCCTCAGCACGGAGGACCGAACGCGGGTGCACCAGGTGGAAAGTGTGCACGGTTTTGTCGGTTCTCGCGGGGCGAGCCTGCCGATTCCCGATCAACAGATCGAGAGTATCCAGAAGGTGCTCACGCAGTCCGCGCCCTGGCGTTCTTATCCATTTCTGAAGGTGGGGCAGCGGGTACGGGTGCGCGGTGGGGCGATGGACGGAGTCGAGGGCGTGTTTTTGTCGGAAAACGGGGATCACAGCCTGATTATTTCCGTTGACGCGATCCAGCGATCGATGGCGGTGCGGATTGACGGTTACGACGTTGAGCCGGTTTGAATTGAAGCTGCGGGCTTCGAGCTGCGAGCTTCGCGAACTCCAACACCGGTTCGAACGCCAATGCCAGCCCCTAAAGGGGCGTGTGATTTTGAGCGACTTGGGGTAGCGCTGAGGCGATACCCTGATACGAATCCTGACATCGCTCAAGCGATTCTCCTGATGCGAGTCGCGAATTTTTCTTCACAACGGCTTGAGTATTCAGCCTAACTATTTTCAGCACTACTGACTTAGAGCTTCGCCGACAGTCCTTATCCGGCGATCCATTCTCTTGACCATGTATCAACCTGAAATCGAACGCATCAGCGAGGAGTTGTACTTCATTGCGGCCAGTCCGGCTACGCGCCGGCTGCGTACGCAAGCGGAATTACTCTCGCAGACTGATGTGCCGGTGCTGATTACCGGGGAGGCCGGCAGCGGGAAGACGACGGCGGCACGGCTGATCCATTCGCTTTCGATACGTTCCAGCTTTCCGTTTATCAGGGTGAAGTGCGCGGTGCTCACCTCCGATCTGCTGGAAAACGAATTGTTTGGGTACGAGCACGCATCCGCCGACGGCCGTCCGGAATCGACTGTAGGGAAGATTGAGCAATGCGCCAAGGGAACGATCTTGCTGGACGAGTTTGATGCATTGCCGGACGCGGTGCAGCGGCGCCTTCTGAGTTTGCTGGAGACTGGCGAGTTTGTACGGTGCGGCGGGTCGACTCCGATTCGAGCGGATGTGCGCATTATTGCCGCGACCTGTGGCGATCTGGAGCTGGCAGCGACGGAGAAAAAGGTTCAGGAAGAACTGTTTTATCGTTTGAGCGCTTTTGAATTGCGCGTGCCACCGTTGCGGGAACGGCGCGAAGAGATCCCATTATTGCTGGGTCACCTGATGAACCGGTTGACCCGGCGCTATGGCGTGCCGGCTCCGCGGCTTTCAAGCGTATTGCTCGATGCCTGCCAAAAGTACGCATGGCCGGTCAACTTGCGCGAGTTGGAAAACTTTGCCAAACGCTTCCTGTCGCACGGCGATGAAGTCGCGGCTTTGCAGGAATTGCGTTTGCATCACGATTTTGGAGTCGCCAGTAAGGCTGAAAACGGTGATCGAGGAAACGGAAATGGGCATAGCCATCCGGCAAACGGCGTTCATGCATCCGGCTCGAATACAGCGGACGAAAAGTCGTCTCTAAAGTTGCTGGTAAGGAACGCAAAAGGGGAAGCCGAACGCGGCGCGATTGCGAATGCGCTGGAACGGACGAACTGGAACCGGAAGGCGGCAGCGCGTTTGTTGAATGTCAGCTATCGAGCGCTGCTTTACAAGATTCAGGAGTATCACTTGTCGCCACCGTCGGAGTCGGCGCGCCTCTTAGGTAGCGACGGTATGCGCCAAGCCAAGTAGGGTTTATCGCGGTCGTTTCAACGAGTAAAATCTGAACGAGCCAGCCTTGAAGCTGGAGTGGTTACGAGACATTTGCTTATGACGGAGCCCATGACGACTCATAGAATCATGCCGGTCCTCGCACTTCTGGTACTGGTATCCATTGGAACTGGAGCGTTCGCGCAGTCCGATTCCACTGCCCCTCCGACTGCGTCCACACCTCCTGCGGGATCTCATGCCGCGCCTTCCGATAGTTCCTATGTAATTGGCGCCAACGATGTTCTGGCGGTCAATGTGTGGAAAGAACCGGATATTTCACGTTCGGTTCCGGTTCGCTCGGACGGCAAGATTTCGCTGCCCTTAGTGGGGGAGTTGCAGGCGGGCGGACAGACGCCGCGGCAACTGGAGCAGGAGATCACCAAGCGGCTGCAGAATTACATCTCCGAGCCTGAAGTGACGGTTATTGTTACCGATAGTAAGAGTCAGAAGGTAAATATCCTGGGGATGGTGGTACGACCGGGCGCTTATTTGTTGAATAGTTCGACCACTGTCCTCGATTCCATCGCGATGGCAGGAGGCTTCAAGGATTTCGCGAAGCAGAAGTCGATGTATGTTTTGCGGCCGGATCCGGATGGAACTGAGAAGCGATTCCCGTTCAATTACAAAGACGTGATCAAAGGCAAGAATCCCGAGCAAAACATCCGGCTGCAAGCCGGCGATACCGTGGTGGTGCCGTAAGCGATGATGACGAGCGCTCAACTGAGTATCCGACGCAGTTTGCTGCTGGGGTGCGTGGCGGCGGGATTGCAGGTCATTGCCCTGGGGCAGAACCCGACAACTACGGCGCAACCGGATCAGGCTCCGGTGGATAACAGTTCGAGAACGGCACCGGCGGCGCCTCTTTCGGGGATAGCAGGAATGCAGGGCGAAGGCGACGCGGCGGATACCAGCAGTGAGTTGCCGCAGATTCCGGCGCTGCTGGGTGGAACAGGAATTTCTTCGGCATTCGTTTCCGAGATGGAAAGATCGAATTTTCTTCGAGGCGGAATAAACGTGGGTTCGGCCTACGATTCCAACGCGCAACTGAGTTCACCGGCAGAAAGCAATACCAGCGTGTCGATCTTTCCCAACATCAGGCTGGAGCAATCGACATCACGAATGCGCTATACGCTCGGCTACGCCGGCGGCCTTACCATCAATGAAAATTTGCCGACCCAGAACCAGCAAGCGCAGAACGTGAATTTCGATTCGCAGTTCCGGCTCAGCCCGCATGTGAATCTGCGAATCGCGGAGAACTTTTCCTACACTACCGGACTGTTTGACGCGGGCAGCGGCGCCGGAGTCGTCACCGGTTCGGGCGGACCGAATACCAGTCTGATTTTTCCGATTGCCACGCAGAGATCGAATCTCACCACGGTTGAGACGAACTATCACTTTGCCTTGAACGATCTGATCGGGGGCAGCGGGTCGTTTTATGATCTGCGTTTCTCCAACGAAACGAGCGGAGCTCAGATTACGAATCCGTTGACGGATGCCCAGAATGCATCCGCCTCCGCCTTCTGGCTGCACCATCTTTTTCGCGGCGACTGGGGCGGCGCCAGCTACCATTTCGATCGCATCACTTTCGACGGCGGCGAGAGTTTGGTTCATAGTTTTTATGCGGTGAACACGCTGAACCTTTCCAGCCGCTTCACGGTTACCGCATTTGTCGGCCCGCAATACGCGGAAAATCAGGGCATCGTTCCTGGCGCAATATTGCCATCCGACTCGAACAATTGGTCGGTGGCAGGCGGGGTTGAAGGCGGCTGGCAAAACCAGAGAACCAGCGTCTCCGGAGGATACTCGCGAAGCATCAGCGATGGTGGCGGCATTCTTGGTTCGGTGCGGGTAGGAAACGTGCACGCTAACATCCGCCGGGAACTGATTCCCGGATGGACGGGATCGCTGATGGCCAGCCACGGGACGAACCAGGAACTGATTGGACCAGTGGGCAGCGCCAGTTCGGTGAACCTGACGTCGGCAGGCGCCCTGCTTGAGCGTTATGTGGGGAAGAGTGTTGGGCTCAGGATCGGCTATACTCACGACTTTCAGCAGGAGTCTGGCTTTTCCCTCCCGAACCCGCCGACGCTGGATGCGCACCGCAACCGGGTTTTTGTAACATTGTCATATCAGTGGGCAAAGCCCCTGGGAATCTAGTTCTTTGAGTCTGAGCATCTCAGTTAGCATCTGAGTTAAGTCATGGAAGAAGAATTACAAGAAACTACCGAGCTACCCGATTTTAACGAGATTAAGGGGATCATCCGCCGGCGGCGGTGGCAATTTCTGCTGCCTTTTTTCTGCGGTTGGGCGCTAGTTTGGGGAGCGAGCTGGTTGATCCATTCGACGTACCGGTCGGAGACGGTCATTCTGGTCGAACAACCTTCCGTCCCCGAGAAGTACGTGGTTTCGAACATTGACAGCGATATTCAGCATCAGTTGGATAGCATTACGCAGCAGATACTGAGCCGTACCCGCCTTCTCCGGATCATCGACTCGCTCGGCCTATATCCTCAGGAACGCAAGCACGTAAGCCCGGACGATCTGGTGGAGAAGATGCGTAAGGACATCGAGATTGAACTCTCGACCGGCGACGACAGGAAACTCTCGGCCTTCAACATTTATTACGCCAGCCGCGATCCGAAGATGGCACAGCGGACGACCAGCGAATTGGCGAATCTTTTTATTACGGAAAATCTCGAGGAGCGTCAGCAGCGTTCAAAGAATACGACCGACTTCCTTTCGGACCAAGTCGAACAGGCCCGAGCCAAGCTGGCGGCGCAGGAAGCCAGATTAAGAGTCTTCAAAGATCAGCATCCCGGCGAGTTGCCCACCCAGACGCAGAGCAATCTGCAGATTCTTACCGGTCTTCAAGCCCAGCTGCAATCGAACGAAGATGCGCTGAACCGGGCCAATCAACAAAATACCTATCTGGAATCGCTGATCAATCAATATCGTGCCGTGGATCGGGCCGCCGTGAAACCAGCGGAAGGCGGGACGGTTACGCTTGCCGAAATCGACAAACAGTTGGAGGGGCTCCGGGCTCAGTTGGCGGATTTAACTTCTCACTACACCGACAAATATCCCGACGTCCGCAAGACCAAGGAACAGATTGCCCGGATCGAGAACACGCGCGCAAGACTGGTGACCGAAGCGAATGAGCGCGCTAATAACCCAGCTCCGGCATCGCTTACAGGCCCGCCCGATACGAAGAGCGCGCCGTTGTTGGAACTCGAAAGCCAGCTGAAAGCGAATAAGCTAGAAATTACGAACCGGGAAGCGGAAATTAAGGATGAGCAGGCCAAGATCAACCAGTATCAGGGGCGGTTGAATATGGCGCCGGTAATGGAACAGCAATTCGCGGATGTCACGCGCGACTACGATCAGTCTAAGACCGACTACGAGCAGTTGCTGGCCAAGAAAAACCAGTCGCAAGAATCGACCGACCTGGAAAAGACGCAGCAGGGCGAGCACTTCCGCATGTTAGATCCGCCAAATCTTCCGGTGAGGCCCTACAAGCCGAATCGTCTGATGTTCTGCGTGGCGGGATTGGCAGTGGGGTTGGTTCTTGGCGGAGGCTTCGCTTTCGGCCAGGAAAAACTTAGTGGCAAGATCTATAGCGAACGCGAGATCAAGAAACTGATTCCTTTCGAGGTGATTTCTGAAATTCCTCCCATCGAGAGTGCGGAGGAACAGTTAACCCATCGGCGCGGCGCATGGTTTGCCGCGGCGGCAGCGGTGATGATCATGGGCGTCATCCTCTTAGGATCGGCGGTAACTTATCTGTACGGCTAGACAAGCTTCGGCCAGACGAGCATCGGTTAGGCGATCGCCAGTTAGATAAAAACGGTTAGACAATCATCGGTTAGACAAACATCGGTTAGACAAACATGTACAAAGCTTTCTACAACCTGCAGCGCAACCCCTTCGAGATCACGCCGGATCCGTCGTTCCTGTTTCCGACGACGAGGCATAACGAAGCGCTGGCGTCGTTATATTACGGCGTCACCGCGCACCGCGGATTCGCCGTGCTGACCGGTGAAGTGGGGACGGGCAAGACGCTGATTATCCGCTCGCTCCTCGGCTTGTTGCAGCGCCGCGACGTAGCTTTTGCGCTGATTTTTAATCCGACGTTGTCGCCACTGGAGTTCATGCGCTACATCCTGGGTGATTTCGGGTTGCCGGCCGCAGGCAAAGCGAAGGACGAATTGATCCATGTGTTGAACAACTTCCTGTTGCAAAGACATGAAAAGGGACTGACGACGATGCTGGTGGTGGACGAAGCGCATCACTTGTCGTCGGAAATACTGGAAGAGATAAGGCTTTTGACCAACCTGGAGACTTCGCAGCAAAAACTGCTGCAGATCGTGCTTGCGGGCCAACCGGAACTCGATCACAAACTTGATTCCCATGAGCTGCGGCAGCTCAAGCAACGGATCGCGTTGCGTTGCGATCTGGCTCCGCTCAGCGCGAAAGAGACCAGCGATTACATGAGCCGGCGTCTTCATATCGCGGGAGCGCCTGGCGGCGGTGGTCAGATTTTCTCCGAGGCAGCGGTGGAGGCTGTGTTCCGCCATTCACGAGGGATTCCGCGGCTGGTGAATACGATTTGCGAGAACGCGCTACTCTCCGGGTACGCGAAACAGGAGTCAACGATTACGCCTGATGTGATTGACGGCGTGGCGAAGGACTTGCGGCTGGGTGTGGTGTCTAAAGAACCGAAGAATAATGGCGCAAGATCTTCGAAGGAAGACCAGCAAAACGAACTTCTGCTGGCAGTGAAAACGCTGCTAGAAGTGCGAGACCGGATGCAGGACACGGAGACAAAGGGCCGGTTGCAGTAGGGTAAATAGGTGTTTCGACATGAGCTATATATTTGAAGCGTTGCAGCGAGCGGAAGCCGAGCGGGCGGGGGGAAATCCTCCGAATCAAGCGGACTCGGTTGCCGAGCTGCTGCACGGGGTCGAACAGGAAATCGAACGCAGGCAGGCGCTGGCGGAATTGCCCCCCCCGGAATCGGCGGGTGTCGAATTGGTGCCTGTCGAAGCGCCACCATCTGATCTGCGAAGTGATCTGCGAACTGAACTGCGCAGCGCGCAGCTGCGGCCGGTGGAAGCACGGCCAGTGGAAATTCCGCCGGTTGAATTGCGCACAGCGGAATTGAGCCGCGATGAAGTGCCGCAAGCGGAATTACGACCAGTTGAATTTTCACAGGCGCCAGCTCCTTCGATAGAAATGGCGACGGCGGTAGAGCAGGCATCACCGGAAGGCGGCAAATTCAAGCCGGTAAAAGTGATTTCGCCCGAGCTTTCGGCGGATTCCCGGCTGGTGTGTATTACGGATCAGGGCGGCCTGCCGGCGGAGAAATTTCGCGTGCTGGGATTGAAGCTGCGAAACCTGCGCGAGAAGCGCCGACTGAAGCGCGTGGCAATTACCAGCAGTATTCCGGCGGAAGGGAAGAGTCTGATCGCGGCGAACCTGGCGCTCAATCAGTCCCGCAGCAAGATCCTCAAGACCGTGCTGATTGATGGCGATTTAAGGCGGCCTGAGTTGGGACGGCGATTTGGTTTTGACCGGAGCCTGCCGGGGCTCAGCGAAGTGCTTCGAGGCGAGTGCCAACTCCCCGATGTGGTTTACAGAATCGAGGGCACCGGGCTTTGGTTTATTCCGGCGGGAGTAACCCCTGATAACCCAATCGAACTAATGCAATCAAGCCGGATGCAAAGGACGCTCGCGGAGTTGGAGACATTTTTCGATTGGATTATCATTGATACTCCTCCGGTTACTCCGCTGGCGGATACGCCGCTCTGGATGAAGTTATCCGATGGCGTGCTGCTGGTGGCTCGCGAGGGTGTATGCGAGAAGAAACAGCTGGCGCGGGCGGTGGATGTGATTGACCGTCAGAAAATGCTGGGTGTAGTGGTAAATAGTTGTGGCACGAACGAGCACAAGTATTATTATGCTAGATACAGTTCGGCGGCGGGTGGCGGGGAGTCTTCCGCAACTGCAGCCGATCGCTAACTGAGTTGTTTTAATCCTTTAACTCCGACTTCCCCCGGTCAGATCCCAATTGGTTCCGCGAAACTACGCAGCAGTAAGTGCTTTCCGTAGCGCGCGAGGAGATACAGCCGTGGCGTCACCATCCGCAAAACCGCGATCCAGCACCATCGATCGTAAGTCTCAACCGCAGAAGCAAGCCGAGCCCCAGGAAGTCCTGACGGAAGAATCTTTCCGGCGGATGATTTCGCTGGAACGCAAGCGCAGTGAGCGCTCGCAGCGTCCGTTCGTTCTTTTACTTATCGACACGGGGCGGAGTGTGCCTGGCGACAAGCAAGGGCGCGTGTTGCTGGAAATGCTCTCGGCGCTTCAGGGAGCGACCCGTGAAACCGACGTTACGGGCTGGTATACGACCAACTCCGTGGTCGGCGTGATGTTCACTGAAATTGTTCTGGACAACAATGCCGTGCTCAGCACCATCCTTTCGCGGATCGGAGCGCTGTTGCGGGATAAGCTCGACACCGATCAGTTCGGCAGGATCAAGTTTTCTTTTCACGTATTTCCCGACGACTGGGATTGGCAGAATCCCGATCGCCCCAGCAACCCAACGCTATATCCGGATCTTGAAAAGCGCCAGGAATCGAACCGTCTGGGCCGGATGACGAAGCGGATGATCGACGTTCTGGGTAGCCTGACATTGCTCGCCCTCTTGTCACCGATTTTTTGCGTGATCGCGGCCGCCGTCAAGCTAACTTCCCGGGGGCCGGTTTTGTTTCGGCAGACTCGCATCGGCGAGCACGGAACTCCATTCACTTTTCTGAAGTTTCGATCCATGTACATGAATAACGATTCCAGCGAGCACAAGGAATATGTGCGTCTGCTGATTGCAGGCCAGGCGGAAAAGAATTCCGCCAACGGCACTGGAGCCGGTGTTTTCAAGCTGACGAACGATCCACGGATTACGCCTGTAGGCAGGATTCTGCGGCGCTCCAGCCTGGACGAGTTGCCGCAATTGATCAATGTGTTGACGGGCGAAATGTCGCTGGTCGGACCCCGTCCGCCTGTACCTTATGAAGTAGAAGCCTACGCTACCTGGCATCGCCGCCGTTTGCTCGAAGCGAAGCCGGGAATCACCGGACTCTGGCAGGTGCAAGGACGCAGCCGGGTGGAATTTGACGACATGGTACGGCTCGATTTGCGCTACGCCCGCAATTGTTCTCCCCTGCTCGATCTGAAGATTTTGTTGCAGACGCCAAAAGCGGTAGTCGGTGGAGACGGCGCCTGCTAATTTCGAAGTTCCCGATGGCCTTCCCCCTAACCGCTGCCCCGCGCAGTTCCTTAATCCAAGCAAAATTCTCTGAGGAATTCCATGCCTACTTCCGTGCCACCTTCTCTACCTGCGATCAAGGCTCATGTAATCGAGCAGTCTCCTAAAATGAATTCCGTGATCAAATTTGGCGTCATCGGCTACGGTTATTGGGGACCAAACATCGTGCGCAATCTGCGGGGCCTGGAAGGTTGCGAGGTGGTCGGGATTTGCGATCAGACTCCTGCCGCCCGCAAGCGCATACAAGCGGCGAACCCTGGAATCCCGGTGCACAGCGATTTCAACGAACTGGTGAAGTCGCCGGATGTCGATGCGATCGCGGTGATCACTCCGGTGTGGACGCACTATGAACTGGCCAAGGCCGCGCTCGAAAACGGCAAACATGTATTCGTGGAAAAGCCGTTTACCAGCACCGTGGCGCAGGCGGAAGAGCTGATCAATCTGGCGGAGCAGAAGCACCTTCAAATCATGGTAGACCACACCTTTTTGTTTACCGGCGCGGTCCGCAAGATCAAGAAGTTGCTCAAGGAAGGGGCGCTCGGCAAGCTTTATTACTACGATTCGACTCGAGTGAACCTGGGACTCTTCCAGCACGATTGCAATGTGATTTGGGATCTTGCTCCGCACGACCTTTCGATCATGAACGATCTGCTCCACAAAGAGGCGGAAGCTATTTCGGCGACCGGACAAGCCCACCTCAACGAGCACGAAGATATCGCCTTTATCACCGCCTATTACCCGGACAAAATGATTGCGCACGTAAACGTAAACTGGATTTCTCCAGTGAAAGTTCGGACCACTTTGATTGGCGGCGAAAAGAAAATGCTGGTTTGGAATGACCTTGAAGCCGACGAGAAGCTCAAGATTTATGACAAGGGTGTAGATGTAAAGAGTCAGGAAGGCGTGTACAACCTGCTGGTCAGCTATCGCTCCGGCGATATGTGGGCGCCGCAAGTGGAGCAGGTCGAAGCTCTTCGCCTGGAGCTGAGTTATTTCCTCGAATGCATTGCGAAAGGCCACAAGGCTTCAAATGACGGCGTGGCCGGACTTCGGGTGGTCAAGATGTTAGAGGCTGCCACGAAATCGCTTCGCAAAAGAGGGGAATTGGTCTACCTGTGATCCTGATCCCAACTGCCTTCGATCACAACCGACCGTTGCGATAGATCGATTACAGTGGATCGCCGATTGACCGATCTTCGCATGACAGACCAATCCATTTCTCGACTCTGAAAGTTCCTCCTGTGAAGCCAACCGCCTTGCTGATCACGACGACGAATTGGGTGCCCACGGCCCGTCTGGCTGTGGGCATCAGCAATGCAGGTTTTCGGGTGGAGGTGCTGTGTCCTCCCCAACATCCGATTGGGAAAACTCAGGCTGCGAGCCGGACGTATATCTATCGCGGCCTTAGTCCGCTAGGTTCGCTAGGCCGGGCCATCGCTGCGGCCAAGCCCGATGTGGTTATCCCTGGAGACGATTTGGCGGCCCGTCAGTTGCATGAGTTTTACCGCCAACACAGTCCATCGGGCCACTCGGAACCTGGAGGTTCGGCCGAAGTCGGCGCTCTGATCCAGCGCTCGCTGGGGTCGCCGGAAAGCTTTCCGGTCGCGGACGACCGAGCGGCATTCATGAAGCTTGCCCGCGAAGAAGGTATCCGTGTTCCGGAAAGCATCGCCATCGAAAGTATCGAAGACGTTAAGAGCTGGATCGCACGTGCTGGCCTTCCGACGGTGTTGAAAGCCGATGGCACTTCGGGAGGCGAAGGGGTACGGGTGGTGCGAACGACGGCGGAGGCCGATCGCGCCTTTCGGAAACTGCGAGCTGCGCCGTTGCTGGCGCGAGCCGTCAAGCGCGCTCTTTTCGATCAGGACCGGACGCTGATTTGGCCATCGCTTTTGCGGAAACGGCCCGCCATCAGCGCCCAGGTTTTTATCGCGGGGCATGAAGCCACCAGCACGGTCGCATGCTGGCAGGGAGTTGTGCTGGCCAGTCTCCATTTCGAAGTGCTGCGCAAGTGCAATGATGCCGGGCACGCGACGGTGGTGCGCCTGATTGAAAATACGGAGATGTCTACCGCGGTCGAAAAGATTGTCCGCCGCATGGGGCTTTCAGGTCTCTGCGGTTTCGATTTCATGTTGGAAGCAAGCACTGGAAATGCCTACCTCATCGAAATCAATCCCAGGGCGACTCAGGTCGGCCATATCACACTCGGCGCCGGACGCGATCTTCCGGCAGCGTTATACGGGGCAGTAACGGGACGTCCGATTCAAGTTGCGCCGGCTGTTACTTCGAACGACACGATCGCGCTTTTTCCGCACGAGTGGGCAAGAGATCCACGGAGCGAATTTTTGCGCGATGGATATCACGATGTTCCGTGGGACACACCCGAGTTGGTGCAAGCCTGCATCCGCCGCGGCCGAAAACAGAGTACGTGGTATTCCCGGGCCGACGCGAATCGCGACGTAGCCGTACCAATCGCTCCGGTTCGAGCTGTGTTGTCCGATTCGAAACCGGCCCAGGCTGAAGTCTGGAGTTCAAGCCACGAGGCCCCGGAGAGACCGGCGGAGAGACGTACGACTCACGCATCCAACCGCGTCTAACCGCGTCTAAGTTTTTCCAACCATCCGCATTGAAGACCATTTCATTTTCATCGTGAATCCTATTCAACCCCAAAACGGCAAGACCGCTACGAAGATGAAGCGCCCGCTTCAAGTGATGAAGTTTGGCGGCACGTCGGTCGGGGATGCGTCCTGCATAGGGAAGGCCGCCGAGATCGTTCGAGCAGCGGCGAATGAAAACAGTATCGTGGTCGTGGTATCCGCGATGAGCGGCGTGACCAACCGGCTGATCGAGGCGGCGAACCAGTCCAGAGCAGGGAATGAAGAAGCGCTTGCTGAAATTTTCGAGCGGTTGGTCGAGCAACATGACGACGTAATCACGGCGTTGATCCAGTCCCACGCCGAGCGGGTTTGCCTTCAAGGCCAGCTGCGCGACCTTTTTGCAGAAGGGAAGCGGCTTTGCCAGGGCACGGTGCTGCTGCGCGAGCTAACGCCGCGAGCCCTCGATTCCATTTCAGGACTTGGTGAACGCCTCTGTGCTCCGATCGTTGCCGCTGCCTTGTCGGAAATCGGCGTAGACAGCAAAGCGATCGATGCGACCGAACTGGTCGTAACCGATTCCCATCATGGCGCGGCCGAGCCCAAAATCGAGCTGATCCGAACTCGCTGTCAGGCGGGAATTACTCCTCTTTTGCGTAAGAACGTAGTGCCAGTAGTGACGGGCTTCATCGGCACTAGCGAAGACGGCGTGTTGACGACGCTTGGCCGCGGTGGATCCGATTATTCGGCAACTCTCCTCGGAGCGGCGCTTGATGCCGACGAAGTGATTATCTGGAGCGACGTGTCAGGCCTGCTCACTGCCGATCCCAGGCTGGTGGCGGAGGCCTGCACGATCCGTGAGATTTCGTATCGTGAGGCGGCGGAACTCGCCTATTTTGGGGCGAAAGTTCTCCACCCCAAGACGCTTCGTCCAGTCATGCAGCGTGGGATTCCGGTCTGGGTCAAGAATACGTTCGCGCCCAACGAGCCCGGGACCAAGATTACAGCCGGCGGCCCAGTCCACTCGGGGGAGGTTAGAGCTCTCGCGGCCATCCGCGATGCCGCTCTTATTACGGTGACTGGACGCAGCACGCAAGACTGCGGCGAGGGAGACCCCAGCGTTTTGGCACGCACGGTGGCGGCCATGGCTGCGGTTCGCGCGGATGTGCTCTTGATCTCGCAGTCTTCTTCGAATGGCGATATCTGTCTGGTGATTCCGTCTGCGCTAGCCAAGCGGACGATCGAGGCTTTGCGCCGTGAGTTTTCAAAGGAAAAAGTGGAACACACGGTATCCGATTCCGCTGTTTCCGTCGTTACTTTGGTCGGTCATAACATGCGAGCGGCTTCTGGCGCGGCGGTGCACGCCTTTGCTGCGCTTGACGGAGAAGAAATCAACGTCATCGCGACGGCGCAAGGGTCATCGGATTGCAGCATGTCTTTTGTCGTACCGCGGCAGGACATGAAAGTCGCTCTCACCAGCATCCATCGAGAGTTTGAGCTGGGTAGTTTGTCATCGCGCAAGCGCCCGGTTCGATCGGTGGGGAGTCCGTCGAGGAGTTTGAAGTACGAGTCCGAACAGGCGGTTGCGGATTGAAGCTTGGGTCGTAAGATTTGGTTTTGGTAAGTCGATTGGAAGGGAATGAGCTCTCATATGAACACTACAAACACAGCTAATACTTATGTGTGCATCGCTCCGGATGTAAAGCTTGGAAAGGATGTAAAGCTTTCCAAATTCATTAATCTCTATGGATGCGAAATTGGCGACGAAACGAAGATCGGCGCTTTTGTCGAAATCCAGAAGAACGCAACCGTAGGCAAACGCTGCAAGATTTCCAGTCACACGTTTATTTGTGAAGGTGTGAACATAGAAGACAATGTTTTCATCGGTCACGGTGTGATGTTCATCAATGATTTGTATCCACGTGCAACTACCCCCACAGGCGGCTTGCAGACCGAAGCCGACTGGCATGTGGAGCGGACGACGGTAAAAAAAGGAGCCTCGATCGGCTCCGGCGCGACCATCTTGGCCAACACCTGCATTGGAGAAAATGCCATTGTGGGAGCGGGCGCGGTGGTCACGAAAGATGTTCCGGCCAACACGATTGTGGCCGGCAATCCAGCAAAAATTCTGCGTCAAATTGAAACGGGGGTAGCTCGATGAGTGATGCCAAGAACAACAATTCGCAAAATATTCCTTTTCTCGACCTGGTCACGCCGCACGTCGAGCTTGAAGCCGAGTTGACCGCGGTTTTTCAGCAGGTAATCCGGAGCGCGGGCTTCATCGGCGGCGCGATGGTGGAGAATTTTGAAAAAGAGTTTGCCGCGTTCTGCCACACCGACCGCGCCATCGCGGTCAACAGTGGTACGGATGCTCTACGGTTCGCGTTGATGGCAGCTGGGGTCAAAGCGGGAGATGTGGTGGTAACCGTTCCTCACACATTCATTGCCACGACTGAGGCGATTTCGCAGGCGGGAGCACAGGTTGAGTTTGTCGATGTTGACGAGCGCACTTACAACATGGATCCGGCGAAGCTGAAAAGCTTTCTGGAGTCGAAGTGCGAACAGCGAAATGGGACTTTGATTCACCGGAAAAGCGGGAAGCCGGTAACGGCTGTGGTCCCAGTTCACTTGTATGGCCAGATGGCGGATATGGATCCGATTTGCGAACTGGTGCAGAAGTACAATCTCATCCTCATTGAGGACGCCTGCCAGGCTCACGGGGCGGAATATTTCTCGCGTAAAGACAATCGCTGGAAGACGGCAGGATCGATTGGACAGGCGGCGGCGTTCAGCTTTTATCCGGGGAAAAATTTGGGAGCTTGCGGCGAAGCTGGGGCGATCACGACCAATGACTCGGAGATCGACCGGAAATGCAAGATGCTCCGCGACCACGGACAGGCCAAAAAGTATTACCATGACGTCGAGGGCTACAACGGACGTCTGGATGCGATGCAGGCGGGGTTCCTGAGCGTAAAATTGAAGCATCTGGCGAAGTGGAATGAGAAACGGCGGCAACGCGCCGACCATTACCGCCAGTTACTGGGTAAGTGCGAGGGCGTAATTCTGCCTTATGAACCCAGTTGGTCGAAAGCGGTGTACCATTTGTTTGTGGTTCGGGTCGCCGACCGCGAGCACCTGCAGAAAAACCTGGGGACGGCGGGAATCGGCACTGGCATCCACTATCCCGTTCCATTGCATCTACAGAAAGCGTATGCGGCTGGCCAATATACGAAAGGGGACTTTCCGGTCACGGAGCGGGTTTCGAGCGAAATTCTTTCGTTGCCTATGTTTCCTGGGCTGACGGAAGACATGCAGGTGCGCGTCGCGGAGCAGACGGCGGCCTGTGTTTCGCGGCTGGTTCCCGTAGGGGACTAATGTCAGCAACTCAATCAGCGCGAAAGTCGGAGACTGATCTGATCGCGCCTGCGCCAGAACTCGAGAGCGGAAAACGTTCAGGCAGAGAACCGCGGCCCGGCCGAAAGGTTTGGATCGACCTGGAGAATTCTCCGCATATTCCGTTTTTCGACCCCATCATCAAGAAACTGGAAGCCGAGGGATGTGAGATCGTCCTCACTGCCAGGGATTGTTTCCAGGTCTGCGAAATGGCGGACCTGGCGGGCTTGAACTACCGGAAGATCGGGCATCACTACGGCAAACATCGCGTCGCCAAAGTGATGGGGCTGGGCATTCGTGTGCTCCAGATGATGCCGCTGATTCTTCGAGAAAAGCCGGCTCTGGCGATTTCCCATGGTTCCCGCTCGTTGTTCGTGCTGGCGGCGTTGCTGGGGATTCCTAGCATTACCATTGCCGACTACGAATATGCCGATCACCGGCTGAACAAGTTTCTGGGTTCCGCAAAAAAGAAGTGGGTGATGACGCCTGACGTGGTTCCGTCCGGGATATTTGAGAAGGATGGAATGGTGAGGGACCACATCTTGCAGTATCCGGGAATTAAAGAGGACGTTTACACTCCGTTCTTCCAGCCCGATCCCGCGGTTAAGGAGATTCTCGATCTCAAACCGAGCGACATCGTGGTCACGATTCGGCCACCGGCTACCGAAGCTCACTACCATAATCCAGAAAGCGAAAAACTGTTGCTGGCCGTGTTCCAGATGCTGGGAGCGCGTCCTGAGGTCAAGACGGTTTTGCTGCCGCGTACGCCGAGGCAGGAAGCCGATCTGCGGCAGGCGATTCCTGACTTGTTTGCTTCGGGGAGAATCATTGTTCCGAAACATGCGGTCAACGGGTTGGATCTAATCTGGTATTCCGATGTGGTAATCAGCGGTGGAGGAACGATGAACCGTGAAGCCGCTGCGCTGGGGATTCCGGTTTACAGTTTGTTTCGAGGGACGATGGGAGCGGTTGATAAACACCTGGCGGAAACGGGCAGACTGGTGCTGCTGGAGAGTCTGCAGGATGTTCGCGACAAGCTAAAAATCGTGCCTCGCAACAAGATATTTGGCTCCCGGCAAAACCAGTCTCCGACCCTGGATGCGGTTGTGGACCACATCAATTCGATTCTGGACATAAAGCAATAAGTTCGACCACTAACTTTTCATCATTACTTTGCCTGCCTTCTGCCGTGCTGACGATTATTTGAAGACGCAAGTTCAGTTTTCGCTACCGTTTGTTCTCTCCTTACAAGCATTGTGAATCAGTATGGCGACTGCCAGCCTTGAGACGCGAAGCCTGCCGAACATGAAAGAGAATGTTTGCCGGTCTTACGTTCTGATTACTCCGGCGAGGAATGAGGAAGATCTGCTTGCGCTGACGCTCGAGTCGGTGGTGAAGCAAACCCTCCCGCCTCTGAAGTGGGTGATCGTCAGCGATGGATCTACGGATGGAACGAATGAGTTAGTCGCCCGCTATGCCAGGGACTATCCCTGGATCGAACTGGTCGCGCTGCCGGAGAGGAAGGAACGGCATTTTGCGGGGAAAGTTCACGCCTTCAATGCGGGCTTCGAGAGCGTCCGCAATAGCGACTACGCGGTGATTGGAAATCTCGATGCCGACGTCTCTTTTGACGACGATCGTTATTTCGAATTCATGCTGGAAAAATTCTCGGAGAATCCGAAGCTGGGCGTGGGTGGTACGGCTTATCGCGAAGAGGATGTCATTTATCCTTACACTTACACTAGCCTCGAGGATGTTGCCGGCGCTTGCCAGTTATTCCGGCGGCAATGCTTTCAGGACATTGGCGGCTATCTGGCGCTTCGGGCAGGCGGAATCGACGTGATTGCCGTCTTCAGCGCGCAGGCGCGAGGATGGGAGACGCGAACCTTTACCGAAAAAATGTTTGAGCACCACCGAAAGGTGGGCAGCGCGCAGCACCGGGGAATTGCCTGGAAGCTGTTGCACGACGGAGGCAAGGACTATGTTCTCGGCAGCCATCCCCTGTGGGAGGTTCTGCGCTGCGTCTATCAGATGAAGAATCCGCCCTACATTATTGGGGGTGCGCTGGTGCTGGCAGGATATGTTTGGGCAATCCTGACCGGAGCCGAGAAGTCGATCCCAAAGGACTTGATGCAGATACGGAGAGACGGGCAGATGCAGCGCCTGAAGCAGGCTTTCCGTAAAGTGTTTTGAAGCGCATCACCGCGCTTAGATTTTATTCGTCAGGAATTCCGTTCCGACTTCCTATTCAATCTGAAAATGCCGGCTCCGCATATCAGCGTTTGCATTTGTACCTACAAGCGGCCGGCCCTGCTGCAACGTTTATTGGAAAAGCTTGCCGTCCAGGAGACCGCAGGCTCGTTTACTTATTCCATCGTGGTCGCGGATAACGATGCCGCAGAGTCCGCAAAAACAGGGGTGGAGGCATTTCAGCAATCAGTGGTTCCGGCTATTCCCATCAAGTACTGCGCCGAACCCCGTCAGGGCATTGCGCTTACCCGTAACAAGGCTCTGGAGAACGCCGGTGGGGACTTTGTCGCTTTTATTGATGACGATGAATTTCCCGCGAGTGATTGGCTGCTCCGGTTGTTCAGCGCTTGCGAGACGTACAAGGTCGAAGGAGCGGTCGGTCCGGTCAAACGGCATTTTGACGAAACCCCTCCAGGTTGGATTGTGAAGGGCAACTTCTACGAAAGGGCCACTTACGCTACGGGCCTGATCATTGATTGGAGCCAAGGCAGGACCAACAACACGCTCTTGCGGACACGGATTTTGCCGACGGGCGAACCTGTATTCCGACCGGAATTTCGCACAGGTGAGGATCAGGATTTATTCCGACGACTGATTGCATGCGGACATAAATTCGTCTGGTGCAATGAGGCGGTGGTGTATGAAGTCGTTCCCCCAGTGCGTTGGAGGCGTTCCTTCATGCTGCGGAGAGCGCTTCTCCAAGGATCGGCGTCGGTGCTCCATCCAAATTTTGGAGCTCGCGACGTGATTCGATCGCTGGTGGCGGTTCCGGCCTACGCTTTGCTTCTTCCTTTCGCGCTGGTATCGGCGCACGAACGCTTTATGCGTATTTCAGTGAAGCTCTGTGACCACGTTGGCAAACTGCTGGCGGTCATGAAAATCAATCCCATTCGGGAGCCCTATGTCACCGAGTAGTGCGGTAACGGACACGCAAGTGAATTCAAATAAATTTATTATTGGGGCCGGCGATCGCATCCTGATTACCGGGGCGACGGGTTTTATCGGATCGCGAGTAGTCCAGAGCCTCCTGAACTTCGGATTCCGCGATCTGGTTTGTCTGGCCCGGTCAACCAGCGATCGAAGCGGGCTCGATGCCGTCGAACGGCCAGCCGACGCAAAAGTGAAAATCGTAACAGGCAATCTTCTGTCTCCGCAAGACTGTGCCGCTGCTACGGCCGGTGTTTCGGTGATCATTCACCTGGCCGCGGGCGGCAGCGACAAATCGTATCCCGACTCGTTCATGAATTGCGTGATTACTACCCGCAATCTGCTGGAGGCGGCACTGCAATCGGGATCGTTGCGGCGTTTTGTGAATATCAGTTCTTTCGCGGTGTATTCGAATCAGCACAAGCAGGGAAGACTGCTGGACGAGTCGTCGCCGATTGAAGCACGTCCAGAACTGCGCGGCGATGCCTACTGTTTTGCCAAGGTGAAACAGGACGAATTGGTCGTCGAGTATAGCCGCCGCTGCGGATTTTCCCATGTCATCATCAGGCCGGGTTCGGTGTATGGTCCGGGCAAGGGCAGTATCCCCAGCAGAGTCGGAGTCGATACTTTCGGCATGTTTGTTCATTTCGGCGGCTGGAACACGATTCCTTTTACTTACGTGGATAACTGCGCGGATGCCATTGTGCTCGCGGGATTGAGCGAAGGCGTGGACGGCGAAGTATTCAACGTGGTCGACGACGATCTGCCTTCGAGCCTGAAATTTCTGCGCCTCTACAAGCGTCACGTAAAGAACTTCAAATCCATTTATATGCCGCACTGGGCGAGCTACTGTTTGTCCTGGACCTGGGAACGCTATTCGACTTGGTCGGAAGGGCAGATTCCACCGGTTTTCAATAGCCGCAGATGGCATGCTCTCTGGAAGAGCAGCCGCTATTCCAATGAGAAACTGAAGAGCAGGGTGGGGTGGAAGCCGACGGTATCGATGGCGGACGGTTTGGATCTCTATCTGCAGAGCTGCCGGAAAAGAGGCGCGCTTGCTTAAGGTAGCCATCATCGGATGCGGGAAGATTGCGGACGCGCACGCCTCCCAGATCGTTCGAATCAAGGATTGCGAGATCGTCGGTGTCTGCGACCGGGAATTGCTTCTGGCCAAGCAGCTCTATGAGCGTTTTCCCGTAAAGGCATATTTCAATGATGTGGCCCAACTCCTTACCGAGGCTCGGCCGGATGTGGTGCACATTACCACCCCGCCACAGAGCCACTTTGAGCTGGCAATGCTTTGTTTGGATTGGGGCTGCCACGTCTATGTAGAAAAGCCGTTCACGATATATGAGGAAGACGCGCGGAAAATCATCGCCCGGGCTCAAGAAAAAAACCTGAAAGTCACGGTTGGTCATGACGCGCAGTTCGGTCCGGCAGCGCGGCGAATGCGGGCACTGGTCGAGAGCGGTTATCTCGGAGAACGCGTCGTACAAATTGAGACGTATTACTGCTACGAACTGGGACGCTCGGCCTATGCCAGCGCCTTGCTGGGCGATAAGAATCATTGGGTGCGCAAGCTGCCCGGCAAGTTGCTGCAGAACGTCATCAGCCACGGTGTAGCCAGAATTGCAGAGTTTCTGACGAGCGATAATCCGCAGGTGATGGCTCACGGTTTTACCAGTCCGCTGCTGAGGAGCCTGGGCGAAGAAGAAATCGTTGACGAATTGCGAGTGATCATTTCGGAAGATGACAGCACCGCCGCTTACTTCACGTTTTCCTCGCAGATGAAGCCTGCGCTGCACGAGCTTCGCGTGTATGGCACGGCAAATGGTCTGATTCTCGATCCCGATCAAGAGACGCTGATCAAACTTCGTGGTGCGCGTTTCAAGAGCTATCTTGAGAAATTTGCTCCACCGGTGATATTCGCGAGACAGCACCTGCAAAATCTGAAGTCAAATTTGCGCGCCTTCCTGGCGAACGATTTCCACATGACTTCGGGAATGAAATTCTTGATTGAGTCTTTTTACACCTCGATTCGGCAGGATTCGCCGGTACCGATTCCTTATCGTGAGATTCTGCTGACGGCCCGCATCATGGATAGCATATTTGTCCAGTTGGAACGCCAGCCGCAGCCAGCAAGGGTTGAATAAGAATTTAAGTCAGTTTTGCTGCTAAGAAAATTCTGACAGTATTTGTTCGGAGAGGTCGCCGTTGGCTAAGGCAGCAACCGGAGTATGGTTGCGGTGGGTCAAACCATCCGGGGGTTCGAATCCTTCCCTCTCCGCCATTTTATTTTCATTCCCGTCTTTGCGCTAGACACCGGTCAACGTTCACATTCATTCAGGTCTATCTCAAGGAGATCAGTACATGAAAGCCTGCGGTAAAGAAATCAGAATCAAGGGAAATTTGATCCGTATCGCCGCCCTTGATGCGGATACCTATGATTACTTCGAGGATCCGCAAGCCGCGATCGAAGAGTTGAAAAGCTGCAAGGCTCGGATCGATCTTTTTACCTTCATGCAGCCTCCGCCTGAGACTGAGCCGAAATATAAGTTTTTTTCCGACCTAGATAACCTTGCCGTCTTGCCCGTCTCCAGCTTCGACAACTGGTGGACGGTGCAAATTGGATTTAAGGCCCGGAACAAGGCCAAACAGGCGGAGAAGAAAGGTGTCGTGATCCGGGAAGTGCCCTTTGACGACGCTCTGGTCGAGGGGATTCATGCGATCTACAACGAGTGCGAGGTCCGCCAGGGCAAACCCTTCGCGCATTTCGGAAAAGACCTAGCGGCAGTCCGTCGCGAGGCGGGAACATTTCTTGATCGGAGCATTTTCATTGGCGCTTTTCTCGAAGGCCGTTTGATCGGCTTTGTGAAATTGTTGAGCGACGAAACCTGGACGCAGGCCGGCTTGCTTCATATTGTTTCGATGATCAGTCAGCGGGATAAAGCTCCCACGAATGGGTTGCTGGCGCACGCCGTCCGCATCTGTTCCGAGAGGGGAATTCACTATCTGGTTTACTCCCGCTACAGCGATGGAAATAAGGAGCGAGACAGCCTGATGGACTTCAAGGAACGCAACGGGTTTAAGCGTGTGGATCTGCCACGTTATTATGTGCCATTGAGTCCACTGGGAAAAATTGCCCTCCAGTTGGGCTTGCACAAGCGTTTGGCGGATCATGTCCCCGAAGCTCTTCTCGTCAAGCTTCGCCACCTCAGGAATTCCTGGTATAACCGCAAGCTCCAGCCGGTCTCGGAAGCGCAGTAGCGGACGAGAGGCTAGAGACTCCAGAACATGCCAGGCATTGTTGGGTTAGTTACCAAACTCCCGCGCGCTCGTGCGGAGAGCCAATTGTTGGCGATGGTGGAATCCCTCCGCCACGAATCCTTCTATACAACCGGTACATGGATCGACGAGGAACTGGGTCTCTACCTGGGCTGGTGCGAACGAAAAAATTCATTTTTGGAGGGGATGCCGGTCCGGAACGAACGTGGAGATACGACCTTAGTATTCTCCGGAGAAGAATTTCCTGAGCCTGGAACCGCCCTCCGCCTGCGCGAGCGAGGACATGACGTAAAGCTTGACGGACCTTCGTACCTCGTCCACCGCTACCTGGAAGAGCCGTCTTTTCCCGCGGGATTGAATGGATGGTTTCACGGATTCCTGGCCGATCGCAGCCGTGGGCTGGCGATGCTGTTCAACGATCGCTATGGGATGCACCGGCTGTACTATCACGAATCCGCCGAAGCCTTTTATTTCGCGGCTGAAGCCAAGGCGATTCTGCGGGTTCGGCCGGAACTGCGAACCCCGGATTGGCGAGGGTTGGGGGAGTTTGTCTCATGCGGCTGCGCCCTGGATAACCGCACATTTTTCCAGGGGATAAGTTTATTGCCACCAGGTTCCGCCTGGACATTTTCCAAAGGTTCGATCGACCGGAGAGCCAGCTACTTTCTTCCCAGCGAATGGGAAAATCAGGATCCACTCGACGCCGAGAGTTATTACCGGGAACTGCAAGCGGCGTTCACTCGGAATCTTCCGCGGTATTTCACTGGCACCGAAAAAATAGCCATGTCCCTGACCGGGGGCTTGGACGGCCGGATGATCATGGCTTGTCATCGGTCAGATCCGGGGGAACTGCCTTGCTATACCTTTGGGGAAGATCCGGGCAAGCGGCAGTGCCGCGATGTCGTCGTCGCGGAACAAGTCGCTGAAGCTTGTGGCCAGCCTCACCAGATCATTCCGGTTGGCACCGAATTTCTGTCGCGCTTCGCGCACTATGCGGAACGCACTGTTTACCTTACCGATGGCTGCCTCAGTCTGGTGCATTCTCCCGATCTTTACTTGAACGAAAGAGCGCGGGAAATTGCACCTGTCCGGATGACCGGGAACTATGGCAGTGAGGTTCTTCGCTTTGCTCGCGCATTCAGGCCGGGAGATCCCCCTGCCGGCTTGTTTCAGTCTGATTTCTTGGGCCACGTCCAAAATGGAGCGCAGACCTATTCCAGGCTGGCTGATTGCCATCCAGTTTCTTTTGCGGTTTTTCGGCAGGCACCGTGGCACCACTACGCGCTTCTGGGACTGGAACAAACGCAGCTGTCCCTGCGCTCGCCTTATCTGGACAACGATTTGGTGCAAACCGTATTTCGTGCGCCTCAATCAAAAGACGTGGCCAATGATGTCTGCATGCGTCTGATTACGGACGGAAATGCCGCCCTTTGGCGCATCCCTACGGACCGTGGCGTGACGGCCAACCGTTCCACTCTTCTCGGGTCAATGCAGCGCTCGGCATTGGAATTCTTTTTCAAGGCCGAATATGCCTACGATATGGGAATGCCACACTGGCTGGCGCGGCTCGACCACACATTTTCGGCTCTGCATCCGGAGCGAATCTTTCTGGGCCGGCACAAGTTCCACCATTTCCGCGTCTGGTATCGCGATACCCTGGCTGATTATGTGCGTGAAGTATTACTGGATCCTCGCACTCTCGGTCGCGGATATCTCAACGCGAAGGAAGTCGAAGCGATCGTCGCAGGGCATAGCAGCGGCCTGCGCAATTACACGGGAGAGATTCACACTCTGTTGACGCTTGAACTGCTGCATCGCCAGTTTTTCGACGCAAATTAAGACTTCAAAGCCATGAATTCCGTTCCCATCGCGCTCGTGGAAAAGAAGCCCGGTTCCTCTGGTGTGGCGACGATTCCTAAGGCGGGTCAAGCGACCCGGATCGCGGCGCTCGACTTTACCAAGGGCATGCTTGTGCTGTTCATGGTTCTCTACCATTGGTTAAATTATTTTGTAAGCGACCACGGAGATTTTTACAAATACCTCAGGTTTGTCACGCCATCGTTTATTTTTATAACCGGATTTCTGATTTCGAATATTTATCTGTCGAAGTATGACCTGCGCGATCCGGGGCTAGCTAAGCGCCTGGCAGTACGTGGCTTGAAGATCATGGGAGTGTTTGTCGTCTTGAACCTGATTATCAGTCAAGTGGTGCGTCAGTCCTACAACGGGCAGACGATTGGCGGCGCGTGGTCATGGCAAAATCTATCGGCGATTTATCTCAGCGGCAATACCGCGGTCGCCACCGGAAAAGTGGCTGCTTTCTATATTTTGGTTCCCATCAGTTATTTGCTGCTGGTGGGTGCGGGTCTTATCGCGGTGTCGCACTACAAGTATGTATTCCTGTACGCTTTTGGGCTCCTGCTGAGTGTTGTGCTGGTGTTGGAATGGTACGGAATCAAGATTCCGAATCTTGAACTTCTGGCGATTGGACTGCTCGGCATCAGTGTGGGATATATACCGATCGCCAAAATAAACGCTTTGGCGGCACATCCATATTTCATTGTCTTGGGATACCTTGCCTATCTGGCGGCAATCACGAAATGGAACGTCATCTATCCTTTGCAGATCGTGGGTGTGGGCCTGAACGTTCTGGTCATTTATCTTTGGGGTACGACCGGGGACAAGGCCAGCAATACGACCGGCAATGACACTGGTTACTGGCGTCGGGCTGCGATTTTGCTCGGCAAGTATTCTCTTGTCGGCTACATCGTCCAGATTGTCGTCTTGCAGATGCTTTACAAGGGATTTCACAGTTTGGAGCTCGGGCTCAGCGCGCGGCTGGCGTGCTTTCTTGCCGCCATCGTGCTGACCGTGCTAAGCGTCGAAATATTGCATCGCGCGAGAGGGAAGTCCGCCCCCATCGATGGACTGTACCGCGCTATTTTTTCCTGAGCCGGGAGTGGACGAAGCGTAGTGGATGAATATCAATGTCTCCTCAATTAGCGCGGGCGGGCTGCCTTTTGCTGATGGCAACCTGCTTCTATCTGGATCGGGACAAGGCGAAAGTTTCATGGGCGCTTTGGATACCGATCGGATGGCTGGCGATCTGCGCATCGCGCACGGTTGGGCAATGGCTTGGCGGCGGCATCGGCATGGACACCTCGGCTGGCTTCGAAGAGGGAAGTTCGTTCGACGCTTCCGTGTTCGGCGGATTCGTGGTGGTCGGGTTCGCAGTCGTCGGCATGCGGTGGCGGCGGGTCGGGAAGGTGTTGCGCGCGAACTGGCCTCTTCTTTTGTTTTTCTTGTACTGCGCGGTGAGCATTTCCTGGTCCGATTTTCCCGCCGTGGCGTTCAAGCGCTGGATCAAAGCAGTGGGCGATCTCACGATGGTATTGATCGTCCTTACGGATCCGCAGCCCCGCGCAGCGCTCAGACGTTTTCTTACCTGGCCAGGGTTCATTCTCGTGCCGCTGTCGATTTTGCTGATCCGATACTTTCCGGTTATGGGGCGCGCTTATAGCGCCTGGACCGGCGAAGCATTTAACGTTGGCGTCGCGACCGGGAAGAATGGCTTGGGCTATGTGTGCCTGATCTTCGGCCTTGGGTCGGTATGGTGTATTTTCTCGGCGTTGAAAATCGGCATCAATCGGCAGACCCGCGGGAAATTGCTGGCAAACCTGATGCTGTTGGCTTTGACGCTGTGGCTGTTCAACATGGCTCACTCCGCGACTTCATTTGCCTGCTTTCTCATCGGCGGATGCCTGATGTTTGCGATTAGCAGGCGGGCAATATGGCGGCATCCGGTTTTTATTCATGGCATGGTGGCCGCAGTCTTGTTTCTGGTTGTGTATGGTCTTTTCCTCAACCCGAAGGCGGGCTTAACGGAAGCCGTCGGCAGGGACTCGACGCTGACGGGTCGAACCAGAATTTGGAATGACGTTCTTCGGCTCACCGTCAACCCGGTCATCGGCGCGGGCTACGAGAGCTTCTGGCTGGGAAAACGTTTGGAGGAAATCTGGCTTACCAATTGGGAGCATCCCAATCAGGCACATAATGGTTACCTCGAAGTCTATCTGGATCTCGGTTGGGTAGGCCTGACGTTAATCGCAACCATGATGTTCGCGGGTTACCGGAACGCCGTTCGCGCGGTCAGCCGGGCTCCCAATTTGATGAGTTTGAAAATTGCATTTCTGGTAGTTGCTATCCTCTATAACTGCACCGAGCACGCTTTCCGGGAACTTCATCCGGTTTGGATCATGTTTTTGCTGGCGGTAATCACGATTCCTGTAAGCCTTCGTCAGGAATTTGAATGAAGCCTTTTGACCAGAGTGGAGCCTTTCATCCAGCCGTAGCCGACGAACATCTTCGCCGGGCGTCGATACGGGGCGCGGGGATAACCGTTTTCTCCGGCGGCTTTACGCTGGCGGTACAAATGATCGCCACCGTGGTATTGGCACGCCTGCTGTCGCCGAGCGACTTTGGCGTGGTGGCGATGGTTACAACTTTCAGTTTGCTGTTGATCAACTTTGGCTTGAACGGATTTACCGAAGCGGTCATTCAGCGGCCAGATATCAACCGTTATCTGGTCAGCAATTTGTTTTGGATCAACGTGTGTGCCGGTGCGCTCCTAACCCTGGGTTTTGCCGCATCGGGTTCGCTGCTGGCGCGTTTTTACCACGATGACCGGGTGAAGTACGTAGCGGCAGGCGTTTCGGTCACGATATTTCTTACCACTCTTTCCGTGCAGCACCTCGCTCTGCTGAAACGGGCCATGCGCTTTCCCGCAGTTTCAGTCAACGACATTATCGGCCGGACGCTTTACGTGGCAGTATCAATTGTTCTGGGGTGGGCGGGATGGGGATATTGGGCGCTGGTCACCGGCTTAATTGCGCAAGCGCTTTCGATGGCGGTGGGAGCGTGGTTCCTTTGCCGATGGGTTCCGAGCTTTCCGCGACGCGCGCGGGGAACGGGGTCCATGGTGCGTTTTGCGATGAGCACCTATGGACGTTTCATCGCCAACTACTGTACCTGGAACACCGACAACCTTCTTGTCGGATGGCAACTGGGGTCGGTTTCCCTGGGATATTACAAAAAGGCTTATGACCTGTTTGCGCTGCCAGCCAGCCAGCTCGTGAATCCTCTCGCCGGGGTCGCGGTCTCGGCCCTTAGCCGGCTGAAGAGTGACGCGGTGCAGTACCGCCGGTATTTACTGAGTGCTTTGGGAGTGATTGCCTTCGTAGGCATGGCGGTCGGTGCGGATCTGACCTTAGTCGGTCATGATGTCATTCGGCTGCTACTTGGTCCAAAATGGGATGAGTCCGGCCGAATCTTCGTTTATTTCGGACCTGGGATTGGTGTGATGCTTCTCTATTACACCCACGGTTGGATTCATTTGTCGTTAGGGCACGCGGATCGCTGGCTGCGGTGGGGTATCGTCGAATTTACGGTGACTGTCTCGTTATTTATTGCCGCGCTACACTGGGGATCGGTCGGGATAGCCTTTGCCTGGACGATTTCGTTCTGGATTCTGACCTTTCCCGCGTTTTGGTATGCCGGCCAGCCTATCCAACTGAGTGTTTGGACCGTGGTTGCCACGGTGTGGCGGTTCATCATCGCATCGTTACTGGCGGGTATTGGTGCGGACCTGATCATGCGGGCTACAGGGGCGTTGTTCGTAACGACCACATGGGCGGCGGTTGCGATCCATATGCTGGTCAGTTCAATACTTTTTCTTGTCTTGTATCTCGGCATGGTCGTCGTGTTGCATGGAGGCTATGGCCCGGTGCGACAACTGCTGCGTCTTTTGAATGAAATGATTCCTTACGAACGCTTTTTGGGACGCCGTGCGACCCCGCAAGCTCCCGATTGCTCCGCTCCAGTTCTGGTTGGTCTAAGCGAGAAAGAGCCTGTGCTTGACTGAGCTAACGACAGCAGTTGGTCTTCCCGATGTGCACTTGCATCACGTTGGCTTTGTCGTGCCTGAAATCGCGTCGGCGGTAACCAGGTTTGCGGCTTCAGTCGGTGCAACCTGGGACGGGGCGATCATTCACGATCCCATACAAAAGGTGAAAGTCACTTTTCTCGCGACGTCCGCCTCGGATGCACAGATCGAACTGGTCGAACCGGCTGCGCCCGACGCTCCCGTGGTTGCTTTCCTCAAGAAAGGTGGAGGATTGCATCACCTGTGTTACGACGTACCCGATCTGCTTGGCCATCTGAGTTATGTCCGAAAACAAGGAGCAATGGTTGTGAAAGCGCCGGTTCCAGCGGTTGCTTTTGCGGGGCGCCGGATCGCCTGGGTGCTAACGAAAGAGAAACTTCTGGTGGAATACTTGGAGCGGACATCGCCTGTTTAAGCCCTGCTGAGATAGTTTCCTGTTGCTTCGGGGGCATCGAAAGTGCCACGAGAAAAGATTAAATCCTATGTGTGGAATCGCGGGTTGGTACAGCCGTAAGCCAGTGGAGAACGGGCCCATCCTCATGAAGAGGATGCTCTCGGAAATCGTTCATCGAGGGCCAGACGATGAGGGCCAGTATCTTCAGGGTCCGATTGCGCTTGGGATCAGGCGCCTGAGCATTATCGATGTGGAAGGCGGCCACCAGCCGCTGTGCAACGAAGATGGCACGGTGTGGGTGGTGCTGAATGGAGAAATTTATAACTTCCAGGAATTGCGTAGTGAGTTGCAAGGGAAGGGGCACGTCTTCGCGACGCGATCGGATACCGAAGTTATCGTGCATGGTTATGAAGAATGGGGTGATGACTGTGTCACTCACCTGAACGGAATGTTTGGAGTGGCTATATGGGATGCTCGAAAACGTCGACTCCTGTTGGCTCGAGATCATTTTGGCGTCAAGCCGCTGTATTTTTATTCCGACAAAGACCGGTTGGTTTGGGGATCGGAAATCAAAGCCATCCTGGTCGACCCGACCATTCCGCGAGAAGTCGATCGCCGCGCGCTCGATCTATATCTGACGTTCCGGTTTGTTCCGTCGCCACACACGATGTTCCAAAACATTCAGAAGCTGGCGCCGGGACATCGCCTGATTCAGGATGAAACGTCGTGCCGGGTCGAGCGTTTTTTCCATGCTCCCAAAGAAACTCAAAATGACCGGCTGAGCGAATCCGACTGGATTGCCATTCTGCAAGAAAGGCTGGAAGCGGCGGTCAAGCGCCAGATGATCAGCGATGTTCCGATCGGCGCGCTGCTCAGCGGCGGGGTGGACTCGGGAGCCGTAGTGGCGATCATGAGCCAGTTGACGGACCATCCGGTTCGCACCTTCACGGTGGGGTTCGCCGACAGTGAGGACATCAATGAACTGAAGGAAGCGCGCGATACGGCGGCTCTGTTCGGCACCCAGCACGAGGAAGTGATTCTCAGAAGTATCGATTATCAGGACATGCTGCAGAAATCGATCTGGCATATGGACGAGCCAATCGCGACCATGTCCGCCCTGGCCATGTATTCGGTGTGCCGTCTGGCGCGTGAACATGTCACCGTCGTGCTTACAGGTCAGGGCGCAGATGAACCTTTTGCCGGTTATGTGCGGCATCGAGGGGAACGCTATGGAGCACTCTATCGCGGGATCCCTTCATCCCTGCGCAATGGGGTGATTAGCCCTCTGATCGAGAGTCTGCCCCGGCAGGAGCGGCTGAAACGCGCGACGCGCAGTCTCGCCATCGAAAATATTACAGAACGCTTTGCCAAAGTGTACGCGGTCTTTTCGGAACCGATGAAAGACGCGTTGTGGCAGCCAGGGATGGTTCCGGGCGAAAGTTTTGAGCACGTGTGCGGAGTGATCGATTATTGGCGGCAGGGCGTCGAAAATGCCGACCCGCTGTTGCAGATGACTTATGTCGACACCCGTCTTTCGCTGAGCGACGACCTGTTGACGTACGGCGACAAAATGTCGATGGCGGCGTCCATCGAAGCGCGGGTTCCTTTTCTCGATCTCGACTACATGCGCGCCGTCGAAGCGCTGCCATCATCCATGCGTATACGGGGAAAGACCCACAAATACATTCACAAAAAGGCAATTGCAAAATACTTGCCGCAGGAAGTTATTGGCCGAAAAAAACGGGGATTCGACACGCCGATCGACAGCTGGTTCCGATCCGAGCTTTCCGGTTATGTGCGTGAAACGCTGTTGTCGGCGGATTCAGCGTGCCCCATTTACTTTCAACCATCCGCGATCGACGCTTTGATCCGGGAACACATCAGCGGGCGGCAGGATCACCGGCGGCAACTTTTTTCACTACTGACCTTTGAGCTATGGCATCGGCAATTTATCGGCAGGGACCGCGTGCTGGATGCGCAATCGTCCTCCCTCTATGAGGCGCGATCCACCACACGGGTGTGAGCGGTTGCCAGTCCGGCATGTCGCCGTACTTGGCGAACGTCCGTCCGGGTCGAGTGTAATAATCGAAGGCGAAACCCAAAGCTAACCATTTTGAAGTACACGACGAAAGTCAATAATTCCCGATGAAGCTGATCGACGCACTCCGAATTGCGAATGCTCCCCAGAACGGGGCCGCGTTCCATGCGCTGCTGGCATGCGGCTTTACGCCGCTATTTCTGGAGACGGCCGTTAAAGCGCATCTGCGCGCGCGGCTGCCGAAAAGAACGGTCCACATTCATACCGGCCTGTACGGCGATCTGGCCGGTACTCTGGAGAATCCCCGACAAAGTTACTGACGCGGCTTTTGTGGTGATCGAGTGGGGAGATGTTGATCCCAGGCTTGCATGGCGAAGCGCAGGCCGCATGGATAAGAACCTGCTGCAGGATGGCGCGGTTGCGCCTTGAGCGGATCGGGCGCGGGCTGGCCAGATTGTCCGAAAGCACGCGAGCGATCCTGAGCCTGCCGGTGCTGCCTTTGCCGCCCATGCATCACGCGTCCAGTTCTGAGCTGAATACAACGGAGGCGGCGCTGCGGGCGCTGATCTATGAATTGGCTGCTTCCACGCCTGCGGTTGTCGTCAGCACCGAGAGCGACGTTTCAGTAACCGCGCACGACATGAGAACGGATTTGGCCAGCGGATTCCCATACACTTTTGTCTATGCCGATCATCTCGCGACTCGATTGGTCGAAGCGATGGCGCCCGCTTCGCCAAAGAAAGGCCTGATCACCGATCTGGATGAAACACTGTGGAGCGGGATACTCGGTGACGATGGGATCGACGGTGTGCATTGGGATCTGGACCACAAGGTTCAATTCCACAGTTTGTACCAGCAACTTTTGAATGTGGTGGCCGACGCTGGGGCTCTGCTTGCGGTGGCTACGAAAAACGACCGCGCGCTGGTTGAACAAGCTTTAAAAAGAACCGATCTGGTAGTGAACCCCAAACATCTGTTTCCGATCGAAAGCCACTGGCAGCCCAAGCCGGAATCGGTGGCCCGAATCCTGAAGGCGTGGAACGTAGGGCCAGACAGTGTTGTTTTTGTGGACGACAATCCACTGGAACTGGAGCAGGTAAAAACGGCTTTTCCCGACATGGAGTGTCTGCAGTTTCGTAAAGACGATGCCGCGTTCCTCGTAGGTTTGCGAGATCGTTTTGCGAAGCGGGAAATCCGCGAAGAAGACCGGCTTCGAGTGGAGAGTCTGCGCGCCAACGAGTCTCTGCGCCAAGTTGAATCTGATCCCGCGACTCTCGATGCTCTGTTGGCTACGGCGGAAGCGAAGGTGAAATTCGATTGCAGTAAACAACCACCCGATCCACGCGCGCTGGAGCTGATCAACAAAACTAACCAGTTCAATTTGAATGGCGCGCGTTATTCGGAGGCCGACTGGAGAGCATATCTGGCGGATGCGGCTACCCGGCTACTGGTGGTGACTTACGAAGACCGGTTCGGAAAACTGGGCAAGATTGCGGTACTGGCGGGACGGGAACGCGGTTCAACCTTCGAAGTGGACGTTTGGGTCATGAGCTGCAGGGCGTTTTCGCGGCGCATCGAGCATCAGTGTCTGAAGTGGTTGTTCGGGCAATGGGACATGGTGGAATTTCGTTTCGTACGCACCGATCGTAACGGTCCTATACAAGATTTCCTGGCATCGGTAGCGCCAGACCTTCGGACGCTTCGGCGTGAGGATTTCGAGCGCAGATGTCCTGCCTTATTTCATGAGATGGAGTGCACAAATGCCTGACACACAAGAGCGGCTGGAACGTTGTTTCCAAGCGGTTTTCCCGGACCTTACCCCGGCACAAATTGCAGTTGCCAGCTCCTCGACCATGGCGGCATGGGATTCCGTTACCACCATAACCCTGGCCGCAGCGGTGGAGGAAGAGTTCGATATCCAACTGGAACCGGAAGAAATCGAGAAGATGGACTCATTTGCTAAATTCCTGAACCTCTTGACCGCAAGAAGCGCGGTACGCTGACTAACACGTCCAACCACGACCGTTCGATTGAATCCGCAGGCTCATGCGAATCAAAGAAAACTCCTATCACCTGCTTCGCCGGCTGACCTCGCTGCGCTTCCGGCAGGCATTGAAGGGAAGAGTTTGGCATGTCCGCTCGAAACTTGCGCCGGTTCTGGAGTCATGGCACGGCACCTACGATACGGAAAAGCTAGAGGCTGAGCTTCGGGCTCATCTGCCGCAAGATTTCGAGATATTGATGGTGCACAGCTCGATTTCGGATATGCAGCCCATGTACAAGGGGTCGGCATCGGAGTTGCTGCGGCTGCTGCTGAAACTGGCTGGGCCCGATCGGACGCTGGCGATGCCAGCGTTTTATCTGGGCTCCGCCCAACTCTACAATCGCGAGTATTACCGGAAGAATCCGCGCTTCGATGTGCGAAAAACGCCATCGCAGATGGGGCTGGTCACAGAATTGTTCCGGCGCTGGCCGGGGGTGGTGCGGAGCCTTCATCCCACTCACAGCGTCTGTGCTCTGGGACCATTGGCTGCTCAGCTCGTGGCGACGCATCAGCTGAGTCCATGGGCTTGCGGCGAGATGTCGCCGTTTGGAGTGATGGGCCGGCATAAGACGGCCATTCTTGGCATCGGCACTGAGTATTACCGGTCTCTGACTCAGGTGCACGCCATGGAGGAGATATTAGGCGATGAGTTCCCGATTCATCGGGAGCCGGAGCAACCGGTGCGAGTTGATTTAGTGGATAAAACGGGCTCTGTGATTCCCTATGAAATGTCCCCTCCGTTGTCGCGGCGGGCAACTTTAAAGCTGGAGCGATTGCGGGATATGGTTGCTCCGGGATCTTTGCGAGAGTGGAGATTCAAGGGGACGAGTCTTTACCTGACGATGGCAGGAGAGGTGGATGCCGGAATCCGTAATGCGGCCCTCCACGGCAACACGCTGTACGTATCAGACTCGTGATCAATCCTTTATTCGAGACTCGAATCTTCGGATCAAATCTTCGAAGTACTTGTCACCGGAACGCACCTGAAAGGATTTGGTCCCGACATGCAAGATGATGGAAAAAAAACGATGATCGTTAGTCCTCCCCGGACCCCTGAACGACTGAGCCGCCAGGAGGACAAGGCATGGTAGCAAATTCCTAGAATGTTGCGGACGGGAACTGTTCGATGATTAGAATCAATTTAGAAGAGCAGCGTACCAAGGTGAAGCGGCCGATGAAGTTGGTCAAATGCCTCGTTTGTGGGCTGGTCTACTTGAATCCTCGTCCAACACCCGAACTCATCGGCGAATTTTATGGGCCCGATTACTACGCACACACTGGAATGGAACTTCGCCAGAAGACTCTCAAGGCAAGGCTGAAGAATAGATTCTTGGAAGGCCTAGGAGGTTATGGAGCGTCACTCGACCGTAAAATATTCATCGCCCCAACTGCAAGATCGAGTGTCGAAAGTGTGCGGATAAGCGAAGTGTCTCCGTTATTGAGGAGTTTTACCAGCGCTATTGCAATATACCCTTCGAGGACTTCGCAGTTGCTGGATGCCTGAGCACGGCCGCTGGTCGCACATCTACCACCTTGACGGACGTGCTCAGCCTAATGAATCCCTTCCGGAAAGTGATGTTTTCTACACCCTGAATGTGCTTTTGGGTTTTGCCAGGATGGCGCACCTGTCGGTCAGCCATGATTTCAATCTTCCGGAGATTTTTCGGAAGAATGTGATTTTAATGACGGAACTGAACTCCCCAAAATATGCGTATGGCATGGCTTTGTGGGCGGCGGCTGAACTGCAAATGGAAATACCTTCCGCCACGTTGCAGAGAATCGAGAAGTTTATCCAGGACCGCAGCCAGTGGCCGACATTCCGGGCGCAAGATCTGGGCATGATTCTGATCGGATGTGTGGAGCAGGCGCGTCTGTGTGGACGAAGGGACTTGGGTACGATCGCGGACGAATTATTTGCCTTCCTCGATAAGCGCTACCGTTGCTCCAGCGGACTCTTCTTTGACACGGCGAGAGGATTTCGCCGCAACTTCTCTTCGTTTGCGACGAACACTTATCTCACGCTAGCGTCTTACCTCTACGCGGAGTGGAGTGGGAACCAGCATGCATTGGACATCGCCAAGTCCGCGACGAGGAAGTTGATCGAACTACAAGGTCCACAGGGAGAGTGGCCGTGGTTTTTCTTTACGCCTGGGGGGCGGGTGGTGGATTTCTATGAGGTGTACGCGGTCCATCAGGAGGGCATGGCGCCAGCTTTCCTCGAATGCGCCGAGCGGCACGAGGTGGCGGGCGCGACGGCGGCGCTACGCAGGGGGTTTGAGTGGATTCTTGGACGGAACCAGATGAGCCGGTCCATGCTCTGGAAAGAGCAAGGAATGATTTGTCGGTCCCAGGTCAGGAAGGGCGAACTCGAAGACCGGCGGAAGCGGGCAATTCGGGCGGCGGTAAATGCCGTCACCGGGCGTTCCGGGTCGTTGATTGATCCCTCTAAACTGGAACTCCGGCTGGAATGCCGGAGCTACGAACTGGGGTGGATTCTGTGGTCCTTCGGAAGGCGAACCGATCTAAAGGACATACAGTACCATTCAGAATTCCTGTGAGATTCCGGGCGCAAAATAGGCTCGGCGTAGCCACAGAACCTGCATGAAAAAGTGGGTAGTCGAAAGTGGCTAGGCCTCTTAGGGTCATAGCCCTACAGGCACCTCCGAGGCTTGTACAAATGCACTTCCGTGTCTTGAGCACGTCCCATCCATCATATAGGCTGCTTGTAGGACGCTTCAGACCCATCCCCCCGGGGCCAGCCGTGAAGTTCTTGAAGGCATGGCCTGCGCTCCGACGGTGGACCGCCAGCGATATTGAGTACGTCAAGACGCAGGTGGCCGCCCGGTTGGCATTCGTTGGAGCGTCAACGAGGCATAATGCGAAATAAAGTTATCTTCCCCCTGATCGCAACGTTTCTGTTTTTCTCCGCTTTCGCGAATGGTCAATCCTGGACCGGAATTATCGATCCGAGCCGCGCGATAGCCTGGCAGCCGGGCATACCGGGAGGCGTCCCGAACCGCACAACCGTCTGCACGACTCTGAACCCGGGCGCGACGGCAGGTCAGATCAATTCTGCAATTGCGTCTTGTCCCAACGGTCAAGTGGTTTTCCTGAATGCTGGAACGTACAACTTGTCCTCGGGGATCGACTTTGCCGGCCACAGTGGCGTCACCCTTCGCGGCGCCGGACCGACTAGCACTCTTCTGGTGTTTAGCGCCGGTAGTGGTTGCGGGGGGCCCATCGCGGATGTCTGCATTGAGGGCAGCTTCAACTGGAATGGAGGTCCGCAACATACCGCATCGTGGACGTCTGGTTATGCTCAGGGAGCGACTCAAATTACGCTCAGTTCGACCGCAGGATTGTCAGTAGGCCAGTTGCTAATTCTCGACCAGGATAATGATGGCTCGGATACTGGGCAAGTATTCGTTTGCGACACCACTGCTTGCTCGAGCGAGGGCGGTTCGCCGGGCAGGAATTGCAATAATGGAAATACTGTTTCCGGCTGCGCCAATGGTGAAAACGTAGATCGCAACCAGCAAGAGTACAAAGTGGTTACTGGTATCACGGGCAACACCGTAACTATTTCCCCGGGTCTTTATATGCCCAATTGGCGGAGCGCGCAAAATCCGGGAGCGTTTTGGGCCACGGCAGCCATCAGCAGTTCTGGTTTAGAGAACCTGACGGTCAATCACAGCAATAGCAACGAAGTCAGCGGAACTGTTTTCTTTAATGCTTACCAATGCTGGATGAAGAATGTGCGATCGATTCGCGGCAATCGAAACCATGTCTGGTTTCAGTATTCCGCGGAGTCAGTTGTACGAGATAGTTATTTCTATGGAACGCTGAATGCCCAGAACCTTAGCTACGGAGTTGAGCCGTGGCAATCCGGCGATCTGCTGGTGGAAAATAATATTTTCCAATCCGTCACTACGCCGATACTTGTAGGCAATACTTCGGGTTCGGTGTTTGCCTACAACTACGACATCAACAACTACTACATGAATCAGACCTGGCAGATGCCTGGGCCTACGTGGGCTCATGACGCCGGTGTTGGGATGAACCTGATCGAGGGCAATCAAGGTACGGGCTTCATTGAGGACGCGATTCATGGAACCCATGATTTCTCGACGGTGTTCCGTAATCAGTACAGCGGCCTGGCTCCCGGCGAACAGCAGCAGACGGTTCCAATTATTCTTCAATCTTACAGTCGCTATGACAATTTGATTGGGAATGTGCTGGGGACCGCCGGCTACCACAATCTGTACCAAAGCAGCGCGCCCGCGAAAGCAAATGCGTGTGACACAAGTATCTACAATCTGGGATGGTCCAGTTCCGAATGCTCGAACCTTTCGCCCGTCCCGCAGGATGCGCTGGTGATCAGTACGTTGCTGCGTTGGGGTAATTACGATGTAGTTAACGGCTCAGCCCAATGGAACGCCTCCGAAGTCCCGAGCAATACCAGCCCGTATACGAATGCTGTTCCGGCTGGGCACAATTTGCCCAACTCTTTCTATCTCTCAGGCCAGCCGGCTTGGTGGAGCAGCGTCCCGTGGCCCGCGATCGGCCCTGATGTCAGCGGCGGAACCGGTCCCGGTGGACACTCTTACAGCATCCCCGCGCAAACCTGCTATGCGAGCGGGTCATTTACCAGTGGCATCATGAACTTCGATGCGAACAATTGCTACGCGAACAATGGGCTCACGCCGCCAGCGGGTCTTAAGGCTGTTGTTCATTAAATTGAAACTGTTCGGCAAACGAGATGGATCGCGGCACCTCATCGCACAGGCCAGAAAGTGTTTCCTGGCAGCGCATGGGGTGCCGCGTTTCATGCAATCCCCCGATTTTGTCATCCACGACATTTGAATCAGTCCTCTGAATCGCCCGCCTGAGTTGTCGATCCACTCCAACAGCGCTCGTTGCTTTCCGCGTGGCGCCGACGAACGTTCTTCTGTAATTTTGAGCCGCCCTCAGGCTCGCATCATCGGGATTTGCAGTACTCCAGGGTCATAAAGGATTCGGCGCAACTCATGCCTCGGAAACGCAACCACGTTCTCATGATCCTCGAGAACTGCAGCTATCTGCGCGACGCTCGCGTCAGCAAAGAGGCCAAGGCGCTTACGGTGAATGGATATGTGGTATCGGTCATCAGTCCAGAGTTAGGGAAATGGCCGCGCCATTTCGATAGTGAGGGCGTGGCAATCTATGGGTATCCTCATGTGTCTTTCTTCCACGGAACCTTCGGCTATCTTCTGGAATACGCGTATGCCTCGTTTGCGATTGCGATCCTCACTGCGTATGTGTGGCTGACCAAGGGGTTTGACATCATTCACGTGGCGAATCCGCCTGACTGCATCGTGCCGATCACCGCTATTTACAAAATCATGGGGAAGCGGATCATTTTCGATCAGCATGATTTAAGTCCGGAACTTTACAGCGCGAGATTTTCTCAGACCAATGCGCTGCTCCTGAAAATTCAGCGCCGGTTAGAATTGCTTTCCTACCAACTGGCGGATCACATTATCGTCGCCAACGAATCGTACCGGCATGTTGCTACGAGCCGGGGCCAGCAAGCGGAGAACAAGGTTACGGTGGTACGGAACGGCCCCGACTTGGAGCGGCTTCAAAGTCCGCGAATTGATGAAGAGCTTCGAAGTAAGTCTCCAAACATCATTGCTTTTGCCGGGATTACTGGCTATCAGGATGGGCTCGATCATCTGTGCCGTGCACTGAACAGCCTGCGTCGCGACTTGGGCCGGGAAGATTTTTTGTGCATCATTGTAGGAGATGGCGATGCCTTGCCGGAGATTAAGGCGCTCGTGCGCGTGCTGGGTATCGATGAAAAAATATGGTTTGTCGGTTGGGTGAACGACGCGGACGCCTATTTTCGCTATTTATCGACTGCCGATATCTGTGTAGCTCCAGAGCCGTCGAATCGTTACAATGACCAGTCCACGTTTGTGAAGATCATGGAGTACATGGTTGCCGGAAAACCGATCGTGGCTTTTGATCTTCCGGAGAGCCGTTTCAGCGCTGAAGGCGCTGCCTCCTACGCATCCCCCAACGATTATCAGGAACTTGCCGCCAAAATTGCTTTCTTAATGGACAACAAAGCCGTGCGGACCTCGATGGGAGACATTGGCAGGCGACGGATCGAAACCACGCTGGCGTGGCAACACTCCATTCCGAATTTATTAGCAGCTTATGATTCGGTTGCAAGCCCTCAGAATGGGCGGGCACTCTCGGCAAAGTCCGGAACTTAGGAAATATCGTCATCAGAAGCGCCATTGGGATTTTCTGCAAGTGAATTCGAAGACTCTGTTTGTACTTGATCCGTTACGAGACAAGCGTTGGTGGGAGCTAACCAACGTGCATCCTGCCTCCTCCGTTTTCCATAGCCGGGAGTGGTTAAGCGCGTTGCAATCCTCGTATGGGTACGAGCCCGTGGTCTACACGACTTGCGAGCCTTCCGCCAATCTCACGTCGGGCATTGTGTTCTGCAAAGTAAAGAGCTGGCTTACTGGGCGCCGATTAGTGTCTCTCCCTTTCTCGGATCACTGCGATCCATTGGTTGAGAATTCCGCTGAGCTTGACGATCTGCTATTGCGCATACGTGCGAGCGTAGATGACGGGCAATGGGGCTATGTCGAGATTCGGCCCGTCCGCTTCGAGCCAGGCGCGTCTACGATGCTAGGCCGTAGTAATCAATTTTTCTGGCACTTGGTAGATCTGCGGCCCAGTCTGGAAAACATTTTCAAAACTTTACATTCCTCTGTGCAGCGAAAGATCCGGCGCGCAGAGCGCGAATCCTTGACGTATGCGGAAGGAAACTCGGAGCTGCTTCTGGAGCAGTTTTACAAGCTGGTGATCATGACGCGGAGGCGGCAAAACCTGCCTCCACAGCCGATAAAATGGTTTCGCAGCGTGGTAGCGAATCTCGGCGCCAACCTTAAGATCCGGGTTGCATCCAAGGACTCGATGCCGATCGCTAGTATTCTGACTCTGAATCACAGTTCGACGGTGACCTACAAATATGGCTGCAGCGACGCCAGAATGCACGCCCTTGGCGGGATGGCGCTATGTTTCTGGACTACAATCCAACAAGCTAAGTCTGCGGGTTATGAGACACTTGACCTGGGGCGTAGCGACACCACCAACAGCGGTCTAATTGCCTTCAAAGAGCGATGGGGCGGCGTTCGCTCCGATCTCAGCTATTGGCGTTATCCAAATCGTCCGCGATCTGACCACAGCTGGCTGAAGCAAGGAATGGTTGAGCAGATTGTCAAAGCGGTGCCGGACCGGGCGCTTACCGCAGTAGGGAATTTGCTATACCGACACATTGGATGAGTGAATGTCGTTGCTTTAATGGAATGAACCAATGGGGACCTCGCAAAAATTATCCAGGAGGGTCGAACTCTCTTACGCCATGAACCGAACGTTTCTTGGATATTTTCGGTGTCCTGAGCGCTACGTCCGCTTGTCTGCGAAAGACGGCCTTTCCACGGACCCAGGATTTTTTCGCTTCGGGAGCGGAGCTGTCGGGTACGGGAAATATTCCGGTCACGCAACGTCTGACTCTCCCCGAGGCCCGCTTCGCGATGCCTGGGATGACGTGGATTGTACGTCCGGGTCCGTATCTTTGCCTTTTGATCTGGAAGATGTCGTGGAGAATCTCCGTCTGGAACGCTACACCCGAAACGCCCAATACGGCAGCTCGGAGAACGGTATCGTCGCGCGATTGTATTATGCGGTGCGACCTTTTTTGCCGGTTGCGTTCCGCCGCCATTTGCAGCGCGCGTATTTGGGCGATTGGAGCAAGATCGCGTTTCCGAACTGGCCGGTGGATCATACGGTGGACAGCTTTTTGCGCGGATCGATGCAGCTGTTGCTGCGCACCCAGAAATTGGGAAAGATTCCGTTTGTCTGGTTCTGGCCGGATGGCGCGAGCAGTGGGGTCTGCATGACTCATGACGTGGAAACCGATGCGGGCAGGGACTTCTGCGAATCGCTAATGGGCCTCAACCAGCGTTTCAAGATGCCGGCCTCGTTTCAGATCGTCCCTGAGGATCGTTATGAGGTAAGCGAGAAATATCTGGATTCGATTCGCGACGGTGGATTCGAAATCAATGTTCAGGATTTGAATCACGATGGCCGCCTGTACAACGATCGCGAGGAGTTTGCGCGGCGGGCTGTGAAAATCAATGAGTACGGCAAACGTTTTGGAGCATCCGGCTTCCGGTCGGCTATCTTGTATCGCAGGCAGGAATGGTACTCAGATCTCAATTTTTCCTATGACATGTCGGTTCCCAGCTCAGGGCATCTGGAGCCGCAGCGCGGCGGATGCTGCACGGTAATGCCCTACTTCGTTGGCAAGATACTTGAATTACCACTTACCACCACGCAGGATTATTCGCTTTTTAACTACCTCCGAAGTTTCTCAATTGACCTCTGGAAGAGGGAGATCGATCTGATCCTGGAGCAGAACGGACTGATCAGTTTTATTGTGCATCCGGATTACATCATGAAAGAGCGTGAAAACCGCATTTATCAGCAACTTCTGGTGCATCTGGACTCGCTTCGTGCTTCGAAGAACCTATGGGTGGCAGCGCCCGGCGACATCGACCGATGGTGGAGACAACGCTTGAAGATGGAATTGGTGAGCGATGGAGACGGGTGGCGAGTTGAAGGAGCAGGAAGCGAGCGCGCCCGCGTCGCCTATGCCAGTGAAAAGGATGGAAAGCTCGTCTTCACCTTGCAGAATCCGCCGTCTGCAAGCGCACCACGGTAACTCTGAGATTGACAATCTCGCGTCCGTTATTTCTGAAGAAAGTCTAACCTGTCAGAGACGACAAGATCCGTAAGACCAAGAACGTGACAGTGAAATCACAAGATTGCCATGTAGCGATCGTGGGGGCGGGTCCGTATGGACTTTCTGCTGCAGCGTACCTGCGGGCGGCGGGATTGGAAACCCGCGTCTTTGGCGATCCGATGGCATTTTGGCAGAAGCAGATGCCGGTAGGCATGTGCTTGCGGTCAAATTGGGGCGCCTCGCATATTGCCGATCCCAAGCAAGAGCTGACGCTGGATGTGTACTGCAGCCAGAGCAACAACCACATATCTAAGCCAATTCCGCTGGATCGCTTTGTTGATTACGGACGTTGGTATCAGTCGCACGCTGTGCCAGATCTCGATACGCGACAGGTTCTTAGCGTGGACTTCGATAGGCGCGGATTTAAGTTGGTTATGGCGGATGGAGCGGAATTCAGATCGCGGCGGGTGGTGATCGCTGCCGGAATCAGCGCCTTTTCCACTCGGCCGGCAGAGTTCACAGGCATTCCATCCACCCTGGCTTCGCATACCAGCGAGCACAGCGATCTGAGGGTGTTTAAGGGGCAGCGGGTGGTTGTCATCGGCGCCGGGCAGAGTGCGCTGGAATCCGCGGCACTGTTGCAAGAGGCTGGCATCGAGGTGGAGGTGATTGCGCGCGCGCGAACTCTCAACTGGGTCGGACTGCATCCGAGACTGCATCATCTGGGCGCGATTTCGAAAATGATGTATTCGACGCGGGATGTAGGTCCAGCAGGGATAAGCCGTTTGGTAGCTATGCCGCATTTGTTTAAGCGTTTTCCCCGGAGTTTCCAGGATCGCACGGCTTACCGCGCAATCCGACCAGCGGGTGCGAGCTGGCTTCAGTCGCGAATTGCCGGAGTGCCGATCACATTGGGGCGCAAGGTGGTCTCTGCGGCTGTAGCAGGCAGCCAGCTTCGTCTTCGGCTAGACGACGGGATGGAGCGTCTCGCCGATCATGTGCTTCTCGCAACGGGATTCCGAGTCGACGTTTCGCGTTATCCGTTCCTGTCGCCGTCATTGCTGAAACAATTGGACACAGTGACTGGTTTTCCCATCCTCAATCGGGGGTTGGAGTCTTCGATCCCGGGATTGCATTTTCTCGGCAAACCAGCCGCGTGGAGTTTCGGGCCGCTGCTTGGTTTTGTTTCGGGAGCGGAGTTCGCCTCACAGGAATTGGCCCGCTCGATCACTCGGGACGGAAGCGCCCGAAACAATGGAAACAACTGACACCACCTTAGCCCAGGCCGCCACAGAGCCCGTCCTCGTGGGCTCAGGGCGGAACATTGCCGGGGCGGTTGTGATCGGCGGTGATTATCAGGGGTTAGGCATCGTTCGCAGCCTCGGCCAGCAGGGGATTCCTGTCTGCGTGGTGGACGATGAGCATTCAATTTCCCGATACTCGCGATATTGCGGATCATTTGTTAGCGTGGCGAGCTTACGCGATCAGCGTAGTGTCGTAGATAACCTCTTCAAGATTGGGAAGCGTCTTGGACTGGATGGCTGGGTTCTTTACCCGACGCGGGAAGAGATCGTTGCGGCCATATCGCACCATCGGCAAGAGCTTAGCCAGGTATTCCGAGTTCCTACACCCGATTGGGAAACCGTGAAGTGGGCTTGGGACAAAAGGAACACGTATCGGATGGCGAAGGAACTTGGGATTCCGACCCCGGTGACACACTATCCCGCGGCGATTGAACAGCTAGCTGAACTAGATGCCTGCAAACCGCCATTCGCGCTCAAGCCTGCAATCAAGGAGAATTTTTTCTATGCCACCAAAGCCAAAGCATGGCGTGCAAACAGTCACTCTGAGTTAAGAACGTTGTATCAAAAAGCGTCTGCGCTCGCCGGCGATGGCCAGATCATGGTGCAGGAGTTGATTCCCGGCGGCGGCACCCAGCAATTCTCCTATTGCGCATTCTTTCGCGGCGGAGAAGCGGTGGGGAAGATGGTGGTGCGGCGCAGGCGGCAACATCCGCTGGAGTTCGGACGAGCCAGTACCTTTGTCGAGACGGTGGACGTGCCGGTTCTGGAGGAGTTATCCGAACGCTTTTTGCGTGCGATAGATTACTATGGCCTGGTCGAACTGGAATATAAACTGGATGCGCGTGATTCGCAGTACAAGCTCCTTGATGTCAATGCCAGGACGTGGGGCTATCACAGTCTGGGGGCCGGGGCTGGCGTCGACTTCAGTTACATGCTTTACCGGGATCAGGTTGGTTTGCCGGTCGCGGTAAGTAAAGGTCGTCCCGGAATATCCTGGGTCCGGACGACTACTGATATTCCAGCGGCCATGCTGGCTATTCTCGGCGGCGAGACTACCTGGCAGAGCTATCTCAGTTCGATAAGAAACTGCAATGTGGAAGCGGTGTTCAGCTCGAAAGATCCCCTCCCTGGCTTGGCCGAAGTGGCCCTCATCCCGTATTTGGCGATTAAGCGGGGTTTTTGATTGTCCGGAAATGGCTTCCTCTTCGATCTTCAGTGCGAACTATAGTGCGACCTAGCGTGAGAATCTGTAAGTGAAATTCTTGCCGGACGATAAATTCAAGATCCAATCAATACTTTTGCTGGCAATTTGCGTCTGCGTTCTAGGGGGAATCCTGGTTGCGGGACTGTGGCCCTTCCACGCTCCCAAAAACGAAGTCAGTTGGCTGCCTGAGGGAAACGGGGTTTTGTTCGGCAAGCACGGCAGTATTGTTAGTGCCGATCTCATCAAAGCAAGTGGGTTGCGCGCTGAAAAATCTTGCAGCCTCGAAATTTGGTTGCAGCCGAAACGGCTCGACTCTGCCGGCACCATTCTCTCTTTTTATTCACCGACCAGCGAAACCGCGTCTTTTTCATTAGGGCAATGGCGGGGCGGCTTAGTGTTAGAAGGAGCTAGCCGAGGGAAGTCAGCAAGGGGCAGCCGAATCTATGTTCCCGATGTTTTTCGCGGTCTCAAGCCAGTCATGGTTACGCTGAGTTTTGCTGAAACAGGCGCTTCCGTCTATGCGGATGCGAAGTTGCTCAAGCGAGTTCCAAACTTTATCGTCACAGGTCAGGATCTGACCGGTCAGTTGGTAATCGGCAGCAATTCGTCCGCGACGTTTAACTGGTCTGGACAGGTGAAAGGACTCGCCATCTACGATCACGATCTGTCGACGAGTCAAGTATCACAAAACTTTTCAGACTGGATGATAGGCGGTCAGCCAACTCCGGTTGGCAACGATGGCGTGGTTGGCCGCTATCTTTTCAGCGAAGGGCAGGGAAGTGTCGTTCACAACCAAGTGGATTCAGGCACCAGCCTTCTTATTCCCGAGCGCTTCTTTGCCGTCGATAAAATATTTCTGGAACGGCCATGGGATGAGTACCAGAATGGCTGGCATTACTGGAAGGATGTCGCGGTCAATGTCGCCGGGTTCATTCCACTGGGATTCTTCTTTTGCGCGTACTTCGCGACGGCTCTGAAGATCAAGCACGCGACCTGGATCACCGTTATTCTGGGTTTTGCTGTTAGCCTGACGATCGAGGTGTCACAGGCCTTTCTACCGACACGGGATTCAGGTATGACCGACATCATCACCAATACTCTCGGAACTAGCTTCGGGACGATGTTATGGGCCTATTTATCCAGCCGCGGCTCGTCCACAATTATGATTCGCCCATTCCGGAGCAAGGGCAATGACTGAGCAAAATCTCACGGTTCGTGGCGTGTCCGATACCGCTCGCTGGGTCGCATATTTTCGCGCGCTCGAAACCCAGCGTCCCGACGCTTTGTTTCGCGATCCTTACGCCGAGCGGCTGGCTGGAGAACACGGTTTCCATATCGCGAACACGCTCGCTGCCGGCAACAAGCACGAGTGGGCGTGGGTCGCGCGTACTTACCTTTTCGATCAGTTTATTGCTCGTGCAATCGCGGAAGGCGCGGACATGGTGGTTAATCTTGCCGCCGGGCTCGACGCTCGGCCCTATCGGATGGATCTACCGACCACTCTGCAATGGGTTGAAGTGGATTTCCCCGAGATTGTCGCTTACAAGGAAGATATTCTTGCCAGCGAGATACCTCGATGCCGGCTGGAGCGAGTGTCGCTCGACTTGTCGGAAGTCGCGGAGCGCCGCCAGCTTTTCTCACAACTCAACGACAAGGCAACAAAAGTCGTCGTAGCCAGCGAGGGACTGCTCATCTATTTCACGCCTGAAGATGTTGCCGCACTCGCTAAGGATCTGGCCGCCGAAGAGCACTTCAAGAGCTGGATTATCGATCTCGCATCTCCCGGCCAACTCCGATTGATGCAACGGACGACGGGAAAGCAACTCAGCGAGGCTGGAGCCGCTTTCAAATTTGGTCCTTCCGAAGGTGTGGACTTCTTCGTCCCATACGGTTGGGCAGCCAAGGATGTCCAGGGAATGTTAAAAACTGCGGCACAATTCAACCGCGCTCCCGTCGAGTTGCTTGATTTGTTGCCGGGACCGAAGGGCAATCCGGGAAATTTTCCCTGGACCGGGGTGTGTCTGCTGGATCGGCGGTCCTGAAAAGGATCGTTTTGTCAGATGCGGCCCATGCCATTCATTATAGGGCGGTTACGGACGGTCTTGACCAGCCGTGCCAGATCATAGCCCTAGCGCAGGTGATATCATCAATCGAGTCCCCCCTCATTTGCGGCTGCGCGCTTTGGCCGTTTTTTGCTCCTAACGCGTTCAAAATACGAAAAGGGATTTATCGCGAAAGATATGACAGAAACTGCGATTATCGGCGCCGGTCCTTACGGACTTTCCATCGCTGCCCACTTCCGCCATCGTGGCATTCCGTTCCGCGTCTTTGGCCGTCCGATGGACAGTTGGTTGAATCACATGCCCAAAGGCATGATGTTGAAATCCGATGGCTTTGCGTCGAATATCTACGACCCGGAAGAGGCCTTTACGCTGGGTAAGTTCTGCGCCGAGCGGGGAGTCAAGTATTCAGATACTGGAGTTCCGGTCAATCTCGAGACGTTTGGCGCTTACGGACTGGAGTTTCGTGAACGACTGGTTCCCGAACTGGAAGATAAGCAGGTAGTGAACATCGAGCGCGCTACGGAGGGATTTCGCGTCCAACTCGACAACGGCGAAACCGTAACCGCGCACCGCGTGGTGTTGGCAGTCGGCATCACCCACTTTGAATACGTCCCAACAAAACTCGCGCATCTGCCGCAAGAATTCCTTACTCATAGCTTCCGGCAGCCTAACCCAGCAGTTTTCAAAGGACGGAACGTGGTTGTGATCGGGGGCGGATCGTCGGCTATTGACATGGCGGCTTTGCTGCACGAAGTGGGTGCCGAGGTTAAGTTGGTTGCTCGCCGGCCGGTATTGAAGTTTCACAGCACCCCGACCGGCAAGCCGCGTTCGCTATGGCAACAGGTTCGACATCCGCAATCCGGGCTGGGTCCGGGACTCCGATCGCGCTTCTTTTCCGATGCGCCGATGCTATTTCACTATTTGCCGGAGAGCTTTCGTCTGGAAATGGTCGAAACAACGCTTGGCCCCTCGGCAGGCTGGTTCGTCAAGGATAAGATGGCGCGAGTGAATTGCTTACTTGGGCACACGGCCGAGCGCGCCGAGGTTCAAGACGGGAAAGTCCACTTACATCTGCGCGCCGCCGATGGTTCGGAGCGCGAAGTTGTGACGGAGCACATTATTGCGGCCACTGGATACAAAGTTGATTTAGAAAGATTGAATTTCCTGGATCGTGAAATTCGCTCGCAGATTAATGTGGTTAAGGGCACGCCTGTGCTCTCGTCGAATCTGCAGTCGTCAGTCCCTGGCATTTATTTCGCGGGGCTTGCCGCCGCCAGCAGTTTCGGTCCGGTAATGCGGTTCGCTTTCGGAGCGGGATTCGCCGCGCGCCGCATAACTGAGGCCGTGGTAAAAGCGCGGGCACAGAGTCCCGCATCGGTCCCAGTTCGAAGCGTGGCGACCAGCGCGAAATGAGGACGGTTAGTCGCCTGGAAAGTATGATGGACGCATGAAGCGGGAAACCATCGCAATTCACGCCGGATACGACGGCGATCCCACGACCAAAGCCGTGGCCGTCCCCATCTATCAGACTGTAGCGTTCGAGTTTGACAGCGCGGAGCATGGCGCAGCTCTATTTAATCTGGAAGTCGAAGGCAATATCTATACCCGAATCGGAAACCCCACAAACACGGTTCTCGAAAAGCGCGTGGCCGCGCTTGAGGGCGGAGTCGACGGGCTCAGCGTCAGCTCTGGCATGGCGGCGATTGAGTACTCTCTCATCAACATCGCCGAAACCGGGAATAACATTGTCTCGCTACCGCAGTTGTATGGGGCGACTTACACGTTGCTTGCTCATATTTTTCCGAAGCGGGGAATTGAGGGGCGGTTTGCGGCAACCGATCATCCGGAAGACGTCGAGAAGTTGATCGACGAAAATACGCGCGCCGTTTATTGCGAGAGCGTGGGCAATCCGGCGGGAAACGTCGCGGATATCGAAGGGTTAGCGCGGGTGGCGCATAAGCACGGAGTGCCGCTGGTGGTGGATAACACGGTGGCCACGCCGATTCTCTTGCGGCCTATCGAGTATGGCGCCGATATCGTCGTGCACTCCATGACGAAGTTCATCGGCGGCGGTGGTACCAGCCTGGGTGGAATGATTATCGATGGCGGGAAGTTTCCGTGGCGAAAATATCCAGAAAAGTTCTACATGTTCAACCGGCCGGAGATCGCTTACCACGGAGTGGTTTACGTTGACCACTTCGGGGACGCGGCGTATGTTGCGCGATGCCGCACCGTGTGCCAAAGAAATACCGGGGCGACGCTATCCCCGTTTAACGGCTTTTTGTTTTTACAGGGGATTCAGACGATGGCCCTGCGGGTTGAGCGCCACGTCGAGAACGCCCGCAAGGTCGCGGAATTTTTGCGCGCGCATCCCATGGTCGAATGGGTGAACTACGTGGGCTTTCCGGACAATCCGCTGTATCCGATGGCTCACCGATATTTGGGGAACAACTTCTGCTCTCTGTTGACTTTCGGCGTGAAGGGCGGGTACGAGGGTGGGCGGAAATGCTTTAACGCTTTCAACCTGTTCAAGCGGATGGTGAACATGGGAGACGCCAAGTCTCTCTCGTGCCATCCGGCATCGACCACGCATCGGCAGTTAACGCCGGAAGAACAGGCGAAGGTGGGAGTTACTCCGGAGATGATTCGCCTGAGCGTGGGGATCGAGCATATCGACGACATCCTTGAAGATTTGGGTCAAGCGCTGGACAAGGCCAGAGTGGCTGACAACAGCGGGATTGCGGCAAGTACTGTTAAGTAGGGCAATGTTATGCCTTTGATTATTGAAGGTGGCCGCGTTCCAACTCGTTGGGCCGAGAGAAACCAGCATCTCTCGGGATCGCCCGAAAGCGATCGCAAAAGCTCGCAGCGCGTCAGCATTGCCTTCATCAACAACATGCCTGATGCTGCGCTGGAAGACACCGAAATACAGTTCTTCGAATTGCTTGAATCCGCAAGCGGCGAAATTCCTATCAAGATTGCGCTGTACTCGTTGCCTGGAGTTCCCAGGGGCGAACGGGCCCAGCAACATCTGAGTAACTTTTATCTTCCTACGGACGAATTGTTCGGCCAGCAGTTTGACGGCATGATCATGACTGGAACCGAGCCGAAACAACCCAACATGCGGAATGAGCCTTACTGGCCTGCGCTGGCGAACGTTTTGGATTGGGCGGAAAGCAATACCGCTTCAACGATCCTGTCATGCCTGGCGGCGCACGCCGGCGTTCTGCACAGCGACGGTATCAACCGGCATCCACTGAGTGACAAGCAGTTTGGGGTATTCGCGTTCGACAACTCTAGCGACCATGTTTTAACAAACGGTGCCGGGGAACAGATACGATTTCCACATTCCCGTTGGAACGAAGTACAGGCGGAGGCCTTGGCGGCTGCGGGTTACACCGTGCTGACGCAATCGGCCGAAGGTGGAGCGGATACGTTCATTAAGAAGAAAAGGAAGAGCCTGTTCGTACATTTTCAGGGGCATCCGGAATATGGTGCCGAGACGTTGCTGAAAGAATACCGCCGAGATATTAAGAGGTTTCTGAGGAAAGAACGCGAGACTTATCCGACGATGCCGAAAGGCTACTTCGACGATGTAGGAGCGAAACTGGCTACGGAGTTTCGCGATCTGGTATTTTCCCATTCCGCTGGCGATCATTCCTCTGAAGATCATTCTTCTGAAGATCGAGAAGAACTCATGGAAAGCTTTCCTGACGCTGCTCTTATGAGGACATTGCGGACGCCATGGCAGTCATCTGCCACCGCCATTTATGGCAATTGGCTGCGCTATATCGGGTCGAAAAAGGCGGACAGCTCGAAATCCTCCGCCGTGGTCGCCGCCAATGAAAATGTCCAGCAAAAGCAAATCGCATTGCCTCGAATTCTCAAGCGAGAAACCAGTCCGAAGTAGTTGCTCCCTGCGATACTGTCCGCCTCCGGCGCATCCCTGCTGCCTGTAAAATCATCCCAACCGAAGTCCGTACCGTGGAGCCGTCATACGGTGGCGGCCTAACCATGCCAGATACTATTTCAGACACACTGAACAAGAACATCGATCAGCTGCTGGCGAATCTTCCGCAGCGTCTGTGCGACGTGATCATGCCATGGTTCGAGACCTTGCCGGACCAACCTGCTCTTGTGGAAACATCGGGAGCGTGGACGTACGGTCAGCTCGCTTCGGTGGTTTCCGATACGCAGCGCTGGCTTCTTGAGTTGGGTGTGCGTCCCGGCGATCGTGTGATGGTGGTGTGCGAGAACTGCCGGGCATTCGTCGCGATTTTGCTGGCCTTGGCAGCGATTGATTCGTGGCCGGTGCTGGTCAACGCGCGGCTCTCGGCTCGCGAACTCGATGAGATCAGGGATCACTGCGGAGCGCGCCTTGTGATCTACACAACCAGCGTTTCGGTGCAGGCTCGCGAACACGCCAAGCGGCATGGCGCGGTGATTCAGGAAGCGACTCCAGTTGGTCCAATTGCGGTTGGAACGCTTAACGAGATGGTTAAGCAAGAGGCTCTCGATGCCGATCCTGCCCAGCGCGTCGCCGCATTGATGTATACGTCCGGCACGACGGGACTTCCCAAGGGCGTCATGCTGACGCACCGGAATCTGCTCTTTTGCGCAGCGGTGTCGGCAAGAATTCGTTCCCTAACTCCGGATGACCGGCTCTACGGCGTGTTGCCGATGTCGCACGCGGTTGGGCTTTCGGTGGTGTTGTTGGGGGCTCTGATCAGTGGTTCCACTTTATATCTAGCCTCGCGTTTCGATCCCGTTGCGGCTCTTGCCACATTGGAGAAAGCGCAATTGACAGTGATGCTGGGCGCGCCTTCAATGTTTTCTCTTTTTGCGGACTACGCAAAGATGAAAGGCGTGACTTCGCTCAAGTTTTCCGCGCTGCGCATCATTTCGTCCTCGGGCGCGCCGCTTCAGCCGGTGCTCAAATCGCAAGTGGAGGCGCTGTTTGGCATGACGCTTTACAACGGATATGGCGTCACCGAATGCTCTCCCAATATCGCTCAGGCCGTGGTCGGAGAAAAGCGAACGGATACGTCCGTGGGTAGAATTCTTCCCGGAGTGGAAGTTCAACTGGTAGGGACCGATGAGAAGCCGGTCGGCGACGGAGAAGTTGGTGAATTATGGGTGCGCGGACCCAACGTCATGAAGGGCTACTATCATGCGCCGGAAGAAACGGATGCGGCCATCAATTCAGAGGGATGGTTTAATACTCGCGATCTCGCTTGTCTCAAGAACGGATACCTTTTCATCGTCGGCCGAACCAAAGAGTTGATCGTTCGCTTTGGGGAGAATGTTTATCCGGCGGAGGTGGAAGCCGTCCTCAACGCACATCCCTCGGTGGTGCGCTCCGCAGTTATTGGCAGGACCGTCGATGGAACACAAGGCGGTGAGGAAGTTGTTGCTTTCGTCCAACTCACGCCTTCCTCGACAACCTCCGAAGCTGATTTAGCGCAACATGCTGCGCAACATCTCGCTCCCTATAAGCGTCCGTCGAAAATTCTGCTTGTCTCGGCGATGCCGCTGACTCCGACCGGTAAGGTTGTAAAGGGCGAACTCGCCAAGATGCCCGAGTTCGCGCAGAGCCACTAGATAGGTATTTCCGGCTGGACGAACTCGACGCGCACCAATTAAGTCTTACAACGGTACTTCAATCAGCGTCGGTCCTGCACCTTGTAATCCTGCCTGTAACGCCTTCCCGAACGCGTCCAACGAAGTAACACGGATGCCGGGCACTCCCATTCCTTTCGCCAACAGGGTCCAGTCCAGATCGGGACGTCCAATCTCGAACATGCTGGCGGCGCGAGCTCCCGGACTGCCGATACCCAGATAAGAAAACTCTCGCTTCAGGACAGCATAATCGCGGTTGGCGAAAACGACCGTGGTAATGTTCAGGCCCTCGCGCGCCATGGTCCACAGGGCTTGTGCCGTATACATCCCGCTGCCATCGGCGGTCAGGCATAAAACGCGGCGATCCGGGCGTGCAATCGCTGCGCCCTCCGCGAGCGGCATGGCGATTCCGATCGAGCCTCCAGTATTTCCCAGCCAGTCGTGCGGCGGAGCTGCGCTGGTTGCGGCCATCAGTCCTCGTCCTGACGTCATGGACTCATCGACCACGATGGCGCCTTCGGGCAGAAGCGCGCCGATCACTGCGGCGAGGCCGGCTAGCGTGATTTCTCCGCTTGGTAGCGACGGCCGCTCTTCTTTTTCTGTTGTTAATTCTCGATTACCTACTGATAATGCAGCCGCCAGCGCATCCAGAGCGCCAACGTAATCTTCTCCGGGGCTGGCTAGCGTGTGGATCTCACAGTCCGGCGAAGTGAAGACGCTACTTTTCCCTGGATAGGCGAAATATGCGACTGGAGCCTGGGCGCCTACCAGAATCAATTGCCGGAATTCCTTAAATTGGTCGATACTTTGTTCGAGAACATACTGAACCCGATCAACCCTCGGAAGACCTGCGCCGCGTTGCAGACGGGTCAGCGAGTAAGGGGCCAGCAGTTTGGCTCCGGTAGCAGCTGCGATGCGTCCTGCTAGGGCAAGACCTTTCCCATACAGCGCGTTTCCAGTCATCAGAATCGCGGTTCGCGAGCCGGATCGGAGCATCTCGGCGGCGTGTTCGACTGTTTCGAGTTCCGGCAGGGAAGGTTTGGGCGGGGAAGGGATGGTGGCTATTGAACCACCGTCGCTCCAGGCGACGTCGGCGGGTACGATCAGCGTAGCAATCTGTCCGGGTGCGGTACGAGCGGCCACAATGGCAGAAGCCGCGTCGCGCCCAACCTCAGAAGCTGCGCGCGATGTATGCAGCCACTTTGAATAAGGACGCGCGATCGCCTCGATGTCGGAAGAGAGAGGCGGATCATATTGCAGATGATGGGCCGGGTGCTGCCCGACGAGATTGATGATTGGCACCTGGGCACGCTTCGCATTGTGCAGGTTCGCGATGCCATTGCCGAAGCCGGGGCCGAGGTGAAGCAGCGTGCAAGCGGGTTTCTCCGCCATACGCGCGTAGCCGTCGGCGGCTCCCGTTGCTACGCCCTCGAAGAGGCCGAGAATGCACCGTATCTCGCCGACCTGGTCAAGCGCGCTGACGACGTGTATTTCCGAGGTGCCTGGATTCGCAAAGCAGGCTTCAACACCGCCAGCCACCAGCGTCCGAATGAGGCTTTCTGCTCCGTTCATCGGCATTTTCCGTTTGTCATTGTCAATGTGCGATTCCCCGATGCCACTCAAGCAAGGAGTATACCCAACGCCGATGAGACGCTGAAGATGAGGCGTTGAAAACGGTCAGGCCGATAAGTTCAAGTTGTTCGGAGCAAAAAAAAACGCGCCCGCTTGCAACGGGCGCGGTTCGACTCGTTCAATCGCCGGTTAGTGCGTCGTGATCGTAAACGTCTGCGTAGTCTGGACTCCGTTCGGATTGGTGTACGTTGCCACGTAGGTGTTGGTGCCAAAGCCTAGCGGAATACTGTTGATCTGGCGCGAGGTGGAAGTGTATCCGTGCGGTCCGGTCCAACTCCATGAACCGACGTTCAGAGGTTGTGGCCCAAGATTTACCGAGGACCCATAACGCACGCTTGCAGTGGCGGTTTGCTGCCAGGCTGCTCCGTTCACCTGAATGTAGGGAACGATTGGTGTTCCGGTGAGCGTATAGACTCCGGTGGTCACAGTGCTGTTGGTGTGGCCGCTGGCCACGGCGATCGCCTCAACAGTGGTGGTTACGCTGATCTTGAAAGGCGAGGTGTACCTCGTAGAACTCGTGGTGGGAGTGGTGCCATTGGTTGTGTAGTAAATGGTCGCACCCGATGTCGAGTCAGAGAGGGTTATGGTGACGGCTGAGGTGTAACCACCTGGCGATGGGCTGAAGCTGGGGGGTAAAGTTCCAGGCGAGGTGATCGTGTAGCTTGCCTTGCTGACTGGGCTGTTGTTGAAGCCAGGGGCCACGGCGATCGCCTGAATGCTGGTTGCCGAAGTGATGGTCAGGGGCGACGTGTACTTGGTAGAACTCGTCGTAGGAGTCGATCCGTTCGTGGTGTAGTAAATCACCGCGCCGGATGTCGTGTCGGACAACGACACAGTTACGGAAGTGACGTAGCTCCCCGCAGGCGGGTTGAAGTTCGGGGCCGCTGCTGTGGGGTAGGTGATGGTATAGGTCCCGGTGGTGACTGGGCTGTTGTTGAAGCCAGGGGCCACAGCGATTGCCTCAAACGTAGTGGTTGTCGTGACCGTGATTGGCGAACTATACACGGCAGAACTCGCCGTTGGGGTGGTGCCGTTGGTGGTGTAGTGAATGACCGCGCCGGTTGTCGAATCGGCCAACGTTACGGTGGCGGAGGAAAGGTAGCTCCCCGGCGTTGGGCTGAAGATCGGAGTAAGAGCCGTCGGAAGGTTGATGGTGTATACGCCTACCGCAGCGCCGCTGTTCACATAGCCCGGGGCCACCGCGATCGCCTCGATGGTGGTCGTGGCGGTCACCGGTATGGCAGTGCTGTACACCGGTGAGGACGCTGTGGGCGTCGTTCCGTTGGTGGTGTAGTGAATGACCGCGCCCGGTGTGGTATCCGACAAAATTACCGACTGCGCGGCGGTGTACGTCCCCGCTGGCGGGTTGAAGCCTGGGGTGGCGGCGGTCGGCGTCACCGAACCAGCTAAGCCCGCTGCCAGGAAAACCACATTGCGGTTGGAAGGCAACTTCACGCTCACCGGCGTCTTTCCGGCGGTTAAAGCGAATGTATATCCGAAGACGTACATATTGATGGTTTGGGTTTGTCCGTTCGGCGAGACGCGGTTTGCCATCTGTGCGACGGTGGTTTCTCCCGTGTAATTCTGCGGGATGGCCCAGTCGCTGAAGTTTTGTGTGAATGTGCTGGTGGTTCCGTCACTGTATGTCACAACAACGTTCTGCTTGGACTGTGCTCCATTGACTGCGCCGCCCAGCAGATAAAGCTTGGTGTAAGTGCCGGTGACGATAGGAACGGTCTGAGAGGTGATGGCGTCCACCACATTCGAAGCTCCCAGAGGAAAAGCAACACCCTGATAAGTCAACGAAGTGCCGATCAGGCTTGAGTTATAAGCGTAGGAGTCATTGTCGAAGCCACCACTCTTTGGAGCGGTTCCGACGGTCGCGATACCGTAGACATTGTAGAGGCTGGCGAGATTCACGACCGTCCCCGTGCTCGGGGTGATGGTGTAGAGACCGCTCGCCGGAAGACTGTTGTTATAGCCAGCCGCTACTGCGACGGCCTGAAGAGTGGTGGTAGCGCTGATCGTGAGTGTAGTGCATACCGGAGAACTCGGCGCCGCCGGGGTTCCGTCTGTGGTGCAGTGAATTACCGCGCCCGGTGTTGTATCCGAGACAGTTACGGTTTGGGCGGACGGGTAACCTCCCGCTGGCGGATTGAACGTTGGCGTAAGGGCAGTAGGCAAAGTGATCGTGTAGGTTCCGATCGCTGGGCTGCTGGTGTTGAAGCCCGCTGCGATCGCGATCGCCTGGATTGTGGTGGTGACGCTTACCTGTACGGTAGAGCACACCGGAGAAGTCGCCGTCACCGGAGTTCCATCGGTGGTGCAGTGAATCACCGCACCCGGCGTCGTATCCGACAAGGTCACCGTCTGAGCCGAATTGTAAGGTCCCGGTAGCGGGTTGAACATCGGCGTCACAGCGGTCGCTTGTCCAGGCGTAAGGAAGTAAGTCCCGGCGGCGATGGCGCTGTTATTCGATCCGGCGGCCACAGCGATTGCTTGAATCGTAGTCGTCGCGTTTACCGGTATTGCCGTGCTGCTATACACCGAAGACGACGTGGTTGGTGTCGTACCGTTGGTCGTGTAATAGATCACGGCATTCGGAGTTGTATCGGACAAGATTACAGATGCTGCTGCGCCGTAGGCTCCGGGCGCGGGGTTGAAGCTCGGAGTAGCTGCAACGGGGTTCGCGCCGATTGGGGCGTAATTGGACTCGCCGATACAGGAAACGACTCCGCCGATTCCGGATTGAAGGTAAGTGAATTCCATCTCGGATGTCGCATTTTCGAGGACGCCGGTCATGGTAAATACGTCGTAAATCGGCCCCACGAAGTTGCCGGTAAACGTGCCATCGGGATTCACCGTATAGGTCCCGGTGTAGGGGTTATCGCCGAAACTGCCATCGTCGAATGCGTCCACGCCGGTGAGATTGCCGTGGCCGTCGAATGTCACGTAGTTGAGATCGACTTCGCTGCCGCCGCAAGATGCAGAATACGTGCCAACGAGACTCGACAGACTGTAGGGCGTGACGGGAACCTGAAGCTGACTCTGCAAGTCAATGGTGGCGACCGCGGTGCCGTCGGTCTGGATACCGAGAGCTTCGTTTCCCGATTCAGCGGTGCCGACGACGAAAGTCAAAGGCGTCGCCTGATTCGCCAGATTTAACGTAATGTTGATCGTGTTGTCGCTGTTCACCGTATACGACCCGGTAACGCTGGTATTGCCATATTGCGCGTTGATGCCGCCGTTGACGTTGGTGCCGCTCAGTCCGCCGGTGCCGTTGGCGAAGATTGAACCGGAAAGATATTCTCCGCCGCCGCCGCTCTGCGCGACTCCGCTCACGACGAAGCCGTACCAACCGGACAAATTGGCCGTGGTGGTTCCGGAGGTAGAAAACTGCTTGCCGACGCAAGCGAGAACGGCGCCAAGCCCGGACTGATCATAGGTGTATTCGATCTCCGAAATACCATCATCGATGACACCGGTAAAACTGTATTGGCTGAAATTTCCAGCCAGACTACCTGAGAAGGTGCCGTCGCCATTTACCGAATAAGTCCCCGTGTATGGGCTATTGCCCTGTGAGCCGCCAACGTTAAAAGCGTCCGTGCCCGAGAGGTTGCCTGCGCCATCGAAGGTCACATAGTTGAGGTCCGCTGCAGAACCGCCAAAGCAGGAAGCGGCATAGGCGCCCTTCAGGTTCGCGGTGGTGTATCCAGAAGTCAGAGTTGTCAGCTGCGATTGCAGATCGATGGTGGCTTCAAGAGTGCCGTCGCTCTCTAAACCGCGTGCCTTGTTGCCTGATTCACTGACGCCTACCATATAGGTTTGCGGGGTCGACTGGCCGGCAAAGTTTAACGTGATGGTAAAAGTATTGTCCGAATTCTGAGCATAAGTGCCGGTAACGCTGGTGGTGGCGTAGGTTCCGCCGCTGCCGCCTGAGACGTTGGTGCCAGAGACGTTGCAGTTGCCATCGAAGAAGAGTGCACCGGAGAGATATTTTCCTCCGCCGCTGACGAGCATGCCGTACCAACCGGACAGACTTGTGGCACCGGCGCAAGCGGCGGGAACCTGTGCCCCGGAATCTAACGCCCTGGGAACGTGTTTTTGTGGAGCTGCGAAGGCGCTGAAGAAAGTCGATCCCAGCAATACCATTACGGCTACGGACGAAGCACGCGCGATAGTCTTAATCTTAATCAATGGAATTTCTCCCGATGGCTTTCTTATGACTTGAACTCTTGGAGGGGGAAGCCCAGATCGGTGAGACCTAAGGCCTTGTCCTTAAGATTACAACAGGAGGCTGCAAAGTCAAGATGAGGCTAGTCAAAATTCTGTTAAAAAATCATGTAGACGTGCAGATATTTGCACAATTTGGCCATTTCCGTTCCAGTGCGGGATCGACGGTCCGAGCCCCGAGGTTCAGTTACGGAGTAACCTGAAAGATGACGCCTTTGTGGCTGGTCCCGCCGTATTTGGTCGTTCCGTAGAGCACGCCCTGATTCAATACCAGGTTGCTGAAGGAATAGAGTCCGTCTTTGCCCCCGGTGAAGGTGTAAAGCTGGTCATAGGTCCAAGATCCACCCGAAGGGGTTAGCTCATAAACCGTCCCGGAATTGTATTCGCCGTCGCAATGTGTCGTGCCGTAGAGCTTGCCAGAGGAGGGATCCAGGACAACGCTGCGGAAACTGCCTGAAATGCCCCAGCCCGGTACGCTATAGATCGTTGTGAAATTCCAGGTATCGTTCGAAGGGGTCAGCTCGAAAATTGTGCCGCCGCCGTTAGCCCCGCCCTCGGTGGCTGTGCCGTACAAATTTCCCGCTTTATCGAAAATCAGACTGGCATACGGGACCGCTCCGTCGTTCGCATCCTGGAAATCGTGCAGAATGGTTTCTGTCCAAGGACTTCCTGGGGTTAACTGGAAAATTGTTCCGAGCGCGTATGCGCCTCCAGCGGAAGTCGTGCCATACACATTGCCGGAAGCGTCGAGAACGACACCACCTACCGGGGTCGCGCCATCCGTGCCGGTACCAAAACTGTAGAGGACACTCTCTTTCCAAGGTCCGCCTGCAACTGACGGAACAGCGAGCTTGAAGACCGTGCCGTTGCCGCTCGTGCCGCCCGCGGCGGTGGTGCCGTACAGGCTTCCCGTAGCATCCATCGTCAAACCGGCTTGCGGACCGGTTCCGTCGTTTTGCCCCGCAAAGTTGTAGAGCACGGTCTCCACCAGTCCGCTGACTTCAAAAACCGTTCCCGCGCCGTGGGTTCCGCCTGCGGCGGTGGTGCCGTAAAGGTTGCCGAGGCTATCCCGAACCAATGATCCCTGAGGGCCGGAGCCGTCCTTTACGCCGCCGATGAATTTGTGGAGGACGGTTTCCACGCCTTTACTGGTAACCATGAAGACAACGCCGTTGGTGGCTTTGCCTCCAGCACTAGCGGTGCCGTAGAGGTTGCCGGCCGCATCGATTACCAGACCATTCATGGGATCTGATCCGTTGGAACCGCTGAAGCTGTGAACCACGTGGAAGGTTTGAGCTTGCACGAGCGGAATCGAAATCGTTGCCAGCGCGATGACCGCTGAAAGCAAGGTTAATGCAAATAAATACTTGGAGGTGGGGGATACCGATTCAGCCTGCATTGCTCTTACCTACCTTTCGAGTGCTAGCTTGGGGGGCTCGCAAAGGTCGGCTCGTCTGGAGAAGAGACCGGACCGGGTTTTTTAGAGCTTCTTACACCATCCTTCAGTTGTCAAGAATGAGTAGTGCACTATTTTAAAGTGAGAGAGAGTTAAGGAAGAATGTTGCAATATTGTCCCAAAGCAATGCAGCAAAATGACATAAGGGACGACAAGGTTGCGTCTTGCAAAAGGGGACGGTTCTCTCAGAAGCCTCGGTTTTCAGTCGGATTTCGTGTGGCTGGGACTAGACGAAACTTGAGGCGGCAACTCTTCCACCAAGTTGGAGATGGCGGCCGCGAGACTCTCAAAGTGTATGGTCATGATTCCCAAATGGTCGCCCGGCACCGTATCAACTTTGAACTCTTGCGCCAGATGAGACCAAACGGCAGATGGATCGGCCGGATAGTCAGTGGGAATTTCCGCTCGAATAAAATTTATCTTTCCCGGATAAAACCGGGGACGATACCGCTCCAACGCGACACGGTTGGCCTCTCGGAAACTTTGCACCGCGGCTAACGATGGCACTTCGATCGCGGTTCGGTAGGGTGCGGCTACGCCGAGCCATTGCAATTTACCGGCAATCCACCGCCAGGTTTGCCGGGCCGTCAGGCGCGCGCGTTGTCCCAGCGGCAAGTAGTTGGTATGCGGATAGGAATCCAGCATTGCCAACAGTTCTACTCTCTGTCCCTCCGCAATCAGCTGTTGCGCCATTTCCAGGGAGACCAGACCCCCAAGCGAAAATCCGATGAGGCGATATGGCCCATGGGGCTGGATCTCTTTGACAGCATCGAGTGAATATCGAGCCATGTCTTCGATGCGATTCAGCGGCTCTTCAACGCCGTCGATGCCCTTCGCTTGCATGCCATGAATCGGGTGAGACGTGTGAATGTATTTCACGACCTGGAAAAAATCCATGGCGCTGCCACCTAACCCATGGGCGATAAAAATCGGGGTATCGTCCGTCCCACCCTTTAACAGGAGCAAGGGTGGAATGCGAAGTGCGGAGGGCTGCTCCAGAAGCGCAGCCAGAGCGGTAATCGTGGGCGCCTGGTAGATCACGACTGGGGGCAGTTCGCATCCGCAGACGAGTGCGATTTCGTTGAATAGTTCAAGCGCGAGCGAGGAATCGCCACCAAGATCAAAAAAATTGTCGTTGATCCCCACCGACGAAAGCTGGAGAACCCGCTGCCAGATGGGAGTCAGAACCTCGATCATCGTGGATGTGGAGGTCATTTTCACTCCACACCCCCGGCCGGCGAGATTGATTGGCTACTGATCACGAATGTGCGAAAGCCCAGTAGAGTGCTCGTGCCTTGTTATACAGAGGGCCAAAAGGAATCTTGCGATCGCCTATCCGGGTCGCCGGAACAACCTTAGAATAATTCCCCGTCGCAAAGATCTCGTCCGCAACCTCAAAGTCCGAATATTTAAGAGTTTTCTCGACGACACTCACGCCGTTCTGGCGCAACAAACCGATCACACGTTGACGGGTAATTCCGTTCAGAAACGTCCCGTTCGCAATCGGAGTAAAAACCACGCCATCCTTGGCCATAAAAATATTGGACGTGGCAAGTTCGGCTACATTACCCAGCATGTCGCAAACAATCGCATTGTCGAACCCTCGAGCCTGCGCTTCGAAAAGTGAACGCGAGTTGTTGGGATAAAGACACCCGGCTTTGGCATCGACGGGCATGGTTTCAAGGGATGGACGCCGATAGGGAGACAACGTAATCGAAAAGCCTTTAGGCTCTCGCATGGGAGCTTCATAAACGCAAAGGCAATATTGCGTGGACTTGGGATCATGGGCCTGGACCCAAGGTCCCTCTTTTTCTGCCCAATACATCGGCCGGATGTAAAGCGCGGCATCCTTCTCGAAGCGGGCAACTCCTTCCCGCGCCAGCTTCATCCATGTCTCGGCTGAGACCGTAGGCTCCAGGAACAGTTTCCTTGCGGAGTCATTGACGCGCGCGCAATGCAGATCAAGGTCGGGCGTGACGCCTTCGAACGCCCTGGCGCCGTCAAACACCACTGAGCAAAGCCACGCCGCATGGGTTCGTGGACCCATAATTCCGATGTTGCCTTCGTGCCACTCTCCCTGGAAGAATGTCCAGGTCTTCGAACAACCGGTTCCGATTGCCAATGGAATTCCTTCCTGGTTACGCTTTCCTGAATGTTTTATGGAACTGACGTAATCGTACCGGTCAGTACCATGCTGTTTGCATTTAAGAATTAAGGTACGCTAACGGAATTTATAGCGTCAACCGCGAGCTAAAGCGTGGGCGTGGCTGTGCTGAACGGTTTCTAATTGTTCTGTCAGTTCCTTCGCGAGGCAGGCAACATTGGGCTCCAGCAACATCGTCTCCTGATGTCCCGGTACTTCGCAGACTCTGAGCTTGCCATTCAGGACGTCCTTCCAACCCAGGGTTGAATCCGCCATCAATCCGGACAACTGCTTGCTCGCACGAAAAAGAATTACTGCTCCGTCGTAGGGACGCAAAACATAGTTCATGCGCGCTTTGTCGTGTTCGATCGCAAGCATTTCCAGCGTATGTGCCATGGATCTTCGTTTGCGGCGGTCATGGCCATTTCCCATCCAGTTTTCAAATGTGATGGAAGTTTTGGCGACAGCGATGTCTCGAGTGCGGATGCACCTTTCGAGGATATGGCTTCCTCCCCGATGACGAAGGTAGGCCATTTCCAGATCAACTCTCCTTTTCGTCCGATACCAAGCCCGCTGAAATATTGTTAGATCAGGGTTGAAGCGAGCATAGGCGGGGTTAATGGTTTGAATCATCGCGACCAACCCGACTTCCTGCCCTAGCGCGGAAAGTTGCCGTGCAGCCTCAAGAGCGAGCAGACCGCCGAGACAATAACCGCCAAGAAAATATGGTCCCTCAGGCTGGAGACTGCGCACCTCGGCGAGATGAGCTTCTACCATTTCCTCGAAAGACTGATCTTTGACAATGTCGCCATTGAGCCCGCGAGCTTGCAGAGCGTAAACAGGCTGATCCGGGCCCAGGTGCTCTGCCAGGGGATAATATTCCAAGACATTTCCGCCATGGCTGTGCATAAGGAACAGAGGCGGCTTCGATCCACCGGCCCGTATCGGTACCAGAGACGACCAGGAAGGCGTCCAATCTTCTTTTCGCAGTTCGTCCGCCAGTTGAGCGATTGTAGGCGCTTGCAGAAAGGTGGCCAGTGGCAAGCTTCGTTCGAGGTGCTTCTCGATTTCGGCAGTAATGCGAACCGCCAAAAGGGAGTGGCCGCCTAAATCGAAGAAATTGTCGTGAATGCCGATCTTTTTCACCCTCAAAATCTTGGCCCATATTTGGGACAGCGTTTGCTCCAGCGGATCGCGAGGAGAAGCGAATGTTTCCGCATCGTCGGGTCTTATGAGGTCTGGAATCGGTAAAGATTTTCGATCAATTTTTCCATTTGGCGTCAGTGGCAACTTCTCAACCACTACAAAGAAGGGCGGCACCATGTGAGGCGGGAGTTTTTCCCGCAGGAAACTGCGCAACGCATCGGTAGTTGGAGTTGGAGCCGGCGACGGATCTGGAACGATGTAGGCGACGAGGCGTTTCTCTCCGGGGGCATCTTCTCGAGCCAGCACCACCGCTTTTTGTACTCCGGGGTACTGACCCAGCACGGCCTCGATCTCCCCTAACTCGATGCGAAAGCCGCGGATTTTCACTTGATAGTCATTGCGGCCCAGGCATTCGATGGTGCCATCTGGCAGGTAACGGGCCAGGTCGCCGGTCTTATAGATACGGGATTCCGGATCGTCGCTGAAGGGATGCCGAATAAACTTTTCGGCGGTCAGTTCGGGACGGTTAAGGTATCCGCGAGCCAGGCCGTCACCACCGATGTGGAGTTCTCCGGGCACGCCTGCCGGCACGGGCTGAAGGTTGCGGTCGAGGATATAGATCTGGGTGTTGGCGATCGGACGACCGATGAGTACGGGGCCGGCATCCGATTTAACCTTGTGAGCGGCTGACCAGATGGTGGTTTCGGTGGGTCCGTAAAGGTTCCAAAGGGAGGCGCTCCGGATGAGTAGTTGATTCGCCAGCTCCCGATCCAGAGCCTCGCCGCCGCAGAGTATTTGAAGTTGAGGGCTGCCCGTCCAACCGGCTTCCAACAGCAATCTCCACGTAGCTGGAGTTGCTTGCATCACGGTGGCGCTCGAACTTGCTAGATGTTTGGATAACTGCGCCCCGTCGGCGGCCACCTCGCGGCTGACGAGCACCAAGCGCGCGCCGACGATAAGCGGCAGGAAAATTTCCAGCGCAGCGATGTCAAACGATAAGGTGGTTACCGAGAGCAGTACGTCACGGTCGGTGAGTCCAGGTTCCCGCCGCATGGAATTCAGGAAGTTGTGGACCGCACGATGCGGAATCTGAACTCCCTTGGACCTGCCTGTCGAACCCGACGTGTAGATGACGTACGCCAGGTTGTCGGCCGTGGTGCTGGTGATGGGATTCGCATCGCTGTTTCGTGCAATCTGTTGCTGGTCGGCGTCGAGGCGGACCATTTTGAGCCCTGCCCTGATCCCGTGCTCGGGCAGCCCGGCGATCGCTCCGTCTCGTGTGACCAGTACTTTTACCTGAGCATCTTCGAGCATGAAGGCCAATCGATCTTTCGGATATGCCGGATCGAGTGGCACATAGGCCGCGCCGGCCTTGAGGATGCCCAAGAGCGCAACGACCATATCCGGCGAACGCTCCATGCAGATGCCGATCAGCATGTCCGGTCCAGCGCCCAGCGTCAGCAGGTGGTGAGCCAAGCGATTGGCCTGTTGATTCAGTTCGCGGTAAGTGAGTTGCTTGTCAGCGAACTCGATTGCGACAGCGGAAGGCGTGCGCTCTACCTGCGCTTCAAACAGTTGGTGCAGTAATAAGTCTTTCGCGTAATCGACGCGCGTGTCATTCCATCCCACCGAAATCTGATGACGCTCTTGCGCGCCCAAGAGTGGCAATTCTGAAAGCCGCTGGCTTGGATCGCTGACAATTCCGTCAAGCAAAACTTCAAGATGCCGGAGCATTCGCTCGATACGATCGGAATGGAACAAGTCAGTGTTGTACTCACATGTCAAGCTCAGTTCGCCGGTTTCGTCGAGGGCGAACAATGTCAGTTCAAACTTGGATGTGCCGCTGTCGAGAATGGTCCGCCGATGTTGTAGGCCGGAAAGTTGCAAAGGCTGCATTGGCGTGTTGAGCATCGACAACATCACCTGGAACATCGGACTGCGGCTGGCATCACGCTTGGGATTCAGGATCTCAACCAGCTTTTCGAACGGCATGTCCTGATGCTTGAAAGCGCCAAGAGCAGTTTCATGCACACGACGCAACAACTGGAGGAAGGTTGGATCACCAGACAGATCGGTACGCATGACCAGGGTGTTTACAAAGAATCCGATAAGCTCCTCGACCTCGGCTCGATTCCGGCCCGCGATGGGCGCTCCAACCAGGATGTCCTCTCCTCCCGTGTACCGGTGCAGCAGAACATTGAAGGCTGCCAGCAGGGTTGCAAACAGAGTGACGCCTTCACGCTGGCTCAAGGTCTTCAAGGCCTCAGTTAGCCTCTTGGAAAGTGCCAAAGAGACGAATGATCCACTGGAGGTCTTGACGGCCGGGCGTGGTCGATCGGTTGGCAGTTCCAGCGGAGGCAGTTCACCACTCAGCTTTTTCCGCCAATAGGCGAGGTCTTCCTGGCGATTGTCGCTCCGGAGCTGGGGTCGTTGCTCGGCGCAGTCGATGTACTGGAGAAGCAACTCCGGCAGCGGCGAGGCTTCTCCGCGACGAAAAGCTTCGTAGAGCGCTGCCAACTCTCGCTCGAAAACTCCGAACGACCACCAGTCGAAGGCAATGTGGTGGATGTTGAGCAGCAGCACATGCTCATCCGGCGCCAACTTCAGAAGGCGGGCTCTTATCAGAGGCGCGATTTCGAGATCGAACGGCAGCTTCGCGTCGTCACCGGCTAAGTCTGCCACTTTTCGCTCACGGGCTGCTTGCGGTAAACCTCGAAGGTCCGTTTGCAAGTCGACAACCGATAGTTGGAACGATTCCGGCGGGGCGATCTTTTGGACAGGATTTCCGTCAATTCTCAGGTAACTGGTGCGCAATACCTCGTGCCGCCGCACGATTTCATTCAGGCTCCGCTCGAAGGCGACGAGATCGAACGGCCCTTTGAAGTCGTGCCGGACAGGGATGTTGTAGGCAGCACTGCCAGGCTCCAGGCGATCGAACAACCACAGCCGCATCTGCGCGGAGGACAGCGGCATTGTGCTGCCGCGCGGGACAGGTTTTAGGACACGCGCCTGTGGGACTCCTTCTTCCTCGAGAAGATTGGCCAGGAGGGCGAGCTTCTGCGCGGAAAACCCACGGTCCTTGGTCGAGTCCTTGATCGAGTCCCTACTCATGACCTTCCCACACCAATTCTCATCGTGAATGCAGACTACGAGCGACTTCTTCTTCGGTCATGCCTTCGATTCGCTTCAAGACGATGGCGGTTTTTTCAGCCAGGCCAGGTTGTGCTTCATTCGCGATTATGTATTGTGCAAGCTTTTCGATGGTGGGGGCATCGAATAAAACAATTAAAGGCAAATCCATCCGGAACACCTCCCGCAATCGGGAGACGATTTGCGTGGCGAGAACGGAATCGCCACCTAATTCAAAGAAATCATCTTCGATACCGATTTTCTCGATGCCGAGAATGCGTGTCCACACGGACAACAGAACTTCCTGCAACGTAGTCTGAAATGGGACGTAAGCATTGGGCAGATCCGGGCGCGAGTGGCCAGCGGATACCGCTTCAGCATTCAGATCATTGGGATCGAGATGCTTTTGACTAGTCATTCCCAATAGTTCTCCACTTCGACTTCCGATGCCTGCGTTCGCTCTTTGGAGACTCGGCGAACCGCAATTTTCGGTAGACGATTGAACGGCCAATCTCTCCGGTTAGGCATTGCAAATACAGGACTTAATACGGGATGCCTAAGCATACACCGTGGCCTCGAAGTCGCGCCTTTGCCAGTCTAGCGCGAGCGTTTCGCTAACCACCCTCATTTCCCGCGGTCGGCGTGACCGGCGTAACCAAAGATTGCCTTCAATTCAAGGAATTCTTCGAGCCCCGCCTCGCCCCATTCTCTCCCGTTCCCGGACTGTTTATAACCTCCAAAAGAACCAGTGAAATCCACTCGCGCGCCATTGATATGGACGTTACCTGATCGGATGCGCTTCGCTACCCGGGCCGCTCGCTCCCTGTCACCCGATGTTACAAAACCCGACAACCCATAAGGAGTATCGTTCGCTATTCGCACTGCATCTTCTTCATTTTCATAAGGAATGATGCAAAGAACAGGTCCGAAGATTTCCTCACGCGCAACGGTCATTTCATTGCGCACATCGACAAAAACGGTTGGCTTCACGAAGTAGCCTTTGGTGAGCCCGTCGGGACGCCCCAGCCCTCCGGCAACCAGGGTGGCCCCTTCTTCGATACCCAGTTTGATGAGACCCTGCACCTTGTCGAATTGGGATTTACTGACGAGCGGCCCGATGCTAACGCTTTCGTTGAATGGGTCACCCACCGTGGTCGCGTCGGCAGCCATTTTCGCCACTCGGCTCACCTCAGCCATTCTTGACTTAGGAACCAGCATCCGCGTGGGGGCATTGCACGACTGCCCGGTGTTGCGGAAGCATTCCTGAACGCCCTGGGTGACTGCTTTTTCAAAATCCGCGTCGTCGAGAATTATGTTGGCCGACTTGCCACCAAGTTCCTGCGTTACGCGTTTCACACTGGGGGCAGAGGCAACAGCTACGGCGACACCGGCGCGCGTGGATCCGGTGAAGGAGACCATCGCGACATCCGCATGCGACGCGATCGCTGCTCCAACTGTGGGCCCATCTCCATTTACCAGGTTGAAAACACCTGGCGGCACGCCAGCTTCATGCAGGATCTGGGTAAACAAATAAGCGGAAAGAGGGGCGATTTCACTAGGCTTTAGAACCATGGTGCATCCTGCCGCCAGCGCAGGCGCTACTTTGCAGACGATCTGGTTCATCGGCCAATTCCAGGGAGTGATGAGTCCACACACGCCAATGGGTTCTTTTCGCATGAGGGTGGATCCCTTCAGCTCCTCGAACTTAAAGCTGCCCAGAACCTTCACGATTTCCAATAAGTGCGCCAGTCCCGCCGGAGCCTGCGCCTTCTGCGACAGCGACACTGGAGCGCCCATTTCGCGCGAAATAGTTTCGGCCATCTCGTTCATCTTGGCTTTGTAGATATCGATGATCCGTCCTAGAAGCGCCAAGCGCTCCTCAAGACTTGTCTCAGAATACGATTCGAATGCGCGTTTGGCTGCGGCTACCGCCCGGTCAACATCCGCGGCACCGCCAAGGGAGATCGTTGCGATGGTTTCCTCGGTGGCGGGATTGATCACGGCAAAGTCGTGCGGGTGAGCCGGTTCGACCCATTTTCCATCAATGTAGAATTTTCGGCAGTCCTGCATAAGCTCCTTGACGTCTGTCGTCAACAATAGTGATTCAATAATAATGATTAACGGTTCGCGACCGACACTACCGGATTCGGTGAGCGTTCACCTTCCGTTAGTGCGAGGACCGCGTAAGCCGTAGCCGCATCGGTCATGAACCGTCCGATGTCGGAAGACGGGTTTCTTCTCTTATTCAGAGAGGAGGCGGCCCAGAAACCCTGCTTCGTGTTCTGATTGCTCATAAGCCAGGACAGGCCGCGTTTAACCTGCATGTTGTCGGACTTCACGCCTGCCTCTTGCAGAGCAAGCGTGATGAGGCCGGTTGCGGCACCGTCACTTTTTCCGTCACCCCTAAACCAGGCATTAAGAAACGAGTGAATCCCTGAATCTCGGGGCGTCGATGAAATGGAAGACAAACTCCAGCCGCCATCTGCCTGCTGCTTGCTTAGGATTTCAGAAATGATAGCTTGCTGCCGATCCGGTGTGATAATTCCGGGTAATTTGGCGGAAGCCCAGAGCAGAAAGACTCGATTAATAGTCGATTGCGCAGAACTCTCGCGGTTCAGATACTCGCGCAAAAGCGCCAGGTTATTCTGAATCTCGGCGCTCGACCTGTAATTTTCAGGAGCGATTCCTACTGCGATGGCAGCCAGAGTCGCGCCATAATATGCAGAATCCTTCGCCTCCCAAGGCTCCAAATTGAATTGTAGCCATGGCCACGATCCCTTATTGTCGCCTGTCTTTTGCTGGAGCGCCCACATATTGGTGAGTGCCGTCCGCGTGTCTTCGCTGAGATGCCCTCGCGGAGCATCGTAGCTGGCGAGCACTAAAGCATTCAGGACGGCCTCGGTCCCACGCGACTCAAACGTTTTGTAAGCGCCAACTTTGTCGCTATAGTACGGGCCTACATCCGTTCTTAGCCTTACGCGCTTAATGACATTATCGATCACTTTGCGTTCGTTGACTGAGAGAGTCTGCTCGGCGAGCGCGTTGCGGAGGGCAGGTCGGGCCAGAACATACGGCAAAGCGGTGTGACAGGATACGCAGACCGTGTCATGATCCCGGGCCGATCCGTTCCATTGCATCCACCAGGCGGCCCTGTAATCGAGGTAGGCGGCTGCGGCCTTCGGATCCCAACGGTCCGAGACTTTTGTTGCGGGATGCGAACAAGCGATCAGTCCCGCGGCCATGAGGAGCACGGGTAATCCGATCCATGGAATTGGAATCACTGGTTTCATCTTTAAAATTGCTGTAGTCGCGGTCGAACAGCGATCCTATAAAGACGATACGAATAGGAAAGGGGGGATAACGATCGTGCTACGTCATCGATCGTTCAAAAACTAAAATAATTATACCGAAAATCGGGTAGTCCAGAGCGCACGCGCTGATTCTGGTGTGCCCTAATTTTAGATTGTGCCACCACTTCAACTTTACGCGGCTTTGAGCAAGTTTTGCTGCTTCGTTGCGTCATCGTCCGGACTGAATATGCTTAATCGATGGACGGTGATAGGGTAGAGGTCCTTCGACTGCGCCGAGTCATGCGCTTCGCTTATGACTCGGCTTCGCTCAGGAAGACATGGCGATCTTATTTGGGACACTAGTCCGATTCTTCAGTGCGGGCAGCATTTGGCACGTGAACCGAGTCAGTCGTGCTGGCTGGGACCGTGCCGCCGGAAGTTATAACCAATCGTAATCATCCGCTGTAAAGCTTGCCTGCCTACGAGAACAAACCAAGCTGCTCGTCCGATCGAACCCTCGCCGGAAGTCTTCCACATTGACCTTAGCAGTCTAAGACGTTCGCTGTGAGTCACCCGAATCGTGACTCCCTTGGAAGCGATAGCTTCATACGTCTGGCCCTCCAGATAAGCGGAGCGAATGTCTTTCCGAATGCATTGCGTCAAAGACAATGAGATCGCGTGTTGAACGATTGCGTCGCTCACAAATAAAGGAAGCTCTCCGCGCTGCATCAGATTAGCTAACAGAAGCGTGTCCTCGCCTCGAAGCGCGGCAGGATCGAACAGGCCGGCCTCACTGTCGGCCCGTGCGCGTCGAATGGCGAATCCAGCGGTGTTCAGGTATCGAATGCGTCCATCGGGCTGAAGAGTGTGTTCTTGAAAAGTGATTAGCCGTAGTTCCTCCGCCCTGCCCACTGCAGTGGAGTGTTCCCCGGCGAGCCGTAACTGGAAGAAATCGTGTTGAGGCGAACGAGTGATCGTTGCGCTCAGGGCGGCTAGACAGTTTGACTGGAGTCTGCAATCGGCGTCCACGAATAGCAGTACGGATCCGTCGGATGTCCGAATCCCGAGATTTCTGGCAGCGGAGATTCCCGCATGCGGTTGCCTGACGATGGTAAGAGGAAATGAGTTTCCCCATTGCCGGATCATTTCGGGCGCCGGATTGTCGCTGCCGTCGTCGACTACAACAGCTTCAAATGCTGGTCCCTCCACTTGTTGCGCGATGGAACGCAAACAAGCATCAAGCGCGATCCAGTCGTTATAGGCCGGGATGACGATGGTGAAGAACGGAATCATATTTTGATCAACGTTCTGATCGGCAGGCACTCGCTGGTTTTCGCTCGCGGAGCCGTAAGCCACGATGAACTTTAGGATGGCACACCCCATCCTGAAATCACAGTTCAATCCGGGTGACATCGGTCATCTCGGTCCAAGTTGCTGACGATCTACAATGTGAGGGTAGTAACTTTAGGGACGCTGCATTAGGGAGACGTGATTACGGCTGTGCCTACTATCCAGGGACCAAGCAAAATGGACGAAGGGAATGATCTAGGCGCCGTCCGGAGACAGGACGGCGATTCCTGGGTGCAGGCTTCCTGGCCGCCCTCGTTTCCTACAGGAAGAGTCGATATTTGGAGGCTGCGTCTCGATGAACCTTCGAAAGCAGACTCCGCCATCGTCCTGTCTCCCGATGAAATGGCCCGCGCCAACCGATTTCATTTCGAGAAAGACCGTATTCGCTTTACCCGATGCCGCTCCACGCTCAGAATTCTTATTGCTGGTTACCTGTCCGTTTCGGCAGCGGAGATTTTTTTCCAGTATTCGACCAGCGGCAAGCCTGGCGTCATTACTGAGCAGAATTCGCGAGCGCTGCAGTTCAACGTTTCGCATTCGGGCAACTTCGCGCTGATCGCGGTTGGCTGTGAGCATCGCGTGGGCGTTGATGTCGAGAAAATCCGCACCGACGCCGACACGACCGCGCTCGCTGAGCGGTATTTCTCCATTCGTGAACGCGCTGGACTACGTACCCTTCCTGAACCTCTACGTGTATCCGCGTTCTTTGCCTGTTGGACCCGCAAAGAATCGTTTCTGAAGGCCACCGGCGATGGACTTTCGTTTCCGCTGGCCAATTTTTCAGTCACCACCGACCCCGACAGCAACCCTGAAATCGAAGAGATCAATGGCAAGGCGGATGCTGCCAAACAATGGCGTCTGGCCGACCTCAAAGTGGCCGCCGGATACCGTGCCGCGCTGGCGATCGACGGCTTTGATTCCCGGGTTGAAACCTGCGCTTGGAACTAACTTGCCGCCCCAGCCACGCGAGCCTTGATGGGAACTATCCGCGGGAAAATAATGACGAAGTAGCCGAGTCGGGTTGTGCTAGACTCCTCCGTAAGTTCTGAAAGCCCTTCCCCGGGCCCGGTTTGGTGGATGCTGTCGTGTCCGCAGATTCCTACCGAAGCAGTTCTTCTCAGGAGTTATCCAGTATGAAGCTTCGTCTATTCTCCCACTCATCATTCGCAGTTGTTGTTCTGGCCATTTTCGTTCTGACGCTGAATAGTGCCATCGCGCAGGCTAGCGATGGAATCCCTCTGGTCAACCAGCCGCTCGTTCCGGCGAGCGTTGCGCCGGGCTCATCCAGTCTGACGCTAACCGTGAACGGAACGGGATTTGTCTCGACCTCAGTGGTGAACTGGAACGGAATTCCGCTGAATACGACTTTTGTGAATTCTCACCGACTGACTGCCGACGTTCCAAATTCCGCTCTTGTTTCTGCCGGCACTGCGTCTGTAACCGTTTCCAGTCCCGCGCCCATCGGCGGCACATCCAATGCCGTTCCTTTTGCGATCGTGACCCCAACTGAGTCGGTTGCCTTTGGCAGGCCCATTTCTGCGGAATCGTCCGGCGGCAGTTTTGTGGTCGCGGACTTTAACAATGATGGCAAGGCCGATCTTGCAGTCGTCACCAACGAGCCGGACCCAACCTGCTATACGGCCGGCCACGATAATGTCGGAACGATCTCGATTCTATTGGGAAATGGCGATGCAACATTCTCCAAGAAGTCGACCGTATGTTTTCCCCAGATTGGCCTGGGTGACTTTCCGGGAATGCAAATTGTGGCTGGTGACTTCAACGGCGATGGCAAAACGGACTTGATTGGTACCTACTATGACGAGGGACTTTGGACCGTTGTGAGCTTTCTCGGCAATGGAGATGGGACGTTCTCGATTTCGAACGGGTTGGGATATTTCGATGAAATCCATGGGATTGTTGCTGGTGATTTTAATCATGATGGCGATCTGGACCTCGCCTTCCCGGTGCTGGCGATTGATGCGCAATTCGTTTTTGTCGCTTTAGGCAATGGTGACGGTAGTTTTGGAGGCTGCTGTTCCAGCGGCTACTTAAGCGGCGTTTCACTTGTTACGGGCGATTTTGACAACGATGGATTCCTTGATTTGGCCGTGGTTGGCGTGAATGGTGTGACCATTCTTCTCGGCAATGGCGAGGGGACCTTCACTCCGGCTCCATCGCAACCCTCAGTGACTCTTGAGAGCGCGGCGTCCATTACTGCCGCCGATTTCGACGGCGACGGCATTCTCGACCTGGCGATTGCGGACGCAGGATCCACGGCCGTGACGGTTCTGAAGGGAATTGGTGGCGGCACATTCACACAGATCAGCGGAGAACCTGCACTTCCGCAGTCGTCCTCCTTTGTCACTGCCGCCGACTTGAACGGCGATGGAAAGCTCGACTTGCTGTTCTCAACCGGGACTACCACTTCTGTCCTTCTGGGCAATGGAAACGGTACATTTCAGCCTGCATTGAGCGAGGCGGGCACTGGCATGATCGGGGTTGCGGATTTCAATGGAGACGGTCGTCCTGATCTCGTGGTCACGAATTCTGCCGGCAAGCTTTCCATACTGCGGCAGACGGTCCCTGCGCTCAGACTTTCCGTTACGTTAACTCCTGGTCAAGGTCCCTCCTACGTAGATCAGCCCCTGACATTTACTGCGGCAGTGGCGGCCACCCCGTTTAATCCAACCGGATCGATCACATTCAAACAAGGATCTACGGTTCTCGGCACGGAGCCACTCGTCAATGGACAAGCCAGCTTGACTACGACCATAACCAAGTCAGGAATGTTGTCGATTGACGCGAGCTATTCGGGCGATCAGAGCTATCATGCCCGGAACTCGAAGGCGGTGACGCAGATCATCAATAAATACGCTGCGAGTATCGGTCTGACTTCAAGCCCTAATCCCGCGGCTCACGGTCAACCCGTCATGTTTACAGCGACCGTCGGGTCACCCGGGCCACTACCTACCGGAAGGGTGGTCTTCCAGAACGGAAGCGAACGGTTGGGCGCTGCGGATTTGGTTAGCGGCGTGGCAACCCTCACAAAGTCAAACTTGCCTTCGGGGAATTTAACAATTACGGCGACTTATGAAGGCGACGCGAACTCCGAAAAGACTACATCCACGGTGCTGATACAGACAATCAACTAGGCCGTTTTGTCCTCCGCTGTAATAGGGTAACCTTCTCAGGGCGAGGGGAGGACGAGATGTGTTTTTCAGCAACAGCGAACTTTGTAGGCAGCGGAGTTCTGGGGGCCGTAGGTGTCATCACGCTTACCAAAGTGAAGCATAGGCGTGAGCTGCTTTTCGCGGCGCTGCCGACGCTATTCGCCATTCACCAGTTCATCGAGGGATTTGTCTGGCTCGGGTTGGATGGGATTCTATCGCCTGCCGTCGCGCACGACATGGGCGCGGCTTTTATGTTGTATGCGCAGGGGCTCCTACCTTTCCTGTTGCCGCTAAGCGTGTTTCTGTTCGAGCCCGACGGGAAAGGACGGAGGCGAATGGTGCCGTTCCTGGTACTGGGCGGAACAACCACTTTGTATATTTTGTGGGCTTTGACGGCGTATCCGTTGGAGTTGTCCGTGAGGGGAAATAGTATCGTCTACCTCAATCAGGCAACGAACAATACAGCGGTGGCTGTGCTGTATGTGATCGCGACTTGCGGCTCGCTATTTTTTTCGAAGGTCAGGCCGATGATCATCTTCGGGGCGGCAAACCTGGCGATTCTGCTGGCTGTGATGGTGGTCAAGCGCTATGCATTTACCTCGCTGTGGTGTGCTTATGCGGCGGTTGCCAGCGTAATCATTCTTGGTTACTTCTGGAAAACGAGCGGGAAGCGGCCGTTCGTCTACCTGGATCGTTTGTGGTGATCGGATTTGGCCAGAAACGGATGATGCGCCGGAAAGAGCCATCCCATATAATGGCGCGCACGCATGGCTCTTACCTCTGGCACGAAACTTGGTCCTTATGAAATTCAATCGCCGCTAGGCGCTGGCGGCATGGGCGAGGTGTACCGCGCTCGTGACGCGCGCCTTAGCCGCGATGTTGCCATCAAGATTCTGCCCGCCTCATTCTCCGCTGACCCGGATCGCTTGCAGCGTTTCGCGCAGGAATCACGCGCCGCTGCCGCACTCAATCACCCTAATATTCTTTCGATCTACGACATTGGCGAAGATCGTGGCGCGCCCTATGTCGTGTCTGAATTGCTTGAGGGTGAGACTCTCCGCGACCGGCTGCGAAGCGGCGCACTCTCTTCACGCAAGGCCATCGAGTATGCCCAGCAGATTGCGCGCGGACTGGCTGCGGCGCATGAGAAGGGTATCGTCCACCGGGACCTGAAGCCGGAGAACCTTTTCATCACGAACGAAGGGCACGTCAAGATTCTCGACTTCGGGCTGGCCAAATTCATCCATGCAGAGACCGACGCGTCCGACAATGCGCCGACCGTGCAGGTGGCCACGGAGGCGGGGACGGTTCTAGGGACTGCGGGCTACATGTCGCCCGAGCAGGTGCGCGGCAAAGCGGCCGATTCGCGCTCCGACATCTTTGCCTTTGGAGCGATTCTTTACGAAATGCTCTCCGGCAAACGCGCGTTTCACGGCGATTCGGCCGCGGACACGATGAGCGCGATCCTCAAAGAGGATCCGCCGGAACTGACCGAGACGAACCGCAACGTTTCACCCGCGCTGGAGCGCATTGTCCGACACTGTCTGGAAAAAAACCCTGCTGAGCGTTTTCAGTCGGCTCGCGACGTGGCTTTCAACCTCGACGCGCTCACCGATATCTCAGCATCGAGCCGCGGCGCGATGCGGGCAATCCCAGAGACTCGGACGGTGCGTCACTGGTTGTTGCCCTTGCTGGGTGGATTGCTGTTGCTGGCCTCGTGGGCGGGGATTTATAAATTCGCGCATCGTGGTGTTGCCGCCAACCCGACGTTCCACGAAATTACTTTTCGTAATGGCACGATTTGGGATGCGCGTTTTGCGCCGGATGGGCAGACCATCGTTTATGGAGCGGCTTGGGAGGGGCGGCCGCAGGAGATTTTCTCGACCCGTTTCGATAGTTCCGATTCGCGAGCTATCGGCCTTCCGCCCGCACAGATTCTTGCTATTTCCTCGAAGGGAGAAATGGCTGTTGCTTTGCACCCTGGAAATGCTTCGCCCTTCACGCAGTCAGGCACGCTGGCGCGCGTTCCGCTTGATGGTGGCGCTCCGCGTGAGGTGCTGGAAAATATTTCATGGGCGGACTGGGCTCCCGATGGCCAATCTCTGGCCGTGATTCGCTCCAACCCGGCGACTGGGCTTGGACGACTCGAGTTTCCCGCGGGCAATGTGATTTACGAACCGCTGGGCTGGGTCAGCCATGTGCGATTTTCTCCCAGCGGGGATTATCTTGCGATCGGAGATCACGTCAACGGCGGCGACGATGGCCGGGTCGTCATTATCGACCCGCACGGGAATCGCAAGGCTAGTTCGTCTTTCTATTCCAGCGTAGAGGGCCTGGCTTGGGGAGCTAATGGCAAGGAAGTCTGGTTCTCCGCCGTTCCCACTGGATCGGCTCGCGCCATTTATGCGCTGGACCTCTCGGGAAAGGAGCGGCTTATTTATCGCGCGCCCGGCGGCCTGACAATCCACGATATCAGCCGCAACGGTCTGGTTCTATTAACGTCAGACAAATCCCGGCTCAGCATCTCCGCGCTTGCGCCCGGCGAGACGCACGAACGCAGCTTGTCATGGTTTGACTGGTCTTTATTGACCGACATGTCCGCGGACGGAAAGACCATCGTCTTCTCCGAGACCGGAGAGGCCGCCGGCGGGAACTCCAGCATTTTTATTCGTCACACGGATGGTTCACCGGCTGTCCGGTTGGGAGAAGGCGGAATTGGCAGACTCTCTTCCGATGGCCAATGGGTGCTCGCAGCCGTCGGATCTCCAGCCAAGCTGGTGCTGCTGCCGACTGGCGTCGGCGAACCCAGACAGCTCACTGACAACAAGGTGGAGCACCTTGCGAGCGCCTGGGCGCCCGACGGTAAATCGATCGTTTTCTCCACCGTGGAGCCCGGACATGGTCCTCGCACCTATGCGCTCGACCTCCAGGGCGGCGCTCCGCGTGCGATTACCCCGGAAGGCACGGCGGGAGGCCTGATTACCCCGGACGGCAAATTCCTGTTGGCGGTGGACGGCAAAAGACAGCGCTGGCTTTATCCGCTTGCCGGCGGAGAGCCGCAGAAATTCAACGTGGTCCCGAATCCGAATGAGCGTGTCATGCGCCTTTTTGATGGCGGCAAGAGCCTGCTGGTGCGAACGACGACGGTTCCTGCCCAGGTCACGCGAATCGATATTGCGACCGGCCATCGCGAACCATTGAAAGAAATCGCCCCGGCCGATCCGGCGGGCGCGCAAGCTATCCCTAGCCTTGTGTTCAGCGCGGATGGGAAATCCTATGCGTACTCTGTCGGACGTATCCTCTCGGACCTCTATGTTGTGGATGGCCTGAAATAGATTGATTTCGAGTCGAGGATTTCGATGCGGCGATTGGCAACAAGCCGGCGCTGAATACTTATTTCCCCAAAATATTTAGAGTTGATGTCGATCTCGTCCACGGTCGTTCGACGTCCGAATGAAGAGAGATTCGGCTGGTCGAGACGGTCCGAATCCCACTCCAAATCGAAATGTTAAAAGGAGACAAGATGCGATTCATGATGTTGATGATCCCCAAGGGATATGAGAAAGCACACCCTGGGGCGATGCCGGACCCCAAAGCTGTTGTCGCCATGATGAAATACAACGGAATGCTGCAGAAGGCTGGGATATTGCTGGCGATTGATGGGCTGCATCCGCCTTCTATGGGCGCACGGGTCAGTTTTTCGGGGGGCAAGCCCAAAGTGACGGACGGACCCTTCGCCGAAGCGAAGGAGGTTATTGGCGGGTACTGGATGATTCAGGTGAAATCGAAAGAAGAGGCAGTGGAATGGGCATCGCGCTGTCCCGGTTCTGACGATGAGGTGATCGAGCTTCGCCAGGTCATGGAAATGTCGGAATTTCCAACTGAGGTTCGAGAGGCCGCAACTGGATTTGACGAATTGCCGGGACATTCAGGACGAAAAGTGTCCTGATGCGGGCTCGAAGAAATAATTTCACGGCTTGTCGATTTCAGCGCAGTCCGTTCGACGTCTAAATGAAGGCTGATTTCCGGCGGTTGAAATTGCGCGGAAATCCCAGCCCGAACAAAAATAATAATTACAAGGAGATAGGACGATGAAATTCATGATGTTGGTCAAGCACGCCGAGAATTACGGTCCTCCGCCCAAGGAACTTATGGACGCGATTGCGATCCTCGCCGAAGAGGCAGTCGAGGATCGCACAATGCTTGGAAGTGGGGGTCTGGGGCCAACTGCACAAAGCACGCGCGTCCGGGTTTCCAAAGGGAAGCTCACCGTGACCGACGGGCCTTTCACTGAGGCCAAGGAGGTTGTTGGCGGCTATGCGCAGTTTGAGCTGAAATCAAAGGAGGAGGCCATCAAGGGAGCGGTGCGCTTCATGGAATTGCACAAGAAGCACTGGCCAGAATGGGAGGGCGAAACCGAGATTCGCCAGATATTTGGGCCGGAGGACTTCGCTCAATGCATGAACGAGCGCACGGGTACGAACGGGTAGGGGCACGATATGTTGCCCGAGATCGCCCGGCTTGCGCTTCTGGATTGAAGCATGATGTGATCGGTAGCAGTGACTACCGACAGGCAAAGTTCGACCAAGGGTTCGATCGGCAGTACGATTGCCGCGGTCTGGAGGATCGAGTCTCCGAAGCTCATCGCTGGCCTAGCGCGAATTGTGCGCGACGTCGGTGTCGCCGAGGACCTTGCACAGGATGCTCTGGTTGCTGCACTCGAACAGTGGCCGAAGTCGGGCGTGCCGGATAACCCGGCCGCCTGGCTCATGGCCGCCGCCAAGCATCGCGCTATCGATTACTTCCGCCGAAACGCGCTGCTGGAGCGCAAGCATGCGGAACTCGGACGTGAATTCGCCGCGAAAGAGATGGTCGTGCCCGATTTTAATGCAGCCTTCGATCATGAGGGCGATGTCGGCGATGACCTGTTGCGCCTGGTTTTTGTTTCCTGTCATCCTGTCCTCTCGACCGAAGCGCGAGTTGCGCTCACACTTCGCTTGCTTGGAGGTCTGACGACCGAAGAGATTGCTCGCGCCTTTCTGGTTACGGAATCGACTATCGCTCAGCGTATCGTCCGCGCCAAGCGCACGCTTGCCGAAAAGCAAATTCCATTCGAAGTTCCGAGCGGTCCCGAACTCGCGGTCCGGTTGTCGTCAGTGCTTGAGGTCATTTATCTGGTCTTTAATGAGGGCTATTCGGCGACCACCGGGGATGATTGGATGCGGCCAGCACTCTGTGAAGATGCGCTCCGCCTGGGACGGATACTGGCTGAGATTGCGCCGCGCGAGCCCGAGGTGCACGGATTAGTCGCGCTGATGGAGATACAGGCATCGCGCTCCGCGGCTCGAGTCGGTTCGTCGGGAGAGCCGATTTTGCTCCTGGAGCAGAATCGAGCGCGTTGGGATCAACTGCTAATTCATCGTGGATTCACAGCGCTCGTTCGTGCGGACAACGCCCGTGCCGATAACGCTCGTGCAGAAAGACCCAGGGCTGGAATCGACGACGATTCACCGGGGCCCTATGCTTTGCAGGCGGCGATCGCCGCGTGCCATGCGCGGGCGCGGACGCCGGAAGAGACAGACTGGGCACAAATCGCGACGCTCTATGGGGAACTCGTGCGCCTGGAACCGTCACCCGTGGTGGAGCTGAATCGCGCGGTGGCGATTGCCATGGCCTTCGGTCCTGCCGCTGGTCTTGAGCTCGTTGATGCACTCATTTCCGAATCCGCACTCGAAAACTACCACCTGTTGCCGAGCGTGCGCGGCGACCTACTCCAGAAACTTGGCCGCATGGAGGAAGCACGAGCAGAGTTTGAGCGCGCAGCCAGCCTTACACGAAATAGTCGCGAGCGGGATTTGCTGATGGGGCGGGCGAGATCGTGCATCTGATCGCGTAGTTTCCGGGCGAGGCGAGGAATCCGCCGAAAATTGGGCACCGCGAGCGTCTAACCGTATTAGGTACTTTTGGGTACTTATAAATCGAATTCCTCTTCTTGTCTTACCCCTCCGATAGATTAAGCTTGATATTCACATCTTTCACATCGGCGGAGAGTCCTTGAACATATTTCACATCGTTGGAGCGCGGCCCAACTTCATGAAGGTCGCCCCGGTATTGAGCGCGCTGAAGGCGCGGAAGAATACGGTGCAGACACTTATCCACACTGGTCAGCACTATGACGTCAACATGTCCGATGTGTTCTTCCAGCAATTGGGTATTCCGGCTCCCGATGTGAACCTGGCGGTTGGTTCGGGTTCGCATGCCAAGCAAACAGCCGAGATCATGACGCGCCTGGAGCCGGTTATGCTCGAGCGCAAACCGGACCTTGTCCTGGTGTATGGGGATGTGAACTCCACTGTCGCCACCGTATTGGTTTGCGCCAAGCTGGGCGTTCGAGTCGGCCATGTCGAGGCCGGATTGCGCTCCTTTGATCGCACCATGCCAGAGGAAGTCAATCGACTAGTGACCGATCAACTTGCCGATTTGTTGTTTACGCCGTCGGAAGACGGGGATGAAAATCTGAAGCGGGAAGGAATTCCGGCCGAGAAAATTTTCTTCGTCGGCAACGTCATGATCGACTCGCTTGTGCGCCTGTTGCCGACAGCGCAAAAGACGAAGATCGAGGGTCTGCCTGAGCGTTACGCTTTGGTTACGCTGCATCGGCCGGCGAATGTGGATGATAGCGTGACACTGAAAGGAATCCTGGAGTCGTTGCTTGAGGTGAATCGGGATCTGGCGGTGGTCTTTCCGGCCCATCCGCGAACCCGGCAACGAATCGCTGATTTCGGATTGAATCCCGGACAACTGCGCGTGCTTGACCCTCTTGCTTATGTTGATTTTCTCGGGTTGCAATCGCGCGCTACGGTGGTGATCACCGATTCCGGTGGCATTCAAGAAGAGAGCACCTATCTTGGCATCCCGTGTCTCACGGTGCGCGAGAATACTGAGCGTCCGATTACGGTTTCCATGGGGACAAATATCTTAGTCGGTCGCGATCCGGAAAAACTTCGCGCTGAACTGTCGCGAGTGTTGAGCGGCAAAGCAAAGAAGGGAACTGTTCCGCCACTTTGGGATGGCCGCGCCGGAGAACGGATTGCCGACATTCTGGTGGGACATCCCTCACAAGCGAAGGCCGCGAACTAAGGCCGCAGGACAATCCATCCACAGCATTTCATCGTCGCTAACTGACAGCCTTGCGGTGAAACTGCCGCAGTCCGAATCCTAGTAGAGCCAAGTCAAAGATCGTCAATCCCACAAAGATGACCCACATAGGCAGGTGAGGGAATTGCGGCACCAGAGTTCCGCGCAGGCCCTCGCTGGCGTACACGAGAGGATTGATCAAAACAACCTTCTGAAGGATTGGGAAATGATCGAGCGCGCTCCAGGGATAATAGGCGCATCCGAAAAAAATCATTGGCGTCAAAACCATGCTGAACATCAGGCCGATGTGAGTTTGACTAATGCTGCAACCGAGGGCCAACCCGCCGCAGGCTGAGAACAGCGCGACGAGCAGCGTAACGCAAATAAAACTGACCGGAGAATGCAAGTTCAATCCCACACCGGGACGAAGCAGCAGCCACGCCGCCGGAATTACCACCAGTCCAGCGATCATCGCTTGCAGGGTGCCAAAAATCACTTTTTCAATGGCCAGCCACGAGATTTCGATGGGCGCCAACAAACGGTCTTCAATTTCGCGGGTGAATTGGAATTCGGCAATCAACGGCATCGCCACCGCCCAAACGCCGGTGAATACCATGCTGATCGCCATGATTCCGGGCAACAGCAAACTCTTATAGGTCGCGGGCATGTAGCCGCTGCTCACCATTACCCGGCCGAAAATAAATACGAACATCAGCGGCTGCAAAAAAGTCTGCAACAGCAAGGGAACGAAATTGCGGCGAGCGACATGGGCGTCGCGCCCCAGCAGGGCGAAAAAAGTCCTCCAGTTCAATCGCGCAAGCTCCTTCCAGTGTGGTGCAAGAAAAGGTTCTCCAGACTCGGTTCCGAGATATGTACGTCGGACAACTCAACCGAGGTCGCAGATGCCAGGTTGGCAATCTCTGAGACCAGCGAGCCTCCGCGGTCGGCATAAACATCCGCGGAGTTGTCGGCATCATTCGGCCGCACTTCGGTCACACCGGCCAACTTTTTAAGACGGTCGAGCAACTCTGGGGATTGCCGGCCGAAACGCACGCGCAGCACGAATCCACCGGGGACTGAAGCTTTCAATTCGGCCGGAGTGCCCAAGGCTATTTTGGTTCCGTGATCGATGATGGCAAGACGCTGGCACAACGCGTCCGCCTCTTCCATGTTGTGGGTGGTCAGCAGGATGGTCTTGCCGCGCTGGTTGTATTCCCGGATGATTTCCCAAAGCAGCAATCGGGTCTGCGGATCGAGGCCGGCGCTGGGTTCGTCCAGAAAAAGTACTTGCGGATCGTGCATCATGGCGCGCGCGATGGAGAGACGCTGCATCATGCCGCCGGAGAATCCGCGAACCATCTGGTCGGCACGGTCGGTTAATTTGAAGCGATCAAGTAAGGTCTCCGCACGTGCGGATCGCTCGCGCGAATCGAGGCCGAAATAAGCGCCGTGAAAGAGCAGAATTTCGCGAGCGGTGAGGGAAAAATCAAGGTTAGGACGCTGCTGGACTACGCCAATCAGCCGCTTGACGACGACCTGCTCCGCCCAGATATCGTGCTCGCCGATCCAGGCCTGGCCGCCAGTTGGACGCACGCGGGTGGTGAGGATTCCTACGGTTGTCGATTTGCCCGCGCCATTCGGGCCTAATAGACCGAAAATTTCGCCGGGCGTGACCTGAAGCGAGAGGCCGTCGAGAGCGACGATCTCGGGTTTGGGCTGCTTGTCCTTTGTCTTGCCGCGGGCCGCACTAAACCCAAAGCCACCACCGGAGGCTAGCGGTGGCGGAGTACTGTAGATTTTGCGTAGGTCACGAGTTTTGATTCCGGCCAGCACGTCGGGGCCCCTGCGCGTCTCTCAGGAAGATTTCAAGTAGCATACCAAATCGGGCCGAGGCCGGGGATTTCGAGGTCTCTAGCGTTTGTGCACCTCCATCTGTACTGGCCGGGCGATTGAGCTGACTTCGGGATCGTAATATTCATAGACTCGCGACTTGAATGTCCTCGCCCGGATTGGATACTTGGCGCGAAGGCGGAACTTCACTGTAACCGTGTCTCCCGGTGCAAGAGAGTCGAAGTAGAGAATGGCTTGCGTCGCTGTGAGACTGAACTTCGACAGGTGTCCACTCTTCAGACCGGCGCTTTTTTCCTGGTAATCCTGCAGGTCTTCACTGAGCAGATCGAATCCGGGCGGGATGCCTAGATCTACCATCACCATATTCGCAGTCTTTGTCAGATTGTTCTTGATGGTGGCGCTTGCCGCAGCAATATCGTCCTGTGCAAGCTGGGTGCGATCGTATGCAATGTCAATCGAGAGAGGCTCGTTCGCTGGTTTCTGATCCCAAGGCAGAAAATAGCTGCCCACAACCTGATAGGCGAGGCCGCCTTTGCCGTCGAACTGAATCTCGACTGTATTCGTCTTGTGCCCGTCGATATCCTTGAACACGAACTGATGGAGCAGGTCGTTGTTCTCTGGAGTCAACACGAGCTTTTCGACTGGATCGCCATTGAGCAGGACCATCAGCGTGCCTCGAACATCGCCCGCACCTTTTTCGGTTGCGAGCAACAAAGCGCGCAGCGCCATGATTGTGGCCTGGGTGGTCCCCCAGGTTCCTCCGGAGTCTTTCTTTGAGGCAATGTAATTCATGGCCTTGCGCGCGGCGCCTGACGCTTCGCCCGACTTGAGCAAGGCTTGGACCGCCAGTCCTGTAGTTTCTATGCTGGCGCTTTGCCCGGTGGCATAGACGGCGGTTTCGTCCGCGCTCCACCAGGTTTGCTCGTCTTTTTCGGTGCGAGCGTCTAGTAGGAGCTGGATTGCCTGCTTTGTGAACTCCCGGTCCTTTTCCTGATTTCCGTTTTTATAATCGGTGGCGAAATTCGCTACGACGGCCAAAGTGTAAGTGTCGATCTTCGCGCTCGTATTCGAGTGCTTTTCGATAAATTGTTTAGCGCGTTCCACTGCTGGCCCTTGATATCCGGTATTGCCTAGCGACCAGGCGATGTATGCCGTAATGCGCAGCACATCGGTGTTGTAGCGATTAGTAGCACCTTCATTGATGAATGCGGTGTCGGGCTTCCAGCTTCCATCTTGTTGCTGCTGGCTCGCGAGCCAGTCTTGCGTTCGTGAAATAAGTTTCGGGTCCACGTCATAGACTTTCGACATGTCGTAGAACTCCATTAGTCCGTAAGACGTGAGAATTTTATTGGCCGGAGCTTGGCCGAACCAGGAGAATCCGCCACCGGGAACTTCGAAAGTCAGCAATCGCTGATAGCCGTTGGCTATGTATCCCTCAGCTTTGGCGTGCACTTCGGGTGTGAGCTTCTTGGTGCGCTTCATGTAGTCGAGCGCCAACACGTTGGGATAGGTGCTCGAGGACGTCTGCTCGAAGCAGCCGCCTGGCATGCGTAAAATGCTGTCCATGCTTTCGACGACCTGACTCAACGGACCGGGATAGAGACGGACAAAAATCTTGCTGGCCTCGGGAATGGCGCTCGCCAGGAAATTAACTTCGTGCCGCGCCGTAGTTTCAAGACGGCCGTTGAACACGATGTTTTGCTCGCGTCCGTTTGGAATAACTTCAATTTCGCGCACCACGACATCCGCACGGTCAGTTTTGCCTTTCATGCGAGCCGAAAGCGTGAGCTTGAATTTGCCGATACGCTTGGCTTCGATGGTGAACTGAGAGCCTCCTACTCGGGACGACGCTACGGTTGCCGACTTTTCGGCTGAATCATCCACGAGCGAGAACCAGCTATCCGGTTCGAGGCGCAGGCTGACCTCTCCATCGGATCCTGAGTAGTTGTAGATGCCCACCGGAATCGAAACCCGATCGCCCTGGGTGAGCGTGACTGGCAGATCGAGATCGACGAAGAAATCCTGAAAGACTTTCAGACTCGAAGTGGACGTTCCCAACGCGCCGTGTTGCGTGGAAGCAATCATCGCCATACGCCACGTCGTAATGGAATCGGCCATGGGAATCACGATGCTGGCGCGACCGTCTTTATCAGTGATGATTTCGGGATTGATGTAGAGGGCCTCGGGGAAGTAGGAGCGCACGTGCGCCGCAGGGGCGCCCGATTCGTCCTTGATGAGGGTTGCGCTGTTAGCGGCCTTGTCTAGTGACGCCATCTGCATCACGCTACGGCCGTTGAGTGGAAGGTTCTGAATCTGACGGGCAACGATGCCTCCTGCCGTGCCGCCGGCGAGACCACGCGGGGCAGCCATAGCCGCCATTTCTGTCTGAACGACTTCGTTTGCCCCGGTGACCATGACCACCTCGGTGGCTTGGCCAACCGACAGAACTGTGGAAAGCACGGCCCGATCGCGTCCCTGAAGAGCGAGTGTCGCCGTGGCAATCTTGAAGCCGGCCAGGGATACCTGCACCCCGTAGTCGCCAGCGGGAATAGCTGACATGCTGAATTGCCCGGTCGCGTTGGTTGTCGTGATGCGCGTCTTCCTGGTTGATAGATTGCGCACTTCGACCTTGGCTCCATTCACTACGGCGCCCGACGGATCAGTAACGGTTCCTTCAATATCCGCTGCTCCGTTGAACGGTCCGCGATCGTGTTCGATGTTGACGTCAATCGTTGTCGGTTTCGCACCAGGAGTGGTGACCTCCCATTTGCGTTGAAAGAGCAGCAAAGCCTGAAGGTCATCGGCGGTGCCAAATCGGCGATCTGGCCCTGCGCTGCGCACCAGATAATATTTATGCGAGGCATCCCAGCGTTCTGGCTCAAACGTCAGGCTGGTTCCCCAGGCGTCTCGAAACTCCATGCCGCCCGCCTCGGCGAGCTTGGCGTAGAGTCGAACTGGATCGCCCGCCTTAGGGTTCTCTTCGTAAGCCTGGCTAAGAGTTTTTGCCAGATCATTTGCTTGTTTCTGAAAATGCAACGAGTAGCGACGCGCATATTCGCCGTACCTGGCCATCGGTACATCGCCGCCGAATTTTGTCTCAAAGTTGTTCGGATTTACGATTTCGGTCGCCGAAAACAAGACCTGTGCTGCCCGATCGCGCTGCTCGGCTTGCGACTTCTCAACCGGTTCGACGATTTCCGGCATCCCGATTGAGTGAATCTCATAGCGCGGCTTCATGACTTCCTGCTCGAGATAAAAGAAGACCTTGGCGAATCCCGGCTGCTTCTCCGCCAGCGCGAACACGGCTTCATCGACCACTTGCAAACCGAGTGCGGCATGCACGCCCTGTCCGCGAGAGTTGGTCACGCGAAACTGGATGCGCGCTTCACCGCCCGGTTTATAGACGGCCGCGTCGGCCACGGTTTCAATTTTCAGATCGTCCGCTGGCTGCACGAAGATCAAACGATGGTCGCCTACTGGACGAGCGTCCCTACCAAAGACGTAAGCGCTGATATCCACCGTGCCGGCCATCTCTGGCGTGGCGGTCAAGGAAAGCTCCGCTTGGCCGTTTTCAAATTCCAGGTCACGGGTCAGCACCGTCTGTCCTTCTTTGACGATGTCGACATAAGCGGCACCACGCGCTTTGGTTGAGAAAAGTTTCAGTTGGATGCGTTCTCCGGCGCGGTATACGGCATGTTCGGTGCGCAACAATATCTGGTCTTCGCCATCGCGAGCTTGCAAGTCGACTCTGCTGGACGCGTGATTTCCTTCCTGGTCCGAGGCGTCAATCTCCAACGTGTCACAACAGACGAACGGCACGACGCGATGAGCTGTATATCGAACAACGGCAACACCTCCATCGTCGGTATCAACGTGTTGATCGACATTTCCAGCGGCGTGGACGGTGACGTTAGCCTTCGCCGGCGTTCCATCGGGATAGGAAGCCAGAATGAATACATGGTTCTCGAGGTTGGGAACCAGCGTGCCGCCCTCGGGAATCGCCGTGATCAGCAGTGGAGAATCGCTGACGGTGATCGGTTCACCGCGAGTTTCTGCATGTCCGGCGGAGTCTTTCACGGTGGCTTCAATCAAAACGCGCGCAGCGCCGTGGCTGAGGGGCAGCCCAGAAAAATATTTCGGAAGCTGAATATCGAAGCGATAGGAGCCATCGGAGTCAGTCTTTCCCTTGGCCGACGCTACTTCAACGACGGCGACATCCATCGCGGATGCCTTCATGTTGATTTCGGCGCGGTCCACGGGCTTGCCAAAGAAGTAATTGGCGCGCACTGTTCCGGTGACGTGATCGCCGGGTTGGTAGCCACGCTTCTGCTTCTTGCCGTTCTCGCTGAAATCGACGGCCACTTTGAACTTCGGAAGCACGTAGCGTTCGACATTGAGCGCGATCTCAGCCGTATTCGTGGGGGCTTCGGGATCGCCCATCAGTGCGCGCAGGTGGTACGTGCCGAGGTTGACCTCATCGGCCAAGCCAAATTCAGCGGAAGCGACTCCGAACTGATCGGTTTCGGTCGCTTTTTTAAAAACCTTATTGCCGCGAGAATCCTCGACTTCGAAAGTCAGCTTGCGATTTGCCGCTGCCTCATGGTCGGAGCGATCAAGCGCCAATGCGCGTACATGGATGGATTGACCCGGCTGATAGATGGGCTTCTCAGTCGTAAGAAGAATGGAAACCTTGTCTTCCAATCTCACGTCCTGAGTAAATTCGGTTGAGCCAATCGGAGTATCGACAACATAGTGCAATCGGTAATTGCCGACCAATCCGGCAGGGAAGCGGAACTGCGCTTCGGATGTTCCACGTCGGTTCAGATCGCCCGTAAAAAGCACCTGGGGTTTTTCGTCGGTTACCAGAAGCTCAATGTGTAGGGAGCCCCGACCGGCAATGACATCATTTTTCGAGTCGGTGACAATGACGCGTACCGCCGCCTCGCCGCCAGACAGGTACGCCTGCTGTCCGAGGATGTGAATGACCGGGGTGCGAAGGATTTGCGAGATCGATTCGGTGCCATCCAACGCCGCCGTTTGCTTATCGTCATACTCGAAGCGGTAGCGAACGCGGTGCCACACCAGATCATCCAATGGCAGTAGTTTCTCCAGCTTGATCTCGCTCTGCCACGCTCCTTGTCCTTCGATTACTTCAACGTGCCGTTCGGCGCGGCCGAGGACGTTGTCTTCCGGATCCAGTATTTCTATCGACAGCTTTCCGGCGCCCGCGCGGGGGGCATGGTAAGCAATGCTCAGACGTAGCAATCCCTGTGAATAGGTTGCGACAGAAGCCGGCGAGACACCGGACGCCTGGGACGGCCACATAGCGAAAAATGCGGCGGAGGTTAGAAGAGATACAGTCAGGATGACAATTGCAAATCTGGTGGGATTGCGGTGTCTGTTGCCGTTGTCCATAGCGTCTCCGTGGAGATACTTTCTGGTACATCCGTACAGCCCGTCTTATTCGCGTCCGAGTGTCTTGTTACAGCTTTCAAGAGCAAGAACGCACCCTAAGGACATTCTTGCGTGGAGACACTTGGAAAGTTCGACATAGGGTACGGATCGGCTGCCTCCCAACGCTGCTCGACGCGCAAATACTTTCATGTCCGGTTGGACACCGCTGGGAATGACCCTGTTCCCGATGGATGAAAGCCGGGTATTTTTCTCAAAACAGGCGTGGGAACCGATCGAGAAATGGGTTTTTCAAAACTATGGAGTGAACTTCTGTAATCGCGAACGGTGGAGATGGCTTTTTCGGGGATACCGCATCTCTGTATACTGAAGAAGTCTTACGCAGGAATATAAGTGCCGAAATGCGGGTGAAGTAGGCGATGGGCCCGACCAGGGTCACAGCGGCGGTGCCGACTCCGTCCCACCCGCTCCAAAATTCCTCGCGCCCCGAGCCACGGAAGGTGGAAACTACGGTCTCTTGGGTCAACTCGTTTAATTATGTTGTTTGGCACTCGTCAAGATGACATATTTTGCGATAGTTGCGTGAGAGTGCAACCCGGTTCGTCGGTTGGGGCGACTTAAATCGATGAAAATCAAGAGATTCTGGCCGCTGTTTGCGATTTCGGTTCTATGTTGCGCGGGTCTTGTCAGCTGTCATAAACCTCACCAGCACAGCGTGACACTGACTTGGAATGCGCCAGGGGCGGCAACGGGAGTATCCATCGTCGGCTACAACCTCTATCGGAAAACCCTCGGCGCGGGCCAATTTGTGAAGATCGCATCCCGGATCTCAGGACCTCCGTATGAAGATCGCATGGTGATTAGCGGCCGCACCTACGTGTATGTTGCGACCGCCCTGGACCAATCCGGCCGCGAAAGCAGTTTCTCCATCGAAGTTAGCGCCACGATCCCTTGACCCAGACTCCTTATGGATTCGGAATGACCACCGGGTCCTGATTGGAGTATCCGCTCTCGTTCATGTTGCTATTCACTGCGGTGGTCACGTAATAGTACGTCTGTCCGGACACAACCGTGCTATCGGTGTATGAGGTTGTGCCATTGAGCGAAGGATTGATCATCTGGTATGGACCGCCAGCGACGGTACCACGATAGACGTTGTATCCGATGGCGTCTGGCGAGGCGTCCCATGTGAGACTCACGGTGTGCTGAATGGGTGTCGTACCCGTGCCCGTCATTGCTTCCGCGGCTGACGAATTTGAGGCATTGCTCGAGAACGACAATGAAGCGGATGTGGCCCCGCTCGCCTGGGGTGTGAAGGTCACCGTGAAGGGAGTGGATTGGCCGGCGGCGAGTGTTGTCGGCAATGAAATTCCGGAGAGCACAAATTCGCCGTTATTTAGGCTGGCGGACGAAATCGTTATTGACGTGCCGCTCGCGGTCACGCTGCCATTGAGCGCCGAACTCGATCCGGTAGTGACATTGCCGAAGCTGAGACTCGTTGGAGAGACGGTCAATTGACCCGCGGACGTTCCAGTGCCGGAGAAGGCGACATTCAGAGTTGAGTTCGAAGCGTTCGACACCACCGATAAGCCGCCACTCACTACACCAGCACTGCTCGGCGCAAAGCTCGCGGTAAAAGTGACGCTCTGATTCGCCGTGAGTGTGAGGGGGAGAGTCAATCCGCTGATCGAAAAGAGGGCACCCGTCAGATTGGCTTGCGAGATCGTGACCGACGATCCACCCGTGTTGGTCAGAGTCTCAGACAGGTTTGTGGTCGTCCCAGCCTGAACGTTACCAAATGCGATGGTCGTTGGATTTGAGGCCAGCGTTCCGGGCGCCGCGGCGTTTCCAGAGAGTGGAATGCTCAAGTTGGAATCTGACGCCGTCGAAACGATGCTGACGCTGCCGTTTGCAGCGCCACTAGCGGTTGGGTTGAAAACGACCGTGAACGTAGTGCTCTGCCCTGCATTCAAGGTCAGGGGTAAAGCGAGTCCGCTGAGGCTGAATCCGGCGCTCGCGGTCGCGGACGAGATCGTGAGGCTGCTTCCGCCGGAGTTGGTCAGGGTCGCATTCAAGTTCGTGCTGCTGCCCACTTGAACGTTTCCGAACGCAAGGTTTGCTGGGCTTGCCGCCAGGGCTCCCTGCGTCATGCCTGTTCCAGATAGAGGAATATTCAGGTTGGCATCAGATCCAGTGGACGTGATGCTAAGGTTCCCGCTGGCCGCGCCGCTCGTGGCCGGATTGAAAAGAACCGTGAAGGATGTGCTCTGACCTGGATTCAAAGTCAAGGGCAAAGCCAATCCACTGAGACTGAATCCGGCACCACTCGCCGAAGCCGCAGAAATCGTGAGACTCGTTCCGCCGGAGTTTGTGAGGCTTCCACTCAGCGATTTGGACGTGTTGATCTGTATGGGTCCGAAGCCCAGGCTGGAGGGATTGGATCCCAACTGCCCCTGTGCGGCACCCGTCCCAGAAAGGGCTATCGGTAGAGTCGCGTTGCTTGCGCTCGAATAGATTGTCAGGGCGCCATTCGCTGGCCCCGTGGTGCTAGGAGTGAAAATCACTTTGAACGGTGCGCTTTGGCCAGGGCTGAGCGCGATCGGCAGGCTGGGGGCCGTGACGCTGAATCCGCTGCCTGTCGCTGCCGCGCTCGATATCGTAATACTCGTGCCGCCAGTATTTGTAACTGACACCGACACGGTTTCATTATTGCCAACCGTCACGCTTCCAAAATTTGCACTGTTGGGGTTTGAACTCAACGCACCCGCTGACTGACCCGTCCCTGTGAGAGCAATATTGAGCGTTGAGTTGGCGGCGGTGGAGACTATGTTCAGCGCTCCGCTGGCTGCGCCTGCGCTGGTGGGAGCAAAATTGGTGGCAAAAGTGACGCTCTGATTGCTCTGGAGGGTCACGGGCAAGGTGAGTGCGTTGATTGAGAAGCCGGTTCCGGTTGCCGAAATCTGCGAGATCGTTATCGGGGATCCACCGGTGTTGGTTAGTGTTTCAGAGTTACTGCTACTGGTTCCTACTGGAACATTTCCGAAGGCCACGCTAGAAGGACTGGGAGACACGATTCCAGAGACAACGCCTGCGCCAAAAATACTGAGGATAACCTTGTTGTTTACCGAGTCTTGCGCAGTTGTCAAAAACGCGACTGTGGCAATGTAATTACCGCTTCCGACCGGTGAGAAGGTGACGGCGAACGTTGTCGTTTGCCCCGGCGTCAGCGTGAGCGGCATGGCAAGGTTACTCATTGAAAATCCTACTCCACTTAGAGCCGCCTCGGTGAGAGTGACATTGGTTCCACCATAGTTAGTAAGAGTCACATTCGTGGTTCGGTGTGAGCCGACTTGGGTCTGAAGGAACGTAACCGGCGACGGGTTCGAGGAAATCTTTCCCCGCATTACACCTTTGCCGACCGCTGTCAATGCGGCATAGGGCTGCGAATTTGATCCATCAAAACCAATCGTGGTTGCTGGATCGCTAGCCTCGGCGGGTTGGAACTGGACATTGAACGGAGCGCTTTGCCCGGCCGCCAACACGATTGGCAGTTTGATGCCGATGACCTGGAAGTTCGAATCCAAGCCTTGAATTGCGCTGATGGTCACCGGAGAGGATGTGTGATTCAGGAGCGTGTCCGGTAGCGTCTTAGTATCGCCGATCACCACGGCGCCGAAATCCAGGTTTCCGCTGCCGACGCCGACTGTGCCGGAACTGGTCGAGCCTGCGGCCAAACCCTGACATCCGGTTGCCAGCATCAAACATACGCCGAGAAGAAAGCAGGTGGCTAAGCGGCGATATAGCCGTGGATAGGAATTCTGAGGGGAACGATGATGGTTCAATGCGACCTCTAGATGCCGTCTCTGCGACCTACGGCGGGGGATTTCGGGTCACCAGAGTTGCTAACTTCCAACTCCAGCGAACTCAGTGTCGCTCACCTCCCACGGATGACATAGATTGCGAAAGGCCCAGCTGGGCACGGCATCTGGCCGATTTTTCGGATGTCCCAATCTCTCCGCGGGGGTGAACTGCGGTGCAAATGCTAGAACGGGGTTTTGGGGTCTTAAGTCATTGATAATGGGCGGGTACAGAGTGTGTTTCGATGGGATTAAAGTAACTTGGTCATTTCTTGGGTTTTCCCGAGGTTCGCGGGTATGAATCGCGGCAATCTAGGCAGAATGTTGCGTATCGCTCGACTTTGGGTGCGTTCGCGCGCGAGGGTGCCAGAAACGCAGGTCTTGATTAAATCGTTAGCCTTCCGTGCTCTTCGCAGCGAGTGCTTTCCTGTGATGGCGGGTTTAACATAGAAGAGATAAAAGCCTCGGATGGCAGAGTGCGTGCATCCAATGATGAGGTGATTCGAGATTCATCGAAGGTTTGCTTTGGAAGGTTGGAATTCAAAAGATGAGATTTTCATTGGCAGTAGCGGTCATAGTAGCGGGTATCAGCGTAAGCGGGGTGGCGCAGCAGAACAATACGTTTAAGGTGAAGCATTCGCCTCCCGAAAAAGCGCCAAAACAAAGCGTGCCCATGGGCAAGACAGGGAACGCGACCACGGCGTCTGCGGCTAATTCCAAGGATTTGCATAACATTGAGACTCAGGCGGCCAAGACATCTGCTCCTAAGTCAACTGTGAAGAAGGCGCCAGGATCCGCGTCCGCGCTGAAGCCGGTGAAAGATAAGCCCAATCCGGCGATGAACTTTAACGGAACAGGTGGCGGCAAGAGTGCGGGAATGACCAACCAAGGTTCGAATCCCTACAAAGGCCGGTTAAGGCAGAAACATGCTCGCCAGCAGTAGAGCGGTGAGATATCCAGGGACATTCATCTAGGAACTGTGGAGCGGTCTTGAGTGGGGATTGGCTCCACAACCGCTTTTGTCTTAGGCACTTTAACGGAATACTTCAATAAACAATACAGAGCTCGCACGCCGTCTTTCCATCCTATTTTCTTTCCTTCTTCGTACGTGCGTCCCCAGTAGCTGATGCCGACCTCGTAAATGCGCAGGTTTCGTCGCGCCACCTTCACCGTAATTTCGGGCTCGAATCCGAAACGATTCTCCTCGATGGGGATGGCCTGAATTACCTCGCGCCGGAAAACTTTGTAACAAGTTTCCATGTCGGATAGATTGATGTTGGTGAGGCAATTGGAGAGCAAGGTCAGCGCCCGATTGCCGACTGAGTGCCAGAAGTACAAGACGCGATGCGGCGCCCCGCCCAGAAAGCGCGAGCCAAAAACTACATCGGCTTTACCCTGAACCAGAGGTTCGATCATCAGCGGATATTCGGACGGGTCATATTCCAGATCAGCGTCCTGAATAATGACAAAATCGCCCGTAGCTTCCTGAATCCCACGCCGCAGTGCGGCTCCTTTACCCATATTGTGCGGCTGGAGCAAAGTGCGGATTTGCGGGTACTGCGTCTGGAGTTCGGCCAGTATCTCTCTCGATCCATCGCGCGAGCCATCGTCGACGCAGATCAGCTCAATCTCCATGGAAACCGACAAAACCTTCCGCACGACTTCCCGCAGAGTGGCACGTTCGTTATATACCGGCATTACGACGGAAAGTTTCATGGCGTGCTTGATGGAGTGAGACTCTTTCAAAATCCTTTTCGATTGTAAACCGTGCATCTTTCGGCGGGTATTGGAAGCTAGGGTACAACTGAGTTCTCGTACGTACTTTCCCCGCGTAGGGTGAAATCACAGCTTCACTTACGACCGAGGAGACCTAGAAATGCATCACAGTGAATTAGAGATTCTCTCTGACGGAGGGAACTTTCGTGATTTCGACAGGCAGTACAGGCGAGGATAGAGTAAGTTATTCATGGCCTTCCAAATCAAGTCTGGGCTTTGGACATTTGCATTGGCCGCGCTAGTCTGGACTTCGCCCTGCTCGGGGCAGGCTCCTCAGCCGACAGATCAGCCCAGTCCGGAAAAAAAATCGGGGCCGCAGAACACGAGCGGCGTACAGCAGCCCGATCAGCGGTCGCCCGGGAGCATCAGCGGGACGGTGGTCGATCAGAGTGGCGCGATCGTCGTCGGCGCCCTCGTAAAGCTCACTCGCGACGATGCATCTCCAGCGCCAGCCCAAGCCCCAGCCCAAGCTCCAGTTCAGGAAATGCTGTCCGGCAGCGATGGGCAATTCGCCTTTGACAATGTTGCTCCGGGATCCTTCCGCCTCACGATTACGGCGGCGGGCTTCGCATCGCAAACATCTTCTGGAATCCTTCGTCCCGGGGAAATTCAGACTGTCCCGCAAATTGCATTGGAGGTGGCGACCGCAGTCGCCGAAATGGAGGTTGGCCTCTCTCGAGTCGAGGTGGCCCAAGAGCAGATCAAGGTTGAAGAGAAGCAGCGTGTGCTGGGCGTGATCCCAAATTTCTATGTCAGCTACAGCCCGAATCCGGTTCCCCTGAGCTCCCGGCAAAAATTCGAGATCGCGTGGAAAACGGTGATCGATCCAGTCACCTTTGTATTGGTGGGAGGAATTGCAGGTGTCGAGCAGGCGCAGAATCACTTCAGTGGATACGGGCAAGGCGCAGAAGGTTATGCGAAACGCTACGGCGCAGGCTATGCGGACGCGGTTTCGGGCACATTCATTGGAGCGGCCATTTTGCCATCGTTGCTAAAGCAGGATCCACGATATTTCTACAAAGGAAGCGGGAGCAAGCGATCGCGGTTTCTATATGCCGTGGCGAACTCCGTAATTTGCAAGGGCGACAACGGGCACTGGCAGGCTAACTACTCGAATATCCTGGGAAGTCTGGCGGCGGGCGGTATTTCAAATCTCTACTATCCAGCGAATGACCGCAATGGTGCCGCGTTGACTTTCGAGAATGGCGCCATCGGGATTGGCGCAACCGCCGTTGCCAATCTGTTTCAGGAGTTCGTTGTCCGGAAATTCACACCGAAGCTTCCCAATCGCGATCAGCCCAAACCTTAGCCGCCGTGGTCCGAAACCGCCGTGGTCCGGTCTATACTCAAATTTTGCCATCGGTGAAAATGCTCAAGGTGCGAGTGATCCTATGAAAATCGTGAGCGCGGCGGAAATGCGCGAAATCGACCGCGCCACATCCGATCGCTTCGGAGTGCCTTCCATCACTCTGATGGAGAACGCGGGCACGGCCGTAGCCCGTTTCGTCGTTTCCGATTGGCCGCAAGCGGAGCGCATTGCTATCGTCTGCGGAAAAGGCAACAATGGCGGCGATGGGTTCGTTGTGGCCCGTAAGTTAGTCGAGGCAGGTCGTGCTGTTCGCATTCTTCTGCTGACTGATCCTAACGATCTGCGCGGAGATGCCGCGACAATGTTTCAAAAACTCCAGCCACTGAACAGTGCGCCGTTTGTCATCCGTGATCCGAGTGAGTTGGATACATCGGATGCGACGGAGATCTTCGCGGCGGACCTAATTGTGGATGCAATTCTCGGAACAGGTTTTCGTCCGCCAGTCAGTCCACTCTATGCAGCAGCGATTGCCAGAATGAACGCTGCGTTGGCTCCAATCGTGGCTGTCGATATTCCCTCGGGCGCGGATGCCGATGCCATGCAACCTTGCCCTGGTTTGAGCGATGAGGCGCGAGCGGATGCCATCGTAACTTTTACGGCTCCTCGTCCCGCGCACGTTCTTGCGGCGCTCACCAGTGGGACTACCGTTGTTGCGCAGATTGGTTCGCCACCCGAAGCGATTACTTCGCAGCTTGGACTTCAGCTAAGCACTCCGCTCGATTTTGCTCCCTTATTTGCGCCCCGAGCCCGTGAAGGCAACAAAGGCAGCTATGGACACGTTCTCGTAATCGGCGGGTCGCTAGGCAAAGCGGGTTCCGTTGCAATGGCGGGATTCGCGGCGTTACGAGCAGGGGCTGGTCTGTCAACGATCGCTACACCGAAATCGGCGCTCGCAACGGTTGCGTCGTTTCATTCTGAGTTAATGACCGAGCCGTTGGTAGAGACACATGAGGGCACAATTTCGTTACAGGCGTTCGGACCAGCCCTCGATTCGTTGCTCGATCGGAAGACGCTCGCAATTGGCCCCGGCATCTCGCGCAATTCCGAGACCGCCGAATTCGTGCGCAAGATCGTCAAACCATACGACAACGCTCGAATCTCAAATATGGTTGTGGACGCCGATGCGCTGAACGCATTCGAAGGCAAGGCCGACGAACTCAACGGCCATGACAGAACCATTGTGATCACACCGCATCCTGGAGAAATGTCCCGTCTAACGGGCCTGAGCATTCCAGAAATTCAAGCGAATCGCCTGGAAGTAGCAAGAAGCTTTGCCCGCAAGCATGAGCTCATCGTCGTTCTCAAAGGCCATCGCACGTTAATCGCGGCACCCGATGGCATCGTCTGGGTAAACCCTACCGGCAATCCGGGGATGGCCACCGGCGGCACAGGAGACATTCTCACTGGAATCGTATCGGGCTTAATCGCGCAACATCCGCAGCATGTCCTCGAAGCCACCGCGCTAGCGGTATATCTTCATGGATTGGCGGGGGACCTCGCTGCTGAATCGGTGGGCGAGAATTCTATGGTGGCGACCGACCTGCTGCTTTTTCTGCCTCAAGCCTTCTCGCAGACTAGAAATCAGAAGTCCGAAGAGATTCGCCTGCACGCGTAGCCGCTGGAATTAGATCGACGAGATCTATCGCGGAATGACGGTGTCGAGCAGGGGAAGAATCTGGGATCCTAGCTTCATCACCCTCGCTTGGGCGGCGTCGGGAGACTCATCATTCAACATTGGGGTCATCAAGCGAACGAGCCCGCCGTCACTGCGATTCATGTGAATCGCATCCGAGATCAGATAATACTTGGCGGCCCATTCACTGGCCACCGCGCGGCCGTGAGCCTGAAACCAATACAGCACCAGTTGCCGGTCGGCCCCCTTTGCAACCACGAAACGATTGACGGGGTAAGAAGAACCGTCCGGACGAGGAAGCCGAATGACCTGGCGCGAAATTGGAATCCATCCCGCGCCCGGCAGGCAGTGCTCCGGCGAATGGATCGTGTCGCCTGCTTTTTGCGAGTCGTAGTACGGGATAAAAAGATTGATCCAGGGTTGTTCCTGGCTCGTATTTTCATAATCGCGCACAACATATTCGGGATGCCCGAGTATGTCGAGAGTATCTTTGTCGAGGACCCCGTCAGCGCCAGCGCTCTTCCAGTCTCCAATTTGGGTGGGCAGGGAACTGGGAGGATCGTGCGGTGGAATAATCTCACGGCCTGGGTGCGCCTGAAGGCCGATCGCGGTGGCCAACATTGGCACAGCCACAATGCTAAAGCGAAAGGATCCAGCCGTTTTGGGGGGCGTCCCAGGCCGCCTTTCCGAAACGGAAGCGAGGTTATCCGACGGGTTACGCGTCGCCGCAGGACCGCTCTTCCAGAAACGCAAGATCACGCGGTGCAGAGCGAACACCAGAACCAAAGCCGCCGCAAAGACCAGCAATCCTTCGATGGCATGGGGCATCCCCTCCGCTGCATCCCCATGACCGTTTTGCACCAAGACTCCCGTGCTGAAAACGCGAAAACCGTTGGTGACCACCGCGATCGGAATCGCCGAGCATGCCAGCACCACCCGCACCCAAGTACGTTTTTCCATGAGGTAGCCATAGATAATGGCCAAAGTAACGAGGGTTAGAAGCGAACGTATCCCGCTGCACGCTTCGGCGACGTCCAACTGTCTACCGTTAGGAAGCGTGATGCAATTTCCTTGAAGCAGGACGGGAGTGTTAATCAGCCTCAGCGCTTCCGCGGCTAGCCTCGAGGCCAGCAACTGCAAAGGAAAAGTGACCCGGTTAATCAGCAGCGCTGGGATCGGGATCATCAGAATCAGAAACGCCCAGGGGAAAAGGACCGCGCGAAAGAACGCCCAACCGAGGAACAGAATAATCAGTCCTGCCAGAAGAATCAGCAACGATACCCTGGGCAAGAAAATGTCGGCCCCCAAGACTCCCAGAACCAGCACACACAGGCTTATCGCAACTAACGGCAGCCCAGCCCATGAGGGAGTAGGCGGGATGGCTTTCAGTCTGTTGCGGTCTTCCCAAACCACAAACAAGGCAAAAACGGGAACAAAGATACCATGCTGGAAATTCGGGTCGCCGACCCACTGCAGGAAAAGGTGTTCAAGAATCGAAGCGTAGAGCCAGGCAGTGATCAGAACCAAGGCCGCACCCTGCCAACGAGGCAAGCTAGTCGACAAGTTGCTTCTCCTGATCGAGAGGAGCGAAGCTACCTCTGCTGAATCACCCATAGATAAGCGCTTCATTTCAGGATATGCGAAAGCGAGTTATCGCGCAAAACAAAAGCACGAAACTAAGGTTTGAATGTTTCCATGCTGCAGGGGCTGGATAGCTACTGCTGGTTGTAGTTTCTAATTACATTGTTTTGAGAAACTTGAGCCTTTCGTTGCCCGAATGTTTAAGGACTTTATCCCCAAAGCAGGTGGTAAGTAGTGCCCACTCGTTACTTAAGGTATGGGTAATAAATTTCCCAATTGTCCGCAATGTGGTACCGTAGAAGTCACGTTGCTGCGCAGGCATATCAATCGTAAGCTGTTGAAACATAGCAACATATTGTTTTTAACAGGCCGGTGATCATCCCGACGGAAGTGGCAGCGAGTGTGCTCTACACTGTGTTAAGCGTTCGTCCAAGACGTTCCCCCCTGTCTCGGAAACGGAACATTATGGCTATTGATCGCCCGGAAATCCTGGCAACTGCCGGAGCGCCATCGACCGGCGCTGCCCGCGTTTGGCTCGAGAGCGTCAGCTCGGGCATGCGGACGGTCGAAGCCATGATCCGCGAGCTGTCGCAGAACGATGTTCCCGTGCTGATGGTAGCCGAGCATGGTTCCGGCAAGGCAGCTGCGGCGGCACGCGTTCATGCTCTTTCCGCTCGCGCCACGGAATTGTTCCAGGTCCTGCAGGGTCGCGATGCAAGCGCAGAAGTGCTGACGAATTGTGAGACTCAGGGTGGAACCGTCTATCTCCAGGAAGTCGGAGACCTCACGCCCGACGCGCAGAAAGAACTGGTGCGACAGATCGGTTTACATGGCAATCGCGGTGGCAACGGCGATTCTGCGCCCCGCATTCCGCGTTTCATCTGTGGTACCTCGCGCGAATTAGAGCCTGAAGTTAAGGCTGGGAAGTTTCGCGAAGACCTTTATTACGGGATCAGTGGCGTTTGTTTGCGTATGCCTCCTCTGCGCCAGCGGAAAGAAGATATTCCCGTCCTACGGGACTGGTTTCTCACGGCCGCCGCCCATGATTTTTGCCGCGCCGTTCCTGTCCTGAGCGCCGAGACCCAAAATTTCTTTCTGGAATACGGCTGGCCGGGAAACATTCGCGAACTAAAAGATGCGGCTCGAGCCATTGTTGCCCTTGGCGACGAAAATCTCGCCATGGGCGGATTGCGCTCGCTATTGCGGCGCGTCGATCGCGGCAGCAACGGCGAAAAGATATCGCTCAAAGACGCAGCGCGTGCCGCTTCCCGCGAAGCGGAAAGAGAACTCATTCTGCAAGTGCTGACGCGAACTCGCTGGAACCGGCGCCGGGCCGCGCAGGAATTGCAGATCAGCTATAAAGCGCTGCTCTACAAGCTGAAACAGATCGGATACGAAGAATATGGCGCCTAGAGCATTGAGACATTGAACGCTTGACTGATTGGAGTCTTTGAAACTGAGAGGATTGATATGAAATTAATTTGGAATTCGGCAGTTGCGGTACTTGTCTTGACCAGCGGCATCGCGTTGGCGCAGGATGCGCCGGCCGCCAGTGCCGCATCCGATAAACCGGCGGTTGAAGCTTCCAGCGCCCCGGCGGGGACGGAATATGTCATCGGCCCTCAAGACGTTCTCCACATCGCTGTGTGGAAAGAAACCGATCTTACCGCCACGTTGCCTGTGCGGCCCGACGGCAAAATATCTCTTCCGTTACTCAATGACGTGCAGGCTGCGGGGCTGACGCCGAGGCAGTTGGCCGATTCGGTGACCGACAAGCTGAAGAAATACATTGCCGACCCCCGAGTAACAGTGGTGGTCACTGAGATCAACAGCAAGCGTGTTTACCTGGTGGGTGAAGTGTTGCACGCCGGCGCGACGCCGATGTTACCGAATATGACCGTGCTGCAAGCACTGTCTAGCGCGGGACTCAATCAGTTTGCGAATACCAAGGGCATCTATGTGCTGCGCACCGAAAACGGCAAACAACAGAAACTTCCAGTGAACTATCGCAAACTCGTCAAGGGTGAGCAGATCGAACAAAACTACCTATTGCAGCCAGGGGACACGATAGTCGTTCCGTAAAAGCGATATTGAGATCCAGATAAGGGGATCTATCCAGTGAAAAGTATGTTAACAATCCGAACCGTCCGGTTGGCGCTACTGGTTTCCGGGATGAGTATCTTCGCTGTCGCTCACGCCAGCGCCCAGTCACAGCCGGATACTGCTCCGGCTCCAGCCTTTGGTCAGAACGCGCCCGTGCTGAACCCGGAGAATCCGCCGGTGACCGGTTTGGACGAGCCCGGCCTTGAGTTGCATACGGCTACCCGCAGTTTCATTTCGCCCGCTCTACAACTCACCGAATCGGCGGACACAAATGGCGGCAACGAGGTCGGCTCCACGGGACTGGAATCCGTGACTCGAGTACTCGGAGCTCTCGACCTCCAGCAGTTCTGGTCCAAGAGTGATCTGTTTGTTGAGTACCTAGGTGGCGGAGCATTTTACAGCAGTCCGTTTGACGCAAAGCAGTTGCAAGCGGCCGCGTTGGAGGGCGTGAGTCGGTGGCGAACCGGACAGATCACGGTGCGCGATGCGTTCAGCTATCTGCCCGAGGGCACTTTTGCCATCGGCACTTTTGGTGGCGCACCCGGATTGGGTCTTGCCAGCGGCGGCCTTGGCACCGGCGAAGCGGGCGGTGGTTTGCCCGGCACGCACCTTTTCGGAACCGGCCAGTTAGGTTCTGTCGGCAGCACTCCGCGGCTCGCGAACACCGCCATTCTTGACGTGGTTCAGACGCTAAATCCAGTTTCAGCCGTCACGGTGGCGGGCGGCTTCAGCAACGCGCATTTCTACGACCCGACCGAGACTTTGATCGACAGTGATCAGGTCACGGTGCAGGGCGGATACAGCCATCTACTTACCCGACACGATCAGATCGGCGTAATCTACGGTTTTCAGCTATTTCAATTCCCGGAAGCTACGGGTGGCGAGATTTATAACCATATTGTCAATGTGCGCTGGAGCCACACCATTTCTGGACGCTTAAGCCTGATCGCCGGAGCCGGTCCACAGTACACCGACCTAGAGGAGGGCGAGACGGTCAAGCACTGGTCAGTAAGCGGACGGGTGCAGCTCCGCTACAAGTTCTCTCATTCGTCGTTGGTTGCGACCTACGAAAAGTTCACTTCCGCGGGATCGGGATTCTTTGGCGGTGCCGATACACAGGCTGCGCGCCTCGGATTCAAACGTCCCGTGGGACGTACGTGGGATTTCTATGGCGATCTGGGCTACTCGCATAACAAAAGGCTCCAGAGTCTGGAGTCTGAAGGCGGTTTGCCTTTGGGCGTGCCCACGGACTCCTATGACGAAGGGTCGGCAGGATTCGTCATGCGTAAGCATCTTGGCCGCTCCTACGACTTTTTCGCGGCGTACCGTTTTAGCGAAGTCGGCTTCGATACCACGGTGTGCATCAGTGGCAGCTGCGGCAGGATCAATCAACGTCACGTCGGCACGATTGGGGTGGAGTGGCATCCCTCGCCGACTCGTATTGAATAATTTCTAGGCCGCCTTGAACGGCCGGATGGGTGAATAGTTATGAGTGAAAATCGCGAACTGACGATGGACGATTATCTGGCGATGCTGTTGCGGCGCCTTAAGGTCATTTTGATCCCGGCGCTGCTCGCCCCGATAGCGGGCTTCATGGTCTCCTATGTTTTTCCGCCGAAATATACCTCGCAGTCCACGGTTTTGGTGGAAGGCCAGAAAGTGCCGGCCAATTACGTTGCGCCCGTCATCACTTCCGACTTCACCCAGCGCGTCCAGACGTTGAGCCAGGAAGTCACGAGCACCACGCATCTGCGGCGCTTGATTCTTCCCCTCGCACTCGTCAAGCCTGAGGAAACAGACAAGCTGATCTCGGACATTCAGCAAAATGTGACCGTGGAGCCGGTCATCACATCCATGAGCCAGGCCGCGTCCGGAGCCGGACTGTCTGGCGCGATCAAAAAGAAGCCAGGGGTCACCGACGAACCCGTGCCCGGCTTCTACCTGAATTACACCGACAGCAATGCCAGCCGCGCTCAAAAAATCTGTAGCGTTCTGACCCAGGAAATCGTGAACCAGAACCTCAAATCTCGTTCCGAGGTTGCTACCAGTACGACGACTTTTCTCGGCAGCCAACTCGATGATGCCAAGCGCGCCCTTGATGAACAGGATAAAAAGCTTGCCGACTTCAAGAAGCAATATCTCGGCCAGTTGCCCACCGATGCCGACAACAACATGCGCATGTTGATGTCCCTGAACTCGCAACTCGATGCGACGACCCAGACGTTAGGTCGCGCTCAGCAGGATAAGGCCTACACCGAGAGCATGCTGGCGCAGCAGATCGCCGCCTGGAAGAGTACGCAGTCGAGTACCAATCCTCAGACTCTCGAACAGCAATTGACTCTGTTGCAGGGGCAACTGCTGCAGCTGCAGGCTCGCTACACCGACGACTATCCCGACGTGATCAAGACCAAGGCCGATATTGCTGAGGTAACGAAGAAACTGAAAGAAATCAATGCGGCCTCCGCATCCGCCAGCGCCGCCGATAGTAGCGAAAAGGCAAATGCCGCCGAACCGCCTGAAATCCGGCAACTCCGTCTACAAATTCACCAGTACCAGGGCGTGATCGAACAGGCCACTCTCGATCAGAAAAGACTCCAGAGCCAGATTGGCGTTTACCAGACCCGCACGTCCTTAAGCCCGGCGGTCGAGGAGCAATACAAATTGCTCACCCGTGACAACGATAACGCGCAAGCGGTTTACAAGGATCTGCTGGCCAAGAAAAGTGCGTCCGACCTGGGCACCAATATGGAAAGCTCGCAGCAAGGTGAACAGATGCACATCCTGAATCCTGGGGGCCTGCCCGAGTCTCCGAGCTTTCCCAACCGTCCGATATTCGCGGCTGGAGGCCTTGGCGCCGGACTGGCGATCGGTATGGTGATCGCTATCTTTCTGGAGTTTAGCGACAAATCCATCCGCACTGAAAAAGATGCTGCCGCCATTATGGATCTGCCTCTGTTGATTTCCGTGCCCTGGCTCGGTGAGGAAGAGGAAGATGCTGCCACCAATGGCCACAGGCACCGCAATTTCTGGGGGCGGGGTGATTCTGAAGCGGCAACCGATCACAAGAACGTCAGAGTTTAGGGTGTAGAAGATTTGGAAGTAGAGCAACCAGGTTTCGTGCAGGAAAGTTTAGCGTCAGCTTATGTACAAAGAATTTTTTGGACTTCGCGCCAATCCGTTCAACGTCAATCCGGACCCGCGTTACCTGTTTCTCACGCGGCACACCGAAGAAGCGCTGGCCTGCCTGACCTATGGCATACAAAGCCGCAAGGGCTTCGTGCTGCTTACGGGCGAGGTTGGGACCGGCAAAACAACGCTGATCAATAAATTGATGGAGTGGCTGCGTCTGCAGCAGGTCGCCACAGCCTTCATTTTCAACTCGCGCATGGATGTTCCCCAGTTGCTCGATTTCATGATGGCGGATTTTGGTATTCCCTGCGATGCCAAGTCCAAGAGCCAGCTTCTGCAACAGCTCTACAACTGGCTGCTTGATCGCTATCGCGCCGGTGAAACCGCGGTCCTCGTCGTCGACGAGGCGCAAAGTCTTTCCGACGAAGTGCTCGAAGAGATTCGCATGCTGACCAATCTCGAGACTTTTACCGAGAAGTTGCTGCAGATCGTGCTGGTCGGGCAACCGGAACTGGAACAGCGACTGAAGCAGCCCCAGTTGCGCCAGTTGCGGCAGCGCCTGACGCTACGCGCGAAAACGCATCCTTTTAATATTGAAGAAACCAAGTCCTATATCAATCAGCGCCTCCGCATCGCTGGGTCGAATGGCGAGCCGATTTTTCTGCCCGACGCTACCGTCGCTATTTTTCGTTATTCGCAGGGCATTCCGCGCGTTATTAACCTGCTCTGCGAGCATTGCCTGGTGAGTGCTTTCGTCGATCAGAGAAGGACGGTTTCTACCGACATCGTCGATTCGGTGGCGCGTGATTTCGATTTGGCCGATGGCAATGCCGCTGCCAGCATGATTGCACCGGCTCCGCCTTCATCTGAAAAGTTTGATTTGGTCGAAGCTTTACGCACGCTGGCGACGCTGGCCGACCGGTTGCGCCAATCTGAACAACAACAAGATCTCCCCAAGGAGAGGAAACTATGAGCCGTATCCATGACGCTTTAAAACGCGCCGAGCAGGAAAGAGCAACTTCCATGGGGACGCACGTCGAGCCCGTTTTCGACCAACCCGAGGCGCCGCAGATCGAGATGCCTTCGATGCCGATGCCATCGTTCGGGGGTTCCTCCACAGCCACCGGGCCTGCTGGGAACATGTCCTCGGGGTTGAGTTACGAATCCCTGCTTGCCCGCTGCCCTCAGACTGAATGGAGCCCGGATCCTCGCACCATGCTCTTTTTTCAGGACGACGATACCCGCGTTGGCGCGGAAGAATTCCGCACTCTGCGTTCCCGTCTTTACCAGATTCGCGAGAAGATGCCGCTGAAGCGTTTGCTCGTAACCAGCGCGTTGCCAAAAGAAGGGAAGTCTTTCGTGGCAGCCAATCTGGCCCAGGTTATGGTCCGGCAGCACGGCCGCCGTGTCCTCGTGATCGACGCCGACCTGCGCAACCCCGGCATGCACCGCCACCTCGGAGCGCCACAGTCCCCCGGATTGGGCGACTACCTGTTAGGCGAATGCGACGAACTCGCCGCCCTGCAACGTGGGTCCATGCAAAACCTTTTCTTCATGCCGGCGGGCAAGATTTCCGGCAGCGCTCCTGAGTTGCTCTCGAACGGACGGCTTAAAGTCCTTTTGCAGCGCGTCGAGCCCTGGTTTGACTGGATCATCATCGATTCATCGCCCGTCATTCCGGTATCGGATGCCACGCTCGTCGCCAGCTTTTGCGACGGCATTCTCATGGTCGTGCGCTCGAATTCAACGCCTTCCGATTTGGCTCGAAGGGCTCGTGCGGAATTTCCCGACAAACTGCTGCTTGGAGTTGTGCTGAACGGAGCCCCATCCGGAAAGCTGGCGCAGTCGAAGTACTACTACGGCGAGGCTGTGAACAGCCAAACCTAAGATCTGTGGGTCCTCAAGATCTACAGATGAAGACGAACCGAGGCTCCGTTGATCCGGCTCTTCAATGTCTATTACCCAGTTCGTACGCTGGTCCTGCTGATCGGCGAGGCCCTGATCATCTGGACCTCGTTCCTGCTCGGGGCCATGTATGAATTTCAGGAAGATAGTTACCTGGCGTTGAATGTCGATCACGGCTATTACAAGATCCTGGGGTTGACGATACTGGTGTTGCTTTGTTCGCACGGGCTCGATTTATACGACACAGCCCGCCTCAATACCAAAGGCGAGTTGTATTTCCGCTTGCTCATGCTTTTGGGGGTGATGGCCTTCATTCTGGCCGGGGTTGCTTATGTAAAGCCCGACTACTTGCTGGGCAGCGGATCATCCACGGTTGGATTGCTCATTCTTACCGTTGCTTTATTCGGCTGGCGGATTGGTTTTACATGGCTGGTGCAGTTACCCATTCTAGTTGAGCGCGTATATGTCCTCGGGACCGGGGACCGCGCGCAGCGGGTGGTGCAGGGACTGCGCCAGAATCCTGAACTCGGCGTCGAAATCGCCAGTTGGACCGGCAAGATGGAAGGCGCAATCGACCGCGAATCCACTGCGGCGCATTTGATGGAGGTTGTCCAAAAACAAAAAGTCCATCGCGTCATCGTTGCTGTATCCGATCGCCGGGGCACCATCCCCATGCAGGAACTGCTTGATCTGCGCATGAAGGGAGTCAAGATCGAAGAGGCCACTTCGTGGCTGGAAAAAATCTCTGGCAAAATTGAAGTCGAGAATCTTTATCCCAGTTGGCTGGTATTCGGCCAGGGCTTTCACCGCAGCAGCACTTTCATTCTGATTCGGCGCGTCATCTCGGTTGTCATCTCTCTGGTGGGTCTCGTCCTCGCGTTGCCTCTGCTTCCGCTGATCGTGATTGCCATCCGGCTCGATTCCAAGGGGCCTGTGTTCTACACCCAGACGCGAGTAGGTAAAGGGGGACATCTGTTCAAGGTCGTGAAGTTCCGTACCATGCGAACGGATGCCGAAGCTGGCGGTCCACAATGGGCGGGGAGCGATGATCCTCGCGTTACCCGTGTCGGTAAGTTTCTCCGGTCGTCGCGACTGGATGAGATTCCTCAATTGTGGTGCGTGCTGAAAGGCGAGATGTCTTTTGTCGGCCCGCGGCCCGAGCGCCCGGAGTTTATTGCGCTGCTTTCGAAAGAGATTCCTTATTACGGCGTGCGCCACATGGTTCGGCCCGGCCTCACCGGATGGGCGCAAGTCAGGTATAAGTACGGCAGCACGGTCGAGGACGCCCGCGAGAAACTTCAATACGACTTGTTTTACATAAAGAATGCTTCCATTGGCCTGGACCTGCTGATCATGTTCCAGACCGTCAAGACTGTTCTGTTGCGCCGGGGTGCCCAGTAATGCAAGCGCGATACAAAGGCAACTACAAGGGCTCGGAATGAAGATGAAATACGTCTTCTGGATCGCGGCGTCGCTGGTTGGCTATTCCTACCTGGGATATCCGGTGTGGTTGTGGCTGCGCAGTCTCTGGTCCCCGCGTCCAGTACGACGAGGGTCGGGTGGAAATCGGGAAGCCTCCGCAGTGCCTGCCGTGTCGGCGCTGATGGTGGTGCGCAATGAGGAATCTGTGATCGCCCGGAAGCTCGACAACCTGTTATCGCTCGATTATCCGCAGTCGAAGCTGGATGTGGTTGTCGTCTCCGACGGATCCAGTGATCAAACTCGCGCGATCCTCACCGATTACGCTCGCGATACCCGGGTACGGGTTTTGACGAAGACGACATCCCAGGGTAAAGCTGCCGGGCTGAATGATGCGATCAAGCTGGCGACCGGGGATGTGCTCCTTTTTACCGATGCCCGCCAGCAGATCGAACCCGGTGCGCTGAGTTTGCTGATCGAGAACTTTGCCGACCCCGACGTCGGCGTAGCCAGCGGAGAACTGATGCTCGGTGATCCCAGCACCGGCGAAACTGGGAAGGGAATGGGACTGTACTGGCGCGTGGAGAAAAAGATTCGCGAACTGGAGTCCGATTCCGGTTCCGTCGTCGGCGCTACCGGCGCTCTCTATTGTGCCCGCCACGAATTGCTCGCTGCGTCGCCCTTACCTGAAGGCACCATCCTCGACGACGTCCTGTTACCGATGGAGGTCGTGCGTCAGGGATTCCGCGTTATTTTCGACTCCCGCGCCCGCGCCTGGGATTCGCCCGATCTGGGTGAAAGCCGTGAATTCTCCCGCAAGGTGCGCACTTTGAGCGGCAACTATCAGCTTCTGCAACTTGCCCCGTGGCTTTTGAGTTCACAAAACGGAATTCGATTCGAATTCATCAGCCATAAGCTTTCGCGATTAGCAGTACCGATCGCGTTGCTGACGCTGCTGATCGCCTCTATGTTCCTGCGCCAACCGTTCTATCGCGCAGCTTTGATCGCACAGATTGCCCTCTATATGCTCAGCCTCTCCGCGCTGGTCGGCATCAAGATTGGACCGCTCTCGCGGATCGCCGATCCTGCCCGCACTTTCGTCGTACTTAACTCCGCCGCCATGGTCGCCTTTGTCAACTTTATCATGGGCAGAAAGGCAGTCTGGGTTCGCTGAGCCGCGCATGAGAATTCTTTGGGTCAAAGCCGATAAGCTCTTGCCCGTGCAGAACGGCGGCAATATCCGCACGTATCACGTGCTGCGGTATCTGTCGGCGCATCATGACCTTACTTTCTACTCCTATTATGGGGGAAAGCCCGATCCAGATTACGAGCGCGAATTGCAGCGTGAGTTGCCCGGCTCGGTGGCCGTTTGTACAGGAAAACGCGATCTCTCGGGAGCCGCACGCGGCCTCGATTATCTGGCTCATCTCAGCGCGCAGCCGCCTTATGCGGTCAGCCGCTTCGCTCATGCCAAAGTCCGGAAGCAACTCCAATCCTGGTTTCGCGAGCAGCGCTTCGACGTTGCGGTCTGCGATTTCCTGGACGCGGCGGTCAATTTTCCTGGAAACCTGAGCATCCCCAGCGTGCTGTTTCAGCACAATGTGGAGAGCGAAATCTGGCGCCGCCATGCCGAAACGGCGGGTAATCCGGCAAAAAAAATAGTGTACCGGGCCGAGTTCCGGAAGATGGTGCGCTACGAGCGCGCCGCGGTCTGCAAATTCCAGCACGTGGTTGCCGTCTCTGAAAATGATCGTGCTCTCATGACCAAGTGGGTAGATGCGGATCGTGTCACCGTCGTCCCCACCGGAGTCGATCTGGAGCAGTATCGACCTGACATTTCGCCATCATCCGCCACAAATAGCGCACCCCTCATTACGTTTGTCGGGGCCATGGACTGGGAGCCGAATGTCGATGGGGTCGAATATTTTTGCGGAGAAGTCTGGCCCGCTATCAAGGCCGAAGTTCCGAGAGCGCGTTTCCGCATTGTCGGACGCAACCCTGACCGCCGGGTTCAAAAATGGGCTGCAAACGATCCTGCGATTGAAGTTACCGGACGCGTGCCCTCGGTTGTCGAGCATTTGCATCAGTCTGCCGTGGTAATCGTTCCTTTGCGCATCGGTGGCGGCACACGTTTGAAGATATATGAGGCCATGGCCACGGCAAAAGCCGTGGTCTCCACCACGGTGGGCGCCGAAGGATTGGACATTCATAACGGTCGCGATATCATTTTGGCAGACGACCCTCGCTCCTTCTCCCAGGCGGTAGTTATGTTGCTACGCGATCCGGAACTACGTAGCCGTTACGCCAAAGCCGCCGCCGAGACTGCCGCCTGCTTTGACTGGCCGGTAATCGGAGAGCGCTTTAGCAGCCTTCTAGAGTCGGTTGCGGAAAAGAAATCTCGCACGGTGCGTGCGATTCCAGAACGCATGACAGCGGAAAAGAAAGCCTGAGAAGTAAGTAAGACGAGAAAAAGGGGAATTTGTGGCCATCGGCGATAACGGCAACACGACACCGGCAATAGTCATCGGGAGGCAACCAACCTTCCGAGCCGCCGACCCGACGAAGGGTGCCTTCTTCTGGCTCAGCGCCTTTTTCGTAGTCTATTGCGCTCGTCCAGAAGATTGGATTCCCGGCCTCAAATTCTTCCCGCTGGCCAAGATCACTGCGATTCTGGCCATGTGGGGCTTATTCACCGCACTAGGTAGAACCAAGCGCACATTCAAAGACTTACCGAAAGAAGCCAGACTTCTGCTCGCCATGATCGGCCTGCTCTATGTAGGAGCATTTCTATCTCCGGTGTGGAGAGGCGGAGCGGTAATCCGCACCATAGATTTTTCCAAGATCTACATTGCGTGGGTGCTGGTTTTCCTGCTGGTTACTACCTTCGACCGCCTGCGCCGGATCATCTTCGTACAGGTATTTTCGGTGGTCACGGTTTGCGCCGCCGCGCTTATTAAAGGACACGACACGGCCCGGCTCGAAGGTGTACTCGGTGGCATTTATTCCAACCCAAACGATCTGGCGTTCGCCATCGTATTGTCACTGCCTTTTGCGCTGGCCTTCATGATCTCCGCCAAGAATGCTTTCGTCAAAGTGTTTTGGCTTTGCGGCATGCTGGTGATGGCGGTCGCCATTTTCATGACCGCATCGCGTGCCGGCTTTATCGACCTAATGATTTCAGGCACGGTCACGATGTACTTCTTCGCCATCAAGGGAAGGCGTCCGTACCTGATCATCGCCACCGGTCTAGTCGGGGTCGTGGTGATGAGCGCTGCAGGCGGGAAGCTCTATGATCGTTTTGCCGCCTTGTCCGGTGACAGCACCACCGATCAGTCCGCTTATGGATCCTACGAAGATCGTAAATACCTGATGGTGCGCGCCGTGGATGCCATCGAGCACTACCCGATCCTCGGCATTGGAGTCCGTAACTTTGCCACTTACTCCCTGATCTGGCATGACGTTCACATGACGTACCTCCAGATCTGCGCGGAAGGCGGCATCGCTGTTCTGGTCATCTATCTCATGTTTTTCTATCGCGGATTCAAGAATCTGAAAACCTTGCGTCGAACCAAGAATCTCGACCCCGACATAATTTTGTTTGTTGGAGCACTGCAAAGCTCCCTGGTCGGCTTTGTTGTGGGCGCTTGTTTCGCCCCTGAAGGCTATCAATTCTTTCCGTATTTTGCGGTGGCGTTTACCGCGACATTGTTGCAGATCGTCAAAGAGCAGGAACAGGGGCCGAGCACAGCGCCCGCGCCGACGAAAAGGGCGCATCATTTCCTTGAAGTTTATTCGGACCGAAGCGTAACCGGCGCGGCCACGCCGGTACGATGACTGAACGGTTTGGATGGTTAAGCTTAATTGTTTAACTGAATACTGACCGCTGAATGCTCTAACCCATGCGTCTGAAGAAACAACTCGCCTATGCCAGAAAGGTTCTGCCATCCGCGACCCGGCACGCTCTGAAATCACCAGTCCGGGGTCCCGTGCACCTGATCTTCGCGTTAGCCGATCATTTCGAACCCAGCATCGATCCCACGGATGGTCTGAAGCGCGTTCCACGTCCCGAGCAAGAACGCCGTCTGGAATGGTGGGCGCAAGAATATCCCAAAGTAGCCGATGCCTGGCGCGATCACGATGGCCGCCCGCTGGCCCACACGTATTTCTATCCCGCCGAGCAGTACGACGAAGGCTTGCTGGAAATGCTGGCCGATCATTGCCATGCTGGCTGGGGAGAAATCGAGATTCATTTGCATCACGGCATGTCGCGCCCCGACACCGCCGAAAACACTCGGAATGTCCTAAGTGAATTCCGCGACCGGTTGGCATTTCGTCATCGTTGCCTGGCTCTTGAAGAAGGATCCACTCGTCCCGGATATGCTTTTGTGCACGGCAACTTCGCTCTCGCTAACTCCGCTGCCGGGCGTTTTTGTGGCGTCGATTCAGAAATGAAAATTCTTGCCGAGACCGGATGCTATGCCGACCTGACCATGCCCAGCGGTTTTTGGCATCCTGCGCAGACCGCAAAAATCAATTCCGTCTATGAATGTGCCCTACCGCTCGATCAGGCAGTTCCTCACCGCCAGGGAGAAGATTTGGCCGTTGGACGCACACCCAGCATTTTTCCGCTGATGATTCAGGGCCCGCTTGTAACCGACTTCAAGCGCACGATGGATTCATTCCGGCCCGCTCTCGATAATGGTGCCGTTACCGGATCGATGCCCGCGACACTCCGGCGCCTTTCTCTCTGGAAGCAGGCGAATGTTGGGGTGCTCGGTCGCCCCGATTGGCTATTTATAAAACTGCATTGCCATAGCATGGACCCGAGGCAGAAAGATGCTGTTGCCGGCGAAAGCTTCCGCAAATTTCTTACTGGGTTAGTCGGCGGTGCGTCTGAAAGAAAAGAAACGCTGCACTTTACAACCGCGCGCGAGATGACAAATATTCTGCTGGCCGCGTGCGATGGGCGCGATGGCAATCCCAGCGACTACCGTGACTATCGCTTCAAGCGCGTCGCAGGCGTATCGCGATCGCCAGAAAAAGCTACACCGAGCGCTGAAAAATATAGTGTCGAGACGGGGCTTGCCCCGTCCTCAGCCACCCAATAATTATGGTGGCGCAGGAATGGGTCGGGCACGGCTTCAGCCGTGTCACTATTGGTCAACAAAATTGAGGGCTTTAGCCCTGAGGGATTAAGACACCATGTGTGGAATTGCCGGAGTGGTGAGCACAACTCGGGAGAGCAATATCACCGAAGCTCTCGTGCACGAAATGTGCGAACAGATCGTGTATCGCGGTCCTGACGATGAGGGTCTCTACGTCGCCGACGGCGCTGGTCTCGGCATGCGCCGTCTCTCGATCATCGATCTCTCCGGAGGCCACCAGCCCGTCTTCAACGAAGACCGCAGTTCATGGATCGTTTTCAACGGCGAAATTTATAACTTCCCCGATCTGCGCCCTGACCTTGAAGCCCGCGGCCATCATTTCCGCAGCCATTGCGACACCGAAGTCATCATTCATCTCTACGAAGACATGGGCGCCGACTGCGTACAGAAGCTGCGCGGCATGTTTGCCCTGGCCATCTACGATAAGAATCAGCGCAAACTAACTCTTGCCCGAGATCGCATGGGCAAGAAGCCCCTGCACTATGCGCTGCACAAGGGAAACCTCTACTTCGCATCCGAAATCAAATCGATTCTCGCGGTCGCCCCCGAGCTGGCCGAGGTTAATTCCCAGGGTCTGCTCGAATATCTATATTACGGATACGTTCCCGAGCCGATTACGGCCTTCACGGGAATCCAGAAACTTCCGCCCGGACACCTGCTCGAATTTCAAGACGGCAAAATTCGTATTCGTCAGTATTGGGACCTTCCCCAATACAACACGCATTCTCCAAAGAACGAAGAAGAGTGTCTGGAAGAACTGGAGCGGCGACTGTTCGAGGCGACGAAAATCCGTCTGATTTCCGACGTGCCTCTCGGCGCTTTTCTTAGCGGCGGTACCGATTCCTCCACCGTTGTTGCGCTGATGGCGCGCGCCAGTTCCGGTCCGGTCAAGACTTTCTCCATCGGCTTCAAGAAAGACGATTTCAACGAATCCAACTACGCGCGCATCGTCGCCAACACATTCGGCACCGATCATCACGAGATGATTCTTGAGCCCGACGTCGTCCAGACCGTCGAGCATCTCACCAGTTCGCTGGAGGAACCATTCGGCGACTCCTCCATGCTGCCCACGTACTACGTTTCACAGATGGCGCGGCAGCATGTCACCGTGGCTCTCTCCGGAGATGGCGGCGACGAGATTTTTGCCGGATACGACCGTTACCGCATTCATGCCGATCGCCAGATCTTCGAACACATTCCGGGATGGGCTCGCAAGTTCTATCGCAATCAAATATTCCCCCGCATGCCCAACAGCATGCAGGGGCGAAAGCTCAGTTACAACATTTCGCTGCCCTGGCAGGAACGTTACGTTGACGGACTCTCTTTCATCCCTGCAATGGAGCGCGATACGCCCATTCTCTCGGACGACTTCCGAAAGATATTGCAAAACAGCGACGATCCCGGAAACGTTCTGCGACGCTACTTTGCTCAAGCACCCGCAAAAGATCCCGTTGACCAGATTCTCTATGTCGACACAAAAACCTACATGGTCGCCGACATTCTGGCCAAAGTAGATCGCATGAGCATGTTGAATTCGCTCGAAGTCCGCGTTCCCATCCTCGACCACGAATTCGTGGAGTGGGTCACCGGCCTGCCGCCCGAGTGGAAGCTGCGTGGCAAGCAGCAGAAATACATTCTGCGAAAATTGGCCGAGCGTCTCGGCGTGCCTCGCGAAGTGCTCTACCGCCAGAAGCAGGGATTCTCACTCCCCCTTGTTCACTGGATGCGAAACGAACTGAAAGACATGCTGATGATCCTGCTTGAACCGCGTACTCTCGATCGGGGGTACTTTCAGGCTGCCGGCGTCCGCAAACTGATGGACGACCATCTTCTCCGCAACAAAACAATGACTGGGCGCATCTGGCGCCTGCTGATGTTCGAACTTTGGCATCGCAACTTCCTTGAGAAGTACGTCAAACCGGCCGGCTTATTCTCGCTTCCCGTAGTCGCCGACTCGCGAAGAAGAGTGCCGGAGTCTTCCGCGCTGGCCGCTGCTCCAGTAGGAGAATGACGGTTGGACGCCGCGAACGCTGTAGAACTTGACGCGAAGAAAATCAGCGCCGCTCCAGTCAACCTGTTTCTGATGATCAACACCTTCGAAACAGGAGGATCAGAACGCCAGTTCACCGTCCTCGCGCAGAATATTGGCTCCTCCCGATTCAAACCTTACCTGGGATGTATAAGCCGCCGCGGACCGTTGGCCGAGAACTTCCCGAACGTTCCCCAGTTCCCGCTCGGCGGCAGCCTTTTCGGATGGAAGTCGCTGCGGACACGCCTCAGCCTGAGCCGCAACCTGCGGAGCCATAAAATCCAGGTCGCCCATGCTTTCGATTTCTACACCAACTTGACCCTCATCCCAGCCGCCCGCTTGGCGCGTGTGCCTGTTGTCATCGGCAGTCATCGCCAACTCGGAGATCTGATGACGGCTGCGCAGTTCCGCGCCCAAGCCGCCGCCTTTCGCTGGTGCGATGCCGTCGTCTGTAATTCGCAAGCCGCCGCGGACCGTCTAGCCGCCGCGGGAGTGTCTCGCGACAAACTCGTGGTCATCGGAAACGCCCTGCCCACGGCGGCATTTGAGGCCGCAACCCCCGCCGTGCCGCGCCGCATCGGCACACTCCGCATCGGTATGATCGCTCGCATGAACGCGCACTACAAAAATCATGCTGGATTTCTCCGCATCGCCGCCGAAGTTCAGAAGCGCATGCCGAATTCCCCGGTCGAGTTTCTGCTCGCCGGCGATGGACCGCTTCGTGCTGAACTCGAAGAACAGGCAGCAGCGCTTGGCCTTGGCAACCGCGCCATTTTTCTGGGCGACCGCCGCGACATTTCCTCTGTTCTCGCCTCCATCGACGTAGCGATACTCACCTCTGACTCCGAGAGCTTGTCCAATGTCATCCTCGAAGCCATGGCCGCATCCTTGCCCGTAGTCGCTTACAACGTCGGCGGCAATCCCGAGTTGATCGGTGATCAACGAGGAATGCTGGTCCCCGCCGGCCGCGAAAGCGAATTCGCCGGGGCCGTCGTGCAACTTCTTTCGGATCTAGTGCGCCGCCAGCAAATTGGCAACCGCGCCTTACAGTTCGCGCAGGAAAACTTCAGCCTCAATCGCGTAATCCAGCGCTACGCGGATCTCTACGCGACTCTTCTCGAGAAAAAACGCGGAAGGAATCCCGCGTGACCGAGCCCATCAAACCGTCTGCACCGCCCAAGAATCCCGATAGTTCGGAGGGTGCCCCGTCCAAGCTCCGCTTGGGCGGGCCCGCCTCCGACCCAGAAAGAAAACCGAAGCGTGTGCGAGTAAAAATCGTAGCCCCCAGCCTGCGCTACGTAGGCGGGCAAGCCGTCCAAGCCGACTTGCTGCTGCGCCTCTGGGAAAACGATCCCGATTTCGACGTGACCTTTCTGGCCGTTGATCCACCGCTCCCCGCTCTGCTTTCCTGGGCCGAACGCATTCCGGGTCTTCGCACCATTCTCCGCGAGCCAATCTACTTCTGGCATCTCTGGCGCGGACTGAAAGACGCCGACATCGCGCACATCTTCTCGGCGGCGTACTGGTCGTTTTTGCTAGCCCCTGCTCCCGCTTGGTTCTTCGCGAAATTGCGCGGCGCGAAGACCATCATTAACTACCGCAGCGGAGAAGCTCGAGACCATCTGCAACGCTTTCGCTCCGGCAAGTTTGTTCTGGCGCGAGTGGACGCCATCGTTACTCCCTCGGGCTATCTCGTCGATGTTTTCCGCGAATTTGGATTGGCAGCCAAAGTTGTTCCTAACCTCATCGACCTCTCGCAGTTCCACTATCGCGAGCGTAAGCCATTGCGTCCGCATCTGGTCTGCACTCGCGGATTCTCCACTTATTACAGCGTGGATGTAGTCGTCCGCGCATTTGCCGGAGTCAAGAAGCAATATCCCGACGCGCAGCTTGATCTGGTTGGCGGAGGTCCGCTCGAAGCTGATGTCCGCAAACTCGTCGCCGATCTTAATCTCTCGAACGTCAACTTCACCGGCGTTGCCTCGCGCCAGGAAATCGGCAAGTATTACGAGCAGGCCGACATCTTCATCAACGCCTCGTGGCTCGACAACATGCCCGTGTCGGTCATTGAAGCCTTTGCTGCCGGCACTCCTGTTGTGACGACCTCGCCGGAGTCGATGCCTTACCTGGTCGATCACGAGCGCACCGGATTACTATCACCGGTCGGCGACGAAAAAGCTCTGGCGGCAAATGTCATTCGCCTGTTGCGTGACCCCGCGCTAGCCGCCAGGCTTGCGCAGAACGCATACGAAGAATCGCAAAAATACACCTGGGCATCTGTCCGCGAACAGTGGGTCAACACCTATCGCGGATTGCTCTAGTCTGTGTCGCGATCCTGTCCCATCTATCTGGACTGAACGCAAAATCCCGTGGTCACTTCCTTCGATATACCTCTCCGCTCACGTCTTCTTCGCCAAGGGCCACGCCATCATGATTACCAGGGCCACAGCAATCCCGAGCGAGACCTCCACGGATCGATGCCACGCGACGATCCACGGAGCGGCCTTGTGCGGAATCAGAAAGATGATACTCAGAGTGATTGCGGCGAACCGGTAGGCTCCTTCGACGCGGATTAACCAGGCGAACAGCCCGCATACAAAGATCCCCAGAGCGTAAGCCCAGGCAGTCGGATTGAAGAACGTCGCCATCGCCGCGCCTAAAACGGCTCCGAGCGCGGTTCCGACAAAGCGCTGCCATCCCAGTGTCCGCGGAGGAATTGTGGATTGCACAACAACGATCGTCGAGATCGGGGCCCAGTAATATTCCGGCAGGTTGAGTAAACGAGCCAACAGCGTGGAAATCACCGCGGCGACGGCGGTACGGGTCGAATCCAGGATTGCGTTTTTCCTGTCTTCGGAAAAAACGCTCGAACCATGCGTCAAAGCCCTACCTCCAGCAATAGATCAATCGACGAATGCTGATTGTACCGTCACGATATTTGTAGTCACACTGGCACGAGTGATGGGGTGTCTGCGCCGATGTTCCCGTTCTGGGACAGTTGCTGTAATTTGTTTACAAACGATTGTGTTTTTGGGTGGCGCAGCGCTTCAGCGCTGCGATAAGGTCGCCATCAGAGATCGGCTTTAGCCGCAGAGGTTTCTGATGGCTGCACCACATCGAGGCAACCCTGGATTTGGTACTTACTTCATTACCGCCGTGACTTTTCGGAAGAATAGTTTGTTTCAATCAGACCGGATGGCTGATTTGTTTGTCGAGGTTCTTCTGGGTTACAGATCCCAAGACAAGTATCTTTTGCATGAGTTTGTGTTGATGCCAGACCATTTCCATCTTCTGATCACACCAACACTGACTCTGGAGCGGGCGTTGCAGTTGGTCAAGGGTGGATTCTCATTTCGTGTCAAGAGGGAATTAGGTTTTAGTGGTGAGATATGGGAGAAGAGTTACCGTGACCGTCGCGTGCGTGACTGGGAGGAGTACTGCGCCTTCCGGCGATACATCCATTTGAATCCCGTGAAGAAGGGCCTGGTTCAGCGTGCAGAGCAGTATCCTTATAGCTCGGCCAGAGCTGGGATGGTGCTGGATGCGGCACCTCAGCGGCTAAAGCCGTCGGATTCGGCGGCTTGAACCGCAGCGCTGAAAGCGCTGCGCCACCCAAAAACGTGCGCCAAAGGGACACTCAAAAACAGTCGCAGTTAGCATGGCCTAGAAGCCGGTATTAGCTCTCGGCGCGCGGACAGGAGTGTCCGCGCCACGCGAGCAAGCAAAAAGCCCCGCTCTCGCGAGCGGGGCTTTTGTTCTAGCTAACAGCTAATTGCTAAGAGCTAATGGCCGCTCTTAGTACATTCCGTCCATGCCGCCGCCGCCGTGGCCGCCGCCGTGGGCGGGAGCGGATTCCTTCTTTTCGGGGATGTCCGCTACCAGGGCTTCGGTGGTTAGCATCAGGGCTGCGATTGATCCGGCGTTGGTGAGTGCGGTGCGCACTACCTTCGTTGGATCGAGGACGCCTGCCTTGACCAGATCTTCGTACTCGCCGGTCAACGCGTTGTAGCCGAAGTTGTTGTCCTTGGAGTCGTTGATCTTGCCGATTACGATGGCACCTTCTTCGCCGGCATTCTCGGCGATCTGGCGCAGGGGTTCGGTGATGGCGCGCTTCACGATGTTGACACCGATCTGCTCGTCACCTTCCAGCTTCAGCTTGTCGAGTGCCTGGGCGCAACGCGCCAGGGCAACGCCGCCGCCCGGAACGATCCCTTCTTCTACTGCCGCGCGTGTCGCATGCATGGCATCTTCCACGCGCGCTTTCTTTTCCTTCATTTCGGTTTCGGTCGCGGCGCCGACTTTGATCACCGCTACGCCACCGACCAGCTTGGCCAACCGCTCCTGCAACTTCTCGCGATCGTAGTCGCTGGTGGTCTTTTCGATCTGTCCGCGAATTTCTTTTACGCGGCCCTGGACATCACCGGGCTTGCCTTTGCCTTCGACGATGGTCGTGTTGTCCTTGTCGATGGTGATTTTCTTGGCCTGCCCGAGATCGGCGAGCTGAACGTTCTCCAGCTTGATGCCGAGGTCTTCGGTGATGGCTTTTCCGCCGGTCAGGGTTGCGATGTCCTGCAACATGGCCTTGCGACGATCGCCGAAGCCGGGAGCCTTGACGGCCGAGACTTGCAGCGTGCCACGCAGCTTGTTGACGACGAGAGTGGCGAGCGCTTCGCCTTCCACGTCCTCAGCGATGATCAGGAGCGGCTTGCCACCCTTGGCGATCTGCTCGAGCAACGGCAGCAGGTCTTTCATCGAGCTGATTTTCTTTTCGTGGATCAGGATGTAGGCGTTTTCCTGGATCGATTCCATCCGCTCTGGATCGGTAACGAAGTACGGAGACAGATAGCCGCGATCGAACTGCATGCCTTCGACTACGTCAAGCTGCGTTTCCAGAGTCTTCGACTCTTCAACGGTGATGACGCCGTCTTTGCCGACTTTCTTCATGGCTTCGGCAATGATCTTGCCGATGGTCTCGTCGTTGTTCGCCGAGATCGTGCCTACCTGGGCAATCATTTCTCCGCTGACGGGCTTGCTGAACTTGTCGAGTTCGCCCTTTTCGCGGTTGCCTTCTTTGTCGAACTTTCCGGTGATGAGCTGAACGGCCTTCTCGATGCCACGCTTCATGGCCATCGGATTCGCGCCAGCGGCAACGGTCTTGACGCCTTCGCGGTAGATTGCCTGGGCGAGAACGGTTGCGGTGGTGGTGCCGTCGCCGGCTACGTCGCTGGTCTTGCTGGCGACTTCGCGGACCATCTGGGCTCCCATGTTCTCGAGTCCGTTGGGGAGTTCGATTTCCTTGGCTACGGTGACGCCGTCTTTGGTGATGGTCGGCGATCCGAATTTCTTTTCAATAACCACGTTGCGGCCCTTGGGGCCGAGGGTGACTTTCACAGCATCAGCCAGCAGGTTGACGCCGCGGAGAATCGCCTGACGCGATTCTTCTCCGTGCAGAATTTGTTTTGCCATTGTGTTTGCTCCTATTCAAGTTGTGCAGGCTGGGCCTGCGTGTTTCGATTTGGCTGCGAGCTACGCGCTTCGAGCCATCGAGGAATTGCTAATCCTGCGGCGACGGTGGAAGGCACCAAAAGCAGGTCCTTCGCTTCGCTCAGGATGACAAGCTTCTAGAAATTACCTACGCGATCCGGCGGCTTCCTTTTTGGCGGACGTGGCGGCGCCGGTGAGGATGCCTAATACTTCTTCTTCGCGCATGATGATGAAGTCTTCGCCATCGATCTTGATTTCGGTTCCGGAATACTTGCCGAAGAGAATGCGGTCGCCTTCTTTTACGTCGAGCGGACGAACCTTGCCTTCTTCGCTGATCTTGCCTTTGCCGGCGGAGATGACTTCTCCCTCCATCGGTTTATCTTTTGCGGAGTCGGGGATGATGATCCCGCCGCGGGTGGTGTCGGCCTCTTCCACGCGACGGACCAGGATGCGGTCGTGCAGGGGAGTGAATTTAGTAGCCATAGTTGCGTACTCCTTTCAAGAGTGGTTACTTGGGTTTGAGTAATTGAAAATTGCCCGGGATTCGGGAAATGTTAGCACTTGAGTGTCACGAGTGCTAATTATAGGAATGTGAGTGGGTGGTTGTCAAGGGATCACAGCGATGCTTTCAACAAGTCATGTGTAATCAATATAATGGAACATTGTCGCACTGGTCGGTTGGGGCTGTCTATGACGGTGATCACGTCTGTTGGTGATGAAACCGGGGCGGGGCACCGGACACGGGGAGAACTCCCCCGGAGCGGCGATGGGTCGGTGGAGGGGTAGGGGTGCTTCGACTTCGCAGCGGACTTCACTTCGTGAAGTCCGGCGCTACACTCAGCATGACAGGGGTGGGGGTGGCGACGCTAATAGATGATCTTGCTTTTTGCCGAGTACAAACGGTACTTGGAATAATGGTGTTTCTCTTGAACGAAGCTCCCCATGGCCTGCATTTCGGCTTCGACTTCCTGGGGTAGCCACAGTTCCAACTTGATCTCGGCGATATGCACTTTGCCAAACTGGATGTTGACGGACTGCTTTTCCAGATCGATCTCGGGCTGGGGAGCTAAGATGTCGGTGCGCAGACGACGGATTCGGAAGTCCTCTTCGTCCACCCAGGCGACGCCTTGCAAGAGCATCGGGACAGACTTCTTTTTCGGCCAGGATTTTTCCGGGATGTTCGACCGATCCGGGGGTCTGGGCGAACGCGATTACAAAGTTGTTATGGCCGTCTATTTTCTGGTCGCCTAAGTAGCGGAAGCGCGATTCCGATTGATTCAAGGGAGAGAAGACAATCCAGGTGGAGACGAATCCGCGAAATTGCGGGGCGTCGATTCCTTGCGGGAGAGGTTTGCCATCGCGACTGGTGCGGAACTCCTCGAGCATCGGTCGTCCGGCCTGAGTCGGATGATTCAGGATTATGAAATTGAATTTCTGATCCTTCTCGCTTTGCTTGGTGAACGATCTGTTGACATTGGCGCCGCAACGCCGGCCGACGCAACCCGGTCCAGAGGCTTCAGACTCAGATCCGAGCGTTTGGAAGACCTCTTCGTCAGAAATCAAGTCGGGAACTTTGTGCATCAATTCGTCTACTTCGGTTCCGACTTTGGCGAGAAGGTCAGCGAGTGGTTCCTGGCCGGTGGCGGGCTTTAGACCGCCGAGGCTGGGAATCATCTTCTTAAGTTTGGATGGTGGCTCGTCTATGTATGGATGGGCATCAGCGTAAAACTTCGTCTCCCCGAGTTTGATTTGATCATTTGTAGTCTGATCGCTCTTGGTCTGATCGGTCGAAGGCAATGGAGCCTGTGAAGGTTGTGGCTGCGCGATTAAGAAGGTGCAGAGGGCCAGCAACAGGAGCGAAGAGAGCTGGCGAGCTACTCCGGTTGTGTTCATAGGAATCCCAATTCTAGATCGTTTCATCACAAACACGCGTGATGAGCGTCACTGACAGGAAATCTGGTCGGCACGGGGCGTGATGATCAACTGCTGAGTGCTGCCGGTTTTGCCCAATCTACGGCGAAGTTGCCGGTTTTGCGGCTATTGCTGCAACGAGGCTCGCGAGAGCGGCGTGGCAACTGTTGACTCGCGGGACCGAAATGGAACGGTACAACTTGGCAGTCCGCGTGCAATCACTTGGTTATCACCTTCCGCATGGGGCGGTCTGGCCGGCCACGAATTGTCTAATCGATTGCTGCTTCCATCGTTGCTCGCCAACCTACACGTGTGTTTCTGCGAGGCGATGGAGAAGAACCTTTGACCATGTATGGCATGAACTGCGTGGAAAGTTGCCTGACTTGTCATCTGCGCTCCCATGGTTTTTTTTGCGACCTCGCAGCCGATTCGATCGAGGATTTCAACAAAATAAAACATGCCGCAGTTTTTCCGGAACATGCAGTGGTTCTGGTTGAGGGACAAAGCCCTTGGGGCATCTTCATTATCTGCCAGGGACGCGTCAAGCTCTCGACGACATCGCGCGAAGGCAAGACTCTCATTGTGCGGATTGCGGGGCCCGGTGAAGTCCTCGGTTTGCATGCGGTGGTTACCGGTGGTCCTTATGAGTTGACGGTCGAAACCATGCAGCCCTGTCAGCTGAATTTTGTGGGCCGGGAAGACATGTTGCATTTCCTGAGCGGGCACGCGGATGCTTCGCTGCATGCCACACAGCACCTGGCTCGTGATTGCTCCGACTCTTATGGAGTTGTGCGCGCGATCGGATTGTCGCATTCGGTGTCGGAACGGTTCGCCCGGTTCCTGCTGGAAAGCGCGGCGGATGGGGAAATCAGTGAAGGGAAACTCCGCTGCCGGCTGGCGCTGACGCATGAAGAGATATCGCAGCTGATTGGGACAAGCCGGGAGACCATTACACGGCTGCTGTCTGAGTTCCGGCGTAATTCTATGGCGGAGCTGAAGGGGTCGACGCTGATTATTCATAATCAACCGGCGCTGAGGAGCATGGTTCGGGCGTAGCGGCCTCTAAAGGGGCGCCAGATATTGAATGACTCGCAGTATCGCTACAGCGATGCCCTGATACGAAGCGATACCCAATGATAGGAATCGCGAGTTCTTCAGGAGACTGTAAGGCCGCATTCATATCGGTGCGATTATCGCAGCGGTAAACCGCTGCGCCACCCAAAAGCGGTGCACTGATCGCGACGACAACCCACGGCAAAATCGATTTTGTCCGCGCTGATTATCCGCTGAACAAATCCGGATCGGTGACTTGTGAAGTCCGATATAATCCACAACTTCATATGGCGCTCACTGCTGGCACAAAGCTGGGACCCTACGACATCCAATCGTTGCTTGGCGCGGGAGGGATGGGAGAGGTGTATCGGGCTCGCGATGCGCGGCTCGATCGCATTGTAGCCATCAAAGTATTGCCGGCTTCGTATTCCGCGGATGGAGTACGACTCCAGCGGTTTGTTCAGGAGGCGCGTGCGGCTGCGGCGCTGAATCATCCCAACATTCTTTCGATTTTCGATATTGGTGAGGAGGGTGGCGCTCCGTATATTGTTTCCGAATTGCTGGAAGGGCAGACTCTACGGGAACGGATACGAAGTGGACCGCTTTCTACACGGAAGGCGATTGATTACGCGCTGCAGGTGGCGCGGGGATTGGCGGCGGCGCACGAAAAGGGAATCGTGCATCGCGACCTGAAGCCGGAAAATTTATTTCTGACTAATGACGAGCGGGTGAAGATTCTCGACTTCGGCCTCGCGAAACTGACGCGTCCGGAAACGGATGCTAACGCCGAGGCCGCCACGGTTCAGGCAAACACCGAGCCGGGACAGATTATGGGCACGGTCGGATATATGTCGCCGGAGCAGGTGCGGGGGAAGCCGGCTGACTATCGCTCCGACATTTTTGCGTTTGGGTCGATTCTTTACGAAATGCTTTCGGGCGAGCGCGCGTTTCGCGGGGATAGTCCGGTGGATACGATGAGCGCGATTCTTAAGGAAGAGCCTGTCGAACTGTCGGAGACGGGACGCAACATACCTCCGGCGCTGGAGCGGATGGTAAGGCATTGTCTGGAGAAGAATCCGGCACAGCGGTTTCAGTCGACGGGAGATCTGGCATTCAATCTGGAGTCGCTGACCGATGCTTCCGTCGCAAGTTCGATGGGAGCAAAACCGGGCTCGCAATCGGCGATGGCGCAGATGGCGATCCCAGAAACTCTGAGTGCCGACGCAGCACGATCGCGACAAACGGGAAATACTTCCGCCGGAAAGTTGAAGGCGTTCGCCGGCATGCTGGCATTGGCTGCGGTGATGATCGGGTTGGGATGGTGGCTGGGCCGGGGCAGCGGGCGGGCGGCTCTTCCGGAGTATCAACTGATTACTTTTCGCACGGGTTCTATTGGGAATGCGCGGTTCACGCCTGATGGGAGTGTCGTATACAGCGCCTCGTGGGATGGCGGCGAACACCAGTTGTATATCGGGCGCACGGAGGAACACGGCGCACGCGAACTTGGAGTGAAGGACGCGGAGCTGCTGGCGATTTCGAAGAGCGGGGAGCTTGCAGTCCGGCTTAAATCGGTGAGCTTAGGTGGATTTGCACAGATGGGAACGCTGGCGCGGATTCCCATGAGCGGCGGCGCGCCGCGGGAAGTGCTGGAGAACGTGGAGGACGCCGATTGGGCGGCAGACGGAGAGAACCTGGCCGTGGTTCGGTACCTGCCGGAAAATCAGCACTGGCGGTTGGAATATCCGATTGGGAAGGTTTTGGTCGACGGCGCGAGTTGGATCAGCCATCCGAAAATCTCGCCGGACGGGAAGTGGATCGCGTTTGCCGATCACCAAAATGCGGTCGGCGACGACCAGGGTGTGGTCGCGGTCATTGCGTCTGATGGCACGAATAACGGAAAGGAAAAGATTCTTTCCGCGGGGTGGATATCGCTCGAGGGAATTCTATGGTCACCCGGGGGAGATGAAATCTGGTTTACATCCACCACGGTTGGAGGGAACACCAATCCGCGTGCGGTGAGCTTGTCGGGCAAGGTGCGGCCGATCGCCACGGTGCCGGGTGGAATGTGGCTTGAGGATCAGCGGAACGGCATGACGCTGATGGAGACGCATCGCCGGCGCATCGGGATTCGCGCGATGCCACCAGGCGGAAAAGAAGAACGCGAACTGGGGTGGTTCGACGCGTCTATTTTGGGCGATCTTACACCTGATGGCCGCAAGGTTCTATTCGAGGAAGCAGGCGACGGTGGAGGGCCGAATTACACAGTGTTTGTCCGGGACACGGACGGGTCGCCTCCGGTGCGAATCGGTGATGGCGTGGGGTTAGCAATTTCTCCCGATGCGAAGTGGGTGATCACGCAGCCGGCCAAGGGCGGCCAACTTCGTTTGGTGCCGACGGGAGTTGGCGAGGCGAGGGAACTGACGCATGACAAAGTGGATTACCAGAAAGTGCGATGGCTGGCCGGGGGCAGGGAGTTGCTGGCGAGCGGCGTTGAGTCAGGGCACGGAGCGCGGGACTATGTGATTGATGTGAGCAGTGGCAATTCGCGGGCGATTACTCCGGAGGGAGTGGTCGGGGTAGAGCCGTCCCCAGATGGGCGGAGCACGGCGGTGCAAGGGCCGGATGGGAAGTGGGGAATCTGGCCGCTGGAGACAGCGAGTTCGCTGGATGGGAATGTTCTGCGTCCGATACCGGGGCTGGACTCGAATTACCGCATTCGCGGTTGGTCGCCAGATGGGGCGTCGGTGTTCGCGCTCCCCAGCCGGCAAAACGGCAAGGCGGGAAGCGTGTACCGGGTGAATACGGCGTCCGGGAAAATGGAGCTAGTGAGAACTTTCGGGGAAAACCTGGCGGCCGGCACTGTGAGCATGGGCAGCTCTTATATGCCGGGCGGCGAGGATTCGTATGCCTATCGCGATCAGCAGACGCTTTCGCAGGTGTATGTGGTTCGGGGGATGAAGTAGGGGCGAGCGCAGTGAACTGTAATAAGATCGGACAAATTTGGGGAGCATGAGATCCCTCGCGGTGCTCGGAATGACAAATTTGTTTTTGGTGGGGGATTCAGTGCATTCACGGATTGGTGGCTTTGACTTCTCCTGACATTTCTAATTCGACATCTACGACTGGCTTCGCTTTCAATAAAAAATTGCTTGGGTCTTTGATGCCCCACTTGACGTAGGGAACCTCGAAATTGCTGGTTCCGGTCCAGCGATTTCCGTTTATCGTGACGTGCACTGGCGCGGTGAGATCGTGGTCGGCGCCGTGAATCGAAAAAACACCGTTTAGTTTTACGTCGGACGATCCCGCGAGGATGACTTTGCCATCCACTAGCGTGGGGCGGAAGGTCACTTCGGGATAGGTTGCCGTTTCCAAGATATCTTTGTGCATGCGTTGGTCGCGGGAACCGTTTCCACTTTCACCGCTGGACGCGGAGACTACGATCATTCCGTTTGCTTTTCCGTTGGCGGGATCGAAATGTACCGTTCCGCTTTTTAGTGCGAAGGTCCCGTGGACAGTGTGCAAACTGCTGTCGAGGGTCCAGTGCAACTTTGATTGTGCGGCATCGAGTGTCAGGAGGATTTCGCAGACGGGCGTCTGTGTGTTTTGTGTCTGGGCTCGAGACCCAACAGACGAAACAAACAGAACTATGCCTAGAACGGCCGATACGTACCTGGTTAAAGTGGCGGTGGTAACAACCTTCCTAGCTTGTTCGCATGCTCCTGTGAAATCCATTATTGCGAATACCAATCGAGCACCCTCACTTCGATTCCCGTTCCGTCGAGACCTTTCTTGAATACAGCAAGATCGGAACCTTTGTAGTGGTAGGGAATCACGATCTTCGGGTGAAATGCCTTCACGGCCTCGGCCGCCTCTTCGGGAGGCATGGTGTAGGGCAGATTCATGCAGACAAATGCCACGTCGATATTCTTGAGTGCGCGCATTTCAGGGACACCTTCGGTGTCGCCGGAAAAATAAAAGCGCTTGCCTCCGTAGGTGAGGACGTATCCATTGCCTCGTCCCTTATCGTGGAAGAGCTTGCCGGGAGCGGGGCCGCGGGTGAGGTTGTAGGCGGGAATCGCTTCGATGGTCCAACCCTGCCAGGTTTTCGACTCACCATTTGCGATCGGCTTAGCCGTGGTGACGGTGGCTACCACGGCGGGCGGGGCGAAAATCTCGGTGCCGGGCTTGGTGATTTCGGCGATGGAAGCGGGGTCCATGTGATCGCCGTGAATGTCGGTGATCAAGATGAGATCGGCTTTTGGCGCATCGCCGAGCTTCGCGGGCTTGGCGGGATCAAGGTAGATGGTTTTGCCTCCCGCTTCAATTCTGGTGCTGGCATGGTAGAGCGGCGTGATTTTTACTTCGCCCGCGGAGGTTGGAAAGATCTGAGTCGCAGTTGCCGCGTAGGCGGCGGACGATATCACAAATGAGAAGCAAAGCAGGATCAGCAATAATTTCATCGCGTGCTCTCCCATGCTCACAAATTGTTGGGGCCGGGAATTGGCATCCGGCGACAACCTTTTAAGATCGCACGGCCCCTTGCGTTTGCCAATGCTTTGGCGCAAAATAAAATTCTTTTTCCGCTGCGACCCCTCCCGGCGGATTGTCATCTAACCCAGTCTCAAGTAGAAAGTCGTGAGGCGAACTGCCTTCGACCGATAGGACCGGAATGCTTTCTACCGAAACCGCCGTCGCTGCTCCTCATCAACTCATCCAGCGTATGGCAGAAGCTCGCCGGCAAAGCGATGCGCTCTTTAACGTGGTGCGCGAGGGATATCTTTATGAGCGCCCGATTCCGGAGCGCCATCGCATCATTTTCTATGTGGGACACCTTGAGGCTTTTGACTGGAATTTATTGAAGGATAAGGTCTCTCAGCGGTCCGGGCTAAAGTCGGGGTTAAGAAGCGTTCATCCTGAATTCGATCGTTTGTTCGCGTTTGGCATTGATCCGGTTGGCGGCGGATTGCCTACGGATGTGCCATCCGATTGGCCTTCGCTCGATGCTGTTGCTGACTATGTGAGGAATATCCGCGGGGCACTTGATAACGCTCTCGCGGATTCGAGTCTCGAAACCGACTCAGACAAAAGTGAATCACACGCGGACGACGATTTCTCGCTAAGCACTTTGCTGAACGTCGCTGTGGAGCATCGGCTGATGCATGCTGAAACGTTGGCCTATATGCTGCATCAATTACCGATCGGCCTGAAGGTTCGTCCAGTCGAAGAGATTCATGGATTGGCGAGTGTCACGGCGCAGCCGGTTATCCATCGCGGAGTCACGGTGCATGCGGGCACGACGACGCTTGGTTTGCCTGGGAGCATTCGAAAGAGTGACGGTAATTTTGGGTGGGACAACGAGTATTCGGCGCACACGGTCGAAGTCCCGGCGTTTGAAATTGATCGGTACAAGGTGACGAATCGGAAGTATCTCGAGTTCATCGCGGCGGGCGGCTACGACACGCGCGATTTCTGGAGCGACGATGACTGGGATTGGAAGACGGCTCATCGGATTTCTCATCCGGCGTTTTGGAAGAGGGATGGCGATCGGTGGGTCTGGCGCGGGATGTTTGCCGAATCTCCGTTTGACGAAGTCGTGCTCGACTGGCCTGTTTATGTGAGTCAAGCTGAGGCGAACGCGTACACTCGCTGGGCGGGAAAGTTGCTTCCTACGGAAGAGCAGTGGCAACGCGCGGCTTATGGCGATGCCGATGGAGAAGCAAGAGCTTATCCGTGGGGCAATCAAGCGCCCGATTTGACTCGCGGCAATTTCGATTTCTCCAGGTGGGATCCTGTGCCGGTGAATGCGTTTCCTGAGGGTCAGAGCGCATTCGGGGTTCACGATTTGTTGGGCAATGGGTGGGAATGGACGTCTACTGCGTTTGCTCCATTTCCTGGGTTCGAGCCGTTTCCGTTTTATCGGGGATACTCGGCGGATTTCTTTGATGGCAAGCATTTCGTAATGAAGGGCGGCTCGGCGCGCACGGCGGCGTGCATGTTGCGGCCCACATTTCGCAATTGGTTTCAAGCGCATTACCAGTACGCTTATGCCGGGTTTCGCTGCGTAAACAGGTGATGCAAGTCAGATTTATTTTAGAGGGTAGGGAAATGTTAGTTCAGGCGATTACGACCAATACCTCCTATGAGTTCGCTGCCGAAGTGCGCGCCGGACTTGCTCGCAAAGGACAGAAAGAACTGCCGTCGAAGTATCTGTACGACGATGTTGGCTCGGCGCTGTTTGAAGTGATTAGCCATCTTCCGGAGTATGGGCTTACCAGGGCCGACGAGCGCTTGCTGCGGCGACATGCGGGGGAGATTGTGGAGCGACTGGATGCTCCGGTCGCGGTGGCCGAACTGGGCAGCGGCAGCGGCAAGAAGACGCGCTGGATATTGGAGGCGCTCAGCCGGTGGCAGCGGACATTTTATTATCCGGTGGAGATATCGCGGTCGGCTTTGGCGATGTGCGAGCGCGAACTCAGCGATATCGATTCGATTAGCATTGTGGGTTTCGAGCGCGAATATCTTGATGGGCTGCTGGAGGTCGCGGCGCATCGTCAGCGCAGCCAACATCTTTTTGTGCTGTTTCTGGGCAGCACGATTGGAAATTTCCACCGTCCCGCGGGAGTGAAATTCCTGGCCGAAGTTCGTCGAATACTCCAACCGGGCGATTCGCTGTTGCTGGGAACCGATCTGGAAAAATCTAACTCGCAGTTGCTCAAGGCCTATGACGATGAAATCGGCGTCACGGCGGCCTTTAACCGAAATCTGCTGACTCGCATCAATCGAGAACTGTATGCCGATTTCGACTTGAGTCAATTTGTCCACCTCGCCAAAATCAATCATGACGCTCGAAGCGTGGAGATGCATCTGCAATCGAAGAAGAAGCAGACGGTTCGCATTCCGGCGGCGGATCTGCGGATCGAGTTTGAAGAAGGCGAGACGATTTGGACGGAAAGCAGCCATAAGTATTCGGTCGAAGAAGTTTTCGAGATGGCGAAGAATGCTGGTTTCCGCTGTGAGGCACAATGGATTGACGAGCAGTGGCCTTTTGCGGAGAGCCTGCTCGTAGCGGAGTAAATTCGGTTATTCTTACGCTTGGTTATCTGTGCCGTTATGGAGGATCGATGGCTGAACAATGCACTCATCTGGGTCAGATCAAAGTAGAGAAAACCAATAAACATGTTTGTGAAGACTGCATTAAGACTGGAGACACGTGGGTCCACCTGCGGATGTGCATGATCTGCGGACATGCGGCTTGTTGCGATTCGTCGAAGAACAAGCACGCGACGAAACATTTTCATGCGACGAAACATCCGCTGATGCGGTCGATCGAGCCGGGGGAATCCTGGATCTGGTGTTATGTGGATGAAATCGAGGCGGGCGAAGTGGCGGCGTGAGGTTCAGCCCCTAAAGGGGCGGCGGATTTTGAAGACTTGGCGGTATCGCTAAAGCGATACGCTGATACGAATCCTAATACGAGTTCCTAGTACGAATCCTAATCGAATCCCTAGTACGAATCCCTGGTTCTCCAGGAAACTGTGAATCCGGAAAATGCCAAAACCGATTTTGTTTAGTGTTGACGACGATTCCGACGTTTTGCGGGCGATCGAACGCGATTTGCGCTCGCAGTATGGCTCTGAGTATCGCGTGATTGGGAGCGATTCTCCAGAGGGCGCTCTGGACATCCTAAAGCAGTTGAAGATTCGCAACGATAGCGTGGCCCTGATTCTGGCGGATCAGCGCATGCCCAAGATGGACGGCGTTGCGTTCTTACAGGAAGCTTTGCATATCTATCCGGGAGCGAAGCGCGCGCTGCTCACGGCTTACGCAGATACAAATGCGGCGATCAGCGCCATCAATCAAGCGAGCATCAACTATTTCTTTTTGAAGCCGTGGGATCCGCCGACGGAGCATTTGTATCCGCAGCTCAATGACTTGCTCGAGGACTGGCAGGCTTCGTACCGTCCTGCATTTGAAGGGATTCGCGTTCTGGGCACGAGGTGGTCGGCGCGCTCGTATGAGTTGCGTGATTTTCTGGCGCGCAATCGTGTCCCCTACCAATGGATCGACATCGAATTCTCGGCTAACGATCCGGAGACAAAGCGTCTGGTGGAGGCCCTAGGGCCGGATGCAAGCAGCCTGCCTGTCGTGCTTTTTCCAGATGGCACCAAACTCCTGGAAAGCCTGCCGGCGGATGTCGCGCAAAAAGTGGGCTTACGAACGCGCGCGCAAACCGACTTCTACGACTTAGCGATTGTGGGTGGTGGACCAGCGGGTCTGGCGGCTGCCGTTTATGGCGCGTCGGAAGGCCTGCACACAGTGATGATCGAGCGCGAAGCTCCGGGTGGCCAGGCCGGCATGAGTTCGCGGATTGAAAATTATCTTGGATTTCCTTCGGGTCTCAGCGGGAACGATTTGGCGCGGCGCGCGGTGGCACAGGCGCAGCGTTTTGGAGTTGAGATATTGTCTCCGCAAGAAGCCGTCGCGGTTCGGACAGAGGGGTCGTACCGGATCATCAAGCTGGCGGACGGCAGCGAGATTTCCTGTCACGCGCTGATGATCGCGAGCGGAGTGCAGTGGCGGAAACTCGACGCCCCGGGAATCGATCGGCTGCAGGGTGCCGGAGTTTACTACGGAGGCGGAGCGACCGAGGCTCTCTCGTGCAAAGGCGAGATCGTCTACGTGATCGGCGGCGCAAACTCCGCGGGTCAGGCAGCTATGAATTTCGCGAAGTATGCGGAGCGCGTCGTTATGGTCATCCGAGGGGCGTCGCTGGCGAGCACGATGTCGCAGTATCTGATCGATCAAATTAAAGAGCGGCCAAACATTCAGTTGTGGTCGCACGCCAGCGTCGCCGAAGTGCACGGCGAATCGCACCTCGAGGAGATTTCCGTGCTCTGCTCGGATACGAACAAACTGGAGCACGTCCCCGCGAGTTCGATGTTTATCTTTATTGGAGCCTTACCGCGAACCGATTGGCTCGGAGATCTGGTTGAGCGCGATGAGCGCGGATTCCTTTTGACTGGCCCCGATCTTATTCGTGATGGCAAGCTCCCGAAAGGATGGATGCTTGAACGCGATCCATTTCTGCTGGAAACAAATATTCCCGGAATTTTTGCGGTGGGCGATGTGCGTCATGGTTCCGTAAAGCGTGTGGCGTCGGGAGTGGGCGAAGGATCGGTTGCAGTGCAGTTTATCCATCAGTATTTGAGCAAGGTATAAATGGTCGAAAATTCAGAACTGCTTAAAGTGCCCGCATTCGCTGATCTGCCAGACGATCAGATTACCTGGTTCATCAGCCAATCGCAGGAACTTCGCTTCAAACCTGGCGACAGTTATTCCCGTCAAGGCCAGCCGGCGGACTCGATGTTCGTAATCCTGGAGGGACAGGTTGAGATTCGGGGCGAGATTAGCGGCGAATTTGTCTCCTTTCCGATTGAGGCCGGTCACGTCACCGGAGTGCTTCCGTTTTCAAGAATGAAGAATTTTACTGTCGGCGGACGGGCGATCACCGAAACTCGCATGCTGCGTTTTCCGGCGTCGCTATTTCCGGAGTTAGTCCAGAAAATGCCGGAACTGGCGCAACGCCTGGTGGGGCTGATGTCCGACCGCATACGGGAAACGACGCGGATGGAGCAGCAACGAGACCGGTTGGCGGCGCTCGGAAAGCTGTCCGCAGGTTTGGCTCATGAACTCAACAACCCGGCGTCGGCGGCGAAGCGGGCTACCAGTCAACTGCGCGATGTCCTGATGAAAATTAAGGATGCGAGCCTCGAACTTGGCAGACGTGATCTTAGCCAGGCGCAGAAAAAACAAATTTTTGAACTGGAAGCATCGCTGATCCAGCGGGACGAGCCGCCGCTCGATGCTCTCACGGTGAGCGATCTTGAGGATCGCATCGATTCTTTGTTGCGCAGTCATGGGCAGAGCGACTTATGGCAACTGGCGGCTGATCTGGCTCAGAAGAACGCAAAGCCACAGGTTTTGGAATCGTTATTTGAAGCTTTCGATGCCGGTACGGCCCGAGCCGCTCTGGTGCGGATTGGCGCGTCGCTGGAAGTGGCGAGCCTGCTGAATGAAATTGAAAGCAGCACGTCGCGAATCTCGGATTTAGTCGGCGCGATTAAGGAATACACGCACATGGATCAGGCTCCAGTGCAGAATGTGGACATCGTCAAGAGCCTGGAAACGACGCTGACGATTTTGAATCACAAACTGAAACGGGGAGTTGCGGTGACGCGTGATTATGAAAAAACTCCGCTGCTGGTGAATTCTTTTGGAAGCGAGCTGAATCAGGTCTGGACCAACATCATTGATAACGCCATTGACGCCATGGGCGGAAAAGGCGAGCTTCAAGTTAAGACTTTCCGCGACGAGAAGTGCGCCGTCGTCGAAATTGGGGACAACGGACCGGGAATTTCTGAGGATGTAGAAGCACATATGTTTGAGCCGTTTTTTACTACCAAGGGCGTTGGGGAGGGAACCGGTCTCGGACTCGACACGGTACAGCGCATTGTGAAGAAGCACCGTGGCACCATTCAGGTAAATTCTCATCCGGGAGACACGCGTTTTCAAATCTGGCTTCCGCTGGCGGAGGCGGCAACGGTGGCGGACAACAGTCATCACTAAGTTGGCGATTCATTGGGGCAAGAGCTGTTTAGGTATCGTGTCTCTGGTTCGCATCTTCGCGAGTCGGCTGTGGGCGTTGATGCTGATCGCGCTTGCGCTCTCTCTGTCTCTGCCCGCTTTAGCGCAGGGCGGCCCGCCATTCATCGGCGACGATCCCGGCACTCCCGGCAACGGTAACTGGGAAATCAACGTCGCCGCCTACACCGAGCGTCATCCCGACGAGCGCATCTACAACGCTCCAATCCTGGATATGAATTATGGCGTGGGGCCGCGGATTCAGCTTAAGTATCAGGTGCCGTACCTTGTGGTGGGCACGGACGATGGTCCTACGCGAAGTGGATTGGGTAAATCGCTGGCTGGCGTGAAGTGGCGCTTTTATGACAGCGATGAAAACGGGCTTCAGATTTCGACCTATCCCCAGCTTGAATTCAACAATCCTACATCTTCAGTAGAGCGCGGCTTGGTAGACTCCGGCGTCAGGTTTTATCTTCCTATCGAGGTGACCAAGAAGGTTGGAGCCTGGGTGGTGAATCCCGAAATCGGATATTGGTTTGCGGACAAAACTGGCGCGGCATGGGCTGCAGGAGTCGTCGCAGGAAGGGATGTCAACAAAAAGCTGGAACTGGACGGCGAATTGTACGCCACCGCCAATACCAATGGCTCCAATCACTGGACCACCTATGATGGCGGTGGGCGTTACAAGTTCGATCAGCATTTAGTACTACTGTTTATGGCCGGTAGGAGCTTTAGCCCACAGGGGAACGGTCAGCCGCAGTTTTTCGGGTATTTAGGGATGCAGTTTTTGTTTTCGATGAAGCATAGGGTGGGGATGGGCGCTGAGCGGTGATGGAGTAGGGGCCCCCTCGGCTCCGCCGCGCCATGCGCTTCGCTTTTGGCTCGACTCCGCAGGATGACATGGTATCGGGCCGTCCGGGTATCCTTGACGCTGAAGAGAAGAGTCCAATACATTTCTGACGAGGTTTGATGACATGAGTACTAAGAAGGTCGCTATCCCAAAGACGGTCCTCCGACAAAAGGCGCAGTTGATGTCGGCGTCTGAGATTGAGCGGACTCTGGTGCGTCTGGCTCACGAAATTCTGGAGAAAAACGGTGGCGTCGAAGGTCTTGGACTCGTCGGAATTCGCCGCCGCGGCGTGCCTATTGCAGAGCGGCTGGGCAAGATGATTCAACAAGTCGAAAAGAAGAAGGTTCCCGTGGGGACGCTCGATATCACGTTCTATCGCGACGATCTTTCTACGTTGGGTCCGAAGCCGGTGGTGCAGGAGGCGGAGATAGGATTTTCCATCGAAGGTAAGAAGATCGTGTTGATTGACGACGTGCTTTATACCGGGCGTACGACGCGAGCTGCGCTCGATGCGCTTTTTTCCCACGGGCGTCCGAGCCTGGTGCAGTTGCTGGTGCTGATTGATCGTGGGCATCGCGAATTGCCGGTGGAAGCAACATTTATCGGCAGGACGGTGCAGACCAGCGACAGCGAAGTGATCGAAGTGAAGTTGAGTGAGATTGATGATGCGGAGAAGGTCTTGCTGATGGAGAGGTAGGACGGGCCGGGGACAACCGGGGCAACATGAGATCCCTCGCTTCGCTCGGGATGACAAGACTTTAGAGAGCGCTGCACAGTCATCGAGAAGGGTTAATTTTGGGCCGCGCGGCCCACTCCGCGTCAAACCTTGTCCGATCATAGAAAGACTTCTGTGTTCCCACTCCCATCGTAGATAGGCCGGCATAGAGGTTGGCGCGCTTTACGGCTTCGCTCTCTGGGAGGCCTTCGCCTAGAAAAGTGGCGAAGCTGCCGATGAAGGCGTCACCGGCTCCGGTGCTATCCACGCTCTTCACTGCGAACGCGGGCACATGCTCCATGCCTTCACTTCCGGCAAGGAGGGAGCCGTTTGCGCCCAGAGTAATAATCACTCGCCGGATACCGCTGGCTAGAAGTTTTGCCGCGCATTTCTTCGCGTCCTCTACACTGCGCACCGGCATGCCGGAGATCGCTTCTGCCTCGTGTTCGTTGGGGACAAAGTAATCCAGATCGGACACGGCCTTGAGGTCAATCGGTTGCGCGGGCGCGGGGTTCAGAAGGCAGCGAATGCCATTTTTCCGCGCAAACTTGATGGTGTAGTACACGGTTTCCAGAGGGATTTCGAACTGGAGAACGATGCAGTCGGCGCTCTTGAGCATATCGGCCGCGGCGTCGACGTCGGCGGGCTTCAATTCGTCATTCGCACCTTTGACCACGATGATTCGATTTTGTCCGGAGGGATCGACGAAGATCGGCGCGACTCCGCTGGAAACGCCCTTTACCTGGCGGACGTGGGTGGCATCGATGTCCAACTTTTCGAAATTCTTGATGGTCGAGGGGCCAAACAGGTCGTCTCCGACTCTTGCTACCATGAAGACCTCAGCTCCGCAGAGGCGCGCGGCGACTGCCTGATTGGCACCTTTGCCGCCGAATCCTAAGTCGAACTTCTGACCGAAGATGGTCTCTCCGGGCTTGGGGAACTGATCTGAGAACGTGGTCAAATCGACATTGGCACTTCCAACCACTGCGATGCGGGGACGCTTTGCCATATTTTCTCGGTTGCCGACCGTTTCCTGGGGATGCGGTCGATGATGGGGAAGGGCGAGTTTAGTCAGGCCGGGAAGGCATGTCAACCCGGACCTGGTTTGTGGGGTCGGTTTGAACGATGCGTTCCCTCAGCGGCTAAATAGCTTGCGGAGAAACCTGAATTGACGCTCAGCCCCTAAAGGGGTGTCTGATTTCGACGACTTACGGTATCGCTAAAGCGATACCCTGATACGAACCGGAGACCCACGTATCGCCAAAGCAATACCCTGATTCGACTCCCCTGATACGAATCGCGATTTTTCCCCAAGTTAACCGCGGCTGATTACCAAACGTGCATTTTTTTACGATGTTCTTCCATTCATCTGGCATCCATGGGCGGTCTTGAGTATTCTCTTGTGGATGGGCACCGTATCCCTCAGCGAATTGTTGGGCTCGACCGTGTATGACGCCTCTGGCGCGGCTAGCGGACGGGTGCGCGAGGTGGCCCTTGCTCCACAAGAGGATCGCATTCGGGTTGCGTCGCTGATTGTGAAGACGCCCACGGGGAACAGGATATTGCCCTTGACTGCTGTTTCCACGATTAATGGGGGCATTCGAGCTGCGAATGCCGCTGCTGATTGGATTTCGGCCGATGGGTCTGAAGGACTGTTGCTGCTTAGCCGCGATCTGCTGGATCAGCAGGTGATTGATGTGCACGGGCGCAAGGTTGTGCGCGTGAACGATGTCGATTTTCATCACGACAGCGCGCAGAATCGCGCGGTCTTGAAAGTGGGTGGCGTGGATGTGGGTGCGCGCGGCGCGGTTCGCCGCCTGCTTAAGGGCATGGTCCCGGCCCCTGCGCTGCGGGCTTTATTGCTGCGTATTCCGCCTCGCGAGATTCCGTGGGACTTCGTAGACATCATCGAGACCGATCCGGCGCGCCGGGTCAAGCTGAAGATTTCGAACGAAAGGCTCGGCAAGCTCCATCCCGCCGACATCGCGGACATTATTGAGAACCTCGCTCCCGATGAGCGGGAAGCGGTCTTCGAGACGCTGGACGAAGGGGTCGCTGCGGGTGCGTTGGAGGAACTCCAACCCAAGGTGCAAAAGTCCGTTCTGGAATCGCTGGATTCCGATCGGGCCGCTGACATTGTCGAGGAGATGGAGCCGGACGCGGCCGCTGATCTGTTGGGCGACCTGTCTGATGAGAAGACGGAAGAAATCCTGGTGCAGATGCAGCCGGCCGAGCGCCAGGAAGTCACTGATCTGCTCGAGTTCAAGGAGAATAGCGCCGCCGGCCGCATGACCACGGAGTATATCGCGCTGCCGGTGACTGCCACTGCTCACGATGCGATCGAAGCCATGCGCACCTTCGGAGGACGGATGGAGAACATGAGCACCGTCTACCTGACGGATTCTCATGGGACGCTCGCGGCCGCCATCCCGCTGGTGAAGATCGTTCTGGCGCCGCCTTCAACGCCTCTTCTGGCGTTAGGGCAGGAGCCGCTTATTTCGTGCCATGAAGACGCAAAAGAGAAGGAATTCGCTGAACTCTTCGACAAATACAACCTGCTGACTTTGCCGGTGATCGACGACCACGATCACCTGACCGGCGTGATTACCCCTGACGACGTAATCGCGATGCTGAGGTCGAAGCTGTAGCCGGTGTTGGTCATCCCTTCTAATTTTGTGGGGGGAGACGCGGCAAGCCGCGTCTCTACGGAAATATTTCCCATAAAAACTTTGATCCTCACGCAGATTGACCTATCCAGACTGCGCTTGCAGCATTTATTCTGATCGGTCTGTTTTGCCAATTTGACCGTGTCTTTGATCTGGGCGCATGAAATTCTTCAGAAGCTGGAAGATCCGGATACTGCTGTTTTTCGCCGTCGTAGGTCCGGGCTTCATTACCGCGAATGTCGACAACGATGCCGGCGGCATCTTCACGTATTCCGCTGCCGGGGCGCAATTCGGCTACGTGCTGCTGTGGACGATGATTCCGATTACGATCGCACTGATCGTGGTGCAGGAGATGTGCGCCCGCATGGGGGCGGTGACCGGCAAAGGACTGAGCGATTTGATCCGCGAAGAATTCGGCCTTCGGATCACTTTTCTGATGATGCTGGGCATTTTGATTACGAATTTCGGCAATGTCATTGCCGAATTCGCGGGCATCGCTGGCAGCATGGAGTTGTTCGGAGTCTCAAAATATATTTCGGTGCCAATCTGCGGAGTGATCGTCTGGCTGATCGTTGTTAAAGGTCAGTACAAGAGCGTGGAAAAAGTTTTCCTGGTGGCTTCGTTCTTCTACATCACTTACATATTTGCCGGAGCATTGGCCAAGCCGGCGTGGATTGAGGCTATGAAGGCCACCGTGAAGCCTCCGCATTTGGCGGCATTCAAGCAGAATGCATATCTCTACATGGTGATTGGCGTGGTTGGAACGACAATCGCACCGTGGATGCAGTTCTATCTGCAATCGTCCGTGGTCGAAAAAGGAGTTACACGCCGCCAGTACAAAGCCTCGAAGCTCGACGTGATCGTGGGCTGCATCTTTACCGATGTGGTTGCGTGGTTCATCATCGTGGCCTGCGCGGCCACGCTCTACCTGCACGGCCATCATGACATCCGGGATGCAGCCGATGCGGCGCAGTCGTTGCGTCCGTTGGCAGGGGACTGGGCATACATACTGTTTGCGTTGGGACTGTTCAATGCGTCTCTGTTTGCGGCGTCGATTCTGCCGCTCTCCACCGCATATACGGTTTGCGAGGGATTGGGTTTGGAATCCGGAGTAGGGCGTAAATTCTCGGAGGCCCCGACGTTTTATTGGCTCTATACGGCGCTCATCGTCGCTGGAGGCGCGGTGATCCTGATACCGGGGTTGCCCTTGGTGAAGATCACTGTGTTCTCGCAGGTGGTGAATGGCGCGGTATTGCCGTTCGTACTGATTTTTATGCTGTTGCTGATTAACAAGAAAGAGTTGATGGGCGAATTTGTGAATACCCAATCGTTCAACATCATTGCCTGGGCGACGACCGTGATTATGGTTGGGTTGACGGCGCTGCTGGTGTATGGACAACTGCATGGCGGGGCGGGGTGAGGGGGAGCGGCCGGATGAGAATGAGATCCCCTTAAGTTCACGAATCAAGTGCAACACCGTACAAAGGTGTTGCGATGGAAAAACGAAGTTATGGGCAGTTGAGCCTCACGGAACGGATCGAGATTTACCGCCTGCATGCGGACGGTAAAAGTCAGCGTTTCATTGCCGGAGTTCTGCAGCGGAGCGTATCGACGATCAGCCGTGAACTGATGCGCAACAGCAAGGCAAGCAAGAAGTGGTCTGGTGGCTACGATCCGCAGCGCGCCCAGAAGTTGATGTTGCGCCGACATGCCCGCGGTCGAACCTATAAACTCGAACGGCAGCCGGAACTTCGTCGGGAAGTGTTGCAACGCCTCGCCGCAGGCTGGTCGCCCGAACAGATCGCCGGACGTTTCGCCCAGGGTCCCGCCAGCAACCGGATCAGCTATGAATCGATTTATCGCTACATTTATTGGCGCAGTTGCTCTTTCAAAGAAACGCTGTATCGTTGCTTGCCGCGCAAAAAGCACCGCCGTGGAAGGCGGCGAAGAAATGGCCCGTGGACGACTGCATCCATCCTGGACAGAGTTTCCATTCATGATCGTCCCCCCGTGGTGGCGGAACGGGCGCGTTCCGGAGATTGGGAAGCCGACCTCATGAGCTTCCGCAAGCCCGGGCAGTTCTTGCTCGTGGCCCACGAACGCCGATCGCGGCTCACGCTGCTCCTGCGCCAGGAAACGAGATCGGCCCAAGCCGTCGCCGACAATCTTTGCGCTCTGATCGAAGCGATGCCGCCGCAGGCCTGCCACTCCATGACTTTTGATAATGGCACCGAGTTCAGCAAGCACTATCTCCTGAGCAGAAGGTTTGGCATTACAACCTGGTTCTGCGACACCCACTCGCCTTGGCAGAAAGGCGGCATCGAAAACGCCATTGGCCGTATCCGGCGCTCCCTGCCCAGAAAAACCGATCTCGAGGCCCTGTCTCCTCACCGTCTCGCCAACCTGCTGCAACGCCACAACGATACCCCCAGAAAATGCCTCGCCTTCCAAACTCCCAACGAGGTATTCTTCCATCACTCTGTTGCACTTCAAACGTGAATTCATCCCCTCGCTTCGCTCGGGATGACAAATCGTGGAGCATGAGGTCCTTTGCTGCGCTCAGGATGACAAACTAGCGAGGGACGACTTTCAGATTACTTTTCCTGCGGCCAGGTCCTTTACCAAACCCAAGTCGGCTTCGAGAAAATCTAGTGCTAGTAGTTCCTGACGGGTTACCCAGCGTATTTCACGAAAGATTCGATTTTCTAATTCACCCTCGTATTTGCGAACTTCAAAGAACCGCAGTTCCACTGATCCTCCGCCTGGATATTCATGGACGATGCGTGTGACCTCTGCTCCTACTTCCGCTATGATCCCCAGCTCTTCTTCGAGTTCCCGACGCATGGCGTCGCGGGGCTGTTCTCCTTCTTCGATTTTTCCGCCGGGGAATTCCCATTTGAGCGGCATTACTTGATGCCGCGTCCGCTGGCAGGCGAGGATCAAGTCGTCTTTCAGGATGAGCGCGGCGACGACTTGTTTCCTCACTTTTATAGGCGGGCCTGGCTGGCGATGGCTCACTCCTTCTCCAATCGTTTGCTTACGAGTTGAGCGCAGTATTCAACCAGTTCCCGATCTTCAGGAGCGAATGCTGCTGGAAAATGGCTATCGATATCAAGTTCGCCGGCGACTTTGCCGCGAGCAAATATGGGGACGACGATTTCGGACTTGGTTTCGAGCGAGCAGGCGAGGTAGCGCGGATCTTTATTTACGTCATCGACAACCACTGTTTTTCCGGATGAAGCGGCGGCGCCGCAGATGCCCTGGTTCAACGGAATTCGTGTGTGTGGAGTCATTGCGCCCTGATAATCGCCCAAGACAAGGACTGGCGGTTTGGCGCCAGCTTCCAACATGTAGAAGCCCACCCAGTTGTATTTCAGCATGTGCTTGTTCAGTGACACGGTGATGCCCTTCATCAGTTCCTCCGCCGTGTGCGACTCGGAATTCAAGCGGTCGATTTCCTGGCGCGCTTCGTCAACCTTGCGGACATTTGAGGGAGTCATAAAGTAATCCTAAACGAGGAATCGTAAATTATGCGCTGAACTTCACGTTCGCTGTACTAGTAGTGCGTGGTGGCAATTTGCAACCCTTTACCTCAGAGGACGCGGATTGCACGGAGGAAGGCAATCCATTTCAATGGCCCTTTGCGTCTGCCGGTTCAGCGTCTCATAGGTTCACTGCGAAACTTCACGACTACACACCGGCGCACCGTATTCTGAGATTGAGCGAAGCCCAGTTTGAGGACCGAATGTTTCGGGATGAATTGCGCCCGCCAGTGCCTGCAATCCCGCAAGCAACGTGGGCGCGGGAGTATTCAACAATTCGTCGGAGATGCAATAGACCTGCGCATTGCGAGCTGCGGTTGTGCTGGACCAGCCCCTATCGGCGACGATCTTGGCCAGCGGGACGCGATCTCCGGCTCCGCACCAGGCGGCGACGATGACTTCCGGGTCGAGGTGCGCGATTTCTTCCGCGGAACGCTGCGCGCCTGCTTTGCCCATAAAATCGCCTCCTGCTGCGAGGACCAGTTCCGCGATCCAGGGCTGGGATGTGAGGATGGGTTTCCCCCACTCCTCGCAGAAGACCCGTTTTCGAGGGAGGCCTGCGGTTTGGCGTTGCATCGCTTCTATCGCTTGTTGCATCCCGGCGATTACTTTTGCGCCACGCTCGCCCGCGCCGACCAGTCCGGAGATCAGAGCGATATCGGTGTAGATATCCTCGAGCGTGCGCGGAGCCAGGCCGAGGAAGCGAATGCCCGCTTTGAGGATCTCTACGACTGCTGCTTCCTGGTAGGGGACGGAGGCGATCACGAGGTCCGGTTTGGCAGCGACAATCTCGCTGGCCTTTGAAGTCCAGGAGTCGGCGACGATCAATCGCTCACTCTTGCCGTTTCGTATCTGCTCTCGTATGGCTGGGACCACATCCGCGCAATACTTCGTGCACGCGACGACGCGATCCAGTTCACCGATGCTCGCTAGGATCACCGTCGCGCTTGGTTGCAGGCAGGCGATCCGGCGGGGGTAGTGCATTCCCATATTGTAGGGAGCCTTTACGGGGAATGCGAGATTGGGCTCTATTGTTCGCGCTGGCTTGAGCCTGGCTTCAAGTGAAGAATTTGCCCCTGCCAGAAAGCTCATTTACATTGAAAGATCATGCCCACCACAGGCGAGCGATTCGAACGGGCGGTTCAGATCATGGCGCGGTTGCGTGCTCCCGACGGATGCCCGTGGGATCGCGAACAGACTTTTGACACCATCAAGCCCTACACGCTGGAAGAGACTTATGAAGTCCTCGAAGCCATCGACAATCGCGACTGGACAGAACTGACCGGAGAATTGGGCGATCTGCTCTTGCAGGTGCTGTTCTATTCGCAGATGGCAAAGGAAGACGGCAGGTTCTCCGTGGACGATGTGCTGGATCGGCTCGCCAATAAATTAGTGCACCGGCATCCGCACGTGTTCGGGGAGGTCAAGGCAGACACTCCTGCCGAGGTTCTGCGCAACTGGGAAGCTCTGAAGGCAATTGAGCAAAAGAAAGCAAAGTCGCCAGCGGCCGACGGGGTCTCGACCGAGCAAAACGCGGAAGACGCGCCGTCGGTGCTCGCTGGAGTGTCCTCGAAAATGCCGGCGCTTATGGAGGCCTTCAAACTCAGTTCGCGTGCTGCGGTCGCGGGCTTTGACTGGCCGGAAATGGAAGGTCTCTTCGACAAACTCGGAGAGGAGACCAGGGAATTGCGTGATGAGTTGAAGTCGGTTCCGATCAATGCGCCATCCGAGAAGGGGGTTGCGGGGTCAGGCAAGCCGCGGATTCCGGCGGAACTCCGCGAGCGTGTCGAAGAAGAAGTTGGAGATTTGTTCTTTGTGCTGGTGAATATTGCGCGCTATCTGGGGCTTGATCCGGAGTCCGCGTTGCGAAAAACAAATCGTAAATTCAAGCGCCGCTTCCAGTGGATGGAAGAAAGGCTGCGCGTGAATGGACGAGGCCCGCAGCAAGCTTCGATGGACGAACTGGAAAGCCTTTGGCAACAGGCGAAACAGCAGGAAAAGCAAGCGTGACTGGAGCGATAACCATCCGCAAGTGCGAATCGCTTGAAGAGTTGCAGGCTTGTTTTGCTCTACAGAAAGAAGTCTGGCAGTTCGCGGATGCGGATCTGATTCCGGTCCGCATGTTTGTTGTGGCAACAAAGGTTGGCGGCCAGGTGATTGGGGCCTTCGACGAAAGCGGCGATGGTAGCGATCTGGTTGGTTTTGCGTTGGCGGTGCCGGGGATACGGAATGGCCACTGCTACTTGCACTCCCAAATGCTAGCCGTCCGCGGGCAATATCGCGACAGGGGAGTGGGACGGCAGATAAAACTTCATCAACGTGAAGAGGCTCTGGCGCGAGGGATTGAGCTGATGGAGTGGACGTTCGATCCGCTCGAAATCAAGAATGCTTATCTGAACATTGAGAGGCTGGGCGCCATCGCCCGTCGCTACAATGTAAATCAGTATGGAATTACATCTTCGCCTTTACAGGGCGGATTACCTAGCGACCGGCTGGTGGCGGAGTGGTGGATGAAATCGAAGAGGGTCGAAGCTGCTCTTGCGGGTGTTGCGCACGCGAATCGCGAGTGTCGCGAACGCATTGAGGTTCCGGCGGAGATTCAAAAATGGAAGGCTTGGGCCGGCACGCGGGCGGAAGCTTTGGCAGTGCAGGAGAAAAACCGTGAGCAGTTTCAGCGTGCCTTCTTCAAGAATATAAGCGTGCTCGGCTATGAACGCGATGAGCGCGGAAACGGACACTTTCTGCTGGGCGAGTGGGACGAAGACTGGCACTATTAGAAGGCTTCCAGTTGCCGGCGGAGACACCCCGCTCTAACGAACTAAAACTTCCTATGAAAATCGAATCCATCACCCTTCGCGAACTTCACATGCCGCTCGTGCAGTTTTTTGAGACGAGTTTTAGCCGCCTCTACAGTCGCCGCGTTCTGATCGTAAGTGTCGAGGCGGATGGTGTGCGCGGATGGGGCGAGTGCGTTGCCGGAGAGGACCCATTCTATAGCCCGGAGTGGACTGAAACGGCATGGCCGACGATCAAGCAGCACCTTGCCCCTATGCTGCTGCGAGCCGAGATAGACTCCGGTCGGGATTGCGCGGCGCGCTTTGCCAGAGTCCGCGGGCACCGCATGTCGAAAGCTGCGCTGGAGAATGCCGTGTGGGACGCGGAGGCGCGGCAGAAACAAGAGCCACTGTGGAAATTGCTGGGAGGCACAAGACGCGAAATCGCCTGCGGTGTCTCGATCGGGATTCAGGATACCCCGGACCAGCTCCTCCAGAAGATCGACACTGAACTGGCGGCGGGATACCGCCGAATCAAGATCAAGGTCAAGCCAGGATGGGATCTGAATGTGCTGGAGAAAATCCGTTCGCGCTGGGCCGATATTATTCTCAGCGTGGATGCCAATTCAGCTTACACGCTCGACCAGGTCGAGCACCTGCGCAAGTTCGACGCTTTCAATCTGCTCATGATCGAACAACCGCTGTGGAACGATGAAATTTATCTTCATGCCCGATTACAGAAGGCCATCGACACTGCGATCTGCCTGGACGAGTCCATTCTCAATGCCCGTGATGCGGACTTTGCACTTGAGGTCGGCGCCTGTCGCATCCTAAACATCAAGGTGGGGCGAGTTGGCGGCTTCAGCGAGGCGAAGAGAATTCACGATGTGGCTTTGCGGCATAATGTTCCTGTATGGTGCGGCGGAATGCTGGAATCAGGCATCGGACGCAGCCACAATATTGCCTTGTCCACGCTCGAGAATTTCCGCCTACCAGGAGATGTTTCGGCATCGAAGCGCTATTGGAAAGAAGACATCATCGAGCCCGAAGTCGAGGTCCGCGCCGATGGGATGATCCCGATCAGCGATAAGCCGGGAACTGGGTACCAGGTCCGCGAAGATCTGGTGAAGAAGTTTACCGTGCGCGAAGAAACGTTTCGAGCAGGGAAGACCTAGCTGAGACGCGGCTTCTATCTAGAGGAATTTATTTGCTGGTGCTGCCACTGACGGCGGAGCCGTCGCCAATCGGGTTTTCATGCTTCTTCAGCATCGCCAGCCCCTGGGCAAATGTAAGGTCCGCTGGAACCGGTTTGAAGTCGCTGAAAACCTCCGTCGAATTAATGGAGAGATTCTTGAACAGAAGAATCTTGCCGGTAAAGCTCAGGCTCATGCTGGAAACTTCCCAATGATCGTCGCGAACTTCCTGCTGGTGGACAACGAAACGGCCGCCGCGATCAAGATGTCCTAGAATTCCCCAGCCGAAGCCGACTTCCCTAAAGAGCGTGCCGTCGATGCTCGCAATGCGGTAATGGACCGTATCTACTAAAACGTACCCCTTCATGCCGAGCAGCACTTCTTCCACTCGCGACGGCGGTTCGTAGCCGGGACGGGGTGAGAAGTTCAATTTGACCAGAGTCCCGCCAGCGCGGCCGATTCCAGTCGATCCTTGTTCTTCTCCGGCATATTCAAAATCGAAGGCGTCGGGCATGGCTCTCACGATCCGTAGAGTTCGCTCCGCGTTCTCTCGTTCCTGTTCGTGCTTCTTTCTGAGTTCTTCAGGATTGTCTACAAATCGCTCGACGCGAGCTTCTGCAAAGCGCCGCTGTTCAGAGGTGAGAGACTTGCCGGCGTAAGCGATGGCCAGACCGGCCGTGGCCTCTCGGGTTTCAACGTAAAGTCTTGTCGTGCATTCTTTCGGCGTGGTTTTGATGCCTTGAAACATGAAGTGAACGCTATCGTCGTTCGACGCTTTGATTTCGTTCGCTACAGCTTTTCGCACCAATTCGACCGCGTCGCGCGCAGACAAATCTGCGGACGGTTGGCTGGCAAAGCTGATTGCGCCGAGCAAAACAATCAAGAAGGCGGAGCAGCCGGCCCTGTGGACGCGTAAGGAGGGTATGGAGTTGATGGTCGTCATGACTGCAGATGGCGTCTTAAGCCCCGAGATTCTAAAGCCATGGTAGCAAAACAGACGCCGGCAAGAGTTAAGGAAAGGTGCCGGTCGGGGCCGTAAGTAACTGACAGAGAGTTGGTTGCGTCCATGCGGTTAAGCCGTAATGCGCCCGAATGATTTACAATCGGTTCATTCGCGGCGAACAGAGCGCGATCAGGACGAGGAGGCCAAGCTATGGATGCTCCGCAATCGGGTGAGTTCGCCCACATCGGCAAGTCGGTTGTCATCAAGGGTGAGTTGTCGGGATCTGAGGACTTATACGTTGATGGCAGTGTCGAAGGAAAAATTGAGCTAAATAACCACAGCCTAACGGTTGGTCCGAATGGAAACGTCAAGGCCAACGTCAGCGCCAAGGCCGTGGTGATCCAAGGCAAATTGGACGGGGCTGTGACTGCCTCGGATCGGGTGGAGTTGAAGAAGTCCGCCGTGGTCAACGGAGACGTTACTACGCAACGTATTGCCATTGAAGAAGGAGCTTTTCTTAAAGGAAAGGTTGAGATTCAGAAAGAGGTCGGAAAAGCGACCGGATCGGCTTCATAGTAGGGGCCGGGCTCGCCGCGTCTCCCCATCCCGATGCTGGACACGGGAATTAGCTAGCCGGAATCGATGGCATCTGTTTCTGATAACGTAATGAAATTCTTTCGGAGTTCTTCCAACCAGGCCTCGGATTCCGCGGCCCCGCAAAGGTTGACCCGCCGGTCTAGCGGTATGGGGGAGATTTCACGGTTGCTGAATTCACAGGAGACGTTGTGCGTTCTTGATATGGGCGCAACCTCCGCCAGCAACATCAGCCTTTTCACTGGCAAGGGGCACAAGAACTACAGCGAAGATTTGTTACGGTCGTCACTCGATCCTGCGCTCCGTGTGCAGGACAGTGCCGGAAAGCTGGTAATCGACAGTAAAAAATTTCTGGATGAAAATCTGGTGTACCCGAACACCAAGTTCGACGTGGTGCTGTGCTGGAATCTGCCGGATTACCTGGAAGAGAACCTGGTGAAGCCGACTATCGACCGCTTATGGTCAGTGATGAAGCCGGGTGCCGTGATGCTGACCTTCTTTCACACCCAGAACGCTGGTCCGGATTCGACTTGCTATCGCTATCATGTCGCGGATAACGACATGCTTGAAATGCAGGAAGTAAAGTTTGCGCCTCCCGGGCGTCCTTCTTCGGATAAGCAGTCTCCAAAGCTGCAGCGCGTGTTCAACAACCGGCACATTGAAAACCTGTTCCGCGATTTCGCTTCGATTAAGTTCTTCCTGTCACGCGATGCCATCCGCGAAGTGCTGGTCGTCCGCTAAGATCATTGCGGATTGCAAGTTGCACACGTCTTCGCGTGAGCCAGTCGAGCTTTGTGCGCCAGTTGGTAAGCCTCCATCTCCTCTTTCTGGTGCTTACGCTTCGCCTTCGCGGAAAGCTTGGGCTTGACTTCATTGCGGAACAGAAAAGAAGTCCAAGTCTTGTGAGCGCGGGTCTCACGTTCTTTCAACTCTTTGTATTTGGCGCACTCTGACTCAGCCATAATATGGCTTCATGATAGCGGAAAGCCCCGGAGCATTTTCCTGTTTTCGGCGATCTCTTGCTAATATGTAGAGTCAGGCATCGGTTCCGCGCGACGTTTTCCCGCCAACCCCGCCAGGTCCGGAAGGAAGCAACGGTAACGGGCTCTTTCGTGTGCAGTGGAGCGCCGGTGCCTGACTTTTTTGTTTGCCGGCATCGCATTTCCCCATGACTAAACGTCTTTACTACAACAATTCTGATTTGCACGAATTCGAGTCGGTGGTTGAACACGTCATACCTGCCTCGTCTGAGCAAACGCGCCCAGCTGTCATCCTGCGGGAAACGGCGTTTTATCCAACCAGTGGCGGCCAGGTTCACGACACGGGATGGCTCACCCTCGAAGGGGCCGAGCGCCTGCGGGTAACTGAAATTGCGGACGCGGAAGACGGTAGGATTCTCCATTATCTGCAAGCGGACGCGAAGCTGCCTGCCGTAGGCATCAGGGTGAGCGGCAGCATCGATCCTGAGCGGCGTCGGGATCACATGCAGCAGCATTCCGGGCAGCATGTGCTTTCGGCGGCGTTTGTCGAGCTTTACCAGATGCCGACTGTTTCGTTCCACATGGGCGAAGATTACTGCTCGATTGATCTGGCAACGCCTGCGGTTAGCGCGGCTCAGATTGCCGGGGCAGAGATGCGGGCCAATCAAGTTGTGTTTGAGAATCTTCCAGTTGTAATTCGCTATGTTTCGCGGGCGGAAGCCGAGAAACTTGGCCTTCGCAAATTACCGCCGGCGGAGCGCGATGAATTGCGTCTGGTCGATTTTGAAAAATTTGATGTGACAGCTTGCGGCGGAACCCACGTGAACTCGAGCGGACAAATAGGCTCGATTCTGCTACGGAAAACAGAAAAGACGCGGCAGGGAACTCGGGTGGAATTCGTGTGCGGAGATCGCGCGGTTCGTATGGCACGACACGACTTCCTCGCACTCAGCGAAGCCGCTGCATTATTTTCTGCGAAGCTCGGAGATGTACCGGACCAGATCCGTAAGACTCTCGAACAAACTAAGCTGATAAATAAGCAGAAAGACGATGCGCTCGATCAACTCGCTGAGCTTATGGCGCTGAGTGCTCTCCATTCGCAACTGGAGACCAATGGGCGGAAGATTATAGTTAAGGCGTTTGCGGATCGCGACATTGGCTTCGCCAAACTATTTGCCCAGAAAGTGACCAGAACGGCTACACCTGCCATTGCGCTTGTGGCGAGCACGGTAGATCCCGCAGGTCTTGTGTTCGCGCAGACTCCTACGCCCGCTTCTGGTGGTTCAGGATCGGTTCCCGACATGGGAGCATTGCTGAAGCAAGTATTGTCCTCCGTTGGAGGTCGGGGTGGCGGAACCCGAGATTTCGCGCAAGGCGGAATTCCGGCTGGCGGCAGCAATATCAATATCAATGTCGATCAGCTTTTGCGCCAGGCAGCGGATACAATCGGAGCCTGATCCAGGCTGCCTTGAGCTGACCCTGGGAAGAATTTATCAATGCTCGAACCGCGGCTAATACTCGTTAATCTTCTAATCAAGCTGGGCGTGGCCGCGGCCTTGTCGAGCGCACTGGTGCGCTCCAAAGAATTCAAGATTCTGATTTTTCGTGAGCAGAGCTCGACCCGGCAAAAGATTTATCTGGCACTGTGGATGGCGATCCCTATCGCCATCGGCGTTTGGATACGATTTAATGCCAAGAGTTTTTTTGCCGGCGATTTGTCACTGGAAACGTCGTTGCTGCTGGGAGTGATTGGCGGACGCCTTTCAGGAGGTGTCGGAGGGGCGCTGATATCGCTGCCTGCGGCGTTGCACGGTGAGTGGGCCGCGATGCCGTTAAACGTGTTTGCCGGAATTATCGCTGGACAACTTCGCCGCATTGCGCCCGAGCAGGAAGATATCTGGTCGTTTTCGCCGTTCATCGACCTCACCGTATATCGCATGATTCGACGCAATCTGCCGCGGCCTCGTGTGTTTGATTGGCAGATCGCTTTTTTCGCGACCATCGTTGGATTGCGTTTTCTACAGACGGAAATCTGGCGCTTCTGGCCGAACTCCATCTTCAGTTTGGAAAGCCCTGGCCTGTGGGCAGGGAGCGGCAGCGCCACTTTGAACGACTATCTAGTGGAGAGCGCGATCTACCTGACCGTGGTCATGGTGGTGGGCACGGAACTGAAAATCTTTAATAGTGTTCGCATCCAGATCAAGCTGGAAGAACAAGAGCGGCTATTGCTCCAGGCGCGGATGGCGGCGTTGCAGAATCAGATCAATCCGCATTTCCTTTTCAACACGCTGAATTCCATTTCGTCGCTGGTGCGCTTCGACCCCGACACGGCGCGAGAGATGATCCTGAAGCTCGCTACGATTCTTCGCCGCTTGCTGCACAGTACGGATTCATTCGTCCCCCTGCGCGAAGAAGTGGAATTCATCGACAACTATTTGGATATTGAAGTCGTGCGCTTTGGTGACAAGTTGAAGGTCGTGAAAGACCTCGATCCCGCGTCTCTCGAAGCGATGGTACCCAGCATGCTCTTGCAGCCGCTGGTTGAAAACTCTATCAAGCACGGACTCGCTCCCAAAGTAGAAGGTGGCAGCATTACCTTGCGCAGCCGGGTGATCAAATCACGACTTGTGGTTGAGGTAGAAGATGATGGCGTGGGCATTGGATCGGCTCCAGGATTGATTCGAGAGCTTGGCCACGCCGATAATTTGGCAGGCATGGGGATTGGCATGGCAAACGTGGCGGAGCGCCTGAAAGTGCTCTACGGCGACGCCGCGCGAATGATGATCGAAAATCGCGAAGGCGGCGGTACGCTGATCCGGTTGCGACTGCCGATTCTGCCCAATCCAGAAGAGCTTATGACGACTTCAGCGAGTGCTCCAGCACCTTTCGGTAAAAGTCTTCGTAAAGCGGAATAATCTTACTGGTGCAGTATTTGGCTTTGGCTGCGGCACGCGCCCGTTTTCCCATGTCGCGTAGCGCTGTCTCATCTCCCAGCAGGTCGATCGCATAGCGAGACATTGTTTCCACGTCGCCGACATCGGCCAGGAATCCACTCACGCCGTGCTCAATCACTTCCGGCACTCCTCCGGTACGGGTCGCAATGGGGACTACTTCGCACGCCATTCCTTCGAGCGCTGCGAGTCCGAACGATTCCAGTTCGCTGGGCATCAGCATCACGTCTGATATCGCTAGTTTTTCGCGTATCTGGTCCTGTTTCCCAAGAAACAGCACATGCTCGTGAATTCCTTTTTGCACCGCCAGCCATTCTGCCTGCGACCGATCGGGTCCATCGCCAATCAGCAACAGCTTAGACGGAATCTTCTTGCGGACGCGGTCAAAGATTTCGATCACATCGAGCACCCGCTTGACTGGCCTGAAGTTGGAAAGATGTACGAGCAGGCGCTCGTTGTCGGCAACATATTCGCTGCGGCTCGCCACCCACTCCGGTTTGCGGATGTACTCGTCGCAGTTCACGAAGTTCGGAATGACTTCGATGTGATTCTTAATATCAAAAATATTGAGTGTACGGTTGCGCAAATATTGCGAGATCGCGGTTACGCCGTCGCTTTGCTCAATCGAAAAACGCGTGATTGGTAGATACGAACGGTCGAGTCCGACCAGAGTGATGTCGGTCCCGTGCAGGGTGGTAACAAAGGGCAAATTACGCCGCGGCGGAGTTGCGGCCAGCATCTGCTTAGCCAGCATCGCACTGACCGAGTGCGGGATCGCGTAGTGCACGTGCAACAGATCGAGTTCGTAAAGCTGGGATACTTCGGCCATGCGAGTGGCTAGCGCGAGATCGTAGGGAGGATATTCAAACAGGGGATATCTTGTGACCTCGACCTCATGATAATGAATGTTCGGTTCAGGCCCCGTCAGGCGAATGGGCTGCGAATAGGAGATGAAGTGGATCTCGTGACCCCGACGGGCGAGTTCCAGCCCCAGTTCGGTGGCAACCACTCCGCTACCGCCATAGGTCGGATAACAAGTAATGCCAATCTTCATGCGCCTCCCAGGGAGCCTCCAACGATATCACCATTGGATTCGCGGGAGGGTGGGAGGGATGCAGCAGAGAAAATTAAACGGATGAAGTGCCGGGCGTCCCGGCCCGGCTTGCACAAACTCCAAGGAAAGGATGGCTGCCGAGCGCTAGTCTTTGCTAGGTTTCTTCGCCGTCAAATCGCAGGCCTCTTTCACCCGGCCCAAATCGAGGCCGGCAGGAGAAAATTCTGCGATCTGGCGTCCGCTCCGAGTGGGAAGTTGTACATTGAAAATCTGAGCGCTCATCAATCCACGAACCGTGCCCTTGTCCATGGAGAGGAAGTGGCCGCGCAGCCAGTTCCAGCCCTTGTAGGAGTGGGTGTCGTCAATGCGCACCATCACCTGCAATTGCGGTTGCCCCCAGAAGCCGGGGCGATTCGGGGGCGCCAATCTGACTCCGGGATTAAATTCCCCCCATTTGTACTTGCCGTCGCTGCAATAGATGTTCACTCTGGGCTTGTACTCCGAATCCTCGCGAAAATAATTGTTCGACTGGAGCTCAAACCGGACCCTCTTCGCGCCCGTCATCTTGCTGTCGGAGGCGAACTCCAACCACTGCCCGCCGGCGCTAATGCCGTCCGATTCACCCTGATTCGGACTCATGGCGCCACTCTGGGCGCAAGCAACTGCTGCCGCTGTACCCACCACGAACGATAAAAGGACAACTCTCGTCGCTAACCCGAAACTCACTGCTTTGGGAACCCAGCCCGATGCTTTGTACGATGCTTTCAAGTTCTCCTCCGACAATTCGACCCTTACATACTATTGAACCCGGAAGCGGCCAAAAAGTTGTATCGCGGGTTCCCGTGTCTGGCAGAAAGTTTGCAGGCACCTTATGACTTCTTGAGCGCATAATTCAGAGGCGGCCGCTCGGCCCTAGGGCGCACGGCCGTCGAGCGCGCGATCTTTTCGTGAGGAGCTTATGCTAATGACCACACTTGAGCGGGACTGGCCTGCCTTGCCACTAGAGGATTGGGAAGCAACCTATCGCACCTTGCACATGTGGGTCCAAATCGTTGGAAAAATCAGGCTGACGCTGGCTCCGCTCCAAAATCATTGGTGGAATACTGCGCTATACGTGAATCCTCGCGGTCTGACGACGTCGCCGATTCCGTATCGGGGAAGCGCGTTTGATATCCAGTTCGACTTTGTTCATCATCGCCTTGAAGTACGAACGGCTGAAGGTGAGCGTGCCTTGGCTCTGTCGCCAAAGTCGGTGGCCGCATTTTATCGAGAGCTCTTTTCCCTGTTGCGCGAGCTTGGTATCGAAGTTCAGATCAACCTGAAGCCGCAGGAAATTCCCAATCCGATTCTTTTTGACCAGGATGAAACCCACGCATCGTATGACCCGGAGTGCGCCAACCGATTATGGCGCATTCTGCTGTCAACAGACATCGTGTTCAAGGAGTTTCGTGCCCGGTTTCTCGGCAAGTCGAGTCCCTCGCACTTTTTCTGGGGAAGCTTCGATCTGTGCTGCACCCGTTTCAGTGGACGCACTGCGCCTCCACGAAAAGGCATCATCACTTCTGAGGCTTATTCGTGCGAATGCGCAAGCGTTGGCTGGTGGCCGGGCGGTGGAGATGTCAAGAATCCGATGTTTTACGCCTACGTCGCCCCGGAACCTGAAGGCTGCGGAGGGGAGCCACTTCGCCCCGAGTCTGCGTTTTATGAGGGGAAGCTGAAAGAGTTCCTGCTGCCGTATGACGAGGTGCGCCGGGCGAACTCTCCGCGCGCCGCGATTCTGGAGTTCGCGCAGAGCGCTTATGAGGCCGGAGCGAATCTTGCTGGATGGGATCGCGCGGCCTTGGAACGAAGGCCGCGATCCTAGGCGGCCTTCTCTGGGTACAGCGCGGCTTAGTCGTATTCAATTCGTCTGAACGACCAGGCTTCCTCCAGCCATGAAGAAGCTGCCATTGATGCCGCAGAACGTTTGCGAGTACAGCGCATTCAAGTTCTCGAGTTCACGAACTACGCCGGTGCCGGTGAGAATCTGCAACTCACCATCCGTAATCGGAAAACTAATCTGGGTACAGTCCTTATCAAGTACCGTCGTGGTTAGCTTTCCCATCGTCCCATCGAAGCGGCAACCCGGAACGTTCGGGTCTGACCCAGTCTGGCATATGCCGGGGCCACCATTCTTCCAAAGGTGGAAAGTTCCATTCCCATAGTTAAAGCCATTGAGATGAGCCGGGTTAGGGGTCAAGTTCTGGCCAACGTCCAGTCCCTGTCCCAAGTAGCCTCCGGACATGAGGGTGAACTCATAGGCTTCGCGCACGGGTAAGGAGAAAACAACTGCGCCCATGGTGAGTGATTGGCCTAAGAGGGACTGTCCGATCATGAGGAATGACAGCAACAGAAACAGGGGGAGTAACAAAGTCGTCTTCATGAAATTCACGTAAGTCTCCAATCATTGGGTCCTGCTGAATAGCAACCGTTATGCGATTGCGGCAATGCCTATGCACGTTGGTGGGCATTGCACGGAGACACGGCCTATTTGCGCGGCCACTACGACCATTCGTGCATCTCGCGCCGATGGGTCACGCCGGGTGTGAGCGGTTCTTTGCCGGAGCTGGATGGCGACAGCCGAATCGACGATTGCGCACTCGATGCTCTGCACATCGCCATGGTGGAGTCATGTATTCTCTTCAAGAGCCTTATTTGCCCGCCCGGATGGCGAAACTGGCAGACGCACGGGACTTAAAATCCCGGGTCCTTAACAGGACGTGACGGTTCGATTCCGTCTCCGGGCACCACTGATCCCATCGGTTGAATTGCTAATAACGAATACCGTAGGGGCTCGAAGAGATTTCCTTGTTGAATTGAAGTCCATCCATCAACTAGTTCGGAGGGTCGGACGTGAACCAAACCAAAAACAGATTTGCGACTCTGTTGGCGCTCATCGTAAGCTTCACGCTCTTGGCATGGACTCAGGATTCGCACTCGCATAGTCCTAAACTGAAGAGCCAATCCGGCTGGTCGGAACTGGTCGGAAGTATCGACAAGATGCACGCCGCTATGGCTGCGGTAGAGCCGTCCGGCGACAGTGACGCCGATTTTGTCCGTCTGATGCTTCCGCATCACCAGGCAGCCATTGAAATGGCGAAGACGCAGATATTGTTTGGAAAAGATCCGCAGATGCGCCGCCTGGCGCAAGAGATCATCACCGATCAGCAATCGGAGATTGATCTGATGCAATTGTGGCTGACGCAGCACGAAGCGAGTCCGGCGAAAAAGTAAAATACTCTTAGCACCTGCAAGAATCAAAGAGACAGGAATTAAGGAGATCTCGGATGAGAGTCATCCGTTGGCTGCCGTTGTTTTGCATCCTCTCGTGCGCATTCGCGCAACAAGCTCCCTGGGGTAAAGCTGACATTTCGATCTCGGCACGCGATCGGGTTTACGCGGCGGATCAGACTTCCAACACCGTTTCAGTCATCGATCCCTCGGCCAACAAACTGTTGGGTGTGATCCGGCTGGGCGATCCCGTACCGGGTGCGCTGAGCCCTCTCTACAGAGGCGAATTGTTGGTGCATGGACTCGGCTACTCGCCCGATTCCAGGACCCTCGCGGTTGTGTCTGTAGCGTCGAATTCGGTCACGTTGATCGACACGGAAACGAACAAAGTAAGAGGAAAGGTTTACGTAGGACGGTGTCCGCACGAAGCGTTTTTCACGCCCGACGGACACGAATTGTGGGTCACGGTGCGCGGTGAAGATTATGTTTCGATCATCGACCCGGTGGCAATGAAAGAAACGCGCCGCATCGAATTGGCGAATGGTCCGGGCATGACCGTGTTTGGTCCGGACGGACGCTATGGATTTGTCTGTTCCAGTTTTACTCCAGAACTTGCCGTGATCGAGGTGGCTTCGCATCGGGTGGTGAGCCGTTTGCCGCAGGCGAGCCCGTTCTGTCCCAATATTGCTGTTTCTCCCGAGAACGATGAAGTCTGGATCACCCTTAAAGATGCAGGTAAGGTGCAAGTCTTCAGCGCGAAGCCGCCTTTTGAACAGAAGGATCTGTTGGAGACGGGGCCAATCACGAATCACGTCAACTTCGCAAACAATGGCAATGGGAAATTTGCTTATGTGACGATTGGCGGGATGAACGAGGTGAAGGTGTTTCGCAGGGGCAAGACACCGGAACTGATTGCAACCATTCCGGTGGGAGAGCTGCCGCACGGGGTCTGGCCGTCGGGCGACGGTTCGAGAGTCTATGTGGCGTTCGAAAATGGCGGTGCGGCTGCCGCGATTGATACGTTGACTAACAAAGTGATCGCGAATATTCCGATTGGCCAAACTTCACAAGCCCTGGTGTATGTGCCGAATGCCGTCCCGGACGGCTCTGGCACCGAAAACCTTCTGCCGCGTGGAGAAGCTGCTAACGTAGCTCGTTTGCGAATGGAAGCCGGCGGCGTTGCGCTTCCAAACGCACACGCATCGGTCGCGGTGAATTCGCTCGGCCTGCTGGATTTGGTTGAAGTGGCGGCTGCCGGGCTCGCTCCAAAATCGCAATACCAGGTGTACCTTGCGCAGTCCGACCGGGCGCCGTTTGGCAAACTCGAACCTCTTGCGATCTTGAAGACCAATCCCGATGGAGCCGGAATCGTGCAAGCCATCGGACCCCTAAAAGCGCTTATCGGCGGCACAGTCGCCCCAGGTGGAGCTTCGCAAAGATTCCTGATCGTGACCGATCTGAATGACCCATCGCAGGTGGTGTTGCGACAAGCTCCTGGTGGTAGCAATCCGTAAACCAGATCGCGGTGGGAGGCTCAACTCCTCTGGATGTTTCCGCATGCGGAATGCCAGTCGAACTCGACCGCCGCTGGCAAATCTATCCTGGTGATCACTGCCACATCTGGGCGCAGGCCACCCATCGTCCATTTCTAGCCTCTAAGGCTTCTCGCGACGGCATATTTCAAGTACCTTGGTGCTTAATCCATATATGAATCTGCAGACGGAAAAAACCAAACAACCCGCGCTCCAGGCCGGCATGCCGGGCGGTATTTGGCGCTGGCTCGGCGGGATCGCTCTGCTTCTAATTGTCGCGATTACAGCCGTCGGCATCATGATCTCGCGTGCCGAACCGAGGTTGCGAGCTACCGTGATTTCGACTCTCTCCGCCAAGTTCAAGGCCAGAGTGGAGCTTGACGCATTCCATGTTTCGCTGCTCAAGGGACTTCAGGTTTCAGGCGACGGCCTCAGAATTTTTGGGAACTCCGACCCTAACAATCATGAGCCTGGAATTCAACCGGTCATTGGAGTTTCGGAGTTCGAATTTCACATGGGAATCCTGGATTTCCTGGCCTCGCCCATGCACGTCGACACGGTTTACGTAAAAGGATTGCAGTTGAATCTGCCACCCCGCGAGCAGCGTGGCGACATAAAGAACATAGGTCCTAAGGACAGGAAGATAAAAATCGTTGTGGACAAACTTGTCTGCGACAACACGCAATTGATCATCAATACCTTGAAGCCGGGAAAACTTCCCCTGGAATTTGACATCGAGAAGCTGAAGATGACGAGCATCGGGCCCGACGGGCCGATGCATTTTGATGCTGATCTCACCAATCCCAAACCGGTGGGGAATGTCGTTTCCAGTGGATCGTTTGGGCCCTGGCAGGCCGATAGCCCTCGCGACACTCCGGTGAGTGGGGTCTATTCCTTCAACCATGCCGATTTGAGCACGATCAAAGGCATCGGCGGGATGCTTTCTTCTACGGGGAAGTACTCCGGCATTCTCGACAAGATTGTCGTCGATGGCGCGACCGATACCCCGGATTTTCACTTGGCGATCAGCGGCCGTGCGGTGCCCCTGCACACTGATTTTCATGCCATTGTGGACGGCACTAGCGGCGATACTTATCTTCAACCGGTGAATGCAACCATCCTGACTACGTCATTGGTGGCAAACGGTTCCGTGGTTCGCATGAAAAACCCTGGAGGCCACCAGGTGACACTCGATGTGGTCATTGAAAAGGGAAAGATCGAAGACCTTCTGAAATTGGCGATAAAGACCGACCCGCCGGTAATGACTGGCGTCGTCCGGATGAAGACGAAGTTTGACTTGCCACCCGGCGCGCCCGACGTGGCGGATCGCTTGAAATTGGCGGGCAATTTTCAAGTCTCCGGCACTCACTTCACAAATGAAAAAATTCAGGGGAAGGTTGACTCGCTTAGTATGCGAAGCCAAGGAAAGCCCAGCCTCGCGCAGGACAATATTCCTGACAACGTACATTCGGATTTGAAAGGAACCTTCAGTCTCGCGAATGGATTGCTGGCGTTTTCGCAGTTGCAGTTCGAGGTTCCGGGAACCCAGGTGAATTTAACTGGCACCTACAGCTTGGATGGGAATATCTTTGATTTTCACGGCAAGGCGCGCATGGATGCGAAACTTTCGCAAATGGTAACGGGATGGAAATCTTTACTGCTGAAACCCGTCGATCCTTTTTTTAACAAGCATGGCGCGGGTACAGAAATTCCAATCAAAATTACCGGCACCAAGTCGGAACCTCATTTCGGTCCCGATTTTGGTCACAAGGATAAAGATAAGCCGTCTGAATGATTCGTTGGCTTCGCTACCAGGTCGTAGTTTACTCGCCCATACCTACGATCACCGGTGTCCCACGAGGAGATTCATGCGATCCGGTTTCGGGTTCGAGTGTAACCACAAAGTTCTTTGCCTCAACGCCTTCCGGCAGCGGGGGATTCACCACCGTCGCGCTGCCGCGGGCGTCCGGCTTGAACAATCCCGCCGCGATGGGCGCGCCGCCGTTAGCAGGGAACAGCCACAGCTCGTAAATTTTGTCCTCGGCTAGAGGCGGCAAATTGCTGGCGAAGAAAATCAGGTTACGGTTGCGCCGTTGGTAGATGGCCTTGCCTCTAGGTTGCGGCTTATTACCCACGGCAACCAGTTCGATCTTCGTGGCCTCGGGATCCAACAGCGTTGCCACGGTCTCATTGACTTGTGCAAGTTTGTTTCCCTGATCGGTGAATTGCGCCCGTAACGCAGACATATCCTGCTGAAGCGTCGAATTCTGGCGAAGCAAACCGATGCAGACAACAGCCATGGCTGCGGCCGCTACCCAGCCCAAAGCAGGCCACCAGGAACGTCGTGGGCGTTCGGGTGCGGCGACGACCACAGGAAGCCGAGGCTCATTGGCGATGGCGGACATCAGTCGCTGACGCGCGCGTGCCGGAGGTTTCGGCCCAGCAATAGTCAGCGCCAGCAGGCTGCTATCGCCGCGCAGCAGTTCCAATTCACGACGGCACGAGGCGCAACCCTCGAGATGAGCCTCGATCGTCGAGCGCTCCTCGCCATTGAGCGATCCCAGCGCGTAAAGCGCCAGATCTTCCGCGAATTGTTCGTGTACGCTCATGCAGCCAACACTTTTCGCAAGGATAGTAATCCGCTTCGAATCCTGGTTTTTATTGTGCCTAACGGCTCCCCGGTTTTCTCGGCGATTTCGATATGAGTCAGACCCTCGAAATATGCCATTTCGAGCGCGGACCTCTGTGTGGAAGGCATGTCTTGCAACGCTCCCCGCACTTTATCCATGGCTCGAGAACGGTCGGCGTCACTGGCAAGGTCGGGCTCGACCGATACTACGACGTCTTCAATGTCGCTTTCAGGGCGGCGCTTACGCAGGGCATCGATGGCGCGGTGGCGAGCGATTACGGCAAGCCACGCTCCCATGTTGCCGCGGCTCGCATCGAAGGCTCCAGGATTTCGCCAAAGCTGCATAAAGATATCCTGCAAAACGTCCTCGGCTGCCCCCGTATCCTGTAGCACCCGCAGAGCCACAGCATAAACGATGGACGAAAAACGATCATAAAGCGCCGCCATGGCACCCTGATCGCCCGACCGGATCGCCGTCACCAGCGCCAGATCGGACGTTATCGCATTGGTCTCAGCGCTAAGCACGCCGATCGTCATCCTCCTGAAGTACGTCTCAGAGTTAGCTTTGGATTGCCAGGGTCGGGCCCGGTAAAGCTTAATGGGGACTTGATGAAAGTAACAGTCTGGATGCGAGGGAAGCAAGAGGGTTCGGCATCGCGCAGATTAAGTCTCCGACCTAGCCGAGCGCGTCATCAGTTCTTCGATCGCCATCTGCGGAGACTTGCCGTTTTCCAGGATGGCGAACATCTGCGCCGTTATTGGCATCTCGACTTTCATCCTGAGGGCCAAACCTATCGCAGCCTTGGTGGTGAAAACCCCTTCGGCAACGGCTCCGTGCATCCCAGCGATGATGTCGGGCAGCTTGCGGCCTTTTCCAAGCTCAACTCCGACGCTGCGGTTGCGCGATAGATCTCCAGTGCAGGTCAGAACGAGATCGCCCAGTCCGGCGAGGCCAGCCATGGTATCGAGCCGACCGCCGCAAGCTACAACCAGTCGCGCGATTTCGGCGAGACCTCGAGTAATGAGAGCTGCGACCGAATTGTGGCCAAGGCCAAGACCATCGCAAATACCGGCGGCGATGGCAATGGTATTTTTCAGCGCACCGCCTAACTCCACGCCGATCACGTCATCGTTGGTATAGACGCGAAATCGGGAGTCGGTGAACGCTAACTGGACGGCACGAGTCACATCACTGTCCATGGAAGCCACGGTCACGGCGGTGGGATCGCCGCGCGCGACCTCCCTGGCGAACGACGGGCCGCTGAGTGCGGCAACACGAGGAGTGAATTTGCGGCTTCGCAAGACATCGGTGATCACCTCTGTCATGCGTAACAGAGTTCCATCCTCAAGTCCCTTGGTACAACTTACGAAAAGTGTTTCCGGGTGGAGTATGGGAGCCATGCTTTCGAATAGAGTTCGACAATGTTGCGATGGCATGACGCTGACAACGATTTCGGCACCTTCGAGCGCTTTATGCAGGTCTGTAGTCGCGGAGACTGATTCGGGCAGGACGAACCCAGGAAGGAACAATTCGTTAATGCGTGTGTTCGCGGCACTCTCCGCGACTTCTCGTTCGTTCGTCCAGAGTTGAAGAGTGTGCTGCGGGTGTTGAGTCCGTTCGCGCCCGAGGACGATTGCCAGCGCACTGCCCCATGCTCCGGCACCGATGATGGCAATGCGGCTCATCGGTGCGTTGTTCCCAGCGTTCCGGATTGCGGCCCTGAATCCGGCTCCGATTTCACTCCAAGCTTCGATTCGGTTCCGTCGAAGAGACGGCGGATGTTCTGGCGATGCTTCCAGATGATAAGCGCGGAAACCATGGCAATCAAAACGAGTTGCCGAGGATCCTTGAATTCGTGGAGAGACCACGCCAACAGCGGAAACGATATAGCCGCAGCTATGGAGCCGAGCGAAACGTAGCGGGAGGCAAGCGCAATGACGAGGAACAACACCACCATACACAAAATTGATTTCGGAGTCAGCAATAGGAATGCTCCGAGACTGGTGGCGACGCCCTTACCACCGTGAAATTTCAGCCAGATAGGGAACATATGACCGAGGACAGCAAAGAACGCCGCCGCGGTCAAAAGGAGTTGCTGATGGGAGCCGCTCCATAAAATTGAATCCCATAGATACGTCTTCTGGCCGTTGAGGATTTGCCCAACGTCTGGACCGGCGAACACCCTTGCCACAAGCAAAACCGCTCCCAAGCCTTTGGCCGCGTCGAGCAGTAGAGTGATGATGCCGAGCGCGGGCGATTTGCGCGCTACGTTCGTCGCCCCGATATTGCCGCTTCCGCTCGCGCGTACGTCCTCACCCGTGAAAATTCTCACCACCAGATAGCCAAAGGGGATCGAGCCCAGCAGATAGCTAATGGCCGCGGCGATGAAGTAGGTATTCATTTCTCCATGATTAAACTGCTTAAACGGAACGGAGTTGAAAGCGCTGTAGCTTCGCGTATGTCGATCCTTTCGGAGAAAGCTGGCTGTGATAGAGGACAATCTCGCGAACCATCATCGTGCCGAACTCCGTCTCCGCTAGTTTATTGAGCCTCTTTTGTAACTCGGCAAATATTGCATTTGGACCGTCGCCTTTGACGGGTTTCGGCGAGCCCGATCTTCGTCCAGCGCCTCCACGCGCTAGAGTGAGATGCGGACTGTAGGGCCTGTCCTCGAACGGAATGCCGAGTTCGCCGACCGCCGCGTCGACGTTCCCAGCCAGTTCCGATAATTGTGGTCCGCCGTGGATTCCGATCCAGAATACGCGCGGAGCCTGCGCAGTCGGGAAAAATCCACATCCCCCGAAGCGAATTTCAAACCCATTGCTCTCGACCCGCTGTAAGCGTGCAGTGATGGCCTCAACCATCTCTGGCGACTGCTCTCCGATGAACTTTAGTGTGACGTGGAGCGACTCCGAGGGCATCCAGCGTGCATCGGGTGCGAAGCCTTGAACTCCGTCGATAAAGCGCTCGATGCGGGTGCGGACTACTGTCTCAAGGTCGATGCCAATAAAGATTCGCATTCGCATCTTTGGCTTTAGAGCAGCGCCCGGCGGATCATCTCCAGCGCTTGTTGGGTCGCGAACTGGCGGACGCGCTTGCGGTCGCCCGGAAAATTTCTTTCCACGACTTGAGTGCCTTCCTCGCCCGCGAGTCCGATGTATACCAGGCCAACCGGCTTCTGCTCTGTACCGCCGCCCGGACCGGCTACTCCCGTGATCCCAACGCCATAGCTCGACAGACATCGCTTGCGGATGCCTTCCGCCATCGCCGCCGCCACTTCACGGCTTACCGCGCCATGCTGATCAATCAGCGCTTTGGGAACATTTGCAAATTGTGTTTTCAGCTCATTCGAATAAACCACGGCTCCACCGAGAAAGTAACGCGAGCTGCCGCTGATTGACGTAATGCGCTCGGCCAACAGACCTCCCGTACAAGATTCGGCCACGGCCAGGGTCATATTGCGCATCTGCAGAAAATAACTGATGATCTGCTCGATAGTTTCGCCTTTGCGCGAGAAAATGGCATCGCCGAGTTCGTCTTCGATTTTCTCTGCGAGTTCTTCTACGCGCGCCTCGGCTTCAGCTTGCGAATCTTTCTGGCAGCGCAGGTGAAGTTGAATTTCGCCGTGGCCCGCGAGGATGGTGGTCTGAACGTCGGTATAAGTCTTGTAAATCGGTGCGACGCGCGCGTCAACCTGCGATTCTGGAATCATAGCCAGCTTCAGAACGCGCGACGCGATGTGTTGAATGGGAACTCGGGAGCGTAATCTCGGAATGCACTCGGCTTCAAACATCGCTTTAAGTTCATATGGAGGACCGGGCAGTAGCATCAGGAGACGATCCAGGGTGTCATACTTTCCGGTGATCCACTGGCCGGGCGCGCTGCCGAGAGAATTCGGGAGGACCACGGCACTGGCGATCACGTCCGCTTGCTTGGCATTATTGGCCGACATCTTCATACCGCGTTTGGCGAAGCGTAGTTCGAGCTTGGTAAGGACATCTGGATCGCGTTGAAGTTTCAATCCGAGTGCGTCCGCCACCGATTCGCGCGTGAGGTCATCCTCGGTGGGACCGAGTCCGCCTGAGAAAATGATGATGTCTGAGCGCTGCATGGCGAGTTTTGCGGCCGCAGTCAAACTCTCCGCGTCGTCTCCCACAATGCACTTGAAGCGTACTTCAACGCCCAACTCGTTTAATTTTTCGGTGAGGTATAGCGAGTTGGTATCTTGCCGATAGGGAGTCAGCAACTCAGACCCAATCGCGATGATCTCGGCGTTCACGAGTAAAGTGTAAATGATCGGACGGAACCCGATCTTTCAGAGAATTGTTGCCCCGACCTTGAGCGGAGTCGGATGGGGAAGGACCTGCATCTTGTGGCAAACTGCAGATCCCTCACTGCCGCTCGGGATGACAATCGATTTAGGAGAGGTCATGCTATCGGGCGGGCTGCTGCTGCGTCATGCAGTGGATCGCTCCAAATCCCCAGATTAAATCGCCGCAATAGATGGGGACGATCTCACGGGTCGGGAAGATTTTCGCGAGGGTATTCAGTGCAACGCGATCATTTGGATCGTTGAAGACGGGTGCCAGTACAATGCCATTCGCGATATAGAAATTCGCGTAGCTCGCAGGTAACTGGCAGTTCTTGAAGATGACTGGACGCGGCATCGGAATTTCGATCACTTCGAGTTTCTTTCCGTCGGCGGTGCGCGCTGCCTTGAGACGCCCCAGGTTGGCGCGCAGGGGAGCGTAATTGTCGCTCAGCTCATTTCGCTCGATCATGGTGATGACCGCATTGGGGGCTACGAAACGTGTGATGTCATCGACGTGGCCGTGTGTGTCGTCGCCGGCGATGCCACTGTCGAGCCAGATGACAGATTGCACTCCAAAATAGTCCGCGAATAGTTGCTCGTAGGCTGCGCGGTCCATGGGTGGGTTGCGTTGCTGGGTGGTTGAGAGCAGGCATTCCTCGGTGGTGATCAGAGTGCCGCTGCCGTTGACGTCGATGGATCCGCCTTCGAGCACGACGCGGTGTTTGTCTTTAAATGAATCAACGACGAACGGGCGTATCACGCGAGCACCCGCGACCTTCGCCATGCGCTCGCCATTCTTTTCGTCGAAAGCGTAGTTGGAATACTTGGCCCAGGCGTTGAATCTAAAATGCAGAGCGAGGAGATCGCGGTCGGCTTGATCCTGGGGCGGCGTCAGGAAGATGCATCCGGAATCACGCGTCCAGACGCGATCGGTGCGCCAGTGATGGAAACAAACATTGTCGGAAAGTGCCCCTGCTTTGTCCAACACCACGCTGGCACGTTTCTCCGCGGCATCATCGTTGACGATCAGGTCCACGCGCTCGTGCCGTGCGAGGTTACGGATGATCTCGGCATAAACCCAAGGAACGGGATCGAATTTGCCCGGCCAATCACCGCGATAGTGTGGCCACGCCAGCCATGTGGAGTCGTGCGGCTCCCACTCGGCGGGCATACGGTAGCCCTGGGCGGCGGGGGAACTTGAGATGCGGGGGCGGCTCACCGCGGTTTCCTGACGATCGACGCATGCTGACGTTGTGGGGTGGAATAGGGGTCCTTCGACTGCGCAGGGACTTCACTTCGTGAAGTCTCTGCTTCGCTCAGGATGACAATTAGCGAATTCATTTTCCGTCCAACATGCGGCTGGTGATGGGGGCATAGCTATCAATGCGGCGATCGCGCAGAAAAGGCCAGTTGCGGCGAACGTCTTCCAGATGCCGCAGATCGACTTCGCCCAGCAGAATCTCTTCTTTATTGTGAGAACCTTCGGCGAGCACGCGGCCGAAGGGATCGCAGAAAAACGATCCTCCCCAAAATTCGAGGCCTTTGCCGGGCACGGAATTTCCGCGAATGTCGCCGGTTTCAAAGCCGACGCGATTCACTACTCCGACATAAACGCCATTCGCAATGGCATGCGCTCGCTGAATCGTGCGCCAGGCATCGTGTTGCGCCACGCCAAATTCAGCCTTCTCTGCCGGATGCCATCCGATGGCCGTGGGATAAAACAGAATGCTTGCGCCCTGCAATGCCGTGAGGCGCGCGCCCTCGGGGTACCACTGATCCCAGCAGACAAGCGTGCCTAGCTTTCCCGCGGAAGTATCGAATGCCTTGAATCCAAGATCTCCTGGAGTGAAATAATATTTTTCGTAGTAGAGCGGATCGTCGGGGATGTGCATCTTGCGATAAATGCCGCCTAGTAAGCCATCCGAATCGAATATCGCTGCAGTGTTGTGGTAGAGGCCTGGCGCTCGCTTCTCAAAAAGCGAAGCGATTAGCACGACCTTATTCTTGAGTGCGGAGGCGGCCAGGGTTTGCGTGGTGGGTCCGGGGATTGGCTCGGCCAGGTCAAATAGGGCCGCATCCTCGCGTTGGCAAAAATATTGTGTCTGGAAAAGTTCGGGCAGGCAGACCACGTCCGCGCCTTTTCGCGCCGCCTCCGCTACGCGATCGAGCGCCTTCGCCAGATTGTCGGCTGGATCGGGGCCGCACGACATTTGGATCAGGGCGACGGTGAATTTGTCGGGCACTCGGTCTCTCGTTAATCAGATTTTGGCATCCCGAGCGAAGCGAGGGATCTGCATTTTGCGGCGGACTGCAGATCCCTCGCTTCGCTCGGGATGCCAATTTTATAAAAGAGGTGCTGTTCAACGCGCTCTAGAATACCAAAGTGTTCGATGCGGCTGTGAATGTTACGATTCGGTAAAAACGCATCAACGTGTTTTCTTTACTTCTAGTAAATTGTTTCTTCGGTCAAAATCGGTTTTATTTCTGGAGGTTCATTCTTGAAGCAGAAAAACGTTACGAAACACGGCCATCATCACGATAGTCATGAAGAAGGTGCGGGCATCGACCGCAAGTTGCATGATCCGGTAGCGGATCGCCTAATCCCGCTGGAACCGCTTGATCTCGGCAAAATTTCATCTATCGACGATCTGGTGCGCGCCATGTCCAGGACGGCATTTACGGGCCGTCAACTCGGCGAAGCTGCCGATGTACTGGAGGCGATGGCGCGCGACAAAGATTGCTTCGTCGTCATGACGCTGGCCGGTGCGATGACCGTGGCCAAGCAAGGCCTCGTGATTGCCGAATTGATTGATCGCGGCATCGTCAATGCGATCGTTTCCACTGGAGCGCTCATGGCCCACGGCTTGGTCGAGGCGACAGGGCGCGCTCATTTTCGGCACAATCCCGAACTGAGCGATGAGGAGCTTTACGAAGCGGGATACAACCGCGTCTATGACACGCTCGAACCTGAACAGAATCTCGATGATGTGGAACGCGTGATGGCTGCAACTTTTGCGGGTTGGGACTCCGATGAAGTGATGTGCTCGTACAAGTTGAATCGCGCCATCGGAGCCTATCTCGCGAAGCGTGCCAAAGGCGAACGCGGCATTCTGAAGTCAGCGTACGAAAAAAATGTCCCTGTGTTTGTGCCGGCATTCTCCGATTCCGAGCTCGGGCTCGACTACGCGCTGACCAATCGTGAGCGTGACAAGCAAGGAAAAGCGCGATTTCGCTTCGATCCCTTCGAAGATCTGGAACACTTTGCCGCGACGTTGCTGGCTCAAAAGCGCATTGGAATTTTCACCATTGGCGGAGGTGTTCCGCGTAACTGGTCGCAGCAGTTTGGTCCGTTCATCGAATTGCGCCATCGCCGGGGCGGGGAAGACCTGCCGCTGAAGCGTTATCACTATGGGTTGCGCATCTGTCCGGAGCCGGTGTATTGGGGCGGGCTGTCGGGTAGTCCCTATAGCGAGGCAATTTCGTGGGGCAAGTTCGTGCCTCCGTCTGAGGGCGGGAAATTCGGTGAAGTCTTCGTGGACGCGACGGTGGGGTTGCCAATCATAGTGGCTGCGGTGCTGGAGCGGCTAAAGAAGAAGCCGGCTGGGAAGAAGACGACTGCTCAGATCGCGAAAAAATAAGGCGCGAGGAAATCGCGCCTCTACAGCACCGTCTCAAGACGATTAGTCAAAGATCAGCACGGCCGCCGCAATCACCGTAGTCCAAAGCCCGCGCTTATCGCCGACAGCCGACTGCGTGACGTTCGCTGTCCGCACGATCTTGTTCGAGATCCGATAGATCTCTTTCTTTTCATCCCACGACCGGTCGGAATCAAATTCGACGTTTAGCGTGGTCGCCAGCATTTCGGCGGCGAGTTCTTCGGCGTAATCTCCGGCGGCATCTTCGGTTTCGCCGAAGGAGTGGTGCTCGCTGAGATATCCGTAGGTATTGCGGTCGGCAGGGATGGCAACGCCAATCGACGAGGCCAGCAGGCGATGCGGTTCGTGGGTGGAATTTTCGGCAACCACCGAAAATACAACTTCTCCCGGGGAGAGGTACTTAAGTCCCTGCGAGCGCGGGACCAATTTGCAGTTGGGCGGAAAGATAGAAGAGACACGCACCAGGTTTTGCGCCGCGATGCCAGCGTCACGTAATGCGAGTTCGAAAGAGGTGAGACGTTCTTTGTGTTTCCCCACACCTTTGGTGAAAAAGATCTTCTTGGGGACCATGTCCTTGCCCAATTCAGTTTCCTCCAGGAATTTTGAGCTGAGGGGCAAATCTAACACAGCAATTTGTGAAGATTGTATGAAAAAAGTAGGGCGAACCACTTTTTGCCGCCTCCGGGCGAGTTTGGCACTTGGCCGCTCCAGGGTTTGACAAAGGATTCGTTGAATTTAAGAGCCGGTCGGCAAGGGGCTAAAAGGAAGAAGAAACGCAGGGCAGAATCTGGGGAAAGCTCCCGAGGAATGTTCAGTTTTAGCCGCAAAGTCCTCGTCGAATGCGCCGCCAGGCGGCAATTCTTACGCGGCTTCCCTAGTTACCAGGGAACGCGCGATTTCCGCGGCGCGCGACCCAATTGTCTGCAAACCAGCTGTCTGCGACCCGACGATCTTCATCTCCTGCCAGTCGTAGCGAAATTCTCTTCCGCAGTCGAGACATGCGACATAAGTACCTGTCCGCTGAGCGGTCTGGTTGCGCCGCGAACCGGCGCGCAACGTGATCGGAAAACTGTACCGATCATGCCGACAACCGAACATAACGTCCATTAATTTTGAAAACATCGAAAACCTCCCACAGAATAAATCGACAAAACTTGCCCGTCTCCTTTGAAGCAAAGTTGGAACCGGTCCTAAAATATTTAGATTCGATTAGGGCAGAAAAGGTTCGCAGGATTGAGGGCAATGCGACTGCTCCTCTAGACATCCCAGAATGAGGCGTTTGCGGCGCTCTGACGAACAAAACGGAGCGGGAAACGGCCGTGTTGGAAAAAACCAAAGACTGCCTGAGGACTACAGATGCCAAAGAACTCGGCTTCTAGCTTGTCGGCGGACCAGACTTCTTGTGCGCCGTGCACTTCGTCATGATGGCTGATCGCAGCCGCGTGCGCAGATCCTCGGGTAACTCGTAGAGTTCCGAGTCGCGGTAGATTTCGATGGTCTTGCGGGTAGTGTCGCAGACGACGTAGCAGTTGTGGCACCACGCCAGATGATCGTCTAGTTCGGTCTTCGTCCGGGCGTCCAGCACGCCGTCGAGATAGTTGGTTAATTCGTTTAAAAACTCAGAACACTTCACTGGTCGCCATCTCCACTCGCCTTTTTTTGAAAGTAACGGTTCAGCCGTTCGCGTAATTGCAACCGCGCGCGCAGCAACCGCGACTTCACCGCCGGAATGCTCAATCCCAGCGCCTCGGCCGTCTCTTCTGTCGAGAGGCCTTCTTTATCCCGAAGTACGAACACCGTCCGGAAGCCCTCGGGCAATCCCTGAATGGTTTTCGTCAGAATCTCCCGCAACTCCGCCTGGTTGTACATCTGCTCCGGATTGGGACTCCAATCCGCAACCTCACGGGGTAGCGAGTCATCTTCTGTCTTTACTTCTTCGTCCAGCGAAACCGTGCGTTCCGGTTTCCGCTTGCGCAACTTCATCAGCGCTTCGTTGACCGCAATCCGCACCAGCCAGGTATAGAACTTGGACTGTTCCTGGAACTTCTCCAGGTTGCGATACGCCTTGAGGAACGCCTCCTGCACTACATCTTCCGCGTCCTCGCGATTCTGCGTAATGTGCTGTGCAATGCGGAAGACATTGCGATCATAGCGCCGCACTAAATCTTCAAACGCGGAATCGTCGCCGCGCTTGGCGCGCCGGACCAGCTGCATTTCTTCGCTGACCGGTTGCTCTATGTTGGGTTGGATGGTACTCATTCGTAACTTGATGCAGATTTTTCCGACATGGTGTCCAGATCCGCACTGCTATTGTAATTGCTGGCGGCCTTTTCCGCCCGGCCGTTTTGGTGCATCCCCGATTTGCACTGGATTTCAAGCGTTTTGCTACGGTTCCATCGGTCGTCTTGCGTTTGCGTCCTGCACTAGTAGGGCTTGTACCAAGGTGTCCCGGGAATGGCCGCGAAGGGCCATATAATCGAGGGAAAGAAGGGTTATTTCCTTCACTCCCTCAAGATTTCTATCTCTAGCTAACGCAGATTCGGAGTACGCAATGGGAGTACGCATGAACGAGCGCGGTTGGATCGAACCAATTGTGGAACGGGTGGTTGGTCAGGTGTCTGGACAGCCATGCCGCCCAACTACGCACCGAGATTGTCCGCCGAGTGATGGAAGAGATCGCAGCCGCGTCGGCTGACACCACGGTTACGTCGTCCGCAGGGAAAGGGACGACTGCAGTCGCTTCCGCAGAACTGGCGCGAGCAGTTTCCGATATCCAGTCCGGCACGTCACAAAAAGAAATTCTGCGCGCCTTGCTCGATACCAGCGCGCGCTATGCGGATCGGGTCGCGCTCTTTGTCGTAAAAGGCAGTCATGCCACTGGATGGCAAGCCCGCGGCTTTGAAAATAGCGACGCGGTGAAAGATTTTGCTCTCGATGAGAGCGCTCCGGCGGTGGTAAACGCTATCCGGAATCGGGTCGTCGCCAGTTCGCCGGTTGCTGATCTCGATTCACGCTTCCTTAATGAATTCGGAACGCCAGCCAGTGGCGAGGGCAAGATTCTGCCCCTGCTTTTGAAAGACAAAGTTGCCGCCCTGCTCTATGCCGATAGCGGAACCAGTGCGACGGGTTCACTTGATGGTTCCCTGGAACTGCTGGTGCTGTCTACCGGCGCATGGCTCGAAGTAAACTCGCTTCGCAAGCAAGCGCAAGCGCAGAAGGACAGCCATCGCGCCGCAGCGGATTCACAGCCATACGAAGCTCCCGCGCACAGCGCGCCGGCCTTCAACGATCCGTTTGCCGCACATACTCCCGCAGCTGCTACCCACGTCATGGCGGCTGCGGCTTCATCTTCCACCGGCGACATTTCAACTCCAATCGCCAGCGCCGTGACCGAGGCTCCGGAAATGGCGGCAGAGTCTGCCGCCGATGGTCTGGCCGTCGAAACCATGACTGCCGAGGCCCATGGCGCCGTTGCCGTAGCTGAGTCAGCCGTCTCGGAAACGGCTTTTTATACCGATTCCGCAGTGGCCGAACCGTTGCCGACGGTTCAGGCGTACAGCGATGAGTTGGAGGCGGTAGTGGAGGGGCAGCCGGTTTCCGCGAGTTCGCCCTCGATCTCATCGTCAATCCCACCTGAGGATCAGGACGTCCACCGCAAGGCACAGCGCTTTGCCCGCCTGCTGGTAGACGAGATCAAGCTCTACAATCAGGCGAAGGTGACAGAAGGCCGGAAGAGCAAAGATCTCTACGACCGTCTTCAGGAAGTGATCGAAAAAAGCCGGGGCACGTACCAGAAGCGTTACGGGACGACCGTTGCCGCTTCCGGCAATTACTTCCAGCATGAAATAATGAGAAGTCTCGCAGAAGACGATCTGTCGATCATGGGTCCCAACTTTCGGCAGTAGGTAGGGGTTGAGTGCGCCGTTTTGCAGTCGAAGTTCTCGCCGGAATTATCTTTCTGGTTTGGCTCGGCATTTTGCCGCCCGCATTCGCACAGTCTCAGCCACCCACGCCATCCCAACCATCGGATGCCGCCTCGAGCTCAAAGAAGAAGACGGCGCCCGGTAAATACACCACCGCCAAGCAATCTGCGGTAAAGCCTAAGCCCGCTGCTTCCACCAGCGGCAAGAAGAAGCACAAGACCATCTCGCCGCGAGTTCGCCGGGCACGGCAAGCGTTCGTTGCTTCTGCCAGTCTTCGTCCCATGGCGCAACAATTGCTGCAAGACCGCACGCCAACTGCCTACGCCGGAGTCGAAGCCTACGCGCGCCGCCATGCGAAATCCAAAGAAGACGCCGATGCCGTCGCCCTGGCATGGCTGGTTATCGGATATGCGCACACCCTCGATCACGATTACGCTAAGGCCATCGACCCGTTCAACCGCGCCAAAGCCGGGGCCAGCGAACTTGGAGATTACGTTGGCTACTATCTGGGCGACGCGTACCTGAAAACCGGGCACAATGCCGAAGCGCTCTCGACGCTAGCTGATTTCAGCAAGAATTTCCCTGATTCACTCTTGATTCGGGACGCTCATCTGGTCTACGCAAACGCGCTGCTGGAAGAGGGCCGTCACGCGGACGCAGCCACACTTTTGGAAAAAGATCGCGCTCCCGTGAGGAGCGACATTGAATTTGCGATTGGTCGCGCCTACGAAGCTGCCGGCGATAATCAAAAAGCTGCGGCGGCATTCCGCAATCTCTATTTCAATCTTCCTAATAGCATCGAAGCCGATGCTGCGGGGACGGAATTGCACAAGCTCGGGATCTCCGGCTCCATATCCATCGCCGAGCGCCGCACCCGAGCCGACCTGCTCTTGAAAGCGAAGCACTACGGCGATGCGGTTCACGATTATCAGACGCTGGTTGATGATGTTCCACCAGCAAACCGTCCCGAAGTGCAGTTGGCCCTGGCCGGAGCGCTGGAAAAAAACGGACGCAGTCACGATGCGCGCCAGATTCTAACTTCCATGGGACTACAGACTAACGACGCGGAGGCCGAGCGGCTCTATCTGTTAAGCGAAACCGAGCGCTCTACGAGCGACGAAGATGCGGTACAACGCACGCTGAACGAATTGCGGCAGTTTGGTCCGACCAGCCCGTGGCTGGAGCAAGCATTGCTCTCGGCCGGAAACATGTATCTGTTAAAGCGCGACTACGACCACGCCATCGACTACTTTCGCGAGTTGCAGCAGCGTTTTCCGACTGGAAGCAAAGCCTCTTACGCGCATTGGAAAGCTTCGTGGCTGAGTTTCCGGCAGGGCAGAACGGATGAAGCGCGCCAAGGATTTGAAAATCAAATTGCCCTCTATCCCGACTCCGCCGAGGTTCCGAACGCTTTGTACTGGCGGGCGCGGCTGGCCGAAGAAGAAGGCAATCCGGCGATGGCGCGGGCGTTTTATCAAAAGCTTTCCGACCGCTTTCGAAACTATTACTACGCCGAGTTTGGACGGCAGCGTTTGAAGGCATTGCCGAGCACCGCCTCCAGGCAAGGCGCGGCAAATCAAGGTCAGCTGAAAGACGCATCGCTGAAGGATGAATCCCCGAAAGATGTAACTGCGAAAGAAACGCCGCCCCACTACGCGCTGCTGGACCGTGTTTCCGCGCTTTCAACTTCCGGGAAAATTACCGCAGCCACGCCTCCCGACGACAATCTTCGTGTCGCCCGGGCACGTCTCCTCTCAAATGGGGGTCTCGCCGATATGGCGGTGCGCGAGTTGCAGGCCGCGGCCAGCCAGGAAGGTGGAACCTGGGCGCCTCCCGAGATGGCGCGTGTTTATCAAGATGGCGGACGCTACGATCGCGGTATCGAAATCATGAAGCATTCGACGCCCAATTATTTTGCCGTCGACATTCCTGACCTGCCTCGTCCCTACTGGGAAGCGCTGTTTCCGAAAGCCTATTGGACCGATCTGCGCAAATATTCGATCCTCAACGGTCTCGACCCCTATCTCGTGGCGTCGCTAATCCGGCAGGAGTCGGAGTTCAACGCCGGCGCTCTCTCTCACGCCAACGCCGTAGGCCTAATGCAGCTTCTGCCAAAGACAGGAAAAACGGTAGCCAAGCAGGTCAAGCTCAAGGGATATAGCGCGCCGCAACTCTACACTCCGGCTGTGAACCTGCAACTAGGCACGCGCTACTTCAAAGACATGGTGGATAAGTACAACGGGCAGTTCGAGTATGCCTTGGCCGCCTACAATGCCGGCAGCGACCGCGTGGGAGACTGGCTGGGACAAGGCCACTACCGCGATCCGCAGGAGTTTGTCGAATCCATCCCATTTACCGAAACGCGCGAATACGTGCAGGCCATCTTGCGGAATGCGAATGTCTATCGGCAGTTGTATGGAACGCCCTAGAACGTCCTAGCGCCTACTCTCGAACACCAGGATGGTCGAAGTGCCATGCGCCAGTATGCGGCCATCGGCAGCCAGTACCTGCGCTTGGGCTGAAATAATTCTCCGGCCTTGCGATACGACTCGTCCTTCCACACGCACTCGTCCGGAATCTGGCATGATGGGTCGCGAGAAGTTAGCCTTGGTCTCGATGGTGGTGTAACTGGATCCTACGGGCAGCACGGAGTGACATGCGCAGCCGGCTGCGCTATCGATGAGAGCCATCGGCCAACTGCCATGGACCGTTCCCATGGGATTGAGCAGTTCCGCGCTCGGCTCGCCTTCGAAGGCGGCAAATCCGTCGCCCACTTCAACCAGCCGGAAGAATAGTGTCTTTCCAATCGGAGGCTGCGGTAGCCTGCCGTCGATAACCGCCTGCAGCATTTCCTTGCCGGTCATGTTGGCAATTTCGGCGCTACTGGCCACGCCATAGTGGGGTTTTGTCATGGATGCGTCACTTCCAAATGCTGGCTTTAAACTAAGCCGATTGTTCGCTCGGCGACTTTGTGAAGACGATTTCGAATACCAGTAGTCCAGCTCCGACCACAATCGCGCTGTCCGCCACATTAAAGGCCGGCCATTGGTGAGGCCCTATATAAAAGAGCAAAAAATCCACGACATGCCGGCTGACCAGGCGGTCCCACAGATTGCCGATAGCGCCACCGAGAATCAATGCCAGTCCGACTCCGGTTGAGGTCATGCTATGGCTGTTTTTCCAGAGCAGGGCGGAGACAATCAGCAGCGCAATCACCGAGAATGTAATGAGCAGCCCGACTTTCCACTCTGAAGGAGAATCGGCAAAGATGCCAAATGCGGCCCCCGGATTTTCGGTGTGGATGATGCGAAAAAATCCGGGAATGACTGTGATGCTGTCATGCAGGGATAGCCGGCGAGAGATGGTCCACTTGGTGATGCGATCGAGAGCGATGACGGATACGGCGATTAGGAAATGATATTTGCGCATGAGCGGAAAGTTGTTTTTCTGTTGTGCGGAATCACGCAAACCGACGGAGTATTGTCATCCTGAGCGAAGCGAAGGACCTGCTTCTTGCAGCACCACGAAAACAGCAGGTCCTTCGCTTCGCTCAGGATGACAACTGGAGTTTCGCCACGAGTTTGCCGAGACACAACACTAGCTTATCGCGTTTAAGGAAGCAGTGTTACCGGACGCGTCAATTTCTTTAAGCACCGGGCTGCAACGCTCGCACACAGTTGGATAGTTTGCATCCTCGCCAACACGAGTCGAGAAGTTCCAGCAGCGCTCGCACTTCAATCCCGCAGCCTTGCTTACCTGCACGGCGACAGGAGCGTCTCCATTCCCCGATCCTTTTTTGAGTTCCACGTCGGAGACGATAAAGAAGTAGCGCAAATCATTCTTGAAACGCTCCAGCACAGAGAATACTGGGTCAGCAGCAGTCAACGTAACTTGCGCTTGCAGATTGGCGCCAATCAGTTTCTGGTTGCGCGCTTCTTCCAGAGCTTTCAAAACTGTTTCGCGCACGGATCGCACTGTCTTCCAGTCGTCCACCTGTTTCGGATCAACGACAGTGGCCGCATCGCTAATGTCGAGCAAGTCCGCAGCCTCTGAAAAGGTCGTTAAGTGGACGCTTTCAAGTCGGCCTGCAACAGAGGGCATGTACTGCCAGACCTCTTCACAGGTAAAGCTCATGATCGGAGCCATCAAGCGCACCAGCGCTTCGCCGATCCGCCAGATCGCGGTTTGCGCGGCTCGCCGCGACAACGACTTACGACCCGCTGTATAGAGCCGGTCTTTTAATATATCGAAATAGAAAGCGCTCAGTTCGACGCCGCAGAAGTTATTGATGCGGTGATAGATCTTGTGAAAGGCAAATTCTTCATAGGAGCGCTGCACATCGGCAGATACTTCGGCCGCTTGCCGCAGCATGTATTGATCGATGGGTTGCAAATCGTCGAACGTGACGGCATCTTTCACCGGGTCGAACCCGTCGAGATTCCCCAGAATGAAGCGGAACGTATTACGAATGTCGCGATAGATTCCGGCGACCCTCTGCATGATCTGCGGAGAACACGCAACATCTTCGCGGAAATCCACCGAAGCGACCCACATGCGGACGATCTCGCCGCCGAGCGTGTCCGCGATCTCGACCGGATCCACCGTATTGCCCAGTGATTTCGACATGGCGCGGCCTTGCTCGTCCAGGGTCCATCCGCTGGTTGCGACCATTCGATAGGGAGCGCTGCCTTCATAGCCGATGGCACAGAGCAGGGAAGAGTGGAACCATCCGCGGTGCTGATCGCCGCCTTCGAGATAGAGGTCGGCGGGCCAGGGTAGATTCGGTTCGTGGCCAAGGACAGCGGCATGGCTTGATCCCGACTCGAACCATACATCGAGAATGTCAGTCTCTTTCTTGAATTTGGCGCCGCCGCAATGCGCACACTTACGACCGGAAGCAAGAATCGCATCGGCGTCCGGGGTGTACCACGCGTCGGCTCCGTGTTGTGAAATAAACTGCACGACTTTGCGATTGATTTGTGGATCCTGAACCGGCTTGCCACAGTCGGCGCAAAGAAACACTGCGATCGGCACTCCCCAGACGCGTTGCCGCGAGATGCACCAGTCGGGCCGCGTGGCAATCATGTTGGAAATGCGTTCTTCGCCCCAGGCCGGATCCCACTTAACCTTAGCAATCTCCGCGAGCGTGCGGCTGCGCATGGTCTCGCCCGGCGTCTCACCTTTCATGGGCGTTTCCATGCCGATAAACCACTGCTCGGTCGCGCGAAAAATCACGGGGTTGTGACAACGCCAGCAGTGAGGATACGAGTGCTCCATCTTTTCGGAATGCATCAGCGCACCACGCGCCTTCAGCAATTCGACGATCGGAGCATTGGCGTCGAAGATGCGCTTGCCTTCGTACTCCGGCAGGCCATTGCGCAGTATGCCGGCCTTATCCACATTGCAAGTCGGATCGATCTTGTATTTCTGCCCGGTAATAAAGTCTTCAGCGCCGTGCGCGGGAGCGGTATGCACCACGCCTGTGCCTTGGTCCATGGTGACGTAATCCGCGAGGACGCCGATGATCTTGCGATCGAGGAAAGGGTGCTGGAATTCGGAGTATTCGAGCTTCTTACCGCTGAAATAGGCGAGTACGGCGAACCCTTCGCTGCCCAGACCGGTTTTCGCTAGGACTGTGGCTGCCAACTCCGCCGCAACGATGTACACCTCGTTGTCGCGATTCGAGAGGATTGCTTGGTACTCCGCAGTCGGATGAAAAGCGACCGCCATCGACGCTGGCAGCGTCCACGGAGTCGTGGTCCAGATGATGGTGGAAACTTTCTTATCCTTCAAGGCCGCATCAAGCGACGCCGGATCGCCCGCGAACGGATACTTCACCCACACCGTCGGGCTGGTATGGTTCTCATACTCGACTTCGGCTTCCGCTAATGCCGTCTCGTCGAATACACACCAGTAGACCGATCGCAATCCCTTGTAAACAAAGTCGTTTTCCAGAAACCGAAAAAGGATACCGAGCACCGCCGCCTCATATTGCGACGTCATCGTCGAATAGGGGTTGTCGAAGCGGCCGAAAACGCCGATGCGCTTGAACTGCGAGCGTTGGAGTTCCAGAAATTTCTCCGCGTACTTGCGGCATTCTGCACGGACGTCAACCGCAGCCATCTGGAGTTTCTTGCCGCCCAACATCTGGTCCACTTTGATTTCGATAGGCAGTCCATGGCAATCCCATCCCGGCACGTAAGGAGAGTCGAAGCCAGCCATGTTTTTCGACTTTACGATGAAGTCTTTCAGGCATTTATTCATCGCCGTCCCTAGATGAATCGGCCCGTTGGCATAGGGAGGTCCATCGTGCAACACGTAGGTGGGCGCGCCTTTGCGCACTTCGCGGATGCGGTCATAGATCCGCTGCTCCTCCCATCGAGCCAGCATCTTGGGCTCGTTCTGGGGCAGTCCAGCCTTCATGGGGAAGCCCGTTTTGGGCAAATTAATGGTGGATTTCAAATCCATCGGCACTCTTCAGATTCTCCCAACTGATTGAATCTTTTAATTATATAGGGAGCCGCACAAGCCACGTCCGTTAGGGAATCAGGACCAGCAGGGAATTAAGAAAGTACTGTTTTTCATCAGGAAAAACCGTGTACAATTTTGACCAGATCAAAGTCTGTGTGCATCCAACTGGTTTGGGACGCTGGGGCGGCAGTTTCGTCCGTTGTACAACTAATTTTTATAAGCGACCTTTGGGAATGGCTCGCGCATCTAAAATAGCGGTTCCCATTCTGTAAGTTAGCTGATGCTCGGGAAAATATGCCGGAAGTTGAAATCCAACAGAATCCGCCAACGATACCAACGGAGCCCGAGCCGGAGCTGCATCTTCTCCTGAAAAATCAGACTCTGGATGAGTCGCTGTGGAAATCTCTGTTCCGCAACGTTGACGAATTCTTTTTCCCCAAGAAGCTTCCTCCGCTGGTTCTGACCTCAAAGCCCGTTCCAGTACGCGATATCTGGGGACTCTACAACTACAAGCGAGATGGCGCTCTTGGCTCGACCGTAGTTCATATATTGGGTGTGGCGATCATCATCGCGGTGGCTTACTGGGGGCATAGCGTTGTCGTCCAGAAACCGTCGCAACAAGTCGTATTGATCGCGCCAGACGACATTCCGGCTCTCGAACCGTCGAAGAAACTGGTCGGTGGCGGCGGCGGTGGTGGTGATCGCGACAAGCTACAGGCAAATCAAGGACGCTTGCCGAAACAGTCCTTGCAGCAGATCACTCCGCCCCAGGCGGTGATACGAAACTTGCAGCCGAAGCTACCTGTTCCTCCAACCATTGTTGTTCCGCCCGAGGTTCACCTTCAACAGCCGAACATGCCGGACTTGGGCCTGCCAACGGCCCTACCATCCGTGCCTTCGAATGGAACTGGCGGAGGGGGTGGCATTGGCTCAAACATGGGTGGTGGCGTCGGCGCTGGCGAGGGGCCGGGATACGGTCCTGGTCATGGTGGCGGCACTGGCGGTGGGGCATTCCGCGTGGGCGGTGGTGTTTCCGCTCCGAAAGCGATTTACTCGCCGGATCCCGAATACTCCGAGGAAGCCCGCAAAGTTAAGCACATGGGTACCGTAGTCCTGTGGCTGGTAGTCGGTCCGGACGGCAAACCGCGCGACATTAAAGTCCTGCGCACATTAGGACTGGGCCTGGATGAAAAGGCGATTGAGGCGGTAAAGAACTGGCGATTTGATCCGGCGATGAAAGATGGAAAGCCCGTCGCCGTCCAGATTAACGTCGAAGTCAATTTCCATCTGTATTAGCATTCTCTCTGTAGAGACGCGGCTTGCCGCGTCTTCCCCCTCTTCGGAGATCGAATTTTTCTGCTTTACTCCTTCAAATCCACATGCGTCACGTCCTCCACTGGAAGACCGAGGAATCGTGAGCCCAGGTTCCTGAATTTCTTCGCCGAATCGGTGGCGAAAAACCTGAGGTGGGGAGTTTTCCTCGCACTGTCGGCTCGAGTGTTCGATTGAATCCCTAGATGCCGTTTCACTTCCTGTGCCGTTGATTCGGCCGAGTCAACAATCGCGATGTGGGGTGGAGCCACTCTTCGCAACAGAGGCTTCAGTAAAGGATAGTGAGTGCAACCGAGCACCAGCACGTCGGCATCGTGAGCCTCCTTCGAAAAAGCCTCCGACAGATAAATCTTTGCCACCTGCTCGGTCACCGGATGCTCCAGCCACCCTTCTTCCACCAACGGCACAAATAAAGGACAAGCCTTTTCGTGCCCCGCGATGCCATGCGATTCCAGTGCGCGGCGATAGGCGTGGCTGCCGATGGTCGCTTCCGTGCCGATGACCACGACGTTCCGTTTGAGGCTGGCCGCCGCTGCCGCCTCCGCACCTGGTTCGACTACGCCGATCACGTCAACGCCAGCGCCCTCTTTGATCGCGGGTAAGGCCAACGCCGTCGCGGTATTGCAGGCGATGACCAGCATCTCCGCTCCTTGATCTTGCAAATAGCGAGCCGCCCCGACCGCATAATGGGCAACTGTGGCGGCTGATTTCGAGCCGTAGGGAAGGCGTGCCGTGTCGCCGAAGTAAAGGTAGTCGGCGTCAGGGATGCGCTCGATCAGCGCACGAAGGACCGTCAGCCCGCCAACACCTGAATCAAAGACACCGATCTTCGGCCTGCGTGGCTGAGGAGTCGTAGGGAAAATCATCCTGCCTATGATACAAGGCGTTAGATTCAGGAAAACCTTGAACCTCAAAGGGCACGGAGTTGCACAAAGGAAATCTGGAAAGATCTCCTTCGTATGCCTTCGTGCCCTCCGTGGTAAACGCACCCGAGAGCCACCAATATCTCCCGAGTTGCCTGACCCAAGCGCCGCCCGTTATCCTTCATGCCATGCCGAGCACTCTAGTCGAATGCGTTCCAAATTTTTCTGAAGGTCGCGATAAAGCCAAAGTAGATGCCATCGTGGAAGCGATGAAAATCCCTGGAGTCTATCTCCTGGACCGCGAGAGCGACACCGACCACAACCGCTCCGTTATTACGCTGGTTGGAGAACGAGAGGCGATTCAGGAGGCCGCAATCCGCGGCGTAGGTAAGGCCGCAGAGTTGATCGACCTAACCAAGCATCAGGGTGCGCATCCGCGGATGGGAGCGGCCGATGTCGTTCCTTTCATTCCGATCGACGGCGTAACCATCGAGGACTGCGTGGCCATGGCGCGCCACGTTGGAGCCGAGATTTGGAAACGCTTCCAAGTCCCTGTTTATCTTTACGAAGCCGCCGCAGCCACTCCCGAACGTCAGAACCTGGAGAACATTCGCCGCGGCCAGTTCGAAGGCATACGCACCGACATCGTGACGAATCCGGCGCGCAAGCCCGATTTCGGCGAGCCCCGAGTGCATCCCACCGCAGGGGCAACGGTCGTAGGAGCGCGCAAAGCTCTAGTCGCTTACAACGTTTTCCTGAACACGCCTGACGTAGATATCGCCAAGAAAATCGCGAAAGCCGTGCGTTTTTCGACCGGTGGTCTACGTTTCGTCAAAGGCGCCGGATTCCTGGTGCGCGGCCTGGCTCAGGTCTCGATGAACCTGACCGACTTCGAGCAGACTCCCGTCCACCGCGTGTTTGAATTCGTGAAACGTGAAGCCGAACGCTACGGTGTTATCCCAGTGTCAAGCGAGATTGTGGGCCTGATTCCGAAGAAGGCGCTGGAGCAGGCAGCCGAGTGGTTCTTGCAAGTTGAAAACTTCGATTCCTCGCTGATCCTGGAGAATCGTCTGGCCGCTGTGATGACCGGCAAGGTGGCGGTCGGCGGACTGCGTGCCGGAGTCGAGCCATTTATCGAACAGTTGGCGGCTCCCACGGCGACTCCGGGAGGAGGCAGCGCCGCGGCCGCCAGCGGAGCCATGGCCGCCGGGCTTGCGAGCATGGTTGCGTCCATGTCTCGCGGCAAGAAAGCGTATCTGCAATACGAAAGCCAGCTCAGCGAAGCCATCGCGAAGTTGGCGCAGCTTCGTGAAGAACTGAAGGCCGCGATCGACGCCGACGCCGAGTCCTACAACGTAGTCATGAAGGCCTACAAGTCGGTAAAGGAATCCGCTGACGGAGGTGCCGCGATTGCCGCCGCTCTCAAACAGGCGACGAGCGTCCCTCTCGGTGTCGCTGAAAGAGCGGTCGAGGTGTCTGACATAGTCGCCAAACTGGCGCCCATCACCAACCCAAACATGAAGTCTGACCTGACAACTGCGACCGCTCTGGCCAAAGCCGCTCTCGAAGGGGCGCTCGCAAATGTTGAGATCAATCTCGACTCGCTGAAGAATGATGCGCCGAAGGAAGAAGGATTCCTCAACGAGACCAGTAAGCGGGCCACTGCATTAAGAGGCTAGAAAGCCACCAGCACAAGCGGGATTTGTAGTTTGTCGCTTCCATGTTGAGCTACACAAAAACGCGGTTCCATGAAATCCGCATCCGGCTTGAGAACCATGTCGCCACAAACAGGTTCAAGGGATTTCTATGGGAATTCTTTCTTTTTGGATTTAAGCAAGCGTGGGCCTGTCTTTTTGGCGCAATCATTTTAAGTCTAGTGCTTCTAACCAAATGGTTCTGGCCCCATCATGCATGGCTGGCGCGCTACGACTTTCTGTTTTTGTCAGCGTTGGCCGTGCAGGCGCTCTTGCTTATTCTGCGTATGGAGACCATTCGTGAAGCTAAGGTCATATTGAGTTTCCACATCGTCGGCACAGTAATGGAACTCTTCAAGACGGACGTTGGCTCGTGGAGCTATCCCGAACACAATTTCTTTCGGCTCGGTCATGTGCCGCTTTTTTCCGGCTTCATGTACGCATCGGTCGGCAGTTTTATGGCGCGCATCACGCGCATCCTCGACATGCGGTACACGCGCTACCCCAATTCTTACGTTACAGTCGCCCTTGCTGCCTTAATCTATGCAAATTTCTTTACTCATCACTTTATTCCCGACATGCGGGTGCCGCTTTTTATCGCGGTGGCGGCCGTGTTTGGTCCAACCTGGGTTTATTACCGACCCTACCGAACCTTTCGAAGCATGCCGCTACTCGTGGGATTCGGCCTGGTCGCGCTCTTCATCTGGATCGCCGAGAATATAGGCACTTTCGCCGCTGTCTGGGTTTATCCCCATCAAAGGAACGGCTGGGAGTTTGTCCGTTTCGGCAAGTATGGTTCGTGGTTTCTGCTGATGATCATCAGCTTCATTCTTGTCTCCCTGGTGCATCCGCCGCGTTTGCCAGAACCGGATGAGATCAGGAAGAATTCTCCAGACTGAACTTTCCTCGGGCAGACGACTGTGACAGCCTCCTCCGCGGGACTCATTGTAATCGCGGAGATGGCTGCCTAAGTCATTATTAAACATTATGTTACGAGGAATTTCTTCAGGTTTTTGATGGTGAATGAAAGAACGAAAAGGATCAGGAAGTGAGCCGTTGCGAGCTGGAGCCTGATCTATCTCAAACGGAAAGCGTTCGACAGATCGCCATAAACCCGGTCTTCTGTCTGAACTGGCCATCTAGGAAGTCGGACGAAACACTTTGTGCAAACTCCTGGGGTTCGAGCGTTCCAAGACCATGCGAGGCGGAAGCACTTTAGTTACGATCCTCCCGTTCGGATTAAGGACTAAAATAAGCAAATAACAGCTAAAGTTTTTCCGAGTCACTAACAATGTGGACTACGGCTCGCATCTAAATGAGGCAGACCCACACGTAAGATTTTTGTTTTTAGAACCGCCTTTGAGGCGTTCATCTTGAGGAGTTTTATGAAGAATTTGTTTTCCGCGGTTTTGCTTCTCTGCGCAACAGCTGGCTTCGCCATGCCCATCGCATCGTCGGCACGTTCCATGGTGCCCACTGAAATTCAGCAATTGATCGGCGTCGACTACCGCGCCCTCAAAGATTCGCCCACCGCGCAAGCTCTCAAGGATAAAGTACTGCCCGAAGATCTCAAACAATTCGAGGCCGCGCTGAAAGGCATCGGCATCGACTCCGAACACGACCTTGATCAGCTCAGCTTTGCTTCTTTTCGTACTGAAAAGAAGGGCATTCAAACCGTCTGCGTGGCGCAGGGGTCGTTTTCGGCCAAAGCGGTTCTCAAGAAATTGAAGCTGAAGAAGATTACTGCTGTTAAATATGGGACATCCAGCATTTATCCCATGGACAACGGTTTGGTGATGACTTTCCCCGACGACAATACATTGGCGTTTGGTACTTCCGATTCCTTGCACAGCGCTCTTGATACCCGGGATGGCAAGCGTACTTCGCTCGACTCGAACTCGGTGATGACCGATCAGATGGCCGCCGTGGATGGCGCACCCGTCTGGAGCATCCTCGATCAAAAGGGAACCCAGGCCATGATGTCGTCGGTGATGGGCGACGCCTCGAAGATTGGCGACTATGACAGCATCAAGAAGCGAATTCTCGCCTCTCGCTACACCATGAACTTCGCGAGTGGAGTGAATTTCGACTTGACCGTAGTCACGTCCGATTCGATGACGGCTGCCACGCTTTCCACAGTGTTCAAAGGTGTCATGCTTTACAAAAAAATGAACGCGAGTGCAATCGAGAAGACTGCGATTGACGCCGCCAGTGTCGATTCCGACAGCTCGAATCTGCAAGTCCACTTCAAGAGCGACGACCAGAAGTTTCAGTCTTTAATGAACTCTCCGCTGTTCGCGGCGATTTCGCACTAACATTTCGCGCCCATACAGACAAAAAAACGTCCCGAAGGATATTTCCTTCGGGACGTTTTTTTATCCCGCTCACGACTCGGGTGAACCGGATCGCCAGCTAATCAGTTTGTCCGCGACTGGTTTAAGATCCCAAGCATGAACGACATGGGTCTTGCTCTCAGACGGTTGCTGCTGATTGGTTTTGTCGTGTTACCGCTTGCTTGTCTGCTCCACAAAACTCTTCTCGCGCAAGACAAGATCCCGACCCCGTCCGATCCTATTGAAGTTCTTGCCAATGATTTCTGGCAATGGCGCGCACGTTATCAACCGTTTTCCAGGGACGATATCCCGCGCATCGAACATCCCGATGGCCGACGCGATTGGTCCGCGAGTTCGATTGCGAAACAAAAAGCGGCTCTGGAAGAATTTGAAAGCAGGTGGAAGCACCTCGACGCAACCACTTGGACTGTAGCTCAGCAAGTGGATTACCGCTTGATCGGATCCGCGCTGGCCCGCGTTCGCTGGGAGCTGGAGGTCAATCCACGATGGCAACGCGATCCTTCGTTCTATCTGGACCAGACGGTTACAGCATTGCTCGAAGCGCTGGTACAGCCTCCACCATTCGATGCTTCACGCAGTCGCGAGATTGTAGAGCGAATGGAGCAAATTCCTAAGATTCTCGATGACGGCAAAGCGAATCTTAAAGCGATTCGCCCGTTTGCCGAGTTGGCGATCGGAGACCTGCGCCGGATTCGGCCCGAATTAGAGCAAGTCGAACGCGAGATCACACCCCTGCTTAAAGTTGTCGGAGATGACGCCGCGGTTCATGCGTTCAAGAACGCGACCGGGAAGGCGATGATCGCGTTGGAATCGTATCGAACTTGGTTGCAGGGACACCTCGATACCATGCCCGCTGACGCGGCAATCGGCCAAACGGCCTATGAATTCTTTCTCCACAATGTTGCTCTTCTTCCGTACGGCCCGGAGCAACTCCTCCAGGTCAGCCGGCAGGAATGGTCTCGCTCGGTCGCGTTCGAGCAATACGAGCAGCAACGGAATCAGGGAATGCCCGAACTCAAGATAGCCGCCAACCTGCCGGATGAAATAGAGACTGCCCGGACAGAGGAACTTGCGATTCGCAAATATCTTGGAGATAAAAGCCTTCTCACTGTGCCGCCTGATGTCGGGCATTACACGCTGCGTCAGATGCCGGGTTATCTTGAGGCTCTTGCGGATTTCGGTGAATTGGATGATTTCACCGGCCCATCCAGGCTGCGTGAAAATGGTGTGCGCTGGGCCAGCCCACCATCTTCCCGACTGGGATATTTTTGGCTAGCCACGGCCAAAGACCCGCGCCCGGACATGGTTCACGAGGGGGTGCCAGGACATTATTTTCAGATGTGTTTGTCCTGGAGACACGCAGATCCGATTCGCCGCCATTATTACGATTCTGGTGCCAACGAGGGCATTGGTTTTTATACCGAAGAGATGATGCTGCAAGCCGGACTCTTTGACGATAGTCCGCGAACTCGGGAGATTATTTATAACTTCATGCGATTACGAGCGTTGCGCGTCGAAGTAGATGTCAAACTCGCGCTGGGCAACTTCACGGTCACGCAGGCAGCAGACTACCTGGCCCAACACGTCCCCATGGATCAGAAGTCGGCGGAAGCCGAAGCTGCGCTGTTTGCCACCGATCCGGGGCAGGCCATCAGCTATCAGATCGGGAAGAGTCAAATTCTGCGTTTTCTCGCCGAAGCCAAGCTGGCGAAAGGTGACAAATTCAACCTGCGAGAGTTTCACGACTTTCTCTGGCTCAATGGCAACGTGCCGATCGCGCTGCAGCGATGGGAGTACCTGGGCCAGGAGGACGACCTTCGCGCCCTAAAATAACCCTGAGGCAGAGCTGAAAAATAGGTGGCATTGCGAGCCCTCCGGAACTACTGAGCGCTAAAAGAGGAACTAATCTCCCGGGCCGCCCGTGGGTCCGAGCAACGGGTTCACCTCCCAGGATCGATAAGTCCATCTAGGCGTATTCACCAACTCCGGGGCGTGCCATTGTGTTTTGGATACAGTTCGATCCGGGCTTATTGCCTCGGTCGGTGGGGTATCTCTTTCGTTCGGCCCCGCGTAGCTGAATTGCGGTACGATCTGCTGGAGCTGGGCGAGGATTGCGTGTCGCTTGCCGAGTGACATGGCGACATAGAGGTCGTCGAGTCCACTTTTCAATGCCGGCCAAGCGATCTTCGCGCTTTCCGTACAGGCGATCTTCGCGCACGCACTCGGAAAAACACGCTCGTTGGCGTAGAAAAGTTCCTCGAAGAGCTTTTCGCCCGGTCGAAGTCCGATAACCCTAAATTCTTGAGACCGCTTGCCAGAGAGACGGACCAAAGTCCTTGCCAGATCGGCGACGCGAACCGGCTCGCCCATGTCGAGGACCAATATGTCGCCGTGCCGTCCGACCGCGAAGCCTTGTAATACCAGGCTGACCGCTTCCGAAACCATCATGAAAAATCGGGTCATCTCCGGATGGGTGAGGGTAATGGGCAGGTTTTGACGGATCTGTTCCTGGAAAAGCGGAATCACACTCCCATTTGATCCCAGCACATTGCCGAAGCGGACCGATACGCAGCGCAATCCCGCACCGGGCCACGCCGCAAGAATCAATTCCCCCAAACGTTTGGTGCACCCCATCACGTTGGTCGGGTTAACGGCCTTGTCGGATGAAATCATGATGAAGGCCTCGCACTTCGAATTCTGGGCCACGTGCAACAGAGAGAGGAGGCCGAAAACGTTATTGTTGACCGCCTCCTCCACGTTGGCTTCCATTACCGGGACGTGCTTGTAAGCGGCGGCATGGAAAACGATCTCCACTCCATATGTCAGAAATATCTTGCCCATGCGTTCGGGATTGCAGAAGTCGGCAACGCAAAATATGTCTTGCCCGCTGTTTCTATCCAGCGCGTTCCGATCTTGTGTGAACTGGTGTTCCAGATTAAAGATTCCGGTCTCATTCTGATCGAGGCACAAAAGCAGTTTCGGCCTGTAGGTCCTGATTTGCCGGCACAGTTCGGAGCCGATCGATCCCGCGGCGCCGGTGACCATTACCACGCGGTCCCGAATCTTTTCGCGCACCGATTCCAGATCGAGGTCAACCGGGATACGCCCCAGCAGATCGGTCAAGGAAACTTCTCGAACCTGAGGCATCATGACCCGGCCGGCGATTAATTCCGCCATCCCTGGGACGGTGCGGAAAGGGGCGCTCGTTTCTCTGCATACGGCTACTAGACGGTGCATCTGAGTCGGGGTAGCCGATGGAATCGCAATCAGAATTTCGTCGATACTTTGCTGGCTAACCGCAGCGGTCAACGCACTTACCGGACCGAGAACCGGTACGCCAACAACCCGCAATCCTTTTTTGAGCGGATCGTCATCGACACAACCGACCACCGTATACCCGGTATCTACCTGGCGGGTTTCGCGAATGATCATCTGGGCGGCATGTCCGGCTCCAACCAGGAGTAAGCGCTTCGAGCCCGAACTCAAATGTGTTGTATCCTCCAGCATGCGCGAAACCACGCGGAGACCGGTCAAGAATGTAAAGCTGATCAAGGCTTCCAATGCATAGATGGAGAGCGGAAAAACCTTCAGTCCCATCCCATAGCGCATCACGAGCAAGAAGAGGAACGAACCGGCAAGAATGGCCTTCAAGACGTCCATCGCATCGGTTATTCCGGTATATCTCCACCACCCATGCATGAGATTGAAGAATGGCATGACGGCAAGGCGGACGACGATGAGTATCGGAACGGCAGTCCACAGTACGGCCGGATCGGGTATCCGGAACTCGAAGCGTAGGAGCCATGCACTCAGGAGAGAACAGACGATAAGAATTACTTGCGATCCCAATACCAGCAAGGATCGGCAGCGCAATCGCGTAGGGATTTCCTTATTGCTAGCTCTCATAGCGGAGGTACGAGGCACCTTCTCAGTGGAAGACCAGTTATCTGGATGGATCGTCAACGGCGGCCATTTACTTGAGCGGTTTCTGTGATCTATTCGACAGGGATCGTTTGCGGGTGGGCCTTTAGTCCAACAGACTAAAAGAGTTCAAAAGAAGAGATGTAAGTCTCGCGGCTATCGACCTCCCAAGACGGGAAGATCATTAGTGCAGCACACCTTCCGCTTTGAGAACTCTCCAGAAGGTGAGCGCGACGATCTTCAAGTCCAGCAAAAACGATTGCGCTTGCATATATTCGGTGTCATAGCGGACCTTGAGTGGAATCCCCAACTCATCGCGCCCATTGACTTGCGCCCAGCCGGTAATCCCAGGAACGAGCCGATGCACGCCGTAACGGGTGCGAAGCGCAACCAGATCGTCCTGGTTGAAGAGCGCGGGACGCGGGCCAACCAAGGTAAGATCACCCTTCCACACGCTGATCAGCTGAGGCAATTCATCAAGACTGGTTTTGCGGAACAGAGATCCCACCGGTGTTAGATAGCGGTCCGGGTGCCGCAATAGATGCGTTGCCAGTTGCGGCGTGTCGAGGCGCATCGTTCTGAACTTCGGCATGTGGAATGCACAATTGTCCTTGCCCACACGTTCGGACCAATGTAGAGCCGGGCCCGGAGAGGACAAGCGCACAGCGGCCCAGCAGAGCAGGAACAAGGGGCTCGACACGGTCAGGAGCACCCCGGCAAAAACGAGATCCATGCTTCGTTTCCACGCCGGTAACCGGTTGGAGGAAAAGCTGTAAGGTGCTGTAACCATGGCTGGGATTTGCAACTTACAAGGCGGAAGCCCGTGCCTTCGGAGGTGCCCCCGGCCCCTTGATCACGCGCTTGTCGGAACTCAGGTGGTATTCCGCGCGTTTGAATGAGGCACGCGCCTTGACCGCCAGACGAACCAGGAGTTTGCTGACGCGGCTTCTACCGAAGTAGTCATAGGCCTCGTTGAAGGCGATCAGAGCATCGTGCAATTCGCGAAGAGAGCTTTGTGGCGTCTGGTTGACGCTTTGGCTGCCAAAGTGGACGACCTCCGCGCAAGGCGTGTAATGCACGACATAACCCTTTTGCCGCAACATGAAGTTGTAGGCCAAGTCCGAGACAAAAAGTTGGAAGCGTTCATCCAGCATGCCCGCATTCTTCCAAGTCGAACGCCGGATTATGTAGGCGGTCGTACCAATGCTGTCGACGGGCTGAGCTTTGGAGTAGTCGAAGTCAGTCGCGTAATACCGATCCGTAACCCGGCTGCGCGGAAACAGTTTGTGCCAGTTGAGGGCTTGCAGCATCATGGTGCCGGGCCCGGAGAAATGGCGGATGCAGTGCTGCACTGAATGGTCTGGATTCAACAGCTTCGGCCCACAGGCCGCCACCTCCGGATTCTCGTCCATGTACCGGACCAGTTCGCGAAATGCGTTTCCGATCAAGAGGGTGTCGCTGTTCAGGTGGCAGGCATAGCGTGCCTGCGACATACGCATTCCAAGATTGGTGTTCTTCACATAGCCCTGGTTAACTAGGTTGCGAACGAGGATCACTTCGGGAAATGATTCCAACACCATGTCCGCGCTGCCGTCGCCGGAGTTGTCGTCAATACAAATAACCTCAAAACGGATACCGTACGTATGCCGGTAGATTGAGGAAATACAATCGCTGAGCAAGCTTCTGGTGTTATAGCTCGGAATAATGACAGTGAGGTCCAACGGGCTGCCCATTTGACGGTGCATGGTCTTCTCCGGTGCTTGATTTCGACATTGCGATGCCGCCATCCCGATGCCGGTTTCTTGAGATTTTGCGGGCGGGTATCCCGACTACAGTGCTGCCCGCTTCCACCGACTCCACCACTACTGCGTTCGAGCCGACGGTGACGTTGTCGCCAATGTTGATTCCGCCAAGAATCTTCGAACCTGCTCCGAGCAAGACGTTGTCCCCAACCGCCGGCCGTTGCGAGGCGTCGAAACCCAAATCCATTGTTTTTGCGCCCAGCGTAACTCCCTGCAAAATGGTCACATTGCTGCCGATGCGCCAGGCTCCAACGACTGTCCCTGAGGGGTGCGGGAAGAAAATTCCAGGGCCGATCTCGCAGCGTGGCGTGACCTCCAGTCCAAAGAGCACGATGTTGAAATATGTCAGTAGTTCAGGCACGAAGGGAATTCTTCGAAGCCGGGCCGCACGGCTTGCACGGCACAGTACGATGGGCAAAAATCGGGGATGCGGCAGTCGGCGGAGCAGCCCCGCCAAACTAGCCTTGAGGACAGGCCGGCCCTCGAGATCGATTTGGCGAGCGAGATCGCAGTACAGCAGCTCTTTTAGGTGCATATCGTTCTTTGAGGTACGGCCGAAGTTTCAGTCTGATTCTGGATGGCGGCGAATTCAGAGTACTTGGTTCTGAACGGATCACGATCACGCGGTGCGTGTGCGTAGCCATACGCAAAAGAGGCGAACCGGATACTTCAACGTCTCCATCCCCAAGCCAACCAGATACTGAATCAGACTGATGTTGCCTTCGTCCTTGAGTTTTTGCAGCCCGAGGATTCTCCCCACATGCATTCCGTTGACATCCCGGCTCAGGCCCGATACACCGATGGTGCTTTTAAAGCCACCGGCCAGAACGCGTTCGATATAGAGACCGTTGCATCCCGATCCGCGCTTCGAGAGCAACTCCATATAGCACTTGAAATCTTCGCCCCGGCGCAGCGACGTGTCGTAGGAAACCATTTTTTGCTTCAGCACCATCACCGAATTTGTACTATCGTTGCGCAGCAGCGGGGTCCACGGGGAAAGCGAAGAAAGCAGCAGCGGCGTGCGATATTTTGTCTTGGCTCCAGGAGGTTTGCGGTTTAGGTCATGGCAATACCGATGCATGGACAGGTCGGCCTGGCGGTTGATCATGACCGAGTATTGGATCGTGATCTTGTCTTCGAACCAGATGTCGTCCGAATCGAGAAATGCCAGGTAGAGGCAGCGGGCCGCCTGGATTCCGATATTTCGAGCCGCGGACACACCCTGGTTCTGATCCATGCGAATGAAACGAATCAAGATGCTCGCAGGACAGGATTGCGCGATCCGGTGCGATTCTTCCCAATCGTCGCTGCCGTCATCCACGACGATGATTTCCCGCGGAAGCAATGACTGCCCATAAACCGAATCCAATGCCCTTCTAAGGGTGCCCGAAGAGTTGTACGTCGGCGTAATAACGCTCACATCACAGGTCATGGATTCTCCGAGAGGACGGAAGGGACGGTTGCGGAAGACGCTGGTGGTTCTGCACAGCGCCGTATCTCGTAGTACTTCTTTCGTGGTGCCGCTCCGGTGTCCCGCGGCCTAAGGTCACGTATAGGCGATGCTATCCACCAGGAGCTCGGTTCGACTTCCTAGTTCTCCCGCCCTTCTTCCAGTAAGAAACAGAGCCGTCAAGAATATTGCGTAAGAGAGGAGCGTATTCACTGCCGCTCCCCGAGCTCCACGACTGGGGATGAAAACGAGATTTAAGAGGATGTTGCTGGCCGCGCCGATTCCCGTGCACAGCAGCACTTTCTTCTCCATGCCCCAGGCGATAAAAGCGTTGCTCAAATACGAAGTCATGAAATCGAGCGGGATGGACCAGGCCAACAAGATCAACAGGGGAGACGCTGCCAGAAACTGATGTCCAAACATGATCGTCAGTACCGCACGTCGGGAAATCGAAACGATCACTGCCAGTAAAACGCCCGCTCCGAATAGGGACAGGAGGATGCGCGTCCTCAGCATGCGAGCGCGGTCCTTAATTTCGTGCCGGGCAAATCGGGGATAGAGAACCAGGTTCAGCAAGTAATACGTGGCCAGAACCTGATTCAGGACCCGGTAAGAGGCGCCATAAAGGCCGACTTGTTTGGGATTTGACATGAGGCCGAGCATCAAAACATCGATACTGTTGAATGCCAGACTGCAGAAATTTGCCAGGCCCATGATGCTGGTCCGCCGCCAACCCAGCCCCTCGCGGATAGTGTGAAGTGTTCCTTCATGTGCCGGTTGCGACGGTTGCTTTCTCCACCACGTTCGGAATATTAGCGCCTGCAAGAGAAACCCAAAGGCATTGCCGCCCACCGCCCACCAGAGCACCCAATCCCCTTGCCTACTGCCGATACTGAGAAATACCAGGATGCTGGCGGGCACGACAGACCTCGCCAGGCCCAATAGATATAGTTTTTCCTGTCCCCACGCTACCCAGTCCAGAGAAATGGCGTAGAGTGTGCCGCCTGCCGAAAATGCGAACAAAAAGATCTTCATTTCCGCCGGAAGCTTCGCGTATGCAGCGTAAAGCGCAATCGCCGGCAGAACCAGGACCACCATCCCCAGACGCCGGCGTTGCACCCGCAGCACAATGTCGGTCGCGGTTTGAGGATATAAGGCCAACAGACGCGCTCCCACCTGTCGCAGGCCGAAGTCGATCACAGGTTGCAGGTATTGATTCAGGCTTTGGGCCAGCGCATAAACGCCCAGAATCACGACCCCATGGCGGTGGCCGAGTAACACGACGGTTGCAACGCTGCATAATCGTCCTATGACTTCACCCGAACCGATATGAAAAAGGTTTTTGCACAGACCGCGATATGGAATCTTCATCTGTTCGTTAACGGATCTTGATGGAGGTCGAGGGTTGTTCGTCGCCGGCGGCGGGGTTGAACTGCGTCGATTTCGCGTCCACGAATCGCCGATGGTAGCCGCGCTTTATGCCTTGCAACCAGATACCCGCGTCTGGAGTTTCACCGTGTTGTACTTTTGTCCATAGGTGCCTTGCCACAGAATGCAACCGATTCGCGCGAGACCCCGATAGAGGTACCATCCCGCCAGCAGCAGGACGACCGAGATTCCAACTCGCATCGACGCAGAAACCCAGTCCAAGAGGCCGCCTCGAGGCATCAGAAGCACCTCCGGCAGGATCATTGCGACCAGGAAAAGTCCGAAGGCATCTTGCGCGCACACGTGCATACCATGGAGGAGGGTGCCGAGTAATCCAGAGAGGAGGGCGACTCCAGTGAGCCCACCGAGCACGTAGGCTTCGGCGAGGTATGCGGAGCCGCTGCCTACCCCCAATCGATAATTCGTCGGATTCAAGAACATCGAAACGTCGTCGGCGAAATGCTGCCCTGCAACGTAGTTGGTCTGATCACTCGCGACAAAGGCCGATTGCAGTTCGCCCGCAAGATTACAAAGAATATTGGAGGTAAATCGCGCCCGATAGGCGACCGCGATCTCGGTGACATTGATGGACACTCCTTGTCCCGCAATAAACTGCGAAGCGTTGTCGACCACGCCGAATTCAGCATTGCCGATACGGAACGAGCCAATGAAAGAGCCAATCAGCACGAACGCGACCCCGAAGAGACCAACCGAATAAAGCCGAGAGCGCCGGCTGGACTTTACCCCGGCCAGATACCAAAGCGAAAGAATCAGACTGAAAACGGCCCCCCGTGAGCCGGTCAGCAGAATCGGCGCCTCAACCATGAAATATGAGGCTGCGGCCAGCCCCAGAACCTTCGCCCGCCGCTCCAGAACCAAGATGCCCACCAGTGCCGGCAGACAGATGAGAGAAATCGTCCGCACCGGCAGGCTCACGCTCGAAGCGAGTCCCCCATGGTCGGTAAAAAACACGAGATATCCTCCATGGTCCTTGGCATATTCGTAATAGCGAAAATTCTTGAACAGTTGTACCGGTACGCTCAGAAAGAGCAAGAAATAAAGGTAGGGCAAGAATCGACTCAAAGACTTGCTGCTAGGCGGACAAATGAAGTGATAGTTCCATCGGCAGGGCGCATAAATGCAGATAGAGGAGAGGGCAATGGACAAGAGCACCAGGCCTGTCACATTCCTCGATACGTCAAATGGGTGCGGCGTCAGCACAGTGATCCGGAATATGTGCTCCGTCCCGCCGGCGCAGTATGCAATCAGCTGGCCCGCTTGGAAGAGGGTTAGTGTGCACAAGAAAAAGAAGCACGGATGCCGTCCGCCATCGAATCGTCCCCATGCCAGGGTTGTCAGCGACAGAAGCCAGAGGACGGTGAGAATCGCTGCCTGATTGCAGGTGAGTCCGTCGAGCAGGAAGCTGACGGTTGCGGCGGCCGCGATGGCCAGATATACCGTCAGTTCGATCGCGGCTGTGAGCCTGGGGGACAACACACTGGGCAAGCCGATAGACGCTGCGGCGTTCGATGGATACAGGGTTGGAGAAGCATTCATGGGACTGAGTATTTAGTCTTAAGCACTGAGTTTTGGATATAAACCGGCTATAAAGCTGGGCGGTGCTAAGCCTGCGCCTGGAACTCGGAGTGAAAAATGCTGCTCTTTAGCGCGGCCCAACGAGCGTTGAAATCCGGATTCAAACGCATCCGCCTGAAGGCCTCGGTAAGCAAGACGTACCCTATTGAGCCGAAAAATCCTAACAAGGCCGCTATCGCGACGATCATCGTTCGATGCGGGGAGGATTTCCTTTCTGGTTCGGTGGCGGGGTCGAGCACCTGTATGACGGCCGCAGTCTTTGCCTCATCAAGCCGGGCGGCTTCGTATTGTTTCGCCAACATCTCAAACATGGTCTCGGCATACTTCAAGTCGCGAAGTTTACGGACATATTGCAACCCTGCCTCGGGGACATTGCCGATGGGAATCTGGACATCGCCCGGGTCGCGAGCTTGAAGGGCATTGGATTGTTCGGTTTGCTTTTCGAGGAGCGCCAATTGCCCACGTAATCCGGACAATTGTTGCTCGCCCAGCCGGACATCGGGATTCTGCTCAGTCGAAAACAAGCGCATGGCATGGAGTTCTACCTCCTTTGCGGCAATGAGTGCCCGCAACCTCACCACCGATTCGATGATTACCTTGGCCTGACCATCCAATTCGATCAGACCGGTTTTCTGCTCCGTTGCTTTCAAAGCCTGCTCCGCATCGCCCAGATTATTCCTCGCCAACTCCAACTGCCGCTCGAAAAATACGCGCCGCTGGCCAGCTTCGGTGACAGCCAGTTCCTGCGTCAACTGGCGTAACTGTTCGACGTAGGCGTTCGCGATCTGAGTCGCCCGGCTGCGATCTTTATCTTCGACCGAGATGCTGACGAAGCCCTCCTTACCGAGCAGGATACTGCTTGCTTTCTCGAGGTCCTGGCGGGCATCGGATATTTTGTTGTCGCGATACACGTGGAGTAAATCGAAGCGATGGACTAACGCATCTTCGGACGTCCGGCTGCGCAGCATCCCGATATAAAGGTCGGTTGGATTCTTCAGTCCCAGGTCTTTCTGAGCCATTGCCGCCATCGGTCCCAAAGCGTTCAGTTGTCCGATCATCGAGGCCGCCAGCGACTGGCTTTGCTGGGGTGGCAGAATATTCGTGGTGGCAGTGTAGCGATCAGGCAGGGCGAGCGAGACCATAGCGGATAGAACGACGGCGGCCACAGTACTTCGCAGAACGAACTGCTTGCGCCGGGAAAGAATGATCAGTAAATCGAGGAACCGGCATTCGTTCGGTTCCTCGGGGACAGTACTCGCTGCCGACCGTGGAGCAGCGGATCCGGGGGAGGGGACTCCAAGTCCCGGTGCTTTAAGCTCGAGTTCCTCCTCCGTGATTGCGGATGCCATGTCCTTGGTCTCGGCAAGGCTCGCTGTTCCATTATTCGGCGCAGTCGCCGCGTTCATTGAATAACCCTCACCGCAGCGACGCCAAGGGCAAATTGCGAGAAGACCTGGCTCCAATCTTTCAGACCCTTAAGGAGGGAGCCATGGGAGAGGCGTTCCGGAACTACGATGGCATCGCCCGGCATCAGACGTAGAGAGGCGAAGCCTCCGTCCCACAGTCCCTTAACCGACTGTTTGCTAAGCACCGAGCCGTCAGCCCGAATGATAAACATGCGGCTGGTGTCGGCATCCCGCGTCGCTCCGCCTGCCCGTTTCAAATAGTCGTCAACCCGGGCTTCGCGCCGGTAGAGAAAAGAGTTTTTGTTATAAACCGCCCCCAGCATCTCGATCGTGGATGGGCGATATGGGACGACGAAACGGTCCCCATCCTCGAGTGCGATTTCCGGCAAGTCACCCGCCGTCGCGGAATTCGGCGTCAGATCGAGCACCACGCGTCCCGTCGCCTTTACCTCCCGCAGCTTTTCTACCAACTGGCGCTGCGCTTCCAACCGGGCGCGACCGTCAGCGATATCTTCGGGATTTAGGCCAGCCGGCGCGAGTGCATTGCGCGAGATGTCTTCCTCCAGTTTCTCAATCAGTTGATCCAAGCCTTTTTGCTGGTCGACACTGACCGATTCCCGCGTAAATTCCGCTCCATAGAGGTAGGCGTTCGGAGTAAATCCTCCCACGCGTTCGACCAGATGGCGGATGGTTTCTCCTGTTTCCGCCTGGTATACGCCAGCGGTTTGAAATTCCCCTTCCAGGCGGACAAACTTGCTCCGTTTTTCGAGGGGCACAGCGAGATCGTTTTGCGAAAAAATTGTGATTACGTCGCCTGGTTCCAGGGGCAGGTTATTGGCTTCATCCCCTTGCAGCACCAGCTTCCCCAGATCGAATGGGACGAGCCGAGTCGTCAGGTCCTGGGGGTTCAGGCGCTGAATCACCGCATATTCCCAGTTGATCTCCGGCGCGTTGCGCGTTATCTGATTGCGGAGCCTTGCGGTTGTCGCCTCAGTCTCTGTTTTTGCGGACCCTAGACGCCTGTCAGTTCGGGAGCCGTTTTTTTCGTCCAAATCTGTAGCTGGACCTGGAGAGCCTCGATACTCGCGCGGATTTTGCGGGGTATTCCCCGGCGCTGAATTCGTCGAGGTGCCGGTGGCGCGCCAGTAATCGCGCTTGCTCTTCTGCTCTCCGCGCTCGTCGGCGTTCGCAGCCCAGTTGGTGGCGCGCCAGTAGTCGCTTGTGATCAGAGCAGCCTGGTCGGGAATCACATCCTTCAGGCGCATCCCGCTATGCCATTGGGTACGTCCGGGGTGAGCGACATTTCCGCGCAGCGTTACCACGTTTTCGAAACGGGGCGATAACGAGAAGATGCGGACCACGTCACCATCTCGCAGAATCCGTTGCAAGCCTTCTCCATCCAAAGCAAATTCTTCGACCCGTCGGGTATTGTGACCTTCAATGCGTTCTACCACCGCTTTTTGTCCATCGGACGTTGTCGCCAAACCCCCCGCCATTTCGATCGCTTTCCCTAATGTAGTTTCTTCTCGCATCTCGTAAATCGCGGACACGTTGACGCTGCCCACGATGGCAATCGACGGGCCAGTGGGCGGAATGTAGATGACATCGCCGGGTAATAGCCTGACGTCTTTGGATGTATCCCCGGTTAAGATCAGGTCGTAGAAATCGAACTCCGTCACCACGTTGTTGTTTCGCTTGAGCTGGATGTGCCGCATCGAGCCGCCACTCGACGGGCCTCCGGACGCAAACAGGGCGTTGACCAGAGTGCAGAGTGAGCCAACCGTGAAGCTACCGGGACGACGCGCCTGTCCTACGACAAACACTTGTATCGATCGCAAGCGCCCCAGGCTGACCGTCAAGTGGAAATTGCGGAATACTCTTCCAATCGCGATCTGGAAATACTCCTCCAGTTGCTGGAATCTCAGTCCGGCCACCGAGAGCGTTCCGACCCTGGGCAGAAAAACTTCCCCGTCCCGGTCGACCACCAGTTTGCCGTCCAATTCGATCTGGCCCCAGACCCGTATCAGGATTTCATCACCCGGGCCGAGCAGGTAGTCGTCGGTCACCGGAATTCGGTCGAGAGGAGCGAAGGTTGTGGGAACCCGCTCGAACAAGCTGTATCCATAGATCGGCAGCCTGCGGCCAATGGAATTGGCGACAAATTCCTGAAATTCACTGGGCGGCGATTCAGGAACCATCTCTTCCTTTTGGCGAAGCGGTTCGGGTGGACGCATTCTTGGATCGCCGTCCTGGCCGCGTCGTTCATCGTTGTCATTATCATTTCGGCGCGTAGTGCCAGTCGCAGCGGGATCTGTCCGCGATGTGGCGCCGATCTGATTCTCGATTTGTCCCGGTGAGGAATTGTCCGTGCCGAGGGAGCGTTCCGCCCGAGGATCGGACTGACACTCTCTTTCGAGACACTGCGCATCGTCATCGGGCGGTGTTTGCAGCGTTGTTTGCGGCCATCCGATGCCAGCCAACGCGAGCAGGATGCACAGTGCAGCCGGTATTCTTCGAGGCCTCGCGTGTTGGGATACTGGCCCACAGGCGTTTCCGCCACGACTGAAGAACTGAGAGTGCCGTCCCTGCTTTGCGAACCTTCGTTTTTCAAGGGCCATAGGGGCGAAGTGTCTTTGGATGGTGAAGTCAGACATCTACATTTTCGACATTCATCGCGAGCCGGTGATGGCTGAGGGGTGTTCTTGCCACACACGAAAAAATGCTTTTTCTGGAGCCTCTGATAAAGAACAGCTCAAGCGACGGCTGCCGGCATCGTGGCGATTTTGAATTATCGAAACTTAAACGACTTCGACCATTTGGGATGATAAGTAAGTTCGAACGAGGCCGCTGTATTGGGTCCAACCAGCGGAGATAGAACCGGGAAATTCCATCGTTCATGCTGCAGGAAGCCTGCAATTTCTATTTCTGGGCTTGCCTGAAACGTGGCTCGAACAAAGATGTCCTGAATATCGCCTCCCGCCGGAATAAAATCGCGGTCTACGTGCGCCTTTCTGTAGCCGGCTTGCAGTTGCCGGCGTGGAGACAGCCAGTAAGTGCTCAAGAGTTGGAGTCCATGACCCTCGCGGCCTACCCACGAACCGAGCAGGTGTCCGTCATTGGTGTAGGAATCGTGATAGGCGCCGTTGTAGTACACGTATTTACCGCCGCGATTGGATAGTGCCGGAGGATCGGACCACACCATCTCCGCGCGGAAATCGAGCTTCCGTAGTTTCGGAATCTGCGGCAGATAAACACCTGGATTCATCAGCGCCCGCTGCGGCGCGCCGAGGGGGGAAGTATCATCGTCGGTCATGCCATCGTTATACAGAACGAGCCAGTTCCGAAGGCCGGGAATGCGATAGCTGAAATCGAAACCTCCGCGCCGGTCTCCAACATCCGCCGGACTTCCGGGTATCGTGGTTTTGTTGTCTCCAAAACTGGAGATACCTCTCCAGAACATGTGGAGCGTTACCGGCCGGAATACGATGGTGCGCGAGAAGCCAAATTCCAGATTCGGTGTTGGTTTGAAACTAATTTTCTGGCCATCAATCGCCGGATCCGGCGGATAGTGGTGCCCACCCATTAATCCGAAGAAAAAGTCCCAGCGCATCGGGCCGAGCCAATGGAAGAAATATGGCAGTCTCCATGGAGAAGGGTTCGTCATGCGCAACATATCCATGGGTTCAGCATTGTCGCTAAAGTTCGGTGGGCCATTTTGGCCCGGTCCCCACCAAAGACTTTGCCGTCCCGCTGTTACCTGAACGCTCTTGAAATTAACTGCGCCGTAGGCGTCCAGCAGCCGGAACCGATCAATGTCAGTGGTATGGATCGGAAGTTGGGGAGGCGTGTCGTCAATTGCGCCGATCATCTGCTGTACTGCCTGACTGTAGGTCGGAAGAGGCGCCGCATGCTGATACTCGCCGCGCAGGTAGAAGGCCGCCGGCCCGGCCGATCCTGATGCCGACGCTCCGCTTACCAGGTTGGAGCCCTCGCCGTAAAGACGGCCATAGTCGTTGGTCAGAGTCTGGCCAAAGTGATAACCGTCATCGAGCGGTGTGCCTGTGATACCGAGGTAACGCGTATACAGGCTGTCGATCCCGACATCCGAAGTGCCGGAGCCGCCCCAAAGCCCGAGTTCGTTGGAAAATTCGGTTTCGAGCGCCAGATATAGCCTGTAGGCCTCCGAATTCCTGTTATCGTCGACGCCAAGATCTTCGCCGGCGGCCAGGATGATTCGAGCGCACTCCATCCGCGTCCAGGGCCGCAGATCGGCATAAGCACTCGGGGCATACCCTAGTCCCGCCAGGCGATCGAACGCGGCGTAGACCCAGCTGTCGAGAGGGACCGAGGGGGACGCGAGTTGGGCAGGTGGACGGACCCGTGCTGGCCGTTTCTCTTCGTAAACTTCTTCATAGTCGTGCGTGGTCGAACCTGGCAACGCCGGATCGTGATGGGCGCGGTACACATATTTACCAATCAGGTATCCGAAAGCGCTGCCCACAACCACGTCGGAAGGGAAGTGTTCACGGGCCGCAACCCGCGAAAGGCTGATCCCCGCGGCTGCGCCATAAGCCAGAAGCTTGGTCATTGGGCCGGGATATTCGTGGGCGATGACGGTTGCGATCGACCATGCGGCCAGAGCGTGTTCGGAAGGAAACGATGCACCTCCCGCGCGGAAGCTGCCGGCGTTCGCGGCGTCCGGTCGCGCTCTCCGGAACAGGAGACTCATGCTTTCTCCCACGATTACGCCGTCGACCGCCGCTTCACCCGCCAGAAGACCGGTCTCCCGGCTGTGGTCGTTCTTGGCGGTTGACCCAACCAAGTACAAACTGGAGGCGCTAGCGATCATGGCTGCAAGCCCGTAATTCCCCAATTCATTGCTGTGGGCAGAGGGAGTACTTCCGAAATGCCGCATGATATCTCGATCGGCCGCCAGCAAGCCCAGGGTGCCGATTCCGAAGGGCATAAGCCAATTTCTATCTTCGGAGCGAAGAGTCTGGAGATGCAGCGGGCTGGCCCAGATCGCTTTCTGATCCAATACAAGAGTTTTTTTGAAATATGCCACACACAGGGCCACCGCAGTCCCGCCAATTCCCACTCGAGCATTTGTCGCGGACTCGGTCATAGCCAGGCTTGCGATACGAGTGCCTTGATTTTGGCCACCGCCAAGGACAGTACTCGGTCGAGTGCAAGGTCGCGGGCTTTCAGGATCGGATGCCCAGCCCCGATGCCGCGCTGAGCCAAAGAACAACAGGATGGCTAGCAGTTTGTAGAAATGACGTCGTGATGCATAATCGAGAAGCACGCTCTGGATCAGCCCGTTATGAATATCTGCGCTGGTCAAGCTGTCTTGAACCGGAGGGCGAGAAGAGGACGCGCCCCGCATCGTTCGTCACTGGCTCCAAGTCGTCCGCATCGACTTCAACCGCCACGCATTGCATAATCACGTCCAACGCGAGCACGACGCGATAGTTATTTTTCTTGCGTGTCAGTATGCCTTCCATGCCGGTCATCGGGCCGTCCTTGATGCGCACGCGCTCTCCGATGACGAGGTAGGGGTGGGGTTCTATTCGCCGTTGCCCGAGACCTGAACGGATCGCCTCGATTTCAGAATCGAGAAGCGGTGCCGCGATTCGTCCAACGCCGACTAGAGATATAACGCCCGGCACAGCCAGCACGCGTACGCGCTCCCGGATATCGATACGTACAAATACATAGTTGGGAAACAGTGGCAATTCGAGATTCATTTCGCAACGGTTCTTCCAGCGGCGACGTGTGGAATACAGAGGCAAAAATGACTCCATTTGGCGCTCTAGTAACTGCGAGGCCACTCGTTTTTCATGATGGGAATTGGTGTAGGCCGCAAACCAGTTGACGGAGAAATCTTGCTTCACGTCCAGCCTACCCGACCATTCGGCCACTTCTATTGTTTCCATTCTTATCCTCGAAACCCGGAATGCCATGTTTGCCGGTAACATCACCTGCGCTCGGCGGAGCTTCGCTAGCCTCGCTTAGCAAGGATGCTTTATGACTTCTAATGATTGGGGTGGTTGCTCCTGGGTCATTGCACGTATCTCGCCACCCCTTTCGCGCCTTGTCATTCCCTATTTCCCTTCGGTAGGCAGACATTACAGGCGCGCCCGCCCTTTCTCGATTGGTAGTTCCCAGCACGGGACACCGTATCGGGTTCTCCGTCCTAAATAGGCATCAATCACTCTGATCGACCTCGTGTAATGGCAATCGGAGTTGGGGCTCTGCCCTAAGCGATTCATTCAACGCTATTTGCTGAATTCTACGTCGGCAAGATTGGCCTTCGGAGCGGAGCAACGACTCCGGCTATGCTTAACTTTGATCTGTAACATTCAAAAGATTGATCGAAGTGAACACCAAAGTTTGTTGACCAGACAAACTATCCGACCTAGAATGCAAAGTATGTTTAGGCAGAACCTCTGCGCGATGTGCATGTGTATTTGTTGTTGTTGTGCATGCGTGTGCTCTGGCGCGGGGAGGTTGCCGATCTAAGTAAGTCATTACAAAAACGGCACTTATAACCCACCGCCAGGTAAAGCTGGCGGTGGGTTTTTTTATTTTGGGAACAGGCGAATATGACAAATACGGCGACGGAAACCAAGGCACAACGGGTCGAGCGTCTCAAGCGCTCCAAGAATCCGTGGGAGGGGCTGGAAGATATCCGCCGCTTCGCGCGCGAGGGATTCGAGTCCATTCCGCCGGAGTGGATCGGGACTTATTTTCGCTGGTGGGGCGTCTACACCCAAGGGGATGGTGCTGGCGTAACTGGTGGCAAGGGTGGAGAAGGCCGGGCGTTGCAACGCTTCATGGTCAGAATCCGGATTCCCAATGGCCTGCTCAGCTCCGAACAACTGCGAGCCATAGCCGATCTCACGCGCCGCTACGCTCATGGAATTGCCGACATTACGGTTCGTCAAAACATTCAGCTGCACTGGGTCACGATCGAGGCGCTTCCGGAGGTTCTCGAGACGCTCGCGAGAATCGGATTGAGTTCAATGAGCGCCTGCGGCGATGTCACGCGAAATATCACCGGTTGCCCGGTCGCAGGAGTAGATGCAGACGAGATTTGCGATGCCTCGCCGCTGGCGCTCGAAGCGTCGCGAATGCTGGCGGGAAATAACGAGTTCTACAACCTTCCCCGCAAGTTCAAGATTTCGATTACCGGATGCAGGGTCTGGTGCCCGTATCCAGAAATTAACGATGTTGGGTTGACGGCGATTACGCGTGTTGTGCGCGGCGCGCACGAGGTGGGTTTCTCCCTGCGAGTCGCCGGAGGACTCTCCACCGAGCCCTACCTGGGCAAGCGCCTGAATGCATTTGTTCGTTGGAACCAGGTGTTGCCCGCACTTAAAGGGATCGCAGAGTTGTTTCGCGATTCCGATGTTTTGCGCGAGCATCGTGAGCGGGCACGGCTCAAATTTCTTTTTCTCCGGCATGGATGGACGGCGGAGAGTTTTCTGGACGAGTTACAACGGAGGGTGGGATTTAAATTCGATCCCGCAGTCGAGGAAGCTCCTCCGGCAGACGTCTATCGCGATCACGTCGGCATCCATCCGCAAAAGCAGACGGGCTATTGCTATGTGGGAGCGGCGGTGCTCCGCGGGCGAATCACAGCGGACCAAATGCACGCTGCCGCCGATCTCGCTGATCGCTTCGCCGGAGGCGAACTCCGCGCCACCAACATGCAGAACCTGCTCATCGTGAATGTTCCACAGAAGAATGCTGAAGCATTGGCTAAAGAGCTGGATGCGATTGGATTGAAAGTTGGCGGCTCCGCATTCTTCCGCGGCACGGTTGCGTGCAGCGGGACGGAATTCTGCAAGCTCGCCATCACGGAAACAAAGAGTTTTGCCCGCTGGCTAGTCGAAGATTTGGAAGAGCGTCTGCCGGGATTTGATCAACACCTGAAGCTGCATGTTACTGGATGCCCGAACAGTTGTGGACAGCATTGGATTGCCGACATTGGGATTGATGGCAAGAAGATGAAAGTCAACGGCCAGCTTGTCGATGCCTATTATTTCTGCGTTGGCGGCGCGCTCGGTCTTCATCAGGCGACGGCTCGGCCGGTGGGGTATCGCTGCCCTGCGACTGAGGTTCCGGATGCGATTGAGCGACTGCTCCGGCAATTTCTCACAGAACGCGCAGATGGCGAAAACCTGCGCCAATTCTTTGCACGGCATACGGATACCGAGTTGCGTGCGCTTCTGGCTGGCGAAGTGGTGGATGCAGTTCTGCGCGATTTGCCGCCAGTGAACGGTAGAGGATCGGCAGTCCAGCCAGCAGGAGGAGACGGTGACTAGTCTTTTCCCAATGTTTATGAAGTTGACGGGGAAGAGCTGCCTGGTAGTGGGCGCTGGAAAGGTCGGTGAGCCCAAAATCGGGGGGCTCATCGACACTGGCGCGCGTATCCAGGTAGTTACGCTCACCGCAGGCCCCGCCGTTCGCGAATGGGGGCACGTCGGGAAAATCGACTTGGAATTACGCCCTTTTGTGCCGGCCGATCTTGAAGGCAAGTTCTTAGCAGTGGTGGCGACCGCTTCCAACACCTTGAACGAACTCATTTATCACGAAGCGCAACGCCACGGAGTGATGTGCAATGTCGTGGATGTCCCGGAATATTGCGATTTCTTTTATCCGGCAGTGGTAAGGCGTGGCGATCTCCAGATCGCGATTTCAACGGCGGGGCAGAGTCCATCGCTGGCGCAGAAACTTCGTAAGCAACTGGAAGCGCAATTTGGAGAAGGATATGCGCCCTGGGTAGCGCAACTCGGGGAGACCAGGCGTCTCATTCTGGCCAGCGAACTAGAGAAGGACGTCAAGCTGGAATTGCTGCACTCGTTGGCAAGCAGGGAAGCGTTCGAAGCGGCGGTAACCAAACTTTCAGAGTCAGGCGTCACAACGAGTCCGGAGCGCGAAGGAGTATGAAGGGAAAAGTCTATCTCGTGGGCGCTGGACCGGGCGATCCGGAGTTATTGACGTTGAAAGCCCTGCGCCTGCTGCAAAGCGCCGAAGCCGTCTTGCACGACGATCTGGTTGCGCCGGAAATACTCCAGCTAATTCCCTCAACGGCGCAGATTCACAACGTCGGCAAACGCTGCGGAAAAAAGAAAATCCTGCAAGGGGAGATCAATTGCCTGATGGTCGCATTAGCAGCTTCGGGACTGCGCATTGTTCGGCTCAAGGGCGGCGATCCGCTGATCTTCGGACGCGTCGGAGAAGAAATCGAAGCTCTCCGCAGCAACAATATTCCTTTTGAGATCGTACCGGGTGTGACCTCGGCGATGGGTGCGGCCGCCGCAGCGCAGATTCCGTTGACGCATCGTCGCGCCTCCGACGCCCTCGTGCTGATCACGGCGCATCGAGCGAAGGAGATGGACGCCACGGATTGGAGCAAATTCGCTGGAAGCGGAGCGACGCTCGTGATTTATATGCCCGGACAAAACTACTCGGACATTGCGAAGAGACTGGCATCGGCGGGACTGGCCGGTAGCACGCCATGTGCCGTTATTTCGCGCGCTACAACCCGCTATCAGAGAACGCATCGCACGACCGTGTCGGGTCTGCATCGTACGCCGCAACTCACTTCCCCCACTCTGTTGATTGTTGGCCAGGTGGTTGGGTTGGCCGATCCTGCGGTCATGGCGGAGAAATTCATAGCACCAGAGTCAACGAGTGAGTGCAGATTTCTCCCAGTGACGCTTTTCGAATCTTTCCTCCCGCAAATGCCGCTCTGGGGAGCGGAGGAGGAACCAACACCGTGAAGGACAAAATTAGAGGACAGATTGCAGAAGTGTATGCGGCGGCTGAAACTTGGGGCCCGCAACAACTGCTGGCTTGGGCTTTTGAGACCTTCGGGAACGACGTGGCCATCTCGTCGGCGTTTGGAGCCGAGGGCATGGTGCTGATTGACATGGCTTCGCGAGTTAGGAAGGATTTTCGGGTCTTCACGATCGATACAGAACTCTTGTTTCCCGAGACATATAGCTTGATCGACAAGATCGAGCAAAACTATCAAATCAAGATTGAAAGAGTCTTTTCGTTGCTTTCGCCTGAGGGACAGGAGCGAGTCCATGGCGGGGCTCTTTGGGCACGCGATCCCGATCAATGCTGCAATCTGCGAAAGGTTGAACCGCTGCGTCGCAAACTGGGCGAACTGGGAGGATGGATCACGAGCATTCGCCGAGATCAGACCTCATTCCGCGAGGGCGCCCGTAAAGTCGAGTGGGATGCGAAATTCGGACTGGTGAAAATAAATCCGATTGCTGACTGGAATTCGAAGCAAGTTTGGCAATATCTCCACGATCACGGCGTGCCGTACAACTCCCTGCATGATCGGAATTATCCGAGCATCGGCTGCACCCATTGCACGAGGGCGATTCAGCCAGGTGAAGATGCCCGGGCGGGACGCTGGCCCGGAACCGCGAAAACCGAATGCGGATTGCACATGATTGAACCAATAAAGCCGCTAACTGAGGCCGATGCCTAGCGATCTAAAGTAATTCGTACGCGGAAACCCATTCCAGCCGCCCCCGTACATCTCTGATAAGATTCAACTCGTTTGATGGTGCGAATCCAGCCATTAGCTCCGGAGCGCAGTCTGGCGGTTCTAATGAGCCGTGCGAAAGCTCGATATCGGATGAACTACTGAACGGAAAACAATGATTCTGGCTGGAGATATTGGCGGTACAAAATGCAATCTGGGGCTGTTTGTGCCGGACGGTACCGCCCTTCGTTCCATATTTCAGCGCCGCCTTCCTACCCGCGACTACTCGGCGTTTACCCTGCTAATCGAAGACTTCCTCGGACAAGCGGCCCTCAACCAGAAGCAAAACAAGTTAGCCCTTGCTGCGGCTGGCTTCGGAGTCGCGGGCGTTGTTGCCGAGGGGCGTCATTACTCAGAAAATCTGCCTTGGCCTGTGGACGCCTCTGATCTGGCACGAAAACTGAACCTGAAGAGTATCTCTCTGGTGAACGACCTCGCAGCCACGGCTTTGAGTCTGGATAGACTCGATGCGAAGGATTTTACGTACCTGAACCAAGGGGCACCCGCGCCTCGTGCAACGAAGGCGGTGATTGCGGCGGGCACGGGTTTGGGTGAGGCGCTTCTGTTTTGGGATGGAAAAGGGTATCAAGTGGCGGCGGCCGAAGGTGGTCAAACGGATTTTGCTCCGCGAAACGACCGTGAGATCCAGTTGCTGAGTTATTTAAGACAGCAACTGCCCCAGGTATCCTGTGAGGAGATTATCTCTGGTCGCGGCTTCCGCAGAATCCACGAGTTGTTGAACCCCGCCATCCGTCACGAGTCATTCGCGTCTGTTGACGGTATTCCGGCCAGCGAAATCACGCAGCGAGGAATGGCTCAATCATGTGACGCTTGCGTGGAGACGCTCAATTTCTGGACAGAGATATTCGGTGGCGTAACCGGGAATTTTGCTTTGCAGACAATGGCTCTGGGTGGTGTCTACATCGCGGGCGGCATTGCCGTGAAAATTCTACCCAAGCTTCAAGACGGCGTCTTCTTCAAGGCCTTTTGTGGAACCAGCAAACTTGCGCCGCTATTGGCTCGCTGCCCGATCGCGGTGCTTGTAAATGAGGACGCGCCGATGCTGGGAGCTGCCTACCTCGCGCACCGCAATCTATCCCAATTGTGATCGGCTTGGGAAGGCTCCCGTACGTTCGCGATGTCACTATAAATTTACGCTTACGATTTTTCCTAAAATTGCGTAGACTCCGCTGCTATGGGTGAAATGGAAAACGCCGTGCCGCAAACCAAAATAGCTGGATACAACCGCTTCCTCCTCCTCGTCGCGGGTCTGGGTGGATTGCTCTATGGCGTAGACGTGGGAATCATCGCGGGCGCGCTGCCGTATTTGGAAGCTACCTCTGGATTGAACGCAGGCCAGCTTTCGATTGTCGTCGCTGCCGTGCTCCTCGGCAGTGTGATCTCGACCCTATTCGCCGGTGCCTTAGCCGACTGGATTGGGCGCAAGCCCCTGATGGCGCTCAGCGGAGTCCTCTTTGTTTGTAGCATCCCCGTTATTGCGCTCTCACACGGCTATGAGTCGCTGGTCCTAGGCCGACTTTTGCAGGGCATTAGCGCCGGTTTGATCGGCGTTGTTGTCCCTCTTTATTTAGCGGAGTGCCTCTCTGCATCGAGCCGCGGGAAGGGAACAGGCATCTTTCAATGGCTGCTGACACTTGGTATTGTGACCGCCGCCATTGTTGGCATGTACTTCAGTATTCGCGTCGAAGAGGTGGCGAAGCTAGGTGATTCCACGAAACTCTTCGCTTTCAAAGACACGGCTTGGCGCAGTATTTTCTGGGTTTCGCTGCCACCGGGTATTTTGTTCGTGATTGGCAGCCTCATGGTGTCGGAGTCTCCGCGTTGGCTATTCCGTTGCGGTAAGCGAGACGCCGCGTACGCTGCGCTTCTTCGTTCACGTACGAGCGAACAAGCGGGCGTCGAAATGGCGGAGATGGAACAAGCAGCTGCCGCGGAAAAAGTAAAATCCTCGACTGGGGCTGGAATTCAAGGAATCACTCTTGCGCCGCAAGTACGTGATCCCGTTTGTATTGGCCTGCGTGATCCTCGCGTGCAATCAGGCCACCGGCATTAACTCCATCATTGGCTACAACACCAACATTCTTTTGCAGAGTGGACTCTCCGATGTCCAGGCACACTGGGGCTATGTCCTCTTCACGATCGTAAATTTCCTGATGACCATTGTTGGCGTCCTGTTGGTGGACCGAAAAGGACGCAAGTTCCTGCTGTCGATAGGTAGCGCAGGCATCATTGTGTCGCTGATCTGTACCGGTCTGTTATTTCGCCGGACCGAGCAACTGCGCGTGGATTCCAGGGAAGCCGTTCAATCCATGGTCGACACCGACCAGAAGATTGCGCTGCTTTACAACGAAAAGACTGCGAATAGTCTCCTCGCCTCCAATCCGACTGCGGATCACACAATCGCCAATCGGCCTACCTCACTTGTCGTCATTTATTCTTATGGGGATTTTCGCGCGGCGACAAAGGTTTCCCGGTCCGACGACACGGCTGCGACGCCCATCGAAATCACACGCGACAGCTGCGTGCCTCCCAATAAAGTAGTGGCGTTTTTTTCCAATCCATTCAGTGACCTTAACGCCGCGCGCGTGGCTCCCCTAAGAATTGATAACGCCCTGATCACGCCCGTGCCGACCACTCACAACGGCCGGCTCGTAGCCATCAGTCTTTTCTTTTTTATGGCATTCTTTGCGATTGGTCCGGGAGTGTGCGTCTGGCTCGCACTGTCGGAGCTGATGCCCACCCGAATTCGTTCCAACGGCATGAGCATCGCTCTATTGATCAATCAGGCGGTCTCAACGACCATTGCCGCGATATTTCTGCCGACGGTTGGTAAATATGGCTACTCGACCATGTTCTTTGGCTTTGCCGCCTGCACGGTAATTTACTTCATCACGGCCGCGGTCTTTCTGCCAGAAACGAAAGGGAAAACGCTGGAAGAAATCGAAGCCCATTTTGAAGGAGCCGCAGCTTAAAGGCAGGAGTTATTTTTCTCTCGCGACAACGAATTCCGGCGCCCACAATAAAGCGCGCTTAATCTCGGAGTCTGGAAAGCTGCAAATAGCTTTCCGGGCAGACTCCGCATAGCGAGCCGCTTCTTTCGAGGCGTATTCCAGCGAACCGTAGCGGTTCAGAATTCCCAGGATGTCGGCGTGAGTTACACCATTGAATGCGCGGTCGTGCAGGACGGTTTCGATCTCCTTTCGTTCGGCGGGAGTGCAACGCTCCAGCGCGTGGATGACGGACATGGTGGCTTTGCCTTCCCGCAGGTCGCTCGCCACGGGCTTGCCCAACACACTCTCTGAAGCAGTCAGGTCGAGCACATCGTCCACGATTTGGAAGGCTAATCCAAGATCGCGTCCGTACTGTCCGAGCCTTTCTTCCTCGTGCTCGGTGGCGCCGCCCAGGATGCCGCCAACCCGCATGCACACCGAGAACAGGCACGCCGTCTTGCGATAGATCAGATCAAGATGCTCTTGGAGCGAGATCAACTTGCCGAGCTTCTCCATCTGCAGCAGTTCGCCTTCAACCATCTGCTGCGTGAGTTCGATCAGCACGTCAAGGATGCGGAAATTACGCTCCTGGACCGCGATCTTGAAGGCCTGCATGTAGAGCCAGTCGCCCGCCAGCACACACATCGAGTTGCCCCACTGCGTATTGGCGGCAGGACGCCCGCGGCGGATCTGAGCCTCATCAATAATGTCGTCGTGGACGAGCGTTGCTGTGTGGATAATCTCAACGACGGAAGCAAGCTTTACCGCGCCATCGCCCTTATAGCCAAGCAATTTTGCAGATAGCAACAACAATGCGGGACGAAGGCGCTTGCCTCCACCGGCGCGGAGGTATTCGCCAATCTCCGTAATCGCCGCGACATTCGAAACGGTGTCGCGCCCGAACTGTTCTTCGATCGCGACAATGTCGTCACGCAGCAGATCAAAGATTTCTTTCCCGTTGATGGACGTCGTCGTACCCAATGGTACCTAGTTGCTCCGGTAGTTTGTGAACTGGAGATCGATGCCAAAATCCTTCTGCTTGACCATCGCGATTACTTCCTGCAAAGTGTCGCGATCTTTGCCGCTGATGCGGACCACATCGGCCTGAATCGAGGCCTGCGCTTTTTTCTTCGAATTCTTGACTAGCGCCACGATCTCTTTCGCTTTTTCGATCGGAATGCCCTGTTGCAGGGTGATTTTCTGCTTCACCGAACTTCCCGCGGCCGACTCCAAGGCCGCGTAGGTCAGGCCTTTCAGCGATACACCGCGCTTCACCAGTTTGGCCTGAAGGATGTCGGTTACGGCCTTCAGTTTGTATTCATCGGAAGAGTGCAGCATGATCGCGTCAGTGCCCTCCATCGCAATCGAGGACTTGGAATCCTTCAGATCAAAGCGCGTGGTCACTTCCTTTGTCGCCTGCTGGATGGCATTGGCGACTTCCGCAAGATCGATTTTGCTGACGATATCGAAACTGTTATCGGGCATGGGATGTCACTCTTAAAAGTTTGACGGCCTTCCAAAATATGCAGAGCGATGCTTGCTGAAGCGCAAAGCCTGTTGGATCGCTCTCCCCAAATTTGTATCTCTGAGAGTAACAGAAGAGACGATGTCCGCGCAGGTGTGCAATGTGTCGCAATTTCGGAGTCAGCTCATCAACACTCTATGAGTTGTCATCCCGAACGGAGTGAGGGATCTGCATCTCGACGCAAGATACAGATCCCTCACTCCGTTCCGGATGACCGTTCTTTTGAAGAGTGCTCCGGCTCGAGTCCAAAGAATTTGTAGAAATTCTCAGTAGTGCGCAAGCCGACTTCTTCTGCCGACAAGGCTCTAAGTTCGCCGATCTGCCGGGCAACATCCTTTACAAAAGCCGGTTCGTTGCGCTGGCCTCGACGTGGGATCGGAGCAAGGTACGGCGAGTCGGTCTCGATCAGCATGCGGTCGAGCGGGACCATCTGGGCCGCGTCGCGGATCGACTGTGCTTTGGGAAACGTAATATTTCCCGCAAAAGAAATCATAAAATCCATGTCTAAGGCGCGGCGCGCATGCTCGACGCTTCCAGTGAAGCAATGCAGAATACCGCTCAAACCGCTGGAGACGAAATGCTCGGCAATCATCGACAGACAGTCATCCCACGCGTTCTCGCTGTTGTCGGAGGGACGGCAATGAATAATGATCGGCAGCTTCGCCGTCTTCGCCAACTCCATTTGCCGCAGGAAGACCGCCTTCTGTATTTCGCGGGGCGAGTGATCGTAGAAATAGTCGAGGCCAATTTCCCCCCAGGCGATCACCTTGGGATGGCTTGCCCACTGCAGCAATTGAGAATCGGCTGCTTCGTTCGCAAGGCTTGCTTCATGAGGATGAATTCCCACACTTGCCCAGATTCGCGGGTACTCCGGTTTCCCGTGGTATTGTTGCGCCAATCGAATTCCGCAGTCAGCCGTGTCTGGTCCGTCGCCATTTCCGATGGCGAGATAGGCTTCGATTCCGTTCTGCTTGGCGCGAGCCAACACCTCGTCGCGGTCGGGGTCATAGCGCGCGCCTTCGAGATGTGCGTGAGAGTCGATGAACACGAGGCAGTTCCATTATCAGAATGTTCTGTGGAGACAGGCCTTTGGCCCGTCCGAACTTAGCAGCACTACTTCAGCCTCGTTCCCAACGGGACATCTTCCAGAAAACTAGCCAGCACCGGCTTACCACCCTCCGGCGAAGCAGCGACGATCATGCCATTCGATTCCAGTCCCCGCAGCTTGCGAGGCGCGAGGTTTGCCACAATCACAACCTTGCGTCCGATGAGCGCCTCCGGCTCATAAGCCTCGGCAATTCCGGCAACCAACTGGCGAACTTCATTTCCCAGATCGACCTCAAGCCGTAACAGTTTGTCAGCGCCTTTTACGCGCTCGGCGGTCTTCACCTGAGCCACGCGCAATTCCACTTTCGCGAAGTCATCGATGCTGATCTTGCCATCGGGAATTGTGGCGACTGGTTTGGTTGGAGTGCTGGCGTTCGCCGGCGCGGCAACCGGTTGTGTAGTTGCGACCGGGTGGACAGGCGGGACGCCCATCGCTCCACTTTGTTCTTCCATTTTCTGCATCCTCTCGACAGCCGATTTGTCCGCTCTGGGGAATACGGCCTGCACGTCGCCCAACTTTGTGCCGAGCTGAAGTTGCCCCCATTGCAATTGTGTCAGGTCAAATTTCTTAATGTCGCCCAATCCCATCTGGGCCCAAATCTTCGCTGTGGCGTCGGGCATTACCGGATGCGCGAGCGCGGTCACGATCCGCAGAGCTTCGGCGCTGGTATAAAGCACTGTGGCCAGACGCGCGCGGCTCTCCTCATTCTTCTTTTCGTCCAAAGACCAGGGTTCATTTTCGACAATATATTTGTCCACGGCGGCCACCAATCCCCATGCGGTTTCCAGCGAACGTGAAAACTGGAACTGGTCAAATAATGTGCCGAAGTCGGAAATCACTTTCTTTGCCGTTTCTGCAATCGCGGCATCCGCCGGGGTATGCGCGGCGTTCAATGGATACGGTACTTCTCCCTTGAAATAGCGATTGATCATGGTAAGAGTGCGGCTGGCGAGGTTGCCAAGCCCATTCGCCAAATCGGAGTTATAGCGCTGCACCAGCGCATCGAAACTAAACGACCCGTCTTGTCCGAAGACAACTTCCCGCAGCAGGAAATATCGCAGCGCGTCGGTGCCGAGCACATCAACGATGGTCTCAGCGCGCACGATATTTCCGCGCGACTTCGACATTTTGCTTTCTTCAAACAGCAGCCAGCCGTGTGCAGTAATGCTCTTCGGCAAGGGCAATCCGGCGGCGAGCAGAAACGCGGGCCAGTACACGCAATGGAAGCGCACAATTTCTTTGCCGATCATCTGCACGTCGGCAGGCCAATACTTATCGAATTTACTCGTATCGTTCGATCCATAGCCAAGCGCAGTAATGTAATTCGCCAGCGCGTCGAGCCAGACATAGATCACATGCTTGGGATCGTCCGGCACAGGAATGCCCCACGAAAACGTCGAGCGGCTGATGGATAGATCACGCAAGCCGCCGCGCACAAACGACAGCACCTCGTTGCGCCGCGTCTCAGGATGGATGAAATCCGGGTGCTCGGTGTAAAGGCGGATTAGCTGATCCTGAAACGCCGAGAGTTTGAAATAATAATTCTCTTCGTGGACGGTTTCCGTTATGCGTCCGCAATCGGGGCAAGGATCGCCTGGTTTGGCGCCATCCACATAGGCCTCGTCGGAGACGCAGTACTGGCCGGTGTAGGTGCCTTTATAGATGTATCCGTTATCGCGGATCTTGCGCCACAACGCCTGCACGCCCTGCTTGTGGCGATCGGACGTCGTACGGATGAAATCGTCGTAGGTGAGGCCCATTCGATCCCAGAGGGTACGGAACTCCGCGGAAATGTCGTCGGTAAATTTCTGTGGTGTTTTGTCCGCAGCCTGGGCTGCACGCTCGATCTTTTGACCGTGTTCGTCGGTACCGGTCAAAAACCAGGTGTCGTCGCCCAGCATGCGATGGCGGCGCGCGAGCGTGTCGCAGGCAATGGTGGTATATGCGTGCCCAATGTGTGGGTGCGCGTTGACGTAGTAAATCGGGGTCGTGATGTAAAACTTCTTGCTCATGATTTTGGGTCAGCTATTAGCTTTTCGCTGTTGGCTTGTGGCTTTTCGCATCCAGGACGCTTGGTGTCTTCGGCTCGGTACGAAGGTACTGCTGGATGGCTTCCTGCATCACCATGCGTAGCGGCACGTGCTGCGCTTCCGCCAGAGTTCTACAGTCTTCATATTCAGGCGCATAGTTTGAGACGGTGCCATTCATATTCGCAATCTTGATTCGCACCGGACCCCAGGTCGTATTGACGGTTTCCCACCGCCGAGAAAGGATTTGGCGCGCTTCTTCCCGGCGGCGAACACCTAAAGTCGAGGTCTCGGAGAAGATTATCTTCGTCAATCGATTCGCGTCCTCCGACCTAGCGATAACAGTTAGCAATGCGCCGGGACGACTTTTCTTCATCTGGACGGGAACACTGAACACATCCAGCGCACCCTCAGCCAGCAGCCGTTCCATTGCGTAGGCCAGTACCTGTGGACTCAGGTCGTCGAGATTCGCTTCTAGCACGGTAATTCTGTCATTGGATGTCCTGGGCGACGCATTCGAACCATCCGCTGTGGATTCGCCAATCGTCAGCCGCAACAGGTTCGGGTGCTCCGGAAATTCTCGCGTTCCCGCGCCGTATCCCGCTTTCTCAATTTTCATCGACGGAAAGGCTGCGAATCGGACATTGAGCGACTTAAGGATCGCCGCTCCTGTTGGCGTTACCAGTTCGACCTGTGGCCCTGATGAATATACAGGTGCACCCGCCAGTAACTTCAGCGTCGCTGGAGCCGGGACAGGCAGAACTCCGTGCGCGCACTTGACGGTCCCACCGCCCACGTTCAAAGGTGAACACACCCATTCTTCGACCGCAAGAGACTCCACCCCCACGGCGGCGCAGACGATATCAACCGTGGCATCGACCGCACCGACTTCGTGAAAGTGGATCTGCTCAATAGTCGTATTGTGAATCTCCGCCTCGGCCTCGCCCAGTGCCTCGAAGATGCGAATCGCGGTTGCTTTGGCCGTCCCGCTGATCGTTGCCTTTTCGATGATTTCGCGAATCTTTGTCAGGCTGCGACCGTGGTCGTGGACGTGTTCCTGATGCTTGTGTGAGTCAGCGTGGAAATGCTCATGTTCACCTTCATGTCCATCTGCGTGCTTATGTGAGTGTGCGTGACTATGCCCCTGCTCCGGCTTCTGAACAGCTTCTCGCGGCCTGATCTTTTTCGCCGTTGGCATAGACATCGACTTTGATCGCTGAAATTCCGCTCCGCATGACCCGCGAAATCTCCAGCCGCGCACCAATATCGAGCGCCGCGACCGTATCTTCCAGAAGCTTTGGAGACACCCCAGCATCCACCAGGGCGCCCAGAAACATGTCGCCGCTGATGCCGGAAAAACAGTCAAGGTAGGCTATACGCATAGGAAAGACGATTAGAAGCGGTCGATAGTCGCTAGTCGCTTGTCGTTGGCGACGCCGCAGCGGCGATTGAAAGCTAGCGATTGCGGGACGGATGGGTATAAAACGCTAACGACCACGCGACGAACGACCAGCGACTGACACCGAAGTTCCATCATAGGTAACGCTCTCCGCTCAGTCAAACGTGTGGTTCGCAGCGAGTTTGTTAGAATCACTCTTCTCCTTCAATAGGATAGCAATAGGTTCGAGAGGGCGCCCTTGTATCGATATCTGGAACTCCGACTGGTCGAATATCTGCTCGAGTTTCTGCGCCGTACTTACGACCTTGGAAGCGGCGAACATCGTGGTCGAGCAGCCGCCGAAAATCGAATTCGGCGAATACGCGCTGCCACTCGCTTTCGAACTCGCAAAGAAGCTGCGCAAGGCTCCTCGCAAGATCGCCGAGGAGATTGTCGCCGGGATGGGAGATGTCCCTGGCTTCGAGAGATTCGAGGTCGCTGGCGCCGGATACATCAACGCTCGCGTGAATCGCGCTGAGTTGGCGACGGCGCTCGCAGCGGACCAATCGCCATCGCAGGATGTTCCCGCCGGCAAAGTGTTGGTCGAGCACACCAGCATTAATCCCAACAAGGCGGCGCATATCGGACACCTGCGCAACGCCATTCTCGGAGACACATTTGTCCGTCTACTGCGTTTTGCGGGCAGGGAAGTGGACGTCCAGAACTATATCGACAACACTGGAGTGCAGGTCGCCGACGTCGTCGTTGGATTCCTGCATATCGAGAAGAAGTCGCAGGCTCAGATCGAAGCGCTCGCTGCCGGCCCGCGATTCGATTACGTCTGCTGGGATCTCTACGCCCGCGTTTCACAGTGGTACGAAGCGGATAAGGCGAACTTGCAGGCCCGAGCCGCGACGCTGCGTGCCCTTGAAGAAGGAAATAACGAGACGGCCGCAATTGCGGACTTGATTTCCATCGCCGTCCTCAAGCGCCATCTCGAAACCATGGACCGGCTCGACATTGAATACGACTTCCTACCGCGCGAGAGCGAAATTCTGCGCCTGCATTTCTGGGATGCCGCGTTTACCAAATTGAAGGAAGCAAATGTCCTCACCTACGAAAACGAGGGCAAGAATAAAGGTTGCTGGGTAATGCGACGCGCCGGAACGAAGTCCGAGACTGCGGAGCCTTCTGAAGCCGGACACGATCTCTGAAGAAGACCAGAAAGTCATCGTCCGCTCCAACGGCACGGTCGGCTACGTCGGTAAAGACATCGCCTATCACATGTGGAAGTTCGGTCTGCTTGGCCGTGATTTCGGATACAGGAAGTTCTTTCGTTATCCGAATGAGCATGAGTGCTGGATTTCAACAACGAATGGCGAAAAAGACCATCCTCACTTCGGCGATGTAGCCGAGATTTACAACGTTATCGATGCCCGCCAGTCCGAGCCGCAGAATACGGTGATCGAAGCTCTGCGAGGACTCGGCCACGACGAAGCTGCCGATCGCTACACCCACTTCTCCTACGAGATGGTCGCGCTCACCCCGCGTTGCGCCGCTGAACTCGGCTACACGCTTAGCGAAGAAGATAAAGCCCGCTCGTGGATCGAGGTTTCGGGTCGCAAAGGCTTTGGCGTCAAAGCGGACGATCTCCTCGACGCGCTCATCGCCGCGGCTGGTAAAGAAGTTAACTCGCGTCATCCCGAGTTGAGCGAAGACGAGCGCTCCGGTATAGCGACACAAGTAGCTATCGGGGCGTTGCGGTTCTTCATGCTTAAGTTCACCAAGCCTTCAGTAATCGCCTTCGACTTCAACGAAGCGCTCAGTTTCGAAGGCGAGACCGGACCCTATGTCCAATATGCAGTGGTACGCGCGACTAACATTTTTCGAAAAGGCGGGTTGGATCCGGAGACCTTCGGCCAAGGCGAGACGAGCGTCGTTTCTGGGACGGACTTAGCCAAGCACCTCGATGGCGAATCCGGCAACGATATCTGGGAGCTTTGGCTCGCGGCGGCGAAAACATCTCAAATCGTTCGCCAATGCATCGCTACGACGGAACCGGCATATCTCGCCAAGCATGCCTTCCAACTGGGGCAGCTTTTCAACACTTTCTATCATCGCTACCCCATCTTGAGCGAGACCGACGCGGACAGGAAGAATTTCCTGCTGGTAACTGTATTTGTGGTGCGCCGCGAACTCATTCGTGTGCTCAAAACTATGGGGATCGATGTCCCGCCTGTAATGTGAAGTAAGTCGCCACGGTCTGCTAACAAGGCCAGGCGGGGCACATCTTTAGTCAACCATACAGCCAGTTTCCTTCGTCTATAATTCGAGCCAGGAAGTGAAACAGTATAAATTTTTTATGGTTTGTATCGTGATTGCGTGGATATCGGGTAGGCAGGTTTCCCACAGTCGATATTAAATCTGTTGATATTAAAAGAGTTATCGGGTTTTTTCTTGATTGTGAAATGGCATCTGCCGTGCTTTACCTTAAAGTAGACCCAGTTCAAGGACTTTTGGCCGGAACCGGGGAGATACAAAAGTTTAGAAGAGAGCAATATTTGGGCAAGGAGCCCCCCACTCATGAATCGTACTTCGTTGACCCTAATGCTGGCAGCAACACTCGTCGCATCCGTCGGATGTACCACCAAGACCTACGTGCGTCAGCAGACCACGCCGCTTATTAACAAGACCAATGAACTCGACGACCTGAACGCGAAGAATTCGAAAGACATCAAGGACGTCGATCAGCGCGCCCAAGCCGGAATTCAGGCTGTCCAGGCTAAGGCTGCAGAAGTTGACCAGAAGGCTTTGGCCGCTGGCAGCGAGGCCGACAAGGCTCAGCTGTCGGCAAACGGCGCCACCCAGCGTGTGGATGCTTTGACCAATGCTGTCGTCAACCTTGACAACTATCGCCCGGTCGTGGAAACCGCGGTGCACTTCGGTTTTAACCGCGATAATCTGACGCAAGAAGCGAAGGACGCCATCGACCAGTTGGCCGCCAGTGTGGCCACCACCAAGGGCTACATCATTACAGTCGAGGGTGCGACGGACTCAGTGGGCAGCGCAGACTACAACTATGAACTCAGCCAGCGCCGGGCAAATTCCGTGATTCAATATCTGGCGGCGGAGAAGAGCGTCCCAGCTTACAAAATTTATCTGATCGGGTTAGGCAAGGATAAGCCTGTCGAGACGAACAAGACCGCCGACGGCCGGGCCAAGAATCGCCGCGTGGACATTCGCTTGATGACGAATACCACGGCCGGAACGAACCCAGCACCAGCGACAACAACTCCGACGGCAGCCGCGACTCCGCCATCTTTGTAGAATTTAGGTTCTTCCCCTCCTCCCCGGAGGATTGTATAAAACCAGGCCATCCCAAAGTGGATGGCCTGATCTTTTTCCGGGCGATATAATGGGAGGGTGATCACTCGTTTCATGATCATCTTCTGGGCGGTGCTGGTGGGTACTCTGCTGGCTCAGGATTCGCCTCATGCGGCTGCATCAGAGCCGGTTCCGACTCATATCGGCGATACAGGGGCCAGTTCCAGTCGCGACACTCGAATCGATATCAGCCCGCCCAAGGACGATGCCAAAAACCATCCTGGCAGCGAAGATGCCGTAGCGGACCTCGATCTCACGAATAGCCCGGATAGCTCCGGAATTCAAGAGTTTCATCCGTGGAATCCGCTGAAGGCACTGAAGGATATTGAGGTCGGCGATTTTTACTTCAAGAGAAAGAACTACAAAGCCGCTCTCGACCGCTACAAAGAGGCTCTTTTATACAAGGATGGCGATGCCGTTGCCATCTCTCGTCTTGCGGTGTGCCAGGAAAAGCTCGGGAATAAAGTCGAGGCGAAGAAATACTTCGAGCAGTACCTGAAGATTTTACCGGAAGGTCCGTTTGCCAAAGATGCCCACGCCTCGTTGGCGCGGCTCGCAAAAGCCCAGTAGAAAAGCGCGAAAGGGCCTGTGTCAACCCTAGGCTATCTTTACTTCTCCACCCGCGAAAACTCGCCATTGGATGCGTTCACCGCTACCCTCAGCTTGGCCGTCTCGCGATCAGCCCCATAGATAACATGCCAGAGCAGTTCATTTGTCTGCCGGTTCCAGTCCAGTACATAAAGAACAGGAGTGTCGGGCTCCTTCTCCAGCAACTTGTCCCCGCCGTGCTCCTGCGCAACCGCAAACGCCTTATCCGTATCCACTTTTAGAAACTGGACATTGAAAATCTGAGTGCTGGAATTCGTTGGGCTGTAGCTGTCGTCGACACCGTGAGAAATATCGCCGCTAGCCCAGGTGTAAGACTTGGTGGAGTGCAGAGATGACGAGGCAAATCCAGCGCGCCACTCTCCCCACTTGCCATCCCGGCCTTTCGTGTCCGCTGTGCCTTCCGACTCCACGCGATAAGGCTGCGCGTCGGGAGCCCAGAGCCGGGCGGCGATGTAACACTTGAAGAATGCGCCGCTGCCGGTGATTACCTCCGGCGCCTTAGGCTGAGATGTCTCCGCCGTCGCGGGCTTGGATGGTTCTGAAGAGCATCCCGTCATCAATCCGGCTGCTAGAATTGCGATCACTGACTTTTTCATCGACAATGTCCGGTCATGTTTTGCAGGAATTTTGGTTTTCGTTTCGTCGACCATTGTACTCAAACATGGCACTCAAACGTACTCAACTGAGTTCATGAATTCCTATCTCGAACGTTTGCGGCTGGAGCTTGAAGATGCAACCGCGGGCGCGGGCGATGCCGGCATGACGCTCGCCCTTGGGGCAAAATGGAGTGCCGCCCAGATTCTTGAGCACCTTTTCCTGACCTACAAGCACACCAATCGTGGGATCGCGAAATGCCTGGAGCAAGGTGTTCCTTCAGCTACGCGCGCGACGTTGAAAGATCGTTTTGCCACTCTGATGGTGGTGAATCTCGGGCATATCCCCGCAGGTCGCAAAGCCCCGGAACGAGCCATTCCGCAGGGGATGCCCGCAGAAGAAGTGCGACCGGCTATTGCGGCTGAGTTGCAGAGGATGATTTCGGGGTTGGACGATTGCGAACGCAAGTTCGGCGTTCGCACGAAACTAATGGATCACCCATTTCTGGGGCCCTTAACCGCCAACCAGTGGCGCAAGTTCCACTGGGTTCACGGGAGACATCACGCGCGGCAGATTCGTGAGCGCATTGGGTGAGGCTGACACTCCCGAACCGGCAAGAAGTCCGAAACGATCATTTGCGGTCAGATCATTTGCGGTTAGACCAGTCGACTGTTAGACCAGTCGCCGTTATTTGTTGTCTTTATTGTTGCTATTGTCGGCGCTTCTTTCCTTCTCCGTAAGTCCTGCCTTGCGCGCCTGTTCCTGTATATCGTCTAGTTCCTGCTTAGCGGCGTCGATCGCTTTCTGCTTTCCTTCAATATCGCTCTTGTACTGTGCTTCGTCCTTATCCCATTTGCCGGGATCGCGCAGACGAGCGCCGGCATCGGCGTAATAAGTCGCCGCACGCAGGCGATATTCACGCTGATCGAGATCGAGTTCATGGTTCAGCGCATCGATTTTTGCTTTCTGCTTGTCAATCTTCTGCTTCCAGTCGTCCGCCATCTTCTGTCGTTCGGCAGCAGCGGCAGCTGGGTCGAGGTCCGCTGGCTTCGCGGCTTGAGCCGAACCAGAATTCCCGGTTTGACCAGCGTTCGCATCGTTCGAGGACGCCGGCCCAACTACACTCAAAGTGTCGTTAACAGGGAGATTGTCGTTATCGAAATGGCGGCTGGCGGAAGTGTTGTCGGGCTTGTTCTTTCGAACCGACCGTGCGTAATCACCGAGTGATTGAGCATTGGCTCCGCTGACCCCGAACAGAAGTAGAGTCGCCATTGCCATAGCCTTGATGTGCGTCATATTAATCATCCTTTCAAGCCCGTGATTCTGATTGCTACCTGCAATTCGCAAATGTCAAAAATGCTAAGAACTGGTAGTAGCCATCTGTGTTTCTCTGGGAAGACTGCCGATAGCGGTGACAATCGTCCGGTCCAACTGTGCGATTTCCTCGGAGATACCCTCTGCGAACTGGCGTCCTCGTTCCGGGTCGTGGCTAAACGCGAGTTGTTGCGCGTATTCCGCGATCGTGGTCAGAGAGTTGCGTAGCCCGAGCGTAAGCTCAGAGGAAAGTTCCTGATGTATTCTTTGCTCGTGCCGGATCCGCTCAATATCCGTCCTGTCGGTGACCACAAGCGTCGTGCCCATGAAGCTGGCATCTTCCGCCAGAACCGGAGAGGCTGTTACTTCGAGCACATGGTTTTCTCCGTCCCGCGAGAAATAGGTCATAACCAGGCCGCGCACTGGGGATTTTCCGGCCAGGGCCGGAGCTAGAGCAAGATCTACGGTCGATTGCGCAGACAAACCTGAACCCGGATTATTGCTTTGTGGACGCAACGTCGCCGTGCGGAAGAGATCGGAATAATGCAATCCCACTGGCGAGGCGAATCCTAGAAGATCTCGTGCCGCGGCATTGGCTTGCCTCACCAGGCCATTGGTATTCACGAACAGGACACCGCAGGAAAGGTTCGCGAGGATGGTCGAGCTAAGCGTGTCAGAGGCCTTTGCCTTCCTTCGGTCCAAAAGTTGTTGAGTCGTCAGCTCATGTTTTTGCTGCTTCAATTGTTGGATGACGGCGTGATAGGCATGCACCGGCAATCCCTCGGTCGTCAATGGTGCGTGATCCAGCGACTCTGGTTCCGTTACCAGGTGTTTTCGCAGGCTGCGCATGGCCAGGAGGGCGAACCCGAACGCCCCGATGGCTGCGAACAAAAGCAGGCCCATGCGGAGAAGCATCGGATTCATCAGGAAGTTCACAGCGTCCTCCAATACCAGTGCAGAAGACGATCGCCAAACAGAAACGAGAACAGTGCCATGCTCCCGAGAAATACACCAAACGGCATCTCGTAATACCGGAGCGCCAATCGTGCCGACTGCCAGGCACGCCGCCCGGCATCAGCCGAAGAAATATGCGATGGAATGCGTGAAGAAGAGTTACGGGACCGAATCCGGCGGACGCGTTTGATCCAGATCGCGAAAATCGTACTCAATCCAAATAGAGATCCGGTTAGCGATGCTGCAAAAATGGTTAACACGGTAAGCTTGGTTCCCAGAAATGCGCCGATAAACGCCATCAGCTTGACATCGCCAAACCCCATCCCTTCGACTCCGCGGGCTCGCAGATAAATAGCGGCTGCCCCATAAAGAAACGAGGCGCCAACGGCTGCTCCCAACAGCGAATCCGACAGCGACCACAACCGCCAGGAAATCTCACCCCGCTGCGCGGCAGATACTAGCCCTGGCATGATCCGCGAAGCCAAATCGTTTACCGGAACCACCAGGCTGAACAGGATCCCGAGAGCCAGTCCCGTCAAAGTCATAGCGTCGGGAAGCAGTTTGGTTTCCGCATCCGTGAAAACCAGCCCCAACAGCAGATAGCCGAGTACAGCGCATTTCAACGCTGCCAACGTGAAACCAAGATGCATGTAACAGCTGAGAAAAAGCACGCCGGTAAGCAGTTCGATCACCAGGTAACGCGGCGATATCGTTTGCCGGCACGAGCGGCATTTCCCGCCAAGAATCAGCCAGCTAATGACGGGAAGGTTGTGGTACAGGGGGATCATGTCTCCGCAGTTCGGACAGGCCGAACGTGGCTTCACCACCGACTTGCCGCGTGGCAGTCGATAAATACACACGTTCAGAAAGCTGCCAAAGCACAGCCCATAAGCGAAGATCGCGGCTCTAAGAAAGGTTTCCACGTTGGCTAAGTGCTAAGTCTGATTGGACTTGTGATGATTATATGCGGCTGCGGCGAGGGCTTCTAAGCACGAAAGTCATTGTCCCTCTGTTGCCTGCAAGTGATTGTCGGTAAAAGGGAAATGCTGTCTAAGCTACCCGGCTGATTTCTTCCTGTTGTGGCAAGAAGATCGAGAACACGGTTCCCGTGACATGGCCCTCTGCCCGGCTCCGCACGCGGATCGATCCTCCGTGGTTTTGCACGATGCCTCTGGAAACCCACAATCCCATCCCGGTACCGGTGTCTTTCTTCGTCGTGTAAAAGGGCTCGAAGATTTTGCGCTGGTTGGCCAGGGGAATGCCGCTACCATTATCCGCCACGATAATGCGAACACCATCCCTGCCGCTTGACCAGTCGTGAGCCATCGCAACTCGAACCTGGAGAGAACCGCCGTTCTCCATCGCATCAACTGCGTTGACCAGAAGATTCGACAGCAACTGCCGCAACTCGCCTGGATATCCACGAACACGGCAGGAGCCGCGATAGCGCCGCATTACGCGGATCTTTCGTCCCTGAAGTTTGCGTGAATATAACTGCAGAATCTCGTCCATGATGGCGGAGGGATCCGTAGCGGTCGGTAAATTAGTATCCCGAACAAATCCCAAGGTTTGGTTTGCCAGCCGTGCGACACGGCTCACTTCCTGCTCGGCCAGCGTCAGATATTCTCCAGCACGGCTGGAGTCATGACGCGCCAGGTAAAGCAGATTGAGCACTGCTTCTAAGGGATTGTTAATCTCGTGCGCGATCGAAGCGGCGAGCCGTCCCGTAGTGGCTAGCTTTTCGCTGCGGCGTACGGCTTCCTCGGACTGCTTCTCGGCCGTGATGTCGCGAGCAATCACCGATGTTCCCACCGTTTCGCCACGCGCATTTCGCAGAGGCGACACCGAAAGCAGTATCGGACAGCGTGTACCGTCTTTGCGCATGCGCTCGGTACGGTGGGAAGCCACGTGGCCGCCGCTATTCAGTATTTCGCGGTTACGTACGACCTCGTCGCTACGCTCCGGCGGCGCCAATCGGTCAACTGGCAATCCGATCGCCTCCTCCGCCGTATAGCCATAAAGATGTTCGGCGGCGCGATTCCAGCTGGTGATGGTGCCGTCCAGTCGAGAGCTGTAGATGGCGTCGCAGGAATTTTCCACAATCGCAGCCATTTCGCGAGTCGAGCGGTCCGCCCGCGAATCCGCCAAAGTTTTCTGTCGCGCCATGCTGCCAGCGAGCATGGAAATGGCTAGGAAGGCCGTCAAGCGCTCCACGTCCGCACCTGAAGAGATACCGAAACTGAAGTAGGGTGGAACCGCAAAGAAATCCAGGCACGCGGTCGAAAGCAGGGAGCAGAAGACTGCCGGGCCAAATCCAAAAAAACGGGCGGAGAAGAGGACGGCCGCGAGCAAGAGTAGAAACAGATGGCGGTGCAGAACACCGGAAAGAGTCCAGCAGCCGAGCGCTACCCACACTGCGAGCACGGCTCCGGCATATTGCACCAGCACCGAGCGTCGGTTCCGCGCGATCCAATTCATCAGGCGGGCTTGAATTCTCCTCATCTCTCCAGTTGCTGCCGGTTCCTGTGGTTCAAGCGAAAGGAAGGCTACTCCTGCGTTCAGAAATATTCCAGAGAACTTTAGCAGCAGCAAAGGCGTACGACAACCGCCTCAGTCATAAGAGATTTACGAGATTCTAAATGGGGCCGCGTCGGCGAGAAAGCTAGTCCTTGTGAAGAAACTTGTAATCGAGAATGGAAGCCGCCATCACGAATGCATCGTCGGCATCGGTAACGGCGCCTTTGATCCGAATCAGCTTTCCCTGGCAGACTACAGTGCTGTCCTTCTGGCCGGAAATCTCCTCCGGCATCTCGAAGATCATTTCTACCATCGCATCGTCGGGCAGTTGCTGCGGACCGTGAAACAGAATGCCAGACTGGCTGATGTTCTGAATCATGCCTTCGTGCCAGGCGCCGGAAGTCTTCGCGCGGTATCGAACCGCGATTTTCGATCGCATTCGCCGGGCGCGGGGCATCCATGTCGGTTGCTTTTGAGCTGCGCGTGGCAGTTCAATCGTGTTCTCCGCTTCCGGCTTGTTAACCCGGTTTCCTCGACGCATGGTCTTCCAATCGTACTGGTAAGCGGTCGCGCATACCATGCAAACCTGATAGTACTCTCCGGTCGCGGCGCGGCGCGGCCATGAGAATTCGTGCGAACAACGTCCTAACTTCAGAACATCCATGAGGTTTTGGGGCATGATGGCGAGCGTGTGCCTACCAATCGAGCAGCATCTATCTTCCGTCTCCCGGCCCTGTTCTGAATAGGTTACTTTCGGGCAGCATGGCCAGGATTTATGCTTTCGACATGACGCGAGCGCAAGTGCCGCGGGCAGGCTTCCTCTTGGCAGGAGGTAAGAGCTCCCGCATGGGCACAGATAAGGCCTTGATGCAGTTTGGCGGCCAAACATTGCTGGATCGTGCTCTTACCGTGATGACTCCGGTCTGCAACAGAGTAACGCTTGTCGGCGATCCTGACAGGTTTGCAAAATACGGATTGGCCAAGAATTTGCCGGTCGTGGCCGACATTTTTCCCGAGTGTGGTCCCTTGGGCGGTATTCATGCAGCACTCGTCCATTCGACTGCCGAGTTGAACCTGATGATGGCTGTGGATATGCCGTTTGTCTCTGAGAAACTCCTGGAATTTCTATTCGCATCCGCCGAAGCCAACGATGCCGTGATCACGGTGCCTCGTGTCAGCACGGGCCTTCAGCCGCTCTGTGCCGTCTATCGCCGCGACTTTTCCGCGGCTGCCGAGGACTCTTTGCGAGCGGGAATATACAAGATTGACGCGGTATTTTCCGCGGTTTCTGTCCAGGCGATTGAAGAGAGGGAACTTGTAGCAGCAGGTTTTTCTGAGCGAAGCTTCTTCAATGTAAATACCCCGCAAGACCGTCTGGCAGCCGAAGGCGCTTGAGCCGCATGGCCATCTCATGCCATCCTGATACTCATGGCTGCGGCGAACACACTAGCTCCCTACATTGAGTTCAAAGATGTCTCCAAGGCTTTTGGAGACCGGGTCATTCTCCAGAATGTCAGCTTCGACGTTTTACCCGGAGAAATGGTGTGTATTCTCGGTCGCAGCGGCGTAGGAAAATCCGTGTCCCTTCACAGCATCATGGGGTTTTTAAAGCCGGATTCGGGCCGGGTTATTGTGGCTGGGCAGGACATTACCGACTACAGCGAATTGCAAATGGAAGAAATCCGTAAGAAGGTCACCATGGTCTTTCAGAATGGCGCCCTGTTCGACTCCCTGACGGTTGGGGAAAATGTGGCCTTTCCTCTGCGAGAAAAAAAAGAACTGTCGGAGGAACAGATCTTCCAGGTCGTCGATGGCCTTCTCGAAATGGTCGGAGTCAAAGAGATGCGCGAGTTGCTGCCTTCGGACCTTTCGACGGGCATGAAACGTTCCGTCGCCATCGCACGAGCACTCTCCGCCCAGCCGGAATGCGTGCTCTACGATGAGCCCACCACCATGGTCGACCCGATGATGGGAAATCTGCTCGGCGATCTCATCGCCAGACTTAAACTGCAATTGCATCTGACGTCCGTCGTAGTCACGCACGACATGCGTCTGGCCAAGAAACTAGCCGACCGTCTCGTCTTTCTGTACGAAGGCCGCGCCATCTTCTTCGGTCCCTATAAGGATATGGAGAAATCGAACGAGCCCATCATCCACGAGTTCCTGGAACTGGATGAGTTAAAACTGGAAGCCTAGCTGGAAGTCTAGAACGAGATGTCCATAGACCACTAGAAAGCCCACTAGAAGCCCTGAGCGACTAATTCTTGAACGGTAATCGAACCCGATGCGGGTTTCATCATCTTCTCCACATACTTCGCAATCAGGTCGGCTTCCAGATTTACAAGGTCTCCCGGTTTTAGCGATCCGAGATTCGTCATCTCGACCGTATGAGGAATAATTGCAGCCGTACAGATGACTCCAGCGCGATCCCGCTCGAGCTTGGCGACGGTAAGACTAATGCCCTCAATCGTGATCGAACCTTTAAACACGGTGTACCTCTCGGCCTCCGAGGGAATTTCAATACGCAGCCACCAATTCTCTGAATCCGCGATCTTTTCCAATCCGATCAGCTTACCAACGCCATCAACGTGCCCCTGAACGATGTGGCCACCGAAGCGTCCGTCTGCCTTCATCGGCAGCTCCAGGTTCACCAGTGTGCCCTCGTGGATAAGCGAGAACGAAGTTCGCTCCCAGGTCTCTGGCGCAAGATCCGCGGAAAATGAGTGTGGCTTGATGTCGATTGCCGTTAGGCAAACACCGCTGACCGCAACGCTGTCGCCTGTTCGCAATTGTGGTGGAATGCTCGCGGCCTCAATCGTGACTCGACGATTCTCGCCGCGCTGCTCAATCTTTGCGACTTTGCCCACTTCCTCGATGATTCCAGTAAACATGAGATTTTGTGCCTCAAAAATATTCTGATTTTCAGTGGAGTGCCGGGCGTCCCCGCCCGGCCACCACAGAAAGAGACGGGCGAGACGACCTTCACTCCACTATTCGCGTGCTTATAACGAGTATGGGTCCCGCAAATAACCCTCCACGGCAAAATCGTCACCGAAGCGGTGGAGCTCGAACCGCTGCAAGCACAGTGCCGATCCGTGTAAAGTTTCACCAGCAATGAAGGGAACTGCGCTCTCGCCAAGAATCTTCGGCGCGTAGTACAGGAACATCTTATCTACCACGCCTGACGCCAAGGCCGTCCCGTTCACCAGCGATCCGCCCTCGATAAGAAGGCTAGTGATTTCCAATTCCCCCAGGCTCCGGACGATCGCTGTGAAGTCTGGCCGTCCGTCTGCAGTTGGCACCATTTGTTGCACGCGAATCCCCTTATCCTCTAGCGCTTGTCTGTCCTGTTCCTCAGCGGAGGAATACAGCACCAGGACATCATTCGAAGCCGTCTGGATCACCCGCGACCTAAGCGGGATGCGCAGATGCGAATCGAGGATTACACGCATCAGTTTCCGCCGCCTAGACAGCCCGCTCCTGTCGGTCAATAGAGGATCGTCGGCCATCACCGTCCCTAATCCCACCAGAATTGCATCATTCTTATGCCGCAGTTGCTGCACATGCGCGCGCGCGGAGACGCCCGTGATCCACTCGTGCTGCTTCGACGCGGAAGTGGTCGAGGCACTGTCGGTGTCAGGTTCTCTAGCTGCGGCAATTTTGCCGTCGAGGCTTATAGCCGACTTCAGTGTGACCAGCGGAGTCCCGTGCAGAATGTACTTGGCAAAACTTTCATTTAGCTTCTTGGCTTCTGCCTCGCACAAGCCGACTTCTACTTTGACTCCAGCTTCGCGGAGCTTCGCAAAGCCTTGTCCCGCCACTTTCGGATTAGGATCTTGCATCGAGCAAACCACGCGGCTGACTCCCGCCGTGATGACGGCGTCGACACAAGGTCCGGTCCGTCCCTGATGGGAGCACGGCTCTAAATTCAGGTAGAGAGTTCCTCTGGGTGCTACGGCGCTCGCCTGCTCCAGTGCGAGCACCTCAGCGTGTTTCACGCCATCGTAGGTGTGCGTCCCAGCCCCAACTTCGACGCCCGACGCGTCCACAATGACGGCGCCCACGGCCGGATTGGGAGATACTAGGCCGACGCCCGCCTGCGCCAAGCGCAGCGCCCGCTGCATGTGCTGTTCGTCGATTGTCATTAAGAAAGGCTCTTAGATCTTGAGATCAGCTAAGAGCCAAGTGTGAACTCAAGCAAATAGCGAATCCACAAAGTCCTTGGGGTCAAAAGGCAGCAGGTCTCCAGCCTTCTCGCCCACACCCACAAACCGCACCGGCAGCCCCAACTCCCGTGAAATTGCGACGACCACGCCACCCTTGGCCGTGCCATCAAGCTTGGTCAGTACAATCCCAGTGACTCCGGACGATTGCGTGAACTGCCGCGCCTGCTGCAATCCGTTCTGACCGGTGGTTGCGTCCATCACGAGCAAAGTCTCATGCGGTGCGCCGGGCACGATGCGCTGTGCCGTACGTGTCATTTTTTCGAGCTCAAGCATCAAGTTTTGTTTCGTGTGCAGCCGGCCGGCGGTATCGACGATCACGTAATCGGTCTTGCGCGCGACTGCTGCTTGCAGCGCATCGAAGAGCACCGCCGATGGATCACCCCCGGCTTTCGTCTTAATGACTTCCGTTCCTGTCCGTTGTCCCCAAATAGCAAGTTGCTCGATCGCCGCGGCGCGGAACGTGTCGGCAGCACACATCAGTACAGTCTTTCCTTGGGCCCGAAATACCTGTGCCAACTTTCCGATGGTCGTTGTTTTTCCTGCGCCGTTCACGCCCACTACCATAATGACTTCCGGTGGTCCGTCCACCTTGGCCAATGGCCGAGCGCTGGTCGACGTGAGAATAGCCAGTAACTCATCTTTCAGCAGCCGCTTGAGTTCATTTACATCCCTGATTTGCTTCCTGTCCGCTTTCTCGCGCAGCTTCCCCAATACTTCATGAGTCGTCGTCGTACCGAGGTCGGCACCAATCAGCGTGGCTTCCAGGTCGTCCAGCGTGGAGCGGTCAATTTCCTTGCCAATCGATACGACATCTTCAATGCGCTCCGCCAGATTCTCGCGGGTTCGCGAGACGGCCTCTTTCATGCGCTCAATAAAACTTGGTTTCTGTTCTTCGTCCAGGCTGCCAAAAAGAGTTTGAATCATGAGGTATCCGAGACCGATTATATAGGCGGGAAGGGAAGCCAGACTTGCCGCGTCGCAGCTTAAGTGCGCGTGGTTTCGATGATAAGCGGATCGGCGGCGGTATGCTGGGTTCGGGCAGGTGCGGAAACTTCCGCTGCCATCGCAAGCGCGGGCGTTTTCTGGATTCGGATTTCTCCACGGTAAAACACCGCCATCAGCGCCGTAACGGCCTTGGGATCGAGCCGCTGCCCCGAAAGATTCTCAATGATGCGGAGCGCATCGATCGGATCATGAGCCTGCTGATAAGGACGATTCGTGGTCAGCGCGTCAAAGGTATCCGCTACGGCGATCACGCGCGCCAGCAACGGGATATCGTCGCCCTTTAATCCATAGGGATATCCGCGGCCATTAAGCGCTTCGTGATGCAGTTCGATGCCCGGCAGCATCTCGCTCAACTGCGGCACCGGACGCAGAATATTTGCGCCCTTGGTGGTGTGTGTCTTCATGATTTCAAATTCTTCCGGCGTCAGCGCGCCCGGTTTTTTCAGGATACGATCTTCAATACCAATCTTGCCAACGTCATGTAGTTGAGCCGAGATCCGGAGTATCTCCAGAAATGCCGCATCCAATCCCATCTCTTTCGCGATCATCAACGAGTATTTCGTTACCCTGTCGGAGTGGCCGCGTGTGTACGGATCTTTTTCGTCGACTGCGCCAGCGAGCATCTGGATCGACCCCATGAACAGCGCCTTGTTTTCCTCGGCGGCGCGTTTCAGGTCTTCAACGAACTGTTCCAACTCCTCCGACATCGTGTTGAACGTTGTCGCCAGTTCGCCGATCTCGGTACGCGTTTTAACATGCACTCGCTGGGAGAAATCGCCGCGCGCGATGGCCCGACTGGATTGTGCCAGCACTTGCAGGGGACTGGTGATCCGCCGCGCTGACAGGATACTCAACCCGACACTGAGAAATACCGCCAGCAATGCCAGCAAGCGGCCCGTGCGTTGCATTTCGTAGATTCCGCGGTACGCTTCTTCGCGCGGTTTTTGTACGACGACCGCCCAATCGAGCGAACTCACCGGACTGTACGTTCCCAGCATTTCGGTGGTTTCTTTGTTGTTTCGAATGGCGAATTCGCGGGTGGCAACCAACTGCGCTTTCGAGCCTTCATCCACAAAACTGCGGACAATATCGAAGTGGCTCATGTCCTGGCCGGTGGCATATTGCCCGGTGGCTGCGGCCACAAGTCGTCCTTGGCTGTCCACGACGTACGGCATCAACCCGGTCAAACTAACTTGATGTAGCCGGCGGATCAGGTAATCCATATCTACCACCGACCCGATCATGCCCAGAAAACGTTTGTCGTATGTGATCGGCGAACTGACCAACATGACGGTCCGCGCCGATTTCCCGCCGCCCACCACCAAGGGCTCTCCGCTATAGACACGTCCTTCGCGCGCGGCTTGATAGGCTCGCTCCAGTTCCCGCTGCAGAAATGCGTCGGGCTCAATGCGTCCGGCCGAGACACCTTTGCCATCCGCATTCAGTAGCGTGGCATACGCAATGTCATTCGAGGAGGAAACAAAGTTCTCCAGCATGGCCCTCAGTTCTGGGGTTAGAAGTCTCTGGTTACTAAGGTCGTTTCCATTCGAGTTTGCCAGCAGCATCACCTGAATTGATGAGGACAAATTCCCCAGCATCATGTGCAGCGCTTCCTGGTGCTGGGAAATATCGTCGGCCAGCGAACGCGTCACCGTATTCTGCAGCAGCATTTCGTTGGTCTTTAGGCGTTCCCGGTTCAGAGTTTCGATCTGTGTCGAGTAAAAATACATGGGCACGACACTGATCGCCAGCAGCACGCCAAGGATGACGTACAGCAGCGGAATCCGAGCGGGAATAGGAAGCTTCAACAACACATGGCAATCCTGTCAGCCCAAGTGCAGGGATCACTTGGTCCGTCCTGTGTCCCATTCTAAGCGGCCCGGCTGAGCTTGCCTCAGGTGCTTAAAGTACAGCTCACCGTTACCGAAGTACCCAAGCCCGATTCCATACGGTCCTAAGTTTCTTGACATCGGGCCATGCCATTGGTCAGGCTGAAGTAGTCGAATCCTCTCCCCTGAAACTCGTTCCGAACAAGCCCGCTTGCGACTGGAATTTGCCGGGTGATGAACCGTGCACTGCTCCCTCGGGAAGATCTTTTTTTGGCTCTTATCGATACCAAACTCGCAAACGGCCTGGGTCATACGCCAGTCCCCACGATGGTGGAGGCGCTGACTCCGATTTGGCAGCGCGTCTTGCAACTGCCGTCCGTAGGATTGGACGATAACTTTTTCAGTCTTGGGGGAAGTCTCCAGCTGGCGGATGTGCTGTTTGCCGAGATCGAGCAGGTGTGCCGCCGGGATCTTCCAAGCGCCACCATCTGCCATGCCCCCACGATCGCGACCTTGGCTCGGTTGCTGGAACAGCCAGCACTTCCTCGATTCTCACCGTTTGTCCAAGTGAAGCCTGGTAGAGAGTGGCCACCGATTCTGATCGCCCACGGTCTGGGTGGGCTGGCAAATTTCTCAAAACTCGCAAACCACATTCGAACCGGACATCCGATCTATGGAATTCAAGCCAAGGGTGTTGACGGGATGGAAGAACCGTTCGATCGGATTGAGGATATGGCTCAGTCCTATCTTGATGCGCTTCCAGATTTACAGTCTCAAGGACCGTACCTCCTGATTGGCTACTCGTTCGGCGGCCTGGTCGCACTCGAGATGGCGCAAAGATTGTCCAAAGAGGGCAAGACCGTCGGGCTTTTGGCGATGGTAGATTCTTATCCCGATCCGCGCTATCTGACGGCGGGACAGAGAATCCGGCTTATCGCTCAACGCGCAAGACGTCATATTTCAGAAATAGGACACAAACCTGTCAGCGAAGTTGTTTCAAACGCTGTTCCCGGACTCAAGCGCCGGTTGCATATCCCCGGCTCTTCAGGGCGCGACAATCGTCTTCCACCCAGGCCGCGCCTCTCATTCGAAGAGACGACAGGGTACGTCAAACAGAAAGACTACACGGCTTTGGCGCACTACCAACCCAAGGCCTACAGCGGCAAAATCAAGTTCGTAAAGGGTGTAAACGATACCTACTTTCCGGGCGATCCGGCCGCAGTCTGGACTGGCTGGGCGCCTGATTTTGAAGTCGAGAATGTTCCGGGGAGCCATCAAAACATGGTCACCGATCATTTCGAGGACCTCGCCGCCGTCCTTACGCGGTATGTGAAAGAAGCCCTCGGATTGTGATCGCAAATTGTGATCTCGACTTGTGATAAAGACTAGTGCCTTGGCTTACCCGCGCAGACCCTTGAGCGTCCGTTATAATAGGTGAGTTGGCCCGGGGTGGTGCATGCGGTCCTTCCACGTTTTCTTTGTCCATTTTCGGGTGTTATTGACCCTCCTTCTCACTTCTTCGTTAATGCTCGCCGGAACAACTCCGCCCCCCAGGCTTTCCAAGGAAACGCGCGAAGAGATTGTTCATGCTTTCAACGAAGAGTTGGTCTACATCCGGACAAACTTTCCGATGGGCAGGACCGGATTGAAGCTCAGAAACGGCACCGTAACTCCTAACGGCCAAGAGCTTCAACGATTGATGGCGCTTTGGGGGCCGGCCGCGAAACCAGGGGACCGTGCCCGCATCAGTAACGTAATTATCAAGGAAGACCACATCGTCTTCGAAATCAACGGAGGCCCCGTCAAGAAGCAGAAATGGTATCAGCGTATTGAGATTGAAGGCCCAAATGCAGGTGGACCGATTGTTCCGTCGGACTCTTCCGCCAATGCCCGTGGTTCTTTTGTGATTCTCTACTTCGACAAATACGTTCCGGAAATGACCGGGCCGGAACTGAAGGAGTTATTGCGTCCGGTATTTGATTTCGATTCCAAGTCTGCCGTCGATGCCTACCTGGAAAGCGTTTCTCCCCAGATTAAAGAAGCCATCAAGAGTCACCATGTGTTGGTAGGGATGAACCACGAAATGGTGATCTATGCCAAGGGCCGTCCGCCGCGAAAAGTGCGCGAGCACGCGGACGAAGTTGAGTATGAAGAGTGGATTTACGGAACCCCTCCCGAGGATGTGGACTTTGTGCGTTTTGTCGGCGACGAAGTGATACGGGTCGAGACGATGAAAGTGGATGGCCAGAAGATTGTGCGAGTCGAAAAGGAAATCGACCTCGGCACACCTACCGTCGCCAAGAAGCAGGAAGAGCACCCCGCGACCGCCCCGACCTTGCGGCGGCCCGGAGAAGAAATGCCGGATTCCAATCCCGCAAATACTTCCCACACACCGCCGGTGTCGGGAACTCCTCTCCCCCCGACCGGTCCCGGTAATGACCCAGGCCCCAATTGGGCGAAGGTTATCAATGATTCAGCGCCCCAATGATTCGGTGTCTCAATCAATCGGAGTTTAACCTCTTCCGCTCTCGACCTTCTGCGCCAAGACCTTCTACACTAAGACTGTGAAGATTGCCCTGGGCCAGATCAACCCCACTGTCGGGGATTTCTCCGGCAACACTGCCAAGATTATCCAGTTTGCGCTTCAAGCTCGAAGTGCCGGCGCTGCTCTCATCCTTTTTCCGGAACTCGCCGTCTCCGGATACCCTCCCTACGATCTGGTTGAACGCCCTTCATTTGTGGCGCGCAGTCGAGCGGGCATCGAGAGGATCGCAGCGGAGACCCAGGGCATCGCCGTGATCTGTGGAACCGTGACCCAGGCCGACGCGGATTCAGGCAAGAAAGTGATGAATTCCGCCGCTCTTCTCCGCGAAGGGCGTGTGGACTTCATCCAGTCGAAGATGCTGCTGCCCACCTACGATGTCTTCGATGAGATGCGCAACTTCGCTCCCGCCAAGAGTCAGCAGTTGTTCAGTCTTTTTGGCGATCAGATGGCGTTGACTATCTGTGAGGACGCCTGGAACGACAAGCGCTTCTGGAACCGCCGTCTGTATGGCGTCGATCCAGTAGAGGAATTGGTCCGCGCCGGAGGGAACTTCGTCCTCAACATTTCCGCATCGCCGTTTTGGCTGGGAAAGCGCGAATTGCGTCACGATATGCTGGCTGCAATCGCTCGAAATCAAAAGGTGCCGGTTGTGATGGTGAACCAGGTGGGAGGCAACGACAGCCTGGTTTTCGACGGCTCGAGTTTGGTGATTGCGCCAGACGGACAGGTAATCGCACAAGGGAAGTCGTTTGTTGAAGACCTGATCTACTTTGATTCTCAGAAACTCAGCGGAGACATGCATCCGCAAATCGCCGGGGAAGAGGCTAGCGCCTATGAAGCATTGGTTCTCGGCACGCGCGATTACGTGCATAAATGCGGTTTTGAGCGAGCTATTATCGGACTCAGTGGAGGCATAGATTCCGCACTCACCGCGGCAATCGCAGTCGATGCGCTGGGTGCTGAAAATCTCATCGGCGTCGGAATGCCCGGCCCATTCTCCTCACAAGGCTCGATTGACGACGCGCGTGGATTGGCCAGGAACTTGAATATTCGCTTCGAATTGCTCTCGATCCAGGACATCTACGAGGCGACATGCAAGACACTTGCGCCGGTGTTTGCCGGTCTGCCCCAGGGTGTTACGGAGGAGAACATCCAATCCCGCGCCCGCGGAATGATGCTGATGGCTATGTCGAACAAATTTGGAGCGCTCGTGCTTTCGACCGGCAACAAGAGTGAATTAGCCGTCGGCTATTGCACCCTCTACGGTGACATGGTCGGCGGTCTGGCGGTGATTTCCGATGTGCCGAAGACATTGGTATACCGTCTGAGCGCTTACGTGAACTCACGGAGCAAGGTGATTCCGCAGGCGACGATCGAGAAGCCGCCGTCCGCCGAATTGCGTGCCGATCAGAAAGATTCGGATTCACTCCCGCCCTACGACGTGCTCGACGCCATTCTCGAAGACTTTGTGGAAGAATCCCACTCAGCCGAAGAGATCGCTCGTGCCCATAATTTCGACCTGGCCCTGGTTCGCCGCGTGATTTGCATGGTGGAACGCAGTGAGTATAAGCGGCAGCAAGCCGCTCCCGGTATTAAGATCTCCGCGAAAGCCTTCGGCTACGGAAGGAGATTGCCAATCGCTGCCAGGGCCGAATCCTAACGTGAGGGAGCATCCAGTGGGCTAGTCCGCCTACTCCTTGATGTCGGCGTCGCGTGGAAATGACAACTTCCCCCGTTTTTGTAACAATCGTACTTCGATCGAATTCCAAAATATGACAAGTATCTATCGCACACTGCTCGCGGTTATTTTGCTTTCCGGTCTGGCAATCGCTCAAACCAAACCCTCGCTCCAGACCAGACCGGCGGCCACCGAGGTCACGACGGTTCTTCCCAGCGAAGATACGCTCAATTCGTTTCTCTTCCAGATGTTTGGATACGATCCCTCGATTACGTGGAAAGTAAATGACATTCATCCTTCCGAAGTGCCGGGGCTGGCGGAGGCCGTGGTTGTAATTTCCAACCAGCAGGGTTCGAATGTGAATCGGTTACTGGTGAGTTCCGATGGCAAGCATGTAATTACAGGTGACATCCTTCCTTTTGGCGCGAAGCCTTTCGAGGATTACCGCGCCAAGTTGGAAAAGGGCGTTACCGGCCCTGCGAGAGGCCCAGAGAAAGCTGCCGTGACGATTGTTGAATTCAGCGATATGCAGTGCCCGCATTGCCAGAAGGCCGCTGCCACGATCGAACAACTGCTTGCGCAGGAGCCCGATGCCCGTTTTGTTTTCCAGAATTTTCCGTTGCCAATGCACAACTGGGCGGAGAAGGCCGCCGATTACGTGGATTGTGTGGGTCGAGCGTCCAATGAGGCTGTTTGGAAATTTATACAGAAGACGTTTGACGACCAGGCCAATATTACCGATGCGAACATCGACGAAAAACTAAAAGCGATTGCCACCGCATCGGGCGCAAATGCAGAGGAGATTGCCGCTTGCGCAGCAAAACCCGACACTAAGGCCAGAGTCGAGGCCTCCGTCGCGTTGGGAAGGTCAGTTGGCGTGAATTCGACGCCGGCTTTGTTTATCAATGGGCGGAATTTCCCTGGCGGCGCCCCCGTCGATTTGATAAAAAAGGTTGTGGACTTCCAGGCGAGCCAGCAGAAAGCCGAGAAATAAATCCGGATTGGATTTATTTCCCCATCCAGATTTCCGGAGACTCGACGCGTTCCGCACTGCGGATCACGTAGGGAGTGATCAGCATGAGTAGCTCGTCGTCCGATTCCTGTTTCGTGGTCTGCGATGTGAGAACGGTCAGGCCTGGGACTCTGGAGAACAGAGGCAAACCGCTTAGGCTTCTCTGATCGGATTCGGTCAGCATTCCCGCCACGACCGCCGGTTCGCCCTCCTTGAGCAAGATCCCGCCCTTATACTCACGATTCAAGATATCGGGAATTCCGTTTGTGTTTGTGCTTCCTAAGGTTCGGAATTGGATTTCAAGCTCAAGACCTACATCTGAATTGTTATGGATCTGGGGTTTCGCCTTGATCGTGAGTCCAATGTCTTCATAGTTGACGGAAGGAAACGGTGCCTGGAAGGACTGATTCCCAAGGGCCGACGAGATCGCCGGACTGTTCGCTATGGGTGAAAAGCTCGCGTTGAGGATGGGGTAACGAGACCCCATCTTGAACGTGGCCTCCTTGGTGTGAGAAGCGCGTAAGGTTATGTGATCGAGTTCCCGAACGGAACTCGCATTCATACTGAAGGTGGCCGATAACTGATCCAGGCTAAGGCCAAAAAATGTGAGACCGCCGCCGAAGGTAGCGACTGGTTGGCTGAAAAGCGAACTCTCCTGGCTTTGCAATTGCGCAATTAACGCGGCGATCGTTGAATTGCCAGCTTGGTTTATGCTACCCGAGGCAATCAACTGGTTGATCAGCGTCTGAATGTTTTGCCCTCCCAAAGCCTCGAGTGCAGACACTGGAATGTTGAAAAGATTGAACGTGCTGGGGACGTGTATCCCCATGCTCCTCATATAATTGTGGCTAACCTGGAAAATTTTCAGGTCGAGCATTACTTCCGGCTGGGTGTTGTCCAGTTGGCTGAGAAACTGAGTAGCAGCGTCCAGCGCCGCTTTCGGTCCGCGCAACGTGATGGTGCTCGATGCGGCATTGAGGCTGACAAACTTGAACTCAAACAACGTCCGCAGTGAGTTCATCAGGTCTTGCATGTCTTGGGGAGTGCCAGCACCGATGTAAAACGACCGTAGCCCCATGCGGTCATAGAGACGGTGGTTCTCGGCGTTGTCAACCGCCGCAAAAAGAATGTTGTCTTCCAAAGCCACGCTGAAACTCTTGGTGGCAATCGAAGCCGCTTGCATGGCGGTTGTGAAATCGGCATCATCCAAATCAAACCGCACGTGCCGGGTGGGGAAATTATCATCGAACATCACCGTCAGCCCGTAACTTGAAGCGACCGCCGTGAGCAGTCCCCGCGAATCGCCGCTGTAGTGGATAATGTGAATCCCATTGATCGGTTTGCTGGTGAGCGTGTCAGCGCTGGCGACCATTTGCGGTGGATTCGCGACAGGTACCGGAACTGGCCCGGTCGCGTCGAGCAGCCGTTGCTGAGCGAATTCGTTCTGCGGATCGAGGTTCAATGCCGTCCGGAACTCCGCCACAGCTTCCACCTTCCGGCCCTCGATCAAGTCACTTTTCCCGCTCTGGAGATGAGTCATCACCACTTGCTGCCGCGCCATCTCTCGTGCAGTCAAGTACTTGGTGTTTTGTGGGACCAGGCGAGCCGCTTCCTCGAACTCATAGAAAGCCTCGTCAAGGTTCTCCGCTTTCTCGAGTTTGACGCCCCGCGCGAAGGCGTGCCGAGCCGCCTTAATGTCCTTCTTGTATTCGGGGCAGGTCGCGTTTAGGCAGTCCGATGGCGCGGCGGTTGATGGTGCGGCGGGCGTAGGAGTATCCGCGGCCAGACACATGCTGGCAAGCAACAACGTGATTCCTGCGCACAGCCATCGCATACTACTACTATAGAATGCCGGGTCGTCGGTGTCTTGCAAAGGAAATCTGCGGTGGAGAACTACCGTAACCAGATGAGATTGGCCCCACGTTCGCTTGTCACCGCAGCATCAGCCTTTCCATCCGGCTGGCGCGGCCAGTCTGGTCGTCGCATTCGACAACCACAGCGCATAGCCGAACGTCGCCGTTGGCAGCTTCAAAGCGCGCTGGCATCCCGTTCAGAAATTTCTCGATCACCGCTTCCTTCTTAACCCCAATCACGCTGTCGTACGGCCCCGTCATGCCGACGTCGGTAATATAGGCAGTGCCTTTGGGTAGGATGGTCTCGTCCGCGGTAGGGATGTGAGTGTGCGTCCCCACAACTGCGGTCGCCCGCCCGTCGAGATACCATCCGAAGGCTACTTTTTCAGAGCTGGCTTCGGCATGGAAATCCACGAAGACGATCTTGGATTGAATCTGTTCCAAAAGCCGATCAGCATAGCGAAAAGGATCATCGCATGCCCCCATGAACACGCGTCCCTGAAGATCTACGACGGCATAATCAACGCCATTCTTCTTGCCTTCATACACTCCCCAACCCGGCAGGTTCTGCGGAAAATTCGCCGGTCGCAGCAGTCGGCGTGCTGGACTGTGCGGATTGCCGTCTGCCATCTGAAAGTATTCGACGATCTCGCGCTTGTCCCACACATGATTTCCCGTGGTCATCACGTCAATACCGAGATCGAAAAGCTCTTCGGCCAGCGAAGGCGTGATTCCGAAACCAGCGGCTGCGTTTTCGCAATTAGCAATCACAAGATCGACGGCATGCTGCTTGCGCAATTCAGGTAGGCGATCTTTTACAATCGTCCGCCCTGGACGCCCAAAAATGTCACCGATAAAAAGAATCTTCAAGATTGAGATCTCAAGTGTTGCGGAACTTTCGATAGTATCACGCTGAAAATTGCTGTAGGTTCGCGGTTGCGTCCTACTGTTTGACGAGTTCAGCAGTCTTCAAGAAGTCATAATTTCCCGACGGATTCAGCGTAAGGTCTGCCACGCGCTGGGTGTGGACGAGCACGTTATCGAAATACCACAGATTTATATACGGCTCATCCCGCGCCAGGATTAGCTGAACTTCATCGTACATCTGCTTGCGGACATTCTGATCGGTCTCGCGGCGCGCCTGGTCGATCAAGGCATCGACGTGCGGATTGGAATAAAAGCCTCGGTTATTTCCGTCCGGCGGAAATCGGTGAGAGTGAAACGTTTCGAAAATATCGGGATCTTGATTGCCCCCGATCCAACGCAGGGAATAAAACTGGAAGGCGCCGCGGGTGACATCCGCGAGAAATGTCGCGAATTCGAAGGTGCGTATGTCCAACACAATGCCCACATCCCCTAATTGCTGCTGCAATACCGCAGCCAGCAACCGCGTCGACTCCTCGGTCGAAGTTTTCATCGCGATGTGAAAGCGAATCCCATCCCGGGCAGGATAACCGGCAGCGTCCAGCATCGCGCGCGCTTTCTCTGGATTGTGCGGGTAAGTCGCAACATCCGCGTCGTACGCCCAGCTTTGCGGAGGGAGTACGCTCTGAGCCGGTTGCGCGAAGCCACGCCAAATGTATTGCAAAAGAGGACCCCGGTCGATGGCATAAGCGATGGCCTGTCGCACCCGTACGTCCCGTAGCACAGGATCGCGCGTGTTAAAAGCCATGTAGCCAAGGATCGTGCCGGGCGCTCGCACAATCCGTAAATTCGGCTCCCGTTCCAGCGCAATCACCGTGTCCGCCGTCAAGGCATTAATGGCAATATCTGCCGAGCCCTTACGCAATTCGAGTGCTCGTGTCGTCGGATCCGGCACCACGGCAAAGCGCACACGGCCAAGGCGGGTCTTGGTTCCCCAGTAATTGTCGTTGCGCTCGACGATGACTTCTTTATCTTGCTCGGCGCTTACGAACTTGAATGGACCGCTCCCAATCGGCTTACGCGTGACCTCGTCGAGCGAGCCGTCGGGCACAATCCCAATCGCACCCTCCGAAAGATTCCACAGCAGGCTCGCGTAAGGTTCCTTCAAATGAAAAACCACGGTGAACTCGTCGGGAGTCTCGATCCGATCTACGAATCGATACGTCGAGGTCTTCGTACTGCGAAGTTTGCCTTGGAGCAGGGAATCAAAAGTCCACTTAACGTCCCGAGCCGTAAGCGGACGCCCATCGTGAAAAACCACTCCACGGTGCAAATGGAAGATATAGGTCAGCGGATCGGGAACTTCCCATCTCTCGGCCAGCCCCGGCAGCACGTTGAAATGCTCGTCGCGTGTTAGCAGCGCGTCAAAGAGAAGCTCGTCAATCCGCTCCGATTGCCCATCAACTCCAACCCGCGGATCAAGGTTCGTCGGGCTGCTTTCAATAATCATCACCAGTGTGCTCGGATCGGGAGCCTGCGAGCAGGAAAAAAGAGGAAGCACCCATATACAGAGGAATAGAAAAGAAATTGTCATCCTGAGCGGAGCGAAGGACCTGCTTTTTGCTTGCGTCGGCACAGCTTCACGCATACGAAATCTTCCCCAGAATCGCCGCCCGCTTCGCTCCCGTCGCCGAAGGCACGTTGCTTGGCCGGCGGTGCCAAGTCTCAAAAGCGAGCAAAGCAAAAGCCACCGCTTCCTTCGCTTGCGCAGGAAGGCCGAATTCGTCGGAGAAATGCAGACTGATACCCAAGGGCGCGATCTCACGCCGCAACATTGACATCAGTGTCGGATTCTTCGCTCCTCCGCCCGAGACAATCATCTGCCGGTGCGCGAGCGCCTTCGACTCGACGAGTAGCAAATCGCGGCAGCACGAAGCGCTTGCACAGCATCTGCAATCGAGCGGGACGTCAGCGCAGTCGCAGTCGCTACCACGTCGGCCTTAGCCGCGCCCCGGCAGATTTGAAGAAAGCGGCCGACATATTCCCGGCCAAACTCTTCGCGCCCCGCCGTCCGCGGAGGTTTCTGCCGAAAAAAAGGTGCCTTCATCAATTCGGCAACCACGCCATCGAGCACGCGTCCCGAAGCCGCGACTCGTCCATCGCGGTCGAAACGTTTCCCGAAGAGTTCTTGCATCACCGCATCAATCACCATGTTGCCGGGGCCGGTATCAAAAGCAAGCACTTGCTTCAGCGATCGCCCGCGCCGGAATCGCCGTGAGATTCGCAATGCCGCCAATATTCTGCACGATACGATCTTGCGCACACACGCCCGGCGCGCTGGTCACCATAGAAGAAATAATCAAGAAAAGGAACCAGCGGAGCGCCTTTGCCGCCCGCCGCCATGTCCGCAGGACGGAAATCCGAGACCACCGGCACCCCGAGCCGCGCTGCAATCACCGCACCTTCACCCGTTTGCCACGTCACCGCCAATTTGCGCCCGAGAAATCGCTGGGCCACTCCCTGGTGATACAAAGTCTGTCCATGGCATCCAACCAGATCAAGCTTCACACGATGCTTGCGCGCGGACTTCGCCACCGCTTCCGCATAGAGTTCGCCAAGAAGAAAGTTGAGCCGAACCAAATCCGCGACCGAGGCTAATTCGGCATTCATCATCCCAAGAATCGCCCGTCGAACCGGAGCAGGGAAAGAAAATTCAGAATGACCAAGGAGCGTGTGGCGCGGACACTCCTGTCCGCGTGCCGACAGCTCTACCAATGCCACATTGATCCCATCCGCCGAAGTCCCACTCATCACCCCCGCAACAATCATGCGCGGTTTCCTCGTGAGCGGGCGAGTGTCTCTATCCGAATTTCTTCGCCGAACTCCCACAGTTGACGGGACAGGAACTCAGTTTTCAAAGAATTTCTGGATCGCGTTTTTTGCATTCGTAAGCCGCCAAATAGTTTCATCCGCAGGCTGCTTCCACGTTTCACCGTCTTTGCAACCTGCCTCGCAAACTTGCGATCACGCTCCGTTTCGTGAATGAGAGCTTCGAAAGCGCGCACGATCATTTCTTCTTTATGGCAAACAAGTACCATGTCTCCGCCGCCGCGAATATGTTGGACGACCGTCTGCTCGATGGGAGCGAATTCGAGCACGGCTCCCATCTCCATGTCGTCCGAAACGATAAAGCCGTTGTACCGAATTCGCTTGCGTAGAATATCGGTCATCCATCGCTTCGATAGCGATGCCGGAGTTCGTTCGCCAGTCACCTCCGGATAAGCCGCGTGCGAGACCATGACAAACGGCAATTGGTGGCGCAGTATCCGATAAGGAAACAGGTCTTCGACCCACATTTTCTTGAGCGGTTTCTCAATCACAGGGAGATCGTGATGGCTGTCAAGCTTGCCTTCGCCCAGTCCGGGGAAATGTTTGCCGCAACCCAGCACTCCGGAGTCGCGTAGCCCACCTAGAAACTCGCGCGCATAAACAATCACCTGCCTGGGATCGTCCGAAACCGCCCGCGAACTCATCACCGAGCGCGAAGCCTCAAGGCCAAGATCGAGCACCGGAGCGAAATCCACGTTGAAGCCAAGTGCGCGGCAGTTCTCGCCAATCACGCTCCCGTGCTTGCGAAAAAGCGCCCGGCTGCCCGTCGCGAAATACCTCTGCCGGAGAAGGCGCGGAACCGATCACGTCGCGGAAGCGGTCCACCGTGCCGCCTTCAAGATCCACGCAGGTGAAAAGAGGAGTTGCCACAAGCTTCTGACATTCTCGCAGGAGAGTGCGGGTCTGCTCAGCTCCGACGATGTTGCGGGCAAAAAGAATCACGCCCGCCGGCTGAATCTTCTTGAGCAGGGAAGCGAGACGCGGAGACATCTCGGTCCCATCGAAGCCGATGATGAGGAGTTGGCCGATTTGCATACGAAAATGTTGGCGGGCCTCGGATGACATGGCTCGATTCTTACTTTACTTGTGTTCCGAGCTTCTCGCACAAGTCGTGCATCTTCGGGTCATGGGTGAGATTGTCTGCGATCCGGCATTCTTCCAATGCGCCCCGCGGATCGGATTTCATCAGCAGCGTGACTAGCCAGATATGAGGGATTGGCCAGTCTGGATCGAGCTTTTCCGAGGCCCGAAGTTCGGATAGAGCCCCTTGGCCATCGTGCTTTTTCGCCAGGCTAATGCCTAGGTTGTAGTGTGCTTCCGCGTCGTTTGGTTCGATACGGATGGATTCTTTATACTCAGCAATCGCGCCGTCAGTCTCTCCGCTCTCGTCGAGAGCACTTCCTAGGTTCATGTGCGACGAGGCATGGGAGGGATCGGCCTTTATGGCTGCACGATATTCGACTATGGCAGATTTTAAGTCCTTCTTTTTGAAAGAATAGGTTACCAAGATTGGAGTGAGCGTCTGCCTGCCCGGGGTTGAGCTTGAGAGCCTCCCGATACTCGCCTGCCGCAGCGTCTAAATCACCTTTGTTCTTGAGTGCCAGCCCCAGATTATTGTGGAAGTCAGGATCACCGGGCTTGATCCGAATCGCTTCTCGATATTGACAGAATTGCGCCATCGTAGTCTTGCTTTGCCGCGAGCAGGCGCGCTAGATTGTAGTGAGAGTCTGCGTGATTAGGAGTTTGTTTAAGGGCCTCTTGGTACTCATGGATCGCATTGTCCATTTCGCCTCTTTGCTCAAAGGCTAGGGCGGAACGGAAATGGGTGCTCCCATTTGCCCCTGACGAATCTGACTGAGTGGTTGCCCAAGCTGCGCTAGCAAGAACGAACATTGCAACGCGGAAAAGTCCCCTCATTGGTTCCTCATATTCCGGCCTCGAACGTGCTCGATTATTTCTCGACGCACTCCGCGTCTCGCGGTTAAGTTTCCTTCTTCAACTCCGCCAGCGAGTTCAGCGCCTCCAGCGGCGTCAGCCGGTTAAAATCGACTGCGCGTAGCTTCTCCAGCACGAGCTGCGCCGTCGAGGTCAAGGCCAGTCTTGCGCGCCGTGGTACGATGCGCAGAATTTCCAGATCTTGACCTTGAATGCGATAGACAACAATGTAAGGCAAACCCGCGAAGACCAGTTCGCGTGTACCTTCAAGCCGTCCCTTGCGGCCGCGACGAGGAAAAGTTTCCAGCCTGTCGCTACCCGTCGTAGATGGTCTGCGCCACTTTGTTCGCGGCGGCAGGATTATCCTGGTGAACGTGGAGAACAATATTGTACAGATCTTGCGCGGCCGGAGTGGTCCAGCGCAGACGCATTATCGCCGCAGAATCTGCTGGAGTTTGGACCCGACTTCGCTGTGCTCCACAAATTCTCCACGATCCGCAGCTGCCAGCCCCAGGTTTACCGCCTCAATGAAGTGGCTGTCGTCCTCCAGGTAGCGGCTTAGAACCTGTTGGGCCAGTTCATCGATTTTCAGCCCGCTGGGCCGCGATTTGGGCAAGCTGTGCTTCCTTCTCGGGCTGTAAACGTACTTCCATGGTCACAGTCTAGGAAGGTTTGCGAGGGCTGTCAACATGACAGTCTGCCAACATTTCTTGTGCTTCCATGTCTCGGCGGTTAAATTTCCTTCTTCAATTCCGCCAGCAAGTTTAGCGCCTCCAGCGGCGTCAGCCGATTCAAATCCACTTCGCGAAGCCTATCCAGCACTGGCTGCGAAAGTGGCGTGAAAATAGTCAACTGCGTCGGCCGCTCCTGCTCCGCGGATGAGCCCGGCGTCAGATGCTCCGAAAGCCGACGCTCGGATGATTCATGCTCCGCCAGCACCTCGCGCGCCCGCACCACGACTTCATTCGGCAGTCCCGCCAGTTTTGCGACTTCAATTCCATAGCTTCGATCGGCCGCGCCCGGTTCGACTCGCCGCAGAAAGACAACGCTTCCGCCAGCCTCTTTCACTGATACGTGATAATTCTTCACCCCACTCAACTGCTCGGCCAATTCAGTCAGTTCAAAATAGTGCGTGGCAAATAAAGTCTTGGCCCGCACCCGCGCATGAAGATATTCGACGGCGGCCCACGCAATCGCCAGACCGTCATAGGTCGAAGTGCCGCGCCCCACTTCGTCTAAAAGGATCAAGGACCGCGCCGTCGCCGTATGCAGAATTGCCGCCGTCTCCGTCATCTCGACCATGAACGTCGAGCGACCGCGAGCCACGTTATCGCTCGCGCCGATGCGGGTAAAGACGCGGTCCACAATTCCGAGCCGCACCGTGCGCGCCGGAACGAACGACCCCATCTGCGCCATGATCACGATCAGCGCCGCCTGCCGCAGATAGGTGCTCTTGCCACCCATGTTCGGACCGGTAAGCACCACGATATTGTGCGTGGAAGAGTTGAGAAACATATCGTTCGGAACGAAGCGCTCGCTCCCTGCCGCCAGCTCCTGCAACTCGATCACCGGATGACGCCCCTCGACAATTTCAAGATCATCCGTGCCTTGATCCTGATCGAAGCAGGGTCGACAGTAATTTCGCAGTGCCCCAATGTGCGCCAGGCAGCCCAGCACGTCCACTTCCGCCAGCGCCAGCGCGGTTTGTCGGATACGCTTGGCCTCCGCCGCAATGGCAAACCGCAACTCGGCAAACAGCCGCCGTTCGATTTCAACAATCTTTTCCTGAGCATCCAGAATCTTCGATTCATACTCCTTCAGTTCCGGAGTGGTGAAGCGCTCGGCATTCACCAGCGTCTGTTTGCGTTCGTAGTCGACGGGCGAGAGGTGCAGGTTGGCCTTCGAAATCTCGATGTAATAGCCAAAAATAGAATTGAACTTTACCTTGAGCGACCCGATCCCCGTTCGCTCGCGTTCCCGCGTCTCCACTTGAGCCAAATACTGTTTCGAATTGCGGCTCAGGTCGCGAAGCTCGTCCAGATCTTTGTCGACACCGGCACCGATCACCCCGCCATCGCTCAAAGTAAGCGGAGGCTCAGGAACCAGCGTGCCGTCAATCTTCTCCCGCAGATCCGCCAGGTCGTCGATCGCGATAAGCAGGGCACCCAGCCGCGATGCCGGGAAGCCAGCCAACGCCGCCCTCACTTTGGGAATTCGCGCAAGGGATGCGGCAAGGGCCAGCACATCCCGAGGATTTGCCGTCTCTAGCGTGACCCGGCTCAGCAGTCGCTCGAGATCAAGAATTCCCTCCAAAGCGCGGCGCAACTCCTCACGCCGCACTGTGTCTTTGACCTGCACTTCAACCGAATCCAATCTGCCATTGATCTCCGCCGAATCCAAAGACGGACGGAGCATCCACATTCGCAGCAACCGCTTGCCCATCGGCGTCACGGTCGCATCCATGCAGCGGAACAGAGTCACTCCTGAATCCGTCCCAGCAAATAGAGGCTCGATCAACTCCAGGTTTCGCACCGTAACCGTATCGAGGACAAGACAATTCTGCCGCTCATAGAATCCAATGCGGTCCACATGATCAAGCGTGCCGCGCTGGGTCGACCGGATGTAATACAGAATCGCCCCGGCCGCGGAAGCCGCCGCTGGCTTGCCTGCCAGGCCGAAGCCTTCGAGCGAGAGTACGCCAAAGTGATTCTCCAGAAGTGGAATGGCGTGGTCGGGAGCGAAAATCCAGTCGTCCAAAGGCGTCTCAGCCCAACCAGAACCAGAAATCCGCGCGAGGGGCGGAGCCCCCGTGTGGAGATGTTTGCTTGTGTGGTGACGGGCCTCGGGCCCGTCCAGAGCGAAGCTCCGCATTTGCGCTCCGTCATTCCGCTCAAGCAACGGCGCAAAAGAGCCGTACAACATTTCCTTTGGCCGCAATTGTTCAAGTTCTTCTTGAATACGATGTCCGGCTAGCTCGCCCGCGAACTCGGTCGCCCGAAACTCTCCGGTCGAAAGATCAAGCGCCGCAAAACCTACCCGATTCCCAACCGTGGCCACCGCTGCCAGAAAGTTGTTCTCTTCAGCGTTCAGCGACGAATCCGCAGCGGTGCCTGGTGTGACGACGCGGGTCACCTCGCGCCGCACCAGCGTCTTCGCCAGCCGTGCGTCTTCCACTTGCTCGCAGACCGCAACTTTGAACCCGCGCCGGATCAGTTTCGCAATATAGCCCTCGGCGGCGTGGTAAGGAACCCCACACATCGGAATGGACATCCCTTTTTCTTTGTTCCGCGATGTCAAAGTAATCTGCAACTCGCCTGCCGCCACCACCGCGTCGTCGAAGAAAAGTTCGTAGAAATCCCCGAGCCGGAAGAAGAGCAGAGCGCTGGGATGCTCCTTCTTGATGGCGGAATATTGCCGCATCAGCGGCGTCGTGGGCTCGGACATAGCTGAATCTACGATTGGCAATTTGTAATTTCTAAAGTCGGATTCTGCAATTACGTATTGTGCAATTCTATGCCGGAATGGCTCTCCATGTCGGCGGTTCAGTTGCCCGATAGCTTCAGGGTATAAATCACCAATTGCAAATTACAAATTCTTTTGTTCTTCTTGTTGCCATGGAACTCCGTAAAGATCCCATCACTCGTTCGTGGGTGATCACCGGTGACGATGTCATCGAGACCGCTCAACGTTCCCAGGCTTGTCCGTTCTGCGGTCCGTTCGCCGAGCCCGCCCAAGTCGTCGCGAATATGCCTGGCGCCGACGGCAGCACCTGGTCGGCACGTTCAGTTGTGCATCCGCAGGCGCTTTACCACATCGAAGGCGAGGCCGCCCGCCGCGGTGACGGGCTCTACGACCGCATGGGATCGGTCGGAGCTCACGAAGTCCTGATCGAGAATCCGCGCCACGATGGCCATATCTGGAACGCCAGCGACTTTGAAGTCGAACAGTTCTTGCGGCTCGCGGCCCTGCGTATTCAGGATTTGAAACGCGACAGCCGTTTCAAATATGTCAGCATTTTTAAGAATCACGGCGAAGCCGCCGGACAGGAATTCTCCCACCCCACTTCGCAACTCACCGCCACCATATTCGTTCCCCGCCGCGTGCTCTATGAACTCCGTGCTGGACGAGAATATTTTGAGAGCAAAGAGCGCTGCGTCTTTTGCGACATTCTGGCGCAGGAAGAACGTCAGGGCCTGCGTATGGTTGAGACTCGCGGAGACTACGTCGCATTCTGCCCCTATGCCCCGAGAGTTCCGTACGAAACCTGGATCATCCCGCGCAGCCACGAGTCTTCTTTCGAACGCACCGGTTCAACGCGTGTTGGCAGCCTTACCGATCTAGCCACGCTATTGCGGCGCACCCTGCAACGCATACGCACCGTGACCGAAGCATTTCATCTGGTGCTCCACACCTCGCCTAACAGCCAGCATCCTTCGGCAACGCTCGGATACTGGAAAACACTCGACGACGATTACCACTGGCATATCGAGATTCTGCCCATCATCGAGTCCAAGGCAAGGTCTTACACTTTCAAGGAGATTTATTATTCTCCCGTGACTTCGGAGACTGCGGTGAAACGTCTGCGGAAGGCGGAAATTTAATTCATGCCACGATACTGGGCGCCCGGAAACTCTCGGAAACAGCGGAAACCGTGGAAGAGGAAAATACCCGACTTCCGATTAACTCTGGTTTGCCTCTGCCTCCTTGTGGTTGGAGTTCAGTCCACATTCGCTCAGTCCTCCCCTGTGCCTGTCCCGGAAAAACAGAGCGTCCTCTGGACCAAGCTGGAAGTATCTATTCTCGGCATCGATCGCAATCTCAACGGAGTGATGGGCGTGGCCATTGTAGATCTCACCGATGGCCACAAATACCTGCTTCATGCCAATGATGTTTTCCCGCAAGCGAGTTCTATTAAAATTTGTGTTCTCGCCGAGCTCTACCGCCAAGCCCAGCAGGGCACGCTAAAGCTCACGGATCTATACACGGTCAACGCCGCCGATTTGGTTCAGGATAGCGACATCATGAACGGCCTTACGCCTGGGGTCACTCAGATAACCCTGCGCGATCTCGCGACGATGATGGTTGCTGTCAGCGACAACTCCGCCACCAACGTCCTCATCGACCGCGTCGGCATGCAGAACGTGAACACCTTCCTCGCCGGGCGCGGCCTGCTCGAGACCAAGCTTCGCCGAAAGATGATGGATCTGAAGGCTGCCACCGAAGGCCGCGAAAATGTTTCCACTCCCATCGAAATGGCGAGCTTGCTCCAGGCAATTTATCGCGGGGAAATCCTGAACAAAGAGATGACCGCGGATTTCTTTAAAGTCCTCTCCACCCACAAAGATAGTTGGATACCGCACGATCTCCCCGACGACCTGAAGATCGCCAACAAGCCCGGCGCGCTCGAAGGCGTGCGCAACGATTCAGGCGTGATCTTCGTAGACAAGCGTCCCTACATCCTCTGTGTCATGACGACGTACCTGCATCGTGAGCGTGATGGAGAAGAGGCCATCAGTAAAATCTCGCTCGCAGCCTGGCGCATGTTCGATCGCATCGCGCGCGCAAGCGAATACGGGAGAGTGATTTCGCCGGGGAACAGCAGTCGTTAGTCGCCTGGTCCTACTGCAGCGCGTAAAGATTGCCATCCATGCTGCCGAAATAGACGACGCCTTTGTCTACCACCGGCGAGGATACGATTGCGCCGATGGATGCAAACCGATAAAGATCAAGATACATGTCTTCGAAATCGCCGAAGAGTGGAACAAAGGCTTCCTGAATCAGTGTGCCGTCGGCATTCAAAAGCTTCATCGAGTCTTTCTTAGAGACTTCGGTTTGGAAATCCCACGCGAGTTTCCCTGTCTTGGCGTCGATGGCGTAGAGTCGGCCATTGTGATCGCCGACGTAAGCGAGATCGCCCGCAAGCGCCGGAGAAGAAAATATGTAAGCGCCAGCCTTGAAATTAAAGAGCAGGCGTCCAGTTTTTGCATCGAGCGCCATGAAGCGCGAGCTGTCCGAGGTGCCGGCATATACGATGCCGTCACGAACCGCTGGGGTAGTGATCACCCAAGATTTGCTGGTCGGGTAGTCCCACTTCTTGCGTCCCGTAGCAGCGTCAATCGCATAGACATGAGCGTCGCGGCATCCGATATACACCGTGCCGTCAACGACGGCTGGTGAGGATTGAAACCCAACCTGGTTGTGGATTGTGTTGTCTTCACCGCTCTTGAAAGACCATTTTTCGCGCCCGCTATCCGCGTCGATCGCGTAGAGATAGCTGTCCCAGCTCCCGATGTACAACGTGTTATTCACGACGGCTGGTGAGGAGTGGACAACGTCTTTCGTTGGGAACTTCCACAACAGTGTGCCCGCTTGCGCATCGACTGCGTACACGTTGCCATCTCCGCTGCCGAAGTACACTTTGCCATTTGCAACAGCCGGAGATGAAACGAATATGTCCCACGCATCGGGGATGGTCTGCGCTGCGGAAGGATAACCATGGAGATTCTTGGCTTCAAACTTCCGTTCGTATTCGATGGCATAGACCCACTTCGGCTGTCCTGTCTTGAGGTCGAGGGCGGCCAGCGATCCGGCCGAGGACACAAAGTAAAGTGTGTCGCCAGCCACTGCCGGCGACGACGCGATCGGCATGCGCGACTTAAAGTTCCACTTCTCCTTGCCCGTCTCCTGGTCAATCGCGTAAAGATGGCCGTCCAGCGCGGCGATGTACACGACTCCGTCAACCACGGCCGGGGAGGTGACGATCGCTCCGCCAGCCTTGAAGGCCCACTTCACGCTGCCCGACTGCTTCGGACCGGAAGATTCGTAGACTCCGGTGCGCGCGTTGTTGCCGTGGAAAGTGTTCTGTGCCAGTCCCGTGCCCATGGCAACGAATATCGCAACAACTGGGATTAGTCTCATCCAGCGCTTCTCCTCTGACGCAAAGTCGGTTCTTGGCTACTGACAAATATCCGGTAGAGACGCGGCTCGCCCCGTCCCGGATTACCCGCGAAACATGGTCCAGAACGACTGGAAGCGCACGACTTCAGGTCGTGTCGCAACTCGTGATGTCAGACGGATGATGAGCGGAGACGTTATCAAGGGTCTCGTCAAAACGGACGCGACCGTTGCCCGGATCCTGCAATGAGCAATCACCCCAGTTTGCCCTCTTCTCGCAGCAAACTATAATCACAATGCCGGGAGAGAGCCGTTCCCCGGCTGGTAAGCATGATGCCCCTAATCTGGCTGCGAGTCGCGCTGGTTTGTTACGCCGTGGGATTGCTCTATGCCCTCGTCGCGCTCACCCGCACCTCGGAAATCCTCAGCAAGGTCGCGCTCCACTCCTCCTACTTAGGGATGGTGTTTCATCTCGTTTCGCTGACCGAAGTCGTCGTGCAATCGGGACAACTCGCCTCGGCTTCAGTGCACAACGCAGAATCGCTGCTGGCCTTCCTGATCATGGTTGTCTTCATGCTCGCCTATCTGGTCTACAAGACGACGACCCCGGGAATCGTGGTTTTTCCGCTGGTTTTTCTGCTGACTTTTGTGGCCGCGACTGGCCAGCAGCCTCTCGTCTTTGCTTCAGATGTCGTGAAGAAGGGTTGGCTGGCGGTACATATCCTCACGATCTTCGCCGGATACGCTGCGTTATTCTTTAGTTTCAGCGCCAGCATTCTCTACCTCATGCAAGAGCGTGCGCTGAAGTCCAAGAGTTCCAGTGGAATGTTCTCGCGCCTCCCCGCGTTGCAAGTGATTGACGACATCGGCTACCGCTGCCTCATGGTCGGATTCCCGTTCATGACCCTCGGCCTGATCGCCGGCTTGGTCGTCGCCGAAGCCACTTACGGACGCATTGATTTTCTCGACCCCAAGATTTTGCTTTCCGTTCTGATGTGGGCCGTATATCTCCTGATTGTGTTTACACGCCTCAGTGCTGGATGGCGTGGACGCCGCGCTGCCATGCTTGCCAGCGCCGCATTTGCAACGGCGATCGTCGCCTGGGTTGCCAACTACTTCAGCGCGATGCACAGGTTTGTCGCGTCATGAGATTTCAGCTCATCGGCGTCAATCACAAGACTGCGCCGGTTGAGGTGCGGGAGCGGTTGGCGATTCCCGAATCGCGCTTGCCAGAGGCTTGCAAGAAACTGGCTGAGCATCCAGACATTGCCGAGGGCATGATTGTCTCCACCTGCAACCGCGTGGAATTCATTGCCCACATGAAGAACGGAGCTGGCGATCTGCGCGCGTTCATGCGCGAATATTTCGCCGTTGATCTGAGTGAATTTGAAAATCATCTTTACGAATTTCGTGAAGATGAAGCCGTTCGTCATATTTTTCGCGTTGCGTCCAGCCTCGACTCCATGGTTGTTGGCGAGCCCCAGATTCTAGGTCAGGTCAAGGAAGCCTACGCCACCGCCCGCGCCGTTGGAGCGGTGCGCGCGCAGCTAGATCAATTACTTACTCGGGCATTTGTCGTCGCTAAACGCGTCCGTACCGAAACCGCCGTCGGATCTTCCTCAGTTTCGATCGCCTCGGTGGCCGTCGAACTGGCCAAGAAAATCTTTGGCAGTCTGAATGGCAAGAGCGTCTACCTGGTCGGAGCAGGGAAGATGAGCGAATTAGCCGCTCGCCATCTGCTCGCGCACGGAGCTGCATCTATTTTTGTCGCCAACCGCACCTACGACCGGGCAATCCGCTTAGCGCACAAATTTGACGGACAGGCGATTGAATTCAGTCGTCTCTATGAAACCTGTGATCGTGCCGATATCGTGATTACCTCGACTGGATCACCCAAATTTATTTTCCGACCCGAACATGGCGAAAAGCTCATGGCGCTTCGCCGCAACCAGCCCATGTTCTTCATCGATATCGCGGTTCCGCGCGACGTCGATCCGGAGATGAATAAAATCGATGGCATTTTCGTCTATGACATTGACGACCTGCAGCAGGCGGTCACTTCCCACGTCGCCGACCGCAAGCACGAAGCCGAAAGAGCTGAGGCGATCGTCAATAGCGAGGTCGAGAAATTCCACTCTCGCCGCCAGACTCTGGATGTAGTCCCCACGATTGTCAGCTTGCAAGACCACCTCGAAACGATTCGCCAGGCGGAGATTGATCGCGTCCGTGGTCGCCTCGGCTCGATGACTGCGGACCAGGAACTCGCCGTCGAAGCACTGACTCGCGGCATCGTCAATAAAATTATGCACACGCCCATCAGCACCCTGAAAACGGCGGCGCGTGAGCCCGAATCCACCACCGTCATTGATCTGGTGCGCCGGCTTTTCAACCTGAGCGACGATGGCAAAGCGGGCCAAGACGAAGAGCATGAAACTGCCGACGTAAAATCTGCACCTGCCATTTCTCCAGAAGGAAAATCAAGAGACTAATGGCTCGCCTTCGCATTGGTTCTCGCGGCTCGCAACTGGCTCTCTGGCAAGCCGATCACATTTCTAATTTGCTTCGCGCTCAGGGCCACGCCGTCGAGATCGAGATCATCACGACCACCGGCGACAAAATCACCGACGTTGCGCTCGCGAAAGTCGGCACCAAGGGCATGTTCACCAAGGAAATCGAAGAAGCTCTCAGCGAAAACCGGATTGATCTTGCCGTACACAGTTTGAAAGATCTGCCAACTGAACTAGCTGCCGATTTCGAAATCGCCGCGATCACCACCCGCGAAGATGCCCGTGACGTTTTTTGTTCGGTCAAGTTTGCCGGGATCGAAGCGCTGCCGCAACAAGCGAATGTGGGCACGAGCAGCCTACGCCGCCAGGCCCAACTGAAAGCTCTTCGTCCGGATCTTCAGATTCACGCGCTCCGCGGCAATGTCGATACCCGTCTCCGTAAGCTCGAATCCGGCGACTACGATGCCATTATTCTGGCCGCCGCCGGCCTCAATCGTCTGGGCAAGACCGAACTGGTCCGTCAGATAATCCCCGTGGAAGTGATGACTCCCGCTGCCGGACAAGGCGCGTTGGCGATCGAAATTCGCAGTGGCGACAAGGCGACCGGAGATCTCATCGCGTTCCTCAATGATGCCAACGCCCGCACCGCCACAACTTGCGAGCGTGCCCTGCTCAACAAACTGGGCGGCGGCTGCCAGGTCCCAATTGGGGCTTTCGCCGAGGTGAAGGGAACTCGTATTTACTTGGACGCGCTCGTCGCGCATCCGGACGGAACCAAAGTTCTACGCGAGACACGCAACGGAGATGATCCCGTGCGGTTGGGCGAAGAAGTCGGCGCAGCACTTCTAAGTCGAGGTGCAGATGTTATTCTCGACGAAGTCTACGGAGAAGGATTTGCTCTGCCGCAGCAGCCTTGAGCCAGACGAATACAGTCCGATTGCTAAATGCCAACTGCTAACTGCTAATTGCCAAGTGCTGCCCCATGCCTAAGCCCAACGAAAATCATCCCCTACGCGGCACCCGGATACTAGTCGGGCGCGCCCGCCACCAAGCCAGCAGTCTCTCCTCCAGCCTGCGCGGCTTGGGCGCATCGGTAATCGAGATCCCATTCATTGAAATCCGCAAACCGCAGTCGTACCTGCCACTCGACGAGGCTTTGAAAAATATCAAGAGCTACGACTGGCTCATCCTCACCAGCGTCAACGGTGTGGAAGCGATGTGGGATCGCGTTCGAAGACTTCGCATCACTCGTCCAACTTTCAAGCGTCTTCAGATCGCTGCTATCGGACCAGCAACCAAGGCTGCCATCGTGAAACATGGCCTGAAGGTGAAGATGGTTCCCGAGGAATACGTAGCCGAGTCCGTTGTGAAAGGCTTGCGCGATAAGGTCAAGGGCAAGCGGGTCTTGCTCATACGGGCCAAGGTGGCCCGTGACCTTATTCCGGAAGAACTACGTGCTGCCGGCGCGGAAGTCGATGTGGTCGAAGCTTACGAGACCGTGGTGGCCGAAAAATCGCGCGAGGGTCTGCGCAAACTGATGAAAAATGCAGCGCGCCGCCCGCACATAGTGACCTTCACCAGTTCCTCCACCGCAAAGAACTTTGCCGCCCTGCTCGGCAAATCCAACGGAAGTTCGCTCAGCGCCGCATCACTCAACGGGCGATTGCTCAAGAATGTTCAGTTTGCCTCAATCGGTCCGATAACCTCGGCAACGCTACGCGAATTACAGTTGACAGTCGCAATCGAAGCCCGCGAATTCACGATGGGAGGCTTGATTCGCGCCATTGTTCTGGCTCGCTATGCGGAACCTTCCGCATGATTCAGCCGATAGGATCAAGAATCTATTACTCGCTTCGAAGTTGGGAACTCATCGGCGGATCAATTTCGTCCAGGTAGTTCTGCATGCGATCTTTTATTTCCGCGGACATACCTGTGAATTCGATTCCGTTACCTACTCCTGGATCGTACGTTCGGACCACCGCCGAAACATTGATGTGCTCCGTTCCGATCCAGAAATCGAGGCGCAGGACCGTTCCCAGCGGCATAGGCTGCATACTCTCGACATAACATCCGTTTCCGCTCACATCTGTGGCGTTAATGCGAGACGGAGCGCTGACCCGTTCGTCGCGTATCTCCAGGGGGAGCGAAATCTTATGCCGGGTCCACCGCCGGCGGTTGGCATCCGCAATTCTCACCATCGCCGCAGCGTCGGTGGGCAAATAGGATTCCCACGGGCAGTCCTGATCTGCCACCAACTTCACGCCAACTTGATTTTTCTTGACCGGGCCCGTGTCTAGTACCCAGATCACCGTGCAGCGGGCCTTTTTATCGCCGGATTGCACACCTACAACGTCGCCCACTTTCAGTTCATTCTCGACGCCGCAGATCAGCGCACCCTCGGGACTGATGTTCTGAGCGCGAGCGTGCTGCGAAAAAGGGCGCCCCTCGGCAGTCATCCCCCAAATACGGACGGGCAGATCCACATTAAGCCGCGGATCGTTTTGCTGGTCACCCATGCCTGGTCCCCTTATCTGTCATGCCCATCTGTCATGCGATGATAACGCCCTCCGAACCGCCGTGGTATCAGAAAGTTACCTCGGCAGTAACGAGCGGAGTACCACTCTAGTCATCTACCCATCCGTCTTTCCTTCGTTTCGCGTGCCTTCTGCAAATTCGCGATATCCGATGACGCCGATCTTTTGCTCCTCCAAAAACTGGCGGAATTCAGCCGAAGTCAGCATGTCCAACTCCTGCTCTCGAGAAGCCAGTAAGCGCGTCCTCGATGCGCCCAGGTCGGAGTCATTGTATCCGGGATGGCAGACGAACTCCCATGTTCCATCCGGCAGGCTCGCTATCGTCTGGCGCAGCACAGTACTATAGCTGGAAACGTCGCCGTCGATCTTATTTTTACCCTCGACTTTCTTACTGTCCGGTTTCTTGCCATCTTTTCTTCCGTCGACAGAGCCGGTCTCGATCACGCCCACCACTCCGTCGGGGGTAAGCAATCCCGCTCGCTTCGTCCGCTGCAAGAATTGCCCGGAAAAAGTGTGCAACATGCGAACCTGGCCATAACGCTTCCAGAGGTCGCGCTTGCCTTTGAACAACTTTGCAGGCATCGCTTTCACTGGAACGAAGGGATTTCGAATTGCCCGGACGCCACAAATTCGCGCAGCCCGCAGCAACGCGACCAGAATCTCGGGAAAAATATGAGCATGTTTGTGCGTGTCGAGGTGAGTTACATGGAGTCCGGCGTCCTGAATCTTCTTGATTTGCGCGGTGACCTCCAAAACCAGTTGATCGCGATCGAACCCTCCCAACATGGCGCGCGCCGCGAACGCCGAAAGGCTGGAGTAAAACTTTCCCGGCTCCGCCGAGCGAATTGCCAGCAAGGTGTCCACCGCTTCCGGAGGTGACACAGGAGTTCCATCCACTAATACGACATGGCACCCCACGGAAAGATTGGATACATCCGGGCTTGACCGCACCGCCGCGACCGCATCGTCGAAAGCCGGTCCGCTCGCCATCAACGTCGCCGACGATACCACTCCATTGCGATGGGCCTCAACAATCGCTCGATTCACACCGGGGGTCAGACCAAAATCATCGGCATTAACGATCAATTTCCGCACGCAGAAAGTGTAGCAGCCCGCAAAGCGTAGGGACGGTGCTCGTCCCGTTTCAGGAACGCTGGTGTTTGACCGACAAGGGAAGCGTCCAGTATTCTCAGCATAGTTTTTGCCGAAGTCTTGCGAAGCGGCGTCGCACCAGCCGCAGTCGCATCCCGCCAAGCGGGCGGTTAGCTCAGTTGGTTAGAGCGCCTGCCTTACACGCAGGAAGTCGGGGGTTCGAGTCCCTCACCGCCCACCATTTTCTGGTTTTATTTTCTAGACGAAGTTCTCAAGACGAAATAAAAAAAGGGCACGCCAGAAGGCGTGCCCGGACTCTTGCTATCCCGACTAGTTTACCGTCAGGTTGAATGTAGTAGTTTTCACGAGCGTTCCTTCAGTTATGGTCACTGTGACGGGGAATGTTCCGGATGGCGTCGGCGTTAGAAGATTGACAGTCGCCGTGCCCGGTGGGTTACCGGCCGCCGCCGATGTCGCAGTGACAGTCACATTCGCGGGACTCGGTAACGTCGCCGGAGCCGTATACAGCCCGGTCTGGTCGACCGTCCCATTCGCGCTTCCCCCAACCACCGCCCAGGTTACAGCCTGGTTTGTCGAGTTGTTAACCGTGGCCGTGAATTGCTGAGTCTGAGCCGGGGCTCCCGCTAAGCTGGGATACAGAGTGTTCACCGAGTTCGGGCTCACGCTTACCGTGACTGGCGGTGTCGAACTGCCTCCTCCACAAGCGACGAGGAATCCGGCGAGTGCTAAGGTTATGCATAAGCCGACAATTTTGTAGCGGCGCGGCACAGCTTTCCCAAACAGCCCGACAAGCACCATACCAGCAAGCGGAAGGCTAAATGGCAGCCACAAGGGTTGCTTCTGCCCCACGATCCTGTGGCGAGCGCCGCCGCCCGCACTTCCCGTGAAAGGACCAGCGGTCTGGACCGTGATGGTGACGGTCTGAGGAGACGCGGTCGTTGCGGTTATCTGCGTCGGCATAAACGAGCACGTCGCGCCAGTCGGCAGACCGGCTGAACATGTGTATGTCACGTTACTGTTAAACGTGCTGCCGCCCACCGCGGTAATCTTCATGGTCGTCGTGGTGGTCTGTCCTGGGTTGGAGCCAGTCGGCGCCGTGAGAGTTCCGGGGACTGTGAAATCCTGACTAACCGTCAGGGTCACAGCTTTGGTCTGTGTGATGGTGCCATCGGTTCCCTGGATATTGAAATTGTAGACTCCAGGCGTACTGCTTCCGACTGTAACTGTAAACGCAGCTCCCCCGCTCGTCGGTGTGATCGAGTTAGGAGAGATAGTGCATTTCGAAGGCACTGCCGTGCTGCCTGCTGTGCAAGTGAGGGCGACTGCGTTGTTGTAACCGTTAACGGCGGTCAACGTGCCGTTCCAGGTGACGTTTGTATTTGCAACCGTCGAACTTGGAGTCGTCGTCACCGCGATGGCAAAGTTGGGTGCTTCCTTGCTGACCCAGGCCTGAAGAAAATTGGAGGCATCCACGGAGCCGAGACCTGTTACCAGGTTATAACCGGTCGCCGAGTCTTTATTAGACGCTTCATAACCGAAAACTCCTGCCGCAGGGCAGACGATCCCTGCCGGTTCGCCAGTGGGCATGGTCGGCTGGCAGTAGACCATGTTGTCGCCGCTCGTGACCTGGTGAAACGCGGACGGATTGGAAGCCGCTAGCTGGTAAAGGTCTGTGTTGATGTTGCCCAAGCCAGGGGTGTTTTGCAGTCCGCTCGCTATCACCTGCTGGTTCAAAAGGGTCACAATGCCTGCGAAAGCAGGTGCCGAGGCAGAAGTGCCCCCAACGAGAGATTCGAAAGTATCGACCGCGTCGAAGATCCCGTTGACGCATGTACTGGTGGAACTGCCGCCCTGACTAAGCTCCGATTGCGCGGTGCAAAAGATGTACCCCGGAAAGTCCGGAGAAGCAAACAGAGAGACGTCAGGAACGTACCGTACGCCGGCCGGCGCGCCGGCAACCGACAACCCCTTCTGATAGAGCGGCTGCGCAAAGCCGCCCCCAGTCGGACCTGCCCCCGCGCCCAAGCACACGCCCCCCCCGGTCTCATACCAACAGTTACTCGCTCCGCCGCCGCCCTGAGAAATCCAAATGTCGCTCTGAACCTGGGCTACGGTCGCCGAAGTTGAGAGCGGCACCCAACCCTGGGTACCGCCGCCGCTGCTGCAAAATGTGTCACCGTGGGCGGGGGAGTGACAGTACTGTTGGAGTTCCTCCTCGTCATTCCAAGGAAGTTCAGGGATATAGCTCACCGCCGTTCCCCCATTGGCGCCGATGGTTGCGCTCCAGAACGGCGATGGGTTGGGGTAGGAAGCGTTTGCGAGGGAAATCGCGGTGCCACCCACGCCAGTCACCTCTGGACTACTGGCGGGATAACTCACGGCTAACCCATTTACGGCCGGGCTAAACGGCGGATTTTGCTCGCCGTTCGGAGGGTCGCGATCGCAGGTCGCTGCGCCCGCATCTCCGGACGAATTCACTATCGTGACCCCTTCGACATTGCCTTGTTGCAGCAGCGTTTCTAAATCAAATGAAGCAAAAGCTTCGCACTGCCCATAGCTCATGCTCACAACAGGAGCGATGGGCGGCCCGTTGGGAGGGTTGATGACAGCATTGAGGGCGTCGAACACGCCATCGGCGGTCTCGGCATTCACGAAGATAATTTGTGCGTTACGTGCGCACAGCCCCCGACCACTCGATGTCCAAGTCAGATTCGCTAAGATCTCCCGGCGAGGGAACTCCCGGGTCAGTGCCGATAACGACATATTGCAGATAGGCAGAACTAGCGCTACACGAGGTCAAAATACCATTGCCGTTAGCGGTGCAGTTGGTAATAGCCGGAAGACCAAACCCAGTGCGGAAATTCGTGATATCGGCGAGATAGATGTCGGTTTGGCCCACAATGGCCAGTTGTTGTCCACTGCCGTTGATCGGAGTTGCGGCATCGTACAACGGAGTGATGTCGTAGATCGTAGCAATGTCACCCGGTGCCAGGAAATTCGGGAAAAGGTAGTTCCCATCAAAGTAATCGGGGCGGACACTACGGTTTGCTTCAAAAGGTGCCGCTCGGCGTGCCGGCTCCGGGCGGAAATCGTGCAGACCCATCACAGTGGTGACTATTCCTCTGAGTGCGGCAGGAAGCATGAACGGCGTTGAGTTGGCGAAGTGTTGCACCCCGTTGACCTTATAGTTATGGATCTGGGTTCCAAAAGAACGCTCCACTTGGGCAGCGGTCCCGCTAAAGATGACTGAATTGCGGCCGCCCCCCACGCTGAAAACATGAAATCCCTGCGAGCCAAGCCAAACAGTGATCTTATTTATGTCGTTTTGGCTCAGACCGAATTGATCGGCATACTGTTGAGGGGTCATCCACTTGTGGTAGTTGGGTGACCTACGGTCTTGCTGCTGGGCGAGAAGCTGGGTTAGGGCTCTCTGTTGACTCGCCGACGGTGAAGTCAGCAGGGTGACATAGCTCAGCTCGAATTTCGGATCCACTGTGCCTTGGTCGTATTCCGGCCGTGCCTTTGGGTGCACGCTTCTGGCCAATTGAACTGTACGTACAGAATCTATCGAACTCGTGATCCGGTCCGGCGTGACGGCAAAACCAAGACTCGACAAAACCAGGATCGAAAAAGTGAGCGTCGAAAAGCAAGACAAGTAGACCAGAGGGGAACACGAACGTCGCATGAACACTCCGTTGCGCAACTCAATTTTTTAAGGGGCCTGTCAGCATTATTATGCTTTCTCCCTTGTCTGAGCAAGATATTCCGTGTTTGGTTGTATGGCAGGTAATGGTTACGAAATTTATGTGACGAACGTCACATTTCATTCGGCCGTATAGGTTGTCGAGCGGTGCGATGCCCAACAGCGCCCTCGTCCCGCGCAGCCAACCTAGACTTCGGCTAGTTCTTCTTCCAATAACTGCTTGTTATAGAGTTCGGTGTAGTAACCGTTGCGGGCGATCAGTTGGTCGTGGGTGCCGAGTTCTACGATGTGACCCTGGTGGAGGACGGCTATGGCATCCGCATTCCGGACGGTGGAGACGCGGTGGGAGATGAAGATCGTGGTTCGTCCGCGCATGATTTCGCGGAGATGGTTGAGAATTTTGTCTTCGGTCTGCGTGTCGACGCTGGAGAGTGCGTCATCGAGGACGAGTATTCGTGGGCTACGGAGAAGAGCGCGAGCGATGGCGGTGCGCTGCTTTTGGCCTCCAGAGAGCGTGATGCCGCGTTCGCCGACCGTAGTGTTATAGCCTTCGGGGAACCCTTCAATGTCCTGAGCAATATTGGCAGCCGCGGCGGCGGCCTTAATGTCTTCCAGTTGGGCCTCGCCATCTTCCCGCGAAATTCCGTAAGCGATGTTTTCGCGGATCGTATCGCTGAAAAGGAATGTTTCCTGGGGAACAAAGCCAATTTGACGCCGCAATAAGTCGAGAGGGAACTGACGGATAGGTTGTCCGTCGATAAGAACCGTACCGGGCTCAGTATCGTAGATTCGCGGGATAAGATTGACCAGCGTAGTTTTTCCCGAGCCCGTGGGCCCGACGATGGCCAGACTCGATCCAGCCGGAATCCGCAGGTTAATGTCCTTGAGAACTGAAACGCCGTCGTACGCAAAGTTCAGATTGCGGAATTCGATCTCGCCAAGAACATCCGGCGATCGGAGGATCGGGACATCGGGCGATTGAAAGCTCTGGCTGTTTGATGACCCGATGACCCGATGATCCGATGACCCGATCTGCATCTGATCGCCGATCTCAGGCTCCGCGGAAAGAATCTCCTGAATCCGCACCATGGATGCCGTCCCGCGCTGAAAAAGGTTAATTACCCATCCGAGCGCGATGACTGGCCACGTCAGTTGCACCATGTAAGTATTGAAGGCGACGAAATCGCCAACCGACATTTTTCCCAGCAAGACTTGTCTTCCGCCAAGCCACAACACGATAACTACGGCGGCGCCGAGCATTAGTTCCAGGGTGGGCCAGAGCATGCCCATCAGCCGCACCAGGCCGAGGCTGCGGCGGATATATTCCTGGTTCGCGCCTTCAAAGGCTGCGATTTCAGACTGCTCCTGGACATAGGCGCGAATCACGCGTGCGCCGGAGAAATTTTCCTGCGCCCGAGCCGAAATATCCGAGAACATGGCCTGGATACGTTCAAAGCGCTGGTGAATACGACGTCCAAAATGTTGAATGACGATACTGGCGATCGGCAGCGGTAAAAAAGCAAACACAGTCAGTTTGGGGCTGATCGCAAGCATGAAGCCCAAAGCGGCAGCGGTGAAGACAAGTGTGTTCGCCGAGTACATAATGGCCGGGCCTAGCAGCATCCGTACCGCGTTCAGGTCGTTCGTCGCGCGGGCCATGATGTCGCCGGTGCGATTGCGCTGGTAATAGGAGTAGGACAGGCGTTCCAGGTGTGCGAACAAGTCGTTGCGTAAATCGAATTCAATATCGCGGGAGATCCCGATCAGCACCCACCGCGTTAGAAATTGAAAGATGCCCCTGACCAGCGCGATGGCGAGAATGTAAAGCGCGTAGTGGAAAAGCTTTTGCCGGGTGACCCCGACGTTGAGATCGTTAATGGCACGGCGCAAGACCTGCGGAAAGAGAACCCAGACGCCGTTATTGAATAAAACGCAAAGCCCGCCCCACAATAGACCGCTGCGGTAACGCTTGAGATAGGGAACGAGAGGGTGGAGGCTCTTCGGCAGCATGACTTCTTGTAGATGAGATTGTAGCAGCGCTAGGCGCCGATTTTCGCAGCGATGGAAACAGTGCCACGAAGGTGGCAGTGAACAATAGCGCAGTCCACAATGACAGTATGGCGGCGGCGAACATTAGTCCCGAGTAGAGCAGGTCGGCGCGTTCCATTCGCTTCTCCACTGCGACAAATCGCTAAAAAGGCGGGTGAGGACGGAGGTTGGAGGTTCCGTTCCCACCCGCAAGGAGAGAAATCAAGGAGAAAGATCTATTGCTCGGCTGGAGGCGGCCCATGCTTCTGCATGCGAGCCTCATGATTGGCTTCGATCTGAGCGAGCTTGGTTTTCTGCTCAGGTGTCAGGATTTGCATGATTTCAGACTTGATGCGAGCGTGCTCGACCTGAAGTTCAATCATCGCCTGTGAATTTTGGGTCGCCACAGCGCGGGTCTTCGCTTCGTCGAACGTGCCATTGGCCTCAAGCGCGCGCATGGCAGTGTGATTCTGGTGCATCTGCTCCATCAGCGGCTGCATGGCTGGCTTCTCTTTTTCCCAGATCGCTTTTACCTGGGCGTGTTGGTCGGCAGTCAGATCCAACTGTCGAAGCATACGGTGGAAGTCGCCACCGGGCCCGCCGTGATGACCGTGCATACCTTGAGCCAGCGCGACTGCCACAGCTAGCATCACCGCAGCACCGATAGTTAGAATTCGTACGCGTGTTGATTTCATCGAAAACTCCTTTTGGACTGCTTTAATTGTTTCGATCTCTTATGGGTCCGGGAGGCAGCCCGAACATCTCATGCAGATAAGAACACTATTCTCGAAATAATGAGGTAAAGAGTCGGTCAAGCGCGGTAAAGTTTTGTAAAGGCTTTGAAATCGGGTGATCGGATCATCGGGCCATCGGGTGATCTAAGATCTTGTCATCGTCTATGGAACAAAATCTTAGTCGGCAGGAGCAATTGCGGAATCGGACCAAACGATTTGCTCTGCGAATCATCGGTTCTGTTGCGGCGTCTGCCACGGACCGTCGAGGCTCAGGTTTTGGGCAAGCAGCTCTTGCGCTCGGGAACCTCAGTCGGAGCAAACTATCGGGCGGCCGGCCGCGCCCGGTCGAAAGCGGAGTTCATCTCGAAAATGGGAATAGTGGTGGAAGAGGCCGACGAAACCGTCTTCTGGATCGAATGCCTGATCGAATCAGGGATTGTTAAGCCCGAGTTGCTAGCCGACCTCCTAACAGAAGCAAATGAGCTCATTGCAATATTTGCTGCATCCCAAAGAACGGCAAGAAACTGATCGGGTGGGGTCTTTGACTTTAGATGACCCGATGGCCCGATCTCTTACAAATCTTTACCGCGTAGCGCCAACTGAAGGTGTTGAATGAATAGAAGAATGGAACACGTTCTGGTAGTGGATGACGACATCGAATTGTGCTCTCTGGTGCAGGAGTATCTAACCGCCGAGGGCTTTAGCCTCAAGGCCGTTCATGACGGCGAACAGGGCCTGCAACAGGCGCTGACCAACGAATATTCATTGGTAGTTCTGGACGTAATGCTGCCGGGGATCAATGGCTTCGAAGTGCTTCGCCGGATTCGCAGCGTATCGAAAATTCCAGTCGTTCTGTTGACCGCGCGAGGCGAAGATGTCGACCGCATCGTCGGACTTGAAATCGGAGCCGACGATTATCTTCCCAAGCCGTTTAATCCGCGTGAGCTTGTGGCACGAATCCGCGCCGTCCTGCGCCGAACCAAACCAGTTAACCCCGCGGACGGCGTACCTGAGGTTCTGACCGTGGGCGATGTCGAACTGGATCCCGCAACCAGAAATGTGTCGCGCGCCGGGCAGCCGGTCGATCTTACTTCGGTGGAGTTCAATCTGCTGGAAGTGTTACTGCGCGAGGCCGGACGAGTTGTAACGCGAGAGCGCCTGGTGAACGCCGTCCTAAGCCGGAAATTCATGCCATTCGACCGCAGCATCGACATGCACGTAAGCAAAGTGCGGCGGAAGCTAGGAGACTCCGAAGAAGATGGAGATCACATCAAAACGATTCGCGGAGTAGGGTATATGTTTGCCCGACCGGCGGCGAAGGTGAAGAAATGAGAAGCGGCTGTTCGCTCTTCGCTGTTCGCTAAAAGCCAACAGCGAACAGCGAAAGGCCGAGAGCGAACAGCCAACATCCAAAAGAATGAAAAGCCTCTTCCTCAAAATCTTCCTGTCATTCTGGGCCGCCCAGGCGTTATTCGTCGTGCTCGCGATTCTGGTGACGATTGCCCTGAGTCCGGCTCGGCACGGAATCGAGGCAGAGGGTCCGCAGATTTTGGCGGAGGTGGTAAATGCCTATCAGAGTGGTGGTGAACACGCCGCCCATGATTATGTCGAAGAACTGTGGCGCACACAACATGTGTGGGCATTAGTTTTCGATCCCGCAGGGCATGAAATTTCTGGACGACCCGGCCGTCCCCGAATGGACGACACTCGGCCCGATGCCCCACCGCCAGACATTCCCATGCGTGGAGGTGTCCCGCACCACCACGGCTGGCTCGACAATCTCATTCCGAATCGCGTGATCCGCCAGGCTCTGACTCTAGACGGAAAGCGCTACACCCTGATGTTGATATTGCCGCCGGGTCCCCGAGTATTCTTTGGCCCGCACGACATTCCGTTGCTGGGGATCACCATCGCCATCATTTCGTCGGGACTGATGTGTTACCTGCTGGCATGGTCGATGACAAGTCCCGTAGCACGTTTGCGAAAAGCGGCGCAGAGCCTCGCGGCCGGTGACTTGAGCGCGCGTACCGGAGCCCCGACAGGCGGCCGGCGTGACGAACTCACGGAACTGATGCGCGACTTTGATCGCATGGCCGAACGAATCGAAGGCCTGGTCGATTCCCAATCCAGGCTCCTCAAAGACGTTTCGCACGAACTCCGATCTCCGCTGGCTCGGCTGAGCGTAGCCCTGGGGTTGGCACGACAGCGAGTGACGCCGGAGGTTGCCCCTGAGATCGAAAATTCGCTCAACCGAATTGAGCTGGAAGCCGACCGTCTCAACCAACTGATTCAACGATTGCTGACAATTTCGCGGCTAGAATCTGGTGCCGACGGTTTAAGAAGAAGTACATTGTCGCTTCGAGAGCTGGTGCAGCAGGTAGCGCACGATGCCGAGTACGAATCTCCGGGCCGAGGTTGCCGACTCGCCGCGAACGCCACGGCTGATCCCGCCGATCAATTTCTAGTCCAGGCCGATCGCGACTTGCTCCGGAGCGCGATCGAGAATGTTGTAAGGAACGCTACGCGCTATACTGCTGAAGGTACAACGGTTGAGGTGCGACTGGAACGGCAGCAGACTGCGGATGGCGAAGAGATCGTGGTTCGAGTGCTTGATTCCGGTCCAGGCGTTCCAGACGAGGCGCTGCCTAAGATATTTGAGCCTTTTTATCGATTGGACGACGCTCGCAACCGCCAGACTGGCGGGGCGGGTTTAGGTCTTTCAATCGCGGATCGGGCGATCAGGCTGCATGGCGGCCAGCTTCGTGCATCCAACCGAAAAGAGGGTGGATTAGAGGTCGAAATCCGGATTCCGGCGGGTCTTCCCGCCTGAGGGGTTTGCTCTTCCCGCTCATTCCTAATACAAATATATTTCAGCCAAAAGCTTCAGTCTCCGTGACGACTGGCCGGGTATTGCCTGCGGACGGGAAGCTGGGAGAACAGATGTCGAAGAAATTAAACGTGGTGGTTGCGCTCACGAGCGTATGTGTCCTGAGTCTGTTTTTGCTCAGTTGCGGCAGTTCCTCATCGCGGCCTTCGGGAGCCTTGTACGTATTGACCCAGGGAAGCAGCGGTCAGGGGAACAACGTGAGCTCCTTTGCCATGGATTTGGATACGGGAAACCTCGCGCTGATCAATTCGAACGCCAGCACTTGCCCGACGGCGGCGACCAATAGCAATACCAACCCGTGCGGGCTCCCCTTACAGATTGTGCTCAGTCCGATTGGATCGTCCGCCTTTGTTCTGGATCAAGGCGCGCCTCCTTGCCCAACCTGCTCACCCGTTTCCAATTCCAACATTGCGCCTACGATTTACCCGTATACCGAGAACTCGGACGGCAGCTTGTCAGCGCCCGGCACTGGCATCACCTGGACCTGCGCCGATGCGGTTGGCGGCAGTGTGAATCCATGCGACTTCTCCGACACGGCGGTAGCTATGGTGAGGGATGCCGCAGGGCAGTTTCTGTTCGTAATCGATCACGGCACCTACCCTTCGCCCGGGTTTCCAATTGCAAATTCTCCCTATCCAAGCTGTCCACACGCCCCGACCGACGTTAACGACGTGTGTCCTTCGCTTTCCGTGTTCACTATGACTTCGGGCTCGTTGTCGCTGGTCGGAACCCCGCTTCGTCTCAGCAAACTTCCGAGTGCGCTCTCCGTTATTTCGTTTACGCCACCCGGTTCTACCACCGCCCAGGAACTTCTTTTTGTAACCAACAATGTTGATATTTGTACCCAAAACTGCAAAGCCCCGTCGCCCAACAACGACAGCACGGTTAGCGTGTATAGCGTAGACACCTCGGGCGCTCTGACGGAAATGGTGAATTCGCCATATACCATTGCTGCCACGAATCCGATCGCGATACAGGCCGTGAATACTAACCTGCCGGGCCAGACTGTCGGTGGCCCATTTGTCTATGTAGGTAGTCAGGACCAAAACGGCGGTGCAATCTATCCGTTTCAGGTGTGCTGGATACTGAATTCAAATTGCTCAGCGCAAGATGTGGCCGGCAATCTGATGGTTCCGATAGCAACGTGTCTGCAACCGTCCTGCAACGTACCGCCATCCGTGGCCGGTTCAAAACCGGTCGGCATGCTGGTGGATCCGACCAATAATTTTCTCTATGTCGTCAGTCAACTCTCGAGCCAGGTTTTTGGGTTTAAGATCGCAAGCGCTGTGGGTACGTTGACGGCGCTGAACCCACCGAATCTGCCGACCGGATCGCAACCCGTCTCGATGGTGCTGCACCCGACTGTAAACAACACCGGCCAGTTTCTTTATACATCGAACAGCAACTCCAGCAATATCACCGGCTTTGTGCTGGACACGACGAGCGGAGCCATGGGTAGTCCGATCACGGTCGTGGCTCCGGCGGCTCCCAGCGGGATGGCAGTCCACTGAAGTATTGAGACATTGGATCATTGAGGCATTGAGTCATTAAAACCCCAAGGCGCTGGGACTTTCAATGCCTCAATGACTAAGTGATTCAATGATTACGTGGGCATCCGTAGAATTAAATATCCACCGATAAAGCCGAAAACCAGGTCTGGAGACCAGGCTGCAACTGCGGGCGGCAGCTGACTCAGGTTTCCCATCGCTTCGAAGAGTCCTGAAATCGTCCAATAAACCACGCCAATGCCGATCGCGGTTGCGATCCCTGCCACCGCCGAGCGTTTGCCGGCGGAGAGCGCAAACGGAATGGCGAGAATCGCCATGACCAGCGTGATCAGTGGATACGCAATCTTCTTTTGCAGTTGCACTCGCAGTCGCACGACGTCAAAACCACTCTGCTCGAGATCGTGAATGTAGCGGCCTAGCTCCTCGTAGCTCATCTCCGAGGACTGTTTGATTTCTTTCTTGAAGTAGCCAGGCGTTTCCGCCAGTTCCGGATAGGTCGCGGCATCGAACTGCCGATAGCTCTCAATAGCGGGGCCGATCATGCTTCGCTCCCATCCCTGCTCGTAAACCCACCTTCCCATGGGGCTCGACCAGTGCGCCCGGTCGGCCGTGATGCGGTGGGTGATTTGAAAAGTATGCGGATCGAATTGGAACACCGAGACGCCGCCAAAGACATCGCGGTCGGGATCGAAAAATTGATAGTAGTAAATGTCGTAATGCTGCCCGAATATCCACTTCCGGTCGGGGCGAAGATAGGTTTGTGCCGGCTTACCCTTAATCCGGTTGCGGAGCGCGTCCTGCCGTTTGTTGGTGTAAGGGAGATAGAGTTGATCCGACAGAAAAAGCACTCCCGCCACCATCGTCGAGGCAAGCAGCACCGGCACAATGATGCGGTAAAGGCTGATGCCGGTAGCTTTGATCGCCGTGATTTCATTTGACCGCTGCAGCAAACCAAACGTGACCAGAACCGCCAGCAGCATGCTGAGAGGCGTGGTGTTATAAAGAAAATACGGAACGACGTTGAGAAGATATTCGCCAACCGTGAGCGGCGAGATTTGATTCCGCAGAATGTCGCCCAGCAATTCGAACAGCGTAAACACCAGCAGCAACATCAGGAATGCCGCGACAATCATGGCGAAATAAAGCGCAAACCCTCGCAGCACGTAGTCGTCGAGAATGGTTGGGAAACGAAGATTAAACAAGCGCCAGCGCCGGGGCAGCCGGGTGAAAATACTTTCGCGTGCTTCTCCGTTCTTTGACGGTATGGTCAGTGGCTGATCTGGTAACGAGGACTGGGCACCCGAACCTCTGAAGCTTAAGGCCTTCAGCTTCGAAATTTTGAACCATGATTTGAACGATGAGCGGAGTGCGCTGAGATCGAGGGGCCGGCGTTCCGATCGCCACAGCAGGAAAACTCCGCCGACAAGAAAAACAAAGTCTGCCAGCCAAACACCCGACGCGGGAGAAAGGCGTCCTTGTCGTGCCAAAGATACTCCAATCAAAGAAATCGAGTAGTAGACAAAAACCAGCAGAATCGTGATGACGAACCCACTGGATTTGCCGCCTTTCTTGGAGGAGAGGCCGAGAGGAATCCCCACCAGGGCAAGCACGATGCAGGCAGTCGGCAGCGCAAGCCGCCGATGGTATTCGATCAAGTGCCAGCGGAGGCCGATAGGGTCAGCGTGTCCGGCGTTAAGCAGTTCGGAAAACTTGATCTCGCTGAGCGACGTGGGCTCATGCTCCTGATTATTCTGCGACGCGGGAACCTGAATCGGGATATCCGTGGTTTGAAATGTTGAGATCTGATACTGGTCAGGATTCTTCGGATCGGTCTCATGAGTCGAACCATTCGTGAGATGCAAGTCCAAAGTATCGGGACCCTGGCTGACCAACAGCCCTTCGCGCGCCAAACTGATGCGCGGCGCGGATGGGTCCGTCAGGTCGGCAAGAAAGACGCCTTTCCACAACGCTCCGCCCGACTTTGCCTTGATGTCTTGCACGTAGAGAATAATCTTCGGGAATCCTTCGTAAAAAACACGAGGCTGGACTTCGAACGAAGCCTGCGAAGACTTGAGTCGGTCTTCGATCTGGCCCAAGGCAGCCAGCGACCGGGGCGCCAGATACACGCTGTTTCCGAGAGCCAGCAGCCATGCCACCACCACAAAGATTGAAATCACCCGCAGAAAAGTCCACACGCCGAGGCCGCTGGCGCGCATGGCAGTGATTTCGCTGTCCGCCGCAAGCCGGCTCAGTCCAATGAGGATGCCAACCAGCACGCCCATGGGAATGGTGTAGGTGAGAGCGACGGGGACGGTGAAGAAAAATACCTGCGCTACGCTTGGCAGCGGTGCGCTGTTGCGGACTACCAGTTCAAGGATGCGTCCCAGATCGCGGGTGAAAAGGACAAACGTGAAAACAGCCGCGCCGATCAAGGCGTGGGAGACAACTTCTCGCAGAATGTAGCGGGTGAGGATGCGCATCCGCAAGGTTGGTGGACTCCTTGCGAGTCTAGCATGAGAGGGAAGAGACAGCGCTGACAAGGTCAGGCAGTAGTTCCGCAAATCTAACCAGCGAAGAGCTACTGTCCTGATCGTTCGAACACGCCTTCCTCTTGAAGGTCCTTCCGGACAGCAACCACTTCTGGATCGTTAATACTCAACACTGAAATCGTCACTCGTCCGATCTTCGTGACTGCCGTCAGTTCAGCGCCCTCCCATCGAAAGTGTTCCCTCCAAGTATCGCGCCGGGGATGGAACAGACGAACGATCTCGCCGCTGTCGTGATCAACGCCGGCAATATTCGGACCCTTGAAACGATTGCAATGGATGCAGGCAAGGGCAAGGTTTTCACTGGCCGAGATCCCGCCATGTTGTCGAGCAACAATATGATCGATCTGGAACGGCGCTGGGTGAAATTTCGCCGGCAATTGGCAATACTCGCATTGTGCTCGCGCTCGTTGCCAAACTTGGCGGATAAGATCTGTGTTCAATTGTGGTGATTATTCAGCCGAACGCTCCAAGGCGCGTCGTCCCTTGGACTGCATGACAGCAAGAAGATTCCCGACGTGAATATAGCTGTCGAGTTCGGCTTGATCTTCGTTGCTGAGTGTTCCCTGACGAGCCAATTCCGACAATTCGTTCATGCGGGTTGTGTCGCGATCGCTGAAGCGAATCGACAACAGGTATTCCGCCGCGCCGCGCGACAGTTCCTGTTGTTCGATCTGAATGAGGCGGGCCAGGATCGCTGCTTCAGTATTGGAGCTGGTTGTATGAGAGCTCATCGGGTTCGACCTGGTCCAATTGTGCCACGACGCCGGAATGATGTCACCAGAAGGTTAACAGGTGCCGCATTTGCAATACGCGCTACGTTCGTAGAAAATGCCCATTCGCCTGACACGCTAGAATTACGATTCGAAGTCACGATCCTTCAGGCCGAAGGAAAGAAGGAAAGACGAAAATGAATCTGCGCGCTGTGCTTGCGTTGGCTCTGTTGTCGGTAATGCCTGTGTCCGGATGGTCGCAGTCACCGGCGGAAATGAAATCTGTCACCGACCAGTTGGCGGGTTCCATCTATACCGGCCCATCCATGGCCACGCTCGCAGAACTGACCGACACCATCGGTGGCCGCTTGACCGGCTCTCCGGCTTACGTGCGCTCGACAGAATGGGCTGCGGCGAAATTTCGGAGCTATGGCATCCAGAATGTAAAGCTCGACCCATTCACGATTGACGCCGGCTGGCAGCGCGGCACTGCAACCGGCGCGATGGTCTCGCCGATGTCGCGCCCGCTCAACCTCGCTTCATTGGGATGGAGTCCGTCCACTCCTCCGGGTGGAGTGCAGGGTGCCGTCGTAATGATCTCGGATATCGATCAGGACAAATTGCACGCCCGGGAAAGTGAACTCCGGGGAAAGATTGTTCTCCTCGATACAAGCAAGATCATGGCCGAAGGCTACGGGAAAGTTTTCCCCAAGCTGGAGGCTGCCTGGGCGACATTTCAGAAAGCCGGCGTACTCGCGGTGCTTAGTTCGGATCGCGAGCGGAACAATGTCTTGAACGCGCATGCCGGCCTCTGGAGTTCGAAATTGCTTCCAGTGCCCGGCGTACAGGTGGGGATGGAAGACGTGAAACTGATCCAGCGCGAACTGGAGCGCGGACCGGTCACTATCCAACTGACAATCGAGAACAAGACTTCGGGAGAGACGATGGTCAACAACGTGGTGGCCGAAATTCGGGGCAGCGAGCGGCCTGACGAGTGGATCCTGATCGGCGCGCACCTCGATTCCTGGGACTTCGGCACCGGCGCGCAGGACAACGGCACCGGCGCGGTCAGCGTAATCGAGATCGCACGCGCCATGATGGCGCTCGGCAAACCTCCGCGCCGCAGCGTTCGCTTCGCGCTGTGGGGCGGAGAAGAAGAAGGCCTGTTCGGTTCCTATGCTTACACACAGAGTCACAAGAGCGAACTGGACAAATGCATAGCCGTCCTGAATACCGATAACGGTGCTGGCCATCCGAAGGGGTGGAAAGTAGAAGGCCGCGAGGATCTGAAAAAGGCGATGCAGCCCTTGAGTGACGGCCTCTTGAAAAACCTCGACGGCGGCGATCTCTCGCTCGATACCACCTACGACACCGACCATGGTCCTTTCATGTTGCAGGGAATTCCGGCGCTGGATTTGGAGGTGGACCTGACGAAATATTTTGAAGTCCATCACAAATCAAGCGACACGTTCGACAAAGTCGATTCGCTGGACTTCAAGGGCGGCGAAGCGATCGTAGCCGTGACCGCCTACGCCATCGCGCAAAGCGAAACCCCAATCGCTCCGCACATTGATCATGCGGCAGTGGGCGAGATTCTTAAGAAGGCGAAACTGGATGAGATGCTGACGAATGTGGGGGCGTGGAAACCGTAGGCGGTAATTCCAGCCTCGTGTGCTCGTGTCAGGTGGTGAGCGATTTGCTGAACGGGCTCTCTAACGGCGTTGGAATATGTGCTGGCGTCAGATGACATGATGAATTCTCCTTAAACGATGATTGATGATGGATGATCGAGTATTTCTGTTTGGATCGATTAGGAAGGTTTTGTACCCCCCCCCCCCCCCCCCCCCAATTTTCGTGTAAAGGCATTGCAATGAATGAGTTACGCGTAAAGTCTTCGAAAATATAGACTTAGGGGAGAACTTGAGGGTTCTTTGCCCGGTTCGGCTGGCCTCCGTTTTTGATGACTGGTTTTCAAAGATGGCGTCCGTCTCTGAAGACGGCGACACTTCTCGATGCTGCAGTGTCGGGAAATCTTCGCAGGTTTCTGGATTTCTGTCTGTGATGGTCGTACGGGAAATTTGTGATGAATAAGGAGGGATTACCCGGGACTGTCGCCGCGGGAAGTTTTCAAGACTACCTATGTTAAGAAAGTGCGAGTGAACGGCAGGGAGGTGATGAAGATGCATATCAGAAGGTCCACGGCTTGAGCACTGCCGAAACCCGCCCCTTGCGATAAAGCCGCAAGGAACGGGCCACCCCAACGTTTCTTTATTGAGTTAGTTTGAAGGATTGTTACTCGACGCGGGAGGCCGGGCCACCCGCCAGAAGTGATGAAAGGGTAGGATCGCGTCAGCGGTGGAGGGCCACTTCTCAAACGCGAGAAGTGGCGCACCCCCAGTTGCTTACACTTCACGAGATCGGGTTATACCCCGGGGCAGAAGTTGGCCACCCGCGGAACGTCCCGTCTGTCCCCGTGTTCCGCGACGAGAATTTACTTTACAATTGGCGGCGTGACGACTGTTGTCGGAGAGAAGTACTCCCCATCCACTCGGCCAGGCCGCCGCACCCAGATCGCTCTCGGAGTTGTCGCGCTTCTCGCTGCTCTCCTGGTTCAGCTTGCTTTCTCCGCCAATCGAAATTCCATCACCTGGGATGAGGACGACCACATTTATGCGGGCTACATGTCGTGGAAACATGGGGACTTCGGCTTAAATCCGGAACATCCTCCGCTGGTTAAGTTGGTTGCGGCGCTTCCGCTGCTGGATATGCCGGTCAAAATGCCTGTATTGCAGGACCGCATGTTCAAACAAGAGGCATTTCTCGGCGGCAAAGATTTCTTTTTCAAGAACGACGCCAATGCCATGCTGTTTCGCGCTCGCATGGCGGTCACGTTTTTCACACTCTTGCTTGCCCTGCTCGTTTTCCTGGCTGCTCAGGAAATGTTCGGGACCGTCGCCGGCTTCGTCGCGCTCGGCTTATTGGTGTTCGATCCGAATCTCCTCGCGCACGGCGCGGTCGTCGGAACCGACGTTGGGCTTTCCTGCTTCACGTTCGCTTCGGTCTACGCTTTCTATCGCTATGTGAAGTCGCCATCCCTTTGGCGTCTCATCGTTACAGGAATCGCCACCGGTCTCGCCCTCACCTGCAAACATACCGGCATCCTCGTCTTTCCCATGCTGTTTTTGTTGGCAATTTTGGAAGTGTGGCGGGGCGGTCGGACTACGGACACTGACCCACCGACAATCCCAGCATCGAAGCGGGCTCGCGACTTCGGCCTCGCGCTGCTCGCCATCTCCGCTATTGGTCTCACGATCCTTTGGACCGCCTACGGATTCCGTTATCAGGCGCGCGCCGAAGGCCGGCAGATGAATCCTCCGCTCAGCGTCTTTCTGCAAGGCCTCTCTCGCCCGCGCGAAGCCCATCTTCTCCAGACCGTGGCCCGCTTCCATCTGCTGCCCGAGTCTTACATCTACGGACTTGCCGACGTCCGGATCATGTCCGACTTCTATGCCAGTTTCCTGCTCGGCAAAGTCTATCCCCACGGAGTCTGGTTTTATTTTCCCGTTGCATTCACTATCAAATCGAGCTTGTCGTTTTTGCTCCTTCTATTGCTCACCATCTGGGCGATTGCCGCGCGCCGTTTCACGGCCTGGCGGGAAATCTATTTCCTCACCATCCCGCCGCTCTTCTATCTGATCATCGCCATGTCTTCCGGCATGAACATTGGCGTGCGCCACATCCTGCCGATGTATCTCTTTTTCTACGTCCTTATCGGAGGCGCGATCTCGAAACTGATTCGTGAAAATCGTCGCTGGACTTTCGTGGTGGTTGCGCTCCTGATCTTTCAGGCCATCTCAACCTGGCGCAGCTATCCAGCCTACCTCGCCTATGCCAACGAACTCTGGGGAGGCCCTCAGCGAGTCCACGAATTGCTCAGCGATTCCAACTCCGATTGGGGACAACAACTCAAAGACGTTAAGCGCTATCTTGATCAACGAAACATCAAAGACTGCTGGTTCATCTATTTTGGGGAGGGCGTCATTGACGCCAGCTATTACGGCATTCCGTGCAAGCCGCTGCCTACTGCCGACTCGCTCTGGGTGAACGAGCCCGCGAACGCTCCGCCAGCGATTGATGGCACTGTGTTGGTTAGTGCGGGCGACCTTTCCGGATTTGAATTCGGGCCCGCTCCCTTAAATCCTTACGAACAGTTCAAGTCTCTCCATCCGGTGGCCGTCATCGACTATGGAGTATTTGTTTACGAAGGACATTTCGAGATTCCGCTCGCCGCTTCGATCGGCCACTCACAGAAAGCGCAATGGCTGCTCGATGCCAAGCGTCTACCTGAAGCTCTCTCCGAGGCGCAGCAAGCGATTGTTCTAGCGCCGGACGCAGTAAGACCGAACGTCGTCCTCGGCGACATCCTCACCGCCATGCAACGCCCCGGCGAAGCCCGCGTCTATTACCAGAAAGCCCTGACCCTGGCGCAAACCATAGAACCCGCCTTTCAGGTGGGATCGGTTGAGGATTTGAGGAAGAAACTCGCCCTGAATTAGGCTTCCTTTGCTGGCTCCAAAGATCCAAGATAGAGAGACTGGACGTTTTCCGGCAAGCGCTAACAAATGTATTTTATCTATTCCTGCTTGTTTCCCGTGACTGGTACCGGCTTCTCCTTCGTGACGCGGCTACTTCACTCGGGTGACAATTCAGGGAGCATGAGATCCCTCGCTGCGCTCGGGATGACAATTGCCGGTAGCGCGAGTGCGGCGCGTTAGGCTTTCTTTAGAAACAGCGCGCCCAGCGGCGGCAACGTCAATCTCAGCGAGTACGGACGCCCGTGGGTTTTTGCCGCCAGCGCTTCGACGCCTCCCATGTTGCCGAGGCCGCTGCCACCATATTCGCTGGGCGTCGCTGTTGAGAAGTTCTTTCCAGTATCCGCCTGCCGGCACGCCGACCATGTATCCCTCCCTGGGGACGGGGGTGAAGTTGCATGCGATCAGCACCGGGTCTTCGCCGTCCTGACCTTTGCGCAACAATGAGACGATGCTGGCGGGGGCGTCATTGCAATCTACCCACTCGAATCCCCTGGGATCGTTATCGAACCAATGCAGCGATGACTCGCTGCGATAGGTGCGGTTGAGCTGTTCGACCCAGGCCATGAGTCCGCGGTGTAGTGGGTAGCCCAGCAGGTCCCAGTCGAGACTGCGGTCGTGCGACCATTCGCGATACTGTCCAAACTCGCAGCCCATGAAGAGCAGCTTCTTGCCGGGCTGCGCGAACATGTAGGCGAGCAGCAGGCGCAGGTTGGCAAATTTCTGCCAGTCGTCTCCGGGCATCTTGTTGATCAGCGAACCTTTTCCGTGGACGACTTCGTCGTGGCTTATGGGCAGAACAAAATTTTCGTGGAACGAATAGAGCATCCGAAAAGTCAGCTTGTTGTGGTGATACTGGCGATAGATGGGATCCTGGCTGAAATATTCGAGCGTGTCGTGCATCCACCCCATATCCCACTTCAGTCCGAAGCCCAAGCCGCCGAGATGCGTGGGCCGCGAGACCATGGGATAGGAGGTCGATTCTTCCGCGTAGGTTTGAATGTCCGGATGCTCTTTGTAGGCTTCGAGGTTGAAGCGGCGTAGAAATTCTATGGCTTCCAGATTCTCCCGTCCGCCGAATTGATTGGGAATCCATTCGCCCTGCTTGCGCGAGTAGTCGAGATAGAGCATGGATGCGACGGCATCCACGCGCAGGCCGTCGGCATGATATTTATCCAGCCAGAACATGGCGCTCGACATTAGAAAACTGCGCACTTCGCTGCGTCCGTAATTGAAGATGAAAGTTTTCCAGTCGGGATGGAAACCCTGGCGTGCATCGGAATGCTCGAACAGATGCGTGCCGTCGAAGAAGGCAAGGCCGTGTCCATCGGAAGGGAAGTGCGACGGGACCCAGTCGAGAATTACGGCGATGTTGTGCTGGTGCAGGTAATCCATCAGGTACATGAAATCCTGCGGGGTGCCGTGACGCGATGTCGGAGAGAAGTAGCCCGTCGTCTGATATCCCCAGGAGCCATAAAAAGGATGCTCCATGATGGGGAGTAATTCGACGTGGGTGAATCCCATTTTGTTTACATAGTCGGCTAGACGGGGAGCGATTTCGCGATAGCTGAGCGAACGGTTGCCCTCTTCGGGGACGCGCATCCAGGAGCCGAGGTGGACTTCGTAAATCGACATGGGCGCATGCAGCGAGTTGGCGGCTGCGCGCTTTTCCAGGAAGTTGGCGTCGTTCCATTTGTAATCGAGATCCCAGACTACCGATGCGGTGCGCGGCGGTTGCTCGGCGAAGAGTCCTACCGGGTCCGTCTTTTCGATTTGATAACCGAGTTGGGTGGAATCGATATGGAATTTGTACAGCGTGCCTTTATCTACGCCAGGGATGAAGCCTTCCCAGATTCCCGACGATCCCCGAGGCTGGAGTTGATGCGATTGCGGATTCCAGCCGTTGAAGCTTCCAATCACTGAAACCTTGCGCGCATTCGGAGCCCAGACGCTGAAGATGGTGCCCCTGGTCCCTCTGGACTCGGCAGCGTGCGCGCCCATCTTGTCGTAGATCCGATAATGGCTGCCTTCGTTGAAGAGATAAAAATCTTCGGCGGTGAGAAGGGAGACGTCGTAGCGGACTGGGGAAAGTGCCTCGGTTGGAGTTTTTGGAGTCATGTTTCGCTTCGAGAGTAGTGTAGTCCAATCCGGTGCCAGATTCCTTTGTGAACCGCCGTGTCCTTGGTGGTGTCAGCGTTTCTTTGCCACGGAGGACACGGAGTTACACGGAGGAAATGCCACGGAGGAAACCAGATCATCCCTTCTTAGCTTCGCGCTTTGCCTTCGCCCAGCCCTCTTTCACGCTCTGGCGCGCGCGTCCCAGGGCTAACGCATCGGCCGGAACATCCTGCGTTATGCAACTAGCGGCAGCGACATAGGCACCGCGTCCAATCTTCACTGGCGCTACCAGCGTCGAGTCGCTGCCGATGAACACGCCATCGCCGATGACTGTTGTGTGTTTGTTCACGCCGTCGTAATTGCACGTTATCGTGCCCGCGCCGATGTTCACGCCTTCACCGATATCCGCGTCGCCTAGATAGGTGAGATGGTTCGCCTTCGATCCCTTGCCGAGCTTGATTTTCTTTGTCTCGACGAAATTGCCTACGTGTGCGCCTTCGCCAATATCGCTTCCAGTGCGGAGATGGGAGTAGGGTCCGATCACAGCTCCCGCTCCTATCCGTGAGTCTTCCATGATCGTCCCCGGCCGCACCGTCACCCTGTCCCCAATCACTGAGTTTCCAATCACGCTATAAGAACGAATGCGGCAATCCTCGCCAATCTTTGTCGAGCCCAGCAACTGGACGAAGGGTTCGATGATAGTGTCGGCGCCAACCTCCACGCCGGTATCAATCACGCAGGTCTGCGGATAAAAAATCGTGACACCCTCCGCCATCAACTGGAGGCATTTTGCCAGCCGCATTCGTGCGTCGAGATCCATCATCTCGGCGCGGGTGTTGCTGCCCAGCACTTCGCCCGCATCCTCGGTCTTGATCGCCACTACTTTCTTGCGCGCCCGGTGAAACACTCCAGCCATGTCGGTCAGGTAGTATTCGCCGTGCGCGTTTTTGGTGGAGAGACGGTCGATGTTGTCGTATAGAGCGGGCACGGAGAACGCATAAAAGCCGGAGTTGATCTCACGGATTTTCTTTTGCTTCGGCGTCGCAGATTTTTCTTCTACAATCGCCTGTACTTCCGCCCCTCGACCTTTGCGGATCAGCCGTCCATATCCATAAGGATTTTCGACATCGGCGCTGAGTAGGGTCATCACCGCTTTCTGCGCGGCGTGGAACTCGGCAAGCTTCTTTATGGTGTCAGCCGTGATCAGCGGAGCATCTCCCGACAACACGATGACCTGGTCATAGCCGGAGAGCGCTTCGCGGCCCACCATGAGCGCGTGTCCTGTGCCTCGTTGCTCAGACTGGACCACAAAGTTGACGCCTGTGCTGGCCACAGCGTTGCGCACTCGCTCCGCCTCATGGCCAACGATCACGAAGATATCTCGCGTGGGCACGACCTTGGTTGCGGTTGCGATTACATGAGAAATAATCGGCTTGCCGCCGACTTCGTGCAGCACCTTGGGATACTTCGATTTAAGCCGCGTGCCCTTGCCCGCCGCCATGATCGCGATGGCGACACGGGGACGCTGTGGGGTTGCGTTGTTGGATCGGGAAGACTTCGGCTTGGTCTTTGTTCTTGTTTTGGGGGGATTTGCCATGCTCAGTCAATATACCGCGAGACAATCATCTCCGAAGCGTTTGTCGATCCGGTGTCTGCGACATCAGTGCCATCAGGTCGTGCGCCACGCAGTCGGTAGCGTGCCGGGCAACTGTTCCTTCATCCAGATAATCTCCCAGTACCGGACACACGCCAAGGGCCTCAATCGCTTCAATATCTCCTGGATCCGCTGAGATCTGCGAAGCTCCCTCGAGGGCGTACTTCGCCTTCATCTCGGCAGAAGCGGGCTTGCGATTGATCAAGGTATAGTCGAACAATTGGACGCCAGCATGTTTGTTCAAAGCGCGAATGTGATCCGCCACGCTTAAACTAAGGCTTTCGTTAACCTGTGTCATTAAATTGCAAACAAACACTTTGATGGCCGATGAATCGAGGATCGCCTCGGGAATCCCGCGCACGAGTAAGTTCGGAATCAGACTGGTGAAGAGCGATCCGGGGCCAATCGTAATTAAGTCGGCATTGGCGATTGCCTCCAGCGTCTGCGGAAGCGGCTCAACATCGGGTGGCACCAGATCCAACTCCAGGATTTTGCCCTTGCTCGCGGTGATGCGGGTCTCGCCGCGAACCTTGGTTCCATCCTCCAGTGAAGCTTCCAGTTCCACGCTCGTCATGGTTGCGGGATAGATATGCCCGCGTGTCAACAAAATTTCGGACGACAATCGCACCGCTTCTGCGAAGTCTCCGGTGATTGAAGTGAGCGCAGCAAGAAAGAGATTTCCGAAGCTGTGGCCTTCGAGTCCGGAGCCCTTTTGAAAACGGTGCTGAAAGAGCCGCGACAAGAGAGCTTCGTCTTCGGATAAGGCGACAATGCAATTCCGCACGTCGCCTGGCGGAAGCATATTGAGTTCTTTGCGCAAGCGCCCGCTCGATCCACCGTCATCGCTTACCGTTACCACTCCACACAATTCGCGAATGATTGGCTGCCCTGAAGCGGCTTGCGCGGGACTAATCACATAGCGCTTCAAACCCTTGAGCAGGGTAGAGAGCCCCGTACCGCCGCCGATGGCGACCACGCGCAGCTCTTGGACAGCCTTGCCGGTGTTGGATGGGTCGTTGGGCAACTTGGGAGGGTCCTGGTATTGAGTCATTGAATCATTTAGACATCGAATCATTGGGTGAACCACTAGGAGCTAGGGCTTTCAATGTTTCAATACCTCAATGATTCAGTGACCCAATCGAACTCAGTAGGCGCTGGCTTCTTCTTCCATCGGCTCAACTTCTCCGGCTCCCGGATCCGGATATAGCAGTTCCGTGAAGCGCGGATCCTCTGCCAGATTTTGGAAGTCGGTATCGTTTCGCGCCTGGAAGCGTAACGCCGGCTTTGCTTGAATCGCCTCGTCAAGCGTCTTGAGAGATTCTTCGACGTGACCCGTCAGGCAATGCAACGCAGCCAATCCATACAGGACATACTCCGCCTTCGGATTCTGCTTCAGGAGTTTGTCGAGTTGTTCGCGGGCCGTGACGTAGTCTCCAGCATTGATGAGCGAGACGGCGTAGTCGTAATGTTCTTCTGTTGTCTTGAACTGCAATGAAGCCTTGTCCATGTGCTTTTCGCACGTGATGATATGCACCTGGGCCCGGTCAACCAAAGATTTGTTCGGTCCGGTCAATACCTTCTGGAGATGGCCTTTGGCCTTGTCGAACTTGTGCTCCTGCAATGCACGAAGCCCGGATTCATAGTTCTGCACCGCTTGTGTATGTCGTGGATCTTCCGTCGCGACTTTCTTGGGGGCTACCTTCAATGCCATCAGACCGCCTTCAGTTCAGAATTAAAATTGAAAAACTGGAAAAGCAAAAACTTGAAATTGTGAGCGCCGCTCACTCCAGCCACTACTCAAGGGTTGCCGACTTCTCCAAATCGATAATCTTCCAGTCGCCATTCATAATACCCGCGCGAATCTCCCGCGCGCTCTTGCCCTGCTTGTTCATGCTGTACGTGTAATAAAGCTCTTTGAGGCAGGTTGCGCATTGTGCGCCGTGGGTGCCGGAAAAGCAACTGTGCAGGCTGTTATGTCCCATGCCCCGATCGCAATAGCAGTAACAGGGCTGCTGGTAGATTACCTTCGGAATTTTCGCCGCCAGTTCATAGGCATGCGTCTGAAAAGGATGCCGGGAATTAGGGCCCCACAGCTGATCCTTAGTGAGGATTGGCGGAAGCTCGGTGCCGGCGGTCGGAGGCCCCTCATTAAAATGGGGAGTTCCCTGATCGGCCTCAGATCGCAGCCAAGGTGCCGACACCACGGTGACCATCAAAAACAGCACGACCGACGCGAAAACCCGTGTACCCATGGTCTTTGACCTCAATCACCTATTTTACCTGAATAGGCGGAATTGGCGAAGTTACCGCGGGGATTCGGGCGCGAGGGCCGTGTATGTTTTGCTACTGATCGCCGCGGACCTTCCACCAATCCGACTGTTCGAACTCGGCCATCTTTTCGGCCCCGTGTTGCGTATACCAGTCCTGCCAGGCCGACGCATCGGCGGGCAAGGTTTGGTCGGTGATCTCTTGCAACGCCATGAACGTCCAGTTGCGCATTTTTGGAGTAGTTTGAGGATCAGCGGCGAGCTCGATTAGTTTGGGCACCAGCCGCATACGCTGTTTGCGCATGAAGTTTCCGCAATCGGACACGTTACAGGCGGCGCGATCGCGAACTGCGTCCGATGGATCGTGCGTGAAGGAATCGAAGAGCTGATCAAGAGCTTCATCGGTCCCAAGATACCGCATGCCCTCGACCGCCCACTGGCGCACCTGTGGGTCGGCATCGGTCTTGGCGTAGCTCGCGAGAATTGGATAAATGCGGTCGTAGTCCACGCCGCGGCCGGCCAGCATTCCGATGTGGTACACGCTGTAAGCGCGATGCGCAGGATCGGCTTGCGCCTGAGCGATGAGTTGATCGGCGGAGCTATTCGTTTTCGGCAATCCGTCGATTGCCAGATTGAGATCGGCGTTGGCGTAGCGAACTCGCAGGTCGGTGGAGTAGGAGGAGCGGCGCTCGAATTGATTCATGCGTGCGGTACGCGTGAGGTCGTGCCAGGCGGCAATATTCTGCTCGAATAATTCGAGCGCACGGGGATCGTGCTGAATCGCCCGGTCGAGCAATTCTTCTGCCTGGGCTTGGTCAGGAAGCGCGTGCAGACGCTGTTCATCCCCATCGGTGAGCGGCGAGTAGGTTACCGGCCGCACCGGATGTTTTGCCGATGCGCTGACCGTGAGCGCGCGCTTGGGTTGGTGACCTCGAGAAAAGATGTGATAGCCGACAAAACCCATCCAGGCGAAAAAGAAGGCAAGCCCTATCGCTGTCGTGACAGGACTATTGCGGCGAAAAGTTGAAGCGGATCTCGAAGACGTCAGCCCGCGTTGCGGTGGCGCACTGGGAACGCCGAGACCCGCTTGGAAAGCGACGTGAGTGTCAAGCTTCAGGCCGGTGAGTTTCTCCAGCTGGGCGGTGATCCAGCGTGCTTCCTGACGGTTATCGATTGCATCGGCGAGAGTCTGCTTCGTCCCATCCTTCGTATACAGATAAACAGAGTAAGAAGCTCGTGCCCCTGTCTGCTGCGCGCCCGTCACCGTTAGAATCCGGGCAACATTCTGGAAAGGAAATTCGCGGGTACTCCCAATCCCCAATATGGCCCGGCGGATCGTAATCTTGCCGTTCCCCACCTCAATGCGACAGGAGCCAGTTGCGGTCTGAATCAATGCGTAAAACAGAAAGACGTCGAAGAATCCGAAAACCGCGCCGAAGAACCAGGGAGCGTGGCGGTCATGGAGCAGGAAATAAACAACTGCCGTCCACACGATCGTGATGACAAGCAAGAGCAGGACCTGGCCCGGATTGCGAAAAGGCCGAAAGTAGAATTCGGTGCCACCATTCGCCCCAGCCGAGACCACAACTTTCGGATTTGGGGGAGCGAGAACGTCGGAGGCATCGGAGGCGAAGGCTGGCGGCGCGAGTCCGTCTTGCGACCGCGAAAAAGAAACCGTCGATCCCGAGGCTGACGATGGGGATGATGACAGACGGAAAACCGGGACTTCAAAATCGTCCGAGTAGTTCACACCAGGAACGTCGGCCTGCGCATGCAAGAGCCATAGAACCTTGTCGTCCAACTGGTCGTGACACGACTCGTAAGCATCGCTCGGGATGCTGAAGTCCACCGGTATTGTGGCATCGCCCATGGGGCCAGGTGTGAGCAATGCTTGCGGCACATTCTTGTCCGTTTGCCAAAGGACGGTTTCCTGGGTGGAACGATCTTTTCCTCCGCCCGTGGTGACTTGACGGACGCAGCTAAGACTTAGGTCAATGCCGTGCGCGGCCTCTGTGTCGAAGCGTAAGTGAATCGTGCCCCTCAGCGACTGGCCGGGACAAAATGGCAGCGAGGCGAACTCAAAGTAAGTTTTGCCAAAGCGCTGCCGTCGGACACTGGACCGTATCGCCGCGGCTGCCAGAATGACGCCAATGACGCAGAAGGCAAGCGGGAAGAAGACTAGAGGACTCGAGGTGCGCCAGAGCTGGGGCACATTAAAGGCTGCGACTGTCCACACAATCGCATTGCAGAAAATTGCCGCTAACCAAAGGCTGACGACGTTGTTCCGGTTCCTGCTTTCTGCTCTGCGAGCCGCCCAGTCCTTCTGCCAAAGCCATGGAGAGTCGGGGTTAGCCTGCGCGGCTGCTGCCTGCTCTTCTAGTTTGCGGGTCCCGTAAACGGAGCCGCAGGCGATCCCGCCGCCTATAAAAATGAAAATCGTCGAGATCAGCACTCCGATCCAGCGATTTCCCTGAACCCGGCCGGGAGAGCTGAACAGACTACTGCTGGCGAAGAAGATTCCAGCGGACACAAAAACGAGGCCAAAAACAACCACGAGGATCTCGCCGACCTTGGATGGCCTGGTCACAGCGAAATTATAGAGTTACTTTGGGCCGGAATCGGGGTGGCAGCGGCGTGCCGCATTACACAAGTCATGATCCCGAAATTCGTTGCCTAGAGCGTATAAACGGTTTACCCCAGCTTCTCGAAAAACAAGCAGATCGTTTCAATCCCGCGATGGAAATTGGGAATATGAAATTTCTCATTCGGAGCATGCAGGTTGTCGTCCGGCAGCCCAAATCCCATCATCACCGAGGGGATCTTCAGCACATCCTGGAAATCAGTAACAATCGGAATCGAACCACCGGAGCGAATAAACACGGCCTCTTTCTTGAACGTGTCGTGGAGCGCCTCAGTCGCCGCCTGGATGAACTCATTGTCGGTGCCAACGACGCACGCCGGGCCTTCGCTCCAAACTTTGATCTTGATGTCGATCCCTTTGGGCGTGTGCTTCTTGACGAAGGCCGTGTAGCGCTTCAGGATGTCGCTAGGATCCTGCTTCGGAACCAGTCGCATGGAAACCTTGGCCGACGCCTTCGCAGGGATCACTGTTTTTGCCCCCGGAGCGACAAATCCACCCGGCATGCCGTGGACTTCGAGCGTCGGACGTGCCCACGTTCGGTAGAGCACCGAGTATCCCGGCTCGCCGGTTAGTACCTTGGAGCCGACTTCGGTTTTGCGATAGTGCTCTTCGCTAAAAGGCAGCCGCTTCCAGGCTTTCAGTTCATCCTTGCTGGGCTTTTTCACACCTTTGTAAAAGCCCGGAATCAGAATTTTTCCCTTGGAGTCTTTCATCTTGCCGATAATCTCAATCAACGCAAACAGGGGATTCGGCGCTGCTCCGCCATACATACCCGAGTGCAAATCGGTTTTTGCACCGACAGCTTCAATCTCGGTGTAAACCAGACCACGCAAGCCGACGCAAAGAGTCGGAAGGTCGGGAGCGAATAGTTCGGTATCGCAGACTAGGGCGAAATCCGCTTTCAACTTCGCCTTCTGCTTGCGGACGTACTCGGATATCGATTCGCCTCCCACTTCTTCTTCACCTTCAAAAATAACCTTGACGTTGATTGGAAGCTTGCCGCCATGCGCTTGCATCAGGGATTCAAGCGCCTTTACTTCCATCCAGAGCTGGCCCTTGTCGTCCACCGCGCCGCGCGCGTAGAGATTATTGTTGCGTTCGGTCGGCTCGAATGGTGGCGTCTTCCATTCGTCCAAAGGATCGGGGGGCTGCACGTCGTAGTGCGCGTACATCAAAACGGTGGGCTTGCCCGCCGCGTGCAGCCAGTCGGCGTAGAGCAGCGGATGACCTTTGGTCGAGATGATTTCGACGTTCTCCATCCCGATGCGGCGCAGGTCCGCAGCGACAAATCCCGCCGCCTTCTGCACATCCTTCTTATGTTCATCGAGCGTGCTGATGCTGGGGATGCGCAGGAGAGTCTTCAGTTCCTCGAGAAAACGCGGCTGATTATTGCGGGCGAAATCGACTGCTGGGGAAGCCATGGGGTGTTCCTTTTCTGGCGCGCTGGGCGCAGACGTAGTTGAGAATGATCGCCGAAAACGATTCAGTATATCGGAATTCGAGGATGCGATCTGTCTTGAGGATACGCCTGTCGTCAGTTAGCAAAGCGGCTGGCCGAAAACTTCGACAGATCAATTTGACAGCTCTGCCCAGTCATCACTTGTCCCATCACTTTCGCGGTCACCGGAGCCAGCAGAATTCCATCTCGAAAATGTCCGGTCGCGACAAAATATCCTGGCGTCGGCGTTGCGCCCAGGATCGGCAGCCCGTCGGGCGTTCCCGGACGCAGACCTGCCCATGATTCGAGAATACGCGCCTCGGCTAATCTGGGAATCAGGGTGATCGCTGCCTGTCTTAACTTTAGGATCGTTTCCGGCACCGTCTGCTTGTCGAATCCCGCTTCTTCCGCCGTCGCGCCGATGAGCATGCGGCCATCGCTGCGTGGAATTAGATAGACGTCTGGCGCGCGTATCACATGTCGCACCATTTCTTTTTCCGGCATGATGACGCAGAGCATCTGGCCTTTCACCGGCCTTGTCGGAAACGAATGGGGTCCGATCTGTCCAGACCATGCTCCCGCGCAATTCACCACCATGCCGGCGGCAAACTCGGTCTTGTTGGTGCGCACGCCGCAAGCCCTGCCGTCCGCTACTTCGACGGACAGCACATGGTCGCCGGATGAAAAGTCGATGCCCCGGTGTCGTGAGGCGGCTATTGCTGCGGCTGTGACGTGCCGCGGATCGACACAACGTTCCTCCACGCACAAAGCATTCAGACCCGAAGTGTGAAGCATCGGCTCCGGTGTGGTGGCGGGGATTTGCGCCGTCCCCTCAGCAGTCAGCACAATCGTTCCAACCGACCGCAGATCAATCTTCAGCCCCGATTCATCCTCAAGCTCACTCACGAACTCGGGATACATTCGCGCGCTAGTCGTCGCGAGTTCACGCAACTCAGGCCGTATCTCGGCGGGCAAGTCGCATAACATTCCCCCGGCGGCCCAGGACGCCTCGCGCCCCGGCTCGCCTTTCTCGACCAACAGCACCTTGAGACCTTGCTTGTTCAGTTCAATGGCGAGCGATAAACCGATGATTCCCGCTCCGATGACAATAACGTCCCAGCTCTTCACCCCCACATTCTATCTGCAAGGTTGCGGCGCCCTCGAACCTGAAACGCAATTGACACCAACCCGCTTCTCACAAACAATAAGCTCTAGTCCACTTCAACCGGAGATCAACCTATGTCTGAAGGTGAGCAACCGACCGTTTACCAGGCCGAGCCGCAAAGCAACATCGGAAAATGGATCATCATCGTGCTAGCCGTTGCCTATGCAGCGGCATCCTCGTTTTTCATTTACGACCAGCACGGCAAGCTCGACAAAGTTACGCAGGATCAAGCGGCGAGCCAGAAAGAAATTGGCGATCTGACCAAGCGTATGCAGTCCGCCGAGGCGGATGCGGAAACGCTGGGCGAGAAGATCGGCATGACCAAGAAAGAATTGGCATCGCGTGCTGATGAATTGCAGCGGCAGCAGCAAGCCGCATCGGCGCGCATCGCGGCTGAGGCAGCCGAAGAGAAAAAAGATGTTAGTGCCGTATCAGGAGATCTCGGGTCCGTGAAGACCGATGTCGGTGGCGTCAAGACCGATGTGGCCACAACGAAAGCATCGCTTGAGGCGACCATTGCGAAACTACAGGGTACGATCGGCGATCTCGGTGTGCAGAGCGGTCTGATTGCCAATACTCGCACCGATCTCGAAGCTCTTAAGCACAAGGGCGACCGTCAATACTACGAATTCGCGCTATTAAAGGGTGCCAAGCCGCAGGCGTTCTCAACGGTTGCGCTTCAGCTCAAGAAGACCGATCCCAAGCGGGGCAAATACACGCTGAACGTCACTGCCGACGACAAGACTATCGAAAAGAAAGATAAGAACCAGAGCGAACCCGTCCAGTTCTATACCGGGCGCGATCACATGCTCTATGAACTCGTTGTCTGGTCGGTGGACAAGAACAAAATCACCGGCTACCTGAGCACCCCGAAGAACGCGCCGGTGCCAGTCACTGCGACGCCGCAATAATCCCAGGTCAGAGGTTAGAGGTCAGATTGCAGAGGTTAAAAGCCCACGGGCATATAGTGACGGGAACCATTGCGATTTCACCTCTACAATCTGACCTTTAACCTCTGACCTCGCACTTCCCATGTTGCCCGCGAACGCGCATACGCTGCTTGAAATCGCACTCCGTACCGGAGTCATCTATTGCCTCGTACTGCTGGGGATTCGTCTTAGCGGGAAGAGGGAAGTCGGCCAGATGACTCCGTTTGATCTTGTCCTTCTTCTCTTGCTATCGAACTCCGTGCAAAACGCCATGACGGGGCCCGACACTTCGCTGGCCGGAGGCGCGGTAGCCGCTGCTACGCTGCTCATCCTCAACTATCTTGTGGCAGAGGTTTCGGGCGGCAATCGACGCTTTCGAAAATATATTCAGGGAGAGCCAAGTCTGCTCGTGCATGATGGCGAAGTTATCGAGGCGCACATGGCTAAAGAGCACGTCAGCATGGATGAACTCGAACGGGCGCTGCGTGAGCACGGCGTGGCCACCTACAAAGAAGCTGCCCTCGCGGTGCTCGAAGTGGATGGCTCCATCAGTGTGCTGAAGTACGACGACATCGAACCAACCGCTTCGACCCACCTCAACCGCCGGCGATTTCTGAACAAGAAGTAGGAGCTAACCGGCAACCGCTGCGGATATCTCTCCAGCAGTGCATATCTCGCGAGTCAGGTCGGCTTGCAGCAGTTGCTCCACGCAGGAATATTTGGCGGGCTTCGTGAGCAGGTTCGTTCCGTTGTCGGCGGGAGTAAGAGGAGTCAGAGACGGAGCATTCGTAGTTGCCACCAGGCCGACAGCCTGATTTCGCCCCTGCTGTTTTGCCATGTAGAGTCCGCGATCCGCCAGGCGGAGCACTTCATCCACGGGCAAATCCGAGTAAGCCGGCGGAAGCCACGGGAACGGGGCCCATCCCACCGAGCAGGAGCGGGCTAGCTTTCGCTCGTTGCCTAAGTCGAATTCCACGCTGTTCACCGCTTTCAATATTCGGGATGCCAACAGCGCGCCGTCGCTTCGCTCCGCGGCGCGGCAGACCACGAGAAACTCTTCGCCGCCCCAGCGAATCAGGAAATCCGATTCCCGCACCACTCGATTCAGTCGCTCTGCAATCTGCACCAGCACGCGATCGCCGGCATCGTGCCCGTATTCGTCGTTCACTTCTTTGAAATGGTCGATATCCACCAGGAAGAAAATAATGTCCCGATGATCGCGGCCGTAAATTTCCGATCCACGATACGCTCGCATAGCCTGACTGGCATCGGCCTCGATCATGCTTCTAAAAAAGCGACGGTTGTGAACGCCGGTCAGCGGATCGCAAAGTGAGGCCTCCTGTAGTTCGAGGTTCGCCTTGGCCAGTTCGGCGCTACGCTCAGCGACCGCTCTTTCCAGCCGTTCATTCTCGCGCCGGTCGCGATACCGGCTCCACAATATTCCCCAAACCAGCAGGACCAAACCGCCGGTGCCCGCAATCTCAGCCAACCACCGCTGCCACCACGGAGCGGCAACGGTGAAAGAATCCATCCCCGAGATGGCTTCACCCATCTGCGGAGAGTCGCAGACTACGTGGAGGGTGTATTGTCCCGAAGGCAATGAAGAATAGTGGACTTCGGGTTGGCTCGTCTCCGTGAACTCACCTTGCAGGCCTTCGAGCCGGTAACGGCAAGTTACGTTTCCGGCGCTCTGAAAGGTCGTGGGGTGATCGGGATGCGCCGCGACTTTAAGTGCTTTCACGGCAAACGCATGAGGCAATGGACAAAGAAGACACAACAATGCGAACCGTCGCAAATGTGAGCGGCACAATAGCATGGGCTCCAACCAGGTAAATCATAGGTTGGAAGCACATGCCTAAGTAACTTGAAACTGGCACATTAGGGTTACTTCAGTAAGTGGGAGAGGAGGAGTAGATCTTTACGTTAGACTTATGCAAATGACTCGATCCGAACAACTTGTTTCCGCGGTACAGGGCTCACAATTCCCCCATCTCGAAGGTCTGATCCATCTGTTTGTGGGAGGCAGCGAGCTCCATGGTGCCAAGGTCAAGGACACTGATGACCTTGACATTTATGGAACCTACATAGAACCGCCAGAATTCGTCATTGGTCTCGACAAGAGCGACTTCTACGTCTGGAGTACCGCTGGGGACGAACGGCGAAATGGCCCCGACGACATCGATATTTGCCTGTATTCCGTTCGCAAGTGGGCAGGACTGGCCGCCAAAGGAAATCCGACTGCACTACACTTCTTGTTTGCGCCGAACCTCTCGACGAACCCCAAACCGTGGGAGGAAGTCAGGCGATCAAAGAAATTATTCCTATCGAGGATGGCGGCAAAACAGTTCCGAGGTTTTGCGGACTCCCAGGTACGCCGTCTGGAAGGTCTGGGTACAGGAAAGAAAGGCCAGCGCCACGAGTTTATCGACGTTTATGGCTATGACGTCAAAGCGGCGATGCACGTAATTCGTTTGCTCAATGAAGGCATCGAGCTGATGCGCTCCGGCTCCATCACGCTCCCCCGACCCGAGAAGGATTTACTAATCTCGATTCGCACCGGCCAATACGGTTCATTGGAACGCGTGCTGGATCTTGCGAAGGAGCGATTCCTCGAACTAGAGCAGGCTGAATCTCATAGCGAACTGCCCGAGACTGTGGATCGAGCTGCAATCTCCGCACTGATCAGCAAAACGTATTTAAGCTATTGGAATTCGTCGCCTGACAAATCGACCGCTGCGACTTCCTAGCCGGCTAGGGGCGCGTCATTTTTTCGGGCTTCATGAGCAGTTCGAATTCCTCTTTGGTCAAATATCCGAGCTTCAGGGCCGCTTCCAACAGGCTGCTTTTCTCGACATGCGCGGTGTGGGCGATGTGCGCCGCCTTGTCGTATCCCACTTTCGGAGCCAGGGCGGTGACGAGCATCAGGGAATTCTTGACATACCAGTCCACCTTGGCTCGATCCACTTCAATGCCCTTGACCATGTACTCTACGTAGCCATGGCACGCGTCGGTGAGCAAGGTTACGGAATGCAGAAAGTTGTAGATGATTACCGGCTTGAAAACGTTGAGTTCAAAATTGCCTTGCGATCCGGCGAATCCGACGGCGGCAGTTGCTCCATGAACCTGCGCGCAGACCATGGTCATGGCCTCGCATTGCGTGGGGTTCACTTTCCCCGGCATGATTGATGATCCCGGCTCATTTTCTGGGATCGACAATTCGCCCAGCCCGCAGCGCGGACCGGACGCCAGCCAGCGAATGTCGTTTGATATTTTCATCAAGGATGCGGCCAAGGTCTCCAAAGCAGCCTGGGCGAACACGATTTCGTCGTGTGCCGAAAGCGCGGCGAACTTGTTGGGATGCGAGCGGAAGGGAAGTCCGGTCAGATCGGCTATCTTCGCAGCCGCCCGCACCGCAAATTCCGGATGCGCATTCAGGCCCGTTCCTACGGCCGTTCCGCCGATGGCCAGGTCATAGAGTCCATCGAGAACCAGTTCCAGGCGCTTGATGTCGCGGTCCAGCAAATTCGCCCAGCCGCCAAATTCCTGTCCAAAAGTTAGTGGGACAGCATCTTGCAAATGCGTGCGCCCGATCTTCACCACGCCGTCAAATTCCTTAGCCTTGGCCGCGATCGCATCGCGCACAGTTTTGATCGCCGGGATCAGCGCATTCTTCACGCGCTCAGCCGCCGCGATATGCATCGCCGCTGGAAACGTATCGTTTGACGACTGTGACATGTTGACGTGATCGTTGGGATGGACTGGCTTTTTCGATCCCATTTGGCCGCCGGAAATCTCAATCGCACGATTGGAGATGACCTCGTTCACGTTCATGTTGGTCTGCGTGCCCGATCCCGTCTGCCAGATGCGCAGCGGAAACTGGTTGTCCAATTTGCCAGCGATAACTTCGTCGGCGGCCTGCGTGATCAAGTTCGCTAGCTCAGCGGGAAGCTTGCCCAGATCCTGATTCACCAGTGCGCATGCCTTTTTGAGCGTGCCAAAGGCGTGAATCAACTCTGGAGGCATAACGTCGCGTCCAATGTCGAAATGCAACAACGAACGCTGTGTCTGCGCTCCCCAGTAGACATTGGCGGGGACTTCAATCTTGCCCATGCTGTCCGATTCGGTGCGGGTCTTTCGTTGCGTGTCAGTGACAGATTCGGCAAGAGTCGACATGATGAGATCTCCGGTGTGTCGGGCGCTACGTTGGAAAGAGATCACAGATATCGCGCGCGTCGACGGATATGTGGAACGGATTATTATACGGCGCTATTTTCGCGCGGGGACATAGCAGCGACTGAGTGCACGCGGTTCGATAAGTGGAAAAAGAGGTCAACACCCAGTCGCCGCGTTTGATATACTTTCTCGCCATGCGCGGCCTGTCGTCATTCTTTTTTTTCGCTCTTCTGTGTTTGGCTGCGGCGGGCGCAGCGTTTGCGCAACAACCGACCGTGAATCCCGATCCCTCCCCTGACAGCAAGGACGCGGCGAACTCTCCTTGCCATTTCGACGATAGCGACAAGAAGGTCGTTCACGTGAAAGAGAGCGGCGTCAGAGGAGTGCTCGTTCACAAGGTGAACCCGTCGTATCCTGCGGCTGCTAAGAGAGCACACATCGAAGGAACCGTTTTGCTGTGTGCGACTATCTCAAAAGAAGGCAAGGTAGAAAACCTTACGGCCGCTTCAGGGCCGACAGAGTTGATTTCTTCCTCCGTCAAGGCCGTCAAGAAATGGCGTTATAAACCGTATCTGTTGGATGGTGAACCGGTGGCGGTGGAGACGGAAATCCGGGTTAATTACGCACTCACCCGCTAGTTAGGACGGCCCTCGCCCGTCCAGTAACCATGGTGCCTGCCGCCACCTTGAATCTGGCGTTATAATTACGATAGATTTCTCCTCCCCTCCAGCGTGAATCCATGGACAAAGCCCCTGGGGTTTTGATTGCCAACGAGAGAGTTGCGCTCCCGCGTCCGCGGCCTTTGCCTCGTCTCCGGCTGCTGATTGAATGGGAGTCGCGTCCTCGTGTGTTTTTTGGCAATCTGGGAGATCTGCTGCTGACTCGGCGGGTCCCGCCGCTTGTTCTTACCTCGCGGCCGGCACGTTTCTGGAACGACGTTTTCGTGCCCGCCGGAGTCCCGTGGTCTTCATTTCTCGAGTCGATGCTATGGCATTCACTCCTGGTGGTTTTGTTCTTTTGGGTTGGATCCAGAATATGGGTGCCAGAAATACCGGTTCATAAGCGGGATGCCTCACGCATTGTTTATTACCGTCCAACGGAGACGTTTCGAGCGGCAGAGGGCAGAGCTTCGAGCGTCCCGAAGCCAAAAGTAAGGCATGCGGCAGCACAACCGCATCAAGCGGCAATGCCGGTAACGCCGGAGCACAAGCCGAGCCTGGTCACGCCTCCCGACCTCAAACAGGCCACCGCCAAAATGCCGGATTTGCCTAATTCGCATGCGGTGACACCGATCGTGCCATTTTCAGCTACCGCGAACCAGAGGCGAAATGCGATTGCAGGGTCGGCTGGAGCGGTGGCTCCATCTCCGCAGGTTGACCAGACTGCAAGTCGGCGACTGGCTCTGCCTCAAACTTCTGCGGTTGCCCCTGCCCCTGAAGTCGATGCACCTTCCGCTGGACGGGGCACAAAGGCGTTCAATACAGCTGGGTTGCGAGTTATACAGCCACCTCCGTCCGTTCAAGACACGAGCGACACCGCTAGAGCGGGGCGGCTGAACTCATTATCAGGAACTGGGAGAGGCGTGGTGCCACCGCCGCCCTCGGTTCAGAGTGCGGGAAATGTTGCAAGTGGTTCACGGTTGAGTTCCATGCCCGGCGCTGGTTCGCAAGTGGTGCCACCGCCTCCTTCGGTTCAGGGCACAGGGAATCCAGCCGGAGGGAATCGGGTGAGTTCGCTGTCTGGTACGGGACGAGGAGTCGTACCTCCTCCTCCGTCGGTGCAGGGTGCTAGCAATGTTGCAGGAGGGTCGCGGTTGGGCTCGATGCCCGGTGGAGCACAAGTGGTGCCGCCGGCTCCCTCAGTTCAAGGCGGGGGCAATATGACCGGGGGCACGCGGGTAAGTTCACTCTCTGGTACGGGACGCGGTGTTGTACCTCCTCCGCCGTCGGTAAAGGGTTCGGGTACGCGCGTCGGCTCGATGGCTGGCGCAGGTTCGCAAGTGGTGCCACCACCTCCTTCGGTTCAGGGTGGCGGTCCTGGTGGGTCAGGGAGGTCGGCTTCGCTTTCCGATTCGGGATCGGCAGTTGCACCTCCGCCGGCAGTTGCGAATGGGACGTACTCCGGTTCAACTGGACCGCTACTGCCAATGGATCCGAGTGGAAGTGGACCGTTACAGCAGATGGATCCCTTGCCGACCGGCGACTCTTCCTTGGCGGGAGGAGCCATGAGTGCCAACAATGAGGACAAATCCAGCATCGAAGAGTTGCCATTAGGATTGCTGGGAGTGGTATTTACTCCCCCAGGCACATCGTTTTTCTCAAACTTCGAAGTTTTCGTTGCCAAGCGACGAGTCGGCAAAGACAAAGACCAACTCCAGCTCATAAAGCTGGTTTACGAATTTCTTCCTTATCAACGACGGCTGTCTACCTATGATCTGAATAACACGTCGCTGCGGGTAATCAAGTTGCGGGTGATACCTGATCCGAGTTGTGACGAGTCGTTGGGGCAGATGATTCAGCCTCACGACACAACCGTGCCAGCTTCGGAGTACTCGAAACTCCCGGAAGCGTTGCGCACTGCCGATCCAAACGCGGTGCTGCCTTGTTATCGGACCACGGCAGCAGACTTCCAGAAGGCGATGGCGCGAGCTCACTGAGCTAAAGTGACCAGTAGATAATGATTGTCAGATCGACTTAACTGGAAGCGCCACCACGTCGTCCACTAAGCCAACTTCCTTCTGCACAAATGGCTCACCGTAGGTAACGCCGCCGAGCATTCCGTAATAGCGGGCTATGGATTCCACACGCGCGCGAATTTCTTTTTGCGCGGGAAAGATTCCGCTGCCGGCCTCCTGATCGGTGAATTGAGACTTGTACGCCATCAGCGAGGCGAAGCGGGTTTCGAATTGGTCGGTGATGTCCACGACGAACGTGGGGCGCACGTCGCGGTACAGGCTGGCATAAATAATCTTGAACGGACGATGAGGCGGGCTGTCAGTATTCATGGGAAGCTTTGCCAATCCTGACAAGAACGCAGCTTCGTAACCGAGGATTGAGGCCGTGTAGTGATCTGGATGGCGGCCTTCCCAGTAGGGAAGAATCAAAACGCGCGGGCGTTGCTGGCGAAGGACAGCGGCTATCTTCAGCCGATTCTGCCATGTGTTCTCGACGCGTCCATCGGGAATATCGAGAGCTTCGCGCCAGGAAACTTTCAGGATGCGCGCCGCTTCCGCCGCTTCGCGGGCGCGGTCTTCCATGGTGCCGCGCGTTCCCATTTCTCCTTGCGTGAGGTCGAGGATGCCAGTGCGGTATCCGCGCTCGGCCATCTTGAGCAGGGTTCCAGCGCAGGTTTGTTCAACGTCATCACGATGCGCGGCTAGAGCGAGAATGTCGAGGGGCATGTTGAATTTGACGCCGGATAAGTTTGTAACGTTAGCCCATTTTGTCATCCCGAGTAAAAGTGGAAACCCTGCTCGCCCGAAAATGTGTGCCGGAGTAGGGGTCCCTCGCTTCGCTCGGGATGACAAACTTAACAAAGTTTCATGCTGCGGGCTTCGTCGTTCTGCGATTTGCCAGCACGAAGGCCAGTCCAAACATGAACAGCGCGAACAATACCAGCGTCATCATCGAAGCCACTAATGAGAATGCGCTTGGCGCTTCGGGATACATCAGCGTGCGCAGCGCCTCCACTCCGTAGGTCAGGGGATTGGCGTACATGAGCCAGCGAATCCATCCTGAGGCTCCGGAAAGAGGGAAGAGCGCTCCCGAGAGCAGCCACAACGGAATCAAGAATAAGTTGATGATGGCATGAAAGGATTGCGTCGAATCCATGGGCCAGGCGATGGCAAAGCCGAGCGCGGTCAAGGCGAACGCTACCAAAAACACGGTCAGGACGATGAGTCCGAAAGAACCCACTGTCATGTGGACTCCGACGAGCGGCGCGAAGATCAGAAAAATTAATCCTTGAACTGCGGCGAGAGTGGTGCCGCCTAACACTTTCCCTAGGACAATGGCCGCGCGCGGTACCGGCGCCACCATCACTGAGAGCAGGAAACCTTCATTGCGGTCCTGAATAACCGACATCATGGTAAAAATCGCGGTGAAGAGGACGATCATCACCAGCGTGCCGGGATAGAAATAGTTGAGGTAGTGCTGCTGGCCGGCGGCTTGTCCGGAGCGAAACGAGGTTCCGAAGCCGGATCCGATCACGATCCAGAACAATAAGGGAGACGCAATCACGCCGACCACGCGCGCCTTTTGGCGGTAGAAGCGCACGATTTCACGCCACCAGAGCGTGAAGGCTGGGAGCAGAACTCCGGCGGAGGCGGGAGATTGTGCCGTTGCGGGGAAGGTTGCGGATTGGGTTGCCATTGAGCTTAGTTTAGCAGCGATAGAGGATTCAGAAACGATTGAAAAACGTGAGATTCACCGTCCAGTAGATGCGTACTTCTTCCGCGTTGTCATAACCAGGTCCTAAAGGGGCGCCGAGTGTCGGAGATCTGCGGTATCGCTAAAGCGATACCCGGATACGAGGCGTGAATTTCGGCGCGAGAGAAAGCCGCTTACTTCCAGCATGTGACGAAACGCGCATTCAGGTACGATGGGCTCCTCTCAGAATGAGCGGCCACGACTCCACGAACAGTACAAGGCTTTCGCGCACCCTGATCGGTGTGCTGGTTCTGCTTTGGATTTCCGTTTTTCTCAATTACATCGATCGCAGCAATCTCTCGATTGCGGCGCCTCTGTTGAAACGAGAACTGGGGCTGTCCGCTACTCAACTTGGTGTCCTGCTCTCAGCCTTCTTCTGGACGTATGCTTCTTTGCAGATTCCTGCAGGATGGCTGGTGGACAGGTTTGAAGTGAAGTGGGTGTTTGCCTGCGGTTTTTTGATCTGGTCGTCGGCGACGGCTGTCACAGGACTTCTGCATGGCTTTGCCGCGCTGCTGACCGTGCGCATTGTGCTGGGCATGGGCGAGTCGGTTGCTTATCCGTCGTATTCTAAAGTCATTGCCAATCATTTTTCCGCGGGCCATTGTGGGGTAGCGAATGCTGTCGTCGCTTCCGGGCTATGCCTTGGTCCTAGTTTCGGCATGTTGTTTGGCGGGACTTTGATGGGGCGATTCGGCTGGCGTCCTTTTTTTCTGACGCTGGGACTGGTGAGTTTGTTGTGGCTGGGACCGTGGTCGGCTTGGATGCCGCGAATCCAGCCATCCGTTGCGCACGTCAAAACCCCCGGTCCGCAATTGTTGGAGATCGTTTCGAGGCGGGCTTGGGTGGCTACCGCACTCGGTTTATTTACCAGTAATTACTTTAACTATTTTCTGCTGACCTGGCTCCCGTTTTATCTCGTGCGGGAGCGCGGCTTCTCCATGACCGGAATGGCCAAGGTGGGCGGCTCCGTGATGCTGGTGGCGGCGCTCTCGTCTCTTTTAACTGGCAAGCTCTCCGATCGCTGGATATTGGCCGGCGCGAGCACCACTCAGGTTCGCAGGGGATTTATGGTTGCCGGCAATCTGGTGATGGGCGCATTTCTCGTTGCTGCGGTGGTCGCTCCTCGTGATGCCTCGGTGTGGTTGCTGATGCTGGCAGGCGCGGGCTTTGGCATGGTGAGTCCGAATATCTGGGCGGTTTCGCAGACTCTGGCCGGACCACAGGCTGCCGGCCGTTGGGTGGGCGCGCAGAATTTCATTGGAAATCTCGCCGGCGCGATTGGACCCGCGCTCACTGGAATTCTGGTGGATCGCACCGGGAATTTTTTCTGGCCCTTTTTAATAACTGGAGTGGTTTCGTGGTTAGGAGCCGCAGTATGGGCCTTCCTATTGGGACCCATTGAGCCGGTGGATTGGCAAGTGCGCTCACCCGGTCACTTCTCGCGTGCTTGCTAAAACAGTCCGTGATGAGTTCTGCGCGATTGGCTAGTGACGCTTCTTGATCGTCTTCTCGCCGGATTCAGGCTGCGCTTCCTCGTTCCAAAAGCGGTGTCCGGTGCGATGGATGAAGACGTCTTCGAGCGTGGGCTTGCTGACGCTGAGCGACTGAATTTCTCCGGGAAAAGCTTCGACTACGTCAGGGATGAAGCGGTGTCCATTTTCGATCTCCAGGCGCACGCGGTTATCCATGACTGTGGCATCAAGTTGAAACTTCTGGCGAATGCGGCCGGCAAGGGATTGAGGGTCGCTTGCTTCCAGAAGAATTACGTCGCCTCCGATCTCGCGGGTCAGGGCCTCGGGCGTTCCTAGCGCCACCAGATTGCCTTCGTTCAAGATGGCGAGACGATCGCAGTGTTCGGCTTCTTCCATCAGATGCGTGGTGACGATGATCGAGACGCGCTCTTGCTCGCGCAGGATCTGAAGATATTGCCAAAGATCGTGACGGGCGCCGGGATCGAGACCCGTTGTCGGTTCGTCGAGCAATAAAACTTCAGGATGATGGAGCAGGCCTTTGGCCAGCTCGATGCGGCGCTGCATTCCTCCGGAAAAGGTTTCCACGCGGTCGTTGCGGCGGTCGAGCAATCCGATACGGGTGAGAATTTCTGTGATTCGTTGTTTCAGTTCGCGGCCGCGCAGACCGTAGAGATGTCCCTGGTGCCAGAGATTTTCGTACGCGGTAAGTTTTGGATCGACGCTCTGGGCCTGAAAGACGACACCGATGTGGCGGCGCAACGCTCCGGGATCGCGGACGGCGTCGAGGCCGGCGATCATGGCGCTGCCCGAGGTTGGGACCATGAGCGTAGACAGAATCCGAAAGAGAGTTGTTTTGCCGCTGCCGTTCGGGCCGAGGAGTCCGAAGAGTTCGGCGGGACGAACTTCGAAGGAGACGCCGTTGAGCGCGGTGCGATCCTGATAGCGATGGACCAGGTCCCGGACCGCAATGATCGGCTGGCCAATGGGCTTGGTTTGTTGGGCGGGCAAAACAGCGTCGAGAGCGGATAGGTTCGGGGCCACAGAATATTCTACGCTGGGAACAGCATTCTTCGTAGAGATGGAGCTTGCAGGACAGGGGCAAAGTTGCAAAAGCTTCAACCACGGAGGACACGAAGGTTCACGGAGGAAGAGCAATCTCGGATGTCTCGCGTGCAGTCTACGGAAAACCTTACGCGGCGACGGGCTTCTGATCAGGGCTCGGGATGCGCTCCTCGAAAGCCACTGGAACGTGGCGCCAGACTTCGATGGCGAGAACGACTGTCGTGGCGAGCAATAGAGCTCCTACGGCGACGTGGACAACCGTCGAGATGACCATGGGCAGTTCTGGTTGCGCGGCGTCTCGTCCCCAGATGACGCGGGTCACGAAGGCGAGAAAGCCTAGACAGAGTTGGCTGACCATCAGGCCGAGCATAGCGATCGCCGGACGGCGCACGGCATCGACTTCCGGGTAAACGGAAATGGCGCGGACGGCGGTCCAGGAGAGGACGAAGGCTACGACGCCTGCGTTGACTACGTGAGGCCACCAACTCATGCCATGGTGACGGAACATGGCTCCGAGGATCAGTTGGACGTAGAGAACGAAAATCGATAGCAGGGTCAGAGTGAAAAGAGCGGGGCGCCGCTGATCGAGTTCGGCGCGCGGTTGTTCTGTAATCCAGCGGCGGCCGGTGAAGACGGCGATGGCGACGGCGATGCAAAAGAAAGTCTGAGCCAGAGCGGCGTGTGCGCTGGAGATGGGTGCAGGCAAAAAGAACAGGACGGTGAGTCCGCCGAGAATGCCCTGCATGATTACCGTCGCGAGCGCTCCCAATCCCAGAAAGCGCAGCCAGCGCCGTTTTTCCACGCGCCAGGTCCAGACGGCGAGGATGATGGTGAGCAAGCCCACAAATTCCGCGAACATGCGATGTCCATGTTCATAGAGAACGCCGCCGACCATGCGCGGCATTTTGTAGAAGGAGCCGTAACTGGTCGGCCAGTCCGGCACGGACAGACCGGCATCGTTGCTGGTGACGAGCGCTCCCGCAATGATCAGGACGAGGACGGCACAGGCGGTGAAGATCGCGAAACGGTGCAGTCCGCGATGATACGGGATTTCGATGCCTTTCACGCTATTCTCCCAAACCAGAAGCGGCAGACGGGCCGCCGACTACTTCCCTAAAGCTAGCCATTTTATCAGAGGAGATGTGGCAATTTCCTCGCTACTGGAACGGGTTCACGATAGTAACCCCGTCGATTTCGCGGCCGTGTTGAAAATCCTCCGAGAGCAGAACGCGACATCCGGACTGTTGCGCCGATCTTAGAACGAGCGCGTCCCAAAAAGAAAAGCCGTGCAGACGATGGAGGTCGATGGCGCCGAGGATATCGTCTACGTCAGGAGTGGCAACGTCGAATTCGGTTAGTAACGCGACCTTGCGGCGCGCGATCCCGGGATCGACACCCAGTTTTCGCGTGACATTCACGAAATACTCCTGCAGCACCTGCAGGGAAACTACGCCAGTTCCGTCGCGCCGATGCTCGTGGTAGAGATCGCGTGAGCGTCGCTGCTTCACAGGTGCAGATTCATCGTCCCCGTAGAGGAGGACGTTGGTGTCGAAGAAACTACGAGCGCTCATGAGCCTCGTCGCGATTGAAACGCTGCCCGTGAGAGTTGCCAGTACCCGAGAGACGTTCGAATTCCGCGATGCTGCGCTCGGCGTCGTCGCTGCCTGCTACTTTTTGCAGATAATCGCGGATTAATTCGTTGAGACTCTTGCCGAGCGCCTCAGCTTTCTTTCGGGCGCGTTCGACGACTTGCTGGTCAATGGATAGGGTGACATTCATATCCACAGTATATGTGTGCACATATACTGTGTCAATTTGAAAGGTATGGCTCTTCCAGGCGCAATAAACTTGATCAATTTTATTGACGTCAATGAAGATAGCGCACCGTTCGCCACATGAAATGGCCTTACGTTGCCGCCGTCCCGCTCTGCGATTCCATGGCCTGGATAATCGCGTCCGCGAACTCTGAGGTCCCGGCACTGCCGCCTACGTCCCGCGTTAGTTTGGTTCGATCGCGATACACCTCATCGATGGCGTTACGAATCTTCAACGCGGCGTCGTGCTCTCCGAGATGACGCAGCATCAGCAAGGCCGAGCGAAGGACGGCCGTGGGATTAGCTATATTCTTGCCGGCGATGTCGGGGGCGGAGCCGTGGACGGCTTCGAAGATGGCGCACTCGTGTCCGAAATTTGCGCCGGGGACGAGGCCGAGGCCGCCAACTAGTCCGGCGCAGAGATCGGAAACAATGTCGCCGTAAAGATTTTCCATCAGCAAGATGTCGTACTGATATGGATTCATCACCAGCTGCATGCAGGTGTTATCCACGATGTGCTCGCCGTAGGTGATCTCGGGATATTCTTTCGACACGTTGCGAGAGCAGCGCAAAAACAATCCGTCCGACATCTTCATGATGTTGGCTTTGTGGACGGAATGTACTTTCTTTCGTTGATTCTTGCGGGCGTAGTCGAATGCGAAACGTGAAATGCGGGTGGACGCCTTCTCGGTGATGACCTTGATGCTCTCGACTACTCCGGGGACGACTTCGTGTTCGATGCCGGAGTAAAGTCCCTCGGTATTTTCGCGGACGACGATCAGATCCACGCCGGGGTAGCGAGTGGGAATATGCGGCAGGTTGCGGATCGGACGAAAGTTGGCGAACAATTCGAAGCGCTTGCGAAGCTCGACGTTGATGCTGGAGAAACCACCGCCGATCGGAGTGGTGACCGGGCCCTTCAGTCCAACGCGCGTGCGCTCGATGGATTCGGAAAGCTCTTTGGGGATGTACTCTTTGTACTTTTCAAAAGCTTCGGCGCCAGCGGCGAAGCTCTCCCATTCAAACTTGACGCCTGTGGCTTCGAGCATGCGAACGGTGGCCTGGACTACTTCGGGGCCGATGCCGTCGCCGGGGATCAACGTAACTTTATGAGTCGTCATTGAATTAAAAGAGCGATTGAGTCATTGAATCATTGAGACATTGAATCATTTAACACCGTGCTTTGATGTGCGCAAAGACGCACCGAAGATTGCTACCAATTCGTTTGCTTCTTTCAGCAAATCTTTAGTTCTTGTGGGACTGATGACTCCGGTTTCGCCCAGGAGCTCCAGCCAAAAAACCGTTTCATCTGCTTCTTCGACTACTATACCCATTCTCGCGATGAACTCGGCTTGAGAACGGGCTCGACACACCGCACGATAGTTTGCTGCAACCGATGTGCCACAACGCAATAGTTGTTTCCCCAAAGTTTGTGCGTCGGGTGATCGCTGGAGAGACCGAAACAGGTTCACGATCCGAATCGCAAAGCTCTTCGTGCGGCTCTTCAACTCCGCAGCTTTTTCAAGAGAATTCATGAAACTATTGATTCATTGAATCATTGAGACATTGAATCATTTGATCTTGATCTTTAATGATTCAATGCCTCAATCACTCAATGATTCAATCAGATCTTCCCAGCTTTTCCCTTAGACTCTGGCGCGGCTTTTAGCAAGTCTTTCAGCTCGGCCATGAACTCCTGCACATCTTTGAAGTCGAGATAGACCGAGGCGAATCTCACATAGGCAACTTTGTCATAGCGGCGGAGGCGGTTCATGATCAACTCTCCGATTTCGCTGGTTTTTCGTTCGCGCTCGGCGGATTCGATCACGAAAGTCTCTGCTTCGTTGACGATCTGCTCGAGTTTACTAATTGGTACTGGACGCTTCTCGCAGGCTCGCATCAGGCCGTTGAGCACTTTTTGGCGGTCGAAACGTTCGCGGCGTCCGTCTTTTTTTACCACCATGTACGGGATTTCGTCGATGCGCTCGTAGGTGGTAAAGCGCTTTTCACACTTCAGGCATTCGCGGCGGCGGCGGATGGAATCCGCCTCTTTGCTCTCGCGCGAATCCACGACTTTGTCATTTTCAAACCCGCAAAAGGGGCATTTCATGCGCTTGGTTGCACTCTGGAATTAGAGACGATTGTAGCAGGCGACGCGAAAACGGCCGGTAGGTGGCGGAGACGGTGACGAGTGAGGGTTGCTGGTTGGTAGTGATGAATCGCTGTGGCAATAGGACCGCGTAGTTGTTGAAAAATCTGCTTTCAGCAATCACCCGTTCTAGATGGGGCGTCCGAGGATGATCCAGAAAACTTCTAGCACGACGTAGGCTGCGAGAACCAGGCGGTAAGGATGCCCTGCCAACCGTTGACGCCTGTCAAACGCGATTAGGGCAAGCAGCGCGGCATCAATCAAAGCAAGGCAAACCATCTGGGACGTAGATTGCCGAACGCGGAACCAGTATCCCAGAGTTCTTGCCAGTCCCGCCGGCAGCAGGACCAGCGTAATGCAGATCATGTATCGCATGTGCGCCGCGACATTACGCTGGCGTATCGACGCGATCGAAAAGCTGTACAACGTGCCGAAAAGCAGAAGCTGGACAGCGGACAAGAATTCGGCGTTGCGAGCCATGTGAGTAGAGGCGCCGTCACTCAAATGCTCGTGATATTCCTTCCACAACATTACGACGGAGAAAACGAGAATGAAGGGTACGAGGATGTTCGACAGTTTTCCGAAAAAGCGGTGGGTCGAGAATGCCTTGTAGCGTATGACAAGCGGCTGCACGATCAACAGGAGAAGAAAGCAAAATAGCAGTACGGCATGAATGTGGACAGCAATTGTGATGGATTGGTCAAAGTGGGGGATCTGGGATAAATAAGGAATCCAGAAACCCGCGATGAAGATCGGGAGAAGAAGAAGTAGGACATAGCCGAGATTGCGATATGCACGCTCCATCCGCTCCTACTCTTGGCTCCACTTTAGTTGGAGCACCTAAGATGATTCAGCTGCCAAACTGCTTTTCTGCCTTGGAATAGCTTGGAAAACAACAGCGGTTCCCGCGGCGAGAGTGAGAAGAACAACGCCTGCGAACGTCATCGCAATGCGTTTGTTCGTAACACTCGACTTTTCCTACATACACTCAGACTGCAAACCTTCGACGCTTATGCCTATTCCACCACTGCGACTTCTTCGGCCTGGGAAGTCTCAGCCGAAAGCTTGCGCAGAGACAGGCGCTCATGATGCGAGAGCAATAGCCCTACGGGAACGACGGCGACAAATGTGACCAGCCACAGCATGATGCCGCAACTGACGGCGAGTTCTTTCGGGACGATGTCGAAGACGTGATCGAGCGCGCTGATGGTCGCCAGTTGGGAGCCTCCGCCAACGCCGGGCAACTGCACCATGGAGCCGATCATGCTGGCTCCCATAAGAAGGAGGACTTTGGTGACACTCATGGCAGCCATGGGCGCGCCATAGGCGTGCGTTACTTCTTTATACGACAACGCGATCACCCACCACATCAATACCGATACCGCCGATAGTTGAAGAAATGCGAAGGGTCCGTGAATGGTGTTGAGTCCGACGGTGAACTCACGGATTTTCTGGGCGATGCGATGGCCGAGATTTTCGGCCAGATGGGAAAAACGATTCTCAACCCACTTCGCGATCCCATTTCCCCGGTAGGACATTACCACGGCTGCGCAGAGGAGTCCGAGGACGAGCGCGATCAGAGCGTAGCCGGTGAAGTGAATCCAATGCCTGACTTCGGGCGGCGCGGCACGGGTGAATGCGCGCAACTTCGAGGGCAGAAAAATGGCCGCCACCATCAAGACGGTGAAGCCGCCTACGTCAAAAATTCGCTCTACCGCCCACACGGCTACTTGAGAGGCAAATGGCAAATTTTCGCGGCGAGCGATCAGATAGGGACGAATCATCTCTCCCGGACGCCCCAGTAAGGCGAGCCCGGTAAATCCGATTAGCGTCGGAGGAACCAATCCCCAAAGGGATGCTTCTTTGCGTACCGGGCGAAGAAAAATCTTCCAGCGAAGCGCCCGCAAGAAGTAGGCAAGGTAGATGTAGGCAATGCCGTGCAGAATGTGACGCCAATTCAGTCCATATTGAAATAGCCGCGCCCAGTCGAAGTTTCGCCACGTTCGGAATTGGAGGTAGACCAACGCCGCCAGCACGAGGAAAACAACCGCGAACGCAGCGTATTTTTTATTTTTCATGAAAAGTGAAACTTCATTGGCGCGGGAGGTACAGACGCAGTTGTGGCGAGCAAGCCCCCGGAATGAAGGTAAATGAGAGACGAGACAGGGTCAACGTTAGGAAGATCAACGCGCGGCTTCGGTGGTGACGGATTTCGACGACGTCTTGGCGGCGATCCGAGTGGAACTCGTTGCTTTCGTCGCCGGTTTACTGGCCGCCTTAACAGCGGCTTGCTGCTTCTTCGCTGCTTTTTCCTGTGCGATTTTCTTTTGGTTGTATTCGTGGACGATGCGTGCCACGTAGGCGTGCGTCTCGCGATAGGGAGGCAATCCGCCGTATTGTTCGACCCGCTGCGGTCCGGCGTTGTAGGCCGCGAGAGCTTTGACGAGATCGTAGTTGTAGCGCTCCAGAAGTTCGCGGAGGTAGCGGCTTCCACCATTCACATTGTCGAGGGGGTCGAAGGCATCATTGACTCCGAGTTGATTGGCGGTGCCGGGCATCAACTGCATGAGTCCGCGAGCGCCTTTGGGAGAAACGGCGTGCGCGTTGAATCCGCTTTCGGCATGAATCACACTGTTCACGAGGTCGGGGTCGAGATGATAGGTGGCGCTGGCGGAGGCGACGACTTGGTCAAGCGCAGGCGACGGCCCATGCTTCGTTTTCTCGTGTTTGCCCGAGCCAGACTTAGTCGGCCAGGATGTTACAGCGGCGGATTTAGGTGCTCCGGAATTCGCAGGCAGAGACGGGGATGGCAATGGCGAAGAGACCGTGGCAGGCGGATCCTGATGCTCAAACTGCGTGAAGTCCGTTTCGAAGCCAGTTATATCGCTCGTGGCGACATCCATAAAACTGGAATCGTCCGCGGATAAATACAGGCGCGTTGTTGCCCCCATTACCAGACGGTGCTCGTGGCGGATGGAAAAGCCGTTGCTGAGGACTGCAAGTTCCGCGGCATTCGCTGGATTCACGAGCAAGAGGATCGCGATGACAATAAAAAACGATGCGGACGCTTTTGCCGCCGATCGCGCCATCGTCGATGCTGTTCTTCGACTCATCACAAGCTACTTACGACCGTTGGTGCGTCTGGCGCGTCCATCGGGTCGCCTAGGGTTACATCAAGAGCTTTTCCAAACCGGACATGCTCAATGGCAGCCGCAACGCCGCTTTCAGCGTTGGAGCGAGTCAACTTCCAGCCCCGGGAGCGCAACTCTTCCGACGCATTTCCCATGATAAATGGATGTCCGGCGAAGGCAAGCATTTCAATGTCGTTATAGTTGTCACCAACGGCCATGACCTGCTCGCGCGTGATACGCCGGTAATTGACCCAACGCTCGAGCGCGTGTCCCTTGGAGCAGCCGGCGTTGAGCACATCCACAATCGAAAGATCGCGGCCCGGGTACTCGGTACGCACGACCGTAATCGGCAACGCGATGCTTTCTAGGGCTTGCAGTGCTCGTTGCATGTCCGCGACCGGGCCGCAGAACATCGCCTGCACGGGATCGGTAGTAAGCGCGTCCTCAAGCGGAACCACGAACTGGATGTAATGCCTGTTCTTTTCCAGCCAGCGTTGGATGCTGCCTTCCAATTGATCCAGGCGCTCGATCACGATGGTTCCGGGGCCATTGCTGTCAAAGGTTAGAACGGTCTGGCCGCGAAATTCTTGCATCTCGCCGACCAGTCCAAGGCAGGTTTCCTTGGGAAGCAGGTCGCGGTGAAAGGTTTCTCCTGCCAAAGAACGCGTGACGGCGCCGTTCGAGCTGATCAACCAGAGATCGAACCCAAGTTGCTGGGCGATGGGAAGGGCAAAGGTATGGCGTCGTCCGGTAACTAAAATGACCTCAATGCCTGCTCCGTGAGCGCTGCGCAGGGCTGCGAGATCGGTTGCGGAAATCTGAAATTCCGGGTTGAGCAGGGTGCCGTCAATATCAATGGCGATGAGGCGAAGCGAAGGGGCAGGCACAGACAATTTTAGCATTTGGACGACTGATGGAGCGCCGGGCGTGGCCGTACGAGGCGCCCAATGAGTAAGCGCATGCGACGCCCTGGGCAATGTGAAAAGTTTGTTAAATTCACGACAAAATCCTTTATAGCTCCGATCAGAATTTGGAGTTAGACATCATGCCGCAATGCCGATAAGTTAGATCATGGAAAACGTAATCGGCGTTGAATACTCACCTGTTGATCTGCTGCACGAGATTGGCGGCCGCCTGGCTGCCTCTGGCGGGTTTCATGAAGTGCTGGATCAGGTCGTTGAGTTTGCCTCGGGTCTGGTGAAGTGCGATTCCTGCCTTATCTACGTGCTCGAAGGCGATTATCTGGTCCTGCGAGCTTCCAAGAACGCGCATCCCGATGTGATTGATCGCCTCAAAATACGCGTGGGGCAGGGCATCACGGGCTGGGTGGCGGAGCATAACGAACCAGTGGCGATTTCGGAGAAGGCGGCGCAAGATCCGCGATTCCAGTTCTTCCATGAGTTGCCGGAGGATAGCTACGAAGCGTTTCTCTCGGTGCCGCTGATGTGCCGCGGCCGAGTCGTCGGAGCGATCAATCTGCAACATCGCCTGCCTCATGTACACAAGCGCAAGGAAATCCGTCTGATTTCGGCGATTGGTTTCCTGGTAGGCGCGGAAATTGAATTGGCGCGGATGGAGGAAGTCAACTCCAACCTGGCAGATCAATTACAAACCCGAAAAGTTGTGGAACGCGCTAAAGGTATTTTGCAGCGGGATCTGGGACTGAACGAAGAACAATCCTACCTTGCCTTGCAGAGACAGAGCCGCCAGAAGCGCAAAGCTATGAGAGAAATTGCCGAGGCGATTATCTTGAGCGAGGAAGTGCGGGAGAATACGCGGAGGCCGGGAGTGTCGTAACGGGATGAATCGGTGCCGAAGGTTATAGCATTGTTGCTTCGGGCGGGAACGTCTGGGGTCGCATCCTTCTGAACTAAATCGTGCCAAACAATAAAAAAACCGGGAGCAGGGGACAAACCCTGCTCCCGGGAGGAATCAGCCGCGAATCGACGAGAACATCGTCTTCCCGCAGCTTTCATGGGCGACTCACTTCGAAGCGCCTTCCGCTGGCACGGCAAAGCGCAAGTTGATGGAATGCTCCGGGAGCTCCATGGAGCTCACAAAACTCTGCCCGCCTCTCGACACCATTACCAATCGGCTGACTTCGTTCGGCTTCGGTGACTCCACGTCGTTCACCAGGAGCATCGCGTCCGTGCCCGTTCCGTTGAGTCCTCGTATGATCAGGAACTCGGTTGCGCCGTTGGATTTGATGAAGAACGTGTAGTTGCCGGCGGGAAGCACACTGTTCTGCCAGTGAACTTCGCTCGAGAGAGTAAAGCTGCCGTGCGCGTCCTCAGCGGCAGCAAGAGTCGGTTGAATGGTGAACATGCTCAATGCCAGAGCGGCGGCATATGCGAATGTGCGAATCGATCTCATAAAGTCTCCTTTTGTCTTGGTCTAATGAGCACACGACGAACTGCAAACTGCTCGGCGGGCGCTTAGATTAAGTTGGAGAACAACGAGGTCAGCAGATTTGCAACGCAGCGAACAAGGCTGAACGCAAAAATCAGATTCGACGAGCCCGCACTTTGCAAGCTTCGAACTAGCCATACTATGAAGGAAATCTCCGACGCAGTCCAACTTAAAAAATTGATCGGTGCGATTTGTTAACAGCGGTTACGGCGGTAACTTCCATCTCCGCCCAATGCTTCCTGGACGCCATTGAACTGGTTTTGCTGTCGGTTCAGGCGCTCGCATTTGCCAAAACTCATCCAATGCGAGAACATGCTGGGTTTGCATACATCCCATAGTTCTTACAAGGAAGTAGCCAAAAATATGGCGAAGGCGAAAACGTCCGTCCGCAAAGCGGCGAAGGCGGTAGCGAGAAAAGCAACCGTAGAGGTGAAGTCCTCAAACCCAGGCTCAGCAAGCCAAGGCTCGGGAGAGCAATGGGCCATTGAGCCGGCGAAGGGCAAGTTGGGCGTGATGATCCCAGGCATGGGCGCGGTTGCAACGACATTCGTTGCGGGCGTCGAAGCCATTCGAAAGGGAATTGCGCACCCCATCGGTTCGATGACGCAAATGGGAACGATTCGCCTCGGGAAACGCACGGACGGCCGCTCGCCGAAAGTAAAAGAATTTGTTCCTCTCGCCGGACTCAATGATCTGGTCTTCACCGGCTGGGATATTTTCGAGGACAACATGTACGCCGCCGCGCGCAATGCCGGCGTGCTGGAGCGCGACCTACTGGACAAAGTGAAGGGACGCCTCAGCGCCATCACTCCGATGAAGGCGGTGTTCGATCACAACTACGTGAAGAAAATTGACGGTCCGAACGTGAAGAAAGGCAAGAACAAGCTGGATCTCGCCGAACAGCTTCGCCAGGATATCCGCGACTTCAAGAAGTCCAGCGGAGCCAATCGTCTGATTACGATCTGGTGCGCTTCGACCGAAACTTTCATCGAGCAAAGCGCCGCTCACCAAAGCGTGAAGGCGCTTGAAAAAGGCATGAAAGCGAATGACGAAAACATCGCGCCTTCGATGATCTATGCCTACGCTTCGCTAATGGAAGGCGTACCTTTCGCAAACGGCGCACCCAACCTGACCGTGGACATACCGGCGATACTCGAACTATCGCGCGAGCGCGAAGTTCCTATCTGCGGTAAGGATTTCAAAACTGGTCAGACCTTGATGAAGACTGTGCTGGCTCCGGCGTTTAAAGCGCGACTTCTCGGCCTCAGCGGATGGTATTCGACAAACATCCTGGGCAATCGCGACGGAGAGGTACTGGACGATCCGGGGTCGTTCAAGACCAAGGAAGAATCGAAGCTCGGAGCGCTGGAACACATTCTGCAGCCTGGGTTGTATCCCGAGCTGTACGGCAACATGTACCACAAAGTCCGCATCAACTATTACCCGCCGCGCGGCGACAATAAAGAAGGATGGGACAACATTGACATCTTCGGATGGCTCGGCTATCCAATGCAGATCAAAGTGGATTTCCTGTGCCGCGACTCGATTTTGGCCGCGCCCATCGTCCTCGATTTAGTGCTTTTCCTTGATCTGGCACAGCGCACGCCAGAACTGCGTCGCCTTGGAATCCAGGAATGGCTAAGCTTCTACTTCAAATCGCCAATGACCGCTCCGGGGCTTTATCCGGAGCATGATTTATTTATTCAGCTGATGAAGCTGAAAAATACGCTGCGGTATTTGAAGGGCGAAGAGCTGATCACGCACCTGGGGCTGGAGTACTACGACTGAGGCAGGTTCGTGTTGAATGGGCGTGTCGCCCGTCCGGTCGTGCTGTCCATAGTCACCAGACTGTCCTGACCAACGGACTATTCCTTATGCGCTCATCGCGCGTCACCAGCGTTAGCCCTTCGGCGCGTGCCGTGGCACCAATCAGTCGATCAACCGGGTCATGGGGATAGTCGTCAGGAAATTGAGTTGCCAGGGCGGCAATTTCTGGCGTGATCGGCAGCGTGGTCACACCGTCGAGAAGCTCCCGGATCGAAGCTTCAATCGTTCCTGAGCCTTGGATCTTCCCGCGCGAGAAGAGCAAAGCCAGTTCCCACACACTCATGGCGGAGACAGCTACGCCGTCGCTGCGTCGCGCTCGTCCGATCGCGGATGCCGCGGCCTTGGAGAGCGAACTCGATTCGGCCCCGGCCCAAAACACCACATGAGTATCCAGCAGAATCACTTCAACGCTTCCCAATCCTCAAGCGGCACCACAGGAGACACGATATCGCCCGTTATTTTGAACTTTCCATTCAATCTCCCGATCCAATGATCCTTCTTCCCATTTTCCACCGGCACCAGCTTCGCGACCGGCTGGCCACGCTTCGTGATGACGATCGGCTGCCGCGTTAACCGTACGTCTTCCATCAGCGCCAGACACCGCGCTTTGAAAACTCCCGCCGCGATCTTCTTCATGGTCACATTCTAACATACATGGTCATGTGGAGATGACTATCACAGAAGTCGCGCGGCGGAAAGGAGATCGTCTTGACCCCTTTCGAAATTCTTCCTTGAGCGTCATCGCTCTCACCTCTATTCATCCATCTCATACGCCTTCTTCAACCAGCGCTTAACCTCATCGTCAATATCCGCCTTAGACTTGATCTCGATCCGCCGAGTGATGCGGTCTTTCTTCTCGTACCCGCCAGTATCAATCAGCCGTTTCGGCGTTTTCGTGTTGCCCAGCGCAAATCCGAGATCGATCCGCGTATTCGTCGCCGGCTTGATCTGCGCGAAGACGTGATTGCGATAAAACGGAACCATCGTTTTGCAGGGACAGGCCTTCACGTCCTTGCCGAGAGAAAATCCCAGCTTCAGTAACTGTTCGTATAGAGGACGCAACGCCGCCCGCGCTCCCGAATACTGCACGTCGACCCATTCGGCTGCGGCTTTCAGGTAGGCTTCCGGAGAGTCTTCTTCGGTGTTCTTACCTTCGAGTCGCCCGGCAATCCATGCGGCTGAATTTGTCCCCAGTTTGTGCTCGGCCTTCAGCCAGGAGACGCGTTCTTTCTCGCTCGAAGGTCCTGACTTTTTCGTGAGGGCAATCCATTCTTCGAGCGAGCGCCCGGTTTTCTCGGGCATCTCTTCGACCCACTTCTTAATCTGCGCAACGCCGGGATGAACCGAGTACGGACCCTGCAATTTCATAGCCGACGCCATGATCTCCTCCGGTGACTGCTGTTTCGACCCACATGATATACATTGCCCGACTCTCCTCGCCAACTCCGCTCGCGATAGAATCTTTCGATGCCCGCTAAGAAGCAGAAACGGAAGCAGCCGAAAACAAAAGCCCGCTCCGGCGCGGGACACAACACCAGCTCCGTCAAATTAAAGAAAAACTACTGCTTCGTCTGCGGGATGAGCAACCCCGATGGCATGCGGCTGAAATTTACGCTCGACGAAGAGCGCGGCTGCTTTGTCTGCCGCTTCCGCCTGGGGAAGCGCTACACCGGGCCTCCGGGACACACGCATGGCGGCATCATTGCCAGCATCCTCGACGATGCCATGGGCAAAGTTAACAAGCTACAAAACGTGATTGCCCTGACTAAAGAGATGACCATCGAATATCTGAAGCCGGTCCCGCTTCACCAACCGCTGCGCGTTGAAGGACGAGGTGTCAGCATCGAAGGCCGCCGCCACATCAATCAGGCCGAGATCTTCAATGAGAAAAATGAAGTTCTGGCCCGCAGCCGGGGACTCTTCATCGCCATCGACCCGGAAAAGATGTTCGCCAAATTCGCAGGGCGCTGAACCACTCCGACATCGCAGTTCCTCACTGCCCAAGTCGAGCCCCGGAGAAGTACCGCGAACCCCCATCGCCCTGTAAAATGATCATAGGCCGCAGCGCAAGCTGCCGCCGCATCCTTCGCGATCGCGAAAAGGTTTAGCTGAAGGCTCAAAGCTGACGGCTGAAGGCTGATGAAAATTATGTCGCAAAATAATGGACACAACACCTCTCTCCGGCTGAAGACCGGCCTGGCCGAAATGTTAAAAGGCGGCGTCATCATGGACGTCACCACCCCCGCCCAGGCGGAGATTGCCGAACGCTCGGGAGCGGTTGCGGTGATGGCGCTCGAGCGCGTCCCCGCGCAGATCCGCGCCGAAGGCGGAGTGGCGCGCATGGCCTCTCCCAAAATTATCCGCGAAATTATGGCGGCAGTGGATATCCCCGTCATGGCCAAGTGCCGCATCGGCCATTTTGCCGAGGCGCAAATTCTGCAAGAGCTGGGTGTCGATTACATTGACGAGTCCGAAGTTCTGACCCCCGCCGACGAAGCTCACCACGTCGACAAGCACGCATTCAAAGTCCCCTTCGTCTGCGGAGCCCGCAACCTCGGAGAAGCTCTCCGCCGCATCGCCGAAGGCGCCGCCATGATCCGCACCAAAGGTGAAGCCGGCACCGGAGACGTAGTCCACGCCGTAAAGCACATCCGCCAGATCGTGCAGGAGATGCGCATTCTCACCGTGCTGGGCGAAGAAGAACTCTACGCCAAAGCCAAAGAGCATGGCGCTCCCTACGAACTGATCAAGATGGTGGCCAAAGAAGGGAAGCTCCCCGTACCGAACTTCTCCGCCGGAGGAATTGCCACTCCCGCCGACGCCTCGCTCGTGATGCAACTCGGAGCCGAAGCCGTATTCGTAGGCAGCGGCATCTTCATGAAAGACTCCACCACCTTTGCCGACCCGGCCGAAGCGGAGAAGCGCGCGCGGGCGATTGTGAAGGCGGCTACGCACTTTAATGACCCTAAAGTGTTACTTGAGGTTAGTGAGGATCTGGTGGGAGCTATGAAGGGGCTGGCGGTGTCGGGGCTGGATGAGGGGCAGATGCTGCAGACTAGAGGGTGGTGAATTTCTAGCTGACGGGCTTAAAGGGCAGTGACCTTCGTCCAAGGATCGAGAGGTCAATGCGCAATGAGGCAGAGGGCCCTGGCCGCTACACAGAGCCAGACGACAACAAAGAAAATGGTTGCTCTGTTGTACCACTTAGTCTGGGCTCCCTTGGGATAGTGGGAATCCATGTCGTTGTGAGGCTTCCACTGCATTTGTAGGTTGGTTTCAATTTGCTTACAGATGTCGTACTTGTAGTTCCGAACCTTAATAAAGGTTTGCGTGATCCGCCAGACCATCACAGTGACGAAGAGTGAGAAGATCGCCGTGACAAGACATAACGCTGGTTCCTGATTTTAGACCCAGAGGATAAGCTTTGTCGGGCGCAGAACGCTCGGAGACAGACGGGACGTTCCGAGTGTCAATGATTGACAATCCTTGTCAACCATGCAATTCTGATTCTGGACCGGACTGGATAGCCGAATGCCCCTAAACGTCAATCTAACTCCGAAACTGGAAAAGCTTGTCCGCCAAAAAGTCTCTTCCGGCCGCTACAATTCGGCCAGCGAAGTCGTTCGCGAAGCGTTGCGTCTGATGGAGGCGCAAGACGAGCTGCGAACCTTAAAGGTCGAACAACTACGCCGCGATCTTCAGCAAGGTTTGGACAGCGGCCCGCCCGCCCCTGGAATGTCGAGGAATTCAAGCGCGAAGGCCGCAGACGCGCCACCTGCAGCGCATCCGCAAGATAAATTCAAAGATAAATGGCTGAAGTCACACTCAGGCCGCAAGCGTTCGAAGATCTCACGGAAATGTTCGCCTACATCTACGAGGGTAGTCCCAAACACGCCGAATCATTCGTCGAACTCGTCCGGGCAGGTTTAGAGCGATTGGCGAAGCGTCCTCGCATGGGTCGATTGCGACCAGAGCTCATGCCAGACGTACGGACTTTTACCGTTGGCCAATACGTGATCTTCTATCTGGCGCGCGTTCGTGGAATTGAAGTCGTCCGCGTCCTTCATGGTTCGCGCGACATTGCATCGATATTCGAAGATGAGCCCTGAGGGATTTCTGTGGCAATCACTAAACATCAAAGGGCGGGTGGGCCACATCTGCGTGCCGATCTCTCGTCTTTTCCTCGACAGCACCTAACTGGAGGTGCCAACGTTGTCGCGCTTTTCGAAATGTTTCACAGCCGCTTCTACCTCGAGTTTGTGAGATTGTTTATCGAAACAAAAGCCCCGCTAGTCAGGCGGGGCCTGCATAAGTTGTCAGTTAGTACGCTACCTGTCAAGTAACTCAATTATAGCAAACCAACGCAAGTCGAGAAGCCGTGCGGAGGACGACGGACTCGAACCGTAATGGCTGACAAAGCCACTCGACTACTTGAAGGGCGGCATCCAGTACCCACTGGCAACGTCCTCCAGACGCGACCTATCGCCCATTCAGTATTTCCCCTTGTAATAAGCGCGCGCAATCCCACGAAAGTAGCTAGTCCAAATTGGGACGGCAGAAGTTACTTTCGGCTCGCCCTCAAGGTCCGCTCAGGAGGGCTTTTCTATGGCGGGCATAACGTCCAAAAAGCCCCTTGACACTTCGCAATCTGCGAACTATGATATTCGCATAATGCGAACTACAGATACACTGTGCACGTAATCAGCCGCAAGAAACTCAAAGAAGCAGCGCTGCGGCACTCTGAAATCGAACCTGCACTGGACGCCTGGTTTCGCATCACCAGGAAAGCGGTGTGGCAAAATCTGGCAGACGTACGCAAGACCTTCGCCAGTGCTGATGCCGTCGAGAAATGGACAGTCTTTAACATAAAGGGCAACAAATACCGGCTTATTACTGAAATCAATTATCGCTTCGGGCGAATCTATATCCGTCAGGTACTGACCCATGCCCAGTACGATCAGGAGAAATGGAAACGATGAGCACATCTACGGTGCAGCCCGAATATGCCGCACTGCTGGCACGAACTGTGCCTGCGGTTATCCATAGCGAGAAGGAAAACGAGCGTTGCATCGCGGCTCTGGAAGCTCTCGACCGTAAGGCAGAGAAGCTTACCGCGGCCGAACGGCGTCTTGCGGAACTGCTCACGGTTCTGATCGAAGATTTCGAGGACGAAGCTTACGCCCTCAAGCCGGCGCGTCCGGTCGAAGTGCTGCGCGAACTGATCGAGTCGAATGGACTCAAGCAGAAAGATCTACTCGATATCTTTAGCACTCCGAGTATTGCGTCCGAAGTGCTGCGCGAGAAACGCGGGCTGACGGTTGAGCACATCCGCAAACTCAGCCGCCGTTTTCACGTTTCGCCGGAAGTTTTCTTTTAGTTGAGTCGGGGACGAAGCAATTTTCGGTGGATACCCGCAGCTCCTCCATCATCGGCGATGACGGAACTTTGGGGACAGACGGGACTGACCGCAATCTGAGCGAGGGATGCCACAAAAGCCTGCGTCTTGGGTTTGTGGCGTTTTCTGGCGGGAACGACAGGTTGTCTTTTCGACTCTACTTCGCCGGCAAGAACTCGATCGTCACGTCGCGGCTCGCGGGCTTGAAATCAAAGTCCGCAGTCACAAAGACGTGATCGCGTGAGCCGGACGCCAGTTCGATGCCGAAGGCGTCCACGTAGGGTAGTTTTCTTTTGAGTTTGATCAACGACGCCCGAACCGCCCGATCGGCATCGGCGGCAATGATTGGAAGCCCAAACGAACTCAAGCGCGAGAGCACCAACTCCATCGCCGGCCTGCCATGCAACTTGCAGGTGATGCCGACCACCTCGCCCCAATGCAGTGCTGAAACGACGGCCTCGCACCCTCCCGCCAAATGGGCCTTGATGATATCTGCCACGCGCGCCGCGCCGGCTTCATCGTCCAGGTATCGCAGAATTGCGCTCGAATCGAGGACGTACCTTACCATTTGTTACCGTTGGTCACCATTTTTCCTTCCGCCGCCTTTGGCGCTTGAGTTCCGCGGAGAGGGAAGGCTTGCCGCGAAACATTCCGCGCGTCTTTTCTACCAGTTCTTCCGACACCGGTTCCAGCACGATCCGTGATCCATCCTGCGTCACGGCAATACGGGTACCGGGTCTAATCCCGAGAGATGTTCTCATCTCCGCAGGAATTACAAATTGGCCTTTCGTGCTTACTGATGTTATCTGTCGAATCATGCTTACATTATATCATTAGTAAGACTACGAAGGTTGCGCGAGCGTCGTCTGGTCGCGGCTGTTGAACGAGCCACTTGTCAAAATGCGTGAGAAGGGGCGCATCCATGTGTTCCGTTCTTCGCGAACGTACCGCGGATTGTCCACGAGTGGCGATGATATTCTGGCAGTTCATTCGGCACCGCCCTTATGACCGATCCACCAAACAACTCTCCCATCACAGTCGAAATCTGCGTCGATTCCATTGCTTCCGCTCTTGCAGCGGCGCGCGGAGGAGCGCATCGCCTCGAACTGTGCGCTTCCCTGGGTGAAGGAGGCATTACGCCGAGCGCTGGGATGATTGCCACGGTTCGCAGTCTGGTATCGATTCCCGTGAATGTTATGCTTCGTCCCCGGAGCGGCGACTTCTGCTACTCCGCCGAAGAGTTTTCCGCGATGAAGCGCGATATTGCCATTGCCAGGCAACTTAGGGCGGACGGTGTCGTCTTTGGAATTCTCAACGAAGATGGCGGCGTTGATCTCGCGCGCTGCCGTGAACTGCTCGATTGCGCTAGACCCATGAGCGTGACTTTTCATCGCGCTTTCGATGTTTCGCGCGACCTCGACCGGTCGCTTACGGAGATCATCTCTCTCGGCTTCGAGCGCCTGCTCACCTCCGGTGGCGAACAAAAGGTCGAGGACGCCACCCCCGTCATCGCCCGCTTGCGCGGACTCGCCGCTGATCGCATCGCGCTGATGATTGGCTCAGGCGTCAACTCCGGTAATGTCCAAAGGCTCGTCGCGCAGACTGGAGTGCGCGAAGTTCACGCCAGCGCTCGTCGCGTCGAGCCTGGCCCCATGCGCTATCGAAACACGAAAGTCAGTTTCACAAGCCCGCCGCAATCCGATTACGAGCGCACCGTCACCGACGAGGCCGAAGTCCGGAAGATTGTGCTCGCTGCGTCGTCATTGTGAAGGCTCGTGGCTCACATTCAGAGCTTGGACGGGCGGGATGGCTTGCTTATGTTCCCCACAAAAGCAAAAGCCCCGCTGGTCGGGCGGGGCTCGGCAAAATGCCAGTTGGTACACTGTCTTTCAAACAACTTCATTATAGCAAACCGATGCAAGCCGAGAAGCCGTGCGGAGGACGACGGACTCGAACCGTAATGGCTGACCTGGCCACTCGACTGTTTGAAAGACAGCGTCCAGTACCCACTGGCAACGCCCTCCAGACACTTTTTCCTCATCCAGTGTTCAACACAACTTGTTTCCAGACAATCCCACCAAAGTAGGTAAGCCGTTCGAGGCCCCGCCCAGCTCTCTTGTCTTGTCCGAGTGACCGCAACGCTCACCAGTCTCGCCTTGATCGGACTACTTTGGGCGGTAGTTCGTGCGATCCACGTAACTCTCGCCGCCCTTCATCACGAAGACTACTTTCTCCATTACGGTGATGTCTGCCAGCGGATCACCATCGACAGCCACCAGGTCGGCGAACTTGCCGGGTTCAAGGGTGCCGATGTCGTTTGCGCGTCCGGTCAGTTCGGCGCCGTTGATGGTGGCGGCGCGTAGGGCATCGAGTGGAGTCATGCCGCCTTTCACCAGCGCTCCGAACTCTTTCGACACTACGTCGGGATCGTCGTCAACGCCATAAGCGATTTTCAGATGGTGTGCCAGGGCGCGCTGAAAGGCTGGTCCTTGCGCTTTTAAAATGGCGACGCCTTTGGCAAAACTCACCGGATCGCGACCCTGCGAGAGCCCAGTCACCATGTCGTGCTGAAAACAAAATAATGTCGGAACAAGCCACGTGCCTCGTTGCTCCATCATCTGCGCGCCTTCTTCGTCGAGCATGGTGCCGTGTTCAATGGAGTCCACGCCGGCGCGCACCGCGGCTTTGATTCCGTCAGTTCCTTCCGCGTGCGCCATAACTTTTTTCCCAGCTCGATGCGCAACTTCGACCGCCATGGCCATCTGCGCTTCACTGAGTTCCTGGACACGATAATCGCTGATCGGATCCATCACTCCTCCGGTAGCCATGAGTTTGATCCAGTCGGCGCCATACTTAATGTCGCGGCGAACGACTTTGGCGATTTCATCGGGAGTGTCGGCAATATTCGGACCACGCGGCAATCCCGCATCGGGCGCGAGCACGTCGCCGTCGCCATGTCCGCCATTCAGCGAGATGCAGCCTCCGGCGGAAACCATGCGCGGGCCGCGAATCAGGCCTTGATTAATGCTGTCGCGGAGCGCCAGTTGACCGTACAGGGCATCGCCTTCGCAGGCATCGCGTAGAGCGGTGAATCCGTGGTCAAGCCATACTTGCAGATTGCGCACTCCCCAAATCGCCTTTTGCGGAGAAGACTCGCGCAACCCACCGGTCGACGATTGATCCTTGGGATTGCCCAATACGTGCGCATGGGAGTCGATCAGACCGGGCACAACCGTATATTTCGAAAGGTCCACGACGGGCAGGCCCGCAGGAGCGGAATCCGCGATGCTGAGAATGCGATCCTTCGCGATCAGGATGTAGGAATTAGTAGAAACCTTGCCCGAACGCACATCGATCAGCCGACCAGCGCGCACAGCGAGCGTGGGAACCTCTTTCTGAGCCTGCATGATTGCCGCGATGCCGCAGAACAAAACGATGAGCACGATTTGCCGCCAAAACCTGACCATTTCTTTCCTCCGAAAGAATAAGCAGAATACGCTGGGTAACTCACCCCTTCACTGTATCAACTCCTGAGGGTGCCCCGTCCTTGTGTCTGCGTTCTTTGCAGACACAAGGCGGGGGTTTTGATCTCCACCCACCTGGAGGGATTCTCGACTAAGTCCGCGAATGCGGTCTAGGAAGTCAACATGCCGCTCTGTCGCAGAAAGCGCGACAACGACGGGGCACCCGCCCGACCCTATCCAGTAAACTCTTAGACGATATGAAAATTGGAGTACTGGCTCTTCAAGGTGATTTCGACGCTCACCGCCGCCGCGTGGAAGAACTCGGCGCGGAAGTTGTCCTGGTAAAGAAGCCGGAGCAATTCGATGAGATCGATGGCTTGGTGATTCCTGGCGGAGAGTCCGGGACGTTTCTCAAGCTTCTCGGCGATGATGGATTCGCGAAGCTGAAAGATTTCGTGCGCGCGAAGCCGACTTTTGGGACCTGCGCGGGATGCATCCTGTTGGCGACGGACGTGGAGAATCCAAAGCAGTCTGGACTAGGCGCGCTCGACATCACCGTACGGCGCAATGCTTACGGGCGTCAGATTGACAGTTCGATCCGGGAAGGCCGCTTTCTTGGCGACCCTGTCGAAATGGTATTCATCCGCGCACCGAAGATTGAGCGTGTTGGCGCAGGGGTGGAAGTGATCGCAACAGAAGGCGATGGCAAAGATACGGATCCGGTGCTGGTGCGCAGCGGCCATACGCTGGCGGCTACGTTTCATCCCGAACTGAGCGAAGACCCGCGCATTCATCAATATTTTCTGGAGATGGTTGAGAACGGAGCCGCTTCGGAAGCGTCGCGAGTCCAGAAAAGCTAGGTACTCAAGGAAGGCGCCAGGGAACCCAGAAAAAATGATCGCCGAGAAGGGGATTTCTCGGCAATGAAAGTGAAGAAGCGGAATTAGTCGCTCAGGTGACGTCGAATCAGGGTAGCCAAACCAACCAAACCGCCTCCCAGTAGTGCTAGTAGACCGGGTTCGGGCAGGACAGACGATCGTACGATGGTAGGTGTGGCGTAAGAATTGGCTGCCACCATCAGAACCAGCAGAGCGATAGGGCCAAATTTTCGCACGGTTAAGACTCCTCCGGAGTAGACAGTGGCAAGCTGTTCTCCAACCTGGAGACATTTACAAGCAATTCATAGAGGGTATTTCCGGGGTAAATCCCGGTTCTAACCGGCGATTTCCTGCGATATTCCAGAACCGTCATTTTCCTCATGTGCAGGGCTTTGCATAGGTTTGCCGCTGAATGCCCCTTTTGACACTCATGCATCAATCCGGTCGATCCAGTATGCTTTCCAATTCCTTCTTTACCTCTTCATGGAACCCGCCCCTGAGCTGGAAATAAGTTCGGTATCGTTTGCGTCCTACGCACGCCTGCTAGGTGGGAACCGCAATTTCCGCCGTTTGTGGAGTGCGCAAGTCGTTAGCGAAATCGGCGACTGGTTCTATACGCTTGCCATCTACAACCTGTTGTTCCAACTCACGGGGCGCGCGGGATCGGTGGCGTTGGCGCTGGTGCTGCAAGTTCTGCCGCAAACGTTTATTGGGCCGACGGCGGGCGTCGTCAACGATCGGCTGCGGCGCAAGCAGGTCATGATCGCCGCGGACATCGGACGCATGCTGATCGTGCTGTGCATGCTCTTGATTCGTTCGAAGGAGATGGTGTGGATTGTCTACCCATTGTTGATGGCAGAAACGCTGCTGGTCGCTTTTTTCGAACCGGCGCGCAATGCCGTGATCCCAAACATCGTGGAGAGGGAAGATGTGGTGGTGGCGAATACTCTATCCTCCACTACTTGGAGCGTGAATCTCATGTTGGGCGCCACACTCGGGGGCCTGGTCGCGGCACTCCTTGGACGGGACGCAGTGTTCCTGCTGAACGCGCTGTCGTTTATTGTTTCCGCTGCGTTGATTTGGGGGATGCAGTTCGCCGAGCCTCATGCGGAAGGCGGCCGTCCGTTTCAAGCGCGGGAGCTGATAGATTTTTCTCCGATCGTCGCTGGGTTTCGCTATGTGCGCGCGCATGCTCGTTTGCGAGCGACGGTCTTCCTGAAGTTCGGCAATCTGATTGTCGGACCGAGCTGGGTTCTGTTTACGGTCATGGGACAAAGTGAATTTGCCATTCGCTGGCACGGTATAACTCCCGAACGCGGCGCATTTCTCGGGATGAGTATTCTGCTTGGAGCTCGCGGTCTGGGCGCTTTATTGGGGCCTGTTCTGACTGCCCGATGGGCAGGGCACTGGCAACATCGGCTGGAGATCGCGATCTTCTGGGCGTATCTGGCCGCGGCCGCCGGTTACACTTTGCTGAGCGTGTCGGGACGTCTCTGGGAAGCTTGTCTGTGCGTTATGCTGGCGCATTTTGGCAGTTCGATCGTGTGGGTGTTCTCGACGACGCTGCTGCAAATGCAAAGCGAAGACAAATTTCGCGGCCGAGTATTCGCCGCCGACCTCGGCCTCTGCATGTTCACGATTGCCGCAGGCGCGTATCTTGCAGGACGTTTTGTGGATTGGGGATTCGCCGCCCGGCATGTCGCCGGCGGCGCGGGTGTGTTGATGCTGATTCCAGCTGGGTTGTGGGGAATGTCGGTACGGCGGCATGGCGCAATGAGTCAACTTAGTTGAGTTGGTCGATCTTTGCTGCGAGGATGAAGTCTGACTCGGTGAGACCGTCGACCGCGTGCGTCCAGGTCGTGATCTCGACTTTGCCCCATCCCAACATGATGTCGGGATGATGGCCCTTCTCCTCAGCCACTTGGCCGACCTTATTCACAAAGGCTAGCGCAGACTTAAAGTCGGGAAACTTGTAGGATCGCACCAGGTGATGATCGTTGACGATATTCCATTGTGCCGGGTCCGCCAACTGACGATGAATGTCTGCTAGATCTTTGCCTTTGAGCGGCGGTACGCCACCGCGGCAGGGGACGCAATTTCGGTCGGCGAGAGTTTGGGTTGTCATCGCTTCTGAGAGGCCGTTTGGTTTCGAGGGGCAGTGAATTAGGCTCGGCTTGGACGGGGCAAAGCCCCGTCCCCACACGAGATAAGCCTAGAACGGAATATCTTCATCCGTAATCGGAGAGCTTCCTGCAGGCGCGTGCTCGGGCTCCGGTGCGCTCTGGTCAAAGCTATTTCCTCCGGCCGCTGCTGAGGCTCCGCGAGAACTGCCGGCAAATTCGCCACCGCCGCCTTCGCCTCGTGCGCCAAGTAATACGAGATCGTTGGCGACAACTTCCGTCATGTATTTCTTCTGGCCGGACGTTTTGTCGTCCCATGAGCGGGTTTGCAAGCGGCCTTCGATATAGACTTTGCCGCCCTTTTTCAAATACTCGCCGGCGATCTCCGCGAGGCGCTGCCAGAGCACCACATTGTGCCACTCCGTGCGGTCCTGCCACTGGCCGTCTTTGCCTTTGAAGCGTTCGTTGGTGGCCAAGGTGATCTTCGCTACTGGCGTGCCTTGCGGCGTGAACTTTACCTCGGGATCCTTGCCGAGATTTCCAATCAGGATCACTTTATTTACGCTTTTCATGACTCCAAGCTCCTTAGAGAAGCACACTATAGCAGAATGGGATGCACCGATGCTGTGTCACTCGTACTAGAAATATGTGATGAATCGGCAGCGGTTTTGGTCGGAAGCCGGTCAATTCTGTTGGCCCGTACGGACGGGGCAAGCCCCGTCTCTACACAAAGATCTGATACAGCATCAGATACACGATGACGCCAGTCACCGAGACGTAGAGCCAAAGTGGAAACGTCCACCGCGCAATGGCCTGATGACGGTCAAATTGCTCGCGCAGGGCCCGGCTCAGTGTAATAAGGACCATCGGCACAATGACGACAGCCAAAATGGTATGTGAGATGAGAATTGCGAAATAGAGCGGCCGCGTCCACCCCATGCCGCGAAAATGCACGGAACCGACGTGATAATGGTAATAGAGATACGACACTAGGAAAAGCGAAGAGGTGGCTACCGCGGTCAGCATCACCAGACGATGCGCGGCCATTTTGCCGCGAGCGATAAGCACTCTTCCTGTGACCAGCAGCACCGCGCTGCATCCATTAAGGGTCGCGTTGATCTTGGGGAAGATTGAATAGTCCGTCATATTTAATAAGCCTGCATCGTTTGTACGGGGAAGCGCGACGATTTGGCAACTGAAGTTTGGCAAATGGGGTTTGGCAACCGGCAGCAGTCGGATAGCGCGATGCTCAGATAGAATGGATGCCGATGTCTGACTCCGCCACCGCTCCGCCGCCGCCGGAGACAAAAGAAAACCGTTCGCACGCGTTGCCCGTAGTGGCAGTCTGGGCGCGCGATCTGCTGGTTTCGCTGGCCATTTCCGCGTTCATCATTATCTTTCTTTATCAGCCGGTGAAAGTGGAAGGCACCAGCATGATGCCCGGCCTGGAGGACCAGGAGCGCATCTTCGTCAACAAGTTCGTCTATCGCTGGGAGCCGATTCAGCGCGGGGATATTGTCGTGTTCCGCTATCCACGCGATACATCGAAAAGCTATATCAAACGCGTAATCGGATTAGCGGGTGATCATATCCGCATCGAGAACGGGCAGGTGTATGTTAACGGCGACGCGCTCGACGAAGACTACGTCCCCAGCGATTACGCAGATGCCCGTTCCTACGGAGAGATCGTGGTGCCGACGAACAGCTTTTTCGTTCTGGGAGACCATCGCACTATGTCGAACGACAGCCGCGATTTTGGCACCGTGAATGAGAAATACATTTACGGGAAGGCCGTCTTTGGATACTGGCCCATGGAGAAGCTGGGCAGGCTGCGGTGAGCCTTTTGGCAATGGCATTGCCCTAAATTTGGTTTCATCGTATCTTGAGGCGATGGAAGTCCAGTTCAATCCCGACCTGCAGGCCCGCCTCACGCAGCGAGCCGTCCAACGGGGCGTCAAACTGAATGAAGTCGTGCAAGATGTTGTGGCGCGTTACTTCGAGGAAGAAGACCGCTTCGTCGAAGCCGTGAAACGAGGCGAAGCAGCCTTGGAGCGGGGCGAATTTCTGACCCATGAACAAGTGGGCGAGCGGCTCCGGCGCTTTCTGCAACCCTGATGGAAGTTCTTTGGTCCGTACCGGCAGCCGAGGATCTCGAACGCATTTGCGCCTGGATTGACCGCGACAACCCAGAAGCCGCTAGACGGGTAGCGAGGATTATCTATGACGGTTGTGCGCAGTTGAAGGATTTCCCCGCCATGGGACGAATCAGCAGCCGAATGAGCGGACGGCGGGAACTGGCATTTCCGCCGCTGCCCTACATTGCTGTATAGCAGATCAAACAACACGCCGTCGAAATCTCTCGGATTTTTCACGGTGCGCAGGACTGGCCGTAGAGCAACACAATTTTTACTGAAAGCTGACGGCTGAAGGTTGACGGCTTTTTTCCCAGTAATCCACAGCTCTCGCTCTGCTAGAATCCTTGAAATCCACTCCCAGGAGTCACAATGCAAGCGATCCTTGCACTCGAAGACGGCAGAGTCTTCCGAGGCAAAGGCTACGGCGCTAAAGGCGAGTGCTCCGGCGAAGTCGTTTTTAATACTTCCATCACCGGCTACCAGGAAATCTTCACCGATCCCTCCTATGCCGGTCAGATCGTCGTCCTGACCAATCCTGAAATCGGGAACTACGGCACGAATCCAGAAGATAACGAAGCCGTGCGTCCCTATATCGAAGGACTGGTCGTGCGCGAGTTTTCGAAAGTCAGTTCAAACTGGCGCTCGCAGCAAGTCACCGACGAATTCATGGAGCAGTTCAGAATTCCGGTGCTGGCCGATATTGACACGCGCGCGTTAGTTCGGCATCTGCGAACGAACGGCGTCATGCGCGGTGTGATCTCGACCCTTGAGGCAGACATCGACAAGCTCGTAGCCAAGGCGCGCGCGATCCCAAAGATGGACGGCCAGGATCTAGCCAAAGTCGTCTCGACTAACCACACCTATGTATGGGAGACGGGCGAACGCTCGCACTTGCCTGACGAAATAGTCGGCGTGAGGGACGAACCGGCGCGTTTCCACGTCGTCGCGTATGACTTCGGTATCAAGCAAAACATCATGCGCAAGCTGCGCGGAGAAGGCTGCAAGGTAACGGTCGTCCCCGCGCAGACGACCGCCGAAGACGTGTTGGCCTTGAAACCAGACGGCGTGTTTCTATCGAACGGACCGGGCGATCCGGAGCCGTGCACTTATGCTGTCGATAATATTCGCCGACTGATGGGGCGGCAGCCAATTTTCGGCATCTGCCTGGGCCATCAGTTAACCGGCATCGCTCTCGGCGGAAAAACTTTCAAGCTGAAATTCGGACACCACGGCGGGAATCATCCGGTAAAGCAGTTGCTCAATGGCAAGATCGAAATCACAGCGCACAATCATAATTTTGCGGTCGATCCCGATTCGCTACCGCATAGCGAAGTCGAATTGACGCACATGGATCTCAACGACAACACTCTGGAAGGCATGCGGCATAGGAATCTGCCGCTGTTTACGGTGCAATACCATCCGGAGGCCGCGCCGGGGCCGCACGATTCGCACTATTTGTTTAAGGACTTTGTGAAGATGATGGAGGAGTGCAAGCGGTGAGGATTCACGAGCAACTTTTAAGTCTTGTCATCCCGAACGAAGTGAGGGGATGAATTCACGTTTGAAGTGCAACAGAGTGATGGAAGAATACCTCGTTGGGAGTTTGGAAGGCGAGGCATTTTCTGGGGGTATCGTTGTGGCGTTGCAGCAGGTTGGCGAGACGGTGAGGAGACAGGGCCTCGAGATCGGTTTTTCTGGGCAGGGAGCGCCGGATACGGCCAATGGCGTTTTCGATGCCGCCTTTCTGCCAAGGCGAGTGGGTGTCGCAGAACCAGGTTGTAATGCCAAACCTTCTGCTCAGGAGATAGTGCTTGCTGAACTCGGTGCCATTATCAAAAGTCATGGAGTGGCAGGCCTGCGGCGGCATCGCTTCGATCAGAGCGCAAAGATTGTCGGCGACGGCTTGGGCCGATCTCGTTTCCTGGCGCAGGAGCAGCGTGAGCCGCGATCGGCGTTCGTGGGCCACGAGCAAGAACTGCCCGGGCTTGCGGAAGCTCATGAGGTCGGCTTCCCAATCTCCGGAACGCGCCCGTTCCGCCACCACGGGGGGACGATCATGAATGGAAACTCTGTCCAGGATGGATGCAGTCGTCCACGGGCCATTTCTTCGCCGCCTTCCACGGCGGTGCTTTTTGCGCGGCAAGCAACGATACAGCGTTTCTTTGAAAGAGCAACTGCGCCAATAAATGTAGCGATAAATCGATTCATAGCTGATCCGGTTGCTGGCGGGACCCTGGGCGAAACGTCCGGCGATCTGTTCGGGCGACCAGCCTGCGGCGAGGCGTTGCAACACTTCCCGACGAAGTTCCGGCTGCCGTTCGAGTTTATAGGTTCGACCGCGGGCATGTCGGCGCAACATCAACTTCTGGGCGCGCTGCGGATCGTAGCCACCAGACCACTTCTTGCTTGCCTTGCTGTTGCGCATCAGTTCACGGCTGATCGTCGATACGCTCCGCTGCAGAACTCCGGCAATGAAACGCTGACTTTTACCGTCCGCATGCAGGCGGTAAATCTCGATCCGTTCCGTGAGGCTCAACTGCCCATAACTTCGTTTTTCCATCGCAACACCTTTGTACGGTGTTGCACTTGATTCGTGAACTTAAGGGGATCTGCAGTCAGCCGACAGTGTCACGACGTAGCGGGCGAGCAAGCAGTTGCCGATGAGGAGTCGAAAGATGAGAGGCGAGAAGCGCTATTACGTCTACATCATGGCCAGTCGCTCCCTGACGCTCTACACTGGCGTGACCGGAGAGATCTACCACCGCGCACTGCAACATAAAGCAGGTGAAATCGAAGGCTTCACAAAGAAGTACCACATCAACCGGCTGGTTTATTGCGAAACGTTCAAGTACGTGAATAACGCTCTTTCCCGGGAGAAGCAGATCAAGGCCTGGACGCGTGCAAAGCGTCTTGCCCTGATCAAGACTATGAATCCGACGTGGCAGGATCTGGCTGAGGGCTGGGGCGAGCCGACGAAATTGCAGATCCCTCACTTCGTTCGGGATGACAATTCTAAGAGTACAGGCGCTAGCAAAGAGTTAGATAAGAAGGAAAACGTCAGCGATGCGACTCCGCGCCTAAAAAACTTATCGAGGAACATCGCATGACCTCACCCTTGACCCCTTGTCCCGAGCGAAGCGAGGGATCTGTAGTTGTCGGCCCTATACGTGAGAGCGAACGACCAACGACCAACGACTGAACTAATGCCAAAACGAACCGACATCTCGAAAATCCTAATCCTCGGCTCTGGCCCAATCGTCATTGGCCAGTCCGCTGAGTTTGACTACTCCGGCACGCAGGCTTGCAAGGCACTCAAGTCGGAGGGCTTTGAAGTTGTGCTGGCGAACTCGAACCCGGCCACCATCATGACCGATCCCGAGTCGGCGGATCGTACGTACATTGAGCCGCTCACCCGTGAATATCTGGAAGAGATTATTCGGGTCGAGCGCGAGATGTCGCCCAGCGCCGGCTTCGCCATTCTGCCGACAGTTGGTGGACAGACCGCTCTCAACCTGGCCATTGAACTCGCTGACAATGGCGTGCTCGAAAAATATAACGTGCATCTGATTGGGGCGCAGATCAGTGCGATCAAAAAGGCTGAAGACCGTCTCGTTTTCAAAGACGCCATGCAGCGCATTGGGCTCGACGTGCCGAAATCGGCGCTGGTAAACAATCTTAAGGACGGTATCGAGTTCGCCGGCAAGATCGGATTTCCGGTCATTATTCGTCCGTCGTTCACCCTCGGCGGCACCGGCGGTGGTATTGCTTACAATCGCGAAGAGTTGATGGAAGTGCTCGCCCGCGGCCTCGATCTCTCGCCCGTGCATGAGTGTCTGATTGAAGAATCTGTTCTCGGATGGAAGGAATACGAACTTGAGGTGATGCGTGACACGAAAGACAACGTCATCATCATCTGTTCGATCGAAAACTTTGATCCCATGGGCGTGCATACCGGCGACTCGATCACCGTAGCTCCAGCGCAGACGCTCACCGACCGCGAGTACCAGATGATGCGCGACGCGTCGATTGCCGTAATCCGCGAAATTGGGGTCGAGACGGGCGGATCGAATATTCAGTTTGGCGTGAATCCCGCTACCGGGCGCATGGTTGTGATCGAAATGAATCCACGCGTGTCGCGATCGTCCGCGTTAGCGTCAAAAGCTACTGGCTTCCCGATAGCGAAAATTGCCGCCAAGCTGGCGGTCGGATACACGCTCGACGAAATTCCGAACGACATCACCCGCAAGACTCCAGCATGTTTTGAGCCGACGCTAGACTATGTGGTCGTAAAGATTCCGAAGTGGCAGTTCGAAAAGTTTCCTGGCGCGGACGAATCGCTCGGACCGCAGATGAAATCTGTCGGCGAAGTGATGGCCATTGGACGCACTTTCAAAGAAGCATTGCAAAAGGCGATCCGTTCGTTGGATACAGGCAGACGCGTCGGATCCAATCAAATTGAGCCTAAGATTCTTACGCAGCGATTGGTCACTCCGCATCCCGAGCGTCTGGCTTATGTTCAATACGCGATTCGGCAGGGACATACGATCAAACAGATTGCGAAGATGACCTCGATCGATCCCTGGTTTCTTTACCAGCTCAAAGAAATTAACGACATGCAACTTGAGTTGGAAAAACATCCCATGGAATCGATCCCGACCGAAGTGCTGCGCGATGCCAAGCGCATGGGATTTTCCGACGGACGCCTGGCCGGAACCTGGCGCCTGGACGGCAAAGGCGGTCAGGATAAAGTCCGCCACTTCCGCAAGAAACATGGGCTTAAGCCGGTCTATAAACGCGTGGACACTTGCGCCGCCGAGTTTGAGAGCTACACGCCTTATCTGTATTCGACGTACGAAGAAGAAGATGAAGCTGCGCCTACCGCGAAGAAAAAGGTCGTCATTCTGGGTTCCGGTCCTAACCGCATCGGGCAGGGAATTGAATTCGACTACTGCTGTTGCCATGCCAGTTACGCTTTGCGCGAAGATGGCTACGAAACGGTCATGATCAACTGTAATCCTGAGACGGTTTCGACGGATTACGACACCAGCGACCGTCTCTACTTCGAACCGCTCACGCTGGAGGATGTGTTCGCCGTTTGCGAGCATGAAACCTCTGGTGGCGCGCCCGTCGGAGTGATTGTCCAGTTCGGCGGACAAACTCCCTTGAATCTCTCTCTCCCGCTCAAGGCTGCGGGCGTGAAGATTATCGGCACCACTCCTGAATCAATCGATCTCGCCGAAGACCGCAAACGCTTTGGCAAGTTGCTCGATGAACTGGAAATTCCACAGGCTCCCGGAGCCATGGTTGCCTCCATCGAAGAAGCGGTCGAAGCTGCGAAGAAGATTGGTTTCCCCGTGCTGGTGCGTCCTTCTTATGTTCTCGGTGGACGAGCCATGGTTATCGCCTACGACGAAGACACGATTCAGCAGTACATGAAGCAGGCGGTCGAGTATTCGCAGGATCGTCCCATCCTCATTGATAAATTTCTCGAGGATGCGATCGAAGTCGACGTTGACGCTCTTTCGGACGGGGAGGATGTGGTGATCGGCGGGATCATGCAGCACATTGAGGAGGCCGGTATCCACTCGGGTGATTCATCCTGTGTGCTGCCGGCAGTAGACATCCCCGAAGCGTTGCTCACTCGGATGCGGGAGTACACCTTCAAACTGGCGCGAGCCCTTAAAGTTATCGGCTTGATGAATGTTCAGTTCGCCATTCCACACGGCATGAACTCGAAGATGAATGGCGATCACGCAGCAACGGTCTACGTGCTGGAGGTCAACCCGCGCGCTTCGCGTACCGTGCCCTTCGTATCCAAAGCGACGGGAGTACCAATGGCCAAGATCGCCGCTCGTCTGATGACCGGGCGCAAGCTGCGCGAGTTTCTTCCGGAAAATATTGAGCGCGGCACCGACCTCGACACCGGCCGCTGCTTCTTCGTGAAATCGCCAGTTTTCCCATGGTCGAAGTTTCCTGGTGTGGACACTGTTCTTGGTCCCGAGATGCGGTCCACTGGAGAAGTCATGGGCATCGCCGACAATTTCGGCGAGGCATTCGCCAAAGCGCAAATCGCCGCCGGCCAGAAACTCCCGATTAAGGGCACCGTTTTCATCAGTGTCACCGACCACGACAAACCTGCGATGGTCGAGGTGGCGCATCGCTTTGTAGACATGGGATTCAAACTGGTAGCTACTCACGGCACTGCCGACATCCTTGAAGAATCGGGTCTCGCGGTCGAACGGGTCTACAAGGTAAAAGAAGGACGTCCCAACGCAGTCGATCTGATCAAAGCCGATCGCATTCAGTTGATCGTCAATACGCCTCACGGCCCCGATCCTTACTTCGATGAGAAGGCGATCCGGCGCGCCGCCGTCACCGGACGCATCACGACCATCACTACTCTCTCGGCTGCGCGGGCTGCGGCTGAAGGTATCGCTGCCTTGCAGCGCGGGGAAGTGCGCGTGCAGGCGCTCCAGTCGTTACACGCGGAGCGGCTAGCTGCCAGAACGGTCTAACGGTCTAGAGGCTGACTCATTGCATGGTTGGCATCCTCACATTTCACGTCGTGCTTGTTCTGCTTGCTGTCGCCATCGCCACTAAAATCATTCCATCAGATAGTGTCGGCACAACGCTCGGCTATTTGCATAATGCCATCGGCATCACCACGCCTTCACCGGATAGAGTACGAATGGTGGCTCTGATCTGGATCGGGTCCGCCATAGTCATGGTTGACGGATGTCTCTTCCTGCTGGTGTTCATCGCTTCGACATCCATGACACGCTGATCGGCGAGGTGACATCCGATTCGCCGCGGCGGTAACCTATAAGCAGGTGACGTAAGCCTATAACTACGGGGAGTTGACAGTGCTATTATCCGGAATCTTTCCGCCGATCTCGACGCCGTTTTATCCTGACGGCGAAGTCTACTACAAGAAGATCGAATCGAACGTCGAGCGCTATTCGCGTACGCCGATTGCCGGCATCGTCGTCCAGGGATCGACGGGAGAGGCCATTCTGCTCTCCGACCAAGAGCGTCGCGACGTGCTGAAAGTCGCGCTGGCAGCTGCCGCTCCCAATAAAGTGATGATCGCAGGCACCGGCATCGAGTCTGCGCATGAGACTTTGCGGCTGACCGAATACGCGGCCGAACTCGGTTACGATGCGGCCATGGTGCGCACGCCTCACTACTACAGAAAGCAGATGCTGCCGGCAAACCTGCTCGCTTTCTATCGCACGGTAGCCGACCGTTCGGCGCTGCCGATCATCATCTACAACTTTCCGCAGGCGACCGGATACGATATCCCCGCGGAGATTGTGATCGAACTTGCAGGCCATCCCAACATTGTGGCCATCAAAGAATCGAGTGGCAATCTCGACAAGGTAAAAGCGCTAGTCGAAGGCACGCGGCGCGTGAAAAGACAGGCTACAGTAACCGACACATTCGAAGCCGTGACGCCGCGCATGTTGAAGGCCGCCACCGCCGAAAGTGAAAAGCAGAGCAGGGAACTGGTAAGCGTCGCGTCGCTTACAGGCAATGCGGAAGCAGTGGAGCGACGGGCGTCCCCGCCCGTCCAAGAAGTTGCGAGTACGAAACCATCCTCCTCGGCAGTGACAGTGATCGGGAAATTGAAGACAAGAAGAAAAGAAGTCGGCTTCCAGGTCATGGTGGGAGCCGCGCATCAACTGGAATCCTCGCTCGCCCTAGGAGCAGTCGGCGCTATTCTAGCCTTCGCTTGTCCTGCACCCATGGCGTGTTACGAAATCTACGCTGCGCTCAAAGACGGCAACACCGCCCTCGCCCGTGAAAAACAGGAGCGTGTGAAACTGGCTGCCCAGCGCGTAGTAGGCGAACTGGGCGCTCCCGGCGTGAAGTATTCCATGGACCTCAACGGATACTATGGCGGCCCCGCGCGTTTGCCACTTCTGCCACTAACGGGAGAGCAGAAAAGCGAGATTGAGAAACTGATGGCGGGGATCACGAGTTAGGCAAGTTAATAGTCTTATTGACGATTGGATCCGAGCAAGGATTTATTGCATAACGATTGGAGTTAGTCGGTAATTGCGGTTCTCCTATTCCTATGTGACAATCCCTCCCATGCGCAACGTCATCGTATCGTTGGTTGTCCTGGCCTCTTTGTGTTCTGTTGCCTTTGCCACTGCTGAGAAAGACACATCCAAGGATCAGAACGCGGTGGGCATCGTCATGTTCTGGCCCGGAGCGGATAACGCGATCATTAAACTGACGTTCTCACGTTTTCGGAATCTGGCGTCTAACAATGGCAAGATGACGTTGCAGTCGGATGTGATCGTTCAGAATCTCTCCGGTCAAGCCGATTCCGAAAGCGTCGTTTACTGTGTTGTTGCTTGACAAGAATCGCGCTGAGGTTGGTAGCGGAACTCTCGTCGCAAATAACGTACGGCCCGGAGTGCTGGCGCAGGTCCAGTTTCAGTGCGAATCAGTCGGAGCGCCGGCGATGCTCTCGCTATCCGCGCGGAACGATGGGGGCGCACCTGTGGCCGTCAAGACTATTCCCATGACCGTGCTGTCGGTGCCTTCGGGCGCTACCCTTAAAGTGGATGGGAAGGATGAAGGTCTAACTCCGGCAAACATCAATGTAAGCGCGGGAACCCACCAGTTAACGCTGATGAAGGAAGGTTTTGCCGCCGCCACCGCACCCTTGGAAGTGGCGCCGGACGAGGCTCCCGGCGGTAGTATGACAATCACGCTTGGTGGATTGACCGAAGACACGGTAGAGTTGCGCGACGGCACAATTCTCACCGGAGCCGTGATGTCGATGACGCTGGAGAAGATTGTGATCGACAGTGGTGGTAAACAGCAGACCTTGGATCGCAATCAAGTCCGCAAGATGTTTTTAGTCGAGCGAACCGTCACGAATACGGTAGTTAGCGGGCAGAAAAAGTAAGCAGGGGCGCCGTCCCCGTACTTCCTAACTGGCAATTCGCCAACCTGAACAGGCAAATTTGATTCAGACCGCCTTGTGATCGGTGTCTCATTTCCCTATACTAGAACGAACGTTCGAACGTATGGGAACTTTACCGGCAATCCGAGCCCCTCGCCGCCAGCGGACAGTGTCCGCAACGTCGCGCCGTGCGCTTGTTACCCGTTTCGATCGCCGTCTTGGGCATATTCTGGATCACGCGACAGAAGTCTTTTGCGAAAAAGGATACGAAGGCGCTTCCATGCGCGATCTTTCTCGTGCCACTGGTATGTCTCTCGCCGGCCTTTACCACTATTGCGAGTCCAAAGAGCGCCTGCTTTTTCTGGTGCAGAAGCACACTTTCACCACAATTCTCGACAAGCTGAAGCTGCGTCTCGCAGGCGTGACCGATCCCGAGCAGCGCATCCGGATCTTTATCCTGAATCATCTCGAATATTTTGTGAGTAATCAGCAAGGGTTGAAAGTGCTCTCTCATGAAGACGAGTCGCTGAAGAACGGCCTGAATTCTGAGATCGCCGGCATCAAGCGCGAGTACTATCGCATCTGTCTTGGAGTCATGGAGGATATCCGGCGCGAGCGTCGCCTCGATTTCAACGCACGCACGGCCGTGATGAGCCTGTTCGGCATGATCAACTGGATTTACACCTGGTATAACCCGCGCCTGGACGGCAATGCCGAGACCCTCGCGCAACGAATGGGCGACATCGTTCTCAATGGAATTGGAACGGGAATCGGAACTGGAATTGACCGCGGGAACAAGCCGCGCAAGAAGAAATAAACGCGAAATAATTTAAGGAGAACATCTATGGCGACAATTACCCCGACACAGCCGGCCACTGGCGAAACCACCAAGCAACTCATCAACTACCGCACCGATGCTGGCGTAGCTGTGATTGAGATGAACGACCCTCCGGCGAATACTTACACCTACGAAATGAACCGGCAGCTCGACGAGGCCATTCTTAAGGCCCGCATGGATAACGATGTCCACGTCATTGTGCTCACTGGCGTCGGCGACAAGTTTTTCTCCGCCGGAGCAAATATCAAGATGCTGGCATCGGTCGATCCCACATTTAAGTATTACTTCTGCCTCCACGCCAACGAAACGCTGCTGCGCCTCGAACACACGCCGAAATTGGTGATCGCAGCCATTAACGGCCACTGCGTCGGCGGAGGTCTGGAGATCGCCATGGCTGCCGACCTGAGAATCGCGCGCAAAGATGCCGGCAAAATCGGCTTGCCCGAAGTCAACCTCGGAGTACTGCCCGGCACCGGCGGAACGCAACGCCTGTCGCGGATGGTAGGCAAGAGCAAGGCTATTGAACTGATGATCACCGGGAATACGTTCTCGTTCGAAGAGGCGCAGGAGTTCGGCATTGTGAACGACATCTTCGAGCGCGATGGCTTCATGGAGAACATCATGGAATACGCGCGCCAGTTCACTCCGCCAAACAAAGCCGCCAAGGCTGTGGGACGAATCAAGCGCGCTGTCCAAACGGGCTGGGAGATCCCGATGGAATCAGCTTTGGCTGTCGAACGCGAAAATCAGCAGATCCTGTTCCAGAGCGACGATGCCAAAGAAGGCTTAGCTGCTTACGTGGAAAAGCGGCCGGCGGTATTTAAAGCGAAGTGAAAGGCCAGCCGTTAGCGCTTAGCATTTGGCCGTTAGCTTGGTCGTGGCGAACGGCTGAATGCAGAGTGGCCAAAGGCTATGAGCCAATGCTAAAAGCCTCAGCGGCGCAACCGCAGAAATAGGAACGAAACTCATGCCAGGCAAAGTAGCAAAGATCGGAAGCTTCAGCGAATGGGTCGGGATATTCAACGAATGGCGCAAGGAAGTCGGCGTCGACAAAGACGACGTTGAGGCTTTCCACTTCGATACCCTCTACGGCGCAATCGAGACCGAAGAGATTCAGTTCGGTTACTACAAAGGCCGCAACAAGTGGGAGAACCTGCGCCAGATCCCTACGCAGGCGATGCGTGACGCGCTGATGAATATGATCATCTATCAGGGCGACACGGAATTTGCCAGCGTTGAGCAGCAGCGCAACTTGTTCGCGACCGCGCCCACCGAATGGGACCGTCGCGCCATCACCCGCGTCATGATCGAAGAGATGCGCCACGGATGGCAGATGTGCGCGCTGCTCATCGACTTCTTCGGCTCCTCCGGCAAAGTGGAAGCGCAAAAGATGCTGGAGCGCCGGGCATTCGAGAACAAGCGTCTGCTGGGCACTTTCAACGTGGATGTCGATAACTGGCTGGATTTCTTCACCTACACCGATTTTGTGGATCGTGACGGTAAGTTTCAACTCCAGATGCTGAAATATTCATCGTTCGCACCACTCGGGCGCTCGACCTCCTATATGCTGCGCGAGGAAGCGTTCCACATGGGGACAGGTCACGACGGTCTGCGACGCGTCGTTGAAGCAGGCGTAATCCCACGCTGGCTACTGCAGAAATATTTAAATAAGTGGATATCAAGCTCTTTCGATCTATTCGGCACCGACCATTCCTCTTCGGCGCATTGGGCCTACGTTTGGGGCATCAAGGGACGATACGACGAACTCAAGAACGATACCGTTGCAGATCTCGACGACCTCAACGACTACAACCGCCATCTCTATCGCGAAGAGGTCGCCGGATTGGTCGAGCGCCTGAACACTTTTCTGAAGCCGGGGGAAAAGAAGTTCTACACGCCCGACATCCACTTCAACCGCAATATCGGGAAATGGAAAGAACAAAAGTTTCATTGCGAAACCGGCGAACCGTTGGACGATCGTGCCTACGAGCAGCACTGTGAAGAGAATCTGCCGAGCGCGAAGGATAAAGAGCTGCTGCTCGACATCATCCGCAACGAGAAGAAGTGGATCAAAGAGAAAGAAGGAGCAAGGGATCCACTTTCGACGATTGGCGAGCCGCGCAAGTCGGCGATTAACATCTAGAGATGTATGCGTTTCTTAATCTCGTAGGAATAGTGGTTTTGCTCGGCGGAACATTCCTCGCACAGAATGCTCCCGCCGCGTGTGACTCCTCAGCCCAGTTTATCGATCATAATATGGTCGACTATACCGTGAAGGTTCGGGCTATCCGGGGCAAGGTGGTCAATGCGAATGGTGGAGAGGTGGCTGGATCGTGTCTTGCACTATTTAATACCGATCATTCGGAGGTGCTGCGCGTATTCCGAGCGAGTGGCAACGGCGATTTTTCTGAGAGAGGCATCAAGAATGGTGACTACTGGCTAGTTGTTAGAGATCCACAGCTAATATTTTGCCCTGCTGCCGCCCGAATCAAACTGCGAACGGTGAGCCGCAAGAGCAGGCTCGTAGTTGACATGCGATTTCGAGGGCTAGACACCTGTAGCTCCTGTGAGGCGAAGTAGTGGACACGATCGCTGCGCCTAGCCGCTTAATCTTAGCTTCACATCCCCCCGTGGCCCACATCACCCTGAACAACACTCCACTCAACGTCATTGATCTCCCGATGGCGCTGGAACTGCATCACGTGCTTGGCAAGATTGAATCCCGCACTGACATTTCGACAATTGTCTTTCAAGGCAGCGCTCGGGCCTTCTCCGCAGGTGTGGACATCAAGGCCCATCTCCCGGAACACATTCACGAGATGCTTGCAGCTTTTCATGCGGTAATCCGCGCAATTGTAGCTTCGCGCACTGTCACCATCGCCGCCGTCCGCGGCGTTTGCCTGGGCGGAGGCGCTGAACTTGCCGCTGTCTGTGACATGGTTTACACCGCGCGAAACGCGACCTGGGGGTTCCCTGAAATCAAGTTGGCGTCCTATCCCCCGGTGGCGGCTGTTGCGTTGGGTGCGATCATTGGTCAGAAGCGCGCCGCTGAACTCATCCTTACCGGACGGCAGTTCTCGGGAAACCAAGCCGCCCTCATCGGACTAGCGAACCGATCGGTAGCAGCTGAGAAGCTCGAGTCGGTTGTGAACCGGACGCTTGACGAACTCCGTCAACTGAGTCCGGCCGCGCTTCTTCACGCCAAGAAGGCACTCTATACCTGGGATGCGATCCACTTTGACAAAGGGCTGGCCCGAGCCGAGAAGATTTATCTCGAAGAACTTATCTCGACCGCGGACGCACGCGAGGGTATTATTGCTTTCCTTGAAAAACGACCACCGATATGGACCGGCAAATAGAAAGCACGAACCTTAAGTCTGGATCGAGGGCTGCGCGCCGTTCTCGCCACCTGATGTGCCGCACGCCATTGTGGGGCGTGGCGGGCTTCATTGGATGCGCCTACTTCGCGTGGATTTCTTTTAGCCACATCACGCGCAACGAGTACGACTGGCCCCACGATCTGTGGACGGTCGCGACTTATGTGGTGTGGATTCTTCTACTCGGCGTCTTGGCGTTCGATACGCGCTGTTTTCGCGAGCGCATATTTTTCGGGTTGCTGGTCGTGAATTTTGTGGTGGGTTGTGGATTGACGCTTTGGCACAACGTTCCCCCTGCCGATGTGCGTGCCGCCCGAATAGGAACGGGCGCTCTATGGGCGGTAGCGGCGCTGGTCAGTCTGACTACGCTACGAAGCGCGCGTGACGTCCGCGGAAAGGGCGTTTGATTTCTGCTGCACGGGTCAACTTCATTTATGGACTTCGAAATTTCTCCCGGTCAGGTAAAGTCGCTGCAAAAGAGCGGTGATACATTCACGCTCCTCGATGTTCGCGAGCCTTGGGAATACGAGGCGTCACACCTGGAACAAAGCACGCACATTCCGATGGGCGATATTCCATCGCGCGCTCACCAGGAACTCGATCCTGACAATCACATCGTCGTCATGTGCCATCACGGTGTGCGCTCGTTGAGCGTTACCAACTGGTTGCGTCAGCAAGGATATGAGAAAGTTCAATCCATGCGCGGCGGAATCGACGGATGGGCGCGGACGGTCGATCCGAAAGTGCCGTTGTACTGAGGCGGCTGTTAGCCTTTAGCCATTGGCTTTTAGCTAAACCCCGTACTTTGCGGCCACGCCACACAGCCGAAGTGGCAACTGATGATCATCACCGACTGCCACATTCACATTCAGCCGATCGAGATGTTTAAGCCGGAGGCGCTGGCCTTGATCAAAGGCAAGCGCGCCAATTTTGAGGAGATCGCTGAATTCAGCCGCTCACCCAAAGCCTTCCTCAAATATCTGGACCGCAACGGCGTTGACCGCGCCGCGCTGATTAATTACGTCGCCCCCGAAGTGATCGGATTGACGCCAGCCGTCAATCAGTTCGTTGCCGATTACACGAAACACGATCCCAAGCGCCTGATCTCGTGCGGCAGCCTGCATCCGCGGCACACCACCAACATCATGGCGGATGTCGAGCACATCCTGCGACTCGGGCTGCGCATGATCAAGATTCACCCGCCCCATCAACTATTGTTTCCGAACGATTATCTGAACGGAGTCAAAGAACTCGAAATTATCTACCGAGCCGCCGAGGCCAATGGAATCCCTGTGATGTTCCACACCGGCACTTCAGTCTTTCCGGGCGCGCGGAATAAGTATGGCGATCCGATTTATATTGATGACGTTGCCGTCGATTTCCCCAAGCTCAAAATCCTGCTGGCGCATGGCGGCCGCCCGCTGTGGATGGATACGGCTTTCTTTCTCTTGCGACGCCACCCCAATGTCTATCTGGACATCAGCGGGATTCCGCCCAAAGCTCTGTTGAAGTATTTCCCTCGGCTGGATGAGATCGCCCACAAGACACTTTTCGGCACCGACTGGCCGAGCCCCGGCGTCGAGGACGTTAAGCGGAATCTCGATGAATTCAAAGCTCTGCCGATCAGCTCGCCCATGCAGGAACAGATCCTGAGCAAGACGGCGCTGTCACTCTGGCCGGAGTGACCGGTCTGACATCTCGAGGACTTACTTCTTGTCCTGCCACAGGCCGATGGTGTTGCCCTCGGGGTCGGCGAACCAGGCGAAGATTCCTCCGGGAATCGCCACCGGAGGTACCAGCATTTTTCCGCCAAGAGAAGCAGCCTTGTCCAAGTGCGCTTTCACGTCGTCTACCTTGACGTAAAACATCGTGTAATTGTGCGGGTCGTGACCTAACGCTGTGATATGCCCGCCCACATCCTCGCCGGTTCTGATCATGGTAGCGGGACCATGCTCCTCCATCTTCCAATCGAAGAGTTGACTGAAGAATTCCTTCGTCTTGGCCTGGTCGCGGCAGCCAATTTCAAAATGACAGATCGGATTTGGCATGGTAACCCCTCTTTCTCTCGATTGAACCCGGACTCCTATTTTCCACCAGCCTTGCCCGCCGCTTTCGCACGGGTGAGCTCATCGGCGAGGCCATCAGCACCATAAATTTTGCGCAAGGCTTCAATGATGCCGCGCGAATCCACATGAACGGCGCGCGCTTGCCGATCGTCATAATAGAAATCCAAAACCAGCGACTGGATATTGCCGTCAAAAATAATGCCGACCACTTCGCCTGCTTTATTTACAGTCGGACTTCCCGAGTTGCCGCCGATGATGTCCGCCGTGGAAACGTAATTCAAGGGCGTCTCAAGATTGAGTTTCGATTTCATCTTCAGCCAGCTGCCGGCAAGTTCGTAGGGAGGCTTGTCGCCATGTTCTTCCGCGTGCTTAAAGGCGCCGGCAAAGGTCGTGAATGGCGGTATTGTTTTTCCATTCTCCTCGTACCCCTTTATTGTTCCGTAACTGAGGCGGAGTGTGAAGGTCGCATCCGGAGGCTGCGTAAAGCCAGTCTGTGCGAACCGCGCGCGCGCGATCGTCGCGCCGTCGCGTCTCACCACCGCGTCCACCTCGTCATCGGAGCGTTTGCGGACCGCCCGCGCTTCAGGATCGATGTTGCGCATGAGAACAATCAGCGGATCGGTGCTGGCATCGACTGTGGCCTTGCCACCCTCGTACAGTTGCTTGCGGACGGCTACATCGTCCAATTTTGTTCCGGCGATCAGCGCCTTGGCCGCATCTTCGGGAGACTTGCTGCCCAGCGCGGCTTTCACTGCGGGGTTGTCCGGCCCTAGAGCATCTCTCATTTCACCGAGCGAGAGAGCGAGATTTGCCGTCTCCAGATTCTTGTAGATGGGAGCCGTGCTAAACAGTTCCTGTTCCAGCGAGGGCAGGCCTGAATCGCGATACTCGCGCAGCCGGTCGCCATTGGGTTTCGATTTTTCGTCTGCCGCGCGCACCAGGGTGCGGGCATCGAATGCCAGATCCGAACTGAATCCGCGCATACGCTCGACGTAGGTCCACTCGGCATAAATTTCGCGGTTGACCTTCATGGCGTTGGAAATCTCCTGCCAGGGGTTCGGCTCGCCCGGGTGTTTATCCATGTACGCTTTTTCGCGCTCGCGCTCGGAGGTGTTCATCTTCGCCAACACGGACATATCCTGAAGGCCCTCGTCTTCGCCTTTAATCGCCTTCTGGGAGTTCTGGAGGCCGAAAATATCTTCTTGCGCAATGCGCGCGTTTTCCGGCGACTCGGTGCTGAATTTCTGGAGCATTTCGATCCGCTGCCTGGCAATGCGCAGGAACGACGGATAAGCAACCTCTTTCAGATACTGGAGTTGCGCCACCGTTTTCAAACGATCTGTGCCGCCGGGATGCCCGGAAACGAAAATCAGATCGCCATCCTTGACGCCCGTCTTTGACCATTGCAGGTAGTTGTCGAGATGGACGGGCTTGTCATTCTCATAAATACGGAAGAACGTGATATCCAGGTCATACCGCGGAAAGGTGAAGTTGTCGGGATCGCCGCCGAAAAACGCGGCATCAAACTCCGGCGAAAACACCAGGCGTACGTCGGTGTACTTTTTATACCTGTATAGGTTGTAGACTTCGCCCGAATAGAGGGTGATGACGTCGCAGCGTTGGCCGGAAACTGCACAATCTTTTTCTATCGCGCTCATGGCGGAACGCTGTGCCTGGCCGGCGTCAGCGGTCGACATGGAGGCGGGAGCGGCAGCCTTCACCTTGGCCGTAACGTCTTCAATGCCAATCAGCACGTTCAGTTCAAGATCGGGACACTTTGCTTCATCGGCTTGGATCTTGGCATAAAAGCCGGTCTTCATGTAATCGTGGCCCGAGGTGGCGAGTTTTGCGATGCAGTCGGCGCCCACGTGATGATTGGTAAATGCCAATCCATCGGCGGAGACGAAAGAACCCGATCCTCCGTTATTGAAGCGCACCGACGAAAGCTGAAGGTGGTCCAGCCATTCCTGCGTGGGTAGAAACCCGTATTGCTTCTCAACCCGTTCTTTCGGAAAAGCGTTATATAACCACATGCCCTCGTCAGCGAACGCGAAAGGGGTTGTGAGAGAAGCAGCAAGCATCAGGATTAAGCCGAAAATCAGCAGTCTTGTCTTCACGAAATCTCCGAACAGCTCTGGGATATTGCCTAAAATCACGCTTCGTCTAAAGACGAAGCAAGCAAACCACATATTCTACGATGCCTACACTCGGTAGGCCAAGCCGAGTACTTGGAAACTACCGGAGCGTTGGCGTATAAAAGAGTGTTGCGATCCCGCACCGCCAACGAGGAAACATGTCCAGCGTTACCAGCCTGAATGCCCCTAAAGGATTGGAAGGGGTTGTCGCTACCACGTCCGGAATCTGCTACATCGACGGGGACCAGGGAGTGCTCGCATATCGCGGGTACGATATCCACGATCTGGCCGAACGCTCTACCTTCGAGGAAGTTTGCTATCTGCTTTGGTTCGGTCGTTTGCCGAAAGCCGACGAACTCAAGGGCTTGCACCAGCGCATGGCGGACGCGCGCAAGATGGATTCGGACATCAATGTTTTATTGCAGTCCGCGCCGAAGCACGCTTTGCCGATGGATGTTCTCCGTACGGCAGTGTCAGCGCTTTCCTTTTACGACCCGGAGTACGACCGCAACGATCATGATGCCAACGTCAACAAGGCGATTCGCCTGACCTCCCAGATCGCCATGATCGTGGCGAACTACGATCGCATCCGAAAAGGGAAGCCGGTGGTCGAACCCAACCGGTCGCTATCGCACGCGGCGAATTTCCTGCTGATGCTGAATGGAACAGCGCCTTCGCAGACTGCGGAACGCGCTCTGGACATCGCTCTGATTCTGCACGCCGATCATGAACTGAACGCCTCGACTTTCGCGGCCCGGGTCACTGCCGCAACGCTTTCCGATATGCATTCCGCGATTACGTCCGCCGTCGGGACACTGAAAGGTCCGCTGCACGGTGGGGCCAACGAGGCCGTATTCAAAATTCTCGAAGAAATTAACGCCGAAGGCGCAGACCCGGTTGAGTTCGTCAAGGCAATGCTGGCGCAGAAGAAGAAAATCCCCGGCTTTGGGCACCGCGTCTACCACACAGAAGATCCCCGCGCTACGCACCTGCGGCAGATGTCTCGTGAACTGGGCCAGTCGAGCGGCGATTCCAAGTGGTTCGAATATTCGGAGAAGATCGAAAAATTCATCACGCCGGAAAAGAAGCTCAACGCCAATGTCGACTTCTATTCGGCTTCCACCTATCACACGCTGGGGATCGAGGTGGACTTGTTCACACCCATCTTCGCCGTCTCCCGGGTTGGCGGTTGGACCGCCCACGTCATCGAACAACTCGACGATAACCGGTTGATTCGTCCAAGAGCCGACTACATTGGTCCGGAATATCCACAAAGATACGTTGCGTTGGAAAAACGCTAAGGCCCGCGTGAATTTTCCGTAGAGACGCGGCTTGCCGCGTCTCAGCTCCCAACAATTCCCCACGGTACGACCCGCGTCAGTACAATAGAAGCAGCATGATGCGACGGGTCTATCTCGACAATAACGCCACGACTCCGGTGCTCTCCGAGGTCATGGAGGCCATGCGTCCATATTTTGGCGAGCACTTCGGCAACGCGTCTTCCATCCACCATCATGGACAGGAGACTCGGTTCGCCGTCGAACGTGCGCGGGAATCAGTGGCTGCGTTACTCGGCTCCCTTGCCTCCGAAGTCGTGTTCACGAGTGGCGGAACGGAAGCCGACAATCTGGCCCTATTTGGAATGGTAAGTTCGGGCGATCACCTCATCACCTCGACCATCGAGCATCACGCAGTGCTCAACGCTTGCAGGCACCTCGAAAAACAGGGATGTGATGTCACGTACATTCCGGTGGATGGACGCGGCCTGGTAGATCCAGCGGACGTTAAGCGCGCAATAAGGCCGAATACGAAGCTGATTAGCATTATGTCGGCGAATAATGAAACTGGCGTCGTCCAGCCCGTGGCTGAGATTGGGAAAATTGCGGCCGAAGCCGACATTTACTTCCACACCGACGCGGTGCAAGCGGCCGGCAAGATTCCGGTCAACGTCAACGAAATCGGATGCGACTTGCTGAGCATCTCGGCCCACAAGCTTCACGGACCGCAGGGTGTGGGCGCGCTCTACATCAGGAAGGGAACTCAGCTCGAGCCTATGCTCTATGGAGGCAGTCATGAGCGTTCGCGGCGCGCTGGAACAGAGAACGTTCCGGGAGTTGTAGGGTTGGGGAAGGCAGCCGACTTGGCCCTCCCTGGCTTCGGACGGTGCGACGATCGGAAAATGGCCGCGGTGCGTGACCAACTGGAAAGGGAACTGCTCAAGATCGAAGGCACCAATTTGAATGGCGACAGCGCTCCCCGTGTGCCAAATACGACCAACATTTGTTTCGACGGCGTCGACGGCGAGGCCTTAATCATTGCCTTGGATTTGAAGGGATTGGCGGTTTCGACCGGCGCCGCGTGTTCTTCAGGCTCGATAGAACCATCGCACGTGCTAATCGCAATGGGACTGAGTCGCGATCGCGCAAAGTCCAGCATTCGCTTCAGCCTGGGCAAGCAAAATACGCCCGAGGATGTCGAATTCGCTTTGAAATTAATCCCGGAGACGGTCGCACGGTTAAGGGAATTGTCCCCGCTCTGGAATAGAACCGCAGTTAGCAGTTAGCACTTAGCGTTTAGCCGAACGGGAGTCGTGGTGGGCTAAATGCTAATTGCCAAGTGCTAAGTGCCGAAACCATCGCCGTAGCCATGTCGGGAGGGGTCGACTCCTCTGCCGTCGCGGCCATGCTGCGCGCCGAAGGGCGCAATGTCGTCGGTCTGACTATGCAACTCTGGAACCAGCGCCGCCTTGCCGGACACGAAGGCATGCCCGAATCCGTTCAGGGACGTTGCTGCTCGATTGACGACGTTTACGATGCACGCCGCGTCGCTGAGACACTGGGCATCCCTTACTACGTGGTCAATCATGAGGAGCGTTTTGAACGCGATGTGGTCCGCCCATTCGTCGAGGAGTATCTCGCTGGGCGCACTCCGATCCCTTGTAGTCTCTGCAACAACCACTTGAAGTTTGACCAGCTTCTAATTGTGGCCAGGCAGATTGGAGCCGACCAGGTCGCTACCGGGCACTATGCTCAAGTCGTGTTCGATGACCAGATCGGGCGCTGGCTGCTGAAGCGTCCGGCCGACAGGTCCAAAGACCAGACCTACTTCCTCTTCGGTCTAACGCAGGAGCAGTTGAGCCGCACGCTATTCCCGCTCGGCGGGATGACCAAGCCGGAAGTCCGCGAACTCGCCCGCAAGCACAGTTTGGCGATCGCAGAAAAGCCCGACTCGCAGGAAATTTGCTTCGTCCCCGGTGGCGATTACAAGCGCTTCATCGAGGCCTATCTCGCCGAACAGGGAGAGTTGGCGCCAAGCAGCGGGAGCACGAGATCTGCCCACGAGATGATTGCCGGCGAGATGGTCACAACCGACGGCAAGGTTGTCGGCGAGCACGGGGGAGTGCACAACTTCACGGTCGGCCAGCGCAAGGGATTGGGTGTCGCCTCCAGTTCGCCGCTCTATGTAATTCAGATCAAGAACGACACGCGGCAAGTCGTGGTTGGGAAGGATGAGGAGTTGTATTCGCGCACACTCCGGGCGCACCGTGTGAACCTGATCACGACGGCTGAACTGTCCGAGCCGATGCGGGTGACGGTAAAAATACGTCACAAGCATCTACCCGCGCCTGCCGTGATCGAATCGGCTGGGCCGAATGAAGTCCTGGTGACCTTTGACGAGCCACAGCGCGCCCTAACTCCTGGCCAAGCCGCGGTCTTCTATGACGGCGATGTGGTTGTCGGCGGCGGTTGGATCGAAGATCGAAGATCGAAAACCGCAGTGAATCCGCAGCCTAGCTCTTCGACCTCCTGAACCCGTTCAGAGGATCCAGCCCAAGACACGGTTACGCAATCGGTTACCGCGAATTACTTCCGCACCGATTCATAGCACCTTCGTGGACTAGACCCGAGAATCGACCAGCGTTACTGTTAGCTCACGACGGAACCTTCGTAGTCACTCCCCTGTACAAGGAACCGGCGTGGGGAGCGATTTATGAAAATTTGGCATCTGGCTTATGCGGCGTTAGGCATTGCGGTGGCGCGCTGGGTTTTTAAGCGCGAATCGATGCAGGTAACTGATCCGATCAACCGCCTTCGTACCTCTGGCCTGCTCTAAGTAGCAACTGGTAAAGGGCGCGGACCCGCCCCGATGCGCGTCGCTTCGATATGTGCGACCCGCGCCCCTTTCCCGCTGAACTAAAGTACTAGCACTCCCGTGTACCTCCCGTAACCCTCTTTTACCTTCCATTTCACCTAGACTTTCTATGTGGACCCGCTGAGCGCCTACCCGCTCTTCAGCCACCGAAATCATGCAACCCAGATTCCCCATTTCGTCCCTGATTACGCTCTCGGGCGTGCTCCTTGCCGCGCTTTATGTGCTGGCGCCGTTGTCGGCGTCGGCACAATCCGACCAGGAAGAAACCCCCTCGCTCGGCGACTTCGCCCGCAACCTGCGCAAGAACAAGGCACCACAACAGCCGCAGCAGGGCGTAAGTCACACCGTCATTGACAATGACAATTTAGCCCAGGTAATGGAAGACGCGAAGAAAGCGAAGCCCGTCAAGGAAGATAAGACGGTCTTTTCCATCGACAGCGCCAGCAATACCGTCAAGGTGTCTTCCCCAGACGTGACCTGTAGCCTATCTTTTAACGCCCGAGCCGCTTCGCTGCTCATCAAGCCGGTGTTGATCGAAGACCTGCCCCTGAACGAGTTGGTCAAACTAGACGGGCCAGGCTCTTTTCAGGATGACAGCCTGCAACTGGAAGTGTTTAACGGAACCGACTGGGACGTTCGCGAAATCACGGTTGGCCTGACGCTGGAACGGAAGCCCGCAGCAAACGCCTCATTAAATGCGAATAGCGGTGCGCGCATGATCCCGGCCGCAAGTGGTGGTACGACAACGACCGTCGAGCGTCATTCCGACGTCACTTTGCTCTACCACCTCAAGACGACGGCCAAGCCCTTCAGCACGACCGCGTTTCACGAAAATATCGGAATCACTCCCGGACCCGATGAAGACTGGCGATGGTCGATCGTGGAAGCAAAGGGTATACGGCCTTCTCAAGCCAAATAATTCAGTGCCAAACCTTCACCGTCCAGCAGGGATCGCTCGCGTTGTCGCGAAATCGATTGTCGGCAGGAAGCGCGGCTTTCGGCGTGCTTTCGTCAACTGCTCGAAAGAGTAAGCAATCTTGAGCAGGGTCGGCTCGCTCCAGGCGCGTCCAAAGAAAGAGATACCGACCGGTAGTCCCCAAAGATTTCCAGCCGTCACGTTGATGTTCGGATAGCCGGCCACCGCTGCGGCGCTTGAACTGCCCCCGCTAGAGTGATCTCCGTTGATCAGGTCGGTGACCCAGGCTGGACCTCCAGTGGGCGCGAGGAGCGCGTCGAGCTTGAATTTGCCCATGACAAAATCGATGCCTTCGGCGCGGCTGAGTTGGTGATTCAGGGCTAAGGCATCCACATATTCTTTGGAAGTAAGCGCGCCTTTTTCCTCCGCGTTGAGAAAAATGTCCTGTCCGAAGTACGGCATTTCCTGGGCACGATGAAGCTCGTTGAACTCGATGACATCCTTCAACGTCTTGACCGATCCCCCACGCCGAGCGAGATAAGCGGCCAAGTCAGCCTTGAGTTCGTAATAGAAGACGGTCATCTCGCTGTCGTCGAACTTGCCGATGGTAGGGATGTCAGAGGGATCGACAATCTCCGCACCCGCGTGTTTCATCTCCCCGATGAGCGAGTCCATCAGTTGGTCAACAGCATCGCTGAAGCCGAAATATTTTCGTACTACTCCGAGGCGCGCACCTTTGAGCCCTGCAGGATCGAGAAATTTCGTGTAGTCAGGATAGACCTTGCCCTGACTGTCACCCGTCGCCGAATCTTTCGAATCGGCTCCGGCCATCGCACTCAGAAGAATGGCGACATCGCGCACCGTACGAGCCATCGGGCCCGCCGTGTCCTGACTATGCGAGATCGGAATGATGCCGCTGCGGCTGACGAGCCCCACCGTAGGTTTAAGCCCAGCCAATCCGTTTGCCGAAGCGGGGCAGACGACCGATCCGTCGGTCTCCGTGCCCACGCCGGCAACACAGAGATTCGCGGAAACCGCCGCGCCTGTTCCAGAGCTCGATCCACAGGGATTGCGATCGAGAGCATAAGGATTGCGAGTCAGTCCGCCGCGCCCGCTCCATCCGCTGGTGGCGTGGTTGGAGCGAATGTTGGCCCACTCACTCAGATTGGTTTTACCCAGAATCACGGCTCCCGCTTTGCGCAATTGCGCCGCGACAAAAGCGTCATTCGGAGGCCGCGATCCCAGCAGGGCGAGCGAGCCCGCCGTTGTATTCATCCGATCCCCGGTGTCGATGTTGTCCTTGATGAGGACCGGAATGCCGTGAAGTGGCCCGCGCGGACCTTTGGATTGCCGCTCTTTGTCGAGTGCCTCGGCAATTTGAAGAGCGTCGGGATTGAGCTCGATGACCGCGTTAAGCATGGGGCCCGTCTTATCAATTTCGTGAATGCGCGACAGGTATTTCCCGGTCACAGAACGGGAGGAATACTGGCCGGACTCAAGGGCTTTCTGAAGACCGTCAATGGTGATCTCGTCGAGCTCGAAATCTCCCGCGAGGCTACGAGACTGAGCATCAACCGGAGCAGGAGGACGATCGACAACCCGAGCCGAACCAAGCGCCGGATGAACCACCGTGGCCAGACCGGCTGTGACTCCAGCACGAAGGAAGTTGCGACGCGAGTTGGGCCTTGAGGGAAGGGAATGGGTCGGCATGAAGACTCCTGCGCGTGATCCGCGGTTAATTCATCTGCAAGTTGCGAGCAGGAATGTTACGAAGAGTACGCGCGAAAGGCAAACATACTAAGCAAACCCTCGTAGTGAGCGTTGTCTTGGGCAGAGCGGAATGGTAGTCTAACGATGTCAAGCACGAAGCCCGAGCGGGAGTAGTTCAGCGGTAGAACGCCAGCTTCCCAAGCTGGATGTCGCCGGTTCGATCCCGGTCTCCCGCTCCAATAATCCAGTGAATTCATGGCGTGGTACTGTTAAGCACTGCAATAATCACTCTAGGAGATTCCAATGTCAAAGCAGCATTCTGTCACCAAGCGTAACCGTCGCCCGAAGTCGCACAAGCGTGCAGATCCCGCGCAGCGGACCATGGCGGCCATCCGGCAGCTGGAAGCAGCGGAGAAGGCGAAATCCAAGTAACCATTCGACTCCCGGTCTTTCCCCAACAGTCACTCCCAATCCTTGAGTTGCTGAAATCGACTTGCCGAAATCGCGACTGACCCGTCTCGGTGCAGACGGCGCTTTCGCGACCGCTTTATGAACGATCCCGTCACCGCGCCGACCGCTATCCGCGATCCACTGGTTGCCAAAATCGCGGGATTCCTTGTGAGCATTGGCCTGCAAGTTGAGGTGGCCTCCGCACCGGAAGCGACGTTCCTGCCGGGCATCCACATAAAAAATGGCAGGGTGATGATTGACGAGCCGAGGTTGCTGTATCCGGGAGATCTGCTGCATGAAGCGGGCCACCTCGCAATGCTTCCGCCCAGCCAGCGGGACCACGCCGACGGCAATATGGGAGGCAGCGGAGGAATTGAGATGGCGGCCATCGCTTGGTCTTACGCCGCCGCGATCCATTTGGGCCTGCCGCCGGAGGTTGTTTTTCACGAGGCTGGCTATCGTGGCGGATCCCAGGCGATACTGGAAAACTTTGCAGCCGGTCACTATTTCGGCGTGCCCATGTTGGAATGGGCTGGACTAACGGCAACAGGAAAGCGCGCCGAAGCGCTCGGACTGCAGCCATATCCCGCTATGCTGCGTTGGCTCCGAGAGAAGTGAAGATTAAAGTTCTAACGAACGAGCGAAGAAAAAAGAGTGTCGTGTTCGGGCGCCAAGGTCAGGATTACTTAGGCGCACTACTGCTCGACGCTGCCTTCATCTGAATCAGGCCGATTCCCAAGCCCCCGATGGCGCCTGCGAGCAGGCCAAGCAGCACCAACGTCGGTATTCTCTCCAGGATCGATTTCTTGGCTTTAGGCATTTTGCGACTCCAGTTCGGAACTTATTGCTTGTCTAGTTTAACATTCGCCGTTTCATTTATTTTCCCATTGGTAACCGCCGCTCATTACCGTGGTACGCGTTCGTACGAGGACGAGAACTGATTATCCAGGCTGATCCCCGAAGGCTATTGAGTTTCAGCTCCTCCTCAGGCAGAAAGCCGCCTCGACGAATTCCCTGGGCCGCCCTATTATGAGGGTAGAGAAATAGTGACGAGCGAAATCATTTTCTTGAGGAGCATTTATGACCGAACCAACCTACGAAGAATTGAAAGCCCGACTGTCCGATCTGGAGAAGCAAGTCGAAACAAAGTCGAAGAGCCGCGCCATGGAGTTTCGCGTCAGCGAAAAGGGCGGAGTCAGCGTTTATGGCCTGGGCCGTTTCCCGGTGACGCTCTATTACGAACAATGGACAAAGTTGCTCAACGCCGTTCCCGACCTTAAAGCTTTCATTGAAGAAAACAAGAGCAAGCTGAAGCTAAAAGAGGTTTAGTAGAGACGGGGCTCCGCCCCGTTTGAAAGTGAGCTGGTACGGGTCGAGGATTTCGTGTCCGCCGAAGACATTCTCACCAAGCCGCAGCCGCCACCGGACGAGCGCGTAGCCTACGGCACCGATCCCAACCAGTTTGTCGAAGTGCGTCTGCCGCGAACGAAAGGCCTGCATCCGGCCGTGCTCAACATCCACGGCGGCTATTGGCGGGCGAAGTACGATCTCACGTACCTTGGACATCTTTGCGAGGCGCTGCGAGCCAAGGGCATCGCCACCTTCAACGTTGAATACCGCCGTGTAGGCAACGAAGGCGGCGGATGGCCCGGAACCTTCGCTGACATACGTTCAGCCTACCGTTTCATTCAGCAGGAGCAGCACCGATTCCATCTCGATCCTGACCGCCTGGTCGTCATGGGACATTCCGCAGGCGGCCAACTCGCTCTGTGCCTGGCAGCGCACGAACCTTCGCTCCACAACGCAATCTCGCTTGCCGGAGTGGTTGACCTAAAGAGAGCGTACACACTGCATCTCAGCAATGACGCGGTCGTGGAATTTCTTGGCGGGACGCCAGAAGCGGTTCCCGAACATTATCGGGAAGCCGACCCGCTGGAACTCAGCATTCCCCAAGCCCGCCAATGGCTGATCCATGGCAGCGAAGACGATACGGTGCCTCTGGAGTTCAGCCGCGATTATGTCGTCCAGAAAAAGAAAGTAGGCGAACAAGTCCAGTTGATTGAGATCGCGCATGCGGGTCATTTTGACCTGATCGATCCCGGGTCGGATGCGTTTAAACAGATTACGGAGACGGTGCTGACAGCGGTGACAGGCAGGTAAAAAGCAAGATGGTGCGCCCGGTAGGAATCGAACCTACAACCTCATGGTTCGTAGCCATGCACTCTATCCAATTGAGCTACGGGCGCATTCTGATGTAATTGCGTCTTTGAATTATAACGGAAACAGAATCGTTTCGACCAACCTGATCGCCGGATTTGCAGGCCGAAAAATTTCTGAGTCGGCTGCGCTCATACTAAAATTTGAGCCTCAGATTCCTGCCAAATGCCGCGCTGGCTGTGGAAATCGAGGCCTTCTCGAAATTGTCATTTGTATACGATTTGTAATCTTGAGTAAAAGTTGCCGCCCCCGCGCAAAACCTACCCGCGCCTTCGTTCTATAGATGTCTGTTGACAACGCGTTAGCGATGGCAGCCGACATGCTTCTCTTCATGGTAAGACGAAGTGGCGCGCATCGGGGCATTTGGGAAATCAACTTCGGCCAGAGGTCTTCTCGAATGCCCCTTTGCAATTCACCGGTTTAACGCGTCAAGGTTTGACATATAAAGGCACTCCGCTCCGCTCCCGGCCTTCCCCCGAGGGTCCTGCTGGATTCAGGATCAGCGCGGAAACGGGCGGAGTGCCGCCTCCTTCAAGACCCCAACAGCAAGACTCAAGCAAGAACCAATTGATCCTGGATATCCAGTCCGGCTTGGCGCAGCAACTTCGCCACTGAGTCGCCCTTCAATCGCGAAGCATCGAACAGCACACGCACGGTCCTGTCTTTCTCGTTAAACTGTATGCGCTGAATGCCATAGACTTCGCGGACACTATCAAGGGCGCGCAACTCAGCTTCTCCGGGTGGAGTCTGGTAGCGGTAAACGACTTCGAGGTAGGTCATTTAAAGAATCTCTCCACGGAACAAAGAATAAAGAATCGGGGTTCGAGGACTACTCACTGAGTATCTAATAAGCATCGAATTCCGCCAAGTCCGAATGGAAAATCCCGACCCCATCACCGCTACGTCCGCCGCGAGGCAAAGAGACCCGGTCTGCGGAATGGATGTGAATCCGTCATCCGCTCGCTACAAGACATGGCATAACAGCAAAGAGTTTTTCTTCTGCTCTGCAGGGTGTCTGGCGAAATTCGAGGCCGATCCCGAGAAAATCCTATCTTCGCCACCGAAACCAATGGGACCAAAACTAGTGGCCCTGGGGAATGTAGTTGCAATTACAGCGGGTACAGGCGGCAAGGAAAAAGAAAAAAACACGCGCCCATACGTTTGTCCGATGTGCCCCGAGGTACGCCAGATCGGTCCCGGTCCGTGTCCAAAGTGCGGGATGGCGCTCGACCCCGAATCTCCCGCGCCAACAATGACCAGGCGCGAGTACACCTGCCCGATGCATCCCGAAGTGGTGCGGACGGAGCCAGGAAACTGTCCCATCTGCGGCATGGCACTCGAGCCGCGCACCGTCACCGCCGAAGAAGACAATCCCGAATTACGGGATATGACTCGCCGCTTCTGGATCGCCGTCTCCTTAACGATGCCCTTGATGGCCATTTCCATGGGCCGCATGTTGTGGGGCCACGCGATGGTGGCGTGGACGGTGCCGTCGGACTCGATCTGGTTGCATGTGTCGTGGGGTTCGATACTCCCGTGGCTGGAACTCGCTCTTGCCACTCCGGTAGTGCTCTGGTGTGGATGGCCGTTCTTCCAGCGCGGATGGGCCTCGATAGTCAACCGCAGCACCAACATGTTTACGTTGATTGCGATGGGTACCGGCGTCGCCTACGCGTTCAGTGTAGTGGCAACAGTATTACCCGGCATATTCCCAGCATCGTTTCGCAGCATGGGTAACAGGCCCGATGTCTACTTTGAAGCAGCAGCCGCAATCGTCACCCTGGTTTTGTTGGGGCAAGTTTTGGAACTTCGCGCCCGCAGTCAGACATCGAGCGCGATCCGGGCGTTGCTCGATCTAAGCCCAAAAACAGCACGCCAGGTCATTGAAGACGGATCGGAGCGCGATATTCCCTTGGAAGACGTCAAACCAGGAGATCAGTTGCGTGTTCGCCCTGGAGAAAGAATTCCCGTGGATGGCGTTGTGCTCGCCGGCTCAAGCGCGGTGGACGAATCCATGATCACGGGCGAATCCGTTCCCGTGGAAAAGACGCCGACCTCACGCGTTATCGGCGCAACCGTCAACGGCAATGGATCGCTGATAATGCGCGCCGAGCGTGTCGGCAGCGAGACCATGCTGGCGCAGATCGTAAAGTTGGTAAGTCAGGCGCAGCGTACCCGCGCACCCATCCAGCGGCTGGCGGATAAAGTTGCCGGCTGGTTTGTTCCAGCCGTGATCGCCATCGCCGTGGTGACATTTCTTGTCTGGATAATCTTCGGCCCCGAACCGCGTTTTGCCCACGCCATCGTGAATGCCGTCGCCGTGCTAATCATCGCCTGCCCCTGCGCGCTCGGCCTAGCGACGCCAATGGCAATTATGGTCGGCACCGGCCGCGGCGCGCATACGGGCGTCCTCATCAAGAATGCCGAGGCGCTGGAGACGATGGAAAAAGTGGACACCATCGTCTTCGATAAAACCGGCACACTGACTGAAGGGAAGCCGAGAGTCGTAGGGATTTCGCAGCCGGGAACCCCGCCCGATATTTCAAGAGACGAATTGCTGAGGCTAGCAGCCAGTCTGGAGCGGGCCAGCGAGCATCCACTAGGAGCAGCGATTGTCGCGAAGGCACTGGAAGAAAAGTTGAGCTTGAGCGAGCCCGCCAACTTTCAATCGTTACCAGGCCAAGGCATACGCGGAACCGTCGAACGGAAGAGCATCGCCATCGGAAATATCGCTCTGATGAAACAGGTCGGCGCATTGGGAGAACAGAAAGCAGTCCTCGCGGCGCAGCCTGGGGGATCGACATCGGTCTTTGTCGCGATCAATGATCGTTACGCAGGATCAATCGCGATTGCCGATCCGGTAAAGAAATCCGCTGCACAAGCATTGCGAGAACTGAAAGCCCAGGGAATCCATCTGGTGATGCTGACCGGCGACAACCCGGCAACAGCACAGCAAATTGCGCGCAGCCTCGGGATCGACGACTTCAAGGCCGAGGTTCTACCCGCCCAAAAAGCCGAGATCGTTAAGAATCTCCAAAGCGAAGGCCGAATTGTGGCGATGGCCGGCGACGGAATCAACGACGCGCCCGCGCTGGCGCAAGCGCAAGTAGGAATCGCCATGGGCACCGGCACCGACATCGCCATCGAAAGCGGTAGCATCACTCTGCTTAAAGGAGACCTGGAAGGAATTCTCCGCGCGCGCAAACTAAGCCAAGCCACGATGCGCAACATCCGCCAGAACCTGTTCTTCGCGTTCGTCTACAACGCGCTAGGCGTGCCGATTGCCGCCGGTGTTCTGTATCCAGTATTTGGATTGCTGCTAAGCCCAATTCTAGCCGCAGCCGCCATGAGCTTCAGCTCCGTCTCAGTAATCACAAACTCGCTAAGGCTGCGAAAAGTAAAGTTGTGACCTTCCCACGCAAAGTTGTCATCCTGAGCGGAGCGAAGGACCTCATGTCAGTTAACTGCAGCGAGAGAGGGAACTGCATTTGTTCGTAGGATTTTGCTGATGGCTGAAGGCTGAGAGCTGATGGCTGAGAGCTGACTGCTGTGTCCCTCACAGCCGACTCAAATAGTCCGTAATCTCGGGGCTAGTCCACTCGACCGCCCCTATAAACTTCCGCCGAATCACTCCATTGCGGTCGATCACGTAAGTCTCAGGCCAGCCAAACGTTCCATACAGAGAACTAGCCTTCTGCGCCCCATCACGCACCGTAACGATGTTGAGGTTATAGTCTTTCAAAAATTTGTGATACGCAGCGTCGTCGGTATCAATGCTGACGCCCAGGACGACGATCCCTTTCTGCTTCAGACGAGACTGCATCTGAATCAGCGAAGGAGTTTCCTCAATACAAGGAGGGCAAAAACTCCCCCAAAAATTCAGCACCACCACCTGCCCACGGAACTGGCTGAGCGTGACCGTGTGGTCGGAATCCTGCACCGTGAAGTCGGGAGCATTCGAGCCGATGCGTGTAGGACTGCCTCCGCTATAGCAACCGATGAGCGCAGCCAGCAATCCAATAATGAGACAAGTCCCAATCAGCGTCGGTTTTGTATCAGGGCATCGCTTTAGCGATGCCGTAAGCCCACCGCGATCAAGTGCTCCGTGAGGGGCTGAGCCGCTCCAAACTCTGGTCGCAACCGCCAGAAGCCATAAAAGAAAGGTCACCTCGCTATAATAACGAAAGCTGATAGATAGTTCAGAATGGATTATTCCCATCCCTCTCCGCCGCAGTCCTCAATCCCCGAAGTCTCGATCATCGTGCCTGCAAGAAATGAAGAGGCCAGCCTGGGAAGCTGTCTCAGTTCGCTGACGTCTCAAGCCGGCGTTGCATTCGAAATCATTGTGGTAGACGACGATTCCACCGACCTCACCCGCGAAATTGCCCGAAGCTTTACAGGAGTGCGCGTGATTTCACCGGAGCCGCTGCCTCCGAACTGGACAGGGAAGAATAATGCGCTGGTCGCGGGAGCCAAAGCGGCGCGGGCAAACTGGCTGCTGTTTACGGATGCAGACACCATACATCTACCTGAATCGCTGGCGCATGCACTAACCGAAGCGGAGAAAGAGAAGGCCGACCTGCTGTCGTACTCACCTGAGCAGGTAGTCGTCACTTTCAGCGAGAGAGCAGTAATGCCAATAGTCTTCTCGGAACTAGCAGCGCAGTATCCGCTGAACAAAGTCCGCGCGCGAAATTCCAAGATCACAGCGGCCAACGGCCAATACATTCTCGTCCGCCGCGAAGCCTACGACGCCGTCGGAGGACATGCCGCCGTAGCCACCGAAATCCTGGAGGATGTAGCGCTGGCTCGCGTGTTCAGAAATGCTGGCCGCAGCGTGCACTTCCGCTACGGCGGAGATGCCGTCCGCACTCGCATGTACCGCAACTGGTCTCAACTTCGCGAGGGTTGGACGAAGAATCTAGAGCTGCTCTTTCCGCGAGCGGGGTTTCTCGCGTTCCAAAGTGTGTTCTGGTGGCTGGCGGCGTGGATCGCATTAGCCGTCGCACTGTCTGGCGCGCTCAGTCGGCACTACTCATGGACCCTATTCGCCGTCCCATGGTTATTGGTGTACCGGAGAATCCGCGTCGCACATTTCGCCGCCGCGAATAACCTGATCGCGATTGCTTTTGGTATCCCATTGTTTGCTTATCTGCTGCTACGCTCGAGAAGCGCTCATGCGAAAGGCCAGGTATCGTGGAAAGGCCGCGCTTACATTGTCGCGGTCCCAAGCACAATCAATCCGCTGAAGAAACAAATCGCAAGATCGGTTCCGCGAATAGAGAATTCACATTGGAAGAGTGAAAGCTAATTGCTAAAGGCTAATTGCTAAGAGCCATCCTATGGTCTACCTAACCCGCAAAGCCGAATTCTCCGCGTCGCACGTCTACCACAATCCGGACTTCACTCCGGACGAAAACCAGCGCGTTTTCGGCAAGTGCAATAATCCCAACGGACACGGCCACAACTACACCTTGGAAGTCACGGTGAAAGGCGCAGTCGATCCGAAATCAGGGTTCGTGGTTGACCTCAAGCAGCTGAAAGAAATCATGAGCAGGGAAGTGTTAGACGCATTCGATCACCGCTTCCTGAATAAAGAAGTCCCCGAATTCTCTGCTCTAATCCCGACGACTGAAAACCTCGCTATCGTAATCTGGCAGCGCCTCGCGCCGAAACTCAAGGCGGCGCAATTGCATCGCGTGCGCGTCTACGAAACTCCCGACCTCTTTGTTGATGTTTACGGAGAGGCATGAAAGTCCACTTCACCCGCAGGTATATGTTTTCCGCGTCACACCGCTTGCATAGCGATGAAATGTCGCCGGAAGAAAACCGCGCGACTTACGGCAAGTGTAATAATCCCTACGGGCATGGACACAACTACATGGTTGAGGTCACCGTCAGTGGACCGGTCGACCGACAGACCGGAATGGTCTGCAACCTTGTCGATCTGGACGGCTTTGTGCATCGTGAAATCCTCGACCGCTACGACCACCAGAATCTGAACGTGCTCTCGGAATTCATAAAGGTTGTTCCCACGACGGAAAACCTTTGCATTGCCATCTATGAAATAGTGAAGCGTGGCTTCAATAAAGCTCATCTAGAGAAGATAAGAATAGAAGAGACGATGATGAATTCGTTTGAATATTCGGGAGGCGAGAGTCGTTAGTCGATGGTCGTGAGTCGTTCGGGTTTAGTGGTTTTGCGAACGACCAACGACAAACGACCACCGACCGGTTACCTATGAAACCAGCCACTGAAACGCCCACCCTGACCAGCGCCAGCTACGAAGAACTGGTGCGCGAAATGATTGTCCGCCTCGGCGAGGATCCCGACCGCGAGGGACTCGCACGCACTCCAGCACGTGTTGAAAAGGCCATGCAATTTCTGGTCAAAGGCTACAAGGATGATCCAGAAGCCTTGTTGCGCAAAGCTCTGTTCAGCGTCACCTACGACGAGATGGTAATCGTGAAAGATATTGAAATGTTCAGCCTGTGCGAGCACCACCTTCTACCGTTCTTCGGCAAGGTGCACGTGGCCTATATCCCTAACGGAAAAGTGATCGGCCTGAGCAAAATCCCGCGCTTGATTGAGGCCTTTTCCCGCCGCCTGCAAATCCAGGAGCGCCTGACCACGCAAATTGCGGAGGCAATCCAGAACACCATCGAGCCCCAAGGCGTGGGCGTGGTAATCGAGGCGCGGCATCTCTGCATGATGATGCGCGGCGTCGAAAAGCAGCATTCCTCGGCGGTAACGTCGTCCATGCTCGGGAGCTTCCGTAGCGAAGAGGAAACGCGGACGGAATTTCTGTCGCTGATCCGTCAGAGGACCAACAGCGTATAGTTCGAATTATTAGCGCTATTTGGAAAAAGCCATGTCTCTACTTACAAAGCTTACGAGCTTCAAAACCTACTTCAAATCGCTCGAGCGGCCGGAACACCGTGCAGCGTGGGTCGTAGCCATCGCCGCCGATACCCTGCAGATCGCCGCTTTCCCGTTCTTCGCGGAGGGAGGCGCGTCGCCATTGGACTCGCTTCTCGACCTGGTTGTCGGCGTTGTCATGATCCGTCTGCTCGGATGGCACTGGGCCTTCCTGCCGACGCTGGCCGCGGAATTAATTCCCGGCGCAGATCTCTTCCCAACCTGGACTGCTGCCGTATGGTTCGTCACCCGCCAAAGAGTGAAAACGACAGAGGTAGAGATCCTGCCTCCAGGTCCCGCACCCGCCCCGCGGCGCTAAAAAATGGTGTGCATCGCGATCACCCGTGGGATCGACTTGCCTTAACTGACGGCTGAGTGCTGATGGCTGAATGCTGAACTACCAGGTCCCGTACCGATATCTCCCGGGCCGTTCGCGAAATAAGTTAATCATGACGACTCCCGCAACGAAGCCTCCAACATGCGCCCAGAAAGCAATCCCTCCCGAAGTCTGACTGGTTTCGGCAATCGAGGTGGAAGCGCCGCTGACGAAATTCACCAGGAACCAATATCCAAGCATCAACCATGCCGGAACGTGAAAGAAAAATATCGGTGGAAACCAGATCAGCACGCGGGCCTTCGGATACAGAATAAAATATGCGCCCATAACCCCAGCGATCGCGCCACTGGCGCCGACACTGGGTATACGCGATCCCTGATTTAGGAGAATATGTGTGATCCCCGCCGCCACTCCGCTGACCAGATAGAAAACTAGATAATTGAAGTGTCCGATGTAATCTTCTACGTTGTCGCCAAAAATCCACAGAAAGAGCATATTGCCGGCAACATGCAGAAATGAGGCGTGCAGAAACATCGACGTAAACAATGGCAGAATGGCCGTCGCCACGGCGTCGCGCGAATGCCCGGCCAGCACCGCCAGCGTATGATGAGGGACCACACCAAACTCAAGCAGAAATGAATTCAGCTCCCGATGGTGCTGCATTCCGACCGACCACTCCCACAAAAACACCAGGACATTCAAGACGATCAGAAAATAATTGACGTACGGCGTCGAGAAAATAGGCTGATCGTCGCGAAGAGGAATCATAAGGAATTGGTAATGGGATAGTCGTTCATTGGGCGATCGTTAATTTGGTAATCTAAGAGCGCACCCTGAACACCGTCCACAACCGCCGTCCGCAAATTGCCAGATTACAAACTACCAAATTACAGACCTTTATGAATGGCGTCCTGGTCATCGATAAACCGTCCGGCCTCACGTCGCACGACGTAGTCAACCGTGTGCGCCGGATTCTCGGCCAGCGCTCGGTCGGCCATCTCGGAACCCTCGATCCCATGGCCACCGGAGTGCTGCCTGTCGTCGTCGGCAACCTGACGCGCCTGGCGCAGTTCTACACCCATTCCGAGAAGGTTTACGAAGGCGCGATTCGTTTCGGCTTCGCCACCGACACCTACGACGCCGAGGGCGAAGCCAGCACGCCGCCGCAATCTGTAGAGCTGGAAATTGAAGAAGTGCGTGGCTTAGCCGCCCAATTTCGAGGCATGATTGAGCAGACGCCGCCGCCATTTTCCGCCAAAAAGATTGCCGGAGTTCCAGCCTACAAACTGGCTCGCAAGAAGCAGGAAGTTGAGCTCAAGCCAGTTCAAGTAGAGATTAAGGAATTCGAGATCCTGGAAATCGCAGCCGATCAAGCGACTTTTCGCGCGCGCGTGGCCTCAGGAACCTACATTCGGTCGGTAGCCCACGACATGGGCCGGAAACTCGGATGCGGAGCTCATCTCGCCAGTCTGCGGCGCACCTCCGTTGCCGAATTTGGAGTCGAAGACGCCCACTCGCTGCCAGCCCTGGAAGGCGCAATGCAGCAGGGAATTGCTGAGTCGTTGTTCGTCCATCCCCGCAAGCTGGTGCCTCTGTTGCCGAGCGTCGCCGCCACTGAAGAAAATGCCGCTTTCATCCGCAGCGGCCGCGCCGTGAATCTTCCGGAAATGTCACGCGCTCCCGAAGTTAAGGTCTTCTTAGGACAGCGCGACCTGATCGCCATCGCTACCCGCATAGCGGGAACACTATTCCACCCCCGGATCGTATTCACGGGAGAGAACTGATCAGAATCCACCCTTGCAACAGCCCAAGATAAGCCAATATAACAATGTCCGATAACAGGTATTATGTCTACTCCAGCTAAGGCGCCGACAGGTCAGAGGACCACCAGGCTCTTGTCCGCGCTTCGGTCCGGCAAGAGAGATGCAACTCCTGCGTCAAGAGTCACGAGTTTTCCCTTCCTGTGGATCGCGAGCGCCAGTAAATAGGCGTCCGTAATCTGCCGGTGACCCACAAGACGGGATCCAAATTGAGCGAGCGCCTTACCGACTCCAATGTCTTCAGTCCAGAATTGATGACTCGGATGTTTCAGGCTGCCCTCAAGAACTTGCAGCGCATCGAGCGGAGAAATCACCTCGCGTGAAAAAAGTGGATTCGAAACGATCCGGATAAAACCAGCCTGTGTCATGGCACAGGTCGCCCAACCGTGACGGGCATTCTGAGCAAACCATCTTTGCACCCGCGTGTGGCCCTCATGCGGAGGCCAAAGCAGCGCTATCAGCACGTTGACGTCAAACAGGTAGCTCACGGTAAATCCGCGTCCAGTCGCTTCACCAGCTCTGAAGAGACCGCATCGGCATTTTCCGGAACATCAAAGACCACCAGGCCGTTTATTGTCCGGGTCTTCAGAGGCGCGTTGAGGCCTCGCCTCACCAGCTCCGAGACCGCCTTGCCGATCGCCAGGGACCGGTTTTCAGCGTAGATCTTGACCACCTGAAAAACATCATCATCCAGGGTGAGAGTCGTCCGCATGGCATAATGATGTCATATACACATATTGATGTCCATATAGTAAGACAGCATCATTACCATAGTTTGATGCTATCATTGCGACTCTGCACCGTTAACCCTTAATCAACCCGGCCAGGTCTACTCGAAACTTTTCCAGCATCGCAACTCGTTCCGGCGTAGCCTCCACCATCTCGCTCTTAGCCTGAAAGACCTTGCGCCCGTCCCGCTCCGTGAGCACGCCCATGACCTCACCCATGCGCCATCCTGGAGTGCCCAACACCTGCAAGCCGTCCACGCTGGGTACAAGCAACGCGACGCAGTCTTCGCGTACCACGCCAATGCATTTCGGATAGCGTTCAAAAGTCTGGAGTTCGAATCCCGCAAGGTAGAGACGCTGTAACTGTTCGGCGGAGTCAGGCATGGAAGGAATTTCTTAGCTCAAAACGCAGCTCAAAATGCAAAGTGCCGTCGAGTGAGCCCTACTGCGCTTCGGCGCGGATTACCGTCAACTCATTCTCTTTTCCAAGCTTCAAAAATGTGAACACATTTTCGTTCGCCGAATAGCAGGCAAACGTCGTCCCGAAGCCGGTGCCATCCGAATAGCTGGAGATTCGCCGCCCGGTCTGCGCATCCGCGACGACGATCATCTGAGTCGGGCTATCCTCATTCCAGAACGAAATCGCCAACTGGTTTCCCGAAACGTGAAACCCGCTAGCCGCGCCGCCGCCGTGCGCGGTCGCAGAGATTTTCAATTTCTTGATGATCTCGCCGGTCGGAGAAATCACATAGACCACTGCCGGCGCCGAATGCTGCAACACATACAGATTGCCGTCACTGCCAACTTCGGCCTGCGCCAGGTCGAGAGGCCGAGCCGCTTTCACAGCCGGGGCTGAGGTATTGCTCGGAGGTGTCGGCCTTGGAGGTGCATCGCTGCTTCCCGTATCGCTCGGAACTTGTTTGCCCCCGCGATCGCCCGGCGGCGCGCCCGGGTCTTGGCCTGGAGCTGTCACAGGCTTCTCCGTCGCAGTCTTCGCGTCGGCTTTCGCTGCCGCCGTCGCGGTAGCGGTCGCTTTGTCCGGTGATTTCCCGCCCTGGGAAGGAATTACCACCTGCGCCAGTTCCCTTCCGTCGGCGGCAAAAATTTCCGTGATGTTGGTTCCGTGGTCCTGCCGATTCTGCGGATCGCGCTTCAGTCCCGACACCAGGAAGTTTCCATTTGCAAACGCGGCGAAGGTGTAAACCTCAAAGTCTGCATCAAGACGCGCCGGTGACAGCGCGGACCCGTCGGACCCAAAATGCAGCACATAAATAGTCGGCTTCACACCGGCCGTCTGAGCGATCTCATATAACCCGCCGTCCGGTGCCGGCGAAAACGCGTCCGCCCGGCCAAGCTCCAACTGCGAAAACACTGTTGGATCAAACGATGCTGTTTTCTTGCCATCAGCATCGATCTTCACCACCGTTCCCATCATGTTTCGATCCATCGCGTACTTCTTGATGTAAAGGTTGCCATCACCGTCACACTTCGCTGGATTACTGAAGGCTCCGCCAAGCTCCGACGCGACATTAATCGACGATGCGGCCCGCAAAGTGAGGAGGGATCCAGGAGCAGCAGCGGATGCTGGTGGCTTTACCGCTGTGGGTGATGTTGCGACCGCAGGAGAAGCCGGAGCTGCGGGAGAAGGCGCAGAAGGACTCGTTTGCGCGAAAGAAAGTGCACGCAACGAAAACAAGGCCAGCGCGAAAACAAATGTCTTCGACGAACGCATCAAGCCCACTCTCCAGGCCAATCAGGATTCAACACTGCGAACTGAGAACCGGGAACTGAGAACTCACCTACATCTTGTACTTGCCCAAATCATCATCGCCTAGATCATCCAGCCATTTCCGCAGTTCTTCGCTGCTGGCGGCAGGCACAGGATTGGCCGCCTGCTTTGAATTCTTCAAGACCTCGTCATCCACAAAAATAGGACAATCCACGCGCAACGCCAGCGCCAGCGCGTCCGATGGACGCGAGTCAATGCTCACCACGCGCCCTTCCCTCTCCAGCCAGATCACCGCGTAAAACGTATCGTCCTTCAACTCGGTCACCACAATTTTGTGGACGATCGCATCAAACCCGGTAAGCACGTTCTTGATCAAGTCATGCGTCATGGGACGCGGCGTGCTGACCTTCTCGATCTCCAGCGCAATGGCATTCGCCTCATAAACCCCAACCCAGATCGGAAGCACCGTATCGCTGCCCACATCCTTCAGCAGCACAATCGGCATGTTCGATACCGGATCCATCATGAGCCCGCGAATTTTCATTTCCACTTCCATAAATCCCTCGTACCAAACACCAATGGAGCGCCTAGCCTGCCATCTCTCCCACCAAACTATTCGGGAAACTAGCCGTAACCCGCACCGGCACATAACTTCCAACTACCAACTCAACTCCGGCAGGCACCGTAAAGTTCATCACCTTGATCTGTGAAGTCCTACCTACCCACTGCCCGCGCGCCGCGTTCTTCCCTTCCACCATCACCTCAAGCACCTGCCCCACATGCCGCTGATTCCGGCGCGCTCCAATTATTTTCTGCAAATCATTCACTGCCGCCAGCCGCCGAACTTTCTCTGTGTCCGAGATTGCATCCTCCATCACCAGCGACGGAGTATTCGGACGCGCCGAATACTTGAACGTAAACACGGAGTCGTATCCCACGAGTTCCATCAAAGACAACGTCTCTTCAAACTCCGCCTCAGTCTCTCCAGGAAAGCCAACAATCAAATCGCTGGTAAGCGAAATATCGCGCTTGGCTGTCTGAATCCATGAGATGCGCTCCAGATATTCGTCGCGCGTATAAAGCCGCGCCATGGCATCCAGCACGCGAGTCGACCCACTCTGTACCGGCAAATGCACATGATCGCAGAGCACCGGAGTGGCATCGATGGCCTCAATAATGTCGCGCCCGAACTCCCGAGGATGCGAGGTAGTAAACCGAACCCGCCGGATGCCGCCAATCTCAGCCAGAGCAACCAGCAACTCCGCAAACGACTTCTTTCCATCAGGATCGCGGTAAGAGTTAACAATTTGCCCGAGGAGTTGAATCTCCGTATATCCCAAATCCGCGAGCTGCCGGGCTTCGGCCATAACCGACGCAGAAGTCCGCGAGCGCTCCTTCCCGCGCGTATAAGGCACCACGCAGTACGCGCAAAACTTGTCGCATCCTTCAATGATCGTGATGTACCCGCGATGCGGATTGGTGCGAGCCGTAAACTCCGTCTCAAAGCACTCGTCGGTTAAGCGATCGTCCAGCCCCGTAACCCGCTGCCCGCCCGCCTCCAACTGCACCAGCATCTGCGGAAGCTTGTTATAAGAAGCCGACCCGCACACCAGCGAAACATAAGGAGCGCGCTCAAAAATCTTCTCCCCCTCCTGCTGCGCCACGCAGCCCAGCACGCCAAACTGCTTGCCCTGCTTCTTATATTTCTTGTAATCCGATAGCCGGTTAAACACCTTCTGCTCCGCCTTATCGCGGATCGAGCAAGTGTTATAAAGCACCAGCCCCGCCTCTTCCACCGTAGGAACCTGCCGATACCCCTGCGACAAAAGCGTCCCCACAACCTTTTCGGAGTCATGCGCATTCATCTGACACCCAAAGGTTTCCAGGTAAAACGTCTTGTCAGCGGACTCCGGCATGGGATCAGTATAAACCAGCATGTGGAGAGGACACTCCTAGTCCACTGACCTCGTGGAGCGGATACTCCTGTCCGCTGCCCTTGATGTAGATTTTGACTTGGATTCTGACTCCCCAAATTTGTCATCCTGAGCGAAGCGGAGACTTCACGAAGTGAAGTCCCCGCGCAGTCGAAGGACCCCTACGCCTTCACCGGACCTCAGAAGCGTCAGGGAATTCTCCCCGCGCAGCCGACTCCATAACGGATGTGCTCAGAGGCGTGTTCTCTGGAGTTGTATTCCATTGACAGACTATTCCTTATAAGGAATACTAGTCGCATGGCATGGCAGGTCGAATTCACCGGCCAGTTCGAAACCTGGTGGAATTCCTTGACCGAAGATGAGCAAGTAGAAATCAGCGCCAAGGTTGAGTTGTTGCAGGAGCGTGGACCAACCCTGCCGCGCCCTCACGCCGACGTGATTTCCACTTCTCGCCACGCCAACATGAAGGAACTGCGCGGCAGAGTCGAGGACCGCCATCTGAGGGTGCTCTTTGCGTTTGATCCTCGCCGTACTGCGCTGCTCTTGCTTGGCGGCGACAAGACGGACGATCCAAAGTGGTACGAGAAGTTTGTGCCGATTGCCGACGATTTATTTGATCGACATCTAAAGCAGCTCGAGCGAAAAACGAAATAGGTAAGCAGCATCAGGGCCGATTGGCCCGAAACAGGAGAACAACAGTGCCCAAGAACTTCAATTCACTTCGAGCAAAGATGTCCCCAGCAGCGCAGGAACGTTCGCATCGTCTGGCCACCAAATATCGCTCCGGCATGGCCCTCGACGAACTTCGCCAGGCACGCGCCATGACGCAAGTGCATCTTGCCAAAATTCTCCGGGTCAATCAGGCCGCCGTGTCCAAACTCGAACGCCGCGCGGATATGTACGTAAGCACGCTTCAGGATTTCATCAAAGCCATGGGCGGAGAACTAACCATCACCGCCCGCTTCCCGGAAGGAACCGTCGAGATCACCCAGTTTGAGGACGTGAGAAAGGCCTCTGCTGGCAAGGACTGATTTGCTCCGCATCTATATCGTTCTCGATTGACGCGCGCCTGACGCATCCGCCCTACCCAGTTGTCATCCTGAGCGAAGCGGAGACTTCACGAAGTGAAGTCCCGGGAAGTCGCTGCTACGCCTTGCGCGCCAGCAACGACTTTGGATCGACAAGATTGCTTTCGGCGTACTTGTCGTGGTGACGCACCCAGGCCATGGCGTGGGGCGTCATCCCCTCTTCGTCACGGCCCTTCGGAGCCATGTCGAGCCAGTTATAGGCTCCGACCAGGATGTCCAATCCGCGGCTGTAGGTGGAATAGGTGTGGAAGACGTTGCCGGCGTCATCTTTATAGAAGGCGCTCGCTCCCGGCCTCTCCTCCATCGGAGATTGCAGCGTGGTGTAGTTGTAGTAGTTGGCGCCCTGCTCTTTTGTCGCCGACGCCTGGTAATCGAAGTTGAAATCGCTGCCATACGACGAGACCCACTTGAAGCGCCAGCCCATCCGCTTCTTGAAGGCTTCGATCTTTGCCAGCGGAGCGCGCGAGATCACCACCAGCCTCGCGTCTCTGGCGGCCAGGTGCACTACGCTGCCGTCGAAATGATCCGCCAGGTACGAGCAACTGGGACAACCTTCCGCCCAATCCGGACCCAACATGAAGTGATAGACCAGTAGCTGACTTTTTCCAGCGAAGAGATCGGCCAGCGTCTCTTTGCCGTTCGGGCCGTCGAACACATATTCCTTTTCGACTTTTTCCCAAGGCAGTTCGAGACGCTGCTGGCTCAATTCGTCACGCAGACGGGTGAATTCCTTTTCCTTGAGCAACAGTTCTTTGCGCGCCGCAGTCCATTCCGCTGGCGAAACCACTTTGTTTTTGCTATTCAGTTTGCTGGTTGCCGTAGCCATCGTTACTTCTCCTTTTCTTGTTGTTCAGACGCAAGTGGTTCAGACGCAAGTTTCTCGGGACTGCTTTTCGAGCGGATTAACTTGGTCTTCGTCCAAAGCAACGCCAATCCGCCCATGGAAGTTGTCCCGGCCGCAATCCAGACCGCGCTGGCGATACATGCTGGACACATACGAATCTCCTTCTACCGCAAGTCGCGCTCACTGCACCCGCACTCCCTCGGCACGTTTGCGGATGCTGTCGTTGATGTACGACCAGCCCTTCCCTACTCCGGCGCGGTGTTCGTCCAGAATCAGGCCGAGCGCGGAGTGATGAAACGTGATCAGCGTTCCCCCATCGACCTCGCTCAGACGGTACTGGACGTTCGAGGCGACGGGATACGACATGAAGAGCGGCCCGTAGATTTCGAGCAGAGTCGGACGCTTGATGGCCTGCACATGTCCCCATAGGTGCCCGTTCTGGTCACCAAGATCGCGATACCATCGCCCACCGGGCCACGGCTCAATCTTCATCTTCATCGGCGTGCCGTCCGGCATCTCGTTGTGCGGCCCGATCTGCTCGAGCAACGCCGCGAAAGTCGCTTCCAGCGAAGCGCGGACATGAATTTCCTGAGTTATGTTGAGCGTCAAATCTTCGATCGTTCGAGTCATCTGTGCTGTTGCCGGCATAATGTTTTCTCCTTGGGATTTACAAAATATGACTTTACAAATATGTTTTCGTGGAAACTAAGTCCGCACAAATCATGGATTGCGCTTCCCTTCCGCACGCTCTTTCACCCGAAGCAGTTGATGCCTCCACAGTCTCTCGAATGTGGACGTCCACTCATGCAGCGGCTTGATCGCCTCGGCGTTTACTCGATACAGCATCCTGCGCCCGTCCCGCCGCACTGTGACCAGCCCGACCTTCAGCAGCACGCGGAGATGTTTCGATACGGAAGGCTGCTCAACTCCGAGACTCGTCACGATGTCCCCGACCGGACGTTCTTGTAGCGCGAGATAGTTCAAAATCTCCCGGCGTCGAGGCTCGGCGACAGCATTAAAAGCATCGGAGGTTGTGGTCGCCCGCGGCATTCCAGAACAATATATACCTATATAGGAATATGTCAAGCAGTGAATTCGAGGATCTCGGGCCGCAACGACCTGGAGGGCTACGTTAGGTGGCGTCCAAAGGGAAATTGGGATTTCCCCCGCCCAGCTTTTGGCTCAAATGATTGGCGATCAGTTTGCCGTGGAAGCGGCCATTCTCAATGAAGATTTCGCTGGTCCGGGAGCCCGCGACGATCACCCCCGCAACATAAATACCCGGAACATTGGACTCCAAGTTCTCCGGATCGCACACGGGGCGAAGCTGCTCGGCGGACAATTCAATGCCAATGCTCCGCAGAAAATCGTAGTCAGGGTGGTATCCAGTCAGGGCGAATACAAAGTCATTCTTCAGGCGAATTGAGCCGGAGGGTGTTCGCACCACGACACAATCCGCGCCGATCTCCTGTACCGTGCTGTCGAAGTGCGCTTTGATCTCGCCTGCTTTGATCCGGTTCTCAATGTCGGGACGCACCCAATATTTGACATGGGTATGCATCTGCGCTCCGCGATGGACGAGCGTCACGCGCGCTCCATGCCTCCACAAATCTAAAGCCACTTCCGCCGCAGAGTTCTTGCCTCCAATCACTACGACGTCGGTGTCGTAATAAGGATGCGGATCGCGGTAGTAGTGAAATACCTTGTCCAGTTCCTCTCCGGGGATATTGAGTTGGTTGGCGAGATCGTAGTATCCGGTAGCGACCACGATCTTGCGCGCGCGATAGTCGTGGATGGCATTCTGCCGGTCGGTAGCGGTGACGCGGAAATCGCCGTCAGCGCCGGTGATCGTTCTGACCCATTCATACTGGCGAATCGGCAAGTGGTAGTGTTCGGCGACACGGCGATAGTATTCCAGCGCCTCCAGCCGATTTGGTTTTGCCAGCGAGGTAGTGAAAGGAATGTCGCCAATCTCCAACAACTCTGGCGTGGTGAAAAACACCATGTTCTGCGGGTAGTTATAGATGGAATTGACGAGGCATCCCTTATCGATGATGAGGGCCTTGAATCCAGCTTTTTGTGTCTCAATAGCGCAGGCCATCCCGGTAGGCCCTGCGCCGACAACGAGCACGTCTACCGCCGGATCCGAACTCGCCTGCACTCGGGTGCGCGGCAAAGTTTCTGGAATCCGTTCCACAGGCAAAAGGGTAGGTTGCTTCATTAGGGTGATGGGAAACGACAATTCTAGCATCGTGCGCTAAGCGGACGGCGGACCGGAATTCCTACTTCTTTACGCAGACGGCAATGCCATCGCGAATGGGCAGGATGGTCGTAAACAGATCTTGCGATCCATAAATCAGTTTGTTGAATTCAAGGATGGCTTTGGTTGTGGGATCTGGGTTGGGCTTGCCCACTCGTCCACTCCACAGAACATTATCGGTAATGAAAAGGCCGCCGCTTTTCAGGCGCGGCAGCGCTAAGCGAAACACCCGCGGATAATCGATCTTATCGATGTCGTTGAAGATGATGTCGTACTGCTCTTTCTCCTCGGAGAGAAATTCGAGCGCATCGCCGACGCGGACGGTAATGCGCTGGCTGACTCCGGCACGATCGAAGTATCCGCGTGCTCTCTCAGCATTCTTGCGGTCGCCATCGGTATAGATAACGCGTCCGCCATCGCCGACGGCGCGTGCCCACCAGATAGTCGAGTAGCCAATCGCAGAGCCCATTTCGAAAACCTTTTTGGCGCCGCTAATCGTTGCCAGTTGATGAAACACGCGAGCGACGGCGGGGCCAACAATGGGCACATCGTTTTTGCTGGCATGGGCTTCCATCTCGGCGAGAACTTCATCGCGCGCCGGCAGCATCGCGTATAGATAGTCTTCAACTTCGGGAGTTGTAATTCCGCCCATTCGCCAGGCGGAAGGTGCAGGTTGATCCGTCATCTTGCTCCTTGCGTTTATGAAATCGTTTGCCCCGGTTTCATTTCCAGCACTTTGACGTCGGGCACGAGTTTCTGTAACTCGGCCGGGGTCCCGGTCAACTGAGGAAATGTACCGAAGTGCATGGGGATGACCGTCTCCGGCTGTAGCAGCTTGCAGGCATACGCGGCTTCGCGTGGCGACATCGTAAAGTGGTCGCCGATCGGCAGCATGACAATCTTCGGCGCGTAAAGGTCGCGAATGATCGCCATGTCGCTGAAGACGTTGGTGTCGCCAGCGTGATACAGCTTGACTCCGTTCGAGAACTCTAGGACATACCCGCAGGCTTCACCGCCGTAAATAATCTGATCGCCATCCTGAATCCCGCATGAATGGACGGCGTGAACCATGGTGATCTTCACGTCCGCCACGGTTTGCGTGCCGCCTTTGTTCATGGGCGCAATCTGCTTCACGCCTTTCTTCTGGAGCCACATGCAGAGTTCGAAAATGCCCACGGCAATCGAATTCGTTTTCTTGCCCACGTCCACCGCGTCACCAATGTGGTCGCCATGCCCGTGGGTGCAGAGCATCACGTCGGCTTTCTTGACGTTCTTCTCGCTCTCTGGGCACATGGGATTTCCGGCAATCCACGGATCGATGTAGAAAGTCTTCCCTTCCGGCGTCTGGACGCGGAACGTGGCATGTCCGAGCCATGTCAGTTGGATTCCCTTAAGATTCACGAAACACTCCCGTTTAGAATCTGCGAACTAGCATTCTAGTTACTTGGAAAGGAGCGCGCAACGACCAGGAAAGCTATCGAGAAAAATGGCGTTTCGGCGGCGCGAAAACTCGTGTATAAAATTGGGCACCATGCCTGACCTCAAAGTAATGTTGTCGCGCGAAACCATTGCCAAACGGGTCGCTGAGTTGGGCCAGGAAATTGCCCGCGATTTTAACGGGCAGCCGGTCATCCTGGTCGGCGTTCTGAAGGGCGCGGCTATTTTTCTGAGCGATCTTGCGCGTCAGATTCCGCTGGACGCCACTTTCGACTTCATCGGTGTGTCGAGTTACGGAAACCGTCCTACAGTCAAAGAGGATCCTGCCGGGCACGCAGCCTGGGATTCCCTGGGCGAAGTCCGTTTGACAAAAGATATGGATAGCTCGATGACTGACCGGAATGTGATCCTCGTCGAGGACATCCTCGATACGGGGTTGACTCTGAATTACATTTCGAAGCTGGTGCAGGCGCATCGGCCAAAGTCCCTTCGCATCGCGGCCTTGCTGGACAAGCCTTCGCGGCGCAAGCAGCCGATCCAGGCGCACTATATCGGTTTCACGATTCCTGACGCTTATGTGGTCGGCTACGGATTGGATTATGCAGAACGCTACCGCAATCTTCCAGATATCTGCGTTCTCGAAAACCTTTAGCGCAATTAACCTGGAAGCGGTAACCTTGTGCGGCACCGGTCTCGCTTCCTGTGGAAGAGCCTTTCTAATCGGCTGCTATGATGAAACCTGTGAAGACGACCGCCTCGCAAAAATTACCGGCATCTGAGGTGGAACCCCTGCTGCTCGAAGTCGCCGACGTGGTCAACACCACGCTCGACTTGGAGACGACGCTTCGCCGTGTCGCGGAACTCGTCCGTAAGGTCATCGATTACGAAATTTTTGCCATCCTTCTATTGAACGAACAGCGCCAGGAATTGTATGTGCGCTTCCATGTGGGGTATCCACAGGAAGTTGCCGATCGCCTTCGGGTGAAAGTAGGCCAGGGCGTTACCGGACGGGCCGCCGAGACTCGCCAGGCCGTGTTAGTGGCCGATGCCACGCAAGAGGATTTCTATCTTGAGGCCCTTCCCAACGTTCACTCGGAGCTGGCTATCCCGCTGATCGTCAAGAACCGTTTGATTGGCGTCATCGACTTGGAGGCGCGGCAAAAAGGTTATTTTACGGAAGACCATAAACGTCTTCTGACGTTGATCGCATCGCGCATGGCGGTGGGCATCGAGAATGCGCGCTTGCATACCCGCATCACGCGGCAGGCACGCACGCTGCTTTTACTCAACGAGATCGCACGCGAGCTTACCTCCATTTTGAATTTGGATGAACTCCTCAAGCGCATCGCCCAGTTGCTCAGCCGTCTGATCGATTACCAGATGTTCAGCATTCTTTTATTGGACGAGGCAGGCGAGAAGCTACAGCATCGTTTCGCCCAGCGCTTCGAAGAGAGACTACATCTGAAGCACGATATCCCGCTCGGTAAGGGAGTGGTGGGCTATGCGGCGCAAGCGAAGGAAGCGGTTTTAGTTCCTGATGTCGCCAAGAGCACCCGCTACATCGCGACCAATCCGGAGACGCGTTCGGAGCTTGCTGTCCCGCTGATCTACCAGGAGAAAGTAATTGGCGTGCTCGATCTGGAGCATACCCGCCGCAACTATTTCACCGACGATCATAAGCGCACTCTGACCACGCTCGCCGCACAACTGGCGATCGCCATTGAAAATGCTCGATTGTACGAAGAAATAGCTCGTCAAGAGCGGCGACTGGAGCGCGATCTGGCGCTGGCTCGCGAACTTCAGTTCCGTTTGCTGCCGCACTCGCTCCCGAAAATGGAGCATCTGGAAGTCGAAGCGAAGTTCGCCCCTGCCCGCGCTATCGGTGGCGATCTTTACGACTTTATTCCTTATTCGCTGCAGCGTCTGGGGATCGCGATTGGCGACGTCAGCGGCAAAGGTGCGCCGGCAGCCATTTATGCGGCGCTGGTCAGCGGCATTCTGCGATCTCACGCTCCAATCGAGCCTAGTCCGGCAGAAATGCTTTCTGCGGTGAATCTCTCGCTCGCGGAGCGGCGAATTGCCGCGCAGTTTGTCTCCATTATTTATGCCGTGTGGGATGACCAGAAGCAGACTCTGCTGGTGGCTAACTCAGGCCTGCCGCGTCCCATTTATTGCCATGAAGGCAAAATCGAGTTTATTGACGCGACCGGACTTCCCCTGGGCTTGTTTGACGAAGCGGATTACGATGAATTCACTTTCAAAGCCAAGCCCGGCGACCTGTTCGTGTTTTTCAGTGACGGCATTCTCGACGCACGCAACCGCAATGGCCACTCATTTGGACAGGATCGTGTGGAGGCAATCGTCTCCGGCTGCGCTACTAAGTCGGCGGACTGCGTGGTGAATGAACTCTTCAAGGCGGTTACGGAACATGCCGCCGGTGTCGATACATTTGACGATCAGACAATCGTAGCGATCAAGGTGAAAGATGCTCCGGGCAAACGCAAGTGACACGGAAGCGAGAGTCAAAAGCATTACGCCCTCCTGCGTTTGAATATCGTGTCGCGGAGTCAGGACGACGGGTCTCATCGCTCTATTGTGAAGACGTTCGTCTCGAAGAGCTTGCCGCGCGCTACGGCACCCCACTATATGTTTATTCCGCTGCAATGATTCGAGCGCGGATGGACTCGTTTGGTCGCGCCTTTCGCTCCATTTCTCACACGCTGTGCTATTCGGTCAAAGCCAACTCCACCTTGGGAATCCTGAAGTTGATCCTTGACGAGGGAGCAGGCTTTGACGTGGTTTCCGGTGGAGAGTTGCAGCGAGTTCTGCTTGTAAGCAAGAGAGCTGCCAGCAAGGTAGTGTTTTCCGGCGTGGGCAAGACCGCGGCAGAAATGGAACTCGCTCTGCGATCCGGAATATTGCTGTTCAACATTGAAAGCGCCTCGGAATTGACTTTGCTCTCAGCAACTGCGGCGCGATTGAAGAAGCACGCGGCCGTAGCCGTGCGGGTGAATCCTGACGTCTTCGCGAAAACACATCCATATATTTCAACGGGACTACATCAGCACAAGTTCGGCGTCCCAGTCACGGAAGCGCGGGCGTTGTACGCGCAAGCCGCAAAGCAGCCGTATTTGAAAGTTGCCGGAGTCAGCGTCCATATCGGATCGCAAATTACCGACGTTCGCTCCTTCCATGCCGCTCTTGAGCGCGTCGCTGATCTAGTTCGCGCACTAGGCAAGCAGGGCCATGACATTCGCTACATTGACGCTGGCGGCGGCCTGGGAATCACCTACGACGGCAGGCAAGACGGTTTCGACAAACGGATAACGGCTTACGCCAAAGCAGTGATTGCTCCATTACGGGGGTTGGACTTGCATCTGTTGCTCGAGCCAGGTCGATCCATCGTTGGACCGGCAGGAGTTTTGCTGACCCGCGTCCTTTACCGAAAAACGAATAAGCGCAAACGATTTCTGATTGTCGACGCGGCGATGAACGACCTTCTGCGGCCTTCTTTATACGGCGCCTATCACGAGATCGTTCCGGTCCGACGCGACTCGCGCGAAACGGAAATCACCGATGTCGTCGGTCCCATCTGCGAGACCGGCGACTTTTTTGCACGCGATCGAAAACTCGGGCGCGTCAATGAAGCCGAACTGCTGGCGATTCTCGACGTGGGGGCATACGGCTCCGTGTTGGGATCGAACTACAACACGCGTGGCCGGGCTGCTGAGGTATTGGTCGATGGCGCAAGAGTAAAACTGATCCGCCGAAGAGAGAGTTTGCGGGACCAATTAAGAACGGAGACGACGTTTTAATGGAGAGCCGGGCGTCCACCGCCGCCGGACGGGCGAGGATGCCCGTTACCGTCAATGGCGACTCAAATCGACTCCAAAAAACTCATTACTTCTCTCAACACTGGCTCCGGCTGCTGAATAAAAAGCGCGTGTCCCAAATTGCTGAACTTCACATGATTATGATGCGGCAATAACCGCGTAGCCAGGGCAACATCCGCGTCTGACATCAGGCCTCCTAATTCCGGAGTGCCTTGCAAAAGCAGAGTTGGGCAACTGATTCCGCGCAACATCGCCTCGCCATCCCAACCTTCAACCGAAGACCCGTCCACGACCATGTCATATGTATCAGGATCAGCCCGTTGGACACACTGCGCCCATGAAAGCAGATAAGCCTCATCATTGCCGGGCAAATTGCGGATGGTTACCGACCCATTGCCACTCGGGGCTGGCAGCACAATCGCACCGATTCCCTCGGCGATCTGCTCGACCGATCCACCCTTGCGCGCCAAATCGCGCAATCCAGAAAATAGAGCTGCATACATCGGATGGTGCAGCTTCCCCATAACGATTCTGTTGTCGCCAAGAATCACGGCGCGCACCAGCTCGGGGCGATGAGAGGCGATCCACATCGCCAACATGCCCCCCAGCGAATGTCCGAAGAGCACAGCTGGAGTCGAAACGCGCTCCCGAAGAAGACGCACAACGTCTTCCGCGTACTCCGGCCCATGGTATCCACGAGCAACATGGGACGACTCGCCATGCCCGCGCAAATCGGGCGCGAAAACATGCCAGCGCGTGCTTAGAGCGGAAATCAGCGGCAGAAATACCTGCCAGCGTCGGCCGAGTCCGTGCAGCAGAACCAGCGGCGGTCCGTTGGCGGGGCCTTCTGCGTAATTTAATTGAACGACGCCGGCGTCCAGGCTGTGTTCGACGAGGCCGGAGGGCTGTTCGCTAACAATGTTTTTGTTCAAGAGAATCCCCGGGGTCGTTAGCCTTCGCCGTCATCTTTCTCCCCACTTGAGCTTGCTGGCCAGCACTTCGAAGAATGTCTTTTGGAAACGCAAGAGCTTCGCGGAATGTTCCGCCTTCACGCAACGCACAATATCTCCGTCGCGAACCGGCATGCCAACTTGTCCATCAAGACTTAGGAACGCTTCCTCTTGCCCGGTTTTCACTTGAATTTCGATCCCGACGGTGTCACGCACTACCACCGGACGGTGCGTCAATCCGTGGGGAGAAACGGGTGTGATCACGAAGGCATCCACATCCGGCTTCAGAATCGGGCCACCGGCTCCGAGAGAATATGCTGTAGAACCAGTCGGAGTCGCGACGATCAAAGCATCAGCCTTGTAACTGGAAACGAATTCAGTGTCGACAAAAAGCTCAAAGTGATTCAGGCGCGCAATCGCGCTCTTGCTGACCACAAGTTCGTTCAGGGCAGAGTTGGTGGCGACAACCTCTCCGCCTCGAGCCAGCGAACAACTCAGCATGGACCGGTTGTCAATCACGTAGCGTTCTTTCTCGATAGCCTCCAGAGCAGGATACAGATCGGCCAGTTGAAGCTCGGTCATGAACCCGAGCGTGCCCAGGTTGACGCCAAGGATCAGGGTTCCAGCCTTGGCGACCGCGCGCGCTGCTGACAGCAGTGTGCCGTCACCGCCGAGCACCAGGGCAAGATACGGCGATCTCGAGCCGAGTTCGCTGCGCGGCATCACGTTCGGCGCGGGAAAATAAGCTGTGCTTTCCTGATCGAAGACGAGCGCGTAGTTGCGTTGCAGCAGCCACTTCTCAAGCGCCGGCAATACCTCTGCCAGTTCCGGACGCCCAGGCTTCGAGATGATCGCGACCGTTTTCTGTTGGTTGGAATTCACAGGTGACTCAGGCATGTATTCGGATAATGATCTCGGACTTCCGATTGTACAGAATCACCGGATGGCTGGCGTTGAAAAGTCCGCGCGGAGCAAGAATTCTCGGTTGCCTTCGCCTCCGAGAATGGGAGACTCGATCCATTCGGCACCCGTGCACCCGAGTTCGACAAGGGTTGCATCTACGCGAGCCACCGCTCCTTGCTGGGCCGATTCATCGCGCACGATTCCACCCTTCCCCACCTGCTCCCTGCCCACTTCAAATTGCGGTTTCACCAGGACCACAATTTGACCTGACGATGAAGCTGCGCGAATCACCGCCGGAAGAACCAGCGTGGCAGAAATGAAGGCAACATCCATGGCGATAAAGTCAATAGGCTCGGCGATATCGGCAGGCTCTAGATAGCGGGCGTTCTTTTTCTCGATCAGCAGAACACGCGAATCATTGCGCAAACCGAAATCCATCTGCCCATAGCCAGTATCCACAGCAATTACCTTCGAAGCGCCGTGTTGCAGCATGCAATCGGTGAAGCCGCCAGTGGATGCGCCGATGTCGAGACAGACTTTTCCGTTCAGATCGATGTGCCAGTGCTCAAGCGCTTTCTCTAACTTAAGCCCGCCGCGGCTGACGTAGCGGAGATCATCGCCGAGCAGCCGCAAGCTGGCTTCTGGATCGATCGACGCGCCAGCCTTCTCTATCTTTTGCTCGTTAACAAGAACTTTTCCGGCGAGGATGAGGGCCTGTGCACGTTCGCGTGATGGCGTCAGCCCTCGATCAACCATCAACTTGTCGAGACGGATCTTCACTAAGGTTGGGCTTCGCGCAAAATCAATACAGCAAGCACCCTAGGGGGTGCAGAATGTTGAAAGCGATTGGTATACAAAAGCTTACAAGAGTAAGCCCCTGCTTTTCCACAAGCTTTTCCTCTATGGTGTTGAAAAGTGCGGCGAAACTGTGGGGTGAGAGCAGAACAAATTGATTGCGCGCGGCTGATGGATATCCGAAGCTGAATAGAAACACTCCGACGACACGATGGCCCGATCTCCGGATAATTAGCCAGCAACTTCTTCCAGCGTCTTCTCGTCGATATCGAAATTTGCGTGGACGTTCTGCACGTCGTCGTTATCGTCGAGCGCTTCCATCAGGCGGATCATCTGCGCGGCCTGCTGCCCTTCCAGTTTAATGTAGGTATCGGGAACCATAGCCACACTCGACGACGCAGGAGTAATACCAGCCTTCTTGACTGCCTCCAACACAGCTTCGTAGGCCGAAGGCTCGGTCAGAATTTCCCAATTCTCGCCTTCATCTTTCAAATCCTCGCCGCCCGCTTCGAGGATGATGTTCATCAAATCGTCTTCCTTCGCTGCCGACTTCGGGATGACGATATCGCCCTTCTTGTGGAACATATATGCGACGGCGCCAGCTGCAGCCATGTTGCCATTGTTCTTGCCAAAGACATGACGAATTTCGCTCACGGTACGATTACGGTTGTCAGTCGAAATCTCCGCCAGCAAAGCCACGCCGCCCGGACCATATCCCTCAAGCACGAATTCTTCGTAGGTCAGGCCAGGCAGTTCACCCGTCCCGCGCTGGATAGCGCGCTTGATGTTGTCGGCAGGCATGTTTTCGGACTTCGCCGCGAGGATGGCCGTCCGCAGCCGCGGATTCATATCAGGATCGCCGCCCGACTTCGCCGCCATCGCAATTTCCTTGATCAGGCGTGTGAAAATCTTGCCGCGCTTGGCGTCAAGCGCTCCCTTTTTATGCTTGATTGTTGCCCATTTGGAATGGCCGGACATAGCAATACCTCGTATTTAGAGAACGAAAATTGCGCTGATTCTCGGAATTATGAATCCGCCCGCGGAGGAAATCACTGCATCAGCCTCGACGTAAAACGTTCAGGCGAAGGCAAATTATAACATGCAGAGGTAAAACGAGGCCCGAAAGACGCTTGTGCTCCAACGGGGCTACGACCCGTCTTGTGGGGGGTAAAGCTCGCTGCCACATGTCCTAACTTCGGACGCAAATTCAGCATGACTACGATACCCTTGTGGGCGAATCCGCCATGTCCTCAAAAGCTCTCAATCAACAACTCGCTCAGCTTGAAGCCTGTCGCTATAAGTTCGGCCGTCAGGAGGTCGCTTCCGTTATAAAGCTATTGAAGCGGCTAGACGCCGCACGCTTTCCCGATCCCCCGTCCCTGATTCGTTTCCACGAGACGCTCCTCTTTCTTCGCGCCTTTCCCCAAGGACCAGCCGTCGTCCGTGTGACAAACCGCATTCTGAATAGTTTCCACAAGAAAGTAGAAGCGCTGCGTGAAGCAGGCACCAACCTGGACAGCTTCGATACTTTCGAATTTGCCGGCATCGCCGGTACGCAGATGGAAGACACGCTCAGCTTCGATGTAGCGCACTGGCTCATTAAGCGCACGCCCGGCAAAGTAGAAATTGCCTGGGACAACTATGAGCCCGGACGCGAGTTAGGCACTACTGGCCCGCGCTTTATCCCCTTGCTTGAGGACGATTCGTCTGTCGAAGCCGACACGCCATGGCGCAAATGGATTGAAGCGGCCGCGGGTGAGGTCGGGCAACGAAAGTCTGCGACTCCAGCATGGCTGATCGAACGCTTCAATCAGTTGCCGCTCCCTCCACAACAAAAAGCCGAGCTGTACGAATCTTTGCGCGTCCCCTTACGCTGGAACCTGGAAAACTCTCCGATCGCGCGTACGCGGAATATCGAACCAGTTCGCAGCATTTTTTATCACAGCGGGTCCGGTAAAGACGCACTAATCAGCCGGAGCCAGGTATCGCTAGCCACCGAACTGGCAAAGCGTCCGCCGAAACTGACGAAGCTTTCGCGGAAGCAGGGCCAGCAGGTCATGGACCTGATCCGCGAAGTCATGCTGGTCCGCTATCGTGAACTCTACGGCACCACGCTGGGCGATCCGAAGTCGGTTGTGCAGGCGGATGTCGGACGCGGCGTGACCATCTATCTTTGGAATCTGCCGCCCGATCGCCGCCTGCCGCTGCGCGCGTATGTCGCGGGACTGACGCTAAAGAACGGTGTGCCCATCAACTACATCGAAGCGATCGGCCTCTGCGAATGGATGGAAGTCGGCTTTAACACGTTCTACACCTTCCGCGGTGGCGAAGCGGGATGGATCTACGCTCAAGTTCTGCGCTGTCTCTGTCACCTCATGGGAACGACATGCGCCTCCGTGTACCCGTATCAGTTGGGCCACGACAACGAAGAAGCCATCGAATCCGGCGCATTCTGGTTCTACCGCAAGCTCGGATTCCGGCCAGGACGCGAGGATCTCCAACAATTAGCGGAGCGCGAAGAAGACAAAATCGCCGCCGATCCGAAATACCGGACGCCTGCTAGAACGTTACGACGACTGGCGAGCGACCATGCGTTCTACGAGTTGCCGGGCAGCGGGCGCGGAGCGTGGGATCGATTTAGCACTCGCAACATTGGCCTGCGCGTGAATCGGCGGATGGCACGCGATTTTGGCGGGGATGCTACCCGCATGCGTGAGAAGTCGAGGCGAACGCTGGAACGCGTTTTGTCGGTTAGCACATCTTCGTGGACTGCCTTGGAAAAGGCGGCTTTCGAGAATTGTGCGCTCGTTCTAGCGCATGGGACGGTTTTGGACGCGTGGACACGAGAAGAAAAAAACGATCTGGTCCGAATCATCCGTGCAAAACCCAAGCCGCAGGAAATGCTCTACCTACATCTCATACAACGGCATGGAGGGCTACGAAAGGAATTGTTGCGGCTTGGATCGTAGGTAGTTCAATTCGGAAGTCGTACGCCGGAACCGCCACGTTGTACTCAGCGACGGCCTCCGGCGCAGTTGTGCAAAATTGACCATTTTTCTTTTGCGGACTCCCTCATCATTGCGATGTTGCGCTGAATCAAGCTGCAACGACCGCCGCTCAAGTCCAGGCCCGTGAGCCTCTCGCCGTACCGGGCAACACATATATGGATGAGCAGGCAGAAGGAAACACAATGCGTACTATGATTGCAGTTCGCTCGCTGCTGTTCTCATTCATCTTGCTGGCTTTATCGCCGCTTGCTCTCGCTCAAATTGGCGTCGGCATTTCCGTGGGCTTTGGGCCTCCGGCAATTCCCGTCTATGAACAGCCGATCTGTCCCGAAGACGGTTATCTGTGGACACCAGGTTATTGGAACTACGACGACGGCGATGGCTACTACTGGGTGCCTGGCACGTGGGTCGAGCCACCTCAAGTCGGCTTTCTCTGGACGCCCGGCTATTGGGGTTGGGGCGGCAACGCATTCCTTTTTCATGAGGGATATTGGGGCTCGGAAGTTGGCTTTTACGGCGGAATAAATTACGGCTTCGGCTACGGCGGTAACGGATATGAGGGCGGCCGCTGGGAAGATGGACGATTCTCCTACAACACCTACGTGAGTCATGTAAACACCACCATCATTCACAACACCTATAACGTCAGGGTGACGAATGTCTCGGAGAATCGAGTCAGCTTCAACGGTGGTACGGGTGGAGTCGAAGCGCGCCCGACATCGCGTGAGCAGACTTTCGCTTCCGAACGCCATATCGGCCCAGTAGCCGCGCAAACCCAACACGTTCAAGCGGCCCGCGGCAATCCCGAACTGCGCGCGTCCGCGAATCAGGGCAAGCCGCCCATCGCGGCGACTTCTAAACCTGGCGACTTTAAAGCGGGCGCAGTGGCTTCCAAAGAAGCAGGTGGAGAATACAAAGCTCCTGCCCCGAGTGCCGCGCGTGGCAATGAAGCCCGTCCGGCAACTGAAGCTCGTCCCGACGCAAACAACCACGCCAACCAATTACAGCCGCACACGATTGCTCCGCCTAACACCGGCAACGCAAAGACTGACCAGAAATATCAACAGCAACAAAACAAGCTGGCTGCCAAGCAAACACAGGATCACGTGAAGCTTCAGAATCAGCAGGAAAAAGAGCATCAACAAGCCACGAAGAAGAACTACAGCGACGCGCAAAAAGCGCCGATGGAACAGCGCCACACCCAACAAACGCAGAAGCTCGAACAAACCCATGCGAACCAACAGAAGCAAATGGAGCAGCGTCAGGCTCCGCGTCAAGCAGCGCCATCCAAAGCGGAAAACGGTGGCGGGAAGCCACATTGATGGGCGCTAGGCGAGGCCGGTGATTTAGCCTTGTTCAACTGATCGGAAATAAGACTGCGAACGATAGGGCGCGACCGGCTAACTCTTTAGCCGCCGCGCCCTAAACGCATACACCACCGCCAGCAGCGGAGGCGCAAGCAGAAATCCCCAGAACGGAATGACAAATCCAAGAACGAGTGGTACGAGGATCGATGCCCACATGGGAACTCGCGTCGTGCGACGCATGATATAGGGCTGGAGCAGGAAGCCATCCACCAGGACGATCACCGCGTAGAGAATAAGAACGTAGAGCGGATGCTGCCAGTCTTGCCAACGAAGAGCGGCGGCCAGAACCGGACCGAGCAATCCGAGGATGGGTCCGAAGTGTGGAATCATCTGCAACACCGCTGCCAGCAAGGCCCACAATGGAGCCCATGGGACGCGAATGATCCACAGCCCAACCAACCACAGAATGCCGACGGCGAGTGAATCCTGGAGTTGAGCGATGGCCCAGTGCTTGAGCGCGGAGGCGGTAATTCGAAAATGGTCGGCGATGGGCATTGTCACTGTTACTGTTTATGGCGATTGAACTGCGAACCTTCTCGCGAATTCTACCGGCAAAGCGGGAGTCGCGCCCGCTTGCGAGCAGACAAAACGTGCGACGTCGTTGGCGAGAGCATTGATTTCGTCAAGGTTCATTTCATGGAGCAATCCCAAAACAAGTGCGGCGGTGAATGAATCGCCCGCGCCCACGGTATCGACCACCTTCACCGGACGAGAGGCGCAATCGGACCAGCGGACTCCATCTTCGTGTTTTTGATAGAGCAGGCTGCCATTCGCCCCCCGCGTAAGCGCGGCGACTTCTAAATTGAACATGCCCGCGAGCCGTTCGATCTGAGCTTCCTTTGAGCCAGTCAAGCCAAACATCGCGGCCAGCGTTGGCAGCTCCTCGTCATTCAACTTGAGCACATTCGCCAAGTGAAGCGATTTTTCAATGACCTCGCGAGAATGAAATTGCTGTCGCAGATTGATGTCGAAAACGCGCAGGGAGTCTCTAGGCGTTTCCGCGATAATGTGCTGAATAGCCTCGCGCGAAATCGGGCTGCGCTGCGCCAGGCTCCCAAAACAGATGGCATCTGCGGCCCGGGCGAGTGCGATGGCTTGCGTGGTCGCTGCAATGCGATCCCATGCGACATTTTCCTGGATCGTAAAATGAGCGAGTCCGTTGCCCGAGAGTGTGACCGTCGCGGTTCCGGTCGGCGCAGCTTCATCCACTTGGACCGTTGTATCCGACAAACCAATCTCATGAAAGCGCTGAACCACGTCGCGCCCATAATTATCATTCCCGATCCGCGTGATCACGCGGACCCGCGCCCCGAGCGCATGCGCATGATAAGCGAAATTCGCTGGCGCTCCGCCCAACTGTGGTCCAGTGAGCAGCAGGTCCCACAGCACTTCTCCGAGGCCGACGACATTGAAATTCATGACCGTTCCGGCGCCGATCCTATTCAATCCCCAATTGCTTCTGGATTTGCTCCAACGGCACGCCCTTTGTTTCCGGAACCATTGTCTTCACCCAGATAAGTTGGAGCACCATCATGAAAGCGAAAAACGAAAAAACGTAACCGGGAGGAAAGACCGTAACCATCTTCGGGAAGAACGTAGTCAGCAGAGCGGCGAAGATCCAGTGCGTGAAGCTGCCTAGAGCCTGTCCCTCCGCGCGGTGCCGGTTGGGGAATATTTCAGAGATAAAAACCCAGATAACCGCTCCCTGCCCAATCGAATGCGCGGCGATGAAGGCGAAAATACAAATTGGCACGAGCGTGTAATGCTCGGTGAAGAAAGCCCAGGCAACCAACCCTAGCGAGGCGATGTATCCAAATGAACCAATAAACAAAAGCGTGCGCCGCCCGATCCGGTCAATGAGCCAGAGGCCGACAAATGTGAAGACAAGATTAGTAACGCCGATGCCGATCGATTGCAGTAACGCGGCCTTTGCTCCCAGGCCGGTTAGCTCAAATATGCGTGGGGCGAAGTAAAGAATCGCGTTGATTCCTGAAAGCTGATTAAAAAACGCAATCAGGATGGCGAGCAAGATCGGTTTGCGGAGACGCCTGGTCCAGAAATGCCCTGAAGACTCTTTTTCCGTGGACGCAGCCGCGATCTCATCGGCCTCCGCTTCGATCTCGGCTTCGGGAGCGTTCGGCTGAATGCGACGCAGAACTTTCAGTCCAGCCTCGCGATCGCCCTTCCTGCCCAAAAGCCAGCGGGGACTTTCCGGCAAGCCAAAGCAGAGCAGCGCGTAGAGGACCGACGGAAATGCGGCCACCCCAAGCATCCAACGCCAGGCATTTTCACCGATTCCGGCGAGCAGCGCATTCGACACAAACGCGATCAGGATGCCGAAAACAATATTGAACTGAAACATTCCGGCGAGTCGCCCACGATACTTAGGCGGAGCAATCTCCGAAATGTACAACGGAGCCGCCACGGTGGAAATGCCAATCCCCAGGCCGCCAATAAAGCGCGAGACAATGAAAAGCGAGACATTAGTGGCCAAGCCCGACCCCACCGCGCCGACGAAGTAGAGAACGCCGATCCAGAGGAGCGTGGCCTTGCGCCCGAATCGATCCGCGGGCCACCCTCCAATTAGCGACCCTATAACCGTTCCGTAGAGAGCGGAGGCGATGGCCATCCCATGTAGTTCGGGACTGAGGCCCCAAAGAGTCTGAATTGTTTTTTCCGCGCCGGAGATGACGACCGTATCGAACCCGAAAAGAAATCCTGCCAGGGCGGAGGTGAGCGACCAGAAAAAGACGCGACCATTCATAATGGGATGGAACCGGTGATATTTAGACCGAAGCGCATCTCACGATAAACGCATCCCTCGCATCTCGCAAATCTGCACGGACAGGATGTCCGACAAGGGTGGCCGCGAACTTGAACCTCCTCGTTTGACCGTGTATAAAGATGGAGGGAGTACCGCGCCGGAAACAGAGTTCGATTGCTTTCAAGCGGCAGGAAATTGGAGCTCCCAAGTGCCGGATGCAGACTTCCGTGTTCCCTCAAGTAGTCTGCAAAAGATTGATTTCAAAGCGCAAGTGGTGGAATTGGCAGACACACCATCTTGAGGGGGTGGCGCCGAAAGGCATGGGGGTTCAAGTCCCCCCTTGCGCACCAAATACATCGGTTCCTGCGCGTTGCTACCGCAGAATCAGAAATTGAATCGGGCTGCGGCCCGCACGGAGTTTTCTTGCAATGGTCATTTTGATCACATTGATTCACGTTGTTGTTTGCTTTTTTCTAATTGCAGTTGTATTGCTGCAGAGCGGAAAGAGCGGCGACTTGGCTGCGGCTTTCGGCGGTCAGGGTAGTCAAACAGCTTTTGGCCCGCGCGGCGCGGCCTCGGTTCTTTCGCGTGCGACCACGTGGTCTGCTGTCATTTTCATGTTCACTTCGATTACGCTGTCGATTTTTGCGGCGCGACGAAGCGGTCCTACCTCGGTATTTTCGGGAGTGAAACCGGCGCAAACAAAATCGCAGCCCGCGACTCCAGCACCTTCCGCGCCGCCAACCGTTCCACAAAGCCAAGCGCCCAAACAGTAATCATTTCGATAGTGGGGAGCCGGGGCGTCCTCGCCCGGCCACGTCGACTGGACGGGTGAGACCATCGCTCCCAAAATACTCGCTCACAATTACTCCTGCAAATAAGGGTTCTCTTCCCTTTCCTCACCAATCGTTGTTAGCCGACCATGCCCCGGAATCACGACCGTCTCATCGGGCAGCGTAAGGACGCGATCATGCAGCGAGCGCATGATTTTCGCAAATGATCCGCCGGGCAGATCGGTGCGTCCTATGCTCCGGGCGAACAACGTGTCGCCGGCAATGAGCAGCTTCTCCGCAGGAAAATAGAGGCATACGCTACCTTCGGTGTGGCCGGGAGTGTGCAAGACATTCGCTTCGAGGCTACCCGCCTGCAATGATTCGCCGTCGGAGATACTCGCCTCGATTGCAACTTCTTCAGGAACTGCCATGCCGACCCAAGTAGCCTGGACGTCCAACATTTTCAGCAGCGCGTAGTCATTTTGATTGAGAAGAATTGGAGCGCCAGTCAGAGCGCGCAACTTCATCGCTCCGCCCACGTGATCAATGTGGGCATGGGTGATCACGATCTGCTTCACTTGCAGTTTGTGTTCGCGGATGATGGCGAGAACGTCTTCAATATCGTCGCCAGGATCGATAACCATGGCGTCGTGCGTCGTCTCATCCCCAATGATGGAGCAGTTGCACTGGAGAGGGCCCACCGGAAGGATTTTGTGAATCATTCCCTCATTCTCGCACCGCGCGCTTCCGTGTGAAAGCGGGGCTATTTGACGTAGACGGAATCCTTCTTCAGTTCTTCCGGCACCTCCACCGGAAATGGCGGAAACTCATGCGATACGCCCTTCAGCAATGCAACCGCAACTTCAGAGCGTTTCGTCCCGTCGTGGACGGCAATCTTGTGCGGGTCCCCCGGCGAATAGCCTTCCCAGAGCGATACCCCAGCGTAGGCGCCATCCTTACGCAGGATGTAGTAGACCATGTCCATGAACTTGATCTTGTTCATGTCGTTGTTGTAATTGCGGACGATGCGTTTCAGGGCATCCAGTCCCGCTTCGAGCGGCGACATGCCGTGCCTCATGTTCTCGACGATCGTGTGCGCTCCGGCGACCTTGATGTTCTCTTCTCCACTGCCGGTCGCGCCTGCCGAGCCCACGTCCTGATCGGTGTAACACCCTGCGCCGATAATCGGCGAATCGCCGCAGCGACCCGGCAACTTGAATGCTAGCCCGCTCGTAGTCGTGACGCCAGACATTTCACCCTTGTCGTTGAGGGCGGAGCAATGAATCGTCCCAGTTGGAGGAAACAAAACGCGCCGTACAGCCGCCATTCGGAATTCAGGTTCGATGCCGACTGCTGCAGCGTGTTCTTCCAAGCGCTGAAGGCGCTCCTTCCAAAGTTCAGCTTGTGGAGTTGCAGGTGGCGAAGAAGGCGGCTTCCAGTTTGGATCCGCCAGTCCCGGACCCCACCAGTCATCCGTCGAGTGATACTCCTTCCAGAGCAGCCAGATCTTCCGCGAGCGTTCCGTCAACAGATTTTCCCGTGGATGACCCATGGCAACGGCAAACCGTTCCGCGCCTTCAGCGACCAGCATCACGTGTCCGGTGTGCTCCATGACCGCTTTCGAAACCAACGCCACATTCTTAATGTTACGCACTCCGCCCACCGACCCGGCGCGCCGCGTAGGCCCGTGCATGCAGCAGGCGTCGAGTTCAACCACTCCTTCTTCGTTAGGGAGGCCGCCAAGTCCCACGGAATCGTCGTTCGGATCATCTTCCGGTCCCTTTACGACACGAATGGCAGCATCGAGCGTGTCACCTCCGCCCTTGAGAAAGGCGAATGCCCCATCGAGATAATTCACGCCGTTGTTGGCGCAGATAATAATTGGGCGCTTCGAAGCCTTCGACTGCTCATCGGCTCGTGAACCCTCGCCGTTGCCTTTATCTTTATTTTGAGCAGTCAGATTTGGCGACGCCAGACCTCCGGCCACCGATGCGGCGATGGCAGAACCTATAAATCCACGGCGGTTTATCGACATGAGTTCTCCATATTCAAAAATAATTCACAGAGCGGCGAAAAGAATACCATGACACACAAACCTAACGTCGGAAGCGTTCAGGGTTCTGATCAGCCAATTCCTTGTAGCAGCCGCGAAATTCCTTTACGAAAGATGGCAGGATCACTTATGAGACTAAGCACAAGATGCCCTTCATTCGGAAAATCGTAAAAGTGTCCCGGATGGACGCTCACGGTCGCATCGCGCAAGAGTCGAATCGCAAGCTCCTCGTCACTCCCAAGAACAGGCACGCGAAGGATAGCGTACCAACCGCCCTCGACCAGCAATCTTGTACACGACGGGTGACTGGCTAGTTGCCGATCCAGTTCCGCAAGATTCGTCCGCACGCGGTCGAGAAGTTTTGTTTGAACATCTTGGCGCTGATCGAGCAAGACCGGCGCCGCCAGTTGGACCGGAGCGTTCATCGATAGGAAAGTATCGGCAATGATCTCCAATCGAGCTCCCGCGTGAGTAACCATTTTTTCCGGACCGCTGGTCGCAACCCATGCCAACTTCATCTGCGGAAGCGCCGACACCTTGGACACACCACTGAGAGTAAACGTGAGGGCATCGCGATTGCCCGCAAAACTACTGCGCCGGGCGCCCTTGTTCACAGAATCGAGCGCGTAATCTAGAAACACTTCGTCCACGATCAAAGCTATCGAACGCTCGCGGCATAACTTGTTGAGCGCCGCAGTCTCCCCAGCAGAAACGTAGTTGCCCGTCGGGTTATTGGGATTCACAAGAATCACAGCTCGCGTTCGAGGAGTAATTGCTTTCTGAAGCGAGTCGAAATCAATTTGCCATCCGTGATCGTAGAGCAGTGGATACGGAACGAGCTTCACATCCGCTAGATCGGCGAGAAACTCAAACAGCGGGTAGCTGGGTTTCGGAACAAGAACTTCGTCGCCCACATTACAGAGCAACCGAAAAACGTACGAGTAAGCTTCGCTGGTGCTGGTAGTCAGAATCAGATTTTTGGGATCGACTTCGACTTCATGCGACTCGCGATAGTAGCGGCACACTGCCTGGCGAGCTTGGAGCAATCCCCGTGGCTGCGGATCGTACGCCATCGCCGCAGGATTCGCGAGCGCGGCGAGCACTATCTCGACATCGGCACGAATGCCGGCTTCCGTAGGGTTCGAAATCGTAAGATCAAGGATCACCCGGCCCGCAGCACGAACTTCCGCAATCGCCTGTGCTAGCGCGTTAGAACTTAGCCGCCAGCCTGTGCGATCGGAAAACATAATTTACTGGTGCGCCGGGCGTCTCGAGCGTCAAGTCTGAGGTGGCCGGGTGAGGACGCCCGGCGCTCCATTGAATCTTGCAAAAAGGACTACTTAGAAAAGAATCCCAGCTGTTCGGGCGGAGGCAAAGTCTTGGTAGTCCAATACTGCCGCTGCGCCGCGAGCACAGCAACGATTTTAGCCTGCACCTCGATTGCGAGATTGTCGTAGCGCACCAGAACGTTGTCTTCCCAGTAAGGATGGTTCTCGCGCGCCCAGCCTTCCTCATACATCTTGCGCATATCGGTGATCGCATCCCGCAGGCTTTGCAGTCGCCCGTTGATGTCCACAATTACGTCGAGATCACCCTGCGCGCGTTTCGAGTCTGTCTGATTCTGGTATGCGTCCCAGTAGAAGCGGCTGATTTCCGACGTGAACTGGAGCTTCATTCCTAATGTGTCCAGATGCCAGGCGGCAAGCAACATATCGTCAAGGGTGCCAGAATGAAGATGGGCTTTGGCCCGGTTGCGCATCAATGACTCAGCCGCGTGTTCAGCGCTGAGGCGTAGATCGTGAGTCACAGGTAGCGCCGTGGTGGCCGTCGCGGCACCGGATGCGCTGAACGGGTCGGTCCAGAAAAGTTCGTGACTGGCGTCGTCCAGCTTCACTCCGCCAAGAAGCGTGTGCGGACGATCGAGATCTTCGATCACAGTGGCGAACGTGTTGTCCTCATTGCGATAGAAAGCCCAGTCATAACTGCTTTTGAAGTCGTCAATACTGGACTCGCCCGGCTGCCAACTCGCGGCGGCTCCAAAGACCAAAGCCGGCCAGGTCATATCCACCAGCGACTCGCCGTCATCATTCCAGGTAGTGTTGAGCGCACCGATGGCCTGATGCTTTTGACCGTCGCGAACAAAGTTTCGGATATTCACAAACGCACTATCAAGATTCGGCCAAATCACACGCCAATCGCCCGCTCCGGGTGCAACGACCACCCGCAGCCCAGCGTTGGTGTATGGCGTAATGATGCCTTCATAGCTCGGCTTAGGATCGTAATCCCACGGCACCGCGATCATGTCCTTCGGGAGAATCGTAAGCAACTCGGGATACTTAACCGCGATATCTCCCCAAAACATGAGTTGCTTGTGATACGGCTTCATGATCTCGAAAACTTTTTGCAGGTGTTCGAGGTAAACCCGGCCGAGCCCCTGCTGGGTTGCCAGGTCTTTTGTGCGGCCAAGTCCAAGCTCGAAGGTCTCATCTGAACCAATATGAAAAAACGGACCGGGGAACAATGGAACGACCTCGCCGTAAACCTGCTTAATAAAATCGTAGGTCTGAGGATTCGTCGGGGTCAGCACATGCCCATGCGGAGTTTCAGCCAGGTCCGAATAGACTTCATATTTCAAGAATTGATGAAGATGCCCAAATGCCTGCTGCTCGGGCAGCAACGTCACGTAGTACTTGCTGGCATATTCGACGAGCTCTTTAATCTGTGCCGGGGTTAGGGCAGCGGTCTTGGCTGGGTCTTTCTCGGAATCTTTCGGAGCGACCAGCGGTTGGGTCTGGAAGTCGAACACATGCTCCATGTTGAACCCGAGCAGGTTGATCTTGTACTCCGCTAAAGTTCGGATCTGCGTCTTCAAATATGCAACCGTAGTGATCGGGCCGCGGCTGATGTCGTCGCTAACCCCTCGCCAATCCATGCTGGGCCAATCGCGAATGACCAGCTTAGGAACGGCCAGCGCTTTCCCTCCGGCGCCTTCCGGACGCAGCAACTGCCGAAGCGTCTGCACGCCATAGAAGAGTCCTTGCCCTGTGCGCGCGGCGACGACTACTCCAGAGTCGGTCACGCGGATCAAATAAGCTTGACCGTTGACTAGATATTGACTACCCGACTCGTGCATATGCGGCTCAGGAGAGCGTGTCAATGAAATGTGCCCCGTCGTTTTGGGAGCGGCGTTCACAGACGCGATCGCCAACTTCATGCCCGTCCGCTCGTGAATCTCTTCTTGCAGCATCTCGGCCGCCGTCCGATCCTCTTTGTCACTGATCAGGATGGTGGTCGAAGGCTTGATCACGAGTTTGCCTGCGGCCATCCGCACTTCTTTCGGAGCCGGCAAAACTTTCAACGCGCGAGCAGGGTCGTTGTCATTGACTTGGGCATGAGAGACGAGCGACAAGCAGGCGAGGCAGGCGAAAATGCATTTTGTAATTTTCATGGCTTTATCGAATGGCGAGAGTAGCAGGCGCGAGCGGTCGCAGACAAGCCTGGAAAGCCTACGGACAAATCTACTTCGTGAACGCTTCCTTATTCACAACATAAGGCATCTTCGCAACATCCCCGCCGTAGTTCCCTTCCAGCACGTCAATCAACCCCTGCACACAGCGTCCAGCCATGCCCTTGTTAGGATCGGGAGACAGCCGCGTAATCCGCGCCGCGCTGGCGAAATGCGGCAGCAACCGGCAACGATCGGCGATCGCGGGATCGCGCAACGGCGAATCGGCGGGGAGCGGCTCTTTTTCGTAGACATCGAGCGCCGCGCCAGCGATCCAATTCTCGCGCAAGGCGCGGGCCAGGGCTGTCTCATCGATCACGGGACCACGCGACGTATTGATCACCATCGCGGTAGGCCTCATCATCCGGAGCGTGGTTTCGTTGATCAGGTGATAGGTCGGTGTGGAGCTTTCGCCCTCGCGCAGTAGCGGAACGTGCAGGCTGACGAAATCCGCCGCGCTCAATGCTTCATTGAGCGTAGTGTATCGAATCCAGGTCTTCTCGCGGCTGATCCCACGCTGAAAGCGCAGATCGTTCGTCTCCTGGATGGCCTTGATGTAATCGTGATTCTCATAAGCCGGATCAAAGCACAGGATATTCATATCGAATCCGGCGCATTTCTTGATCATGGCGAGGCCAATGCGGCCGGTGCCGATGATAGCGACGGTTTTCCCCGTGACTTCATCCCCGAGAAAGGGCAAATAAGGATGCCAATATCCCCAGCGATTCTCGCGACAGAGATGTTCAGCGGGCCAAAGTTTTCGCGCCAGCTCGCCCATCATGAAAAAAGCAAACTCCGCGGTCGCTTCGGTCAGGACGTCGGCAGTATTAGTAAACGGGACTTTGAATTTGTTGGCATCGGAGCGGTTGATGTTGTCGAATCCGACCGCGAACTGGGCGACCACCTTGAGCGTCCCGGCTCCCGCGGCAAAGATTTCCGCGTCGATGGGGTCGCGAAGAGTAGTAATCAGGCCATCGATCCCTGACTTCACCTTCTCAATAATCAAATTCTTGGGTGGTGCTTCGGGCTGGGGATAGACTTCAACGTCATATCCCTTATTGCGAAGAATGTTGAGGGCATCCCCAATATCGCAGGTGGCAAAAACGCGGATTCGGTCACTCATGGGGGACCAGTGTATCGCAGGAAGAAGATTTGCCGGTGGAGAGCCGACCGTCTCCGCCCGGCCACCTCAAGCAAGACGCCTTAATCTATTGTTCGCGCCGCTCCGGTCGCGGAGCAACCGACGCCGCCTGTGCATGATGCCGCACATCGGCGCCGAGCACCCAGAAAATGACGTCCTCAGAGATGTTCGTGGCATGGTCCGCAACGCGTTCAAGGTTGCGCGCGACCAACAGAGCATCTAAAGCCTGTTGAGTCACTTGCGGCTCTTCGTTCATCTTTCGCACGAGCACAATAAAAGCTTCGTCGCGCATTCGATCTACGACGTGATCCATCTCGAGCACGGCCTGCGCTAGTTCAGCCTTGCCTTCCACGAAAGACTCCAAAGCGCGTCGCACCATCGCGCTCACTGCGGTGGCCATCCGTCCGATGTCTACCGGCAAATCCACTTCCGGCAACTCAATCAGATCCATAACGCGCTCGGCTATGTTCACCGCCTGATCGCCCACGCGCTCGAGATCGGCGTTGATCTTGGTGACCGCGAGAATAAAGCGCAAATCGGTAGCCGCCGGTTGTTGCGTCGCCAGAATGTCGAAGGCAAGTTCGTCGATCTCGCGCTCAGTCGCGTTGATCAGACTCTCATTCTCAAGAACGAGATGGCAGCGATTGAGATCGCGCTCGGTGTAGGCCTGGCAGGCGCGATCAACCGCCAGTTCCGCGAGACCGCCCATGCGGAGCAGTTTCTCCCGGAGATCTTCCATCTGCTGCTGAAACCGCGTGCGCATCATCTAGTAAACCTCTTTCGTAAGGTCAGAGGTAAGAGGTCAGACTGCAGAAGTGAAATCCCAGGACGCCACGCCAAATCATTCGGTTGGCAGTTAACCTCTGCAATCTGACCTCTAACCTCTGACCTCATTCCTATCCGAATCTGCCTGTGACGTAATCTTCCGTCCGTTTGTCGGAAGGATTGGTAAATATCTTCTCAGTCTTGTCGAACTCAATCATCTTGCCCAACAGAAAAAACCCGGTGAACTCGGCCACGCGGGCTGCCTGTTGCATATTATGCGTCACAATCACGATCGTGTATTGCTCTTTTAATTGGAATATCAATTCCTCGATCTTGCCGGTGGAGATCGGATCCAGCGCTGAACACGGCTCGTCCATGAGCAGAACTTCGGGCTGAACAGCCAGTGCGCGAGCGATGCACAGGCGCTGTTGTTGCCCGCCCGACAGACTGGCTCCGGACTTCTTATGCAGCGAATCCTTTACTTCGTCCCAGAGCGCTGAGGCATGTAAAGACTTGTGAACAATCTCGTCCAATTGCTTGCGCTTACTGAAACCGTTCAGCTTCAGTCCCGCCGCCACGTTGTCATAGATCGACATCGTCGGAAACGGATTCGGTTTCTGAAACACCATACCCACGCGGCGGCGTAACTGTGTGGCCGACGTGCCGTTATAGACGCTCAGATCGCCAATATGCACCGTGCCATCCACCCGCGCCTCAGGGATGGTTTCGTGCATGCGGTTCAAACAACGAATGAACGTGGATTTCCCGCAACCCGAAGGCCCGATCAACGCCGTCGCATGGTTTGCAGCCACGGTGATGTTGATGTCGAACAGCGCCTGAGTCTTGCCGTAAAACGCATTCAGGTGATCGACTTTAATTCCTACGCCCATATTTGGTTGAACTCCTACCCAGTGCTTCTGCCAAAAGTTATGCTCCTGACAAGGTTCCGTGCCGTACCGCGATGCGAACCGCCGCCACCGCTCCGACGATCAGGACAATCAAAACCAGCGCCCCTGCCCAAGCCTGCCGATGCCATTCATCAAACGGCGAGATGGCGTAAGTAAAAATCTGTAGCGACAATGCCGCGGTCGGCTGGTCCATCTTCCAATTCCAGAATTGATTCCCAAACGCGGTAAAGAGCAGCGGCGCGGTTTCTCCGGCGACGCGTGCGAAGGCCAGCATGACGCCGGTAATCACTCCTGAAGTAGCCGTCCGCAGCGTAATCGAGATCGTCGTGCGCCAGCGAGAGACGCCGAGTCCGTAAGCCGCCTCGCGAATCGCTTGTGGAACCAATAAGAGCATCTGCTCAGTAGTTCGAGCGATCGTCGGAATCATCATGATCGCCAGAGCGACGCCACCCGCCAGCGCGGAGAAATGCTTCTGGCGCATCACTACCAGTCCGTAGGCGACAATGCCAATCACGATCGAGGGCACGCCGTTCAGCACATCAGACACAAAGCGCACAATATCGCCATAACGATTTCGCCCATACTCGGAAAGAAAAATCCCCGCGCCGATGCCAAGCGGCACACCCAGCAAACTGGCTATGGCGAGAATCACCATGGAACCAACAATGGCATTGGCCATCCCGCCTCCGGGTTCACCCACCGGCTTTGGAGTCTGGGTAAGAAAGGCAAGATTGATGGAGCCAATACCCTTGTAAACCAGATAGGCAAAAATAGCGAAGAGTGGCAAGAGCACGAGGACGACGGTAAGCACCGCGACGCCGGTCATGGCGTGATCGGTCACGCGCCGCCGCAAGCTAACTGGAGCGATAGTAAATGCCGCCGAATTGGAATTCGTCTCAGACATCTCACTTACGTTTCACTTCACACTACGCTTCGAGCTGGCTGCCCTCGAGTAACGCTCCACACCATCAACCGCGCTAGCGCATTGACCACAATCGTGACAAAAAATAGCGCCAGGCCGATCTCGATCAAAGCCGAAAGGTACAGATCGCCAGTCGCCTCAGTGAATTCATTCGCGAGGACGCTGGCCATGGTGTACCCCGGAGCAAACAGCGACTTCGCAATTTCCGGACGATTGCCAATCACCATGGTGACCGCCATGGTTTCTCCCAGCGCACGGCCCAGACCTAAAATGATGGCTCCAACGATCCCGGCCCGCGCATTGCGCAGCACGCCCATGCGGATCATTTCCCACCGCGTCGAGCCCAGCGCCAGCACCGCTTCGCGTTGATGCTGCGGAACGACGGTGAGTACTTCACGGGTGATCGACGAGATGATCGGAATCACCATGATGGCCAGAATCACACCCGCGGCCAGCATCCCAATGCCATAAGGTGGCCCGCTGAACAACCCCGTCCAACCAAGTGTCTTGGCCAGAAACGGCTGCACATATTCGCGAAGGATAGGCACCAGAACAAAGATTGCCCAAAGTCCGTAAACCACGCTGGGGATAGCGGCAAGGAGTTCTGTGGTGAACGAAAGAATTCCGCGCAATCCTACCGGACACATCTCAGTGATGAAGACAGCTACTCCAACCGAGAGCGGTACCGCGATGACGAGCGATAGCAGCGAGGACAAGATCGTGCCGTAGATGAATGGCAGCGCGCCGTACTGATCCGATACCGGATTCCAGTCCGACTGCCCGAAAAACTTCCAGCCAAAAGTATGCCAGGAGAGCTGTGATCCCACCGCCAGTTGATAAACGATTAATCCGAGCAGCCCAACCACGGCCAACCCGCAAAGGCGCATCGCCCAACCGAAAACAACGTCAGGAATTTCGCTGACCTTCTCCTGCAAGAGCGGCGACGTTCTGGTTTCAAGTTTCAGGGCGGCTCTCGACCCCCGCTCCGGTTCGGGAGCGTCAAAACGCGGCCGGGGCAAGGCTTGATTAGACATTCGCCTTGAGGCTAACAGAGGCGTGTTACAAACCGGTTAAAAGATAGCCCAAGTAGTGGCTGAATTTGATCAAAAATCCAGCCACTACCAAGCCCGGGTGGTGTCTGAAATGTGCGTTGAAGAAAATTTCAGAAGTCTTGCGTTACAGCGTGCGCTCGCCGTATCGTTGGATTCACGTCCCAGCGGGAAGAACTCGCGGCGCTGAGAACCCTGATTTCCGAAACCGATCAGATTCTCGCCACTACGCCGGAACTCCCAGAGAATCGTACTGCCCGATGACGTGAACTGCTCCACCCTAGCTCTTGCCGACGACCTTCTCAAGCAATCCAAACGGTCTGCCGCGGTCCCTCTGGGCCGCAAGAGAGGCTCCGTAATGCTAAGCGCGGCGGTGACTACTTCCGGAAGCTGGCTGCCCGTCGTAAGACGCACGGTGGTGGCAGACCGCGCAAGGACTCCGAGTAGCCTTCCCCCGGCAAATACATTTTTGGTGATTCTGCCAGTATGGGTACGTTTCTTTCGACGACGGTGGGTAATTTCGACCCAAATTCAGTATCCGTTCGATTTCCGCAAATTTGGGCCTGTGGGATTTATTCGTCTCATCCGTGATTAGAAAGCGCGGCGATTTCGTCCTAAGCAAACACTCTGCTAACGCTGGCGCAAGTTCGGCGAACTCTCTACCTTTATTCTCGAAAAGTGCAAAGTGACTAAAAACAATCACATCACCACGCCTGCCCTTGGGCGGCTTTCGTCGTGGGCCTATGCCGATCCAATTCACCAGCGCGGCGATATCCGCGTCTCGCGTCCAAGGGCGAATCCCGCCAATGCCAATGACGGCGTCGAAGGAGCAATTTCTCAGTCTCCCCATACAGTCTTCTATTCCAAACCGACCGCCAGCATCCGGGTCACCTTTGTGGGTTCGCTTGTAAATGAAAACTCGCATCTGCTTGTCTCAGGGAACCTGGCTTCCTGTAATCTTCAACGCACATTTCAGACACTACCATAGCTTACGATGTGTCTGAGATTGTCTGGCTGACAAAAGGACTTCAGGCGGGGGCAGCGGATCCATTGGATTCGCGCCACTGCGCTACGGCTGCGTCAAAAAGGGGTTTGGCTGTCTGAAGCTCGTGTTTCCAGTCAATTTTCTTCCTGACAACTATTTTCTCCTTTGCCAAGCCTATAAGGCTCTCACGAACCTCGTCTGTGATTTCGGAGATCTCCGTAATGACAATTTCCTTTCCTTTTTCTGTGGACGGATCGTAGTCGCGCTTTAAACGGTTGCATTCGATACAGGCGGCGACCCTATTCTTAGCATTGTTTGCCCATCGAGGATATTTGTTCTGGGGGAGCAAGTGGTCCCCCTCGCCGAGTCCGCCCAATGCAGGCTCCCCGCAATAAACGCAAAGCCCCCCATCTCGAATGAATGCTTGAAGTACGTCAGCGTCCCATCCTCTGAAATAAAGCGTACCGGTCTTTAGACCAATGGCGAGCTCCTCCAGCTCTCTTTCACAAGACATACCAGCCCCCTTTCACACAGAAACGTCCAAACGGAGAATCCGCACTCGATATATTGTATTGATAATATCTTGACGATCTCTGGTTGCGCGACGCGCCCTCATTGTGAGAATACTGATCATCATCCATGCCCACCTTTGCCGCCATCGACATCGGATCGAATTCCGTCCGCCTAAAGATCTCACGCCTGCAAGCTGGACGCCTGAAGGAAATCCATGAAGACCGCGAAGTCACCCGGCTAGGCGAAGGCGTCTTCAGCGGCGGACTCCTCTCTCCTGAGGCGATGTCGGAAACCGTGCGGGTCTTGCGCCGATTTCACCGCGCCACGCAGGAGTGCGGCACAGACTCAGTAAAGGTAGTCGCGACCGCGGCCCTGCGCGACGCCCGCAACTCTCGCACATTTCTGGAGTGGGTACGCTCGACAACTGGCTGGACCATCGAAATCATTTCTGGACTCGAAGAAGCTCGCCTCATTCATCTGGGCATCGTCTCCGCTGGACGCCTCGGGGCTCACAGCGTTCTGCTGGTGGATCTCGGCGGCGGCAGTTGCGAACTCACACTTTCACGCGCAGGACATCTTCGTGACACGGTCAGCCTGCCGCTGGGAGCAGTTCGCCTCACGGGCGAATTCCTCCAGCATGATCCGCCGCGCAAAAGCGAACTGAAGCGGCTCCAGGGATTTGTGGCGCGAGAAATCGCGCGCGTTCAAGATCGGATCAAATCCGCGCGCGTAGGAGCGGTGATCGCCACATCAGGCACGGCCGCCGCGTTGGTGGGCGTCGCCAGCCATCTAATGCGCGCCGAAAAGAGGCGGTCCGCGACTTACGCATCACGTGAGATGATTCGCCGCATTGCCAAGCTGGTCACGCGTCAGACCTTGGAGCAGAGACAGAAGGTTCCCGGGATTGGTCCGCGGCGGGCTGAGATTTTTTGTGCTGGCGCGGTCGTGTATTCGGAATTACTCGAGCGCTGCCATCTCGCAGGGTTTCGCTATTCGGCGCTCGGCTTGCGCGACGGCATCCTGGGCCAGATGGCGGCGGAATACGATCGCAGCACCCGATCGGGCCGAGCGATAGAGTCAGAACGATGGGAATCGATCAAGCGCGCCGTGGAACATTACCGTGTCGACCTGCATCATGCCCTGCACGTCCGCGATTCTGCTTTGCAACTATTCTCGTCGCTGAAATCGGTGCACCAGCTACCCTTGGAATATCGCGAATGGCTTTCCGCCGCAGCCATGCTGTTCGAGGTCGGTGACTACGTGAACCGCAACGGGCATCATCGTCACACTTACTACATCATCGCGAACTCTGAAATTCTGGGATACACCCCGCAGCAACGGCGAATCATCGGCTCCATTGCACGCTATCTGGGGAAATCGCGCCCTACGCCCGGCGACGGACCCATGAATGCCCTGAGTTCCGAGGAGATTGAAAACGTAACCAAAGCATCGATGCTGCTCCGCATCGCGCGTACTTTGAACATGGGACGAAGCCAATCAGTGGGAAAGATCGTAGTCTCATCGCGCAACGGTCGAGTCTCGCTGAAACTAACTCCGAAATCAACCCCGCGCGGAAAAACCAGCGTGGATCTCGAAGTCTGGGCGATTGAAAAAGATCGGTCTTATTTCCGCGAGGTCTTCGGACGTGAACTTTCGGTGGCGGCAGCGTGAAGCGTCCGCAGAATGCGCGGGGTGATGCACCAGCTGAGCGACCCGGAGCTGCGCCGCATTTCGACTTTAGCGATCGCCCCCTTCTTTAAGTCCACCACCGCCTCGCACCCGCTATCGCTGATGATCCGCCCGAGAAATTCCCGCAGATTAGGGTTGTGCCCCACCACCAGCATCGAATCTTGACGGGCATATTTTTCCAGCATTTTCTGAAAATCCGAAAAATTCGCTTGGGGACGCAACGCGTTCTCGATCACCAGTTTGCCTTCGTGCCCCATTTCGTTTCCAACTAGCGCCGCGGTTTGGGTCGCTCGTTTCAGCGGACTTGAGATAATAATTTCCACCTGCACGCCCAGCGAAGTGAGAGCGCGGCCAATGTATCCGCATTGCTCGATCCCGTCTTTGTCGAGACCGCGCTTTTCGTCTTTCTTAGGAGCACTTACCGCTTGCCCGGCACTGGCATGGCGCAGGAAATAGAGGAACATTCGGAGTGACGATTCCTTTCCGGGACTTCATCATTATGCTAATTATGCTCGTCGAATCATATTCGTCCAACGAGTGATCGGGAGGACCGACGCGGCGCGGACACGGGAATATCCTCTGGAGTCGTAGTGCCTTCCGCGAGACCAATAAAGAAGTCTTGCGCATTAAATGCGGCCGGCCCACGAGGCGGTCGCTTGCTGCGTCCCTTCGGCGATTGCCACGGACGCAGATAGCGGCCATCGCTCTGCAAAATCCTCGTTTTCACGTTATCGGCGAGATAGGCCGCCAGAATTTCATGAATCACGCGATCGCGCAGCAGAGGGTTTTTCAGCGGGAACAATACCTCTACGCGTTCGTGCAGATTGCGGGGCATCCAATCGGCGCTGCCCAGGTAAACGTCCGGATCGCCGCCGTTTTCGAAATAGTAAATGCGGCTGTGTTCAAGAAAACGTCCCACAATGCTCCGTACACGTATGTGGTCGCTAACTCCGCGAATGCCGGGTCGCAGCGAGCAAATGCCCCGCACCAGCAAATCTATTTCCACGCCAGCCTGCGAAGCACGATAGAGGGACTGGATAATATTCGGATCCAGCAATGAATTGATTTTGGCGATGATGCGTGCCGGACGCCCCAGTCGAGCATGCTCGGCCTCCCGTTCGATCAAGCCGATGCACTTTTCCGCCAAATCCAGAGGCGCTACCAGCAGCGGTCCGTAGCTGGGGTTTTCCGCATAGGCCGTTAAGAAACTGAAAACGTCATGGACTGCGCTGGTGATCTCCGGATCGGCCGTGAGCAGGCTGAGGTCGGTGTAGATGCGAGCGGTCGTAGCGTTGTAGTTTCCCGTGCCCAAATGCGCGTATTGCCGGGTAACGCCGTCGGGATCGCGTCGCACCAAGAGTGAGAGCTTGCAGTGCGTCTTCAACCCCACCAGTCCATGGAACACCTGCACCCCGGCGTCTTCCATATCCCGCGCCCAGCGGATGTTTGTGGCTTCATCGAAGCGCGCTTTCAGTTCCACCACAGCAGTGACTTCCTTGTGCGCCGCCGCAGCCATCAGCGATGGAACAATCAGCGAATGCTCATTCGTCCGGTAAAGGGTCTGCTTGATGGATAAAACTCGCTCATCCTCTGCGGCCGATTGGATGAAAGAAACCACTGCATCATACGAATCGTAAGGATGGTGCAGCAGAATATCGTGCCGCCGCAATTCTTCAAACAGATCGTGAGATTTCGCAGTCAGTCGTAATTCCCGCGGAACGAATGTGCGAAACTTCAACTCCGGACGAGCCGTCTCGTCGAAAATATTGAACAGCCGCGACAGGTTCACGGGACCATCTACCGAAAAAATCTGCCAGGGATCAAGCTCAAAGACCGTCCCCAGGCGGTCGATGATTTCAGGGTCGGCTCCGGATTCGATCTCCATCCGCACCGCATCGCCCTTGCGGCGGTTGTGCAGTTCGGCACGCACCGATTCCAGCAAATTACGCGACTCCTCTTCCTGAAGATAGAGATTGCTGTTGCGCGTCACGCGAAATGCCGCCGAAGAAACGATGTCGTAACCCTTATACATTCGGGCCGCGTGGTGGACCACCAGATCGGCTAGAAAGATAAAGTCGATTGTCCCTTGTGATGGCAGGCGGATCAGCCGGGGCAAAGCCCTCGGGACGGTCACAACTCCAGTATAAGTAAGCGATGAACGGCGTCGGCGACGCAGCAAGAGCGCCACGCACAATGCTTTGTTAATAACCCGCGGAAATGGATGTGCCGGGTCCACCGTTACGGGAGTCAATAGTGGATCGAGTTCCCGCGCGCAGTAATTGTCGACGAAAGCCCGTGCTTCATCGTCGAGTTCTTCGATGCTGAGCACCCGAATTCCCTGCGCTGTCAACTCCGGCCGCAGTCGGGCGTTCCAACAGGAATATTGCTCTTCGACAAACTCGTGCGTCGCGTCTTTGATCAGCTCGCGCTCCTCCATCATGGTGAGTCCGTCAGGAGTGGTGGAGTTGTGGCCGTCTTCCAGTTGTTGCAACAGACCACCAACTCGGACCTCGAAAAACTCGTCCAGATTGCTGGCGGAAATGGCCAGGAATTTCACTCGCTCCAGCAGAGGATTGCGGAGATCCCCCGCCTCTTCAAGCACTCGCCAATTAAATTTAAGCCACGATGCTTCGCGGTTCAGGAGGGGCGATCGATTGCTGGGATTTTGTCGAGCCATGTCTTAAACAAGCCTGTGAAATATGAAGTTCGTATCAAGATATCGCTTTAGCGATACCACAAGTCCCATGAAAGCAGATGCGGCCTTCAGCCCAAGTTACTCAGAAATCTTCTTACGTCGGATGATAATAAACCGCATTTCGGTCCCGTCCGGCCGCTCTAAATACAAATGCCTTTTGTCGACGTGGCCCTTAAGCATTACTCCCGGCTTCCAATCCGGTGGCAATATCTCGCTTCGGTTCTGTGGATCACGCTCCGCCACGAGTATCATCCCCGCAGTTTGTACTTCGACTTCAAAGTAGGGATCTTCGTGGTAGATGGGAGTGTTTACTTCCCAATACGCGACCCGATCCCGCATCTTAATCTCGGCACGGATAATTGTCAGCTTGAGAGAGCCACTATGAACCACGAAGGAGTACGCATCAGCACCCAGAAGCGTGCCCAGAACGACGAGCAACAGCAGCGCGACCGGGATCCTGCAAGCCATCCGTCCCAATCCAGTATACCAATCTAACCGCAGCCAAGGAAAAGGGCGCCGGCATACTATCGGCGCCCCAAGCCAATACCTTCAAATATCAACGCAACAGCAACTTAGAAGGTATAGATCAAGTCAAACTGCAAGCGATTGAGCCAGGGTTCCTCAGCTCCAGACCCCGGCACAAGCACTCCGGTCCCCGGTGTCGTCGAGACTTTCAGCCCAGGAGCAAGAACTGCATTTTCGAGGTATGGGTCCAAAGTGCGCCCGTGCCACAACGTCACGCCCGCGGTTGTGTTCGGAGCGACACGCCACAGACCGTAGACCCGATGTTGCAGGATATTGGTCGGAGCACGTTGATCGCTCTCTCCCCAGGATGCAATCACGGCATCCTGCTCTTCTCTTTCGAAAGAGTATCCAATTTGAAAGTCATTCTTTTTCTTCTGCTGACCCGCGCTGATATCGAACAGGTAAGCCTTAGACTGACTACCGAGCGACGTGTTTACCGTCGAAGTGGATTGGACGCCGGTGGCAGTGTAGTCATACGGATGGGCTGCGGCGTTCAAGTTATCTTCAAACTCAGCAAGCAGGTTAATTGGCAGTCGTGCTATTCCCGTCTTGAACTGATTGTTCAGGATCAGGTCAGCATAGAGGAAATTCGAGAGGAAGTGCGCATTGCCGTTGGCGTCAATGTAGGTGGAGTTCGTCATGCCGTTGGCTGCAAAAGCGCATCCGCCGACAAGCGTCGCCGACGCAGGTTGCGGAGCGCTTGTGCCGCCCTTGATCGTCGCGCAGCCCGGACCTTCCCCGGGAGCCGTGGTGGTAACGCTGGTGACCGTAACCGGCGTCGTGACCCCGCCGATGACAACCGTACCCACGCCCGAGCCGCCCGCATTCGTCGCCCCCACCGCGAACGCGCTGGAATTCAGCAGCTCATCCGGATAGCGGAAATTCAAAAGGGTAAATGAAGGTGTCAACGTCCAGAAGGGCAAAGGCTGTAAACGTCCGCCGATCTGGCCGCCCACTGCGAATGAATCACGGCCGTTGCCACCCACTCCTACGCTCTTCGTACTGGTTCCCGCGACTTCGTTGTAGAGCAATTGCATGAATTGCACGTTGACATTCTTCACAACGGGGCTCTCAAAGTCCTTGGAGAACTTTTCCACGAAGCCCTCTGGATTGATATCTGGATCGAACGTCAATGACGTGCGAGCCCAGGTGAACGCAAATTTTCCGGCGGTTGCCGAAAACCATTTTGCGGCCACGGGGTTGTAGGTGATGTAACCCTTGTCCAGACCAATCGTCTTACGGTCGAAGTTGTTGGTCAAGGTCTCGTTGGTTGTCGTGGGATCACCGAGCGTTCCAGATGCCAAGGCGACGCCGCCCGTGAAGTCTTCGTTTAATTTGCCTTCAAATCCGAAACGGACGCGGACGCGGGCGCGGTTTCGATCGTTACAGATGGTGCATCCGCTGTAATTCTGGAAAAAACTCTCGCCACGCACCCGGACGTCGCCGGTCCAGCGGAAGCGCCCGAATGCATCTTCCAACCCCGAGAAACGCTTCTGCTGATCTTGCTCAGTGATCGCGTTGTTGGTCAGCGTGGTTTGGACGTCGGCATACTCGGAATTCAACTTGTCGACTGCATCTTTCGAGACCGAAGAAGCCGCGACGGCGTTCGCTTTTTGCTGCGCGTCCGCTGCCGCCTGCTGTGCCTGCTGGAGTTGTTGCTGGGTCTGCTGGAACTGCTGGTTGGTGACCTGGAGTTGCTGATTGGTCTGCTGTAGCTGATCTGCAAGCGCCTTAATTTGTTCCTGCTGCGCCGCGACCGCATCTTTGAGTGCTTGCACGTCCGCGCTGACCGCGGGCTTGCTGGCTTTTTTCGGAGTTGGTGCCGTTTGAGCATGAAGCACGGAAGCCAGCCCCAGGATCATGCTGAGTTGTAGTTTTACAAACGCTTTCATAGATCTCTCTCCTCGAGGATTCAAATCCAGATTTTTCTGCATCCGCCTGAGTTCGCGCGACTGCCCTTCCAAAGTCTCGTTTCTACGAAAATGCCGGTGCCCAAAAGTCTCGTTTTGCAATTGGTGCGTTGCCAGATCTTCGCGGGCGGCGGGGGATTGCGCCCTAATCCCTATTAGCATACTAGACTAACTTGTAATTACAAAGCAATTCCTGCGCCAGTCCACTAAAATCGTGGAAATGGCCGGGAATCAATGATCTTCACAGCCTTGGAGAGCCCAAGGTGGGTCATCCCGTTCCCTTTCTCGGCAAAAGATGCGCAAATGTTTGCCTTAAAGTCGGCACACGCCTCCCCCGAAGGAGAGGCGTGTGGAAGGCGCTTTAGCTGTTCGGGACGATCTTCTTAGTGGACTTGCTTGATTGCTGCTTTGACTTTTTCCACCACGCTCGCGGGGAGCGGCGCGTAGCTGAGTTGGCTCGTCATCTTCTGGCCATCATTGACCATCCACTCCAGAAAATCAGCGATGATCTTGCCTTTTTTAGGGTCCTTCGCCTGTGCCGGAATCAGCAACCAGGTGAAACTGGAGATGGGGTAAGCCGTCTTGCCGGGTGCATTCGTGATCGAAACCCGAAAATCCGCAGGCATGCTTTTCGCTGACGCAGCCGCTTCGGTCACCCCGTCCAGCGATGCTTTCACAAAATTTCCGGCAGAGTTCTTCACCGAGCCATACGTGATCTTATTTTCCACGGCATAAATCAGTTCGACATAGCCGATCGATCCCTGCAACTGCCGGATCTGTCCGGCCACGCCTTCGTTGCCTTTTCCACCCATGCCGATCTGCCACTTCACCGAAGTTCCCTTCCCGACCGTATTGCTCCAATCACTACTAATCTTGGAGAGATAGTCGGTAAAGATGAAAGTGGTTCCACTGCCGTCGGAACGGTAGATCACAATGATTGCCTGATCGGGAAACTTGACGCCTGGATTTGCTTGTGTGATCGCAGGGTCGTTCCACTTCTGGATCTTTCCCAGAAAAATGCCCGACAAAGCTTCGGGCGTGAACTTGATCTCCCCGCTGACCCCAGGCACGTTATACGCGGGCACGACCGCACCGAGGACAGTCGGAATATGAAGGATCTTGGTTTTGGACTGCGCCAGTTGTTCATCGGTCATGGGACCATCGCTGGCTCCAAAATCGACGGTGCCGTTAAGAACCTGGCGAATGCCGCCGCCGCTGCCAATCGACTGGTAGTTGATCTGTACGTCCGGATGCAGCTTGTTGTATTCGCTGAACCACTTGGAATACATCGGATACGGAAAGGTGGCGCCCGCTCCGTTCAACGTGGTCTGCCCCATGGCTGGCAGCGCCAGCGCGAGACCTGCCAACAACACCGCGATGCGACGATTCACTCTGAGAGTCCTCCTGCTTTTGATTTACCGACTTTGATTTATATGTGCAACTTTGTTGTATGGACCGACTGTTAAAGGAAGGTTACAACCTAATGAATTTCTGATGAACGCGCTTCGTTTCCAACCACTTAGCAACTGTCACCCATAGTATGACGTCACACCGCGGGCAGAGATCTCAGTTTCGCACGATGCCACTCGTTTGTGCGGAACTCAAGCGCAAATCCGTAGCTTCTGGCAAACTGCTTAGCACTGGGAACTGCGGAAACGATTCGTTGTGAGCGACCATTATGAGCGATAACCTTCGATATGCGCCCGGCTGGCCCGGAATCGCACCGCGCTGGACCTCGAGCGCCAAAACCGGTGCGGGCACTGCACTGAACCACCAAAGTAGGGTTTGGTTCACCGTCAGCCATGGGATTCTCAATGAAATTTATTTTCCCCGGGTGGATCAGGCCTGCACGCGCGACTTCGGACTGATTGTCACCGACGGCCACGATTTCTTCTCCGAAGAGAAACGCCACTGTACCTTTGAGAACGTCGCAATCGAAAACGGAGTGCCTGCCTACGAACTGACTAATACCGAAATAGGGGGCCGCTACCGGATCGAAAAAGAAGTGCTTACCGACCCGTGGCGAAATGTCGTGTTGCAAAGAATCCGGTTCGTGCCTCTGCAAGGCAAGCTCACGGACTATCGGCTCTATGCGCTCTTGGCTTCGCACCTGGCTAACTTCGGCTATGGAAATACCGGCTGGGTGGGAGACTACAAGGGAACGCCAATGATCTTTGCCCAGCGCGATTCCGCCGCGCTCGCCCTCGCCTGCTCCGCACCCATGCCCAAGCGTTCCGTAGGATTTGCCGGCATGTCGGATGGCTGGCAGGACCTTTCGGAAAATTTCCAAATGAAATGGGAATATGACCGCGCCGAAAACGGGAACATCGCCCTGACCGCTGAGATCGACCTCGCTGCCTGCAACGGAGAGTTCATCCTGGCGCTTGGCTTCGGAGGAATCTGGGCCGAAGCAGGCCAGCAAGCTCTCTCTTCCCTGCTCACTTCTTATGAGACGACTCGCAGGGACTACGCCCTCCACTGGCAACAATGGCAGCTGAAGCTGAAGAACCTCGACGAAAAGCCTCGGCAAAAAGATTTGTACCGGGCCAGCGCCTCTGTTCTGCGAACTCACGAATCCAAGGATTTTCTCGGCGGCATTATCGCCAGTCTCTCCATCCCCTGGGGTTTCAATAAAGGCGACGAAGATCTGGGCGGGTATCACCTCATCTGGCCTCGCGATCTGGCGGAAAGCGCCGGCGGATTGCTGGCCGCGGGCGCGGAAGACGACGCCGTGCGCGTATTGCATTACCTCGAAGCCACCCAGGAGGCCGATGGACACTGGGCGCAAAATATGTGGCTGGATGGCCGCCCTTATTGGGACGGTTTGCAGATGGACGAGACCGCTTTTCCAGTTCTGCTGACCGACCTGTTGCGCCGCCATTCGCCCGGTTGCTTCGGTGAGGCCGATCGCTGGTGGCCCATGGTCCGCAAAGCAGCCACTTTCATCGCCGCCAATGGCCCCGTTACACAACAGGACCGTTGGGAAGAAGACGGCGGTTACTCTCCCTTTACGCTGGCAGCTGAAATATCCGCCCTCCTCATCGCCGCCGATCTCGCGGAGTCTATCGGCGAGCCGGAGCCCGCAGGATTTCTCCGCGAGATGGCGGACACATGGAACGAGAACATTGAGCGTTGGACCTACGCGGTCAACACCGATATCTCCAAACATGTCGGAGTCGAAGGTTATTACGTGCGCATTACCCCTCCCGATGGAGACGGCGTCGCCTCGCCCTTGCAAGGCTTCGTTGCCATCAAGAATCGTGCCACCAGTCCCGATACGCTCGCGGTTGCCATCGTCAGTCCCGACGCTCTGGCTCTGGTGCGCTTCGGACTGCGCGCTCCGGATGACCCTCGAATACTCAACACCATCAAGGTGATCGACGAACTGCTCCGTGCCCAACTTCCCGAAGGCCCCGGTTGGTACCGTTACAACTGCGATGGATACGGAGAGCACGAAGACGGCTCACCCTTCGATGGTACCGGGATAGGCCGTCCATGGCCATTGCTTACCGGAGAGCGCGCTCACTACGAACTAGCCGCTGGACGCCCTGCTTCGGCCGAGTCATTGTTGAGCGTAATGGAAAGCTCAGCCGGATCGAGTCGCCTGATTCCGGAGCAAGTATGGGATACGAAAGACATCCCGGAGCGCGAACTCTTCGCCGGCAAAGCCTCGGGATCAGCTTGCCCCTTGGTGTGGGCACATTCCGAATACATCAAGCTGCGAAGGTCGCTCGCCGACGGCAGGGTTTTCGATCAGCCCCCGCAAACAGTCGAGCGCTATATCAAGAAAAAAACTCCGGCTCAGTATTTCAACTGGCGCTTCAACAATAAGCCCCGCACCATGCCGCCCGGGAAAAAACTCCGGATTCTCCTGCCGCAACCGGCTAGAGTTCACTGGAGCTTCGACAACTGGCAGACCAGCCAGGACATGGATTCCCAGGAGAGTGGATGGAACCTTCAACACGTTGATCTGTCCACGGAATCTCTCGACACCGGACACCAGATAATTTTCACCTTCTTATGGAAAAACGGTGCCCGTTGGGAAAACGAAAACTACCAGGTGATCGTCGAGTGATGCCCGCGGTTCGTATGTCGTGCAATGCCCGCGATTCGTATGTCGTGCACTGCCCACGGTTCGTATCAGGGTATCGCTTTAGCGATACCGCAAGTCGCTCGAATCTGACGCCCCTTTAGGGGCTGCGAACTGTTAGAACATAGCCGAGATATCCCGAAAGGCAACAGCCTCTTTAGCGAAGCTAAACGTGCCGTGTTCCAGCATCTCCGTAGCAGCCCGAAGAAAAGCTCCCAACGCGGTCCGCGACAGCGCACTGCCGACACTAACGCGCTTGACGCCGATTTCTGAAAGCTCGGAGAGGCTCAGTTGAACGCCCTGTAGTCCCATCACAACATTCACCGGACGATCCACAGAACTAACTACCGCAGCGATGTCGTCTTTGCTCGAAAGCCCCGGCGCGTAAAGCACATCGGCACCCGCCTCTTGATAGGCTTGCAGCCGCTTGATCGTGTCTTTAATGTCAGGATTGCCCACCAGATAATTCTCCGCCCGTGCCGTCAGCGTAAATGTGAAAGGCAGTGCCCGTACAACCTCGGCGGCGGCCCGAATGCGTTCCGCCGCATACTCAACCACATAAATCGCATGATCGGCCGCTCGCGACATATCCTCGATCGAGCAGCCTACCAACCCAGTAGCAGCCCCCATTCGGACGGTTTCAGCGACGCTCGAAGGAGCATCGCCAAAGCCATTCTCAAGATCAGCGCTAACGGGCAGCTCTGTAGCGGACGCAATCGCCGTCACATGCGCCAGCATCTCATCACGTTCAATCGTGTTATCCCGTCGCCCCACGGAGAAGGCATAGCCGGCGCTGGTAGTAGCCAGCGCCTCGAAGCCAACGTGAGCCAGAATCCGCGCCGTACCGATATCCCATGGGTTAGGAATAATGAAGGCACGATCCCGCCCATGAAGAGCGCGAAAGACTTTACCTTTTTCAGTCTGCGTCAACATAGAAACTTATGCCCCTCCCGAAAGTGTCGAGGCCAGGTTAAAGGTACCATCCACAACTTCCACGAAATTACGCTCTTCGCGCAGAATCAACCGTTTGGTTTGCGCGAAAGCGAAATTATCACGCGCTTCCTGATCCGATCTCAAGCGCGCCCTGTAGGCTTCGTAAGCAGCCAGACTCTCGAAAGAAATCAAGCCCCATGCGACATCATTCGTCCCCTCATGAGGCAGAAAATATCCCACTAAATGGCCGCCGCATCGCGGGATGATTCGTCCCCAATTCTCGGCATACTTTTTGAACGCATCACGCTGAAACGGATCAATCTGATAGCGGATAAAGCAAGTGATCGTCATCGGTGTCCTCGTGGTAGTCAATGGAGTGAAGCGTTGTTCTAGTGAAGCGCCGGCGCCAAAAGCGATAGTCGCGCCTGCCACGACAATAATGCCAATCGCTTCACGGCGACTGATCGTCGCGAGAGAGGGCTTGGTTGGATCCACAAGGAGCAGTCTGCCAGTTGTTTCACATCAACACTTCGCTTATCATCAAACTGTGCATGTGGACACTTCCCATTTGGACAGTCACGAAGATATCGCCGTCTCCCGGATTGCGGCAGCCATCGGCGAACCGGCGCGCGCGCGAATGCTTTACTGCCTGATTGACGGCCGCGCCCGAACCAGCACCGAACTCGCCGTGGTCGCTGACGTCACTCCATCGACCGCTAGCGTACATCTGCACCGGCTGCAAAACCAGCGATTGGTAAAGGTCTTCCCGCAAGGAAAACATCGCTACTACAGTCTGGAAGGCGCGAATGTTGCGACCGCGCTCGAAGCCTTGAGCGTACTCGCGGGTGGACCTCGCGCCGCATTTGCACCCAACACCCCTAGCCGGCTCCGTGCCGCACGAACTTGCTACGACCACATAGCGGGCACTCTGGGTGTCTTACTCCATGATCGCTTTAGGTCTCTGCGTTGGCTGTCACCTTCGACGGGCAGCGACGATATCTACGACCTGACGTCCGCTGGAGCAAACGCGTTTGAAGCTCTTGGCATTGATATCGCCGCAACGCGGGCTCTGCGCAGGCGGTTTGCATGGCCGTGTCTCGATTGGAGCGAGCGCCGTCCTCATATCGGCGGCGCATTGGGAGCGGCGCTGCTGAAAGTTGCCCTGAAAAGAAAATGGATGCTTCAAGAACTCGACACCAGAGTGCTGACTGTCTCCAGTCTGGGGCGACGCGAAATGCTCTCGCGATTCGGCCTTTCGGTCTAACGGACGAACGTCCGCCTGCTAAACTTTTCACGATCACGAATTCATTTTCGAGGCAACATGAGAGTTCTTGGCCGGTTTGCTATGGTTGTACTGACTACGGTTGTTTTGCCAATGATGAGTGCCCTCGCAACCTCCCAGACCCTGCCCGCGCCCGAAGCCATCTCCGACCCTAAGCAGATCGTGTCCAAGCCCGATGCCCGGGTCGAGAAAAATCTTTCCATCGAGAACTTGTATATGACCCGGCAGGTCGGCGGTTCCACCTGGTCGCCAGATGGAAAGACAGTAGCCTTCATCAGCAACCTGAGTGGCCGCAATAATATCTGGCTGGTCGCGTCTGAAGGTGGATGGCCCACACAACTCACCGTAAGCGATCAGCGCCAAACCAGTCCAACCTGGTCTTCAAACGGCAAGTGGATCGCCTACATGTCCGACTACGATGGCGATGAGCAGTGGGACATTTTTCTGGTCTCACCCAAAACCGGACAAGTCGTGAATCTGACCAACACTCGCGAGATTGCGGAGGAGAGTCCAACCTGGTCGCCCGATGGCCGCTACCTCGCCTACATGGTGAAACCGAAGACGTCGTCCGTCTATGAGATCGACGTTTACGACACCGTCCTGCGCGATCTAAAGCATCTCACCACCGGCACGGCCAAAGACCGCATGAACGTCGCTCCCATCTGGTCGGCGGATGGCAAGTTCATCGTCTACACGCAGGAGCAATCAAAAGGCACCGACTCAAATATTTTCGTAGCTGAAGTCGCGACCGCGCAAAGCACGCTGCTGACGCCGCACGAAGGCGAGCGCACCTACTCCGCAAACGAAGTATCGCCGGACGGCAAGCACGTTCTCATCACCTCAAACGCCGCCAACGGATACGACAACATCGGCCTGCTGGAAATCGTAACCAAGAAGATCCACTGGCTCACGCAAGGCAAATGGGAAATTTCGGGCGAAAGTTTCTCACCCGACGGAAAGTTTCTCACCTACAACGCGAATGTAGATGGCGACACTAACATCTACCTCTACGACATCACGACCGGAAAAGCGGGCCCACTTCCCTTACCCAAAGGAGTGAATTTCGCCACCGGCCGCACCTCACCCTTCGCGACCGAACCGGCCACCGCGGCCACGAAAGAAAATCTGCGCCTGCTCTATTACCACACCGGTCCTACTGCTCCCGGAGACCTGTGGGTTTACAACATCGCAGAGGGAAAATCGCATCAGCTAACGCATTCCCTGGTGGGTGGAGTCCGCTCCGAAGATATGGTCGAACCTCACCTCGTCCACTATCCCAGTAAAGACGGCAAGTGGACCATCTCCGCCTTCGTCTACATGCCCTACAATCTGCCGCGCAATCCCGAGCATCCCGCGATTGTGTACGTTCACGGCGGTCCAACCGCGCAGACGGTAAATTCCTTCAACCGCTTCATCCAGTACATGGCGAATCAGGGATACATCGTCATCGCCCCCAACTATCGCGGATCTACCGGCTACGGCAAGGAATTTCAGCAAGCGAATCTTTTCGACATGGGAGGAGGCGATCTACAAGACGTCCTCTCCGCCGCCGACTGGATCCAACAAACCGGCTACGTCGATCCCAAGAAACTAATTCTGATGGGCGGCAGCTACGGCGGATATCTAACCATGATGGGAGTCACCAAAGCTCCGGAGTTGTGGTCCGCCGGAATTCCCATCGTCCCGTTCGTAAACTGGTTCACCGAGATTCAAAACGAAGATCCGGTCCTGCAACAGAGCGATCTGGCGACGATGGGCGATCTGGTAAAAAACAAAGCCCTCTACGAGGACCGCTCTCCCATCAATTTCGTGGACAAGATCAAAGCCCCGCTCTACCTCTTAGCTGGAGGCAACGATCCCCGCTGCCCCAAGACCGAAGCCCAGCAGGTAGTAGACGCGATCAAGAAACGCAACGGAGTCGTTGAATACAAAGTCTACGAAAACGAAGGACACGGCTTCTCCAAAGTAGAGAATCAAATCGACGCCTACAAACGCGTGGCCGATTTTCTGAAAGCCCACGTCCCCCCAGCCGATTGCAGTTGCTCGCTCACCGAGTAGTGTTCTTGGTATCCTGCGGAGCGCATCTTCCCACACGTTGTCATGCTGAGCGCAGCATGGACTTCACGAAGTGAAGTTCACTGCGAAGTCGAAGCACCCCTACACGTTCTCCGAGTCGATGTCTCATCAGGGAGTTCTCCCCGTGCTGCCTGACAAGCGGGAGGTCTATGTTGCAGGCCTTACTTCATTCTTTTTGCTGGATCAAAGTCAAAAGGTCACGCCCGCCATACACAACGCGTTCGATCCTGACAGTCCCACCCTTCACGCGAAATAAAATCACATACCGTCCAACAATCGCCATTCGAGCACCGTCACCGATTTCGGGTCGTAGCTGGTAGAGCAAGGGATTCTGTCCAACCGACATGATTTGCGAGCGAATTTCGCGAAGGAAACTTACTGCCCGCGTGGGATTGTCCTGTGCGATGTAATCGGCAATGGTGTCGAGGTCGCCTTCAATAAAGCTTGACAGTTCAAGCCGCATTATTTACCAGCGTCGGCGAGAGTTCGATACTTGCGCTCCAATCGGTCCAACACCTTCTTGATTGGAACACCGGGTGTTTTATCTTCCATCGCTTGCCGCCACACTTGGCGCAATTCGTCGATGCCCTGCTGCCGCAAGCTCCGTTTCTGCGTCCAGTCCCGCAGCGCGTCCCGGACCACCTCGCTATTGGACGCATATTCTCCCGTCTCCACCGCCTGACGGACAACAGCCACCATCTCCGGCGGGAGCGCAATACTAATTTTTTCGACATTTGGCATGGGGTTAAGCTCCTCGGACTGGTAGGAATATTTCCTACCATAAGCAATCTCGAACACAAATGCAAGCCAGGAATAGCTCCTGGCTCATCCCCTTCCAACCCATGTCATGCTGAGCGCAGCATGGATTTCACGAAGTGAAGTCCACTGCGAAGCCGAAGCACCCCTACGCCTTCTCCGAGTCGATGTCCCATCAGGGAATTTGCTTCTGCATCGGCGGCCAGCCTAACCGCTCCCCCTGGCGGCACTCCCGAACCGATCCGGTGCGTCATATACGCGCAAGATCGGAGGTTTTCGATTCGACCGTGGCTTGGCGATGACAGCTATGTGAACATCGTGGCCAAGCAACAGCAGGAAGCGCAAAAGGCGTTCGATAGAAAATTCGGTCAAACGGCCACGCATCAATGCGGATACTTTGGGTTGATCCACCCCAAGTACTTTTGCCGCCTGAATCTGAGTAAGTTTTCGACTCTCGATGATGTCAACGATGCGGTGAGCCAGATCGGCCTTCGCTCGCGCCTCTAGCGGATTGGCAACGCGGAGATCGGCATAGATATTTCCGCTGCCCTCAACATATTGCTTCTTCATCGTGATTCCTTCTGCCCAGCTTCTAATTCCACCACTTGCGCGAATCGCCTCTTTACCAGGTCAATTTCGGGTTTAGGCCAGCCAGAATATGCTATTACTAGCATATAGTCAAGATAGGGCCAGCCATCTCCCCACCTTACCTTTTCATCACCAACAGACGTGATACCCGTCACAGACAGACCATCCGACGACTGCGACAATGTTCCCTGACTAGGGTAAATCCGATCCCGACAAAATCGGCCCAGCGCCACCGTGAAACGCTCTTTGAAAACTGAATCGACAACGAGAATTGCGGAGCAATCCAGAGCTCCAAAATTTGGACCAAAACGGGAAAAACCGCCGAATTTTCCCCGCAACTCCATGACTCTCAAAGACTTTACCTGCAACTACTTTAAACTCAAAGACTTGGCGCGATTTTATCGCCAATCCTATCATTCCACTAGACCATGGGGGAGGGGGGTACCTGTACTGCCTGGTTAATACGCAGCCAGGAAGCAAAATATCAATCTCATAACTCTTCATACATCAAACTTAGGAGACGCAACATGCCCTTATACCCAGTAAATATTCGTCGATGTCAGCACATTAAAGTGAATGGCACGCAGTGCGGATCGCCTGCCCTCCGCGATGAGCCCGGATGCTTCTATCACATGCGCTGGTCGCGCAAGAATATGCAAGTCGACTTAACTGTCCGGGAGCAAGGCATCATGATGCTACCGATCCTGGAAGACGCCAATTCGGTTCAGGTTGGGTTGGTCGAGGTAATGCGCTTGCTCGCGACAAGACAGATTGATCACAGGACCGCCGCCCTCATGCTGTACGCGCTGCAAACCGCCGCCTCTAACCTGAAACGAATGTCGCTCGAGCCGGAAACGCCAACCCACGTTGTGATCGATCGCAAGTGTGTCGAGCAGCGCCCTCTCGGCGCTTCGGCATGGTCCATGGTGGAAGGGCGCGAGTACGACGACATAACTCAGGAGACCGATGGGGCCAAAGCGGACGCGGCGCTAAAGCGTTTGATCGGCTTAGTCCTGAGTCACCGAGCAGCGGAGAAAATAAGGAATGGAGAGAACGGAGAAGCAATCGCAACAGCTGAAGCCGTCTAGCCCGGCAGCGCGGAGTGCCGCGCTGCCCCGCGCTTCTTGGCCGCTTCCAGACGCAGCATCAGCATGTAGAGCACGATTCCGACATTGACAATAATAATCAGCAACCGAAACCAGTCTGGTTTTCGCATCATGTCGGCGACCTCGAACGGGATGTAGATCGATCCCGATGCAATCGCCAGCCACTCCGCCCAGGGACGGATGTACCACAACCCGTAAGCCTCGATGAAGCGCAGGATCACGTAGACTGCCGCCACCACGCCCAGTTTCCACAGGCGCACGTCACTAATGCGGTACACCAGGTCCACAAAGACGCCGACGTAATGGTGAAGAGGATTGACATGAAAAAATTCGAGAAAGCTCTCGGTGACTCCCCAGATATCTTTGTGCCGCATGGTGAACACACCCAGGCCGGCGAGAAAGACGATGATCCCTTTCGTAAACTCAAGCGTAGCGACAGTTCGCACGCCTTTAATATGCGCAGGATCGCCGAGTTTCGGATGCGGAATTCTGGGATGAGGGATTCGCGGGCGCATGGGGTGAAAGTGATTCTTTCAGGTTTGCTGCCGGACGCTGGCTCGCAACTCCTCTACGATCTCCAAAGCTGCCTTATGCGCTTCCTCGACCTTGGTGACATCGAAGGAGATTGCGCCGACGCGAGCGTGACCGCCGCCGCCATAACGCTCGCAAACGCGGGCCAGATTGACGGTGGGCGGTCGTTTCGACCAGGGATTCGATCCGACCGAAACTTTTACGCGGAACGAACTTTTGCTGATGCCAATACTGTAAATCGAGTCGGGATGCAGATAGTAAGGAATGAACTTGTTATATCCCTCAAGTTCAAGATCGGAGATGTCAAAGAAAATCGTGCCGTCTTTTTCTACCGAGCGGTCTCGCAGAATCCCAATAGAACGTTCGTGCCGTTCCAGCAGCGGCGGCAGGACCGCGGTAACGAATGGCTCTTCAAGAATGCTGGCCAAAGATTGGTAGGCAAGCAGTGGGATCATGGTCTTAACAAAATTTCGGTCAGTGGAAGCCTCAATCGCCATGGTCAGCTTCATCGCAGGCGCTTGCATCTCAACCGCCGATTTCGCGCTCTCGTACATAGCCGAGTCCACGATATCGGTCCAGTGGACAAGTTCCGCGACGGGCCGGGGATCGAATCCAAAATGCTTCTCTCCAATCATCGCGATGAAGCTGGTGCATGACTTGAATGCTGGATCGTAGAACTTGCGGCCACTGCGATCCTGCTCAAAGTGGGCAGCATCCGCTGGAGAAAGAAAGGCACTTTCGTGATGATCGAACCACCAGGTAATTTTGGGCGAGCTGGAATACTTGAAATCGACAATGGCATTCTCGTCGCCGTCGAATTGCTTCTCATCGAAAAGAGCGCCTGCGCGATGCAGCAAGCCGGAAAATACAAAATCCGCATCGCTGCGAATTCGCTCCCGGTAGAAACGGGTGAACAGTGCCGCCGAACAGGCTCCGTCGAAACACTTGTCGTGATAAAAGACTCGCACTCGCAAAATGGCTAATTCCCTTTCCCGCTTCTTCGGGACGTGAGGTGAAAACAGATAGAGTTGCTGGTTTGGAGACTTATGTCAAGGCGGATGTTATCGAAACGGCGGCCATCACAAAAAGAATTGACAAGAATTTGACCTAAACGGAGCCCCAATTACTTCTTGCGTTGCCGTATTTTGAAGTCAAAACTGACCACCCCGTTCTGGTCGCGAAGTCCGACAATCGAAATCGATCGCGTGACTTTGTACTCCACCTGGATGATCTGCTGATTCGAAACAGAAACGTTGGTGCTATAAGTCAGCGTGAGATTATTCGCTACCTGCTGCTCGACCGTGACCTGCGGTCCGCGGACCAGGTTGGTTTCGTTGGCGAGTCCCTGAGGATCGATTTTTACGCGGCTCGCGCCGAACAACCGCTGTAGACGACTATTGACGGTGCTGTTGAGGGCTTGATTGATTAATAGATTGGAGGCATCTCCGCCGAATCCGAAAGATCCGCTTGAGCCCGCGGCAGCTGACTCCTCGCGCGTACGCCCGAGAGCCAATAATGCGATGACGTCGGCTTCGGGAAGCTGCGGTTCAGACTGCCAGGTGACTTTCAACCCGTTGGCGACGCTGGCGTCTCCGCGAAATTGCACGGTGATGTCGTAATCGCGCACGCGTGTGGTTGCTTGCAGATCAATAATCGGCTGCGTCTTCGCCGGATTCGGAAATGTAACCTCGCCGCGCTCCAAACGGTATTTGGTTCCATTGAAAGAAATATCGCCTTCCAGAACTTCGACGCGGCCAAGAATTGCTGGACGATCCGCAGTGCCCCGCACTCTGAGGTCGGCGTTACCCGAAAGCCTGGCGATGGCAGTTTGCATTTGCAGTTCAGGAGTGGTCACGACGTGGACATCGAGTTTCAGACGGCTCTGGAGACTATCGCTCTGCGCGAAGACAATCGCTTGCCGGCTCTTTTCGATATAGGCGCTAAAGTCGAATCCTGGAGTCACCGCCAGTTTAGTGACCAGTACATCCCCGCTCAATACAGCGGAATTGGTATTGCCGGTCAACCGGAGTTCCGCGTTGGCGGTGGAACTAACGCCTGGCGGATAACGCAACCGAACCCCATTCGCGGTCGCGCCAAAGTCAAGCAGTGTGACGCCGTCCTGATAAGTAGCGGACCCGGTGAGAGCGATCGTCCCTCCACCGGTAGTTCCACTGAGATTTTGAATCTGGATGCGGTTGCGATCGAACAGCAAGACTCCATTCAGGTCGCTGAGTCCGCTGGGAAAATCGTTGTGACTGACAAAGGTGTTCTTCACTTCGAGACGCCCTTGCAACACAGGCTTCGACAGCGTGCCGTTGGCGGTGAGGTTTACGCCCAAACTGCCTCGTGCCAGTATTTTTGGGTTGAGAGACTGCCAGAGCGTCATATTGACCGAGCCGTCCAAACTGAGGTCGAGGTCTTTTGCGCCAGCCAGTTGCGCCTTGCCGTGAGCAGTGAAATCGGTGCCGCTTCCTGCCAGATGCAGGGCTTCAATCAGCAGCACTTGGTTCGCAACCTCAAGGCGGATGGGATCAACGTTGTGAACACCCACATGCGACACTTCGACGCCGAAGGATTTGAGTTCCGCTACCGCTTTCAATTCGCGGGGGTTGCGCAGCGGACCGTGCACCTGAAGAGTGCCTTCCAGTGGGGAGTGTCCAGTGATCGCTCCTGGCCAGTAGGTTCGCAGAAGTGAATCGGCGTCGAAATTATGAAATGCGAGATTCAAATCTGAGGGATAACCATCGTCCAGGCCAACGGACCCGGCGATAGTCAACTCTGCTTTCTCGAAATCCGAGTGGGCCTTGAGATCGAGTTGGCGTCCGTGCGTAACTGCATCGAAGTAGAAATCGCCGGCGCGTTCTTTATCAAGCGCGAGGTCTTTGAGATGAATATGCGCTTCCAGTGAAGGCTGTTCAGAGGTTCCGCTGATTTTGATGGTGAAATCCGCGACGCCGTCTGCCGTCAGCTTACCGGTCTGCAAGCGCGGGAAACGAGCAAGATCAAGATTACGTCCCGCAAGATTTAGGCGAAATTCGTTCTTTGCGAAGTCGTGAGTGGCGATATTAACGGCGGCGCTTCCGGAAAGTGGGGCTTCGTAGGCGCTGGCGTCAATATTGTTGAAGTCCAACTCTCCGCCAGCCAAGCGGAGATCGCTGGTTAACCGAGGAACAAGGACGCCGTATGCCATGCCGTTGTGCAACTCGAGGTGACCATCACCGTGAGGATTGGCTGACGTACCCGAAATCGTGGCGGATAGATCTAAAACGCCGGCAAACTTCCCGGCGACTTTTTCAGACTCGATTCCGGCCAACGGCACAAGTTCAGCCAAGTCGGCGCCGCGCAGATCGGTATGCAAAGTAAATGGAGCGTCGGAAGGCAGCGTCCAATGCGCGAGGACCGCGCTGGCATCGAAGCGGGCCGTTGCGCGACCGTGAATCAGCGAGCCATTATGCGCAGCAAAATGATTATCCGAAAGCTGTATGCCAGTGGAGAGCGCGTCCCAGTGAACAACTTGAGAGGACGCTCGTTGGGTCGCCGGCAATGTGGTGTCGAAGTCGTACACTTCGAGATTTCCGTCGATGGCAAAATCAGAAAGTTTACCGCTCGCGTTGCCGCCAAGGCTCGCCCATCCGTGAACCGCAAACGGCAGATTTGATGAGCCGTAAACAGCATCCAGCAGTGGCGTCAGTTCCTTCAAATTGTGGCTGGTCAAGGTGAATCGCATGGATGAGGTCGTAGCCAGATTTCCGGTACCGTCAATCTCAGAACCTGGCGTCGTCACGTGAAGTAGCGTCATCTCCAACTCGTCACGAGATCCGCGATAGATACCCTCCACCTGGCCGTGTACAGCGATCTCGCCGGGAACTGCGTTTTGCGGCGGCGTGATCGCGAGCTTTAGTTGAATTTCCGCATCGTGGATCGAGCCCACCCACAGCATTTCAATATTGCCGCTGGTGCTCCCCGCGAGATTAAGCCGGTCGAGGGGAAGTTTTTTGGAACTCAAAATTTCCAGGGCCGGAGGCAGTGGGAAGCCGGCCAATTGCAACTTCACCGAGCCATGCTGAAGGCTTCCGGGCGGAATGCGGCCGATGACGTGACCTCGAACTGGAGGACGCGACGGTTCCAGCGAAATCTGCCAGTTTGTCACATCGGCATCGCCTGTCAGATCGCCGCCGAGCAGGTTCGCCTTGATCGAAGAAATTCGGACGCGCTCCGGAGTGACGGTAAACGCCGCCGTAATGCGGCCATTCCGCATTGACAGCCTGCCGTTTGACCATTCGATGTCTTTGGCCTGCACGGTCCCCTGTGTTGAAAAATCCTGTAGCGTCCACGAACCTCTGCCTTCAAACTGAGCCGTGCCTTTGTGTACCTCCGGTTGTCGTGACAAGTATGCGAGCTCACCGAGATCAGCGTGACCATTAAAATCGCCACTTACTTTGGGATTGTGAAAGTCCTGCAGGTGGCCGGTGAAGTGAATTTCAGATTTCCCTGAGGATACTGTCAATTTGCTAATGTCGGCGCGTCCGCGAGCCAGTATCAGAGAAACGTCGGCTTGCCACACAAACGACGGATACTGCAGCACCTGCGTAGAGGCGCTTCCCACGGCTATATGCGCTTCGTATTGCCGCCGCAGCAAGGAGTAGTTCAACAGCAACGCTAAATCGCGTACGCCGAACTCGAAGGGCACTTTCTTGTCCTGCCAAAGAAGTTCGCCTCGTTGCACCGCGATGTGCGAAACCGAAAGCGAGACCAGTTCTTCCACCGGCCCGCGATCGGACGAGATACTCGCTTGTGGCGTAGGAACGTTAGTGGTGCCATCGGGATAGTCAACGATATGAACGACGGGATGCTCGAGCACAAGGGAATGCAATCCGACAGTCGTGCTGAAGATAGAAATGATTTTCAATTCCGCCTGAAGGCGGTCAACCTGAAAGAACGGGATTTCGTTTGGAGTTCCGTCCATAGCTTCGCGACCGTGAATGGTCAGGTTACGGGCGTCCACGCGCAAGCGGAACGGGATGGTGTGCAGTTCTCCGAGCTCGACACGCCCACCGACAATTTTCTCCACCGACGCGACTACTCTGCGGCGGACCAATTGCTGAAAGGAATCGGTGGTGACGTACCAGGCGAGCGCGGCGAATGCGATCGAGCTAAATACGCAGAACCATAGAAACAGTTTCCAAAGGATGCGGCGACGTTGAGGAGTGGTCTCACCGGACGGTTCGGGAGAGGGGTCGGTCGTTGGCTCCCATGCCGGATCGGTCAACGGTTCTGTTCTCCGCCACTGGACTCAGGAGTTGCGATATGGCTTCCCGAACGCAGACTCGCCAGCCATCCAGTCAGTAGTTCGTTCATCTTTTTCTCGGCCAGCAAATCTTTGATTCGGCCAAAAACTTCGGTCAGTGGAGTGGCATTACTGCCGGCCTTTTTCAGATCCGGGAGTAATTGCTCGTGGTAATAAGTCTCAACTGCGCGCTGATCGATCTGAATCGAAGGCCGCAAACGGTCTTCGACCAGTTTCATCAGCTGGATCTCGTCGCTTAGACGCTTTTCTAATGAACGCTGCGTCAGCCCGTATCGTTCCAATGCGGCGTGCCAAGCCTCGTTGGCAGTGCACCCCGGGTGAAGTTTGCGAACTTCGGCGACCCGCGCAGCGACCTGCTCGGCCGGAGCAGGTTGGGATGGGCGAACCTGTTCCCGCAGCAACTCCTGATCGATCAGTCGATCCAGGGCTGCTTGGCGCTCCGCGGAAGTGAATGAGTCTGGATCCCGGCCATCCGAAAATGCCTCGAAAGCAACCTCCTGCTCCCAATCGCTCTGCAAAACCACGTGGCCATTGACATTGGTAACCACGCGATCAACGACCTGGCCTGCAACTGCCAGAGTCGCCAGAGCCGCAAGCGTCGCACTCAATGCCAGCGCGATAACACAATGTTTTTCGAGTTGGTTAAGCCGAAGCTTCATCAGAAAGATTGTCCAACGCTGAATGAAAAGTTAAAACGGCCGGCCCTCTGATATCCGAATATACCGTTCTGCTGCCCGGTAACCGTGTTAGTCACGATGTTGGAGTAACTGGGAAAATACGGCGGATTTAGATTGTATCCGAAGTCGAAGCGCAGCGGCCCGATAGGTGTCTGATAACGCACCCCCACGCCAATGGCGTGCGAAGCATAGTTGTAATTACAAAGTTTATGCGTGACCTCCCGGAGACAGTTCTCATGGTCGGGTTGATAAAAGTGTGCCAGGCTGGGGAACATTTCCTGGGGACGCGCGAAAACATTTCCCATATCGTGAAAAATTGTAAAGCCGACACTGTCGTTGAGGTAAGGCACGGTTACGTTGGGAAAACGCATCTCCAGACTGTTGAGAAATACAGCGCTGCCTCCCACGGGAAAGCCGGTGAATGGATCGCGCGGTCCTGCCTGATTTAACCCGAAGCCGCGATGGGAGTTGCCTCCACCACTGAAAAAACGCTCGGGCAGTGGGACAAGGGTCTCGTCGGACGTAGCTGTTTGTGACGGATCCAGAACCACCGTATTTCCGAAAGGATTCTCAATTCCTACAGTCGTGGAGCGGGCGAAGACAAACCCTTTCCCTGTGTAGTGATTGCGGAAGAATGTGTGATAGCTGGAGTTCTTCATCAAAAGCCGGCTGAAATCGGCTTCAGAGCCAAAGTAGCTGGAGGCAACGCCCCCTTCGATTGTGGTGTAGTTGCCCCGAGTGCTTTCCAAATCATTATCGCGTCGATTGCGAATGTAAAGGAAATTAGGCGTTCCTACCCGGGTTGGCTTGGAGAGGAGGGGAATAAGGTTGCTGGTGACCTCGATATTGCTGGCTTCCACGCGGCGGTAACTGAACCGGTAAGCGAACGTGGTCAGTTCACGATCTTGCTTTTTGTATAGCACTTGCAGGATTTGCAAGGTTCCTTCCAGACGTTTCGAGGTAAAGGTGGTCACGTCCAGAGTGTTGTCGTAAAGGGCGGTGGCGGTGAAACGAAGGTTGTCCCGGTTCAATAGTTTGGGGACATCAAAGCTGATGAGTCCTCTCTGCTGTAGGCGCCCGACGTTGGTTTTCATGCTGAGGGTCTGATGACGGCCACCGACGTTGATTCGGCTAACGCCGAACGACACTCTGGGGCTCACACCGGTGTCTCCGAGCGGTTGATTTGTTCCCGTCCCTGGTTGCCCCGTCTGGAACTCGATACCGACTCCGTAATCGAAGGTGTAGCGATCCGCCTCGCGCGCAGTGACCAATACGTTCTTTCGCGACTCGGTGCCGTCGGGGTTCTGGATAGCCGTATCCACCTGCTTGAAGAGGCCGAGGTCGTAAAGACGGCGCTGGCTCTCCAACATGTCGTGCTGGCTGAGAGGCGCGCCCGGCTGCACTTTTATTTCGCGGCGCGCCACTCCAAAACGCGTGAAGTGGAGGCCATCGAGAAAAAGCTGATTGACAAAGAATTGCTCGCCTTCGCGAATCAAAAAGGTCACTCCAACGCGCGGCAGGTTGTCCGCCAAGGGAACCGGGACATACGACACGTCGACAGAGGCATTGGGAAACCCGCTATCGAAATACTTTCCCAGAATCGTGTCGCGATCATCCGCCAGGCTCGATTCGTCAAACCCCTGCCCTTCGGCAGTCTGGATTTCAGGCAACTGCTCCTGTGGAAGGGTATAACTCCCCTCGATTCGGACCCATGCGACGCGCGTTTGCGGGCCCTCGTTGACCTGTATCTCGATTGCCAACTTCGAAGGGTCACCCTGGTACTTGCTTAATAATTTGCTGGTGACTTTCGCCTGCCGGTAGCCACTCGCCCGATACAGGTCCTGAATATTCCGCACATCCTCTTCGAGCAGCACGTCACTGTAAAGGCCGTGACTGAAGAGGCGACCGGCGGCCCGGTCCTGCATATGCGAGCGTATCAAGTCGTCAGAAAAAAAACGATTGCCGGAAATGCGAATCGCCGATAACTTGTGGCGGTCTCCAGGATTTATGGCGTATACCACCTGGACATTCTTGCCATTCGACGCGTTGCGCTGGCTCACGCTCACCGAGGCCTCAAAGTATCCAAGCGTTTGGAGGTGGTTCTGAATATTGCGTCGGCCTTCGTTCAGCAAATCATCGTCGACAGCCCCTTCTTCATAGATTGGGACCAGTCTCTTTAGTGCATGCTGGCTGAGCTTAAAGCCATCGGCGGCGATCTCCACCACTGGACCACGATCCACTTTTAGGATGTAATCCACCGCGTTCCGATCGGAACGATAGGTTCGATTCGAGATGGAGACCTGGGCGAGTAGGCGGTCTTGCTTCTGATAGCGAGCGCGGATTCGTTGCAGGGCACGCGTTATGTGGCTCGATATAACAGGTTCGCCTGCGTGCAACTTGGCGATCTCTCTGATTTGCGCGATGGTATAGCCAGCATCGCCTTCCAGTGTGATCTCGCCAACCACAGCTCGCGGCCCAGTGACTACATGGAAGGTTAAGTTAACCTGATGTTGCGCCTCGTCGCGTTGTTCAGCCGCTGTCGTCTTCGACTTGTGGAAGCCGTTTTCCTCCATCATTCGTTGGATGCCGGTAAGAGCGCGATCGAGTTTCTCCTTCGTATAAAGTTCCCCGAGTTGCAGGCGGCTGGCGCTTACCACCTGGTTCGCAGAAGGATTGGCGGACACACCCACTGTCGTTACCATCCCCACGAAAAAATTAGCTGTAGTCAAGAAACGCAGCCGGACGCCAGCAGTATCAGTGCGATCAGCTTCCGCCTGGATATCGGAAAACCTGCCTGTAGCGAAAAGAGCCTGCATGGCGTCGTGCAGCATGTCGCGAGTGAGAGGCTGGCCGATCTTAAGCGGCGTGGCAGAGAGTAGCGACGCCGCATCGTCCGGCAGGACCCCGGGCAACTCTACTTGATCGATGGTTAATCCCAAGTAGGGCGCGATGGCACCGAACGTATCCCCAAAGTGAGACGGCGGTTCTGTGGTTTGTTGGCCGTCTGGCGAGCCGACCGCCCAGCAGATCTGGTTAGCCAGCCCTGCTGCGAGCAGAAATGTCAGCAAAACCCGAACGCCGCAACGTAGCCGTGAGACTTCGTCCCGAAATTCAGGCCTGTCAACCATGCAAATCTTTCGGGTTCGATGAACCGCTAAACGGCACACGTTGCTCGCAAAATAAAAGTTTGACAGCCGGCACCTATAATACTGGTTTGAAAGCTCCGGAAAGGTAATCGCTAAGGTTATTGCCTGGAAATGCAAATTGACGATCGCTACTCGCGGCAAGTGTTGTTCAAAGAGATTGGAGTCGATGGCCAGAAGAAGTTATCGCAGGCCCGCGTTGTCATCGTAGGGTGCGGCGCTACCGGTTCGGCCTTGGCATCGCTGCTGTCTCGATCGGGCATCGGGACGCTTCGTATCGTTGACCGCGACTATGTCGAGCCCAGCAATTTGCAAAGGCAAGTGCTGTTCGACGAGAACGACGCACGCGAATCTGTGCCAAAAGCGATTGCGGCCGCGCGGCAAATCGCGCGTTTCAATTCGCAGGTCAACGTCGAATCTCATGTTGCTGATCTGGTTCCGGCAAATATCGATTCCCTGCTCGACGGCTTCGACCTGATCCTCGACGGCACCGATAATTTCGAAACCCGCTACCTGATTAACGACTACGCAATTAAGAACTCAGTCGCTTGGATTTATGCCGCCGCTGTCGGAAGCTACACCGTAACCATGAACATCCTGCCTGGCGAAACGGCTTGCCTCGCTTGCATCTTTCCAGAATCCCCAGGCGGGAGCATAGAGACCTGTGAGACGGCGGGCATTTTGAATTCGGCCGTGAATTTGGTGGCTTCTATTGCGGCTAGCGAAGCATTGAAGTTTCTGGTGGGTGCACGTTCGAAGATGCGTCGGACGCTACTTTCGTGGGACGTCTGGAGCAACGAGAGAGCGGACCTGGCGACGATTCGTCAGCGAACAGGATGCCGCGCCTGCTCGCGGGACTTTGTTCATCTTGCAGGTGAAGGCCGTCCGCACATTACTCTATGCGGCAGGAATTCTGTGCAGATTCACGAGCGGCAACGACCGGTGGACTTCTCAGAACTGAGTACACGACTTAAGCCGCTAGGTAACGTTCGCCATAACGAATATGTGTTGAAGTTCTGGCGCGAGCCATACGAAATGACGCTGTTTCCCGACGGCAGGGCGATCATCAAAGGCACGACCGACACGGCCATCGCACGCGGCTTATACGCCCGATACATAGGGAATTGAGAAAGGCGGCTACGCCAATCGGTTGCAGGTTGTGCGCAGCGGTTTTCACCAATCCTGGCGCTGCCTCCAGCAGGAACTTCTATCCAGTAGCCGAGAGCGCGTTAAATCTCAGAACATTGTGCTCATATTCCATTGGGCGGCGACTGGCCAACAAACTGCATTCAGACCGGGTAGGTATTAGTCCCTGTGGAGGGCAATATGCGACCCTATTTGGTTCTGATTGCGGTAGCTTCGATGGCGGTAGCGGCGTTCGGGCAGCAACCATATCCTCTTCCCGCTTACGGCCCGTTTGTCCCGCTTCTGGTAACGCCCGAGATAACTTTTCAAACATTCTCACCCAACCCAGTCGGCGCGAGCAACGCGACCACGGGATTAATCGCCGGTGCGACCAACTCGACTCTATCGGAAATTCAGGGTTCGACGAGTTCAGTTTTCACTGTGCCCGTTTGGTATCAGGGTGGCGACGCTCCGCTTACCTCGTCTGAAATTCGATTACGGCCTGAGGCCATTGGACGCGACGGTCGGGTGATGCACCACATGATGGAACACCCGATGCAGGAAGGTCCGGCTCAAGAAAAGGGTACACGCCAGGAAGCCCGCGCCGGTTGGATGTATTTCACTGGAAGCGAGCACACATCGGATGCGGCGCTCACGGCAAATCAGGCAAAGGGCACCAGGAAAGCGAATCACAGTTATACCAATGACGATGTCACGCGTCAGAACGACAAGAATGGCGAAGTGAAGTACGGTGGCAAGACGGAAAAACTGTAGGACAGCTTTCAGCCATCAGCTTTCAGCTTTAAAGGCTCTCGGTCGCGGACCTTTCGTCCGCGACTGAGAGCTCTTCTTTTGCGTTGATCATGTGGAGTTTGCGCGCCCAGACGAGCCGTCTTTCTGGTTCTTGTCAACACGATCGCCCTTGTCAATCAAGCTGTTTTACGTCCGGATTTCTAAGTGGATGTTCATTTTTCGGCAACCGGGATGGCAATCTGCTATCTTCGTCCGTTGATTTCTCCACAAATGCAGTGCGGGTGCAAAGAGCGCCCATACTAAGGATCGACAACTAAGGATTGGTGCCACGATGGTTGACTCCTCCCCGGTTGGTTCAGTACGCCCTGAACCGTCCCGCTTCTTCCGCTGGATGGTTTTGATCGTTATCAGTCTTACGATGTTTGGGAACTATTACGTTTATGACTGCATAGCTCCCATCGCCGACCTGCTCTCGAAACAACTGGGGTTTTCCGATTCGAACATCGGACTCTTGCAGGCGATTTACAGCATCCCAAACGTTTTCATGGTGGTGATCGGCGGTTATATCGTCGACCGCATTGGGACTCGCAAGGCGCTCTTCATCTTCGGCATGATCTGTTTTATCGGCTCGATAGTGACCGCGCTTTCCGGCAAGCTGGCGCTGATGGCAGCCGGAAGACTCATTTTTGGCCTCGGCGCGGAGTCGCTGATTGTGGCGGTTACCACGGCGACTGCCAAATGGTTCCGCGGGAAGGAATTGAGTTTTGCTTTCGGCATCAATCTGATGATCGCGCGCCTCGGCTCCTGGCTTGCACAAAATTCGCCTACCTGGGCCCGGTTCGCCTACAGCAACTGGCGTTCGCCGTTGTTGATCTCGGTGGGTTTTGGCACGTTCTGCGTAACCGGGGCCATCGCTTACTGGATCATGGAGGCGCACTCGGAGAAGCGTTATGCTCTCAGCCAAGCGGGATCTACGGACAAAGTCGTCTTCAGCGATGTCTACAAATTTGGGGTGTCGTACTGGTATATTGTCGCCCTCTGCATTGTGTTCTATTCGGCCATTTTTCCCTTTGAGACGTTCGCCATCAAGTTTTTCATGGAGGCGCACGGAACGAGCCGCGAACTTGGAGGATTCCTCGTCAGCATTCTGACTGCCTTCACCATGTTCGGCACGCCGGCTTTCGGGCTGTTCGCGGACAAGATTGGCAAACGAGCGCTCCTGATGATGCTGGGCTCGCTTCTGCTGATCCCGGTCTACCTCATGATGGGGTATACGCACGTCAGCCTGTACGTTCCTATGGCCATGATGGGGGTCGCTTTTTCTCTGATCCCAGCAGTAATGTGGCCTTCTGTCGCCTACATCGTGGAACAATCCAAGTTGGGAACGGCTTACGGGCTTATGACCATGATCCAGAACATCGGGCTGGCCGGGTTCAATCTTCTAATAGGATGGGCGAACGACAACAGTCACGCCAGCGCCGAGAATCCAGCGGGATACAGAACAGGAATGTGGATCTTTTCGATTCTCGGCTTCTTGGGAGTATTGTTCGCGTTCCTGCTGCGGCAGCGGGAGCTTGGACCACACGGGCACGGGTTAGAGACAATTACGGCCAAGGGATAACTACGAATTACCATAGAGACGGGGCGTGCCACATCTCCCTTCGCAAGCATCTGAGATGCTACAGGATGTGGGTGAAGCCCTTTTTTTGACCGAGAGTTCAGCCTTGGGTAGAAAGGCGGTTAGAGCATTAGAGACGGCTTATCCGGGCGTTACTAACGTAACTTTGGTAGCAATTTAGGCAGGCAGTTTGGTTGCACAGGTCATCCGGCAACCTACCATTTTTGGTATGCTGGCGAATTAGGAACGGTCGAGAACTCCTCGGCAAATTTGTACAACGAAAAGAGTTTGAAGCCGCATCTGAAGCAGTAGCGGCCGGAAAAGGTGACTTGACCGACCAGAAGCAGCGCGCCACCGAAGCAGAGGCAATTGAGCAGGCGAAGCAGGGGAACGAGGCTGCATTTGAGGTCTTGTATCAACTGCATAAGCGCCGTGTGTATTCGCTATGTTTGCGTATGGTCTCCAATCCCGCGCAGGCCGAAGATCTGGCCCAGGAAGCATTTCTTCAACTATTCCGCAAGATCGGTACCTTTCGGGGCGAGTCAGCGTTCTCGACCTGGCTGCATCGTATGACGGTCAATGTCGTCCTGATGCAATTACGCAAAAAAGGATTGCCTGTGGTTTCCCTGGAAGAGACGCTGGAATCGGACGACGAGGCTCCGCGAAAAGAATTTGGTACCAAGGATCTGAAGCTGACAGGCTCGATCGACCGATTGCAGTTGCAGCGGGCGATTGACAAGCTGCCGCCGGGCTACAGAACGGTTTTTGTGTTGCACGATGTTGAAGGGTTTGAGCATAACGAAATTGCCCAGATGGTGGGGTGCTCGATTGGCAACAGCAAGTCGCAGTTGCACAAAGCGCGATTGAAGCTGCGGGATTTTTTGAAGTTCATGAGAGCCGAAAAGGCCAAGACTGGATAACCGGAAGTTGCGTTACTGGGGAGAGAGTTGGCTATGACCTGTTCCGATGTACAGCGAATTCTGCCGGAGATCCTCGACGATGCTCCGGATCGTGTCTTTCAGACTGACTTTGAGAAGCACTTGAAGTCTTGCCCGGATTGCTCGGACCTGGTGTCGGACTTGAAGCTGATCACGAGCGAAGCCCGGGAACTAGCCGAAACTGAAGAACCTGCGCCCCGAGTTTGGGTACGGATCGCGGCGGAACTGCGCGCCGAAGGGCTGATTCGCGAACCGGAAGCCAATCCTGGCCGTCCCATACTTGTCACATCTCCTTCGCGGCGGCGGTGGAACGGATGGTTGTTGGCGCCAGTCGCAGCGGCTTTGCTGGCGGCGGGCTCGTATGTTGTGAGTCACAGGCCAACTGCGCAGGTAGCCCAACAATCGACTCCAGCAGTTGCGGCGCCCTCTCCGGCTAACGTGCCTTCTCCCGTTGCGCCGACTGTAGCTGTTGTTCCGGAAGCTCCTGCCCACACTCCACGCCCAGCGGCGAAGCCAGCCACCGATAACCGGGACGCGAATCCTGTGGTTACAGCGACTCGTGAGGTGCAACCACCGCCGAGCGCGGATGATCAGCAATTTCTGAGCGTAGTTTCCACGCTTGGCCCTAGGACTCGGGCCACCTATGAAAATCAATTGCAGGCAGTGAATAACGACATTCGTGAAACGCAGGCTTATGTAAATCAGTACCCGGGAGATATGGACGCCCGGCAGCATTTGATGGATGCTTATCAGCAAAAAGCGCTCTTGTTTCAAATTGCATTGGACCGTATTCAATAGATCGTTCAAATAGGGGAAGAGCGGACCGGTGTTCCTGGCCGCAGGGGCTGTGTTTTTATGATGTGTCTTCAGCAAATGAATCTTCAGCAGACCACCGTGGCAACTCTGGTTCTGGCAACCTGTCTGTCGGCGACAGCCTTCGCCGAGACCAAGAAGGAGTACCGGTTTACGGTAGGTCCGCACTCCAATATTTCGGTGGATACGCAGTACGGGGCGATCTCGGTCAGGCCCGGCAGCGACAATGAAGTCGTCGTGACGGCGACGCTCAAGTCCGACAAGGTAGAAGTCGATCAGGAGCAAAATGGCAACCGGGTTGATATTGCGTCCCACATACTATCTGGCGGGAATCAGCAAACCGGCCAGGTGGACTATGAACTGCTGATTCCACCCGATGCCACGCTCAACCTGCGTTCCTCGACAGGCCCGCTTTCGGCAGAACGTTTACAGGGAGACCTGACTCTTGAAGGTGCGGATGCGGTCGTAAATGTTCGCAATGTGAAAAATGGTCATGTTCATGTCCAGACCATGCGCGGGCCGATTACACTAACCGATATTAGTAACGGACACGTTGAAATCGCCTCCATCAGTGGTGACGTGCATTTGAAATCGGTCACTGGACCCTTGGTTCAAGCAAGTTCTGGTAGCGGAAAGATTTTCTACGATGGTGATTTCGGCTCCGGCGGGGATTACAAGTTCACTACCCACAGCGGCGATATCGAGGCGCTCGTGCCCGAGGATGTGTCCGCCGATTTCAGAGCGCATTCGGTGCTGGGCCGGGTGCAGCACGATTTTCCCCTCAAGTCTCAACACTCCAGATTTTCGCCGGAGGTAGGACGTTCCTTCTTTGGTACGGCTGGCAAGGCGTCATCGGAGGTGGTTCTGCGCTCTTTCAGTGGTAAAATCCGCCTCAAGTTACGCTGAATCGAGCTACCTAGAATTAGGGAAATCAACGGGAGTGAATAGGTTCGGGCTGGGCAAACTTAGCCCTTCTCGTTCCGTGGAGCGCCATGGAGCCGCGCGCAGTGTTTCTTGTGGGATTCATGGCTTCTGGCAAAAGCACGGTCGGGCAGGAACTTGCCCGCCGGCTGTGTTGGGAGTTTTTAGATCTGGATTTCCTAATTGAGACCCGTGAGCGGCAAATCATCCCCGAGATTTTCAAGGCACGAGGGGAGACTGGATTTCGGCTTGCCGAAACAAATGCCCTTCGCGATTTGCTGGCTGAGGCGCCGCACGGCAACCGCGTGATCGCTCTCGGCGGCGGAGCCTTCATACAAGAAATCAACCGCGAATTGCTTCGGCAGTGGCCATCAGTTTTCTTGGAAGCGCCTGCGTCCGAACTATGGCAGCGTAGCCTCACGGATGGCGTCGAGCGGCCGTTGCGAGGGAATCAGGAACAGTTTGCCAAACTCTACGCGGAGCGCCTTCCCTGCTATCGTCAGGCAAGCCTTGTAATTGATACAAAGGATAAACAGTTGGCTTCCATTTGCGCCGAGATCGAGGATGCATTGGAACTTAGAGTAAACCCTGGGGTAAATCCGGAAGACCCGGAGCGAGGCTTATCACGTGTCGATCCGACAGGTCTCGGGACAGGAGAATCACAGTGAAGTGGTCTTATCGTCTGCTCGCTTTCATGATGACTGTAGTCTGCTGTGTTACGACTGCGGCTTCGGCTGCCCCCGTTCCGGCAGAGAAAGAAAAGGAACACGAGGGTAAGCAGGTCGACGCTGGTTCCTTCGGGATATTCCAGAACGGCCACCGTGTTGGAACCGAGACATTTTCCATCTATCAGACCAGCAGCGGCAGCGTTATCAATTCTGAGTTCAAGACGGAGAATGCTCCGGTCAAGGCTGTGCAGACCTCTGAGATGCAACTCACGTCCAAAGGCGAAATCCGGCGCTACGAATGGAAAGAACTAAGCCCCGGAAGCGCGCAGTCGGTAGTGGTTCCAAACGATGACTTTCTGACGGAAAAATGGAAGACGGGTCCGTTGGAGAAGGAACACGAGCAGCCCTACCTGCTTCCGTTATCGACCAGTATCGTGGACGACTACTTCTTCGTCCATCGTGAGGTGCTCGCTTGGTTGTTCTTGGCATCCTGTAAGCAGGACAAAGGTCAGCCGCAGTGTCCATTGAAAGAGCGCGCTCAGTTCGGAACGATGAATCCGCATCAACACTCTTCGGCTGCACTCAGCGTAGAGTACATGGGACGGGAAAAGGTAAGCCTCAAGAATGGCCCGCAAGACTTGATCAAACTGGAGCTGAAAAATGATTCAGGGATGTGGTATCTCTGGCTCGACGATCAATTTAAAGTCATGCGAATGCTAGTGGTCGGAGAAAATACAGAGGTGCTCCGCGAGTAGCGGAGCGAGCCGTGCATCGCGCCGATGGTCATCCACTCTTGGCACTACTATAGATATCCACTTAGGCCGTACGATACAGTTAATAACGCTTGGGACCGGACCGGTTGAGATAGCTCTTGTCGCTTTTTGATTCACGTACATCGCGCGTTCTGCTCACGGCTTTTCTGTTCGCCGTAGGCTTGGGTTTTCTTTACGCCGCACGCCGGACATTGATCCTCTTCCTGTTCGCCATTTTTTTTGCTTACCTCATTAATCCCGCCGTGGAACGGTTGGAGAAACTGGTCCGCAGCCGCGTTTGGTCGATCACTATCATTTATATCCTCCTGGTGGTTGCGCTGGCAGTTTTCGGGTTTCTTGTGGGACCGAGGATTGTCCGCCAAAGCGCTCGCTTGGGAAATTCGTTGCCAGGATTAATCGATAAAGCCAGCACCGGCCAATTTTCTGGGCAGATTGGCCAGCTTACTTCACGATTCGGAAAAGAGCATGGCTGGAGCGAAGATACCCAAAGCCGAATCAAGAATTTCTTATTCAGTCGCCGCGAAGAACTATTCAGTCTGGCCCAGCGGACCGGGGTGCGTGTAGCCGAGGCGGCACAGCAAGTCTGGCTCCTCTTTTTGGTGCCGATTCTGGCGATTTTTTTCTTGCGTGACGGCGGTAGCTTTCACGAGGTGCTGGTGGGGTTGGTTCCATCGCGAAGCCAGCGTGAGTTTCTGCAGGATGTGCTTCAGGATCTCAATCAGATGCTCGCCCAGTTCATTCGCGCGCAGTTGACCTTGGCTGCGCTTTCGTTCCTCGCGTATTCATCATTTTTGGGTGCGATGCGTGTTCCCTACGCGTTGATGCTTGGCACGGCGGGAGGCGCTCTGGAGTTCGTTCCCCTTGCGGGGCCGCTGATGGCTGGTGCCGCGATGATGCTCGTCGCGGTTCTGTCGGGATACTCGCACTGGGCTCTCCTCCTCGTGTTTTTGTGCGTTTGGAGGCTGATCCAGGACTACGTAATTTCTCCTCGAATCATGGGAAGCAGCGTGGAGTTACACCCGCTGGCGGCCTTATTCGGCATTCTCGCGGGTGGAGAAATCGCGGGGATACTCGGCGTCTATCTCTCGATCCCGGTAATGGCCAGTTTGCGTATCGTCTGGCGGCGTTGGCGAATTTACGCCGAAAAGCGCAAATTCGGTCCCCTGAACGAATATTCGTTCCCCCAAGAGCTCGGCCACGGCCGAACATAGCTCGAACACGCCTTTAGGAGATACTTCGGTTTCTTTGGTGCCCATGACGTCATTCCCCGCTGAAATTTCGCTGGTATAAAATCAACACTTACATGTCCACCAAACTTTCAGTAGGAATTCTCGGTGCCACCGGCATCGTTGGCCAGCGCTTTATCCAGATGCTGGAGCATCATCCGTGGTTCGAGGTTGCGTGGCTTGCGGCCTCCGATCGTTCTGAAGGCCGACCATATGCAGAAGCTGCGCGCTGGCGATTGAAGACTGCTATTCCTGCGAATGTCGCCAAGATGACGGTTGCGCCCGCCAAGCCCGAAGGCGCCCCAAAAATCATTTTTGCCGCCCTTGATGCGTCGATTGCCCGCGAAATGGAACCGCAGTTTGCCTCTGCGGGGTGTGCGCTTGTATCCAATTCGAGCGCGTTGCGCATGCAGTCCGACGTTCCGCTGGTCATTCCTGAAGTCAATGGCGATCATATCCAACTTGTTGAAACGCAATCGTGGCGACGCAAGTCGGGCGGCTTTGCTGTGACCAATCCCAATTGTTCGGCCATCGGTCTGGTTCTGGCGCTGGCGCCATTGCATCGCGCGTTTGCTTTGGAAACTGTAATGGCGGTGACCATGCAAGCGATCAGCGGCGCCGGATATCCCGGCGTCCCCTCGATCGACATTCTTGGAAACGTCATCCCTTACATCCCCAAGGAAGAAGAAAAGATGGAAGAGGAGACGCAAAAGCTGTTAGGGACGCTGAATGGTGCGCGCATTGATCCTGCTCCGTTTGCCATGAGCGCGCAATGCAATCGCGTTGCGGTGGAGGACGGCCATACCGAATCGGTAGCGATCCGGCTCAAAAAGAAGGCGACAGCTGAGGAGATCGTCGCCGCCTGGAATGATTTTCGCGCCGAGCCGCAGCAACTGCGCCTGCCCAGCGCACCCCAGCAACCTGTAATGTATCTGACCGCTCCGGATCGTCCGCAACCACGCTTCGACGTTGATCTAGGCGGAGGAATGACGACGGCTGTCGGACGCTTGCGTAAGTGCAACGTTCTGGATTGGAAGTTTACGGTCCTTTCGCACAATACTATCCGCGGCGCGGCCGGCGCGGCACTGCTCAATGCCGAGCTTCTCAAGGCGAAGGGGTACCTCGGTTGAGGAGAAAATCTACCACGGAGGCACGAAGAAACGGAGTAAAACCGAATTATGCCTGTGCCGCTCCGCGTTTGACAAAGTGCGCGCATCCCTCCGCCAGCGATAGACACGAACCCGATTCCTTGCTCAAATCTTTCTCCGCGGCTCAGTGCCTCAGTGGTAGGTTTTCCGCGTTTGTCTTTTCTACGTTCGTCATGGAGATCCCCCGCCCATGATTGTCATGAAATTCGGTGGGACTTCCGTACAAGATGCAAAAGCGATTGACCGGGTGGCGCACATCGTTCAGGGGCGACTAGCAGATCGTCCCGTAGTTGTGGTCAGTGCCATGGCCAAGGTCACCGATTCCCTGCTTGCGATGGGAAAGGCTGCCGGGGGCGGCGATCGCAAGACGGCTCTCAAAATGGCGCGCGCTTTGCGCGAACGTCACTACGAAACCGCTGGAGAATTGCTTGGCACCGCTCTGTTCACCGAATTCCACGGGGACCTGGGCGCGGACTTCGAGGATTTAGACGAATTGCTGCGGGGCATTGGCGCGGTCGGTGAAATCACCCCCCGCACATACGACAATGTGGCGTCTTACGGCGAGATGCTGTCCAGTAAAATCGTCGCCGCCGCGTTCACTGCACGGGGATTGCCGGCCGCGCATGTAGATTCTCGGCAGTGTCTGCTGACCGATAGCAGCTATACGCGCGCGGTTCCTCAATTCGATGAGACCAACGATCGCTTGCGCAAGAAGGTCCAGCCTCTGCTTGAGGCCGGCAAGGTTCCGGTAATGGGCGGATTTATCGGGTCCAATCGCGGTGGCATCACTACCACTATAGGTCGCGGTGGATCGGATTTCTCCGCCGCTATTTTTGGCGCAGGGCTGAAGGCCGAGCGGATCGAGATCTGGACCGACGTTGATGGCATGATGACCACCGACCCCCGGCTCTGTCCGGAGGCACGTCGTATTAAAGTCATCAGTTTTGATGAAGCCGCCGAGCTGGCATACTTCGGCGCCAAGGTTCTGCATCCAGCAACCGTGCTGCCTGCGGTGCAGCAGAATATCCCCGTTTATGTTCTAAATTCGTTGAATCCGACCTGCGAAGGGACAAAGATTACGGCTCGTGCGCCGCGTTGCGTCAATATCTTCAAAGCCATCGCCCTCAAGAAAAAGATCACTCTGGTCGAGGTAGCCTCGCCACGGCGCCTGTTGGTGCATGGATATCTGAAATCCATATTTGAAGCATTTGATCGCCATAATGTAGCCGTGGACGTAGTCTCGACGTCCGAGGTCAGCGTTTCGGTGACAGCGGAGACTAACGAATCCATCCCGGCGCTGGCTGCCGATTTGGCAAAGCTTGCAGACGTAAAATATGAAGGACGGAAGGCGATCGTCTGCTTAGTGGGCGAAAATTTGCGGGATACGCCTGGAATCGCCGCCAAGGTTTTCGGCATCCTTGAAGATGTGAAGATTCGCATGATCTCGCAAGGAGCTTCCGAAATCAACCTGACATTCGTGATTGAAGAAGACGATGCGGCCGAAGTAGTCCGGCGACTGCACCGCGCGTTTTTTGCCGAGGTCGATTCGGAAGTGTTTGCATAAACATGAACCTTCTAATCCTCGGTCGCGGCAAGACAGGATCGCTGGTAGCAGAAGTGGCGCGAGCGCGGCGGCATCATATCCGCATTCTTTCGAGCACTGAAAACACCAATGCCTGCGGGCTTACGCCTGATTTACTTGTTGCGATTGACGTTGTGATTGACTTCACCTCGCCAACGGCAGTTGTCGCTAATGCCGAAGCTTGCATCCATGCGAAAAAGAATCTCGTGGTGGGAACCACCGGATGGTACGACCAGGCGCCCCGATTGCGCGAAATGGTGCTTTCAGCGAAGACTGGCTTTCTTTATGGAGCTAATTTTTCGATCGGCGTAAACCTGTTCTTTGAGATTGCCGCAACCGCCGGAGCGGCCCTGAAATACGATTATTCTGGGCAGATTTTCGAACGTCATCACGAGCAAAAAAAAGACGCTCCTTCGGGGACCGCGATCACTATCCGGGAGATCGTGCGCGATTCAGGAGGCCAGGAGATTGAGATCACGTCCTTCCGCGAAGGAGATGCGGTTGGTATGCACGAACTGATTTTCAATTCCACCGGCGATCGAATTTACTTGTGCCATGATGCCAAATCACGGCAAGGATATGCAGAGGGTGCAGTGCGCGCGGCTGAATGGCTAAACGGCAAGGCAGGCTTTTTCGATTTCCGCAGCGTCTGGCGCGAGCTCTAGCTCGACCGCAATTTCTCAGAAGTGTCTCCCACTCACGCCTCGAACGTCAACCCAATGCACGCAGGTTTAAGAAGAGTTATCCTTAAGACATGCAACTGCGAGGATGTGGCACCGCTTTAGTCACACCGTTCTCCCAGGACGGCGCTGTCGACGAAAACGCCTTGCGCAGTCTGGTCGCATGGCAGGTGGAATCGGGCATTGACTTTCTCGTACCCTGCGGCACCACGGGAGAAACTCCCACGCTCACCCACGATGAGTGGCTGCACGTCATTGACATCACTATCGAAGTCGTCGCCGGACGCGTCCCCGTCGTTGCTGGCGCCACTTCGAATTCGACCCAGGAAGCTATCTCCAAAGCGAGAGAAGTGGCGGCCCGGCCCGGCGTCAACGCTATCCTCACCGCTTCCCCGTACTACAACAAGCCGACGCAAGAGGGCCAATACCAGCATTTCCGTGCGATTGCAGAAGCGGTCGACAAGCCGATTATTCTCTACAACGTTCCGGGACGAACCAGCGCCAACATCGAGCCCGCGACCGTGGCGCGGCTGTGTGAAGTTCCAAATATCGCCGGTGTAAAGGAAGCCAGCGGCAATATGACGCAGATCGCGGAGGTGCTGAACTCGGTGCCGGAAAGCTTTGGTGTGTTCTCCGGAGACGACGCCATCACTTTACCCGTGATCGCACTCGGCGGGGTCGGGATCATCTCAGTCGCGTCCAACGAAATTCCGCGCGAGATGACGGAGATGACGCAAGCCGCTCTCAACAACGATTGGCAGACGGCGCGCGCCATCCATCGAAAATACTTTTCGTTGATGCAGGCCAATTTTATCGAGTCGAGTCCGCTGCCCGTAAAAGCGGTTCTCGCCATGATGGGTAAAGTCGAAGAGATCTACCGCCTGCCTTTGCTCCCCATGCGTCGCGATACACGATCGAAGCTCCAGAAGATCGCAACCGATGCCGGATTGGTTACACGTGCCGTGGCTCCGCCTGCCGCGGCCGCCGAATTTTATATATATGAAACTTGGGCGGCGGGTCCGCATAAATCGATGCTGCACCGCGCATCTTGTGGACAGTGCAGTTCGGGTAAAGGACGCCCGAGTGGGCACGATCCCAGCCATTCACGGTGGCATGGACCGTACGGAAGCCTGCTCGAAGCGCGCGAGGCGACTCATCAGATTCCGGGGGTTCTGATTCGCAGCGAGTGCAAATGTGTGGGGTCTGGGCAACACTTAGCAGTTGGCGTATAGCTTTCAGCTACTGGCAATTGCTTTTGACTCCTATCCCCTATGTCAGATTCGTTATCTCTTTTAAAGTCAGACATTGAACGCCTGTCCGCTCTCGATGCGATCGCGGATCGCGACGACGCAGTTCGCATTTTTTCCGAATTCCGCGACGCGCTGACTCGCGGTGAAATTCGCGCCGCTGAAAAAGTCGCCGGACGCTGGGTGGTCAATGCCTGGGTGAAGCAAGGTATCCTGCTCGGCTTTCGTCTCGGCAACCTGAAAGAAATGTCCGGCGGCGGCACGCTTTCATTCGTGGACAAGGATACCTTCCCTGCCCGCCATTTGACGCTGAATGATCGTGTTCGTCTGATCCCTGGGGGGTCGTCCATTCGCGAAGGTGCCTACGTTGCGCCCTCGGTTATCTGCGCTCCTCCCATGTGGATTAATGTTGGCGCGTACGTTGATGAAGGCACCATGATCGACTCGCATGCCCTGGTCGGTTCGTGCGCCCAGATCGGCAAACGCGTGCACCTGAGTGCTGCGGCGCAAGTTGGAGGCGTACTGGAACCTGTCAACGCCGCCCCAGTCATAGTCGAAGACGATGTACTGGTAGGCGGTAACTGCGGCATCTATGAAGGCACGCTGGTGCGGGCTCGCGCAGTGCTAGGCGCGGGCACAATTCTGACCCGATCCACACCGCTATACGATCTGGTGCGCGGCGAAATCTATCGAGCGACACCGGAGCAACCGCTCGAAGTCCCCGAGAGCGCTGTGGTCGTTCCTGGTTCCCGCGCCGTCACCAAAGATAAAGGCGTCGAGTGGAATCTCTCGCTCTACACGCCGGTGATTGTGAAATATCGGGATGAGAAGACTGAACGCGGGATTGAATTGGAAGAGTGGCTAAGGTAAAGACTGGAGTCGCCGCGAAATAACCCGCTTTACTTTATGCTATAATGTAAAGCGATGGCGGAAGCTACTCTTTCAGCGAAGAATCAGATCGTGATCCCGCGCGAAGCTCGTGAAGCGTTGGGGTTGAAACCCGGCGACAAGATTCTTGTGGTTGTTCGGGGCGGAAAAGTCCTGGTCTTACAAAAACCCAAATCTTATCAGGCCGCGATTCGCGGCCTAGCTCGCGGCAAGTATCCAAAAGACTATCTGCAAAAGGAACGCCAGAGTTGGGAGTAGAGAAGCTCCGTATTTTTCTCGAGCGTCACCGTCGAATCGCTCTGGACACCAGTATCTTCATTTACCACTTAGAAGCCCATTCAAAGTATGTTGCGTACACTGAAATCATTTTTTCCTGGCTTGAGCGGACGAGATCTGAGGCGATCACGTCCACAATAACCATGACGGAACTGCTGGTGTTGCCGAATCGTAAGGGCGACGAACAACGGGCAGACGACCTTTACGGCCTGCTCTCTACGTATCCCAATCTGGATTGGATAGCGCCGAACCTGGAGATTGCCGAGCTAGCGGCTCGGATTCGCGCTCTCCATCACCTGCAAACTCCCGACGCTCTACAGGCCGCGACCGCTGTCCATTCAAAAGCTACAGGATTGATCACTAACGACGTCGTCTTTGGACGCGTTAAAGGTTTCCAAACGCTGGTTCTGGACGACCTTCTGTAGCTGTCGCGTTCAGTGGCCCTTAGGTTTAGCGCGCTTCACGACGGCAATGTCCGGGACGCTGCGGGCGGTAACAGAATCTGTTCCTCCGCAAACCGTTCCCGCGCTTCCATATGCTTCTGGCGGAAATGCGCCTGTGCTCGCTCGCCCCACGCCCTCACAAAGTAGTAGTTCAGCGCGCATCCGATAATCGAACTGGTAAACGGAATCAGACGTCCCGCCCACTTCTCTACCACTTCTGTGCTGGCCCGGGCGGCGATTCGCTGGATGACGCGCGGTACAAATCGATTGACCACTTCTTTCTCCAGCAATTCGCGTCCAATGTCAACGCCGGCAGCGCTCGCCGCCGCAATCCAAAGATTGGCGATTTCCTCGTCGGTATTCAATTCGAATCCGTAAATCAGGCTTAACTTCTGTATCATGCGCATGGTGATGGCCGAGAGGATCCCGAGATCCGGCACGATCGTAAGGATTCCGCCCAGACCAAAGCCGGCACCCTCCGCCGCTGCCATTTTCATGCCGCCTCGAATTACCGACGCGGCAACATCGTCGAGACGTTCCACCGGCAGCGTGTACACACCCTGAAAGGTACCGAGCGGCAATCGGTGCGCCACGCGCAACTCCATCAGAAAACGTGCAGGATCGACCTTGATCGTGTCGTAGGTGCGCGTCAGGCCTCCGCGGATCGCGCCCTCCACGCGCCGTCGCATCCATGATTGTTTTTCGTCTGCCATCTATCAAGACGAGTTTATCAGCCGGACTAACATCGCCGCGGACTTACCCTGTGCTAGCATCAATCTGCGAATGCCAACTGGAAAATTGCATATAGTTCCGCTAGGCGGGATGGGCGAGTTCGGTATGAACTGCATGGCCATCCGCTATGGCGACGACATCATCGTAGTCGATGCCGGATTGATGTTTCCTGAAGCCGAGTTGCTGGGCGTAGATATCGTCGTTCCCGACATTTCTTACCTCCTGGAAAATCGCAAGTATGTGCGCGGAATCGTACTTACCCACGGCCACGAAGATCACATTGGAGCCCTGCCTTTTGTTCTCAGCGAATTGAACGTGCCTGTCTGGGGCACCGAGTTCACGCTGGCATACGTCGAAGACAAGCTCGATGAACATCAGTTGCTCGATGACGCTATCCTCAACGAAATTGAACCTGGAAAACGCTTCAAGATTGGACCATTCACAATTCATCCGCTGCAGGTGACGCACAGCCTGGTCAACTGTGTAGCCCTGGCGATTCACACGCCTCTCGGAGTCGTGTTGCACACCGGCGATTTCAAGGTCGACCCGACCCCCACCGACAATCGGCTTTTCGACCTGCATGGCTTTGCCGAGTACGGAAAAGAGGGCGTCCTGCTGCTATTGCAGGATTCCACCAACGTCGAGCGCAAGGGTTACACGCCGAGCGAACGCGCCGTCCATCGCAAGTTTGAAGAGGTGTTTGCCCGCACGCAGAGGCGCCTTTTCATCTCCTGTTTCTCGTCTTCAATTCATCGCATCAAGCTAACCGTAGATATGGCGCGCGAGCATGGCCGCAAGATCTGCTTCCTGGGGCGCTCGATGGAGAATTCTTCGGAGATCGCCGAAGACCTCGGTTACATTCAGATTCCCGAGGGCATGTTGATCCACCCCGGCGAGATGAAAAACTTTCCGCCGGAAAAAGTGTGCGTCCTGATCAGCGGCACGCAGGGCGAACCGATGTCAGCGCTGTCCCGCGCGGCGGTGGATAACCACAAGCACGCGAAAATTGAAAAAGGCGATACCGTCGTTCTTTCCTCACGCATCATTCCGGGCAATGAAAAGGCCATTTACCGCGTAGTGGATCACCTGTTCCGCCGGGAGGCGTTCGTCATCTATGACGACGGATCTTATCCACCAATCCACGTCAGCGGTCACGCCAGCCAGGACGAGCTCAAGCTCATCATCAACCTGGTGCGGCCAAAATATTTTGTTCCCATCCATGGCGAGTACCGGCAGCTTAAGCTGCATGCGGAAATGGCTGGGTCGATGACTGGAGCGGTTGGCAAGGTGATGCTGATCGAAACCGGAGACATTCTCGAGATCGATGAGCTCGGCGCCCGCAAGGCTGGACGCGTCAATGTGGGCCGCATCTGCATTGATTCCGGATCGCGCACCGACGTGGTCGAAGACATCATCGTCAAAGATCGCCGTCATCTAAGCGAAGACGGATTCGTAATGCCGGTAATTGCCATCAACAAACTCACCGGACGCGTCGAAGCCACTCCAGAGATTGTGACCCGCGGATTCAATCCCGGCGAAACCATCGAAACTGAACGCATGAAAGAGATCGTCATCGAGACGCTCGACTCCTCCAGCGCCGAGGAGAAGGCGGACTACGGCGTGATCAAAGAGAAAATCCGGACCGACCTGAAGCGGTACATCTCGCGCCAGACGCAGCGGCGCCCGCTGATTATGCCGGTGATTGTGGAGATTTGAGTTGCTTTTCGATTCCATCCACAATGTCGCCAACCAGTTCTGTTAGTTGAGTGAGCGACTGAAGAACTGCCCGACCTTCCATCGGCAGTCCCTTATCGAACAACACGAGTGGAAGCACCTTCCCCCGGTTAGTGATTTGGATAGTTCCCAAACTATGGACGTCACCTGTATAACCGGAAGCAATAGCCTGTGTTTGTCGAGGATGTTGAGCTCGTGAAGAGCCCAAAGATCATCATTCCCTCCCTTGTACGCCTTTACGATGAAAGTAGCCACATCCTCTGAGGCGCGGTTTAACACTGCACCTTTCACGGCGTTCTCAAGATCGTCGCGTGTATCTCTAATCGGAAATCAGTGTGCTTGTCGTACCGATTGAGCCGCCTAAAAACAACCTCGTTGACAGTAATATCCAGCGCACTTTTAAGGTTGTGAACAGCATCGCCGATGATGAGAGCAAATTCATGCGGAAGGGGTTCTTTTACCGCGACCTTAAGACAGTACTTTCCAGTCTCAACCTCTTGGTTGACGTCGAGACTGCAAAAATCAGTCGTAGCGAAGGCACAAATGCTTGAGTGGAGATCGGCGATGTGCTGTTTGGCCCGTTCAATCTTTAGTCGCGGGCCGCAAAACTGGCCAGGAAGACTCATGTGCGCCGGTGTTATCCCACCGACTCCACGGTAAGCCTTAACCCCACGGCCTTGGTCACAGCAACCAGCGTGGATAGCCGCGGGTTTCCGCGAGCCGACAAGGCTCGGTACAGGCTCTCGCGTTCGATGCCTGCGGCCTTGGCTACCTTGGCAATTCCGCCACGGGCCTCGGCGATGCGGCGCAGAGCGATCAGCAGCACGATCGGCTCATCCTCATCCTCCAAGGCAGCACGGAGATATTCAGCCGCAAACTCCGGATTCTCGCGTAGTTCACGAATCGTGGCTTCATCGTGGGATATGCTCGCCCTGCGTTTCATTGCGTTCTCTCCTTGTAATCTTTGAGGAGTTCGAGCGCCCGTTTGATGTCGGATAATTGCTTGCTTTTGTCTCCCCCACAAAGCAGCAGGACGCAAGCCTTACCCACGAGCGCATAATAAACTCGAAACCCCGGTCCCCAATTAACGCGCAGCTCAAACAAACCATCGCGAAGTGCCTTGGAATCGCCAAAATTTCCAGCTGTGAGCCGATCGATCCGGGCCACGATCTTTGCCCGGGTTCGAATGTCTTTCAGTCCCGCCAGCCACTCGCCGAAAATGTCTCTGCCCGATACGCTGAGATAACGGCGAATTTCCATCCTCCTGGAATTGTAACTTATAGGTTACATATCCGCAAGAGGACGAGGTAAGGCCGTAGAATAGCTACGATGGTTTCTCTCCAGGACATTCGCGCAGCTCAAACCCTCCTCAGTGGCGTCGCCGTCCGCACTCCCTTGTTGCAATTCACGAGCCCGGCAACTCCCCGCAAGCTCTTCCTCAAGCTCGAGAATTTACAGCCGATCGGTGCTTTCAAATTACGCGGCGCTTACAACAAGGTCGCATCCCTTGCCGACAAAGAGCGCGGCCGGGGAGTGATTGCCTACTCCAGCGGCAATCACGCGCAGGGTGTCGCTTACGCCGCTCGGGCACTTGGCGTGAAGGCGATCATTGTTATGCCGGACAATGCTCCCAAGAACAAGCTCGAAGCCACGGCAGCGCTTGGAGCCGAGATCATCACGGTTGGCCCCGGTAGTGAAGAGCGTCGCCTCCGCGCTGAACAGTTGGCCGCTGAGAAGGGCTACGTGGTCGTGCCCCCCTACAATGACGAAAAAATCATTGCCGGCCAGGGCACGTTGGGCCTTGAAATTCTCGAACAAATGCCTACCGTCGAAACTGTGCTTGTACCGGTTGGCGGAGGTGGACTAATAAGCGGCGTCTCCGCTGCCATCAAGCTTAGCAATCCCGAAGTAAAGGTGATCGGTGTCGAGCCCGAACTTGCCGCCGACGCGCAAGCCAGCCTTCGGGCCGGACACATCGTCTCAGCTCCAGCAAAGCAAGTTTCGCAGACCTTGGCCGATGGTCTTCGCACCCAGAGCGTTGGGGCAATCAATTTCGAACACATCCGCGCTTATGTGGACGATATCGTGACCGTGACTGAGGATGAGATTCGCGAGGCCATGAGACTTCTCAGCGCGAATCCCAAGACTGTCGCTGAGCCCAGCGGCGCCGTAGCTCCTGCTGCTTTTCTTTTTCATGCGAACGAATTACCGGATACGAATACCAACGTAGCGGTGATTACCGGAGGCAATATCGATCCGGCTCTGCTTGCCGACCTCCTCCACCGTCTCTGAACACCGTGGCGCGAATGTAGAATGCTTGCTTGCGACTGGTGAAACTCACATGATTCGCTTTGGCATTGCAGGTTTCGGATTGCACGCAGTGCGCCGGCTGATGCCGGGTTTCGCTCTCGCCCAGAATTGCAAAGTGGTCGCACTATCGCGCCGAGACACAACGAAGGCACGTGCAGCCGCGGCGCAGTACGGAATCCCGCATGTCTTTGCCACTACCGAGGAACTTAGCCGCTGCCCCGAAGTGGACGCTGTTCTGGTTACCACTCCGAATACCTGCCACCTTCCAGACGTTCTAACCGTAGTCGGCGCCGGCAAGCCGGTGCTGTGCGAAAAACCGATGGGGATGAACGCGGACCAATGCCGCCAGATGGTGGAAGCGGCCCGCGCAGCCGGCGTTCTCCTCGGTGTTGCCCAGGTTTTTCGCTTTGAAGAAAGCACAGCAAGATTTCGCGAACGCCTCGCTGCTGGGGAAATCGGCCGTCCGATATTTGCGCGTGCCGAGTTCTCCTATCCCGGTTCAGGCCACGCGCGAACCTGGCTCTACAACCGGGCGATTTCGGGAGGTGGTCCCATCGCCGATGTTGGCGTCCATTGCATTGATGCTTTGCGCTATATCCTTCAAGATGAGCCACTGCGCGTGAGTGTTGTCGGTCACCCGGACGAACAATCGGGCGACGTGGAGGCCGCGGCCGTCCTGACGCTGGAGTTTAAGCGTGGCACACTGGCGACGGTATTAGTTTCCGTTCGCGCCCAATATCGCACGCCCCTTGAGATTGTCGGAGACGCCGGAGTTCTGCGCGCCGATGACGCGCTGAATGTGGAACATCCGATCAAGCTGGAATTGAGGCGCGAAGGTCAAATTGTCGGCGAAGAGACCGTTTCCAATCACCTTGCGTACGCGAGGCAGGTGGACAGCTTCGCAGCTGCCGTAGACGGCCGCGAAGGATTTCCGGTACCTGGCCGGGAAGGCTGGCAGAACCAGATCATTCTCGACGCAGCCTACCGCAGCTTATCCGCGGGAAAGAGTGAAGAAATACCGACCTTCACTAACGGTGCTGAGCAGATGATTTCCGGCAGATAAAGTCCGAAGAAGTCCGGAACTCTGGCGTACGATTCTCCCCTGACTACCCGGCCGCAATCCTTCTCCCAAATAAGAAGCGCCCTGAGATCCATAAGGATCACAGGACGCCCGAACAGCCCTCCCCCGAAGTCTGCTCACCGATAAGATAAGACAGCTGGCTCGATAAGGAAATCCCACTTTGGTGGAACTCAAATGGCACCAAAATGCCATATCTAGACCCGCGGTCTGTGGTACCATTGGTAACCTTGCGGTTGGTTACTATCGGTCGCATCAGGTTCTGGACACGGGTTCTCAAGGGTCTTCTTCGCTTTTCAGATACGATTTCCCTGCCGTTTTCGGACCTCAGGTGGTCCCGTTTCGTGGTCGGCATAATATGGCCGCGCGATTGAACCTCCAGCTGATCCAAAGGAAAGCGATTGTTGCGAGTGTGCAGCAGTTTGCAACCTGGGATGTGACGCAGACGGCGAAACTGCACGCAAGTTATTGATAAGTAATAGACATAGAGATACGTTACTTTTGGAACCACAAGTGCTCTATTACCAGAGGCGACCTATACCTTGGAAACAAGGTTCAAGGGCAAGACAAGAAAATTTGGGAGGGAATCACAATGAGGCGAGTGGTAATTTTAGCGTTACTGGCATTGGCGTTGCCGATGGCAGCATGGGCGGACGGAATTGATCTTACCAACCAATACGGCTCGATTTCGATCGGCCTTGGCGGCATCACATCCAGGGGATCGCAACTTAAGAGCTTTGACGGCATCGTAGCCCCTCCGGGACACGATTTGGGTTCGGTTAGTTTCACGACCGGTGCTTTCATTTCCGGTAGCGGCTCGATCGCTACTGGCGGACAGTTTTCATCCGTAGGCTCCACATTTATCGTAAAGGGCGTTGGTAAGTATGGAGAGCCAAAGGGTACGATCTTTACGGGTAGCTTCGTCGGTCCGATCACTTGGACTCTGACCAGCGCGCCTGGCGTCAAGGATCTGACTTATTCACTGACCGGCACGATCACGGGCACGCTGTGGGATGGTCGTACTGTGACCGGAACGACTACCCAGAACATTTACACAGTTAACGGCCAGTTGCTCGAGGGTATCGGACACATCCGTATGGGCAACACCAGCCTTTCCGTACCAGAACCTGGAACCCTGGGTCTCCTGGGAACAGGGCTTGTAGGCATCGCTGGAATGTTTCGGCGTAAACTGATGGGAACGTAGCTTAGAACTTGTAGGTTCGCCCCGAACACTCAACTCATACAGCCCCGCCGCAAGGCGGGGCTTTTGATTTTTGAGCGGATGCCAGATCCCTGCATCTACTTTTCTCTCTCTCGCAAGTTACCGTACGCCCCTCGAGCCCTTCGAACGCCAATTCTGTTACTGCGGTAACGGCTGGTAACGGCTTTGACGTTGATTTTAGCGTGGCCCAAACCTACAGTCAGGCGCAGGGGGATCTATGAAAGACATTCATGAGGTTTTGCGCCGCAAGCAGGCACAGCACACGCAGCTGGGCAAGCAGATCGAGATGTTGCAACAGGCTGCCGAGAAGCTGCGTGAAGTCGCACCGCTGCTAGCCGAAAATGACAGCGACGACGACAGCGCTGTGCTGACAGAAGTAGACGAAGAAAACTCTGGCGCAATGGCCGCCAAGGCCGGCGCTCAATCCTCATCGGCCCAATCCAAATCTGGGCGTAGCCTGACTCCGCGCTGGCCGTAGAAAGCCTGATCGTAGAGGCACCGTCCGGGGCGGGAGGCTCGGTCGCATGATATTGCAGGCATTGCTGGTGACGAAGGATGAGCCGACGGCGGAAACGCTGATTCAAGTGCTGGCGCGGCTCAACGTCGGCGTCGACCGGTCGAACGTGGCCGAAATCGCCGCGTCACGACTGGCGGAGGAGCGTTTCGACCAGGTCATCGTCGACTATGACGATCCCGAAGCGGGCGCTCTCGTGCTCGAAAGTTGCCGGCGACTCACCGGTCCCGACGGCAAGCCGCCGGTCACGGTGGTGTTGCTGAACGACGCTTCGAAGATCCGCTCGATCCTGGGCTCGGGTGCGCATTTCATCCTCACCAAGCCCGTCACTGAAGAGCAGGCTCACAATACATTGCGCGCCGCGACAGCCATGTTGCAGCGGGAAAGGCGGCAATCGTTGCGGGTTGCCGTACAAGCGGGAGTTTCAATCTGTACCGATGATGCCGATAACGTAGAAGGCATTCTGCTCGATCTGAGCACCGGTGGCATGGATGTACTCGTGGCCAAGCCACTTCCCTTCGGAGCGAAGGTCCACACGTCATTCCAGCTTCCGGACGGTGGAACTGGCATTGAAGGCCTAGCGGAAGTTGCATGGACAAGCGCTAACGGCCAAATCGGCCTGCGCTTTTTCGACATGGACTCCAAGATGCGCGAAGAATTGTGCACTTGGCTGGCAGCCCATTCACACAACTCTCTGCCCGAAGAATCCGACGTAGTTAGCCAATGTAAACTGACCGACCTTAGTTTGGGCGGATGCTATGTGGAGACGCAATCGCCGTTTCCTCAATCCTCGGCCGTCGACCTGTGCCTGCGCGCGGCGGGTTTGGAGATTCATGCCGAAGGATTGGTTAGGGTTATGCATCCTGCACACGGCATGGGTATCGAGTTCCCTGCCCGCACGGAGGAGCAGCGCAAGAACGTGGCCGATTTTATCGAATTCCTCACCGGCCAGCCCGGCGCCACACCGCAGTTGGAAATTTCTCCTCGTGCATTAGTTGCCAGCGCCGTGGATCTGAGCCCGACCACAAACGACGAAAACAGTGCAGAAGACCCTCTTCTGGAATTGCTGCGGGCGGGCAATGTGCTGGATGAAGAAGAGTTTCTTGCCGATCTTCATCGCCAACGAACTCTGGCGGACGTCAGCCAGTAAGTCTGAGCACCCCGATCATTGTTTGGTAGCGCTCTGCTCTGAGCAGGAGCTGTCCCGAAAAAGCGGGGACCGAGCGACAACCCCGTCCGTGGCTGTCGCCCGTCCCCGATGTCCCACTTCGCTGGTCACAGGCTACTCCCAACACCCGTCGGAATAATTTCACTCCGGTCAATTATCGGAGAATTTTCAGATGCAATAGAATTTGCGCTGGCCCGAAATCCATCGCCATGACCTTGCAAACCGTACTAGTCGCAACCTCGAATGCCGGTAAACTCCGAGACTTCACAGGGGCGGCTGCCCAATTCGGCCTTACAATCTCCAACATCCCGAACTTTTCTTCTCTGCCCCAAGTTGTTGAGGACGGAACCACCTTCGAAGAAAATGCGCGTAAGAAAGCTGAGTCCTACAGTTTGGCCGTTCCTGGCGCACTGGTTCTCGCCGACGACTCCGGCCTTGAGGTAGATGCGCTCAGCGGCGCTCCCGGGGTTCACTCTGCGCGATACGCGGCTGAGGAGCCACACACGGCGGAGTGTAATACCGACGACGATGCCAACAATGCACGCGTTCTCCGAGAACTCGCAGAGGTTTCCCATGAGAGGCGTACGGCGCGCTTCGTATGCGTGCTGGCTGCCGCTCGCAACGGGCAAACCGTTAGTACTTTCCGAGGTACGGCTGAAGGCATCATCCTGGAATCGGGGCGAGGCAGCAACGGCTTCGGATACGATCCGCTGTTCTGTTTTCCGCAGATTGGAAAAACCTTCGCTGAATTAAGCCCGGAAGAAAAAGCGCAGTATAGCCATCGGGGCGCCGCGTTTCGTGCATTTCTGTCATGGTGTCAGGGAAAGTAGCCGCAATGCCACGAACCAACATCCTCGATCTTCTCGCCGGAGGCGATCGTCGGACAATCGGTCTCTCTGACAAAGTTGTGGCAATCGTGTCCAAGAACCCAAGATTGTTTCCCAGGCTGATCGCAGGTTTATGGTCCGAAGATCCGTTAGTCTGCATGCGCTCCGCGGATGCAACCGAGAAGGTCACGCGCAGCAATCATCAACTTCTGCGGCCATATCGGAAGGAACTGCTAGGGTTGATGAATGAAAACAAGCAGCAAGAGCTGCGCTGGCATCTGGCCGTCATCGTGCCGCGGCTTCCACTCAGCGGCATGGAACGGCAACTCGTGACATCGTTATTGCAAAGTTATCTGGCGGACCGCAGTTCGATCGTCAGGGCATCCGCGCTCCAGGGGCTTACCGACTTGGCTCAAAACGATGCAAGTATGCGACCAGGAGTGATAGAGATTCTGCGCCAAGCTACTCGAGACGGTACCCCGGCGATGAAGGCTCGCAGCCGCAAGTTGCTCCTCCAATTTGGCGATCCTTGCCTTGACTTCACTTCCCGCGCAAAACGATAATGGAGGGTTTGCACCGTGATTATCGTCCCGGCAAGGTAAGGAGCAGTCATCGTGGCATCAACTGCCAGTCCCGCCGCACAGAGAATCGAATCTGGGGTTGCTCCGCTTCGTGCCGGCACGGGCACATCGTTTCTGCTGCGCCGTCTGCACTCCCTGAGTGGTGTTGTCCCCATTGGAGCCTTTCTCGTAGAGCACTTCATCTCGAATGCCGAAGCGTTTAAGGGACCGGTGGCCTACGGGAAGCAAGTCGAGTTTCTGAATAGCCTGCCCGGCGTCTTTTTGCTCGAGCTGTTTTTCATCTGGATCCCGATCCTCTACCACGGCTGCTACGGGATCTACATCTGGTATCGCGGCGAGACTAACGTCGTGAACTATCCCTGGGCCGGCAACTGGCTTTACACGTCACAGCGTTGGACCGGCATCATAGCCTTTTTCTACATCGTGCAGCACACTTTGAGTCTGCGATTCACCGGAGTGCATTTAGCGGCGCACCCGGAGCAGTCATTCGCCAAAGTGCAGGCGCAATTTCACAACCCATGGATGATCATTTTTTACGCCGTCGGCATCATCGCCGCTTCCTGGCATTTCAGCTATGGTTTGTGGCTGTTCTGCGCGAAGTGGGGCATCACAACCGGTGAAAAAGCGAGGCGCCGATTCGGCTATGTTTGCCTTGCGCTAGCGATTGGCCTGATTTCGACTGGCGCAATCAGCATGTACGGATTCCTGCGGGTTCCGCCTCAGACTTTGGAGTCAGACACTGCGAGTAGCATCGTAATGCGGTAGATAAAATGTCGTTGGTCGGTAGTCGTTAGTCGTTAGCAAACGGTGTAAGACCGACGACCGTCCAAATCACTGTTGGCCGTTGACCAACCACGAAATGCCGAACGACTAACGACCAGCGACTAACGACCAAAACGGGACTTCATAACCTATGGCAGCAGCACCAAAAATCATCGTTGTGGGCGGCGGCCTGGCAGGCCTGGCCGCTGTCATCAAGATCGCTGAGATGGGCGCCGAGGTTGATCTGTTCTCGATTGTCCCCGTAAAGCGCTCGCACTCGGTCTGCGCACAAGGTGGAATCAATGCCGCCAAGAACCTAAAGGGCGAAGGCGATTCGACCTGGAAGCATTTCGACGACACCATCTACGGTGGCGATTTCCTCGCCAACCAGCCTCCGGTAAAGGCCATGTGCGAGGCCGCTCCGGGCATCATCGATCTGCTCGACCGCATGGGTGTTCCCTTCAATCGCACGCCCGAGGGACTGCTCGATTTCCGCCGCTTCGGTGGCACGCTCTATAACCGCACCGCCTTTGCCGGAGCCACCACGGGTCAGCAGCTTCTCTACGCGCTCGATGAGCAAGTCCGCCGTTATGAATCCGAAGGCAAGGTCAAGAAGTACGAGCATTGGGAGTTCCTCTCCGCTGTGCTCGATGGCAAGCGTGTCTGTCATGGCATCTGCGCGATGGACTTGCGCACCATGGAAGTTCGCACCTTCCCTGCCGAGGCCATCATCGTGGCCACCGGCGGCATCGGAGCTATCTTCGGCAAGTCCACCAATTCAGTTGTCTGCACCGGATCGGCGCAGTCCGCGCTCTATCAGCAGGGATGCTATTACGCCAACGGCGAATTTATTCAGGTTCATCCCACCTCCATTCCTGGAGAAGACAAGCTGCGCCTGATGTCGGAATCGGCTCGCGGTGAAGGCGGACGTGTCTGGGTTCCGAAGACTCAGGGTGACAAGCGCGATCCGAAGTCGATCCCCGAAAGCGACCGCTGGTACTTTCTCGAAGAGTGGTATCCGAAATACGGCAACCTGGTGCCGCGAGATGTGGCCACCCGCGCGATCTTCAAGGTCGTGTATGAATACAATCTCGGCATCGACGGCAAGCCGATGGTCTATCTTGACCTGACGCACATCGATCGCAAGATTCTCGATCGCAAGCTGGAAGGGATTTTAGAAATCTACGAGAAGTTTGTAGGAGATGATCCGCGCGATACGCCGATGAAGATTTTCCCCGGCATGCACTACACCATGGGCGGCCTCTGGATCGATTACAAGCAGCAAACGAATATCCCTGGAATATTCGCAGCCGGCGAAGCCGAATACCAATACCATGGGGCAAATCGACTGGGTGCGAACTCCCTGGTGTCGTGCATCTTCGGCGGATTCACGGCTGGCCCGAATGCCGTCCAGTACGCGAAAAGCCTCCAAGGCGAACCGGGAAACGCACACTTCGAGGCGGAACGTAAACGCCAGGAAGAAATCAACGCTGGCTTGATGCGTTCGGATGGCACCGAGAATCCGTTCCTGCTCTGGCGCGAACTCGGCGCTCTGATGACGGAAAACTGCACCGTCATCCGCTACAGCAAGAAATGCGAAGCCGCCGACGCCAAGATCGTTGACATGCTGCATCGCTTCCAGAAGATCAACCTGAGTGATCGCTCGCAGTGGGCCAACACGACTATCGCCTTCACGCGTCAACTCTACAACATGCTGCAGTTGTCGCGGGTAATCGCACAGGGAGCGGCCATGCGCGACGAGTCCCGCGGATCGCATTACAAGCCAGACTTCCCCGACCGCGACGACAAGAACTGGATGAAGACCACAAAAGCAACGTTCGCTCCAGATGCCGACGAGCCGAAGTTTGAGTTCGAGGCGGTGGATGCGAGTTTGATTCCGCCGCGGCAGAGGAAGTACTGAAGAGGGCCGAAGATGCTGAGGCCTTGGACGAAAGGAAACCGAGATGTTTGAGGAAATGCCAAATCCACGCATCACCGAACGCCGTAAGTCTTTGAGGGATGCGTTGATTGCGGCAATAAGTCTCTTCGTTGGAACCGCTCAAGCATCCAGAAGGGCCGTCTGGACTGGGAGACGTTGGGATGGACAGCGGTTTTCGTCCTAAGCATTATCGGTTATTGGAAAGGCAGGCATCAGGATCCATGGAACCCGCCAGTCAAAGGAAACGAACCGCTGCCTGTCAACGAATTGAAGATGGAAGGCAAGAACTGAGTTTCTGGACCGATGGCAAATAACAAATCCGTAATCATCAAAATCCGACGCCAACTCACCCCAGACGCCCGCGCGTCGTGGGAAGAGTTCGAAATCCCTTACAAGCGGAACATGAACATCACCTCCGCGCTAATGGAGATCGCGGCCAACCCCGTCACTCGCGACGGTAAACAGACCACGCCCATCACCTACGATTCGAATTGTCTTGAAGAAATCTGCGGATCCTGCGCCATGCTCATTAACGGCAAGGCCCGCATGGCCTGTTCCGCGCTGCTCGACCATCTCGATCAGCCAATCAAGCTCGAGCCGTTTTCGAAATTTCCGGTGGTACGCGATCTCTCTGTGGATCGCAGCGTGCTCTTCGAGGATTTGAAAAAGGTGAAAGCCTGGGTGCCGGTCGATGGCAGTTACGACCTCGGTGCGGGTCCGCGCGTCACGCAGGAGGCGCAGGAACAGTCCTATCCGCTGTCGAGTTGTATCTCGTGTTGCTGCTGTATGGAAGCCTGTCCGCAATTTAACGAAGATACGGGGTTCGTTGGGGCCGCAGCCATTTCGCAAGTGCGCCTCTTCAACACGCATCCCACGGGAAAGGCTTTGCAGCGCGAGCGGTTGTCGGCACTGATGGGTGACGGCGGAATCCAGGAATGCGGTTATGCTCAAAACTGCGTCGAGATTTGTCCCAAGGAAATTCCGCTAACCACCTCAATCGCCGAAGTCGGCGGACAAGTCATGAAGCAGGCACTCGGCGATCTGCTACGGAAGTAGCCGACGGGTTTGCCCTGGTGGACCAGTTCGGACGACCGGAAGCTTCAAGAAATCAACAGCTTGCCCTAGGTAACCACCCGTAACTCCCTTAAGTAAGGGGACTTACGGAGAATTGCTTCACAAAATTGTTCACCTGTGGTTTACAATTGCAACTCCCCTGGGTAAATTACCTCTTTTCCACAGCTCTTGGTTTATTCCAGGAGACGCAGCAGAGTAGCAAGATGACGATGACGCGGAGATCGATGAAGCAGAAACGCACATCACAAGAATTGAGCATGGCCAAATCGCTGGTCATGGCGCCGATTCTGCTTATCATCTTCGTTACGATTCTGGCGTCGAGCAGCGCGCTCGCTCTGCGGCGCCCCGTCGTGCATCGCCGCCATCGCATCCTGCACGCATTCCACTTCCGGGGACTTCGCGGAATACTCTGGAATCCGATGTTCCGTCCGTCGCACGATTCCCTGCTCCGGCAAAATGAGGAAATCAACCGCCTCGATCTTCCGCGCATTCAGGACGACGACGAACTCGAAGAGCTCAAAGCGGCGCATGAACTGGTTCCAATTGAACCGAGCGAAACACTACGCATCGATCCGAGGCTCGATCCTTCGCGCCGCTTTAGCCGTCCATGGACCCGCGATTTCGTTGACGATCTTTCAGAAGTGTATTATCGCCGGTTCCACGACCAGATCCAGTTAAACTCCGCTGTCCGCACCGTGAAGGTGCAGAAAAAGCTTCGCCGCCACAATCGCAACGCGGCTCCGGCCGATGGCGACACCGCTTCGTCTCATCTTGCCGGCATTACGGTTGATCTTCAGCGTCGCGGGATGACAAAAGACGAGATCCGTTTTGTCGAACGCTACCTGTTTTATCTGAATGCAATCGGCCTGGTCGAACCTGAAGAAGAGCGCCATCAGTGGGTGTTTCATATTATGGTCTCAGACCGCTACAGCGATTGGCGTCAGTCACAGACGATTTTCCTAGTTGCGCCTGCAGAAGAGCCTATCGCCCCGCCCGTAACGGCAATGAGTTCCTCTGACTAAGCGTTGATACGCTCTCTTCCTCCCCTAAAATCTCCTCGGCTACAATCTTCGCAGGATGATTGTTCTGATGGCTGGCCTGCCGGGAACCGGCAAAACGACACTCGCTCGCGAACTGACTCGGATTACACAAGGCGCTCTGCTTAGCAAAGATGATATCCGTGCCGCATTGTTCTCTCCAGAAGACATCGAATATTCGTTTACGCAAGACGACTTCGTGCTGGAGGTTATGCTGAAAGCTGCTGGATTCCTGCTGGAGAATGACTCCACCCGCAAGCTTTTTCTCGACGGCCGCACATTCTCCCGCCGCTACCAGATCGACCGCGTGATCGACTTCGCCCAAGAACTAGCTACATCTTGGACGATCATCGAGTGCATTTGCTCCGCCGAATCCGCGCATCAACGGCTCGACAGCGGACTCGACCCCTCGCATCCCGCGCGCAATCGATCGTTTGCGCTCTACTCGGAGATTAAAGCGCGATTCGAGCCGATCACCTACGCTAAAACCGTAATCGATACTGACCGACCGCTTGGGCATTGTGTAGAGCAGGCGCTCGCCGTCATATAGAATCTTTCCTCATGTATAAACGGATCGTCACTATTGTCGCCGCCCTGTCCTTCATCTTCGCCCTGCCCGTCGCCGTCTGTGCCCAGACGGCGGTCAGTAAGAAAGCTCTTGAGATCCAGAACTCCGCCATCGTCGTTGACACCCACGCCGATACACCGCAGCGCTTCCTTGACGAGAACTACGACATCGGATCGACTGACGCGAAAGACCGCGGCCACATCAGCCTCGACAAGGCTAAGGCCGGAAATTTGGGCGCTGAGTTTTTCTCCATCTGGGTTGAACCCGAAACTAATCAGGGTCACTTCGCCCGCCACACGCTTGATCTGATCGATTCGGTTTACGAGCAGGCCGCGCATCATCCCGACCGGATGATAATGGCGTTTAGCGTCGCCGATATCGAGCGCGCTCACCGTGAGCATAAACTCGCCGCGCTTCTGGGAATTGAAGGCGGACACTCCATCGAAAACGACGTGCGCCTACTCCGGGATTACTACCGTCTCGGCGTGCGCTACATGACGCTGAGTTGGTCAAACACGAATGAGTTCGCGGACTCTTCGGGTGATATCAGCAATCCCAAAATCGAGCATCACAACGGCTTAACCGAGGGTGGCAAGCAGATCGTCCTCGAAATGAATCGTCTTGGGATGCTGGTTGATATTTCGCACGTCGCCGACAAAACGTTTTACGACGCCATCGCCGTCAGCAAATCGCCCGTTATCGCCTCGCACTCTTCGGCGCGCGCGCTCACAAACCATCCGCGCAATATGACTGACGACATGCTCCGCGCCATCGCCAAGAATGGTGGTGTTGTCCAGGTTAATTTCTACAATGCCTTTATTGACGAAGACTACCGCAAGGCCGCTGACGCACAGGCCAAAGACCGAGAGGCCGCCGTCAAAGCCAATGCCGATCAACTGAAGGCCGCTGGAAAAACTGTCACCTATCTGGATAATGACCGCATCGAGCGGGAGTGGGCGGCGAAGATTCCCCGCCCACCGCTGAAATCGCTAATCGATCACATCGACCACATCGCCAAAGTTGCCGGTATTGATCATGTTGGCCTCGGCTCAGATTTTGATGGTGTCAGCGGCGCAACTCCCGAGGGTATCGATTCAGCGGCCGACCTGCCAAAGATCACGCAAGCGCTGCTCGACCGCGGCTATAGCGCTGACGACATCCGCAAGATTCTGGGTGGCAACCTGCTTCGCGTTTTCGCAGAAGCGGAGCGGGTCAGCCGCGAGTTGCAGGCCGGCAAATAAATTGGCGGGGCGGCGCCTGTCCTCTTTTCCAGCGGCAAGCTGGAATTGACTGTCGTACAATTACAGGTTGCCAAAATACCCTCAGGAGCACCCATGCGAACTCAGATGTATACGTTTGTCCTGATCGTCTCTACTTCCCTGCTCAGCGCCGCGCAGGCAGCCTCGCCTAAGGCCGCCAGTCCCATGGCTGCCACCGGCGATCCGACTGCGATCATTCACACCACCGCCGGCGACCTGCATTGCACGCTGTTTCCGAAAGTGGCGCCAATCGGAGTCGAGAATTTCATCGGCCTGGCTAATGGCACAAAAGACTGGACGAATCCTGTCACGCACGCCAAGAAACACGGCGTCCCCTTGTACGACGGTACGATTTTTCACCGCGTGATTCCCGAATTCATGATTCAAGGCGGAGATCCTGCTGGGAACGGCACCGGCGATCCGGGGTACAAATTTAAGAATGAGACGTCGGCTGAGCTTGCTTTTGATCGCCCTGGACGTCTTGCATACGCCAACTCCGGACCGGACACGAACGGTTCGCAGTTTTTCATCACCGAGGACGTCGCTCACAGCCGACACCTAACCGGAAGCTATACCATCTTTGGCCAGTGCGATGACGCAGCTGTGGAACTGGTGAAACAGATCGCACGCATGGCTACGGATGGCGAAACTCCGCTCCGTCCGATAAAGATCACGCATATCGAAATTCGTAAGGCTGGAGCATCGTCCGGAGCCAAACCCTCGACTGCGCCAAAGCCATCAGCGGGAACGAAGAAACCTGCGTAAAAACGTGGTTGACGTGATGGCACGGCGGACTCCGTCAATAAACCGAGATCCGCAAGACAATTTAAGAATTTAAGGAGACTTATGGCCCGCACACCCGGAACGTATGCTGTATTCGAGACCAGCGAGGGCAACATCGTTTGCCGTCTATTTGAGAAGGATGCTCCAAAGACCGTCGCTAACTTCGTCGACCTCGCCGAAGGAAAGCGTGAGTGGACGCATCCCACAACGCGCAAGAAAGCCTCAGAGCCGCTCTATCACGGAACCGTCTTTCATCGCGTCATTCCCGATTTTATGATTCAGGGCGGTGATCCGATGGGTACTGGATTCGGCGGTCCCGGATATCAATTTGAGGATGAAACCAAAGGATCGCCACACCGTTTCGATAAGGCGGGAAAACTCGCGATGGCCAATTCCGGTCCCAACACGAACGGCTCGCAGTTCTTCATCACCGTCGGCAACACCGATTGGCTCACCGGCAAACACACAATTTTTGGTGAGGTGGTCGAGGGATACGACGTCGTGGAGAAAATCTCGAAGGTCGCACGCAACCGCCAGGACCGCCCCAATAAAGACGTCGTGGTGAAGTCGGTGAAGATCGAACGCTAATCGCTCATCGGCAACAATGAGTCACTTCCCAGCCCCCTGGAGGCTAGTATCATGGCGTCGTTCAATGGTGTTCCAGTCCCGTCAAACGGACAGAAGATCGAATACAGTAATGGCAAGTACACTGTGCCCGATCACCCGATCGTGCCTTTCATTGAAGGCGACGGCACCGGCCGCGACATCTGGAAAGCCTCTGTCCGTGTCTTCGACGCCGCAGTAGAGAAAGCATACGGCGGGAAGCGATCCGTGGCGTGGTACGAAGTCTTTGCCGGAGAAAAAGCTAAGGCCCGCTTTCAGAACTGGCTCCCTGACGACACCATCAGCGCCATCCGAGAATTTCGTGTCGCCATTAAGGGACCGCTGACGACACCTGTGGGCGGCGGCATCCGTTCTCTCAACGTTGCACTGCGTCAAATCCTCGATCTTTATTCCTGCGTGCGTCCGGTGAAATACTATGCCGGAGTACCGTCGCCGGTGAAGTATCCCGAGCGCATGGACATCGTGATCTTTCGCGAGAACACGGAAGACGTTTACATCGGAATCGAATGGGAAGAAGGCACTCCTGAAGCTGCTCGCCTGATTGAGTTCCTCAACGAAGACATGTTGAAAGGTGGCAAAAAGCAAATCCGGTTGGATTCAGGCGTCGGCATCAAACCGATTTCGGTCACCGGAACCAAACGTCTCGTGCGCATGGCCATTCAGCAAGCGCTCGACGACAAGCGGAAGTCCGTCACGCTCGTTCACAAGGGCAACATTCAGAAATTCACCGAAGGCGCATTCCGTAAGTGGGGATACGAGCTTGCCACCGAGGAATTCCGCGACAAGGTCGTAACCGAGCGTGAGAGCTGGATCCTCGACAACAAAGACAAGAATCCCAATCTCACTGTCGCGCAGAATGCGGAACTCGTCGAACCAGGCATGGAATTCGCTCCCCCCGAATTTCGAAAGACAGTCGAAAGCGAAGTGCAGCAGGTTCTCGATTCGATCTACGCCACGCACGGCAAGGGCGCGTGGAAGAAAAAGTTGATGATTAACGACCGCATCGCCGATTCCATCTTCCAGCAGATCGTAACGCGTCCCGAAGAATACAGTGTGCTCGCCACCCCGAATTTGAACGGCGATTACATTTCGGACGCTGCCGCCGCGCAGGTCGGAGGCCTCGGCATCGCACCTGGAGCAAACATCGGCGACGGCTACGCCATCTTCGAGGCGACGCACGGCACCGCGCCGAAGTATGCCGACAAGGATGTAATCAATCCCGGCTCCGTGATCCTCTCTGGAGTCATGATGTTCCGCCACTTGGGTTGGAATGAAGCCGCCGATCTGATTGAGGACAGCATGGAACACACCATCCGGCAGAAAAAAGTCACCTATGATTTCGAGCGCATGCTCGAAGGTGCAACCAAAGTTAAAACCAGCGAGTTCGCCACGGCCATGATCGCGAACATGAGGATCGCCGTAGCCGCTGACTAAAATGGGTCTTTGGAAGGGCACAGCTTCAGCCGTGCCGCGTAGAACGAATAAATACGGGCTTTAGCCCCCGAGGGAAATAATTTCATGCGTCATAAAGTAACGATCGTAGGCTCAGGAAACGTTGGCGCCACCGCTGCTCACTGGATCGCCTCCAAGGAACTAGCCGATGTTGTCTTAATCGACATCATCGAAGGCGTCCCTCAAGGCAAAGGTCTTGATCTGCTCGAGGCGATGCCGATCGAGAAACGCGATTCCACAATTCTCGGGACGAACGACTACGCGGACACCGCCAACTCCGACATAGTCGTCATCACCGCCGGAATTCCGCGCAAGCCAGGCATGAGCCGCGATGATCTTCTGAATACGAACCACAAAATCATGAACGATGTAGTCGGCAAGATCGTGCATCACTCGCCGAATTGCATTCTCATCATCGTCTCCAATCCCCTAGACGCCATGGCGCAAGCCGCCTACAAGATGAGCGGATTCCCGCGCGAGCGCGTCATCGGCATGGCCGGCGTGCTCGACTCCGCCCGCTTCCGAACTTTTATCGCGGAGGAACTGAAGGTCAGCGTGGAGAACGTAACCGCCTTCGTCCTCGGTGGACACGGCGATACCATGGTTCCCCTTCCCCGCTATTCGACAGTCGCGGGCATTCCTATCACCGAGCTAATGGACAAGGCGATCCTCGATCGCATCGTCCAGCGCACTCGCGACGGTGGTGCTGAAATCGTCAAGCATCTCAAAACTGGATCCGCTTACTACGCGCCGTCGGCCGCGGCTACTGAAATGGTTGAGGCTATCCTCAAAGACAAGAAAAAGATTCTTCCGTGCGCGGCTTATCTCAATGGGGAGTACGGCATTCACGGGCTGTTCGTAGGCGTCCCCGTAAAGCTCGGTGCCGCGGGGATCGAACAGATCATAGAGATCAAGCTCACGCCGGAAGAAAAAACGGCTCTGGATAAGAGCGCGGCGGCAGTGAAGGAACTGATTGCGGTGATCAACGTATAAAGAGCGAAGCCGTAAGTACACCCCCTCCGCTCACGTAACAAGCAGACGAGTTTCGGTAATACAACAACCAAGACGAACTTTGGTCGTGCACAACGGGAAGGGCACAACTTTAGTCTTGCCGTTGCGTTCGCAAACAGAATGCGGCTTTAGCCGCTGAGGGTAACTACGAAAACCTTCTTTTTAACTTTCGCAGTTCCTGTTCTTCTGCTGTTGACAGCATGTCGCCACAAAGTTGACTCTCCGCCTGATCGACCACGTTTAACTCCAAATGTGACAATGCAAGACGTCACTTTCCACAGCGTTGCTTTGAATCGCGACGCAACCTACCGGGCGATCACTCCACGTATCATCAAGCCCAGGCAAAAGCTCTCGGTTGTCTACCTCCTCCACGGAGGAGGCGGCAACTTCCATGACTGGTCCGACTATTCGGACGTGGCTCAATTTGCCGAATGCGGGCTGATTCTGATCATGCCCGATGGCGATGAGTCCTACTACGTTAATGTCAGAATGCGGCCACAGGATCGCTACGAAGACTACATAACGCAAGATCTGATCGCGGATGTCGAATCAAAATTCCCGGTGGCATCTGATCGTTCGCATCGCGCCATTATCGGAATCTCCATGGGAGGCTTCGGTGCCGTGAATCTGTCGCTGAAGCATCCCGATTTGTATATCTTCGTCGCCGGACTGAGTTCCGCCCTTGATGTCCCAAGCCGCCCTTTCTCTTTCAGGCGTATCGGGCAATACCGCGGTCATGCGGCAATCTTCGGTGATTGGGGAACCGTAACTCGAAGGACGAACGACCCTTACCTGCTCGTACAGAAAGCCAAACCAGATCGAACACCCTATTTTTACCTCACCTGTGGCAACCAAGAAGGTCTGTTGCCGGCCATCCGCAAGTTCATCGCTTTGCTCGATGAGCGCCACCTCAAATACGAATTTCATTCCGGCCCAGGGAGCCATGATTGGAACCAGTGGAACGGAAGATTGCCAGGTGTTTTTGAAAGTCTGTTACTGCATTTGGAATAAGACTGCCCCATTTATCGGGAAGGACATGAACTAATTGCGTTTTGACCATAGTCTCTGACCATAGTAAAATCACTCCCATGAAAGAAATCGCCATCTCCGAGTTCAAAGCCAAATGCCTCGGCATCCTCGAAGAGGTCCGCAAAACGCGCAGGCCAATTCGCGTCACCCGCTTCGGACAGCCCGTCGCCGAAGTTGGCCCTCCATCGCCCCCGAAATCCACGGGCCGGAAGCTGGGATGCATGGCCGGTACCGCTGAAATTCTCGGCGATATCGTCGGTCCGACCGGCAGCCTCGATGATTGGGATGCCTGGCGGGAATGAAATATCTACTGGACACCCATATTTGGCTCTGGGCCGCGCTGCAACCGGAACGCCTCTCCCGCCGCGTCACCAAAACGCTCACCGACCCGCAGAATGAACTGTGGTTGTCTCCAATCAGCGTCTGGGAACTGACCATCCTGTGCCGCAAAGGCCGGCTCCGTCTAAAATCCGACACCCCGACCTGGGTCGCAAATTCCATCTCCGAGCTTCGTCTGATCGAAGCCCCGCTCACCGTCGAAGTGCCCCTGGCGATGTCCTCAATAGACTTTTCGCACGCCGATCCGGCTGACCAATTTCTAGTGGCTTCCGCAAAGGTGTTTGGTCTAACCCTGATCACCGCCGACGAAAAACTGCTGGCAATACCCGGCATCAAAGTTCTCGCCAACGGGTCTTAATGACAACCGCCCCGCGCCAATCTGGTCTCACCAGAGCAATTTAGCCAGAAAACCCCTGTTTTCGCCTCGTGACAGAATTTCGAGCCTTCGACGGTTACGTCATCAGCGGACATATTACGCGCTACCGGCTAGCCCAAACCGGGCCGTTGACAGCCCATTTGGGGACATGCTAACGTCCCGCCTACTCCCCGGCTTGGGAAACTTGGGGCTTCCCAATACGGCAGTCTTATTCCGTTCGTCTCCCGGTTGCTCTCGCCAATATCTTCTCTGGCAAGGTGGCGGCGAGGGTAACGTGCGCGGTGCCATTTGCCGCTCTGTCGGCATTCCCCAGACAATTCAGTTCAGAGCTTTCGAAGCAAGAGAGTTCAGTTTCGCCGATAGGGTTGCAGCGTTTCGCTGGAGTTCATAGCTAGAGTTCATTGAGTAACGATAACAAGTTACACCGGAGGAATTATGACCAGGAGATTACAGTGGCAGGCTTGGATGGTGTGTTCGGCAGTGCTTTTTTGGGTGGCGGCAACGCCCGCGCAGACAACCAGCGCGAGCACGACCACACCCTCGGTATCCAGTAGTGCGACGGTGCCGAGGCTGATCCGGTATGCCGGCGTGGCGCATGACGGAAATGGAAAGCCGCTCAGCGGAGTCGTAGGAATTACGTTTTCGCTCTACACGGAAGAGGCGGGCGGAGCTGCGCTGTGGATGGAAACTCAGAATGTGCAGGCGGACGGAAGCGGCCACTACTCGGTACTGCTGGGAGCAGCTAAACCGGACGGCTTGCCGGCGGAGCTTTTCGCCTCAGGGCAGGCAAGGTGGATCGGAGTGCAGATCGGCCAACAGGCGGAACCATCCCGCACCTTGCTGGTAAGCGCGCCGTATGCTTTGAAGGCCGGGGACGCGGAAACTCTGGGCGGACTGCCGCCATCGGCGTTCGCGCTGGCCGCTCCGGCGACCGCAAATGGCGATAAATCTTCCTCATCGCCGAGCGCCACGCCGGCCTCGAACAGCGAGCCAGCTGCGTCTAATTCCTCGTCGAACGGAACCTCGAACGCGACCTCAGACGTAACGACTACCGGTGGGACGGCTAAGACGATTCCACTGTTTTCGACCGCCACCAACATTCAGAATTCAATTCTCACCCAGACAGCTACCACGGCGGTGAACGTGGCCGGCAAACTCATCCTGCCGGCAACCGGCACGGCAACTGCAACCAAAGGCTTCAACTCACAGCCCCACGATTTTGCCGCTTCCGTATTCAGCAGCGCTAGCACAGCGGCGGTCGCGCAAACGTTTCGCTTCCAGGCCGAGCCCGCCAACAACAATAAATCCACTGCTTCGGGCACGCTGAACCTCTTATTTGGAACGGGCTCTGCAACTCCGGCCGAGACTGGCCTCAGCATAAACAACAAGGGCCTGATCGCTTTTGCCGCGGGGCAGACGTTTCCCGGCGCGGGCACAATCACCGGAGTGGCCACGGCAGCGGGCAGCGGCCTGACCGGCGGTGGCACCAGCGGCGCGCTCAATCTGAGTCTGACCACAACTTGCGCCTCGGGTCAGTCTTTGGTCTGGAGCGGCTCCGCCTGGGCCTGCAAGACGCCGGGCGGCGGTGGCTCCGTGACCAGCGTAGCTCTGAGCGCGCCGTCCTCCGACTTCACGGTGACGGGTTCCCCGGTAACCAGCAGCGGAACTCTGGGACTGAACTGGGCCGTCCCGCCGACAAGCAGCAATACGAACAGTGCAATCGTGAAGCGCGACTCGACTGGATCTTTTAATGCCAGCAGCATTAGCGGGAAAACATTGACCTCTACCGGCAACGCCTTCGTCTTCGGGCAACTCGGCGTCGGTACCGTCTCACCCCGAGGGTCACTCGACGTCTACGGAGGGGCACTTCAGGTTACAGGAACTGATCAAAACGGCACCGCCTTCGTCTCCAGCAGCGCAGGGACGGCGTTCTTCTCGAATAACTTCATCGCCAATGGAATTGCCGTGAGTCCCACCGGTTCGGTCGGGATTGGAACCTCGTCTCCTCAAGCCGAATTGAACCTGAACGCTGCCGGGAATGCCAATGCCGATACCCTGCTCCTCGGCAATACCTCCAGCAAGGGATTGAGGCTGCGCGACACCGGAACGGCCGTGGATTTGGAATCGATCGGCGTGCCGCTGTATGTAAACTTGGTGACGAAGCAGCCGGTGAACTTAAACCCCGGTGGGCTGGTCAACGTGGGAAATTATTCCACAATTTCTATCCCAGGCGCCCTGAACGTTGGTGGAATCCTGACCGAAGGTGAATCAATTTCGGCAAACATGCAGAGCGACCTTATTGTGTTTGGAACTCTTATCGTTGATGGAACAAAGAACTTTCGCATTGACCATCCCCTGGACCCCACCAATAAGTATTTGAACCACTCTGTCATTGAGTCCTCCGAGGTGCTGAACCAATACAGCGGAAACGCGGTCCTTGACGCCAAGGGAGAAGCTCGAGTCCAATTCCCTGCCTGGTTTGAGGCCATCAATGCTGATTTCCGCTATCAGCTCACCGCCGTTGGAGCACCCGGGCCGAACCTCTATGTTGCGGAAGAGGTCAAGGACAACGCCTTCAAAATCGCCGGAGGCACACCAGGAACGAAAGTCTCCTGGCAGGTCACCGCGCGCCGCAACGATCCCTACATGCGCGCCCATCCCTATGTGGTCGAAAAAGACAAGCCGCAAGCCGAACGCGGCTACTACACCGACCCATCCCTCTACGGTGCCCCCAAGGAACAAGGCATCTTTTCGAGGGGGCAAGAGACTGCCGGCAAGCAATGAGACCAAACCGGTCATGCCACGATGTGTTTTTGCGGCTTCACCAATGTGGGTGCGCCCCTTCTCGCGCATTTCGAGAAGGGGCCACCACGATGCTTCGCGCCAAGCAATTGATTTACTTTTCTTTCCACCCCCGCCTCAAAAGGAATGTGTCTGCGCACTCACTCCCTCTAACTCCCTCATTCTAAACATCTTAACTGTAGCTCCTTTAGAATCAAAGACCCTCTAAGATTCCTTCCTAAGTCCGGCATTGCAAAAGACCACCTTCAGGGGGATCAAAAATCCCGCAAGTCAATTTCGCATTTGCCCATCAAGCAACCCTCGTTGTAACGTGTTGACGACTCCACCATGGACTTCGATCAACTGGAAATCTTCCTGGAAGTTGCGCGTCTCTCCAGCTTCTCGCGCGCCGCGGAGAAGCGTTTCCGCACTCAACCTGCCATATCTTCCCAGATTCGCGCCCTCGAAGAAGAAGTTGGAGCTCGCCTTCTCGACCGTTCTGGTGGTCGAGTTTCGCTCACTGCTTCCGGCAAACTTTTCTTCAAATACGCCGAAGAAACGCTCGAGCGCCGTAAAACCATCCTCACCGAAATCGCCGAAACCGAACGCGTGCCCCGCGGCGAAATTGTGGTGGGCGCAAACGAAGGCACATGTCTGCACATCCTTCCGGAGGTATTCGCGCAATTCAAACGGGACTATCCGAATGTTGCGGTGAGCATTAAGCGGTCCGATTATGCCCGGATTCTCGAATCTGTCCTCGAAAACATTGTTGACTTTGGTGTAGTCTCGCTGCCCGTGAGCGACAACCGCCTCGAAGCGCAAATGATTCATCGTGACGAACTAGTCGTGATCACGGCTCCTAATCATGCGCTGGCGGCTAAGAAGACCGTCACGGTTGCCGAGGTCTCGACGTATCCACTCGTGGTACCCAAGCTAGGCCATACGCGCGATGCCCTGAATGCGCTTTTTTACGACAATCATCTAAAGCCGAACTTCGCCATGGAACTGGATTCCAGCGAACTGCTGAAACGTTTTGTGGCAGCCGATGTCGGCGTTGGATTTATTGCGCGTTCCAACATCGAACAAGACATCCGGGCCAAGGCGCTGGCGGCGATCACGCTCGCTGACACCCAAATCCGGCGCGACCTCGCGATTGTCTTCCGCAAAGACAAATCGCTCAGCCGTGCCGCCAAAGCCTTCATGGAGATTGCGGTGAAGCAAAAGAATTTTTCCGTGGCTGGAGTTGGGAAGCGATCCAAATGACCAGTCTGACTTTGAACGTCTTCACCCGCTGCTTGCTCTGCCTGTCTTTGTTGGGAGCAACGGCCATAGCCCCGAAAAAGGCTCCCAGCAACAAAGCTGCGCCGATTGAAACCACCAAACTCGTAGCTTTGAAAGTAACGGGAACGGAGCGTTACAGCGATAAAGAAATTCTTGCCGCCAGCGGTTTGCAAGTCGGCCAACCTGCCGCCGACGGCGATTTCAAAGAGGCCGCACAACGCCTCGGCGATTCCGGCCTCTTCAGCGAGGTGGCCTATTCGTTTACTTCTTCCGGCGACACTGTCAAGCTGGAATTGAAGCTTGCCGATACCGACACGAGCAAGCTGGTTCCCGCGCAATTTGACAACTTCGTCTGGTTCACCGACAACGAATTGCGGGCTGCCCTGCAACGTCGCGTTCCATTATTCAAGCAGCTATTGCCGCTGTCCGGCAGTCTTACCGATCGCGTGTCCGAAGCACTGCAGGCGATTCTCTCCGAGAAAAACCTGCCGGGACGGGTGGACTACATACGCGAAGGACAAGATCAATCCGGTGGACCGTTGGTCGGAATCGAGTACCGGGTAGAGGAAGTCAGCATTCGAATTCATGACTTCGACTTCCCTGGTGCTTCTCCCGAGCAGACCGCATGGCTAAAGGCCGCAGCCCATCGGGCCATAGGGACTAGCTATGAACGCTCCGCAGTTGCCGCAGTCGCCAAATTCGACTTACTCCCAGTGTACCTGCAGCGCGGATATCTACAGGCGGCGTTTGGCTCGTCCGACGCGCGCGTAATTACTCAAAATCCCCCAGCGGCCGATGCTCAAGGTCCCGCCGAGGTTCGTTCCGAGTTAGAAGTAGATGCCATCGTGCCGGCAGTGCCGGGCAAGGTGTACCTAACGTCCGGCGTTGATTGGAAGGGAAACTCTGCCATCACGACCTCAGCGCTGGCTCCGCTCGTCCAGTTGACGACGGGCCTTCCGGCCGACGCCGTACGCCTTCCCATTGACCTCGAAAAGGTAGAAAAGCTATACCGAAGCCGCGGTTACATGGCGGTTCGTATCAAGCCCAATCCAGAATTCGACGAAAAAAGAAGTACAGTGCACTACGACCTGAACGTCGCCGAAGGCGACCTCTACCGGATGGGAGAGTTGGAAATTACAGGGCTCGACACGCAGGCCAAGGCTCGTATGGTAGAAGCATGGACTTTACGCGAAGGTCAGCCCTATAACGCCGATTACTCCCTGAAATTTCTGAGTGACAATCGACAGATCATACCCCGTGGAGTCCAGGCTACTATCCAGGAAACGCCCGACGCTAAGGACAAGACGGTGGATGTAGAGATCCGTTTCAAGCCGCAGTAGTGTGGAAGGCGTCCGTGATCGTAAAAGTAAACATTGTGTCACCGGAGTTGCGCGAAAATCTTGATGCTGGCATCATGAAATTACATCGGCAGAGGCGAGTACCCCGTTTCAAAGGAGACGAAAGAAAAAATGACGTTCAATCGAGTTGCGGCTACTGTTCTAGGGATACAGATGTTGCTGGGGTTGGCGGTTCCTGCGCTAGCTGCCGGTAAGAGCCAGACCTTGACCGGCGAAGTTAGCGATGCCATGTGCGGAGCGAAGCACGAAATGCCCGGCAGCGCCGCGGATTGCACGCACGCGTGTGTGAAGCATGGCTCAAAGTACGCCCTCGTGGTCGGAGACAAGGTCTATACCTTGGAAACATCGGATAAGACCGCGCTCGACAAACTGAACGATCTCGCCGGAGCAAAGGCAAAAGTAACCGGAGAAGTGGACGGCGCCACGGTTACAGTAAAATCGGTCGCGGCGGGATCGTAAATTCGAACGCTCTCGTCGTCCCGAGACCGAAATAATAAAAAGAAAAGACCGGCGAGATAATCGCCGGTCTTTTTCTGTCTACTGAATCCTGCCTAATTCTGGTTCGGATTATCGTCCCGGCGCTTCAGCGTCGGACGATCATCATCGCTCGTAGTTGAGCCGGTGCTGCCGCCGGACTTGTCACTGGATGAAGCACGCCGCAGACTGGGCTTGCTGCCGTCCTTCTGTTCAATGACTTTGTGCCGGTTCTCGATAGTAGCCAGCCGCGATTTCACGTCATCAAATTCGGATGTGGAAACGATGTATTGTGCCTTCGCCGGAAGAATGGTTGCGATCTCCTTTTGCGATTCCTCAATGCGATCAGGCGTCTGCGGGTGCGAAGCAAAAGCCTTAGCCAGCGTACCCGGCTTCTTCTTCTCTTTCGCCTGAATCTTTTCAAAGAAGCTGATGAAGGCCTGCGGATCGTATCCCGTCTTATACATATATTGCAGTCCGAGATAATCCGCTTCCGCTTCGAAATTGCGCTGGAACTTCATGAATGTGAGCGGCAAGCCCAAGCCTGCGGCTTCGTAAATTCCATAGCCAATGCCGCCTCCAACGAAGATGAGAGGAACGGTGGCGATATTCGCCCAATTCATTCGCGTCATCTGGCGCATTCCATGACGAGCCGCCACGTGCGCGATTTCATGCGCCATTACGCCGGCCAGTTCGGCTTCTTCATCCGCCGCCAAAATCAGGCCGGAGTTTACGTAGAAGAATCCGCCGGGAAGGGCGAACGCGTTCACTTCATCGGAATCGATGACTTTGATGGTGAATGGCACCTGAGCATCTGAATTGCGCACCAGATTTTGGCCGATACGATTGACGTACTCATTCACTACCGGGTCCTGCACCAGCTTCACGCTGCTCTCGACCTGCATCGAGTATTGCTTTCCCATCTTGATTTCGGTCTCAAGCGAATACCAGTCGCCCATTCCGCGCCCGCCAACCTTGCGGTTGCCGATGGCATCCACATCAGCCTTACTGCCATCGTGTTTCACTTTGCTATCGTCGGGCTCCTGAATAGGAGTCTGCCCGGTAGGAGTGGTCGCGGTCGAACCGTTGGTGCTGGCTGAAGAATCCGCAGGCGGAGCCGGAGCCGAACTGGGAGTTGCCGAGGGATCTTGTGGAGTTGAACCACTCGAAGGCGGCGCGTTCGGAGGCTGCGCAGCCTGATCTTTATCTTTTGTGGTGGTCTGGGAAGCAGACGTTTGCGGCTGTGCGGCTTGAGGCTGCCCGTCTGTAGTCTGGGAAGTTTGATTTTGCGCCAGCGCCGGCATTACCAGTGGCGCCAGTAAACTCAGGGAAATCAGCGTTTTACGGAACAACATTCGGACACCCCGCGGAAACCCGGTTCAGCTTGAGAAGATTATACCCCCGATAGCAAGTCGGCGTGGATGGAGTTTCTCATCTACTTGGACGCTCCTAATGGCCGGAAAGTTACCCGCTATTTTCAAGGAGGTGATCCTCGAGGTTCTTCTCGGGCCGTTTTAAGCTCACCGGTAGAACGTTTCTTCCCAGCTTTCCACCGCTGAATGCTGGCCCGGCAGCCTGAACGACGGCCTGTTGGTGAAATTCCCCACCGCGAACCCACCGCAATGGCGTGGTATCTTGGCTCGGGTCATTCCATAGTCCCAAAGGTATTCTTATAAATGAAAATGGACGCGCAGCAATTACCGCAAGTGCAGCCAAGCGAAGCCGTCGCTTCTGACGCCTTTGTCTTCTTCGGCGCGACAGGAGATCTGGCTTACAAGCAGATTTTTCCCGCGTTGCAGCAGATGATTCTGCGCGACAACTTCAATCTACCAATTATCGGAGTTGCCAAATCTGGCTGGAATATCGATCAACTAAAAGCCCGAATACGCGACAGCTTAGCTAACAACGGTGGAATCGACGAAAGCGCCTACGCCAAGCTGGTCCAATTGCTGCAATACATCGACGGCGATTATCAGGATCCCAAGACGTTTGAGCAATTAAAGCAGGCTCTCGGTCAAGCGCGCAGTCCGCTGAACTATCTGGCAATTCCTCCCGATCTCTTCGGAGTGGTTGCACAGGCAATCGGCAGTTCTAACTATTCAGGACAGCCGCGCGTCATTATCGAAAAGCCCTTTGGACGAGACTTGGCATCGGCGCAGAAACTGAACACTACCCTGCACGCGGTATTCCCGGAATCGGCAATATTCCGCATCGATCATTTCCTGGGTAAAGAGTCGGTGGAGGATCTATACTTTTTCCGTTTTGCCAATACATTCCTCGAACCAATCTGGAATCGCAATTACGTCGATCACGTCCAGATCACCATGGCGGAGTCCTTTGGCGTCGCTGGACGCGGCCACGTCTACGACGAGAGCGGCGCGATTCGTGACGTCATACAGAATCACCTGCTCCAGGTAGTGGCCCTTTTGGCTATGGAGCCTCCCAACGGACTCGTAGCTCGAGCTTTTCAAGACGAACAGTTCAAGGTTTTTAACGCGATTCCCCCGATTGCGGTCACTGACACGGTGCGCGGCCAGTTCGAGGGGTACTTGAACGAAAATGGAGTGGCGTCGAACTCCCAGGTTGAGACTTACGCTGCGGTTCGCCTATACATTGACTCTTGGCGTTGGAAGGGTGTTCCCTTCTTTATTCGGTCAGGAAAGTGCCTCCCAGTGGACGCAACCGAAGTACTGGTAAAGCTCAAAAAATCTCCGATGCAAGAAGCAGTTTGCGACAATAACTATCTGCGGTTCCGCCTGAGCCCAGATTTTTCATTAAATTTGGGAGCACAGGTGAAGCGTCCCGGCGCGAGCATGACGGCCATGCCGGTTGAACTCGCCGCCGTTGAAAAAGATAAGTCCGAAGAAAGCCCGTACGAACGCCTATTGACCGACGCTATCCGTGGAGACAAGCTACTCTTCGTTCGTGAGGACGTGGTTGAAGCCGCTTGGTCGGTAGTCGATCCGATTCTGGATAATGCCGTCCCGCTCCACAGCTACAAGCCCGGTACATGGGGTCCGCCCGAGGCAGACCGTCTTACAGCGAACGTCGGGGGATGGCACAATCCTGTGCCCTAGTCTTGCTGGCGATTCGAATCACTACCAGAACATGGAGGGTGCATGGCCACAGCAAAGAAGGTGCTTGTAATCGACGTCGGCGGAACTCATCTCAAGATACTTGCGACTGGGCATAAGACAAAGCGGGAGACTCTATCCGGCCCAAAAATGACCGCCCAAATGATGTGCCGCTGGGTGAAAAGCGCCGCCAAAGACTGGCAATACGACGTTGCCTCGATCGGGTTTCCCGGCCCGGTGGTGCATGGCAAGCCCATGCGCGAGCCTTTCAATTTAGGCAAAGGATGGGTCGCGTTTGACTATCGCAAGGCCTTGGGTTGTCCGGTAAAAGTAATCAATGACGCGGCCATGCAGGCGATTGGTTCGTATGAAGGAGGCCGAATGCTGTTTCTCGGACTCGGCACCGGACTTGGTTCAGCGATGATCGTGGATGGGATCGTTCAACCCATGGAACTGGCGCATCTGCCCTATAAAAATGGGAAGACCTACGAAGACTATCTAGGCATAAGAGGCCTGGAGCGCATGGGAAAACAAAAGTGGCGCCGCTACGTTAAGCAGATCGTCAAAGAACTTCAGGCGGCGCTGGTTCCGGACTACGTCGTCCTCGGAGGTGGCAATGCCGCGAAGATCAAAATCCTGCCTCCGAAAACGCGATTAGGAGACAACGAAAAGGCATTTGTTGGGGGATTTCGCATGTGGGCAGAAAAGAAGGGTAAGCGAGATGAGATTGTCACCGAATAGATGATCCGCCGTATTCCAGTCGTTTGGCTGTGTCCGCAAGCCTAAGCCCTCGTCTTAACCAAATCTTGAGTTTGACAGTGCTCACCTGAGGGCGTATCTTGCCCTATTAAATGGTTTTAATGCCGTCTCTTTGACGCCCAGGAGAAAGCCATGGCACGCTCGGGCCATTTTCATTCGCCATGCCATCGCGTTGATTTGAGCGCCATATTTTTTATAGCGCTGCTAGCGTGCGGCTCCAGTTTGTTTGCAGAATCCGCTTATGTTCGCGTCAATCAGTCCGGTTACGAAGCTGCTCATGGACCGTTTCGCGCCTATCTGATGTCCTCAATTGCGGCGCCGGGTGCGACTTTCCAGGTGACAAATTCGAAGGGTGCAGCAGTCGATTCAGGCTACGTTGGGTCGCTTCTTGGCGCGTGGGGGCACAGCAAGAAGGTCACCTACAACGTCTATTCTCTCGATTTCAATGCTCCAGCCGGAGACGTCTATACCATCACGGTCGCGGGGCCGGTGAAGGCGACATCCCCGCCGTTCCCGGTCGATTCTGCCGAAAAGTTATATTCCGGATTGTTGCTGAATACCTTGTTCTTCTATCAAACGCAGCGTGATGGAAAACAATTTATCCCCAACGCGCTGCGCACCGCGCCCGGACATTTGAAGGACGCAAATGCCCGCGTTTACAACACGCCTCCACTCGATGGCGATGACTTTATCAACAACGTGCCACCGGCCGCTCCGCTGGTATCGGCGGGCCTTCCGAACGTCGATGCCGGCGGCGGCTGGTGGGACGCGGGCGATTATGAGAAGTATGTCGAGACGGTCAGCTATACGGCAGCGCTGATGGAGATTGGAGTGCGCGACTTCCCTGCCCAGATGGGCTCTGACGCCGCAATCAATCCTCCCGTTCCGCCGGCTTCGATTTCTAATGCTGGAAATAGCGGGATCGGTGCGCCCGCCTCATCCAACTTCAGCGATGAAGCCCAGTTCGGCGTCGACTGGCTGCTCAAGATGTGGGACGACAAAACGAAGACACTGTACTATCAGGTCGACAACACACAGGACTGGAATTACTACGGTGAAGGCGATCCTGGTTCTACCGGCGGCTTCTGTGGAGGGACGTTTGACAGCCCTTATTGCCTGATCACCGAGTACGACATTTGGATCCTGCCGCAGGCGAGCGATCACTTTCCGCAACCGGGCGATCCTAGCGCCTGCGATCCGCTGACCACGTTCTATATTTGCAATCGCCCCGTGTATGTTGCGGGACCAGCCGGCTCGCCGATCAGTCCGAATCTGGCTGGACGCCTCGCCGCTGACTTCGCCTTGTGCTACCAGCTCAATCGCACTTCACATCCCGTGTTGGCAAATCAATGTCTCCAGAGTGCAGAAGATGTGTTTTCCCTCGCTGATCTTTCCTACTCCGATCCGGCTCCTGCGGAATATGGCGGGACCTGCAAACAGTGCCTGCTAACCATCGCTCCGTTCGACGGTTATCCCGAGAATGTTTGGGATGACGATATGGAACTGGGCGCAACCGAACTTTATTTTGCGCTGCATCAGGCAGGCGGTACGAACAATCTTCCGGCTGGTTTACAGCACCCCAATCCAATGGACTATCTATCGCAGGCAGCAGCGTTTGCCCATAATTACATCAAGAAAGTCTACGACCGCGGTTCCTCCGACACGTTGAATCTCTATGACGTCAGCGGCCTGGCGCATTTTGAGCTGTACCGGGCATTGCAAACGGCTGGGAATCCTCCGGGACTCAAAGTTTCGCAAACTGGCATTCGAACCCAATTGTTGCGGCAAGTGTCAGACTCAATCACCCAGGCCGGCACCGATGCCTGGGGTTTCGGCGTTGGATGGAACTGGGGCGACACGACTTCACACGGCGCGGGACTTTCGGTAATGGCGAGCGAAGCCGCCTACCTGTCTTCGAGTGACGCTGGGGCGAAGCGCTACGATACTTATTCTCAGAGATGGCTTGCCAATATTTTAGGCGCGAATGCCTGGGGATCATCATTCATCGTAGGTGACGGCAGCACGTTCCCGAATTGTATCCAGCATCAGGTAGCAAATTTGGCCGGTGCGCTGAATGGAAGTTCTGGAGGCACTCCGGTACTTTGGGGCGCGGCGACAGAGGGTCCGAGCGGTTCGGCCACTGCTGGCGTGGTCGACGGCATGATTCTGTGTCCAGCGGACGGAGTCGATACTCTCAGGAAATTTAACGGAAACGATGGCCCATTTGATCCTTCGCAAACCGCTGTCTATCAGGACAACATGCAGTCCTACACGACGACAGAACCGGGAATCGATCTGACTGCGACATCGTTTCTGATGTGGTCGTGGCGGATGGCCGGTCGGCCTAGCTTCTGAGCTCTTCGAATACCATCGTTCGCCGTCGCCGTTTTTGCAGCGTATCGCTGAATTCGCGACGTGCATTCACGCCAGGATCAATCGGCCATTTCAGCGAGCAGACTTAAAGATCGAGAACACCGCGCCTTGCGGATCGGCGATCACCGACATCCGGCCGACGCCTTCCATGGTCATCGGAGGCAGATAGAGAGTCGCTCCCATCTCTTTTGCCTTCGCGGCCGAGGCATCTACGTCATCGGCCTGAAAGTACGCCATCCAGTGCGGCGGAACGCCCGCCTTTCGATAGGCCGCAGGCGGAACGCCTCCAATAAAGTGTTCGCCATTCTTGATGTGCAAATAACCAGATTTGTCTTTGGGATCGGCAAATATCTGCCATCCGAAAAGACTCGCGTAGAAATCGGAGGCGCGCTTGGCGTCCGGCGTACTCAGATCGGCCCAGCAAAGCGTGCCGGCGACTTGAGCGATTCCAATTCCATTGCTCTTGTTCGCCTGCCAAACGCAGAACGGCGCGCCCGTCGGATCAAGCACGACTGCCATGCGGCCAGCAGCCATCACATCAAACGCAGGAGCAAGAATTTTGCCGCCCAGTTGCTGCGCCTTGGCGGCGGCCGCATCGGCGTCATCCACGGAAATGTAGATCATCCAGTGGGGAGGCACGCCCATGGATTTTTCTTCGGGACGGAGCGTGCATCCGGCGGCCACATCGCGGCCCTGGAGCTTCCATATGGTGTAGAAATCGGCTGGACCCATCGGCATATCGTCAGCCGCCCAGCCGAAAAGTGATCCATAGAAAGTTTTGGCTGCGGGCTGGTCGGAGGTGTGAAGTTCAATCCAGCAGAAGGAACCGGCGGGGTGCTTATCAATGTTTGCCATCGCGGCAAGAGTTTACACCAAACCTGACTAGTGAATTGTCAACGGGAAGTGAAAGAAGAGTTTTGAAGGGGTAATGACAAACTCGGCCAGCGGAGCGACGGGGGCTCGCCCGTCCTGCACAACCGTAGACAGCGGAGGCTCTAGTTCTTACTGTAGATTCTTCCCTACCCAGTCTTCAATTCGAACCAGCGCTTTGTTCAGATTCTCCAGCGAATTCGCCACACTGAAGCGGAGATAACCTTCGCCATATTCTCCAAACGCAGTCCCGGAGAGGCACGCAACTCCAGCTTGTTCAAGCAGCGCGTCGGCCAGCTTTTTGGAGGGCCATCCCGTTTTCGTAATATTGGGGAAGGCATAGAACGCGCCTTTCGGCACCCGGCACGAAAACCCTTTGATCTTGTTCAGGCCAGCCACAAAAACATCGCGGCGGTGCTTGAATTCAGCGCTCATTTTTTCAACCGACGACTGGTCGCCGCGCAGCGCTTCAATCCCAGCAACTTGCGTGAAGCTGGCAGTGCAGGAGTTCGAGTTGGTCACCAGGCGCGCGATCGGCCCAGCCAGATCCGGCCGCATTACGCCGTAACCCAGCCGCCATCCTGTCATGGCGTAGGTCTTGGAGAAACCATCCAGCAGAATGGTCCGCTCTTTGAAGCCGGGTACGCTCATGATCGAGAAATGATCGCCGTCGTAAATGAGGCGGCTGTAGATTTCGTCCGACAGAACGAAAATATTGCGGTCACCAATGGCCTCGGCGATTTCGAAAATGTCTTTTTTGGTGAGCACGCCACCGGTTGGGTTGTGCGGCGAGTTCAGGATAATCAGCCGGGTGTGGTCGTTGATTAACGACGCTAGTTCTTTCACATCGACAGAAAAATCCCGGTCTTCACGCAGCGGGATGGGGATCGCCTTCCCCACCGAATAGTTCACCATCGACTCATATATCGGGAAGCCGGGGTTGGGATAAATAACTTCATCCCCAGATTCAATTAGCGCCAGGATCGTAAAGAAAATAATTGGTTTGCCGCCCGGCACAACCACAACTTCCTCGCTCGAAACCGGAATACCACGGGTGCGACTGACGTAGTCCGCAATGGCCTGCCGTAAGTCGGGCAATCCGGCCGCGGGACCGTAGTGCGTCCATCCCTTGTGAAGCGCGTCGACTCCGGCCTCGACGACGTTAGCCGGCGTGTCGAAATCGGGTTCACCGATTTCGAGATGAATGATTTCCTTACCCTGCTTCTCGAGAGCGCGAGCCCGGTTCAGGACTTCAAAGGCGGTTTCAGTGCCGAGGCGCGACATCCGCCCGGCGAGACGCAATTCGTGCTGAGTTGTGGTTGGCATAGCGACGGATGGAATTATAGCGCGTTGATAAGGTGAGAGGTGAGAGGTGAGCGGTCAGATTGCAGACGTGAAGTCAAAACCTTCAATCGGCCTCGATCCAGAGATTGTGACCTCTGCAATCTGACCTCTCACCTCTTCAACTATTCCGAGACGGTGCTCTCTTCGCTCTGCGCCCGCAGAACGCGATCGACCGAGTAAGGAGCGCGCTGAGCAGGCTCGTGGTAATGCCGCACCTGCATTTCTCCAAGCAGGCCGACGGCGAGCATGTTCAACCCTGCCAGCAACAGGACGGCCGAAAAGATCATCAGCGGACCGTGCTGAGTCATCACATCGGTCTGGTGTAAAAGTTTCTGGAGAATAAGCCAGCCAGAAATTCCGCATCCCGACAGGATGCTGAACATCCCCAGAGTGCCAAAGAAGTGCAAGGGCCGGGAAAGATATTTAAGCAGAAAGCGGATGGTAATGAGATCGAAAAAGACGCGAAAGGTACGCGAGATTCCGTAATGCGATGCGCCACGCTCGCGATTGATATTCTTGATCGGTACTTCAATAATCGACGCCCCATGCCACGAAGCCAGGGCCGGAATAAACCGATGAAGCTCCCCATAGAGCGGAATCTGTCCCAGAATTTCCCGCCGATAGGCTTTAAACGTGGTGCCAAAATCGTGGATATCCACCCCGCTCAACTTGGCCATGAACCAGTTGGCGCAGCGTGAAGGAAAGCGGCGCAGCCAAAAGTTATCTACGCGATTCTTGCGCCATCCGCTGACAATGTCATAACCTTCGGCAATCTTCTCCAGGAATATTGGAATGTCAGCCGGATCGTGCTGCAAATCGCCATCCATGGCGATGATGTATTCCCCGCGGGCATGGTCGAACCCAGCCGCGAGGCCGGCAGTTTGTCCGAAATTGCGGCGCAGCTTGACAACAGTTACGCGGCTATCGACGGCGGCTATTTCACGCAGCAGCGCGAAAGTTCCGTCGATTGAGCCGTCATCGACTAGCACCATCTCGAACGTCTCGCCACTCGCTTCCATTACAGACTTTAGCCGAGCGTAAAGGTCGGTGACGTTCTCCTGCTCATTGTGGAGAGGAACTACGATTGAATATTTGAGCACAGTGCCTATTATTATACGGCAGCGGAGCGCAACTTTCGCAGTGACTTATGTGGGACAGGTATCGGCAAGGCTTAGCGGCAGGCGCTCACTTCTGTCGGCTCACTTCGGTCGCTGGTAGCCCCGGCAGGAATCGAACCTGCATAGTCAGTTTAGGAAACTGAAGTCCTATCCGTTGAACGACGGGGCCACGAGAAGTTAGGTTAGCAGGTTGAGAAACGGGATGCCAAACCTGCTGTTAGTCGAGGCAAATCAGACCCGCCGCCCACGAAGTGGACGATTTCCAACCGGTCTCCATCGCGCAAGGGAGTCTGGGGCCATCGATCGCGTGGGACAATCTCGCGGTTCAGTTCGATGGCTACTCGATCGGGCTTCATTTCAAGTTGTTCGACGAGTGCCCCCAGAGTTTGGGCAGAAGAAGTCTGCGGCTCGCCATTGATCGTGAGCTTCATCGAATCAATTCTCGCATTTTGCGCTAGATCGCTAAGACTTAAGACGATGAATACTAGCCGGCGGCGCGCAGTTGGAACTTCCGGGTGGCGGTGCGTCCGGCAAAGCTTGCTTGCACCAGCACCGAGGAGTCGGGAAGCGATTTCTCGTCCACTTGAACGATCATCTCTGCATTGCCCCTTGCGTCGGTGAGAACCTGCGCATAGTAGGGCGCGGCGTCCGGACGAGCAAAGCGGAGCGTCAGTCGAGCCCCCTCTACCCCGGCACCCGCATCGGTGACTCGTATCCGCATGGTTAGCGCTCCGATCGAATGTACCGAACCGGAGTTGATCCACTCAAGGTCCAGCTCCCTCACCGCCGCCAGAGCATCCGGTGTATCGCGCTTGTCGAAGATGGTGTCGAGCTTGCCGTCGCGGATGGCGTCGAGCATCTCGCGATGCAGGTCGCGCAACATCTTCTCTTTATCCTGATCGTTATTCTGCGACCCAGCAGCGCCTTCCGCCGCCGCAGCACCATAGGGGACAGCGCGTTTCCCAATGCAGCGGCCGCGAACAAAGACTTGCGTCTGCAATAATTGTTCGGCTTCGCGCGCTTCGCTCTGCACGTGGTAGACGGTGTCTTCGTGACGAATATCGGTATTAAAACCAAATATCATGCGGTTCAGGCTTTCCCGGTCCTGTCTCAATCTCGCACGACATTCTCGCGCGACGTCGTGTCAAGGCAGGTTCCGCCGGATTAAACTCTTGTTAAATCGCGCACTTAGCTTGACACATCCACGATCCAAAACTAATCTAGAACGTTTACTGCTGTGCTTGGCGCAGATTATATATAGCTCTTCCTATGCCCGACAATTATTTCGCTGGCTACCTGCCCCTCCTGATGCACTTCGGCATCGCCACGGTCCTTGCGAGCGCAATTGTCACTCTTTCATGGCTGATTGGCCAGCATAAACCAGGTGTCGCCAAGATGTCGCCGTATGAGTGCGGAGTACAACCCATCGGCGACGCTCAGGGGCGATTCTCCATCAAGTTCTACCTCGTCGCCATGCTCTTTATATTGTTCGACGTCGAAGCGGTATTTCTTTATCCCTGGGCGGTTATTCTCCGCGAACTCAAGATGTTCGGCTTCTGGGAAATGATGGTGTACATCGCGATCGTTCTGGTTGGCCTCTTCTATGTATGGAAAAAAGGCGTCCTCGACTGGGGATTGACCGCCATCAGGAAGGGAGACTTCTAATGGCGCTCGCTCCCGCCATCACCGATATCGAGCAACTGAAGTCGCATCCGGCGTTGGCCCGCCTGCTTGGATGGAATGCCGCCGTGGTGCAGCAAGTGAAATTTGATCGCGAAGAACTCACCATTTGGATCGCGAAGGAAGCGGTCCGCGAAGCAGGCGCTATTTTGCGCGATGCGGCGGATTGTCCATTCAACTTTCTGGCCGACCTGACGTGCGTGGACTGGTATCCCTCAGAGCCGCGCTTTGAAGTGGTTTATCATCTGTTTTCCATTTCCAAGAAAGAACGGCTGCGACTAAAAGCTCGGGTTGATGGCTCCAGTGCTGCGATTGAATCGGTCACGTCTGTTTGGCCGGCCGCCAATTTCTATGAGCGCGAAGTGTTCGATCTGTTTGGAGTGCGCTTCACCGGTCATCCCAACCTGACGCGAATTATGATGCCCGATAACTGGGAAGGCCATCCGCTGCGGAAAGATTATCCGGTGGAGGGTTACCGGTAGAAATACTGAAAGACATGAATCAACTCCCCACTACCATCGAAGCTCCCGACCAGGATTCCACTCTGATCCTGAATATGGGTCCGCAACACCCGTCAACCCACGGAGTGCTGCGCTTGATATTGGAAATCGACGGCGAAACCGTGGTGCGAGTAAAACCGGAGATCGGCTTCCTGCACACCGGCATCGAGAAAACCTGCGAAGCCAAGTTTTACCAGCAAGTTGTGCCGCTGACCGACCGCATCGATTATCTCTGCCCCATGACCAACAACCTCACCTACTGCCTGGCAGTAGAAAAGTTGCTGGGGCTGGAGATTCCTCCGAAAGCGCAGTGGATGCGCGTTTTGATGAACGAACTCACCCGCATCAACTCGCACCTGGTCTGGCTGGGAACACACGCCATGGATTTGGGCGCGATGACGGTATTCCTTTATTGCTTCCGCGAGCGCGAAGACGTTCTGCGTTTCTTTGAAATGGTCAGCGGCCAGCGGATGATGACTTCTTATTTCCGCATTGGCGGCTTGGCGCTGGAACCGCCGCTTGGATTCTTCGAGAAGGTCAAGAAGTTTGCCGACCGCTTCCCCGGCAATGTGGATGAATATGAAGGCCTGCTGACTGGCAATCCGATTTTTGTGATGCGTACCAAAGGCGTCGCGCACTTGAGCGCGGAAGATGCGATTGCCATGGGCGCATGTGGCCCCACATTGCGCGGCAGTGGCGTTGATCTTGACCTGCGCCGCGATGCTCCCTACACCAGCTACGAAAAATTTAAGTTCAAAGTGCCCGTTCGGACTGAAGGCGACGTATTCGCCCGGTACCTCTGCCGTGTGGCGGAGTTACGCGAATCGATTGGCATTGTGCAGCAAGCACTGGCCGGGATGCCGGAAGGACCGGTAAAGGCCGACGCGCCGAAGGTTGTGCTGCCCGACCGCGAGAAAATGAAGACCCAGATGGAAGCCCTCATCTATCACTTCAAGATCATCACCGAGGGCTTCACGGTTCCAGCAGGCGAGGTTTATCAGGCGGTGGAGTCACCGCGCGGCGAGATGGGATACTACATCGTCAGCGACGGCACGGCAAAACCGTATCGTGTCCACATGCGCGGGCCGTCTTACGCGAATCTACAGTCACTCGCCAAGATGTGCGAAGGGCAACTCATCGCCGATGTGGTCGCTGCCATTGGAAGCATTGATGTGGTGCTGGGGGATATAGACCGCTAATGCGTTTCTCGCAAGAATTCGAAGCGCGGTTCGCCGAGATGCTCGGGCACTATCCCACCAAGCGATCTGCGCTGGTGCCGACACTCCTCTACGCGCAGGACGAGACTGGCGCGCTGACTGACGAAGTGATTGCGGAACTGGCGCAACGTCTGGATCTCACCGAACTCGAAGTCCGCAATGTTATTAGTTACTACTCGATGCTGACCACCAAGCCGCGCGGCAAGTACAACGTGCAGGTTTGCACCAATATCGCGTGTATGCTCGTCGGTGGTGAAGAACTGTTGGAGCATTGCGAAAAGAAACTGGGAATCGGCCACAAAGGCACGACGCCAGACGGATTGTTTTCACTGGAAGAAGTTGAATGCATCGGCGCGTGCAGTTGGGCTCCAGCGGTGCAGGTGAATTATGACTTCCACGAGAACCTGACTAACGACAAGATGGATCAGGTGTTGGACGAGTACAGAAAGAAAAATTGAATCATGAATTTATTGAGACATTGAATCATTGGCCGCGACAAATGATTGAATGCCTCAATGACAAAATGAATAAATGGCAACTCTAGTTTCCCATCCCGACGAAATACGCGTCATCTCGAGGCGCTTTGGACAAGGCGCTACGAATATCGACCGCTATCTCGAACTGGACGGCTACCAAGCCGTGCAGAAGGCCCTCGCCATGCAACCGGACGCCATCATCAATGAAGTCAAGAACTCCGGCCTCCGTGGACGAGGCGGTGCAGGATTCAGCACCGGGATGAAATGGTCGTTTGTTCCAAAGCAGTCGGTGAAACCGAAATACGTCCTCTGTAATGGCGACGAAAGCGAACCTGGCACCTGCAAAGACCGTCTGATTTTTGAGCACGACCCACATTCGGTGATCGAAGGTGTAATGATCGCGGCAATCGCCGTCGGTGCTCATAAGGGATACATCTACGTTCGCGGCGAATATCGCTACCTGCTGATCATCATGCAGAAGGCATTGAAAGACGCTTATGCCAAAGGCTTCCTCGGCAAGAACATTTTCGGCAGTGGATATGACCTCGATATTTACTGGCACGGTGGAGCTGGCGCTTACGAAGTAGGTGAAGAGTCGGCGCTGATGGAATCGCTGGAAGGCAAACGCGGCATTCCGCGAATCCGCCCTCCCTTCCCTGCCGTGGTCGGACTATGGGGCGGCCCGACGGTCATTAATAATGTGGAGACGCTGGCTGCTGTTCCTCCAATTATTCTAAAAGGCGCGGAGTGGTACGCGAATCTTGGCACTCCAAAGAATGGCGGCACGCGCCTATTCTGTCTCGCGGGTAATCTCAACAAGCCCGGCGTCTACGAACTTCCCATGGGCTACAACCTCAAAAAGATGATCCATGAGGTCGGCGGCGGGATTCCCGATGGTCGTAAGTTGAAAGCGGTCGTGCCCGGCGGGTCGTCCACACCAGTGTTGTTACCCGAAGAAATCGACGTTGCGATGGATTTCGATTCCGTGGCAAAAACTGGCTCGATGCTGGGCTCCGGCGGCGTTGTAGTGCTGGACGACACAGCTTGCATCGTAAAGTTCGCGCTCCGCACCATGAAGTTCTATAAACACGAAAGCTGCGGTTGGTGTATCCCCTGCCGCGAAGGAACGGACTGGCTGGAGAAAACTTTGATTCGCTTCCATTCCGGCGGCGGAGTTAAGAAAGACATCGATAACATGTACTACCTCTCCGAAAACATGCTGGGGAAAACATTCTGTCCCCTTGGAGACGCGGCGGCGATGCCCACCATGGCATTCGTAAAAAAGTTTAGAAAAGAGTTTGAAGATCACCTGGATGGAAGACCGTGTCCGTTTGAAAAGAAAGGCGCGGCTGAACCGGTACTGGCGTAGAAGATTTGCAATTTGCGATTTGTAATTTGTAATTGCAGGTGGTTTTCGATTGCCAATTACAAATTACCAATTACAAATTCATGGCTGACGTAAACCTAACTGTCGACGGAAAGAAGATCACAGCACCCGCCGGGTCGCTGCTGATCGAGGCCTGCAAGAACGTAGGCATCGAAGTCCCCTCGTTTTGCTACTACCCTGGGCTTTCGCTCCAGGGCGCTTGCCGCATGTGTGTTGTAAGAGTCGAAAAGATGCCCAAGCTTCAGACCGCCTGCACCACGGTTGTCACCGAAGGCATGGTCGTCGCGACGGACAGCGATGAAGTGCGGCAGGCTCGCAAGGCAATGGTTGAGTTGTTGCTTGGTAACCATCCTCTGGATTGTCCGGTGTGCGACGCCGGCGGCGAATGCGAACTTCAGGACATGACGTTCTCCTACGGCGCCGCCGAGTCGAAGTTCATGGAGGCCAAGAACCACAAAGAAGAACAGCAGTGGTCTCCAGTCGTATATTTCGATCGCCCGCGCTGCATCCTTTGTTACCGCTGCGTGCGAGTCTGCGGCGAAGGCATGGACGTTTGGGCGCTCGGTATACAAAACCGCGCCGTCAGTTCGGTCATCGCGCCAAATGAAGGCGACCATCTCGATTGCGAAGAATGTGGCATGTGCATCGACATCTGTCCGGTCGGTGCGCTGACTTCCGGTTCTTATCGCTACAAGACCCGCCCGTGGGAAATGAATCATGTCGGCACTATCTGCACCCACTGCGGCGATGGATGCAAAACCACGCTCGGCGTGCGCCAGTGCGACACCGGCGCAGAGATTGTTCGCGGCGATAATCGCGATAAGAGCGGGATCAATGGTGATTTCCTCTGCGTCAAAGGCCGCTATGCTTTCGACTTCGCGCATCACGAAGACCGGCTCACGCAACCGCTCATCCGCAAGAATGGCAAACTGACACCTGCCACCTGGGAAGATGCTTTTGAACTGATTGGCAAGAAATTTCGTGAAGTCCGGGATCAGAATGGTGGGAGCGCGATCGGCGTGGTCGGATCGAATCGAACTACCAACGAAGAAAATTACCTGCTCTCGAAATTTGCCCGCGTGGTTCTCAAGACGAATAACATTGATCATCATCGGACAGCCGACTACCCTGCTCTCGGCGCCGCGCTACACGGCAAACCCGGCAAAACGGCTTCCATGCGCGATGTACTCACAGCGCCTGCGATTCTGCTGATTGGCAACGATCCAACGAATCAGCATCCACTGCTGGCCTGGCAGATCCGCACTAATGTGCGTCTGAATCAGGCGCGCCTCTACGTGATCAACTCCACGCCCATCAAATTGGAGCGGCAAGCTGCGGGATTCGGAATGGTTGCGCCGGGTTCAGAAGCAAAGGCAGTTGCCTTTCTCGCCGGAGACGATTCCCTGCTCGACTCCCTAATCAATCCCAGTCGCACTGACAGTATTACCCGTGAAAGTTGGACTGCACTGCGAGAAAAAGTTCGCGGAGAGCAGAATCTGGTCATCGTGTTTGGGTCGGAACTCCGCGGCCGCGACATTGAAAAGTTAGTAAATTTTGCTTCGAGCCTGACGGGCGCAAAGCTGATCAGTCTGGGCGACTACTCGAACTCCCGCGGAGCCAGCGAGATGGGCGTTTATCCCGACCTTCTCCCCGGATACGAGTCCGTCACAGGCTCGAGCAGATTCCAGCAGGAGTGGGGCACCCTGCCACCCGAAAAGGGTTTGAGCCTGCCGGAGATGATGGAAGCGGCAAAGACCGGCAAGCTGAAAGCGCTGTATGTCGTCGGATCAAACCCGGTCGGTCGTCTGGGCATCGACCCGGCCAGTCTTTCCAAAACTTTTACGGTCGTTCAGGAAATGTTCCTGACCGAAACGGCGTCCGTCGCTGACGTGGTCTTGCCCGCCGCGAATTCCTACGAAAAGACGGGAACCTACACCAACACATGCGGCGATTTGCAACTGATCCTGAAAGCTGGCGAAGTCTCCAATACCAAGCCTGATTTCGAAATGACTGTTCGCATCGCCGACGCCATGGGCTTCGACGTTCGCGGTCTGGTCCCCTTCGGGAGCGGGACGCATTCCGACATGGGGCAGACGCGCGGCGCGCAATCCGGTGAAGCGGATCGTCATGCCGTGTGGCTCGAGGCGCACAACCTGGAACCGAAGATGACGCCGTTCGATCCGATGGCGATTCTTGATGAACTCCAGCGTGTGGTCGCCGGATACGATGTTTCGCGGGTCAATTTGCTGGCCGGCAACGATCAGCATCTCGAAATCGCTGAAACCGGTGCGAGTTTGATGCAGCCACCGGAACTGATCGTTCCGGCGAATAATGATTTGTTCACCTCAGGAACGCTGGGGCGGTATTCGAAGACTTTGAATTCGGTTTACGAAAACAAATCTGCGGACTCGGGAGTCGCAGCAGATTAAGGGCCGGTAGCATCGAGGCATTTAAAGAGCATAAAGCAAAGAGCAAAACTCAAGGTCAAAAGCACGCGGACAAGAGTGTCCGCGCCACACGGGAACAATTGAGCATAACGGCATTTATCATCATCTCGCTGATCAAGTCAGTTGCCGTCGTCTTTATTCTATTGACGGCGGTGGCTTACAGCGTTTGGCTGGAGCGCAAGGTGTCCGCGCACATTCAGAATCGCTGGGGCCCCACCAAGGTCGGGCCTTTCGGCCTGCTGCAACCACTGGCCGACGGCGTAAAGTTTATTTTCAAGGAAGATCTGACGCAGCCGCATGTCTATAAGCCGCTGTATATCGCCGCGCCGATTATCGCGGTGGTGTTTGCCATTTCGTCGATATCGGTAATCCCATTTGGCACCTGGGTAAATATCGGGCCGCTCCACAACTTCGGACCGTGGGGCACGTACATGCAGATCACCGACCTGAACATCGGCCTGCTGGTAGTCCTCGGCATTACCTCGATGGGCGTTTACGGCGTGGCGCTAGCCGGATGGTCCTCGAACAGCAAATATGCGCTGCTCGGCGGACTGCGGGCCAGCGCCCAAATGATCAGCTACGAAGCCTCTCTCGGGCTGGCCCTCGTGGGAGTGATCATCATGTCGGGCAGTCTGAGCCTGCGCGAAATTGTGGATGCGCAAGGCGGCGTTTTTTGGGGTTTCATCCCGCGCTGGAATATTTTCCACGGACAAACCATCGCCTTCTTTGTTTATATGATTTCCGCCTATGCGGAAACGAACCGCACACCCTTTGATCTGCCGGAAGCCGAGTCCGAACTGGTAGCCGGATATCACACCGAGTACAGCGCGATGAAGTTCGCCATGTTCTTTATGGCCGAGTACGCGAACATGGTGACGGTCTCATGTTTAGCCACACTCCTTTTTCTCGGTGGATGGCACGGCCCGATTTTTGGTCCAACGATCTTGCAAGATGTCATGCCGATCGTCTGGTTCTGTCTGAAAGTTTTCTTTTTCATGTTTGTATACGTCTGGGTGCGCTGGACCTTGCCCCGTTTTCGCTATGACCAACTCATGGCGTTCGGATGGAAGTTCCTGCTGCCGCTGGCGATTGCGAACATTGTAGTGACCGCGCTGATCGTGGCGTGGAGAGCGTAAAGCAGTTCTCAGTTCCAAAATCGATCCGGGTTAACTGAGAGCTGAAGGCTGACAGCTGATAGCTAACAAATGCTTCACCTAATCTTATTTCTAATGTTCGGAGCAGTCTGCGTAGTGGGTGCGGTAAACCTGCTGATGCAAAGCCATCCCATCAACAGCGCTTTGTCGCTGATCGTGGTGATGGCCGCGCTCGCTGGTGAATATCTTCTCTTAGGTGCGGAGTTTGTTGCGGCTGTCCAAGTGATCGTCTATGCCGGCGCGATCATGGTGCTGTTTTTGATTACGATCATGTTGCTGAATGCCGGCAAAGAAGAACGCAGCAAAGGCAGCCGAGTGGCAACTCTGCTAGGCGTCCCAGGAGTGGTCATCGCCGGAGTGCTCGTCGCATGGACCCTTCTCGCCCGTTCCACAACCAGTTCCGTTTCCATTGGAGCGTTGAAAGGCGATCCGCGTGCCATTGCGCGTCTTCTATTTCATGATTTCTTGCTCCCGTTTGAAGTCACTTCGGTGCTGATCCTGATCGCCATCATGGGAGCGGTCGTGCTCGCAAGCAAGCCAGAAGCCGTGGCCCGCGGCCCGAGAAAGGACGCAGACTAACGATGGTTCCTCTTTCTTACTATCTCGTGCTCAGTGGAATCCTCTTCGTCTGTGGTGTGCTCGGATTTCTGATCAAACGCAACATCATCACGATTTTTATGTCCATCGAGTTGATGCTGAATGGCGTGAACCTTTCATTTGTCGCTTTCGCCGCGCAGTGGCACTCACTCAGCGGACAAGTCTTCGTCTTCTTTGTCATGGTCGTAGCCGCCGCCGAAGCGGCAGTGGGACTTGCGATCATTATCGCCGTCTATCGTACGCGTGAAACCTTGAATGTCGATCAGGTGAACCTGCTCAAGTTATGACGCTGAATCCTTATCTCTGGCTCGTCCCGTTGCTTCCACTCGCTGGGGCGGCGATCAACGGCTTCTTTGGCCGGCGATCGTCCAAAAAAGCGGTCACGGCCATCGCGCTCGTTTTCTCTGGCGCTGCGTTTGCCATGGCGTTGTTTTTGGCGTCGGGCTTTTCGTCGGAGGCGGCTCCTTATTATTGCGATCTCGCGCACTGGCTTCGTTCCGGGACCTTTCAAGTCGATTTCAGCTTCTATCTCGATCAGCTATCGCTCGTCATGCTGCTGGTAGTCACTGGCGTCGGTTTCCTTATCCACATCTACTCCGTTGGCTACATGTGGGACGACGCAAGCTACTGCCGCTTCATGGCCTACCTGAACCTGTTCATGTTCTTCATGCTGACCCTGGTACTGGCGAAGAACTATCTGGTCATGTTCATTGGCTGGGAGGGAGTCGGCCTCGCTTCGTATTTGCTGATCGGATTCTGGTTCACAAAAGATTCAGCGGCGGCAGCCGGCAAGAAAGCATTCATCGTCAATCGCATCGGCGACTTTGGATTTCTAATCGCGCTCTTCTTGATGATTCAGCATTTCGGGTCGCTCGACTTCACTAAAGTCTTTGATGCTGTTCGTCCGTACTCGCCAGAAGTTCGCGGCGCTGGATTTCTCACTGCGATCGGATTGCTGTTAATGGTTGGCGCAGCCGGCAAGTCAGCGCAGATTCCTCTGTATGTGTGGTTGCCGGATGCCATGGAAGGCCCAACTCCGGTCTCAGCCCTCATCCATGCGGCAACCATGGTGACGGCGGGCGTTTATATGGTGGCAAGATCGTCGGTGATTTTCGAACGCGCTCCGATGGCGATGATGGTGGTCGCGATCATCGGAACGCTCACTGCGCTCTTTGCCGCGACTATCGGCATCGCGCAGACCGATATTAAGAAGGTGCTGGCCTACTCCACGGTCTCCCAGCTTGGCTACATGTTTATGGCGTGCGGCGTAGGGGCATTTTCAGCCGGCGTCTTCCACCTGATGACCCATGCCTTCTTCAAGGGATTGTTGTTCCTCGCGGCAGGCTCTGTGATCCACGGTATCGGCGGCGAGCAGGACATGCGCAAGATGGGTGGCCTGCGCAAGTACATGCCGTGGACTTTCGCGACCATGGGGATTGCCACCTTCACGATCGCCGGATTTCCGCCGCTGGCCGCGTTCTTCTCAAAGGACGAAATCCTCTGGAAAGCATTTTTAGCCCCTATGGAAGTTGGGTGTATTGGCTGATCGGCGTGATCACCGCCTTTCTCACTTCGTTCTATATGTTCCGCCTGATGGTATATGACCTTCTTGTGGCGATTATCGCGGAGGCACGGCCACACACGACGTCACGCACCGATCGGCCGATGCTCATGCGACGCACGATAAGGCTGACCACGAAGGCCACGGTCATGACCCACACGAGAGTCCCTGGGTGATGCTGGGTCCGCTCGTGATTCTGGCATTCCTATCGGTTGCCGGTGGATGGGTTGGAATCGGAGGACGCTTCGAGCACTTTCTTGCTCCGGTCTTCCAGACTGGGACCGCGGCGGAACTGGCACACGAGACAGCAGGCGAAGCTGCCAGCGGCGGAACTGAAACTACTCTCATGCTGATTTCAGTTTCCGCAGCCGTTCTTGGACTACTGCTCGCATGGGTACTTTATCTACGCCGTCCGCAGCTTCCAGCCCGCATAGCCAATAGCCTTGGCGGCCTGTATCGCCTCGTCGCCCACAAGTACTACATCGACGAGCTCTACGCCGCCCTATTCGTTAAGCCGTTAGTCGACGGATCGACCACAATTCTCTGGCATGGCGTCGACCAGGGCATGATCGATGCCACAGTCAACAATTCCGCCAGCGCTGCACGAGAAGTGTCGGACGAAGTGCGCCACATGCAGTCTGGCAATCTACGCTCCTACGCTGGATGGGTCGCTGCGGGCGGTGCGGTTGTAATCGCTTACATGGTGTGGATGGGGGTGCGATAGATATATGGAAAGCCTCAGTCCCATCATTCTCACGCTCGTCACTTTTATTCCTGCCGCGGGCGGCCTGCTGATTCTGCTCATTCCCCGCCGTGATCGCGACATCAAGGTATTTGCTCTGGTCAGTTTCGATGCTTGGCCTTTGTGGCGTCGCTGCATTTGCCGGTGCATCTGCATCGCGAGCTTGGCAACTTTCAAGTTCGAGATCGATAAGGTCTGGATCACGTCCCCGAACATTCATTACCACATGGGCATCGACGGGATTTCCGTCTGGCTGGTGGTGCTGACCACATTCCTCACACCCCTGTGCGTTTTGATTTCCTGGACTTCGATTCACGAACGGGTAAAGGAATTCTTCATCCTGCTGCTGATCCTGGAGTCAGCGCTGATCGGCGTGTTTCACCTCGCTCGACTTGTTCCTGTTCTACTTCTTCTGGGAAGCGACACTGATCCCGATGGCTCTGCTGATCGGCATGTACGGCCATGGACGCAAAGTCTATGCCGCGGTGAAGTATTTCCTCTTCACCATGATCGGCTCCATGTTTATGCTGGCGGCGATTCTTTGGCTTTATGCCAAGACAGGCAGCTTCGATTTTGTCGTTATCCAAAATGCGATCCGCAGCGGAAGCGTGCCCGGTTTCGAAAACGCATCGCTCTGGCTCTTCCTGGGCTTCTTCATCGCCTTCGCGGTTAAGGTGCCGCTCTTCCCTCTTCATACCTGGCTGCCGGACGCGCACGTCGAAGCGCCTACTGCCGGATCCGTCTTGCTGGCTGGCGTGCTGCTGAAGATGGGCACCTACGGACTGCTGCGCTTCAATCTCGGACTATTTCCCGAGCAGGCACATCGCCAAGCGCCATGGATCATGGTTCTAGCGCTCATCGGCATCATCTATGGCGCGCTGGTCGCGCTGGTGCAGCCAAACATGAAAAAACTGATCGCTTACTCTTCGGTCAGTCACCTCGGGTTCGTTGTCCTCGGCATCTTCAGCTTCACCACAGCCGGACTGAACGGGGCTGTCTTCGTCATGCTGTCGCACGGAGTCGCTACGGGCGGACTCTTCATGCTGGCGGGCATCCTGTACGAACGCCGTCACACCTATGAGATCAGCGAATTTGGCGGACTGGCCACTCCCATGCCCAAGTACGCCACCTTCTTTCTGGTCACCGTACTAGCCTCAGTCGGGCTACCGCTGATGAACGGATTCATCGGCGAATTCCTGGTGCTGAGCGGAGCATTCCAGGCGCGGCCGATCTACGGCATTCTCGGCGCGACCGGTATTATCTGGAGCGCCGGCTATCTGCTCTGGATGTATCAACGCATTTTCTTCGGCAAAGTGACGCACGAAGTCAATAACACGCTGCCCGATTTGAATCTGCGCGAAAAAGCTGCTCTGTGGCCGATTGCGGTTGCCGCTCTGGTAATGGGCGTCGCGCCCCTCATCTGGCTCAGCGCGATTGATCCAGCGGTGCAGGCGGCTCTTGCGCCAGTCACACAATTGGCTAGCAGGTTGGTGGGCCAATGACAATGACGCGTTTGACACTGGTCGCCGATGCTGAGAACTCGCTCACTCATTGCCCAATTTGTTGGCGCAGATACAGGCTTCCAGCCGCCACTGGCCGCCGACTACATGCGCATCCTGCCGGAGTTGGTACTCTCGATCTTCGGTATGGTGATCATGGTTGTCGATCCCCTGCTCGACGAGGACAGCAGTCATCAGGCTACTGGGCACAATCGCGCTCGTCGGCGCTCTCGCCGCGCTTGCGTCCTCCTTCTGGATGGCGCAGTACCCTGGAACCGCATTCTGGAACATGGTTCGGGTGGAAGGCTTCAGCGTCTTCTTCCACGTCCTCGTCATCGCTATTGCTGCGGTAGCCATTCTCAGCTCTTTCGAATATTTGAAAGTTCAGCGCATCCGCGCCGGAGAATACTACGGACTAATCCTGTTTGGCACGGTTGGCATGTGCCTGATGTCGTCGGCCATTGAACTTGTCCTGATTTTTATCGCGCTGGAAATTTCGTCGATCTCCACATACGTGTTAGCGGGCTTCCGGCGTCGCGACGCTTCCAGCAGCGAATCGTCGCTCAAGTATTTCCTCTTAGGATCCTTCGCCACCGCGTTCTTCCTCTACGGAGTCGCGCTCATGTTCGGCGCAACCGGCTCCACCAATATTGACGCGATCAAGCAGGCTCTAAGCTCTAGCAATGGGCCCATACCAGTTCTGGCCTATGTTGCGACGGCGCTCATGTTCGTCGGCTTGGGCTTCAAAGTTGCCTCTGTTCCTTTTCATGTATGGACTCCGGACGTTTACGAAGGAGCTCCGGCTCCAGTGGTCGGCCTGATGTCCACCGGCCCGAAGGCAGCGGCGTTCGCTGTTTTACTGCGCGTCATGTTCGAGGCTAATGCTCCTGGACGCTTCTGGTTGATCTGGGTTTCGGCTGCCCTGACCATGACGCTCGGGAATCTAGGCGCACTGGTACAGAACAACATCAAGCGCCTGCTCGCCTATTCTTCAATCGCGCATGCCGGATACTTACTGGTTGCATTTGCGGCCATTCCGGAGCTGGGCACGTCCGCAGCCATGTTCTACACCGCAGCTTACGCGGCGATGAATGTCGGAGCCTTTGCCATTGTCAGTCACTTTGCGAATGTCGGCGAGAAGTACGTCACGCTCGAAGATTACGCGGGCCTCGGTAGAAAGTCCCCAGCGCTGGCCGCCACTTTCACATTCTTCCTTATGTCTTTGATCGGTATCCCAATTACGGGCGGCTTCTTCGCGAAGTTCTACGTATTGAGTGCAGCGCTGAAATCGGATCTGGTCGGCCTGTCGATCATTCTGGTACTGAATAGCGGTGTTGCTGCCTATTATTACCTGCGCATCATCGTTATGATGTATATGCGCGAACCCCGGAGCAATGTCCCTTTTACCCCTGTGCCCGTCGCAACCTGGCTGGCGATTGCAACTTGCGTTCTTTTGACGCTTTACCTCGGCGTCCTGCCGGCACGCGTGCTCAACTTCGCATCCGATTCCGCCCGCGAGTTTCTGAGTGATGCCGCTACACCGGCCGCAACGCTGGGGTTTGCTACAAAGGGACGCTAACCAGAGCGGTGCGCCGCACAAAATGGTTACGCATCTCGCGGGGCAGTCGGCTAAAGACCCTAAATAATCAAGAACTTGCCATCGCCCAAAACAAACTTGCCCGCCGCCGATTTTCGGATTAGTCCATAGGTGGGAAATGATGAAAACACCCGCTCACCTCAATTGACTTTCACTTCCCGAGTCGGCATTATTACCTACACCTAAGATTCCCGGATGTTTTTTCCGTGGTTGGAGGATGTATGTTTCGGTTGTTGCAAAAGCTTTGGAGGGACGAACAAGCACAAGATATTGCGGAATATGCAGTCATGCTCGCTGTAATTCTCGTACTGGTCATCGGCACTGTGCGTCTAATCGGGGGAAATGCGAACAACGCGTTTTCCACTGTTGCCAGCACTATTAATTAGCACAGAGCCGCACATTTAATAAAACATCGGTATCTCGAAGCTTGCGACTTAAGATTCTAACGATTTAACAAATTTCTATGACTCGATTTGGCACCTTCCGCCTGTTTGGCCGCTACTGGTTTCCATACGCGGCGGAGGTGCAGGATCGGAGCCGGTTGAAATAGAAACAAGCTCAAAGGATCCCACCAAAGCCGCGATAGAAATCGCGGCTTTTGCTTTTACGGAAGGAAAGGTTTATCGCAATGATTGTAAACATGTCCGACAGCGCCACCGAGCAACAGATCGAGCACATCATTCAACGCATCCGCGAAGCCGGATTCCAGCCCCATGTCACGCGTGGAACCGAGCGCACCATCGTTGCCGCCGTCGGAAGCGGTGGACGCCGCCATGAAATCGAAGCGCTTTCGGTCGCTCCGGGCGTCGACACCGTCGTCGCGATCGCGCAGCCCTTCAAACTCGTCAGCCGCCAGACACGTCCACAGTTGTCAATAGTGGATGTTGGCGGCGTAAAGATCGGTGGGCCGGAGGTGGTCGTCATTGCCGGGCCCTGCTCGGTCGAGTCGCGCGAGCAATTGCTGGAGACGGCCCAAGGTGTAAAACGCGCGGGCGCTACCATGTTGCGCGGCGGAGCCTACAAGCCTCGCACCTCGCCCTACGAGTTTCAGGGCCTGGGGATTGAGGCACTCAAAATCCTGGGCGAAGCTCGTGAACTCACCGGTTTACCGGTTGTCACCGAGGTCATGGGTACAGAAGACGTGGACGTGATCTGCGAGTATGCCGATATGCTCCAGGTGGGCGCGCGCAATATGCAGAACTTCGCGTTGCTCCGGAGGCTCGCATCGGTCAAGAAGCCGATCCTGCTCAAACGTGGCCCCTCGGCCTCTGTGAAAGAATGGCTCCTGGCGGCTGAATACCTGCTTTCCGGAGGAAACGATCAGGTCGCGCTGTGCGAACGCGGCATCAAGACCTTCGAAACGGGCCTGCGCAACACATTCGACCTCGCCGGCGTGGCTCTCGCGAAAGAACTCTCGCATCTGCCTGTCGTCGCCGATCCCTCGCATGGCACTGGAAAGCAAAGCCTAATCGGTGCAGTCTCGCGCGCTGCGATTGCGGTTGGAGCGGACGCCATCATTGTTGAGGTGCATCCATGCCCGGAACGCGCGCTTTCGGATGGCCCTCAGTCTCTGGATATCCCGCAGTTCGAGCGCGTGATGCGTGGGTTGAGTGAACCTTTGCGCCCCGTGCTTGGTTCGCGGCCAGCACAGCCCTAACTCTACCGGCCACGCGATGCGAGGCAAATTAACCCAGCCCTGTTAGCCTTCTCACCTCGCTGGAACCGGACTAGCGAAGTCCGCTTTCACGAGGTAGCCTCCGCCCAACATGGCTCCGCGATCGCCAAGGCCCAAGTTGGAATCGGGCCATTCTGTCCCATAGCCACGCTTTTGCCTGCCCGGCCATTGTTTTAAGAGAGTTACGGAAACAAGCGGCGGTCTTTCACCCGATTATCGGGCCAAGTTGTCTCATCCTCCCAAACAGATGATCTCCTATAAGTTAATGTAAACATGGCGTTTAGCACCCGCATGGTTGGTATTTCGATTGCCTATTATAGGCCAGGCACGGAGGATGTTTTGGTAACGTCCACCGAAATGCCAACAAGCGAAACTTATGAACAAACTAGATAAACCGCAGATCAGATTCGGACACGAAGACCGGTCGCTCAAGTCCTCAGTGCACAGCGCAGCTCGGGGACGAGCTCTCGGACTGGCGCTGCTGATGTGTTCGGCAGTCCCAACCTTCGCGGGTGCCAACCCAGTGCTGACCGACGACGGGAGAACCACCGTTAAGCCCGATTCAGTAGTATGGGGCACCAAGGTGGTCAGCGTCGTGGTAGCTCCGGTCGTCACTAAAGTCGCTGGCGCCAGCGCAACCGCGCACACCTTAGCCGCTCCCGACTCCGTTGTTTGGGGTACAAAAGTGGTCAGCGTCGTGACAGCGCCCGTCGTATCCAAAATCACTGGCAATGCAGTCGCCAGCAAGTTCTCTCCTGAGTTCCAGCAGCCCGCCGACGGCAGCGACTCAGCTGTGGGAAGCGGCTTGAACGACGGTACCGATATGGTGACCGTCATCGTTCAATATCGCCAGTCCCCATCGAATTCGCATTTGCAGGCAATGCGTGACGGTGGCGCAACGATCCGGTCGCAGTTCCAGTCGATTCGTGCAGTCACCATGCACGTTCCCGTCAGCATGCTGGCGGTACTGGCTGCGAATCCGAACGTTGCTTACATCTCACCTGACCGCCCGGTAAGTATGACTGCCACGGTGGATGAGGAATTTGCCACGGCAGTGCAGGCGGATATCGCAGCGTCGCAATATGCGCTTAACGGTACCGGAATCGGCGTCGCCGTAATCGATAGCGGCATCGCAGCTCATCCGGACCTGAACAATTCCAACGGCACCAGCCGGGTGGTGTATAGCCAGAGCTTTGTGACTGGCGACACCACGACAGCAGATACCTTCGGTCACGGAACCCATGTGGCCGGATTGATCGCAGGCACAGGCAACAGTTCAGGCACCGCGAATGGCTACCCGGCAACCTATGCGGGCATGGCTCCAAACGTCAACCTCATCAACCTGCGCGTGCTCGACCAGAATGGAAACGGCACGGACAGCGGTGTGATCGCGGCCATTCAGCAAGCGATCTCGTTGAAAACCAAATACAACATTCGTGTCATCAACATGTCTCTGGGACGCCCCGTATTCGAGAGCTACACGCTCGATCCGGTTGACCAGGCAGTGGAAGCAGCCTGGAAGGCTGGCATCGTGGTCGTTGTGGCTGCGGGCAACAGTGGGCGCTCCGGACCCACGAACGGCTTTGCCACCATCGGCGTTCCGGCCAATGATCCGGCCGTAATTACGGTAGGGGCAACACGGACTCTGGACACTAACACGCGGGTCGACGATACGATCGCCAGCTACAGTTCCAAAGGCCCAACGTTACTCGATCACATTGTGAAACCTGACCTGGTCGCACCCGGGAATCGTTTGGCTTCATTGCGTGTTAATGGCAGCACCCTGGATAAGGCCTACCCCTCATTTGAAGTCACTCCGACCAGCGGGACTTCGAAATATTTTGTCCTGAGCGGTACCAGCATGGCAACGCCGGTAGTAAGCGGCGCGGTCGCTCTGATGCTGCAGAAGACTCCTTCACTGACACCTGATCAAGTGAAAGCTCGCTTGATGAAGACAGCATGGAAGGGCTTCGGTCGATACACCTCGTCCAGCGACACTTCCGGCAACCTTTACAGCAACGAGTATGACCTTTTCACCTACGGAGCAGGGTATCTGGATATCGACTCCGCTCTTGGAAATACGGACCTCGCGACCGGAGTAGCACTCTCCCCGACCGCGGTTTATAACTCGAGCACCAAATCTGTGAGCATCCTCAACACTAGCTCCACGGCTTTCGGCGGAACTAGCGTGGTTTGGGGAGCGACTTCAGTCGTCTGGGGAAACTCAGTTGTCTGGGGTTCGAACGCAATGACAAGTACCTCGGTAGTCTGGGGCGCCACCAGTGTGGTTTGGGGGGCGACTTCGGTTTCTGGCTTCAGTGTAGTTTGGGGTGCCACTTCTACAGCCGCGAGTGCGACATCAGCACTTAACAATGGCGTTGATGGGGACAACTAAGCTAACAGACTGAAATCATACCGGAGACTACCATGACTAATACTCTGCCAATCAAAGCTAAAGTGATGATCGGAATGGTGGCCGTTGCGAGTCTGTGCGCCCTGTCGTACGGTGCAACCAGATGGCAATCGCAAGCCTGGCCACAGTTGATGCTCCTGTTAGCCGCAGCCGCGCTGAGTTCGCGCCTCAAGGTGAAGTTGCCTGGGATGACGAGCTCGATGTCGGGAAACCTGCCGGTTATTCTTCTGGGAGTGATGCAACTGGGATTGTTCGCTAGCCTGCTCGTAGCAATCACGGCGGCAATCGCTCAATCTTACAAGTCCGGCGGGAACAAAACGAAACCGATCCAGTTCGTATTTAACGCATGCACACTGCTGAACGCGACCGGACTCGCCTACCTGGCCTACCATAGCCGGATATTCGGGGGCCACATGACAGCGCACGGCATGTCCACGGTGCTGGCTGCGGCCACCTATTTCCTGGCCAACACGGCGCCAGTAGCAAGCATTATCGGTCTGACGGAAGGTGGCAATCCTTTTGCCCTCTGGCACAAGGTGTTCCTGTGGTCGTTCCCGAACTATGTAATCGGTGCGGGATTGACTGCAATCGCCTCCGCCATCAGCGCTATCAGCGGCCTGGTAACCATTGCAAGCCTGATGACGGTGTTATTCGCCGTATATCAGTCGTACAAGATGTACGTGAGTCGTGCCGAACAGACACAGCCAAAGGTCATGGCGATGGCCATGTCGGCGGCTGCCGGCAGATAATCCACCTAAACTCTCACCAGCGCGCAGCCTACGGGCTGCGCGCTTTTTTTTGCCCTATAAAGAATCTCGAAATCCAAATTGCGAGGTGGACCGTACCTAATCCGAGATACAACCTTAAACCGAAAGGACTTGAGACCATGAAACGAAACCTAATGATCGCTGTGACGCTGATGGGGTTGGCTGCCATATCGGCTGTTGCGGGAACCAATAATCCAATGGTGGGAGGCCAGGAGATGTACCCCACCAAGAACATCATCCAAAATGCCGTGAATTCGGCGGACCACACTACTTTGGTGGCCGCTGTAAAAGCTGCCGGGCTCGTCGAGACACTGGAAGGACCGGGGCCATTCACCGTTTTTGCTCCAACCAACGAAGCCTTCAATAAACTTCCGGCAGGCACAGTGGACACACTGGTTAAGCCGGAGAATAAAGCGACCCTGACCAAGATTCTCACTTACCACGTGGTGGCGGGGCGGTTGTCCGCGCACGACCTGATGAAGATGATCAAGGAAGGAAAAGGCACGGCTGAGCTGACGACGGTGGAAGGCGGTAAGCTGTGGGCCATGTCGCCGGACGGCAAGAGCATAACCCTGAAAGACGAAAAGGGCGGCACCGCAACTGTCACGATTTCGAATGTGTTTCAATCGAACGGTGTCATCCAGGTGGTTGATTCGGTGCTGATGCCGAACTAAATAGCTCGCTCGTTTCCTCAAGATATAGATACGACCTTATGCCCCGCTCCGGCGGGGTTTTTCATTGACGCCCGTCCCCGAGCCCTTGCTATGCTGGGTTGAGCATGCGGTAGTCGCTCCTGGGCGGAACTTGGATGACCACACATCAGGATTTAATGGTGGAATTCGAAGCTGTCGCAAGCCCTGGAAGTCGGCCCGAAATGGTGATGCAGCACATTTCTGATCGACTGCACGATGAACTGGTGCGCTACAACTGGGTTGGCTTCTATCTGGCGGATCCGGTCGATCAGAACTACCTTTTGCTGGGGCCGCATTCTGGCGTTTTCACTCCCCACCTAAAGATCTCATTGCATCAGGGGTTGTGTGGTGCCGCAGCCGCGCTTGCGAAGACGCTGGCGGTCAATGACGTCAGCTTGGATCCGCGGTATCTAATGGGAGTGCCCCAGACGAAATCGGAGATTGTTGTCCCGATTCTGGTATACGGGCGCGTAGCAGCCGAGTTTGATATCAACAGTTTTTTCAAGGACACATGGAACTCGGAAGAAATCGCGTTCGTCGAACGCTGCGCCGAATTGGTGAGGAAGTGTATGTGATACGCGCAAGCACTGCGCGTTAGCAGAAGTTAACACTTATCTTGCGTTTCGAGGCGATGCCAGCACGATCTCTATCAGCTCTTTGGCCAAATCTGATGCCTTCCCGTCTTCGAGGTTAATCAGAACGACCACTCCTGCACGGCGTTCCGGAACGATCATGAAGTAGGTGCTGGTTCCCTGTTGTCCTCCACTGTGCCCAACATCGAAAAGACCGGAACTTTTCCCGGTACCCCAGCCGAGTCCGTACGAATCTTCCTTGGCATCCGTAGGCTTCAGCGGAGTCCACATCAGCTCGCGCGTTGTGCGAGCGACGATGCGATCATTGAGCATAGCCACTTCAAATTGCGCCATATCATCGGCGGACGAAAGCCAGCCGCCGCCGGGAATCTTGTAACTGGAATCGAGGAAATCCGCGTTCGCTATGGCCCCAGAAGTATCTTTGCTGTAGAAGCGGGTACGGAATGGAATGATTGCGAAACGGTCGTCCACCACGGTATGCGTCATGCCGGCGGGCGTCAGCACGTTCTGATGGACGTACTGTACATAATTCACTCCCGATGCGCCTTCTATCGCGCAACCGACCAGCGTGAATCCTTGAGTGGAGTAGTGGAACTCGCTTCCGGGTTTCGAGACCAGGGGATCGTTCTTGAAAAAGTCGATCCCACCTTGAATTGGATTTGGAAAATGTCTGGTATTGCCGATCTCCGGATCATCCTGCGAGTCCGACTTGTAGTGGCGAATTCCGCCCAGGTGGCCAAGAAGCTGACGAGTGGTGATGGGATTGTCTTTCTTGGGAAACGCCGGGCAGTAGTGTTGAACCGGAGCGTCAAGATCGAGCTTGCCTTGCTGCCAGAGCAGCATAGCCGCTGTTGCAGTGATCGGCTTGGAGATAGACGCCAGCCTGTAAAGCGTCCGTGAACTAGCCGGAATAAAGTTTTCAAGATCCGCGGTGCCAAATCCTGCCGACCATTCGGCAACGCCGTTTTCAACAATCGCAACGGAAACTCCAGGAATGCCGTTCGCCGCCATGAAATGGGAGATGGCAGTTTCGAGTTTGGCGCGCTTCTCAGGTGCAATCTGGACCGACTGCGCGACTCCCGAAACAGCCAGGAAGAAGAGTAGGAAGAGTAGGAGGATAAACATCGCGAGGACGACTCCCATCGCGAGACGCAGCGTCACTCGACTACCAGGACCAGGCATGGTCGAACTCTACTTGACGTCTCCACAGGATGGACCGAGGTACTTCGAGCTGAAGGTGAGGTCTATATTCACATTTCGACTCTTGGAGGTGGTGACGGAGTGCATTGTGCCTTTGACATTATCCGGACTCACAGCCTCTAGCACCAGGGTTCCATCGCTCGAGCTTTGGTTTTCTTCGCAATGCACCTTCATTTCAATTTTGCTGCCCGAAGAGCTGACAACGGTGCGCGTACATTGTCCGTCGCTACTAGTAAAGGCAGAGTGTTTTTCAAGCTTTTCCTTGGTGATGCAATCTTTGTGGATGTCCGTGCTCGTTCCACCCTTCATCATGGCCTCTATGTGCGCTCGCTGCTCGGGGGGCATCTTGGCGAGAACCTCGGGAGGAATGCTGGGAGCAGTAGGCATGCCACTCACGGAATGAGTCACAGTAACCTCCCACAATCCCTCCTTGACATTGAGTGGAGTAAAATCGGCGGCCCCGAGCAGAACAGAAGAAGAAAGGAGCGCCAAAGACGCAGAAATAATCAAGACCGGAAAGAAATTGCTTCGCATCAAGACACTCCCAATGTTCGCTGATATGCGTGCGCTGAACAGGATTACACACGGCGAATTGCAGATCAAACTAATTGTTCGGCGAATCGTTGCCCCTCGTGGTGCATCCAGTGCCATCAAAAGACCGCAGTTTTAGAGTCGACAGTTCGCGCATCGCGAAGACGACGGGGTAAACTGAGAATCGAACAAAAGCTCACGTTTGGAAGCAGTCGGAACGGCAAACAAAAATGAAAAATAGAAACTCTTACTCGCTCTTCTGCGTCTTTCACATCTTCTTTTCCGTTCTTTTCGGTGGTCAGGCGATAAGTCAGGCAACAAAAGAGCCTGCCGATACAATCATCGCCGGCGGCATCGTTATCACGATGGACGGCTCGCATCATATCTATGATGACGGCGCGGTCGTCGTCACCGCGGACACAATCGTCGCTGTCGGCCCGCGCGTAGACCTAGAAGCAAAGTATCAGAGCCGCCAAACCATTGATGCGACGAATACGCTCGTGCTTCCAGGATTCATCAACGGCCATACCCACGTCCCGATGACCCTATTCCGCGGTCTCCACGACGATGTCACCCTCGCCGACTGGCTCTATAAATACATCTTCCCTGCCGAGAAAAAGAACGTCAACGAGGAGTTTGTTCGTTGGGGGACGCGCCTCGCCGCCGCCGAGCAGATTCGCTCCGGCGTGACCACCTTCGCGGATATGTACTACTTTGAAGATGCCGTTGCCGAAGAAACGAAAGCAGCCGGAATGCGCGGCGTTCTGGGCGAGACGTTTATCGACTTTCCGGCGCCTGACAACAAGAACGAAGCCGACATGCTCGCTTACACCGAGCGTTTCTTAAAGAAGTGGCAAGGCGACCCACTGATTCATGCCGCAGTGGCTCCACACTCAATTTATACGTGCTCGCAAAAGACCCTCAAGGACGCGTCGGCTCTGGCACGGGAGTATCACGCTCCAATCCTCATCCACGTGGCAGAGATGAAAAAGGAGTGGGAAGACAGTGAGAAGCAGAACGGTGCATCACCGGTGCAGTACCTGGAGCGAGTCGGCGTGCTTGGCCCCGACGTGGTTGCGGCACACTGCATTTTTGTCGACGAAGCGGACCGCAAGATTTTGAAGCAGCACAACGTGGGCTGTGTCCACAATCCGTCAAGCAATATGATGATCGCCAGCGGTGTGGCGCCTGTGCCCGAAATGCGCGACGCCGGAGTCGCCGTTGGCCTTGGAACCGACGGACCCGCCGGAAGTAACAACGACCTCGACTTGATGGAAGAGATCGACCTGTCGGCAAAGCTCGCAAAGATCACAAAGATGAATCCCCTGGCCCTCAACGCCCAAAGCGCGGTAGAAATGGCAACGATTGACGGCGCCAGGGCATTGCACATGGAGAAAGAGATCGGATCTCTCGAAAAAGGAAAGAAGGCTGACGTGATATTAATCGGCCTCGATGAGCCAAACGCGGTCCCGATGTACGACGTCTATGCCCAGATCGCGTACTCTCTCAAGGCCAGCGACGTGGAGACAGTCATGATCGGCGGCCGATTCGTGATGCGGGACCACAAGTTGCTTACTGTTGATGAAAAAGCAGCCATGGCTAAAGCGCGGGAATATAAGAAGTCTGTGGCATCGTCCTTGGGAATGCAGTAAGGCTTTAACGATGACGAAGAATCGAATGCAGCCTACCGATCACATATTCTGGGAAGTCGACGTACAAGCTGATTTCATGCTGCCCGGTGGCAGGCTCTACGTTCCCGGAGCAGAAAAACTATTGCCCAATATCCGCAAACTCATAGATGTCGCGAGACGCGACGAAGTTTTTCTGGTGTCGCACGGCTGTTTTCACACCCCGAACGACCCCGAGTTCCAGCAGTTTCCACCGCATTGCGTGAAAGGAACGCCGGGCGCCGAGTTTGTTCCGGAAGCACTGACTGGGAATTTTGTTCGCGTCGAAAATGATGAGAGTGCGCAGTTACCTGCAGACTTCTCAAAATACCAGCAAATCATCCTCGAGAAGCAAACACTGGATATTTTTGAGAGTCGCCACGCCGACACTCTGCTGGAGCGTCTAGGGAATACTGCCCAATTTGTCGTGTTTGGAGTGGTGACCGAATACTGCGTTAGCCTTGCAGTAAAGGGATTGCTAGAGCGCAAACGTCGGGTCGCTGTCGTCCGCGATGCGATCGAAACTCTGACTCCCGAAGCCGGACACAAGACATTGACCGAACTCCAAAATCTAGGAGCAACACTCACTACCACCGACGAAATCCTGCGAAAAGTAGCTATTGCGCGTGCCTGATCGTCCCGCGTCGCGGAAGCCGTCTCACAGCAGCATTCCGGCAATGGAAGCCGACATCAAATTAGCCATTGTTCCGGCCAGCATGGCGCGAATACCCAGACGAGCCAATTCGCCTCGCTTATTCGGAGCCAGCGCCCCAATCCCTCCCAATTGAATGCCAATCGAGCTGAGGTTAGCGAAACCGCACAACGCGAACGTAGCAATCGTGAACGAACGCGGATCGAGCATGGCTTTTTGTGGTCCAAGCATGGAGAATGCCACGAGTTCGTTCAACACCATACGAGTCCCGAGAAGATTGCCAATCGCGTGACAATCGCGCCATGGGATTCCGATCACCCACGCAATGGGGGCAAACAACGCACCGAAAATCTGCTGCAAGCTAGAAGGCAGCCATGTAATCCCCAGCCAGTTGTGAATGCCTCCGAGAACGCCGTTGACAAGGGCAATCAGCGCAAGAAAAGCAATCAACATGGCAGCGATGTTAAGGGCGAGGCCTAGACCATCGGTTGTCCCGCGCGCAATCGCTCCTAGCAGATTTTCACTTTTTTCGTCGGCGACTTCTTCCTCGCTCATCACCACGCGGCCCGCAGTCTTTGGGACTTCCGTTTCAGGCACCAGCATTTTCGACATCAGGATGGTGCCAGGCGCGGTCATAATCACTGCGCTTAGAAGATGTTTGGGTTCAATGCCAAACGCAATGTATGCGGCCATTATGCCGCCAGAGACATGAGCCATGCCGCTGGTCATCACGGTCATCAATTCAGACCGGGTCAGGTCCGGAAGAAATGGGCGTATGGTGAGCGGCGCTTCCGTCTGGCCCATGAAGATGCTCGCCGCCACATTCAGTGACTCCGCCCCGCTGGCCCCCATGAATCGGGTCATCACTTTCGCAGCGAGTTTTATGATGAACTGCATGATGCCGTAGTGATATAGAACGGCAAAGAAAGCGGCAATAAAAATTACGGTCGGCAGCACTTGAAAGGCGAAGAAGAAGCCCATCGGCGATCCTTGCGACCCCAGATTGCCGAAAACGAACTTCGATCCTTCAAATGAATAGCTCAACAAGCGATTAACAGCGTCTCCAGCCTTTTGGAAAAGCATTCGTCCAATCTCTACCTTGAGGACGAAAACCGCGAACACAACCTGCAGAGTGAGGCCCCAGGCAACCGTTTTCTTACTTATCGCGCGCCGATTCGTGGAGAAAGCATATGCGAGACTCAACATCGTAAGCAGACCGAGAATGCCCGTATAACGTCCCATTTAGCGTCCTCCTTTGTAAATCACGCGATGGACCAACGGCATTGTATCCGCTGTCGGAGCTGAAGCAATCTGATAACTCTCTTGCAGTAGAGCCTTGGCACGCGCGCCCTGTGCGTCGGAATGGCAATGAATTGTACACAGGGACTCGCCAGACGCGACTTTATCGCCTATTTTTTTGTGTACGGCAATGCCCACTGCGGGATCAATCGAATCTTCTTTGCGCTCGCGCCCTCCGCCGAGAACGACGCAAGCAGTGCCGACCTGTTCACATGCAATCGCTGAAACGTACCCCGCCTGAGGACTGGGTACGACGACCGTGTGGTCGGTGTGCGGGAGCAGTGTGGGGTCGTCGATCACGCTGATATCGCCCCCCTGTAACTCGACCATCTGTCGGAATCTCTCGAACGCCTTGCCCGAATTGATGATCTGCTCTGACCGACTCTTGCCCTCAGCCACCGAGTCAGATGCGCCACCAAGATAAAACATCCATGCTGCCAACTCGATGCAGAGATCGCGCAAATCCGGCGGACCGCCGCCGCGTAGCACTTCGATGCACTCCTGCACTTCAAGCGCGTTGCCCACCATCTGTCCCAGGGGTTGGTTCATGTCCGTAATGAGCGCAACCATCTGCTTCCCCATGCGCTCGCCAGTCTCAACCATGAGTTCGGCGAGATAGACGGCGTCTTCCTCTTTCTTCATAAACGCACCCGAGCCCGTCTTCACATCAAGCACAAGCGCGTCGGTGCCCTCAGCCAATTTCTTGCTCATGATAGAAGCGCAGATCAGATATGGGCTCTCGACCGTGCCAGTCACGTCACGCAACGCGTACAACTTGCGATCCGCCGGCGCGATTTTCTCGGTCTGGCCGATCATGCAACATCCGCAGGCCTTCAGGACGCGATGAAACTCGGGAACCGCCAGACCAACTCGAAATCCGGGGATCGATTCGAGCTTATCGAGCGTGCCCCCGGTGTGACCCAATCCGCGGCCGCTGATCATGGGGACAAAAAGCCCGCCGGCCGCCACCAATGGAGCAAGCACCAGCGAAGTCTTATCGCCAACGCCTCCGGTGGAATGCTTATCGACTTTCTGAGCGGGAAGGAAACTCAGATCAAGTAGTTCGCCAGAGTGCAACATGGCGTGCGTGAGTGCGGCAGTTTCCTCCCGCGTCATTCCACGCAGAACAACGGCCATCAGCCAAGCAGACATCTGGTAATCGGGGATTGAGCCCTGCGTGCATCCGTCGACGAGGTATCCGATTTCAGCATCCGACAATGCACCACCGTCACGCTTCTTGCGGATGAGGTCGATCACGCGGAAATGCTTTGGAGAAACGTCCGGCTGACTCACTTGAGGCGAAAGCCCTCCGGCAGAAGATCTGTGATCGGGCTTTCCTTAGGGCCTTCGTTGCCCTCATAAAAGACAATCGCGCGTGGCCCGAATTCATAAATCACCTGCCGGCACGCTCCACAAGGCGAGCATGGAACTCCCTGCGCATTGGCTACAGCAACCGCCTGAATCTCGAGTTTCGGACCAACCTTCGCGACCGCCGAAAAGATCGCTGTCCTCTCGGCACAGTTCGTCATCCCATATGACGAATTCTCGACGTTGCATCCCACGAAAACTTGGCCTTGTGAAGTAAGAACGGCCGCGCCAACTTTGAACTCAGAGAAGGGAGCGTAGGCGTTCTTCATAACCTTACGGGCCGAACGCACGAGTCGGTTACGCATCGCAGCGGAGATTTTGTTAATTTTCATCTCAAACCGATTTTCGCCGAAACTTAAGCGGGCAATTGTAACCCTTGACCGGCCTGGACAGTAGAGATTTTCGCGCCATTAGGCTCAAAATGCTCTTCAATACATGATGGTCCTGGTTAGGTGATGGGGCCACCAGGTGGTGTGATAGTGAGTCCACAACCGCGCATCGATCTGTGGAATAACGATCTTCCGATCCGATGGTCGAAGCTTGTTAATCTCCTCCGCCAACAATGCGCTGGCATAAATGCAATGAGCGCGAATCTCTACTTCCCATGAGCTGTCGCGGGGAATCATCTGGAAAGAGTTGATCGCGGTTTCGAGTTGTGTCGAGTAACTAGTGATTCCAAGCAATCGGAGCGCAACCGGGACGATATAGTCGGCAAAGGCGGACATCGATTCCAGGTCTTTGAGGTGAAAGTTTCCCGTCTTCCGGAGACTGGTATATAGGAACCAGACAGCCAATTGTGGCAGCTTGTAAAACTGGATCGTGCTGCCCTCGTAAGGGCTGACATCACGAAAACGCGGGAATTCGCCCGCCAGCCGATCTACCAGTCCATTCCCGTCGTCGTAGAGTTTCGCTGAGCAGGATGCGATGAAATTATGAAAACTCCCACCGTATTTTTGAACGAGCACACTACCAACCTGACGTAAGATTTCCGTCTTCTCGTCGAGCATGGGCAACTCGATATTGCCCATGAAAATCCTTTCCATCTGCACACGTGTCACGCTCGCAAGAAATGATCCGTCGAGAACGCGAAGCCCCTCGTCGATTGCCCGCTTCATGCAAGCAAACAGCGCATCGGAGTCCGACCAGTTGCGGCCGGCATACTCTACCTGGAATTTGACGTGGCTGGAGAAATCGGTGAATGCCGTATCAATGCAGGCGGCAGTGAGTATGAAATCAATTGTCTCGTCATAGTTGTCCGCCCCAATGCCAAAAGGGAGAGCATAGTCGGGAATCGGCAGTTCTTCATATGCCATCCAGCCGGCTACTGCGATGATTTTATCGACATGAGTGTGCACGTCGACAGATCGCTCGATGACCGGGCGGATACTGTCGAGTACGGGGCTTCCCACTAATTTCGGCCAGCGCAAGTCGGATTTTGGTTGCATAATGACCGACCATTATAGCTTTGCAATCTTGACGGTCTTAGAGGCGAATGTTAATTTCAGGCCACACGTGAGTATCTTGGAGACAGGGCTCTGAGTCGACGACGGAAGCCGGGGGAGTGGGCTGTTCCAGGTCCCGCAGACACGGATATTGATCGACGCGACTTTCTCATCCGATGCTGTCAGAGTGCCTCAGCGGCCTTTATTCCAGCAGGTCTGCGCGGTCTCGGCTGGCAATCTCTCTGCGATCTTGATTCCGTTGACGGAAACCTGCCGCATCCCGAATTCCATTTACATCCTCACTATCGGATGCCGCGCCCCCTCGATGCGCTGCTCTTGAAAACGCAGGCTGGCCTCGACGATTTTGTCACCGAGCAATATGCCGACCGAATCGGAGTGATTCTGGAGCAGTGGAGTTCCGACTTGCTGCAATCTCCGCAAGAAGTGAGAGCAGTTGAAAAAGTCCTGCTCCCAGGTTTCTCTGGAGCCTCACCACGTCCAGCTAAATCTAAATTGGTTCGCCCCGGGCCCGAGATCCAGGTTAGGCAGAACACATTCCATCAGGAAACTACTCTTGGACGAATAGCATTCCTACAGGAACTCAGATCCGCGCTGAAGGGCTTTGCAAAGATTCAGGCCGCTGAATTTCAGGTAGCCAGCATTGACGCCGGAGACATGACGGATGCCGTGCCATCTTCGGGCCTGATGCACACGCGAATCCGCTACGAATTAGCCGGCCCTGGACACGATTCCTATCGCGAACAACGCGTGGGATATTGGCAGCTTGCATGGGAACGGTCGTCGTCCGGCGAGTTCCATGTGCAAACGTGGTATGCATTGGATGAAACTGAGAGCCGCACCACGAGCCCCATCTATATCGACATCGCGGCAGCAGCGTTTGGCAGCAGCACTTCCTACTCTTCCCAGCTACTCCACGGCACCGACTATTGGCGCACCGTGCTGGATGGCGCTTGCGGCATCGACATCTATGGCCATAATGGCATTTCGGTCGGCGATATCGATGGCGATGGTTTTGACGACCTCTATGTATGCCAACCCGGCGGCCTTCCGAACCGCCTCTATAGGAATCGGGGCGACGGAACCTTTGACGACATTACGGAATCGTCAGGCGTCGGTGTTATCGAAAATACGGCGTGCGCTCTCTTTGTCGACATCGATAACGATGGACGTCAGGATCTAGTCGTCGTGCGCGCGGCCGGCCCCATGCTGTTCATGAACGAAGGCAACGGCAAGTTTCGCCAGAAGGCGGATGCATTCCACTTCGCCAGTCCGCCGCAAGGAACTTTTACTGGAGCCGCCGTGGCCGACTACGACCGCGACGGATGGCTCGATATCTACTTTTGTCTTTACGTCTATTACCAGGGCACCGATCAGTACAAGTATCCCTCACCTTATTTCGCCGCGGAAAACGGGCCTCCTAATTTCATGATGCGCAACAATCGCGACGGCACGTTCCGCGATGTGACCGCCGAAACAGGCCTCCAGCAGAACAACACGCGTTATAGCTTTTGTTGCGGATGGAACGACTTCAACCGCGATGGCTGGCCCGATCTCTATGTCGTGAACGATTTTGGGCGGAAGAATCTTTATCGCAACAATGGCAACGGCACTTTTACCGACATTGCTGAGCAACTGGGTGTCGAAGATGTTGGCGCGGGGATGAGTGTCTGCTGGTTTGACTACAATAACGACGGCGCGGACGATCTCTACGTGGCCGACATGTGGACAGCAGCGGGAGAACGCATCTCGTCGCAAAATGTCTTCAAGAAAGATGCCCCCAGGAATATCCGTGCGCTTTATCAGAAACACGCCATGGGCAATTCTCTATTTCGCAATACGTCTCACGATGCCAACCCAATTTACGAAGACACAACACGTGCTGCCGGGGTCGGTATAGGCCGATGGGCGTGGTCGAGCGACTCCTGGGATTTTGATCATGACGGCCTTCCTGATCTCTACGTCACCAACGGTATGGTTACCGGCCCCGCACCCAAAGACAAAGACCTGAACAGCTTCTTCTGGCGGCAGATAGTCGCTAATTCTCCCGAACAGGCTAAGCCATCGCGCGATTACGAGCAGGGATGGACCGCGATCAATGAATTGATTCGTGCCGATGGCACCTGGAGCGGCTACGAACGAAACATTTTCTACGCCAACAACGGCGACGGTACGTTCTCCGACATTTCGGCTGCGATCGGCCTGGATTTTCTGGAAGACGGACGTGCATTCGCCCTGGCCGATTTCGATCACGACGGTCGTCAGGAGGTATTCCTGAAAAACCGCAACGGTCCACAGGTGCGACTCTTGAAAAACTTTATGGAGGACTTGCCTCCATCCATCGCTTTTCGCCTCAGCGGGACAAAAAGCAATCGCGACGCCATTGGCGCGGTAATCACGCTGGAGACCGACCTCGGGCGTCAGACTCGTTCCTTGCGAGCGGGATCGGGATTTCTATCGCAGCACAGCAAAGACGTCTTCTTCGGCCTCGGCCAGGCAAAGGGCAAAGTGAGCGCTTCGATTCGCTGGCCGAGTGGTTTTGTGCAGCAATTAAGCGATTTGCCTACCAATCACCGCATTTGGATCGAAGAAGGTTCCCCGCCTTCCAAAATCGAGCCATCTAGAACGACGTTGCAACAGACACCGCTGTCAGATGACGAGCCTTACGAGATCGAGGCCCTGCCCACAACAGCCGAGACATGGTTGCTCGCTCCCATCGAGGCGCCAGATTTCTCTCTCCCCGATCTCACTGGACAGGTGCGAATTCTTTCGTCGCTCCGCGGAAAACTCGTTTTACTCAATCTGTGGGCGATCCCCGCGGAGCAATGCAAGCAGGATTGGATCGTATTTAATCAACGCCACGAGGACTGGTCAGCACACGGCCTCCAACTGCTCTCAGTGAACCTGGACGACCAAGGCCATGCAGAAAATATCCGCTCCCTGGTCCGAGGACACCATCTTTCGTTCCCGATCCTGCTCGGCTCGGAAGATGTGGCCGGCATCTACAATATTCTTTATCGTTATATTTTCGACCGGAATCGTGATCTCTCGCTTCCATCATCATTCCTCATCAATGCCACGGGAGAAATCGTAAAGGTCTATCAGGGTGCTGTAGTTGCCGACCACGTTGAACAAGACTTCCGCCACATCCCTCAAACGAGCACGACGCGGCGAGCAAAAGCACTTCCCTTTGCAGGAGTCTCCGACACGATTGAGTTTGGCCGCAATTATCTCACTTACGGATCGGCCTTCTTTCAACGGGGATACATGGACCAAGCTGGGACCTCATTCCGTGCCGCCTTGCGTGACGATCCCACGAGCGCTGAAGCCCTCTATGGCATCGGCAGCGTCTATCTGGAGCAGCAAAAAACCACCGCCGCCCGTGACGCTTTTGAGCGCGCCCTGAGACTCCACGCCAGCTATCCCGACACACTGGCAAATTCCTGGAACAATCTAGGCTTACTTTCCGCAAGACAAGGCAGCACAGAGGAAGCCGTCGCTGATTTTAAGGAAGCACTCAAGTTGAGTCCGGATCACCTGATTGCGCTAAATAACCTCGGCGGCGCATACCGCCAGCAGAAGCGATGGGACGATGCGCGCAAGGCGTACGAACGAGGGCTAGAGATCAATTCCAAAGACGCAGAGGCCAACTACGGTCTGGGGATGGTGTTTGCCCAAAACGACGATACTGCGCGAGCATTCGATTCTCTTCAGAAGGCGCTGAAGCTGCGCCCGATCTACCCAGAGGCACTAAACAACCTGGGAATTCTCTATCTGCGCACACAGCGGCGCGACGAAGCCGTCGCCAGCTTTGAACAATGCATCCGGGTGGCGCCGGCTTTCGATCAACCTTATTTGAACCTGGCCCGAGTCTACGTTGTCGAAGGGACGCCGGAAAAAGCTCGCCGCCCATTGCTCGACTTGCTCAAGCAGCATCCCGATAATCAGCAGGCGCAGAAAATGTTGGAGCAGATCGGGCGCTAAAGGAATCGATGCGAACGCGCACCTAAGGCTTCGATTACTTCCCTGCTGGTGTCGGCGCGGTCAGCAAATCCACAAACATCTTGTAGAACTTCCCCGTATCCAAATCCACCTGAACCTCAACCGTGCGCACGTCGCCCTTAGGCCTATCTTCATCTGTCCAGGTTAAAGTGTCACCATAGCCCGCCCCTCGATCGAGGCTGACATCCATGTAGCGATTCTCCGTCTTGGTAATCACGCTTGGGTCAATCCACGCCGCTGATGTGAGTTCGTCCCAGAGATAGTTGTAAGAGCCGCGCAATCGGGCATACGTTCCGATATACCGCGCCGAAGCTGAGTTTCCCGCCTTGATCTTGTCAATCAACTCGTTGGTCATTCTCGTCTTCAGCGAAATATCTACCGGAGTGCATACAATCTTCTTCCACGGAGCACGCAGCACAATGTGGGCCGCTTCTGGATCAAACCAAAGATTGAATTCGTGACGGGGTGTGTTGGCGAATTCGGGATCCGCGGTCTGGGGGTTCAGGCTGGCGCCCATAAATACCAACTCCTTGGCCAGGCTGGCAAATTCCGGATCGATAGAAATGGCCAGCGCCAGGTTGGTCATCGGACCACCCTCATAGATCGTAACTTCATGCGGATATTTGTGAACCATGCGCACCAGAAAGTGCGCCGCATCTTCGTCGGCGGCTTTGGTGGTTGGTATGCCTTCCGGCATAGCTCCCAAATCGCGCGGTGCATGGTAATACTTCGGAGTCCAAGCTCCCAACCACGCCACCGATCCATAGCGTTGTTCCCACTGTTCTGTCTCTTCTTGAGTTCTCACCAACGGAAATTCGGCCCCGCGCACCACCGGAATGTCGGTTCGTCCGATCAGTTCCAGCATGCGCAGTGTGTGCGCCACCTCTTCAGTAAGCCACGCATCGCCCGTCACGACTGTAATCCCCAACACCTCCGTTTTAGGCGATTGGACGACCAGCAAAATCGCCTGCTGATCGGTCCCCGCAGGTCCGGCCGCGTCCTGATCGATGATGATCTTGCGCTTGTCCTGGCCCTGGCACACTACAAAACTGGTGACGATCGCAATGCCCAAGACAACAAACTTTCGAAACTGACTCAGCTTCATTCGCTACTCCTAAGAAATAATTGTGTTTGCCATCCAGAGAATTATTGCGTTTGTCATCCCGAGCAACGCGAGGGATCCGCAGTTTCAGTGCAATAGGCACTCCCGCTGCACTCAAGACAATTATTTGCTTCCCGACAATCGCCCGATTAGCAATTCAAAAAAACGCGCAGAGTCAACTCCCACCGCAACCTTGGCGTTTGGTACAAATTTATCGCGCAACACAGGAGACGTTCGCGTGCCAGCCAACGTCGGCGCTGATCCGCGAATCGGCGTATTCGCTGCCGTCACCTCCTTCTCCATTCCTGGACGGCGCTTCAAGTCACCGGCCACCGGGCTGTATCCCAGGGTTTCGCCAGCCGTGAGTTCGCCACTAGTCTCTACATCAATGTAATAGTCCTGCAATTTCAGAATCGGAGGATCGATAAATCCCGCCATAGCGAGCGAGTCGTGCATATTCGGTCCCACCAGGTACCCGCGTTCGCGGTTGTGGTTGATCGCGTTGCGGCCGATTTTCGCAGCCGCCTGGCTCACAGGGTTCTGAGCTGCTTCTAAAGTTCGCACATGATCTTCGGTAAGCGACGTCCTGCGCGTCACGTCGAGGCCAACCATGGTTATCGGAATGCCGGACTGAAAAACAATGCGAGCCGCTTCCGGATCGACGTAGACATTGAATTCGGCCGCAGGTGTAATATTCCCGCCGGAAAGCGATCCACCCATCATCGTCAATCCTCTCACCATGCTGGCCAGCTCAGGATCGGAATTGAGAGCGGTAGCAATATTCGTAAGCGGGCCGATAGGGATCAATGTCACCTCGCCCGGATACTTGCGCACGATTTGCCGAATAAGTTCCGAGGCTGGCGTGCCCACTGGTTTGGTGGTCGGCTCAGGAAAGATTGCCCCTCCCAGTCCATTCTCACCGTGAGCATACGTGGCCGTTACCAGACGGCGCAGCAGCGGCCCTCGAGCTCCCGCCGCAACGGGAATATCGGTACGCCCCGCGATCTCAACCATGCGCAAGGCATTGGGAAGCGTCAGATCAAGCGGCACATTGCCCGCGACCGGAGTGATCGCTTCAATCTTCAACTCCGGCGAGCGCAGCGCTAGCAAGAGCGCTAGCGCGTCATCCACACCAGGGTCTGTATCAATGATGACGCGATATGGACCGCGACTAATTCCCAAGTCAGCCTGTCCCTGCTCGAACGGCTGGCCGGCGCGGACGGATACGGCATCAGCTTCGGAGCCAAAACCACCGGCAACCAAAGCAGCGGCCGACGACGCTACAAAATGACGCCGCGTGATGCGGAAGCTTTCTGATTTTGAATCCACGTGCTGTACTCCTCGACGAGCTCGCTTGGAAGGCGAGCAATTGTAAAGCCTATTCAAATGCCATGCCACATTGTTAAGGGGCTCGATCGACAGCCTGCGATAGAATGGCCAGCAAACTATCTGGAGCGAATTGCGTGACCTCGGGCCACTCCAAATACACTGTCTTCTCCATCGCTCTTTCTGCCCTGACACTACTAGTGCTGGTGGCCAACGACTGTCCCGCTCAGACGGCGCAGTCCCGATTGCAAGGACATGTGCGCGACTCCCACGGAACGCCCCTGGGCAATGCCGCCATCTCGGTACAGCCCGCATCCGATCCGCCTTCTCCTCCGACCCAAACCACCCTCACGGACGCATCTGGAGCCTACAGCTTCGCCGCATTGGCCCCCGGCATTTACACGCTGCACGCGGAGTTGAAGGGGTCAGGCGAAGCCACCGAAGATCGAGTGATTCTTACAGAGAAAGAGACGAAAACAATCGACTTCGTACTTGGGCAGCCTGATCCCTCTCAGCCGTCCCACACCCAAGCTCCCGAGTTCTACGACGAACCTACATTCACCGTTGCAGGTATAACCCAGGCTTCGAATTCAGGGGGGCATGGTTCAGACACTGTACTTCGAACCACTGAAGCACTCGCCAAGGCGACCGTTGCATTGGGGAAGGAGTCGTCTGCAAGCCCGACGGAGCCAATATCGGCAGGCACCGAAGCTTCATTGCGAGATGCAGTAGCACACCGTCCCGAGGACTTCGAGGCGAATCACCAATTGGCGAAATTCCTTGCAGCTAGCGGGCAGCCCAAAGCTGCTGCTCCTTTTCTGGAAAAGGCCACGCGCCTGAACCCGCGGGATCCCACTCTCCATCACCTGCTCGGCGATATCGACGAGAAACTAGACAATCCGCTGGACGCAGTTCGGGAGTATCAGCGTGCCGCCGAACTCGATCCTACCGAATCAAATCTATTCGACTGGGGGGCGGAACTCTTAGCGCATGGAGCGCTGGAACCTGCCTCCGAGGTTTTTGCAAAAGGTAGTCATCTCTTTCCCCACTCCACGCGCATGCTCATAGCTCTCGGCGTTGCCTGGTACGCCCGCGGTTCTTACCAGCAAGCAACGCAATTTCTGGAGGACGCGTCCGATCTCGATCCTGAAAATCCAACTCCGTACCTGTTCCTGGAGAGAATGCAGTCGGTCGAAGGCGCACCGCCGCCAACGTCCGTAGAGCGATTGCGCCGATTCGCGCAGTTACAACCCGATAATCCGCTCGCAAACTACTATTATGCCGTCGCGCTCTCGACCCAATCGGCCAGCGCATTGGATTCGGATAAAGAACGCGCGGAACTCGCAGCGCAGGTGGAGTCGTTGCTGAAGAAGGCAGTACGCCTCGATCCCAATCTCGGTCCCGCGTATCTGCAATTGGGGACCCTCTATTCGCTGCGAGCCGACGTCCCGGAGGCAATTTCCGCCTATCAACAAGCGGTCGAACACAGCCTGAAAGACGACGAAACGCTCGCAAAAGCTCACTACCGGCTAGCTCAGCTTTACCAGCGTACGGATGACAAAATCAAAGCTCAACAAGAACTTGAGCTCTATGAAGCTTTGAATAAGAAAATAAAAGACAAATCAATGCAAGATCGTCAAGACATTCAACAGTTCGTAATTTCGTCGCGGCCCAAAGACTCCTCGCCCCATAAGCCGGATCGCTAGTTGGCGGAATGGCTCACCGTTGAAGCAGGAGTGGCTCCACTCACGAGGCTCACAAACATCCGATAAAACTTTTCCTTATTCAAGTCAACCTGTATCTCAACCCGCTGCACCGTCCGAGTCGGCTTATCTTTCTCCGACCAAGTTAAGGTGTCGCCGTATCCCGCTCCATGATCGAGATCGACGCTCATATAACGCATCTCGCTTTTAGTGATGATCGAAGCATCGATCCACGACGTCGCAGCGAGTTCGTCCCACATGATGTCGGCGCCCGGAAATGACTGGTAGAAACGGGCAACGTAACGCGCCAGCGGAGTGACCGACTTCTCGATATCGCGGATCATCTCCGGCGTAAGCCGGGTCTTTATCGAAATGTCGGTAGGCGTACAAACAATCTTCTTCCAGGGCGCGCGCAACACGACGTAGGCCGCTTCGGGATCAAACCAAAAATTGAACTCGTGTCGAGGATTGTTAGTGAACTCCGGATTATCGGTTTGCGGCCCAAGGCTTCCGCCCATGAAGACCAGTTCCCGCGCCAGTTCTGGAAATTGCGGATCAAGCGAAATGGCCAATGCCAGGTTGGTCATAGGGCCGCCCTCATAGATGGTGACTTCATGCGGATATTTGCGAACCATCCGCACAAGAAAATGAGCCGCGTCTTCGTCGGCAGGCTTCGTTGTCGGTTGCCCTTCCGGCAACGTAGGCACAACAAATGGCTCGTGCCACCAGCGATCATCCCAGGCCCCAGCGTAAGCCACTTTCCCGTAGCGTTCCTCCCACTGCTGAGCCTCTTCGCGACGCCGCACCAACGGAAACACCGCCCCCGGCACAACAGGAATGTCGGTGCGTCCAATAATCTCAAGCAGGCGAAGCGTGTGCACCACTTCTTCGTCGCGCCACTGATCCCCACTAACCACCGTGATCCCCAGCACCTCGACCTGCGGCGACTGGATCATCACCAGCAGAGTCTGCAAATTGCTGCCGCCGGGACCAGAGCAATCCTGATTGATGATCACTTTGCGCCGCACTTGCCCCGAAGCAAGAGCGCTCGACAGCAAGAGAGTAAACAAAAGGAAGATAATGCGGCCGTATTTCAAATCAATCAGGGGACCAGGAATGGAAGCAGACTTCATGTTAGACACTTATTTCCGCGCTGGCCGTGTCATCAGGTCGATGTAGATTTTGTAAAACTTCTCTGCATCAATATCGAACTGGACATTTGCCAGATGCAAATACGGAGGTACCTGGGCCGTCGAATTCCAGAAGATTGTCTTGCCATAGCTGGCGCCATGATCGACGTCAATATCCATGTAGAGTTGCTTCTCACTGGTAATGATTGAGGGATCGATCAAAGCTGCGCCGGCGATTTCGTCCCACATGTACCCCGGCAGGGAGTATTTTTCCAGATAGTCAGTCACGGGGGTCCGGGCCTTGGTTATGGTGGCCTTCATCTCCGGCGTGTACCGGGTTTTGACCGAAATATCGATCGGAGTAATCGTTACTTTCTTCCAAGGCGCGCGCAGAACGATCCGGGTCGCTTCCGCGTCGAACCACCAGTTGAATTCACGACGCGCATCGATCGCTCCCGGATCAATCGCACCTTTATCGGCATAAAGTCCCCCGCCCATCATGACAAATTCTTTGGCCAAAGTGGCGACCGACGGATCAAGCTTCAAAGCCAGCGCATAGTTCGTCAGTGGACCACCCGCCCACAGCACTACTTCCCCTGGATACTTGTGCACCATCCTCACAATAAACTCGGCCGCCGTGCCAGCCTGCGCCTGAATATGCGGCTCGCCTTCCTTCATCGGAGGTACAACCTCTGGCGCATGATACGGTTCGTCGTAAATAGTGGAGCGCGTGGCCTCGAAGTGTTCGGTCCAACATCCCTTGTATTCGAGCTTGCCGTAAAGCACTTCCCAACGCTCGGTCTCTTCTTTGCTATTGAGCAGCGGGAACTCCGCCCCTTGGATAACCGGCACGTCGGTACGCCCCGCAATCTCCAGCATTCGAAGCGTGTGCAGCGTCTCTTCTTTCACCCATTGATCGCCGCTAACGGTCGTAATGCCCAGAACGTCAAATTTCTCGGACTGCAAAAAGACCAGAAGCGCCTGCTGATCGCTGGTCCCGGGGCCGCGTGCATCCTGGTCGACGATGATCTTGATCTTTTGAGCCCAGGCTACAGTTAAAAACAAGCAAGCAACAAAAACACTTAGCGCAAGTTTGCATTTGCTGCGAGTCGCCATTCTCATGATTTCCTAGAAGGGTAATCGGGTCAGAAAGGTAAGGGCAGATCGAGAGAAATCTGAGTTATCCCAGAACGCTCGGTCCGCCCGAAGTTATACCCATGTAATTCATTTCGCCCTAGAAAGTAAGCGTGAGCGCAAACTGAATAACCCGTGGGTTATTGACGGTTCCATTAACCACGCCGAAACTCGAAGCCGCATTAACGTCTTGCATCGCGCTCGAGCCGCCTTGCAGATAATACTGGGCATGGTTGAAAGCGTTGAAGAACTGTGCCCGGAAGCCCAACCTCGCGCCTTCGTAGGGCAGCACGAACTCCTTGATGAACGAAAGGTCTGTATTTACGAATCTCGGTCCGTAAAGTGGCGCGCGATCTGCATCTCCAAGTTCTCCAGGCGCAGCGTGTGCAAAAGCGCATGGATTAAACCAATTCTGAAGGGTGTGCACCGCAGCAGGCGCTACACAGCCAGGATTGCCTGCCACGGGCCCTCCCCTATTGGGATCACCCACTTGATCCGGTCGATTCAGGTCATCCCCGTTCCACTGGAAATTGACGCCGGAGTCGTTTGCGCTATCCACAACGAATAGCGGGAACCCGGTCGTAATTCGCTCGATCACATTCACCTGCCAGTTTCCCAGGACGGCATTTACGGGCCCGCTCCAGTTGCTACCGTATTGCTTGCCCTTACCAAAGGGCAAGTCATAGATCACACTGGCTGTGAACTGGTTATTGAGGTTGAGCGCAGACAGGCCCCAATCTGCTTTGCTGGTACCCGGTAGCGGGAAGTAAGTTGCACCGGGAAAGGTGCCTAAGCCATCCGCCATTCCCGTGTCGAAAGTGCGCGAATAGGTATACCCCATGAGAAAGTAGAGGCCGTGGTGGAAACTCCTCTCAGCCTTGATTTGTAGAGAGTCATAATGCGCCTTACCTACGTCGTTCTGGTTGGAGATGATTGAGAACGGGTATGGTGGGGCGAAAGGCCCCCCACCCGGCGCACAGCCAAGCGTATAGCTGGCATTGAAATTTGGGCTGGCTGGATCACAAGCGCTTGGCGATCCAACGTTGAGGTTCAAACCATCCACCAGAATGTGCGAACTCCGGGAGCCAGCATAGCCAGCCGTCAGGACAATGTTTCCTGGTAACTGACGCTCGATGTTGAGGTTGAACTGCTGGACTTTTCCCTGTTTGAAATTGGTGTTCTCGGAATAAACCGTTCCTGGAAAATCGGATGGGTTTGGGGGCGCGGTTATGGCCGGGAGGAAAATCCTTTGGTTGCCACAGTTAACCGGAGTGGCAGATCCCGCATTGTCGAAGGGGCAAGGCAACGGAATCCCATTGCTTCCTGCGAAATTGTCCGACTCAGCAAAGTATGGTGGGTTCTCCCACAGCCCTTGTGCGCCCTGGTTCCAGGACGAATCGTGGAAGATAGCATAACCGGCGCGAACCGCGGTCCTTTGTGAACCGAACGGCTTCCATGCTAATCCGATACGTGGCTCAAACGCGGTGGTATCCATCTGGATGCCAACCCGGGAATCTGATTTAACGCAGATCGTGCAACCGGCGAGCGCCCCGAGGCCAGACCCGGCCACGTAGAGTTTTCCATTGCCAAAGTTGAAATTAGCCTGGCGATCTTGGGCCTCAGTGATCGGCGTAACCAGCGCCCAAGCGACGCCTAAATTTAAGGTGAGATCATTGGTCACACGCCAGCCGTCTTCCACAAAAGGCCGAAACAGTTTCCACCGGCGGCCAGTAGTCGCACCGTCGAAGGTTTGGTCATGGACTCCACCGCTTAGCTGTCCCAGTAATAGGTCGGCCGTAGCATCTTCGGTCAGTCCGAAATTAATCATCAGACCGTCCTGGAAGGCGTTGGTTTCGACATTCATCTGGTTGGCACGTATTCCGCCGCCGATCCGGATGTCATGCTTCCCGCGAATCATTTCGAACGTATCCGATAGGAAATAGACGTTGGTCCCGCCCTGGAAAGGGGTGAAACCGCGATCACCCAATGCCCAGTAGTTGTTCATTAGAATCGAACTCAGGCCGCAACTCATGCAGTCTTTGGTCGACTGGTTGACGATCCCTGCGGGAGCGTTCGGGCATTTTGTGTTCAGGTTCCCGCCCAGAATCCCGATATTGGCGGCTTCGCAGGTGCCGTCTCCTCCAGACAGGATGTGGTTAAATATCCGGTTAAAGCCGACTGTAATCTGGTTTATGTTGCGTGCGGAGAAAATGTGGTTTTCTGACAAAGCCACATTGCGTCCGTGGTTGCTTATAATCTGGTTACTAGCAAACGCATTTTGTTCCGCGAATCCCGGCGCGCCGCCCGGGACATACGAATTGGCTTGATCGTAGCTGAAGCGTGCATACACCGAATCGTTGGCGGAAAAATTGTGGTCCAGTCGGATATCAAACTCTCCCTCGTTGAGCCTCCTAACTGGCACATCGGAAAAATTCGTAACGGTTTGGCTGTTGATTACATTGGCTTGCGGGTAAAGCTTCATGAGCGCGAGCCCTGTCGGATCGACAGAAGGATTAACCGTCGGATCGAACATGTTCGCTGGGATTTTGTTACAGTTCACACCGTTTGGTTGGACGCCTCCCGCGCCTGCCGGAAGTGGGTTTCCTGAGCCATCGCACTGAAAAGGGGAGAACGTAAACGGACTGTTGATGTCGCCAAAACCATCGGCATTAAGAGTCCCATCGAAGGTGCCAGGACGGGCTAAGCCGAGAGGGTCCGCGCTATAGTCCCCGGTCAGCATAGCTTGCGATGGTACTAAGCCATTAAACGGTATCCCGTGCCGTTGTCGTTTCCCTTGATAATCGACAAAGAAAAATGTCTTGTTCTTCTGAATCGCCCCGCCCAGCGACCCGCCAAACTGGTTCAGATTGAACTGCTCTCTCGATGAGGCGAAGTAACTCTTGGCATCAAGATCGGTATTGCGGAAGTATTCAAACAGAGATCCATGCAACGCATTTGATCCCGACTTCGTCGTAACTAGAACCGTCGGACCTGATCGTGTGCCGTACTCGGCCGAGTAGTTATACGTCAGAACTTTGAATTCTTGGATAGCATCGATCGAAGGCAAAATCGCAATGCCGCCTGCCGTCAACTCGTTGTTGTCAACGCCGTCGAGAAGCCAGTCTGTTTCCTGAGCTCGCGAACCGCCTACCGACAGCGAATAGGTACCGCGCGCTGAGACTTCGCTGCTAGCGCCACCATTAAAAAAACTGTTGGGGTTCGTCTCTTGGGTCACACCCGGCGTGAGAGTCGCTAACTGGACGAAATCGCGCCCGTTTAACGGCAGATCGGCTACCTGCTCGGAAGTGATCACTTGTCCGAGAGTTGAATTTGTTGTTTCAACAGCAACTTCGCTCGCACTGACCTCAACCGTCGTGGAAACCGACGCAGGATTGAGCGCAAAATCCACCTCGCGCTGCTCATCCACTTGCAATCGAATGTCTTTCTGTTCGGTGGTTTGGAAACCCTGCGCTTCGACTCGGATGGTGTAAAACGATACTGGCAAAAGAGGAACAAGGTAGTGCCCCGAATCGTCAGTCTTCGCTTCGCGGCTAAGCCCTGTGCCTGGCGAAGTAATCTTCACCGTCGCACCAGAGAGGACCGAACCGGATTTATCAGCCACCGTTCCGGAGAGACTGCCGTTTGCCTGACCGTACAGAAGCGGACACAGGGCGAACACGGAACACAGAACCGCTACCAGCAGTGGTTTTCTTTTCAGCATCGGTTTCCACCTTCGCAACCAATCTTTTTGTAAGAGTGGCGATTTGGGAGCCATTTCCTCGCGGCTCAAACGTGGAGCGCACCTTTTAGCGATGGGCCATATAAATAGATTAGAAAAACAAAGTCAAGAGTTTTCGTGGCGGCCCTAGCGGACGCTGATCGCACAGGCCGAGAATTCATTTTTTCATACTGCCTTATGCTTTCGTGGATTCCTCAAACCCAGTCGCCAACTATACGTCGCCGCCCACACGGGACGTTGACTTTGACTCCATTCAGATCGTCTTTCCGCTTCGCGTCCTTCCAATTTTAGTAGAGGACCATTCACAGCTTGCCGGCGTTTTGTCAGTAAGGCAATCATGTTTCTGGTTCACCCATTTGCTTTCGCGACCAGCAAAATTCCCACACAATAAAAAACAAACATCAGGCCGAGATACATCTTGGCTTTACCCGGCGCTCCTTCAAACTCCTTCCAAGCCAGAACACCCCAAAGCGCGGCTACCATCGGCGCGGATTGCCCGATCGCGTACGAAATTGCGAATGCGGTGGCTTTTCCGGCAACGACATTGAAGACGGTCCCGACACCCCATATGCAACCGCCGAGGAGTCCGAGCAAGTGTCCGGAAAACGGTCCGGAGAAGAATCCACCAAAGCTGACAGGTTCACCGAGCAGTGGATGCTTCATAAAATACAGATTCCATATAAAACATGAGAGCAGAGCGCCCAGGGTCAGAAAAACGACGGAGCTGTAGGGCGTCAGCGCGTTGCCACGTGTTGCGCCGTAGGCCACGAAAGGATTCCACAATCCCATCAGCACCCCGGAAACGATACAGATGACGATGTTCTTCCGCGAGACGGAGCGGCCTGCGCTCGCTAAGCTGCCATACGCTTTGCCGTCGAGGATCACCGCTATCAGAGCGCAAACCACTCCCGCAGCGAGAAATATTGCGTTGCCTTTCGGCTGAAGCGCGTAGCTGAGGACGGTGCCGACGACGAGCGCGATTCCGATGGAAACAGGAAACGCAATCGCGAGCCCCGCCATATCAATCGCGGCCACCAACAGCAAGTTTGCCAAGTTGAAAATGGCGCCACCGATCATTGTAGAGACAATGTTGTTTGTATCGGCCGAGCGGACGTTATTCAGGAAACTGTTGGCGTCATTGCCCGTGCTCCCCATGGTCATTGCAAGGATCAGTGAAATCAGAAAAATCCCAACCGCATAATCCCAATAAAACAATTCGAAACGATAATTCTTGACGCCCTTAAAAGTGTTCGCCCAGGAGCCCCAGCAAATGGCGCTCGTGATCATCATGAACAATGCAATACCCAGTGTGTGGGGTGTGAACATCGCTTCTCCCTATTTCTGAATCATGTAAGAATCGCGCCGTAGCGTAGCCGTGCCCGGCCTCAGTGTCAAGGCGAAACCGGGAATGCATCCCGCACCGTATCTGCCGTACAATCGAACCGCTCAGACAAACTGGGGACTTCTGATTCCAGCGTCCCGAGCGGAACATCTAACTTTGAAGGATAAAGTTTCGCACGATGAGCGGAACGACATCCGGAGACTGTTAATGCCACCGGAAGACAAAGAATTTCGGAGCGCCGCGCCGGCCACGTCGCACAACGGCGAGGCAATTGCCATTCTCTCCGGCCAGCCTCTGCTTTCGAATACAGGCATCCCGCTGAATCTGGATTGGGTCCGTGATGCTCGCGTCAACACCAGCGCGGTGGAGCGCCGCGCTCAATCCCACGTCGCGCGCCGCTCTGTGAAAAAGGAATGGCAGGCTGCATGGCTCCTTCGGGCAATCACCTGCATGGACCTAACCACCCTCTCCGGCGACGATACCGATGAACGCGTTCGCCGCCTGTGCGCAAAGGGGCGCCATCCGATCCAAAGTGAATTAGAACAAAAGCTCGGAATCGAGCAATTACAAATCAAAGTTGCCGCCATCTGCGTGTACCACACCTTCGTGGAAACCGCTCTGCGCGCCCTCGAAGGAAGCGGAATCCACGTTGCAGCAGTTTCCACCGGCTTCCCCGCTGGACTTTCACCCATGGCAGAACGGGTCGCCGAAATTCGCTGGTCAGTCGAAGCAGGCGCACATGAGATCGATGTAGTCATTACCCGTGCCTATGTTTTCGGAGGCCGCTGGCAAGCGCTCTACGACGAGGTAGCCACCTTCAAGCAAGCCTGCGGACCAGCGCACATGAAAGTCATCCTCGGAACTGGCGATCTGCTAACCCTTCGCAACGTAGCCCGTGCAAGCCTGGTTGCCATGATTGCAGGCGCTGATTTCATCAAAACCTCTACCGGCAAAGAGCCGACAAACGCAACCTTACCAGTTGGACTGGTAATGACCCGCGCCATCCGCGAATACGCACAGCAAACTGGAATGGCCGTCGGCTTCAAACCAGCGGGCGGCATTCGTACGGCAAAGCAATCCATCGAGTGGCTCGCAATGATCAAAGAAGAACTTGGACCGTACTGGCTGCGCGCGGAAATGTTTCGCTTCGGAGCCAGCGGCTTGCTTGGAGATATCGAGCGGCAGCTGGAGCATCACGCAACCGGACGTTATTCGGCTGACTATCGACATCCGATTGCATGAGGTGCGTCAAATTATGTTGTTATCGTACTTTCTATTGTCATCCCGAGGAGCGATTGCGACGAGGGATCTGCAGTTCTCTGGCCCACGAGCACACTGCAGATCCCTCGCTCCGCTCGGGATGACAACTTGTAGATTGAGGTTTGGACGCACACTGATCGGCTGAGAACACGATCGGCTTATCGTATAAGGAATCGAGCCAACGCCAATGAGCATTGCCGAAAAATTCGTGAGCATGGAATACGGCCCCGCTCCCGAGGAATCGAAAGAGGCGATCGCATGGCTGGGCCGCCACGGTCATCGCCTGCAGCATTTCATCGGCGGCGAATGGCGTTCGCCCGCGGCAGGAGAATATTTCGACACCATTGATCCCTCCAACGGAGAAAAGCTCGCATCAATAGCGCAAGGTTCGGCGGCCGATGTTGACGCCGCGGTCAAGGCTGCGCGGGCCGCGTCTCCCGGATGGCGCGCGCTCACTCCCCACGTTCGCGCGCGTTACCTATATGCCATCGCACGCCTCATCCAAAAGCATTCACGGCTGCTGGCAGTCCTCGAGACGATGGACAACGGCAAGCCCATCCGCGAGAGTCGCGACATCGATATCCCGCTGGTCGTCCGGCATTTTTATCACCACGCCGGTTGGGCGCAACTCCTGGATCAGGAATTTCCCGAGTATGTTCCCTGCGGAGTCGTCGGCCAGATCATCCCATGGAATTTCCCGCTGCTAATGCTGGCTTGGAAAATTGCCCCCGCGCTCGCCACCGGAAACACCGTGGTTTTGAAACCGGCAGAATTCACTTCTTTAACCGCTCTGGCCTTCGCCGAAATCTGCCAGGAAGCCGGCTTGCCCGCCGGCGTGGTCAACATCGTTACCGGAGACGGTTCAACCGGCGAGGCCCTCGTCAAACATCCGGACGTGGACAAAATCGCGTTTACCGGATCAACTGAAGTCGGACGCGCCATTCGCGTCGCCACTGCCACCAGCCACAAAAAACTATCGCTGGAACTCGGCGGAAAGTCCCCATTCATCGTGTTCGAAGACGCCGACCTCGACAGCGCCGTCGAGGGCCTGGTGGATGGCATCTGGTTCAATCAGGGCCAAGTCTGTTGTGCGGGATCGCGGCTGCTGATGCAGGAAAGCATCGCTGAAGTTCTCATCGCAAGAATCCAGGATCGCATGAGCACCCTACGCATCGGCGCTCCGCTGGACAAGGCTATCGACATCGGCGCCATCGTAGCGAAAGTGCAACTGGACCGCATCACCAAATTGGTTGACCAAGGCATCGCCGACGGAGCGACGTGCTGGCAGCCACAGCTAACCTTGCCCGCACGCGGCTTCTACTATCCCCCAACCCTTCTAAGCAATGTGCATCCTACGTCGATCGTTGCGCAGCAGGAAATCTTCGGACCGGTACTGGCCGCAATGACCTTCCGCACCCCCTCGGAAGCGGTCGAGTTGGCGAACAACACCGTCTACGGATTGGCCGCTTGCGTGTGGAGCGAGAGCATCAACGTTGCTCTGCATGTTGCCGCGCAACTAAGAGCGGGGGTCGTCTGGGTAAACTGCACTAACCTCTTCGACGCCTCCTGCGGCTTCGGAGGTTATCGCGAAAGCGGTTATGGCCGTGAGGGTGGACGTGAAGGTCTGCTGGAATATCTGGAGCCGGCATGGTTCAAGAACGCGCCGATGCTGCCGGCGGAAAATACCGTCGCGCCAGCGGAGGCGGAATCAGACGAAGACTCCGTTGCTTCAGGCGTCAGCATTCCCTCAGGCACTCCCGGTATTGACCGCACCGTAAAACTCTATATCGGAGGCAAGCAGGCGCGCCCCGACTCCGGCTACAGCATGGAAGTCCACGCAGCCGACGGACAATTGCTAGGCGAAGCTCCTCTGGGTAATCGCAAAGACATCCGGAACGCAGTCGAAGCAGCCCGAAAAGCCGCTTCTTGGGCAAAAGCGACGGCCCACAATCGCGCCCAGGTTCTTTACTACTGCGCGGAGAATCTTTCCCAGCGCCGCCATGAAATTGCCCATCGCCTGGCCGCCATAGTCGGTGAAAAACAAGCGTTCACAGAAGTAGATCTCAGTATCGAGCGCATCTTCTCGTACGCCGCCTGGGCCGACAAGTTTGACGGCGCGGTACACAATCCTCCATTTCGTAACGTGGCGATTGCGATGAACGAGGCTATCGGGACGGTTGGCATCATCTGTCCCCGAGAAGCGCCACTGCTGGGTTTTCTGTCTCTGGTGATGCCGGCTCTCGCGGTCGGAAACACCGTGATTGCGGTTCCATCGGAAACCTACCCTCTGATTACAGGCGATCTTTACCAGCTCTTCGATACCAGCGATCTCCCAGGTGGCGCGCTAAACATTGTTACCGGATCCGCATCGCAACTTCTGAAAACGTTAGCCGAACATGATGATGTGGATGCCATCTGGTGCTTCACCGACGAAGCCAGCGCAGCGGCGGCCAAAGCAATGTCGATCGGCAATTTAAAGCAAGTTTGGACGAACGAAGGCCGAGCCATCGACTGGTTTAATCTAAAGTTGGCAGAAGGCCGCTGGTTTCTAGAGCACGCGACCCAGGTGAAAAATATTTGGGTTCCCTACGGCGAATAAGAGTATTGAATCATTGAGTGATTGAGGCATTGAGTCATTAAAGGTCCAGATCGCGAAGGGTTTCTGATGATTGAATGCCTCAATCACGCAATGCCTCAATATTTTGCAATGACTCAATGAATTCCACCCGCACCCCACGCGTAAAAATCTGCTGCATCAGCAGCATCGAAGAAGCGGCGCTGGCCATCGAACACGGAGCATCCGCGCTTGGCCTGGTCTCAAACATGCCAAGTGGCCCAGGCGTCATCACGGACAAACAGATCGCAGAAATCGCCGCTACAGTCCCGCCAGCGATCGGGACATTTTTGCTCACTTCTCTCCAAACAGTTGCCGACATCATCAAGCAACAACGCTTTTGTCGCACAAACACGATCCAACTCTGCGATCGTCTAACTCAGGGCACGCATCGCGATCTGAAAGATGCTTTGCCCGGAATCTCCGTAGTTCAGGTTGTCCATGTAACTGGCCCTGAGTCTATTGAGGAAGCCGCGGAAATAGCGCCGCATGTTGATGCCATCTTGCTCGACTCAGGCAATCAGAAACTCGCAGTAAAGGAATTAGGCGGCACCGGTAGAACTCACGATTGGACATTGAGCCGAGCGATCCTCCAGCGTATTGGTATCCCATTGTTTCTGGCTGGAGGACTCACGCCTGAGAATGTCCGCCAGGCGATTGATGAGGTGGGTCCGTTTGGTCTCGATCTCTGTTCGGGCGTACGAACTGATGGGAAGCTCGACGCACAGAAACTGAAGCGGTTCTTCGCGGAAGTGTGGGGAGCGGGAACCTAGTCGCCGGACTACTTCAAGATTGCGATGGTTATTGCAAACGAAGAAACCGCCAGTGCGGTCAAAACGAAGATGACGAGTGCCAGGACACTGATACATCCATATGGCATCGGAATGAGGCTTGTATCGACACGTGGGACATTCATGCGTTCTTCCTTATGTCCTAAGATCCGAAAAGGCGAGTCCAGTATTTCATGGCTCCATTACCTTCTCAAAATGCGCGCCGTCGAGTCTCGGCTTCACCTATCGCGTTGACTTTTCCAAGCCCTACAGGCAAACTCTCCATTCGCCCGATCACGAGTTTTTTGGGCGTGTGCAACGAGTCCGGCTTCGGGATTTAGCAAGGCTTAGCGACACAGAGACCGGCTCAGGAACGTTCGCTCATTATTAGACGACTATGTCCGCAGACCGCGTCTCCTATACACTCGATTCGACGTTGGAGACGGTGAACAGCGCCGAAGAGACGGCTGGCCGCATGGCTGCGGAAGCTGGCTTTGATGACGAGGAGATCATGAAGATCTCCATGGCAGTGCGGGAAGCTGCCGTAAACGCGGTTTTGCATGGCAACGCTTACGATCCGAGTAAAAAGGTAACACTGGCATTTGAGCGGACTCCGAATGACCTTGTAATCGTTATCCGCGATCAGGGTAAAGGCCTCGACGCCAGCAAGATTCCGGATCCATTAGCGCCCGACAATTTGATGAAAACCTCGGGCCGAGGTATTTTCCTGATACGCTCGTTCATGGATGTGGTGGAAATTCACCCTTCGCAAACGGGCACCGAATTTAGAATGATCAAGCATGTCCCCGGCAATGCCGCGGATTCCAAGGAGGCTCCCCAGTGAGCATGAAGTCCAGTACTCGTCAGGTGGATGGCATCACGATTGTCGACCTCAGCGGCCGGATCACCCTCGGCGAAGGCAGCGTAGTGCTGCGCGAAACCGTGCGCGACCTGCTTTCCAAAGGTCAGAAGAAGATCCTGCTCAACCTCGGCGACGTGAACTACATCGATAGCTCCGGCATCGGCGAACTCGTCAGCGCCTTCACCACCGCCAAGAACCAGGGCGGCGAACTCAAGTTGCTCAACCTCACCAAGAAAGTTCACGACCTGCTGCAGATCACAAAGCTCTATACCGTCTTCGACGTAAAAGACGACGAAGCAGCAGCCGTAAAATCTTTCACCAAGTAGCCGGACTGTAACCGGAAAAATCCTCGTGTAGAGACGGGGCTTGCCCCGTCTTTCCCACCCACAATTCTGTCAGGCCGGGGTCCTGTCCCCGGCGCTGCCAGTTCCCTTTTGGGAAGCGTCCGCGAAAATTTGCGTCTCGCTTGCCGTAGGAGCTCTCCGCCACGCCTACAATAAAACTTATAGGAAGCACTTTTCTAAGCCTCCGTTACTCATGCCTTTTCTTGCCCGGACCTTCCGTGTCTGCGCTGTTCTCGCCCTGAGCGCAGTTTGTTCCGCGCGCAATACCTCTCCGGACACATGCGTAGCCTTCTCCGATGCAAGCCAACATCTAGGTACCACACAGTGCATCCGAGGAACCGTATTGCACGTGGAAGATGGCAAAGCCGGCGTCAAGCTGCTCACCTTCTGCGACAGCAAAGAGAAAGACAAAGCGTGTCCCTTCTCCGTAGTGGTATTCCCGTCCGATCTCAAGAAAATGGGAGACATTCGCCAACTGGAAGGACAACAAATTGAAATCAAGGGCACAGTCCAGGACTACGACGGCCACGCCGAGATCATCCTCCGCCGCTCCCAACAGCTAGGCGAAAGCGCATTCCGCTTGTTTCCTCCCGTTCCTACGGACTACGACGTCGAACGCGCCGGGCACAATAGCGCAGGCAAATACAGTCGTCCTAAAACGAAAATGACAACCAAAAAACAAAGCCAACCAGTTTCAATCGAAGATCCCGAAGAGCCGCAATAGCGGGTTGATTTTGATTCTTGACGGCGTAGCTTTTGGGTGGCGCAACGCTTCAGCGTTGCGGTAAAACGTCGTGAATTGCGGCTTTCAGCCGCTGAGGTTAAGCCTAGCCGAGAACATGCTTTCCACTTCGCCAGTCACCTGGCGACTGATCTCTCATACCATCCCCTTGCGCAACTCCTCCAGCGGATACTTAGTCCCACGCCACACGATGCCGCCATTCCACAGCGTATGGACCATTGAGCGCAGCATCGTGTACATAAACAAACTGCTGCTGACCGGATGCAGAAAAACATAATAGGCCGGCACAGCCGACCTTCGAGCCATCCCCCAATAAATCCCGAACAATGAAATCAGAGCGACGGCATAAGGGACTCGGGCCCATCCGTGTGCTAGCCAGACACCGACAAAGGGCCCGAGATTCAAAAAGCCGAGCCCAACGATCGTGGCTACCGTCCGCCACCATTGAAAAGACAGCACAGCAAAAAAGTTCTTGGTGAGATTATTGACAATTCCAAAAGCGCCTTTCGCCCAACGCAGCGAAATCAGGTCCTCGCCAAAAACATTACGCTGAGCAAAACCCGCGTTCTTGATCACCTTGCCCAGTTTCATGTCATCGACCACTTCCATACGCAACGCAAGATACGTCCCGACTGCGTCATACACCGAGCGCCGGACCATATTAAAAGCACCCACCCCCATGTGATCCCGCGCCTCGGGATCGGAAACCTTCCAAGGCCTGTGGCCAAATACAAAAAGAGCCTGAAAGAAGGCGATCATCATTTTCTCTCCCGGACCCTTCATGATCATGCGCGGAAAAAGCACAACATGGTCGGCACGCTCCGCTTCGGCATAAGCGACGGCGCGGCGCACAGAGTCGGGCTTGAACAAAACGTCCGCATCAGTAAAAAGCAGCCAATCACCTGTCGTCTGTTGCCCAGCCGTCCACATAGCGTGCGTTTTGCCCAGCCATCCGGAAGGCAATTCCGAAACGTGAATCACCCGCAGCCGTGTGGGGCGGACACTCCTGTCCGCCACTGCTTGCGGCGCCAAACTTGTGCGTTCTATCACTCCAATCTCAGCAAAAACCTCATCCATGATCGCGCCCGTGCGATCCGTGGACCGATCGTTTACCGCAATAATTTCGTAGTTGGAATAGTCCAGGACAAGCAACTGCCGCAACGTCGCGCCGATACTCTCTTCCTCGTTGCGTGCCGGAACGATAACGCTGACTCTAGGATCGCCACTTGGAGTCGCAGGCTTTCGATCCCATGCGGGGAGCGCGATGTCAGCGACACGCGGCATGCCAAGCGCCGCTTCCACGATGCGTGAAAACCACGCCAAAGCGAGAAGTCCACCCGCAATCCAATGAAATGTTTGCCAATGCATTCTGCTACGAAGATGCTCCAGGAGAAAGGTGCGGCTCGGCAGATTCATTCTGTCCGCCCAGCGGCAGGGCAAATCGCATCCCGTAAAACAAGACTGCAGAAGAAATCGCCATAGCAATCACGGGAAGGATAAAAGCGGCTTGTAGAGAGTGATGGTCAGCCACATATCCCATCAGAGTCGGCGAGGGCACGTCTCCGAGGAGATGAAAAAGAAATATATTTACCGCAATCGCGGTCGCGCGGATATGAGCGCCGACCGCATTTACCAGCGCAGTGTTCAAAGGCGAAGTGTTCACCAGCAGGAAGAATGCTGCCAGTGCAATCGCCGGTAACATAATGGGACCTTTCACAAACAGCGCCACGATCATCACCGGCACACCTAAAGCCATACTCAGCGCTGACACAAAATAGTATGCGCCCTTCATCCTGGGCAGCAGATGATCTCCCAGCCAGCCACCTGCCAATGACGCAACAATCCCACACACGACGACGATGATCCCGAAAAGCTCGTTCGCTCTCGTCAGGCTGTATCCGCGCTCAGTAGAGAGAAAAGTGGGCATCCACACCTGGATGCCACCGAGAGAAAATGTCCCGGCCGCCATGCCCAGTGTCACCGCCCAAAATGCCGGGTTTCGCGCCAGCCCCATCAGCGTTCCCCGCTCTGGGGTTTCTTTCACCGAATCGAATTGGCCGCGCTCAGGCTCCGGAAGAAACGCTATCGCCAGCGCCAGCAGGAAGCCGGGAGCAGCCGCGATGTAGAAAGGAAATCTCCATCCGAATTCGGGACCAAGTTTGCCCCCAAGCAAATAACCGGCCGCCGTTCCTACCGGGATCGCCAGGTAGAAGATGCCAAAGATGCGCCCCCTCCTATTTTCAGGAAACAGATCAGCCACGAATGTAGGCGCAATCGTCACAAACGTTGCCTCGCCGACTCCGACCAGAGTATGCCGAATCAGCAACTCCCAGTAGGTATGGGTGAAAGCAGTGAGCAGCGTCAGTCCGCTCCAGAAAATCGCCCCGAGGATGATGATCCGCTTGCGCGAATAGCGATCGGCCAGAGGCCCCACAAACGGAGCTGCGACCATATAAAACGCGAGAAAAGCGGTAGTGAGATATCCGACCTGCGTATGGCTGAGATGGAATTCCGACTGCACTAAAGGCTGAACTGCAAACAGCACCGACCGGTCAATATAGTTCAGCAGATTCAGCGTAGTCAGCAGGGCGAGCGCGGTGCGAGGATAGAGTTTGGTCGGAGGCACAGGTCGAGCGAATATAGCACGTGGTAAAGATTGTAGAGGTCAGAATTCACATTGCAGAAGTGAAACCCACGTCGGTTCTACTTCTGCAATCTGACCTCTCACCTTTGACCTGCCTTACGCGGCCACTTAGCGATCACAACGGTAGAAATCCCCCCGCGCGGACGAAACTCACCTTTCACTTCCGCCCACACCGGTTTGGCCCATCGCACCACATCCTCCAACACCTGATTCACAATGTTTTCCTGGAAGATTCCAAGATTCCGATACGCCTGGAGATATTCCTTCAAAGATTTCAACTCCAGGCAGAGCCGTTTCGGCTCATATCGGATCACGATGTCACCAAAGTCCGGTAGGCCCGTCTTCGGACAAACCGACGTGAACTCCGGATCATCGACAACAATTTCATATCCAGGAAATTGGTTCGGCCAGGTTTCGATTTCCGGAAAGTCGTGATCAAGCCCGGCGCTGGCGTGCTCGGGAGTGTAGCGGGGAGGAGCAGAACGGCGAGATTTTGCCATAGGGTTATTTTCTCACGCGCGGCTAAGGGGATGCGCCCCGTCCGAGCCAAAGCCCCGCTTCAAGTCCCTCCAACAGCTTGACGCCAATAGCGTGCGGCCTGCATCTAAACAGCTAAGTCCAGAAGGGTGCATTCGCACGCTTTCCGCAGCGCCTGGATGATACATTGAAGCTTGCGTTTTTCCCTGCATGCCATTGAATGGAAACAGTTCGGGCCGCCAGCCACGGCGTTGGTGGGTAACGGCGCTCGCGATCCTGGCGGCGGTGATTGTGCTCGCAGCTTTCGTGTCCCGCCGCGATGATTCCCTCCAGGTGCGGACCGCGATCGTAGAGCAAGGCGCGATCCGCAGCCTGGTTTCCACCAACGGAAAAATTGAGCCCGTCAACAACTTCGAAGCGCACGCACCGGTGTCGACGAGCATCCGCCGCGTGTTGGTAAAAGAGGGCGCATCAGTCAAAAAAGGCCAATTGTTGCTCGTTCTCGATGACGCCGACGCTCGCGCTCAAGCCGCTCGCGCGGCCACACAGCTAAGAACTGCCCAAGCTGATTTAAGCGCCGCAGGACGAGGCGGAAACCAAGAAGATGTTCTAGCTCTGGATGCTCAATTGGTAAAGGCCGAAACCGACCACGAGTCCGCGCAGCGCAATTTTGACGCGCTAAGAAAACTTCAGCAGCAGGGCGCAGCTTCAACCGGAGAAGTCCAGGACGCGGAAAACAATCTTGCCCGCGCTAATGCTCAGCTAACTTTTCTCAAACAAAAACAGAAGAAACGCTATTCGGATCCAGAACTAGCGCGAGTCGACGCACAACGAACCGAAGCGCAGGCCGCTTACGATGCCGCGCAGGACGTACTCACGAAATCAAATGTCCGCGCTCCGTTTGACGGCATCGTGTATTCGCTACCCGCGAAACAGGGTGGTTTCGTCGCCGCTGGAGATCTACTGCTCCAGGTAGCCGACTTGCAAAGGGTACTGGTTCGCGCTTTTGTCGATGAACCGGACGTTGCGAGATTGGCCCCCGGAGATCCAATCGAAATTACATGGGACGCCATCCCCGGACGCATATGGCGTTCTGCCGTCACAGCCGTCCCATCCACCGTGAAACTACGCGGCTCGCGCAACATCGGTGAAACCACCAGCATCGTAGATAACAAAGACTTGAAACTCCTCCCCAATATCAACGTCGGTATAACCATCGTCGCCGCCGAACACGATAACGTGCTGGTCGTACCGCGAGAAGCCGTGCGAATGGACGACTCCAAACCTTATGTCTTACTCGTTACAGGGCACGAATTGAAACGCCGCGACGTGGAAACTTCCCTTTCTAATCTCACGCAAGTGGAAATTTCCCACGGGCTCTCCGCGAAAGATGTGGTTGCAATCAGTTCGTGGAACGGCAAACCCATCGGCGACAAAACGCAGGTCAAGTTTTAGATGATCACTCGCGCCTTCAGAATGGTTTTCACTCTACTGTTGCTAGTTGCGACATTGACCGCCAGCTTGGCGGACTCTGCCAAAGACAAACTCACGGCTGGCCGTGTAGATGAGGCCATCGCGGAATTGAACGGCCGCCTCTCGTCGACGCCGGGGGACGCAGAGTCCTCGAATTTGCTGTGTCGTGCTTACTTCGCGCTAGAACAATGGGATCGCGCCGAATCCTCCTGCCGAAAAGCAGTTTCTCTCGACCCAGAAAGCAGCCGTTTTCATCTTTGGCTGGGCCGCGTATACGGCGAAAAAGCGGATCGAGCAAATTTCATGTCGGCCGCAGGACTGGCCGGCAAAGTTCGTGGAGAGTTCGAACGCGCCGTTCAACTCAATCCGAAAGATTTGGAAGCTCGTCTCGACCTGACCGAGTTTTACATCGAAGCGCCCGGCATCGTGGGTGGCGGCGAAGACAAGGCTCGGCAGCAGGCGCTATCGGTGGCGACTGTGAACCCCGCCCGTGAGCACTGGGTTTACGCGCGCATCGCGGAAAAGAAGAAAGACTCCGCCGCCGCCGAACATGAATACCGCCAATACATCGAACTGAGCAACGGAGACGCCGAAGCATGGCTCAACCTGGCGCTTTTTCTACGCCGTCAGAAGCGCTACGACGAAATGGAGCAAGCTATCGTCAAACTGAGCCAGGCTCCGATGCCGAAACTCGATGTTCTGGTTGAGGCGGCCCAGATTCTCTATCGCTCCGGACGGAGATTTCCCTCCGCCATCGAGCTGCTGAATCGCTATATCGCCGCCGGCCCCGTGGAAGCCGCTCCCGCTTTCAAAGCCCATTACCTGCTCGGTATGTTGCTTGAAAAACAGGGAGACAAAGCAGGTGCGGCACGGGAGTACCGTGCTTCCCTATCCTTGGCACGAAGCTTCGGCCTGGCGCAGCAAGCACTCAACCGAGTTGCTCCCTAATACTAGAAGATTGCTTCAAAAGCTACTGCCCGACGCGTGCGTGGCGCACTACAATTTGTCTGACCGCCAAATTGCCTTTCGGCGCATTTGTCGAAATAAAGTTAACGGATGATGGTTCTTTCAAGATGAGACTCCGATTGCCAAAGCGTCCGCTCACTCCATCTGCGCGCGCCCGACTTTCGGCAGGTTTTGTATTTGCTCTTGCGCTTGCGGTCGTAGCAATGACCGCGCCACTCGGCCACGCAGAACCCATCCCGCTCGATCGGGCTATTCGGCTCGCACTCACCCACGGCACGAGTACTGCGATCGCAAATGCCGACGTACAGCGGGCTTTCGCTTCCTACCGGGAGATCCGTAACAATTATCTCCCGCAACTCGTCGTCGGTTCCGGCCTCGGTTGGTCCTATGGATATCCCGCTCACCATCGAAGGATCAGCCCCGGCGCTCGTGGATGCCGTCGCCCAAAGTTCCGTCTTCAATCCAGCGCAGCGCAAGTTCCTGCGGGCAGCCAAACTCGACTGGCATTCCGCCGAGCTCCAAGATAAAGACCAACGTAATGCCATGATTCAAGATGTCGCCTTAACCTACGCAGAACTGGCAAAGTGGGAGGTCCGACTAGCGCGCTTGCAGCAGGACGAGACTCAAGCCCAACAAATGGAACAGGCCGTGGCCGCGCGTTTACAGGAAGGCGTCGACAGCGCTGTAGACTTGAACAAAGCCAAGCTAACCATGGCCCGTGTGCGTCTCCACCAGATCGAAGCCCGTGGCTCCGCCGACGTACTTCGCCGGCATCTCGCAACGTTGACAGGTCTTTCGGCGTCCTCTATCGAAGTTGAACCGGAAACCATCCCAGCCTTGCCACCCATAGCGACTCCGGAGGATCTATCGGAAAAAGCAATCACCTCCAGCCCCGCCATTAAATTAGCCGACCAGCATTCATTAGCCGAAGCCATGCGGGCTTCGGGAGAGCACCGCTCTTCGTTGCCGTCCATCGATTTCTCCGCCCAGTATGCTCGTTTATCCACTTTCAATAACTACAGTCAGTACTTACGCCATCATTTCAAGCGAACAATGCCACCATCGGATTCGCTCTTCGCATTCCCATATTCAACGCCAGCCAGCGCGCCCGAGCCGACGCCGCAGAAGCAGAAGCCCTCAAGGCAAAGAAACAAGCCGAAGCCACGCGCAATCAGGTAGCAGAAGACACTTTAAAGTTGCAGCGCGCCGCCGAACAACTCGAAGCCGCACGCGAAGTCGCTCAATTGGAATATCAACTAGCCCAATCGAGCCTCGAAGCCGTCCAAACCAGAATCGACGCCAAAACCGGCACCTTGCACGAATTGGCCGATGCCCGGGTCCAAGCCGCCGAGCGCTACCTTCTCTTTCAGGACGCTGATTTCGAATACCAGCGCGTCCGTCTGAACCTCCTCCGCGCCACCGGCGAATTGGAAAGCTGGGCGCTCCCGGGCCCCGCTTCAAATGATGCATCCAAAGAACATCCAGCCGCTACCCGAATCCACCGTTTCAATGCTCAGAAGCGACACTCGGCAAAGTTCTTTTGCGGTTTGAGCCGCGCTAAGGCACACTTGGATAAAGGTTTCCACGCTTGTGGGCAGACGTACCTGAATGGTAGCGTCGAAGGGACTTTAGTAGCCCCCAAAAGTGCTAAAATAGGGACACACTTATGCCATTAAAAACACTGTTTTTGAATCCGCCTTCGTTTGAGAATTTCGATGGAGGCGCCGGTTCTCGCTGGCCCGCTACGCGCGAGATCGAGTCCTACTGGTATCCGGTCTGGCTTGCCTATCCCACCGGAATGCTCGAAGGCGCGCGCCTAATGGACGCTCCGCCCCACCACATCACGGCGGAAGAGACGATCCGCACCTGTAAAGACTACGAACTATTGGTGCTCTTCACCAGCACTCCAGGATTCCCCGGCGACGTCCGTATTGCCGAAGCCATCAAAGAAGCGAATCCTCACATCAAGATCGCCTTCGTCGGACCGCACGTCAGCGTGCTTCCTGAAAAATCTTTGATGGAGGCAAAAGTAATCGACATAGCTTGCCGCAAAGAGTTCGACTATTCCATCGTCGAATACGCGCAGGGCAAGCCGATCGAAGACATCTTAGGCATTTCCTATCGCAAGAACGGGAAAGTTGTACATAATCCGGATCGTCCGACCATCGAAGATCTCGACGCCCTTCCGCACGTAACCGATGTTTATCGCCGCGATCTCGATGTCCGCCGCTACAACGTGCCGTTCCTGCTCAATCCATTCGTATCGCTCTACACCACCCGCGGATGCCCGGCCCAGTGCACCTTCTGCCTCTGGCCGCAGACGCTTAGCGGACACCCGTGGCGCAAACGCTCCACCGACGACGTAGCGCGTGAAATGGCCAAGGCAAAAGAATACTGGCCCTACGTAAAAGAATTTTTCTTCGATGACGACACCTTCAATCTGCAGAAGGCCCGCACCATCGAACTCTGCGGCAAGCTGAAACCGATCGGCTTGACGTGGTCCAGCACATCGCGCGTCACCACCGACTACGACACGCTGAAGGCCATGAAAGACGCCGGATGCCGGCTTCTGATTGTTGGTTACGAATCCGGCGATCAGCAGATCCTGAAAAATATCAAGAAAGGCGCAACGATTGAACGCGCCCGCCAGTTCACCAAGGATTGCCACAAACTGGGCCTCGTTATTCATGGAGACTTCATCCTAGGACTTCCTGGTGAGAGCCGCGAGACGATCAAGAACACAATCGCCTTCGCCAAAGAACTAGATGTCGAGACGATTCAGGTTTCGGTGGCCCATGCTTATCCCTGGAACCGAACTGCACGAATTCGCCACCAAGAACGGCTTCATGACCGCCGACTCAAAAATGGTCGACGATGGCGGACACCAGATGGTGCAGATCGAATATCCCGAATCTGCCTGCCGCGGAAATCCTGGAGTCGGTGCACGAGTTCTACGACCAGTATTATTTCCGCCCCAAGGCTGCGTACCGCATTCTTCGGAAAGCGATGTTCAACAATGCCGACCGCAAGCGCTTGTACAAAGAAGCGCGGACTTTCCTGAAATTGCGCGCGCAACGCAATAAATGGGTCAAAGAAAAGCGCAACGAAGAAACGCCCACCCCGGAACCAGCGAAAGCTTAGAGTGGATTGCGGGTTTGAGGCATCGAATCATTCAGAATCAAAGCTTTTGGTTCTCATAATGCCTCAATGATTCAATCACTCAATGATTCAATGGTTGTCAATTGACCTTTCGAAAATACCTAGTCCTGGCCGGAATCACTATTTTCAGCACCGCGGGCGATTCCCTTCTAGCTCGCGGCATGAAGGAAATCGGCAACATAGAGGTCTCGCTGCATAATCTTTCCGGCCTCCTGCTCGCCATTCTCAACCCCTGGGTCGCCGCCGGAATCCTTTTGCTTCTGGCCTTCTTCGCCTGTTACATGTCAGCACTCTCGTGGGCCGATCTCACGTACGTGCTGCCCGCCACATCCCTCGGCTACGTGCTGGTCGCCTTGATCGCTCATTTCAGCTTCCACGAACAGATCTCGCCCTCGCGCTGGCTTGGCATCGCGCTCATCGCCGCCGGAGTAGGTTTCGTCGCGGCCGGGCCGTCGGTCACACCCAAGCGGCGCAAGGTTTCGCAGGAAGTGAAGTCATGAACGAAATCTACGCATGGATCGCCATCGGACTCATCATCCTGGCCTCCACCACCGGAGACGTCCTGCTGGCCTACTCGATGAAACGAGTAGGCGACGTCGGCGAACTGTGGAAACATCGCGGCACTCTCGCGGTCATTGGCCGCATCCTGGCCACGCCAACATTCGCTCTCGGCTTGATGGCCATGGGAGTCGCATTCTATAGCCTGCTCTTCGGTCTTTCCTGGGGTAACCTCAGCTTGGTCGTCCCCGCTTCGGCGTCGCTCACCTTTGTAGCGAATGCGGTAGCCGCGCGCATCTTCCTGCACGAACGCGTTGGAAGCAGACGTTGGATTGCGGCATTACTGGTAGCAGGCGGCGTCGTCCTGATGGCGGTCTGATTTGAGTTAACTGAATAGGCGAACCGGGATCACCAACCGGGGCGCGTCTGCACTCGAATCTCGGCCAGTCGATGTCGCTTTGCCTTGAGGCGACCGTTCGCTCCACATCTCCGCTACATATCTTCCGTTCTCTAGCTTCCTGTGCAGTTCCTCAGTCTCAATTTCTCGGCGGAAGGATTTGAACTGATTCATCAACGCCTGCGATTTCGCCAACTCCGCAACCACTGCCGCAAGCATGTCTTTGCCGCCGCTGCTCAAATAAACAAACTGTATGCACGCATCGGATTCGCCACGAATCTCCCTCACCTCACCCACCGCCCGGAACGAAGTCGCGTTGACATGCACCACCAGTTCAGCCCGCACACCGCGTTCAATCGGCAAAGCGGTAGCAATACGGCATCCGCCGAGACTTAGGTCCAGCATTTTTCCCCGAAGAAATATGCCGTCCGAAGGAAGCCGGTTGATCTTCGCCAGCCCTCCGCAATTGAATCGCGGTCCCGGCAGAGGACCGCCCAGAAGACTACCTTCCTCATTAACCTTCTCAGCCATGTCTATATCATCGTGTGCCGCGCGAGAATTCTTGAATGTGGCGGTCAGAGGACTGCAAGGTAACGTGGATTAGAAACTGAAGTAATTCAAGCTATCTCAGGACTATCCAAACAGCTTCATCAAGCCAGTCGGAGCCAAATCGGGGACAACAAAACTGCTATTCTTGGCCCCCGCAAACCGCGCCAGCGCCTCGGCCGCCAGATAGCCGCTGCGCACCGCGCCTTCCATGGTGGCAGGCCAACCAGTAGCCGTCCAATCGCCCGCCAGAAACACCCGAGGCCAAACAGTCGCGGGCTTGGGCCGGAACTCATCCATCCCCGGCAGCGCTGAATATGTCGCATGCACTTCTTTGATCACGGTGGATTTCACCAGGTTCGCCCTGCGCGCATCGGGAAAAAACTCGCGCGCTTCTTTCACCGCCATCTCCACAATCTCAGTCTTCGACTTTTCAATCAAACTCCTGGAGCAGCTCACCACCAACTCGACATAACTCCCACCTTCATTCTTCCTAGAGTTATCATCGTTTCGAGAGTTGTCATCCTGAGCGGAGCGAAGGACCTCCCTCTCCGCCGCCTTCTCCCGCGCGTTAATTAGCCGCGATTTGTGAAACATCCACTGAATCGTGCGATCAAGCAGCACTGCATGATCAAGCTCACTGATCTGACGATCAAACCAAAGGTGGATACCAGTGATGGGCGAGGTCGAGAACTGTCGAAGCGCCTCATTTAGAGGCGTAGCCTCGGGAGTATCGGGCAACATGCGTCCCAATACATCGAAAGGGACGGCCAGGAGCAGATAGTCGAATTTATGGTCCTGCCCGTTCGTCGTAATGCTGACCCCGGAGTGTTCCGCTCGAAACGCTTCCACGCCGGCACGCAACCTGATTTCACCGCCGCGTGCGCGAATATAGTCTCCGGCAGTGCTATATAAATCGGTGAGCGGCACGGTCGGAATCCCCATAAGCCCTGCAGCAGCCGACTTCAGAAAAGATTCCCTCACCACTTGCGCCGCGTAAGGGACCGAAACCCGATCAAGATCCTCGTTCAACGCACTCACCAGAATCGTCTTCCAGAAGCGATCGATGGCTTGTTCGGTCTGGCCGTGACGTTTAAGCCAGTCGAGAAATGACCCGCCCTGATCCATGGGAGCCGAAGGAGCAAGCACCGCCATGGCGCGACTGATGCCCATCTTGTCACGAAAACTCAAACAATCGGCGCGGAGAAATGCCGGTGCCGTATGCAGCGGAGCCGGCAACCCCGAGGGCGCAATCACGGAAGCGCGTCCACCCGGTTCAAGAAACGTCAGTTTGTCGTACCAGCGAATTTTGTCCTGTACTCCCGCGCGACGATAAAAATCGATCAGGTTGGTACAGCAGCCAAGCAAAACATGCTGGCAATTGTCGACAATTTCTCCGGTACCTGGATGCTGATACGAAGACGCGCGTCCGCCTAAATAGGGTCTTTTTTCAAACAATGACACGCGAAAGCCGGCCTCCGCCAATGCGCAGCCCGCGGCGAGGCCCGATAATCCGCCTCCGGCTATGGCGATTGTGGGAGCTTGTTTCGAAGCAGAATTTATCGAGGGCTGCATCACACCAGGCGTTTGAGGGTCCCCTGCGCAAGAACGGAGAGTTTTTCGCGAACGCTGAGGCGGACGCGATCGCCGAACACGTCATACTGCTTGGCCGCAATTTTTTCGAGGAGCCTGCGATAGATGGTAATCAGGACCCACAGAGCGGGCTGGCTGTCTTCATTCACCAGCGCTATCAACTCATCTCCAGCACGATAGCACTCACGCGCGCGATCGGCTTCCATCGCCAGCAGAGGGCGCACGCGGGCGACATCCACATGCGATGCCACAAAATCGGCCGGCGCCAGATGAAATTGCGCCAGATCTTCCTGCGGAAGATACAGCCGGCCTACCGCCGCGTCTTCTTTGACGTCGCGAATAATATTTGTCAACTGAAAAGCCAGTCCGCAGCGCTCGGCCAGCGCTTCAGCAGCGGGGTCGCGGTAGCCGAAAATCTTGATGCACACCAATCCAACCACCGATGCTACGCCGTAGCAATACTGACGCAGCTCTTCAAACGTCTGGTAACGCGGAGCCAGCGGCGCGGACGAAGAGGGTTCGAAGCCATGATCGAGGTCGGCGGCCGTGCCGTAGGCCAGCTGATCGAGAAGTCCCACGGAAATCTGGTAGGTGCGTTGCGCATCGGTCAGCGCCAACAGCACCGGATCGTCGGTAGGAAAACCCGCCAGAGCGCGATGAACTCTGTCCAGCCATTCCAACAACCGGTTGTGACGCTCTTCAAGGCCGACGGCATTATCGTCAGCGATGTCATCGCACCGCCGCATGAAGGCATAGACCGCGCTCAACGCATTGCGTTTACGCGGCGGCAAAACCATAAATCCATAATAAAAGTTTTTGGCGGCGGAGCGCGCAATACTCCGGCAAACCGAATACGCCATATCAATCTGCGAAGCGGTCGGCGCAAACTGCGTGGGCACATTTCCCACCGCTGCGCTCATCGCAGCTTCCCCAGCGCAGCACGGGCCACCAGGGCGAGTTTCCGCGCTTTCGAGATCACCGGACGCTTACCCAGCACGGCATAGCCCTGGCGCTCGATGGCATTCAGAATTTCCTGGCCGCCGCGGCTGAAGAGGTCGAGGTCGGTAGCCAAGGCGCGGTCGACTTTCGCCACCAGCGGCAAACCTTGTGAAAACCATTCCCGCGCCCGTTCCACTTCAAACTTCATCATCGCGCAAAACGCTGTAGTATTTTCGGCTTCCCGTATCGCGTCTTCAGTCACGCCAAACCGCCGCAGGTCTTCCAACGGAAGATAGATCCGGCCTCTCGCAAAGTCCGAAGTCACGTCTTGCCAGAAGTTCGCGAGTTGCAATGCGGTACAGGTGTAATCGGAAAGCGACTGGCGTTCGGAATCGCTGTAGCCACAGAGATACAAAACTAAGTGGCCCACCGGATTCGCCGAATAACGGCAGTAGCCCAGCAGATCGTTGAAACTTTCGTAGCGACCGACAGTCTGATCCTGCCGAAAAGCCATGAGCAAATCGGAGAATTCATGCTTCGGAATATTAAACGTGCGCACAGTTTCAGCCAGCGCGACAAACACTGGATGCCGGGGATGCCCCTCGTAGCAAGCGTTCAACTCCGCCTGCCACTGATCGAGCAGTTGCAGAGACGCGGCCGCATCGCCGACCTCGTCTCCCAGGTCATCGGAGATACGGCAATAGGCGTACACGTTGAAGAAGTGTTGCCGCAGCCGGGCCGGAAGAAACCACGACGCCACCGAAAAGTTTTCATAGTGCGAGCGCGCCAGACGGCGGCAATACTCCCGCGCTTCAGCTTCCGAGGGGGCGCGCTCAGGGATGGCATACTCCGACGGCAACGCGCTCCATAAAGAGGAGAGCGGCGCAGTCGGAAGATCGCTGGTTGCTGTTGTCATCAATAATTCGACAGATTGATTTATTGTCATCCTGAGCGAAGCGAAAGACCTGCTGTTTCTCGCGCTGCGGAAAAAGCAGGTTCTTCGCTTCGCTCAGGATGACAATCTACACCAGCAGGGGACGCCGCGCTAATGTCCCGGGATGATCGCAGTCTTAATATCTCCGCCGCGATTGAGCATGTGACGCAGCACATCGTGCAGACGCGACAGCGGCGCTTCGCCGGTAATGTAGTCGGTGCCCAGGACTTTCTTCTCTGCGATCAGACTGAACGCCCGGCGCACCGTTTCCGGGGTGTGGTGGAAAGTCGCCTTCAAGGTAATTTCCGAATAGTGCAAGCGGTTGGTATCCAGCTGCACCTTGGTCCCAGCTGCGCATCCACCGAAAAAATTCACCGTGCCGCCCTTGCGGACCATCTGCACAGCCCACTCCCACGCTTCCGGTCGGCCTACCGCCTCGATCGCGACATCGGCGCCGCGCCGCTCTGGACTTAAATCGCGGACCGCCTCGACTGGATCTTTTACCTTGGTGATCTGCACAACTTCATGCGCCCCTTTTTTACGGGCCAGCGCGACCTGCGAATCGCGCTTTACGACCGCGATTACGTTGCAGCCAATTGCCTTCGCTACTTGTACGAACATGAGGCCGATTGGTCCGCCGCCGATCACTGTTACCGTGTCGCCGATCTGCACTCCAGTTTCGTGTAACCCGCGCAGAACACAGGCGAGCGGCTCGGTCATCGCGGCGTCTTCGAAGCTCACGTTCGAAGGCACGACCAGCATATTCGCTTCAACAATTCGCCGCGGAATGCGTATGTACTCGGCGTACGCCCCATTATTAAACAGCAGATCTTCGCAGAGATTTAATTGGTGCTTTGAACAATAGAAGCACATGCCGCAGGGAGCCGAGTTCAGCGCCACCACCCGCATACCCTTCTTGAAGGCGCGCACGCCCTCGCCTACTTCCTCGATCGTCCCCGCCAGTTCATGTCCAAACAACGCTGGCGGCACGATCATGCGGGCGTGATAACCGCGCTGATAGACTTTCAAGTCCGTGCCGCAGGTGAGGGCCACGTGGACTTTGACCAGAACTTCGCCATCGCCCACGCGCGGAATCGGGACCCTTTCAATCTTGATGTCTTCTTTGCCGTAGAGGACGGCAGCCGTCATCTTGCCATTCACAATTGTTGTCCTTCCCACGCGCTACCCGGCTGGATGACAATCTTCATCGAGTCCGGTTGAGGATGGGCAGCCAAATTCAACGCTTCCACACTTCCTTCCAACGGGAAACGGTGGCTGATGAGCCGTTCCAAATCCATTTCACGATTCATAACGAACCGCACCGACTCGTCTTGCAATTCGACCGATGCACTATAGGACCCCAACAACGATTTCTCGTCTACGCACACTGCCGCCGGATCAATGGTGACCTCGCCCCGCACAGTTTGTGCAAACAGCAACACACGTCCGCCCGGCCGCGCCGCATCCATGGCAGGTTTGATCAGACCACTGCCGGCAACGGCCAAAATCACCGCGTCAGCGCCGCGCCCTTCCGTCATGCCGCGCACCACTTCCACGGCGTCAGTCTTGGAGGCATCCACAGTCAATTTTAGGCCGAAGCTATTCGCTATTGTAAGCCTCGCCGGATGCAAATCGGAAGTAATCACCCGTGCCCCCGCCCGCTTCGCCAGCGTTGCCAAAATAAGGCCAATCGGACCCTGACCAATGACAAGTACGGTCTCCTCCGGTTGCAAACGGAGCGTCTCAATTCCTTTGATGCACGTATTTACCGGTTCGACGAAACAAGCCTGTTCAAAACTGATGCCGTCAGGAATTCGAACCGTTCCCTTCTCCACGATCCAGTCCATCACGCGGACATATTCAGCGAACCCTCCGCCCGACGCCTCAAAGCCGGCCGTACAACCCACCTTTTTGTACGTGGCACACTGCGCAAAGGTTTTCTGGCGGCAGTAATAACATTCTCCGCAAGGAATGTGGTGAAACACCACCACTCGATCGCCAACGCCAAACTTGCGAACGCCTTCGCCTACCTTCGCAACCACACCCGAAGTTTCGTGACCGAAAATTCGCGGGGCTGAGTGTGAACCGCTGGCAATCTTCTTCAGATCAGTCCCGCAGATCCCGCAGGTATGCACTCGAAGCAGAATCTCTCCCACGCCAATTTCTGGCACCGGCACTTCTTCCAGGTGGACATCGTTCACGCCACGATAGACGGCTGCCTTCATGGTGGAAGGAATGCCCTGGTCGTCTCCCAAATTCCTCTCGACCGATAACGTCAAGGCGTGGCCAGATGTGCCAGTAATTGCCATAGCTGACTTAATTTTTGCTCCTGCTGTTCTTAGCTAACTTCAGTATCTGCTTCAGAAGCGATACAAGTATGTGCGCCAGCGAACTATGAGCCGACTTTTGTTGGATTCAACCTCGACACCAACGACTCACTGGCCAACGATTCGCTGGACACAGACTCGCTCGGTGAAGTCCGACGCGAATCCTCACCATCGAGATAACTCACGAGCGCGCCGCAAAGAGCGAGACTAGCTTTGGAACTGTTCCTCGCCAAAGTCAGCGTCGCCCGCCACAGCCAAGGACGCAGAACTACATGCCCAACAAAACTTGCGGAACGAAAGCTCCCATCGTCCCCTACAAAACGATCGATGACGGGCAAGCTGAAGTCAGCTTCGTCCGAAATAACTTTCAAGGCCGCGAACTCGATTCCCCGAGCCCGCGCGCCCTGCGCCACCGCCCCAGCTTCCATGTCCACCGCAGTAGCCCCATAGGATTTGGCCAGCTGACTTTTCTGCTCGACGTCAGCCACTGTCGTGGAAGTCACCAGTATTCCTTCACCCAAACCAACATCGATTCGGACGCCGTCCGCGGCATTGATCACGATGCGTGGCCAAAGAACACGTCCCGCCTGCAACGAACCATTCAGCGCTCCGGCGAAACCAACCGAGATCACCCGCGACGGGATAACTTCCTGAATCAGCGCCTCGGTCGCGCGGCGCGCGGCAGCCGCTCCGATGCCGCCACAAATCAGCGCCGCATCCCCATTCTCAAAAAGCCGATACCGCCGTCCGCTGTGTTCAATGTTTCTGACGTTCCAATTTCGAACCAGCGTCCGAACCTCGCGCTCCATCGCAGCGATGATGGCGATCTTTTTTCTAGGCATACCCATTGCCTCGAAACCAGTCCACCGAGCGCCGCAACGCCCCATCGACCGGCCCCGGTTTCCAGCCCAATTCTCGTTCCGCCTTCGCGGAACTGACAAACATCATCTTCCGCCCCATGCGGACGGCATCAATGGTCGCGCGAGGTTCGCGGCCCAGAATCCGGCCCGTAACCATATCATCCACAACTCCTGTCGCCAGCGCAAAAATGTAAGGCAATTTGACGGTAGGCGACTTCAACCCAGTAATCGCGCCCAATTTGTCCAGAATCTGCTTCAGCGTAAGATTCTCTCCACCTAAAATGTAACGCTCGCCCGCTTTTCCCTTCTCTAAAGCTTGTACATGACCGCGGGCGCACTCAGTGGCATCGACCAGATTCAATCCTGTTTCCACGTAAGCTGGAAACTTCCGCTTCAGAAAATCCACCACGATTCGCCCAGTAGGAGTCGGCTTAATATCGCGCTCCCCAATCGGCGTCGTAGGATTCACAATCACCACATCGACCCCGGATTTGGCCGCATCGAAAGCGACCTGCTCTGCCATAAATTTCGAGCGCTTGTAGTGTCCAATCATGTCCGCTAAGCCGACCGGACTCTGCTCATCGGCAACTGTACCGCTCCCACCTATCGAGTGAAAACCCATTGTCGCTACGCTGGACGTATATACAACACGTCGAACGCCCTGCTTTCGCGCCGCCTCAAGCAAGCCCCGCGTTCCCTCAACATTCGACCGGTACATCTCCTCGGGATCGCGCACCCACAACCGGTAATCGGCGGCAACATGAAAGACAACATCGCATCCAGAAAGCGCCTTCTCAAGAGAAGCCGGTTCACGCAAATCGCCGACAACTCGGTCGGCATTCAGATCCGCAATGTTGCGCAGATCGCTGGAAGGCCGCACCAACAGCCGCAACTCGGCCCCCTGTTCCGCCAGGACGCGCGCAACATGACTGCCTAGGAATCCCGTGGCGCCGGAAACAAAAGCCAGCATTTAGCATTTAGCACTTAGCACTTAGCCCCGACATCCGGGTTAGCTAAGTGCTAAAAGCTAAGTGCTAACTGCTGCTTTTCATCACCTTCGAATAAGTCGTCAACGCAATCAGCGGAAAATATTCGCGATAGAGGTGATACATCAGATAAAACACGCGTGGGAAGCCGGTACCGGTATAGAACTCCTCATCCCATGAACCGTCTTTATTTTGCGTCCGCAGAAGATACGCCATGCCGCGAGCCACGCACTCGCTGCGCGTATCGCCAACCGCGAGCAGACCCATAATCGCCCACGCTGTCTGCGAAGCCGTGCTCTCGCCGACCCCTCGCAGATTCGGATCGTCATACGATCCCACCGTCTCGCCCCAGCCGCCATCGGCATTCTGCACCGAGCGCATCCACTCCGCTGCCTGCTGCACCATCGGATCGTTGCGATCCACGTTCATCGCTTCCAGTCCGCGCAGCACCTGCATCGTGCCGTAGATGTAGTTCACGCCCCAGCGTCCGAACCAGCTTCCATCAGGCTCCTGCTGCTGACGAATAAACTTGATCGCCCGCTTTACTGCCGGATGATTCTGATCGTATCCGTAAGTAGCGAGGCATTCGAGAATCCGGCCCGTGATATCCACGGTTGCGGGATCAAGCATGGCGTTGTGATCCGCGAACGGCACATACTGGAACACCATCCGGTCATTGTCTTTGTCGAAAGAAGCCCAGCCGCCGTCCTTGCATTGCATGGACAAAACCCAATCAATCGCCCGTTGCACCGACTCCGCCTGATAGCGCCCGTTCGGATGCTCAACCCGGCTCAACGCCAGACACACCATGGCAGTGTCGTCCACGTCGGGATAAAACTCGTTGTTAAATTCGAAATACCAGCCGCCGGGCTCGCCCTTCGGATTCTTGATCTTCCAATCTCCGGGCTTACGCACCTGCTTCTGCAGAATCCAATCAGCGCACTTCACCAGCCGCGGATCGGTAGCCGGAACTCCAGCTTCTCCTAACGCAAACAGCGCATAAGCTGTGTCCCACACCGGAGACTTGCAAGGCTGCATTCGAAAGGTATCGCCCTCTTCGATTCCCAACTTTTCAAATTCATCCATCGCCCGAATAAACTGCGGATCATCCACCGAATACCCCTGGCAGCGCAGCGCGATAATCGAATTCATAATCGACGGATAAATCCCGCCCAAACCATCGCTCATCTCAAACCGCTCCAGCATCCATTTCTCAGCCTTTTTCAAAGCCAGAGAACGCAGCGGACGTATATGCACCCGCTCAAACCAATGCGTCAAGCGATCGAGGACCAAAAAGAAATTGCGCCACGAAACTAATTTCTTGCCCCAGCGCAAATGCATGCGCGACTTGTCGCGGCCGCCGGCAAAGAGTTCTTCCACTCCCATTTCGTCGGGAATCTTCTTGAAAGGTTTCTTGGCGTAACAGATTGAAAGCGGCACCAGAATGGCGCGCGACCACGAGGAAATCTCGTAGATGTTAAACCAGAACCAATTAGGAAACAGCACGATCTCCGGCGGAACCGCCGGCACCGCGTCATAATCGTATTGCCCAAAGAAACAGAGATAGATTTTGGTGAATGTATTGACTTCGGTCACGCCGCCCATTGCGAGAATCCTCTCGCGGGCGAGCTTAAGTGCAGGATGATCCGCGGTAAATCCGGCCAGCTTCAGCCCAAAATAGGCTTTGACCGAAGCGCTGATGTTCGAAGGGCCACCAACGTAGATGCTCCAGCCACCATCTTCATTCTGATGATTCAGGATGTAACGCGCCGCCTTGTCAAACCGTTCCTGATTGCCCGTGCCGAGCAGCGTATGCAGCAGGATGTAATCCGACTCCAAAGTGGTATCGGCTTCCAGCTCTCCGCACCAGTAACCTTCTTCGTGCTGCTGCGAAAAAAGATATTTGCGAGCCGCATCGGCCGCGACTGCGACCCGGCTCCCCAGGTCGTCGATCTTTCCAAATCGCATTTGCGGCGCAGAGGCCGAGCTAATAAGGGAGGACTCTTCCATTAGGACTCCATGGCAGCTACCGCCGGTGCCGCAGCGATCGTAGCCACGATCTCCGGCGGCAATCCAAAGCGAACATTTTCCGGCATGATTTCCAATTCCTGCACGTTGCCAAATCCCTGCCCCGCCAGATATTCCACCACTTCCTGCACCAGATGCTCCGGCGCCGACGCCCCCGCGGTCAGGGCCACCGTCTTGACGTCATTCAACCACTGCTGCTGAATATCGCGGCAGTCGTCAATTAGATGCGCCGGAGTGCCCAAACTGCGAGCTACTTCCACCAGCCGTTTGGAATTTGAACTATTATCGGACCCCACAACCAGCAGCAAATCGGCGTCGGAGGCAACGTGCTTCACCGCAACCTGCCGGTTTTCCGTGGCATAACAAATGTCCTGAGCCGCCGGTCCTTTAATATTCGGAAACCGCTTCCGCAGCGCGCCGATAATGTCCCGCGTCTCGTCCAGACTAAGCGTAGTCTGCGTCAGATAAGCAACCCGATTCGGGTCAGGCAACGTCACCGAGGCAACTTCCGCAGGCGAACCCACGACCTGAGTCACCGTAGGAGCTTCGCCCAAAGTCCCAATCACTTCATCATGATCGCGATGCCCGATCAGGATCAGCGAATAGCCCTCCTTAGCGAACTTCACCGCCTCCACGTGAACCTTCGTGACCAGCGGACAAGTAGCATCGATCACGCGTAGCTTTCGCCCTTTGCTGGCCTCGCGCACTTCCGGAGAAACCCCGTGCGCGCTATAAATAACGCGCTCGCCCTCTGGCACTTCATCGACGCTATCCACAAAAATAGCGCCCTTTTGCTGGAGTTCCTCAACCACAAACCGGTTATGGACAATTTCCTTGCGCACATAAATCGGACGCCCAAAAGCCTCCAGTGCAATCCGGACAATATCAATCGCCCGCACCACCCCAGCGCAAAATCCGCGCGGCTTCAACAGCAGCAAAGTCTTAGTGTGCAAATCCGTATGCTTATTCCCGTTCTCAGACAAGTCGTATCCCCCACCCATCTAGGGTACTCTTCCACTGAATAAAGATGCTCTAAGGGTATCGAAAGATGCACCCCAGGGTCAATGTAAGACGCTGATAGGGCGAGGATTAGCACTCGAAGATGGGATTTGCGCAGCGAACGGTGTGCCTACCAAACCCGGCGGATTCCGTAACTATCGAAAATTAGCTCGTTGCTGACGATAGTTAAGTTTTCCGCCTGCGCTTGAGCTATCAACATCCGATCGAAAGGATCTTGCTGTGGTCCTGGAAGGAAGCCGGCCCGTATGCCATGCTCTGCGCTAACCGCGAGACTTTGGAATCCAGACTGCGTGAGATATTCAGTAAAGTTCCGGGTGATATCAGAAGCCGCGGGAAGCCTCCCCAGACGAACCTTCGTGGCCATCTCCCACGCTGACGCTGCGCTCACAAAGATCGTGTTTCGCTTGTCGGAAATTAGCTGGCGGATGGAGTCGGGCAACGAGGAACTATTACTCATCCACCAGATCAAAGCATGCGTATCGAGTAGGAGGTGCAATCGAACTTACTCCCAAAACTTCATCTCTTCCGGAGGAAGCGGTTCGAAGAATTCAGGACCGATTGTGATCTTCCCTTTCCACGCTCCGGGCTTCCGTTCGCCAGTCTGGTCCTCGATCGCAACCAGCCGCACGACCGGCTTCTTCCCCCGAGCGATGATAATCTCCTCGCCCCGGCAAGCCCTTTCAATCAGCCGCGAAAGCTCGGTTTTGGCCTTGTGGATGGTGATGGTTTCCATGGCTACCATGTTAGCTAACTTCAGTTAGCTAAGTCAAGAGAAGCGGCTTCCATATTTATGGCACGGGGTCAGCGAAAGACCAATACCCTCTTCCATCGCGGATTCTTCTTCAGCCCTTACCCATTAGCCCGAATCATCTGCTCCGCATGCTTCCGCGAAGTCTCAGTGAGCTTCGCCCCCGACAGCATCCGCGCCACTTCTTCCGTCCGTTCTTCCCCGCTAATCTGCCGGACAGTAGTCTTGGCCCGTCCCGCAGCCTCCCGCTTCTCAATCACATAATGATGATCGGCAAAAGTAGCGATCTGCGGCAAATGCGTAACGCACAAGACCTGGTTCCCCTTGGACAGCCCCTTCAATTTCTTCCCCACAGCCTCGGCCGCGCGCCCTCCGATGCCGGTATCAATTTCGTCAAAGACCAAAGTACGTTGCGCCGCCCCCGACTTCTTTTTGGTCTTCGCAGGATTATTTGCAGGATTATTCGTCGCATCAGTCCCCGCCTCAACGCTGGCCTTCAACGCCAGCATGACCCGCGAAAGCTCGCCGCCTGAAGCAATCTGCTCCAGCGGACGCATCGTCTCGCCAGCATTAGTCGAAATCCGATAAACCACCTGATTGATGCCCGAAGCCGTCCAATGCGCTTCGTCTTCGCTCTCTTCCACCGCAATGCGGAAACTAGCGCGCATGGCCAGGTCGTTGATCTCGGCCTCGACCAGCTTCTCCAATTTCCGTCCGGCTTCTGAGCGTTTGCGCGAAATCAGCCGCGCCACTTTGCGATACTCTCCACCGGCCACTGCCAAATTCGCCCGCAATTCAAGCAGTACCTGATCTTTATTCTCCATCTCAGATATTTTGCGCCGAATATCCTCGCCAAAAATGACAGCTTGATCCAGCGTAGGACCGTACTTGCGCTTCAGCCGATCCAGCTGCGCCAGTCGCTCTTCGATCTCAGCCAGCCGTTCCGGAGAAGCCTGAATCCCCCCGGCATAGTCACGCAAAGTCGCTCCGACATCTTCGACGCTGATCCGTGCTGATTCCAAAGCCGCTAACGCTTCCTGAAATTTCGGTTCATAACGAGCCAGTTCTTCGAGATGCTTCTGCGCCGCGCGCAGGCTCGACGATGTAGAAGCGTTGCCCTCATACAGCAGGTCGAAAGCACTAATAGCTGCGCCGTAAATCTTCTCGGCATTAGCTAGAACGCGCTTCTCGGCCTCCAGTTCCCCATCTTCGCCAGCCCGCAGTCGCGCCTCCTCAATTTCACGCGATTGGAAGTTCCAAAGATCCAGCAGCCGCATCCGATCCTGTTCGTCCTGTTCAAGCTCCGCAATACGCCCACGAATCTGCTTCCACTTCTCGAAAGCACCGGACACATCCTTCAACTCAACTCCAGCATAAGCGTCAAGCAAATCCTGTCGAGCCGCCGCATCGAAATTTGCCAGAGTTTCGTTCTGGGCGTGGATCACCGCCAGGTGAGGCGCAATCTGTTTCAACACCGCCACGGTAGCCGGCTGATTATTGATGAATACCCGCCCCTTGCCCCCAGCAGCAATCTCGCGTCGCAGGATGAGTGAGCTGTTCTCGGTGTCTAACCCGTTGTCCTCCAGGATCCCCTCAATCGCACGCGCCGCCTCTCCATCAGACTCAAACACGGCAGCAACCACTGCCCGCTCCGCACCCGTCCGAATCACATCGGAAGACGCCTTTTCCCCCAGCAATAGCCCTAAGGCGTCAATCAGAATGGATTTCCCCGCCCCCGTCTCGCCCGTCAACAGGTTCAGCCCAGAGGCGAACTCAATCACCAAGTTGTCGATCACCGCGTAATTTTCGAGTCTTAGTTCAGCCAGCACGAAAGTCCTACGATCTTGGTCATGACGAGAGTTAAGAATAACGGTTTAGACCAATGGTTTACACCCTTCCTAAATCAGCCGCAGCATAGCACGGACACTGTCCAGATGGCCCGAAACAGGCCGTCCCGCGCCCAAAGTAGGTTGTACCTGTGGTTCCCCGAAATGCACTTCTGAGTTTGCCTCGATACCCCAATGTTCGTGAAGATAGTAGCTATGCGATACTTCCCCTTAGTTCTAGTCGCCGGCCTGTTCTGTTGGCTTTCGCCCGCTCAGGCCCAGCAGATTCACTGTAACCCCTGTAGCCACGCCTTCGGTAAGGTCCAGATTGGCGGCTCCGGCTCCTTTACGATCCAGCTTTCAAATACCGGAAAACGCACCTTAAGTATCAATTCCAAAGCGGTACAGGGTCGTGCCTTCTCATTCGCAAGCTTCGCGCTGCCGGTCAAGCTTCAACCTGGAGCAAATGTCACGTTGAAAGTTACTTTCACCCCGACCATCAAGGGTTATACCGAGGGCATGTTGACCCTCGTGAGTAACGATCCAAGCTCCCCACTTAAGATGCACGTCCAGGGCACCGGCTTTTACCCCAGTGAATCGGAACTAGGAGTATCTCCCTCGACTCTCAACTTTGGCAACGTCGCCGTGGGGGCGACGGCCACGCTTCAAGCGACCCTCACCGCTACCGGACAAAACGTGACTGTCTCTTCCGACCAGTCCACAAGTTCTGAATTCACCATCGTCGGAATGAATATGCCATTTACCATTCCTGCTGGACAGAGTGTTCCTGTCACCATTCAATTTACGCCCAACGCTTCCGGTACTGCCTCCGCCAAAGCAGGGTTTGTCAGCAATGCTCTCGACTCGCCCACTGTCGAACTCCTGACTGGAAAAGGCATGCCTCAGAATCAGTCCCATAGCGTTTCTCTTTCGTGGTCTCCAGGAGCTGGAAACGTAGTGGGCTACAACGTGTACCGCGGCATAACCCAAACAGGCCCTTTCCAGATCTTGAATAGCGCGCTGGATGCTTCGACCAATTACACCGACAGTACGGTTGTCTCCGGCGCAACCTACTACTACGTCACCACCGAGGTGAATTCTGAGGGTCAGGAAAGCGCCTATTCGAATGTGTCGCAGGCGGTGATTCCCAACTCGTAGCCGTTGAAAGTCCCACCCCCGAGGCAAACTGCCAGGGACCGCATTGGCATTATTGGTAACGGCATTGACCGATGCGGTACCCTGGCGGAACACGCTTTAACCCTGGTCTATAATCGCTACTAGGGAAAAACCCCAACCAAATGCATTTTCCTTCCTTCCTGCTGGTATTTGTCGGCGGCGAAATCGTTGATCTCGTCCTTCAGACCGGTCCGGTCGCCAAGACTGTCCTAATCTTGCTTATCGCATTCAGCGTGCTCTCCTGGGCAGTAATTCTCTCCAAGTGGAGACTCATTAGCCGCGCCCGAGCCCAAAGTGGGCGCTTTGTCCGCGCATTTCGGCGGGCACAACGCATGCAGGACGTTGCCGCCGCCGCGGAACAGTTCCGTCCCAGCCCCCTCGTAGGTGTATTTGAAGGGGCAATCGAAGAATTCAAACGCCAGATGGGAACCACCGGCTCTGTCCACAATCCAATCGCAATTCAACGCGCCATGCAGATCGCGTCATCTGAAGAGATTACCCGCTTCGAGCGCAACGTCCCGTGGCTCGCCATCACCGGTGCCGTCACACCCTTTATCGGACTATTTGGAACCGTCTGGGGAATCATCGACGCATTCCATGGATTAGGCACCGCCGGAGCCGCGACTTTGCGCGCTGTCGCTCCTGGAATTTCCGAAGCTCTCGTCACCACTGCCGCTGGCCTGGCCGCTGCCATCCCCGCCGTGATCGCCTACAACCTGATCATTGGCTCGATCCGCGAAATGGCCTCGCGCAACGACGATTTCACGCTCGAGATGCTCAACATGGTGGAACGCCAGCTGCCGCCAACCTCCACTCCAGCCAATGAGGCGAGACGCTGATGGCCTTCACTTCCGCCAACGGACGCACCCAGACCGCCTTGGCCGACATCAATATCACTCCGTTGGTCGATGTTGTTCTCGTGTTGCTAATCATTTTCATGGTCACAGCACCCGTGCTCCAGTCAGGAATCGAAGTCAACGTGCCCCACACCCGCACCGTGAAAGAGATCACCGAAGAACGCCTGGTGATCAGCATCGACAAATCGCAAAGAGTTTTTCTGGGCAACGATCCCATCAATATCAACCAGATCGCAGCGCGCCTCAAGCAGAAGGTCCGCGATCCTCAACACCAGGCGATTTATCTGCGTTCCGATGAAGATGTCCCGTTCGGCGCTTTTGCCACCGTGATGGATGCCATCAAACAGTCGGGCATCAGCAACGTAAGCATTGTTACGCAGCCCATACGCAACCGATGATTCAACCGATGATTAGTGACTAGACATGGCGGCCCTGACTGACACCGACATCTATTCCGAGCACGCGCAACTGCGACGGCCCCTGGCCTGGTCATTCGGTCTGCATGTGGCCTTTGCCGCCTTCGTCGTGTTCTATGCGGTATTTATTAACGGCATCCGTGGCACCGGCTGGGGTAGTGGCGGCGGAGGAGATGCCATGGGAGCGACGCTAGTGAGCGCGGTTCCCTTGCCCGCCAATCCAACCGAGACAACAAATGTGCTCGCAACCGAATCGAAGGGTCTGGCAAAGTCACAACCCGCAGTTCAGGAGAAGGAACCAGAAGCGATTCCGATTCCCGACAAGAACACAAAAGTGAAGCCCGCACCGGCAGAAAGAAAAACCGCGACCCAACGCAAAGCGGAACCAGAGCCACCCGAGTCGAATCAGATTCCCTACGGCGAAGGTGGTCCAGTCAACGGCCCGTATACGATGACCGCAGGCGGCGCCAAAGGTGGTTTTGGATTTACCGGAAACGGCGGCGATTTCGGCACTCAATTTGCCTGGTACGTTCAGGCGGTCCAGCGAAAAGTTACAGAAAACTGGCTGAAGTATGAAGTCGACCCCGGAATCTCAGATGCAAAACGGGTTTATCTGACATTCGATATCGCCCGTGACGGGCACCCGTCCAATGTCGGAATCGAGCAGTCCAGCGGAGTCCCGTCGCTTGACCAATCGGCGGTCAGGGCTTTGCAGAGAATCGATACTTTCGGTCCGTTGCCCTCAGATTATTCTGGGAGCAAAGTATCAGTAGAGTTTTGGTTCGATTACAAAAGGTAGGTTCAGTCGATGGTCGTTAGTCGTTCGGAGGGGTCGCCAACGACGAACGACCATCGACTACCAACCAAGGAGTCCGAATTTGAAGAGCAAGACTCACCCAACTCGTTGGAGCACCCTGATCATCGCCACCCTGCTTCTATTGTCAGCCGCCAGCTCTGCCCAGGACTGGATCCGCACCGGCACCGGACTCGGCGTCGAGCGCGTGCGCCTCGCCGCATCCGACTTCAAGCCCTCGAACGTCGACGCCAAAAACGCCGACCTGCTGAAGACCTTCAACGATGTCCTTTGGAACGATCTAGACAACGCCGGAATCTTCGACCTCGTCTCCAAGAGTTTCTATCCCCTGCAAGAGCCGGGACAGCCCTCTGAAGTAAATTTCTCCGCCTGGAATTCCCCGCCGCCCAATACCTCCATGCTCGCCTTCGGGAACCTCGGCGTAGCCGCTGGCAAGGTTACGGTCCAAGGCTGGCTCTACGACGTCAAGAATGAAAAATCGCCTCAAGTTCTAGGCAAGCAGTACACCGATAACGCAACATCAGACGCAGTACGTGTTATCGCCCACAAATTTGCCGACGAAATTATCTTTCGCCTGGGCGGAGGCGTACCCAGAATCGCGGAAAGCAAAATCTATTTCGTCAGCGAACGCTCCGGCCACAAAGAAATCTGGGTAATGGATTACGACGGCGCCAATCAACAGCAGATCACACGTTTGGGAAGTATTTCTCTTTCTCCGAGAATCTCGCCCGATGGCACACGCCTCGCGTTCAGTTCGGTCACCAAGAGCGGTTGGGAGATCATGATGTACTCTTTCGATCTCAACCGCATGGTGAGCTTCCCCCGTTTCGGAGGCATGAACCTTTCGCCCTCATGGTCGCCCGATGGGAAGATCGCGTTTTCGTCTTCGCGCAATGGCTTCCCAAACATTTTTGTCATCGACGGATCCGGCGGAAACTCGCATCGTCTAACCGACGACAAGGGCCCCGACGTCTCTCCCACCTGGAATCGAAAGACCGGCGGCCAGATCGCATTCGTCAGCGGACGCAGTGGTCTGCCGCAGATCTACACCATGGAGGCGGACGGCACCAACGTCCAACGCCTCACCGACCAAGGCTACGCAGTTTCTCCCAACTGGTCACCCAACGGACAATTTTTGACTCTGTCGTGGATGCGAAAATATGGCCCCGGGGAGCCCGGGTCTAATGATCTTTACTTGATGGACGTCGCCAGCAAGCAATGGGTGCAGCTCACGCATGACGCCGGTCGAAATGATTTTCCCAGCTGGTCTCCGGACGGACGTCACATAGTGTTTCAATCTCATCGGAACGGCACCGACCAGATATGGACCATGCTGGCCGATGGCACGAACGTAAAGCAGTTAACGTTCAAGGGCGCAAACACACAGCCCAACTGGAGTTGGAAGTAGGACCGGGTAACCCATCCTTTGCGCGTTTTGTCGCGCAAGGGTGGGATACCACGAAATTGTGCGGCACGGGCGTTTGTGCCGAGCTTCAGATTGATTGTGATTGTGGACGCCGCAGCAGTCCACCGCTGCGAACAGGAGCAACATCATGAAAGCGCCTTTAGGCGCTGCGGTAAGCACAGGATAAGTTTCACGACTACAAAACGACGATGAGAAGTAAGTCTTGCGGTTGGCCGAGAGTGCGCCCTCCCGCAAATCACAATGAGCACGCCATCAACACGGGCGCACACAGAACTGGAGGAAACTGGTGAAGCACGCAATCACGATAAAGACCACGCGATGGGGCAGCCTGATATTCACACTCGCCATGATCATGTTCCTGGCAGCATGCGCCACGAAAGTCCCACCACCGCCACCCCCGGCGCCACCCACGCTCACGGCTCCCACAGCCTCGCTCTCCGCAAGCCCGAATTCGGTCGACGCGGGCCAGCCCACGACGCTAACCTGGCAAACCACGAACGCAACCGACGTCAGCATCGACGGAATCGGCCCGGTAGACATGAGCGGATCGCGTCAGGTGACTCCCATCGACTCCACCACCTACCATCTCATCGCCAAAGGTACCGGCGGAACCCAAGATGCCACCGCGAGAGTAACCGTAAACGCCGCACCCGCGCCACCACCGCAAAATACTTCCAACGCAACCGAAGAGGAACTCTTCTCACAAACCGTGAAAGATATCTACTTCGATTACGACAAAGCGGATATCCGCGCGAACGAACAACCGGCCTTACAGGGTGACGCCCAGTTCTTGCAGCAACACTCCAACATACACATCACCGTGGAGGGACACTCCGACGAACGCGGATCGACCGAATATAACCTGGCGCTAGCCACTAGTCGCGCCGACACAGTGAAAAATGCCTTGATTCAGGCAGGAGTGAGCGGCGATCGTATTAAAACCATCAGCTATGGAAAAGAGAAACCATTCTGCACCGAATCAAACGAAAGCTGCTGGCAGCAAAATCGCCGCGGCCACTTCGTCTACGAAAAATAAGTGAAGTAGAAGAAAAGGCGGGTGCCCCATCCTTGCGCGTTCTGTGCGCAAGGATGGGAATCCACGAAACTGTGCAGCAAGGGTTTTTGTGTTGAGCGGAACCCAAATTAGGACAATATTATGAAATTCAATCGTCTTCTCACTTTCGCTTTCTTCCTCTCCATCTATATCGCGCCTGCCCACGCCGCCAGCAAGGAAATCATTGAACTGCAAACCCAGGTCGGCCAACTCCAGCAGCAGATGACCCAGATGAAGCAGTCGTTCGACGAGCGCATGGGCGTAATGAAGAACCTCCTCGAGCAAAACACCGATGCGGCGAACAAAGTCAGCGCCGCCATCAACGGCTTGCAATCTTCCGTCAACAAGCAGCAGCAGGATCGCGCCGGACAAGTCGACCAGATCTCCGGCCAGATTCAAGCTTTAAACGACACCATGGACGAACTCAAAGTCCGCCTGGCCAAGCTAAGCAAGCAATTCGAGGATATGCAGGCGGCTCAGCAATCGATGGCCGCGCAGCAGGCGCAAGCGCAACAGCAGGCACAGGCGATCGCCCAAGCCCCTCCGCCCGACGTCCTCTACAACAACGCGCTGCGCGATTACAACGGCGGGAAGAGCGATGTCGCCGTCCAGGAATTCAACGATTACATAAAGTTTTACCCAAATACCGATCTGGCCGGAAATGCGTATTTCTACCTGGCGGAAATTCAGTTCAAGGCCGGCGAGTATGAGAAGGCGATTGCAAACTACGACCTGGTTCTCCAGAACTTTCCGAGTGGAACCAAAGCCGCCGGCTCGGAACTCAGAAAAGGACTCGCGCTTCTTGAACTGGGAAAAGAAGACGAAGGCACGCAAGAGTTAAAACACGTGATCCAGCGCTACCCGCGCACACCCGAAGCCGCGCAAGCAAGAGAGCGCTTAAGAAAAGTAGCGCCAGCCCCGAAACGGAATTAGCCAAGTACGGAATTAGCCAAGTGTGGAGCGGACACTCTTGTCCGCTGCCGTTGCTTTTGACTCTTCCCGAGGCGCGGGTGTTATCCGCACGAGCGTTCCGTCCGTTGCCCGCCACTCGCGGTACAAACACTATCCGCGCCAAAACTAGGGCCGCGTATTCGGCACCATCACTCCGCCTTCAATCTTGGGAATTCCAAAATGCCCGCCAAGATGCGAAAGATCCGCCGGACTGATCGACCCCGAAACCTCTACAAAATCTACCTCATTCGCCTTAGCCAGAAGAATCGCGACATTACTGATCGCATTATTGTCGAGACGCACCCAAAGGTTAGTCATGCCCGCGCCTCCATTCTTGTCCTGTTTGTTCATCAGCTGTTTCCAGCCCGCAGCGCGGTATTCCTCTTTCACCGAATTCAGCGAATCCGAATCGTACGCCCACGTTTTAGGAAACCGGTAGTTATGCACCGAAACTCCGCTGACTCCCGCAATCACCCGGCGCAGATCCTCGTCCCCCGCATCAATCTTGGACGCGAACACCAGCATGGAATGGTCCAAAGTGAACTCTGTTTTTGAAGATGCGCTCTGCCGCAAGCTCTCAATCCCCTGTGGAGTCCAATCATGCGAAGGCTGCGGATGTTCCGGCGATTGTGCCTGTGATTGCGCCACCGCGAGGCTAGCTGCGAATACGGCGATAAGAGACAACAGACCGATGCGAAACGCTCTCATAATTAATGCCCTCATTTAAATCCTAGGTGTTTAACGCTGACCACTTCCCTATCCCTAAGTCGATAAGAACCCCACAACCGCAGTTTAGTTGTACCGAACCCGGCAATCTAGTGCACCAGTTTGCACAACGAGCCCCATATTGTAGCAACCGTCTTCATCTTCGAATCAGTTAGGAGATTTTCACAAAATAACAGCCGCATTCCAATGTATAGTTGGCCCGTAGCGCCTGACCCATCCCCTTTCAAAAATCTGATTCTTGCAGCTCCCGCCGGTGAAAATAGCTATGCGAAATCCGCGATTGTTCAAATACGTGGTTGCAACAGTAACCGTGATGACTGCCATTCTTTTCCCGCACGTTGGAGAAGCGCAAAAAGCGCCCGCCGCGCCCACGGCCCGCCGTCGTCTCGAATTGACCTTCGTTGCCAATCAAAGCGCCAACACAATTTCCGCTTACCAGATCAAATCAACCGGGGCCTTGGCAGCAATCTCTGGTTCGCCTTTTCCCGGAGGCAACTCGCCGAACTCTATAGCCGTGGTTCCCTCCGGAGGATTCGCCTACGCAGCAAACGTAATTCCCGGCGGCATCACCGGATTCATAGTAGCGGCTAACGGAGCATTAATCCCGTTAAACGGTTCGCCATTCTCCGCGCCGACCGGGACATCGTTCGTAACCATCGACCCAAGCGGTCGTTTCTTGTATGCCTTGAACTGCGGCGCGAACTGTTCGGGAACAGGCTCGGGAAATATCGGCGCATACACGATCGATCGCCAGACTGGATTACTAACGCCGATTGCCGGATCGCCATACCCCGCCGGGCAATATCCATATTCGCTCGCGGTCGAGCCAACCGGCCATTTCGCCTACGTCGCCAACGCCGGCTCGGGAGACGTCTATGCGTACTCTATCGACAGTCAAACCGGTGCGTTAACCCAAATCGGATCACCCATAGCCGCCGGGACCCGGCCGATTTCCATCGTGGCCGATCCCTGGGGACAATATGTGTACACCGCCAACACAACCTCCGGCGACCTCTCAGCCTTCGCAATTAATTTCGACGGCACCTTAAAAAACGTCGCCGGTTCGCCCGTCACAGTGGGAACGTCCGTAGCGGCAGTGGCGGTGTCGAACTCTGGCAAGGTGGTTGTTGTCCCCGCAGCCGCAGGGACTTTTGTTTTTACGATTGACAGTGTTGGAGGCTTTCACCTGGTTCCGGGTTCGCCGTTCCCGGCGGGGACACACCCGAATGCAGTTTCGATCGATCCAACCGATCGCTTTGCATTCGTCACGAATGGCGGGTCAGCAAATGTCACCGCCTACCACTTGAATAACAATAATGGACATCTATCGACAGCGGTCGGGTCGCCGTTCCCAGCCGGAACGTTTGCTTCGGGAATCGCAACAGCACCCGTACCCATTCACGAATGATACGGTGAATGGGTTGCCATCGAGCTAAGTAGCATGAATCGGCTCACTTCGCATCGACTGCAACCGCTTTCTCCACCGTCACGCCGCTAGGACGCAGCGTGACCCAATCCGTCTGCACCCGATCCCACCCTTGGATCAGGAAGCCGTATGATTCGAAAAGCGCGCGAATCTGCGGCCGTTGCCAACCGGCAATCTCTTCCAGAATCGGCACAAGCGTCGCCAGAGCATTGTCGCCAAGCACCGTCCGCTTCGCAATCTGCGCCACCAGTTTCGATTCCGACACCGCAATCGTGAACCCATCCCGCCGGTTCACTTGCAGCATCACGTGAATGTCGGAACTGCCATCGCCGACGTAAACCACATGATCCGCCGGAATGCCGAGCTGCTCTTCAAGCTGATCCAGCCGCGTAACTTTCCCATAACCGGCTGTCGCACGTATCAGGCTTTCAATCTCGCCCGAAGCCTTGTACTTGAATTCCGTGCCAAAAATGTGATCCTCCGGCACCAGTCCCTCCAGCGCCGACTGGATCACCTCCACCGGAGAAGCCGAGAGCACATAAAAATCAAAGTGGAATCCGTCGATCCGACGGTCGAGAATCTCGTAGACCTGCTTAATGTTTTCTTTCAGGCGAATGCGCTTGCCCGTCTCGATCAAATCGTCGCGTCGCACGCGCGAACGAAACTCGGGATCATGAAGCAGCAGATAAGAAAGCTCGGCGCCCTGCTGAACCAGGTTCAGCTTCGCCATCCCTTTAGCCTTGCGCTCGAATTCCTCAACGGAGATGCCAAGCAACTCGCTCAGCACGTAACCCGTATCGTTAAAGGTCAATGTCTGATCGAAGTCGCTGGCAAAAAGGTAGTGTTTACGGTGTTTGTTAACCATGTACCAGTTTAGATTCAAGACCGTATGAATCGACTATTAAATTTACCTATCGTAACCATTACAACAACATGTACGTCGGAAGGGCATGTCCAGCCGGATGTGTAAGTTAGGCGCACATGCAGTAGTAAATCTTCACCAACAAACTCGGCAAGCCCGGTTTTCCGTGGACCCCCGTGTACCTCGTGGTTAATGATTTCGTAAATTGCACCACCGCCGCAAAATCGACTCACATTGCCCGTCGCCAGCATTCAGCGTAGTCTAACCGGACATCATTCTTAGCAATTAGCAGTCGTAGAAAGGCCAGCCATGCCAAAAAGCACCAGCGACCATCTCCTCGACGACGCCGACCGCGGAAAAGGTGCTGAAGAGCCTGATGAACGCAATCAAGCCGGCAACAACTCCATGCAGGATCAGCTAGGACATCGCAACCCCGACCCCATGCAAGACGGAGCCGACAGTGATTTCCCCGAGCCTGGCCAAAGCCCCGAACACTCTTTCGAAGGCGAAGTAAAAAAGAAAAAGAGTTAAGTCGACGTTTTGCGTAAGGGCGGACGCATTCGCCGCCCCAGCCGAACGCAGCTCAGTAGGCGCCAGCCATCTAGCTTTGAACTAATGCGCCGATTGCGACAGCATGTCGTTAAACTGATTCACAAACGTAGCCTCGTTGGGACCAACGTTATTCCGCAACATCTTCACTCGCTCCACCAGCACCTCATCGGAATCGGTCCCAAGAACTCTCATGGTTTCGTCAATGAACTCCCGCAGCGGCATCGCCCGAGGCTCTTCACTGCTGCCCAAAAGTTCTGTCTGCACCCACGGCGGAGCCAACTCCAGCACCTTCACCGATGTCCCCTTCAACTTGAACCGCTGCGAGAGCGAGTAGGAGTGCAACGCCGCTTTTGTGGCGGAGTACACCGCAGTCATTGCCAGGGGTACAAACGCTAATCCAGAAGTTACGTTGATCACCGTGGCCGCACTTTGTTTCTTCAAGTGCTCGACCAACGCAGACGTCATCCGGATCGGCCCCAAAAAGTTCGTCGTGATGATCGGCACCAGCACCGCTTCATCAACCACACCACCCGCATCGTCGATCTTCATAATGCCTGCATTGTTGATCAGCACATTCAATTTGGGATAATCCGCCGTCAGCTTCTTCGCAACCGCCGCGATGCTCGCAGGATCGGCAACATCCAACTCGACCGCCTGCATCCCTGGATTCGCCTTGACCGTCTCCCCAAGATGCCCCTTACGACGCCCGGAGATGATGACCTGATTCCCAAGCTTATGGAACGCCTCAGCCAACCCGCGCCCAATCCCCGATCCGCCGCCCGTAATAAAAACAGTGTTCCCAGTTAATTTCATCTTTGTCTCCCTATTGCTTTTCGGTTGGCGCAACGGCTTACCGCTGCGATATCTGCATTTGAATACGGCTTTAACTCGCGAACGTACAAAACAAATGTCATCCTGAGCGAAGTTGTCGCTTCGCGAAAGCGAAGCGACTACGCAGTCGAAGGACCCCTAACCTTCCAAATTCGCAGTGGAGCATTACCGCATCCTCTCCCAGCGTTTGGGTGGCGCAGCGGTTTACCGCTGCAACAACCAGTTCGAGTCCCCTGCGGCTTCAGCCGCTGAGGTCAGCACCGGCCATGGGCAGATGACCCAAACAGCCCCGAAAACAATTAGAGCCGGATGCCATAGGCTCCGGCTCTATTTTTTCTAAGTAGTAGACCTACCGCAACTCATCCATGCACTTAGCCAGCGCTTCCCTGCTAGGCCGCGTCACCGACTGCGGCAAACTCGCCAGCGGCTCATCGGTAAGATTCAGCATATCGACAAAGCTCGGAGCATTCGCATTGATGTAGAACACGCCCGTCAGTACCTCGCCCTTCGCATGGGATTCCATCAACCGGCTCACCGCCTGCACTTTATCCGTCGGATCGTAATCCCGCTCCAGTTTCCGCAGCCGCAACTTCGATCCGTCGTGCATCTTGACCTCGATCGTCGTCCCCGGATCGTACTCAACATCGATCTCCTGAAACGATGGCACAAATCCAACTTCGTGCAGCGGCTCCTCATGCGCCAGCATGTATTTGTAGGACTTTGTCGACCCCTCATGATCGTTAAAAGTCACGCAAGGAGAAATCACATCGAGCATCACCGTGCCGCGATGCGCGATTGCCGCCTTAAGCATGGTATGAAGTTGTTTCTTGTCTCCAGAGAACGACCGCCCCACGAACGTAGCGCCCAATGAGACCGCCAGCGAACAGGTATCCACCGGAGGCAGATCGTTCGCGATGCCACTCTTCAGCGTCGATCCCAGATCGGCCGTCGCTGAAAATTGTCCCTTCGTCAGCCCGTAGCAACCATTGTCCTCGATGATGTAAATCAGCGGCATATTGCGCCGCATCAAATGGATAAACTGCCCCGCTCCAATCGACACCGTATCCCCATCACCAGTTACACCAAGCGACAGCATGGTCTTATTCGCCAGGATCGCGCCCGTGGCCACCGACGGCATGCGCCCGTGTACGGAATTAAAACTAAACGCGCGATTCATGAAATACGCCGGAGTCTTCGACGAGCAGCCAATGCCGCTGAACTTCATCAGCCGTTCCGGCTGGACTCCCATTTCATACATCGCATCGATAATGCGTTCGGAAATGGCATTGTGCCCGCAACCCGCGCACAGCGTCGTCTTCCCACCGCGATAATCGAGCACTTGCAACCCAATGCGATTCGTCTTCGGTGCAGGTGTGGGAGTTGGAGTAGTCGGGGTCGTGGCCATCTTACTTGCCCTCCATCGTCATCAGTTCGTCCGTCACCGACCGCGCATCGATCGGCAATCCGTGGATATGGCAGATCGACCGCAAACGCGGAGTCAACTCAGCCTTGATATCCAGTTTCAGCAGACTAGCCATTTGCCCGTCGCGATTCTGTTCCACCACATACACGCGATCATGCTTCTCAATAAATTCATGCACCTCGCGAGAAAACGGATACGCCCGCACGCGAAGATAATCGGTTTCCAGCTTGTACTCATGCGACAACTGATCGCGTGACTCTGTTATCGCCCAGTGCGTGGTTCCGTAAGCAAGAATGCCAATCTTCGACTTGCCGCCAGCCACCAACTCCGGACGCGGAACCACCGACCGCGCCGTCTCAAACTTTTTATTCAGCCGCTCCATCCCTCGCTCAAAATCGTCGGGACGCTCGGTATACTGCGCCTTCTCATTGTGCCCGCTGCCGCGGGTAAAGAATGCTGCCGCCGGATGATCCGTTCCCGGCACGGTGCGATATCCAATGCCATCGCCATCGACATCTTTGTAGCGCATAAATCCGCCCAGCTTCTCAAGTTCCTCTTTACCTAAGACTTTCCCCCGATCCAGCGCCTTCTCCGGATACGCAAACGGATCCGACATCCAATTGTTCATGCCGAGATCCAGGTCGGACATGACAAACACAGGCGTCTGAAACTTCTCCGCGAGATCGAAAGCATCTCCCGCCATGGTGAAGCATTCCGTCACCGACGCCGGAAACAGCATGATGTGCTTGGTATCGCCATGGCTAAGAAATGCAACCGTGAGTAAGTCGCCCTGTGAAGTACGAGTGGGCAGTCCGGTTGACGGTCCGACGCGCTGGATATCCCAGATCACCGCCGGGATCTCCGCGTAATAAGCCAGCCCTGCAAACTCGCCCATCAGCGAGATCCCCGGACCAGCCGTAGCCGTCATGGACCGCGCTCCGGCCCAGGCCGCACCCAGCACCATGCCCACAGCCGCCAACTCATCCTCGGCCTGAACAACGGCAAACGTAGCTTTGCCATCCGGCCCAACGCGATATTCCTTCAAGTAATCGATCAGCGTCTCCACCAGCGACGACGACGGCGTAATTGGATACCACGTCACCACCGTGCATCCCGCAAACATGCATCCCATTGCCGCAGCAGCATTCCCATCGACGATAATCTTGCCCGCCGTCTTGTCCATCCGCTGAATGTAAAACGGATCGCGCTTCGTCAAATTCGCCGCCGCGTAATCATACCCAGCCTTCGCCGCGCCCAGATTCAACGCCGCCGCTTTTGCCTTCGTCGAAAACTGCCGCCGGATCGCGATCTCAATCTCGGCAAACTCAATCTCCAGCAACTGCGCCGCGACTCCCACGTAAATCATGTTCTTAATCAGCTTGCGGAGCTTCGCCTCCGGACAAACCGCCGCCACAATCTTGTCGTAAGGCACCGGATAAAAAATCAGATCGTCACGCAACTGATCAAGCGCCAAAGGCGCGTCATAGAGCACCGCAGCGCCCGCTGCCAGTGACTTCACATCGTCCTGCGCCGTCTCCGCATTCATCTCGATCAGCAGATCGATTTCCTTCTTGCGCGCAATGTAGCCATCCTTATTGGCGCGGATCGTGTACCAGGTCGGCAGTCCCGCAATGTTCGACGGAAACAGATTCTTGCCCGAAATCGGCACGCCCATCTGAAAAATACTGCGCAGTAAGACAGTATTCGAACTCTGCGATCCCGAGCCATTCACCGTCCCAACCTGAATGCTCATGTCATTGACGACGCGCCTCTGTCCCATTTGTCCGGACGTTTCCTGAGGCACGATATCGGTAGTGGCCATTCCCAACGCCTTTCTGGTCTAAACCGCGCAATTTCCAGCGAAGTGAAAACCCTTAATTATACGCCGTGTAAAACATGAACCTGTCATCGTGAGCGAAACTTTGCGCAAGAGCCTGCCCTGAGCAAAGCTGAAGGGCGGAATTCCACGCTACCTCCTGGCATCTCTTCCATTTGTCATCTTGAGCGCAGCAGAAACTTCACGGAGTGAAGTTCCTGCGAAGTCGAAAGACCCCATACCAGCATAAGCCGACGATGAACCTTGCAAGGCGTTCTTACGATGCTTCCCGCTTCGCGCTCGGCACGGTCCCAGGTCCCCGTTTTCGAAGCACAGGACAAGGATCCCAAAGTTATTATTCACAGAACAAGATTTTGCGCCCGGTCGACTCAGTCGTTCACTGCGCTTTCCCACCGGCGAATAAATTGACACCATCGTGACAGAAGCATGACACGAAGCCTGCGCAAACCACTTACCTTCATCTTGCGGTGCATCCATTCGAACGCGGGGATCGCCGACACTCTTCTATTTCTGAAGGAACTGGAGTCTAGACTATGACCAAAGAAACACTCGTCTCTCCCGAGTCATCTGAAGCAATTTCCGAAACATCTCAATCTTCGCCTGAGATCTCAACTAATGGCGGAGTCAAGCGCCGCTCTTTTCTCAAAGGCATCGGCATGGCCGGAGCAGCCCTGTCCGCAGGATCGTTGTTAGCAGCCGCAGGTGAATCCGAAGCACACGCCCAGTCCCCAAAAAATCTTACACCGGGCGACGCCGCCATCCTACGATTCGTAGCCGCAGCCGAACTCCTGGAGACCGATTTGTGGGTGCAGTATGCAGAGCTTGGAGGAGTCACCGGCGGCAAGCCGAATCCCTATCAAAAGGCTTTTCAAAAGCTCGACGGCGACGGCCTTCAGTACATCACCAGCAACACCCTTGATGAACTGAGTCATGCCCAGTTTCTGAATGCCTATTTGATATCGAAAGGCGCGGCACCCGTCGATCTGGATGCCTTCCGCACTTTGCCTAGCAGCCAGGCGGATGGCGCACAGAACATCGGACGTCTCACCAACCTGATGAACCTCACCGTGGATACAAGCTGGTTCACCCGCTATCGCAGTACCGATAACCCCGATCTTGGTGGCGCGTTCCCGCAAGCGATCGACTTGGTGAATGTAACCGCAATTCCCCGCACCAATGACGATTTCGGGCCGCCCGAGCACATCCAGGCGATCGCCAACACTGCGGCATTCCACTTCGCAATGATCGAGCAGGGTGGCAGCACCCTCTACTCAGCCATGGCGCAGAAGTGCAGCAATGAAGAAGTTCTGCGCATCATCGTCAGTATCGGCGGAGATGAAGTAGCTCACTTCCTGGAGTGGGTGGATTTTGCCGGCAACGGCGTGCAAACTCCAATCGCTCCCTTCACTGATGCAATCAGCGGGCTGACTTTCCCGGACTTCAACGCCACCGGCAACCCATTGCTGCAAACCAATCTCATCTTCCCCGTACCCTGCGAATTCATCAGCCCGAATCTTCCCCGTTGCGCTGTGATTCGGCCTACAAATCCAAAGGGGATCGCCATGGGTGTAGTCAATTTCCTCACGGGGACCGGCCTTTTCACCGGCCAATCGCCAGCGTTCTTTAAAGTACTGGCCACGCTGGCAAGACAAGCCGACGCAGCCCAACGCGGTTTCTAAGAATGTACTCGATCGATTGAGAGGAGCTTACCCGCCTCTCATAAACGGGCGCTGTGGTTGCCCCACAATCACGGCGCCCGTTTTTCAGCCATCAAGTTTGTCGAGCTGCAACAACGAATTAAAGGAGCATTCAATGTTCGAAGGATTATTTCAACCCATGCATCTGCTGATTATTTTTGGAATCGCTCTGCTGGTGTTCGGCCCCAAAAAACTTCCAGAGCTAGGCAAAGGGATCGGAGACGGAATCCGCGGCTTCAAATCGGCAATGAAAGACAACCAAGACAAAGACGATTCGCTGGACAAGCATTCCTAAAAATGACCGCGGGTGCCCCATACTTGCGCGTTCCGTGCGCAAGTGTGGGATTCCACGAAATCGTGCACCACGGGATTTTGTGTGTATCGCCGTAGTAACCAAGCACTGGAATTCCCAGAAAGTCTTACTTTCGTTCCTGGCAATGGCTCCAGGCAAGCCGCGGCTTTAGCCTTCAGCGATAAGATAATAGGACCATGACAGGTCCTACCAAGCCCCATTCCCGTGACCCCATAGCCGTCAACGAGGCTCGCACCTGCAATGTCGCGTTACTGGGCTTCGGTACAGTCGGCAGTTCCGTAGCGAGAATCATTTCCGAACGCCCCAACACCCATCTGCGCCTGACCCACATCCTCAATCGCAATATCACGAGCAAGAAAGTCGATTGGCTTCCCTCATCCGTACACTGGACTGAGAACATCGACGACATTCTGTCCGCCGACGTGGATATCGTCGTCGAAGTTATGGGCGGCCTTCAACCCTCCGAAGACTGGATCCGCCGAGCCCTATCCTCCGGCAAATCCGTGGTGACGGCCAACAAGCAATTGATAGCGCACAGCGGCCCCGAATTGCTCACCCTCGCCAGTCAAATGAAACAACAGATTGAATTTGGCGCATCGGTAGCCGGCGGAGTGCCAGTCATCTCCGGATTACACGAAGGCTTAGCCGGCGATGAACTCTTCAAGATTCGCGGCATCCTGAACGGCACATGCAACTACATTCTCACTCAGATCGAGAACAAAGGCGTTCCGTTCGCCGCAGCTTTGCAAGAGGCCCAGAAACTAGGCTTCGCCGAGGCCGATCCCACCGAAGACATTGAAGGCCTTGATGCCCGCGCTAAGCTAGCGATCCTCGCGCGAGTTGGACTCCACTGCGATGTCAAAGCAACCAGCATAACGGCTCGCTCAATCTCAGCCATCGACTCTATCGATTTCGAATATGCGAACCAACTCGGTTGCACGATCCGTCAGATTTCCTGGGCCGAGTTGCAGCCGGATTCGAAAGCGGACGAACTCTTTGCCGCCGTCCAGCCCGCATTGGTGGGAATCTCATCGCCCCTGGCACGCGTCGAAGGCAGCCAGAACCTGGTAGTGGCAACCGGAAAATACGGTGGCGAGACCGTCTTCGGAGGCCACGGCGCCGGCGGACATCCAACCGCTGTCGCGGTCGTATCCGACATTCTGGCCATCGCCCGCGCCAAACAAGCCGGAATAAATCACTCCGCCCAACTCGCCGGGAAAGCGCCGCCAGTCCCAGTTAAAGTTAGTAACGATTTCAGCACCAAACACTATCTCCGCTTCATCGTGAAAGACCGTCCCGGCATCATCGCGAGCCTGGCGACGATTCTTTCGCAGCACGGCATCAACATCGACTCCGTCCGGCAGAAACCCAGCTCCCCGAAAACCCATCTTCCATTTTTAATTACGCTGGAGCAGTGCAAAGCATCGCTGGTAGAGGACGCACTACGGCAGATCAACTCGCTGGAATTCCTGGTGCAGCCCTGTCTGCATATGCCGATTCTGTAGACGTGATTGCCACAATTTGGTTTGTCATCCCGAGCAAAGCGAGGGGATGAATTCACGTTTGAAGTGCAACAGAGTGATGGAAGAATACCTCGTTGGGAGTTTGGAAGGCGAGGCATTTTCTGGGGGTATCGTTGTGGCGTTGCAGCAGGTTGGCGAGACGGTGAGGAGACAGGGCCTCGAGATCGGTTTTTCTGGGCAGGGAGCGCCGGATACGGCCAATGGCGTTTTCGATGCCGCCTTTCTGCCAAGGCGAGTGGGTGTCGCAGAACCAGGTTGTAATGCCAAACCTTCTGCTCAGGAGATAGTGCTTGCTGAACTCGGTGCCATTATCAAAAGTCATGGAGTGGCAGGCCTGCGGCGGCATCGCTTCGATCAGAGCGCAAAGATTGTCGGCGACGGCTTGGGCCGATCTCGTTTCCTGGCGCAGGAGCAGCGTGAGCCGCGATCGGCGTTCGTGGGCCACGAGCAAGAACTGCCCGGGCTTGCGGAAGCTCATGAGGTCGGCTTCCCAATCTCCGGAACGCGCCCGTTCCGCCACCACGGGGGGACGATCATGAATGGAAACTCTGTCCAGGATGGATGCAGTCGTCCACGGGCCATTTCTTCGCCGCCTTCCACGGCGGTGCTTTTTGCGCGGCAAGCAACGATACAGCGTTTCTTTGAAAGAGCAACTGCGCCAATAAATGTAGCGATAAATCGATTCATAGCTGATCCGGTTGCTGGCGGGACCCTGGGCGAAACGTCCGGCGATCTGTTCGGGCGACCAGCCTGCGGCGAGGCGTTGCAACACTTCCCGACGAAGTTCCGGCTGCCGTTCGAGTTTATAGGTTCGACCGCGGGCATGTCGGCGCAACATCAACTTCTGGGCGCGCTGCGGATCGTAGCCACCAGACCACTTCTTGCTTGCCTTGCTGTTGCGCATCAGTTCACGGCTGATCGTCGATACGCTCCGCTGCAGAACTCCGGCAATGAAACGCTGACTTTTACCGTCCGCATGCAGGCGGTAAATCTCGATCCGTTCCGTGAGGCTCAACTGCCCATAACTTCGTTTTTCCATCGCAACACCTTTGTACGGTGTTGCACTTGATTCGTGAACTTAAGGGGATCTGCAGTTTCCCGGTTGCCAAGACGGTCCGAACCAGGCAACGCCCGTCACTCGATCCACGGATTGATCAGCGGAATCGACCTATCTTCAAAGCGCGCAGTGTTCCGCGTTGCCAGGGTTCCATGTTGGACCAGGGTGATGGCGGCAATCATAGTATCGCGGAGATCTCCCGGGCGACCTTTCTTGTGCCGCAACGCCATCAACTCGCTTGCCTGAACCGCGGCTGCGACATCGAACGTGAGGACTCGCTGGCCAAGACTCGAAAGAAGTTTTTCGAACGCCTCCGTCAACGAGGTTCGCCGCTTCCCAGTCGCCAGAATCTGCAGTCCGTAGCGGACTTCCAACACCGTGATCGAAGTGATCCAGATCGATGTTCTCGGTTGCCGGTCCAGCCAACTAACCACAGCCTGATCGGGTACCTGGAGCATCAGAGCTGAAAGCACGTTAGTGTCCAGAATGATCACGATTAAAAATCTACGGGATTCACTTTTTCTCCCCGCATCTCAGGAATTTCGTGCTCGAGTCCAACCTTCGTGAACAGACCGGCGATTTCGCTCCCCAGCCCGCCGGCCGAACGAAGTTCCTCAACCACAGCGCTTCGCAAAATATCCCGCACTTCCTCTTCCATGCTTCGGCCGTTGCGACGAGCCCGGCGTTGCAATCGATCTTTCACCGAATTTTCTATATTACGGACGACAAATTGGGCCATAACAACCCCCACTCAATGAATGATATCATGATATCACACAGGAGACATCGACAAAGGCGGGATCTCCAGCTGAGTCAGAGACCCAATTCTGAGGAAAGAACGAGCGTAACCAGGAGACTTTCCTACACTTCTACTTGGAAAAACTGCGCCATATTGCGGAATTTCTTATACCGCGTTTCCAGCAACTCACCAACCGGCATTTTCCGCACGGCACCGAGATGATGTTGCAGACCTGCGTCCAGCAACTCGGCCGCCTGCGCGTGATCGGTATGCGCGCCTCCCGGAGGCTCCGGGATAATGCCATCAATGCACCCTAGCTCGTTCAAATCTTTCGCTGTGATCTTCATAGCCTCTGCTGCCAGATCTTTCTTGCTGGCATCGCGCCACATAATCGACGCACAGCCCTCCGGTGAAATCACGGAGTAAACCGAGTTCTCCATCATCAACACGCGATCAGCCACCGCAATCGCCAACGCACCGCCACTGCCGCCGACGCCAATGACGGTTGCCACAATCGGCACTTCCAGTCGCGCCATCTCCAGCAAATTCCGCGCAATCGCTTCTCCCTGGCCGCGTTCTTCAGCATGAAGTCCCGGATAAGCGCCATCGGTATCCACAAACGTGAAAATCGGCCGTTTGAATTTCTCGGCAATCTTCATTACCCGCAAAGCTTTCCGGTATCCCTCCGGATGCGGCATGCCGAAATTTCGATAGACACGCTGCTTGGCATCGCGCGCCTTCTGCTGGCCAACAATGACAACTTCCTCGCCATGAAAGCGCGCAATTCCACAAACAATCGCCGGATCGTCCCTGAATCCGCGGTCGCCGTGAATCTCGCTCCAGTCGGTAAAAATCCGCTCAATGTAATCCAGCGTATAAGGACGCTGCGGATGACGCGCCAGTTCCGTGCGCTCCCATGAATTCAATTGCAAGGAAACTTCCCGACGCAGATCGGCCACACGATCATGCAGTTGCTGGATCTGGCGGAGCGTCTCTGGATTCTGCCCCTCCAGTCCCTGCAACCGCGTGATCTGTTCTTCGATTTTGGCGAGCTCTTGCTGTGCCTTTAATGCAGAGTCCATCTTGATGACGTTCCCATTCTTTCGGGTATGATGCGCTTCCACAATCGAAAGCATAAAATCTGTGCCGGCAACGGCGGCATGTTCCGAGTTACTAACTGCTCTCTCTACACGTTTTATTTTTGCTCGACTCATCGGCCGAATCTGTTAACCCGCACGCACTTCGCCAATCTGCGTCAACTGATAACGCGCACACTGCCACGCCCACAAAGCTCTTCCACTCTGCCCCTGAAACTGCGGTCCGGCATCACATTATAGCCTTCGGCTTCCATCACCACCATGAAATCGCCTTCGCGTTCCACATCGAACAATACCTTCGCTTCGCCCTTACGCTCGCTACAAAGTGCAAGCAGCGCATCGACCGTCTCGTCATTCGCATTCCCCAGAATCCGTATGCGGATTGCTTTAGGCAGCGGCACCCGCGCCTCATCCAGAGGAACGATATCGTTCGCTGTTATCTTCGGATTCGCCCCCTCCTCAATCCGCACGCCGCCGCGGATCAGCACCGGCACTTCCAGTTTCACTTTCTCCGCCAGCTTCTTGTAGGCCTCAGGAAAGATGAGCAACTCCACCTTTCCCGACATATCTTCCAGCGACGCCTGCGCCCACAGTTCGCCTCGGCGCGACTTTGCCACCCGCAGCCCCGAAATCAAACCAGCAGTCTGGATGGTCTCATCCTTACCCGTGGATTTCTTCATCGCGGCAATATCTTCTGTCGACAACGCATTCAGATCGGCGAGCTTGTCTTTGTACTTCTCCATCGGATGCCCCGTAATAAAGAATCCGAGTATCTCCTTCTCCGCCGCTAGTCGCGTATGTTCGTCCCAGTCAGGAGTGTTCGGGAGCGCGTCATTCGCCTCCTGCGCGGTCTCATCCGCAAACACGCCGAATAACCCGTGTTGTCCAGACTCCATATCGCGTTGTTGCTTCTGCGCATGCTCCATGCCCTTATCAAGCGCCTGCATCAACTGGGCACGCCGGCCAAAGCAGTCCATCGCGCCGCTCTTGATCAGCGACTCCAGCACCCGCCTATTCAACAGCCGCAGATCGACTTCTTCGCAGAATTCATAAAACGATTTGAAAGGACGGCCCAGCTTCTTTCTGCCAGCGGCGATGGATTCAATCGCATTCCCGCCCACGTTCTTCACCGCCGCCAGCCCAAACCGTATCGCCTGCTCGTGCGGCGTGAAGTTCGCGTCACTCACATTGATGTCGGGAGGTTCAACCGCAATCCCCATCTCGCGACATTCGTTGATGTACTTGACCACGCTGTCGGTGTCGCCGGTGATCGAGGTCAGCAACGCCGCCATAAAGTCCACCGGATGGTGAGTTTTTAAATACGCGGTGTGATAAGCCAGCAGCGCGTACGCGGCCGAGTGGGACTTATTGAATCCGTATCCCGCAAATTGCGCCATGAGATCAAAAATCTTCTCGATCTTTTTTGCGGGAAAACCTCGCTGCGTGGCTCCCTGCACAAAGCGTTCGCGCTGGGCTGCCATTTCCTCCGGCTTTTTCTTGCCCATCGCGCGCCGCAGCAGGTCGGCTTCCCCGAGCGAGTAGCCAGCGATTTTGTTCGCCGCCTGCATCACCTGTTCCTGATAAACGAAGACGCCCAGCGTCTCCTCCAGAATTTCTTTCAGCTCGGGCAGGTCGTACTCAATCTTGCGGCGGCCATGTTTGCGCTCGATAAAGTCATCGATCATCGCCATGGGTCCGGGTCGATAGAGCGCATTCAAGGCGGTAAGATGTTCGATCGAGTTGGGCTGATAGCGGCGCAAAACATCGCGCATGCCTGACGATTCAAACTGGAACACCCCCGAGGTTAATCCCTTGTGGAACACTCGCTCGTAAGTCGTTTGATCTTCGAGCGGAATATCATCAAGGGCTAGATTCGTCCCCTTCTGCGCAATCAACTTCACAGTGTCATCGAGAATGGTGAGTGTGGTGAGCCCGAGGAAGTCCATCTTCAACAGGCCCATCTTTTCGATGGCGTTCATGTCGAAGGCGGTGACAATTTCGTCGTTCTTGGTTTTGTGCAGCGGCACCAACTCAATCAGAGGACGGGGCGAAATCACTACACCCGCCGCATGCACGCCAGAATTCCGAACCAGCCCTTCCAGCTTCAAAGCCGTGTCCATCAACTGCCGCACCTGCGGATCTTTCTGATAGGACTCCTGCAAGGCAGCGGACTCCGTGAGCGCATCCTTTAACTTGATATTCAGCGTAGTGGGCACCATTTTGGCGATGCGGTCCACGTCACTGTAAGGCATGTCCATGGCGCGTCCGACGTCTTTGATCGCAGCCTTGGCCGCCATGGTGCCGAAGGTAATAATCTGCGCGACATTTTCACGCCCGTATTTACGGGTGACGTATTCGATGACTTCGCCGCGTCGGTTCATGCAGAAGTCGATGTCGATATCGGGCATGGAAATACGTTCGGGATTCAGAAAGCGCTCGAACAGAAGCTCATGCTGCAAGGGATCGATATCGGTGATGCCCAGGGAATACGCGACCATGGAACCAGCCGCCGAGCCGCGCCCTGGTCCCACTGGGATACTGCATTCCCGCGCATAGCGGATGAAATCCCAGACGATCAAAAAATATCCAGAGAACTTCATCTGCTGAATGATGGCCAACTCGCGCGTCAATCTCTGTTCATATTCCGACAATGTGTGTTTGAGCCGCCCAGCGGCGGCCAAAGTCCGCAGCGTTTCCATCCGACGCGCGAATCCTTCCCGGGAGACGTGTTCGAAATAACTGTCGAGAGTAAATCCATCAGGCACATCAAAGTGAGGAAACGGACTGGGCACTTTCTCCAGTCGAAGATTGCAACGCTCGGCAATCCCCATCGTGCGCGAGAGTACCTGCGGAGCATCTTTGAACACGCGCAGCATCTCATCGCCGTTCTTGACAAAAAACTGATTGCCCTCGAACTTCAGCCGGTTCGTATCCGTAATGGACTTCCCCATCTGAATACACAGCATCACATCCTGCGCGTGCGCGTCGTCTTCGCAGAGATAGTGACTGTCGTTGGTCGCCACCATTGGCAGCCCGAGGTCTTTCTCCAGTTGGAACAAACCGGAATGAATCCGGTGCTCCATCTCCAGCCCCTGATCCTGTATCTCGAGAAAGAAATTATCTTTGCCAAAGAGATCGCGATAGAATCCGGCAGCCGACCGCGCCGCATCGTAATTCCCTTCCGTCAACCGCTCGGCCACTTCGCCCTTTAAGCATCCAGAAAGCCCGATCAGTCCTTTGGAATGCTCCGCCAGAAATTTCTTACTCACCCGCGGTTTGTAATAGAAACCATGTAGCGAAGCCTCCGACGTGATCTTCACTAGGTTGCGATAACCTTCTTCGTTCTCGGCCAGCACCAGGAGATGGTTATAGGTGTCGCCGTCCGGAGGAGTCCGGGTAATAACGTGGTCGTCCTTTTTGCAGATGTAGAGCTCGCATCCCACAATCGGCTTCACCCCAACCTTGTGCGCGGCATTCACAAAATGCACGGCACCAAAAATATTGCCGTGGTCGGTCATAGCTACTGCGGGCATGCCCAACTCATGGACGCGCTCGACGAGTTTTTCAACGTCGCAAGCGCCGTCGAGCATTGAATAATCGCTGTGAAGATGCAGGTGGACGAATTCAGTCATGAGGGTTTTTTATTACGCAGACGCATTTATTCTACTGGCTGGCAGAAGCCACGCAACCATCGAAAGCGGCGCAATCTGTGGAAATAAAGATCGCACCCTACTGCATGATCTGGATCGAAAGCGCCGGTCCGGGCACCTGGAAGTCCAGTCCGCGTTCGTCGTTCTTCTTTACCGTTGCATCAAGATCGAGTTTATCGAGCGGAATTTTCTTGGCGGCGTGTTCATTAAACACCCATACCGTCCCGCCGGAGATCGCATAATTGCGCACTTCTTCAACATGCTGGTCACGAAACACCAAAGCCGTCTCCGGTTCCGAGTCGAGCTTGGCATGCGAACGAGCTTCGACGTCCTGTTGCAGCCTATCTACTTTGCCATTCAAAGCCTGCACATCGCGCTGCAATCCGTCGTCCTCACGGTAAGGAGCCTGATTGTAGGAATCGTAGGAGTCCTGCGTTTGGCCATCATCCTGAGAATCCATCGGATCGGAGTACCAGCCGTAATATCCCAAGTAAGGGTAGTAGCCGTAGGAGTAGAAAGGACGTCCAAAACTACGCCGTCTAAGATTGGAGCCTCCGCTTCGAACATGCACACCCGAACCATGCCCGACGCCGACACCATGGAACGATCCACTATTGTGAAACGATCCAGAAGGGTGCCCGGCAAACCCACCGCCAGAGGAAATATGCCCACCGCCGCCACCACGGTGTTGTGCCCAAACCGGCAGCGAGAGCATCAGGAAGAACGTCGCTATGTACATCAAGCGCCGCATGGCTTGATTATAGCGCCGTTTGCTCATTTGTTTTGTAAAATTTCACGCGCGGACCTTTGACAAAACTTTACCCAAATCTGCCAATTCCCTACTCAGCTCTGTCATCTTGAGCGGAATGAAGTCATCGGCGAAGTTAGCTGGAGCCTATATTAAACCGGTGTCATCTTGAGCGGAACGAAGTCATCGGCTAAGCCGGTGACTTCGTGAAGTCGAAAGACCCCGCCACCGTCGCTTCAGAAACCACCATCGCAGGGAGTTCTCCCCGTCCAGTCCGAGTGCTTTATCCAACCGCACGCGCGTGCCTGGGGCCTGTTTTAAACCCGTGTCATCGTGAGCGGAATGAAGTCATCGGCGAAGCCGGTGACTTCGTGAAGTCGAAAGACCCCGCCACCGTTGCTTCAGAAACCGCAATCGCAGGGAGTTCTCCCCGTACACTCAACGCGTCTCTGTCCGGAGAAAACACTGCAGAAGATCTACTTGCCCTTCTTCTTTTTCTTGGCAGCGGTCTTCGCGGCCTTGGCAGGTTTGGCCACCTTCTTAGCCACAGATGTCTTCGCCGGTTTGCTAGATTTGGATGCGGCAGGTTTTGCGACCGGGGTCGCCTTCGCCACAGGCACGGCTTTCGCGGCAGGCGCAGCTTTCGCAGGAGCAACCTTCGCCGCGGCAACTGCTTTCGCAGGAGATTTACCCACTGGCGCAGCCGCGACCGGCGTTGCCGCAGCCGCTTTTCCCTTCCCCTTACCCGCTTTGCCAGCAACTACCGCAGGAACCGCAGCAGCAGCGGCAGCCGCCGCAGCCTTAGCTCCGCGTCCACGCTTAGCCGGAGGTGGTGGCGGCGGTGGAGGTGGCGGTGGCGCCAGCGGCTTCAGATACTTCATCGTCTCGGTGTGCGACCGCAACTTGCCATCAAGCAAGAGCAGGAAAACATCGTTAGCAATCTTCGGGTACGCCGGCATCTGCGGAGTAATATGCAACTCCGTCATCTCCGGCAGAGGAACCTTCTGCTGCACCTGTCGCCACTTCGTAAAGAAATTCTTAATCTTCTCTGACACGGCCTTTTGCCGCGCCGTAACCGAAAGAAACAAAATCATCTCGGGACGAGCCGAAGACAGCAATTGCCAGGTCCGCGATGGTGTCGACGCTTCCTTCCCTGACAACCGCTTGGCGAGCGCGTGAGCGTGAGAATCAAGATCCTTCCACGCCTCAACCAGATCCTTGCGCGGAATCGCCCGTCGCAAATCCGAAATATCTTTGTCGCCCAGCCGTTCCGTTAGAAAATGCAGCACCGCCGGAGCAACCTCCGGCGTATAGCCAAGCTCATTCATCTGCTGCCGCGTTTTCATCAACGCGCCCAAGCCAACGGCGTCTACCTTCGCCGTACTCCAATGCCCATTCAGCACCTTCAGCCATCCCTCTTTTTCGTAGGCCTTCAGCACTGCAAGCGCATCGTCTTCGTATGCCAGCTGTTCGATCTCATGCCCAATCGTCGAATTTCGTATGTGATCGATGTACCCATTTTCCTTTGCCGATTCGTACCGCGCCTGCGTGCGCTCCTCGAGCGGCCAATTGAATCGAGTAGTAAAGCGCGTGGCGCGAATCATCCGCGACGGATCCTCAAGAAACGCGTAGTTGTGCAGGACGCGAATCACTTTAGCTTCAATGTCAGCCACGCCATTGAACGGATCCATCAACAGCCCGCGCGATCCTTCATTCAACGACAGTCCCATCGCGTTCACGGTGAAATCGCGCCGCCGCAGATCTTCCGCGATCGTCGCCGGAGCAATTTGCGGAGGTTTCCCCGGCTTGTCGTAGACTTCCGATCGCGCCATGGCAATCTCAGCGCGAACTCCGCCCGGCAACGTCAGCAGCAGCGTCCGCGTTTCAGCGTCCGCGTGACCGATCACCGCCCCCGCCTTCTCCAGATCTTTCTGGAGCTTCAGCGCGTTGCCCTGGACAGTAAAATCCAGATCGCGAATCGGGAAGCCAGTAATAATGTCGCGGATGGCGCCGCCAGTAAGATAAAGGTTCATCCCAGCCGCCTTAGCGGCCTCTAGGACGAGTGCGACTGCCTTCTGTTGATCCGGCGAGAGGCGGGTTTCGAGCGTATATATGTAATCGGCCATGCCTTCCTAGCCGCCTGACGGATGAGCCTTAGGGGGCTCAATCGAGGCGTTTTTCACAGGTTTTCCACAGGGACCCGGCTCGAAGCCAGTTCAAGTAACGACGAGCTGCTTGCTGGCGTAATCTAACTAGCTCAAGCCATTAGACTTATACCGCAAACGCGCGAATCCAGCAAACTGTAGAAAATAACACAAGGTTTACCGTTTGGCTACTGCGAAGCCACAAGCTGTTCGAATTCCCCTAGAAGGTGCGAGAATCCAATCTGAATCGTGTGGCGCGGACACTCTTGTCCGCGAAAGGTCGGCGCTCTGAAGAGTCACCGGCGGGATATAGCTTCAAGTCAAGATCAGCAAATTAGAAACTAGAGAATCGCCCCAAACATGCCCTCAACCCACAAAAAAGTAATCGTGAGGAAACACGACCGCGACTCCATTAGCGGATTCGTCTCTCCCGCCAACTTTGTGGTGGAAGGCAAACTCGAACTCCTTAACACATCGGGCAACGTAGTGGCCATCGACCTCAAAGACATCAAAGCCGTCTACTTCGTCCGCGAGTTCTCCGACACCGACCTGATGCTCCGCAAGACTTTTACGACCCGTCCAAGAACCGAAGGTCTCTGGGTCCGCCTGAGATTCAAAGACAGCGAAGTTATCGAAGGCATTCTACCGAACGATCTGACGCAAAATCCCGATGAAGGATTCTTGCTAAACCCTCCCGACCTGCGCTCAAACACACAGCGAGTTTTCGTTCCACGCGAAGCATTGACGTCTGTGATCGTGCTAGCGGTCATCGGCGCCGCAAACCGCCGCCGCCGCGGAGGACAACCAGACACCCGCCAAGTCACACTTTTCGAGTCCTGAAACTATCGTCGGCGACGAAAACCGATCCTCTTTCAGCAGCCATCCCAGCCGATAACGGCCATGAAGATCGCAAACGGGATCGTGAGCGGGGCGAGCAGGATGTCTTCTGTCCATTCCGCGGGAGTGATGCCCCGTATGCCTGCAATGCTTCGGTCTTGCGTCACCACCCTCGTTTTGCGGTCCACGACTTTGATCGGCACCTCGAGCCTTAGTTGCTGAGGGTGAGAGAATCCAGCATCGCTGACGAAGTGATACCTGAGGATCGCCTTGACCACATACTCGCCAGGAGCAACGCTGGGCGAAGCCCGTACCTTAAAACGAAACCGGATCGGGCCGTCGCCATCGGTTTTCAAAACCCTGAACGATTTCGGATCAAATAGAAATCGTTTCCGCTCCGACGCAGGGTAGGAGACAGACGATATCTCAATGTCCTTGGAAGCCTCCAATTCCAACCTTGTGGGTTCGACGCGGGAGTCATCTCCCCCAGGACCGACCATCCAGAAGGCTCTCGTCGTCGAGTTCAACGCGACCTGAGCATATTCGCTCGTCCCCTGCCGCAACTTGTCATATTGGAAGTCGACGGTCCCATGGATCCCCAGCGGTCCCGCGCCCGCAAGTTCCCGAAAGAATCGCACTTCGCCTATGCGGGTTGCTACCGCTCCACTCGACCTGTCGGCCCCTTGAGCCCGCGCCATTGTCACAAGCAGAACTATTGTCAGAATTGTGCGTCCCATGCATCACCTCCAGACGCTTTCTCGCATGCCTCGCGCAAGGGGGCAATGCACCGGCTCTCAATTCCACATCCTCGGATAAATTACTGTCCGTCAATGGCTTGGCCAGACAGATTAAACGCCGCGACGCGCAGCCGCACACTCGACCGCCGGTCGAAGACCTCACCCTCCGTTACAATCTCTCTTCACTTCTTTTCTCCTAATGACAGGTGCGCTTTATGAAACTGGCCCGGATCTCCGAAGCTCTCAGCACTCGCATCGAAAACGCCTCTCCCGAAACCGAAATCACCGGAGTAGCCGGCATCGAAACGGCAGGGCCAGGCCAGCTAACCTTCGTCTCCAATCCCAAATACAACGCAGCCGCGAAAACGACGAAAGCCTCAGCCGTAATCGTCTCCGAAACGTTCCCCGCCACTAGCACCGGAATGCTGCGCAGCAGCAACCCCTACCTGGCCTGGGCGAAAGCGATCGAACTCTTCTACCAACCGCCTCACTACAGCCCCGGAGCCCACTCGACCGCGGTAGTCCATCACACGGCAAAGATCGGCACGCACGCGCACATCGGCCCCTATGTAGTAGTCGACGAAGACGTCGTGATCGGAGATAACGCTGTCCTGCTATCGCACACCGTGATTTATCGGGGAGCCACCATAGGCAAGAATTTCTTCGCTCACGCCCACGCGGTAGTCAGAGAATTCTGCAATCTAGGAGACAACGTCCTGCTCCAGAATGGAGCGATCGTAGGCTCCGATGGTTTCGGCTTCGCGAAAGACGACGAGTCTCGCTGGCACAAAATCGTCCAGTCGGGAAACGTAGTCGTTGAGAGCGATGCCGAGATCCAAGCCAACGCCTGCATTGACCGCGCCAGCATAGGAGAAACCAGAATCGGACAGGGCGCAAAGATAGATAACATGGTCCACGTCGGCCATAGCTGCACAATCGGGCATGACACTCTGCTCTGCGCCCAAGTTGGTCTAGCCGGCACCACCGACATCGGCAACAATGTAATCCTCGCCGGACAAGTAGGCGTCAGCGGCCACGTAAAAATCGGGGACGGGGCTATCGCGATAGCCCAAAGTGGCATACCGCACGACGTCGCTCCGGGAGCGATGGTCAGTGGCGCTCCCGCCATCGACCATCGCCTATGGCTAAAGTGCTGCGCCGCCTATGCCAAACTGCCGGAGATTGCCAAGGCCGTCAGGAAGCTCTCAGAGGGGCGGTAGCCGGCTTTACAAAATGTTCCACGTGAAACATTGTACTGGTTTTTTGTATGTATAATAGTATACGCACATATGGCCCGATCAAATAGAAACGACAGCAGTTGCGTGGTCCTCGGCAACCGCCCGAACCGGACTCAAATTGGGAGTAAAAGCAGGCAGCTCAGGCGCTGTGAAGCAGGTGGTGAAGAAAGCTAAGGATTAGCGGGAGGGTTGCTATTGCCCCTGAAACGGGTGGCTGATATGACACAAGAACAGGCGATCGTTTCGATTGCCGTCGGCAATTCAATATCCCGCTTCGCGTCCATGTCGAACGGCCAGCATTACGACCTGTTTCCCATCGTAGTGATAAAGAGCGATATAGGCTCCGCTACCGAATTCGATCACCCACTCGCGAAACTCCGGCGACAATTCTTCGACCGGGCGCCCACTCTCCGGATGCCTGGCAAGAGCTTTCACACCCTGCCGGATTGCCTTGACGGCGCGTTGCGCGGCATCCCGGCTCTTGGGAGCTAAGAAGGCATGAAGACGGGCGACATCCAGAAAAGCGGAGCGCGACCAAATCAGTCGTGGCATTTGGGAGGGACGGCGTCTTTGCCCGCTTCGAGCTTGGCCAGCCAGGAGTCGGCTTCTTCGGCGGTTAGGTGCAAGCCGGTCGTCTGGTAGTGGCTCCAGGCGGTTAGGGCATCCTGTCGAAATTGCTCGCGCTTTTCTTCGCGCTCCACATATTGCTCGATGGCTTCGCGCATCACCCAATGCGCAGACCGGCGGCGAGAAGCGGCTAGACGCTGGATACGTTCCTTTGTCTTGTCATCAAGCTTCACGCTGGTGGTAGAAGGCGTCGGCAAATGGGTACTCCAAAGTGTTACTTCATACTACTGTAGCACAAAACTGCACCGCTCCATCCATCGTATATTTTTATAAGAAATGAACGACCTGCCCGAAAACCTCTTTGCAAATCCGGTGTGGAACGCTCTCCAGACCAGGCATCGCCACTTTGCGGTGTCTGCCGGAGATGCCTGTCGCTACCCGGCAGATGTTGCTCCGTTCGCCGCCGTCGCGGCTCCGACATCGAGCGCGCTGCAAGAACTTCACACGCTGCTCGATCCTGAAGAGTCGGTGTGGGTGATCGGCAAGAGCTACCCGCGCGTGCCAGAACTTGATTTCAAGCAAACTCTGGATTGCCTCCAGATGGTTTTGCCGGAACAAGTATTGCCCGAAGAAGTCGCGCCGTCTGATTCCTCAGCCGAGATCGTTTCACTCTCCGCAGCCAACGCAGCAGAGATGGTTGCGCTGACGGACGCCGCGTTCCCTGGATTCTTCCGCCATAGAACGTGTGCGATGGGCTCCTACTATGGCGTGAGATCAGGCACTCGGTCTCGCTCACAATCTGCCGACGAATTGATCGCGATGAGCGGAGAACGATTGATGCTTGATGGATATCCAGAGATCAGCGGTGTCTGCACCCATCCCGACCATCGCGGCAAAGGACTTGCCGCTCGCCTGATCTGGCAGCTCGTGCGGGATCACCGCCGCGACGGGCTTGTGTCTTGGCTACACGTGGGCAGTGAGAACCGACGCGCCATCGATCTCTACCTTCGCATGGGATTCAGGATTGTGCGCGAGGTGACGCTGCATCGCGTTTCGCGCAAGAGTTGAGGTTCGAGAGTTTGAGGTTCTAAGAATTGAAGTCCTAAGAGCGCAGCTCCGCAGGCAAGCCGTTATTAATGGCCGCCCGCACCTTGGCCATCAGGCAATCGCGTTCTCCAAAATCAGAGGGCTCGATGGGATCGTGGAATTCGACGGTCACCGTTCCTGGACGAATCGCAAAGCGCGCTTTCGGCATGACCGCTTCGGTGCCAGAAATCGTGATCGGAACGACGGGAACTTTGCACTCCTCGGCAAGATAGAACGGACCTTTTTTGAAAGGCAGCAGCTTGCCATCGAACGAGCGCTTCCCTTCCACATAGATGGTCATGTTCAATCCTTGTTCGATGGCCTTGACCGCGTCGCGCACCGCAGTGATGCCGGCATCGCGATTTCCGCGATCAACCGGAACCAGCGAGCCGATCGTCATAATGTGGCCAAGAATCGGAACTTTGAATAATTCCTTTTTTACCATCACCGAAGTGCGTCGCGGGATCAGCGGCAGCGTTATCGGAGGATCGAGATTGGAAATATGATTCGACATGAATACATAAGTTCGCGCCGGATCGACTTTTTCCAACCCAATCGTTTTTACTTTGACGCCGACAATGCGCACGCCAGTCCATGCCACCCACATGCAAGTGTTGTAGAGAAAGCTGATGTCTTTGGTCAGGTAAGTTCGCGGAATCCCAAAGAGCGCGGCGAACGGTAGAGCGGCGGCCCAGAACAGCAGCATGAGAATGGTACGAAACACTTAATGATTCACCCCAAGGGCTTTCGTGCCGGGCTGCTTTCCAGCAAGCGAGCGCAATCGGGCGGGGAGTTTTTCATAAATGCCTCCAAATCCGCCATTGGAGAGGATGGCAACCACATCGCCGTCCTTCAGTTCGGGAACCATCGAATCTACGATGGCATCGGCATCGGCAAGAATGCGCGCTCGCTTCCCTTTGTTCTTGATTTCGGCAATCACGTGATTCAGGTCCAGGCGCTCGCCCTCGGGAATCGCCTCCGATTTGAAAATGGCGGCGATCACCACTTGATCGGCAAGCGAGAGGCTGCGAGCGAGCGCATCTTGTAGCACATTGCGACGCATCGTGTTCGAACGAGGCTCGAGTACTACCCACAACCGCGATTGCGGATACCGGGCCCGCAACGCCAGAATCGTCTGCTCAATCGCCGTAGGATGATGCGCAAAATCGTCAATGATCGTTATGCCGTTGACTTGGGCCTTGACTTCCAGGCGACGCTTGACGCTGCGGAAGGATTGCAGTGCCTGAGCAATTACGTCTTTCGAGATTCCGTAACTAGCCGCTAGAGCAGCGGCGGCCGTCGCGTTCCACACGTTATATTCGCCGCCAAGCGCGAATTCGAAATCCCCCCAAATTTTTCCATCTCGTAAGACGGTCCACGAAGTTCGCTCCTCGCTGAGTTTCAGATTGGTTATTTTCCAGCCCGCGCGATCGGAAACTCCGTATCGCTCGACAGGGCAAAAAGCTTTTTGCAAGCAGCGATCGATGCTATCCCCCGCCGTCCCACCCGAATCAAACCCGATAATCCGTCCGCGTCTCGGAACCAGATTCACCAGCCGTTTGAACGCCGTTTCCACCGCGTCCAGATCTTTGTAGATATCTGCGTGATCGAATTCAACCGACGTAAGAATCATCGAATCCGGAAAGTAGTGCAGGAACTTCGGACCTTTGTCGAAGAACGCGGTGTCGTACTCATCGCCTTCGAGAATGAAATGCTTTCCATCGCCGAGTCCGAAACTGCGTCCGAAATTTTCTGCAATCCCACCAATCAGGAACGAAGGCTGAAGGCCCGCAGTCTTGAAAATCCAAGCGAGCATCGAGGTTGTAGTTGTCTTGCCGTGCGTACCCGCTATGACAAGAACATCTTTGCCGATCAAGAACTCATCATGCAGAATCTGCGGCATCGAACAGAATGGGATGCGCTGATCGAGGACGAGCTCCAGTTCCACATTGCCACGAGAAAGCGCATTGCCGACGACCACCAGATCGGGCCGGGGATTCAGATTCGCCTCGGCAAACGGTTGTGCGACTGAAATTCCCAATGACTCGAGAAACGTAGACATCGGAGGATACGACGCCGCATCCGACCCCGTGACGCGGAAGCCGCGCTCTTGCAACATGCCAGCCAGCGAAGCCATGGCCGTCCCGCAAATGCCGATCAGGTGAATGTGCCTCGGTTTGGAGGTGGAGAAATTAGTCATGACAAATAGCTCATTGGCTCGTCGCGGATTCCAGAATCGTCAGCCTGACTTCCGGGCCCACCTCGAGCCGCGCGTGCACGCCGAAGGGCAAGGTAATATTCGCTCGCGAAACGTGTCCCGAGCGCAATCCGTACGCGACGGGAATTCCCAGATCGCCAACCACTCGCATCACCACTTCCTTCAGAGTGTAATCCTGCGCTGAACTTTGCCGACAATCCAACATTTCGCCAAAGATAATGCCGCGCACATCGTTCAGTTTGCCCGCGAGTTTCAACTGCATCAACATGCGATCAATCTGGAATGGCTTGGCCGCGATGTCTTCCATGAAGAGAATCGTGCCCGCGGTATTGATGTCATAGGGCGTGCCCAGCGCGGCCACCAGAATGGAGAGGCATCCGCCATAAAGCATTCCCTCCGCCGTTCCCGCTACAAGTGATTTCGCACCGGAACCGTCGCCAATCTCCCAGCCGGCCGCGCCGCTCACCGCGTTCTGCCACGAAGTGATTTCTGCGCCGCCTGCAACAGCAAAATCCTTGGCGGCCATCGGACCGTGAAACGTTACGAAATTGGCGGAGTCCGTAAATGTAGTCAGCAGAGAAGTCAGATCGCTGTAGCCCACAAAAATCTTTGGATGCTCCGCAATCTTCGTCCAATCCAGGAGCGGCAGAAGGTAGTTGGAGCCATAGCCGCCGCGCGCGCACACAATCGCGCGGATATCGTCGCGCGTGAACATATCTTCGAGTTCGCGCGCCCGACGCTCCGGCGAACCCGCGAAATAAAGATCGCGCTCCAGGATCGACTCGAAATAGAACGGCTCGTAGCCAGCGCGTCGCAGACCATCGCACCCCGCCTCCAGCAGTTCACGCTTCACATTCGATGCAGGCGCAACGATCCCCACCTTGTCGCCAGGACGCAGGGCGCGCGGCTTGATTCGCGGATTGTCAGGGGCAGAGGACATGTAAGGTTCTTGTCATCGCGAGCGGAGCGAGGGATGATAATTCGTTGGTGACCATGAGTTCGATCTTAAACGAAGAACTCTCCCCGGCAGACCAGAGTTGCCGGACCTCGCAGATAAACTTGATTCTCCCAGCGCACAGTTTGCGGACCTCCCGGAGCAGTCACGGTCACTGGTGAGGCAACTCGTCGGCTGGCAATCGCCGCTACTGCCGACGCGCACGACCCAGTGCCCGAAGATTGCGTCTCTCCAACTCCGCGTTCAAATAGCCGGATTTCGATTTCATTCGCTCCGCGCACAATCACGTACTCCACATTCGTACCTTGGGGAAACTGCGGCTGCGCGCCGATGATTGCCGCCTGTTGCTGCCATCCATTCTGAAAGGTATCCACAAAAATCACAAAATGAGGATTCCCCATCGAAACTCTCGTACCTACCGCGCGCGTTCCGGCCCTTTCAAGCAGCAACTCGCCGCCAATCTCTGGCCGTCCCATTTCCAGCTCGAACTCAAAGGTGGAATCCTGACGCTCGATCAGTCGACAAGTCTTCAAGCCCGCTCCAGTGCGGATCACAACTTCTGTCTTGTTGTCCCGCGAGCAAATCTCCGCCGCTACGCAGCGCGTGCCGTTGCCGGAGATCTCTGCCTCCGAGCCATCCGCGTTAATCAACCGCGCATTGACGTCGGCGTCCGGATCGGGAAAAAGCCATTCGACGCCGTCAGCCCCAACTCCGTTGTGGCGATTGCACAACCGGCGGGTGAGCGCTGGCAAGGCGGAAGAAGCGTGAACACCATCAACGATTAGAAAATCATTGCCGCAGGCCGACGCCTTTGTAAAAGGAATTCTCGCGTTCGGCTCGCGAGGGGTCGGTTCGCAATCATTCGGGAGGGCAATCATTCTCGAAGACTCATTCGTGTTCCACCGCCCCGAGCGAGGTTACCGTGGCAAACGCGCTGGACTCGTGCAGACGGATCGAAAGCACTCTCTGCTGTTCGTTTTCGCAATTCACCGAAAACACCATGCGGAAATTCGGGTCCGCATTGGCAATATGTATGCTCAGCATTGTGAGTTGTTCGGTGTCCAACAGGCGGTTCACTTCCCGGAGCATTCCATCGATATTAGGACCGGTGACTTCGAAACTGGCGGCAAACATCTTCAACGAAAACCAGGCTTCCGCCTTGCCCAAAACAACCAGTGAAGCCAGGATGACGACCGTCGCCAAAACTGCCGTCCAGTACAGGCCTCCGCCAGCTGCCATGCCTACAGACGCCACAACAAACAGCGTCGCGGCCGTGGTCAATCCCGACACTGAAGCGCGCGCATGCAGAATCGAGCCTGCTCCAATGAAACCGATACCGGGAATGATCTGAGCGGCGATGCGGGCGCTGTCCGATGGCACACCCGCAAGTTTCGAGGACAAGACCGTGAACATTGCCGCGCCAAAACAAATGAACATGTTTGTGCGCAGGCCAGCAGGCTTGTGGCGAAATTGCCGCTCCAACCCGATGAGTCCGCCGAGGAAGGATGCCAGCAGCAAACGCACCAGCGTCGAACTCAGACCTGATCCGAGTTCATTGCGAACCTGCCCGACGATGTCGTGGATTAACTCCATAAAAGCGGCACTCCAACTTCGAAGCGGATTCTATCACCGCCATCCTGCGCTTTTTCTTTAGCTTTGCAACCAGGGTTAACGCGATTGATTCGGAGCGCTGTGCGTCGCGTAGATGCGCGCGTGCGGCTGGCCCGTCGCGTGAATTTCCATCAGCATCCTCAGATTGGTGATATCCGCGCCCTTATCCACTGGATCGCCCTCGAAAGCGATCACGTAGTCCACGTACTTCGGGGGATCGGCCAGCGCCCGTTCCCACAGTCCTTCGGGATCTGACGGTCGCTTCCACGGCCGATGATTTTCGCCGTTCACCACCCGCCGGATAGGAATGCCTGCCTGCTCCATGACGCCAACATGCTCGCCGAGATCCATGAGGAACGTGGAGTTCTTGGGCAACCCGGAAAGCGCTCGCTGCACTGCGGCATTCAGCACATGCCGAATCTCCCAGTTTCTCCGGGCTTCGGTCAGGCATTGAGGTTCGGCCTTCCACACCGATGCGTAACTGACCACGATCAGCCCTACTACAACAGCCACCAGTTTTCCACGATGGCGGCCAGCGCCCAGCAAGAAAACAAAAGCCGCCAGCGCTCCAGCCGAAACCGAAAACATTGGGAGCAACTGGAGTCCGTAGCGTTGATTAAAAGTCGCGAACGGCCACCAGGTATAAACATGAATCGGTACCGACCCGTACGCGATGGAAAGCGCGTAGAACAGGAGCGGAACCCAAAGCAACAGTAAGAGCGCTGCTTGAGCGTTACCGCGAAGCATCCATGCTCCGAGTGCCAACGCCAGTAAGGCTGCCGCCAGCCAGAAACGGCCCCAGTTTCCATGAGCCATATTCAACTGCGCCGATTTCAGGAAATACACGGCAGCCACTCGGGCATTATGAAGCGCAGGATTCGGCGCCGCTACCCGCTGCTCGATCGCCTTCGCAGAATATGGACCGTTCGCGAACTCCAAGGCATTCCCATACACAGCGCCGTTGTATACGAGCCACAGAATCGGAACGGCTGCAATACCCACTAGAAACTTCATCGCAACCAGCCGCAGGGCGCGGCCTTCCGCAGCTTGATTCCTCCATCGCCGCACGATCAGGATAAGTACAACAAGCCCCATCACTCCGGCCAGAAACCATCCGTCATAGCGAGTGAGCTCCGCACCTGCCAGGCACCACGCACAGCGAATCAGGGAGGTGCGCGCCGCCTGTGCCTGACCGCCATCCACGGCGTCTGTCGCCTTCACGTGCCGAACAAATTCCGCGAAATACACGACGGACCAGATAAACAGAGCAAGGTAAACGGACTCCGTCATCGCCGTTGCCTGCATATAAATGAGGTTGGGGTTGAGTCCAAAAGCAAATGCCGCCGTCCACGCGCCCACATCGGCGGCCGGCTTGGTGCGGAGATCGGCACTCAGCGTGTCGCGGACCAGACGAAATATCCCCATCACCGCGAACACGTAAGCGATCATCGAGGGCATCGATCCGCCCGTTCCGTTCTGCCACATCTTATCCAGGAAAATGAAAGGGATCATCAACAGATGAGGCAGTGGCAGCCACACTGTCCCCAACTGCAACAGGCCTGGAGTCTGTGAATCAAAAACACGCCGCGCAATGTTGATATGCGCAACGGCATCGCCATACAGAAGCAGATCGCTATGTTGAAAATAATAGAGCAAAGAAAATAGGGAGACGAGAGCAGCAACCCCTGCCACGCGGCCTGCGCCGCCGTCCGGAAAGGCGACTGGCTTTGGAGCCACTTTGCGCTCGCTACCCGTACGCCTCGACTGTGTCATGGGTTGAAAGCTAGTCCTATTCGAGGTGCGTCAGTTGGCGAAATAATTCAAAACGCGCGTCGATTTCATCTCGCTTTAGATTCTGCAACCGCTCAGTCCCGAATCGTTCCACGGCGAATGATCCCATGACCCCGCCGTAAAACAATGCGCGCTTGAGCACCTCGCGATTAACCTCGCCTTGGGACGCGATGTATCCCATGAATCCTCCGGCAAACGAATCGCCGGCTCCAGTCGGATCCTTCACCTCTTCAATCGGCAGCGCGGGAGCGCGAAACGGATGCGAACCAACACCAAAAGCGCCGTCGCGGAAAAAGATGGTCGCCCCGTACTCGCCATGCTTCACCACCAACGCGCTCGGCCCCATGGCAAGAACCTTTTTCGCCGCGAGCGGAAGATTCTTCTCCCCCGCCAGCATCTTGGTCTCGGTATCGTTGATCAGGAGCACGTTCACTAATTTCAGCGTTTCCGCCAACTCTTTGGGGGTGCCTTGAATCCAGAAATTCATGGTGTCGCCGCCGGTCAACCGGACACCATTCATCTCCTGCCTGACTGCCGTTTGTAGCGTGGGATGAATATTGGCGAGAAACAGAAACTGTGTGTCCGAATATTCTTTGGGAATACGCGGTTGAAATTTCTCGAACACATTGAGTTCCGTGAACTCCGTCTTCGCTTCGTTCAGGTTGTCGAGGTACTGTCCGCCCCAGCGAAAGGTCTTCCCCGTAGTTCGCTCGATACCGCGGGTATCAACGCCGCGCTTCGTCAGTACGGCCTCGTTTTCAGCCGTGAAATCTTCGCCTACTACTGCCACCATCCGCACGTCGGTGAAGTAGCTTGCAGCCAGCGAGAAATAAGTAGCAGCGCCGCCGAGGATATCGGTCACGCGACCGGAAGGCGTGGCAATGGTGTCAAAGGCAACCGAACCAACTACTAAAATGCTCATGAGGCTCCGTAAGAACCGTCGTGTCGTTAGTCGTTAGTCGTTTGGCATTCGATTCGCAAGAGTTCGCTAACGACCATCGACTAACGACTATTTCAAATATTTTCCCAATATCAGTTTCAATTTCTCTTTCGTCGCCGCAGGGATCTTTGCGGGATCGGTCAAAATAGCGTTTGCCAGCGCCCGTCCACACTTGCACGAACGATCTTTAGGCATTGCAGCTATTGTGGCCTTCACAACCTTCGTGGCATTCTCAGCATTCTTCACCAGCACGGAAACAATCTGCTCCACCGTGACCGAGTCATGATGCGGATGCCAGCAGTCATAATCGGTCACCATGGCGATCGTGACATAGCAAATCTCGGCCTCGCGCGCGAGTTTTGCCTCTTGCAAGTTGGTCATGCCGATCACGTCGGCGCCCCAACTGCGATACACATTCGACTCCGCCTTGGTGGAAAACTGCGGACCCTCCATGCAGACGTACGTTCCGCCAAGCTTTGCGGTCACGTCGGCGACCTTGCAAGCTTCGTGAACAACCTTCGTCATCTCGCCGCACACCGGATCGCCGAACCCAACATGAGCAACAATCCCGTCGCCAAAAAAAGTGTCGACACGATGCCGGGTGCGGTCGAAGAATTGGGTGGGAATGACGAAGTCGAGCGGCTTGTGCTCTTCGTTCAGCGAGCCCACCGCCGAAACAGAGACGATACGCTCCACTCCCAATTGTTTGAAGCCGTGTATATTTGCGCGGAAGTTCAGTTCGCTGGGCAGGAGCAAGTGCCCGCGCGCGTGCCGCGCCAAAAACGCAACTTTGCGTCCCTCCAATGTCCCCAGGACATAGGCGTCCGAAGGATCTCCAAATGGAGTCTGGAGTCGCAGTTCATGCGCATCGCTGAATCCCGGCATGTGGTACAAACCACTGCCGCCGATGATGCCTATCTCTGCCTGTTGCAATTGCGCTCCTGATTGGGATGAAACTTACGGCGGAACTGCTGATTATACAAGACGGGAACCTATGGCTTGGCCGGCACCGCTTTTACATCGAGCTTTTCGAGTGGCCAAAAATCCGCTTCCACTCGCTTCGTTGTCTCCGCATCCAGACTCTCGCTAATGAGTATTTCGTCGCCACGAACTTCAATCACCACGACTCCCTCTTCCGTCAGCCAGGAATGGCTCCCGCGCAGCGTTCGCCAGGACTCCACAGGCGGCGCATCTTCCGCAACCTTGCCATCGGCCCCAAGCCCCTGCCGCTTCTGATATCTCTGCGCCAGCGATTTCGCATACACGGCGGCGAATTCAGCAGCTTTATCGGCACTTGCCCAGCGCGAAACATACAACACGCCGATTGGCGCCGCTTTGTTGCCCTTAGGCTTGCCAGCAAAATAATAACCGCCACGCCATCCTGGATAAATTGCCTCGGCTACTTCCCGGCCCGCATACTGCTCGACCAGAATATCAACGTCAAATTCGCCCATCGCACCGATATCAAACGGATCGAAGGCCTTGAAGTCTTTCTCCATATCAATCATCTTTAGCGGCGCGATCTTCTCGTGCGTGAGATACGTCTGCGGCTCCATGATTTCACGCGTCGTCTTCGGCGGATCCTTGAACGCTCCCGCGTAGGCCAGTTCCTTACCGCCTGCTTTAAGAAGCGCAGCCGTAAAGTCGAGTCCGTAGCGATAGGGGAACGTCAACTCCTCCTTCAAGAAAATCGGCGCGTCGCGAAATGCCGGAGAATCCGCGCTCCCAACCAGCATGCTCTGCTTCAGCGCATCTACAATCTGCGGCGATTCCAGCATGGTCTTTCCGGTAGGTGCCAGCGAATAATCGAGGAGCACAGCCATTGCCTGTCCTTCTACGATTGCCTGCCGCGCGGAAGAATCTTCATCATTGTCAATGTCACTAGGACTGGGGTCATCTCTTTTGCTGTCAGATTTATCCGAGGAACTCCTCATCCATTTTTCAATGTTAAAAGATTGGTCCTGTAGAGCGTGAGTCAACTCATGCGCGAGGACCGGCTTTTGCGACTCCAGGTCGACCCAGTTCAGTAGATTTACAGTCTTCGTCTTAACGTCGTAATATCCCGCAACCTGTTCTCGCAGCATGGCTACCAAAAAACTTTTGAGATCAAATTGTCGTGGTAACAATCCAAACTTCTTCAGCACCTCCGCCGACCGTTCCAGCCGTTTCGCGTCCTTGTCGTCCTTCATACTCTTCTCAATGTAGGACTGCACCTGATCGCGAGTAGCTAACTTGCGCTTCACCGTGTGCTTGATGGGCAGACCCGTGTCCTGACTGGCAAACTGGAGAATCTCGTCCACCGAGCGAAACAGTTCTTTTCCTTCTTTGGACGAAATCGTAGTTTCAGGCGCTACTTGAGTGACGCGGGCGCCCTCGCCCCCGGGGGGCTGATCGGAAGGCGGGTTCTGGGAAGCCGCCTGCCCCCAGCCGGTGCTCGTAATGAGCGCGCCCAGCGCAAGTCGGCAAAACAATTTTCCAAAACTTCGAACGCTCAGTTGAACAAATTCCATGTGCTAACGAGTCTATACTCTGTGCCTCAACTCTCAGTCCCTCACAAAAAATGTCATCCTGAGCGCAGCGAGGACTTCACGAAGTGAAGGCCGCGCGAAGTCGAAGGCCCCCACGCCGATGGGAACCGCGATGAAACTGCAAGGCATTCTCTCGATGCTGCAGAGGCATGCAGAAATAGATGCTTGGCTCTTTAGGCTTTACAGGCAGTTCGGATCAAGATATCAGTGCGGTCTGGGACTTCAAGTCTGAAACGCCTACGACTCAGCTACTCTCTCGGCGACCCATTCCCCCACCTCGCGCGTCCCCAGCGTCCCGCCAATATCGACCGTAGTCTTTTTCCGCCGCACCGCATCGAGCACGGCCGCGTCGATCTTCGCCGCCTCTGTGGTCATTCCCAGATGCGCCAGCATCATCGCAACCGTGAGAATCGCGCCAAAGGGATTGGCAATATTCTTCCCCGCAATCGGTGGCGCGGAACCATGCACTGGCTCGAACATTGACGTATGTCCCGGGCGCAGGTTGGCGCTGGCAGCCATCCCCAGGCCGCCCTGCAATCCAGCCGCGAGATCGGTGATGATGTCGCCAAACATATTATTGGTGACAATGACATCGAAACCGCGCGGATCGCGCACCATCTGCATGCAGAGCGCGTCCACATACATATGCTGAGTTTCGATCTGCGGACACTCCGCCGCAACTTCCTTGAACACCCGCTGCCACAGGCCGCCGGCGTGGGTCATGGCATTCGATTTATCGCACATCAGCACCCGCCGTCGCGGCGAGCCATCCAACTTTTGGTTGGTGGAACAGTACTCAAACGCGAATCGGATAATGCGCTCGACTCCCTTGCGCGTGTTGATGTCTTCCTGGATCGCCACTTCGTCTGGCGTTCCTTGTTTAAAAACTCCTCCCACATCACCGTAAACGCCCTCGGTGTTCTCGCGAATCACCACGAAATCGAGGTCACTGGGCTCGATGCCCTTGAGGGGACAAAGCGCCGCACCCAGCAATCGCACCGGACGGACATTCGCGTACAGATCCATCTTCGTGCGCATGCCCAGAAGGATTTCCTTGGCATGAACATTCGAAGGCACACGCGGATCGCCAAATGCGCCAACTAGGATAGCGTCGAAATCCCGTGCCAAGGTGGCAAAGCCATCCGGCGGCACCGTAACTTGATCGGCGAGATATCGATCCGCACCCCAATCGAACGCCGTCAGTTCAACGGCAGCACCGGTCGCGCGCATGGCATTTACCGCCTGCGGGATAACTTCCTTGCCGATGCCATCTCCAGCAATTACAGCGATACGTTTATTCGCGCTCACGCTGCCAACGTTAGCACAGCCAGCAATCAACTCGAAACCGGTGGAGCGCCGGCGTCCCCGGCCGGGCCACACATCTGTCTGAAGACGAGACTTCCCTTTGCTAGAACGTCTAAATCCATGCTTCGTTATAATCAAAGGTTGTAGTCATGACTTCGACGACACTCCATAACGCAGACCAAGGCACTGGCGCCCCCATCGCCGACTTCGGCGATCCTCGCGCCGAATTCCGAACACTGCTCTCGGCGTGCGGTCTCTACGACCTAAGCTGGCGCTCCAAGATCGCGGTGACCGGCGGCGACCGCGTCCGCTGGATGAATGGCATGACCACGAACAACGTCCGCGATCTCGCTCCTGGGCACGGCGTCTATGCCTTCCTGCTCAACGCCCAGGGCCGCATTCAAGCTGACCTTTATGTTTTTCACCGGGGAGATTCTCTCCTTGTGGATACCGAGCGCGTCCAGCGTGACAAAATCTTGGAGCTGTTCGATCGCTACATCATTGCCGACGACGTTGAAATCGCTGACATCAGCGACAAACTCATGGCAATTGGCCTGACTGGACCACAATCGCGTCCCGTCCTAGAGCGTGCCGGTATAAAAGTCCCTGATTTAGCGCATCTACAATTTGGGGATATCGCCTGGCAAGGGAAAGCGATCACCCTTTTACGTTCAGGCGAAGAAGCCCGCGAATCCTGGCAAGTCTGGATTGCTCCTGAGCACGCCGCTGAACTGCGGAACGCTCTGCTCAAGGCAGGTGCCCGACCCGCCGGCACGACAGCGCTCAATCTGTTCCGCATCTCGCATGCGATTCCGCAATTTGGCATCGACATCCGCGACCGCGATCTGCCTCAGGAAACGGGCCAGACCCGAGCATTAAATTTCACCAAAGGCTGCTATCTCGGCCAGGAAATTGTGGAGCGCATTCGCTCCCGAGGTGCGGTCCACCGGCAGTTCACAGCATTCACAGTTGAGGGCGCGCTTCCGGAACCCGGCACAAAGATTCTCGCGGGCGAAGCTGGAAAAGACGAAAAAGAAGCAGGCGAAATTACTAGCAGCGCCATTCTGCCTCTGCACGGCGGAGACCGCCCCGTCGCATTAGGCTATCTGCGCCGCGAAGCAGCAGGAAAATATCTACACGCGGGAGCGGCGGCAGTAAAACCAGCAACGTTCCCGATCGCATAATTTTCAGGAAATCGAATATTGAGAAGTCAGGAAAACAAATATGGCTCAAAAGAGAAAAGAAGAGACGGAATTCACAGTCAGTGACAAGCGGCTATTCACTTCCGATGGAGAACTCCGCGATTCGGGCGAAGAACAGACGCCTTCTCCTGCGGCCCCCACCGCTGCTCCAGCCTCCTCAACAGCCGCAGCGCCCGTCATGGCTGCTTCCACGCCAGCCGCACCCACAGCCGAGTCCGAAATCCCCGAGCCGCCGACAGCCTCCGAGCAGCAGGAGCAGCATGAAGCCTATCGAAAATCATCGCGAGACATGGACGCGCAGGTCGAAAAGAGCGGACACTCCGCCAAAGAACTTGAAGTCAGTTTCGAGCGTTTCATGGCCTCGCTCTATATGACCTCCATGATGCAGCTCGGCCTCATGCAGGAGCCCGGTGGCCAGCCAGGAGTAGACATCATCGGCGCTCGCCAGACCATCGATACCCTCAGCATGCTTGCCGAGAAAACCAAAGGCAACCTCACTCCCAAAGAGCAGGCCTTCCTGCAAAATTGTCTCTATGAATTGCGCATGGCCTACGTAGAAGTAATGAATGCGATCACACATCCTCCGCAGGCGCCCAGGCCAATCACAGGCACGAACGGCTGATGCAGGCGACCCTGACGGTATTAGGCAGCGGAACGTCGATGGGTGTTCCTTCGATAGGCTGCTCCTGTGCCGTCTGCCAGTCGTCCGATCCGCGCGACCGCCGCACTCGTCCTTCCGTATTGGTCAGCTATCACGGACACCACGTCCTGATCGATACCACGCCCGATTTTCGCGAGCAGGCGCTACGCGAACACATCACTCAACTCGACGCCGTTTTCTACACGCACACCCATGCGGACCACATTCTCGGCATCGACGACCTGCGCCCCCTGAGTTACAAACACGCGCCCGGCAAGCTCCCGCTATATGCCACGCCGCGAGCCTGCGAATTCCTGCGGAAGATGTTCCCGTACATTTTTGAACCAACTTACAAATTCGGTGGATTGCCGCAGGTAGCACTGCATCCGATCGAGCGCCCAGTTGAATTATTCGGCGCCAGCTTCGAACCATTGAGGGTGATTCACGGCGACACTCCGATCCTCGGTTTCCGTTTCGGGTCCGCCGCCTATCTCACCGATCACAGCCATGTTCCCGCTGAAACTCTTGAGAAGTTGCGCGGCCTGGACATTCTGTTTCTGGATGCCCTGCGTTACACGCCGCATCCGACTCATTCGACCGTGGAGCAGTCATTAAAGATCGTGGAAACAGTAAAGCCAAAGCGCGCATTTTTCACCCACATCTGCCACGACCTCGGGCATGAGGCCACGAGCGCGACCTTGCCTGCGGGCGTGCAGTTGGCATTTGACGGAATGAAGTTAGACTTTGAAATCTAAATTGTTACTGAAATTGTTTTAAGAATTGTCATCCCGAGCAAGTTCGCAAGAAGATGGCAAGAAACACTTAGCATGCAGACCTTCCACCATCTCGACGCCATCCCCGACGACTACGGCCCATCCATAGTGAGTGTCGGCAACTTTGACGGCGTCCACCGCGCTCACCGCCACGTGATCGATGAAATTGTGCGCCGCGCAAAAAGCGAAAACGCGCGATCGGTGGTGGTCACCTTCGATCCGCACCCCACCCGCATCCTGCGCCCCGATCACGCCCTCAAACTTCTAACTCCACTTCCAGAGAAACTTAATCTGCTCGAAGCGACCGGCGTAGACGCGATTCTGTTACTACCCTTCTCCCGCGATCTTTCGCTGATGCCGCCATACCAGTTCGCCGACGAAATTTTGAAGAAGGGCTTGCACGCCCGCGAAGTCCACGAGGGCTACAACTTCCACTTCGGACACAAAGCCGAAGGAAACATCCAGGTTCTACGCGAACTGGGCCGCGAAATGGGATTCGAAGTACACGACTATCCCGAGATGCGCCTGCGCGGAGAACCGGTGTCGAGCAGCCACATCCGCAAACTGCTCTGCGAAGGACGAGTCAGCCGGGCGCGCCACTTGTTAGGCCGCCCCTTCAGCATTCTCTCTACCCCCGGTCGAGGGCGCGGCTATGGATCGAAGTACACCGTCCCCACCATCAACTTGGCCCGTTACGAAGAACTCGTGCCCAAAGATGGCGTGTATGTCACGCGTACTCGCGTCGGCAGCGAATGTTTTGACTCGGTCACAAACATTGGAAACCGTCCAACGTTCGGCGCTGACTCGTTTGCCATCGAGTCTCATCTCCTGAATTTTCATCCTCTGGAACTTTCGGCGGAAACGAAAGTGGAACTTCACTTTCTTGATCGACTGCGGGATGAAATCAAATTCCCGTCAGTCGAGGCGTTGAAAGAGCAGATTGGACAGGATGTGCGAAAAGCACAAAAGTATTTGCGCCGGCTGAATTGAATTGGGGGCTAAGTGGAATACCGACCTCACTCCATCGGTTCCACCACCAACTCACTGCCACGCTCTGGCATCTGGATCAGAACAATCGCCACCAGCACGAGCACAATTCCGACTGTCTGCACCGTGTGAACTAGCTCACCCAGGAAAATCGCAGTCAGCACAATACTGAACACCGGCTCCAGGCAGCTTGCGACAATTGCGCTGGTCGGCTCGAGATATTGCAATCCGGCAAAATAACAGGAAAACGGTCCCAGAACGGAGATCAGAGAAAACACCAGCATGAATTCCCACTGCTGCCGCCCATAGTGAGCGGCAATAATTTTCCATGGAGGATTCACGCAAATCCAGAAGAATGAGGTACCGACCAATACCCCATCAGCACCTTCCAGCGGTCGTAGCGGGCCAGCACCTTGTGTCCGCCGACGTTATAAAACGCGAAAGAGAACGCAGCCAGCAATGCGGCCGTAACTCCTATAACGTCCATACGAAAACCGCCGGAGCCAATCAATCCCACGGCCAGAGCGCACCCAGCAACCGCCAGACCCACTGCCGAACTTCTTCGCAACGACGGCGTCCGCGCTTCGCGTACGGCCATGTAAAGCAGCACCCAGACCGGCGCCGTATATTGCAGGATGATCGCGGTCGCCACGTTCGTCCGCTGAATGGCCAGGTAGTAAAAATAATTCGAGACCGCAACTCCCAACACTCCCAGCAGAAGAAACTGGACCAAGTCGCGCCCAGGAACACGCAACGCAGACGCTCCCCTTCGTGCCAGCAGGATCGGCAAAAGGACTGCCAATGAAAACGTGGCACGGCTCTGCGAAAGAATGAGCGGATCAATTTTTGCCAGTGACATCCCGCCCGGCAATAAATGTCCGGTGAAAGCAGCGCGGCCAAGCGTAGCCGAGACTCCCCACAGAAACGCCGCGCTCCCAATGTATAGGTAACCGCGCAGCGGATGGGACTTTGGCAGATGGGACTTGGAATGATTGCCAGGCGTCACGAAACGTACTCAATCGTGTAGGTAATCTTCGCCGTCTTCTCCAGCATGGCGGAAACCGAACAGTATTTTTCTTTCGAGAGCCGAACTGCGTCTTCCATCGCTTTCTGCGATACCTGCCCGCGAACAATGTAGGTTAAATGAATTGACGTGTAGACGGCGGGATAGCCCTCCGCGCGCTCAGAGGCCGTCCGAATCTCAAGCCCTGTAAATTTTTCCCGCTTCTTGCGCAGAATTCCCACCACGTCCGATCCTGTGCAGCCGCATAGGGCGAGCAATACCAGTTCCATTGGACTATTCGCCGTCTTGTCTTTTGCCGCATCGATCACGATCGAATGTCGCGAGGTTGCCGACCCCACGAATCGATCATGGTCCGTCCACATCACCGCCGCTTCGTTCATGGGCCCTCTCGTCCGTCTAGTTCAGGGTGTGGCCGGGCGAGGACGCCCGGCTCTCCAATAATCTCGTTACCGTCGATTGTCCGTAATCGGCTCCGGATGAATCAGTACGCGGAACAACTCTGGCGCGTCATGTTTGAAGCGGATCTCAAGCGATGTTTGCACGTCATGCACTTTCGACAACGGCATGTCGTCCGGCAAGGTGCAGTGGCAGGAAACGTACAATCTGCCGCGCACCTTCTTGAACTGAAATTCATGCACATCCATCACTTCGGGAAATTCCTTCACAATGTTTTTAAGTTTCCGCTCCAATTCCGGTTCGCGAACAATCTCTTCACCCGTTTCAATCGTTGCTGGCTCGCTTTCTATGTGCGTCAAAATCGTTGCAATTTCAGGAATCTCGCTTCGCATCTCGCCTTCCAGCCGGGTAACTTCGTCGTGCGCATGTTTCATGCTGAGTTGTTCGTCAAGCTCGAGATGCTGCTCCAGATGCAATTGTCCATTCAAGTCTTGCACGCTGACGTCATGCACGTTGAAGTTGTGGCGGGTAGCCACGGCGCGGATGCGATCAAAAATATTCTCCGTCCCGCGCGCTCGTGGAACTGTGTGCACCATCACATCGGCATTGGGAAGAACCTCGCGCACCCTTCCTTTCACAGCGTCAGAGACCTGCTCGGAACGCTGGAACGTGATATTGCGCTCCAATGCCACCGAAACGTCCGCGAAATATCCGTTGCCCGCCTTCCTGAAGCGGACCCAATCCACCTCAAGCACGCCATCAACGGTGCTGATCCGGTCTAGAATCTGGTTGCGCATGCCAGCTGGCGCGGCATCGAGCAACGCATCCACCGTTCTTCTCGCTAGCCGCCAACTTACGGAAACAACTACGCCCGCAACAAACAACGCGGCAATGGGATCAGCCTGACGAAGCCACTTCAAATGGTACGTACGCCCTAACCAAACCAGCGCAAGCCCAGCGATGACGACCGCGCTGGACCAGATGTCCGTCGAAAAATGGAGCGCGTCGGCTTCCAGCGCCTGACTGTCATACTTGGTCGCAATTCGCCCAAGTGCGCGGGAGCGCCAGGCATCGACAGCAATCGACAGCATCATGACTAGAAAAGCCGCTACGCTCGGCTCAATTTCCACGCTCTGGAAAAACAGTCGTCGTATCGATTCATACACAATCCAAACGCATGTCAACAACAGAAGGCCGGTTTCGATAAAGGCCGAAAAGTTTTCGAACTTGCCATGTCCATACTGATGATCGGCGTCCGCTGGCTTGTCGGAAACACGAACGGAAAAGAACGTAACTGTTGCCGCAATCAGATCCAGTCCCGAATGTGCGGCCTCCGATAAAATTCCCAGCGAGCCAGTCGCGATCCCCACTGTAATTTTCAGACCGGTAATTGCCAGGGCCGCCAGCACCGAGTTCCCGGCCACAGCTCGCTTTTCCCGGCGCATGGAAGCGGAGCTGAAGGCAGCACCAATTTTCGGCATAAGCGCCATTATCGCTTCGTATTCGTTCGCCGCCAACCCCTTACCATCGGTTGACCGGTCTTCCTGGGGACATGCTACGATGATTTTCGTTGAATTTCTCCCTGGAGGATCCTGATTCATGCGTTTCCAGTACCTCGCAATTCTCCTGCTCGTCGGCTTGGCCTGTGGGCAGGCTGTCCCACCTACTCCGCCACCCGCGCCACCTGCGGGCGATATGAACGGTACGTACCCGCCGGGCGCGGGGAACCGAAACACACCTGGCCCCGGCAAAGTTCCCGAGGTAAAGGTCGCACCCGATGATGCGGTAATTACGCTCACGGGTTACTGCACCGATACCACACTACAGGGTGACGCCTGCAAAACCGTGATCAGTCGCGCGCAATTTGAGAAGCTCGCCGAGACGCTACAACCAGGCGTGTCTCCGACCATTCGCCGCCAGCTGGCAACCCGCTATGCCTGGGTACTGAAGATGTCCGCCGCTGCAGAAAAACGTGGCCTCGATAAAGGACCAGCGTTTGACGAAAAGATGAAGTTTGCGCGGATGTCGATTCTCTCGCAGGAATTGAGTAGCACGCTGCAAGCAGATGCCGGCAAGGTAACGGACGCCGATCTCGACGAGTATTACAAGGCGAACGCGTCCTCGTACGAACAAGCTACTTTCATGCGGATTTTCGTTCCCCGGACCAAACAACTGACAAATTCAACACCGAAGCCCGCTCCCGGCGCAAAAGCCACTCCTCCGACGCCACCAACACCGGCGCAGCAAAAAGCTGGAGAAGAAGCCATGAAGAAACTCGCCGCCGATCTGCGAGCCAAAGTTGTTCAAGGCGAAGACCCCGATAAACTGCAAAAGGAGGCCTACACCGTCGCTGGCCTTCCGGGAAACGCTCCCACCACAAAGATGGAGAAGATGCGCCGGACCACGCTCCCAAAGGACCATCAGTCCGTCATGGATTTGAAGGTGGGCGAAGTATCCGAAGTGATCTCAGATCAGAGCGGATACTACATTTACAAAGTTGTCAGTAAAGATGCCTTGCCTCTCGACAGCGTGAAAGCGGAGATCACCAGAACGATTTCCAGTCAGCGCTACCGCGATAGCATGCAGGGGTATCAGGGCGGCATTGAACTGAACGATGCTTACTTCGGTCCCACGAGAAATCGCTTGGCGGCACCACCTCCACCGGGTGGAAAACCGTCCGGTAAGCCAGAGACAGACGACGACTAAATGGATACGGCAAAGCCAACCATCGTCATCACTGGAGTTTCGGGAAATCTGGGTCAGCGGCTCGTGCCCCAACTCTCGAATTACACGGTGGTTGGCGCTGATGTCATGCCCCCAACTCATTCTGAGGTCGATCGCTTTGTCGCGCTCGACCTTGGAAAAGAGGAGTCCACCCGCGAGTTGCTCCTGCTGCTGCGCGAGTTGCAGCCGGTCGCCTTTATCCACCTGGCATTTGTAATCGATCCTCAGCGCTCCGGTGTTTTGGATGTCGACCGGATGTGGCGGATCAATGTAGCCGGCACAGCGCGCGTGATGGAAGCCATTGGCGAAGCCAACCGGAATTCCGGAAGCACGATTCAGCATTTCATTTTCCCCAGCAGCGTCTCCGCTTACGGATCTGACCTCCCTGCTCCCGCAGCGGAAGACTCACCACTCAGCGCTCACACCCTGCCCTACGCCATCCATAAAAAAGAAAGCGATCTGATCGTGCAGCAACGCGCGGCCGCTCTGCGCGGCTGTAGCGTCTTCATTTTGCGTCCCCACATTTTTGCCGGAGCCAGCGTCGACAATTACCTGATGGGAGCATTCCGTGGAACGCCCAATGGCAAGGGAAAGTTCGCCGCGCGCATGCGTCAGTCCGCGAGACGTCTACCTTGCATGCTTCCCTTCGGCCAGCGATATATGGACAACAAGATTCAGTTCGTCCACGTCGATGACATGGCCCGGTTAATCGTGTGGATACTGAAGCGCGAACCTGAAGCCCAGCGCGTGACTGTCCTGAACGTTGCCGGGCGCGGCGATTCTATGACCTTCGCCCAGTGTATCGAGGTGGCGCATGCCAGATTGCTGCGAGTTCCAGGTCAGTGGGGTATGCATCGAGTCCTGCGATTTTTATGGAACCAGAACATCTCGGCAATTCCGCCGGACGCGACTCCCTACATGACCAGCGAGTACACCATGAACACCGGCCGCCTGAAGCAATTCCTGGGTGACGACTACGAACGAGTCATCGAGAAAACAAACTTAGAGGCGTTCGCAGATTCGTTTGCTAACAACTGAGATCCGTAGATTTTCTCGGCGTCCTCTGCGTCTCGGCGGTTACTCGTTTTTAACACCCCGGTACAGTCCCGCCACGCCAAACGTATACGGAGTCCACGAAACCTCGCGAAACCCAGCCTGGTGCATCCGTCCCAGCATTTCATCCGGCGACGGAAAGCGTTCCACCGAGGCCGGCAAGTAAGCGTACGGCCCGCTCACGCCCGAAAGCATGGTTCCAATCGCGGGAAGAACTTTCTTGAAATAGACGCGGTATCCCTGTCCGATTAAACCACCGGGTTCCCCAAAATCAAGGATGCCGCATTCTCCGCCGGGAGCAAGCACTCGCGCAATTTCACGCAAGCCGGCGTCATAGTCGGCTAGATTCCGAAATCCGAACGCGGATGTCACCAGATTGAAATGTCCATCTGGGAACGGCAACCGGAGCGCGTCAGCTTCGATCCAGCGGATCGTCGTGCGCTTACCTTTGTGCGCCGCGCGCTCGAGCATGGCGTGAGAAAAATCCGCGCCCAGAATCCGCGCCCCCTCCGAGCTAGCGCGTCGCCCCAAAGCGAAAGCCATGTCTCCTGTGCCACAGCAAAGATCGAGTACGCGAGCGTTAGGAAGCCTCAGAATCGCCTCGAACTTACGCGCTGTGCGCCACCACCACACCCGGTCAATGTTGAAGGAGAGAACATGATTCAGCAGATCGTAGCGCGGCGCGATGGATGTGAACATCTCCCGGACCGCAACCGACGCAGACTCGCGGTCCCGCGCACCCGCCGGAGCCGCGCCAACGGTTCGTGGCTTCACTTCCCGAGGCGTTTCGAGATCGTCTTGTGGTTGCGCGTTCAATTCCGAGCCAGTTTCCGAATCTCGTCAACCGCCGAACGGATAACAGCTTCTGGCACGTCGCTCACGATCTCGACCTTGCCAATCTCGCGCGGCAGAATAAAATGCACAACTCCCCGGCGCGTCTTCTTATCGGATCGCAGCCGCTTTAGAATTCCCGCCGTCTGAATCTTCATGCCCGGCAGCCGCCCGAAACCAATCACCGAGTTGGTGATGCGTCCCCCCGTCACACTATCGAGTTTGCCGGTGGAGACCGCGATATTCGTGGCCGCGACCATCCCCCAAGCCACCGCCTCCCCGTGAAGCAATTGTCTGTATCGGGTCTCGGCTTCAATCGCGTGACCAATGGTGTGTCCCAGATTCAGTACTTGCCGCAAACCGCCTTCACGTTCGTCGGCACTCACCACCGAGGCCTTCAGCCTCACCGAATCGGCAATCACCTTCTCAACCACCACCGGATCGCGATCCAGAATCTCGCGGCGTTTATCCTCAAAAAGCTTAAATAGTCCGGCGTCGCCGATAATGCCGCACTTCAATGACTCATAAAGCCCAGCGCAATATTCGCGGGAGGGCAGCGTTTCCAAAACAGCGGGATCGACCAGCACCACACGCGGCTGGTGAAAAGTGCCGAGCAGATTTTTTCCCGCCACCAGATTAACGCCCGTTTTCCCGCCGATCGCGGCATCCACCTGCGCCTGCACCGTCGTCGGCACCTGGACGACATCCACGCCTCGCATATAAATCGACGCGAGGAATCCTGTCACATCGCCAACAACCCCGCCGCCAAGCGCGATCACGGTTGTCCCGCGATCCGCGCCGTGCCTTACCAGTTTCTCCGCCAACTTCTCCAACGTCGCGAGCCGTTTCGAGCGTTCGCCATCTGGCATTTCAAGAACTTCGGCGTCGATCCCGGAGCTCTTTAGAGATTTCAGCAGAACCTTCGCCCAGCGCCGCCGCACGGGTGGGACAGTGACAACGAACACGCGCCGATTCTCAATAATCTTTCCGAGATGTTCGCCGGCACGGCCAAGCAGTCCGCTTCCAATCAGCACTTCATAGGAGCGCGACGGCGTTGCTACTGGAACGCTAATCATGAACGTCAATCATACAGTTACAAAACATTTCTCAGTCACCCAGCCATCTTCTTCTGAGGATTCATCACCGAGGCCAGAACGGAAGCTCCCAGAATGGAAATCACGATCAACAGCGCCCACTCGATAGGAATTTCAACGTAATGCGCTCCCAGCATTTTGGCCCCGATAAAAATCAGGACAGCCGACAGCCCATAATGCAGATAGTGAAAAGGGTCCAGCATCCCGGCGAGGGCAAAGTACATCGACCGCAGGCCAAGAATCGCGAATACATTGGACGTATAAATAATAAAAGCGTTGAGAGTAATTGCCAGCACTGCCGGAATCGAGTCCACCGCGAATAGAACGTCGCTGGTCTCGACAATCAACAGCACGACAAATAACGGGGTGGCATAGAGCACGTCTTTACGAGTAAAAAACTTACCGCCTACATAATCGTCCGTGACTGGAATAATGCGACGAAAGACGCGCAAAACAGGGTTCTTCTCCGGATGGATTTCCTTGTCTCCCTGCCGAAGCAGTTTAATTCCAGAGTAAACAAGCAAGGCGCCGAACAGGTAGGTAATCCAACTGAAGCGGGCGATCAGGCCCACCCCAAGCGCGATGAAAATGCCCCGCATGAGCAGAGCACCAAGAATTCCCCAAAAAAGCACCTTGTGCTGATGCTCATCGGGGACTTTGAAATAGCGGAAGATAACCAGAAACACGAATAGGTTATCGACGCTCAGCGAAAGCTCGATGACATATCCGGTTACGAACTGCAGCGCTTCAGGCCGTCCGTGCCAGAAAAACACCGCCACCGCAAATGCCAACGCCAGGGTAATCCAGACCCCGGACCAGGCCAGCGCCCTACGAAAGCTCATGCGGCGGGAGCGGCGATTCAGCACGCCTAGATCGAGCACCAGCATCGCCGCGACAAAAACGTTGAAAAGAATCCAAAAAAGGAGCACGGAAGAATCTTACGACACGCGTCGAATCTCGCGTCGAATCTATCGTTCTCTTCCGCGTTTTCCTTGAGCCCATTCGTCCCACATGCCCATATCCTTCAACTCCTGGTCAATGTGGCTTTCATGGAGCGTCTGCTCGATCTGTACGCGGTTCAGTCGTGGACCAATGCGATCGGCGCGATCCGCCAGAGCAAATGTGAATGCTGCCGCCTCGGCCACATGCTTCTTCAGTTGCGGAAAGTCCACCTTGTCGAACGTGTCGGTGGTCGCGTGATAATTCTCCATGTAATTGGCCTCTTCCTGGTCGGCAACAAATGTCGGGACGCCCTCAAGCATAAAGTCAAAATGATCCGTGCCTGACTCTGCTGTCGGCTCCGCTTTTGTGAGGCCGAATTGTTCCAACGGCTCTAACATCAGCTTCGCCGCCGGTATGACGTCTTTGCGTCCGCCAGTCGAGAACCCGGTAGTTTTTCCCGTGCCGGAATCGAAGACAACCACGCCCGCCGCTTTATCCAATTCGTTGCGGTGCGCCACCGCATAAGCTCGCGAGCCAATCAACCCCTCTTCCTCGCCCGAAAACAGAATGAAACGTATCGATCGTCGTGGCTTCAATCCCGATGCCTTGATTGCGCGCAGCGCGTCGATCACCAATGCGGAGTTGCATCCGTTATCGAGCGCGCCCGTGCCCAGTTCCCAGGAATCAAGGTGGGCACCGAGCACGACAAACTCGTCAGGCTTCTCCGTGCCTTTAATTTCAGCCACGACGTTCCAGGTTTTGAACGCCGGCCCGATTCTATTAGGAATAGAAAGATCGGCCCACACCGGAGTCGCCGCCGCCAGCAACCGGGCAATCCGTTCCCCATCTTCTCGCTCCACCACCAACTGCGGCAATGCATCAATCTCGCCTGCGTTGGAATTCGTGTGACGATAGAGGATGCCGTGCTCCCGCGTGGCCATGAACCCGATGGCCTTGGCCTTCCCTTTCACCGCCAGCGCAATGATGGCGGGCGCCCGCTCGTATTCGAGAAAAAGATCGTCCCAAGTGGCCAGAACTTTGGAATGCACCAGCACAAGTCTTCCAGCAATATCACCGACCTTGGCGAATTCAGCGGCCGAACCATCTCCCACGTCAATAATCGGCACATGCTTCGCCGCAGCCAGAGCCGGCGCCCAGGCGACGGAAACAGCATGGACGCGAAACGTGGCTCCGCCGTAAGGCGCGGCCGTCATCTCTGTAGCACCCTCAGCCCACGAGTGCTGAATGCTGAATTCTTCGGTGTGGACACTCTCTGCGCCAGCTTCTTTGAAAGCCGCCACGCCCCACTCCACCGCTCGCTGGAAAGCGGGAGTACCAGGAATCCGTCCGCCAACTTCATCGGTCAAACGGCGAAGATTAGTATCGAGAGGCGAAGGCTTGAGCGCCTCCGCAATCAGTCGATCCGCAGTTTCGCGATCCGAATCGCGATCAGCCGCGAAAGCCATGAGAACAAATACTGTCAGAAAAATGAGACTGAAGCCCAACCACAAGAGTCTGCTGCTCATAGCCGAGCATTAGAAATGAATTCGCAGAAAAGTAAAAGAGGATCGAACGACTTTTCGGACTTGTCATCCCGAGCGAAGCGAGGGATCTGCGCCTCGCAACAATATGCAGATCCCTCGCTTCGCTCGGGATGACAAAGGTGCCAACAGACCATGTGGAAACTGCCTGCTCCTACGCCGGCGTCAGCCCATACTTCTCCTGCAGCCGCCGCTCCATCGTCCGGAAAATCAAGCCATTCACCGCGTATCCCAACATGATGATCAGGATCATCACCGCCATCACCTGATTCATGTCGCTAAGATCGCGACCCATCATCAGCAACTGCCCCAATCCAAGACTCAGGAAAATCATCTCCGCTTGGATCAGCGAGCGCCAGGCAAACGCCCATCCTTGTTTCATCCCGTTCACAATAAACGGTAGGCTGGCCGGCAGTAGCACCGACCAGAAAAGCCGGAGGCCGCTCGCTCCCAAGTTGCGCCCAGCCATGCCATAGATCTTCGGCATCTGTTTGCGACCATCCTCCATGGCGATGGTCACGGATAACAGCGACCCCATGAGGACGACAAAGAGAATTGCTTTTTCTGTCAGCCCAAACCAAAGTACGGCTAGCGGAATCCAGCAGATGCTAGGCAACGATTGCAAACTCACCAGCAACCCGCCCAAAGTTTCCTCGAGAAACTTATTGCTCGAAACGGCGAGGCCTAAAATCATGCCCAACACTACCGACAAGCTGTACCCGATCAGCATGCGCTTCATGGTGACGGCGATGCCAATCCAAAAGCTGTGGTCGGCGAAGCCGTCCCACAATGCGTGTCCCACTCCCCACGGCGGAGGAAAAAGGTATGGCGGCCACACGTGCAGTTTCGCGACGAGGGCCCAAATGCCGAGGAGCACGGAATAGAAGATTACCTGCTTAGCGAGCTTTTTCATCGGCATACTCCGCTTCCAGGGACTTGTTAATTTCATCGCGCAGGCAATCCAGAATGTCACGCGCCGTACGCGCAACGTCGGTCTGTTCCATATGACGCGGACGCGGCAGGGTGACTGAGAATTCCTGCTTCACGCGCCCCGGACGAAACGTCAGCAGCGCCACGCGATCTCCCAACCTGACCGCTTCGCGCACATTATGAGTAACAAAGATGATGGTGCGTCCGGTTTCGGCCCACAGACGCTCCAGTTCGTCATGCAGCAGATCGCGAGTTTGCGCGTCCAGCGCCGCAAATGGCTCATCCATCAGCAGAACGTCAGGCTCAGCAGCCAACGCTCGTGCCAACGCGACCCGCTGCCGCATGCCACCTGAAAGTTGGTGAATGTAACTGTCCTTAAACTTCGAAAGATGAACGAGCCGCAAGTAGTACTGCACCTTTTCCTCGCGCTCGGCCCTAGCCACGTTTTTCATCTTCATGCCAAACTCGACATTCCCGCCCACCGTCAGCCACGGAAACAGCCCGAGCTCTTGAAAAATCAAAATTCGGTCCGTCCCCGGTCCACTCACCGGCGTGCCATCGATCAAAATCTTGCCCGACGTCTGCGGATGCAGCCCGGCGATCAAATGCAGCAGCGTGGACTTGCCGCATCCCGAAGGCCCCACAATACAAAGAAACTCACCCGGCTTCACTTGAAGATTGATATTGTCGAGCGCCAGCAAACGCTCGCCAGAAGTGGTCCTGTAGCTCAGAGAGATGTCATCGAGCGCAACTTTTGGGACAACAACCTCGGGCACATACCGCGAGCGGTAATCAGCCACCGAAGCTGGTGGTTTCCCCTGATAAACATCCGCTCGCATTTTGGTTCGAGAACTGGCCGGAACTACTGGTTCGTAAGTATTCTGCGGAGTCGTGCTCATTGGATTGCCTTCTTTCCTTTTTCCGCCAACACCTGATTCAAGAGCGACAAATCGTAAAGGCTCGACAAATCTGGCATTTCACGTCCAAGAAAACCTGCGCTGAATGCGGATTTGGCAGCCTCCATCAGCGACCCGCGCAGCGGATCGTAAGTCGGAGTCATCCGCCAAAAAGCCTCGTCCAGCACGGCGTCTGGCAGCGCTTTCCCCGTCTCTTTCGCAATCTGCTGGTTAAGTAGCTTCTTGGCCTCGGGTAAATGTCCGTTGATCCAGTCCGTCAATTCCACATGCGCGCGAATCCAGTTCTTCACCAGATCGGGATGCTCCTTCAGAAACTGAGTGCGCACAATCAAATGAGCGGTAATGAACTGACCATTCGGCCAAAGCGTCCGCTCGTCGAGAAACAGCCGCCCGTTCCCTTCCTTGATCAGCCGTGTCGCCCACGGCTCGGGTGCCCATGCGCCATCCAGTTCCTTCTTTATGAACAACGTCAACTGGTCGGGATTCGCCAGTGGGATCACCTGCACATCTCCACCCTTGTCCGCGGATTTCATTCCGTTCGCCTTCAACCACGCGCGCAAAGCAACATCCTGCGTATTGCCCATTTGTGGAGAAGCGATCTTCTTACCGTGAAAGTCTTCCGGCTTTTGAATCCCGGAGTCGTTGCGCACCACCAGCGCTGCTCCACCACTCGTCGCTCCCGCCACAATCCGAAGCGCTTCGCCATTGGAGCGCACGTAACCCGAGATCGCCGGATTCGGACCGATATAAGTCATGTCGATCGCGCCCGCAAACAGAGCTTCCATGGCGGAAGGTCCCGCATTAAAACTCTTCCACTCGATCCGCACGTGCGGCCCCATCGCCTTTTCGAACCAACCGTTGTTCTTCCCCACCATCGCCTGCGAATGCGTGATGTTGGGGAATGCGCCCACCCGAATTGCCGTCTGTGGCGCAGCAACACCAACCAGCAAAAACAACCAGATTGCTACAGCGAAGAAACGTCGTTTAGTCATGGCCCTCAACTCTCGCCAGCATCGGCAGCACAGCAGACTCGGTCTTCTTTCCTTTGGTTTTTCTATGAATCGCCTTCGGACGCGACTCCGGTCCACGGCTGATCAAGTCGGCCAGCGTCGTGTTGTCCAGAATCTTGGCTGCCGCATCTCGCACTTCCAGAAATACCTGGTACAGCGCGCGATGTTCTGCATCGCGATTGATCAGGACGCGCAACTGATCCGCATCCCCAAACGGCGCGAGCGGTCCATCAATCAAACGGATGATTTCACTCAGGCGAATTTCTGACGGCGCCCGACGCAGCCGGTATCCACCCTTGGCCCCGCGGACGCTCTCCACGATGCGCGCGTTCTTCAGTTCCAGAAGAATCAGTTCCAGGAATTTCTCCGGCAGATTCTCTTCATAGGCAATGTCCCGGATCCGGATCGCACCCTGCGTATACCGCCGAGTGAGCACCATCATCGCCTGCAACGCATACAAGCCTTTTTGCGAAATCTTCATCAGTCTCCCAACTATCCCTATCTCACTAATAGGCATTATAGAAAATAGCAAGCGTACTTCCAAAGCTTTAAATTTCCAGCCTGGGAACACTCAGTAATTTCAGTAAGTTACAATGGAGAGGCGTTTTGAAGAGATGGAAAAAGTGCAAGAACTTGCACTTTTGGAAGGCCGATTCCCTGTTTTGGTGGTGTGACTTCGGAAGGCTTCGTGGCTTAACGCAGGCGAAGAATCTCAACCGTAATGTTATCCGGGCCGCCGCGTTCCCGTGCCAATCCAATCAGTTCGCGGCCCGCTTGTTCAGCACTTTTGTTTTCCACGGCGTCTAAAATCTCGCGGTCGCGCATCTGGCCCCACAACCCGTCGCTGCAAATCAGGAGCACGTCATCGGGACGCAGTGGCTCCGGATGTGGCGGCGAGTCCATGATGAGGTCGGGATTCGTGCCCAGCGCCGCGGTCAGAATGTTGCGCTGGGGATGCGTCTCCGCCTCTTCCGCACTGATCATTCCGGCTTCTACCAACCGTCCAACATAGGAGTGATCGCGCGTTACCCTCGTAATCTGATGGTCGCGGATCAGGTACAGTCGCGTGTCGCCAACGTGCACGAAATAGAGTGAGTCATGTTCTGGGAGTCCATCCGACGTCTCGTCTCCACCATTAAACGCACCCCTGACAATCGCGGCCGCCGTGCACGTCGTCCCCATGCCCCGCAGTTCCGGATGCGCAAAACTGTACTGCCGGATCTGATCGTGAGCCGCTTGCAAAGCCTCGACCAAGGCTGCCTGTGGATCATTACCGCCAAAGTCGCGATACACCGCCAGGACCGTCTCTACTGCCAGCCGGCTTGCCTCTTGGCCGCCTTCATATCCGCCCATGCCATCCGCTACTACGGCCAAACGCCCCTTGCGCAAGAACTGCTCGTCATCCTCCGGCTCCCAATAGCCGAACGAATCCTCGTTGTTCTTTCGCAGGCATCCGATGTCGGACTGGTTCGACACTTCAATCCCGGTACGTACCTTCATCCGGACACGACGTTGGTTCTAAGGATGACAAGCATAAGAAAATAATGGTGGTCACGGACAAACCCAACATTATAAGGGCTGAGGGCAGGACGCTCAAACCGGAACGATACGGCGAGCCTGAAGACGAGCGAAGCAGTTCTAAATGGAGACGAGGGCGGCAGTCATCCTGCCGTCCTCGCGGAATACAAATCAACAGTCGAATTGGCTACGTCGTTGGAGGACCGCATTCTCCGGTCGGATTGGTGGTGCCGGCGATCCCCGCCTCAGACGCCACTCCGACGAATACCACCGGAGAAACGAAGCCAAGATAGGTTGCCGTGACCGAATACGAGCCAGCCAGTCCCCAGGCCGGTGCGGTCGCGGGTGGTACTGCGCTATTCACCCAGGTGCAGACAAAGGGCGTCACTGCCGTCAGCAGGCCATTCGCGCTCAATTGGACTGTGCCCGGCGGGGTGGCAAGTGGGTTGAGGAATTGATCGGTGCTGCCTGGGGTAATCGAGATCTGGTAAGTCACACCCACATCGTTAAGCAGCTTTTGTTTCCCGCTGCTGTAGTTTCCCCATGCATACAACTGAGCCGTCGCACCCTCGCCAGTCAAGTTGAGAGTGCCCGGTGCGGATGCGCTCACGTTCGAAGTCGAAAGCTGAATGGACTGAAGCTTGTTGGTCGTTCCGCAGCCCAGCATGCTCAACACCAGCAGCGCGCAAGCCAACGCGGTAAAGAGAGTTTGACGATTCACCGCTAAGTACCTCCAAAGGAAATCTTCCGCATCGTCGCAGCATCCGTCACACCAGGCAAGGTAACCAAAGTCACTGCACCGAACCCAGGTCAACCCTCGTGAACCCATGTACGGTTTCGCACCCGGCAATGGGGCAATCGAGGCGTGGAGTGCGACGGAGGTCAACAGTCATCTACAATCTCTCAATGCCTGATGACACAACTAATCAGCCAGTCCCTCTTCCCTCACCTCCCCCACCCGTTACCGAGTTTCACATCGGCGAAGAATTCGGAACTGCGAAACGCAGTCTTCCACCCGCAGGCATTGTTCTGCTTTGCATCGTCGTCATTGCTGTGATTGTGGGGATTGTGGCTTTCCATGGACGGCCGAAACCGCAGGGTGCGGGCTCGATCGATTTCGTGGCGGCGGCCGAAGTGCCTGGCCAGAACACGACCCTCGCCGCCCTCACCTTCACCCTGCACAACACGGCGCAGAAACCACTCTGGATTCACACTCTCAGAGCGCAGCTCACCACAGCCGACGGCAAGACCTTCGAGGATGAAGCCGCTTCCGCAGTGGATTTCGACCGCTACTTCCAGGCCTTCCCTGCTCTGAAAGAAAGCTCCGAGCCGCCACTCTCGCCCGAAACCAAGGTGCCTGCCGGAGCAGAACAGAAGGGCACCATCATCGTCAGCTTCAGCGTCACCAAAGAAGTCTTCGATCAGCGGAAATCTTTGACCGTCTCGATTCAACCCTACGACCAGCCATTGCCAGTAGTGTTGAAGTGATCAGAGGTTCAGATGGGAAAGGTTTGTACGATTTGTAAGGTTTCGTAGAGCGACGAGCGTCTCGCCCGTCCAAGCGGAGCGTCACTCATTCTCAAGCTGTCGGCGAGCCTGCGCCAGCGCGGCCTTCTCGTCACCACTCAGCTTCGGATACTTCAGTTTCAATCCGTCCAGAACATCCACCACCGCGTTCGCGACCACTAAATGCGCGAACCATTTATTATCCGCCGGAACCACATACCAAGGCGCGGCCTCACTCGCCGTATGCCGGATCGCATCCTCATACGCATCCTGATACGCGTCCCAGAATTCGCGCTCTTTCACGTCAGACGCAGAAAACTTCCATCTCTTGCCGGGAGTATCAAGCCGTTCCATGAACCGACGCTTCTGCTCTTCTTTTGAGAGATGCAGAAAAAACTTGACCACCACAATCCCGTTCCGGGTAAGGTAGCGCTCGAAATTGTTGATATCCTCGAAACGTTCCCGCCAGATATGTTTTGTGACCGAAGCCTTTGGCAGCTTTTCATTCTGTAAAACTTGCCGGTGCACGCGCACCACGAGCACCTCTTCATAGTACGAGCGATTGAAGATGCCGATCTGGCCGCGCTCCGGCAGGCACTTCCAGGTTCGCCAGAAATAGTCGTGATTTAATTCTTCCGCCGACGGCTCTTTGAAAGACCAGACGTCGACTCCCTGTGGATTGGCGCCCGACATCACATGTTTAATGGTGCCGTCCTTGCCGCTCGCATCCATACCCTGAAGAATCAACAGCAAGCCCCAACGATCCTGTGCCGCGAGAATTTCCTGCAAGCCGCTCAGTTTCTTGATGTCGTCCGCCATCAGGTCCTTCGCCTGCGGCTTCAGCTCCGCCCCCATCCCGCATGTGTCCGCAGGATCGTGATCCTTGAGTCTGAAATGTTTCCCGCGTTCAATGCGATACCGCTTTAGCAGTTTGTCGATTTTCATAGCGTTTGCCGCGTCTAGCGGTGCTGCTCATAAACGGGACTGTTCGGCGTTGGCTCGTCATACTCGCGGCCATACTTATTCTTGTGCGCGATACCTTGCCCATGCGCCTCCGGAACGCGAATCACGCCGAGCGACGCTGAATTCCTGCCGATTGTGACCTCCCGTGTAAGAGGCTGTGTATTCTCCGCGCCCATGCCTTCACTCCAGACGTGCATCACATAGTGTCCATAAGGAACGTCTCCCAGCGAAATTTGCCCGTCCGTGTTTGCAATCGCGTATAGAGGCGTCGCCAGAGTGATCACAACCGCACTCATCTCGGGATGAATATTGCAGAAAATATAGCTGATGCCTGGACGGTCAAACCGCACCTCGCGCGAAGTCCCCGCTTCGTAAAGGCCGAGGTCAAACCGCTTCCCTTCGAAAAGCGAAAAAACATTATGGAAAAATGGATCGCGATTAGGAAACTCCACCTGCGATCCCGCCGGAACTACGAGAATATGCGGCTCAAAGCTCTTATTCTTCTGGACCAGCCGCAGTTTTGCAGCCGGAGGAGCCGCAGAACTTAGCGCCGCTGCGTTCTCGTCACCGCCTCCCGTCATCGATGTCAACCACACCACCGTCCCCGGAATTGCTGCATGCCGTGACTTTCCCTCAGCTCCCGCACCAATGACCTCGACGCGACCCCGCACCGTCATGCTCGCTGGAGCCTGCGCGCGCAATCCGGCTGCGGTACTCAAGCACATCGCGACCCAGATCAAAATCGTTTTATGACTCATCATCAACGGCCATCATACCTGCCAGGCGCGGCTTCGCCCGGTACTCTTCCACCCATCCGTCTTAAAAAAGGACACCCATCATCAGGTTGAGTTGCCCGGCGTTATTTCCGCCCTCGATGAGCGAATAGGTCCTCAGATGCCGATACTCGGCGGAAAATAATAGATCCGAACGCGGACGGTAGATCATGTTCACAAAGCTTGCCTTATTTCTGGCCAGCGTCGAGTCCTCATAGGGCTGTGGGAAAAACTTGAGGTCCGCTGCATAAGGGTTGTCGATTCCGAACGCTGCATTAAACTCCCATTTATTTGCGGGCCGGTACTTTAGTTGTGCCCAGCCGCCGACCGAGTTCAACCCTTTTACTTCCGCGCTTGCCGACGTCGGATCGCTGCTGAAGAGCACGCTGCGCCCGATCCCACCGTAGAGCCCACCGAGAGCTTTGCCGCGGTACACTTTTCCACTCATCGAAAACTGGCGACTAAGAGGTAATTCGACGTCTGCCATGCCAGCCCAGCCATCCACTGTCCGGCTGAAACCATAATCTTGCGGACTGTAGTACCCTCCCACCCCCACTCGCAACGGTTGTCCAAAGGCATTACGGGCCCATGCGATCCGTGAACCATACGCCGGCTGGCGCGACGATTCCCCAGGGCCCGCCTGCCGGTAATACGCGACTCCTGCCGTCCCCGGAATAGCCCCCGGAATTTCTCCGCTGACGGGATCCAAAATGCCAGCTTGTAATATGAGGGTCGAGTCGCCTGCCAAACTCACTCTGTGTTCCACCCGTATCTGCGGAACCCAACTCCACAAGTTCCCGGCATAGGTAAGCGCCGGAATCGCCAACGAGGCAAATGATGTCGGTGAGTTCGGGGAAAAGAATATCGAATCTTGCCCAATTACCACCGAAGTATTGGTCCAGTCCATCCGCATGGTCGCGGTGCGCAAACGCATCAGGCCCGAGTTGATCCCATTCGGCACCGATGGAAATCCGCCGGCCAGATCAACCTGCAGATCTGCTCTCGTCTTCGCACCCGCCACAATCGGTCCAAACGTCTCAAGGCCGATCTCGGACTGCCGCAAGGTCGCGCCGAAACTTCCTCCTGAGTCGCCCGGCGGCCTTGCATAGGCCAGCGTCGGAAGATCGATACTATCCACCGCGCCATGATTGCTCATCAAGTTCATCAAAACGATCCCCGAAAGCCGCAACCGGTACTTCGATGCGCTCTCGACTTTCGTCTGATACTGATCGTCCACCTTTCCACTCAGCAGTTGATATTCTTCTTCGACGCTCGCAGCGCGTCCTGCCGCTTTTTGATCTTGTTTTTGAGTGTCATATTCCTGAACTGATCCAGTGTTCGTTGAGTATGAAGATGAGGTCTCTACCGCACCGCGCGTTGTCACAGAGGATACGGGCGTTAGCTCCTGAGGCGCGCGATCGGTGGTCGCCTGGACGATCGAGTTTCCGCCCGTACTCTCTATTCTCACAGCGCTGCGCAGTATCGCCTTCTGCGGCTGCTTTTCTGCCCGAACCTCGTCGAGCTCCTGCCGCATTCCGGCTACCGCCGCCCGCAACTCGTGAACCTGCTCGCGTAACTCCCGGATAGAATCACTCACCGATTCAGTCGGCAACGCTGACGCAGATGGACCACCCGAATTTGCAGTTCCCTGCGCGATGGCGGATGCGGTCCACATCAAGACACTTACTAGCGTTATCCATCGCAAACTTCTGCTCCAGCGTGCTATGTCCATATCGTGACCCTCCAGCCAGTCATACTTGAAATGCTGTCCTAAGATTTCACTGCAGATCAACTTTTGCAGATCCAACTTTTGTAGATCTAGCTTTCAAGGAAATTTATAAACGGAGTAACGCCTAGGTCGCTTGCCGGACTGCCAATGCATTTTCCGCCGATGGATTCAGCGGAATATTTATGCGGAACGTCGTCCCCGAAGGCGAGGTCTGTTCTACCACGACGTCGCCTCCGTGATCCTGTAGAATTTTCTGCACTACAGTCAACCCCATCCCGGTCCCATTTTCCTTGCCATAGCTGACGAACGGCTCAAACAAGCGATCCCGCACCGCATCCGCGATTCCTGGGCCGTTATCTATGATGCGAATTTCCAGATTCTCGCCCTTACGTTGCAGCCCGATATCAACTCTTCCCGAATCTGCGGGCACCATCTCACACGCATTGAGTAGCAGGTTCAATAGGGCCCGCTCCAGCTTTTTGAAGTCGAACCAGCCTTCGCTCGACCCTTCTCCGGAAATTTGAATCCTGATCCGCTGAAACTCGGGATGCGCCTTCACTCCCTGCACCGCGCGATCCACCGCGGACCGAACATCACCGTAGGACGGATGCAACGACTCTCGCGTGCGGGAGAATTCCAACAGTGACTCGATCAAATCGGTCATCTGATTCACGGCAATGCGAATCTCGGCATAGAGATCCTCGCGTTGCCCGGATGTCAGGTTGCCTTCGCAGAGGAATTCCGCATTCGCCATGATCGCCGCGAGCGAATGGCGCAGATCGTGCGACACGGAACTTGCCATCCGCCCGATCGTCGCCAGGCGTTCGGCATCCAGCAACTCCCGTTGCGTTTTTTGCAGATTCGTTCGCATCCGGTCGAATGCTCCCGTAACCTCCGCAACTTCGTCTCCGCCCCGCACATGCAACGGATACTCATAATCCCCCTGCTCCAGCGCCCGCACCCCGGCCACCAGATTCTCCAGCGGACGCGTGAAGGTATGCGAGATGAGAAATACCAACAGACTCCCGGCCAACACCGCCGTCAGGCCGAGCGCCAGTAACAGTTCATTCAGACTGCTCAAAAACGCTGTTGCCTGATCGAACGACTTCAGGACCCACAGATTCAGCGCGGGAGTTCCCGGCGTAGGCAAACTCACCGCCGTAGCCAGGAACCGTTCTTCCCCCAACCGGATCTGATCTCCTTGCGGCGGCCCTCCCTGAACCATCCTCGGAGCTACGCCCAGCAGCGCGGCTTCCTGCGCCGGCTTCAGAGTGCTCCGCACGATCACATCTCCGTAACGAAATGCCACTTCGCTGGCAGCCACGCGGCTGAGGTCACGGGCAACCTGGTCATCAATTTCGTAGCCAAGCAGCAGGTATCCCAAAACCTGTCCCCGGCTGGCCGGACCAAAATAAATGTCTTGAAGAAAAACTTCGTAGAGATGTCCTTCGACAAACCACCAGTGTCGCGCTTCGTCTCGAGACCCGAGTTGCGGAAAAACGACTTTTGGAAAGAAGTCTTCTCCCTGGTGGACTGTCACCTCGGGAGGCGTCGCTTGCAGCGCCATGACTTTCCCGGAAGAGTCGGCGAGCAACAGTAAGTCACTGCCTGCCAGGTGCCACAAATCACGCGATGCGTCCTGGATGGTGGCCGGATCGTGCGTGGTCATCAGTGCACGCACATTCGGCAGATCAGCCAGCAGCGCGGCCGAGCGCTCCAGCGTCACTTCCCGCTGTTTCTGAAAGTTATGAAATGCAGAAACGGAATTCTCAAGGTCGCGCTGGATACCTAGTCGCACTTCCTGCTGCACGGCGTGCCGTACGACGAGCAAAGTCGTAAACGTCAAGGCCGCCGACACCGCCACCATCGAGAGCAGGAACTTGGTCCGCAGCCGAATTCCACCCATGCTCAACCCTCACAGAAGGTCAGAGGTAAAAGGTCAGATTGCAGAGGTAAGAACCCAGCTTCGAGGGCTTTTACTTCTGCAATCTGACCTCTAACCTCTGACCTCGCCGCATTACGGCACAAATTTGTACCCCGAACTATGCACCGTTCGAAAATACTCCGGGTTCCCCGGATCCTTCTCCAATTTCTGCCGCAACCTCAATATGTGATTATCCACTGTCCGCGTGCTCGGATAATTCCGGTATCCCCAAACGTGGTTCAACAGCTCCTCGCGCGACAAGACTCGCTCCGCATTCTGGATCATGAACTTCAGCACTTTGAACTCCTGCGAAGTTAACTGCACCAACTTCCCTTCGCGCCACAATTCCATTTTCGTGAAATCAACTCTCACATCGCCAAAACTGAAGGTTTCGGTCGGCGGAGTTCGCGCCGCTGGAGACCGCCGCATTGCCGTCCGCACCCGAGCCAAAAGTTCGCGTGGACTGAACGGTTTCGTCACATAATCATGCGCGCCCAGCTCCAGCAGCAGCACCTTATCCATCACTTCCGTCCGCGCACTAAGAATGATGATCGGCAACGAGGGCGAAGCCTGGCTGATTTCCCGGCACACATCCTGGCCGGGAGTCCCCGGCAAGCTCAAATCCAGCACTAACACCGAGGGCGCAGCCGCCCGAAACATCTCCAGCCCAGCCGCCCCGTTCCCCGCAACATCGACAACAAAACCTTCTGCTTCAAACAGCCGCCGCAAGGCTTTTTGGACAGCGCGATCATCCTCGATCACCAGTATCCGTTCCGAAACCGCTGGAACCGATTCGGCAGCCGACGGTCCAGCCGCGACCAACGATATTGATGAAGGTACGTTTCTGTTCACAACCGCTCCCCGCGCCGAATAGGCCTGAATCATATCTCTAAACTCTAGCCCCATATCGGCTTAATGGCATGTTTACGTGTAGAAAGTGACTTGAATTTGACAATTTAGTGACAAACGCAAAGGGCGGTGAAAAGTCCCCTTGCGGTCGCGCTGACGGTATTCATCCTGACGCGACTGGTATTTCAGATCCAGATTCCCCTCGAGCGCGTCGTCATTTTCCCGATGGCGCTGGTGCCGAACGTGTTTGGCCTCTGGAACATTATTTATATGTCCTCACGCCCGCTTCGGTATCTGCCCATCGGCGTCCATGGTGCGATATTGCCTCTGATCATGATGCCGATCGGGGGGCTGGCCGCATCGTGTGGTGGATTTCTAACGTTTGGCCACGCCGGCGTCACTTGGTTTCAGGCGGTCAGCCTGCCCTACCCTCTGGTCGTTGCAACTTTCCTCGTCGGCATCGCAGTCTATTACCTTCTATGGAAATACGCGGTTGGATTTTTCAACCAGGTATTAGGAATCGCGTGAAGCCGGGGTTCAAGTTCTCCGTGCTAGACTTCCCCTTTGCCGCGTGCATCAAAGCGTGCATAGAACTCTTGCATGACGTTGAATCCGTCAATTCCGCCGATGGTCAGAACGATAACGACAACCATAACCGTAACTATGATCGCCGCAGTCGCCATATTAATCGCCTGCGGCGATCCCAAATATCAGCCGCCCGCGATTGTCGTCACGTTCAGCTCGTCTTTTCCCCCGCCCGCGACGCTCGCAACCGGATCCACAACCGGCATCGCAGCCGTCGTCGCCAACGGCCCCGATAACTCCACCGTGGATTTCACCTGCGTCCCCGCTGGAGAGTGCGGTACTTTCACCCCAAACCCCGTTGCCAGCAACACTCCCACGACGTATCAGGCTCCGCCCACCGTTCCCACCGGAAATAACGTGACCATCACCGCAACCTCAGTAACCGATACCACCAAGTCCGTCTCGGCAATGGTCACCATCAACTGAGGGAAGCAGGTTTCAAGGTTTCAGAGTTACAGTCTCAGAAACACACCAGCGGGGTTGACTTTTGAAACCTTGAAACCCAGAAACCTTGGAAACCTGCCCCATTTGACTTCCTCAAGTTTCGAGTCGAAAATAGAAGTAGTTCTTTAAGGCCAATTCCCACCAGTGGGGGCGTCACGGCTTCGACGGAGATGCTTGCGGCCAAGAGGCATGCCAGGGTGCTCGCACCTGTAATCGTGGGCAAAATGATAATTGCCAATCAACAAATGGCATACGCAGCCTAATTAGTTAGGCAGCCGTTCTCCGCCGCTTCGCCCTTGGGCGGCGAGCGAACGTCACACAGAGGGCTGCTCTTCTCTTTTACGTCTGGGGAGAGAAGCTAAGATCACAGGCTAGCGGCTAGCGTTTCTTGTCCGTTCTGAGCGTGGGCCGCGAACGTCCTGGGGTAATGCCCAGGGCATGAACTGGAATAAGCATGTAGTCTCTTGACCAGTAACATTTTCGGACGCGGGTTCGACTCCCGCCGCCTCCACCATCTATCTGCAATTTATGTGCAACGCATCCAGGATTCGCCACAGGTAAGAACGGCGTCGCTTGATTCTCCGCACACACACTCTTGATGAGTATGCTCAGGAATTAGATTAGGGATTTGCACCGCTAATTTCAAATACTGTACCGCCCCCATACTCGCCTCCACCGGCAGCCGTGGTCCCGAACAAATTGCCACTAGGATCAATCACCAACCCACCTGCGGGTGCCCTGCCGTTATCAAAATTCCACAAAATTGTTTCCTGATAGCTTCCATTGGCCTGGGGCGTGAGTTCATAGACCGTCCCAAGCCCGAGCGTTCCTCCGGCAAGAGTCGCCCCATAGAGAACACCGTTTGGGCCGAGCGTAAGCCCAGCGAATGGTCCATTGCCATCCGTTGAGCCTTTCGTGGCCACAAACGAATACAAAGTCTTCCCGGTCCACTTATCATTCGACTTGCCATTCTTGGCGATTTTCGGCGGAGTCAGCGAATAGACGATGCCGTGACCGTGCCCACCCTGCGTTGTGGTTCCATACAGGACGCCATTGGCCCCAATCACCAGGGTCCCGTTCAACTCATACAGAGTCTTGCCGCTGAACGTATGCAGCATCGTGACCGCCCAAGTTCCCGCCGCCAGTTGGAACGGTTGAGATGCGGTCGTACTGTAAAGATTGCCAGCGCTATCCATCGTCACTCCGCTGGCGATCTCACCGCTATTATTGGTCCCTGCCGTCGCGTTGTAGAGAATTTGTTCCGACCACTGACCATTTCCGTTATTCACCAACTCGTATACCGTTCCAGCGTAGTCCTTCCCACCCTCGAAAGTTGTGCCATACAAATTGCCGTTCGCGTCCGCTATTACTCCCGATCGTGGAACTTCTCCGTCGTAGATTCCGTCATCACCAAAATTTGCGCCGAGAAAGTTATAAATCACCGTCTCTGACCATTGGCTCCCCGTCTTGATCAATTCGAACACGACCCCACAGTTTTTTTCCCCACCCAGCTCCGTCGTGCCCCAGAGATTGCCATCGGCATCCACTCTAAGTGTTCCTAGCGGATAACGGCCTCCCAGTTGCGATGTTGGAAAACTGTAGATTGTTTTTTCTTTACCATTCTTCAATATCTCGAACACTTCGCCCAAACCGTACTGGCCGCCATATTCCGTCGTGCCGTAAAAATTTCCCTTCCCATCCGGGGCGAGCGCCGTGTATGGTGTGTGGCCGTCCGGTGTATTCGTAAACGTGTGCAATGTGTTCATCGCGACTTGAGCCGAAACTGCAACCGACAGAGCGAGGATTGTGAAGAGGATTTTCATGGTGCTGAGATCCTATCTCAAAGCGTTAGAACAATATCACTCGCGCAGCCGATCTGATACAAGCTAAGCGCCAAGGCCTGCGCCGCACTCTTCAGCTATTGAGAGCCGAAAAGAACCGGACTCACCATGGTTTCAATCCGGGCTGCCATCTCCTCGGCGGGGATCCGATTGGGGCTCTGAAACCAGCGGCGCGCAGCTCCAAAAACGGCCCAGGCTGCGGTGGCGGCCAGCATCGGTGAATCGACACCGGGTGCCATCCCATGAAGGGCAAGACCTTCCTTAAACATGTCCTCGATGACGGGGATGATGGAGCTTTGGAGCGGCATCCGCGACAACTGACTGGGACAGCCTGTGGTTTCAGCAAGATAGTCGCAGACGCCGAGTGCAATGGCGCGTAGTGCTCCATTGCAATCGGTAAAGGTGATGGCACGGCGCTCTATTAGCTGGCGAAAGCGGACTTCGGTCATCGCCTGCAGCAGCGCGTTCTTATCTGGATAGTGCAGGTAAAAGGTGGCCCGGTTTAGCGTTGCCTCGTCGGCGATCTCCTGCACGGAAATGTCATCGAACTCTTTTTTTATCAATAACCTGGCTAGTGCGTCCATGAGCATGCGCCGGCTGCGCAGAATGCGCGGATCCGTCGTTCCAGTCTCGGGCTGGAGCAGCTGGGCCATACTATTAAAAGATACTCCTTGGCGACTAAACGACACTTGTTTATTTTATGAATCAACATATGTTGAGTAATCATCAATTGTCGTGTAGGAGGGGATTTTCAATGCCAACACTGCTACATATCGATTCCAGCCCACTCTACGGACGTTCGGTCTCCCGGGAGCTGACCGCTGCGTTTGTCACCCAATGGAAAGCTTCTCACCCGGATGGAAGGGTCATTGACCGCGACCTCAACGCAACCACAATGCCGCCGGTCAACGCGGAATGGGTCGGTGCCGCTTACACGCCGGAACAAGCCCGCACTCCGCAGCAGAAGGAATTGCTTTCGCTCTCTGACTCCCTGCTCGCCGAATTGGAGCAGTCTGATGAGTACGTCATCGGAGTGCCAATGCACAATTTTGGTGTACCATCCGTGCTCAAGCTCTGGATCGACCAGATTGCGCGCGTCGGCAAGACCTTTGCCTACGGGGAGCGAGGGCCGAAGGGCCTGATTGTCGGCAAGAAGGCGACATTCCTCATCGCGACGGGCGGCATCTACGACGCCCAGACGCAGATGGCCTCTTTTAATTTTGTGGAGCCGTATCTGCGGTCCGTATTTGGTTTTCTCGGCGTGACGGACGCAACCTTCCTCACCGCCGGTGGGACCGCTGCGCTCAATCAGGGGCAGGACCGGAACGCGTTTCTTGCGCCGCATCTTCAATCTGTGCAGACGCAGGCACAGATCATCTAGAAAGGACAAACACACATGAGAATTACTTCAATTGTTGCTCGCTACCTGCTGGGGCTTATGTTCCTCGTCTTTGGTCTTAATGGATTTCTCAACTTCATCCACCAGCCACCCCCGCCGCCACTGGCGCTTCAGTTCTTTATTGCCGTCAGCACGTCGCACTTTGCCGCGTTCTTTTTTGCTGTGCAAGTCCTTGGCGGACTGCTGCTGCTCTCCGGCTTTTTCGTACCGCTGGCACTGACACTGCTTGCTGCGGTGCTCTACAACATCCTTGCGTTTCACCTGACGATGGCGCCGGCGAGCATTCCTCCGGCCCTGGTGGCGTGTGTGCTGTGGATACTGGTCTTCCTCCAGTACCGCGAGAGTTTCAAGGGCATCTTCACCGCGAAGCCTGCGACGCAATCATGAATTGCGTCGCAGCAATCGCTGCGATTTGTACCGCTGGAAAACTGGGGACGAGAAAACCGGACTGCGCTCCGTTGAACGGACGAATGCGTCGGTCCCTGCAACTTTTCGACTGCTTACTCGTCGAGAAGCGTGCGGATCTTGCGTACCAGGGTTTCTAACGGAAAGGGTTTTTGCATAACGGCGGCAGTGTCATCCACCAATTCGCTGCTCCAGGTGGCGTGATCGGGATAGCCGGACATGAACAGCACCTTCATCTGCGGCCGTGCTTGGGCGAGGCGGTTTGCCAGTTCTCGTCCCCCCAGGTTAGGCATGACCACGTCTGTCAGCAAAATGTGAATTGGATGTTTGTAGGCTTCTGCAATCTGCAGGGCTTCGTTGCCGTCGACAGCATGAAGAACGGTATAACCGCTCTTCTGAAGGAATTCGCGCACCAGGTCGCGGATTCCGTCCTGATCCTCAACTAGAAGGATAGTCTCAGTTCCCCGAGCGGCGGAGGCACGCGTGGTTTTTGCTTTGGCAACCACCTCGTCGCTGGACCCGGAATCTTTCTCCTGCACTTGAGGGAAAAAAATGTCGAAGGTAGTTCCCTCGCCAAGTTCGCTTTTTACCGTGATCCAGCCTCCGGTTTGTTTGATGACTCCGTAGGCGATTGCCAAGCCCAGGCCGGTCCCTTTGCCGGGCTTCTTGGTAGTGAAAAAAGGCTCAAAAATGTGGGCCTGAGTCTCACTGCGCATGCCAACTCCGGTGTCGCCGACGGTGAGGACTACGTATTTGCCCGGCGGGATCTGGGAATGGCTTCCAGCAAAAATCTCGTGCAGTTCGAGGTTTCGGGTTTCGATGGTCAGCCGGCCGCCCTGAGGCATCGCATCGCGCGCATTGACCGCGAGGTTCAAAATAACCTGCTCCATTTGGCCCGGATCGGCCTTGACGCGGTTGGGCGATGCGGCAGGCAAAATCCTCATCTCGATATTGGCGGGAATGAGGCGATCCAACATTTTCGCCACTTCGGTGAGGACGGAGTTCAAGTCCAGCGCCTGGAGCTGAAGCACCTGCCTGCGGCTGAAGGCTAGGAGTTGTTGGGTGAGAGCGGCGGCGCGAGTGACGGCCCGTTCAATTTCAATAGCATCCTTGTGCGACGCCGGATCAGTCGGAGCCAGACGCGCGCGAAGTCGTTCGTTGTGGGCCTGGATTACCATCAAAAGATTGTTGAAGTCATGCGCCACGCCGCCCGCCAACTGGCCCACGGCTTCGAGTTTCTGCGAGTGGCGGAGTTGTTCCTCCAAACGCTTGTGCTCGGTAATGTCGTAGAGCACGCCTTGCATCAAATTCACACGGTCGTCGGCCGCGCTATGTAACAGGACAGCATCATCGCGGAACCACAGGACTCTGCTATCACGCGCGAACATGCGATACTCGGCGTGGAACTCCTTGGTCTGCAAAAAGCGCGCCTCGGCAGCCAGCGCGATGTCGCGATCCTCGGAGTGGATATGGTTGAGCCAGTTCGTAGGGTCCGAGAGCCACTCGCTCGGGGAAAACCCCAGAATCGACCCGATTTGAGGACTGACGTAGTGCCATGTTCCATAGGCGCCGAATTCGGCGACATAAGTAATTGCCGGCAAGCGTTCGACCAGGGTCCGGTAGCGGTCTTCCGCCGCCCGCAACTGAGTTTTGTCGCGATCTCGTTCGATTGCGAGAGAGACGAGGTGGGTAGCATGAGCAATGAGCTGCAAATGTTGAAGATCGGGGGTTCGCGGCTCGCGGTAATAGACGGCAAACGTCCCAAGCACGCCGCCGTCCTGGGCCACGATCGGTGTTGACCAGCAGGCGCGAAGGCCGTGAGCTAGAGCGAGGTGACGGAAGTCAGCCCACAGAGGATCGGTGGTGATGTCGGACACGATGACTGGCTGCTTCCGATAAACAGCAGTGCCGCAAGATCCGGCGCTGGCGCCAATCTTAACGCCGTCGATGGTTTGACTATATTCTCGCGGAAGACTGGGGGAGGCCCCATTTCGCAAAGTCACACCATCGGCCTCAAGAAGAAGGACCGAACACAGCATTCCCGGGTAGAGTTTTTCGATATCGGAGCACAAGGTATCCAGGGTCCGCGGCAGCGGACTCTGCCGGCTGATCATAGCCAGGACGGTTTCATCCAGCCGCGACAGGGCGCGGAAGTCCCCTGGCTCCCCGATGGACGCGGTTTGCGTTCCTGTGGACATAGCCCGTTGTATGATTTTCGTTCTCTGGGCCGTGCCCACCAAGTTACGAGCGTAATTGAGGTGGAAGAGACTGACTGGGATTGGGGGGCGTCCGAAGATTCAGGTAGTCCTAGCGATTATCGCCCAGAACCACTACTCCATAGGCAGGCAGGTCAACCGCCGCCGCTTCTCCCCTTTCCAAAAGCATTTTCATCGAATGCGGCAGCGTTATATGCTGCTTCTCTTGCGTGTGGTTGATCAGAATGAAGACTTGGCTGTTGCCTCCGGCGCGACGGCAAACCTCCACGCCCTCTGGCACCGGACCGAGCACTGGCGTCACGCCGCTCTTTTCAATCATCCATTTCGCGGCAGCAGCCATAGTTTTGTCATCGAGGACTGCGCCGATGTAAGTAATGCGTCCCTTTCCATATTTGCGAGTCAGCACCGCTGGCTGGCCGTCAAGCCAGCCATTGCTTTTGCCATATCGCATCAGTACTTCGGCGTCGGGATCCGAGTTCTTCATCTGCTCCGCCCAAATCGTGGCGAGTCCGTCGCCCCACTCGCCCGATACAGGAACATCTTTTTCGAGCGCATAGTATTGCTCCACGCGTCCGCCGAGCGCATCAACCAGAAATCCCGGCTGCCTTTGCGGCAGCAACGCATTAAATTCGTCCTTTATTCCCGATCGCGGACCAAGCACCAGTAGCCCGCCGTTCCGTACATACTCCAACAAATGCTGTGCCAGTCCTTCAGGGATCACATTCAAACTCGGCGCCACCACCAGTTTGTAACCCTGCAACGGCGCCTCGGGACTAACAACGTCAACCGACTGTGCAAGCGGACGCAGATAGCGGTAATAGTTTTTCAGCAATCCGATCTGATCGTACTTCTTGGTGTGGCGCTGAAACTCCACAGCCCAGCGGCTGTCGTAAGAATTCAGCAGCGCGACCTCCGAGACAGGGGCCGTCCCTCGCAAACTGCTTTCAACCTTCGCGAATTCCGCGCCGATTGTTTCAATTTCGTCGTACAGCGGAACCGGCGTGCCATCCGGACCAACCAGCGTCCCGTGATATTCCTCCTGCCCATTCAAAGCGCTGCGCCACTGCCAGTAGCCGACCTCGTCAGCCCCATGGCCAATCGCCTGCCAGGCCATGACTCGAACTTCGCCCCGGTTCAAAAAGTTATTGACCTCGGCCCAGTTCACCGCTCCGGGCTGAGTCTCGATCACCCAGTAATTTTCGCGCTTGAACCCTCGCGTCAAATCGTGCGTCAGCCCATTTCCCACCGGATCCAAATGCCCCGTTCCCACATAGTCGTCCCACGAAGCAAACGTAAGCGGACGTGACATCACGTAGTGATCGAAGCCGTCAAAGAATCCCATGAAATTGCCAGTGATGAATTGGCGCGCTTCGGCATGTTTGCGAATCATATCAATCTGATTCCGCTGATAATTGTCCCAGGTATCCGTTACAAAGCGATTCCAATCCAGACGAAGCCCCGGATTGTGGTACTCGCGATCCTCGCGCGGCATCGGAATCTCCGCCCAATCGTCGTAAGTCTGACTCCAATACGAAGTGGTCCAATGCTGGTTCAGTTGATCGAGCGATTTGTATTTGGCCTGCAGCCAATCATGAAAAAGCTTCTCGGTGACTTCGTCATACGACATGTTGGCATAGCCGTATTCGTTATCAATCTGCCATCCCACAACATTTGGATTATGTCCAAAGCGAGTTGCCATCTCTTCGGCAATGCGACGGCAGAATTCACGGTAACGAGGAGACGTAACCGACCCATGCGCCCGGATACCGTGCGACGCACGATGCCCAGCCTCATCCACACGCAGCGTGTCCGGATACTTGTGCGTCATCCACGCCGGCGGCGCGGCGGTGGGCGTACCCAACACGGAAACAATATCGTGCTTGGCTGCCAGGTTAATCGCACGCTCCAGCCAGTCAAAATCGAAATGATTTTCCGATGGCTCCATCCGGCTCCACGCAAATTCCGAAATGCGCACAACCTTGATATGAGCCGCCTCCATCAGGCGCAGGTCTTCTTCCCAACGTGCTTCGGGCCACTGTTCGGGATACCAGTCCGTGCCCAGCAGAATCGCATTGTGCCCCGGAATCTGGCTCGGTATCGCGTGACCACCGCTCTCGGCGTCAGCCGAATTCAACAGAAACCAGCCCAACAGAAAAAGACAAGCGGCATATGAGAGACGGTTTGTGAAACAAAATCTAGCTGCTGCTCTGCGGAACCCGTTCATAGTGGTGTGCTTTCGTTATAGCCGACGATTTCCCTGTTTCATGCTCGAGGTGCGCACCCCGACGACGCTCGGGTGCTTGCAAAATAGCATCGCCCGCTGAGCTCGATCATCCAATCATTTTCGGCGTTTGTGCGCCGAAAGCCTTGGCCGAAGATTGCTATAGAAGATTGTTATACTTGAACTCGCTTTCACCGTGACCCACTTTTTCTCACTGATTTCGCATAACGGATACCTGTTCCTGGCATTGGTCTGCCTCGCCGAAGCCGTCGGTCTCCCGTTGCCCGCCGCATTGGCCATCCTCACCGCCGGGGCCGTCTCCGCTTACGGAGATCTCCATATCTATCTGGTGTTCAGCGTAGCAATGGTCGCCATGGTCCTCGGTGACATGCTCTTGTATTTCATGGGCCGGGTCAGCGGATGGGCTCTTCTCGGCCTGCTCTGCCGCCTCTCCGCCAATCCTGAGACCTGCATTCTCCGCTCCGCCGAATATTTTTACCGTCGCGGCAAGCAAACCTTACTTTTCGCCAAGTTCATTCCAGGCATCAACACCATGTCCCCGCCTCTCGCCGGCAGCATGAAAATGCGCCTCGGCGACTTCCTCGTGTACGACGCCGCAGGAGCCGCTCTCTACGCTGGCGCCTACTCGCTCGCCGGATACCTCTTCAGCGATTTCCTTCGTGCCATCACCCGCGGCCTGCGCTCCGCCGGATTCGCCGCCGAAGTCATCCTCGGCGTTGCCCTCGTTATCTACGCCATCTATCGCATCTGGATTTATCGTAAGTACCGTCTCCTCGACGTGATTCCACGCATCCCCGCCGACGAACTGGCCCGAAGACTCTCAGACTATGCGAATGACCAACGCACCGTGATCATCGCCGACGTCCGCAGCCACGGGTACTACGATGCAGATTCCGAACGGATCGCCGGATCGATCCGCATCGAGCCCAACAATCTGGTCGAGGAAATCAAGAACCTCCCCAAGGAGGACGAGATTTATCTCTACTGCACTTGACAGCGCGAAGCCACCAGCGCCCGTGTGGCGCAACAATTACAGCAACTGGGATTCAAAGTCTTCGTTATAGCCGGAGGCCTGCGCGCCTGGCGCAAAGCCGGACAGCCAGTCGAACGAGTTCCCAATGACGATTTAGTAAAGCTCCCAACCTTCAACTAACGGATATGCTGTGGAGCGTAAGACACACCGTGATAAATCATTGTCCTTGCCGTTCCTGATGGCTGAAAGCTGACGGCTGATAGCTGATTGCTGAATCCCATGACCCAATTCACTAAACGTCAAACCGAATTCATCGAAAGCGTCCTATCCCTAACCCCACAAATCGCCACCTTCGATTGCGACGGCACCCTCTGGTCCGGAGACGCCGGCGAAGGCTTCTTCTCCTGGGAGATGGAACAGGGCCTGGTCTCCATCCAGATCGCCCAATCCATGCGAACCCGCTACGCCGACTACCGCGCCGGAAAAGTGCCCGAAGGCGTCATGTGCGGAGAGATGGTCACCATGCACCACGGACTGCGAGAAGAGGTAGTCCAGAAAGCCGCCGACACTTTCTTCGCCCAATTCATCTCCCCCAACATTTTCCCGGAGATGCAAGAATTAGTGCAGCGCCTCCGCGCGAAGCAATGCGACGTCTGGGCCGTTTCCTCCTCCAATCAATGGGTAATCCGCGCCGGCATGAAATATTTCGGCATCCCGCAAAATCGCATCCTGTCCGCTGAAGTGGCAATAGAAAATGGCATAATCACTGACCGCCTGATCCGAACCCCCAGCGGCCCTGGTAAGCCCGAGGCAATTCGGTCCGTGGTAAACACCGCTCCCGACTGCGCCTTCGGCAACGCCATCTGGGATCGTGAAATGCTAGCCATGTCGAAACATCCCTTCGCCATCAACCCCAATCCAAATCTAAAAGAGATTGCGGAACGCAATGGCTGGCCGGTGTATCAGCCGATCTAGCCGTGAGCTATCAGGGCAGGCGAAGAATATCTTTGAGTCGCTCCGTCTCGTCCGAGATGATTGCATCCACGCCCCAAGCCACCAGTTCGCGAATACGCGCCTCGTGATTCACCGTCCAGACCATGACTTTCTTTCCTGCGGCATGCACCGTTTCGACCAATCCTGGATCGACCAGTTCGAACTGAGGAATCACCCACTCCGCCGGGCTTTCCCGCCAACCCAGCAACCGGTCTTTAGTCTCGGAAAGAAATCCTAGTGGAATCGCGCGATCGAGATTGTGGAAAGCCGCGAGCGCGTCAGGAAGAAATGAAGAGACCACGTATCCTCTTTGCGGCGGATGCTTGCGCAATTCGGCGAGCGCTAACTCCTCCAGGCCCACGACCTTCAACTCGATGTCGAGAAATGCCCGATGGGCAAACTTTCGCAAAACCTCTTCCAGCGTCGGTAACGGCAGATTTTTGACCGCAGTTTTCGCAATCGAGATGCGGCCGACGGTAGCGTCATGGCAGATCACGGCCTGCGCGTCGGCGGAAAGCCGCACGTCGAATTCAAAACCGTCACAGCCATGCTGCAAGCAGAGTTCGAACGATGCCAAAGTATTTTCGGGAATATGCCTGGAAGCACGAGCCCCACGATGTCCGAGAAGAAGAGGTGCCATTGAAGTTCTCAGTTCCCGGTTCTCAGAAAATCTTTGCTAGCCTCAGACTGAGAACAGAGAACTGAGAACTTCACTCAGTCCAAATCAAAATCCCGGATCGGCCGCCCCGTATCCGGAGTCTCTTTGGCCTTCTTCACGGCTTCCTGGAATTTTTTCTCGAGCAGTTCCGAAGCGTGCTTTTGAGCCTCTACCGATTGACGGAAGATCGAGTCGCGCCGGTTGTCCTGCTCCTTCATCGCGCGCGCTGCTTCTTCCATGTCGTTGAAGGTCTTGGGTTTGACCGGGGCCGTGTGCGCGACGATGCTCTGGGTCTCAACGTCAATTTTCATGACCGCGCCGCAGCAGGGGCAGGTCACATCGAAGTTGGATTTCGGCTTCGCCACACCGCGATGATACCGCAAGCGGAGTTAATTTGGAGTGATACGAATCGGCAACACGTGGAACAGATAGAGCATCTCCCAACCCAGAAGAATGATGGACACCAGTACAACCAATATCGCAAGAGTCTCTCCGAAATTGAGTCCACCCTTATCCTGCTCAAACCGGCGCGCCCCAAGGCCAAGAATGTTCAGCGTGGCAAAGCCGAACACCAGCACCCAGAGGATGTTGTAGATCTCTTCCCGAGTGGTCCGCGCGAGAAAGAGCGCGGGCAGGACCACGACTGGGAGTGCATGCAGCATACGACTCGTGACCGCAGTCAGGCCGCGGCTCTGGCCCATCACGACCAATAGCGATGCGCAACTCCGGTGTGCTGTGGCGAAGGGACGAAGCAGTTTCATGCAGAAATTTAATAGTAACGTGTTTGCATTCCCAAAGTCAGCCATCCCCTTAAGGACGCATCCCCGAGGTAACCAAGGTTGCATTTCTCAGGATGGTCACAGAGGATAGTACGCGTGACAAGAATGCCCGACATGCACACGGATCGCGCACCGGATCGCACACCGGATTTCACACTATGATCGTAAACTTCGCCGAGCGGGCGCACAACCACAACTGGGAACTCGATCCGGTTACCCGGTCTCTGCTCGATACCGATTTCTACAAACTGCTGATGCTCCAGTTTATATGGAAGCATTATGCGACGACCCGCGTGTCGTTCTCATTGTTCAATCGCTCGACTTCTGTGCGACTCGCGGACATGATCCCTCGCGAGGAAGTCGTCCACCAGATGGAGCACGCCCGCCGCCTGCGGTTTCGCAGGTCGGAACTGGTGTGGCTCGCGGGTAATACTTTCTACGGCCGCCGCGGAATCTTTCAGCCGGCATTTCTGGAATGGCTGGAACGCGATTTTCGTCTGTCCGACTATGAACTCTCGGTTAAAGACGGCCAGTTTCATCTCGCGTTCGACGGTCTTTGGACCGAAACCACGATGTGGGAGCTTTACGCTCTTTCCATCCTCGACGAACTAAAGACCCGAGCCGCAATGAAAAAACTCCGCGAGTTCGGTCTCGACATTCTGTATGCGCGGGCGAAAACAAAGTTGTGGGGAAAAATCGAGCGGTTACGCGGCGTCCCCAATCTTGCTGTTGCCGATTTTGGAACGCGGCGGCGCCACAGTTTCCTGTGGCAGGAATATGTTGTCAACGCCATGGCGGCCAACCTTGGTGCAGCCTTTACCGGAACCTCGAACGCCTTCCTCGCTCATAAGCACGATCTTGAAGCCATCGGCACAAATGCGCATGAGATTCCAATGGTGCTCGCGGCCCTCGCGCCCGACGACGACGCCGTGAGAGCGTCTCAATACCGCGTCCTTGAAATGTGGCAGAGTACTTATGAGGGTGCACTTCGCATCATGTTGCCGGACACTTTTGGAACTACTCAATTTCTCACTAACGCTCCCGACTGGACGGCCGATTGGACGGGCCAGCGCATCGACAGCAAGAATCCCTACGTGGGTGGCGATGAATACATTCAGTGGCTGAAGGCTCGCGGCCGCAATCCCCATGAAAAGCGGATCATCGCATCCGACGCACTCGACGTGGATGAAATTCTCGGCCTGCACGCTTATTTTGGCGGAGCGCTGGGCGATGGGATCACTAGCAACGATTTCCGCAGTGCCGCCGATTTTCTCGACTCCAAAAAATGGACCCCCGGCCGTCGCATTCGCTTCAGTGCCGGCTGGGGAACCTTGCTGACCAATGATTTCCGCGGATGCGATCCCGCCGGCAGCAGCGACTTTGATCCCGTCAGCCTGATCTGCAAAGTCTCCACTGTTGAAGGCAAGCCCGCCGTGAAACTTTCCGACAACTACGCGAAGGCACTCGGCACGCCCTCCGAAATTGAACGCTATCGGCGGATATTCGGCACCGCGGGACTTAGCAACATTCCCGTGCTCACGTGATGGCCTTGGCCTCCAAGCAGCCTTCGCAGGTTCCTGATTTCCTCTATGGCACCGCCTGGAAGGAGGATCGCACTCGAGACTTAACGGAACTCGCCATCCGCATCGGGTTTCGATCGATCGACACAGCAAACCAGCGTAAGCACTACTTTGAAGAGGGAGTCGGGCAGGCCTTGGCCGCTGCCTACCGCACGGGATCGGTCACACGCAACGACCTTTTCCTCCAAACAAAATTCACCTATCAGGACGGCCAGGACCATCGCTTGCCCTACGATCCTTCTGCCACGCTTCCCGTTCAAGTGGCTCAGTCGGTGGCGAGTTCGCTCGAACATCTTGGGACAGACTACCTCGACAGCTACCTGCTGCATGGGCCTTCTTCCGGTTCCGACTGGACTGAATCCGACGCGGAAGTGTGGTCAGCGATGCTAAAGGAGCGCGATGCGGGGCGCGTCCGGTTGCTTGGCGCGAGTAATGTCTCTCTACAACACTTGCAACGGATGGCGGCATCCTGCTCCGAACTTCCAGCGTTCGTGCAAAACCGTTGCTACGCTCGCCGCGGCTGGGACCGTACCGTGCGATTGTTCTGCCGCGAACACCAGATCATCTATCAGGGATTCTCGCTTCTCACTGCGAATCGGGAGGTACTTCTTCATCCTGTGATCGCCAGTCTGGCCGCGAGCAGCAACGCGACAGCTGCTCAGATCGTGTTCAGCTTCGCCCGATCCATCGGAATGCTGCCTCTAACCGGAACGTCCAGTGCGGAACACATGACGCAGGATCTGGAGAGTCGCGCCTTAACTCTTCCACCTGAAGCGGTAGAAGCAATTGAGTCGATCGCAGGCTGAGAGGGCGCAAGGCACCGTCTCAACCGTTGAGTTTTTTTCTATTTGCCCTGAGCCACCGCCTCGCGCTCGCCAACCTGCTGCCGCCACATCGCGTAGTACAGGCCTTTTTTGTCGAGCAGTTCGGAATGCCGTCCAAATTCGCAGATCTGACCACGCTCCAATACGTAAATTCGATCCGCATGCATCACTGTTGACAGCCGATGTGCAATAAGAATCGTGATTGCTTCCTGATTCGTGGCGACCTCTCGAATCGTGCGGCTGATTTCCTCTTCTGTGAGCGAATCCAGCGACGATGTTGCCTCATCAAACACCAGCAACTGCGGATGGCGCAATAAGGCGCGAGCGATCGAAAGCCGCTGTTTCTCGCCTCCCGAAACCTTCACGCCGCCTTCGCCGATTAGTGTATCGAGTCCGCGATCCGCGCGAGAAAGCAAGCTGTGTGCGGCCGCTTGATTCAGAACTTCCATGCATTCCGCATCTGTCGCTCCCGGATTCACGAATAGTAGATTCTCGCGGATCGATCCGGAAAACAGTTGTGTGTCCTGCGTCACGAATCCAATTTTTTCACGGAGCACGTCGAGATCGACGCGATTCGACGGAATCCCGTTGTAGAGAATCTCGCCGATTTTCGGAGCGTACAAACCCACCAGAAGTTTGACGAGAGTTGACTTCCCCGCCCCCGACGGCCCGACGAACGCGATCGTATCTCCGCGAGCCGCGCTGAAGCTGATTCCGTCGAGAGCCAGACCAGAAGAGCTTTGATGCTGAAAACTGACGCGTTCAAACTGGAGCGTCATTAGCTCGTCGACCGATTGCGGATCGGACGGCTTTGGGTCGCGCGGAGTGTCGAGGATCTGCTGAAAGTTCTGCAGCGACACCTCTGTTTCCCGGTAAATATTGATGACGTTTCCCAATTCCTGCAATGGTGTAAAAATGAAAAACGAATAAATCATCAGCGCGAAAAACTGCCCAATTTGGATCTCCTGGCGGAAGATCAAATAGAGCATGAAAAACAGAATGCTGGTGCGCAACGTGTTGACCGCTGTCCCCTGAATAAAACTCAGGCTGCGCAGATATTTCACTTTCTTGAGTTCCAGCTTCAGAATTTTCGCGGTGATGCCGTTGAGCCGTCCTACTTCCTGATGAGCTAATCCCAGGCTCTTCACCAACTCTATATTTCGCAACGACTCCGTTGTCGAACCCGCCAGCGCCGTGGTTTCAGCAACAATGGTCTTCTGCATGATCTTGATCCGCTTGCTCAACACCGAACTGATAATTCCTAGTAGTGGAACGGTGAGCAGGAACATTGGGCCAATCGACCAATGCACGTTGAACGCATAGATCATCACGAAGACGATGCCGATCAGTGAAATGAAAAGCACATTGATGGCAGCAGTAATAAAGCGCTCTACGTCGCTGCGGACTTTTTGCAGCTTGCCCAATGTCTCGCCGCTGCGCTGGTCTTCGAATACCTGATAAGGCAAATCCAGCGAATGCCGGATACCATCCGAGTACATCTTCGCGCCCAGGCGCTGCACAATCACGTTGACAAAGTAGTCCTGGAAATTCTTGGCCACGCGCGACACAAACGCCACTCCCACTGCCGCCAGCAGTAAGAGCCCGGCGCCGTGGATAAATTGGGTTTGTGTATATTGGTGAGGTTTCGTGGCGTAAGTATCGATTACATGACGAAAAATCAGGGGATCGAGTAGCGAGAATATCTGATTGGTCGCGGCCAGCAACAGTGCAACCACAAACAGTTTCCAAAACTCTTTGGAATATTGATAAAGAAGAACCATAGGCCTCTTCGCAAGAACGTGCGAGTAATGGGACTTAGATGGTACGCCACTATTTTCGATTCAGGACCCGCTCAACCCGAAAAGGCGAGCGGTAAGCAGAAATCAGAACGATCTCCGTTACGCAGTGCCAGTGTTCGCCAGCGCTTCCACGGCTTCCCATGTTGTGCTGAAGGTCACGAAGAAGTCTTTCACCTTGGTAATTTCCATGATCTTCAGAACCCGCGGCTTTATTCCCGTCAGCACCAGACACTTTCCTTTTTTCTGATGCGATACGTATGTTGCCACTAACGATCCTAATCCCACTGAATCGATATAGGGGACATCCGACAAATCCAAAATCATTGTCTCCGCGCTTTCATGGTGGACGGCGCGTTCGAACTGGGGCGCAGTTTCCATGGTGAGCGGCCCACGCAGCAAAAGAATTCGCTGATCGTCCGCCACGCCTTCATAGCGCTCGACTGTGAGTTCCTGCAATGCCATGGCCTGCCGATTGTAGGACACCCCGACCTCCCTGTCACCTCTGACCGGGACAATTTTGGATCCGTTGCGTGTTTTCCGCCCTGGCTGGACACGCAGCCAGCCGCCTATTTGAGACGAACAGATGCTGTCGAACAGCCCCTCTTTGAAATTGTTATATGAACCAGCCAGACAGAAAAAGCCATACCCGCAAGATTCTTGCAGTGTTCTCAAAGAGCAGCTCTACTGCGGTTTCGTGTCGTCAGATTTCTTATCGTCGCTATGACTGTCGTACACCGAATATTGCTCGCCCGGATGTTTCAGGTTCACCGTGATCTCCATCTCGGCCTTGTTGACTTCGTAGTCTTCGCCGAACGTCTGAAAATGCGGAGCCAGCACCTGCACCCGGAGTACGCCAAACGGAATTCCATCAATCGTGGCCTTCCCTTCTGCGTCAGTTTTCAACTCCATCTCTCCGTTCGCCTGCTTTCCCTTGTGTTTCACTGGATGCAACACAACCTCGGCGTTCCTGACGGGCTTACCATCGGAGTTGCGTAGCACCACAAACCGTAAACTCGCCATCGGCCCATCTGTATCCTGAGCCAGCGCCAAATCGGCCGTGACGAATCCGATTACCATCACAGCGACTGCCAGCATCGCAATGCCTATTTTCATATTCAGTCTCACCTTGAGTAGTCGAATCATGCGCCCCTTGACACCGCAAGATCATTGCGGCTTCTGACCCGGCAGATTCTTGTCATCCGTCTTTTTCGTGTCTCCATACACCGAATATTGCTGCCCGGGACGTTTCAACTTGACCGTTATCTCCAGTTCGGGCTTGTCAACCTGATAGTCCTCGCCAAAGGTCTGGAAACCCGGCACCAGCACCTGAATCCTCAGGGGACCGTATGGAATTCCATCGATGCTGGTTCGGCCATCATTGTCCGTCTTTAGCTCGAGGCCACCCTTTGTCTGATTCCCCTTCTTGTTCACCGGATGGAGTACTACCGCAGCATTCCTCACCGGCTTGCCGTTGTAGTCGCGCACGACCACAAACCGCAAGTTTGACGACTGACCCTCATCATCCTGCGCCCGCACCGAGCTACCCAAGCCAAACGCGATCACGACCGCAACCACGATCGACAAACCACTCTTCATTGCATCCATTCTCATTTCGCCCAGCCACTCCGTGTCTCAGTCACTTCCCGCCTACACCTTAACATCAGATCAGCATTGCGGGCGACAACGCGCAACCCCTGCTGGAGCTCGCGCCGCATAGAGCACAGGTTTTGAAGCGGAATGCGTCCCCGACTCGGGCAATCTCGTCTTCGCGTGTGTCCTACGTCTTCGGTTACAGTATTAGCCGATGAAATTGACTTTGTGCTCCACGTTCCTCCTTTTCACGATGAGTGCGACTGCCCAAAATACCGGTGAGTTCGACATCAAGGCGGCTCAACGGTTCGCCAACCTTGCTCTTGCGTGCGTCCACAAAGAGTACCCAAACCACATTAGCCACACATTGAATAGTGATGCCGATGCCGCACAACCCCGGAAACTGACGCCAGCGTTTTATGGCTGCTATGACTGGCATTCTTCCGTCCACGGGCATTGGCTCCTCGTCCGATTGATCAGGACATTTCCTGATGCCCCCTTTGTGCAACCTGCTCGCGAGGCACTGCGGCAGAGTCTGACCTCAGAAAACCTCGGGCAGGAGGCGGCATATCTTCGGGGAGAAGGACGAGCTAGTTTTGAGCGCCCTTATGGGCTGGCATGGCTGCTTCAATTGGTTGCGGAATTACGCGAATGGGACGATCCGCAAGGCAAAGAGATGGTGGCAAATCTGCGTCCGCTTGAGACCGTCGTACTGGAACGACTGGGCAACTGGCTGCCGAAACTGTCTCACCCTGTGCGGATCGGCGAACACGACCAGACCGCTTTCCCGCTCGGCCTGATGCTCGACTATGCGCGCGCCAATGACGACCGGAAATTTGTCGAATTAGTCGTCACCAAAGCCAAACAATTCTTTCTGACGGATAAGAATTGTCCCTTGGCGTATGAGCCTTCAGGGGAGGATTTTCTTTCACCGTGCGTCGGCGAAGCGGATCTGATGCGCCGTGTGTTGCCCAGCCAGGAGTTTGCGAGCTGGCTCCGAACGTTTATGCCACAAATTTCCAAGTCCGGCAGCGACAAATGGTTGCAGCCCGTTGTGTCGCCTGATCCAAGTGATCCAAAGCTGGCACATTTGGATGGACTCAATCTCAGCCGGGCATGGATGCTGGAGGGAATCGCTGCTGGGTTGCCGAAAAGCGACAAGCGGCTGCCTTCGATCACCGCGACTGCCCAGGCGCATAGGCGGGCTGGGTTAGCTGCGGTGACAGGCGAGCATTACGAAGGCGGTCATTGGTTGGGCAGCTTCGCGGTTTATCTGGTCACAAAACGAGGCGTCACGACGGCACCCTAGGCATTTGACCGCTTGCTAATTCTGCTGCAAGATTGACGCAATATGGACGCTGAACGCATCATTGACGAGATCGAGCAGCTACAGGAGATGTTCGAAGCGCCGGATATCAGGCCTCTTAGCGCGAGCGACATCTCTGCCGCGAATCGCCGGCACGACGAAATGCTCGCGCATAGCCCTTGGTTCCAGCTTTGGCAACGGTATGGCGTCTGTTGCCGATCTGAGTCCCCACTGCTCCGGCTCGGCGAAGGCGAAGCGGAGCGCTAACCCTCTCGCGAGGGGACGCGACGCGTTTCTCTGAACTAGCCGTGTTCGACCCGCGCCTTTATATCCGCGTACGCCGCATCGATGAGCCTGTTTAGGGCCGCGGCGTTCGTGGCCGTTTCAGGTCTCAGCTTCACGTGGCGCATGAACTTTCCAGTGCCTTGCAGCAAGCGTGCTGGATCCGGCAGCGCGGCGCCGTGAAAGAACCCCACGTTGACATGCGAAGTGAATGCATTGACATACCCGAAGGGCGCATCTCCCAAACATGCAACCGGACAGCCGTCATGCAGAAGCTCCCGGACTTCGTCCCCACATTTTCGCATCACCTCAAACCACTGCTGCGCAATTACGCCTAATTCACCTAGATGGTCTCTCATCCACTCATCAATGGCTGGATCGCGCTCGACACCGCCGTTGAATCGCAGGAATTCCGCCTTCATCGTCGCTCCACTTTCTGCTTCCTGGATCAATGGCTACGCAGCACCCTTACATCCCCGTCGGAAACAGCCGGCGACCGCCTATTTCCCGCCTCGGCTAGCAATGACTCTGCCGAGCTTTCCAAGTTGGCTCTCCATGCCCATCACTGAGCGTTGCGTCCACTCATCGCTATGCATCGGGTCAAGCGACAGGACCATGCGCACGTTGCCGCCCACCGCAAAGAACTCCACCTTATTCCCTGCGTCGTATGGCTCAACGCCCGGAACGAAATCTACTCGGTGAGTGTAGGCGATCGTCTTACCCAGAACGATCTCGGTATAAATCATCCTTGCTTCGGTCGTCAGAGGCATCCCCGCCTTCTTCATGAACTCAACCTGCGGTGGATCGACCGCCGTCATTGCATATACCATCTGGCCACCGGCCCTCAGATCGAGCTCGTGAACCTCTACGGAGAAGCCTTCGGGACCCCACCATGATTCGATACCCCCTTTAGTCGTCCAAAGCTCCCAGACATCCTCGATCGATGCCGCGTAAGTGCGCTCGATGACGATCTTGTGATCGGGCCGGTTATTCGCTTTTCCGCTCATGACGTTATCTCCTGATGTTCTCTGCGTGATGTTTTTTTGTTCTAAGGCCAGGCTTTCTAGCGTCACTTTTGCGCGTCAGGGCTTCGCCGAACTTGTCGAGACGGCCTTCCCACAGTTGCCGATACTGGCTTACCCAGGCGTCCAGATCTCTGAAGGGGTCGGGGCAAAGTGAGTAGAAGCGCTTCTGTCCCTCGGGGCGGACGCGCACGAAGCCAGCTTCCATCAGAATGCGGAGGTGCCGCGATACGCCGGATTGGTCAATCTCGAAGTTCTCGACGATGTCATTGACCGAATGCTCGCCGGTCCGCAAGATTTCCACGATGCGGAGGCGACTCGGATCCCCCAGGATTTGGAGCATTTCTACATGCATAACGCTACATATGTATCACCGCACATATATTATGTCAAGGCTCAATCGTCGCGTAAAAAAGGAGATCCGGATCTTTATGCTCAGACGGGTACCCGAACAATCGACTCGCGTACATGGTTCGGATGAACCTTAACGAGGGAGAAGCACTGACCTAACTGCAACAAATTGGATCATGACACAAGTTGCCAATTCCTTGCCGTGCTTGAAAGAATTGGCGGGGACGACGGGACTCGAACCCGCGGCCTCTGCCGTGACAGTGAAATCTTCAACCGTAACTAACTGAAAACACGCGGCACGGATGGCGCTACAGAAACGTTTTAAGGACCCTCGGAAATAGTTCGTGGACTGTTAATGGACCACGAGTTCTGACATGGCTCAAGCGAATCGGACACATGCCGCAACTTGCTTCGTCCTCCCTTGGCATATAAAATCTGCCTCTCTCGATGAACCGAAAACGACGCCGCGAATTTGTGAAGAGTCGGTCGGTTCGGGTAGTTGAGCTGTCGAAAGATCGCGACAACGTTGCAAGCCAGCTTCGTTGGCCTGGCGAGCAATCTTGCTACCTCACAGTCGGCGGTGTAGCGCTCATCGCAATGTGCGTTGTCGCAATCTATTGGCAGACGGTCCGAGTCCCACCACTTGACTACGAAGATCCTGTCTACCTAGTCCACAGCCCTTACGTCCATACCAAGGTCGCATTCTCCGGTTTGGGTTCGGTTTGGAATGAACCGTATTTCGCGAACTTTCATCCTGTCACGACCACAACCTGGCTCTTTGATTCGTTATTTGAGAACAACAGCGGAACCTTCGATGCGGTACCATTTCGCATCGCGCATTTGTTCTATTACATAATCGCGGCCTCTCTGCTGATCACGCTGTTTCGCCGATTGGGCATTCCTGCGATCCTGGCTGTGCTGGGCTCCCTACTCTATGCAGTTCATCCGATTCACACCGAAGTCGTAGCTTGGCTTTCCGCGCGGAAAGATCTAGTGTCGCTACTCCTGATTCTGGTGTCACTTCTCGCATGGCTCTGGGCTCGGGCCTCTGTTACGCAGAACCAATGGAGATTACGATACGGAATTGCCGTTCTCCTTGTTCTAGTGGCAGTTCTCGCAAAGCCGATCGCCGTGATCCTTCCAGCGTTGTTCGTAGCCTATGAGTTTTGTTCCGGCGCCCACGACGGCATCACGAAATGGCGTTGGACACAGAGGCACAGCCAACCGCTGCTGACTCGCACGCTCTCATTGACAGCCATCTTTCTGCTGATTGGTACTGTTGCCACGGTTGTCTTCCGCAGTCTACTTGGAAGAGACCAGATGCGCGGCGGTTGGTTGGTGTTTGTGCCGATTGGCTTGTTGTTGCTCATGGCGACAATGGCTCCATCGACGGCTGAATTGGCACGATTCCGCGAGGGAAGCTCGCTCGGAATACGTGTGCTGGGTCCGCCGTTTGTCATTCTCAGCGTGGTATTCGGCGCTGGCTCTGCGTGGACGTTCTGGGCACAAGAGCAAGTAGGAGCGATTAAGGGAGGTTTGGCGCTTCTGCCTACGCTTAATCTGACGTTTGATGCCATGCTCGCCTACCTAGGGAAGACCTTCGTGCCAATCCACATGAGTGCGTCCTACACGTGGAGCGAATATCCGTACGTGAGTATAAGAGGACTGCTCGGGGCGGTGCTGATCTGCGCGGCGCTCTGGACTGCAATGCGCCTGGCCGGGTCGCCGAACCGCTACCGTCGGCTGATTGCTTTCGGTATTTTCTGGTACACGATCGCCCTGCTCCCAGTCTCGAACTTGGTGCCTACGAGCACAAAGATGGCTGACCGCTACCTGTTTGTTCCTACGGTCGGCGCGGTTTTGTGTGTGCTCGCCCTTGCCGCATGGCTGTGTACTTCCCGACGGAGTCAGTTGGCTGTGTGCGGCGGGCTCGTGCTAATCATCGGTGTCTATACCGCGTGGTCCTATAGCCGCACCGAAGTTTGGTGTGGCAAGACCACTTTGCTAAATAATCATCCACAGCCGGACTTGAGTTTATGGATGAGCGCAGTGGAAACCAATCCTGATGACACGTACGCCCTCACCTCGCTGGGATTGGCGTATCTCCGTCTGAGTCCGCCTGAGGCTGACAAGGCGCTCACCCATCTGAATCACGCATTGCAGGTCAGCGAAGCCAGCCAACGCAGGATTGCCGGTGACAAGCGGCTCATCCTCACGCCGGTCTATGAGGCTTTAGGCGATGGCTACTACGCTCGGGCTTCCCAGTTGAGTGCCGTATCGATTTGCTTCGGTGCCTTGGCGGAAAGAAGGAAGCAGATCTAGAGTGCTGTTAAGTATTTCGAACTTGCGTCCAAGTTCCCTCGGGCTTTGCTCCTTCTGACGCGCGCGACTTAGGGAGACTTGCAGAAACGTACGAAGCTCAAGCGGAAATGGATGCACAAGAACTTGCCACCGCCGCCCCACAATATCACGATTCGCTGATCCATGAACGTAATGGTTTATGGGGCAAGTCCGAAGAAGTCTATGCGGCGTGATGGACGATTTTGATTGCGGGCCATGTTTCCTCAAACTGATCCCGACTACCGAATGGTGATGATTGGTATGGGCAACATCATTTTGGTCGCGAGGTTGGCGCATCAAAGCAGAGAAGATGGGCTACTATAGCCAAGCTCTGTCACGTTACCAGAACGCCGCCGCACTTTTTGGTGATGACCCGCGGCCTCTTCTGTACCAAAGATCGTGCTACGAGCGTGTCACCGATATCACTCAATCACCTGAGGAGAAACGTCAGCAGTTCGCACTCGGTGAGGCGGTATTGCGCAAAGCACTTCAGCTCAAATCCGATGCGCCGGACTACAGTCCGGCTCTGCCCTATCGCGCGTTGGCCTCTCTTTACTCGCACATGAACGATTTTCATTCCGCATTGGATTCGCTGAACAACGCGGGGCGGCGGATCCGCGAATGCAGAATCGACAAAATTAGACAACGACATTCGAAACGTCGAGCGGTACCTCTTAGGGCAGGGTAAGAGTCACTAGGCGATCTGGTTTTGCGGTTTGTCCTGCGATTTGTTGAACCAATTGTCACCCTAACGATAAGGCACCAGCTTTTTTAGGGTCAGATCGGCGTTTTTCTGAATTATGGGATCGGTGGTCTCAGCACGCTTTTGAGTCACGTAGTGTATGGCTGCTGTTGCTGTCAGGTGCATCGCTAGTGGCTGGGTTCCATCGATTCTCCATTTAGAAGATGCATCGCCTACGACAGTAGTGTATTTGTCGAAAGATCGTGTTTCAATCCTTGCGTTCGACGGCGCAAAGCGTAGCGAAGCAGTCTCGATGAGTTCCACTTCTTCATAGCCGACGTAGAATTCGGGGATGTAGTCGCTTTTTCCGGCGCACCGCTAACAGCGTAGTGTGAAGTGATGACCAGGTGTAACTGCTGGCTGTTGTGGTTTGCTCCGGCTGGACCTACGAAGAGAGCATCAGCTTGATGTGCCATCCTTCCGGCGTAAGTCGCTCGCCTTCCACATCCATTTTGACGAATTTGTCCACGACATCTTTTGGCACATCGTTGCGTTGCGTTCATAGATCCCAAAAAGATTATGACCGCAACGGCAACAGCGAGCTGCAATGACTTTTTCATATTTCTTCTCCCGATAGGTCAATTTGGCACGAATGGTATTGGCGAGGGCTTGTTTCCAGGTGGGCCCTCGGGGACCATATAGACAGGGAGGTCGGAAGGTGGATCTTTCCCGGCGCCAGTTCGTGATGGATCACTGGCAGGATTATACGAACTGAAATACATTCCAACTGCGTAGCCAGAGACGCCTCTACCCAGTTGATTTGAAATCACTTGGGCGATGGGAGGTCCTTGGCCCGGTTCGGTTATACCTGTATCACACGCGTTCAGCGTGATTGCCGCATTTGATCCGAGTTGTGCATTTGAGAGCACATTAACGTTTCCGCTGTAAAGGTTGTCGTTGGTGTCCGGATCTTGCCCAACGAATAGGGCACGGTATATACTTGTCCTCATCCTCAACGCGACCAGCGTGCCCGAAGTAGATTACGCCTCCGTCAATCAGCCCATGTCGTGAGCGCAGAATTAAAATCCTGAACCGTATTCTGCCGGAGGCAATTATTCGATTACCTTGCGAATTCAGGTTGTTAGCCTGCTGCTGCGCAGCTAGTCCGAAGGAGCATCCACATCGCAATCATGGCCTGGACCGTTGTTTCTGCCTTGATCACCGACGATGAGAAGATACGTGGATTGCGTTCCGCAATTGTCATGCAACTTGCTGATGTCAAGTCACATATCGGGGTATGGATAGTTCCGGTTGTATCTGGGCTTTGGCTCTGTAGGTGATTCTCCTGCGGAAGTCGAGCGGACGTATTGCGAGACTTCCGGTCAACATCTCCGATCACGAAAACCTGTGACAAACAGGGGCATAGCCCGTCCGGTCCTCCGTTTCCCGAAGGGTTACCGTTCGGGGTTGCCCAGAGGTCAGCAGGGTCAGGCTCTAATGGCAGCACAAGTTCGGAGGCTGCCTGGGTCCCCGAGACACACCAGCCTCCTCCCCAGGATAGTTGGGAACGCTTCCGAGAGTCCCAGTTATTTGCGTCGCGTTCCCACTGGTATTGAGTTGAATGACGCCGTTCTGCGAGTCATTGATTGCCAGACACTATCGGAATTCGCCGAGATAATGGACAGGACGCTCTGGGTTCCCGCCTGGTAGCTCCAGTTGACCGAACCGGAGGTGACGTTGAAAGAGGCAACGACCGGGCCGTTGACGGTATCCGTACCGTTGGTAGCAAAAGCGACGCCGCTTTCTCCGAGCGCAATTGTTGGAGATTGCCCAAAGGAAACCGTTGTCGGGCTGAATGGCAAATTGTGCGACAACAAACTCTGGCGACGAAGGCCGGGTTCGAGAATTACGGGCGGAAGACGAAGCGGCTGCGGTTTCCGGGAGAGATGGAGCAGATCGTGCCATGCCTCGTCCGTGTTAGTTTGCCTTGTTACCAATAACTATTACGGGGATTTGGCGCAGCGCATAGCTCCTTTCTTCCTTTCAACGTTCCGCTATCGGCATATTCCAGTGCGGCGGGATACAGATCGCAACCTGTCTACATCCTGAACGTGATGTAAGGCAATTCCACCGGAATTCATGTGTAATCGTTTTTCTCGTTCGTGCATCGGAAGTGATCCAAGTGTACGGCCCCCCACCGTCTGATTCTGTTCATCACATCCCATCAGGTAGTGGTTCACGTCGTGGAGCGAGAGACTCCGGCGAAGTCACAAATTCTCGATGCGTATGGTGGTATCGGATCGCAAGGGTTTTTTTTTTTTTTTTTTTTTTTTTTTTTTTTTTTTTTTTTTTTTTTTTTTTTTTTTTTTTTTTTTTTTTTTTTTTTTTTTTTTTTTTTTTTTTTTTTTTTTTTTTTTTTTTTTTTTTTTTTTTTTTTTTTTTTTTTTTTTTTTTTTTTTTTTTTTTTTTTTTTTTTTTTTTTTTTTTTTTTTTTTTTTTTTTTTTTTTTTTTTTTTTTTTTTTTTTTTTTTTTTTTTTTTTTTTTTTTTTTTTTTTTTTTTTTTTTTTTTTTTTTTTTTTTTTTTTTTTTTTTTTTTTTTTTTTTTTTTTTTTTTTTTTTTTTTTTTTTTTTTTTTTTTTTTTTTTTTTTTTTTTTTTTTTTTTTTTTTTTTTTTTTTTTTTTTTTTTTTTTTTTTTTTTTTTTTTTTTTTTTTTTTTTTTTTTTTTTTTTTTTTTTTTTTTTTTTTTTTTTTTTTTTTTTTTTTTTTTTTTTTTTTTTTTTTTTTTTTTTTTTTTTTTTTTTTTTTTTTTTTTTTTTTTTTTTTTTTTTTTTTTTTTTTTTTTTTTTTTTTTTTTTTTTTTTTTTTTTTTTTTTTTTTTTTTTTTTTTTTTTTTTTTTTTTTTTTTTTTTTTTTTTTTTTTTTTTTTTTTTTTTTTTTTTTTTTTTTTTTTTTTTTTTTTTTTTTTTTTTTTTTTTTTTTTTTTTTTTTTTTTTTTTTTTTTTTTTTTTTTTTTTTTTTTTTTTTTTTTTTTTTTTTTTTTTTTTTTTTTTTTTTTTTTTTTTTTTTTTTTTTTTTTTTTTTTTTTTTTTTTTTTTTTTTTTTTTTTTTTTTTTTTTTTTTTTTTTTTTTTTTTTTTTTTTTTTTTTTTTTTTTTTTTTTTTTTTTTTTTTTTTTTTTTTTTTTTTTTTTTTTTTTTTTTTTTTTTTTTTTTTTTTTTTTTTTTTTTTTTTTTTTTTTTTTTTTTTTTTTTTTTTTTTTTTTTTTTTTTTTTTTTTTTTTTTTTTTTTTTTTTTTTTTTTTTTTTTTTTTTTTTTTTTTTTTTTTTTTTTTTTTTTTTTTTTTTTTTTTTTTTTTTTTTTTTTTTTTTTTTTTTTTTTTTTTTTTTTTTTTTTTTTTTTTTTTTTTTTTTTTTTTTTTTTTTTTTTTTTTTTTTTTTTTTTTTTTTTTTTTTTTTTTTTTTTTTTTTTTTTTTTTTTTTTTTTTTTTTTTTTTTTTTTTTTTTTTTTTTTTTTTTTTTTTTTTTTTTTTTTTTTTTTTTTTTTTTTTTTTTTTTTTTTTTTTTTTTTTTTTTTTTTTTTTTTTTTTTTTTTTTTTTTTTTTTTTTTTTTTTTTTTTTTTTTTTTTTTTTTTTTTTTTTTTTTTTTTTTTTTTTTTTTTTTTTTTTTTTTTTTTTTTTTTTTTTTTTTTTTTTTTTTTTTTTTTTTTTTTTTTTTTTTTTTTTTTTTTTTTTTTTTTTTTTTTTTTTTTTTTTTTTTTTTTTTTTTTTTTTTTTTTTTTTTTTTTTTTTTTTTTTTTTTTTTTTTTTTTTTTTTTTTTTTTTTTTTTTTTTTTTTTTTTTTTTTTTTTTTTTTTTTTTTTTTTTTTTTTTTTTTTTTTTTTTTTTTTTTTTTTTTTTTTTTTTTTTTTTTTTTTTTTTTTTTTTTTTTTTTTTTTTTTTTTTTTTTTTTTTTTTTTTTTTTTTTTTTTTTTTTTTTTTTTTTTTTTTTTTTTTTTTTTTTTTTTTTTTTTTTTTTTTTTTTTTTTTTTTTTTTTTTTTTTTTTTTTTTTTTTTTTTTTTTTTTTTTTTTTTTTTTGCTACACCGTTGGCTTGTAAATTTCCGCCGGTGAATCTGTGCAAACCAATCTCCAGCAATCAAAACAGTACCGTCGGAGAGCAATGTGGCCAAAGGCAACCATCGCGGGATGTTCAGATTGCCTGCGATGGATAATGTTCCGCTGATGAGTTGTAAAGTTCAGCCTGCGGTATCAGTACATTGTTCTCAGTCGCTCCACCAGTGATCAGAACCTGCTCGCTTCCGAGGCTCGTGGCGGCGGCCTCGGATCGTGGATATGTAAGGCTCCCAATCACAGTAAATGCCTTCGTGGTCGGTTGGAATTTATGACTTGACCGTCGCCACGTTGTTAAAGGATTTGTCCATTCCCATAGCGATGAAAACATTGCCGTTGTTTAGCAATACCGCGGACTGCGATTGCCGTGCAGTGGCCAGGTTGCCGGCGACAGAAAAAATTCCGGTGGAAGGGTTGTAGATCTCACTGCTCGCCAGGGCGGTGACACTCGAACTGCTACCGCCTGTGATCAGCACTGTACCATCGTTCAAAAGAGTAGCCGTGTGATTCTCTCTGTGCCGTATTGAGGTTGCTCGTGAATGTAAACATCTCAGATGTAGGATCGTATAGCTCGGCAGTTGCGGTGATTCCGGAGTTAGCGGTGTTGCCACCGGTTACAAGGATCTGGCCATTTTGCAGAAGGGTCGCGGTATGGCCTTCCCTCCCCAAATTTAGGGTCCCCGAGTAAAAAAAAGAACCCGATGATGGATCGTACAACTCTGAAGTCGCCTCCTCCGTGTAAGAACCGTTTTGTTGCTGCGATTGCTCGCTCACGATCAGGACTTGCTCGTTTTGAAGGAGCGTCGCAGTGGGTGAGTCACGGGGAGTTTCGAGCTGGCCGGTCGCGGTAAAATTGCCGGTCACCTGGTTGTACAGCTCAGACGGCGACAGAAGCACGCCTGCTCCGGCATCGCCTCCGGTAATCAGGACTATTCCTGTTTGCAAAAAGAGTCGCGGTGCCCGAGGCTCGCGGAGAAATGAGATTTCCTGTTAAGCGAAACCTTGACGGCGTACCCGTGAGCGATGACGAGCTCATGACCGATCCAACAGCTGCCTGAATACTCGCCGATCCTGTCGTAACTCCGGTTGCGATGCCAGCCGCTGATACTGTTACAACCGTCGCGTCGGTGAACTCCACAATGCGGTGGAAGTTATATTCGCTTGGCTCCCGTCTGAATAGTTCCCTGTTGCCGTGAACTGCTGTGTGGCCCTTATGGGTAGTGAAACGGTCGAAGGGGAGACGGAAATTGAGGCGAGGGTCGGGATGGCAAAACTCATACCATTGCTGGCCGCTCCAGAAACAGTAACGACAACATTTCCGCTCGTCGCCCCGTTCGGCACCGTTGTCGTGATGCTCGATTACCCCCAACTCGTTGCCGTTGCCGCGGTTCCATTGACTTCGACTGTGCTGCTCCCTTGAGTCGATCAAAATTTGTCCCAGTGATGGTCACCGGGACTCCAGGCGCTCCCGAAACCGGAGACAAGCTCGTAATTGTTGGGGACGGTATGACCGTGAAACTCTTTCCGTTGCTGTTGATGCTACTCGCATGGACCACAACATTTCCTGTCGTAGCACCGGATGGCACATGCACACTGATGCTAGTCGCGGTCCAACTCGTCGGCGCCCCCGTCGCTCCATTGAAGTTGACGGTACTGCTCCCTTGACGATCTGAAGTTTGTTCCCGGTGACGGTGACCGGTGTTCCAACCACGCCCGAAGTCGGCGAAAGACTCGTGATACTCGGAGCCGAAACCACCGTAAAGCTTTGGCCATTGCTGGCCACGCCGGACACCGTGACGACCACGTTTCCCGTGGTCGCTCCTGTGGGCACAGCGGCAACGATACTCGTCGCGGTCCAACTTGTCGCCGTCACCGCGGTAGTGTTGAACTTGAGTGTGCTGGTGCCCTGAGCCGAACCGAAATTTGTACCGGTGATTGTCACCGAGGCTCCAACCGCTCCTGTTGTTGGCGACAGGCTCGTGATACTCGGCGTTGCGAGGACTGTGAAGCTCTGGCCGTTGCTGTTTACACCGCTGGCAAAGACCACAACATTCCCTGTTGTAGCGCCGGTCGGCACCGCCACCTTGATACTCGTGGCGGTCCAACTTGTGGGTGTCCTCGCAGTTCCGTTGAACTTGACGTGCTGCTCCCTTGAGTCGATCCGAAGTTTGTTCCCGTGACAGTGACCGGTGTTCCAACCGCACCCGAAGTTGGCGAAGGACTGGTGATACTCGGAGCCGAAACCACCGTAAAGCTTTGGCCATTGCTGGCCACGCCGGACACCGTGACAACCACGTTTCCCGTTGTAGCGCCGGTCGGCACAGTGGCAACGATGCTCGTCGCGGTCCAACTAGTCGCCGTCACCGCGGTAGTGTTGAACTTGAGCGTGCTGGTGCCTTGAGCTGAACCGAAATTTGTACCGGTGATCGTGACCGAAGCCCCAACCGCTCCCGACGTTGGAGACAAACTGGTGATATTCGGCGTGGGGACAACCGTGAAGCTCTCGCCGTTGCTGTTTACACCGCTGGCAAAGACCACAATGTTCCCCGTTGTAGCGCCGGTCGGCACAGGCACTTTGATACTCGTGGCGGTCCAACTGGTGGGCGTCCCCGCGGTTCCGTTGAACTTGACCGTGCTGCTCCCTTGAGTCGATCCAAAATTTGTCCCAGTGACCGTAACCGGAGCTCCAACTGCACCCGAAGTCGGCGAGAGGCTCGTAATGCTGGGAGCGGAAACTACTGTAAAACTTTTACCATTGCTAGCCGTCCCAGAGACGGTCACAACCACGTTCCCCGTGGTCGCTCCGGTGGGTACATTGGCGACGATGCTCGTCGCACTCCAACTAGTCGCCGTCACCGCGGTAGTGTTGAACTTCAGGGTGCTGGTGCCTTGCGTCGAACCGAAATTTGTACCGGTGATTGTCACCGAGGCTCCGACCGCACCTGTTGTTGGCGAGAGGCTCGTGATACTTGGAGCGGCAAAAGCGCTGGAGGAAAGAGCGAACAACGAGAAACCGAGGAATAGCGCAGAAAATGGCGCTGATATGGATCGCGAGGAGCGCATGAGTCGTCTCCAGCCTGCCTCCGAATCCGGACGAACAGACGGAATTTCAGAAACAAACAGCACGTACTACGATTCCAAGTTGTAGGGAAATGCGACAGATTCCCCAAAGCTTCCCGCCGAATGAGCTCCCTCGTGATGCACTCATCCTTAGGGCAAAATGTACTTTGTCGCTATCTTTGAGTTGATAGCCACGAAAAGTAGCTTAGTAAGATTAAGTAAGTCTGACGGACGATAGAGCTTCTTGATAGAGAGTGTCAAGTAAAAACAGAATGTTGGAAGCTCAGAGTTTAACATTATCGATAAAAAGTAGCTCTACTGGATCACCCATTCGGCCGCGTGCTAATCACACGGCAGCAGCCTCTGTTCGCACGGAACGTCGGCTAGCACGAAGTACGTTCGCACGCACCTAACTGGCGATTTTGTTAGCTCCACTTCGGCGGACGCTGAAGTACCACCCGGGGTGCTCTTGGCCTTCATCTCATGCCCCCATTCCCGGATAGTCGGAGACAGAAAGCCGAGGTCCGAGCGGTTTGTGTCAAGGCCGGACAAGGTCCGCCGCATAGCGGTCGCAGAGCCTTGACACAGACCGCGCCCCGGCTATGCTCGCGCATCCAGGAATGGTCGCGAGTCGTTTTAGCCGTGCGTATGTGGTGGTCGCTCGGCCAAAAGGTCTTTAGCCCATCCATGTTTCTTTGCCTTTACCTGTCGCAGAATTTCCTCGAATTGCTGAGCGTCCAGCCACTCCCCGCGTGACATGGTGGAAAGCACGTGGTTCAGGAAAACTCGCATCCCAATTACCTCCGCAAGGAGAGGATATCCGTAGTTGATGTGGCTACCGGAATTCATCAGGTCGCTGCCACGAAGCTCTCGAAAGAGCACCTCGCGGATCCATTCGCCAAGCCGGACGCCGCGCTCTGTAGCCGCGCGTTCGAGCTCGTTCAACTCCGATTGAGTCACCTTCGTGCTGGCAGTATGAACCCGGAAATTCTGCGCTCCATTCTTCTTTACAGATATGATTTCTTCAGACATAGTTACCTCTTTTCGCAAAGTACAACTCAGGCGCTCTACAGCGCCTTCAAAGCCGCAAGTCATTCATTCGGAAACGGTCGCTCTGGAGCGCCCCGCAACGCTCTGCAGCACCCTCGAAGGGGTGGAGTGTCAAAATTCTCCCGGTGCGAAGCACCGTTTTGCTCTGGCTCGAAATTGAACGCAGATTAATGCCCCGCACCGCCCGCCGATAAGCTGTGGGTTCCCGCGCACGAGCATGGCAGAGTGCCAATGGAATCTCAAGGCAACGCCGACCTTCAAGGAGTATGACAACGTCGTCTATCGAAATGCTTTTACCGAGCTGAGTCTGGCCGATGCAACGTCCGTTGTTCTGTGAGTGGTACAGGGAGTTCCGTTTGTCATGCGGCGCGAAGTTAGCTTTCGGGTGAGTTTCGCGGCGTCCTTTCCAAGAGCAAGCTCCTGCAGAATCCATAACCAATCGTGTTCGAATTTGTGGGGCTAGCGGGATGCTTTCGCCCTGTGAATATGCGAGACGAAAGGATGGCATCCGAGGATAGAACGTCGAGCCGGAAGTCCTCGGAATCCCAGGTGGAATCGCCGCGATATTCGACCGTCACGTGATACGCCGGATCGTTCTTGCAATTCGCGACTTCCCTGAGCCGGAAAACCCAATTGCAGTCGGTGCAAGTAGGATAAATTCCGCCGGCGAAAGCGAGCGGCTTACCTAGACTTCCCTTCGGCTCTATCGGAAACGAGTCGACTCGCCAGAGGTACCCGTGTACGCCAGGGAATGTCGAGCTGAATGTGATCTGTATGCGTAGCGCAGAGGAGGCTCGGAGCCCGGCGCAGCGGACCGCTCCATCCGTACCTAAATTCGGATGGAGATGCCGTACCGCGACGGGACTCTTCTTGGTGCGCTTGCACCTGACAGAGCGAGGGGGGTTGCGGCCAACTTCGATCTCCGCTCGGGAAACACTGACTTGCGACGAGCGTGATGCCATATACGCCTCCGGGCGGAGTAGCCCAAAACGGATGCTAGCGGCGCAAAGCTAACTCCACTCGACGACGGTGTCCAATGAATTTTCGGGAGTCTGTTATTCCTAGGAGGAATATTTAAGGGAAAGTGAGAGCCCTTCGGTTAGTGAATTTGTTGTCGATGCCGCGTGAAAGTCTCCACCCGATTCGCGACAAAGGACATAGCCAGCATGACTTCGCTAACCTTTTCGATTACTCACACACCTTCCGGACAACCGCAGCGACGGATTTACCAGCAAGACGACATGGCCAGTAGCCTCGCTACGTGAAGGATAGTCTGGCGCTTTTGTAGATGATCGTCATTATCTGCAAGTCTCGCTATTTCAATATGCTCGTGCTAGCTAATCAACTCATTCGCGAAGAATTGGAACAAAACGGATCGGTCTCGTGCTGTCTGTTATTCCTGGGAGGAATAACAGACTCCCGAGAATTCATTGGACACGGCGGTAAGACTGAATCAAATTGCTTACTACGACCGATCTTGCACGGAGTTTAACAACCGAGCGATCAGGCCACTTGACTGAAACTAAATCTGCGTTTGCGGAAAATCGGAAGAGTGGCCAAACCAAGTCGTTTTGTCGACCTTTCTAGGAGTTCATCATGTCCGCTTCCCAGCCATCGAGGTTCGCTCCCTCTCCCAGCCAGTCCCGACCAAGGCATGAATTCGTCTTCGAGCCACTCTTGGACAGCGATGAAGCGGCAGCGTTGCTCCGCATTCACCCAAAAACGCTGCAGCGCATGGCTCGCAATCGCCAGATTGACGGAATCCAGGTCGGCAAACTATGGCGGTTCCGCGCCTCCGATCTGGAGATTTGGCTGAGAACGAAGAAGGCCGGCTAAGCCGCGGTCTTCCACAGAGATTCATTGTCGACCCGCCACTCCACTTGCGCTAAGCTGAGGCAGCCATCCGTGTCGCCTCACACAAAGGAGGATTGATGAGGCGCACGAGTCATCAGCACGGTAGCCTGAAACTGGCGGATCGCAGGAAAGGAAAGGTTTGGGAATTCCGATGGAGAGAAGTTGAAATCGACGGTTCGGTCTGTCGAAAGAACATCGTCGTCGGGACTTTGGAAGAATTTCCAACCGAATCGGCAGCGCAGTCCGCTGTCGATGCAATCCGTCTAACGATCAACCGACAAACCCCGCAACAATTGCTCAAGAACGTGAGCGTCGAGACTCTCGTCAAGCACTACCAGGAGCACGAACTGCCGGACATTTTTTCCAAGCAGAAGCCAGCAACTGGAAGCTCAGACGAGCATCACAAGTCCTACTCCACGCAGTATGCCTACGACATTTACTTGAAAAAGTGGGTTCTTCCGCGCTGGCGGTCATACCGTCTTTCCGAGGTGAAAGCGGTGGATGTCGAAGCGTGGTCGAAAACAATGCCGTTGGCACGTGGGAGCAGGGCCAAAATCAGGAATCTGATGAGCGCCTTGTTTTCTCACGCAATCCGGTGGGAGTGGACGGAACGAAACCCGATCAAGAGCGTACGTCAAAGTGCGAAGCGTATGAGGACGCCGGATGTCCTGACGCCCGACGAGATCATGGCACTGCTCAAAGAATTGCCAGAACCTCTTCGAACGGCGGCAGAACTGGACGCTTTCACCGGTTTGCGACGTGGAGAATTGATCGGCTTGCAATGGGAGGATGTGGACTTCGAGAGTCTCGTAATCCATGTTCGCCGTTCGGTCGTGATGATGGTCCAGGGCGCTCCGAAGACGGAAGCTTCCGCAAAGGATGTACCGCTCGACGCTGCTTTGGCCGAGTCTCTGCTCAAGCTGAGGCTGGCTGCTCCGTACAATCGCGAAACAGACTGGGTGTTTGCCTCGCCGACAATGAAAGGCAAGCAACCGCTGTGGCCAGAAACTCTCTGGCGACGATACGGGCGACCGGCAGTGAAGGCGGCGAAGATCCAAAAGCGGGTTGGGTTCCACACCTTCCGTCACACGTACACAACTTTGCTCACTCAGAACAACGAGGAAGTGAAGGTGGTACAGGAGCTCCTACGTCATGCGAACAGTCGCATTACGCTGGATCTTTACGCTCAGGCGGGAATGCCGAACAAGAGGCTCGGCACAAAGCAGACTGGTTCGGATGGTGCTCAACAAGGGAGAAGCACTGAGCCTAACTGGACCAAATTGGACCATGACGCAAGTTGCCAATTCCTTGCAAGTGCTTGAAAAGAATTGGCGGGGACGACGGGACTCGAACCCGCGGCCTCTGCCGTGACAGGGCAGCGTTCTAACCAACTGAACTACGTCCCCACTCTTGTCTTGCCGAAAACCTTGCTGGACAGGGCTTTCCGGCATCTCGCACAAAATGCACACAAAAACTCAACAAACCTGTGCGCTGAGCGAAAATCAATCTTAACATTGAAACGCTCGTGAGTGCTACCCGCGATGGTCGCTTCTCAACCTAGAGTCGGGCCCGACACATCGGGTCAACGGGATGATGCTTTCAACTATCGGGAAGCGATCAGGCGACAGGGCGATTTGCTAAGTTTCCGCGACCACTCTATCTTTTCCTCGGGGGATGAAATTTATGTTTGGACGGTCGCCTCTGCCATCTCTAATCTCACGGTCCCTGGTTCTACTGTTGTTGTTTACGTTGTCTTTTTCCCTCTTCGCCGTTGCTGAACCGCCCGACGCGGCAGGCCATCAGTGGTGGCAGCATGCGGTGTTCTACGAAATCTATCCTCGCAGTTTTGCGGACAGCAATAACGACGGCGTCGGTGATCTCAACGGCATCAGCTCCAAGATGAGCTACCTGCATGAATTGGGCGTCGACGCGATCTGGATTACCCCCTGTTATCCATCGCCCCAGGTTGACTTCGGATACGACGTTGCCGACTACCGGAACATCGATCCCATGTACGGAAATCTCTCTAACTTCGATCACATGGTTGACGAAGGGAAAAAGCACCGCGTTCGAATCATCCTCGATTTTGTACCGAATCATACCTCCGACCAGCATCCATGGTTTCTCGATTCCAAGTCTTCCCGCACCGCGGCGCATCGCGATTGGTATATCTGGCGCGACGGCAAAGCCCCCGGACTGCCTCCCAACAATTGGATCTCAATTTTCGGCGGCTCTGGATGGACGCTCGATTCCAACACCAACCAGTTCTATTACCACTTCTTCTATGCGCAGCAACCGGACCTGAACTGGCGCAATCCCGCGGTTGAAAAAGTGATGCTCGATACTACGCGCTGGTGGTACAAGCGCGGCGTTTCCGGGTTTCGTCTCGACGCAGTTGACACGCTGTTTGAAGATCCCGACCTGCATGACAATCCCGTCCTTCCTGGCGTCAACAAGCAGGGCGACCCTAACATGCAGAACAAATACAACACTAATTTCCCCGAGGTTCACGAAGAGTTGCAGAAGCTGCGCAAGGTGGCGGATGAATCGGATGCGGTTCTTATCGGAGAAACCTGGACGTCAAATGTCGCGGAGCTCGATCGCTACTACGGGCAGAACGGCAATGAGCTCCAAATGCCCATGGACTTCATGTTCACCACCGTCAATAAACTTTCTCCGCCTGAATTTCGCCGCCAGATTGCAGCCGTTGACGGTGCGCAGGGATGGCCGGTGTTCGTAATCAGCAATCACGATATCGTGCGGTCGTACAACCGCTACGGAGATGGAAAGAATAACGATGCAATCGCCAAACTGATGGGCGCATTTTACCTGACACTGCGCGGTACGCCCATCATGTATTACGGCGAAGAGATCGGGATGGAGAACAATGATCCCACTCGCAAAGAAGACGTAAAAGATCCTATCGGCCGCACCGGATGGCCGCAAGAAAAAGGCCGCGATGGCGAACGCACGCCTATGCAGTGGAATACCGCGCCTAATGCCGGGTTCAGCAAGAAGGATCCGTGGCTTCCGGTGCCCCCCAGTTACCAGACTCATAACGTCGCGAGCGAGGCGAAAGATCCCAACTCCGTTCTCAATCTTTACAAGAAAGTTCTCGCGCTGCGCCACACAAACGAAGCGTTGCTCGAAGGCAGCTATACAGCGCTCAATCAGGATGACCCTAACGTGATGTCCTACCTGCGCAGTTATAAAGGGAAAGCCGTGCTGGTGGCATTGAACATGTCGGCGGTTCCGCAGAAAGCGGCCTTCGACCTTTCACCGCAGGGATTTGGTGGGGCCGCCGTGAAGACTCTTATCGCGTCGCCTGAGGCCTCGGCAAAAGGCAGTGAAATCACACTGGAACCCTATGGATTGCTGATTGCCGAAGTAACGAAATGAATTGGTGACGACAGGAGGATTATGGACAAACCCCCACGCACCTTCTGGCAGATTTGGAACATGAGCTTCGGCTTCCTCGGCATCCAGTTTGGCTGGGGACTGCAGCTGGCTAATATGAGCGCCATCTACGAATATCTGGGCGCCCACCCCGACAAGATCCCGATTCTCTGGCTGGCCGCTCCGCTGACGGGATTAATCGTGCAGCCCATCATTGGCCAGGCGAGCGACCGAACCTGGGGTCCGTTGGGTCGTCGACGTCCTTATTTCTTAGTAGGCGCCATCCTGAGTTCAATAGCCCTCGCCCTGATGCCGCGCAGCTCTACACTCTGGATGGCTGCGGGGCTCCTCTGGGTTCTCGACGCCAGCATCAACATCAGCATGGAACCCTTTCGTGCTTTTGTGGCCGACCTACTGCCGGATTTTCAGCGGAATCGGGGCTTTGCCATGCAAAGCCTTTTCATCGGTCTGGGCGCGGCGATTGCCTCGACATTGCCTTTCCTGTTGACTAATGTTTTTCATGTCACTGAAACGAGAGTTCCGGGAACGATTCCTTTCACCGTGCGGCTATCGTTTTACATTGGTGCTGCGACTTTCCTCGGCACGGTGCTTTGGACGGTTTTCACGACGAAAGAGTATCCGCCAGATAACCTAGCGGAGTTTCAGAAACAGAAGGCCGAGCGCACCAGCTTTGGTGCAGGTGCGCGTGAAATCCTGCTCTCGATTCGCGAGATGCCCGGTACCATGCGGCAACTGGCATGGGTTCAACTCTTTACATGGCTGGCATGGTTCTGCATATTCCTGTACTTCTCGACATCCGTGGCGCGTAATGTGTTCGGCGCCACTGACACGAATTCCCCGCTGTACTCTGCGGGAGTGGAGTGGGCGGGCATTTGTTTTGGAGTGTACAACGCAGTGTGCTTCGGATTTTCCTTCGTGCTCCCTATGCTCGCCAAGCAGTATGGACGCAAGGCAACTCACACTCTTTGCCTGGTGTGCGGCGGTCTCGGCCTGCTCTCGGTCGCCGTCATTCACAGCAAGTATCTGCTGTTGCTCTCTATGACTGGGGTGGGAATCGCATGGGCTAGCACGCTCTCGATGCCGTACTCGATTCTCGCCGGATCACTGCCCCGCGGTAAGACGGGAGTTTACATGGGAATCTTCAACTTTTTCATCGTAATTCCGGAGATCACGGCCTCGCTAGGCTTCGGCTGGGTTATGGGTCATCTACTGAACAATAACCGGATTGCTGCCGTGGTGGCGGGTGGAGTCTTCTTCCTATTGGCAGCGGTGCTTACACAGCGCGTGGAGGATCTTTACGGCTTGCGGCATCCGACAGTTCGCTGCCAGGCAACGCCGTCGCGGCAAAGTCGTGAGTCTTAAATTACCGCGCCCGGATAGCGACCAATTCACTCCCAACTGGCACGCCACGGGCAATCTTGACCCGGACTAACGCTTCGAAAGGCTTCGTCTGTCCGGCACTCGCACCCGGAATCTCACGAAGTAATTTTTCTACTGACTCTTGACGGCAAGCGAATTCCACCGCGCCTTGTGTGCCGAATGTGGTCGTTCCCGCCAGAATCATCACGTAGTGACCCGATCCAATTCCCGGTACTAACCCAACCACCGAATAATCTTCCGTCAGCGGAGCATTGGAGGGACTAGCGAGGTAAACACCGGCCTCTCCTGGCTTCGGATGCTTCATGACAATCGAAAGATCGCCCTCCCTAGGCCCTGACAGCACTCTTTGGAAAACGAATTCCTGAGTGCCAGGAATATCGAGCAATGAAAGATTCTCCGAGGGAGAGCCGACAAAGATCAGGTTGTTGTTCTTCACATCGTCGAGCGAGAACAAACTACCGCGCTTTACCCGAATCCTTTGTCCCATCGTTCCGAAAACTTCATCGAGCGCATGGATAGCCAACACCTCACCCACTCCGGTGTAGTGGTCGTAGACAGTGCTTTTTGAATCTTGGCGCGAGTTGTAGTAACGCATGCCTGTCTCTGGACGTCCGACGAAAGCGGCATTACTGAAGATGACCCAAGGCTCGTCCATTCCAGAGGTAAAGGGTTTCCAAAACGCAGCGAGAGCACCGGCGGTCCGCGAATTGGAGGATGCCATGACGGGCCCGGACAGCCTTCGGCTCAAAAGAAGCGTTCCCAGCGCAATCAGTGAGATGACGAGAGCAAACAAAACCAAACCCATTGCGACTCGCCACCGCGGGGGGACGGTTTCAACCACAAACTTGCGGGGGACCTCGCGGAGAGCCCCGATCGGAGACTGTGTTACCTGGCCCACCGGCTTTGCCTCAAAGGTAAGGTGATAGCTTCCTTTCGGAATCTTCACCAGGATAGGATCCGCCGCCCCCTCGCTGGCATAGTACTCCGCCAGCTTCAGCCGAAGCCGTCCCGCCTGCACCCGAATGGTGGAATCGGATTGCGGGTCGAAGTCAGCAGGCCGCCCGTAGACTTCCGTGGCAATCTGGTATTCCTTCAAAGGCGCGTCAGGATGATACAGAGCTTGCTTGGCAAGGTATTGCAGCAGCTTGCAGAGAGACTCAGAGCCCCGCAGGCTATGACTTTTAATAATGTTATCTATTTGTTGGAAGAATTGTTCCGGCCCGGCGGCGAAAGTGCGTGTCACAGCCATTTAACACCGACGTAACAGTGGATCGTATCCTGATGCAACAGCGGCATTTTACTACTGTAACCGTATAAAACCTAGTGAAACCTGCGGCAGCCTCTGCTTTGTACTACAACATGCTGGGTCTGTTGCGAGAGAGTAGTGTGCTCCAAAAAACCACGGCTCCCGATATCCACGACGATATCCCGAAATTGGAGGAAACATGAAGAGTAAATTCGTTCTGGTCCTCAGTCTGGTGGTGTGCTGTGCCAGTTTCGCGCTGGCTCAAACGGATACAGCCCGTCTCATCGGAACTATTACAGACGCCACCGGAGCAGTTGTACCGGAAGCCACAGTTGCGGTAACAAATGTGGGAACAGGGCGAGTGGTGACGATCCAGACCAGCGCCTCTGGCGAGTACACCTTCAACGCCTTACCTGCCGGGAAATACCACATCGAGGTGACGCTCACCGGCTTCAAGACTGCGACCGCCGATTTTGCTCTGGAAGTTTCTCAGGTTCAGGAAATTAGCCTGAAGCTGGAGGCCGGTGCGGCCGGCACGACTATTGATGTGACGGGTGATGTGCCTCTTGTCGACACTGCCACATCGAGCACTGGCGAAGTGATTCAGGGGCGAGAAGTCACTGAGCTACCTTTAAACGGCCGGAACTTTACTCAACTGGCGTTGCTTGCTCCAGGGGTAACACGCGGCGCCTACGGCGACAGATGCTTCCGGCGGCAGCTCTGGCACAAACTCCGAGACTTTCCGCAACTCCGACACTGGAGGAGCAGCCCTTTCGGCAAACGGTTTGCGTCCCCAAGCCAACAATTTCATCCTCGACGGCGTTGATAACAATGACGCCTTAGTGAACACGATCATCTTTTTCCCGCCGGCCGAGGCAATCCAGGAATTCCGCATTACCACCAGCGTCGCAACTGCCGAGTACGGGCGTGGTGGTGGAGCTATCCTTGAAACTAGCACGAAGTCGGGAACAAACGCATTACACGGTTCGGCTTTTCTATTCCGCCGCAGCGGATTCGGCGAAGCTCACGACTATAACGCCACCGGGCCAATCGTGTTCCGGCGTGGCCAGTTCGGCGGTACGCTCGGCGGCGCAATCTGGAAAAACAAACTGTTCGCATTTGGCGATTACCAGGGCCTACGTCAGGACCAGCCCAATGGTGTCGAGACCGACACTGTGCCTACGGCAAAAATGAGGACCGGAGACTTCAGTGAATTTCTTGGCACAACGTTGACTACGGTACCCGCTTTCTGTCAGACCGGCCGGAGGCGGAAGCCCTGTTCCGGGCACTGGATATATTTGGGATCCGACAACTTGCCTGCCGTTTGGATGGAATGCTGGCACAATGACAGCCACGAACATTATCTCGAATCCGAACCCGGTGGGCTTGAAGTACCTACAGACGTTTCCACAACCTAACGTGCAAAATGCTGTGCAGAATAACTACGTTACCGAGCGCCAGCAAGTCCGGAATTTCGACGACTTCGATATTCGCGCGGACTTTAACGCTACGCAAAAAGATCAGATCTTCTTCCGCTACAGCTATCGCGCAAGATGGTTTCACGGTTACGAATAGTCTGGGCGCCTGCTGTCCGTCCGGATTCGGTTCCGGCGACAACATCGACCATGCGCGCGGGAGCGGCGGTCGGCTATACCCGCACCTTTAGCCCGAACATCGTGAACGAATTCCGGTTTGGATATATCAGTTCGACTTATGGTTACAACCCTCCGAACCTAGGCCAGAGACTTGGGGCGGCGATCGGAATCCCGGGAGCGAACCCAACTGCCGCTGCTGGGAGGTCAGGTACTGATTGGCGGCAACGGCAATCCTGAACTCGACTATCAAGGCGATGGCGGCCCATATAACGTCCCGCAAAAACTCTATCAATTCACGGACTCACTCTCGTATGTTCACGGACGCCACGTATTCAAATTCGGTGGGACCATCGGAAAGCGCGAGCTTAACTATGTGCAGGGAAACGACGCCAAAGGGTACTTCATTCTGGGCGGACTAAACTATCCCGGTACCGGAAGATTTACAGGATATGAAGCTTCTGAGGTGCTGGCCGGATTTCCGGACTACGAAATCGGACAATTCAACGGCTTATATCAAACGCGCAGCTGGGAAACCGGCTACTTTGCCCAGGACGACTGGCGCGTAAACAACCGCCTCACGCTGAACCTTGGCATCCGCTACGATTTGTACACTTGGCCTTACGAGATTCACAACCAGCTGTCGAACTGGGATCCTACAACTCAAACCCGACACTTTGTGCGACTACGCCCTCCGGCTGCAATGGCATCCTGATCACGCCCGGGAGCTCCGGGGCCGCCGGCTTGCCAAGAGGCCTGATCAAGTACAGACAAGAACGACTGGGCGCCGCGGATCGGAGTCGCCTACGATTTGTTCGGCAACGGCAAGACTGTGATTCGCGGTGGTTACGGTATCTTTTACTTCCTTGATCGCGGCGGTGTCGGCGAACAGCTAAGCAATAATCCGGATTTCAATGGCGTTTCCAGTTTCGAGTCATGTCCGGGTGCCAACAATAATTGCGCAACCTTGAGTCCAAATGGGTCGCGCATCACGTTGAGTGGTCAGATTCCGGGTGGTCCTCCGTACACACCCATCGATAACAACTGGCTCGCTGCGACCGGCGCACTACCTCCTCCGGTAAACACTGTCAATGTGAGCAATCCGCAGAACGTGAGCGTGATCTACTACCCGAGAAACAGCAAGAATTCACACGTGCAGCAATGGAATGTGCAGTTCCAGAGACAGTTGGGAACCAGCATGGCTCTTGACATCGCGTACGTTGGCACAAAAATGAGCAACTTGGCGACCGCCTTCAACGCCAACAACACGCCGCTTTGCTTGGGCGGCCCTGCTCCGACCGTCCCGGACAGCACTGGTCTGGCTTGGGTGGCAGTGTTAACGAGTACGCTTACATCGGAAGCGGCACCTATAACGGCTTGCAAACCAGCTTGCAGCGGCGACTATCCTACGGGATTGACCTTCAGGAGCGCTTACACCTGGTCACACACGATTGATAACTCAAATGGCGCGTTCTCTGGCAGCACCACCGACGGCGGCGGCCGAATTTTCGTGGACGCTAACTGGCAACCCATTGCTGAATCTCAATAAGGGAAATGCCGACCAGGATATCCGCAATGCGTTCTCGTTCGGATCAATCTATGAACTTCCTTTCGGGAAGGGTAAGCAATACGGTTCGAACTGGGCGCCCGCAATCGATTACATTCTTGGGGGATGGCAATGGAATAACATCGTGACATTGCAGAGCGGAACTCCCTTTGACCTATTCGTGAACGGATCACCCCAGGTCCGTCCAGATGTTACGGGGCCGGTTTCAGTGAAGCTCACCGGTGGACATGGCATCATTACAGGCGATTTCTCTTGCCCGTTGAACACTAACTCTCCGAATTGCTCAGGAAATTTTGAGCTCCCCGGAAATCTGGGACGAAATGCCCTATTCGGACCGGGGTTCATACCTGGGATTCGGGTCTGATGAAGGACTTCACTTTTGCGGAACGCTACAAGCTGGAATTTCGCGGTGATTACTTTAATTTGCTGAACCATCCACAGTTCGATAATTCCAGCTTTAATGGCAATACCAGCGGATCCAATGGTGTAACGACCATAACCAACACCGCAACCACTCGGTTTTCCTCGGCACGGGAGTTACAGTTGGCGGTTCGCTTTACGTTCTGATCGATACGAGGCGCAGGAAGCGATCTGAATCGTTTTCTGCGCCATCCTTAGTCCGTCCCGATGCCTTGATCGGTTGTCCCGTTCTTTAACGGGCGGGGTTGGTTTCCCGAGCTGTCATGAAAATCCACCGCACTTTCGCGTTCCTTCTCCTCGCGCTATGCCTGAACGCGGTATATCCGCACAGGCTTGCTGCCCGTTCCCAATCCTCAGTCGCGGCGGATTCCGACGCCCCCACTGTTCACAAACTCGAGCCGCCGAACTGGTGGGTGAACTATACGCCTGAACTCACGCTCCTACTCACCGGTGAGAATCTGAGTGGCGGTCGCGTCGAGAGTCCGGCGAAGGGCGTGATTCCGCTTGGAGTGGAAGCGTCCGCCAACGGACATTATCTATTTGTGCATTTGAAGCTGAGCCCCGATCTGCTGCCCGGAACCTTTCCGCTGCGACTGATTACTCCTGCGGGATCGACAACCATTACATTACCGCTGCTAGCCCGTGGTGACTCTCGCGGTCATTTCGAAGGCATTTCTCGCGACGATGTTATCTACCTGATCATGCCAGACCGGTTCGCCGACGGCGATCCATCGAACGACCGGCCACCGGGCTCGACCGGAGTCTACGACCGCAACAATCCCATGGCCTACCATGGCGGCGATCTGCGTGGTATTCGCGAGCACTTGAACTATCTTCACGACCTGGGTGTGAACACGCTCTGGCTGACCCCGGTGTGGAAGAACACGGACTCCGACTACCATGGCTACCATGTCGTCGATTTCTATGCCCTTGATAGCCACCTGGGCTCGATGCAGGAATACCAGGCGCTGGTCGCCGACGCTCACCGGATGGGCATGAAGGTGTTGATCGATTACGTAGTGAATCACACCGGCCCGCATCATCCTTGGGCGAACGATCCGCCGACGCCGACGTGGTTACACGGTACGCCGGCGAATCATCGCGAACCTTCCTATTCTTTTGCCGGGCTGGTCGATCCACACGCTTCGCCGCGCGAGTATCTCAACACACTCGATGGCTGGTTTGCGGGTAAGTTGCCCGACCTGAATCCGGACGATCCCGCCCTCGCTCTCTATCTGGCACAGAATGCCATGTGGTGGACCGAAACAGCGCAACTGGATGGATTCCGACTGGATACGTTTCCGTATTCTTCGCGCCAGTTCTGGAGTGGGTGGCATCAGCGCCTGCGCCAGGTCTATCCCCAGATCAACGCCATCGGCGAAGTGGCGGACAGCGACTCGACCATTACGTCATTTTTCGAAGGCGGACGAAAGCAATTCGATGGCATCGACTCGGGACTCGCCACCGTCTTCGATTTTCCGCTCGAAGCAGCCTTGCGCGACGTGATCAACAAGGGCGCATCCATGCAGAAAATCGTCGATGTTCTGCAGCACGACGAACTCTATCCTCAGCCCGAGATGCTCGTCACCTTCATCGGCAATCACGACCACCGGCGCTTCATTAGTGAAGAAGGCAGCAGTCCGGCCAAGCTCAAAGCTGCATTGTCGCTACTGTTGACGCTGCGTGGGATTCCGCAAATCTATTCCGGCGACGAGATTGGGATGCCGGGCGGCGGCGACCCCGACAATCGCCGCGACTTTCCCGGTGGCTTCCCCGGCGATTCGCGCAATGCCTTTGCCACCAGTGGGCGCACTGCGGGGCAACAGGATGTATTCGCCTACGTACAGTCGCTGCTGGCACTACGCAAGAACCACGCTGCGCTTCGTACTGGAAAGCAGTGGCACATCGGATGGGACGACGACTACTACGCCTTTCTGCGCGGGTTGCCGGAAGAAAGATTGCTGATCATATACAACAACGCTTCCAAGACGGCCGAACTCAATATTCCGGTGGAAAACACGCCGCTTGAAACAGTGCGTCAGTTGCAGCCAGTATTTGGAAATACATCCGCGGAATTGAAGGCTGGAAAAGTGCGCGTATCGCTGCCAGCCCTGACACTCGCTGTGTTTGTCGTGCGATGAAGTAAGCGCAGTATTTCTTATCTGGGGAAGGCCGATTCCACGTCGGCCCTAAATGATTGGTGCGAAAGGGGGGACTCGAACCCCCACGGTTTTACCCGCCAGATCCTAAGTCTGGTGCGTCTGCCAATTCCGCCACTCTCGCATTTTGTCCAAACAACAGCTACGCGCCTAATTACAAGTTTAGATGTGAACCCGCCCTGGTTGCAACGTCGCACACAAAGCTGGCGGAATGGATTTTCGTCGAATATGCGGGCGATGGGGCAATTCTCGCCCCAAGAATGGTGCACACTAACTCCCCGTCGAGGAGATGCAGAGAGAGACGCGGCAAGCCGCGTCCCTACGGGATATCGTCCGCCCTCAGTGCGCTTGATTGCGCATCAGGATTCTTAACAACAACAACCAGCGGCGCACATTTGTGGTCATCAAGAAATTTTCTTTCACGTGTTCGTGGCCGTTGCGTCCCAATTGCGCAGCAAACTCGGGATGCGTCAAGAGATACCGGATTTGATACGCGCATCCTTCGACGGAGTGAACCAGCATTCCAGTGAGTTTGTGAATGACCTGATTCGGAATCCCACCGACAGCGCCGGCGATGGTCGGCTTCCCTTTCCATAGCGCCTCGGTCACGGTAAGGCCGAAGCCTTCTCTAATTGATTTCTGGACTACGATGGTTGAAGCCCGCTGAAGCGCGTTGATCTCGAGCGCGCACCAGGGCGGCAGATCGAGAATAATAATGTCGGGATCATTGCCGGAAGCTTCTTTCACCTCTTTCAGCACGATCGCGCCTTCCGGATCGTCGCTCGCGCCTCCGCCCGCCAGCACCAGTTGGCAATCGACATATTTTCTGGCCAGTTTGAAAGCTTGCACCACACCAACGGGGTCCTTCAGACGATCAAAACGGGATACCTGGGTAACTATTGGACGTTTGCGATCGACACCGAAATCGTCACACACCCTTTGGACGAAAGTATCATCCAGTTCTTTGTTTTTCTCCGACAGCGGGTCGATACACGGATAAAACAAATACTGGGGGATCGGTAGCTGCCGGGCAAATGACTGCGCGGAAAAGATTGCCGCGTCATATTGCTCGATAAACGGACGCAAGAAGTCCCAAACTTTCGGATTCGGATTCGACAAATCAATGTGGCAGCGCCATACCCACTTTGCATGTGAGTCTTTACGCGATTGAATGAGCGGGGCAGGCTGCGGATCGTGGATGACAACCATGTCCTCGGGAAACGACATGCGCTGCCGGTTTTGTTCGTTGTAAGCGAGGAAAACTTCTTTGGCCGATTTCGTCAGCTCGTACTCCGTGCCGTGCAGCGCATTGTGGAAAGCTTTGGTCACCTCGAAGAAATCGTTGCCCCCGGTGATTACATCCCAGTGGGTCGCAATCTCGAGCTCTCCGAGCATGGGAACGAGACGGTTCAGCATTTCAGCCACGCCTCCGCCGACGGCAGTGGAGTTAACCATCTTCACGGTCTTGCCCTTGACTTCGCGAGCGAGGAAGCGCAACTCGTCGAGTTCCGCCGCACCTACAATGGCCTGGTAGTCGTCAAGGTGCGGAGCTGGAACCGGGGCTGGAGGCGTTTCCCAACTTCTTGGAGCCTTGCGTTGCTCCGGCGGTTGCTGCTCGGTCTGCGGACTGACTGCGATTTGCGTCTTCATAGTCGTTTATCCCCCGTCCTGTTCATCCCCACGATGGGTTTCATCCAATCAATTTTCACGCAAGTGACACTCCGGCGTTAAGTCAAGGCGCGTTCCACCACGCGAATCATTTTCTTGCGCACGTCTTCCAGGGTCGCGGTATAGATATCGATCCGATTCATCTCGCGGGCAACATCTGTGAGGCCTACATCCTCGTGCAACCATTGTGAGAAATCGTTGGACATGAGCTTGATCCGCAGCCGCGCCTCAATGAAATGATGATGAATGGAATGCACGCTAACCTCTCGCAGGCCATTAGCGAATTCCTCTAGCGTGGCAGCCACAAATTTGGTCGGCATCACCACGATGTCAGACGCGCAAAAGTAAAATGTTTCTTCGGCCACGCGGGAGCCATCGGCCGGATTTAGCTCAAGGTGGTTCCCGACGATCTGAACGAATCGCTCGCGCAATTCGCCGAGCGAGGTGTATTCGCGCACGTCCACGCTTGCCAACTGCTCCGCGAGACCTGGCTCGTTGCAGGCAGCAAGCGCCCAATGCGCAAAATCGTTGGAGAATCCTTCACGAATAAAATGATGTTCGTGCAAGGTGCGGAACGTATGCTGAAAAATGGAGTCTTCCGGGCAGACGCGCAACGCTGCCAGAAATTCCGCAAGCGTCGTCGCCTTTTGCGTCGTGATGCGCAACAAATGCGCCGACGTGTTGAAGTAAAAAGGCTTCACCGGAGTTCGTGAGAGAGCAGGACTTCCTGTAGTCGTAGTTGTCACTATCGTTGTCATAGTCGTATTTTCATCCTCACAAATTCACCGCTGCCGCTGCACCGCTGTTATGAGCGTCACGCCGGGCACAGGCCTTGAGCCATAGCTCAAGAAAGTCGAGGAGTTCACCAGGCGGCTTTAGCCAAAGCTGCGCCTCCGTCTGCCGCCACACCGAACGCACCAGAATGCTGGTGCCGCGGCCTTTGATTGCCCGGAAAGCGGATTCGTCGGTGGCGTCATCTCCCAGATACGCGGCCGGTGTGCCGGGGCGAATTTCTCTGAGTAAGGCGCCCACCGCATCTCCCTTGTCGGCTTCGCGGGGGCGAATCTCGACCCCGCCGTCAAATCGCAGCAGGTCGAGCCCACTGGAATCCGCTATCGACTCCCAACCCAGCAAGACGCGAGAGCGCACCACCTCTGCATCGTTGGTGCTGAGTCCGCGCCAATGGACGGCGATGCTTCCAGCTTTGAATTCCGCCGTGTGCCGCAGTTGCTGGTAGTCAAGCCAACGATCCGCGTCCGCCAAACCGCCAAGGGTTCTTTCGTCCAGCCTTGGCATCTCCATCTTTCCGTCCGTAGAAACTCGCTGCAGACCGTGAATCCCCCAAACTTCAGGTTGAGGATGGATATTCAGAAGGGGGAGCACGTCGGAGGCTTCTCTACCAGAAATGACAACGACGCGCGTGCGGCCGTTGCGCACGATTTCCTGCAAAAGGAGTGTCACTCCTGGATAGGGATAAGCCTGGTCCCGCTGAGTACGGAAGGGCGCCAGCGTACCGTCGTAATCGAGCAACAATGCCGCTCGCGACGCATGGGCGACGGTTCGAAGAAGTGGTGCGATCTGCGATTGAACTTCCGGTCTCAACGTTGTTCCTTTCGATTTGCTCACGCGATGGATGCGTTTGCACGAAATTTCTCGTGCACTTCTTCAGGCGCATCCAAACGGACATCGCACAACTCGTTGATCAGGTTCCCTGCCCACCGGTAGATGTTGTGATCCTTGATAACCTTGCGCATACGGTGCACGCGCAATTGCTTGTCTTCCGGTTCCATCTCCAAAGCTGCGCGGATCGCATCTGCGGTCTGATCGATGTCATAAGGATTGATCAGCAAAGCGTCCCTAAGTTCGCGGGCGGCACCCGTAAATTGGCTAAGAATCAGCACACCACGCTCATCCCGGCGTGCAGCGAGAAACTCCTTCGCCACCAGGTTCATTCCATCGTGAAGTGAAGTCACTAAGCAAAGATCCGCGCCACGGTAATACGGTTCGATCTCCTGATGGCTGTGCTGGCGCTGTAAGAAAACAATGGGCTTCCACTTTCCTCCCTGAAACCGAGCATTGATCCGGTTCGCTTCGGATTCGACTTCCGCGAGCAAATCGTCATAGCGCTTGATGTGGGTGCGGCTGGGCGCTCCAATCTGCACGAACGTGAATTTGCCTTGATAACTCGAATATTTCTCCAGAAAACGCTCGATTGCCAGGAACCGCTCCAGAATGCCCTTGGTGTAATCGACGCGATCGACGCCGATTCCCATATACGTCGCCTCGACGCCCAGGCTCCGCATCAAAGCTGAACGTTCGAAATACGTGAAAGCATGGGCATCGCCCTCAGCCGCGTCGTCATCTGTAAGCGCAACGCTGATAGGGAAAGGCCGGACCAAGGTGCTGTGGTCTTGGCGAAGCACGGAAAAATGCTCCCAGTCCACGCGCGATTCGACAACGCGGTCAACCGTTTCCAGAAAATTGTTGCAATGCGACTGAACGTGAAATCCGATGAGATCAGCGCCGAGCAGGCCATCCACTAGCTGACGTTGCCACGGGCAGATACCGAAAGCTTCCGGATTCGGCCACGGAATGTGCCAGAAGATTGCAACCCTCGCGTCCGGACGCTTCTCTTTGATCAATCGAGGCAGCAACGCGAAGTGATAATCCTGGACCAGCACTACCGGATTCGCCACATCTTCGATTTCCTCCAGCACAGCATCTCTGAACTTGCGATTGACGTCCTGATAGTGCTGCCAATCATCGGCTCGAAAAAGCGGACGAGTGTGCGCGATGTGGCACAGTGGCCAAAGTCCTTCATTAGAAAATCCGTAGTAATAACCTTCCTCTTCCTCTTCGGCAATCCAGACACGACGCAACGTGTAACGAGGATCATCCGGAGGAACGCGCAGGCGATCAGCCGAGTCCACAACCTCGGCGTCCGCGCTGCCGCTGCCATGGGCGATCCAGGTGCCATCGCATGCATTGAGCACGGGCTCAAGCGCCGTGACGAGACCACTCGGAGGAACAATCACGTCGTGTGCCTTCCCGTTTCGCTGATGTATATAGGGCTCACGATTCGACACGACAACCAGATGGCCATCTTTCAGGCGAGAGCGAAGTTGCACAGATAGACGATCCGCAGTCCATATCGATTCCGCCGCATCGCGCAGGCGCGCCTCGCTTTCAGCGGCACTGCGAGCGTGGTTCAGGCTCTCAGCCATGGTGGCTACTTCTCGCGCCAAAGGCCTGAACATCTCTAGATCAGGCAGTTCCTGCCGGGACGAAATCTTTCCCGTGCGAAGCGCGCGCATCCACAAGGCAGCTCGCGCAATCGGGCCAGTCATGCTCCAACGGATAATCAGCAACGTGATCAGAACGATGATAAAAACCTGAGCCACCACATGAAAAAAAGCCTGCCGCCAGACGAGAAGGCTTTGCGCACGGATGTAACTGACATCGTGCACCACCCCTAGTGCGCCAACTACTTCGTCCTGACGCCGAATGGGTAGCGCCAGGATGTGAGCCGATACGTCTCCCAACTTTAGAAATGATTTCTCTTCACGGCCTTGCGCAATGGCCTGCATCAAGGGCTGAGGACTTGCACTCACCGTTTTAGCAAGTTCAGGAGTGATCGCTATAAGTGCGCCTTGCCGGTCGTAGATGGCCACACCCAGCAAGTGCTCTCGGTTTCCGAATTGCTCGACAAGTTGTTGAAGTTCGTTATTCGGAACTCCATGCGGATTGGCATCCCACGACCGCTCAGCATTGCCGACCAGGCTTTCGCCCAACATTTCGGCACGCCGCTCCAGATCACTGCGCAAAGCTCGCTTCTCGCCCACCACCTCGTAATACGAAAAGGCAGACGAGACCACCGCAATGCCGAGGATTAGAGACACAATTAGCCGAACACTCAACAATCGCATGCGTAGTCCTCTTGGCCAGATTTGGACGCGCTAGCGCCCAGACGAGTTGTCCCGCGATCTTGAAAAGGCGGTTTCGACACTGGTTCGAAAGACCAGGTTCGAAAGACCAAGACCGAAAATCAGAATTAGAAGAAGAGATTACAAAAGCCGGCAACGGTCAGCGCTACCAGCGGTAACATCCCAGACGAGGCGAATCGAATTTCTTTCATCGCGGTTTCCTGAATGTGAACGAAGGATCGTTTGTCTCTGAATGGGAGATGCAAGTCCACCGCCAAAGACACTGCGTGACGCTAAGTGCTTGATATAACTCCTGCAATACGGGAGCAAGCAGGCCGGCACAGTGAAAGGATGACAGGTGGGATGAAAATTGTTCCACTCTCCGCTTGTTAGTTCCTTGAGCCGCGGGACGAAAAGAAGAAATAGAAATCGAATGTAAAACAGAGTCACATCAAAGCCGGACCGCAGAAGCCCCGGTCTCTGCCACAACATTCACATTCGGCACTTCCTATTTAATGTTGAATTCGCGTGGCCGAAGCCTCAGTCTTCGCGCGGCTAAAGGCGAACTCCAAGTTCCATTTCCTGTCGGCTACATGGTTGCCAACTGCGGCAGGAGAAAATTTCCAACCCTTGGCCGCGTCGGCGGAGAGGTGCGAAAAATATCTACTGGGTCCATAGGACTCCATCTTCGTTTTCACCACATCGCCAGTGGGGTCGACATCGACTCTCATTCGAACTTTGATCGTGCCGTGAATTGTGCGCCGTGCACTCGGCGACACCTGCGGTAATACTTGCCGTACGACCTCATCTTGGCTATCGGTAGCCGCAGCAGGCGCTGACGGTGCGCTTCCCGGCTCGATTTTCCCTTCCCCGGTCGGCGCGGAACTCGGCTTTGCAGTCTCCGTTGCCGAGGTTTGATCAAGCCGCGAAGTTTCGGGCGCAGTAGTCTGAGTTTGCGCTTGCGGCGCCAACACAGTCGCTGGCGATTTCGGTTTTGCGCTAAAAACAAACGCGATCGCAGCCACCGCTACCGCACCCAGTAAAGAGGACCATTTCACAATTGCTTTTCGACCGCTCGATATCGCCAGCGCTGCCGCCGCTTTTTCGCTCTGAGATGTATCCGCTATTAGGCGTTCCGCGTACAATCGACCCGTCTCAAGCCCGTTAATCATCTCTCGAATCGTCAATCTCCTCTCTGGATCCACCTGCAGGCACCGCACAGCGATTGCGCGAAATGGCTCAGAGACTGTCACTGGGACTTCGGGGGCGGTCATTACATCCGTGGGCGCGCGGTCCCAAGTTGGCAAACGTTGCGTCAGCACCTCGACGATGGTCATCCCCAGCTGCCAAATATCGGTCGCTGTTGAAATTGGTCCGGTTGCCGATTCTGGTGGATCGTACGGACCCGGCGTGCCGTGAGCTTTATCCCCAGGCCCAGCAATGGAATCGCTTGATAGCTTAACTTGATTCCCGATGGCTAAAATATTCGAAGGTTGTATCCGACGATGCACTAAGCCTTCCTCGTGCACAAACTGCAACGCTCCGAGAATCGCCGGAAGCATTCCCCTGGCTTCTTCCGCAGTGAGCGCTCGATCCGGAAGAATCTGCGCAAGATTCTCTTCCGCATACTCCTCCACGACATAGAGCAGCTCTGTACCATCTAGATCGCAACGCCCGGTTTCGAAAACACAGATCAGATTCGGATGGCTCAATTCGCGTACCTGCTTCCAGTTCTGAAGCTGCGAATCAGCATCCGCAGAAACCGGAATCAACTTGATGGCAGCATTCTGCGAATTCCCGGACGAATCTCGCCTGGAGGTTAGAAACACGGCGCCGTGATCGGTGCCGCCCAGATAGGTTTGCAGCGAGAATCTTCCGTCGACGGTGCGGCCTACCCATTTTTCCGGCATCTCAATCATATTTTTTCACTCACATCCACAACCGAAACAGATTGCCTATTGTATTTGACCGCCCGTATATCTAGTCAAAGTTCGCAGTGGATAACTTCTGCACAAAAAGCTCCTGCAGCCTTCTACAATATCTTTATGGCCCCAGTCCCTGCCGAAATCCACGGTCAGCGTTATATCAGCCTCGCAACATTCCGAAAAAGCGGCGTCGCTGTCCGCACACCCATCTGGTTTGCGGAAGCCAACGACAAACTCTACTTCATGACAAACAGCAAACTAGGAAAGTGCAAGCGCCTTCGCAACAATCCGCAAGTTAAAGTCGCCCCTTGCACGATCCGTGGGAAGATTACCGGTCCCGAATTTTCCGGCACGGCGCGCTTCATGGCCCCGGAAGAGTTCGCTGGCGCGCGCCAGGCAATTAGGGCCAAATACTGGCTGGCGCGTGTCCCATTCCTGTGGCGCAACACGGACACTTACGTCGAGATCACGCCCGCCTAGGTCTATTTTGCGATTACTCTCGCTTATGACTATAATGACCATGATGACCATCTGCGTCGGGAGGCCGGGAAATGGGCTCACAAATCTGGACTGTGGCGGAAGCTAAAGCGAAATTCAGCGAAATTATTGAACGGGCGATGTCCGAGGGGCCGCAGACAATTACTCGGAAGGGCCGCACCGCTGCGGTAGTGGTTGGGGCGGAGGAATGGCAAAGAAAAACGAAACGTGTCGGCAACCTGGCGGAATTCTTTGCCCAATCTCCACTGCGAGAGTCAGGTTTAAAACTTCGGCGGCTGAAGGAAAGTCCTCGGAAGATTAGTTTGTGAAATTTCTTCTGGATACGAACGCCGTTTCGGAATGGGTGAAGCCACGACCTAATCCCGGTCTAGTGGCTTGGATGGAATCGGAAGATGAGGATCGAATGTTTATCAGTGTCGTCTCATTGGCCGAACTGTGTTATGGGGTGGAACGTCTGGCAACGGGGAGGCGTCGAAAACGATTGGAGGAGTGGCTACAACATGAATTGCGGTTGAGATTTGAAAACAGAATTTTACCTGTTGACCCAGAAGTCGCGGAGGCATGGGGGAGGACAGTATCCCGCAGCGAGGCCGCGGGGCGCCCGATGAGCATAATGGATGCGTTCCTCGCGGCGACCGCGGAGACCCACGATCTGACACTGGTGACCCGAAACACTTCCCATTTTCCGTTACTTAAGGAGATTCTGAATCCGTGGGCTTAGAGAACTCCTGCTGAGATTGCTCCCTTCGCCGCATAAATTTCATGCGGATGCCTGACGTTTACGCTGGCCGCTCTACCCTGTTAACATCAAAAGTATCGAAGCTTCTTCGCGTTATCCTGAGCAATCAAAATCTCTTTTGGAGGCACAATGGCTGTAAAAGTTGGCATTAACGGTTTTGGACGCATCGGACGCAACGTTCTTCGCACCGCCCTCGCGGATAAGAATATCGACTTCGTCGCAGTCAACGATCTCACTGATCCCAAGACTCTGGCCCATCTACTGAAGTACGACTCGATTCTCGGCAACTTGCCGCACAAGATTACGGCTGACGCCGATAGTATTTCCATCGATGGCAAAGTCATTAAAGTGTTCAAGGAAAAAGATCCCGCTGCCCTGCCCTGGGATTCCGTCGGCGCTCAGGTGGTCATCGAATCGACCGGCCGATTTACCGACGCCACCGACGCGAAGAAACATCTCCGCGGCAGCGTGAAAAAAGTGATCATCTCGGCGCCAGCCAAGAATGAAGACCTCACCGTCGTGCTCGGCGTGAATGACGAGAAATATGACCCGGCCAAGCACCACATTATTTCGAACGCTTCCTGCACTACGAATTGTCTTGGACCTATCGCAAAGGTGATCAACGACAACTTCAAGATCATCAGTGGCACCATGACCACCATCCACTCTTATACCAACGATCAGGTGATCCTCGACTTCCCGCATAAAGATTTGCGGCGCGCCCGCGCTGCCGCGATCAACATGATCCCAACTTCAACCGGCGCAGCCAAAGCGCTGAAGCTCGTCATCCCCGATCTCGCTGGCAAACTCGACGGATTCGCTATGCGCGTGCCGACACCCAACGTCTCCGTGGTTGATCTCGTCGCGATCGTAGAGAAAAAGACCACGCGCGAAGAAGTCAACGCTGCCTTGAAGAAAGCCTCCGAATCGGGCCCACTGAAGGGCTACCTGGGCTTCGAGGAGAACGAACTGGTTTCATCCGATTTTAAGGGCGACTCCCGTTCGTCAATTGTCGATGCGCCTATGACACTGGTGGTCGCCGGTAATTGCGTGAAGGTGATTTCCTGGTACGACAACGAGTGGGGATATTCCTGCCGTGTACGCGATCTGATCAACCTAATGGCGGTCAAGGGACTGTAAATACGATCGTCGCTGGTCGTTGGTGGCTCGTCGGTCGCTGTTGCGGTTGACCGACGGCGGCCCCGGCGGCGAGCGGCGGACATCTAACGACTAACGACGGGGTTCTAATGTCCAAACTTTCCATCCGCGATCTCCCCTTAAGCGATCACCGCATTTTGATGCGCGTCGATTTCAATGTCCCGCTCGATGACGGCCGGGTCATGGACGACACGCGCATCCGCGAAACTCTGCCCAGTATCGAATACGCCCTGCGTCATGGAGCTCGGCTCATTCTCGCGTCTCACCTGGGTCGTCCCAAGGGCAAGCCCAATCCGAAGCTGAGCCTCAAACCCGTCGCCGAACGTCTGCGTATGCTGTTGGACAAGGAACTGTCACGCGGCGAAAACGTGGGCTTCTGTCCACAATGTGTCGGACCGGAAGCTGAAGAAATGGCGCTCAAACTGGAGAAAGGCCAGGCGCTGCTGCTGGAAAATCTTCGCTTTCATGCAGAAGAAGAAAAGAACGACGAAGCTTTTTCCAAACAGCTAGCCACACTTGCGGAGTTCTATGTCAACGACGCCTTCGGCACGGCGCATCGAGCCCACGCTTCGACAGTAGGCATCACTCACTTTGTGAAGAAATCAGCTGCCGGTCTGCTGATGCAAAAGGAGTTGGAATATCTGGGCCGCGTCCTGCAAGACCCTGAACGGCCATTCATCGCTATCCTCGGCGGCGCCAAAGTCAGCGATAAAATCGGAGTGATCCAGAATCTGCTCAGCAAAGTCGATGTCCTGATTATCGGCGGTGGGATGGCCTACACTTTCCTCAAGGCGCAGGGCAAATCCATCGGCAAAAGTTTGGTGGAAGAGGACAAGGTCGATCTCGCCAAAGAACTTCTACAGCAAGCGAAGGCCCGCAAGATCAAGTTCCTCTTGCCGACGGATCACGTCGTCGCCGACCGCGTCGAGGCGGGCGCGGCGACCAGGATTGTTGGCGCTTCGGAATCCATCCCTGCCGACATGATGGCCCTCGATATCGGCCCGCAAACCATTGAGCTTTTTTCTGAAGAGGTCGCTCGCGCTCGAACTATCGTCTGGAATGGCCCCATGGGAGTTTTCGAATTGCCAGCTTTCGCCAAAGGGACGTTTAAAATCGCGGAGGCCGTGGCTGACAATGCCGGAGCGGTAACCATCGTGGGCGGTGGAGATTCGGTTGCCGCAGTCAAGGCCGCGGGAGTGGCCGATAAGATCACCCACATTTCAACTGGTGGCGGCGCTTCGCTTGAATTTCTGGAAGGCAAGAAGTTGCCCGGGGTCGATGCGCTCACCGACAAACGCTGACAGTCTAGTCCGCTCTACAAAAGGTCCCCTTAATGAGAAAGAAACTCCTCGCCGCCAACTGGAAGATGTACAAAACGCCTGACCAAGCCACTGAATTCTTCCGCGAATTCCTTCCGCTGGTGCATGACCACGAGCGCGACGAGGTTGTCGTCTGCCCAAATTATCTTGCGATCTCTGCTGCCGTCCATGCGGCCAAGGGATCAAACGTCGCCATTGGGGCGCAGAATCTTCATTGGGAAAAAGAGGGTGCCTATACCGGCGAGATTTGCACCAGCATGTTAGTCGCCGTCGGTGTTACCCACGTCATCATCGGACACTCCGAACGCCGCCAGTATTTTGGCGAGACCGATGACACCGTCAACCTAAAGCTCAAATCCGCGCTCGATGCCGGATTAGTCCCCATCGTCTGCGTCGGAGAGGTTCTCGAAGAACGCGAGGCTGGACTGACCGACGATGTCTTGCGCCGCCAGTGTCTGCGGGCCTTCAACAAAGTGTCGGCCAAGAAAGCGGCTCACCTTGTAGTCGCCTACGAACCAGTCTGGGCCATCGGAACAGGCAAAACCGCGACCCCGCAAATGGCTGCGGACGCTCACGCCAGCATCCGGGACGAAGCGGCCGAATCTTTCGGACACGAATTCGCCGCCAAACTCCGCATTCTCTATGGAGGGTCAGTGAAACCCGAAAACGCCCATGCGCTTATGTCGGAAGAAGAAATCGATGGAGCACTGGTTGGCGGGGCTTCTCTGGATCCCAAATCATTTGCGGCTATTGTGAAGTATTAGAGCGAGCACACCAACATGAGTTATCACTCCGTTCTATTCGGGAAGACAGACTGTTTTCGAAGAGACCACGGACATTCCACCCGGATTCGGTGTAGCCGAGTTGACGACAGCGGGTTTAGAACATGAGCGTGGTAGATCAGTTTCTCCGCGCCAAGCATTGGCAGATATTCCTTCTTTTGTTCGGGTTGTTCTGTGTTGCGGAGTGTACCTCGATTACGGAAGCGAGAAAGCTCTCGACTGAGAGTTTGAGAGTCGCCGGTGTCATTCCTTGGGTCGTGATTGGCCTTGCCCAACTCTCCCTTGCGGTTTGGTTGTGGTCTCTGGGGTCGTTTCTGACCTCCATCGCACCTCGCACGCTGAGGCTCAACCTCGGGATCTTTCGCTTTGCCCTAATCTACGCACCGGTGTACCTATTTGCTTTCAATGTATTCTTCGGAAGCCTAGGGCCTCTGCAGATTGCACGCGTCTTCCCGTTCCATCTGTTGGCTATGTTCTGTCTGGTTTACAGCCTTTATTTCGTGTCTAAGAGCCTCGTGTCGACAGAGAGAGGCGCACCGGTTTCGTTCTCTAACTACGTAGGCGTATTGTTCTTGATTTGGTTTTTCCCCATCGGAATTTGGATCGTCCAACCTAGAGTGAATCGGTTATACGCGGATAGAAAAGGCGCCGAACCGCTTGTTAATTCGAACGGAGGCTAACGTCCACCAGTCTTATAGCTGGCTAGATCCGGCGATTATGCGAAGCACTCTGAATCATAGTCACAAAGCGAATCAACGATAGTTGCCCGGGACTATGCCACGGCTAGGTAGATGTAGCGCAGGATAAAGAGCACGGTGAGAATCCATATAAGGACGGTAATCTCCCGCGCTTTGCCAACGGCGAGCTTCACCACCGTGTAGGAGATCAGTCCCAGGCTGATGCCAGTGGCGATGCTGAAAGTTAGTGGTGTGGCGAGCATGGTGATGAAGGCTGGAACGGCCTCGCTGAAATCGCTCCAGTCGATCTGCGAAATTGATTGGGTCATGAGCGCTCCTACTAAGATCAGCGCCGGAGCGGTTGCATAGGCCGGGATCGCCGTCGCCAGAGGTGAGAGAAATATAGCCATCAGGAAAAGGAACGCGACGGCGACATTGCTCAGGCCGGTGCGCGCTCCGGCAGCTACACCGGCGGCGCTCTCGATGTAACTTGTGACCGTGGATGTGCCGGTCAACGATCCGAAGATCGTGCCCACGCCATCCGCGACCAGAACCCTTCCGACGCGCGGAACCTTGCCGTTCTTGATGAACCCTCCCTGCTCGCACACGCCGACCAGTGTTCCGACGTTGTCGAATAGGTCAACGAACAGGAATGCGAACAGGACTTCGAGGAACCCGAGATGGATGGCGCCACGAAAGTCCAGTTTCAGAAAAGTAGAGGACGGGTGCGGGAGCGAAACAATCGCAGTGGGCCAATGGGAAATGCCGCGCAGCATTCCGACCAAGGTGGTTCCGAACACACCAATCAGAATTCCGCCTTTGAGGTTGCGCGCCATCAGGATAATGGTCAGCGCGATGCCGAAGCAGGCCGTCTGAACTGCTTTGTCGGTGAAGCTTCCCAGACCGACGAAGGTGGCTGGGTTTGCGACTACTAGCTTTGCATTGCGGAGTCCGACGAAGGCGATGAACATCCCGATGCCGACGGCCGTGGAGTGCTTGAGGCAATCCGGTATGCCGTTGACGATTTGTTCGCGTACGCGTGTGACCGTCAACAGTAAGAACAGCACTCCGGAAAAGAAAACCACCGCCAACGCTGTTGGCCACGGAACATGCATATTGAGACAGACGGCATACGTGAAATAAGCGTTCAACGACATCCCCGGCGCGAGCGCAATGGGATAGTTAGCGTAGAGACCCATCACAAGAGTGGCCACGGCCGCCGAGATGCAGGTTGCGAACACGACCCCGTCGGCGGGCATCCCCGCTTGCGCAAGGATCTGCGGGTTCACGACGATGATGTAGGCCATGGTGACGAACGTAGTGAGGCCGCCCAGCATCTCTTGTTTGACGGTCGTGTGATTCTCGGCGAGTTTGAAGTAGCGATCGATCAAATTAGCTCCCGGTTGTTGGTTGTCAGTTCTCAGAATCAGTCGAAGTCTCTCGAGATTAAAGGAGATTCTCGCTGAGAACTGGGAACTGAGAACTTCAGTAAAGAATCTTGCCAGGATTTTCTTTCCAGGCTTGAAATGCTGCCAGTGCTTCCTCACGCATCATCTGGGTCATCGGAATGGTGCGTTGCGAAAGCGGCAGGGCGATTTCTCGACTGATTGTGGAGTCGTCAAATCCGCTTTTCGCCGCGTCCGCGGCCAGACTTGCGAAATACACCTTATCTATCCGTGCCCAGTAGATCGCGCTCAGGCACATGGGACACGGTTCACACGACGTGTACAGATCGCAGCCCCGAAGCTCGAAGCGAGCAAGTTTCTGGCACGCTTGCCGAATCGCCAGCATCTCAGCATGCGCCGTGGGGTCATTTGTGGCAGTAACCTGATTCGTGCCCTCGGCGATGACAGTGCCATCTTTCACAATGACGCACCCGAATGGGCCGCCACTTCCTGCGCGGACATTTTCAACTGAGAGTTGAATGGCGCGGGCCATGAACGTTTTAGGACTAGGGCTCATTGAGGGATCGCAAGATCATACACCGGCTCTGAGATCGAGTAGCTTTCAATCGCCTCGGTGTTCAGTGTTATACAATCCGACCTCGACGCTAATCGACAAAGGTCTTCAGGAGGGATAAGTCCCGCATGACGCAGGCAGCCGCAGAGCTCGTGGGAAAAGGGGAATACGGCCTGCGGCGCGAGATTCTCTCGCCGATGGAGACGCTGGCTCAGTCAGTCTCGACGATCGCCCCTACAAGTTCGCCGGCAGCGACGATCCCACTGGTTTGCGCTCTCGCCGGCAACGGCACGTGGCTTGCGTATGCGCTCGCGACTGCGGCGATACTGTTGGTCGCGCTCTGCATTGGCCGCTATGCCCGCCTTTCCGCATCGCCGGGTTCGCTGTACACCTACGCTTCGATGACGCTTCCGCCGTGGCTGGGCGCGACCGTCGCATGGAGCCTGTTGCTGGCTTATGTGGCGACGGCATCCAGTGTGATGGGCGGCTTCTATCACTACGCGAATGTGGTGCTGCATGATGCGACCGGTCATAATTATTCTGCCGTGTTGCTGGCGATGCTGGTGGCTGGCGTTTCGATCTGGATCGCCTATCGCGACGTGGAAATATCAGCGCGCCTCATGCTTTGGATCGAAGCCGCATCGGTCTCCGTGATTGTGATCGTGGTCGTGCTCCTGCTTTTCAAGCACGGCTGGCACGTGGATTCGGATCAACTTCGCCTGCGCGGAGTGACGGGCAGCGGATTGCGTCTGGGACTCGTGCTCGCGCTATTTAGCTTCGTCGGTTTCGAAAGCGCCACCACACTGGGAGCGGAAGCGCGCAATCCGCTGAGGACGATTCCGCGCGCCGTGGTTCAAAGCGCGATTCTCGCCGGCGGCTTCTTCATCGTGTGCTCTTACGCCGAAGTTTTGGGCTTTCACAAGGTGGGCCAGGACTTGGGTGCGAGTCAAGACCCAATGCACGTGGTTGCCCAGGTCGGCGGCGTGCCGATGCTGGGTCTGCTGATCGATTTGGGAGTGCTCGTGAGCACGTTCGCCTGCACTTTAGCCTGCATCACGGCGGCCGCGCGGGTGTTGCTGCTCATGGCGCACAACGGTCTGGCGCACAATTCTCTGCGCAACACGCACATTAAGAATCAGACGCCGAGTCGGGCTGTTGTCATTACCGGAGTCGCAGCGGTCTTGCCAACTGCGATATTGGCGGCGCGCGGCGCCAGTGGTTTGGATGTCTACGGTTGGCTGGGATCGCTGGCCACCTATGGATTTATCGTCGCCTATGGACTGGTCTGTATCGCGCTGCCCCGCTACTTGCGGAAGCACGGTGCGTTTCGTCCCGGGGCGCAGATCGTGCCCTGGCTGGCTGGTGCTGCCATGCTGTTTGCGCTGATTGGGAATTTGTATCCGGTCCCCGAGGGACCCTACGGCAAGTTGCCTCTTATTTATCTCGCCTATTTGATCGCGGGATTGTTGTGGTTTGCGCTCCGCGCACGCGGCAGAGAAACGGCACGGGGCAAGAGCTAACGCGGTTGCGCGATTCTGCCGGCTTCGTCGCTTGGTGGTCCCTCACTCCTCGCCGATATCTTCATTCCAGATCTCGGGATTCTCGCGGATGTATTCGCGCAGCAAAGAGGCACACTCCGAAGAATCAAGATCGAACACCTGGATGCCGAGCGAGCGCAGCCACTCCACGCCACCTTGAAAATTGCGGCTTTCTCCGACGATCAGTGTGCCGAAACCAAACTGTCGCACCAGTCCGCTGCAATACCAGCAAGGAGCGAGCGTGGTGACCATGATGAGTTTGCGATAACTGCGTTGACGCCCCGCATTGCGGAAGGCATCGGTCTCGCCGTGGAGCGAGGGGTCGCCGCTCTGCACGCGGCGGTTGTGGCCCGAGCCAATGAGTTTGCCTTCGGAATCGAAGATCGCGGCTCCGATTGGGATGCCGCCCTCAGCCAAGCCTTTGCGGGCTTCTGCCAAGGCGACTGCCAACATTGCGGAATGATCGAGGTCGAACATAATTTTATTACTATAACTAGAAGCGGAACGGGAAGCATCGAGAGAATGCCTTGTGAGGTTCATCGTTGCTTCATGCGGGTATGGGGTCCCTTCGGCTTCGCTCAGGGCAGGCTTTTCGACTTCGCAAGAGCATCACTTCGTGAAGCTCCTGCTGCGCTCAAGATGACAGAGATGGGCCTTTGAGGGAATTATTCGGATTAAGAATGCAGCACGTAGTTTGCAGCAACCTCGCGAAATGCCGCTAAGTGTTTCATCTTGGTGTTCTGATCCCACTCCAGTTCCAAAGCCATTAAGTTCGCTACGGCGGGTGCCATGGCAAGTGCCGCGCGCGCATTCAGGAACAGGGCGCGTGTACGTCTTGCGAGCACGTCTTCGACGCTGCGAGCCATTTCGTGCCGCGCAGCCCAGATTACTTCCGCCTTCACGTAGGGCAATGCCGAGTGCAGCGGTTCGCCAAGCGACGAGTCAGCTTCGATCAGTTTGCGAATCTCAGATGCGTCTGAACCATAAACTGCCAGCGAGTCAAGCTGTTTAGTTGCATCATGAAAGCCGTGAATCTTCAAGTGGTGAGTGACACATGACTTCTCTGGCAATTGCGCTAACGTGGCCGCCTGATCCACGCAATCCTCAGCCATGTGGCGATAGGTTGTCCACTTTCCTCCGCAGATAGTTAACAGCCCAGAGCGATCGATGTGGACGACGTGATCCCGCGACAAGGACGCCGTACTGGCCACACCCGTGGCGCGCACCAGCGGACGGACGCCGGCGAATACGCTGAGTACATCGTCGCGCGTTGGCGCCTTCGTCAGATATTGTGCGGCGGTTGCGAGGATGAATTCGATTTCCTCTTCCATCGCAACGGGTTCGAGGGTTGCGGCGGCAATGGGAGTATCGGTGGTTCCAACCAGCGTGTGACCATGCCACGGGATGGCAAACAGCACGCGTCCGTCGCTGGTGTGTGGAACCATGACCGCGCTTTCCCCTTGAAGAAAGCTAGCGTCGAAGACCAGATGGATACCCTGACTGGGCACGATCATTGGGTCAGCGGAAGGCTCCGCTTTCGAGCGTAACTGATCGCTGAATGCGCCTGTGGCATTGATCACAACCTTTGCGGTTGCGCGAAATTCGTTGCCGGTTTCCACATCGCGGGCGTTGACTCCATTTACAAATCCCTGGGCGTCCTTTGTCAGCCCGGCGACTTCTACGTAGTTCAGCAACGTCGCGCCCTGCTCGAATGCGGTCACCACCATGTGGATCAGCAGCCGGGCATCGTCGAATTGTCCGTCGTAGTAAATCGCACCGCCGCGCAGGCCTTCCTGCTTGAGAGTGGGCAGATGTCGGAGCGTTTCTTCTCTGGAAAGAATCCGTGAGGTGCCAAATCCGTACTTTCCCGCGAGTAACTGATAGAGCTTGAGGCCCAATCCGTAGAATGGAGCCTCCCACCAGTCGTAATTCGGTACAACAAACGCCAGATCGTGAACCAGGTGGGGCGCATTTTGGAGAAGTAGTCCGCGCTCTTTCAGAGCTTGCATGACCAACCCGATGTTGCCCTGCTCCAGATAACGGACTCCGCCGTGGGCCAGCTTGGTGCTACGGCTGGAGGTGCCTTTGCCGAAGTCGCTCTGCTCCAACAACAAGACGTCGTAGCCGCGCGACGCCGCGTCGATCGCGACGCCTGCGCCGGTCGCTCCACCGCCCACGACAATCATGTCCCAAGGCTGGGGATGGGCTTCGACGCGTTGCCACATTTCGGTTCGATTCATAGTCCTAGACAATTGCTAGTTTGATAATTGCAGCGCCGATGCCGGCGGCGATCATCGGGCCGATGATTGGGACAAGCACGTATCCCCAGTCTGAATTTCCTTTTCCGCTGATCGGCAGGATAGCGTGGGCGAGGCGCGGGCCAAAGTCGCGAGCGGGGTTCATCGCGTATCCGGTGGGACCGCCCAGACTCATGCCAATCGCCCATACAAGCATTCCCCACAAATACGGGCCGAATCCGGCGGGAAGACCGGTTGGCGACACCGACTTACTGCCGAAACCAAACCCGACCACAATTAAACATGTCGTTGCGATAACTTCTGTCAGCAAATTTGCGGGTAGGCTGCGGATGGCTGGCGAGGTGCAGAAAATCGCCAGCTTTGCTCCCTGATCGGGGGTGATTTTCCAGTGCGGCAGGTAGGTCAGCCAAACCAATATCGCTCCCGCGAACGCGCCCAGAATTTGGGGGGTCCAGAAGAGGCCGACGCGCGACCAGTTTCCAGATAGCAAAGCCCCTGTCAGAGTGATCGCCGGATTGATGTTAGCGCCCGGGCTGCCGAAAGCGATGGCCGTGAAGATGCCCGCGACTACGGCCATACCCCAGCCTGTGGTGATGACGATCCAACCGGAGTTTTCGCCTTTTGATTTCTTCAGCAAAACACTCGCGACGACGCCGTCGCCTAGCAGAATCAGTACCAGGGTGCCCGCGAATTCGCCCAGGAATGGTCCATGCATTGTCGAAAGAATACCTCAGTGTGTTGCAGTGCGGTACGGGAAGCATCGAGAGAACGCCTTGTGAGGTTCATGATTGGCGTACGCGGTTATGGGGTCCCTTCGGCTTCGCTCAGGGCAGGCTTTTCGACTTCGCAGGAACTTCACTACGTGAAGTTTCTGCTGCGCTCAAGATGACAGGACGTCATGAGTTGCAGGACGTCATGAGTTAAGGCGCTTCCTCCCAGTCGAACGAGCGGGTTACTGCTTTTTTCCAGAAGTGATACAGGCGCTCGCGTGAGTCTTCGACCATGGTTGGCTCCCAGCGGTGATCCACGGACCAGTTGGCGACGAGTTCGTCAGTATCCTTGAAAAAGCCGACTGCAAGTCCGGCAGCATACGCAGCGCCCAGAGCCGTCGTCTCCTTCACCATCGGACGCACCACTGGCTTCGCCAAGATGTCGGACTGAAATTGCATCAGCAGATCGTTCATTACCATTCCGCCGTCAGCGCGCAGGATGTCGAGATTGATACCGGAGTCTTTGGCCATGGCATCGACTACCTCGCGTACCTGGAATGCGGTCGCTTCGAGCACCGCGTGCGCGATGTGTCCTTTGTTGACGAAGCGGGTCAGGCCGGCAATCACTCCGCGGGCGTCGTCCTTCCAATAAGGCGCGTACAAGCCGGAGAACGCGGGCACGAAGTAGACGCCACCGTTGTCACTGACAGTGCGGGCAAGCACCTCAATGTCGGAACTCTTTTCGATGAGTCCGAGATTATCGCGGAGCCATTGTACCAACGCGCCCGTGATCGCAATGCTGCCCTCCAGTGCGTAGCATGCCGGCTTCGCGCCAAATTTATAGGCCACGAGTGGTCAGCAATCCGAATTTCGAGAGCACTGCCTTTTCTCCGGTATTCATCAGCATGAAACAGCCGGTGCCGTAGGTGTTCTTGGCTTCTCCCGGTTTGAAGCAGGCTTGGCCGACCAGAGCGGCCTGTTGATCTCCGAGATCGCCCGCGATTGCAACACCGGCGATGGCGTGCAGTTTCGCGACGCCGTACACTTCACTGCTCGAAACAATCTTTGGCATCAGCTGGATGGGAATGCCGAAGTCGCTCAATATTTCGCGATCCCATTCGAGCGTGTTGAGGTTCATCAACTGGGTGCGGCTGGCATTGGTGACATCAGTTAGGTGGACGCCTCCATCAGGTCCGCCGGTGAGATGCCAGATCAGAAAAGTATCTATATTGCCGAATAAAAGGTCGCCGCTTTCTGCACCCGCCCGCGCGCCCGCAACATTTTCGAGAAGCCAGCGAATCTTGAGGCCGCTGAAATAGGTAGCGAGCGGAAGGCCGGTTTTTGCGCGATAACGGTCTTGGCCGCCTCTCATCGCAAACTCAGCTACCGCGGGAGCGACACGCGTGTCTTGCCAGACAATCGCGTTAGAAATGGGCTTGCCACTTTTCCTGTGCCAGACGACGGTTGTTTCGCGTTGATTGGTGATCCCGATTGCGGCCAGATCTTGCGGACGCAGGCCGCGAGCCTCCATTGCCTCTTGGATGACACTTTCCGTACGCCGCCAGATTTCTTCTGGGTCGTGCTCCACCCATCCTGGTTTGGGATAGATCTGCTCATGCTCTTTTTGAGCGGTGCTGACGATGTGCCCCGAACGATCGAATACGATGAAGCGCGAACTGGTCGTTCCCTGGTCGATGGCGCCGATGTAGTTTGCCATGGCTGCGATTCCTCCCTATTCAGGCCGTCTGCCGGCCTTCAGAAGCCTGAAAGGCAAGTATTTAGCCTTCAAAGAGTTGACGCCCAACACTCCAGTAATACGGGACGAATTCTACTGTAACCGCCCGATGGCACAAAGGTGGCTTGTACCCCAAATTGAGATCGTGGCATCCTACTTATATAGATGTCAGGTTTGCGGCCCCCCACCAGCAGCCTGGAATTGCGGGGTTATCGTGAAACGTCTGGGCAAGGTAATGCGTTCGGTTCAAGCCTTCGGGCGCGAATTGTCCCGCATTTCTGGAGTAGCGGAACCCAAGCGGGTACCTGCAATCGGCATCGCCCTGGGCGGTGGTTTTGCCCGCGGTATCTCCCATATCGGAGTTCTCAGAGTCCTTGAAGAAGAAGGTATCCCGATTCGCATGGTTGCGGGTACCAGTGTCGGCGCACTCATCGGCGCCGCCTATTGCAGCGGACTCACGGTCTCTGAACTGGAAGATCTCGCCCACAAAGTTCGCTTCACTATCCTTTGCCCGTTGGACTCTTTCCCGCTACGGCTTTGCCACCAACGACCGCATGGTTTCGTTCCTGACCCGATTTCTGAAAGTGCATACCTTTGAGGAGTTGCGCATCCCGCTCGGTGTGACTGCAACCGACTTCAACACCGGCGAAGGAGTGGTATTTTCTTCCGGTTCGATCGTCGATCCAGTGCGAGCAAGTTGCGCTTATCCGGGAATGTTCTTGCCCGTGGAAATTAATGGACGCTGCCTGGTGGATGGAATGCTATCTCATCCTGTGCCGACTCATCCTCTGCGGAAAATGGGTGCGGACCGTGTTCTCGCCGTGCAATTAAAAGGACAGTGGTCAAAGAACTGTGCGCCCCGGCATCTGTTCGATGTGATCGGACAGTCGTTTGCGATTGCGCAGGACATGATGAGTCCGGTGTGGAAAAGCGCAGCCGACATCGTTATTGAGCCGGATGTGGCCGGTTTTGACTACGACGACTTCAAGCGCGCCGACGAATTGATTCATGCGGGCGAGGTGGCAATGCGTCGCGCGCTGCCGCAAGTACGGGCATGGGTCGAAAACACGACCGGAGTTTCGGCCGAGGCGGTTGTTCCCATGAGCTCCCCGATTGGCGCAAGCCCGATTCCGATGTCGGCAGAGTCGGCGTAGACGATTCGTAGTTCCAGCGATTCATCATTCCAACTTGTAAAGATCCTCCAACGCGAGACGGGGCAGAGCCCCGTCCTACCGAACAGTTCTTAGGCTTTATGAGCTCCTTATGAAATGTTTATTCGCTCTTTATGGATTTTCGCGTGTGATGGGTAGTTGGGCCTATGGAGAATCTGAGGCTCGGCAAAGGATCCATCATCATGAAGATCACGAGAACTCTGATGCACAATTCCTCAACCATCGCAACTTTCTCTTCCCTGTTCGTATTGATCCTCATGTTTGCCCTGTCGCCGCGTTGCGACGCGCAGACTCCGGCACAAGCCGATAGTCCGGCAGCGGTCGCAAGGCTTCACGAACCCGCGGCTGATGGCGCGACTGATGTTGCTCCGAGCAGAATCACGACCGTCCCGGAAAGTTCGCTCGAGATTGCTAAAGAACTGGCGGCCATGAAGGCGCGCATCGAGCAACTTGAAGGGGAACTGAAGATTCGTATGGCTGCGGAGGCATCCTCGGCGCCACCAGCTCCCACGGGTGTAGCCGTCGCCCTGCCGCCTGCAGTGCCAGCCGAGGCAATGGCTTCTCGATCATCATCGGTTCTCCATATCATCGAGCGCCTCTGCGGAAGGCGGGTCCGCTGAGGTAAAGAAGGAGAAGATCGCGCCTTTTTCCGATTGGGATTGGACCTGGCTCAATGGCAATCCGCGGAACAAAGACACGGCGTTTGACTCGAAGTTTTTCACTCCGGAAATCCGCGCCGATATTACTTACAGCTACGATCTCAACAAACCGATCGACAACTCGATCGGTGGATCCAGCGAGATTTTTCGCTCCAATGAAATCCAACTGGAACAACTCGGCATCGGCGGCGACTTCCACTACGACAATGTCCGCGCCCGCTTCATGACTCAATATGGCATGTATTCGACGACTACCGTGCGCAACGATCCCAGCTTTTCCAAGGGACAGTGGAATATCAACGAGGCCGATCGCTTCCTTTCTGAGGCCTACGGTGGATACCACATTAACGCGCTCAACGGAATCAACATTGACGCGGGCATTTTTATGTCGTACATCGGGCTGTTTAGTTATTACAACTTCGATAATTGGGCCTATCAACCTTCTTACGTTTCTTCGAACACGCCGTGGTTTTTCGAGGGCCTGCGGTTACAGATTTTCCCGACGCCACACCTGAAGATCGAACCCTGGCTCATCAATGGATGGCAATCTTATGGATCGTCCAATTCAAGGAAAGGCGTGGGCGGGCAGATCAAGTGGACTCCGAGGCCGTGGGTAAACATCATTTCCAACAATTACGGACTCGGCCACGACGATCTTTACATTCCGAAGCGCGGCCGTATTCACACCGACGACAGTATCGAGATTAAATACTTCGACAGACCGGGACAGACTCTCGACAAAATGGCCTTCTCGTTTACCGGCGACCTGGGCTGCGAATTTGGCGGCGGCGTGAGTTGCCATGGCAATACTTCGGGTGGTCCGAAGCAGAGCTTCGTCGGATTTATGCTCTACAACCGCGCCTGGTTTAAGAAAGATACGTTTGGATTAACTGTCGGCGGCGGCAAAATTAATAATCCCGGACGCTATCTGGTCCTCGTACCGCCTATCAATGGCGAGACGGCTTCCTCCGCGGCGATCAACGCGCCCTATTTTACCGGGAATCCCGGAGATCCATTCAAGGCGTGGGATTCTTCGATCACCTTCGATTACATGCCGAAGCAGTGGATCACTTTCCGATGGGAATATGACTACCGGCACGCGAGTGTTCCGTACTGGACAGGGCGAGGCGGGGTCACGCCGCCGGGCTCGAACGGCGTGCCTTATACCAACAACGGATTTCCTCAGTTCTTCGCTTGCAACGACGGGAACTCGTCAATGCAGGCGACGCTCAGCGGAGCGCAAACGGCTTGCGGAGCACAGGGGAGCAGCGTTTGGTTCCCCGATCTGCGGCGGGATGAATCGGTGCTTGACCTCGACATCATGGTTAAATTCTAGCGGGATCATTGTGAGCTTGTCGCCATTGCTTATAATGAAGACCTGAGGATTCCATGAAATTTGGCGTCATCATTTTCCCCGGATCAAACTGCGACCACGATGCGTTCTGGACAGCCGAACACGTCGCCGGACAGAAGGCTGCATTTCTCTGGCACGATTCGTCCGACCTCAAGAATTGCGACGTGATCATTGTGCCTGGAGGCTTCGCCTTCGGCGACTACTTGCGCACCGGCGCGATTGCTAAGTTTTCGCCCGTGATGGAATCTGTCCGCAAGTTTGCCGATGGGGGCGGACTGGTCATCGGCATCTGCAACGGGTTCCAGATTTTGTGTGAGGCGGGATTGCTACCCGGAGCCCTGATGCGCAACACCGGCTTGAAATACGTCTGCAAGCCAGTGCAGGTAAGGGTCGAAAACAACGACACACCGTTTACGAACGCCTGCCGCAAAGGCGAAGTGCTGACCATCCCGATTGGACACATGGAAGGGAATTATTTTTGCGATGAGGCGACGCTGGCCGAACTGAAGCGCGACAACCGCATCGTGTTCCGTTATTCAAACGCGCAGGGTGATATCACCGCGGAGGCAAATCCCAACGGGTCGCTCGACAACATCGCGGGCATCTGTAGCCCAGGGCGCAACGTGCTGGGCATGATGCCTCATCCCGAGCGCGCCGCTGAACCTGAACTGGGAGGCACCGATGGTTTCAAGATTTTCGAATCGGTGGTGGGAGCGGTGATGTTGAAGTAGGAAAGAGCAAGGTTTCAGAGTTTCAAGGTTTCAAAGTTTCCATCGACTTACTTGCCTGACAGCAGCCCGTCTGCTTGCCTCTGCGCTTCGGCAACGTTACTGGAAATCGAGCTCGCCTGCTCTCTCGCTGCTTCCGCTTCCGACAAATGGCCGGACGCTTCCAGCGCGTGGGCCAGCAACAGATACCCAACATCGGTCGGTTGCACGGCCATCGCGTCCGAGAATTGGCGGACGGCTTCGGCATGCTTGCCGTCATGTTGTGCAACCAGTCCGAGTCCGACCATGGCGATCGCGCGGCCTGGGAAAATCTGTAGGGCGGCTTCGTAGGAATCTTTCGCCGCGGCATAATCGCCCATCTGCCTGTAGGCGGAGCCCAGATTGCTGTAGGCGGTAAAGCGCAACTCCGGATTTACCGCGTGCAGCGCCACCATCTGGTAAAGATTGATCGCGCCCGGCAGGTCGCCGTGTTGCTGTTCGTACGTACCGAGGCCAAGAACGGCTGGCGGATCGTCCGGCTTGATCGTTAAGGCAGCGCGCAGATGGACCACTCCTTCCTCGACCTGGCCTTGCTGGTCGAGGTAGGTCGCGAGGTTCGTGTGGGCCACAAAGTTATCCTGAGTCACATCGAGTGCCCGCCGCCACATGGTGGGAGTGTCCTGCCAGAAAGCGATCTGGCGATGCGTTACCACGGCCAGCGCGATCAGAACAACGGTTGACGCAATGGCCAGCCGGGCGGCCGGAATCTGTCTACGCTTCGCCCACTCTGCCACCGTCCATACAATCATTACGAATAATCCGATGAACGGGATGTATGCGTAACGGTCGGCCAAGGCTTGTCCTCCGACTTGCACGAGCCCGATCATGGGAAGCATCGATCCGAGAAACCAGAACCATCCCACCAACAAGTACGGACGCTCACGCCATTGCCAGAGCGCAAAGGCCGACGCCAAAATGAGAAGCAGTAGAGCCGCGACAACTTGCCACGCTGGAAATAGCGACACCGAATGGGGATAGAACGCAGCCAGACCGGAGGGCCAGACGGCCATTCCCAGATAACGGACATAGGAGGTCACGGCAGTTTCGATACGGTTCAGCAGGCTGTAGTCGGCGGCTGTGCGCAAGGCGTGTCCCGAGCGTTGGGCCATCATGGTTACAACGGCGCTGGCTGCTGACAGAATGAATAACGGGACTTTTTCCCGGACGAGCCGCAAGACGGAACACTGCCTTATCGCCGGAGGCTGGTCCGAAACTCCCGTTGCTGAATTTATAGCCATGCGGCGCAGAGGCCAGTAATCCCAGAGCAGAAGAAGAAAAGGAAACGTAATGACCTGCGGCTTGCTCATCAGGGCCAGCAAAAACAGAAACAACATCAAAGCGTAACGGCGAAGTTGCGGCTGGCGCGCATACCATCCGTAGGCCAGCAGCGCCAGCAGGAAGAAAAACATACTGAGGACATTTTTTCGCTCCGCGACCCACGCCACCGATTCCACGTTGACCGGATGAACCGCAAACAGCGCCGCGACCATCAGACTGCGCCAAGTAAAACCAGTCGCACTTTGCAACAGGCAAAACAGAATCGCAACATTGATCAAGTGCAGAAAAATGTTGATCAGATGATGGCCGGCGGGATTCAATCCGAATAATTCGATGTCTAGCGCATGCGAGAGCCAGGTTAGAGGATGCCAGTTACCCTCCTCGAACTGAGTGAACGACCACTTCACGGTAGTCCACGTGAGCCCTGCCCTCACATGCGCGTTGTGGATGATGTAAGCGTCGTCATCGAAATTGACGAATGTACTGTGGGTGACCGGGGAGTACAACACCAGAGTGGCAGCCATCAACATGAGGCAGAGCACGAACGTGCGCTTGGCGGGAGAACTGAATAGCCCCGAGGCTAGATCCCGATTTGCCATGTGTGAGTGATGACGGAAACGACCCTGGTCCTAATAAGCCCAGCGCAGCAGTGTTGCTCCCGTAGTAAATCCGGCACCTACCGAGGCGAGCAGCACCAGACTTCCCTTCTTGAGTTTGCCTTCTTCGCGAGCGGTTTGCATCGCCAAGGGAATTGTTCCGGCCGTGGTGTTGCCGTAACGCTCGATGTTCACAATCACGCTTTCGGGGCGCATATTCAGCCGGTCGGCCGTAGCCATAATAATGCGCTTGTTCGCCTGATGGGGAATGAATGCATCAATCTCGCTTCCCTGAATGTCGTTGCGCTTCAGAATTTCTTCACAGAGCGCGGCCATTTTGCGCACCGCAAACTTAAATACGGCCGCACCGTCCTGATGAACGTAGTGCATTTTCTTGTCAACCGTTTCATGGCTGGAAGGATTCTGGCTTCCGCCGCCGGGCATGTAGAGCGAGCAGCCACCCGATCCATCTACTTCGTGCATGAAGTCAATCAGTCCAAGCGAATCGTCCTCCGCAGGTTCGAGCAGAACCGCGCCGGCTCCATCGCCGAAGATCACGCAGGTAGCACGATCGGTGTAATCAATGATCGACGACATCACATCGGCACCGATTACGAGCACCTTTTTATGGGATCCGGTGGCGACGAACTGCGCTCCAGTTTGCAATGCATAGACAAACGCCGAGCACGCAGCCGAGAGATCGAAGCCCCAGACATTTTTCGCACCCAGTTTGTCCTGGACGAGGCAAGCGGTCGAGGGGAAAAACATATCGGGCGTAACCGTTCCCACGATAATCGCGTCCAGATCGGAAGCCTCGATACCGCGCTCGGCCAACGCCTTCTTCGCTGCTTCCACCGCGAGGTCGCTGGTGGCAACCCCTTTGTCTACGAGATGGCGTTCACGAATCCCGACGCGCTCCATGATCCACTGGTCGTTTGTGTCGACAAGTTTTTCGAGGTCGGCGTTGGTAAGAAGACGAGGTGGAACGTAGGTGCCGAGAGCGCTGATCTTAACGCGCTGAAGCTGGGTCAAAGAGGTCTCCTGAGATGAATGATGAACCGATTATTCTGAACGATGCGGAGGAGAATGTCTAACGGGTGCTGGACCGTAGTTAGATCGAACCCACCACGGAGACACAGAGGCACAGAGAAAATCTCACGTCGCGTTTGGGACACTACAGAGTCTGCAGCAAAGTTCCCGCAACCTTCTAGTGCAGCCGCGTGGCCAATTGGCCGAATAGCGGTATTTCGAAACGTTCGCCTTGCCACGCTTTGAGCGTCAGCACGATCCATAAGAACAACATGGCCAGCGACGCCAGAATTCCGAAAAGGAGAAAAACCACCGCGGCAGCGACGTTCGAAAGAAAAAGAGCCGTGCCGGCCAAGACAAGAAAGACTCCCCACAGTGAAATACTTTGCCAGGCATGAAAGCGGACAAAGCGGTTCTTGCGAAATTCCGGTAGAAACAGGACTACTGCCGCAGGAAGCAAAGGGGGGAGATAAGCGGCCGCGGCTACCGCTCGTTCTGTAATAGAAAGCGGCGTCATGGGCCAGCCGCAATCGGGACACAGTGCCGCGTCCGCAGCCAGCCGGGCTCCGCAATGCGGACACTTCACCAGCTCCGCTTCCGAATCCGTCGAAATAGTTTCTAAGCTGTCCTCTGGACTAGACAAGTCGCCGTCCATTCGATCTCTCTCTGCACTCTTCGCACACACCATAAATCTGGAAAGTGTGGCGCGTGGTCGCGTAACGGTGCTTGCGTCCGATTTCCTGTTCGAGCTCTCCAACTTTCTCGGAGAAAAACTCAACCGAAGCCCCACAGTCGGTGCAGACCATGTGGTGATGGCTGCGCCGGTTGTATTGGTGTTCATACCGTGCGATACCATCATGAAACGCAACTTCACTGGCCAAACCGCAACCCGCCAGCAGCTTCAATGTGCGATAGACAGTGCTGAAACCGATGCGCGGATCGGTCTTCTTGACCAGGCGATGCAGTTCTTCGATCGAGAGATGGTCATGGGTCTCCAGAAAAATCCGCAGGATCGCGTTGCGCTGGGCGGTCTGCTTCAATCCAACGCGTTTCAGATGCCGAAGCAGAATTCCTTCGGCTTCACGAATATTCTCCCGCGAAATAATTGGCTGATCGTCGATTCGTTTTTGCAGCATGTTAGAGGCTCTGGCCAGAATAGTCCTTGCCGAGGACCGCAATCATGATAATGGGGGAGTGCAGGTTACGCCAACCGCGCGGATTCCCAGCCGCGTCTTTACGCCCCTTGCCGGGAGGTTGTCTTGTACCGGAAGCCCCCCTACAATCTTTGAGTAATGTCTTCCACCGTCTCCCTGCCACAGATTCCGAAGGCCAATATTCGACGCCGCAATCCCGCGGTCCGCATTCTGTACTACGTGTTTTGTGTGCTGCTGGTGGTTGTAATTGCGGTCGTGTGGTGGCTCTACTGGTATGCCCGATCGGCGCTGCCGCAATTGGATGGCAACGTCAAGGTGTCCGGTGTTTCCGCGAAAGTCCGCGTCATACGCGATGAGCATGGGGTCCCGACGATTGAGGCGGCCACGCTCGAAGACTTATTTTTTACCCAGGGATACGTAACCGCGCAAGACCGCCTCTGGCAAATGGACATGATGCGCCGCGCCGCTGCCGGAGAGCTTTCAGAAATTGTCGGCGAAGCCACGGTGAAGATAGATCGCGAACAGCGCATCTTAGGCCTGCGGCAAGCCGCTGAAGCTTCTGAGAAGAACATCTCCGCCCGTGACCGAGCATATTTTGACGCTTACACCCGCGGAGTTAACGCCTTTCTCGAATCGCATCGCGACCGCCTTTCGCTCGAGTTCCGTTTGCTGAAGTACACGCCTCGTCCGTGGACGGTGACGGATTCTCTGCTGGTAGGTGCGCGCATGGTGCAGGATTTGAACCACAACAGCAAAGCGCCCGCGCTGACGAGAGAGAAAATTCTGGCAAAGTTAGGACCGGAACTGACGGCGGATTTATACGTCAATTCATCCTGGCGAGATCGTCCCCCGACCGATGTCCGGCGGATGGACGACGAACCCGCAGCCAACAGCAGCGATGAAGATGATGATGACGAAGAAGAGATTGAACCAGCCGGTGGCAACCGGATGACGTCGGCGCTGGGTTCGAGGTCCCTTACTCAAGAGGAAGCCTACTCGTTCCGCCCAGGTTCGAACAATTGGGTCGTTTCCGGTCAGCATACCGTCACCGGGAAACCACTCCTCTCGAATGACATGCACCTCGACCACCAGATGCCGAACCTGTGGTTTGAAGCGCACTTAAGAACTACAACCGGAAACTTCGACGTCGCCGGAGTCACTCTACCCGGAGTTCCATTCGTCATCGTGGGCCACAACCAGCGCATCGGCTGGGGATTCACCAACGTGGGCCCAACCGTGGAAGACAACTTCATCGAAGAGTTCAATCCGCAAGGACAGTACAAGACTCCCTCAGGTTGGGTCGCCCCACAGCACCGGCGAGAAACGATTCACGTCAAAGGCCAGCCGGATGTGACGCTCGACGTTACAGCCACGCGTCATGGACCGATCATCACCGAACTGCTTCCTGGCGAAACTCGCAAGATCGCCTTGCGTTGGACATTGCAGGACGGCGAGGGACTCGTGTTCTTCGACGTTGATTCCGCGCAGAATTGGGACGAATTTCGGAAGGCATTCTCGAAGTTTGACGCGCCGGGGCAAAACGTGATGTATGCCGACGTGGATGGTCACATCGGTTATCAGGCCACGGGACGAGTGCCGATTCGGACAGCGGGTGATGGCAGCCTGCCGGTCAACGGCAGCGACGATGCGCACGAGTGGAAGGGCTGGATTCCTTTCGACGACCTGCCGCACGTCTATGATCCTCCGACGGGAATCCTGGCAACCGCCAACGGACGTATTGCTCCCGACGGCTATAAGTACTCGATCAGTACTGAGTGGGATGCGCCCTGGCGCACAGATCGTATTTACCGCGTGCTCGAATCGGGAAAGAAATTCGCGCCCGCGGATATGCTCGCGCTCCAGATGGATGTCTCATCGACTTACGACCGCTTCTGTGCCGACAAGTTCGTTTATGCGATCGATCACGCTGCAAACGCTTCAGACCGGGCGAAGCGGGCAGCTGAAATTCTGCGCGACTGGGATGGCCGAATGTCGGCAGATTCTCCTGCTCCGATGATTGAGACCAAGGCCCGTCAGGAACTGGTGCGGATGCTGCTCGAACCGAAACTGGGTGTCGCGCAGGATGGCACGAGGCCAGGCACAATCAGTTCGAAAAGCTACCGTTGGTCTATGTCTTCCGTCTGGCTGGAAAATGTCCTCACCAAGCAGCCGGCGCGATGGCTGCCCCCGAAATACTCGGACTATGGCGCTCTGCTGACAGCGGCGCTTGAAGATACCGTGCAGGAATCAAAATCGGGCGTGAACAATTCCGCGGACATCGATTCGCCGGCACCCGCCGACTTGAATCATTGGCTGTGGGGAAAGGATCATCCCGTGGAAATCGATCATCTTGTGCTCAGCCAACTTCCGCTGATCGGGCATTTCACGGGGCCGGGCTCACATCCGTTGAGCGGTAGTAACTACACAGTGAAGGCGGTGGGCCGGGAGTTCGGGCCGTCTGAAAGGCTGACCTGGAATTTTGCCAACTTCGACGAAAGCACGCTCAATCTGGTTACGGGCGAGAGCGGGATATTTCTCAGCCCCTATTACATGGATCAGTGGGCTGCGTGGTACGGAGGCTCAACCTTCGCATTTCCGTTCTCGCAATCTGCGACCGAGCAACACCGGCGGCATGAAATGACGATTGAGCCAAAGTAGCGACGGCGTCGGATTGCGGTCGGCGACTTTAGAAGTCGATCGTCTTGACGTCAAAGAACTGGCCAACGAGGCCGAATATCTGACCAGGGTTATGAGAATTATTTGGGTTGTCGAACAATGCATCGTTTAGGACGTTATAGATCAGGAGAGATCCACCCTGGACTACATAGACAACCTGGCGGGTAGCAATGGGCTCAATGCCGGTAGCGTCTCCATTTTCAGGAGGAATTAAGACACCGCCCGCCGGAACGCTACCCACGGCGGTGGTCAGTGTGTTGTAAATGGAAAGACAACCGCGAACTTCGGCCCCGACCGGTGGCGGGATAGGCGCAGTAATTTCAGTGCAGGTACGTGCCCCAATAAAAAGCTGCCCGTTGGCGCCCATCGCCATACGGTTGTGATAGCCGTCGGTAATGAAAATCGGCGTGCTATTAACAACTGCCATTTGGCTAAGATCGACAATACTGAGCAGCCCACAGGTGGTTGCCGCAGTCATTTGTCCGGTGCAGGGCTGTGAGGGAACTCCATTGGTATAGGGTGTGCCCGCCAAATACATGGTCGATCCCGTTACCAGAGCGACGCTAGCCGCACACTGTGTTGTCCCGGAGCTGCATACTGCGACCGAGGGACCCAACGTGTTATCCGTCAGATTAAGCTGCTGTACGCTGGCCTGTGTTCCCCCGCACTCAGCGCCGCAATTCACGACGTAGGCGATGGTGTCGTCACTATTGAAAAAGGCCGCGACGGGATGGTCAAAGCCAGGCACAAACGTAATCAAAGGATTTGCCGTTCCTAGACTGGACGGTGTAATCACCGCGGCCACGTTCGCGACGGAATCGAAAGTCTGACCCGAGCCTTCGCTAAAAGCCAACATTCGAGTACCGGTATTGCCCATCGAAAGGTAGCGGAAAGGCGGGTTGAATCCCCGCAGGTTTGGGTCCGCGGAAACACATACCGCAGGCGTCGGATTCCCAGGAGGGCAGCTGATTTCGCCACTGACTGTCCCCAAACTCAAACTCAAAACTTCGATCAGTCCAGGAGATTGCCCGTTCACTGGCGCGGTGGGCACGGCAATATAAGCCGTAGAACTATCCGGGGAAACCACGAAGCTCTCGGTCATGCCGGGCAAAGTCACGTGACCTGCGGTGGATTCGCTGGCGTTGCTAATAAAGCTGAGTTGGTTGTCGGATGATTGCGTCCCACTGCCGCTAAAAACAAGGGTAGTCGTCCGGTTGGGCGTGAGCACCATGATGCCGGGAGTATTCCCAGCGCTGATCGGGGCCACGTTCGCACGCACATCGGTGGCCGCATTGACGACATAGATACCGGCGGATGAAGTGCCTGCGCTAACACTATTTGTGATGAACGCGCGGTATTTTAGTCCACTGCCCTGGCTGCTGGCAGGGGCGTTGTAACCGCCGCAGCTAAGCCAGGTCAAACAGGCGGGTACTAGAAATAAAAGAAGAATTAGGGCTTTTTTCAAAACCTGGGACTCCAACCTCACGCCGGATAATCACTTGGATGCAAGAAAAGGATTATAGCAAAGGAAGAAAATAGGATTGAGCTGACTGGTGAAGAGCCGGGGCGTGACTTGCAACGTTTCATCGATGCCGCCACTGCGAAACCGAGCCCGCAGCCAATACCTTGCCCCTTCTAGTATTCTTAAAGAGATGCCGCAGAATCTAATCGAACGCCTGAAGCAATCCACCGTGCTCTGTGATGGAGCCATGGGCACGCTTCTCTACGCCAAGGGCATTTTCATCAACCGCTGTTATGACGAGTTGAATGTGTCGCAGCCGGAGCTGATTCGGGCTGTCCACCACGATTATCTGCAGGCGGGTGCGGAGATTATTGAAACTAATACTTTCGGCGCCAACAGCTTTCGCCTTGCCCGGCACAGCATTGCGGATCAGGTCCGCGCCATCAATCTCGCGGGCGCTCAAGTGGCTCGGGAAGCAGCTAAGAGTTTCGACGTTTGGGTGGCCGGATCGATTGGGCCGCTGGGTGTCCGCATTGAGCCGCTGGGCAAGACTTCCTTTGAAGAGGCTCGAACCGCATTTCGGGAGCAAGTTGCGGCGCTGGCCGAGGGTGGCGTTGACCTGTTCATGCTTGAAACCTTCGGATACCTCGAAGAGTTGCACCAGGCTGTGCTGGCGTGCCGTGACGTGAATCCGAAGATTCCAATCGTGGCTCAGGTCACGATCGATGAAGACGGCAACTGCCTCGACGGTGCCGATCCTGAGGCCTTCGCCGCCCGCCTCACGGAGTGGAACATTGACGTGCTCGGCATCAATTGCAGCGTGGGACCGGTCGCCATGCTGGACGCGATCGAGCGGGTGCGAGCCGCGACTTCCCTGCCCCTGGCCGCGCAACCGAATGCCGGTATGCCGCGCTCGGTGGAAGGACGCAATATCTATCTCTGTTCGCCGGAATACATGGCGAGTTATGCGCGAAAATTCGCAGCCGCCGGAGTACAGCTTATCGGCGGATGCTGCGGAACCACACCAGATCACATTCGCGCCATGAAGTCGGCGCTACGTGTTCGCGAAGCCCGCGGGAAGACCGCCGTCACGGAGGCGATTCACTCCGGCACCGCGCCTCTAACCCCGGCCAGCATCCCTATCGCCGAACGTTCGCGCCTCGGCGCAAGGCTTGCTTCTGGCGAATTTGTGACCATGGTCGAGATCGTGCCGCCCAAGGGAATCGACATCCGCAAGGAGATCGAAGGCGCCAAGTTCGTTAAATCGGTCGGCGTGGATGCCGTGAATATCCCGGACAGTCCCCGTGCCTCGGCCCGCATGAGCAACCAGGCTTTATCGCTCCTCATGCAGCGGGAAGTCGGGATTGAAGCCATCCTGCACTACACCTGCCGCGACCGGAACGTACTGTGCATTCAGTCCGACCTGCTGGGAGCGGCGGCAATCGGTATCCGCAACCTCATCTGCATCACGGGAGACCCACCGAAGATGGGGAACTATCCCGATGCCACGGCGGTGTTTGACGTGGATGCAATTGGATTGGTGAACATCGTCCACAATCTGAATCGGGGGTTGGACATTGGCGGAAACCCGATCGGCACGGGCACCAGTTTTGTAATCGGCGTGGGCGCAAATCCGGGATTGGCCAACCTTGACGAAGAGATCAAGCGCTTCGAATACAAGGTTGAAGCGGGTGCGGAGTACGCCGTGACCCAACCGGTGTTCGACCTTACATTGTTGGAGGCTTTCCTGAAACGGATCGAGCACTGCCGGATTCCAGTGGTTGCAGGAATCTGGCCGCTGGTAAGCGCCCGTAACGCGGAGTTCATGAAGAATGAGCTGCGAGTCTCGGTGCCGGATGAAATTCTCAATCGAATGACCCGCGCCGCCACCCCCGAAGCTGCTCGCGAGGAAGGCGTGGCCATCGCCCGCGAAATGCTGACCGCGGTTCGCGATCGAGTGCAGGGAGCGCAGATTAGCGCTCCGCAGGGACGGTATAACTCCGCTGTGGATGTCCTAGAGGTTCTCGGATCGAAACGGACCACGCCTGTTTAGTTTTGGGAACACCGCGCAGAAGAATTTTACAAAATTCGACAATTTCACTGGACATTTTGCTTCGAAAGCAGCATCAATAAGAAGTAGGAGCCACTGAATTGGTAAAGTTTGAAGAATGCCTCGATCGTCTGGAAAAGATCGTTCATGAACTCGAAAAAGGTGAAGTCCCTTTGGAGAAATCGCTGACGCTCTTTGAAGAAGGCATGCAACTTTCCGCGACCTGCAGGAAACAACTGGAGGAAGCGGAAGGCAAAGTAGAAATTCTGTTGAAGCAGAACGGAAAGCTACAAGCGGAACCGTTCGAGCCCCCGGCCGAGAAAGCATTGCGCAAGTAAAGCAGTCGCCTCGGATCGGATTCGACGCTGTCGATGACAACGCCAAACGTCTGTGCCAGCAACCAGCTGTCGCAGCCAAGGTCGCCGCGAACTTGCGGCGTAGTCAGGGGGATGTAATGGAAGCACTGCGTGTAGTCCTCTATCAGAATGACCCCAGAACCGCTCAAACTCTGGCGGTTAGCCTTTCCCAACAATTTGAATCGGTTTATTTGGCCCGTGCCTATGGAGAAATCCGTTCGGCCGTTGCCCAGCATGGCGCAGAAGCGCTGGTACTGGATCTCGAAACTTCGGGACCGGATGAAGTGGAACGTTTGCATCACGAATTTCCCGGCCTTTGCATCGTCGGCACGCACCGTCTGGCGGACGACAAACTATGGGCCGAAGCAATGAGCCTGGGAGCATCCGACATCTGTGAACCGCGCAGCGATGACATCGCGCGGTCGATATTGCAAGGGCTAACGCATCACGCGGCCGCCTGATCACCTCACCGTTCCCGTAGAGACCGGGCTTGCCCCGTCTCAGGAGCGCCGGGAGATCGGCCGTCCACCAATCGGTGTGGTCGATGAAAGACGCGGCAACCCGCGTCTCTACGGGAAATTTGCGCGGCTTGCTTGTTATACTGCGAAGCCATGCTGAAACAAGTTCTGGAGCAGGGACGCGAGACCGCCGACGTGGCGCTCGAGGAACTCTTGCCTCCGGCCACACAGTATCCGGCCTCTATCCACCAAGCCATGCGCCACAGCGTTTTTGCTGGCGGAAAGCGCCTCCGTCCGATTCTATGCATGGAAGCCGGTCGAATGATCGCCTCTGGGTCGTCGCCCTCTGGTTCGCTGCCCGCCGGCATCGACCAGGTGGGCGCTGCGCTGGAAATGCTGCACACTTATTCCCTGATCCACGACGACCTGCCCGCGCTGGATAATGATGACCTGCGGCGCGGACGCCCCACCAGTCACAAGGTATTCGGCGAGGCCATTGCCATCCTGACCGGAGACGCGCTCCAGACGCAAGCATACGAATCGCTCGCGCAGCTCATTTGTTCAGCCGAGGCCCGTGTAGCGATCATTCGTGAAATCGCTCGCGCCACCGGCACCATCGACGGCATGATCGGAGGCCAGGTCGTCGACCTCGAAGCCGAGCGCCAAAAACCAGACCTGGCCACTCTGGAGTACATCCACCGTTCGAAGACCGCCGCGCTAATTACTGCCAGCGTGGTCAGCGGAGGAATCTACGCGGCTGCCTCCGCCGCCGATATCGGCCACCTTCGAATCTACGGACAGTCAATCGGACTAGCCTTTCAGATCGTGGACGATGTGCTCGACCTTACCCAGACTTCCGAACAACTCGGAAAAACCGCAGGTAAAGATGTAGCGGCCGAGAAAGTGACCTATCCCTCGTTATTCGGAATCGAAGAATCGCTACGCCAGGCCGACTCTCTCGTCGATAAAGCCTGCGCGGAACTTAACGATTATGGCTCAGCCGCGTCCAACCTATGCGATCTCGCTCGTTTTCTGGTGGAACGAAAAAAGTAGAACGAAAAAGATAATTGCCCAGCCTCCGCCCAAGTCTCGGACTTGTTGCCTTTGCCCTTGTCGTCACGGCATGCATGGCTAATGCCCAGCCTGTTCCGGTCTGGCATTACGATCTGCTTCCAGGCGATCACTTAATTTACCGATATTCACTGGAACGAAGCACCCAAAGCAAAGATGAGCAGGTCAAGCTCGAAGCCCACTTTCGGACCCATGTTCTTGCCGTTGGAGCAAGCGCAGGAAATATAAGCATCGGGTTCCAGCGCAATCGTGAAGCCGCGGAGCTGACCGAATACCGCTCAAATGGCAAGGACAGGCTTGCCAGGGAGCAAACCGACTTCCAGAAGCGGATGCAGAAGCGCCCCTCCCGTTTCTCCGAAGCCATGGAAATCTCCCCGACCGGAGAGCCTCATTACGCCTGGGAAATCGCTCGGGAAACCAGTATCCGTTTTGTTGACGCTTTTCACGAGATCATGATTCTTCCATCGGCTTCCATAACCAAGGGCGAGTTGTGGCATAGCCATGCGTTGCCGGCCGTCGATTTTAGGTGGATAGGAGATGAATCCATTCACGGCCAACTATGTCATCACGTCGAAGGGGTGTTAGCCGGCGGATCTCTCAAACTAAACTATTGGTGGTCGCCGGAATTAGGCGTACTTGAGCAAGTGGTTTTCGAGGAAAACTACTCGGATTTCGACGAAAACATTCACCTGACAGCGCGAATGGAACTGGAGTCGAAGTTGCGGGGCGAGCCGATCGAAAAATGGCTCGCTTCGCCCGACACAATAGAAGGTGCATTGCAGGCCATCCTGCTTACGCCTGCTGTATCAATCACTACCGACCAACTTTCCTTAGCGCTAGCCTCGGACGATCCGACCTCGCAGTCCTTGGCACTAGCCATCGCTTCGCGGCGAAACATTACTCTTCCATCCAGTATCCTTGACAAACCGCGGCAGAGTGGTAGCGACCTGGTTAAGCTGATGCCCGATCCGCTCTCTGCCTCTGCTGATAAAGTCGCCGGCCCGCGAACAAACGAATGCCACCGAACGCTGCCAGACAAGGTTCGCCCGGCAAAGTTTGGCACCACCTTGCAGATCGCACCTCCAACAAAAGAGACTTCTGAAATTCCCTACTTGCTGCGCGTTCCTCTAACCTACCGTGAGGATCGGCAGTCGCCTTTGCTGGTTTACTTAAGTGGCGGAGCCGGATTCGCGATCGACGCCGTGGCTACTGCTCAGGACGCCGTCGCCGGAACCGATTATCTCGTTCTCTATCCCCAAGCCGCCGGATACTGGTGGAAGCCGGAGGTCGCCCACCGCTTCGATGCCGTGTTGAACGACGTCTTGGAGCGTTACAACGTCGACCGCGATCGGATTTACATAACCGGCTTCAGCAACGGAGGAACCGGGGCCCTCTACTACGCCACCCTCTGGCCGCAACGTTTCGCAGCAGTGGTTACGCTGATGGGGGCTGGACAGTGCAACGAGCAGATTAAAGCCGGCCTCGCCAACGTCAGAAACCTTCCCCTGCTATTCGTCCACGGAGAAAATGACCCCGTCATTACGCCGGATTGCTCCACGACCACTCACGCTGCCCTACTCGACCTGAACCCCGCGATTAAGCCGGAACTGAAGATCCTACCCAATCATGCGCACGACATTACTCTGCAGTCCGATGACGGATTAACCCTGGCTTTCTTCAAGGACAAACTCCGCAATCCATTCCCGCGGACTGTCGACTTGCGCCAGTCTGACGCACTTGCTTCCCGAGCATACTGGGTCGAGATTTTGGATGGGAAGCCTGGCAAGTCCGATATTGACGTCCGCGTTAAGCCCGATAACATGATTGAAATCCACAGCCATGACGTCAGAAGCCTCCGTTTGCACTTGCGGGCAGAGTTGCTGCCGAACTCCGGCGACCTACGCATCGTCTGGAATGGTAAAAAGATGCTCAGTGGTCCTCTGCGCGATGTTTGTTCGCTGCCGCCGCCGCCGACCATCGGAGACCCGAAACTCGATCTCAGCGATACCCGTGACCTCATTCTCCCCTAGCCTGGCTAGGTGAATTGATTCGGAGGCGCAAAGCCACGTGGTCTGCACTTCCGGCCCTTGAATCTGGGTCCGGTACGCAGTAGAGTTTTATTGCTCTCGCTTTCTCCCGCCCTTCTCTCTTCTGAGCACCAAGTTACGCGCAATAGCTGTAGTATGTGTGCAACTAAAGGCGGTCCGCGGACCGGGCCCACTATATGTGGTGTTTTATTACTTGACCCACCCCCGCATTGGCCGTTAGAGTTGGTCAAAAGCATGGATGACGTTCTTGGTTCACTGGACGGCATCTCATGCATGAGACCAGCGAGGAACCTTGGGAGTTAACGCCTCCGACCTCGCGATTTGCAGCGCACTCCAGCCAGCGCCGACCGAGTCTGCGGACCACAATGTCCGCCCACGAAGGAGTCACTTTGCTCAAACTTAAGAAGCTGCAAATCCTGGGATTCAAGTCGTTCTGCGATCGCACCGAACTGAAGTTTCATGGCGAAGGCATCGCCGCCATCATCGGCCCGAACGGCTGCGGCAAGTCGAACATCGCCGACGCGATTTCCTGGGTGCTCGGCGAGCAGTCGGCCAAATCGCTCCGTGGATCGCGCATGGAAGACGTAATCTTCTCCGGGACAAACAGCCGCAATCCTACGGGGATGGCGGAAGTCTCTCTGACTTTGATTGATCCCGAAATCTATGGTGGGCCGGACACGAATGCTCCTACCGAAATTGAGATTCAAGACGAGCTGCCTTCGTCGGGCAATAACCACGACGAGAACTGGGATGAGGCCGAACTCCGAGCCCAAGCCGCTGCTGAAACTGAGCAGGCCGTCGAGGAAGCCCAGCCTGGAAGAACCGAAGAGATTGAAGGTGAAATCGCATCCGCTCCCGAAGCGGCTGATAGTAACAGCGCTGGCAGTGGCTCGGTCACGGTGCTTGTACCGCAGGTAGTTCTAAAAATCCGTCGCCGCAAATTCAATCAGCAGCACAACCATGCCGGAGAGATCTCGGTAACGCGCCGCCTGTTCCGCAGCGGCGACAGCGAATACCTGCTGAACGGAAAACTGTGCCGCCTCCGCGACATCCAGGAACTATTCATGGGCACAGGCCTTGGGCCGGAGTCGTACGCGCTCATCGAGCAAGGACGCATCGGCCAGATTCTAAGCAGCCGTCCCACCGATCGCCGCGCCATCATCGAAGAAGCGGCGGGGATCACAAAGTTCAAAACGAAGAAGCGTCTCGCCGAGGCGCGCCTCGAAGAAGCTAAGACGAATCTCAACCGTGTGAACGATATTTTCGAGGAAGTCACGCGGCAGATGAACTCGCTCAAGCGCCAAGCCAGCAAGGCCGAACGCTATGCCAAACTTCGCGACGAGATGCGTGCCAAACTGCGCGTCGTGCTGGCCAGCAAGTTCACTCAGATGGATCAGGAAGGCATCGCCCTAGAGACGCAGATCCATCAACTGGGAGAAGAAATTCGTCTTCAGACCGAAAACGTACAGCAGTCGGAAGCCGAACACTCCGAGCGCACGCAACGCGGATACGCGATCGAGACCGAGACCCGGCAAAATCGCGACCGGCTGAACCAGATCGCAATCGAGGGCGATCGCGGCAAAGCACGTATCCGGACCAACGAAGAGCGTTGCGCGGAACTGATCGCTCGCAGCGTATCCGCGGAGTCCGAACTGGCGCAGGCTCAACAACGTCTCGCAGCACTCGAAGAAGAACGCAACGGACATCAGCGAGTGCTGGACTCCGCGGCCGCCGATCTAGCCGCGGCTCAGCAGGAACTCGCCCTCAGTCAGCAGGAGACGGCCTGCGCCGCCACTAATCTAGCGATGCTAGAACAAGAACAGGAATCCCATCGCGCGTCGATTCTCGAGGCCGTGGGTAGCGCTTCCAACCTCCGCAATCAGCTCACTCAGTCGCAGGAACGCTTAGCCGGCATTGGCCGCGAAGAGCATCGCCTACAGGCCGAAATCGCGAATGCCTCGTCGCAATCGGAAACCTTCGGCGGACAACGGGGCCAGATTGCCCTCGAATTCGAGGGTGTTTCGCAGCGTGCGAGCGGCCTGACTGCAGAAATCGCGAGTCTGCGCGAGACTCTTGAGACGAAGCGCTCCGCAGAAAGCGACACCAAAAAGCATCTCGACTCCATCCGTTCTGAATACGCCACGGCGCTCGGCAAAAAGGGATCGCTCGAAGCGGTGATCGCCGAGCACGGCTACTCCACCGAATCAGTGCGTCGTCTATTCCAATCGGGAGCCATGAATGGAGGCAACACTCCGGCCGGAGTCCTCGCCGATTTCCTCGAAGTCGAGCCGCGGTACGAACGCGTCGTTGAAGACTTTCTGCGTGACGAACTGAACTTCGTGGTGGTCAAGTCGTGGGATGCTGCGACGGAGGGCCTTCGCCTGTTGCAGTCTGACGTCAACGGACGCGCAACGTTCCTGGTTCATCCAGAAGACTCGCAAGCGAAGTTCTCGTTTGTGGCGGATGAGAGTCATCATTACTCGCCTCTCAGTGACGCCGTCCTGCCGCTGAAGAATTCGATTCGAGTGCTGAATGGATTCGGTAAGTCGCTCGAAGTGATCCTGCCGAAACTGGGCAACGGCTATATCGTGCAGGACCCTGCGGTGGCACGCGAACTGGCGTTATCGAGTCCCGACGCTTTCTTTCTCTCCCAGACCGGAGAATGCTTTCACAATGTAACGGTGACCGGCGGCAAGCAACGCAGCGAAGGACCGCTGTCGATGAAGCGAGAGTTGCGTGATGTGCTGCGTCTACTCGAAGAACTGGAACGAGCGCTGCGCGAGAAGGAAATGCTGGCACTCACCTTGTCGCGAGAAATCAAAGAACACACTGGACTGCTCGATCGTTTGGAAGAGGAAAAGCGTGAAGCCGAAAAGCAGGCGATGACATCCGGCCACTTGCTGCAGCAATTGGAAAGCGAAATGTCGCGTGTGCGCGAGCGGATCGAAGTCAGCGGACACGAACTGCAACGGCTGGCATCCGAACGGCAGGAGCAGGAAGGCTTGATCGCATCACGCCAGGCGGAATTAGCCGCAATTGAGGAATCGCGCGCGCAACTCGAACTGCAGCTTGCCGCAGGACAAGACCGTCTTGCCGGTCTCCGCGCGCACCGTGACGCGGCGGCCGAATCCACCTCACAGAGGGCCGCGCGCGTGGCCACTTTAGAAGAACGCCATCGCTCGGCGACGATCCTGCTTCAGCGCATCGAGACACTCGTGTCTGAAATGCGCGAGCGGGCTAACGCTTTGCGACTCCAAATGGAATCGGCCACGGCCGAAATTGCGCAGCGCCAGGACGAGAACGTCCAACTGGCCAATCAACTCGTCGAGTTCGAAGCCGAGCGCAATGCAGGAGAAGCGCGCGAAGGCCTGCTCCAACTCGAGTCTGAACATGTAAGAACGCGCCTCGTAGAAATTGACGAATTGCTCCGAGCCACGCGGCAGCAACTCGATCTAGCGCGTGACCGCCGGGGAGAACTCTCCGCCACCGCCGCCAAACTGCAATCCGATCTGCAACATCTCGTGGAAACCTGTCTCAACGATCTTGGCATGGAGCGCTCCGTGCTGATGGCGGATACCACTATTCCCATGGTTGCCGGGGATGAACTTGGCGCAGAAGATCAGGCGCAGCGTGAAATGCGCACCCGCCTCGATGTCATGGGCCCGGTCAACATGATGGCGCTTGAGGAATATAAAGAGACGGCGGAGCGTCACACGTTCCTGGAGACGCAGCGCAAAGACTTGCTGGATGCGATCCAAAACACCGCGGCGACCATCAAGGAAATCGATCAGGTTTCACGCCAGAAGTTTGAAGAAGCGTTCAACAAGATTAACGAGAATTTCCAGGCCACATTCCGCAAACTATTCGGTGGCGGGCACGGATTCATGCGTCTGACCGACCTCGAAAACAGCGCGGAGAGCGGGATCGACGTGGTCGCGTCTCCTCCTGGAAAGAAGTTACAGAACGTGCTTCTTCTCTCCGGCGGTGAAAAAGCGCTCACAGCGCTCGCACTGCTGGTCGGCATCTTCCAGTACACGCCAAGCCCGTTCTGCATCCTCGATGAAGTTGACGCTCCGCTGGACGAAGCTAACATCGCCCGCTTCACCGACCTGGTGCGCGAGATGAGCGTACAGACCCAGTTCATCCTGATTACCCACAGCAAGCGAACCATGAGCATCGCTCCGGTGCTTTATGGAGTGACGATGCAGGAACCCGGCGTTTCGAAGCTTGTGTCGGTGCGGTTTGGAGCTGCATAAATAGCTTCGGTTGTGTGGAAACGGTGCCCTGCCCCGTCCAGCGCCCACCTCTATGTCATCCTGAGCGAAGCAGGGACATCCGCGAAGCGGAAGTCCCTGCAAAGTCGAAGGACCCCATGCACGCCGACACTACCACCGGCTCTACGAGGGATTTCCACCAACGGCCAGGTGGGTCGGCTCAGTTTTGACCTGTTTTGACGAGGCATGTCGGTTTATGTCCCGTTCATCTCGAATATGCATGTATACCATTGATGTATAATGTATACATCATGCCCGAATCCGCAGTTCTCACCCTCCGCCTGGATGCCAAACTCAAGACCAAGCTGGATCGTTTGTCGAAATCGCTGAACCGCAGCCGGTCGTTCGTAGCCGCGCAGGCGATCCAGGAATTCGTCAGCGTGAATGAATGGCAGATTAGCGAAATCAAGAAAGGCGTGGCTGAAGCCGACGCGGGAGATTTTGCCACCGAAGAGGAAATGCAGCAGACGATCCGGCGCTTGACGCGACGTGCGCGTTAACTGGCTGCAAGCGGCACGCGCGAACCTGATTGCCGTGTCCGAATACATCTCTCAAGACAATCCCGATGCCGCTGCCCGGACTGTGGCCGCAATCGTAAAAGCGGTCGAAACTCTGGAACGCTTCCCAGGTCTGGGTCGGCCCGGTCGAATATCCGGTACCCGCGAGTTAGTAGTTCCAGGTACGCCGTACATAGTTCCATACCGCGTACGTGGCGATATTGTGCAGTTGATTCGTGTCTTCCCTGCCGCCCGCAAACGGCCCAGCCAGTTTTGAAACAAGTCGTCTGGCGAATCAAACGCAGACTAAAACTATTGACAACCTCCCTCGCCTTCTGCTTTTTAAATTTAAAATTCGCAGTCCCTTTTTTCCAGAGCCTTCCTCAGTTTTTCCACACCCTCTAACCTCTAAAAGCCGCCACAGGCAAGGCTTCTGGCTTACACTAGAACTGTCAATGGTTTTCGATGGAATGGAAATGAGCGTCATCGGCTACGTCCAAGGAAAGCGTTGACAAATTTTCAGCGCTAGCTAGAATACGCAAAGTTTTCTCCCGGTGAATAAATTCATGAGCCCCGAAACTCTCGATCCCGTCTTACTGCGAACGGACTATTCCGAATTAGAGCTGCACGCCAGCGGAAAAGTCCGCGACGTCTATAACCTCGATCCCGATCATCTGCTCTTCGTCGCCACCGACCGCATCTCGGCCTTCGACTACGTTCTGGCGACCGGCATTCCGCACAAGGGCCGAGTCCTCACGCAGATTTCTCTGTTCTGGTTCGATTTCCTTAAAGACGTCGTCGCCAACCACTTCGTCACCGCCGACGTAAACCGCTATCCGGCTGCGATTCGCCACCACGCGGACGAACTCCGCGGACGCTCCATGATGGTGATGAAGGCCGAAATGTTTCCCGTCGAGTGCGTTGCGCGCGGCTACCTCTCCGGCTCGGGATGGAAAGAGTACAAAGCGACCGGCATGGTTTGCGGCATTAAGCTGCCTGCGGGATTGAAGGAGTCCGATCAGCTCCCTGAGCCTATTTTCACGCCCGCGACCAAGGCCACCACGGGACACGACATCAACATTTCGTTCGAGGAAATGTGCAAGCTGGTCGATCCTGAATTAAGCCGCCAGCTTCGCGATCTGACCCTGCGAATCTACAAGAAGGCCGCGGACTACGCGCGCCAGCGCGGCATCATCATCGCCGACACCAAGTTTGAATTCGGACAAACCGCCAAGGGCATCACGCTGGCGGATGAAGTCCTCACCCCAGATTCCTCGCGTTTCTGGCCCGCCGATGCCTATCAACCGGGCAAAGCGCAGGATTCCTACGACAAACAGTACGTGCGCGATTATCTCGAAGAGATTCGGTGGAACAAACAGCCGCCCGCGCCGGCGCTGCCCCAGGAAGTAGCGCTGCGGACAAGCGAAAAGTACGTAGGGGCGTACCGTCAGTTGACGGGACTCGAGTTGCAGATTCAGCCCGCAGCGTGAGCATTTTTCGAGTTACTGCGAGTCACTGAAAGATGAGCGTTGCTGACTGGATCATTCTCGGGTTTCTGGTGTTCTCCGTCGTGGCGGCAGCCATCGAGGGCTTTTTTCGTGAAGCTTTCGGGCTGGCGGGATTGATTGCGGGATACCTGTTGGCCGCCTGGCAGTATCATCGCCTGGCGGAGTGGTTTGCGCCTCATTTGAAGTCGCCGTGGGTCGGCGAGATCGCGGCTTTCCTCATTATTTTTTTCGCGGTCCTGATCGTCGCCGGCATTGCCGGCCGGATCGCGCACACGGTAATGAAGAAGGTTGGTTTGAGCGGAATCGACCGGTTTCTGGGGGCGATTCTGGGTTTGGTGAAGGGCGCTCTGGTGGTCGCGATCGTGCTTACCGCTATGGCCGCTTTTGCTCCGGCTGCGAAGTGGTTGGGAGATTCGGAGTTGGCTCCTTATTTCCTGGTAGGCGGCAGGGCCGCAATCTGGGTTGCGCCGGCAGAAATGCGGCAACGCTTCTACCAGGGCTTGGATTACATGCGTCAGGTTCATTCCACCGGCAAATTTCAGACATCGTCACCAGGGCAGAAATAAATAGCAGTTGTATAAAAGTTACGGAAAAGAGGCTGCACGTGAAAGATCAATTGGAAGCACTCATTCTTCAGATGTACAAAAGCAATATTCTTTATTCCGAAGCCGTTCGAGAGTTCAAGAAGCGCTTCATCATGACTGTGCTCGAAGAGAACCGTGGAAATCAGTGCAAAGCCGCTCGCCAGTTGGGCATGCACCGCAACACTCTTAGCCGGACCATGCAGGAACTCCGGATTGATATTCGCCCGTTGCGCGTCGGAGCCAAGCGTCCGCCTCGTAGCGCTCGAACCCCCGTTCTGGAGCGCAAACAGGCCCGCTAAATCCACCAGCAGTTTAGAAGTTCAACAGGAAGTTCTTGCGCAGGAAATAAAAAGGGCGGTCCCGATCGGGGACCGCCCTTATCTTTGACCCAGTCAATCTAGTGCGCGGCCGGCTTCTTATGAACCGGCGCTGGCTTCGGCTTCGAGGTCACCAGCAATGCCCCCGAATCCATGGTCATCACGAAGGGTTTCGCAACAAATGAGACCGGCGTTCCCTGGAACTGGAAGTCGGTATCTTCTTTCGGCATTTCCTTCGCCGGAATCGCCGCTGACATGGTCAAGTCAATGTCGGCGCGCTTCGCGTCGATATCGTCCTGACTACCCGCCAGCATCAGCTTAGTCGCGGCCTTGTTTGTGGAGTCGATAGAGATGATGTGGGCCTGCATCTGCAGGGGTTTTCCCTTCAGCGTGGACCACACTTTGTCGGAGTCTTCCGGAGTGCCTTCGGAAAGAACCATCTGCCATTCCGCAAAGCTCATTTCCTCCACTTTCTTGCTCTTCATCAACGTGGCGGCTTGCTCCGCGGGGGTTGGCGGCACGTATTTCTTGATCGTGAAACCCGCCGGGGGCGCAGGCGCGGCAGCCGCTTGCGCCATCACGTCGTTCCATCCTTCTTCGCTTCCGTGGTACTTGTTGTACTTGCTCTTGCCGAACTTCGCGATCTGGTCCTTCCCGGCCGCGCTGGATTGCAGATTGGCAGCGCGAGCGATGTAGAAAAGCCCTTCATTATCATTCTCGGACGGTCCCGGCTGCAGATCGGAGAGCGCCAGATAATAGACTTCGGTCAGGTTGGTCGGATCCGCTGCCACCGCCGCGTGGAGGTATTGCTCAGCCTTGGCGTAATCCTTAGCGGAGTATGCCGCCATGCCCGCCGCATTATTGAATATCCCGCCGGTTGTCGCTTTCAGTTTGTCCCAATCGGCTGCGGTTGTGCCTTCGGGCTTGTTTGCGGACTGCAAACACTGCAAGCCTTTTTCGCCAGTCTGTCCGGCTTCTGAGAGGTTCTGTTGTGCATTCGCGCCCGTCGCTGCCGCCTGCTTGGTGAAGGCTACCAGGGCCAGTGCCCGCAGGTTGCACGGATTCGCCGCCAAGACCTTCTGCGCGGTTTCGAGCGTCTTCGCCTGATTGTTGGTCCCCTGATAGGCGCCCATCAAAAGTTCAAGGGCGTCTTCCTTCATCACGCTGTTGGGATACTGGGTCAGAAAGGCTTCCAGTCCGCTGACTTTGGCCGCCGGGTCCTGTTGTTGCACCGCGCCCACGTAGGCGTTGTACTCCGCCGGATCCTTGATCTCTTTTTTCTGCGGAGCGGCGGCGGGCGCAGCTTGAGCTGGCGCGGCTTGACTTGGCGCAGCGGGGGCTGGCGCAGCAGCAGGGGTTTGAGCGACGGCGGTAATTGCCACTACCAGCAACATCGCAAGAACAATCTTCTTCATTCCTAGGGCTCCTTAACTCTTCGGGGAAGCTGAACTTTGGATTTCACTTTCGCCCGATCCACTCAAGCTGGCGTCGGGCTTACGCCATCAGCAAATTCTAAACTGCCACGTCCAAAAATCGTGCGCTACTTGCCAATCCGCCACAGCTTAACATTATTCCGGTGTGCGGATTATAAGGATGTACCACCGCTAAGGCAAGCGTCATGCTCGCGAATTTCCTCCTCATACGTCGTTAGATGCGGAAATGCGCGAACCGTCGAGCTTCGCTTAAGCGTGGAATTCTTTATGCCCATCCCGATCGTCATCTCCGGGGCTTGGAGCATCGTGCTCAAGTGCACAATGCACCGGCCCGAAATAGAATAATGTCTTCTGAGAGGGATCTCTTTGACCAAAACTCTACCGAACCTGCCTCTGGACGGCCAGGTCGCTGTCATCACCGGCGCTGGACGCGGAATTGGCCGGGCCATCGCTTTAACCCTCGCCGAGCTCGGTGCCCATGCCATCCTGTGCGGACGCTCCCGCAAAGCGCTAGAAGAAACTGCCGCAACCATTCGTAGTTCCGAAAACAGTTCGGATAGAGGTTCCAATATAAGTTCCGTAATCGAATGTGATGTCGCCGATCTGCGTTCGGTCGAAACGCTCGCAGCGCAGGTTGACCGCACCGTCCGTCGGCTGGATATTCTAGTCAACAACGCCGGCATCGGCGGACCTAGCGGCCCTCTCCATCACCTTGCGCCCGACAACTGGGACCAATTGATGAACACGAACCTGCGTGGCGTGTACTACTGCATCCGCAGCCTCGCGCCGATCATGATCAAGGCTCGCACCGGACACATCATCAACATCTCATCCCTGGCCGGAAAGAACGCCCTGCCCAACGGCGCCGCCTATGCCGCCTCCAAATGGGGATTGAATGGATTGACCTACTCCGTAGCCGAAGAATTGCGCGCCCACAACATTCGCGTCTCGGTCATCTGCCCCGGATCCACCAACACCGAATTCAGTCCGCACCCAGGCAAGAATGCCGACAAAATGTTGCAAGCCTCAGACGTGGCCCACGCCGTTGCTATGCTGGTGACTCAATCTCCGCAATCTTTCGTCAGCGAGATTCTATTGCGGCCCACGCAAAAGCCGTAAATCACCAAAGTCACCATTCCCTATTGTCATCTTGAGCGCAGCAGAAACTTCACGAAGTGAAGGTTCTGCGGAGTCGAAAAGCCTGCCCTGAGCGAAGCCGAAGGGACCCCATACCCGCATAAAGCTAATGATGAACCAATTAAGGCGTTCTCTCCACGGACCGCGCGCCCGTGGAGGGCTCTTGAGTCCCATTTTCATCACCACAAACAAGGCGATGGAGCCCGTTTTCATAAGATCGTTTCTATTTCACCGTGAGCGCGATATTCACCGTCGCATCTGGCGCGACGCCAGTATTGCTCACGGTGTAAGCGTTCACCGTGATCGAATAACTGCCCGGTGTCGTGCCTCCGGCGGCGGGCTTCGATTGTCCCGGCGAATTGCCAGTCGAAATGGCTTGCGCCGAATTTGACGCAGTCCTAATCGCGACCGTCGCGGCCGGAGTCAGACTCTTGCTGAAGTCCACCGTATATATGTCCAGAGCGTCGCTGCTGGTGATCGCGCAACTGGCGTTCGGCGCGGTTGTAGAGCAGGAAAGATACACCCGGCCGATATCAGTGCTGGACGTCAGATTTATGGTTCGCGTATTTCCGGTGGTCGCTCCGGCTTCGACCGTAATCGGCGCGGGATTTCCCAGGCTCGGAGGCGTCAACGGCGTCGCCGTGTACTGCCGCACATAGTCCACCAGCATCACAGCGGGATTAGGAGTGGAGTTATCCGGAGGACCAGGCCAACTGCCGGTGCCGCCAACGGCGAGGTTCAGCAACAGAAAGAAAGGATGATTGAATGCCCACTGAGTGCTCCCGGCGGGCGCATCGCTTGCAGTCCTCACAAAAAAAGCGTTCGTGGGATTGTCCACATAGAACTGCACCATCGAAGGCGACCAGATCGCTCCGTAGGTGTGGAAAGCGGTGTTTACCTGCCCGCCATTCGGGAACGGGTAACGCATGGTCAGGCCGTTGGCTCCAAAATACGTCGGCCCGTGCATCGTGGAGCTGATCACTCCGGGGCCTTGTCCTCCGGAAGCGGGAACGTTTTCCATGTAGTCCTGCTCGCCGCAATTTGGCCAGGGAACCTGGTCAATGTTCGAACCCAGCGCCCAGAAAGCCGGCCAAAGTCCGGAGCCGATTGGGAGTTTCATGCTGGATTCGATCCGGCCGTATTGAAAGGTCGCGAGACCGGAAGATTTCATCCGCGCCGAAGTCCAACTCTCGCTGTAGGGAGCGGTGTTCGGGGTAACTTGAAAGGCTTGAATTACCAGATGCCCGCTGCCGTCGATGTAGACATTCGGTGTCTGGGTGCAAGGAGACACATTCAGCGGATCGCCCACCGGACCACAGTAATATTCGATCTCGTCGTTGACCTTGAGATCACCGTGATCGAATCCCCACTTGGTGGCGTCAATCGGGCTGTTGGCAACACCGTTGAATTCATCACTCCAGGCGAGATTCCAGTTCTGGGCGGTGGCTGGGAGGCACGAGACAAAGAAGGCAACGGCAATCGCCATCAAAAAATAGGCACGGGATTGAAAAGAAAAACGAAGAAATTTCGGCTTGAGGTTTCCTCATGCAGCCTCGTATAAGCACGGGGATAGGGTTAAAAAGCTGACGGCTGATTGCTAACGGCTGAAAGCTGCCTCAGTCCTTAAACAGATTATCAAACGCCGCCCGCGCATCGTTCGGACGCTGGCTGCCTTTGCTGGAAGTCTCTTTTTCGACCATGACGCGGATCGAAAAGAACGAGCAATCGTTGCGTTTGTCTTTGGGAGAGACCCTGGCCGGAATCGGCTGAGTGCATTCGAAGCGGCTTGCCGGGTCGAAGTGTTCGCACTGTTTGCAGGCGTGCAGATCGAACTTGCATTTTGGGCATTGTCCGACCGGATCGGTGAGATTTTGCAGCAACGCTCCGCATTCGGCGCAGCGGGAGACAGTTCGAGTTCCCGGCATCTGCATGGGCCGTGGTCCGAAAGTATTTTCTTTTTTTGGAGCTGCGGATTTATCGAACTCTTTTTTCTTCGACCGGCCACCAGAGTCCTGGTATCCGCGTTGCCGATATTTTGGATCGGACAAAAAGGCGCCTCCTGAAACCGCCTCATTCTCCGCCTTTGACGCGTCCGGCACAAGAGTTTGTTTGGCACATGGTTGCAACCCGGATGCCTGAAGTGTCCTCTAAAGGGGCTGACAACGTGAAGCGCGCTGAATTGTGTTTCACATATCGGAGTGCTAACATCCGATATATCGAAGAGTTCAGGAAAAAGCTCAGGAGGTAGTTATGGCGGATCGCGATGGTAACGGTTTCTTGTGGTTCCTGGCAGGGCTCGGCGTTGGAGCTGTGGTCGGCGTGTTGTACGCGCCGCACTCGGGCGAGGAAATGCGCGAGGTAATTCTCACCAAGGCGCAGGAAGGCAGTGAACGCGCGCGTCATCACGCTCGTAAAGCTCGCGAGCAGGCCAGTGAGTGGGCCGATCGTGGACGCGACGTGATCAATCAGCAGAAAGAACAGTTCCGGTCTGCGTACGAGGCTGGGCGACAGGCATATAACGAGACGACTGCTGCCGGGGTCGACTCGGGAAAGAACAGCTAAGCGGCGGCAGGAGCATCCATGGATGAGACACTCCTAAAGTTCTTCATGTTTGCGACCATTTTCGCGGTCGCCTTCCAGGCCCTGATTCTGGTGGCCCTGTATCTTGCGATCCGCAAGACGACCGCGAAGATGGAGGCTCTGGCTACGGAGGTAACGACCAAGACGTTGCCGACGGTACAGGCTGTGCAGAGTCTGCTGACGGAGTTGCGTCCGAGGATTGACACCATCAGCGTCAATGCCGTTGAGTCAAGCAATCTGGTGCGCAATCAACTGGGACGCATTGACGCCACGCTAACCGATGCGCTCGACCGCACGCGACTGCAAGTAATCCGCGCCGATGAACTGTTAAACAGGACAATGGATAAGGTCGAAGAGACGACCGAGGTTGTCCATAAAACCGTGATCTCCCCATTGCGGCAAGTCAGCGGATTGATGTCCGCGCTCAGCACCGGATTCGAAGTCTTCCTGGGCCAGAAACGACGTCAGCCGAAAAATGGCACTGGTGTGCCGCAAGACGAAATGTTCATCTAATGGTTGTTCTTTCGTCTGCTGACTGTGTCACTGTCAGTAACTATTCGTCTTCGCTTCCTTGGAGTCGCTCGCTCTTAACGTCTGGAATGTAGACGGAGTGGATGTTGTGTTCGGCAGCCAATTTCTGAAATGCGGGAATGTCCGCGCTCTGAACCTGACTCCAACGTAACAACAGTTCGTCGGTCTGTTTTTTCAGCTTATCGAATTCCTGGTACTGAGCTTCGGTCGGAGCAGAGTCCGCGAAGCCAGCAACTGCAATGGAAAGAAATGCCAGCTTCGCGTCAATCCCTGGAACATAGGAAAGCGAATCTTCGCTGGCGCTGATTTTGAAATTAATCAACGGATCGCGAACCGCGATCAGCTTTGCATCCAGCGCGTTTGCGCCGTCGAACAAGGATTTCGTGGAGTCGTTTGCGACGAGGCGCTTTTTAAGACCCTCCAACTGTTCGCGGACATCCTGTATCTGGTTGACGGCGTCGTAGACCCGATTCAGTTGCTCGCGCGTATCCATCTGAAGCTTGAACTGCTTCTCGACATCGGCTTGGGAAGTGGTGACCCTCGGATCAAGCTTCAGATCGAATGAAGCAGTTGAACTCTTGCCATTCGCGGTCAAGCGCACCTGATACTTGCCCGGCACGGCCAGTGGCCCTTTCGCGCCGTCATTGTAGTCCCACAGAAAATATCCTGGAACATGATTCGCCTCTTCATAACGCAGATCCCACACAAAGCGATTGAGGCCATCTTCAGGCTTGATCTGCTTTTCTGGTTTCTTGTCATCGGGATCGGGCGGTTCATCCGGCAAATCAGTTTTCTTGCTGGAATAGTCGCGGATGACACTACCCGCCGCATCGAGAATCTCAATTCTAACCTCGTCTTTATTACTATCTTTATCTTGATCTTTCCGCGGCGCCTTCTTGAGATTGAAATAAATCACGGCTCCGTTTGGTGGATTCTTCCCGCTGAAAAAGAGATGCGCCGGCGCTTCTCCGGCGTGGATGCGATATGCAGTTGCAGGCTGGTACAGATGGACATCTTCACTGGCGATCGAGTCGGCAAACTGGCGTAAGGGCGAGACGTCATCGAGTATCCAAAAGGAACGTCCGTGGGTGGCGACAACCAGATCGTCGTTCTTGACGACCAAGTCATGGACGGGCACGATCGGCAGATTGATTTGCAGCGAGCGCCAATGCGCCCCGTCGTCGAAGGAAACAAAGATGCCACGCTCAGTCCCGGCGTAGAGTAAACCCTTCTTTTTCGGATCTTCGCGCACAACACGTACAAACTTTTCGTCTGGGATGCCAGTTGTGATCTTGCTCCAAGTCACTCCGTAGTCGTTCGTCTTGTAAATATAAGGAGCAAGATCGTCGTTTTGATGGCGATCCGCTGCAACGTAGGCTGTACCGGCATCGTGAGGTGAGGCTTCAATGAGGCTGATGCGACTCCAATCCGCGAGATTCTTGGGAGTCACGTTCGTCCAATGCTTCCCTTCATCGCGCGTGATCTGGATCAACCCATCATCGGTGCCCACCCAGATAAGGCCTTTCACCAGCGCTGAGGGGGCGATGGAAAAGACGGTGTCGTAATATTCGGTGCCGGTATCGTCAATCGTGATCGGTCCGCCGGAAGGTATTTGTTTCGATTTATCGTTCCGGGTCAGATCGCCGCTGATTGCTTCCCAGTGCAGTCCGCCGTCGGTGGTTTTGAATACGCTCTCGCCACCGTAGTAAACCGTGTTCGGATCATGCGGTGAGATGACGATTGGCGATGTCCACTGAAATCGGTGATCAAGGGGAGCCGCACCGCGGGCATCGGTAAGCTCCGGCCATACCGCGACGCTCTTGGCCTGATTTGTGCGGCGGTCGAAGCGTGTGATGTTTCCTTCATAATCGCCGGCATAGACAATGTTCGGGTCGGTTGGATCGGGCGCAATGTATCCCGATTCGCCGCCGCCTACCGGATACCAATCTTCCCGGCCAATCGCGCCGCTATCGCTACGGCTGGCGATGGCTACGGTGGAATTATCCTGCTGCGCGCCATAGACGTAGTACGGGGTACGCGTGTCAGTGACTACGTGGTAGAACTGCGCGGTGGGCTGGTTATCCTCGCGTGTCCACGATTTTCCGCCATCGAGGCTGACGGTAACGCCGCCATCGTCAGAGGCGATCATGCGGTTCGTATTCTTGGGATCGATCCAGAGGCCGTGATTGTCGCCGTGTGGAACTTTAATCTTGTTGAAGTTTCGGCCGCCGTCGGTGGATTTGAAGAACTCGACGTCGGCAATGTAAAGCGTGTTCGAATCCTGCGGATCGGCAATGACATGCATGTAATACCAGGGACGTTGCAGCAGCGCGTGGTTTCCGTTGACCAGATCCCAGGAGTCGCCACCATCGTCGGAGCGGTAGAGTCCGCCCCCTTCTTTCGCTTCGATAATTGCGTACACACGCTCGGAGTTCGCCGCGACGGCCACGCCTATGCGCCCGTATGGGCCTTTGGGAAAACCATGCTCCTCCAGATGTTTCCAGGTTGTGCCGCCATCGGTCGAGCGATACACTCCGCTGCCTGGGCCCCCGCTATTGAGCGTCCAGGGAGTTCGCCGCGTCTCCCACAGCGAGGCGAATAAAATATTCGGATTTTGCGGATCGAACGCGACGTCGATCGCCCCCGTGTTCTCATCTTTGTAGAGAACCTTGTCCCACGTTTTGCCGCCATCGGTGGTACGGAAAACGCCGCGTTCGATATTCGGACCATAAGGGTGACCGAGCGCCGCTACAAAAGCGATGTCGGGATTACGCGGATTCACAATCACTTTGCCGATGGCGCGTGAATCTTTCAGGCCGATGTTCCTCCAGGACTTTCCAGCATCAATCGACTTCCAGACGCCGTCGCCTTGCGAGATGTTGCCACGAATGCAGGCTTCGCCGGTCCCGACATAAACGACATTGGGATCGGACACAGCGACCGCGATACTGCCGATGGAAGGCGCTCCATCTTTGTCGAAAATCGGTGACCAGGTGTTCGCGCCGTCGGTGGACTTCCAGACTCCGCCACCGGTGGCTCCGAAATAGTAAGTGGTGGGATCGCCAGGAATCCCGGACGCCGTCAAGGAGCGGCCACCGCGGTAAGGGCCGATGGAACGGTATTTCATCCCTTTGAAGAGCGGATCGCCTTTTTCTTTCGCATCTTTATCTTTATCCGTATCATCTTTGTCATCTTTCGCAGATGACGCGGAATCGGTGGCGGCTTTCTTTTTCGCGGCACCCGATGTGCGATAGCTTTCTTGTTGCCTGGAGAAAACCAGCGTGGCGGAAAATAGCGAAAGTAATACGAGCAGCGCGCCGCGCATCTGCATTTCTTTCCTCATGAATTTCAATGCCCTCTGCAAAGGAAATTTGCTGTGGGTAATGTTAATGCCCGGAACGCGAAACGTACAACGGACGAACTTTCGGTGCGGGTGAAACCGGAAACGTTCGACTTCGCTCAGGCTCATCTTCCGGGATTCTGCAGTCCCGTATCCCTGCCTTCCTGCGATGCTCCCGTTGCGACGTACCTGCCTAGTCACTAAACCATGACCAAAACGTTGCTGGGATTCTGTCTGTCGCGCCTAGAATGTTGCAAACATTTCTATTGTTTATTGTTTGAAAGAAAAACAAATTGTTAGAAGCAAAACGCGGCCCGATGCAACGAGAGTTCACATCCAACGACGTGATTGATCTGACCGGAATCACCGCCCGCCAGTTGCAGTGGTGGGATGAACAGCGCATTGTCGCGCCCGTCCGCAAGGGACGCCGGCGCATTTATAGCTGGGACGAACTCATCACAGTAGCGGTCATCCGCCAGTTGCGGCGGCGGGGCTTTTCGCTGCAGCGCATGCGCAAGGTGATTCGCTTCCTGCAACTGGAATTCGGTACCAGTTTGGCAGCCACGGTTAGCGCAGCTTCGGAATATCACTTGCTGACCGACGGAACTCATCTTTATCTGCGCACGTCGCCACGACAGGTGGTGGACCTGATAAAGAACGCGCGGCAGCCGATGTTCGATGTATGCCTGAGCGACGAGGTACGACGGGTTCGCGGAGAGATTCAGTCACGCAAGAAGTCGGCAGTGTCGGAACGGGTTCGGCCTATGCGCCGGGCTCGCGCATAAAAACGGAAAGCAGGGAGGCATGATGATCGGTGAATTAAGCATAATCGGCGAGTGGATTCCCGAACAGATGGAGCCTGGCACCGTATTTGTGCTGGAGAACGCTGGCGAAGTGGGGGAACGCGAGGATCCTTATTGGGCGGTGCTCTCTTGCCCTTCTTGCGGCACCTTGGGACTGATTACACGCAAGCAGATGGCTGGCCTGCTGCCGACGATCTGCGGATCGTTGGAATGCTCGGCGCAGTTTTTTATTAAGGATGAGGAGATTACGGCGCGGAAGCCATTCTAGTCCTTGAAACCTGTCTTAGCGGCAAACTTTACAGGTACTTGTTCGACTATTTCTATGTCGAAGCCTTCCAGTGCCGCAACTCTTCTGGGGTGATTGGTCAACAACCGGATACGCTTCAGATTCAGATCGGAGAGAATCTGCGCTCCGAGCCCGATTTCGCGATGAATCTTACGCTCGTTTTCGGGGAGCGAGGGCTGACGGTTTTCGCGATGGAAAGTTAGGAGCGACTGCTCCCCGACTTTTTCTGTCGAGAATCCTTTCGAAGTCTGGTGCAGGTAGATAAGCGCGCCTCGATCTTCCTCGGCAATGATCTTTAGTGATGCCTCCAGAGTTTGATGGCAGTCGCACCCTGTGGCTCCGAAAACATCGCCCAGCAGGCAGTGCGCATGCATGCGGACCAGAACCGGCTCCGACGAATCGCCAATGTCGCCGCGAATCAGAGCCATGTGCGAATCGCCGCCATCCACTTCGCTTTCGTAGGCAATCAGACGGAATTCGCCGTAACTGGTATCGATCATGGCTTCGCCTACACGATGGATGTAACGTTCGTGCTGCATCCGATAGCGGATCAACTCCGCCACCGTCAGCATTTTCATTTCGTGGATACGGCAGAACTCGATCAGGTCGGGCACACGCGCCATGGTGCCGTCGTCTTTCATGATCTCGCAGATGATGCCTGCCGGAACCATGCCTGCCAAACGCGCCAGATCTACCGAGGCTTCCGTCTGGCCGGCGCGCACCAGCACTCCACCCTTACGTGCGCGCAGCGGGAACATGTGACCGGGCCGCGCGAGATCCGATGGCCGCGTCGCCGGATCGATGGCAACTTTGATGGTGTGCGCGCGATCGTGCGCTGAAATTCCCGTGGTCACTCCCTGGCGAGCGTCAATCGCTTCGCAAAAAGCGGTGCCATATTGCGACGTGTTCTCGCTGGTCATATTGCCGATGCGCAGGTGGTCAAGACGCTCTTCGGTCATGGCGAGGCAGACCAGGCCTCGGCCGTACTTGGCCATGAAATTAATCGCTTCGGGCGTAGCCTTTTCCGCAGCCAGAGTTAGATCGCCTTCGTTTTCGCGATCTTCGTCATCGATGACGACAATCATTCGGCCGGCACGGACTTCTTCGATCGCAGTCGGGACGTCGGTAAAGGGCAACTGAGGAGTCATAGGAATCACGCAGCGTTCAGATGCTTGGAAGGCAATAATTCATTCTCCGCGCCACGAAACAGTTTTTTCATCGCCCGGATCACCCAGCGCATTACGATCACGATCAGGAATAGGAAAACTGCGACGATTGTGGCAGCCGTTATCGGATGACGTGTGGCTAACCAGGTTAGAAATACGGCTAGGGCGTCTTCGCCTGCGCTGAGAGCGAAATTTGAAACCGGCTCCGGCGACGGAGTCACGGCTACGCGCGCCGCCGTTTTACCTCCGTGCGCCGCCAACGCGATCGCACCACCGGCCAGGGTCGCCAGCATTTGCTTTTCCGGCGAGAGATGGGAGGTCGCGCCGTAGGCTATCAGGGCGGCCACTGGGATTCTAATGAAGGTATGGAGGGCGTTCCAAACCAAATCGAAGGCTGGGATTTTGTCGGCAAAAAACTCGACGGCGAAAAGTACGCCGGAAGCTGCGATCACCCACCAACTGGAAAGCAGGTGAAGTCCAGAGGGCAGATCGAGCAGGCCAGCATGAGCCAGCAGCCCGAGGGTAGCCACGGTGGCATAGACATTAATGCCGGCGGCGAAGCTAATGGCCACGATCAGGCCTACCAGTTCGGGACCACCAAATTTTATGCCGGCAAGCATATAGGGACTGATCCTCCACTTTGGATGCAGCGAAGACTATACATTGTGCAACAAGAAAGGGCCGCCGATGGCGACCCTCGAAATACGTAAATCCAATAAAGCTAAATCCAGTTTCCCCGGTTTACAGGGTCGATTCGATTTCAAATCCCCAGGCTTCGAGCAAGGGCTCAGGGATGTACTTGGAATTCTTGTTTCGGCGGGCCCATTCGCGCAGCCGCGTAGACCTCAAATACTGGTCGGGGGAGAGCTTGTACTCGTGCACAACCTGTTCAAATTCAGTGATTGTGGGAGTAACCGGCCCGATCGGCTCGGGCTTGCCCCAGTTCGGGTTTCCACGTCGCTTTGCCATGACAGATATACCCCTCTTTAGTCAGCAGAATAATGACATCTACGACTATTTTGATTCAGTCTTTACTGTGTTTGATTCCAAAGAAGTGTCCAAAGGTACCGAAAACGGAAGACCTGGACCGGAGATTCTTAAGGCTCAACCTCCATGGAAGCTATTGATAATAAGGGGTTTTTGTACGAAAGTCAACAGAAAAATCTCGAGCGGAATGGGCGAGGAGATATCCCCTTTACCCACAATTACTTGCAGTTCCTTTTGTCAACCCCTGTTCTGGGCTATGCGTTCGTCCGGAAGAGCCATTGATTAACGATCGCCGATCAATGAGGACTAGGACTGAGGACTCGGACTGGTTCGGCTCGATGTGACTGGAGTAACCAGAAGCGGTGCGGCGGCGTTGACCGCAGAATCTCATGGACTTAGAGTGCGAAAGGAGATTGTTCCTGAATTGCCCAGTTTGGCCATTGCACCGCAAAATTAGCCGAAACGTGATGGACACATGAATTTGAAGTCTCTTCTAGTTAGTTCGGACGATAAGACGGTACGCGTGTTGCGCCGGGTCCTCAGCGACCTTGAAATTGACGTCGAATGCTGCGCTTCGGTGGATGACGCCATCAGGCGGATTACACGGCATCGTTTTGAAGCGATTATCGTTGACGCGTCCAACGCGGAAGAAGCGAGCAGTGTATTTCGGGCAGGCAAGGCGGCGCCAGTGAACAAGCGCGCGCTCGGCATCGTGTTGGTGGAAGCTACGGTTGGGCTTAAGGGCGGGTTCGAAATGGGCGCCCATTTCGTGCTTCATAAACCACTGGCGGTGGAGCGCGCGAAATCAAGCTTCCGCGCCGTTCGCGCCCTGATGAAACGCGAGCGGCGCTTGCAGATGCGGGTGCCGGTCCAGATTCAGGTTGGGTGTTTTGGGTCGGGCCGTTACAAGGCCAAGACGATCGACCTCTGCGAAGGCGGGATGGCGATTGAGTTTACCGGAAAGGTCGCGAAAGAAACCTCGCTCCGTTTCTCCCTCGAATTGCCGGGCATGGATAAGGTGCTTGAAATCAATGGAGAGATGGCTTGGGAAGGCAGCGGGCCTCAGGTCGGTGTCCGATTTAAGGATGCCACCGAAGAACAACGCAGAAGCCTTCGCAAGTGGCTGGATAGCCAACTTCCGGAACGTGAAGATGCAGACCCGCCGGTCGATTGCAATCTCACGGACCTCAGCCTGGGCGGCTGCTATCTGACGACGAGCTCGCCGTTTCCGCGCGGTACGCGCGTGACGCTTTCGATCAGGAGCGGCGCACTTGAAGTCCGCGCCGAGGCTATCGTGTTAGTCGCGCATCCGGAATTCGGGATGGGAGTGGAGTTTCTTCAGACTACAAAAGAGCAGCGCACCCATGTGGACAGCATGATTACCACGTTGCGCGCCAACGAAGATAAATCTCCTGAACTTCAAGTCGAACCCGATGGCCTGGAAATGCCGTCATCCGACGGCGGTTTTTCGGGATTTCAAGTAGTGGCAACACCTGCTCCGGGGACAGAAGACTCCGGGACCAATCACGCTTCCAAAAGCGAAGACGCACTCGTCGATCTTTTCCGGCACAAGTTTCAAGAGCCGGCGGAAACGTTTGTGCGACACATGCGCGAACGGCGGCAGTCGCTTGGGGCGCATTCAGGCAAGTAGCGGTCAGTGGGCTCTTTGCGCGGGCCGGTTACACTTCGTCCTGCTCCTTCAACTTCGCGATCACTCCGAAATCTTCCAAAGTTGTCGTGTCGCCCTTCACTTCCCCGCTGCTGGCCAGCTCTCGCAGCAAGCGGCGCATTATCTTTCCGCTTCGCGTTTTCGGAAGCATGTCCGTAAAGCGAATGTCATCTGGCTTGGCCAGGGAACCTATTTCTTTGGCCACCCATTTCTTCAACTCTTCTTTCAGGGCGGCCGTAGGCTGGACGCCGTGTTCGAGACTCACGAAGGCGCAAATCGCTTGTCCCCTGATTTCGTCCGGCCGGCCAACGACTGCGGCTTCAGCAACTTTTGCATGCGCTACCAGAGCCGACTCCACTTCCATCGTGCTCAGGCGATGGCCGGATACGTTCAACACGTCGTCGACGCGGCCCATGATCCAGAAATATCCGTCCTTATCTTTGCGTGCACCATCGCCAGTAAAGTACGTGCCCGGAATCTGCGACCAATACTGCCTCACGTAGCGATCGGGGTCGCCGTAAATTGTTCGCAGCATGGAAGGCCACGGTTTGCGGATCACGAGATAGCCTCCAGAACCAAGGGGCACCTCTTTGCCCTCCATGGTCACGATCTCGGGCACCACGCCGAAGAATGGACGTGTGGCCGAACCGGGCTTGGTCGCAATTGCACCCGGAATCGGACTGATCATGATGGAGCCGGTTTCGGTCTGCCACCAGGTATCCACGATTGGGCAGCGATTGTGGCCGATGACTTCCCGATACCACATCCAGGCCTCGGGATTGATCGGCTCACCGACCGTGCCCAGCAGGCGCAAGCTTTCCATTTTGTGCTTCTTCGGCCACTCGTCTCCCCACTTGGCGAAGGTGCGAATGGCGGTGGGCGCGGTATAGAACACGTTCACCTGATGCCGGTCGATGATTGACCAGAAACGATCTGGCTCGGGAAAATTGGGCGCGCCTTCATACATGAGACTCGTGGCTCCGCACTGCAAGGGGCCGTACACGATGTAGCTGTGTCCGGTGACCCATCCGATGTCGGCGGTACACCAGTAGGTGTCTTCTTCGCGCAGATCAAAAACATATTTAGTGCTGAGATAGGTGCCGACCGAGTAGCCGCCAGTGGTGTGGACAATGCCTTTCGGCTTCCCGGTTGTGCCGGAGGTGTAGAGGATGTAGAGCGGATGTTCGGCGTCGAGCGGTTCGGCGGGACATTCATCCGAGGCTCTTGCCATCGCTTCGTGCCACCAATGATCGCGGCCCTCGGTGAGGTTAATCGGAGTTCCGGTGCGCTTGTAAACGACAACGTGCTTCACGGTAGGACATGTTTTCAACGCTTCTTCTACCGCGGGAAATAGCTTCACTTCGGTACCACGCCGATACGATCCATCCTGCGTGATTACCGCTACGGCCTGCGAATCGTGAATGCGATCGACCAGCGCATTCGAAGAGAATCCTCCAAAGACAATGGAATGCGGCGCGCCGATGCGGGCACAGGCCAGCATGGCAATCGGCAGCTCCGGCGTCATGCCCATGTAGATGGCAACGCGGTCGCCTTTGCGGATGCCGAGATTCTTCAGGACATTGGCGAACTTCTGTACCTCTCTCCAGAGTTGCTGGTAGGTATAGGTACGCACTTCGCCGGGTTCGCTTTCCCAGATGATGGCCGCTTTGTTCTTGCGCACTGTCTCCACGTGTCGATCAAGACAGTTGTAGGAGAGATTTATTTGCCCGCCGACGAACCACTTGGCCCACGGCGCGTTCCATTCGAGGACGTTGTCCCACTTCTTGAACCAGTGCAGTTCAGCGGCAGCGCGAGCCCAGAATTTCTCCGGCTGCTCAACCGATTCCTTATATAGGGCTTCGTATTCAGCCAGACTCTTGATCAAAGCCTTCTGGGAAAATTCCGTCGGCGGCGCAAAACTGCGCTGCTCGTCTAGCATCGAATCGATGTTCACCTGGATCACGGATGGCTCGGGCATAGTGCGTCCTCAAATGCGGAGTCGTTGTGTTCTTCTGTCCCGGTCGACAGGACCGAATAAGATTCTACAGCGCGGACTTGATTCCCTATCCCGCGCCTCTCTCATACCTCGAGAATAATCTCGCTTACAGTCCCACGTTGCAGCAGATACGCTCCCGGTCCCTGATGTCCGCGAATTGAGCGGCAAAACTCGACTACAACGAATCCGGCTTTCACAGCCTCGCTGAATGCCCACCGCGTTGCGTCGCGCCATTCTCTTGCTAATCGCATGTCTGAACGCTCAACCTCGAGAATATCTCCTGGAATTTCAATACTCACGCGTTGTCGCGCGAGCGCCTCTGCTAGATCGGCCCGTCCCGGTTTCCCGCTGGGATCGAAACGCACCAGTGGAGCCAGCAGCCTTAGAGCATCGAGCGTTTCCATGCGCGCGTTTTCATTCGCCTGCCTACCGGACGGTTCACCCGTCAGACGTTCTCTCACTCGCTTTGACTGCAGCAACCATCGCACCCACAGACGGTCGGTTCCGTTCTGATGGAGCACGCTGGAAGTTTCCGAACCGTAGAAATTCACCTTATATATATCGGAGACCACGCCCAGTTTAGAAAAATTGAAGTGAGCGTTTCTACCTTGCAGGGGATCAAAGGTCCAAGTCATTTCCCGCACTCCCATGGCGATGGCCCGGTCGCGCTGCGCGAGCTTCAACCGCGAGCCGAGATCCAGATGCCGATAGGCATCGAGGACAGCCAGCATGTGCGAATGAATGATCGTCTGTCCGTGCTCGCGGCCGAGGAATCCGAAGGCGAAACCCACCAACTTGCCCTCTTTATTATCGAAAGCACCAACAAAAATATTGCCGGCCGCCTTGCAGGCGATCGCCAAAGTCAAGGGGAGGGTGTCATCGTCCATCATGCCCCAGACCTCTTTCTCTACCTCTTTCAATTGGCTGAGGTCGTCGATGGTGCTGAGATCGCGAATAACGATATGTTGAGCACTTGGGGACATTTATGGCAGATCGCACGAACTCCGGCGAGTTAAGGATTAAAGATAACAATGGAGAGTGTCAACCGTCATGATTCTCCGACACAATAAAAAAGGCCTACCCGGAAACGAGTAGGCCATTCTTGCAAGGACAAGTTAAAGAAAAGCTTACTTACCCTTTTTCCCCTTGACGACTCCTACGCCTGTGCAAGGGTCCCATCCCTTGACTCCAGAGTACCCGGCATATGGACCGCAAAAGCCGGAGGTGATATCGCGCAGGTCGGCTGCGACGCCCAGGTTGCCGTAGATCGTCGACAACTCTGCGTTGCTTGAGGACGCGAAACCGCCGGTTGAGTTGACGATTCCGGCCAACGAGGGTGAGGCCACGCTTGTCCCGCCTACGGTATACCACCCGCCCTGACCCGAGACGAGCACCCAGACACCGGTGATCGGATTGGAATCAAATGACAAGTCAGGAACGCCACGCCCATTGCCGACAATGGCAGAGACTCCATTCTGGTAACTGGGGCGTGCTTCCACCGAGCTTACGCCGCCGCCCGCTGAATCCCAGGGAAACTCAGATAGATAGGCCCCCGTCGATGGGTTGCGGCGAACGGTCGTTCCACCCGCCGAAACTACGTTCGGCGAAGTGCCCGGCCAGATCGTACCCGGACTATCTCCCGAAGAGGCGAAGAACACCACATTCGCTTTCACGAAGTGAGAGTCGTACGAGGTTTCGCCAGAAAATTCGCTTCCTCCCCAACTATTGGAAACTTCACCCCCACCAGCAGCGTTTACCATCTTGCTGGCCATATCTTCTGCGGCGAGCAAGTCAGCGTCGCTATTCGAAGCCGCCTCAACCAGAACGATCTTGGCTTCGGGAGCCATCGCATGCGACCACTGCACGTCCAATGATTCTTCGATTTCCCATCCCGCGTTGTATGCGGGTTTTATGCCACTGGCGTACACGACCTGAAAGTTCGCGGCCGGCAGCCCAAACTGCGTCGAAAAGGCGGCGAGATCGCTAGCAGCATTCGGCGCGTCATAGGCGTCCACGATCGCAATCATGTTCGCTCCGCCCGTGGGATTGACCGTGACCGTATTTGGGTTGCACCCTTTGACTGCCTTGACCAGGCCATACACGCAGCCCAGTGATGCCGGCGTCTCATAGGCATAGCCGGCAAATGGCGGCCCGAATGGTTGCGCATCTCGAAGTGCCTTCGCAGGCATAAAGAGTTTGATATTGGTGTGGGCGCGTTTTCCGACGTCGCCAGGTTTTTCGATACTCGAATCAGGAGTGAAGACCTTCCCGCTGACCAGCTTGATCTGAGCCGGAGCGAGGCTCGTTAAACCGAGCACCGTGGTAAGAGCCACTGCAGAGAACAACTTCATGGGAGCGTTTCCTCTTTAATTTGTATTGGGAACCACACGGGCAGGAAGCCTCTCGGCAGCCGGAGCCCACTGATTTACAAGGGGATAAGTAAAGGGGGATTTCAACGCGGGACAGGAAGCTGTCCTAGGAGTGAGTCTACCGGAGCGGTCAACCCTGTCAAGATGAAAGACTTTCAACGGGCGCGTGCAAGACTTTGCAGTGCCTAAAGCCTTCCGCCACATAGACTCTGCAAGGTAAGGTGGAAAACTTTAGGACGGCTTCCGCCGTCGGGGTGCCCCATCCAAGCTCCGCTTGGGTGGGCCCACCACAAACTTACTTGAAGTTGTAGCAGCGTTCCCAGCGAGCGACTCCGCGCATCTTACTTCACAAGCCCAACATGCTAACCTCGATCCGGAGACAAAAACGCCCTTGAAACCGATGCCGAAGCTAGTTCAGAAGCTAGTCCAATTGACCCTCCTGATTCTGCTGGGAAACTCCTTATTATTCGCCGCTGAGCGCGGGAGTCTGATTCGCGAAGCAGTCATTTATCTGTCTCCCGACACGACCTCCAGCAAGCTCGGCCAGGTCGAGCGCGGACGGGAATTGATTCTCCTCGATAGAAGTCCCAAGTGGCTGCACGTCGAAGCTCTGCTTGGCCCCTCGCACGCTCCCGATGACGCGTTTGTTCTCGAAGACGATGAGGGCAAAACCATCAGTGGATGGATAATCGATACCGGCATCGTTTGGGCGTCCACTCTTAACGGGGACCGCATTCTGCTGGGTGCTGCCGTGGATTCCGAGGACGAAGCCAGCCGTCGCCGCGGACGCCGCGGCGCTGCCCAGGATGCCCTGCGTCTCTATCGCCGCATTTACGATATCTTCCCAACTTCGCCCCTCGCCGCCGAAGGCCTCTACCGCGCCGCCGATATTAAATGGCAGCTCGACCGGTCGGACATGATGTCTCGGCCCTCCGCGCGCGAGAAAGAATCTTTTTATCGCGAAGCCATCGATGAACAACAGATGAGGCAGGTTATGAAAAAATTTCCCGACAGCAAGTGGTCTCAGCTCGCTGCCTTCCATTTGATCGACAACAAACTCTGCGGAGATTGGCAGGGATCTTCCAAGTGTCCCGACAAGGAAGCCGAGATCTACGAAAAGTATGTCAAGGACCATCCCGAATCTCCCGCCGCTCCCGAGGCCCTCTACAACGCCGCTTCTCGCCGCGCCGACCTGATCGAGATCTATAAGACTGAAGAACAGCCAAAGAAATCCGAGCAGTCCAAAAATCAGGCCTTGGCCCTGGCTCAGCAGTTGGTCACGCAGTACCCGCAAAGCGACTGGTCATCACGTGGACAGATGCTCCTGTATCTTTTGCAGCAATCAGTGCCAACCTACGGAAACACAATTCAGTGATAGGTCAGCTATCAGCCATCAGCTGTCAGTTAAAGCGCCTCAGAATCCGAGAGCAAAAAACTGACGGCTGAAAGCTGAGAGCTGATGGCTAGTTCTTATCAGCACCCCCAAATGGATTAAGTTAATGCGGGTGAGAGCAGTGGGCCATTGTAACGGTTTGCGCGAAGCGTACAGTTCTCCAATGCGGAGATAGGACGCCAAGAGCGACAGCGCGAACATTTTTTCCGGGACGCGTTGTTTTTTTCTTGACGTGCTGTCTCAATTCGATTCTAATCCTCGCACTTGTCCGACTAAGCGCCGGGTGCAGACTGCCTGTCGTATGGGCTAGTTTAAAGCATAGGATTTTAGTCGTGTATGTGTGTGGTAGCGTCCCTCCCCAAGGGGTTGCTCGTTGATGTGATTGTCCGGCTAACGCTGGACCGCATAGACTTTGCTCTAACCCGGTTACGAGGGGGATAGGGCAACGGCGGGGCAACTGCCTGGGATGGCCGATTCTACTTGTCCTTCGGAAGGGGGCAACCGAATGCGTTTATCTCATGGGTCGCCCCGCCGCTATATTTAAGGTGTTGAATTTGCCATTTTCAAAAGGCCCTTTTTGAAGTTTTGTTTGCTACTCGCATCTGAAGTTTCGATTTCGACCTGGTCGCGGGCTTCCCTCCTTCCGAACGCGCCAGTTCTCCAAAGTCTAAAGAAATTTGATGTCGTCTGATTCCCTGTTCGCGAAAAGCACCGCCACCACATATCTTCGAGGAGATTTAATGAGAAACCCCCGCATCCGCCCGGTTCTGTTCGTAACCATGTTTTTCATGCTCTTGGCTTCGCTGTCGCAGGTCATGTTCGCGAGAGTTACCACCAATGCGCATCCAGAAGTGCGTGTGACCGCGAAAGTTGACGACGCGAAACGCACCACGCTCCCCGGTCACGTGTCGTCCGCAGTAAGGACCGCGATCGACATGGGTCGCCAGGATCCGCGAACCCCTTCGCCCGGCATGATCATGGTGTTGAACTCCAGCGAAGAGCAGAAGAAGGAAATTCGCAAAGTCATCGACGAACAGCAGGACAAACGGACGGCGAACTACCATCAGTGGCTGACGCCGGAAGAATTCGGCGAGCACTTCGGCGTGGACGATGCCGATCTCGCGCAAGTGAAATCGTGGCTTACCTCGCAGGGCTTCTCGGTGGATGAAGTCAGCAAGAGCAAGCGCGTGATCCGCTTCAGTGGCAACATCGGCCAGGTCGAGAAGGCCTTCCATACCGAAATGCACCTCATGACCTACAAAGGTCAATTGCACGTCGCCAACACACGGGACATCAGCGTTCCCCAGGCGCTCAACAAAGTCATCGCGGGCGTCACCCTGCACAACTTCTACAGCCAGGGAAAGATCGAGCGCGAAAACCGCATTAAGTTGAGCGACAAAAAAGTAAAGATTGGGCCGCATTACACTTCGAGCAGCTCTGTCCACTACGTTGGGCCGGCCGATTTCGCGACTATTTACAACACCGCCCCTCTGCTGGCGAACGGAATCAACGGCTCCGGCCAAACCATCGCAGTCGTCGGCCGTTCCGACATTCTGATGAGCGACGTACAAAGCTACCGCCAGTTATTCAATCTCCCGCCGAACGACCCGACCTTTATCAATGCCGGGCAAGACAATGGCACCGAACCCGGCGATGACGGCGAGTCCGACCTCGACGTCGAAATTTCCGGAGGCATGGCACCCAACGCCCATGTCGATTTCGTGATCGGCACACCCACCTTCTTGGTGGATGGCATCACCAACTCCGTCCAGTACATTGTCGAAAACAATCTCGCCGACATCATGAGCATCAGCTACGGCTCCTGTGAAGCGGTCGAAGGTGCTGGTGGAAATGCATTCAATAATCAGGCGTTCGAGCAAGCTGCCGCGCAAGGCATCAGCGTATTCATTGCCTCTGGCGACAACGGTCCCGTCGGTTGCGACGATCAAAACGATTCTCTGGGAGTCCTGGGGTACGCTGCTGGCGCAGAATCTTCGACGCCTTACAGCGTCGCCGTCGGCGGCACCGAATTAGCCGGCGAGTGCCCGGCTTTCGGCGTTGGGTGCAGCCAGTCTAACTTTGCCAAGTACTGGGGTGCGTCAAACAATAACTATTATCTAAGTTCGGCCCTGGCATACATTCCAGAAGTCCCGTGGAACGAAGGCAAGGGTTCTATTTCGAACTCAGATGCATCGAGCGGCCTGAGCGGATTGTGGTCGAGCAGTGGCGGCATCAGCGCCTACTACTTAAGGCCTTCGTGGCAGCAGGGAGCGAATTCGCCGATCCTGGCATCCTCCACCGATCCTGCTTATGCTACTTATCTTTCCGGTTCCGGCGGCAGTCTTACAGCCCAAGGCGGGAATTGGGTCACCGGCATAACTCTTACCAATCCGGGAAGCGGTTACACCGGCGCAACCACGACAGTGACCTTTACCGGCGGTACCTGCACAACAATCCCCACGACAGGAGCTACTGCGAACATTAGCGGTGGATCGGTTGCAGCAACCGGCGGGATCGCGTCGATTAACTTTGCCTTCGGGACGCAGGGTGGAACTGTTACCGCCGGCCAGGGACTCAATTGCACGGTAGCCCCGACGGTCACGTTCGGAACGCCGACCGGCGTAGGCCCCGTAACCGCGACCGGTACAGCAGTCCTCGGGCCGATGACTCAGACACCGCCGCTCGTTGCGGGCGTCCCGCATCGCCTGACTCCCGATTTCGCGTTGAACGCAGCCGATGGCCACGACGCGACGTTGTTCTGTAGTGAGGGTGTTTGCGAATTCACTACCAGCAATGGTCAAAACACGATTGCTGATGCTGGACTGGTCGGCGGAACTTCCGTCGCCGCGCCCAGCATGGCCGGCATTCAGGCACTGATCAACCAGGCAAATGGCGGACGTCAGGGCATGCCCGGATACATCTACTATGGACTGGCAGCAGCGCAGAACAACACCACTTGCGCCGCTTCTGCTCTGGTTCCTCCCAACAGCGCAAATCTGACGAACTGCGCCTTCCAGGACATTCAGGCCGGAAATACCTTCATCTGCGGCACTTCGACCTGTACGAGCAGTTCCGGAACGAAGATCGGCTGGCCGGCTGGCGTAGGCTTCGATCTGGCAACAGGTCTGGGCTCGATCAACGCCTACAATATGGCGACGCAATGGAGCAGCGTGGTGTTCAACAGCACCACTACTACTCTCGGCGTTTCACCAACATCCTTTGCACACGGCAGCCCCACTACCTTGAGCGGCGCAGTCTCGGCTGCTTCGGGAACGCCGACAGGCGATGTCGCATTTATCGTCAGTCAGGGAGAAATTGGCGTCCCGGTAAATCAGAACACCGGCGCCTTTGCCGGTCCGGGCGCGTTTGCGACCCTGAGCGGTGGGAGCTATACCGACAACCTGAGCAATCTGCCAGCTGGAACGTACAACGTCAGCTCCCGTTATGGAGGCGACGGCACCTTCGCTTCCAGTCTCTCCGCGCCGGTGCAAGTCACCGTTACATCGGAGCCTGTCACAATTACGATTACGCCGCAGCTCATCAATCTGCTCTCTTGCAACCTCACCAGCCCCAACAGCTCGTTTACCTACGGCCAGTTGGTATGGGCTCAGGTTACGGTTGCGGGTCTGTCAGGACAGGGTGTGCCGACCGGTTCGGTGACTCTAGCCGACTCCATCAACGGCGGCCCCTCCAATACCATTGCAACCCTAACCCTGGATCCGAGCGGCAACGGGTACCTCGTGGCAGGCAACGTCGGGAACCAGACAAATTCCTGCCTCTACGACTACATTTTTGCCCAAACCCCGATGCTATCAGGCGGCTCACACTCGCTGAGCGCGACCTACTCGGGAGATGCAACCTTCCAGGCGGGACCGAGTGCCACTCCGGCAACGATCACCGTTTCACCGATCAGCACGACGCCAACTTTGGCAGCCGGTGCGACGTTGATTAACACTCCGTTTACCGATCAGTTCACAGTTACTTTCCCAACCGTCACAGCCCTCACTGCCGGGTCGCTTACTCCGGGAGCCTCCGGGCCGACAGGAACCGTGACCTTCACCGATACCTTCACCTCCACTGTTCTTGGAACTGCCTCGGTTGTTCCGAGCGTTACGTACACCTCGGGGAGCACCAGCACTTCAACATTCCCGAGTTATACCTACGCCGCGACGGCTTCGTTCTCGACCGCTGCTATCACCGCAGCAGGAGCCAATACCATCACGGCAACTTATTCGGGTGATGCCAACTACACCACGGCGACCACCGCAGCAGCGACGGTCACAGTGGGCTCGAATACTGCAACCACTACGACGCTGGCAACACCCACCGCAACCACGCTAGGCGGACGGCCAACCTTCACCGCCACCATCGCAGGAGGCAGTCCCGCAGCCACAGCCGGGACCGTCACCTTCTATGACGCAACTTACGGAGTTACGTTGGGAACTGGTACTGTGGGCACCGCTCACACGGCCTCGTTCAAGCTGGCAGCAACTCCGGCCTTCGTCGGCGGCAACCACAGCATCGTTGCAACCTTTGGCGGCACTGGAACATTTGCAGCGAGCACTTCAGCGGCGGTTACACAACCCGTAACCAAAGGAAACGGCGCTGTCTCCCTCACAGGCAAGCAGGTCGACGCGTCCGGCAAAACCTATACATTCGCGGCGGTGTTCACACCTAGCAGCTCGAGCACATCCTATGCACCGGTTCTAGGCGTCATGACGTTCTTCGACGGCGCGACCCCCATCGGAACCGGTGTACCGAATCTCGTGGGCGCGGCACAGGGCGGTTACGCTTTGTGGACAGCAACCATGTCAACCAGTTCACTCGCGGCCGGGACGCACACCATCACGGCCTCATACAACGACGTGAACTACACTTCGTCCACCTCGAACGCGATGACGGTATACGTTGCCAATTCCAGCTCGGGGATCTACTTCCCTGCCTCTGGCTCTACCCTGAGCAACACCGGAACGACTACGTTCAAGTGGTTCCCGGTGCCGGGCGCTCAGTTCTGGCTCGATATCGGTCCCACACAGGGCAGCAACAATTACTTCCAGTCCGGGCAGATCGCGAACCATCCACTGACCCAGGCTGTTGCTAACAATGTATTCCCGACAGACGGCAGCACGATCTGGGTACGTCTGTGGACGCTGATTAACGGCAACTGGGGATTCAGCGATGTTGCGTACTCGGCCACCGGCGGAAGTTCGTCGAAAGGCGTGATCACCACACCGGTTCCGAGCTCGACTCTGACTGGTACCACCGTTACCTTCAACTGGAATGCGGGCACAGGCGCTACGGCGTACTGGCTCGACGTGGGCAGCACGGCTGGCGGACATGATTACCTCCAATCGGGCAACTTGGGTAACGTGCTAACTGACACGGTGTCCGGACTTCCGACCAATGGCAGCCAGGTGTACGTCACTCTGTACTCGCTGATGTCCGGTGTTTGGCAAAACAACGCTTACACCTACACGGCGGCCACCGCGACGGCTGGCGTCATGATCAGTCCGACTCCGGGAAGTACGTTCACTGGCAACAGCGCCACGTTTACCTGGACCCCTGGTTCAGGCACAGCATGGTGGCTGGATGTGGGCAGCTCGGCGGGCGGCAATCAGTACTCCCAGTCGGGAAGCCTGAACGTGCAGACAACGACGGTGAATGGTTTGCCGACGGATGGCAGCACGGTCTACGTCACTCTGTACACACTCGTCGGCGGTACGTGGACGTCGAACGCCTACACCTACTTTGCGTTCAGTGCGACGGGCAGCTTGGCGGTAATCACCTCGCCGACAGGTCCGACGCTGAGCGGAAATGCCGCAACATTTACCTGGAGCGCGGATCCGAGCGCTACAGCCTACTGGCTTGACATCGGTTCGACGCCTGGCGCCAACGATGTCTATCAATCCGGAAACCTGGGCAACGTTACCAGCACGAACGTGTCCAGCCTGCCGGCGAATGGCAACACCATCTACACCACTTTGTACTCGTTCGTTGGTGGACAATGGATGAGCACATCCGCCAGCTACGTTTCGGGTCCGTAAAAGGAACCGACAGAAAGACTCGCGGGCACGGACTTCGGTCCGTGCCCTTTTTTCGTGGGCGCATGCGCGGAGTAGGATTAGGGATTAGGGACCAGCAAGTTGGTGATGGTGGGTTTGTGACGGTGCTGCAACGCAAGGATCTCCGATTGGTGGTTGTCACTGCTCTCTGGGCTGCGGCGCTTCTCGCCGTCTCCGCTCTTATGGGTCGTCACATGCTGGCCCAGAACACCGATACGAATTCGGATAAGACTGCCGACAAAAACGCAGCATCCGGCGTGATGCCATCCCGACTCACCGAATCCCGCTTCAAAGATCCAGGCTGGTGGCCAACTCGAGGCGATCGCCCCCGCAATGAATACGCGGGTTCGGCTGCCTGCGCCGAGTGCCACGTTTCCGAGTCCAAGTCGTTCCGGAAAACGGCCATGGCTCATGCAGCGAGTCGCGCGCACGACTCCGACAGCCTCCAACTGGCCCCACTGGCATTTGAGATTGGTCCGTATCGCTATCAGATCACCGATACCGGCTCGAAAAGCATTCTGAAAATCAGCAAGGGAGGCGCGTCGCAATCGGTGGAACTGGGCTGGGCATTTGGCATGGGACGCATGGCTCAGACCTATGTTTACGAGCAGAATGGCAACTACTACGAAAGCCATCTTAGTTTCTACACCGCTCTCCAGGCGCTCGATATAACGCCGGGCCATCCGCGAACGCTGCCCCCCAATCTGGAAGAAGGCGCAGGCCGCCGCATCTCAGTCGAAGAAAAGCGCCGCTGTTTCGGATGCCATACCACCGAGTCGATGACGAATAATCAGTTTGACCCCAAGGACCTTGTTCTCGGCGTTAACTGTGAATCTTGTCACGGGCCCGCCGCAGCGCACGTCGCAGCGGCGAAAGCGGGAGACTCAGAACTGGCGATTAAGTCCATCGTAAATCCAGCTCATTTAAATCCGGTAGAGTCAGCCGACTTCTGCGGCGCGTGCCATCGCACCTGGCAGGATGTGGTGGCAGATGGTCCAGTCCGCAGGGGAGCCCTGAACATCCGCTTCGCGCCCTATCGCATGGAGAACAGCCGCTGCTGGAAAGAAGGAAAGGGCGATGCCCGCATGACCTGCCTCACCTGCCATGATCCGCATGAACCGCTCGTGGAAGATCCAGCAGCCTATGATGCGAAATGTTTGCAATGCCATCGCGCCGCGAGCGTGGCGGGCGCGACGGAAACACCGGACACAAAAATTGCAGACGAGCATTCAGCAAACCATGTCGGGGAACACCGGACTGCTTGCCCAGTGGGAGTGAAGCTCTGTGTAACTTGCCACATGCCAAGATTCAATAATCCAGCATTTCATTTCTCTTTCACCGATCATTGGATACGGATCGCAGAGCCGGGAGCGCCACTACCAGATTGATTTGGAGATATGATGAAACTACCCTGCCCCGCTGGTAGCCGCATCAGACGCCTGCGCCGAATCGCACTTGTTGTTGCGACGATCATCGCGTTGCCTTTTACAAGCTTTTCTCAATCTGCGCGCGCGACTTCCCAAATCAAACGACCGCTGATTTATCAGATCGGCAATGTCGTTCGCATCTATGCCGAAGGAGAGCGGCCACTGCTGCGAGCCCTGGACGCCCTTCAGGAGAAATATGGATGGACAGTGGATTATGAAGATCCAAGATATCCAGCCGATGCGGCGGTTGCGACAAATCCGGCATCGCTTCCGCGGCGCCACGCCAACGCCGCCAACTTCAGACGCGAAGCTTTCACGGTTGAGTTCAATAGTGGCTCCACGCCAGACAGGCGTCCGGATGAAAACACCGTCCTCACGATAGTCGTCGATGCCTACAACGACAGTAATGGGGCAGCACAATTTGAACTGCGCAAGAACCCAGACAAAGCCCAAGCCAGACGCTATGCGGTAGTTGGCATAGGCATTGGTAAGGCTGACGACAAGCAAGGTACAAGTCAGCAGCCCATTCTCGATCTACCCCTCACTCTGCCGATCAAGCGTAGAAGCGCGGAGCAAACAATTGACCTGATCTGCCAACTCGTGAGCGAGCACAGCAAGGTTCCGGTCACGACCAGTGGAATCGCTGACAGTCTTCGCTGGCTCGGAGAGGTTACGATTGGCGGAGTTGAAGTCCCTGCTCAGAATCTGCTGGAAAGCACACTGCAATCCACAGGAAATCGTCCGAGTCTGAGCTGGCGCTTGCTCTACGATGCGAGTGCCCAGAGCTATGAGTTCAGCCTGAAAGAGGTCACTCCGCAGCAGTGACAAGTGCGAAACGACGAATCCCCAAAATAAATCAGGGCATCGCTAAACACGATGCCCTGAAATGAATCGGTTGGACTGCCAGCCTATTACGGAGTAACTGAAAACACCGTGCCATCGGTAAACTGACCGCCCAAACTCGTGGTGCCATAAAGCACGCCATTGTCGAGAATCACGCCTGCGGTCGTATCGCCACCGTCACTGCCTCCACTGAAAGTCCAGAGCACGGTTTCGGTCCATGCTGTGGTCTTCTTGGCCGGTGTCGTAAGTTGGAAAACGACGCCAGAATTTGTCGGACCGACTCCAGTCGTGCCGTAGAGATTGTTCTTTGCGGTGTCGGTGACAACGCCATAACGTGGATACGCTCCATCGGGTCCTCCGCCGAAGCTATAGAGCACGCTTTCCGTATATGCACCGCCAGCGACCTTGGGCGGGGTTAGCTCGAAGATGGTGCCGTATCCTGCCGTTCCGCCGAGTCCGGTCGTGCCTAGAAACGCATTAGCCTTGCCCGCAACCAGTCCCGCATAGGGTTTGCCACCGTCAGCATGTCCGGTGAAACCATAGAGTACAGTTTCAGTCCAAGCCCCGCCAGCAACGGCCGGAGGCGTAACCTCGAAGACTGCGCCCTGAGAGGATGGCCCGCCGTCAAGCGTTGTTCCATACAGCGACTTTGCCTTAAGAAGCAACCCGGAGTAAGGCTTGCCACCGTCGGCTCGCCCAGTGAAGGAGTACAGAATTGCCTCAGTCCACGGCCCACCCTTTTTCTTGGGAGGAGTTATCTCAAACACGGTGCCAAAACTGGAGGCTCCGCCCAGCGGGGTTGTTCCAACCAGCGAGGTGCCATCAAAAATCACTCCAGCCGCAGGATTGCTTCCGTCAGCGCCTCCCTTGAAGCTGTAGAGAACGGTTTCAACCCACGCGCCACCCTTGACTGCAGGAGGCGTCAACTTAAACACCGTGCCAGCACCATTTGCGCCACCACTGCCGGTCGTACCATAGAGCGCTCCCAGTTTGTCGAAAACCAGGCCGGCCTGAGGACCCGAACCGTCACCTGTGGAGGAGCCCTGAAAACTATAGAGGACAGTTTCCGTCCAGGCTGGGGGCGACACCACAAACACCGTTCCGCAACCTGAACCCAGATTGCATTGCGAACTGTTGCCGCCGCCGCCTGTAGTGCCATAGAACGCGCCGGTGCTATCGGCGACCAGGTTGGCATACGGGTTCTCGCCGCTTCCGCCGCCCGGAAAGCTGTACAGCACGCTCTCCGTTCCGGTGGCAAAAGAGCTGGCCACTAGCGCCAGCATGATGGGGAAAAGTATCAGAAGCTTCTTTCGTGACATTTAGATTCTCCATTACAACCGATTCTTTTAGATTTATTGCCGATACTGCGGTAGTGCAGCGTGACTTCTGTACCCAATATTGTTACGGAACCGCGGCAACACTCATGATCGTCGCGGCCTGAAGCGCGGCTTCAAGTGCCCGCCCTGCCAAGATCTTTCCGGCACTCGAAGGAACAACAAGAATATCGTCGGCTTGCAATGATAAATCGGGAGCCTTGGCTTGCAAGATTTTTTTGAGTTCGACCGGAGTTTCAGTCATGCCCGACGGACCCTTACGAAGAATCCTGACGCCACTCAGTTTGGCCGTTCGACTTGTACCGCCTGCCAAAGCCACGGCCTTGAGAACGCTGAGACCGCCGGCGTCCATGAGCAATGCGCTCGGCCTGCCGACATCTCCCACCACATACACGATGTCGGCCTTGCGGACGATAATCGTATCGCGCGGAAAAATCTTTACATTGCTATCCGGATTATCACTAAGGTTCCTGGAAAGCGGCAGTGTTATGGGGGAATCAGGATCGCTTCGATGAGTCACTGTGACGCTGTGACCTGCTTTTTCGGTCAGGCCCCCCGAAGCCGAAATCAAATCGAAAAGGTGCTGCTCTCCCAGAACTGGATAAACACCTGGCTTGGCAACTTCTCCCAGCAAGCTTGCTCCCTGCGAAGCATATTCAGTCACGAAGAGAGAGACATACGGATCCTTCAGGTAAGCGGAGAGCCGTTTCTCGATCAGGGTGGAAGCCTCTTCGATGGTCAGACCAGCCACGTGGGTGGGACCAATTAAGGCGCAGTAGATGTCACCAGTACTACTGATTCGAGTCTTGGTCGTCAGCTCAGGCACATCATAGACCGTCATCTCGACCAGATCCCCGATGCCAAGTTGTAAGGAGGGATCGCTCTGTCGGCCGCTTGGCTGGACCGGATCTGGGGTTGACGGGGATTCAGTCTTGGCTTGCTTCTGTTGCTCATCGTTATTGCTATTGCTGCTGCCGCTCTGGCCGGAAGGCGCTTCTTGGGCTGCGGCGTTCTGCGGTAAAAAAGCGATCACAGAAACCGTCAAAAACAAAAAGAAGTATATTTTTTTCAAGGACTTCCGGTGACAAAACGACATTCTACGTAACCCCTGCAGCCAGCCCCAAGAGTCACGATTTTAGCATGAGTGGACTCGGGCGAAAACAAACCGAAGTGCCCGAGCTCGCAAGCCGGAAGGAATCTTGCAGTTCGAGAGCGGTTATTTCACAGGACTGATCGTTTTAACCAGATTACTATGCACGGTTTCTACTCCCCGAGTCGCGGCGGAGTCAAAATCCCGGTTCATGGCTTCTGCGGCTGCGCCAGCTGCCCCGAGCGTAAAAGCAGACTGTCCAATGTACCCAGCAGCCGACGAACCCAAGGCGGACTTCCCTTGCTTGCTCTGAGCTTCGGTGGAGTCCTTCTGCGTAGCCTGCTGCCCTTGAGCCAGCGTCATGGTCTGTGATCCATTGCTGATCTGAAGATCGCCCTTAAGAGCCACAATTTGTACCTTGCCAGCCACATCCGTCATTTCAAACTCGGTCCACGCGTTCGAGGCGGGAGCAACGGTTACGCTGCCAGCATTGGCAGACATGCCCTTTGAGGTAGCGAGCTTCACCCGTCCGCGCTGAAGCGAAACAGCTCCACCCTCGAATTTCACCAAAGATCCTGAAACTACCGTCACACTCGAGCCCGCTGATCTGATGTTGAGGGCAGAGTTGGCATCGGTCTGGACTAGATCGCCAGGAAAAATCGTGGAAGACTGCCCGATCGCAGCGCCGTTCAGCCATGCAGTGCCGTAAGGACGCGCCACGGCGACGCCTGAATCAGCCGCCATCAGAGAGGCTGGCAATGAAACTATAATTGCCAGGCAGAGAAAACGAGCGATGTTGATCTTCACGGGTTAGCTCCAGACCACAAACGTTCCACTGATCGTAGTCTCACTTACCCCTCCAGTCAACCGTTTTCGACCCTTTTTGACCCTTTTTTCCAGACATTTCCCTGCCCATTCTTAGTGCGGTATTGTGAGACCATCGGCCCACGTAACACTACGGGCGGAGCTGTTTTCAGAGGAGTATTCATTGGCGCAAAGAACCGGCAAAGGGGCGCGGCAACGGGGTTCACAGTCCTATCCCGGAAGCGTCGAACCATCTAGTTCGCGCGCTAGCCGGAATGCCCTCCTCTGCCTGCTGCTGGCGGTGGCAACAATCGCGCTGTACAGCCCCGTGGCCGAACACGCCTTTCTCACCTTCGATGACCATGACTACGTCACCGCAAATTCCCATGTTCGCGCTGGCCTCCGCTGGACCACCATCCAGTGGGCATTCACCGCAACCGCCGCCGCCAATTGGCATCCACTCACCTGGATTTCTCACGCCCTCGACTGCCAACTCTTCGGCCTAAGTCCCGCCGGCCACCATCTCGACAGCGTCCTCCTCCACACAGTCAATGCCCTGTTGTTATTCCTGCTCTTGGATTGGATAACAAAGCGCCGTGGACCAAGTCTGCTGGTCGCAGCATTGTTCGCCCTGCACCCCATCAACGTCGAATCCGTGGCCTGGATTGCAGAGCGCAAGAATGTCCTCAGCACGCTCTTCTTCATCCTCGCCATCGGCGCTTATGTCCGCTACGCCCAAAAACCGGACTGGCGGCGCTATCTGCTACTTGCGGCCCTGTTCGTCGCCGGACTCATGGCCAAGCCCATGGTAATCACTCTCCCCTTCGTTCTGTTGCTCCTGGATTATTGGCCCCTCGCCAGGACCCCTGGCAGTCCGCCTTCACTTGTTAACGCGCCGCAATCTACAATCTCGACACTCCTGCTGGAGAAACTACCGCTACTCTTCCTATCCGCCTTGAGCGCGGTCATCACGATGAAGGCACAGCGCTCCGGACAAGCCGTCCGTTCTCTCAGCCAGTTCCCTCTCGCCGTGCGCATCGAAAATGCCGTCGTGGCTTATGCGTCCTATCTCTGGAAAATGTTTTGGCCCGTGCGGCTCGCGCCGCTCTACCCGCATTCCGGAGATACGCTACCAATCTTGGAGGTGACATTGTCCGCGATCGTTCTGGTCGCCGTCACCGCGCTCGTGATTGTTTTCCGGCAGAGACGGTACTTACTGGTGGGATGGCTGTGGTTTCTAGGGACGCTGGTTCCGGTGATCGGATTGGTGCAGGTCGGAGATGCCGCCATGGCCGATCGCTACGCCTACGTTCCGCTGATCGGAATCTTCGTGATGATTGCGTGGGCCCTCGACGACTGGGCTGAGGCAAAAAGAATCCGCACGATCTGGCGGGTAATCCCGGCATTGTGCGTGTTAGCCGCGCTAAGCATAACAACCTCCCATCAGTTGGACTACTGGCAGAACGAATTTACCGTCTGGTCGCACACCCTCGCCGTTACCGATCGCAATCCCTTCGCGCATGACGCCATGGGGTCAGCTCTTTTAGAACCCGATCTGGTTCCGGCCCTCAGCCATCAGGAGAACCTGGATACAGAACAGAAACGGATGGACGAAGCTCGACGGCAGTATTTGGACGCTCTGAGAATTCGTCGTGATCTGTCGCTGCACAACCCAGCCACCTACCTTCCGGATATGGCCTCAACACTGAACAATCTGGGGAACCTGGATCGACTCCAAAATCGAATGGAGGAAGCCCGTCAATACTATGAAGAGGCCTTGAGCATTCACCATCAACTCGAGCGCCAGAATCTGGAACCTTACCCGCCAGACCTAGCCATGACGCTGAATAACCTTGGATTTCTGGAAAGAGTGCAGAAACAAAACGATGCCGCGTATCCACACTTCGAAGAGGCCTTGAAAATTTACCGGCAACTCGTGCAGCAGAATCCGGACGCTTACCTGCCGGATATGGCGATGACGCTGAACAACCTGGCGATCTCGGAGAAAGACCAGAACCTGTTGGATGAAGCTCGTCAGCATTATGAAGAGACACTGAATATCCGCCGCGAGTTGGCGCAACGGTCTCCGGAGGCTTACCTGCCGGATGTGGCGATGACGCTCAACGACCTTGGAAATCTGGATGGCGTTCAGAACAGACCGGATGAGGCGCGCCGGCATTACGAGGAATCTTTAAAGACTTATCGGCAACTGTCAGAGCTCGAACCGGAGAAGTACCGGCTCTACGTCGCCGGAACGCTCAACAACCTTGGGTATCTCTGTAAGAATCAGAACCGGATCGAAGAGTCGCGCGCCTACTATACCCAAGCCTTGGCCATCTATCGAGAGCTCGCTCAGGGCGACTCCGCTAGATATGCCGGGGATGTTGCACGTGTCGAAGCAAGCCTGCGGGAGTTGTGAGAGATCTCATCACAAAAGGAAACGCCGGGAATTTGCTTCCCGGCGTTTTCTGTACTGCAGCTTCATTTTGAAAAGCGCTATTTCTTTGGGCTGTACTTCCGCGGACTCTTATTGACGTTGGGACGCGCGGTATCGGCGTGGCTGCTGTTAGCCTGCCCAGGCACCAACGGAATCGTGCAGGATGCAGCAGTGTTGGTGACCGTGAATGGCATCGTGTAGAACGTGTTGGGCGTGATGGTGTTGCTGGTTGTGCCAGTGTCAGCCAGAATACCGGCGCATGCACTCTCCAGTAACGTGTTTCCGGTCACAGTGTTGTTGTTACCGGTAGGGGGCCCGCTGAAGAAGATGCCGCAGGCGGAGTCCAAATGGATTCCGGATTGCGCGCTATTGAAAATGGTGTTGCCAGTGACCGTGTTGCCGTTTGTGCAGATATCAATGGCATCAAAGTCGCCGGTCCCGTAGATATGGTTGCCGGTAATCGAAACACCGTCGCCATACTGTGTGGGCCCGCCAGAAAAATCAGTGTAGATGGTGATCGGTTGCTGGGTATTCCCCAGTGTGTTGCTCTTCACCGTGATCCCACTATTTTCGGCCGCATCTACAATCAGGATATCGGCTGCGGCATAGGAAGCCGGATCAAAGTAGAGATTGTCGGAGATTGTCTCGCTCACAATTGTCCCCGTGGCGCCAAAACCGATTTGGATACCGTTCTGAGCCGGAGAATTCGGGTCCGAGCCGGATCCCTGGATAAAGTTTTCCGTGAGGTTCATCTTCGTGCCCGCATCGTTCGCGATAATGCCGTTCTTGTTGTAGTTGTGCACCGAACTGTTTTCGACCGTCACCTTAGAGGCTTTCCCGGTTCCGCTCTGTACAAAAATTCCCTCGCCCGATTGACAAGGGCTCAAGACGTCGCCCAGCAATTCATTGCGCACAGCAATGTGATTCAAAGTACCTGACGCGTTCTGGTAAAGAATGCCGGTGAGATCCCCGACGCAGCCAAACTGATTCCCTGTACCATCCACCGTCACATTGCTGATCATTACTACGGCAGCAAATGTATCGTGCACAAACACCTGGGCCGCGATCGGCTCGGAAGTATCTACATCAGTCGCATTGGCCACCATGCCACCTGTGGGCGGCAAAATTATGGCCAGATCTTGCGTCGGCGCGGTTGGGTCGATAACGCCCAAGAGAGTCAGCTTCTTGCTAATGTTGACTTGCTCCGGGTACGAGCCCGGACAAATTTGGATTGTGGTGCCGGGAGCGGAAGCAGTTACCGCGGCTTGAATCGTGGGGTACGTGTGTGCCGGCGTTACCGCATTCGGGGGCGTGCAGGAACCGACTGCGGCGAAGGTCGCAAAGGCTTGCCCGCTAAATGCGAAAAGCGCGACCAAAGCTAAAAGCGAAATCGTGAAACTACGGGTAGGGTGCATTCCTGATCCTCCACAAAATGGGTGACTCGCGACTAAGCGCGTAGGGGGGTGACGATCGCACGATAACTATATCGTTGTGAGCGAGTCAACGCAACCGACAAGTAGAAGTAATCCTTTAAAATATCGAGACACTTTCATTGCACATTAGTGACATTTTTCGTTCCTCGTCTCGGACCCGATCGGGGTGGAAAAATCGCCCGGCTCGGCCGGTTTTCATCACCATCGAACTGGCGAAACAATCACACAATTCCCGTGATTGATTGAAATTGCTTCTAACTTCTGTTGAGTTGATTTCTGCGGACGATCGGAGCTGTCGCGATCGCGCACAAAACGTAAAACAACGCCGCGTTGGCCGGAATGTGAAGATTGAAATCCACAAAGCTGTGGACCAGCAGTCCGGTGCAGGCAGCAAGCGCCGCGGTACTGACGAGCGCGGAAGAATACAATTTTGCAGGACGAAGATTCCGGAATCCCTCGCGATACAGCACGACGAGAAACCAGACACCAACGGCAAATCCAGCCAGCCCGGTTTCCAGCAAAAGTTGGAGGTAGTCATCGTGCGCCTGATTGATAAGAAAGCCGTCGTAGAAGGTGCGATAGCGCGGAAACGCGGTCGCAAACGTTCCGAATCCGCTACCCAGAAAGGGATGAGCGGCAAACATACGAAAGGAGTCGCGGTGAATCAGCCATCGCGCTGGATCGTGAGTATCCGTAATGCGGCTGCCGACCGCTTGGGGAGCGATCCATGCCACGAACAGCGCGGTCACCAGACAGAAGGCCACGAACACAGTAGCCGACTTCTTTGGTGAAAACTGGCGCGTCCACAAAATCGCGAGGAACACGGTTTCCGCGATCACCGCAAACATCCCTCCGCGCGATTGGCACAAAAATACGGACGTAGCCATCAGGCCAGCAGCAAACGCTAGCAAAGCGCGCTTCGCTCCACGAACGGACCCGCTAAACGCCAGTACCAGCGTGATCGGAAGCAGCAGCTCAATCAATCCAGCGTAGTGGTTGTGATTTACGTAGGTACCGTATACGTTTCCGGCCCGCGGCTTTATCCGCCAATAGATGCGCCCTTCAGAAGTGAACCCCTGCAAAACCGCGAACACGGCATAGAACGCTCCAAACAGGGCCATGATCCTGGCGAAGAGCAGGATGTAGTCGGACCGCAGCAATTGCACCGCGACAAAAACGAGAATTCCGTATGCCGTGTATAACCACAGTTCAGAGAGAGAGTCGTACACATACACAGTGCGATGAAACACAATCTGCGCCAGCAAAAGCGCGAAAAAAACAAGCATCGGCGCGAACAATGGATTCCATCGGATTTTGACTTCGTCGCTGGCAAGCTGCCATGCCATCCAGGCCAATAGCACGATGGCAGCCCCAGCTTCAAATATCGCGGTGGACCAGTCATGAACGATGCCCATCGCCAGTGGCCCGAACATCAGAAGTGCACAGAGCGCGGCAAACAGCGTGATTCGCAGACCCCGTTCCAACCGATGACGTCGGCTAACTGCCGTGACCAGCGGATTCTCGCCCTCGATGAATTGCCCCAACGGCATCGCTTACCTCTGCACCAAACGTAGATCGTCAATCCACACACGTCCGCGAATCCTGGTGTCCGCGGGAGCTCTCGTAATCAGCACCGTCAGCAGCGTGGTACTGGCAGGCACATGAAATGTTCCTTTAATTTCCTGCCACGAGTGAGTGTCGAGTACGTCGTCGGTTAGTAGGAGACTGACGCCACTGTAAGCATCCACGAGAGAAAATCTCGGTCCGCTCGAACTGGTGACGTTCTCACTCTTGATCCATGCACTGAATTCGTAGTCCGTATTCGGTCGCACCGGAACAAACTGCGCCCATCCGCCTAGGTAAGCCGGACCGCCGTCGAATACCAGGGACAGCGAATGGGATCCCGAATGAGCGACTTTGTCATCGATACCGCTGGAGACATGGTCCGAGGGCTCATGTCTCCAATCGAAGCCGGAGTTCAATAGCGGCTGCTCAAACCCAGAATTGACAATGAGATTGTCGTTCGGAACATAAGCGCGAATATCCGGCGCAATACCAGCAAGGTCGTGCCACGCGCGCTCTAAGCCTGCAACGTCATGTTCCTGGATTAAGTAATTAAAATAAAAAAAACTGAGTCGAGGTTGAAAATATTTGTGAGAGGCGATCAGGTATTGCCACACCTGACTCGCTGCATCCGTTTCCTTCTGCCTGGCCAGCAGACCTAGAAACTCAATCTGAAGTTCAGGACTGTCCGGAATCACCTCGTTAAGAATCAGACTCGCATTTTTTGTCTGGCGCCAGCACAGCGGGAGAATGGCCTGTGCAGCTTCTGGATTCTGCGCGAGAGCTTGGCGGAATAAAGGCAATGCTCGGCTGACGTCGCCATCGACCATGAAGGATCGCGCGGCTTCCGCAGCTATTTCCGGATTGCCTGGTTCGGCGGTGATAGCCGCCTGCACCGCCTCATTTTGTTTCTCGACGTTGCCAGTGACCTGGTACACCGAGGCCAAATCAAGCCAATACCGGGCACTGTTCGGGTTCAGCGCAACGGCTTTACGCAGGTTGGCAATCGCCGCTTCGTCGTCCTGATCGGAGGCGGAGAGGCGGATCCCAAGCAGGTGGGGAAACTCGGCATCGTCGGGCGCCAGCCGCATGGCATGCTCGACAGCATCGGCTTGAAGAGAGTCTGCATATCGCTGGGCGCGATAGACTCGTATTACCCTGCCAAGGTAGATGGATAGTGCCCCGAAGCAAATCAGGACTAACACCGCACTCCTGACAATGGGGCCCGGGGGATTCACAATTAGTCGCGCGAAGCGGTCTTGGCTGGCTCAGGATCGTAGTAGCTGCCATACCGGCCACCGTAGTACGACCGGTCGGGTTCGTTAAAGTCCGCCGCATTGAGAATGACACCCATGATGCGAGCGTCGACGTGTGCGAGCACATCGTGGGCGCGGCGCAGCGCCGCTCTGCTCGTCACACCCGCTCGTATTACCAGTAGAGTGGAATCGGCCAATGCCGACAACAGAGCCGCATCCGTCACACTAAGGACCGGGGGCGTATCGATGATGATGTGATCGAACTCCGGTTCCAGGCTCTGCAGCAGATCTCTCATGCGCGGCGATGACAGCATCTCCGAAGGGTGCAGCGCGACCGGGCCAGCGGGCAGCACCTTGAGATTCGGGACGTCTGGCACAGATAAGATCGCTTCCTCAGGATCAGGAATGTTGACTTCTCCCAGTATCGTACTCAGGCCAATATCCGACTTGAGATGCAGGATGTGCGAGATGCCGGCGCGGCGCATGTCTGCTTCGATAAGCAGCACACGTGCACCCTGCTGCGCCAAAACAATCGCGAGATTTACGCTCGTTGTGGTCTTGCCTTCTTGCGGAAGAGCGCTCGTTACCATCAAGACCTTGGCCGACCTGCCGGTCTTCGAAAGTAGAATCGAGGTCCGCAACGCACGGTAGGCTTCCGCAATCTCTGATTTCGGACGCGTCGCAGCCACCGCCCCCGCGGAATGGGCCAGACCCTTGGCTAGCGGTAATGATAATGATCGGCTGCTGGAACGGAACGATAACGGAATAACGGCCAACGAAGGCAACGCCGTGATTACACGCACCTGTTCCAACGAGTGAACCGTGTTGTCACGCGACTCAAGAATAAACGCCAGCGACAACCCGCCCACCAGTCCCAACGCGAGCGACATCATCAAGTTTCGTGGAATGTTTGGCGTCGAGGGCGCGGTGGGAGTCGAGGCTGGATCAACGATTCGCACATTGCTAGACCGCAGCCCGGTCATCACGCCCGCTTCTTTTAGCTTTTGCAGCAGACCTTCATAGAGCTGGCGATTGCTCTCCACATCCCGCTTCAGAAGGCTGTATTCGATGCCGCTCTCGTTGAGCTTGTTTTCTTCGGTTTTTTGATTTTCCAGCGAGGCCCGGAGCAGCTTCTCACGGCCTAACGCCGCCAGGTAGTTCTTTTCGTATTTGGTTGCAATGCGGTTGATCTCTGCTTTAATGTCCGCCTGCACCGCAGCTAGTTGTTCGTTTAATTCCACTACCTTCGGGTAGGTTGGCTGGAAATGAACGCCCGCTTGCGCTAGTTGGCGATGCAAATCCTGTTCCTGGGTCCGCAGCTTGTCTAATGGGCTGGACGGGTCGAGATTCGACAACAGGTCGGGCTCCCCAGAACTCGCAAGCCGATAAACCGATTCCTTCTGCATGCGATCGGCTTCGGCAGCCGTCAGTTCCTTGTTCAGTTCGTCGAGCTTGGACGTGATGATGTTTTCCTTCTCGTCAATGCCCAGAATCCCATGCTCTTTTTGATAACGCACCAGTTTTTCCTGGGATTCCTCAACTTTCATCTGCAGTTCAGACAATTGTTGCGCAAGCCAGTCGGAGGTCCGCATCGTGGCGTCCAACCGCGTCTTGTAGTTCTGCTCGATGTAGGTGTCGATCAAAGAGTTGACCGCTTTGGCGGCCAGCACTGGGTCTGTACTGGAGAAACGAATTTCGAGTAGTCGAGTCCGGGGAATCGAACTGATTTGCAGCGAGCCGTGGAATTTCGCTACCAGCCCAGCTTCGCGATGAGGCTCGATCTCCCGCGTTTCGGAAGGCGCCGCGCTAGTGGAATTCGCGAGCACCGATCCCCTGCCGGCGAATGCCGGGTCGGTATCCAAATTCAACCTTCTGATCACAAGTTTAGCGATGGCATCGCTTTGGAGCACATGGGTCTGCGTATCCATGGCGACCATGTAGTCGTCAAAGGCATCGCTTCCACCGGCATCGGAGTTCTTCAGGCCCGCCGTGTCCGCTCCCTCGCGATTGATTACGACCCGGCCAACAGCCTCATAAACAGGAGTTGTTGAAAAAGAAACCACCGCGCCAACAATTAAAGCCACCAGCATGGCCGACAGGATCGTCCACTTATGCCTGAGAATGATGGGCCAGTAATCCCAAAGACTGGGAACATTGCTGACGTTCAGGTTATACCCTGAAGGCGAATGACCGCCGTCAGCGGGACGCGACGGCTGCAGTTCGTCTCTGCGCGGCATCAAGGTCCGAACGTTGTTTTCAGGCTTCATTCACCACTCCAAGCAAACCTAATATTTTTCGCGCGAAGAGGCGGGTAAACCGCAGAAGCTCATCCGGGGGAAACGCGACCAGAAGTGCATCTGATTGTACAACGTCCGAAGCGTCTGGTAGGACTTTTTTGGGGTGACGACTCTCTGGGTTCTTCCATCGTGTTGAATCTCGAGAGAAACATCCTTCAGAGTGGATCAAATGTGAAAGATATTTCGCAAGTCTGCAGGAGTTTCGCCCCTGAATATATGCCAGACGGGCAGGATCCGCAGAGCAGGTAGGAATCCAGTGCCGTGCTACACTAACCGAGTTCTGCCGCAGCGCCTTGGATACTCGCGATACCCCATTGCGAATGCTGGGCCAGGGTCGTAGAAGCGGTTTTTTGAGGATAGCAGCGGCTGGAATGTCCTCAATTTAAGACCGTGGGTCTTCCGTCCCACTCCAAAATTCATATAGCGACGAGACAGAGACTGACTTTGGCTAATCAACCGCGCGCACTCATTACCGGGATCTCAGGGCAAGATGGAAGTTATTTATCGGAATTACTACTCGAAAAAGGGTATGAAGTTCACGGCATCGTCCGCCGCGTAGCGATCGAGGACCCCCAACACCGGCTTTCACGGATCCATCATCTTCTGAGCCGAGTTCACCTTCACGCGGCATCTCTTGAGAGCTATCCCAGCCTGATGAAGGTCGTCGCTGCGGTGCAACCGGACGAGGTTTACCATCTGGCAGCGCAGAGCTATGTCAGTTATTCCTTTGAGGATGAATTCTCAACCTTCGAGGTGAACGTTAACGGCACTCACTACCTCTTATCTACTTGCCGTGACCTCGCGCCCAAAGCAAGATTTTACTTTGCCGGATCGAGCGAAATGTTCGGTTCCGCTCCGGCTCCCCAAAATGAACTGACCGCATTTCGTCCCCGATCCGCGTATGGAATTTCGAAAGTTGCCGGCTATCACCTCACTCGAAATTATCGCGAAGCCTACGGTCTGCATGCCTCCTGCGGCATGTTGTACAACCACGAGTCGCCGCGCCGGGGCATGGAGTTTGTCACCCGCAAAATTTCTTCGCTCGCGGCCCAAATCAAGCTGGGACTAGCCACCGAAATTCGACTTGGAAACCCCGAAGCGAAACGCGATTGGGGACATGCGCGCGAATACGTAGAAGGCATGTGGCGAATGCTGCAACAGGACGAACCCGACGACTACGTAATCGCCACCGGCGAAACCCACTCGGTGCGCGAATTTCTCGAATGCGCTTTCAATCTGGTGGGACTCGATCCCTACAAGTATCTGGTGCTGGACGAACGCTTCTTGCGTCCTGCCGAAGTGGACGTTTTACTCGGTGATACGACCAAGGCGCAACAGCGCCTGGGGTGGTCGGCAAAAACTCATTTTACCGAACTGGTGCGCGACATGGTGGATTCCGACCTGAAGCTTTACTCAGGCGGAGCCGATGTGGCAGCGCCGGCAAAGTCTGCCACTTCTCCGCAGACTGAAACTCAGCCCGCCATCGGCCGCGAGCAGAAGCCAAATCCGCAACAAAACCTGCAACCCACAATCGGTAAATAGATGACGGAGCATCCGCTGCTTCTTCAAGAAGAAGTCCCGCGCGAAGCGGGAGACATCGCCGATGCAGTAGCTTCAGTTCCGTCGTCGTCCAGCTACCGCGCCGTATTGCAAGCGCTCTTTCGCGGGAAAATGAGCGGCGCCGCCATCGCCCTGGTCATCCGCCAGGTAGTCGTCATGGGATTGAGTGTCGGCAGCAGCATCGCCGTGTCCCGCTGGATCGGTCCTGAGCTGGTCGGCCGCTTCGCCATTCTGATATTCGTCACCCAGGGAATCCTCGGCTATTTCGGCGACTTGGGACTCAAAGCTGCTTTGATTCGCAAGCGTGGCGATCTGGAACCAACCGAACTGGCGACCGCACAAAAAGTAATCCTCGGGATTTCGATCACCTTCGCAGTCGCGATCGGCGCTCTTTTACCGGTGGCGCTGCCCTTGTTGAAACTCGGCCCGGAAAATTATCTGCCCGCCGCCGCCTTTCTGTTTCTCTTGATTGTGCGTAACCAGCGCACGGTTCCCCTAGCTCTGCTCGAGCGCTCCATGCGCTTTAAAGTGGTGAGCGCGGTAGAGGCGGGCGAGAGCCTCATCTACACAGTATTGCTCGCCACGCTCGCCTATCTTCACAAAGGCATCTGGTGCTACGTCATCGCCATGGGATGCCGCGACCTCTTTGGCAGTCTGGCGTTCAACCTGATCGCACGTCCGCCCTTTCGCCAGTTCTCCTGGGCTTCGATCCGGCAGCACGTGGGTTTCAGCATGGTCTATCAGGGCGCGGCATTGCTGAACATGGCGACCCTCGCATTTCCGCCCATCATGATTGCGCGCCTGCTCGGCAAAACGGCCGTCGGATACGTCTCCTGGGCATCCACACTGTCGCTATATCCGCTAGTGATTTGCAATGCGATGGCGCGGATCTATCTGCCGGCATTCAGCAGTGCAGCTGCCGATCCGGTGCTGCTTCGCTCGCGGATAGAGAAGTCGTTGCGAATTAATGCCAGCGTTGCGTGGCCGGCGTGTGCGGCACTCGCAAGCCTGAGCGCGCCGATCATCGCCGTGGTGTTCACCGACAAGTGGTTGCCTGCACAACCGCTGCTTTATGCTTATTGCATAAGCGCCATGTTTATGGCGGTCGGCCTGCCCCTGTCCGAGCTCTTCTTTTCTCAGGATGACGCCTGGTTCAACCTTCGCCTCTGCCTGCTTTGGACGGTGCTGACCTGGGGAGTTGGTACCTACGCAGTAATTCACTTTGGTTTAGTAGGGTTCGCGATTTTTCAGGCTGCTCTGCAGATCACGTGGCTGCTGGCTTTTTTTCATGCCCGCAAGCCCGAAGGACTCCGCGTATTCGCGCCATTACGCGAGCCACTGATACTGAGCGCACTGTTGGTCCTTGGAAACATATTAGTGGTACGTTCGATCGCGATTTCATCAATTTACCGGCTTGGCGTGCTATTGACCGTTGAAGGCGCGATCTGCGTCGTCTTCTTGGCGCGTATGGTAATGAGCTGGCGAACCGCGACAAGTCCCGTAGATGCAGAAACCAGTCCAGCATAAACACCATCGCTGAAGGAGATCGAAATAGTGTCCGATGTCGATAAGTGGTATCGCAATTATTGGGCGAGACATCAGGCGCGCGATGTCATGTATCAAACCCTGAGGGCGCGGTGCCTTTCTTGCGAAAATTCCGTGGGACTCAATGAAATGGAACAAACCATTTTCAACCACACCAAAGATGCAAGTCGGCTCTTGGACTTCGGCGCGGGCGACAAACGACTCAAGGGTAAATTTCAGGCTGCAGGTTTCAAGGGACGTTATGAAACGCTCGACATGTCTGCGGAGGACGATCACGAGTACTCGCTGATCTCTCAAGCAACTGGTCCGTTCGATGCGATCCTGTGTCTTGAGGTGATTGAACACATGTCTCTCAACGACTACGTGGATTTAATGGACGAGTTCGGAAAACTGATCGCCCCAGGCGGCGTTCTGGTTATTGGCACGCCCAATCCTCTTTGCGTCGTTCCCATGTGGGCCGGCGACCCCGGACATGTCCAACAATATCCGTTGGCAGACCTGGCAGCGGATTTCGTGGTGCGAGGCTACGGCGTCGAAGCGTTTCGCATCCGTTATGGAGCATGGCCGAGGGGCATATCCTGGTTACGGTTTATGGCCATGCGGACGCTCTGCTACTTATTGAGCGTTGACTACGCGCAGGGGTTGGTCGTGATTGGCAAGAAAACACCCTCTGCCAGTTCTTAATCTAGCGTGCTTCTAGTGAGCACGAAGCCGCTGGGGTTACGAAAAACCATGCGGTAACTGTTCGGTCTGTCCAGGAACTCGGGCCAAGAGAAATATTCGATGTCCGAGCTGTACCAAGGCGGGGTTGGGATAACGATCATTTCCGCCGCGTTGGCCGCTGACTTAATGCGGGCTTTCTCGCCCGGCATTACTCCACCGGGCACGTAGAACTCCGTGAGAGGCTCACCCAAGCCATCCTGCATCAGCGGCATGGCGCCGGAGTGAATGAGTACTAATACTTTGCGACCTCTTACGGCGGAAAAGAGCTCTTTAATCTGCTGGTCTTCATTTCCTTGCGAAAAAGTATGGGGAAATAGGCTCGATATTTTCGTCGATGACCATTGCGGATAGGGCCCTAGCAGCAAATGGCGGTCAGCGTTCACAGCAATTAAGATCAATAGCACGATCACTGCCGCATACTTATGAAAGAAGTGAGGAAGCAAAGTAGTGGCCCATACAGCTAGCCACAGGTAGAGGATCCAAGACCCTATGTACTGGTGAGAGAAAACGAAGAAAATCCAGAAGAAAATTACGACCGCAGTTGCACCCAAGACTTCGGATTTGTGACGTTCCAGACTTTCTGCAGCGGTGTGGCGAGCGCGAAGAACTGCAATTGGGCCTAAGAGCAACAAAGATGCATTCACGAGGAGCCAGAATCCCGGAACGCCGAGATAAAAGCGCAAGCTGAATGGATTGGGCCACCAGAAAGCCATCCCACGATTGAAAAAGCCGTAGCCAACCGCTCGGTAGGCGGCCGCTCCAGTGATCGGAAGGAGAGTTCGTATCAAGGAAGCAAATCCGAATCGCCAAGCGAGCACGATGGCAAGAAAAACAGTTGAACATATAGGCAGAACAAGCACCGACAACCTTAGTGAATGCGTGTGGAATACCTTCATCAACACAACGCAGAGAAGCACGAACCCGTAAACATAGCCAAGCGCAGGCCGCGCAAGGACCGCCATCGCGGCGGCAGCAAGGGCGAAATCATAACGTCCCTTCAGGTGCGCAATCACAGCAAGCATCAAGCAGAATGCTTCAATGACATGCGCGAAGTTGAAATAGTTCACCCAAAGAAATATCGGAAATGATGCAAAGAGGAAAACGATGGATAGGCTGGAGAGATCAGCAGCAATCGCGAATTCCGTTGTCGCCGCACACATCGCCAACTCGAACAAAAACACTCCTGCCCAATAAGCCGCGGGAGTAAGACCTGCGATACGAAACCAGGCGTCGGAAAAGAGAAGCCCCAACAGCCCATACATGTGCCCGAAATCGACATTTGGACGCAGTCCATGGCGGACCATGTAAACAGCGCTCAGGTTTGCGCCTGGTTCACCAGACGAAAACGTAGTGAAGCTAAGGTTCTCGGGCAGGTGGATAAGTTGGAGAGCGGTTAGCAGTAGCGCAAATCCAACTAGCAGCAAAACTCTCCGATGCAGCGTGCTTGATTTCGCCAGCGTCTTAATCTCCAAGCTTCGGGTTGCCGATCTCAGAACAAATCAAATATGAAGTACGAATATGTTCGCAGGCACTACTTACTACGCTGCCAGACGGCAATGACAGTTTTGCCGACGCGCCAGCCAGAAACTACATCCATGAACCGCGATATCGGCACAAGTAATCGATCCCAGAACAGAATTTGCCGTTCTGTTGGCATCGCGCTCTTAAGTAACAGGCGGTTCCCCGCAGAGGCCAGCAGCCCTGCCGAGTCAAGATAAATCAACTTGCATTCCGAAAGTTCGGCGGGCTCGAGCGCTCGTAATGACGACCGTGTATAGCGTCTGAAGTGCCCAATCGCCCGATCAAATGCCGTATACAAAAAGGGATGCGCCGGGGAAAGAACAATCAGCGTTCCGCCTGGGCTTAAGCGACCGCTCGCACGAAGCAGTTCGGCGCGATCGTCCTCGATATGTTCGAGGACATCTATGTACAGAATCGAGTCAAAGCGTTCAGCTGGCGGAATATCTTGCACGGTGCCGACGACTTTGCGATAACGATCATCGCCTGGCAATTCGATCTTCAACGCGAGAGCCGCATCCGGTTCCAGACAAGTCCATTTCAAGAAGTGAAGGTCAGCTAGCAACTTCGTATTGGCACCGATGCCTGCTCCGACTTCGAGGACATTGCCCCGAACGTGCGGAGCAATCTGACCACGCCAATATGCCTTCCAGTTCTTAGCCTTCTCGAATAGTGCCAGCTCCGAACCCACATATTCGTAATCCGGTGTCTCGAGGGATTTGTTCATTGATTGTCTCGCTACAGCGTCTGCTTACGGCCAGTTCTATTCACGGACGCTGCGACCGCTTGGCCTCAAGGACGACCGTTTTCCCCAAGAGAAAATACGGCGCGTCGCGCTGAAGCAAAAAACTCACGGCACTGCGCCGACTGGCAATCGTAAACACAAAGAGGACAGCAAAGGTAAGCAGTTGCAACACCATAATCAACAACAAACCAACCGTGTAGGTGGCCCAACCGGGCACGGCAAGGCCAGTTCCAAGACGAATTCCGACGGTCAAAACAATCAAAGCCAGCGCGAGTCCGCCAAAAACTGCCGATGCGGCAAGAAGACGGGCGCTCATTTGATCGCTGAAAACGGAGATTGCAGTCAGGCCGTGGACTAATAGACTGACGAAGTTCATTTTCGATTGGCCTGCGAGTCTTCGACCTCGCGGCAGGGAAAGCAGGCGACGCGGCAATCTGGCTCGATATACGGCGGCCGCGTAATGATTCCACAGATCGGAGACAGCCATTAAACGAGTCAGTGCCGGTCTGGAAATCACGCTGAAGTTTCCGACTCGTACTTCAATTCCCGTTAGCAGTCTGTGGAGGAGACGATAGGCGCGATAGCAAAACTGGAAGGCAACGCTCTCCATGCGTTTTCCTCTGGCCGCGAAAAGCACATTGCCCCCCCCCCCCCGCGCTGAATTCTGTTAGTATGACGGGCAAATCTTCCGGCCGGTCCTCTCCGTCTCCGTCCATAACCAGAACCGCATCAGCATCGGTGAATTCGTGTACCTGATACAGGCCGAGCGCGATTGCTCGCTGGTGGCCTAGGTTCGCGCGCAGGCGCAGAATCTCGATCGATTCGACGGTCGTGAAACTCCCTGTGAGCCAACTCTCCGGCACACTGTCAGTCGACGCGTCGTCGACGACCATCACGGAAACGTTCCAGCCCGCACCAGATAATGCCCGGTCAATCATGGGCACAAGCAATCCGACGGATTCCCAGTCATTGAAACAGGGGATCAGAATGGTTAACGATTTATCGGGCTCACTCATCGCTTAATTCTTTGACACTCAGTCGTTCGCCCGCGGGTTTTTGCTTTCAGCACCCCGCGGTTCCAATCCAACCGCCCCGGACTCGAAGCCATATAGTATAGGAGAAACTTAGGCTGCATAATTTGCGAGGTTTCTTGGCCATCCTGGTAGTGGGCGGAGCAGGCTACATCGGCAGTCATACAGCACGCGCGCTGCGGAACTCTGGCTACGAGGTCATCATTTATGACAATCTGTCGACCGGGTTCACCCGTCTAGCGCAAGGATTCGATCTGGTGAAGGCTGACATCACCGATGGAGCCGCTCTTCGTCCGGTGCTTGCGCGCGTGGACGCAATCTTGCACTTTGCCGCCCACGCGTATGTGGGCGAATCCGTCGAAAACCCGCGCAAGTATTTCCAGAACAATGTCCTGGCCGCGCTCAGCTTGCTAAACTCCGCGTTGGACGCCGGTATCCGGCGATTCGTCTTCTCCTCGACCTGCGCCGTCTACGGCACGCCCCCGCGAGTTCCGATTACTGAGCAGATGCCACGAGAGCCTGTCAATCCCTATGGAGCCTCGAAGCTTTTTTTCGAGAACGCCCTCGAAGCCTACGACCGCGCTTACGGACTGCGCTCTGTGCGACTGCGTTATTTCAACGCCGCCGGAGCCGATGAGAGTGGCGAGATTGGCGAGATGCACGATCCCGAAACTCATCTCATCCCACTGGCCCTAGCCGCTGCCGCAAAAGAAGGACAAGAACTCCGCGTTTACGGGTCCGACTACCCAACGCCGGATGGCACCTGCGTGCGCGACTACATTCACGTCAACGATCTCGCGGATGCCCACGTTAAGGCCTTGCAACATCTGGAAAAAAGCGGCCACTCAGTATCCCTGAATCTGGGAACAGGCCGTGGACACTCTGTTCTCGATGTCATCAAAGCGGCGGAAGATGTCACGGGGCAGCCGGTTCGGCGAAAGATGGGTCCGCGGCGGCCGGGCGATCCTCCAACGCTCGTGGCGGATCCCACCAAGGCTCAGCAGCTTCTGGGATGGAGCGCGAAGCGTAATTTAGCGGCAATCGCATCGACTGCTTTCGCGTGGATGCAGAAGAGCTCGAGTAGCTAGTTCGGTGGGGTGCGTCCCTTTTCGCGCCTTTCGGGAAGGGGCCAGCACGTAGGGGTATGGCCCCGTTCAACAAACGAAATTTCGCGGAGGCAGACTAACTCCATATAATGATCGACCACAGACATAAACGATGAGCCGCGCCCAGACTCTAGCGAAAACCCGCGTCCAGTCCCGCAATAAGCCTCCTAAGAACACACTCACCGGAACAGGATCAGTCCTCACCGGCAGAAACCTGATAATCGTTCTGTGCCTCCTGCTGGCGGTGGCGACAATCGCGCTATACAGTCCAGTAACTGAGCACGCCTTTCTCACCTTCGATGACCACGATTACGTCACCGCAAATTCCCACGTTCGCGCTGGCCTGCGCTGGAGCACCATCCAATGGGCCTTCACCTCAACCACCGCCGCCAATTGGCATCCCCTGACTTGGCTTTCCCACGCTCTCGACTACCAACTCTTTGCGCTGAATCCTGCGGGCCATCATCTGGATAGCGTGTTTATCCACGCACTGAATGCAGTCGTTTTATTTCTGCTATTGGCCTGGGCTACTAAGCGAATAGGACCAAGCCTGCTCGTGGCCGCGTTGTTTGCCCTGCATCCGATTAACGTGGAGTCGGTAGCGTGGGTCGCGGAGCGCAAAAATGTCCTCAGCACGCTTTTCTTCTTCTTGGCCATCGCCGCCTATGTCCGCTACGCCCAAAAACCAGATTGGCAACGATACCTGCTGGTCGCAGCCATGTTTGCCGCCGGACTGATGGCCAAACCCATGGTCATTACCCTGCCCTTCGTCCTGTTGCTCCTGGATTATTGGCCGCTCGGCAGGACGCCTGGCAGCCCGTCTTCGGCGATCGCTGCGCCTCAATGGGCAATCCCGAAACTTCTGATGGAAAAAGTGCCTCTCCTATTTCTATCGGTGGCAAGTGCGCTGATTACCCTCAAGGCACAGGGAACGGGGCATGCGGTTCGTACCCTACGACAGTTTCCCATCGCCATACGGATCGGAAATGCCGTAGTGGCTTACGGTCTGTATCTGTGGAAGATGATTTGGCCAACGCGACTTGCGCTCTATCCCCATGCTGCAATCGCTCTTCCCGTATGGCAATGGATTCTGTCTTCACTGGTTTTGATCGGCATTACCGCATTGGTAATTACCTTTCGCAACCAGCGCTACTTGCCCGTCGGATGGTTTTGGTTTCTGGGCACATTGGTCCCGGTGATCGGCCTGGTCCAGGTAGGAGAAGCCGCCATGGCCGATCGCTATGCTTACATTCCACTGATCGGAATCTTTGTGATCGTGGCTTTTGGCTTAGCCGATTTGGCAAGAGCCAAAGAAGTCCGCACAGTTTGGCTTGCCATTCCAGCATTGTGCGTCTTGGGATCGCTGAGCTTCCTCACTCACAATCAGATGAGCTATTGGACAAGCGACTACGATCTGTGGGCGCACTCCCTGGAGGTTAATGAGCTCAATCCGTTTGCGCATGATGCCATGGGATCAGCTCTCTTGGACCCCGACCTGGCCACAACATCGGTCAACCTGGAAACTCTGGATCCCGAGCAGAGGATGTCCCAAGCCCGCCAGCACTTCGAGCAAGCTCTAGAGTTACGTCGTCCCCTGGCACAGCGGAATCCCGCCACCTACCTGCCAGATATCGCCACTACTTTAAACAATCTGGGAAACCTCGATCGACTTCAGAACCGAACAGAAGACGCGCGTCAGCACTATGAAGAAGCTTTGAAGATTCACCGTCAACTGACACAGCAGAATCTGGAACCTTATCCGCCGGATATGGCGTTGGTGCTGAACAACCTGGGATCATTGGAACAAACTCCAGACCAAAATTCGAAAACGAGCGCCGCTCAACTAGAAAAAGCTCGCCAGCATTTTGGGCAGGCTCTTCAAATTTACCGTTCAGCGGCGGAACAAGAACCCGATCTGTATCTGCCGAAGGTGGCCGAAACGCTCAACAATCTTGGATTCGTAGAGCGAAGTCTCGCGAACATGAAACAAGCGGCCGACTACTACGAACAAGCGCTGACAATTCGCCGTCGGCTGGCGAGCCAGGACCCGGACGCGTACCTTCCCTACCTGGCAACTACTTTGAATGACCTGGGAATCGTGGACGGAATTCTGAATCGACCAGAAGACGCGCGACTCCATTATGAAGAAGCGTTGAAGACTTATCGTCAATTGGAGAAGCAAGACTCAGATACCTACCTCCGATATCTCGCTGCCACGCTGAACAACCTGGCGTTTTTAGAACAAAACCAGAACCGGCTCGAAGAATCTCGCGCCTACTACACCGAGGACTTGAACATTTTCCGAAAACTTTACCAGGATGACCCAAATCAATATGCCGGCGACGTTGCCCGAGTGGAGGCGAGTTTGACCGAACTGGAAAAGAAGAGCACGTCTCACTAGAAACCCGAAATTCGCGGCAAATAAGGCGGCTCCGCGGCATTTCAGAGGCTATGTACAATCGTTGCTGACGAAATGAGACGCGCCCAGACTCTCGCCCAAGAACGCGCTCGATCCCGCAGAAAGCCGCATCCACAATCGGTTCCGAGAACCGGAGCAGTCCTTAGAGGAAGAAATTTGAATGCCGTCCTCTGTGTTCTGCTCGCAACCGCAACCATCGCGCTCTACAGCCCGGTAGCCGGGCACGGTTTTCTCAACTACGACGATGCCGATTATGTTACCGGGAATCCCTACATCCACGGTGGATTGCGGTGGAGCACCATCAAGTGGGCGTTTACTTCCACAGCGGCGGCGAACTGGCATCCCCTGACTTGGCTTTCCCACGCTCTCGACTACCAACTCTTTGCGTTGAATCCTGCGGGCCATCATCTGGATAGCGTGTTTATCCACGCACTGAATGCAGTCGTTTTATTTCTGCTATTGGCCTGGGCTACTAAGCGAATAGGACCAAGCCTGCTCGTGGCCGCGTTGTTTGCCCTGCATCCGATTAACGTGGAGTCGGTCGCGTGGGTCGCGGAGAGAAAGAACGTGCTCAGCACACTCTTCTTCTTCCTCGCGATCGGGCCTATGCGCGATACGCCCAAAGACCGGATTGGCGGCGACATCTCCTAGTGGCAGCATTGTTTGCCGCGGGGCTAATGGCCAAGCCCATGGTCATTACCCTGCCATTTGTCCTATTGCTGCTCGATTTTTGGCCGCTCGATAGAACGTCTTTCGGCGAAAAGCAAGGCACGATGCAGGGCATCCAATCAGACTCGAACGGCATGCCACGGTTTGCATTCTCGAAACTGCTGGTAGAGAAAATCCCGCTCCTCTTGCTCTCCGCCGCAAGCGCATGGATCACGCTCAAAGCGCAACATGGCGCGGTGCGAAACTTTGAAGAGTTCCCACTTCCCATACGGATTGAGAATGCAATCGTGGCCTACGGCATGTATCTGTGGAAAATGGTCTGGCCGACACGGCTAGCGTTCTATCCTCATTCCGTTATTTCACTCCCTTCGTGGCAATGGATCTTATCCGGGCTCGTCTTGGCCGGAGTCACATTGCTGGTGGTTATCTTTCGCAGCAAGCGCTACCTGCTGGTTGGATGGTTCTGGTTCTTGGGCACTTTGATTCCGGTCATTGGATTAGTGCAGGTCGGAGAAGCCGCTATGGCCGATCGCTATGCCTACGTTCCGCTGATCGGAATCTTCCTGATGATTGCTTTTGCCTTGTCTGATATTGCGGAAGCGAGAAAATTCCGTCCAGTTTGGATTTTAATACCGGCCCTGTGCGCGTTGACGGCGCTCGGCTTCGCGACCTCCCGCCAAATTACCCATTGGGAAAGTGATTACGACGTGTGGTCGCAATCCCTCGCCGTCGCAGAAAATCCGTTTGCGCATAATGCTGTAGGAGCCGCGCTCATGGAGCCCGACTCACAAATGACGCCTCATGACCTGCAGAATTTTGATACTGCCGAAAAGAGGCTGGACGAAGCCCGCGTACACTTCGAGCGTGCAATGGAATTGCGCCAGCAATTGGCCCAGCAAGATCCGAACAGATATCTTCCATATCTCGCAGGGTCATTGAACAATCTTGGAACGGTCGATCGACAACAGAACCGCACCAACGAAGCCCGCCAGCATTTCGAAGGCGCCCTGAAAATTTACCGTCAACTGGCGCAACAGAACCCCGACGCCTACCTTTATTACCTGGCAACCACCCTAAACAATCTGGGGCTCTTGGATCGAGTTCAGCATCAGCCAGATGACGCCCGGCGACACTATGAGGAAGCATTGCAGGATTATCGCCAACTCGCGCGGCAGAACCCCGACGTATACCTCGGGGACATGGCAACGCTGTTAAACAATTTAGGGAATTTAGATGGGCAGCAGAACCGCTTGGACGACGCCCGCCGAGACTTCGAAGCAGCACTACAACTTTACCCACAACTTGTGCAGCAGAATCCAGCTACCGTCTTGCCGAATATGGCCACGACCCTGAACAACCTGGGAAATCTGGATCTTATCCAGAACCGCACAGAAGACGCTCGTCAGCACTTCACTCGAGCGTTAGAAGTACGCCGTCAACTGGCGCAGCAGAATCCGAACGCAAACCTGCCGGCAGTCGCCCAGACCTTGAACACCTTGGGAAATCTAGATCGAAAGCAAAATCGGATGGACGAGTCTCGCCAACACTATGAGGCAGCTTTGGCGTCCTACCGCCAGCTAGCCCAGCAAGATCCGGGCAAATATTTACCGTATGTGGCGGGGATCCTGAATAACCTCGGATTTGTCGATAGCAATCAAAACCGGATCGAAGAATCTCGCGCTCACTATCAAGAGGCGCTGAGCATTCTCCAGAAGCTCTTTCAAATTGACGGCAGGTACGCCGGCGACGTAGCCAGAGTGGAAGGCAGCCTCGAAGAGTTAGAAAAGAAAACTACCTCGAAATAAGCGCTCATGAATCGGGCAGAGGCACCCTGTGAATGTGTACCGGTTCGCGCCTCGAAAAGCGAACCGGTACACATGTCACTACTAAAACGCTACTGAGTTGGATTTACTTGGATCTCAGCCATCATGCCCCCATCCTCATGATCCAGGATGTGGCAGTGATAGAGAAACGTCCCCGCAATTTCAGGATCGCGAAAATCCATACGGACCGTCACGCTGGGGTAAGGCATCGAACCATCCCAATAAGGTACGAGTACGGTGTCTTGCATTACCGGCGTTTCCAGGGGAACTCCGTTGATCGCCATCACCAGAAAATGGATCTGGTGTATGTGAAACGCGTGTTCCTCGGAGCTGTGATTTTCAATCGTCCAATCCTCAACCGCACCTGTGTTCGTCACGATTGCGGGTGGCAGGTCGGGGCTAAACAGCCTTGGAGTTTGCCCCTGTACGGTCAGGAAGTAGCCGCTAGGCCCGTTGGAGCCCTCGGTGGCCTCGGAGAAATAGAGGCCTCTGGTAGCTGTCGGTTTCACAGCCGCCAAATTCGCAAATCGCCGAACGGCGGCATTAGCCTTGGCGGCGGGAATGCGATGCTTCGCGGGCACTTTAAGCTTGCGTTTGGCAGCATCAGCACTCGACAAGATCTGCGCCAGCACCAATCTTGAATTGGGGTTTCCCACTGGGCCGGTATCAAACCCCGACTGACTGAAGAACGCATCCGCACCTTCTGGGGGGCCAGTAACAATGAATTCCACGCGGCCCGCTGGAGGCACCGTAATGTCGGTCACAAACGGATCGTTGGTGACCGGAACCGCGTCTACCGAAATCAACTCCAGGGTTTGGGGCACATTGTCGTAAATAACCTGCAAGTCCAGAAAAGCCTGCGTGGATGAATTGAGCACGCGCCAGAACTGCTGCTCGCCGGGGTCAGCGATAATAACCGGGCGCGTGATCAATGGCGGGTTGGCGATGGTCTGGAAATTCAGCGTCATCTGAAACTTTCCAGGCAACCACGATCCAGGGTTCAAGAACTGCTGCCGGATGAGGAGCACTTGTTCGGTAAGTCCCGCCACCTGCGGCTTCACATTTTCGATGCCGCTAACAATGAGCGCTCCTGAGGCGCCGCCATTCACCTGGTTGGTGGTGAATCCATGCGGATGTGGATGGTACCAGTACAGGCCCGGAGGCTCAGTAGCCGGAATTTGAACTTGGAACTGAAATGGTGGATCGGTAGGCTGGATCACTGTATTAATCACATCATCCTGATGGCATACCGGCGGGATGTTCAGGCCATGAAAATGCATGTTAGTCGAATTTTCGGTAATGACTCCGCCCTGGCATGAAACGTCTTGGGGAGACTTGCTCTTAACCTTGGCACTCATATCCATTTCATGCTTAGGCTTGATTGCAGCCTTCGGGCCAGGCAGGTCGAGCTGGTTGGCCAGAGTCAAATCCAACGTATCGCCAGGATTGAGCCGTAGGGTGGGCGCTTCAATAATGCCGTTTCCTGTGTCGTAATTGTAGCAATCGTGCGTGAATCCGGAGGAATCGACGCCATTATTTAATGCAAGCGCGACGTCCAGCTCTCCGCTCTGGCTGTAGAGGTCCAACGGGTTTACAACGGTGGATCCCGGATCCGGCCGCGAAGGGCAGTTCCCCACTTGCGCCGAGGCCGACACGAAGGCCAGTCCGATGAGTTGCACCGCGATCGCTAACCTCAAAACCTTACCCATACGAAAGCTCCTTAATAAATAAATGCGTTCCCGTCGCTTGCTCGTGCGCTCGCCTCTACGGAGCCGAAGTGTACGTGTAAGCGTTGTTAGACCACTGCCCTCCGACCAACGAGTACAGGGTCACATAAATAGTGCTGCTATTGGCCGGAAGGCTGTTCACCGACGTAGTGAGCGCAGTACCCAAATTGCCGGACTGATAGTACTGATTGCCACCAGCTACGCTGCCAATATCCAGCCAGTAGGCGGTAGCGCTTGCGTCCGCGCTCCAGGTGAACGTCGCCGAATTCCCGTGCAGCGTTGTGCCCGGAGTCGGCGAGGTCATCGCTGCCAATCCGGCGGTTCCGTTCGATGCCGTATACGTGTATGCGTTGGACGACCACGCTCCGCCGATCAGCGTATACAACGTCGCGTACACCATGCTGCCATCCGTCGGCAGGCTGTTTATCGTCTCGGTCTGCACGTTCAGGCTTCCCGATTGAGAGTATTGGTTTCCCCCAGGTGTACTGCCAAGATCAAGCCACCAGGCCGTTCCCGCCCCCGGAGTCCAATTGAATGTAACCGTGCTGCCGGTCAACTTCGAACCCGGAGTTGGAGTGTTCATCACCCCACCTGCCGATGCGGCGTTGTATGCCGTGTAGGTGTAGCGATTTGAAATCCACGCGCCGCCAATCAGCGAGTACAGCGTCACATAGACCGTGGTGCCATTTGTGGGCAGCCCAGTGACCGCCTTGCTTAGAACATTCCCTAAATTCCCCGATTGGTAATACTGATTACCGCCGACCGTGCTCCCGATGTCGATCCAATAAGAGGTAGCATTCGAACCGGCAGTCCAACCGAACGTCACGCTGCTTCCACTCAAGCTTGAACCCGGAACCGGTGTCGTTAATACGCCCGCACCCGACGTCGTACTAAACGCAGTGAAGGTGTAGGCATTCGGCATCCACGAGCCACCAATAAAGAAATACAAAGTGACGTAGACGGTGCTGCCGTTCGTTGGCAGGTCATTTACCGTAGCCGAAAGAGTTGAAGCGGGAAGGCTTCCCGACTGGTAGAACTGATTACCGCCCGCCGAAGATCCTACGTCGATCCAGACTGCGGTAGCTGAGGGCGATCCATTCCACTGGAACGTGGCCGTGTTACCCGTCAGCGTCGATCCCGGAACCGGACTGTACAACCCAGGCTGCGCCGTTTGCACAACCGCAATCGACAGCAAGTTCTGGCTATTGGGAGCCAGCACTGGCGATTCGGCAGCTTCCGTCAGCGTGCATTGCCCGTTGCCGGCACTCACATCAATTTCGGCAATCGAAGATCCAAACTCCGCGATATAGAGCACTGACCCAGTGCCGGTCGGCATTAGCGTCGCTGGTGTTGAGAGAAAAGAAAATGACGAATCAAAACCATTGAGCTCGGGAGAAATGCAGCTCCCGGAAACCACGCCAGTGGCTCCATTAAAAAACGCCGCAGTGACCTGCCCGGAAGTATTGTTGACCACGTAGATCAGAGTTCCATCAGGGCTGAGAATGACATTGTTGGAATTCAAGCCTGACGGCAGCTGATAGAGAACGGTTTGAGTTAACTTGCCTGAAGAGATGTCAGACACTTCAACAGCTGCGTCACTGGAATCGTCGCCAAAGATCGCATAATGGCCGTCCGCAGTAATAACGACACCATCGGGAGAATCGTCGATGGCAGATCCCGCGGAGAGTTGCGCATCGCCGTTCGAAACCGGTGTGCCGTTGGAAATGTTAAATGACTCGATCGATCCATCTCCGTAAGACACCACCAGCAGGTTGCCATGCACGGCCATCCCCTTGGCGACGCCGCCATTCAAACCAACAGGGGTTATGTCGCTAAGAAATTGGAGCACGCATCCCGACTGCACCGTAAAAGTGGCGATCGTACCGGACGTCGAGAAATTGGCAAACAGGTAGTTGTTATTCATCGCCATGCCGGCGCCGTTATCGACGCCACTGTCGGTGGCGGAGGCGGGATAACGGCCAACAACCGTCTGCGTCAATGCTTGCACTCCGGCAACCGTGGCGCTCGATCCCTGTGCCACATACACGCACGGCGAAGTGGGGCTGCTTTGCACAATGACGCGATTGTTCGCAAAAAAACCTCCCCCAGCTCCCTGCCCCCCGACAGTTACCAACGTCGGATTGCTTAACGTGCCATCGGCGGCGGCGCTGAAAAAAGTGGCGGTGTCAGTCGAACCACGGCCAAAGTCGTCATTCGTGACCAGGTAACCAGCAGTCCCAGGCGGCAGAGCCGCCATCGCCACGGAGGCGCCGACGATCAGAGGAAGCATCAGCCCGGCTAAGAGCAAAAAGAATCTCGTCAATCTTTTCATCATTGCACCCTATGAAACTTTAGCGCACGGCTCAACCAACGCGCCGTCGAAAACAAATCTTTACAATTCTTTTCTTTTTTAGTTTGTCGTCGCGAACGATGACTGATCGAAACTGGGCTCCAGCCGGGGTGTTTCAACCGGCTGCGGAAGGAGCTTCTATTCTAACTTCAAACCTTTTCACTGTACACACTCAGTGAAGTACTATCCAGAACCGTATTAACAATAATTCCTATCTTGGCGTTCACATTTTATCTCTACACTTGCACATTTTTGTCTTGACATCCACGGATCGGGGAGAAGAAGATCAATTCCCAAATGTCAGGCGGCTGCAGTTTTCCTTCCGAGCGCCGTGTGACACGGGTTTCGGTTCCTGTGGGGGGAACTGATGTCCTTCCCGCCCTGAGCACAATAAATCTAATAAGGATCACGGTGACCATGAAGCTTTCCCCGGTTTTTGCAATCGCTCTCGCTTGTCTTCTAGTAGTCGGCTCAGTGGGATTAGCCGACGGCCAAACTTGGACTCCAATGACCAATGCTCCGCCTGTGTCGTTCGGCGCGACGATGTTGCTCACCGACGGTCGCGTTCTGCTGCACGAAGAGCCCAACTGTAGCGGTTCAACTTGCAAAGGCAAAGACTACACTGCCTGGTACACACTGACTCCGGACATTAACGGCAGCTACGCTAATGGCACCTTCACTCAGGTGGCTTCGCTTCCGGGCGGTTACGCCCCTCTCTACTTCGCCTCAGCTGTACTCCAAGACGGAAAGGTTGCCATCCAGGGTGGCGAATACCAGTGCCCGGCCGGTAGCTGCACGGCGACTTGGCAAAGTCTCGGCGCATTCTACGATCCGGTTCAGAACACATGGGTCCCCATACCGCCGCCCGTTCCTAACTCTCTCGGAGCCATGGGAGACTCGGAATCCGTTGTCCTTCCTAACGGAACCTGGATGATCGGGATTTGCTGCGCCCAGTTTGTCGGCTACACCCCGTATCCAGATTATGTCTATTTCAATGAAAGTAGCTTGACCTACACTCCCATGGGCTACGTCGGCGACGGACAAACTACGGAATACGACGAAGCCGGCTTCACCCTGCTGCCCAACGGACAAGTGATGATGGTCAATGTCCCTCTTGGTGCTTACAGCGCGACCCTCGCAACTTCACAGATTTACGACCCACCGAGCAACACCTGGCTTGCGCCCCAGAGTACGCAAGTACAGCTTTGGGATTCGAATTGCGGAACTGGTGGCGCCGCCGCCAGTTACGAACTTGGTCCCGTTATGTTGTTGCCCAACGGAACCCTGTGGGCTACGGGCGCCAGCGAGTGCGAGGCCGGCCATACCGCGACCTATAATCTGAGCACTGGGGTATGGACGGCTCAGGCCGATTTCCCCAATAAAGGCTCCGTAAACGATGCCCCCGGCGCGACCGAAATCAACGGCAACGCGATCGTCGCCACTAGCCCCTACACCAATGAATCTTCCACCCCGGTCACCATGTACGAGTGGAATGCCACGACCAATACGATCAACACCCTCCCCAATCCGGTCAATGCTTCCAAAGATGACTCGTTTGTCGGACACTTCCTGGTTCTGCCCACCGGGCAAATTCTGTGGACGGACTTCACCTCTACCGGCATGGAACTCTTCAACAGTGCCGGCACTTACCAGCCAGCGTGGCAACCAACCATCACCACCGCACCGTCGAGTTTGACGATCGGCCAGACCTATTCAATCTCCGGAACCCAGTTCAACGGCCTTACCAACGGGGCCTCCTACGGCGACGACAACCAGGACAACACCAACTATCCTCTGGTACGAATCGTAAACAACGCCACCTCGCACGTCTTCTACGCCCGCACACACGATCACAGCACAATGGGTGTGGCGACGGGCTCGACACCGGTATCCACCAACTTCGATGTGCCGGTCATGGAAACGGGAGCTTGCCAGTTGTATGTCGTGGCAAACGGAATCCCATCCGCTCCTTCGGCTTGCAACGTAGCGCAGCCCGCGGGAATCTTTAGCCCCGCAGCCGGTTCCAGGCTGACGAGCAACGCGGTAACCTTCCAGTGGGGCGGCAATCCTAGCGCCACGGCTTACTGGCTCGACGTGGGTTCAACCCAGGGCGGCAACAATTACTTGCAGTCCGGCAACCTCTCGTCTTCCACACTCTCACTGCTCGTCCCCAGTCTTCCGACGGATGGCAGCACCGTGTGGGTCCGCTGGTATTACATGATTAGCGGCACCTTCCAATTTACCGACTACAGCTACACCGCATTGGGCGGATCCTCGAGCTTGGGATCGATTAACACTCCGGCTCCTGGTTCAGTCTTAGGCTCCACCTCGCAAGCATTTACCTGGTCCGCAGGCACTGGCGCGACAGCGTATTGGCTGAGTGCTGGCAGCACGGTGGGCGGCAACCAGTATTACTCATCTGGCAACTTAGGCAACGTGGTGACTGCCACTGCGACTGGGTTACCTTCCAACGGGACCACGGTTTACGTGACGCTGTTCTCGCTGGTAGGTGGGTCTTGGGCTAGCAACACGTACACTTACACCGCTCTCAACCCAGCAACCGGCGGCGCAACGATGAGCACGCCAACACCAAACAGCACGTTGACCGGAAGCTCGGTTGCGTTCACGTGGGTAAAAGGCACGGGTACCGCGCAGGCCTACTGGCTCTATGCGGGATCTACGCCCGGTGCCAAGGACTACTATTCCTCCGGCAGCATCGCTAGCAGAACGCTGACCGCTACGGCGAAGAACCTACCGACCAACGGGAGCACGGTCTACATAACCTTGTTCACGGAGCTCGCGGGCACCTACGTCCCGACTGGCTACACCTACACCGCAATCAACGCAAACGCGTCGACAGCGGGAATGATGAGCAGCCCACTTTCGGGTTCGGTTCTAACCAGCAGCAGCCAGACGTTCACCTGGACAGCAGGGGCGTCAGCAACTGCTTACTGGCTGGACATCGGTAGCTCGGCAGGTGGACACCAATACCTGCAATCCGGCAACTTGGGCAACGTGCTGACCGATACGGTTAACAACCTGCCCACCGATGGCAGCGGTATCTTCGTCACTCTGTACTCACTGATCGGTGGAGTGTGGGTAAACAATGCTTACACCTACACGGCCTTTAATGCGACCAGCGGATTGGCACTCATCACTTCGCCGGCTCCAGGAACACTGAGCGGAAGCACCGCGACGTTTAACTGGAGTGCGGACCCCAACGCAACCGCCTACTGGCTTGACATCGGCAGTTCTGCCGGCGGCAACCAGTACTATCAATCCGGAAACCTGGGCAATGTCTTCACCACGACGGTGAACAGTCTTCCGGCGAACAGCACCACCATCTACGTGACCCTGTACTCGTTCGTTGGAGGCCAGTGGTTGAGCACTTCCGCAACCTACGTTTCGGGTCCGTAAGGAAACGAATCGCTTGCCATTGCCTTAAGGCAACGGCTTTCACAAGGGGCACGGACAAAATCCGTGCCCCTTTTTCACTTTAGAAAGTCGACTCGCCACTTGCGGCAATGGGGTAAAATGCATGTGGACCACAAGCGCATCCCTGCGCATTTTTCGCATTGAATGAATCCCTCGTGAACGGAACAAAATTGCTATCGGATTCTGAGTCGGCCATTTGAAGGTACCCGGATCAGCGCGAGTGCCAATTCGCATCGGTCTGGACGGTCGAATCCTGATGCACTACGAGATGCGCGGCTTCGCGCGTTATACTGTGGAACTTTTCCTAGCGATGAAAGAGATCGCCGGCAGCGAAATTGAGTTGTTTTCGTTTTCGCCGGGTCCAATCGCTCAAGAATTCTTGGCAGACTTGGAGATCGACCCAATTGTCTTCCCGGCACGCAGAGAGATTCTCTGGGAGCAAGGCGAACTGCCGAAGCAATTACGCCATTCGAAGATCGATATTTTTCACGCTACCGGAAACCGCGGCCTCCCGTACCGGCGAGTCTGCAAATATGTCGTCACCTGCCACGACATTATCGATCGCTTGCCGGAGTATTGTGTTGGCGAGCACTGGCGCGGAGGCTGGCGAAAAAAATATGCCGATTTTGTCTCACGTCACAGCGCCGACAAATTCGTCACCGTCTCGGACTTCTCAAAGCAAGACATTTGCCGCTTTCATGGATTGGAGCAAGATCGTGTGGTCGTTATTTACAATGCCGCGGCCAGGCGCTTCTATGAAGTGTTGTCTGCGGAAGAAATTGCCCGCGTTCGCGATAAATATCGCCTCCCGCCCGGATATTTTCTTTTTCTCGGAGGATTCGACCAGAAGAAAAACGTCGGCGCTTTAGTCGAAGCTTACGCACGACTGCAAGGTGATCGATTACCGGGCGACACTCCGCCACTGGTCCTGGCAGGAGAGCACAAATGGGGCTTTACGGATGTTGCCGAGAGAATCGATGCGCTCGGTTTATCCCCGCGAGTGTTCTGCCCTGGGCAGATTGCCGACGAAGATCTACCCGCCCTCTATCAGGGCGCACTGGCTTTTGTCCACCCCTCGCGCTATGAAGGTTTTGGATTGCAGCTTGTGGAAGCGATGGCTTCGGGACTTCCAGTCCTGGCTTCTAACACCACGAGCCTGCCGGAAGTACTGGGCGGCAGCGGCCTGCTCTTCGATCCGGAGTATCCAGATTCTATCGCAGCACAAATGGCCCGCATTGCTGGCGAGCCCTCTCTGCGGACCGCCCTCTCCGAAAAAAGCCGAGAGCGAGCGAGCTTCTTCTCCTGGCACAAATCCGCGGAAGACACGCTGCGCGTTTACTTGGATTTGCTGGGTCGCAGCAACGAGATTTTGCAGAACTGCGATTGTGCTGAGGCCACAATTTCGGAGCGATCTCAACAGGGACCTCTGTGAAGATCATCGTCGTCACTCCAGCCGTACCGCATCCATTCGGCGATACTGCCGCGCGCTGGTTCTATGTCCTGATCACCGAACTGCTGAAACGAGGTCATGAAGTCGTGGCACTGGCTGCGACCGAGGAACCGGACGAACGTGTCTCCGAGGCGAAGAAATGGTTGTCGCAAAAAGAGCCATTCAGAGGCCGACTCACTCTGCATTTTCATCGCGTCAAGATCGATTCCTTCGCCCTGCGGCGCAAGTGGCAGAATCTAATCCGTCCGCGCAGCGAGCTACTTCAAGATTCCGATCTGACTGGCCTGCTGCAGGAAGAATTGGCAAAAGGCTACGACGTCCTCCACCTCGAACAGATGTCCACCGGATGGCTAGGCGTGGATGTGCCCCGGGCGCTCTTGAACGTACATTATTTCGACGTGATCGATTGGGCTGAAAAAGCTGAGAAAAAAGATATGACTTCGAGCGATCGCCGGGCCTTTTGGCAAACCCGTCGGGCCACTCGTCGTCTACTGCACGGACTTCCAAACATTCGCCTACTAACGCCACGACTAAAAGAGATGGCTGAATCGATCAATCCCGATGGTAGATATTGGGTCGTGCCGTTTGCACTTGACCCCGCCCTGTATCCACTGCAAGAGCCCGTGCAAGATCCCGTAGTCGGCATGATCGGTTCCATGCACTGGGAACCGTCCCGCTCCGCCGCCGAGCGCCTGATCACCCGCATCTGGCCGCTCGTGAAACAGGTATTTCCCCAGGCAAAACTTTTTATAGCGGGATGGAACGCCTCTAAATACTTGCACCAATATTCGTCCCGAGAAGACCTCACGCTGGCCGAAAATCTGGCGCACCCGTCGGATTTTTTCTCTAAAGTTGCAATTATGGTCTATGCGCCTTCGCGAGGCAGCGGAATGAAGGTAAAAGTCATGGAGGCAATGGCATACGGCGTGCCCGTAGTTACCACCTGGGAGGGCGTTGAGGGTATCGACTACCAGAATGGACGCGACTGCTGGGTTGCTGAAACGGACGAAGAGATGGCAGCCAAAATGTGTGGGCTATTGGCCAGCTCCGCCGAACGGCAGCAAATGCGAACCGCAGCGCGGCGTCTGATAGAAGAACGCTATTCCCCCGGCCCGGTGGTTGATAAAATGGTTCAAGTGTATGAGCAGGTGATCGTCGGCAAGTGACTGCTGGCAACTGATCCCCGCCAAAGGCTCGTCCCCCGTGCCTTGTGTGCGAGTCGCAATTTTGCAATTCGTAGCTTGAAATACGAATCTGAAATTATGTATCTGAAGAATGTCATCACGATGGCGTCGGTCATGCTGCGCTTCCGCAACGGCCACACCATGGTCCAACGGATGCGCGCGTCCGAACCGTGCGATGAAGTTGTCTTGTGGGACGGAACCCGCATCTCCCATCCTCCCGGGCGCGGCGGACTATGGGAGGCAGTAAGCGAATTATGGCTCGATCATGTCTACACCGACGGATTTTATTTTCCCGCGGACGGTGACGTGATCATTGACGCCGGCGCGAATGTCGGAATCTTCGCAATTCAGATGGCGCGCCAAAACACCCTATGCCGAGTCATTGCGCTCGAACCGTTTGCCGAAAACTTCCGATACCTGCAAGCGAATGTGGCGGGCGCATGTCCGAAAAATGTTACCTGCTACGAAGTAGCTTTGGGCGCTGAGTTCAGCAAAGGTCAGATGCAGGCGACAGGTTCTCGTTCGCTCGATCACGTGTTGCGAGTGGATTCGTCCGCCACGGATGGTACGCCAGTCATCCCTCTTTCCGGCCTGTTTGAACTAGCCAAAGTCGAAGAGATCGATTTCCTCAAAGTCGACATCGAAGGCTCTGAGAACAGCGTTTTCGCCGCTGCCACACCCGACGTGCTTCGCCGGTTCAAGCTCATCGCCATGGAGTATCACGACTTAATCGTACCCGGCACGCTCGAACTCTTGCGCCGCGCTCTCACTCCAACACATGAGATCACTGTTCGGCCATCCCAATTAGAAGGCTGCGGCATCTTGCTGGCGTTGCGCCGCGACCTCAAGAAATAACCTTCATGCCAGGCATCGAAATGGAAAAAGAGTCCGGGGCATCCGTAAGTAAAAAGAGCAAAAGCGCGGCGCGCGTCCTCACGGTGCTCCCCGACTTCCCTTTTCCAGCCACGACCGGCCTCCATCTCAGGATGGTTAGCAACCTGGAACTGGTCCATCGCCTGGGCTGTTACAGCGCCCTGCTCTATTTTTCTACCGAGGGACGCGAACCAGTGCCGGTCGAGTCAACTCCTCTGCCCCAGATCTGCGATGAAGTTCGCCACGGTGGGCGCCGTTTTCCACACAGCGATTTCTCTACAGCTTCGCTGATCGGGCACAAAGTCGATTTCCTGGTGCGCGGTGCGCTTGGTCTTCCCGGCAAACGCTATCCGTTTTCGATGTCATACGACCGCATCGGCGCTGCCGAAATTATTCTGGCCGAGGCGCGAAGGGTCAGATCTGACTTCGTCATTCTGCCGTCATTCATGCTCCATTGCGCCGCACCGTTGAAAAGTGAGGGGTTTCATGTCATTGCCGACGCGATTGATGTTCTCACCGAACTCACGGCGCGTTTTCTATCGATGTATGGAAAAAGTGCGATAAGTCGCGTAACACTCTATTCCAACTATTTGGCGAGCCGCACACAGGAACGAATCTTTCTCGCGCAATGTAGTGAGGTATGGGCGACGTCTCCGCCCGAAGCTGAATCGCTTGCCCGCATTGCTCCATATATCAATGTCGTTGTGGTAGCCAATAGCCTCGACGAATCTGTCTTTCGGCCCGGCGCGCTCGCGACCAATGAAAATGTCGGTTTCATCGGTACCTATTCGTCTTTTCCAAACCTTGAAGCGGCCAGGTTTCTAGCGGAGAAGGTGTTCCCAATCGTGCTTCAGCAAAACCCGTCAGCACGGCTCAAGCTGGCTGGCGCTAATTTGCCGCCTGCGGATGAGAAGTGTCTGCGGGATCTCGGATATGTCGACCTTCTGGGCGCTGTCGCCGACTCGAATGAGCTATATAGCCAGTGCCGAGTTATCGCCCTTCCCGTGTTTGTGCGGGGAGGTGTGCCGCTAAAGATTGTGGAGGCTTTCGCTCGCGAAAAGGCAGTCGTCGCCTGCCCGGAACTGATCGAAGGATTGGAAGTTCGGGACGGCTTTGACCTGCTGGTGCGTGAAGATCCTGCCGACTTCGCACAGGCAGTTTCATCACTGTTGTCGGATGATGCTTTTTGTCGGCAGCTAGGCAAGAATGGACGCGAAACCTTTATGAGAAACTGGTCCCGTTCGCACGCCGAAGAAATTCTGCGCCGATCCAGTGTATTGGCCTCATTTCTGCGAGATAAATCGAACCAAACGGACCATGACTGACCCCGCCATCACTAGCCGTGCGAACAAAGAGAGTTCCGGAATAGCCGCGCTAGAAAATATTCCCGCGCCACGCGTGCTCTCGGTCGGCATCGTCGGCGCTGGCGAGATTGTGAGCCGTATACACCTTCCAGTCTTGAGCGCTTGCGAAGACATTCACATCGCATATGTCGCGGACAGGAATTCCGAAACAGCACGGTCAGTTGCAGGCAGCTACAAGATTGCTCCCATCGCGGTAGATGCTAACTTGGACGAGCTTCCAGTGACAGATGTTGTTTTGCTTGCTGTTCCCGTAACCGCGCGGCTGGCTTACTACGAGCTGTTCGCCAAACGCGGCACCTCTGTACTCGCTGAAAAACCGCTTGCAATCGGGAGTTCCGAGGCCGAACGCATCTGCGATCTGTTTCCCGAGCACTCGCTAGCCTGCGGCTTCCAGCGGCGAAGCTATGCCTCCGTAGCTCTGGCAAGATTGGTCGTTACCGAGAATTGGTTTGGCCCACTCCGGTCTATATCGGTTTCCGAGGGAGCGCTGACAACGAAGACAGGCACTGATTCCCGTTTCTATGACGATGCCGCTTCCGGCGGCGGTGGCGTGCTTATGGACCTCGGATGTCATTCCCTCGACCTGGCGATGTACATCAGCGAGGCAACCGAGGCAATTCCGATCGGGCAACGTTTCGTATTTGATGGCGGAGTGGATCGTGAGGTTGAGGCACACTTGTCCCTGCGCACCGCAACTGGCGCGTGCGATTTGAATTATCTGGTGACATGGCTTCGACCCGCAAAAAATACCATTGAATTGCATTTCGAAAACTGCACGGTTGAGTTCCCGTGCCAGCCATCGCAAGATGTCAAGATTCATGGCTCGCTGAATGAAAGCGACGTAGCCTCACTCTCGATGAAGCAGGCTGGCGCGGGTACGGTCTACCAGGCGTTCTACCTGGAATGGATGGCCTTTCTCGATGGCGTGCGCAGCCGCCAGGCTTCGAAATTCAGCGCTCGGAGTTCCCTTCCCACCATTCGCGCCGTCGAAGCGCTTTACAGTGCGGGGAAGCGAAATCCATGAAGCGAGTCGCAATCTTGGGCGCGAACGGACAGGTCGGGACCGAAGTTAGCCTTCGCCTGCGCGCGGTAGAAGGGATCGAAGTCGTACCCATCGTTCGCAATGTTTCGGGCTCCGCATTTCTCCGCTCAAACGATATGGAATGCCGGCATGGGCGAGTCTCCGATCCGGCGGAAGCCCGCGGCCTTATCGGAAACTGCGATGTTGTCGTGAACTTTGCGCTGAGCAACACAGCGATACCGCGCATCGACCGAGAGAGAAATCGTCAGATTATCCGCAGCGTGATCGGAGCGGCGAAACCTGGAGCACCGATTATTTTCGCCAGCACCATCATGGTCTACGCGCCGGGCATGAAGTTCTGGTTGCCCGACTCCTACGGCCTTGAAAAGCTGAGCGCGGAAAGACTATTTCGCAGCCTATGCCGCAGATCGAACCACCCTGCATTTGTATTTCGTCTCGGACATGTAATGGGCGACCTACAAAACATTACCGCCAAGATTTGCGGCGAGATCCTCGACAAAAAAGTCGCTCTGCCTCACGACGGACTCCGCGATTCCAACACAGTATTTACTGCAGAGATTGTCGAAGCCATCGTCCAAATAGCGAAAACGCAGACAGCCAAGCCCGGAACCTACGACCTGATCTCTTTCCCGCAGTGGACCTGGCTCGACGTTTATAAATACTACGCAGCCCAACTCGGATTGCCCCTGCAGTTGGCAACCGCAACACAAAGTCATGACCAGAAGTCCAGAGCAGGAAGCCCGAGTGGTTCGATGCGTCGGCTGCTGCGATACATGGCGAACCATCGTGCGTTAACCGAGCGGCTAACATTCTTTTTGGCGTTCTTGCCCCGCAGCGTCAATCAGCGAATTTATTTGCGATATTTACAGACACGGGCGCTGACCGAGATCAATGCATTGCGCCAAGCGGACAAGATTGAATTTTCCGTACAAGATTGGCGTGAATTACAGGTGCGTCCTTTTGGACAGATGGCCGACCCCGTGACCTTGATAGCGCGTTACCCGCTTCCATCCACGATTAAATTCGCCGATTCGGATCAGCCAGCGGCTGGCCTGAAAAGTTTTTGAATTTTGATGACGACGAACAACAAAGTTCTCGTAATTGGACCGTTAAGCCCAGGCGCGCTGGCCGAGAGCTACGCGCAAGCTTTCGAGCGCCTCGGCGTGGAAGTAGTCCGGTTCGATTCCGAGCGAGCGCTCATGCAGGCGAGCCGCTTTGCTGGCAACCGCGTTTTGCGGCGCGCTTTACGATCGTCGCTGTGGAACACAGTCAATCGCGAAGCGATCGAGGTCGCTGAGCAAGTTCGCCCTGCGCTTATCTTCGCAGTCAAGTGTTCGTTCTTTCATCCGGAAACGATTCGGCGCATTCGCAAATCGATCGGAGTTCCATTCGTGAACCACTATCCCGATCACCCTTACATCGGCATCCGCTGGAATCCGCGCGAAGCTTCCGCGCTGCGCCGCGATCTGATCGAGGTGCTGCGCCAATACAGCATTGTTTGGATGTGGGAGCGCAGCTTGATGGAGCGCTTGCGAAGCGATGGCGTTGAGGCGAAGTTCCTTCCCTTCGCCGTCGATCCCGAAATAACCCGTCCGCAGTCTTTACCTGAGGGACTGCATTGCACCACTTGCAACGTCACTCACGATGTAGCGTTTGTTGCCAACTATTCAGGAGCGCGTTGTGCGGAACTGACAGCAATTCGGAAACACACGGTAGCGATCTGGGGCAGCAACTGGCCTAAGGATTGGCAAACACTTTCCGGCCAGCATCGCGCTCATACGCCAGTTTGGGGAAGCGGAGTTGGCGACACTTACGCGCGCGCCGCGCTGTCGCTGAATGTGCTCAATGCGGAAAACCTCGGCGGACCCAACATGCGCACCTTCGAGATTCCTGGCAGCGGTGGCGTGATGCTGGCTCGCTATTCGGCGGAGCAGGATGAATTCTTCCCGGAGAATGAAGCTGCCGTTTACTATCGCTCGCCGGAAGAGATCGACCACAAGATTGACGCGATACTTGGCGATCCTGAACTGCGATTACGCATTCGCCGCAACGCGGCGCGACTGGCCGCATTGCAGACCTATGATGTCCGCGCAGCAACGGTCTTGCGCGAGTGCGGATTGAATTTTTCGGCCAACGCAACGTCGACCAACCTCAGGAGCTTGACGACTTGAGCAAATCATTGCGCATCGCATTCGTCAGCAACCAGAGTCAATGGTGGCGCAAACAGCGTCTTGTCGCGAAGTATCTCAAGATGAAGCTGGAAGGCGTCATTTATCCCGACGTATATTGTCTTGCCTTGATGCTGGCTGACAAGTTTGATTTCTTGCTCGAAGATGAAAAAGTTCCGGCCGGAAAATACGACCTCATCATCGCCGAACTCGGCGCTTCTGAAACTCAACTGCGCTACCTCGAATCTTTGGTCATGGCCAGCGACCCACCGGTAGCCGTAATCCCGGGGCCTCCCGCAATTCTCTCCCGCGAGTTCACGGATGCAAAGCTGCGATCTGCCCTGCGCATTTTGCGTGGAGCGCGTCATGTCTGGGCATATTCTCCCGAGCTTAAGACGTTTTGCGGCGGATTGATCGGCCAACCGAAAGCTGTAGTTATTCCTTGGCCTTATGATTACGCGGCGACCCAGAAATTGGGGCTGGAATCGCACCGCGAATCCAATCGCCACAAGATTCTGGTGCAGGCGCCAATGAGTTTTCATGACATCGTGCAGAACCATCCCTTTGTCCTGAAGGGCGTGCTGCTGGACATCTGGCAGGAGTTGCCGTCCTCTCTGCGCGACAAGATTTCGTTTCATACTTTCATCTACAACTCGACCGACATCGAAAAATACAAGTCGTCCGAATTTGCTGCGGGATTGCCGTTTGTCCTGGAAGCGAAGCGTGGGTACCGGTCTTTTGTACGCTTTCTCGGAGAGTGCGACGGCGTCATCAATCTCACGTCCGGCAGCATTCTTGGACGGATTACTTTTCTTGCAGCAGCGCTCGGACGTCCCGGAATTTTTAGCGACAACAGTCAGCTTAACGCCCGTCTGTATCCTAGCGCCGGGGTGGAGATGTTTGACACGGTGCGACTGCGGGAGTTGGTCCGCGCCATGCTTTTGGGATTAGGGGATGGAAAGACCGATCCGCGACTCTTGCCATCGAGTGCAGCGGCGGCTGAAATTGGAGACTACCAGGCCAACCAAATTCGTCTGCGGGAGATGATTGCTGCATACCCCCCCTCCCCCCCCCCCCCCAAACGTCGTTAGCGCCCTGGAATCATATAGTTACCCGTAAATCTATCAAACTAATGGACTTAGCTGCCATACCCGGATTTTCGGGGTTTACTGAAACCTTATAGGAACTATGTCGTTCGGATTGTGCGCCAAAATCGGATTGCGTGTCAGTGATATCCGTCACAATTTTGCAAAAATGTTTTGGAATGAGGTCAATGTTAAAATCCAGCCCAATGTCGTGTCCGTTATGCGGGGGTTCGCAATCATCTTTAGTTCAGAAGGAGCCAGCCAGCGCCGATCCAACGCGTTCCGCCGCCTATACGCAGAGGCTGATCAACCTGATGACCTGCTCCGACTGCTCATTCATGTACGTCGAGCGTGATTTTCCCGAGAGCTATGTCAACGGATACTACGAAGAACGTGCCGGCGGCGGCTACGGCCTCACCCGCGAAAACTTTTTCTGGTGGCATCAGGCGACGAAGAATTCCAATCGCCAGATTCTTTCCCTTCTCGGCCCCGCCAACTCCAGAAAGATACTCGAGGTCGGTTGTGGCATCGGCACCTTTCTCGCCGACGCCCGCGATGCCGGATGGACCGTCAGCGGCCTCGAGATCAACACCGAGTTCCCTGCCTTCTGCCGCAAAGAACTCGGCATCGAGGATGTAAAAGCCGGGGTAATTTCCGATCCTCCGTTTCCCGAAGCCAGTTTTGACGCGGTGGCGATGATCGACGTGCTCGAGCACATGTACGATCCCGTTGGATCCGTGACGCAGTGTGCGCGCATGTTGAAACCGGGCGGCGTCCTGGTCGTAAAGTCGCCCAACGGAGAAATGCAGCTCCGCAAAGAACGCGTGAAGAAAATATTCGGACGCAGCGATGGCTTCGTAGCCAGCGTAGGACACCTGAATCAATTCGCGCCAAAAACCATGTCCCTGGCATTCCGCAAAGGCGGACTCGAACCCATCAAAGTTCAGCCCGCCCGAAGTTTTCAGCAAGGGATCGTAGGCGACGGATTCACCGCCAAGCGCGTCGCCCGCCACGTAGCGGTAGCCGCGGCAAACGCAGTCATGGAAGTCACCGGCGTGGGATTGAATCTGGTTGGGATAGCGCGCAAGCCTTCGTCGAACGCGGCTGGGGGAGCACACTAGCGGCCATGACCAGAAGCCCCTTCCCTATACGGATCGCGTGTCTTGCGGCATTGTGCGGGTTGCTGATGTCGACTCTCGGTTATGTCGTTTGGCACCGGGTTGCACATACGAGCATCTGGATTTCCGATGCAGACGAGATTTTATACACGCAACTTGCGAGTCACGCTTATCACTGGCATCCGATGTATTTGTCGGATCCAACGTTTGTGAGCGGTGGCCAATCGATTTATTCCTGGTTGCAGATAGTCCCCGGCGAATTAATCTGCAAGGCCTTCGGGCTTCACCCCATTCGCTTCGGCCTTGTTCTGCGATTCCTTGGCGGACTCATCGTCGGATTCGGATGGTATGCCGTGGTCTGGCAACACGTTCGGCGTCCCTGGATTGCGCTGGTTGGCGCAGTCTTCCTGCTAACCGATAGCGGTTGGCTCGTCACCCGCCCATTCGTCTATCAGTGGACCGTGCTCGCTCGTGTCCTGCTCGGTCGCTCCGCAGAGCTCTTCGCACATAACCCAAGCATCCACCGCGAGTGGCGAATTGTCTCGCCGGTCGTCGCGCTTCCTTTTCTTTTTCTCTACCTGTGGGCACTAAGGCGCAGTGTACAGAACTCTTCACGCGCAAACATCGTATGTTCGGGGTTGGCCTTCGGGCTGCTGTTTTTTGCTTATTTCTTCTTTTGGACTGCAGCTGGGCTCGCCTTGGTGTTGGGAATCATAGTGGACCGCGAGCACTGGCAAACATATTTCCATACAGGATGGATCGGCGCCCTATTCGGCAGTCCGGAATTAGCAAGGATGCTATTAACACGCCACGGTCAGGGATCAGACTGGATGCGGAGGTTTGACGAATTTGTTCCGATTCCACGATTGAGTGAGCACGGCCATTTCCTGCTTTCCGCGGCCCTCGTTGTTGTCACTTTTGCGGTCGTCTGGCGTTTCTTCCCTCAGATGCTTTATCTCTGGTGCCTATGCGCTGCCGGCTTCATAATGATTCATCAACAGCTATTCACTGGGCTCCAAATGCAAAACTATCACTGGGCCTACCTCTTTTGCCCATGCATGACCCTCCTTCTGGTTCTGCTCACGGTCGACATCATCGGGCGGTTGGGGACACGAGGCAGAATCGCGGGTAAAATCCTTGTGGTTGCGGTGGTATTGAATGCCGGAGTAGGCATCTACCTGCGAGGCCTCGAAGCGATTCGCACAAAAGACAGTCAGCGCTACAGTTACGGATATCAGAACTACGAAGGTCAGCATGCTACTCCGGGATATACGCCGCTCAACGCCGGGTCCATGGCCGCTGGTGCTGAGGACTTTGTCCAATTTGCACTGATCGTTGATCACGTAACGCCCTTGGCGGCTGAGTACCCAGTTATTTTGAGCCCGTCAGTTAGCGACCTCGATTTTGATCGTCGCATTGCGCTCAACGCTTACCTGTCAGGCGCCTCCCGAGAACAGTTCGAGACAACTCAGAAATGGGTGTTGGACCATCTACAGTATGGAGTCGAGCTACGTGATCCTGTAAGTCGTTCAGCGCGACTACTTAGCCGCCTGTCGTTCTTTGATCAAATTTCCGATGCTCCGAATTCTGCGATCGAGTACTATCGCGTTAGGTACGTCGCTCTTCCCGCGGGATCGCCCCGGCCCACAACTCTTAAGTCCGATTGGGTCCTGTTGCAGCCTGGTCCGACATGGAACGTCTGGGAACGCAGTCAGACGCCTGCCAACAAAACCTAAAATGGGCAGCCGATAGAGGTGCGACAGAGTCGTCGCGATTGAGCGTAAAAGAGCAAGCATTGCAGGTGCGTAAGGACAATTATGATGGCCAATGGAATTCGTTTGACGGTCGCGATTCCGCTCCACAATGAAGAAAGCGTTCTGCCGGAACTTCTGCGGCGATTGCAGAGTGCACTGGGCGCTCTGCCCGGAGGGCCGCATGAAATTGTTTTTGTAGACGATGGAAGCACGGACCGCACAGTCGAAATACTGGAAGCGGCCGCACTTCAAGATGCGCGTATAACAGTCATTTCCCTTTCAAGGAATTTCGGGCATCAATCCGCCATCACGGCCGCTCTCGATCACGCCGCCGGCGACGCAGTTGTTGTAATGGATGGCGATCTCCAGGACGTGCCGGAAGTAATCCCGCAATTTGTCGACAAGTATGAGCAGGGTTATGACGTGGTGTACGCGCGCAGAGTTCGGCGAAAGGAACCGTGGCCGCTGAGGCTTTGCTATTTTTTGTTTTACAGAATGATGGCCAAGCTTTCAGACATACGTCTCCCCCTCGACTCCGGGGATTTTGGATTGATGTCGCGAAGGGTGATCGACCACATGCGGCAAATGCCAGAGCATCACCGGTACCTGCGTGGAATTCGGAGTTGGGTTGGTTTTCGACAAGTCGGCATCTCTGTGGAGCGAGCAGAGCGACATTCAGGAAGAAGCAAGTACAGCCTCACACGGCTTATGAAGCTGGCAGCCGACGGGTCTTCGCGTTTTCGATCGTGCCCATCCGCGCGGCAGCATTGGTGGGCGCCCTCGTAATGTCTATTTCCATGGTGTATGTCGCCTACGCGATATACGCCAAGCTATTTCTGCAAACATCACCACGAGGGTTTACAGCATTGCTGGTAGCCGTAACTTTTCTCTCCGGGATTGTGCTCTTCTTTCTCGGCATCATCGGGGAGTACGTAGGCCGAATTTACGAGGAGACCAAGGGAGGCCTCAATACATCGTCGGGCGGGTCTTCGGCAAAGGAAAAAGTGAGTTGGGAGATAAGTCCCGTAATAAAGCGGCACTCAATCACATAAGGCGATGAGCAATGGCGGCACTACGAACGGGAACGTTACCCACCGAAAGATAGAGTATCTTTCTCCCACAGCAGAGGTCAGCATGGCCGATCATTGGTTTAGATCGCCGTGGTGGGCCATTTTTGGATTCGTCGAAGATTTGAGGTGCTGCAACAACTGCATGGACATCGCATCACCGAAGCCAAGGAAATCGCGGAGATTGGTTGCGGCCATGGTCTCTTGCAAAAACAAATCGAAGATAATTATGGACGGGAAGTCTCGGGCTTTGATCTGAATGAATATGCGCTAAGGCGAAACATTAGCGGCCGCAGCAAATTATATTGCTATGACATTTTGCAGAGGGAGCCTGCGCTCCAGGGTCGGTTTGACCTGATCTTTCTGTTTGACGTGCTGGAGCATGTCCAGCAAGAAGATACGTCCTGAATGCGGTTTTGTTTCATCTAGCTCCGGCAGGTAGGGTGATTGTGGATGTTCCCGCTGGACAGTGGCTATTCTCTAGGTACGATGAAGCGGACGGCCATATGCGCCGGTATTCGATCGCCGGGTTGGAAACGGGGGCAAGCCGCAACCATCTTGAAATAGAAGATTGCAGCTATTGGGGATTACCGTTAATCCCGCTTTTGATGATTCGAAAACTGTGGCTCATGGGAGAGCGTGATCCAAGCAAGGCCATCGCAACCGGATTTGATTCGCGCTCGGCGGCCTTGAATAGCGCTCTCCGGATGCTCTCTCAGTGTGAAGTGGTTCCACAAACATTCTTGGGCACATCTCTGATGGCCGTGCTCCGGGAAGCTGAATAGACAACAATGGCGAAGTCATTTCGATGGAAAGCAGCGCTAGTCATCGTGTTTGCGGTATTACTGCGGACGGCGCTTGTAGTCGCGGTCGAAACCGGGAGAGTTCAGCTTGAAGTGAATCCAGATTCATCGGACTTGTTGTCTTTCGCCCACAACCTTGCGACCGGCGTGGGATTTGCTCACAGCATCGACGAGTCCCGGCCATTCTCGGAGCCTGTGGAGTTCTCCGCCTGGCGGCCACCTCTTTATCCGGCGTTTGTAGCGATTGCTTTTCAGTTCTCGTACAACGTCTCTTTTTCTGCGGATGCTGCAAGTAACTCTGGCCGCACTGGCGCTTTATTTCTTAATGCGGCTCGCGGTTATTCTTTTCGACGAGTTGTCCGCTTTGATTGCAGGTCTCGCATTTGCCCTTTATCCACCGCTGATCTGGTACGCGGCCGATCTCGGCACAGAGAGCTTGTTCTTGTTTCTTCTCACGACGGTCTTGTTCGTGTTTTATGCGCGAGTCGAAGACCTCTCCACGACCCGCGTATTTTGGTTGGGGATACTGGTTGGACTGACGTCGCTCTGTCGTCCCAATGGTTTAATGCTCGGGCCCGCGCTGGTGCTGGCGATCTGGCTGACCACCAGCGACTGGAAACAGGCATCGCGCCGAATCATCCTGCTAACGTTCGCGGTGGCAATGATGGTTCTGCCGTGGACTTATCGCAACTACCGCCTATTTCATAAGGCCGTTCTCATCAGCACGAATGGAGGCGGCACACTCTGGGCCGGAGCCCATCTGCCGCCTGGAGCCCGGCGCGACGCTAGCAGAAGTAGGATATTCCCAGCACGCAGCCTTCAGAGACATATCCGAAACCGACCGCGAGCAATACTACTACCAACAAGCATTCCTCATTCTCGATCACAGCCCACGTCTTTGGGGAAAATTGTTCCTGTCGAATTTCGCAGTCATGTATACATTAGTGCCGTCAGCGCTATACCACAGCGCGCGCAACCGGTTGATCTACTCGGCCAGCTACATCCCGCTGCTTGTTTTTGGCATTGCCGGTTGCTGGCAGTTACGGCGGCGCTGGAAAGAATTGTCCCTGCTTTGGGGATGGGTCATCACGACTACGATCCTTTACTGCCTCTTTTTGTCCTCGATCCGGTATCGGGTCGTCACGGTCGATCCTATCCTGATGCTGGGGGCTGGAGTGTGTATGGCTGCGCTGGTAGAACGATTCACCCGCCGACGACGCCGCCCCGGGGAGACGCTATAGATGTCACAAAGGATCCAAGAGCAATCCTCGACCTCTTCCCCTGGACTGGAAGAACGTAACTGCCCGGCGTGTGGAAGTTCGTCTCGCACTGGGACGCTCTCCCGTGAAGGCGAATATGAACTGGTGCGCTGCCGAGATTGCCGGATGCTCTACACCCGCCGTGTCCAGAGCATCGCAGGAAAAATTCAGCATTACGAGCAGCTTGCGCGGGAACGAGTGGACACGACCTCCGTCCTGTCGCCCGCGCATTATGGGCTCGCCAATCAGATCAAGTCCGTGGGCCTTTACGAACTGGCCTTGCAGTACATCGTGAAGAGCAATCCCGGCCGGAAGCGTAAATTTTGTTGACGTGGGATGCGCTGGAGGTTTGTTTCTGCTGGCGGCACAATCCGTTGACGGTTACAACTGCGGCGTTCCGCCTCGGTTTAACGTGCGCGGCATCAGCATCGATCCCGAGAGCGCAGCGAGACGGAGAGAAGCGTAGGATGCCCAGTACTGTTTCCTGACGAGGCCGCTGCGGCTTGGACAGGCTGGGCCGATGTGGTCACGCTGATGAACGTGCTGGAGCACGTGAACGACCCGTTCGCATTGCTGAGCCAGTTGAGGCGGATATTAAAACCGGGTGGCTTGCTGCTGATCGATGTTCCTAACAACTGCGGTGGTTTCGTTGCGTGGCAGACTGCTCGGCCGCTGTCCGGAGCTTGACCTCGGGGAGCATATCAACCATTTCGTTCCTGGGACCCTCGACAGGCTCTTGATTCGGGCGGGATTCGCCCCGGATAAGCGATTCTCGGGATGTACAAGGGCGTGGAATCAATGCGCGATCGCGCCGGGGTTCCGGGCGACGGTGCGCTGGCTCGCGTCGTCGGCAGTGATGCTCGGCCACCTTAGCCAGAGTGCAAATGTTTGCTCACATGACGATGGCATATCAGGTCGACAGAGTAGAAATCCATCCTTTCGTTTTTTTGCGCTGTCCGGCAGTATTTTATTGACCGGCTGGAACCATGCCATTAAACTCATCGCAGTAACTCGGGGCAGAACCTCTCCTAGATTCGACGCTGACCCCAAAAATCGTCAGCCAAACGATCCTTCCGTCGCTAAACGGCGAATCGAAATTGGCCAAATGAGGCAATGCGGCCCGCGCCGCGGGCGGGTTGTGGGAAAGTGTGCGGAGAACGCTATGCCTGCGTTTGGTGGCCTACAAACGAACTTCTCACCTGGCTCATCCTCGCGGCCGTGACCGCCGTATGGATGACTGTCGGTGCGCCTGGTTCCGGGGTGGGCGAGCGAAGGATGGCGGTCGGTGCTTGAAGTCGCTGTACGGCTTTGTGTGGCTCGATTTCGGGCTGGATATTCTGCTGCGCTTCCTGATGCTGTCGTACAACGCGGTGGAGTGGGGAAATGGCAGTCCGCGGCTGATCGCGCAGACCGTGGATACGGTGAACACGACGCTCGCATATTGCGGGCTGTTCTGGCTGATGGTGGCGCTGGCTACCGCTTCGCGGTGCGCCGCAAGAGCGCGGGGCCGCTCGGCATCGTGCGGATGCTCTCACTTCGATTTGGTCTACGCGGTCGCGCTTGCCGGTGGCGTTGCTCTGCTCCGTGCTGTTTTATCTGATCGACGGCACGTCCAACATCCCCCTGGCATTGGTCACCCCGCTCGCGCGCGCTGGCGTATCTTTACGTGGTGCCGGCGACGATCGTGTGGTGGGACCATTTCCGGCGGCCGGACCATGCGTGGCGCAGGCAGGGAGCATCCAGTGCTGATTTTGCTGCCGGCGCTGGTGCATGGCTGGCGCAGTCCTTATCGCGAAAATGTTGCGCCGTTAGTTTCTGATTCCGCTGCTGGCGGCGCTGTTCGCGGGCAGACGGCCTAAGTTGCGCACGTTGCTGCCGGCCGGGCTGGTCTGCTTTCGTGGTCGCTTAGTTCTTTGATGGCAGCGTATCGACAGCATCAAGTGGGAGAACGCGCGCACGGAGGAAGTTGCGAGCGAGATTAGCCGCGCCAGCGTCGTGGACTGGTTTACGGGGGATTGGGGCGAGCGGATGGCGCGCTTCCACGCTTTCGATTCGATGTTGCTCACGGTGCATCTGGTTCCCGCAGCCAAGCCTTACTCGGGGCGCAGCGTGCTGGTGGCGCCGTTTATCAGGGGCTTTGTGCCGCGGTTTATATATGGGGATAAGGGCGCGGCGGATGCCGGGGAAAAATTTGGCGCGGAGATTTGGGCTTACAACGATCCGATGGCCCGCGACCACGGCGGCGCGGCGATTGCTCCCTCGATGCCGGGGGATTTGTATGACGCGGGCGGCGTGCTTGACATCGTTCTGGGCGCATTGATCTGGGGTCGCGCTGGTTGGATTGGTCGACGGGTGGAAAGCGCATCTGCCGGCGTATTGCGCGGCAGCGATCACGGCGCTGGTGGCTACGCACTGCGCCATGTCAATAGAGCGGGACTTTGACCATTCGGTGGCGGCGATTCATTCAGATATTTCTGCCTTGATCGTGGTTACGGGATTCATCGCTTTGGCGCGCCGCCGCAACGTGACACCGCGAGTTTGAGTTGGCTGTCTGAACCCACATGGAGCGCTCTTAGGGCCATGGCCACCTTCTCGTTCGAACGATCTGCCGCTGCGGGCCCCGAATGAAGATGAAAAGGGGATGAGTTGCGCCGATTGGGGAGCGGGATTCTGCTCACGACCGATTTCCCCCCGCTGCTCGGGGGCATCGGCAATTACCTGTTCAGCGTGTACCGGCAGTTCGATTTGCGGCAGATGACGCTGATTGCGCCGCAGCACGCGGAGGCGGAGCGATTCGATTCCGGCCCAGCGAGTATTCGGCGGCGCGGTTTCGGCGGCGGTCGAATGTTCCGGGCGTACGCGGGGCGTGGCAGGTGTGGCGGATGTATCGCGAAGCGGAAAAGCTGGTGAAAGAGAACCGGAATCTGGTGTTACATTGCGGGCACGTCAACGCGGCCGTTCGCCGCCCGCAAATTAAAGCGGCGCTACGGAACGCCTTACCTTTTGTGGACCCATGCGCTGGAGATCATGGACGAATGGCTGCGCGCGCAGGATCATGCCGGCGCTGCTGGATGCGGACTTGGTCATCACCAACAGCGAATTCACGCGCTCGTTTCTGGTGTCGGTGGGCGTGCCGGAGTCGCGGATTGTGAAGATTCGGCCGGGAGTTGATCCGGTCGCATTTTCGTCCGGGGCTGGACTGCCGCGAGTTGGTGGAGCGGTTGGGAGTTTCGGGCAGGCCGACTCTGCTTACGGTGGCGCGCATCGTGAAGGCGAACCGGTACAAAGGGCACGATGTGGTGCTGCGGGCGCTGGCGAAGGTCGTGAGTTCCGTGCCGGACGTGGCTTACGTGATTGTGGGCGAGGGCGATGACCTGGATTATCTCGAGCGGCTGGCGCGTGAGTACGGGGTTGCGGAGAACGTGATTTTTGCGGGGCGCGTTTCCGATGAGGAACTGCCGCTGCTCTACAACGCTTGCGATGCGTTCGTGATGTGCAGCCGGGCGGACCGCACGCGGCGCGGGATTCTGGCCGAGGGATTCGGGCTGGCGTTGCTGGAGGCGTCGGCGTGCGGGAAGCCGGTGATTGCGGGGCGATCGGGAGGCGTGCCCGATGCGGTGCAGGACGGGATCACGGGGATGCTGGTGAATCCGGTGGATAGCGACGAGGTTGCGGCGGCGATCGTCAAAGTGCTGCGCGAACCGTGGCTGGCGAAGGTGATGGGAGAGAACGGGCGCAAGTGGGTGGAAGCGGAAATGAATTGGACGCGCGCGGCGGATGAATTTGAGCAGGCGATGACGAAGTTCTTTCCGCAGGTGTGTTCCAGCGCGGCTTTGTCGGATCGCAAGGAGGCGGTGTAGCGGCTTATGTGCGGAATCATGGGAATTTTGCGCGACGGGCAGGCCCGAGGAGACGCGGGCGGCGGTGCGCGACATGATGGCCGCATCCGGGCATCGCGGGCCAGATGGAAATGGGAGCATCGAGATTCCGCTGGCTCGCTTTGGCGGTGAAGCGGGGAACGGCTGCAGTTGGCGCTGGGGCACACGCGGCTTTCGATTATCGATCTGAGCGATGACTCGCGGCAGCCGATGCAGGATTTGGAGTCGGGATCATGGCTGGCGTTTAACGGCGAGATTTATAACTTTCGGCAATTGCGGGTGCAGCTGGAGGCCTGGGAGTGAGGTTCGCGACCTCCGGCGACTCGGAGGTTTTGCTCAAAGCGCTGGTGCAGTGGGGAGAACGGGCACTCGCAAAAGATGGAAGGCATGTTTGCCTTTGCCTTCTGGGATGCGCGGAGCGGGGAATCTTCTTCTGGCGCGCGACCGGGTGGGCATGAAGCCGCTTTATTACTGATCTCGCGTTCTCTTTCGAAGACTTCGTCGAGGGAAGCGACTATTTGCTTTCGCGTCGGAAGTGAAGGTGCTGGAGCGGGCGCAGATTTGTCCGCTGAATCTTGATCAGGATGCGGTGGATTCGTTTCTGGCTTATGGCGCGGTGATTGGGCCGAACACGATTTACAGGGAAATTCGGGAACTGGAGCCGGGGCATCTGCTGCGGGTCAGTCGCTCGCGGGGAAGTCGCGAGTACGGAGTACTGGTCGCTCAGCCGCAGCCTCGACAACTCAGGAACCCTGCCGAGATCCGAGATTTCGATCACGCAGTGTCCCTGATACGAGAGCGCCTTGAGTACGCCGTCGAATCCCACCTGGTGAGCGATGTTCCGATGGGAGTGTTTCTTTCCGGCGGCATGGATTCAAGTTTGCTGGCGTTGCTGGCTGCGCGCTTTGCCAAGAGTCCGATCACGCTGCTGACGGTGGCATTTCCGGAGCAGGAATTTTCGGAGCTGCCCTATGCGCGGCAGAACGCGAAGATTGCGCCTTGGCCGTCCCGCATCATCACGAAGTAGTGACGCTCAGCGCGGAGCAACTCCGCGAGTTGCTGCCTTTGGCGCTGGGCGCGATGGACCAGCCGACCGTCGATGGGATCAATACGTTCGTGATTTCAAGAGTGGGCGCTGCGCTGGGGTTGAAGGTGCTGCTGACGGGAATCGGCGGCGACGAATTGTTTGGCGGATACACAACATTCACCAAGGTTCCGCGGCTGCTGAAGTATGGCGCCGGGCTGCGTCCGGCGGCGCGGGTGCTGGCGAAATTCGGAATGACGCTCGGGACAAAAAATCCGATTCAGTGGCAGAAAGTGGCCGACTCAGGTCGGCTCAGAATTTGGCTGAAGCTTATCTGCTGCAGCGCAGCATTCGCTGGCGGCAGTCGGACAGGAGTGTCGGCCCCACACGAGGATTGCAGAAGGATATTGAATCGCTGGCCAACGATTTTCAGAAAGTGGCGGCGATGGAACTGCAGTTCTATATCGCGCAATCAGTTGCTGAGCGATGCGGATGTTTTCAGCATGGCGAACTCGGTCGAGCTGCGCGTTCCATTCCTCGATACGCAATTGATGGAAGCGGCGCTGGCGAATTTCTCCCGAGTATCACTTCGAAGGCGGAAGAGGGAAGCGGATCACGCGGCAGATTCTGGGCGAACTGGCGGGTGAGGAAATTCCGCAGCGGCCAAGATGGGATTCACTTTCCCGTGGCAGCAGTGGCTCGGGCGCGAACTGAAAGAGACGATCTCATCGCACACTCTGCGGGACGAGCAACTTTATGATCCACTCTGCCTTGATCCGGCTTACGGAGAACGGTTGCTCGAGCGGGTTGGAGCGGGGCGACCGCTTGCAGTCATGGGCGGAAGTGTGGTCGCTGTTTGTCTTGCTGAACTGGCAGTGCCGGTCGAAGTCCGCGAAAGAGTGGGGGTGGAATATGCCACTGCCTAGGGTCGCCGTGCTGTGCGCGATGTCCGGAATGGGAGGAGCGGAGTTCAGCTTGCTGGAACTGGTGGCGCGCCTCCGCGGACCGCTATGAGTTTCATCTGATCGTGCCGGGCGAAGGGCCACTCAAAGAGAGCGCCGAATTGGCGGGAGCAAAAGTATGGGTGCTGCCCTGGCCGGATGGAATCGCCAATGTGGGCGAGACGGCGCGGCGTCCGGGCCTGGCGCGGATGTTGCGCTCGGCGACTAGTTTGCGCTCGTTTACGCGGCAGGTCTCGCGAGGCAACTGGATGAAATCGGCCGTCGGCTGTTCATCACGAACTCAGCCAAGGCGCATGTCATCGGTGCGCTTACGCGCAAGCGCAAAGAATGTCCCGTTGATCTGGTACATGCGCGACGGGCTGGAGGACCGCGCTCTTTCGCGCAGATTGTTGTCCCTGCTCTCGCGCCGTTGCGATCTGGCGGTTTGCATTTCGCGCTACGTGGCAGCGCAGTTCCGGCAATATATCTCGAAGACCGTGCCGTCCATGGTGATCTACAACATCGTTGATTTGAATCGTTTTCAGCCCGGCGTATTGCCTCCAGCGGATTTGCGCAAAGAAGCGGACGAAGATCTGGTTCGGCATCGTCGGCGCCATCACGCCACTAAAAGGACAGGACATTTTCCTCGATGCCGCCGAGAGCGTACTTCAGCAGCTTCCCAATGCGATTTTTGCCATCGTCGGGAAACAACCCCTACGTCACCGAAGCCGGATCACTCTACGAAGAACATCTGCGCCAGCGCGTGTCGAATTCCCCGCTGTCCGCGACCGGGTGAAGTTCGTCGGCTTCCGCAACGATGTGCCGGGCATACTTTCGCAGGTCGACATACTGGTCCAGCCAAATCGCGGACCCGAAGGTCTGGGACGCTCGGTCCTGGAAGCCATGGCCTGCGCCGTTCCAGTAATTGCCGTGAACAAATGGGGGCCGGCGGAGTTAATTAAAGACGGGCAGACCGGCCTGCTCTTTGCCCCTCTCGATGCAGGAGCAGCTCGCAGATCCACATGCTCACGCTAGGCAGGGATGGAAGTTTACGGAGGACCATGGGAAAACGCGGGCACGATTGGATTCAACAGAACCTTGTCTCAAAAGAATTAGCGGGAAAGTTTGACGCGCATCCATCGCCAAACGCCATCGTTTCCTCAACAGCCGGGGGTGACGGCATGAGGGTTCTTCAACTAGGAAAATTCTATGATCCGTTTGTCGGCGGTATGGAGACCGTTCTCAAGGAGATCTGCGAGAGCCTCGCCGACCAGGTCGATTTTCAGGTCGTAGTGGCGAACACTCGCTTCCGCACCGAGCATGAAAACAAGAAGGTGCCAGTCACCCGCGCTGCCAGCATGGGCAAATTGTTTTCCTGCTCCATGGCGCCCACTTACCCGCTATGGGCGCGGAAATTCAATCCCGATCTGATCCACGTTCATCTGCCAAATCCGCTGGCTGAGTTGTCTGCCCTATTGGCGAATCGGGACATTCCCGTAGTTGCGCAGTTCCATAGCGACATCGTTCGCCAGCGCAACTTGCTCAAGTTATACGGTCCATTTCTGGACGCTTTTTACAGGCGCGCGAATTGCATCGTCGTCCCGACTCCAAGGCACATTGAAATTTCCCGCTTCGTTTCCAAGTATCGGAAGAAGTGTCGCGTCGTTCCTTTCGGCGTCCCGTTGTCGCGTTTTGAACTCGACGAAGCCGGACAGCAAAAAGTCGACGACCTCCGCGATGGCTTGCCCTCCGTGCTCTGCGTTGGACGGCTCGTCTCCTATAAAGGAGTCGAGTTCCTCATCCGTGCCCTCGAAGGAATCAAGGCGCGTCTCTGGATCGCCGGCACCGGCCCGCTGGAAGATTCGCTAAAGCAGTTAGCCAAAGAAAGAGGACTCGCCGGCCAGATCGAGTTTCTAGGACGAGTATCCGATCGCGACTTGATCGCTTATTACCACGCCTGCGATATGTTCGTGCTCCCCTCCATCACCACGGCGGAGATGTTCGGAGTCGTTCAACTCGAAGCCATGGCGTGCCGCAAGCCCGTCATCTCCACCAACCTTCCGACAGGAGTCTCGTGGGTGAACCAGCACGAGAAAACAGGTTACATAGTTCCGCCTGCAAATTCCGCGGAACTTGCGAAGGCCATCCAGAAATTGGTGGACAATCCTCAGCTTCGCGAAGAAATGGGCGAGGCCGGACGCATGCGCGTGGAAAAGCATTTCACCTCCACCCGCATGGCGGAGGCCATGCTCCACGTTTATCAGGAAATGTTGCACGAACCTCACCGGAGCGAAGTTCCAGCCAAACTTCCCCACGGAGAGGAAGTGGTGGCAAGTCCGGCGAAGTGGGCTTGAGATTTTGATCTGACTGGTACGCGGAATTAAGACAGTTAAGAACTTTCAATATGATTTACGTAACCATTTTCGCGGCGGCTCTGATCATGTCGGCGGTGCTTTCTCGCATCGTTCGCGATGCTGCCAATGGACGTGGCTGGGCCATCGCGCCCCAGTCTTCGCGGCATCTCCACGAAAAGCCTGTCCCGCGACTCGGCGGCATTGCCATCCTGACGTCCGTGATTGTGGTGATTGGCGCGGCCGCGACCGCATCCAGTCTTTTGCATTTGGGATATTCCTTCCCCTCCGCCACTTTCCTGGGACTCCTCGGCCCCACGCTCGTAATCTTCGCCCTCGGCCTGGCGGACGACTTCAAGCCCCTGAGCCCGTACCTGAAATTCGGAGTCCAGATTCTCGCCGCCGGATGGCTCTTTCTGAACGGCTGCCGCGTAACGCACTTCCCCTTGCTCTTCGGAAACAAAGAACTCGGAAACGCCGCCGCGCTCGTTCTCACAGTCTTCTGGGTTCTCCTTATTACTAACGCCTTCAACCTGCTCGACGGCCTCGACGGCCTAGCCGCCGGCTCAGCATTATTTTCCAGCCTGGTCGTTTTCGTCGTCTCGCTGGTCACCGGCAACACGCTGGCCGAAGTCGTCACCATCGCACTAGCCGGAGCCATCGTCGGATTCCTCCGTTACAACTTCAGTCCCGCCACCATCTTTCTGGGAGACTGCGGCAGTCTCGTCATCGGATTCGTCCTGAGCGCCGTCTCGCTCGCAAGTTCTCAAAAAGCCTCGACGGTCGTCGCGGTCGCCATCCCCGTAGTCTCCTTCGGACTGCCCATCCTCGACACCTTCATGGCTGTCCTCCGCCGCTTCTTGAACGGCAAGCCTCTGTTCAGCGCCGACGACGAGCACATTCACCACAAACTTCTCCAGCGCGGACTCTCCCACCGCCAGGCCGTCATTATTCTGTACGCGGTTTCGGCCTTCTTTGCGCTGGTCAGTCTGCCGCTGCTTTCGCCGACCTCCGGCACCATCGCGATTGTGTTGAGCATCGTCGGCCTCGGTGTTTTCTTCGGACTCCAGCACCTCGGCTACCACGAAGTCGATGAACTCCGCCGCATGGCGCGCCGCACCTGGGAGCAGAAGTCCGCCATCTCCAACAACCTCGCAATTCGCCGCGCCACCGCCGAACTGGGCCGCGCCCGCTCCGTTCAGGATGTCCACCGCATCCTCGAAAACGCCTTCCAGGGCAATGAGTATGACGGCTTCGAACTGTTGTTTACTCCCGAATTGCCCGCCGCCTACGGGACCTCTATAGGATCTTCGCCCGCCATCGCTCCGCTCCAGCACGCGTGGCGCAGAAAAGAAGGAGCCCGCCGCATGGGCTGGGAGCTGCGCCTCGATTTGCTTTCCAAGACTGGAGACGTCCGCGGCTTCTTCTCCGTCAATCGCAGCTATACCAAGTCCGCGCTGCATAGCGACGTGGATTACCTCACCGCCGAATTTGCCATCGCCCTGAGTCTGGCCTTGCAGCGGACCGGTGAAAGCCAGGTCATCGCAGGCGCAATCGCCGCCGCCGCGATGACCGATTACCCGGGCAAGGATTTGGAGAACGTAGCGTAGAAAGTACGCGGAGTCTTGATTGTCGATTTTGGACGGCGCAGCAATTCACCGCTGTTGAACTTGATTTTGGGTGGCGCAGCGGTTCACCGCTGTTGAACTTGATTTTGGGTGGCGCAGCGGTTCACCGCTGCGATAACCACCTCATTACGGATAAGGCTTTAGCCGCTGAGGTACCGCTCTCGCTTCGTATCAGGGTATCGCTTTAGCGATACCGTAAGTCGCCCAAAATGGACGCCCCTTTAGGGGCTGGGCGCCGGAGGACGCTATTTCAACCTGACTCAGGACCACTTTTTTCTTGACGTTGGGATTCGATTCCAGTGTACTTCTTGGCAAGATGTGTTTCGGGCCAATTCATACATCTGCGGTCAATTCCCTTCCGATGATTCTCGAATGATGATTTTTCGAATGATGATTCTCGCATGATGATTCTCGCATGATGATTTTGAAAGACGATTTTTAGAATGATGACTTTTGAATTCTGTTGTGCCCTGTTCCCAGGGTGGGCCCGGTTACACCAAATATCTTCAGGTTCGCAGGAGAGTTTATGAGAAACATCCGCCCCGTTCTCTTCGTTGCTATCTTTTCCTTGCTGGTAGCGCTGTCCCAGACCCAGATAGCGTTCGCCGCCGCCAGAGGCACCACACCCATCGCTGACCGCGTTACGCAACAGGTTGATGACGCGCAAACTGTGCGGCTCGGTCGCAGCACACGTCCCGAAGCGAATTTCAAGAATGATCGTGGACGAGTAGCCGACGAACTCGATGTCGATCACATCCTCCTCATACTCCAGCGCTCTCCCGAGCAGGAACGGCAGCTTGACAGACTGATCACCCAGCAAAACGATAAGAAATCGCCCAATTTCCACAAGTGGCTGACCGCAGAGGAATTCGGGAAAAGATTCGGCGTCTCGCAACACGATATCGATAGCGTCACCAACTGGCTTCGGTCGCATGGATTTCGCATAAACCAGGTCTACCCCAGCCGCGTCCTGATCGACATCTCGGGTACGGCGGGCCAGGTCCGCGAAGCCTTCCACACTGAGATCCACCAGCTTGACGTTAACGGCCAGCATGCATTTCTCCAACATGAGCGATCCGCAGATTCCAGCGGCTCTGGCGCCGGTAGTCAAGGGGATTGCCTCGCTGAACGATTTCAAGCCGCACCCATGTACAAGGTCGGCCGCCGGACTATACGTTCGCCGGCTGCGCCTCTTCGGCGGCCGTCCGACTGAGCCCGGTACATGCTACGCGATCACGCCGCAGGACAACGCGACAATTTACAGATTGAATTCCCTCTTTAGCTGCCGGCATCTCGGGGCAGGGGCAGACGATCGTTCTGGTTGAGGACACCGACACCTATGGCGGCGCCGGCCGACTGGACCACTTACCGCAATTCCTTTCGGCTTGACCAGCGCTTTTCCTCTGGGAACTTACATCCAGGTCCATCCGGGCGGTTGCACCGATCCCGGCACCAACGGTGACGACGGCGAAGCGGCCATCGACGTGGAAGTGGCCAGCGCGATCGCGCCCAGCGCCGCTATCGAATTGATCTCGTGCCCGTCGGGCACGGTTACCTTCGGTGGCCTGATTGCCCTGCAAACATGGTTAATGCAAGCGCGACCGTATCCGGGCATCGTCAGCGTCAGCTACGGCGTGTGCGAAGCGTTGAACGGTAACGGCGGCAACTGCTGCTTTCTACAACACCTATCAGCAGGCGGCTAGCGAAGGCATCTCGGTTTTCGTTTCCTCGGGCGATGACGGCCCGTCCGGTTGCTCCACCGAATTTCGGTCAGCCGAATATGACATTCCCGGCCTAGGCGTTACCGGCTGGGGTGAATCGCCCTACAACGTTTCGGTGGGCGGAACCGACTTCGAGGACACTTACAACTCGAAAGACGGGCGGGGTCTCCGCTGAGCACCTATTGGAACGCAACGAACACCGCGGGCTTCGGCTCGGCTCTTGAGCTACATCCCGGAGATGCCATGGGATGATTCTTGCGCCAACGTTTTGATCTCGACGTGGCCACCGGCAGCTTCGTCACCTTACGGGGCACCCGGCGACTTGCAACAAGACCACTTTCGAGTACCACAACGCGTACCTGAGTCTGGTGCCGGCAGCGGAGGCCCGAGCAATTGCGCTACGGGAGAAGGAGGCACGAATATCGCAGACGAGCGCTATCGTCAGACCCGCAGTGCCAGGGCTATCCCAAGCCCTCATATCAGATCAGGAGCGTCGCTTACCGGAGGGCAGGCGGTTTACGGGCAGCCTTCCGATGGCGTGCGCGATATTCCCGACGTTTCGATGTTTGCCGCCAACGGAGTTTGGGGGCACTTCGAAACGGTTTGCTGGTCTGACCCAACCCAAACCTCGGGCGGCGCGGCTTCTTGCAGCGGGGCCCCGAGCACCTGGTCTGGATTTGGCGGAACTTCGGTTGCTACTCCTACTATGGCCGCAATTCAAGCGCTGATGAATCAGAAGACTGGCCAACGGTGGGGCAATCCCAATCCCATGTACTACCAGATCGCGCAAAACCAATACGGCACGGCTGGCGGAACGTTCCTCGGCATCGAGCTGCAACTCCAGCACCGGTAACGGCCGGCGGATGTGTTTTTAACGACGTAACCCAGGGCGACATCGACTTAGCGTGCGAGGATGACGGACGTCTGAAGAAGGCGCATTGCTATCAAGCCGTCCGGCACCTTCGGTGTCGACGAGCACGAACAATATCACCGCCGGTACGGTCATTAGTCGGTGGCGCGGGTTATACCACAGCACCTACTTGCACTATCGCGGGGCCGAGCAATAACAATCCTTACAAGTCGCCCACGGGAACCACTCTTTGGGCGGGCGGTACTCAGGCTACCTGCACGGCGGCAGTCAGCGCCGCGACTAACACTGCCAAATGGACGGTAGCGATGGAGAACCTCGACGGCTGGAATACGACATTTGGGCAGCAGATTACCTTGGGTGGGTCGCTAGACTGTGGGCACGGTAGCACAGCTGAGCGGAGTACGCACCACTGCGCATCGCAACGGCGCTGGTGACAGCGATCAATGCCAACTGGGTGCTCGCTTGCAACCGGCAACCAGCTCGACAGCACGGTGACGATCACCGCGAAGACCGCCGGCGCGGCTGGCAACTTCAGCGGAGTTCGGCCACGGCACGAATTGTTCAACGCCTTCGACGTCGCCATCACGAACACAGTCTTGGGCGAGGGGCCGAATTATGTCAGCGGCATCACCATAACGGCCGCTGGCTCGGGCTATCAGCCAGAAACTCCGATCACGTCTGACTGGCGGAGGAGGCACTGGCGCAGTCGCCGTGGCGAACAGCATCTTTAGTACCGCTGCCCCGTCGTACCAGCCGGCATAGGGAGCAGCGCCTGGCTATGACTTGGCGACCGGACTCGGCACTCCTAACGCGAACAGGCTCTGGTGAATTCCTGCGCTTGGCTCCCGGCGGGAAACTTTAGTCCGGTTAGCGGTTCCTCACTGACGAGCAACACGGCTACCTTCTCGTGGTGCAGTGATTTCCCGGGGGCTACCGCTTTCTGGCTCGATGTGGGTAAGGAACAAGGTGAGAACAAGTACTACCAATCGGGCAGCCTGCCGATCACAACGTTCGCACAAACCGTCAATTCCCTTCCTTCGAACGGCAGCACGATTTATGTGCGCCTCTGGTATCTGGTGAGCGGGACTTGGCAATTTGTCGATTACACATACACGGCGTTCGGCGGAAGCCCACTCAAGGGTCAGATCACGTCACCCGCTCCAAACTCAACTCTGACCGGCAGCAGCGGCCACATTCAGTTGGAGTGCGGGCACAGGTTCTTCCGCATACGAAATCGACGCCGGCAGCACTCCGGCTGGCAACAACTATTTCCAGTCCGGCAACCTCGGCAACGTGCTCACGCAAGACGTAACCGGGCTGCCCACCAACGGCAGCACAGTCTACGTAACGCTGTACTCGTTGGTGAGTGGGCACAGTGGCTGAACAACGCTTACACCTACACGGCATATGAACCGATGTGTCGGTAGGCGCGATGTTAACGTCACCGAGTCCATCTGGTTCAACGTTAACCAGCAATAGCGTGACCTTCACAGTGGAACAACGGCACGGGCGTCGCCAGCAACTTCTGGATCGACGTAGGCAGCACAGCGGGCGGAAACCAGTACTACCAGTCGGGAAGCTTGCCGAACACCACTTTGTCAGCCACGGTAAGCGATCTGCCGGAAGATGGCAGCCAGATCTACGTAACTCTGTACTCGCTGATCGGCGGCATCATGGTCGAGCAACGCGTACACGTTCTTTGCAGCTGGCGGGAGCAGTTGTCTGGCAACAATCACTTCGCCAGCCGCAGGCACGAATCTGACCGCAAACTCAGACCTGTTCAGCTGGACTCCAAGTACGGCCCCAGGCTGCTCAGGAGTGGTTACCGCATACTGGCTTGATGCGGGGACAACTGACGAGTGAGAACTTCTACGACCAATCCGGAAACCTCGGATTGGCAACAAGTACAACGGAGACGAATCTTCCGCCAGGACAAGGCGGGGGACAGCCGCCGCCAAACGAGCAGGTCCAAATGACTCTGTGGAATCTGATCGGAGGAACTTGGATCGCCAGCCCCGAAGTCGGGTACTGCGCGAATGGATATTTTGGCTATCCAGCGTGCACCTCGGGCGGCTCTGTGAAACGCGCCGGACAGTAGCTTCACGAGTCTCTTAACCAAGGGCACGGACTTCGGTCCGTGCCTTTTTTTATTGCGTCCGCCATTCGTCCCAGAAAAGTCGCAACTCGTCGCAACGTAATTATTTACATCCCAAACATGAATTTCCGCTTGACCTCCCGATTGAATTGCCGTTTAATCTCCCCACATTGTTTTCGCCAATTTTGCACGCCCGTTAATTGCGGTCGTTTCCACCCGATCTTGCTTCTGGTTTGAGTGCTTGCGCTAAAAACCTGGTAGCGGAGTTTTACCCTTCCGAACCGCCCTGGGGAGTTGTAAGAGTGCGGTGCATTTACCTTCCGCCCGCATGTCATTGTCTGAATAAGACATTCTGAATGAGATTTTCTGTACATCAACATCCGACCGTGTCCCACCCCCTCATGGGACGGCACTGTCCCCACATCTCGGAGGAGATTCGATGAGCCTTACCCGCCGCATCCACCCAGTTCTAGCCGTCGCCATCTTTGCGTTGGCGTTCGCCTTGCTGTCCCCCGTCGTATTCGCAGCCGTGACCACCAACGCGCATCCCGTAGCGCGCGTCACCGATCGCGTCGATTACAGCAAGCGCACCGCGATTCGCGGCCATGTGCCGCGAGTGATTACGCACTCGACCGATTTGGGACGCCTCGCCGGCAACACGCCGATGAAGCACATGATGCTCGTGCTCAAACCGAGCTTCGAACAGGATGCGGAATTACAGAAGCTGATCGATCAGCAGCACGACAAAAGAACCGCCAACCACCATCAGTGGATAACGCCTGAAGAATTCGGCGAAAAATTCGGCGTCCATGATTCCGACATCGCCCAGGTCAAGAACTGGCTGGCGTCGCAGGGATTCGAAGTGGAGTCAGTCGGCAAGAACAAGCGCATCATTCAATTCAGCGGCAGCTCCGGTCAGGTAGAGAACGCCTTCCAGACCGAGATGCATTATTTCCGGACGCCCAAAGGCGAGACCCACATCTCGGCCAACTCCGACATTTATGTGCCCACCGCCTTGCACTCCGTGATCGCAGGCCTCCACGGGACGAACAACTTCTTCAAGAAGCCGCACATGGTCGGCAAAACGACTCTGAAGTCGAGGATCAAGACCACCAAGCGCAAATGGACATTCGGCGCCTTGAATTCCGCGAACACCATCGTCGGCCCGAACGATTTCGCCACGATCTACAACACCAAGCCTCTCCTTAATTTAGGTTTCAACGGCACCGGCATCAAGATCGGCGTCATCGGACAGTCTGACATCCTGATGAGCGATGTGCAGACCTACCGCCAGATGTTCAATCTGCCGTTCAACAATCCCAACTTCATCAGCCCCGGAGAAGATGCCGGCGTTTCACCCGGCGACGATTCCGAATCCGATCTCGACGTGGAAATCGCAGGCGGCGTCGCTCCCGGAGCGACGGTGGACTTCGTCCCCGGCGCCAGCACCCTCACCATCGCCGGCGTCGATCTGTCGCTGATGTATATGGTCGAAAACAACACCGACGACATCATCACTTCCAGTTACGGCGGGTGCGAAGCCGAGGATACCTCTGCTCAACTCGCTTTCTACCTGGCAATGTCGGAGCAAGGCGCAGCCCAGGGCCAAACTCTGATGGTGGCATCCGGCGACAGCGGCCCCTCCGAGTGCGACGATTCCAGCAACAATTCCGAGACGCACGGTTACGCAGTAGGCGACAACGATGGCAACGCCTACGTTCTCTCCATCGGCGGCACGCAATTCAACGAAGGCGGATTCGTTTCGCCAAACTACGCCGGAACCACAACCTTCTGGACTCCCAGCAATTCGAATGGACTATCCAGCGCCGTGAGCTACATCCCAGAAGAACCCTGGAACGAGGCCGCATTCAGCGGATGGCCCGACCAAGGCGAAATCTGGGCCAGCAACGGCGGCGTCGGATCTGCTTTCCAGACTCCCGCTTTCCAGACCAACGGATCGGGCGCAATCCCCGGCCTGCCAACCCCAGGCCAAGGCGACCCGTTCATCGGCAACAGAGTCAGCAGCTTTACTCTGGCTGGAACCAACACCGGCTATTCAGGTTCCGCGACGGTGACGATCAGCGGCGGAGGCTGCGTCTCGCCGACGCAATACTATTGCCAATTTATCAACGCGCAGGCGACCGCCGCCGTAAGCAGCGGCAAAGTAACTCTTACTCTGACCAATCCCGGTGAGGGCTATGTCAGCGCGCCTACGGTGACCATCAACGGCACCTGCTCCACCAATTGCGCAACCGCGACGGCCAACATCGTCTCGAACGCCGACCCGGCCACGCCAATTATTCCCGGTCCACACCGCTATCAACCGGACGTTTCGTTCAACGCCGCCGTCGGTCACGATCCCACGGGATACTGCTCCGAAGGCGTCTGCGAAGTCGATTCCAACGGCAACGCACTGGACATCGGACTAGTCGGCGGAACGTCGGTAGCCGCACCCAGCTATGCTGGAGTGCAAGCTCTCGTCGATCAATACAACGGTGGACGTCAAGGCATGCCGGGATACACCCTGTACGCCCTGGCTGCGCAACAGGCGACGACGCCCGGTTGGGCCGCTTGCGCGTCCAACCCCGCCACGCCAAGTACGCTTCCGGCTTCGACCTGCGTGTTCAACGATATGGTGGCCGGAAACACCAACATCTGTTCTGCATCCGGCAACGGCACCAGCACCTGCAAAACAACCACTGCTGTCATCGGATGGCCGGCAACAACGGGCTATGACTATGGCACCGGTCTCGGTTCAACCAACGTCTATAACCTGGCCACACAATGGGGATCGGTAACTTTCAATAGTTCCTCCACATCGCTGAACTTGGGGTCTACCTCATTCACTCACGGCCAACCCGTATCGATCAGCGGAACCGTGTCGGGAGCGGCAGGAACCCCAACCGGCGATGTCGCGTTTGACGTCACCAGCGGCTCCGTCGGAGTTCCCATCAACACGACCAGCAGCAGCTTCACAGAAGAAGTAACACTGGCCAGCGGATCTCCCTACACCACCTTGTCGGGTGGAAGCTACTCCAGCAGCGTCAGCAACCTGCCCGGCGGCTCGTATAACGTGTATGCGCGCTACGGCGGCGATGCCACTTTCGGATCGAGCACTTCGGCCCAGATCCCGGTCACAGTTAGCCCGGAAGGCAGCTCACTAACTCTTGGCACCAGTTCGGTATCCAATGGCGGCGCGATCGCCGCGGCCACCACTTTCACTTATGGACAGTTTGTCTGGGTTGACGCAATACCCAGAGGATTGTCTGGAGTGGGAGTGCCCACCGGAACCGTAACCATTTCGGACAGCGTTAACGGCGGTCCGACCACTGTGATCGGAACTCTTGCTCTGAACTCGACCGGACAGGCCTTCCTGGCGGCTGGCAACATTCCAACCGCTGCGGACTTCAATCTGGTCATCTACCAGAACATCCCCGCTTTTGTCGGTGGCACGCACAGCCTGACCGCTAGCTACTCAGGAGATGCCAGCTTCAATCCAACAACCGCCGGTCCGTTCGCCTTCACGGTGAGCAAGATCAGTGTCACTCCAACCCTGGCATCAGGCGAGACGCAGATCACCTCAGGCGCACCGACTCAGTTGACTGCGACCTTTGCAGCGCCGAGTGGCTTCACGGCGGGCGGTAACAGCGGCAACAACCGCAGCCCAGGATTATCCGGACCGACAGGAACCGTAACGTTTACGGATACCGTGAACGGCGCTCTGGGGACGGCGACAGTTAATCCGACAGCTACATTCTCCGCTACAGCAACGACGACCACTACCCTTCTCACAACGAGTGGAGCGCACTCCATTACCGCGGCCTACTCGGGTGACAACAACTACTCGGCGACAACCTCGACCGCCCTGACCACCGTCGCGGTTGGCACGCCGACCGCAACAGCCACTGCGGTAGTTTCCAACGCGAATCCGACAACCCTCGGTGGACGGCCAACGTTCACCGCCACCGTAACCGGCGGCAGCCCACAACCGACCACTGGCACCGTCACCTTCTATGACGGAACCACCGTGTTGGGAACTGGCACGGTAGGAACGGCGCACACAGCAAGCTTCAGAGTCGGGACCAGTCCGGCTTTTGTGGGCGGCACACACAGCATCACCGCCGCATTTGGTGGTGTTGTCACAACCGCCGCTGCAAGCGTCTCGTCGCCGTTATCAGAGGTCGTAACCGGAGGAACTACCACGACGCAGCTGACCGTGGTCAATGGAGCAATTCTTGGCCAGACGGTCACGTTCTCTGCGGTAGTGACCCCAAGCTCTACCAGCGCTACTTACGCACCGAGTGCGGGGGTCCAGTTCTACGTTGACAGCGCCGCGGTCGGTTCGCAGGTGCCGCTGTACTTCATCTCCGCCAACAACGATGGCTACGCCTTGTACGAGGCGCAGTATTCAACCTCGGCCCTCACCGCTGGAACACACAGCATCACGGCGCAGTACGTGGGTGATGCGAACTACCCAACAGCGTCGGTTTCCAACGCACAAACGATCATTGTGTCGGGAGCCAGTTCCACGGCCGCGATGTACTTCCCGACGCCGAGCACGACCCTCACCAGCAACTCGGTCAACTTCAAATGGTTGCCGGGTACGGCGGCAACCAAGTACTGGATTGACGTGGGTTCAACGGCTGGCGGCAACAACTACTATCAGTCCGGTCCGATGACCACCAACAACCTGGGAGCTGTCGTAAGCACTCTGCCCAGCGATGGCAGCACGGTTTACGTGACCCTCTACTCGTTCATCAGCGGCAGTTGGGTTAGCTCGTCGTACACCTACACTGCACTGGGTGGAAGTTCGGCTCTGGGCATGATCACCTCACCCACGCCAACTTCAATTCTTACCGGAAGCAGCGTGACGTTTACGTGGAGCGCTGGTACGGAGTCGACCGCCTATCGCCTGAATGTGGGCAGCACTCCGGGCGGCAACAACTACTACCAGTCCGGCAGCATTTCGGGCCTGACACAAACGGTGAACAATCTGCCAACCAACGGCTCGGCGGTCTATGTGACGCTGTTCTCGGATCTGGCAAGTGGCTGGCAGAGCAACGCATATACCTACACAGCGTTTAATGCGGCGGCAGCGACTGGAATGATGCAGACTCCGATCCCGGGCACTGCGTTTACCAGCAACAGCGTTACCTTCACTTGGACGGCGGGCTCAAGCGCCACAGCCTACTGGCTCGATGCGGGAAGCACTCCGGGTGGAAACCAGTATTCGCAATCTGGCAACCTCGGCAATGTGCTGACCACAACCGTAAACGGTCTGCCGACGGACGCGAGCACGGTGTACGTCACCTTGTACTCGTTCGTTAACAGTTCATGGGTGGCGAACGCATACACCTATACGGCGTTGAACGGAGCGGCTGGCAAGGCTGTCATGCAGACTCCGACTCCAGGCAACACGCTAAGTGGGAGCTCGGCAACGTTCACTTGGACCGCTGGCACAGGCGCTACCGCATACTGGGTGGATATCAGTGCGGTTGCTCCGGGTGGAAACGATGTCTATCAATCCGGGAACCTGGGCAACGTGCTGACCACGACGGTCAATACCCTGCCGGCAAATAGCAGCACTATCTACGTAACCCTGTACTCCTTCGTCGGAGGACAGTGGTTGAGCAACGCTTACACCTATACTTCGGGTCCGTAAGGAAACGACTTGTAAAACTGTGGGCACGGACTTCGGTCCGTGCCCTTTTTTCGTGACGTGGCATTGGGTTGTTCCGACTTGCAATTCGTCATCTTCGCGAGGGTTCCCTGCCCGTCCGCAAGATCTCAAACGAGGAAATTGCCGCTCCTTTTCTCCAGGAGTAACCCAGGCGACGCCCGCTACAATAAGCCCGTTGCGCCCGGTTGGTCCCGCCAATCAAGCGTGAAGGTCTCTGCCAAGATCGTATTGCCTTGACAAGCCACTATTTGGCGGAATAGATTCTTGCCAACCTACGCTTATCTTTAACTTGCACCAAGAGACTTCCGCTACCCTGCGGAAGTGTTTTTGTATTTGGGCCAGGCTTCTGCTGAGAACCAGTATTTTGGGTTGGGGAGGCAAGGCTTTGAAGTTTAGTCGTCTGCAGCTTGTTGTCGTATTCGCGATATTCTTTTGCTTTGATCCAGCCGTTACGGCTCAAGTCCTAAGTCCAGCCAGCCTAAGCTTTGGCGGGTGGGCCGTGCAGACCAGCAGCACTCCTTCAACCATTCTTCTCAAGAACACCACGAGTGCACCGTTGACGATCAGTAATATCTCTGTCTCGGGCGACTTCACGCAATCTTCGAACTGCCCGATGTCACCGAACACGCTGGCCGGGAAGCTTAGCTGCTCGATCTTTGTGACCTTCACGCCGACAGCCACTGGCACTCGCACGGGGACGCTAACGATCAGTGACGATGCCTCAACCAACCCACAAACAGCGCAGTTGAGCGGAACTGGATTAGTCGCAGTTGGCCTATCGCCAGCAACGCTGGCATTCGGCAACCAGGTAGTGGGCACAGCGAGCACGGCAAAAGTCATCACCGTGCAAAACAATCAGGCGACGCCCTTGACGATCTCCGGGATTGTGACTTCGGGCAATTTTGCGCAAACCTCGACGTGTCCCTTGTCTCCGAATACGCTTGGCGCCAGGCTTAGTTGCACAATCTCAGTTACGTTTACTCCCACTGTGCTCGGTCAGAGCGCGGGAGCGCTCACGGTAAGTGACGATGCCTCAACCAGCACATTGACGGCGCAGTTGAACGGAGCCGGAGTGATTCCAGTTGGGTTAACGCCTTCGTCGCTGGCATTCTCAAGCCAGGTTGTGAACACGAGCAGTGCGTCGAAAGTGATCACCGTACAAAATAATCAGGCGGCTGCTTTGACAATTTTCGGGATCTTGGCCTCGGGCGATTTTGCACAAACTTCGAACTGCCCGCTGTCTCCGAACACGTTGGGGGCCAAGCTCACCTGCACAATCTCAGTGACCTTCTCGCCGACGGCAACCAGCACGCGCACAGGGACACTGACCGTGAATGATGACGCGTCAAGCAGCCCACAGACAGCGCAACTAAGCGGCACCGGAGTGCTTCCGATCAGCCTGTCGCCCGGAAGTATCTCCTTCGGCAATCAGTTGTTTGGCATCGCGAGTGCCGCAAAGGTCCTGACCTTGAAGAACAACCAAACTGCTCCGCTGGCAATTTTCGGTATTGTCACTTCCGGAGATTTTTCTCAAACTTCAACGTGCCCATTGTCGCCAAGCACGTTGGCGGGGGGAGCCAGTTGCGTGATTTCCATTACCTTCACGCCAGCAGGTTTGGGGACTCGAACTGGAACCATATCCATTGCCGACGATGTTTCTGGTAGCCCCCAGGTGGAGGCTCTGTCGGGCACGGGCAGTGTTACAGGCCTGGTATCGATTTTCGTGACGCCGGCGAATCCAACTCTCGCCATCGGAGACCAACAGCAGTTTATTGCTACAGGTGGTTTCTCCACCGGGCAGAGCGTCAACATTAGCAGCATTGCGAGCTGGTCGTCCTCGGCGCCACCGATCGCTCGCACGAACTCCACTGGCTTGGTTCAGGCGGTCACGCAGGGAGCGGCAACGATTACCGCCTCGTCCGGATCTGTCTCTGGAGCGACGGGCATTACAGTTGCAAATCCATACGTGACCGCGATCAACGTGGTTCCCGATGGCCTTTCTATTCCGGTTGGCGCGTACCAACAGTTCGCAGCTGTGCTGAGTTACAGCGATGGCTCCACGAAAGAAACCAACAATTTAGTTACCTGGTCATCATCGTCTTCGGCGGTTGCCACTGTGTCTGGCTCTGGGCTGGCCAGCGCCCTCACAGGTGGTAGCGCGATTATCACAGCCACGGCGGAGTCGGTAACGGGGAGCGCGACTCTTCTTGTCGCCCAACCCCAGTGTGTGGCAGCACCGGCCGGGCTAGTGGGTTGGTGGACGGGCGACGGCAATACCGTGGACATCGCCGGGAACAATTCCGCTACGCTCCAGAACGGCGCAACGTACGGTAGCGGAAAAGTGGGGCAAGCATTCAGTTTTGCGGGCGCAGGCGCCTCTATCCTTGTGAATTCTCCCATTTATTCACCCACAGCCGGAACGGTGACGTTGTGGTTCTTGCCAACTGGCGCGGGTACGTTAACGGGCAGTTTCGATGGAACGAACCGAACGCCCGGGTTTTCGCTCGATGCAAATGGCAACTTGAGCTGGGAATTCGGGGACCTCTCGGGACAAGCTCTCGGTCATGTCAATTTCAATCAATGGTCGCACATTGCGTTGACATACTCTTCCAGTTCCGGATCTAACTCGGAGGTCACCGTCAACGTTTATTTGAACGGGAGCCTGGCCGCGAGCGCGATTGCGTCACAGAATTCTTCCTGGTATCCGCAAATTGCCTTTGGCGCTTATTTGGGCGCGCAACAACCGTCGTTTTCAGGCTTAATCGACGAAGTTTCGGTCTTCAACCAAGCTCTTAGTACAGCACAAATCCAACAAGTCTACGGCGCATTCAGCGGGGGGATGTGCAAGCCGACGCTACAGACTGTTGCGGTAAGTCCGGTGAATCCTTCGATCGCGATTGGACTTTCACAGCAATTTGGCGCGGCCGGAAGCTATAGCGACGGTACGACCCACGATCTGACTAATTCCTCAGTTTGGAGCTCCTCGAATCCGGCGATAGCGACAGTTAACGGAAGCGGGTTAGCGGCTACTCTCGCCGTCGGCGACACGACCATCGCCGCTGCATTGGGACCGCAGACGGGATCGACTAGCCTAAGTGTGGTGCCGGGCCTGGTCTCTGTGCAGGTGGCTCCACAAAATCCGTTGCTGGCGATTGGGACTACGCAACAATTCACCGCGACAGGCACATTCAGCGATGGAAGCACACAGGATCTAACCGCGTCGGTGAGTTGGAGTTCATCCCTGCAGTCGGTTGCGACGGTTGCAACAGGAGGACTGGCAAACGGCAAAGCAGTTGGCCAAACCACCATTACAGCGACCGCTGGATCGGTCAGCGGCGCCTCATTATTAACAGTGACTCCGGCAGTACTTTCGAGCATCACCGTCACCCCTGCAAGTCCGAGCATCGCGATTGGTCTAAGTCAACAATTCACAGCCACCGGTTTATTCAGTGATGGCAGCACCCAGGATCTGACGAACTCGGTCAGCTGGACTTCTTCGACACCTTCGGTAGCGACAATCAGCGCGGCAGGCCTGGCGACTGCGGCAGGCGCCGGCCAAACCACAATCACGGCGATGTCAGGATCAATCAATAATTCAGTGGTTCTCAATGTCACCAATGCCGTCTTGACCAGCATCGCGGTCAACCCAGCAAATACCTCGATATTCGTAGGCTCCAGCCAACAGTTCACCGCAACTGGAATTTACAGTGATAACAGCACGCAAGACCTTACCGGAGCGGCGACATGGAACTCGTCTGACACGACCGTGGCCACGGTCTCGGGTGGGCTGGCCTCGGCCTTGGCGATGGGCACAACATCGCTCAGCGCGACTTTTCTTACGGTAAGTGGCTCAACCTATCTCACCGTTACCGTAATGCCCCCTCATCTGCAATCAATCACGGTCTCTCCCGCTAATCCTTCGATTGCCATTGGCCAGAATCAGCAATTCGTTGCGACTGGACAGTACGATGACGGAAGCACGCAGGATTTGACCGGCGCCGTGACCTGGAGGTCGTCTCAAACCTCAGTTGCCACAATTAGCGGTGCCGGATTAGCGAATGCATTAAGCGGAGGCTCCTCTACAATTCTCGCCACATTCCGGACCTTCCTTGCCTCGGCAACGCTCAACGTCAATCCTCTAGCGCTTATAAGCATTGCAGTGACACCTTCCAATCCGGCCATCGCTCGGGGGACATGCGAACAGTTCACTGCAACCGGGACCTACGCGGACGGCAGCACACTCGACCTAACGACATCTGCAGCCTGGAGTTCGGGATTGGCGTCGGTTGCGAGGATCACAGCTGGCGGACTTGCGACCGGTGGCTCTCGAGGCCAGACCACCATCACTGCCACTGCAGCTAACGTTATTGGATCATCCATTTTGGCTGTAACGCCCGCCAGGTTGGTATCAATTGATATTGCGCCGGGCATTCAATCGATCCCCCTTGGAACGACTGAACAATATGTTGCGACTGGAACCTTCAGCGACGGGAGTACGCAGAACATAACCAGAAGCGTCCAGTGGGACTCGTCGGATATCTCGATTGCGGCCGTCAGCAACGACGCACGAAGCGAGGGTTTGGCAACGAGCGTGGCAAGTGGGACTTGCACGGTCTCGGCAACATCGGACCCGATTTCATCGTCAACAACGCTGACGGTCAGCCTGGCGGCTCTGGTTTCGATCACCGTGAATCCCCCGGCTCCGACCATCGCATTGGGGACAACCCAGCAATTTACCGCGACCGGCACATTCACCGATGGCAGCAGTCAGGACCTGACAGCCTCGGTTACCTGGACAGCAGCGAACGGCGGGGTAGCGAGCGTGAACTCGATCGGCCTCGCCACTTCTCTGGCGACTGGAGCAGCCATTATCAGTGCAACTCTTGGCGGCGTAACCGGCTCGGGGACGATGACGGTTTCACCGGCATCCATAGTGTCAATCACGGTGAGCCCGGCGGTTGTCGCAATTCCTTTGGGACTAAGCCAGGAATTTACAGCGGCCGGCACTTTCACGGATGGGTCGTCACAAGATCTGACCAACTCCGTGCATTGGAGTTCGTTGATGGCGAGCGTTGCCACGGTCAGCAATACCCCGGGAACGAGTGGAAGAACCGCAACCACCAGTAGCGGCAGCACGATCATCAATGCAACTCTCGGCGGCGTAACCGGATCGGGCAACCTGACCGTCACAAGTCTCGTCCTCGCAGCCGTGGCAGTTAGCCCACAGAGCCCGTCCATCCCGATTGGAGCTTCGCAGCAGTTTATGGCGACGGGGATCTACACCGACGGATCTACGGCAGACATTACGACGTCGGTTGCGTGGTCGTCTTTGTCTCTGGGAGTCGCCACGGTCAGTAATATGCCCGGAACCCAGGGACTGACTTCAAGCGCCGGTTCAGGGATCACGATGATTTCCGCAACGTATGGTTCGCTAACTGGCTCCGCATCGCTCACCGTGCAAGACCCATTGGTTTCGATCAGTATCGTGCCACCGATTACCACGATCACTCCCGGCGCCAGCCAGCAATTCAGCGCGGTTGGGACGTTCGCAAGCGGCATAATAAACGACGTCAGCGGCAGCGTGGTTTGGAGCTCTACATCCCCCAGTGTGGCTATGATCGATGCATCCGGTTTGGCCACGAGCGCAGCGACGGGGCAAACGGTTATTTCCGCAAGTCTCGGATCAATAGCAGGGTCAGCGAATCTCAGCGTTTCTGTCACACCCGTTCCCACCAATTTCAGGGTCGATATATCGGATGGCACGACCGGGCAGCTTTTTGTGTCATGGGACTCGATGGCTGGCGCCCTTTACTACAATCTGCAACGCTCCACCAAACCCGACTCCGCTTATACGAAAGTTACGGCGTGTAGCGGACTGGCAAATCTTGCGATTACGACTACGGCGGGATCCATGAAGGCTTGCCGTGATGGCGGTCTGACGGTTGGCACATCCTACTACTATCAGGTTCAGGCTTGTTACAACACCGCCTGCAGTAGTTTCTCAACCGCCGCTGCTAATGTTCCGATAGCAAGTGACTGCACTGATTCCGAGATGCCGAATGTTGCGGCCGTGCAGACCCTCCCAATAATCAAACTCGTTTCCAGCACCGTGGATCCTGCAATCCAATTTTTGCCGAATAATAATGAGGATGCGTACTATGCGGCACCCGGCGTTGCTCGCAGAAATTTGTTGGTGGTTGATTTGCCGGGCTCCGATGAAACATGTCCGGCGGCGTCCTCGTTTGACGATACCGCTCAGAGGCTCGGATTTGACGTCATCTGTGTCAACTATTCCAACCTTTCATCCCAGAACAACATTTGCACGGGCGACCCAGACTGCTACGGAAATGTTTCGCAGGCAAAGCTGGATGCCACCGGCGTTTGCTCAACACCGGGGCAGCCCCAGTGCGGCATCGATCCGAGAACGGGTCAGCCCTTCTATCTCAGTAATTTCGCCGATTCTGTCACCGGAAGAATCTCCACGATGCTGCAGTATCTCAACACGCACGGCTACAACAAGAACGGCACCAATTGGGGTAGCTACCTTTCCGGCACAACTCCACTTTGGCAAAACATTATTTTGTCGGGACATTCTCAGGGTGGAGATATGTCGACCTTTACGGCCTACCAGTATGTAATTGCGCGAGCCGTCAACTTGTCAGCCCCCCCAACCGCCACACTGGTCAATGGCGTTGAAGTCGGAGCTGCGTATTTTTCCGGTCCGATGGCGACGGATATTCGTAACATTTATGGATTGGTCAGCGTGGACGATGCCTATTACTCGCGTGGCGTGTATGCCGCTGTTTGGCAGGCGCTTGGATTCAATGCGACGAATAATGACCTGGAGGTTAAGTTGAATACCGGCAGCGGGACCGGCCTGACTTGCAATTCTGACGCACCGTCGCACAATTTTTCCACCAGCGCGCCCCCAGGGCCTGATGGCAACGGGCACGTCGCCACCCTATTTCTGTGGAATGAAGATGTCTACAAATTCATGTTAATTGACTAGTATCAATGCTTGAAGGGAATCCGTTCTCCTCTTAAGCAGACTTCGGGGTATGCTGTTCGAACAAACGTCGTAGCGTGCACTCTTGCTCAGTGTGTAGCCCCGTAGAGTGCTATTGTTAGGGATAAGTATGACGAACTCGTCTTCCGCGTTCCCCCTAGATCGAAATTGCAAGCTGAGCCTTGCAAGCGCGGGGACATAATCCTCTGTGATGAAAATGACCTAGCGAGAGTCGGGGGCGGGAGCCTACCACAAAGGCTGTGAGTCGACTCCAGAGGAAGGCCCGTTAGGTACAGAACCCACTTCTAACTAAACTCCTGACCATTCAGATTGAAGCCAAGTTGAGTTTCGTTTCGACAGCAGACTGGACGCGTTTGTCATTACCTCCGTAAAGCTTGGGTCCTTAAGCGCAACGGGTCATCCAAGGCTGTGTCGGTCCAACCCCATTATTTCAAGTGTTTGTTGACCGCCTTAGTCATCTGAAACATGTCCAATTTCTGACTGCCAAAAATCGGTTGCAACTTGTCGTCGGCCAAGATTTCCCGTTTGTTCTTTGGATTCTGAAGATTGTGCTTCTTGATGTGTGCCCAAACCTTTTTTGTGACTTCACTTCGAGGCAGTGGTTCTGTGCCGACAATCTTGGCCAGGTCCTCTGAAGGCTGCATTGGTTTCATAAAACCGGTATTCTTCACCGCTTTGGGTGTCGTATTTTCCATTTTCTCTCCAGCCGTTGGCGCGAACGTGACTAACTTCGCTACCACAGGAATTGTAACGGATCGGGCTTTCAGATGGCACGCAACGGCAAACGCTAGCTTTGCCAGCTTGTGAGTGCTATGGCGTTTCACTGAATGAACGAAAAGCCAGTTAGTCACGCCTGACAAGCGAGTTGCTGTCGTGCGCTCTGCGAGGCAACAGGCAGAAAAACTCGTTTTTCACCCCAAACGGGTCGCCGACACTCAGAGGTTGGCCGTCCCGAGTCCGTTTTTGCCGCCAAAGAATAGAGGCTCAAAACCCCGCCTTCGGTTAATGATGGCCCGGAACTTATTGCCGGAAAAACACTTGCCGGTTAAGGAATGGTTAAAAACAAGTTTCATTGACCGCAGCTCCAGTTTCCAACATAGTCTCTCGCACCGGAGATCAACCCGGCAGGGCGCCCACCGACGATCTGGGGCGGTTTTCTCTCGATAGGCTCCCTGAAATCCAGCAACTGAAAAGGACTCTTATGCCAACCTTCTGTCGCCGTCGCCAAACCAATCGTTCGTATTCTTTTTCTTTTCTTGCCGGCATTTTTGCCCTGTGCCTGGGGGCGCTCGCTATGCCCGATGCCCACGCCCAGACGATCCACCAACTCGCCTACAACAACTCGACTTGGATCGACCAGAGCCTCTTCGGCCAGACGACTGACCCGCACACTGGAGTCGCCGCCTTCGTCACTACTCCCAACGACCAGATTCACACCTTCTATCTCGACAGCGCCGAGGATGTTCACCAACTGTTTTTCAATGGAACCAGCTGGAGCGATGAAGACCTAACCGCCGAAGGCTTCGGCGTTCGCGGCATGGCCAAGAGCGCGGTCTCCGGATTCTCCGAGTCGAACCTGCAGTACGTGTATTACGTCTCGCAGAACCAGCATGTGCATCAGTTGTTCTATAACAATGTCGAGTGGGCAGATTCGGACATCACCAGCCTGAGCGGAGGTCCGCTGACCGGCAAGACGCCTCGATTGACGGCTTTGGCCACCGGAAGCAGCGGATTTCACGTGTACTATCTGGCGTCCAACAACCACATCAATCAGCTGTACAACGTTAGCGGGACCTGGGTGAACCAGGACATCACGAAAATTGCGAAAGGGCCCTCCGGCCGAGCCGTATGGATTGCCAGCATCAACGTCGGCAATCTGCAATATGTGTATTACCTGGCCACCACCGGCCACATTCACGAGCTGTATTACAACAATTCCACCTGGCTGGATGAGGACCTGACCGTCAAGGCCGGTGTGCCGGTGGCTGCTGCTGCCAGTCCGATCACGGCGTTGGTGTTTCCCGGCGGAAATGTCAACGAGGTCTTCTTTATCGACATCAACAAACACTTGTGGCAAATGCTTTCCGCTGACAATGCGACGTGGGCGAGTGACGACGTGACTGCCCAAGGCGGAGGTCCGGCCGCGAATCCTGCCAACGGCATCGTGGCTTTTACCACTACGCCGAACGACGAACTACATCTGTTTTACCTCTCCGCGAAGCACATCAATCAGTTGTCCTTGCCCGCCGGCACGGATGACTGGCAAAACCAGGATTTGACGGCAAAGTATGGAGGCAAACCAAACGGGACGAGCGCAATGACGGGCTTCTCGCTGTCGAACTTGCAATACCTGTACTACGTGTCGAAGTGAAACCCAGGAAAAGGTCAGCCATGTCCCATCCATCCGTCCGAACAAGCTGGTCAGTTTTAGTCGGCGTATTGCTCACTGGAAGCGATAGATACACGCCATAACTGGATTGGTTCGGACGGGTTGTCAGACAAGGGTTGTGGGGGATGCTGTGGAAAAAAAGTGTAGTACTATGCTGGCCCTGCGACGATGGGGAGCGCGTTCGTGGGAATGAAACTGCTATCCAACTGCTGTCCAGGAGAGAATCACATGAAAAAGAATGTTTGCGTTGGCTTTGTATTGGCGGTGCTATTGACCGGCACTGTCATGGGGTCGCAAAAGGCGACTAGTTCGAATACGGATTTGAGTACTCTGAGCAAGAAAATCCGCACCTTGCGTAAATCGCCGGACGTGAAAAAGATCATGAACGCGTCGGGCCAGTTTGAGCAACATCCGGCGGCGGTAAAGATATACAAATTTGCCACGGCGGATTATCCAGGGGCATCGGTGTCAGAAGCGGTCGGGGATGCGGATAACACGGTTGTGGGATTGGCGGAATACTCGACAACCTCAGGCGAATTCACATTCACTTTCAAGGGAGGTGTTTACGCAACATTTACGTTACCGGGTGCAACGGCCACCGAGATATTCGACATCAATAGCGCAGGCGTGATTACAGGCGGGTTTGCTGACAACGCGGACAATACCCACGGGTTCACTTACTCCGGTGGAACGGTAACTCAGATCGACGTTCCGGGAGCCACCACTACTTTGGCCGTCAGCAGCAACACGGCCGGCGATGTGGTGGGCATATTTGTAGACAGCGACACCAATGAGCACGGCTTTATCGACAAGGGTGGAGTTTTCACCCAAATTGATTTTCCGGGGGGCATGAATCTCCAGGCCACGGGCGTTAATGCGGCGGATGAAGTGGTAGGGGCATTCGACGATGCAGACAATGTAGAACATGGATTCATCTGGGATGGAACGAATTACACCCAACTGGATGCACCACTTTCAGCTACGACGAACTGTTTTGGCGTGAATGATGCAGGCACTATTTCTGGCGCCTATACTGATTCCGCCAATGTGGCTCATGGGTTCCTGTTTTCGAAAGGAATCTTCAATCGGATCGATGTGCCGGGAGCAGCGTCAACCGAACTCACGCATATTTCAAACAAGGGCGTATTTGCCGGGGTCTTTATCGATCAAGCCAATGAAGATCACGCAGTAACCGGGCGTTAGAAAACCGGTACAGTTCCAGTACATTCGATGGATAGGTACAGCGTGCGGGGACACGATGGAACTAGCGTCCCCCGCGCGCTGATTGCCCTCAGCGGTTGGCGCTTAGATTCATGGTTGCCTCTGTGTATACTACGTCGCACAACTAACTTGGCTCTTAGAGTTGACGGTCCGCGAAAATGAAATGTCCAGTCAGCTGGGTCAATGAGTGCTATGGCGATATTTCAACAGTTGAGCTTCGCTCCCCTTGGCTGCGATTTAGGGTGGCAATGACTTTTGTTTCACTCCGCGTTACTCTTGCTGTCTAATTTTGACTGCGAGCCACCTGTGAACACTCTTTCCGTCACTTCCAAGAAACGCGCGGTTCTGTCGCACCGCATTTTCCAAATCGAGCAGGTGCTCGTGGCGGTCGCGTTCGTGGTGTATGCCCTTTTGGTTTCGATCAACCAGCCCGCTTCTCTGTGGGTCATAATGGTGGCGACCCTCACGGTAGGCAACCTCATAGTTCCTCTCTCTTTACAGAGCCGCCGTTTGTATGTGCGGCGGCCGCTCCCGTGGAACTGGGTCGTATTTTTCCCCATCCAAATCATTTTCGGCGTGATCTGCGCCGTGAGCTCGATATTGTTCCTACAGTTGACCAAAATCGATCGCGAGCCATTTTGGCTCCTCTTTTCCAAAATCGGTTATTTCTGCATCGTTGTCGTCGTGATCGCCAACGTTCTTGCGTTCGGTGTCGAAGAACTCCAACGAAAGCTGAAACAACGCAATCAACAATTGGAGCAGACTGTCGAGAAAGGAACAATCGCGCTGCAGCTGCAGGAGGAAGAACTCAAGCGAGCGCGCGAGATTCAGGAAATGCTGCTGCCCAGCACGTTGCCGCAGCTTGCAGGGGTTCAGATCGCCGGAGCTTGGCAGCCTGCGCGTGAAGTCGGTGGCGACTACTTCGACGTGATTCAACTGGACAAAAATCGCCTCGGCATTTGCGTGGGCGATGTCGCCGGAAAAGGAATCACCGCCGCGTTGCTCATGGCGAATCTTCAGGCATCCTTTCGCGCCTTCGCCACCAGCGAGGCCTCGCCTCAGGTGGTCTGTACCAAACTGAACAAGTTCCTGTGTGCAAACATTGCTTCGGGAAGGTTTGTAACTTTCTTTTACGCGGTGCTCGACGCCGACTCGCGCACGCTCACCTACGAGAATGCCGGACACTCACCCGGACTTCTGTTGCGGAGCAACGGCACAACAGAAACTTTGCCAGGAGGAGGAGCAGTGCTGGGTGCGATGCCGGACTGGACATACCAGGACTACACCGCGCAACTGCAACCGGGCGATCAACTGCTGCTCTCAACTGACGGCATCACGGAAGCCGAGAACGCCCAACTCGAAGAGTTCGGCGAGGAGCGTCTGCTGCAAGCCGCTCGCGCGCGCAACGGAAGCGCGCTCGAAGTTCAACGCGCGATCATGCAACAGGTGACGGCCTTCTGCGGTGGGAATTTCCGCGACGACGCAACCTTACTCGTTCTACGAATCTCGTGAGCGCCGTCGGGAACCCAGGCGCCGACCTCCAACAATCACGCGGCCATCGCTCAGTTGTTGAGACCAGGCGATTAGACTCAGAACTGGATTGTGAGAAAAATGGCGATTTTCGCCAACTGGTGCGGCAAGTCGTATGCTTGTGCCGCACGCTGTTGCCGACGGCCTTAATCGATTGAAGCCAAGCCTTACTAGGACACACTCCACGGCAGACTGAGGACGACAAATGAACGACCTAGGCCGGTTCGCGGTTTTTATGATTGCCGCGTCCATCGTCTTTCTCACCGTCCTTGTTTTTGTGCTGCGCAAAAGGACCAACAAGCCGAGTCCTGTGATATTTTTCATCCTCACAGTTCTAGTTGTAGTTTGTGGCATGCTGTTCGCTCGCTATGGCCACATTTTGTTCCATCCCCTTGGTGGATATACTACGGCTTTCCCGCCTTGATGACTTTCTTCCTGCCTCCACTTGTGCTGAGAATGAGCATTGCGGAGATGGGTCGATACCTACCGATGGCGGTCCTGATGGCCCCTGCCATTCATGTCTTCTTCTCACTGTTCGTCGGATGGCACGATCACATGCCGTTTCCTTTCTACATCCCGTCACTAGCGGATCTTGTCCATAGAATTGCGTGACTGTCTTTTCTGCAACAGCGCCGACCAGGTCTATGAGCAAAAAAGAAGATTGCCCGAGGCAATCGCAACGTTTCAGCGTGGGCTAACGCTGGACGGCAATACGGAGCTTTGGTCAGGTCTTGGACATGCCTATGCGGCGTCGGGAAATAAAGCCGAAGCGCAAAAGATGCTCGACCACCTGAAAGAATTATCGGCCCAGAGGTACATAGCGCCCTACAACGTCGCTGTGATCTATGTGGGCCTGGGGGGAAAAGATGAGGCGTTCGCGTGGCTCAATCGTGCCTACGACGAGCGCTCGTACACACTGGTGTGCGAGCCAGTTCGTCGCGGTGTGCACCGAAGTCCACCATCGAGCGTAAAATAACCGGGAAGAGCAGACATGAATGATGCAATCGTTGTCTCAACGGACTTTGATTTTGAAATCGGTTCATGGCGGGTGAAGCATCGGCGCCTAAAGGAACGCCTGTCGAATTGCGAAGAGTGGGAGGAGTTTGACGGAACAGCGAATATGCGAACCCTGTTGGGTGGCAATGGCAATGTCGAGGACAATGTCTTGGAGTTTCCTAGCGGAACCTATCGAGCAATTGCGCTGCGTTCTTATGACCCCGCCTGCAAGTCATGGGCGATCTGGTGGTTGTCCTCAGGTGACCCGCATGCGCTGGACGCGCCTGTGATCGGGCGGTTTGAGAACGGCGTAGGATCTTTTTACGCAAATGATGTGCTCCGCGAAACACCTATTCGGGTTCGGTTCCTTTGGTTGCGAACAGATACGAAGACCCCGAGGTGGGAACAGGCCATGTCCAAAGACGGCGGCATCAGTTGGGAAACAAATTGGACGATGGACTTTGAACAAGCTTAAGGTTGTAGAAGAATTTTATATCGCGATCCTCCTCGGTCCGCGGATAGCTCCAGCTTGCAATGGCGGCTTTTCGCGCAAACCAGATAATCCATAAGAAATTCGTCAACTTCCGCTTCCGGCCACATCAGATGACGAGCGAAGACGCGAGATCGTGGACACAACGCAAAATCCCGCATACAAGCAAAGGGCGCAGAGCGTGTAAATCAACCAGTGCCAAAGTGTTGAACTCTGGCGCCAGATAGACCAGAGCGCGTATGGTGGGTCAAGATTCATCAGCGCCGCCTCGATGATTAGCAGAGAGGAATAATTATTGCGCTGCCACGGGGAATCGAAAAGTGACTGCTGTAATCAGGCGTTTACCCTCAGAACAGCGGCCCGCTGAGAAGACCTCACTGGAAGGGTTTACAAATCTCTACACAACTTCCACCAGGTTAGGGGTTCAATTGAGTTAGACACCGTGAAGGAGTTATCGAAATGAAAGCCAAGCTCGCGCTTTCTCTGGTCGCGTTGTGCGTTTGCATCATCTTTGGGAGTGATTACGCGTTGGGACAAAAGCTGTACCCCGTACAGGGTCCACAGGCATCGCTGGCAACGCCTCCGGTATTTTCTGGTCAAATCAGACGACCGATGTTTAGTGGGGCACTGCCCACCTTGCTGAAATCCTGGACCGTCGCCAATGGAGAGGTGCTTCCGGGAAAGTGTGTTGCTGTGAAAACAACTTCGGTGAACACAAAGACGCTGGGAACACCGGAGAGCTACCCGCCGCAGCCTAATCTCGCATTCGCGTGGGATGCCGTCTACGGGCAGGGATACTTTTCTGCCCACGTTCTTGGCGCGAAAATTTGGCAGGGGATCTTCACTGGAAATCAGGGAACGGTTCTCCAGGTGGAGATACTGGATGGCCAACATGGCGCGGCGGTGGACAATAAGGGCAACATTTATAAGGTAGTCTGGTAAAGCTGGGGTCTAGCAAAAGCCACGTTTCATGGCGCTACACTTGAGCTGATTGTCGAAATCAGATTTCACTCAAAACATCAATCAGAGAACTTGACATCGCTGATCTGGGGTAGCTTGCGCTTCAGTTTCTCCACATACCGCTTCGACCATAACAAGAACACAATCGAGAGTATGGAGAAGCCGATCCACAAAAACTCCGAAGGACGACGGATGCCGTTGCTCACACCGGCGCAGAGAAAGAAACCGGCAAAAAATGCGAAGGATTGAGCATGAAAGAGCGCTGATTTGAACATTGAATCTCTCCGTTGTCGCGCTTCCCATCATATCGCTCATGTCCCACTGACGGTCACCGGCGAAGACAGCGCTAGCACGAATTGACCCCTGACGACCTGTAGTTGGTGCTATCGCGATGTTACGTCAACTAGCAATCTCAACCCGCTCGCCGTCGCAGCCAGAAGCGCAATGACCACACTCCAAACTGCCGGAGTGAGAAATTGCATCATCGACCAGAAGCGCGTTTAGACGGTCGGAAGGTTCCGCATACCTGAACCACCAGGGTCTTGTTCGCTCCAAGCCGATTTATTGGCGAACCGTGCGGGCTGGCGTGAGCGAGGCCACTCTTGCCGGCGTGGCCTTCTTTTTTGGGTCATGCGAAATCGGCTTCGCGCCGAGCGCCTTCGCCCGTTCCATCGCCTTTATCGAATCCAAATCGTGCGTGTGGTCGGCGAAGCGGACGCTTTCGTAGTTCTTGCGCAACGCGGCGATGCGGTAATCGAAGCTCAGGCTCGATGTGCCGCCACCCAGTTCCCGCACTTCGAACGATGTGGCTGTCTTATGGGTCACATACAGGCCTTTGCAGTCCCCATTCGGCACCGGAAAAACTTTGTATTCCGTGTTCGCATTCACGGTCTGGGTGAAGGTTGCGTCCAGCTCGACCACCGCTACGCCGTTGACCATTTGTGCGGAGCCAAAATCTTCGAACCAGTTCATCGGCGATTCGATGGCCGACATGGCGACTATGCGGGCTCCGCCATCGACAGGCACTACGGCGTTCTTGGTGCCCGAGCAGTTCAGGCTGCCTTGGTTGTCGAAAAAGCAGTGGCCGCTGGGCCCGATGGCAACCAGCAGGTTCGAATTGCTGTTCAAGGCTTGGATAATGACGGTGGGGCGGAAGGAGGAAGAGTTGTTGGCAAAAAAAGCGCCCAAGCCATTATCTGCGGTGCCGACCACTCCGACGATATCTCCGAAGCTATCGTCGAGTGTGCCTCCATCTCCCCAAACGCCGATTCCCGAGACATTCAGCGGGGCGCTTAGGAGGTTTTGCCCGGTCGTGCTTTCTTGCTCGCGCTGGCCAAACACGCCCACACCTTCGGGAGAGGATGAGTTGCCATACACTCCAACCGCGTTTCCCGATTTGGCGGCGGCCTCACCTATTACGCCGTAAGCGTCCGCAGCAGTGCTTTCGGTGGCTCCCCCCACGCCCCAAGCTTCTCCACTTGTGCTGGTGGCGAGGCCAGATACTGTGGTCGCGCCGACGTTTGTGCTGGTGCCGGAGAATGCTGCAACAAGGGACGTTTGTGTGGCCAGCTGCGTGTTGGTGTCCGGCAGCGTGTTGATGCCGACCTGCCCCTCGTTGGTTATGGACATGCGGGGTGTGGAGGACGTGTAGAAATCGAGGCCGAACTGGTTGGCTCCTCCGGCGCGTGCCGACGCGATGCCCTCACCCGTGCTGTAGGGGCCTCCGAATCGAAGCCCCGGCGTGTAACTGCCCGCGTTCTTGTCGTTATAGTCCACGCGCACGTCGCCAATGGCGGTGACGGACCCCTTCGAGGCGACGGTTGCGCCGGTGATTGTGCCGGTCGAGGTGATTGTGCCGGTAGCAGACAGATTTCCGGTTACCGTCTGATTTCCAGTGAAAGTATTGGCGGCTGCCAGTTGCGGAACCTTGGTGGTGTCCAGGTTGAGGGTGACCGTGCCCGTGGTGCCTCCGCCAGTGAGGTCGGTGCCCGCCTTCACGCCGGTGATGGTACCTAGGCCGGGAAAAGTTTGGGACGCAACGAAAGTGATAACACCCTTATTGTTGATTTGCAGCCCCGTCTCAGCGGGAGCCGCTGTGCCCGAACCGTATAACAGGTTTAATGTCCCGGATGGGGTCGTTGTGTTATTGCCTGCCGGTTCGGCCTGCCACGCGAATGTTTGTGGAACGGCTTTCGAGGGTGTTTTGCTGAACACTGAGGCTATAAAATTCTGCGGCTGCGAGTTGAAGCCTTTCGTCGCCGTAGCCGTGCCGGATGCCGGCAGGTTGAGCTTTCCGGCCACGTTCACCGCCGTCGTTCCCGTTTGCGTCAGAATCGAATTCTGAATGTTCGTGGCGGTGGTAAACAGTGGAATCGTGTTCGCAGTTCCGCCGGTCGTCGTTACGTTCGAGGTCACGTTCGACGATTGGGACGCAGCCGCCTCGCCGTTCGCGGGCGCCGTGGCGCTCGACGACGACGACGATCCGTCGCCATGTGCGGCCACCGGAGCAGCTAGCACGAACGCCGATGGTGGCAGTCCGCCCAGAGTCTCCGCGTCTCCCGCCTTCAAGGCGTAGGGAGCGCTGACCAGCCGCACGCGCGGCTGCTCCGCCTGTCCATCAACCTGCGCTCCGACCCAGCGCGCCTGCTCTGAGGAGAACAACTCCATCGGCAAGCCTTCGGGCTTGGTCGCGCCGAGCAGAACCGTATAGCGGCCGTTGCTGTCAGCCGTGACGTTCTGCGTCTCCAGCCACAGCGGAGCGCCGCCCATCGCCTCGGAATAGAGGGCAAACGTAACGCCGACCACGCCGGTCAGAGGAGCGCCCTTGAGGTCCTTCACACTCCCGCCAAAGCGGACCCGTCGAGGCAGGGCGGACGCTGTTTGAGTGGGAGTTTGGGCGGCGGCCAGTGACACCAGAGACAAGGTCAGTAACAAAGATGCAACCAGCAAACCCGCAGTACGCAACTTCATGGGAAAATTCTCCTTGTGAAATTCCAGATGGGCCTGAACGCTTAACTCATAAGTCGGGGCGAAACACTCAAAACCCCCTTGGCATGGTCAATGAGTGCTAACGCCACTTTTTCAAAACCCACGCCTGTTACCGGAAATCGCCGGAAACGAAACAGTTAAGACATCGCTAAGAAGCACGGGTGACAAGGTGAGCTAACAGAGTGGCCTTGGTAGAGGAGCCTAAGTTGAAATCCGTGATTGGAAAGCAGGAAGGTTGTGCGGGTTGGGGGCTCCGGCCCTCTACTATCAGCGACGGTTGGGAACGGTAGCAAGGGGAGGAGAAGGTGTCAAGGTGCAGAGTTTTGCATGAAGAGGTCGTAATCTTCGTCCGTGAAGAGCCGCTCGTAGCTATCTTGCGAACCAACCGCAAACATTCAGAGTGATTATACGTTGATCAAATCGGAAGTCTTAACTGTTGTTACGGGCGTTAGCACCAATCGACCACTAACGACCTGTAGTTGGTGTAATGGCGATATTTCAACAGTTACGGAGTGTACGGCGTGCCGCAGCCGCTGCAAGCCGCTCCCTTCTTGCCTTGCCACACTCGTTTCGTGCCGCAGCGGTCGCAGGTAAGCGATTTGTTTATCGTTGCTCCACAGTTCTGGCACGAGTACATGCGACTGCCGCCTTTTGCCGTCTTCTCGATGTTTTCACCGCATAGCGGACATGCTTTTTGGCCGTGTTTCATCGGCTTGGGAGTCACTGAGTGAAATGGCGATTTTTCACCAGTTAGCGGTTTCCACGAAAGGCAAGGTTCCTAAAAGGCCAAAGTAAGGCACCGACACTATCTTTCGCTTTGACTCCAGCAGAGAAGCCTTCGTTAACGTTGCAGCCGGACTCGCTAGTGTTTCCGTCGGATCCGGAGCTGGCGTCTTTGCAATCAATACTGTAGATGACGTCTTCACCTTTCTTCGCCCATAGAAGATGCGAATCGCAGTAGCGGAGGCTGCTCTTCACCGGGCTGTACTGCATTAGGATCGCGCCATCCGCTCCCCCAGAACGCCATTCGGCTGTGGCGTCTGGGGGCAGCTTTCCCAAAAGATCTCAATTCCCGAGAGTAGAGTAAATCCTGAGCGGGGCCACGGTGGGACAGTACGGGCGCTGTGTACAATCCAGGTAACGAAATGAGCCGGGCCCAAACTCTCGCGAAACCACGTCCACAAAGCCGCAACAAGCTTGGCACGAAGGCATCCTCGAAGAAGGGTCCATTCCTCAGCGGCAAGACCCTGATTGCGCTTCTCTGTATTCTGCTCGCCGCCGCGACCATCGCGCTCTACAGTCCTGTAATTGGACATTCGTTCATCGTCACCGACGATCACGATTACGTGACTGCAAACCCGCATATCCATAACGGTTTGACCTGGAGCACAATCCGGTGGGCCTTCACGTCCACCGATGCCGCGAACTGGCATCCGCTGACCTGGCTTTCGCACGCTCTCGACTACCAACTCTTTGGACTGAGCCCAGCCGGTCACCATTTGGATAGCGTGCTAATCCACTCTCTCAACGCGGCGCTGCTATTTCTGCTCCTGGTGTGGGTCACAAAGCGCGTGGGGCCGAGCTTGCTGGTGGCAGCGCTGTTCGCGCTGCATCCGATCAACGTTGAGTCGGTGGCTTGGGTGGCGGAGCGTAAGAACGTCCTCAGCACGCTTTTCTTTTTCCTGGCCATCGGCGCATACGTCCGATACGCGCAAAAACCGGATTGGCGGCGATACCTTCTCGTAGCCGCGCTTTTTTCACTCGGACTCATGGCCAAGCCGATGGTCATCACGCTGCCTTTTGTCTTGTTGCTGCTGGATTATTGGCCGCTTGATAGAGTGTCGATTGATGGAGCTCCGAGTGACCCATCGACCTTGAATGGCACGCCGCGGCAGTCAGTCTCAAGGCTACTGCTGGAGAAAGTCCCGCTGCTCTTTCTCTCGGCAGCAAGCGCGTGGATCACTGTCAAGGCACAGCGATCAGCTGTGCGTACCTTCGGAGAATTCCCGCTCTCCGTTCGAATTGAGAACGCGGCTGCGTCCTATGGGTTGTACCTGTGGAAGATGCTTTGGCCGGCTCATCTCGCGTTCTATAACCACACCGCGATTGTCCTCCCCGCCTGGCAGTGGATTCTCTCCACGCTGGTCGTGGTTGCCATCACCGCACTGGTCGTTATCTATCGCCGCAGGCGCTATTTGCCGGTGGGATGGTTTTGGTTCCTTGGCACGCTGGTTCCGGTTATCGGCCTCGTTCAGGTCGGAGACGCTCCCATGGCCGATCGCTATGCCTATGTGCCGCTGATCGGGATTTTCGTGATGATTGCTTTCGGGCTTGCCGATTTAGCTGCGGCCAAAGGAATCGGCAGGATGTGGCAGTTAGCTCCGGCATTGTGCGTTTTCGTCGCGTTGGGATTCGTCACCTTTCGCCAAATGAGTTATTGGGACAGCGATTACCACCTGTGGTCGCACTCGCTGGCAGTCGAGAACAATCCCTATGCGCATGAGGCGCTGGCGGCTGGGCTCACGAGTCAAGACGCAGCAACGGAGGCGAAGAACCAGGATGGTTTTACAACCGAGCAGCAGCGAACCGACGAGGCCCGCCAGCACCTTGAGGAGGCTCTGAAGATTCGCCGGGTGCAGGCACAACAAAATCCGGACGCCTACCTACCCTACTTAGCGACAACTCTCAACAACCTGGGTCATCTGGATTTCCGTCAAAAACGAATGGACGAAGCTCGTCAGCACTTCGAGGAAGCTCTCAAGATCCGCCGGGCGTTGACGCAAAAAAATCCGGATACGTATCGCCTCGGTCTGGCAACCACCCTGAACAACTTAGGGAACGTGGATCAACTCCAGAGCCAGCCTGATGAAGCCCGCCAGCATTATGAGGAAGCGTTGAAAATATACGATCAACCAACCCAGCAAGATCCGAACTTGTATCTGCCCGGCATGGCGCTGGTTCTAACCGACTTGGGCAGTCTGGATTTTCGACAGAAGCGGATGGACGAAGCGCGTGAGCATTTCGAGGCGAGTCTGAAGATCAACCGTCAGTTGGCGCAGCACGATCCAGACACCTACCTGCCAAATGTGGCAACGACGCTGAACATCCTCGGGTTCGTAGATGGAGGCCAGAACAAGACAGAAGAAGCCCGTGCCTATTATCAAGAGGCCTTGACCATTCTCCGCAAGCTGGCCCAAAGTGATCACAGATACGGTCGAGAAGTAGCCAGGGTAGAAACGAACCTGCAACAACTGGGAAATGGGGCCTCCTCCCAATAATGCGGAGGAAACAATGTGATGGATTCCCTTCAAAAGCGTGTCTTGACGATGAACAGAGGGTCTTCCACGTTGAAGGCCGCCCTGTATGGCATAAATAATAAGAACAATGATATTGGGGCTCGGGCAGCCGCAAGCCATGAAGGAGGAGATGGCGAGCAACTTCTGCTCTCGATAGCCATCGATTCAACGACCGATGCCCGATCACCCGCCAGCCGTTTGAAGATTACCGATCCGAGTGGGACCACCTTACTCGTTTCCCTCTTCGATCCCAAAGAGGTAGCTGCTCCGCTAGAGGCGATGCTAGGGTGGCTAGGCGAACACGGATTCCTTGCTCGACTGGCAGCTGTGGGCCACCGGCTGGTACAGGGTGGTCCTTTGTATAAGGATCCACAGCAGATCACTCCAGAATTCATGACAGCGATCGAGCAACTGATTCCACTCGACCCCGATCATATGCCAGCGGCAATCCAGGGAATCAAATTCATTGCCGGAAAGTTCCCCGATCTTCCCCAGGTCGCGTGTTTCGACACGGCGTTTCATCGTTCTCTTCCAAGAGTAGCGCGCATGTATGCCTTGCCCCGGCGCCTCTACCATCAGGGGATTCTTCGCTATGGCTTTCACGGTCTTTCCTACGAGTACATAATCGGAGAGCTGCGAACACTCGAAGAAAGGCTGGCAAACGGCCGTGTCATCATCGCACACCTCGGTAGCGGCGCCAGCATCGCCGCACTGAAAAACGGCAAAAGCATCGACACGTCCATGGGTTTCACCCCCCTCGAAGGTCTGGTTATGTCTACCCGTTCCGGCGATGTCGATCCAGGAGCGCTGCTCTACCTGCGCCAGAACAATAAGATGTCCGCCGAAGAAATGACGACCCTCCTTAATAAGGAGTCGGGTCTGCTTGGAGTTTCAGGTACATCCGGCGATATGCGGGCCCTGCTGGACAAGATTCCACAGGATACTCAGGCTGCAGAAGCCGTGGACCTGTTCTGCTACCGGGTGAAGAAGTATATTGGCGCCTATGCTGCGGTTCTTGGCGGCCTAGACATCCTCGTCTTTGCCGGAGGAATCGGAGAGCACGCGCCCCTGGTCCGCCAACAAATCTGCGGGAGCCTGGAGTTTCTGGGGATTCAAGTGGATGCCCAACTCAATGCAGCAAACGCTGCGGTGATTTCACACTCCGCAGGCCGCGTAAAGGTGCGCATCATCGAGACCAACGAAGAACAAGTGATCGTGCGGCATGTCGTGTCCGTTCTGGGATGGGCACACGGATAAAGCACTAGCCCTCGCGGACCTTGTGACCAGCCAGATTACCCAACCCTTCGTACGCAGCATATTTATAGGTCTCGCTAAGCGTTGGGTAGTTGAAGACCTGCCCGATAAACTCATCAATTGTGAGATTGTGATCAAGAGCCATCATTCCGATGTGAATCAACTCGGTGGCATTTTCACCGATGATGCTGACTCCGAGAAGTCTCTTGTCGGTGCGCGCAAATATGAGTTTCAGCATTCCCGAAGTATCGCCGGTGATGTGACCACGCGCATTATTGGCATAAAGAGCGCGTCCGACGCAGTAGTCGATCTTTTTCTCTTTACATGATTCTTCAGTCTCGCCTGCCGCGGAGATTTCCGGAATCGTATAGATCCCCAGCGGCAGCATTGGCGAAAGTCGCTGCTTGTATCGGAAACCAAACGCGTGGCACACAGCGACACGGCCCTGCTCCATCGATGTCGAAGCCAGCGCTGGAAATCCAATCACGTCGCCCGCCGCGTAGATATTCGGCACCGTGGTCCGATAATTTTCGTCCACGGATATATATCCATGATCGTTGATGGCCAGCCCTGCCTTCTGCAGGGATAGTCCCTCGACCGCGCCCCTGCGTCCGGCGGCGAATAGAACCGATTCTGCTTGCAACGTCTTGCCACTCTTCATCACCAGGTTCACATGGGACTCGGTGGTTTCCACCTTCATGGGGCGTTCCTGGAACCAAAACTTCATCCCAAGCGCAGCAAGCCGCACACGAAGTCTCTCGGAAATCTCCATATCAAGAAACGGTAGCAAGCGGTCCCTGCCATCCACCAGCGTGACCTGTACTCCAAGCGCAACAAAGATCGACGCATACTCACAGCCAATGACGCCGCCGCCAATGACCGCTAGCGTTCTTGGGATGTGATCCATCCGCAGGAACGTATCTGAGTCAAATACCCGCACGTCGTCGAAAGCGATCTCCGATGGGCGGTTCGGCTTGCTACCGGTGCAGATGAGAATCACATCGCCCCGCAACTGCCGTATTCCATCTGCGCCGGAAACGGAAACAGTGTGAGCATCTTCGAAAGAGGCTCGGCCATGGATGAGCTCAATATGATGCAAAGCGAGATTTTTCAGGATGCGCTGGCGCTCCATTTCAACCACCTCACGCTCGTGGTGCATGAAGTCATTGACGCTCAGGTTCTCCTTCAGTGAATAGTCGATGCCGTACAAACCTCGCTGCTTGAGCCCAGAAAAATAAAGTGCCGATTCACGAAGCGTCTTGCTGGGGACCGTGCCGGTATTGATGCAGCTTCCACCGACAAAATCCTCGCATTCGATGATGGCGACGCGCTTATCAAAATAAGCAGCTTGCGCAGCAGCCTTTTCTCCCGCAGGACCACAGCCGATCACCAAAAGATCGAAATCGTTGCTAGAACCCACCACCACCTCCCATTATCAGTCCCGTGAGAGCCGTAGGCACCTGAGCCAAATGGAATGACATGCGACTCCCGATTCTACAGAAGTCCATCCCCCGTTACTGATATCGCTTGTGGGATACCGCTCATGGGGTGACACGGCTTCGCCCCGTTTACGATTACCGGCCAAGCCGCTGATAATTTCCAGCAGAGAACGGGTCTTGCCCCGTCTCGCATGACCTGCGAAACACCGTGGAGCACAAATGATGGAGACACGACTCTGTCCATGCCGTAACCTCCGATATCAGTGACGACTTTTGGAAGCAGATCAGAAATGCGTCTTTCAAAAAAGCTCCGATCCAACAGGAATCTTAGTTGACAACCCGTGCTGAAGAGTGTCGAATTCCATTGCGGATTGTTAAACCATTTCGATGAGGAGTGCAAGATGAAGAAACTTTTCTTTGGGATAGTACTGCTGACCCTGATGGCCTCGACCGCTTTTGGGCAAAAAAAGGAACAGGAGCGCGTAACGAATGCCGGAACTGTAGTGCAGGAAATTTTGAATATTCCCGACAACATCCCGCAGAGCGTTCTTGATAAGGCAGATTGTGTTGTGGTTTTACCTTCCGTGATCAAATTTGCGATCGGAGTTGGCGGCAGTTATGGCCGTGGTGTTATGACCTGCCGTGGTGGGCAAAGTTTTAGAGGCCACTGGGGTGCGCCAACCATGATGGCGCTGGAGGGCGGCAGCTTTGGCCTCCAACTCGGCGGTCAGGCAACCGATTTCGTGCTCCTGCTGATGAGCCCTAAATCGGCCAAGAGCATTCTCTCCAGCAAGGTCAAGCTGGGTGGAGATGCTTCCGCTGCAGCCGGGCCGGTCGGACGAAACGCGTCGGCCGAAACCGACGTAACAATGCAAGCCGAGATTCTTTCCTATTCTCGCGCTCGCGGACTGTTCGCCGGAATTTCTTTAGCCGGCTCAACCCTTCGTCCCGACAACGACGCCAATAAAAACTTATACGGTAAAGAAGTGGGTGCAGGTGCCATCGTGTTTAAGGGTGCAGTACCCGCGCCGCCAGAGGCGAAATTGTTGCTGTCTGAACTGAATAAGAGATCTCCGGTTAACAAGTCGAAGTAACACTGCGAGCAAATGACACTGGTCTAAATAACACTCGGAGAGATGTATGAGGCAGAAACCAGTATTTACGGCAGTAGTGCTGCTAATCTCGTTTGTTCTTTCGCAGGAGTTCGGCCCGTTCCTCGCGGCGCAGGATGCTCCCCCGCCGCCGCCCACGGCTGCGCAGCTCGATCAGCTGCTTGCTCCAGTCGCGCTCTATCCCGATACCCTTCTGTCTCAGATCACCACGGCCTCAACCAATCCGCAGGAAATTCTGGATGTCTCGAACTGGTTGCAGAACAACCCCGGACTCACGGGCACGGCGCTTACGGATGCGGCGCAGCAGGCTGGATTCGATCCTGCGTTTATCGCGCTGGTAAATTTTCCGACAGTGCTGGATATGATGGCGGAGAACGTTGACGATTACGCCGCCATCGGTGATGCATTTAATGCGGATCAGTCGTCGGTCGCAGCCTCGATTCAGCGGCTGCGCGCTCAGGCCTATGCCTCGGGCGCGTTGCGCAGCAATTCCCAACAGGTAGTGGCAGTCCAGCAACCCGCCGGTCAGACGATATATGTAATTGAGCCGGCCAATCCGCAAGTCGTGTACGTGCCGCAATATAATCCAACCGTCGTTTATGTCCAGCCCACAAACTCGGTCGCGACTTCGCTGATCAGTTTCGGCGCTGGGATCGCGATCGGAGCGCTGATCACCAATAACCAGCCGTGGGGATGGAGCGGGTGGGGATGGAACTGGAGTTCTCGCCGCGCCTATTACAACCACGCCGTCTGGGGAGGATGGGGAAATCCGTATCGTCCGCCGAATGTGTGGTACCGTCCGCGACCGGTACCGTATTATGGCCGTCCTGGCTATGGAGGTAATTGGCACTACCGTCCGCCAAATTATCGTCCGCCCTATCAGCAGCGTCCGCCTGCACATCGTCCGCCATACTCACCATCGAATCCGCCGGGGCACAGACCTCCGCCGAATAAACCCCGGCCGACGCCGGCACCGAAGCCAACTCCAAGACCGACACCGCCACCAAAACCTGGAAATCCGGGTGGTGGCCGGCCTTCAAAACCCGGTACACCGAAGCCGGAAAGGCCGGGCGGTGGTCGACCTTCAACACCTGGCACAAAGCCGGAGCCAAGGCCCAAGCCACAACCAAAACCAGAGAATCCGAGTGGTGGCCGACCTTCAACACCTGGCACAAAGCCGGAGCCAAGGCCCAAGCCACAACCAAAACCAGAGAATCCGAGTGGTGGCCGACCTTCAACACCCGGCACAAAGCCGGAGCCAAGGCCCAAGCCACAACCAAAACCGGAAAATCCAGGCGGCGGTCGACCTTCAACACCCAGGCCTTCGCCACAGCCAAAACCCGCTCCTCAACCGAAGCCTGCTCCTCAGCCGAGGCCCGCTCCTCAACCCAGACCGACACCTCAGCCCAGACCAGCGCCACAGAATCGCCCGCAACAGCAACAGAAGCCAGCCCCAGAGGAGAAAAAAGAACCGAAACCGCAAACTCTGCAGTAGCTGAATATTGGAGGTGAACGAACGCATAGCGAAGCAACCTAGCAAAGATCGTCCACTTTCCAACCCTGCTTTGTACACCTCGGACCGTTAGTCTCACGGCACATCGCGGCGTGGCCTTGGTGTCGCACAATCCCCTGAATTTGCCCGCGCAGCGCTTTCGTAAATGGTACACTCCGCTCTTCTTAACGGACATGGTTTCCAAACACACTCCAATGGATATCCGTGAAATCGCTCGCCGGGCGAGGGTTTCGACCGCCACGGTATCCCGAACAATCAATCGCCTTCCCACGGTCGACCCCCAACTCGCCAAGCGAGTCTGGAAGGTAATCGACCAAGTGGGCTACTATCCAAACACGCAAGCTCGATCGCTGGTTTCGGGACGGAGCCGCATCTTCGGGCTCGTCGTGTCTGAGATCACCAACCCATTTTTCCCGGAACTGGTGCAGACATTTGAGAATCTGGCGGTCGAGAACAATTACGAGATCTTGCTGACCTCGACCGTGCATGATCCGAAACGCATGGAGTCTTCGGTCCGCCGCATGATCGAACGCCGGGTGGATGGAGTGGCCATCCTGACGTTTGGTATGGAGGACGCCCTGCTCGATCATCTGCGGTACCGAAAGGTTCCGCTCGTGTTCGTCGATGTGGGGCCAAACGCTCCGGGAATCGTTAACATCCGAATCGATTATTTGAACGGAATTCGACAAGCCGTGCAGCATTTAGCCGCGCTTCGGCATACTCGTATCGCGTTTATTTCCGGCCCTACACAGTTAAAATCGGCCATCGCGAGAAGATCTGCGTTCGTAACTTCGATGACGGAAATCGGACTTTCTGCCGACCTGATCGTGGAAGGCAATCACCGCATGGAGGGCGGAATGCACGCCTTGGCGGAATTCGACAGTTTGAGTTACCGGCCGACCGCCGTGCTGTGCTCCAACGACATGACCGCGATCGGAGTTATGCGGGAAGCCTACGACAGGGATATGAAAATACCGGACGACCTCTCTGTAATCGGCTTCGACGATATCCGCTTGGCTGAGTTCACCATCCCTCCGCTGACAACCGTTCAGATGTCGCAAGCGGAACTGGCCAGGATCGCATTCGAAGCCCTGTTGAGCGAGGTACAACGGGATACGCCTTCGAAGGAGCGGAGCGAATATCACTTAAATACAAGCCTTGTCCTCCGGCGCTCGACCGCGACGGTCCAACTCAGGAAGCAAGAGATAAAGCCCCGTAAGGGGATAGGACAGCGGACAGCATAGCGCTCCGTCAATCCGCGGATCGAGGAATGTACTTGCGACAGGTTCCTGCAATGAGAAAATTCCGGTTGACGGTCACCACGGAAACACACTAGATTACGTTGATTCTCAGTAAACGATTACCATACGACCGCTGGCGGCTCTGAGGCGATAGGACGACTGGGGCAACAGGACGAAGTCATGCTGCAAGGTTTGCGGGAACAAGTTTTAGTGGCCAACCTGGAACTGGTGCGAAGAGGTCTGGTGCTATACACGTTCGGAAATGCCAGCGGCATCTCGCGCGAAGAGGGATTAGTCGTAATTAAACCCAGCGGCGTCCCTTACGACGAGATGAAACCGGAGGACCTGGTTGTGACGGATCTGAGCGGCAAAGTCGTCGAGGGCAAGTTGCGGCCCTCCTCAGACCTCGCCACCCACCTGGTGTTGTATAACGAATTTTCGGAAATCGGTGGCGTAGCACACACCCACTCGGAGTATGCGACTGCATGGGCGCAGGCTCGGCGGCCGATTCCCTGCTTCGGCACCACGCACGCGGATTATTTCCACGGCGAAGTGCCGGTGACTTCGGCGTTGAACGATGTGGAGATTGCCGGGGAGTACGAGGAGAATACGGGACATGCCATCGTCCGCAGCTTGCGGCAAATGAATCCGGCGGCAACTCCAGGAGTGCTGGTGGCGAATCACGGGCCTTTTGCCTGGGGCAAGGATGCTTGGGCCGCTGCTGAAAACGCGGTTATTCTGGAGGCGATCGCGCGGATGGCTTATCTAACCCTGGGCATCAATGCCGCTGCCGAACCGGTTGGAAGCGCGCTGCACGACAAACATCATCTTCGGAAACACGGCAAGAACGCTTATTACGGACAGGCCAGTAACACTACTAATAAGGACAAGAAATGACGCTATTGTTCGCCATGGAAGTGCCAACCCGGCTGGTGCGTCTTGCTCCCGTCGACATTGTTATCGTGGTCTTCTATTTTGCCCTGGTTCTCTCCATCGGTTGGTACTTGAAGGGACGAGCGAACACCGGCGAAGACTTCTTCATGGCCGGACGCGAGATGACGGCGTGGGTGGCCGGTCTCAGTTTTCTCTCCGCCAATCTTGGCGCTCTCGAACTGATGGGATGGGCGGGATCGGCCTACCAGTACGGCATTCTGGCGACGCACTGGTATTGGATCGGCGCCATTCCTGCCATGCTTTTTCTGGCGCTGGTGATGATGCCGTTCTACTACATTTCCAAGACGCACTCCGTCCCAGGATATTTGAAGTTGCGTTTCGGAGAACCGAGCCGCGCTCTCTCCGCCGTTTCATTCGCTTTCATGACGGTCCTGATGAGCGGCGTCAACATGTTCGCCATGGCCAAGGTCATGCAGATCGTACTGGGATGGGACATTAATTTCAGCATCTGGGTATCATCGCTAACAGTGGCAATCTATGTCACGTTGGGCGGTCTACGCTCCGCCATCTTTAATGAGGTACTGCAATTCTTTCTCATCTGGGCCGGCGCTCTGCTGATTCCGATTCTAGGGTTGTACGAAGCGGGCGGTTGGACCAACCTTAAATTGCAGATAGCCCAGCGCGCCTCGGATCAGTACGTCCATCTCTGGTCTGGACTGGGATCATTCTCCAACAATCCCATGGGGATCAATTGGGTCGGCATCGTCTTTGGCTTGGGCGCGATTCTCTCGATGGGCTACTGGACGACAGATTTCCTGGTCGTGCAGCGAATTCTGGCCGCAAAAGATATTCGCAGCGCGCAAATGGCGCCCATCATCGGCGCCGCATTCAAGATGTTTGTCCCCATCATCGTAATCCTGCCTGGGTTGCTGGGACTGGCCGTCCTGCCAGGAAAACTGGTTCCAGAATCAGTCGCTGCGGTCACCGGCGGCCACAGCTTCAACGATGTTCTGCCACTGATGCTCGCACGCTATTGTGGCCCTGGGTTGCTAGGCCTCGGAGTGACGGCACTGATTGCGGGCTTCATGTCCGGCATGGCAGGAAATGTCAGCGCGTTCACGACCGTGTGGACGTATGACATTTATCGTCCGCTGATCAACAGCAAAGGCAGTGACCATCATTATGTGAACATGGGCCGCTGGACCACGATCATCGGCGTCCTGATTAGTGTTGGGACAGCGTACCTCGTGATGCAGTTCGCCAGCATCATGGACTACGTGCAGGCCCTGTTCAGTTTCTTCATCGCTCCATTGTTCGGCACAGTCGTACTCGGCATGTTGTGGAAACGCGCGACCGGCGCTGGCGGATTCTGGGGACTGCTGTGTGGGACCCTTTCTTCAATCGGTATGTGGACCTGGGTGAAGCTCGATCCGACAGCGCTGCGGTATGTGGCCTTGTCGCCCCACGCAAAGGGTCTGGCTCAGGATATGTTTCAGGCGCTGTGGTCCTTTGTGGTTTGCGTTGTCGTGACGGTGACCGTGAGCATGGCGACAAAACCAACGCCCGACAGCCAGTTGACTGGCTTGGTCTATGGACTTACGGCGGTCCCCTCAATTGGAAACGTGCCGCTGTACCGGAAGCCACTTTTCTGGGCAGGGGTCGTGACGGTTGTTTTCTTCATACTCAACATTATTTTCTGGTAAGGATTTTCTGGCAGGCCAGACTTTCTGGTGGAGGCAGGCAGCATGATTTCAATCTGGTTCTTCATTGGTATATCGCTGGCCGTAAATGGCGCGCTGATTTTGGGTGAAGGGATTTACCAGCTGATCTATCCGCCGGCAAATCCGGGCGTCGTGCTTTTCAACTTACATGCGAGTGTCTGGTGGGGAGCGGCGCTGCTCGCTTTTGGTCTTATTTACTGTATTAAATTCGCGCCGCGGCGACAGTCGTAAAGCGCGGCGCGGCGCTGTCCGTATGTGTTTTGATTAGGTGCCTTTTCTGAGGAGCTTATGCCTGCGAAGAAAATGACAATGGGATTGATCGTGGGCAATCGGGGTTTCTTCCCCGATCATCTGGCGAAGAGTGGACGCGAAGAGATGCTCCGAGTGTTGCAGGCGGCCGGCATCGAAGTAGTTGCGCTCACTCCCGAAGAGAGCAAGTACGGAGCGGTGGAAACGCGCGAAGAATCGCGACGTTGCGCCGAACTCTTCAAACGCAACCGCGAGCGGATCGACGGAATCATCGTGACCCTGCCGAACTTCGGCGAAGAGCGGGCGATCGCGGACACCTTGCGCCTGGCCGATTTACACGTGCCGGTGCTGGTTCAGGCCACACCCGACGACCCCACAAAAATGACAATCGCTTTCCGCCGCGATAGCTTTTGCGGAAAGATGTCGGCCTGCAACAACCTCCGGCAATACGGCATTCCCTATTCGATTACCAGCTTGCACACCGAGAGTCCCGACTCGGCTGAGTTTGCCAGGGACCTCGAGTGGTTCGCCGCGGTCTGCCGCGTCGTCGACGGATTTCGCAACCTGCGCGTGGGCGCGATCGGCGCGCGTCCAACGGCGTTCAACACCGTTCGCTATAGCGAGAAGATACTGGAAGCGCATGGCATCTCGATCGAGACGCTGGATCTATCGGAAGTGCTGGGTCGCATCGAACGCATGAAAGACAATGACGATCACGCTCAAGCCAAGCTCGCCGCCATCAACAAATACGTGGACGCAAGCAGCGTACCCGCCGCAGCCCTGATGAAAATGGCGAAACTGGGAGCCGTCGTCGATCAGTGGATGGCATCCACCGAGGTAACGATCAGCGCAGTGCAGTGCTGGACTTCGATAGAAGAAAATCTTGGCGTCGTGCCCTGCACGGTCATGAGCATGATGAGTAATGAACTGCTCTCGAGCGCGTGCGAAGTTGATATCTGCGGAGTGCTCGGAATGCACGCTCTACAACTGGCTTCCGGGACGCCATCAGCTCTTCTCGATTGGAATAATAACTACGGCGCCGACCCGAACAAGGCGGTCTGCTTCCACTGCTCGAACCTGCCCAAACATTTCTTCCGCTCGGTGAAGATGGACTTCCAGGAAATCATCGCCGGAACAGTAGGCAAGGAGAATACCTACGGCACCTGCGTCGGTCTCATCAAGCCGGAACCGATGAGCTTCGCTCGCTTTTCGACCGACGACACTGCCGGGAAGATGCGCGGATACGTGGGCCAGGGACGATTCACCGACGATCCACTGAACACCTTCGGCGGCGCGGGGGTGGTTGAGATTGCGCACATGCAGAAGTTGCTGCGCTACATCTGTGAAAATGGATTCGAGCACCACGTCGCCGCGAACCTCTTCTCGAATTCCGGGATGGTGGCGTCGGCAGTGCATGAGGCCACCACTCGCTATCTGGGCTGGGACATGTACTGGCACGGCCGTGACAACGGAGCCTGCTGATGGCGATCGTTGCCGGCGTGGACTTTGGCACTCTGAGCGTCCGCGTCTCTCTCGTAGACAGTGAACGAGGACTGCTGGCATCGGCTGTCCACGAATATCCTCTGCACCGCAAACGCGAAGATCCGGAATACGCCACCCAGTCGCATGACGATCACATGCAGGCCCTGGTAGCAGCCACGCGCGAAGTTCTGAGTAAAACCGGTGTCAGCGGCAATGACGTCCAAGCCATCGCGCTCGACACCACCGGATCATCAGTCGTTTTCGTCGGCAAGAACATGCAACCGCTCGGAGAGTATTACCTCTGGTGCGATCACCGCGCCAAGGGAGAAGCTGCCGAGATCACCAACGCGGCGCGGCGCGAGGGACTCGAGGCCATTCAATGGTGCGGCGGCGTCTACTCGTCAGAGTGGGGATTCTCCAAGCTGCTGCATTGGCTCCGCCACAATCCCGAAAGACGTACAGAGTTCGTCTCGGCCTTCGAACATTGCGACATGGTTGCAGCCACGCTCTGTGGCATTACCGATCCGCGAAAAGTAAAGCGCAGCGTTTGCGCCATGGGACACAAATGGCTGTGGAACCGCCAACTGGGCGGCCTTCCGCCCGAAAGTTTCCTTGAGAAGGTAGACCCTCTGTTGAAGGGAATCCGTGAGAGGTTAGATGGTGAATACGCGACCTCGGATCAAATCGCGGGCACATTATCGGGGACATGGGCAGAAAAGCTCGGCCTCAAGGCAGGAATACCGATTCCAGTCGGAGCCTTTGACGCGCATTGGGACGCGATCGGCGCAGGATGCCGCACCGACGACATCGTCAACGTCGTCGGCACTGCGTCTTGCGTCATCGGAATCACTCCGTCGGTGAATCTGGTTCCGGGCGTTTGCGGCGTCGTGCAAGGCAGCGTGCATCCGCACCGTACCGGAATCGAAGCCGGCCTCTCCGCCGCGGGAGATTTATTCAGCGCCATCGCTACCCGCGCAGGCACGGATGTAAAAACGCTGAGTCAGGGACTCGAGAAATATCGAGCGGGACAAACCGGCTTGCTGCGCATGACCTGGGATAATGGCGACCGCACCGTGCTGGTCAATCCCAACCTGCGTGGTGTTACGCTCGGATGGAATCTCCAGAGCACGGCGCAGGACGAACTTTTTGCCGCCATTGAAGGGACGGCTTTTCATACCCGAGTCATCCTCGACCGCATGGCCGGGCACGGCGTACACATCAAGCGCGTGATCAATGCCGGCGGGATTCCCCAGAAAAACGACGCTCTGAATCAGGTATATGCCAATGTGCTCGGACGTCCGGTCCTTGTTCCGGCGAAGAGCGTGCTCAGCCTGGGTTCTGCTATCTTTGCTTTTCTGGCAGCGGGCACTTTCAAGACTCTTGAAGAAGCGCAGGATAGGATTTGTCCCACGCACCGAACGTTTTTACCGGAAAAATCGGCGCAAGATACTTATGACCGTCTGTATCCTTTATATAGCAAGCTGTATTTCACTTTGGGCCAGCCCGGCCACGACGGTCTGGGAGATATTCTGCCAACATTAATTTCGGTGGCGGAGTCTGTCGCGGGCCAGAAACATTAGAAACATGAAATCAGGAGCAGGTATGAGCGTTGTGAAACTTCTGCAAGCGATCGCGATCGGCGGATTGTCGGTAGCTATGTTTTCCATGACCGTGGAGGCAAAGACCAAAGTGACCAGCCAGCCATTTGGAAAAATGCCGGATGGAACTCCGGTCGAAATTTACACCTTGAGCGACGGCGCGTTCGAAGCTCAGATCGCAACCTACGGCGGCATCCTCGTGTCCATGAAAACGCCCGACCGCGACGGTAAATCAGCCGACGTGGTGCTCGGCTTCGACGATCTTGACGGCTACGTCGCCAACTTTAATGGCTCGTCCAATGCGTTCTTTGGCGCCATCATCGGACGCTACGCAAACCGTATCGCTCACGCCACTTTTACGCTGGATGGCCAGAAATATTCGTTGCCTAAGAATAACGGCGAAAATACTCTGCACGGCGGCAACCACGGCTTCAACAACGTTGTCTGGAAAGCAAAACCAATCGCGGATGGCGTGGAACTCACTTACCTAAGCAAAGACGGCGACGCCGGATTTCCCGGCAACTTGACCACCACGGTCCGCTACACATTGGTAAAAGGCGATTTGCGAATTGAATATTTGGCGACGACCGACAAAGATACCGTCCTCAATTTAACCAATCACGCTTACTTCAACCTCGCCGGGCAGGGCGACATTTTGAAACATGAGCTCACTCTGCACGCATCGCGCTTCACGCCGGTAGATGCCGGACTGATTCCCACTGGCGAATTGAAGCCCGTGGATTCCACGCCCTTCGATTTTCGCAAAGCGACCGCCGTCGGGGCGCGGATTGCCGCGGACAACGAGCAGATCAATCTCGGCCACGGCTATGACCACAACTGGGTTCTCGATAACAAAACCGGGAAATTAGCAGAAGCTGCCGAAGTCTACGACCCGAGCAGCGGACGAGTCCTGAAAGTGTTAACCGATCAGCCAGGAATCCAGTTCTACACGGGGAACTTCCTCGACGGCTCCGTCCTAGGCAAAAGAGGAAAGCCTGAAAATATACACGCGGCTTTGTGTCTGGAGACGCAGCACTTCCCTGACTCTCCGAATCATCCAGCTTTCCCCACGACCGAGTTGAAGCCAGGTCAGCGCTATCACACCGTCACGGTCTACAGCTTCTCAAGCCGGTAGAAGGTAGTGCCCAAATTTCCTACCTTTCGCCGAAGGTTTCCCCTGTGGACATTCCCCGTGTCCTCTGTGCCCCCTGTGGACCAAGCCTTGGGGTTGCAGCAATCAGAACTGCAGAGGATCTGCCGTTTAGCGTTACTGATTGACGCCGCTGGCCAAGAAACCGCCATCGACAACCAGAGTCTCTCCGGTCATAAAAGAAGCCGCATCGGACGCAAGATAAATCGCAGCTCCAATCAGCTCTTCAGTCTTGCCAAAGCGGCCCATGGGTGTGCGCATCAGCAATTCCTGGCCGCGCGGAGTGCCATCGAGCAGGCCAGCATTCAAGTCGGTACGGAAAACGCCGGGAGCGATAGCATTCACCGTAACGCCCTTCTTCGACCACTCCACCGCAAGCGAACGCGTTAACGAGACAACGCCAGCCTTGCTGGCCGCATAGGCAGCGACCTCTGTGAGCGCGACAAAGCTATTCAGTGAAGCAATATTGACGATGCGGCCGTACCCGCGTTCCAGCATCGGCTTACCAAAGACCTGACAGGAACGCAGCGTTCCCGTGAGATTAGTATCCAGGATGCTGGCCCACTCTTCCTCCGGCGCAGTGAGCGTGGGTGAGCGCTTGGTCTTACCCGCACAATTGATCAGGATGTCAACCTTCCCGAATCGCTCGAGTACTGCAGCTAACAAACGCTCCAACGAAGTTCGATCGCATACATCCGAAGCCAGGCGCAGAGTTTGCCGTCCGCGATCCTCGATCGCAGCTGCGGTCGCGTCGAGCTGCTCCTGTCGTCGCGCCGTAGCAATAACATCGGCACCCGCATCGGCAAGACCGAGGCTCAGGGCGCGTCCGATTCCCGTTGTCCCCCCAGTGATGACTGCGATCTTTCCTGCAAGGCTAAAGAGGTTCTTCGTCATATTTCTCTTTTTCAGAGCCGGCTTCGATGCGCCCACAGCCCCAGTCCGGGATTAGCGACATAGAACACCTCTTCCCCGTCGATGTTGTTATAGCCGTGGCTAAGCTTTTGAGGATCGTACCGTCCAAGCATCGCATCCAGATCGCCATATTTGAAGCCGACACCCTCTACCTCTTCCTTACTGAGGTGTCCCGGACACCACGTAATGGTAAATCGTCCTTCAGAAGAACCGTGAATAAGGTGCGCCGCCGCACTCAGATCGTTCGCCAGATCCGAGTTTGCGTTCACCGCTTCCAGCGTTGCCGGAGTCCCATGATAGCCGTACTTGCGGATCAATCCGTCGATCATCTTGTCTTCGCCAAATTCTTTAACGCCCGGCGCAAGGATAATCAGTTCCGCGCCGTCCGCCAGCGCCATCCGCGTTCGATAAATAGCCTTGTTCCCCAACCACGTGCTGCGAAACTCCTGCGGATTGAGATACACGACCGCTTTTTGAATCGGCTTATCGAGTATCTCGAAATTAACTTTCAGGCTAAGTTCAGCCGCCCGGTGAAAACACTCAACGTCATCGCCGATAAAGAGGCCCCTGACGGCCAAGCGACCATCGTCGCGGCGTCCAATCACGGTGAGCATGTACACGATGGGCAGGTGCTTCAAAAAATGATCGGACGCATAATTCAGCACATTGCGCACCGGATTATCCGCGCGCCCCATAATCCGCTCCATCCCATAGACCGCGCCCAGATAATGGCTGCGGTTAATGCTATCGCGGCCGCCGGTTCCGACCAGAATGTTCTTGTTGTAATTAGCCATGCCGATAACTTCATGGGGCACAACCTGGCCGATGGAAAGTATGAGGTCGAATCCTCCATTCACGATGAGCCGGTTCACCTGCGCCGGCCATGTATAGTTCAGCTTGCCTTCCGACTGTTCGTAGATAAACTCCGCCGGAACCTCGCCCAGCGTCTCAACATCGGTTCTCCAGTTGTGAACGTGAAACAAATTCTGCGGCACATCACCGAACATGTGCGTAAGCTGTGCTGGCTGCATCGGAGTATGAGTGCCGAGCGCAGGTAGAATCGCTCGCAGCTTATCGCCATAATGCTGCCACGCGAAACGAGTTAAGTCGCCGGCGCGAGAATGTTCGCGACTCTGGTCGGGAGGAACGGCCAGCACGCGATTGCGTTCTCCAAGCCGAACCAGGCTCTCAACCAGCAGATCGTTCATCTCTCCGAGAGAAAGATCGGTTTCAGGACTGCCTTTGGCGCACAACAGGCTCACGAAGCAAACTCCACTTTCTTCAGTCCAGGAGCGAGCAGATACATAATAGCCAGGGCCGCGAGATAAGCACTGCCCGCGATCGCAAAAAGCGACGCATAGCTATGCGTCCTTTGTAGGATGTGGCCTGCGTAGAAGGCAAGCAGCGCGCCGCCTGCCGCTCCAGCCATGCCGCCAATACCTGTCACCGAACCCACCGCACTATGCGGAAACATATCCGACGACGTAGTGAAAAGATTCGCCGACCAACCCTGGTGTGCGCCCGCCGCGATGCTGAGCAGAGCGATAGCAGCCCACTCCGACGTGAGGTAGGTGACCATAAAAATAGGAACGACCAGGCAGGCACAGAAAAGCATGGCAGCCAGCCGCGCGTAATTGGACGAAAGCCCCATGCGACGGAAGGGCGCAGGCAGCCACCCACCGCCGATGCTTCCAATAACCGATCCGTTATAGACAATGATCAGCGGCAGCCCCAGATGCGCTAGATCCAGATGAAATTTCGCGCTGAAGTATGACGGCAGCCAGAAGAGATAGAACCACCAGATCGGATCGGTAAGAAACTTCGCAACCGAAAACGCCCAGGTCTGGCGGTAGCCAAGCAATTTGAGCCACGGCTCAGAAGCCGACGGACCCATCTGCGCAGCTGCTTCCTGGTAGATATGCCGCAATTCAGCGCCAGTAATGGAGGCATGGTCCGCAGGCTTCCGGTAGGTTCGGTACCACCAAAGAATCCAGAGCGCACTGAAACCCCCAGTGGCGAGAAAGGCCGCGTGCCAGCCAAAACGCAGCGTCACCCATGGCACGACAATGGGAGCCAGGATCGCTCCCACATTCGCTCCAGAATTAAAGATGCCCGTAGCCAGGGAGCGTTCGCTCTGCGGAAACCACTCCGCCACGGTCTTGATGGCTGCGGGAAAGTTGCCGGATTCTCCGAGCCCGAGAAAGAATCGCGCAATCCCAAACTCGAATACCGTATTGGCGAGCGCATGCCCCATCGCCGAAAGACTCCAGACGGCCATCACCACCATGTACCCAATACGTGTGCCGACTTTATCCACCAGCCGCCCGGCAGCCAACAGACCGATCGCGTAGGCGATCTGAAAGGCATCCACGATGTAACCGTAGCCCACTTCCGTCATCCCGATGCTGTGTTCGAGCGTAGGCTTGAGGATCGCAATGACTTGGCGATCCATGTAGTTTATCGACGTGGCAATGAAGAGCATGGCGCAGATTGTCCAGCGCACGCGGCTCAACCGCGCGCCAGGAGAGGATCCCGCATCGGCCAGGATGTCGCGAGCTGAAGATGTCTCGAAAACCACGCCGCGCTCCTTCTCTTACAGCCGGTACGCCTGTTTCACCAACCTGTAAGCCAGATCATGCGCCACTTCGAAAGCTTCGTCTTCATCCAGCCTATGGTCGGCTACCAAATTGGCCAGGTATGCGCAGTCCGTACGCCTCGCCACATCGTGTCTCGCCGGAATTGAGAGAAAGCCGCGAGTATCGTCGTTGAATCCAACCGTATTGTAGAAGCCCGCCGTCTCGGTCACGAGTTCGCGAAAGCGCATCATCCCCTCCGGACTGTCGTTGAACCACCACGGTGGTCCCAACCGTAGACAAGGATAATGTCCGGCCAGCGGCGCCAGTTCCCTGCTGTAGGTCGACTCATCCAGCGTGAAAAGAATAATCGCAAGCCCGCGTTCATTGCCGAACTGATCGAGCAACGGGCGCAGCGCCTCCACATAATTCATCGCCTTCGGTATATCCGCACCAATGTCACGGCCGTATCGCTCATACAACTTGCGGTTGTGGTTGCGCACGCTGCCCGGATGAATTTGCATGACCAACCCGTCGTCCAAACTCATCCGCGCCATCTCAGTCAGCATCTGGCCGCGGAACAATTCCTGTTGTCGCAACTCGGCATCGCCAGCCAACACTCGGCGGAATAGGTCCGCAGCCTCCACCGCAGACAGATTCGCAGTCTGTGCGCTCGGATGCCCGTGGTCGGTTGCCGTGCAACCAAGTTCGCGGAACCGGGCACGCGCCGCCCGCAGCGCATTCAGATAGCCCGTCCAAGTCGCGGTATCTTCACCGGTCAGCTCACCCAGTTCGGCAATGTTTCCGGCAAATCCGTCGAATTCTGGATCAACAACCGGATCGGGCCGAAACGTAGGCAAAATCCTCGCCTTCCAGTTCGACTCCCGGATAGCCCTGTGATCAGCCAGAGAATCGAGCGGAGAATCCGTTGTCGCCAGTGCCTCCAAATGAAAACGCTCGTACAACGCCCGCGGCAGAAACTCCGGCGTTTGCAATTTTTCGGAGATCGTGTCGAAGTAAAGATCGGCGGTGTGCTCCGAGAGCCTCTCCTCCATCCCGAAGAGTTCCTGGAAGGCAAAATCCAACCACATGCGCGTCGGAGTACCACGAAACAAGTAGTAATTGGCCGCAAAGATGCGCCAGACTTTCCGCGCATCGCGCAGTTGCATCTGCCCGATCTCAAGCTCCTCCAGGGACACTCCCTGGCTATAAAGCATGCGAAAGATGTAATGATCGGGCTGCACCAACAGTTTTGCCGGGTCGGGGAAAGGCTCGTTCCGCGCAAACCACGCCGCCTGCGTATGTCCATGAGGACTAACCAGTGGCAAAGCCCGCACATGTTCATACAGCGTCTTGGCTATCTTTCGTTGCCGAGGTTCAGCGGGAAACAGGCGGTCTTCATGAAGCAGCATGACTCGAATGCGCTTTATTTGGCGTCCCCGACGGGATTTGAACCCGTGTTACCGCCGTGAAAGGGCGATGTCCTAGGCCAGGCTAGACGACGGGGACGTTTCTGGGTGAGATGGTGTTTACCGCCGCAGTTCATAGTAGCAGGGCGTTTTTCCTGCGTCAAAACCGGAGCCGCTCGCGCACTGCCATCGACCCGAACAACCGCAATTTAGAAAAGGTCCGAATTTGGAATGCGTCCGCATTAGAATATCTCCATGGGCGATTCGCTTTACTTGAGTTTGTGGTTTCCCAGTTTTGATGAGGCCGAGATTTTGCCGCGAACGGTTAGCGTGCTTCGTCAACTCCCATTTTCGGCGGTGCGCGATGGCGTCACCTATGCCGCGATTCAGCCTGTCTCCTGGAGCGAGCCCACCATTTTGGAACGCCGCTTTCGTCCCGGAGTTCCGCCGGAAGAAGCCGTCGCCGAGGTCGCGGATTTTCTGCACGACGATTACGCGTACGTGTTTGAGGCCTACTGGGATCTATGGGCTCCTCCGGAAGGTGCGGAGAGATGGTCCCTCCAGCCATCCTTGGTTCGCTTGGTTGCCCACGGAACGGAATTCGAACAAGGCGCGGCGGAACACGCCGGGCACATTCAAATTGATTTCGGACTAGATACTTCTTTTCTGCACGAGGAAGTTGCGCTCACTTTCGATGCCGATCGAAACGTGCGCAGCAATGTACAGAAACTGGTCGAGTTTACCGCCAAGGTGGAAAAGAACTCCGGCGCAACCGGACGACTGCTGTGGTCTGAGTCGGAGGAGAATCTGGCGCAGAAGCTGATCACGCGACTACAGCGAGTGCAATAATCAAATAGCAAGAAAAACTATTTAGCGGCTTCCGTGCCTTCGGTCACGATCTCGGAAAAATCGGCGATGGTGGAAAATTCCTTGACCACGGTCTGCAACAGGGCCAGACGATTGGCGCGAAGATTATCGTCTTCCACCATGACCATGACTTTTTCAAAAAACTTGTCGATGGCCGGACGCAATTTTGCGATCTCCAGTAAAGCCCCTTCATAGTCGCGGACACCGCGCAGCTTTTCGACATTCGCCACCGTCTGCGGGATCAGCGAAGCCAGGTGCTTTTCAGAGTCTTCCTGCAGTCCGGATGCATCCACACGCATGGCAATAACGTTAGTCTTTTCTTTGGCTTGGCGGAGAATATTCTTCATCCGCTTAAACGCGCTGGAGATCGACTCGAAATCCGCCGATCCCCGCACCTTGCTCACCGCCTCGGCGCGAGCGGCAGAGTCCATAACATCGTCGGAGTCCACCGCAAGCACAGCGCTGACGACGTCATACGCGTAGCCTCGCGCATCCTTCAAATAAAATTCCAGCCGCTCACGGAAAAAACTGCGGACAGATTCCGAATAGGCAGCATTCGAAAATTTCTTCTCCGCTTCGGACCCCTTATATCGAGCCCGCGCATCGCCCATGATCTCTGAGAGACGGAATGGCAGCTTGTGCTCGGCGATAGTTTTCACAATTCCGTTCGCCTGGCGCCGTAGCGCGAACGGATCTTTCGATCCGCTCGGGATCAATCCGAGCCCGAACATTCCCGCGATCGAATCGGCCTTATCGGCGATTGATAAAACCGCGCCCTCAAGAGTTGCCGGAGCCGCGTCCTCCATCGACTCGGGCTTGTAGTGATCATAGATGGCCCGCGATACCGCCAACTGAACGTCGGGCTTTAAATCCTCATCGAGTTCCTGCACTCGCGCATAGAGGCCGCCGACAATTCCCTGGAGTTCGGTAAATTCCTTGACCAGCTCTGTAGTCAGATCGGTCTTGGCGAGGAGCGCAGCTTTGTGAACGACCCCGGGTCGAATCGCCATTCCACTCTGCTTCACGGTTTCGGCCAGCCAACTTGCCATGCGTTGTATCCGCAGCGTCTTCTCGTAGTAGCTGCCCAGATCTTTTTGAAACGTGACGTTCCGCAGCAAATCCACGCGCTGGCGCAGCGTCTGTTTCTGGTCTGTCTGCCAGAAGAATCGGGCATCATTGAAGCGGGCGCGTAAGACGCGTTCATTACCGTGGCGGATCAATCCGTCCGAATCCCCCGCTGTGTTGAGCACCGCCAAAAAGTGGGGCAGCAGCTTTCCACCGGCATCTTCGATGGCGAAATATTTCTGATGGTCGCGCATCACCGTGACCAGCACTTCTTCGGGCAGATCGAGAAATTCAGGATCGAAGCTGCCAAGAATCGCGGACGGAAATTCCGTCAGATTCACTACGGTCGCGACCAACGGCTTGTCTTCCCGCCAGCGAGCGCCCGGGATCGTGCGCGTGGCCGCATCGAGCGCTTTGCGAATGACATGCTCCCGCTCAGTCGAGCCAAGAACCTTCGCGCCGCGCAGGGCTTCGACAAAGGCGCTCGGTTTGGAAATGGCAACCGCTCCACTGCCGGTATCTCCGAAAATTATGCGATGTCCACGCGAAGTCTTGCCTGCCTTGAGTCCGAACAATTCCAACGGGACAACCTGCTCATCCAGCATCGCGACCAGCCAGCGCACCGGACGCACAAACAGTTCTCCGCGCTTGCGCCAGTACATGTTCTTCGGCCAGTAGAGCGTAGAGATTTCTTTAGGAAGAGCCTCGGCAAGAATCTCAGCGGCAGAACGGCCTTTGCGCGTGACCGTGGCTGCCAGGTATTCGCCCTTGGGAGTGCTAATTTTTTCGAGCTGCGCAACATCGATCCCGGCTTTCTTGGCAAAAGCATGCGCAGCCGGAGTGGGCTGGCCATCCTTATATGCAATCTGCGCAGAGGGCCCAGTCAGTTGCTCGGTGATATCCGACTGAGAATCAGGAATGCCGGATGCAATAACGGCCAACCGGCGCGGCGTATCAAGCTGCGAGACCGCTCCCGCAGGTTCCAGGCGCTCGCGCTGTAACAAGGCACTAAGACGTTCGCGCAGTTCGCGAGACGCGGCGTCAATCATCCGCGCCGGAATTTCTTCGCATCCGATCTCTAATAAAAAATCAGCCATGGTTTATATCTTGTCATCCTGAGCGCACCATTGCTTGTCATCCTGAGCGCAGCGAAGGACCTCATGTCCCCCAAAATTTTCATCCTGAGCGAAGCAGAACGATACGCGAAGCGAATCGTCCCGCGAAGTCGAAGGACCCCTACACCACACACGTCTCGTCCGGCGCTGCAGGGAATTCTCACGATGCATTCAACTTACAATATGACCCTCTAGAGGTTCCTATGTGACTACCGGAGCCAGCTTGCCTTTCTTCTCTTTGGCCACCGGCGATTGACTGTCATCGATCTTTTTTTCAGCCGGGAATTGCTGGTCCATCCACGCCTTGGCGATCCCCACAGCCAACGCCCGCACCCGCGCAATCACACCGACGCGTTCAGTAACGGAAATCGCTCCCCGGGCGTCGAGGATGTTGAAATAATGTGAGCACTTCAGGCACAGATCATAGGCGCCGAGAAGGGGAAACCGCACCTTCTCCCGTACAAAAAAATCGCGATCGATTTTATCCTCGTTCGCGGGTTGAGTTAACTCCAAGGTCTTACGTATAGCGTGGTATCGGTCGATCAGCTTCTTACACTCCGCTTCGCAAAGCTCAAAATGCTTCCACGCGCTCGGCACATCCGCCGCTTCAAAGTTGTACACGGAGAACTGCTGCTCATCGGTCAGCCGCACCTCACCATACTTCACTTCCCTCCCCGTTTCCGGATCGCGCGCCCATACGATGTCGTAGATCGAATCCACATCTTGCAAAAAAGCGCACAGCCGCTCCAGTCCGTACGTAAGTTCGGCGGAGATAGGATCGAGGTCAACGCCGCCACACTGCTGAAAATAAGTAAACTGCGTGACCTCAAGCCCGTCGAGCATCACCTGCCATCCGATTCCCCAGGCACCGAGAGTAGGAGACTCCCAGTTATCTTCTTCAAACTTGATGTCATGCTGACGCAAATCAATGCCAATCGCAGCCAGCGATTCCAGGTAAAGCTCCTGCACATTCTCCGGTGGCGGCTTCAGAATCACCTGCAACTGCAAGTGCTTGAACAGGCGATTGGGATTCTCTCCGTAGCGCCCATCCGCCGGACGCCGCGAAGGCTGCACATAAGCCACCTTGTAAGGATTCGGCCCAAGCACGCGCAGAAACGTCTCCGGAGCCATGGTCCCGGCGCCGACTTCGACGTCATAAGGCTGCTGGAGAACCGCTCCGCGCTCGGCGTAGAAAGCCTGCAGCTTAAGGATGAGCTGCTGGAATGTCAGCGAATTTGATTTGGACGAGTTCACGTGATAAATCAGCTCTTAGCTCTTGGCTCTTGGCCTTTGGCCTTTGGCTTAAATCTCCGCAAGTCTTTCTACAAAACCGATTTGTCATCCTGAGCAAAGCGAAGGACCTGCTGTCTCGTGCAGCGGCAAAAAAACAGGTCCTTCGCTTCGCTCAGGATCACAACCTGTGACAATGTGTTGCTGCTAGAAACCATCACGGCACAAGCTAAAAGCTAATGGCTAAAAGCTAATGGCTAAATGCCGATCTTCTCCAGCATTCCCGCCGTCACCAACTTCTTCTCAATATGCCGCTCCAAAATCTGGAGAAGAAACTTACGCAGATCCGCCCCGACCGCTTTCGGCCAATCAATCCCAGAAAATTCCGAAACCCGCGACCGCAGCATCTGCGCTGCAATCTTTCTCGACTCCGGCGACAGCTCCGACGACGCTATCCGCTTGTCATCAATGCAGACCAAGCCATCGGCCAATGCATGATAAAAAGCCCGATTCCCATCCAGCGCGCGTCCGCAAACCAAACATTCCGTAAGCTCCGGCAGAAATCCCATGAGCCGCGTCATCCACAGCTCAAAGTAGGTGACCGGCATCCACACTGCCGCGCCGCGCATTTCCTGCAAAACTGCCAGGCTTAACCGAAAGACCGCGTCACTCGCCTCACGGTCGGGCATCAACTCGTCGAGCAATTCAGCAACGTGCGCCAAAGCCGCCGCCCGCGGATAACTGACCTCGCTGGCCAGAGGCGATTCGATGATCTCGCACGAATCAAGCCGCGCCAACTCCTGCCGCTCGCGGTCGTCATACAACGCCCGCACATAAGTGAGCGGCTCCAGCGCGCCCCCAAAACGGCGTCTCGACTTCATCGCCGCGCGCGCCACGCCTTTTACTTTGCCTTCCAGACGGGTAAAGAGCGTGACCAGCAAATCCGATTCACGCAGCGGATACGTGCGCAGAACGATCGCTTCCGACTCCTTCAGCGCCATGGAAGGTCAACAGGTAATGAACAATGAACGATGAACGATTGTAATGGAGAAGGCGCGCTTTTGGCGGTTAGCTTTTGGCTCAAGCGAAAGGCTAAGAGCTAACAGCCAAGAGCTTCCTATCTACCGAAGTGCTTCGCGTTCTTCTCCGTGAAGTCCTTCCACTTTTCCGGCAGGTCGTCGAGGGCAAAAATGGCCGAGACCGGGCAGACCGGCACGCAGGCGCCGCAGTCGATGCATTCCACGGGATCGATGTACAACATTTCTACTGTCGCGTATTGGTCCGAATCTTTTTTGGGATGAATGCAATCCACCGGACAGGCGTCAACGCAAGCGGTGTCTTTGGTTCCAATGCAGGGCTCGGCAATTACGTAGGCCATAATTCTTATGCTCCTCGGGTGCAGGGAGGGTAATTGAACTCGCTATTCTAGCAAGAACATAGCCATCGGTATAGGCAGCACCATTCGGCAGCAGCATTCCCAGGTTGAACAGCGCGTACGCGACGCTCCCACGTCCGTCCTACCCCTCCGCGACCCGCACCGTCGCTTCGATCGTCTCCGGTTGCGGAGCAGAGGTCGGGCGAATCCGCGCAGGCGCGCCCTTCCAGGCGTCCTTCTTGAATCCCTCTCTGACAAGCTTGAAAATCGTCCGCCGATTTTGCGCAATCACCTTTAACCACGCCATCTTCCCCATCATTGGGAAATAAATGCCGCGGAAACAGATCCGCGCCAGGAAAATGTTGACCCGATAACCCAAAGGCTGATCGCTCAGCGACTCAACCGCATGTGCCAGCGCTTTCGGACTGTAAGCCTGGGCCCATCCATAATTCACTTCCGCGTGAGCTTCATCAATGGTCATCTTCAACGGCGTGTGCGCCATGGCAAATGGGATGAACTCCTGCCAATGCTTGGGCCGCGTCAGCCGCCCGGCTTTTTCCAGCCGCTTATATAGAGGAGTTGCAGGCAATGGCGTCAGCAATCCGAAGATCGGCAGACCCGGAGGCCAGGTCCGAACCTGTTCCAGGGTTCTCTCCGCGGCCCCGACCGTGTCATTGTCCATGCCGAAAATAAACGATGTAATCGCATATACATTTCGAGCCGCGAGCCGCTCCAAAACCTGCGCATACTCGCCGGGCTTGTTGAATCCTTTATTCACGTCTTTCAAATTGGCCGGATCAATCGACTCCATGCCAATAAACACCCACTTCCCACCAGCAGCCGCGATCAGGTCAACCAGTTCTTCATCGCGCAGCAAATTGGCGCTGATTTGCGCCACCCAGTGCACCTGCGCGTTAGCAGCGATGATGTCGCGCAGCAGCGATTTGGTCCGCTTGATATTGATGGCAAAATTGTCGTCGATAAAGAAAACCGCGATCTGGCCTTTTTCCGCACGCGCGCGCGCCTTCAGCATCAAAAGTTCGTTCACCACGCTCTCGTTAGTACGAAAGCGAATGGAGTCGCCAAAAAATCCGGTGACGGTGCAGAACTCGCAACCATACGGACAACCTCTTCCCGACTCGACCGGCACGATGCGAAATGATCCCCACCCCTCGCCGATCTTTCCCAAGGTATTCGTCAACGCCTTTGGTATGAGATTGAACTGCTTAAGATCAATCGACTCCCACGGAATCACCGGATAATCCTTCAGCGACGGCTTACTCTCTTTGCCGCCGGCATCCACCGGAGCGTAAACATCTTTCAATTGCCCGCGCGCGGCATCCTCGACAATCAGCGGCCAGGTCGCATCCGCCTCCCCCAACGCGACGGCGTCGGCGTGGCGCGGACCACCATCCCGACCAAGCGCCTCGTCGGCCATCTCCGTAACGTGAGGGCCACCCATCACCACCGGAACTCCAGTGGCGCGAACTGCATCGGCCATGCGATACGCTTTAGCCACCATCCTGGTCATGGCGCCGATCCCGACCAATCCAATATTGTTGTCGCGCACATACTCCGCGATCCCTGCTTCGTCCATGGGCTGGGCGTTGCCATCCACCAGCAACACTTCGTGGCCCGATGGAGTGAGGGCCTGCAACAGAAACATCCAAAGATGAGGCATAAAATTGCGCGTGACCCCGTTATCGGGGTTATAGAGCAGGATTTTCATGGAAATATTCGCGATTCCGCAAAGCGCCGCTTTGCTAGATGCCAGGTTGATAGGAGAAAAAGGAAGCGCCAGAATGGCGGGGTCCGCTGGCACTAAAATGGTTTGGCAGCGTTCGTTTAAATGTACTCTGGCGTACATTGTACACCCGTAAACGCGCCCGGCCTCAGCGTGGCACAATTGTGGTCAACACTTGGCTTTCGGGCTGACGGATCGTACGATCCGGAAGATCAAAAAAATCGTCTAAACCACCGTCGAATGAATCTCTATAGTAGAGGCACTGAAGTAGAGTACTGCCAGCTGGGGGCTGAGACCGATGCCAATGCCACTAGGAAAAACCAAGCCCAAGGTAGTAGTCGTGGGCGCTGGATTCGGAGGCCTGAACGCCGCCCGCCGCGTCGCCCGGCTTCCCGTTCAGGTCACGGTGCTTGATCGCAGCAATCACCATACCTTCCAGCCCTTGCTCTACCAGGTAGCAACCGCCGGACTGTCTCCCGGAGAAATAGCCGCGCCGATCCGCTCGATCCTGGCCAGCCACCCCAACGTCGAAGTCCTGCTGGAGGAGGTCGTCGATTTTCAACTGGATCAGAAAAAAGTAATTACCAAGGAGCAGACGCTAGATTATGACTTTCTAGTCATCGCCTCCGGAGCGACCCACGCCTATTTTGGACACGAAGAGTGGGCGCCTCTAGCGCCAGGCCTTAAGTCCATTGAGGACGCCCTCGAAATCCGCCGCAGAGTTTTGCTGGCCTTTGAACTGGCCGAGCGGCAGGGTGAGTGCCCGCTGCAATTCGTAGTCATCGGAGGCGGGCCCACTGGCGTTGAACTCGCTGGCACCCTGGCCGAGATTGCTCATCATGCGATGAACGGCGAATTTCGCAATATCGATCCCCGAAACAGCCGGATACTGCTTATCGAAGGCGGTCCCCGCGTTCTCGCAACCTATTCTGAGGAACTCTCGCGCAAAGCCGAAGCGCAGTTGCAACATCTGGGAGTCGAGGTCCGAACCTCCCGCATGGTTACCCGCATAGAACCCGGCGCAGTGTGGGTCGGCGACGAAAAAATTCCCGCCGCCGTGATTTTATGGGCAGCAGGCGTGGCCGCCTCCCCCCTCGGAAAAAAGTTAGGAGTTCCCATCGACCGCGCCGGTCGCGTGCTGGTCGAACCCGACCTCAGCATTCCCGGGCACCGCGAAGTCTTCGTCATCGGCGACCTCGCCACCTTGAAAGACGAAAACGGCAAACTCCTCCCCGGCGTTGCGCCCGTCGCATTACAGCAAGGCACCTGGGTCGCGGATGCTATCGGTCGCGATCTAAACAATCAACCGCGCCGCAATTTCCATTATCACGATAAAGGCAGCCTGGCCACGATCGGCCGCGCCGCCGCTGTCGCGCAAATCGGCCGGTTCGAGATCTCAGGATATTTCGCCTGGCTGTCATGGCTGTTCATCCACATTTTCTTCCTGATCGGATTCCGCAACCGCCTCCTGGTAATGATCCAGTGGGCCTGGTCGTATCTAACGTATGAACGCGGCGCGCGCCTCATCACCGGCAGCGATGACTTACCAGGATGGACTCAAGCACCGCAACAAACCGGCAATAACATAACCGATCCGTCCACTTCCGCGGACAAGCTGAGCGCATGATGCATAGTCTCCCCAGCCGATATAATCACCTTGTCGTGAAACCCGCCTCTTTATCAGGGTATCGATTCGTATCAGGGTATCGCTTCAGCGATACCACAAGACGCTCAAAATCAGACGCCCCTTTAGGGGCCGTCCACGCGTGTGCGTTACTCCTCTTACTCGTCTCCCTCACCGCCGTCTGCTCCGCCGACGTCCTGAAAGTTACGGTGAACGATGCCATCCATCCCGTCACCGTCGAATACATTAGCCGCGCACTCGCTCTAGCTGCCGCCAACCACGACCAAGCCGTCCTGATCGAGATCAACACTCCCGGTGGATTAGTCGATTCGACTCGCGAAATCATCGAGAAAATCGTGGCTTCGCCGGTTCCGGTCATTATTTACGTAACGCCCAGCGGTAGCCGAGCCGCATCTGCCGGATTCTTCATCCTCGAATCCGCCGACATCGCCGCCATGGCCCCCGGAACCAACACCGGCGCCGCGCATCCCGTTATCCTCGGAAGCAAAATGGATCACGTCATGAAATTAAAGTTGGAAAACGACGCTGCCGCCCTGATGCGCTCCGTAGTCACCAAGCGCGGACGCAACGTCGAACTAGCCGAGAGCGCTGTCCGCGAATCGAAGTCCTTCACCGAGCAAGAAGCGCTGGACAAAAAATTGATCGAATACATCGCTCCCACCGAGCAAGACCTGTTCCACCAGATCAGCGGCAAGAGTTTCAAGCGCTTCAACGGCACCACCGCCACCCTCAGCCTGGATAACCAACCCATCCGCGATTACCAGATGACGCTCAAGCAGCGCCTCCTCTCCTACCTGATGGATCCAAACATCGCGTTCATCCTGATGGCCATCGGAGCGCTAGCCCTCTACGCCGAATTCAACCATCCCGGCGCAGTCATTCCCGGAACCGTAGGCGTAGTCTTTGTCCTTTTGTCGGCCTTCGCATTGAACCTGCTGCCCGTACGCTACGCCGCGCTAGCCATGATCCTCGGAGCCTTCGTGCTCTTCGCCGCCGAAGCCAAATTCGCCAGCCACGGCGTACTCACCATCGGCGGCATAGTCCTGTTAACTCTGGGCGGCCTCTTTCTAGTGGATGGCCCCATCCCCGAAATGCGCGTCCACCTAGCCACCGCGCTAGGCGTCAGCATCCCCCTCGGACTCATCACCGCTTTCCTGATGAGCATCGCCCTGCGCGCGCGCCGCAATAAAGTCGTCACCGGCATCGAAGGATTAGTAGGAGAAATCGGAGTAGCCCAGACCGGACTAGCTCCCGCCGGAAAAGTAGTCATCCACGGCGAGTTCTGGAATGCCGTCTCCGCCGTCCCCATCGCCGCCGGAGACCACATCATCGTGCGCCAAGTCGACGGACTAACACTAAAAGTCGATCCCCTAACCGCGGCAAGATAAGTCACAGCGCAAAAAGGTCGCGCCTCAAATGTGAGTAGAGAAGCAAAGGGGTGGCCCCACTTCTCGTGCTTTTCGAGAAAGTGGGAACCCAACAGCCAGCGCCAAAGGGGGTTTCACCCCACAAGAAAGCTGGCGCGACCAGAGAGAACACGCTCTTGATTTTGGGCGGCGCAGCGGTTCACCGTTGCGATACACAGCAATCGTACAATCAAGTTGGAAACATCACTCAACCCATGTCATCCTGAGCGAAGCATGAACTTCACGAAGTGAAGTTCATGCGAAGTCGAAGGACCCCTACACACTCCACACTGCCTCAATGTATCAGGGAGTTCTCAAACAGGGCAGGCCCTCTACGTCTCGACAACTGGGGGTGGCCCACTTCTCGCGCTCTTCGAGAAGTGGGCATATCCACGACCAGCACCAAAGGGTTCTTTCGTCCGCCAGAGAAGACCGGAGTGGCCAGAAAAACCCGCACCCGATTTTGGGTGGCGCAGCGGTTCACCGCTGCGATAAACAGCAACCTTACAATCCGTGGGAAGCGTCACCCCCAACCCTGTCATCCTGAGCGAAGCATGAACTTCACAAAGTGAAGTTCACGCGGAGTCGAAGGATCCCTACACACTCCACACAACCTCAACGTGTCAGGGAGTTATCAAAACAGACCGGCCCCAATGTCTCGAAACCGGGGTGCCCCACTTCTCGCGTTTGAGAAGTGGGAACCGAACACCCAGCGCCAACGGGGTTTGGCGCCCGCAAGAAAAACTGGCGCGATCAGAGAAACCACGCACCTGATTTTGGGTGGCGCAGCGGTTCACCGCTGCGATAAGCAGCAATCTTCCGATCCGTTGAAAAGGTCACCTCAACCGGTGTCATCCTGAGCGGAACGAAGGACCTCATGCTCCCCAAAATTGTCATCCTGAGCGAGCATGAACTTCACGAAGTGAAGCTCACGCGAAGTCGAAGGACCCCTACCCCCCCCCACCGCCTCAACGTATCAGGGAATTCTCAAACCAAGTGAAACCCATGAGATATGGGTCTATTTGGGTTGGCAGCACGACCACGCAGCCCGAACCGCCAGCTCGTTCTCCCCGGCTCGCCGAATCGGTGTCCGGATATAAGTAAACTACGGTATCCAAGATTTCTTGCGGGATGGCGGGCATTTCATCCTCCATGCGGCATTTTAGTAAGGGTACCCTCGCTCAACCCCAGTCTTTCCGTTTTCGTCTAAATTAGTTTCTCCTAGTTCGGGTGCCCGCCAACCTACAATCCCTTCCGCGGTACCACCCGAAACCCCCGCTTCCCCTCAATCCGATAAGTAGCAAAGTCTGCCTGATCAACCGTAAGAATGACAGAAAGCGACTCCCGCTTAGCCAGATACACAAGGGTGGCGTCGGCATAGCCCATCGGACGGTCCCAGTACCGCGACATCAAACCATGCAGCTGCGGAAGTTCCGCATCGTCAATTGTTCCGACAACAAGCGCTCCCGAACGGACAAACTTCCACGCACCTTCCATCTCGGTGCGCGAGTCGCCAACCAAATGGAAGAGTTCAGTGAGCACCGCCTCGGAGGTTAGCAGCGGGAGTCGCAGTTGACGGAATGCGTCCACACAGGCAGTGTGCCAGCGATCGCTGCGGTCGAGCAACGCGAGAATCGCGCCAGTGTCGATCAGAGCATTGGCATTACCGGGCACGGCGACGCTTCAGCCTTTCGCGAAGCGTAGTCCGCGCCGTCTCGGCGCGGCGAGCATTGCCATCGGCGACGGCTCCGAAGCAGTTCGCGGCCGCGCTGTGAAGTCTGCGCTGCGCGTCATCCTCCGAAATGTCGGGATCGCCCTTCTTCAACAAGTCGCGGACGGCAGTCTCCAGCACCGCCGAAACCGAAACCCTCCGGAGACGCGCTTCCCGCTCCAGATCCGACTTAAGCTCGCCCGATAAACGCCAACTGTAAACTTCGGTTCTCATACCACAAGCCCTGATGCACTACAGTGTAGTGCATCAATCGCATCTTTGCAAACTGCGTCGCGAACACAGCGCGCCTATCACTCCACTCCGCCGGTTTCTTGCCGATTTACCCACTTCTGGTATTTGCCCACCAGCCCTGCTACCCTCTCTTTATGCAGGTTAAAGTCGAAATCCCCGATCAGTTCGTCGAGCACCTCGTACCTGCTGGACGCGACGCGGCTCGCTCTCTGTTGGAGGAGTCAGTGGCCGCAGCCTACCGAGACGGCAGGCTGACGATGGAGCAAGTTCGCCAACTTCTTGGTTTCGGTACCCGCATGCAGGTGGACGCTTTCCTTCAGCAACATCAAGTCTTCGACTACACTGCCGAAGATCTTAACCAGGACATGGCCACGTTGGACCGACTGACAACGAAGGCCCGGTAACTGCCGGCATGATTGTTGTTGCCGATACCAGTCCGCTCAACTATCTCATCCGTCTTGGCCATCCTGATGTTCTGCGCGATCTCTATGGGCGCGTCTTGGTTCCACGCGCTGGTCTTGATTGAGATGCGGCATCCAGAAGCTCCTTCCGCCGTGCGTGCGTGGGCCTCATCGCCCCCAGCATGGCTGGAGGCGATGCAAGTGCGGCACTTGGATGTGAGCCTGGCAGCGGAGTTGGGAGACGGAGAACGCGAGGCAATCAGCCTGGCTCTTGAAGTCCAAGCGGACGTTCTTCTGATCGATGAGCGCGCAGGCCGACGGGAAGCCCAGGCTCGGCATATTGAAGTAGCAGGCACGCTGGCGGTTTTGTTGCAGGCATCCCTGCGCGGATACTTTGATCTTCCGCAAGCAATGAAGCAATTGCGCCAGTTCGGGTTTCGCGCTTCTCGGACTGTCGAGGAGTTAATGATTGCGCGGTATGAACAAGCGAAAAAGAAGAACCCCTGACCGTTTTTTCATCACCAACAAGCGTGATTCCCATCACAGACAGCCATTCCCGAATCCTTCATAATCGAGACCTGATTGGTGCAACTCCGAGGCACGCAGTCCAGAGAAGGACTGCCCTCTCGAAGCCACCCCAAACCCATTTCAGCGATCTTTGACAACCTAACTCCTTATTTTTGATCGATTTACACGTAACTCATTCATTGCAATAACTTTAGGCCAAATCGGGGGGGGGGGGGGGGGGGGGACATAATAGCACGGTTACTACCTCAATAGTAACGATCAGAAAATCATTCGCGCCCTCCGCATCTTCTCGAACAATCCGTCACCTCGTTCCCCAGCGTGCGTAACGCCTCGCGTGCGCTACAATCCGCTGAGACTCTGAATAGAAATTTCTGGAGGCACCCATGGATCTCGGATTTCCGGTGATTGCCATTGCCGTCATCATCTTCATCATCTACGCGCTGAGTTCCATCAAGATTCTCGCTGAGTATGAACGCGGCGTTATCTTCCGCCTTGGACGGCTGCTAGGCACAGCGAAAGGTCCGGGCGTGGCTTTCGTCTTTAGTCCGATCGATCGGATGGTGCGGGTTTCGCTACGGCAGGAAGCAATCGAAGTTCCGCCACAGGACGTCATCACCCGCGACAACGTCACCCTGAAAGTGAACGCGGTCATTTTTCTGCGCGTGATCGATCCCAATAAGGCGGTCGTGGAAGTCTCCAATTATGCCTACCAGACCTCGCAGTTCGCGCAGACGACTTTGCGCTCGGTGCTCGGCGAACAGGAACTCGACGAATTGCTGGCGCATCGCGACAAGATTAATTTGCGATTGCAAAGCATCCTCGATCAGCACACCGCGCCTTGGGGAGTAAAAGTCGCCAACGTGGAAGTAAAGCAGGTGGATATGCCCGAATCCATGTTGCGCGCCATGGCCAAGCAGGCCGAAGCGGAACGCGAGAAGCGCTCGAAGATCATCCACGCCGAAGGCGAGTTCTCGGCCGCCCAGCGCCTGGTGGATGCCGCGCATTTGTTATCCACCGAACCAGCCAGCATCCAGTTGCGTTATTTGCAGACACTCACTGAAATCGGCGTGGAGAAGAACACAACGGTAGTTTTTCCGGTGCCGATTGATTTCTTCTCCGGCATGCAGAAGTTGCTAGGCAACTCGGGGGCGGCCTCTTCCAACCCTGCCCCGCCGGCAGGAAGCTAGAGGGTAACGAGTCTGGCCGCAACAAATTAAGAACTCGGCGAGTTTGAGGGTAATACTACTTCCATGTCCACCGCACAACAGGATACGGAGATCACTCTCGGCACCGGCCGCATGCTGGCTATCTTTTTTGTCTTCGTGTTGCTAGGCGCCGTCATCTTTGGGGTGGGTTTTTCGCTAGGCAGAAAAACCGCCATGGCAGGCACTGGGACCGTACTCGCCGCCCCGATAGGAACTCCTGCGACCATCGTGCGCCCTTCGCCAGCGAAGAACGACGCCACGCCCACAGCGAAGTCCGGAGATTTTACTTTCTACAAAGCTGTAGGCGATAAAAACGCAGACTCCGCGCTCACACCGCAGGATTCGAAAACGCCAGCACCAGCTACAACAGCGGAAGCAACTCCAGCAGTTCCCACCGATGCCGCAACGCCCGCACCAGCAGCCGGAAGTTATTACGTCCAGGTCGCCGCAGTCAGCCGTCAGGAAGATGCCGACTCGCTGGTCGAAGCTTTGAAGAAAAAGCAATATCCAGCCTTCATCGCCGACAATGTTTCGGTAGACAAGTTCCATCACGTCCAGGTCGGACCCTATGCCGACATGAAGCAAGCGGAAGCGATGCGCGCCCGGCTGATCGGCGATGGATACAATCCGATTGTGAAGAAGTGAGCTGGATTGTTTCTGTTAACCTTCCTCATCATGCCTCAAGCCGCGCCCAACGCCACGCCCAACCACTCTGTGCATAACATCGATCGCTTCCTCCACGCCATCGCCGATCCGACTCGCCGCAGAATTCTGCGCGCCCTTAAAGAAAAAGGGGGATGCTCCATCGACAAGGAAACGGGCCTTTGCGCCTTCGATATCGAGCAACGAGTGAAATTATCGCAGCCCACCGTTTCTCATCACATGCGAATCCTGGAAAAAGCCAACGTAGTGGAAGCCAAGCGAGAAGGACACTGGCGCTGGTATCGCCGCAATGAGAAATTAATATCGGAGATGATGCAAGGTTTGAAGGGACAACTTTAGCACGAAGCGGCCTGACTAAACTCCCGCAGTCGCAGCAGCAGCTTTTTCTTCGATAGGTTTGTCCGCAGGATGCAATTCGCGCTGGCTCAGACTGCGCACTTGTGCAATCAGGTCCGCGACCTCAAATGGCTTAGACAGCGAAGGCACGTTCTTCTCATGGAGAAAGCTTCGAGTCTCCGCGTCGGTGAGAGTGGAAAATGTCAAGAGCAGACCCTTCTCCATACCAGGACACGCTTTGGCGATCCACTCATACATTTCCCGCGCGCTGAAACCGCCAGGCATGCGACCATTCATGACGATCACATCGAAAGAGCCTTCGCGAAGTTTCTGCTGCGTATCTTCTACGCTCATGGAAGTGGTGACTTCGGCTCCAGCGCCAACCAGCACGTCGCGTTCAAATTCCAGCACCGCTTCTTCGTCTTCAACCAGCAGCACACGTCCAGCCAGAACCGACTCGCGTCGCGGTGCTGGCGCAGGTTCCGGTAAGGCCGGCTTGGAGCTCGCCAGCAATCGAACTTCAATAGTTGCGCCGCCTTCGTCGCGGTTGCGAGCGACGATTTCTCCACCATGCTCTTTCACAATGCCATAGCAAATGCTTAGTCCAAGACCTGTTCCCTTGCCGATCGACTTGGTAGTGTAGAAAGGATCGAAAATCCGTGTGGGATCCTTGATTCCCGGACCGCTGTCATCGAACTCGACACATACATAAGCGTCCTTCTTCGACACCCGCACCTTCAATACGCCGTTGTCGCTATTCTCGACCATGGCATCGAGAGCGTTGTTGACGATGTTCAGGAATACTTGTTCCAACTGATGCGGATCAGCCACAACCGAAGGAACGTCTTCGGGAATATGGCGTTCCAGCGAAATGTTGTTGACCTTTAAGTCATATTCTCGCAGCGTGAGCGACTCTTCCAACACCTTGCACAAATCCACTTCCTGCTTGTGCGGCTTACGCTGACGGGCGAAGGAAAGCAGATTCTGTACCACGCGATGCGTCCGCTGCGCTTGCTTGAAAAGCTTGCGGACATAATCGGCGGAACGCTGATCGAGCCCCGCACCCTCCAGCAACTGGGCATAGCCGAGAATCGCAGTCAGCGGATTATTCAATTCGTGCGCCACGCCGGAAATCAGTTGGCCAACGGCTGACATCTTCTCGCTTTGCAGTAGTTGCTCTTGCGTGCGCCGCAAATCTTCGTAGGCTCGGCAGGTTTCTTCATAGAGCTGGACCTTTTCTATGGTCGTGGCGAGTTGGCGGCTGATGGCGACGAGCAGGTTTTCATCGTTACTCGAGTAGTGCCGGTTTTCCTTGCTGGCAATTCCCATGATGCCGATGGGTTTATCTTTGCTCCATAGAACCACCCATATCCAGTAGGGCAACCGATCAGCGCACGCAAACTCAACTACGGCCGGTGGCAGGTGGGGAAGAAAATCCTGAGTCACGACTTCCGCTCGTGAGCGCATCACCAGATCGCCGAGGCCTTCCGGGAAAACGACTTCGGCCATGCGCACGCGCGCTTCGCTTCTTGGACCCCAACCGGCGCGCCGCCGGAAGGTACCTTCCGGTTCCGCAGCCAGATACACGGAACCAGTCTCGGCGCCAAAAAGAGAAAGGACTTGACGCAGCGTCAGGTTCAGAATTTCATCCAGATCAAACGATTGGGTCGCAATAACGGCCATTGCATTCAGTGCGTTCAACTCGCGATTGCGGCGCCGCATCTCATCTTCCGAGCGCTTCTTCTCTGTAATGTCCAGAACGAAGCCCTGGTAGCGCTCGACCTGTCCGTTCTGATCGCGCGTGGCAAAGCAGCTTTGTGCCACCGTGAGCAGTGTGCCGTCTTTGCGGCGCACGGTGATCTCGAAGTTCCGGACGTAGTTGTGCCCCTCGATCTCTTTGCGAAAAGCCTCGCGCTCCTCGGCGACCGCGTAAAGGACGCTCCCCATGTCGAGCGCCATCAACTCGTCGCGGTTGCCGTAACCAAGCATGCTGACGAATGCGTCATTGCAGTCCAGCAACTCGCCATTGGGCGTGGCTACGAATACGCCTTCCTGCGCTTGCTCAAATAACATGCGATATTTCTCTTCCGCAGCGTGACGGTCAGTGGTGTCATGCACCACATGGATGGTGCCCTTCTGTTGACCACCTTGCTCCGCATACGAGGAAGTCGAAACCACCGACTGGCCGCCGAAACATAGATCCAGTCCCGCTGTCAGCCCCGAGCCTCTTTCGCAATATGGACATCCACTCCACACATGTTTTTGCGGCAGGACCTCGGAGCATAGATTGCCCAACACGTCAGCGGGTGCTTTTTCCAGCCGTTGCAGCAGAGATTGGTTGGTCTTGAGGATGCGGAAATCAGCATCGTGCGCCAGGATCATGTCCTGGATCGAATCGAAGGTATTTACCCATTGCCGCTGCGAACGCAACACTTGCTCGCGCAGCCGCAGATTCTCTACGGCAACACCCAGCATTTGCGCCGCAGTTCTCAGAAATTCCAGTTCTTCGCGGGTATGGCGGCGGCTGCCTGTGCAACCGAGCGACAGCATCCCGATCACAGACTTCTTCCCTAGAACCGGCAGTAATACGACGTGATGAACGCCGCGCTTCCCCAGATGCGCCCGTTCGGGCTCCGATCTCTGCGATAGCTTCACTACAGCCGCTCGATCTTCGCGGAGCACACGAGCCTGTGTTTCGTCGGTCTCAAGTTGCCCGATAGCGCGAAGGAATTCCGGCGACAGACCAATATGCTGTGTTGCCACCAGTTGGTCGTCTTCCACCAGCTGAAACCAGGCAGCCTTCGCATCCGCAATGGTCTTTAGCTTCTCCAGAGCGCTCTGCATTATGGGAGCGTGGTTCTGACCGCGGGCAATCGTTCCTGTCAACTCATTCAGCACTACTAGCCGCCGTGTGTAAAGCCAGGAGTCGTCCAGCACCACCAGCAAGATACTCGAACCGAGCAGCACCTCGGCCAAAAGGTAAGCTTCACTCGGAAGGTGGCTGGTGAAGGGAATCCAATGCAGATTCAACGTCAACAATCCGGCCGCGAACAGGAATGGACCCAACCCAATGCGGCCAAGCCGATACCGCACGAGTTCAGCGGCAGCCGTGGCCGCAATCAAGCGGCAGGCTATATCCAATACCAAGCCGACCGTCTTTGAATCGGGGAAGTAGAACGACTGCATCGCGGCGCAGACCGTCAGCATCCAGCACACTGCTGCCAACACCGTGAGAACGCGCCGAGCCTGCGCCGACATCAGCGCGGCCGCCGCGAATAATCCGATTGCCAAAACAAAGTCGGCGTGCGCGAATACCGACATCGCCTTCGACGAGGCGTGCGATTCAGCTGCTCTTGTTACCCACAGAAACGCTCCGTAGGCGAGCCAACCGGCTCCCCACACCAGCAAACACCGCTCCCGAAAAACCCGGAAGAAAACCAGACTCACGGCAACCAGAATGAGAGCAGCCGTTTCCCGCGCTGTCAGCCCAGGTATGGTGACCGAGGAGACGGTCAACCAGCCGACCGACGTCCCAAATAATGCGGTAGAACCCATAGATAAGCGCAGAAACTCCCACCTTTCTAAATATCACGCTCGTTCCCGGTCATTACCCGATTTCCGTCTTCAGTTGGTTACTTTCGGAATGTGAAGTCGTAGCCTAAAATGAGCGATACATATACACACACTGCCATGCCAAATGACCGCATCCTCGTAGTCGACGACGAGGAAACAATCCGCGAAATTGTGTGCTCCATGTTGGGCGGAGCCCATTTTCAGACACGGCAGGCCGCCAGCGGCGTCGAGGCTCTGGCGATTCTCGAATCGGGGGACGAGTTTGATCTCGTGCTTTCCGACTTGATGATGGCTGAGATGGATGGCATCGCCCTGCTGGAACACGCCAAAGAACGTTACCCCGACATGCCGATTGTGATGCTGACGGCGGTCCTCGACATTGAGGTCGCGCTGCAGGCGCTACGAAACGGGGCGTACGACTATTTACTGAAGCCTTTCGAGCGCGAACAGCTGCTCTCAGCAGTTCGCCGGGCGCTGGAGAATCGCCGCCTCAAACGCGAGAACGACGCCTACCGCACGAACCTGGAAGCGCTGGTTGCGGCCCGCACCCAGCAATGGAAGACTGCGCTTTCCAATCTGGAGAAGTCTTACGACATCACACTAGAAGTGTTGGGTGACGCGCTCGACCTCAAGGACAAAGAGACAGAGGGTCATTCCCGGCGTGTAACCGCCTACACCATCGCCATTGCGCGCAAAATGGGGCTCCCCAAAGAAGAGATTAGCGTCATCGCCCGTGGAGCTTTTCTGCACGACATTGGCAAGATCGCAATACCCGACGCCATTCTGCTCAAGCCTGGGAAGCTGACCGGCGACGAAATGGACACGATGAAGGAGCATTGCTATCTCGGGTACAAGATCATCTCCCGCATTCCGTTTTTAGCCGAGGCTGCCGAGATCATCTACTCCCACCAGGAGCGTTTCGACGGGACGGGCTATCCGCGCAAACAGAAGGGCGACGAGATTCCGTTGGGCGCCCGAATTTTTGCGATTGCCGATACGCTGGACGCCATGAGATCCGACCGGCCATACCGCAAGGCCCAAACCATGGAGGCCGCGCGCGAAGAGATCCAACGTTGGGCCGGAAAGCAGTTCGACCCCGAGATCGTCAAAGTCTTTCTCGATATGCCCGTAAATATCTGGGAGGATTTGCGAAAAGAGAGCACGGTTTCCCGCCAGTCGCCAGGCATCGTTTTAGCCTGATAGCGTCATCCAATCAATCAAGTGAAGTCAAACGGCCCTCACCACGGTTGAGTTGTGCCGTGCTGGGGTGAGTAAACCGGTACCCGCCAGGATGCGCCTGTTTCGCGTCTGGCGGGCAGGCCGGGTTGTTAGCTTCCAGCTTTCTCCACGATTTTCATTTCCTTTGATCGCAATTCCATTCCCTTGTGACGTTCTAATCCCAGAGGTGTATAACGGAACTTCAGATTTCAGGAGGCTTCCATGAAGACAATCGTGGTCTGTCTTTGCCTTAGCGTATTCATGATTCTGAGCGTTTTCTCGATCGCGCAGAATCCCGCGCCCAGTGTTTTGCCCAACACCATTTTCGTTGGCGCCGATGGCAAATTTGAAACTGCTCCGGACACTGCTCTCATCCAGTTCAATATCTCGGCTCAAGCCGACACCGCCAAAGACGCTTACGATCAGGCCGGCAAACAGGCCGAAGCTACGCGCCAGGTTTTGCGGGCAAATGGCATCGATCCAAAGTCGGCGGAGATTGGGTTTTTTTCTGTGAATCCGCAATATGACTGGAAGAATCCGAAGCATCGAGTCGTCGGCTACCAGGTCACGACGAGCGTCAGTTTAAAGCTCAAGGATTTTTCGAAGATTGGCGCGGTTACCCAGCAACTTGCCGACGCCAGCGTCGGCGAAAGCCAATCGCTTAGCTATACGCTGGATTCGACCGAAGAAGCCAAGAGCAAAGCCGTGGCCGATGCCTACCATCGCGCCCGCGCTTCGGCACAGTCGCTCGCCACGGTGAGTGGACGCGTGCTTGGCGAACTCTCCTATGCTTCCGTGGATACCTTCGAGAACGTTCGTATGGCGCCAATGACGTTCAAACGCGCCATGCCCATGGCGATGTCCGCGCAAGGTCCAGCGCCAACCGAGGAGTTCTCACCCCAGAATGTGACGGTGACCGCGCACGTGAACGCTATGTTTGAATTGAAGTAGCCAGGTGCGGCGCAGGTGGACGGGCGAGACGCCCGTCGCCCCACTACTAACGCTTAATTGTGGACGATGACCTCGTGCTTGGACGTGATGCGGTCGGCATCCACCGTTACTTCGCGCTGGATTTCCATTTCGATCGAAGTCCCTGGCTCCAGTCTTATGTCGGCTCCCCGCGAAAGCATCGCGATCGCAACCCCGGCAACGCCTCCCACTCCGGCACCAATTCCTGCTCCCTTGCCGCCGTTAGTAACCGCTCCAATCACCGCTCCGGTGGTGGCGCCTTCGGCCGCGCTCTTGGCCTTTCTTCCGGCATCGCTATCCTGGCGAATGGTACCTTCCGAATCTTTCATCGAGGTGTGCTCGGCGCCGGGCGTATTCTCGATCGAACCGCCCAGCATCACGGTATAGCCACTGGGGTAAATCATCGAGGTGAAGTGAATCAGCAATTCGGCGCGCCCCTTGACGTGTCCTCCACGCTGAGCGCGTTCAATCTTTCCCTGGATATAAGTACCCGAGGGAACCACGACGCGGTCGTTGACCACGAATGGGAAAGCAGTCTCCGCATAGACGGGATCACCGTCTCTAGCCGTCTTAGTTGAAATCGCCTGCTTTAGCGATAGAGGAATCCTGGTTCCCGCCGGAATCGTCAGTGTCGCCTTAGCGGACTCTACCGCGGGCGGCGGGGGTGGTGGCGCGGCTGCGGTTGGGGCCGGAATTGAAGGCGTCTGCGCCGCCGCGATCCCTGCCAGCAACAAAACCCCAATAGAAGCGATACGGATATTCATCGCACGCCTACCTCTCAAGGATGGTTTCGCAATGCACTTGCAAACTCAGATGCGTCGAGCGGAACTTCCGGTTAGCCAGGACTGGACTTGCGATTCAAGCAAGTTATACAGGAACCCTAGCCATTACTTCTACGCGTACGGTTTTCCATCACGTTGCCCATGAACTGCGATTGCAGCTTCTGTGCGCAACCCTCGCCGCATACCGGCACTGCGCCTTCCTGCAACGCTACTTTTTCGTCAAAGGGAGTTAGATGCAGTACGGGAAGTTCATAATCGCCAAACGAGCTCCACATCAGCCACCAGCGGTCGGCGCTGCCCTTCAGAACCCCGCAATTCGGGCCGGCGCAACGGTAAAACGGAGTTGGAATCTGAAGCAGATTTTCGGGCATGGGACCCTGGCACCTTGGGTTATTGTAGCTGAGGTGTTCAGGGCGGGACTATCCGGTTAATGCCGCTATTTGTACAGAAGATATTTTTCCCGCAGACGCAGAAATTCATCCAGCCGATCCTGCCAATTCGCGGCGATCCGCCTCGGATCTTCTCCCGACCCAATGGCCTCGAGCACGGCCTGATTTACCAGCAGATCCGCGATTTTCTCCAGTTTGAAGTCGTTCGGATACAGCTTGTGGAGCGCCGACGCCAGCTCGATGCCCAGTTCCGGCGAGTCAAGAGTATTGCGGTCCGTAACGATCAGGTTCACACCTTCACAGCGTTCGTTGGCAAAGTTACTCGAAGACGGAGTAAAAACAACCGGCACGAAGCGCACACTCTGGATGCCGCGCCCGTTCAAGTAAGCCGCCAATTCCGCGCTCTTCATCCAGGGGGCACCGACAACTTCAAATGGTGTATCCGTTCCCCGGCCCACCGAAACGTTGGCGCCTTCGATCGTCGCCACGCCGGGATAGAGTGTTGCTTCGTTCAAGACTGCGTAAATTAGGCGATGTGTTCACCCACCCGACGCCCGTCGAATCGAACCAGTCTCCCCGCTGCCAGCCTTCCATCGCAACCACGTCGAGTTTTGCGCCAATGTGCCGTTCGGCATTGAACATTCTCGCCATCTCACCCATAGTCATGCCAGGCCGCACGGGCCCCGGAAAATAATTGTTAAAATTCTCCTTCCCTTCGTCGGATACCGGCCCCTGTACGAAGGAACCCGTGATCGGATTCGGCCGATCCAGCAGGATCACATCAATTCCCGCCTTGGCAGCGGCCTCCAGAAAATATCCCATCGTAGAGTTGTAGGTGTAAAAACGAGCACCCACATCCGCGAGATCGATGACCACCGCATCCAGCCGTTGCAGCACGTCGAGCGGCGGATGACGCAAGGATCTCTTAGCGCCGTACACGCTGTAAACCGTCGCTCCGGTCGCTGCATCTTTCGTGTTTTTGACGTCAGTCGTATCGAGATCGCCGGTAACTCCGTGTTCCGGGCTGAAAATCGCGTCCAGTGAAATGCCCGGCACATTCGCCAGCACGTCAATCGTGCGACGTCCCTCGGCGTCCAGACCGGTCTGGTTCGTCAGCACTCCGATACTTCGCGGAGCTCCGCCTTTCTTGGGATGCAGCGCGGCAAACTTTGTCTCCTCGAGCACGTCAATTCCTGTCTTTACGTTTCCATTCCTGACCGCCAGTTTTCGCGCCGCGCTCTGCATTTCGTTGTAGCCGGTGATGGACGCGATCCGCATCTTCTCAGCTTCCCCTGGATCGAGCGCCAGCGCCGCCGCCACCGCCGTCGCAACCTTGGTGCGCAGCGATACCGCGCTTCCCTTTTGCTTCGGCAGCACATTCAAGTGCACCGCGTTCGTCAGCAGTACGATATAGGTCTTCGTTGTTGGATCGATCCAGAGCGATGTGCCCGTGAATCCAGTATGTCCGTAACCACCGACCGGCAGCAGCTCTCCACGGTTGGTCGAAAACGGAGAATCGATGTCCCACCCAAATCCGCGAAGCGACGTTCCGTTCACGGGCTGCTGGGGAGCGGTCATCTTGGCAACCGTCGCCGGAGTGAGCACACCGCGACCGCCATCCAGCAAGGCCTGGGCCAAAATTGCCACGTCATCGGCGGTAGAGAATACTCCCGCATCTCCAGCAACGCCGCCCATGCGACGGGCGGTAGGATCATGCACTACGCCACGCAACAGGTGATGGTTCTCATCTTCCTCGGTTGGAGCAATGCGAGCATGCCACGACGGCGGCGGAAGAAAGCGTGTCTCTTTCATCCCGAGTGGTTCAAAGACATGCTTGGCCGCGTATTCGTCCAGCGACTCGCCAGAAAGTCGCTCGACGAGCGCTCCCAACACCACGAAGTTGATATCGCTATAAACAAACATTGATCCGGGAGGGTGCTCGGGCGTGACTTGAAACGCCATCTGGTATCCGGCGTCTTTGCCTTCCCACTTTTTGGAGAGATCGAGATCTTCGGGCAGTCCTGAATAATGAACCAGCAATTGCCGGATGGTTATATCCTGCTTGCCGTTTTGCGCAAACTCGGGCAGGTACTTGGCGACAGGATCGTTCATTCTGAACTTGCCTTGCTCCCACAACTGCATGATCGCGTTGGTGGTGGCCAGCACCTTGGTCAGCGAGGCGCAATCAAATACGGTGTCGAGCGTCATCACCTCGCGTTTCGGCTCGAGCGCGCGATTGCCGTAAGCCTTGCGATAAACCACCTGACCGTCGTGTCCGACGATCAGCACAGCGCCCGGAATTTGCTGTTCCCTGATCGCATCATTGACTATGGGGTCGATAACGGATAATCGGGAATCAAGCGGAGTCTGGGAAAGTGCGGCCCCGGAAAACAGCAGAGCGAAGAACAGCAGATTTTTCGGTGAGCGTCTCACGTCTGATGTGACTCTACATGACCGCGGAGACGCCGCTCAAGACTTTAGGTGACAAACGATGCTCTCAAAGTAACTCCCGGTTTGCCTCTGCCCGCCACCTTTGCTATAACCCCAACAGTTCACAAAAACACTCTTGAACCTGACGCTGCCTCATCGAGACTCCGGCTTTTCGTTCCTGGTGCGCAATTTCGCGGCGCAGGATGATCGCTTTCGCAGCGCCTTCGGCATCCTGGAAGGTGCCATCGCCGCCAAAGGCTTCCCCGGATGCTCTTTAGCTGTCACCTTCGGCGGAGAGCTTGTCGCCCATAAAGCCCTCGGCCGGTTCACCTACGACCCATCATCTGCCGAAGTCAACCCGGGGAGCATCTTCGACATTGCTTCCCTGACCAAAGTCGTCGCCACGACCACCATGGCCATGATTCTCTACGAGCACGGATTGCTTGATCTCGACGCCGCCGTCACCGCCATCGTCCCTGAATTCGTTGGGGAAGATCATCTCCGGCGTGAAATCAATCTGCACATGTTGCTGGCGCACAGCTCCGGCTTGCCCTCCCATGAAAAATTCTTCCTGCGCGCCCAGACTCCCGAGAATCTTCTGCAAGCCGCTTTCGCTGCTCCGCTGGCCGCCGATCCGGGCACAATCGCCCAATACAGCGATGTCGGATTCATCATTCTCGGCGTGATCCTTGAACGCTTGGCTGACGAATCGCTCGCCTCGTTTTGCCAACGCGAAGTCTTCGGCCCACTCGGGATGACGCACACAACCTTCAATCCTGCGCGCGCCTTGAAGGCGTCTATTCCTCCAACCGCGGATGATCGGAGCTTTCGCCATCGCATCATTCAAGGCGAGGTGCAGGACGAAAACGCCAGTGTTCTCGGTGGTGTCGCTGGACATGCCGGACTCTTCTCGACCGCCGAAGATCTTGCCATCCTCTCTCATGCCATGCTGAACAACGGATACCCCATCCTTCGCCCTGAAACGGTGCACCTTTTCTCGCGCCGCGAATCCACCCCCGAAGGCACTTCACGGGCACTGGGCTGGGACACGCCATCGGCGCCGTCGCAATCCGGAAAATACTTCTCACCTCACTCGTTCGGTCATCTCGGTTACACCGGCACGTCCTTGTGGATCGATCCCGAACGGCAGCTTTCGATAGCTTTGCTCACCAACCGCACCTGGCCGGATTGTCAGAATCAGGTAATCAAAAAGGTGCGCCCCGCGTTTCATGACGCGGTGGTGGAAGCTTTGGGGAACAACGCGTGAGACACAGAGTCAAAGGAAGGACGAGGGGCACAGACCTGCGCGTCCTAAGTACGGAAAAGTCCAACCCCGCCTCTAGCGATCTTGATCGCAAATCCGCACTCGAAATCGCTCGCATCATTAACGCCGAAGATGCCAAGGTCGCGCCGGCCGTAAAGCGAGCCCTCCCGCAAATTGCGCAAGCGATCAAACTCATCGCTGACGCGCTGTCGCGAGGCGGCCGGCTCATCTATGTCGGCACCGGCACCAGCGGACGCATTGCTGCGCTCGATGCCGTCGAATGTCCGCCGACGTTTGACGTTGATCCCCGCATGGTCCAATTCGTAATCGCGGGCGGCACAAAGGCGCTGGGGAGTGCCGCGGAAGCAGATGAAGACTCCCCTTTGCTGGGCCGAAAAGCCATCGCGAGCAAGAAGCCGGGAAAGAAAGACGTGGTCGTAGGCATCGCTGCCAGCGGACGAACTCCATTTACCATCGCAGCCGTCGAATATGCGCGGGCGCGCGGATCAAAGACGGTTGCCGTCGTCTGCAACCCCAAATCCAAGTTGGGTACGGCCGCACACGTCGAAATCGTCGCGGAGGTAGGCGCCGAAGTTCTCGCTGGCTCGACTCGTATGAAGGCTGGCACCGCTCAGAAGATGATCCTGAACATGCTTTCGACCGGCGCGATGACGCGTCTCGGCTATGTTTATGGCAATCTGATGATCAATCTCCGCACAAAAAACTCGAAGCTGCACGATCGTGGAGTTGGCATCCTCGAAAAGGCTGCTGGATTCGACCACGAAGCCGCGAGTAAGCTGCTCGCTGCCGCCGGAGGTCGCGTCCCGGTAGCACTGGTGATGGCCGAGGCAGGGGTCGGCTCCGCTCAAGCCACAAAGGCGCTAAAGAAAGCGGACGGCCGAGTTCGTAATGCTATCGCAAATACAAAGGCATAGCCGCACCGCGATAGTTACACACGGAACATCTGCTCTCGAATTCATCACCCCGCGACTTCGCATTCCCAGCTAGAATCTTTCCAGGCCCGCACTGGCATCATTTTCGATCGGGGCATTTCAGGGACTCATCACGACATGGATAAGCTCGTAATCCGCGGCGGCAATCCTCTGCTCGGCACAGTTCGCATCAGTGGTGCGAAGAACGCCGCACTTCCATGCATGGCAGCCGCGCTACTCACCGATGAGCCAGTGACTCTCGAAAACATTCCGCAGGTACGAGATATCGAGACCACGCGGAAGCTGCTCGCCGCCATGGGCGCTGAAGTTGAACTCGGCTATGGGCGCGCCCATCATCGGACGACGATTTGCGCGCGCACGCTCAGCGCCCCCGAAGCATCGTACGAGTTGGTCAAAACCATGCGAGCGTCCACGCTCGTTTTAGGGCCGCTCGTCGCCCGTTGCGGCCGGGCTCGCGTCTCGTTGCCCGGAGGGTGCGCAATCGGCGCTCGCCCCATCGATCTTCACATCAAAGGTCTGGAACTCCTCGGCGCAAAGATTACGCAAGAACATGGCTACGTCGAAGCCACTACTGACCCGGCCAAGGGCGGTCGGCTCAAAGGCGCAGAGATCGTCTTCGACAAAATCACCGTCACCGGCACGGAAGACCTGCTGATGGCCGCAACCCTGGCCGAGGGCGAAACTGTCATGCAGAATTGCGCCCGCGAACCGGAAGTGGCGGATCTCGCCGCGCTGCTCAACGCGATGGGCGCAAGCATCCAAGGAGCAGGCACATCCACAATCCGCATCAAGGGCGTCGCCAAACTGCACGGTGCAAAACACCGCATTATTCCCGACCGCATCGAGGCCGGGACGTTCATCATCGCCGCAGCCCTGACCGGGGGCGACCTCAACGTCGCTGGTTGCGATCCAGCGCATCTCGCAGGAGTGCTTCAGAAACTGGCTGAGACTGGAGTAAAGACTGTGGTGAAGGCCGACTCCGTTCGCGTGATGGGAGATCACCCGCTGCACGCCGCCGATATGAACACCGAGGAATATCCGGGTTTCCCCACCGACATGCAGGCGCAATACATGGCGCTCGCCACGCAGGCCGCTGGCACGTCAATCATCACGGAAAATATTTTCGAGAACCGCTTCATGCACGCGCAGGAATTATTGCGCATGGGCGCGAACATCAAGATTGAAGGCCGCCGCGCCGTCGTCCGCGGCGGGACTTCGCTGAGCGCTGCCGCCGTCTTGGCCTCCGATCTACGTGCTTCCGCCTCGCTGGTGCTCGCCGCACTGGTTGCGGATGGTGAAACCATTATCGATCGGGTCTATCACCTCGACCGGGGCTACGAGAATATCGAAGAGAAGCTCAGAGGCGTTGGCGCAGAGATTCGCCGTGTAGGCAACATCTTCCCCAAACGAGCTGCCGTCCCAGCGCCCTCGTAACAGTGTCGATGGTAACCTGCGGCTTCTAGCCTATGCCGCTACTATGATCCTGATGTTGACTCAGGATCAGCCGCAGATATCTCACTATTCACCGGTATCTTCGCCCGTGAAATTGACCACCGCGTCCGCAATTAAAGTCACAACGACGACGCCAATTCCAACCATTCCGCGACCGATCACTGTAATTCGATACCTGGCTGTCGGCGCTTGCAACACGATCTTCGGCTTCGGCAGCTACGCGTTGCTCACGCTGATCCTGACGCCGTTCTTTTCTTACGGATACGTTCTCGCCAGCCTCGTGGCCAACCTGTTCGGGATTACGTTCGCATTTCTCGGCTATAAATGGTTCGTCTTTAAGACTCACGGAAACTATCTGAAGGAATGGATACGCTGCCTTGCCGTCTACGCAGGAGGTATGATCCTCTCCGTCGCTGCGCTTCCCTTCGTGGTCGCCTTCATTCGCCGCCAGCCCCGACACGACCGCAGCGCGCCCTATATCGCTGGAGCCATCGTCCTGGTGTTTTCCATCGCCATCAGTTTTTTTGGCCATCGCCACATTTCATTCGGCGTCAAGCACACTCCGCAAAGGTCGCGCTAACTCCATCGCGATTTCGTTTTTGAATCGCCTTCTGGGTGACTTTCGTAATTCCTCCTTCATCGCCTGCGTGTGGGATAACTGAAGTAGCGGACCTGTAGTTTCGAGGAACAGGTGCGCATCGGTTGTGCCGTAGGGAATCCAAGCTATGAAGGTTGTCGTTTTGTGCGGTGGATTAGGTACCCGTCTCCGGGAGGAGACCGAATTCCGCCCCAAACCGATGGTGGAAATCGGTGGGCGGCCCATCCTCTGGCACATCATGAAAATGTACGCCCACTACGGGATGCGTGAGTTCATTCTCTGCCTCGGCTATCGCGGCAACATGATCAAGGAATATTTCCTGAACTACGAGGCCATGAATAGCGACTTCAAGATTTGCCTCGGCCGGAAATCGCACATTCAATTTATGGGCGCGCATCAGGAACAGGATTTCGCCGTCACTCTAGCCGATACCGGGCTCGACACCATGACAGGTGGCCGCTTGCAGCGAGTAGCCCGCTATCTCGAAGACGATGACACTTTTCTGCTTACCTACGGCGACGGCCTCAGCAACGTCGACATCAGCTCCCTGCTCGATTTTCATCGCAAGCACGGGCGCCTCGCTACGGTCACGTCGGTGCCGCCCATCTCCCGCTTTGGCGTACTCGAAACTGACGCGCAGGGAAAAGTCCAGCGCTTCATGGAGAAACCCAAAGCCAACGGCCTGATCAGTGCCGGATTCTTCGTCTTCAATCGGCGTGTACTCGACTACCTCGGCGGTCCCGAGTGCATCCTCGAACGCGAGCCTTTGGAGCGACTGGCACGTGAAGGTCAACTCATGGCGTACCAGCATGACGGCTTTTTCTACGCCATGGACACCTACCGCGAATATCAATATTTGAACGAACTCTGGGCAAGCGAGCAGACCCCCTGGAAAGTGTGGGCAGAATGAATTCATTTTGGCGGGATCGCTCAGTCTTGGTCACCGGCGGCTCCGGTCTGCTCGGGTCGTGGCTCGTCAAGCAACTGATCGACGCCGGATCGAATGTCGTTTGTCTCGTGCGTGACTGGGTACCGCAAAGCGAGCTAGTGCGCAGCCACCGTATCGAGCAGGTCAATATCGTGCGCGGCGATATCGTCGAACGTGAACTCATCGAACGGACCCTCGGCGAGTACGAAGTCGAAGTCGTTTTCCATCTGGCAGCGCAGACGATTGTGGGCATCGCCAATCGCAATCCGGTATCAACTTTCTCCACCAACATCGAGGGCACCTGGAATCTACTGGAAGCTTGCCGCCGATCACCAAAGGTCGCGTCGATCGTGGTTGCCTCGTCCGACAAGGCTTATGGGGACCAGGAACAACTCCCCTACAACGAGTCGATGCCGCTGCAAGGGCGGCATCCTTACGATGTCAGCAAGTCGTGCGCCGACCTCATCGCACAAACTTACGCTGCCAGCTACAACTTGCCGGTTGCGATCACACGTTGCGGAAATTTCTATGGCGGCGGTGACCTGAACTGGAACCGCGTTGTGCCCGGCACGATTCGTTCTGTTATTCGTGGGGAACGGCCGATCATCAGATCGGACGGCAAATTCGTTCGCGACTATTTTTATATCGAAGACGGCGCGGCGGCATACTTGCTTCTTGCCGAGCGGCTTGCATCGGACTCCGCTCTCCGCGGGCTGGCCTTTAATTTTTCCAATGAGAGCCAGGTCAGCGTGATTGAAATGGTGGACCTCATCCTGAAGAAAATGAACTCCTCTTTGCGGCCGGAGGTGCTGAACCAGGCCAGCAACGAGATTCGCCACCAGTTTTTGAGCGCTGAGCGCGCTCGCACGATCCTCAACTGGTATCCGCAATTCACACTGGAATCGGGCCTGGATCGCACCCTTGGGTGGTACCGCCAATTCCTAGACGCGCCCGCCACGAAGGCACATGCGAGCAGGGGATAACTCGGGAACCATGGCGACGACCCCAAAAACCGCCGGCCAGTTGCGTGAAGAAGTTCGCGTGCTCGTGAGGCAGTACTACGAGGTTGCACTTGCTCCGCAGGCGTTTGTCCCGGGCCAGAGCAGCGTGCCAGTTTCGGGCAAAGTCTTCGACGGCGCCGAGCTTGAGCTACTGGTCGAAGCCTCACTCGATGCGTGGCTCACCACAGGACGTTTCGCAGCTCAGTTCGAACGCGAATTTGCTGCGTTTATGGGCGTACGTTGCGCGTCGCTCGTCAACTCCGGATCGTCCGCCAACCTCGCAGCTCTTTCCTGCCTCACTTCTCCATCGCTTGGCGATCGCAGGCTCAAGCCTGGGGACGAAGTCATCACCGTCGCCGCCGGATTTCCCACGACCGTGAATCCGATTATCCAGAACGGGCTTGTGCCGGTGTTCGTCGATGTTGAGGTTCCTACTTACAACGTCGATGTAACTCAACTCGAAGCTGCTGTCTCGGAACGCACCAAAGCCATCATGTTGGCGCACACGCTGGGCAATCCGTTTGACGTGGATGCCGTTATGGCGCTGGCTACCAAACACAATCTCTGGGTGATTGAGGATTGCTGCGATGCCGTCGGCTCGCTCTACAAAGAGCGCGGCGTCGGAACCTTTGGCCATTTCGCCACCACCAGCTTTTATCCCGCCCACCACATCACCATGGGTGAAGGCGGATGTGTGCTCACCCAGTCCCCTGCGCTAAAGAAATTGGCCGAGTCGTTCCGCGATTGGGGGCGCGACTGCTGGTGCGATCCGGGCAAAGCGAACACCTGTGGATGCCGTTTCGAGTGGAAATTAGGCGATCTGCCCTGCGGATACGATCACAAATATATTTACAGTCACATCGGTTACAACCTGAAGGCGACCGACATGCAGGCCGCCGTCGGAGTCGCGCAACTGAAGAAACTCCCCGGTTTTATCGCCGCGCGGCGTGCGAATTTCGCGAAGCTCCATGCCGCTCTCTGCGATCTCGACGATATCTTCATCTTGCCCAAGGCCACCGAACATTCGAACCCGAGCTGGTTCGGCTTTCCGCTAGCGGTTCGGAAAGACGCGCCGATCAATCGTAAACAGATCGTGATCTTTCTCGAATCCCGAAACATCGCTACCCGCCTGCTCTTTGGCGGCAACCTGCTTCGTCAGCCTGCCTATCGCGACATTCAGCGGCGCGTGATCGGCGATTTGCCTAACACTGATTTTGTGATGAACAACGTTTTCTGGATCGGCCTTTATCCCGGAATCACGCAAGCGATGATCGATTACATGGCGGAGACGTTCCACAAGATTCCGAAAGCGGTAGCCGCCGGTCTCGGAGCTTAGGACCGCGACCAACAGCTAAGCAAGATTGATTTCTCAAAATGCGCATTGCGGCGACAACAAACCGGCTGGCCACCGATCTCGAAAATATTCTGGATCGCACCGAGTCTCTGTGGCAGGAGTTGCGGGGACAACGCATTCTAGTCACTGGTGCCACCGGATTCTTCGGATGCTGGCTGCTGGAAAGTTTTGCCTGGGCAAATGCCCGCCTGAATCTGAACGCCCATGCGGTAGGACTGTCACGGCATCCAGATGTGCTGGCCCAGAAGGCGCGCCATCTGGCGCTCGATCCGGCGATCACCTTGCACGCCGCGGACGTTCGCCATGGAGATTTTCCCCCAGGCGCGTTTTCACACGTCATTCACGCAGCGACCGAAGCCAGCGCCAAACTCAACAGCGAATCCCCGCTGGTTATGTTCGACACCATCGCCGAAGGAACGCGTCGCGCGCTCCAGTTCTCGATTGCCAGTTCAGTTTCCAGATTCTTACTAGTAAGCTCCGGCGCGGTTTACGGAACCCAACCAGCCCAGGTCTCGCACATCAACGAATCATTCAACGGCGCACCCGATACTCTGAATCCGGCGTCGGCCTACGGCGAAGGCAAGCGTAGCGCGGAGATGCTCTGCACGCTGGCTTCGTCGCCACGGCTGAACATAACCATCGCACGTTGCTTTGCTTTCGTAGGCCCCTACATGCAACTGGATGCGCATTTTGCCATCGGCAACTTTATTTCCGATGCGGTGCAGGGCCGCCCGATTCTGGTTAAAGGAGATGGCTCTCCGATGCGGTCGTATCTCTACGCGTCCGATCTCGCCGTTTGGCTCTGGACGATGCTCTTTAAAGGACAATCGAAGCGCGCCTACAACGTCGGTTCCGAAGATGCCTTGAGCATTGCTGACGTGGCCCGCGAAGTTGCGGTCGCGATGCCCCGGGAAATCGACTTCTCGGTCGCGGGCGTCGCAACTCCTGGAACTCCGGTGCATCGTTATGTGCCCAGCACTGCCCGAGCGCGTCAGGAACTTGGACTCCGCGCCGAGGTGCCTCTGGGCGAAGCGATCCGCCGGACCTATGCCTGGCATTCCCAAACCACATTGTCGAAAACAGAACCTTCCAGGGCGAAACCTCTTGCAAGAGGGGCCCATGCATAGTTCCGCAAAGCCCGGGATCAAGCCTCAACCGCAGCCTCATCGCAACTGTGGCGCTTGCGGAGCCACTGGAATCACCGTCTGCCATTCGCAGCGATTCATCATCCCAGAGGGTTATCCGCTTCCCTCCGAATACAACGTCGTCGTCTGCCGGCGCTGCGGCTTCGTCTATGCCGATCCCGCTGCAACCCAGCGCGATTATGACCGCTTCTATTGTGAGTGGTCGAAATATGACGACTCCGCGACCGCGACTGGCAGCGGCGTTTCGCCTTACGATGCCACGCGCCTCGCCCGCACCGCTTCCGATATCGCCCAATCGCTGCCGTCGCGAGCAGCCAGCATTCTCGACGCCGGATGCGCAACCGGCGGCCTGCTCACCGCCTTGCGCGACCAGGGATTCACCGCAGTAGCCGGACTCGATCCTTCGCCGCGCTGCGCGGCCGCGTGCCGCGAACGTGGCTTTGAAGCTTATGTCGGATCCATATCCGCAGGATCCGTGCCCGCGCATTTGCCGAAATTTGATTGCGTCGTGTTCAGCCATGTGCTCGAGCACGTCTACGATATTCCGGCTTTCTTCACAGCGGCACGCAGTCTTCTTGCGCCGGGCGGATATTTGTATCTTGAAACTCCGGACGCCGCCCGCTATGACGAATTTCTTTACGCTCCGTTTCAGGAATTCAATACCGAGCACATCAACCATTTTTCCGCGCGGGCTCTCGAAAACGCAGCCCGTCATTTCGGATTTCATCCAATAACGGTCGAACAGAAAGTAATTCAGACTGCAGCCGACACTCTATACCCCGCTGTATTCGGACTCTTCCGCGATTCCGGTGGAATGGCGACCGACCACCCAGTCATTTGCGATCAGGAACTGCCCACTCGGATTGCCGCTTATATCCGGCATTCGGCCGCGCACATGGAGAACATAGATCGCGATCTGACCGCCAAGCTCGGCCACCCGAAGAGCGTCATCCTCTGGGGCGCTGGACAATTCGCCATGAAATTGCTCGCTCTTCCCTGCCTCGCGAACATTGACGTTCACGCCATTGTTGACAGCAATCCGATCCTGCGAGGCAAGAGGATGGCGGGCGCACCGATCGTAGGTCCGCGAGAAATTGCTGGGACCCGCGAGCCCATCGTGATCGCAACCATGCTTCACGCCGAAGAAATCAGAGCGGACATTCAAGCCCTGGGATTTAGCAACCCGATTCTCTCGCTCCCGAGCGGAGCCTCCGTTCACGCTGGAGGCCAGTCTTGAAGCTTTCGGACTACATTGTCGAACGGCTCGCCGAATGGGGTGTACGTCACATCTTCCTCGTCACCGGCGGCGGCGCCATGCACCTCAATGACTCGATCGGAAAAGAGTCGCGCATTCACTACGTTTGCAATCACCATGAACAAGCTTCCGCCATGGCTGCCGAAGCCTACGCCCGCGTCACCGGATCTCCCGGCGTGCTCAACGTCACTACTGGACCCGGTGGCATCAACGCGCTGAACGGAGTGTTTGGGGCGTGGACAGACTCCGTCCCCATGCTCGTCATCTCTGGCCAGGTCAAGCGCGAAACCTGCATGCGCTCCCAGGGAATCACCGGACTGCGTCAGCTCGGCGATCAGGAAGCCGACATCATCGCCATGGTCGAGAAAATCACCAAGTATGCGGTGATGATCGACGACCCGCTCACTATCCGCTATCACCTCGAGCGCGCCTGGCACCTCGCACAAAACGGACGCCCTGGCCCTTGCTGGCTCGACATTCCGGTTGATGTACAAGCCACGAACATCGATCCGGCGACGCTTCGCGCCTACGATCCCGCGACGGACGAATTGTCGGAAGAGCATACGCCCGCCGACGCGGAGAAAATGAATTCCGATTGTCGCGAACTTCTCGCCCGCATCGCGAGCGCAAAACGGCCTCTGATACTTGCGGGCACCGGCGTCCGTGCCGCCAAGGCCGTCGCTGAATTTCAAGAGCTTGCACACCGGCTGGGCGTACCCGTAACTACCGCATGGACTCACGATGTGATCGCCTCCGATGATCCGCTCTTTTGCGGACGTCAGGGCACGATCGGCGATCGCGCCGGAAACTTCGCGGTGCAAAGCGCCGATCTGCTGTTGATTCTGGGATCACGCCTCAACATCCGCCAAACCAGTTACAACTGGAAATCGTTCGCGCCTCGGGCCTTCAAGATTCAAGTGGATATCGATCCAGCTGAATTCCATAAGCCCACCATCCAGCCGGACATGGCAATCCATTGCGACCTCAAAGCGTTTCTCCAACAGATGCTGCGTCAATGTGACCTTGACCGTTACACGGCCGGAATTCACGCGCCCTGGCTCGCGTGGTGCCGCGAAAGGCTGCGGCGTTACCCGGCCGTGCTCGATCGCCAGCGCCAGCCCGGCCCGCCGTTGAATCCTTATTACTTCATCGAGCAACTGTCGGCCAAATTAGCCGATGACGACGTAATCATCTGCGGTAATGCCAGCTCTTGCATTGTTCCTTTCCAGACAATACGGCTGCGTAAGAACCAGCGCCTTATTTCCAATTCCGGATCCGCCTCCATGGGTTATGACCTGCCAGCCGCCATCGGCGCGGCCTTTGCGCGCCCTGGAAAGCGCGTCATCTGCATTGCCGGCGATGGCAGCATTCAAATGAACATTCAGGAGTTGCAGACCATCGTTCATCACCACCTGCCGGTGAAGATTTTCGTGCTGAATAACTCCGGCTACCTTTCCATGCGCATGACGCAATCCGGCTTCTTCGGCCGTCTGACGGGCGAGAGCGCTGCGAGCGGAGCTTCTCTGCCAGATATGGTCAAGGTGGCGTGCGCCTACGGGATTCCGTCGATTCGAGTCGACCGGGAGTCACAACTAGATCAAGTCAATCGGGCGTTAGAGGCCAGCGGACCGGCACTTATCGACGTTGTAGTCGATCCGAACCAGGAGTTCGAACCGCGATCCAGAGCCCGCCAGTTACCCGACGGGCGGATCGTATCACCCAATCTAGAGGACATGTACCCTTTCCTGGATGAGACTGAACTTATGGACAATGTCATCAAGGAATAAGGACATTACTATGACTAGTACCAGCTATCGACAGACCAAGCACGAACTGGACGGGCAAGTTAGATCATGAATGGCAATGATATCTTTGACGAGTTATTCGTATTAGAGGTGGCAAATAACCACTTGGGCGACCTTCAGCGCGGTCTGAAGATCATCAGTAACTATGCCCAGGTAGTCCGCTTCAATAACGTTCGCGCTGCCATTAAACTGCAATTGCGCGACGTCGACACCTTCATCCACAAGGATTTTCGCCAACGCGACGACATTCGATATATCAAGAAAACACTCGATACCCGCCTTAAGCCGGAAGACTTCGCCAAGCTGGTGCAGGCCATTCGCGAGGCGAGTTGCATTCCCATGGCAACGCCGTTCGATGAAAGCTCGGTCGATTTTTGCTGCGAACTTGGCATTCCCATTCTTAAAATCGCCAGTTCCGATTGCAATGACTGGGTGCTGATCGAGAAGATCGCGAAGACGAAGAAGCCGGTGATTGTGTCCACCGGCGGCTCATCGCTCAAAGATATCGACGACTTAGTCACCTTTTTCTCTAATCGTCATATCCCGCTGGCGATTAACCACTGCGTCTCGCTCTATCCTTCTGAAGATAGCGATATCGAGATTAATCAAATCGACTTTCTCCGGAGCCGTTATCCCCATCACATCATCGGATTCTCGACGCACGAATATCGCGATTGGACTTCGTCCATGCTCATGGCTTATGCCAAGGGAGCACGCACTTTTGAGCGTCACATCGACATTCAGACCGACGGAATGACCGTTTCTCCGTATTGCTCGGTTCCAGAGCAGGTTGATACGTGGTTTAAAGCCTTTCATCGCGCGAAGAGGATGTGCGGCGCTCCCGGTTCACAAAAACGGTTGCCTCCACAAAAGGAAATCGCCTACCTCGATTCACTGGTTCGCGGAGTCTATGCCAAACGCGATCTTCCGGTAGGCCACGTGCTACAGGATGCCGACGTGTATCTCGCGATCCCGCTACAGCAGGGACAGATCTCCTGCCGTGAACTGATGCGCGGCGAGGTCATCTTAAAAGAAGTTCCCAAAGATCAGCCGATCATGATCGACGCCATTGACAGCCCTTACGCCAACATTCCGTCACTCACTGAACTGGTTTATCACCGGGGCTTGCCGTCCCAGCCTGCCGCTCTCGCGGCGAAAGCCGGCGGTGGCAAGTGAGTTCTTCCCCTCAAAAGAAAACAATAAGTGTCGTCACCCCCTGCTTCAATGAGGAAGGCAATGTCCGCGAGGTCTATGAACGGGTGCGCGACTTGATGTTGAAGCTTGAGAAGTACCGTTACGAGCACATCTTCATCGACAACGCGTCCCGCGACACCACCTTCGCTGTCCTCACGGAGATCGCGGCCACCGACTCGAACGTCAAAGTGATACGTAATGCGCGTAATTTCGGACACGTACGCTCCCCCATGCATGCGTTGCTGCAAACTCGTGGAGACGCCGTTATTGTCCTGATGTCCGACCTGCAGGATCCTCCTGAGATTCTTGCTCAACTGCTTGAACAGTGGGAGGCTGGAACGCCCATCGTGATTGCGGTCAAGCGTCAAAGCCGTGAAGCTGCGCCGATGTTCCTGGTGCGGAAACTCTTCTACCGTCTGGTTAACCGTCTTTCCGATGACATCGAAACCTACGAAAACTTTACTGGCTTTGGACTCTACGACCGGCAGGTCATCGACCTGGTTCGCCAGTTTGGTGATCCTTATCCTTACTTTCGCGGAATGATCGCCGAGATTGGGCTGCCCCACACTGAAGTTGAATATGAGCAGCAGCGTCGTAAGAGCGGCAAGTCCAAGAATAACTTCTACACCCTCTATGACCTCGCCATGCTTGGCATCACCAAGCTCTCCAAGGTACCGCTGCGGCTGGTCACGTTTTCAGGGTTTGCCGGATCTCTAGCTTCGCTACTGGGCGGGGTGGCGTACTTTGCCTACAAACTTTTGTTCTGGCAGCAGTTCACGCTTGGCATTGCGCCGATCGCTATTGGGATGTTCTTTCTAGGATCTCTCCAGCTTCTTTTCATGGGCATCATCGGCGAATACATCGGGAACATTCACACGCAGGTGCATAACCGCCCCTTGGTTGTCGAACGCGAAAGGCTAAATTTTCAGTATGAGCCTGGCGACCCGTTCCCGCGTGGCACGTTCGCTTCAACGGCCACGGCGGGCCGCTAGCACGTCGTCAACGCGCACGCGCCCACCACATAGGTCTGCTTGATGAGATCGCTGACCACTACCGGAACGCTTCGCGAGCAGTTTGAAAATCGCTATCCTGCGTACCAGCGTGCATTGTCCAGTTTGATCCCACGTATTGCAAACTTCATCAACGCACATGGCTGGGCCGTATTTGCAGTGGTCTCGCTGTGGCGCGTCTCCATGTTGATAGCCGGCATGTCTTCGCGCCATCTCGACCACGATGAGTTATATACCTCCTATATCGCGCAGGCCCCGAACATCCGTCAACTGCTCACACTGACTCGCACCATTGATCTGCACCCTCCGCTCTCGTATCTGTTAGTCAGAATCTCGTTTGCTTTCTTCGGAGTTAGTTCCTGGTCCTGCCGTCTTCCTTTTCTCGTTGCTTTTCTCGCCGCCAGCGCGCTGCTTTTCTTATTCCTGAAGCGCCTGTTGTCGCCCCTATACGGACTCATCACGATTTTGATGTTCTGGAGTAGTCCCTATGCCCGCCTGGCAACCGAGGCTCGGCCCTATGCCATGGTCCTCAGCTTCACCGCTCTCGTGCTCGCGAGCTGGTATGAGGCCATCAGAACAGAGAGGCCAGCAAACGGCTACGCAGTTGCAGCAGTTGTCGTGGGCGGTTTTGGCCTTCTCCTCTCGCATGTGCTCGGAGCGCTAGCCTTTGGCGCATTTTTCGCCGCCGAAACTATCCGCTTCCTGATTCGCCGAAAACCTGACTGGCGATTATGGACTGCGCTGGCGGTGCCTCTCGTATCCATCGTCAGTTATCTGCCCCTGATACGCATTCAGTCTGGCCTGTTGTTTACGGAATATAGTCAGGCCTCCCCGAGGCGTTTGGCTATTTGCTATTGGGAACACCTCAGGTGCCTGGTTGCTCCCTTGACGCTGTTGCTGCCGATCGCGATTGGATGGCGGTATTTTTCAAGACAACCAAACAAGACTCTCAAGGAGGAGACGGCAGCAGCCGGCATTTCTCTGCGATGGCTGCTGTTTTTTCTGTTTCTCGTTCCGCTCGAAATCGGGATTATATTCGCACGAACTGGTGCGCCCTTCTACGAACGCTACGGGGTCGTTGCCATGATTCCCTGCGTAGTGTTCCCCGCAATATTTCTTGCCTGTCACACAAATCGCGACCGTTTCGTGGCTAGCGTTGCAGCCGGGCTATTGGCAGTACTACTGATCCTCAATACTTCGGCAAAGGCATGGCTGGTTGAAAATCTATCGAGCATCGCTCAACCCAAAACGGCCGCGGGTGTGCTCCAGTTCCTAAGCCCATCCCCAATTGCGCCGCCACAGTTAAAGCTCCCAGCAGCCCCTCACGGCCTGGAAGGTGCGCTCAATGCGGCTCCAAGAGTACTCAATTTGGATGACGTCGATCCGGGCCTTCCATTAGTGGCAGGCAGTGGGCCTACATTTCTCGAACTCGACAAGTATGGGGATGCTTCGCTCACCCAACGTCTCTACTTGCTGACCAATCATGAAGCCGCTGTGACCATCGTGCACAATACCGTCTTCGACCGCTATGAACTGGTCAAGGCCGTCTTTCCTATCCGAGGACAAGTGGAGCCCTACTGCGCTTTTCTGCGTGAGCACTCCGAGTTTTTGGTCCTCGGGGGCTACAACTACCCGGACACATGGGTTCTGCGGAAACTGGAGATGGACGGATCACTGTTAAGCATCGTTGGCACCTACGACGACGACGTGCTTGAAGAGCACCAACTCTACAGGGTCAAAGTCAGAAGCGCCCAATGCGATGCCCAGCCGTAAACTGAGCCAGAGAGGCCTGCCAGGAGCGGCACGGGCGTATTACTTCTTGATGAAGATCGCGTGTCCGTTCAAGTTGTAAATAAAGTTTAAGTCCTTGCGCACTCGCCACTCATTCACAAATCGCTGTACACCTTCAGTTCCGCGCATCCCATAATCGTCAAACACTACGATCCCACCGGCGACGAGGCGCGGCCACACCCACTCGCAAACGTCGTTCGCTGACTGGTACACGTCAACGTCAATATGGCAGAACCGGAAGCTTCGATTTTGGATTCTGTCGGCCGTCTGCTCGGGGAAAATACCCTGGAGCAAAGTGACGTTGCTCAGATCGAGCTGGTTCAATAACTGCTGCACAATTTCAGGGGAAGTATCGGCATGCATTCCATCTTCGTAGATGGTGTCCTGGGATCCCGTCTTGACCACTCCGGTAAATGTGTCGCAAAGAAACACCTGCGCCGTGGGCACTATTCTGGCGCTCTGGGCCGCGATCAGTGCGCCTGTCCCTCCACGCCATACCCCAACTTCCAGCAAATCTCCCTGCGGCAACTTGGCGGCTTCCGCAACCGTCGACCAAATCTCGTAGCAGCGATAAATATCCACAAGGGTGTGGGTGCGGCAGAGACCGTAGGTTTTGACAAACTGGACATCGAGATTCCAGGGCGCGTACCCTGCAAGCGGAACGATGGTCTCGTGTTCGTTTTTGGTCGCCGCAGGGGCCTTGAAGATTTCGTATCCGAATTTGCGGATCGTCCCTAGAATAAACTTTTTGACCATGGCTACCCGTCGGCTCGCATTATTCTTACTCGCATTGCTGTTACCTTCTTATTGCTTCCAAAATACCTGAAAGATTCCAAAGCGCGTCGTGTTAGGAAATCTCTTTGCCACTTCGGCCTTAACATCCGGCCGCATCGCAGCGCCCGGGAAGAAAGGCGCATCGTTGATGACGACCAGGTTCAGATCATCAGCCTGGATTACTTTCAGAATTTCCTCGGGAGGAACGCCTCCGTCATCGTGGGCGACGTTCTTCAAACCGGAGAGGAAGAACAATTCCGGACAATCGTTTCCCGCAAACATCAAGCCGTTCGGACTGTGCTCCCGCAAGAAACCAGCCAACTGATCGAAGAACACGGCTTCTTCAATCTTTAAGCCCCCCGCGCGCGGCGTCTGCATCGTCTGCATGGAGCCGACCACCCAGGTAATTTCGTAAATGTAACGTGGCACAAGACTGACTACCCCAAACGTCAAGTAGAGTCCCAACACCGCCGCCAGCGCATAGGTGCCACACTGCGTCTTGCCCGTGGAGACGATGGCGACCAGTGCGAGGAACGTGAGAGGAACCGCATAACTCAGGTAGATGGCTGCGGCAAAGGGAAATTGAACAAGAGTACAGGTTGCCGCCAGCGAGATCAGCAGCACGACCTGCTGGCGCTCCAGCTTCTCGTGTGCGTCCGGATTTCTTCGAGCCCACACCAGCACTGCTCCCAGCAGCACAGCCAGCGGCGTCAGCATCGCAGCCGACTGCCAGATGCCCAGAACGAACTCAAACGACTGCGTCGCCCTGAATACCAGGACGGCAGCCCCCAATCCCAACGCCGCCCCAATTAATTTCCCCTGGAACTTGTCCCAATACATCGCCGCCGCGAGAACGCCAACCAACGGCAACACAAACACGATCTTTTCAATTCCGAGCGGACGAACCACTCCCAGACCCACAGAGCGCGAAACTGCACTTGCAGTCACGCCGGATATGAACTTCCACAGGGCTCCCGACCGCAAGTATGGGATCAGGAAAATAACGATTGGAGTGGCTAGGCCAGAGAGAAACGGTATTAGCGCGTGAAACATCGTCTTGAATCGTTGAGCCGATCCCGCCCGAACGCCGCCTTCTCCCAGCAGGATTAAGCCGACCACCACTGCCGAGGGCAGAACAAAGTGGTACAAATCCGCCATACCCAGCCGATCACCTAGCACGCGGATTACTGTCGCCAGGAATAGCAGCAACGCAGATGACACTGAATAGACGGTAGGACCAGCTATTTTGCTTCTTGGAAGGCTCATCGGATGTGGTTTCCAGCGGACTGTTGCCAAAACTTCCTTCTGAACTCTCGCTCTGTTCCAGAAACGCAAGAAACAGCAACACTCCTGCGATGTAATAAGCCCCGATTACCTTGATCAGGATCGAAACTCCGCCGCATACACCGGCGACGAACAGCCATCGGCGCGTCCGCACATCGAGATAGCGCAGCAGCGCCGCCGCGCCAAACGTCGCGAAGAACAGGTTGTACCAGGAAGGCATTGCCGCCGGATAATTTGGATAACTCCAGGCCACTGCCAGCAGCGTAATCGCTCCCGCAGCCAACGCCGAAGTAAAACGCGAAGCAATATAGTAAACAGCGGGAAGCCACGCCAGAAAAAACAGAAACACACAGATGCGCAGCGACATCAAATTTACGCCGAGCACCCTGAATGCGAGGGCGTGGATAAAGCTCAGGCCGCCTGTATAGATCTCCCCAAAATCGCGATGCGGAAGTTGCCCTTGCATCACACGGAGCGCGCTCTGGCTCAGACTTCCGTCATCCGCAGGCACCCAACCTTTGTTGATGTGAAGTCCGGTGTAGATTCCCGCAATCACCAGAACCGCAGTCAGCACCGCGACGCGGACGCCCCAGCTTTCATTTTTTCGCGCGGTTGACTTGTCGCCCGCACACGCTTCCGCCGATCCATTTACTTCTCGAACCCACACTTCCAGGTTAAGAGCACGTTTCGCGGGCGGGCGCTTCCAGTCGCTTGTCACTTTCCCTCCAGCGCCGCCAGGCGTAGTTTGGCCTCGTTGCTGCCCTGGTTCAGTTGCAATGCCGTCTGATACTCCGCCCGCGCCGCGGACACATTCCCGCTGCGTTCGAACGATTCAGCGAGCCAATAGTGATAGTCCCAAACTTTTGGATCCATAGACGCCGCTTGCAGCAGGTAAGGCTGAGCCTCGGCGTTCCGTCCGTCCTTGAGAAGCGCGCGTCCTAGAAAGTGTTTTGGACCGGCCTGTTCCGGAACCAGCTGCACCGCGCGCTCCAGCAACTGTTCAGCGTCCCGGTATTGACCATCCATCAGGTGAACATTGCCGCAGTTGTAAAGCGCCGAATAAAGATTTGGTTCCTTCTCCAGAATCACCGAGCAGAGCGCGAGGGCCCGATCATAGTCACCCATTTGTCCATACAAACCTGCGACCCCTGCCATCCCAACTTCAGACTTCGCGTAATCCGGATTCACCCGGTCGAGCCACACGCGGCCTTCCTCATATCGGCCCGCGCGGATATAGGCTTCCGCGAGCGCCAGCGGTCCATAGCCGTACTCGGGATGATCTTTTACGACCGACTGGGCCAGCGCAATCGCCTTATCGTGAGCGCCCCGCTCGCTGTATTCCTTCGCCAGACCAGCGACCGCATACGGATTCCCCGGATACAAAGACTGTCCCCGCACCAGCAGCAGAAGATCGTTTCCCCAATAGACCTGCTGCGCCACCGATGCACACACATAGCCGCTGCACAGGATAAGTACCACGCAGGTTTGCACAGCCGCTGCGCTGTATTGCTTTATGGACGGCAATCGCCGCAGCGCCACAGCCGCCAGAATCGCGAATCCGATCGACGGTAGATACATGTAACGGTCCCGGACAAAATCGCCATTGCCGAAATTACGCAAATAGAGCGCGGGGGCTAGACCGATCAAAAGCCACAACCCCGCAAACGCGACGATGGAATTCTTCTCGCGCCGGTTCCAATACCACAGCACGGCCAGTACAACCGCGAGCAGCACGACTGGAATCACGATCTGAGTGAGGATCGCGCTGGTAACGTATGGCGTGTAATAGAGGCCCGTAATTCCCAGCGGAACCAGCAACTGCCGCAGGTAAATGGATATGACCAGGGGCAGAGTCCGCGCGACGTCGAGCATTCCGTGATTCGGATCAAACTGCCCAGTCGAATGCAGCAACGCGTGCTTTCTCAGGAGCACGTAAGCGATCGTCACGACTGCGTAAGGAGTTGCCTCAATCGCCGCCCCAAGGATTCTCGGCGCAGCGGATGCCTTCCACTTTCCCGAAGGATGCAGCCAAGCGTAGATTCCGACCAAGGCCGAAAACATTACCGCCATTTCTTTGGTCAGTAGTGCGCACGCCAGGAGCACCAGCGAAGCGATCCACCACGCGGTTGTTTGTCGTCCGCGATTCCGTTCCGAATTGCGCCCGCTAAGAAACGCCCCAAATGCCAATGCCGCAAATATCGTCACCAACGTGTCCGACGCTGCGGAGACCCATGCAACGGGTTCGATGTGGACCGGATGCAGTGCGAATATCAGCGCCGTCAGCACCGCCGTCCAGTATTCGAGTCCAAGCTTTCGCGACAGCCAGAACACTGACGCAACCGAGCCCACGTGCAGCAGGACCGCTCCCAAATGCCATCCCCAGGGCCGCAATCCAAACAAGGTGTAATTCAGCATCGACCAGGCCACGAACAGTGGCCGGTAATAGACTTGATGTCGCGCCACGTGGTACCACAGGTCGCTGCCGAAGGCGCGTGGAAGGTTGCTCCAACTACGGATGATCGGGCTATTTACGATCTGGGGCCAGTCGTCCCACACAAAATCGAACGACAAAGAGCCGCTATAGACAACAAAAGTAACCAGTCCAAGCAATGGGAGCAGGACACCGGGCCGTCGCAAGTACTGCGCGACCAATTCCGACCCGCTGGTCTCCGGATGTTTCTGCGTGTCGCCCATGCCCTTTGTGTCCAGAATCGAAGCCGATGCCGATCAGCCCATACTAACCGGGCCTTCCACGCCGCGCATGTTACCCAGGTTACCTCGGTGTGCCACTTATTGCCGTATTTGACCCTGCAATTCATGCGACGATCATGCTATGGGAGCCATGGGGACTGTCGCCGGAGTTAAACCTGCCAAGACGCCTACTCCCGTCTTGTGTGTCGATCTCGACGGCACCTTGATCCGGGGCAACGTGCTCTGGGAGTGCGTGCTGGTTCTGCTGAAAACCCGGCCCATTGCACTCCTGTTGCTCCCCTACTGGTTGCTTGCAGGACGAGCCTCGTTCAAACGCACGCTCGCTGCAAAAGTTCAACTCGATCCCGCTCGCCTTCCCTATCGGCAGCAGGTTCTCGATCTTCTTCATAACGAGCGGGCCTCAGGCCGGCGCGTTGCGCTCACGACCGCCGCTGATCGCCACATAGCGGAGGCGATCGCAGGCTATCTCGGCCTCTTCGACGAAGTTCATGCCAGCGACGGGGAAGTGAATCTCAAAGGGGTGCACAAAGCTGCGTTCTTGACCGAGCGCTTCGCCGCCACGGGTTTTGAGTATGTCGGTGACTCCATCGCCGATATGGAAGTCTGGCGCTATGCCCGCGCGGCCTATGTGGTCGGCACACAGCGCCGCGCTGATCAGGCCGCCGAAGTCACGACGCTCAGTGGCACCATTCTAGAAACTCGCGCATCCTTTCGTACTTGGATCAACGCACTGCGCGGGCATCACTGGGCCAAGAATTCGTTGCTGTTTCTTCCCCTGGTCTTATCGCACAATCTGGCTCCTGAACCGATGGCTCGCACCCTAATTGGTTTCGTGCTCTTCGGGCTTTGCGCTTCGGGGCTCTATATTCTCAACGACCTGCTCGATCTGCATTCCGATCGCGAACACCCCTGGAAAAAAGAGCGTCCCATCGCCGCCGGAGAAATTTCAATTCCCGAGGGGCTGTTAGCCTCGCTGATTCTGCTCTCTTCGGCGCTCACCCTCGGCTTTCTGCTCGAAGTGGAATTTGGCCTCGCGCTACTCGGGTATGCCACGCTCACCATGCTGTATTCGCTCTATTTCAAGAAGATCGCTTTGTTGGATGTCTTCATTCTTTCGAGTTTCTACAGCTGTCGTATTCTCGCCGGGGCCTTGATCTCTTCCACTCCACTCTCGCAGTGGTTTCTGGCGTTTTCGATGTTTTTCTTTCTTAGCCTGGCGATGGCAAAGCGCTACTCTGAGTTACTCCACGCCAGCGATTTGATTCACACGGGTAATTCCGGACGCGGTTATCGCACCGGCGACCGGGACCTGCTGCTATCACTGGGTGTCGGCAGCAGTTTTTCCGCGGTTGTCATCTTCAGCCTCTACGTCCACAACCCGGATGTGAGCCTCCTCTACTCCTCGCCGGAGTTTCTGTTTCTGCTTTGTCCCATTGTCCTTTATTGGCTTAGCCGAACCTGGCTGCAGGCCCATCGCGGAGAACTGAAGGAAGACCCCGTGACCCTCGCCATTCGGGACCCTGTGAGCTATGCAGTGGCCGTCGCTGCGGCGATCGTGATCGCCGCCAGCATGATTCACGTGAATTGGTAAGAGATACGTATGACTGGTCAATCAGCCGCTACCCTGCGCAAGCAATCCACGGTTTCGTCGCCGATCAAGGGGATGCTCTCGTGGGGACGTTACCCGAAGACGGCGCACAGCCGCGTTCACAAGCCCGCGTGGAACGACCAGATTCCAGACATTCTTAATGCGGCCGCTCCTGCTTCCCTGCTTCCCTACGGTCTGGGCCGGAGCTATGGGGATTCTTGTCTCAATGCTGGCCGCGAATTAATTGACTGCCGGCGTCTCAACCGCATTCTTGGTTTTGACGAGGCCACCGGCACGGTTCGCTGCGAGAGCGGCACCAGCCTGTCCGACATTATTGATGTGTTTCTCCCTAAGGGATGGTTTCTACCGGTCACTCCCGGCACTCGTTTTGTCACCGTCGGAGGAGCGATTGCCAACGATGTCCACGGCAAGAACCATCATTGCACCGGCACTTTCGGCGCTCACGTTCGGCAAATTGGATTGCATCGTTCGAATGATGGATTGGTCGTTTGCAGCGCCGAACAAAATGCCGACATGCTGCACGCTACCATCGGTGGTCTTGGCCTGACTGGCGTCATTGCGTGGGCGGACGTTCAACTGAAGCGTGTTGCCGGGCCCTGGATAGATTCAGAATCCATTCCGTTTCAGTCGCTGAATGCTTTTCTCGACCTGAGCCGCGAAAGCAGTGAGCGCTTTGAATATACAGTGGCTTGGCTCGACTGTTTCGCGGGGAAAAACCTTCGCGGCATCTTCTTTCGCGGCAACCACGCCGCCGAGCATGGCCGCGAATATCATCCGAAGCGTGGACCCAAACTGCCCGTAGCACTGCCCGCCTGGATGCTCAATCGCCATTCTGTAAGGGCCTTCAATGCCGTCTACTACAGAACGCACGCGATCACCAAAGGCTCCTCCAGAGTGCCCTGCGACTCATTTTTCTACCCACTCGATTCGATTCGGCAATGGAATTTGCTTTATGGCAGACAAGGCTTTCTGCAATATCAATGCGTGATCCCGGAAGCGAACATCGAAGCGATTCGAGGAATTACTAGATCGTATCGCCGCATCCGGAATGGGCTCTTTCCTCGGTGTGCTAAAACAATTTGGAGCAGCGCCTCCGGCTGGAATACTCTCTTTCCCACGGCCCGGAATTACCCTGGCGCTTGACTTCGCCATGCGAGGTGAGCGAACCCTCAAGTTGATGCAGTCACTCGATGAAATTGTCCAGCAAAGTGGAGGTGCGATCTATCCCGCCAAGGACGCCCGCATGAGTCCCGCTATGTTTGACGCTTCGCTTCCGCGCTGGCGAAGCTTTGTTCCTTATATTGATCCCAAGATGTCTTCGTCATTCTGGCGGCGCGTTACCGGGGCCCAGTAGTTGTGAAAAATGTTATGCACAAGATCGTCATCCTCGGCGCCACTTCCGGCATTGCGCTGGAAGTCCAGCGTCAACTGGCCCAGGACGGGCGCGAGCTACTTCTCGTCGCGCGCTCACCCCAGCGTCTCGGGGAAATTCAGGCCGACTTAACGATCCGTGGCGCACAACAAGTTTTAACCTATGCCGCCGACTTAGCGTCGATCCAGCAGCATGGCGCGATCTTCGATTTCGCACAACGGATGTTCCCGGACTTTGACACTGTCCTACTCGCCTACGGATCCATGCACGACCAGAAAGATTCGGAAGTCTCGGTTGATGCTCTCCTCGAAGAACTGCATGTCAACTTTGTAAGCGCGACTGCAATTCTCACATTATTCGCGGCCGATCTGGAACGGCGGCGCACCGGATGCCTGGCGGCCATTACATCCGTCGCTGGGGATCGAGGACGGCGCTCCAACTATGTTTACGGTTCGGCGAAGGGGGCTCTTTCTCTCTTCCTCCAGGGATTGCGCAGCCGTCTCCATCCCGCGGGTGTGCGGGTTATCACCATCAAGCCTGGACCGGTGCAGACTTCAATGACCGACCATCTGCCAAATTCCGAACGCTTTGCCGATCCCGAGCAAGTGGCCCGCGACATCGTGCGGGCGCTCGAACGCCGATCGCCCGACGTGCTCTACACGCCGAAAGTCTGGCGCTACGTCATGAGCACAGTGCGGCATATTCCTGAAGGTATCTTCAAGCGCTTGTCGTTCTGATAATCGCTATTGAACTTGATCCCAATCAAAAATAAAGGCCGCAGCGATGCGGCCCCTATTTATCTCGTTTTGGTGATTCTCTAGCGCTGATTTTCTAGCGCCTTCCGCGTCCGCCACCGCCGCCCGAGTGGCCACCACCGTGACCTCCCGAACCGCCCCCTGGGCCGCGCCCCGGACCTCCGCGTCCACCACCCCCGCCGCGTCGCCGGCGATTGCGATCACCGCCGCCGCTCGGACGTCCTTCACGCGTACCTTCTGGACGCGCAGCACTTGCTTCGACTGAAGCAACCACTCCATCCACGCGGTTGAAATTCGGTTCGTCGTCGGCATCGAAATCAGCGCCGCCCTCGATCACTGCCGTGGGCGAGCCTTGTCCCTCTGCCTGCGGAGCGCTGCGCGAGATGGCTGGCAGACCGGGGTCCGTCACATCGTCGCCCGCTTCTGGAACCGGAGCCCCGCCCATCTTGGCGCGTTGCTCTTTCAGAATCGCTTTCCGGGACAACTTGATCCGGTTGCCTTCGACGGCCAGCACTTTCACCAGCACCTGGTCGCCTTCTTTCAGTTCGTCGCGAACATCCTTGATTCTATGTTCGGCAACTTCACTGATGTGCAGCAATCCATCCAAGCCCGGCAGAATCTCGACGAACGCTCCGAAGTCGGCGAGGCGGCTGACTTTGCCAAGATAAGTCTTCCCTACCTCAGCCGATGCGGTCAGGTCGCGGATAATCTGCAAAGCCTTATTCGCCGAGACTTCATCGTTCGAAGCCACGTTGACCTTGCCGGAATCTTCGACGTCGATCTTCACGCCAGTCTGCTCGATGATGCTGCGAATCATCTTGCCACCGGGCCCAATCACGTCGCGAATCTTATCGACAGGAATCTGCAAGGTGTAGATACGAGGTGCGTAGGCCGAAACCTTGACGCGGCCTTCGGTGATCACCTCATCCATTTTCCCGAGGATGAACAACCGTCCCTGCTGCGCCTGTGCCAGAGCTTCGCGCATGATCTGCGAAGTGATTCCGGCAACCTTAATGTCCATCTGAAGAGCGGTGATGCCGTCCTTCGTTCCGGCAACTTTGAAATCCATGTCGCCGTAGTGATCTTCCGCACCCGCGATGTCGGTCAGGATGGCATATTTCTCACCTTCCTTCACCAATCCCATCGCCACTCCAGCGACTGGAGCCTTCAACGGAACGCCCGCGTCCATCAACGAAAGCGATGCGCCGCAAATCGTGGCCATAGAGGACGACCCGTTCGACTCCAGAATGTCGGAGACGACGCGCATCGCATAAGGCCAATCATCCAAGGATGGCAACACGGCAGAAACTGCGCGTTCGGCGAGGGCTCCGTGACCGATTTCGCGGCGTCCAGCTCCACGCATGAATCCAACTTCTCCGACCGAGAATGGCGGGAAGTTGTAGTGCAACATGAAGCGCTTCTTGGATTCGCCCTGAAACCCTTCAAGGCGCTGCATGTCATCGCTGGTACCGAGCGTAGTTGTGACCAGTGCCTGGGTTTCACCACGAGTAAATACTGCGCTGCCGTGGGCGCGAGGTAGAACACCGGCTTCGATCCAAATTTCGCGTATCTGGTCGAACGCGCGTCCATCGGGACGGCGCTTGTTGTCGATCACCTGATTGCGGAAAATTCGCTCACGGAGGGTCTCGTAATACTGTTTCAGCTTGGCTTTGCCGGCGGCATCGTCTTCTGCCAACCCAGCCAGTTGTTCCTTCTCGATGGTGCGGACCAGTTCATAGCTCTCGGCTTTGTGGTGCTTCTGGGTATCGAGAGCGTCGGCAAGTTGCTTGCCGATCTTCGCTTCCAGGCTCTTGAAGTAAGCATCGTCAAATTCCGGAGGCGTAACTTTGCGCTTCGGCTTGCCAACCTTGCTGCGCAATTCTTCAATCGCTGCGCAAATCTTCTTGATTTCGGTGTGCCCGAATTCGATCGCGTCGACGATCGTCTCTTCTTTTACTTCCTTCGCGCCGGATTCGATCATGACGATCGCATCCTTAGTGCCCACGACCATGATGTTGAGCAGGCCTTCAGCCATTTCCGTGTAGCTGGGATTGGCTATGAACCGGCCATCCATCAAGCCGACTCGCACTGCTCCGATCGGACCGAGAAACGGAATGTCGGAAAGAGTCAACGCCGCCGAAGCCGCGTTGATGCCGCAGACATCAGGATCGTTATCCGTATCAGCAGATAGAACAAACGCAATCACCTGCGTCTCACACTTAAAGCCTTCCGCGAACATAGGGCGGACGGGACGGTCGATCTGGCGACTGGTAAGAACTTCGCGCTCGCTCATCCGGCCTTCGCGCTTGATAAAGCCGCCGGGGATGCGTCCACCGGCATAGGTATATTCGCGGTAGTCAACCGTGAGCGGGAAAAAATCGATGCCCGTGCGGGGCTCGGGATTAGAGGTCGCGGCGGCGAGAATCACGTTATCGCCGAATCGCACAACGGCCGAACCACCGGCCTGTTTCGCCAGTTTTCCGGTTTCAATAGAGAGGGTTTTTCCGCCTGCGAGTTCGACGGATACTTTTGTAGCTTCAGGCTTCATAGATCATCCTTTGTAGATATAGGGGCAGAAGGGCGGGCGCGGGGACACAGTGTCCGCTTGGATAGGCGCATGCCAGGCCGCGGTTGGAAAACGCACTTTTGATAGGGCTCTCGTAGTCTTGGAACCGGCCCCACGCGGAGCCAGTCGCGCTGTTATTTGCGGATGCCGAGCTTGGAAATGACGGTTTTGTACCGTTCCGAGTCGTACTTCTTCAGGTAATCGAGCAAGCCTCGTCGCCTGCTCACCATCATGAGAAGTCCGCGGCGCGAGCCGTGATCTTTCTGGTGCGTCTTGAAGTGGTCCGTCAACTGACCAATGCGCTCACTCAACAGCGCGATCTGTACTTCGGGGCTGCCGGTATCGGTCGGGTGCGTGCGATACGTGTCAACGACGGTTTGCTTTTGCTCTCTGGCTAGCACTTACCTGTTGCACTCCTGTCTCGTCTCGTTTTCGTAACGCTACGATGTTAACACGCGGCACTTGAAGGTAGCAAACCTTACAGTGGGTCCTAATTGACACCAGCCCCAATGTCATCCTGAGTGAAGCCGAGCCATAAGGGAAGCGCATGGCTCCTCGGAGTCGAAGGACCCCTACGCTACCACCGTCGAATGACCGAGCATTCAATCCAGTCACTCTTAAAAGCTGATCTTCAGAATCGTCCCATTGACCCCCACCAGCCATCCCGCATTCGGACTCGCGAAAGCCACCGCCCAGTACCCAGTGACTCCGGGCAACTTGAACCACGTATGCCCATTATTCGGAGTCCACGCCGCTCCTCCAGCATTGGCGGTAACCACGATCGCACGCCCACACCCTGCGTTCGTAGCTTGGCTGGTTACCTCGTTCTGTTCTTCGTCCTGGTTGCAACTGGAGCGCCCGTGATTCACGTCACGCACATAGCTCAATCCAAAAATCGCGCCAGTCACCGGAGGTGGATTCGTCAGCTTCCAGGTTTGTCCGCCATCGTTCGTGGTTGCCGTCGCCGCGTTATTCGGATCAGCTGGATCCAAATCACCGCCGCCGACAATGCCATGTTTCGCATCGCGAAAGTCCACCGTGAACGCGCCTGCACTCGGCGAACTCACGAGCGGCGTGTCATAAGCATTCCAAGTGTCACCGCCGTCTGTTGTGGCCAATATCCTCGCGGTCGTCGAACCGCCGGTGGCGATCCAGGCATTCGACAGGCCCTGCGTGGCGACGCAGGTGCCGCTGGCTGCGAACGATGCCTCGCCTGGCAATGCGGGCGGCATATTAGCGCTGATGCTCTGCCACGTATTTCCATCTGTCGTCCGTATATCGGGAAACACGCCGTTCACCGAGTCGCTGTGCGAGATTCCTCGCGTAGGCGTCCAAAAGGCAAAGCAATCGTAGAACGCTCCTGTGATTTCGTTCTTGAACTCGATGGTCCAGGTCGCGCCGCCGTCCACGGTTTTGTAAATCCGGAAATCCGTCGGATCGTCGCCAATCGATTGCAGGTAAGCGATCTTGTCGCTCACGCCCTGCACGTCGCGAAACTGCAACCTTTCGGCTTTAGGAACCACTCCCGCTTTCCAGGTTTTGCCGCCGTCAGTGGTTACGACAAAAGTACCGCCGCGTCCCGACGCCCATACGACCTTAGCGCTCACGGGACTCACCGCAATCAATCCTTCGGTGGTGCCGCTATTTTGCGGAGTCAGTTTAGGCTGCGTAATTTTCGCAGGCATCTGCGCCAGGCTCAGGGTTGCGAAGGCGAAGCTGGCAACGAGAAGAAAAGAGAGCAAGCGATTAGACATTGGCGTTATCTCCGGAAACGCAGTATAGGCGCGGGTCTTGGGGGAGTCAATCGAGTGAATGACTGCTGAATAGGTGCCGTCGAAAGCGTAGCTGTCCTTGAATTTCGATACGCGACAGCAATCCGCCATCTGCGGATGAAACCCATGTCTAGCGTCGAGGCTATATAATAGATTCAGACTCAAAGGCAAGCTAAGCGGCAGGACTTCTCCGCTTGTAGCCGAAGGATAAAAGCAAGGCCAGCGCCAGATTCGCTGCGTACCGGCCAGCCATCATAAATAAAAATAGAAAAATACGGGGGGTGTTGAGATGCCACGAGGCCGATCAACTTTTACCAAACGACAGAAAGAACAGGCGCGCCAGCAGAAACAGCGGGACAAAAATGAGCGCAAAACCCAGCGGAAAGACGAAAAGCCCGAAGCCATAGCGGTGGACGAGGCAGAAGAAATGCGCGAGATGCGCGAACTCGCCGAAGCTCAAGCGGCTCTATTCCGTATCGATGGCGACGACACGCCGAATTCACTCGAACTTCTCGCCGACCGCAAAGAAGTCGATCAGTAATTAAACCTTCAAATAAAATCGCCGGAGCGCAACGCTCCGGCGAAGTCAGTTTCTTCTCTACCTCATTTATTTCTTATTATGGAGCGACGGGCGTCCTCGCCCGTCCACCACAAAATTAAACAAACACCTCGCCCGGCAGCCTGGTCAGCGTCCGCGATGCCAGCGTATTCTCGACGAAGCGCTTTGGACGGTCATCGGCCGCAGCGTTGATCTGCTTACGTTCAATACGCAGCTTCAAAGTGCGCTCGATGTTGCGGAGTTCCAGAACTTCAACGCCTGTAACCAGCGTAGAAGCCCTTCCCTGCAACCCGGCCCGGCCCGTTCGGCCAACGCGATGAATGAAATCCTCGGCCATCTTCGGCAAGTCATAGTTAATGACGTGCGCCACATCATCGCAATGCAATCCGCGCGACGCAATGTCGGTCGCAACCAATACCTGGTAACGGCCTTCCTGAAATCCACTCAAGGCAGCATTGCGCTGTGACTGCGTCCGGTCGCCGTGAATCATGGCGGCGGAGAAGCCGTCGCGCTCGAGTTCTTTGGCTAAACGCTGCGATCCACGCTTCGTACGCGTGAAAATCAGAGTCTGTCCTTTTTCCCCGTAGAGTAACTGCCGGAGCACATCCAATTTTTCGGACGGCCGTACTTCGTAAGCTTCGAGCTGCACGCTCTCCGCGGGCTTCAGCGTCGAGCCGAGAGCAATCCGCACAGGTTGACGAGTGTAGTCATTGACCAGCGATGCCACCGACTGCTCCATCGTTGCGGAGAAGCAAAGCGTCTGCCGCTTCTGCGGAAGAATCTGCAGAATGCGCCGGATCGCCGGTAGAAATCCCATATCCAACATGCGGTCCGCTTCGTCGAGGACGAGTATCTTCACGTGCCGCAGGTCGGCAAATTTGCGGGTGATGAAATCCTGTAAGCGGCCGGGAGTAGCAATGACAAACTCGCAGCCCCCGCGAAGGCTCTGAATCTGGGCCTTCTCCGATACGCCGCCGATTACCAGCGCCGCCTTCGGCATTTTCTTGTCGCGCAGTTGTTCGTACTGCTCATGAACCTGCATAGCCAATTCACGCGTGGGCAATAAAACCAGCGCTCGCACGTTCCTGGATGACTCAGCTTTGGCTGATTCAGTACGCAGCATCTCGATGATCGGAATCAGAAACGCCAGGGTTTTGCCCGTGCCGGTCTGCGCCGTTCCAATAATGTCTTTGCCTTCAAGAGCAGGAGCGATCGCTCGCGCCTGGATAGGGGTTGGAGTAATAAATTGAGCCGCCGCCAACTTCTGCTGCAAGGCAGCAGATAGGGGCAGTTCTGTAAATGTTGTCATTCGATTGTTTTCTTTCTGGAGGGGCCTACTATCAATTTCTCAAACACTTGTCTTGATCTCAAGACGGTAAGAGTTCGCATGCCGCTCGCAATTAAATTAGCGCTGGAAACACGGCGGGCAGGAAATGCGGAGGTGATGCGGATCCAACAGGATCCCCGCTTAACGAGCAAACCGTAGCAAAAGCGTTAACAGCAGTATAGCAGAAGAAGGTGGGATATGCGATTACGTTAGTCACGACGAGGATTACTGTATTGATAAATAAGGCACCTGTTCGTGTGGCGCGGACACTCCTGTCCGCGAAAGTCGACAGCGAAACAGGTCCATGAGCTTCGTCAGTGGCCCATAATCCGAACCAACCACAAAACGATAAGAATCCCGATGACGATCAATGCCGGCTTCCAAAGATTTTCCATGCTTGAATCCTAGACCGAGCGCAGTGTTACGGCAACGCAACCTTCCCCTGGATCACCACCACCGAAGCAGCCGGTAGATCATACTCCATGTCTTTGCCACCGGTCAGCTTCGAACGCAAGATCGGCCCATCAGGATCCGCCGTCCCATTCGCATACGCAACGATCGTAGGAGCTCCTGCAACTTCGGCATGCGCCATAAACCGAGTCTTGGGCGGATTCCACTTATACTGCGCACTCCCAAACGTCGCCATCTCGACTGGCCCCGCAAATCCCGAAACCGAATCGGGCTTCCCCGGAAACGCACGAAATGCAATCCGCACACGATGAGCATTCTCCTGATCGCGATTCACGACGAGCAGCGACCAGTCGCCATCCGGACGCTTGAGCGCATAAGCCGTCAGCAGTTCCCTGCCCGCGCCGTCGTCAACATCGGATTTCGCCGAATAGACCTGATGCTCTCCGCCGCCCGGTTGAGCCCAGTCCAGATTGATAAGCTGGGCGACGAAAAACTGCGCCAGCGGTTGCTGGATTTTGTAAGCAGCATCCACCGTGAACATGCCAAACGTGCCCGGAGAACTATTGCATCCGGGCTCCATCTGCAACGGCAGATAATGGAAGTAATAAACCGCATTGCCACCGGCGTCGAGCAGCGATCCAATGTAATCCGCCAGCCAGAGGCCGGAGAAAATGTCCTGATACGTCTCGCTCGCCCCCGAGGAAAGATTCCCTTCCGTCACGAACATGGGCATGTCGGCGGGCACGCCGTCATCGTGCCACACCTGAATAATGTGGCGCATCAGTTCAGGTTCGTCATACAGCACGCCCCACGGAGTCTTGCAAGGGTCATACGGATAGTGCTCAAAAGAGAAAAATGCCAAATCCTTCATGTGGCCGTGCTGCTTCAAATAGTCGAGAAAGCGCGCCGTCCATGACACTCGGCCAGCCGCATCGGGCCAGACTTCGATGTCTTTGTTGACGCCCTGAAATGACGGTCCCCCCAGCTTGAGCGCCGGATCGAGACGATGGAGCGCATCTGCCCACTGCACATAGAGCGCGGCGTAATCTTCGGGGAGCATGTACTGCCCATCCGCCTCCTCGCCCATCTCGACGTAAGAGATCGGATAGTGGCGCTTCTCGAGGTATGAAATTTCAGTAACCGCGTTCTCGGGAGTGTCATAAAGCAGCGCAACCGGAATCATGGCGGGAAGTCCGCGCGTGACTCCGCTGGTATAGAAGAGGTCGAAGCCCATCTGGGCTTGGCGGGTTGAACCGAGGTCGGAAGCTTGATGCCAGGGATCAACCGACGAGCAGTAGGTGGTCGTCTGCTCCTGATCGGCAGTGTGGCGCAGGACGTCGTGGAAAGCACGGTCTTCATTCGAACTTCCGGTAGTTGTCCCCAGGTAAAGCTCGCGGATCGAGTAGCCAACGCAGTTGCGCGGGTCGGCGGGACCATCACCATCGCAAGTATTGGAAGATTCGGTCATCCAGATGCGGACGAAACGCACAGCGACTGGCACGGCGGAGAGGCGAGTGGTTTCCGTGCGGCCTTTACCAGAGTCAACGCCGCCTTGCGTGAACGTCTGCCAGACTCCCCGAGTGGGCGATTTGATCGGGTCATCTCCGGTCCAGTACTGAACCGCATAGCGTGTCGCGTAAGGCTCTCCCCATGCAATGCGAATGCTGTCGATGGGCTGCGGTTGCGCGAGATCAAGCACGATCCACTGCGGATGAAGTGCGTCACTTTCACCGGTGAAATGTTGCGTGAGATAGGGATTGCTCTTCCAGAAAGTATTGAGATCGCCGTCCGTGAGGCGCGAAAATCCGGTGTTGTCAGTGCCGTCATTGCGGGTAAAACCCCGACGCGGCAGCGGATATCCATAAGAGTAGCGAAGCGTTTCGGTCGGCACCGCGGATCCCGTGAAGTATCCCTTGCCCGAAGCGTCGCTCCAACTTCCCTGCGGATTCCAATGCCAGGCCTCGACCGCCAACTCGGTGTTCTGCCGATACGACACCGTCTGCCAACCCGACGACAGCGTCGTTTCCAGCGAGGACGGAAGCAGGTCTTTATCAATAGCCTCGGCGGAAATACGGTCGACGCCGGCGCCCAGAGTTTCGCTGGGGACAAAATGATTGCTGGAATGCGACACATCCACCGTGATCGTCTGTGCAGCCGCGAAAAAATCAAAGCCAAAACAGAAGACCGTGGGGACAAGAACAAAGACAACAGCAGTCCAGAATTTCACTCGGGCGTCTCCAGTCAATCGGAAGGGGGCATATTAAAACGATTGAATTATACGAATTATGCACCCCGGAGGCGAGCAATTTCAGAGCATTAGAAAAGTCGTGTGGTGGCGGGGCTCTGCCCCGCCCTGAAATGAAGCGTAATCCCGCCGTCAACCATCCAATTCTTACAGACAAAAAAACAGGCCGGAAACTTTTCCGGCCTGTTCGGTTCGCGCTTTGCTTACTTGGAGGCAGCCACTACATCGGTGACGAAGTTGGCGCCGTTCGGTGTGCCTAGTCCGGTAACGTTGTCCCATCCCGGCCCCGTGGTTAACGAGGTGTCGGTGCCGAAAGTGAGAACGTACCAGCGAGTCGATGATCCGTTAAACAACGCGCTCACGTAATCCGTCGTGTTGCCCAAAGGAGCCGCCAGGTCGTCTGCTGATTCGAAAATGGCGGGTTGATGTGGAACGTGGATCGTGCCCGTGACATTCTCAGGCCCATCCGTGGCGAGGATATCTGTGATTGCGTCCGGAGGCAGCTCGTAAAGAATCGGAGCTGCTTGGCCAAGCCATGTGCCGGCCGCTTGCGTAGTGATGGCCCAAAGAGCCGAGAACATCGGACACGCCAAACTCGTGCCGCCGACAACTCCAATGCTCGGCGATGTGTCTCCGGGATTGGTGAGGACGACTTCGGCGCCCGTCTCGGGATCTGCCAGGAAACCAATGTCAGGAACAAGACGCGCACTTCCAGCCAAGCTGCTCTGGAACGACGGTTTCGCCCAGACCCCGCTCGTGCCGCCGCCAGCACCAAAGATGAAGCCGAGTTGCAGTGGCGGAATGATGGGAGGATTCGGCAATACATTGGCGATGCGCGTTTCGTTATTTCCCCAACCCGTTTGCAGCTTGATGGTGTGATCGCCGTTGAGGAACAAGCTGGTGCCGCCTACTCCAGTCGCATAAGGAGAAGCAGCAGGCATGGCAACGGTGGTAACGCCGAGTGCGACCGAGAAGTCTCCATCATCGGCGCTGGAGAAATTGACGGAAACGCCGAGTGCCGCGCCGGTCTCGTTGAGATTGTTCTCCACCGTGAGTTCTGACGGGAATCCTTGTGCCAACTCAATCTCTCCGATGCCGTAGCTGTTGGAGATCACAGGACCAATCTCAGTCTCGATGGCATAAAGCACCGACTGGTCAAGGTTGGTGAATGAATTGTCATGCGCCAGTAGCAACACGATGTTCGCTCCCGGTGCCACCGAGTGAGCCCACTCCACATCGAGACTGGTCTCCACGTTCCAGCTGCCATTGACGCAGTCCGCGTTGCAGGAAGTGTGGCCTTGGGGATAGATAACCGCAAAATTCTCTCGCGTCAACGCCGGAAGGCCATTGATCTGCGAGAAAACATTGGCGTCAGTCTTGATCGTATCGGAACCGAAGGCATCAACAATAGTCACGGTTTGGCCCGTGCCATCGAGCTTCGATTTGTACAGCGAAGTAAGACCGTATGCCTTCTCCACCTGCGGCGCGTCATATCCGCAATAGGGGAGATTCGGAGGTCCGTTGTTGATGTTGGTGCCGTAGCGAGCACCAGAGTAGACGGCGTGAGGTCCACCGCCAGGGGTGGAGAAACCGCGAGTCTGCGGATTGCCCAGGCAGTTGGCGTTAAAGAACTTTTCAGCCGGGGCGGCATGAGACACCGCGACCATAGGGGTCGGCTTGCCCGTATCAGGGTTGATCTGGCGAGCCGTAAAGTTCTTGTAGGTTAAATCGGTAAGGCCCTGAACGGCATACACCACTTTGCCGGCAGCGCCCGGAATCGCGGTTGGTCCGTTGGGCATGCGATGAATCTCACCGTTGATCATGACCCGGTTGAGTTGCACACCAGTCGCGCGTTGCACGTCGGCAACGGCTCCGGTCGCGGTCACGTAGTGATTGAATTTATCCGTGGCCGTCACCTTTAGATTGTGTGCGGCCAGATGCTGACGAACAACTGCCAAATCTGCCGCGGTTGGCGCAAACCGCGCCGCGTACTCTTTCATCGTGAGCCAATGATGGAAGTTGGGCGAATTCCGGTCGTACATCTGGCGTACCAACTCGTCAAATTCCGCTTTGTCGTGTTGGTTGATCCAGAACGTAACGCCGATCTGCTTGGACTGGTCTTCGGCGCCAAGGACTTGAGGTTGCAGTGAACCACGAGCGCCTGCGGCTGACTGCGCAAACGCCGGTGCAGCGATCACCAGAACAAGAGCGGTCAGGCATGCGAGCGCCACGGTGGGGGAAACTTTACGTGTGTTGAACATAAGAATCACATCTCCTGGAAGTAACAATCAATTTGCCCGACGATACGGGCTGTCGGATTCGGCGTAGGCCGGGTTGAAACGAGGAAACAATCGTGAGTGTTCTTTTGGTACGAGGCGCCAGATCCCGCACTGGAGGAAGGGTATGGCCAGGGCAACCATCCGGACGTCACAACAAATAGATCACCACGGATAACCACAGGTGATCATAATTACGCTTTCGCTGCAGTAAGTGTCAACAGGCATTCGGGCCCAAAATCCTCCAACGCAAAACATTTACAGTAAAGAGACAAAATAGTGACACCTGCCGTTAGATGCCGATTTGGCCGGTGAATCAACGTTGCTTCTACAAAAACTTTCCGAAACAAATTTCCTTACCGCTCGGCCTGTTTCGCTCCCTGCTTCTCCGGCCGAACGTCATATTCCGGATGCGACACGCCCATCAACCATTTGTCGAACCATCCCACAATATTGTCGAGCCGTTCAATGCGATGCCAGGGTTCCCCTGAACGCGACAGTTCGTGCGTCTCGCGTGGAAAAACCACCATGGCTGTTGGACGTTTCAAGAATTTGAGCGCGCGAAATAACTGTTCGCCGCCCGAATCCTGCGGCGTGCGATAGTCGGCCTGCCCCAGAATGAACATCATGGGCGTGTGGATTTTCTCGACAAAGGTGATGGCCGAGCGGTTCGCGTAGTCTGCCGGATCCTGAAACGGCGGCGCCTTGAACCATTGCGGCTGGAACAAAGTGAAATCTGCGGTGTACCACCAGGAAGCCCAATTCGAAATGTCGCGCTGCGACACGGCAGCGGCAAAACGATCGGTTTGCGTCACTGCCCAGTCGGTAAGCACCCCGCCACCACTACCGCCAGTAACGCCGAGCTTTTTCGGATCGACATAGCCGCGCTTCAGCACTTCATCCACTCCGACCATCAGATCTCGATAGTCGTCGCCCGGATAGTGATATTGAATGATGTTGCCGAACTCCTGCCCGTAGCTGGTCGAACCCCGCGGATTGACGTAAAGCACAACGTATTCCTTGGCAGCCATCCATTGAAATTCATGATCGAACACCCATCCGTAGGCAGCATGCGGTCCACCGTGAATGTCGAGGATCATCGGATATTTCTTGCCAGGGTCGAAGTCCGGCGGCTTCTGAATCCATCCTTGAATCGGCAGGCCGTCGAAGCTCTTGTAATTGATTTCTTCCGGCCTGGTGAGGTTAAGCTGTGACCACAGTGTTTTGTTCGCGTCGGTGATCCGAGTCTGAGTGCCGTTCGATGTCCCTTCGGTCGACACCGCGAACAAATCACCAATCATAACGGCGCTAGAAATCAGAGCGACTGCGGCGTGTGCATCCGGCGTGATCGAAAAATCAAGTACAGCCTGCTCGCCGCGAGTGATTTCAGTGACCGCGCCAGACTGAGCGTCCACCCGAACCAGCGGCGTGCGTCCCTGTTTGGCCACGATGTCGAACAGCCAGCGGCCATCCGGCGACCAGTGAAGTCCAGCCCCGGCGCCGCCGCGCGGTGCCGCATTGTCGCCGAAGACAGCGTCACCCATATCGAAGTCATAATTCGCGGTCAGGTTGCGCGGCTTCGTATTCGGGACAACGTCCAAAATCCACAGATCGGGCTGCGAGTAGGAGCGTACGGGCTCGGTGATGGAACCGTGAAAGGCAAGTTGCCGTCCGTCGGGACTAAGCGCAAGATCGCCAATTCCCATCGGAATTGTGGCCAGCTTCTCAGCTGTGCTTCCTGCCCCAGTTGCTGATACTGAGTAAATATCGGTGGTCGGCGTCTCGTAATAAGGTTCATCAACACGAGTAGTGAGGAAATAAATACGCGAACCGTCGTGCATCCAGACAATTTCGCCTTCATCATAATCGCCGCTGGTAAGTTGCTGCGGTTTGGTGGGCTCGTCGGATGTAGTCGGAACTTCGATCACCCAAAGGTGATCATGTCGCTTGAAATCGAGATAGCCTTCATCGTTGTCGCGATAAACCGCGCGGGTAATGATGTGGATATCGGACTCGCGGTCGGCACGTCAGCCTCTGCCTTCGCCGCCTCTTTAGATTTTGTGGTCCCCATTCATCTTTCTTCTTGCGTTGTTCTTTCGCGATATCTTCCGGCGTCGTCGAACTCAAGAACGCGACATGTTTCCTGTCCGGCGACCAGACCGAAGCGGCATGCTCCTTTTGGCAAATCAGTAATGATGCGAGCCTCGCCGCCCGTCAGAGATAAAATCGCAATCTGCGCCGGACGAGGTTTGCCGCTATCGTCCTTCTCTCCCGCACGAATAAACGCCATGCGCCTTCCATCCGGCGACCATCGCGCGTGTGCGTCGTGCTTGCCATTGGTCAAGCGCAGAGGAGCTTCGTTCCCAGAAGTGGGAACGATCCAGATCGAACGTCTCATACCCCGTATGCTTCTCGTCGGTGACGACACGCGTAAACACAGCCCGCAAACCATCCGGCGAAATCTGCGGATCAGCGATCCAGACGAAATTGAACAGATCTTTTTCGGTGATTGCCCGTTTAGCCAGATCCGGCATAGGGTTCGAATTCTGAGCGGAGACTGAACTGACGATCGCGAGGATGATCAGTACGACGGCGCCGGCAACGGCGGAAAAACATACTTTCATGGGTATCCTCAGAACAAAAACCAGATGTGCTGCAGTTGTGCATTGTGCTATGCCGATCCATTTGGGGTCAAACCTCCCGCACCGTTATCTGGCTAGCGGTTTCCTCCGTGTACCTCCGTGTCCTCTGTGGTTGACGGTTTCGCATACTGCACCACTCCCTCAAGTTCAAAGCGGAAGCCAAGTCCCAATTCCTTGTGCCAATGCGCGTTCGTAGATCAGCGACGCAACAGCAATGTCATCCAGCGCGATTCCTAAATTACAGGCAATCGTGCGCTCGTCGGGTCTGTCCCGTCCGGGCTTACGCCCAGTGACAAGTTCTCCCAAGTCGGCATGAACCGCCGGAATATTCTGAAAATATCCCAGGCCGCGATAATGATTCAGCTGAGGTACATCGTCGGTACAAAACTTATCAACTTCGTTCAGAGCGTCAGGATGCCAATACGAATCGAAGTCGACCAGCGAAGCGAACGCTCCCTCCGCAAGCCAACCGCGTTGAATAGTTGCGTGCGGGTTGCGCAGAATCGCCCCAGCCGTAACCACCATATCGCAGGCAGCAACCGCTTCTTTCGGAGTGCGCACCGCCACAACTTCCACTTCGAACCGCCGGCTCATTTCTTCCGAATACGCATCAGCGCGATCCGGATGCCGATCGTAGGCATAGACCTTTTTCAGCGGAAACAAAACTCTTCAGCGCTTCCAGGTGGCTTCGGCCCTGGACGCCACAGCCGAGGATCCCAAGAGTGCTCGAATCGGCCCGCGCCAGATACTTCGCCGCAACCGCTGTGGCCGCACCGGTACGTTGCGCCGTGAGCCATGTGCAATCCATAAGCGCAATCGGTACACCTGTTTCAGGATCGTTAAGAATCAATAGTCCGGTAACGTATGGCAATCCGCGCTCGCTATTCCCTGGATACGCGGCAACCCATTTAATGCCCGCCGCGTTCCGAGCCGGAATCGACGCAGGCATAGCGTGGATAAGCGCTTCAGGCCTGGGATGAATGCCGATCTTCGCCGGCATCTCGACTCGCCCTTCCCCCTTCTCCCGAAACATGGCTTCGAGCGCGGCGATAATCTCCGCCATGCCGAGTCCGGTGGCGACGACATCGGAGCGCGATAAATAGAGGAGTTCTTTTCGAGTAGCGCTCACGTTTCCTGGTCGCTCATTTCCGATTTCTCATTTTTCTGTCACCGGCCTTCTCCGCGAGCGCGATCGCTTCATCCAGCACCTTCTCGATGCGGCGAGCCTGGGCGTCCGGCGTCCGGTAATAGAAGATGGCAAACAGTTGCGAGCGCCGGCGCGAAGCCGACATACGCTGCCAACTTTCGCGAGCCCGCGGATTGCGCCCGAAAGCAATCTGCAAGACAGGCGGCAGTTCCCTCTCCGCTTCCATCACGCTCAGCATCCGTTCCGCAATTTGTTCCGCGCGGCGCATACGAGCTTCAGCGCTTTTCGGTTCAGTAACCCACTTCGAAATATCATTGCGCGCCGAATGATTTAACTTGTCAAACCACGGGCGCAGCGACCGATCTTCGCCGAAAACGCGCTTAAGTTCGGCGGGAATTGTTACGATCCGCTCTTCCGAGTCGAATTGCATCGAAAAGCCCGCGACGTTGCCTTCGAATACGCGCCCTCCCTTTTGCATTCCCTTATTGACCAGCAGAAAGTGGCGGCCCTCTCGGGTGGGAAAGAGCGACGTGCGGAACGGAAATCCATTAATTTCGCCTTTCACCTTGATCAGGCCGCGCGATCCCCACACTTTAGCTGCATCGAAGGGAACGTAGACAATGATCCAGTTGAGGCGGGAGCGCAGCCGCTCCAGCCGGGCTTCGAAACGCTTTGCGGCAGAATTACTTTTAGGTTTCGAAGCTTTCGGCATGATTGGAATCCGGCCGATTGCATTTTAATATGAAGCGACGAAATGACAGGCCTGCTGGGAGTTACACTTAGAGTCAGATTCCAGGACGCATACGGAGAGAGCCCTCGTGATTTGCCCGAAATGCGGTGAAGTCAATTCGTCCACGTTTCGTTTCTGCGGTATGTGCGGCACCTTGCTCGACACTCGTCGATCAGCCGCCACTCCGGTGTCGGTAGCTGAAAACACGCCGCGCATCGCAAATGTGCCGGATCCGCTGAGCCCCGCGCCCACCGAGAACTCACCCCGAGCAGTTAACAAATCCGCGCCCACAATCAGCGGTCCGTCCATGCTGGGACTCGATCAGCCGTTTTCCGACGAAGGAACTCGAATTCAGTCCGAACGCCCCAGCATGGATTCCCTGCGGGAAACGGCTTTCTCCGGCCTGGAGTCCTTTCGCGAACCCGAGCAGTCCCGCGGCAAAGGACGAATGCTGTTGCTGATCGCGCTGCTAGCGGCATTAGGCGTTGCTGGCTGGTGGACATACACAAATTACCTGGGCGTTGCGGGGATGCGAAAGCCAGAGCCAGCGCCTTCCAACAGCGGCGCAAACCCGACAGAGCAGCCACCGTCACCGAACGCAGGCCAGGCTGGTCCGGCGCTCGATGCGGGCTCGCCCCCACCGTCAACTCCAACTCCGGTCGTTCCACAATCCCAGACTGGCAACGCGAGCTCCACTCCGCAAGTTTCGGATAAGACCACTGACGCAAGTCGGCAGCCCTCACCTGAAGCAAAGCCAGCGGCTCCCACGACGGTGGTCCATGCTGAAAAAGTTGCGAAGAAACCTGCGCCAAGTATGACCCCGACAAAACCTTCGATCTCGGCCACTCCCGCCGCCGATACCGGAGATGCTGAGTTTCGTAAGGGAGAGGCCTATCTCTACGGCCGAGGCGGCGCGGAGAACTGCGATGAGGCAGTGAAAAATCTGAAGGCCGCTTCCGCCAAATCAAACGCCAAGGCCCGAAGCGCGTTCGGAACCATGTACGCGACCGGCCATTGCGTGCCGCGCGATCTGCCAACATCCTATCTATGGTTTGCCCTGGCCCTGCGCATCGACCCTAACAATCAGATTCTGGAAAAAGACTTGAGCGCGATTTGGAATCAAATGACGCCGCCAGAACGGCAGATGGCCACGAGGATGAAACAGTAGGAAGAAGATCGGGTCATCGGATCATTGAGTGATCGGATCATTGAAATTCAAAGTCAAAACCCAAAGTCAAAGACCATGGGCGGTTGACCTTCAATGATCCGATCACTCAATGATCCGATGACCCGATGTTTCTACTCGCCGACCGGCACCAGATTCAGCGCCTTCTTCACCGTGCCGCGTTCAATCATGATCTTGTCCTGCAGCAGTGTGATCGCGTAAATCAACTGCTCCGGACGCGGCGGACACCCCGGCACATAAATATCCACCGGGATAACCTGATTCACGCTCTGCACCAGCGCGTAATTATTGAACACGCCGCCAGAAGTCGCGCACGCTCCCATCGAGATAACCCACTTTGGCTCCGGCATCTGCTCCCAAAGTTGGCGTATCACGGGAGCCATTTTGTTGGAGACACGTCCAGCAATAATCATCAGATCCGATTGCCGTGGCGACGGACGAAATACTTCAGCGCCAAAGCGTGCGATATCGAAGCGCGAAGCGCCCATCGACATCATCTCAATCGCGCAGCAGGCAAGCCCAAACGTCATTGGCCAGATGGAATTCTTTCGCATCCAGTTAACTGTGGAATCGAGCGTAGTCATGACGATGCCCTCGGGCACGCCGTCTCCGTACACAAGTTCCTTAACTACCTTTTTGCCGTTTACGGTGTCGACGTAAGGACCGAAACTGAGTTCTGGAGCCATGGATATATTTTACCGCAGCGCGATCTTTGCGGTTAATCCTTTCTCGCCATCCTTTACATCAACACTTTTACGGATTCAGCACAATCTTCCCAAACATCTGGCTCTTCTCCAGGTACTCGTGCGCCCCGCGAGTCTCTTGCAGCGGGAAAATCCGATCGATGACCGGCCTAAGCCGCCCCGCAAAAATATGTCCCAACACTTCGTGAAGCTCGCTCATCGTCCCCATATAGGATCCCAATAATGCGAGCTGACGCGAGAACAGAAACCGCAGATCGAGCTCGACTTTCGGACCGGTCGTCGCGCCGCACGTAACCAGCGTCCCGCCGGGCTTCAACGATTTGACACTCTCCTGCCAGGTAGCCGGACCAACGTGCTCAATAACAATATCCACGCCTTCGAAGTTGGTGATCTTGCGAACTTCCTGCGAAATCTTCTGCTGGTAATGGTTGATCACGAAATCGGCTCCGAGTTCGCGGGCTCGCTCCATCTTGCGTTCGTCGCCGGCAGTAGCAATCACGCGCGCATGAAACAGCTTCGCGATCTGGATGGCGGCAATTCCCACTCCCGAGTTCGCGCCCAGCACCAGCACAGTTTGACCGGGACGAATCGCCGCCCGTCCCGTAAGCATGTGCCATGCGGTGAGAAATACCAGCGGAGCACTGGCAGCATCATTGAAATCGAGCGAGTCGGGGATAGGTATCACGTTCACCGGAGGAACGGCGATCAACTCGCAGTTGCCACCATCGACGGCATTGCCAAGCGCCGTAAACTGGCGGCACTCGTTCTGCAGTCCAGCAACACATTTCGCGCAGCGATTGCAGAAATGCATCGGCGCAAGCAGCACGCGCTGTCCGGGCTTGAAGTCGTTGGACTTGAGGTCAGCAACGTATTCGCCAACTTCAACGATTTCACCGGCAATGTCGCTGCCCAGGATATGCGGCAGGTTGACTCCCGGCAGTCCTTGCCGCACAAAAATATCGAGGTGATTCAGAGCGCACGCTCGCACCCGAACCAGCACCTGATCTTTACGCGGCTTGGGATCAGCCACGTCTTCGTAGATGAGGACTTCGGGTCCACCGAACTGATGAATGCGGACGGCTTTCATAGAGCTCCTCAGCTAGTCCTCACGGCATGCAAGCTTAATTCATGTCTTTAAGTAGAAACTTTATTCAGGCTGTACTTTAACAACCTGAATGCTCGCCACGTCTTCAAAATTCAGAAGAACACCGTCACATCGCAAGGGCACAAACGAATCGGACCGATTTTGCTTAAAGTAGACATCTTCCAAAAAGAAGTCCTTGCTTTTTTCGCAGTCGTCTAAAATCCCGTAGCTAATCAGTGTGCCCGTGTAAATGCCCGTCCGGTCCTTCATTTCCACTTCGAGGAATACCATCGTCGTGGCGCTCTCTTGCTTCAGGACGAAATACCATACAGGGTATTCCTGCAGGAACCCCGGCACACCAAGCTTCTTCAGCATACGATTCGGAAATGGCTTGCGGACTAGCCAGTTGCGAATGGGCTGTTTAATAATTAACACCCCTTGAAAAAACCCGAAGCCATATCCAATCGTTAGGGATAGGACGAAGTAGCCGAATACAAGGACTTGATAGCTCCACAAAACCTTGTTGAGGCTACCGTAGTAAAAAATATTCGACAGAACCTTAAAATATTGCTCCGCAAAAATCCAAAAGAAGAGTCTCGTAGTGACTGCCATGAATACTTGAATCCACACTCCACTAAGCACGAATTCGCCGACCTCCCCAACAGGGGACAATGGCTTGAGTGACCGTGGTATTAGAGAGGACTTTGCCTTCTGGGCGACAAAGCCAGGCAGGACGAACGCCAGAAAAATTAGAAAGCCAGTTATATCAAATTGCATCCGCTATTCTTCGGCGGAGGAGTTGCTCACCGGCACTAGGGTTCGGCTCGACTGCACAGCAGTCTCATTCGACGATGGAGTTTGCTCGCTGTTATTGTTCTCGAGGAAGGGGTTCTTAACGTTCCGGTTGTTATTAAAAACGTTAATTGACTTCCCCAGGTCCGGCATCTGATCGTTGACTTTAGCCATAAGATTCCCCCAGTACCCACCAACACCACCAAAGATCCTTTTAAGCTGCTCTATGATATACCGATTATTAGGTCAAAGACCATTCCATTTTCGACACTTAGCGTATTGACCCGTATCTCTAACGCATTGATAATTATGGACATGGACCTCTACGAAGAGATCGTCCGCCTGCGCAAAGAAGGACGCCGCGGCGCTGTGGCGACCATCGTCAACGTACGCGGTTCCATTCCGTCGTTCAAGACCGCGAAGATGCTGGTGCGCGACGATGGCTCCATTGTTGGCACCATCGGCGGCGGATGCGTTGAGGTCGAGGTGTGGCAGGCAGCGCGCGAAGTAATAGAGACCGAGAGGTCCCGCACCCTGACTTTCGATCTAAATCAAAATCCGAAATACGATTCTGGACTCGTCTGCGGCGGTACGCTCGATATTTTCGTGGAGCCGATTTTGCCTCCAGCAGACCTTTATATTTTTGGCGCCGGTCACGTCGCGGCCAGCCTCTACAAAGTCGCCCACATCGCCGGATTCGACGTCACGGTAATTGACGATCGCGAAGCCTTCGCAAATCGCGAGCGTTTTCCTGACGCTCAGCGGGTGATCACCGAAGATTTCGACCAGGCTGCAGCGCAACTCTCACCCAGTGAGTCTTCCTACATTGTCATCGTCACCCGCAGCCACCGTAATGACATGCGCATCCTGCGCTGGGCGGTGCAGACTTCAGCACGCTACGTCGGCATGATCGGGTCGAAGCGGAAAATCATCACCATCTTCAAAGAACTGCAAGGGGAAGGGCTGGCGGCACATTTATTCGACCGCGTCCACGCCCCCATCGGTCTCGATATAGGAGCGTTGACTCCGGAAGAAATTGCCGTTTCCATCACCGCGGAACTGATTGCGAACCGGCGAAAAGTGGAGCGCGATCTGCCCCACATGAGCTGGTTCCATCGCCGTACGCGCGAGTCCGAGGTCGAACCGAAGAGTTAGATCGAGTCCTTTCACAAATGCCGAAAGAAATCGAAATCAAATTTCGGATCGAAAGCCCGCGCTCGCTGACCCGTGCGCTGAAGCAAGCCGGCTTCAAACAGCTCACCCCTTCAACGCACGAAATGAATACACTCTACGACTTGCCCAGCCAGAAGCTACTCAAGAAAGGAGAATTATTACGGCTCCGTAAGTACGGCGAGCGATGGGTTCTGACGCACAAGGCGAAGGGCAACGCCGGCCGTCACAAAGTTCGTGTGGAACTGGAAACGCCAGTTGAGAACGGCCAGCAGATGGACGCCATTCTACGAGCACACGGTTTCGAGCCCACATTTCGCTACGAAAAATATCGCGCCGAGTGGAGCGATGGTACGGGCCACGTGGTGCTCGATGAAACTCCGATTGGGAATTTTGGAGAAATTGAAGGACCGCCTCGCTGGATCGAACGCACTGCACGAACTCTCGGAATCCGCCCGGGCGACTACATTACTCAGACCTACGCGCTTATGTTTCTTGAATGGAAGAGGAGCACACACAGCACCGCTACAGAGATGACGTTCAAAGCAGTCCGTAAGAAATCAAAGACTACTTAGGCACCGCAGCATTTCTTATATTTCTTGCCGCTGCCGCATGGACAAGGATCGTTGCGCCCCACCTTATCTCCGGAACGAACCACCTGTTGCACCTGCTGATCGCCCGCTCCCGCCATACGCGCTTGTTCCAATTCCTTCTTTTTCTTGCGCTGGAAGGCTTGTTCAATTTCATCCATTGAAGTGGCCACCTGCCGCGGCGGACGTCCGTTGCCACCGCGACCACCGGTAATAACCGAAGGCACGCTTGCGTCAACGCTCTGCACAGACGCATCATTGGAACTTGGACCGTCTCCGCTGAGATTCGGCCTCGGCGGCGCATCCGGCGGCCGCTCCATAATCTGCATGAGATAAAGGTAGCGCACCGTTTCTTCCTGAAAGCGCTGCATCATCTCTTCGAACATGTCGTAGGATTCGCGCTTGTATTCAACCAGCGGATCATGCTGTCCGTAGCCGCGCAGGTTGATGCCTTCTTTCAAGTGGTCCATCGAGAGCAGATGATCTTTCCATTGCCCGTCGATCACGCTCAACATGATCATGCGCTCGTGATAGCGCATGGCCTCGGCGCCAATCAGCGCCTCTTTTGCGTCGTAGCGCTCTTTGAGTTTTTCGAAAATGGCATCGCCGAGTTCCTGGCGATTCATCTCCTCTGGCTTGAGTCCCTCTGCGTAGATATCAACCCCGAAGCGGGTAAAGATTGCATCTCTCAGCCCTTTGAGATCCCAATCGGCGGCATGCGCCTTGACAGGACAGTGCCGTTCGATAATCTCGCCGAGAATGCTGGAAACGTAGTCTTCGATAATGAGGTCTTTTTGATCAAGGCCTTCTAGCAGACGGCGGCGCAATCCATACACCGCCGTGCGCTGCTTGTTCATGACGTCGTCATACTCAAGCAGATGTTTGCGCGACTCGAAGTTCTGCCCTTCAACCGCTTTTTGTGCGGTTTCAATTCGCCGCGTGATCATGCGCGATTCGATTGGGATGCCCTCTTCCATCCCCAGCCGTTGTAGCAGGTTTGAAACCCACTCCTTGGCGAAGATGCGCATCAGGTCGTCTTCGAGCGATAGATAAAACCGCGAAGACCCAGGATCGCCCTGGCGCCCGGCACGTCCGCGAAGCTGGTTATCAATGCGCCGCGCTTCGTGACGTTCAGTGCCGAAGATATGCAATCCACCCGCATCGATCACTTCTTGATGTTCACGATCGGTGTCGGCCTTGTGGCGCGTGAAAATCTCGTTCCACTGATCGGTCGGAACCGCATATTCGTTACCGTTGTAGTACCAGACCGTACGGTTCGCGTCGTCAATATCCGCTTCAATCTTGCCCTGTGCGGCTCGGATCGGTTGCGCGATTCCCTTCTTCACGCATTCCTGCTTAGCCATGAATTCGGGGTTGCCGCCCAGCAGAATGTCGGTGCCGCGGCCTGCCATGTTGGTGGCGATGGTGACCATGCCCTTGCGGCCTGCTTGCGCAACAATTTCCGCTTCGCGCTCGTGATATTTCGCGTTCAGCACAACGTGCTTGATTCCCTTTTTCTTCAGCAACTCTGAAACACGTTCCGACTTTTCAATCGAGGTCGTCCCCACCAGCACCGGCTGGTTGCTGTCATGCAGTCTCTGGATCTCATCGGCCGCCGCGAAATATTTTTCTTTTTCCGTGCGGTAGACAATGTCCGGATTCTCTTTGCGCAACAAAATGCGATTGGTCGGAATGACGATAACGTCGAGCCGGTAAATCTTGTCGAATTCCGGCGCTTCGGTTTCCGCCGTGCCCGTCATACCCGCCAGCTTCTTGTACATGCGGAAATAATTCTGGAACGTGATCGTCGCAAGCGTCTGATTTTCGCGCTCGATCTTGACGTTCTCTTTTGCCTCAATCGCCTGATGCAGACCATCAGACCAGCGCCGTCCGGGCATCAAGCGTCCGGTGAATTCGTCCACGATCAGAACTTCGCCGTCTTTCACCACGTACTCGACATCTTTTTTATAGAGCGCATGCGCTTTGACGGCGGTTTCAACGTGATGCTTCAGCGCCCAATTTTCCGGATCGGCGATATTGCCAATCCCCAGCAGCTTTTCGACTTTTTCCCAGCCTTCGTCGCTGACCGTGACGTTGCGGTGCTTTTCATCCACCACAAAGTCCCCAGTCATAATCTTGGGCTCGCCCGGAGCGGTATCAATTTCCTCGCCTTTTTCGAGCTTGGGGATAATGCGATTCACCTTGTAATACTTGTCGGTGGATTCTTCGCTCGCCCCCGAAATAATCAGCGGCGTCCGAGCTTCATCGATCAAAATGGAGTCAACTTCATCCACGATCGCGAAGTTATGCACGCGCTGCACGCAATCGCGTAGATCAAACTTCATGTTGTCGCGCAGATAGTCGAATCCGAATTCGTTGTTCGTGCCGTAAGTCACGTCGGCGGCGTAAGCAGCGCGACGCTGTTCATCGTCAAGGTCGTGGACGATTACGCCAACGCTAAGACCGAGAAATCCGTAAAGCTTGCCCATCCATTCGGAGTCGCGCTTGGCCAGATAGTCGTTGACGGTGACCACATGAACGCCGCGTCCGCTAAGCGCATTCAGATAAACAGGCAGCGTGGCGACCAGCGTCTTGCCTTCGCCAGTCTTCATTTCAGCAATCGTGCCTTCATGCAGGACCATGCCGCCAATCAATTGCACGTCGAAATGCCGCATGTTGAGGACGCGCCGTCCCGCCTCGCGGCAGACGGCAAATGCCTCTTCGAGCATCTCGTCAAGAACAGTCTTGAGCTCCGCGTCCCGCTGCGTCTCGATTTCTTTCTGACCATCGATGTTGGGGATGTCGGTATCAGGCGAGTTAGCATCCCCGGCACTAGAATCGGCAGCCGGCGCGTCGGCGATCGAACTGAGACGTTCCTGAATCCGGGCGCGAAACTCGTCCGTCTTGGCGCGCAGTTGCTCGTCAGAGAGCTTCTGCATCTCCGCTTCAAGCGCATTGATAGCCGCCACACGGGGCAGCAGGCGCTTGACCTCGCGCTCGTTCTTCGTCCCGAAAACCTTGCCTAATAAAGTGTTAATCAAAAAGGGAATCCTTCACAGGACACGCGTCCCAAGCTATGAGTAAAAGCCTAGCACATTAGATGCGGCAGAAATGGCGAAGGACGGATAAGAGTAACCAGACCTAAATGTAGCCGCTAAATAAAAGGGTTCTGGATGACCAGATCACCGAAGCGATGCCCATGTTGCATGTCCTCGCTGTAAAGAATCTTGCAATCTCCCTGTAGCGCAGCCGCCACGATAAGAGAGTCATACCATGCAATCTGATGAGCCGTCCGAAGACGAAGCGCTTCCAAAAACAGCCCTGACGACGACGGAACTCTCATCATCGGCAACAGGACTTTTAAAAAATACCCTTCCAGTTCGGGCACCGTCATCGTCGCCCTGAACTGCCGCAGGCTGACGTTCATAAACTCCTGAACGACCTGGTAGCTGATCACACCCATCCTCGAACCCACCCCACGCGTGACCAACTCCTCGGCTATCCGTGCTTTGGAGGGATCGACCGGATCAAGGGAGTAAATGACGATGTTGGTGTCGAGGAAGTATCTATCGCTCATTCATTTCGTCGCGCGTAAACTTGCGGCCCGCGTTCACATGACGGAGGCTGTTGTAGATCTCCGTGACCTCCGCAGCGGTAACCCGACGGGATCCATACTGAACCAGCCATTCGCGAAAGGCATCGATAAGGGGCCGATGCTCGCTGCGAGCAACTTCGCGGGCGTGTTCAATAGCGGATTCGTCGGCACTAAAAGTGATGTTCTTCATTGGACCTGTCTATCTTTCGTTCATTTCTTCCCGCGTAAATTTTCGATCTGCATCTGCATGGCGGAGCTGATTCATTAGGGCACGATATTTCAGGGCTCGAATCCGACCCACGACTTCTTTCAACCAACCACTATTGAGTTTGGTGTTCTGACCCCTTGCGCCTCTTCGAGAAAGCTCAATGTCGGACTTATCAGGAGTAACAGTGAGATTCCTGCGCACGATAATAGTGTACACTACTATCGTGGAACAGGCAATTGCCTTCGAGAAATCCGGCTTGCAAAGGCGGCTATTATTCGTTGTCTGAACAGACTCTTGAGATGTACCATACTCGCCTGCCTAGGGTTATCTCTCGCCTGCACAAACCAAAAACCAGGGACTGAGTGGGTAAGCCCCGACAACATCCGCCCGCAGGCAAGCAGGCAATCGTTCTTGACCGAACATCAACTTACTCGAATCAGGCAGCTCCAATCGACACTCTCGGAGGTCGACCCGTCCAGTTTTGAAAAGTGGAAAGAAGACTTTGAAAAGGACCAAAACCCTGAAAAAGAAATAGGGATTTGGGAAGCGATAGCCGCTGCATACCAAACATACTGTTCAGCGAAAACGGAGCTCAGCCTCCAAGCAAAGCAAGAAGTCCTAAACATCTTGCTGGCGCGTTCCGGAACCGACGACGAGGCGGAGGTATTGGGTCACCTAAACCTAAACGTTCTAACGCGCCAAGATGCGAGGGAGGTGATGAGATGTTACAAAGGGATAGCGTCTCCGATCGAAGTAGAGCGGAAGCCGTGAGCCGATCAGGTGGGTTCGATGGCTGTGTCAAGCAATTCTTTCCTCGAACTTCCGCCACTGAGCCTCAGTCATCGTGCGCCAATCTTTCGTCTGATAGAGAGCCGACTGTCCTGGTTGATTGTGGCACTCATGTGCACCATCGAAGGGCACATTCAAACCGGCGAGTGGCAGTTCGAAAGGCCCATGCCGGTTGACTCTATCGCCTTTGTGGAAATGCGAACACACCTTACATCTAAAGACCCAGTATTCTCCTTCTCCCATAGGCGTCTCCGTTGCTCGTTGACCGGTGCCCAATAATCCTAGCAGCCAGGCTGTTGCCGGGGCTGTCTCCCCTTGCCAGCAATTGGAAAGGTGCCTGCGCCGAAACCTGTAGCGGCCAATAGGCACAGCGCGATAATCACCAAGTTAGGCGTCGCTGACTCTCGCCAGCGGAATATAGTCGCAGTCGTCGCGACGTCTTGCGACGTGTCAAACTTAGGATGATATTGTCTCATCGGCCCAACACGAGTCCAGACCCAGTCATAACCAAGTGTTATATCCTCCACCCGTGTGTTGCCTTCTTCGGTTACGACTGAGTTGGCGCGCCATGGCACCCAGACGCAGCAGCAAGCGACCACCAGGAAATTAAGAGGTCAAAACAATGCGCTGTGCGATGGTCATCCTCATTCACGATGTCAGCAGGCTAACCCGTTGGTGAATCGCTTGTAAGCCCACCGCGCCAGGTTGGCTTCGCTCGGTCCTTCCCTGTAAGATTTCCTCCGACCCAATGCCCGCCTTCTACCAGCGATTTCAGGAATCAGCCCGCAAATTCCCCGACACCATCGCCCTGGAAATTCAGCGCCAGCAGACGGTGGAGCGCGTCACCTTCGCGGAACTCTCCCGCATGTCGGAGAGCGTGGCGAACTGGCTCTCCTCTCGAGTTGCAAAAGACGCGCGGGTAGCGATTCTGGCGGCGAATCACCCACGTTGGGTGGCGGCTTATCTGGGAATTATCGCCGCTGGCCGCACCGCCGTTCCCCTCGACACCGCTTTCCACGCGGAACAGGTCAGAAAGTTGCTGACCGACAGCGGCGCTTCCCTGCTCTTCTGCGATGCCAAACACCTTCCCGTAGCTGCCGAAGCCGTCGCAGGACTGACCGTAGCAGGACTCACCGTGGGCCTGGTGATGACCTCCGCCGCCGCCGAACAGAATCTAACTCCGGCCAAGTCGAGTGACTCGAAACTTGGCGGCGACGCAGGCGATCCCAAAACCATCCCCACCTTAGCCGGCGACCTCGACTCCATCTTCGCCGCCGGTCCCGCCGGCTTTCAGCCCGTCGTCCCCGCCGACGACAGTCTCGCCGCGCTGCTCTACACCTCGGGCACCACCGCCGATCCCAAGGGAGTCATGCTTACCCACGCCAACCTGCTAGGGGAAGCGAGTTCGGTTTTCTCGGTAATCAAGATTGACTCCAACGACGCTCTGCTTGGAATTTTGCCGATGTTTCACGTCCTGGCGCAGATGGCCAATCTTTTCCTGCCACTCTTCAACGGCGCGCGCGTCGTATATCTCGAGACGCTGAACACCACCGAACTGCTACGCGCTCTGCAGGAGCGCGACATCACCGTCTTTTGTGTTGTGCCTCAGTTTTTCTATCTGATCCACGAGCGCATTTTCAAGGAGTTGAGCAAGCGCGGCAAATTGACTCTGCGATTAGTCCGGACGCTGATGGCAACAAACCGTACCCTTCGCCGGGTCGGAATCAATGCCGGCAAACTTTTTTTCGGCAAGATTCACGCCACCTTCGGCACTCGCATGCGCTATCTGGTCACCGGAGGCTCGCGCTTCGATCCCGCCATCGCCCGCGATTTCTACTCTTTCGGCATCGACGTCCTGAACGCCTACGGACTGACCGAAACCACGGGCGGCGCATTCATCAACACGCCGGGACACATCGTTTTTGGTTCCGTCGGACCACCTCTTCCCGGCATCGAAGCGAAAATCGTCGATCCAAAGCCGCTGGAAGATGGCGCTCCTCCCGCCGGAGAGATAGCGATCCGCGGCGCCATCGTCATGAAGGGATATTGGAACCGCCCCGAACCCACCGCTCAAGTCCTTCGCGATGGATGGTTCTACACCGGCGACCTCGGGTACTTCGATTCGGATGGCAACCTCTTCATCACCGGACGCAGTAAAGAAGTCATCGTCCTCGCCAACGGAAAGAATGTCTATCCCGAGGAGATTGAAGCGCACTACCTTCAGGCGCAATACGTAAAAGAAATTTGCGTGATGGCCCTCGAATCGCGTCCCGGAGATCCCACCTCGGAGCGCCTGCACGCCGTCGTCGTCCCCAACTTCGATCTGCTGCGCGAGCGCAAGATCGTCAACTCAAAAGAAGCGATCCGATTTGAAATTGAAGCGCTCTCCCACAAAATCGCTTCCACCAAACGTCTGGGAAGCTACGACGTCTGGCAAGAAGACCTCCCGCGCACCACTACACGCAAGCTGAAACGCTTCCAAATTGAAAAACAAGTCCGAGAACTGAAAGAAAAAGGTGGCGGCGAAGCGGAAATCGGAAAAGAAAAACCGTTAACCGACGAAGAGCGCTCATGGCTCGGCCGTGAGGACGTAAAGCGCGCCCTCGCCATCGTCAGCGAATCTTCGCGAAACAAACTCCCCGAGATTCATCCCGCACACAATCTCGAACTCGACCTCGGACTCGACTCCATGCAGCGCATTGAACTATTAACCGCCCTCGAGCAGCAACTCGGCGGCGACGTACCTGAATCCCGTCTCGGAGAGATCTATACCGTGCGCGACTTGGCCGACGCCGTCCTCGAGAGCGCGGGCCGCGGCGAGGGCAGCGCGAAGGCGTCAGCGCCTGCCTGGTCAACGATACTGAGCGAGCCTGTAACCGATCCCGACGTTCTTGCTCTGGCTCGCCACAACACTTTCGCCGAGATTTGTTGCTTCATAGCGGGCAAGATAATTTTCGGTTTCTCTCTCACCGGCTTTCACCTCAAAATGCGCGGCCTCGAAAATCTACCCGACAAAGGTCCCTTCCTGCTCTGTTCGAATCACCAGAGCTACGTCGATCCGTTGGTGATGGCGGGAGCGCTGCCATGGCGAATCCTTCGCAACACTTTTGCCGTGGGCACGAGCGACATCTTCGGCAAAGGATTCATGCGCCGCCTCGCCCGCTTCATTCGCGTCGTGGTGCTCGATCCCGATGCCAACCTGGTGCCAGCCATGCGCGCCGGATTCTACGGCCTCATTCACGGACGCATCCTGATTCTGTATCCCGAAGGCGAGCGCACCAACGAGGGAAATCCGACCCTTTTTCGTAAAGGCGCCGCGATACTCTCGATTCACGCCCAGGCCCCGATTGTTCCCATCGCGATTGAAGGATTCTACGAAGCCTGGCCGCGCCACAAACCGTTCCCGAAGTTTGCTCATCTCCAACTGGTATTCGGAAAGCCCATTCAGCCTCCGCCATTGGATCAGGCAAGCGACGCCGCGTATGACCAACTGACTTCAGAGTTGAAATCCAGAGTAGTTGCGATGTGGCAGGAATTACGAAAGCAGTCCTAACAAGCTGCGAAAAAACTTCGTTTCGCCTGTTGGGAAGGGCACGAGTCTCCGAAAGCACTTGAGATTCGTATCAGGGTATCGCTTCAGCGATACCACAAGTCGTTCCAACTTAAACGCCCCTTTAGGGGCTGGGCATCAGAATTCGAATTCCCGCAGCCTATCTAGCGATCGCCCGAATAAAGATTCAACCGATTCTTTTGCAGGAATTGCAACTTCTCGACAAGATTCGTTCTTCGAGGATTCGGGTACACCGGAAACCGTGTCGCACGATCGCAATACTCGATATTGCCAGTTTGCAGGATGCAGGTCTTCCAAGCCAGTTTTCCATCGTGCACCACCTGAGGAGAATATCCATTGGGCAGCCGCACCGTCCCAGGGATGACCGCGATCACAAACGCCGCCAGCAGCACGCTGCGCAGCGCACTTTTCCTCCAGGTCAACAAATGGAAATAAATCGCCAAAAACGCCGGCACCAGCAATCCCATGTAGCGTGAGAATTGCGCGGACTCGGGCATCCCCAAACATGTTCTCCCCAACCCCGCGTTGGCGGCGAAGAGCAGCGAAAAGCCGAGAAGAACGACGATGGTCACATCGGCGGATGACCATTCCCGGTCCCGCCATAAGCGATACCCATGCCAGACAAGAATTGCAACTGCCACCAACGCAAGAAAACTCCCCGCCACCGATGCCAGCACGACGGCCCGTAGTCCCAGAAAGTAAGACATCATCAAGGCAACAAACCACGGGTAATTCAACAGACGGGGATCGGGAAAATGACACGTCACATCCGGATTCCAGCGATAGTGATAGAAGAAACTCGCCAAAGACGCGATCGCGAGCACCAACGCTATCGCGGGAAAGCTACATGTCTTGAATTCGTTTCGGAACGCCCGCCGCAAGTCGAGAACAAGTACGCCTATCGTGACCACTCCCATGAAAAGTCCGAATCCGGTATAAATCAGCAGGAAGTTGAGCAGCAGCACCGCAGCATATCGCGCCCCAGGCTTGGGAAGCATCCACGCCAGACAATAAAGCACAATCAGCAATTCTGGAAACGCCGAGTAAGAAGGATTTTCCTCTCCCACCAGAACTTCTATTTGCGCGAAGGTCAGAAACAGGCAAGGGATGACAAGATCGCTGTAGCCGAATCTGCCAAACAGCCTTTGCTTCAAACTCAAAGCGGCAACCGCCGCCATAAATAACGCCGCCACCATGAACAGCGCTTCGGCGCGTGTATCCCAATGCGATGCCTGCAATACAAATTTGTCGAGCACCAGCCCGATGCCTTCGCGATGCGGCGGATGCTCCCAGGTGAAAATCTGCCAGAGCGAAGCACGGTTGAAGAAAGGAGTGTAAAAATCCCACTGATCCCAGAAGATGAGATTCACGGAATAGTGCCAAACTGCCAGCACCAGCCTGGCCGTGGCGGCCAGGAAAACTGTCAATACCACAATGACTGGGAAGACGGGTTGGGAGTCAGATTCCGCTTTCAAAATTGGAACCATCTGGCTTGAGTTTACCGGCGAGCAAACCTATGCTCCCACACCTTTGACTTGTCCGTGCTGGATTTTGGTAAAAGCCTCCACCACGCCGGAGTGGAACATCTTGCCCGATTGGGCCATGATCTGCTGCACCGCCTCGTAGTGCGAAACCGCGTCGACGTTGCTCTCGCTGGTCAGCTTCTGATACGCGTCGGCCACGGCCAGAATATGAGCCTCAATCGGAACCTCAATCGATCGAACGCCCTGTTCCTGCAAGATCTGCTGCGCAACAATAATCGGAATCACGCGTCGCAACGAATTTCCCACCGCCTGAGTGCGCCAGTCAACTTTATGCGACTTGCGAAAACTCGCTACCACTTCATCGCGCGTCATATCCGCAGCCTTGTAGAGTGTGTCATTGCTGATGCCGAAGTTACCCATATCCCGCAATATCACGGCCGCGCGCAGCACTTCGACGCGATCCGAACCCAGGCCCATCGCCTCCGCCATTCTTGTGGCCGTGTCCACGACACGTTGATTGTCGCCTTCGGCAAGTTTTTCGTTGGCAATGAAATGCTGCAGCACCAGAAGCAGCCCGCTGAAACTATCGCGGATGTCGGTGGTCATCGCCTGCCTGCGGTCGTAAAGCGTGCCCATCGCGTATCCGGTAACTGCCAGAATCCCGGCCCAGATCGCGAAATTAAACACCCGCTCATCGGGCAAAGACAGAACGCGGTGTCCGGGCATCATGTTATTCATATAGTCCAGCAGAAAGACCAGAAATATGCACGCAAAGGCCGTGAGTGTCGCGTGCCGGCGCCCAAAAAAGTACGCCGAATACATGGTCGGCAGAAAGTAAAAACAAAGTGCCATGGGCAGCGACTGCGCGAAGAATTGCACCGTCGCCGCAATCAGCAACAACGACAGCAGAAGGAGACTTTCCTTGGCGATTTTACTCATCGTCATTTGTTCCGATCATTCAGCGTTGGTGGCAAGAGCGAGGAAACGCCAGCAGTCATGTTGGAACACTCTTGGATCGGAGGAAAGTTACCGGGGTAATAGATATCTCATCAGCCATTCAACATAACTCTCCAGGCTGAAATCGTGCCTAGGACTTCTCTCGCTTCTCGAAAACCACCGCAACCTTGTCCTCGTAAACGATCTGCCAATCTTGCGGAACTTCGCGGAGCAAGTTGACCAGTGTCGACCCCGCGGGCAATAGCGCTGTCCGAATCTGCCATTCATCGAGCACCTTCTGCCACCCCGGCTCGACCTGAGTCAGGATCAGATATTGGCGAATCCGCCCAGAGCCGTAGAGGTCATGGCGATCGTCTACTACGACTTTCCGGCCGGGATACATCCGATAGATGAGATATCCCCCCCATGCATCGGTTGAAAAGACCGGGTCCGCACCAGGATCTTTTCCATTGACTTCTGTTTGCAGAAAAGTCACCGCCGCAGCCGGCATTTTCTCCGGATCAAACTGCGCATGGATCAACTGCCGCGAGCCCAGCCATCCTCCGTGCATACAAATCGCGAGCGCAACAATCACCACGGCAACCGGCAAAAGGTGTCCCCGAAGCTCCATTTCCTGCGCGCCCATTCGGTCCGAGAAACTCGAGATTCGCGCGCTGCCCCGTCGCACCCATCTCCAGGCACCCGGCGCATCCGCCAGCGAAACCAGGTTCTCCCATAAGATCGGGCCCGAGATAAGGACCAGCAGAATAGAGGACACCGGAAGATTACGCGACGAATAGAATCCCGCATATGTAGCCAGCAACACCACCGGTAGATGACTGAGTCGAAGCTTCCGAGTCACCGGACGATTGCCGACAAACGCGATTACAACGAGTAATAAGATGACCGCAAAACACCGCTCTGACCATTGATGAAAATTAGGCGAGCGGAATTCCTCGATCCGGTTCATCAGATAGCGATCGCCAAGATAGCGATAGATGTGCGCATGCAGCTTCCAGCCAAAGGGGTTCACTAGCGTCGCAGCGGCCGAGGCCATCCAAGCCAACGTCATTGCGCGAGTTCGATGCCAGGCGCGAACCGCCGCAAACTCATCCTGTGCGCGCAAGGCCTCCACAAGTGCGGAGACTATGTAGATTCCAAACAGCGCGATTCCAAACACCCAGCCGCCATGCAGGTTTACCCAAAGCAACATCGAGACAGGGAAGAACCATGGAATCCATCGTGGCAGTTTTCCGCGATCTGCCACCTCCCAACCTTCCCAGCGATCCAGCACCACAAACCAGACTAGGGAAAAAAGCCAGCTGACAATGTGCGGACGGGCATACAGATGAATCGTGGACGCCGCCTCTGCCAGCAGCATGAGCAGGACCGCCAGGGGCAACCCTGTGCCGCGCTTGATGAGCTGCGAGAGGAGAAAGGTAAAGATTCCAGCTGCCAGCAAGGCGCACAGCCACACCACTCCATCTAACCCGAGAAGGTGATGAAGAACCCCGAGCAATACGTCGTACAACCACTCCCATGCAAACCAGGGTTGGCCTTGCATAGTGGAAGAAAACGGATCGCTACGAGGCAGGGAGTATGTCGCCGTAATCAATTCGCCGGTTCGGATGTGCCAGCCGATATCCGCGTCCGCCAACGGCCGATTCGATAGCGGCCCTGCCAATATTGACCAGAAAAGAAAAACGAAAACAATATCCCGAACGGATGGAAGCAGAAATCGCAGAGCTGACGATGTGGGGTGCGCCGAGGTCATTGAGCGGAGGTCATTAAAAGAGAATCACTAAGTGCGATGAACCGGCTCGACGCGAAAGGCTATCGGACCCAGCTGTTTTCCTCCGTGTAACTCTGTGTCCTCTGTGGCGAGGATTTCGCAAATTGCACCACTAACGTTGCTGACTCGGTTCGTACTCGACAATATACCCCGCCACCGCGCTCGCTGCTACGGTCAGCGGCGACGCCAGGTACATCTGACCAGGTCCGCTGCGTCCGGGGAAATTTCGATTCTGCGCGCTGATGACGACTTGATCGGGCCGCGTCGAGACTCCCGGCCCAGCATTGATGCAGGCCCCACAACTGGGCTCGATCACGCGCGCGCCCGCCCGCTCGAAGATTTCTAGATAACCCCTGCGCTTCGAATACTCGCGCGTTTCCTGAGATCCAAACTGAATCCAGAACTCGACATTCTTCGAAACTCGTTCCCCCTGTTTCAACGCATCGGCCAGCACCGACGCATACATATCCATGTCTTCGTTCTTCCCTGCAGTACAAGTCCCACCGTAAGCAATTTCAATCGGCACCCGAGCGCCAATGTCGCGGATGTACTTGCCATTCCCCGGATCGCCCGGTGTAGCGACCATTGGCGTGATCTCAGCCGCATCGAGTTCGATGACCTCTGCGTATTCGGCGTTAGCATCGCTCCGCAGGCCTGCCATCATTTTCTCGATTTCGTCCCGCTTCAAGCCACGGCGTTCCATCAGAAACTCGACCACCTTCTCATCTGGAGCCACGATCCCGGTGAATCCTCCGATTTCCGCCGCCATATTCGTCATAGTGGCGCGCTCGTCCACCGAGAGCGCCTCTACCGCTTCCCCCGCATACTCCATCACCTTCGCCAGCGCCTTGCCGCTGCGCACATAATCAAGCGACAGAATTTTCAGGATGAAATCTTTCGCCGCAACATTCGCATGCCGCTTGCCCCGAATCACGATCTTCACCGACTCCGGCACCTTGACTCGCACATCTTTCGTGATCCAGGAATTAAATACGTCGGTAGTTCCAATACCAAACGCGATGCATCCGATAGCACCGACATGCGGCGTATGCGAATCGGACCCGACATTCACCTGCCCCGGTAGCGCATAAGTCTCCAGCATCACGGAATGGCAAATCCCCTCCGACCCCTTGCGATCAACTAGTTCACCATGCAACTTGATCCCCTGCTGCTTCGCGAAATCCTCCTGCTTCAATTTGAGCTGCGTAGCCAAATCAAGCAGCCCCATTTTTTTCTTATCTTCGGAAATGACTTCATCGAGGAAAGTAAGGTGGTCGCGAAAAAATCGGATGCTGGAAGCGTCATTTACGGGCACATTCTTGCCTACATATTGCTCATAAAAAATGGCCGCCATCGGCGTAACGTACTCATGGCTAAACCGCAGATCAACGCGAGTAAACCCAGTATCGCCGGCCTTCACCGACTCAATACCGACTTTGCCCTCAGGAGTAACCATGTGCCGGGCAAAAATCTTCTCCGCCAGAGTCATCGTTGTGACGCGGGCGCCCCCGCCCGCGATCGGTGGCAAAGATACTTTTCCTTGCATCCGGGCAACGTTGAACGGAAACAACCCCCCGTGCTCAATCACCTGTTGCGTAATCTCATCTTCGCCGGCAGTGAATTCGCTGAGCGCAATCTCTTCGCCGGCGCGAATCCGGTCAATCAAGGAAAAATTGGTTGAGGTGAGTAGTCCGAGGTTCTGGCAATTCTGCTTGTAGATACGCTCAATATTCTCCGCAATCGCGACCTGAATCCCAGCACACATCTCCGCATAAGGAGACTGCTCGCGACTCGATCCCTTGCCGCGGCGCTTGCCGCTGACCGAGCACACAAAGCCGCCATTCTTTACGGCGTTGCGTCCAATGGGAAGAACATCGCCGCAACGCAAGCCAGCATAAGGAATCTCGCCCAACGTGCGATCGAAATAAAAGCAGTAATGCGCTGGAGTAATTTCGTCGGTGGAAATATCGTCGCGGAGCTTCGGATTGCTGCCAGGATTCTTCGTATCCCAAGGCAAATCCCACCCGGCAAGCTGTTTCTTGATCAGTTCAGGATCGTCGGTGAGAAAAAGAATGCGCCCTTGCAGCCGCACCTTATCGGGACGCTTTTCAATCTTGCGTTCAAGAAGAGACGAAATCACGTGCTCAATTGTAACGCTACCGTAGAGACGGGGCTTGCCCCGTCCCCGCTGTGAGGCAATTCCGAAAAGCGGGAAGCCCTCGCCCGCATAGGCACTTATCTAAAACGATCGATCCTTCGCATACGCAACCGGACTGGGCAACTCCTCCAGCCCCCGGCCCGCAAATATCTCCTGAAACTCATGCAACAAGGCCCCGTGCACCAGTCCGTTGGTGGCCACGGTCTCGCGACTGGCAATCTGGAAATCGCCGCCGGAAAAATCCGTGACCTTGCCACCAGCCTCTTCAACAATCAGCACGCCCGCCGCCGTGTCCCATGGATTGAGATTAAATTCCCAGAATCCGTCGTAGCGTCCCGACGCCACATTGCAAAGATCAAGCGCGGCCGAACCCGCGCGCCTCACTCCATGCGTCCGCAATGTGAGCTGGTGATAAAAATAAATATTCGGATTCTTATTGCGCTTCTGACTCGGGAAACCCGTGCCGATCAGGCACTCTCCCAGGTTTGCAGTCGCGGAGACATGAATCTCCTTACCGTTCAGCCGCGCACCACTGCCAAGTTCGGCGGAAAACATCTCGTCCCGCGTCGGATCGTAGATCACCGCCGCAACCCGTTTTCCTAATCGTTCCACTCCCAGCGAAACGCAAAACACCGGATAGCCATGTGCAAAGTTAGTTGTGCCATCGAGCGGATCGACATACCACTTGTACTCACTGCCAGTCTCAATACGCGTTCCCTCTTCACCCATCACATCATGAGACGGAAACTGCCCGCGAATGCGTTCCAGAATCAGCGCCTCCGATTTTCGGTCAGCCACTGTAACCAGATCCACATCGCCCTTATATTCAATCTTCACATGCTCCCGAAAGTGCCCCATCAGCAAGCTGCCCGCTTCGCGAGCCATGGCCTGCATAGGAGAAATCAGATCAATAGACTTGAGGGAAGCCATGAACACGAGACTTTCTATTCCAGGATAAGTTGCAGGGCCAAGTGCTAAGTGCTAAGTGCTAGGGGCTGGACGGCTGAGTGCTGAGTGCTGACTGCTGCCCTACTTCCTCTTCCCATCTTCCGCGATATACATAATTTCATGCTTAAAGATGAAAAGATTCGGTCCATCTTCGCGCGTCACCCGCACCATATTCTTGTCGTAATACTCAATCCAGCCACGCACAATTTCGCCGTCAGCCAATTTCAGGCTAACAATTTTCTGCTTTTCTCCAAGCGATTTCAGGTAAGAAGCTTCTTCAAAAGTCTCGTCCGGCGGCGGTGGGCGCTTCTTGCTGAGCGCGGGATTACCTGACTGAAGCGGCATGTGATTATTTTACATCGTCGAGTCTTAGACTCACGGCTTCGTCGTCGCAGGAATGGGAATATAGAACGCCGCTTCCTCCGGACGATGCACCCGCGGAATCCACAGCGGTCTCCGCAACCCGCCAGGCCCCGGAGCAGGACGCGCCAGCGCCTTCCATCGCTGATAAACGGCAAACGAAAGATTGGTATCAACGAAGATGTCGCCATACAGGTCATCCGCGCCCGCCCGCTCCACGCGCACCATCTGATGCCAGCAGTGCATACCGGTAATCGGATCGGGATGCACGGGAAAAGTGATGTTCTGGTGTACCCCAGCATCGCTCCACCACACGCGCTTCGTATCGGGATCCGACGACCCGTACGGCTCAACTCCCGAAGTCTGGCGCATCTTCCATTGCCCTTTGCCGACTTCTTTCAGATCGACCCACGCGCTCGACATGCGCTCCAGTTGATCTTCTTTGTTGGTTCGCCAACGCCCCATGTGATGAGAACAGGCAACCACGCCGGGCGCCAAGCCTTCGGTGATCCACGCATGCAATACGAAAAAACCGATTTCAGTATGGACTTTGATCAACTCGCCGGTACGAATGTCGCCAAGATTCTTCGCATCCACCGGATTCAGCCACAGCGGGTTCTTGTGCGCGATTTCGTACAGATATTTCGAGTTGCCCGATCGTGTGTGGATGAGATGCGGCAACCGAAAAATCGGTAGCAGCGTATAAACTGGCCCGTTCGCTTCCTTCGGCCATTCCACCAGAGGCTGATATGTCGGATTAAAATCGTCCGCGGTCTGTCCCATCGACGCCGCCTGCGCCGAACGATGAATGTGGCTGCGATAGTACTCGGGGAGCGCAAATTCCGGCCACTTCCAGTCGGCCATGGTTTTCGAAAACAGCTCAAGTTTCCGAGACGGCGTGTTGTAGCCGACAACCGCTTCGCCATCGACCATCACGCCAACCGCTTTACCGTTTTTCGTGACCTTGCCACTTGCTTCGACTTGAGATCCCGACAGATCGGACGAAGCCACCGGCTTCTCGTTCTGCTTATAAACGTCGGTGGTCACTTCATACGCGCCGTACTTGCGCATATATTCCAACGGCTTCAATCCTTCTTTGGCAGCGGTTTCAGGCAATCCCGGCACTGAATTCTCAAAAATCCAGCCGTAATATTCGTCAACCGTCAGCTTCTGCCCGGGGCGATACGGAGACTCAAACCATTGCCGGATCCCCATCGACCCGTCGGGATCGATCGCCCAGGAAAGGTTGATCCAGAATTCATCTTCTTCCCAAACTTCTCCCGGATTCGCCTGATAGGTATACTCGAATTTTTTCCCTTCCCGTTCCTGAAGTACGCGCTGTACAGGCTGTCGAAATCCGATCCATTTCCCAGCGTACGACTCCTGACTCATCAAATCGTGACGCTCGGAACTGAATCCCATCGGCAAAACATAATCCGCAAACCACGCCGTCTCGCTCCAGGTCGGACTCAGCGCAGCGTGCAGGCCAACTTTTTCTTCATCGCGCAACATCTCGATCCATGAAAATCCATCAGGATAAGTCCACACCGGATTGAACACACGTGTGAAGTAAGCCTCAATTCGCCCGCGTCCTTCTTTGAGGAAATGCGGAAGCAAGGGCGACATCTCATGAACGCACAATGGCCACTCTCGCGGATAAAGCAATTCGTTCCAGCGCTTCTGCGGCGGCGGACTCTTAAATGGACGCGGCACAAATTTATTCCACGCATTTAAATTATGTCCGCCCGGAGTGCCAACCGATCCCGTCAGCACATGCAACAACATCAAGGCCCGCGCTGTTTGCCATCCCCCCAAGTTGCCAGACGAGCTTCCGCGCCACAGATGGGAGGCGAACCGGCTGCCTGCAGCGGCAATCTCGCGCGCAGTCTTGACGACAACTTCAGCCTTCACTCCACTTTCTTTTTCCGCAAACTCAGGAGTGAATTTCGCGTAGTGCCTTTTGAGCGCGCCGACCAGTGCTTCAAAACTCTGGCCCTTGGCAGAAAATCCATCAACTTCGAGTTCTTCCCAATTAGTCCAATTCTTGACGAACGCAGCGTCAAAGAGATTCTCCCCAAGAATAACCATCGCCATCGCCAGCAGCACCGCCGCTTCCGTCCCCGGATAGCTTGGCATCCAGTAATCCGCCATGCTCGCCGTGTTCGAAAGCCGTGGATCCATGACGGCAAGTTTCGCTCCCGCCATTTTCCCTTCAATGATGCGTTGCGCGTGCGGATTGAAATAATGCCCCGACTCAAGATGTGCCGAGAGCAGCAGGATAAAGCGCGCGTTGGCATGGTCAGGCGAAGGGCGGTCAGCATGGTGCCAAAGCAAATATCCAAGCCGAGCCGACGACGAGCAAACATTGGTGTGCGAGTTGTGGCCGTCAATACCCCACGCCTGGAGCGTCCGCTCCATGATGAAATCGTGCCCCGGACGTCCCACGTGATACATGACTTCTTCGCCGCGATTTTCCTGAAATGCTTTGCGGATACGAGTGCCGAAAGTCTCCAGCACTTCATCCCACGAAGTCCGCGTCCACTTTCCGCCACCGCGCGGCCCCGAACGCTTCATCGGATAAAGGATGCGATCAGGATCATGAATCTGCGTGATCGTGGCCGGCCCCTTCGGCACAAAGCCGTCCCCGGCTCGACGGATGCACGGGATTGCCTTCAAACTTGTCGATGCGACCAGTTTCTTTGTTAACGTAAGCAAGCAGCCCGCACGCCGATTCGCAATTGAAGCAAATCGTTGGAACCAGGTTGTAATGCTTCTGAACGCGGCGCGGCCACTCGTCGGCGTCATATTCGACCCAGTCGTCCCACTTCTCGACCGGCGGATACGAAACGAGGTGGCTACCATCGCGCTTGAAATCCGTCATCCCTGAATCCCCATAAAATGCTAAACCTCAACAAGCCTGCTGTAGAGACGGGGCTTGCCCCGTCTCCGCGTGCGGCACCCATGCTGCTGGAGACAAGGCAAGCCGCGTCTCTACAGAGAAATTAACTGTTCGGCACGCTCTGCCCCGCCATCACAAAACACCATTCAAAAATCAGCAGACCAGCCAGCGCCAATACGGAGGCTACATCAGCGACCATCCGATTCGTCGCCACAGGCAACAAAAGACCAATCAGCAAAAGCACCATCGGAACAACCCCGCCAACCACAACCGCCCCGCCCCAAAACGCGCGCGCAAACGGACCGCGAGTCATCAATCGAACTGCGTAGCGAGCGTTGTCGGTCGCGTGCGGCACAACAACTTCGTAGAGAACAACCAGCAAATGCAACGCCAAACTAATGACCAGCGCAGGGATCGCAAACGAGACAGCCTGTGCCGAGCCGCCAATCGAGTCCGGAAGCAGCGCCAATACCGCCGATCCGCAGAGTAGAGCTTGCACGATCAGATGTGGGGCTAAGAGTTTCGTTTGCCATAAATCCCGACCTTCGCATTGTCCAAAGAGAAACGCCGTATAAACAGCGGCACAGAATCCGACGAAAACCGTCGGCCACAACAAGACAGAAGTCACGAAGGGAAATCCAGCAACCGCCGCGAGCCAGAACACGCCGCACAACCCGCTATATCCGATCAGGATAAATGCGCCACGCGCCAGCCACGATCTGCTTTGCGGAGTGAACACCACGCGCAGGAATCGTTCTTTATGTTCGAGGTCCCAAACCAGCAGCACTGTAGTCAGAGCCGTGAACAATAACGCAACCGTCGCCAGCGCAATATCGCGAACTCGATTCGCTGACAAGCTCCCCAGCGCCATTGCAATAGCCGGGATCGCCAGCGCGCCCGACCCGATGGACTTCGTCCAGCAGTACGCCGGCACTTGCCATCCCCATGGACGCGCATGAGAAACGTCATAAGCCGCGAGCGCGTTCTTCTGGAGCAACGGGTGATCGGCAGGATAAACCGCCCCACCACCCAGCACCGCCGCATTCCGCTGCGACCACATGTAAATCGACTCGTGTCGCGCCGCTGTCGGTCTTATCGCGCTTTCATCCGAATCGATGTAGTAAAGCTTGGGCTGAGTTCCCTGCTCAGGCTTGCGCACCCGAACCGGTTCGTGCGCCACCAACTGTGCTATTTCACTGGTCGCGTCGCTAAGATCGCCGGCGATGATGGCGTGTTCCGGACACACGATCACGCATGCAGGCTCCAATCCGACTTCCGTGCGATGGGCACAAAAATGGCACTTGGCTGCAGTGCCATCATCCGGATCCATGTAAATCGAGTCGTACGGACAAGCCTGCATGCAAGCCTTGCAGCCAATGCAGCGATCGGAGTTGAAATCGACAATTCCATCCTTGCGTTGATACATCGCTGTGACTGGACAGATGGTGACGCAAGGAGGATTCGCGCAATGGTTGCAGCGCGTAACCTGAAATACGCGGCGCGTCTGCGGGAATACATCCTTCTCGACGTATTTAACCCACGTCCGGTTGACGCCCACCGGCACGTGGTTCTCGGTCTTGCACGCCACGGTACAGGCGTGGCATCCGATGCACTTGCGGTTATCGATTACAAAACCGTATTTCATCCGCGGGAAGTCTTGACTCCAAACAGGTAATCATACGTGGGTTTGGCGTGAAACCGGAGTGACGTTGCTGAGGCCCTTTACGACCACTGCCACAAGCGATTGTCATCCTGAGCGAAGCGAAGGACCTGCTGTCTCTTGCAATCACGAAGAAGCAGATTTCTAAATCTGATAATCGATGTCTTCCATAATCCGCTGCAACGAAGCGGAGAGCGGCTCCCGCCCGCCCGTTCCCTCAAGCTGGCGCACCCGTTCCCCGAGCTTATTCACCTCGGAGGCCACCGCAGCCAAGGCCTCAGAAAGCGGATCATTAATCTGCTTGGGGTCAGTAATCACCACACGCTTACCTTCGCGGAAAATCACGTGCCCAGGCACGCCCACGACAGTGGAATCGTCAGGCACATCTCGAAGCACCACCGACCCCGCGCCAATTCGGCAATTACGTCCCACCGTAATATTGCCCAGAATCTTCGCCCCGCCGCCGACCACAACGTGATCTAGAAGTGTGGGATGCCGTTTCCCGCGCTCCTTGCCAGTCCCGCCCAGCGTCACGCCCTGATAGAGCAACACGTCATCTCCAACCACGGCAGTCTCGCCGATCACGACGCCCAATCCATGATCGATAAATAAACGTCTGCCAATCTGCGCCCCGGGATGGATTTCGATTCCAGTCAGTAAGCGCGCCACCTGCGACAACCAGCGCGCCAGCAGAAAGAAATGATGGTTCCATAACCAGTGATTCATGCGATAGAACCACACCGCATGAAGTCCGGAGTAGCAAAGATAAATTTCCAGGCGAGATTTCGCCGCCGGATCGTGCTCCAGCACGTTGGCAACGTCCTCGCGGATTAACGACCACGGATGTGGCATGGTTTGAAGAAAGTTGTCAGTTGTCAGTTCTCAGTAAAATCGGTTCGGTTTTCACTGAGAACTGAGAACCGGAAACTAAGAACTCACCCCGGAAGTTCTACCGTCGGAATCTGTAAGGCCTGGCTCCGGAGTCCCTCGAAGAGAATACTACTCAGATAACGCTCGCCGAACGAAGGCAGAACCACAACAATCAATTTCCCCGCATTTTCCGGACGCCGCGCCACCTGCAACGCGGCCACCACCGCCGCTCCCGAAGAAATGCCGACCAGCAGCCCTTCTTCAAGCGGAAGACGACGCGCCATGTTGATCGAATCGTCGTTGCTGACAGTAATGACCTCGTCAATCAAATCCCGGCGCAAAATGCTGGGCACAAAACCAGCGCCGATCCCCTGAATTTTGTGGGGCGACGGTTTCCCGCCGGAGAGTACTGCGCTATCGGTCGGTTCCACCGCAATCGCCTTGAACGACGGCTTTCTCGGCTTGATGTATTCGGAGACGCCAGTGATGGTCCCGCCGGTGCCGACGCCTGAGACCAGAAAATCGACGCGACCGTCTGTATCCTCCCAAATCTCGGGGCCAGTAGTCTCGACATGAATCTTCGGATTCGCCGGATTATCGAATTGCTGAAGCATGTAGGCGTTCGGAGTCTTAGCCAGCAATTCCTCCGCCTTCAGAATTGCTCCCTTCATTCCCCGCGGACCAGGCGTCAGAACAATCTCCGCGCCAAACGCCAACAGCAGCACACGGCGCTCGAGGCTCATAGTCTCCGGCATCGTCAGGATGAGTTTGTACCCCTTCACGGCGGCGACAAAAGCGAGCGCGATTCCAGTATTGCCGCTCGTCGGCTCGATCAAAACGGTTTTGCCCGGTTGAATGCGGCCCGCACGTTCCGCGTCGGCAATCATGCTCACGCCAATGCGATCTTTCACGCTGGCCAGCGGATTCTGGCTCTCCAGTTTGGCTACGACTTCGGCAACCGCTCCCTGCGTAACCCGGTTCAGACGCACCAACGGTGTATGGCCGATAAGTTCCGTCACGTCTTTTGCAATTTTCATGAATTCTCCGATTCAGCGCACCGTTCACGTTCGCGCCCTTCACGAAATTAACCCTACAATTTCGCTAGTCTATATCACGACAGTTTGCGGACACGAGCGATTCGTATCAGGGTATCGCTTTAGCGATACCGCTAGCCACTCAACAATCAGACATTTCTCTAGGGATTGGGGAATTTTGCCGGGAGGTTCCGTTGAACTCGACGCCGTCGGGAGACTTGGTCGAGTACGTCCTGCTGAATCGTCAAGCGCGATTCGCCGCCTTAGACCGTCCGCGCTTGTCTTCCCGCAATTGCGCAGCAGTAAAAGCGGAGCCGCAGGTACTGCATCGCCAGCTCGTAATCGCGCTGGTCAGCACGTTGGGCCCATCGCTAGTCGGGAGAAGTTGATTCGCGCGCACCGCTAGAACCAACTCCCCGCCACAATCTGAACATTCACGTTTTTGCATAGCCCCCGCGCAAAGATGGTCTAAGAAAGATGGTCTCAAAAAGATGGTCTCAAACCTGACGCACCCACGAACCGTTCTCTTACTATGGCACAGTTATCCGCAAACGACAGGTCAATATTGACCGTCCCGGTTTCGTTCGTACTGCGCCAGCCTTCAGCAGGTGAGCAGTAGTGTACAGACTTGCCGCCTCACCCCATGGAATCCTCACAAGCACAGGAAAGACCGATTTTTTTGAAAACAGCAGCAAAAAGGAGAAAAACTTGCTTGGAACTATATTGATCGTGATTTTGATCTTAGCCCTTTTGGGCGCTCTGCCGCGCTGGCCGCACAGCAAAGACTGGGGTTATTACCCGACCGGAGGATTAGGGATGATCCTCGTAATCGTCGTTATTCTCCTGCTTATCGGGCGGATTTAGACCAGCATGAAGCGGACTCGACGAGACTTGAGTTAAGCACCAGAGCGCACGCTTTCGCCTGGAATCGCATCAAAGATGCGATGCCAGAGCGCTATTGCAAATTGCTTGTAATCGTCTTGGAAAGTTAGCCGATCTATGCCATGTGCTTGTCCGCCTAAATTTGGGCCGCCACCTCTGTTCATGACCACCAGGACACATACTTGGCCCCCGGCAATGTGCATGATCGCAATTCTTGCCGTAATCCTCATGTGCGGCGTTTCCTCTCCCGCCTACTCGGTTCTGACCCATGAAGAAATCGTCGACCTGCTCTGGTCTGACGAGATCCGTCCCTTATTGCTCAAACGATATCCGGGGCTCACCGATGATCAAATTCAGCAGGCGCACGCCTATGCCTATGGAGGCGCGGTCATACAGGACCTCGGTTATTACCCTTTCGGCGACCACGAATTCAGTGATCTCGTGCATTACGTTCGCAGCGGAGATTTCGTACACGAGCTGTTGCTCGAAAGCCAGGACGTTAACGAATATGCGTTTGCCCTGGGCGCGCTGGCCCACTACGCGTCGGATACCACCGGACACCCGGCAGTCAACCAGTCAGTAGCGATCGAGTATCCGAAACTGCGAGCGAAATTCGGTAAATCTGTCACCTATGCGGAAGACAAGACCGCTCACCTGAAAACGGAGTTCGGTTTCGACATGGCGCAGGTGGCGAAGAACCGTTACGTTTCGCAGCAATATCACGATTTCATCGGATTCCAAGTGTCAAAGCCGCTGCTCGAACGAGTCTTCCCCGTCATATACGGATTGGAGTTGAAAGACGTGCTTGCCCACGAGGATCTCGCCGTCGGCTCCTATCGTTTCTCCGTCAGCCGGATGATCCCGGAAATGACCCAGGTCGCGCTCCAGACCCATAAAGAAGACATAATGCGCGAGCGCCCCGACTTCGCGAAAGAAAAGTTCCTCTACCGTCTTTCGCGATCGGACTATGAAAAGGAGTGGGGAAAGGATTACAGCAAGCCCGGATTCGGGGCCCGTGTTCTGGCGGTGCTTGTGCGATTCATTCCTAAAATCGGCCCCTTTAGGGGCCTCGCCTTCAAGAATCCAACTCCTCAAACCGAGGACCTCTATTTCAAGAGCGTCAATCTGACGGTCGATCAATACAGAAGTTTCCTGAACGCGGAGAGAACCAACTCCCTTGTGCTTCCCAACCGTGATCTCGATAGCGGCCAAGCGACACGCGCGGGAGAATATTCGCTCACCGACGAAACCTATGCCAGGTTGCTGGGGCAGTTATCGAGCGGCAAGTTCGTGCAAATGACGCCGGAACTGCGCATCAACATTCTCGACTTTTATTCCGATCTGTCGGCTTTGAACGAGACGAAGAAGAACAGCGATGAATGGGAGAAGGTGCTCACCGAGTTGGGCGAATTGAAGACGATGACTCCAAAACCTTCGGGTGGCCCATCCTAAAGGTCGTGCTCTTCGACGTTAGAGCCTGGCCTGAGCGAAGCCGAAGGGGTGGGAACCACCGAGTACGAGGCTTATGCTGTCCCGGATAGATCCGAACCCCACAAATTCAAACTTACTAGGCGCTAACCCGCACCGATACCAACTCCGGGTTGCAGTGGGAGTTTTGCATCGACTTAACCGCATCTTCCGCCGTAAATCGCCCCATTACCAGGGCCAGCTTGCGGTTGGTTGTAGTCTGGATTGGAAGCCGGTCAACCCGCAGCACATATTGAGGAGCGTGGGCGCCGCCACGATTGACTTTAACAACAAACTTAATGTTTTTCATGATTCCTTCCTGTTTCGGCTCTGATTTTGAGCCCTCTCGCTGTCGGCATGAGCTTTGATCGGCTTGGGTTTGGAGTCGGAAAAATTCCCAGCGGATCAACCGCGCCAAGACTCAGGCTTTCGCCTGAGCAATCGATAAGGAGACAGTTTTCAGTTGGCTATCTGGATCAGCGAGCATGAATCAGAAAAGACAGAAGATAAAAGACGAAAGATAAAAGAATAAGAAAAACGTTTGCTATCTGTTGATGTTAGGCTTGCCAGCACCTATTGTCAAGCTTGCTACCCCACCTATGCCCGATAACCTCGAAACCAGTGTTGCCTCGGACTACCACGAAGCGACTAAGCACTCCTACGCCAGCGTTCGCAATAACCCGCATTTCCTCGACTTTAGTAACCAGCCCCTGCCCTTCAAAATCTACCCTGGAATCGAGCCCTCGCGTATGCCGACCGAGGTGCGCCAAACCGGAGTAGCGGCTCTCTCCGCCATCGCCACGAGCATCCCCGCACCGACCTCAATCGAGCCCAACGTCACTCCGGATAAAGTCTCGCCCAACTTGGAGGCCGTGGCCCAGCTCTTGTACCTTTCCGCAGGCATTACCCGCCAGCGAAAGTACTCCGGCGGCGAAATCTATTTTCGCGCAGCCGCGTGTACCGGAGCCCTCTACGAAGTCGAGCTTTATCTTGTTTGCGGCGACCTGGGAGGCCTTCCAGCAGGCGTTTATCATTTTGCTCCTGCCGAGTTCGGACTGCGTCAGCTCCGCGCCGGAGACTATCGCCGTGTCCTGGTCGAGGCCGCCTCCCACGAACCTGCCATCGCTCACGCGCCGCTCACCATCGTCTGCACCTGTACTTACTGGCGCAACGCCTGGAAGTATCAGGCGCGCACCTACCGCCATTTCGGATGGGACAACGGCACCCTGCTGGCTAATCTCCTCGCCGTCGCGAACGCTCTTGGACTTCCCGCCCGGCTCGTGTGTGGATTTGTTGACTCAACCGTGAACCGGCTGCTGGATGTCGACTCCCGCCGCGAGGTAGCCTTTTCGTTGGTTGCCCTCGGTCATGACTCCCGCCTTCCGACTGGAATGGCTCCCAGAACCCTTGCCGATATCGGCCCACTCGGATTAGAAACCATCCCACTATCTGGACACGAAATCGATTATCCGCTCATGCGCGAAATGCACGCCGCATCTTCGCTGCACTCACCCGAGGAAGTCGAGAAGTGGCGCAGTAGCTCACAGGTGGCCGAGTCGCCGAGCACCAACCCCGGCATCAACGTGCAGCCTCAATCCGACGAGGAGATGCCTCGCGATCCAATTGAGCAGGTAATTCTGCGCCGCGGATCGAGCCGTCAGTTCGCTCGTACCCCGATCACCCTGATTCAGCTTTCGACCATGCTCGATAGGGCAACTCGCGGATTGTCCGCGGACTTTCTATCTTCCGGATCGGAGTCTAGGTCGCAGCTGCAATTGAATGATCTCTACCTGATTGTTCACGCGGTCGAAGGCCTCGAGCCGGGAGCCTACGTCTTCCACCATAAGCAAAGACTGCTCGAGTGTCTAAAGCCGGGAAATTTTCGCGACCAGGCCGGCTACCTCGGGCTGGAGCAGCAATTACCAGCCGACGCCGCCGTGGACATTTTCTTTCTCGCCGACCTGCAGCCCATATTCGCGCGCTTGGGAAATCGCGGGTATCGCGCCGTTCAGCTTGAAGCCGGCATCCTCGGCGGCAAACTATATCTCGCGGCCTACGCGCAGCGCTTGGGCGCAACCGGCCTCACCTTTTACGATGACGACGTCACCCGCTTTTTCTCTCCACATGCCGACGGCAAGAGCGCCATCTTTCTGGTGGCCGTGGGCAATAGCGTAAAACGAAAGTCCTGACGAGCTACACTCCAGGCTTAATGGTCGCGATGCTCCTCATGATCCCAGTGCCCTTCGTGCATCTGCCAGCCCTGGTGGTAGTGATCGTAGTGCGGATGGCTCCACACTGCTCCCTCATACGGCGGCCGGTCCCAGCGTCCCGCTACCCAACGATAGTGCCTCCCATTCGGAGCCCAGTAGCCATCCACCCAGGCATAACCTGGACCCGGAATCGTCCCTCGGTGCTCCACACGCAACGGCGGTGGCGCAACTCCGATGTACACACCAATCTGCGCCGAAGCGGGGATGCTGAGTGCGATGGCGAAAAGCAAGCCGCATATCCAAATCGATTTCATGTGTGCCTCCTGACGCATACTTCGGCTTAAGACTTGAAAGCTTCAGCCGGGAATTTATTAGGTCTTAGGTTGCAGAGTCTTTCTGGCGAGTCGCTTTCACACCCGTCAGTATCCCGAGTCCGGCCAGCAGCAGCCCGCCCACCACAATCCAGTGCATAGGGACATGCATCAAGATCGCGCCGTAGACGAGCCCTGCAATCACCACGATGAAACCGGTAAGGTAAATCCCGAATGACATAGGTTTTTCCGTGACGAACCCGACTCTTCGACCTCTAAAGCAGATAAACGCTGACCGGAACCAGTAGGCAGTCCCGGCCAGCGAGTATCCGCATCTTGCGCGTACGATCCTGCCAATTACTTGTTGTCTTCTCTTGCCTCTGCGAAGTGAGCCTGGTGGCTCGCTTCGGACACAGCCCTCAGGAACGGCGCCGCGCTTGCCGGCGTCGACGCCTTACCCGAAAGAATGTTGCGGAACATCATGTGGTGGCCATAAATGGCTCGAGTCGAATCGTTGTCCTGTTCGACCACCGCTCCTTCCAGAGTCAGGCCGGCGAACACGCCTTTCGAACGCGAATAGGTCAGGACCTCTGTGTTCAGCAAGATGTCGGTTCCGGCCGAAGTGTGACGGCCTACTGGACCCGCTGCCACCGACCCTTCACCTGTCATTTCGAACTTGCTGGAAAGCAAATGCTGCAAACCACGGTCGTTCATAACCAACATGACCAGGTCCACGCCTTCGACTCCAATCTGCAATCCCCAACTCCCGCCGCCCACCGAGACAAATGCGGGAGCGCTCCAGCCATCGGCCGTGCGGCAAGAAGCCACTCCACGGCCATGTTTGCCGCCAAAGATGAAGCCGCCCTTCAGCAAATTTGGCACCACGACGATGCACTTTGCGCCACTCAGCACTTCTTCTGGAATACCTTTGTCGGGTGTCGACATGATGGACTGAAGCACATCCACCGATTTATGCATGCGCTCGATCGTTTCTTCACGATCCGAGCCTGCCCAGGCAAGAGTTCCACCAAAGGCGATCAAACTCATTAACAGAAATGACAATATCTTTTTCATAAATGACTCCTCCGAATCCGTGGCACTAAGAGGGAACAACTTCAGGCGGCTGACTTAGTTCAGGGAACCCGAAAGAGAATGAAGAAAAATCGTCTCACCCTCATGGTCGCTCAGGCTGGCGGAGGATATCTGGTCTACATTGCTCACTTATTACTCACATGGACCTTTCGTAACATCGCGATGAACGACGATTTCGCTGCGCGTGTGAGCAATCTTGCACAGAATCACGAAGCTGTACGTGTCATCGTTGGCCTGCCGCCATGAGGAAGAGGACAACGGAGATCTCTTTCACTGATACTGAGATCCTCTGGAGCCAGTCGCGGAAGACCATAAAGGTGCGTAGCCGATGGAAAACGGTCTTCATCAATTTCGGGATCGTCTTCGAAGGCGGCTCGCTTCGCTCGCTGCATCCATTTCAAAGCTGTTCGGATCGCTTGCTCCGCCGATTCGCGGCTTCGCGTCCCAAAGGATGTGCCCGTTCTGCGGGCGAATCACGTCGAAATCCAAGTCGTCCTGCCTGGAGTGCGGCAAATCGCTCGCTCCAGCCACCAACAAATAGCACGAGAATTTTAGAGATACCTCAAGGAGACCCTACATGCTTTGGACAATTTTCGTCATACTTCTGATTCTGTGGTTGCTTGGTTTCAGTCTTCACGTAGCCGGCGGTCTGATTCACTTGCTGCTGGTGGTGGCATTAGTGGTGCTGGTCATCAACCTGGTGAGCGGCCGACGCGTGGCATAAGGCCGTCAGTCGAGCTTCGCGTTCGTGCACGATTTGCCGCGCTCGCTTCCGGGCAAGCATCGCTGACCCTAAAATTCGCATCCTACAGCCATGGCAAAAAAGACGTCCGTCTTCGACCAGCAATATCGGGTTGTCGCCATTGAAGAGGACCGCCTCGTCATCCGCGGAGTTCTTACGGGAGAGGTGCTGACGATTCTCAATCCGGAGTCTGAAACCCCTCTCACCGAAAAAGATTATCCTCCCGGAAAATTGATCGCTCTGACCGACCCGTCTCAAGCGCGTCCCGATTAGGATAGCCAGCCCCTGTTCTTTATTTCATCCGTGGGAAGAGATCCGGCGTTTACCGTTTGGATAATGATTAAGGTATTAAGGTTGGCAGCCCGGCAGGGATTCGAACCCCGATACGCAGCTCCAGAGGCTGCAGTCCTACCGTTGAACGACCGGGCTGTGTAAGAATTCTAAATCATTTCGCGGTCCCAGCAAAACGACGCGTGTGGTGACGGGGGTTACCCGGTTAGACGGGACGAAGCGCCGTCCTCACATCAGAAAGCCTTAACCATGTCAGAAACAATTTCATCTGAAACCGCTTACTCCGAGATGGCGCGCCGTCCGCTCGATCCCATTCAATGCGCGCTTGTCGTCGTGGACATGCAAGAAAAACTATTACCGCCGATCTGGGAAAAAGAACGGCTGGTACGAAATGTGCAGCTGCTCATTCGGATGGCCGGCATTCTGAAAATTCCGGCGCTAGTGACCACCCAACACGCGAAGGGCCTGGGAAATACTCTGCCCGACATCGCGTCTATGTTGCCCGATAGCCCGCCCCTCGACAAACTAACCTTCTCCTGCTTCGGCAGCGATGTCTTCTGCGCACTGCTGAAGCGCCTGCCAGGTCAGCGCACGACCGTCCTGCTGTGCGGCATGGAAACCCACATTTGCGTGATGCAAACGGCAATGGGAGCCTTGCGGGAGGGCTATCTGGTACACGTCGCATCGGATGCAGTCAGCTCAAGATCAGAATTAAACTGGCGCATCGGCCTCGATCGTATGCGTGACGCGGGAGCCATTCTGTCCTCAACCGAAATGATGATCTACGAATTGCTCCGCTCATCAGGCGCCCCAGCATTTCGGGAACTGCTGCCGTATTTGAAAGGATAGTCTTCAGTCGTTAGTCAAGTCGTTCGCCGGTCTTGCAACGACCAACGACGAGCGACCAACGACAGTCCCTTCCCTACCCTGCCGCCGCTTCCTTCTGCTTCACCCGAACCACAGTAATTTTCGAGAAGCCCTCCTCAAATGTCGGAGGCTTCAACTTTCCAGCCATCTTTCGCATGATGTCTTCCGGCACCGCTCGTCCACGGCGCTGATGCCGTTCCATGCAAACTTCCAGCGGAACATCGAAGAACAAACCCTGCACATCGTAACCGTAATCCTTAGCCAGCTTGATCCAGCTGTGGCGGTCCTGGGGAGTAAGGTTCGTCGCATCCACATAATTCATCGGACGCCGCGCAATCAGCCGAGCCTTCAGCATCGATCGCAGGTTAGAAAACACTAAATCCTGAAAACGCTGTTCCTGCGCGTCATCGAAAAGAAGTTCGCGCAGCAAATCGCTTGAGAGCGGATGAATATCGTGCCGCTTAAACCACGAACTCTTTCCCGATCCCGGCAACCCTATCGCCAGAACAACCGTACCCTTGCTCGCTCGGGCGGAAGCTGGCGTCGCTTGAACCGTGGCCTGTCCCGCAACGGCCGGTTCCGCAGCGGATCCTTCCGTTGCCAACGAGTCCGGCGTGACTGCATGACCAGGTGACCCACCAACCACACGCGGACGCGAGCCACCTCGACCACCGCGCCCGCGACGACGTCTAGGGGATCGCGGTTTGGCATCGACCGCCGCAGATGCTGATTTAACGGGTTCCGACGTAGACGCTATCTCGGCTTCGGGCTTGGCTGTCGACTCAGAAATTTCTCTCGGTTGGCGGCGCGATTCAGCGACCGGCGCCTCGGCAGGAGCAGCGGCAAGAGGTTCGGCCGCCGCGGCTGGATCGTTATCATAATATTTTGGTTGTAACGGCTCAGGTGCCTTCGTTGCTTCCTTGTTCTCGCCGTCTCCGGGCTTCTTGCGACGCTTTAAGCGATCGCTCATCCATTTACGCATATAACTTGCTTGTAGCATATCCACACTCGCGGGGGCAATCCGCGCCCCGTGGCTGTCAGGGTACGGGTCCATAAGGTTTTACCCCGTGCCCCTCTGTGTTCCCCTGTGGTTCAAGCTGTTGTTTGTATCTTTCGCCACCAGATTTTTCGTCAAGGGCCCGATACGCTCCAGACCCGATTTACAATGGCTGCCACGGTCAAGCCATGAACCCAACTCATCCCCCAACTCTCGCCACTGCTGATACTCAATTGCCCGCAGTCCCGCTGACCATCGAAGGTTACGCCACCCTGCACCAGATGATGCGTTTCCGCCGGAGCGCCTGGCGCGCCCTTCCCGAGAAGGATCGTCTCGAAATTGCAAACGAAGCCTCGAATCTCTTGGCGCAAATGGAGGCCAGGGCCGATGGACAGTCCGCGCTCTTCTCTCTGCTGGGGCACAAAGGAGACTTGATGCTGGTCCACTTCCGCGAGAGCTTTGACCAGCTCAACCAGGCGGAACTCGACATTGCAAAGCTTCGACTCAACGATTTTTTGGAACCGGCAAGCTCCTATTTATCAATCATCGAGCTCGGATTGTACGAGTCATCGTTGAAGACCTACAAAGCTCTTGCCGAGAGCGGCATCGAACCCCACTCCGACGAATGGAAGAAGTCGATCGCCGAAACTATCGTCCGCCAGAAAGAAGCGATGAAGCCTCGCCTGTTCCCCGCAATGCCGCCCAACCGGTATCTCTGCTTTTATCCTATGGATCGCCGCCGCGGCGAAGACAAGAATTGGTACTCGCTCCCGATCGAAGAACGCCAGCGCCAAATGCACGAGCATGGACTGGTAGGGCGCCGCTATGCCGGAGAAGTGAAGCAGATCATCACCGGCTCAATCGGATTCGACGATTGGGAATGGGGCGTGGATCTCTTCGCCGACGATCCCCTGGTTTTCAAGAAGCTGATTTACGAGATGCGCTTCGATCACGTCAGCGCCGTCTATGCCCTCTTCGGAACCTTCTATATTGGATTGCGTTGTCCGGCGAATCGCCTCTACGAATTGCTGGAAGGAAATTTGCCGCCGCTCTAACGAAGCCTGCGCCCACTCGCCGAACGCTTGGGAAATTTATATTCGTGCTTCTTCATATCGACGCGGGCACCGCGAAAACCAACTCCCTCCATGCGTAAGCGAACTTTCTGTTCGGCGGCATTTTCTCCGCTCAATTTAATGGCTCCGCCCGAGCCGACAACGCGATGCCAGGGCAATCCGGGAGTCTGTCGCAAAATTTGCACCACCTGCCGCGCAGCTCCGGCCCACCCCGCAGCCTTCGCGATCGCTCCATAACTCGACACCATTCCCGTCGGCAAAGCGCGAATACATTGCACCACGCGTGCCCGCTTTTTCTCCAGCGCGCTCGCTGTCTTGGATTGAGACTGGCGAATCATTGCTCGATAACCAAACCTCACCGACAACTCTTCAAGAACCAAATGCCGCGTACATAATCATGTTAATCTGGATTCCAATACAAAAATTTACACACGTCAGTAAAACCTGAGATTACGATATTTGCATCTCATGTTGTTACTCGCCACCAAAACTGCCTTTTGGAGAATATTATGCGTCGCGTATTAAAAGCCCTGCCTCTTGCGTTGGCCATCGCAGCCCTCATCGCATTCGCCGCCTTCGCCGCTGGTTGTGGTTCCAGCAATTCGCAGGCCCGTTTTGTCAATGCCATCTCGGACTCCAGCCCCTTGGACATTGAGTTCAACGGGACGAAATTATTCACCGACCTGCAAGTGAACGCCGCTTCCGGCTCAACCTACGTAAGTGTGCCTTCCGGCAACGACACGATCGCGGGATTTGCCACCGGCAGCACCTCCAACGGCGCCTTCACGACGAACGCGACTTTGAATTCCGGATCGCAATACACGTTGGTTGCCACGGGATTGATCGCCGGCTCCGTTACCATCTTGAATCCAGTTGACCAACTCACCGAACCGGCAAATGGCTCGGTGAATTTCCGCGTCATTAACGCTTCGCAATTCGGTCCTCTTGGGGATGGAGCCGCTGTCGATATTTATATCCTCCCAGAACCCATTGTCGGCGGCCTCAGCAGCCAAAACATTACGATCTCTGACCTTGCCTACCAGGGCACAAGCAGCTACATAACTCTTCCCTTCAATCCCACCACCGTCTCGGGGTTCAATTACGAAATGTTCGTGACGGTGACCGGCAGCACGACACCGGTCTTCACTTTCGGACTCAATGCCGGCAGCGTAAGCTTGGGCACGATTCGGACCTTGATCCTTACGGATACTACCGGCGGCGAGATGAGTGACCAGCCCATCGTGTTGAGTGATCTCAACTAACCGCAGGCAAATCGCTCGGGCCCGGTTGTGCGTCCGGCTGCGGCCATCGGGAAAAGGAACCGGGCCTCGACCCAGGCTCGGTGAGCCGCCTAAGCTGCTAAAATCCTTCTTGCTCATTACCAGACTGCCGCTCGGAGAATGGATGTCTCCCTCGTTGAAAACGACGTTGAAAGCCCTGCCCCTTACGCTGGCCTTAGCGGTATTGAGCGTCTCGGCCGCCAGTTGCGGCTCCACCAGCACTGCGCAGATTCGCTTCGTCAATGCGATACAGGATACGGCCCAGTACGGCCCCGGCTTGGATGTCGATGTGAACGGAACCAAGGAAATTACCGACGTAGCTTTCGAAACCTATCAGCCGTCGTCGGGCTACACCTCTGTTACTTCCGGAGGAGTCACCATCAAAGGGCTTGAAACCGGAACCGCCACCGAAGTCTTCAACTCCAACGTCAGCTTGAAATCTGGCTTGCAGTACACGATCGTCGCCACTGGATTTGCTACCAGCATCAGCAGAGTTGCCCTTATTTCCGCAGCCGACCAAAATACGGCGCCTGCCAATGGCCAGGTCTCTTTTCGCGTGATCAATGCATCGCCCAGCAGCCCTCCCGGCGTGGATATTTACTTCATCCCGGTCGGGTCAGGCAATTCCCTTGCCCCGCCCGCTTCCATCACGAATCTCGCGTATCGGGGCATCAGCAGTTATGTAACTCTTCCCTTTAATTCGAATATCGTCAATGGAGCGAACTATACGATGTTCGTGACCAACACCGGCACCACGGCGCCAATCCTCCTTAGCCAGACACTCAGCGCCGGCAGTTTATCCGCTGGAGCGATTCGCACCCTGGTGCTCACCGACCAGGAAAATATCAATCAGTTGAATCCGAGAGCCGTCGTCTTGAATGACCTCAATTAAAGTTGAAAACAAAGTAGTGAACAAATTGGTGAGCAACGTACGGAAGGGAACGCTGGGCTTCGACCGAGTCCCGGTGCACGACGAAGCAAGCTGATAAAATCCTTCTTGCTTACCGTCAGGACTGTGTTTTTGGAGAATTTCGGAGAATTAAGGATGTCTCGCTTGTTGAAGGCCCTGCCTCTTGCGTTGGCCCTTGCGACCTTGAGTATTTTAGCCGCCAGTTGTGGTTCCAATACTCCAGCGCAGGTTCGTTTCGTCCACGCCATTCAGGACGGTCCTGCGATGGACGTCTACATCAGCGGTCCCAATGTCCCCAGCACCCAGGAATTTACCGACGTCTCATTCCTTGGTGTTCAACCGAATCAACCGGGTTATACCAGCATTCCTTCCGGCACTGACACTGTCGAAGGCGTTTTGACGGGCACCAATACCGAGATCTTCAGTTCGACTGTTAGCTGGAACTCTTCGCAGCCGTATACGGCGATTGCCACCGGATTCGCCAATACGACCACGCCTGGAAGCGCTGTTGTCTTGATGTCCATACCCGACAACATTCCGGCGCTCACCGCCGGCGACGTTGAGTTCCGCGTCATAAACGCCTCGCCCAGCGGTCCCACCGCGGTGGATGTTTATATCGAACTCAAACCGACCAGCCACCCCGGGCTCCCGATTACGATTCAAGGCTTGGCCTATCAGCAGGCCAGCAACTACGTTGAATTTACCTATAACCCCAATAACACAACCCCTCCGCCAGGATTCACCGTCTACGTCACGGCATCGGGCAGCCAGATACCCATCATTACGCAGGATATCGACCCCGGCATGGCTGGAGCGGTTCGAACCTTGGTGCTCACGGACTCGCAGAACGGAACCACCATGAGTACGTCTTTCCTGGAATTATCCGATCTCAACTAGCAATTGCGCTCGTCAATGGAAATGGAGTGCCGGGCGACCTCGCCCGGCCACGAGATTGCAGACACTCGAGATTTCGCTGGGAGACTCCAGCGAAGGTCTCGATATTTCCTAATCGATTTTTCTGAAGGCTTAGCTCTTGAATGATTTAGCCGCTGCGATTTCATCGTCGAACACTTCAAAAATTGTAAGCAGCTTCGTGATCTGGAGAAGGTCCCCCACTCGCTGGCTGAGCCTCGCCAGCTTCACCGCGCCGCCCGCGTTGCGCGCGCTCGTGTAAAGCGAAACCAGAGTCCCGAGCCCGCCGCTATCGATATAGTTCACTTCACGCATATTCATCACAATCTTCGGACTCTCGGCCAACAGCTTCTTGACCGTGTCGCGCAGGCTCGCCGACTCTTCGCCGAACATCAGTCGTCCGCTACAATCCACGATCAGCACGCCTTCCACCGTCCGCGTACTCATTCTCAATTGCATAAAGGCTTCTTCTCCAAATTCCGTCGAGACTCGATTTATGAGCGTAACCCGCCTGCGCCACCCATGCAAGCACGTGAGCCAGAAGTCACAAGGGCGAGCCGAGGATTTGTTCGAAGCCTGCTCCAAACTTGCTCGAAAGATTGCTCCAAGCTCTCCGCTCGAAGCTCGAAGCGCCCCTGTATAATCTAGGATTCCGATGAGCTATCAGGTCCTGGCGCGTAAATACCGGCCGCAGAAATTTTCCGACGTCATCGGCCAGGAGCACGTCACCCGCACCCTGCAAAATGCGATCGCGCAAGAGCGCATCGCCCACGGCTACATCTTCAGCGGACATCGCGGCATTGGCAAAACGACAGTCGCCCGTATCCTCGCGATGGCGTTGAACTGCCGCTCCACCAACGAGACGACTGGAAAGCCACCAATCGAACCCTGTGGCATCTGTGAATCCTGCACCGAGATTCGCGCCGGTAATGCGGTCGACGTAATCGAGATCGACGCCGCCACCAATCGTGGTATCGATGAGATCCGCGAATTGCGCGAAGCCGCGCGCTATCGTCCCGCGCGCGACCGATTCAAAATCTACATTCTCGATGAAGCCCACCAGATCACCGACGCGGCCTTCAACGCACTGCTCAAGACGCTGGAGGAGCCTCCCAGCCACGTCGTCTTCATGATGGCCACCACGCAGCCCGAGGACATTCCTCAAACCATTCGCTCGCGTTGCCAGCACTTCAGCTTTCGCGCCGTGAAGTTCGACGCCATTATGGGTCAACTGCGCGACATCGTGACCCAGGAAAACATCCCTGCTGACGACGATGCTCTCGCCCTGCTGGCGGAAGCCGGCGACGGCTCGTTGCGCGACGCGCTCTCAATTCTCGATCAGGCGATTGCTTCAACTTCCGATCATCTGACGCTAGATTCCGTTCGCAGTCTGATCGGTTCCGCTCCAGCCCAGGCGCTCGAAACTGTAATGCAGGCAGTGAACGACAGCTCCAGTGAAAAAATCCTGACGCTGGTGGATGAACTAATCAGCGAAGGCCACAGCCCCACCCACTTCGCGCGGCAACTGGTCCGCTTCCTGCGTAACGTAACCGTGGCGAAGATTGCAGGTCAGGACTCCGAACTTTTACAGATTTCATCCGACGAGCGCGCCCGCGTAGCCCGCATCGCCGAGTTATTCAGCGAAGAGGACCTGACGCGGCATCTCCAGATCATGCTGCGCACTCACGGAGAACTCGGATACCGCCAGGAACAGCGTTTCCATCTCGAACTGGGATTGCTGAAAATGGCGCACGCCCAACGTCTGCTGCCGATCGAACAGTTGCTCAGCGCTGCGGGAGCATCCGCTCCCGCACCTTCGCGCAATCAACCGAGACCAATTCTCACTCCCACCGCAGAACCGAAACGCAGCGAGCCATCGCAATCCGCGCGATCAAGTTCGGTCTCGCCGTTTGCTGCCGATTCCGCGCGCAAGGGTAGTCCCAAGGCCGAAGCATCCGGGGAAATCTCAGCTTTCGCGGACAGGCCAACCCAGAGCCCAGCATTCCCTGGATCCAACGCCGTAATCATGGGATCATCCGCGCCCGCCTTGGAAAACTTTTCGCCGGAGCCGGAATCGCAGGCCATCGGAATCTCTGAGGTCAAAACTGAACCCAGACCGCAAGCCACCACAAAGCCCGAAGTCAACGTAGATTCTCTCCGCGATGCCGCGCTCAACGCCCTCAGCAATCAGCAAATGCTGGTTTCAATGTTAGAAAGCGCGGAGTGGAAACTGGAAGGAAGCACGCTGACCGCAAAAGCAGCAGCCTCAAGCGCGATGATCGAAATGTCTTTCACCGCCGACGCACGCCGCATCGCCAGCGCCGCCGCCAGTGGACTGGCCGGAAGACCAATCAAGATGCAAGTCGAACCCGGTGGCTCTCCGCAAGCGGTATCAACGCGCAGCCCTTCCGCAAACGGGAGCGCCCGCAGCCGCGCCGAGCAAGACCCGATCGTCCAACGCATGAAAGAAAAATTCGGCGCGGAAATCCGCACCGTTATCGACTATCGAGAAAAGCAGTAAGCGTGAACCGTTTTTCAGTCTCATCATCGTCTAGTCTTGTCATCCCGAGCGAAGCGAGGGATCCGCAGTTTTCTCCATCAGAAAGTTAGAAAGCGCCTATGTCCGGATTCAACCTGCAAGACCTGAGGTCGCAAGCCAAGCAGCAATACGAAACGCTCCAGAAAAAGATGGAGCAGACCACCGTCGAGGCCTCGGCCGGCGGTGGCTCCGTTACCGTCAAGATGGATGGCCGCAAACAAGTTCTCGGCATCAAAATCGATCCCGAAGCGGTCAAGGCCGGCGATGTCGAAATGCTCCAGGACCTGGTGATGGCCGCCGTAAACGAAGCCGGCCGCAAAGTGGATCAGGCGATGCAATCAAGCGTCGGCGGAATGCTCGGCGGTCTCGGTCTGGGGGGATTTTAGAAAACATGTCTAAGTTTGCCGAACCGATGACCCGGCTCATCGATGAACTCAAGAAGCTGCCCGGAATCGGAAGCAAGAGCGCACAGCGTCTCGCCTTCCACATTCTGCGCTCCAGCGAAGACGATGCCGAATCCCTCGCCTCCGCCGTCAGAGACGTAAAAGCCAAGCTGCGCCTGTGCTCGATCTGCAACAACATTACGGACGTCGATCCCTGCGTCTATTGCAGCAATCCGACCCGAAATCAAAAACTAGTCTGCGTGGTCGAAGAGCCAACCAACATCTCCTCGGTCGAGAAGACGCGGCATTTCAATGGCGTCTACCACGTGCTCCACGGATCTATTTCTCCGCTGCACGGCGTAGGCCCCGAACAATTGCGCATTGCCAATCTGTTGTCGCGGGTCGCGAATGGAGAAATCGAAGAAGTGATCCTGGCCACCAATCCCACAGTCGAAGGAGAAGCCACCGCGACCTACATCGCCCAGCAACTGAAACGCCAAGGATTGCGCGTCACGCGGATCGCGATGGGCATTCCGGTAGGAAGCGACATCGAATACACCGACGAAGTCACCATGCTGAAAGCTATGGAAGGCCGCCGCGATATGTAGGGCAGTTTGTCATCCTGAGCGGAGCAGGGACTTCACGAAGTGAAGTCCCTGCGGAGTCGAAGGACCTCTATACCCTCGTGACCATCAACAACAAATAAACATTCCTCAAGTTCCCAGCAGGTATCCATTCCCCTCATCTTCCGGAGCCACCAGTCCCTCCGGAAGGATGCCCCGGTTGTATTCCGCCATGCGATTCTTCCACTTCAGAAAGTCAGTAATGCTCTGCGGCTCGATCCGGACTTCCACGCGATGCAGACTCGCCAGTAGAAGATTCATCTCGTACTGGAATCCCACCGCCGACCGCAGATTCTTCGCCGATGCTTTGACCTTCTCAATCTCGCGCCCGCGTAACTCCAGCAATCCCCAGCCGGCCGGCAGTTCCTCGATCCGAATCATCCCCTGCGGCGCGAGGTAATAACGCTCGCAACCGACCCCATTCTCCGACTTCTGCCGGAAAGGTTTATCGCGATCAACAAGGAAATCCGCCCTCGACACCTTGCTCTCGACCAGCACCGAGTGGCACGCCTTTTTCCAGCCAATAGCATCCGGCATCTCACCACTGACGCAAGCCTGTTCGCTGAGCACCACCCCACAGCGATACCGCCGCAGCCAGTAGACCGCCATCGAAACTAATTTTGCATGAGTCATGTTTTTGTCGGAGTCATTCTCTTATGACCCACAAAGAAGTTTGGAAGCCGAACGCCATTCTGAGAAGTATCAGACAAGCTACCGCGTCGCGCCACCTGGCTAGAGGAATTGTCATCCCGCCACAGGAATTGTCATCCCGAGCGGAGCGAGGGATCTCATGCTCCCCAAATGTGTCCTCCTCACCCTGAGCGTAGTCGAAGGGGAAGAATCTGCTTCTTCCGCCAAACCGCCGAATGATTTCTACCGTTCAATCGCCAGAACTCTCCCCGACGTCCGCGCTCCCGCAGGAGCACGCAGCGCCCGCACCAGCACCGGCCTCCGCAGCACTGTCTCCAGCAAATGTCGCGCGGCGGCGACTTGTTCCGCCGACCGGTCCAAAGCCGAGTACCCGGCGACTCGCAATACCACGGAGCGATCCAGCAACCCAACCTCAAGCCGCGGACCGCTAAACGCGCTACGAAGCGATCCCCCGCCCGCCGGTCGAACATCCAGCGCGTTAGCCAGCCGCAATATCCCAGCCAACTCCATCGCAATCGGACGATCCGGCAACTCCAGCAGTTGCATCGCTTTTCCCCGAGGATGCGGCAACGCTCCACGGTGATAGCGCGCCACCACCGCCGCCAATTCCAGTTCGCGCGGACTCCAGCCCAGAGGCCGCGCCATTCCCCGGATCATCCGGTACGACGCCTTCTGATGCTTTTCCGCGCCCTTCGCTTTGCCCACGCCATGCATCAGCGCCGCCGCCTGCAATACCGCTCGCCAGTCATGTTCCGCGCTTGTCGACACGTCCGTTGCAAGCAGTCCGGCATTCTTCAACCCGTCATAAAGAAGAAGCGCCAACTGCGCCACTCGCTGCGAACGCAGAAAATCAGGATCGAGATATCCAGCCCAGGTACGCAACCGGCTCATCGCCGCCGCGCGCAACTGCGGGCCCGACGGCAATTCCGCCCGCCAAACTTGCCACAACGACTGCTTCCCAACCATCTTGGCGCGGTACCGGTCAATTCTCTTTGCCCGCACCAGGTTCAGTTTCTCGCGCCAGCGGTTGCGGCTCTCCAGATCGGAAAACGCATTGACATCGCTCTGCACCGCCGTCGCCCAGAGGACATCCAGATCGTGTACGTCACCCAACAAATCCTGCAGCTCTTTTAGATCGTCGCCCCACAGCGCATTCTGCCGTGGCAGAAAATTCTCCACCGTGTAGCGGAAGCGCTTGATGCCAATGCGCAATTCGTGCAACCCCACTCGCGAGCGCGTCCGCAATGCATGTTTGTGCAGATCGTATGCCGCCGTCCACTTTTCCAGAGCCAGATGCAGATACACGACGCTCCCCGGACGCACCCGAGAAGCACGTTGGGGAAGAAGTCGGGCCCACTGCCGCCATCGCTTGCGGTCAAATTCGTTGAGAGCTTTGAACGCAACCTGCTTGCATGCGGTTTCGCGCGCGTGGACATAATCCAGCAACTTCATAGCGGCGGGATCACTCGGTGCACTCGAGTTGCCGGGATCACTCAGTTTCTCGATCCACTCCTGCATCACCTGCATGTCACGGAGTTCGCCCAGCGCCTGGAAAAGTTTCTTCCCCGCCTTCTTCATCTCTTTCCACGAAGAATCGGGATCGATAGCGATCATTCCATCGGCAAGGGAGCGGCAGCGCCGCAAAGCAACCCGCAGATCATGCACCGGATCAGCCTCAAACCCGGCCGCTGCCCGATCGCACTCCACCAGCACCCGTTCCATCCAGGTGCGGAGTCCAAGCTTCGGCTTGAGACCAACGTGCGGTGCTCGAACCGGCTTCGAGTTCACCAGCTTCAAAACTGGACTAGCTTCCACCACGACTCCTTAAAAAATGATGAATGAAGATTTGCCGAACCATTGTCGCCCGTTTGCCCAGATTCTTCTACCGAAGGTTCTGATTTGTCATCTTGAGCGGAGCGGGAACTCCACGAAGTGAAGTCCACGCGGAGTCGAAAAATCTCTACCTCAACAATGCTCAGGGTTCTCGCCGCATATTTTCCTTTTCTTGCCGCCGCAATCTTTTGTCTCTTTGATGCAACAAATTTCGCTTTCACAAAGTGTCTTGACATAGGCTGACAGTGGCGGATAATCACTACAGCCTGTGACTCCCTCTCGCCAGGCCGCTCTGTTTGGTTCGGGTTCGGGGCTGTGTTCTGGCGGGTAAGCTCTGAACAACACCTAATCAGTTGTCTATTCACAATCCCCACCCATGCCGGGGTGGAAGCGTATGCGTATACATCGGCAAATTCGATCGTTTTTTCTTTCAGGAGAAAGACCCTATGTCGAAAACCGGAAGCAAAGTAATTCCTGCAATGCTACTCGCGTTGCTCGCTCTCACGCTCATGGCTGCGCCGGCATTTGCCAGTGGTGCCCGCGGATCGGTCAACCCGCAGATCCTTGGCCCTGAGGATCAATCCAAACAGATCTCGGTATCCTTCTGGCTCAATCAACACAACAAAGCCGAATTCAACGAATTGGTTCGCCAGATGTACGACAAGAAATCTCCCAATTTCCATCACTGGATCAAGATGGATGAGTACAAAGCAAAGTTCGCCCCAACCGCGGCGGATTTGGCGGTCGTGCGGCAGCACCTTGCTGCTTACAATTTGAAAGAAGTGCACGCTGACCAGTTCAATCACTTCATCACCGCGCGTGGATCGGTTGCGGACGTGCAACGCGCTACCGGCGTCCAACTCAATCGCGTCATGATCAATGGCGAGCTTCATCGCCGCGCGGAATCGAAAATCGCGATTCCGGGTGCTGCCGCGAAAGTGGTTTATGCCGTGATGGGCCTGAGCGATACAACGTTCAAAAACCATGTAGCTTTCCGCGATGCGATCAACACAAAACCACAGCTGTTGCCCATCACCCACATCGGTCCCGCCGAAAAATTTTTCAACGCGAATTGCCTTGGACTCACCCAAAGCGAAACCTTCAAAACCGTCAAGACCGCCCCGGCCGCAACCTTTAACGGTACGAGATACGGAAACAATCCCAACACTCCGCCGCCCAGTTTCCCTCCCTGCGGTTATAACGCCGTTCAAATCGACAAAGCCTACGGCCTCACCTCGCTCTTCAAGCAAAAACTTGACGGACACGGGCAAACTGTAGTCATCGTCGACGCCTTCGGCTCAGACTCGATAACCTCTGACGCCAATGCCTTTGCAGAGATTAACGGTCTTCCCGCCCTCACGGGGTCCAATTTCTCCATTATCGAGCCCCTGGGTGCCGCGTCTTGCCCTGGAGGCGACTGCGACAATTGGAACGTAGAAACAAGTCTCGATGTTGAGTGGTCCCATGCCGTTGCGCCGGGAGCAAATATCGCTTTAGTCCTGTCGCCGGACAATTCGACTTTCAACCTTCTCGCTGCCGTCACGTATGCCATTGAAAACAATCTGGGCGCCTCAATCTCGAACAGTTACGGTTTTCCCGAGGTTGAAGCTGAAGGATCGGACCTCGACGTGATCAACAATGCCATTCAGGTCGGCTCCGCTGCGGGAATTTCGGTCAACTTTTCAACTGGTGACGATGGGGACTTCTCAACTGTTATCGGCGAGACATCCGCATCCTCTCCCGCCTCTTCACCCTCCGCAACCGGGGTTGGCGGCACCAGCCTGTTCCTCCATTCCGATCACTCCATCAAGCTCCAGACCGGTTGGGGCACCAATGCGACTCTGATTGGCATCCCCGGCGCAGGTCCACTCGTTCCGGAACAATTTGGATTCCAATTCGGTGCAGGCGGCGGCCCCAGTTATTACTTTGCCAAGCCGACCTATCAGTCGAGCGTACCGGGCAGCGTCCGGCAAGTGCCCGATATTGCATTCCTTGCCGACCCCTTTACTCCGGCCGAGATTGTGCTTGAGGACGGAGTAGGAACTGTAGGCGGCACCAGTCTGGCTTGCCCGATGTTCTCGGCGCTCTGGGTCATCGCATCCCAGGCGGCGGGAGTGTACCCCGGCCAAGCATCAGCGCTTCTCTACAGCCTTCCTGCTGATGCCATTACGGACATCCCCGCCGTAACTGGTCCGGACAACGTTACCGGCGTACTCCGCACTCCGAAACAGCCGAACGTAACCTACTCGGCCGATTCGTTGGCGGGACCGCTCGAGAACACCACCGAATATGTCAGCACCCTTTACCAACAGGGCGATGGTGAGCCGGCGTGGTTCGTCCTTACCTTCGGAACCGACACCGGCTTGGTGACGGGCACTGGATGGGATAACGTCACCGGACTGGGGACTCCCAACGGCCTCACCTTCGTAAACGACGTCGTTGCCGCGATTGACCTACCGTAACCTCAGCAAGCGCCCCAACTCAAAGCAGGCCGTAACCCGGCCTGCTTTTTTTCATTTTGACAATGATTCGACCAAGTCAAACTGTCATCTCGATCGCAGCGGGGATTTCACGAAGTGAAGTCCCCGCGCAGTCGAAAGACCCCTCCGCTTCCAGCTTAGCAATATCCGTAGGTCGAATTTCGTAAGTTCTCGAAAGCTCTAAGACAAAAACTAACTGGGGGCGCGCCACTTCTCGCGCTGTTCGAGAAGTGGCCTCCCGAATCGCCAGCGCTCTCGGGCCCGTTCTTATGCAATCGAAAGACTAGGAGACATAGCGCTACATAACCTTTTATTTCCAGTCCAGCATTATCGCTGCGGAGTCTCGTTTCCAGAGCCAAGGATTAGAAAATTTTCGGAAGTGAGGCGCCCGTGTCGATAGCGAATCGCCAGTGGCTTTCCGATCGCATGACGTCGGAGTTCGGCGCGGAGTTCATCGATTGTGTAAAGGTAGTGGCCGTCGATGGCGAGGATTACATCACCCGGTTGTATCTCGATGTTGTCTGCCGGTCCCTTAGGCTGTACACCGGAGATTTCGACTCCGTCGTGTCGCACCGTCGGGCTTCCAGAGAACGAAACTCCGATCAGCGACTCCTCGGCCAGACCAGAAGAAATATTAGCGGGGCTTCCGGGATCGCGGATGATTGAAGCCGCTACGACTTCAGGGCGACTGTCACTGTTTGCGTTTGTCGCCGCATCGACCGAACTCCCTGCTCTATCGTCGGTCTGGGCTGCAGTTGCCCTGGATCCTTCAGCAACCGCGGTGGCCTGGTGCTGAACCGGCGAGGCTATTGCGTTGCTCGTTAACTTTGCCGCAGGTGCGGTGGCAGGCGGGTCAGGAACTGCCGGGTCACGGGTCGGGTCAGGGGCCGGGGAATCTGTAACCGCGACTCTTCCATGTTGGCCCCAGTCGTCCAGTATCAACTGACACGCATGTTTGGAGGCATTTCCTACTGTCCTCGTAGCATTGGTCCCGAGTATATCGCCGAGCCGGTTGGCGACTTGGACTTGACTGTTGGTGCGCAGCAGTCCCCGATTATGTTTCGACTCTCTGTTTAGCATGACGGTGTAATCGGCATTCGCCTGGTTGAGGGTGACCATCACTCCGGAGCAGCTCTTCTGCAAATCCTTGGTAACTTCCATGCTTTCGTCATGGGAATCAAGCGTCGTGTTTGAGCCGAACGATCCCCAATGCCGACCGCCCGCTGATGATCCCGAGGTGGTGACATTCTGCGAGCCTTTTCCCTGTACGAATACACGTGGTTTGTCCTGTGTTGCCGCTAAACCACTTAAGCCGGCAAAGATAAAGATGAGAATCAGGGATTTCATCGTACGTCACGCCTTTTGATTGCGGCAGTTGGATTGTACTGTAACCAGAGGAGAATAGAAGACGAGTGGCCGACATCTCCGGCACGACCGTAACTCAATTGTTTCCAGACATTATCCAGACGAATACGCGGGTAGCAGATGGGAAGGGCGAAACGGGCGTGCCAGCTTGATATCTCAAGGGCCGGGGGTGCGCCAGTTCTCGCGCTTGGCATTTTCGTGGCCCTTTTTCATCACAATAATGCTGTGATCATGCTCACAGGCGACATTTCCGGTCACTTATCGTATGTCTACTCTTAACCCGCTAGGTTTCGTGTAATCAAGCGAATACGAGAAATGTACATATGTTTATATACATACACAATTACCGTACAATGTTTCACGTGAAACATTCGACGCTTGGGGCGCAGAAATGTTTCACGTGAAACATTCGGGCGTAGCATTGATCGCATCGCAAGATTCCCCTAGTCGAAAGTAGACCTACTTTCAGCCCACTTTTATCCGCCCCTGCCTCGCTCAGAAAGGGACAACTGCTCAGCGGCACCAAGAAATTACCCCTACCAAAACAACAATGCCAGCCTCGAATCAGGCTGGCATTGACCAACTGTAATTGACAAAGTTGTAAATCGACTCTTAGTTAGTGAGCACTTTCTCCCGCTCTTCGGCGTCTTGCAATTCTTCGCGCAACGTAGCCGGAAGCGCGAATGCCAGTACCTCGTCGATGGTCTTGACGTAATGAGGAGTCAATCCCGTCAACTGCTCGGGAGTCAGATCTTCTTCGAGGTTTGTCCTGTTGTCTGCCGGCAGAATCACGTCGTGCACACCGGCACGTTTTGCAGCGAGCACTTTTTCTTTGATTCCGCCCACCGGCAGCACATTGCCACTAAGTGTGATCTCGCCTGTCATCGCGGTCAACGGACGAACCTGCTTGCCCGAGAGCAGCGACACCAGCGCGGTCACGATAGTGACACCCGCCGAAGGGCCGTCCTTGGGAATCGCTCCCGCTGGCACGTGAATGTGAATGTCATGATTGGAGAAAAATTCTTCGTCGATTCCCAACTGCTTCGCATTCGAGCGCACCCAACTAAGGCCAGCCTGCATGGACTCGCGCATCACATCCTGAATCTGCCCCGTGATCGTGAGCCCGCCTTTGCCCTTCATCGAATTGGCTTCGACAAACAGCACGTCGCCGCCAGAAGGAGTCCAGGCCAATCCAACCACTACGCCAGCGCGCTTGGTGCGTTCGGCGATTTCGCCTTCACTCCGGACCTTGATGCCGCCCAAAAATTGCTGGACGATCTCTTTCGTGATGACCAGCTTTTCGGTCTTCCCTTCCGCCAACCGGCGCGCCTGTTTGCGGCAGATGGTGCCGATGGTGCGTTCGAGGTTCCGAACGCCAGCCTCGCGCGTGTAATGGCGGATGATGTAACTAACCGCTTCTTCCGGAAACTCAATCTGCTCGGCGGTAATTCCGTTTTCTTCGATCTGCCGTGGAATCAGGTACTGGAAGGAGATGTGAACTTTTTCTTCTTCCGTATATCCCTGCAATTCGATGATCTCCATGCGATCGCGCAACGGCTCCGCGATCGGATCGAGCATGTTCGCCGTAGTGATGAACAAGACTTTCGAAAGATCGAAAGTCACGTCCAGATAGTTATCGCGGAAAGTAGCGTTCTGCTCCGGATCAAGCGCCTCCAGCAAAGCGGACGCCGGATCACCCCGGAAGTCGCGCCCAACCTTATCGATTTCGTCGAGCATGAAGACCGGATCTTTCGTCTCCGCGCGCCGTATGCCTTGAATAATCTGTCCCGGCAATGCGCCGATGTAAGTCCGGCGATGTCCGCGAATTTCGGCTTCGTCGTGCACGCCGCCTAGTGACAGGCGGACGAACTTGCGTCCCAAAGCCCGGGCGATGGACTTGCCCAGCGAGGTCTTCCCTACGCCTGGAGGTCCGACAAAACAAAGAATCGGCCCCTTCATGTTGGGCTTCAACCGGCGCACGGACAGGAAATCCAGAATCCGATCTTTCACTTTTTGCAAATCGTAATGATCGGTATCGAGAATCTCTTTCGCTTTTGGGATTTCAATTTCCGATCCAGAAGTCTTGGCCCAAGGCAGAACCGCCAACCACTCGATGTAGTTGCGAGTGACGGAATAATCCGCCGCCATCGGCGACATGCGCGCTAGCCGGCCGAGTTCCTTTAGTGCTTCTTTCTTCACCTCGTCGGGCATGCCCGCCGACTCGATCTTCTGTTTCAGTTCTTCGGTGTCGCGAGCGCCCTCGTCCTGCTCGCCGAGTTCTTTTTGGATCGCCTTCATCTGCTCGCGGAGATAGTATTCGCGCTGCGTCTGCTGCACGCGATCCTGCACTTCGGACTGAATCTTGTTGCGCAGTTGCTGGACTTCTAATTCTTTGGCCAGGTGCTGATTGACTTTTTCCAGGCGGACGCGAACATCGGTCGTTTCCAGTGTGTCCTGCTTGTCCGAAGTCGAAAGAGACGGCAGCGACGAGGCAATGAAATCCACCAGGCGTCCGGGCTCTTCGATGTTCATTGCGACGGTGGACAGCTCGTCGGAAAGAGTAGGTGAACCGGCCACAATCTGCTGGAACAAAGTCAGCACGTTGCGCTGCAAGGCTTCCACCTCAGAGTCCTTAGGTGGAATCGTCTCAGGAATGGCCACGACCTGGGCGCGCATGAACGGCGTCAATTGCGCGAAATCCGCCAGCCGCACGCGTTCCAGCCCCTCGGCAAAAACAAAGAGGCTCTGGTTGGGCATCTTGACAACTTTGTGCACCACCGCCAGGGTTCCGATCGTGTAGAGATCGGTCGGTTGCGGCGAGTCGACGCGCGCCTCGCGCTGCGCCACAACGACAATAGTTTTGTCTTCGCCCAACGAATTGATCAGCTGCACCGAGCTTTCCCGCCCGACGGTCAGTGGCAACACTGCATGAGGGAACAGGACGGTGTCGCGCACCGGCAGAATCGGAAGCGAGCGCTCGGTGAGGTCTATGGGAGTATTCTCGCTGGACGTAATAATAGGATCGCTCATGATTTGTCCTTGAGTGACATTCACTCAACCTTGGATGAACCCAACCGCTAAAAAGATGCAGACTGCGTGCTAGGTTGTTGAATTGTAGACCTTTTTTGGCGGCTTGCAAGACCCCGAAAGGCCCCCGCTCTAACTCCGGTAACCGTATGGGACCAATGGCAGGCTCTACGCCGTGAGAATCGGAGTCATAAAGCCTGCGGCTAAGGGTCGGAGAGGGAGCGCAAGTCCGTGACTGGGGACAGGGGCGGGAGCCGAGGCTGAATCTTTTGCCAAATCCAAGGAAGCTTGTACAGCTAACCTGCGTAGATATACTGTACAGTTAAACTGTATATATGATACTGTGCGGTATGAGCAATCGATTGCCTCCCCCTCAGGCCGAGCGTGCCTCTGCACTTGCGGCGGAACTCCGAACGATTATCGGCAAGCTCAAGCGCCGCCTGCGCGAGCACGGTAGCAAAGATGATCTGACGCCATCCCAGGTATCTGTGATTCTTCGTTTGGAGAGCGAGGGCTCTGCCACGGTTTCAAGTCTTGCGCGGGCGGAGGGCATGCGTCCCCAATCGATGGCCACGGTGATTGCCGCACTGGATACGGCGGGCCTGGTGAGTGGCGCGCCAGATCCGAGCGATGGACGGCAAACCCTCTTGTCGCTCAGCAAGACCTGTCTGAAGAAGATTCAGGATGGTCGAGCGGCGCGACAAGACTGGCTGACCCGGACGATTCAGTCCAAGCTCTCTGCTCAAGAGCAAGAAAAGCTCGCGGCAGTCGTCGAATTGCTTGCGCGACTCGTAGAGGACTGACGTACTCGTTTGAGCTTGGCGTATACAACAAAGCCTTGCTGAAACCGCTTTCCAAGGAGAAGAGACGTGCCCCTCACTACGCTCGATCCCCAAACTGCCCTGATTGTTATCGACCTCCAGAAGGGCATTGTCAGTTCTTCGTTCATTCATGCGATCGACGATGTTGTGAAGCGGTCGCGGGCTCTCATCGAAACATTTCGCACACAAGGGTTGCCGGTTGTACTCGTCAACGTCGCCGGTGGCGCGCCGGGCCGGACCGAACAGCCGCCTCGACAGAAAATACTGCCCGAGGGATGGACTGACCTCATACCGGAGTTGGGTCATCAGCCCAGCGACATCGTCGTTACCAAGCGAACATGGGGAGCATTTGCCAACACGGACCTCGAATCCCGATTAAAAGCAAAAGGCATTACACAGGTGGTCATCACGGGCGTTGCCACCGGAACCGGTGTTGAAGCCACTGCGCGCCAGGCCTATGAACAAGGGTTCAATGTCACGCTCGCGATTGACGCCATGACCGACCTCCGCCCCGAAGCTCACGAATACAGTCTCAGGCACGTCTTCCCTCGCCTGGGTGAAACCGGCTCGACGCAGGACGTGCTCGATCTACTGGCGAAGAGGAGCGCTTAACCATGAATTGGCTACATTACGTGTCCTACTTTTTCGGAGGCCTGCTTGTGGCCAATGCCGTGCCGCATTTCGTCAGCGGAGTTATGGGTAAACCGTTTCAGACACCATTCGCAAAGCCTCCAGGAAAAGGTCTCTCGTCCTCGACAGTGAACGTTGTATGGGGCTTCGCGAATTTCGTCTTGGCCTATGTGTTTCTGCTGCGCGTCGGCCACTTCGATCCGCGATCCTTCGTCTGCATCGCGCCGTTTGTGGCCGGCGCACTCCTGATCAGCCTGCACGCGGCGCGGCACTTCGGCCAGTTTCACGGAGGCAACACCCCGGAGCGCCGATGAGGAATCCGCTCGCCGGGGTTTTCCGCGCCCTGGGGAACTTCAACTTCCGGTTATGGACTGCGGGCGGTCTGGTCTCGAACATCGGGACCTGGATGCAGCGGGTGGCACAAGACTGGATCGTGCTAACGCAACTGACCCACCATGACGCGACTGCCGTCGGCATCGTTACTGGGCTTCAGTTCGCTCCACAGCTGCTGTTGCTACCCTGGAGCGGGTTGGCAGCGGACCGTTTCAACCAGCGCAAGCTGCTGATGCTGACGCAAGCATCCATGGGTGGGCTTGCGACCGCGCTGGGAATCCTCACGATCTCAGGTTACGTCCGGCTTTGGCATGTGTATGTGTTTGCCTTTGTTTTCGGCGCCGCGGCAGCACTGGATGCGCCGGTGCGGCAAACTTTCGTTGGGGAACTTGTAGGTGACGGACACCTGCCGAATGCAGTCGCGCTCAACTCGACTTCGTTCTTCGTCGGCCAGCTCATCGGCCCGGCTGTGGCCGGTCTGGTGATCGCAAAGATCGGGACCGGCTGGGCATTTCTTCTGAATGGATTGTCCTTCGGCGCGGTTCTGCTTTCGATGTATCTGCTGCGCGTTCATGAGCTCAGAACAAACGCGAGAGCCTCCAGCGGACCGGGTGGCTTCATCGAAGGGCTTCGCTATGTTTGGGCTCGACAGGACCTCCGATCAATCCTGGTCATGCTCTTTCTGATTGGAACCTTCGGTCTGAATTTTCCGATCTTCATCTCCACCATGGCGGTGAATGTTTTCCATACCGACGCGCGCGGATTCGGTTTGCTGTCGTCGATCATGGCGATCGGGACAATGAGCGGAGCGCTTCTGGCGGCCGCACGTGATAAGCCCAAGTTCGGGACGCTGCTTTTCGGCACCAGCGTCTTTGGAATCGGTTGTACGCTTGCCGCGCTCTCTCCAGGATACTGGTGGTTCGCTGCCACCCTCGCGGTGATCGGGGTGGCTGCTCTCACCTTCACGATCGCGACGAACAGCATGATGCAGCTTTCGACCGAGCCCATCATGCGCGGTCGAGTGATGGCGATTCGTGTGGGCGTGGCACTCGGGGGAACAGCGATTGGGGCTCCCATCGTCGGGTGGGTGGCGGACCACTTCGGCCCGCGCTGGTCGCTCGGTATCGGTGCGGCGTCAGGCTTCGCAGCTACTTTGGTAGCAGTTTATGTTGTGACTTCGCAGCCTCTAGAAGCCCGAACATTGGAAATCTCTGACTGACTCGAATCTGTCGTGGTTTCGACTTGCTTCCGGCGGGCGCCAACTGATGTTTCAAGCCCCAGGATAAATTCCCAGCACCTTGACCAGTTCTGCCACCTCGCCCAAATGGCGCAGTGCGTTTCGCGAATCGTTGTCGTCGCCACGCAGCAAATCCACAAAAAAAACGTATTCCCAGGGACGCCCGCGCATTGGACGCGACTCAATTTTGCTCAAGCTGATATCGCGCAGAGCAAACACGCTGAGTGCCTTGAACAATCCGCCAGGAATGTTCTTGATGCTGAAGGCCAGCGAAGTCTTGTTCGCGTTGCTGGCTGCTCGCGGCTTTCCGCGATGAATCAGGAAGAAGCGGGTGAAGTTCTTTTTGTCATCCTCAATCCCCGCCTTCAGAATCTTCCCTCCATAAACTTGGGCCGCCCTCCGACTGGCGATCCCGGCCGCATCGCGCAAGCCTTCGGCCACCACATGTTTCACGCTTCCCGCCGTATCGTAGAACGGCTCCGGCTCCAGTCGAGGATTCATCGCAAATAAGTCGCGGCACTGATCCAGCGCTACGGGATGCGAAAATACGCGCCGGATTTCGCCGAGCTTCGTGCCCGGCAGCGCAATCAGGTTATGCACAATGCGCAATCGAAATTCGCGCACGATATGAACGTCGCGTCCCAACAACAAATCAAAATGCTCCGCAACGGAGCCGGCCAGCGAGTTTTCAATCGGAATCACCGCGCCATCCACCGTTCCCCGTTTGACGCGCTCGAAGACCTCGAGCGAACGCGCACACGGCACGACGGTCGCACGCGGCAGCATGGTTTCTGCGGCCTCGTGGCTAAACGAACCGAGCTCTCCCTGGATCGCAATCTTCATCAATTCATTTCCTCTTCAGCACAATCATCCCACCGGCGACTTCGCCAACTCTTTCGTCATCGCCAAGGCATCCAGCTGGCCAGAATAGTAACCGGCAACCGTCTTTTCCACGATGTATCCCTTTTGTTTGTAGAAACGAATCGCGGCTTCGTTGTTGACCGGAGTCTCCAGTGCCACGGCGACTGCTCCAGCCTGCCCTAGTCTTTCCTCCGCGGCCAACAGTAAAGCGGAGCCTACGCGGGTTCGCCGAGCCTCTTCGACTACGTCGATGGTAATAATGTGCCCGGTTTTTCGGCGTGTCTCGGCTACAACGAAACCCAGAATATTGCCCTCGGAAATTTTCGTCGATTTGACGCCATTATCCGAGATCGCACCACCCTCGGCCACCAGAGTAAACGAACCCGTCCGCCGCATGTAGAAAGCCAGCTCCGGCCGCGAGTACGCGAGTTGCGGATCAAAGCAAGCTTGGTCGATCCGCCATAGCGTGTCAAAATCGGCTTTTCGGAATTGGCGGATACGAAACGGCACGCCGCCATTGTAGCGGCTCGCTGCGCTCCGCCGGCCACCCAATTGCACTAGAATCACGTGTGAAATCTCTTTTCCCTGGCGGCGCCTATGAAACTTCTTCGCCTGATCACGCTGATTCTGTTCATGCTCTTGACACTCACCCTTCCCGTCAGCGGACAGGAACTGGTACAGCAAGAACTCCGTATTCCCGCGCCCGGAGCCGGCAAGAAGGGACTTGAGGCTTTAATGATTCGCCCCAACGAGCCAGGGCCACACCCGCTCGCCTTGATCAATCACGGTGCTCCCCGAGACGCTGCGGATCGGCGGAAGATGACTCCGGCGCAAATGTTGCCGCAGGCTCGAGAATTCGCTCGCCGCGGTTGGACCACGGTCATCGTGATGCGTCGCGGATACGGAGACTCCGGCGGCAATTTCGCGGAAGATGCGCAGGCCTGCGGCCGCATGCCCGATTTTTATGGATCTGGCGTCGAATCGGCGAATGACTTGCGCGCAGCAATCACATACCTTTCGACACTTCCCGAAATCGACCCCAATCGCATCATCAGTGTGGGAAAATCAGCGGGAGGATTTGCTTCCGTCGCTCTAACCGCAAGACCGCCAGCGGGTCTGGTCGCCGCGATTAGTTTCGCCGGAGGACGCGGCTCGCCAAGAAAGGACGAGGTTTGCCATCCGTCCGATCTCATCAATGCATTTGGCGACTTTGGAAAAAAGTCACGCATCCCAATGCTCTGGGTTTACGCGCAAAATGATCATTTCTTTTCTCCGCAACTGGCGGAGGAATTCTATCGGGCGTTCACAGCCAAGGGTGGAACCGCTCAGTTTGTGCGCGCGAATTCTTTCGGAGCGGACGGTCACGCATTGTTTTCTCAGGCGGGAATTCCAATCTGGACGCCCATGATCGATGCCTTCCTCCAAAGTCAAAATTTAGTATTCCGCAAAACGTTGCTGGCTTTGCCGGACCAGTAAATCCGCGGTCGACCAATCGGTTCAGACGCGCTCTCCGGAGAGGCTGATCTTTTTCCATTTCTCCCCCTTGCGCATTCACATCCTTAAGAAGTACGATTTCTTCTTAAGAGGGCCTGTGGGGCGTTTCATTGTCATCGACGTGGTTGCGGCGCTCGCGCTCTCCTTCCTCTGGTATGGCTGGTTCGTGCGCTATAACCGGCGACGGGCTGGGAGCGTGCTGCAATGGGTACAGGGAGCCTGCCTGGGGAAGGGTCAGGTCGTGGATCTGCACTGGCAGGCGAGTAGTTCCCGTTTAAGAGCTACGTTGAACCTTTCTTCCCGCTGGTTTGAAGATGCGCGCCTGACCATTCGCCTGCTGCCTCGCCCACTTCCCGTCCATTGGGCTTTAAGCCACTGGCGCCAGCAGCAAGAGACGCTGACTTTCGAAGCTGATATGGGCTTTCCACCGGGCTTCCATCTTGACGTCGTGCGTCACCGCTGGTCGGGCCATTCGGGAGCAAAAACCACAAAGGGCACGCGCGCCTGGACCATCACTCGTCCCGGCCCCGTCATTCTTACCACCAAGGAAGACTGGCCTGTCGAACTCAGCCCTGTAGTGAACGCATTAGCTTCCTGGCGGGACAAGGATTTCGTCGGCGTGCGCTTCAACTCCACCTCACCACACTTCACCGCGACGGTAGCGCTCGAAAACCTCTCTGACCAGAAAGCCGCATCCGCATTGCTCGGTCTTTTCCGCGAACTGGCTGCCAGTTCCTCAGCCAAGCAGCACTAGCTCTGCCGATTCAAATTTCGATGCGCTTCTCAGTGTGACGACTGGCGTACCAGCACGGGAGATCCCCGAAATGGGGAAATAGCGAATGGACGCAGGTATCCGTTTCGGGTTGCCCGATTTGATATTCGGTCTTGCCGTCCTTTTCGTGGATTGCATATAGAGTCTCGACCGTAGTTTGCCCGAACTGCGGACGGCCGTGGGGAATCTGATAGCGGAGCGAGAGGTAATCGCCGGCATAAATCGTCAGCAGCAAAATCAAACTCGCCATGATCGCGGGGAGAATCGCTCGTCCTATCGCTTGTCTCATGATCTGTCAGCCTGCGCGCTTTTATCCGGGCTCCGATACAAACCGGTATCCTACGCCGCGCACGGTCTGCAAATGCTTTGGCTGCGATGGATCGTCTTCAATATAACGGCGCAGCCGCACCACAAAATTGTCGATGGCGCGGGTATCGGTGTCCTCGTGCAAGTCCCAAACATCCTCGAGAATTGATTTGCGCGAAACCACGCGCCCCTCGCTGCGCACCAGATAGCGCAGAAGTTCCGCCTCCATCACGGTCAGATGGATCGTATTGCCCAGGGTGCGCAATTCGAGTTCGCCAAAATCAATGGACTTGCCGGCAAAACTGAACGTATCGCCGCCTGCTATCTTCTCCCCAGCTGGCGTGAAGGGCTCGACGCCAGCTCCCGCTGGCTTACTGTCTTTCATCCAGACGCTGCGGCGGAGCAGGCTTTCCAGGCGGGCAATCAGGATCGCCAGTTCAAACGGCTTCGGCAGATAATCGTCAGCGCCCGCGGCAAATCCTTCCAGTACATCCTCAGGACGCCCGCGCGCGGTCAGCATCAGGATCGGAACATAATTTTTTTTCTCGCGGAGCAAGGACGCGACATCGAAGCCGCTCTTTCCCGGCAGCATCACATCGAGAACCACGGCGTCGAAGTGCTCACTTTTTTCGACGAGCAGATCCAGCGCCGCCTCGCCGTCTCCGGCAACTTCTACGGCATGACCTTCGGCTTGCAGATTAAATTGCAGTCCCTGCGCCAGGTGAGCCTCGTCTTCGACTACCAGCACACGGCTCATGCCACTCTCCGGGGCAATTCCAGGGTCACCGTCGTTCCCTTCCCTGCTCCTTCACTTTGCGCAAATACCTTCCCGCCGTGCTTCCGTGCGATCGAACGCACGATGAACAACCCGAGGCCCGTGCCTTTCACTTGCGAAAGCGAGCGCTGCGTCACGCGATAGAATCGCTTGAAGATACGTTTCAATTCCTGCTCGGGAATCCCCACGCCACGGTCGCGCACTCGCAACACCAACCGCTTTTCATCGGGAGCATCGAGTTCCACCGAAATGTGCACGCCTTCGGGCGAGTACTTCACGGCGTTATCCAGGAGATTCGAAACCGCGGTGCGTAACTCCTCGGGGTCGCCAAGAATCCGCGCCGCATCGCCACTTTGCGAAGACAGAGACAAAGACTCGCGATACTCGAGACTCGCCGCCTGCAAGTGATGGCGTGTGCGGGCCAGTTCCATACACTCGCGCACCAGCGCATCGAACTCCACCGGTAAACGCTGCACCGGACTTTTCTTTTGTGCCGCCTCGCCGGCCTTTAGAACCTGCTCCACCGTATGCAGCAGCCGCTCGGTATCAAGCAACATCAGTTCATAGAACTGGCGCCGTTGCGCTTCATCGACCTCGCGCCGTTGCAAAGTTTGAAGGTAAAGCCGGATGGACGCGATCGGCGTCTTCAACTCGTGAGTGACTGCGTTGATAAAGCTGTCGTGCTGTTCGTTACGACGTATTTCCCGGACCAGGAAAATTGTATTGAAAACCAGGCCGGCAATGATGACGAGAAACAGGATGCCACCAAAGAATAGCTTGAGCCCTTCTCGCCAGTACTGGATGATCCAGCTGACGTTCAGCGCGACGGCCGCCGCAATCAGACACACGCCCAGCGTTATAAAAAAGTAAATCGCCTTTTGCCGGCTGATGATCCGCACAGGTGAATTCTAATCATTTCACCGCCGGGGTGCAGGGAAACAGGGTGGCGCGAAATAGACTGCCGGGAATTTAAGAGGTGAATCGACCGACTCAAATGGAGTGGTAAACAAAGTGAGCGATCAACACCGCGAGCAACAAAACCACACCCGTGATCCAGAAAAGAAACCGGATCGTTAACTTCGGAGAATTGATCTCTTTCTTGTCCATGGGTGAAGCATACTACTTCGCCTGAACTTCCACCGGGTCCGGAAGATGCACCGGGGCCGTTGAGCGATCCGCTACCTTAATGGTTTGCCCGTGCTCCAAATACTTGGCCAGCACCGCGGGTTGGGACCAATCCAGATCCCAGCCATTTTCAATCGCGATCAGGGTGTACGCGGCTGGGATGACACCGGCAAGGCTGAAGCTTCCATCAAGATCGCTCTGGTCCCGCCGAAAGCGATCCAGATTCTCTTCTGGATTCTTGGGCACAAGAACAATCATCGCGCCAGATGCTGCTTTGCCGGCACGTTTGGCGAAACCTTCAATGGTGACAGAACTCGATACCACCGAGAGCAGAAGGTTGAGCGATGCCCCCGGAGAAATGTTCAAGGTATGTCCGGAGATGGTTCCACTCTCCGCCGCGATCCGAACCACCGAGTAGGCTTGCTCTTGATCGGAGAACGCGACTACCTCGTATTTGCCGGGAGCCACATCGTCGAAGTTGACCTCGCCTTTGGCGTTCAGAGCCGACGTTGTGAGCCGGCCCTTGCTGTTTCGCAGACCAATCTGGAACTGCGCCGGAACGTTCGCCGCGCCCTCAATTTCAACCCCTGCCTTAATCTTGCTGGTCGATCTGCCTGAGCTTACGTCAAGTTCTCCTCCGCCATTGAGGTTCACTTCGGTAGGCTCTTTCATCTGACCGCCGGTGTCGGGCATGCGCACGGTGTATCGTCCCGCCGCGATCCCAGTCATCTCGAAAACGCCAGGCGCGACATTCTGAGTGCTGCCGTTCTCCATTTGCTCCTCCCCGTCGAAAGAAGGTTTCGAGAGCATGGGAATGGTGACGCCATCTTGATTATTTTGAGGAGCATGCACAATAAAGTGCAATGCGGGAGCCGGATTCAAGTGGATGTCGGCTTCCAGACGATCTCCGCCGCGGACTGGAATGGGCGTGGCGTCCTCGGCCTCGGTGGCATCCCCGTAGTACGTGATGGGGTAGGCCACATCAAGGGACGAGTCCACCTGCGGAGGAGGTGGAGGATTTTTCCCCTCGCCGTTAAGTGCGGGATGAACCGCGTACCACGGCGAAGCGGAAACGGAGACAAAGTATGTCCCCTCATTCAGCGGCGTCACTTCGTAGCGTCCTTCATCATCCGTCATGGCAACGAGAAAATGAAAGATGCGACTCACGCCCTGGACATTATTCTCGCGATAGACCGCGATTTGCGCGTTGCGAACCGGCTCTCCGAATTCGTCGAGCACCTGGCCAGTGAGCACCGCGTTCGGAGCTAAACGAAGCGCAAGGCTTTCGGTATCGAAATCGCCGCCGGTGACGATCGCGGTCGAGAACTGGTCATGCTGATTGTAGGAAGCAGAAATAAATCCGCGTTTTGCACCCTCAATCGAATATTTCCCTGCCGGAACATGGAACTCGAACCGGCCATCGTCGCCGGTGACAACCGATTGCGTGCTCTGCCGATTCTTAACGTCTGCGATGGTGACTCGGGAGCGACCCAGCGGTCCACCGGCCTTGGCGTTGATCACGGTTCCGGCAATTCTGTATGGGCCGGAAGGAATCTGAGCATGCGCGGACCACACAAGCATCGCAGAAGCCGCCGCCAGCACGGCCGCGCGCTTGCCTGCGCGGAGAATGAATAGCCGGGATGGGAGACGGGTAAGCATCAGGCTTTTTTCTTCATTCTCTATTCTTCACTGCTTGGGACGCTGGTAGCGCTCCCGGAAATCAATTGCAACTGGACATGTTCCGTCTGTCCGGCAGCCACTCGAACCACGGGACCTTTGGCATCGTAGGCTTCCATGGCTTCGGGATTCCTATACTCGAGATCTCTCTGCGCTTGGTCGAACGCAAGCAGACGATATGCGCCTGGGGCAATTCCGAGCAGGTCGAAGCTCCCATCCGGATTCACAAATGCCTGTTGAAACTGGCCGCTGCTATCCGCCACAGGAATGCAGTAGAGACGCGCTCCGGGCCGCCCCGGCCCGCCGAACGATCCACTGTAATTGGAGAAGAAAGTCATACCTTCTGGGCTGTTGCTCGAAGGAGTGGTTCCCGGCGCCGGCGGTATGATCCCGGCCACCGTGCCGCTAATCTCTGCCGTATCGTCGCGCATCGTGATCTCGATGGGCGACGCCCCTCCCCCCACGCCAACAATCAGCGACTGATGGAGCAGATCGAGATTGCCCGAACGGATCGAGGCTGGATAGCCGCGAGACGATTGAACCTGGACCCAGTAACGGCCGGCAGGAGCACCCTCGATGAATAACGCGTCTTCTGCGGAGGTCGGTTCGCGCAGCGAAACTCCACGGCCAATTACAAAATCGTCGGCGGGCTCCAGGGTCACGTTCAAATATCGGCGTGGACCTTTTATCGCTACATTTCGGCCATTGATATTCCAGGTAAGCGAACCGGAGTGGTCTTCGCCAGTGAATTCTTCTTTCACGAGGACGGGAATCGCAGCATTCCGCACCAGCGTTAAACCCGGTCCCTCGATCGATGCACCCTTAATGGAGATCGTCTGCACCCCAGTCGCCGCGGCGAGACCAAAGCTGGTGGCCTCTATGGTGTAGGTTCCATTGGGTAACATGCCTTCAATGGCGTGGTCAACGCTGCTGTAACCCAACGAATATCCTGGGCCCTTCCCTCCGTGAGCGTATACGCTGAGGTTTAGTCCTTGACCGGGGCCGCCGTTGACCGGAACCTTGACGCGGAAATAGGGTTGCTTCACCAGTGATAGATCGACAGTTTGCGTCTGACCGGCCGGCAGCTGAATTGTGCTGGCAGAGGCGAAGTCGGCGGCATTCTGATAGTAGACGGGCGGGTATCCGAAGAGTTGTCCGCGCGGGTCGTTCTTAAGTGGTCCATCATTAGACCCATCAACATTCCGTGGATCGGTCGTCGCCGGATCGCGGTCGAGTAACTCGTCGGTTAGCAGCTTGTACGACCCAGCCCCCAGTTCGGCAAAACGAAATTGTCCATCGGACTTGGACTGGGCTCCTCCCGCGGGAACCCAGTGAGCGCGGCCGTCCTGAACCTGGCGACGAAAGATCTGCACCGAGATGGCGTCCGGCGCCTCCGATGTGGGAAGTCTGACCGTGCCGATAATCAACGCTTCCGGTACCAACTCAATCGTCATCTCCTGCGATGTTCCATTTGGCAGGTTATGGCCCCGATCGGCTAAGAAGCCTGGCTTCTTGACCTGCAGCGAATACGGACGATTGGAACTATCAGGCGAAGACGGGCCGACGCCGCTACCGGAGGCCGGATCATTCGCCGCTTTTGAAACGGTGAATTCAAAACGACCTTCACTGTTGGTGAGCATCGCGAAGCGATTATCAGGCGAATAAACCAGCGCGCGCGCGATAGGCTCCTGCGTCACGCTGCTGATCACGATTCCCCGAATAGTTTCGGTGTTATCGGAAGAGGTCGACTGCGCGTACGAATGACCTCCACCAGCGACGGTGATTGTCAGGGCGACGAAGACGAAAACGATGGCGCGCGAAAGCCGCCCTAATTGTTGCCGGGGAATGCGGAGAACAGTGGTCAGCAGGGATGGGTTAAAGGCAATCGGAAAAGACAAGTGATCTTCGCCACTTTTCAATCGAACGCCTCCAACGCTTCATTACGCAAACTGATTGTGACCCAGCGCCGAGGAATTCACAGAGTGAAAACTGAAAACAGACGAACTGGGCGTAACGAGTGGGAACCACTCCACGTGCCCTAAGGTTGCCTGCAAAGTGGCTCTCCACCCCATGCGGAGCGCGCCACTGGCTATTGATGCGGGGTCAATGATTTCAAATAGGCGACCACCGCTTCAGCATCACTCACCGCCATACGAAATTGTGGCATTGGAGCCCGCAGAGAATTTCCAGTCGTCCAGATGCCTGTTGTCAGCAGTTTGACCATGTCAGTGTCGGGAGCTGGTGGAGTGCCCCCGATGCGTGGCGCGTTGAGCGGCCAGTTTGAGTCAGGGTTCGCAGGCTGCCAAAGCACGGGTGCTCCCTGCAGCCATCGTGTTCGGTCGGGATTCCCGTTACTGTCACGCGGCGTATGGCATTGTCCGCACCTGGCAACGCCCTCCACGATGTATTTTCCGCGAGCGACGTCCGTACCTGCAGCGGGAGCCGGGTTACGAGTCTGCGCGTTTTGGTTTTGTGCCAGAGCGAGGATGGAACTGCCCGAGATCATTACGAAGGCAATGAACGCACAGACAGAAAAGTGAACCGCCTGAAGCGTTCTGCTCCACTGAATGCTGCTAAAGCCAGATCGTAGAAACGCTGAGCCGAAAAATACAGGTCGAGGGATCATTGATTTCACCTTCTCCATACTAAGCTTCGCGACAGCCGCATGATAATGATATCGGATGGCCATTGTAGGTATCCATCGCACGCTGCCAACCCAAAGTTTACCTCGCCGTGCCACTGCCTGCGTCGAGCGATGGCAAATCTCTTTTACCTCGTGTCAACTTGCCGATGATTTCACGATACTGCGGATAACTCTGCGTCAGATGTTCGCGTTTGGCTAGTTCGAAATCCTCAAAATCAAAGCCTGGAGCCACTGTGCAGCCCACTAGCGCGAACGAATTCCTGTCGATTACCTGGGATGCAAACCAGCACCCTGCTTTGACCACCGCTTGCAATACCTCTCCGGCTTCAGGATCGTTACCCATTCGAATCATGGAATATTGCGCGTCGGGTCCGATCACGTGCACTGCCAGTGACCCTCCCAGGTAGAAGTGCCATACCTCATCCGAGCGCAAGCGGTGGAATGCGGAAAAATCTTCTCGTTCGAGCAGGAAGTAGATTGCGGTCGAGGCCGGGCGGTGGCCTGTGAACTGCGGCGGCAGAGCTTCCCTGGCTAACAGCAGATCGGCGCAGTAAGTTTGCCGGTAGTAGCCGCCTTCGGGATGCGGCTCCAGCCCGAGCTTTTGAATCCAATACTCGGGGTTCTTTGTATCGGCACTCTTTGGTTCGGCATTCTTTGTCATTAGGAGCTTAGAAAAAGCGCGCGACGCCCTCTTCCAGCACCACCATTTTGTCTTTCACGCCGGCGGCCAGCGCTTCGCGCTCCAACAACTGAAGAGGCTCTTCGATGGGCTCATGTGATAGGCGAAAAGTTCCGTAATGCATTGGGATCATCCAACGAGCCTTCAGATCGAGAAAGGCCTGGATGGCATCGGCAGGGCTGGTATGCACATTACGGAAACTTTCGGGATGATAAGCACCGATCGGCAACAGCGCCAGTTCGGGAGATAGGCGGCGTCCGATTTCGCGGAAGCCGGCGAAATAAGCAGTATCGCCAGCGTGATATACGGAGTGCTTGCCGCTGCGCAGCACATAGCCTCCATAGCCGCGGTGCGAATCTTTGATGATGCGCGCGCCCCAATGCCGTGAAGGGACGTGCGTGATGTCGAGGGTACCGTTGTGATGAGTGTTCCACCACTCGAGTTCGACGATCTCTGCAAAGCCGAGATCTGAAACCAGATCGAATACATGATGCGGGACGACGAGGGTGGGCGCGGTTCCGGTCTCGCGGCGAGTTTGCCGCGCGATGGTTCGCAGCGATTGGCGGTGCAAGTGATCGAAGTGCGCGTGCGTGACCAGGACAAGGTCCATCGGGGGCAGTTCTCGCAGGTGCAATCCCGGTTGGCGCAGCCGCTTCAGAACGAACAGCCAGCGCGCGAAGTTGGGATCGATCATCACGTTCTGTCCCCCAATTTGCAGGAAGAAACTGGAGTGACCGATGAAAGTTACTCCCAACTCGCCTTTGGCTGCCATTCTGGGCTTGTGTGTCTTGCCGGTGCGGGGCGTCACCGCGGAATGCCGCACCAGTTGGGTAAACTGGCCGGCTCGCTTGCGCAGGGCTCGATTTTTTAGCGACGACTTCAGCATCCTTCTCCCTGACTACCCTTACATTATCGGCGTTGTCTAGGCTTCACCCCAGTGCATATTTGATGCTCCTGCTGCCCAACCGGCACCCCGGCTGGCACTTTTCTCGAATTCCTTCCTGGGTACGTGCACATCCTTAACTAAGCGATTTTGATTTTCGTTCACCTTTACTTCACAGCTCGTATTTATAATCCATCATTAATCAATCACATCATTAATCATCAAAGGTTAATCGATAATCTGGAGGAAGAAAAACCGATGCGCGTCGCTTTTCTCGGCTTGGGAATTATGGGACGGTCGATGGCCGCTAATCTGGTCAAAGCCGGACACGAGGTCGCGGTCTGGAATCGAACCGGCGGTAAGGACGTGGAAGGCGCCCGCAGCGCGGCTTCTCCGGCAGACGCAGCGACGGGAACGGAAGTGGTGTGGATGTGCGTCTCCGACACCAAAGCAGTCGAGGGCGTGCTCTTTGCCGCGGATGGCATCGAGCCGGTTTTAGCTGCGGGGATGATTATTGCCGATTCGAGCACGATTTCTCCCTCTGCGACCCGGCGGTTTGCCGAGCGCGTGAAAGCACGCGGCGTCGACTATGTGGATGCGCCGATGACAGGATCAAAGATCGCCGCCGAAAGTGGCAGCTTGATTTTTATGGCGGGTGGAGAGGAACCGGTGCTCGCTCGTCTACAACCCCTTTTCCAGGCGATGGGTAAACAAGTGTTTCACATGGGCGAAACCAGTAAAGGACAAGCCACCAAGCTGGTAATGAACCTACAGATTGCGCTCATCTTTGAAGGCTTCGCCGAAGCTCTCACACTCGCTGCGAAGCTTGGCGTGGACGTGGAAAAACTGTTACCGCTGATTCAGGCCTCCATGGTGCGATCGGGAGTCGTGGATTATAAAGCTCCGTTTATTTTGAAGCGCGACTTTTCGGCGAATTTCCCGTTGCGGCTGATGCTGAAAGATATCCGCCTGGCGCTTGATGCGGCACGGGAATCGAGGGTGCGTCTACCTGGATTGGAAGCTGTCGAAGAAGTGTATGACGTTGCCGCCGAGGAGGGGCAGGCGGATATGGATTACGCGTCCACACTTACTTTGCTGGAAAAATGGGCGGGAGTAGAAGTCAAGAGCGCAAACAAGTTGGCCGTGGGCGGATCGTAGCAACTACCAGACTTGGGCCGGTCAAGAGTCACGCTGGACTACTTTTTCGCGAAGGCGCGAATATAGTTCACCATATTCCAGACGTCTTCATTCTTAGCGCGCTCGTCTTCCGGGGGCATGTCGTCACCCTTACCGTTCCGGGTGACGTAGAAGAGTTCACCATCCGTGCGGGGTTTCAACGTGTCCGGATTGGTGAAGTCGGGCATGTTCTTGAAATCCGACGCCATGTCGCCTTTGCCGTCGCCGCTCTTTCCGTGACACATCGCACAGTCGATGCCATACATTTTCTTGCCTTTAGCAAGCGACTCCGCTGTCGGCTTTACCGGATTCGCTTTGGCCGCAGCTTCGGGTGGAATCTTGTATTCAGCTGGCTTGGCTGGTGCCTGATCCTTCTGCGCTGACGACGCGATCACGAGAAAAAGCAACGAGCAACCAATCATCGGGATCTTGTTCAATGGACACCTCCACGTAGGAGCACGGTTGAAACGGACAATGAAAACAAGCAAAAGATACTCCGCGATCAGGATCTGTGCACCCAGAAATTGCTGGCAGGCCATGTTGAAGGCGCAATCCGGGCCAAAAGCGTTCCTTCGTGAACTCTGTTATTAGCGTGGCCCGAATTACCCTGATTACGCTCGTAACCCCTTTATTCGTCAAGGATTACAGAAGTATTACAAAGTATTGCGCGGACTCTTGTTATGGTTCTAGACGTACCCCAGTCAGACAGGTGGGTGGAGAAGAAGCTGATGAGCGAGAGCGTGCGCGAGACGATGAGCGAAGCGATGAGCCAGGAAATGACCGCTACGGGCGAGGGCACTAATCGCAAGGAGCGGTCGAAAAAAGATGGTTTCAACTGGGGCACCGCGATTGCCATGGGCCTATTTCATGTCGGCGCTGTGGCGGCGCTATTTTTCTTCACCTGGCCGGCATTCTTCGTCGCTATTTTCTTGTGGTGGATATCGGGCAGCCTTGGCATCGGGATGAGCTATCACCGCCTGCTGACCCATCGCGGATATAAGACTCCGAAGTGGGTGGAGTATTTCCTTACCTGGTGCGCGACGCTGGCGCTCGAAGGTGGACCGATTTTCTGGGTGGCGACGCACCGCATTCACCATCAATTTTCCGATGACGAAGGCGATCCGCACTCGCCGATTGACGGCAAGTGGTGGGCGCACATGGGATGGATCCTCTCGGGTAAGTCGATGCATCACGACACCACGACTCTAGGTCGCTACGTCCCCGACCTCACCAAAGATAAAGTTCACGTCTGGCTGACGAAGTATCACTGGACATCGAACGTGATTCTGGGCGTGATCCTATTCGCGATTGGCGGATTGCCCTGGCTGCTCTGGGGAGTATTCGCGCGCGTGGTAGTTGGACTGCATGCGACCTGGATGGTGAATTCAGTCACACACCTCTGGGGATCGCGGCGCTTCGCGACCAAAGACCTTTCGACCAACAATTTCCTGGTGGCTGTCGTCACCTTTGGCGAAGGCTGGCACAACAATCACCATGCTCATCCAGTTTCAGCTCGGCACGGCCTGAAGTGGTACGAAATCGATATGAACTGGTACGGCATCTGGGCGTTGAAAAAGCTGGGACTGGCGCGGCACGTTTACAAAATTGATCTCGACAAACTTCCACCCAAACCAGCGCTGGTTCGTGATCTTAAGGCCGCCGAAGTCTTAGCTGCAGGAGCGGCCGCGGGCAACGACTAGAATTTTTGATCCCTCAATAAGAAATGTCATCCTGAGCGAAGCAAGACCTTCACGAAGTGAAGGTCTTGCGAAGTCGAAGGACCTCTACTCATCCCAGAACAAGCCTACTTAGCCGCCGTAACGATCTTCTCCAACTGCGCAATCTGCTGTTTCACGGTCTCGGTGTTAGGCCCTGTCGGTAAATAAGTGAGGCAGTTGCGGAGATGCGTCAAGGCTCCGGCAAAATCCCGTTTGTCGGCGAGGATTACGGCTAACAGTTGCTCGGTCGTGGGGACGGTGTGCAATGGGTCCACGGCAAGCGCCTTCTGTGCGCTCGCTTCTGCTACATCCTTTTTGCCCACCTTATAATTTCCCAGCGCGTTGTAATACCAAATTTGCGGAGAGCCACGGGGATTGAGTTCCAACGTGTGAGCGCTGTTGGAGACAACGTCCTCCCACTTGCCTGATTGAACCGCCAGCGCAGCCAGATGCTCATACGGAAGGATGAATTTCGGGTCTGCAGCGACCGCCTTGGAGAATGAGTTCCAGGCTTCCTGCGGGTTCGCTGGCTCCTGAATCTTTCCCAGTTGGAACCAGGCCTCGGCGAATTGCGGGTAGCCTTTTACGGCTTTCTCGAGATCGCGCTGCGCCGCATCCGGCTTCTGGTCGATCCATTCGGCGCGTGCCTTTTCGAATGCTTTCGCGGCATCCTTGGGCGCGGACGCGCTCGTGTTGCTAACCGCGCCGCCAGTCGACCCTTCCTCACGCTTAATATGGATCGTGCCAATATCCGGATCGTCGAGCACTTGACGGTTCAGGATCTTCAGCACACTGGAATCGAATCCCGCCAAAACGGCCTGCACGTCACAACCGAAATACTGACTCACTGGTTTGGCTTTAGGGTCCGCCGCACCAGGAATGAAACCGGGCGAATGAATAGCCGCGATCATGAAGTGGCCCTTGGGATCGGTACTGGCGGTGTATTGCGTCTTGCCATCGCAGGTCACGGTGACCGGGATGGAGTCCCAGGGAAGTTCGCCTCCCGTGACCGCGACGTTGCCCAGCAGATAATCACCGGAGCGCCCCTGTTTGGTGAGGCTATCCCAGTTGGCGAACTTGCCAACATCGCTGGTGCCCGCCGGCCCGAGCGATGGATTCGATGTATCGGTCGTTGATCCGCCACCGTTGCTACCCTTGTTTTGGGCGGACACCGCAACGCAGAATGCCAGCAACACCCAGAGAAGAAACACCGTCGTTTTCATAGTCCGCCTCTGAGAGCATTATGCTCCTTAATGAGGGAGCGATTCAATTTGGACGGCCAATTTGGAGGGCGCTTACGATTTCGGAATGGCGTTCAGTTAAGGTGAGATCAGGCGTACTGCGACGGGAGAGGCGCCATTGCCTAGGATCATCGGCGTTGTCGCCATACTGGTCCCACAACCGACCACATTAATCACCTGCGTGTGCAAGTGACCACTAGCAGGAGGTACCGCTCCACTTGGATCTATAAAAAGCTGCACAAAACCAATGACCTGGGCAGTCGGGAAGTTAACAGGCCAGTTCGCCGCGGAAGTATCGATCACCGGTACCGTCACTAGTGAATCGCTCACCATAACGGGGGTTCCAGCTGTCAACGCGCCGGATAGAACAACTGGATTTTCCGCACCCGCCAAAAACTGGAATGGTGGGCTCGGTGCCGCCGCGGTATCGATGCTGTCTGCCCCTGTTGAATGCGTTAGAACGTCGACCGCTTGCCCCGTCTCGACGTCAGTAACATCAGCCGCCTGGTCAATGATGACTTTGCTATTGCACGAGACTGGCGTTTGTACACAACCCGCCACGCTTAATTGGTAAGAGGTGAACCCTCCACAACCGGTGCATGATGAAGCACTGGGTGCCGGAAAGCTGCCAGTGGCAGGATCGGTTGTGCCGGGGTAATACCTCCACGTGGTCAAAGGCGTTGTTCCTGGATTGCAGTTCGTTGGAGCACCACCACCAGTTTCACAATCGTTCCTTAGCCGTGTCGCACCGGGACCGCCTCCGTTTGGCGTCTCCCATCCCAATAGCGTGGTATCTGTGATGGTGCCCGCAATCGGATCAAAAATCCGAGGATCGGCGGCCCCTGGATTCGGGCTCATATTCGGCAGCAACCATGGCTTCACACACATCGGCGCCACTGGCAGTGGCGGGTTGGGCGGCACTCCTCCGGTTCCGGGAGTCGGATTGTAGGCCTCAGCAATCGCTGTTGCTTTCACTATCACCGTTTTTGTTCCCCAGATGCGCGCAAAGAATGTTGGCAGGGTGGTTTGAACGGTTACGGTAACAGTCGGATTGCCATTGGACCCACCTCGCGTAGGAGTGACAGTCGTTAATGGCGCTCCGCCAACCTTATTCTGCATCGCGACCTGAATCGCGAGTGGTTTGGCGATGTTCCAAGCATCCAGCATCGAACCGCCACTGGTATCCGAGGTCGCGCCCGAGTTGGCAAGTACGCGGGCCGCCGCCAGAGCGGCAGCATCGGCAGCCAGCTGCGCCTCACTTCGCGCCGTGTAAAGCGTCACAACATCGATGGAAAGCGCCGCCATCGCGCCGACCACGCCCAGGAGGAATACCGCGACCAGGGTGATGATGACTCCCTGCTCGTTTTTCCTCACCGAGATTTTTTTTCTTCGACGCAAGCATCCTCACAATTGGTTTTGGACGGTAGCCGTTTCGCTTAACGACGTTGTGGCCGCATAGGTCGCCCCTGGAATCAACAATTGGATCACGCTGTTGAATTGCCATTGATATGGATATGAAACCTGAACGACGGTTCCAACGGAGCTCGGCGCTCCACCCGTACCAGCGATTACCAGTCCGCGATTGATCACAATGCCCAGACTCCCGGGACAGCCCGTAATCGTGTAAGTCCATTTCAAACCTGCCTGTGCAGGCGCCGGGGCTGGCAGAGCACAACCGCTAATTACTCTACTCGCGACTAGTGAGTTGAAAACTGCGGTTACCACGGGTTGCAGAGAAGCCGGGTTAGCGTTGCTCGACGCGATGTCGCTCATCGGCTGCGCGCCGGCGATAATGGCGCCTTCCTGCGCTGCCTGCTCAATCTTCTGCTTCTCGTTCAAAGCTCCGCTGAAATCGTAAATGCCGACAACAAAGACGACGAGAAGTGGCAGTGAGATGGCGAACTCCAGCAATGCCGCTCCACGCTCATCCTTGAGCAAACCGATCAGCCCACAAGGCAGATTTCGCAGGCGAGGCATCTAGTTCTCCATCCTGCTCTGCGCTTGCGCCGACAGAGTAATCTTCTGGAGGTTGAGGGAGGTGAAAGGCAGGTAGAACTGGAATGGATATTGAAAGCTAACCACGGTTCCACATTGAGGAGCCTGGGTTGCAAAAGCAGAGTTCAGCCACATATTGCGGCAGACCCAGATGTTATTGCCCGTGGATTTACAAGTGCCCCCGGCAGGCGCTGGAGGCGATGGACACGCGGGTAATGTGGGTTTGACCGACGCCTGGATTTGAGCCTTATCGAGACTCGATGCCTGCATGAGGGCGTAAACGGTGTTGTCCACGGTAGCATCGCTGTTGGCCGCATCGCCGCACGTGGCGCACGTAGCGCGTGCCGCCATAATCGCTCCCTGTTGCGCCGCCTGCGTAATGGTCGAGTAGATATTGAAGGCGCGTCCGAACCAAATAATCCCTAACAGGAACATGAACACCAGAGGCAGCACCATCGCGGCCTCAGCGATCTCAGCGCCGTCGTTACTTCTGAGTTGACGAGCGATTCGTCTTATATTCATGGGTCAGTGACCCTGCAAAAAGCAGGTCCTTCGCTTCGCTCAGGATGACAAATCATACGGTGCGAAAGCATAAAGCCGCGACAAACAGTATTTTTCAATTTCAGGACGCGTCGTCATCGATGCGGAAAAGATGCCGCTAAATTTTGCCCATCGCCTTGCCGACCCCATAAAACAAAATCGTAATGGCCATGGCGACGCCGAATGGAATCTTTGTCGACTGTGGATCGTCGAGCGATACTTCACGCCCAGGCATCCGCAGGCTGAATAACGCGGCCAGTAAGTGTGCGATATTCAACAACGTCTCTTTGAGACGTCCTTTCCAGATCACAACTACCAGCGCCATCACTCCTGCGACCAGAATCGTGCCCATTAGCAAAGCAATCAACTGGTGCGGACCGAGGCACGCTCCCAAAGCTCCTGCGAGTTTCCAGTCGCCGCCTCCTATACTGCGGATCAGCACAAAGGGCAGCAGGAGCCCGAGGCCCAACAGCGTCCCCAGAGATGCGGCTTCCAGTCCCGGCCAATGATACAGAATTGTGTTGACCGCGAATCCGGCGGCCAAGCCCGCGACCGTCAACCAGTTCGGAATCCGACGGTAGCGCCAGTCTAGATAGCCCGCGCCCACTGCCAGCAGCACTGCCGGAATCCAGGGCCCCAAATGAAGCATGTTTGCCGCTGGCAGACAGGCGCCTCCGCGCAATTCGCTTCCTGTACTTTAGGGCTTTCCGCGGAGACACTCAAGGGAAAGTTCTCAGTTCTCAGTTCCCGGTTCCCAGTTCTCAGGTAACAACCCCACGGTCCCGCTGGTTTTTCTGGGAACTGCGGCCAAAAACAAAAGGCCCAGTTTCCCAGGCCTTAGATTGGATTTTGAACAAAACCGCCTCAGTGCGTGACCGGAGCCGAGTTTCTTTCCGCCACCACTTTCTTGGCGTTGTCGGCCAGAGCGCGGGCTTGCGGCATCAACTCAAGAGCTTTCATTACATCCGGATCGGTTTCCGCCCGGACTTTCAAACCTTCTTCCTGGCCAAAGGCGTCCACGAAGAGTTCGCTCTTGATATTGGAGCGCAGCCACTCGTTGCTCTCGATCATCTCCGCTTCGGTGTAAGGAATCTTCTCCGAATCGAGGTATTTGCGGAAGTCCAGCATCAGCGCCTCATCCACTTCAAAATTCTGCGTAATTTTGTGAGTCAAAGCGTAATGCTTGGCGAAGTTGAACAGAGCATAATGCTGGAGCAAAGAGTCTTGAAATTTGTTCGACTTGTAGGGCGGTAACTTCACGTCGGGAGTGATCCCGCCACCACCATAGACGGTACGGCCGCCATCGGTCAGCTTGACTTCATGGTTAGCGTTATTCTCTTCACCCTCGCGGTTGTAGTAATAATCGTAGAGAGAAAGGTTGGAATAATCGCGCTGAATCAAGCGTCCGCTGGGAGTGTAATACTTGGCGGTAGTCAGGGCCAGACCGGTGTTTTCGGTTAGCGGATACACGGTCTGCACCAGGCCTTTGCCGAAGGTCACTTCGCCTACGATCAGGCCGCGATCGTGATCCTGAATTGCTCCAGCAACAATTTCGGCGGCGGATGCGGTGCCGCGATTCACCAGTACAACCAGAGGATAATCTTTCCCCCCGTTGCCTCGGGCTGCTGTATATCTCTTTTCCGGTGATGAGCGGCCGTGATGCGAGACGATCAACTGTCCCTTCTTCAGGAACTTGTCGGCGACTCCTACCCCTTCACTTAACAGGCCACCCGGGTTCTGCCGCAGATCAAGAATCAAGCCTTTCAGGTCGCCCATCTGATCGAGCGCTTCGGCTACTTCGTGCTCGGTGGTCTCCTGGAATCCGGAGACGTGCATGTATCCGATGCCGGGCTTGATCATGAAGTGCAGATCAACGCTGTAGCGCGGAATCTCATCGCGAATCACGGCAAACTCAAGGGGATGGTCTGAGCCCTCGCGCAACATGGTGATGCGAACCGTGGTTCCTTTCGGTCCTTTCAGCAGATCGGCCACGTCGGAGGTTGTCATGTTATCGGTGGGCTTGCCGTCAATCGCGGCGATGATGTCCCCTGGCCGAATGCCGGCGCGATACGCAGGTGTTCCGACGAATGGAGCGATGACGATAACCTTGTTGTTGCGCGGACCCACCGTCATGCCTACGCCGTAATACTTGCCACGCTGCTCTTCGCGAAGAGCGGAATAAGACTTAGGATCAAAGAAATTTGAGTGCGGATCGAGCTGATGAAGCATGCTCGGAATGGCGCCGTTATAAATTGCCTTATCCGCATTCACCGGATCGGCATAGTTTTGCTCGATGGTCTCGTACACCTCGGTGAATTGCTTCAGGCTGTCGCGGACGTCGGTATCGCTGCTCGGCGTGGCCGCTGGACTGACTTTCTGAGCAAACAACATGCCCAACAGACCGAAGGTAGCAAGGAAGAATACAATCAAGAATAAAGAACGAGAGTTGGAACGAGAACCACCAGCCATGTGTCGAAATCCTCGGGCAGGGACGTGGAGGGACCCGGCCACCCCATCTAAGCGCAGTATAACATTCAGAGCGCCCAGTTAGTTGGATGCAGGAAGCGGCTGGAGGTTACTCCAGGGCGACGGCTTTGGGGATTTCAGTCGCATGAAATGTTCCGTGTTGAGTGCAATGAAAGATCCTAAAAGATGCTATTAGGATCGCGGCGGGTCAGGATAACCCGCTCCAGGGTCGACTCGTTACCGACAAAGATAAAGTTGTATGGCGTGCCATTCAGCAGCGATCCAAGCACTTCACGCGCCGGGGCTGGGCCGAGATCGACGAATACTTCTTCCTGTTCGGCGCCAGATGGGATGGCAATTTCAGCTTGCGTCTGGCGTTGGACCTCGAACAGCACCTGGGCCAGCGTAGCTTTGTCGGCATGGATGCGCAGCATCCCATTTTCAAAAGTCACGGTCGCGGCCGGCTTCGGCGGCACGGGAGGAGCGACTTCAACGGGTGCAACCGGTTGTGCCGTCGTATTGGCGACAGCGTTGGATACTGCCGCAGCGATTCGGGCCCCGCCCCTATTCGTCCCGGAAGCAAGCGCAACATTCTGAAGTTTCGCAGGATGCGCGGGCGAAACGACCGAAACGCGGCTTGCGGTCGAAGTGTCCGAAACTCGCTTGCCCGCGCCCAGCTTCCCTGCACTCAGTTTGATTACAGTTGCATTCTTAATGGTCGAAATCTGATACGACTGAGGTTCTGCGAGATCGAGCACGATCCGCGTAATCGGCGGGTTATTGAAAAACAACCCCGCGCGGACGGCTTTTAGCGCACCACGATTGACATCCAACGCGTGTAACTCGGAGGCGGGAAGCGCGCCGGGAAAATCGATGACGATGCGATCCGGTCCGGTGATGGCCTGGGCATTGGGAGAGACTTGCGCTCCGAAGGTCTGGATCTCGACTTCCATAGCCGCATCCGTGCCGTGCACAGCAACGCTCTGAATACGGGCGCTGGTTGGAGCCTGCGCAAGCATCGGCGCACACGACAATGTCGCTGCGGCTAACAAAACTCCGAGATTGGATAATCGTGACATCTCAGTCCGTGCACAAAGTCTAGCAGGGAGTGGAAAGGGTGGTCCGCACCAGAAGTCTTAGTCCCAGTGGGAGGTTCTAGTGCGCCGGACGGAGGAGATTGAATCAAAAGGGAAAATGCTCGTACCCTGCCTGCATGACTCTGAAACAGGCTTCTAGACCTCGACTGGGCGGGTTAGGGCCAAAGTCCGATAGCGCCAGAAAATCAATGCCAAGCCCGAAGTCAGCAGAAGCATAGTGGAAGGTTCGGGAACCGCTGGCGGTTTGGGACGTTTGTGGCAATGGCCATCGACGTCTTGCTCTCCGGCGGGGCAACGGGCTCCGGCAATGGGCACACCATATGGCACATAAGGAAAGATGAATGAACTGGCGAAAAGCTGAGGTGGAGCGGGTTGCCCGGCAGGCAAATCGGGCGGAGCCAGCATTGGACGCATAGGGAGAGACGGGCCCGGTTCGAGCGCGGCTACTGGTTCATCAATGACATCTTCAGCAGGCTCTTCGTTGGAAACTTCGGGCTTCGCAGTATCTGAAATCTGATTGCCGCAGCGTGCGCGCGCTGTGATCTTGCCATCCGTCAACAGAAGTTCGCCGGGTTGCAGCCGGACTTTGTTACGCGTCCAGAAAACAGTATTTCGAATGCGATACGAAAGATAGACTTCGCGGGCCTCGGCTGCGCGTATCAGGTGAGCCTGGGTGTAATCAAATTGAGAGTAGTGGCGGCGAACGACATAATCGCGCGCTGCCACAGCGCGAAGAGAGTCAGGATCCTTTACGCCCCCAGGAACTACCGAATATGGATACACGCTCGCTACTCGCGGCAGATGCCTGGCCGGCCTGGCGGAGCGCCCCGCCATCAAGGCGAGATCTTTGTGGAGATTTTCACGCGCCCAAAAGGAATCGGGCAAAACCTGGGATGCATGGATCGAGAGCGACGGGAAATAACGCCCGGCATTTTGCCAGCAGGCGCCCGCGATTAGAGTCGCGACGGCCACAGCGGCCAAGGTTCGCCGAATACGCAGGCGACGACGATACCAACTCCGTCTGCGTCTCATGGTCTTTCCAGCGCCAACTTCGCTCAAAATGACACTCCCCGGTCCGACAGTCGTGGAACAGTTCTAAACTACCAACGTAATGTGAACAAACGTTTATAAGCATTCCGGCATCCAAAGGTCACGAAGCGGAAGGGTTTCAAATACAGGAACTTAGGCTCTGTGCGCAGCCATAGTAGCAGGCTTGCGCAAGCAATTTCACTCCAAGTGAACTCCCGGTGCGTCTGGACTTCCCAATCTGGGAAATGGCCCGTCACCAGCGCCGGAATGCGGTCTCCATTAGTAACTCGGAAATGCCCTTTCGGTCTAGTGGGCAGTGCACTTCTGTGTTTCAGGCTCCCAATTCCAGATCGTCAAAACCTCGCCATTTATACACGACGATGGAGACAATCCAACTCAACGCAAACAGTCCCACAATGAAATATCCGAGAGTTCCAAAATTATCATTGAGTTTTGCCACGCCATCCCAGAACCAGCCTTTGAAGTGGAAGTATCCGGCCAGCAACCCAAGGGCTTCGATTCCTCCCACGACTAGCGCGACCACAACCGAAACACTCGTGATTGTCATGTTGTAGTAAAGCTTGCGAATGGGCTTCACGAAAGCCCACCCGTAGGCGCCCAACATCAGGATGTTGTCGGTGGTATCGATCAGCGACATTCCCGCGGCAAAGAGTACGGGGAAAACCAGGATCGCCCAAAACGACAAGCCCTTCGATGCCTCCGTGGCGGAAATGCCGAGCACGCCGATTTCTGTCGCGGTATCAAATCCAAGCCCGAACAACAGGCCAAGGGGATACATGTGCCAACTACGAGTGATCATCTTGAACATCGGACGAAACAATCGCGAGAGGAAGCCCCGATTCCCGAGCAACAGATCAAAATCCTCCTCCACGTACGGCTCGCCATGCCGAACCCTTACAAACGCGCGATAGATTGATCTCAGAACGATCAGATTGACGAGGGCAATCGCAAACAGGAAAAAAGCGGAGATCAGGGTGCCGATCACGCTTCCGATGTTCCTCACCCCATCCAGACGATGTTGCAGAGCAAGTGCGGTTCCCGCAATGGCCGCCGCTCCTACGACCACGATGGTTGAGTGCCCCAGGGAAAACATAAGACCAACGGCCACGGGACGCTTGCCATCCTGCATCAGCTTGCGGGTGACGTTGTCGATGGCCGCGATGTGATCGGCATCAACGGCGTGCCGCAGGCCGAAACTGTAGGCCAAAAGCGCAGTCCCCATTAATAGGGGGTAATGACGAAAGGCAATGCCGGCCCAAAGCCAGGCGCCGAGATTAAATAAGAGCAGAAGGGTGTAAATCGCGATGATGCGCCCGCGGAGGTCGCCCGCAGCATCGTCTGACATTAACTTCAGTCTGGATCGTATCGTCATCTGGGCTGGCGTCAATGACGACAGTTGCGTGAAACATTGTAGCTCGACAAGATCGAAATCGCAGGGGATGCCGTCCTAAAATCTTCCTAAAATTAAGATCGAATAAATAAAGAACGAATACGGGCAATCCGTTTTCGTTGTCTTCGCGTACTCCCCACAGTTGCCGCCGGATACGATCTCGCACCGGCGGCGCCGGATCTTCATTCCCAATTCTGAGGAGAATTCCATGGAAATTGAAAACGTAGTTGCAAGTCTGAAAAAAAACTTTGACCGTCGCAGATTCCTCCAGGCAAGCGGTGCGGCGGGTCTCGGGGTCGCGGCGACCACCCTCATCGGCGGAAGCGCTACCGCACTGGCCCAAGGGGTAAGACCAGGATTAACCACGAAAACCAACGCCACCGGCGTCCAGGATCCAGTCAGCAAAGATACTCCCGCTCAGATTTTCACCGCCGCCCTGATCGCCGAGGATCTGGCGACTACCTTCTATTACAACGGACTTGTAGGCGCGGTGCTCCAGGATCCTAATCTCGCTGGTCCCGGCGGAACGGTGACTCATGCGCCGGAGGGCGACCAGGACAATGTGAACTACATTCGGGCTGCGCTGTTTGAGGAGAGCACACACGCCAATCTTTTCCGCGATCTGTTGGGGATTTCAGGGGCCGCCAATGATCCCGTCCAAACCTTCTACTTCCCTGCCGGCACATTCGATACCCTGGGACCGTTCATCGGGACACTGGAAGCGTTGGAAAATGCTTTCATCGGAGCCTATCTGGCCGCGATTCGCGAATTTGCCAGAATGGCTGCAGTAGCCGGCACAGGGTCGGATTTCACTTCTGCTGAACTGTCCTATTTCGCGCAAGTCTCCGCCGCGATTATGGGGATCGAGTGCGAACACCGTGTGCTCGGACGCGATATCGAATCCGCTACTCCGGCGAACAACCGCAACTACGAAGCCGTTGATGGAATTCGGACCGTGTACAACGGATCCCATTCCGCTGTCACCGCGTTGACGCCATTCCTCACGGCTTCAACCGGGCCGGCATTCGACTTCGCGGACGCGGTGACCAACCGTTCCTCGGTCTGGATGCGTGTGGGCGGCTCTTTGCCACCGGAGTAAGCGAATGTCGTTTTGTAGAGCTCACCGGAGGGGCCCCGGCAAGTTGCGGCCTCTCCGGTGAATGACGGCGCGGAAAATTCAGAATCGCAAATCGGAATGGAATTCAGAAAAAAGACTGGAGCACTTCATGTTTGAGGGATTGTTTCAACCCATGCATCTCCTCGTAATCTTCGGCCTGGCTCTGTTGATCTTCGGACCGAAAAAACTTCCTGAGCTCGGTAAAGGGATTGGCGAAGGTATACGGGGTTTTAAGGTTGCCATGAGCCCGGCTGAAAAAGCTCCTGAGGCGAAAAAGGAAGTCGTGTAAAGGCCGTCTGCCGCGTGTGCAAACCTACGGTAGAAGTTATCGCAGCTTCCGGCGCAGGAATCCGGCAAAAAAGACCAGCCCGGTACCGAAAAGGCTCAGTGCCCCAGGTTCAGGTACGGAAATGCCGTTTCCGCTATTGCTGCTCCCCTTGATAAAGAGGCGTCCGCGGTTAGCGCCCTCGATTCCCGAGGGGCCTATGATCTTGCTGTGTGGTCCCATGTTCTCAACGAATGGGTTCAGCATCGGAGCCTGATGAGCAACATCAGTACGGCCGCCGGTGTAGCGAAGCTGGCCTGCAACGCCGAATGGGGCCAAACACCCGTTGCACCGACCCGCTGCATATCCAGAGAACGATGTTGGAAACAGTATCGGACTGCGACTGGCATCGGCGTCATTGTTGAGGACGCGACCGTGAGGCTCTGACGCATTGCCACTGATCGAGTCAGCAAATGCCGGTGACGCGAACATCAGCAACGTTAGCCCAGCGAGCACTAGCCGAACACGGTTCATGAAACTCTCCTATTCAACTCTTGCCCCTTTGTCAGATTGGGACACTTCATACGCATTTGGTCTCAGAGTTATCGTCCTGTGAACTGTGCACAGCCTATCCCAAGGATTTTCGTCCCACAATGGACTCTCGTTCACGTCCTAGTGCCACTCTGGGATTGACCGTCCGTGTATTACTTCGTGGAGTTACTTCGAGCGTTACTGCAAGACGTTACTGTAGGTGTTACCTATGCGCAGGAATTTGGGGATCGAAGAGGCGATGACATATTTTGTCGAGCGAACATTACGCAATCCGACTTGCAAAGAACTACACGACCTACACGATGAGTGAAGTCGCTGATTTCACAAATTGACCGTTGCCGTCAAACCACTGGCACGAGAGGCATATCTGCGGATTGGTAGCTTGGCACAGGCTGTCCGAATGGAAGCTTTTCTTCTTCTGTGTTCGGGACGCGTTTCCACATCGGCATGTGCGAACAGGGCTCGGGAGTATGACCGCTTGGAGCGTCGGTATCGCAATCAATAAATTCGTTCAGCACCGAATCGGCGCCTGGAGTCCGGATCAGCCGAAACTTTTGTTGGGACGATTTATGAGTGCTCCATTCAGGCAATTTGTTGCATGGAAGAGAGAAACGGACCTCGACAAACTGTGAGGGACCATCTGTCGCGTGGCGTTGAACATGAATTAACATCGACCAATACGTATTTCCGTTCAAACACGCAAGCCCCTGAGAGAAAGCCACAATTCGTCCTGCGATCGGTTCAACTTTTGAGTGGGGCTCGGAAAAAACAAGAGCTGTAAAGCTGAGGCTCCCCATCAACAAGAAAACTCTAGCCAGAGGTCGCCTCACGGTCGAATTGTATGCGTCGTTCTAATAGCCAGCAATGTCAGTTGCATGATATTGCGATGGCACCCACGATCCGACTGGACTGCCTCGGAACTCTAGTTGGTCATCCGCTTGAATTTTTCCAAACCGCAACTTTTTCTTCCGGGACCTTTTTGCTTTCGATCAGCTCGCTTCCCGAGCCCTGATTTCCATCCCTTCGATTATCGAGCTTTCCGCGATTGAACCCTGGATTTGCTCTCCCTTTGCGATACAGTCAATTAGGTGTTTCAAACGAAAGGTGTGCGTATGAATCGGGCCCGCGTGGTGACCGCGCTCATTATGCTGATTGTGCTGGTGGTCGCCTTGGAGGGTGCATTTCTGACTCGCGGGGTAATGACGTATCTTCCATTCCTACAGGCCAAGCAGGGGAACTGGACGGGAGCCTATGTACCGCGTGGAGTTGTGGACCAACGGCCCTGGCAGACAGCAGCAACTTTGGCCGCCTTGGCACAGTCGGCGGAGGAGCGGGAACTCGCGCGGGAGGCCGAACGTCTTGCGGATCACGAAGTCGATCAGGCATTTTCGCAGTCCCTGCGGCAGGCGAGCCTTGAAAAACCAAATCTAAGCGGCAAAGCATTGGCACTGCAGCAAAGGGTCACCGAACTTCAGGAGACCATCAAGAGCGACCAGGCCCGGATCGCAACCCTCAGCGCAAACGCGGCCACGAAGCCAGCGGGCGCAGTTTCCGCAGGAGCAGGGTCCAATGACAGCGACCTGGACATTGCGAAGACGCAACTTGGCCTCGACCAATATGAGCTGACCGATTCGATCGAAGACCTGGCCCGCGAGACCGGAGATCAGCGAGTCAATCTTGAACGGGAATTAGCGGCACGAGAAGCCGCCATGAAGCAGTACAGAGATCATGCTTCGACGGACGATGGGCAAACTGCTGTCGCTACCGCGGAACAGTACAAAACGCTTGCGCAGCAGCTGTCGACTTGGCGATCACTCCGCAGCAGGAAACAATTGATTGCTGAGTCTGAGCAGTTGGCCAGGGCCGATGTGGCCGCACTGACAGGCGATCAGGCCAGGTTGAAGACAGAATCCGCTGGCCTTGGCAATAAACCTGTTGGTGAATCAGGGTCCGAACGGATCGAACGTCTGCGCCAGCTAAGCGCCCAGCAAAATATCCAGAGCATCCTCGATGATCGTCTTGGAGCCCAACAGCAGCTGGTGGCGCTCTACGGGCGCTGGGGAGAGCAGGTCGAGATACAGCAAAGGATCGTAATTCATCTTATATTGCGGTCTCTGGCTTTGATCGCGGCGATCTGCATCCTGGCCATCCTGGCGGGTTGGGTTCTCCAACTGGCATTGGAGAAGGTGGTTCACGATCCTCGCCAAAAGCAGACATTGAAAACAGTTATAAATTTGGGAACCCAACTGGTGGGCCTCTTGCTGGTGCTGCTAACTATTTTCGGCGTACCAAAGCAGATGCCGACGATTCTTGGTCTCGCAACCGCGGGGCTGACCGTGGTGTTTCAGGATTTCATCCTGGCATTTTGCGGGTGGTTTGTTTTGATGGGAGCCAACGGAGTCAGGGTTAAGGACTGGGTGGAGATCGATGGCGTCGGCGGTGAAGTGGTAGAACTCGGCCTGTTCCGCACCTGGTTGTTAGAGACGGGAAACTGGACTGCGAATGGCCATCCCACGGGAAGAAGAGTTTCGTTTCTGAACGGCTATGCCATCCGCGGCAAGTATTTCAACTTTTCTACTGTAGGACAGTGGATGTGGGATGAGATTAAGGTAACGGTTCCTCCCGGCACGGATATTCATCTTCTGATCAAGGGCATCTACGAAGCGACAGTAAAGACAACGGAAGCGGATGCGAAAATGGCGGAAGCGGAATGGAAGCGGGTGACGCACGAAGAAGGGTCGCCACAATTTAGTGCCATGCCGTCGGTTAATCTCAGGCCTGCCGGAGCCGGCATCGATATTGTGATTCGCTATATCACGCGTGCTGGAGTGAGAGTTGAGACCCGGAATCATCTTTTTGCGATGATCGTTGAGCTGATGCAGGGAGTGTCAAAAGAAGGATAAAAATCTCGCTCCACTTTTCGCCGCGTGGGGTGTACATTCAGCCGCGACTTTGGTCCGGATTTCTCACGGAGGAAATTATGATTCGACGACAGCTTCTTTCCAAGATCCCACAGTTGTTTGGCTTGGGTCTGCTCGGGCTGGGTGCGGGCAATGCTCAAGAAACAACGGCGCACAAACCACTGAAGATCATGATGAAGAGTGCCTGGGGATCGGACGACCCGACGAAGGCGGCCTTTCCCTTTTTACACGGCCATGCGCTAGCCGAAGCCGGGCATGACGTACAAATCTTCCTCTTGGGCGAAGCCGTTTCCGTTATGCGGAAGTCCGTGGCAAATGCGCTGGTGCCCCTGGGCTGGCCTCCTCTAGCGGAGACGCTTGATAAAGTCGTCGCCAAACACATTCAAATTTACGCTTGCGGGGCTTGCTGCCGCGCCAGGAGCGTGGCGGAAACGGACTTGAGCCAGTGGGGAGCGAAATTCGGCAATCCCGCGATTTTTGTGTCACTTGTCGAGTGGGCGGACCGGATCATCACCGAATAGACGAGGCACATATCTGTAGTTGTTGAAACATCGCCAACTAACGTTCTATGGTCCCGAGGTGTAGGTATAGGAATTGTTGAGCCACTGTCCCCCTATGAGCGAGTACAGCGTCACATAGATGGTGCTGCCGTCCGCCGGGAGACTGGACACAGATGCGTTGAGTGCGTTCCCGAGATTACCCGATTGATAGTAGGTATTTCCTCCGGGGACACTGCCGATGTCCAGCCAATAGGCCGTGGCTGATCCCGAGGTCCAGGTGAAGGTTGCCGCATTTCCACTTAGCACTGAACCTGGAGTCGGCGATTGCATCGCTGCCAATCCAGTTGATGCATTGAACGCCGTGTAGATGTAGGCATTCCCCGTCCACCGGCCTCCAACCATTGAGTAGAGCGTGACGTACACTGCGCTGCCGTTGGTCGGCAGCCCGCTTGAAGTGGTCGCGAGCGCTCCGCCTAAATTTCCAGATTGGTAGTAGTTGTTGCCGCCGGGTGTGCTGCCGACATCCAGCCAGTACGCGATTGCACCAGCACCAGCCGTCCAGCTAAATGTCACTGTGCTCCCGGTCAGCGTCGATCCAGGAGCCGGTGTCGTCAATACCCCACTCGCGCCTGCGCCGCTGTACGCACTATAGGTGTAGGCATTACTGAGCCACTGGCCACCGATCAGAGAATAGAGAGTCACAAAGAGCGTGCTGCCATCCGTCGGCAATCCCCTCACATTCTCGGTTCGAACGTTCCCCAGATTACCCGATTGAAAGTACTGGTTCCCGCCGGCGGTGCTGCCGACATCGATCCAGTAGGCGAGAGCGGCAGAGCCCGCGGTCCATGAAAAGGTGACGTTACTGCCAGTGAGAGTCGAACCTGGTGCCGGGGTAGTGAGAGTGCCTTTACTCGCCGCATTGCTATACGCAGTGTACGAATACGCGTTGCTTACCCACTGGTTGCCGATCAATGAATACATCGTCGCGTAGACTTTGCTCGCATTGGCGGTCAGGTTGCTTACGGTAGCGGATCGCGTTTTAGTGTTGAGGATTCCCGATTGGTAATACTGGTTTCCACCTGTGACATTCCCAATGTCGATCCAGTAGGCCGTCGCGTTGTCGCAGGGCGCCCACTGAAACGTCACCGAAGTGGAGGGCAAGATTGAGTATGGATACGGAGTCTCGATAATTGCCGAATTCAAGAATGGAGTCGTGTTGAGAGCGATTCCTACATTGTTGCTGCCCCAATTCGCCACGATGAGGTCGGGTTTTCCGTCGCCGTTCAAATCGGCAACGGCCGCTGAAATGGCCGTCGATCCACCGGAAGGGAGATCGTTAGTACTTACCCAGGCGGCGCTAAAATCAAGATTCTGCATCGCAATCATTCCGCTACCGGTTGCCAACAGCATGTCGGGCATCCCGTTGTCATCCAGGTCCGCCGCCGCAATCGAGATGGGATCAAGACTGACGATGCCAACGGGGAGCCCTGGACGAAAGTTCCATCGCCCTTCCCCTGCAGCATGCCCACCCACGTGGTACCGATACCCCCGACCGCCAAGTCGAGCTCGCCGTCACCATTGAAGTCGGCCACCGCAATAAATTGTGGTTGAGATTCGAGGGCCACCTGGTAGGTTCCAGCCGCGTGAAAGGTTCCGTCGCCAACACCCAGAAGAACATTAACCGTGCTACCGTTCGCCACCGCTAAATCGAGGATGCCGTCGCCGTTAAAGTCCGCCGCAACCAGAAAGTACCCGTTGCTGCCTTGCAGTGTGTTGATTGCTGCCCGAAACGTTCCGTCCCCATTTCCCAGCAGTACGCCGACGGTACCGTCAATGTTAGCCACAGCGAGGTCGAGCTTGCCGTCGTTATTGAAGTCTGCAGCGACGACCCACCGGGTACCCACACCGGCGCTGTAATAAACGACTGATTGGAAGGTACCATCGCCATTGCCCAGCAGAATACCGATGCTTCCGGCATTAAAATCTGCCACTGCGAGGTCGAGCTTGCCATCACCGTTGAAGTCCGCCACCGCCACTGAGTAGGGTTCAGGCCCGGCAGGGTAGGTCGAAGCCGCTTGAAAGGTGCCGTCGCCATTGCCCAGCAAAATACTCACATTGTTGCTTTCCGCGTTAGCTGTCACCAAGTCAAGTTTGCCATCTCCATTAAAGTCTCCCACTGCTATCGACCGGGGTTCCTGGCCGACAGCGAAAGTTGTAACTCCGGAAAATGTAGCGGACGGAGCTTGCGCGATCGCCGGGCTCAGACAAGCCACCAAGATAGCGAAGGCGATATTGATAGATCGAGCGAACATCGGGTTGCCCCTCGAAACTCTGCTGCCTGGCGATTACGGAACGGGTCATCGTAATCGTACATTTCTGGCGCGGGATCGCAGCAGTGACCAATCAGGTGCTAGAACGACGCGCGTAGCCGAGACCGCTTTGCGTTTGACCGCAACTGCGATCCAAGAGCTACCATGTCTTATGCGCGTCTCCGGGGGATTCGAGACTGATCGGATTCTATTTGACAGTGGGTTGGTCCGAGTCGGTGCATTTCGCTGCCATCCTGTTGATCCGTCATTTCATGACTCTGGACCGGCAAAAAATTGCTGCTTCGTATTTCCACGAACCGCGGTCGAGATTCAGCACGAGCACGAGCGGGCGTTTGTCGCCAATCCCAATGTAGTGACCTTCTACAACAAGGGTCAGGCTTATTTACGAAACGCAGTCAGCGTTGAGGGAGACCGATGCGATTGGTTCGGCGTGGAAATCGATGTCGTACAGGATGTCGTACAGAACTTTGATCCGACCTTTAACACGCATCCGGAACGGCCCTTCAGCTTCACGCGTGGCTGGGCTCACGCGTCCACTTATCTCTCGCAGCGAAAGCTTTTCGAGCAAGTTGCTACGGGTGAGGTGAAAGACCCCCTGCTGGTTGAAGAGACGGTTGTGAGTCTGCTTGAGCGGGTCGTGCGATCCGCCTACAAGACGGAAGAACTCATAAAACCAAGAATGATGAGGCCAAAGCAGCGCGACATTATCCACCACGTTGAATTCGTCCTCTGCCGGCAACGGGGAAAATGTCTGTCGCTGCGAGACCTCGCTCAAGAAGTTGGAATATCCGTTTACCACCTGTGCAGACTGTTCCGTCGCGCTACCGGATCTACCCTGCATCAATATCGTCAGAAGTTGCGCGTCCGCTGGTCGCTTGAGAGCGTCACGGAATCGAACCGATCGCTGGTCGATATTGCCTTGGACGCGGGATTTTCCAGCCATAGTCACTACACGAGTTCTTTTCGCCAGGAATTTTCTCTGACCCCATCTGATGTTCGAGGCGGCAGACATACAAAACCGGCTCGTCACCAGAGAGCAAGATTCTGGTAGCGAGTTCGGCCCCGATCGGTTAGTAAGTAGGAACCATGGCGATCAAAGGCTCACTCTTCACAAGGAAAGAATGTTTCGTTGTATCTCTGATTGTTGCGATTGGGTGTTCCGCGCGTCCCGAGCCCCCAATTCCAGAACCGACATTGTCTGCGGGAATCGCACGCCTCCAAGCCAACGATAACGACGGCGCCGCGAAGATTCTGGAGCAGGTAACCGCGCACGAGCCGCGCAACGGACGCGCATGGAGGAATCTCGCCCTCGCCTATCAGAATCTGAAGCACTGGGACCAAGCCATCTTGGCGGACCAACACGCGGTTGACGTCGAACCGTCAGTCCCCACTCCACTGTTCAACCTGGGGATCCTCTATGCCCAGAAGGGAGACAAAGACCAAGCGTTCACCTGGCTCGCCAAAGCCAAAGCAACCCGCAGAATCGATATGACGCAAGTCGAAGTAACGCCAGAACTGGCCGCGTTGAAGAGCGACTCACGTTTTGCGACGATCTTGCCATCTCCGGCAGACTTCGAATCTCCCTTTTCTGAGCCGGTGAAGATCATCCGCGAGTGGGATGGGGAGAAGGCGAACGATCAGTTTGGCTGGATCGCTCGAAATATCGGTGATGTGGACGGCGATGGAGTGCCGGATGTTGTCACTTCGGCTCCCACCAGCAGCGAGGCTGGTGATAAAGCAGGCCGCATTTATGTCTACTCGACGAAGTCTGGCAAGTTGCTCTGGAAAGCCGATGGCCACGCTGGCGACCAACTCGGTACAGGCGTCGAAGCGGCCGGCGACACCAACGGCGATGGCATCCCCGACGTGATCGCGAGCGCTCCTGGAGGCGGGTACGCGAAGGTTTACTCGGGCCGCGACGGTCGCGTGCTCCTGACGCTACGGGCAGAGAACGTGGGCGACGAATTCGGAACTCATGCCTCCGGCGTTGGGGACATTAACCACGACGGATTTGCCGACGTGATCGTCGGCGCGCCGGGCAACAATGCTGCAGGTCAAAGAGCCGGACGCGCATACGTCTATTCCGGCAAAGATGGAGCCGTGCTTCTGACGCTGACCGGGGAACGGGTGGGCGATGCTTTTGGCAGTGCCGTGGCAGGCTACTCCGACAAGAAACACTCCTTCTTACTCGTGGGCGCACCCACCGCTGGACCTCGAAAGAGCGGCCGCACTTATGTGTACGATGCCCTGTCGTCCAAGCCGAAGTTCACCATTGAATCCGATGAAACTGGAGTCGCGTTGGGAGCGATGTTCTTGTCTGTACCCGGCGATGTGGATGGCGACGGCGTGCCGGACATCTATGCTTCCGACTGGTCCAACACCGCAAAAGGACCGTCAACGGGCCGAGTCTATGTATATTCGGGGAAAGACGGGCACCGCCTTTTAACACTAACCGGCGAAACTGCTGGTGAAGGTTTTGGTACAAGTCCGTCCGTGGCGGGAGATGTGGATCACGATGGCCATGCCGATCTGATCGTAGGGGCTTGGCAGTACAGCGGCGAAGCTGTTGGAGGTGGACGCGCTTACTTATATTCCGGAAAGGACGGTCATCTCATCAAAACATTTACCTGTCGAATCCCGGGAGACACCTTCGGGTTTGACGCCGTGACACTGGGCGATGTGGACAAGGACGGAACCGCCGACTTTCTAATCACGTCCGGATGGAGTGGCATTCACGGCTTCCACAGTGGACGAGTTTTCATAGTCTCCAGTGGGGTCATTAGCAAATAGCAACGCTCAAAATCCTGAACAAGCTCCTCAATAAGGCCAACAGCAGATCGGAGTTTCTCGCCATTGTCCGTGCTATCATCTTGCCGCCGTTAAGACTCCCTGAGCGGTTAGGACTCTCGTGCGCCGACTTTTTGCCCTGGTAGGTTTCTGGCTGTTTCTCGCGGCGTCGGTCTTCCCGAAGGAAGTAACAATTCGCGGGTTCGTCACCGAAGTGAAATCGCCTACAGTTTTTGAGATCGATGACTATAAAGTCACTCGTGACCGCTCCCTCGCGATCGATATAAGCACCGACGAAGACGAAAAATCGAAGGCCGCATTCAAACCAGAAGACATTCGCATAGGAACCGAGCTTGAGGTTAAGGGCGAGTATGACGAGTCCACGGAAGAGCTGAAGGCCAAGTCGATCAAGGTGATTTTCGAGGATACGCGGAAACTCAGGCGCACCGCCCTGCTTGAACAGCTTCCCTCGCTCACGAAGAAGGGCTCCGGATGGGAGGGAGAGATTCGCGCCGATGGGCAGAGAATCCGCGTGTCGCAGGAGACCTCCCTCACGATCAAGCTCAACAAGTCGGAGCGGGAGTCCGACAAGAAAAACGAAGAAGAAGATTCCAAGAATGTGCCGTTGACCTCCCTCGATGAGTTAAACCTCGACACCTTCGTGCGATACGAAGGCACGCAGGAACCGGATGGCTCGATCAACGCGCGCAAGATCGTGTTTCATCACGGCGAACTCGAACCTGGTGAGGCAAAACTCTGGCACCACATGGAGCCGAAAGTCAAGGAACCGGACTATTCCTCCTTCGCACCCGGCGAGCTCAAAATGCACTGGAAGAAATATCACATCGTCCCCGACCGCGAAGCCCAGGACTATATCGCCAAACTCGGGGAAAGCCTGGTTCCCGCGCACCAGAAAGACCTCCCGGCCAATGATCCGCTGAAGATTCCGTTCCGGTTTTATTTAGTAGAGGACAAAAGTTTCAACGCTACCGCCTATCCCAATGGCGTCGTGATCGTGCACACGGCCGTTTTCGATTTCCTCCAAGACGAGGCTCAACTCGCTTTTGTGCTGGCGCACGAGATTTCGCATGCGGTCGAGAAACATCAGTGGCAGGCCTTGCACTATCACCGTACCGAACTGGCCGCGCTGCAGGCCGGAGGCGCCTTTATTCCATTTGGCGGCGGCATCGTCACTACTCTGGCTGCTCAGAGCATTCAGAGCCAGTTTGCACGTTCGCTGGAGGATCAGGCTGATCGCGTCGGGCTGGAATGGATGCTCGCAGCGGGCTACGATATTCGCGAGGCGCCGGCATCGTGGAAAGCGGTCTCCATGAAGAAGGGCGACCGGCCTTTGAATCCGTTCTGGGACGATCACAACAATTTCACTACGCGCCGGTCCTACCTGATGGCCGAACTGAAGAACAACTACTCTGATGTGGATTATTCAAAGCTGAAAAAAGACAGTGCTGAGTTTCATCACGTCGCCGAACTTGTAAAGACCGCCGAAGCCGAACAGAAGGAACAAAAGGCCGCTCAGAAGAAAGATAAGAGTAAGTAGTCGGCACGGGCCTGCGTCGCGGACGGTGCCCCATTCGCGTGGCTGGCGTAATATGGCGATTCCGCTCACACCAGTTGATTATCATAAGTGCGCGAGACAACTCATCCTGAACGGCGCTGCGTCGCCAAGTTGGGGAACAAATGTTCGATTCAGCAAAACTCCTTCTATTTCTGACGGCTGCCCTATTGTTGGCCATAGCACCAGGTCCGGGCATGCTTTACGTTCTAGCGCGTAGCCTGGCGGGCGGGAAGCGCGAAGGTGTGCTCTCTGCCTTCGGAACATTTCTGGGCGGGATGGTGCATGTGCTCGCAGCGGCGCTGGGGATCTCGATTATCCTGGCGAAGTCGGCGGTAGCATTCGCGACTGTGAAGTACGTAGGCGCCGCTTATCTCTGCTTCCTTGGAGTCAAGATGATCCTTGATTCCCGCAAGGGCAATGCAGAGCTTCCAACTGAACTTGGGAGATCGTCAGGGCATCCGCTGTGGCAGGGAGTCGCCACCGAAGTGCTCAATCCAAAAACTGCTTTGTTCTTTCTTTCCTTCATTCCGCAGTTCGTCGTGCGCGGTAACGGCCATGTCTTTCTGCAATTCGTGATGCTGGGAACGATTTCGGTCGTTATGAACACCACGGCGGACCTGATTGTGATCGCGATGGCCGGTTCGTTAGGCGACAAAATTCGGTCGTCAGCAAAGTTTCGGCGCGCACAGCGGACCGCAACCGGCGCCATCATGATTGGACTGGGAGCCTACCTGGCGACCAGCGAAAGTAGGTGAGCGATTCCACCATTCAAAGAGATGCTTACCGCCAAGTAAGCTGCTGGAGCGCCAAACAACCGGTGGCAGCTGCCTATTCGTTGATGGCATGTCAAACCTAAAACGACACGACAGGGGATTAGGAAGATTGGTGGAGCTAGTCGGGATCGAACCGACGGCCTCGTCGTTGCGAACGACGCGCTCTCCCAGCTGAGCTATAGCCCCACGGTGTGGCGGGTGAATTCTGTTAATTTTAGCAGTCGTGCATGGTTTCGACTACACAACTTGTCGTCATCCGTCGATGCCGGCCTTCAGGTGCGGCGGTTCGGTTGCATCCGGAGCAAGAATGGATTGCAACTGTAACTCCAGCTCCCACAGGGTATGCGGGAAATTTCCGCGCTTTAGAATCCGCCTCGCTTCGGCACTGGAGTTGCGGCCGCGGTAAGCGGAGAAAACATTTGGATAGCTGGCACAGGCAATCGCCGCGGCCGGAGCGGAAATATTTTGTGGCATCCCGAACGGAAAAGAAAAGTGTGTGGTGGATCCCAGCTTCTGTTCTATATCTTCTCTTGAACCGACGATCTCGTGACGCAGGAACTCTTCGTCAGTCGATCCGCAATCGGCGTGATTGCGAGTATGGCTGCCGATTTCATAGCCGCAGCGCCGCAGAAACTCAACTTGCTCCCAGGTGTTGGGAGGAAAACCGAGTTCGTTAAATTGGTGGTCATGGGCAAATTCGCGGCCACTGGAAATGTGTTCGGTCGAGATGAAGTATCCAATCGGCAAACCGGTTTCTTCAGTAACGGCGCGCAGGTTCACAAAATTGTCGGCGTACCCGTCGTCGAATGTGATCGCTACGGTGGGAACTTTGACTCCGCCGTTGCGCGCCAGTTCGACCGCTTCGCTGAGGCTTACCACGCGGTAGTGCCGCATCAGATAGTTCACCTGACGCAGGAAATAGGAAGTCGATCGTCCGAAACGGTGAGGACGATCGGAAACCAAATGGTGATAGAGGATCATCACCGGGAAATTCTGTTGACGCCGGTAGCGGCGGTTGCGGAGCGCGAGCGGCACGGCATACGCAAGCGACTTGAGCAGCAGTTTCCAGACTGGCCGCCGGAAGGGAGCATCATCCCCTTTGCGGCTCTTGGCCAGCTTCTTTTTCATCTGGAGCAGGTCTTCGGCGGTGGGGCTGCGAAATAATTTACTGGGCCCGGTCTGTGGAATTTCCTTCACCGTGCCATTGGCGAAATCGCGGATAGCGGCCACGATCAAGTCCGCGCCAACGACATCGGCTTTCAGTGCGAGGCTCTCCAAATCATCCATAGGATCGATCGGAATCAGTCCGGAGCGGATCACACCTCCCACATCCACCTTCGCTTCCACGCGGTGAACGGTGACGCCGATTTCCTTCTGATTGTCGAGTAGTTCCCACAGTCCAACCAGGCCGCCGCCGCGGTAGTCCGGCACCTTGCGCTTATGAATGTTGATTGATCCCTGTTTCGGAATGTCGTAAAGAATCGGCTTCAGAATTCGGGTGCCGAATACGAGTCCGAGATCGGCGTTGATGCGCCGCGTAAAATCGAGCGCTTCTTCGGAGTGGATGTCGCGCGTAATAAGGAGTTCAATCCCGTTGGCTTTGCAGTCCGCCTCCAAATCGTCAAGCCCGTAACCCAAATTGCCATTCGGATTTTTCGGAGCCGCGTGGATGAAGCGGATAATCGCGTCGAACAGGCTGTCCAGATTGCGTTTGACGATGGCAAAGATGCGATGCCACAAATAAAGCCAGTAGACCAGGCGCTTCATCTTTTTGAGCCAGGTCTGGATCCGCTTCTTTAGGGTCTTGGGAGGACGCCGTTCATAGAGCACACCGGCGACGCGCGCTTCCGGAGCATCGCGGCGAATGCGAGCGATAATCCGCGCCACCTGCCGCGGCGGCACCGAACTGAAGACCACGATCTGGAGCGGATTTCCTGCCATTTAATTTCGGTCCCGCATACATCCTGCGACAGAGCAATCCCCGGAAATAGCGATCCAAATATCAGCTCAGTTTTCAGGGGATCCGGGAGCAGCGCGCTTGCCCTCCGGCCACGCAGGAAGACGTTTCACACTATCGCTGGCTGTCACGGATAATTAGGCCGATCATATCACGGCTTTTCAGGCGGTTTTTGCGCGAAGGTAACTCCGTAATGAACTTGAAATCCAGCCTATATAATTTGATGGTGAGTTCTTTCAAAGTAAAACAAGTGGCGTCCGCCGATTTCCCAACGCGCTGGGGACACTTCCTGATTCACGGCTTTACCACCCGCCCCAATAACGACGGAGCCAAGACGGAAGAGGCCGTGGCGCTGGTCATGGGCGAAGTGCATTCGGGATCGCCACTAGTACGGATCCATTCGCAGTGTCTGACCGGGGATGTCTTCGGATCGCTGCGCTGCGATTGCCGCCAGCAACTCGAAATGGCGCTCTCGATGATCGCACAAGAGGGTGCGGGCGTCCTTATCTATGAGCAGCAGGAAGGGCGCGGCATTGGACTGATGGCGAAACTTCAGGCCTATGCGCTGCAGGACAGCGGTCTCGATACGGTGGAAGCCAACGAGCGTCTCGGGTTCAAAGCCGACCAGCGAGAGTTCTTGATGCCGGTCGAGATATTGAAGGCGCTGGACATTCAGCGGGTACGGCTGTTATCGAATAATCCTGACAAAGTTGGGGCGTTGGAACGTGCTGGCATTCAGGTGACGGAGCGCGTGCCCTGCGAAATCGCACCGACTGAACATACGGAAGATTATCTAAAGACGAAGCAGGAAAAGCTCGGGCATCTGTTCACCGAGCGTAGCGGCCAGAATTAAATCCGATGCTTGCGTGTGGTTTTGTGGTGACGGGGCTATGCCCCGTCAAAGCGGGCCGAAGGCCCGCCACCACACGAATCGTTAGACGCCGAGTAAACGGTTCAATCCATTCCGATTTTTCACAGGCAGCTTACGCAGCGCGGCTCGCGCCAGCGCCACGTAAACTTCTCGCGCGCCTGGATATTTCTTTAGAGCTTTCAGATGTTTGGCTACGGTGTCAGCGTCTCCACGAACCAGCGGTCCACTAAAAGAATTCGCGGGGCCGAGGCGCGCGTAGTTTTCGAGAGTCTGTTGGATGATGGGAAGGCTCTTCCTCCGTGCCTGTTCTCGACTCAGGCCAGCGGCAACTGCTGTTTCTTCGAGGGTCACCAGAAACGCCAGCAGCAGTGGCGAAGTCATCGTGGCCCAGGCGTGATATGCGGATTTGCGCGCTTCGGGCAGCGAAAAACTCTCGCCTCCAAGTTCGCGAACTATTCCTCGCGCAACTCGCTGTGCTGCGAGGTCACCTTCCATTGCAAAAGCAACACCGGCCACCGAGGGATGCGCTCCAGCCACGAACGTCATCAGCGGATGGACGGACGCGACGGCGACGCCAGAGTTGCGTAGAGGATCGAGTTCGCGACTGAGCAGCGCTCCGCTGGAATGAAGAGCAAAACGCAATCGGCTCTTCTTTGCGCAAGATGCCAGACGGAGGGCCACAGCCGACGCCGCGTGGCGGATCTCGCGGTCAGGAACACAGAACCATAGCAAGGTCGCGTCCAGCGAAGCCGACGTTGCGGTCACTGCTCGCGCTCCGACCTCAGCCCCGAGAACGCGTGCGGCACGACGCGATTGTGGCGTATCCCGTGCCAAGATCTCGGTAATCGCATAACCAGCATTTTTCAGCGCAACGGCGAGAAAGGTCGCAAGGCGTCCGGCTCCGACTATGGCAACACTCGGTGTCTTGGTCGTGGTGACTGGTCTTCCGGTAATAGGTTTTCGGCTCAACGGCGCAGCATACCTTATATTGTTGTCATGGCGAAATCGTCAGGAAAGAAATCAGGGACGAACCAATCAGCCCGCGTCCTCGCTTCGCGAATCAGTTATCAGGGGCCGGTGTTCAGCGTCACAACGGATGAAGTAGAAGAACCTGGAGGCGTGCGCGCGCGCCGCGATGTGATACGGCATTCCGGCTCAATTGTAATTCTGGCCGTCGACACTTCGGCGAAAACAGGAAAAAGAGTCCAGCCGCGCGTGCTGCTGGAGCGGCAGTATCGCCACGCCGCACAGTCCATGATGTGGGAGCTTCCCGCCGGACGCATCGACGACGGCGAAACCGCACTGACCGCGGCCAAACGCGAGTTACTGGAAGAGACTGGATACACCGCCAGCCAGTGGAAAAGAATCCTGCATTTTTATGTGAGTCCCGGTTTTCTGGATGAGACCATGACCATTTATCTAGCTCAAGGCCTCAAAGCCGGCGAAGCACGGCCGGAGCCGGACGAGCGAATTGCAGTCAAGTTCTTTCCTCTGTCAGAAGCTAAGCGGATGGCGATTAACGGTCGAATCCAGGACGCCAAGACCATCTCCGGCATCCTATGGCTGGCTCAGATGCCGCGACCAGCAAAGTAACGTAATACGCGTCGCACCAAACGCTCGCAATTGGAGTTCGTGATTCGCTCCGCGTAGCAGCGCGAAACTAGAGCGTTGACCTTAGTTACCCTTCCCATGCTTCCCCGCTACTAGTCTTGACAGTACAACCGGGTAGCAGCACAATGCCTACACATTTTCCTGCGGGTACGTGAAATCGCGCCTTTTCGTGGGAAACCCGCGAGAAAGAGGGGGTGCACGTGGATCGTTTGAAAGGCACCGTCAAATGGTTCAACAACGCCAAGGGATACGGTTTTCTTGGCCGCGAGGATGGACCGGATGTCTTCATTCACTACAGCTCCATCGCCAGCGAAGGCTATAAAAGCCTGCAAGAAGGCGATACGGTGGAGTTTGAGATTGTCCAGGGACAGAAAGGGCCGCAAGCGGCCAACGTAACCAAGGTCTCGTAATCGAAATCGAAGATCGAGCCGCTTCCTAGAGCGACTCCACTGCTCAAACTTTCTGCACCGCGACGCAAACGCCGGTTGTGTCCTCTGGCGAGTCACACCTCATCCTGTTCCAGTCAGCTTAGATGGTAGACAATGTACCATTTTTGGTACATACTTAGACGAGGCGGAATGGCTAAAGAGTATTCCCCCGAAATTCCTGTTCGCTTTTATCGGAGCGCATTAGGCGTTGAACCTGTGCTCACATGGCTGCGTAGCCTCGACCGGGTAGACCGACGTGCGATCGGCCTCGACTTGATGCGTGTGCAATTCGGTTGGCCTATCGGGATGCCGCTGGTTCGAAGTCTGAAGATCGGCCTGTGGGAAGTTCGTTCGACACTGCCCAGCCAACGCGTTGCCCGGCTGATTCTGTGCTTCCACCAAGGCACTCTGGTAGTGCTGCACGGTTTCATCAAAAAGACGCGCAAGACGTTAGGGGAAGATCTCGCGCTCGCAAAGCGACGGATGAAAGAGGTGACTTCATGAAAAAGAAAAATCCACGTATTGGCTCGTCGCTCGATAATTTCATGAAAGAGGAAGGCTTTCTTGAAGAAGCTCGATCGATCGCTCTCAAAGAGGGTCTTGCGTGGCAAGTGCAGAAGGCAATGAAAAAGGAGAGAATTAATAAGGTGCAGATGGCGCGCCGCATGAACACAAGTCGCGCGGCTCTAGACCGGTTGCTGGATCCGGGCAACGCTTCGGTAACGCTACAGACTTTGTGCAGGGCCGCGAGGGCGATTGGGCGCGACCTCCGGATTGAACTGGTTTAAAGGGCGCAGAGTTCGAACCTTTTCATGGACAACAAAGCCATCGCCGGACTCCTATACGAGACTGCCGATCTGCTCGAGATCGACGGGCAGGATTCCTTCCGCATACGCTCGTATCGCAATGCTGCCGAGGCCATTGAGGCGCTGCCGCAACAGGTTGCTGACCTGATTTCGGAGCCGAAAAAATTGCTCGCAGTCCAAGGTATTGGCAAAGGCATGCTGGCGAATCTGCAAATGCTCTTCAATGAGGGGCGGATCGAAGCACATGCCGAACTGCTGAAGAAATACCGGCCCTCAATGCTCGAACTACTCAAGATTCAAGGCTTGGGACCGAAAACGATTGCCTTGATCTGGAGCACTCACCAGGTCAGCGATCTGGAGGGCGTTGAAAAGCTCGCGCGCGAAGGCAAAATCCGCGAACTGCCGCGCATGGGCGAAAAGCACGAGCAGAAACTACTCAAAGCCATCGAAGACTATCGCCGTATCGCCGGACGTTTTCTGCTCGACACCGCGGAAAAACTCGCTGAACAGCTGACCGAATATTTGTTAGCGGTCGCGGGCATCGAAAAAGTTACACCCGCGGGGTCGCTCCGCCGTGGACGCGAGACCGTGGGCGATCTCGACATCCTTGTCACCGGCAAGGGATGCATTGAGGACGAATCGCGGCAGGCGCTCATCGAACACCTGCTCCTGTTCCCTGGCCTGATGGACGTCATTGCCAAGGGAGAAAACAAAGTCAGTTTCCGCCATCGCAACGGCATGCAGGTCGACGTGCGGCTACTGGCTCCGGAATCTTTCGGAGCCGCCATGCAATATTTCACCGGATCCAAGGCCCACAACGTGGCGTTACGGCAGCGCGCGCTCAAAATGGGCTACACGCTCAATGAATACAGCCTTGCCACGCTGGAAGGCGAAAAGCCGGTGGCGCGCGAGACTGAAGAAGAAATTTATTCCAAGTTGAAGCTCGACTTCATCCCGCCGGAACTGCGCGAAAATCTGGGGGAAATCGAAGCCGCCGCCACGCATACTCTACCTGCACTGATCGAACAGTCCGACATTCGCGGCGATGTGCACATGCACACCGTCGAAACCGACGGACGCAACACGATTGAAGAAATGGCTGAAGCCGCGCTCGAACGCGGCTACGCTTATATGGCCATCACCGATCACTCCAAGAATCTGGCCTTCGCCAACGGACTCACTGACGAACGCGCGCTGGCGCACATCGAGAAGATTCGCGCGGTGGGAAAAAAGTTGAAGGGCATTCGGATTTTTGCGGGAATCGAAGTCGATATTCTGGCCGATGGCTCACTTGATCTATCCGATTCGGTTCTCGAACAAATGGATATTGTGATTGCCAGCGTGCACTCGCTGTTCAATCAGGATCGCGCCACCATGACTGAGCGACTACTGAAGGCGATTGCCAATCCGAATACGTCGCTTCTCGGGCATCCTACGGGTCGGCAGTTGCTGCGGCGCGAACCCTATCAATTTGACTTCGACGCCGTGCTTAAAGCGGCGGCCAAGTACAGAGTGGCGATGGAACTGAACTCTTATCCGGAGCGGCTTGATCTCAGCGACGTTCATCTCCGCATGGCGAAACAGCACGGCGTGAAGATTGTCATCAATACCGATTCCCATCACACTTCGCATCTGGAAAAGATGCGTTACGGCATCACCCAAGCAAGGCGCGCCTGGCTCACCAAAGATGATGTGCTGAACACGCTGGCTGCGCCGGAATTTGCCAAGGCGATGAAGCACGGCTGGTAAGCCCTCTGGTTACCTCAGATTACCCAATCGCTTGCGCTTGACGATCCCTTCACAAAGCGCTGGTAACATGATGTTTACCCCTCATGCGGAAGTTTGAAAAAAGACAGATTCTGAAGAACGTTGGGTCGAGCTGGTCCGCGCTCGCCGTCAATGTTTTGGTCGGAATCTTTCTATCACCCTTCATTCTGCATCACCTGGGCGATGCCGCTTTCGGAATCTGGGTGCTGATTTTTTCCGTGACCGGCTACTACGGCCTGTTCGATCTGGGCATCCGTTCCTCCATCATTCGTTACGTTTCCAAGTACGCGGCTACGGGTGAGCGCGAAAAGCTCACGCAATTCATCAACACCGCATTATTCAGCTACACCACTATCGGCGCTGTGAGCATGGTGTTGACAGCGGTATTGAGCTCGTCGGTCGAGCACTTTTTCAAGATCCCTCCGGGAATGCACACCCAGACGCGCTGGTTGCTGTTGATGGTGGGAGCCTCGGTCAGCCTCAGTTTTCCGCTGGGTGTTTTCGGCGGCATGCTGGAAGGCTTGCAGCGCTTCTACATCCTGAACTGGACCAGCATCGGCGCTACCCTCGCCCGCGCCGTTTTGATCGTTTACTTTCTAAACCGGGGATATGGTCTGATCACCGTGGCGTTTATCACGGTCGTACTCCCACTGTTGTCTTCGATTCTTCGCGGCATCATCGTATTTCACGTCTGCCCCGTAGCGCTTGGTCTTAAGCACGTGGATCGCGCTTCCTTCCGGCAAATGGCGAATTACGGCGGCACCACTTTCCTGGTGCTGGTCGCGTCGCGCCTGCGCTTCCGCACCGACGAACTGGTGCTCGGCACCATGATGTCTACAGTCGCCGTCACCTGGTTCAACATCGGCGCCCGCATCGTCGACTACGCCAGTGAATTCGTCACCAGCCTAGCCCAGGTTTTTGTGCCTATGTCGAGCGAGTCGGAGGCTACTGGCAACCTCGATCGCGTGCGCAAGATTTATATTGCCGGCAACCGAGTATGCGCCTTCCTGATTCTTCCGATCACGGCCATTCTGATCATCCTCGGCAAGGACATCATCCGAATCTGGGTGGGGGCTAGCTATATTGAGCACAGCTACCCGGTGCTGGTCGTGATGATCATTCCATTCGCGCTCATGCTGTCGCAGGCCGCGTCCGGACGCATTTTGTTTGGCCTGGGCAAACATCAGACATGGGCGTCCATCACCGTGATTGAGGGAATTGCCAATGTTGTTCTCAGCATCGCGCTCGTCCGGCCGCTTGGAATTGTCGGCGACGCGCTCGGCACCGCTATCCCGCTTAGCTTCACTTGCCTGGTCTTCTTGCCGCGACATCTCAAGAAACAGATCGGCGTTCCCGTCGGGACCTTTGTGCGCGAGGCCTTTACATTGCCCATTCTCCTGACGTTGCCGCTGGTCGGGACGCTGTTGCTCGCCAACCGCTATTTTTACCCTCGTAACTTGATCCAGTTGATTCTCGAAACTCTGGTGGTGAGTTCTGTCTATGGAGTAGGGCTTTTCTGGGCCTACCGCACCAACCGGGCCTTTCATGTTGCCGAGATTGCGGGCCTGGACCGGCGGCCCAAGCCGGAGCAACCTCCGCAGGCCGTGGTTTCCGTGGAGTACCAAGGCGAACAGTAGGGCGAAACCCTTATTCCCTACCTACCCCAGGCAATGTTACGGAAGATTGAATCCGTCTGATCGACTTCCAGCGGACAGGCCCTCGTGCGGTAATATTCTAATGGTTTACTTTTAATGATTTGCGGCGTTTTGGCGTCGGCGTCTCGAGAGGAAATCGTCCCGTTCCCGGCACTCCGCCGGAATTTGGGATAACTTTCAGGACCGCATTTTGCACGGGGAATTACGATCGATTTTATGAACAGGCTTTTCGTGGGTGGGGGGCAATTCAGAAGCACCGTTTTTCACAAGCTTGAGGAGTGGGAGTCTTGCAAGCGTGCGATGCTGGTCGAGATCGATCCTCTCAGCAAGAGTTCGCGCAACTGTGTGGACTACGGTTCTCCGAAGGATGCCGCGCCGGACGAATTACCGGCAATTCTGTTCAAATCCGCTACCCTGCGCGGTAATAAACTTTATGCGTGCACCTCCACGGAAGTCATGATCTATGACCTCCCGTCGTTTCGCTTGGCGACTTATATTTCCCTGCCCTTTTTCAATGACGTTCATCACGTCTGTCCCACTCCGCACGGCACACTGCTGGTTATGGTTACCGGTCTCGATATCGTGGCCGAAATCTCGCTCGAGGGAGAGTTCCTCCGCCATTGGGACGTAATGGGCGAGGATACCTGGAGCATCTTCTCCAAAAACACGGATTACCGGAAGGTTCCGACTACCAAGCCGCATCGCGCTCATGCCAACCATATTTTCCAGCTCGGGGATGAGATCTGGGTCACGCGCTTTCATCAGCGGGACGCGATTAGTCTTCGCGATCCGCAGCGCAAGATCGAAATCGGGATTCAACGGCCGCACGACGGCTTCCTGTTCAACGGGTCCCTTTATTTCACCACAGTGGATGGGCACGTCGTTATCGCCAATCCGCGATCCCTCAAGATCGAGCGCATCTACGATTTGAATAAGATGAGCGGCCCCAGCGGCGAAGCGCTGGGGTGGTGCCGCGGGCTGCTGCCTCTGGATGAACGCCTGGTATGGGTCGGCTTCACCAGAGTTCGTCCTACCAAGTTTCGCGAGAACCTGAATTGGATCCGCCAGAAAAAGGAAGATCATCGCCCCAGTCACATCGCTTTGTACGACCTTCAGACCGGATCATGCCTGGAAGAGATCGAAACCGAACCCCATGGCATCGGCGTGGTTTTTACGCTTTTCCAACCCCAACTCGCAGCCGATGCGCCGGGCGAAGCAAGTGAGTCCGAACTCGGCCTGGAAAAGAAACTGGAGAAGCGCTGAGCCTGGCGCAGGAGGGAAATTTGACGAACACTGGATTATCAGAACGCAATCAAGCCGAGGTTGAACGCAGCGCGTCCGAAGCCAGCAAGGTCGTTCTCCAGCCTTACGACCGCTCTCAGATTGATCGCTACATGAATCCCCCCGCCGACACGGCTTACGGACTGGAGTACGCATTTCACTTATTAGGAGACGTTCGCGGCAAGACCGTACTTGATCTCGGTTGCGGCACGGGCGAAAACGTAATCCCGTTACTGGAGCGCGGCGCTCGCGTCATCGGAATCGACATTTCTCCGGACCTGATTGCCCTCGCTCAAAAGCGCGTGGATGCCGCCAATCTCGAAGCATCCCTCAGTGTCGGCTCGGCCTACGAAACCGGGCTGCCGAATGAATCGGTCGACGCAATTTTCTGCATGGCGCTGATTCACCATCTGGACATAAAAATTGTTCGCGACGAAATGTCGAGAATTCTGCGGAAAGATGGCGCCATCATCCTCAGAGAACCGATCCGATTTTCCAAGGGATATAACTGGGCGCGCAATTTGCTGCCCGCGCGGGATGATGTTTCTGAGTTCGAGCATCCTCTTACTCGCGACGAACTCGCGACCATGATGCAGCCTTTCCAGGTACAGGGAACACGCTATTTCCGGCTGCCGTTCGTACCGCTGATTTCCAAAATACTGCCGTCGATGAACGACGCTGCCCTGAAAACCAGCCGCTGGCTACTGAAACGCTGGCCAGGGGGAGAGCAATATGCCACGGGGGTTGTCACGCGATTGCAGAAGAAATAGCGGTCTTTCCGAAGGTATCGCTCTTCATCCCGGCGGCGAACTTCGGCTTTTTGAGATAAAATAGTGTTTAGCTATTGTTTTTAATGGTTTAGAAGGTGTCGGCGGGTAGATTGTTGCTTCTGAGTGCTCCCAAAGACCCCAGGGCCAGATTTCACGACCCGCCATACTGATCTTCTGCTGGTTTGCCCAGGTTCCGGCGGTTACCTGTACCCCCCTCAGGAAGCTTGACGGCAATGGCAAACAAGGCGAGCTTAGAAGAGACACCAAGTTATTTTGATTTCAGCATAAATTTTCTTTAAAGATTCTGGAGGATTACCGCTTTGAATACCATGACCAGTCACCTTATCGCTCCCCACGGGGGCGAACTTGTCCAGTTGCAAGTGTCGGCCGCGCGCGCCGCTGAAATTAAAGCGCAATCTAAAGATTGGCCCTCCTGGGACCTGACCGCCCGGCAGATTTGCGATCTCGAACTCTTGATGAGCGGCGGCTTCTCGCCTCTGCGCGGGTTCATGAACCGCGCCGATTACGAGGGCGTCTGCCAAAACATGCGGCTCACGAGCGGCATCCTGTGGCCCATGCCCATCACGCTCGACGTCACGGAAGAATTTGCCAAGAAACTGACCCCAGGCACGAGCAAGATTGCTCTGCGCGACGCCGAAGGCGTGATGCTCGCCGCGCTCCACGTTGAAGATGTCTGGCAGCCGGACCGCAAGGCCGAAGCCCAGTCCGTGTTTGGCTCCACCAGCGCCGCGCACCCAGGCGCAGACTATGCCATCAACAAATCGAATCCGTGGTACGTGGGCGGAAAAGTGGAAGAATTACAGCCGCCATCACACTATGATTTCCGCTCGCTGCGGCTGACTCCCGCCGATTTGCGGGCTGAATTCGGACGCCTCGGCTGGACCACGATTGTCGCCTTTCAGACGCGCAATCCCATGCACCGCGCTCACGTCGAACTGACCATGCGCGCCGCCAAGCAAGTCGAAGCGAATCTGTTGATCCATCCTTCGGTCGGAATGACGAAGCCTGGCGACGTGGATTACTTCGTCCGCACGCGCTGCTACCAGTTGCTGCTCTCGAAGTATCCGCATGGCACGGTCGAGCTCGCTATGCTGCCGCTCGCGATGCGCATGGGTGGACCGCGCGAAGCAGTTTGGCATGGCCTGATTCGCAAGAATCACGGCTGCACTCACTTCATCGTCGGACGCGATCACGCTGGTCCGGGCAAAGATACAGACGGCAAGCCTTTCTACGGCCCCTACGACGCGCAGGAACTGTTCAAGAAGCACGAGAAGGAAATCGGCGTCACCATGGTTCCCTTCCAGATGATGGTGTATCTGCAGAACGAAGACCGTTACGTTCCGTCCGATGAAATACCGCCGGGTGCAAAGGTGCTTGACATCTCGGGCACGGAATTGCGCCAGCGCCTTAACGAAGGCCGGGATATTCCCTCTTGGTTTACGTATCCGGAAGTCGTGCAGGAATTGCGCCGCAGTTATCCGCCCCGCCACAAGCAGGGCGTCACCATTTTCTTTACGGGTCTTTCGGGATCGGGGAAATCCACCATCGCCAACGCATTGATTACCAAGTTCCTGGAGATGGGTGGACGTCCAGTGACGCTGCTCGACGGCGATCTGGTGCGGAAGAACCTGTCCAGCGAACTGGGCTTCTCCAAGGAGCATCGCGACATCAATATCCGTCGCATCGGCTACGTTGCTTCCGAGATCACCAAGAACGGCGGCATTGCGGTTTGCGCTCCCATCGCTCCCTACGAGGCGACGCGGAAGGCAGTCCGGCAAATGATTGAACCGTTCGGCGGATTTATCCTGGTGCACGCCGCGACTTCGATCGAAGTGTGTGAACAACGCGACCGCAAGGGCCTTTACGCTAAGGCTCGCGCCGGCATCGTAAAGGAGTTCACTGGAATCTCGGATCCGTACGAAGCGCCGACCAATGCCGAGGTCGTAATCGACACCAACAAACTGAGCCCGGAGGAAGCGGCGCAGACCATTATTCTGCACCTCGAGCGCGAAGGATTCGTCGGAGCAAACGGTAACGGGTAAAGAGTTCTCAGTTCCAGGTTCTCAGTTCTCAGTTCTTTAATTCGGTTTTGCTTTAAGGAGAAACCGGGGACTGGGAACTGAGAGCTAATGAAGACGAAATGGACTTCTCGCTACTAAAAATTCTGATCGGCTTCATCGTCGGAACGCTGATTGGATTGACCGGCCTCGGCGGCGGCGTCTTGCTGCTGCCTGTGCTTATCTTCGGCCTGCATGTCCCTGCGATTACTGCCGTCGGATCCGACGCGCTGTTCAACTTCTTCACCAAGATTCCGGCCACCATCATGCACCTGCTGAAGGGCACGGTGCGGAAAAAAGTTGTGCTGGCGATGTCGATCGGCAGCATTCCCGGATCTTACCTGGGCGTGACTTTCTTGCAGCATCTGCGGCACGTCTATGGCACCGGGGTTAACGATTTCATCAAATCGGCGGTGGGTTTGCTGCTGGTATTAATTCCCACACTCCTTTTGTTCCAGGGACGGATCGAAGATCATCTCGCGAAGCGCGAGCCTACCGTGAAGAATTTCGCCTTCATGAGCGTTATCGGGTTAATCGGCGGATTTCTGGTGGGCATCACTTCGGTTGGTTCCGGCAGCATCATTATGATGATGCTGCTTCTGTTCTATTCCTTCACACCTAAAATCATGGTTGGAACAGACATTGCCCACGCTGTGATCCTGACCGGTGTGACCAGCCTGTTGCACTGGCGCGCTGGCAATGTGGACGGCCATCTTGTCGGTGCCCTGCTGATCGGCTCGATACCCGGCGGAATGCTGGGCTCGCATCTGAGCACGCGAGTTCCAGTGCTCTGGTTGCGAAGAATTTTGTGCACGGTTTTGCTAATGACCGGAGCGAGAATGCTGTGGGCTTAAAAGCGGTTCTCAGTTCCCAGTTCTCAGTTCCCAGAAGGGCAACCGCCAGCGAGCGGCTGGCATCGAGAACTGAGAACTGAGAACTGAGAACTGAGAACTGAGAACTGAGAACTGAGAACTGAGAACTGAGAACTGAGAACTGAGAACTGAGAACTGAGAACTGAGAACTGAGAGTCCGGAGCCTTAATGTCTTCTTCTAACTCGAAAGAAATCCTCGAACGCATTCACGCCGCGCTTGAAGCAGCTCGGACCGTGCTGAACCGCTTTACTCCCGGCGCGATTGAAACCGAATATAAGGTTGGACACGACCCTGTCACCGAGGCCGACCGCGCCGTGGACGCTATTCTGCGCAAGACGCTTCTCCGCCCCGGTGAAGGCTGGCTTTCCGAAGAAACGGTCGACGACTTCACCCGGCTGGACAAAACGCATGTTTGGGTTGTCGATCCGCTCGATGGCACGCGCGAATTTGTGCAAGGGATCCCGGAATTCTGCGTTTCGATTGCGATGGTCGAAAATGGGATACCCATCGCTGGTGGAATCTGCAACCCCGCCACCAACGAGCTGATCCTCGGATCGCTTGATACCGGCGTGACCTATAACGGCAAACCTTCAGAACCAAGCCAGCGCAAGGATCTCCACGGAGCGCTCGTACTCGCCAGCCGCAGTGAAGTGAAACGCGGCGAGTGGAAGCAGTTCGAGTCCGCCGAATTCAACATCAAGCCCATGGGATCGGTCGCTTACAAGCTCGGATTGGTTGCCGCCGGCCGCGCCGACCTAACCTTCACACTGGTTCCGAAAAATGAGTGGGACGTCGCCGCTGGAGCAGCGCTGGTCGAAAGTGCCGGGGGTTGGACGTTAAAGCTGGACAATTCTCCGCTGCGCTGCAACCAGAAGGATCCGCTGATTTCCGGCTTGCTGGCGGGCAGCCCCTATCTGCGCGATCCGCTCCTCCATATGCTCGACCAGCACTCGCAGACGGTTGGCAGCGAGAAGCAATCGTAGCGCGTGCGTATGCAGTGACAATTTTTATCGATTTGTCATCCTGAGCGAAGCGAAGGACCTGTTTTCTCGTGCGGTGAGAAGAAAGCAGGTCCTTCGCTTCGCTCAGGATGACAAGTTGTTAAGATGACAAAGTCTGACGAGACCCATCATGGCAGCGCGCATCGTATTCCTGATGTACCACGAACTGGAACTAACTGGGCGCAAACTCTGCCAGGCCGAACCGGGCTACGTGCGCTACATTCTGCCGATCGAGACCTTCCGCAGCCAGATGGCGTGGTTGAAAAGCAAGGGCTGGCGTGGACTAAATGTCGGGGAAGCAATTCGCTACCCTGACGGACCTAGTGTCTGCATTACCTTTGACGACGGCTGCGAGACCGACCTCATCGCTGCCGCTCCGGTGCTCCGCGAGTTCGGCTTCAATGCCACCTTCTACCTCACCGCTGGATTCCTTGGCACACCCGGCTACCTCAACGACAGTCAGGTGCGCGATCTCGACCAGCAAGGATTTCAGATTGGCTGCCATTCCATGACTCACCCCTACCTCTCCGATCTACCGGACGAGGAACTGAAGCGCGAAATCGTGGATGCGAAGCTAAAGATCGAAAAGATCGTAGGACATGCAATCGAACATTTTTCCTGTCCCGGCGGACGCTACGACGAGCGTACCTTGCAGATTGCGCGGCAAGCTGGCTTTGTAACCGTTGCCAACAGCCAGTTCTACGCCAACGCGCCCCTTACCAGCCCCTATGAGTTAGGGCGTGTCGCCATGCTGCGCGACCTGACTCTCGACCAATTCATGGCCCTGTGCAGCGGCCGCGGACTATGGAAAAAGCGTCTCCCCAATCAGGTCCGGCGCGGTGTACAGCGCGCACTTGGCAATCGCGTGTACGATCGACTACGTGCAGTCGTACTTAGAGAATCGAGTTAGTAACCTTAGTTACTGGTTATTTTAGTCATCGTTTAGCCTTCCAAACCTCCTGTCCAGAGCCTGTTTCACCCGTTTTCTTAGTAGGAACACCAGCGTACAGTCGGCGATGCGAATCCGTACATGCCAAGGTCACATGTACTAATGCGTAGCTAATGTACCACCGACATCTGGGAACCGTGCCCACATGCCGATAGATTCAGCGAGTGGACAATCGACTAGTCCCCCAATTTTGTAGGGTCGAGGCTCGCAATGTTTGAAACAGTGGCAATACATAGAACAAGAAACGATTTAAAGTGTGGCGGAAAATTTCCGCGAGCGATAGTACAACGCGAAATAGTGCAGCGCATGAGCGTCGTAGTGCTGCTGCTCATGGTAGCGCTCATGACCACATCCTGCGGCACGGTCGCACAGGCCGCCGGTTCGCAGAGCGATGCCACCCCGACCAACCTAAGTCTGTACGGCGCTGTTCCAGCCGCGAAGGTTCACGAGCCTTACAGTGCGCTGTTCGGAGTTGCCGGCGGCGTCGCCCCATATCATTTTTCGGTAAAGACAGGTTCTCTTCCCCCAGGCGTCACCATGAGCCCAACCACCGGAACGCTGTCGGGTAAGCCGACGGCAACCGGCACGTTCGAGTTCGAAATGATTGTTACGGACTCCCCGCACCTCGACATTGGCACCCACCTGTTTTCGGTTACCGTTGCCGGCAGCGGCGGCAGCACTGGCAGTGGCAGCACGACGATCAAGGTCAGTGTGTCTCCGACCACCGGAAGCGTGTCGTCGAATCAGACTCAGCAGTTCACCGCCACAGTCAGCGGAACCTCCAACACCGGCGTGACGTGGACGGCGACAACCGGCTCGGTGGATGCTAATGGCCTATACACGGCGCCGACGGCAAGCGCGCAAAGCAGCGCAGTCGTCACCGCGACCAGCACAGCGGATACATCGAAGTCGGCCAGCGCGACTGTCACCATTGAACCCGCGAACACGCAGGCAGTAAAAATCACGACGTCGGGTCTTCCTCAAGCTCAGCAAGGAAACACCTATAACGAAGTGCTGAGCGCGACTGGCGGTACCACGCCTTATGCCTGGAGCATTTCCGCCGGAACTCCTCCAGGAATTACGCCGAATGGAAATGGAAATCTTGCCGGGGTACCGAATGCACCGGGCACGTTTAGCTTTACGGCGACAGTGACGGATGCAACGGGAAAGACAGCAAGCAGCAGTCTCAGCATCGCCGTAACCTCCGGGGGCAATTTCGATGGGCCCGCGGAACTTCCCCGTGTAACCGTGGCCAGTTCGATGGCCGACACGCCAGCACCCGGATCTGTCATCAGTGTGAACGCGGGCGGCGATCTGCAATCGGCTTTGGCCAGCGCGCACTGTGGCGACACAATCCAGCTTCAAGCGGGCGCAACCTTCACCGGTAAATTTCACATTCCGGCGAAAAATTGCGATGACGGCCATTGGATCATCGTTCGAACCAGTTCTCCCGACAGCGCCCTGCCTGCGGAAGGGCAACGAGCCACGCCCTGCTATGCCGGGGTCGCGTCTCTCGTGGGGCGGCCGGCTTACAGCTGTGCCAATCCGCAGAACGTAATGGCGAAAGTTCAGATTGCAACGGCAGGCGATGGTCCGTTCCAGTTCGACGACGGTGCCAATTACTACCGCTTCATCGGTCTGGAGATCACTCGTCCCGCCAGCGCTCCGGGGCCAGCGCGCCTGATGTCGGGCAAAGGCACCGTAGATCACCTGGTGGTCGATCGTTCATGGCTGCACGGGGCTCCGCAAGACGAAACTCATGCCGGCGTAAACCTGAGCAGCGTTACCAATGCGGCAGTCGTAGACTCCTATTTCAGCGACTTCCATTGCATTTCGGTGAGTGGGACTTGCACCGATGCTCACGCGATTTCCGGTGGAGTCAGCGATACCCAGGACGGTCCCTTTAAGATTCAGGATAACTTCCTGGAAGCGTCGAGCGAGTCGATTCTATTCGGCGGCGGACCAGCCACGTTCACCCCCGCTGATATCCAAATCATCGGCAACCATTTCTGGAAACCCTGGCAGTGGATGCCGGGCAATCCGAATTTTGTCGGTGGAGCGGACGGCAAACCGTTTGTCGTCAAGAATCACCTCGAACTCAAGAATGCGGTTCGCGTGCTGATTGACTCCAACCTCATGGAAAACAACTGGGGCGGCTTCAGCCAAACCGGTTACGGCATTCTGCTCAGTCCGAAAAATCAACACACGCAACAAGGCACGAACGTTTGTCCGTTGTGCCAGGTAACCGACGTGACCATCCGCTATGTACACGTCTCACATGCGGGAGGCGGAATGCAATTGGCGACCGACATATCCGGCAACGGCAAGAACGGAGCAGCCGCGCTGGCCGGTGCACGCTGGAGCATTCACGACGTCGTGCTTGATGATCTAAGCAGCAAATATGACGGTGGGGGCAGCGGATTCGAAATCATGAACGCATGGTCCGTCAACCCGCTTAACACCATCACCATCAATCACGTCACCGCGTTCCCGGATCCAGGAGCCCACTTGATCATCATGGGCAACCTGTCCAAGACTGCGCTCATGTATGGATTGGTCTTCACCAACAATATGGTGAGCACCGGTCGCTATCCAATCTGGAGCACAGGAGGCGGGCCTACCGGTTGCGCCTATGGAGACGTGCCGATCACAAGCATCGCGAAATGCTTCAAGACCTTTACCTTCTCGAACAATGCTCTGGTGGCGACACCGGCATCGTTCCCTCCGTCAACCTGGCCTTCGAACAACATGTTTCCCCCGAATACTGCGGCTGTTGAATTCGCCAACTACAACAATGGTAATGGCGGAAACTACGAGCTCGAGTCCGTAAGCATCTACCGGAACAAGGGCACGGATGGAAAGGATCTCGGGGCTGACATTGTCGGGCTTGCTGCAGCGTTGGCCAACGTCGAGTAACTTTCGCTTTACGGATGGTTGTCTCAGTTAATCGGGGTCCGCGGTTCGCCGCGGACCCTCTCCCTTTTGATGTCAGGTCACCGGTAGCTCTGAAATTGTTCCATCTGGCCTCGTGCTATGATCCCGGCATCCCATACACTGTGGACCTAGGTTCTCTCCGCGGTGATTGCTGGTGCATGCGCGGGGCGTGCGATATATAGGAGAAATACCAAAATGGCTCCGCGTCTTTTGCGATCCTTCCGCTCCCTTTCTGCCCTGGCGTGCCTGGTCTCAGCTTTGGTGGTTGCATCCGCACTATCGGCAACCGCTGCTGCGCCTCCCATCACTGAGAATGCGTACTGCGGCAAGGGTAATGTGGCCCAATTCGGAGCCAAGGACGGTGTCGCCGAACTCCCGAAGACTTGTTACTACACTGCGCTTGACGGCACACCATCGGCGGGAAAGCAGATTCATGTCTCCGCGAAAACCGCTCTGGCCAGCGCCCTTGAAGACGCCAAGTGTGGAGACACACTGCTGTTGCCCGCCGGAGCCAGTTTCGAAGTGAACGCGCTGCCTGCGAAGAAATGCGACGACCAGCACTACATTACCGTGCGAACCGACACGCCTGACTCCAAACTTCCTCCTGAAGGCACGCGTATCTCTCCTGCGTGGGGCGGAGTGGCAAGCCTCCCCGGACGACCCGCGTACGCCCAACCCGCTGGTGGACCCGCTAAATTACTGGCGACGATTGTGGTAAGGCGTCCTTCAGGCGTGGCCGCAGGGGATCACGTTCGCTTCATTGGAATCGAGTGGACTACCTCTCCCGACTCCGACATTGGGCGGATCGTGACAGCAGAGCACGGCGATCACATCATCTTCGATCGCAACTGGGTACACCCTGCCGAAGGCAAGGAAGTAGCCCACGGCATTGGGATGTTCGACGGCGCGCACATGATCGCGATCATCAATTCCTATATCAGCGGCCTGAATTGCATATCGCGCACCGGAAAATGCACTGACGCGACCGGCATTGGTGGCGGCAAGGGCGATGAACAAATCTCCACCCTCAAGATTTACAACAATTTCGTCGAGGCAAGCACGGAGAACATCTTGTTTGGGGGAAGCGCCGCGACGCAGGTACCAACCGACATCGAGATCCGGCGTAATCATCTATTTCGTCCGATGTTGTGGAAGGAAGGCCAGCCCGGCTACACGCCAACCGCTTCCGGACAACCTTACATCGTGAAGAACAATCTGGAGTTCAAGAGTGCGATCCGGGTGTTGGTGGAAGCCAATCTGCTGGAAAATACCTGGGGAGGATACAGCCAGACCGGATTCTCCCTTCTGCTCAGCCCCAGAAGCCAAGCCAGCGAGTGCCCCATTTGCCGCGTGAACGATATCACCATCCGCTATAACCGGATTCACAATGTTGGCGGGGTGATGCAGATCAGCGACTCCCTTTCAAAGACCGGCGGTGCGGCTGCAGACGGCGGACGCTACAGCATCCACGACCTCTTCGCCGACGACTTGCATGACAAGGACTACAAGGGCGGCGGCAGCTTCCTGATGCTGGTCTCGTGGCAGCCGCCGATCCATGACGTTCAGATTGATCACGTGACAGCGTTCGTCACTGGCAGCCTGCTTACGATCCTGAATCCCGGAGCGAAGCTGGTGAATTTCTCAATCACGAACAGCGTGTTTTCCATTGGAGATCGTCGCCCGCCGATCGCTACGGCTGGCGGAGGGCCTGATAGTTGCGCCTCCAAGAACCAGATGCTCGGCGGAGAAGCCGTACTGCAAGCGTGCTTTGATCCCTATAAATTCGAGAAGAACCTGATCATCGGCGGGCGCGGATCATTCCCCAAGGGCAACTTCACCGTGGATTCACCGGGAGCAGCTGGCATCCGCGACCTGAAAGACACAATCGCCAAAGACGCGCGGCTCTGCAATGCAAAAGGGGCTGGCTGTTCGAAGGCATCGCCTGGAGCTGGTGCCGGGTCCGACGGACGCGACCTGGGAGCTGATATTGACGCGATTGAAGCGGCGATTGCCGGGGTGGAGTAACGCGCCTGATTTTACGAGACATGATTTTACGAAACTCGATCGCCAAGATTGTAAGCCGCCGCTCGAGGTGATACGCTTCCGCGTCGTTCAGTGGGGACCTAGTCCGAACTTAGTCCGAACCGTCCCACTAATGACAGGAGGCAAAATGAGAAAAGTTCTTTTGGCGACTCTGTTCGTCGTTACGCTGTTAACCGCACTTCCCACCTTGGCGCAGAATCCGAACTACGATAACGGACCGATCTGGCGTGTTGTGTACTACCACATCAAACCTGGCCAATCGGAGCCGTTCTGGAAGGACTTTCGCGAACACGTGAAGCCGACCTACGATGCCATCAAAAAGGAAGGCATTCTCTCCGACTACAAAGTCTGGACCAACGTGACCACCGATCACCCGCAAGACTGGGACGTCGCGGTGGGGCTGATGTTTCCGAACTGGGCAGCGCTTGACCAGAGTGACGCCAGAACCGCAACCATCGCCGCGAAGCATTACGGATCCAGAGAAGCCATGATCGAAGCGGGTAAGAAGCGCAACGATCTGCGCGAAGTGATAGCCAGTAAATTGGCGCACGAAGTGATGCCGAAGTAGGCCTTGCATCCGTGGCGCAGGCGCACTGAGACCCCGAATGTTTTTTCCAAGAGCATTCGGGGTTTTGCTATTTACTCAAAGCAACAAGGTCTTCCAACAGGAGTCTAACAATCAATGGGGAGGCTGATATTGGTGCGCCACGGGAAAACCGTTCTTAACTCGTCGGACAACGAGGAAAGACTGCGCGGCTGGATGGATATTCCGCTTAACGAGCAGGGTTTGCTGGAGGCCGAGGATACGGCTCGACGGCTAGCGCAATATCCAGTCGAACACATCTACTCCTCCGACCTCTACCGGGCGCGCCAGACCGCGGAAGCTGTGGTCAGAACCACGCGAGCGCCGGTCACGCATACTTCCGGTCTGCGCCCCTGGAACCTCGGCACTCTGGCGGGACAGCGAGTAAAGGAAGTTCTGCCCCTACTGACGAAGCTGGAACTTGATCCGGGTGTGCCTGCGCCCGGAGGCGAGCCTTTCCTTCAATTCTGTGACCGATATCTACAAGGACTCAAAGACCTGCTCGAAATCGCTGCCCGCTCGACGAAGTGCATTGTCGCCGTGACGCACGTGCGCAATCTTCTAGCAACCCCAGCCCTTCTTCAGAACGACGACAGAGCCCAGATACCTGTGCGCGGCGGTCCCGAGACTGGGTCGCTGGTTTGGGTGGAAAAAGGCAGCCACGGATGGCATCTTCGCGTCGATGAACCCTGACACCGTCAAACTCTAAGGTGACTTCGGTAACCCCTGTTTTAACAAGGGTTTCAAACGCTCCAGGCTCCCCTGCATGGTAAGATTTTTTTAGGGTGTCCACCGCCAACGCAAGCGATCGGAAGCATGCTCCTGTCTTTGTGATGGGCTGCCATCGCTCTGGAACGAACCTGCTTTATGACATGCTGTTATCTTCCGGCGGATTTGCCATCTATCGCGGATTCCTGCCCATTTACAAGATCCTGATTCCCCGCTTCGGCCCTATGTCGAGCCGGGCAAGCCGCGAAAAGATTCTTGAGACTTGGCTGCGAAGTAAGGGTTTCCGGCGCACCGGGCTCGATGCCGAGCAGTTGTCGGAACGCATCCTCAACGAATGCCGCAATGGCGGAGACTTTATCCGCGTTGTCATGGATTCGGTGGCGCAGGCGCAGCAGGCGCAACGGTGGGCAGTATACGATCCCGATAATGTACTGCACGTCGAAAAAGTGAAGCGCGATATTCCCAACGCTCTGTTCGTGCATATCATCCGCGACGGGCGCGATATTGCGCTCTCGCTCAAGAAGATGGGCGGTTTTACTCCTCTTCCCTGGGATCGCGGCCAAACCGATAGCCTGGTCGCCACGTCGCTGTATTGGGAGTGGATGATTCATCAGGGTCGCGCTCATGGCAGCAACTTCCCTGCCGACTATATCGAGATCCGTTATGAGGATCTGATTACCGATCCGTACGAAACGCTGGGAAAACTCGGCATTTTTCTCGATCACGATTTGGACTACGATCGTATTCAGCGCGCAGGATTGGGCCGCTTGTCGGAAACGAATTCCTCGTTTCGTGAAGAGGGCGCAAAAGAGAAACTTAATCCGCTGGGCCGCTGGAAAGAACGGCTGGCGCATGAGGATGTCGCTGCGATCGAAGCGAGCGTTGGCGAATGCCTGCGGGAAAATGGCTACGAATTGTCGCTACCCGCGACCGAACGCCGTCGAAGTTTGCGGCAATCGTGGATGCGCGGCATGTATCCCGGCTTTCTTGGCGGCAAGTTGTGGCTGAAACAACATACGCCCGTCGGCCGGCTAGCCAGCATGTCCGCGCTTGAACTGGAAGAAGAACCGGTGCAGGTGGTGGAGTCAGTGCGGTCCTAAGGTCGCGTTTGCAGACGTCATGGATTCCCGAGTCATGGAAAACGCCCTCATCGAAAATCGTTCGACAACTCAAGGCGTGGCGCCCAGCCCACGCTCCAGGGCGCCCGTCTTTGTGCTGGGCTGCGGACGCTCCGGAACCAAGCTTCTGTATCACACGCTTCTTTCTGCTGGGGGTTTCGCTGTCTATCACGCGGAGAGTAACGCCTTCAACCTGCTCGGCTTGCGTTTCGGCAACCTCGCACATCGCAGTAACCGCCGTCAATTGCTCGACGCCTATTACACGAGCATGTTGTTTCAGCGCACCGGACTCGATCCCCAGGATATCGACGCGCGCGTCATGAAAGACTGCCGCAATGCCGGCGACTTTCTGCGCATTGTGATGGAAGCCGTTGCCCGCAAGCAAGGCGTCGAGCGGTGGGCCGAATGTACTCCGCTGCACTTGCTTTATCTTCCGTTGATTAAAAAAGTGATTCCCGATGCGCTGGTAGTCCACATTATTCGCGATGGCAGAGATGTAACCGCTTCCCTGCACCGCATCGGCTGGATTCGTCCGCTGCCCTGGGACCGCGCCCGAGCATGTCTCGTCCCCGCAATTTATTGGCGATGGATGGTAAGCAAGGGCCGACGCCACGGCAAGACCCTGGGCGCGGATTACATGGAAGTCCATTACGAGGACGTCGTGCAGAATCCGCGCGAGACGCTGGCGCGCATCGGCAAGTTCATTGATCAGGATCTGGACTATGATCGCATTCAGCAAGTTGCCCTGGGATCAGTGAACAATCCGAATTCTTCGTTTCGCGGCGACGGTAAAGAGACGGAAGCCGCCACCATCGGCCGCTGGAAACGCATGTTCACTGCCGCTCAGGTTCGCGACGTGGAGTCGAGCCTCGGCGACGTGCTCGTCGATACTGGATACACACTGGAAACGCCGCCAGCAGAGCGGCATTCGTCATTGCCTGTGCGTTTCATGAATTTTCTGTATCCCTTATATTTCGACTTCAAAATTTGGCTGAAATCGGATACTCCGCTCGCCCGCATCGCCGATAAGGGACGCATGGGCGTCCCCGAGCCGGCTAAAGCCCAAGCGTCCGGCAATCCGCAGTAACGGCCGAACGATGGAGCTACAATCCCTAAGATTTGTCATCCTGAGAAGAGCGAAGGATCTCATGTATTTGCCCCAGTGCTGGGACGCATGAGGTCCTTCGCTTCGCTCAGGATGACAACATGAAAATTCGTCACCACCATCCATGGCCATCGTCATCCAACCCTATCGTCCCGAGCACGAACCCGCGGTGGCGGAGTTCAATCAGCGCCTCCGGCAGGCGGGCCAGGACGAGAACATGGTGTTCTATCGCTATGCCGAGCCACGCTGGCTGCCGCGTTTTGCAGACTCCCGCATCTACAACGAATTTTTCGTGGCCCTCGATGGCGGAATTGTGCGCGGCGGATACGCACTCAAGACTCAGGATTTCCTTTTTCCGGACGGACAGATTCGCTCTATCGGCTACTATCACCATCCGCTCTCCGAGGGCATCGTTAATAAAGCTCATGCCATCGTAGGCACGCTGCTACTCCGCGACGCGATGCAGCGCGCACCGCTGCTCTATTGCCTGGGCATGGGAGGATACGAGAATCCCTTGCCGCAAATGCTGGTCCGGCTGGGATGGGCGCATTGCCCGGTGCCGTTTTTCTTTCGGGTCGTGAACCCTTCGCGCTTTCTCAGAAACATGCAAACTGTACGCACGTCTCCCGCGCGGAATTTTCTGCTCGATCTCGCAGCATACAGCGGCGCAGGATGGGTCGGCTCGAAGCTTTTTCAAACCTACCGTACTCTCCGAGCTCCACGATCGGCAGGTATTGAGTGCAATGAGATTGCGAGTTTCGAGGGTGACGGTGCGGCAGATTTGCAATCTGTCTGGGAACAAGCGCGGCAGACTTGCTCGCTCACGGCCGTCCGCGATGCGGAAGCTTTCCGCATTTTGTATCCTCCCGCGCAAACCCATCTCAGGCGTATTCTCGTAAAACGCAACGGCATGGTGACTGGATGGGCAGTGGTCGGTGAGCGCCGAAAGGACGCCAAGTACGGCAACATGCGCGTCGGGTCGGTAGTCGATTGCTTCGCGCTTCCAGGGAAATTGTTTTCGGTGGTGCAATGCGCCACACAGGCGCTAGAACGTGGGGGCTTCGACCTGATTCTCAGCAATCAGAGTCACCAGGCATGGGGCGCGGCGTTTAAAGATGGCGGTTATCTATCTGGACCATCCAATTTTCTTTTCGCTGCTTCAAAGAAATTGTCGGAATTGCTGGCTCCATTCGAAGAGGCGCGGCCACGGATGCATTTCACGCGCGCTGACGGAGACGGACTGCCAGGAAATTTCTAAGCGCGCTCGCCGATGCTATGCTATTCCCGTCAATCATGCCCTCCCGGCATAACCTCGGAGCACAGATCCCGAAATGATGGTCGTCCTGAGATACTTCGCGCTGGCGTTCAGCGCCCTTTTGCCGCTCGTCAATCCACTGGGCTCGGCGTTGGTATTTCTGGGATTGGTTGGAATCGCCCCGGCGGACGAATTCCGCAGCCTCGCCGGGAAGATTGCCGTAAGGACCACCCTCTTCCTGCTGATCGTGGAATTTGTTGGTGCGGGCCTATTGAATTTCTTCGGTATCTCTCTTCCGGTAGTCCAGGTTGCGGGTGGTTTTGTTCTGGCGGCAATGGGCTGGGGACTGCTAAACCAGAAGGATGCCGGTCCACATCCTGAGAAGTCAGACGTCGCTGCGACCGACTTCCGCTCCCTAGAGGAGAAAGTATTTTTCCCCTTCACTTTCCCGGTGACGGCAGGCCCCGGATGCATCGTTGTCATGCTCACGTTGTCGGCACATGCATCGCAGAAAAATGTTCTCAACAACATCTTTGCGCATCTGGGGATCCTGCTGGCGGTGGTTGTGCTGAGCTTGACTGTATTTGTTAGCTATCGGTACGCACCGAAGATCACTCAGAAAGTCTCACCACAAACCGTCCACGGAATCTTGCGGGTGATTGCATTTATTCTGCTGTGCATCGGTGTGCAGATTGCCTGGAATGGTGTGCAATCGCTGATACAAAGCGTGGCGAAGTAATTGTTCTCGCTTGTCACTTCGCTGCCCGGCGGATGAGTTGCAGCACTAAGTCGCGTGCGTGACTTCTGCTACTTCTTTCTTAATCTCGGTCGAGAGTTTGTAACCCAGCTGCTTCATGAGAGGCCCCCAATGGGACTCCATGTGGGTAACGGTTTTCGCCGGCAGAATGGCTTGCCATCCTCCGGATGACGCTTTGCGAACGAAAGGCTTATCGCTGCGAGTGTGGAATGTGGCGACCCACTTCTTGCCTTGCGTCTCTTCCATTTTCCGCATGTTCGCGGCGGAACTTCGTTCGATGGCTTGGTTGATACGTCCTGAATCGGCAGCGAGACCCATGAACTGGGCTACGCGCGCCAGTTCGCGCGCTTGATTCTCCTGCAAATCTTCATAACGCATGAGGATAAAGCTCTCGTGTCCCTGGCGCGTGGCCAGCCAGCTATTGACGTGATCGGCCCAGGAGCCGATGCGGCGCCAGAAGTTGCCATCCATCCAACGAGGAACGAATTCTTCAATGGGACAGCCCTCAGGAATCGAACGTAGTTTCATCTCCCAGTGATAATTCGAAATGGCTACGTCCCGCGGATCGCGCACGATGTAGATAACGCGGCGGTAACGGGCATCAAAACATTCGTGACTCTTGAGCACGCGCGGCCGCGGTAGTCCCCGCAGCACCCAATCGGCCGTCTTGTACATATCGGGAACCAGGCGTTCGACATTGAGGAAAGTTACCGGTTCGTTGGGATTGACGAAATTGCCGACCAGGAAACGTGTCCAGGTGTTACCGGAGCGCGGATACGAAGTGAGAAAAACGTCATCGTCGAAGATGGTGATTTCGCGCTCGAGCAGCGTGCGGCGAAACAGCACGTCGTGAACCCGCGACAAATGCCGGAATGCTCTGCGAACCAGAAAAGCCATGGATGCTTCCCTTCCTTTATTCTTCCGCCACACTGCGATCGGCAGCGGAGCGATTACCTTGCAGCCATCCGAGAAATTTTTGTTTGCGCGCAAACATATTTTTTGCCTCGTTGCGCAACGTCCCTACGATTTGATATCGAGACTTGGTGAACCAGGGCACGCGATGCGGCGTGCAACCGTATTTTTCTTTGTAAGCACCTTCGCCGCCCCAATCGAAAACCGAGATCCCGCGCGCTTTCCAATAGCGCATGGCGTACCAATGACAGGCTTCGTTTGGACGCAGGCTTTGATGAGAGCGAAAGCTGGCGTTGCCCCAGAATTCAGCGATCTGATTGAAGCCGGGATAGATTCCGGTGGCGATGCACTTGCCTTCCGGATTACGGGCCCGCAGCAGCAAGATGTTGCCGCCGGGCTCTACGTTTCGAACCAACGCCCGGACACGCTCCACGGAATATGTGGGCACAAGCGACTGTTTGGCAAAAACGTCTCTAAGCTGTTCGTAATATTCGTCGGCAAAAGCCAGGTCGTGCGCCTCTTCAATCTTAAGGCCGCCTTTTTCGGCCTTGCGAATACAGCGGCGGCAGGCGCTTTCCATGGCGTTAAACAGCTCTTCTTCCGAACGCGTTAGATCGGTACGATAAGACGCGTAGTATTCGGTCTTAAGTCCTGCGGCCTCTCCGTCATCAAAATTGAAGTTGGGATCAGAGACCTCGAGATGCAGGCACTTGAGATGGTCCCAGGCAAACTTCTCCAGGGCTTCGAGGGCGGTTCGACGCGGAACTCCGGGATTGAGATTGAATCCGATGTAAGGAGTCGTCCAGCCGGGGAAAGAACTGCCCAGAACCTTCATGCCGAACTTCGAGATGGTGAGGCCTGTGAAATAGCCAAGGACATCGTTTTTTTCACGTAATTCGGCCAGCACGGGCAAGGCGTTTTGCGCTTCGGCCACGAACTGGACCCACTCACGCGTCTGAAAGACGGTGCGATCTGCGAAACCGTCGAGTCGCTTCCAGTCTGCGGACTTGATGTCGATCGAGTGGAACTTCATTCGTTTTCCAACATCGCGAACGTCACAATAAATCCGTGCAAGGTCTCACCAGCAAATCCCTTCATACGTCCGGGCGCCTTCGGGACGCCGCGTTTTATCCAAATGGATAAGATCAATCACGATCTGTTCCGGCCGAAGGTACTTGGCAAGCCGATCTTTGCTCGCCGACTTGTTACCAAGGATCACAACTTCAGCGGTCTTCAAGACGCTTTCCAGATCGTCTGTGAGCACCGATCCGATGTGAGGAATCACTTCTTCGATGTACTGGCGATTCGAGCCCGCCAGTCGCCCGAGAGAAACATCCTCATCCCAAATCTTTACGTCGAGGCCCTCGCCCATCAGGCGTTTGATCAACTGCACCTGCGGACTCTCGCGCAGATCATCGGTGCCGGCTTTGAAGCTCAATCCGAGTTGCGCAATTTTCTTCTTGCCTGTATCCATCACCATTTCGACGGCGCGATCGACGTGTTCAGCGTTACTCGGCATCAGGGATTCAAGCAGCGGCAATTTGAGGTCGAGCTCTTTGGCCTTGTAGGTGATCGCGCGCAAATCTTTTGGAAGACAGGAACCGCCGAAGGCGAAGCCCGGAGAAAGATATGCAGGAGAAATGTTCAGCTTCGTATCGGAGGTAAAAATCTTAGTCACTGCGTGAGCATCGACGCCGAGATGCTTGCACATCGTTCCCATCTCATTGGCAAAGCCGACTTTCAGCGCGTGATAGCAGTTGGAGAAATACTTGACCATCTCAGCGACCGGAATCGTCGTTTCGTAAAGAGTGCCGGGAGTGTCTTTGTAAAGTTCGCGCAGCGGCGCCAGGTGCTGCGTGTCACTGGCTCCGAGAATCGTATAAGGAGGGTTCAGAAAATCTGCAACAGCGCTGCCTTCGCGCATGAACTCGGGGTTGTAGCAAACGGTGAAATCCTGCCCGCACTTCTTGCCGCTTTCCTTTTCGAGAATCGGGAGCACCACCGTCTCTGTAGTTCCGGCGAGCACTGTGCTGCGCAGCACAAAAACGTGCGGAGATTTTTTCTGGCGGATAGCAGCGCCGATTTCGCGGGCCACGTGCTCGATGTGGCTGAGATCGAGCTTGCCGTTTTTCAGGCTCGGCGTTCCGACGCAGACAAACGACACTTCAGAATTCAGCACAGCGGTGGTGGCGTCCGTAGTCGCCTGCAACAGTCCGGCGCGGTGCGCCTCGGCGACCATTTCGCTCATGCGGGCTTCGACGATCGGAGTGCGGCCCGAGCCCATCATCTCGACTTTGGCGCGGCTCACGTCGACGCCCGTGACCTTGTGGCCCATGGAAGCAAAGCACGCGGCCGAGACGGAGCCAACGTATCCCAACCCAAAAATGCTAACGGACAAGCCCAAGCGATTCTCCTGGCAATCGATTCTTTGGCGACTGCTTGATCGGCGTTATTTCTCTACTTCGAACTATACCAACCCCAAATTGAGCGACAGCGATCCGCTTCCTTAAAGTGGCATCAATTAAAACGCAGCCCACATCGCAACATACTTGTTTTCAAATTCTTACAAAGCATCCTTAACAAGCACTTCAAGTCTGTGCGGAGCCGAGCAATAATGGGCAAACTTCCCCGATGCCGGCGGAATTCCCGCCAATCCAATTGCCACAACCTTAATCGTACCGCGCCGGGGCTACCTCCGGTCAGGACTAGAAACTGCCCAGGGTATCGAGAGTAACCAGTGGGTTAGAGGCGGCCTTTTCAGCATGTAAGATAAGGGCAACCGTGGCTTCTGGATGGCAAAACAAGCTGGCCCGCGTATCCCAAATGGACTGGGAAGAGGTGCGTGTACGCGCAGGACAGGAGCTGCATAAGCGCCGCGATCTGCTCATGCACAGAATAGGGTTCCGGAACGGCGGGGCGACATTGCGAACGAGTCTGTCCGCGCCGCCGGGACAGTTCTTTTTTGCCGATTCCGAAGGCGCCGGTCGCGCGGAGTTATTGCGCCAGCATCTGCCCGGCGAAGCCGCCAACATTCTGCGAGAAGCGGAGGAGATTTGCCGGCATCGTTTTCGCCTCCTCGGGTACGAAAACCTCAACTTCAGCCTGAAGGACAACGACAAGGGAGATCGACTGGAATCTCGATCCGGTGCATGGCAAGCGTGCGCCGATGGATCCGTGGTTCAAAATTCCCTTTCTCGATTTCGCCGTGGTCGGCGACCACAAGATCACGTGGGAGTTGAACCGTCACCAGCATCTTGTGACGCTCGCCAAGGCTGCACGGCTGAGCGGAGATGAAAAGTACGTTCGTGAACTGGTGGCACAGTGGCGTAGTTGGATCAAGGCCAATCCGTATCCGTTGGGGATCAACTGGGGAAGTTCTTTGGAGGTTGCCTTCCGCAGTTTGTCGTGGATCTGGGTTGACCAGTTACTTGCAGGAGCAGCTGAGTCCGCCCGACTTCGCCCGGAGCTCTACTCGGAATTTCGCTCAGAACTGTTGCCGGCGCTGGCATTTCAGGGCCGTTACATTGAGCGTTATCTATCTACTTATTTTTCTCCCAACACCCACTTGCTGGGAGAAGCGGTTGCCCTGTTTTTCCTCGGCACTTTGTATCCGCAAATGCCAGGGGCGGCACATTGGAAGAAGTCCGGGTGGGAGATTGTGCTGCACGAAGCGGGACGTCAGGTGCGTCCGGATGGCGTTTACTTTGAGCAATCGTTGCATTACCACGTTTACGCGCTCGACTTCTTTTTATATGCGCGGCTGCTTGCAGCTCGGAATGGAATAGAAATTCCACCGGCGTATGACGGGGTGCTGGGACGAATGCTGGATGTAGTCGCGGCACTCGCGCAAGCTGGACCAGCCGAAGGCTTCGGGGATGACGATGGCGGGCGGTTGTTCAATCCGCGTCGCAATCAGACGGAGCACATGACCGACCCTCTAGCCCTCGGAGCGTTGACCTACTCGCGGCAGTTTTCCGCAGCACGGCTGACGGAGGAAGCAATCTGGCTGTTTGGAAATCAAGCTGTCGAAAAACTTTCCCAGACGGAAACGGGTTCGGTTGCGCAGTCAATCGCTTTTCCTGACGGCGGCCTCTATGTGCTGGCGGATTCGCAACCATACCCTCAGGCGATGGTTGTGGATGCTGGTCCGCAAGGTGTGGGCCGCTCCGGGCATGGGCACGCCGACGCTCTCAGCCTGCGCTTCACGATGGATGGACGCCGCTGGCTGGTGGACTCCGGAAGCGGCGTTTACATTTCGCAGGATCCGGCGGATCGGAACACACTCCGCGGCACCGGCGCCCACAATACCATGCGCGTTGATGGCGTGGACCAGGCGATTGCGGATGAACCGTTTTCGTGGACCCACATTCCGGCCACAGTTGCGGAAACCTTCATCGCCGGAAAAACATTTACGTATTTTGCAGGCAGCCACAACGGATACGCACGGCTGGCGAATCCGGTTGCGCATCGCCGGCACGTGCTACAGATAGCGGATGGCATTTGGCTGGTGCGAGATGTTGCGCTCGGTCACGCGGAACACGAATTGGAGATACGTTGGCACTTCGCTCCGGATCTCGAAGTTCAAATGGCTGAGCCCGCAACGTGTAGAAGTCGGCAGGGTCGGCGCCACATCGGACGAAGCGAAGCTTACCCTCATCATGCCCGAAGAAACGGTCTGGCATTCGCGGCCAGAAGTTAGTCAAACTACGCTTTCGTCGGCTTATGGCATGCTCCAGTCTGCGCCGCTGGTGCGGTGCCACGCTCGGATAATGCTGCCGGCAGAGACGGCGACAGCGCTGATATCACACGCGGGCGCAATCCGGCAGGCAAGTGAGCTGCACTCCGAGCCGCGCATGACCAGCACGGCGCAAGCGTCGGTTCAGGTCTATGAACTCGACTATGGCGGCCAAAATCACGAATTCTTTTTCGCTCTCGGCGACGATGGGTGGAGTTCCGGCGCGTGGTCTTCGGACGCGCAAGTGCTCTACTGCCGCACCGAAGAGCAGCAACTCAGTCATCTGATTGTGATCGGCGGGACACATGTTGCCTGGCAAGGTCAGTCCCTGCTAAAGGCGCCGCGGCCATCCACATTTTTTGAATGGCGCAGACAGGATGCTGAGCGCAGCTCCGTTCCGAATGAACTTTCTGTCACAGCATTGTTTGAACAGCTAACGGGCGGCACGGTGCCGGCCAACTCGCGCTCGACGGCAGACTTGAACCGTGATGCGTCCAGTTACGCGGAGAAACACTAAATGTGCGGGATCGCTGGAATTCTTGAATTCAAACGTGATGCGCGGGCTAGCACTGCTGCTCTGCGCTCGATGTGCGATGTCATCACCCATCGCGGTCCCGATGACGAGGGTTTTTACGCCGACGGTCCGCTTGGCATCGGCATGCGCCGTCTAAGCATTGTTGACGTTGCCGGCGGACATCAACCAATTACAAATGAAGATGGGTCGCTATGGATCGTATTCAATGGAGAAATCTACAACCATCTCGCCTTGCGCGAGCAACTCATCGCGCGCGGCCACCGTTACAGTACACACAGCGATACCGAAGACATCATTCATCTTTACGAAGAATACGGCGAAGATTGTGTAAAGCATCTGCGCGGAATGTTCGCCTTCGCCATCTGGAATCGCAATACGAAATCGCTCTTCATCGCGCGCGACCGTCTGGGCATCAAGCCGCTGTACTACAAGCTGACGCCCGAACGACTGCTGTTCGGGTCAGAAATCAAAGTGCTCTTCGCGCACGGCGGCATACGTCCTGAGTTCAACCGGCCGGCGCTGCCGGAATACCTCGCGTTTGGATATCTATCTGGCGAGGAAACTTTTTACGCTGGGATCCGCAAGTTGATGCCCGGACATACGATGACGATCGGGCTCGATGGCAAGGCTCACATTCGGCAATACTGGGACCTCGATGCTTCCAAATCTCATGAGTCACACGATGAAAGTTACTACGTCCAGAGTTATCGTGAATTATTAGAAGGCGCCGTCAACAGCCACCTGATGAGCGACGTCCCGCTGGGCGTGTTCCTGAGCGGCGGCGTCGATTCCAGCGCCGTGGCAGCGCTGATGACGAAACTGCGGCGCGAGCCGGTCGAGACTTTTTCAGTCGGCTACACCGAGCAGACTTACAGCGAACTGCCCTTCGCACGCACGGTTTCAGAGCATATCGGGTCGCGGCATCACGAAGTATTTGTCAGCGAGGAAGATTTCTTTGGCGCGCTTCCGCACCTGATCTGGCATGAAGATGAACCCATCGTATGGCCGTCAAGCATCTCGCTTTATTTCGTCGCGCGGCTCGCTCGCGAGAGAGTCACGGTGGTGCTCACCGGCGAGGGTGCGGATGAAACCCTGGCGGGATACACCCGATATGCCTTCACTTTAAAAAACGCAGCCATGGATCGCGCCTACCGCAGCGTGGTCCCCGGCTTTCTGCGGAGTGGGCTGCGCAATCAAGTGGCAACTTCTTCCCTGCTGGGCGCAACACTGCGCCGAAAACTCGAACATACCTTTCTCGCCAAAGATGGAAACTCCTGGGCGTCCTTCTACTTCGATAATTTCTTTTCCGCTTTCGGCGAGGCGGAACAGGGCGGGTTGCTGACCAGCGAATTCGCCCGCGAAGCCGCGCCCAGCACGGCGTATAAGAATGTCCTCGATTATTGGGAGCACTCCTCGGGAGACATGCTGCAACGTCTGCTCTACACCGACATCAAGACCTACCTGGTGGAGTTGCTCATGAAGCAGGACAACATGAGCATGGCTGCATCCATCGAAAGCCGTGTGCCGTTCCTCGATCACGTGCTGGTAGAGTTCGCGACGCGAATCCCGCGCGAAGTCCAAATAAAAGGACTGGCGGGCAAACGGATCTTAAAAAAAGCTGTGGAAGACTTGTTGCCGCACGAGATTCTCTACCGGCCGAAGCTGGGATTTCCGACCCCGTGGAGCGGTTGGCTCGCCGGACCGCGACTGGAATCGATTCGAGAGATGCTGCTCGAACCGCGCAGCCTGAATCGCGGATACTTTCAGCGTGAAGCCATCGAACAACTGTTCGACGAACATCGCGCGAAGCACCGCGACAACTACGACCGCATCTGGCGGTTGCTCAATCTCGAACTATGGCATCGCGTTTGTCTCGAAGGTGAATCGCATGACGAGGTTGGCGATAACGCGATGAAGCTGGCGACGGCGCGGTAGCGAATTCTCCGCTCCGCAACCTCCGTTGGTTCCAAGCAAGTTTGACTTGTCATGCTGAGCGAAGCGAAGGACCTGCTTTCTTCTCAGCACGGGGATGAAGCAGGTCCTTCGCTTCGCTCAGCATGACAAGTTCTTTGGACATAGTTTTGCCCACGCTCAGTGCTATCCTCGTTAACTTATGCGCACTTTCCGCTTGATCTGCTCGTTTGTCGTCCTAGCTACATTTTGTGCTTTTGGCCAACAACCCTTCCTCAATACCGCCCAATGGACGGCCCTGCGAGACGAGGCCAGCGGCGCCGCTCCCTACGAAAACCTGCGCTACTTGACCACTTTGCATCGCGTGCCCGCGACCGCGGAATTCGATCAGGCGGCGCAATTCATATTGCAACGCGCGCATGAGTATGGTTTACCGATGCTCACAGCGAGCAGTTCCCGATCGATGGCGTCAAACAATACGGACTGATGCGCTCGTATCTCGGATGGACGGTGGAAGACGCGCGGCTATGGGAAGTGCGTCCGCAACATATTCTTCTCGGAGATTGGAAGACCGATCCAATCCATCTCGCGGACTACAGTCACAGCGCCGACGTGGAAACGGAATTGGTCGATGTCGGCAACGGAGCGAACGAAGCCGATTACACAAATAAAGATGTGCGCGGCAAGATCGTGCTGGCCGATGGCGTTTTGGCGCGAGTGCAGGAACTGGCGATCGCAAAGCACGGCGCTGCCGGCATTGTTAGCGACATGCCGAACCAAACTACTGCATGGTCCGGCCTGGATAACACCATCGTCCGCTGGGGTCATCTCGACGCGCGTCAGCCATCCGGGTTCGCCTTCATGGTCTCTCGCCAGACTGCGGAAGCACTGCGGTCCCGCTTACACGGCGGTGAAGCCATCACCCTGAATGCGCACGTGAAAGCCACCGTTGGACCCGGCCACTGGACAGTCGTGACCGCTACGATTCCCGGCACTGATCCCGCGGCCGGAGAGATTGTGTACAGCTGCCATCTCGATCACGAACGTCCGGGAGCCAACGATAACGGCAGCGGATGCGTAACCATCCTTGAATCCGCTCGCGTTCTGGCGCGTTTAATCGATTCGGGAAAGCTTGCGAGGCCCGAAGCGCACGCTGCGCTTTGTGTGGGGGCCAGAGATCGAGGGAACGATGGCGTTCCTCGCCACTCATCCAGAAATCAAGCAGCGATTACGCGCCGATATTCACATGGATATGGTTGGCGGCGATCCCTTCAAGAACAAATCCGTCTTTCACGTCACCGGAACACCGTGGTCGCTGCCCAGTTTTGTGACCGACGTGGGCGCCACTTTTCTCGATGCAATTCGCGCCGCAGCCAACGGATATGCAGAAGGAGAGACATCGGCTGATGAAGGTATCGTTGAAACGCGCGCTGGAGGACAAGGCACCCGCAATGAATTGATCGCGGATGTCACGCCTTACTCAGCCGGCAGCGATCACGATGACTACGATTCTTCGACTGTCGCGGTCCCGTCTCTCTATCTTCGCGATTGGCCAGATATTTACATCCACACCAATCACGACACCCTCGATCAAATCGATGCGACGAAGTTACGCCGCGTGGCACTTCTGGGAGCGGCGTCGGGATATGTCTACGCCAGCGTTTCGGCACAACAGCTTCCAACCTTGCTCCCGTTCCTGGCTGCACAGGCACAGAGTCGTCTGGCACAAGTGTTCGGAAGCGCACAGCAGTTGGTGGACGATCCGCGGCTCGACGCAGATGTCGCGTGGTACGAAGCGCGCAATCTTATCAACCAATCGCTAATGCGTGAAACTGCGGCGCTGCACTCTTTAGTGGAATTCACAGCAGGCGGTGCACAGTCGGATGCAGACGGAGCGAAAGCGCTGGGGGATCAAGCCGCAGGCTTCCAGCATTCGCTTGACGCGCAGGCAAAACGTCGCGGAACAAAAGAGACGGAACCCAGCGCACCATGGGCACGGCGACGCTAATGCAAAACGCGTGCCCAATGCGTATCGGAGATTTCGGTCCGCTCACCTATCAAAACGACAACGTCCTGCTGGCGCGCCTCGGAAAAGAGCGTTACGCAAAAATCCAACTAATCAACGCTGACGCGACTGAACTCTTGAATGTGCGCGACCAGTCCGAACTCTATGCTTATGAGATCGTCAACTTTGTGAACGGTAAACGCACGGTAAGCGAGATACGCGATGCCGTTTCGGCTGAATACGGACCTCTAAAGATAGGTCTGGTAGCCGACTATCTTGACGCTTGCGTGGCGGCGGGTGTGGTCCAGTGGAAATAGACCTGTAGCTTTGTGCGCAAGATTTTGCGCTACTACATTTACTCAATTTGACAACAACATCGTTGCAATCCGCACGGGCTGGCAATAGAGTACGTTGCAGGCAATCGAAAGGATGCAAGATTGAAGATTTCGCAAAAAGGGCTCTACGCGCTGCAAGCGATCATGACACTCGCGCGCCGGTATGGCACGGAAACGGTTAAGATCCGCGACATAGCCACGGACAGCGACCTGCCAGAAAAATTTCTCGAGTTGATCCTCCTTGAACTCAAGAATGCGCGCATCGTGGAGAGCGTTCGCGGCGCAAAAGGCGGCTACCGGCTTCGACGCGCGCCCGCCGAGATTAAACTCAGCGAGATTATTCGTCTGGTGGACGGCCCGCTCGCACCCTTCGGCGACGCCGATCAACTCCGCAGCCTCATCGTCACCGATCCCGACCATCGCGCGCTGTACGGTGTGTTTTTGGAGGTCCGGGACGCCGCCGCTAAGATACTCGAGAGTACATCGGTCGCCGACATTGTAGGTGGCAAATCCCGCAAGAAATCGACATCGTCAAAGAAGAAGGCGAAAGCAAAAAAACGTCCGCTGCTATCTATCGTTCAGAGCGAGGCACAGGGCAGGTAGTGGGACCAACGTATTAAAGATCTGCCGTCCCGAACGAAGTGAGGGATCTGCATCTTGCGGCGGAACTGCAGATCCCTCACTTCGTTCGGGATGACAAACACAAAATTGGATTACGCGAGAACTGCCTGATACTCCCCATACGCGCCCTTGAAATCGGTGATTTCGTGGGTGCCCTCGAAGTGCCAAATCCGGGTTGCGACTTCATCAATCAGATCTTCGTCATGCGTAACCAGCAGCACGGTCCCCGCATATCGCTGTAGCGAAATGTTGAGCGCGTTGATCGATTCAAGATCCAAGTGATTGGTCGGCTCGTCTAGGACGAGCAGGTTCGGCTTTTGCAGCATCAGTTTGCAGAAGAGCAGCCGAGCCGCTTCGCCACCGGAAAGTATTTCGGTGCGCTTGTCGGCATCCTCGCGAGGAAACAACATTTGCCCCAGGATGCCGCGAATCTCTTCGGTCGAAGCCGCGGGGTCCCATTGATGGAGCCACTCCAGAACCTTGATGCCCGGTTCGATTGCGGCTTTGTGGTCCTGGGGAAAGAAACCGACCGCCGCTTCGTGACCCCAGACGACCTTTCCACTATTCACAAAGGGGCCGTCATAGCCACTGGTCTTTCGCAGTTCAGACTCGGATGTGGTCGGTGAATTCGCCAGCAGCGCATTCACCAGCGTTGTTTTGCCGGATCCGTTGCGTCCCATGAGCGCGATTTTTTCTCCGCGAATTACGCTCGCCGTGAAGTTGGAAACAACTTTGGCGTCTCCGTAGGACTTGCTGAGACCTTCAATCTCGAGAATGTGTTTGCCTGAAGGGCGTTTCTGCTCGAACTTCAGGTAAGGACGCTGAATGTTCGAGCGCGCCAGTTCGGTAACCTGTAATCGCTCAACTTCCTTGCGCCGCGACTGCACCTGACTGGAGCGGGTTCCGGCGGCGAAGCGCGCGATGAACTCGTTCAACTGATCAATCTTCTTTTCGCGTTGCGCATTTTGCGACTCGATCTGCGAACGGATCTGCGTCTTCGCGACGACCATGTCGTCATACGTGCCGGTGTAAGTGATGATGGTCTCGTAATCAATGTCGGCAATGTGGGTGCAAATGCCGTTTAAGAAGTGGCGATCGTGCGAAATCACGATCAGCACGCCTTCATATTGATTAAGAAAATTCTTTAGCCAGTGGATCGAGTCGAGATCGAGGTTGTTCGTAGGTTCGTCGAGCAGCAGCGCTTGCGGATGTCCGAACAAGGCCTGGGCCAGCAGCACGCGAACTTTTTGTCCGCCGGGTAACTCCGACATGAGACGCTCATGCTGCTCATCGGGGATGTCGAGCCCTTGCAGCAGAATCGCGGCGTCGCTCTCGGCAGTGTAGCCGTCTTCTTCGCCGACAATGCCTTCGAGCTCGCCGAGCTTCATGCCGTCCGCATCGGTCATCTCTGCTTTCGCATAGATAATTTCGCGTTCTTCCAACGCGGCCCACAATCGCTTGTTGCCCATGATGACCGCGTCGATGACGCGATACTTATCGAAAGCGAACTGATCCTGGCTTAAGACGCCAATCTTGCGCGGACGAACCACGGTTCCCTTCTGCGGCTCAAGTTCGCCGGTCAGGAGCTTCATGAATGTGGATTTACCCGCGCCGTTGGGGCCGGTAAGGCCGTAGCGCTTCCCCGGAAAGAATCCGGTGGAGACTTCATCAAATAGAACTTTTGCGCCGTAGCGCATGGAAACATTGCCAACTGAAATCATGATGTTTAGGGAACTGCGGGAATCGATCCAATCGGAAGAAGACGCAGCTGCTGGTATTAGGATACCATGTTGACCCTTCGATCCAGCATCAAGCCGCCAACTTCAGATTCGTGTTAGCCTTTTCAAGCCAATCCCCCGAATGCGAGCGTCCTGAAAGCGAGCGTCAGCGTAAATGAACGATCCCAAGCCTTCTTCCCTCAATCTTCCTCTAATCGCACGCCAGGTCATGCAGGCACACGGTTTCCAGCCTGATTTTCCGCCTGAAGTGCAAAAGCAATTAGCGGATATCAAAGCGCATCCGCCGCAGCTTGCGCCGTCGGACAAGGTTCGCGACCTTCGCAATCTGCTTTGGTCATCAATCGACAACGACACCTCTAAAGATCTCGACCAGATCGAAGTTGCCGAGCAATTGCCGAATGGCGACATCAAGGTGATGGTTGGCGTCGCTGATGTGGACGCCTTTGTCCCGAAGGACTCTGCCATCGATCAGCACGCGGAGCGCGAGACCACGTCTGTTTATACCGGCGTAACGATCTTCCCCATGCTGCCGAATGAACTCTCGACTGGAGCATCGTCTCTTCTCCCAGATGTGGATCGGCCCGCGGTGGTTGTCGAATTCGTGGTCAATGCCAACGGCGCGGTGGGCGCCAGCAACGTATATCGAGCGATTGTTCGAAACAAAGCACAGCTCACCTACAACGCGGTCGGAGCTTGGCTTGAAGGCACCGCCGCCGCTCCTCCGAAAGTTGCCGCGTCTGCGGATCTACAGGCGCAGCTCAAGTTGCAGGACCAAGTTGCCCAGGCATTGAAGAAGCTGCGCTACGAGCATGGCGCGCTGAACCTGGATACCAGTGAAGTCGTTCCGCTGCTCTATAACGAGCAGGTTGTCGACGTGGAAAAAGCGACGAAGAACCGCGCCACCGATTTGATTGAAGACTTCATGGTCGCCGCCAACGGCGTCGTGGCGCGGCTGCTGTTGAATGTCTCTTCCCTGCGCCGAATCGTGAGAACTCCCGCGCATTGGGATGGCATCGTCCGCCTCGCGGCGTCCGCCGGTGAAAAACTGCCCTCAGACCCTGATTCCAAGGCGCTCAACGATTTCCTGATCAAGCGCAAAGCCGCCGACCCTGATCACTTCGCCGACCTCTCGCTGGCCGTCATTAAATTAATCGGACCGGGCGTGTATGTGCTGGAGCGTCCCGGCGATTCTCCCGAAGGCCACTTCGGACTGGCTGTGCAGGACTACACGCACTCCACCGCGCCCAACCGCCGCTTCCCCGATGTCGTAACTCAAAGACTGGTCAAAGCCAAGCTTGATGGAAAGCCCAATCCCTATTCCGATTCCGAACTCGACACCATCGCCACCAACTGCACCGAGAAAGGCGATGCCGCTCGAAAGGTGGAGCGCGAAATGTCGAAGCGCTTGTCGGCTTTGGCAATGAGCCATCACATCGGAGAAACGTTCGATGCCATGGTCACCGGCACAACTCCGAAGGGAACGTTTGTGCGTGTGTTGCAACCGCACATGGAAGGCCTGCTGACGCAGGGAGGGCAGGGACTGAACGTCGGCGATAGGCTGCGAGCAAAACTGGTGCGTACGGATGCTCAGCACGGGTTTATTGATTTTGTGAAGGCGTAGGAGTTCAGCTTTTGGCTATTGGCTCTTAGCTTTTGGCTCTTAGCTTTATTATTTTCGCTTTATGTTCTCTATTATTGTTTAGTAACTATCGTGCTGCCGGAACGCGAAAAAAATAATAATTCGACCTTTTGAAATCACCGCTTTAGGGAGAATCTGCCGCCAGATCTTTGAGTTTGCAGGACTTATTGTAAAATATTGATTGATAAACACTTAGATGGCAATTTCTGGGATTTTGGTTGGGGCTCGGCGCCTGTCTTACTTGTTTTGTTCGCCTCAAATTTCGGGGGTTAATCGGCTTGACCTCTTGACACAGAATGCCTCAAAAAATGGGGCTTGTTCTTTGGGCAGTCTGTAAACAACGGGCTAATGGACAAACAATGCTTTACCCTAGTTTTGTTGGCTGGGCAGCGGTATCCAACAGATCCAGGAAGCTAGGCAGAATGGCCACTCTGAAGCTTGCACCCGAACAAATCGGCCAAATTTCGAATCTGGTGACGCAATATATCGCGGCGCAGCGCGAGAGATATCTTCGCCGCGCGACACCGTTAACTTCACAACAGATGACTGCTGTCAGCGGGTTTTTCTCGCCTCAGCTCCTGCAAAGTGCTCGAGTTCTTGTATTGCAAAACGAGCGTGTGGCTAACCCTGACTTCTATCCAATGTTAAAAGGCCTGGGCTTCAATAACCTGCCCTGACCAATCCACGATGGCGGCAATTACATTTTCGGATGTAGTCGTGTCCCATGAGCCTTTTACAAGTGGATTACTGTTTCACGAGCTCGTCCACGTGGAACAATATCGCCAACTTGGCATTCCACGGTTCAGCGACCTTTATGTGCGCGGATTTCTGAACGGTGGTAGTTACAGTGCGATTCCGCTAGAAGTAAATGCGTACGCGCTAGGTAACCGGTTTGAGAAAGATCCTGCCCAGTTGTTCGCAGTATCGGATGAAGTGAGGAAATGGAACACCGAGGGCAAATTCTAAATGCTGAGTCTCCACTCATGTTCCGGCGTATTTTTTGGTCAAAGATCACGAGTGAGCTTTGCTTAATCATAGATTTGTCGAGAGTGAACCCATGGGCAAAGCCACCTATCCATTAAAGCTTCCCCTCTCCATTAAGAAGGCCGCTCAGCGGCTCGCGAAGGAAGATGGCGTGTCTTTGAACCAATGGATCGCCGTAGCGGTCGCCGAAAAAGTTGGAGTGGTAGAAACCGCTGCCGACTTTTTTAAAAAGCGCGCTGGCAAGTCCACTGGCGCAGGGCTCATGAAGTATCTCCGAACCGCGCCCAGAGTCGCGCCCGAACCTGCGGATGCGCGGCGATAGTCGGTAACACAACCCTGCCTTCCCTCGGGACGGAGACGCTGGGCGTCCTGTCACTGCTGGAAGCAATATAGGGCAGCCTGGCTGCCGCAAGATATATCGTTCATGTCAGATACGGTCCATGCACCACCCAACTGACCGACCAAGCCGGTAAAGTTGCTGCCTGAGGTCGATGTCCAATTACTGCAAACCTGCGAAGAAGTGAATGAAATGGTGCCGTCGGGATTTGTGCCCGTCCAAACGGGCGCACCCGTCGCGACGGTACCGCCGGCGGCCGTCTTATTGAGAGCGTTCTGGAGGGTTCCTAAGATTAATTGGGCCCAATTGTTCGCGATTACGGTGAACGGCGACGCGGGCATGACGTAGGGAATGGCGCTATGGGTGAAGGTGACCGAGGGATGATTTCCGAGCGTGTCCGACAGCCATGCCTTGTAGGTTCCAGGAAGACCCGCAGCTGTGGCTTCGGCTTGGCATTTTGCATTGCCGCCTGCGACCCCTCCCAGATTTCCAGTGTAGGTTTTGGCCGTTACGAATACGAACTTCCCGCACCCTGGATAACCGCTCGATCCGTTGGCACAGTAGCCGACTTCGGGGCTGGCTACCCAGATTCCATCAATCAAGTTCCACAGCGTCATTCGGACCTGCTGGTTGGGCGGAGGCTGTCCGCCACCATACCCTGGCGGCAGATTTCCCTCCGTCGCACTCGTCACCAGTCCGAGAGCGCCGGATTGGGAATAGAAATTCTCACTTGCAGATGTCCCGGCATCCAGCCAGTAATTGGTAACCACTCCAGCGCAGCCCGGATTTGTGCTGGGCGTCCAACTGAACGTATCGGAATCCGCGGTGAGTGTTGTGCCCGCGGCCGGAGAAGTTATGGTGGAAACACAACTGGTCGCAGAATTCGATGCCGTGTAGGTGTAGGCATTCGCCGTCCACGAGCCGCCGATCAGCGAGTACAGCGTCACGTAGACCATGCTCCCATCCGTCGGCAAAGTGTTTACCGTCGTGGTCAACACGTTGCCCAGGTTGCCGGACTGAGAATACTGGTTCCCGCCGGCCGAGCTGCCTACGTCCAGCCAGTAGGCCGACGCGCCCGTGCCCGCCGTCCAGATGAAGGTCGCGCTGCTACCAGCCAATGTCGAACCCGGAGTTGGCGTTTGTAAAACTCCACGCGCCCCCGCCTGGTTGTACGCCGTGTAGGTGTAAGCATTGCTGAGCCACTGTCCGCTCACCAGCGAGTAGAGCGTGACGTTGATCGTGCTGCCGTTGGTGGGCAGTCCGCTTACCGTCTGGGTCAGCACGTTGCCGAGGTTGCCCGACTGAAAGTACTGGCTGCCGCCCGGACTGCTTCCGATATCAATCCAATAGGCGGTAGCGACTGTCCCCGCGGTCCAGGTGAAAATTGCGCTGCTGCCGGTGAGGATCGAGTTCGGAGCCGGCGATGCGATCGCACCTTTTTCAGAGCTGACGCCAAATGCCGTATAGGTGTAGGCGGTTGCCTGCCAGGCGCCACTCACGTACGCATACCACGTCACGTAAACCGTACTGCCGTCATTCGGCAGTGAGTTCACCGTCTGAGCAAACGTCGTACTCGGAAGGCTACCCGATTGGTAATAAGTATTCCCGCCCGGCGTGCTGCCTACGTCGATCCAATAGGCCGTCGCGCCGCCAGTGGCGCACCAGGAGAACGTGGCTGATGTTCCGCCCAGGGTTGCGTTATTTGCGGGAGCAAAAATGCCCGAGCAGTTCGCCGGCGTGATGATGAAGTTGCCGCTCTGGGCGCTGCTTGAATGTTTGTAGTTGGTGTCTGCCGAGAACGCGGCTGCCATGGTGTAGGTGCCCGCAGCTTCCGTTCCGGTCGGAGTATAGACGTTGGTGCAGGTGATGGAATCGCCGCTCGGCGCCAGGCAATTCGTCGTTCCAAAGGTGCCATTGAGCCCGCTGCCGCTTATGGACACGTTTCCTGCCGTCGGTGGCGAACCGCTGCCCGACCATGTCAGCTGTGCCCTCACTGTCACCGCTGCCGTCGATCCGTACGCCACCTGCGACGGGCTCACGCTCGTCACGCTAATTGCGCTGGCAGCCTGGTTCACGGTCTGGTTCGTCGATCCCGGACTCCCCGCCGTATGGTTGGCATCGCCGGAGTAGGTTGCGGTGACCAAGTCGCTGCCTGCACTCAGACTGCTCGTAGCGCACGTGGCCGTTCCCGGATATCCCGAACTGACGTTGGTGCTGCCGCAACCCGTGTTCGAACTCCAGGCTACCGTCCCGCCGACCAGGTTCGGCTTCGCGTTACCCTTCCGTTGGTTGGGTCTCCTCACGTCGCCCGTGTCGCTGGTGATCGTCGCCGTGAATGTTACCGGTGATCCATAAGTAGAAGGACTGCCGCTCGTTTGTACCGCCACGTTGGAGTTTGCAGGAAGCGCCGCCACACTGCCGGATTTGCTGCCCAAAGCGTAGTTCGAGTCGGCGGCTTGCGTAGCTGTCGCCGTGCAGCTTCCCGTGCCGCTGATCATGGTGTAGGTAGCACCCGAGTTGGTGCACACGACGCCATCGCTGGAGTAGCTGATCGTTCCCGTGCCCAGGCCGGAAGCCGAGATGGTGAAGCTGGATCCATATTCCGCGCTCGAGGGCACATTGTTCAACGTCACCGTGTTCGTGGCCTTAGTCGCGGTCGTGACGGGTGTGAGGTTGATCGTGGGTGCAGCTGCCCAGGTGGCATTGCCAGCTATGGATACCTGTATTGTGCACGTCCCCGTACCACTGTTCATCGTATAGGTGGCGCTCCACTCGGGGATGCCCACAATTTGCTCGGTAGTCGGGCCGGGGCTGCACACGCCAGAAGACGAGTACGTCGGCGGCAATTCAGAAGTGGTTGTACCGGTAACGGTGTAGAAGCTGCTGCCATAGGGGGCAGTCAGCGGCTGGTTCGGTGGGGACGAAAGGTCATACCAGATCTGTCCGATTTGTACGGTTTGAGTTACCGTGGGCGCCGCGGCATAGTTCACGCCGTCACCCGCCTGGTTCGCGATCACCAGGCACGCCGTCGTCGGGATCTGCGACATGGTGTAATTCCCGCCCACGTTCGTGCATGAACCGGAACTCGTAAACGTAACCGGATTGCCACTGCCGCCGCCGGTCGCAGCCACCGTGAACTGGTTGCCGGGCCCGGGGCTCAAATACGCGTACGGCGGTGGATTCATCGTGAAGGTAATGGCCTGTGGTAGCAGCGTGGTTTCGGTGACTTGCGGAGCCGCAGCATAATCCACAGGGCCACCCGCACCTACCGGACCGGAACCCGGCTGGCTCGCGACTACCGAACATGCCGTCGTCGCGCTGTTCATGGTGTAGGTTGCAGTCCCGTTTTGGTTGTCCACGTAGCTGCAGCCGCCGGAGCCGGTGAAGAGCACTGTCAGATTAGAGGTAGCCGTGGCCGCTACCGTGAAGTTGGTGTTGTTGGCGGCAGAGGCGGGAGCCGGGGTCGTAAAGCTGAGGGTTTGGGGCAGCGGCAGGTTGCCGGACAGATTGAATAACAGGAAATCGAGGACAAGCTGCGACGGCGGCGCGGCACCGTTGGAACACTCTGCGGGAAATGTCACGCCTGTCGTCAACCCGCCAGGCACCTCGCCATAGGTAGCATCCTTAAAAAAGACCCGGCCGAGAAAGTTACCCGGAGCAGCCCCGATTGGCGTATCGAAGGAAAAGATCTGCGACAAAGAGTTGCCAAGCGTGGAGTCGTTTACGTAAAGCCATTGGGACGTCGGTGCAATCACACCGCCATAGTCTTTGGTGACTCCTGTGATGCCGGGAATCTGCCCTGATGTTCCCGATATGCTTTCGGACACCAGCCAACTTGCAAAGATTTGGCCATAGGGATTAGAAACCTCGTCGACAAACCCTGTGTCGGTGTGGTTACTGGTGCCCTGATTGACGTCCCAGACCGCTGTGCCGGAAAAAGGCGAGACGTTGTAGAGCCAGTCCCAGCTATCGCCCGACGTGAAGACGCGTCCGCCAGCATTGGCGTAACTTACCAATTTCGCCTGATTGGCGGCAGAGGCTGCGGGATCATTCGGAGCACTCTGACTGGGAAGAAGCAAAAGATCATAGGAGTTCACATTGGCCTGAGTGCTCCACAGCGAACTCTCAGTGGGGGTGTTGGAATCGATCTGGGCGCCCGCGCCGTTGTCGCCGAGGTAAAAGTTGACTGCTCCGGTTCCGCTCGGGTCTGTAAACTGCGAGCTGTTAACTCCAATCTGCCGCACCGTACACTCAAGATTGTCGAACTGGCCGGTGACGACACCGATCTTGGGAATGCTGTCGAGAGAGGTGAATTGCTCCGGGGACTGCGGCAGGCTGGTACTCGCCGCGGCCACCGCTGTGTTGGTGCAGGCACTCACCGTCGGGATAGAAATCATGCGCCGCCACTTGCCGGCCTGGATCACCAGAGGGATGTTCGTGCCTACCGGCATGTTTTGGAGCGTGAACGTACCATTAGGGCTACTGAAGGTAGATACGAGCGGGCTGCCCGAAACTGTCGGCGGGTTGGCTACTCCAGTCGCCAGCGGCTGCACACCATAGTCCGGCGCGGAACCTCCGTTGGGAACGTAGACCAGTACGTTGGGGAGAGGAACGGAGCCATTTGGGGCATAGACGGTGCCGGTTATGGAGGTTGTACCGCTCGGGCATGTAGTCTGCTGAAGGCAAAGGCCTGTGCAGGAGCTCTGGGCGAAGCCGGCCGGGGTCCAAACAGCCAGGCACAGAGTGACGGCGAATAGAGAAGCGAAGAAGCTGCGGAAACATGGACGGGTGTGAAGCTCGGGCGAAGGTGAGTCCGCGGACGAAGTGGTTGGCATGGCGGGTGCCTCCTGGATTGTGAATCGCAGTGCGCTCAGCGGGTCCCAGTTCTGTGCACTTCCTTAAACAGAGCTCGATGAGCTTCCCAGGGCTGTTCTTCCAGAAGGTCTCCGAGGACGGAGAAAAGAATGTGGTCAGAGGGTACGACAGCGTACAGTGAAGCGTCAATGCGAAAGAGTTTTCACAGGGGAGGTTTCAGCCGTTCTTCTTTTCCAGCTCCGCCCAGCGGGCATAGAGCGCATCAAGCGCCTCCTGAGCCTCGTCCAGCGCGGCTTGCGCGCTCACCAGACGTGGAGCATCCATGGCATTCGCCGGGTCCTCAAGCTCCGCACGTTTGGCCTGCACTAGCTGCTCGGCTTCTTCCACGCGTTGCTCGATAGTGGCGTATTCCCGTGCTTCGAGATATGAAAGTTTCTTTTTTGCTGGCACGGCCGACGCAGAACTAGATCCCGTCTGCGATCCCGCGGTTGCCGCCTCGGACTTCGACCGCTGCGCCTGCCAGGCTTCCCACTGTCCGTAGTCGGCGAAGGTGTCAGCGCCGCCTTTTCCATTGAGTCCGAGGACGATGGTGGACACGCGGTCAAGCATGTAGCGGTCATGCGTCACCAGGACGAGCGATCCGGGAAAATCGATGAGGCTTTCTTCCAATATTTCGAGCGTGGGAATGTCGAGGTCGTTGGTCGGTTCATCGAGCAGCAAAATGTCCGCTGGCTGGAGCATGAGCTGGGCGATGAGGACGCGCGCGCGTTCGCCTCCGGAAAGACGGCCAACGGGCTGGCTGAGTTGCTCGCCAGTGAAGAGGAATCGCGCCGCCCATCCGGCCACGTGAATTACGCGATCGCGATAGACGACGGAGTCGCCATCGGGAGCGAGCGCGCGACGCAGAGTTACGTCCGGGTCGAGCGTGCGGGTCTGGTCGAAGTAGACGATGCGCAGCCAGTCGGCGCGGCGAATTTCGCCGCCGGTCGGAGTCAGTTCTCCCTGAAGCAATCGGAGCAATGTCGTCTTGCCGCTGCCATTCGGACCGACCAGGCCAACGCGCATTCCTGCGGTCAGGATAAAGTTGAGGCCTTGAAACAACTCGCGGGATCCCATGGTGCAGGTGACATCCTGGAGTTCGATCAATCTTTTCGTTTTGCGATCGGTGGCGGAGAAGTCGATCTGCGTCGTCGTGCTTCGAGTCCGCATATTCAGGTCGGCCAGTTCGCCCATGAGTTCTCCCGCCTTGCTGATGCGGGCTTTCGACTTGCGGGTTCGCGCTTTGGCTCCTCGGCGCAGCCACTCGATTTCTCCGTGCACAAGATTTTCGAGGGCTTCCTGCCGCTTCGACTGCGCGTGCAGAAACTCTTCTTTCTTCTCCAGAAAATTGATGTAACTGCCATGGACGCGAAGTGAGCCATCGGGATAAATCCGATTGAGCTCGACCATGTCGGTGGTGACATTCTCCAGAAAATAACGGTCGTGGCTGACGATGACGCTGGCAAAGGCGGCTTGTTCAAGCAGGTCTTCGAGCCAGGTAATCCCTGGAAGATCGAGATGGTTGGTAGGTTCGTCCAGAAGAAGAATGTCGGGATGCTGAACCAGAGCTTCAACAATCGCGAGGCGCTTCTGCCATCCACCGGATAGCTCGGTTGCTTGCGCCTCAAGGTCTTCAAATCCGGCGCGACCCAGAGTCTCGGCAAAGCGGCCGCCGCGTTCGGTTCCAGAAATGCCGCAGCGGTTGAGCGCGGCCTCGATCACCGAACGTACCGTCGCGCCGGGCTCGAACCGCGAATCCTGCTCCACGCAGGCCAGGCGCGCTCGCTTGCGAAACGACACTTCCCCGCTGTCGGGATTGACTTCGCCCGCAAGAATTCTGAGAAGCGTGGATTTACCAGACCCGTTCGGACCGATCAGGCCGATGCGGTCTCCGTCAGAAATGGTGAAAGAGACGTTCTGAAAGAGCGGATTCGCCCCAAAAGATTTCGTAATTTCCTGTGCGTTAACGATGGGCGACGATGTAGGCGGCAATGAGTTGCGGTCTCCAAAATGGGTAATGACTTCTTTGAGAGTATCAGCTGGGAAGCTGTTCTGATCGATGCCTTACGGAGTGATGACTCCCTGCTGGATGTCCCGCACGGCCTGCTCCACTTGCTCGGGCTTGCCGAGATCGCGCCAATAATATTCGTCGGCGCGAAAAGCGAGGATCTTTTCTCCTTGAGCAGCGAGACGCAAATAAGAGGTGATGATCGAGAATGCGCCATCTTCACTCAGCATCCCCAGCAAGCGGGGAGAGATGATGTGAATTCCTGAAAAAGCGAGCGCCTGGGGTTGCTGACAACCCCGAACAATCTCAGGGTCCTTGTTGCCCGATTGCCGACCACAGAGTTGAAGGCGATCGTCGAATAAAAGGTGACGAGAAGTCTTTCGATCCTGCACGGCGAGGGTTGCGAGAGCCTGATTCTGAGTATGAAACTGGAGCATCCGTCCGAGATCGATTGTGCTCAGGACATCGACGTTATGCACAATAAATGGTGCATCGGGGTGAGTGGAATCCTTGAGGAAAAAGTGCGCGGCCTTCTTCAATCCGCCGCCGGTGTCGAGCAACTCGTCTTCGCGTGACACTTCAATACTCATTCCGAAGTTATTATCAACATTAAGGTAATCAACAATCATATCGGCGAGATGGTAGGCGTTTACGATTACTTCGCGGACACCGAAACTGCGGAGGCGCGAGAGCGTGATTTCAAGCATGGTGCGGCCGTTGATCTCGACCAGCGCTTTAGGACGAGTGTCGGTAAGCGGGCGAAGTCGTGTGCCGAGGCCGGCGGCCAAAATCATCGCCTTCATTGCTTTCATGGACGCATCGCTTTCATGAATTCAACTGCTCCTGCTCGCGATGGCGGACCACGACTTCAACTTCTTTATTAGCGCGCAAATGTTTCGCCAACTGCTCGGCCAGATAGACGGAGCGATGCTGGCCTCCGGTGCAGCCAAATGAAACCATCAAATGCTTGAAGCCGCGGCGCTGATAGGTGCTCACGCTGGCGTCGATCAAGGATAAGACGCTCGCAAGGAACTGGTGCACACTCTTCTGTTGATTGAGATATTCGATTACGGGATCGTCTTTCCCCGTGAGCGCTTTGAAGCGTTCTTCGCGTCCGGGATTCGGAAGACTGCGGCCATCGAATACGAATCCGCCGCCGTTGCCGGTGTCATCCTGCGGCAAGCCGCGATGAAATGAAAAACTGAAAATTTTCACCGTCAACTTTTCGGTTTTTTCCGTGTTGGAAGTTAGGCCTTGCAATTTTTCCGAGGCGACCATGCTTTTGAAAGCTTCGGTCAGCGTCGGCAGCGCGATCGGCAACTCCACGTTGTGCAGCAGCCAGCGCAAGTTTTTCAGTGCATAGGGCACGCTTTGCAGAAAATGTTCTTTGCGTTCATAGAAGCCGCGGAATCCGTAGGCGCCTAACGCCTGCATGATGCGAACGTAAACATACGCATAGTAAAACTGCATGAACTCGGCGCGATCCAGTTTGATGAAGCCGGCGAGGTTGTCCAGATAGTGATCGAGTAGTTGCTGGCGGAGTTCTGGCGGCAGGTCGGCCTTGGCGTCGTATAAGAGGGACGCGATGTCGTACTGCAGCGCGCCTTTGCGTCCGCCCTGATAGTCGAGAAAAAACGGCTGGACTTCATTTAGGAGTTCGCCCGGTATTTGGCGCAGCATAACGTTGCGCGACTGGAAATCGCGGTACAGAAAATAATCGCGGTCGGCGCTCAATAGAAATTTTGTCAGGCGGCTGAAGTCGTCCTCTAGTGCCTGCTCGTTGAATGGAATTCCGGCCAGCCGCAAAAAGTAATACTTGAAATAATTCAGATCCCACGCGATCGACTGACGATCGAAGCTGGCACGTGGATAGCAAACTTTGTAATTCAAATCGCGTCCCGCCTCGACCTGAAAGCGTGGCAGAACGGCGACAACTTTGCGATAGGCCGCGATTGCCTCGGGAGCGATGATTGCGCCGTCGCGATGGTCGGAGAGAAACTCAAAAAGCGTGGTGCCGCCGAAGTCTTCTTCGAGATAAGCGCCATGAGCCAAATCTTCGCGGTAAATCTCCGGTACAGGCAAGCCGAGACTTCGAAAGTGGCGCGAGAATTCGAGGAAGGCGACATTCTCTTCCCGCACGTCGTAGAGAATCCCAATCGCGCTGATCGTTCCACTGGAAAGGCGGATAATCTTGCGCCCGGAACCACCGAGCTGCCCTTGCAGTGGCTGCACTCGGTCGACTGGCAAGTGGAAGTGTTGTTCGAAAAGTCTCTTCAGAGCTTCCATCAAGGTAGTTCCCAACCCTCATTATTTTTATCTCTATCAACCTCATAAAGATAACATCGGCGATAGCTAGCCTTTCGGTTATCCAGCAAGCCGTTATGCTCACAGAGACTCGCTCAAACAATTTTTAGCTGGGAAAAATCTTTTTTTCGTTTACTCTATGCAGTCGGGTTGGTGGCCCTATGGCAGCAGGTTCAACCACGGGTGTGCAGAAGGGCGCGCAGAAAAGTGATCAGCACCATCTCGGTGCGACCATGCGGCAGGATGCATGGTGGGTTGAGTTGCTGCCCGTCATCGCCCTGCTCGGCGCATTCGGACTTTACGCCACGGCGCGCGCCTTCGAAGGAACCTATTACGAGTGGGGTCCATATCTTTCTCCGTTCTATTCGCCTCTTATCGATCCCCATCATCGCTGGTGGCCATTTTCTCCGGCGCTATTGATTCTGGTTTTCCCTTTGGGATTTCGAGTCACTTGCTACTACTACCGCAAGGCCTATTACCGGGCTTTTTTTCTCGATCCTCCGGCTTGCGCCGTTGGAGAGCCCGGCAAGCGCCGCTATAAAGGTGAAACCAAGTTTCCGTTTATCCTGCAAAATCTGCATCGCTACTTTCTGTATGCGGGATTCATCTTTCTCGCCTTTCTGTGGCGCGACGCGATCCGCGCTTTCTTTTTTGACGGAAAACTCGGAGTTGGAGTCGGCACGCTGGTATTGCTTTTCAATGTGATTCTTCTGACGACATACGCTCTTTCTTGCCATTCGCTTCGCCATCTTGTGGGCGGCAAACTTGATTGCTTTTCCTGTGTGACCTTCGGGCGGCCGCGTTATAAAGCCTGGCGCTGGCTGGGCATCCTGAACGAACGCCACATGCTTTTTGCCTGGATCAGCCTGATCATGGTTGGTCTTACCGATTTATACGTCCGACTGGTTGCTAGCGGCGCAATTAGAGATCTGAGACTATTTTGACGACAGAATTCGAAACTCATGATGTTGATGTATTAATCATCGGAGCGGGCGGTGCCGGCCTGCGTGCGGCGCTGGGCGCATTGGCTCAAGGTGCGAAAGTAGGAGTGGTTTGCAAGTCCCTCCTCGGCAAAGCGCACACTGTAATGGCCGAGGGTGGAATCGCTGCGGCGATGGCCAATGTCGATTCCTCCGACGATTGGCGCACACATTTTCGCGACACTATGCGGGGCGGCAAATTCCTCAACAACTGGCGGATGGCGCAACTTCATGCCCAAGAAGCTCCCGATCGCGTCCGCGAGCTTGAGCAGTGGGGAGCGCTTTTCGATCGCACTCCGGACGGAGAGATTCTGCAGCGTGCTTTCGGTGGACATACTTTCCGCCGTTTATGCCATGTAGGCGATCGCACCGGCCTGGAAATGATTCGCACCTTGCAGGATCGCGGCGTGCAATTGGGCGTCGACGTTTTCATGGAATGCACAGTCACCCGCCTGCTCAAGGATGGAGATCGAATAGCCGGAGCCTTCGGATACTGGCGTGAACAGGGTCGATTCGTCGTATTCCGCGCGAAGTCGATTGTCATGGCGACCGGCGGTATCGGCAAAGCGTGGAAAATTACTTCTAATTCGTGGGAGTACACCGGCGACGGAATGGCCCTCGCCTACGGCGCAGGCGCGGAATTGTTGGACATGGAGTTTGTACAGTTCCATCCAACCGGCATGGTCTGGCCTCCGGGCGTACAAGGACTCCTCGTCACGGAGGCGGTGCGCGGCGAAGGTGGAATTCTCCGCAATAAATTGGGCGAGCGCTTCATGGAGAAATACGATCCCAAGCGAATGGAGCTGTCCACTCGCGACGTGGTGGCCCGCTCCATTTATACGGAAGTCCGCGAGGGTCGCGGGACGGAACATGGCGGCGCGTTTCTCGATATCTCGCAAAAGCCCGCCGAATACGTGAAGAAGAAGCTCCCTAGCATGTATCACCAGTTCAAGGAACTTGCCGACGTTGACATCACGAAAGGGCCGATGGAGGTCGGACCAACCTGCCATTACATGATGGGCGGCATTCGCGTCGACGCGGAGACTGCAACATCGTCGGTGCCCGGACTCTTCGCCGCGGGTGAGGCGGCAGCCGGACTGCACGGGGCAAATCGTTTAGGCGGCAATTCCCTTTCGGACTTGCTGGTCTTCGGCCGCCGCGCGGGAACGTCCGCCGCCGAGTACGCCAAGACTGCGGCAGCCTCATCCATCGACTCGGGACAGATCGAAGAAGCTGCACGCGAGATGCTCACTCCGTTCGAGCGCGCGGCTGGAGAGAATCCTTATTCGATTCACCGCGATTTGCAGGATGTGATGCAGAACCTGGTTGGGATATTCCGCACTAAAGAAGACCTGACGCGCGCGCTTGGAGAATTGGAAAAGCTGAAGGCTCGCGCTGAACTGATGAGCGTCGAAGGTTCGCGCATGTTCAATCCCGGGTGGCACCTGGCTCAGGATCTCAAGTCGATGCTGACAGTTTCCGAGGCGGTCACGCGCAGCGCGCTTGCACGAGAAGAGAGCCGGGGAGCTCATAGCCGGATCGATTATCCGAGCCTCGATGCTTCCTGGGGAACGAAGAATAATGTGATTACGCGGGATGGTGGCGCAATGAAGTTGCAGCAAAGAGCGGTGGCGGAAATGCCTGACGATCTGAAGCAATTGGTGGCGGAAGAGAAATAGCGGATTTTAGACCCGGCCCCTAAAGGGGCGTCTGATTTTGACGACTTACGGTATCGCTAAAGCGATACCCTGATACGAAGCAATATTGATACGCATTGCGGAAATACGGATCGCGGAGATACAAATCGCTAGTGTTTCAGCGTACTGTTTAAGTCCTGTAAGGAGCCGGAGGGGCGATGGCAGAAGCAGTCTTTGAGGTGTTCCGAGGAAACGGCGAAGGTGGACAGGCTGTCACGTACCGGGTTCCCATCGCTCCCGGAATGGTTGTCCTCGACGCGCTCCATCATATTCAGGGACACCAGGCGCCCGATTTGGCGGTGCGCTGGAATTGCAAGGCCGGCAAGTGCGGTTCCTGCTCGGCCGAGGTCAATGGGCGTCCTCGGCTCACCTGCAAAACGCGCATGGATTCCCTTCCCCTCGACAAGCCCATTACCGTACAGCCGATGAAATCATTTCCGGTGATCAAAGATCTGGTCACTGATGTGTCCTGGAATTATCGAGTCAACAAAAAGATTCCACCGTTCACGCCGCGCGCCGGCACCGATTGGAAGATGTATCAGGAAGACGTGGATCGGGTGCAGGAATTTCGGAAGTGTATTGAATGCTTCCTGTGCCAGAATGTGTGCCACGTAGTCCGCGAACACGAGGAACTGGAGCAGTTCGGTGGCCCGAGATTTTTCGTACGAGTTGCGGGACTCGAAATGCATCCTCTGGACTCGAAGTCCCGAACGAAGATGCTTAAGGATGAACTCGGCATTGGCTTGTGCAACATCACGAAGTGCTGCACGGAAGTTTGCCCTGAGGAGATCCATATTACGGACAACGCGATCATTCCGTTGAAAGAACGCGTGGTTGATGAGTTCTATGATCCTCTGATGATGCTGGTGCGAAAGATTCGAGGAGTAAAACAGGAATAGACACGCGACCGAGCCTGGGCTGGAGGTCGCATGGAATCAGCCATGGAGTTCAAACTAAAGACCATCTCGAAAGCCGGCATTCCCGAAGCGATCTCGAAGGCCGAGCTTTACCGTTCCCTCAATGAGCCGGAAGAAGCAGAATCCATCTGCCGGGATATTCTGGCGATCGAACCCGAACACCAATTGGCGCTCCGCCTATTGGGCCTGGCCATCACCGACCAATTTCATGGCGACGCACACGACCGCCATGCCGAGGCGGAAGAACTCTTCAAGCAACTCACCGAGCGCTACGAGCGCCTGTATTACACGGGTCTTTTGCATGAACGGAGGGCGAAGGCGCAAATGCACGTAGGACGCTCTCCACACACTCTCGCTCCACTATTTGCAGAAGCGATGCGCTGTTTTGCCGAAGCGGAGACGATTCGTCCTGCGGACAACGACGATGCCCTGCTGCGCTGGAACCGATGCGCTCGCCTGCTGCAAAGCCATCCTGGGTTTCTTGAAGAGAAAGATTCGGAGGCGTTCGACGCTTTTGATAGCTCGCCAATCTAGAGGTTGGCCGACGTTACTTGCCGGTCCCGGCTGGTTTCAGCACTGCGGTATTCCGTTCATCCGAGGCGATCATGCGATAGAACTTTTTCAGCTGGTCCATTTGAATCACTGGGACGCTCAGCTCTTTGATTTCCATGCTACGTGTGTAGTGCAACACATTCCCGTTCGCTTCCGTCTTGCTGTGATAGTTGCCAAAGCTGTAGTCCATATCGGTCGGAGGAGGCAATTCGTCCACTTCATAGCCGGGAGGCAATGCGATATCGAAACTGTCTGTATCCCGCGATGGCCCTTCAAACTCGAGTGGAAACTTTCGCGGCTCTTTTGTTTCGAGGATGCCTGACGACTTGCTCCCCAGCACCCTGGGCCGCACCAGGATCAGATTGCCAGCTGTTTTTGCATAATTCTCAGACTGAAAAGTGTAGTTAAAACCAAAAGGCTGGTCCGTCTGCTCGTAGTTGATCACGGTCGCTCGCTCAATTTTAAAACTGGAGAGCGATCCGGCTAGCAGACTTTCGATGGGCTTGATTCGATCCTCGTTCTTGGTGACCGTACGTAACTGCCAGCGTTCGGAAGATGCCCGATCTCCCAGCCGCACTTCCTTAACGTCACCCTTTAGCATGCCATTGGCGTCGAGCGTCAGCTTACCCACGCGCTGGATGCTGTTCATGGCCGACGCCTGCTGCGGCAACTCCACCAGTTCACCGCCATCGGGCGTTACCATCAGACCGTAATTCGCTTGAAGGTATCCCCCGATCTGGCCGAATGGCGTCAACTCATTCGTGGGATCAAAGAACAGAATCCTCCCTAGTTTGGGATCTTGCACCACAGCGATCAGTGACGGATCCTTCAGATCATCCGGCAATTTAATGGCGATGATCGCATGGTTAAATTCGCTGTGCGCGGGTGAATCCTTTGTGATTGAGCCCCGCTCGGTGTTGATCAACACATGATAGGAATCAATACCAATCTCATGCAGCATGGCGTCCATGAGAGTCGCTTTGTCTTTGCAGTCTCCATAGCGGTGGGAGAAAACGTCGGGAGCGGAGTGCGGTTGATAACCTCCTATACCCAACTCGATCGCGACATAACGAATGTCATGTTGAACAAACGCCGCGATCGCCTGCATTTTCGGCAACAATGCGGTCGTGCCAGCCGTCAGGCTGCTTACCTTTTGTTTAATCGGATCGGAAGCATCGATGCGTCCGCTAACCAGATTCTTGTACCAAAGCCCCATGTCATTCCAGTTCGCGAACTCATTCTTGTTGGCCGTGCCGCCCGACGGGAAGAATGAGACGATCATCTGCCCTGCCACGCCGGTCCAAGGCGGCATTTCGGGTTCATACCTGATCCCCTTGATATCGCTCACTGCCCATTGCAATGCGCCGCCGGCCTCGTCAGGCTTCACCTCTGGATGCGAAATCCATGAGGACTTAAAAACCCAGCCAGGCGGAAGTTGCAGTGAATAATGGCTCTCTCGAACCGGATCTGTTTCCTGAAAATGCCAGATATCTTGCAACCAGAAGGGTTGTTCCTCCACTTCATACTCGTAACCGACGATGTTTCCGACGTCAGGCGCCGGAATGCGTAGCACCCTGCGCTTTACGTCATTGACCAACTCTCCACCGTCGAATGACGTTGACATGTCGACCGCGTCCTTCTCTTTGACTTCGTAATCCTTGCCTTGTGCTGGGATGCACCAGCCATGAAGATTGGTAATCTTTCGGGTCGGGTTGAAATAGACAGCAACCGTGCCATGGTTTCGTCCCTCGGGACGAAGTATCTTGTAAGCCTCGCGGACGTGCGTCCGGACTTTATCCGCCGACAGCACCGTCACTGTCTTGTCGGAATACAACAACACGGCGTTTGTCTTCTCATCGTAGGCAGGCAATGTAACCCCGACCAGCACATGCATCCACGAGGGAGCATCACTGGCTGCGGCCGGCGGTACAAGGGTCGCGAGACAGCCAGCGACCAACGAGAAAACTAATAGTGCTCTCCGCTTAGTTGCTGGCATGAATTTCCCCTGGCTGCAGAACAATCTGCTCCGCGTCGCCGCTCCTTACCGCCTGAAAAAAGCTCCGCAATGCCGCGTAATACTTCTGGTCTAACAGCTCAACATCAACCGTTAGCTTTCTTGTCAGCTTTATTACTCCGGGAGTAGCCTCAACCTTCAGGTTATAGACGATGACATGGCCGTCCTGATTTCGCGCGGCCGGCACACTACTCACTTGCCACCCTGCCGGAATCTCAATGGTCACATCGTCAATCTTCTGGTGCGGATACTCAAAATAAATCGGATGCACCCGATTGGCGTGTTCAAACATTTGTTTCTCGGCGGCAGTGAAAATTGCGGCGGGCATCACCGCTCGCTTGCCGGCACTCGAAACCCAGCCAGGAACCTTTATGTTAAATTCCGCAACCAGCGGGGTTTCCGAACTGGTCCAATCGGGTTTGTTGGTAAGTTCCACTTCCGATCCGGCTTCAATTTGAGATTTCAGAGACTCTTCTAAAACCTTTTGACGTTCCACTTCATCCGAGTGCCGTTCTCGCACCCGGTAGTACATAGCATCCAATCCGACATAGGTAACGGTAAGTTTCCCTTCCACATCGCCCGTATCGGTTAGCTTTAGTTTGCCCGTGCGCTCAATCCGGGACTCCGCGGCTTCTGGCAGTGTAGTCCGAATCCACGTGCCGCCGTCCTTATCCAGCCGCAATCCCGGCACTCCGGTTTCCGACCATTCCAGCAAGCCGAATGGGGTAAACGCAGCTCCCGGATCGAAATACACATCTTTCCCATTCAGCTTGACGAGCACCACATTGGCGTCTAACTTTCCGCCTTCCATCGTGACTGGCGTAAAGAAGTATTCGCTGCGACCCGAAACCCAGCACCCGTATGCCTCAAAGCCGGCGGCGCGCGCCAGACCGAGAAACAACCATGTCAGTTGCACGCCGTTCCCGTAGCCACGCGTCCACATATCGGCGACATTTGCGTTGTCGATTGCTCTCTCTTTGGCGCGTTTTTGTTCCTGCTCGGTTTTCACCACCTCGTATGTAGTATTCCGAAGCTGCTGCACACGGTCGTATATCTTGCGTAGTTTCACTTCCGGCGGATCGTTCGGCGCAACGATTTGTCCAACCGCTTGTTCCATCTCCTTGCGCTTTCCGACAATGCTCTCCAATTCTCCATTTCGCTTCTTGCCGATATGCTTCCAATACGTCTCCGCGTCCTTGTCCGGGTATCCCTCGGTGTAGATGAAATCGACTCTCGTCTCCAGTTGCGTGGGAGGAGGCATGTGATCTTCGGTCTGGAACGCGGGTATGTTGGTCGCTTCCATCCTGACGATTCCGTCGGGGCCCTCCTTGGGCGCAGGCGAACCCGCAGGCAGGTTCCAGCTCCAACGGAAGGACCACATCCCGTAGGCCTGGTCATTGAACGGTTTCAGCGAAAATTGCGCTTTCTTGGTGAACAGCTCATCGCTCAGTATCCAATGGGAATCGAACAGCCGATGGTCACGATAGTCAGTAGTGTAGGAGTATTCGATAATGCTCCCGACCTGCACGTCAGGAAGAGTAAAAGTCTTGGCCAGAACCCTCACTCCCCTTGCCCTGACCAAGTTCTTGACGAAAACCTTGCCGTCGAAATCCACCGTCGAGCCGTCCGGCCTGATGGTCCGAGCCTTCACATTGACTACATCCTCATTCTCCCGCCAGAACGGGATTTCGACATCGGCATGCTTCCGGCCCTCTTCGGTAAGAATCTTGATGCGAAGATAATTGTCTTCATGCGGAGTATGGATATTGTCGTCCCGGTCCACCTGGCGGTACAAAATGATCGCCGGCGCTCCGGGAGCCAGTGGTTCGCTGGTCATCTTGAGCTCATCGGAGGAAACCGGCTGGAAGCCGATGCCTGCTTTCGCCTGGTGACTCGTCAGAATCAAAACCGCCAGCCCTAACATCGCCCACTTGCCTAACCGAAACATAGGTCGTTTCTCCCGAATAGCGCAGGTTCACTCATGTCAATAACAAGGTTGCAACAGGCGGGATCACGGCGGGGGAAACCGCAGCCACTGAGGGGACACATCGCGTTTTCCGCGGCCACAACCATTCCGCCTCCTCCGAACCCCGTGCCCCCTCAAGCCGGAAATTCGGTATCCGAATTCGATAACTAAGTTAAACGCCTGAGTATAGCCCGACTTAGCCGCCCGTGAAAGCCAAGAATCAACGCAATATACATGTTTACAACGCCGCAGCCCGCCAGTTAGTTACTGGATTGGGCTTCTGCTGGCTGTACAACAAGTTGCATCCCGTCGCTCGTCCTCACGGCTTGAAAGAAATTGCGGAACGTCGTGTAGTACTTCGGATCTGCCAGCAAAGCATCGACGGTAAACTTCCTGGTTAATCGGACTGCTCCCGGGCTCTGTTCCACCTTCAAATTGTAGGCAACGACTTTTTCATCCTGATTCTTTGGCGCTGGCACACTGCTAACTTGCCAGCCCGGCGGTAATTCAACGGTCAAATCGTCGGTCTTTTCGTACGCATAATCAAAATAGATAAAGTGGACGCGGTTGGCATGTTCGAAGACTCCTTTTTCGCCGGCGGTAAAGATGGCTGCAGGAAGGACGATCCGTTTGCCTGCATTCGAGGCCCAATTAGGAATCTTCAGATTAAATTCGGCGACCAACGGAGTTTCTGAACTGGCCCAGTCAGGTTTGTTCGTGAGTTCCGCCTCCGCAGGCACGCCGATTTGCGATGTCACCAGTTCTTCCAGGGCTTTCTTGCGTTCCACCTCGTCGGAGTTCCGCCGCTCCATCCGGTGGTACATCGCGTTCAGGCCGGTGTAAGTTACGGTGAGCTTCCCCTCGAGATCGTTCGTATCGGAGAGTTTCAGTTTTCCCACGCGTTCCACTCGCGACTGCGAGGGTTCCGGGATCGTGGTCCGGATCCAGGTTCCACCGTCCGCGTCCAGGCGCAACCCGGCAACTCCCGTTTCCGACCAGGTCAGAAGCCCAAACGGCGTGAACACCACTCCAGGGTCGAGATATAGATCCTTGCCATTCAGCTTCACGAGCACCACATTGTTGTCTAATTTCTCGCTCTGCATCGTCTTGGGATTGAAGAAATACTCTTTGCGATCCGAGACCCAGCATCCGTAAGCTTCAAAACCCGCCGCCCGTACCAAGTCGAGAAACAACCACGTTAACTGGACGTTGTTGCCGTAGCCTCGCTTCCAGACATCCTCCGCTTTATCGATCGACTTTATTTTTTCTCGCTTCTCTTCCTGGTTAGTCTTCTCCCGCTCGTACGACGTGTTCCGAATCAACTGTACCCGGGCATAGATTTTTCGTAGTTTCACTTCCGGAGAATCGTCGGACGAGACAATCTGTTCCACCACCTTCTCCATGGCCTTCGGCTTTCCCACGAAGCTTTCCAATCCCTCGTTCCATGACTTGCCGATCTGCTTCCAGTAACCAGCCTCATCCTTGGCGGTGATTCCAGTTTCGTAGATAAAGTCCACCCGCGACATCAATTCGTGGCGCGGAGGCATGTAGTCTTCCGTCTGGAACGCCGGTACATTGCGCACTTCCATTCGAATGACGTGATCGTGCCCCTCTGCCGGAAGCGGGGTATCGGGAGGCAGGTGCTCCCAACTCCAGCGGAGCGAAAGCGGCTGATGGGTGCTCACGTACTGTTTTAGAGAAAAATCTGCCTTCCTGGTGAATAGTTCATCGCTCAAAATCCAATGGGAGCCGTAGAGCACGGATGAGTTGAAATTCATGGTGTAGGAATATTCGATGACGCTCCCGGCCTGCACGTCCGGAAGAGTAAACGTCTTCGCCAGGTATTTCACTCCGCGAGCCTTGACCAGATCCTTTTCGAAGGCTTTACCCTCAAAATCCACCGTCGAACCATCGGGCCGGGTGGTGCGAGCCTTGATCTTCACCACGTCTTGTAAGCCCTTCAAAAACGGGATCTCGACGTTGCCGTACTTCCGTCCTTCCTCGGTCAGTATTTTGATGCGAAAGTAATTTTCTTCATTGTGCCTTTCGTTATCGTCACGATCCACCTGGCGGTACAAAATAATCGCGGATGCTCCGGGCGCCAGCGGCTCGCTGGTGATTTTGAGTTCATCCGGTGAAACCGGTTGGAATCCCGAAGCGGCGTTTGCTTGCGGTGCTGTCAAAATACAGAGCGCGAGCCCTGCCATCAGCCACATGCCATAACGGAACAAGGTCGTCCCCAGGCTGGATGGCTCAAGGGTGAATGACTCAAAGAATTTGTAAAGACTCAGCGAACGACGCGGACGGGATCCACGAACTTCGGGGGCACAGGGCAGCGATCTCCACGGCGATGGCAATTTCGCCTCCTCCGGATTCCGGGCCCCCTCAGGCCAGAATCCGCGATCTAAAGTAAACGCCTGAGTATAGCCGGACACGAAACCGCGTCAAGGAAGAAGTGAGCGCTAATGGCTCTTAGCTGTTAGCTATTGGCTGAAGGCTGCCCTACAACTCGTACTTCTTCATCAGGTGGCGGAACGAGCGGTAGGAGATACCGAGTACGTCGGCCGCCCGGACCTGTACGCCGTTGGTTTGTCCGAGGGCGGATTGCAGAAGAGAACGCTCGATTTGCGAAACGTAGTCTTCCATGTTTACGCCTTCGGGTAGGACCCCTCCGGTCGCAGCCGTGGGCGTAGTCATTGTTATCGAGGATTCTGCTCCGGCGGCCGCGCCGCGAGCTTTCGGACGCTCCGCAGGCAGCTCGACGTGGAGTTCGCTGCCGCTTTCGAGTGCCACTGCTCGTTCGATCGTATTTTCCAACTGGCGGACGTTGCCGGGCCAGTCGTAGCCGGTCAGGGTGTCGAGCGCTGCCGCTGCGACGCCGTGAATGCTCTTCCCCGCCCCGGGCGCATACTTCTTAAGGAAGTGATTCGCCAGCAGCGGAACATCTTCCCGGCGTTCCCGCAATCCAGGCACTCGTATAGGAATGACGTTTAGCCGATAGTAGAGATCTTCGCGGAACGTGCCTTCGGTGACCTGGCGGTCGAGATCGCGGTTGGTGGCGGCAATGACGCGCACATCCACCGGGATTTCGCTGGTGCCGCCTACCGGCCGGACCGTGCGTTCCTGCAAGACGCGGAGCAGTTTGACCTGCATGGGCATGGTCATCTCGCCGATTTCGTCGAGAAAAATCGTGCCCTGGTCGGCAACTTCAAAAAGTCCGCGCCGGTTCTGGTTGGCGCCGGTGAAAGCGCCTTTGACATAACCGAAGAGTTCGCTTTCCAGCAGAGTTTCTGGAAACGCGCCGCAGTTCACTGAGACAAAAGCTTCTCCAGCGCGCGGCGAGCAGGTGTGCACGGCACGGGCAACCAGTTCCTTGCCGGTTCCGCTTTCGCCGAATACCAGAACCGTGCTGCTCGTGGTCGCGACTGTACGGATGGTCTGCTTAAGTTTTTCCAGTGCTGGGCTAACTCCAACGATATTGTCGAGCGAGTTACGAGTGGCCGCATCACGGCGGAGAGCAAAATTTTGACGGCTTAGCGAGACCTTGGTTAAAGCGCGGGCGATGGCCAGCTTGACTTCATCTACCAATCCCGGACTTTTGCGGATGTAGTCAGTCGCCCCGCCCGCTTTGACGGCCTGTACCGCAGCTTCGTAGTCATCCACGGCAGTCATCAGGATGACCGCCGATTCCGGCGAGGTCTGGTGGGCGTGGCTCAGGACTTCAACTCCATCCACCCCCGGCATTTTGATGTCGGTAACAATCACATCGAACAGCGCGCTGTCGATTTTGCGCTTGGCCAACTCGCCGCCAGTAACGGTTTCCACCTTATGGCCGTCGCGGCGCAGGGCGATATCCAGCAGTTCGCAGATGGAGCGTTCGTCGTCGCAGACGAGGATGTTACCCACGCAATCCTCCTCCTGCTCCTGCCGCTCCCAAAGCTGCCATGGCCATTCCAGAGGATGCCGTTGCGGACGCTGCTACGGATGACGATGCAGAACCGCCCAGGGCGACTTGCTCCAGACGCCGCAACCGCACCACGAAGCTTGTTCCCCTGCCGACTTCTGAACGCGCCCAAACCTTGCCCTCATGCGCCTGAACGATCTGGTAGACGATGGCCAGGCCGAGGCCGGTTCCGCCCTCAAAATTCGACTGGAAGGGCTCAAATATCTTTTCCGTCTGCTGAGGATTGATGCCGGGGCCAGTGTCGGCAAAGCTCATCTCCCAGTCGGTACCGCGCTCGGCGACGCCCACGGTCAGGGTTCCACCATTCTCTTTCATGGCGCGCACCGCATTTTCGCAAAAGTTCCAGAAGACCTGTTTGAGCTTGTCGCCATCGGCCAGGACCCAGGCTTCAAGCTTGGGGAAGTTGCGTTCGAGTTTGATGCCCGCGTTCTCGGCGATGAGCCGGTGCTCAAGCAAAGTAAGCGCGTCCTCAAGCAAGGGAACCAGATTGACGCGTTGGAAACGATATTGCTTGCCCCTGGAGTAAGCGAGAAAATCGGTGATGATGTCGTTCAGGCGATCGGACTCACGAATCACAATCTGCAAAAGGTGCCGCTCTTCGGAACTCAGAGAGGGCGCGTCCGACAACATGCTGACTGAGCCGGCAATCGAGGTCAGCGGATTGCGAATCTCATGGGCGATGGCAGCCGCCAGGCGGCCAACCGCAGCCAAACGATCCTGCATGCGGACTTCTCTTTCAAGACGGCGGATTTCAGTAAGGTCGTCGAAGGAGTAGACAAATCCCAGATCACCGCGGGCGCTCACGTTGAGCGCGGAAACCATGACGCGAAAGGTCTTACGGAAACCGTTGGCAGCCATGTAGCGGACTTCGGCATCTCCGCGATCGCCGCCAAAGTGCGGCAATGGATCCTGAAAAAGATCGCCTACTGAACGGCCGCTTAGTTCGGCCTCGGAAATCTCGAGCAGATGCTGCGCTGCCCGATTGACCAGCGTAACGCGTCCATCAAGACCGGTTGTGATAACGCCGCCACTCATGGACTGCACGATGTTTTCGTGCAGAGCCTGCAAATTCTCGAGCGCGCCGCTGGCATCCTTCAATTGCACATCTACCTGGCGGAGTTTGCTCATCAGCAGTCCGGCCAGATAGGCGATAGCAAAGTATGCAAACAGGTTGACGAAGATCACCACTTGCAGCGCTTTCAGCTTGGGATGCGAACTGGCATACGACGGAATGACCAGGTAGTAATCCAGCTTGAGGATGGTGCCGAAGAGAATGAAAGCCAGACCCGCGCTCAGATATCCCCAGACCCGAGGCAGCAACATGCAAGCCACCACGATGACGAGCGGATAGAGAAAGTTCAACGAGCTATCGATGCCGCCAGTTGCATGGACAACCAGCGTAACCATCGCGAGATCGGCAAGTATCTGGAGAATGGCCTGGAGGCGATGCTCTCTCCACACTGAAACCAGAAAAAGGAAAAACAGCGAGAGCACGAACCACAACACCATGACGGTGAGAAACGGCATGATGGGCAGCGCACTGGGAGTGAGACGGATGATGGCAAGTTCAATGGCGAGCAGCACCATCAGGATCAGGATACGAACCTTCACCAACCAGGTCAGCCAGTTCCGCTCATCGGAGATGGAGTGCATGGGTTAGCCGTCAGCCTTCAGCAGTCAGCCGTCAGAGCTTTCGTTCATCGTTCGTCCTGAACCCCTCGCACTTGGGATTTAGCTGACGGCTGATGGCTGAGTGCTGACGGCTGTCTTTCCTATCCTGCCAATTTTGCGATCATGGAGAACAGCGGCATGTACAGAGAGATAACGATGCCGCCAATGCTGACGCCGAGGAGACCGATAATGACCGGCTCCAACATGGCCAGCATGTCTTTGGTTGCGGAGTCGACTTCGTCTTCGTAGAAGTCGGCAATTTTCTGCAGCATGGAATCCATCGCGCCGGTTGCTTCGCCGACGCCAATCATCTGGGTCACCATGTTGGGGAAAACGCCGCATTCCCTTAGGGGATCGACGATGGTACGGCCTTCTTCAATCGCTTTGCGAACCTTCATCAACGCTTCTTCGAGTACGGCATTGCCGGAGGTCCTGGCGGTGATGGCCAAGCCTTCAAGAATAGGAACGCCTGAAGTAATCAGTGTTCCCAGGGTTCGGGTGAAGCGGGCGACGGCGATTTTCCGCAGCAGCAATCCCAGGATCGGCAGCTTCAGCAGCATCGCATCGAAGTAATAGCGGCCACGCGGATGCTTGCGAATCTGCTTGATGCCGAAAACTACGCCGACGCCGCCCACAATAAAGAACCACCAGAAGTGGCCGACGAAGTCGCTGAGGCCGATGACGATCCGGGTAGGCAGCGGGAGGGCAACTCCTAGTCCAACAAAAAGGTTTGCGAAGATCGGCACCACCCACTTCAGCAAGGCAGCCACGATGACCATGGCGAGGCCGACGACGGCTACTGGATAGATCAGCGCCGACTTGATGGCCGCGCGCAGTTTTACCGCTTTTTCTACGTAGATGGCCAGGCGTTGCAAGATGATGTCGAGAATACCGCCCGTCTCGCCCGCCTCGATCATGTTGGTAGTCAGGTCATCGAAAATGACTGGATACAGACGCATGGCATTAGCCAGCGTTGCGCCGCCTTCGACGGTGGTCCGAACGCCAAGCAACGTCTTCTGAAATGCGGGATTCTCCTGGTTAGCGCCTAGAATCTCCAGGCACTGCACCAGCGGCAAGCCGGCATCGATCATGACGGAGAACTGGCGGAAGAATACCGCGACTTCCTTGACCTTGACTTTGCCACTGCCGAAGGTGGGCATGGCAAATTCCTTGCCCTTCTCCCGGATGGAGCCTGGCGTGATTCGCTCCTTGCGGAGCTGAGTGGCCAGTCCGTCTTTGCTGGCGGCGGCGCGCTCTCCCTGAACTTTCTCGCCCGAAGCGGTCTTCCCCGAAAACGTAAAAACCGGCATGATTACTTCTCCTTATCGATACTGCGTTGGCCAGGGCTGTCGATGCTGTTTGGCCCGATGCCTTCTTATCTCTTTACTTATCTCTTTACTGGTACGGCACTCTTGCCCAACGAAGTCGGATTGTTCCGGTTCGTCAGGCTGGCGCCGCGTCCGATCATTTCTTGAAGTTCGTCCTGATTGCTGGAACGCGACAGCGCCATCTCCAGTGAGATCTGCTTCTGGAAATAGGCCGTGGCCAGCGACTGGTTGAAGGTCTGCATGCCGTATTTTTCCTGACCGGACTGCATGGAAGAGTAGATCTGGTGAATCTTGTCTTCGCGGATCAGGTTGCGCACGGCGGCGTTGGGTACGAGGATTTCCATGCACATCGCGCGTCCCTTGTTGTCAATGCGCGGCAGCAGGGTTTGGCACATGATGCCTTCGAGCACCAGCGAAAGCTGGGCGCGAATCTGCGATTGCTGGTGCGCCGGGAACACGTCAATGATGCGGTTGATGGTGGAGGACGCCGAGTTGGTGTGCAACGTACCAAAGGTCAAGTGGCCTGTTTCCGCAATACGCAGAGCCGACTCGATGGTTTCAAGATCGCGCATTTCGCCGATCAGCACCACATCCGGATCTTCACGAAGCGCGGCGCGCAGAGCGTCGGTAAAGCTCTTGGTATCGGAGTGCACTTCGCGCTGGTTGACCAGGCAGTTCTTGTTCATGTGCACAAATTCAATCGGATCCTCGATGGTGAGGATGTGTTCATGGCGCTCGCTGTTGATCTTGTCGATCATGGCCGCCAGCGTCGTGGACTTGCCCGATCCGGTTGGTCCGGTCACCAAAACAAGACCACGCGGTTTGTCGCACAATTTGCTGACCACTGGAGGCAGACCGAGCTGATGGAATGATTTGATCTCGAACGGAATCAGACGGAAGACGCAAGCCGAAGCGCCGCGCTGATTGAAGACGTTGGCACGGAAGCGAGCCAAGCCTTTTAACCCGAAGGAGAAATCGAGTTCGAGCGTCTCTTCGAAGCGGTGCTTCTGCGAATCGGTCATCACGCTGTACGCCAATTGCTTGGTCTCTGCGGGCGTCAACTGGGGCAGGTCGAGGGGCACCAGGTGTCCGTGCACGCGGATTTGGGGCGGCGAGTTGGTCGTGATGTGAAGATCGCTTCCATTCATCTCCAGCATGCGGCGGAGCAGATCGCTGAGTGAGAGTGCCATAATTTTCTCGTCTTTCCTGTTGCTAGTTTCGGTCGTTCGTCGTTAGTCGTTCGTCGTTCGCTATCCGCTGTTCGCCCCGCGAAAAGCGAACAACGACGTCTCTAGTGAATCGTTTCGCGAGCCACTTCTTCCAACGTGGTCCAGCCTTGCGCGACCTTGGTTAGCCCGCTGCGTCGCAGGGTAATCATGCCGCGTTCAATCGCTTTTTTCTTCAGTTCGAGCGCAGAAGCGCCCACCAGCACCAGTTCCCGTATCTCGTCGTCCACTTCCATCACTTCGTACAAGCCGGTGCGGCCCTTGTAGCCAGTCTTGTTGCAGGTGGCGCAGCCTTTACCCTTCATGATCTGGACTGTTTTCGCCTCCTCCGGCGTGTAGCCTTCATCGATCAGGGCCTGGATCGGAACCTCGACTGGCTCGGCGCAATCCTTGCAGATACGGCGAATCAGTCGCTGGGCACAGATGAGATGAACAGAAGTTGCAACCAGGAAAGGCTCGATTCCCATATTCATGAGACGGGTAATAGTTTCCGGCGCGCCGTTCGTGTGTAGCGTGGATAAAACGAGGTGGCCAGTAAGTGCGGCTTTGATGGCGATTTCGGCAGTTTCAAAGTCTCGGATTTCGCCGACCAGAATGATGTTGGGATCTTGCCGCAGAAAAGCGCGAAGGGCCGCGGCAAAGTTCAAGCCAATCTGCTCCTTCATCTGCACCTGGTTGACGCCGCCCAACTGAAATTCGACCGGATCTTCGGCGGTCATGATGTTGGTATCGGGCTGGTTGAGCTGCGAGATCGAGGAATAGAGAGTGTTGGTCTTACCCGAACCCGTTGGCCCGGTGACCAGCACCATGCCGTAGGGCTTGAGAATCGCCCTTTGGAACTTGTCCAATGACTCTTGCTCGAAGCCGAGCTTGGTCATATCGAGGCGCAGATTTTCTTTGTCGAGCAACCGGAGCACGACTTTTTCGCCCCAAAGCGTCGGCAATGTAGAAACTCGGAAATCAAGCTGCTTTTTCTTGCCGCCAATCTGCATCTTCAGCATGATGCGGCCGTCTTGCGGCAACCGCTTTTCGCTGATGTCGAGCTTGGCCATGATCTTGAGGCGCGAAGTGATCGCGTCCTTCAATTTCAACGGCGGATTCATGATCAACTGCAGAACACCGTCTATACGGAAGCGGACACGAAATTCTTTTTCGTAGGGCTCCATGTGGATGTCGCTGGCGCCGCGCTTCACGGCATCGGTAAGCACCAGGTTCACGAGCTTGACGATAGGAGCTTCGTCAGCCGCTTTCTCAAGCTCTTTGAGTTCGAGCTGCTGTTCCTCAGTCTGCACTTCGACGTCGGCTTCACCGGCATCGTTGATCGACTGCATGACCTGCTCAAGCTCTTCTTCCTTCGAAGTGCCGTAAGCCTTGTCGATGCCCTCGATGATCGAACTTTCCGAGGCCACGACGGGCTCGATATTGAAGCCGGTCATGAACTTGATATCGTCCATGGCAAAGACGTTGGTCGGGTCCACCATGGCGATGGTGAGCGAAGCGCCCACGCGGCTGAGCGGCAGAATCTGATAACGCTTTGCAGTTTCGTAAGGAATCAGCTTGACGACAACGGGGTCGATTTCGAAGTAAGAAAGATTGATGGCGGGCACGCCATACTGGCGCGACAGAAAATTGGTGACGTCTTCATCAGAGAGGAATCCCAACTTCACCAACGCCGAGGCGAGGCGAGTGTGGGAGTCTTTCTGAAGCTTGGTCGCCTCTTGTAACTGCTCTGGGGTGATGACCTTTTCTTTAACGAGCAGGTCACCGAGCCGCTGAGACATATCTCTCCTGTGATTCCCACGTAATCCGGGGTCGAAGCGTAGCCGCTGATTTCAGGGGGGGATCAGCCAGCGTGCTTTTGTACTGACACAAATTGTCAACCCAATGGGAATTCCGCAAAAGTAACTTAGGTACCTGTACTTCCCGGTAAGTGCCGTTTATGCCTGCTATTGGCGGCATTTCTCCCAGAAATTGGCCGCATTCGCAAGACGGCCACGCGGCCGATCATGTTCTTCGGTGTTTACTGCTGGTCGCTGGTCGTTCGTCGATGGTCGTTCGCGGTTCGTCATCTCTGCGAAAGCAGGTTTGCCCGTTGACGACTATCGACGAACGACCATCGACGGCTCCCAATAACGTCACGAACACAGTGTGACCTGCGTCCTTTGCAGAAATTTCTGCCTGAGACAAAGTGAGTCGGTCGGGAGTGATTGAATGAAATCGCGTATGGTTCTTGCTTTGGCGATCGCAGTTTTCTTCAATGGATTTGCGGCCGAAGTTCCTAAGCAGTCATTGCGCGAGGCCGCTCAAGTTTCTGGATTGCTCATCGGCGCGGCAGTCAGGCCAGCTCATCTTTCGGAAGCGGGCTATGCGTTCACGCTCGCGCACGAATTCAACATGCTGGAACCGGAAGACGCGCTCAAGTGGGAAGTCGTGCATCCCGAGCCGCAGTCTTACGATTTTTCTCAGGGCGACAAGATTGTGGAATTCGCGACCCGGCACGGCATGCAAGTGCGCGGTCACACGCTGGTCTGGCATCAGCAGAATCCAAAATGGCTAACGGACGGAAAATATAGTTCCAGCGAACTGTCTGAAATTCTCGAGCAGCACATCAAGGCTGTAGTCGGACACTATCGGGGCAAGATATTTGCGTGGGATGTGGTCAACGAGGCATTCGACGAATTGCACCCTGGTGAACTTCGCAGCACGATGTGGCGCGATCGCCCTGGAATCGATGGGGGAAACTCTGCTGCGAGCTTCGAGCCGCGAGCTCGAAGCCCGAAGCAAGACTACTCGTATATCGAGCGCTGTTTCCGCTGGGCGCATGAAGCCGATCCGCAAGCGCTATTGTTTTACAACGATGCCGAGGCCGAGACGATAAATCCTAAGTCGGACGCGATCTATGCCATGATGCGGGACTTCAGGGGCCGCGGCGTTCCGATCGACGGGGTGGGACTTCAAATGCACATCGCGAACCTGCATGCCGATGCGGCCTCCATCTCAGCCAACATCGAACGGTTCACCGCCTTGGGAGTCCAGGTCCATATCACCGAGATGGATGTCGCCCTGCCGGTCGACGGCAACGGTAATCCCAGCTCCGAAGACTTGCAACGGCAGGCGGATGTGTATCGAGCAATCGGCCGCGCGTGCCTCGTTCATTCAGGGTGCACTGCGATCCAGACCTGGGGATTCACGGACAAATATTCCTGGATCGGATCGCACTCCAAACATAAGCAGGGCGCGGCGCTACTGTTTGATGCGAACTATCGGGCCAAGCCTGCGTTCGAGGCGCTGTGGAATGTGTTGGAGGCAGGGCGTCGTTAGTCGTTTGTCGTTTGTCGTTAGTCGTTCGTCCTGCCGGTCGATAGCCACGAACAGCGAACGACCAACGACGAACGACCAACGACGCCCTATAATGTGGTCAATCCTTGGCCACACTCGATCCAATTCGCGAGGAACCCAAGACCTCAGGCCGCGGAAAGGTTGTAATCGCGCTGGCGATTGGCGCTTTTCTGCTGCTCGCCGTTCTCGTATTGCAGGCTTCATTCAATCTGAAGTTCATCAGCCCTGACAGCAACGAGCAGTTGCTGTTTTTTGCCGGATTGAGCGGCTTGATTTTCTTCGCTTTCGTGGCACTCACGGTCGTTCTCGGCCGCAACCTGCTGAAACTCTACGCCGAGCGGCAACAGGGAGTGGCTGGTTCAAAGTTCCGCACACGCCTGGTCGTCGTCAGCCTGCTGCTCTCGTTTCTGCCCGTGCTTGCGATGTTCTGGTTTTCCTACGGACTGATGAACCGCTCCATCGATAAATGGTTTTCCCAGCCAGTCGAGGAGGTGCGTGCGGACACGGCTGCAATGGCCACGCTGCTCTACGATTACGCGGGCCAGAATGCGACCTCGGAAGCGCAATCCATCGCGCAGTCCTACGAATTTCAAAGGGCTTTTGCCAGTGGAAACGTTTCTGAAACCAATGCAGAACTTCAGGAACACATTCCGACCCTGCAAGGTGGATTTGTCGTCGCTCTGATGGACGGCAAAGCGGCAGCCAGTCTCAACCCGCCAGCGCCGTGGAACAACATGAAGGCTCTTTTCCCGCTCCAGGCAGCTCTTCGCGGAGAACATCCTCATTTCCAGTGGGGCCAGACGGACTATATAGTCGCTGCAAGCTCTCTCCGGGAAGGCACCGTGATCGTCGCCATGCCTCTTCCGCCAAAATTCGCTCAAACCGCCAAACAGATTCAGGAAAGTCAGCAGCGTTACATTGAGCTGGCAGCTAAGAGAAAACTTTTTCGACGGACCTATATCGGATATTTGCTGCTACTCACGGTGGTCGTGCTGTTCGCCTCCACCTGGCTCGCGCTGCTGCTTTCGAAGCTGGTCAACCGTCCCGTGGCAGCGCTGGCGGCCGGTACGGAGGCTATTTCCAAAGGACAACTGGATTACCGCGTCGACATTCGGGCCACGGACGAATTGGCTGAATTGGTGCAGTCATTCAACAGCATGGCGGAGCAGCTTGAATCCAGCCGCCACCAGATCGAGGCCTCCAGCCGCGACGTGGGTGCCGCGAACGAGGCGCTGGAACGACGGCGGAAATATATCGAAACCGTCCTCGAAAGTATTCCAACCGGGGTGATTTCGATTGACGCTGCGCGCCGCGTCACGTTGGCGAATGCCGCTTTCTCCCGCATGTTTTTGCTGGAGCGGAACGAGTATGTGAACCCGGCGTCACTGGTGAACCAGCCGTTGCGGGACGTTCTCCCCGCCGATGTGCTCGCGGATCTCGAGCCCCTGCTGCGTCGCGCCGATCGTATGGGGATCACGGCAGCCAACGTAGAACTTGACTTGCCTCGGGCCCAATTGAATGTAGCCGTTACCGTCTCCGCGCTCAATCACGCTGCCGAAGGCTTGGGATATGTACTGGTGTTCGAAGATTTGTCGGACTTGCTGCGCGCGCAAAAGCAGGCAGCATGGCGCGAAGTGGCGCGGCGCGTCGCCCATGAGATCAAGAATCCGCTGACCCCTATCGCTCTCTCCGCCGAACGCATTCATCGCCATTTAACGCGAGGCACCGCACCTGATGCGGCCTCGCTCGAAGTAATCCGCACTTGCGCGGAAACCATCGGCAAAGCTGTCGAAAGCGTGCGCACTTTGGTCGACGAATTTTCTGTGCTGGCGCGTTTTCCTGCTTCGCGCCCGCAGCCTGCGAGCTTGAATACCCTGGTTGAAGGCGCGCTCATCATGTTCGACGGCCGGTTGGAAGGCATTCGCGTGCGGACGGAACTGGCTCTGGATCTGCCGTCGGTGATGGCGGATCCGGAGGCAATCAAGCGCGCCGTAGCGAACCTGGTGGATAACGCAGCCGAGGCAATGCAGGATGCGATTCTGAAAGAAATCACAATCTCCACCGCGCTCGTAGCCAGCCGGGAGGCCGTCGAACTGGTTGTCTCCGATACAGGGCAAGGAGTTTCGCGCGATGTAAAGGAGCGCTTATTCCTGCCCTACTTTTCGACCAAACAACGCGGCACCGGACTCGGTCTCGCTATCGTAAGCAGAATTGTGGAAGACCATCGGGGTTCGATCCGCGTGGAAGAGAACAAGCCGGTGGGGAGCCGCTTTGTGGTCGAGTTGCCGGTGGCGGTGGAAACGATCGTTGCTTCGGTCGTTAGTGGTTAGTCGTTGGTCGGTAGTCGTTGGTCGGTAGTCGTTGGTCGGTAGGCGTTAGTCGTTGACAGGCGAGTACCAGCTTTGTGCGGTATATCGAAAGCGCGAACGACCAACGACCAACGACGAGCGACCAACGACAGGTTTAAGCTAAATCATGGCACACATCCTTATCGTCGATGACGAATCCGGCATCCGCGAATCTTTGCGGGGCATCCTCGAGGACGAGGGGTACAAGACTAGCGTCAGCCCCAGTGGTGAAGATTGCCTCGAGTTGTTGCGCAAGAGCAGCTTTGACCTCATCCTGCTGGATGTTTGGTTGACGGGCATCGATGGACTGGAAGTACTGGAGAAGATTCGCGAGACCGAGGATCCACCCGAAGTGATCATGATCTCAGGCCACGGGACCATTGAAACCGCAGTGCGCGCCACCAAGCTGGGCGCTTACGATTTTGCGGAAAAGCCGCTCTCGCTCGACAAGACACTCATCCTGGTAAAGAACGCAATCGAAGCGCGCCGGTTGCGCCACGAGAATCTCGATCTGCGAAAACAGTTACAAACAAAAAGTGTAATCGTCGGTGACAGCGTTCCAATGAAGGCGCTACGCCAACAGATTGCTCTGATGGCGCCCACGAATGGACGCGTGTTGATCTATGGCGAATCCGGCACAGGTAAAGAGCTGGTGGCGCATGCCATTCACATGCAGAGTCCGCGCAAAGATGAAATGTTCGTCGAGATGAACTGCGCCGCCATCCCCGAAGACCTCATCGACAGCGAGCTTTTCGGGCATCGCAAGTCGTCGTTTCCAGGAGCCACGGCCGACAAGGAAGGCAAATTTCAGAAGGCCGATCGCGGTACGCTGTTTCTGGACGAAGTCGGCGATATGAGTCTGAAGACGCAGTCCAAAGTCTTGCGCACTTTGGAGCAACAACGATTCATCCCCGTCGGCAGCGACGATCCCATAACCGTCGACGTGCGGGTGATCGCATCCACCAATAAAGACTTGGAAGAAGAGATTGCCAAAGGAAATTTTCGCGAAGATCTTTTCTACCGTCTCAACGTGGTCCCGTTTGTGGTGCCGCCGCTACGCGAGCGCAAAGAGGACATTCCATTGTTTGCCCGGTATTTTCTCAAGGAGTTTGCCTCTGCATATGGCAGGCGTCCACGAGAGATTACTGACGATGCCATCGATTCCCTGATGCGCTATGCCTGGCCGGGAAATGTCCGCGAACTGCGCAATGTGATTGAGCGCATCGTGATCATGAATCCCACGACGTCACGCTTCGAACGCAAGCATCTTCCGCCACTGGTCCATCGCGACGGAAGCCGGCGAGTGGCGGGGACGGAGGGCTCCACGCTGCATCAAGCACGGGCGGCCTATGAGCGTGACTACATTCTTAAGAAGCTGGATGAAAATCACGGAAATGTCAGCCGCACTGCGGAGGTTCTAGGCCTCGAACGAAGCCACCTTTATCGCAAGATGAAAAGTCTGGGGATTGCGGCAAAGGAGTGATGCACGCCGATCGCTTTTCGTCGTTCGCTATTCGCGAGGTCGAAAAGCGAACAGCTAATAGCGAACGGCGCTTACTTCTTCAGCATGTGAATCTCAGTCCCGTTCTTGTGAAACTGGACTTCATCCATCAATTGATTGATCAGGTAAATGCCGCGGCCGTGATTGGAGTAGATGTTCTCGCCGTGGCAGGGATTGGCAATCTGGCCAGGATCGAAACCGGGACCGGGATCGCGCACAATGATCAGAATGCGATGCTGCTCATCGCAGGCCACGTCACATTCAATAATCTTCGTCGGATCGTTTTTCGCGCCATGCACAACGGCATTCGCGAGGGCTTCCGTCAGCGCCAGCTCGATGGCATCTTCCCTTCCCGGTGCGCATTTCATGTCCCGCACCACATCCATCACGCTGCGGACCACCGGGTCCACGGCATTGCTGTCGGCGGCCAGAGTCACGCTCAACTTCAAGTCAAGCTTGTCCGCGTCGAAGGTACACGAAACCGGTTGCTCAGAGGATGAAGAAGGATCGACCATAAACGGCTTTGCGCTCAGTTTCGGGCCTTTCTCTTATAAGTAGGATGCAGCAAGCCGCTGACAGATTCTAGGGATTTAGGAGCTGAGATGCAAACTCTATTTGGTCGTGTCCAACGGTTGAAGCGTTACGCCGGAGGGTTACCGCAGTCCGGTCAGTGCCTAAAGGCATGAAGGCTATGGCTTAAACGGCTGCAAAAGTCGGCGCGCTAGCAAGTACCGGCGATGTCTTCAGGAATTGCCATCCCCAATAAAGACTTGTCATCCCGAGCGAAGCGAGGGATCTGCATTTTGCAGCGAGCTGCTGAATCCCGCGTACCACCCGCGAATCACTCCGTCTCCGGCAATCCTCCGATTTGCTGTAGTTGCCGCCGCCAATCGAGTTCTTCCACAAAGCTTCGCGAATCGCGCCATCCGGCCTTGATTTTGACGAAGAGTTCGAGAAAGACTTTTGTCCCTACCATTTTTTCGATATCGAGGCGGGCTGCGGTCCCAATCTTCTTTAGCATCTGTCCGCCTTTGCCAAGCAGGATAGCTTTCTGCCCGTCCCGTTCGCAAAATATTACAGCCGCAATCCGCGTCATCCTCGGACTCTCTTCAAACTGCTCGATCAACACCGAGACGGCGTGGGGCACTTCTTCGTGCGTCTGCATCAACACATGCTCGCGGATCAACTCCGCCGCCATGAATCGCACCGGCTGATCGGTAATCTGATCTTCGGGAAAATAACGCGGGCCATTGGGCAGGGCCTTCAGAACGCACGATAGCAATTCGTCCAAGCCTTTTTTCTTGAGGGCAGAGATCGGGACAATTTCTTTGAAATCGTGGAGCGTCTGAAACTGCGCAATCAGCGGCAGTAGTTTGCTCTTGTCCGCCAGCAGATCAATTTTATTGAGTAGCAAAAAGACCGGAGTTCCCGCCTTTTTCGCGAGGTCGAGGACGAAGGCGTCGTCGCGGTCCCACTTCTTCTTGGCATCCACGATCAAGAGAATCAGTTCGCAACCCTCCAGCGCCTCGCGTATCTCGGACATCATCTTGCGGCCGAGGGATGATCCGGACTGATGAACTCCGGGCGTATCGATCAGGACGATTTGTCCCGCCTCGCGTCCTTTCTGCTTCGGAACGTTGATGATGCCGAGGATGCGATTGCGCGTCGTCTGCGGCTTTGGAGAAATGATGGCCAACTTCTCGCCCACCAGCGCATTCAGCATCGTGCTCTTGCCCGCGTTGGGACGGCCGAGAATGCAAACGAATCCGGAGTGGAAGGACATGAGGATAGGTTACAGGGTTCTAGCCGCGGGCTGCCAGCGGGGATCTCAGCGATGGTGACTAGATCATCGAATGAGATGAATGCGAATGCCGAGCTTGAGGCTCTTCCACGATCGGTCCGCTGTGTAAACGGGGGCACGCAGGGCAATCCCCAGAGCCAGGCACGCTCGATCTCCGAGCGACAAGCCGAGTGCTCGGGTCTGTAGGACAAGCTCTCCAGCAGTCTTGGCCTGCTCAACGGTAAAGGTAACTGTCTCGTGAACGGCACCATGAGCGGCATTCCAAGCGTCGGCCGGGCTAAAGCCCCGCTGAAGGAGTTTCCCATGCACCTCGGCTAGATTGACGGCGCTGGTCGCAGCCGCGTTCATGATCTGAGGCGTCAACATCTCAGCACCGGGCTCGCAGTTAATGACGGCCATCAGTGCCGAGGCATCCAACACGACCCTACTCACGTTTGGCTGCCTCGCGCCGTTCAGCAATCAGTTCATCAACCAGGGAAACACCGGGCTTGACGTATTTTCGGACCAAGCGCTGCGCCCGCTCAATTCGCCGCTTCATAGTGGTAATCCGCAGTTCATCGTCTTCCATGCGCAAAATCACTTCGTCTCCGGGCTTGATCCCCAGTGCTTTCCGATAGGGAGCCGGAATCACGACGCGGCCGTTTTCGTTGAGCCGCACTCGGGTTTCGACGTTCAATGTCATACTCCGATCAATATGACACTATTTTAACATAATGTCATTTTCTATGCTCTATGACATTATCCAAAGAGAATGCCATCGACTTCAAGCAAGTGAAGCTTATCGGCCGCCGAGGGCACGTCTTGCCTTGGCATAGTCTCCGGTCTGGCTCCTCCAGTTGCTGGAGATTGCTCCTATCGCCCAGAACACGGCAAAGATCAAAAAGAGCTTGCTGCCGGGAACGTGTGCGCGCCATGCGTAGAGTGCCCCTAGCGTCGGGACAACAGCAGAGGACGTCACTCCCGCCGACCACATGATTGCCTTGGCCATCGGACTGGCTTTCGCCATGGAAGCCTTTTCTGTCTGCACTCCAAAGAACGGGAGATGTTCGAACACCCAGCGCAGGCCTGCGGGATAGCCTTCAGGATTCCCAGTGCCTCCGACAGTATAGAAAGCGAAGCGGATGCCGAGGAGGCGACCGACCGCCCAGTGCGCGATTCCGTGACAGAAGAAGTAGAGGAGAATCCAGGCGAAGGGCATGGCGGCGATGGCGAGGAGTTTTAAGGGAGCCGATCGCGCTAGAACGAGTGCTGCGGCGGCTGCGGCCAGCCCGGCGATTTGAATTGTGTTTCCGGTTGCGATTGACAGGCGGTGGAAGATTTTTCGTTGCGGAGGCGGAACTGAGGCATTCATATCCGCCCCCTAAATCAACTTCATCTGCTTAGGCTCCGTCATCGTGATCCGCACGCGCTCCACCCGTCGATCGGTCGAATCCAAGACCTCGAATTTCAGGCCTTCGTCTTCGATGACTTCGCCCTTCTTGGGAATGCGTCCGGCGATTTCGCTTACCAGGCCAGCAATGGTTGACGATTCGTGGCCTTCGGGACGCATGCCGAAGAGTTCATCGAGGCGATCGACATCCATGTTGCCGGGAACGACGTAGGAGTGGTCGCTCTCCTGCACCACTTCCGCTTTCTCGTGCTCGTCGCCAATTTCTCCAACGATTTCTTCGACCAGATCTTCGATGGTTACGAGGCCAGCTACGCCCCCGTATTCATCGACTACGATCGCCATGCGGATGTTACTGCGCTGCATTTCGCGCAGCAGGTCACTTACTAACTTGCTTTCCGGGACGAAGTAAACATCCTTCCGCATCAGGCTCGCTACCGTGCGGGTATGCGCTTCGGAGTCGGGAACTTGCAGCACGTCCTGCGTGTGGAGAATGCCTTTGATGTGGTGAACGGAACCTTCGTAGACGGGGACACGCGAAAAGGGCTTGACTCTGAGCAGCTCGACAATCTTCTCAACCGTGTAATCGGTGGGGACGGCAACGATCTCGGGCCGCGGCTTCATCGCCTCACGAACTCTCTTGCCGCTGAACTCAACCACTGACTGAATCAGGTCGCGGTCGCCTTCCTGAATGATGCCTTCTTCCTGTCCGGCTTCAATGAGCGCATCGACCGCTTCTGAGGAAGTCTCGGGCTGCGCGTCGGCGTGTTCGCGGGTAAGCGCGGTTACGGACTGGCAGAATCCGAGGACCAGCGTGACCGGCAGAACCATGTAGATCAGCACGCGCAAGACGATTGTCCAGTGCCCGAGCCAGCGTCCCTCGGTTCGTGAAAAAAAGACGAAGGGTAACAAGCGATTGAACAGGATGATGATCAGCACCAGGCTCAGCGTGGCTTCGAGGACTTCGTAGATGCTCCAGGCACGGTCGCGGAAGACGGTAAATCCAACGATCATGGCGATGGCCGCCGTCACCAGTTGTGTCAGGATCGCCATCGAGAGCGAGGCGCGTTCGCGCGTCACCCAGAGGCGAGGCTCGACGATCTGCTCGAAGGAGTCGATGTTGTCCTGAAAATCACGCGAGAGAAATTTGCCGATCTCCTGGTAGAGACGGTCGACGTAGGAGACGAGCGTCAGCAATCCGAAGAGGAGAGCGAGACCAATGCTGGCGCCGATCATTGTTCGTAGACCCTCATGATTGGCCGTTCCTCATCAGTAATTCCTCGTCAAACTCAATCTCGATATCAACGCTTGCCCTCAGCTCTTTCAATCAGCCCCACAGGCAGATGGAGTTTGGCGCGCAATTGTTTTTCGCGGCGAGCCATTTGTCCATTGTCGCACTCGTGATCGTAGCCACGCAGATGCAGAATGCCGTGCAACGCTAGAATCTTAGCTTCTTCGGCGGGTGAATGTCCCAGGGCTCGCGCATTTTTTGCGGCGATCTCGGCGGAGATGGCGATTTCTCCCGCGAATTGTTTTTGGACATCGGGTTCGGCGGGAAATGAAAGCACGTCGGTGGGCTTGTCTTTTTTTCGGAAGCGGCGGTTCAAAGACTTCATCTCCGCGCTGGAGGTAAGCAGCACGTTGACTGCTCCCTTCAAGCCTGCGGCTTGCCGGGCTCGGGCGACGAAACGAGTCAGCGCCAACTCGGTTAAATCTGCAACGCGCTTTTGAAAGATGACCACGTCGCAATCTTCTCCCACAAGGCAACGACCCGGCAAGAACCGTGTGGCGCGGACACTCTTGTCCGCGAAAGGTCAGATGCAAGTTCAACAGCCGCGGACAAGAGTGTCCGCGCCACACGAGCGATTCAGTTGCCCAGGCGCGGTTCGTTGGACGACGGCGGCAAAGGCGCTGGCTGCGGCACGCTTGCCTTGGGCTCGAGCAGCGGCAATTGCTGCTCCGCCAGCTTGGTCTTGTGCTCGTCGTAGGCGCGAATGATGCGCTGCACAAGGTGATGGCGCACCACATCGCTTTCGTCGAAGTGCACGAACGATATCCCGTTTACGCCTTGTAGAATTTCGACCGCTTCGATCAGGCCGCTGCGGCGCGCGCTCGGCAAGTCGATCTGGGTTACGTCGCCGGTGATCACTGCTTTCGAGCCGAATCCCAGGCGGGTGACGAACATCTTCATCTGCTCCGATGTCGTGTTCTGCGCCTCGTCGAGGATGACGAATGAATCGTTCAGCGTGCGTCCACGCATGAAGGCGATCGGCGCAATCTCGATGACATTTTTTTCCAGATAACGCTCGACTCGTTCGGGCTCCAGCATATCGAAAAGCGCGTCATACAAAGGACGCAGATACGGATCGATCTTCTCCTGCAATGTGCCGGGCAGATAGCCAAGGTGCTCTCCGGCTTCGACCGCCGGCCGCGCCAGGATGATGCGATTGACCTGCTTGTTCAGCAGCGCTGAGATTGCCATGGCGACGGCCAGATAAGTTTTGCCTGTGCCGGCCGGACCGACTCCGAAAACCATGTCGTGGTGCTCGATGGCTTCGAGATAACGGCGCTGGTTGGGGCTCTTGGGCTGGACTGTCCGCCGTCCAAACGACCGCTGGCGACCCGCTTCGGCGAGTCCGCGCAGAGTGGCGTTGGCGTCGCTGACAACCACGCGCAACATGCTGCTGAGGTCTCCATTGACGAACTGGTGGCCAGATTTACGAAGATGCTCGTAGTCCGCAAATAACTGCTCGGCGCGGGCAACATCGCGGGGCGCGCCTTCGAGTTCAATGCGATCGGAGCGCAGATCAATATTGATATTCAGGCCGTCTTCAAGCACGTGGAGATTCTCATCTCGCGTGCCAAAAAAAGCTTCGATGTTAGGGCGAAGTTCAATACTTTTTTTCATGCTTTTAGGATGGGACCTTGGCGCCGCCTCCAGCAGCTTGGACCGGGCTCACTCGTGGTTGCAGTGATCGAAACAAACATAAGATGTGGTTCAGCAAAATGCGTTGCATAGAGAAATGTTTGGCGCCGGATTCGAGCAAATTCACGCCAGCATTTTTTGCACGCACATAGCTATGGGGGGAAGTAAAGCAAACCGGATTGCGCACCCCGTTTCCGGGGCGGTTAACAACCATTTGAGTAGAGCGTAGCGCGACCGGGCGAGGGAGTCAAATAATCCGTATGTCGGTTAGCGTACGCTTAGCGGATGACGCCCGAGTTCGTTGACTGACTGCTGCCGCGTCCGTAAGATGAAGCGAACTTTGACGCGGGGTCGCACGCACCCGCCGCTCACAAAATGATCGATCAAACCGTCTCCCACTACCGGATCATCGAGAAGCTTGGCGGCGGCGGAATGGGTGTGGTTTATAAGGCCGAGGATACCGAACTTGGCCGCTTCGTCGCCCTCAAGTTTTTGCCCGACGAACTGTCGCGGGATCCTCAGGCATTAGAGCGCTTTCGGCGCGAAGCGCGAGCGGCATCCGCGCTGAATCATCCTAATATCTGCACCATCTACGAAATCGGCAAGCATGGCGAGCAGTCTTTCATCGCCATGGAATTTCTGGACGGCGTGACCCTGAAGCATCTTGTCATGGGAAAACCGCTGGACAATGAAACTTTGCTTTCGCTTGCGATTGAGATCGCCGACGGACTCGATGCAGCGCATTCGCAAGGCATCGTCCATCGCGATATTAAGCCGGCCAACATCTTTGTCACCAAACGTGGACACGCCAAGGTGCTGGACTTCGGGTTGGCCAAGGTCGAACTCCCGGCCGGTTCCTCCAGCCGGGTCGCATCGGCTAACACGATGACCGCGGTCGAGGCTAAACAGTTGACGAGCCCCGGATCTGCCATGGGAACTGTGGCTTATATGTCACCCGAGCAGGCGCGGGCGAAAGAGTTAGACGCGCGCACCGATCTGTTTTCTTTTGGAGCCGTCCTCTACGAAATGGCTACCGCGCAATTGCCGTTCCGAGGAGACAGCACGGCCACGGTTTTCGAAGCCATCCTGAACCGCGCTCCCGTGGCCCCGGTGCGACTGAATCCCGACGTGCCGCCGGAGTTGGAACGAATCATCAATAAAGCGCTGGAGAAAGATCGCGAACTGCGCTACCAGCACGCCGCCGATATGCGGGCGGACCTGAAGCGGTTGAAGCGGGAAACGGAATCGCGGCCCGGCGAAGCGAGTTCGGGATCAATAGCGGTCGCGCCGGAGAGCGCCTCGCACGCTACTCATGCGCTGACGCCGGCATCCGGATCGCCGCCTGCGGTGCCAGTCTCGTCATCGTCATTATCGTCCGTATCTTCATCGTCGAAATCGAATGCTGCGGCGGACCAAGCGCCCGCAGTTCCCTTTCAGCGGCCTGCTTACGCAAAGATCGCCGGAGCCGTTGCCGCCATCCTCGTCGTGGCCGCCGTGATTTTTTGGATCGTCAAACAGCGCGCGACTCCGACCGTCGTCACGGCCAGTCAACGAACAGTCGCCGTTCTGCCGCTGCAGAATTTAGGCTCCGACAAAGATGTGGACTACCTCCGCCTGGCCCTGGCCGACGAGATCGCAACTTCGCTTAGTTACGTGCGCTCTCTGACCATCCGCCCGTTTGCGACTACCAGCAAGTACGACTCTCCGACGGTCGATTTGCAGGAAGCGGGACGCGCCATGCATGTGAGCGACGTCGTCACCGGACACTACATGAAAGAGGGCGACCAGATTCAGATCACCCTCGAAGCCATAGACATCGCGGACAACCGCACGCTCTGGCGCGATACGATGACCGTCCCCGCTCCAGACCTTATTTCCATGCGCGGCCAGATCACGGCAAAGGTCCGCCAGGGATTGGTCCCCGCCCTGGGCGCCGGTACGGATTCAGCAGAAGCCGGTACTCATCCCAAGAACGAAGAAGCCTACGATCTTTATTTGCGGAGTATCGCGCTGCCGCACGATCCCCAGCCCAATAAAGAAGCCATTGCGATGCTGGAGCGCGCTGTCGGCCTTGACCCCACCTACGCGCCCGCCTGGGGATATCTTGGCGTCCGCTACCACTACGACGCGGCCTATGCGAACGCGGGCGACGAGATACGCAAGCGAGCGGATACAGTTCTGGAGCGGGCTATTGCGCTTGATCCTAACTATGTCTTTGCGGTTGCGTGGTTAATCACAAACCGTGTGGAAGAAAATCAGCTAGCCAAGGCGTACCAGGACGCAAAGGCTTTGGTGGCGCGGCATCCAGAGAATTCTCAGGCTCACTTCGCGCTGGCCTATGTGCTTCGCTATGGCGGAGCAAACGAAGAATCCGCGCGCGAGTGCGACGCTGCTTTGGCCCTGGATTCTGGTGACTTCATGTTGCGCTCGTGCGCATTCACCTTCGACCAACTTGGTAACTATGCGCGCGCGATGGATTTTCTTCACCTCGATGCGGGCTCGTCATGGGCAGCGAACAATATGCAGCGGCACTACATTCGTGACGGAAAATTGGGCGAGGCGAAGGCTATCAACCAGAAATTCAACGATAACCCGGACTTCCGGATGATGAGGGCCTGTTTCGCCGATCCGTCATCTGCCGATGCGCAGCGCCTGGCTCGCGAATACGGAGCCCAGTTACTCGCTGATCCTGATCCTGAACCTCATTACCTCGTAGCGGCCGACTTTCTTTTCTGCGGGCAGAAAGACCTAACCATGCAACTGCTGAAGAGCTCGGTTGCGGGCCACTATTGCGCTTACGATGGTTTGCGAACCGACTCGACCTGGGCGAAACTCCGCGGCACGCCGGAGTTTGCCGAGGTGCTCGCGGCGGCGAAACAGTGCCAGGCAGATTTTCTAGCGCAGAGATCGCAGCCGGCACACTGACCCTCCACCAGTTGTCATCCTGAGCGCAGCCGAGCCAGGAGTGTAGCGATTGGCTCAGCGAAGTCGAAGGACCTCTACCACCACGGATATCCTCATCCCTTGCCAAATCATCTGCACGTGATTACAATGTAATTACATAGACATTTCCGTACATGAAGACAGAACTGGTTCGCATCGGCAATTCCCGAGGCATCCGCATACCGAAGCCGCTGATCGAGCAATGTGGATTCGGTGAGACAGTCGATGTCCGCATCGAGCGTGATTGTTTAATCATCTCTCCGGAACGCAGGCCGCGAGAAAGCTGGGGCGATGCATTCCGCGAATCCGGAGACGCCGCGCACGACGAACTTCTACTGGAAACCAGGGGATCGAATGAATTCGATCGCGAGGAATGGCGGTGGTGAGCACGCCACGAAGCTCGCAACCGGGTACGCCGCAACCGAGTTTGCCCAAGCAAGATCAAGTCTGGCTCGTGACACTCGATACCGCGCGAGGAGTCGAGATCCAGAAAACGCGTCCTTGTTTGGTCATTTCTCCCGACGAAATGAACCAGCATCTGCGGACTGTGATTATCGCTCCCATGACCACGGTCACCCGGTCGTATCCCACACGCGTAGGAGTTCGCTTTCAGAGCAAGCAAGGACAGGTAGCTCTGGACCAACTGCGGGCTGTGGACCGGCAGCGCTTGGTTCGGATGCTGGGAAGGATCTCGTCTAAAACCGCGCAGGATGTTTCCAGCACGTTGCTGGAAATGTTTGCGCGGAAGTAAGTTGTTTGCTGGCGGCGAGGAAAATGAATCCGGCGACTGAAGTCAGAGATTGAGGCGATTCAACTCTTGGACTCCTCGTCGCAAAGAGTCGCTACAGTGTTGTGGCAAGAGGGATTTTGGTCGAGTCCATTCAGATAAAGTTTCGGACCCTTGTGGAACTAGTTCATTCCAATCAGCTCTCGTCTTTTTATAGTCGACTTCCTCGTCTATTGCGTGCCCATTCAAGCAAAGAATCCAAGTTTCGACATTGCGCTTCGGAATAAGCCTCGCAATCTGTTCATCGTTGGCAACAATTGCTTTCGCAGCATCCCTCAACGCATGATCGAGTTGCGTCAGTCTTTCTTGAACGGTACAAGCGTCGGCATCGATTACAACAATCAATTTAGTTCGAGCATGCCGACTGCGATACACGTTCACTTCTTTGATGAACGTCTTCCGAACCCAATTCTCAGCACTTCCCTCACCAGACGGGGAGCGCTCGATCCTCATCTCACTTTTCCCGAGTCCGCGGCTGATGAGATATCGGCGGACAAGCATTTCATGGCGAGCGTCTTCCAGAACGACGATGACATAAACGCGCGATGATTTACTCATCCTCCCAGCCTCGTGCGATTAATTCGGAGGGCTGCAAATTTCCATCCGGGTCCGTCTTGAATTTCTCCGTGCGAACGTGGCCGTTGTCCTCGCGGAAGAAACGCAATCCATGTTCTTGCGCCCACTGATTCAGAATTTCCGGGTGATGGGAGATTAGGATGAGTTGTCCACAATGGTCTTCGAGCGCTTCCTCGGCCGCCAGGAGCCATGGCTGTATTTCACGCAACGAGATGAAGTTGTCTGGTTCATCGATAAATACCGTCCGCCCCTTGGCTATCAGGAATTGAAGGATCATGTACAAAGCGAGCATGCACCGCTGACCTTCGGAAAGCTCGGATAGCGAATAATTCACTCGCTTCTTTGTGGGGATAGTAAAATCGGCGCGGAGTTTCCTCACGCCATCTTCTTCGGAAGAAAACCTCAAAGTCTGAAATCCGTCGAGCGCTGCCTTCATGGACTTCAAGAATTTCAGATTTTCATCTGGGTAAGCTCCCACCAAATGACGGTACCAACCAGCAAGGTTTTCGAGTTCGTAATCGGGCTGACGTTCCTCACTATCAGCGCTCTCCTCCATAGCTCCTGGGTACGCGTCGATCCGAAAACAATGGACGGATTCCATCCATTCAACGAAATAACGGACGTACGAATTGCTCAACTGGGAGAGCTGCAAGGCAGATTTCGTTGTTTCCAGAGGTACGGTCGTTGCATGGTCGCTACCATTTGAGAAAAAGCGAATCTCTCTGTTTGCCAACTCAAAGACAGTTGCGCCATTCACTTTCAGACTTTCTAGATTTACGGATGACTGTCCGGTTTTGGACTCAAATCGGATCTCAACTCGATATTCATATTTCTGGCCTTCTAAAAGAGCTTCAATTTCTACGACCTGGAGCGGTTTATCCTGCCAGCGGGTCCGTGTGGACTGTGTGAACGGATTCTCGTCGCCTTCTATAAACCACTTAACATAACGGATCGCCTCAAGTAGAGACGACTTGCCGCTGCCGTTTGGGCCCAGCAGTAACTGTTTTTGTTCTGGCCTGTACTCGAAGTTTACGAAGCTCCGGAAGTTATCGATGTAGATCCGAGTCAGCATGGCTACCTATTATACGGAGAGCATTCCGGGCTAGCTACCCTCGACGCACTGTCGATAGGGCTTCTCACCCTTTTTCGCCGCTTCCCTCTTACGACGATGCCCAAACCGCCCGATCCTTAGCCCAAGCCCGCAACTCAGCAATCTCCTCCGCCCGCGTGATCGACAGCGGAACCGTAGACGAAAGCGCCGTAAGCAGATCCTCATTACTCAATTCCTGCTTGCGAGCAAACGCTGCGTAGAGCGCAGTCTGCACCGCCGATTCAATCTCAGCGCCAGAAAATCCCTTGGACGCCGCGGCAACGCGATCCAGATCGTAGTCACCCGGATTCCGTTTGCGACGCGTCAGTTGAATCGCAAATATCTGTTTGCGCTCCGCCAAGCTGGGCAAGTCGACGAAGAAAAGTTCGTCGAAGCGGCCCTTGCGGATCAGCTCCGGCGGCAGCACGGTTACGTTGTTGCAGGTGGCGGCTACGAAGACGGAAGACTTACGCTCCTGCATCCACGAAAGAAATGATGCCAGCAGGCGCGACGACACGCCGGCGTCGGCTGAGGCGGAATCGGGGCCGCTGCCGGCGAAGACTTTTTCTAATTCGTCGATCCACAGGATGCAGGGCGCCAGGCCCTCGGCTACGCGGAAAACTTTTTCGATGCGTTTTTCGGTTTCGCCGATGTATTTGTCATAGACGGCGGCAGTATCGAACTTTACCAGCGGCAGTTTCCATTCTCCGGCAACGGAGCGGGCGCAGAGGCTTTTACCGCATCCTTGCACTCCCAGAATGATGACGCCTTTGGGTGGTTCCAGGCCGAAGGCGGTTGCGTTCTCATCCCATGCGCCCTGGCGCTGTTGCAACCAGTGCTTGAGATTGTCGAGTCCGCCTACGCTCGACATATTGTCGGTGGAGTCCACGAAATCCAGCATCTCAGAACGCTTCAGCAGGGCTTTCTTCGCGTCCAGCACATCGGTGACGCACTCGGGACAAAGCGCCTGGCGGCCGATTACCGTTTGCGAGATGGCGCGTTCGGCGGTTTCTTCCGTCAGGCCGCGGAGATTGTTGGCCATGGCATCCACGCCATTGGCATCGAGTTGCAGTTTCAGCGTGTGATTGCCGGCCAGGCGCGTGTAGGTTTCGCGGATGATTTCGCGCAGGCGGTCTTTGTCAGGCAGCGGCAGATCCAGAAATTCGATCAGGCTGGCCAACTCAGGCGGCATCTCGATCGCTGGAGCCGTGAGGATCAGGGTTCGCCGATTCGCGGAAAATTTCTGTCCTACGTCGCGCAAGCGGCGGACCACGACCGGACTCTCCATGTGGCGATGGAAGTCTTTGAGAATGAAAACGGCCTCGGCCGTCATGCTCTCCATATTCGCCAGCGCTTGGACCGGGTCCGCAGTGTTATACATCGCCGTACCATATCCCGATCCCGAGCCGGAGCCAGCAGCTTTTGAAGCGTCCGAGCGAGGCTGCGCAGCCGCTTGCAGGACTGGCTGCGCGGCAACGGCTCCGCCGCCGGATCGAATCAAGCCGTCGGCGATGGTCCACTCATAGATCGGTAAGTTGAGTTGCGAACACGCGATGCGGACGAGTGAAACGGCGCGGACTTCTTCGACCGTCTCCATGACCAGAATCGGGGTCGAGGAGTTGATTAAAATCTTTAGCCGGTTGAGTGATTTGTCGGACGATTTTTCCGGGGAATTGACGGCGGATTTGTCGAGCGCCATTTCGGGTGAATTCATATCTGGTTGACCCGCAGCGACTTGCTCCCGTAGAATACAGCTTCGGTTCCAACCGGAATATCCTCCTGGCGCAATCTAGGACAACAAAGGTAACCAAGCAACATGGCAAATCATTTTTCGGCGCTGAAGCGCGCCCGTCAGACTACGAAACGAACCGCCCGCAACCGGGCCAATGCATCGCAACTGCGCACTTCTCTGCGGAGCCTGCGCGAGAGCCTCGAAAAGGGCGATAAGACCGCCGCTGGCGAGACCTACCGGCAGACCGTGTCAGCCCTGGATAAGGCGATCCAGAAGGGCATTCTGCACGAGAATACGGCCTCGCGCTATAAATCCCGCCTTTCAGCCCGGTTAAGCGCGCTGAAATAGGTGCCGGGAAGGTAATCTTCAAGGCTGCAAATTGTGCTTGACCGGTCCCAGCGGTTTGTTATACTTAGCCGTTCTCAGGACAGCTTGGCAGTTTTCTGACGGTCCCGTTGAACCTCCGCCCGTGCGTTGCGCCTCCTTAAGAATTGAGCAACTTTCGGGTAGGGCGGGGCATCTATTTGAGTAGATTCTGGCAAATCCCTTTGAACCTGTTCTTTTGAGCTTGGCCTGAATCGCAGCTCGGCTCACCGAAGGCGACCATCACCCAGCGGGACGATGGGATTAGCGGCCTAAATTATTCATTTTGAAGGAGAAAGACGAAAATGCGATCCGATCGTGTATTCGACGCGCTTCATACTTTGCGGAACCGGTATATGCTGTGCCAGCTTGCCTCGAAGGCAACGCGCAAATTTCATAAGCCCAATACCCGCATTCAGGAAACCATGAACCAGGTGTTTGACAAGATCGCCGATGCGGAACGTCATGACATCCTGAGCGAACCCGAGAACTTTGCCGAAGCACAACGGCGAGCTGCTTAAGCAGCTCCGCCGTGTGCCCGCACGGCGGCAAAGCAATCCCAGCCCCGCGAGAGACAAGAAAATCCCTCCCGAACAAAATCAATCCACGTAGGTACCTATGACCATCGCAGAACTGAAAGAAAAAAATATTACCGAGCTGACCAAGATCGCCCGATCTTGGAGCTGCCCGGCGCCAGCGGACTCCGCAAACAGGATCTCATCTTCAAGATCCTCCAGGCGCAAAGTGAAAAAGAAGGACACATCTTCGCTGAAGGTGTTTTGGAGATCCTCCCAGACGGCTACGGATTCTTGCGCTCGCCCGATTACAACTATCTGCCCGGGCCGGACGACATTTACGTGTCGCCCTCGCAAATCCGCAAGTTCGACTTGAAAACCGGAGACACCATCAGCGGCCAGGTGCGGCCTCCTCATGAGGGAGAAAAGTATTTCGCGCTGGTGAAGATCGAGGCGGTCAACTTTGAATCGCCCGATGAAGCGCGCAACAAGATTCTGTTCGACAACCTGACGCCGCTGTATCCGCAGGAGCGCATCAAGCTCGAAACCACGCGTGAAAATATCAGCGCCCGCGTCATGGACCTGTTAACCCCGCTAGGCAAGGGACAACGCGGTTTGATCGTTTCCCCGCCCCGCGCCGGCAAAACCATGCTGCTGCAACAGGTCGCGAATTCCATTACGACGAATCATCCAGAAGTCGTGCTGATGGTGCTGCTGATCGACGAGCGTCCCGAAGAAGTCACCGACATGCAGCGGTCGGTTAAAGGCGAAGTCATCTCCTCGACCTTCGACGAGCCCGCCGCCCGCCACGTGCAAGTTGCGGAAATGGTGATCGAAAAAGCCAAGAGACTAGTCGAGCACAAGCGTGACGTAGTCATCCTGCTCGATTCGATTACGCGTCTGGCCCGAGCCTACAACACCATCGTTCCGCCCTCCGGCAAAGTACTCTCCGGCGGCGTGGATTCGAATGCCTTGCAGCGTCCGAAACGTTTCTTCGGATCGGCCCGTAACATCGAAGAAGGCGGCTCTTTGACGATCATCGCCACCGCGCTCATCGACACCGGATCGCGCATGGACGACGTCATCTTCGAAGAATTCAAAGGCACCGGCAATTCGGAAATCATCCTCGACCGCAAGTTGGTCGACAAACGCACGTTCCCGGCGATCGATATTCAGCGCTCCGGCACCAGAAAAGAAGAGTTGCTGATTCCGAAAGAAGACTTGCAGCGGATTTGGGTTCTGCGCAAGGTGCTGAACCCGCTGTCTCCGGTGGAGGCTATGGAGTTGCTGATTGAGCGACTGGCTAAGGCGGCTTCTAACAGCGAGTTTTTGGCTAAGATGAGCCAGCTGTAGGATTGCGTAGGGCGGACGCATTCGTCCGCCCTAACCTCTGCAACAACAGCCGCTCGGCGTGCCCACCGAACCCCGTGCGCCGACACCAACTTACGATCCCTCCGATGTTTCGACGATGAAGCGCGCCCGCTCATAAAGTTCGTCGAACGTTATTACCTCTGGCGAAGACATCTGTCGCCGAAGGAGTTCAAACGATGAGAACCTCGATTCATTGACACCCTTATCCGACATAAATTGTTCAAGGCACCCTATCACCACGACAGACCTCGGCCGCCCCTTTTCGTCATTGGTCGCGAGCTTCGTCCCGATCGACTTCTCTGCCACCTGGACAGTTCGGTGTGCCTGAGCGATCGCGCCGGCCAGAGCACGGGAAGCCGCCCATGTATCGGAACGATAACTGCTTCCTTCTTCTAGGAGCGCAGTTGAGGGAGTCTTAATTTCTACGAAGCAGAGAGAACTTATGCGTCCGCGAGTCCGAAGCAAACCGTCTGCCCGTTTTCCATGCCCGGCAACCGAGGTCCCTGCGACGATCTGTTCGAGCTTTTTATTGTCCAACTGCGAAGCAAACACATAGACCAGGCCGTAGCCCAAAATCAGCGAGGGTTTCGCCTTCCAACTGGAGCGCGATCGCTTCCCTCAGATTCTGCGCCAATTCATCCAGCGTTTTTCCCTGAGTAACGACGGGCAAGTCCAGGCACTCGGCGACGAACTGATTTTCGCCCCTAAAAATGTGAACTTGAATAATCTTCTTCATCTAAAGGCATGTTAACCGCTCGACGCTGGACAATCAATCGGAGTTTGGATAGTCCACTGACTATGATAGTGGTACCATCTACGTTACCATCATTACGTTGGAAAGAATAGCCCAATGCCTTTGACCAGGGATTTCAAAGAAACAGTTCGCGCCCGAGTGCAACGCGATCCTGCCTTCCGCAGAGAACTTCTGCGCGAGGGAGTGGAGAGTTTTCTTACCGGGAACGTGGAAGCGGGAAAGACCATACTGCGCGACTACATCAACGCCACCATCGGCTTTCACGAACTGGCAGCGGTCACTCGTCACTCCCCCAAGAGTTTGATGAGAATGCTTGGGCCTTCAGGGAATCCTTATGCCCGAAATCTGTTCGAGATCGTTTCTTGTCTCCAGAAAAAGACCGGCGTCCACTTCCAACTCAAAGCATTGGCTGCCGCGGTGGGTCGTTAGCCTGCTGCTTCGCCCCGTCTATCAGAGCTGACCTCGGTGTGACAACTCGCTCCACTACGTTACCTTCGTCCCGACTAAAGTGCTCCTGAGTACCCTAGTAATCTTCCCAAAGATACTGGCATGGTCGAAAGTCATACCGTTGGTGCTAGTCCTAAAGGACGCGCTCCTCCGGAGGATTTATGAATTTTGCTCGCTTCCCCATGTTCGCTTTCTTGTCTCTACTGGCTGGGGTCTTGACCCTGGTTCTCGCTGGATGCGGCTCCAGCAACAACGTGGCCCTCACGCCTGGCAATTGGTCGATGACCGCAACCCCAACCAGCGGCGGTTCGGGAGCCTTCTATATCGGCGGCAACCTGAAGCAGACGGGTACCAGTGTTGCGGGTACGCTGTATGTCGTTAACTCCAACTGCTACAGTCCTTCAACCGCCGTCACTTTCACAGGCACTGTTAAAGGCAACACTCTGACCCTGACTTCCACCGGAATCTCCGGGCAGGTCATCGCCGTCACGTCTTCGGCAATGGGTAGCTCGTCGTTCTCTGGCATCTATACGGTGACGGGTGGCTGCGATGGTGGCGATACGGGCAACCTGAGCGCAAACACCGTCCCATCCATCACTGGCACCTGGAGCGGTCCAGTGGCTAGCCACGGCGGAGTCAGCCAGGGCGGACCGAATGCGGCGCTCGCATTTACCTTGACTCAGGCGGCTAGCGCATCAGGCGATGGAACCTTTGCCCTCACCGGCAGCGGGACCTTCACGAACTCGAGTTGCTCCAATACGGCTACCGTTGATCAGGCGTTCATTGCCGGCCCATATCTGCTGGTGATCGGACTCACCGACGACGGTGGCAGCTACAGCTACGAGCAGGTTTTGCTCAATAACCCCGCTACACCTACGAGCATGCAGGGCACGTATCAGGTGTCCGGCGGCAACTGCGACGGCGACTTCGACGAGCCAACCTTTTCGAAACAGTAGCGTTGGCTGCAATTAAAACGCCATCCAGCGGTGCTGGATGGCGTTTTTTTCGTGTCTTGTTATTGAAGCAATTTCCAATCGCTTATTCCGAACTGATTCGCATCCCGTAGAACGACCGGTACACGAAGAATACGGAGACGGCAAAGAAAGCAAGCGCCAGAATGTGGGTCAGATTGCCCGGATGATCTCGCGTCAACGAAACGGCCAGTTCGACCGCCAGCAATCCGAAGAGCGTGGTGAACTTGATGACCGGGTTCATAGCCACCGAAGACGTATCTTTGAAAGGATCTCCCACCGTATCGCCGACCACGGTTGCATCGTGCAGGGGAGTGCCTTTCTGCTTCAGCTTGGTCTCGACGATCTTCTTGGCGTTGTCCCAGGCAGCGCCGGCGTTCGCCATAAAAATTGCCTGGTAGAGACCGAAGATCGCTATCGAAATCAGGTATCCGATAAAGAAGAACGGCTCTACAAACGCGAAGGTGAGCGTCCCGAAAAAGACCGCGAGAAAGATGTTGAACATACCTTTCTGCGCGTACTTGGTGCAGATCTCCACTACCTTCTTGCTGTCGGCGACGGACGCTTTCGTCACGCCTTCGAGTTTGATGTTGGCTTTGATGAACTCGACCGCGCGATAGGCACCTGTGGTCACAGCTTGCGTGGATGCTCCCGTGAACCAGTAAATCATCGCGCCGCCGGTGATGAGACCCAGGAAAAATGGAGCGTGCAGTAGAGAGAGCTTATCCACATTCGTGGTCAGCCCATTGGTCAGCGCCATGATGATGGAGAAAATCATCGTCGTAGCGCCTACTACTGCGGTTCCAATCAGCACCGGTTTTGCCGTCGCTTTGAAGGTATTGCCGGCGCCATCATTTTCTTCCAACAGGTCTTTGGCGTGCTCAAAATTCGCGTCGATGTTGAAGTCTTTCTTCAACTCCGCCTTGATGTTGGGCACTTGCTCGATCAGCGACAACTCATACACGGACTGCGCGTTGTCGGTAACCGGACCGTAAGAATCGACCGCAATCGTTACTGGACCCATGCCAAGGAATCCGAAGGCAACCAGGCCGAAGGCGAATACAGGAGCGGCAATCATGGTCGCCGCCATGCCCAAGCCCATCAAGCTGAAGAAATAGGCAACCGACATCAGAGCGACCATGGTGAGGCCGAGCCAATAAGCTGAAAAGTTTCCGGCTACGAATCCGGAAAGAATGCCCAGCGATGCTCCGCCTTCTTTGGCCGAGGTTACGACTTCGTTTACGTGGCGTGACTCCGTCGAAGTGAAGGCCTTGACCAGTTCAGGAATGACCGCCCCCGCCAGCGTTCCACAGGAGATGATCGAAGCCAGCTTCCACCACTGCGTCGAATCGGTACCCAGGGTTGGGATGATGTAGTACGAAACGATGTAGGTGGCAATGATCGAAACGATCGAAGTGATCCAAACCAGCGAGGTAAGCGGAGTTTCAAAATTCATTTTGGCCGCATTGCCGAAACGGGCTTTCGCGATTGCGCTGTTGATGAAGTATGCCAGCGCACTGGCGATCAACATCATGATACGCATCACGAAAATCCAGACCAGCAACTGGACCTGAATCACGGGATCTTTAACACCCAGCAGAATAAAAGTAATCAGCGCGACGCCGGTAACGCCGTAAGTTTCGAAGCCGTCAGCCGATGGTCCAACCGAGTCGCCGGCATTGTCGCCGGTGCAATCGGCAATTACGCCGGGGTTGCGGGCATCGTCTTCTTTGATCTTGAAAACGATCTTCATCAGATCGGCGCCGATGTCAGCAATCTTGGTGAAGATGCCGCCTGCGATACGCAGTGCTGCCGCGCCCAGCGATTCACCGATGGCGAATCCAATGAAGCATGGGCCGGCATAATCAGCCGGTACGAATAGCAGGATGAAGAGCATGATGAGCAGTTCAACCGAAATCAGCATCATGCCGATCGACATCCCGGCTTCAAGCGGGATCTGATAAACCGGATACGGTTTGCCGGGTAGAGAAGCGAACGCGGTCCGCGAGTTGGCGAAGGTGTTAACGCGGATACCGAACCACGCCACGCCATAACTGCCTGCGATTCCCACCAGACTGAATACGAGAATAATCACAACGCGGGGCACTTCGAAATGCCGGAGCACGCCGAAGTAGAGCACGATGATCGCGGCAATGAATGCCCACAACAGCATCAGGAACTTGCCCTGCGTAATCAGGTAGGTCTTGCAGGTTTCGTAAATCAGCTCCGAAATTTCACGCATGGAGCGGTGCACAGGAAGATTCTTCAGCCGCATATAGATGAACATGCCGAAACCGAGGCCGAAGACGCAGAACAGCAGACCGACCATCAGCAACTTATGGCCGTCGACGCCGAGAAATGAGACTGAAGAAAGGTCGGGCAACTTCAAGGCGGCCTCTCCACCTTCTTCAGCAGGTTGCGCCAGCGCGACGCCGGCAGTTACAAGCAACAGGGTTGCAAGGGTTGCGGAAGTCTTTGCCAACCATGGTCCTACGGACGCAAGACTAGCGATCCAAGTGCGCATCAAAATTCTCCAATGTATTCAGGGATTAGGTCGTCTGACCTTGCTCCGGCGCGCTATTGCCGCTACCGAAGTTCCGAACGCGCTTCCACCGCAAGGCATACCAATAAAAAGAAGAGTGCCGATTTGGCCGCGTCGAACAATTTGCGCGTCGGCGTGTATCCACGGTCAGACTCACTGATAGGACACAGCTCGACGAACAAAACACTCGTTTATAGCATCTCGCTCGAAGCGGGTCAACGTAAGTTATCGAAAACGGCGGGGATCGCCAGCGCCGTGGTTCCACGAGAGTCCTGTTGCTTCCGTATAATTGACCATCTGCTATGCCAGCCTCCCTCGACTCCATTGTCGCGGCCACACGCCAAGGCCTATCGGTGAGGCGGCAAAACTCTGACCTGAAAGCGCTCGAACGCGCGGCCGCCGAACACATCCCCCGCGGATTTCGGAGGCAACTGCGCCGCATTTCAGGACACGGAATCGCCGTGATCGCGGAATTGAAAAAAGCCTCGCCGTCAAAAGGATTGATTCGCGCGGACTTCAAACCCGCCGAGCTGGCGCGGGAACTGGAACTGGCCGGCGCAACTGCGCTCTCCGTGTTGACCGACGAATCGTTCTTTCAAGGCTCTCTGGACAATTTGCGTCAGGCCTCGTCCAGCACTTCTCTTCCCTGCCTGCGGAAAGACTTCATCGTCGATGAATTCCAGATTATCGAAGCCCGAGCAAACCGCGCCGATGCCATCCTGTTAATCGTTGCCGCACTCGATCAGAAAGAACTGATGTCACTGGCGGCAGTCGCGCGATCCCACCGTCTCGATGTCTTGTGCGAAGCCCATGATGAAACAGAATTGCAGCGTGCGCGCGATGCGGGATGCGATCTGATCGGCATCAACAGCCGCAATCTGCGGACATTCGAGGTCGATCTTGAAACCGCATTCCGGCTGGCGGAGAAAATACCCGACACGTGCGTCCGCGTGGCCGAAAGTGGAATCCACTCGGGCGCGGATATAGCCCGTTTGCGAGCATCAGGCTACGATGCATTCCTGATCGGCGAGTCGCTAATGAAAGCCGAGTGCCCAGGCGAAGCCCTGGCAACGTTGATGGATGAAGCAAAAGTAGCGATCACGGGGAAGATGACCAGTCACTCGAACTTACTGAAAGCTGACGGCTGAAAGCTGACGGCTGCCCTATGACTTGGATCAAAATCTGCGGAATCACGAATCTCGACGATGCCCTGCTGGCCGCCGAAGCGGGCGCGAATGCGTTGGGCTTTGTCTTCTATCCGCAGAGTCCGCGTCATATCACCGTCGAGGAAGCGCATGCGATCGCCGCCGCCCTCCCGCAGACAATCGAGAAGGTTGGCGTCTTCGTCAATGAAACGGTGGACTATGTACGTGATGCCGTCAAACAAATTGGGCTGACCGCTGTGCAATTGCATGGCGAGGAGGATACGGAATTCAGCCGCGAGCTCTTCCAGAAACTCTCCAACGGATCAGGACGCCCCATGATTTTCCGCACCTGTCCCGCGAAAATCTTCGATACGCCGGGCGAACAATCCGAAAGATGGGATCCGGTCGCGGTTGGGTTGATTGAGAAAGACGATGCCTACAAGGGCAAACGCGTTCACAAAATCCACGTCGCCAAGAATGGCGATCTTTTTCTGGAGACCCACGGCTTTCGCCCCGGCATTATCTCTGGAGTTTTGCTCGACTCGTCGAACGATGAAAGACGCGGAGGCACGGGCGAAAAGTTCGACTGGGAACGCGTGCAGCCGTGGGCCGGGATCATCAACAGCATCAGCAAGCTGATCGTCGCCGGCGGCCTGCGTCCGGGCAATGTGCAGGAGGCGATTCACCTTCTTCATCCCTGGGGAGTGGACGTTTCCTCAGGAGTGGAACGCGAACCCGGCAAGAAAGATCCCAGAAGAGTCCGCGCCTTTATTGCAGCAGTCCGCGACATGGAAGAGGCAGGTTGACGATGGCGACCGCGAGCGTTACCAAAAAGGCCGGCAAACAAGTTGCTGCGAAGATTCCGCCAAAGTCTGCCCCTGTAGGCCGTTTCGGCGCATACGGTGGACGTTACGTTCCCGAAACGCTCATGGCTGCGCTCGACGAACTGGAGCGCGAATACGAGAAAGCAAAACGCGATCGTAAATTCCAGCAACGTCTCGACCTGCTACTGAAGACGTATGCCGGACGCCCCACCCCGCTGTTCTTCGCCCGTCGCCTAACCGCAAAACTAGGCGGCGCAAAAATCTATCTCAAGCGCGAAGACCTGCTCCACACCGGCGCGCACAAAATCAACAACTGCATCGGCCAGGGATTGCTGGTCGAACGCATGGGCAAACACCGAGTCATCGCGGAAACCGGCGCCGGACAGCACGGCGTCGCCACCGCCACGGTGTGCGCGTTGCTCGGATTCGAGTGCGTGGTCTACATGGGCACCGAAGACATGCGCCGCCAGGAACTCAACGTCTTCCGCATGAGGCTGCTAGGCGCGGAAGTACGCGGCGTAGATTCCGGATCGCGCACCCTTAAAGACGCCATCAACGAAGCCATGCGCGACTGGGTCACCAATGTCCGCACCACGCACTATCTGCTAGGCAGCGTGCTAGGGGCGCATCCGTATCCAACCATGGTGCGAGATTTCCATCGCGTAATCGGACGCGAAGCGCGGGCCCAAATTCAGAAGGCCGAAGGCAAACTCCCGAATGCCATCATCGCCTGCGTCGGCGGAGGATCAAATTCCATCGGCATCTTCTATGACTTCCTGAAAGATAAAAAAGTCGAACTCATCGGGGTCGAAGCCGGCGGACGCGGCTCGGCACTTGGTGAGCATGCAGCTCGCTTTCGTGGTGGATCACCGGGCGTGCTGCAAGGGACCTATTCCTACGTACTGCAGGATAAGTTTGGGCAGATCGCATTGACGCACTCTGTTTCCGCCGGGCTGGACTATCCCTCGATTGGCCCGGAGCACGCCATGCTCAAAGACTCAGGGCGGGCTTCATACGTGCCTGCATCTGACGCGGAGGCGCTCGAAGCGACCATTCTGCTTGCGCGAACTGAAGGTATTATCCCGGCGCTCGAATCTGCGCACGCCGTCGCTGAGGTGATTAAGCGGGCTCCGAAGATGAAGAGGTCGGAGGTTGTGATTGTGAATATTTCGGGGCGCGGGGATAAGGATGTTGGGATTATGCGGGAGAATTTGAAGTTGGACTAGTTTTCGACACAAGGGTGGGCACATATGAAGTGGTTCTAACCTCTGCAATCTAACTTCTGCAATCTGACCTCTGCAATCTACAATGCCTCTGTGCCCTTCCATTTCGAAAATAAGCCCTCGCTAGTCGCCTACGTAACCTGTGGCGATCCCAACCTCGGCACCACGCGTGAGGTCATCCTCGCCGCCATCGACGAAGGGGCAAGAGTGATCGAACTCGGTGTCCCGTTCAGCGATCCGCTTGCAGATGGCCCAGTCATCCAGCGTGCCAGCGAGCGGGCACTTAAACATGGAGTCTCGCTGCAGGACGTGCTCACGCTGGCATCCGAAATTCGCGAGCATTCGCAATCGGTCGGGCTTGTGATTTTTTCTTATCTCAATCCCATCCTGCGCATGGGATTGCCAAAATTCTGCCAGGTGGCGCGCCATGCGGGTGTTGATGGAATTCTGATCACCGATCTTCCCGTTGAAGAGGCCGACGAGTATTTGCGCGAAGCTCGCAAGAATAATCTCGCAACAATTTTTCTGGCCGCGCCCACTAGCACCGACCAGCGCCTGAAGTTGATCGCCCAGGTTTCCACGGGATTTATTTACGCCGTCTCGCGCACCGGCGTCACGGGAGCACGCCAGCAAATGACCGGAGACGCACAGAGCCTGGTCAAGCGTATCCGCCGCTTCAGCAAGCTTCCAATCGCCGTGGGGTTCGGCATCTCGACCCCAGAGCAATTCGCAGCCGTTGGAAAATTCGCCGAAGGCGCAGTCATCGGGAGCGCTATCGTCCACGCCATCGAACAAAATCCCGGACGGGAAGCCGTAACTGTGGGAGAATTTGTAAAGCAGCTCTTGGCTGTTAGCTCTTAGCTTTTTGCCGGAACAGCTAAGAGCCAAGAGCTACCAGCGAAGAGCCTCTATGGACATTTCCGACTGGCGCAAGAAAATCGATGAACTGGACCGTCAACTGGCGGCGCTGCTTAATGAGCGCGCGGCCGCGGCGGTAGAAATTGGACGTTTGAAACGCCACACCAGCATGCCCGTTTACGAGCCGGAGCGGGAGCGCGAGGTGATTGCCAATGTGCAGCGCAGCAGCAGCGGTCCATTGGCCGAGCGCGATCTGGGGCAGATCTATGAACGGATCATGGACGTGATGCGCGCGATCCAAAAACACGAGATCGTTGACGAGGATCATTCCACGGCCTTCCACCCAGAGAGCGGGTCAAACGCCGCCGAGTCAACCACCAAGGTTCGAGAAAACTTCCAGGAACGCCGCAAGCGCTGATTTTTTCGCCCGCTGCGGCCGGATAAAACGAGCACACTCATGATTGTCGCAATGCAAGATTCGGCCAGTGAAGATCAGATTCAGCAGGTGATCGATCGGCTGGTTCAATTCGGTTTTGAAGTCCACCGGTCTACCGGAGCCCGCCAGACCGTCCTCGGTGGCGTTGGCGTTCCTCAAGATTTCGACACCGCGATCGTCGAAGTGCTGGCGGGAGTCCAGGAAGTTCACCGCATCACTTCGCCCTACAAGCTGGCAGGACGCAGCTTTCGTCCCGAGGGTACGGTCGTCAAATTTTCCAACGGACTTGAAATTGGCGGCAAGAAAATCGTCGTCATGGCGGGGCCATGCTCAGTTGAATCCCGCGAGCAGCTATTCGCCGTCACCGAACTCATAGCAAAAGCTGGAGCACGTGTTCTTCGCGGAGGCGCGTTCAAACCGCGATCTTCTCCCTATTCTTTTCAAGGACTAGGCCTCGAGGGATTGAAGTTGCTGCGCGAAGCGGGCGATCAATTCAACATGCTCGTGATCAGCGAGGTCATGGAGATTTCGCAGATTGAACTCATGCTCCCTTACATTGATATCTTCCAGGTGGGCGCGCGCAACATGCAGAATTTCAATCTGCTGCGCGAACTGGGCAAGGTGCGCAAACCCGTGCTGCTGAAGCGCGGCATCGCGGCCACGTTTGAAGAACTCCTGTGCTCTGCGGAATATCTGCTGGCCGGCGGCAATTACGAAATCATTCTTTGCGAGCGCGGCATCCGCACTTTTGAAACTTATACGCGCAACACGATGGATATCTCCGCCATCCCCATCATTCATAAACTCTCGCATCTGCCGATGACCGCCGACCCATCACACGGCACCGGACGCCGCGACAAGGTGGCTCCCATGGCGCGTGCCTCGGTCGCTGCGGGCGCCGACGCCATGCTCATCGAGGTCCATCACCAGCCGGATAAAGCGCTGTCCGATGGCGCGCAGTCGCTTTATCCCGAGCAGTTTGCCAAGTTGATGGACGAACTGCGCATGATCGCGCCTGCGGTAGGACGCGAGATCGCGTAAACTTCTTCCCGTATTACGAAATGTCATCCCGAAATTGGTTGTCATCCAGAGCGAAGCGAGGGATCTGCATCTTTCGGCAAACTGCGGATCCCTCGCTTCGCTCGGGATGAAAAACCTCTATTTACCTATGCCCTTCAAACAAGTCACCATCATCGGAACCGGATTGATCGGCGGATCGCTGGGTCTTGCGCTGAAGAAGCGCCATCTCGCCGCCCGAATCATCGGATGCGATCGCGCTCCCGTTCTGGAGAAGGCTGAGCACCGCGGCGCAATCGATTCCGGAACGGCGAATCCCGCTGATGCCGTGCATGGCAGCGATCTGGTTGTGCTCGCAACGCCTGTAATTCCGATTCTCGATTTGATTGCGCGGCTTGGTCCGGCGCTTCCTGCTAAAACTCTGGTGACGGACGTCGGCAGCACAAAAGTGGAAGTCGTGCAGCACGCCGCAAAATCATTCGGACGAAACGCTGGACAACGATTTCTTGCGGGCCATCCCATGGCGGGGAAAGAATACGCCGGAGTGGAGTTTGCCGATGCCGATCTCTTCGAAGGGGCGGCCTGGCTCTTCACGCCCCTTCCCGGCCAGAACGTTCACGCCGGACAAAGCGGCGAATTTATCCACTGCGCCGAAAAGATGGGCGCGAAAATAGCCGTCGTCGATCCCGCCGACCATGATCGCTTCTGCGCCTGGATCAGCCACCTTCCGCAGATGATCTCCACCGCTCTTGCGGCAGCGCTGGTCGATGAATTCGGACCCGATACGCCCGTGCTCGATATCGGCGGCAGAGCCCTGCGCGAGATGACTCGTATTTCGGGCAGCCCGTATTCGATGTGGCGCGACATCGCGATCACCAATCGCAAGAACCTGAGCGACGCTTTGCAAAAGTTGGAACAACGGCTGGCGCACATCCGCGAGAATCTGGATTCGCGTGAACTGGCGGCAGAGTTCGAGCGCGCCCATCAGTTGCGGAAAAATCCACCACGGAGTCACGGAGTCGCGGAGAAAAAAGAGAAAAACAAAAAATGATTTCCTCTGTGCCCCTGTGTCTCTGTGGTGGGTTTTGCTCGTGACTTGTCCGGCGCGACGAAGTTTCCGATAGAATTCTTCTGTCCATGCACAAAGTCGTTGCCAGCGCCGAAGACGCAATCCAAGACGTATTCGACGGCGCCACCATCATGGTCGGCGGCTTTGGCCTATGCGGGATGCCGGAAAATCTGATCCGTGCGCTCGCCCAAAAGGGCGTCAACAATCTCACCACCATCAGCAACAACGTCGGCGTAGACGGACTGGGCATGGGCCTGCTCCTGGCGAATGGCCAAATCAAGCGGCACATCGGCACTTACGTCGGCGAAAATAAACTCCTCGAACAGATGGTGCTGAACGGGACCGTCCAACTCGACCTGGTTCCGCAAGGGACATTCTCGGAGCGTATTCGTGCCGGCGGCGCCGGGATCCCCGCCTTCTTTACGCCGACCGGCTTCGGGACAGTCGTCGCCGACGGGAAAGAGACGCGGGAGTTTGACGGGCGTCCCTACATTATGGAACAGGCCCTGAAGGCCGACTTTGCATTCGTCAAAGCCTGGAAGGGCGACCGCTGGGGCAATCTCGTCTATCGCAAGACGGCGCGGAATTTTAATCCGATGATGGCGACTGCGGCGAAGATCACTATCGCCGAAGTCGAACACCTGGTTGAACCGGGCGAACTTGATCCTGACTTGGTTCATACCCCAAGCGTTTATGTGAAAAGAATCTTTGAAGGAAAACTGTTTGAGAAGAGGATTGAGAAGAGAACGGTGAGGAAGTAGGTCGGTCGTCGGTCGTCGTTAGCAAACCTGCTCGCATCAGAATCGAACCGCGAACGACCAACGACGAACGACCAACGACGAACAACGACCGACCTCTCTTCCGAAGAAATTATGTCAACCCTACCCAAGCCCTCAAAAGATCTCGACAAGCGCGAGCGCATCGTAAAACGCGTTGCCCGCGAAATGCGCGACGGATTCTACGTCAACCTCGGCATTGGCCTGCCAACGCTGATCGCGAATTATGTTCCGCCGGGGATGGATGTGATTCTTCAATCCGAGAATGGAATGCTGGGCATCGGCCCGTATCCGGTCGAAGGCTCGGAGGACGCCGACTTGATCAACGCAGGAAAAGAAACTGTCAGCGAGCTTTCGGGAACGGCATATTTTTCGAGCGCCGATTCTTTTGCCATGATTCGCGGGGGACACATTGACCTCAGCGTTCTGGGCGCAATGGAGGTCGACGAACTCGGCAGCTTGGCGAACTGGATGATTCCCGGCAAAATGGTCAAAGGCATGGGGGGCGCCATGGACTTGGTTGCCGGAGCGCGCCGCGTGATCGTCGCCATGGAGCATGCGACCAAAGATGGGCAGCCGAAGATTCTCAAGAAATGTACTCTGCCTCTGACAGGCGTAAAGGTGGTGGATACGATCGTCACTGAGATGGCCTACATCCGTGTCACGCCGGAAGGCTTGCTGCTGGAAGAAATCGCTCCGGGATTGACCGTTGCGGACGTGCAGCAAGCGACCGAAGCGACGTTGCGAGTCAGCTCCCGGCTGAAAACGATGTAGGGGTGGCGACACCGGTTCCCGTCGATGACCCAAGTTCCCGTTACTCCGGGACCGTCTAATCCAAATCCACAAAATGCCGACCTTAACTAGATGGGCTCCCTCCCCTCCACGAGTATGTCTGGAATATACGATTACCGGCTGGTTGCACTGTCGGTCGTACTTTCGATAGGCGCATCGTACGCCGCATTAGACTTGGCGGGGCGCGTAACGGCTTCGCGGCATTGGACCCGCGGACTTTGGTTGGCGGGCGGCGCCACAGCGATGGGCCTGGGAATTTGGGCGATGCATTACATCGGCATGCTGGCTTTTACCATGCCCATGCCGGTTCTCTACAACGTGCAGACGGTTGGCTTATCGTTGCTCGCCGCAATTGCAGCCTCAGCCGTCGCGTTGTTCATTGTCAGCCGCAAGACAATGGGGTTACGTCAGGAAATCATCGGCAGCATTGCTATGGGAAGTGGGATTGCCGCCATGCATTACATCGGCATGGCAGCGATGCGAGTGCCAGCCCGTATCAGCTATAACCCGGGCACGGTGGCTCTCTCCATCGCACTGGCGATCGTCATTTCTTTTATTGCTTTAATACTCGCGTTCAAGGTGCGGGATGAGAAGCGCGCCAGCCAACGGAAGATAGTCAGCGCGCTCGTGATGGGCAGCGCGATTCCTCTGATGCACTACACCGGAATGGCTGCGGCTCGTTTCTATCCGTCGGATATGGTTCCGGACCTTTCCCATGCGACGAGTATCTCGCGTCTCGGTATCGCCGCCATCAGTATCACCAGTGTGCTGGTACTGGTTCTGGCAATTGCGACCGCGTTCCTGGATAGATTGCTGGCTGCGCAGAAAGCAATTCTCGATGTGTCCCGCGAAAGCGAGGCGCATTTTCGCACCCTGGCGGAGGCAATTCCTCAGATCATCTGGACCTCGCGACCCGATGGCACCACCGATTATTTCAACCAGCGGTGGTTCGAATACATCGGCTTCGATTTGAATCCGGCCAGCCTCAGTGGCTGGGAATCCATTCTTCATCAGGAGGATCTGCCCTTGTATCTGCGGAAATGGCGCCACTCGCTACAAACCGGGGAAACTTTCGAAATGGAATATCGCCTTCGCCGGGCCACGGATGCCGCGTACCGCTGGCACCTCGGTAGGGCCCTGCCGATAACCGACTCGAAAGGCGCGGTGGTGAAGTGGTTCGGTACCTGCACCGATATCGACGACCAAAAGCACAATCAGGAAACCCTGGAGAAGCAAGTCCGAGAAAGGACCGCTGAAGCGGTCGCCGCAAATGCTCTTTTGAAACAAGAAATGCAGGAGCGCGAGCAGGCTCAGGACAAACTCAATCGCCAGAATACCGGCATGGTGGCGGAACTGACCAAGCGTTCGGCCCGAAGTATTCTTCTGGCGAAGATGGGGAAACTGTTACAGAGCTCAACCCAGATGAGCGAGGCAATCTCCATCGTTACAGGCCTCGCACCCAGGATTTTTCCCGAGTTTCGCGGCGCCCTGATTCTGCTCAACCCTTCCGGCAACCTGCTTGAAGTGGCCGGCACATGGGCGGACTGTGAACTGCCCGTCTCGGCCAGCTTCGACGCCGACTGCTGTTGGGCTCTCCGCACCGGGCAAAGACATTTTGTCGAGGTAGAAGACCACACGGCCCGTTGCGCCCACGGTGCGACTACGAAAGAGTCCTACTTGTGCGTTCCCATCATGGCGCAGGGAGGAGCGGTCGGCATTCTGCATCTGCAAGCGATGGCCAGCTCGCAGGAGCCTTCGGAGTCCGAACTCTTGATCACCACCTCGTTTGCCGAGCAAGTCGGGCTTTCCATTTCAAACTTGAAATTGCAGGAGGAGCTGAGGCAGCAGTCGACCAGGGATGCGCTGACCGGCTTGTTCAACCGCCGCTACCTGGAGGAAAGCCTGGAACGTGAAATACGTCGAGCGGCGAGAGCCGATCAGGAAGTCGCGGTTGTCATGTTCGATTTGGACCACTTCAAAACTTTTAACGATACGTTCGGCCACGAAGCCGGAGACAAAGTGTTGCGCGAGTTGGGATCCTTTCTAATGAAAAATCTGCGGGCAGAAGATACCCCGTGCAGGTTTGGCGGCGAAGAGTTCTTACTCATATTGCCGGGCGCGCACTGTCAGGGCGCGGTATCGCGAGCGGAACGGCTGCGATCTGGCGTAAAAGAACTGAGCGTGACGCATCAAGGCCGGTCGGTTGGAAAGATTTCCATCTCGATCGGCATCGCCGCCTTTCCTCTGCACGGTTCGTCGGTCAGCGAACTGATTGCCGCAGCGGACGGAGCGCTCTATAGAGCGAAAAGGGAGGGCCGGGACCGGTTGGTTCTCGCCGAAGGGGCTGAAGTCACCCGCGCCGCTGCCAACAACGCTCGAAGTGGTTAGGTTCCGAAGTGCGGCTCGCCGGTGGGATTGGCCCCCAGAGATAAATCTCAGAGATAATCCCGCGCCTTCGCTTCAAATTCTGGACAGACGAAACGGCGCGCTCAGCAATCGTGCCGGCAGCATTACGGCAGCCCAAACCAGGGCAAGGGCTCCGTGGACAGCGATCCCGAGCAGGCGAAAGGGCAATAACAGCAGCCACACGATCGGATAGAGCACCAACGCCAACAGGGCGATGGGCCAGCATAAGACGAAGAGAAAGCACCAGAGCAGGAACGCGATCATGGGGTAGCTCCTCCTTAATATCATACGCAAGCTACGGAGAAAAAGTTCAGGAAGAGGCCGGATCTGGATTTGGACTGGCTAAATATTTCTGCAGGAATCTTAAGCTGCGAGAGCCCGCGTCATGCCAGATAGTTTGGTCCTCGAAACCATGTCCAGCGCCGGGATAGATTTTGATCTCGTAGTCAATTTCCTTCTTCTCCAGCAATTTCTGCAATTGATAAGCCTCTTCCACGGGGACGGTCGCGTCGGCCTCACCATGCAAAATCAGCACGGGACAAAGGCGTCTCATGAAAAGCTTCATTTCTTTGGGCAGTCCTCCAAAGAATTCGACTACGCACTTCACGCGAGGGTCAATCGTAGAGTTCGCCAGCGACAAATAGGCTCCCAGCGAAAACCCCAATAGGGCGATGCGCTCGCGATCGACCTGCGGCTGTTTTTCCACGAAGCTGATCGCGTCCCAAAGAGTTTTCATCCACAACGGAAAACTGAGCTTGATCGCCTGCAGGTCGGCGGGTTCGGCACCCGTACGATCAAAGTAGCGGAGCAGATAAACCGCGAAGCCTTGCGCCGCCAGCATGCTCGCGTAGCGCTCCATGCCAGAGACGTTGCCACCAGCGCCGTGGAGCGCGATTACGGCTGGGAGCTTGGCACCGGACGCGTCGGGAAGGTACGCATCCAGTCGGATGTCTTTGCCGCCGCTTTTGAAAGTGAGTTGGGACTGGGAAGTGGCTGGCATTACGTTGGGTTCGAGAAGACTAGCTTGGGCATCTTAGACGCCGACCATCTTCCCCTCTTCCGACAATTTCCGCAGAGACTCTATATAAGGAGCGCGGGCTATGCCTCGTTCGGTGATGATGGCGGCAACATATTTTGCGGGGGTCACATCGAAGGCTGGGTTTTCGATCCCAACTCCGTCGGGCACCATTTGCTTGCCCGCGATGTGCGAGACTTCCTTTTTGTTGCGCTGCTCAATGGGAATCTTGCTGCCATCGGGAGTGTCCAGATCGACGGTTGAAATCGGCGCAGCCACGTAAAACGGAATGCCGTGTTCCCTGGCAAGAATGGCGACGGTATAGGTACCGATTTTGTTGGCCACATCTCCGTTGGCCGCGATACGATCGGCACCTACAACAATGGCTCCGATTTTTCCTTGCTGCATCATGACTCCGGCCATGTTGTCGGAGATCACAGTCGTAGGGATGCCGTCTTTCATCAGCTCCCATGCGGTCAGGCGCGAGCCTTGAAGAAAGGGACGCGTCTCATCCGCATAGACGTGAATCTTCTTGCCCGCTTCCACCGCCGCGCGGATCACTCCCAAAGCCGTGCCGTACCCGGCGGTCGCGAGCGCTCCAGCATTGCAATGCGTGAGAACGCCGCCGGTCGAAGGCATCAGCGTCGCGCCGTGGCGTCCCATAGCCTGGTTGGCGGCGATATCCTCGGCGTGCATACGCTGTGACTCCTCGATCAGCACTTTCTGAATTTCGGCGACAGAACGTCCGCGGAGAGATTCAAATTTCTCCTGCATACGCCGGATCGCCCAAAATAAGTTGACGGCAGTAGGTCGCGTCTGCCGGATGGTTTCGCAGATGCTGTCGAAATCTTTTTTGAGATCGGAGGCGTTCTGGGCTTTGGAGTTCTTCACACCCAACGCAATGCCCATGGCGGCGGACACCCCGATGGCAGGCGCTCCGCGAACAACCATGTTGCGGATCACGTCAGCGACCTGCTGATGCGTGGTGCAGGTTACATACACTTCTTCGGTAGGCAGCTTCGTCTGGTCGATGAAGACTACGCCGCGGGAGGTCCATTCTAGGGTCTGAATCATAAGAAGGTCGATGGTCGTTAGTCGTTAGTCGTTAGTCGTTCGCTGTTTGTCGTTTCGTCGCTAAGTGCTAAGTGCTAATTGCTAAATGCTGCTTTCTCACCTCGGCCGCAGTAAAAATCGAAATGAAGTTCGCCGGCGCTGCGGCTTTTTCTACGCTCGGACGCCCGCGAGCATCCTGACGCTCTACCAGACACATCGCGCCTACCACTTCGAAGCCATAATCACGGGCCGCTTCGATGGCTTGCACGGTGGATGATCCGGTGGTGCACACATCGTCCACAATGACTACGCGAGCGCCTTTCTCTCGGAAGCCTTCGATGCGCTGGCCGGTGCCGTGCTGTTTCTCTGCCTTGCGCACGAGAAAACCATGCAGTGTGCCGCTGGTGACGGCCACGGCTACCACGATCGGATCGGCGCCCATGGTGAGTCCGCCGACGGCATTGGCTTCCCATCCTTGTTCGCGGATTTCTTCCAGAAAGACTTCGCCGATCAGTTGCGCGCCCCGGGCGTCGAGTGTGGTGGTGCGGCAATCGATGTAGTAGTCGCTGGTCCCGCCTGAGGACAACTGAAAGTCGCCCAGACGGAACGATTTGCGGGCGAGCATTTCCAACAGCTCTTGTCGTGCAGTGGACATTATTTCTACGATAGCACGAGGACGCGATACCGCCGAACGTCGTGGAGAAGCGGTGCTGGCCTGGATTGGAGAGGGCACGCCGCTACAGCCTGCGGAGAACTGCTCGTGTGGTGACGGGGCTCGGCCCCGTCTTGCAGACCTACAAAACTCGTAGCCGTCAGTGCCGATATTTTTTCTGTGCTTGACGACCGCCGTCGCCGCTTTCAGACTGTGCCGCTGAGGCGCTCGTCTTAGTCACACTACCGACGCTAGAAACAGGCGCGGCAATCGAAGCCGTCGGCACGGCAACCGGTTCCGTCTTCGCACCCACTTCATCCCCACGGAAATAACGCCCCTTGGCAGCCACCATCTCTGGCATCGCGGTATACGGTTTCGAGTAGTCGTTGTTGGCGTTCCAGAAGAGAAATCCAACGCCGCCTTTTTGTTTCGCGGTTTCAATCTGGATCTCAATATATTTCGGCGAATAAGTCTTGGTGCGCCAGGCAAAGGCTTGCAGCCAGGGACGAATCACCACGCCGCTACCTTTGGTGATGAGTTCGAAGCGATCCATAGATTCGCCGATGAAATGTTCAGGCTCGTCTCCAGGATGCGCAATGCCGTCCATGCCGAAAAAATGTGACGGGTAAATCATCGGCGAAAGCACGTCACAGTGCTTGGCCATCGCTACGATGTCCTGCCCCGTGTGCGAGAGATCAACGGGACGCTGCCACGCCATCACTCCGAAAACATCCAGCGAGAGTAGAACTCCCGTTGGATGGATCTGTGCGTACGCGCGATCGAGAAAATTGGCGATCACTTCCGAGCGCTGCCATTTCGGATGCTCGATCTGATAGTTGAACCCGGCGTCCTTCTGATCGCCTTCAGCGGGAAAACGCACATAATCGAACTGCACTTCATCGACTCCGGCCTGGGCTACAAACTTGGCTAACGCAATGTCGTAATCCTGCACCTTGGTATTCGATGGATCGGTCCAGACCAGCTTGCCGTTTTCGCGCCAGCTCTGTCCGGTGCGTTGCGACTTGATAGCCAATTCAGGGTGAGTAGTAACCAGATGCTCGTCGCGGAAAATCGCGACGCGAGCGATGGCATGCATATTTTGCGAATGCAGGAAGTGAACAAATTTCGGAAGGTCGGGTATGTAATGACGCTGCCCGGTAGCCAGCGGGTTATCAAAAGCAATGTTGACGATGCCGTCGCTATCCTTGATATCGAAAACCACCGCATTGCCGCCAACCTCGCGCCAGTGGCGGATAATGCGCTCGCCGTGATCGCTGCCCGCCATCACGCCGGTCAGGTAGATGGCGCGCACTTCGAAATCTCTTGCAACTGGGACGGTTTTCTCTACAATTGGCGATTCCAGAATTCCAGGGATAATGATCTGCTCTCCCGGCTTGAGGAAGATTCTCTCTCGATTGCGGTTGGCTCCACGAATGGCTTCGGCCAGTTCGGCTGAGGTGAGGTACTTTGTGCGCTTCAGATTCTTGCGGGCGACCGACGGAATGCTGTCCCCGCGCTGCGCCGTATAGATGTCGGAGCCGGGGGGCGCGATCAGGGGCGCAGGAGCCTCAGGCTTTGTAGTAGCGTCGGCTTTTGCCAGCACCAGTTGGACGCCATGCGGATTTTGCACTCCCGCGGCGTTGGGTGCAAACAGGCCAAGAGCGACCAGAGACAGCCGAAAGACGAAGACAGCAATACCTGCTATCGATATTTTCACCGTTGCGAGACGGACCGTTGATTCGAAGGACACGGATAATTCTCCAGAGAGGAAATCTGTTTTGATTGTCGGTTGGAGGTAACCTGCGCCGCCAGTTACGGGAGGCCAAGCTTGTTTCGCTTACAGGACATGGGCGCAGGGGTGGGCTGGCGTCGAGGGAAAGTTCCCGCACTAACTGCAAACAATTTCCGTTGGGGAAATTCCAGGTAACGTGACGGACGTGGTAGTAAGCGCTCTAGCTACATCTAAAATGATGAGAAACAAAGGCACTACGGGCTTGCGGCTGATGGCGAATGGCTTGCACTAGTAGGGAGCGGGTGAAGGAAATAGAACCTTCCTCACCGGTAAAAAGCCGAGTAACCAGCGAGTGACAAAAATGAGCACTTTCGCAGAAAACATGCAGTTCCCGGAAAGGAAACAAGGGCCCGAAACGATGAGAACGAACCTTGCAACCGTGCTGGATCCTAGCCGCCGCAGCAACGATGCCCGTGACTTTGAGACCGCTCTGCGCCGAAAAATTGTGGGGCAGGACCCGGCCATCGAAAAGGTCGCGGAAATCTATCAGATGTTTCTGGCCGGGCTGAATGCGCCAGGACGTCCCGTAGGCAACCTGCTTTTCCTGGGGCCAACCGGCTCCGGCAAAACCCGAGTTGTCGAAGCGGTGGCCGAATCGCTTTTCGGAGACGCGCGCGCCTGCATCAAGATCGATTGCGCTGAGTTCCAGCACTCGCACGAGATTGCAAAGTTGATCGGCTCGCCTCCGGGATACCTCGGACATCGCGAGACGCATCCCCTGCTGACGCAGGAAGCGCTCAACCAGTGGCACACGGAGAAGCTGAAGCTCTCGATCCTGCTGTTCGACGAAATTGAGAAAGCTTCTGACTCGCTCTGGCAGTTGCTGCTCGGAATTCTCGACAAAGCCACACTCACGCTCGGCGATAACCGCCGCGTCGATCTTTCGAACTGCATCATCATCATGACCTCGAACCTCGGCGCCGCTGAGATGAATGGTTTAGTCGACGGCGGCCTGGGATTCGCTCCCCGAGCCGTACAGGTCGATAACTCGCTCGACGACAAAATTAACCGCTCGGCAGTGGACGCGGCGCGACGCAAATTCGCTCCCGAGTTCATGAACCGCATCGACAAAGTTGTCGTGTTCAAGACGCTGCGTTCCGAGCACCTGAAACAGATCCTCGAGATCGAACTCGGGATGGTACAGCAACGGGTCTTGATGGCCGCAGGCGCGCATCAGTTCGTATTCAACTGCACGCCGAAGGTCAAAGACTTTCTGTTGACGGAAGGTACCGATCCAAAATATGGAGCGCGGCACCTGAAGCGAGCGATCGAACGGCATCTCGTGTTTCCGATGGCAAACCTGGTAGCCACCGGGCAAGTGAAGCTTGGGGATTTCATCCGAGTAGATATGCTGGGCGAAAACAAACTCACATTCGTGAGAGAAGCCGAAGGCGCAATGGTGCCCGTGCTGCTCGAACGCTACGGATCGGCAGCTGCGACCCCGGCAGTGGCAGCAGCGAAAGCTGCGCGTCCACTGATTCAGCGCAGGGAGTTTGGAGCCGGATCGCTCAATCTCAACGAGAATAAGTAAATCAAGTTGCAGGTAGGTGGGGCACCGCGTGGGCGGTGCCCCGTTTTTTTTTGCGTGCAGCTGTTTCTGTCAGCCAAATGCGACGAAAGCTGTTGGCTTCAAGGGTTTCCCCCCGTGAACCCTGTGGTAGACGCTTTTTGCAATCAGCGTCACTGCCCTATCACTTAGCCGCCCGTAGACGATCTTCCAACGCTTTCACTTCCACGTTCAGTCCCTGCGGAAGACGGTCACCAAACTTAGCAAAGTGTTCTTTGATCGAAGGCACTTCGGCCAGCCAACCCTCGACGTCGACGCTCAACAGCTTGGCGACATCCGCTGCCGGAATTTGCAATCCGCTGGTATCGAGGTCGGCCACTTCCGGAATTCTCCCAATCGGAGTTTCTTTCGCTCCCACCTTTCCGGCGCAGCGTTCAAACACCCACTTCAACACCCGACTGTTTTCGCCGTAACCCGGCCACAGGTACTTGCCTTTGTCGTCCTGGCGAAACCAGTTCACGTAGAACATCTTCGGCAGTTTCGTGGCGTCGGACCGTGCTCCAATCGTTAGCCAGTGGGAGAAGTAATCTCCCATGTGATACCCGCAGAACGGCAACATTGCCATGGGATCGCGACGCAACTGTCCAACTTTGCCGGTGCTGGCGGCAGTAGTTTCGCTGCTGATCGTCGCGCCCAGAAAAGTCCCATGCTGCCAATTGAATCCTTCAGTCACCAGCGGAACGATCCCGGAGCGCCTTCCACCAAACAGAATCGCGTCGATCGGCACGCCGTTCGGATCCTCCCATTCGGGAGCGATCACTGGACACTGCGATGCGGGAGTAGTAAACCGCGCATTCGGATGCGCCGCCGTCCGCCCCGACTCCGGAGTCCAGCGCCGCCGCAGCCAGTCAACCAAGTGCGCCGGCTTCTGATCCGTCATTCCCTCCCACCAAACGTCACCATCAAGCGTCATCGCGCAATTCGTGAAGATGGCGTTCTTGGTGATGCTGGCCATGGCGTTGGCATTCGACTTCAGGCTGGTGCCCGGAGCCACGCCAAAAAAGCCATACTCCGGATTGATGGCATAAAGCCGTCCATCTTTGCCGAATCTCATCCAGGCAATGTCATCGCCGATCGTTTCCACCTTCCAACCAGGAATCGTCGGTATCAACATCGACAAATTAGTCTTGCCGCAAGCGGATGGAAACGCGCCAGTAACATACTTCACTTCGCCGGCCGGGCTGATGAGCTTCAGAATCAGCATGTGCTCAGCCATCCAACCTTCATCGCGAGCCTGCACCGAGGCGATGCGCAGGGCGTGGCACTTCTTGCCCAGTAGCGCGTTTCCCCCGTAGCCGGAACCGTAAGACCAAATCTCACGCGTCTCCGGAAAATGGCAAATATATTTATTCTCAGCGTTACAGCGCCAGGGCGCGTCCGCCTGATTCGGTTCCAGCGCCGCTCCTGCCGAGTGCAATCCGCGGACAAATTCGCCGTCTGAGCCCAGAGCCTCAAGCACGCGAGTTCCGACGCGGGACATGATGTGCATATTCACCACAACATAAGTCGAGTCGGTGATTTCTACTCCGATTCGCGCGTGAGGCGATCCGATCGGACCCATGCTGTACGGAATGACATACATCGTTCGCCCCGCCATGCAGCCCGTGAAAAATCCAGTAAGCTTCTGCTTCATCTTCGCCGGATCTTCCCAGTTGTTGGTCGGCCCCGCCTCTGCGCGGGTTCGGGCACAGATAAATGTCTTATCCTCGACCCGCGCCACATCCGCCGGATCGGACCGCACCAGCACACTGTTCGGCCGCTTCTCCGCATTCAGCGGAACTGCTGACCCGGTCAGGATCAAGAACCGCAGCAGCGTCTGATACTCCTCATGCGAGCCATCGCACCAGTAAACGCGATCGGGCTTGCACAACTGCGCGACTTCTTCGACCCAACGTTCCAGCTTAGGATTCCTATGATTGTGGGCAGCTCTTTCAACTTCTACGGTTGGACTGGCCATAAATAAATTCTCCCGGTGCCAACTGCGAATGCGGATACATCAGTTCGGGTTGCCGGACAGCGTCATCCGTGGCAAACCCAAACCAACCATTCTCTCGCAGTTGCGGGGATTATTCCAGGCGGGGAATCGGGTTCGTTGTCTCCTAATTTGATTTCTGAGGGTGACGGTCTTTTTTTGTAAACTCTTGCATCGCCGCCGCGATGATGCCAGCGCGCCAAGCGAGTGGTTGCTCCTGAAGTATCCAATCGGATACAATAAGAAATACGTGAATACGCTACTTCGATCGTCGGATTTCGATAAGTGGCTCTCCAATCAGGCCGACCAGGAGGCAAAGGCCAGAATCCTAATTTCAGGGATTGCAAGCCAGTCGGCGAAGGCGTTTCCGAGATGCGTATTCATGTTGGAGCGGGGTTTCGCGTTTATTACACGCGAACTGGATCGACTATTTATGTCTTGTTGGTTGGTGGGCTAAAAGGCTCGCAAACAAGAGACATTGCCAAAGCGAAAAGAATGGCCCGGGTACTTAAGAAAGAGAAACCCTGAAGAGGAACAATAACCATGAGAAAAAGGAAGACAACTTACAAGGCATTCGACGCGGCGGAGTATCTCGATAATGACGCGGTCATTGCGGAGTATCTTTCGACGGCTGCCGCAGACCCAGACCCCGAGGTATTCGTCTCCGCGCTCGGCAATGTGGCCAAAGCGCGAGGCATGGCGCAGATTGCGAAAGACGCGGGGCTCGGCAGGGAGAGCCTGTACAAGACGCTGAGCGCAGGCGCACATCCGCGCTTTGAAACCATCAATTCTGTGCTGCACGCGCTCGGCGTGAAGTTCGCGGTGGTTGCGGAAGGTGAGAGCTAGAATCGGGCTCCCTCTATCCGAAATAGCGATCTACTTCGTCCGTCCGCCCTCAACCTTCAGCTTGTCCGCAGCCGCCGCCTGCGCCGCAGCCAGCCTTGCCGTCAGCACGCGAAACGGTGAGCACGAAACATAGTTCAACCCAATGCGGTAACAGAACTCAACCGATGAAGGTTCGCCGCCGTGCTCGCCGCATATTCCGACTTTTAAAGTCGGACGCGTTTTACGGCCCCGCTCGGTGGCCATGCGTACCAGTTGTCCAACGCCTTCCTGGTCGAGCACCGCAAATGGATCCTGCTTCAAGATTCCCTCCGCCAGATATGTGGGAAGAATCTTGTTCACATCGTCGCGCGAGAATCCGAAGGTTGTCTGCGTGAGATCGTTGGTGCCGAAGGAGAAGAACTGCGCTTCTTTCGCGATCTCATCTGCCACCAGCGCCGCTCGCGGCAACTCGATCATGGTGCCGACGAGGTAGTCCACCTTCTTCCCTTTTTCGGCAAAGACTTCCTGCGCTACGCGATTCACGATTTCCGCCTGATTCGCTAACTCTTTCGGAGTGGCAGTCAGCGGGATCATGACCTCCGGCAATACCTTCACGCCATCTTTGGCCACGGCCACGGCCGCTTCAAAAATCGCGCGTGCCTGCATCTCGGTAATTTCAGGATAGGTAATTCCCAGCCGGCATCCACGATGCCCAAGCATGGGATTAAACTCATGCAACTCTTCCACTCGCCGCAAAACCAAACGCAGGTCTTTCAGCTTTGGGGATTTCGGTTTCGTCGCTTCGAGAACTGCAATCTCCACCATCAGATCCTCGCGTCGCGGCAAGAACTCGTGCAGCGGCGGATCGAGCGTGCGGATCGTAACCGGAAATCCGTCCATCGCGCGGAAGACGCCATCGAAATCGGCACGCTGCAATGGCAGCAGTTTTTTCAGTGCCGCACGCCGTTCTTTTTCGTCGCGAGCCATAATCATGGCGCGCATGTGCGGCAATTTCTTTTCGCCGAAGAACATGTGTTCGGTGCGGCAGAGTCCGATGCCTTCCGCGCCGAACGCACGCGCCTGCACGGCGTCCCGAGGAATGTCGGCATTGGCGCGAACGCCCATGGTGCGGAAGGGTTCCGACCATCCCATGAACTTCAGCAGATCAGGATCGTCCGCTTGCGGCGGCAAGGTATCGAGTTTCCCTTTGATTACGCGGCCGGTTGTGCCGTCGAGCGAAATCCAATCACCGGCCTTGAACACCTGGCCCTTCACGCGCATCTCGCCAGTTTTTTCGATGACTTCAATATCGCCCGCTCCGGCAACGCAACACTTCCCCATGCCGCGCGTGACGACCGCCGCGTGGCTGGTCATGCCGCCGCGTGAGGTCAAAATTCCGGCCGCAACTTCCATGCCGTGAATGTCTTCGGGAGTGGTCTCCGCGCGCACAAGAATCACCGGATTTTTCGTGCTGCCATGCCCGGCCTTTTCGACCGCTTCATCCGCAGTGAAAACAATCTGTCCAACAGCAGCGCCCGGCGAAGCGGGCAATCCCGTCGCCAGCACTTCAACTTTCGCTTTCTTCTCATCCAGGCGCGGAACCAGGAAGTCATAAAGTTGATTGGGCTCGACGCGGAAGATCGCTTCCTCTTTCGTGATCAATCCCTCTTCCACCATCTGGATGGCCACGCGCACGGCAGCGAGTCCTGTCCGCTTACCGTTACGCGTTTGCAGCATGTAGAGCTTGCCTTCCTGGATGGTGAATTCGAAATCCTGCATGTCGCGATAATGTTTTTCCAGCCGCGTGGTAATGTCGCGGAGCTGCTGGTAAACGTGCGGCATCACTTTTTCGAGTTCGAGGATTGGAACCGGCGTGCGAATACCGGCGACCACATCCTCGCCCTGCGCATTCATCAGAAACTCGCCGTAAAATTCTTTGTTGCCAATCGCCGGATTACGCGTGAAGCCCACGCCCGTGCCGCTGGTGTCTCCCAGATTGCCGAAAACCATCGCCTGCACATTCACCGCGGTCCCAAGCATTTCATCGATGTTGTTGATGCGGCGATAGTGCTTGGCGCGGTCATTTTGCCAGGAGCGAAACACGGCATCGCGAGCCATCACCAGTTGTTCGTTCGCATCCTGCGGAAAGTCGCGCTTGGTGTGCTTCTTGACAACTTTTTTATATTCTTCGATCACTTCCTTCAGCGCTTTGGCGTCGAGGTCGGTGTCGAGCTTGGCTTTTTTCTGTTTCTTCTTGGCATCGAAAACTTCATCAAATTCCGGCTTCGGAATTTCGAGCACAACGCTGCCAAACATCTGAATCAACCGGCGGTAGGAATCGTACGCAAAACGCGGATTGTTGCTGCGCTTCGCCAGCGCCTCCACGCTCTGGTCGTTTAATCCCAAATTCAAAATGGTGTCCATCATGCCCGGCATGGAAAACTTCGCGCCCGAACGCACGCTCACCAGCAGCGGATTCTCTCCCTTGCCAAGCTTCTGCCCTTGCAGCCCTTCGAGGTGCCGCAGCGCCTCCTCCATCTGCCGCGTAACTTCGGCGGAAACCTTTCCGTCACGCATGTACTCGCGGCAGGCCTCGGTCTGAATCGTGAAACCCGGAGGCACGGGCAATGCGGCATTGGTCATCTCGGCCAGGCCCGCGCCCTTGCCGCCGAGGTCGTTCTTCATCGATCCATTGCCTTCGGCTTTTCCGCCGCCAAAAAAATAAACGTACTTCACTGGGCTCGCGCTGACTTTCTTTTCCTGCGTTTCGGGAACGGCGTAAGTGCTCACGGATTTTGTCCTTTGGGATGCTGGGAGTGATTTTTGATCTAACTTTAACTTTTGATTTTTAACGATTACCTATTGAGCTTTACTCTCCACGATCGTGCGGCGTCGAAGCTGCCAAGCTCCAGAGAAGTCTATCGAGGAGAAGATTTAGTTTACCCGATTCTCGCTTCGTCCATGGCTCCAGCGGCGGCGTGCAGGTTTGCTAAACCGATTACCGTTACGTGACACGAAAGCATTTCTTAGCGAAAACGTAAAACCAGGCCGTGTTCCCTAAGAGTCAATTCCATGGCATACACGTGAAATCCTTTGCACCATCTCATCGACGGCTTCCAGTCATCACAGATAACATCCTTATTATCTGCATGTTACAGCCTGCTTCTCTGGCACATAAGCTGCATATTCAAGGTTTCCCCCTGAAAAGGTGACGCATGCTTTTGGATCGGCTGCAATCGGGCTTCCTGCTGTACGAAACCCCGCAAAAACTGATGCGCGTTGAACTCTCTCTCCAGCAACGCATTTATCTGCTCTGGACGTTCCGCAATTTTCGCCAGCTCTCAGTCCCGTTGCTGAACGCACGCGAGCAAGCCCTGGTCAACGCGCTCTTCCGCAAGGATGCCGATGTCGTATTGGATTCGTACGACCCGGAATTTGTGATCGGCGTTGTGGAAAAATTCGTGCCGCCGAAGGCGCGGCACTATACGCAGACGATTCACACGGCACCCATCGCTGAGACGATCCATACTGCGATCACGAGCGAGCCTTCGGAAATTGCACCGCAGGCAGAACCGATTTCATCTTTTTCACCCACCGCGCCCAGATTTTCTTGGCCGAAGCTCGCACCCTTTAAGTTCGCAAAATCCAAATTTGCAACCGCTGTTGGCGCGCTGTTTCTCGCCGTCGTTTGCGCGGGAGCATGGTATCGGATGCAGGCGACACCGGAATCCGCGGCCAGTAATCCGCCGCAACTCGAGCAGGCGAATTTCATTGCTCCGCCACCAGTCGCCGCTCAGACCGCACCCGAGACAGTCATTCCTTCAAAAGACGCATCCCCGGATGCCTCGCAAGCGGCCGCACAAACCACTACTCAAACTTCTCTTCAAACCGCTCCTCAACCCGCTCGTCAAAAAACGGAACCCGCCATCAATTCAGCAGGATTCGAGATCGCTGCAGCTACTCCACCGCCCAGCCCAGCTCCGAAACGTGAGAACCGCGTGCGCGATGCAGCTCCGACCCCGAGCCTCCCAGTCACTATCCCTGTCCCTATCAAAGAAAGCGGCATCCAAGCGACGAGACCGCCGTTGCATTTCGTGTATCCGGTCGTTTCGAATGTCCGCGCTCATGGTGTCGTTGCTCTCACCGCGCGAGTGGATTCCGATGGCACCGTGCGCACCGTGCAGATCGTTTCGGGCAATCGTGCGCTCGCCGCGGCTGCGGTTCGCGCTGTCCGCCAATGGCGCTATCGCCCCTACCTCAATGACGGACAGCCTGTGGCGACGGCCACCAACATCGTCATTTCATTTCTGTCGAGCGATGCGATTTCCATGAGCTTTCCTCCCAGCATTTCGGTCACTCAGTAGCTTGGAGGGTTCGACCGCAAATCCCTCCGCTCGTTTTAGCCGCTTCGCTTTTCCACATCGTTTGCAAACCTCGATCTAAATCCTCGCGAGAAAAAAAGCCCGTGCAGCGTTGCTTCGGCTAAGATGTCGGCCAGCGGTTCAGGGAGATTTCATGAACAACATGGTTCGGGCGTTTCACCGTCTGATTTTTAGTGTCACGCTTTCATTCTTCGTACTTGCAACTGCTTTAGGTAGCGACGCGCAGACCCCGGTAACGAATGATCCGCCTTTTTACGGCCCCTTCAACGCGGTGCTTCTTTCCGGCGGCGACGGCCTCAAGAAATCTCTGGAAAAAACAGATACGGTGTTACGCGCGGATTCACCCTGGTCCCTCTACGGATGGGTGAAACCCGCCGACGTGCCAAAAGGGCCAAGCCTCGTCGCGGGCATAGGCGATCCCGAGGACGAGTTTTCGCGCTACCTTGCGCTCGATGCCGGCCACGCAATTCTGTGGACGGGCAAAGACAGCAGCCTTTCCGGCGCGGCTTCTCTTACCCCCGGCAAATGGCATTTGCTGGCCGCAACCTTCGACGGCGAAGAGTTCCACCTTTATAGTGACGGCGTCCAGGTGGCCGGCGGCAAGCTCGATCTGGGAAGCGTGAGCCCAGAACTTCAGATAGCACCTCCCGTTCTTCCAGACCCGACTTGGGAGCATTTCGGCGGAATGGTCGCCTCTCTCACGCTGGTTCGCAACGCGTTGTCCGCCGCTGAGATTAAACAACTCTTTCAGACGCCTGCTGATTTCTCTCTGATTGAGTTCGAAGAAGGATCGAAGCCGTGGCCGGTAGAAACGCGGGCGCAGGCTGGATATCGCGCGCCTCAAGACCCTGCGACCATGCCTCGCACCAAGGCTGCCTTTTCACGTCCAGTAGCCGCGCCTTTGCCCGCTGCGCAGCCAGCGCTTCAGCCGAATGGAAATATAAAAGATCAGTGGACCTTGGCGGCGGGATGGCGCATGACCCCCGCGCCCAAAGTTACGGCGGATGACGCCACAATTTCCCAGTCCAACTACAACGCGCGCGATTGGTGGCCCGCAACCGTTCCCGGCACCGCGTTAACCACGATGATTGACCGCGGAGTTTATCCCGATCCCGACTATGGATTGAACAATCTCGCAATCCCCGAGACTTTGAATAAACAGGATTACTTGTATCGCGTCGAGTTCCGCGCGCCGAAGTCAGCCCTTGAAAAAGGAAAGCGGCTCACGCTGACTTTCGAAGGCATCAACTACGCCGCCGCGGTCTGGCTCAATGGAAAATCACTCGGCTCAATCAAAGGCGCATTCATCCGTGGAGTATTCGATGTAACCGATGTCGTAAAAGCCGACCAACCGAATGTTCTCGCCGTGCGCGTCTCTCCGCCGCCTCATCCCGGAATCCCGCAAGAACAATCGATCAAAGGCGGTCCCGGAGAAAACGGCGGCATCATGTGCCTCGATGGCCCCACCTTCGTCGCGACCGAAGGCTGGGATTGGATTCCGGCCGTCCGCGATCGCGATACCGGCATCTGGCAGCCCGTAACCCTCACCGCAACCAGCAACGTCAAAATCGGCGATGCGCAGGTTGTGACCACCCTCCCGCTACCTGATATCAGCCGCGCCGATGTCGAGATCACTGTGCCACTGGAGAATCTCTCGAATTCTCCGGTCACCGGAACCTTGAACGCCTCTTTCGGTGAGATCAAAGTTACGAAGCAAGTCACTGCGGCTCCCGGCCAGAGTTCAGTAAAGCTGACGTCGGCGGAGTTCTCCCAGCTCAACGTGCAGCATCCAAACTTGTGGTGGCCCAACGGATACGGCAAGCCCGACCTCTATACCCTTCAACTCAGCTTCGCGGAAGGCAACACCGAATCCGACCGAAAACAAGTCCGCTTCGGCATTCGCGAAATCACCTACGAATTGAGCTTGCTCGATAGCGCGGGCCAGATGCGGCGTTTGGAGTACTCGCCCACCACGGCTCGCCTGAAACCGGAAAGAGTCGTCGATGTCCGGCACGAAGGCATGCGCGAAATTCCCGCCGCCGAGCCCTTCCCGCCGAGCTTTCCTCCGGAATGGAAAGCAGGATGGAAATCATGGGTCTCGTCGCTCGCGCCCGGCGGAGAATCGTCTCCATCGGTGCGCATGCTCGACGAGACAGGACCCGCACCCTACCTCGTCATCAAAGTGAACGGCGTGCGCATCGCCTGCCGCGGAGGCAACTGGGGCATGGACGATTCGCGCAAGCGCGTCTCCCGCGAAAAACTTGAGCCCTATTTCCGCCTGCACCGTGACGCCAACCTGAACACGATCCGCAACTGGGTCGGACAAAACACGGAAGCGGTTTTCTACGACCTCGCCGATGAATATGGATTGCTGATCTGGAATGACTTTTGGGAATCCACGCAGGACTATAACGTCGAAGCCGAAAATCCAGAGCTGTTCCTGAAGAATGCCCGCGACACCATTCTTCGCTTTAGAAACCATCCGTCGATCGCAATGTGGTGCGGCCGCAACGAAGGCGTGCCCCAGCCCGTTCTCAACGAAGGACTCGACGAATTAATTCGATCCCTCGACGGCACGCGCTACTACTCGCCCAGTTCGAACCGCGTCAATCTCCAGAACAGCGGTCCTTATAAGTACACCAACCCAGTCCTCTATTACACAACGCTGAATCGCGGATTCTCGGTCGAGACCGGTACGCCATCATTTTCGACGCTGGAATCTTTTCAACGCTGGATTCCGAAAGAAGATCAGTGGCCCGTCAGCGACAACTGGGCCTACCACGACTGGCACCAGAGCGGGAACGGCGACATGGCTCCCTTCATGGCCGAAGTACAATCCGAGTTCGGCGCGCCAGCGAATCTCGAAGACTTCGAACGCAAAGCGCAGATGCTCGATTATGTGGATCACCGCGCAATTTTCGAAGGGATGAACGCGCACCTCTGGACTCCCAACAGCGCGCGCCTCCTCTGGATGACGCAGCCCGCATGGCCGAGCAATACCTGGCAGATCCTCTCTTCCGATTACGACACCCAGTCTTCTTTCTACGCCGTTAAGAAAGCGTGCGAGCCTGTCCACGTGCAGCTCGATCTTTCGAACTACAACGTGGCGGTGGTCAATACGACCAACGACGCGCATGCCGGATTACTCGTAAGCGCAAGCGTCTTTTCGCTCGACAACAAACTGCTGCTCCATCACGAGGAGAAGAAAGACGCGCCCGCCGATACAGTCACCGACGGATTCAAACTTGACCTGGCTCCTTTGCTGTTGCCCGATGGAATGGTGTTGGTGAAACTTGAACTCAAGAATTCAACGGGTGAACTGGTGTCCGATAACTTCTACTGGCTGGGGGCCAAGAGTTCTTCCTATCGGCGTTTGAATCGTCTTCCCGCATCTACTTTGTCGGTGACGACCAACTCCAGTCGTACGGGCGACGAAGTTCGAGTCCATGTGGAGTTGAAAAATACCGGTGCCGGAGTATCGCTGGTAAATAAATTAATTCTTCTAAACGCCGCCGACGGGTCGCGAATCTTGCCCGCGTATTACTCAGATAACTATGTGTCCCTGTTGCCGGGAGAAACGCGGCAGGTCGAAATCGAATATCCCGCAAAATTGGAAAATGGCGCGATGCAGTTAGCGATCCGTGGCTGGAATCTGACAAAACAAATTGTTCCGGTGGCATTGTCGGGACGCGTTACGAACTAGTCACAAAACGAAACGGCTGGCAGCATCGCGCTGCCAGCCGTGAGTATTTACTTAACGCTGTTATTTAGCGGCGTGAGTTAGCGCCGTCCGCGTGCCCCGCCTCCGTGAAAGCCACCCGATGCGCCACGCGATCCGAAGCCACGCGCAACCACGGGACCATGCCCTTCAATCCGGCGTCCGCCGAACCCGCGTCCTTCGTAGCCACGTCCGACAAAGCCGCGAGCGTAGGGCCGCGGATAAACCGGGCGTCCAAAGCCGTGGTACCAGGGACCTGCGCCGATGAAGATCCCGCTGGAGAACCAGGTCGGACCATAGTATCCATAGGGCGCGCAATCATAGGGAGCGTCTGGGTAGTAGCCGTAAGTGCAAACCGGCGGCCCACCGACATATCCGTATCCCGGACCAACTCCGATCCCCACTCCGACTCGAACCTGAGCCTGCGAGTAAGCAACCGGTAGCGTCAGTACAGCCAGCAATGCCGCGAAGCGAAGTACATAATTTAGCGATTTCATGATGTCCCCCTTTTCTTCCACTCCCGCGATTCGTTTCATGACCTGTAAAGATTCGCTGGAGCCGAAGCGCCTCAGCTTTTTCTTTCTGAAAGCGCCTACACATTCAAACGCGAATGGCCAGGAAAAGTTGCGGAAAGACGAGTGGCTGATTTCAGCCATCCTGCGTGAAATCAACCAGTTGGAGTGCGCCTGCAGCCTTCGCAGACGACTGGTATATAGTGGCCCTGCTGCAAACAGGAGAAATCCTAAGGAGCCTTACCTATGAAACGTAATCTCGCGATTGCTGTATTGTGTACTGCCGTTGCGCTGGCCGTCAGCGCCCAAGCGAAAGAAGTTCCCAAGGACATTCAACAAGCTCTGATCTCGCTCGACAAAGAGTGGGGTGGGGCCGGAGCCGACACTGCGAAGTTAGACAAAATTATCGGCGACAATTTACTCGCTGTTGGCACCAAGGGCCAAGCCCAGGATAAGAAGGAGATGATTGCCGACAATAAAGCGACCGCTTCCGCCGTGCAGAGTGGTTCTTACGTGGCCGACGAATACAAGTTCGAGATGCTGAGTCCCGATGTCGTCGTCATGACCCATCGCGGAACCACCAAGGGCATGGAGAATGGCAAAGAAGTCACGGAGTCGCACCGCAGTCTTCATGTTTTCCAAAACCGAGATGGACACTGGCAGGTAGTGGCCAATGCCCAGATTCCCATAGCGAAGTAAGAGCCCAGGCGCTGGGGATGGGTGCGCCTCTTCTCGCGTTTTTCGAGAGGGGGCGCACCACGCAGCCGGTCTGGGGAGCGCATCGTATCAACGTTGCAAGAAGGTTGAGCCGTCCGCCGAAATCACTAATAGATGATCTTGCTGTTCGCTGCGTATAAGCGGTACTTGGAGTACTTATGTCCCTCTTGAACGAGCATGCCTTTGGCTTCCATTACGGCGTCGGCTTCCTGCGGCAACCAAAGCTCCAGGTCAAGCTTTTCGATATGCACTTTTCCAAACAGGATGTTGACGGCTTCCTTTTCCAAACCGATTTGCGGCTGCGGCGCGAGGATGTCAGTGCGTAAACGGACGATCCGGAAGTCGGTTTGGTCAACCCACGCGATCCCTTGCAGGAGCAAGGGAGTGAGGCGATTGTCGATCAGAATGTTGCCGGGATATCCGACGGACCCGGGAATCTGAGCGAATGCGACGGCGAACGTCTTATGCCCGTCGATCTTCTGCTCACCCAGAAGTCGAAAGCGCGATTCCCTTTGATTCCGAGGAGAGAATACGATCCAGGTGGATACAAAACCCTGAAATTGGGGACCAGTGGTTCCTTCCGGAATGGGCGTGCCATCCCGAGTGACTCGATACTCGACCAGCTTCGATCCGCCCAACTCGGACGGGTGACTCAAGATGATGAAATTGAATTTCTGTTCCTTCGCTGACTGCATGATGAATAAATGGCCCGCGCCTGAGCCGGAATTTAATCCGAAATATGTCGAATTCTTCCGCGATTCGACCCCGATGACTTCTCTGACTTCTTCGTCCGAAACCAGATTTGGCACCTTGTGTAATAGTTCTTCGGCCCGCGCTCCGACTTTAGCGAGAATATCTGGCAACTGGTCTTGATTTGCGACGGGCTTCACGCCGTCTAATACCGGCAACATCTTCTTCAGTTTGGGAAGCAGTTCGTTCAGATAAGGATGGGCATCTGCATACAGCTTTTTCTGTTCGCTCACGCCGTCAACCGCGGTCGCGGCGGGAGGCTCCTGCAACTGCGGCCGAGCGCTCAACCCCGCGCACGCCATCAGCAAGGCAAGCAAAAAACCTCCGCGAATCGTTAGCTTATTCGTCACAGCCATTCTGATCGCGGTAGCATACGCGCAAACAGAAATGCCCGCCACCCCATTATTGCGGCCCGCCGTCGCAAAAAGCGCGAAATTTAGAGCGGGACACTGGCCAGGCAATTAGTCAGGGGCGAATGCCAACACAGACAACCCGCGAAAATGATTTCTTCCCGAACTGCGTAACTTTTCTCCGTTTCACATCTTCTATCAACGGCAATTCCTGAATTCAGAGAGAGGGATAACGTTAAGGCAGTCCTTTCTCTTAATTCATCAGTTGCACAACCTACCGCAAGAGGAGTCTGCAAAATGGCTAGGAAGTCCCCTGTTCCATTCGCCGCCGTGTTGGCAATCACAGTCACCTTGATGTTGCCGACGAGGAGCAAAGCCGAAATCAACAGCAACGCCGCGACCGGCGCCGTTTTCGTCATGACGAATGCGGCCGACAAGAATGAAATTATCGCTTACCAGCGCAGCGGTAACGGTTCATTGCAATGGTTCGGAAGTTTTTCGACAGGAGGCCGGGGCAGTGGTGGCACAACCGATCCTCTGTCGTCGCAGGGCTCTCTCACTCTTAGCCAGGATCACTCTCTTTTGTTTGCCGTCAATGCCGGCAGCGGAAACATCTCCGAATTCCAGGTCCAGGGTGCTACGTTGTCGCTGGTTGACAAAGTTCCCTGCGGCGGCAGCGAACCGGTAGCCGTGGCTCAAAACGGAAGCCTCGTGTACGTCGTCAACGCCGGCGGCAGCAGCAATGTCGTCGGGTTCCGCATTCAATCCAACGGAAAACTCAAACAAATCTCAGGCGCCCTGGCATATCTAACCACCGGCAATTCCGGACCCGGCTCGGTGACGTTCAGTCCAGACGGTCAATTCTTATTGGTCACGGAAAAAGGAACCGGCAACATCGATTCCTTCCATGTTCAACTTAACGGCACCCTGGCGCCCATCGTCGTCACGCCAAGCGCCGGCCCAGGCCTCTTTGCGATCCTCTTCGCCCCCAACGGTGCGGCCATCGCTTCTGAAACCGGCCCGGCAGGAGGAACCGATGCCTCCGCCGTTTCCTCCTACGCCATCGCCCCCAACGGAAAACTCTCCGTGATCAGCGCCAGCGTCCCAACCCTGGGAGCCGCCACTTGCTGGCAAACGGTGACTCCAGACGGCCGCTACCTCTACACCTCAAACTCGGCAACCTCCACCATATCCGGCTACGCGATCAGCGCCACCGGAACCTTAACCCCGCTAGCCGGAACCATCGTCGCCGCCAACCCCTCCGGCAGCACCAATCTCGACATGACCACCAGTGCCGACGGCAAATATCTCTACACCGTGGAAGTAGGCACCGGCTCCGTCGGCATCTACAAGATCGCCAAAGACGGTTCTCTAACCACTCTAGGCGACGTCGGAGGCCTCTCAGCCTCAGCCGGCTTCAACGGAATCGCAGCTATCTAGTAAGTTGTGATTATCGCGAGGCGGCCCGCCCTAGTCGCGCTTTTTGCGGCAGGGCGGGCTTTTGACTCAAGCCCCACTCAGGAATGCCTAGTTTCCGTCCACGCGGAGTCCGTCCTGAACGGGCGGTGAAATGATGTCAGCGCGAGATTTCCGGAGCCTTGGTCCCGTTTCGATCCCTATGCAAAAGGCGTTCGAGTTCGCTCGTGAGGTCTCGGGCATTGATCGGCTTCGAGAGATAGCCGTCGAATCCAGCATTCAGGACGTTTTCCCGGTCCCCGCGCATGGCATAGGCAGTTACCGCCAGAACGGGTAGCGTGGCTAGTGTGGGATCCTGCCGGATCCTGCGGATGACGGCAAAGCCATCTAGCACAGGCATGCCGATGTCAAGAAGCAGGATGTCTGGTCGAGACTCTTCGACCATCTTTAGCGCGGCTTGACCATCGCACGCTTCGGCTACGGAGTATCCGCGATTCTCGAGCAACTCGCGAAGTAGTTCGCGATTCACCGGATTGTCTTCAGCCACGAGAACATTGGTCATGATTCCCCGGCCGACTTCGCCTTCTTGATTTTACGGCTCTGGAAAACCCTTCCAACTTCGGCAATAAGCTGTTGCTGCCAGGCGCCATTCTTGTGAAAGAGCGCCTGGGTCTCGCGGGTAAGGACAGCCATCTCATCTGCCGTCAAATTCTTGGCCGTCATCACAAAAATCGGCAGTTCTTTCAATGTGGGCTCTTGACGTATGTGGCGGAGGACCTCAAAGCCATCCATTCCCGGCATCAGCAAATCCAGCAACACCGCGCTAACGAGTTTGGAAGACAATACTTCCAGAGCTCTAGCTCCGCTTCGCACGCTCTGTGTCTCGTATCCGGCTGAGCGCAGTGTCTCCTCCAACAACTCCAAAGTTCTGGGGTCGTCATCCACCAGCAGAATCGCTTCGTCCTCATCGGACTGAGGCCGGACGTATTTCTGTATCGTTTCAAGGAGCACTGGTTTGCGAATCGGCTTAATGAGATAGTCGGCCGCGCCCAACGCGAAACCTACCTGCTTCTGGTCCACGACGGAGAGAATAATGATCGGAATGTCCGCCATTTCGGGGGCCTGTCTCAAGGCAGCTAGAGTCTCGAAGCCGTTTCCACCCGGCATCATCACATCCAGGGTGATGGCATCTGGCCGGAGTTGCCGAGCCTGTTGAATAGCCTCTTCTCCCGACTCTGCCATGGCAATCCGATATTCGGGACACAGATAACTGGCGAGCAGTTCGCGGGCCGCAACTTCGTCGTCCACCACCAGGATCAGTGGTTTCCCGCGCTTCGTTTGCCATGATCGAAGAACTAGTTGGTTCGTTCACGTGTAGAGTCCCGGCGCTTGCGGCTCCCAGTGGCAGAGTGAAGGTAAATCGGCTGCCCTTGCCAAGCTCACTCTCCAACGAAATTCTGCCGCCTTGCTGTTCTATTAGCCGTTTGGTGATGGCCAGCCCCAGACCGGTGCCTTCCTGTGTGCTCCCGGCGGGACCTTCAACCTGCCGGAATTCCTCAAAGATCACTGCCTGATCCTCGGCCCGGATGCCGATGCCAGTATCTGCTACCGAGACGGAAACCCAGTCTCCAGTTGCGCGGCAATCGATCTCGATTCGGCCCGCCCTCGGCGTGAACTTCACTGCATTGCTCAGGAGGTTGTACAGCACTTGCTTGAAGCGGACCCGATCGGCGTAAACGTATTGATCTTGATCATCGTTTACCCTCCGCTCAATCTGGATCGTCTTTGCCATGGCCAGTGGCCGAATCGTGGAAAGAACTTCCGGCAAAGCATCGCTGATCTGGAAGTTTTCGCAGCGCATCTCGAGCTGCCCGGCTTCGATCTTAGACAAATCCAGGATGTCGTTGATTAACTGCAGCAGGTGAGCCGAACCCTGTTTGATGTGGCCGACAAAGCGTTTCTGCTTGTCGTTGAGCTGGCCTGCGGTCTGCTCGGCGAGAAGGTCAGAAAAGCCCACAATCGCATTGAGTGGAGTTCGCAATTCGTGGCTCATGCTTGCCAGGAATTTGCTTTTCAATTTTGTGACGCGCTCTACCTCGCGATTGCGGAGCTCGAGCTCATGATTCGAAGCAGCCAGGCGGTCCATGAACTTGCCCTTTTCTGCTTCGGCCTGCTTGCGTTCGGTCGCGTCCGTGACCACACCCATCATTCGAACGGACTGTCCCTGCTGATTGCGGGAGACCTCTCCCTTGGCGGAAATCCAGCGCATGGCTTGGTCCACTCGAATGATGCGGCATTCGAACTCAATGTGACCGGTCTGAAATGCCTCCTCGAATCGTTGTTGCACAAGCTCGCGGTCCTCGGGAACTATGTGGTTGAAGAAAATCTCCTGGCTCCACATGGGAAGAGTTGATTGGTAGCCAAAAATCCGGGCGTGCTGAAGTGAGCGCCATGCCTGGTCGGTAATCAAGTCCAGATCCCAGACGCCCACTTCGCCCGAGGTGGAGGCGAGGGTAAGCCTGTGTTCGCTTTCACGCAGCAACTCCTCGGCTCGCCGCTGTTCGGTCACATCCCGAGTGATCTTGGAAAATCCACGCAGCTTGCCGGTTCCGTCTCGCAGGGCTGTAATCACTACATTGGCAAAGAATTGGGATCCGTCTTTCCGTATTCTCCAGCCTTCCTCCTCGTAGCGGCCCTCGGCGATCGCGGTCTCGAGTTCGCGCTCCGGTTTGCCATTCTGCACGTCTTCGGAAGAGTAGAAGCAGGAGAAGTGCTGGCCCACAATTTCGTGCGCGCTATAACCCTTGATGCGTTCCGCGCCTTGATTCCAGCTGGCGACGCGACCCTCCGGGTCCAGCATGAAAATGGCGTAATCCTTGACGCCATTTACCAACAAACGAAGCTGCTCGTCTTTTTCTCGGGATGCTTCTTCTGCCTGCTTACGCGCCGTGATGTCCCGAATGAAGGTGCTGAATATCCACAACCCGCCAAACTTCACCGGGGACGTCACCATCTCGACCGGGAACTCGTGACCGCCGCGGTGCAGCAATGTGGTTTCTATCCGTTGTCTCAGCTTCTTCCCCTCACCCGTCCCCAGGAAGCATTGCAGATCGTGCTCGTACTCCTCCCGAAACCCGCGCGGAATGATCATCTCGGATAGGCGCCGGCCCAGCGCCTCCTCAGAGGACCAGCCGAAGGTTTTTTCGGCCTCCGAGTTCCAGTTTGTGATCAATCCTTCCGCATTCGTGGTGACCACGGCGTCGAGGGCCGTATTGATGATTAAGCGAAGGCGCTTTTCGCTGGCTTCGAGAATCGAGAATCGACGGTCGATCACCGAAGTCAGCAAGGCGAGACCGAGGACCATAAACGTTGCTATCGTTATTCCTGCAATTCCAAGGGAGGAAACGCTTACGGCATGGGATAGATCCGGCTGCTCGCCGGTGAATGTAAAACTGGCGGCGGCCATGCCGGTGTAATGCATAACCGGAATCGCCGCTCCCATGAAAACGGCGCTCGCCATTTTTGACTGCCATTTCCCTTTCACGTCATCTCGGAAACGAAAAGTCAGCAAAAGGGCGGCCAGAGAGATGACGACGGCGAAGATTACGGAGAGTGTAACCAGCGTGGCAGAGTGAGAGCACATTGCCGACAGCCGCATCGCATCCATGCCCGTGTAATGCATGGTTGCAATCCCGCCACCCATAACCAGGCTGCCTACCAAAGCTGCCGGCAATCCCATTCCTTTGCGGCTCACAACAAACAGTGCAACGGCGGAGGCAAATACAGCAGCCAGCAGAGATAACAGTACCTCGGGCCAATCATAGAGCACCGGAATCGGCAAGCTGAAGGCCAGCATGCCAATGTAGTGCATGGACCATATGCCGGTTCCCATCGCCGCGGCTCCCCCAAAAAGCCACGCGAATCGCATTCTGCCATGTGAGGCGGTTACCCTGGCGGCCAAATCAAGTGCGGCGTAGGAGGCAAGCACCGAGATCAAGACGGATAGAGCAACTAGACGATAGTCGTAAGACGCGTTGAGTACCTCGCCAATGCCAGTCATTGTCTTTACTTTGTAACGTCAGGTTGAGTCGCTGCTCGCCCCGGCCCTTATCTTCCGGCCCCAGCTCCTCGAGACAGAGAATCTGCCGCGTCCCTCGTGACTTGCCGTTCGAATTGCTCGAAGATATGGGGATCCCACCAGCCTTTGGCGACCTCCGCCTTCATGGTCAGGAGTGCATCACTGGAAGAAAAGGCCTTCTTGTACGGTCGCTCAGTGGTCAGGGCATCGTAAACGTCGACAATTTGCAGTACCCGTGCAGTAATCGGGATCACATCTCCTCGAAGCCCATCCGGATACCCAGAACCGTCGAGCTTCTCGTGATGGTGGCGAATAATCGGCAGTACTAAACGAAACGACTTTAAGGGTGCACAGATCCTCTCGCCCACAAGGGGATGTTCCTTCATGATCTTCCACTCGTCTTCCGTCAAGCGGCCGGGCTTCAGAAGGATCGCATCGGGCACGGCAATCTTCCCGATGTCGTGCACCACGCCTGCACGGCGGAGAGCCGTAATTTCATCCCCTGTAAGACCAAGGTGCTCGCCCAGACGCGCGGAATAGTCCGACAAGCGTTCGCAGTGACCATGGGTATAAGGATCCTTGCCTTCAATGCTTCCCGCGAGCGTAAAGAGGACTGCCTCCGCTCGCTCCAGTTCGTCGGTGCGGTGCTTGAGTTTCAGGAGTGAGCCTACCCGCGCAAGTAGTTCGGCTCGATCTACAGGCCGGGTCAGAAAATCATCCGCTCCAGCGTTGATACCCTCGATTCGATCCTGCTTGTCCGACAGCGCAGTAATCAGGACGACGGGTATAAGATATGTTTCCGGATTGCTCTTGATCTTCCTGCATACCTCAAACCCGTTCAGGTGAGGCATCATCACGTCCAGAAGCACTAAGTCAACTTGAGTCCGGGAAAGTTCTTCAACCGCAGCGGCACCGTCCGGCACGGTAATCACCCTACTTCCCTGCGCGGTAAGGAGTTCCTCTAACAACTCCCGGTTTGCGGGTTGGTCATCGGCAACCAGAATGGTTCCGGTAATCTGAGGCGCTAACATACGCAACTGCTTCCTTCAACCTAAGTACTGTAAGGCTCGCACGGAAACAGGGCAGGGGCTAATTACATAAGTCACAACTTACAGCCGGCAAAGCGAGACCTCGCATTGATGTGGACGACCTGTGAGAGGGGGCGACCCCTGTTCTGTTCTTCTTTCTACAAACGGCGCGGCGTGGTGGTTCCCATCCATTTGACGACAGAAAAAAGGCCGGACGATTCCGCCGTCCGGCCTTGATAAATAATCAGGTAGTTAGTGGCCTTTCTTGATTCCCGCACCTGAAATTGGCACTTCGATCGGGCTGCCTGAAGCGCTGGTGGTTATGTTCAGAGTGCCTGCGTCAGGACCTACTGCATCGGACGTGAATATGACGGCGATGCTGCAATGCGTCCCGGCTTTGATTCTTGCTGGGCACTCATGTTCAAACTGGAACTGCGATTCGTCTCCCTGGGTGATCGTCAAAGAGATGGGACCAACATACAAGTAGCCGGAGGTGCCGTTTTGCACGACCACAACCTTCTTCTTGGAATGGCCCACAATGACGTTGCCGTAATCGATGGCAGTGGGTGAAACGGTTACGCCGCCCGCGACCGGGGCGAAGTTCGCGGTTACGGTTTCGGCCGCGCTCATCTTAATCGTGGTGCTGGCGGCGTTCGGATTCGCCACCGCATCCGGACTGGAGGTCCAGTTCACGAAGGAATAGCCCGCTGCCGGCGTCGCCTTGAGGGGAACGACTGTGTCCTGGTTATAGAGGTTACCCGACGCGGGAGTGACCGTTCCACCGATCGACGGATTCGCAGAAGTGGTGAGCGCGAATTGTTGCGTCGCAGCAACCAGATCGTATCCAACGGCGTTGAGAATGTTGATTTCCCCGCGACCGTCATTCAGGATAGTTAGCCCAGCATCTTCGCCGGGGCAGCCTTCCGCGTCCTGAACGGCAATGTCCGTCCCGCAATCGGGAGAACTGGAAACAAAATCTGCGTAGTCGTCGCCATTGGCCAGAGTGTTATAGACCTTCGGAGTATTGGCGACGCCATTCGCCCCGTTGGTCGTGCCGCCGTCGTAAGAAAAGTACGCGCCAGGCGTAGTGCTCAGCGAACTGTCGAGGATGAGATCTCCCGCGCCGGAATAACGGAACAAGTCGACTGCGGATGGCGTGCTGCCACCGCATCCGTCCGCCAGCCCACTCGGAATTAAATTAGCGAAGCGTGAGAGTTTTCGCAGAGTTTTGACGGCAAGGCTCTTGCCGTTGCTTCTCGCGTCATTGCCGGATGGATTGATGTCTGAAGGATTGATCGCGGCTGTGCCGACGCACGATGACGTTCCCAGCACTTCGTCAGTTTCGTGCTCCACCACGCCGTAGAAGTCGTACGCATCCGAGGGCTCACTGCCAGTGTCGTAATACAGCGGCGTCCCTGGATCGTTCGTAACCGTGACGATGGCGTTGTAGCATCCCGATGCGCCTGGAGTACATGCGGAACCATCGGGGGTGATACCGGTCAAATCTGTTGTGAGGCCGAGAGCTGTGCCGAGGGCCACGGTAAGGTTGACGTTGCCGCTGTGATACGGCGTGGCATCGTAGGTATTCAGCGCTGCCAAAGCCGCAACCTGCACTGGACTCTGGTCTGGATTGCTGGTGAGGGCAGCCACGTACTGGTCGTAGGTAAAGAAATTAAGGTACTGCTCACTCTGGGCAAGACCTGTGGTGCCGTAGGTGATGTAGATGTTAGCGGTCGCATTGGTAAATGTGCTGCTGTAATTACCGGCGACGGTCGTGTTCAGATAAGTGCAGGTGGCCACCGCTATGCTGGGATCGCAGGTGTAGGTAATAGTTCCGGCGTTGGCCAGGCCAACTCCAAACATCATGCCGAACGCCAGGCCAACCGATAGTTTGAGAGCTTTTGTCAGATTCATCTAGTCTCCTCAATGGAAAAATGGAAATCGTGTTCCGGATCATCACGAGTCATACGCGAGCGGACCGATGGACAAATCCGACCACACCACCGCCCACAGTGTTAGCGGTTGTTGACGAGTATTTGCGAGTTGCTGACCGTGAATAGCCCGGGGATACAATAGTCCCCCAGTTACACGGTCGGGTCAAGATGAAACAATTTGCATTTTGTAAACACATTAGAAACATCCCCCGGATTGTTGGTGGGGGGCCCGTCCTTGTCGCTCTTTTTGCAAGAGGCGGGAGCGTGCGCCATCACACTCTCAAAGTATTGGGGGTGCGCCATTTCTCGCGCTTTTCGAGAAGTGGCCACCACACAGCTAACGCCGAGGGCCGTTTGCCAGGACCCTTCTACGATTTCAACCTGTGGACGAAACGCAAGCGTACTCAGGTTAATTCAGGATGGTCTTTCGGAATCTTCTTACTCTCGGAAACGGCCGCGCCACCTGCCGAAAGCTGAGCACCTGGGCAATTTCGACAGGAAATTGCCCAATTGACAAGCGATTGGCGTCGCGCTACCTTCATGCGATCCCTTCCCCGGGCGTAATAGGACATCCAGCTAAGCCCGACTAACGGTAAGTCTGATCTCGCTCAAGCAGGCTTTCCTGGACAATTCGAATTACCCACAAGAGGAGCCATGGCCCAGACACCTTCAGTTAGAACAAACTGGTTGAGAGCTCTAGTTATCGTCGTCGCAGCCTTTGTGCTTCCCGCCGCGAGCATGGCACAAACAGGGCCGAACGGGCACAGAGGGGAAGGCCCGAGGAGCACCAGCCAAAGCGGGAGAAAACTGCTGCCGCCGACTACGGATACCAATCTTCTCCTTCCTGTTACAGCCTATGACTCTGGCGGGCCATCAACAACGGCCATGATTCTCGCGGATGTAAATGGCGATCGCAAGATGGACATAATCGTCGTCAATAGTGGCCCGGATTCAAACGGCAACAGCACTGTCGGAGTAATGCTGGGGAATGGCGACGGAACGTTCCAGCCGGCCGTTACCTACGATACCGGCGATCCTCGTTCTTCCACCGTGGCGGTTGGGGACTTCAATGGCGATGGCAAACTTGATCTGGTTCTTGGGAATTCCGGCATCGCCAATTCGGTGAGCGCACTTCTGGGCAATGGAGACGGCACCTTCCAGCCAGCCGTGGTCTACAGCACCGGCTCGGACTACGACAATCCGTCGATGCCCATCCTGATCTCAGATTTGAATCGGGACGGCAACGGAGATGTCATCGTCCTGACTCAGTTCAGTATCGCCGTACTACTCGGGAACTCGGGTGGAACGCTTCAGCCAGTTACGGATTTCTTTGCCGTGAACGGAGGCCCATTTACCTCGCTAGCCCTGGCGGATTTAAATCATGATGGCAACCTCGACGCGGTGACTCTGGATTGCGACGATTATTGTGTCGGCGCAGAAGCGAGCATTTGGTTCGGCAGCGCCGCAGGTACCTTCGGAGGAAACAATCGGATTGGCGGTGGAGGCGGCAATTCCCAGGCTCCCATCGTGGTAGCCGATGTGAACGGCGACGGAATTCCCGATCTTATATTTGGCGATGGAGGCGCGTTTGCCGGAGGCGGCGCCATCTCTGTGCTGATTGGAAACGGCGACGGATCCTTTAAACCCGAGGTGGTTTATCCGCTCCCTCCACATACAGGCGGCGTCACCTCGCTGGTGGTGACTGACCTGAACGGAGACAAAAAGCTGGACATAGCGGCTGCGAGTTACAGCGTGAATGTCTTCATCAACAATGGAGATGGCACATTTCAACTGACGCAAACATACCCGTCTACGGCGACGTTGCTGAAAGCTGCGGATTTGAATCACGACGGGAAGATGGACCTGCTGCTTCTGGAACCGGTGCCCGGGCAAGTGGAGGCGCTGATCGGTAATGGCGATGGTACCTTCAGCGGTGGAGGTTTACTTTTTGCCTCGGGTGGATCCCCGGCGGACATGGCGGTCATCGACCTGAATGGAGACGGAAGACCGGATGTGTTGGTGGCAAACTCATGTTCTACCTGCTCGCCTGCTAATCGGGAAGGTTCAGTTGGCGTGCTGCTGAACAATAAACACTTTGTTTTCAGCCACACCAAGACAACTTTGAGTTCGGCTCCGAATCCTTCGATTTATGGACAAAACATAACTCTCACCGCTCTCGTGCATGCCAATTCCGGAGTGGCGACCGGAACCGTCACCTTCCTGACTCCCGACGGGATGAACGTGATCGGTTCATCAAATCTGGCAAATGGAATTGCGACGTTGACAGGAGCATTCTTCGGTGCAGGTTCGTCCTCGGTCGTCGCGGCCTACCAGGGCGCGGAGAACTTCGCAGGAAGCACGTCGAGTCCCGCAATTCAAGTTGTGCAAGTGGCAACGACTACGACGTCGGTCGTCTCTTCCCCAAACCCAGCCAGAGTCGGTCAAACTGTCGCCTACACACCCTCTGTGCAGAGCCAGTTTGGCGGCGTGGTGAATGGCACGATAACCTTATATGACGGCGGAACCAGGATTGGAGTCCTGACCATAGGGGGAAACCAGAAAACCTCCGTGAAGGAAAAATACACGGCCCCAGGTATCCACACGATCACCGCAACGTACTCAGGAGACGGTAGCAACACTGGCAGTACGTCTTCTCCTCTTTCCGAACAAATCCTGGGTCAGACAACCGCCGTTCTGACTACGTCAGGATCTCCCTCTCACGTGAGCCAGTCCGTAACGTTTACGGCGAAAGTGACTTCGATATACGGCACGATCCCGGATGGGGAACTCGTGACGTTCTTCGACGGCGGCAAGGCGGTCGGATCTACACCCCTTTCAGCAGGCGCGGCAACCTATACAACCTCAACCCTGAAGGCAAAAACGCACACGATCAAGGCCGTGTATCCTGGAGATTCAATCTTTCAGACAAGCCACGGAACCGTCGTCCAGGTAGTCGAACCTTAGCCGCTGGGTGGTTCTGATCCATATACGACTACAAAAAAGGCCGGACGGTTCTGCCGTCCGGCCTTCTCTAACTCTAATGAGTCGTCTGGCAATGCGGCCAGAGCCGCCAGCTCTCTTTTCTGCTTCGCCGTTGGAGCCCATCCAGAGGCTCGCTTCACTTTCCCGTTCTTAGTTGCTTTGCTCATACGTCACTATATGATCGCAGAGAGTGAACCGGGGTGCGCCATTTCTCGCGCTTTTCGAGAAGTGGCCACCACCCAGCCAACACCATGGGCCGTTTGGCAGGGACGCTTGTAGATTTCGGGTAGTGGAGCGGGCAAATGCCTTGGATGGCGGAGCCGAGACGAGTCTCCCTTCGTACACGAACGGCGACCGTTGGAACACCACTCCGCCCTGGCGGTGGAACTCACCCGCGGACGCGAGCCTTCGCTCTCCGCTGAGTGGGCGCTTGTACATCTCGCACCCGGTACTGCTGATCAAGCGCTTGACGGATGAGGGTCTTGATCACAGCCTGGCGGCTAATGTTTAGCTCCTTGGCCGCGCGATCCAGCTCCTCCAACATTCCCGATGCCAGATCAACATTCACCCTCCGTATCGGACCCGGCATCATCATGCGCCCAGCATTGCTGAAGAATCGCGATACGTCACTCCCCTGATCGGCAAGGCGTGCGATGGATTCGGCCGGAATTGCTTTTCGCGTTTTACGAGTGTTCTTCATAAAGTTCCTGTTCCTGCGTCGTTGCTTTCCAGAGAGTGACGAGGTGGTAATACTCTCCTTCTTCGTCCTCCCGCACCTCAAAAATCACAGCGTACAACTGCTCGCCCACCCAGCCGATCGCTCGATATTGCTCAGGCCAATCCGAGCGCTGGTCGAGATAATACGGATGCGAGAAAACCTCCTGCACCTCTTCAAACCCGATGCCTCTTTTCGGGTTCGCTCGTAACCGCCGGCTCTTCCACTCATCGAAGTGAAATCGCATGAGGTATAACAGTTATACCACATTGAAAACGTCTCCGATAGCTTACTCTTCAGGGGAATAACGCGACTCACGGATGGCACCGAGTGAACTGGGGGTGCGCCATTTCTCGCGCTTTTCGAGAAGTGGCCCCCACGCAGTTAGCACCGAGAGCTATTCCCTCGCCCCCCAGTTCTTGAAACCGATTTTTCAGGTCCGCTTGATGTCGGTCAGCATGGACTGCCGCAAGATGCTGTTCACACGCGTCTGGTATCCTTTGCCGCGCTTCTTGAGCCAGGCGACAACATCGGCATCGAGGCGCATCGAGATGGGCTGCTTCACGGGACGATAAAACCTGCCTCGAACTGCATCTTTCCACGCGCCAGGCGGAAGTTCGGGGATATCCGAAGTATCGATTTGGTCGTCGGGCAATGCGGCCAGAACCGCTAGCTCTCTTTTCTGCTTCGCCGTGAGAGCCCGTCCGGAGGCTCGCTTCACTTTGGCATTCTTAGTTGTTTTTCGCATACGTGCTCCGTTCGCTACGAGTTGCCTTTCGGGCAGAGATAATACGGATTGCTTCGTCGTCATCACTTACGGTGTGAGCGACCAGCAGCAAGTGAACTCCGTTCACGGTTCCAATCGTCTGCAAGCGCGCCTCACCGTCTACCTCGCGATCTTGCCGCGTCAGGTGATTAGGATCGTCAAAGACCAAGAGGGCGGTCTCGAAACTGAGGCCGTGCTTTTTCCGGTTGATCTGGTTCTTTGGTTCATCCCAGACAAATTCCAGGATAGCCTTTGTATAGACGGATGTGTATATACGATAGCACAAATGTCAACGATCCGATACTAGGATTCGCATTCCGTGTCCATCGTTCTACTTGGAGGCTTTGCAAGGGGCCATGGCAGACACTCCGGGCTCTCCCCATTCAAATTCGATGAACCCCACACAGTTAATGCTTTTCGCGACGTCGAAGAAAGGCGTGGTTTCCTTGAATGGCCGGTGGTCGATGCCGACTCGCCACTTCCCTTTAAGAAAGCCGCCGTCGTGGGCGCTGGTAAACTCGCTACCATCAATACCGAGGGTCACGTCGAAGTTTTTCGCCGAACGGAATTCTTTGGGAACAACAAAACCCTGTTTGTCTGCGGATTCCAGGAAACGTTCCGGAGTAACCGGTAAAGAACCCGAGCGCAGAGTCACCCTCACCCTATCGCAAGGCACCTTGGAGCCATCCAGTTCGCACGATGTCAGAAAAACCCGTAAAGGCTCCGTAAGATCCAAACCCCAGTCTGGATCGCACTCGAACGGGAACCGCGGGGCGGTTATGACAACTCGGGTCGGCAACTCCAATACGAGACGGCCATTTTCCGGCGTGGCTGAATCGCAGCCCTCGTTCAGCTTGTATGAAAAGTGACTCTCGAAGCTCGCCGGTTCGTCCTTTTCGAATATCCAAGTCTTCGCGTTGTCCTGCGCGGCTTTCGCGAGTATCGGTTGGCCGCTTACGATGGTCACAGAAACCGGCTTCGATCCGTCCGTGGTTATACGGAGCTGCACCTCACCTTGGATACGAGCCGCGCGCGCCACCGGCGGGTACAAGGGCGTTTCGCCGGATGTCACAACTGGGTAATGAGTGACCTGCGACATCGAGAGCGTGGTCGCTACAGTCATCGCGAAGAATAGCCCTGCGGTGCGCAACGGGATGGCCTCGATCGGCAGTTTAGCATTCTCTCGACGGCGGTTGCCTTTGCTCTCGGCGGCTACTCCAGATCGGGATAGGGCATTGTGGGGAGAACTCCCTGGTGCGTCGTTTTCGCTGAGTAGGGTGTAGGGGTCCTTCGACTCCGCCGGGGCTTCACTTCGTGAAGTCCCGGCTCCGCTCAGGATGACAAAATTAAAAATTAGGAGAGAGTCTCAGATGCGCCTGAACAGCTGAAGTTGGTGGGCTTCGCCTGCGGACAACCGGGGGGCGGCTGTCGCTACGCGATCGTTTACAATCGAAGTTCTCTTTAAATTAAAGAAAAAGTCTCTTTCGATTGGAAACCATAACCATGCACCGCTGGTCGCAAGTTTTTATTCCTACGCTGCGCGAGGCTCCTGCCGACGCGGAGGTCGCTAGCCACAAGCTGCTCGTCCGGGCTGGATATATCCGGCAACTGGGAGCGGGGATTTATTCGTTTCTGTTCCTCGGCAATCGCGCTACACAAAAGATCATGGGCATTGTCCGCGAGGAGATGGACAAGATTGGGCAGGAGTTCTATCTGCCGGCTTTGAATCCGCGCGATCTCTGGGAGGAGAGCGGGCGCTGGGCGGTGATGGGCGACAACATGTTTCGCCTCAAGGATCGCAAGGGTGCCGACCTTTGTCTTGGGATGACGCATGAAGAAGTGATGACCGACATCGCGCGCAAAGAGCTGCGGAGCTATAAGCAACTGCCGCAGATCTGGTATCAGATTCAGACCAAGTTTCGCGACGAGCCTCGTCCGAAAGCGGGATTGCTGCGCGTCCGCCAGTTCATCATGAAAGATGCGTACTCGTTCGACATTGATGCCGCCGGACTCGACGTCTCGTATCAGAAGCATCACGACACGTACTGCAAGACGTTTGACCGTTGTGGCCTCAAGTACATGGTGATTGACGCCCACTCCGGCGCGATGGGTGGATCGCAATCGCAGGAATTCATGGTCCGCACACCAGCCGGAGAAGATCAGATCGTGAGCTGCGAGAAATGCAACTACGCGGCGAATATGGAGAAGGCAACGTCGAAGCTCGCTCCGGTTGAGGATCTGAAGTCCGAAGGGGATGGCCAGCCGCTCGAAGTACACACTCCGGGACAGAAGACCATTGAAGACGTCGCGCGCTTTTTAGGCGTGTCTCCGAAGAACAAGATCAAGACGCTGGCGATGATGGTCGCTGGAGAAGATAAGAAGACGGGCCAACTGAGTCACCGTGCGCTTGTGTTGCTGATGCGCGGCGATCATCAGATGAACGACGCCAAGCTTTCGACGGCAGTTGGTGGCAAGGATACCCGTCCAATGGACGAAGAAGAGATCCTTGACCTTTTTCACTCTCCCGCTGGATACCTTGGCCCGCTTGGGATTGATTGGGCGAAGGACATGGGAGTTTCAGACAAGCCGATCCTGCTGGTCGATAAGGCCCTCGAAGGCCGCACCAACCTGATCGGCGGCGCGAATAAAGAGGACTACCACATTAAGAATCTGACGCCGGGAAAGAACTTTCATCCCACAGCCTATGTCGACCTGCGGAGCGTTACTGCCGGCGAAGATTGCCCCAACTGCGGCGCGGCGCTGCGCATCGACACCGCCGTAGAAATCGGACACATCTTTAAGCTCGGCTACAAGTATTCGGAGTCGATGGGCGCGCGTGTTCTCGACCGCAACGGCAAAGAAGTCGCCCTGATTATGGGAAGCTACGGCATCGGAATCGAGCGCATTCTGACCGCGGCCATCGAGCAGAACAATGACGAAAACGGGTTCTGGCTGCCGCCTTCGATCGCTCCCTTCGAGGTAGTTGTAGTTTCGACCAACCATAAAGACGAGCAGATCCGGACTACTTCCGAGAGCATCGCCCAGCAACTGGAGTCCGCCGGATTCGACGTTTTGCTGGACGATCGCGACGAGCGGCCGGGAGTGAAGTTTAAAGACGCCGATCTGGTCGGGATTTCCTGGCGGATCAACGTCGGGAAGAAGGTTACCGAAGGTACCGTCGAGGTCGTTACTCGCTCGACTCGCGAATCCGCGGACGTTAAGCTTTCAGCCATAACCGAGTATTTCCAGGGATTGCGCCCGACAGCCTCATAGCTGGGAAAAACAGCCCTTGGCGCATCCCGGAAAGCTCAGTTATTCAAGCTCGCAACCAGCGATTTGGCGACTGTTTCTTATGGGAACCCTGAAATTGGTGTTCGGCGTGGGCATTTTCGTCGCACTGGGCCTTGTAGGCCTAAAGATCATCCCGCCGTATTTCGCGAACTACGAACTCGAGGATGCCATCAAGACGGAAGCTTTGCAGTCGACCTACAGCACCCGCTCCGAAGAAGACATCCGCGCAACCATCATCAAAGAAGCGCACAACTACGACATTCCCCTGACGCCCAAGCAGGTGCAGATTACCCGTGTCGGAAGTTACGGCACTGGCACTCTCACCATCGGAGCCGAATACAGTGTCGCGCTCGAACTGCCTGGCTATTCGACGACTCTGAACTTCCATCCTTCGTCGCAGAACAAAGGTGTGTTCTAAATTCGGCATTTAGCCGTTAGCATTTAGCCCTTTGGATCACCTGCTCGCCTCGGATTTTGCCACACCCCGTCTATCTTTTGACACGCATGACACGCATCCAAGTGAATGCGCCGTCGCCTTTGTGATTTAGAATCAGGCAGACACAAGGCTTATCTTTCAATCGGCTCTGAAATCGGTTTCGGGCGAAGAATTGCTTGGGATTGATATGCAGCGATCACTATGGCTCTTAAGGTAAAAATCCCGACAGCTCGCGGAGGCCAGCGCGGCAAAGGCCGTGGTATCAGAGGATTTCTGGCGCATGACCCTATTGTCCGCGTCGCTTTGATCGGCTTTCTGTCGTTGTCGCTGCTGGTGATCGGCTTTTTTGTGTTCTGGTATGTGAAGTACGACCGCATCATCGAGCAGCGGTTTCGCAGCGCGGTGTTTGCCAGTTCCGCGAAGATTTTCGCTGCTCCGCAGGTGGTGAAGGTCGGATCCAAGGTCAGTATCCCTGAAATTGCGGCATCGTTGCGCCACGCCGGATATGCGGAAAAAGAAGGCGAGTCTCCGCTCGGCAGTTACCGACTGCATAGCGGATCGATTGAAGTGTTGCCCGGACCTGACTCGTATCACAGTCCTGAATCGGCCACTATCAGCGTTGCTGGCGGCGCGGTAACAGGCATCAATAGCCGCGCCTCGGGCGAGCTGGCTGCTTATGAGCTTGAGCCCCAGATGCTGACATCGCTTTTCGATGCCGAACAGCGATCCAAACGTCAATTGGTGAAGTATGACGATATTCCCAAGGTCATGGTCGAAGCAGTTACGGCCATTGAAGACCGCCGGTTCTTCCAGCATAACGGCGTAAACTTCATGCGTCTGGCGGAAGCTGCCTGGATTGACTTCACGCACCAGCGTCATCAGCAGGGCGGCTCGACGATCACGATGCAGCTCTCGCGCGCCTTCTTTTTGAGTCCGGAAAAGACATTTAAGCGCAAATTGATCGAGATGCTGATTGCGGTGGAACTGGAACAGAAATTTTCCAAGCAGCAGATTTTCGAGTTCTATGCCAATCGCGTCGATCTGGGACAGCGCGGATCTTTCACCATCTCGGGTCTCGCTGAAGGCGCGCACTCCTACTTCAATAAAGATTTGAAAGATGTCACTTTGCCGGAAGCGGCGCTGCTGGCTGGCTTGATCCAGGCACCGAGTTATTTGTCTCCCTATCGTCATACTGAGCGCGCCCTCGAACGCCGCAATACTGTGCTCGAGGCTATGGTTGACACGCACGCCATTACCCGCGAACAGGCCGACAAAGCGAAAGCGACGCCGCTGAAACTGGCTCCGCCGAACGTTGAGGCGAGCGACGCACCTTATTTCGTAGACATGGTTCGGGACACCATCGTCAATAAGCTCAACGAACGCGAGGTTAACGAGCAGGAATATCGCATCTACACCACGCTTGATCCTGACCTGCAGCGCGCGGCCGCACAGGCGGTCGAAACCGGAATCAAGCTGGTGGACGATCAAGTCACGAAGATGCGGACCAAGAAGACGAAGGTTGGAAAGAATAAGTATGAAACCACCGTCACGCCGGGGCCGCAAGCTCAGGTAGCGCTGATTGCCATGGATCCGCACACCGGCGAAATCAAGGCACTCGTGGGAGGGAGAAACTACGGAGCCAGCCAACTGAATCACGCGCTCGCCAAGCGTCCCACGGGATCGATCTTTAAGCCGTTTGTATATGCGGCGGCCATGAATACCGCGCTCGATGGTTCGGCGACGGTGATTACTCCGGCGTCGATTGTTCCAGATCAGCCGTCGACTTTCTCCTACGGCGACCAGATTTACGAACCTCGGAACTATAAAGAGGAGTATCACGGCGACGTCACCCTCCGTTACGCGCTGGCGCTTTCGCTCAACAACGCGACTGTGAAACTGGCGGAAGAAGTTGGGTATGACAAAGTCGCCGACTTGGCCAGGTCGGCCGGGATCGCATCGGTGAAGGCCACTCCGGCAATGGCGTTGGGCGCTTATGACGCTACTCCGGTGGATATGACTGCTGCCTATACAACTTTTGCCAATGGCGGCAATCGGCTTTCTCCGGTATTCGTGAATTCTGTCCGCAGCTCCAAAGGCGACGTCATCCTCAACATCGGAACGGAACAGCATCAGGTTTTGGATCCGCGTATCGCCTTCGTCATGACCAACATGCTCGAAGGCGTCATGAACTTCGGTACGGCGGCCGGAGTCCGAACCCGTGGGTTCTCGGCCCCGGCGGCCGGCAAGACCGGCACTTCTCACGATGGCTGGTTTGCGGGATACACCAGCAATTTGCTTTGCATCGTTTGGGTCGGATACGACGATTACAGCGATATTCACCTGAGCGGCGCGCAGACTTCGGCTCCGATTTGGGCCGAGTTCATGAAGAAGGCAGTTACGCTGCCACAGTATTCGGACGTAAAGCCCTTCACCCAGCCTGAGGGCGTGGTGGATGTGCAGCTCGACAAAATCACGAACCGCCTGGCAACGCCATCCTGTCCGGACGACTACACGATCGCCTTTGTGTCGGGAACGGAGCCTCGGGATACTTGCGACCAGAGCGAGAATCGGCAAGGCTTCTTTTCCCGCATTTTCGGGGGAAACTCCGAAAAAGCGCTGCCTCCGCCTGGCAATGGGAACCCCCAGCCTGCCAGCGGTGTCCAACCTGAAGAAGAGGCTAAAAAGAAGAAAAGCTTCTTCGGTAAGATAGCAGGCGTGTTCAAAGGGGATAGCGATTCCCAGAAGAATGACAAAAACGCTCCTGCGCCGTCAAAGAGCAGTGACAGCGGCACGCCGCCGCAGTAAGATGTAAGCCTGAGATTGACCGTTTGGCCCGGGGGTGTATATGTTTTCCTGGATCCGCGTCAGCTTTGCAGTTCTTCTCTTCTCCGCGTTCGCCGCCCTTTCATTACAACCCTTGCAAGCTCAGAGCAGCGAGCAGTTGGAAGTTGGCCCACCGCCCTTGCACCGTGTAGAACCGCCGCCTCCTGCGGCAACGGCCGAGGAATTGGAACAACGTGGCGACGATCTACGCACAGAGAAGAATTTCCTCGACGCCTCGGATTACTACCAAGCCGCACTGAAACGCGGACCAGGCACTGCGGCTCTGTTCAATAAAATCGGCATCTGCCAACTGATGATGCAGCGCTATCACGAAGCCAAAAAGAACTTTGAACACGCTATCCGGGCCGATCGGCAACACGCCGACGCTTATAACAATCTCGGCGTCATCTACTACGAGGAGCATAGTTACAACGCGGCAATCCGCACCTATGAGAAAGCAATTTCATTAAGAAATGATTCAGCCTCTTTCTATAGCAACATGGGAGCCGCTTATTTTGGCAAGCGGCAGTTTGAAAAAGCCATATTGAATTACTCCAAGGCAGTAGCGATTGATCCTGACATTTTCGAGCGCACCTCGCATGCCGGAGTGATGGCTCAACTTCCTTCTCCCGAAGACCGTGCCCATTACGATTATGTTCTCGCCAAGCTCTACGCCAGGACGGGCGTACCTGAACGCTCGCTGCACTATCTGCGGAAAGCGATGGAGGAGGGTTACAAGAACATCAAGAACGTGTACACGGATAATGAATTCAGCAGCCTGCGGAAGGATCCGCGTTTCGCCGAACTCATGGCAGCCAAGCCGGTGGCTATTTCCGATTAAGGTATATGACTTAACGGGAGAAAGTCACTTATAAAACTTCTCAAAATCTGAGAAACCTTCGAAACTTTCGCGGGACAAGTGGGTTTTTAGGGTCAATGCTCCTGAAAACAAACAGGGTGAGTAGGGAGAGAGAACACCCACCGGTTGCTAACCCGAGCACGCCCCAAGCAAGCAGCCGGTGGGGGTTTTTCAGGTCAGCCTTTAGCGGTTAGCATTTAGCCCTTAGCTTCTTTCCGAGATATAGCTTTCCACTGCGCGCTTCCATTTTCCCTGTGCTTTCAATATGAATTCCACCGCATCTCTTGCCGCGCCATCTCCTCCGGCGTGGGACGTGATCCAGTGCGCCTCGGCCTTTACTTCGGGCCGCGCGTTCTTCACCGCGATAGCTAGTCCGCACTTTCGCATGGCCGGGAGATCGATTACGTCATCGCCTACGAATGCGGCTTCGGCGGCGGTGATTCCGTCTTTCGCCAGTATCTGCGCGAACACTGAGGCCTTGTCCTGAATCCCCTGATGCACGTGGTCGATCTTCAAGTCGCGCGCGCGAAGAGCGACGGTTTCAGAGATGCGTTTGGTGATGATCCCACACTTGATCCCCGCCGCCCTAGCCAATGAAATAGCGGTGCCATCATGGGCGTGGAAGCCCTTGGCTTCGATCAGGCTGGCGCTGTGCAGTCCGAAGCCTCCTTGTCCAGCGTGCTGCGCTGACTTTTCGAGAATGCTCTGCTGCGCTCCGGATTGCGCGCCTCCGGATTGCGAGGGTGCGGAAGCAGGAAAAATCCAGATTTTGCCGTCGGTGAGAACGCCGTCGACATCGAAGATTATGAGCTTGATTTTGCGGGCACGAGCAGTGGCGGATGGTTTAGGCATTGGCGAAATTCTAGCAGGGATTAAGTTTGCGGAATCACCCAGGCGAATAGTACGCTGCCACTGCTGGTTAACAGGTATTGGCGTCCGTCGAGTTCGTAGGTGATCGGAGAACTCGCGATATGCGAACCCGATCCTGCATGCCAGAGCGTTTTGCCGTCGCTCGAATCTAGCGCCAGAAAGTTACCCATGGCATCGCCGGTAAAGGTTAATCCTGAGTCTGTTGTGAGTACGCCCGCGTTTGAGCCTTCGGGACCGAGTTCATGGCTCCAACGAATCTTGCCGGTTTGGTAATCGATGGCATCGATCACGCCCTTGCCCCAGACGCCGTAATCGGCGCCCGCCCAGCCGTAGAGTCCGTCGGCGGGTTTGGAAAAATAGATGCTCCAACTGGGATGGGCATTGACAATGAACAGTCCGTTCTTCGTATCGAAACTCGGGGAACGGTAGTTGGTCATGCCGGCCTCATCGGGCGCGATCAGGCGTCCGTCGGGCGCAGGATCTTTGGCTGGATCGGGGATCGGACGGCCCTGCTGATCGATTCCCAGGGTCCAGTTCACGGGCCCGAAAGGCGCGGTCAGGAGACTCTTTCCGTTGGTGCGATCAAGCACAAAGAAATAGCCGTTGCGGGAAGTCTGCATCAGCATTTTCTTCGTGTCGCCGTGAAAATCTCCGTCGACTAGCACGGGGGTCTCGACGGCATCCCAGTCGTGGGTGTCATGCGGAGAGGGCTGGAAGGCCCACACCAGTTTGCCTGTGTCCGGATTCAGAGCGACGATACTGCAGGTGTAAAGATCGTCGCCCGGCCGCGTCGAGCCGTTCAGGACGGGAGTGGGATTGCCGGTTCCCCAATACACAAGATTGAGATCAGGATCGTAAGTTCCCGTCATCCACGTCATCCCTCCGGTGGTTTGATTCGGGGTTCCAGTTGGAGGAGTGGAATTCCACTGCCATTGGGTAGTGCCCGTCTCCGGATCAATCGACCGGATATAGCCGCTCAGGTTATCGAAATCGCCGGAGACACCAATGAGTACGCGGCTCCCAACGATGAGGGGCGCCATGCTGGTCCAATAGCCTTTGGCATCATCTCCAACCGATATTTTCCATCGCACGGTTCCATCTTTGGCGTTGAGCGATACAAGATGCGCGTCGGGAGTCAGGAAGAAAAGGTATCCCTTGTACATGGCGACGCCGCGTTGTCCGATGTGCTCTCCCTGGTTCGGCACATAACTGTAATGCCAGATCTGGTGTCCGGAGCGCGCGTCAACGGCCCAGACATTGTCGGGAACGGTGAAGTACAAAATGCCGTCTACGAGCAGCGGCGAGGACTTGATCTGCTTGGACTGATCTGTCTGGAAGGCCCAGGCGAGGGTGAGATTCCTCACATTCTGCGGCGTGATCTGGGTGAGCGAACTATGACGTCTGCCGGAGTAGTCGCCGTGATATCCCGGCCAACTGTCGGCGGGGGGATGCAAGAGCATTTGGGCGTCCACACCTTGCGCCAGCACTCTGCGGGGAGTCGCAAGTACGAACATCATCATTACGAGGGCGCTCGCGGCGACAAGAAATGCAGCTTTCATGATCTTCATGGAATTCACTGAATTCATTTCGATTACCCAAACACAAATCGCGAAGACAGATCCCGCCGCTTAGCGCAAAGTTTGTAGATACGCCATCAGATTGTGGATGTCGGCATCGGTGTACTTAGCGAACTGTTCCACATGGGCATTCACCGGCGCGTCGACTTTGTAGTGCACATCGGCGGTTCGCCAGGATCGATACGTACCTGCCGGATCGATGAGTCCAACCGTAAATTCGTCGAGGTAGTCCAAAATACCAGTGACGGTTTGACCCGATGCGAGGGTCACCGTCACTTTCGACTTGACGTGTTTGGGATAGAGCATCTGTTCTTCGAGGTCGAGCCCCTTGTAACGCGATGCGATCCCGGCAAGATCTCCGCTGGGCGAATGGCAGGTTGCGCATCCTCCCGCGCCGTTGAAATACTGCTTGCCAGCGTCGGCGTTTCCGGATTGGAGATCGGCGGCATCCACTCCCTTGCGTCCGCCTTTTCTCGTGAGCAGGTTGTTTTGTTGGGTGTGGATAAAGGCCACCAGGCCGGCAATCTGTGTTTCAGAAAAGTTAAAGGGTGGCATGCTTTTCTCAGGACGTCCGTTGCGGACGACCGCGCCGATCTTGTCTCCGTCCACATCGTCGGTCACGAGTTTGGAGCGCGTTAAATCCGGGCCACTCTCTCCGCCACCAGCATCGCGGCCATGACAAAATGAGCACTCCTGGCGGAAGAGCGCGCCTCCGCTCTGGATAAGGGCCGGTGGGTATGCGTCATTTTTGCTGACGGTGCTCGGTGCGGTCACGACGTGCTTTGGGATTTGGGCGCGGCAAATGGGCAGACCCACGAGTAACGTAGCCACTGACACCGCTTTTGCAGTCCAGTACCAGGGAGGACGAAGAAAACTCATCCGATAGAGTATTCCTCTGTACCGTATCGCACTCGAAAGATTTTGTGGGTTCGACCTCATTTTCCGGATGTTTGTGGTCGCGCATGAGATGCCGTCTCGCCTTCCGTCATGCCCAGCACCCACTTGATGGCTTCAAAATACATCTTGCGGATGTCGGGATCGCTCCAAGCCTCTTGCGTATGGCCCAGGCTGGAATAGAAGACCCGGCCTTTGCCGTACATCTTGTCCCACGCGACGGCGAAATCATGATCGGTTCGGTGGACGCGTGGATTCGCATAATCGAGTTTCGTGGGATCCAGACTGAGCAAGACGTTGACCTTATCGCGCGACCAGTCCTTGGGCTGATAGATCTCGTCATACTTGACGAACGCTTTGGGAAAGTGACGGACTGCGGGAAAATTCGGGTCCTCATTAATGATCGACGCGTTGAATGTTGACCATGGATGCTGATCGAACCAGCCGCCGATCATCTCGCCATATTCCGGCCATTTGTAATTGGTGTCGAGGGCGGCATGAATGCCGACAAAACCTTTGCCATCGTCCTTGATGAACGACAAGATATCTTTTTTCTGGCTGTCATCGAGGTCCAGCTCGCCTGTCGTGCTCAAAAATACCAGGGCATCGAAGTAGTCTAAGCTCTTCGTGTTTCGCTCCTGCTTCTTTTTCGTGAGGAGTTCGGTATCGGTACGCAGTATGACGTCCCAAAGACCGGTATCGTGTCCCATGTTGTAGAGGGCAGCCATCGCGTCCGTAATCGAATCGTGCTCCCATCCCTTGGTTTGACTGATCACCAGAATATGCTTGAGATGGACTTGCTTTTCGTGCGGTGCGGCCGGGACGGACGGGTCTGCGGCGGGCTGATTCTGCGCTCCCGCGATAGTGACCAGAATTGGAAAGAGCAAAAAGAGGAATCGAGCAATTCGAACTTGGCGCAAGCAACCTCCCTCAAAAGCGACAAAGGTAATATAAGGCAACTTCGAGAGAATGACCCGCCAACAGGTCGAAGTTCTTGCGCTTTTGGGCGAACATTTTACGAAACCACCGGAGTTATTTACAATAAATCTTATGTTGTTCGAAGTCTCCACCTCGTTGGCCTGGGCTCATCCGCTGGTCCAGGAATGGTTCACGGCGCGTTTCTCGACGCCAACGGAACCGCAGGAGCAGGGCTGGCCTCACATCCTCGCCGGGCATACGACACTGATCTCCGCTCCCACGGGATCGGGTAAGACCTTCGCCGCTTTCCTCGCCTGCATCGACCGCCTCATCCGCAAGGCGTTGGCGGGAGAACTGCACGACCGCACGGAAGTTCTCTACATTTCGCCGCTCAAGGCTCTGGGTAATGACATCCAGAAAAATCTCGAAATCCCACTCGGAGAAATCTTGCAGATGGCTGGCGAGCGCGGGTTGCTGATGCCGGAAATCCGGACGATGGTACGGACCGGCGACACGCTGATGAAGGACCGTCGGCTGATGTTGAAACGTCCGCCGCACATTCTTGTGACCACGCCCGAGTCGTTCTACATCCTGCTGACGGCGGAGAAAAGCCGGGCCATCTTGCGCGATGTTGAGACCGTGATCGTGGATGAAATCCACGCCGTGGCTGACGATAAACGCGGTGTGCATCTTTCTTTGTCGCTCGAGCGGCTGGATGCGATGACTCACCGGCGGCCGGCGCGCATCGGGCTCTCTGCAACCCAGAAGCCGATCGAAGAGGTGGCGCGTTTTCTGGCGGGCACGTCCGATCCGGAGAATCCGCGGCCCGATCCCGTGATCGTTAACGTTGGACACAAGCGCAAGCTCGATCTCGGGGTCGAGGTCCCGTCTTCGGAGTTGGGGCCGGTCGCTTCCAACGAGATGTGGGATGAGATTTACGAGCGCATCGTGCAGTTGGTGAATTCGCACCGCTCCACGCTGGTCTTCGTGAACACGCGACGTTTGGCCGAGCGAATTTCCCATCAACTTGGCGAACGTCTCGGAGAGGAAAACGTCGCGGCGCATCACGGGAGCTTGGCGCGGAAGCTCCGACTGGAAGCCGAGCGCAAGCTCAAAGAAGGTCAGATAAAGGTGCTGGTCGCGACCGCGTCGCTTGAGCTAGGCATTGATATCGGGACTGTGGATCTGGTGTGCCACATCAGTTCGCCGCGCTCGATTGCGGTCGCTTTACAGCGCGTAGGACGGTCGGGTCACTGGCGAGGAGCGGTTCCCAAGGGACGATTTTTTGTCACCACGCGCGACGATCTTGCCGAATGCGCCGTGCTGGTACGGGCGATCCGCTTGGGCGAACTCGACCGGCTGATTTTTCCGGAAGCTTCGCTCGATATTCTGGCGCAGCAGATTGTGGCTTGCTGCGCTGCTTCGGGCAGCGCCGCGACGACCAACACGTCCAGCGACAAGTCTGTCGTTGCTGCCAATGACGGGTGGGATGAGGATGAATTATTTGCGCTGGTGAAGCGTGCTTATCCTTATCGCAATCTCTCGCGGGCGACATTTGAAGAAGTGCTGACGATGCTTTCCGAAGGCATCGCTTCGCAACGCGGACGGTATGGCGCGTATCTCCATCATGATCGGATCAATCGCAAAGTGCGGGCGCGGCGTGGCGCGCGTCTGGCTGCGATCACCAGCGGCGGCGCAATCCCTGATAATGCCCTGTTCACGGTGGTTGCCGAACCTGATGGCGGCACCGTGGGAACCGTAGATGAGGACTTCGCCGTCGAAAGCATGGCGGGCGACATCATGCTGCTGGGAAACACATCCTGGCGAATACGACGCGTGGAGTCGAAAACTTCGCGGGTGCTGGTTGACGATGCCCACGGCGCGCCGCCTACGATTCCGTTCTGGCGGGGAGAAGCTCCAGCGCGCACCGCGGAACTTTCGCAGCAGTTAGGAGAATTGCGCAAGGAAATCAGCGACCGATTGCCCGGCGTGCTTCCGGTAGAAGGATGGCGCAACCTTCCTGTGGTAGCCGAGGCCGTGAGCTGGCTGCGCGAAGAATGCGGGCTCGATCTCTCCGGCGCCGAACAGCTGATCCAATACACGCTCGAAGGCCGCACCGTACTGGGAGATGTGCCGACGCAGACGACGATCATCGCCGAAAGATTCTTCGACGAAGGCGGCGGGATGCAGCTGATCATCCATGCGCCTTTTGGCGGACGCATTAATAAGGCCTGGGGATTGGCGTTGCGCAAACGCTTCTGTCGCGGCTTCAATTTTGAACTACAAGCCGCCGCCACTGATAACGGCTTGAACATCGCTCTTGCCGAGCAGCACAGCTTTCCGTTGGCGGATGTTTTTCAGTTCCTGCACTCGGAAACCATGCCGCCGATTCTGGAACAGGCAGCGCTCGCTTCTCCGATTTTCGGGACGCGCTGGCGGTGGGATGCGACGCGAGCTCTCGCCCTGCTGCGTTTTCAGAGTGGAAAGAAAGTGCCTCCGCAGATTCAGCGCATGCGTTCCGACGATCTGCTGGCATCGGTTTTTCCGGATGTTGCGGCCTGTCAGGAAAACATCGAAGGCGACATCAAGATTCCCGACCATCCTCTGGTGCGCGAAGTGATGAGAGACGTGCTCACCGAAGCGCTGGATATCGAAGGTCTCGCCGACGTGTTGCGCGGCATCGAGCAGGGGCGGATTCGTTGTCTCGCGGTGGATACGCCCGTTCCATCACAGTTTTCCCACGAAATTCTTAATGCCAATCCGTATGCTTACCTCGATGACGCTCCGCTGGAAGAACGCCGCGCCCGGGCGGTGGAGATGCGGCGCGTGTTGCCCGCTTCCGTACTTGAAGAAGTAGGCGCGCTTGATCCCGCCGCCATAGCACAGGTGCAACAGGAGGCGTGGCCTGATGTACGCGACGCTGACGAACTGCACGATGTGCTGCACACGCTGGTAATGCTGCCGGGGGAGAGCAGTCAGCAATCAGCATTCAGCAATCAGCTTGTAGCCCAAGGCTCCAATCTCGCCGGGCAGTGGGCAGAATTCTTTGCTCGCCTGCAAAATGAAAATCGCGCGGTTGTGGCGGAGGCAACGGGCAAACAATATTGGGTAGCTGCTGAGCGGTTGGAATTGTTTCTCACGATTCACGGTGCGGGGCGGAGCCCCGCCACCACACCGGCAAACCCTGACGATGCACTGCTGGTTGCGGTTCAGGGATGGATGCCGCATCTTGGGCCAACTTCCGCTTCGGAAATTGGTGAAATACTTGGATTGCCTGCATCCGAAATCGAAAAGGCTCTGCTTCGTATGGAAGCCAGCGGATCGATTCTACGCGGTCGCTTCCGTCCCGCCGATTCGCTTCCGCCAGCCTTGGCTTCACAAGCACTCGACACTGAATGGTGCGAACGGCGACTGCTGGCTCGTATTCATCGGCTGACGGTCGCCACGTTGCGCAAGCAGATCGCTCCGGTAACCGCGTCACAGTTCATGAACTGGCTTTTGCGCTGGCAGCACATCGCTCCGGGAACGCAGCTTCGCGGCGAGCATGGCACGCTGGAAGTGATCCGGCAATTGCAAGGCTTTGAGATTCCGGCGAGCGCGTGGGAACGGTTCGTGCTTGGACGAAGAATCGCTGACTACGATCCCGCGCATCTCGATCAACTCTGCTTATCGGGCGCGGTCGGATGGGGGCGTCTATCGCCGCATCCTGCGACTTTGGAAGTTACTGGGGCCGACGGTCACGAAAGCCGCCGCCGTGTCATCCCTACGCGAGTGGCACCCATCGCATTTTTTGTTCGCGAAGATGCCGACTGGATGCGAGCGCATCATCCCGGCGCAGAGGATTCTTCTACTTCTTTCCTCAGCCCTGTGGCGCAAGCAGTGCTTGAACTTTTGAAACAGCGGGGCGCGTTGTTTTTCCCTGACATGGTGCGCGCGACGGGAAGACTCAAAGCGGAAATCGAAACCGGATTGTGGGAACTGGTCGCAGCAGGACTGGTCACCGCCGACGGATTCGAGAACCTGCGCGCTCTGGTGACTCCGAAGAGCACCGCTGGGACCGGCCTGGAGAAGCTGATCGGGAAAGTCCGGCGTCCGCGACATGCTCCGGGACGCTGGTCGCTCCTGCATAGCGAAGGCGCCGATCGCGACCGCAGCGTTGAATCGTGTTGCTGGATGCTGTTGCGGCGGTACGGCGTGGTGTTCCGCGATCTGTTGGTGCGAGAAACGAATCTGCCGCGCTGGCGCGAATTGCAGATCGGCTATCGCCGCCTTGAAGATCGAGGCGAAATCCGTGGCGGGCGGTTCGTGGACGGATTTCTGGGAGAGCAGTTTGCGCTTCCAGTCGCAGTCGAATCGTTGCGTGAACATCGCAAACTGCCCCAGCAAGCGAACGCCGAACGCGTCGTCATCGCCGCGGCCGATCCTCTGAATCTGGTGGGGATCGTCGTTCCCGGCGACCGCATTCCCGCGATCTCGGGCAGGAACGTTACGTTTCGCGATGGTATGTGGGATGCTGAAGATCCACTGCTCGCTTCTGGCTACTAAGCGTTGAAGCGTCCGCTCAGACTGTCATATCCGTTTGAATGCCTTTTGAATATCTTGCATTGAGTAGCGCAGCACTACCGGCCGGCCATGCGGACACACCATTGGGTGCTCGGTTTTTGCCAACTCCGCTAGAATCCACTCCATTTTATTTTGCTCGAGCGGCATGTTGACTTTGATGGCGGCGTGGCAGGCGATGGATGCCGCGATGCGCGTCCGGACAGTTTCCAGATTAATGGCCTGATCTTCGGGGGCTAGCTGCTCGAAGATTTCGTTGAGCATGTGCCCGACCTGCGCCGCATCGACGCCAGCCGGGGCGCTTTTGACTGCGACGCTGCGAGCGCCGAAGGGTTCTGCCTCAAAACCATTGTGCGCAAGTTCGTCGGCAATATCGCTGAAGATCGCTTGCTGCGCCGGAGTTAATTCGACGACAAGAGGCATCAGCAAACGCTGGCTCTCGACCTGCTGCGCGGAACGCTGCCGCAGGACGCGCTCGAATAACACGCGCTCATGCGCTACATGCTGATCGATGATCCAGAGGCCGTCTTCATTCACGGCGAGAATGAAAGAGTTCCGAATCTGGCCGAGCGGGCGCAGCGTCCGCAGCGACTCGAGGGTTGGCGGGGCGTGTGGCTCCTGAGCGATCGCCGGGGCGCACCCGTGATCGGGGACTGTACTTAAAGCACTCGCTGCGTCTGCGTCACGCGCCAGAGATACGGCAGCGTTGGCCTCGACCGCAATTCCGCCGTCAAATTCGAAACGCGCGGTGGCTGCGGCTATGTCCGGTGCCTGTAAAGCGAATCCGCTACCGGGCGCTGCTTCGTTCAAGTCACGCCAGGGAGCGGGCTGGAGACCGTCGCCGCGGTTCGATTCATCGGACATCGTTGGAATCGAAATAGGGCTGGTCAGGCCGCGTGTTGCCGTCGGCTGCGCTCCGATCTCGGTTAAGAACTGCGGGACCGGCCTTGCCTTCATCAGCGCGGCGCGTACAGATTCACGCACGAAATCATGAATCACTGTCTGCTGGCGGAAACGCACTTCCGTTTTCGAAGGATGCACGTTCACATCGACCTCAGCGGTTGGCAGTTCAATAAAGAGCAGAACCACGGGATACACCGTCGGCGGCAAAATATTTCGATAGGCTTCGATGACTCCGTGTTGAATCAGACGATCGCGAATCAGACGACCATTGACAAAGATGTAAATCGAATTGCGATTGAGTTTTTGAATCTCCGGCTTGGAGACAAAGCCATGCAGCCGCACCTCGCCAAAATCGGCGGGAGCGGGTGTTCCCAAAGGTTCGTCTCCTGATGCTTCGTCCCCCCGTTCCGCGTCTTCGTGGACTATCTCGCGCACTAGAGTGTCCGCGGGAGCCGCCTTCATACGCCGCCATGGTGGGGGCTGCGGCAGACCGACACGCTCCAAGGGTTGGATGGCGGCAAGCGGAATTAACTGGTCGAGCGTCTCACGTCCAAAGACCTGGTAAACGCGATCGCGATGCCCGGCCACGGGCGGCGCCACCAGCAACGCATTCGTTGTCGAATGCAACTCGAAATGCTTGTCCGGATGCGCCAGCGCGTAGTGCGTCACGAGCGAGGCGATATGAGACAGTTCGGTCGATTCTGATCGTAAGAATTTCTTGCGCGCCGGCGTATTAAAGAAGAGGTCGCGGATGGTGATCGACGTCCCTAGAGGCAATCCCGCTTCTTCCACGCGGATCATCTTGCCGCCATTGATCTCGATCACTGTGCCAGCGGCTTCCTCGACGGCGCGAGTTTCCAGATGCAGGCGGGCGACAGAGGCGATGGAAGGCAACGCCTCGCCGCGAAATCCAAGTGTCGCTATACTCAGCAGGTCGTCGGTCTCTTTAATTTTCGAAGTGGCGTGGCGCTCGAAGGCTAGCATGGCGTCGTCGCGGACCATGCCGCATCCGTTGTCGGTGATCTGGATCAGCCTCTTCCCTCCCGCTTCGACCTGAATGCGAATGCGGGTGGAACCGGCGTCCAGCGCGTTCTCCAGCAGTTCCTTCACCACCGACGCAGGGCGTTCGACCACTTCGCCGGCGGCGATCTGGTTGGCAACTCTATCGGAAAGAACGTGAATTTTGCCCATGGGTGCGGCGGATCGGAATTGCTGGCGGGTGGCCAGTGCTACAGATCCAGTGTGACAGATTCTTGTGAGTAGCGTAAAGGTGGGTCGAGAGCGATTGTGGCCGCATCCAAACGTAACGTAGCCTATCGTGTTGCGGAAGAGTTGATATGAAACATGCAATCCTGGGAGCGGGAGCAATCGGTGGGCTGGTCGGCACAGCGCTGGCGTCGCTTGGCGAGGACGTCACGATTTTGGTTCGACCGGCGACATTGCCGAATTTTCCTACGAATCTGTTATTGGAACGTCCGACGGGTTCTCTTACCGCACCGGCGACGATAGTCTCGGCGTTGACCGCTCCGGTTGATGCGCTGTGGATCGCGACCAAGACCTATCAGTTACAGTCTGCGCTGGATGCAGTGCGAGTGACGCCGGGATGTGTGATTCCGTTGCTGAACGGAGTAGACCATATCGCCGTGCTCCGCTCGCGATTTCGGGAGGTTTTCCCAGCGACCATCGCAGTGGAGGCGGAGAAGATCGCGGCTGGACATTTCATTCAACGCTCTCCTTTTGTTCGACTCAACCTGGCGGCTAATGGGGAGACACTGCTGGGAACGATCGTCGAGCGATTAGGCAGTCTTGGATTTACCTGCCAGTTCATGCGGAACGAACAGACCCTGTTGTGGGGCAAGCTCTGCTTCCTTGGACCGTTCGCATTGGTCACATCGGCATCGGGACTGAACATCGGGGAGATATTGGCGGACGCTTCGTGGAAACAGAAGCTAACCGCAGCGATCACTGAAGCGTGCGCGGTGGCAAATGCGAGTGGCGCGGAAATTGACTTGCGTCAGATGTTGACGACCTTCGACGGTGCTCCGCCGGGAATGCGGAGTTCCATGCAGAAGGATGTTGCCGCCGGACGACCGCTTGAGTTGGACGCAATTGGCGGACCTATTGTGCGTGGCGGGGAACAGTATTCTATCGATGTCTCCATGACCATGAGCCTGATGGCGGCGATTGCGCGCAAGCCTTCTGGTTCGGTGTAAAGTCCCAATATTCGACAGCGCCTCGTCTATCTCACTTCCCTGCCGTCGGATCAGGACTTGAGTTCCCCATGTCAACGACGACCTTCCACTGACCATCTTTCTGTTTTTTCCAGATCGAAGTGTACTTACCGTAATTAGATATCAGCTTGCCGTCTTTATTCTTAGCGGTGTAGACGTAATTGCCGTAGGTGTAACCGAGATCGCCTGATGCGGCCATGTCGGCTTTGACGGGAGTCCAGGTGAGGGTGGTGCCTTCGGGCCAAGGTGTCTGCTTGCTCATCCCTTCTTTGGTATTGAAGCCGCCGCCGTCGACGACTTCGACGCCGTCTTCGGCGAAGTAGGTGAGGAAGGCGTCGTGGCCGTGTTTTGCGACGTCGGCCGCAAAATCGGCTTCCAGTTTAAAGAGGAGGTCGGAGCCCTTCAGAGATTTTTCTTTCGCGCTCAACCCTAGTGTGGCCCCAAATATGGTGAGGAGTAACAGCGATGCTAAAGCGATTCTTCTCATCTGAACTTTCCCCGCCGCAGTAGCGGCGATCTTTTTAATTAGCACTGAATTGTACTGAATTGGCCGATTGCTTTCAGCTTTCTAACGGAGGCGAGTTCGTCCCGCTCTCGCGCAGCAATTGGTCTTTGATCTGTGCGGGGAGACGTGAACTGGCTAGTAGCTCTAGCAGCAACGGCCGGGGGAGTTCGCGGCTGAATTCGAGGGCGCGGGCGAGAGAAAGATGCTCCGTGCGCAAAAGGGCTGCACGGATTTCTCTGCGGCGAGACCACTTTTCATGCCTTGCCACCGCTTGCACCAATGCCGCGCCTGCCGCGGGACGAAGAACGGATTTGATGACTAACGCTTCGGTAAGGCGCGGATTTTCGAGCGCGGTCTGCATGACTCGGGTATCGAGAGCTACGGTTTTTGCGTTGTCAACTTTGATGCTGCCGACTTTGCCATCTCTATCCCTGCCTGCAACATCCAGCAACAGCGCAGCCGCCACTCTTCCCGAGGCGCGGCGAGCCAAAGTCAGGCGTTCGCCCAGAGTGACGGTGTTCAGGCGGGAGATGAGGATGTCATCCACGGCAATCTTGACATCCGCCGGGACGCTGGGCGAGAGCGCTACTTTCATCAGATCGAAAGTGTAGAAGTGGCGCGCCAGCGGCACCGACACGTGACGCGGCGTATGGGGATGGCTGGCCAGCGCGAGCTTTACTTTGCGGCTCTTGAGTGCATGGATATTTTTGGAGAGCCGCTCGAGAACTTCGGGCGGCAAGTCAGGATGTTTGAGAAGAGCGAGCGCCAAGTCTTCGGTAAGAGTGGGGTCAGTGGCGGTGCGTAAGAAATCGTCGGTTGTGGGCAGGTGCGGTGGGGTTACTGCCGGCGCGGTTGAGGAGGGCGCGATAGGTTCTGGCAAGATTTCGTCTTCCGAGAATTTATTTTGCGAGATTTCGTCAATAGACATTTCTCTGCCAACCATTTCGCTGTCAAACCGGCTATGGCTCTGCGTTCACACTTGCGCGTGCCCTGGCTAATGCGCCATACACGGGTTCGACTAACTCTTGACGCACGTCGATTCCGGGAAAACTCTTCCGCAGCATATTGTAGAAAATCTCGCGCACCTCCTGAGACTGACGAAAGACGCTCCCCGTCATCGCTACCGGTACTGCATGCCCGCCGGGCGACAGGCGGTGGAGGACGATTGCAGCCAGGGCGGCGAGTTTGGCTCCGGCGTCCGCCAGGAGATCGCGAGCGATTAAGTCTCCCTCAGCGGCGGCTCTCAGGACGATGGGAAAGAGGCGCGGGAAGTCGGGCGGCGGGGTCGCATTCGCCTGCTGTACGAGATCGTCAATCGTATTGAGTTTCCAGGCTTGCAGGATCATCGATGTCAGATTCGCCGCGAGGCCCTGATCCTGGTCATTGGCGCTGAGAATCGCGGAGATGGCGCGACGGCCAATCCAGTGTCCGGAGCCTTCGTCGGATACGGCAAACCCCCATCCCCCGGCGCGCGCGATCTTACCCGCGGCATCGCGACCGTAGACGATCGAGCCGGTGCCTGCGATGGCGATGACGCCTGGCTCCCTTCCGAAGGCGGCTTCGAGTGCAATCACGGAATCGCCGACCACTTCAATCTTCGATCTAATCTTCGCTACATCTTTTGCAATCTGGGAAGGCATTTCGGGAGTGGTTTCGGAAATTAGCTCCGCGAGGAAATTGTGAATCGTGGCGGCGATCTCGGGCCGGGCTGCGCCAGCGGCTCCGATACAGACAGCGCGGATCATGCCAGGAGAAATTCTTGCTGTAGCGCAGACCTGGGAAACGACAGTACGCAGAACGTTCTTCGCTTGCGTCTCGCCAAGCCGAACTATGTTGCTGCCACCGGACGTGGCAGTCGCGAATACCGTCGTTTCATCCGCGAGAACACAGCGGGTTTTGGTGCCGCCGCCGTCGATTCCGAGGTAGTAGGCCATCGCGCTAGTTCTAACACACTCGGAACGTTCGCTCGGATCCGGTTCTCGCCGCCGAACATGCTTGTACAATGTGCCATCTGTTGCTGGCTGCGAAGATGCGGCGAGTTGCTTCTCCATTCAGAGGAATCGCGTGGGATTGAATCGGGTCGACCTGCTGATTATCGCGTTATATCTGGCGGGGATCACGCTGTTTGGGCTGCGGTTTCGCAAGCGGCAGCGGACCATGCGAGATTACTTTCTCGCCGACCGCAACATTCCATGGTGGGCGATTTCGTTGTCGATTGTGGCGGCGGAGACCAGCACGCTGACCATCATCAGCATCCCGGGTCTCGCCTATGATTCGAATTTTACTTTCCTGCAAGTCGTAATGGGATATGTGATCGGGCGCGTCATCATTAGCTTTGTGCTGCTGCCGCAATATTTTCGTGGCGAGCTTTTCACTGCCTATCAACTGATCGAACGGAGATTTGGTTCAAAGTTGCGTACGGTGACGGCTGGAATGTTTCTGCTGACTCGCGCGGCAGCAGAGGGTGTGCGTGTTTATGCCGTGGCGATCGTGGTGTCGATCGCTCTGGGCACGGGCGAGGTCACTTCGATTGCAATCATCACTCTGCTGACTTTGATTTACACATTTGAGGGCGGACTGGCCGCAGTGATCTGGACGGATGTCGTGCAGACATTTATTTATGTCGGCGGGACACTGGTTGGGCTGGTGACGATTCTGCAGCTTGTGCCGGGTGGATGGGAGTCTGTACGGACGATTGCCGGGGGACTGAATAAGTTCCAGGTGTTCGATTATTCGTTTTTCAATACATCTTTCGCAAATTCGGCGACCTCCCACTGGCCGCACTTGAACTTTGCTGCGCCTTACACGCTATGGGCTGGAATCATCGGCGGCGCGTTTCTGACTACCGCCAGCCATGGCACCGACCAACTGATCGTGCAGAGATTGCTGGCGGCGCGCAATCAGCGGCAATCGGTGTTGGCGTTGTTGTCCAGCGGAGTCGCCGTCTTTTTTCAGTTCGCGTTATTTCTTTTAGTAGGCGTCATGCTGTTTGCCTATTACCGGGTTCCTTCGGCGGCCTTCGGACGCGCGGACAAGATCTATCCGACATTCATCGTGACTCGAATGCCGCATGGCATTGCGGGATTGCTGATTGCGGCGATTCTGGCGGCGGCGATGTCTAACTTGAGTGCGGCGCTCAACTCGCTGTCGTCGACCTCAATTATGGATTTCTATCTCCGCTTTCGGACGAGTCGCGGTCCGGAGTTGAGCGAAGCACGAAAGCTGCGTCTGGCGCGCCTGGCCACTGTCGGATGGGCGGTGGCGCTGTTCGTGCTGGCTTTGCTGGCCCTGCACGGCGCGGGACGAGTGGTAGAGATCGGGCTGAAAATTGCATCGGTAGCTTATGGGGCTTTGCTTGGAGTGTTTCTATTGGGAGTGCTGACCAAGCGCGCGAATCAGGGCGGAGCCATTGTGGGCATGATTTTCGGCTTAGGACTCGAAGTCTATTTATGGTTATGGTCACAGGTGGCTTTCACCTGGTGGGTGGCGATCGGTACTTGCGTGACCTTTGTTGTTGGATATGCGGTTAGCCGCGTGACGTTCGAATCCGGAAGAATATGACGCCCAGCACAATAGAAAAGCCTTCCCGTCTGGAACTGGCTCGCGATCTCACTTTGCCGCACGCTGGCGCGGTGGTGGTCGGGACGATCATAGGGAGCGGCATCTTTCTGGTTCCAACCGAAATGATGCAAGCGGTGGGATCGGCTCGACTGGTCTATCTCGCCTGGATCGTCGGCGGCCTGCTCTCTTTTTTTGGCGCCCTCACTTACGCCGAATTAGGCGCGATGAAGCCGCAGGCGGGCGGCGAGTATGTTTATGTCCGCGATGCTTATGGGCCGCTGGCAGGATTCCTCTATTCATGGACCTGGTTTCTGATTGCCAAACCGGGCTCGATCGCAACCATCACTACTGGCTTAGTCAGGATCCTGGGAACGTTCCCGGTCTTTTCTTTTTTCTCCCATGCCTGCATTACGCAGCCCTTCACCATCAACTATGGACAATTCGTAGCGATTGGAGCGGCCATTGTCATCTCGTGGCTGAACTATATCGGCGTACGGCGCGCTGGAGAATTCCAGTTTGTGTTCACCATGTTGAAGGTTGCCATCATCGTTGGGATTGTGGCCGTGGGCTTTTCTTATAGTGGTGGGACATGGGCGAATTTTGCCACCGAGTTCGCCGGTGCTAGAGGCGGCATCGCCGGATTTTTCGCCGCGCTGGTAGCTGCATTGTGGGCCTACGACGGCTGGAACGATCTGAATATGGTGGCGGGAGAGATAAAGAATCCGCAGCGCAATATTCCCCTATCGCTGATTTGGGGCGTCGCGACGGTGGGCGTGCTCTATATTCTCGTGAACGCTGCGGTGCAGTATGTGCTACCAGCAGCCACGGTCGCAGCCTCGGAGCGTCCTGCGTCCGACGCAGTGGCGTTGGTGCTCGGGCATGCTGGCGCGAGCCTGGTATCGGCGGGTATGGCGATTTCGATGCTCGTCACTTTGAACGGCACCATCATGAGCGGAGCCCGAGTTCCCTTCGCAACCGCGCGTGATGGATATTTCTTCACCGCGCTGGCTGAAGTTCATCCGCGCTATCGCACTCCGTCGGTAGCGATCATGGTGCAATGTGGGCTGGCAATCATCCTGCTATTGCTCGGCGGCAGTTTCCGCCAATTCTTTTCGCTCACGATTTTCGCGGAGTGGCTCTTTTATATGATCGCGGCGAGCACAGTATTCGTCTTTCGCCATCGCGAGCCGAACGCCGACCGGCCTTATCGCGTCTGGGGATATCCGGTGGTTCCAGCCTTATTTGTGCTGGCTTCCGCGGCGCTTCTTTACTACACATTCACGGCCAACCTGAAGAGTTCGGCCGGCGGATGCCTGGCAATTCTTGCAGGCGTGCCGGTTTTTTACTATTTTGCGCGTCGCCGGACCGTGTTACCGAAGTAATCCTCCCTTTGGTTAAGAACTAAAGGTGGTTACCAAAGGACACGCGCAAGTGGCACGTTTACCCCCTGCCCAATCTCCCATAAGGTGAAGACTCCAACCCCGAGCGGTCTCCCCGCTTGGGCCCCCTTTGGAGTCATGGATGCCTACGAGCGATCGCGATTTTGAACTCGGCCTGTTGCCTGAAAAGAAGTGGAACTGGCGGACTTTCCTCGCAAGTTATGGGATGGTCTCGTGCCTGGTCCTGCTTCTGATCTTCTTTGGCGTCCTGATGCCTGAGACGTTGCTCATCACTTCGAATTATCACGTAACCGAGTTGGTACCACGGCCGGCGCTGAGGCCTGAACCGCTGCCCAAGCCCAAGCGGCTTCCAGTTCACGCGAAGCTGCTGCCCAAGGAACCGGTGTTTCAGACGCCGAAGCTGATCGTTCCGAAGGAAGTCCGCGCGCCCAAACCGCAGCCTCAGGAAGTAGAAGCGCCCAAAGTGGCGATGAACAATTTCGCGCCGGCTATGTTGAAGCCGACCAGCGGAGCTCGTCCGGTGCTGGTACATACCGGGGAGTTTCAAGGAAGTTCAGTAACGCCCACCGTGAATGCTCCGATTTCGAAAGTACAGACTGGTGGCTTTGGCGATCCGAATGGATTGAAGCCGAGTGACAACAGTAAGCCGAACGGCAAACTGATCGCCTCCGCGGCGGGCTCGTTCGATATGCCCGTAGGTCCGGGACAAGGCAACGGGTCGGGCGGCGCAAAAGGAATTAAAGGCACGGTGGCAAGCGCAGACTTTGGCAGCGGGATCGCGACTGGCGGCCAGGGAGACGGGCGCAGGAGTGGCCGTGGCAGCGCGGGAGTGCAAAGCTCGGGATTCGGCTCACAGGAGATCGCGCAGAATACTCCCCACATTCAGCGGGTGGATAACGGGCCGCCGACCACATCGGTCGAGATCACCTTCAAGCCGAATCCGGCTTATACGGAAGAAGCTAGAAATCTGAAACTCGAAGGTGAAGTGCTGCTCGAAGTGGAGTTTGCGGCGAATGGCCAGCTTCATGTGAATCGCGTAGTCAGGGGTTTGGGCCATGGACTGGATGAGACGGCTGTAGCCGCCGCTAACAAGATGCGGTTCAAGCCGGCGCTGCGAAACGGACAGGCAGTAGATTCGACGGCAATTGTGCACGTGGTATTTCAACTGGCGTATTGACGACTTTGGAGATGAAAGTTATGCGGAGAGTTATGATGAGCAACAAGAACTTGATGGTTTTGGCTCTGCTTGCTGTAACGATGACGGCAGCAGCTCAGCAGTCGGCATCCTCGCCGCAGAACACCCAACCGGTTGCGTCAACGCAAACGTCGCAGACGCCGCCAGTCACCATGGATCAGGTTGTCGACCGCGTGATTCTTCGCGAGAAGGCGCTGATTAAATTCCTGTCACCACGTACTCCGGTTGTGGAAACCTATCTACAGAATCTGACGCAGGATCCGCAGCTGGGACCGATTCCACAGGACGATCACTATTTTCTGGGTCGCATGGATTTGAGCGACTCCATTGATCGAAGCGATTTTCTTCAGGAAAAGGATAAGAGCAAGTACGAAGGCATGGAAAAGCGCCTTCTGGGCGGGCTCACCAAGAAATTCAAATTTCAGTATCAACCGCTGGGTTTTTCGTGGATGATCTACGCCGATCGCAGCGACTTTGACCGGCAGCACTACGACTTTCACTATGCGCGACGCGAGTTTCTGGGCGATGTGCGCTGCCTGGTGTTTGACCTGACGCCAAAGAAGGACGCTGGACGCGGGCGTTTTCTTGGCCGTATCTGGGTCGAAGATCAGGACTTCAACATCGTGCGACTGAATGGCACTTACTCCCATCCTGCGCGTAACACCTATTACTTCCACATGGACAGCTGGCGGTTGAATTTGATCCCAGGTTATTGGGTACCCGCCTATATCTACAGCGAAGAAGGCGACTTTACAGCGGGAGCCAAGAACAAGATCGCCTTCAAGGCGCAAACCCGCATGTGGGGATACAACCTCAAGATGGGAACGGCAAACGACGAGCTGACGAACATCCGCGTGGATAGCGTGAAAGACGAGACCGCGAGCACACAGGATGCAACTCCGCTGGCGGCCGAACGCGAATGGCAGCAGCAAGCTGAAGACAATGTTATCGAGCGACTGGAACGGGCGGGACTGATTGCGCCCGAAGGCGACGTGGACAAGGTCTTACAGACTGTCGTGAACAATATCGAGATCACGAATAACATCGAATTGCCAAGGCCGGTCCGCACCCGAGTGCTGACGACTCTACCGCTCGAAACCTTCAGCGTGGGCAACACAATCATTGTGAGCCGCGGGCTGATCGATGTGCTTCCCGATGAGGCCAGCCTGGCCATGGTCCTGTCGCACGAACTGGCCCACATTGTTTTGGGACATAACCTTGGCAGCGAGTATGCATTCAATGATCGGATGCTGTTCTCTGATGAGGGAACCTACCAGAACCTGGGGTTCAAACACATTCCGGAAGAAGAAGCAGCTGCTGACAAGAAAGCGATCGAAATGCTGAAGGCTTCGCCCTACGCTCAGAAGCTGGAATCAGCTGGACTCTTCATTAAGGCTCTTCAGGTACGCGCTCCGCAATTGAGCGCCCTGCTGCAAGCGCACCTTGGCAACAGCATCACGGAGAATGGCACAGTGACGCGGATGGCGGCGCTGGCGACCACGGCTCCGGCACTCGACTGGAATAAGCTGGATCAGATCGCCGCGTTGCCTCTTGGTGGACGCGTGAAACTGAATCCCTGGGACGATAAAGTGGAGATCGTAAAGGCCCAGCCAGTCGCCATCACCTCGGCGCGCGACAAGATGCCGTTCGAGGTAACGCCGTTCTTCCCGCGGCTTTCACGGTATAACGCGGTGAGCACGCCTGCGGCTAGCACGGCAGCAGCGCCTGCCACGTCGGCTACTACCGCCAACGCTACGCCTACACCGACTAATTAAGTAACGCCTTAACAGTCGGATCTAAGTTGATAGAAGCGCAGGCCGGGACCGGAAGTGATTCCGGGCACCCGGCTTGTGTCTTTTTTGGGATGTTCTGATGGTCAAGTAGCGACGCTAGAAGTGTTTTCTGAGGTCGCCGAAACGGTCGACAGTCAGCAGACGCTGCGACGGCGGGGCCGTAGCAAGCTCTTCGTGTTCGAGGATCCAGGTATTGCCGTGCGGTATGAAGATCGCGTGCAAGCCCGCGGCCAGGGCCGGATTGACGTCTGACTTGGGACTGTTGCCGACCATCCACGTGTTGTCCGCACGAAGCGCAAACTTGGCGATCGCGGTGCGGTAGGTATTCTCGTCTTTCTCGGGGACGATTTCGATAGCGGAAAAATATTCTCTTAACCCTGAGCGCTCAACCTTCCCGGCTTGCTCGGACGGATTTCCTTTCGTCATCATGATGAGACGGTGGCGCTCGCCAAGATATCCCAGGGTTTCGGGCACTCCGGGAAGAACTTCGATGGGATGATCGACGATCTTGTGGGCAAAACTGTGAATCCGCTCGTGCAATGCGGACGTGACCGGTTCGATCGACAACTTTTCAAAACACTCAACCAGCGAATGCGTGAAGCTGTGCAGGCCATAACCGTGCTTGACGATCGAATCGCGCTCCACGTCGTTTAGGATCAGGCGAACCTGCTCTGGCGAATGTTCGCGATGATCAAGAAACGAAATGAACTCTACAATCGCCCGTTCAAAATAGATGTTATTTTCCCAGAGTGTGTCATCGGCATCGATGAGTAAAGCTTGGGCGCCGTTCTCTTCGCGCATGTATCCATGATAAACGGCCCAGGGCTCGACCGTGCCTTTGATAAACTTGGGTTCGTTGAAAAAGTCTGCACTAGAAATGGGGTATCAAGGATTTGGGTATCGGGAACGGTCGTGCCGCCTACTGTCTTACACACTGCACGCTAGCTTTCGCCTTCATTTTACTCATGTCATCTGTGGGTCCGGCGCAAAGTAAAAAAGTGATGACAGGTTCTGCCGCGAAAGGCGGCGCGCCCGCGAATTTGCACGTTGCACCTGACTTCGCGCAACGGTTAGCCAAATTCCACCGCGTCCAGATGCCTTTCCGGACGGCCGGTTTAAGCGCGCGCGAGCAACAACTCGTTCGCAAGCTCGTCCAGGCCTGCGGCTACCTGGAGAGCATCTACTGGCGGCAAAGCGATCCCGAGGGTCTAGCGTTGTATCAGTCGCTGGCCTCAAGCCAGAATCGGCGCGACGTGCAACTGCGCCGGTACTTGTGGATCAACGCGTCGCGCTTCGATCTGATCGACGAGAACAAACCATTCGTCGGAACAGACTCCATGCCGCCCGGTCGAGGTTACTATCCGGCAAACCTGACCCGCGATCAAATCGAGCAATACGTCAAAGAGCATCCAGAGCAGAAGACAGCGATCTACGATCAGTTCACCATCGTGCGCTGGCATCAAAATAAACTGGAGGCGGTTCCATTTCACATTGCGTATCGCGCATATCTGGAGCCGGCAGCAAAGGCGTTGCGCGCGGCAGCGACGCTCAGCGATGACGCGGCTTTCGCGAAATTTCTAAAGCTGCGGGCCGATGCTCTGCTCAGTGACGATTACTTTCCCAGCGATCTGGCATGGCTGGAGTTGAAGAATCCTAAGTTCGACATCATTTTTGCGCCTTATGAGACCTACATGGACGGCCTGCTAGGAGTGAAGGGTTCCTACGGCGCGGCGGTGATGGTGCGTAATGAGCGCGAGAGCAAGAAGCTGGAGCTATTCCAAAAATATGTACCGCAGATTCAGGACGCGCTGCCGCTGGCGGCGGAAGATCGTCCCTCGAAGCAAGGCCTTGAGACGCCGATGGAAGTGATGGATACTCCGTTTCGTTCCGGAGACTTGACCCACGGTTACCAGGCCGTGGCTGACAATCTGCCGAATGATCCGCGTGTGCATGAGCAGAAAGGCAGCAAGAAACTCTTTTTCAAAAACTTCATGGATGCGCGCGTCAACTACGTCATTCTGCCGGTCGCGCGCAAGCTGATGGAGCCCGACCAGGCTGCGAAAGTGTCAGGGGAAGGTTATCTACAGAGCACGACGATGCATGAAATCTGTCACGGACTCGGTCCTGCATATGCACGCACTGCCGCAGGGAAGGTCCAAATCCGGGAAGCGATCGGCCCCAGATTCAGTGGACTCGAAGAAGCGAAGGCCGACGTCACTGGGATGTTCGCCTTGAAATGGCTGGTGGATCACGACGCTCTTCCGAAAGAAAAACTGGAAGAGTACTACGCGTCGTATGTGGGCGGAATTTTCCGCACCGTCCGTTTCGGAATCGGTGAGGCTCACGGCCAGGCGGAGATGATGGAATTCAATTATCTCTCCGAGCGAGGCGCGATCCGCCACAATGCCGATGGACGATATGCGATTGACTACGAGAAAATGCCCGGCGCAATAGCCGACCTAGCGAAAGAACTGCTGGAAATCGAGGCAACCGGAGACCGCTCGCGCGCGGAAAACTGGTTCAAGAAATACGACACGATGCCCGAGGAATTAAAGGCATCGCTGAAAGCGGCTTCGGATGTTCCAGTGGATATTGATCCGGTGTTTTCGTTTCCGGAAAGGGTGAGGTAGGAAAGCGCTGTTGGCTCTTCGCTATTGGCTAAAAGCTAAGAGCTAAGAGCTAACGGCTGCTTCTCACACCCACTCCACCCGCGGCACCTGCGGAATGATCCCCGCCTTGTGGCCCATATCGAGCAACCGCCGCACCGCTTCCCTGCCGTCGTCGCCGTAGTCCAGGGTGCGCTCGTTCACGTACATACCCACAAACTTGTCGGCCATCTGCGCATCGAGATCGCGCGCAAACTGCATGGCGTAGCTGAGGGCTTCTTCGCGATGATCAATGGCGTACTGGATGCTCTCACGCAGCGCTTGCGTAACACTGGCCATCGTTTCCGGACCGAGTGAGCGGCGGATTGCATTTCCACCGAGCGGCAGCGGCAGCCCGGTGACTTTCTGCCACCAGCGGCCGAGATCGACTACGCGGTGCAATCCGGATTTGTCATACGTAAGCTGCCCTTCGTGAATGATGAGGCCGGCTTCGTATTTCCCTTCCAAAATCTGAGGAATAATTTGATCGAACGGCACGACTTCCACTTGAATTCCGGGAGCGAAGAGTTCGAGCGCCAAGTACGCGGTGGTGAGTTTCCCGGGCACAGCGATTTTCTTGCTCTTGATCTCGTCCTGAGTAAAAGGACGTGTGGAAACGAGCATGGGCCCGTAACCATCACCCACACTGCCGCCGCACGACATCAGAGTGTAGTTTTCCTGGATGTAAGGAAAAGCATGGAATGAAATCGCAGTTACGTCGTAAACGCCTTCTTGCGCCTGCCGATTCAGCGTCTCGATGTCGCAAAGGGTATGGCTGAACTTCAGTCCGGGTACGCGAACCTTGTTCGTGGCCAGGCCGTAGAACATGAAAGCGTCGTCGGAGTCGGGACTGTGCGCCACCGAGATTTCGCGAACTGGAGAAGATACGGTACTCATAAAATGAAGGGATCCTGTTCTATATTCTCGTAGAGACGCGGCTCGCCGCGTCTCCAGTTGCGGAGTGAGACGGGGTAAGCCCCGTCTCTACGTAGAGGTCTTTTGGTGCCAGCGAGAGGCGACGGCAGAGGCCATCAATACCTTGATGACTTCCGCAAAAATGAACCAGTAGAGACCATACCGAATCGCCATTGAAACCGAGTGGGTGAGGACGGCAAGCCAACCGAGTCCACTCGCAAAAAGCAGCACTTCCGCCGCCACGGACGCCACTGCGGCCCAAACGAAACGAGCCGAAGTGCGCTCATAAATCCAACCCGCTAGAAATGCGACGAGCGGATAAGCCATGAGAAAGCCGCCGGTCGGGCCCAGGAGTTGCGCAATTCCACCGCCTAGAAGTGAAGGGCTGAATACGGGAAGTCCAAACGCCCCTTCCAGCAAATAGAGTGCGAGAGCTGCGAAGCCGCGACGCGAGCCGAGCAATAGTCCGACGGCCAGAACTCCAAAGTTTTGCAGAGTCAGCGGAACCGGAGTAAACGGCAGCGGCACGGACACACGCGCGCACAGGGCAACAAATAGGCTGGCGCCGACTACGATGGCGGCTTGCCGGGCCCATTCCTGCCGCCAGTCTTTATTTCGACCTAGATTGCGACCTAGCTCGCTGCCTAGCGACTCAGCCGGCTGTCCAAAAAGTTTGGTTGCTGCTCTCGACATGGCGTACCTTTCGTTGAATGTGGGTCAACTCCGCGGAACAGACTCGTCGTGGGAGATCAGGCATCAGGCAACGACGAATGGTCAACGCCGTCGAGTTCCGCTTTATGGGCCGCCGAGCGATTCATTTGCCGCCGGACTCGCATGTAGAGCGTGAGCGCAACCGACACCACCACCGCGGCACTGACTCCCAGTATGAGGAACCACCAGAGCATCCGCACAACGCACTTAGGATAGCAGATGCATAGCAGCGGAAATATTCACAGCCACGAAAAGTGAGGCGAAGAAAGATACGAACAACGAGATCGTCAGCTTTTCTTCGCCGGCTTGGCCATCGTTTTGCGGCGGGCCTCTACGCCCTTCGAAAATCGCTCCAGACGCTTGCGGGCAGTCTTCGAGCCGGTCGCAACTTTCTCGATGGCGGCGAACAACTCAGGATTATCCATCTTGACGCGAATCTCCTTCAAGAAGGGCTGCACCTTGGCGAAAATGAAAAACATCTCGCCGCTCACGCCGGGCTCTATGAAGAACTCTTCGTTGAGCGCGCCGTGAAGGACCATCGAAGCGGCCATATTCCAGTAGCTGCTAACCTGGCGCAACCAGGCATTTTCCGGGCTGGCGTAGGCGTTAGCTATCTTCATAAAGTCGTCGGCGCTCTGCGGCCAGAATTCGCCTCCAAACCAGTTTCTCGCCTTGCGCATCTCCGCTTCGCGGCGGAGCTCGTAAAGTTTCAGAATCAGACTTGCATCGTGTGCGGTCGCTTTTTTTGCCATATTTTTTCGCCTTATTCGCTAATCTCTTATCACTTTGTCATCGTCGATCTTCCCTTATCGCCTTGTCGTCCTGAGCGAAGCGAAGGACCTGCTTTCGCTTCAGCCCATGAATCTGACCTCTCTCAGACTTTAGTAGCGCCCGCAACTTCGCCTTCCACCGCGCGTTCGTAATCGCATTCCTTATTAGGACAGGCTATTACTGTTCCGTCTTTGCGGATCCGCTCCACCAGGTACTCGTGTCCGCAATCTGGGCATTTTTCAGGTACAGGCTTCGCCGCCGATGTGAACTTGCACTTCGGATAATTCCCGCATCCGTAAAAAGTGTTGCCCTTGCGCGCGCGCTTTTCGACGAGTTCGCCATCTTTACACTCGGGGCACTTCACGCCGATGAAGTTCTGCTTCACATACTTGCACTCGGGATACCCGCTGCAAGAAGTGAACTCGCCAAATCGTCCATGCCGCAAGATCATGTTGCGCTTGCAAAGAGGGCACGTTTCATCGAGCGGGATGTCCGGCACTTTCTTGCCCTGATCAAGCCGCCTAGTCGTCTTGCAATCCGGATAACCAGTGCAGGCCATGAACTGTCCAAAGCGCCCCCGTTTCAGGACCATCACCCGGCCGCAGTTCTCGCAATATTCCTCTTGCGCGGTTTCCTGCACATCTGCCGTATCGAGGTCAGGCAGATTGATGGGATTCTCTTTGGTGAATTTGCAGGTATCCGGATTTTCCTTGTCGTAGGTGCTGCAAGCGTAGAACGAGCCGTGCTTGCCCCACTTGATGACCAGCGGCGCGCCACAAAGTTCGCACTTTTCGTCCGTAGGCTTCTCCATACGCTTGATGTTTTCCATGTGCTTCTCGGCGTATTTGAGATCCTTGGCGAACTTCTTATAAAACTCTTTCAGCGCGTCGTTGCCGGTCTGCTTGCCCTCTTCAATTTCGTCGAGTTCTTCTTCCAGGCGAGCGGTGTATTGGAAGTCGAAAATATCCTTAAAGTTCTCGACCAGCAGATCGGTGACCACCAGCCCGATCTCGGTAGGCGTGAACTTGCCGCCAATCTTTTGCGCGTACTGCCGCTCCTGAATCGTGCTGAGAATCGTTGCGTAGGTGGAAGGCCGACCGATGCCGCGCTCTTCAAGCTCCTTCACGAGCGAAGCTTCATTGAACCGTGGAGGAGGCTCGGTGAAATGCTGCTCCGGAAGAAGAGCCTTCAGAGTCAACTTCTGTCCCGCTTCCAGCGGCGGCAGCTTGTGTTTCAGTTCCTCGTCTTCTTCATCCTTATTATCTTTCGCTTCTTCGTAGACCTTGAGGAATCCGTCGAACTTCATCACCGATCCGGTGACACGGAACCAGAACACATCGCTGCCCGACTTGGCGTCGATATCCACGGAGGTCTGGTCGAACACCGCGGGATTCATCTGAGAAGCGACAAAGCGCTGCCAGATCAGCTTGTAAACCTTGAATTCATCTTCCTGAAGATATTGTTTGACCAGGTCGGGATGCCGTACCGCCGAAGTGGGACGAATCGCTTCGTGCGCCGCCTGCGCTTCCTTCTTCTCCTTATATGTATTAGGAGAACCAGGCAAATACGGAGCCCCATACTCGCTGCCAATGTACTCGCGAACCTCAGTGATCGCCTCCGCCGAAACTCGAGTCGAATCGGTACGCATGTAGGTGATCAGACCGACCAGTCCCTCGTCGCCGAGTTCAACGCCTTCATACAAACGCTGAGCGATCATCATGGTGCGCTTGACGCTAAAGCGCAGTTTCCGGGAAGAATCCTGTTGCAGCTTGCTGGTCGTGAACGGCGGAGTAGCGTTGCGCCGGCGCTCTTTCTTCTCGGCCGAACGAACAACCCAATCTGCTTTTTCGAGCGCTAAACGGATGGTCTCCGCTTGCTCGCCGTTGGTAACTTCAATTTTCTCTTCGCCTTTGCCGAGAAAGCGCGCGTCGAACGCCGGAGGCTTGTCGGCTGCGAGACTGGCGTCAATGGTCCAGTATTCCTTTTTCTCGAAGGCCTTGATTTCGCGTTCCCGATCGACGATCAAGCGAAGGGCTACCGTCTGCACCCGTCCGGCGGAAAGTCCGCGACGAACTTTATCCCACAATAAAGGAGAAACCTGATATCCCACGAGGCGGTCAAGCACTCGGCGAGTCTGCTGCGCGTCCACGAGATTGCGGTCAATGTCACGCGGATTCTCAAAGGCAGCCTTGACCGCGCGTTGCGTGATTTCATTAAAAGTCACACGGCGGATGCGAGCGCCATCTCCGATATCGTCCGTTTTCGGTTTTGCGCTTTTCTTCCCTTTCTTCTTCTTGCTCGAGTCTTCTCCCAGTTCGTCGGCAAGGTGCGCGGCGATGGCTTCGCCTTCGCGATCCGGATCGGGCGCCAGATAGATGTGGTCGGCCGAGAGCGCCAGCTTCTTCAGCTTGGCCAGAACTTTTTCTTTGCCAGGGATGACAACGTACTCAGTCTCGAAATCGTTTTCGAGATCGACACCCAGGCTGCTCTTGGGCAGGTCCTTCACGTGGCCGTACGAGGCATCCACGGTGAATCCCTTACCCAAATACTTCTGGATAGTTTTCGCCTTAGCCGGCGATTCGACGATGACTAGACCTTTGGACAATGGTTCCTCAGTTTGGCAGTAATGGAATTGAAGCTAGCACGAATTGGCAAATTGGAACAACTGTGCGTAGAGCCAGCTATCAGCTATCAGTTATCAGTTGTCAGTTAAAGCCTTCACTTTCCGCATCAAAGATGAAAGCATGCGCTTGACCTCGACAACCTGCGCTGCCAAGCGTTCGTATCCTGGATTGCGTAGGTAGTCGAGATCGTGGGCCAGTAGAACTTGGTACTCCAGTTCACTTGCGGATCCCATCGCAATCTGTAGAAACCGGCCCAATTCTACATTCCCTTTTCTGCAACAGCCTTCTGCAATGTTCATGCCGATTGATGCGGAAGCGCGCCGCATCTGACTCGTTAAGCCGTACATCTCCTCACGTGGAAAAGCCTTGCTGGATGCATACACATCCAAAGTCAGTTGATGAGATTTTGCCCATACCTGAAGATTGCGGAAACTCTGCACATGATCCCCCGGTTTTACTGAAAACTGATAACTGATTACTGACAGCTAAAAACTTTTCACAAAATTCTTCCCCGGCAACTGCCGAATCTTTCCATTCAGTTCCAACTCGAACAACGCGGCGAAGATTTCTGAGGACGACATTTCGTTTTCCAGCAATTCGACTAACTGATCGATGTGCGTGGATTCGTCAGGCTTAATCAAACGGAGGATCTTTTTTTCATGGGGCGAGCTTACCTCGTCCGGGAATAGAGATGCGGTTTCCGGCTCAGAGGATTCATTCTGCCTGGAACTGAGGGCGGCCTGAATCTCCGCCGGGAGCTCTTCCCAAACGTCTTCCCATGTGGCTACGAGCTTCGCTCCCTGCTTGATCAGCGTGTTCGGACCCCACGAATTTTTGTTGGTAACGTTGCCTGGAACCGCATAGACATCGCGGTTTTGTTCCAGCGCGCAGCGCGAAGTAATGCGCGTGCCGCTATATTCGGCGGCTTCGACGACCAGCACGCCCACCGACATGCCGCTGATGATCCGGTTGCGAATCGGGAAATTTTGCGGAGCGGGATGGGTTCCAACCGGAAACTCGGAAATCAACGCCCCTCCAAGAGCCAAGATCTGTTCTGCAAGCCTGGTATTTTCCTTGGGATAAATCACGTCAATGCCGGTGCCCAACACGGCGACGGTCTTCCCTTTGGCGGAGATCGCTCCGCGATGCGATGCGGTATCGATGCCGCGCGCGAGCCCACTAATAATGACAAGGCCACGTGCTGCGAGTTCGATGGATAGGCGCTCCGCCATGCCAGTGCCGTAGGGCGTGGGATGACGCGTTCCCACCATCGCGATTCCCGGCTGCGCCAGCGCCTCGACATTTCCTTTTACAAACAGGATTACGGGCGGATCGTAAATTTCTTTCAGACGCGACGGATATTCGGGATCGCTGAGTGAAATGATCTTTGCGCCAGCCTCGACGGCCTTCTCGCACTCCTGCTGCGCCAGTTCGAGCGACTTTCCCGTGGCGATCGACTGCGCCGAAACTGCGGGCATCCCCGTCGCTTCCAGTTCGGTCAGGCTGGCTTGGAATACCTTCTCGGCAGTGCCATAGTGCTCGATCAGCTTCCGGATTCGCGTGGGACCCAATCCCGGAGTTAGCGACAGCGCGAGCCAGTATGTAGCCTGGGGAGAAGCTGGATTGGGAATTGCTGCAGAGGCGACGGGGACAGCATCGGACAGGTCGAGGGCATCGGACATATTGCGCGACCCTAGCCTGCGCCGGAAAACTCTGTCAAGGACGGCGCGCACATCGCTTTTGGTAGAATTCGCAAAGTGATGAGCCGGTTAAAGATCTCGGCAATTTCGTATCTGAATACCGCGCCTCTCATGTGGGATTTCGATCACGGGGAAGCTGGCGCTGACGTCGATATTTCTTACACTCTTCCTTCAGCCTGTGCCGAGGCTTTGGCTGCCGGAACGGCCGATATCGGTATTATCCCTGCCGCAGCCTACACCACTGTCCCGGATCTCGTAATTATTCCTGAGGTCGCGATTGCGGCGCGGCGGGCGGTGCAGTCCATCCTTTTAGTAAGCAAGCTGCCGGTGGATGCATCGTGGTCGCAGGTGCGCTCGGTTGCTCTCGATACTTCGTCCATGACGTCGGTTGCCCTGGTCAAAATTCTGTTTGCCAAATGGCTGGGCGGAGCACGCGACTATAAACCAATGGCTCCGGATCTCGACACCATGCTCGCTGCGTGCGATGCGGCATTGCTTATCGGGGATCCGGCGCTAAAGGTGGACCGCACGCGTTACTCGACCCTCGACCTCGCCGAGGAGTGGGTAGCACGAACAGGAAAATCCTTCGTCTTCGCTTTCTGGGCCATTCGCAAGCAAGCGCTGGACGGACGCGATGGGCGCGCAATCGCAGAAGTCTTCAAGAAGTCTCGTAATCACGGGCTGTCGTCAAAAAACCTGGAAACCATCGCGCAGGAATGGGCCGCCCGTCTCGGCCTCGCTGTCGAGGTCGTTCGCGTCTATCTGACGCATAACATCCATTATTATCTCGACCCTCCGTCACTGGATGGGCTTCAGCTTTATTACCGTCTGGGGGAGGAAATCGGGGCGTTGCCACCCGCGCCCGAGCTTCAGTTCGTCTAGGCCAAGCAATACCCACCACGGAGGTACAGAGCCACGGAGAAAACCTTAAAATCCTCAAAACCCTGGGATTTTCCTAGCCTTTGAATTCCTCCGTGCCTCCTTGTCTCCGTGGTGGGTTCTGGTTAGCCTCGCAGCTTTCGTTGACTTGGCTGCCCCGTCCACGTAACATTTGCCACCAATGAGCTGCCATCTATGATCGGGCGAACCATTTCGCACTACCGCATCGTCGAGAGGCTTGGCGGTGGTGGCATGGGAGTGGTCTACAAGGCGGAAGATACTTCGCTTGGCCGCTTTGTTGCTCTCAAATTTCTCCCCGACGAGGTCGCGCAAGATCCGCAGGCGCTCGAACGTTTTCGTCGCGAGGCACGCGCCGCGTCTGCTCTCAACCATCCCAATATCTGCACCATTTATGAGGTTGGACGTGAGGGTAACGATTCTTTCCTCGTCATGGAATTTCTCGATGGGATGACGCTGAAGCACAGTATCTCGGGCCGCCCGATGGACCTCGACACGGTGCTGTCGCTCGGCATTGAGATCACCGATGCACTGGACGCCGCTCACTCCCAGGGCATCGTGCATCGCGACATTAAACCGGCGAATCTTTTCGTCACCAAGCGCGGTCACGCCAAAATCCTCGACTTCGGACTGGCCAAAGTTGTGATCGCCGCCGGCTCGTCCAGCCAGGGCGCAGCCGATCATACCCAGACGGCGGTCAGTGACGAGGAATTCCTGACTAGCCCCGGCGCGGCGATTGGCACCGTCGCTTATATGTCCCCGGAGCAGGCGCAGGCTAAAGAACTCGACCCACGCAGCGACCTGTTTTCCTTCGGCGCGGTGCTCTACGAGATGTCAACGGGCATGATGCCGTTCCGTGGCGACAGTTCCGCGATCATCTTCAAGGCCATTCTGGATGCCGACCCTATTCCCGCTGTGCGCTTGAATCCCAGCGTGCCCGCCGAACTCGAACGCATTATCAGTAAGGCCTTGGAGAAAGATCGTGAGCTGCGTTACCAGGGTGCGGCGGAGATACGCGCCGACCTGAAGCGCCTGAAGCGGGAAACAGAGTCGCGCCATCGTCCGACCTCAAGTTCCGGAACCGTCCCGGCCGCGCAGGCAAGCGGACCTTCATCCGGCATGCAGTCATCAGGCATGCAGCAGCCCCTTTCTGCTTCGCCCTCGGGCTCAATGCCAGGGCCAGTGACGGCGATACCGCAACCCGCGACGTCGGCGGCACAAGCTTCCGGACACACAACGAGCGGCTCCGCCGTAGCCGCCGCGAAGCAACATAAATTTGGATTCACCGCCGGCGCAATCGTCGCGCTAGTCGTCCTGGCCGCCGCCGGATTCGGCATCTATTCCATGCTGCATCGCTCCGTTGCCATGCCTTTCCAGAATTACACGATCACGCAGCTCACGAATTCAGGCAAGGCAGGAGCGACAGCCATTTCTCCGGACGGGAAGTACGTCCTGAGCGTGCTGCGAGAAAAAGGACAGAGAAGCCTCTGGCTGCGCAACATCGCGACCAGCAGTGATACGCAAGTCGTTCCTCCATCTTCGAGTTCTTATTACAGCCTCGCGTTTTCGCCCGACGCGAATTATTTCTACTTCCGCAAAGCCGAAGACGCGCTTGAGACCACGTTTTATCTCTATCGCGCGCCGGTGCTCGGAGGCACTCCGCAAGTCCTCGTCCGCGACATTGACAGCGACATCGGATTTTCTCCGGACGGCCATCGCATTGCCTACGCCCGCGCCAATGACCCTGAAGTTGGAAAATACCGCTTGCTGTCGGCAAATCTCGATGGAAACGACGAAAAGGTTCTGCTGGTTGTCCCCTCGCCGGGTAATAGCGCGGTGACTTTCCTGGCCTGGTCGCCCGACGGTAAGCAGATTGCCTTGTCCGAACCCAGTACCGATAAGACTTTAAGTTCAGTCGGCCTGTTCAATTTCGGTTCCAGCAAAGTAGAAGAACTTGCCGCATTTCAAGATAAAGCTGTGAACCAGTTGAAATGGGTGCCGGACGGCAGCGGCCTCATCGTCAATTACCAGCAGGCTGGGCCGAATTTTCTACGCGCACAAATCGGCTTTCTGTATAGCGCCGGTGGGACGATTCAACCCCTGACTCGCGACACCAATAGTTACCGCAGCATGACTCTTTCCGCCGACGGAAAGATGCTGGCCACCGTCCAGGCGAAGACGGTTCAGAATCTGTATCTCGCGCCCGGCGCTGGCAGCCCGGCTTCGGAATTGCCTTCGCTATTGCCCGTCGGAGAATTTGTAAGCGGCTTCGGGTGGGACAGCGCCGGCAATCTCCTGGTCGCTGAGTCCGGGCATCTTTCCCGCATGGGACGCGACGCCAGCAATTCCAGCCAATTGCTGGGCGATGCTTCCTCCGCCATCATCGATCCTGCCGGATGCGGCCCACGCTACATGGTTTTCACCTGGGGATTCCACGGCGGCGCACGCGCCGGAAATGTTTGGCGCGCCAATGCCGATGGATCCAATCCCGTGAAACTCACCGACATGGCGTCGCGTTACCCGACCTGCTCGCCCGATCAGAAATGGGTGTACTACGAAAACGACGCCGCTGGCGAAGCTTGGCGAGTGCCGCTGGATGGAACGGGCAAGGCGGAAGTAGTTCCTGGAAGCGTTCTGCCCAACACGATCCTCGCCGGCATTCCACCCACACTATCCCCGGATGGAAAGCTCCTGGCCATCGTTCTGGTCGCTGCGTTGAACCCGGAAGTCATGAAGCCGGAAGACAAGATCGCACTCGTCAGCCTGGATTCGCAAGCTCCGCCGCGTTTGATCAAAGTGGATGTGGGATCAACCGGAGCGGGTCTCGCCAACGGAGGTTTCCAGTTCACTCCCGACGGGAAAGCTTTGGCTTACCCGGTACGCGAAAATGGAGTGGACAACGTTTGGCTTCAACCTCTGGATGGCTCCTCCGGCCACAGGATCACGAACTTCAACACCGAGCAGATGACCGATCTCCACTGGTCGCCCGACGGAAAGAACCTGGGCATACTCCGCACCCATTCCGATTCAGATGTAGTGCTGCTTCAGGAAAATAAACCCTAAACTTTTCTCTCCAGTTTCAATAACGAAGTTTGAATAACCTCTCTGAATACCCTCTGGCTCGTCGTTCATGCTTTTTCGGCACGCTTTTTCGGTACCATGGTGCCATTCAGCGAACGCTGTCCCGGACGCCGTCATGATCGAGCGCTTCGACTTCTCCGATCTCCGCGAATTGTTTGCCAAGGCCAATGAGGAAAAATCTGGCGACCAATTGGCTGGCATCGCTGCGCGGTCGGAACGGGAACGAGTGGCGGCGAAGCGCAAACTTGCCGACTTGACGCTCAGGGAAATTGTCGCGCGCCCGCTGATCGATCCATCCGAGGACGACGTCTCCCGCCTCATTCTGGAGACTTACGATCAGGTAGCCTTCCGCGCCATCGCGAGCATGACCGTTGGTGAATTTCGCGAATTTCTGCTCGATGACGGCACCACCGACACTCAGATTCGACCGTTGCAGCGGGCCATCGTCCCTGAAATCGCTGCCGCCGTGACCAAGCTGATGAGCAACAAAGATCTGGTGCTCGCGGCCATCAAGATTCGAAACGTCACACGCTGCCGCAACACAATGGGAGAACGCGGAGTGCTCGGCATCCGCGTGCAACCGAATCATCCGGCTGACGATGTTGGCGGAATCTTGCTGGCCGCATTCGAGGGGCTGACTTACGGCTGTGGAGACGCGGTCATCGGTGTGAATCCGGCGACCGACTCGGTGGAGACTGTCGCCGCGATTCTTACGGCATTGAATCGCCTGGTGGATACCTACGAAATCCCAACGCAGGCCTGTTGTCTGGCGCACATCACAACCCAATTGGCCGCAATGAATCGTGGCGCTCCGGTTGATCTTCTTTTCCAATCCGTCGCAGGCACGGAAGCTGCCAATCGCAGCTTTGGAATCAGTTTGAAGATGCTGAGTGAAGGCCGCGAACAGGTGCTCGAACATCATCGCCAGAGGGATGTCCACTGGGTTGGGGATGACGTGATGTACTTCGAAACCGGTCAGGGCAGCGCGCTTTCTGCCGAGGCGCATCACGGAGTCGATCAACTTACCCTCGAAGTGCGTGCCTACGGAGTCGCACGAGCCTTCCAGCCTTTTCTCGTCAACAGCGTCGTCGGCTTCATCGGACCGGAGTATTTGTACGACGAGCGCCAGGTTATCCGCGCTGGACTCGAAGACCACTTCATGGGCAAGCTCCTAGGCCTGCCGATGGGCTGCGATGTCTGCTACACCAATCACGCCGCCGCCGACCAGAACTCCGCCGATAACCTGTTGTTACTTCTAAGCGCCGCCGGCTGCAATTACTTCATGGGCGTCCCGTGTTCGGATGATGTGATGCTGAATTACCAATCCACCAGCTATCACGATGCGTTGGCGGCGCGACGGCTCTTCAATCTCCGTCCTGCGCCGGAGTTCCTCGCGTGGCTACAGCGTATGGGAATCTATGTTGGCAACGAGCCGGCAACTCTTGACTCGTTCGCGCGGCGGCAACTGATGCAAGGGTTGGAATCTTCGCTGGAGAAGACTCTTTAAATGTCCGCAGAGGAAGACAAACCCGCGCGGGCCCAGGACCTGCCCGAGATCGTAAGGCAAGTACGCGCCCGGACTCCGGCACGGCTGCTGGCAGGTCGGAGTGGAGCAGCTTATCGAACCAATACTCAGATGGAGTTGCGCGAAGCGCATGCCGCCGCCCGCGACGCAGTGCGCGCGGAGCTGACACTATCGAATGACCTCGGCTCTGAATTTATCCGAAAGTGGAGTCTGTTTGAAATCTGCACGCAGGCCGCAAGCAAAGACGAATATCTCCTGCGCCCTGACCTTGGACGCCGCCTGAATGCGGTATCGCGCCAGGAAGTCAGCAAACGCGGCACCACGGGATCCGACTTACAAATCTTGATTGGCGATGGACTGTCAGTCACTGCCGTCGCGGCCCAGATCCCTCAATTACTGCCGCTTCTATGCGAAGGAGCGAAAACTCGCAACTGGAGCCTCGGCCAACTATTTGCGATCCGGCACTGCCGGGTCGGCATTCTCAATGAAATCGGCGAGTTGCTGGGCCCCAGAGTCGCGGTATTGCTGATCGGGGAACGCCCGGGACTGGCGACGGCCGAGAGTCTCTCCGCTTATCTGGCGTATCGCCCGAAAATGTCGGACACCGACGCGAATCGCAACCTCATTTCCAACATCCACGCTCGTGGAGTTAGCCCAGAGCAAGCCGCCGGGCGCATTCTGAGTCTCGCGACGGCGATGATGAATGCGCAATCCAGCGGCTGGCAGCTGCGCGAAGAATCGCCATCCCTCCCCAACCGTACAGAATCAGCTCGCTAACATTGCACCTCGCCAGCCCCATTCCTGCTCTAATAGGAACAATGCATCTGTTCGCGATACTCCTTCTGGCCACCAAACAGAGCGCCCTGCGATGGTTGATCCATCTCGGCGGCCCCAGCTTGATTCTGTTGGGCCTCGTCGACAACTCGATCATCCCGCTGCCCGGTAGCACGGATGTCGTGACCGTCCTGCTGGCCGCTCACCACCGCGAACCTTGGATTTACTACACAATTATGGCGACCGCGGGAGCCTTACTCGGCGGCTATCTCACTTATCGCATGGCTCGCAAGGGCGGCAAAGAAACGCTGGAAAGGCGCTTCTCGAAAAAGAAGGTCATCAGGGTTTACGCAATTTTTGAACGCTGGGGATTCGCGGCCGTCGCTATCCCTGCCCTGCTGCCGCCGCCGTTTCCTATCGTGCCCATGCTTCTGGCGGCAGGCGCCATGCAATATCCGACCAGGAAATTTCTGACAGCTCTAGCCGTCGGGCGAGGCATTCGGTTCACCATTCTTGCTTATCTTGGGGCGCATTACGGACGGCACATCGTGAAGTTTTTTGATCGGTACTATTGGCCGGTGCTGATCACCCTCATCGCGTTCTCATTGCTGGGTGGGCTCTATGGCCTGTTTGAATACTGGCGACGTCAGAAAAACAGTGGACCCGGTAGCTCGCGCTCCAAGCTACAGCCTCGTCGTCGCATGGCATAGAAATGACGACATACTTTTGAAAGTCGCCATCCCCCAGCGGAGCGAGGGATCTGCATCGTTAACAGTTGTCGTCCCGAGGGATCCGCATCGTTAAGAGTTGTCATCCCGAGCGCAGCGAGGGATCTGCATCTTGCAGCGAACGTTGCTGCACTTCGCTCAAGCTGCACTTCGCTCAAGATGACAAACTCTGCAGAACAACGGCTAAAATAGATTCTACGAGGGAAAAACAGGATGTCCCTGACCAAAGAGCAAGCCTTGGAGATGTTTCGGTCCGACGACCTGATCGGGATTGGCATGGAGGCGGACGCCGTCCGCCGCCAAAAGCATCCCGAAGGCACCGTGACCTACATCATCGATCGCAACATTAATTACACCAATTTCTGCACGGAATATTGCACCTTCTGCGCGTTCTATCGTCCATTAAAAGGACCAGCGTCGAAAGAAGGCTACATTCTCGATTACGAAACCATCTACGAAAAGATTCGCGAGACGGTGGAGCTTGGCGGAACCGGTGTGCTGATGCAGGGCGGATTGCATCCAGATCTTAAGATCGACTGGCACGAGAAGATGCTTAGCGGCATCAAGCAGCGCTTTCCGAAAATTCACCTGCACTGCTACTCAGCTTCAGAAATTCTGGCGATTGCCGAATACAGCAATCTCAGTTTGCGCGACACGATTGCGCGCCTGCGCGATGCGGGTCTCGATTCCGTCCCCGGCGGCGGCGCTGAGATTCTTGACGATGAAGTCCGCTACAAAATCGCTCGCCTGAAATGCTTGACCGCGGATTGGCTCTCAGTCCATCGCACCGCGCATCAACTCGGAATGCGCACTACCGCGACCATGATGTTTGGCGTCGGCGAATCGATTGAGCATCGGATCAATCATTTCCAATGTCTATACGACCTGCAGCAGGAGACGGGTGGATTCACCGCGTTTATTCCGTGGAGTTTCCAGCCGACCAACACCGCGTTGGGCGGACGCCGCTGGGATGAGGCTACCGCCGTCGAGTACCTGAAGGTGCTGGCAATCTCGAGGATCTATCTGTCGAACTTTCTGAACGTGCAGTCGAGCTGGGTGACCCAGGGATTGAAAGTCTGCCAGATGGGCTTGCGCTTCGGCGGTAACGACGTTGGCTCGGTGATGCTGGAAGAAAACGTCGTTCGTGCCGCCGGCGTCACGAATTGCACCACCGAAGAAGAGCTACGCCGCATCATCCGTGATGCAGGATTCCGTCCGGCGCAGCGGGATACGTTGTACCGGCAGTATTTCCTGAATTGATTTTCGACATTGACGGTGTGGAAGCGGGGCTCCGCCCCGCTTGAACCAGGCAACGCCCCGTCCCACGCCGATCAGGTACAATTCTTGGGCTGCTCTCATTGTTGATCTGTGTTGATCTGTTCCTTCATGGTGCCGCTGAGTTCATGGCTTTGACTCTTACTTCCCCGCTATCCATGGTCCTGATCTTTGCCTCGAAGGGCTGGGGGGCCTATCTCCGGCAGCATTTTCTGGACAAGACTTTTGTAGGTCTTTATCAGGTCAATGCATTTGATCTAGCGCTGCTCATTCCTTATTTCATCGTGCTGGTCATCCTGGCGGGCTACGGCGCTCACCGCTACTGGATGGTCTATCTTTATTACAGGCACAAAAAGAACAAGACCATCGAACCTCCCGCGCATTTCCAGTTGGATAAGCTGCCGCGCGTCACCGTGCAGTTGCCGATTTATAACGAGCAGTATGTGGTGGATCGCCTGCTCGATGCCGTATGCCGGCTCGACTATCCGAACGACAAGCTGGACATCCAATTGTTAGACGATTCGACCGACGAAACCGTCGAGGTCGCGAGACTCCTGGTCGAGCGCTATGTCGCCTTGGGACATCCAGTCACCTACATCCACCGCACGAATCGCGAGGGATTCAAAGCCGGCGCTCTGGAAGCAGGGTTGAAAACTGCGAAGGGCGAATTTATCGCCATCTTTGACGCCGATTTTGTTCCGCCACCGGATTTCTTGCTGAAGTGCATCCATCATTTCACCGACCCTAAAATCGGCATGGTGCAAACGCGATGGACGCACATCAACCGCCATTATTCGGTGCTCACCGAAGTTGAAGCCATTCTGCTCGACGGCCATTTCGTGCTCGAACATTCGGGACGGTCGCGCAGCGGCGCTTTTTTTAACTTCAACGGCACGGCCGGCATGTGGCGGCGTTCGGCCATCGACGAAGCCGGAGGCTGGGAGCACGACACGCTCACCGAAGACACCGATCTCTCCTACCGAGCGCAGCTCAAAGGATGGAAGTTTATTTATTTGCAGGATGTCGAATGTCCAGCGGAATTGCCGGTAGAAATGACCGCCTTCAAGACGCAGCAGGCGCGCTGGGCCAAGGGATTGATCCAGGTCTCCAAAAAAATACTTCCCAGAGTCTTAAAGAGTGACGCTCCACGGCACGTGAAAATCGAGGCGTTCTATCACCTGACGGCAAACCTCAGCTATCCGCTGATGATCGTGCTCTCCGTCTTGCTGATGCCCGCCATGATTATTCGCTTTTATCAGGGATGGTTTCAGATGCTATACATCGACCTTCCCCTGTTCATGGCTTCGACATTCTCGATTTCCAGCTTCTATCTGGTTTCGCAAAAAGAGCTATTCCCAAAAAGCTGGTTCCGATCCCTCCTCTATCTACCGCTCTTGATGGCTCTCGGAATCGGATTGACGATCACCAATACGATTGCCGTGCTGGAAGCGCTCGTTGGCAAGCAGACCGCTTTTGCGCGCACTCCGAAATACCGCGTCGAAAAAAAGATGGACAAAGTCTTCGCGGCCAAGTATCGCAAGCGCTTGGGATGGGTGCCCTGGATTGAACTCCTGATCGGAGCTTATTTCGCGCTAGCGATCGCTTACGCCATAACTAACGAAAATTACTTCACGGTTCCATTCTTGCTGTTGTTCGTGGTCGGTTACTGGTGTACGGGATTAATGTCCTTGCTACAAGGGCGATTCGCAGGACTCTCGGTAGGATCAGAAACCCACACCAAGCCTTTTCCAGTCGGCGTGTAGTTTCAAAATGATTTAATGCCTCAATGCTTCAATGTATCAATGACTCAACGTCCTTCCGCTGGCATCTTGAAGGCGACGTTGATCCTGATCTCGTTCTTCACCGGCTTTCCATCGAGCACGTAAGGTTTGTACTGCCAGTGCTTCACTGCATCCACGGCGGATTGGGCGAGGGTCGCCTGACCCGCAACAACTTTCACATCACGCACGGTTCCATCTTCCATGATCACCGCGTCGAGCACCACTGTGCCCTCAAGCCGCAGTACCTTGGCCTGAGCGGGATAAACCGGTGGAACACGATGTACTAGCTGGCCGCCCGAAACACCTTGCGATACCGGCGCAGAGAACCCCGGCAACGAAGCCTTCGCGGAAAGAACTCCATTGAGAGCCGATTGATTTGTCGAGCCGGCAGGCATCGACGGCGGTTCGACGGCCGGCGCATCTTCGGAGCGCGCGTCCTTGGGTGAAGGTACCGTCGCACTTGAAGCTCCATGCTGAGTCGTCGTGTCGGCAGCGACGTCAGAGAGCAAGAATGGTTGATCTGCCCAGGACCGCACGGGAGTTTTCTTGCCCGACGTCCCTTCCACTTTAGAGGCGAGCTTAACGGGCGTCCCAGTGGAATCCTTTCCGACCGACAGAACCACCGATTCGCCCCCAGGATTCGCTTTCCAAACCGGATCGGTTTCTGGCGCTCGTGGAGTCGTGGCGTTCACAGTCGCAGCGTTGACAGTCGTGGCCACGGAAGTCGGCGCTTCCCTGCGACTCTTATTATCGGCGTCATCAGAACCGCGCCATCCAAGCCAGATCACCAAAGCGAGGAGCGACAGTACCACTATTCCAATGGCGCCCAAAACAACTGGCCGCGATCGCGCTCCCATGGCTGCGAAGGCCACATCCCCGACTCGATCCGATGCCGGCAGCACGCCGGAGGACTGCGGCTTTGCCACCGCAGCCGCATCCAGAGGCTGCGGAACAGCGGGCGATGCTCCGTACGGTTGCGATGCCCTGGCGCGCTCGGCGAGTAAAGCCAGCTGCTGAAGGAGCGCTAGATGCCCTTCGGCGAAGGCCGCCTGCCTGGTTGCAAAAACTTCGAGGATTCCGTTGATCGCACGCCAACCACGAATCGGGAAGACGGCAATGGAACGTAATCCGAGGGTGCGGCACACCTCCACATCGACGAGCGGATCATTTTCAGTGTCTGAGCAGTGCTGAATTTTTCCAGTGCGCAAACATTCACCCGAGATGCCGGTGTCCGTGCTCAATCGCGCCCCGAGGACGGGAGCTGTGGTTCCGCTTCGGGCGCGGCACACCATTGCGCCTTCCTTCCACATCGCCAGCGCAGCCCCTGACGCGCCGGTCATTTGAAGAGCGGCATCGGTGATGGCGGCGAGCATCGGATCCAGAAGCAGATCCCCGGATGCGATCAACTCTTTTAGTGACGAGAGAGCTGGATTGTCATCGAAATTATGGGCGAAGTTGTCAGGCAGGTTTCCGCTGGAAATCTCAGGCAAAGAATCGCGCCCGAGAGCGGGGGGTTCTTTCCCGGATCGAATCGGCTTGGATTGCGGCACAACCACAAACCTCTCTCGGTCGGAAGTCGCCGATAAACCGGCAGAACACAAGCTGGGGTGGTGATTTGGCCGAAGTATGAGCTAACTGTACGCGCGTGTCAAGGAAAGTCGTAGAAGCATCGGGTCATTATGTCGATCGGGTCATCGGGTGATTCTCGAAATGGAGAATTTGTTTTGGTAGGAATTCGATCATCCGAGTCCTGATGATCCGATCACACGATTTTCTTGCACCAAACTAACCAACAATTCAGTCCCAGAGGCGATGCTACCCTAATTGCGCTCTGGTTTCTCGCATGCGCCTCCGCACGAGACATTGCAGGGAACCAATCTCAAGAAGCTTTTAAGAACGGTCGAAGCACTGGCGGATTTGGGGCCCGAACTTACAGCGGACCGCGACTTCCGCCAAACCGCTCGGACCATGGTGACCGCCGTGATGGAAGCGTCGGGCGCCCGTGAGGCCGTTTTGTTTTCATTCGGGGAGCGGCCATCCCTGTTAACCTCGATCGACGCTCAAGGATTCGCGCTTCTACCCGAGCCTTCATTGATTCCCCTGCTTCCCCGGCATGTGCATACCCTGGCTGCATCCGCGGGACCGGTGCTGCTCAACAGTTCCACGCACGATGTTTTTCTGAGTTCGAACGGCAATGTTGCGCCCGAACTTTTCAAGTGCATTTGCCCGCTGAAAGTCCGGGGAAAGCTGGTTGGGGTGATCGCGTTGGGACGCCGCTTCGGCGACGCGGCCTACGAAGAAGACGCGCTCGATGCGTTTGAGATGTTGAGCCACTACCTCGCCCTCGCCATCCAGAATTACACCCTGGGACAAACGCTGGCGCAACGGGTCTCTGAAAACCTGCGGCTGCTGGCTTCGCTGCATGGTTTTTACGACAATGCGCTCGAGGCTTTTGCCACCGCTATCGACGTAAAACACATCAATATTCATGGACACTCTCTGCGTGTAGGACGTTACTCCCAGGCTATCGGAGAAGCACTGGGGATGGACCCGAGTGATGTGGCATCGTTGCGATCGGCGGGTTATTTGCACGATATCGGAAAAGTCGCCGTTGATAAGCGGTTGTTCGAAAAGGCTTCGAGGCTTGACGATCGAGAATACGCCGAGATGCGGGATCATACCGTGGTTGGGCATCAGATCGTCAGCCATGTTCAGTTCCCGTGGCCGCAGATTCCGGAAATTGTGCGCTGGCATCACGAACGCGGAGATGGGACGGGATATCCGGACGGCTTGCACAGCGACGAAATGCCGCAAGCGGTACGGATCGTCGCATTGGCCGATACCTTCGATGCCATGACCAGCGACCGTCCCTACCGACGGAGCCTGTCGGTCGGAGCCGCGCTCCAGGAACTGATCCGCATGACTCCGGAAAAGTATGATCCGCAGGCGCTGCAAGCATTGTTGATTCAGGTACGAAGAGATGCGGTCGGCACCAATCGCATTCCGATCCTCGACCCTGCCACGTTGAGTCTTTCGGCTACGGATGTGGATCAATTGGCATCCACACTGCAACACAGAATCAACCAGGACAAGACTTTCCACACCTAAGCTTTTCTTCCGTGATACGGGTTTGCCCCGCCTAGCATCTATGGCGAGAGACGCGGCCGCCGTGTCTCCACGGAATCTATTGGACGATCCCCCGCCGGAATTCCCATAGGTGTAGAATCGTGGCTTAGTTTTGTGGCGCTTCGTTTGGTTTTCGTATCCCGATGTAAACTGAAGAGGCAAAAGCGCGTATCGATTTCACAACCATTTCATCTAAGTTGCAGTAAGGGCGACGTTACAGTAAGAGCAAGGCAAGATCATTTGCAAGGAGAGAGTTTGATGGCTGTCAGTGACCAGTCTGTCGCCACCGGTACACAGCTCGATCAGTTGTGTATCAACACGATTCGCACTCTTTCGATGGATGCTGTGCAGAAGGCGAACTCGGGTCATCCGGGGACGCCGATGGCCTTGGCTCCCGTTGCCTACTGCCTGTGGCAACAGTTTTTAAACTACGATCCTGAAAACCCAATTTGGCCGAACCGCGACCGTTTCATACTCTCCAACGGCCACGCTTCCATGCTGCTGTATTCCCTGCTCCATCTGGCGGGGGTACGCGAGGTGAGTGCGGATGGCAAAATTCTTTCGACGCCTGCTGTTTCGCTCGAAGCGATCAAGAATTTTCGGCAACTGGATAGCAAGACTCCAGGCCACCCCGAATATGGATGGACCACCGGCGTCGAGACGACAACTGGCCCTCTAGGTCAAGGCGTAGCGAACAGCGTGGGCTTTGCGATTGCCGAGCGCTGGCTCGCGGCGTATTTCAATCGTCCCGGTTTTGAACTCTTCAACTACAACATCTGGGTGTTTTGCGGCGACGGCGACATGATGGAAGGAATTTCTTCGGAAGCCGCATCCACCGCCGGGCATCTGAAACTTTCGAACCTGTGCTGGATCTACGACAACAACCACATCACCATCGAAGGCAATACCGATCTCGCCTACGACGAAGACGTAGCAACGCGCTTTAAAGCGTATGGCTGGGACGTTCAACACGTCCACGACGCCAACGATCTGGTCGCATTGGCCGACGCCTACCGTCGCGCCCTCAGCGTGAAAGATCGTCCAAAGCTGATCATCGTTGACAGCCATATCGGATTCGGCGCTCCTAACCGTCAAGACACAAAAGAGGCTCACGGCGAAGCGCTCGGCGAAGAAGAAATAAAGCTCACAAAACGCTTCTATGGATGGCCTGAGGACGCAAAGTTTCTCGTGCCGGACGGCGTGAGCGAGAACTTTACAAACGCTATCGGCAAGCGCGGCAAACAATTGAGCGGTCAGTGGAACGCCCTCTACCGCAAGTACACAGCGCAGTTCCCAGACCTGGCGGCACAGTATGAACGCATGTTGAACCATCAACCTGCTGACGGATGGGATAAGGAACTACCCACCTTCGCGGCGGATGCCAAAGGCATCGCAACTCGCGATTCTTCTGCCAAGGTCCTCAACGCAATTGCGAAAAATCATCCGTGGTTGATGGGTGGATCGGCGGACCTGTATCCCTCGACCAAAACCCGCCTAACCTTCGACACTGCCGGTGATTTTGAAGCGGGCAACTACAACGCGCGCAACTTCCACTTCGGCATTCGCGAGCACGCGATGGGCGCCATCGTCAACGGCATGACCCTGTCGCACCTCAGGGCTTACGGTTCAACGTTCTTTATCTTCACCGACTACATGCGCGCGCCGATCCGCCTCTCGTCGATCATGGAAGTCCCTTCGATCTGGATCTTCACCCACGATTCCATCGGAGTAGGCGAAGATGGACCAACACATCAGCCAATTGAGCAACTGGCATCGTTGCGCGCGGTTCCCGGACTCATGCTCCTGCGTCCCGCTGATGCGAACGAGGTAGTGGAGTCCTGGAAAATCATCATGGCATTGAAGAAGGAGCCAGTAGCGCTGGTACTGACACGGCAAGCGCTGCCAACTGTTGATCGCACCAAGTATGCATCGGCGGCTGGTGTGGCTCGTGGCGCATATATTCTGGCCGATGCGGATGGTGGCAAGCCGCAGGTCATTCTGATGGCCACCGGCAGCGAAGTCTATCTCTGCATCGATGCCTACGAGAAGTTAAAAGCGGAAGGTATCAAGGCACGCGTGGTCAGTATGCCGTCGTGGGATCTCTTCGAGCATCAGGACCAGAGTTATCGCGACAAAGTTCTTCCGCCCGACGTCACCGCCCGGGTCGCGGTCGAAATGGCCTCGACGTTCGGATGGGCGCAATACACGGGACCGAAAGGACACATTATCGGGATGCACAGCTTTGGCGGATCCGCGCCGCTCAAGGATTTGCAGAAGAAATTCGGCTTCACAGTCGACGCCGTGATCAAAGCAGCGCGCGAACAGATCGTGTAGAGACGGGGCTTGCCCCGTCTCGCCGGCGCCACTTGGCGCGAGCGAGGGAGACGCAGCAAACCGCGTCTCTACAGAAAAGTTCAGGAGATGATTATGAATCCAGTGGGCACGGTCGAAACCACAAAAGCCGCCAATCCTCTCACCCAGCTTCAGACGTTCGGTCAGTCCATCTGGCTCGACTACATCCGCCGCGACCTTTTAAAGGGCGGCGAATTGCAGCGCCTGATCACAGACGACGGCTTGCGCGGGATGACTTCGAATCCTGCGATTTTTGAGAAGGCGATTGCCGGCTCGACGCAGTATCAGGATTTTCTCGACTCACTTGCGGGACGTACCGACCTCGATGCCAAGGGCCGTTACGAGTTGTTGGCGATCCGCGATATTCAGGACGCAGCCGACCTGCTGGCGCCCGTGTACAAGAGCACAAAAAAACGCGATGGCTACGTGAGCCTCGAAGTTTCTCCATATCTTGCGCACGATACGAACGGAAGCATCGATGAAGCACGAAGGCTGTGGAAGACCGTAGCCCGCGAAAATGTAATGATTAAAATTCCGGGGACACCGGAAGGCATCCCCGCCATCCGTACCCTGCTCAGCGAAGGCATCAACATCAATGTGACTCTGCTTTTCGCGCAGGGAGTTTACGAAGAAGTCGCTGCGGCTTTTATCGACGGCGCCGAAAAATTCGCCGCGAGCGGCGGCGACGTCAGCAAGCTTGCCAGCGTGGCTAGTTTCTTTATCAGCCGTATCGATTCGCTGGTCGACTCCTTGGTTGGCGAGCAATTGAAAAAAGAGACGGACGCTTCTCGCAAGGCGAAGTTGCAGGGCATTCTGGGAAAGGTTGCCATCGCCAACGGCAAACTAACCTACGAAGCCTATCAACGCATCTTTTCAACTCCACGCTGGAAAGCTCTCGCCGCCAAAGGCGCGCAAACGCAGCGTGTGCTCTGGGCCAGCACCGGCACCAAGAATCCAAATTACAGTGATGTCCTCTATATCGAGGAACTCATCGGACCGGACACCGTGAACACCGTACCTCCCGCGACCCTCGATGCCTTCCGCGATCACGGGAAACCACGTCAGAGTCTGACGGAGGGCCTGGATGCCGCTCGGAAAGCGATGTCTGATCTCGCCTCCGTTGGCATCGCGATGAAAGATGTCACCGACAAGCTGACCGCAGACGGCGTAAAACTATTTGCCGACGCCTTCGACACATTGTTGGCCGCGGTAGAAAAAAACACGAAACAACCCAATAAGCCGCAGATCAATCAGCAGAGTGCCTCCCTTCCCGCCGATCTTGACGCTGCCGTAAAAAAAAACCTTAACGACTGGCGAGCTTCGGGAAAAGTAAGACGCCTATGGCAGGGCGATGCCTCGCTCTGGACCAACGAAGACGAAGCCAACTGGTTGGGATGGCTCGGCATCACCGACGAACAACTCGCCAATGCTGCCAAGTTGAAGGCCTTCGCAGACGAGGTTAAGAGCCTCGGATTCTCTGACATCCTCCTCCTCGGCATGGGTGGATCCAGCCTTTGCCCCGAAGTTCTCTCCATGACTTATCCCCAGACGCCGGGATTCCCGCGTCTGCACATTCTCGACTCGACCGATCCGGCGCAGATCAGGACAGTCGAAAAAAAGGTTGACCTCGCCAAGACGCTCTTCATCGTTTCCAGCAAATCCGGTGGCACCCTCGAGCCCAATATCTACAAGCAATATTTCTTCGAGCGCGTACAGCAGACGCTTGGCGGTAATAAAGATCAGGCGGGCAGCCGATTTATCGCCATCACCGATCCCGGCTCGAAGATGCAGCAGGTCGCCGAGCGCGATCGCTTTCGCCACATTTTTTATGGCCTGCCGTCTATCGGCGGACGCTATTCCGCGATCTCCAACTTCGGCATGGTTCCCGCCGCGGCCATGGGCATGGATACCGGAAAATTCCTCCAACGCACAAAAGAGATGGTGGAAGCTTGCAAGGCATCCACTCCGGTGGACCAGAATCCGGGAGTGATGCTTGGCCTGATCATGGGAAGCGCCGCAAAGCTGGGCCGCGACAAAATCACGCTCGTCACCTCGCCCGGAATCGGCGACCTTGGCGCATGGCTTGAACAATTGATCGCCGAATCCACCGGCAAACTCGGCAAGGGCATCATCCCCGTTGACCGCGAAGACGTCGGCCCTCCAGAGGTATATGGAAAAGACCGCATCTTTGCCTATCTCCGGCTGGAAAGTGCGCCGGACGCCGCGCAGGATGCAAAAGTAGCCACGCTGGAGAAGGCTGGGCAACCGGTAGTGCGAATTGCAGTGTCCGACACTTACAACCTGGGACAGGAATTCTTCCGCTGGGAAATTGCCACCGCCGTCGCAGGCTCGATTCTCGGCATCAACGCCTTCAATCAGCCTGACGTCGAAGCGAGCAAGATCGTCACCAAACAGCTCACTTCGGAGTACGAAAGCAAGGGTTCACTCCCGGCCGAAAAACCGATCGTTGAAGAATCGGGCTTTAAGCTTTTCACCGACGACAAAAACGCTGCCGCGCTCGCCAAGGCCGCCGCGGCCAGTCCGGCTGCCGATGGAGCGCTCAAGAATTATCTGCGCGCTCATCTGGCACGCCTTGGCGCTGGCGACTACTTTGGTCTTCTGGCTTACGTCGAGATGAATGCGGAGCATCAGGCTCTGCTGCAAGGCCTGCGCATGAACGTGCGCGATGGCAAACACGTAGCGACAGTCATGGGATTTGGGCCGCGCTTCCTGCACTCCACCGGACAAGACTATAAAGGTGGCCCCAACAGTGGCGTGTTCCTCCAGATTACGTGCGACGATGCCAACGACCTGCCAGTCCCGGAGCAAAAGTATACTTTCGGCGTTGTGAAAGCGGCACAGGCTCGCGGCGACTTCCAGGTTCTAGCCGACCGCAACCGTCGCGCGCTTCGAGTGCACTTGGGCAGCGACGTGAAAGCGGGATTAACTAAGCTGGCCGAACTGATAAAACAGGCTCTGTAACAAAAAGAAGATCGGGTGGTGACGGGCCTCTGGCCCGTCCCGGTCGATACAACTTAAGGAGCAGCAATGCAATTAGGAATGGTAGGTTTGGGCAAGATGGGCGCCAACATGACGCGGCGTCTAATGCGTGGCGGCCACACTCTGGTTGTGTCCGATCTCAGTGCGGATGCCGTGAAAGGTCTGGCCGGCGAGGGCGCCGTCGCCTCTTCCTCGCTTGACGATCTGGTCGGAAAACTGACGGCTCCGCGCGCCGCTTGGATCATGGTGCCATCGGGCGATCCTACAGAGAAAACCGTGCAGGCCTTGCTCGCGAAGATGCAAGCTGGCGACACCATCATTGACGGTGGCAACTCGTATTTCAAAGATGACGTCCGCCGCTCCAAAATCTGCGCTGCCAAAGGCGTGCACTACGTCGACGTCGGAACCAGCGGCGGCGTCTGGGGAATTGATCGCGGTTACTGCATGATGATTGGAGGCCCCAAAGAAACCGTCCAGCGCCTCGACCCGATCTTCAAAACCCTTGGTCCCGGAATTGGCGATATCCCGCGTACCGCCGAACGCCAGAAAATGCCCGGCAACTCATCCAGCACTGCGGAAAACGGCTACCTGTACTGCGGCCCCTCTGGCGCGGGACACTTCGTGAAGATGGTGCACAACGGCATCGAGTACGGAATCATGCAGGCATACGCGGAAGGCTTTGACATTTTCAAGAATGCTACCAGCAAAGATCTTCCTGCGGATATCCGCTACGAACTCAATCTGCCGGATATTGCCGAAGTCTGGCGTCGCGGTAGTGTAATCAGTTCGTGGCTGCTGGACTTGACCGCGATGGCCCTGGCTGAAAATCCCACGCTCTCCGAATACAGCGGGTACGTAGAAGATTCCGGCGAAGGACGCTGGACAATCCAGGCCGCGCTCGAAGAAGCGGTTCCGGCCGAAGTGCTGACTGCGGCTCTCTTCACGCGCTTCCGTTCGCGGCAGGATCATACTTTCGCGGAGAAAATGCTCTCCGCCATGCGGCAGAAATTCGGCGGTCACATCGAACTCAAACCGCCCGCGAAAACGGCGTAAAAGAGCGGCCGCCGGTTACGAGCCGCAAGCAAATAGATTCGGTTTCGCTCGTAGCCCGCAGCTCGAAGCTAACACACACGAGGAAATGATGGCTCAAACAGAAATTCTGCCCGCAACAATCAAGCCGCGAGTTGGACGCACAGCGGATCCCTGCGTGATGGTGATCTTCGGCTTCTCCGGCGACCTGACCCGCCGGAAGCTGATTCCCGCTCTCTACAATCTCGCCAGCCAGCAACTATTGTCGAGCGAATTTGCCGTCATCGGTGTGGGGCGCACTCCCATGAGCAACGAGGACGCGCGGGCAAAGCTTACGGAAGATTTCAAAAAGTTTGCCACCGGGCCGATCGATGCCAAGTTGTGGGACTCATTTGTCAGCCACGTTTATTACCTGAGCGGAGATTTCGATAATCCTGGCACCTATGACACTCTGAAAGAAACGCTGACCCAGGTCGATAAGGAACTCAACACCCACGGCAACTATTTTTTTTACCTGGCGACTGCGCCCAATTATTTCGGCGACATCGTCGAGCGGGTTTCAAAAGTTGGACTGATGACAGAAGAGAACGGCCACTGGAGGCGCGTGATTATTGAGAAGCCTTTCGGCCACGACCTCGATTCCGCCAAAGCTTTGAACCAACAACTTCTAAAAGTTGCCGCGGAGCACCAGATCTACCGCATCGACCATTACCTGGGAAAAGAAACAGTCCAGAACATTTTGGCGCTCCGTTTCGCGAACGGAATTTTCGAACCCATCTGGAATCGCCGCTACATCGACCACGTCCAGATTTCAGTCGCTGAAACCGTTGGCGTCGAAAAACGCGGCGGCTACTACGACGGAGCGGGCGCCTTGCGCGACATGGTGCCCAACCACATCATGCAACTAATAACGCTAACCGCGATGGAGCCTCCGATTTCATTCGAGGCGAACGCGGTGCGCGATGAGCAAGCCAAAATCCTGCATGCCATTCAGCCTTTCAGCGACGAAGATGTGCTCAGCAAAACCGTTCGTGGACAATATGGCGACGGTGTTATGGATAATCAGCGCGTCCCTGGCTACCGGTCCGAAGAAGGTGTGCCTCCGGACTCGCGCACCGAAACGTTTGTCGCCATGCGGCTGATGATCGACAACTGGCGCTGGGCGGGAGTTCCCTTCTATCTTCGTACCGGCAAACGGCTGCCGGGACGAAGTACCCATGTCGTCATTCAGTTCCGGCGCGCGCCGTTTATGCTGTTTCGCGAAACCCAGGTTGAGAACATGATGCCGAATCAACTGGTATTGCACATCCAGCCGGAAGAAGGCATCTCGCTGCGCTTTGCCGCGAAGACTCCTGGGCCCGCCATGCAACTGGGCGAAGTCAATATGGATTTCGCGTATGCCGACTATTTCGGACTCACTCCTTCTACCGGCTATGAACGCCTGCTGCATGACTGCATGACCGGCGACGCCACGCTGTTTCAGCGCGCCGATATGGTTGAGGCCGGTTGGAGCATTGTGAATCCGGTACTCGATGTGTGGAAGGCTCTGCCTCCGCGTAATTTCCCCAACTATCCCGCCGGAACCTGGGGTCCGAAAGAGGCCGAGGAACTGATGAAGGACGATGGACGGCGCTGGCGAGATTTTGAGAAATAATACCCGGCAGTTTTTCGTAATGTGTGAATTGCCGCAGGGAGCACAGAGAAAATATAGGGAAGCCTCGATTTCCCCCGTGCTTCTCTGTGCTCCCTGTGGTTAATGATTTTTGCTCGCGCCAAAACACTTTTATGCCCTCCACTCGCTCCATTGAAGTCGTCGCTGCCGCAGCCGATCTTTTTCATGCCGCAGCCGAAGAATTTGTTCGCGCCGGACGCGATGCCATTGGCGCTCAAGGAAGGTTTGCGGTCGCGCTGTCGGGTGGCTCCACTCCAAAATCTCTCTATTCGCTGCTGGCCGCCAATTACGCCAACTTCGCCTGGAATCGTGTCTTTCTATTTTTTGGCGATGAGCGCCACGTCCCTCCGACCGACCCCGAAAGCAATTTCCGGATGGTGAACGAATCGCTGCTGAGCAAAATCACGATTCCGCCCGAGAACGTCTTTCGCGTGCAAGCGGAAAATCCCAACGCCGACGCGGCCGCATCCGACTACGAAGCCCAGCTTCGCCGCTTCTTTGAACTCAAGCCCGGAGAGTTTCCACGCTTCGATCTGATTCTGCTGGGCATGGGCCCCGACGGCCATACCGCTTCCCTGTTCCCCGACTCCGCCGCGCTCGAAGAACAATCGCGATTGGTAGTCGCCAATTGGGTCGAGAAGTTCAAAACTCACCGCATCACCTTCACCTTTCCGGTGCTCAATCGCGCCGCGGAAGTGATGTTTTTGGCCAGTGGTCCGGACAAAGCTGACATGGTGCATCAGATTCTTGAGACCACACCGACACCCTCGTTCCCTTCGCAAAGAGTGCAACCCTTGGACGGGAAACTGCTGTGGATGCTTGACGAAGCGGCTGCCGCGAAACTGAAGCGCTGAACTTTTTTCTGACGCCCGACTGAGACTTCCGCCCGTTGATCCGAAATTCACTCAGACTTTTGTAGTGGTGCCACGTCTAACTCCAGGCAGATTCCTCAACGCCGTCCAAACAAGGAGAAACTTCAAATGAAACGGTCTTCACTTACGCTCGTTGCGATCACTTTGCTGGCGGTCTCCGGAATGAGTCTTCAGGCTCGCGCTCAAAATGGTCAGGCCCAAACGCAGGGTCCGCCTCCGGGTCCGGCGCGCCCTCGATCGGAAGAGATGTTGGACCGGTGGAACGACATTGGCAACAAACTCGTCGCCATGGCCAAGGATTTTCCCGAAGACAAATACGACTTCAAAGTACAGAAGGACCAGCGCACCTTCGCGCTGAATCTTCTCCACGCCGCCGCGCTGGATTTCATTCTGATCCGCAGGGTTTCGGGATCGAACGTTGGGCCTGACTTTGGCGAGGGCGACAATCCTACGCGCGACGCTTTCAAGACCAAGGCCGACGTCGTCAAGTTCGTGGAAGAAGCGGTCGCAGACGGAGCGCAGGTAATTCAACAGCAGGGCGACGCCGGGCTGGACAAAACGTCGAAATTCTTCGGCAACCGGATGGCCCACAACTCCTCGATCTGGATGTTCGCCATCGAGCACAGTGCTGAACACTATGGGCAGCTTGTGGTCTATTATCGTGCGAACGGCCTGGTGCCTCCGGACTCGCGGCGCTAGTGCGGGAGCCTGTTGTCGATGAACTGAAAGGCCACCGGAGAAGCACATGCGCATCGCAAGCGTTGGTCATGCGGTCTTTGCGGCAACCTTTATAGGCCTCGGAATCCTGGGCATAGTTAAAGGTGATTTCACTCCGGTATGGCAGCCGGTACCGAAAGGCGTGCCAACACGCGAGGTGCTGGTCTATCTTTGCGCCTTTATCTCCCTGGCATCTGGCATCGGCCTGCTCTGGCGACGGACAGCCGCACCCGTCGCGCGCGTGCTGCTCGCTTATCTTCTTCTTTGGACACTGCTGTGGAGAGTGCCCGCCATCTTCCGTGCGCCCGCTACGCAAGATCCCTGGTCAGGCATCGGTGAAACCGCGGTGATGGTGGCGGCCGCGTGGGTACTATATGCCTGGTTCGCCAGTGCCAGCGACTGGGATAAGCAACGCCTCAATTTCGCCATCGGCGACAAAGGCCTGCGCATCACGAGAGTGCTCTACGGACTGGCCATGATTCCCTTCGGCATAGCCCATTTCACCTATCTCAAAGAGACGGCCGGACTGGTTCCGGGCTGGCTGCCGTGGCATATGTTCTGGGCGTACTTCTTCGGCTTCACTTTCCTCGCAGCTGGCATGGCAGTGCTCATCGGAGTTTATGCGCGCTTGGCAGCCGCGCTCTCGGCGTTGCAGATCGGCATGTTCACCTTGCTGGTGTGGCTGCCCATCGTGGCCGCAGGGTCCAAAAACTCCTTCGTATGGAGCGAGACCATCCTGTCGGCAGCACTGACGGCGGGTGCCTGGGTAGTGGCGGATTCCTATGGCGAAAAACCCTGGCTTGCTGGGAATTCGTCAGGGGGCGACTACCCAGTCCTAACTTGCCGACTGCCCTAGGCTTCAAAAAAACGGAAAAGTGGCCATTTGAATTCCTGGTGAGAATGCCTTGATGGTTCAGCGGGAGTTTGGGATGTGCAGGGGTCCTTCGACTCCGCAGCTGCTGCGCTTCGCGAAGCAGTTACTCCGCTCAGGAAGACAATTTATTGGCTCGCCTGGCTGCTCCGTCCGGATTCCTTCTTCAACTTATCCAGAAATTCGGGCTCGATCCACTTTTTGGAGCTCTGCGCCTTGTGGACGATTCCCCAGGCCTGGTCGTAGCTCCGGTTGTTAGTGTAGAGCCAGATCAGCGGATTGTAGGGATCGCACGACCAGTCGTCGGCAGTGGCGCCCAGGTCGATGGACTTCTCGTAATCTGCGATGGCGGCATCGTACTTCTTTACTTTCGGGCTCGACCAAGACCCGGCGCGAGTGCAGTAGGCGTTGGCCAGGCGCGTCTTGCCCAGCGGATTCAGCGCCATCTCTTGTGCGTAGTCGCTGATCTCCTGGTCGAGGTCGCCGGTCGTCTCATCGATCATGCCCAGCCGGTCCCACGCCATAAAGAGCCGTGGATCCTTCTCGGTGGCTTTCCTGAAATCGGCGGTTGCCGGGGCGAACCAAGTCTTCCGGTCGGCATCAGTGCCCATCAAGCGGCCGTCCACCACGGCCTGTAAGTTGGCCCGGTCGTAATAAGTAGCCCCGCGGGCGAAATAAGCCTCAGCGCTGGGATCGAGCGCGATGGCCTGGTCATGATCTTTGATGGCAAGGCTGACCAAGGCATTGTAGTCATCGGCGGAGATGAACTTGAAAGCCTTGCTATAGCGTGCTTTTTCCGAATAGGCGCTGCCGCGCCTGGCATACGCCTCTGCGCGGTGGGCGTTATCGCTGGCGCTCTCGATCGCCTTGGTGGCACTGCTGATGTCGCGATCATAGCTGCTCAGATAAAAAATCCGGGCGATGCGGTTGCAGCCTGCGAGACACAGAAGGACGGAAGCGAGCGTCGCTATTCTTACCGCTATTTTTGTCGTTTTCATGAACGACGTGCTTAACGACAGTCCTGCGGTTCTTAGAGATGGTTTCATCGGTCTATCCTCGATACGGAGACCCTCGCCGGGCGGCCACCTTCTCGCGCGTCAGTATAGCTCGGTTGTGTTTGTGGACCGAGAGACAAACAAGGTACGCCAGTCTTCGTACGACTTATCTGGAGCAACAACTGTCTGGAATTTTGTCAGAACTTGCTGGAGGTAGCGTCACCCGATGACGATGAAGGATGCGTTTGACTTTGCCGTGCCCCTGCAAATGAGCCAGAGGCTAAGTCAAAAGCAAGATCAACAGCAGCGGACAGGAGTGTCCACTCCACGCTACTTATGCGGCGTGGCCGCGGCCGTCGCCGATTTCTTTTAGGCCTTCTCCGCGAGCATGTTCGAAGAGCCTGACTTTGTGGCGGGTGTGTTCAAATTCGTGAATGTCGGCCCAGACCTCCGCCTGCCAGGGGCGCTCGTGCGAGGCGGCTTCGCCGCAACTGGCACAGCGAGTGTGAAAGGTGACGCCTGGTTTTGGACCAGTCGGTACATCCTGGAGTTCGAGAAAGACGCATTTCACTTCTTCAATCTCTTGATCGGGTCCTAACGTGTGTTCATAGCGAAGCAGGTACCGGAAACCGAGTTTGCGGGCTTCGACTTCGGCCTCTTCGCGAGTATGGAACGGTCCGTATTCGGCCCGCAGTTGTTCGGTCGAATCGCAGGCCATCCAGAAAGTGTCTTTATTAGCCATGCTTATCCTCAATCTCGGTGTAAACGAAATAAGACGGCGAACCGCGGAAGCAGACAAACGGGTCCGGTAGTAACTCAGCAATTTGATCGCCGGGATTGAGACAGTCAGATCCGTCCGCCAAGGATTGCGACGGCGAGAACCTTACAACTTTATTGCTATGAAAACATTCTACTTAGCCGGCGAAGGCCACGTGGAGTGGGGCTTTCGAGGACTCCCAAGGGTGATGGCTGGAGTGAAATCCATTGCCGTTCTGATTCCTCGATGGGGCACGATTCGAAACGGCGGTGCTTAAGCGGCCCCAATTCTGCCCAGCGAAATCGCGTGTAACATCTGATTTTTCGTAACCTTTCAGGGGGTTGGCCCGGAAGCTGTTTTTGCTTTCGCGCCCGGGTACGTCGAGCTTTCGTCGCCTGCGGCCACGGGCATATTCCATGCCGCGCCGGTTGCCAACAACCCGTTTCCCAGTTGTGAGTGCCAGTTCGCGCCGCCGTGGCTGGATACATAAAGCGCGAGTTCGAGCCGGGTCCAGACTCCAAGCTTGTCAAAAGCAGTGCGCAGGTAGTTCTTCACGACCTGCTCGCTGGTAATGAGCACCCGGGCAATATCCTTGTTCGTAAGACCCTGCCACACCAGGGTCGCGACTTGTATCTCTTTGGCGGTTAGCCGATCACGGGGTTGCATGGTCTCACCTGCTCCTTGATAAACATAGCCGTGGCGAGTTTCACGCGCTTGCGGCCTTCTTTAATGCCCGCTCGCAGAAACAGCGTACGCAGATGCTGTTTCACGGTTCGGGGACTAATATTCAATTGGCTCGCGATCTCCTTATTACTGCATCCCTGCACCAGCAGACGCAGTACCTGCTGGTCTCGCGGGGTGATCTTGATATCGTTGAGGTTAATCATGGATTCGGTTCGACTTTTCGTCGGCTCCTTATGGTTCAGTCTTGGGGTCGCGACCCGCTGTAAACAGAAGCAAGTGATTCGCCAAATATTCGCCTGGCGGCCCATCGCAGAAAGACGAGTGGAATCAGGCAGTTACATTTATGGCTTTTGTCGGAGGTGCGGGCGCTTAGATCATTATCATGAGGCGCTTCCAAATTGGCGTCCCCAATCGGGAATGGCCGTCAAAACAGCTTCGATTTTTTGGTGTTGCGACCGGGCTGACATGCACTAGAATAGGGTAAGACTGGACGTTCCTCCCTCCCAAATGCCATGCCCTCGAAACGCCGTAACCCGACGTTAGATGAGCAATCCTTTCAGGGCTTGCTGTCCGCTGCCTACACGATTCAGGAACATAATGAACGGCTAAACCAGCCGGTACTGGTGCGGCCAGCGCCGCCAGCGCACGCTGAAAAGGAATCCAGCATTTGTGAGCATTGTGGCGCAACCAAGGCGGCTGAGGCGATCCGATGCGGCAGTTGCAGCGCCGAGGATTATCGTCCGGGAGAACGGCTTCAGCGCAATTGGGCATCGATGTGGCTGAGGAGTCAGGAGCAGGGATTATGGCCCGACCGCTCCTCGGAGATTCACGAAAGCGCGAGAACCAACACCCTACCCATTGACCGTGGCCAGCTACGATCCCAGGCGGAACTCGATTTTTCCGCCTCCAGCGTATTGACACCTCCAGATACGAACGGCAGCTCTCAGGAAGCGATCACCCAGAAAAAGCCTGCGACACCGCTCAATGGGGCACGCAACGGCAAGTCAACGCCTGGAAAGTCAACGTCCGGTCAGTCAGCGCCCGGCAGATCGAAGTTCAGTAAGCCGGTGCGGGGCAAGTCGGCCGTCGACGAAGCAACGGTCGATGCGACAAGGTTCGATGAGACAACGGTCGAGACAACGCTAGCCGAAACAACTCTTGAGCAAACAACGCTTAACGAGAGAACGCTTGATCCGAGAATAGCCGCCGAAGCAACGCCCGCCGGTTCCGTGCTCACCGAATCGACGCACGACCGCTCTGACGTTCTCCACTCCGAGCCGTCCGAACCGGGTGATGTAGTCGCGGACAGCAATTGGATTCATGGAGCGACGACGGAGTTAACCAGCAACCAGTTGACCTACGAGGAGTTGACTCACCAAGATCCGGCTCAAGCGAATCTTGCGTCCGAAGAGTTGAATCCCCAACCGCCGTTCGAGTTCTCCGCGAGCGAGGATTCTTTTGCGGATGATTCTTTCGCGGAGGAACTAGGCTCGGATGTAGCCACCGAACATAGTTCTTGGCTGGAGCGTCTTCGCAACGCGCGCGTGAAGCTGTTATTTCATCGCGCCGACCTTTATCTGGGAATGGCCGTCCTCGTCGCCGCGCTGGCTGTGTTCTGGCCCGCTGTGAGTTCTCCGCAACCGGCTGCGCTCGGTCTCTGGGATAGAGCGCTGATCGCGATCGGAATTGCCGAGGCTCCGGCTCCTGCGGTTCATCTTCAGGGAGATCCCGGCCTCGAAGTCTGGGTCGATCCGCATACGGCTCTCTACTACTGTCCCGGTGAAGAGCTATACGGGAAGACCGCCGATGGCCGCCTCACCAGTCAACGCGAAGCGCAGACGGAGAGCTTCGAACCCGCCGGCCGCCTGGCCTGCGAGTAGACCTCGTTAGATCCTCGATCGTCCAAGCATCGGTCTCCCCAGCTAAACAGTCCGCGCCGATAACTACGACCTACGCATCGTCATAGTCTTCCGTCAGCGCCAGAAGAAACGCCGTCAGCGCATCGATGTCAGCCGTGCTCAACGACATGTTGGCAAATTCAGGCGGAGGATTGCGGAGCAGTCCCATCCGCGCCAATTGCGAGCTGTTGATGTAGAACTGGATTACATCCTGCAATTGCTGTTTGCTTCCGTTATGGAAATAAGGGCTGGAATCTTCCAGGTCGCGCAGAATGGGCGTCTTGAAACGCGCGATGGTGTTGCCTAAACCCTGATCCGTGGAGCAATTTTCTCCGGCAGCGCAGACAACCGATTTCAGGTTGGCTTGCGGATTGGGTATGTCCGGATTCAGATAAACATTCCACAGTCCCAAATCCGCATAGATGGCATTCTTCGGATCGGCCGCGCGCCGAAACGGCTCAGCGGCATTGGGATGATTCGTCGAAGCCGGTAAGTAAAGGTCGAAGTTCGCGCTCCGAATTCCAAGCGAAGGGATACTGAGATTCACAAACGCGCCAGCGCCATGCACGGCGTCGTATTCTTCTTGGGAAGCGCCTGTGTTATGGAACAGAAAATCGCTGAAGTTAGGAGCCTGGTGGCAGGACGCACAATTGCCCGCGTGCTGAGAACCATCGGTCGCTGACGTGGCAACTTTAAGAAAAATCTTAAGGCCGGCAAGCTCGGTGGGGCCAAAGGCAAACGGCTGGGCGTGATATTGGAACGAACCATAAGACCCATCTACCCAGATCGGATTACTCAGCCCGTTGATAATCCCTGCGAGCCGCTGATTGTATTGCGGAATGCTCTCCCCGGCGTTGGGCTGCAGCGGCAAATGATTGATGCGCAGAAAAACATCGTAGGGCGAACCAATGTAGCGACCGAATTCGTCCTGTGAAAACAGCAGATCGCCCATGTAGGTGCTGATGCACTTGGCGACCAGATTCAGAATCTGGTCGGGCGTTGCCGTATTCACGTCGATGCGATCGGCAACCGGAATAAGCAGGTCGGACGTAATCTTCGGATCCTTCCCGAGGAACAGCGTGCCATACGACAGTCCGTTGGTCCGGTCGATCGCCAATTGGCTATTGCCGTCATCCCCGCGGACGATGAGCGCGACGTTCGCCAATGCCTGCTGATACTGATCCGGAGCCCAGCCGAAATTACGGCCGGTTATGGTGGCTTTGACCAAGTCTTCTGGGGTCGCGAATTCTCCATCGAAATGCAGGAACGTAGGCCCGGGATGAGGTTGCAGCGAGCCCACCATGTGCATGGAATTGCGTGGAGTCAGCGTGTACCCGTTCATGGGCAGAGGAATCGGACTGCGCGTCGTAAAGTCGGAATACGTGCGATTCCCCGCGCCCGATACTCCCTGGAATTCGGTTACAAAATGACAGGACCGGCAATTCATCGATTGGCCGGCGAAGGGCCCCGGCAGCGTCCCATTCATCGTATTCACCTGCGCCACCACGGGGTCGCCAACTGCGAGGGGTAGATTCACGCCGGTCATGTGGGTCGCGAAATACTGCGCGAAGCGGGGATCGAGAAACAGGCGCTCGCCGATCGAGTCCAAAGCTGGAGTGACATCAACATCGGTCGGGAAATCGGGTGCCTTGCTGGCGCCACAACTAGTCAGCAAGACAACCGCCACATAACTCAGCAGCAGCGTTACGAAATTATGGTTGCGAGTGCTTCTCATTTCGGTGATTCCTGTGTCGCCGTGGATTCCGTGGGGCTTACGCCCAGACTCTTTACGTACGCGATGATCTGCCACCGTGAAGGTTCGGGAATGGCACTCCACGACGGCATGCCATGCAGCAAATCCCCGTTTTTCACCAGCCAGAAGATTTCGCCGTCGGAGGCCTGTTGTACTTCCGCCGCACGGAGACTGGGCTTTTTCTTTGAACCTAGAGCGTCAGCGCCATGACATTTGGCGCAATGATCCGCAAACAGTTTCGATCCGGCAGCGATGGCCTCGCTTTGGCCAGCATAAGGATTGACTTTCTTGCGGTCGGCGTCGGGAACATGTGGCAGCCAACCACCATACTTCGTCGCACCCCACGCCACGGTGCAAAGAATTAAACACGCCCAGTATCGCCGTCCGCGCTTCATCGTGAGCTCCGATGGAAAAGGCCGAATACCTGCTGAATTTCGTAGGAGACCGTAAAGCGGTAGATCACGCCAATACTGTTGTCGTTCAGTCCAAAGTTCGGCGAGAAATTAATGGTTGGCCCATTCGGAATGTTAAACCCGACGATGGGACCAGCGTAATGCGACGTCGCCTTTAATCCGAAACCGTCCGTCGTGCCCAGGCCGCCATAGATCTCGGCTCCCGCGCTAAAGTTTTCCCGGCAAAAGACACATGAGCGCCCCTTAGCGGCAAGCGCAAGCGGCCGGCTAACCCCGAAGGCATAACCAAATTCCCAGGGCTCGGGCTCGTTCAGATCTTTTTCTGTTATGAAATTTTCGGAGATATTCCAGCCGTGCGTGTTGCTCGAGAGAATCAGCTTCATCTCTAACGATTTTTCTACTTCCGTGCGTGCCTGAGCGTTCGTCAGCAGGAAGTCCGCGATGCTGTCATGGCCGACGACCTCAAGCAGACCCTTGTCGGCTCGACTGACGTGTTCGAATTCCACATAAAGCACCGGATTGATAAAGTGCTCGCGCAACAGCGGACGAAAGCGATTTTCCCAGCGATACCCGGTGAAGATCGTGCTGTCGTTGGAAGTATGCTGCCCCGCCAGATACAGCTCGGTCGTCCACCAGCCCTGGACGCCATATTCCAGCTCCAGCGTCTCACTGACAAAAGGATTGGCATACTTTGGCGACCCCTGGACTCCTTTAAGAGAGATCTCCAGATTTCCGGGCTCCTCCAAACTATGCGAATAGGTCACAAAGTAAGGAGGCTCCTGCGCCCGGCAGATGCCCGCTGCCAGTGACACGATAAAGACCAGTACCGCGATTCCGCTTTTCATGTCACCTCAGCATTTGCGCTCGTAACGAGATTATTTGGGTTGTTGCGACCCTAGTTGCAACTGTGTTGCAACAACGACAGGAGTGATGCTAGTGGGCACAATCTGTTTGGTCAATACTTGATCCGCACTTTGTGTTTCAACAAGCCTGCAACCAGTTGCAACGCGATAGTAGTCAGGCGACAGGAGGATTGCGGCAATCCGAACAGTAGCCGCCAACCTCCAGGCGGCTCACCGCGATGTGGAACCGGCATTCACGCTGGATTTGGCCCTTAAGGCGGTCGAAAAGATCGCTTTCAAATTCCGAGATTTTTCCACAGCGAAGGCACGCCATGTGGATGTGATCCCGCTGAGGACGTCGTTCATAAAAATGTTTTTCTCCCTGCATGTGCATCAAATCAAGCTCATCGACCAAGCCATAGCGTTTCAGCAGGTTCAGCGTGCGATACACGGTTACGCGATCGATCTGCGGATCGACTTTGCGTGCTTTACGCAGGATCTGACTCGCATCCAGATGCTGCTTCGCCGTCTCCACCACACCAAGAATGGTTCGCCGCTGATGAGTCATGCGCAGGCCGCGGGACATAAGCTCCGCCTGCAGGCGTCCCGGAGCCTCGGTTTGGGGAAATGGCATGGCGCAAACCTTCCTATCAGTTGAAACTCAGTTGCAATTATAAAACACAAACCGATTTGAGGATTTTCTGATGCTACCGTGCGTGGCCCATCCTAACGTCATGCACTTCGACGTTAGAGCCTGCCCTGAGCGAAGCCGAAGGGGTGGGAACCACAACCGCCAAGAACCATGGGATTTATGATCTTAAGTATGGACATCTCCGAGTTCACGGCGAACTACTCTCAGTTGGGCGACGATCAGCTGCTGTGCCTGTGGATAGACCGAAACACGCTCGTTCCAGAAGCCGCCATTGCGTTGGAGAGTGAAATACAGAGGCGTGGACTGAAAAAAGCGAATGCCGAGCGGATAAAGAAGAGGCTCGACATACTGGCCGCACGCGAGGAGAAAGGGCCACTTGGCAAGCAGGTGGCTACGGCGAAGTACGAGCGCGACATGCGGCACTTCGTCGGATGGCAAGAGCCTGAGTTCTATTCATCCTATGGCGGTCGTGACATAAGGAGCGCGTTCGCCTATGTCCGTCACAGGTACAGAGTCTGGAAAGCGTTCCGCGACCAAACGGGTCACTGGCCCGTCTCTTCAATCTGGTTCTATTTCCTCTCTTGGATCGCCGTAGTCGGCCTCGCTCTAGCCGCTTTTGTCTGGATAGAAGAACGCAAATGGGGACGCACCTGGACTATCGTGGCAGTTGTCGCCTGTGTTATGGTCCTGACCGGCGCACGGGACTTGGGCGCACGCCAGATAAGAAAGATGGATTGGAAAAGATTCGGCCCGTAACTGCCACCGTCTGTTTGTGACGGTGGGTGGCCCATCCTAACGTCGTGCACTTCGACGTTAGAGCCTGCCCTGAGCGAAGCCGAAGGGGTGGAAACCACAACTACCTACACAATGGGATTTTGCTCTTACCCCGCCGCACCCTGGACGATGCGCCACCTGTTGATTCACTAACGAATACGCTATAAGCGGCATCGCACGCTGCAAAGGTACAAGGATGGGTCACCCGTCTTGATTGGCAGCGCGACTCGTGCAATGTTGCAGCGAAAAATATCTGTCGCTTTTGGTGCCAGCGTGGTCGCGCTCGTTCTCCTCACGGCAACGTGGCTTACGCTCAACTATTTTCGGGTCCAATATTACAACGACTCTGTTGAGGGACCATCGCCCCAGACCTCGCCCTACTGGACGATAATCCGCGCTCAGAACATTCTGCATTGGCCAATCGTGTTCGCCGCATTGTGCGTAGCGGCGCTGCTGCTGGTCATCGCTACTCACTACGTGGGACAGGTGATTGTGAGCCGTGGCACAGTCAAGCGTTAACTGTTGCAAAGTCCCCATTCCACTCCTTGAACCGAACCGCCACTACAGCACATAAACCCGCAGCATCCACCACACCAGAAATATTGCAACAACAGCCGCCGCAATATGGACGATCCAGTCGCCCCCTGTTTTCGGACTGCCAAGGTTGAACACGGTGGAATCGTAGCACGCCGCTCAAACAAGACTCCTATCGGTGGTCGAGGGAAATCCCAGTTGACCTCATTTCGGTCGAGCGTCTGAGGGTAAACGCCTTTAAACAACGGTAACCCCCGCATTCTTGTATGCTACCTGGACAGTGCCGCGATCTACTCATGCTTCGATCTGTTTCTGTGCTAACTGTTCAACTACTTCCTGCTGTTCTGCTCGTCTTGTTCGGTTGGGGCTTTGATCATTTATCGCAGTTTTGCCTGAGCCCAGCACGATGCGGATTGGCAGCGGCCGTTATCGCCGGAGCACTGGCTGCGGTTCTCCTCCGGTTGGATTTGAATCCACTCCGAAGAGGCTCAGCACCGGTCGGCAGCCAGCGCCTCGAACTGGGAGTTCTATTGATCTCGTCGCTATTCCTGCTCTGGTTTTTGCCGTTCTCGGATCGCAGAAACATCCTGACATTCAGCCATGAACCCTGGCGTTATTTGGGTCTGGCGTCTTGCTGTATCGGTATTATCGTGCGCTTGTTGGCGCTGAAAACGCTAGGCCGAAATTTTAGCGCGTATGTGACACTGCAACCGAACCATCGACTGATTCGGCATGGCATTTATGCAAACATTCGACATCCCCTATACCTCAGCCTGTTATTGGCGCCTGCCGGATTTGCGCTGGTATTCGCCAGTTACCTCGCGTTTCCGATCTTGCTTCTGGCAGCGTTGTTCGTTTGGGATCGGATCCAGAAGGAAGAGACTTTACTCGCGACACACTTCGGTCCGGAGTTCGAGATATACAGGAATCGCACTCCGATCTTTCTTCCCTGGGTATTCTGAAAAGACAAACGCAGCGCGATAGCCAACTATTTCTAGACCGAGGACTGCAAAAATCTTAACCACCTTAGCAGTGGTCCGATCGTTAAGCCCTGCACCAGCAGGCTAAAGCTGTTTCGCTTCATTTCTCGTGGAATTCCGCCCACGCCCCGGTTTTTTCGTAATACATCCGCAGATTGCACTGCTTCGGCGCCATGTGGGCAAGTGCGACCTGAAGCTGCTCTACCGAAACGTCACTTTCCCCAATTTCCATCGGAGCCCGCGCTAGATCTTGCTTCTCGTCGTACTTACTTCCGGGCGTGACATTCCTGTTCACGACTAAAGTCCACTGCCGTTTTTCTGGGATGACGTACAGACTGCACGCTCCGTCCGGAATCACAGCGCCGCCAAGGGTTAGCGGAGTCTCTGTAAATAAGAACATCGGCGAACCACTGGGTTCCCAAAGTTTCCCCTTATGAAACCCTTCATCGCGCTTCGCAGGCGGCATGTTGTATTCGACCTTCATTTGCTTGCCATCTGCAAACGTACAAATGACTTCGGACCGTTTATCGGTCGAGGACACCTGCTGGCTGACGCCTCGGAGCGTCAATTGGATGACTAGCAAAACGCAGATAGCGAACGTGCGCATCATTGTTCCTCCTTGCCCTGGGTGATGCTGGGCCCTGTCCGACGTTTATAACCCCGTTGCATCATTGTGGCAAATCTCGCATATCGCCTGGGCGGATCTTCCACGCACAGCAGGTTGTTTTGGGGATTCGATCCACCAGCCCGCCTCTGCGATATCTTTACCAACTATAGGTCGTCAGGGATCAATTGGTGCTAACGGTTTACAACAGTCACTGGCAGCGCGTTCCGTCTTGCCCTTTGCAGCGGTCGTTCATATAGAGAAGACCCAATCCTGCGAGAGGATCGTAGCAAAAGCCGAGACACACATCCTTCAACGTTCCAAGGTTGCTCTCTGCTGGTGTGGAGGACTGCAAATTACGGAATAGATCGACTATTTCGCTTGGAGGTTCCGTCCCGAATTCACTAGTGAAGGCAGCGATGCCTCGGCTTGTGCGAATGTACCAACCCTCCGCCGTCCGGCTCCGCAGAGCGGTGGCGGGGAACGTACGCAAATCTCTGATCTGCGGGGATTGCACTAGCTGACGGACTTGCATAGTCATTGTCTGCGGCAGCACACCTTGAACTTCGCGCACTTCAAACCGGTAGTGGAACAAGCGCCTGTCGTTTCGGGTGACGTAGAACTTCCCATCCCTGTAAACAGTGACGGCGGACTCATGAAATTGAACTCCGTTCTTTTGCACATGCAGTACCGTCAATTCAGGCTGAACAGCATCCACAATGTAAGGAATACGAAAGGGTCTCGCTGAAACTCCGTACCAAAAAACAAGGACAGCAAAACCGGCGACAAATGCTGGCCATGTTCGGTCACGAACAGGTATCCTCCGCAGTGTCCAGTGGGTTGGAAGAAGACGTGTCACGGCGCACGCTGTTGAAGCTACAACCAAAGCGACAAAAAAGATCCTCACTTTTGCTATGGAAGCTTCAGGATTGCCGTCCGGCAGATTGAGCAGAATCCAAGAATTGAGGGGAGGAAAGTTCCAAAATTCGATTCGCGAGAACCAGTGCAGGGCAAGCGGCCCCGCCAATAACCCGCCGAGATAACCGACTCTTGGCTTCACAAAGATCACCAAGGCTGCTGCCACGAATCCGAATGCACTTGCTGCCATCGGGAACGCAACAGGCCGATTGTCCTGTGGGAGAACTAGAAGCAAATAGGCGATGATTATTGATGAACAGACGAAGAGAACAGCGGCAATGATCTTGGCTTTCATTCCACGGTCTCTGCACCAACTGACACCGTATTGTTATTTGACACCGTCATACGTCGGAGAGGCTATTCACTTCGGTAACCCATTGGTTTCTGTAGATTTTTCAGAGAAATCCAGACGGGGTGAGCTATTGTTGGCGTGACATCGCCATTTTACCAACTACGGGGTTGTGAGTGAAACGGCTGGTTTCGTCAACTATACTGGCGAAATGGAACTCCCGCCGACAGAAGTCGCAAATCGAGGCGGCTCGACGTCTTGACTCTGCAAACCGCTTACGGAATCCAGAACTGGCTGAGTCCGCAATCTGTGGAGCATTCTCTCTGCATCCGATACATGCTCCGGCTCTCATACTTCTGGCTGAGGCTTCATGGCACCAGCGCCACGAAGATGTGGTACGTTACCTTCAACAATTGCGCAGCCCAGATGCAGTTGATGCATTGGAACAAACGGCGTTTTCGAGCCATGCAACTCATCAAGCCCTTACGCGCCTCGCGGACTGCAGCAACCCAACGATAGCCGGATACGCAAAAAAGCGACTGGATAACTGGCAAAAAGAGCTGCCCCGGAAGGGTCTGCAGTCCAGCCCCGTCGGTCATTGACGAAAAATCGCCGTTACACTTATTGACCCGTGGCCGGATTACGAGTGTGGCGAGCGCAATGCCAATGCGCGCGTGCCGACTTAGGCTGTACGGCGCACAATATGCACGGGTACGGCCGCCTCTTTCCGCATGAGCAACCTGAACGCCAGAAAATGGGTGACCAGTAGGAGAGGGACCCCAAAGACTGGTATGAAAAAATCCGCGCCTAGCAATCCCGGCGTGTTCGCAAGCGATATGCGGGCACCCCGATAAAACGCATTCAGCAGGTCGGCAGTCCCAAAAATGTTGAAGATCCAGACCAGAGGTTCGGCCCATCTGGTCCTCAGGGCCGCGAGGGCGATGAGGGCCAGGGTCGCGGTTGCCAGATCACCATAGCCGAGTCCGCGTGCGAATGCGGTGGAGGGCAATTGCGGCGAAACAACTCCGGGGATCAGGATAGCGAGACCGATATACCGGAAGCCGTGCAGCATGAGGATCGGTCTTAGCGCTTCTGCGCGTTCCCGTTTGCTTATCGCCGGCCAAATGTATTGGGCGGCGAAAACGCTCCATGCAACAAAACCGAAGGCGACACTTATGCCCCAGATCAGAGGGATAGGCATGACACGCTCCTAATCTTCGCCCAGCTTAAAAAAGGCGAGTCTCGCTAATAACTGATGATTCAAAGTGCTTCCGAGATTCGTGCGAACATAGCGAAGTACGTCGAAGAGCCCGCGCTAATCGGCTGCTATTCGCATCGCTGATAGCTACCACTCGCTAGCTATTGAAACATCGCGATTGCACTAACTGACCCTGATCATCACCCCACAACCCATCCACGACCCAGATCCGTCGTGACGACATTCTTATTCTTGTTGGTGGGCTTTTTCTGCAAACGGGGATGTGTGAATCGTGAGGCACTGCCAGTTCCCGTCACGCTTCACCCACACTGCCGTGCGGCGCCCGCGAGACTCGTCGATCCTCCCGCCGTACACAGCTCTCTCGTGGATGGTCGACCACACGACAGCAGTCTCGCCATAAACTCGAATCTTCATCTCGCCATAGTCCAGCAATTCGAGCGGGTCGTCCTTGTCGCCAATCAACGCCAGGAAGTGGTCCTTGTCGACTTGCTCGCCATGGTCCCAAGTGCCCACGAATTCGTCCGCGAGAATTGATTTGGCTGTGCCCAAGTCGTATTTCAACTGCGCTTGTCGAAGCGCCTCCTCTTGCGCCTTTACCTGGGCGACCCCTCCAACAGCCGATGCTCGTGGAGCGGGCTGGGCCGCTGCCCACGCAGAGAAGATGAACAAAACAAAAATTTGGAATACTCCGCGCATGAAGAAGGGATTATCCCCGGCCTCGGGCACACGGCGCAAGCGATAGTTGACTCAATTTCTCGATCACGCTAGTTGCCCATGACACCACCGAGCCCGGCTCGTCGCTCAGCCGCCAGCTACGGCTGTCCGAGGTCAATGAGTGCTAACGCTGTGTCCAACAATAACGCGTTTCACTTGCAGTGGACGGGTCCTTCTGTGAGAATCCAGACGACTTATGAAAGATTCCATCATTTGATGAGGACATCTTGAGCGCTCTCGCTCCTCCCACTGCAAGCGATCCATTAGCACCAGACAAGGTTCCGCCGTCCGACCGAGCCATTGGTGCGCTCTGGCGGCGAGTCGCAGCATTTGCCATTGACGGAGTAATCGTTGGCTTAGTCGGATTCGCGATTACAGTGCCATTCTTTGAGACATTTTCACGCTTAGGTTCTTGGGGGCCACTGGTCGGGTTTTGTTTGGCTCTCCCTTATTTTGCAATTCTCGATAGCAATGTGGGCAATGGACAGACACTTGGTAAGCGGTTGCTGCATGTGCAATTGATTGGCAAGAACGGGGCCCCGATTTCTTTTTGGAGGTCTACGGTTCGTTATACGGTGTTCGCGGTTCCATATTTCCTTAACGAGTTGTTGCTTCCATCGACGAGGACACCGTGGGTGGTTACTACTCTGGTTTCTATCATAGTTTTCGGACTCGGCGGAGCAACTCTATACCTTGTGCTCTTCAATAGGCACACGAGACAAGGAATTCACGACCTCGCAGTCGGCAGTTACGTTGCCGAAGCGAGTAAGGATGGCCTGCTCCAGATAGAGCCGATTTGGCGAGTTCACTGGGCAATTCTCGGTTTGCTGCTAATCGTCTACTTTCTGGGTACAGGTGTTCTCGCGACAAGCTCGCGCAATGGGGCCCCTTCCCCCAGTTGCTTATTGATGTCCGCGCGGTGGAGGGCATGGAAGGCGTTCAGGCAGCTGGGGTCCAGGACTTGAATCAGACCAATTACGGGAGCGGAGAGAAGAAAAAGATACTGGTAATAAATGTTTACTGGAGTGGGCAGTCGCGAGATAAACAGGTATTCACCAGTAATGGTGTGGGAAACATCAAGGACAATTGGGCTGATAAACAGGCGTTCGCCGATCAGGTCGGGAAGCGAATCATCAATCAAGATCCGACAGTGAGAGATCATGACTTTCTCAAAATCGTTGTGACTCGAGGTTACAATTTAGGCATCGCACACGCTCAAGTTTCGTATTATTACCAGCACACACCTGCCGAGTGGAACGCTCGCCTGTTCGGAGCTGAGGAAGATCCTGCCAACAAACCTTAACCACCCAAGTCCCACTTGAGCCGAAGCTGTTGCAAAATCACCATCGCACTAACTATGCGCTGGCCCATTCCCAAATTGGGAGAACGCGGCCATTTTTCCACAATAGTCCTTGACTTAAAAACTGCGGCGCTGCGAAAGTAGAAGTTGGTTAAAGAAGCTTCGAGAAGTGTAAGTCGAGAATCGACACACCTTGAAAGTCGGCGTGAAAATGCCGCCGAAATCCTGATCCGGAGCAGGGTCAAAAAGGGAACGGATCTTGTAACTCCTTATTCCGCAAGATTTTGCGAAATTGCCCTTTAGACTCAAAGATTTGGAAGGAATTTTCCCGTAAGTCGATGATTCTAAAAGATCACGAGGTTAAGTTTTTTTCGCCTCTAGGAGGCCATAGCGCCGCGAGCGATGAAGGCTGGGTAACAATCGGGCTCGATTGCCATAACCAATCCAATCTTAAGCAAATAAAAATTCCTTAGTCCTTAGTTCTTTGATGACGTCCCTTAACTTGGCCGCCTTCTCAAACTCAAACCGCTTCGCGGCCTCGCGCATATCGCTCTCTAACTTGGCAATATAGGAGTTCAACTCTTCCTGTGACTTCATCTCCGGAATGCCTTCGGCCGTCGTGTCGGTCAGATCGGCATAATCCGCGCCGACGATGGCGACCAGCGTCATGTCGAGCGGACGAATAATCGATTCGGGAGTGATTCCGTTTTCTTTGTTATAGGCCTCCTGAATGGCGCGGCGACGGTTGGTTTCATCGAGCGCTTTTTTCATCGAGTCGGTCATGCGATCCGCGTAGAGAATCGCCCGGCCGTTCAGATTGCGGGCGCAGCGTCCTATGGTCTGGATCAGCGATCCGGCGGAGCGCAGGAAGCCTTCTTTATCGGCGTCGAGAATTGCTACCAGCGAAACTTCAGGAAGGTCGAGGCCTTCGCGCAGAAGATTGATGCCGATCAATACATCAAACTCGCCTTTGCGTAGGTCGCGCAGAATCTTCACCCGCTCCAGCGTTTCGATTTCGGAGTGCATGTAGCGGCACTTCACCCCTACTTCGCTGTAATACTCGGCCAAATCCTCCGACATGCGCTTGGTTAGCGTCGTGACCAGCACGCGCTCGTTACGGGCAACGCGGTCGCGGATCATATGCAGCAGGTCGTCAATTTGTCCTTTCACCGGGCGAATCTCGACCGGCGGATCGATCAATCCAGTCGGCCGGATGATCTGTTCCACGACCACTCCAGCCGATTTCGTCAATTCATAAGGACCGGGCGTCGCGGAGACATAGACGAGCTGGTTGGTGCGATGCTCAAACTCCTCGAACGTCAGCGGACGATTGTCTAACGCCGAAGGCATGCGGAATCCGTATTCGACCAGCGTCTGTTTGCGCGAGCGGTCACCGTGATACATGCCGTGGAGCTGCGGCACGGTCTGATGCGACTCGTCGATGAACATCAGAAAGTCGCGCGGAAAATAATCAAGCAGCGTCGGCGGCGGCTCTCCGGGAAGGCGTCCGGTGAAGTGGCGGGAGTAGTTTTCGATGCCATGGCAGTAGCCCATGGCTTTGATCATTTCCAGGTCATACATCACGCGCTGATGAATGCGCTGCGCCTCAACGACTCTTCCCTGCTTCTCGAGTTCCGCTTCCCACCAGGCCAACTCGGCCTTGATCGACGCGACCGCTGACGCCTTAGTCTCTTCTTTCATTACATAGTGCGTCTTGGGATAAATCGGCAGCCGCATGTAGCGCTGCTTGACCGTCCCAAAGAGAGGATCGATCTGCGAAAGCGACTCCACTTCGTCGCCGAACATTTCGACGCGATACGCATTGTCGTCATACGTGGGATAAATTTCGATGACGTCCCCGCGGACTCGAAAAGTCCCGCGCCGAAACTCGCCTTCCGTCCGCTCATAAAGAATGTCGACCAGCTTGCGCGTGATATCACCACGTTTGATCTTCTGTCCCTTTTCGAGGAAGAGCATCATGCCGTAGTAGGCCTCGGGAGATCCCAAGCCATAAATGCAGCTCACCGATGCCACAATGAGACAATCGCGCCGCTCAAAAAGCGACCGCGTCGCGGAGAGCCGCAATTTGTCCAACTCGTCGTTGATGGTGGATTCCTTTTCGATATAAAGATCGGCGGCGGGGACGTAGGCCTCTGGCTGGTAGTAGTCGTAGTAGGAAACGAAGTATTCGACCGCATTGTGCGGAAAGAAGCTCTTGAATTCGTGATAGAGCTGAGCGGCCAGGGTCTTGTTGTGGGCCATGACCAGAGCGGGACGGTTGGCGGCCTCGATAACCTTGGCGGCCGTGTAGGTCTTGCCCGATCCGGTGACCCCCAGCAGGACCTGGTGTTGGTCGCGGTCAAAGACACCCCGGGTGAGGGCTTCGATGGCCCGTCCCTGGTCGCCTTGGGGCTTATATGTGCTTACCAGCTTGAAGTCCACACTCCATTATAGGGGACTCGGGACTAGCCGGTGAGCGATGTACTTCCGTGTAAATCATGCACGTAGGACTGTAGATCCGGCTGAAGTTTATACTAGGTAGTTCACCTTAGAAGCTGAGTAAAACTCCTGTATTTGTGGGTGGGACATGACCCTGGTAATGGCTTTTTGTGGGGAAAATCGCATTCTTTGGAGTTTTAACCGTCGATTCACAGGTCGGACGGCCATTTGGCCGCGTAGTTGCAAAATGAGACGTAAAGACCCGAATCCAGATGTGCCGCGGGGCTTGGGTTTCGCGCCACTTCCGCAGCCACGACGCGTCGGACAAGGTGCCAGCAACCTATGGAAGAACAGTTCAAACAAGTGGGGCCCAGGGAAAGGCAGATTATCGATCTGCTTCTTCAGGGCTGTGACAACTCGGAAATCGCTCGCGATCTTCACATTGCCGAGCGAACCGTGAAGGCCCATTTCAACCGCATGTTTCTGCGGTTTGGAATTAAGGGCGGCATCAAGCGTGTCAAACTCGCGACTTTACTCTATCGGAGGCAATTATGGTTGGAGAAACAGCAAACCGGCGTGGGCCCAGCGAACGTGAACAGCTCATCATTCAACGCGTAGCCGAGGGCTGCAAGAACCGGGAGATCGCCGATTCCATCGGAACCACCGAGCACGTAGTAAAGAACTATCTGCGGTTGATTTACGACAAGTTGGGATTGTGGAACCGGGTCGAACTGGCACTATGGTACGAAGCGCGCCAGCACGAGCAGGTTTACAACGCCTAATTAATAAAAATCGGCTTTCCTCAGTATGCGAGCCCTGCTCCGACAGACCTGGAAGCTGCCGGAGCAGGGTTTTTTCTTTTACTTCCGCATGCTCTCGAACGCCTATTCTCCAAACATGGCGCGATAGAATCCGCCGGCTAGCGATCCACCAACAATTGGAGCCAGCCAGAAAAGCCATAGCTGCGAGACTGCCCATCCGCCGGCAAAGATTGCCGGGCCGGTACTACGCGCCGGATTCACCGACAAATTCGTTACCGGAATTCCAATCAGGTGAATCAGGGTCAGTCCGAAGCCGATTGCGATCGGAGCGAATCCCGCCGGAACTCCCCTTTTGTCGGTCGACCCCATGATGATCATCAAAAAGAAAAATGTCAGAACGACTTCCGCTACCAGGCACGAAATCATCGAATAACCGCCGGGGGAGTGTGCCGCGTATCCATTCGAGGCAAATCCGCCGCTCAGGCTAAAGCCTTCTTTCCCACTTGCGATCAGATAGAGCGTGCCGGCGCCGGCGATCCCGCCGAGAACCTGTGCTATCACGTAGGGCAACAAATCCGATGCTGGAAATCGCTTCCCTACCACCAGTCCCGCCGAAACTGCGGGATTCAGATGGCATCCTGAAATGTGCCCGATGGCGAATGCCATCGTTAGCACGGTCAGGCCGAAGGCCAGGGCCACGCCTAGAAATCCGATACCCAACTGGGGGAATGCCGCATCCAGCACTGCGGCGCCACATCCGCCAAACACCAGCCAAAATGTCCCGAAAAATTCCGCGACTGCTCGTTTCGATAAACTCATACTGCCTCCTTAAACGAAGTGATGGGTAAATATAATTTGGTTGCAAACTTTTGCCGACTGTCAAAAGCGCCAGTGATTGTACCGTATCCCCGGCTCAATGAACGTGAGAGTCTAAAAGAATGAATGGCTTGCACTAATCGGATCGGCTTCGAGCAGGGTGCGCGCTAATTCTGCTTTCCGGGAATCGGCCTGATAGCCAGAAGGACACGACGAGGTGAATCGACTTACCTTATTCGGATTGTTCGCGGTGACCGCGATGTTGGTCACGTATGCATTGGAGAATCGCAGCCGGTGGTTCATCCTGGCATTCGCAGGCGCTTGCTTGCTCGGCTCGGCGTACGGTTTTCTGCAAGGCGCGTGGCCCTTTGGAGTGGTCGAAGCCATCTGGTCGGTGGTGGCCCTGCGACGCTGGTATCTGGCCGAGAGCAGTCCGAAGTGAAGATTCGTTTAGAGCTTATTCAGGCCATCCAGGGCCGCCACTTTATAGGCTTCCGCGAGCGTGGGGTAGTTGAATACCGTGTCGCGGAAATATTCGATGGTTGCGCCCATGGTCAGCACGACTTGTCCAATGTGGACAATCTCCGCCGCCCGGTCTCCGATGATGTGCACGCCCAGCAACTTGAGCGTGTCCGGGTCAAACAGAATCTTCAGCAGGCCCTGATCGTCGCCCAGCATCTGGCCTTTGGCCAGCTCTGAGTAGCGCGCCAATCCGCTCTCGTATGGAGTTTTGGTGCGCGTCAACTCTTCTTCGGTCGAGCCCACCATGGAAATTTCAGGGATGGTATAGATGCCGTAGGGAATCAGATTCGGCAGCAACCGGCTGGGCTGGCCGAACATGTGACAAGCCGACAGCCGGCCCTGTTCCATCGAAGTGCTGGCCAGCGCGGGGAATCCGATGACGTCCCCTGCCGCATAGATGTGCGGAGCCGATGTCTGAAAGTGTTCATTTACTGCCAGCTTGCCGCGCGCGTCGGCCGCCAGGCCCGCAGCTTCGATTTTCATTTTGTCACTGTTCGCCTGCCGTCCGATGGTGTAGAGCAGCGCCTGCGCGCGAACCTTCTTACCGCTCTCCAGGGTCGCAAAAACTTTGTCGCGCTCTTCGTCGAGGCCGACCGAAACGACTTTCTCTCCGAGCCGAAAAACGGTGCCCAGTTGGCGTAACTGGAAGCACAGGCTTTCGATGACTTCCCGATCGACAAAATCGAGCAAAGAGGGGCGCTGGTCAAGCAGAATCACCTTTACGCCCAGCGCGGCGAACATCGATGCGTATTCGAGGCCAATAATCCCCGCGCCGACAACGATCAGCTCGCGTGGAATCTCCTCCAGGCAGTGCACCTGATCGGAATCGAAGATGCGCTTGCCGTCCACCGGAATACCTTCGATGTGCGCCGGGCGCGTGCCGCAAGCGATCAGAATATTTTCTCCGCGAACTTGCTGCACGCCATCGTCGTTCGCAATCTCAATCGTATGAGGATCGGAAAAGTGGGCGTTCCCTTCGTACGCGGTAACGTAATTCCGGCGCAGCTGCGCCTTGATCACATCCACCTCCCGGGTCATCACGGCGTTTGCCCGCAGCACCAGATCGGACATGGCGATCCGGTCTTTTACGACGTAACCGCGCCCGTAGAACGAACGCTGCCGCAATCCGCTCAGGTAGAGGACCGCCTCGCGCATGACCTTGCTGGGGATCGTTCCGGTATGAACGCAGACTCCACCCATGGTGTGCTGCCGGTCAATGATCGCGACTTTCTTGCGCATTTTGGCTGCGCAAATCGCGCCCTTTTGCCCCGCCGGACCGCTACCGATGACTACGAGATCGTATTCGTGAGCCTGCATAAAGTGTGCGAGTGATCGCAGCACGAAATTAGCACTTTCGTTGAGAATGCGGAAGGTGTCTTAAGTTACCGAACGCAGATTAAAGGTTCATTAACGATGAACAGTAGGCGGGTTGTGCGGTTCGGGAGTTCGCGCGCAATTCAGGAAGCTTACTTCACAGCGAAGGCAACTATGGTTCGCCCACGCGGACCTTCAGTCTTCTCAAGTTTCGCCAACAACTTCCCTTCCATGTCGTCTGGATCCACGACCATCTCGCAAGGTGCAATTTGCGCATCGCTGGCACCGTGAAAGCATAATTCGCACACTCCCAACCCATCTTCCGATCGCACAGGAGGACCAAAGGTTCGGCAGGTCATCGGCCGGGAATCGTAGAGTTCGCATAGTCCGGTCGCAGGATCGAGTACGGGACACATTTCGTCGTTTCCGAATTCCGCGAAGCGCTCTTCGGCCTCCGGGCTTTCGTCGAGAACGCCAGTTTTCGGGTCGCCTGGAAACTCCGCCGACAAACGCTGTATCGACTTTCGAGCGCGCTGGCGAATTTTCCGCGCCCGTTGCGGGTCTGTCTGTTCGAGGTCAGCTAAACCTTGCTGCAAACGGGCTGCATCCAGTTGATTGATGGCAAAGACGCCGACGCAGCATTGCGTGCAGCCGGGACGGCACACCAGCCATTCGCCGCTACGGCGCGCGGCATCGGCTAACGCGGCGTCCACGATCTGGATTAGAGCGCCGTCTCCAGTCGGCATTCGCCGCACAGACATTTTGGAAGGATACCGCATCGCCGGAGGTGAGACGGGGCAAGCCCCGTCTCTACGGGAGGGTTGGAGCAAATCAAGGAACGAGTTGTCGTCGCGGGCGAACCCACCACGGAGACACAGAGGCACGAAGAAACCCATATCCACAAAAGACCTATGTTTTGGAATTTCTCAGTGACTCCGTGCCTCCGTGGTAGGTTTTGATTTACCGGCAGCATAAGATCGCAGCGCCTTGCGCTCCACGCTCAAATACGCTTTCATACTCCCATGCCAATTTCTCGCCGCTTTTGCTTGTGGGTGCTTCTCGCCGCTTCGCTGGTTACTGTAACCGCCGCCAAGGATTCTCCTAAGGGCAAATATCTTCTTTACGTCGGTACTTATACCGGCAAGGAGAGCAAAGGAATTTATGCCTACAGCTTCGACGCTGGGTCTGGGGAACTGACTCCGCTAGGCGTGGCAGCGGAAACGGAGAATCCTTCATTCTCTGGCAATCGACTCGACCGGACATTTTTTTACGCGGTGAATGAAGTGCAGAAATATAAAGGTGCCAGTAGCGGCGGGGTGAGCGCTTTCGCGGTCAATCGGAAGACGGGAAAATTGACGCTGCTGAACGACGTCGCTTCGCGCGGTGCCGATCCTTGCTACATTTCGTTCGATAAGACCGGGAAATATTTGCTGGTGGCGAATTACACCGGCGGAACCGTGGCTGCATTGCCAATTGCTGCTGATGGCCGACTAGGCGAAGCCAGCTCTGTGATTCATGATGCCGGCACGCTCGGCCCTAATAAGGAGCGGCAGGACGCTCCCCACAGCCATTGGATCGAAGCCTCGGCACATAACCGATTTGTATACGTGTCCGATCTCGGGACTGGACCGCGTTTTGATTTATCCATTCGACGCAACTAAGGGTGTGATTAGCGACGGCCACGAAGAATCGGCAAAATCGGGTTCTGGCGCTGGCGGTGCGAGTGAATTTTTCTCGGCGACACTTGCTCCCGGTACGGGTCCGCGCCATGTTGCATTTTCGGGCGATGGAAATTTCATGTACGTACTCGGGGAACTTGATTCCAGCGTGACCGTTTTCGCCAACGACGCGAACGAGAAATTTCGCTCCGTGCAACGTATCTCCGCGCTTCCATCTGGATTCTCCGGGAAAAACGATGCAGCCGAAATCGCCATTCACCCAAATGGAAGATTTCTGTACACATCGAATCGTGGGGATGACAGCATCGCCCTCTTCTCCATCGAAAAAGGCACGGGCACACAGGTACTCTGACTGCCATTGATCACTTCCCTACTCAAGGCAAAGCGCCTCGACACTTTGAAATCGACCCCACTGGCTCGTTTTTATTCGTTGCAAATCAGGAGAGCGGCAACATCGTGGTCTTTCGGATCGATCCCAACTCCGGGAAACTGAACGCCTAGGGGCAGACCTCAGCGTGGCCTCGCCGGTTTGCCTGAAGTTTATGGCAGCCGAATAAAGTGAATCGGGGCTTGGTAACCGTCGCAGAAACGGTTACCTTAGTTGACGACATCAGGCGCGAATTCAGCGATTAAAACGTCGGTATTCTCCGATATAATAGGTACACGTCGATGATTTCTGGCCGCATCGGATGCGAACTGGCTGTGATGGCGGTGCTCTGCGTCCTGATGATTTTTCTCTTCCCTGCCATTCAAGGTCCTTATTCAGTGGTACACGGACCGGCAACGGCTTTTCAGGCAGCGCGGACGGCGGCCCGCTTGCGAGCCGCCATTTTGCGGAGCGCCTTAAGTTCTCTGAGCAAAGCCCTGATGTCGCCGCTAGTGGTTCTGACCTGGATGTCATTCCCGGGCGCTGAACTTCGATTGGACAGTTTGCCCGAGCACAATCTCGTCCTCCGTTGCTGATCCTCGCAAGACTGCTGCAATTGCAAATCCCTAAATCTCTTTGACCGTTGCCGGCCGCATTTCGTCCGGCTACACATTGTTTATGCTCCGGCGAAGCTTCTTCAATTTTTCGCTCAGGAGCGAATCCAATTCTTGCCGAATGAGGAGAACTAATAAAATGACGCATAAAAAAATGAAAACATGTGCTTTGGTTGCGGCGATGGCATCCGCAATGCTGTTGTCGGGTTGCGCGAAGAAGGTAGCCAAAGTGACGCCACCACCTCCGCCAGCTCCCGCGCCGGCACCCACCGCGACGCTCGCCGCCAACCCCAGCGTGATTCAACCGGGACAGGCGTCTGTGCTGACATGGCAGACCAGCAACGCCAATGAAGTTACGATCAACGGGCTCGGCACGCTGCCATCGTCCGGCTCCCGGTCCATTACGCCGGATTCATCAACCACATACAACCTGATTGCCAAAGGCCCGGGAGGAACCAACGATGCTTCCGCCCGCGTCACCGTCAACGCTCCCGTCGCTAGCGCCGCCCCTGCACCTACGGATGAAGAGCTATTCAGCCGGAACATCAAAGATGTGTTCTTCGATTACGACAAATTCGCCATCCCCGGTGCGGAAGCGCCGACTGTCCAGAATGACGGAGCATTTCTGTCGCAGCATCCGAGTATCAAAGTTATGGTGGAAGGACACTGCGACGACCGCGGGTCTGAGGAATACAACATCGCCCTCGGAGCCAGCCGGGCGGAATCGGTGAAGCGAACGCTGATGCAAGAGGGCATTCCCGCGGATCGCGTCAATACCGTCAGCTACGGTAAGGAAAAGCCATTCTGTACCGAGGACAACGAACAATGCTGGCATCAGAACAGGGTTGATCACTTCGTATTCGAACGCTGAGCGTTCTTCATCATGGGCGGCTCGCGTGCGGGCCGCCTTTTGACTATTCAACTTCGCTGGCAAAGCGAAGTAGCCTATAGCTTCTCTCTTGCCAACACTAAGGCCTGATTGAATACGCTATCCTCGAAAGAGTAATCCCTCAAATGAGTGAAACTATTCAGACGATAAGCCCGGGCGATTGGAGAACCTCGCTGTCACTTCGCTTAGCCAAACTGCGCCAGCGCGAAGGGCAGATATTCCTGGTATTGGCGTTGGTGATCGGAGCGTTGACCGGGCTAGCTGTGGTCGCTTTTATTTTGCTGACGGAACGGTTGGGTGGCAGGCTGTATCCGATCGGTTCGGCGCCATGGCGTCGCGTGCTGTTCCCGGTGGCGGGGTCGCTCGGCATCGGCTACTTGCTGTACCGCTATTTTCCCGACGCCCGCGGTAGCGGCGTGCCGCAGACCAAGGCTGCTCTGTTTGCGCGCGACGGGCGCATCACGCTGCGCACAGTCCTGGGAAAGTTTTTCTGTACCTCGGCAACGCTAGCCAGCGGAATCCCTCTGGGACGCGAAGGTCCCTCGGTGCAAGTCGGCGCGGGGATCGGTTCCGTGCTCGGACGCTTTCTCGGACTTCAACCGCAGCAAATCCGGAAATTGATTCCAGTGGGAGCGGCGGCAGCCATCGCGGCGGCGTTCAACACTCCCATGGCAGCCGTGGTGTTCGCACTTGAAGAGATCGTCGGAGATATGAACGCACCCGTGATGGGAGCGGTGGTGATGGCCTCGGCGACGGCGTGGGCCGTTCTACGCATGCTTCTGGGAAATCATCCTCTCTTCAAGGTTCCGCAATACCAACTGGTCCATCCCGCGGAGTTCGTAATCTATGCGGTGCTCGGCGTGGCGGGCGGACTCGTTTCCGTGGCCTTCACCAAGCTCCTGCTCGGGATTCGGGCGCGCTTCCTGCGATTTCCGCGTAGCACAGTCTGGTTCCAACCGGTGGCTGGAGGACTGCTGGTAGGCATCATGGCTTTGTTTGTCCCCCAGGTAATGGGCGTGGGATATGGATTTGTTGGCGACGCATTGAACGGGAACATGGCGTTCAAAATCATGCTGGTGCTCTTAGTGCTGAAATTGTTCGCGGTGACCACCAGCTACGCGTCGGGCAACGCCGGAGGTATTTTCGGGCCGTCCCTGTTCATCGGCGCCATGACAGGAGGCGTGGTTGGTACGGCAGCGCATCACTTCTTCCCCCTCTCCACCGCAACGCCTGGCGCTTACGCGCTGGTCGGAATGGGCGCTGTTTTCGCGGGTGTCGTGCGGGCTCCCATGACTTCGGTCCTGATGATCTTTGAGATGACGCAAGACTACGCGGTGATCGTCCCGCTGATGATTGCCAATCTGGTGAGTCTTTATATTTCTTCGAAACTGCAACATGAGCCTATTTACGAGGCACTGGCGGTGCAGGATGGCATCCACCTGCCGACGGCAGAGACGCGCCTGCGCTATGGCCAGCGCCAGGTGGCCAGAGTTATGCAGACTGCCAGCCAGTTCCTGCCGGCTGAAATCACGGTTCGCGAAGCGCTTGAACAAGTTGAATCCAGCGCAGTCCGAACCTGGTTGGTGATGGATAAACGCGGCGTGGTCGGCGTTATCCACTTTACTAGACTTGAAAGTGAAGCTCTCCAAGCCGCGGATAAGAAACTCGGCGACTTGCTGGATGCGATGAATTTTCCCCACGTGCACGCCGACCAGGGCCTGGATCTGGCGTTAGAGCGCATGGGCGCGAATCAGATCGATATCCTTCCAGTGGTCAATCGAGCAGATGTACACAAGTTGGAAGGGATGGTTACCCTGCGCCATGTACTGGACGCGTATGGGGTAAGCCGTGCGTGATCTTTGTGATCCAACTATCGCGCTGGCCGCGATGTGAGTTCAGGATTGACCAGGGGGCGACAGTTGTTCCGGCCCTGTTCCTCCGATAGTTTTCGACCTTTCCGTTTTTCCATCCGATCCAGCCAATCCAGTAGCGGATTGAGAGATGTCCTATAAGGTTCGCGTGACGGCGCGTCGGGGAAATAAAGTATTTGCCACTTGTCGCCCGATCTAAGAACACTGACTATGACCCGATCATCGCCAGTCGGAAGGAACGGGTTTTCGATCTGGCTCTGATCGAGACGATAAAGCTGATCGCCTGAAACAATTCCGACCAGACTGCGCGTCTCGCCGGAATCGAGCGTGCCTTCAAAAATTCGCACGTTTTCAGGAGAGTGCAGCTCCAGGTGATATCGGCCGTCCCCCCACAGCAAGACACATACTCCCTGCTGGTAACGAACCCGTTCCAGACGCAGCAGATACCCAGCGTCCTTCTTCTCCAGCGGCATAGACGGAGCTTGCGCCCATACACTTCCCACAGCGAATATCAGCCCACAAAACGCTATAAGAATTGGATTGGAGAGAGTGACCATTGCGCGAGCGTAACTAGAAAATAACATTGAAACGGGCCAGCTTGCAGTCAAGAATGAAGGCAGGCCCCCGCGAATTGCTCGGAATCCAATCTGCATCGATGTTCATCTATCCATCATGGGCCTCGATAGCTTCTTCCTGGAACCACTTTCCTCGCACCAACCTCTGACCGGAATTTTGCCTGAGGAATCAGGCCGCAGTACCTCGGTTGAATCTCGCGATGCTGACCTGCTTGACTCTTATTCCCAGGCCGTCACTGCTGCGGTTGAAAGCGTCAGTCCGTCGGTTGTGAACGTCGAAGTTCACCAAGCGGCACCGAAGCAGCCTTCAGGACGAGGTCGCTCTGGCGAGCGCCGGGGAGGCGGATCTGGCTTTGTCTTTACTCCCGATGGATTGATTCTTACCAACAGCCATGTTGTGCACGATGCGACTCGCATCGAGGTAACGCTTCCCGACGGGCGGCGCGCTCCAGCGCACACCATCGGCGACGATCCCGCGACTGACCTTGCCGTGATTCGAATTGATGCTTCCGGATTGCAGGCTGTCCCCCTGGGCGATTCGCAGCAATTGCGGCCGGGACAGATGGCGATTGCGATCGGCAATCCGTATGGATTTCAATCCACCGTGACGGCGGGCGTGATCTCGGCACTAGGGCGATCGCTGCGCTCATACTCAGGGCGGCTGATTGAAGATGTCATTCAAACCGACGCTGCTTTGAATCCAGGGAATTCCGGTGGACCCTTAGTCGATTCGCGCGGCCAGGTGATCGGTGTGAACACGGCGACGATTCTTCCGGCGCAAGGCATCTGTTTTGCGATCGGCATCAATACCGCAAAATTCGTGGCCAGCCGTTTGCTGCGCGATGGACGCATCCGCCGAAGTTACATCGGCGTTTCGGCACAAACGGTTCCCATTCATCGCCGGGTGGTTCGTTTCTACAATCTGGAACGCGAAACGGGTGTGGTCGTCGTCGGCATCGAAGATCGCAGTCCGGCGCGAACCGCTGGGTTGCGCGAAGGCGATGTGATTGTGGCTCTCGCCGTCGGAAGCGACGAGAAGCCGGTGGCCGGGGTGGACGACCTGCATCGATTGCTGACCGACGCTCAAGTTGGTGCGCGGTGTACTTTGGTAGTGATTCGCCACACCGAGAAGCTGAATCTCCCGATTTTTCCCCAAGAAGCTGCGTAAGAGTATCAGGGAGTGACGGGAACTCCATCCAGCCCCTGATCCTCGTATCGCATTGCACACCTTGGATTTCGTGTGTTAGCTTCGACTCGGAGAGTTCCGCTTGCGACACACGGTTCCGGCTGGGATGGACCGCAAGGAATCTGACGTTTACCTCCGGCTCGATCCGGTGCGTCTTCCCCAGCATATCGCCATAATCATGGACGGAAACGGGCGCTGGGCCCGGCGTCGGCACATGCCTCGCGTCGCCGGACATCGCGCCGGCGTCACCTCCGTGCGTTCGACGGTGGAAACTGCGGCGCGCATCGGGATTCCGGCACTGACTCTCTATGCTTTCTCCGAGGAGAACTGGAAAAAACGTCCTAAGACGGAAGTCGATTTCCTGATGCGTCTGCTGTGCCGCTACCTCAAAGCGGAAATCGACACCCTCAACGAAAATAACGTCCGTTTGAAATACATCGGACGCCAACATGAATTGCCGGAATCAGTGCAGCGCGAAATGGCCGAAGCGAGTGATGCGACATCGAAAAATACGGGTATGCTGCTGACGCTGGCGCTGAATTACAGTGCGCGTAGCGAGATTGTCGACGCCTTCCGCTCGATGGCTCACGCCGCCTCCATGAATGGTGGCCTCGATCACATGGCAGTCGATGAACAATCGATTAGCGATCATCTCTACACGCGTGGACTTCCAGACCCGGACTTAGTAATTCGCACCAGCGGCGAGATGCGACTGAGTAATTTTCTGCTGTGGCAACTCGCTTATGCGGAAATCTACGTGACTCCGACACTATGGCCTGATTTTCGCGGCGTGCAACTGCTAGAGGGCATCGAGGAATATCAAAAGCGTGACCGCCGCTACGGTGGCTTAAACCAGGATGGACACGCTCCGCAATCGAAGTCACATCGCACCCACGCCGAGGCCAAGCGTTGAGCGGAAAGATAGCCGAAGATTTTGTCATCCCGAGCGAAGCGAGGGATCTGCATTTTGCCGCGAGCTACAGGTTCCTCGCTTCGTTCGGGATGACAATTCATAGAGGGTCGGGCGGTGCACCGGTTCTGCCCGATCGCCAATACCCCTCCCCATGATCACGCGCATAGCAACCGCCGCGATACTAATCCCCATTGTTTTGCTCCTGGTCCTGAAAGCCCCGCTCTACGTTCTAGCGCTTTTCGCCGGAGCAGTAGCCTTACTCGCCATAGCCGAATTCCTGAAGCTGGTAACTCCCTACCCCGTTCAGCCCTTCACACTGGCAACGTATGGGTTCGTCATACTCTTCTTTGCCTACGTCATCTTCGCGTCCACCAATCGGACTCCTGAAGATGCAATCACGGCGATGCTCTATGGGATCGCCGTAGCCGCCGCGCTCGCGCCTTTCGTATTTCTCACCGGAGCGATGCGAAGAAAAGATCTAACCACCGGCTATCCCGCAGCCGCCGCCTCAACCTTCGCCTTCGGATACATCGCCATCCCCATGGCACTGCTGATCGAGATTCGGCAACAACCCGCCGGAGCAATCTGGACGATCTACACACTGCTAGCCGTATGGTCGGGAGACGTCTTTGCGTACTTCATAGGCAAGGCCGTCGGCCGGCACCGCATGTCACCCGAGATCAGTCCTAAGAAAACCTGGGAAGGCGCGGTGGCCTCAATCGCCGCCAGCATGATCATTGGCACCCTCTGGATGCAACATGCGCTCGGCATCAGTTCTGCTCTCCTACGAGTCGGCTTGATTCAACGCCAGGACGGAATGTGGGGCCTGGAACAACCGCAACTCTGGCATATCATCCTGCTATCGGCGGTGGTTAACATCGCGGCACAGCTAGGCGACCTTGTCGAGTCCCTGATCAAGCGCGGAGCCGGAGTAAAAGACTCCGGCACCATCCTCCCCGGCCACGGCGGCATGCTGGATCGCATCGACGCCATGCTGTTTGCGGTGCCGGTGGTGTGGGCTTATGGGGCCTGGCGGCTGATGCAATAAGGGTACTCAAGACAGATTGCAGTGGCATTCGAGTTTCTCCATTGTACGACGCACAAAATCCGCGAAAGAATATAGATCCAGACCTTGCCACGATCAGCCCTTTTCCCTATATTGAAGCCCATGGAAGTCCATTTCACCCCCGATGTTGAAAAGAAGCTCAATGAGCTTGCGGCGCAGAGCGGACGCGGGACCGACGAACTCTTGCAAGATGCCTTGGCCGCCTATTTCGACGAACTAGCGCAGACACGGGATATGCTCAACAGCCGCTACGACGAACTGAAAACTGGCACCATAAAACCCATCGACGGTGAGGAAGCATTTGCCCGCCTGAAAGCGAAAACCGAAGCACAGCGTAACCGCCAGACATGAAGAGCGGCTACGCCCTCCACCCGGAAGCCTTCGCGGATCTCGATGACATACGAAAATTCATTGCAGAAGCAAACCCTGATGCCGCCGATCGGGTGATTTCTGAAATTTTCGACAAGATTCGCGGCCTTGTAAGTTTTCCCCATCAGGGCCACCAACGCTCCGACCTCAGCCGCAGGGCAGCTGACCCTTCATTATACCCAGTCGACGCGCTCCGATTTCTCCCCAGGGTTAGGGATTGGGTACAAACCCTTTGGTTGAGGTTTTAGGCGCCCCTACATCCCGTACAATGGACTTACTGTCCTGAATCCTGCATGAAACGCATCGCCATCCTGGGTTCGACCGGTTCGATTGGCCGCAGCACTTTGAGTGTGGTCGAAAGCTATCCTGACCGCTTTCAGATCGCCACGCTGGCGGCCGGCAACAATGTCGAACTGGCCTTTGAGCAAGCCGTGCGCTGGAAGCCGCGAGTCGTGTCGGTGGCAGAAGAAGCAGCCGCGCATACGCTCCAGACCAAGCTACGGCAGGCAGGTCTAGGCGTGATCGAAGTGGTCCATGGCGCCGCAGGCACGGTTCGAGTTGCAACCCATCCCGATGTGGATTTCGTGGTCAGCGCCATCGTGGGCGTCTCTGGGCTGGAGGCGACTTATGAAGCGGTACGCGCGGGAAAGACGGTTGGACTCGCCAACAAAGAATGTCTGGTAGTCGCGGGCGAATTGATCACAGTCGAGGCCCGGAAGCAGGGCAAGCCGCTGCTGCCGATCGACTCCGAACATAATGCCGTTCACCAGTGTCTACGCGGAGGCCGGATGGAAGAAGTCGAGCGCATCTGGCTGACGGCTTCCGGCGGACCGTTTCTGAATACTCCGAAGTCGGAATTTGCCTCGATTACAGTGCAACAAGCGCTCAATCATCCTACCTGGAAGATGGGGAAACGGATCACCATCGACTCTGCAACCTTGATGAATAAGGGGTTCGAGGTGATCGAGGCTTGCCGGTTGTTTAACGTGCCCCCCGACCGGGTGCAAGTGGTTGTGCATCCGCAATCTACCATCCACTCCCTGGTCGAATTCGTGGATGGCAGCATACTTGCTCAAATTTCCGTGACCGATATGCGCCTGCCGATTCTGTATGCGCTGACGTATCCGGATCGCATCCCCTCGGAGCTGCGGTTCTCCATAAACGACCTGCGGCATCTCGACTTCTGCCCACCGGATATGGCAAAGTTTCCGTGTCTTGGCTTGGCTTATGAAGCAGCTGCGACTGGAGGCACAAAGACCATCGCGCTGAATGCCGCCGACGAGATCGCTGTGGCGGCGTTTCTGGAGGAGCAAATCGGATTCGAGGATATCCCGCGGATTATCGCGGAAGTAATTGCTGCAACGCCAGGGGCACAATTGGAATCAATACAGGAAGTGCTCTCTCTGGACACTAAGGCCCGCCTTTTGGCAAGCGAAATGGTAAAACGGCATAGCCGAAAGGGATCGCCCGTTAGAGCTATTTCGCAATAGGAATAATGGAGTAACCTAGTTACTATGCCCCAGCTTTTGTCTATCCTCCATACGATTTTTGACATGGGAATTGTGCTTGGATTCATGATTCTGATTCATGAATTCGGCCATTACGCGGCCGCCAAGTATTTCGGCGTCCGGGTGGAAGTGTTTTCCATCGGGTTCGGCAAGCGTCTGCTGGGCTTCACCAAAGGGGATACGGACTACCGCATAAGCGCCATTCCCTTGGGCGGCTATGTGAAGATGTCGGGTGAAAACCCCATGGATGCCCGCACCGACGATCCAGGGGAATTTCTGTCGCATCCGCGCTGGCAGCGCTTCATCATCGCGCTGGCCGGCCCTTTCATGAACGTCATGCTGGCGATCGCCCTACTGACTGGCGTCTATATGGTGCACTACGAGTACCCAGCTGTGCTCGACGAGGCGGCGGTGGTTGGATGGATCACTCCGAATACTCCGGCTGAAAAGGCTGGCATTCAGGTGGGTGACAAAATCGCCCGAGTTGATGACATCCAAGATCCGACCTGGGAGCAGGTAGACGTCAAGGATGCGCTCAGCCCGAATCAACCTTTGAATTTCAGCATCGAGCGCAAGGGCAAAGTCATGGATATGGTCCTGATACCGGAGCCGGTTGGGGCCAATCAGTACGGAGCCATGGGGTGGGTGCCTCAGGAATCCAGCGTGACTCTGACCACGGTTGAACCGGGGATGCCCGCTGAGAAGGCTGGGCTCAAACTGGGGGATAAAATCCTGACCGCGAACGGGCAGGACATTCCTGCTGTGCAGGCGCTGATCCAGATGCTGAGCCGCACCAAGGACCAGCCTTTGGAGATTGTCGTTCTTCGCAACGGCCAGAAGCAGGCCTTCACGGTAAAACCGGTGTTTGATCCAGGCAGGGGAGGACAAGACGCGGCCTACCGGATCGGTGTTGCCAGCCTTCCAACGAAAGTTGTAAAACTGGGTTTCTCGGACGCGTTGAAGCGGTCTCTTTCTGACAACAAGAAGAGTTCTTTCCTCATCCTTGAGTTACTGCGGAAGATGGTTCAACACAAAGTATCCATGCGCCAGGTCGATGGCCCGATTGGAATCGGCAGTGCAGTGGGCCAAGCCGCCCGTGAAGAGGGCTGGACTCCCCTTCTGCTGATCACGGCGGCCATCAGTTTGAACCTCGGGATTATGAATTTGCTTCCCATCCCGATATTGGATGGCGGCGTGATCCTGTTGCTGTTTATCGAGAGCTTGATGCAGAAAGAGATTAGCATTCCGATCAAGGAACGAATCTACCAGGCGGCTTTTGTCTTTCTGGTGCTCTTTGCCGTGATGGTGATCTATAACGACCTGGTGAAGACCCTGCCAGGGCTGACAAGACCGTAAGCACGTGTGGCGCGGGCGGGCCTCGCTCGCGTGCGACTCACATGGCCCGGGATTTTGTGTGGCGTGGCGTTTCGCGACTGCGAGGAAACCAATCGATTCCCAAGGCTTTCGCCGCTGCGGAATCGCGTCGCTCTAGCGTTACCGAATCACCACTCGTCTCGCTCTTTTCCCACACCTGGTTTAAAATAAGGCCTGAGCATGGCCGAAATTAAGCGCAGAAAAACCTTTTCCGCAACCATCGGTGGCGTTCGCGTCGGCAGCAACGCACCGATTATGGTGCAGTCGATGACCAATACCGACACTGCGGATATCCCCGGCACCATTAAGCAAGTCGCCGCACTGGCTCGCGCCGGGAGCGAAGTGGTTCGCGTAACCGTCAACAACGATGATGCGGCCAAGGCTATTCCGCATATTGTCGAAGGATTGGAAAAGCTGGGCTTGCATACGCCCATCGTCGGCGACTTTCATTACAACGGGCATCTTCTGCTTACAAAGTATCCCGGCTGCGCCGAGGGACTGGCCAAGTACCGCATCAATCCGGGCAATGCCAGCATCGGGCGCAAGAACGACGACAACTTCCGGACCATGATCGAGGTTGCCTCCAAGCACCAGAAGCCGGTGCGCATCGGCGTGAATTGGGGATCGCTCGACCAAGCATTGCTCACCCGCATGATGGACGAGAATTCGCTGCTGCCGCAACCGAAAGATGCCCGCGACGTCACCATGGAAGCGATTGTGGTCAGCGCGCTCACTTCGGCAAAAATGGCCGAGCAATACGGGCTGCGCTCCGATCAGATCATTCTGAGCGCGAAAGTCAGCGGCGTGCAGGATCTGATCGACGTCTATCGAATCCTGGCTTCGCGTTGCGAATATCCGTTGCATCTTGGATTAACCGAAGCCGGCATGGGAGCGAAAGGCATCGTCGCTTCGAGTGCAGCTCTGGCGGTCCTGTTGCAGGAAGGGATCGGCGACACCATCCGCGTTTCGCTTACTCCCGCACCTGGTGGAGATCGCACTGAAGAAGTCCGAGTTGCACAGCAAATTCTGCAATCGCTCGGCATTCGCAGCTTCACTCCGCAGGTCACTGCATGCCCTGGATGCGGCCGGACGACTAGCACTTTCTTCCAGGAAATGGCAGAGCAGATCCAAACCTACCTGCGCGACCAGATGCCGATCTGGAAGGAAAGCCATACTGGCGTCGAAGAGATGAAGGTCGCAGTAATGGGATGCGTAGTGAACGGTCCCGGAGAATCGAAGCACGCGAGCCTTGGCATTTCCCTTCCCGGGACATTTGAAGAACCGAAAGCGCCGGTCTACGTCGACGGGAGACTCTTCACCACGCTCAAAGGCGACAGGATTGTCGCCGAGTTCATCAAAATTCTCGACGATTACGTCGAGTCCCACTACGCTGCCAGAGAAAAAGAAGCAGTCGTCTAAATTTTACGTGGACAGAACTGCGGCTTCGTCAATCGCTAAAATATTGGGGTGGGAGACGGGAATTGAACCCGCAGCCGTCGGAGCCACAGTCCGATGCTCTACCGATTGAGCTACTCCCACCGCAGACAACGATTATAGCAATTGCTGCGGAACGGCATGGTCATGAATAAAATTTCCCTATTTGAAACCTGCCTGATGTTCTTGACTCGTATGAGACATCCCTTCGCCTGGCAGGCCTGATATCATCGCTGCTCTTGAGGGAGCAACGTGCGCAAAATTATTTCTCCTTTCTTTCTCTTCCTATTGTTGTTCTCTGCCGCCGTCGTGTCCGGACAGCAAAACGCCAACCAGCAGTACGACCTCGTGCTCGAGGGCGGACGCGTCATGGATCCAGAGACCGGACTCGATGCCATACGCAACGTCGGTATCCGCGACGGCAGGATTGTCCGCATCTCGTCGGAGGTGCTGAGCGGGCGGCGCGTTGTTCATGCCAGCGGGTTGGTGGTCGCTCCCGGATTCATCGATCTTCACCAGCATGGCCAGGATCTCGTCAGCCAGCGCGTCAAGGCGCTTGATGGCGTTACGACAGCACTGGAATTAGAAATCGGGGCGCCCGACGTCACTCAATTCTTGAAGTCTAAAGAAGGCCGTTCGCTAATTCACTATGGCACTTCGGCCAGTCATGTGGCGGCGCGGGCTTTGGTATTCGGCGCACCGCTTCCGGCCAGCGAGATTCTCCCCAAGAGTGGACCGGCGACCGACCAGCCCGCCACTCCGGCACAAATCGAAAGCATTCGGGAACGGCTGCGCTCGGAACTTGACGCGGGCGCGCTGGCGGTTGGGATGGGCATCCAATACACACCCGGAGCGACGCGGTTGGAAGTAATTGACATGTTCCGCCTTGCCGCCGGGAGTAAGGTGCCGGTTTACACTCACGTGCGCAGCGCGGGACGCATCGAGCCCGGCTCCGCCATTGAAGCAATCAGCGAGGTGATTGGAGCGGCAGCTATCACCGGCGCCTCCCTGCACATCGTGCATATCAACAGCACATGCGCACGCGACGCGATGGAGTGTCTCTCGATGGTAGAGGGCGCGCGTGCCCGAGGTCTCGATGTCACGACGGAGGCGTATCCCTACATCGCCGGCATGACATCGATAAATTCGGCGCTGTTCAATCCGGGATGGCAGGAGAAGTTTGGAATCAGTTATGATCAGCTCGTTCTTCCCGGCACAGGCGAGCACCTCACCAAGGCACGCTTCGACGAACTGCACAACTCCACGACCACGCAATGGATACTGACTTTCACGAACACGCAGGAGATGGTGGACAAAGTAATTCCTCATCCGCTGGTGATGATCGCGAGCGATGGCGCTGAAGGTCATCCTCGAAATGCTGGAACCTACTCGCGGGTGCTGGCCCAGTACGTACGCGAAAAAGGAACGCTCACGCTAATGGATGCGCTCCGCAAGATGACGCTGATGCCGGCACAAATGCTGGAACGCTCGACTCCCGCCGCTCGACAAAAGGGCAGATTACAGGAGGGTGCCGACGCCGACATCGTCGTGTTCGACGCTGCTACGATCGCCGACCGCTCGACGTTCCAGAAACCTATGGAACCTAGTGTGGGCGTGCACTACTTGCTGGTTGGAGGGACGGTGGTGGTCGAGGAAGGCAAGTTGGTGACCGATGTTTTTCCGGGACGCGCGTTGGTGGGGCCGCAAAAGGGTAATTGATGGAGCGCCGGGCATCCTCGCCCGGCCACGAGGCAGCTACCCTCTTCCGACGCCCATGTACTGGAACCCCATGGCGCGCAGACGCGAGGCGTCGAGCAGATTCTTAGTGTCGATGATGATTGGCCGTTTGACCAGATTGCGGATGCGGGCGAAATCCAGTGTCCGAAACTCGGGCCAGCCAGTGGCAACGATCAGAGCATCCACCCCTTCGGCCACGCCATAGGCTGACTCGCAATATTTCACTGTGCCATTCAGCTGAAGCCGTGCCTCGGGAATCGCTACAGGATCGTAAGCCCGCACGCGGGCTCCGCCTGCGAGGAGGTTCTGCGCCAATTGGAGCGAGGCCGATCCAGCAACTGAATTTGTGTTCGGCTTGAAAGACAATCCCAGAATACCGACGTCTTTGTTCTGGACCGTGTCGATGGCGTCGGCCACCTTCTGCAAGAGCCGGGTCGCCAGGTCCACATTCACTTCGCGAGCGGCGTTCAGCACTTTCAGGTCAACACGGTTTTCCCGGGCGAGCCCGGTTAGCGACTCCATATCGGTCTCGGCGAATATTCCACCCATTCCGGCGCCCGGTTGTAGGCAACGCGGAGCGATTTTCTTGTCGAGGCCTAAAGCCAGCGAAAGGCTAACGGCATCGGCATTCACGTGTTCGCACAGACTCGCAATTTCGTTGATGAAAGAAATTTTGGTTGCCACAAATGCCGTCGTCGCTTCGCGCGCCAGCTCCGCCGTTTCGTAATTCGTGACCAGCACCGGAACTCCGCGCATCACCAGCGGATGAAAAATCTGCTTCAGCGTCGAAACGGCTTCGCTTGATTGCGTCCCGAGAATAATACGGTCGGGCCAGTTAAAGTCTTCTACTGCGCACCCATTGGTGAAGAACATTGGTTGGCAAACCAGCAGGCTCTTCAGCGATTTCGCCTTCAACAACTTTTCAATCCTTGTCGTCGAGCCCACCCGGACCGGAGTAACAATCGACAGCACCTGGAACCGGCCTGCCGCCCCCGATAAACGCACTACCAGTTCTTCCAGTCCTTCCGGAGAATCTTCCGCTAGAAAAATTACCTGTGCCTTGCGCGCCAGCTCTTCCGGATCAACGGAATAAACCAGACGTCCAGAGCGGACGTTGCGCCGAATTACTTCCTGAAGGTTTTTCTCGAAGAAAGGGATGTTACCTTTGGCGACGTCCATTATGCGACTGCCGTCCGCGTGGCAACAGCAGACCGGTGTGCCGAAATCGGCGAGACATGCGGAAATTACCGTGGCGAGATAGCCGGATCCATAAACACCGATTTGCATATTCTCTCTTCTGACCGAGATGCGCCCGAGATAGCAGCCGAATCGCGATCAAACCCGCAGCCTGGGATCCGGCGCGTGGTCTGCAGTCCGTTGAATTCATGGTAATTCGGCCAATGGACTTAGCAAACGGGTGGAAAGTACATGTCCCAGGGTTCAGTGAAACGTCCGATTGTTTAGGGTTTTCGGGGGATATTGCAGGTGTTCGCGGATCGTGTTTTGCAGCTTCGGAAAGTTGGCGTCGGACAGCGTTCTCGACAATGACCGAATTACGACTTGGTGGACAATTGGCCGCGTCCTAACGGCAAGAGCGCAACGTCTTGCCAACCACCTTCGCGCTCGCGCACGAACATCAACTCCTCTACCTGGACTTGCCGCTTACCGCAAAACTGCGCCCAGCGTTCGCGCGCCACTGTTAATGCGGCGCGCGCCGCCTCATCGAATTCCGTTTTCAAAATTGTGACATGCGGAGTGTAAGGCCAGCTTTCCTCGCAATGCAGTCCCCTGCCGCAGAGTTGATCATGCAGCGCACAAATTCGAGCGGCCGGCAGTACTTCGATGAACACGGTTGGAGTGGTGGGCAGAAACGAATTTACATTTCCGAGTTCGACGTTGAACGGGATCACGTCGCGGCATGCTTCTTCCAGAAATTGCAGAGCGGACGCCTCGGTTCCCCTCAGATCTCGCGGAGGAAGAATCGTGAGATGGGCCGCCATGTGGGCAATCGTCGGATGGAGTTCCTGGCGCAGTTGTTCCACAAACTCGCCCACCGGACTGCGAACGTACGTCACCAACGCGTATCGTGAACTGGTCATGACTTCCGAGGCAAAATTATATCCCCAGCGCCGGTTGCAAGGAAAATGCCACGATTGGGGAGTGTCACGATGGTCACTCGCTTCGCATCATCTATAATTGAATACAGTCGGGGCGTAGCGCAGCCTGGTAGCGCACCTGCCTTGGGCGCAGGGGGTCGTAGGTTCAAATCCTATCGCCCCGACCAATTCTCTCTCGCATCTTCCTTTTTCATTTTCAGAAACTTGCGGACAGACCCATCCTTCCTTTTGGAACCGAGTTCGCGATCACTGGCTGTTGCGGTGATTTTGCATTGCAGACCAATTTCCCGGTCCGCCCGGTGTTATCCTTTTTCCGTTATGGAAGCCAAAGGTTTGACTCCAATATTGAACGTGTCCGACATCGCCAGCACTGTCGTATGGTTTGAGAAGTGGGGATGGAAGAAATTGTGGGACTGGGGCACGCCTCCAACGTTTGGCGCGGTTGGATCGGGTAAGGAAGCTTGCATCTTTCTTTGTCAGGGAGCGCAAGGAGGCCGCGGCCGCGGCACCAACACCACCACCTTTCAGCAGGACGGTGACGAAGCGGGCGACAAGGGCGTCTGGATGTCGGTCTGGGTGGACGACGTCGACGCGATGCACAAGCATTGCGTGGCCGCCGGACTGGAGATCACATTTCCGCCGACCGATATGCCGTGGAACGTCCGCGAGATGCACCTTAGGCATCCTGATGGGCATGTGTTCCGGGTGGGGCGCGGATTCGAGGGCAAAGAGTAGGACTGGCTGACCTGCTGGGTCAATTAGTGTGATTGGGATTGAACGCCCACTAATTAATACTGCACAAGAGTTTTGTTTCTACTTCGACTGGCTCACCAAGAATCAGATAAGGCTTAAACACCCATTTTCGCACCGAGTCTTCGCATGACTATGAAGAACGGTGAAATTGCCGTCGTCCTGGGGCGTGCCATAAGCGGCGGAGCCTCTCGCATTGGCATCTTAAGATATTCGGGCATTTGCGAAAAGCGATATTCCGGTTCAGCGTTCAGCGATCGACGATTGTTACCGGCTTACTTGGCAGCCACCAGCGCCGGCTGAGCAGCAGCCATTTGAGTTTTAACCTGCTCCAGAGCCTGACGTGTAGTACGGAGCTCAGATTTCAGATTGCGAATGGCGGCGGCCTGGGTGCGAAGTACGGCTTGCTGTTGCTGAATCTCTTTTTGTTGTTCTTTCGCCGCCTCGATCAGGAGCGCGGTGAGCCGTCCGTAGTCGACGCTTTGAGCATCTTTGCCGTTTTTCTCCCAGGTCACTACATCGGGAACTACGGCTCCGACTTCCTCGGCGATTACTCCAACCTCGTGTTTGCCGGTTGCTTTCAGGTCGTAAGAAACTCCTCGGAGTTGTTCGATTTTTGCGAGCGCGCCGTGCAGCGTTTGGATATTTGTTTTCCAACGGCGCGAGCTGAATGTTTGCCATCCATCGCTGAGCGGTTGGCCCAAGCCTTGCGCGATCGTCAGAACATTTGTTGGAGTCGCCGTGCCAATGCCAACCTTCACCGCATGCTCACCCGTGCCTCCGAGGACTAATGAATTGCTCTGGCTGACCACGGCATGCGCGCCTATCGCGGTGGCATTACTCAGGCCGTCAGTGCCTGCCGTACATCCGTAGCCGATGCATGTAAGTAGCGTGCCCGTGGTGTTATTGGAAAGCGCTCCGACGCCAACCGCCGTGTTGCCTGGGCCGGTCGTGTTGTTGACCAGCGCCTGGTAACCGTAAGCGGTGTTTTGATATCCCGAAGTATTCGATATGAGAGATTGGCTCCCGGTGGCCGTGTTCTCGAAGCCGGTGTTGTTGCTGCTGAGAGCCTGGACTCCCGCGGCGGTGTTGTCGTGGCCCGTGGTGTTGTCGTAAAGAGACTGGGACCCGGTAGCCGTATTGTTCAGTCCAGTGGTATTGCTGAGGAGGGCCTGCAATCCCACCGCGGTGTTGGGACCGACCGTGTTGTAGTAGAGGGCCTGGACGCCGATGGCAACGTTGCCGAAGCCATTGACGTTGCTAAAGAGAGCACCCTCTCCGCTGGCCGTATTTTCCTCCCCATTGGCGTTGTTGTATAGAGCCTGAACTCCGACTGCCGTGTTGTAGAAGCCCCCTATGTTGGAGTACAGCGCATCCAGTCCATTGGCGACATTGTCGTGGCCGATAGAGTTGCTGTCGAGAGCTTGTACCCCGCTCGCGGTGTTGTCGTAGCCGGTGGTATTGAAATAGAGTGCGTTTACGCCGGTCGCCGTGTTGTAAATCCCCGACGTATTGGAGTAGAGGGCATCCACTCCGCTCGCGGTGTTGTAGTATCCGGCATTGTTGGTAAACAGTGCGTTAGCGCCGCTGGCAGTGTTGTCGTAGCCCGTCGTATCGGATCCAAGTGCGTGGTAGCCAGTAGCCGTGTTAGCGCCAAGGCCGGTACTTGTCGTATTTCCCGCAAACCCGAGAAACGCATTCGCGGCTAAATATGATCCTGAGGCGAAGAGATTGCTTCCGATCTGGAAAACACTGCCTGTCACTATTCCTGTTGCACTCAAATTCCCGTTCACTGTCTGATTGCCGGTGAACGTGTTGGCAGCCGCCAGTTGCGGCACCTTGGTGACGTCAAGATTCAACGTGACAATACCACTCGTGCCTCCGCCAGTAAGATCGGCGCCCGCTGTCACACCGGTGATGGTTCCGCTTCCTTTAGTGTTTGCGCACGCCCATGCCGAGCCGTTCCATTGCAAGACCTGATTGGTCGCGCAGGTATTGGTTAGTGACAAACTTAGCGTCCCACTTGTGCCGCCACCAATGAGGCCGCTGCCGCTGGCGGTTGTAATTCCGGTAATGCCACCGCCACCTCCCGCGAATACGATGTCTAACTCTGCGGAGTGGCTGGTCGTTGTACTTTCTTTGCTGTCGAAACTCGCATTCAAGGGACTGTTGCCGACGAGCGCGATGCCATCATTTGTCTGGCTTCCATTCAGCCATGCTTGCACCGCCGGAGTAATGTCGATAAGGATGTATTGATTCTTATCGACCGCGGTGAGCGGGATGCTGGCGGCAATCGTGGTTCCGAGCGCAGGGGCAGTACCGGACGTGATGGCCGCCTCTGACCAGGTTCCATTTACGTAGTCCACATTGAAGCTGCCAGCTTTGGCTACGGCATTGACATAGAGCTTCAACGTCGCTTTCGTAATGTTTGCGCCGGTATAGCCCACCGGAATCGCCGACAGATCAAATTGAATGTAAGTGGTCTGGGAGCTTTCGACATCGAGCACCGTCTTGGCGCCATAATTTGTCGTGGGCGTGGCAGTGCTGGTATAGGAGTCCGCGCTGGGTGTGAGTTGACCGTACATTGGAGTCCAGAAAGATAGTGTGAACAGCGAAAGCAAGGCTAGCTGTATCCTCAAGTTTTTCATGGCAGCTCCAGACTGTAGGAATCTTGCTTATTTACTTCAAGCCGATAAAGCAGGTTGCGCCCCATGTTTCGGGATTTCCAAAACATGGGGCGAACCTATTTCCCTGCCGTGCCGGTGCGGGGCAACCCGGTTAAGGGTTGACCTTCTGCGTCAACACGCTCGACGTGCTCGTTGTGTAGTCGGCATTACCTGCATAGACTGCGGTTATGCTGTGATTTCCGGTCGCCAGCTTCGAAGTTGTAAAGGCCGCAACTCCGCCACTCAGAGCGTGCGATCCCAACTTCGTTGCCCCATCCATAAAGCTGACGTTTCCGGTGGGCGTGCCAGTGGTCGAGGATTTTACGGTCGCCGTGAAAGTGACCGACTTCCCGGAATTCGACGGATTCAACGAGGACGTTACCTTTGTCGAACTCGCCGCCTTGACCACTTGTTGTTTGAACACCCCCGAGGTGCTGCCGGAGAAGTTCGAGTCGCCGGAATAGATGGCTTTGATGGAATGGGAAGCTGCCACCGTCAAAGCCGACGTGGAGAGCGCAGCTGCACCGCCGCTGACGGGCGCGGTCCCGAGGACAACGGACCCATTCAGGAACTGCACGCTTCCAGTTGGTGTTCCGGATCCTGAATGTCCGATGGTGGCTGTGAACTTTACCGACTGGCCGAATTCCGACGGGTTGGCGGAAGATGCCAACGTCGTCGTTGTCGCGCTCGCGATAACTTCCGTGAGCGAGGTAGTGCTGCCGGTAAAGTACGTAGCGCCGTTATAAGTAGCGCTGATGGAATGGCTCCCTGCCGTCAGCGCCGAGGTTGAGAGGATTGCTGCCCCACCGCTCAGCGTTTTTGTACCTAGAACAGTCGTGCCATTCTTGAATGTCACGGTCCCGGTTGGCGTGCCAGACAATGTCGGACTCACTACAGCGGTGAACTTAACAGCCTTGCCCGAGGGAGAAGGATTCGCGGACGAGGACAGGCTAGTTGTTGTCGCGGAAGTAATCGAGAAACTGGCCGATTCATTATTCTCGACATTGCCAGCCACGTCCGTGCTGTGAAATGTGATTGTATTGACGCCAGCCGTAGACACAGTAAAAGGTGCCCCGTAAGAAACCGCGCCTCCGCCATTAACCTGATCTACAGTGCTGGCAACGCCGCTTCCGGGCGCAGGATCGCTCGAACTTAGAGTCACGGTTACTGCGCTGACGAATGTCGATCCACTTACCGTGCCACTAAGTTGGTCCGTAGTGTGAGGAGCCACTGTGTCGTAACAGACCGGCCCGTAGGTGTTATCTCCGGACCCGAGGCCCATGTTGTCCCACGCCCGCACGTGCAGAGTATGACAACCCTGACTTAAGCCGCCGCCAGTACACAAAGCGCCGGTAATGTCAGTGCAGCCAAATGTTGCGCCGGGGTGTTGAGGACCGCTATAGAAAGAGCTGCCTGTTCCTTGCGAAGCTTCGGTCCCGACATCGCCGGGATCAAAATCCCACTGCTGGCTAAAGCCTGCCACACCAGTTGGGGCAAAGTTGCCGCCGGAGTCGAACACATCCCAATCGACGACTTGATCGGTGTTGTACCATTTTCCGACTATTGGACCGCCAAAAGAAAAGTATGGCGAGCCTTCATCAGCCGCAGTGGACCAATTAATCATCCACGCCATTTGCAAGGCGTTAAAAGATCCCCAGCCAGTGATGGCATCGTAGCCATCTCCCGCGCAGTGGTAGCCTAGGTTGTATTTAGCGGTGATGTCGTTGTTGTTGCAGCCGCCGATGATGTCATAAAAAGGAAAGTGCGGCGCGTAGCTCGGATCATAGCCTTCGCCATAAATCGGGTAGTCTACCTGCCCCATGGGAGCGCATGGCAGCGTCCCATTGTTTACGCCGCAGATGTTACCCAGGAACAAAAGATAGGCGTTTGCCTGAGCCATGAATCCGGCCACCATGGGAGTGGAGATGCTGGTTCCTCCCACTGCGATCAACTGGCCGTTGTAATAGATATTCTGTCCGGCCCCGGCATTCAATGCGATGTCCGGAACACTCCGGCTGCTGCTGCCGCAAAATGGACTGCTCTGATATCCGGGCGCGGAAAAGTGTGCGCTGCAACCGCCGCCTGATCCTCCATTGTTCGCGGCGCACGATCCCGTCGAGGTCCCACCTTGCCACGCCGTCTCGAAGTCGAAAACGCCGTTGGTGAAAAGGGTTAAAGTCGTACCGCCGATCGAAGTCGAATCAGGATCCGACCCCGGATAACTTACACGGTCGGCAGCGTCACAAGCCGCCGTCGCTCCCTGGTCATGCGAGAGAGCCATGATCGTCCAGCCTTGACCGAGCATGGAGTTAAAGATCGCGTGATCGGTATCCATGGTGCTGCCTGACGTGCAAGCAATCTCGGCGCATCCCCAACTGGTGGAAAAAATGCGCGAATTGCCATCGCTGAGTATCTGGTTGTAAACGTCGGTGAAGGTCGAGGAAAGAGTATTTGCGCCTTCATACACATGGACGAATGACGTGTCCACGTAAGATCCAAAACTGTTGGCGGTTGCGATGGCCCACTCCGTATCGAGCGTCGTTTCTTCGTTGCAGCACGGTGGCGTGCCATCAATAAAGATCCGGTTGTAGTCGTAGGCGAGATAAGAATATTGGCTCTGGAAGCCCTGTATGTCGCTATCGGCAAAGTCCTGCGCCGTTGCAATGGCGATTGAGGTAATCGGAGGTGTGTTGTTGGCGTTGCCTAAGGGATTGCAGCAATGGCTCTGGTTCTGTAGCGCGTTAAAGTCGTACCCGTAAGAACTGTAGATGTCCGTCGGATCGAGAAATCCGTTTGTCACATCGGAAACGCCACTGGCTGGGTTCTGGCCTTTGACTGCTCCCGCAGCTTCCCCTGATTTTGCTTTACGCGCGGCCACCTGCATGGCCTTCACATAGGCCGCTTTGCTTCCGTTTGCATGCATGGGCGTACTGCTCGTCGAGACCGGTCCGGCGGAATAATCTGCCTCGGTCGGGCGAATATTGCCTTCATGTGTGGCGTGTACACGCTGTATGCTGTTCAATCCGCCGACGGAATGCAGGATGTTCGAGAGTTGCGCAGGGAATACGGGATCGCGATCGTTGGAGAATTCGGCATTTTCCCCAACCTGGTAATTATTAATTTCTATGCCAAACGCCTTTTCGATGGTCCCCGATGTTCCTTCGACGTCAACAATCAGCCGGTTCGGATAACGCTTCGTAACCGTCAGACCATTGCTGGTTGCCCAATCAACCAGGGCTTGCTCATCCTTCACCGATGGCGCGAAGCGGGCGTTCCATTGCTCGGCCGTGAGGAACTTGTGGTAGTTGAGAGACTTCTTGTCCTGCAACTGCTGGAGGAACTTTTCCTCCTGCGCCAGCTTCGGAGGATTCAATCCCATCACGAGTCGCAGTTTGGCGTTGGAATCGTGGCGTCCGAGCAGATTCGCTGTACCGTTTACGACTTCCTGGGGTGTACGCGACTGGGCATCTATAGGCGAGGCAGTTTGGGCCCACGCTAACCCTGAAAGCAGAACAGACAGTCCGAGAATCAGGAGACATCGAATGGACCTGGTGTTGGTCAAGGAACGGAACGGATTGCGATCTTGCATGGTCTTCTCCTTAATTGTTTCCACTTCGCGTGGGTTGGGGGTTAAGGCTGTCAGCCGTGGTCTGCGCTCGTGCTGCAAGCGTAAGAAGAGCGAGGATGAGCACGATGCAGCGCAGGACTGAACGAAAATTGAGGGTCACGAGGGTCACAGAGGTCCTCGCCCAGGGCACTTGTCACGATGGCGCCCCGAAGCCACGCGCAATATGAGGGTATTCCCCTATGACAGTCAACTTACTCTGCGCTTATTCTTACATTAACGTCCAAATAGCTGATTTTGAATTACTTGCGGCCCCATGATGAGATCGGCCGAATTCGCAGCGAAAGACTTGGCGGGGAATGCTAGACTGGCAAACGAATTTTTGGGCCCCGGGGGGGCCGGTCAAAAGTCAGATGGAGACCACGCCCAGTCATTCCAGAATCGTCCGCTTCGGACTCTTTGACGCGGATCTCGAACGTGGAGAACTCCGAAAGAGTGGTGTGCGCATTAAGCTCCACGGGCAGCCGTTTCAGATTCTTACCCTTTTGCTTGATCGCCCGGGCGAGATCGTCACTCGTGAGGAGATCCGGGAAAGGCTTTGGCCAGGAAACACCTTTGTTGAATTTGATAACGGCCTGAACGTCGCGGTGAAGAAGTTGCGCACTGCGTTGAGCGATGACGCCGAAAATCCCCGATTCGTTGAAACTGTCCCCAGGCGTGGGTACCGTCTGGTGATCCCAGTCACCTCGGTCATTGATTCGACCAGATCTAATGCCGTAGCACCTTTACCTCCTGCTGAAAATCGTCTCCGCGATGCGGTTGTCCCCTCATTGCCCGTTATTCCAATGCCACCCGCTCCCGCCGGACGTTCAAGACAGCGCAATCTGATGGCTGCGCTGATGCTGATGATCGTCCTTCTTGCTTTGACTGGAATAGCCGCATATCGCTGGCGCACCTCGCTTGCTCTGCGGGCGGCCGCGAAGTCAAACCCCGGGCCGCAGATCACGCCACGTCGGTCGGTAGCTGTGCTCGGGTTCCGCAACTTGCCGGGACGACCTGAAGAAGACTGGCTTTCCACTGCGTTGAGCGAAATGCTGAGTACCGAACTCGCTGCAGGCGGCGGCTTGCGCCTGGTTTCAGAGGAAGACGTATCCCGTGCCAAGCGCGATCTGCGAATCGGCGATGGAGACACTCTAGCTAAATCCACACTGGCAAACCTGCGCATCAACCCTGGAGCCGACGTGGTCGTCGTCGGCTCTTGCACTCCGATATCGGGAAAAGGGCAGAAACGAATTCGTGTGGACGTTCGTCTGCAAGACACGCACTCCGGAGAAACTATCGCCGAAGAAGCTTTTACCGGAGATGAGGAGAGCCTGTTCGATGTTGCGTCGAAGGCAGGCGCGCGGTTGCGCGAGAGGCTCGGAGACCACTCTCTTTCTGCCGAAGCGATGAATGCTGCGCGGGCATCGCTTCCCTCCAATACGCAGGCGGAACGGCTCTACGCGGAAGGCCGCGCCAAGTTTTATGACTTTGAGTTCCTCGCGGCGCGCGATCTTCTGATCAAGGCGGTTGCCGCGGATCCGGAAAACGCAGCCGCGCACGATGCCCTTGCCGAGGCCTGGTCGTCTCTCGGATACGACGTCACCGCCCAGGAGCAGGCCAAACAAGCACTCGATCTTTCTTCTGTCCTTTCTCGGGAAGAACAACTTTCCATCGAAGGCCGCTATCGCGAACTCATGCGCGACTGGCCGAAAGCCATCGAGATCTACCGCGCCCTGACGCAGTTTTATCCCGACAATCTGGAATACGGGCTGCGGCTTGCCACTGTATTCAGCAAAGCAGATAGAACCGAAGACAGTCTGCAAGCGATCGCAGCGTTGCGCCGTCTCCCGAAACCAATCTCGGACGATCCTCGCATCGACATCCGAGAAGCTCGCACGCTGGATCACGCAGGACAATTTCAGGGCTTGCAAGCCGCATCCGCGAGTGCGGCGGTCAAGGCGCAGAAACGAGGGAGTCACGTTCTGTTAGCGGAGGCCAAGATTTTGCAGAGTCTAGCGGCCAGCCGGCTGAGCGATCCGAAGAACGCGATTGTTCTGGACGAACAAGCTCAGGAAATCTTTAAGCAGGTGGGCGACAACTACGGCCTTGCTCGGGCTCGCTATCGCATGGCCGATCTTTTATTTGACCAGGGACAGTTCGCGGAATCGAACGTCATGCTCGAACATTGCTTACAAGTTTTTCGCGAACTCGGAAGCGAGGCCGATGCCGCTGGAACCTTGAATGACATCGCGGGTGGGCTTCTGGAAATGGGAGACCTGAGTAAGGCCAGAACCATGTACGAGGAGTCTCTCGCTGGCGAGCGGCAAGTTCGCAGTAAACGTGGAATTGCAAACGCACTCACGAATCTCGGCGCTCTTCTGCAGATGCAGGGGAATCTCGCCGATGCCAGGAGATACGACGAAGAAGCACTCGCCGTAGACAGCGAATTAGGGGAAAAGGGCGCGATCGCGTTTGTCCAGGCCAACATGGCCAATGTACTGGTCGATCTGGGTGACCTCTCGGAAGGTAAGAAGATTTACGACCAGTCGCTCGCTCTGCAGCGCGAATTGGGCGATGAGAGCGGAGTAGCAGAGTCCTTGCACAACAGCGCTGGCGTCGTAGGCGAGCAGGGCGATGTCGCTGGAGCCCAGAAAATGTACGACGAAGCGCTGGCCATCCAAGTGAATCGCGGAGAACAAGGGAATGCCGCCGGAACACGCCTGGGCAAGGCTGAGTTGATGTTTGAGGCCGGCAATGCTCGCGATTCTGAGCCGCTGGTTCGAGCGGCTCTTGATCAATTCAAGAAGGAGAACCAGGTTTCGAATGAAATCTCCGCCCACGATAGTCTGGCTGAGATTCTCCTCGAACTCGGGCGTCTGCCGGAAGCGAAAACGGAAGTCGCACTAGCCATAAAATTAGGCGACAAAAACCAGAGCCGGATGATCCAGCTGAAAACTGAAATCGTCGGTGCGCGAGTGCTTTCCGCCGAAGGAAAGCCGGACGAAGCCGCGAGGAAATTGCGATCCGCTATTAAAGAGGCTCAGGAGTCAGGCCTCTTTGCCAGCCAACTATATGCAACCCTCGCTTTAGCCGAGATTAAAGCGAAATCTGGAAAGAAGGCAGAGTCCACGGCTCTGTTTCAGTCGGTGGAGAAAGATGCGCGCAGCAAAGGATTCCTGCTGGTTGCCCGCAAGGCCGCCTCAGATCGCGGGTAGTTGGTGAAAATTCCTACTTTGCTTTTGCGGCCTCAATTCCACGGAACTGCCCAAACATTCGCTCCGCATTCTTGTGGTAAATCTTTTCCAGGACCACGTCGGGTAGATCCAGGCCATAAATTTTCCACCGTCCCTGCCCCGGATATCCCCAATAGTCAAAGTATTCGTCTCCTGTTTCCAGCCAGCGAAAATGATTGCGATACATGGCTTCGTCCATGCCGTTATCGGTTCCGAACATGATGCGGTCCTGATATTTAATAAAGAACTCGCGGGCGCGACGCGGCTGCCGCCCCAGCTCGGCCTCGCGCGCTCCAAATTCGACCATTACGTTCGGAAGCGTGTCCAGCAGGTGAGAGACATAATCGAGATTTTCCGGCCAATTCGCCATGTGGAGAGCTACAAAGGTCGTATGCGGATGCTTCGCAAACATCCGGTCACGCGCGGCCAGCAGCGCTTCCTTGCTGGGAGTCCCCGGACCATAGAAACTCCAGTCCGGATGCTCGGTCAATTCCTCATAGCGTTCATTCGTATTGTTGACGGGATGGAAAAACGCCTCGGGATCGCTAACGTGAATGGATACGGGAATGCCTAATCGCCCACATTCCTCCCAGATGGGGTCAAGTCGGGAATCGTCAATTGTCACCAGTTTCCCGGACTTGTCGCGCACACCCAGACCAAGGTCCTTCAATTGTTTCAGGCCACGGGCTCCGCGCGCGACTGAGTCATCGAGTTGTGCCACCATCTCCTGGCTGAAGTTTGGATCATCTATTTTGCTGAAGTCGATCTGCTCGAAAACTATGAAACGTCCGGGATAGGGTTTCACCATCTCGTCGATCACTTGTTGCAATTTGTCGCCCCACATCCCCGTCAGAATCACGACCGTCTTTACATTCGTGTCGTCCATGATCTTAACGACTTCGCCAGGAGGCATGTGGTCGTCGATGCGCGCCGCATCGTTGACGTGATTGTGCACATCAATCACGTAGTATTTGGCGCGATCGACATTGTGGGCTGAGGCATGCAGCATGGATTGAGGTTGAAAATCTTTCAACAGCAGCGTCTTCTTCTGGTCGGCATCGGCGGCAGACTTGTAGCCAATCTGTCCCTGGGACTGACCGGGTGAACTTGCCGGTGGATTTGCGGTCTGCGCGGTGGACCATGCCGCGATGCTCAAAAATGCGAGACCCACTACCTTGGAAAACACACCCATCCGTGTCGACATTAGGTTTCAGCCTCCATCCGTCTGCAATCGTCTCTTGACAAGGTAAAGCAAACAAAAGTAAAAGTAATTGATCGCAATATATCGTAATAACGTAATTTGTCCAGCTTATTCAGGTGAACTCATTGGCGAAAGCCGGAATTAGCATCATCGCATCACGAGAATCCGATCGCCACGGGATCGGCGGCCTGCAATGATGAAGCACCGGCTAGTTATCCTGCTTATCTTCTGCGCTCTGTGTAGCCTTGCGATGACTGGCCGGAACCGAGGCCAGAAGGACTCGGGGCACAAGAACTCGGCTAATCCTCCTGCTGCCGCCACGGGCAAAGGTTCAAATGACGCGACCGAACTTCAGATCCAAAGCTCGGCTTTACGGATTGAATTCGATCGGAATCTGCATAGCCGCGTCGTTGCGTTACTGGGATCAAGCCCGAAACCACTGACTCCGTTTTCCGCGTCGGAAACCGTCACCAGCGCCGGCCATACCTGGAGCGACTTTGCCTTGACTTCCTCTCACCGGGAGGCTGTCTCAGACGCCATTGGCAAAGGACAGCGTTTGTTGATAACTGGCCAATCGTCGACCGGCCAGTCGTTAACTGGCAAATCAGCAGCCTTGCGCAAGAACATCTCGGTCACGATCTATGCCGATTTTCCCTCGATTGCGGTCTTTGACGTTGAGTATTCGAATCAAGGCGCCGCTCCGCTCAAAATCAGCAGTTGGACGAACAACCGATATTTGCTGATCTCACCTTCCACCGCGAACGGAACCCAGTTCTGGTCTTACCAGAGTGGTTCTTATGAGAAGCGTCCGAATTGGATCGTCCCGCTACGAGTTGGTTTCAAGCAGGAAAATTATCTGGGGATGAACGCCAGCGACTACGGCGGCGGCACACCCATCGTGGATGTGTGGCGCAAAGATGTGGGTCTCGCGGTCGGCCATATCGAGCCAGGACCGCGCCTCATATCGCTCCCGGTTTCCATGCCAGATACCCATCACGCCAGTGTCGCCGTGCATGCGAAGCGGGATCGAACGCTCGCACCGGGAGAGAGTTTCCATACTTTGCACACGTTTGTCGGCGTGCATCAAGGAGACTACTTTCGCACGCTCCAGGAATATCGCAGCCTCATGATGCGACAAGGATTCCAAATGGCGACGGCACCCGACAGCGCTTTTGGGCCGATCTGGTGCGCCTGGGGCTACGGTCGTTCCGTCCAACTGAAGCAGGTCTACGACACACTGCCGACCGTCAAGAAGATGGGATTCGCCTGGGTCACATTGGATGACGGTTGGCAGAATAATTACGGCGATTGGGCTCTCGATCCGAAGAAGTTTCCGCATGGCGATGCGGACATGAAAGCACTGGTCGATCATATCCACGCTGAAGGATTCAAAGCGCAACTGTGGTGGTCGCCGCTCAGCGCCGTAGCCGATTCAAAACTGCTCGAAGATCATCCTGACTTCGCTCTGTTGAATGAAGATGGATCGAGGCGGAAGATTTCGTGGTGGCATTCCTTTTATCTGTGTCCGGCTGATCGCGACGTCGTTGAATATCACAAGGCGCTGGTTCGCAAGATATTGGGCGAGTGGGGATTCGACGGCCTGAAACTCGACGGACAGCACATGAACGGCGTTCCTGCTTGCTACAATCCCGCGCATCATCACAAAACTCCTGAGGACTCCGTTGAGGCGCTGCCCGATTTCTTCCGCGAAATTTACGATACGGCCCTCAGCGTGAAACCGGACGCACTGGTGGAATTTTGCCCGTGCGGCACAGCCTACTCATTCTTCTCGATGCCCCATTTCAATATGTCGGTAGCATCGGACCCGGAAAGTTCGTTTCAAATCCGCTCCAAGGGCAAGACACTGAAAGCGCTCATGGGCGACAATGTCCCCTACTTTGGCGACCATGTTGAATTGAGCGATGGCGCCATCGATTTCGCCTCCACCGTGGGCGTTGGCGGAGTGGTGGGCACGCAGTTCGTGCTCCCGGATCTCGTCACCAAACACACCACCTCAGACCTGACGCCAGCCCGTCAACTCGTGTTTGAGAAATGGCTTGCCATCTACAAAGACAAAATGCTCTCCCGCGGCACCTACCTGGGGGATCTTTACGACATCGGTTTCGATCTCCCCGAGACTCACGTCATTCGCAAGGGCGAGGGAATGTATTATGCGTTCTTTGCTCCCCATTGGAACGGGACGATCGAGTTGCGTGGATTGCAGGACCGCAAGTACCACCTGATGGATTATGTGAATAACAAGGATCTTGGGACCGTCCACGGCCCCCAAGCTACAATTTCCGCTAAGTTCAATAAACACCTAATGATAGAGGCACTACCCGAGTAATCCAACCCTCAGAATTAAGGCCGGGAATGGGACTGGTTTGGTGCATGACCCCATTTTCCTCGCCGTGTCGCGTTACCTGATGAGAGCTCAAATCCACTCAGAGCAACATCAGGGAGACGATATGAAAAACGTGCAGAGCAATTCGAAACCAACCTCGACCCAACATTCACAAACCTCCAAACTGAGCCGGATCGGGCTCACACTAACCATCGCCGCAACTTTGCTGTGCGGCGTTGCTGGACTATCCACGTACTCCGCCGCGCAGACTCAGACGAATACCAGCGAAGCCACTTCGGTCCACCAGGGCTGGGTGCAGATTCCGGGACAACTGATCCGCCCCGATTGCGTGCATGAAATTCCAAAAGGCGCGCGGGTTGAAATCCAGAATGGCGAAATTACCGGCGACGTGACTCTAAACGGAGCACGCATCGCCCACTATGACGCTTGCACGGAAGCTGCGGTCGTCACACGCCCGCGGGCACGCACTCAGAACGTTGCCAAGACTCCGGGAACGGGCAATGGCTGGGTTGAAGCCGATCAATGGAATGTGCCGCTTACATCGAGCGACAACATCGACTATATGGGCGGTACCTGGTACGTGCCGTCGTATCCAAAGGTCGGCGGAGGTCTGATTTATCTGTTCAACGGCGTTGAGCCGGCGAGCGGGAAATGGATTCTGCAACCTGTACTTCAGTTTGGTTCGAACGGCCAAGTCGGCGGCAACTACTGGGCCATCGCTAGCTGGCTGGTGGGCTCTAATGGTTACGCTTTCCATAGCCCGCTGGAGACCGTAAATCCGGGAGACTGGATCAATGGCTACACCGAGATGACCGGCGTATCCGGTAGCACCAAGTATTTTGAAGTGGTGGCGCAGGACGCATCTTCCGGGACTTATTCCTGGATCACGGCCCATGTTTCGGGGCAGCATTGGACCTGGGCGTATGCCGGAGTCCTTGAAGCCTACAACGTGAGTTCCTGCTCGCAGTTTCCGGCTAATGGCCGTGACAGCTTTTCGAACTCCGTGGTCGCCCATGGATTCCCGGCCTATGACGAGGTCGAGCCGGATTTTTATGGAGCAATCTACGACTACGGCGGTCCGAGCTGCCACTTCTTGGTTCTCGGCGCCAGCGCGACCTTGGACTTCTAGAGGAGAAGCCCTCTCTTGCCTACCCGGCGCAGCGTTTCGCTGCCGCCGGGTTTTTTCTTTGCGTCAGTGTGCAATCCGTTTCCGCTCTAAAAAATAAATCCCGGTCGTGACCCCCGCTGTCCTCAGCTTGTCGCGTTACCTAGTGAACGCTCGAATCTCACAAAAATCTTAGGAGGCCGACAATGAAATCCACGAAAAGAATTTCAATCATGATGATGCTCATGCTTTCCTTGCTGCTGATTCCGGCAGCGCAATTGCATCTGTACGCACAAGCGCCCGCGCCGGCTGCGTACGTTGATCTGGACGCTGTACAACTGGACCAACTGGTGGCTCCGATCGCTCTCGATCCGGACTCGCTGGTTGCTCAAATCCTGACCGCTTCCACGTATCCGAATCAGGTTGCCGCCGCTGACACCTGGCTCAACCAGAATATGAATCTTCCTCCCGACCAGCGAGCGGCTGGGGCAAACAATATGTCATGGGATCCGGCTGTGAAAGGGCTGACCGAGTTCCCTTCCACTCTAGATAATCTTGCGAAAAATACTGCTTGGGCGTCGCAGCTGGGTAACGCCTATTACAACCAGCCTGGAGACGTCATGAACGCGGTCCAGGCTATGCGTTTGCAAGCGCAGCAGTCGAACGCGTTGGTTACGACGGCGCAAGAGCGCGTGGTTGTCGATGCCGGTTTGATCGAGATTGTCCCCGTCAATCCGGCAGTGATCTTCGTCCCCTACTACAATCCGTGGAAAATTTGGGGCACGCTGTTTGTCGCCTATCCGGGCTTTGTCGTATTGCCGCCTCCGCCGGGTATCGTGTGGGCAGCTGGGATCGCCTTCGATCCGGGGATTCCGGTCGGTGTGTATGCCGGCTTCGGTTGGGGTTTCGGAGCATGGGCTCCGGCCTGGGACGGTGGAACCGTATTTTTCAATAACAGCACCTACATCTCGAACAGCATGACGGTCGTCAATCACGGATATTTTGGTGGTCATGACCGTGGTGTGTTCGAACACGGTGGCCGCGGCGTGCCGCGAGGTTATCGTGCCAACGCTCACGCCGGAGCCGCCCGAGCAGCTGCTGGTCGAGCGTCCGCTGGTCGCGGGAAGCCATCCGCTGGACACTCAGCGTTTGGAAATCATTCGGCATCGGCTGGACATTCGGCCTTCGGAAACCATTCAGCTTCTGCTGGCCGTTCAGCTTCCGCTGGCCGTTCGGCTTCCGCTAACCGTTCGGCTTCCACTAACCGCTCGGCTTCCGCCAACCGCTCGGCTTCCGCTAACCGTTCGGCTTCCGCTAACCGCTCGGCTTCCGCCAACCGCTCGGCTTCCGCTAACCGCTCGGCTTCCGCTAACCGCTCGGCTTCCGCCAACCGCTCGGCTTCCGCCAACCGCTCGGCTTCCGCTAACCGCTCGGCTTCCGCTAACCGCTCGGCTTCCGCTAACCGCTCGGCTTCCGCTAACCGCTCGGCTTCCGCTAACCGCTCGGCTTCCGCTAACCGCTCGGCTTCCGCTAACCGCTCGGCTTCCGCTAACCGCTCGGCTTCCGCTAACCGCTCGGCTTCCGCTAACCGCTCGGCTTCCGCTAACCGCTCGGCTTCCGCTAACCGCTCGGCTTCCGCTAACCGCTCGGCTTCCGCTAACCGCCCGGCTTCCACTAACCGCTCAGCTTCCGCTGGTCATTCCGGTGGTGGACGCTCTAGTGGCGGACGGTCCAGCGGTGGACGGTCAAGCGGCAGGGGTCGATAAACACTTATTCGTACCATTCGTATTCGTATCAGAGGATTCCGCGTCAGCTCGACGGCTTGTCACTACTAGATGGTTGGGGTAAGTCGATAGGGCTGGCGCGGCAAAGTTTCGGCAGAGTTGGTTAGAAAACAAATTCACTCATAGATTCCAAGGAGGACACAATGAGCAGGAAAACTATCATCGTATTTGTACTGACGGCGGGAATGGTTACGGGGGCTCTGGTTTTCGAAGGAGCATCGCGCCGCCAAAAAGAAAACAGCAGCCACGCAACGACGCAAAATCAGGTGACGACGCCTGCGGGCGGCTCGTCGAACTCTTCAAACACACAGACTGCGGTTCAGACAGATGTCCAGCAAGATGCTTCTGACACTGAAACCGCTTCAATCACCGGTCAAGACGCAGCATCGGGCGATGGTCCAGCAGCGCCAACCAGCGCAGAAGCGACTGACGGAGATGCTCCCGCCGATGCGGCACAACCCGCAGCGCAACCGATCATCGTCCCCGCGGGAACCACGCTGACGGTGCGACTCGGTGAAGCGCTCGGCTCCAGGATCAGCGAGGCTAATCAAAGTTTTTCAGCCACGTTAGATCAGGACGTCGTAGTCCGCGGTCAGACCGTGATCGCCGCAGGCACAACGGTTACCGGCAAGGTCGTTGCCGCGAACCCCGCTGGAGCCCTAGCCGGCGAGGCTAGCCTGCAACTCAAGCTGACCTCGGTCAATGCCGACAACGCTCATCTGCGCCTGGCTACATCCGTACGGAGTTTTGGGCCCAGGATCAAAGGCAAGAACAAGGTCGGCAGATTCATGAAGGGCCTAGCGAAGCGGGCTTCCGGCGAAGAGAGAGAAGTGCTTCTCGCCGAGCAGTCTGCGTATAGCTTTACTTTGCAGCGGGGATTGCAGATTGAGTAGCGGCGAGCACCCACTCAACCGCATAGTGCGCGCAGGGAGTCGAAGACTCAGCCGCCATTGGACGGGGACAACCCCACTTGATCATCCGATGGCGGTTACTTTTTTTGTGCGGTCTTCACGAGAGGTTTGGCTGTTTCGTTTGCGATTAAGTGGAAACCTTTCAGTTCCCCCTGTCTTCGGACATCCGCCAGCAGGCTCTTTCCCGCTGCTACCTTCCCCAACGATATCTCGACTTGTCCTAGAGCAAGCTGTGCCTCGAGCTGATATCCCAAATACCCGAATTTCTTTGCGCTCGCGATTGTGTCCTGGAGAATCCGAATCGCATCTTGTGGCTTGCCTGTGACAGCTTCCACCCTTGCCACCACGGTCGACGCTCTCAAGCGAACTGAAATGTCCTGACTCTTAGCGAGCAGACCCTGAGCCGCTGAAATTTCCTGCTGCGCATCCGCGACCTTTCCTTGCGAAAGCAAGACTCGGGCCAGCAGGATGTCTGCGAGAATCTCATCATCGCCCAGCCCCTCTTGCCGGAATTCTTCTCGAACCGGACGCAGCGTGCTCTCGGCTCCGGCGAAGTCTCCATCTTCAAACTGTAAGAAGGCTAGCGCCATCTGCGATTCAGCGGCATTTCCTTTCTCCCCCATTTGGGTTCGCAGCGTGATCGACTTGATGTAATAGTCGAGGGCGGCGCTCAAACTTCCCTCCGCTGTGGAGACGTCTCCCAGACTATAAAGTGCGTACGCGACTCCGCTCTGGTCGCCGATCTTGTTGGAGAGGGCTTGGGACTGCTCGTACATCTTGCGGGCGCCCTTCAAATCGCCCTGCCAGCGAAGTACTTCTCCCAGGTTGTAAAGCGCCGTGCTGGCCCGCTCCTGGTCGCCGATCTCCTGTGAAGCCGCGAGCCCCTCTTCCAGCATCTTTTTTCCTTGTTTCAGGTCTCCCTGCTGAAGAGTGCGGGCGGCGATACTGCCCAGGACTGCAGCCGCGCTGTGCTTGTCTCCAACTTCCTGGAATACGGTCAGCGCTTCGTTCAGCATCTTGATAGAACCGGATAAATCTCCCAGCGCTCCCAGTGCGTTAGCGAGATTATTAAGGGTAGTGGCGGCGCCACTCATGTCTCCAATCTCGCGTTGGGTCGTGAGCGCGCGGTGATAGGCGTCGGCGGCATCCCCGAAACTACCCTGGTCAAAGCGAACAATGCCGGAAATCGCCAGCGCCTTTGCCACTTCGGCGCGCTCGCCCGCTGCCTCGGAGATACGCGCCGCTTCTTCCGCGGTGCTAAGCGCGTCATCGAGCTTGCCCTGTTTTTCGAAAGAACGCGCCTCCTGATTCAGAGCCCGCGCCAGCAGCAAGGTTGCCCCGAGATCGCGGGCGCGGCTGGCGGCCGTTTGAGCGGCCGCTTGTTGTTCCTTGTACGCGCCCTTGATATCAAACACATCGGCTTGTTGCAGCGCGATGCGCGGATCGTCGCGATCTGGCGCAGGCAGGCCTCGCAACGCTGCCAGTGTGGCCAGGGCTTCGTCCACGGTTCGAGCCTGTTTTTGGGCGGCCGCCAAATGTAACCCGTACTCGAGGTTATCGGGAAAGAAGTCAAACAGCGTGCGATAGATCTCGACCGCTTTATCCCATTGCCGATTCAACTCCCAATCCCGGCCTTCGATCCACAAACGTTCTTCGTGCGAAAGGCCAGTCGAAAGGTCGAGAGCCTGTTTCGATTCTTGTCGCGCTTTCTGGTCATACCCCATGGCGGCCCACGCGTCCGCCAGCGCGGAGTGTCCGAGAGCGTAGTTGGGATCCACAGCGACGGCACGCTCGAGCAGATCGCGGGCTGCCAATGCGTCCGCTACGTGTAGTTTCGCCAAGCCTTGCGAATACAGGCGCACCGCCTCGGGATTGGATGGCAAGGACGCTTTTACGAACGCAGCTTCACCCGGCGTGATCTCGCCTACTCCGAGCTTTTGCCGGAGGTCGGCACCGGCTCGAGTTGCCAGACCGTCGAGGTCGCTCTCGCTTCCCTTCTCGGAAATCGTCGCTGCAATCTCGCCGGTCTTCGTGTCCTGCAACCAGAGATCGACTCGAACCTCGGTGTCCGACGCGCTTCCACGGTCTAAATAGGATCCCAGCACTACGTAATCGCTCCCCAGATATTTTCGAAGATGTCCGAGTGTGTCGCTGGCCAAAGTTTGCTTGCCTGTCAATCCCAGGTCTGCGCTCGCACGGGCAATTTTCTCGCCAGGGAAAGTACGCAGCTTCCCTCCAGCCGCCAGTTCCGCGGTCAACATTTCAGGCAAGGCGGTCGAAACCCATTCGGTATCGGTGCGCCCGGAAAGGTTTTGAAACGGCAGCACGGCCACCGATGACCGGACTGCCATCGTCTGTATCCTCTCGGCTGGATCGATGGCCGCAGGAGTGCGGTGACGAAGCTGTGGAATTAGGAATACGCCCGCGATTACGAGTATCAGTGCGAGCAATTCGAGAGCGATGCGGCGAGGCTCGAGCCTCCACATCCCGCGGCGCCCGGTTTCGGCGCGTAGCGCTTCGACGACGTCCTCTCCACTTTGAAAACGAGCTTTAGGATCGCGCTTAAGACACCGGAGGATCACCGTCTCCCATCGCCGGTCGAGGTCTGGAACCAGGCTCCGTGGCGGGGCTGGATCTTCTTTAACCCGGCGGACCGCCATCGCCAGAGGCCTGGTATCTTCAAAAGCTCGGACTCCAGTAACCATCTGGTATAGGACCAAGCCCAGCGAGTACACGTCGGTGGCGGGTGTCAGATCTTTCCCTTCTACTTGCTCTGGCGACATGTAAGCCGGTGTGCCCAGCAATTCTCCGGTGCCCGTGACGGAAGCTGCAGGATTGGATTCCTGGGTCGCACGCAGAGCAATGCCGAAATCCGTTATGACTGCCCGCACTCCTTTCCCTTTGGGAACCAGAAGGACATTGGCTGGTTTGAAATCGCGGTGGAGAATTCCAGCAGAGTGTGCCGCTCCGAGGCCCGCTGCGAGCTGAAGGGCGATTGGCCGGGCATCCTCTACGCTCAGACGCGGCTGTCGGCGCAGAAACTCGGACAGGGTTTCACCTTCGAGCAGCTCCATTGCCACGAACACCACCGCATTAGGGCCAGACCCGCCGTCCGCATAGGCAGGCTGCCGAAACAGATCGAAGATCCGGCAAACGTTGGGATGGGTGACTTTTCGAGCAAGATGAACTTCGCGCTTGAAGCGATCCAACGCCTTCCCATCGTGAAGCTGTTCTCCGCGAATGGACTTCAGAGCGACGTGTTCGTGCAACTCTATATCTTCCGCTTCGTAGACTTCGCCCATGCCGCCGCGGGCGAGAAAGCGGATGATGCGGAAGCGCTCGGCAACTAAATCGCCAGCAAGAAACGACTGAGTGGGCGTGGTAGAAGAAGGTGTCTTTGCATTTGCAATTGCACCTGCCGCGGGATTGGAGAAGAATCCCCCGGACTCTACGTGGTGCGCAAGCAATCGCTCGACTTCGAGACGCACAGCGGAATCCTGCGCGGCTCCCGCAAGAAATGGAGTTCGCTCGGTGGGAGTTTTTTCGAGCGCAATCTCAAACAGCGCTTTGACGTTCTCCCATTGTTGCGGCGTCAATTCCATAGCGCTCTTTCAAGTCGGCATAGAGCCAGGCCTTTGCAACGCTCCAGTCACGCTTGACTGTCTTGGGGGAGACTCCAAGCACTTCGGCCGCTTCTTCCACGCTCAAACCGCCGAAGAAACGCAATTCAACCACACGAGCCTGCCGAGGATCAATCTTCGCCAGAAGATTGAGAGAATCATCCACCGCCAGCAGTTCGTCCGCCTGCTTTTCAGAAAAGACGAACGCTTCGTCCAGAGATACTTTCTTTTGTTCACCGCCACGCTTCTCCCGCGTGTGTCCGCGGGCGTGATCGATAAGGATACGGCGCATCAACTGCGCGGAGACCCCGAAAAAATGAGCCCGGCTCTGCCAGTTGACCGAGCGCTGCTCGATCAACTTCAAATACGCTTCGTGCACAAGGGCGGTAGCTTGCAGGGTGTGGTCAGCTCGCTCCCGCCGCATGTAGCTGCCGGCCAGCCGCCGCAACTCGTCATACACCACCGGGATAAGCTTGGAAGCGGCACCATCGTCCCCACGGGTCAGGGCGGATAACAGCACCGTAACTTCCTGGCTCTCGCTCATAACGGCAGGAGACATCTTACGCCTGACCACGCCCTCGAGGGTACGGAAACTTACTGTCAGGCCGCTGGAGCGCCCTGACGAAATTACCTGCCTCGGGCGTTCAGCTTCTCGAGTGTGCGCTTCAACTCTTCAAGCTTCTGCCCGGCCTCTCCAAGCTTGCCTTCCGCCGTCAGACGCTGGTAGTCGGCCAGGTCTTTGGCCGCTTCCGCGATAAGCCCGTTGAGGTCCCCCGCGGACTGGGACGGTGTGCCGGACGCGACGCCTCCTCGCCCCGGAACGACGGCGGAACTCGCCGTAGTAGTCGATGTCGACGCCGATGCGGTCAGGGATGAGACCCCTTCCCCAAAAAGAGCCGCCATGGCCGTTTCGAAGGTTGGCCCATACGCCAGCCGATCTTGCAGCGCGAGCACGACCAGGCGCAACTCCGGCATGGGACTCCGCTCGGCCTGCAGGTAGATTGGCTCCGCATATAGCAGTGCTCGCCCGCATGGAATTACCAGAAGTGCGCCCCGCCGTACATGGGAGCCTTGCTGATTCCACAGCGTCAACTGTCCCGACAGTTGAGCGTTTTGATCGATTCGCGCCTCGATTTGCAAGGGTCCATCGACCAGCTTGGTTTTGGGAAAGTTATAGACAACAGCCGTACCATATTGTGCGCCGTCACTGCGTCCCGCAATCCAGCCAATCAGATTGTTGCGGTTGGCCGGCGTGAACGGCAGAATCTCCACGAACTCCTCGCCCGTTTCACCCGGTAATTTCATCAGCACAAAGTTTGGTTGCATCGGCTGCGGTACTTGTTCGCCTCCCTCGCTGGTGCCGACCTGGTTAGCGACCGTCCACAGATCGTCACGGTTGTAAAACGCTCCAGGATCCGTCATGTGATACAGGCCGTATGCTTCCGCTTGCAATTTGAGTAACGACTCGGGATAGCGCACATGCTTCCGCAACCCTGCCGGCATCAAGGACGCATCCTTGAAAAGACCCGGAAAGATACTGCGGTAAGTTGCGATGATCGGATCGGTCGTATCAAACACGTAAAACGTCGTCGTACCGTCGTAGGCGTCAATCACGACTTTGACGCTGTTCCGCATGTAATTGATGAGGTCGCGGTCGAAGCGGTAATGTGTCGAATACGGATAGCTGTCGGAAACAGTGAACGCATCCACGATCCACGACAGCCGGCCATCATCGCCAAGCACGATGTATGGATCCGACTCGTAAGAAAGAAACGGCGCCAGCGTCGACACGCGGTCGCGCAGGTTGCGCCGCATCAGCAATCGGCTTCCCGCATTCACGTCATCGCTGAATGGCAACTTCGCAAGGTCGTCGCGATCGAACGCAATCATGATCCTGCGCAGAAAACCGCCAAGCACAATGCCACCGTTGCCTTCATAAGACGTCAGGCTGTTGCTCTCACCTTGCGGATAATTGAATTCCTTCTGCCGCGTCTTCACATAGACATCGGTATTCGTCAACTCGCCAAAATAGATTTCAGGACGCGTGACCGTCATCCCCGGCACTGTGCTTTGCACCGGCATGTTGCTCAAAATCAGCGTCGGCAAACCTTCGGACGTGAACCCGTTGACTGGATTCATGGTGATGCCGTAACCGTGTGTGTAGATAAGCTTCTCGTTAATCCAGTTCCGGCTGCTTTCTGGGAGCTTATCGACATTCAATTCGCGGGCGCCGAGCATCACCTGGCGAGTCTTGCCGTTGATCTCATAACGATCGATGTCGATATCGGGGAAATCGTAATAGGTTCGGATTTCCTGGATCTGACGCAGCGTATCCTGCAGTGCATGCCAGTCCCAGAGCCGTATGTTTTGCAGCGTACCCTGATTGTTTGCCGGGTCAACCGCTTCGACGGTCGTCTCCGCGGGAAACTCACGTTGCGAGATTCGATCCAAGCCGTAGGCCTGACGAGTCAGGTCGGTGTTGTACGCAATATAAGGCTGCTCGCGGACCAACTCGTTCGGCTTGACGATAAAGCTGCTGACATACCAGCCAATTCCTTGAACAGCGACATAACAGACCGCTGCCGGAAGAACGGCTGCCACCAGCCAGATTCCGCGCGGCGTCCGGGCTGCGTTGACCGCTGCGATCGCGGCTCCGATAACCAGAGCCGCGCAGACGATGAGCATTCCCGTAAGCGTGACATGCGCATCGGTATAGGTCACACCCCCGAAGATCGTATGATCCTCGAACAATCGCTCGAAGCGGCCGAGATACACCCGCAAGGCGACGATAAGCAATAGAAACGAAAACGCGATCGAGAGCCCGCGCCAAGGCAAAGCGACATAACGGCTGAGCCGCCCGCTCAGCACGCGAGTTCCGCCTGTAATAAGGATAAAGAAACCCGCGAGCAGACAAGTGAGGACCGCTAGAGTAAGCAGCCAGCCGACGATGAGCTGCCATGCCGCCAAAGTAAATAGAAAGAAGTTCAGCGGCTTGCCAAAAATCGGATCAACTACACTACCGGATGCTCGCGGCGCGTACCAAAAGAGTGCGAGACTCGGCCACTCCACCATCATGCTGGCACCGGTTGCAGCTGCAACGATCAGCGAAATCACGAGCGCGATCAGCCGCAAAACAGGCTCAACTGGCAACTTTAGAGGCTGTCCGCCGATGAAAATCGTGTGACCGCTTGGCAAATCCGGGAGATGTGCGCGCTTCAGGATCAGAAACGAGCCATACAGAATGAAAAATGTGGCCGCCGCAAAAGCCGCGAAGATTCCCCACTGCAATATCAGCGTCTTCCAGAACACGCTCCCGTATCCGAGCGATCCAAACCAGAGGACGTCCACGTAATATGACAACGCGGTCCGACCGCCAAAGACAAGCAAGGCAATCCCGGCCAGTATGAATAGGAAACGACGGCGGCGACGAGGCGGGTGCGGCGGCGGCCAGTCTATGGACTTGGACTCAGGCATTACTTCACTCCGTTTTTCGTAACTCTTTTATCCGGGAACGGCATCCCGTGGGCTGAAACCTGACCGGGACTGATGTAAACTCAAGCGCTTCAGGAGGTCTCGAATGGGTTCTCAGGCCCAGATCGTTCCGCTCCAGCAGCAGTCGCACACTCATTGGAGCGTTGCCCGTCGCATCGTATTTCGATTCTGCTTCGTCTACTTCGGACTGTACTGCATTTTTACGCAAGTCTTCGGCGGCCTGATTTCCATCCCCAAGATGGAAAGTATAGACCTATCCTCACTTTGGCCGATGCGCCAGATCACTTTTTGGACCGCCGCCCATGTTTTCCACGCCAAACTTCCACTGGTTTACACCGGCAGTGGCAGTGGCGACAAGACCTTTGACTGGGTTCTTACATTCTGCTTGCTGGTCTTCGCCATGCTTGCCCCGACGATCTGGTCTGCGCTTGATCGACGGCGCGGAAATTACGTTGCGCTGGATAAATGGTTTCGGGTTTTCATTCGATTCTCGCTAGCCTCACAGCTTGTGGGATACGGCATGGATAAGGCCATTCCATTGCAAATGCCTTTCCCGTTTCTCACCAGATTAATCGAGCCATACGGCAACTTCTCTCCGATGGGCGTGCTCTGGTCTTCAATCGGCGCTGCGCCCGCCTATGAAATGTTTGCCGGATGCGCCGAACTCCTCGGTGGCATTCTCCTCATCATTCCCCGGACAGCAATGCTCGGCGCGCTCGTTTGCATGGCCGATATGACGCAGGTCTTCATGCTGAACATGACCTACGACGTCCCAGTAAAGCTCTTCTCCTTCCATCTGCTGTTGATGGCATTATTCCTGCTCGGGCCGGAGTTCCAGCGTCTGACGGATTTCTTCTTCCGTAGCCGCACCGTCGCGCCCTCCACGCAACCTCAACTTTTCCAGACGCGCCGCGCCAATCGAATCGCAATCTCTGTCCAACTCGCTTTCGGTCTCTGGATGCTCGGGACCGCTGCTTATGGAGGTTGGGATGATTGGCACACCTACGGATCCGGAAGTCCAAAGTCAGCACTCTACGGCATCTGGAATGTGGACGAGCTTTCCATCGACCGCCAAATCCGTTCGCCGCTGCTTACCGATTACGACCGTTGGCACCGCGCTGTTTTTGAATTCCCGGAAGCCATGGCTTTTCAGCGCATGGACAATTCGCTCGCGTATTACACCGTCTCGATCAATGTGAAAGACAACACGCTTGTGTTCACAAAAGGCAGCGACAAGAATTTCAAAGGCACTTTCACGTTCCAGCGAGTGAGTCCAGATCAATTGATTCTCGATGGCGACATGGGCGGCCACAAGACTCACATGCTTTTGCGACTCATGGATCGCAGCAAGCTCATGCTTGTCAGCCGCGGCTTCCATTGGATACAGGAATATCCCGTCAACCGCTGAACGGGCTATGCTAGAGCAGCGGACTTCCTATGAACGACATTGCGGGTGAATTCGGTGAGCCGTAAGGCATGTGTGATCGGCGCCGGTCCGAACGGACTCGCAGCAGCGATCGTCCTGGCTCAGGCCGGACTTCAAGTGGACGTGCTAGAAGCGGAATCGACTCCGGGCGGAGCTGTACGCACACTTGAGCTGACTTTACCCGGCTTTCAACATGATTTCGGATCCGCAGTCTATCCGCTCGGTGCGGGATCGCCGTTCTTCTCATCGCTGCCTCTCATCAACCACGGCCTGGAATGGATTCACTCGCCGTCGCCCTTGGCGCATCCCATGGATGACGGTACAGCCGTGATATTGGAGCGCGACCTCGGTGTGACTGCTAATTCCCTGGGAACCGACGGACCGGCGTGGGACAAACTCATGCGCCCATTCGTCGAGCGCTGGGCTGAATTTGCTCCCGAGGTACTGGGACCTGTGTCCTTCTTCCCCAGACATCCATGGCTCATGGCACGGTTTGGACTAGTAGGACTACAGTCGGCGCAGGCTGTCGCTCGCCGGTTTCGCAGCGCGCGAACCAGAGCGCTATTCGCAGGCTTGGCGGCGCACTCTTTCCTCAGCCTGGATGAGCCGTTGAGCGCGGCGTTTGCGATCCTGATGGCAGTGCCCGCACATGCCGTTGGTTGGCCCATCCCCCGGGGCGGAGCTCAATCGCTCACAAATGCCCTGTGTGGATTCCTCTCGACATTCGGAAGCACGGTAAAGACTTCGTCGGCGGTGCGAAGCCTGGCGACCCTGACGGACTACGATCTACTTCTCTGCGATCTAACTCCGCGGCAACTGCTCGAGGTTGGCGGACAGCGTTTATCTGACGACTACAAACAAAAACTAAGAAAGTATCGCTACGGAGCTGGCGTGTTCAAAGTCGATTACGCCCTGAACTCACCCATTCCCTGGAAAGCCCCGGATTGCTTACGCGCAGCGACCATACATCTAGGTGGAAGTTTTGAAGAGATCGCAGCTTCAGAACAGGCCGTCCGAACAGGACACAATCCCGACCGGCCCTTCGTGCTGCTGGCCCAGCCCAGCCTTTTCGATGCATCGAGGGCTCCCGCAGGCAAGCACACGGCATGGGCCTACTGTCATGTGCCAAACGGATCCAATACAAACGTGCTGGACAGCCTGGAGAATCAGATTGAACGTTTCGCTCCCGGCTTCCGCGATTGCATTCTGGCGCGGCATGTCTTTTCTCCCGCCGATCTTGAGCGCATGGACGCAAATTTAGTAGGGGGCGACATCGGAGGCGGGGCGATGGACATTCGCCAATTTTTATTTCGGCCGACACGCGGACACTACGCGACCTCGGCGCAAGATATCTATATCTGCTCCGCGTCGACTCCGCCAGGTGGAGGAGTGCATGGCATGTGCGGCTATCATGCGGCGACAATGGCCTTGGCGAGGTTGGGGCGCGAGTCTAGAAGTAAGCTTAATGGCCTCGCCTAGTGGCCCTCGTTACTAGATGCGCGCTCGCGATGACCGCATTTCTGGAATATCCAGATCGTTCTTAAGATGCAACATGATGAATTGTGAGCACAAAGTCGGATGGACTCGTAACAAAAGGCTGCAACTCATTGAAAGGATTTGGTTGCGGGGGGTGGATTTGAACCACCGACCTTTGGGATTATGAGCTAAACGATCAACAGCTAAGTTGTTGTTGACACTACTGCTCTTCCCTGCCCGCACACTGTCAAAACCTGTCGAACTTACCCCTTCCTTTGTGTCCAAGTTGTGTCCAACTTTAATCCGCGCCGACGTTCGCCAAATCGTTAGAGCGGATTCCAGTAGGAGACCAACCTGGAACTTCAAGATAGTCACGACAACAACCGAGCGGCGTTCGGTGCGTTCCCGCAGCATTCTCTTAATCCGACCACGACAAGTTCGTGGAAGGGTCGTCCGGTGGTTCGTTCTCTGCAACAGCTCCACCTGCATCGCGCCCTGGAGGAAGTAGGCTGGAGTGGGGTAATAGACGAGTTCAACAACGCCGCCCGACTGAAAGGCCCGTCCGCTCCCGTGCCAGTTCTTGTCACGACGAACGGGACGATTCTCGCTGGCTTTGGGAGCTGGCAGGCTGCCGTTTTCGACGGCAGGCACGAGGTTGACTGCATCGAATATCCGATCACGGAGGACGAAGCCCTCCGATTCACACTCGATTACCACCAGACCCGGTGCGGATGGAATGCGTTTGTCCGTGTTCGATTGGCGCTGGCCTTGGAATCCAATCTTCGACAGAGGGCGCTCGACAACATGCGCGCCGGGGGCAGATACAAGGGTTCGGCAAACTTGCCGGAAGCTCACCATATTGAAGTGCGGGAGGAGATAGCCCACATCGCGGGGGTATCCCCGCGTTACGTTAGCACTGTTAAGTCGATATTTGAAGTTGCGCACCCGAGACTGATAGGGGCCTTGCGCGACAACGCGCTGACCATCAACCGCGCCCTCCAATTCTGCAAGTTGCCCCGGGCCGAGCAGCTGGAGCAGTTCATCCGTTACAGCGAGGAACGCGCAACGAACAAGGTCATCCGCCAGACGATCACTCAGCCGAAAGAAGAAAAAGCGAGTCTCGACGTTGTCTCGGTTCTCGACTCCCTACAGCGCCAGGAGGCGCGACAGCCTGGATCCATCGCAGTACGGGTCGGTCGGCATAAGCGCACGGTTGTTCTTATCGGTCAAGACCTGTTCACCGGGCCGCCTTCTCAAAAGGAGTTGAAACTGACATGAAATACCGGAATCCGCTCAAGAAAATTTCGTCTCAGGCCCAATCGTACTGGGACCGAGATGAGACACGGCCGGCAGTTCGCCGGGCCTTTCGCAAAGTGCTGCAGTGTCGCACTGCAGAATTGGGCGCCGAGGTTTACTCTTCAGAGAATCAGGAGCTCATCCTCTATCACACCTGCAAGTCGCGAGCCTGCCCGAGTTGTGGGTACCGCGCTACCGTGCAGTGGCTCCGCGAGCGGTGGGCTGCATTGCCAGACGTCCTTTATAAGGGGATCACGTTTACGATGCCGGATCTACTTTGGCCCTTTTTCCACGACAACCCGCCCTTGGCTAAGGCCCTGTCAGCTTTAGCTGCGCAGCTCATACAGTCGCGGGTGAGTGCGAAGTATGGTTTGAGGGTTGGCGTTATTGCCATTCTCCACACCTTCAACGGGAAATTAGATTTCAACTCTCACGTCCACACAATGGTCACCGGGGGAGGACTGCACGGATCTTCCAACATCTGGGTCTCTCGCGTTTATTACGATCGCGACGCGCTGATGGACGCTTGGCGGAAGGCCGTGATTGCGCTTCTCCGCGAGGCCCTGCGAGCGGGTCAGCTCGGGACGGAGTTAACTGCCGACCAGGTGGAAGACCTGGTCGCTCATCTGGAAAAGTGCTGGTGGAGCATCAAGATTCAATCGTTTGAGGATAAACTTCATTTCCTGCGATATGCGGGTCGCTACGTAAGACGGCCTCCCATCGCACAGCGTCGTATCACCTGGATTGGAGAACAAACCGTCAGGTTTTGGTACAAAGATAAGAAACTGCGTCGCAGGGTTTACGTGCAGTGCTCATTGGAAAATTTCATTGACCGCTGGGCTCAGCACATTCCGCAACCCTATCAACACGCTGTTCGGAGTTTTGGGTTGTTTGCTCCGCGGGCGCTCCGGCACTCATCGGCAGCCATCTTTGCCATTCTGAGACAAGAGAAAAGGCCCCGCCCCAAGCCTCGCCGCTGGGCAGATTCCATAAAACGAGACTTCGGACATGATCCGCTCCTCGACCGCACCGGCGATAGAATGAAGTGGACGCGACGCCTGGCACCTAAGTCGTCGTTTTAACCAGAACCTAGCCCGCATTGCCATTATTCGAGTCCGGAGATCTCGCGACAGGAGTATCGGCTCCGCGATGTATCCTTACCCCCCGCAAACTGCCACCACTTCGCCCGCACGGAACGACTCTAACGATCTGAGTCGCTTCTTCCGAACAGACGGCACCCACTTGACCCGCCACAACGCCTCGTTCACGCCGAACACGAGATTTTGATTTTCCTATACTTTGAAGAACCGAAAGCGCCGGTCTACGTCGACGGGAGACTCTTCACCACGCTCAAAGGCGACAGGATTGTCGCCGAGTTCATCAAAATTCTCGACGATTACGTCGAGTCCCACTACGCTGCCAGAGAAAAAGAAGCAGTCGTCTAAATTTTACGTGGACAGAACTGCGGCTTCGTCAATCGCTAAAATATTGGGGTGGGAGACGGGAATTGAATCCCGCCCGAAACGTAATCTAAACGACTTACAGCGCGGCAGATGGCACTCTAACGCGGGTAATGCGGTGAATGGCACGGAAATGGCACCGTGGCTTGTACGCGCAATTCAAGGGGATCACTTCGATCCTCGTGCAGCGAAACGGTTAACACAGAGAGTGTGAAACAACCAACGTCAAGGAGTGCAATCGCGATTTTTCGTCAACTAGGACGTAAACACTTTCTCCGGATGCACGCGAGCGTGCTTGATCCAAGCGGCGTGGATGGGACTGCCGTTCAGAGTCGGCTGGGAGCACTCGACAATGCCAGCGATCCCCGCTTTTTGCATAGTGGATTCCCCTATACTTGAATTGTTTGCGACTGTCGAACTTACCAAGCCTGTCCACATCCAAGAATAGGGACCGTTAATTGCCCCAATCAGACTTTTACCCTCGGAACCCGATTTTGCCTCTCCCTCTACCAGGTCAATAGAAAAAAACCATTTACGAAAGCAGCCTTCTACGCTCGCCCCCTTCAGGCCGCGCAAAAGGCTGCAGTCGCAAATGGGACTTCCCAAGTCCTTGTTTGCAGTACGATCAATAATGCCTTTTGGATTTAAGTGTCTCCGGTACAAGGCTCTTCAACTTTTCACCACATCTTTGCTGTTCTTATTCGGGCTAAACGCGAGCGAACTCTTTTAATTTGGAAAAAGAAGAGTTTCTTTGAAATCCAAGTGAGTGCATTCCTCCGTACATAGACTGTAGTGGCAGACGATTAAGTGCTATTGCACTTTACCGGTGCCTATTCCTGACAGGAGACTTCCCCAATGAAAAGTGACTTCATCAACCGAATCGTGAGCAGTCCCACAGATCGTCGCAAATTTATGAAAGGCGTCGGCGCAACCGGAGTCGGTATTGCCGCTGCCAGCATGTTGGGCGGCGGTTCGGCCGAGGCCGAGGCGCCGGCAAAAATCAATGATGTTGACATCATCAACTTCGCGTTAAATCTTGAATATCTCGAAGCGGAATACTACTCCGTAGCCACGACCGGAAAGACATTGGTCGAGCTTGGATTATTGGCAGTGTCGGATACGACAGGCCCCACCACGGGCGGCCAAAAGGTTAATGTGGGCAATCCGAAAATATCTTGGCTTGCGGCCGCGTTGGTTAGCGATGAACAGACCCACGTCAAACTTCTGCGTTCGGTATTGGGAACAGCAGCTGTCAAAAAACCTGCGATCAACCTCGATGCCCTAGGTTACGGATTCAAAGACGTTGCAGAATTCCTGAAGATCGCGCGGCAATTCGAAGATGTAGGTGTCAGCGCCTATCTCGGGGCTACCCCGCTGATTAAGAGCAAAACCTATCTTGCCGCTGCAGCAGCGATTATGGATACGGAGGCGCAACATTCCGGCTCCATTCGTATCAAGTGCATCGACAATGGAGTGATCAGTCCAGCGGTGGACTCGCTTGATGTGCCACCGACGCCGACAACTCCCTACGACGTTGATAGCAACGCTTTGAGCATTCCGCGCACTACCTCGCAAGTTCTTAACATCGTGTACGGCGGGGGAAGCTGTTCGGGTGGTTTCTATCCGGACGGCATGAACGGCACCATCGTTTGCCAGTAGTCAAGTCCGGGAGCGGAAGAAAGTGTCGGGGCTGGCGTTTGGCATACAAGCGCCAGCCCCAACTGCTTCAAGCGGCTACCGGCACGTTTGCCGGTGAGACCACTGCATCCCATGACGGCGTGATCGTCACCGACTCCCTCACCGGAACATACGCAATCGCCTCGAACTGCATCGGCACGGGTACGCCAACTGGAGCCAGCCCCTTCTCAATTGTGGTTACGTCAACATGGTTTTTGGTCCTTCACCTTTTTTCGGAGGGATTCGCCGTGAAGCAGGGCTCCCCGACCTGCACCAATGCCGGAGTTGAGGGTAGGTTTGGGTTTGAAACAACCGGCGTCTTCCTCGCGACGGGAGCGGTGGCTTTCATCGGTGAGTTGAAATTAACGGTCAGCCCTTCTGGAGAAACCGTGTTCTTCACAATATTTGCGGACAGTCGGTGAAGGATTACTCATCACAAGCTCGATGAACTGCGATTATAAAGCACGGGCCTTTGGCGGCATTGAACAGTAACTGTTGAAACCAGGGACAAATTGATGATGATCTGCATGCAGCCATCAGGGCAAAACGCGTTCGCGGCCGTGGGAAAGCCGGGGTGCGCGGCAGTACCACAGTGATCGAACCCATGAACGAAGAGGAGGGCTTGGAGGTTCTTCCAGAAAGACAATCGGTGGGCTTGTTGTGAGGGAAGACAAAACCCGGTACCACACTCATCCTACCACTCGTGTCACTCTGAGAAGTTAGAATCTAGAATTGAGTGCCGGGCGCTCTCCCAGACACCTTGTGGGAACTTGCAAACGCATATCACGCAGAGGCGCATCCGACCGATTCCGGTCGAGTTCTCGGCAAACCGGAAACTATCCGGAAACGGGCTTCGCGGAAATCTCAGTTGGGTCACTTCCCCCCAAGCCGACTTCTGGCCCAGAATAACTTCCGGTTAGCCCGTGATCCAGGGCAATCCATAAACGGCTGCCGAATGTTGATTAGGAGACTCTCTCGACTTTGTGCGATGTGTCGTTCTTTTGCGTGTCGCGCCAGAAATCATAGAAGGCACGAATGAGGTTGCCAATTTGCGTGCCAGGTCCTCAGAAGCGGTTGGGTCAGCACGGAACGGATGCGACACTTGATCGCGGACTTTGACACTGGCCATGAGTCGGCTTCTGGGAAGTTCAGAGATCAATGGCGTGTGTCGCCGACCGGGAAGTGCTGCCCAAAATCCCTTCGGCAGCCACCTTTGTAAATGGCTCGATCCACTCATGTAAAGGATGCGAAGAAGCGTTGCCCACAAACTGGTGATTTTAGGCTACGCAGCCGACACGCACATCCAGCAGGCTGCCATGGTCAATTCGTTGGAGAACTTCAAGTACGTTTTCGACAAGGCCCTGGAAGGCAAGTTCATCGACCGCATGGACCAGAACCAGGAGATATTCGCTCGCTACATGAACGATCCAGCCTTTGCCAAGGTGGTCGCGGAGTTTCTGAGGAAGCAGGTCTACGAGCAGATCAGGGCGGAGGCAAAGCAGGAATCTCTGTGGCCCGTGCCCTTCGAATCTGGTCACCGCAAATCATTTCTACTCTCAGTCAGAAATGTTTCTGGCTTGTTAGTTAATAGATAGGAATTTTGGCCTTCTGCCGGACTGGCCTTATCTTTTACGATCTCATGGGCCAACTCCGTCTTCCACAGATGTTTTCTCTGTTGCTACTTGATGGTTCTGCCGGGGGCATCTTGCGGTTAGAACGAGGCGACCGCGAGCTCCTGGTCTTCGAACACTTCAAACAAGCTAAACAGGCCGGTCATTCGTAGGGTCTGCACCGCGAACTTCGAGGGCTTTAATAGTTTCAGCGAACCAGACTGTTGTTTCGCAGCCGTGAGGCACCGAACCAGCAACCCAATGCCGCTGGAATCGAGCATGGACACTTCTTCTAGGTCTACGACAATGCGGTTATCGCCCGCATTTAACAAATCGTCAAAGGTTTGGCGAAAATGGTCGACCGATTGTCCTAGAGTCATGCGACCACGGAGCCTAATCAGCTTAATCCCACCCTCATTCCGAACGTCAATATCCACGCGCTTTTCCCCGTCTTTTTCGCGATACCGGCGACCTCCTGAAGCACCGCTGTCGGCCGAACTGGCGCCGGTTGACACTGCCTTTCAAGGTCTGCTACAGTGCCGTTCCAACTTAGAGGAAGCTTGCGGAATTTGCAAATGGTGGCTTCCTGCTTCAGAAACGCCGCATTCTAGGCCACTTCCATGCCAATCCAAAGCCCGGGGCTCAAGCTCGACATTGCAGAGCTAAGTGGTCGGCTATTGGACGAACTCGAAGTCATTCCGCGGGCCAAAATCATAGCCAAAACCGTGGTGGACGCGCTGCCGGGCAGCGCCGTCATTCTCTATGCCTTTCCCACCCTTAACGACAATGACAATGACAACGAAGGTTGGTCCGTGCTGGCTGTCATCGGCGAGCATGTCTCCCCCGAACGGGCTATTCCTCTCTACAACGGTACCTTGGGCACGCTGGCCGGCGAACCCCGGCCTCTGCTCTTCCAGGGCGATACTCTGGTCCGCGAAGAATACTCCCATGTCGATGTGCGAAAGACTCTCCTTTCTCTCGCCTACCTGCCCCTGATTCGAGGCGACACTTTGTCCGGTGCCATCGAGATTCTGAGCTTCGAAAACAAAATCAGCGAAGCGCAGCTCGAATCGCTTCTACCGGTGGCTCAAATCGCAGTTGGCGCGCTGTCAGGTGCCCAGGCGTACCAGGACGAGCATCAGAACACTCTCACCTCGATCACCCGTCTAACCCAACTTTATGACATCGAAAAAGTCTTCAGCTCCACCCTGGAGATGGACGAACTGCTTCCCATTATCGGCTCCAAGGTCCGCGAGATGCTTGATTGCGAGGCCGTCAATGTCTGGCTGCTCGAACCGGACGAGAGTATCCGGTTGATGCACCAGGCAGGCGTGGACACAAGTGTCCAGATGCGAATGCTGCAAAAGCCTGGGGAAGGAATCGCGGGCGATGTTTCCGACAATGGAGAGCCAGTATTGATCGAGCAGGCGGACGACGAACGGCTGATTCGTCGCAATCAGGATCAGGAGCAAGCCACAGTGACTTCGCTCATCGCCGCTGCAATTCTCGATCATGAAGCGCTCGTGGGCGTCATCGAAGCCGTGAACAAGCTCAATGGCACGCCCTTCGATGAGGACGAATTGTTCACTCTCAGCCGTCTGAACGAATCGGCAGGTATCGCCCTGCACAACGCGAGCTTGCTGGCAGCCGAACGCAAGGTTGAGATTTTGGAGACGCTCGTCCACGTCAGCCGCGAGATCACTTCCACTCTGAATCTCGAACATGTGCTGCAAACCATCGTGAACGCTCCCCAGGCGGTAATTCCCTACGATCGCGCCGGCATTGCGCTCGAGCAGCATGGCAAGTACCGGCTGAGCGCCGTGACGGGAGTGACCGAGCTTGATCCGGAGTCCACCGAACTCGCCCCGCTGAACGAAGTCTTGCGCTGGGCGTTGCTTTCCGAAGGCCCGGTACAGGTGCGCCAGGTCGACGACAAAATTGATGAACCGCGGGAAGAAACGCGCGCAAAATTCGAAAAATATTTCCAGCAGACGGGCATGCGCGCGTTCTACTCCGTGCCTTTGAGCGACGATACCGGTCGTGTGGGCGTGCTCAGCATGGAAGCCGCCGATCCAGACTTTCTGTCCACGGCGCATCAGGAAATCCTCCAGGTGCTTGCAGGGCAAGCCACCGTGGCGCTGCGCAACGCGCAAATGTACAAGGAGGTGCCATTCATCTCCTTCCTGGAGCCGGTGCTGAAGAAGAAGCAGCGTTTCATGGCCATGGGAAAACAGCGCCGCACTGCGATCATGGTTCTCGCTGCGCTTGCCGTGGTGTTTCTGGCCATATTTCCTTTTCCCATGCGAATTGAGGGAGACGCCGCCGTGGAGCCGGCGCACCGCGCGCAGATCCAGCCCGAGGTAGAGGGGGTGGTTGCAAAAGTCTTCGTGCATGAGGGGCAACGCGTCACACGCGGTCAGGTTCTGGCCGCAATGGAGGATTGGCGGTATCGTTCGACACTCGCCGAGGGGCAGGCTAAATACGCGACAGCGCTGTTCCACATGAACCGCGCGCTGGCCGCGAACGATGACAGCGAAGCGGGCATCCAGCAGGTTCAGGCAAATTACTGGAAATCAGAAGTAAGCCGGGCCCAGGAATTTGTCGACCACACGCAATTGCGCTCTCCCATCGACGGCGTGGTGGCAACCCCTCAAGTGGAGAACTTCGTCGGACGCCGTCTCCAGCTTGGCGATAGCTTCGCCGAGATTGTGGATGCATCGCAGGCGGTGGTGGACGTTGCCGTTGATGACGCCGATGTGAGCTTAATAAAAACGGGGGCCAAGGCGGCAGTCAAGCTCAACAGCTACCCCACCCACACTTTTCAGGGAACCGTCTCGGTTGTAAGCCAGGAGGGGCAGTTGCAGGAAGACTCGCGCGTGTTTTTCGCGCGTGTCACGTTACCCAACCCGGACGGAGCCATTCGGACCGGCATGGGCGGACAGGGGAAAATCCGAGTCGGATGGTATCCCTCGGGATACGTTTTGTTCCGCCGCCCGGCGAACTGGATTTACTCGCACTTATGGAATTGGCTGGTACTCTGATTCAGGGAATCTGCTATGCGTAAAAATGCGGACTTCAGAACGCTGTTAATACTGATAGGGCTTGCGCTTCTGCAGTCTGGATGTCAAAAGGATTCGGCGCAGGCCGCTACCCCCTCGGGGGCTGCGTCCCCGCCGGCTGCCTCTGCAACCCTGCCTGTCCCCGGCTCCGAAACGACCGCCGTCTCCGGACCCCTTATCGTCGAGCATCAGGTAGAACTGGCAGCTCAGCGTGACGGAGTGATCGCAAAGATTAAGATTCAGCCGGGATCGCGCGTCAGGACAGGCGATGTTCTCGCCACGCTCGACGACCGCCAGGTCTCGGCAGACCTCGAAGCCGCTCGCGCCAAGACCCGCAGTACCGCAGCCGATCTCAAGAATTGGGAGGCAGAAGCCAAAGTCCTGGAAACCGACTATCAACGGGCGCAGAAGTTATGGGAAGCTCACGTCATTCCACTGGAGCAACTCCAGCATACGCAATACAAGGCCGAGTCCGACAAATGGGACGTCTTGCGAGTCAAGGAGATGTTGACCAACGCCCAGCAGAACGAGCGCTCTCTGGAATTGGAACTGGAAAAAACCACGATTCGGGCACCATTCGATGCGCTCGTGGCCCGGCGTTACGTCCGCGAAGGCCAGCAGGTCGCCAGAGGCGATAAGCTGTTCTGGGTGACCGCCGAGGCCCCGCTGCTCTTGCGTTTTACGCTGCCGGAGCGTTTCCTCGGTCACATAAAGAAAGGTCTGCAGTTGCCGCTGATTTCCCCCGATGCCCCGAGCGAAACTCACACCGCGAAAATCATCGAGATCAGCCCGGTTGTCGATCCGGCCAGCGGCACCATCGAGGTCTTGGTGGAACTAACGGGACCTCCGGGGCAACTTCGCCCCGGCATGACCGCAAGCCTTTCGCTTGATAATCCGCGATGAACCTCACCCAGGCCCTCAAAGTCGCTCTCCCCGAGATTCCCGCGCGCACCATTGCTCAGCGTTACCCCAGGCTCCATCCCGAAATTGTCTTTCGCGAGCACATTCTCGACGGCAAGCCGACGGTGCGAGTGGTCGTGCCCGGTGAGCAGGGACTCTACACCTTCACGCGCGATGACTGGCGGGTGATTGAACTCTTCGATGGAGTGCGCTCGTATGAAGAAATCTCTGAGCTCAACCTCGAACTGCACAACATTTTCTACACTCCCCACCAGGTTCGCGAACTGGCAAGCGATCTCGAATCCATTAATTTCTGGTACAAAACGCAGCAGGAAAAAAACATCGCCTGGCTGCAAAAATCGGGCGCCGAGCGGCGCAAGATCGCCAAGCAGGGGAAAACCAAATGGGGCGACCTGTCGGTGATCCTCTTCCCTGCTATGAATCCCGATCCGTTCCTCACCTGGCTGCACGATCGCATCTCGTTTATCTACACCTGGTGGTTCACGTTGCTCACGCTGGCCGCCTTCGCAATGATGGGCGGCATCTTTATTACTCATTGGGAGGCCATCGCTCAGGACACCCTGCTTTTCTACAACTTCAAGGCCAAGACGCTCGCCGATATCGCTCAATTCTGGCTTCTCGCCACTGTGGTCATGTGCATCCATGAAATTGGTCACGGACTTACCACGAAGCATTATGGCGCCCGTGTGATGGCTATGGGTTTCGCGCTGATTTATTTGACTCCAGCTTTCTATACCGACACCTCCGAAGGAGAAGTAAAAGGAGATCGGTATCAGCGGCTGATGATAACGGTCTCCGGTGTGTGGGTTGAAATGATGATCTGCACAGCCGCCACATTTGTATGGTGGGGCACGGCCGCAGGCACCGCCGTGCACGATTTTGCCTACCTCGTAATCCTGATCACCGGAATCGCCGTGATCCTCATCAACTGGAACCCGTTGATGAAGCTCGATGGTTATTACATCTTGACCGAAATGCTCGGCGTGGTGGACCTCAAGGAAATCTCCACGATGTTTGTCTCCGCCTGGGTAAAGAAGAATATCTGGCGGCTGCCGGTGGAGGTTCCTTATGTTCCCAAGCGGCGACGCCTGGGATATGCCGTGTATGCCTTGCTCTCGGGACTCTACAGCTACACCGTGCTGTACGTATTCGCGCGCTTCATTGGCAACATTTTTCGAAATTTCAGTGCGGACTGGTCGTTCATTCCCGAACTGGTAACCGCGGGCCTGATATTTAAGGGCCGGATTCGCACTTTGTTCAACTTTATGAAATTCGTCTATCTCGACAAAAAAGATCGGCTCCATGCCTGGTTCAGCGTCCGCAGAACGGCCCTCCTTGCCGTCGCGGCGCTGCTCCTTCTTCTTCTACCCATCTTCCATGACTCGATTCAGGGACGGTTTGTTCTGGAGGCAAGAAATCGCGCGATCGTGCGGGCTCAGGTTCCAGGAACCGTGATGGAAGTTCATGCCCCTGAAGGGCAACCAGTGACCTCTGGCACACTTCTGATTCAGCTGCGGAGTCTGGACTTGCAGTCGCAAATTGCGCGGTCCGCCGCCGACCGCGATCTGGCCTCCGCGCGTGCCACCTCCGCCATGTTGCGCTACGCCGACCTTGGCCCCGCCGAACAGGAGAAGAATCAACTGGACACCCAGACGCGGAACTTGACGGCTGAAGCTGGGGCTTTGGCGCTGCGCAGTCCTATCTCCGGCATCGTGGTGACGCCATGGGTCGAGAATCGCATTGGCTCCTACGTGGCAGCGGGGACCGAGTTGGTCGAGGTCGACGACTTGAGCGCTCTTCGCGCTCGTATCTACGTGTCGGAACACGATCTGTACAAGCTGCGCGCCGATGCCCGGGGCCAACTTAGAATAGACGGCGGATTTAAAACCTGGAAAGCCGAGGTTACATCGATCGCCCCTTCGGCATCGGCAATCGCACCCGGTTTGATAAATTCCAGTAAGTACGCCGGCATGCAGGCTCCAAATTTTTACGTTGTCGATCTTCTGGTGGCGAATTCCGGGAATGAACTGAAGCCGGGGATGATTGGAACCGCGCGAATCAACGGAGAGCGGCGCAGCCTCTCCGGCTTAATCGGCCGGGAGATCGCAAACTTTTTCGGACGCAAGTTCTGGTAAACCGACGCTGCAAAAAAGTGGGCTACGCGCTCAATGCGAGCGGTAGCCCGTCTTTTAAGACTGTGTCGCCGACAACTACCGCTTCGCGAGACGAGCGGCAGTTCGGGCAGCCGTGCGAGCAGCTGTACGGGCCGCAGTGCGAGCGGCAGTTCGGGTTGCGGTACGGGCGGCAGTTCTCGCGGCCATCCTGGTGGCAGTGCGAGTTCCGGTTTCAACGGCGGGAGTCGCCGGTGTGCTGGCTACGATGGCCTTCTTCGTTGTATTCAGGCTGCTCAAAAGGGACTTTTTCTGAATCGACATGTTAGCTCCTCGTAAGCCAGATTTTGTTCAATTGGCTTCGACGCATTTCTTATAAGCACGGACCCTGCCAAACCCCTGTGCCGGCCCAGAACCATGCTCCTCACTTCAACATCAACAACATACGACCCGCGGTGTCAGCCAACATGTTCAACCGGGGAGTGAAGAATCCACGCCGGGTTAAAATTTAACCTCCGACGGGTTAATTTTCAACCCCGGTCGCGAAGCCTGGGTCTCCCCCGATCTTCAGTTTCCGGCAGAGATACTTCATCCGCTGCGGATCGATACCCAGAAGCGCCGCTGCCGCCGACTTCTTTCCTCCGGTTCGCCGCAAGGCGGCATTCAAATACGCGATTTCGATCCGCTCCATCTCGGCGTCAAAGTCCACCCCTTCTTCCGGAATCAGGATCGCCTCCTGGCTTACTGCGCTCGAGAACAGAAGTTGCTGCGGCAGGTGCTGAGGCTTGATCACCGGGCCGTCGCTCATCAGCACTAACCGCTGCACCACGTTCTCCAACTCTCGGACATTTCCCGGCCAGCTATAGTGTTCCAGAATATCCACAACGTCGGGCTGCAACTGCTTGACCGGCTTCTTGTTGGCAGCGCTATAGAGCCGCAGAAAGTGCTCCGCCAAGAGCGGGATATCGCCCTCTCGTTCGGCAAGGGAAGGAACAACGATCGGCACAACATTGATGCGGTAGTAAAGGTCTTCGCGGAAGCGCCCCTTCTTCACCATGTCCTCAAGATCATCGTTTGTCGCGGTAATCAGGCGAAAGTCAATCTTCTTGGCGACGCGGCTCCCAATCCGCTGCACCGACCTCTCTTGCAGAACCCGCAATAGCTTGCTTTGCAATCCAGGATCGAGCGTTGTGATCTCGTCGAGAAACAGCGTGCCGGTATGAGCCGCCTCAATCATCCCCGGCTTGGCGCTGTCGGCACCGGTAAAGGCGCCCTTCTCGTACCCGAAGAGTTCCGATTCGATGAGGCTCTCTGGCAAGGCGGAGCAGTTCAGGCAAATAAAGGGCTTGTCCCGGCGGGGGCCAGTCTCAACAATGGCGCGCGCGACCAACTCCTTCCCCACGCCACTTTCCCCCCGTATCACCACGCTAGCATTGCTGTCCGCGACCGCTTCAATCGCCTGATAGACGCGACGCATTGCCTCGCTTCCGCCGATCAGCCCGCAAAAGGCCGCCTTGTTTTCGACTTGCTCGACCAGCCACTGCCCCTCAAACTGGAGCGCCCTCTTTTCCAGAGTCTGAAGCAACAAGCTCTGCAACTCCGCGCTGTCAACCGGTTTCAGGAAAAAATGATCAGCACCCGCCTGGCTGGCCATGAGAGGCAGTTCGCTGGCAGTGGAACTCGTGATCGCCACCAGAATAAGGTCGTCGCGTAGTCGCCGAATCTCCTGCAGGACCTCGACGCCGTCAGACGCTTCGTCTCCAATACATTCGAGGTCAAGCACGATACCATGCACGTCCAAATCGTCAATCAGTGTCTTAATTTGCGCTTCCGAGCTGGCCATGATCGCGCGGAAACCGGGCAAAGCCCGCCTCAACTCTCGGAAGACAAACTCCTCCAGGGTGATGATAGCGATGCAGTATCGCTCCATAAAGGGGGGACGGCGCTCGGCGAAACCTCGGGGGCCCATATTCGTTCGGAATCCGCGCTGGATTATACGGCAATCGGCTCTTCATCAATAAGCGCTATCTGGAAGCGTGCAAGCAAGGGCCTGCACTTGGGGTCATAAGTGTAGGTCGTCCAGTACGACCTCATTTTTCTCTTCTGCTCCCATCGATATAAATGAACGCGCCGCTAAGGGACGCGCTCCTCGCCCTGGCCGGAAATCAGTGCCGCAACTCATTTGTGCCGCAAATGTGCCGCAAAGACCCCGCAATCCTCGAACAAATGCCAACTGGTTAAACCACGTGCTTGTCGAACCACTTCAGGTTGAGCGACATCGACGGCGTGGAACTGGGAGTCCCCGCCAATGTCTTTGTTCCCATCATGATGAAAACGGAAATGACGCCTCACTCGGATGGCCTCAAGGACCGGCGTCGCCGCCTCAGCTGGGTCACCATGTACGGGCGCCTCAAGCCCGGGGTCAGCGTCCAACAGACTCAGGCATCGCTCCAACCGCTTCTGCATAGCATTCTCGAGATGGAGGCGCAGCAAGCCTGAATTTACCAGAAACGCGACAGCCTCAGATCGGCAACTCTTTCTTCGCAATCGCGTTGAGCTCCTGCCTGGCTCTGACAACGAGCTCCGTGAGTAAATGCGAAAACCGTTATGGCTTCTGGTCGCGCTCACCGGAGCGGTGCTTCTTCTTGCCTGTGCCAACCTGGCGAACCTGCTGTTGGCGCGTGCCACAGCGCGAGAGCGGGAATTCGCGGTTCGCCTGGCCATCGGCGCTGGCCGGGCGCGAATCGTTCGTCAGCTTTTGGTCGAGAGTTTGCTCCTGTCAGCTGCTGGCGCTGCTTTGGGATTGGCCTTGGCGTTTGTGGCGGATCGCATTCTGCTGCGCATCTATCTGCCTGCGGATGCCGCGGCCGAGTTTGTTATTTCTCCGATTCCGGATGGTCGCGTGCTGGCCTTCGTTGTAGGAGTCATGCTCCTAACCTCGCTAGTCGCTGCCCATACGACCACGCTGACGATTTTCTCCAGTCCGGTTTCAGCCTGGAAACTTGCGAATTGGCGTGAGGGCGACGCTCTGGCGATTGTCAACTCATCGCCCCGATCCGTCGGGCAGATCCAGTTCTCAAAGAGTTCGACCTGACGGCGTGCTTCCCATGGAGTCTCGACTGCGAAATATATCTCTCACAATACTTAAAGAAGTGATGAAAGTTGCTGCTCAGTGTTCGGCCACAACGGCAACATCCCACGGATTAAGCTTCAGCGTCTGGCCCCTCACTACCGCCTTGCCCGTGAGCAACTCCCTGCCAGCCTCGTACGAATACGGTACCGCCTGCGCCTGTCCCGAAAAATTTAGATAGTAATGCAGGATCTTTCCCTTCGAATTGCGGCCATGCCGGACTTTCACAGCCGGAAGATTCTGGTCAGTTCCCGTCAGCCCCGCATGACTGAGAACATCGCGAATGATCTCCCGCTGCAAAGCGTCGGTTACGTAGGTTGCCTCGTACACCAGTTCCCCGCTCCCATATTTATTCCGGGTGATTGCCGGAAAGTGCCAATAAGGATCGTCAAACGAAGCAATAACCTCGGCAGTATCAGGGATGATAAATTCCTGCCACACAGACCCTTTATTTTCCTCGCCGACTCTGTACAGATCAGGCGTAAGCCGCTCCGGGTTGGCGAGGCTGGTGAATTCCTGATAATGAAAACCTGCCGCTTGTCGCAGCGCTCCGGGCGCCATCACATCGCGAACCGTCGAATATTCATTCGTAAAGCCGCTCTTGAATGACATCACCACCCGGCCACCGTGGTTCACGTAATCCGAAAGCTGTTGCAATTCCTGATCGGAAGCACTGTACAGAGGTGGAACCAACAGCACTTTGTACCGTGAGAGATTCGGATCGTCACTCCGGGCAAAATCCGGTTCCACGTTCATGTCATAAAGCGAGTTGTACATCTGATACAACACGGTCGTATAACTCACGTCGTCGCTGAACGGCATGTAACTGAGGGCGTTCGCGGAATCCGTGCTGACCAGGATCGCAACCTTGTTGTCCTTCTTAAGATTTACAAGTTCCGGGCCAATTTTCTTCAACTCGCCCGCCACCTGCGTCACTTCGCCATAAATACGGTTGGGCTCGAGATCGTGGGAAAGAACTCCCTTCCAGTACGTCTCCTGTCCATAGTGCAGAGAATGCCAGTGCCAGTACTCCACCATGTTCGCGCCGGCAGCTAGTTCCGCGTAAACCACGAGTCGCAGTTGTCCGGGATACGGCGGATATTGGGTTCGCGAATCCCAGCCAATAGTTTGCGCATTCGTCTCTGTCACCAGAAAATTCGAGTGCTTCAATGATCGCCCCAAATCCGCATCCAGCCAGATTCCCCGCGCACTCAGCCGCTGCTCCGTCTCGAAATAAGTGTTGATCGCTGCCACATCCAGAAACCGGGCGATCCCCCACTGATCAAGATTGGCGTGCACTCCGCCGCTGAAATCCTGGGTAATAAACTGATCTGAACGTTTATATTCCTCAACAATCTTGGCCTGCCACGCCAGATACTCTGTAACCACGTCGTGCTGAAAGTTTTCCCACTCCAGCTTGTATCCTGGATTCAGAATCCCATCGCGCGGAGGTAGGTCTTCCCACTTGTCCACCAATTGTCCCCAGTAAACCAGTCCCCAGATCTTATTAACGGTTTCTGGCGTCTTGTATTTCCGCTTCAGGCGCTCGACGAACGCGGCGTTCATGTACGGCGTCGGCACCCCCGTGGGAGCGGTTTCATTGTCAATCTGGTAACCGATCACCGCCGGATGATCCTTGAAATGGCTGACAATCTCACGGACAACTCGCTCCGCATGCTGCCTGAAATAAGGATTCAGAAAGTCGTAATTCTGCCGCGGCCCGTAGTATCCCGGTTCCGACGACGAGGGATAACTGGGTGAATAAGGTTCACCAAGGCGCGGCGCGGTTCCGTTATGCGTCACCAGAATTTCCGGATGCTCCTTATAGAGCCACGTCGGAATGGAATACGTCGGCGTGCCCAGGATCACCCTTATGCCGGCCTGCTGCAAGCGATCCAGAACGCGCTGCATCCAGGCAAATTGGAAGTCGCCCTCCCTGGGCTCCCATGTACTCCAGGTAGATTCGCCTACGCGAACCACCGTGATCCCCGCCGCCTTCATCATCTCAACATCTTTGTCGAGACGGTCGGAAGGCATGTATTCCGGGTAATAAGCAACCCCGTAAAGAACGGTGTCCATGTGGTCGGACGAGAAGGCCTTGCTCTGGGAAGCCGGCATCGTCTGGGCATCGGTCGGTGCGCAAGCCGAACTCAGCACAGACCAGCCCAGGAAAAGAGCCGCGGCATGCGAGAGGCATTTAGCGAAACCAATTCTAGTTGGTGCTCTGCGGAACCAGTTCATAGTGGTGCGCTCTCGTTACTGCCGCTGACTTCTCTTGTTCGATCAGTTCACTCTCCAAAGCCTTCAGCGCCACAACCGCGTCGCCAACATGTGGAGAATTTTCATCCTGTAATGCCACCTGCACTCCCTGCCACTGAGCCATCCGAAGCGCGCGCAACCTGCCAGCATACGCATAAACGCCCAGCGCCTGTTTGAGCATAGGCGTGTCGCGCAACGCTAGATTCACTCCATGAGCCAGTTCTTCGCGCGTCCACACGCCAACTTCTTCGCCATCGATTTTCAAACTATACTTCGTCTCCGGCAGACCCGCGACCATCAGAACTTCCTGGTCAAGGGATTCCACAATCTTCGACGATCGCAGCACCAGCCCGATCGCCTCGTCCTTAGGATCGAAAGGCATGGGCAGCGACCTATCCAATTGCGTCCACGAAAGAGTCGGCTTCAACCGGAGTTCCGTAACCTCCGCGTTCTCCAACCGCCGTGCTCTCACATGGGAAGCCGTGACCTCAATCTCAAGATCCGCCACCACTGCGGGAGCGTGCCACGCCCTAAGAATCGCATCTGCCATCACCAACCCGCCAGCAGCCGACGGATGAATGCGATCCGGAATTATCTTTTCCGCGAGAACCGGGTCTGACAGTCGCGCCTTTTCAAGCACAGCCACCAAAGGCGAATTCATGTCCACAACATCAACATGCCGCTGCCGCGCCAACTCCCGGACGAACTCCCCATACCGAACGATAACCTTGTTATAGCCTCCGTCGTGAAGCGCGTATTGCGGAGCTCGAGTCACATCATCGAACGGAGAAGGCTCCAACAAAGTGATCTGCAGATTGGGGAGAGCCCGCGCCAGCGTATCCAGCAGGTGCTGGTATCCCTTGGCATACACATCAAAAAACGCCGCGTCATAGTCCTGATAGGCCGCATCATTCATGCCCAGCATGAAGGTCGCAACGGTCGCTTTCTCGGCGATAACATCCCGAGCCAGCCGCTGATCGACTTTGCCACCGCCTCCGCCTACAACCCAATCCCCCGCCCAACCGGAGTTGATGAAGCGAACATTCAGATCAGGAAAGCGAGTCGCAACATAGCTTTCAATAAAAGCACCATAGCGGCCCTGTTCGGTGATGCTGTCGCCATAGAAGACGACGCGGTCGTCTTTGTGGAGATAGAAAGGACGACCCTGAGCTGCAGCCGGAATTGCTGCGCAGGCAAGAGCTAGAAAGTACAGGGCCGTGGGGTGCAGCCATCCCGTGACCCCAAAACACCGAAGCGTCATAAGAGAAGATTACCGGCGCGACATTCTCCAGTCCAAACTGCACCGCTCATCGTCCGATCCCGGCCCGGCAATCTCCTAGAAAATAAACTTGGCCGCAAACTGTACGATTCTCGGATTCGCAATCGTTTGCGTAATTTCTCCAAAGTTCGCTGAAGCCGATTGGTTTCCTTCCGGATTAGCGAAATGCGGCGTATTGGTCACATTGAAGAATTCAAATCTGGTTTGGAGTTTAAATCGTTCGTTCACGGAAAAATTCTTGAACAACGAAAAGTCCCCGTTCACATATCCCGGACCTCGCACAATGTTCCGTCCCGCATTCCCCACATCGCAAGCATGGGTGCCAGTGAACGGAGTACTATCAAACGCCGCGGTATTAAAATACTCCGTGAGAGTTTGACCGTTGGGAGGCGTGAGGCTGCCGATAAGGTTCGGACGGGCCCCAGGGCAATCGGTATTATTCCCATTTCTCACCACGTTAACCGGCAATCCCGTGCGGGCCACCAGTATGCCGCTTAGCTGCCAACCACCCAGAAGCAACTGTGTAGTTCCGTTCCAATTGCCGCCAAACATTTGATCGTGACCGAATGGCAATAGATAAATGGAACTCACCACCAGGTTTTGCCGCACATCGGTATCCGCTGAAGCCTTTTCAATAGTCAAATCAAACGGACTTTGCGGGGGATTGTTATTCTTTCCCAGGTTAAACGGGGCGGGACCATTGTCAATGTTATGTCCCCAGGTATAGGAAGCCAGGAGGCTTAAGTTTCTGGTGGCGCGTTTTTTCAACTTCACCTGCATGGAGTTGTACGTGCCCCAACCGAGCGCCTCCAGCGCTTGGATTTTCCCCAAATTCGGCGTCACGACGCCCGACTGCAGGCCATCTTGATTGATATTTCCAATCGCGTACGGCAGGCTCCGGCTTACCGCTCCCACATAAGCGATTTCGAGCGACAGAGACGGCGAAATCTCTTGTTGCACCGTCAAGTTGTACATATTCGCATATCCCGTCTTCAGCCTCGGATCAACATAGTAGACGGTTTGTACATTGCCGCTGGGAAAGCCAGTAGTAGGATCGACGATCGTCGCGGGATCAATGCTGCTTACACCCGACGCCAAAGGCACGCTGGTGATACGCGGAATGCCGGTATCAAGCTGATACGTGAAGGGGTAAGCGTACGGACTGTTATAGAAAAGTTGCTGCACGCCAAAAGGATAGTTCTTGGTGAGCACGTCCTCGCGCCCGTCATTTTCCGGACTGTAAAAAAGTCCATAACCCGCTCGCATCACGGTGTGCGGCTTAATCTGGTAAGCCACGCCCAGACGCGGCGAGAAGTCGTGCTTGTTGGCGTTCACGAGCGCATCTGAGTTTCCACCACGTCCCGCAATCAAGATCAGCCCGCTCGTGGGATCGAAATTAGAGAGATTATTTCCGACTTCTGTGTAAGGATTCTGGAACTCATACCGCAGGCCGTAGATCAGGGTCAAGGTGGGGGTCACTTTGAATTTGTCTTCCCCATAGAAATGAAGCTCCCAACTCTGCGTATGCGGACTCCCGAACTGCAGCCCGATCTGATTTGTTTGCGGCAGGCCTAGCAAGAGGTCAGCTAGTTCCGATCCGCCGTTGTAGTACCCCCAGGTCAGCGGCGGGGGCGGAAAATAGAACGAGTAATCCTGAGCGGCGGTTATTGGACCGTTCGGGGCATATTGATAGGGCCCGGGATAATACTGAAAGCCGGTTGGGAAAAGCGAAAAATTGGGATGCGAATTCAGGCGCCGAAAATCGCCTCCGAAGCGGAACTCGTGCTTGCCAACAGAACTCAGGGAAATATTGTCCTGAAATTGATAATTGCTATCGAGGAAGTACAACGGTTTGTAAGTCGAGCCGCCGGTTTCATATCCGGACCCGAGATAAATGTAAGGGAAACCGGAGGTTGAAGGAGCGCCCGGAACATTCACATTTGGGATTCCGAACTGGTCGGCAAGATTTTGACCGTTCAACAGGCTGAGTTGATTCAGGCGATAACGGCTATATCCAAACCGAAATTCGTTCAGCAGCCGGTCTGAAAATAGGTGCGTTTCCGTGGCCGAGATTTCCTGGCTGCGCGAATCTTCTTTGTCTCCCTGGTCCGCGTCTCCACCCCCGTTTACAGGGATGGCGCCATGAAAAGGGTCGGCCGTTAGAGAGTTGAAGTCGCCATAGTGGTACACCACAGACAAGCGGTCTTTTGCGGAAAAATCCTGGTCGAGTCGCGCGCTTGCGGTCTTTCCGTTGTACGCGTACGGAGCATTCACCAGAAAATTGTTGTAGTAACCAAAGTCAATTCCGGGCAGGTTCGGCTTGGGGAAGAAATTCTGGAGAATAGCACGGCCCGCTGGACTCACACAGCTCCCGTCCGGCGCGGAATTGGCGGGACAGGCCGGAATCACATTTCCTGGAAATTGCTGGGAATAAAAATTCTGTGCGTAAAACGCGGGATTGAAGATCGGGATTGTCTGCCCGCTTATAGGGTCCAGCAGGCCCGACAAGTCCGCGCTGCCATCTGGGTTGAAAACAATTTGATTTGTCGGCGGCACGGCGTCCAAATAAGTAATTGTGTTGCGTAGCCGCTCTTGCTCGTAAGAAACAAAAAAGAAGGTTTTATCCTTGATGATCGGCCCACCAAACGTTCCGCCAAAGTTATGTTGGCTCAGATCAGGTGATTGCCCGGGACCGCTGAACGAATAGTTCTGTGCGGCGGTGGAATTAGGCCTGTAGAACTCATAGAGGTCGCCATGATATCCGTTGGTTCCGGACTTGGCTTGAATCGATATCACGCCGCCGGCGGCCCTGCCAAACTCCGCCGAGTAGTCGGAGGTTGCCACTTTGAACTCCTCCACCGCATCGACACTGGGCCTCAGGTTCGTATCGTTGTTGCGGTTTCCGGTTGCCTCAATGCCGTCAATCAACACCGAGTTCGCAAATTCTCTTTGGCCGTTCACCGATAGATTGAGGGTGTTGCCACCTTCGCCGTTGACAACTCCGGGCGTCAGCAAAGAGAGTTGGAGAAAATTACGACCCAATAGCGGAAGGTCGAGAATTTGTCGGGTCCCAATGACCTCGCCCGTCTCCGCCGACTGGGTCTGAAGCAAAGAAGCCTCGCCGGTAACCGTCACTGTTTCCGACGCCGCGCCCGGAGCCAATGCAAAATCAAGACGCAGTTTCTGGTCGATCAGCAACAGAATCCCGCCCTGTTCAACCTTTTTGAAGCCATCCTTGCCGACAGTAATGGAATACGTGCCCGGCGGCAGATTACGAAGCAAATAGCCATCGTTGTCGGTCTTTGAGGTCTGGGTAAGGCCGGTGCTTGGATTCTGCGCCGTGACTTCCGCACCCACGACCACCGCGCCGCTCGCATCGGTCACTCGACCCTCTATGGATCCCGAAGTTGCCTGCCCCAAAACTGCCGGAGCCAAAACTAAAATTACGGGGAGGCAAACGACAGCCATCACCGACAGAAGAATTCTTCGCATGTCGTCTCCTGAATCTTATCTACTTGCAACATTAACCCGGATACTCGCATTTTCCCGGCGACGAGGCCGAAAAAACTCACACCTGCGTTTTGCACAGGCTTTGAGTATACGTTTACTTCATTTTGCCACGAAAACTTATTTTGGCCCGAGGTTGTGGGCCGCGACGAAAATTACTCCTGATTCCCCCGCCGTGTCAAACGAATATCCGTCGCGAACGGATCAGAACCGCAACCTTCCTACAATCGGTCACTTTCGGAACGCGCTTCAGCTTTCAATCGTCGGTGCGGAACTCGTTTCTTGCGTTTAGCGTGAGTCGTCTTGAAATGAAATACAACCCTGCCCGACTGTTCCCCCGGCAACATTTGGACGCGAGCCCTCACCGCCCCCGCTCCGTCAGTCACCAGTTCTGCCCCATCCACCGACGCAATCTCTACTGGATTCCAAACCGAAAATTCATATCGCTTCCCAGGCATCCCCGAGAAAGCAAGCGTCAACCCGTCTCTGCTCGGCGTCCAGGACTCCGAGACCACTCGCAGCCCTTGGCTCGATTCTCCGAGCGCCGGCAGTTCCTGCGTCAGACTCAGCCCAAAATCATCGCGCAGACGGATGCGCAATTTATTCAGACCATCAGCCAGCGGAATCTGAACCGTCACATGCTGATCCTCAGAATTTGCCTGCACGTGAAACGCCACCGGACGCCCATTGATTTCCGCCCCCACGACCTGAGCCCGTAGGCTGATAGCCGGCGAAAATTCCATCGCGCAGTCGCCAGCGCCCGCGCGCTGCACATCCAGCGAAATACTGTCCGGCGTCCGCGCATAGTCCAGATTTAATGCAACCGATCCCACCCGCACGCCTCCAATCTGAAATGAGGTCCAGTCCGCGGGTACATGCGGAGCGAACGCCAAACGCTGCGCCGTAGCATCAACCGCAAGTCCAAACAATCCACGCAACAGCGGATTGACCACCATCGCCGCCGACCAAATCTGATGCGGAGAACTTCCCAGCGTCGGCTGGTAGTAGTCTCCGGAAAGGACCTCGGTCACATGCCCCAACGATCCGTCCAGACTCAACAGAGCATTCGACCGAAGATTCGCGTACGCAGGAAACACGCGATGGTAGCGATACTCCCCAGTCGCCGCCCACCCGGTGAAAAGTGGCCATACTGTGCCGTTGTGATATCCCCCCGGATTGTACTTAGGATTGCGCGCGGAAATTATTCGCATCCCCCAATCCGTCTGCTGATCGGACTCCGCAAGCTGATCGATTGTCTTCTCGCTCTTTGCTTCATCCAGCAATCCAAACCACATGGGGACGGTCGTCAACACGCTGACCGCATCCAACTGCTTGTCGTCCTTGTCGAGCGCATATGCGAAAGTGTTCTTCTCGGTTGACCAGAAAGCCTTATTCAGCAGCGGTTGCTTGCGCTCAAACTCTCGCTTCAACTCTTCGCTGACTTCATGTTTGTCGAGCAAAGCCGCAAGGTGTGAAAGCGCTCGCACAGCCTCGAGTCCCAGCCCGCTCTGATACAACTCGGTCTTCACCGGCAGCAGCGGCCCACCTTCCAGCCAGCCATGACCGACCCCAACATTCTGAGCAAAGCCCTGAGAATCGTAAGTGGACCGCAAGAACGCAAATGCCTTCCAGATGCTGTCCCACTTTTCCTTGGCGTAAACCACGTCCCCGCTCGCGGTAACGTAATCGTTCATCACAATGATGAACAGCGGCGTCGCATCGGCCGACGCATACGGATACGGATAGTCCTTGAACCACGGAGTCAAGCTCGCCGATTGCGATACCTCATGCGGAATCTTGCCGTCATCCCGCTGATATTTGCTCAGAAAATCCAACTCCATGCGCGTGGTCGCGAAATCTCCACCCGCATCAAGTGCAAGAGACGTCCAGAGCGCGTCGCGTCCAAAAAACCACGCAAATCCCGGGCGCCGGCTGTCACCCGACATCCCATACCCAGCAACAAGTCCACTACCAAGAAATGGATTCTCTACCAACCCCTGAATCATGCTGACCCGCGACCAGTCATACGCGGCTTGAAGTTTCTTGTCGGGAATTACGAGGTTGACGCCGCGGTCAAGATAAGCGCGGTAGTATTCCGCCGACTCGCGCATCAAGTCGCTATACGAAGTGGAGAGCCGTCGATACGTGGCTTCTGGCTCGTTGTTAACGATATTTTTAGACGAGGCCGCCGATGAACCGCTCGGCGCCACGCCCGGTACAGTCGAAGCAGCGATCACGATCAGCTTGGTTTCATGCCCCTTGTTCGTGACTCCCAGGCGAAACGAATTCTGCCGCGACGAAGCGTAGTTAGTCCAATACTCTTCCGACGTCAGGTCGGCCGTCGGAGATCCGATCACTCCCTCAAACTTTTTCAGTTCATCGTAAAAAACAAACGCGCGCAGATTCGGGTCCCAGTACGAATAGACTCCGGCCATCGCACCCGGCCATTCCAGTTGAAAATCACGCTCAAACTGCGCCTCGATCTCAACTGGCTCCGCCGCATCCACTTCAAATTGAATAATCGCACCCGCCTCGTGTACAGGAACAAATAAAGTCTCCCGAACCTTGAACGTTTCGCTCGCGTACAAAATCGAAGTCGATTCAGGATGAACCGTGATGGTGCGGGCCAGCGCTTCCGCCGGAATATCGAGACTCCGTAAATGGAATCGCAAATGAAAATCGCGAAGAATCTTGAGCGGATAAACCCAGGCCTCAAGCCGCCCTGCCTCATTTCCAAACAGCGCCGCCCGCGTGCCCGTAGCCGAAACAAATTCCCAGGGACGCACAGCTCGCGACAGCTCTAATTTCGATTTCTGCTCTTCCGCTTTCCCTTCCGTATTCGCGTCTGCTTTTCCTAACGACGACGGGCTCTGCGCCTGCCCACTCGAATAGAGAGCACAAACCAGCACAACAGTCAGGAGAAAAGAAAGCCCGCGAATACTTGCCTTCAAGAATCGCATGTTTATCCGCTCAATTCGGCAAGATCACCACCGCGACTGCAAAGCCGGAGAGCGTCACTTGGTCTGACGCCAAAATGCTCGAAGCCGCAGGATTAAACCCGGTGTCCTGATCCACAACCTCTAAGCGTCCTCGGCTCGCGCCCGTCAGTCGAAGTTGCGCGACGCGATCACGTTTATTAACGAGCAGAACTTTTTTCTTCCCTTCAGGACTAATGAATCCCAGAGCATACACCGACGGCGACACCAGCTTCGTCTCAGCGAGCTTGTCTCCAGGACCAAAATTCTTCCGTATCAACTTCAACACCCAGTAACGCGCATTCGGACGCCCCGTCTTCCAATCAATCATAGACACGCTTGGAAACTGTCCCGGATAGCCCACCAGTTGCGATTCTCCCACCACATCGATCCCGATCTCGGCCAGTTGCGCGTAAAGATAGGCATAAACTGCTGCGCTTAAGTTCCAATACGAGAGAGGTATCGCTGTTGCCCTGGCAGAGGAATCCGCGGGGGATTGTCCAATATCCTCCGCGCGAATTGTCCCGATCTCATTGAGCATCGTCCGAGTCTGCGGAGAAAGACGCCGCCGAATCGCTTCCGCGTATCGAACCGTATCCAGAAAATGATCGGCCTGCTCAAAAAAAGTAAACGGATGAACCTCCGCACTCTGGTCAGCAGTAGGGACGGCATAAAAGTGATAAGAAATCGCGTCGAGCGGAATTCCGGGCTGGTGATTTTTAGGATCCAAAAAGTACTCAAAGAATTCCGGACTCTTCGATGGCGTAGCAACGCTCATCCCGACAAACCTCATCTGCGGAGCCACGCGTCGAATCGCTATGACCGCCGCATCATACAGCTGCGTATAGGTTTGCGGCGTAATCGCATGTTCGTATTCCGGCTCGTTCAGAATCTCCCAATAGTCAATTTTGTAGTGATGGCGAGAGTCGCGCCTGTGGCCAAGTTCGTCGGTAAAACCTCCCTGCGTGTACCAACTCACCAGCCGATCCAAGTAATCGCTTACTTCCTTCATCGTGGGGTCCCGCAGTTCAGCTCCCTGCTCATAATTCCACGCAGCTTCGTCCGGATCGGAAGGATAATCGACCGGGTTGTCAGTCTTGAACATCCATTCCGGAATCGTGCTGAAATTCAGAACAACTGAGTGTCCCGCTGTGGCCGTTAGAAAATCCTCAGTCAGCGGATCGAGGAGCGAAAAATCCCAAAACGTGCGCTCTTGGGTTGGCGGCTTCAATTCCGCTACTCCCAATTTTGGATAGGGATACCACGGTACATAGCGAACATAGTCCGCGTGCAGATTTCGCAAAGCTTCAAACGCCTGATCGTGGATCGCTGAACCCCGCCGCAACAGTGGATTAACTACAACTTGCAGAGTGGGTGTAGTCTTCGAAACGCTCTCAATCTTGTTCCAATTCACTTTAACTTCGACTTCGGAACCTTGACTGCGCTCATCGGCGAACACGGAAGCGGACATTGCCGCTGCGATCGCCAAAGCCACAACAACAGACGGAAAGGCAGCGCCCCGCCAAGCGCAGCACTTCCGATCGCCGGAAACTCCGCGAATCAATTCTCGTGCTCGCTCAACTCTGTTGCTCAAGGCCGCAATCTTCTCCGTGTTAGCATTTCGCTCGTATGCCGAAGTCGCTCGCAAATCCAATTGGCGCAAACGGGAAGCCTACTGTGATTCGCCGCCGCTCGCAAGCAACCCGTCGGCTACAGTATTGGCTCGTATTTTTTTTGATTTCATTTTTCTTACTCTTCCGCGACTCCGCGATCGCCGCCCAGGATGCCACCAAGCCTGCATCCGCCACTGGCACCTCATACTACGTGGATGCAATTACCGGCAACGATGAAAACGTAGGGACAACGCCAAATTCCCCCTGGAAAAGCCTGGACAAAGTGAATCGCCAAACCTTTTCGCCTTCCGATACGATCCTATTCAAGTCGGGCGCGAAATGGACCGGACAATTGGCACCCAAGGGTTCAGGCAGCGAACAACGACCGATCGTCATCGACAAATATGGAGGCGACGCCAAACCCATCTTCGATGGCGAGGGGCGCGTCAAAGCGACCGTTCATCTCCGCAATCAGGAATACTGGGAAATTAACAACCTCGAGATCACCAATCACGGAAACGGCTCGCATGTCCGCCGCGGCGTTCATGTCGAAACCGATGACTACGGCGACGCGCACCACATTTATCTCCGCTCGCTAACCATTCACGACGTAAACGGCACCGATAAAGACAAAGTGAACGGCGGAGTCAGTTACACCAGCAACGGAGCATCAAAGCCGAGCCGTTTCGTCGATCTGCGTATTGAAAATAATCGCATTTACCACGTAGACCGCAGCGGCATTTTCGGCTGGTCCAGTCACTGGATGCGCTCGAAGTGGTATCCCAGTCTGGGAGTGGTTATCAGAGGCAACTCTTTAGATGATATTGGCGGCGACGGGATTGTCGTGGTCGCAACCGATGGTGCGTTGATCGAAAACAACATTGTGGGCCACGCGAATCAAAGATCGCAGGGATACAACATCGGCATCTGGCCCTGGAGCGCGGACAATACCATCATTCAACACAACGAAGTCTATGGCACGCGCGGCCAGCGCGATGGCGAAGGTTTCGATTCCGACTGGAACAGCCGCAATACTCTGATTCAATACAACTACAGCCACGACAACGAAGGCGGATTCCTCTTGATCTGCAACGAGGGCAACATGAGTTCCGCCACCAGCGCGGGAAATACAGGAACGATCGCTCGTTACAACATCAGCCAGAACGATCACCATCGCGGAATCAATATCGCCGGCCCAGTCTCCGACTCGAAGATCTACAACAACACGATGTATGTAGGAAAAAACGAGCACGTGGATCTATTACTCCACTCGAACTGGAAAGGTTGGGCCGACCGCACATACGTGTACAACAACATTTTCTACGTAGAAGGTGCCGCACAGTTCGGCTATGCCCGTTCCCGGGGAAAAGATGGAGCTCACGTAACCGCACCCGGCATGGGAAAAAGCTCCAATACCATTTTCGATTCGAACGTCTACTTCGGTGTTCCGCCCGCCGATGATCCTCACGCGATAACAGCCGATCCTCGCATCGGCCATCCAGGTGCCGCGCAGAACGGAATAGACACCGTCGCCGTCTACTCTTTGCTAGCAAATTCGCCAGCGATCAATACCGGAAAAGCAATTTTAGATAACGGTGGCCAGGATATCCTCGGCAACAAGGTGCCGTCCTGTGGCGGCATAGACCGAGGAGCAATCGAGAGCCAATCCTGCCCAACTGGCCGATAGAACGGACGCTGCACAAATCGTATGGAAAAACCGCTTCTTCTACTACCCGTGCTTATATCCCCATTCGTATCGGAGTCCCCATGCCCAAACTCAAACTAATATCCGCCATCTTTCTTCTCTCCCTTTTTGCAAGCGCGCCGCGCGCCGCAGCACAAACATCTTCATCCCCCGCCGATGTAGAGACCAGAGTCGATTCCCTTCTCGACAAAATGACGCTGGAAGAAAAAGTCGACATGATAGGCGGCATGAACACTTTCTGCACCCAACCCGTGCTGCGCCTCGGGATTCCCTCCCTCAAAATGTCCGACGGACCGATGGGAGTGCACGACTACGGCCCCACCACAGCCTATCCCGCAGGAATTGCGCTAGCCGCATCCTGGGACCTAGATCTGGCCAAGCGGGTCGGAGCCGCAATGGGAAAAGATGCACGCGCCCGAGGTGTTCACTTCATCCTCGCCCCCGGCATGAACATCTACCGCGCCCCAATGAATGGCCGCAACTTCGAGTATTTCGGTGAAGATCCTTTTCTAGCGTCGCGCATGGCAGTGTCTGTCATTGAAGGAATCCAAGATCAGGGAGTAGTCGCCACCGCCAAACATTTTGCCGGCAACAACGAAGAATACGGACGCCTCGAAGTCAGCTCGGATATCGATGAACGCGCCCTCCGCGAAATTTACCTTCCCGCTTTTGAAGCCTCGGTGAAAGAAGCAAAAGTCGGGGCCGTCATGGATGCCTACAATCCCGTCAACGGTGTGTTCATGACGCAAAACGACCATCTCAACAATGAAATCCTGAAAAAAGAATGGGGATTCAACGGAATTCTGATGTCCGATTGGGGAGCGACTCACGACGGTATCGCCGCCGCGAACGGTGGCCTCGACCTCGAAATGCCGAGCGCCGCCTATATGTATAAGAACACAATTCTGCCCGCGATCAAAGACGGCAGAATTCCAACATCAACAATCGACGACAAAGTCAGAAGGATTCTGCGCACAGCCATCAAATTTGGATTCTTCGATCGCCCCCAGACGGATGCGAACATTCCTCTGCTCGATCAGGAAAGCCGCCAAGTCGCGATGGAAGAAGCCCGCGAAGGAATGGTGCTGCTAAAGAACGCGGATGGACTGTTGCCGTTAGAAAAAGTAAAACTAAAAACCATCGCGGTAATCGGCCCCGATGCCTATCCCGCCGTAATCGGTGGAGGTGGCAGTTCCCTGACTAAGCCCTTCAACGCCGTCAGCTATCTGGAAGGAATCAGCAACTACCTCGGCTCAAGCGTAAACGTCCTTTATGCGGTTGATGTTCCCGTGCTGGAAAACGTTTTCAAAGATTCCGAATTCGTAACCGCACCCGGAGCCGTCACTGGGCTGAAAGGCGAATATTTCAACAATCAGAATCTCGAAGGCTCGCCAGCCCTCGTTCGCACCGATGAGCACATTGACTTTCACTGGGGCGATGGCAGCTATGCCGCAAACGCGCCTGTCGATCATTTCTCCGCCCGCTGGACCGGTTATTTTGTTCCAAAGACCGCAGGAAGCTATACCTTCTACACCAATTCCGACGATGGCGTTCGCCTCTACCTCGACGACAAGCTTGTTATTGACGACTGGCAGCGTCACGCCGAAACCGTCAACACCTTTCTGAAGCAACTCGACGCCGGAAAGCCCTACAAAATCAAACTTGAGTATTTTGAAATGGTAGGCTCCGCCACCGTAGGATTCGGAATCACCTCAACCGCACTCTCCGTTGGCAGCGCAACCAAAGCTCTGGCAGAAAAAGCCGACGCCGTAATCCTTTGTGTAGGCTTCGATGCCACCACAGAAACCGAAGGAGCCGACCGCACTTTCCAGCTTCCCCCAGGCCAGAATGAACTCATTCGTGCAATCGCAAGCACAAACAAAAACACAATCGTCGTGCTGACCGCCGGTGGAAACGTTGATATGAGCCAATGGATCGATTCCGTTTCAGGTCTGATCCAGGCTTGGTATCCCGGGCAGGAAGGCGGCACAGCTCTCGCGCAAATCCTGTTCGGCGACTACAACCCGTCCGGCAAACTGCCGGCCTCGTTCGAGCGCCGCTGGGAAGATAACGCCACGTTCAACAGCTACTATCCCGCCAAAGGAGAAAAGCGCGTGCCTTATTCCGAAGGAATCTTCGTCGGCTATCGCCACTTCGATCGCTCCCCCGTCAAACCCCGCTTCGCTTTCGGATACGGGCTCTCCTACACCACCTTTGCCTACAGCAATCTCAAAGTAGCTCCGCAGAGTGAAAGCCTGAACGATCCGGTGACCGTATCCTTCGACATAACCAACACGGGCCAACGTGAGGGCGCCGAGGTGGCGCAGCTCTATGTAGGAGACACCCGCGCCATCGTTCCTCGCCCGGTAAAAGAACTGAAGGGATTTGCCCGGCTGAACCTGAAGGCGGCGGAAACTAGACACGTAGCCATTCAGCTGGATCGTCGCGCCTTCTCTTTCTACGACCCCAACAAAAAAGATTGGACCGCAGACCTCGGCGATTTTTCTGTGCTAGTCGGCGCGGCGTCCGATGACATTCGATTGCAGGGAACTGTCAAGGTGACACGTTGAGATCGTCTCCAACCTGATCGGCGAAATTCGTGTGATTGGCCGCTTCGCACTAGTGCAGTGTCACCTCGCGAGAGTCTCCTAAGATCGTTTTCCACTCGAGCTATAAGAAAAGCAAAAATCGTTTTTCCAGACTCGGTCAACATGGTAGAGCTCTCACCCGTCGGGCGGCATCTCTCAGAGCAGCTGCGATACTAGATTTCTCACAATTCAAACGAGATGTGGGCCAAGGGGGTATTTGGATGTCTCGAGGAATAAAAGTCAGCCCAGACCATCCAATTCCTATTCTAGGAGTTGAACAACAAGTGGCAGACTAGGGATACTGGGATCCGCGCCTACCCGATAGTCGACCGCTCCCGTCGGACCCACCGCATTGTTTGACCACAACTATCAAGGAGTGGATCCACCCCGAAATACTTCCGCAGAGAATCCTGCCAGCTCAAGCGCGGTTGGACGAGGCTTTATGAATTGGCCGAGGAGGGCGAACAATGCAGCATGCATCCGGCCTCGTCCACGTGGCGAGAGAAGGCCAAAATAGCGAACTGAGTGCCGGTACGAGTCCGGGACATGCGGGGCAATCAATCGCGCGAAGTCCGAGAATTGGTGTCGGGTGGGGATGTAACTCTTCGTTCGGGAATCCTTTGCTAAGAACAAAACCTCGCGATCCGTAACCTCCAAGATGCGCCAGCAAGCAGGACGATACGTCCGCCGTCCGCCGATTGCGATTGCGGAAATCTAAACCCACGGGGATTGGTGCACTTCACTGGAGCTTCGCGTACTCGGTCTTCGCCTGCTTCAGGATGGGGATATTAGCGTCGGCATCTTTCCAAAGTTTGAAGAAATTCTTGTAGGCGGCAAGCGCCCGGAAGCGAGCGGCATCAAGATCAGGTCCTCGGGCGATTTTCAATTCCAGAGCATTGGCGCGAGCCACCCCTAAATTAGCCAGTGCTCCGGTCCAGCAGTTCCAGACAATGCCGCTATGGTCGATGATCTTCTGAAACTCGGCGGAGGCAGCACGGCCCTGCCCGGAAGCTAAGTAGGCCTCGCCGCGTACATACGTCGGATAGAGACAGGAGAGATTGTTGACGAACGTCTGTTGCCCAAACTCGATCGGCGAACCAACGATCGGCGATCCAACCGGTAGAGCGCTCAGTGCTGCAACCGGATTTTTCCCGTCGAGCGCCAACTGCGCCCGGATCGTGGGAAGCCAAATCGCTCGCATCTGATCATCCAGCGGGAAACGTTGCGCCAGGTCTTGCGTCAGAACTTTTGCGCGTTTCGTGTCTCCCGCCATGGCCAAGGCAAGAGCGGCTTCGCTCTCCACGCTTTGACTCGGTGCCAGCTTCAAGGCTTCGTCTGCCGACCGCCGCGCTTCAATTGCGTTGCCATAAGCCGCTTCGGCGACTGCGGCATTGGCCTGCCAGATTGCGCCGTTCTCCCTGCTGTCGGCGCGGACGGCGCTCGCGACCGCGTTCTTCGTGAGCTCTCGCGCTTTGCTCAGATGACCCGCGTACGCCGCGGTGTCCGATTCCAGTGCCCATCCAAAGTTCTCGTATTCCGGTCGACTGGCATACCAGCGCTCTTGTTCGGCCATAGCCGCCGAGTCCGCATCGAGGAAGGCAACGCCATAGAGAGCATTGTGAAGAATGTAATCGTCCAGCTTGCGCGCCTGCGCTTCGTTGAGCGCCTGTCGCGCCTCGTCGAAACGCTGCAGCGCGAGGTCGTTGTTGGCGATATTCTCACGCCAGGAAACGGTGTCGGGGGAAAGGCGCGCCGCTTCTTTAGTGACCTCTAAGGCTTTCTCATACCGGCCCTGCTCGGCATACACAGAGCCCAAATTGCCATAGGCGGAGTCGACCCTGGGGTAGTTTTCGATCTCCTGCTGATACGTTTGGGCTGCCTTTTCCCGTTCTCCGGTTCCGACCGAGTAATAGGCGGCAAGAATTGCCAGTTTTTCCCGCTGGCTGGTATGTTCCCGCAACTGAAATGCCTTGGCGTAGTACTCCCGCGCCCGGGCAACCTCGCTCATGTTCCTGTAGCTGTCGCCCACGACCAGGTAGCCCATGGCAAAGTTGGGATCGATTTCGATGGCGCGCTGACGATAAGGCAAGGCCGCCGCCGGGCCTTTCTCGTTAAGGACTTTTCTGCCCAAACTGAAGGCTTGCAAGGCTTCCAGCGAAAACGTCGTCGCCTCAGGAAGTGGAGTATCAAACTTCTGGATGCCGGCCAGCGATTCCCCCAACTTCGCGCGCAGTTTCGATGCCGCCCCGCCAAGTTCGGCCAGCACCTGATCCCTGGACGTAGCCGTCACCTGCTCTCGCGCCAGCGCCTCTCCGCTCTGGCAGTTGACCGCCTCCAGCGCCAGTACGTATTGCTTGCCCAAACTGCCAATCGCGCCGGCAATGTAAGCTTTGCTCCCGGCGCGCTGGCAAAGTTCGCGGGCCAAGTCGGGCGTGAGTTTCGTGCCCGCGGGGCGAGTCATTAATTGCAAGGTCTTCGCGACCTTTGTGTCGGAGAGCACGTTGAGGAAAGGGGACTGCCGCAGCGAGAAATTGAGCGCCGTCTTCAGCGTCTCATCGAAGATCGCATCGCCCGTGCTGTTGTCAAAATCGGCGAGAACGATGGTGTCATTCTCGGTCAGACGAGCTTGCCGATTCACGCGCTGCCTATAAAGAAGAGCGCCCGCCGCCAGCAAAACAACAAGGGCGGCGAGAACGAAAACCGCGGCCTTCCTTAGATTTAGATACGGGAGATTTAGATATGGGGTTTGTGCAATGGGCACTGGCAGTGGCAATGTCGTTGACGCTGGTACTTCCACCACCGTCTCATTGGCGATCGCAACCGGTTCGTTTTCGGTCTCTTCCAACTCCACTTCCACCGGAGCGATGAAGCGGTAGCCTACTCCGCGTACCGTCTCGATATACGAAGGTTCATCGGCGGAATCGCAAAGTACCTGGCGAAGCTTCTTGACCGAGGTATTGAGCCCGTGCTCGAAGTCGACGAAGGTGTCGGATGGCCAAAGCGTCTCCCGAATCTCATCCCGGGTGACGACCCGGCCCGCGCGGGCGAGCAGAATTTCCAGGATCACAAAGGGCTGGCCCTGGAGCTTGATTCGGGTCCCGTGTTTAGTAAGCTCCCGCTCTCCCGTGTCAACCTCAAACGGGCCGAACCGGAAATTTCGAGAACGTGTTTGCAAGGCCAATACCCGTTGCCCAGCCCGGAGTTTACCATCCCTTCTTTCAAAAGGCACCCGAAACTTCTGCCTTTACATAGAGTTATCTGCTCACCTTAAAGTCACCTAAGTTTCACCCTCCATCCATTGAGCGATCTCCGATTGTGGAGGAAAGTGCTCGCAACAATTTCCGGGCCGGGATTGTAGGCCCGCTGCGCCAATTCAAAGGAGCGTCAAGGAGTTTCAATGCGCCGTAAATCCGAGTTCTCGTCTTTGTCCCTAATCTGCGTGGTGGTTTTGCTGGCGGCGGCGACGAGCTCCGCCCAAACCGCTCCCAGCCAGAGTGCCGATCCCAGTTCAGCTCAAGCAGCCACCCAATCGGGCGCGGCGACCATTGTGCGGAGCCGGCCGGCAATGGCTTACTCCAAGGCGCAACGGCGAGAGAACAAGCTGGCGGCGCGGAGCCAATTTCTTGCGCAATGGAAGCAACGATCGGCCACCTCTGCGCGTCCTTCCAAGAAGAAGGCCTCGCCAGCCTTCGGCGGGACCTGGCAAGCCGGGACGAACTCTGCCCCCGACCCGCTGGGGTTTACCGGCAACCCGCTCTTGCTGACCGACGGAACTGTGATCGTCAGCGATGGCGGCTTCGTTGGGAATTGGTACAAGTTGACGCCTGACATCACCGGCAGCTACGTGAACGGGACGTGGACTCAGATTGCGACCATGCCGGTGATCAACGGCGTGCAGTATGCTCCGTCTGACAACGCCTCTGCCGTGCTGCCCGATGGCCGGGTCATCGTCATGGGCGGTGAGTACAACTGGCAAGCCATCAACGAACTCCCAGTCGATACGAATCTAGGCGCGATCTATGACCCTGTCGCCAATACCTGGACGCCAGTATCAGCGCCCGCTGGAAGCAGTTGGAGCAATATCGGCGATGCCATGAGCACGGTGCTGGCGGATGGCACATTCCTGCTCGGCTCGTGTTGTTCCGTTCCTTCCGTCGATGCGCTGTTTGATGCCACAAATTTGACGTGGACCGGCACCGGAGCGCCCGTCGGGGGACCTGACGGCCAATCTGAACAGGGTTACACGCTCCTGCCCAACGGGAACGTGCTGACGGTCGATATTTTTGATTCCGGCGTGGGCTACAACAGCTCCGAGCAATACGATGCCGGGTCAGGCGCATGGGCCAGCGCCGGCAATACGGGCACGCGGCTCTACGATATCTGCGGCAGCATAGAAATTGGCCCGGCTCCCCTGCGGCCCGACGGGACCGTGGTCCAATTCGGCGGCTACGCCTGTGGGTTTGACGATACCTATCCAAGCGCGACGCCGGACCCTACCGGCATCTACGACTCGACCACGGGAACGTGGAGCGCCGGCCCCGACGTGCCTGTCGTTGACGGACTGTTTTTCAGCCTGCCCGATGCTCCAGCGGCGGTACTGCCGAATGGTAATATCCTGTTTGCGGCGAGCCCCTGGGCTGGATACGCTCACGAACCACCCACCCATTTTTTTGAATTCACCACGGCCAATGCCATCAATCAGGTGGCGGACGCACCCTACGGGGTTTCGGAGTTCGAGATCAGCGGCGAGTTCAATTTCCTCGTTCTGCCGAATGGTCAGATTTTAGTGGACGTTGGGGCGGATCCGCAATTGTTCTATACGCCCACTGGGTCTCCCGATCCCAGTTGGGCTCCTGTGATTTCTACCTCGCCCTCCAGCGTTTACCCTGGAACCACCTATACCATCACCGGAACGCAGCTGAACGGCTTGACGCAGGGCGCATATTACGGCGACGACGTACAAGCGGCGACTAACTATCCGATCGTGCAGATCACGAATTCCGCGACGGGGCACGTCTTTTACGGGCGCACGTTCAACATGAGCAACCGGTCGGTGGCTCCGGGTGTTGCGGTCTCCACGGACTTTACGGTGCCGGCGAATATCGAATTGGGCGCGAGCAGTTTAGTGGTCATCGCGAATGGCATTCCATCGACGCCCGTTCCTGTCGGGGTGGGTTACCAGTTGACCACGGCGGCCAGCCCAACCAACGGCGGAACCGTCACGCCCGCCTCGGGCACCTACTACGCTCCGAACACCGTGGTCAATCTGTCCGCGACGGCGAACGCGGGTTACGCGTTCTCCAGTTGGACGGGCAACGTGGCCAATGCCAGCAGCGCCTCGACCACGGTGACCATGACCGGCCCGCAGAGCGTGACCGCGAATTTCGTAGCGACGACGGTGAACGTCACGGTTGGCACGAATCCGGCAGGGCTGGCATTTTCCGTCGACGGCACGAACTACGGCAGCGCCCAGATGTTCACGTGGAACATCGGCGATATCCATACCATCTCGACGACGACACCGCAGTTCCCATCCACTGGCACGCAAGAGACGTTCGCAAGCTGGTCCGATGGTGGACCCATCAGCCACACGGTGACGGCTTCGGCGGGCACCACCAGCTACACCGCGAGCTTCAACACCAGCTACCTGTTGACCACGACAGCCAATCCAACCAACGGCGGAACCGTCGCGCCTCCATCGGGCACCTACTATGCTGCGAACACAATCGTGAACCTGAGCGCAACCCCGAACCCCAATTATGCGTTCTACAACTGGACGGGCAACGTGGCCAATGCCAACAGCGCCTCCACCACGGTAACCATGACCGGGCCACAGAGCGTGGCTGCGAATTTCGTACTGGCTACGTTAAGCGTCTCCCCGACGAGCGTAAGTTTCGGCAACGTCAAACAGTGCCAAACGAAGAAAGCAGTTCTAACCTTGACAAACCATGGCTCGACGAAAACGCAGGTTGGCGCTTTGTCGTTCCTCGACGTTATTGGAAATCCAAGCGACTTCACCTACGTCGAATACTGCCGCACACCCGTGACTGCCGGGAAACACTGCACGATCGCGGTGGAATTCAGTCCCTCAGAAGACGCATCGGAATCAGCGACGCTGAACATCGCGACCAGCGGCGGCGCGATTCAGGTCCCAATTACGGGCACAGGGGTTCCGAACAAGAAATGCGGTGAGTAGTCAAATGCGGATCATTGTCGAGGCGGTTGGCCCGGGCTGATGGCCCATATCTGGCTCCCGGTAGCTTGTCATGGACCCTTGTAAAGAAATCACGCTCAAGAATAATTTAAAGACCGTGCTCACCTTCTCGGGCATGACATACATCGGCTTACAACGCAACGATCTGACCAGACCGATTTTTTGTACCAAGCGGAGTGTTAGTGTAACTCCTTGTTGAAGGGCCCAGCATTTTTGTACCAAGCTGGAAGTTAGTCTCCGGCTGGTTTAACGTTCTTCAGATCGCGACTAGCCGCGATCTGACTGGCGAACTCGCTTGGCGTCCTTTCTCCGAGAGATCGGTGAGGACGACTCTCATTGTATTCCTGCCGCCAGTCTTCGATGACCCTCTTTGCTTCATTGAGATCATTGAACCAGTGGGCATCCAGGCACTCCGCGCGGAAAGTCCCGTTGAACGACTCGACAAACGCGTTGTCGGTCGGCTTGCCCGGTCGAGAGAAGTCGATCTTCACTCCATTCTGATAGGCCCATAGATCCATGGCCTGGCTGCTGAACTCACTCCCGTTATCGCAAAACAGCAGTTTCGGTAACCCGCGCTTATTCTTAGATCGATTCAAGGTTCGCACCACATCGTCTCCCTTCAGGCTCTGTCCCACCTCGATGGCCACTCCCTCCCGCGTGAAGATATCCACTACTGTTAGTGCACGGAAGCGTCGCCCGTCCTGTAGTTGGTCCGCGACGAAGTCGATGCTCCACGCCTGGTCGGGTGCCGTTGCCTGGAACCTTTCTTCCCGATGTTTTATCGCTTTTCGCTTGCGCTGTGGGCGCATCTTCTTCAACGTCATCCCTTCTTCCTTATACAGACGGCAAACCAGGTACTTGCCTACATTCCAGCCCTCGCGGTTCAACAGTGCGCGAATCTTTCGGTACCCGTAGCGCACTCTTGCCTGAGCGATTTCGCGGATTCGCATCCGCAACTCAGTCCGTGGATCCAAATGGCTGCGATAGCGATACGTGGCTCTTGCCACGCATAGAACCCGGCACGCATGTCGCTCACCGACTTGGTAAGTACTTGCCAGATGCTCCACCATCGGTCCACGCCGCGAAGGCTTTACCATTTTTTTGAAAGCACATCCTGAAGCATCGCCTTGTCTAGTGTCAGCTCTGCCACCAACTGCTTCAACCGCAGGTTCTCTTCCTGCAACTGCTTCATCTGGCGTACCTGATCTACCTCAAGACCAATGTACTTCGCCTTCCACCGGTAAAACGTCTGCTCGCTGATCCCGACCTTCCGGATTAACTCCACGACCGGCACTCCCACTTCCGCCTGCTTCAGCACTCCTACAATCTGCTCCACCCCGAATCGCTTCTTCTTCATCAGCAAAACCTCCCTTCAGATTCTGCCGAAGACTAACATCCCACCTGGTTCAGAAATACCGGGGCCGATCATTGTTAGATATTTGTCCGTCGTAGCCGCCGGGGGTGTGGGGATGTGGGAAACGCGGAGCGTTTTCCATATCCCCATGCCCCGTTTGCTTCGGCAAGATAGCTTGCGGTGCGGGCGGCTTGTAACCCAGTGCCGAGTGCGGACGCTCCGTGTTGTATTCCACGCGCCACCTCTCCGTCAGAATCTGTGCCTCCTTCAGCGAGTAAAAGATCTCGCCTTTCAAGAACTCGTCCCGCAACTTCCCGTTGAAGCTCTCACAGTACCCGTTTTCCCATGGACTCCCGGGCTCGATGTACAACGTCTTCGTACCCACTTTGCTCAGCCACTTCCTCAACTCCTCGGCGATGAACTCCGGCCCATTGTCCGAACGAATGTGCTCGGGGATCCCGCGCACCAACATCACATCCGCCAACGTGTCGATCACCTGCAAACTCCCCAAGCGCCGCGCCACTCGTAACGCCAGGCACTCCCGCGTGTACTCGTCGAGCACCACCAGAATCCGCAGCCCCCGCCCATCGTGCGTCATCGCTTTCACGAAATCGTAGCTCCACACATGATTCGCCCGCTCCGGACGCAACCGTATGCACGAACCATCGCCCAGCCACAACCGCCCTCGTGGCCGCTGCTTCTGCGGTACCTTCAGCCCTTCGCGTCGCCAGATCCGCTGCACTCGATCCTTGCCCACCGGCCACCCCGCATGCTGCAACAACGCCGTGATGCGTCGGTAGCCGTACCGCCCATACTTCACCGCCAGGGCCAGGATCGCCTGCGTCAGCTGATCTTCGTCCGTGCGCCGCAGCGACACATAGCGTTGTGTTCCTCGCCACTGCCTCACCACTCGGCACGCCCGCCGCTCACTCACTTCGTACTCCTCAAGGGCATGCTCCACGGCGCACCGACGTCGCTCCGGGCTTAGAAGTTTCCCTCCGCAATATCCTTTAATATCTGTTTGTCCAACGCCAGCTCCGCCACCAGCCGCTTCAATTTGCCGTTCTCCTTCTCCAGTTCCTTCATCCGCTTGGCTTGGTCCATCTTCAAACCGCCGTATTCCTTCCGCCAACGGTAGAACGTCTGGATGGTGATCTCGGCTTCCTTGCACGCTTGTGGGGTGGTTTTTCCGTTTGCGATGCCGACTTCAATCTGCCGCAGCATCGTCACGATCTGCTCTGGCTTGTACCTCTTGATTGGCATGACCCGCTTTTCCTCCAAGTGGATTCTCTCTCATTCCACCTGGTACAAATCTCGCCGGTCACGTCACATCCCTATAAAGGAGCGAATTGGATCGCTAGAAGAGAAAGCGCATTTTCCCACAGACTGGTCGGGAAACTGGCGCCGAAAAAACTATGCCGCGTCATCCCAAATAATTGTGACATTCACGGACATTTGTGGACATTCCTGCTCTTGCTGACCAGACCCGACACACATACAACAATCGTTGACGGAAACTCGGATTGCAACCCCAGGCTCGACTAAAAGTTGGGGCCGGCTTGGGGGAGGCTCCATGCTCTTCTGTCACGAGAGGAGATCACAGGGATGACCACCAAGGCAGGGGAAAACGATCTCTTGACAGTGCCAGAATTGGCAACTCGCCTTCGCGTTAGGGCCAGCTGGGTCTATTCCCATGCGGACGAGTTAGGCGCGTTGAGGTTGGGGAAATACCTGAGGTTTTCATGGGCGCGCGTCCTGAGTCATTTGGTGGACGGTTCTAGTCGCCAGCCAAATCAAGTTTGCATTGGGGTCCCAGCCCAACGACCTTCACCAAGGTCAATAGATCCGCGAGGTTAGAACGCACATGGAACAATTAGGGAACAAAAAGTCATTGACTTCCGAGGTTTCTGTATATACAACTACCTCGTGCATGGGGCGACCACCCAAATCGGAGAGCGAGCGGCGGAGCAAGCTCTTTCCCCTGCGGCTTACGCCTGGCGAGATAGCGGAATTGGAGTCCGCTTCTCGCCGCCTAGGGGAAACTTTAGCCGACATCTTTCGCAAGGGTGCGAGGCTCTACATCATGAGAGGCAAAGACGGGTCAAAACGAAAGGAGAAGAACAATTGACTCGTCAATCGTACCAGCAAGGTTACGTCTCAGATCCAATCCGAACCCGTCGCGGTTCGGTCTACCGCATCCGCTATCGTCTCCGCAGAGCAGATGGCAAATGGGTGCACAAGTCGGAAACGCTCGAAGGTCTGTCCGGCAAGAAGGGCGCCCGAGCAGTTTTGGACAATCGAATCCGCGAATCGCAGAATCGCCCTATCGCAGCAGTCGATTTCACGGTTCAGCACGTAGTGGATGCGCTTTGGAGGCCATACCTGGATCGCAAACAGGTGAAGCCATCCACTAAGCGTTCGTACGACTGTGAGCTGAGGGTGCACATATTACCTTCTCTCGGTCCGCTACGAATCACCGATGTATCGCCGCTACACATTGAAAAGCTGTTGCAATCCAGACTCACCGGCGGGTCGTCTGCAAAGACGGTCCGCAATCTAGTAGGGCTGCTTCAGAGCATATTCTCGCTTGCTGTCGACAACGATCTCATCCCGAGATCTCCTGTCCGCGACAGGCACAAACCAAGGGTCACGCGGGTCGAAAAACCAATATGGAGTCCACAACAGCTAAAGCTGATCGTGGATTCCGTCCAAAACCGTTATCGCAGTCTCTTTCAGTGTGCGATGCTGACTGGGGCGAGACTCGGAGAGTTGTTGGGACTTCAGTGGAAGCACGTTGATTTTGACTCACAAAAACTGAGCTCTTTGGGAAGGCGAATTGGTTCTGCCCAAGACTGAGGAAAGCGTCCGTACGATCTACTTCGGACCCTCTCTTCAGGGCGCTCTCACATCCCAAAAGCTAAACTCGAATCACAACGGTCCGACCGATTTTGTCTTCGGCAAGGAGGACGGTTTGCCGTTGAACCCAGATGTTCTGAGGCGTGACGTTCTCTATCCGACACTCGATCGCCTCGGAATCCCGCGCAACTCCAGGGCTGCCGGCTTCCACACCTTCCGGCACTCTGCAGCCACGATTGTTAATCAAAAGACCGGCAACCTGAAGCTCGTACAAAAACTGCTCGGGCACTCCAACCTGGGCACGACGGCAGATGTCTACACACATACATCGGCCGGCGCTGATCGAGGTGCTGCGCTCGCATTAGAAGAGGCGATCTACGGCGATCTGTTCCAAGTTGTTCCACGTTTTGGAACAAGGAACAAGAATGAGGCGCTGAACTAAGAAGTCCATGCACACGGCTCAATCCGCAACGTTAACTCTGGGAAGGACTTGAAAGGGTTATTGGCGAGAAGATTTGGTTGCGGGGGGTGGATTTGAACCACCGACCTTTGGGTTATGAGTACCACCATCAACAGTATCTAAAGACAATGCGCGGCGCAAAGAGTAACGCATTGTAATAAAAAGCCGCACACTATAGCCCTAGCGGCACCTTTTGTTGCCCTCAACCTTGAGCGATGCCTACAGTCGAACGATTCTCGCCAGCATACTTGAATGCTTACACCGCAAGTCGATCAAGCTTGCAAGATCGTTAACCTGTCTTGCGAATCAGCGTATCTTCTCCCCTCGACTCCGTGGGGGAAGAAATACAAGGCAGCGTTGCAACGATGGACGTCCCATTGTTATCCGAGTCAATCTTGAGCTCTCCGCCTAATTGAGCTACGCGCTCTCTCATCCCGCGAAGTCCGACGCCCATCCGAATCCCGGACATGAGTTCCTTCTGCCGCTCTGGAGCGATACCTTGCCCTGAATCTTTCACGACCAGACGGACCCGGCTATCGTTTACGTCCAAAGCGATGTCGGCAGTTGGGCTATGAGAATGGCGATGGACGTTGCCCAAGCATTCCTGAACGATCCTAAAGATCCCAGTTTCCAAATCAGAAGAGAAACGTCCAAAAGGAGTTGGACACGACAGGGTAACTTCTATTCCACTGCGCTGACTGAACTCATCCACATAACCCCGCAAAGCGGAGAGAAGGCCGGTTTCGTCCAAGAGGGGTGGGTGTAGGAGATAAGAAATGGTACGGATATCCCGCACAATCTGCTGTATAAGAGAACCATTTTCGACAACTGCATTCGCCGCTTGAGGACTCAGTTTGTATGACTCTTTCTCCACGATCGCCCGGTTCATACCGATTGCAGCCAAGAGCTGGCCCACGCTATCGTGTAGTTCCCGCGCAATACGTCTTCGTTCCGCATCCTGAAGCTGAAGAAGACGCCCTGACAATTCTCGCAGACTGGCATTTGCCTGCTTAAGCTCGTCGGTTCTCTCGTTGACTCGAATTTCCAACGTGGCATTGAGTTGAGCTAATTCCAGGCGGGCAGTTACGGCAGCCTCGGCTTCGCGGCGAGCTACGTTCTCTGCATTCTTAAGACGGAGCAAAGCAGCAACGGTAGCCACCAATTCAGCCCGGCTGATCGGTTCGGCCAGGTAGGCGTCGGCGCCGCCCGCTAGCCCTTGCACCTTGGAATCAGCATCGACGCAAGTTGATGACACGTGCAGGATAGGAATATGAGTAGTAGCTGGATTGCTTTTGATTTGCCGGCAAACCTGGAAACCATCGATATCGGGAAGGTTCACGTCGAGAGTAATCAGATCGGGCAATTCAGCCGCCAGTGCGAGCGCCTCGCCGCCTGTCTTCGCTTCCAGTACCTGGTATCCGGCATCGCGGAGCGAACGGACGAGCGAATATCGCAAGGCTTCATTGTCATCGACCGTCAAAATTCTGATGGCATTGTTACCGGCAGGGTCAGCTCCGAAGGCTTCCCACCTGGGCGAACCCTTTAGCGCAAAGTTATCAGACATGTCTTGCCTCATTTCCAGGTCGTATATTGAAAGAAAAACCTGCCCTGTTGAAAGCATCCGCAAAATGAGCCAGAGAAAGCTCACGTGATCTCGGCTCTTTCGAAATTACGGCCACCGCACTACTCAGTAGAGATCGTTCATTGGAATCCAGGATTTTCGAGGTGTGGATAATAACGGGAATATCAGCCGTTCGCGGATTCTCTTTGAGCCTACTTAGAACTTCGAATCCAGACAAGTCAGGCATCGCGAGATCCAGAATCACCAAATCGGGTTTTCCCTCGTCCGCCCGGCGAAGTCCTTCGATGCCGCCACCGGCTTCGGAAAAACGGAACTCTGCTGGTCCTAAAATTGTTTTCAAGAGATATCGCGTGACCTCATCGTCATCAATGATCAACACCTGGCACCCTGACGGACGTTTAGCGATGGCCTCCAGCTGCTGGATGAGCCAAACGCGGTCTACTGGCTTGGCATGAAATCCGTCCGCTCCCAGAGCCACGGCCTTTGACTGATTATCGACCACGGTCACGACAAATACTGGAATATTTCTGGTCCCGGGATCTTGTTTGAGTTCCTGCAAAAGCTCCCAGGAGTGCTCGCCCTGCAATAAAACGTCCAGGACGATGGCGGTAGGCCGAAACGCGCGCAGCGCCTCGCGAGCTACTTTTAAGTCTTTCGCCGGGACGACTTGAAATGGCGTGTTTTTCAAATACTTCTCGTAGATGAACAGGGCTTCCCGATTGTCTTCCACTACCAACACCGGCAATTTGCTTCCGTCCAATTCACGTTTCACGTCTGGAACGTAGACACCTTCGGTAGCACCGCTAAAGTTCACTGGGATAGCCACGAAGAAGGTTGAACCCAAACCGACTTCACTCCTGACATACACATTGCCACCCAAGAGCTTGGCAAACTTTCTTGTCAAAGGCAGCCCAAGTCCAGTTCCCTTCACCGCTTTCTGCTTCTGACCTTCGACCTGGACCCATTCTTCGAAGATCCGTTCATGATCCTCCGGAGCGATCCCGATTCCCGTGTCGGAGACGGCAAATACAACCGTATCGTCGTGTCCGCGTTCCGCCGAGACTCGCACTTCGCCGCGGTCCGTGAATTTCAAGGCGTTGGAAATAAAATTCCTCAGAATCTGCGAAACTTTGGCTTCGTCCGTATACAGTTCTGGTAAATCTTGTGTTTCTTCGAAAACCAGGTTTACGGAAGAATTCTGGCTGAGAAGAGGTCTCAACATGCCGCGCAGCGCGGCGAAAACACCTTCGACCCTGAAATTGGACGCGCGAATCGAAACCTTACCGGCCTCGACCTTGGCCAGGTCGAGAAGATCATTTACCAAATCGGTCAAGTCTTGCGCAGAACCGCGAATGAATCGAACCTGCTTTTCCTGTTCGGCAGTCAGTTCTCCATCGAGGCGATCAAGCAATATCTGGCTAAGCGCCGCTATGGAGTTCAGGGGCGTCCTGAATTCATGGCTCATATTCGACAAAAAATGGCTTTTCAACTCCGAGGCTCGCTGCAAAAAGTCAGCCTTGTCGTTCAGTTCGGCATACAGGGCCACTACTCCGCGATTCGTTTCGTCCAGTTCGCGATTGAGCTGAGCCATCTCGTCCTGCCGCATGCGCAACTCTTCAAGCGTGCTTAGCAATTCCTTGTTCTGCTGCTTGAGTTCTTCGTAAGGGTCTTGCGACGATCTTTCGATGCTGGCTAGAACTTTTTCCAGCTCTTCCGGGCTGAAACGCGAAAACCGGCGGGGGATCTTCTTGCCCAACACAATGGTCGTTCCACGGGTTGGATCCGTTTCCACCCGAAAATGATCCATCAGGCGCTTCGCGCCGATGATCCCCAATCCCATGCCGGTCCTGGAGACATATTTCCCATCCATGATCTCGTCCAGGTTTCGTATACCTTTTCCTGTGTCACGAAACGTGACCAACAACATTTTCTCGGGATCGTTCTCTATACGAAATTCGGCTCGACCGCCTCCACCATATTGAAAAGTATTACGCGCAATTTCGGAGACCGCCGTTGCAATTCGTGTCTGATCCTGCGGATCGAACTTTAATGCAGCAGCGATTGTGCGAGCCTTCTGACGCGCAAGAACCACATCATTCTCGATGCGGATATCGATCGTGAAAAGATTCGCAGCCATGGGAACAGAACCAACCTACATAGTTTTTGCGACCACTACCGTCACATCATCCCGTTCGCGATTGAAATCTCGGTGCAAGATCGCAGCAATCAGGCTGGGGTGCTTGCTCCAAATGCCAGGATAGCGTTCCAAATCCCAGCGACTGGCCAGACCGTCAGAATGCATCACCAGAATGCTGTCCTTGTTCCAGGGATAGGTAAACTCCTGGACTCGGTGCATTAGGCTCCCCAGAGTGCCATTGTGTGAAGCCATGCTTCGACTCGTCCCGGGAGCTACGATCGATGCTGAAATATTGCCGATTCCCGCAAAAGTAAGGAGACCTTTTTCCGGCTGAATTTTAGCCACCGCGAATGCGGCGCCGCGTGTCTTTTTCAGCGCAGCATGCGAATCGTGCAGAATATCGAGCGGCGATGTATCACGCGTGGCAGCCAGCACGCGTTCCGCTTCGCGAGCAGCTTCGGCGGCCAGTACACCATGCCCCAAGCCATCGACAACCATGACGACCAGCGAATCGGCAAGACGGCGGATCCCCCACCCATCTCCGCATTCCTCTTCACCGCGAACCGGTTCGGACACAACCCCTACAGTTATCGGTCCAGTCTCGGCCGCGCGAATCTGTTGTCCTTGCCAAAATTCGGCGCGGACTAGAGTTCCCACACCAGGAGCAGAATAGACCTCAAAGACATCGGATAGACGGCGGATGGCCCCGAAGCCGGTGCCCATCGATCCTGCGGTCGAGAAGCCATCTTCGAGCGCCATAGTCATGTTCGCAATTCCTGGCCCTTTGTCGACAGCGAGTAGCTGCAGACCGGAGCTACCGTTCTCACGGACTTCCCGCAGCAGAATTCTTCCAGTTCCGGCGTGCTTCACAAGGTTGGTAGCCATCTCGGTGGCGGCCAGCGCCACCGCTCCACAACGGGTGTCTCCCAGCTGCAAATCTCCCGCGAACTCCGCGGCCTTTCTGCGCGCTTCCCCGGCTTGGCTGGATTCTGTAACTTCGATGATCATTCCGCCCTGTCATTTCCATCGAGTAATCGTGATCTTTGTTCCCTCGCCGGGGCGGGAAACAATCTCAAAATCGTTTACCAATCGCTTGGAACCGCCCAGACCGAGGCCCAAACCTGAACCGGTTGTGAAACCATCGCGGAGCGCAAGGTCGATATCAGGAATTCCCGGGCCTTTGTCTTCGAACGTCAGTCGCAAACCATTTCGCGGACCATTCAAGACCTGCACTTCCAGCGAACCGCCGCCGCCATAAATAATGGTGTTGCGAGCCAGCTCGCTTGCCGCAGTAATGATCTTGGTTTGATCTACAAGGCTGAGACCAAGCTGGGCCGAAACCTCCCGGACGCGTCGCCGCACAGCAACTACGTCAGGTTCAGTTCTTACCGGCAGGCTCTCACTGGAGACGACTGCCATACATCTCCTTGGTTCGGTTAACCGACGATCGCAATAGTTCCATGCCTGCGTCGACGTTCAGAGCGGTCCGAACCCCTGGCAGGGAGAGGCCGAGTTCGACCAGCGTGATTGCGACAGCCGGTTGCATCCCGACCACGACAGTTTCGGCGTCCAGCACGCGAGACATCGCCGCGATATTACTCAACATACGGCCGATAAAGGAGTCCACGATCTCGAGGGTGGAAATATCGATTAAAACTCCGCGAGCTTCTGTCTGGCTGATGGTTCGAGTCAAATCATCTTGCAAGGCCATAGCCAGACGGTCATGCATGTCCACCTGAATAGTGACCAGCAAATACTCTCCCATTTTTAGAATCGGAATCTTCTCCAAGTGACGCTCCTAACTTTTTGGTCCTTCGCGAGAGAAGGTTATTCCGAGTCTTTGCAGAGCCACTGAAAACGCGGCGGCCAGAGTCGCTTTGGTAGTAACATCCATCAGATTGATGCCCAGATGGACAATTGTTTGCGCAATCTGCGGCCGTACACCGCTAATGATGCAATCTGCACCCATCAAGCGGGCAGCTGTCACGGTTTTTAGCAAGTGTTGCGCAACCACGGTATCTACTGTGGGCACACCGGTAATGTCGATAATTGCGAAGCGGGAATTAGTCTGCACAATTGCCTGGAGCAAAGATTCCATCACGACCTGAGTGCGGGCACTGTCAAGAGTTCCAATGATGGGGAGCGCGAGAATTCCGTCCCAAAGTTTTACGACTGGCGTCGAGAGTTCCAGCAATTCCTCCTGCTGGCGGCGAATCGTATCCTCTCTCGACTTCTGGAACACCTCCATCGTATGCAGGCCCATGGCGTCTAAAAGTTCCGTGGCAGCCCAGGTTTCGGAGATTGCCGCCTCGGCTTTTCCTTTATTAGCCGCCTGAATCTCCCGAAACAATGCGGGTTTGAGGGAGAAAACGAAGGTTGCGGTTTCCGAAGGTTTAAATCCTTGTTGAGCGCGAGTTCGGGAAATGTCGGCGAGAAGTTCACGTGTAGGATCAAACGCCGGGGCTTGAAAATTTGTCCCCGAAGCCTCAGTTCCCTGCTTCAATAGTTTCAGAAGCTGCGAACATTGCGCGCGCAAATCCGATTCCTTAATCAAATCGCTTCGCCGCGTGGCACTGCTCATTTCTTTCATCCAATCCATGAGGATCTTGTCTTCATTTACAGCTATGACCTCGGAAAGCTTCCCGGCTGCTTGATCAATTGGAACTGCGCTCATGATTCTTTCACCTCAACTTGTCTTAAAAGCTTGCAGGGACAGGACGCGAAACTCGCTACGCGTCTGTGGCTATGCTCTAGCGATCGACGATTCCGCTCAAGCGGGTTTGTTGGACGTTGGTTTTGATTCTTGTCCGCCGGAACACGAATTGTAAGAAAACCATGTCCTTGGAGGCCCAACAATACAGGGTTTCCTGTAGCTGGAAAACGGGGTTCTCCGGAGAAGATTCGGGAACTGGCCTGAAACCGTTCCCGATCCCGTTTGACCTAGCCTGAGCGACTACACATATCCCTTTTCGCGTTTACAGCGATCAACGGATGCCTGTCCGAGCCTGCTGCGCCTAGAGTTGAGGCAATCTAATGAATTCGGCGAATTTTTAAGGAGATAACGATGCGAAAGACTCGTACAAGAGGCGGGGTTAAGGATTGGGCTCGCCTGGCGTTGAAATTAGGCCTCGTGCTTACAGATCCAAAGGTTCGGGGGGCAATTAACGACGAAGTAATGGACGAGGTAAGCGGTGTAAAAGAAAAGATCGCCGACAAATATGGGGACGTGAGCGATATCATCACAAACAAATATCAACAGGCTGCGGATCGTTTAGATGCGGCGAGCGATGCTCTTCAAGGTCGAGCCCGGTGGGGTGGGCGCGCGCTCGGATTCCTGGTGGGAGTCGGAGTCGGTGCTGGGTTGGGTCTTCTTTTAGCTCCGGCTTCGGGTGGAGAAACCCGTCAAGCTATCCGCGACAAAGTGGTTGATTTTGAAAACACGGCGTTCGATTCCGCAGCGTCCGTTACAGACACCTTCCGGCAAAAGGTAACGAGCGTTCCTTTCACCGGAACCGAAGGATAAGCTTGGGAAGGCTTAATATCCACTCCGCCGCTCGGATCATTCGTCATACAACCGAGCTCAAATTAGATATCCGCTTGCGCGGCGAATGATAATTTTCGGCGCGAGCGGATATGGTCCTGCTAAACTGCTCGAATCCGGCATGAGCAAGACGCTTTACTTCCAACGCCTTTTACTGGCGGAAGCCTACAATTCTTTTCTGCCCCACCAGACTGGCCAGTAATGCCGAGCAGATCCCCATTCGGCGTAATCAAGCTGCTTCTCATGACAATTACCTCAGCAATTGCCGTTTTATATTTGGCGGCGATGCCGTGCGCGGCGGCAACGCGGCATTACTATATTGCGGCGGAAGACATTACGTGGGACTACGCTCCGAGTGGGCGGGACTTAATCCATGGTGGAATCATCCCCTATCCTTGGACCCTTCAGACTCGCTGGGCGAAAACACGTTACATTGAGTACACGGACGCCACGTTCTCGAAGATCAAACCACAGCCGGAATGGCTAGGAATTCTCGGACCCGTGATGCGGGCCGAGGTGGGCGACACCATCCTGGTGGATTTTCTCAACCGTAGCCATGCTGCACACAGCATCCATCCCCACGGCCTACGCTACGACAAAGACAACGAAGGCGCGATGTACCTGCCGTCAGGACGCGGCGGATCCGTGCCGCAGGGCGGTCAATTTACCTACCGCTGGCTGGCGGATGCGGGCAGCGGGCCCGGCCCCGGAGAACTGAGCTCGAAGGTTTGGTGGTATCACGCTCACAACGATGAATCAAAAGAGACGAATGCCGGACTACTGGGCCCCATAATTATTACAGCAAAAGGTCACGCTAGGCCCGACGGCACTCCCAAAAACGTGGATCGCGAGTTTGTGGCGATGTTCATGATGTTCGACGAGCTCAAAGGGAAAAATGCGGGACAGTTTCACAGCATCAACGGCTACATTTTCGGAAATCTGCCGGGGCTGGTAATGAAACAGGGAGAAAAAGTTCGCTGGTATTTGCTTGGCATGGGAAGCGAACAGGATCTGCATACTCCGCACTGGCACGGCAAAACAGTGAGCGACAAGATGCGCACTGCCGACGTCATCGAGTTGCTCCCTGGAAGCATGGCCACAGTTGACATGCTGGCCGACAATCCCGGGACCTGGCTGTTCCACTGCCACGTCGCCGACCATATGGAAGCGGGAATGATGGCTACCTACACCATCTATGAGCCATCAGCACGTTCTTGCCCTCTGAAATTCACCGGCGGCAACTTTTGGGACGCGCCTGACAAATATTCGGTAACCGTGGAAAATATCAGTGGAAAACCGATCCAGAGTTTCACTCTCGAAGCAGAGCACTTCCTTTCGCCGCAGTATTTGCACCGGCCGTTTGATGGCCATCTATGGGAAAGTGATCACCCGATTGCTCCCGGCCAGCAGGAGACGCTTGAGAAGAAGGCGTATTCGCAGAGCGCTGGGCAAGGCATTTTTGGGTGGGTCTTTTTCCCCAACGCAATTACATTTGCCGATGGCACTGTCTGGAAGCCCGAACGAGATGGGGAATGTTTCAATGTTTTCTGGCACGACAAGGAACATTCCGACCTGGAAGTCCTACCGCCTCTACAGAGGGAAATGAATGCCGATTAGCTCGCCATCGGGTAAATCCTGTAAAGCTCGATAGAAATTGTGTACTCAAATTTGTCCACAATACAGACATTTCCAGCACGGTAAACCACTTACGATTTTCCCGCATCTGTTGGGTGTTCGCATGCCTCGTGAGTAACTCTGTGAGGCTTTCACGCGACATTCAACATTCGTAAGGAGCGTCAGTGGCCACACATCAGAGTTTCCGCCCCGACCAAGTGATGTTTCCCTTGTCGTCCTCAGAGGCCATCGACGCTGCGAAGGGCCATGCTCCGAATACTGTCCGTGGGTCAGCATTGTCGGCGAGAATGGCCACAGAATCACGAACAAATACCGTGCAGGGGCCGGATGCAATTTGGGGCCACTACAACAATTACCGATCAAATGGACTCGTCGGTTCCGTCATTATCCATATTGTATTGGTGGGGCTAATTCTGGGCATCGCGACAATGCGAAATAAAATCGTGCCTACTGTAAAACCTCAGGAGACGGTAACTCTAATTGCGCCTTCCCCCGATTCCTATACCCTGCCGGTTGCGAAAACAATTGCCGGCGGCGGGGGCGGTGGCGGAGAGCATGATCGACTCCAGGCACCGAGAGGAAAGTTGCCCAAAGTTGCAATGCAGCAGATTACTCCGCCCGCGATGGTTGTTCACAACGAACAACCCAAGCTTGTAGCTGAACCGACCGTCGTGGCTCCTCCTCAATTGCACGTCGCTGAAAATCACATGCCAAGCCTGGGCAATCCCGATGCAGCGGTAATTCCTTCAGCTCCGGTTTCGAATGGAATTGGTTCAGGCGGTGGAATCGGGTCAGGTTCTGGCGGCGGCATTGGTTTGGGTCATGGTTCTGGGGTCGGTGCGGGCAGCGGCGGAGGTGCCGGTGGCGGAGTATTTAAAGTTGGAGGCGGAATATCCGCTCCTCAGGCGCTTTCCACGCCCGATCCGGAATATACGGAGGAAGCCCGGATCGCAAAGACTCAGGGAAAATGCATTCTGTGGCTCATAGTTGACGATAAAGGACGCCCACGGGATATTCGAATTGTGCGTGGCCTGGGATTCGGACTGGATGCCAAAGCAATTGAGGCGGTCAAGCAATGGCGTTTTCAACCCGCGCTCAAGGACGGCAGACCGGTGAATGTACAGATCAGCGTCGAAGTCGGATTTCATCTTTACTAAAGCTTAATGCCCGAGTGCGGCTTTTTGAAGGCCGTGGCGATGTTGGTTTCCGCGCGTTCTTTGGTTTCAAATGAAGCTTTAGTTTTTTCTAAAGACATTCTCCTCCTCACGCTAAAAGAATTTCAAATCACTGCAATCAGTTTCGCACCTCCCTGATACAGCAAGTTTCGTAATCAAGTACAGGAGCGCCCTGATGGGATGCAGAAGTTATCTTCGGTAACGTGTATCCACAAGAGGTGACCTGTTGATAGAGGCCGGCACCTTAGCCGTCGAACCGGAGGATAATTAGAATGGCCACTTGCGTAATCTCCGCGCCAACAACGAATCTCTTTCCGCTCGTTGCGATCCCCGCAAAGAGAGAGCACCCAAGAGACGATTCCGAACGCAGCCTCATCCAGCGTGCACAGCAAGGCGATGAAGAAGCGTTTTCCACCCTTTTCCAGTTGCACAAAAAGCGTGTCTACTCCGTTTGTCTTCAGATGACCCGCGATGTGGCGGACGCAGAGGATCTGACCCAGGAAGCTTTCATGCAGGTTTTTCGGAGTCTGGGCTCGTTTCGGGGCGACTCGGCTTTCTCAACCTGGCTTCACCGAATCGCAGTGAACACCGTGCTCATGAAACTGCGGCGCCGGAAGTCCCCGCCCGTGGTGTCACTCGATGAGCCCGTTTCAGCGGATTCATTTAGTTTTCAGAATGTGATTGGCAAAGCAGATCCAAGCCTTATCGGAGCCGTTGACCGCATCGCACTGCGCCGAGCCATTGAAGATCTGCCCCAAGGCTGCCGGCAGATTTTCGATCTGCACGAAGTGAAGGGTTATCAACATCATGAGATCGCAGAGCTTCTGCAGTGTTCGATCGGGAACTCTAAATCCCAGCTACACAAGGCAAAGCTGAAGATGCGCGACATTCTGTTCCCAAAGCGAAGAACGCAAGCTCGACCAAAAGCGAGTGAGAGTTCCGAACAACTCTTGGCAAGTTCTTAAGCACGAGCGATCAGTCGTCTCGGGAGCCGTGCAGTGCTGTCTTTAGATCGAAGTTGATGGACTATGCAAACGCCGAAAGAGCGGGGAGTGAATCTGTGAAGCCAGGAGCCATAATCGTAGTCGGAGCGGATGCTGCACTTACACGGGAGGTCGAAGGTTCAGGCACAGTGGTGCCTGACGGACTCACCTCTGAGCCGCTTCCATTTGTAGAAGTGGCGGGACGTTCGACCTTAGAACGCATGGTCGAACGGTACTTGAGTGCTGGGATAGATTCGATCTCCGTACTAGTTGAAACCGGATCGTCACCACTCCGGCCGCTTCGAGTTCCCTCCGACAAAGTAAGGGTACTCGCTGTATCGGGTCTTTCCTGTGCAATTACCCAGAAATTAGGCGAATATGCCCGGCTTGGCATCGGCCACTGCTTCGTGAACTCAGCAAATACTTACACTGAAACAGACTTGCTTGATCTGTTTTATTTCCATCAGGAAGCACAACAACCGGCCACGCGCGCGTTCGATACTGAAGGACTTTTGGCTGTATGGGTAGTCAACTGCGAGGCTGGCCAAAGCTTTCATCTCCAAACCTTACTCGACGAGGCGGGGGGAAATGGAAACGGATACTTCGTCCGCGAATTCGTGGCTCGTCTACTCCGGACGGGCGATCTACGTCAATTGGGCACAGACATATTGAGCGGCCGTTGCGAAACAAATCCTTCGGGGGAGCAGATCAGGCCTGGGATTTGGATCGACAGGGGTGCTGAGGTCCAGCATGACGCCCGTCTTGTGGCGCCTGCTTACATCGGCCGAAACTCAAAGATTCGAGAAGATGCGCTTATTACGCGCTGTAGTTGCGTTGAACACGACTGTTGGGTGGATTGCGGAACCGTGATTGAAAACAGTTTAATTCTGCCCGACACGCGGATTGGCATTTGGCTCGATGTCTGCCACGCAATGGTATCCGGCAACAAGCTGTTGAGCCTAAAACGCGATGTCATGGTAGAGATCTCCGACCCCAAAGTTATGCGATCAACCGCTTCAGCGAGCTTGGCGGGTGAAAGAAAGCCGTACGTGGAAACAGCACCCGGTGTAAGGAAATTAAATCCAGCCCCCGTCCCCTGGCGGTTTGGCGCCGAACTTATGGAGGAGTAATGCAATGTATATCAAGGGTTCAGTATTTGTAATGGAGTTGCCCGAACAACTTAAGCATCAAGAGGCAAAGACCGTTTTAGGCGAACTAGAGGTTTTGCTGAAGACTGATCGGCCCCATGTCGTCCTGGATTGCGGCAAAGTTCGCCATATCGATAGCGCTGGAGTCGACATGCTGCTGCATTGCCTCGACGAAGCAATGAAACGCGACGGGGATTTGAAACTGGCAGCGGTTTCCCCGCCTTCAGCCGTAGTTTTGGAATTAATGCGGGTTGATCGTCTGTTCGAGGTATTCGAGACTACCGACGAGGCGGCACGCAGCTTCCATGTATTCGCGTCGAGCGGTGCGCAAAATCAGCCTTGGAACGTTGCAGGATATAGTCCCGGTTTTAAGGCTGCTAATTAACTTTTTGCTGTTCAGTTTTTAAATTGTCCAGCGGAGTTTGCAATGGAAATCTCAAAACGATTGACGCTTTGCGCGGCTTGGTACGCGACACTTCTGTTCGGAATAAGCATTGCGACTCCATACGCTGCGACTCAGCAAGCTGGCACAATGAAATCCGCGCCGCCAGCTGCCACAGTTCAACAGGTTTCGCCCGCCGTCACTGAATTGCCCGATAGTCCTGGAGCCACACGATCGGCGACACTATCGGCGGCACTGTTAATGTCCCAGGAAACATCGGGCCAGCAAAGCGGTGCCGCGCAAACATCGGATCCGACTCCGGCATCGAACTCAAAAGCGTCAACGGAAAGAACCACGGTTGAGAACCAGAGTCAGCAGCCGCAGACGGCACAACCATTGCCTCCGCTTAACCCTAACACGCAGCCTTCGACTCAGAAGGCAGCCGGGACCGCCGCGGCGGAATCGAATCATCCAAGCGGAGTGGCAGCTTCAGAACCGGCAGGAATGGCTATAGCCCCTGCCAAACAACGGCGAGTTCGTACGATTGTGCTGAAAGTTGGGGTAATCCTCGGAGCAGGCGTGGCTATAGGGTCTGTGGTCGCCCTGACTGAAGCTACTCCGAGCAAACCTCCCGGTGCCCACTAGGGCCTTAAATCCCGCGGGCAAATAATCTGTGGTTAGTTGTTCGCTAGCTAATGGAGAATTCGATGTGACGATCGTGAGTTTCTCTGGAATTGATGGATCGGGCAAGAGCACTCAAGTGTCTGCACTCGAATCGTGGCTCTGCCAAGTTGGGATGCGAACGAGACTTATAACATTTTGGGACGATGTCGTGGTACTGTCGCGATTTCGAGAACATGTCAGTCACAAAGCATTTAAAGGCGACCAGGGAATCGGAAGTCCAGAAAAACCACTCCATCGGCGCGACAAGAACGTAAGGAATTGGCCAGTCACCGCGATGCGACTCTTCCTCTATTTCGCCGACCTCGTCAACCTTTGCTGGACGGTTCGCAAGATCGGAAAAACCAAGGCCGACGTTGTCATCTTTGATCGCTACATTTACGACGAATTGGCCAATCTCCCGCTTCAGCAAAGCTTTATCCGAGTATTTGTCGAGTTCTTGTTAATGCTGACGCCAAGGCCGAACGTCGCCTACATAATTGATGCGGATCCGGTTGCCGCTCTGGCTCGTAAGCCAGAATATCCTCTAGGGTTTCTTCAGCAAAACCGCGTGTCATACCTCGTTCTCGCCTGCCTGGCAGGGCATATCACGGTGGTCGCACCTGATTCGATTGAGAGCATACAGGCAAGAATCAGAAAAGAAGTGGCATACGAGATGACTCGACCGGACGCGGGAATCAATGGATTGCCGATTCCGGAATAACGGCAATGACAGGATGAACGTCCTAGAATCCGATTCCTTCCTTTTTACTGTTACTCTGCCATCAGCCAACATTTACCACGCCGGACTCATCGAACCTCCAACAACGCCGAGGTCATTCGATTTCATGAAGATTTGTCTTGTAACTACTTTTCCACCCAGTCAGGGAGGACTGAGTGAATACGGTCTTCACATCGCGCAGGAGCTGCGCCGTAATCCTTTTCTCACCCTCACCGTGCTCGCAGACGAGATTCCGGGATCTCAGCCGGAATTGGACGGCTTTTCGGTACAGCGGTGTTGGTCATTCGACGATCCTGGAAGTTCCGTTCGTCTTCTCCGTACTCTGCAAAAGGTGAGGCCGGACGTTGTCTGGTTTAATCTTCTTTTTAGCACTTTCGGACGCAATCCGCTGATTGCCTTCTCTGGGTTGATGACTCCGCTGCTGGCACGGTTAACTGGGCGCTATACCCATGTCACTCTGCATCATCTGATGGATACCGTCGATCTGGCGGACGCCGGCATTCAACACAAACGCGTCTACCGCATGGCTGGCGGGGTCGCCACGAAAATGCTGCTCGCGTCCAATTCCGTGTCAGTGCTGATGCCCGGATATCGCAAAATACTCAACGAAAAATATGGACACGACAATATTCACGTTCGTTCCCACGGCATCCTGACGACAAAGCCGGAGTACCCTGACTTTTCACGCCGAGGCAACCCAGAGCATCGCATTTTTGCCTTTGGAAAATGGGGTACGTACAAACGGCTTGAATTGCTGATTGACGCTTTTCATCTGGTAGCCAAGACTTTACCGGATGCCCGCCTAATAATCGGCGGAGGTAATCATCCCCACGCTGCAGGGTATGTGGAGTCGGTCAAAAATCAATGGGCCAGCGATCCAAGAATTGAATTTACCGGTTATCTGGAGGAGGATCGCTTGCCAGAAGTTTTTCAACGCTCATCGGTTGCCGTCATGCCGTACTCTTCATCCACTGGCTGCAGTGGGGTTGCGCATTTGGCGTGTGCTTATGGCGTGCCAATCATTTGTGCCGATCTTCCGGATTTTCGTCAGATGGCCGAAGGAGAAGAGATTGCAATCGATTTCTACAAACCTGGAAACGCACAGGATTTTGCCAATTGTCTGATTGATTTCTTGAATAATCCCGAAAAGCAGCAAGCCATGGCGGTGCAAAATTTTTCTACGGCTCTCCGCATGACGATGCCGACCATTGTTCAGAAGTATTTGCGCCACTTCGAACTGGAGAAGCGCGCTGGCGTACTGCGCCAGGTCACCCGCTTTCGCAAACTGCCAAACTGGGTACCCTCAAAGGGCCCTCTGCTGAAGCTTATGACACGAAACACCCTCGGATGGGTTCATCGTTCCGCGATTCAACGGGAGAGTCCGAAGAATCGGACGCAGACGACTCTATTGAACAATTACGCTAACAGCAGTGGAAAATTGCCCGACGCCGGAATCTCCGTGAATGGTGACGGCGTAAGTGCCCGGCGCCACGGACCCGCTTCGGGTATTTGGAACACTGCGGCGCAATCCCCCGCAAGAAGTGATCATGATGCTGAACCCGATCAGGGCGCACAAGAGAACAGCCCGCGTCTGGCGTCTTCCCGACCGCCTGCCTACGAAGGTGAACCCAGCAATTCCGAACTGCAGCAGCAAGCCGGCATAAATCGGAACCAACTTCCTCCGGTAGGGTAGAGACGACTTCGTCACGGACGTCGGAGAGGTCGGAGAGATGGTGAGCATCGAACTCGCCGCAGTCGAGCCTGGAGTTATGCTGGCAGGCGAGAACGAACAACTAAGGGCTTCTGGAAGACCTGAACAGGAAAGCGAAATAGCCGGGTTGAATGATCCGGACCGCAGTTTCGCAGTGACCTTCAAATTCGGTGAGTGTCCCCGAAGCACGGTAACCGAATCCGGAGCAGCGCTGAAAGATAGTGTCCCTGGTGCCTGGCCGCCACAAGCCGGAGCGTAAGTCACGGCTCCGGTTATTTGATTGACAATGTCGGGCTTACCGACGGCCTGCACGAAAAGACTGTAGCTACCGGCGGGGATCGGAAAGCTGCACAGATTCAGCGAGTGAACACCGGACACGAGATCAGCCAGCGGCATCAAGTTCTTGCCATCCGAGCTGATGTATGCAGTGTAATGATCGATCGTGTCTTCAGTTCGACCGGCGCTTTCGCCGGTCGTCCACTGCAAAGCGTTCCCCTTAACCGACGCTGAGAGCGCGAGGCAATTTTCGATACCCGATTCGATCTCAGTTCCCTCTTCGTAATCGTTCCACGTCACCAATTGGAGACTGGGAAGTTGTTTCTCCGAGTCGTACAGACGGTTGATTTCGGAAAAGGTTTGGATCCATGTCTGTCCGCATTGCTGTCCCATGATGCGACCAGAGCCCCAGGATGCCAACGTGTCATTAAAACCTTTATACGTTGCGCCCACGGTTTGCTCGTGCGCGAAAGTGGCTCCATCATCGTAGAAACTGGACAGATAGCCAATTCCGGAATCGGTCGTGGTCGGCATCACCCACGAATAACTGCCGGCGCTGAGCGCGTGACTAAATCCGCTATTGTTCTGAAATAAAAATAGAGGATGAGTGGTAAGAGCAGAATTCACGGCATTCCAGTCGATTGAATAAGCGAGATCCACATTGAAATTCGTAATCACCGGCTGGCCGTGAATCGTCATGTACGCGGGCGAGCTGAAGTACTTGCTCTCCACATATTTCAGCTGCTCGGCGAATGCCTGTTGCGGAGTGCAACCAGTGCAGGAGTTCCACTCGATAGCCCCCTGATCGACCATGATCGCAAAGGTGAAACCCGGATGCTTCTCGGCTTCCGCCATCACAAGCTGCGTGCCCTGGTCGATTGCATTGTTTGGGCCATACCAGTCAATAATCACTCCATCAATTCCGCGGCTGACCATGTCGTCAATCTGACGTTTGATTTGCGCCGGGTCGGTGGAACTGTAACCGACATTCATGTGGTTCGACTGACCGAACCAGAGCAGCAGATGAGCGTAGATCTTTGTAGTGGATCCCGCGTAAAGCAAAGAATGAACGTCAACCTTGCTTACGTTTCCCGCTCTACGATTCCCACTGGATTGGTTGACGAACATGTTGGCCGTGCTTGTGTTATTCGAGGTTTGAGCAGCGAGAGTCGTGGTTGGCACTACGTAGGAACTGGCGGAGCACACGATCGATGCGCCGATTAAAGCAGTCAGGATTGCAAGAAGTTTGAGACGTACGATCATCAATCAACCATCATGAGAATCAGAAGGAGTTGAGGCGGCTGACGAGCCAGAATCCTGAGCTCAGCTTAGGCCTCGGCCTAGTAACTGGCCAGATAACGTAGGTCACGGCCCCAGACAGGTTCTAGAATTTCTCGCCGAAAACCGATGGGAGCAGAAGAAGCAGGCAAAGAACGATTTGCTTATTGTTTTCAGCAGGTTAGATGAGGTTGATGCCCGCTTAGAAATTGCAAATAGGAGCCAACATTCCACGCTGAAAACTCATCATAAGCAGGCCAACTTCACTTACTGGCCGAGGCGCTCGTGATGAGTTTGAAGAATTTGAACAAGGTTTCTGCGGTCTGCACGACAGTCGTTTTGCTCGCCCTGTGTGGCTGCCAGGGGTTAAAAAGCGAACCGGCGACCATTGACCCAAATCCTCCCGGTCTTCAGTCCGTAAACCACGTCATATTCATGCTTCAGGAGAATCGGTCTTTCGACACGTATTTCGGCCAATTGCCGGCTTACTGGCAGGCCAATGGATTTCCATCGCAGCAGTTTGATGGGATACCATCCAACGCTTCCAATCCCAATTTCGCTGGAACAGGGACCGTCAGCGCTTATCACATTGCAACAGAATGCACTGAAAACCTCACGCCGTCCTGGGATGAGAGTCACCTTGATTGGAATTTGAAAGATCCAACTTCGAGCACAGCCACGATGGATGGTTTTGTCTATAACGCCGCCAAGTTTGCCATGGATTCCAAATACACCGACATCGCCGGAATTCGAGCCATGGGATATTACGACGCGAGCGATTTGAACTATTACTATTTCATGGCTTCCAACTTCGCCACCTCAGATCGCTGGTTTTCGCCGGCTCTAGATCGTACGCAAATCAATCGGATGTACTTGTTCGCCGCAACCTCACAGGGCTATGCCTATCCTCCAGGAACGGACGCTAGCGACAACGCGCCGTTGACAGCCACCACAATCTTCGACGCTTTGCAGAGCGCTGGAATTTCCTGGAAGATTTATGAGACTGATCCCGATAGCACCTACTTGACCCAGTTCGCGAAATACGCCTCGCCGAACCCGTTGCCTCCGAACGTTGTACCTGCGACCCAATTCCTGACGGATGCGCAGAACGGTACGCTCCCCGCAGTCTCGTTGATCGAGGGGGGATATAGCTCCGGCCTCGATGAACACCCTGACAATAATGTGCAGTCCGGTGCAGTTTATGTTGCAGGCCTGATCAATGGATTCATGGCGAGTTCGTCCTGGAAGGATTCTGTCTTCATCCTGACCTATGATGAAGCAGGAGGACTCTACGATCACGTTCCTCCACAGGCCACCGTGAATCCGGATGGCATTGCTCCCATCGACCTTCAGCCCGGGGATATTTGCACCAGCGGAACAGGCGCAAATTGCGATTTCAATTACACCGGCTTTCGCATCCCGATGATTGTGGTTTCCCCATTCACCAAAAGGAACTACGTTTCGCACAGTGTCGCCGACTATACGGCCATTTTGAAATTGATTGAAACAAGGTTTGATCTGCCATCACTTACCAAGCGGGATGCAGCTCAGATCGATATGACGGAGTTCTTTGATTTTCAGAACGTACCATGGGCAACGCCTCCGTCCCCACCGGTGCAAGCGAATAGCGGCACCTGCAATGATCTAAATTTGCAATAGATTTATGACCTGGCAGTTTAGCTTAGTGTTTGTCTTGGCGATCGCACTTGTGTCGATCAAACTGCTGCTGCATATTTTCCCGAGCATCGACTGTCTTCGTTAGCGCCGTAGTCGGGACGTTGAATTGTCTGTTGCACGCGGTACAGACACCCATAACGGGGGCAGTGGAAAGCCACTTCACAACCCGGAGAGTGCGCTTTGCCATGTTGGACGTCATTTTAGTCTGCGGAATTCGCTTGGCTTAACAACTAGGTCGGTGTTCGTGGGATCAACCTTCTCCAATATTTGTCTTCTGCGAATCGCTATCAGGTGAACCCCGGTTAGTTTACGGTCAGACTGCGAGCCACGTAGCGATCCCCCTCAAAACTGGTAAGCACAGTCACATTTGCAGCTTCCCGCAGGTTTTGGTCGACGTCTATCGATTGGGGATCGAGATAGATTTCGTAGGTCTTACCGTCGGTCGCGGACGTTAAAACCAGAAGGCCAGTGCTTAGATCAAGGCCTCGCACAGTTCCGGCAAAAGTAATACTCGCTCCAGGGAGCGCGAGAACAGATACCTCTTGCGCGGGATTGGCACCATCTTTGTGATCGCTCTGCGCGCCGAATTTCACGGCCACCAGTGCTCCCGGGACGAGATCACCAACCGAAGCAGAGCGACTGGTACTCGATAGCTGAGTTTGCGATGTTATAACCAGCTTCATTGGGCGCGGGGAAAGCGCATCGCGGACGGTCAGCTCGCGGCGGTCGGCTTGATAGCTGACCACCGTGCCTTCAATCTCACCCGCAGCGGCTGACTTAAGCCGAATGTTTCGAGCAAAAATCTTGTCCCCACTCAAGACGGTATCAACATACACGCGATCGCCTGGGCGGAGACTCGACGCTGAAGCTTGGCGGCCATCTTCATAAACCTGAGTGCGCGGGTCGAACGATATTCTCATCTTGCCGCCGCCGAAAACTCGCACCGTAAACTGATCTCGCACGCGATCCAGCTTATCGATGGTGCCACCAATTACGGAAGTTTTCCTGGTCGGAAGAGACGGCAAATCAGGGAGCAAGCTGACCGGATCCAGAGCTCGATCCGAAACTGCGTTTGAAGCATCTGCCGGTTGTGAAGTCCCGGGAGCTACTGCAACCAACGTCTGGCCACTTCCCACAGCTACTTGGGCCGAAGCTATGCCGAATACTGAACCGATCATCACGATCCCGCAAAACACTGCAACAGGCTGCCGCATTTCTACCTCCGCAAGCTTATGACCCTGACTGTTTGGCCTAATTTCCAGTTAGCTTTGGATGACAGAGATGCCATAAAGGTGGTCAACTACTTCGTCCGAAAAATGATTAAAACGGCAAACATTTGGAGGCGTTCGGCATCTTAAATGTCGCTTCCGGATAATGTTTTTTCTAGTTCGGAGCTATCAAGGGCAGAGAGGGTTTTGCATGCGCTGGACACGTTGGTTTGCCGTCAACCTGATAGGAGCAACAATCACGATTGGGAACGCGTACGCTCGCGACATCAGGATTACATTGCCCAAACGCAGCCAGACGACGCCCGTACAGCGATTGAATCGCGAGGGCGTTGAAGCGGTCCACAAACATAGCTATACGAAGGCTGAAGAACTGTTTTACAAGGCTTATTTGCTCGATCCCGACGACCCGTTCACGCTCAACAATTTGGGCTACATCGCGGAGCTGCAGGGGCAAATCGACCGGGCACTGCGATTCTATGAATTGTCAGCGCAACAACACACAGACGCTGTAATCGATCTCGCCAGCACGCACAAGGCGGTCGGCCAATCCGTCAACGCCGCGCTGGCCACTCAGAATCCATTAATGCGCGTCAATTCAATGGGCGTCAATCATGACAATGTGGAGGCGGTTCGACTGCTGTCGCAAGGCCGCGCTCCCGAGGTGGACATGCTTCTACAACAGACTCTGAAGCGTGACCCTGGAAATGTATTCACTCTGAACAATATGGGCGTTGCCAAGGAAATGGAGGGCGAATCGCAGGATGCGCTCAAGTTCTACGATGCGGCCGCCGCCGTTCAATCCAATGCAGCCGCGGTCGTCACCGTCAATCACTCATGGAGGGGAAAACCCGTGACTGAAATGGCGGCACAGAATGGACAGAAGTTACGCAAGCGCCTGGCAACCGAGCAGACAGTCGATGTACAAGTCGCAGCGTTGAATCTTCGAGGTGTTTCAGCCTTTAACCGAAATGACCTGCGCACGGCGGATCAGGATTTCCGCAACGCGTATGCGATCGCACCCAGCAATGCTTTCACGCTGAATAATATTGGCTATATGGCCGAAATCGAAGGGGATCGCGAAACCGCTCAGTATTTTTATGACAAAGCAAAGACAGTCGCCGATCCCAAAGCTACGATTGGCTTAGCCACTAGACGATCTGCTGAGGGCTTGAAGTTGGCTGCGGTGGCATCTGACAGTGACTCCAAAGTACAAGCCAAAGTCGATCAGGAGCGCGACCTGTACCGTTCGGAGCATGAACCCATCCTGCTGCGGCGTCGGGATAATTCGATCGTGAATGAACCGAATACGCCCTCCACGAATTCGGAGCCGCAATCAACCCCGCCATCAAATTGACCCTGGTTGGTCCGTATCCGGGTATTCGGATTAAAACCCGCGTTCTTGAAACCTGCCAATGTCAGAGTCAGCGTCGTATCTGATATTGCGCACCAGATTCTTCAGATATCGCAACAGCGTATTGAAGTTCGTGTAATACCAGCAACAGTGCATCATCCGGGGCGAGAAGCCGCAAATGAAACGAAACCGTTCGCATACCGATGCAGGCCGCGCAAGCATCGCAGCAGCGAGGCGATGATTTCCGTCCAGAATTGTCAAGGGAGTTTGGTCGTCCACACCAATCAGAATTACGGTTGAGTTAACCAGCTTGTCTTGCACTGACAAACTCAGAAGCCGTATCTTGTCGAAGAATTTCCCGTGTGCTGGAGCATCCAGCTTGGCGCGAATGCGCTCCACCACATCCGCTAGGTAATAGCTGCCGTCCGCAACACGACGCCATTGCGCTCTCGGGAAAAAACGGATACGTGTAAGATCGTCCGGCGTAAATTCCAGCTCAAACCATTTTGTATCCGCCGGCAGTTCCCTCCACATGGCTCCCCGGCGCACAAACAACAAAGCTTGCCGCACTGCATTTTCCTTCGGGCTTTCGAGGTTGGGAGATTTGACCAGAGAGTCGAACTGATGGCGATAATCGTCAAACTCAGGATGATGAAATTCACTTTTCAGGAACTCGGCCATCACCTCGTCTTCTGTGAGAACCCGGCGAACCTGGAGATTGCCGTAGGTGCGTGCCATCTTGGGGATTCGCTGATTCCGCAGTAAAGGAATGATCAGGACGAGAAGCAACGCGACCATCAAAACCAGCTGGACAAGAATCACCTGTCGAAGATTTTGGTGCATGACGTAAATGCCAATGGCGAGAGCACCGCTGAACGCCAATTGCACCCAGCTGGTATTGGCTATCTTGCGCGAAATTTCGTAAGTAATGATCACCGAACTAAGTGAGTACACGCCCGCTGTAACGGCATACAAGATCAATAAAGGAGCCAGGGCTCCATATGCGCCCGTTTCGAATTGACTGCCGAAGAGACCCTTCCACCGAAAACTGGGAATTATCCACAGGCCGAGGGTCAGAAGTGTGAGAATGCCGGAGACCAACAACAACGAGGTTGACAAGACCGGGCTGCCCTCGACGTCATCCCCCTCCACGCTCGCGGACACTGGAAACATGGTGTTAACCACCGACCATGCGCACATGTTGACCAAGCGCCCCACCAGAGCGATCGCGGCATAGAATCCCGCTTCAGCCGGAGGGAAAAAATGCTTTACGAGGACAATATCGAAATTGTTAATGATGGTTTGTCCCGAAAAGAAAACAATCGCCTGTAATCCTTCTCGAGAGGGGATCGACACCCTACTGAAACCAAGCGACCTGAAACCAGGACTGGGGATTGCGAAGAAGTAGGAGACGACCACCGCCAAGACACTGGCGAGAACTGCGCCCTCAACTCCCAATCCAAGTTTGACGAACAAGCATAATGCGCCAAGCCGAACCAGCCCCTCCAGCATGAAATTAATCGCCAGCGGACCAAATGCGTGAATGCCCTGAATGTAGCCGCGCCTCACTCCCAGCGGAATGTAGAAGGCAGATCCTAGCGCCAGGAGCGATATAAGAATTGGATCTGGAAGTCCAAGATAAGCGGTAATAGGACGTTCGAACAGAAAGAGCAGTAGTCCAATTGCAACTCCGGCGAGCCATGAGCGGATGTGTAAGCTGGCAAATATAGACGCTCTTTCGCTTACCGCGGAAATCTTGGCAATATATTTTGCGCACACCACCTGGAATGACAGGGTCACGCACGATACCAACATCAGAATCGTGTAGACCGCGGTCGCATGCGCGAACCCAGTAGGGCCCAGTAAACGGGCAGTTACCAAATTGTAGGCGAGGTTCGTAAGCCCAACGAGGCCGGAGCCGGCGAGCAGCATCAAGCTGCCACCGAGCAGTTGCGATTTCAGAGTCTTGACCGGGGGAGGCGACAAAGGCACGGGTCGCTCACCAGGTGATGAGCTGTTGTCCACCTCGATTTTTGTCACCTTGCTCATCGGCTAAGCTTTCAATAACGCTCCATGCCAGGAAAGCCCATGTCTAGAAAAGTGTGAAGTTCACAACGGGAAGGAGAGTTGTTTTGGAAGAGCCGGCGAAGTCGTAAAACGTCTGTTGCTGGACGCCGAATGATATTTTAAAGGGATATCCAACAGACACGCCGCCATTCCCATCCCTCAAAGTCCCCTGCACAGGCCGGGAATAGGAAATTAGGAACTGGCTCTGCGCATTATCGTATTGGTGATAGCCATCTCCGCGGGAGAGCAGGAACGAACCTTGAACGTCCCAGCGCTGGTTGGCTCGGAAATCGAATCTCGCGCCGGTAAGAAAAGCCTGTGCCGTGGCATATTGCAAACCTTGAACTCGCCACGACCGTAGATCTTCGGCCAGCAGTGCCGCTGTCAATCGACTGCCAAATTTGTGCTGTAAACCGACGTAGCTCGCAGTATTGAAATACTCCTGCACAATCGGATGAAAGAGCAAATCACGAGTGGAGTAACCCGTGATCAGAGACGTCTTTCCCCAAGGCCGGCCGACCGTGAGTTCCACCGAGGCCGAGGCATCCCGTGAACTTAAGGATTGATCTGTGAAGGGTCCAGCCTCGCGAATCGCACTCGCATTCACCGAAACCCAGTTGAAAAAAGAACTGGTGGAGACGTAGAGAAATTGGCGAAAGAGATTCTGGTTCATGAAAACGGGCGAGATCGTATCCCGCCGGACAGTAAATTGCAGGCCGCCATTGAACGCTACGGTGTTTGTACCGATATGAAGGATCGGCGTGATTCCGCCATTGAAGAAAGTGTCATAAGTGTGCCGGTCCTGGACTACGCTAACACTCGGAAAAAGAAAGGTACCGCTCGTCATACTTTCGCCGACCAAGCCGGAGATTGCGGGCAGACCGTCGATATGAACGCGATAATTGGATTCCGCCAAACTTTGGAACGAGTGCCGCGGCGGCGGTAAAAGTGATGGATTCGTAACATCCAGGATCTTCGCGTCCAGCGTGTAAACATTGATATCTTCAAGCGACGGCGCGAACGAAGCCTGAGGAGCAAAACTCAGATTCTGTGTGATCTGCTTCCCCTCCTGGCGCGCCAGTTCGTCCTGAGCAGTCTGTGCCGCCGCTTCCTGCCCCGCAATCGTGCTGGCCTGGGCAAAATCGGAGAGTGCTTGAACTGTATCCTGGCGCTGACGATTCAAGTTCGCCGCAGCCATCATGTAATCGTAATCATCTCGAAAATCATTTATCGGACCCAAGCTGGCGAGCGCATCATCTGCTTTCTGAGTTTCTCCTTCGGCCAAGTAGGTATTCGTCAGGCCAATCGCGACCGTGCGCTGATTTGCTCCGGCCAGCTGCGCCTTATCGAAGTATGTTTCGGCCAAATCAAATTCGTGCATTGCAAGAAAAATGTTGGCCGCCTGCAAAATGTCATCCGCTGTGACCGGCGACGACTCCAGCCGCGCTTCGGCGAAGCCGAGTGCGAGCTGCTGCCGCGCGTCATCGTAGCGTCCTTGCCGCAAAAACACTCCCGCGATCTCCAGGCGCACGCCGATCCGGTCGCCGTTCGGCACTCCTAGAGCCTCAGCAAGGCGCTTCATAGCCGCATCTCTGTCACCCAGCGTCAACAGGGCCGCGCCTGTAGCCATAAGGATATCGACTTGGTCGTTAACATCCTGCTCGCCATATTGCTCGGCCAATTGAATATCGCGTAGCGTCTCTTCTCGCTTTCCCTCCTTTGCATGCACCTGCGCTCTCAGGGAATACACCGCCGGATTCGATGGAGCCAGCTTCTGCGCAATATCGAGCGCCGTGGTCGCCTGCACAAACCGCCGCATGCGATAAAGGGTGTCGGCATAGGCCAACTGCGTCGAAAGATCGTCGGGCTTTTCCTGCAGGGCAATATGGTACTCAGGTTCAGCCTGGGCAAAAGCCTGCTCCTGATGGAAAGCCTCTGCTCTCGCTAAATGCCACGCGTGAGATTTACCCAGTAACTTTTGCACGGCAGCGAGCTGCGCCAGAGCCGGCTTCGGCCGATGCAATTGCAAGTCGGCATATGCCAGCCCGAGGCGTGCCTCGCCATAATCAGGCTGCAATCGCAGCGCGCTTTGGAAGTCTTGCGCAGCTTTGTTCGCCTCGTGAAGATCGTTTAAAACAAATCCGCGGTTCGTGTACCCGGTGGCCATCTTAGGATCGCGTTCCAGGGCATGCGTGAAATCATCTAGCGCCTCCCGGGACTGGCCATCATGCACATGAACGTAACCAGCGATTAGGGCGAGATCTTTATCTTTGGAAATAATCGGATCGTATTTATCCACCAACGCCAGCGCTTCCGCATAGTGACCCAGGTAGTAAAGATCGTAGGCTAGATAGACGACTGCTTCGCGATCGCGTGGAAGCTTTTCGAGAGCGACATAGCCAAGTTTGGCGGATTCCGCGTAATCGCCTTTCAGTGTCAGATAGCGCTCGCGTTCCCGGCTCACCTGCGGAGAGTCATTCATTTTACCTTTAGCGCGATCCAGCCAGTCTTTCGCAAGCTCCGTATTGTGCGATTCGAGCGCTGCATTCGCGCCTCCAGCAACGATCAAAGCGTTGCTGGACATTCTTCGATACGCTGCCTCATAGGAAACCTCCGCCGCGGCAAAATTTCCTACTGCGGTATGCAGATCGCCGAGCGCAAGATATGGACCAAAATCTTTTGGATGGGATTTTGCCGCGCGCGTGAAATAGGACTCAGCCAACTTCACATCTCCGTTATCGCGAGCCAAATATCCCTGCGCCGAAAGGGCGGTGCGATTGAGCGGGTCCAGTTCAAGAACCTTCGCAAAAGTAGCTTGCGCCGCCTCTTTTTGATTGAGCTTCCACTGAAGATTGCCGTAATTCAAAAGCGAGTTAACGTTGGAGGGCTGCAAAGCAAGCGCCTGCTGAAGATCCTTGTTGGCCGCGTCAAGATTTCCGGTTCCGGTCTCGATTGCAGCCCGCAATCTCAACATCTCGGGCCGGGAAGATGCCGGGATTTCAACTTTATCTATGTCAGCCAGCGCGGAATCGAGCTGCTGTCTCGCGGCTGTCGCATCTTCCTGACGCAACGCAAGTTCATAGAGATGAAGCTTTAACTCAATTGGATAGAGGGGTCCTTCGGGCACATTTGGCGGCAGGTTGCTGAGGGCCAGAGCGTATTCGTTGTTCGCATCGGCAACACGGTCCTCTGCTTCCGCAATTGTCCCCAGTATGGCGTGCAGCCGGTAGTTATTGTTATCGATTCGACGAGCGTCTTCTAGAAAACTTCGTGCCGTGTCAGTCTGGCCCAGGTTGACCCAAGCTTGCGCGGCGCTTAGGTCGAGTCCAATATTGCCTTTCGCCTCTTTTGCCAGATGCGTATAAAGATTTGCTGCCTCCTGTTGCTTACCGGCAAGTTGATATGTGTAGGCGAGCTCGGTTTTGATATCCGCGTTTTGCACTGGTATAGATTCCAAGGTGGAGACTGCCAAGTCGTAATGACCTTCGTCGCGATATTCACCGGCTACCGAACGCAGCACTTCGGGATCTTTTGGCGCTCGACTCTTTGCTCGGTTTAGATAACGCGCCGATTCTTCCGGTTGTGATAGATGGTCGTAAGCATGCGCAATCAGCAGGTCGGTATGAGCCGTCGGCTGTAGCGCCTCAGCCCGTTGCAGCAATGCGAGGGCGCGGTCCGCATCCGAGTTAATTAAGAGTTCACCAGCCAGTTGTAGGCTGTTTGCATCTTTAGGATTCGCTTCCACGACCCGTTGCAGGAGTCGCTCGGCTTCGGTGTCACGACCCATCCGGGCATACGTTTGCGCTAGCCCAGCGAGGCCGTTTATTGAATTGGGCTGAATCTGTAATCCGTGCGTGTACGCGTCGATAGAGAGCAAGTCCCGTCCCCCTAACCGCGCCGCATACCCTAGCAGGAACCAGAGCTCCGCATTTTGTGGAGCTGATTTGGCAGCGCGCTCCGCAAAAGATGCGGCGTTCGCGTAGTCACCCCGCTTTAATGCATCCTGGGCGGCTCGCGCTTGACGATCCACTTCAATGTTTGATCCCCAACCTAGAGTGTTTTGTTCCGCGGTTGCCGGCCGGGAGGCGGCATCAGCTCCGGCCTTCTGTTGTTGCTTCTCCTGCTTCTCGGGGGGAGGAGGGGCAGCTTGCCCATTGACTTCATAAGTTTGAGCCAACACCCAGCCGGAAGCAAAAACCAGGGAGAAAAGCATCCCTCGCCGCATGCAAATACGAACGGCTTGCTGGATACAGCTGTTTTTAGATGCCCATTGCATAGCAGTTTGGTCTTTTTCTTTGTGGCCTCAATCAGATGCGGTTCCTGAATTTCTGGCTGCCGGAGAAGGAGACTTTGGTGCAGAAAAATCAAAACGGTTTGAGAAGCAAGTTGCGAGGGGTCATTTACAAGGCAGAGTAAACCCTAGCCCGGCTTTCTGAATCCAAGGTAGCGCTGTGAACTGGCCCATATTATGCAAGCCACAATTTTGAGGACCGCGCCACCGTCAGCTCGTCCCATACCGATCCTCGCTATCATCCTGGCGGCGCTGGTCGTTCACGGTCCTTTATTGTTAATGCAGCTTCCTGCGGGCTCGTTTGACACAAACTTTCATATCTTCTTTGCGTCGCACTACGCGCAACACTGGTTCAATCCCTGGAACGACAAGTGGTTTGCAGGTTTTTCGCAGACGACGTATCCGCCTTTAACCCACCAGTGGATTGCTTTGTTTTCGCATCTCGTCGGGTTGAAAATGGGCTATATGCTGGTGCAGTTAGTAGCCATCATGCTGCTGCCCGTCGGAGTTTTTCGTTTTGCCCGGATCTGGGTTGACGATCGCGCGGCCAGTTATGCCGCCTTAGCCAGCATATTTTTGGGAGCTCTGACATTTCTCGTTTATCAGGCGGGGCAGCTCGCAACTGTCGCGTCCGCAGCGCTCTACTTGAACGCACTACCTTATTTTTACGAATGGATGACGGAGGCGAAGGGCCGATCACTCATAAAGGGAGTTGCGGTCAGTCTGACCGCTGCGGCGGCTCACCATGTCACGCTGATTTTCGGCTTGGTGCTATTCGCCGGTCCCGTTCTCTGGGTCGCATTCTTGGACGCTCGCGATGAACGAGTACCCGGATCGGTTCGCGGAGTGATTTCACGCGCAGTGATGTTTGGAGCTGCCGTTGGTATTGGGGTCGGTTTGGTCTTGCTGCCTTATTGGCTTGCAATTATTCAACATCCCATCCACCAGATTCCGATTCCTCACGATAGCCGCGCTAACTTTCTTTTGAATTCCATTACGGGGATTAACTATTTTGTCATCCCGTACGGAGCGTTGATCCTGGCGCTGCCGTTTATTCTGATTCGCGGCGCGTCATCCCGCCGCCTTGTGCCTTTGCTCTTGGGCTTTTGGGTAACCCTGATTTTCGGCCTCGGTGGCACCACTCCCCTGCCCCGCTGGTTGTTGGGGAGGGCATACGAGATCTTGACCTTCGAACGATTTACATTCTGGGCGACGCTCATGGCCATGCCGATTGTCGGCTTGCTCGCGGGCGAACTCATCGACCGTTTCCGCACAAAAGCACTCATTGGACTCTCGCTCGCCGCAGTTGCAACCTCGGCCGCACCTCTCGCGTGGCTCACGGTAAACCCGTACCGGCCATCGATCTCGGTGAACGTCGATCCGGTTATCGCTTTTCTGAATCGCGATGGGCACGATTCCTATCGCTATATAACGTTGGGTTTCGGCAGCGAACTGGCTAAAGTGTCGACTTTCTCGAACGCCAGCAGCGTTGACGGCGATTACAATTCGGCACGACTCCTGCCGGAAATGACGCAATATGGCTCTGCACAGCTCACAAACGCAAAATTCTACGGCTCGGCTGGGATGGCTTCGCTGCGTGCCATGCTCGAACACGCCAACCGCTACGGTTTGAAATACATCTTTGTTCGCGACTCCTACTACGAGCCGCTGTTGACCTTTGCCGGATGGCGCCAAATAGAACTTTTTGATAGCGGCGAAATCACCGCGTGGTCGAAGGATGATGTCCCCCCAGCGCACAAAATTGAATCGGACGCAGTCCCCCCAAGATGGCAAGGTTTGCTTTGGGGAATATTGCCGGTAGGCATTAGCTTCCTCGCGATCCTCCTTGAGGTTTTTCTACGCGAAGAACGCAGTGTGTCGGCAAGCGCGGCGGTGCAAATACCGGTGGAACAATACCGGGTTGAGCGGTACGCGTCTGAGCCATCCCGATGAAATTCATTCTTCCAATTGCTATCGTTGCCGCGACGGCCGGACTAATTTACCTGGGACTCGTTTCGGCGGGACATGCCACTGGAACCGTCGGAATTACCTCCGGATCGGCATTCTATGGCCTTACTCCGAAGGCCAGCACTCCCGAACAAGCTCTTTCCAACCTATTGTCCGATGTGAAACGCCATAATTGGGATCAGGCATTTTCGTCCGTATCGAAGACCAGCGAGACTGACGAGCAGTCCTTTATCCAGGAGTGGATGGGATCGAATGGGAGCCTGCGCTCGTTTTCGAACCTGGAGGGATTTGATTCACGACCACTGCACATCACCAATGATGAAGCTCAAATTCGCACCCGCCTCCATTGGACAACGCCAGTCGGTCCTATCGAAGATGTCCGCGACTTTCGTCTCGTCCGCGATGGCGATGTATGGATGACGGTATGGCCCAAGATGGAGATCGCCAACGTCCCGGCGCAGGTGATCCCCGTTACGTACTTACGCTGGGATCTCGTCAGCGGCGGCGCTCAGGACGAATGGGGCTCGAAGAATGTTGACGCACCACATGTCCGAATCATCTCCATGAACGCCTTCAACTTTGCCACCGGAGCGGTGGTCATGGGAGAAGTGGTTAACGAAGATACGATCCCGGCCTTCGTGAACGTGAACGCAACTTTGGTCGACGGCTCGGGCAACGCCATCGACGACGAAAGTAGTTTCGACAAAATTGCTCATATTCTGCTGCCGAAACAAGTGACGCCTTATCGAATCGACTTCCCCAGCATCGATCTCAAGAACGTGAAGAACGTTCGCATGGATGTAAAAGGAACCTTGGTTCCTGCATCTGCTGATCCCGTGATTGGCGTCATGAATCAGAAAATCGACGCAGATGTGCAAGGGAAAACGGTTCTGCACGGCGATCTGTTCAATCAAAGTGGTCAGACAGTAAATGTCCCGCATGTCCTTGCCAGCTTCACTGACAATAAGGGCAAGGTTGTGTGGGTCGGAGACGGTTATGTAGAACGCGCTCTGCTCCCCCAATCATCGCAGGCGTTTAGCGTGGACATCCCAAAGACCTTAGCCACGAAAATTCAGAATTTTCGCGTCGTGGTTAATCAATACAGCTTGAGCAGGAACTAACATGCGCTTTCTGTCAGTCATCTGCGCGTTTTGCCTGGCTGCAACGTGCCTGGCGCAAGACATACGTGTGCCAGCATCGAGTGTCGCTGGAAGCGTGGTGACGATTTCGACCACTGGGTCTGGCAAAGCAGTTTTTTATCTCACCGGTCCCGGGATCGCTCATAAGAATGAAGTAGAGCTTGGGCAGGACATAGGAATCGAATCTCAATACCTGCAAAACGCCGGCATTTACTTGATTCTGATCTGCACTGACACATGCCGAAGCGGAAACTTCTACGTGAGTGCCGCGAGGCCAGCCACCCTCACATTTCTGGTGCATCCTTCGCGAGTTCCTGTAGCCCAGCAAAACGCTATCAGTGGCGTGGTATTCGCATTTGATCAGTTTCGTAACCTGGTGATTTCGCCGGAGACGGTCAACTTTCAACTGAATGCCGGCAGTTCATCTTTGTTTGCTCACTCCGATCGTACCCGGGATGGAGTCGCATGGTTTCGGACGACCTCTGGCAAATCCGCAGCGCCTGTGCAGGTGATCGCTTCCCTCGACAATTTGGAGGCGCGCCGCGCCATTCAGCAAGTGGCATCTGATCCGTGTAATTTGCGCATCACCGGCCAACGCACAAAAAAAGGCATCATCGTTGAGACGGAACCCGTCCATGATTGCGCCGGCAATGCCGTACCCGATGGAACGATTGTGAGCTTCACTGCGAGCGGGCCTGACGGAAAAAGCACGGTCGACGCCCCCATCAAACAGGGAGTTGCGCGAGCGCAAATTGCGGGCTCGAAGGCCGCAATTGTGTCGGTGGCTTCGGGCATAGTCATGGGAAATGAATTGCGTATCGGAGCCCAGCCATGAAGCGAATATCCTTTGGAAAACCTCGCCGCGTATTTGCCCCCATGGCAGCTTTCGCCGCCTGGTCTCTTACTCTGCTTCTTGGTTCGAGCCTCGCGCGCGCGGAAGTGCAGGTCCAGCTCGATACGAAAAAGAGCGGCCCTCGAGCCATCGAGAACCTGACCGAACAAAGAATCGTCCGAGATTATCGCGCCGCATGGATGAGCATGGCCGAGGCGCTCGAATCCGATGCGGTCGATCCGTTGGAAGGACCGTTCACTGGGGAAGCGAAACGATGGTTAACCGCGACCATTACGAGTCAGCGTCAATCCGGCCTCAGCCAGCGCTATGCAAACCAGTCTCATAATCTGGTGGCTGTATTTTATGCGCCGGAAGGCGATGTCATGGAACTCCACGACACGGCGCAATATCAATTACAGATTTTGGACGGCGGCAAGATTTTGCATAACGAATCTGTCGTCGTCCATTACGTGGTGTTGATGACGCCCGGCGCTGATCGCTGGGTGATTCGCCAACTGCAGGCTGTCCCAAACTTCTGACCCCCTATTGTCGCCTCGAAACAACCTGGATTCGCGTTTTTACTACGCCAACCAGGGAGTTTCGCTTGGCATCCTATTTAGCTCCAAAGAAGGCAGAGAAATGGAGCTTCCACTTGTCGAAAGTATTTGTTTGTTTGGCGCTAGCGTGTTTTTTTATGTCAAAAGGATGCTCGAGCCCGGGCATGCAATCTTCTCTGCAGCAGACCTCACACGCTCCTGCGCCAATGCCGAAGCTTCTTGCGGTTTATATGCCGTGGTTCGGGAATCACACCCACATGGATGTCGGCTATTCCAGCAATGACGGTTCGGTGCTCCGTAAACAAATTCATGAGGCGAAAAGCATGGGCATCTCCGCTTTTGTCGTTGACTGGTACGGCGAAAGCGAACCGTACTCGGATCATAATTTCGGCCTTCTGCAACGAGCAGCGAAACAGAACCATTTCCAGGTTGCTCTTCTCTACAACGAGCCGCAGGACGAGGATGCCCAGTCAACGGACGGCGCCATAGCAGCCTTTGATAAGGCCTACAACGCATATATCGGTCCCACGGCCAAATATCGCGAGGCATATCTGACGTATCAGGGGCGGCCGCTAATCTTCATCTTCCCAAAGCAGGGGCATGTGGATTGGAATCGCGTTCGCGAACACTGCGCCAACTGGGCTGCCGCGCCCATGCTGATCTATGAAGATGTGCCGCCGGCCCCGCTCGCCAACGATTTCGACGGCTCCTTTGCGTGGGTTCAGCCCGGCACCAGCGGATGGGCCGCCGACGGCAGCAACTGGGGCGAGCAATATCTCCAGAACTTCTACAAAACCATGACGACCGAGCATTCCAACAAAATCGCGATCGGCGGAGCCTGGCCGGGTTTTGACGATTCAGCCGCGAAATGGGGCCTCAATCGCCACATGCAGAGCGGCTGCGCGACGACATTCGATGCAACGCTGCATCTTTACCAGCGCTATTACGACGCTGGCAATCCACTGCCTTTCATCCTGATTGCAACCTGGAATGACTACGAAGAAGGAACCGCCATCGAGCGCCGGATCGACACGGCCTGTGGCGGCGATCTGCACGCACGACTTGCCGAATCCATGAAGCATTGAGAGGTTTTGTCGGTTTAGATTTCAAGTAAAAGCAGTTCTGCGTCCTCAGCCACAACCTAATGAACAGTTTTCACATCCAAAACGACACTTGGGATGGCTCTGCCATTCTTGTAACTGCAGCGGAAGAAAGTAGTCGAACACAATGCAAAAGAGTGACTTGGACAATTCGACAAAGTGCATCAGGCTCCTTTCCCAACTTTTGTTGGGAAACGGTATGGGCAGATTTTCGGAAATCGGCTTTGCGCCAAACGCACAGCGAAAATCTAATATTGATACGCCGTTCGAAGCCTTCGCTTCCTTTGGCCTCGAGGATTTTAGTGAGCTTTGGAGTCTCGCAACATCGCATCATGTAATTCTTCGTACGCTCCCTTCTCTGCACCGCGAATTGCCTGCCAAGGACAGCGCAGCCGGTGAGTGGCTTCAGCAAGCTGTGGTGAAAGAACGCTCACGTGTGGAACATGCATTATCGTTTCTCTCTCCGATTTGTCAGGCATTACAGGATGCCGGCGACGTAGTCGTGATCAAATCCCTTGACCATTGGCCAGATTTGGGAAGCGACCTCGATCTCTATACGAATGCGAAGGGCAAGGATGTAATCGCAATTATGCGCGAGCGATTTCACGCGCAAGTGGCGGAGCAGAGCTGGGGAGACCGCCTAGCGAACAAATGGAATTTTATTGTCCCCGGCCTCCCGGAACTGGTGGAAGTGCATGTAGCGCGCCTCGGCCAGACGGGAGAGCAAATCGAAATCACGCAATCTTTGGTCGTTCGCGCTCGCAATGTCGAGTTTGGGTCTCATCGGCTAATGGTGACAGCGCCGGAAGATCGCATAATCATCAGCACTCTGCAACGGATGTACCGTCACTTTTATCTGCGGCTGTGCGACGTGGTAGACAATGCGAAATTGGTCAACTCAAACGCGGTGGATTATTCCCATCTGAAGTCATTGGCCGAGCCGGCGGGTTTGTGGGATGGACTGGCGACTTATCTGGTTATCGTCTCGGGATGCGTTGAGTTCTATGGCGGCGAGGGCCTTCCCCTGCCTCGGCTGGTGACCACCGCCGCCCGCTTTGGCAATGAATTGGTGCGCTTCCGGCGAGGCTTTCTCCGGATTCCAATTTTTCCGCAGGCAGCGAGTCTCTATGCATCGGAATGGAAACGACTACTGCTCAACGGGGCGGTCGTGAGTATGCTGCGCCTGAGTTTGCTCCCCGGCCTAGCCACCGCTGCAGCCCTAGAGCTACAGATGACTGGTAGCGACAAGGGAATCTGGTAGGCGAGCTTGTAATTTCTTAAAAACGCAACTTCGGAAAAGGAAGGCCAAGTTGGTTCGAATTCTGGTGGTAGATGATAATCCGGCGGTTCGTTATTATTTGCGGGGCGTACTCGAACAGCAAAGTAATTGGAGCGTATCCGACGAGGCCAGGACTGGAAGTGAAGCCCTTCGACGTATCCAGGCCAATCCGCCAGATCTTATTCTGCTGGATTTTCAAATGCCCGATCTAAATGGCATTGACTCCGCCCGCCAGATTACCAGGCTCTTCCCGCAGATTCCGATCTTAATGGTCACGATCCACACTAATAATCAACTGAACGAAGAAGCCAAGAAGGCGGGGATCCGAGGAGTGTGCGCCAAGGCTGATGTCGGATCGATTCTAAAGGGTGTGGAAGCACTGCTTCAGCAACGTACATATTTTCCCCAGTTAAGTCCTACTCCGGTCTAAGAAGCCCCTTTAAATCCTTTCTCCAGTACAGGATTCGGTGTATTCGGGCATCCCCTGTTACCTGTTAAGTTCATTTGACGACAAAAAACAGTCTTGCGAGTTCGAGAAATCCTTATGGTGGACCCCATGGCTGGTGGTGCAGTTTTTCGGGGAGTAGGTCCATTTATGGCAGTTCGCATTCTTGTGGTGGATGATCATCCTGCGGTTCGGAATGGGCTGAAGAATTTGCTGCAAGGGCAATCGGAATGGGAGGTCGTAGGTGAGGCATGGGACGGCATCCACGCTCTGGAACAAGTGGCGATTCTCCGTCCGGATGTTGTGCTTCTCGATGTAGCCATGCCCAGAATGAACGGACTCGAAGCATGCAAGCTGATCCGCGAACTGACGCCGCGAACCGAGGTCTTATTTGTGACGCAGCAGGACTCTGCACAAATGCTGCGCGAAGCCGAGGCGGTGGGAGCCAGAGGATGCGTCGTCAAATCCAATGTTGCCCGAGATCTTTTGCAGGCGGTGCAAGACGTAAGCGAGCACAGACAATTCAAGTCGGCTGCGCAAAACTCGCAGGCCCCATCTTGAATCTCGCAATCTGTCCCTCAACATTTCTTGATTTTACTTTCAATGTTCTACAGTCGGAGAGCATCGGTTGAGCGTTCGTATTTTACTAGCGGATGATCACGAGATTGTACGTCGTGGCCTGCGTTCGCTTCTACAAAAGCAGGCTGGATGGGATGTGTGCGGTGAGGCATCTGACGGCCGCGAAGCGATTGAGATGGCTAAGCGGTTGAAGCCGGACGTCGTTATTGTGGATATAGGGATGCCTAATCTGAACGGCTTGGAAACAACCCGTCAACTCCTGCGTCATGATTCGAAGTTCAAGATCATTGTGCTTACGATGACCGATTCCGACGGCGTCGTCCGAGAAGCTCTACAGGCTGGCGCGCGAGGATTTGTGCTCAAGTCTGATGCAGCGCGTGACTTGGTATCCGCAGTGGAGGCCTTGCAACAGCGCCGCAGGTTTTTCACGCCACGGGTCAACGAGCTCGTCGCGGCGGGCTTCATGGATAAAGGTTATGCCCCATCGCAGAACGCCCCTCCGAATCTGCCCATGCTTACTCCCCGCGAACGCGAAGTCACTCAACTCATGGCCGAGGGCAAAAGCTCCAAGGAAGTTGCGTCCTATTTGAACTTAAGCACCAAGACTGTGGAAACACATCGCAGCAACATACTGAGGAAGTTAAACCTGCACTCGATTCGGGATTTGGTCATTTACGCGATCAAGAACAACATCATTCAAATCGAGACTTCGCCCCAAACTCAACAACAGACGGGATCCCTCTTAACTTAACTTTCCCCACGGGTTAGTCAGGGACTTTCCTCAGTGGGCGGCAGCCGGAGAATCGTATACTCCGGTTCGCGCGTTCACAATCAGATCCTTATATCCAGAAGCGTGCGCTTCTACTTTGATTGACTTGTCATTTGGTTTCGCGCTCTGATCCTGAGGCTTGTACGCGATAATGTACTGGGACCGGATGTCGTGCGCAATGGTCCGAGTTACGCTCGCGACCTGATCGAGATCGCTCGGAAAGTACGCCACCCCGCCCGTCACTTGCGCTAATTGCCGCAAGGCCTGCCGACCTGGCTCCCGTAGTTCATTGCCGGTAAGGCCGACGGCGTATAACGTCAAACCTTTCTCTTTTTGTAATCGGGCCACTGCTTCTTTCAGGGTCTGCTGACTCATATTGTCTTGTCCATCTGTAATCACCATGAGAACCCGCTTATCGAGCCGCGGATTATTACTTAAATGGACCGCCGAAGCGACGATTGCGTCGTACAAGGCAGTACTGCCCGCCGACGGAACCTGTTCTAGGGCGGATTGCAGGAGCTTCACGTCGGACGTAAAGTCCTGATCAAGATAATATTTCTGGCTGAAATTGACTACAAAGATTTCATCTGCGGCATTACTGACCCGAATCAGATTTAAAACGGCACGGTTCACTTCTTCTCTCTTGTCGCGCATGGAACCAGAATTATCAACCAAGATTCCCATGGCTACCGGGACATCCTGCCGGCGAAAAGAAGTGATGTTTTGGGGCTTTCCATCCTCGAAAACTACAAACGCGCTCTTGTCGAGCCCCGGCACCAGGTTGCGTTGACCGTCGAATACCGTGGCATGCAACATGACTTCTTCCACGTCCTTCTTGAACACAAAAGTACTTTCCGTATCGTCTTCACTGGGCACAGCCGGCGTCGATCCTACGTCCGGCGCGGCAAGTTGAAACTCATCGTTCTTTGAATCGGCAGTCGGATTGGCAATTGTCGGCTTAGCGTTCAGGACCTGCACATCCGATGCAGGCGTCTGCGCCGCGATTGCGATAGCCATAAAGACCGGTGCAAACAAAGCCATCAGGCAAGCTCGAAGGGAAGAGCAGAAACTTCCAAAGACTTTGGGGATCATGACTACTCCTGGGTCAAGCGCGCGAAGCCAACAGCATAAAAAATGGGTCCCGGATTCCATGAATCCGGGACTCGCAATTCAGTATTACGGAACGCCAACTAGGATGCGCGGCGTTGACGATCGCGGCTCTGATTCTCGTCATCATCCTCTTGACTTTGGTTGCCCCTGTTTGGTGGGTGTTGGCCGGATTGACCGGTCTGCTTATTTTTTCCCTGCCCGGTTTCTTCCTGCTCAATTTGTCCTGATTTTCCGGACTGTCCGCTCTGTTGACCGGACTGCTGACCTTCTTGATTTTTCTTATCCAAATCAGTTCCCATGACATCCCTCTCAACAAAACGCAAGTCACCTCGCGTCTTTGAAAATTTAGCTACACACGTCTCTTTAGTTGCTTCTTCGGGGCGTGGGGTTGGGACATTTTCAGGGAAAGAGGGAATGAATCATTCACATGCCACAAATGGAGGGCAGTCAGTCCCTTGACCAACCGAGACTTGGCGTCAGGCCGCTCTCCCAGATGGGCTCTCAGTATGTATGGTCTTCGGTCGGTAATGCCCAGGCCGGTGAATTTCCTGCTTCATTGTCGGCCTTTTTTTGTTCGGAAGGTGCCGAAGCTTAATCGTGCTCCCCGTCTTCGCGGACTCATAAATTGCGCGAACTATTCGCACATCCGCTAGTCCTTCGCGACCTGATGGTTCCGGAATCTTGTTGTCGAGAACGCATTGCGAGAAATAAACCAGTTCCGCCGCGAACTGGTCGCGCTTTCTAAAAGACCGAGAGGTCGTTTTGTCACCAACCTCGACGCGATGTTTGAGACCCATCGAATAGTCGTATGCAGGCTCGGCTGTCAGCGATCCTTTCGTGCCGGTCAAGGTGTAACGACTGACTGAAGCGGCGCCAAAGCTACAGGTAAATGTCGCCAGCCTTGCCTCCGGGAAACGCATAATGACAGAGGTCATTTCGTCTACTCGCCGAAACCGCCGCTCTTTGTTTTTTGCGCTGAATGCAGTGACGGAGACGGGCTCAGATCCGAACAGGTAACGAGCCGCATTAATGCAATAAACTCCCATGTCGTAGACCGGCCCTCCTCCCTTTTCCGGAGGCTCAGTCACCCGAACATTATCTGCCGCCACCTGCTGCGTGAATTCAGAATCGAAAATTCTGAGGCTACCCAGCTTCCCACGCTTCGCCAGCTCAATCGCCTCCAGGTTCGCTGCCTCAAAGTGAAGACGATAGGCGATCATCAATTTCACCTTATTTGATTCCGCCGCCTTGATCATGGCCAAGCAATCGTCCTCAGTCACTGCCATGGGCTTCTCGCAGAGAACATGAACGCCGGCATTCGCCGCACGGACCGCATATTTTCTGTGAAGATGATTTGGCAGTACTAGATAAACGGCGTCTACCCGGGAGAGTGCCCGATCGTATTCCTTGTAGGAGTACCCGCGATCTAATTGATATTTATCGGCGATCTTTTTACGCTTTACCGGATCTCCAGAAACAACGGCTACCAGTTGAGAATTTGACGCATTCTTAAAGGCGGGTAGCACGGCGACCTGCGCTAGGTCGCCGAGTCCCACGACCGCATAACGGATCTTGCGATTTCGCTTAATTTGACGCTTCATAGAGCACCCTATCCCATGCATGGTCAGTGAACATCAGTGAGCTTAGCCGCTTTTTTTCTCAGGCACCCTAGCGCCTTTCTTTCGGGCCTCCGAGAGCCCGATCGCGATCGCCTGCCTCCGGCTTGTCACTTTGCCGCCCTTGCCTCCCTTGCCCGAATGCAGGGTACCCTTTTTCTCGCGATGCATCGCATTCTTCACTGATTTGGCCGCAGCCTTTCCATATTTCGGGCTGGATTTCTTTTTTTGACCTGACTTTTTCTTAGTCGCCATAGATTTTTTCTCCCCGTCCCTTAGAGTTGAAACCTAAGCGAGAGGTTGCGCACTGCCGTTCGAAGTGTTGGTTTTTTCATGATCGGCCTTGAGAAAAAGAACGAAACTCGCGAGAAGGCGAAGTTAGAACGTTGCAGCATGAGGCGGACCCCCTCCATCCGGGTCCGCCGTTTTCATCGCGGGGATTTTTGGCGGTTAACGCAGAAGCACAACTTCACGCACGAAGTGGGAGCGAGCCTTCCAACGAATCTCAGTTGTAAGAAAAAGTCAATTGATCGAGAAAGACGGAATACGGGGATTGCTGGGCATTCCCGTCCATCTGATAATTAATAGTGATTCCGTACCATCCCGGCGTGGTGCCTGGGCTATAAGACTGATTCAGCGTGTGAGTCACGCCATTCAACGTGATTGATTGATAGAACACCTGATTGTTTGAGGTTCGCTGTACTTGAATGGTCAAGTGATTCCATGCATTGCTATTTGGATAGCAACCAATACCAGTAGGAACCCAGCGTTGGTTGAAATTGTCCCAGATATCCCATTCGTTGCCGCCAGCGATGCGGCACTCATGTCCCCAAATGAAACCCATGCCGTCGAAGAACTGATTCAAATCGAACTCAACCGCCTGCGAGAGCTGCAAATTCCCGCCCCAAAAATACACGTCGTAAGTAAAGTTGTGGTACGAGGGCACAAGCGTGTGATTCGTATCCGGCAGACCTTGCGATGATTGGTCGCCGATGAGGTGATTGTTAAACAGGACGTCCCAGTAAGGCCCAGTCCCGCCAATATTGAATTGAGTCGCTGATCCGGAAAGCGACGGCGACTTAACTCCCTGACTCATAGACCATGTGATCTGCGGACCGCAGGGATTACAGTCGACAAAATTCGGCGGTCCTTGCCCAGCGCCAACCCATCCTCCGCCCTGCTGCAAGTTCGAAAATGCATCTCCGACAGTGATGCTCACAGGAGTAGTGGTTGCTCCCCCACAGTTATCCCACTCCTGCACCACGGCATTGTATTTTCCCGGATTCAACGACAAATTGGTATTCATGCTGGCTCCGTTGATTACCGTGGCCAAAACGCCCGGAGCCGTGTAAATACCCATGGAGCCAATGCCCTTGGAGCAGGACGTAGTCGCGGTCGCAACAAAATTCACGGGCGAGCTTACTGTGCTGTTGGAGGCGGGCGAGGTCACGTGGACGCCCGATTGCACGCTGACATTGATTGACACCGGAGTCGTGGCAGTCCCGCCACAATTGTCCCATTCTTGAATAACAGCCTTGTAGCTCCCCGGATTCAGATTCAAATTCGTGTTCAGACTCGAGCCATTCACCACATAAGCCAGGACCCCTGGGGAGGTATAGATGCCCATGGAGCCAATGCCCTTCGAGCAGGACGTGGTCGCGGTCGCGGCAAAGTTCACGGGCGAGCCGACATTGCTGTTGTTCGCCGGAGAGGTCACATGGACGCCGGATGGTGCTGTGACGGTAATCGAGATCGGAGTAGTCCCGGCCCCGCCGCAGTTGTCCCATTCTTCGACGACAGTATTGTAGGTTCCGGGCCCCAGGTTCAAATTCGTATTCAGGTTGGAGCCGTTTTGTACCAAGGCCAATACACCCGGAGAGGTATAAATGCCGATACCACCCACCCCCTTAGAACATGAGGTGCTGGCTGACGCAACATAAAGGACCGGGCCCTGCAAGGTGGCACCGTTGGCGGGACTGGTAACGGTGACGCCGGCGATTGCAATGGGCACGGAAATACCCATCCAACACAAAATCAATAAAACAGACTTTCGCATGACACACTTCTCCATCGGGGTCTTAGGTTTGGCACTGCTTAACTGCGTATAACGGTCTTTTTAACCGCGAGTTACGCGCGAGCTACGCGCGAGAAGACGCGAAGGAACGTTCTTGAAGTGGCATGCTATGGCGCTATTTCAGCACGGTCGATTTTCATCCCTTGAACCTGCCCTGAAGCCCTGGGAGCTTCTACAAGGAAAATGACTGAAAAATCGATTGATATTTTTGAGAGACTACCAGAAATCCTGTATTTCCCGCAAACAAAATGTGTGTTTTTACACACGAAAGTGCTAAATCGGTCGGACCCCTGACATAGATGGCCACCACCAGCGAATTCGGGGGCGACACTGGCGCGAGACACGGCAACCAACTATTCAGATTGAGACACTAACCACCATCGCCGCATAATTAAGCGGTGTTGGAGTTGCCGTATGGTTGCGCCCTTTCGTTCTTTGCCTTTAATTCATTCCGTTCCTTTCCTCATTTCGGTTGTGCTCATGTTTGCCCTAGCGGGATGCGGATCGTCCGGCACCTCGACGACAACTACTTCAGATCCACCACCACCGCCTCCCCCTCCAGTCGGCCCGAGCGTCGTGACTTGGCATTTCGATAATGCCCGCACCGGACTCAACGCCAAGGAAACTGTCCTCACGCCGCAAACTGTCACCCCACAGACATTCGGCAAACTTTTCTCCTATCAAGTAGATGGGTATGTATACGCTCAGCCCCTACTGATGTCAGGCCTGGCCGTCAACGGAACGACAAGAAATGTGGTCTTCGTTGCCACCGAGAATGACAGCGTTTATGCGTTCGACGCCGATACCGTTGGAACGGGGTCGCCTTTGTGGCACGTTTCACTGCTGCAGTCCGGGGAGACGCCGATCACCAATGGATCGATACAGCCCGTCTTGGGGATCACTTCCACGCCAACCATTGATTCGACTTCCAACACCATGTATGTGGTGACTACTGAGGCGGTCGGCGGCGCAGGTACCTTCCGGTTGCATGCCCTCGACATCTCCACGGGTGCAGAAAAATTTGGCGGTCCTGTCGAGATAACCGCATCTGTCGAAGGAACGAATTCAGATTCGAAAAACGGCGTAGTAACTTTGACGACTTCGTGTCTGCAACGGGCAGCATTATTACTGGCGAATCAATCGGTCTATATCGGGTTCGGTTCATGCCACAGCGGGTGGCTGCTTTCTTACGATGCAACAAGCCTTACCCAAACCGGGGTCTTCAATATGAGCCCCGACCTGAATGGAGAGGGTGCGTTCGGCGGCGCGGGTGGCGTCTGGATGGGGGGCGGAGGGCCAGCAGTGGATGGCAGTGGAAATGTATACGTCACTACAGGCAATGGACCGTATGACGGCACAAAAGCATTCGGCGAGTCGGTAGTAAAGTTCGATTCGCAACTCCATCTGCTCGATCACTTCACTCCCTTCGATTTCGCCTTCATGGATTGTAAGGACACGGATTTGGCGTCCGGCGGGATACTTCTGATTCCCGGCACAACCCAGGCTCTGGCAGGAGGTAAAAGCGGTAAGCTCTACCTCGTGAACACTGCGGATCTCGGCGGCATGCAGCAGAACGATGCCGGCGCGACCCAGACGTTATGGTTTGAACCGGATCTTTCACCTTCTTACACGACGAGTTGCACCGACAGCCACAATCATACGTCGACGACGCAAATCAATTCGTATGAGATCTTTGGTACAGCTGCTTACTTCAATGGAACCGCATATCTCGGAGTGACTCCAACTGTGCCAGGCGTGCCAGGCCCGTTGCGCGCGTTTACATACAACGGCCAATTGACTGCTGGCCCCTATACTTCGGACAACATTCTCCAGAGCAGCTATGGCACAACCCCTTTCATCTCCGCCAATGGAACCAGCGAAGGCGTGGTATGGATCATCGATCATGGCGTCCCCCTGCAAAGCTCCGGAACACCGACCGCCGCCGTGCTCCGAGCCTTCGATGCCGCCACTCTAACCGAGATCTATGAAAGCACTGACAACGCTGGCGACATGGCTGGCTATGGAGTCAAATTCACCTCCCCGATTGTCACGAACGGGAAGGTCTATATCGGGACGGGACATGATCTCGTAGGCGGACCAAGTCCTCAAGGCGAACTTGATGTTTACGGCTTGAAGAATCAGTAAAACGCGGAAGGTTAAGCCCTGATAAGTTCGGGGTGATCTGAGCGAAAATGTCAGATCACCCCGAATCACTCTGGCCAATAACCGCGATCAAGCCGCGGATTTGGATTTTCGATTCGAGGATTTGGCGACTCCTCTTTTCGACTGTTCTTGGCCGTCTACAGATTGTTCGGTCTCCACCGGTTCGTCAACAGTCAGTTCTTCGGCAATGCCATTGAGTGTCTCATCGGCCTCTTTCTCTTCTTCCAGCGTCTGGGTTAATAGCTCCGCGGCGTCGGTGTCACCCAATTTTGTCGCATACGCCCGGACGCAACCATATCCCGCGATTTCATAGTGCTCCACCCGCTGAGCAGCAGCAATGAGCGCGGCGTCTTTGAGCGTATCGGTCATATCTTCTTCAATGACTTCGTTCCCCTCCTTCACCAGGCCCTCCATAGCCGCGCATTTCTTGCCTTTCGGATTTTCGCCCATCTGCTCAAAGATGGTCTCAATGCGTTGCGCGTGGCCCTTGGTCTTTTCCAGGTGCTCCTCAAAGGCAAGCCGGAGTTCTTCCGATGTAGCCGCCTTTGCCATTTTCGGTAGCGCCTTAATGAGTTGCTGTTCGGCGTTATAAAGATCTTTAAGCTGGTCCACATAGAGATCGCGTAACGTTTCTACTTTCATTTCAATCCTCCCTGAATTGGGTTTCCTTAACCGCGCTCTCCGAAGGGTGAGATCAGGAGTCTGCACTTTCGCAGGACTCCTGATTCTTGAGGTGGGAGTCTTCAGAGGTAAACACGATTGAGGATCACACTCATGAATTTAATTTCTTTAGCAGCAAAGGAAAATCCTTACAGTCGTGTACTCGGATTCGTAATTTGCTGTAGGACTGCCGCAGGATTTGCAGGAAAGGCGAAGTCGCGTCTTCCCACCGCCTACGGCAACGGGTTCCGCAAATGTCGCATCTGACCCTTTCGTGTATTCATCCAGTATTGGCCGCCGGAGGCGCAATTGAGGGACGTCACACTTAGTATCGTCATTCCTGCCTACAACGAAGGCGCACGTCTGGCACCAACCCTCGCTACCGTAGTCAAGTATTTGAGCCAGGCAGAGTGGAGTTCGGAGGTCATCGTAGTGAACGACGGCTCTCGAGACAATACGGCGGAAATCGTGCGCGATTTTGCGCAAATAAATTCCGTGGTGCATCTTGTCGAAAATCCTACGAATCGCGGTAAAGGTTATAGCGTTCTCAACGGCATGTTGCACGCGCGCGGTGAGGTCGTGGTTTTCAGCGACGCCGATCTCTCATCCCCTATCGAGGAATTGCCGAAACTACTCGATGCATTGCAGGAAGGTGCCGATATCGCCATAGGCTCCAGATGGATGCAAACAGATCTTCAGACGCAACGGCAATCTGCGGCTCGACAATTCTTAGGAAGAACATTCAATGGGTTATTGCGCGTGATACTTGGGCTGCGTTTCAAGGACACGCAATGCGGGTTCAAAGCTTTTACCCGTCGAGCAGCACAAACCATCGTGAAGTTGCAGCAAATCGAACGCTGGGGCTTCGATCCGGAGATCCTCTTTATTGCGCAGAAGTATCGATTTCGGGTTGCTGAGGTGCCGGTGCTGTGGGGTCATAAGGAAGGCACGCGAATTCACCCCCTGGCCGATGGGATGCAAATGCTTCTTGAAATGGTGCGTGTCCGTTGGTACAACTTCACGGGCAAGTATGAAAGGCGCCGGAGTGCCAGTGGTTTTTACGCTGCGAACGCGCGCTTTAAGCGGTAAAGGACAGATCGAGAGGTGGCGAGGAAATAAGATTGCAACCCCTTGTCGGTATTTCAGAACTTTACCAGGCTGCCAAAAAAAGGAGCTGCTACGCCGGCCTCGGGGACGGAGAATTCTGTTTGGTTATTTTGAGAACGTAACACCTTTCGTGAACAGGCTTGCCATCGCCGTCTGCATTGGCTTCTTGGAGCGGCACAGGCTTTCCGCAAATGGAGCAGTTGAATATCGGTTCAGGCATAAATAAAGACAATGAAGAAGTTTTAGCAGGGAGCGATTTTGCTGTCGGTACGCTAGCGCACGATTTACATTCAAGGCAAGATCGGGACACTATCCACGGTCATGCGACTACAAGCCCCTGGTTAAACTCTTCCGGATGCCGCCCCGAAGCGCTAGTCGCTCAGAGTGGCTGTAGCAATGGTAATTTTCCCTTCGATCGGTATTGTAGTGTTCTCAGTGAGATCGCCGGTACTCGGTTGGAAAGAATAAATTCCAATTTTCTGGCGGTATTGCGCAAACAGCACCAGGCTGTCAGGAGAGAAATAAATAAACGGCGTGCCAGGAATTGTTGACGGGCCTTCAGTGAGTCGAGATTCGGCAAAATCGATATGCGCGATAAATGATTTCTTTGCGTCGACATCAGGGAAGACAACGTTTTTACTATCGGGGTCGAAAGTAATATCGCCGGCGTCGTCGCCGCAGAAAGCAAGGTCGGGAGCTCCGCAAAGAATTGCGTTCCCACTCGGTATCTTCGTGATCACGAGCGCTCCGCTGCCCGCACCACAACAGGTATTCACCACCCCGGTTAGCTGGTCATCGACCGTTACCTCGGCAGTTCCACTACAATCGGCATTCACCGCGACCAGCGGGGTTAGCCGTCCAAGCTTACCGGTTTTTTCATCTACTCGGTAAAAGTCATAGCCCGGAATACAGGTGTAGGGTCCATTGTCGAAGTAGCGCGCGAACAGTAGGTTGCCCTTCGGCCCGAAGCTGAAGCCAGTGAGATAAGTATAAAAATTGGAATAGGTCGCCACGACTTTTTGTGTATCGGTCAGCTCTCCGGATGAGGGGTCAATGGTGAAGAGTGTGATCGCGGCGTCCGAATTGCCTCCGGAGTCGGTCCAGAGCACGGCAGCATAGGCGAACCTGCCATCGGGATTCACCACGAACGAGTGCACCGGATAAGCGAGATTAAAGCTCAAATGCTGGGCGGGTTGGGGATTTGGCGCACCTTTGCCATTCAGTCGATAAAGCCACACCTCGGTCGAGTTCCATATATAGAGATAATGTTCGTTGCCGACGACCAATGGATCGATATTGCTGGCGCCCACAAATATGTTCCCTACCTGTTTGGCAACGGCGGTTTCGGGATTCACATTGTAAGTAAGGAGAGAAATTGTGGCTGATTGGCGTTCCGCAACATAGAGAACCTCCATTGAACTGGCGGCGAAGGAGGTCGCAGTAAATAATGTCAGTGAGGCAAACAGGCGTAACAGTGGTGACATCAGAATCCTCCGGATGCGTACAATCCGTCGCGTCTGATGACAGCCGATCACCTGAAGGTTGCTAGGATTCCACCAAAATTTGCGACTATTTGATCAGAAAAAAGTTCGCCGGTGTCGATTTCGCATCTTAACCCCATGCAATTAGACACCCCTTCTTTTCCGGATCCGCCGTCTCCGCCGATTGACGAGCCGCCCGATTACCCGTCTGAGAGCCCCTCGGACGACCCCGGAAATCCTGATGTTCCGGTGCGCGAGCCCGATCCGGCGGAGCCATCTCACATTTGAGCTCACACGTCAGGAACGCACCCAAATCCTGATTTCAACCCCGGGCTAACCTATCGAGCTTGGCCTTCAGTGCCAGCGCATTCCGAGTCGCGTAGCCAACAGCTGTGTTGTCGAATACGCACCAAGCCTCGGTATTCCCGGCCAGTATTTCCAACCTTCTCGCGAGTGAACCCAGAAATTCGTCGGCGTAGTCCGAATAATAGGTGCGAGGAGAGCCGTGCAGACGAAAATACGTCAAACGCGAGAATCCGCCAGGGTTGCCAGCCGAAGGCACACACGCAGGGTCAGTAGCCACTCGGGCAACTTTAAATTCCCTTAGCAGGTCGTCGGCCGTCTCGCTAAACCAACTGCTGTGACGAGGCTCCCATACCACGTCTCCGTCATGCTCATCGCGCAGCAGGGACAGGAATCTCCTCACACTGGCGTAATCGAACCCGAGCCGAGGCGGCAGCTGAACCAGCACCGGCCCAAGCTTCTCGCGAAGAAAACGGATCTGCCGCAGAAATGCAATCAAACCTTCGGAAGTGCAATTCAATTTCGCTTCGTGGGTCATCGATCTTGGCACCTTGACCGAGAACTTGAATCCGTCTGGCACCGAATCAGCCCATCGCTCCCAGGTTTCATATTTGTGCGGACGATAGAATGAAGAATTAATCTCGCAAGCGTTGAAAACGTGCGAGTACCGCTGTAAATGTGTCCCCTCGCGATTGAAATGGGCAGAGGCTTCCTTCGGAATGCCCCAACCCGCGCATCCGACCCGAATAGTCGCGCGGATCAAGCGTGGATAAAATAAACTCCCCTGTTCGCGTTTAACGGTGTGATCCAAAGACATCGTGGGCATCGGTCAACTCGAAGGAAATAGAACCGACTCGCTACGATGGCTATTCTTGCTCAGTGGATGTCTCGAGCACTCGCATTCCCTAAATTAGGTAGCCAACTACAGTATCCGCTGTAGTTAAGAACTTTCTGAGACGAGGTGGAGTCATTCGCAGAAGCCAGTTAGTGGCGTCTCAAGTATTCCAGTTCGTGGCGAGCCCAATTAAATGATCAGAGGAGAGTCGAGTTTGAAACGCACTCTGCAAGAATCCTCGAACGCACAAAATCAGACTGTAACTGTCAATAAGACGACTGATATATGGGAAGAAATTCAGCGTCGCGCATACGAAATTTACGAGCAGCGCGGGATGAGGGGTGGCTCGGACCTGGAAGATTGGCTACAAGCCGAGGCCGAACTCCACGCCGAAAGCGCCCGAAAGGCTGCATAGATCCGATGATCCAATAATTCTGAAGCTAGGATTCGTGGTTTTGTTTTTATTCTCGCAAGAAAGTTCCATAAAACGGGTCATCGCCGCAACCTGGGCCCTTTGGGCTCAAGGAAATCGGGCGAAGCTCAAGAACGTGCAGTCTAGCATGTGACGCCTTTAGCGACGCGACCTCCGCCTTAGATACCTGTCTTACGATGCCTGGTCGTTCCCACGAAGTACTGTACTCGGATAAGAAGCCACATACGGCTGACTTTGTACGCCGAGCGCAGAATAATTGTATTTCATCTCCTCCGCAGCGCGTCAGACATCTAAATGAGACTGGCAGCTGGAGGGGAAGATTTATGCGCAAATATCAACTGGTAAAGGCTGATTTGTTCGGCGAGATCTTGCTGGTTAGCAGTGGTGTGGCAATACTATTGGCTCTGGCAATGGTCTTGGTGGCCTCATTGACAAGTGCTGCGGCAACCATGCAATGAGGTCATTGCAGCCGACGTGTGCAATGTTTTACTGGGGACCGCTTCTCCTGGACTCAAGAGTAAAGTAAAAGGTGGCGCCTCTTTCGATGAGCCCTTCTGCGGATACATTGCCGCCATGTCTTTGAATAATTCGCCGCACGGTCGCCAACCCTATCCCATTGCCGGGAAATTCTGCTGCCGAGTGAAGACGCTGAAAAGGCTGAAATAATCGATCCGCCGATCTCGGATCGAAACCGCCTCCATCGTCCTTCACGAAATAAACCGTCCCCCCATCCCTGATCTCCTCCCCGAACTCTATGTGAGCGCGGTCATGGTGCGAGGTGTACTTCCACGCATTCCGCAATAAATTGTCCATTACTATCTGCAGGAGACGTGGGTCTGCGAAGGCGTTGACACTCGCCGGCGCAACGAATTCGACCATCCGACCCGGCTCCTTGCGGCGCAACTCGTCCATTACGGAACGGGCAAGCGGGGTCAGATCGATCTCCTCGCGATGCATCGTGCTGGTCGAGACGCGAGAGAGGTTGAGCAAATCCTCTATGAGCTCAGACATCCGTTTGGCGGTAGCTCGAATATTACGCAAGGATTCGTTGCCGTTGGCATCGAGCTGTCCAGCATAGTTCTTGAGCAGTAGGTAGCTGAATCCATTGAGTGCATCGAGTGGGCCGCGCAGGTCATGGGATACGGAGTAGGAAAATGCTTCCAGCTCGTGATTGGCTGAGACCAGTTCGCGAGTACGATCCGCCACACGTTGCTCCAGTTCATCATGCGCTTTCTGTAGTGCTCCGTCTCGAAATTGAATCTCTCTTAGCATTTCGTTGAATGAATTCATCAGGATTGCGAGCTCATCGCGGTGGGTGTGCGCAGTAACTCGCACACTGTAATCCTGATCTCGTGAAACTTTCTGCGCTGTCTCCGCCAGACTGACAATGGGCTCGGCAACAGAGCGGCGAAACTGTGCAGAGACGAATAGGGCAAATATCAGACAAACCAGCAGTACCGCCCCCGAGATATAAGCATAGCGCCATAACCGATCATCAATTTCGCGCAGGTTCGCTCGAATATATACGTAACCAACCACCCGTCCTTCGGATAGAACTTTACGGATTAAGACTGCATGATTTCTCCCGATCCTGTAATCTTCGGCCTTAGAATCGGAAAGTGTAGGGACGTTCTGCATGTCGTCCTCGCCTTCCCGCGTATAAAGTGCGAAGGGCTGCCGCACAGCCGTCAAGATTCCAGCCGAGGAAATGTTGGAAGAACCTTTAAGTGCAGCGAGTGTATTAGATGCCGACTGCGGATCGTTAAACAACAGGGCGGAAACGCTGTTCGAACCGATGATTTGGGCTTGAGCCGAGAGAGTCCGCAGCAACCCTTGGCGGAAAGTTACCTGGTCGTAGGCAAGGAATGCCACACAGGCCAGCAGCAATGCGGTGCCGCTCACCAACATATTCATGATCGTAAGTTGCGTCGAGATTGACCGCGTGTTTCGTCCGATCATGGTGGCCCCTGTGACGTGGCATTGTCGATAACCTTAATCGCCACTTTCAATAGCTCGGAACTCAGGGCCAGGTGCGATCGCTCGGCTGCCCTCCGGTTCACCTCGAATCTGATTTTGTCCTGTTGCATCACGAACTCAATAATCCCGCCACGCTCGGCAAAGTGCGGAATATCGCTGACTGTTAGCATGCCGGAACGCCGCGCGGCCGACAGAATCGAGTCCATCCGGTTTTCCTCTGACGAGCTTATGAACAAAATGTTGCATTGGGCCGTGTCTTGAATATTCGCCGGCCTTCTTACCACAATCTTTCTGCCATCAATACTCTCTCCGGCTACGGTTGAATCGAGAACGGCCCCGAACGGGTCCTTCCCAAAGACGCAAATTTCGCGTTCGTTCGTATTCGTCGTCGGCTCGGCTTCCCACCTGACGAACTTTCCAAAGTTGTAAAGATAGGCGGCCTTTACCTGAGGTTCAGTAGGATGAGGGCCTTGGGCAAACGATGACGACGCATCTAACAAGGAGCAGAAGAAAAACAACGGCAGCAGAAGGCACCGGAGATAATCGGAGTTTCGTTTGGCGGGCAGAATAGGAAATGCCAAACTCGCACAGCCCCGGTCCGAACAAATGACTGTGCGAATCACTTTTTCCATGTGATTTGCCCGTAGACGCTTCTCTTGATTCCTACCAGCGGTCCAGGATCACCTGCGGATTCAGCGTGGTGGGGCTGCAAGAGGTTTTGCCCAACTACCGAGAGCCTGAGGTGCTCAATGAATTGCCATGCGAACTGAGCATCGCAGGTTGAATAGGCTGGAACTGTTTCTGCGGGTAGAGCGCTGACAAAACGATAGGTGAGATCGAAGTTGAAACGCTTCTTAAAATCGAGTGCCGATTGGGCAGTAACCTGGTGCCGTGGGCTGGAACCCTCAATAATTGGCGCGGTTCCGACATCGAGCGAGTTTGGAGACTTCCTCAAATCCATTTGTAGAAACGAATAGGAAGCACCCAAACGCCAAAAACTGAACGGCTTCCATTCAGGAGCGATCTCAATCCCTTTCGTCGTGCCAAGAAGACCGTTTCCGAATTCGGCCGGGAGAAGAAGATGGGTGGGTGGCGGATCATTCTCTACAAAAGCAGGGCCTGTTATGTCTTCGCTGAAAAGATCACTGTGGTGGTTGTAGAACGCTGCCACATCGAAGTACAAATTCTTACCGACCAGGTGCCGATACCCTAATTCGTAACCGTTCAGTTGTTCAGACCTGAAGTTTGGATTGGCGTTAAATCGTGCGAAAAATGGCAATCCCTGACTTATGCCAATGAATCCGGAAAGGTAAAAATTCCTTTCAGCGTCAGACGGAGTCCGCACCGCATGCGTGAAAGCAGCCCAAACGGTTTGTTTGTTGGTAGGTGTCCAAAGCAGTCGACCACTCGGCTGTAATTGCAGCCCTGTGAAATTTGTACGGAGAAACTTGGTACCGAGCGACAGGGTGAGGTGGTTCGCCACCAGTTCGATCTCGTCCTGAAGAAAAGCTGTGAACAACTTATCCGTCCGCTCGGTAGGAAGAAATACCAAGCCAGAAAACAGCGGCGGATCATTTCCCCGGCTGACCCGCGCTCCCAATCCCCATGAAATCTGTTGTCGCGCTGGCAAACGAAAACGGTCCAGGAAATCGACATCGTAAGTGTCTCGATTGTCTATGAAATTGGGCTCGCGGCGATTGGTGCGATCGTAATAAGCTTGAAGCTCAAAATCTTCACCTTCTCCCAGTGTTCTCTTCCATCGCGTGACGATGTTCGCCCCGGAAAGCAATGCTGTGCCGTCAAGAACCTGAGAATATGGCGGTGTATAACTGGTAGCACCGACACTCTCACCGGCGCCCTCATCGTAAATATCGCCTTGAAATGTAAAGCTATCTCGACTATTCGCCACCCAATCGGTTCGAAAACCGCCCTGCGCCGCTCGCCACCGATCGAAGTTCTGGCCGTCTGGATGAAACTCAGGGCCGCGATCAAAACCCATAGCGTAAATACGATAGTTAAAGTCTTTGTTATTGCCGCCCCCATAACGCGCGTTAAAGAATCCTTGATCAACGCTTCCGCCACCGATGCTGACAAGTTCGCCTTGAGTATCCTTACTACTCTTCGTAATGATGTTGATCACGCCATTAACCGCATTCGGGCCCCAGATCGTTCCGCCGGGACCTCGAATGACCTCAATCCGGTCGACATCTTCTAGAATTACGTTCTGAACTTCCCAATATGTTCCGGCGAGTAACGTCGTGTAGACTGTCCGGCCATCGATGAGCACCAGCACGTCTCGCGTAAGCCTGCTTCCAAAACCTCGAATACCGATGGACCACTTGCTGCTATCGATCTGCGCCACTTCCACTCCTGGCGCAAGCCGCAGCGCGTCAGGAATAGTGGTTGCTCCCGAACGTTGAATATCTTCCTGAGTGATTACGAAAACGGCGGCTGGCGTCTTCCAGACCTGTTCTGGAGCCCTGGCAACACTCGTCACCTCGACATCGCCGAGCTGCTCCAGGGTCAATTCCTTCACAGGGTTGGAAGTATCTGACGCAGTCGTAGAAGCTCGGGACGTACGGATTCCGGCCCACGAGATCAATAGCATCGCAGTGTGGAAGACAACTCGGGCCGTCCGTGACGAACACTGGGCATTCAGCATTTTGATCTAGGAGATAGCAGTTTCTTGCGTTTTGGTCCGAAGACGAATCAGTCGCTTAACCTCGTCGACAACATGTTCTGGGTCGGTCTCAGCTTTACGGAGCCATGCATCCACTAACATGCCTTCGCCCGGCAAGGAGGAGAATCCTGACAACATGACAATCGGAATTCTGGGGTATAGCCGCTTCATTTCTTCGGCGACAGCAGTACCATTCGTGCCGGATAGCCAGTAATCCATTACCACGGCATCAACGGGTTTTGATCGAAAGATCTCGAGAGCCTCATCCGCAGACCTTGCCTGCAGCGCGAGAAAGCCGGCCGATTCAAACAACATTCTCCTAAGCAGAAGCTCCGAGCGATCGTCATCCACACAGAGAACCGTTGGCGGGGCCAATTGCTTTGCTACATTTTTCGCGCTGGGCTGGTCAAGAACAGCCGCCATAGCGGAAAGAAGAACCTCTGGGCTTTGTCCCTTCTGAACACTGCCATCGACGGCGTGAAGAAACTTTGGAGGAAGTTGACCAACTGCTGATACAGCCATTAGTCGTAAATGCGGACGCCGCTTACGTAACTCCTCGGCTAGTTCGTCTCCATTCATGCTGGGCATCGCATAATCCAGCAACACGAGATCAAAATCGTTACCGTCAGCGATAATTTCGAGTGTCTCCGCACCCGACGATGCAGTCGCAACCGAATACCCGGCGTCGCCAAGCAGAAGCCTGCGGACTTCAAGAGTAGTAGCGTCATCATCAACACACAGCACCCGTTTTATCTGCATCTCCAAGGGGCGGTTCTCCGAAAAGCTGTGGAATGGCTGCCCTAAACACAAAGCTAAAGCGTCACATGATTTCAATTCTTCCGTTGTTGACGCCATACAGCCTTTACTTGATTACTGAAGAGTAAATAGCGGCTAAAGACATCGATTAATTACACACACAAAGCGCTACTGGAAATCTCCCTAAGGCCGCAGAGACCTGAACTATCGCGTCATCTCCGCTTGCCCTCAATTGCAATATTTCTCCCGTGAGTAGATTCCGGCACGGGTTGGAGTCAATTTTGAATGGGACCACAATCCGCGTGTCTTCCCAAACAGCGGATCCGATTGCCGGGGTATCGAGGTCATTGAGCAGGCCTGCGACCAGGCGAGGGACAATAATGAGCGCGGTGGCCGACGCAGATTTTCTAAGGAACGCGATGACGTGATCCGCCTTAGCACCCTCCACCGACAGGGCTACATATTCGCCTCGCTGAAAAAGCTCCGGCTCCTGTTGTCGGAAACATAGAGCTCTCCAGATTAGGTAAAGCTTCAACCTTCCGTTGTCAGGAGACTCGAACAGGCGTTCCATTGATGATGACGCATCAAGATTGCTGCCCGGCCTCCGGACGCTCTCGAACATCTGACGGCGAATTTCGTAATCAACTGGGCGACGATTATCTGGATCAACCAAACTGAAATCCCACAATTCGTTGCCCTGATATATGTCGGGAATACCGGGGCACGTCAATTTGAGAAGCACTTGTGACAAGCTATTCCATTGCCCAAGGCGAGCAATCCGGCGCGCGAAAGGCCTAAAGTCATCAAGGAATCGATTAGTTCCGCCTGGAGTCAGCAGTGCCGTTACGAAAGATGTCGTCGCGGTTTCGTATTCCGCATTTCGATTGATCCAACTTGAATTCTGCTTGGCCTCGCGTATGGCTTTCAACATGTAGTTTTCGATCCGCGAAGTAAAAGTCGCCCATCCCTCATTATTATTATTCTGGTCAGTCAGTAGCGCGGCGGGCATCGCTCCCACCAATGTCTGGTAAAGCAAGTATTCGTCGTTAGACGACGGCGCGGGTCTGCCATTCACTATCCGTTTATATTTGCGGTTCAAGCGCGCCCAGTCGCGCACGTGAAGTCTCCATGGTCCGGACATTTCCGATAACACATTGATACGAGCTCGCACGTCTTCCGAGCGCTTGGAATCGTGCGTGCTCGTCGTCAGCATCGTGTGTGGCCATGTGCACAATCGTTCCTCATTCGCGGAATGAAACTTTGCCGTTGTGATTCCAAACTCTCGCAGATCGGCTCCCACGTCATTCAACGAGACCAGCCGGTTAAATTGATAAAAAGCAGTGTCTTCCAAGCCCTTAGCCATTACTGGGCTTGTGAACTGCTGGAATTTCATGGCAAAAGTCGCGACCGCATTTTGATAGGGGAGATCTTGCCCTTCGGCGATACGGTTCAGCAGCACCTCATTGATGAAGTCGAAAACACTAGTATCCTCGGCCGGGCTTCTTCCTTTGGCCAAATGGATTGCGATCCGGATATACCGCTCATCGTTTTCCGAGACACCTGATGTACTCACATAAGAGCGATACACAGGAAAATTGGCCACCACCTCCGTTAACGCATCACGCAGACTATTAAGCGTGAAATCGCAAGTGCGACGCTTGGAAAGAGCGATACGGCTGAGTCGATTGGCGAGAACATTGAGTTCACTCACCAGTGCAACTCGAATAATAAGTTTTCGGGAGAGGTATGCAAGATCTTTAAAATCGATCTTGTCCTTGATAAAGTTTCGGTAAATGCGCTCCATTCGCATGACCGCGGGCGAATCGACAAACAGCCCATTTACAAGATTCGAAAAGTCATAGCCGGTTGTGCCACACACAGGCCAATCCTCGGGCAGTCTCTCGGAACCGGTTAGAATTTTTTCGATAACGACGTATCTTGCCCCGCAATTTGGTCCGTGCTCTAATCCGCAATTTGCTTCGCCTTCCGGCCGGTGGTTTGCCGTCTGTGCGGACTCGTTGATTGCGTCCTTAACGCCACGATTTAGGCGTTTGAAGTATTCGATGGGATCGTAAAGGCCGTCAGGATGGTCAAGACGCAAGCCATCCACTTTACCCTCCGCGATCAACCCAAGAATGAGACGGTGAGTTTCCTCGAAAACATTCTCATTCTCAATTCGAATACCGGCCAGGTCGTTGGTATCAAAAAATCTGCGGTAGTTAATGTCGTCCGAGGCCACCCTCCAATTCGCCAGACGAAAGGCTTGCGCCTTAATGAGCTCATGCAGATCTTCGAAACTCGCAGGATTCGCGACATCGCCATTGATCGAATTTACGGCTTGAAGAATGCTGGCTTCGATCTGAGGAGATCGGCTACATAGTTCAGACAGCCGCCGCTTATGAATTTCCTTGTCGCGATGGCGTTCGACAACCCGGCCATTGTCGAGTTCCCGCCTTCCGGGCAAGTGGCTGAAGGCTGTAATCAAGCTTTGAAAATCCAGAAGATCTGAATTCTGTGCACCCAGCGCCTCTATCAGTTTGGCCTCGCAGGACCGCAGAATACGAGGGTATTCCCTGGGGCCGATTGGAAAACGATGGACCCGGTATGAAATGTAGAATTCGCCCCGCGCGCACTCGAAGGAAAGCTTTAAATCACCGCTCTCCAGCACAGCGCCATAGTGATCATGCAGCACCGGCAGCAGTATTTTGCCGTGGAGTTCGTCTTTAAGCGGACACCAATCAATATCAAAAAATGAAGCGTGGCTTGAGGATTCCCCGTTCTCCAGCACATCGAGCCACCAGGAATTATCGCTGCCCATCACTCCCATGTGATTGGGAACAAAATCGAGAATTAACCCCATACCGTGCTCATGAAGAACGGCCACGAAGCGATCGAAATCTTCGGCACTGCCAATCTCAGGATTGAAGGCGTTATGGTCCACGATGTCGTATCCATGCATGCTCCCTGAACGAGCCTTCAGACATGGGGAAACGTAGCAGTGGCTAATACCGAGCGCGGAGAGATATGGAACAATTTCAGTCGCCTTCGAAAATGTGAAGTCGCGATTCAACTGCAAACGATAGGTTGCCAGGGGAATGTGCGATCGCAAGTTCATGCCGGCACTTCATTCATCTCTTCTTTCTTGCCGTTCTTGCCGTGCTCCATCAAGACAACCATGGAGCGAGCCTGTAGCGGATAAATGGCGCCTGCAGCATGGGTGTCAGCAGGACGCAAGCCACCATCTCGAGATGTGTCCATCCAGGCATTCCATCGAGCGCAACGGCACGCCGCCGGCAAGAGAAAGCCGATATCCTCATGATGAGAGTTCAGCAATAGGAGAAAGTTCTCGTCGGTAACTTTCCGGCCGCGCTCGTCGGCGTCCTCCAGTCCCTGGCCGGAAAGAAACATTCCCAGGCACCGGATCCCTGGATCGCGCCAATCGTCTTCGCTCATCTCATTGCCGCCAGGATTGAGCCATAACACGTCTTTTACGTTTCCACCTTTAATAGGCCGGCCCTGAAAAAACCGTCGCCGGCGGAATACGGGATGCCGTTTGCGCAAGTAGATCATGCGTTGAACAAATGCGAGCAAATCCCGGTCAGGCGGCTGCAGATCCCAGTTCAGCCAACTGGTCTCATTGTCCTGACAGTAGGCATTGTTGTTTCCAGATTGCGTGTGTCCGATTGCGTCGCCGGCATACAACATCGGCACACCCTGGGACAACAAAAGCGTTGCCAATAAATTGCGCTTTTGTTTGGTCCGCAGAGCCTGAATATTGGGATCATCCGTAGGGCCCTCGACTCCGCAATTCCAGCTGCGGTTATTGTCGGTCCCATCCTGATTGTCCTCGCCATTGGCGTCATTGTGCTTTTCGTTGTAAGAGACAATATCCTGTAATGTATAGCCGTCGTGCGCGGTAACAAAATTTATGCTGGCGTAAGGCCGGCGGCCACTGTGAGCATATAAGTCGCTGGAGCCGGTAAGGCGATACGCGAGATCACCTGCCACTCCGCCATCGCCTTTCCAATAGGATCGCACCGTATCGCGGTAACGATCATTCCATTCCGCCCAGCCCACCGGAAAATTGCCCACCTGATACCCTCCCTCGCCCAGATCCCAGGGTTCAGCAATCAACTTCACCTGTGAGAGCACAGGGTCCTGATGGATGATGTCCAGAAACGCCCCCAGTCGATTTACTTCATGCAATTCGCGAGCAAGAGTGGCGGCCAAATCGAACCGGAAGCCATCCACATGCATCTCCAGAACCCAGTAACGCAAACTGTCCATGATCAACTGCAAGACACGCGGATGTTGCATGTTTAGCGTATTTCCCGTGCCTGTGTAATCCATGTAATAGCGAGGATTGTCATGCACCAACCGATAGTAGGTGCTGTTGTCGATCCCTTTCAATGACAGGGTTGGGCCCAAATGATTCCCTTCCGCAGTGTGGTTGTAAACCACATCAAGAATCACTTCCAGTCCGGCTGAATGCAACGTCTTCACCATCGTCTTGAATTCGCGGATGGAACCTGTGGCCAGGTAGCGCGGTTCGAGCGCAAGAAAACCGATGGTGCTGTATCCCCAATAATTGCGTAAACCGCGATCGACCAAGAGGCGATCGTCCACGAAGCTATGAACCGGCATAAGCTCGATTGAGGTAACCCCCAATCGCGTGAGGTAATCGATCGCTGGCGCGGTCGCGAGAGCCGCGTAGGTTCCGCGCAACTGCTGCGGAACATCGGGATGACACTTAGTGAATCCCTTCACGTGCAGCTCGTAAATTAGAGTCTCATGCCACGGAATCCGCGGCGGCGCGTCCGCTCCCCACGTAAAAGAAGAGTCAATCACCCTGTTCTTCGGCATTCCGGTCGCATTGTCCCGGCGATCAAAAGATAGATCCTCTTGCTTGCTTCCGACTTTGTAACCAAAATGCGAATCGCTCCACGACATCGTTCCGTGAATTTGCTTCCCATAAGGATCGAGCAACAGCTTGTTCGGATTAAAGCGATGCCCTTGCTCGGGTGCGTAGGGGCCATACACACGATATCCATAAAGTTGGCCCGGCCGCAGTTCAGGCAAATAGCCATGCCATACCATGTCTGTCTGTTCAGGAAGAGGAACCCGGATTGTCTCGCGTTTCGCTAGGGTATCGAAAAGGCATAGTTCTACCTTCTCAGCGTGCTCCGAGTAGAGCGCAAAGTTGACGCCTTCACCATCCCATGTCGCACCCAAGGGGTACGGCCGGCCAGGCCACACAATAGTTTGAGGACGACTGGACATTGAGTCGTATGAAACCTGGAATAAGCCTTTCCGGTGAGGTGCACGTGTAAATGTCCGAGCAACGGTAGCTTTAGCCCCAAGGTTGTGTACATACGGGATTGGCTGTAGGGGAAGGGACCAAAAAACATCAGGCGACCGAATTAACCACAGCCTTCTACTAACTAAATCGCTTCTGTTGGACAGGTCCAGCCTTTTGGAGTCTTTAGGCATCGAAGAGTCGAAATAATGACGATCGCCTCCCAATTAATCTGACTGCTCGTCCTGTCGATGCCCGTCGTATGCGTCTCTTCGACAGTCACTCATGAGGAAGTCTTCAGCGAGCCGCGCGACTATTGCCGGAGGCAATCGAAACATGCGAAGGGCCCTTCCTGCCGGAAATTCTTCTACTTGTTCAATTGCGAATACTGTTTCAGTCATTACGTCGCTGCAATATTCCTTGTACTCACACGCTTCAAGCTCTTGTGTCCCGATTGGCGCGGATACTAATTTCTCTCTTTGCGCTTGTTTGGATTTCAAACCAGTACATAAGTATCTATAACCACCTACGTGTCGACATCAAGCACGAGCAGGTGAAATACAAGAAGGAAGAAAACACTTCGCGGACGCTGAAAGCTGGGTGATTTCTAAGATCTCACAGCCTGTCGGGCATGAACATTGTCAGGGGCGAGGATCAATTAGGACTTGCGCTTCCCCCTGTCACGCAACTTTAATTCGCACCGTAGGACCTCCGCCACGCTCCAGGCTTGGGCAATGCATCCACGCGGAGTGAACGGGGCCTCGGCATCGAAAACCTCACTGATGGTGCCAATACCCGTTCCACTCATTTCGTCGTCGAATCCTGCAAGGAACGTGGCGGCCGTATCCCAATCTTCGGGGTTGGCGCGAAGCCAGGCATCAAAGAACGGTCCTATGAGCCACGCCCAAACTGTGCCTTGGTGATAGGCGCCGTCTCGGGATCTGAGGTCGCCATCGTAGCGAGGCTTGTAATTGGGATCGTTGGGCGAAAGCGAGCGCAGACCAACTGGAGTAAACAAGTGCTTGCGTACAGTACTGAGCACCCGCTCCCACTTGTCTTCGGCGAGTACGGCATGGGGCAAAGAAATACTAAGAATCTGGTTCGGCCGAAGCGAAGGATCATTGCCGCCGCCTTCTTTATCCACGATGTCGTAGCAGTAGCCAAGTTCCGGCGACCAGAATTTCTCATTGAAGCTCGCGTGCACCGCGGAAGCAACTTCCGAGAAGTGCTTGGCTTTTGCCGTATCCCCTTCGGCGTCGAGCCATCCGGCCGTAACGCGGAGGGCGTTGTACCATAGGGCGTTAATCTCCACTGCCTTACCACGACGCGGGGTGACGACCCAGCCATCAACCTTCGCATCCATCCAGGTTAGCTGATAGCCATCCGCTCCCTGACGAAGCAAGCCATCCGATGGATCGATGCCGATGCCAAAGTCTGTTCCCTTCTGATGGTAATCGACGATTTCCAGGAACTTCGGAAGCAAGACTTCCAGAGTCTCGGTGTCGTCGGTCGCCTGTATATACCGGTCCGCAGCATGGAAGAACCAGAGGCTGGCATCGGCAGTGTTGTATAGGCCAGACGTTTTGCCCTCAGGAAACATATTAGGGATCAGGCCATTGCGGATGTACTTCGCAAAGCTGCGGAGGATGTACTGGGCTTCTAAAGTGCGTCCGGTGGAGAGGGTAAGGCCTTCGAGCGAGATCATTGTGTCGCGACCCCAGTCCGTGAACCAGTGATAGCCCGCAACGACTGTCCGCACTTCGTCACCCACACTGTGCGCCTGGACAGTATCTCTTGTTCTGCCTACCGGAGTAATCAGAAACTGATCGGCCGACAGCACAAGTTCAGCCGCAATTCCGGATCGTGCGTCTTCAGGTGCAGTCCGCAAGAGCCGGCGACGGCGTTCACTTTCCGCTGCGAAAGCCTGCGGGGGAGAAAGTGCATGGATGTGGTGCCAATTTTCCGTACTGGCAATAAGCGATGCGGTGTTTCCTTCAGAAAGATTGGCGGAAAAACAACCGGGACTCCAGAGGTTGCCTTTCCAGTCATAGCCGCGGCTTTGCTCAATGCGGTAGCGGAGTTCATTTAGATGCTCGAGCGAGAGGTGAAAAGACGTCTCGTCACCTAGCCACGTCAACCGAAGCGGCGGAAGATCCGGTGCCACCAACAGTTCGTAACCCTGGGAAATCGCGGTGAAGCGGTAATTCTCGTGTTTAGGACCCTCGAGCAAGCCTTCATGAGGGCGAATATCTACGGCCGGACGAAGATCCAACTGCGCTTTTTTGCCCTTCAGAAGCCGATAGGTGACGTATGTCGTGTTCTGAGTGTGCGCCATGCAGAGACGCTTTTCCAAAGTAAATTCATCCGTCTCATAAGTAAATACGGGTAACCCCATTTCCAAGCGAAAGCTTTTCAAAAATGGGCTGACAATATCGGAGTGCGTGGCCCAGCTTAAATCGTCAGCCGTGAGGCGGTATTTGCGATCTTCAACGCAAACGGCTTCTTCGATTTGGTTCAACATCATCATGCGGCCGTGCGGAGCCGGCAAGGCGGCGATCAGCCATCCATGAAAGCGGCGAGTATTGAGTCCGGCGATGGTTCCAGACGCATAGCCTCCCAAGCCGTTGGTGACAATCCATTCGTGATCCAGCTCGGAGGAAGTTTGGTCGACTTTGACGGTCCGAATAAGTTCTGGAGCGCGAAATATTTTCATGTCTCTCCTGAACGACTCATGCTTGCAATGAATATGAAGAATTCAAACCGCAAATTGCGACGTGGCGGATAGGAGCGACTTGTCCGATATTTCACCATCAACCCATGAGACCGCTCTTTGGCGGATCGGTTGGAAACGGACGATCCGCAACCACAGGTACAAGCAATTGCGTACACTCTCCTGTGATGTGCCAGGCTCCAAACCGGCTCGGAACGTATGAACCGGAACCCCCATATTCCGGCGACTCACTAGACCATACAACTTGCCATTGATGACCGGCTGGCGGCGCTACCAACGGTTCAGGAAGATGTGGCAAATCGATCCCGGTGCCGAGACTGACGATCAAAAGACGGTCATCGTGTGTGGGAGTCAGATAACGCATCACAAAGCAATTCTCTCCTAAGACTGCGCCGTCAATCGGCACGTTAACGGAAGAGTTCAACACAGGATCGCTTCTCCGCAGCGCAAGCAGATCGGTATGGAGCTGAACGATCTCCGGATGCCGGCCCTGCTCCGTGGGATCAAGCCGGGATTCGTTAAACGTCATTGGATCCTCGGGATTCTTGAAGTATGCCCTCATCTCTGGAGTGTCCTGATTCGCGAATTGCAACATAAACTTTGCCCGGCCTTCGCTCACCGCCTTAGCCAATTCCCCCGTATGTCCCGCGAAATAATAAAAAGGAGTCTCCGCGCCATATTCTTGCCCTTGAAAAAACATAGGCGTGCCCGGACTCAAGAGCCACAAGGCAGTCATGGCCCGATAACGGGCGGCGCTGGAAACGAGCCGCAATCGCAGCGCGCGGCCAAAGTTTGCGACTTGGTCGTGATTCTCGAGAAAAGTTATAAATGCTCTTGGGGAGATACCCAGTGAAGAAGTGCCGCGGGTTTGACTTTGCCACGCGTAATACTGGCCTTGGTAAAGATAACCATATTTGGCGGCGGAGATGAACTCCTGCGGTCGTCCAAGATGATCGCTGAAATACGCCTCTCGCCGTCCGGTGAGAGCGACCACCGCACTATGGTGGAAGTCATCATTCCAAACAGCATCGAGACCATAACCTTGTTGCTCAATCTTGCAGATTAAACGACGGTCTTGCGGCTCATTTTCAGCCACAACAATCGTCTTACGATTCCCTGCAGCTGTGCGCACTTCCGACTGAATCTCAGCCAGGATATGGACACCATGCGATCCGTTGTCGTGAATCGATTGAGTCGCATCCAACCGCAAACCGTCAAAATGGTATTCACTGATCCAATGGCGGGCGTTGGCGAGGAAGAATTCCCGTACGGGGGCACTATGCTCGCCGTCGAAATTAATTGCATCGCCCCATTCGGTATTTTCGCGCGAGAAATAATTGCGCGAATATTTGGCGAGGTAATTCCCCTCTGGTCCGAGATGGTTGTACACAACGTCCAGGATAACGCCGAGGCCGTTCTGATGAGCTGCATCGATCATGCGACGCAAATCATCTGGACTACCATAATGATGAAAAGGTGCAAACAAGCTCACGCCGTCGTAGCCCCAGCCAACCTTCCCGGAGAACTCAGAGATCGGCATACATTCGATCACCGTAATCCCTAGATCACGCAGTCGAGGAAACTGACTGATGGCGCCGAGATAGCTACCTTCAGGAGTGAAAGTTCCCATGTGGAGTTCATACAGCACCTGCCCGTCGAGAGAAATTCCAGCCCAGTCAGCCTCGGTTTCACTCCATGGGTATGTAGACGGATCAACTACTTCCGATACGCCGTGAGGCCCTTGGGGCTGATAGCGCGAAGCCGGGTCCGGAAATGTCTCGCCGCCATCGAGGCTGAATTTGTACCGGACACCCGCACGCACGTTCGGAATTGTGCCCGAGAAGTAGCCCTCGCCCTCGGGCTCGAGCTGAAATTGGGCTTCACGCCCTTCGACTGCCATAGCCACACTTTTAGCGATGGGCGCCCACACGCAAAAGCGAGTGCCCTGGGCGCTCGGAATGGCTCCGATAGAACGAAGGGTTTTGAGAGGCGGATTCGTAACAAGGCTGCTTGTCGAATGTTGGTCCATCAGTCGGTCCGCGGGCAATGCAAATGAAAATCGCTCAACATCGCATTTACGGCGAACCCATCTCCTATCCGCGCACCCATAATTTTTCTCAACTCGCTTTGCGTTTGGATCGACGCTTTTGCAGTTTGAGTTGGATGCCAAAGTCCCCGTTACGGTTTTACCAAAGATATCGTCCTACGCAAGACAGAAGCTCCGCGATTCCGGTCCTTCCGTGGATACAGAATCTACTGTATTGCCTCGTTCCCTCATCTGGTAAATGATCACTTGTTGTCCTTAATCTCTGCACGGTTTGCTTCAATTTCCGAAACGCGAGTTTCTCTATGTGCGCACGAGTTACACTCCTACCCTGGCACCAGATTTATCAAGCGGCAATTCTTGAACCCGATCGGCATAAGATTCCGGACCGGATCGAAACGGCTCGAACTGGTCTGGCAGAACGCCAGCGGCAGCTTAATCCGAATCTCGCTGAGGAGAGGTGGGAATTAGACCGCGTCTCGAACGCTCTGCGGATGCTCGCGTTACTTGACAAGGTTAGTAGTGATGCATAAGTCCAAAGTGTGCGACGGTATCTAATTTCTAAATCTAAACTGCACAATTCACGGATTTCCTCGCGCGACATTGGCGCAGCCGCCCGGCACGCTCGGCCAACCGCAAATGGAAAATTGGACTCTAAAGCTTCGGAGGAAATCAGAAAATGGCTCACAAGAACGAAATCGTAAAAGAAGTTGTTGGAATTCTGAACGATGGTCATAAAGGTTTCATGGACTTCGCCGAACATATAAAGGATCCGCAAGTAAAAGCTTTCTTCGTCAAGGAATCAGAAATACGCGCAGAATACGCCAACGAACTCCAACTCGCCGCCGGCTTCGAGAGCGATGAAGAGGGTACGTCAACCGGGGCGATTCACCGCTTCTGGGGAGATGTAAAAGCAAAACTCGGCGGAGGAGATCACACCATGCTTGCGAGTGCGGAACAAGGTGAGGATGCCGCAAAAGAAGCCTACCAAAAGGCTCTTGCAGACGCTGATACCAGCGCAATTGTCCGGCAACTTCTTGCTAAGCAGCAAGCTCACATTCAGGAATCTCATGACCGGGTCAAAACGTTTCGGGATCGCAAAGCCGCCTAATTTTTCAAAGCCGGTCTTGCCGCACACTTCAGCTCCAAATTAGAGGCGGGTTCCTTTGCTCACTAACAGAGTTTCACTACTTGGGTATCTGCGGAACTAGCGGCAAGACCGGCAACGATACTCCAACGGACGGCGAGGAAACCATCAAGCGATCCGGAACCTTGAAACCAGATGTCATCTTCTAGATCTATCCCTCCCTAGACTTTCCGGTATTGAAGTCGACAAGTCTTTTGGGGGAATCTCTTCCTTCCACAACCGTGGTGATCATGAGCGAGCAAGACCCAAAGATCCTGCGACGCATCGCCGACTCGCTTGATCTTCAGGTATTGTCTTTCGAAATCCGTGCTCTCGACCGATTTAATCTTGCACCTGTAGAATATTGGCCGCAGCAAACCCGGTCCCGCGTTAGGCGCAGCGGCTCTCTAGGCCTGCTCTTGCTCGAGCACCTGCTCGGGCACCCAATAAAATGCTTTAGCCTCATCGACAAACCTTCTCGTGTCAAAAGCATCCTAGTACCCTATAAAAGTCCGGATATAGCGCGCTTGTCAAACTCTGATCTGACTTCGATTCTGTTCCTGCTCTTGCTTCTTCTAGGATTGGCGCAGTTGCTCGGATCCCTCTCAGTTAAGCTGCGGCAGCCTAAAGTCGTTGGCGAAATTCTAGCCAATGTAGTCATCGGTCCAGCGCTTGTAGGCCGACTGCCATTCGCTCTAGGACTCACCGAAGCCGTAAAGCATCAGGCGGCTATTTTGAACTTCGCCTATTGGCTCGGCTTGCTGCTCCTGATATTTCTATCCGGTGCGGAATCGCGACAACTTCTTACAGTAGGCGTCGCCGTCACTTCGGTTCCCGTGGTATCGAAACTTTTCGCTGACTTAAAGATCCTGCACACCCGCTTCGCAAGACTTTGTGCTAAGCAGGTTTGCGCAACCTCACCCTGCTTCCGCTTCCCGCAGCCTTCTTCCGGATGCCGGACTTCTTGGCTGCTCCCGAAGCCTCGTTGTTGAGTTCTCCATCGTCGGCAAGATTTTCGACGCCTTGTTCAAGGGCTGGAGAGTCGACAATTTCCCAGTCACCACCTTCATTCCATGGGCCGCGCGCATCCGTTTCGCCTTCATCGCCAACGCCGGTTGAGTCGTTGAAATATTGATCGACCAGTACTGGTGTCGGAGCGATCTTACCAATCGCGAAACGATCCTTGCCCATGCTCTCGAGAGCTGCCGTGAACGCTTTCATATGGGTGATCTCGCGCGTCATAAGGAATTGCAGAGTGTCGACGGTTCCCGGATCATCCGTAAAGTTGATGAGCCGTTCGTAAACGATCTTGGCGCGTGCCTCGGCGGCGATATTGCTGCGCAGATCGACATCGACTTCACCCGTGATTTTCAAATAGTCCGCAGTCCAGGCATCACCCATCGAATTGAAGAGGTTGACCCCTCCCCCTCCTGCAATGGCGATGAGCGGATCGATTTCGGCAGCGTCGCGGCCGAATTTCAACGGTTTCAAGTGCATACGCGCGAGCGTGCCGACGACTTCGAGGTGGCTAAGCTCCTCCGTGCCAATATCCATCAGCAGATCTTTACGTTCCGGATCGTCGCAATTAAGGCCCTGAATGGAATACTGCATGGCCGCTGCAAGTTCGCCGTTCGCGCCGCCGAATTGCTCCAGTAGCATGTTGCCAAACCGGGGATCTGGCGTTCCAACATTTACGGTGTACATCAGCTTCTTGATATGGTGGTACATGATTACGCTCCTATGACTAGTGTCAGGGATTTAGTGTCCGGCTCTCTTGGCATCCTCTACTTCAACACCCTAAGTCACGGAATACACGCTTTCAATCGGCTGCCAGCCCTAGGTGCGACGGAAAAATACAGTAGGCAATGTCCACGATTGGTGATGGTAGATCTCAGTCTGTGGATACCGAGGTCAAGCAAGCTTTCCTTCCGATTCCAAAGGTGCTCTATTAAAAGCGTCCGTCCCCATGCCTAAGGCAGCTTAGTCGATCAAAATCTCTGCCGATGCGTACCACTTCGATCACAGTGACTAATGCTTCGGCTCCTGTGTTCTTCGAAACGTACGTGCGCAGGCCAATTCCGTTGGCGACCTTAATAAAAATTATCGGCTTCGCAGGCAGAATTACGATTGCCCGAGACGTTTAGGCCACGTCGCCGCGTGACTTCTGTGGGCGTGGCCGGGCGGCGGGTTTTTCCTGGAGCAGCAATTCTGTCGCCTGCACACGTGGATGGCTATGAAACCATTGTTGTACAACATCCTTGTGCAGGAAGTTTGCAATGGAGAGCAGCGTCATCCCCTGATGATGAGCCATCCAGCAGCGCACAGATTCAAAACTCCGAAAGCGAGAGCGGCAACGGGCCGGATTGTAATCCAACGCCTCGTAGAATCCGTAAGGCCCCAGCGCTTCTCTGGAACGCATATAACGCAGGTTTCGCAGTGCCGCCGAGGAATCGATCGAGAGCGCCAGGAACGTAGAATATGGAGAGATCACCGGCCCCTCCTGATCGACTTTGTGTACAGCTAACTGAGGAACACCGAAAGCATAGTATTGATAGTTGCCCGCTTCATCAACCAGACAACAGGCCGACTCGGAAATACCCCAGGGGATTCCTTCGCGCTCCGCGTAAGTGCGTTGCGATTGGACAGCCGCCGTTACAGCGCGCTCCAAGAGTGTGTTTGGGTAAATGCGCATCCAAAGCATGGGCATCAAATATTCGAACATCGTTCCTGTCCAGGAAAGCAGGTTGGCGATCCCATGGTCCAGAGCCTGCGCCCGGCCAAGTTGAAACCAGCTATCCTGCGGAATGTCGTCTTTGGCGATGGCGGTAAAAAAGGCGATGCGTGCCTCGCTAGCCAGCAGGTCGTAACACGCGGCGTGAAGATGTTGCGTTTGCACATCAAAGCCGACCGAGAGCAATCCCCGGCTGCGGTTCAGGAGAAATTCAAAATCCATTTCGCGTGCAAATGCGCCTGCCTGCTTAGCAATAGTGTTCACGTCTTCTATAAGGCGCGCGGCGTTAGAACGCACGGCCGGCAGCAGCGACCATAGTTCTTGACACAGTACTTTCGATTCTCCAGAGGTGGGCGAATCTATCGCTGTTTGTAACCGCCCGCCAAGCTCATCGATAAAGTCTGGCATTTGCTCGAGCACCGGGTGCGGGTCCGGCTGTAAGTCAACTTTTGTGGCGACTTGCGCGGGGATCACCAGATCCTTCTTCAGGGCCGAAAATTTTGGCAGGAGCCATGGAGCGTAGAGCTGTACAGTTTGGCTAAATTGTCTGATCCGTTCTTCTGTCTGCTCCTGAAACCACTTGGCGTCAGCGATGTACTTGGAGCGGGAAGGCGGCTGATGAATGCTCTTCAAAATTGTATCGGGCATGTTCAAAAGGCGCTCCTGCCTGTTCTCGCGGCTGAAAGTCTTTCTTAAGGCAGCAAATTTCCGGCGAGGTAACACGCCAATCGTCATCAACACGTACAGATGATCGAGAAGACCGCTCTGCAACTCGGCTTGCAAGAGAGGGCGCTTCAAAAGTTGCTGACACGCCTGCTCCAGAGTCCACAGAGAAGCCATCAGGTTGCCGCTATCGACAGTCGATACAAACTTGGGGTCAAGTGGCGCCAGAGATCGCGTGTCGTACCAGTTGAGAAGGTGGCCGCGATAACGTTGTAGCCGCGACATCGTCGTTAAGGTTTGTAGAGTTTGCTTTGCAAACTCCGGCACCGTGAGATAGCCGAATTCGCAGGCCACCTGGCGTGCATTAAGAAGAAAGCCGAGATTCGTCGGGGAATTGCGTGGCGCAATTCTGGCGGGATCTCCCTGCACATTATCGGGAATCAGCCAGTTGTGCTCCTCCGTGCTGAACTCGGCGAAATACCGCCAGGTGCGAAGCGCGGCGAGCCGCAGAAACCATTTATTCTTCTCCGACACTTGCTTTCGCGGAGTTCGAGGAGGACGGTTCAACCACAGGGAAATGGGCTGACTGAATGCCCATAGAAGCAGGATCGGCATCGCAACTGGAAGAGCGTTACGATTTAGCAGTCCTACCACCAGAAATAACCCCAAGGCCAACGCGGGAGTCCAATTCAGATAAGTGTCCAAGGCCGTCCGCCTGTAGCCTGAGAGTTGAGCTTGCGCGGCCGTCTCCCATTGCAATAGCCTTTGGCGAGTAATCGCGCGGCGAACCATGGTTCTCACCATCGCGTCCACGGACAGCAATGCCTGGTGTGCCAGGAACGCGACCGTCAGCAAGTCGCCAACGCAGGCATTCACAAACCCATTCAGCGCATCCCAAATGGCGGCCTGTCTTCGACGAACCGCTGCTTGTGCCAACTCGAACCCAACCTGGAATAACGCAGGCAGGAACAGAATTACGAGAGCCACGAGAGTCCACTCCAGCGGTGCGCCGGGCAGACAGATCCAGCCCAGTACAAACAGCACGAACAGGGCGGGCTCGACCAGACTACGTCGCAGATTATCGAGAATTTTCCACTGCGAAATCGCGGAAAGAGGATTCGATACTTGCTGCCCTGCTTCGTCTGGAACCAGCGCACCAAGCCATCCAGCAATCTGCCAGTCACCTCTCAGCCAACGATGTTTCCGTCGATAGTAAGCGCTGTAATGAGACGGGTAATCTTCAATTATTTCGATGTCGCTGACTAACCCCGCGCGAGCATAGGCCCCTTCAATCAAGTCGTGACTGAGCAAGGCATTGCGCGGGAAACGACGATCAAGAACACGGTGCAGGGTGTCAACCTCATAAATTCCTTTTCCGACGAAGATGCCTTCGCCGTAAAGATCCTGATAAACGTCAGACGCGGCGCGAGTGTAAATATCAAGTCCGGTCTGCCCCGACGAGATGTTCGCCAGCCGTGAACTTGCCGAACTCTGAACGCTTACTCCAACTCGCGGTTGCAGAATGCCGTAGCCCGCGGTGACGACACCTCTCTCCGGATCGATAATTGCCTGATTCAAAATATGCGCCAAAGCGCCGACCACGCGGCAAGCCGAGCCGCGCGGCAATTCCGTATCGGCGTCCAGCGTAATTACGAAACGAATGCTGGGTAGGATCGAAAGATTTCCAACTTTGACGGGAAAGCTGTCAAATTGACCGCGCAGCAGCTTGTTCAGATCCATCAACTTGCCCCGCTTGCGTTCCCAGCCCATCCAAAGTCTTTCGCGCGGGTTGTAGACACGGTGGCGATGAAAGAGGAAGAAGGATCCCATGTCTTTTTCGGCGTACTTCTCGTTCAGTTCGCTGATGAGGTGTGAACACAACTCCACAAGGGGATCGTTTTTGTCTGGGTCTGTCGGCGAATCGGGAAGGTCGGTGAGCAAGGCGAAATGAAGATTCGGATCGTGGTTGCCCAGAAAGCGAACTTCCAAGTCATCCACAAGCTTTTGGACCTGTTTCACATCCAGCAGCAGCGTGGGTATCGCTACGACGGTAATGCAGTCGTTCGGGAGGCCTTCAGCAAAATCGAGTTTGGGGAGAATCTCAGGCCGAAGGAAACTCGTCACCAGGTAGTTCACGATCTGAACAGCGCTCTGCGAACTTGGCAACAAGAGGGCCAGCGCAGAAAGTAGAATCAGCCCAAGCGGCGTGGACGGGGCGGTTAGTAGGACGACGGCGGCCACAACAATCGCGATCGTGACGAGCGCGATTGCCGGTAGATAAAACTCATTCGGATAGGCACGCAAGAACGCGCGCAAGCGCTGAACAACCGGAGGGTGGAAATCAACTCTGCGCTCGAGCAGGCCGGTTCCTTCCGCGAGCAGGTAGGTTCCGACGTGTGAACTGCGCAGGCTCACGCGAGGGTCATCGTTAGGTTTGTTCCCCGCCTCTCGCGCCAACGCTACTGCTTCAGAGGCGACATCCAATTCTGTCCAGTCAGAGTGATCTGCGATATTTGTGAGCTTCTTCCGATACAGGTCGCGGCTCTCATAGTCCATCCGGGAGTATGTCTCCGCAGGGTCTTCGCGCAAAATACGATCAAACACGATCAGCGGTTCGATGACCACCTTCCACGGAGTTTGTGCAATATCCCGTAGGCTATGAACAACATTCTGAAGATCGTGCGCCTCGCCAGGATTCCTGAACAGGCGCTGGCCACGCTCAACAACCTGCTCAAGCAAAACCAGCTTTAGGATAGATACCATCGCCCACAGTTCATCCATGTTGAGGATTGTGGTCTCTTGAAATCCGTCGATATAGCTGGCGAAGCTCGCTCCTGAAAATTGGTACGCTGTCGCGGCCAGGTAATTCTCCGCCAGCGCCGCCGTTCGTGGAATGACTGTGCCATTTGAGGTGCGAACCTGCGGACTCTTTCGAAAGAGCTTGGCGGTCTCACAGACGCCCTCCAACTCCCCGTGAAACAGTCGAATGTTTTCGCGCAGCAGGCGGACACCATCGGGCATATTATTCGAAGGCGGAGACTGGATTGCCCGGAACAGAGGTTTGAGGGCGCGGGACAGAACCCGGCAGCGATCGCGAAAGTGGCGGGACTTCCGCGCTCCCGGGACCCAAGAAATGGTTTGGGCTAGTTGTACGGCGGCCGAACGCAATATAGAGGTATCCAATTCCATTTGTTTTGCAGGTAGGCGCGGCGGTTCATCGTCTGCATTGACCAGCACTAGATTACCGCCTGTATTCATTTCCTGGTGGTCCTAACGATAACTTGAGGCTTGCATTTCAAACATCTCTGCGTACCGCCCCCCCATCTTCGCTAGTTCGTCGTGTGTCCCTTCCTCGGCAATTCTGCCATTAGCGAGGACTAGGATGCGGTCGGCCGAACGCACGGTTGAAAATCTGTGCGAAATAAATAGCGCCATTTTTCCAGCAGTGAGTTCCGAGAACCTCTTGAAGACTTCAAATTCGCTGCGCGCATCCAATGCGGCAGTCGGTTCGTCGAGAATCAACAGCTGCGCATCGCGCAAGTAGGCACGAGCCAGCGCAACTTTCTGCCACTCTCCGCCCGAGAGGTCTATGCCGTGGTCGAACCGTCGCCCCAACATTTGGTCATATCCCTCAGACAATCGCCCGACGATCTGATCCGCCATACTCTTTTGTGCCGCAACTCGAAGCAGATCCAGGTTATTGATTTCCTCGACGCGGCCCACCGCAATATTTTCGCGGGCGGTCATTTCATACCGCATGAAGTCTTGGAAGATGACTCCAGTCTCGCGATGGAGGTCTTCGAGGTCATACTCGCGGAGGTCGATGCCATCGAGCAGAATTTGACCCTCGGTCGGGTCGTAGAGACGGGTAATCAACTTTACGATGGTCGTTTTGCCCTGGCCGTTTTCGCCGATCAGGGCCAGCCGTTCCTTTGGATGAAGGTGGAAATTTATGCTATTGAGAATTAAGCGCGGGTTTCCTGGATAGCGGAAGGAAACGTTTCGAAACTCAAATCCGTGCACAATCGGTCGAGGCATCTTCCGGGCATTCGGTAGGGATCGAATTGTCGGCTTCATTTCGAAAAAGGCAAGTAAATCCCTAAGGAAGAGGGCCTGATCGCCAATTCCCGCGACGGTCGAAAATATTTGCTGGATGTTGCTGCTCGCCTGCTGGATCGCTCCCGTCAGGAATGTCAACGAGCCAATAGTCAGTGCGCCCGCAATCGTGCGCCAGATCACAAATACGTACGCAGAGTAGTAGCCCATGGTGCCGACCACCGACAGAAGCGAACCGGCAATTAATCTGCGTCGAGACAAAACAACATTCTCGTTGTAAATCTCGTCGGAAAGATGGATGAAGCGCTCGGACAAGAAATCCTTGAGCCCGAAGAGCTTTAATTCCTTCGCGGCTTCTTTACTTCCACCGAGGAGTCGCAGGTAATCCAGCTGGCGCCGGATGGGTGTCTGCCGGAAGTTCTTCGCGTAGCCCAGGAAGGCAAAGTGGCTCTCCCCGAGGAATGCCGGCACCACGCCGGCAATCAGCAGCAACATCAGCCACGGGGAGAACAGCATTATCGATATCGAGAGTGTCAGGGTCGTGATCCCTTGTTGCACCAATCGTCCAATCGCCTGAATCATTACCAGTCGGTCGGTTGCCTGTACTCGCGCGCGTTCCAGACGGTCGTAGAAAACGGGGTCTTCATAGGCAATCAGATCGAGGCTGGCCGCGTGACGCATGACTCGAATGCTGACGTGCCGGGTGTACTTGTCAGCCAGTAATGAGTCCGAGTAATCGATTGTGCGGTTAAGAATGCTATTGATAACGGCCAGTGAAAATTCCGCCGCTACCAACCACCAGAATCTGCTTGGAACCGGTTGATGAGCCGACACGGCATGCACAATGCCATCAATAATCAGCTTCGTGATCCACAGCAAGAGGACCGGCAGAAGCGCCGCGAGCAACCGGGATATCAATCCGAAAATTACGACCGCAGGTCCAGAGTCCCAGACAATCTTGAGCACGGCAGGAACATTACGGAGCGCTGAGATACGCTCTCCCCACCCCGACCAATAACTTTCGCGTTCCGGCATTGTACGTTTCCTATTATCTTCGGATATGTTGCTGCATTTGCCGGACCGACAAAGTCGCGGAAAGTGTTTAGAACCTGATCGCGTCCTATTCTAGCGTTAGCGTCCCTACCAAAGATGCGAAACGATCTCTAAGATTTGTCCACGCAGTTGGGCACCGTGAGAAGAAACTTGCGGCCTCCGCTTATATTGCGTAGCCGCCTCATCCGTTGGGACAAGTGGTAAGACTTGTTCTTGTAGTCCATCCCAGATGGCTCGCAGTCTCACGGCTCTGGGAAGATTGGCATCTTCTCGCTTCGCTCCGTTCAAAGCGGTCGGACATACATAACCTTACTATTGGTGTTGGCAGGATGCCGGCATCCCAATAGTCGGATTGCGCAATCCAGATTCACCGCCGCCTATCGTTGGGTTTGTAACCCGACGATTTGAAGCCAACCCACCCTTGGCAGGGCGTCGCAGCGAAGGCTCCGCAAATTTCAATCTCCGGTTGGTGCAGCAGTTCCGGGCGGAATCGTGCCGGCCTGCATTCCAAGAGTGCTACAGCGTCTATGTCTATGGCCTTGTCGCGGTACGAGATATCGAAAGCCGAACCAAGTACTCGGGCCAAGACGAGTCTTGCGTTCAAGAAAATCGCGAAGCCTCCGTACTCTATTAAATTGCCGCAACGACAGAACAATCTGCTTCTCTAGTCGTATGTTGTGGTTCCTGCTAAACCTGCAGATTGTTTCAGCAGTTCGCGCTGTTCGAGTCGCGCACTGAGTGCCGTGTGTTGTTTCCGGAGATATTCCAGATCGTTTGGCTCATTGATTGGCGCTATTTCCCCAAGCTTTCTTTGTGCAACACGTATGAGAATTCTCAAGGTGCCCGCTTCTATTTTTTGGCAGAGGTCTGCCGTCGACTGCTGGGGATCCTCGTTGGCGCGAGACCTCTGTTCGGGACGGTCTTTGGGTAGCACTCGGTGTTTTTGTTCTTCAGACACGAGTTTGCATTTCAATTCGAAAAGAGCGCGCCGCTCCTTAAGGGCCCGCATAACGGCTGGGAAATTATTGTTGGCTTGCGCCTGTCTGAGGACACTTTCGCAGTCGCGAATCATAATATCTAATTGCGAAAGCAGAGGAGTTGCCTCCTCACCGTTTGCCACGACCTGTTGCGCCTGTTCGCGGACGACGGTTTGAAGGTGTCGTTTGTGGCGGTCGAGCGAGGATCGGGACACTTGAAACTGTCTGGCGGTAAGCCTAGTTCCACTTTGCAAAACCGAGACATCGAGCATGGCACGTTCTGAGTGTCGACAGATCGAGCAACGGGATGACATAGAGAGCTCTCGTGGTCAATGCCTTTTCTTTGCCCAGAATATCTTTGCAGTCGAGGTTTGCCCAGTGAATGTCTCGCTACCTGACGATTTTTTGGACGTCTCGTCTCACTTGACCGATATCGATCACAAATCTTTCGGAACGTCTTCAAGGTGAGGGTACTGAGCGAACGTCTGGGCCGCAGCCTTTGCTCCCCATCCTGAGATGCCGGGGAAGCCATCGGCACTGTCGCCCACTACAGCCAGGTAATCTGGAATCGATTGCGGTTTCACTCCGAACTTGGCGACCACACCCAGTTCATCGCGCACGATGTCGCGTCTGCGATCCAGCTGGACTACCCGCGCGCCCACAACGCACTGACTAAGATCTTTGTCCGGCGTACAGATAAACACCTGTCTTACTCGTCATCCTTCGCTGCTTTAGCAGCGGCGGATGCGAGCGCATCGTCCGCTTCATAATCGACCATGGCCCAAACCGTTACTCCCATCGCTTCCAGCGCTTCCTCCAGAACCGGAAACTGCGAGAGCAGTTCCGGAGCCACACCTTCGCTCGTCTTGCATCCAGGATAAAGATCGTTCCGAAATGATTCGACGACGTGATCGGTTGCAACGCCAATGTGAGTTGCACCGCGTTCGATCATGGACAAAACAGAAGTCAGGACACCGCGTACGGCACCGATTTCCTGGCCGTTTACATCCAGTTAGGAAGGCACGGCGAAAAAGTGCCGGAAGAGTTCATACGTTCCATTGATCAGGTAAGCATCCATAGGCTCAGATCCCGCTCTCCGCCAAGCGCTGATTCATCGAAGCTACGCGTATAAAGATCAGCCTGCAAAACGCAGTTGAAATTGTTCAACGAAGGTCCTGAGTTTGCTGACGCTTTGTTCGGAGGAAGCCAGGGCGATGTAGCCATCGGGCCGAACAAGATATAACGCATCCCTTTTAAGTCCGGCATCTTTTGCGCCGTCGCTCAAGGCGAAGACATGTAAGGGCAGGTTGAGTTCACGGCAGGCGGTTTCGATATCTTTGTTTACCTCGCCGTAGATATGCACTTGCCAATCCAGAGAACGCAAAGGCTCGAAATTGTCGTTTAAATGAGCTCCCATCCAGGGAAGACGGTCGCCGCCGTGGACATCGCCGGCGTCGCCGTGGCTGAGCGGACTGTCTGGATAGTGATTGCGCGTTTGGGAAATCGTGCGAAAGATCGCATGGCGGCCCAAGCTGAAGCGGGTGACGACACCGAATACGAGAGGCGCAATAATTTTTCTCGTAAATTCTGCTGCCACTCCCTCCCCGACTAAACCCGTAAAAGCTCGATCTGTCGTGGACACAAGTGAACGTGCAAAACCAATGCGCTCGGGCTCGTATGTGTCGAGAAGCGATGGGTCGGCGCGGTTCTGCAGCACGTGCGCTATTTTCCAGCCGAGGTTGACGGCATCGCCGATTCCGGTGTTCATGCCCTGGCCACCTGCTGGACTATGGATGTGGCCTGCGTCGCCGACGAGAAAAGCGCGGCCCACTCGAAATTGGTCGGCAACGCGATGGTGGACGCGATAAGTTGAGAACCAATTTACCTCCGTCACTTTGATATCCAGAAGCGGCTCGACCTCGGCACGGATGTCTTCAAAGCCAAGTTTCTCCCGATGGGATAGTTCGGACGGAACGAGGCCGATCAAGCGCTGCATTCCACTCGACCGCACCGGAAACATCAACGTGAGAATATGTTCGCCGAGATTGATGTACAGGTCCCGCGAAAAGCCGCGCGCGATCTTCACGTCCGCGACAAAGAAGAGTTGCTCATAAGTGCCTCCCGGAAAACCGAGCCCGAGGGTTTCCCGCACACAGCTACGCGCGCCATCGCACCCACAGATATATGCGCTTTCCGGCTCCTCCACGCGACCTATCTTGTGCTCTACGGTGGCTCTAATAGTCCCTCCTGCCTCGCGAAAGCCGGTTAGCTTCGCGCCCCATTCGACTTCACAACCTGCGTCCTTGAGCTTCTCGATCAAGAACCGTTCGTGATCGTCCTGCGGATAAGCGAGTGCGAACGGGTACGGGCTGAGGCCAGCCCCCATTTCTTTGAAACTGATGGAGAGAACTTCTCGGCTACCACTAGAACCACGCTCACGCACATGGGCCGTTTCGGCCACCACGCCTTGTTCGACGACCTCCTCGGCAAAGCCATATTGGCCGTAGAATTCGAGTGTGCGCGCCTGCATCACCATGGCGCGAGATTTCTCGCCCGGGCCGTCGGCTTCAGAAATGAGACGGCATTGCACATTCCGGCGAATCAGCGCCAAAGCCAAATTTAGTCCGCTGGGACCCGCGCCAACGATAAGAACGGGTGTCGGTGGCATAGTCTCAACATACTGTAGCCACGAATGCTCTGTCCATAGACACCGGGGAGCCCGGTAAACAGTCTTATCGAGAGTGCTGCATCTCCTCCGTCATGTATTTGAGGTGAGGGCGCGGGTGTACGCTGCCGCACATTGATTGTCTGCAGGCCGGTTCTAGCTATGCATTTGTCTATACAAAGTGGATCGCCATCAGCCGCCTAACTTAATGCTCAGAGTCATCTTGTTACGGTGAAACTGGCGGTGCTTGTCGCGTTCCCTCCCAAAGTTTGCGTTCCCTTGTTGGGAGCCCGGTCTCAAAACCGGGCTTTTTAATTGATTGAACGAAGCCGATGAGTCTAACAACCGCATCTCACTACCCGTACTTTAATCTGGGCTTCACACAACTTTGCTAAGCTGCGTGACGGCCTGCATCCAATAAGGAGAATTCATGTCTCAGAAGTCAGTAGTAGATCATCATCACAAGGCGGCGGAGCATCACGAACACGCAGCGCGACATCACAAGGAAGCCGCGAAGCACCATGAAGCAGGGAAACACGAAACTGCGGCACATCACGCTCATTTAGCTCAGGGCCATCACGAACATGCAATGCATCACGCTGGTGAAGCTGCTAAGTCTCACGTTGAGGATCACGGCAAGGTCAAAGCAGCGCATAGCGCATAACATAATTGATTGGATGGGCGGGAGCCCCCGCCCCTCTAATCAGATTGCTTTCGAGAATGGCAGCGTAAGGCGTCGGTTCCTTGGACTTTGCTGTCCTTCAGGAAACATCCGTAAACGAACCGTCATCAAAGAGACATGTCGGACTTCTGGCCAACTCGCCCGTGTGCGGTCACGCCTCAGTCCCCCACGCCGGGTCTGCGGCTAGCCAATCGTGGTCTTTATAGCTCAGATTTCATTCCGCGCAAGTGTCATCCTCTTGGCACGCGAAGCGGCCAGTGCGATGCTCAAGGAAAAAACCAAATACGCAATAGACATGGAACGAGGCTGACCAGACCGATTTTTTGTACCAAGCGGAGTGTTAGTGTAACTCCTTGTTGAAGGGCCCAGCATTTTTGTACCAAGCTGGAAGTTAGTCTCCGGCTGGTTTAACGTTCTTCAGATCGCGACTAGCCGCGATCTGACTGGCGAACTCGCTTGGCGTCCTTTCTCCGAGAGATCGGTGAGGACGACTCTCATTGTATTCCTGCCGCCAGTCTTCGATGACCCTCTTTGCTTCATTGAGATCATTGAACCAGTGGGCATCCAGGCACTCCGCGCGGAAAGTCCCGTTGAACGACTCGACAAACGCGTTGTCGGTCGGCTTGCCCGGTCGAGAGAAGTCGATCTTCACTCCATTCTGATAGGCCCATAGATCCATGGCCTGGCTGCTGAACTCACTCCCGTTATCGCAAAACAGCAGTTTCGGTAACCCGCGCTTATTCTTAGATCGATTCAAGGTTCGCACCACATCGTCTCCCTTCAGGCTCTGTCCCACCTCGATGGCCACTCCCTCCCGCGTGAAGATATCCACTACTGTTAGTGCACGGAAGCGTCGCCCGTCCTGTAGTTGGTCCGCGACGAAGTCGATGCTCCACGCCTGGTCGGGTGCCGTTGCCTGGAACCTTTCTTCCCGATGTTTTATCGCTTTTCGCTTGCGCTGTGGGCGCATCTTCTTCAACGTCATCCCTTCTTCCTTATACAGACGGCAAACCAGGTACTTGCCTACATTCCAGCCCTCGCGGTTCAACAGTGCGCGAATCTTTCGGTACCCGTAGCGCACTCTTGCCTGAGCGATTTCGCGGATTCGCATCCGCAACTCAGTCCGTGGATCCAAATGGCTGCGATAGCGATACGTGGCTCTTGCCACGCATAGAACCCGGCACGCATGTCGCTCACCGACTTGGTAAGTACTTGCCAGATGCTCCACCATCGGTCCACGCCGCGAAGGCTTTACCATTTTTTTGAAAGCACATCCTGAAGCATCGCCTTGTCTAGTGTCAGCTCTGCCACCAACTGCTTCAACCGCAGGTTCTCTTCCTGCAACTGCTTCATCTGGCGTACCTGATCTACCTCAAGACCAATGTACTTCGCCTTCCACCGGTAAAACGTCTGCTCGCTGATCCCGACCTTCCGGATTAACTCCACGACCGGCACTCCCACTTCCGCCTGCTTCAGCACTCCTACAATCTGCTCCACCCCGAATCGCTTCTTCTTCATCAGCAAAACCTCCCTTCAGATTCTGCCGAAGACTAACATCCCACCTGGTTCAGAAATACCGGGGCCGATCAGTGTATCCGTTTGCTTTGCGGATTTCGAAGCAATCGGAAATGTTTTCCTGTTCCGCCATCAGTGTGGCTAGATTTTTAGGCATTCATAGGACAACCGTTCTTCGGGCATATCACAAGTTGAGTGATCTCGGTTTTTTTGAGCTGCTGGAGTACGGGAAGTTCGATTCCAATATTTATCGCGTCGTCCTTCACCGCGCATGGGCAGAAAAACACCTCGGACAATGCTCCGAGAAAACTAAATTTCCCTGGACTGGAGAAGGTGATCCCCTTGCCCAAAAACTGTACGGTGCAAGTGGCGGTCGAGTGAAGTTCAAAGAGTTTCAGATAAAGGAATACCGGAAGACTGGTCTCGACGACGATGCGATCGTGGAACTGTTCATGGAGTTTCGGGCAGGAATCGGGAAGTTTAGGCAACCGAGGAACGTTGGCTTTCATTTCCTGGAGTGTCTGAGAGAAATATGCCAGGCGGACTAATCAAGTAGTCGCGAGGAACTCCAGTGCGCCTCGACCTATGCTGTATTCATGCAGCCCGATGGAGTCGTGTGCCTGCACAGTTCGAGCCACGTATATCCGACTGAAGTGTCCGACAGCAGTTGACGTTATTGAATCTCCGATCTTGAATTTAAAGATGCCGCGCAGCGGTCTGTCAGAGCTAGTGACCGCTAGAGACTTTCTTAAATCAAGAACACGGGCAAGGTAGAGATTAAAGACAAGGCAAGCACAAAGACAGAGATCTCTTTAAAGACGGACAAGTCATTGAACAATATGAAGCTGAAAGAGTTCGCTGATGAGCACCGTCTTCCATTTCAGTTTGTGCGTGGTGATGACAGCGGCATCATCCCTGGGAGCGAAGGCCACTCGCAAATCTTTGAATACGGCGGCGGTCTTCTCGGCGTATTGGTGATGCCCGCGAGTGGTACTTCGCACAGATGGAAAGCTGCCCGTTCCGCTTTTCTAGCCGCAGGGATGACCATTCGTCAGGATGGCGATAGCGAAGGGATCGCAACATTTTCTCCAGACAACCTTGCCCACGTTCGACTCGCTTTGCGTTACGCGAAAGTTAGATCGAGACGGAGGATTTCGGAGATTCAGAAACAACGGCTGCGACAAATTGGCTTCAAGACAGTTCCCGTCGTTGAGCGCACCGATTTCTCCCGCACTGTGGAAGGCGACTTAATGCGGTAGGAGCGACCGACATGGCGCGGGTGGACCACAGGTACACCTGATTTATTCCAGACTCTGGAAAGTCATTCCACAGCGTGAGAAGTCCACCAGGGGGTTACATGGCGAGTTCGGGCTTTTGTGGGCACAGGGAAAAAATGAATTGGATCTTTAACGATTGTTGTCACCGGACGAGCGATTGCCCGCCCACAAACGTCGGGATCATCGACGCCCTAAGGCTATTGTTTGCAGCGGCTTTTTACTCTCAAAGTTGCTCGCTGAGGTGGCCGACAGACGGTCGTTTACGGGCGGGCAGTGTCCCGTCCGTGTCCGAAGCGGACCCCATAAGCGCTCCAAGAACACCGCAACGGCACCCAACGGCAACTGAAGACGGCCCATACCGTCTTGATAGCAGCCCAAACGCGCGTCTGCTCACGTATCGGACGCGTCAGGAGATACCCGGATGTGATGGTTTGGCCTCTTTAGTTTCGTCCGGGATTGCTTTTCGAGTTTCTGGGATTTTGGGTACCCGGCCAACCCCTCGACCGGGTTCGCAGGCGGGGCGAAGTGCCTAGCGATGGGGGGGTAGAGATTTGTCCGTAAAGCGGACGGGAGATGAGCAATGCAGTTTAAGCAGGTACCAAGGATCTTGAGCGAGGTCGTGCGATCACCAGGTGTGAACTCGAAGATCGTAACGGCAGCGGCACGCCTATTCTGCCGCCGCAACCCTTTGCCTAAGCTGGGACCGTTCCCGAAGCGCAGCACACAACAAATCCTGTGGCGACTCGCAAGCGATTCCTCGCTCGACGCGGACGTTCGTTGGAAGGCATTGCGCAAATTAATGCGATCCCTCCCATCGGGAATGTGAACCGAAGAACCATAGCGTCTGGCGGGAGTTTTGTCTTTTGACAACGTCAAACTTTGAATCGTTGTTGAGGGTAGAAGAGGCGGCTCTCCTCTTGGGCGGAATGCACTCGAAGACTCTGATGCGTCTCGCGCGTATTGGAGAAGTGCCTGCTATCAAGATCGGGCGCTGTTGGTTCTTCCGGGCCAGTGATCTCAACGAATGGATTGAACTACAATCACAATCGCATCGCCCGTGCCTCACGGAAAGGACTCAGTGATGGCACGTAAATACCAGCGGGGGAACTTGACTTTAAAGAAGCGGGCGAACGGTCCAGACGTTTGGGAGTTTCGTTGGCGGGACGCCAGCGGTACTCAACGCAGCAAGTTGATCGGATCGACGGAGAAGTATCCAGCCGAACGAGACGCTCAGTGCGCTGCGGACGCCTCTCGCCTTGAAATTAACTCAGAGCTGCCCAAAGCAGTTCCCATAACCGTGGCGACCCTGGTTGACCGATACTTTGCGGATGACGTGGAGATGGGGCGACTAGCTTACGCAACGCGATCCAGCTACAAGAGCTACCTGAACGGATGGGTCAAAAAGAAATGGGGTCAGCATACGCTGGAACAGGTTCGCACGATGGCGATTGAGCAGTGGTTGGGAGTGGTCGCACTCGCGCCCAAAAGCAAACTGCATCTACGCAACGTGCTCCATGTTCTGTTTGAGTGTGCTGCTCGATGGGAGCTTATCGAGCTGAATCCCATTACACGTGTCCGACAAGGTGGAGGACGACGATCAGACCCGGACGTGCTCACCGCAATTGAGTTTCGAGCGCTCCTGGCGGAAATGGCTTCAGGACCACACCGAGTAATGGTGATACTAGCCGCGTGTCTCGGGCTTGCGCGTTCTGAAGTTGTCGGGCTCAAATGGTTGGATTTCGAATGGAACGCTGCCATGCTCGGCGTGAAACGCAGCGTAGTGCATTGCCACATCGGGAATCCAAAAACGTTGGCCCGCAGAAAACCTATACCGTTGGCTCATGAACTGCTCACAGTTTTGCGTGAGTATCGTGAGCAAACTGCATATTCTGCGGACTCAGATTGGGTGTTTGCCTCTCCCTACAAGCAAGGGCTGGAACCCTACTGGCCGGATTCTATATTGCAAGACTTTGTGAAACCTGCTGCAAAGAGGGCGGGAGTTGCGAAGCAAGTAGGCTGGCACACATTCCGGCACACCTACAGCACGTTGCTACGGGCAAACGGCACTGATCTGAAAGTGCAAAGCGAACTGCTTCGGCACTCGAATATCAGCACCACCCTGAACCTGTACACGCAGGCGGTAGGCGAGCAAAAACGCGCAGCACACGAACAGGTTGTCGGGCAATTGCTGGCTGTTTAGGCGATGTGAGCGCAAAGTGAGCGGATGGACTTGTAACAAAAGGCTGCAACTGATTGAAAGGAATTGGTTGCGGGGGGTGGATTTGAACCACCGACCTTTGGGTTATGAGCCCAACGAGCTACCAGACTGCTCCACCCCGCACGAAAAGAATAACACACGCGAACGACATACACCGATTGGATTCCGAGCGAAACGCTTCTCCGGGATTTATAGAATCACTGCCTACCATTGGCTTGTACGATGCCTTGCGCGATGGCCTTGTACCATCTCCTTGTAGTATGGCCTTGTACTATGATTGCTGACCCGAATCGGAGCCGATGAGTCTTCGAACTTTAAATGAGATTTTGTTGAAAGTCCGCGACGATCGCCGCGACCGCGTCATGATGGAACGTGGCGCCGATGGCTGGCTACCGATCTCGTCTTCCGAGGTTTACCGTGGCGTTGTCGGCGTAGCTCATGCGCTGGAATCGTGGGGTATTGGCAAGGGAGATCGAGTCGCCATCCTCAGCGAAAATCGTCCGGAATGGACGATTACCGACTTCGCCACGCTTGCGCTGGGCGCGGTTACCATTCCGATTTACGCCACCCAGACTGCAGACCAGACTTCCTACATTCTCACCGACTCTGGCGCGCGCATTATCGCGGTCTCGACCAAAAAGCAGCTGGAAAAAGTGCTGAGTATTCGGCGCCAAACGCCGGTAGAGCGGATATTGGTAATGGATCAAGTCGAGACTGCGGATGCAACTCAGATGCGGGGACTCATGCAATCGGCACGAAGAGAAGCAGGCGACATTGATCTCGAATTCGATGTTCGAGCTCGCTCGATTTTGCCCGATGACCTGGCCACTATTATTTACACCTCCGGCACGACCGGCACTCCGAAGGGAGCGATGCTCACACATGGGAATATGGCATCGAATATCTCCTGTTCGCTCGATGGATTCGATCTCGATGCGAAAGGCGACGTAAGCCTGTCGTTCTTGCCGCTTTCTCACGTGACGGCCCGGCATGTGGATTTCGCGCTGATGTACCGCGGCGTGGTGCTGGCGTACTGCTCTGACCTGGCACAGTTGCCGCAAGCTTTAGCGGAAGTGCAACCAGCTATCTTCGTTGGTGTTCCGCGCGTTTACGAAAAAATTCGCCAGCAGGTCATTCGAATGGCTGCGGGCTTTCCGAAAAGCAAGGCTTACGATTGGGCGCTTTCCGTGGGCCGCGAGCATCGCGCAGAAATACTCGCCGGAAGCGTGCCTACGACGCGATCCTGGAAAATCGCGAATCGACTGGTATTCTCGCGAGTCCGCGCGGGGATGGGTGGAAAGGCAAGGGAGTTCATCTCCGGCGGCGCACCACTCGGTCGCGAATTGGCGGAGTGGTATGCCGATATTGGTATCACTATCCATGAGGGCTATGGGTTGACCGAGACTTCACCCGTAATTGCGGTAAACACGCCGAAAGCTCACCGGCTAGGCACGGTCGGCAAACCACTGTCGAACGTCGAAGTTCGAATTGCCGACGACGGCGAGGTACTGGCGCGGGGACCTTCTGTTTTCAAGGGTTACTGGAACCGCCCAGAGGAAACGCGTGAAGCCATCGTGGATGGCTGGTTCAAGACTGGAGACATCGGCCACCTCGATGCAGATGGATTTCTCTCCATTACCGACCGCAAGAAAGATTTGATCAAGACTTCGGGCGGGAAATTTATTGCGCCGCAGCCGATTGAAAACTCGCTGAAACACAACTCGCTGGTGGGCGAAGCAGTCGTGCTCGGCGATAAATCGAAGTTCGCAGCAGTGCTTATCGCTCCGAATTTTGCCGTTCTGGAAGATTGGGCGCGACAAAATGAAGTGGTCTTCACTTCTCGGCGGGAACTGGTGGGCGATCCGCGCGTGCAGCGCTTGTACGAAGACATTGTCAACGTGCTCAATCAGAATCTGGCAAGATTCGAGCAACTTAAAAAAGTCCTGCTGGTGGCGGATGAATTTTCCGCCGACGACGGAACATTGACGGCGAGTCTGAAACTGCGTCGCCGGGCTGTGACGGACCGATATCGGCGCATGATCGACGAGATGTACCAGAAGGCAGAGCTTGAAAGGCCGAGGTAAAACCCCGTCGGCGCAGCGCAGCCGTACTTACGCGGAAGAGCGGGTGAACTCAGGTTTAGACGGAGAACATGCCGATTCAAACCACCGGCTAATATAAATCTGCGCGTGCGCCTCGCCGCAAAAATGCCGGGCGCCAGAGGCGCTAGCCGCAGCGTCATTCCACTTCAGAACGGCAAGCTCTGCGTTTCCACATTGAATTACAAACCAATGCACGGGATGACTACTTAAAATGCCACAGATCTCGCAACGAAATTCCTGCAATGAGGTCATAGATTCATGTAGTGGACTGGCATCGGGATGCCAGCAAAATATTCGCCACCAGATTGTACAGGTATCCAGCCGAAGCCAGCCACTGCCAAGTACAATATCGAAATGGAAACGACGGATACTTTCATCATTGCCGGGCGTGAATTTCGCTCGCGCCTGATCGTGGGCACAGGCAAATACAAATCTTTCCAGGAGACCGCACGCGCCCTCGAGGCCAGTGGCGCCGACATGGTGACGGTGGCTGTCCGCCGCGTGAACCTCGACCGCAGCAAGGAATCGCTCCTCGATTACATCGATCTGAATAAATACTTCATTCTCCCGAACACCGCGGGCTGCTACACGGCAGAAGACACTATCCGCACCGCACGCCTGGCGCGCGAAGTAGGACTCTCGGACTGGGTCAAGCTGGAAGTGATTGGCGACCAGGCCACGCTGTATCCGGACGTGCAAGCTACGCTCGAAGCCACGCGGGTGCTGGCAAAAGAAGGATTCACTGTTCTGGCCTACACATCGGACGACATCGTGTTCGCCAAACGACTGGTCGATGCGGGCGCAGCAGCGGTGATGCCCCTCGGCGCTCCGATCGGCAGCGGTCTGGGCATTCAAAATGCCGCCAACCTCAGAATCTTGCGCGAACTAATCACCGGCATTCCGCTAATTGTGGACGCAGGCGTAGGCACAGCCTCCGATGCTGCCATTGCCATGGAACTTGGCTACGATGCCGTGCTGATGAATACAGGAATTGCCGGCGCCCAGGAGCCCGTGCTGATGGCGGAAGCAATGAAGCATGGAGTGCTTGCGGGACGTGAGGCTTATCTGGCGGGGCGCATGCCGCGGAAGCTTTACGCAACCGCCAGTTCACCACTCGAAGGCGTAGTCAGATAGAAACGTTGAGAGAGAGGGCGGAAGAGCCTCATGCCCAAAAACTTCGGAGGCCCTTCCCTCGAATGAGACTTTGTGAATCCAGGACGCGACCGTCTGTGCCTTAGATCATCTTGAGGCTATCGACGTGGATCTTGTCACCGTCGATATGTCCGGTCACGGCAACGTGATGTCCCTCGTGGCCTTTCAGGGCATCGGGATTATCCACCGCCAACACTTTCTGATCTTTGTCGGTGACAACAACGGCGCTCGCGCCCGCTGCGATGCACTTCTTCGTACACGCGGCATGGTCCGCGCCCGCTCCCTTAACACCACATTTGGAATCGCTAACCCAGCCGTTAACGGTCTGGGCGTCGCCCGCAAATGATACCGTCGCCATCAACACGATCAACGCGCCGGCAAGTAACAACAAGAGAGATTTTCGCATGTGATCCTCCTGGAGATTGGTTACCAAACGGTGAGACCAATGCACTGTATCACACGAAAGGCCCTAAGCGGCCGCGATCGATGGGGTATGGGCTAGTCCAGATAAATGCCCATCGCAGTCCGAGTAATTCCCGTATATCATGGCGGATAACCTCGTGACTAAATCGGGAAATTGCGAATAAAGGAGGTAACAAAGAAAATGACCGTGCCATTTCGTTGCGCCAGATTGCTCGCGCTTTTGCCGCTCTGGGGCACTCTGCTCCTGTCTGCCAATGGATCAGGCCAGGAATCCTCCCCATTGCTGCGATTGCAACGTTCGAAAGCCTATTTAAGTCTGGAAACGAATGTTGTTCACGCGCAGGGCTTGAATGGCATTACCTATGGCAAAGGCGGAGATGTGTTCAGCTATCCCAATTCACTTTCGTGTTTGGTTGTATATGGCGACGGCAAGTATGTGCTGGAAAAACGAGAGGAAGCGACATTAGGAAAACCTAAAATCAAGGCCGCCGAAGGTTCCCTGGCCCCTGACGATCTTCAGCGGCTCAAGGCAATCCTCGACGATGAAGCCTTGAAGCAAATCACGACGCCGAAGGCGCCTAGCCTTCCGGACGACGCCGTCTCGATTCGTGAGATCGAAAGTATCGACGCGCAAATCGACCACGCGGGCGCGGCGCAACACTTCACGACTATCAAAGAACGGTTTAAGACAAGCGATACCAGCGGCATGGATAGATTTCTCGATAATGGCCAGCCCTACCAAAAAACGCTGAACCCATTGATGAAGTGGTTCGAAGGCCTGGAGAAAAAGAGTAAGTCCGATCGCAAGGATTCGAAACCCCAATACTGTGTACCGATGAACATCGGTTGAGGCACGAGTTCAGGCATGAAAAGGTCAATCGAATACTTTGCCTTCGTAATGGGATTGGGACTGGCGATAACGTCCGCCCTTGCTCAAGTCCCAGGTACTCCTAAAATTCGGCTGTTCCTTTCGGAAGTGCAGCCAGGCTCACTGGCTGCCGACCACTACTGCACTCTTGTGTTCACCGACCGCCATTTTCACTCGGAGAAGGCCAACCGCCGCAATGGGAAAGACGTCGATCGCAAGATTTATGAAGGCGAACTTCCCGAATCAGAATGGAATGCGCTTGGTGGAATTCTTGACAGCAAGAACTTTCGCGAAATCAAACTCCCGGCAAGCATACCGCCGTTGGTGGTGCAAGATTCCCACCCATACAACATCAGCGTCGCGCGGGACGGCAGCTATCAGAATTTAGAGTTCCTCGACGGCAAGAGCATGAAACCATACGAATCCCAGATCAAGCCTCTGCTGCAATGGTGGAAGGCGCTGCGCGGGCATCGCGTGCCCGAATCAAAGGCGCCTCCAGATCAAAGTTGTTCCCTCGACAGCACGCACGCGATAATCAGTCAGTAGGAAGATTCACTGAACTAAACACCTACCTCTTGTTATTGGGATCATTCCTGGCGCGGCCGGTCGCCGGTTTCGGCGGTGGCTCGGGAGTGACGTAAACGAACTCCCGGGGCCGAGTGTAGTGCAGCTGCTCGCGCGCTTCCTTCTCGATGGCTGCTGGATCGGATTTGAGCGCCTTGATCTGATCCGCATACTGGCTGTTTTCCTTCTGTAGGCGATCAACCTCGGCCTGAAGCGACAACAACTCGGCATGTTTCTGCCGATAAATCACCATCCCGTTCGCTCCGAACGTCGCGTGCAGCAACAAGCCAACAATAAGAAGCACAGCCGCGACGGTCCCCAGACGACGCCATTCCTGTGCCAGCCACGACCAGATCGGACGAGTGCTTTCGACGCAACGCGCCGCCGCAGCCTCTACCCTCGGACCCTGATCCTTGGCCTGGTCTTTACTTTGGGTCACGGCCTGACGTACGACCCGGCCTATCGCCTGAACTATCGCCTGAAGTATCGAATGACCAAACGAACGCTCTTCGGACGCACCCGTACCCTCCCCCGATCGTGGGAGGATGCGTATTCTCGGCGTCTGTCCTAATCGAAGATCCATGCTTTTGCAGCCGCACTCAACTTTGCGAGGCCTTCCCTGCTGCGCGCCTCGCTATACACGCGCACCACCGGTTCCGTGCCCGAGAGCCGGTAGCAAACCCACGATCCGTCGGCGAGCACTAGTTTCAATCCGTCGGTTCTCACCGCTTGTGCAACTCTGGTGCCATGAAACTCGCTCGGATCACTACGTAACTTCTCAGTAAACTTCGCCTGGACTTCCCGCGTCAAGTGGAAGTTCTCCCTTAAAGGATAATAGGAACCAACTTCGGCAAATACCTCATCCAATTGGCTTCCGAGCGACTTGCCGCGGCGCGCCACCATCTCGCAGCACAGCAGCCCGGCCAGCACGCCGTCCTTCTCCGGAACGTGTTTCCGGATCGACAGCCCTGCACTTTCTTCCCCTCCAATGAGGATTTTGTCCTGCTTGATCAGTTCACCGATGTATTTGAAGCCGACCGGAGTCTCGTGGAGTTCGATCTTGTGCTTCTCCGCCAGGGCATTGATGAGATTAGTGGTGGCCACCGATTTACCCACCCCGTTCTTCCAGCCCCGGCTTTCGACCAGATAATCAAAGAGCAGAGCGATGATGTAGTTGGGCTGGACGAAGGTGCCGTCGCCATCCACGATCCCAAAGCGATCGGCGTCGCCGTCGGTAGCAATTCCAATGGCAGCACCGGTTTCACGCATCTTGTGTCTCAAGTCTTCGAGAAGATGATCGTCGGGTTCGGGAGCGTGCCCTCCAAAGAGCACGTCACGAGTGTCGTGGACGGTGGCCACGGTCACTCCCGCCTCGCGCAACAACGAATCGGAATACCCTCGAGCCGCGCCCCACATGGGATCGAACGCGATCTTGACGCCAGATTTCTTGATCACGTCAAGATCGACAATCTCACGCAGTCGCGAGAGGTACATGCGGCGTGGATCGATGCTCTGAGACTGCATTTTCGCTATTCCCATTTCCTGCGGGTTTGCATCAAAGCCAGCAATCTCGCGCTCAATCCTCTGCGTGACTTCAGGCAGCGCGGGCGCTCCATCCGGCGTAGAAAACTTGATGCCGTTGTATTCCGGCGGATTATGCGAAGCCGTAAAGTTGATCGCGCCATCTGCTTTCGATTGCGTCACAGCGTAGGAAATCGTGGGCGTGGGCACAGGCTCCGCAATACCGAGTGGCGTAATGCCGTAGCTCGATAGGATTTCAGCAGCCATGGCACAGAAAGTTTCGCCCAGAAAGCGTGGATCCCGCCCGACAATAACCTTGGCTCCATTCGCCTTCTGCGATGCCACGTAACGCGCAATGCCGTGCACCGCCCGATGGACATTGGCGAAGGTGAACTCTTCGGCCATCACCGCTCGCCATCCCGAAGTCCCAAACTTAATTTGCGTTGCCATCGGCTGCCTCGTATGCTTCGAGTGAAATTGAACTTCCAATTTTATACGTGACGATTTTATATGACCGACAAGAAGCTAGTTCTCACGACTTGCAGTTCGCTCGAAGAAGCCCGCAGCATCGCAAACGCTCTGGTGGAGAGGCGATTCGCTGCCTGCGTCAACATCGTCCCTCAGATTGAATCGGTATATCGCTGGCAAGGCAAGATCGAGACAGCGAACGAGTACCTGCTCATCATCAAGACCACGGCTGGAGTGTTCGATTCTTTGCGCGATGCGTTGATCGAGTTGCACTCCTACGAACTCCCAGAATGCATTGAGATCACCATTGAAGATGGCAGCGCACCCTACCTGGAGTGGATCGGGCAATCAGTGCTGCTGAAGAATGCCCCGTAGAGACGGAGCTTGCCCCGTCTCAGATCACCCGCGAAACATGGTGGAGCAAGAACGGGAAGGGCACGGCTTCAGCCGTGCCGATCAGTGCTGCATTGGGCTTCAGCCTCTGAGGGACCGCTCGTCCTACCGCGGTTTCCGCGCGCGAAGATTGAGCCGGCAGTAATCCAGTGTCCACGGTGGATCATCCCCACCAGAATCGTCCGCGAGTTTTTTTACGAACCCTGAGCGATACCCCTCATCCGGAAGCAGCTCCAGGTGCCGATGCAGGATAAATGTGCGGAGATACTGCTGGAATTCCTCATTGCTGGAAGCCGCGTAGCTAGCCTCCTCCAGTCCTGCCTGGACATCTTCGAATCCAGCGGCAGCCAGCCGGGAAGCAGCGCATTCAGCATCCGAGAAAAACCAGGGCTCGGGAAAATCTCGTAGCCATTTAGAGAACTCCGCTGTCTGCGAAAGCGCGCGCACGCGTTGGCGCAAACGATAAAGATTGGACCCGCCCCCGCACTGTGCGTGCAACCACCCCGCCGGACGCAGTGCGTTGTACAAACTGCGAAATAGCGCGTCGTGGTCCCGAACCCAATGAAATGAAGCAGTGCTGAAGATTCCGTCGAAGCTATCGCGGAAAGGGAGCGCCACAAAGTCGGCCGCGACGAACCGCACATGATCGCCAAAATCCGGCCGCAGATCCTGCTGCGCGTGCAGCACCATGTTGCGGGACAAATCAAGCCCCACTACGTGGCCATTCGGAAGATTCTCCAAAAGAATGCGAGTAAGTTTTCCAGTGCCGCAACCGGCATCCAGCAGGCTCTCGTCCCCGCGCAGTTGGAGTTCGCTGAGAACGCGCTGTCCCCATTTAAACTGCGGCGCGGAGAGCCGATGGTAGTCGGCAGCATTCCATTCGCGGGAGTTTGGCGGACTGACCATTCATTTCCAACTCTTGTCATCCCTGACATTCCAACTCTTGTCATCCCGAGCGAAGCGAGGGATCCGCAATTTTGCAACAAGATGCAGACCCTGTGGATCCTAATCGCGATCTAGATTGCGGCCAGCGCCTGATCGAGATCGCCGAGGATGTCGTCCACATCCTCAATACCGACAGAAATGCGAACCATACCGTCAGTAATCCCAATCTTGCGGCGAACTTCCTCACCAACCCCCGCGTGGGTCATGGTTGCGGGATGCGAAATCAGGGTTTCGACTCCGCCCAGAGACTCGGCCAGACAGCAGATGCGCACCTTACGAAGCATTTTATTCGCGTTGTCGAGCGATCCAGTTTCAAAGGTGATCATCGAACCGAAACCGGACATCTGGCGCTTGGCGAGTTCATGCTGCGGATGCTCCGGCAATCCCGGATAGAAAACCTTCTGCACCTTTTTATGTTTCGAAAGATAATCCGCGACTTTGCGGCCGCTGCGGTCGTGCTGCTCCATGCGGACCGCCAGAGTCTTAACGCCGCGCAGAATCAGCCAGCACTCAAACGGAGACAGAATGGCCCCAGCGCATTTCTGGATGAACGCAAGCTTTTCCGCCTGTTCAGGCTTCGTGCACACCACGACTCCACCAAGTCCGTCACTGTGCCCATTAAGAAATTTCGTAGTGGAGTGGACTACCATATCGGCGCCGAGTTCAATTGGACGCTGAAAATATGGCGACATAAAAGTGTTGTCGACGACAACCTCGACCCCGTACCTGTGACTAAGATCGCAGATGGCGCGAAGATCGCAAAGTTCCATCAGCGGATTTGTCGGCGTCTCCAAGAACAACAAGCGCGTGTTTTTCTGTAAAGCGCGCTCAACATTGCCAGCGTCGGAGGTATCGACATAAGTAAATGTCAGGCCAAAATTGGTAAGCACCTGATTAAACAACCGCGGCGTCCCACCGTATAGATTGTGCCCGGCGACAACATGATCGCCGGCCTTGAGCATGGAAGTAATGGCATTGATGGCCGCCATGCCACTGGCAAAAACCTTGGCGGCGACGCCGTTTTCAAGCGCCGTCAGATTCGTCTCCAACCGGTCGCGCGTGGGATTGGAAACGCGCGCATATTCGTACCCTTTGTTCTTTCCAATTTCTTCCTGAGCATAAGTAGAAGTCGGATAAATGGGAGCGCTAACCGCGCCAGTAAGGGGATCAGGTTCTTGTCCAACGTGGATAGCGCGCGTGGCAAAGCCGGATTGCTTGGAAGTCAAATCTTCTCCTGGGGTACAGCGAAGAAAAATCCTAAGTGCCGAATGCTAAGTGCTGAATGCTAAATGCTGAGTGCTGAATGCTTTATATCCCGCCTTCAAAAATCTTCTTCGACAAATATCGCTCCGCCGAATCAGGGATCAGGGTCACCACACGCTTCCCCGCCCCGAGCCGCTTGGCAATCTGCACCGCGGCATAGACGTTGGCTCCAGCGCTCGAGCCTCCAAGCACGCCTTCGCGCGCCGCCAGCTCTTTCACCATGCCAAACGCCTGCTCGTCGGTAACCATCATCACTTCATCGCAAACGGACCGATCAAAATTTCCCGGAATAAAGGTGTTGCCAATGCCTTCGATCTTGTGCGGACCGGGCTTCCCCCCGCCCAGGATCGAGCCTTGGGTCTCAACCGCAACCGCGTGCACCTTCCCCAGGCGCTCTTTCAGAAAACGGGCGACTCCGGTAAAGGTTCCTGCCGTTCCGCAGCCGATAGTGAGGGCATCGATGTGTCCATCCATCTGCTCGAAGATTTCGCGGGCTGTAGTTTCGTAATGGTAGTCGGTATTGGCGGGGTTATCGAACTGCGATGCCATGAAAGCGGAGGTGTCGGTCGCCAGCAAATCCTTCGCGCGCTGAATCGCGCCTTGCATACCCTCGGCTTCCGGAGTGCGAACCACCTCGGCGCCGAGGGCTCGCATGATAATGACTTTCTCTTCCGAAAACTTCTCAGGGACAAAAAGCCGGACCCTGTAGCCGCGGCTCACCCCGATCAGAGCGAGGCCGATCCCGGTGTTTCCGGCAGTGGCTTCAATGACAGTACTACCCCGCTTCAGCTTCCCTTCGCGCTCGGCTCGTTCGATCAATCCAATAGCAGCACGGTCTTTCACGCTGCCGCCCGGATTCAGGTACTCGAGCTTGGCAAAGATATCGGCCGATCCCGCGGGAGCCAGCTTCTTCATTTGCAGCATCGGAGTTTCGCCGACAAGCTTCGATATATCGTCGCTGACACGCAGGCGGGAATTTAAGGTTAATGTTGGCACACTACAGAGTAAGGAACCGCAAGCCGACGCGTCAATGAGGGGATTCCGTAATTCCGCAATTTGGTAACTTGCAACCCGACCTCAGGATTGCCATCCCGAGCCGCCTTGTCATCCCGAGCGGAGCGAGGAATCCGCATTTTGCAGCGAAACGAAAATCCAAGTGACGATGCGGTTAAGCCCTATTGCGCCCCAGCCGCCGCCTCAGGGCCGGCATAGTACCCGCTCTTCGTCCGCACCGTGAGTTTGCTGTGCCCGGAACGGGCATCGACCTTCACCTGACGATACCCACCCTTGTCCTTCGGCGTCGTCGGCTTGTATCCAATGGTGTACTGGGTCCGAATATCGTGGGCCACGGTGCGGCTGATTGCGTCCACTTCGTCCAGCGACTGAGGGAAAAACGCGATGCCCCCGGTCCTCTCTGACATGATTTGCAGAGCGCGTTTGGCTTTCTTCGGGTGGTCTTCCTTCTCCAGGATGCCAATGGCGTAAACAGTCGGCCCACCGTCGCCTTGCAGCGACCGCACCGCCTGTTCGAGAGTCTCGCCGCTCTCGTTGTCCTCTCCATCCGTGATGACGAGAATGACCTTCTTCTCGAGCTTCGTGTCTCGTTTCAAGTGCTGTGCGGAAGCTACGACGGCATCGTAGAGCGCTGTCCCCCCGCGAGCCTCGATCTTTTCCAATCCGGCTTTGAGCTTATTGATATTGGACGTGAAGTCCTGGTCCAGATAGTACTCATCATTAAAGTTGACAATGAACACTTCATCATTCGGGTTTGAGGATCGCACCAGATTCAGCGCCGCCGCATTTACCTTTTGCCGTTTTTCCCGCATCGAACCCGAGTTATCAACCACGATCCCCATGGCAACGGGAATGTCTTCATGCCGGAATGAAGTGATCGTCTGCGGATGCCCATCCTCGAATACGTTGAAATCGCTCTTGTCGAGGGTGGTCACGATGCGTTGCTTGTCGTCGACGACCGTCGCATGCAGCACGACTTCCTCAACCTCCTTGCGGAAAACGAAGACGCCACTGTCAGAAGCATCGGGATTCTGACCTAATTTCGGCGGCGCATCCGGAGAAGCGGTTGGAGCTGCAAGCGACTCCGAAGGGGCCGGGGCGGATGCGGATTTGTCGGACGGCGATTGCGTATTTCCAGATGGAGGTTGCGAGGAAGTTGCAGGCGCAGCCGACTGAGAATCGGAAGCTGTGGACGCGGGGCTCTGGTTCGAAAGTGCTAACTCAGGTTGAGAACTTGCGAGCGCCAGCGTCGCCAGCAGAAAGATAATCAGACGTAAAGCATCATTCCGTCGGCGCATAGTAACCCGTCTTGGCGTAAACCTTGAGCGGTGGCAATCCTTTTGGCGGTACCAGCTTGACTTTTATCTTACGCCATTTGCCATCACGCATTGGATTCTTAGGACGGTATCCGATGACATATTGGTTGCGCAACTCTATGCCAATTTTTGTGGAAACGTCCGCCAAGTCGTTCGGGTTATCAATGGTAAATGCCCGTCCCCCGGTCAGTTCGGTCACATCGCTGAGCAGGGTTGGTCCCAGCCGCTCTTCGTCGGTCGGAAAGTAGTGATCGTAAATGCCGATAGCATAGATCAGAATGTCTGCCTCTTTGACCATCGAACGAATCTCGCCTTCGGTATACCGGCTGTGATTGTCGCCGCCATCCGAAATAATCAGCAAAGCCTTCTTCGGATATTTGGCCTGGCGCATCTTACTGACGCCGAGGTAGATGGCATCGAGCAGTGCCGTACGTCCCCGAGGAACGGTGTAAAGCAGCCGCCCCTGAATATCGTCCACCGAACTGGTAAAGTCGGCGATCTCTTCCGGCTTGTCGGCGAAGGTGATCATGAAAAATTCGTCTTGGGGATTGGCGGTCTTGAAAAACTCGACCACTGCCTCGCGGGCGCGGTCGATCTTGCTGCCCATACTGCCACTCATATCAAAGATCACACCGATTGAAACCGGTGCGTCTTCGCTGGAAAAAGTCTTGATCTCCTGCTGATCTTTGCCTTCGAAGAGGCTGAAGTTCTCCCGGTCCAGGCCGGTTACAAGCCGGTTTAAGGGATCGGTGATGGTGACCGGCACCAGCACCATATCCACCTGCACCTTCAAAGGTTTCGTATGGGTCTTGAACGCTGGGTCGATGTCCGGCTCCCTCGGAGGAGCAGGCTGGACGCGGGGCTGAATGTGTACGTCCTCGGTCGAAACCTGGGCACAAAGTGGGAGCACGCTGCAAGCAGCAAACATCAGCGCAATAAGGAGGAAGACTCGAGCCGAGAACTGTTTGCGGTACAACATAGGCCCCACTATATCCGCGCCTTGCAGGGGACACGACCCGCACTCGAAAGGCAGGCCGCAACACGCTTACTGAGCGGATACTAGCACAAGATCAAAAAGGTTTTGTCACCTTTTTGTGACCGCCATTGGATTCCTTGAATCGGCAGAAGGTGGCTTCTGACTCTGCGCATCTTTTTGCTCTTCTCGCTATTCCTCCCGCCCTTCACTCCATGCCGGGAGCGCCCCCAATCCTGCTACAATTCTGCGTTCACTCTATGGCCCTTATCTCTCCATTTCGATCCTGGCGCTATGCCCCGGACCGCGTGCCGATTCAACAGGTTGTAACTCAACCCTACGACAAAATTACTCCCGCCATGCAGGAGAGCTACTACCAGGCCAGTCCCTATAACCTCGTACGGATCATCCTAGGGAAACGCCTGCCGGGGGACGGCCTCATCGACAATGTCTATTCCCGGGCCGCCGCATCTTTCCAGAGCTGGCGACAGACAGGCGTGTTGCGGCAAGACGAGGAATCCTCCCTCTACCGTTATTGCCAGACATTCAAGATTCCCGGAAGTCAAGAATTGGCCGAACGCCACGGCTTCATCGGGCTTGGCCGCCTCGAAAGTTATTCCGCCGGCATCGTCTTCCGCCACGAGCAAACGCTGTCCAAGCCGAAAGCTGACCGCCTCGATCTGTTGCGCGCCACCCGCGCCCACTTCGGTCAAATCTTCATGCTCTATAGCGGCGCAGGCAAGGTGGATGCCCTGCTTGATTCCGCGATAGCGTCCGACAACTCCAACAAAACATCCCCAGACATCGAAGTCACCGACGAGTACGGTGTTATCCATCGCGTGTGGAAGATCTCCGATCCCACGACCGTGGCGTCCATGCACACGCACATGCGGGACAAGAAACTGATCATCGCCGACGGCCATCACCGCTACGAAACCGCCTTAACCTACCGTAACGAGTGGCGGGCCACCGCTGAGACGGGGTCAGGCAATTCTCCCGAACCTTTCGATTCGGTGATGATGACGTTCGTCGACATGGATCGGCCCGGCCTGGTAATTCTGCCGACCCACCGCCTGGTATTCGGACTGCCAGTGTTCTCCGTCTCCCAATTTCAGGCCGTGGCTCGTCGATACTTCAACATTGAAGATGTCGACCCCGGAATCGATGCCGCCCGCGCGACCACCATTCTGCAGCAGGCCGGACACGCGGGAACCGCAATCCTGGCCGTCACCAGCGGACGGGCCTTCTTGTTACACACGCCCAAAGCCATCGGCACCACTTTGTTCGGAAAACTCTCTCTACGCCAGCAAGCCTTAGATGTAGTGCAATTACACAAATGCCTGCTGGAGGGTGTGCTCAAGATCTCCGAGGAAGCGATCCGCAACCAAGAGAACGTTTCGTACTGCCGCGAAACCAGTGAAGCCTTGTCGCAGGTAAAAAGCGGGAAAGCGCAAATAGCCTTCCTGATGAATCCGGTACGCATGGAGCAGGTCCGCGACCTGGCCTTCGCCGGAGAAGTCTTGCCCCAGAAGTCCACCGATTTCTACCCCAAGTTGCTAAGCGGTCTCACGATCTATGCGCTGGAGTAGCAAGCCGCAGTTCTCAGTTCCCAGTTCTCAGTTCTCGGTGAGAAGAAGGTTGCTGAGAACTGAGAACTGGGAACTGAGAACTAAGGTTTGCCTCGCCATCCTGCTGGCCAGCGTATCCCTTCTGTCCGCGGCCCACGCGGCAGACGAAAAACACATCGCCGTCTACTCAGCCGTAGCAACCTACACCCTCCCGGTCCTCGATCGCAATGGCCACGAGTATGTCGGCCTGCTCGAACTTCTGGAACCGCTCGGCCGCGTTAGCAGTGCATCGCAACCACCTCACTGGAAACTTCGCTACAACTCTGTAGACGCCGAGTTCACAGCAGGTAAAACTCGAGCCAAAATTGGCGGACGAGATTTTGATTTCATCGTTCCCTTCCTGGTAGAAAACTCCCGCGGATTAGTTCCTCTAAATTCGCTAAGCGGATTCCTGCCCCGCTTCCTGGGGTCACAAGTGAATTTCCGGGAAAACACGCGCCGTTTACTGATCGGCGATGTCGGCATCCAGATCAGCTTCCAACTGGATCCCAGCAATCCATCGCGCCTGGCGCTGAACTTTAGCGCTCCCGTAAATCCGACGATCTCCACCGAACCGGGCAAACTGCGAATGGTATTTAGCCGGGACGCAGTCGTTTCTCCCGGCAGCCAGTCAATTTCCTTTGACAGCAGGTTTATAACGCAAGCCACCTATTCTGAAAGCAACGGCGATGCCGCATTAGACATCGCCGCCAGCGAACCCCTGATTGCAACCTTCAGCAGCAATCGAAAAATAATTGTCGTCTCCGCTCTTCCGCAAGCAACAACTCCAACATCTGCACCGCAGACTCCCGCGCAGTCATTACCACCCGCTGCCAACGGCCCAAACCCAAGCGCAAAACCAGCCCCGATCATCCGCCGAGTCTTAGCCGTAGTCGATGCCGCCCACGGAGGAGACGAGCGGGGGGCCGCTTTGACCGATAAGCTTGCCGAGAAAGAAGTCACACTAGGCTTCGCGCGCCTGCTGCGCCACGAACTCGAAACTCGCGGATTCGCCGTCGCCATGCTGCGCGATGGCGATACTAGTTCCACCGCCGACCAACGCGCCGCCGCAGCCAACTCCAATGCTTCTCATGCCGGAATCTACATCAGCCTCCACGCCGTTTCACAAGGCACGGGAGTCCGCGTCTACACCGCACTACTCCCCGTCGAAGGACCAAGCAATGGAGCCTTTCGCGCCTGGAACGCCGCCCAGTCGCCAGCTTTGCCGGTCAGCCGTCTCGTGGCCGCAGCCATTGTTACCGAGATGCAAAAGAAAGAATTCCCTGTTCAAGCCTCTTCTGCGTCACTGCGTCCGTTGAGTAATGTATCCATGCCCGCAGTCGCCGTAGAACTGGCGCCCGGAGCGGATGGCGCATCCGATCTCACGTCGGCGAATTATCAGCAGCACGTCGCGGCCGCAATCGCCGATGCCATCTTCGCCGTTCGCGATCGACTCGAGGTACAACAATGATCCCGCGCCAACTCCTGATCGGTGTAGCCGCGCTCTTGCTGATCGTAGTGTCCATGGGAATCTACCTCCGCCACATGCGCCAGAAAGCGAGGGAAATTAACTCCCTGGCCGCCGACGCCTTACCCGTAGCTCCTCCAGTTTCCGGACCGACCGAGACCGTAACTCTCTACGTGGCGGATGACGGAGCCGGCATTCTCCGTCAGCGCTCCGCTCAAATTCCTCTCCCTGGAGGACGCCAACAGCGAGCCGAGGAATTATTACGCGCTTTGCTTCGCATCTACCAACAACCGGGTGCAACCCATCCGATCGCGCCAGCAGCGGATATCCGCAGCATCTACCTGGTCGATCCCGGAGCAGCCGTCATCGACCTCAACGCCGCCTTCGCCGACCAGCACCGCTCCGGCATTCTCAGCGAGCAACTCACGGTAAATTCCCTGGTGGAAACGCTAGCCGTGAACGTCCCCGGAATTCAGCGTGTGAACATCCTGGTAGGAGGCGAGAGACGAGAAACCCTAGCCGGCCACGCCGATCTAACCGAAGCCTTCGACGTAGCAACAGTTGAGCAGGCGGGGAATCAGTAACTACAAGCTTTGTCATCCTGAGCGAAGCGAAGGACCTGCTCCTTCCCGCACCCAGCTGTTTGTTGCCAGTAAAAGGCCCGCCCAAGCCAAGCTCGGACGGGCACGACGGAATCGCGCCGCACTCAAATTATTCGCTCTCGCAGCTAACCTGATTGTTCCAATCCACAAACGCACCCTGGGGATTGTTGCGCCAAGCCCAGACGTGGAGCTCGAAGAAATCGGCCAGGTTAAAGCGGTTCGGCGCGGCGATGAACTGGAAGTCCTGGCCATCGAGCGACGGCGGAGTATTGTTGTTATTCTTCAGCCACGTCGCTGCATCCACGATGTACTCGACGCCGACCAGCCTGCGCTTGTTTCCTATCGGCTCGTAGATCAGTGCTTCCGGATGCGCCACATCAATCAAGCCATCGCCCACCAGATCGCCATTGACGTAGTGGATTCCCATGGCGCCGTGATCCGGACCGCTGACGCATCCGAACGCTGGTCCGTAGCCCGCCGGCCCGGCATTGTTGACGTCAATGAACTGCTTCGTCGCTTCGCGGACATCTTGCACCAGCTTTGCGGTCACGTTGTGACTCGTGTGCGTCGAATCCTGCGCAAACAGTGGCGCCGCAATAATCAGACTGCCCAGCAACGCTAACCGCAGGACGCTAACCGCCGATGTGTGAACAACTCTTGTGATTCGTGTCATAAGGATCTCCTTCTTTGAATCTAGCGAATTTGACAACCTGGCCCGTCGAACAAAATTCCCTGGACGAATTCCTTAGCCGTTGCGCTCGCCAAACGGCATCACATCCGATTCGCGCTCACCGTCACGGTCACACCGTTCGTCAACGAATCGAATACCGGAGAATGTTTCGTCCCCAGTTCGACAATCGCCTGCAACTGCTCGTCCGGCACATTAGCTTTGATCTTGAAAGCGACGCGGATTCCCTGATATCCCATGCGAACGTTACGGTCGAGATCGAGAAATCCATGTAGATCAATGTCTCCTTCCAGAGAAGACTCCACCTCCTCAATCCGGATGTCGCGCGCCGCCGCGTGATAAACCATCGAAGTCGTCAAGCAAGCCGCCAGAGCGTGCAACAAATGTTCAACCGGATTGGCGGCCGCATCCTTGCCCAGCAGGATTGCCGGCTCATCAGCCTCCAGCACGAACGGCTTCGGCCGCGACATCTCCTGGCCCGCGGCATTGAATTTGTTTACAGTCGAAATATTTTGACTGCCTCCCGCCCACTGGTTGCGAATGCGAAACTTGAATTTCGCAACGCCAGGGGTAGCCTTGACGGATTCGACAGTCGTAAACAACTCGTCAACGTTGACTCCATTGACTATCTTCGGAAGATCTATGTCAGGAAGCCTTTTACTCGTCGCCATGTCGGTGTTTCTCTCTTTCTCCGACCGCATATTCAGTCACCAATCGCATCGACGATTCAAAGTAGCCGCAAAATGGGATTGCAACAAGATGGCTGATATGCCATTGTAGATAGGTCATTAGGCCACGCTCGATCTCAGCGTGCGAGGGAAATACCAATGTCCATGCCAGCGCCAGTTCGAGTTCCGACTTCGACTCCGACTCCGACTCCAATGATTGACGTCACCGTTTTATTCCTCGACGAAATGTTTTCTTCCACCGCCGTCGGTCCGATGGAAGTTTTCCGCCATGCCGGGTCGCTGTGGAATATTCTTACCGGCGAGCGCCAGACCCCTAACTTTCGAGTGACGACCGCCACCGCCGACGGAAAGGCGGTCAACTGCGATGGCCCCATCCAGATCAAGCCAGCCGCCGCAATCCATGACATCCGCAAGACGGATCTCATCTACATTCCAACCACCGGCCTGAGCATCGATGACGTAGTAGAACGCAATGCGCCCGTCGTGCCTTGGCTCAAACGCTGGCATAAGCGCGGCGCGGAAATCGCCAGCGTGTGTTCAGGCGTCGGCCTCGTCGCGGAGACCGGACTGCTTGACGGCAAACGCGCCACCACTCATTGGGGACTGGCGGAACGCTTCCGCGAAAAATATCCCAGAGTGAAGTGGATGCCCGAACTAATGGTGACCGAGGACCACGGCTTTTACTGCGGTGGCGGCGTGCACGCCGCGCTCGATCTGAGCCTGTATTTGGTGGAGAAATTTTGCGGACACGATATCGCCCTGCAAAGCGCCAAGGCGCTACTCATCGAAACGCCGCGCGCATGGCAGGCCGGATTCGCCGTCGTTCCCCTGAAAACCGAACACAGCGACGACGCCATCTCGCACGCCCAGGATTGGCTGCACGAGAATTTCCATCGCCCATTTCCCCTCGACGCGCCAGCCCGGTCGGTAGGCATGAGTCTGCGCAATTTCGTCCGCCGATTCAAGCAAGCGACCGGGGATAGTCCCCTGATCTATTTGCAGAAATTACGGGTGGCCGCCGCCAAGCGTTTGCTGGAAAGCGATCATCGCACCGTCCAGGAGGTCAGTGACGCTGTCGGCTATCAGGATGTAGCTTTTTTCCGGTCCCTCTTTTATCGCCACACCGGCGTATCCCCAAGCGCCTATCGGGAAAGGTTTGGAGTGTAATAACGCGCGCATCCCGAGGCGCAGCGGGTGCGCCACTTCTCGCGCCTTTCGAGAAGTGGCCTCCACGATAGCCAGCACTTTGGGATTTTGTTCCACCGGGAGCCGAGACGGGGTGACACATCTTAAACGTGGTGCATGTCGCCATTAGGGTTCGGGTTCCAAGGCGACTGAATGCTGAAATGCTGACGACTGACAGCTGAAAGCTGACGGCTGTTAGAATTTCCATCTCATGATCTATCGCAGCGATAACCGCTCTCCCGAACAACTTCGCCCCGTCACCATCACTCCGGACTTCATTTCGACCGCGGAGGGATCGGTTCTGATCGAAATGGGCAATACACGCGTCATCTGCACCGCATCGGTGGAAGAAACGGTCCCGGTTTTCCTGCGTAATTCCGGCAAGGGATGGATCTCCGCCGAGTACGGAATGCTGCCTCGCGCGACTTTGACCCGCTCCACACGAGAATCGGCCAAAGGAAAGCAAAGTGGACGCACACAGGAAATTCAGCGCCTGATCGGACGCTCGCTGCGCGCAGTAGCCGATCTAAAGCGCCTCGGTGAGCGCACCATCTGGATCGACTGCGACGTGATCCAGGCCGACGGAGGCACCAGAACCGCGTCCATCACCGGAGCATTCGTCGCGCTCGGCCTAGCTTTGCAGCGTTTGATCGATGCGGGAACATTGACGGCCGCACCGATCAAAGACTTCGTCGCGGCGATCAGCGTTGGCATCGTGGATGGCGAAATCCTTCTGGACCTCAATTATGAAGAAGACTCAACCGCCGACGTGGATATGAACTTCGTCATGACCGCCGGCAACAAGATTGTCGAATTGCAAGCCACCGCCGAGCATCAAGTATTCGACGACGCACAACTCGCAAAGATGATTTCCATGGCAAGGCAAGGCATCCAGTCGCTGATCGCGAAACAGCAGGCGCTGCTCGGGAAGCTGGCACTGCGTCAGTAGGCCTTTAGCTTTACATTTTTTATGAGTTGTCATCCCGAGCGAAGCGAGGGATGACAAAATCCAGAATCGTTTTCACGGCTGTAGTTTAGAATTATCCATCGCACCGCACTCACAGGAGGAAGTATGAAGCTAACTCCCGGCAAACTGGCCGGAATGAAGGCCGTATCGAATGAACGTGGAGTCATCGCCGCCGCCGCCATGGATCAGCGCGGATCGCTCCAGAAATCTCTCGCCAAGGAAAAAGGCACAGCCGTGTCCGACGAGATGATGGAAGAATTCAAGGTTCTGGTGACTGAGGTTTTGACGCCGCATGCCAGCGCCATCCTGCTTGATCCGGAATGGGGATTGCCCGCCTCGAAGCGCCGCGCCAAGAATTCCGGCTTGCTGCTGGCATACGAAAAGACAGGCTATGACAAGACTGGTCCGGGACGCCTCGGCGATCTCCTGGACCACTGGTCCGCACAGCGACTGAAAGAAGCGGGAGCCGACTGCGTCAAGATTTTGCTCTATTACTCTCCCTTCGATCCCAAGGACGTGAACGATAAGAAACACGCCTGGGTCGAGCGTATCGGCGACGAGTGCCGAGCCAACGACATCCCGTACTTTCTCGAGTTCGTCGGCTACGAAGAAGGCGCGGACGAAAAAGGAATCGAATATGCAAAGAAGAAACCACACATCGTAGCCGAGAGCATGCGGGAATTCACCAAACCGCGCTATGGCGTGGACGTACTTAAAGTGGAAGTGCCGGTCAACATGAAGTATGTCGAGGGCACGAAATCATTTGGAGGCCAGAAGGCATACACGAAGCAGGAAGCCATCGACCTCTTCCATAAGGCGGCGAATTTCGCGACCAAGCCATTTATTTATTTGTCGGCCGGCGTGAGCAACGCGGAATTCAGTGAGACGCTAGAACTGGCGGGAGAATCCGGCGTGAAATTCAATGGAGTGCTCTGCGGACGTGCTACCTGGAAAGATGGCATCCCAATCTACGCAAAACAAGGCGCAGCCGCCTTCCGCAAATGGCTGGAAACCGAAGGCGTAAAAAACATCAATAACGTAAACGACAAATTAAAAACCGCAACCAGTTGGCATTCGATCTACGAAGCAGAACCAGCGTTGGTGTAAGGGTTTCGCGTTGAAGAATTTGGGGCGGGTCCGCGGACCCGCCCTTGTGTTTGGCTAATTGCCAACCGCTAAATGCTAAGTGCCATTAGCTGAATGCTGAGTGCTGAATGCCAAGTTCTTCCCCCAAAACCGCTCTCATCACCGGCGCCTCCTTCGGCATCGGACTGGAACTCGCCCGCATCTTCGCGCGCGAAGGTTACAACCTGGTTCTCGTCGCCCGCACTGCCGATAGGCTGCGTCAACTCGCTTCCGAACTCGAAAAAAATCATGGAACCCGCTCGCTGATCCTCGCGACAGACCTGACGGAACCTGGATCGTCCGCATACGTACTCGATCAAACCACTCGAGCCGATATTCAGGTGGATGTACTGGTCAACAACGCCGGATTCGGGCAGTACGGTAAGTTTGCCGAGAACGATCTGGAAGAATGTCTGCGGCAGATTCAGCTCAACGTAACCACTCTTACGCACCTCACCCACCTCTATCTTCCGGCGATGATCAAACGCAAGAGCGGGAAGATCCTGAACGTGGCCTCCACCGCAGCCTTTCAAGCCGGACCGCTAATGGCCGTGTATTACGCCACCAAAGCCTACGTGCTCCACTTCTCCGAAGCGATTGCTAATGAACTGCAAGGAACTGGTGTCACCGTCACCTGTCTGTGTCCGGGTCCGACAGCAACTGAGTTCCAGGAGCGCGCCAAAATCTCGGGCATTCGGCTGACAAAGTATGGAACCATGACAGCCCGCGCAGTCGCAGAGGACGGCTATCGTGGCTTAATGGCCGATAAGCCGGTAGTAATTTCCGGATTGAAAAATTGGCTGGTGGCGCAATCGGTCCGCTTCGCCCCGCGGCGAATGGTCACGGCAATCGCAAGGAAGTTGCAAGAAGAATAGCCAGTGAGCAACGAAGCTATGAAGTAATCGAGCGACGGGCGTTCCCGCCCGTCCGAGATGGTGCAAGCGGTGAGACGCGGCAAGCCGCGTCTCTACAGACAAGGTTTCTACTTTCCCTTGCGCCCCGTTACCGCCGCTTGCACGCGGCTGTGATGACGTCCGTAGCCGAAGTAGATCACCATGCCGATCGCCAGCCAGATAATCAGCCGCAACCAGGTATCGAGCGGCAGACTGACCATCATGAGCCCAGCTACCAGAATCCCCATAATCGGCACAAATGGCACCCATGGAGTTTTAAACGGACGAACCAATCCCGGCTGGCGCACACGCAGAATCCATACGCCCGCACAAACAATCACAAATGCCAGCAGCGTGCCGATGCTGACTAACTCTCCCAGCACGCCGATCGGAATCAGCGACGCGAAAATCGCCACGAAGACTCCCACGGTGATGCTTGAAATCCAAGGAGTGCGAAAGCGTGGATGCACCGCGCCGGCCCACTTGGGCAAAAGTCCATCGCGCGACATGGAGAAGAATACGCGCGACTGCCCCAGCAGCATCACCAGCATCACACTGCCCAGACCCGCAATCGCACCCAACTTCACCAGGATGCTGCCCCAGCGCACGCCAGTATGATCGATGCCCACTGCGACCGGATCGGGAACGTTCAATGTGGTGTAAGAAACAACTCCGGTGAGAAGCCCGGATACAAGAATGTAGAGGATTGTACAAATCACCAGCGAACCAAGAATGCCGATTGGCATATCACGCTGCGGCTTTTTCGCCTCCTGAGCGGCGGTGGAGACAGCGTCAAACCCGATATAGGCGAAGAAAATAACCGCTGCGCCTCGTGCAATTCCAGACCACCCGTAATGCCCGAATTCGCCGGTATTCGGCGGTATAAATGGATGCCAGTTCTGGGCGGCGATGTCGGGATGCTTCAGAAGAAAGCCACCTGCAATCGCAATAAACGTGAGCACAATGGCAACTTTAATGATCACAATAACCGAATTGAAGTTTGCCGATTCCTGAATACCAATGATCAGAATCACGGTCACAATAACGATGCCAAGAAACGCAATCAGATTGAACGACCCTTGCGCATGCACGAGCGTGACCGGATCGACTCCATGCGACTTCAACGTGGGCAGAATGGTCGCCAACCGCTCCCAGCGGTCGTGGTACATCACCATGTCCGTGCCGGGAGTTGCCGTCAGCGACGGTGGCAGATGAATGCCATAGTCCTGCAAGAAGCTGTTTACGTAGCCACTCCAGCCGGAGGCGACAGTGGCGGCGCCAAAAGCATATTCGAGGATCAGGTCCCATCCAATGATCCAGGCAAAAATCTCGCCGAGGGTTGCATAGCCGTAGGTATAGGCGGAGCCAGCGATCGGAATCAGCGCAGCAAATTCCGAGTAGCAGAGACCCGCAAACGCGCAGGCGATGCCGGCAAGAATAAAAGAGAGGACGATGGCGGGTCCCGCATACTGCGCGGCGGCCGCTCCCGTCAGAACGAAAATGCCTGCCCCGATGATCGCGCCGATACCAAGGGTGATCAGGTTCGTCGCGCCCAATGCCCGCTTCAGCGAATGTTCCCCGCCTTCGGAGGATTCATCCAGGATCATTTCCAGCGGCTTCGTAGCCAGCAGATCGGTCATTCGTGAGTCTCTCCTTAAACGCTAAGCGTTCGCATCCCGCGGCCGCCAGATGTAATACACCGGAATGCCCAGCAACACAATGCACAGTCCCGGCCACGTGTATTGCGGTTTGTAGCGTAACAGCACAATGTCGATAAACAAAGCCATTACTATGTAGATCGCGGGTAGCACCGGGTATCCGACGGCTTTGTAAGGACGTTCCGCCTCGGGATGCGTGCGCCGCAAAACGAAAAGTCCGAAGATGGTGAGCACGTAGAACACGAGCACCGCGAAAATAATGTAGTCAAGAAGCTGGCCGTAACTCCCCGAGATGCAAAGAACGCACGTCCAAATCATCTGCACCATCAGAGATACAGCGGGCGTCTTGTGCTTGGGATGAAGTTTGGCAACACTGCGGAAGAACAAGCCATCCTTTGCCATTGCGTAATAGACGCGTGCTCCGGCGAGAATCAGCCCATTGCAGCAACCGAAGCCGGAAATCATGATGGCGATGGCCATCAGCGCTCCACCGGCGGAGCCGAACATCTGCGTCATGACCGCAGTGCCAACGCGATCTTCTTTGGCGTACTGAATGCCACGTGCCAGCAACGTCGTTCCGTCCGGACTGCCCACCAGAGGCAGAGCGCTCAGATAAATAAAGTTGCACGCGATGTAAAGCGCGATTACAACTCCGGTACCAAGCGCCAGTGACAACGGAAGATTCCGGCTGGGATTTTTTACTTCGCCGGCAGTGAAAGTCACGTTGTTCCAGGCATCCGCAGAGAATAACGACCCGACCTGCGCTATCGCCAGCACCGTGAGCGTAGAAACCAGCACTCCCGCGCCGACGTCATGCAGCGTGCCCAAGCTGGAATTGGTCCAGAAATTTGCGCCGAAGTTCGCGGCAACTGCTTGCGCGTTCCGTCCAAGAAATACTCCGAAGAGAACCAGACCAAGCAGCGCCGCAACTTTCGCGGACGTAAAGATGTTCTGGATGAAAGCGCCTGTCTTCACGCCGAAAATGTTGATGATCGAAAGCGCGACGACTACCAGGATCGCGACCAGATTCTGCGTGTTCAGACCAACATCCATGCCGCCAAGCAGCATCGGACCCACCGCAAACTTCGGAACTTTCCAGATGTGGACAATCCAATTCGTAGAGGACACAGCTGGCCAGAAGATCCCGAGAAACTTGCCGCATGCAACGCCGACAGCGGCGATGGTCCCCGTCTGAATTACGAGAAACAGCGTCCAGCCGTAGAGAAATCCCCAAAGCGGTCCCAACGACTCGCGCAGATAAACATACTGCCCACCCGCTCGCGGCATCATCGCCGCGAGTTCGCCATAAGTCAGCGCGCCGACAATCGTCAGAAATCCAGTGATGAGCCAAGCGCCAATCAGCAGTGCGGGCGATGTTACCTCGCGCGAAATTTCAGCGGACACAATAAAGATGCCCGAGCCGATCATCGAACCCATCACCAACATCGTCGCGCTGGTCAGGCCGAGACCTTTGACTAGATCCTTATCCTGATGAGTGTGCCGCTCCCAATCGTTAGTGCTCACGAACCTCCTCAACTGTGTCAAGTAATCTAGAATTTGTCATCCCGAGCGAAGCGAGGGACCTGCATCTTGCGGCGCACTGCGGATCCCTCGCTTCGCTCGGGATGACAAACACGGAACGAACTACACTTTATCTCAGAACCCGCAAGAATTCCTCTGCTGATTTGCGGGGATCCCGTAACAAGTCGGATATCACTGCCACCGAGTCGGCGCCCGCTTCGATAACCGAAAGAGCGTTCACACGGGTAATACCGCCGATTGCAACCAGAGGTTTGCTCGTCAGTTCCCTTGCCCGGCGAATACCGTTGAGTCCCACAACAGGATCTGGATTTGCCTTACTAGAAGTTGCAAAGACCGGGCCGATGGCAAGATAGTCGGCGGAGGTTCGATCGGCTTCAGCGATCTGGTCCGGATTGTGCGTCGAAATGCCCAGCCAGCGCGCGGGGCCGATGATTTTCCGAGCCGACTCGGGCAATAGATCGTCCTGCCCAAGGTGAAGCCCGTCGAAACTGGCTGCCACGCATAGGTCAGCGCGGTCGTTCATGATGAGCTCGACGGTACGTCCGAGGTACTCCTTTAGTTTGCGGGCGCCATCGAGCATTTGATTGGCGTGACCTGACTTGTTGCGGTATTGAATTAGAGTGCAGCCGGCAGCCACCAATTCCTGAGCGGCCTCAAACAAATTTTTGCTGTCGGGGAAACAGGATACATCGAGAATTGGGTAAAGACGCGGCAGCGAAACCATGGCCTTGTACGCTCTTGCCGGATTAAGAGTAACGGATCATTGTATCGGTTTGGCGGCAGGGGTCGGTTCTATCAAAGAATTATGCATATTCAGGATACGCCAGCGGCCTTCCGGGCTTTTCCGGCACATGGCCATCCCGTGCCCGTCGATGTGGTCCTCGGGCGTCTCGATCAAATAATCGTAGGAGTACCACAACGCATCCCCAAAGCTGCGCACGTCATGCGGCTTCATCTCATAACGCAGCTTGGGAGCGAACTTGAAGTAACGGTCCGTCAAATAACGCATGACTTCCTGGCGTCCCCGAAACTCGCCGTGCGGAGTATAAAGAATAATTTCCGGATCGAAGCACTCCACAATGGCCTTTGCGTCCCCATGATTAAAGGCGGTATTGCAGAACCCCATGTCCCGTTCCATTTCGGCGAATACGCTTGCGGAATCCTGCGGCTCGCCTGCGGGTACGGCGATTCGCCGCTTCAAATCGATGGTCATCCCCATCTGATCGAGTAAATCCACGCCCAGGATGCCGTCAATCTGGCCGCCACACGCCTTACCGATAGGGCTCAGATCAATGGCCGGAAGCTTCAGATCGCGCAGTTTGTGCGTGCCCAGTTCCACCTCGGACAAAAAGACTTCGCGAGCGCTGGTGGCTGCGCTTCCACTCCACGATTCGATGTGGATCTGCTTCGACTCGCCCGATGTAAACGACTTCAGATTGAGAATACTGGTGGCGCCGGTATCAAGAAGAAACCGGCGGTTCTCTCCTGCAACTTTCATCGTGACAACCGGCAGACGATCGCAGCGTTCGATTGGGATTTCGTCCTTGGGATCGTGCGTTTGGGCGCGAGGCGACTCAGAGAACCAGCAGCCGAAGAAAATCAGGACAACAATTGCGATCGGCTTCACGGAAATCCTCATTCCATATTGCGGCTTGATGTGTCGCTAGCCGGTGGACTCTTTTTTCGCCAGAAATCTCTCAATGAACCCGGTATCAAAATTCCCCGCCCGAAAATCCGGGTCGGCCAGAATCCTCCGGTGCAGCGGAATCGTCGTAAAGATCCCTTCCACGATAAACATACCGAGAGCGCGACTCATGCGCGAGATGGCCTCGCTGCGGTCTTTACCACGCACCACGAGTTTGGCAATCAGCGAGTCGTAATAAGGAGGAATCGTGCCCTCCGCGTAGGCGGCCGTATCGATGCGCACGCCAGTGCCTCCCGGAGGATTAAAGGTCGTGATTTTTCCAGCGGAAGGCCTGAAAGTCTCCGGATGCTCGGCATTGATGCGGCATTCGATGGCGTGCCCGCGATGCACGATGGGACCTTGCAAGACGTCGGCAAGCTTTTCGCCGGCGGCGATCATGATCTGACTCTTGACCAGATCGACGTCCGTGACCATTTCAGTGACCGGATGCTCCACCTGGATGCGCGTGTTCATCTCGATGAAGTAGAGCCGGCTCTGCTGGTCCATCAGAAATTCGATAGTACCGGCGTTGTGATAGCCGACATTACTCAACGTTTTGCTGAGGATGTCCCCGATCTCCTTGCGCAGTTCCGGCGTGACGCGAACCGATGGCGATTCTTCCAGCAACTTCTGGTGGCGGCGCTGAATCGAGCATTCGCGCTCTCCCAGGCTCACCACATTGCCGTGCTCGTCCGCCAGCACCTGGAATTCGATGTGGCGCGGGTTTTCGACGTAGCGCTCTAAATAGAGATCGCCATTGCCGAAGGCGGCTGAGGCTTCCGCCTGCGCAGCGCGATAGAGCGCGGGCAATTCTTCTTCGCTCCGCACAATGCGCATGCCGCGGCCACCGCCGCCCGCCGTGGCTTTGAGGATGACAGGAAATTCAACTTTTCTGGCCCATTCGATCGCTTCCTCTTCGGATGCCACCACACCATCGGAGCCAGGCAGGATCGGCACGCCATGCTGCTTCATTGCGGCGCGAGCTTTTTCTTTCTCGCCCATCAGCCGGATCACATCCGGAGTGGGTCCAATGAACTTGATGTGGCATGCCTCGCAGACGGCAGCGAAATTCGCATTTTCGGAGAGCAAACCGTAGCCAGGATGGATGGCATCCACATTGGCAATTTCTGCGGCGCTGATGACGGCGGGAATGTTGAGATAACTCTGCGCCAGTTGCGGCGGACCAATGCAAATTGCCTCGTCGGCAAAACGAACGTGCAACGAATTCCGGTCTGCCTCGCTGTAGATCGCGACCGAACGGATGCCGAGTTCCTTGCATGCGCAAATGACGCGCAGCGCAATTTCCCCGCGATTCGCTACCAGAATTTTCTTGAACATGATCTGCCTGGGGATTTGGGTAGTCGTGGAACAACATCCATCATTTTGATTGCCGGACGGCAAATAATTCCTGGCCGTACTCGATGGGCTGGCCGTTGGCGACGAGTTTCTTGACCAGTTCTCCGGCCACGTCGCATTCGATTTCGTTCATCAATTTCATTGCTTCCACAATGCACAGAAGCTGGCCGACCTCGAGGCGATCGCCGACTTTTACAAACGGCGGAGATCCGGGCGACGGCGACTCATAAAAAGTGCCTACGATCGGCGACTTCACAATATGCAGTTCTTCTTCGGGTTCAACCGCAGGAGCAGGCGCATTCGCCGCCAGATCGACACGCGCAGGCACTGGAACCGGGCCTGGAACCGCAGCTGGGGCGGGATGAACAGCGATATAACGGGAGTCTGGCAACGCCACCGGAGGCGCTTCGGCGGCGCGTTTTATCTTTACCTTGACGTCGCCGCGCTCCAATTCAAACTCGGCAATGTCTTTTTCGATTAAGAACTCGATGAGTTCTTTCAGCTCTTTTTGATTCATGTTTACGGCGGGTTCCGCTGTGGTCTTGTTATTTTTGCGTCTGTAGAGAAATCAAATAACAACCAATTCCTTATCCGTAGGCGTGAGCACTTCACAGCCCGAAGAGGTTACCACAACCACGTCTTCGACCCGTACACCCCACTTCCCGGGTACATAAACTCCGGGCTCAACGGTAACAACCATACCGGGCTCCAGCTTCTGCGTTTGCTCCGCAGCCAAACGAGGAGCCTCGTGAATCTCTAATCCTAAACCATGCCCGGTCGAGTGCGTGAAGTAGCGGGCGAGTTTTCGCCTGCGAAGGACTCGGCGGGCCGCGCCATCTACTTCTTCCGCGGTCACTCCGGGACGAATCGCCGAAATGGCAGCGGATTGCGCTTCCAGCACAGATTCATACAAATCCCGTGCCTGTCTCGACGGCTGTCCAACGTGCACAGTTCGCGTGCGATCCGAACAATAAGCGGCGAGTATAACACCAAAATCGCAGACGACGAATCCGCGCCGGGGAATGAGCGAACTAGAAGCCCGACCATGCACGATTGCCGAACGCATTCCAGCAGCAAGTATCGTCGGGAACGACATGCCGCCTGCGCCGCCGCAGCGAGCCTCGTATTCCATCGCGGCCGCGACTGCGACTTCGCTCACACCCGGACGAATTTTCTTGCGTGCGATCCGAAAGAGACTGGCGCCCAGTTCCACAGCTCGGCGGATGCGCTGGATCTCGACAGCATCCTTCACCATCCGTGCACGCGCAACCAGCGGCGGAGCCGAACGCAGGCGCGCCTTCCCTTTCAGCACAGGCCCTAACCGGTCGCGCAGGCCGACGGTAATCGACTCCGGTTCAATGCCCAGCCGCAATGGCCTCGATCGGGTGCGCTGCGCGGCCAGCCACTCCGCAGCCGCTACCGCTGGCGACTTGTGATCGATTACGGCGCTCGCGTGTCGTACTTCCTTCTTTGCCTGGGTACGGTAGCGGCCGTCAGTAAAGAGGATGCAATCCCGCTCTGAAATCAGCAGAGCAGCCGCGCTCCCCGTAAAGCCACAGAGGTAGTAAATATTCGGGAGGTGCGTGATCAGCAACGAGTCCAGATCGTTCTTTTCGATCTCAGATTGAAGGCGTCTGAGACGGCCAGCGTAATCCATAGGAGAAGTGTAGCAAGATGCTACTTGCGGGCCGCGAGCTTCGAGCTACGACTTTACTGCTTCAGGCTCGTAGCCCGTAGCTCCCGCAAAAACAAAACCGCCGGCTCTCTCGGCGGGTTCTCCGAGATGACCGGCGGCGATGACTCGTTCCAACTTCGCGCTACGTTTGAATGATGCGCGGAGTAATGAAGAAGATCAGCTCTTGGTTGGTCGTCTGCACCGTGGTGTGTTTGAACAAGTTGCCAAGGTACGGGATATCTCCAAGCAGAGGTACCTGCGAAACACTGAGCGAGTTCTGAGTCTGGATCACGCCGCCAATCACAACCGTGCCGCCATCGGTGACCAGGACTTGCGTGGTCGCCTGTTGGGTGAGCAGGGTCGGGTTGCCATTCGTGTCTGCGTGGCCAAAGTCAGGCAAGGTGTTTTCCACATCCACGTTCAGGAAGATGGTTCCTTCCGAAGTGATCTGCGGAGTCACCGTCAGCCGCAACAGCGCATCAACATAAGTAGTGGTCGGGGGACCGCCTAACTGCGCGGTGGTCACGATCGGAATTTTCGTGCCCTGTTTCACCACTGCCTGAATGTTGTTCTGGGTGACGATACGCGGACGAGAAAGAACTTTCAGCAGGCCGCGCGATTCAGCCATGGTGAGGATCATATCGATCCGCATGTTGTTCGAGAAGTTCGTAAACTGCAGGCCGCTGGTCGGTCCAGTCGCTCCCAGGTTCGAGAACAACGGAACCGTCGTCCCGGTCGAAGGTGTGCCGCCTACGGGATACAGCGGATTCGGTACTGCTCCACCGCCGACTACAATCGGTGATTGTCCAACACCGTTTACGCCGCCTACGCCCGTCGTGCCATTGCCCCAGCCTAAGCCGAGTTGCACGCCGATATCGCGGGCAAAGCTGCGGGTAGCCGCAACCACGCGCGCTTCAATTTCGACTTCCTGCGTCTTGCGATCCATCTGTTGGATGATGCGGTCAATCTGCGGCAGAACCGCAGGTATGTCAGATACGATCAGTGAGTTGGTGCGCTCATCGGCGACTACATCGCCACGCTGGCTCAGGAACTTCTTGATCGGCAACAACAGGTCCTTGGAATGTGCGTAGCTGAGATACCGTGTGATGCTGACCTTGTCGACGGCCAGTGCTTCGGCATCGATCTGGGCGCGGCGGCCTTCTGCCTCGTGCCGCAAGGTCTCAACCGTGGCAATGCGAAGTACATTCCCATCCAACTGACGAGACAGATCGTTGTTCTTCAATACGATGTCGAGCGCCTGATCCCAGGGCACGTCATCGAGGACGATCGTCAGATTGCCATGTACGGTGGGATCGAGAACGACGTTCAAACCGCTGATCTCGTGAATCAGGCGGAAGAAATCTTTCAGATCCACATCCTTAAGGTTCACGGAGATCGGCTCGCCAGTATATTTGGCGCCGTTCACGGCTGGCTTTTGCTCCATCTGAACTTTCTGTTCCGCAGCCAGGTTCACTGCTGGCGTGATCGGCGTCACGTTGCCAGGAGCTTGCCCTATGGCGGCGTTCACGCTGCTGACTACCAGTTCCGAAGCGGTCTTATCGGCAAAACGGCCCGCTGCGGTCTCGGCCTTAACGGCTGGCTGGACAGCTTGGTCGTCAGCCTTAGAATCGGCACTGGGAGCCTTGACCGAATACGTGGGTTCGACGAAGGCAAAGTCCGTCGGCTTTGAGGCGTTCCCAGCCGAGGCCGGAGCCGGCTCAACCACCGCTGCGGCGGCAGGCGTTGCAGAAGCCGATGCCACCGGCGCCGAAGCCAGCACCAGTTTCGGTGCTGCATTCGCGGACGTCGAGGTCGTCGACGGCGCCGTCTGGCGATGGGCCACGACGGCATCGTGAATCGTAAGGATGAAGCTGCCATTCGGTCCGGTCACCAGTTCGTGACGGCGGCTGTCGGCGAGATTCCCCTTGGTTAAGTCAATGACGACGCGCGTTGTGTTCGGGACTAGCCCGTCCATGCCGACGCGGATGTCGTTGACGCCATCCCGGTCAACGCTGATGAGGCTTTGCGCCGTACCCATCACGGTGTTGGGAAAGTCGACGACGATGCGCGCCGGAGAATCGAGCGTCGTCAGCTTGGGCGCCACTGCGCCCTTCGCCTTGAACTCGACTCGCAATCCATCCTGGCTGTGCGCAACCTCGAGCCTCTGCAGTGCAGCGCTCGCGGTTACCCCCTTGCCCGTCATGTCAGCCGCGTTGGCGGTCGCTATTACTACGAACGCCGTCAGCGGAACCAAGAGACCCAGCAGTTGCTTTCGCATTTCCCTATCTCCCCATCCGAGGCCGTTTCGCCTCGATGTGTTTCTTCAAAGTCTTTTCTCCAGGCCTAGACGGCCGGAGTCGTAATCTTCTTTACTACTTCCCGCGTAAAACTCTTGCCCACTCGGTCCTGCAGCGTTTCCTGGAAAACGATGGAGTCACCCGTGATTTTCACCACGTACCCGTTGAACACCGGATCGTTCTCCCGCAGGAAATAAGCTTTATTCATGCTGTTACTGACCACCGCAATAAATCCGCCTTCGGAATGCACCACACCCCGCAGGTTGATGGCTCCGATTTCCAGACACTTCTTGCCCGTGCTGCAACCCGAACCGCCCGAGTGGCTCACTACCGGACTAACAAAAGGATCCCGTCGGCCGTTGGCGCGGTATTTCGCGTCAGGAGCAAGCTCTTCGCCTGCCGCATTCACCGCATCTCCGCTTTCCGAACCAGGCTTAGTCGCGACAATCGCGCCTGCTGCCGGATTCGCGGCCGCCGGAACAACCGTCCCCACCACGACTGCACCCTTCGCGTGCGGCTTATGCTTAGCCGCGTGGTTGCTTCCCGCAGCGGCATTTGCTGAGGATGATTTCACCCCCACCGCGACTGTGTTTCCGCTCGACTTGGCCGAATTGTGCGTGGCTTTCGCTGACGCGGGCGTCGCCTGTTGACCGCTCAACGCCTGATTCGAGGCAGCGGTGGTGGTGCTGCTCACCCCGTTCATGGTGTCTCGCGTGTTCTGGATAATGCTGGGACTTTGCGCCGAGACTAACCCCGCCGCTACCACGCAAACCAGAATTGTCACCATCGGCTTCATCTTCATCCTGTCCCCCTACTTCTTCACCGGTGGTACCGGCTTGCTGGCCGGACCCGCCGGGTCCAGGTCATGACTGAAATACGTTGTCGCCAGAGCAGTTGCCACAACACTCTCGCTCGGCGCGTACTGGTAGGCATGTTTCGCCTTCGCATCAGACGGCTTGCGCGTCGATGCCACCAGCAGATTCGAAACGTTCACGATGCGCTCCACTTTCGACAAACGGTCGAAGAACCCGAGCATCGAGTAGTAAGGAGCGTCGAGTTCCACTTCGAACGGCACTTCGGTGTAGAACTCTTTCGCTACATACGGACGGGCCGTATAGCGGCGGATTTCCACTCCCGACTTGCGTGCTTCTTCGCTCACCAGACGCATGAAGTTGTCCACTTCTTTTTCATCCGGCACGATGCGCCGCTCGATGTCGAGCTGCTGCTTCAGGCTGGCCAGCTGGCGCTCGATGTCGGCCAGTTTCGGCCGGTAGGCTTCGAGCTCCGCGTTCTCGCGCATCTTTGCCTGCAGCTTGACCTGAGCCGCCGTGTTTTCGTCACGCTGCGTCTTGTACACCGTGTAGTAGAGGCCGCCGGATGCCACGACCGCCACCAGCAGCAGAACTCCCAAGAGCTTTACGCCTGTCATTTCGCCAAGATTCATAGTGGGTTCCGCCTTTACGACTTCGCCTTTTCGCAGGTCAGCGTGAATTGGAACGCCTGCATGTCTTTTACTTGTTCGTCCTGATAGCTTTCCTTGATCTCGATATTGCGGAAGAAACCGGTCTTCTGTAGGTTGGAAATCAGATTGGCAACGGCATCGCTGCTCAAAGCCGTGCCGTCAATCGCGATGTTCGCGCCCTGATCCTGCATGCTGTTCAGCCAGACCGCTTCTGTGCTGTTGACCGTATCGCCGATCATGGCCAGCAGATTCACTGGACCAGTTTGATTGGCGCGCAGCTGGTCAATCACATCCACCCGCCGCTTGTAGTTATCGGCTTGCTTCTGGCGCTCCAGAAATCGCACCTTGATGTCGGCCAGTTCGCGATTCTTCTGTTCCGCCACCCGGGTCTGTACCGCAATCGATTTCTTTTCCCGGTCAAGCTGGTACCAGTACCCAAAATTCAGGGCGCCAGCAATCAGCAGCACCGCAGCCACCTGGACCATGGGTCCGCCCAGATTGCCCAGTTCGAAGCTGGGCATCGTGGCGGCAGCGCTTTTCTTGCCTTTCGGTTTCGGAGAGGCCAGCAGATTGATTCGGATCATAGCTTTTCAAAGCTCCTCAGGGCCAAACCCACGGCTACTGCCAACTGGCCCGCATTCTGTTCCACCAGCTCCGCCCCGGCTCCTGCTGTCGGAGCCAGTACTCTTTGAAACGGGTTGAACAACTCGACCGGCATCGAGAACTCCTGGCGCAACGCTTCCACCAGGCCCGGTACCTTGGCCGAACCGCCGGCCAGATAAATCTTCTCGATGTGCTCGCCCGCCGCGCTGGCACGGAAGAAGTCAAATGTCTTTTGGATTTCCAGCACGATAATTTCAGTGACCTGTTGCAGAATCGGCGTCTTCGCATCTTCGTGCGTGGAGCCCGCCTTCTGACCCAGCTTCAGCGATTCCGCATCTTCGAAGCTGAGATCCAATTCCTTCTGCAACGAATCCGTGTACTGATGGCCACCCACCGAAACGTCGCGCGGGAACAACGGCGTCGTGCCCTTGACGATGTTGATGTTCATCACGCTGGCACCCAGGTTGAGCAGAGCGACAACCTGCGTGGGCGCGGGCTCGTAGTTGTACTCGTAACAATTCTGCAAAGCCAGCGCATCGATATCCACAATAGCCGGAGTCTTGCCGGCCATCGAGAGTACGTTGGTGTAATTCAAAATCTTGTCTTTCTTGACAGCCACGAGCAGCACGTCCATCTGTGGGCTCGTCGCATCGTCGGAAAGAATCTGATAGTCGAGATTGACGTCAGCCAGGTCAAAAGGAATGTGCTGGGCTGCTTCCTTCTGGATGGTCTCGGCCAGTTCCTGATCGCTCATTGAGGGCAGCGAGATTTTCTTCACGATCACGGAGTGTCCGCTGACCGCCGTGGCGACCGACTTCGACTTGATCAGAGTATCGGTAAACAGCTTCGCGATGGCCGCCGAAACCGTACCCGAATCCACGATCATGGAATCGACGACAATGTCGGGAGCGATCGGCTCCAGGCCGAGGTGCGCCACTTCGATTCCAGTGCGTGTCCTTCGAAGCTCGACTGCCTTGATGCTCGAAGAACCTACATCCAGACCCACTATCGTTTTCGATCCCATTCCAAACATGTGCCCGCCTTTGTAGCGCCGGCGTCCTCGCCGGCAAGTTTGTTACTGCTGACCGGCCGCTTTTCCCGCTGCCTTAATTTTTTTCTTGCCCTGCGGTTCCGTTTCCATTGACTTCTCTTCCATCCACTGATCCAACTTCGATTTCTTGAAGCGCCAGCGATTGCCCAACTTGAAAGCCGGAATCTTTTGTTCGTTCACATACTTGTAAAGCGTGTCCGGACTCACTCCCAGATACTGCGAAGCTTGGCGAATATTCATTACTTCTCGCGAGTCGGCCATAAAAATTTCCCACGTGTTCGTGTGTATTTTGGTGTGCTGAGCATATCTCAACCGGTTCAGAGGGCCTGTCCCGTGAATATCCCGGTTTTGCTGGGTTTTATGGGGTTTTTCTGGAAACGGGAAAAAATGGACTTGCAGTTGATTTCTATATACTGTGGTTAGCGCAGACCGGATGTACTATAGGTAGTAGGCTGCCCGGAAACAGGCCATCGGTCACCCCAATTTGGGTAACTAAGGTACTACAGACGGTACGGAAGTACTGGAACGGCCGCGCAATCCGCTGAAAATAAAGACGCGAAGCACACTCGCCATCACGGCGTCTGGCGCTTCCACGGACAACTTTTCCCTTGCAATCGAGCTATTGGCCTCTCGCTGTTAGCTTCTTACTGTTAGCTCTTAACTCGCGGCCCGTAGCGGTGTTATTGCGTCTCCCCCACCACCGTGATCTTCGTATCCGTTCGAAACTTCTTGTAATCGCGATACACCTGGTCAACATCTTCGTCGTAGCTCTTGAATAACGCGACCCGCGCATCAAAATGCAATTGCAAATGTTTGGGAAGCCAGACCTCGTCATTCACGCGCGTCAGCTCGACTATAAAATGCGTGCCTTTGTGAATCCGCGCAAGCACCCAGCCTACGGATACGGTATCGATGGCTGTGATATCGAGCTTCACCCATTGAATATCGGTCTTGTCGATCCAGATTCGGCCTTTAAATTTGGTGAGAATTCTGGCGCCAAAATTTTTCGGTTGATAGCCGGGACGAGGTTCGCCGGCAAAAACCCAGGTGTCGCGTCCATCGAGCACTTCAGAACCTAGGAGTTGGAAGTTGAAGGCGTCGGCAATTTCATATACGAATTTGCGATCGTCTTCGCGTCCCTTTTCTTCTTTCTCGAGCCGCCGGCGACGATCCTGGTCGGACTCGTTCTTGCGTTCGTCGATAATTCTTTGGATCTTCTCGTCTTCCTTTTTCGCTTCATCCACCGATAGAGGTTTATCGTCCCTGGCGGTCAGGCGCTCGACGTCTTCGCCATAAATTTGGAGAATTTCCAAATTCCGAGATTCGGTTTTCTTGATCGCGCCGTGGCCGTCTAGTTTGTGCTCCTCCACACGCTCGTTATAGGTGTAATCGCGCTGCCGTTTGTCGTTTGCAATGTCATTTTCCTCCGCTCGGTGCAGCAGTTCCCGAATCTGTTCCGGCGGGACGTTGCCTGAGGCGTCGGGCTTGAGATCAATAGGATGCGAGGCAGTCGCCGTTGAAGTCGCCGAAGCCGGAGGAGTCGCGTTTGGAGCCGAATCCTGCCCAGAAGCGCAGACGGCATACAAAGCGAATGCGAAAATGATCCCAAACAAACGGCGCATGGCAGATATACGAAACGACTCGACGGGAGGTTCCTCACACCGAAGGTTTCCCCTGTGCACCCCCGTGCCCCCTGTGGTTACGGCTTTTTCTCCGCCCGCTCCAAACACCCCGCCCGAAACGACCGCCCATCAAGCCGATGTAGCCGTTTCGCCTGCGCGGGCGTGATCAACGAATAGTGAGAAATCGTCAGCAGATACTCCGCCACAAACCAGACTGGCTGCTCTGACGTCATCCACTGGAGAGAATCGAAACGGCGCATGTGAACTGGCCGGGAAAAAGTTCGCAGGGTTCGCTCTCCCCGCAGATTGAAATACGTGTCGAAATAACTCATCGCCAGTTCGCGCAACGATCGATACACCGGCTCGCGATAGCGGCAGCCGGTGTAATTCGATTTGGCCAACGCACCCCAACATCCGTCAATAGGATGACGGTAAACGGCGATCACGTGGTCGGTGTCGTGCTCGGCTTCGAGATCGAGAATCAGTGGAGGATATCCGATGATGCGCAGCGCCGCGGCCGCGAACAGCGCTCCCTCATAGCAATGCGAGGTATTCTCCCGCAACACCCACCGCGGAGACCGAGCGCTGTCCGCCAGGTGATATGGCATGTCGTCCAGCGCCCGCTGAATGCCATGCGGACTTCTTAATCCGCGGAACTTGCGCAGCTCCGCGGGCGTCAGACCCCAAGTACTGTCATTCTTCATCCCAAATTTCCCGTAGAGACGCGGCTCCCGCTGATTGCGGCGTAACCCCACGGTAGCAGGATCGCGCGATGGAGAATAGATGCAGAGGGGTTCGTTCGAGCTGAACAGGACAAAAAAACCGCCCTTCATCGGCTGAAGGGCGGTTGGTTAGACTCGAGAAACAATTCTTTATTCTGCTGGCTTCTTGGCAGCCGCCGGAGCCATGGCGGCCTTCGGTTTCCAGAAGTCCGGATCCGCCTTGATCCAATCCTCGGATGCGTAACTCATGCGCGGATTAAATGCGAACAGGTTCGTCTCGCTGATCTCAATCGCCGCTGCCGACAGTTCGCTGAGCTTCTTCATGCCTTCTTCGCCCATCGCCGCTTCGAACTGCTTGCCTGCCGCAAAGTTTTTGTCAATCTCCGACGCCGATTTCATCGGGTTGAAAATGACGTAGGTCGTGTCCGGAAAACCGTAAACACACTGATAAGCGTCCCAGTGTGTGTCGGGGATCTTCTCATAAGCAGCCTTTACCAACTTCACGATTTCCGCCCAATCCTTGTCATGGCCCTGCTTTACCTGGAAGCGCGAGATTTCGAAATAACGGTCGTGCGCGATATCCACTTCGGGACGAAGGCTATATTCCTCGCTGAAAGTGAGCACGGCCTGGTCGGTCTCGTTCAATAATTCGCCGTCCACGGCGCCAGCGTGATCAAGCGCAGCCGCCAGAATTGGATTTTTCTGTACCGCCGCGAAATCCTTTTCCCATGCGGCAAAGGATTCGTACCCGGTGAGAAACAGCGCCCGGTTCTTGCCTGAAAGAGACTCCACCGCGATGTAGTGGGTCGGCCATTTCGCCTTCGTCATGGCCTGGACAAACAAACTTTCCGCCTTTTCATGCTGCATACCCGGCTTCCCTGGCTTGGTGTACTCCCGCATGATCGTCAGTACTTTGGGAGGCATATGACTCATCGACTTTTCTTGAGCAAAAGCAAAGCCGGACATTCCAACCGGCACAAAAAACAACAGGGCTAGCACCGAGCCCGTAAATCTTTTCATGGTTGACCTCCTGGGTCGCACAAATAACTTGAACTACGAGTTGCTTTCTTTAAGGCAGTGGCATTTTACACAGGTTCGTCCCGATGCGCGTAAAAAACGCTTGCGTAGCCGGACGCCCTGAGGGTTTTTGAAACGTTTGGTTCCCTCTGTGCCTCGGTGTCCCTGTGGTGGGTGTTGCGAGACTCAAGTCCGGTCGGGGCTAAAGTGGAATTCCCTCCACGATGGAGTCGGCGGCGGCGGTAGGAATGATCCGAGTTAACCGCCAGCCCGCAGCCGCAAACAAGTCGCGAAATTCTCTCTCCGAGCGCTCGCGACCGCCCGGGAAAATCAGCATTTGCAAATCGAGGAACTTGCCCGGAGAGAATTGGTTGCCGGGGTGAATGACGTTATCAACTACGAGAAGCTTGCCTCCCGCATTAACGCCTTTGCGGCAGGCGGTCAGTATCCTGACGCACAGATCGTCCGGCCAGTCATGAATGATATGTTTCATGATGTAAGCGTCAGCTCCCGCCGGAACTGAAGAAAACATATCGCCGGACTCCAGCGTGCAACGCTCCATTACAGGCGTCAGTGGTCCGGTCCGGCATCCCTCGATGACGTGAGGCACCTCGTAGAGCGTGCCTTTCAGATGCGGATTCTTCGCCAGGATTGTCGCCAGCAGAAGACCATGCCCGCCGCCCACATCTACCATCGAATTAATACCGTCGAAACTGTAGGCCTCGGCGACGGCGGGGCTATCAATCGTGGAAAGCGCGGTCATGGCGTCATTGAATATCTGCGCTTCCTCGGGATTCTGCTTCAGATATTCAAAGGTGTGTGCGCCGTAAATCTGTTCGAGCGCCTGTTTGCCGGTGCGGACGCAGTATTCCAGCCGCGACCATCCACGACCGTGCCACTCCCTGCCGCCCATGATGGCGAGAGCCCGCAGGCTGGGCTTGGCGTTCCTGCGCAAAACTGCCGACATCGGCGTTTCTGCAAACGTTCCGTCAGGCTGCTCCGCCAGCACTCCCACACAGGCGGTGGCCCGCATGAGGCGGTAAAGAGCCTGTGGTTCGGTTCCGGTCTGGGACGCGAGATCTTCGGCCGATCTGGGGCCAGCCTCAACGAGGTCGGGAATCCCGAGTTGGGCAAGACAGGAAACGGCACCGGCAACGTGAGCGCCATTCAACAATTGCAGCATGCCGACGTGAACTGGAGGAGCCGCAGTCTGCGTGGTCATTCGTTATTCACCCTGATTTTCCCGTTTTTTCGTTTTGAACGGTACATCATACATCCGAACCACTCCTGAGCGGCTGTTGCCTAGCACTCCGCTGATAACACTCACCGGCTCCCCACGAGCTACAATCTGGTACGCTATTCTCGCTTCGAATGATCGATCTACAATGACCGGCGAGCAGCGATCGGCGAATAGCGAACGACGAACATGATTGGCGAATAAATGGTCGGCAAATAAATGATCGGCGAAACCATCTCGCACTACCGCATCATCGAGAAACTCGGTGGCGGCGGCATGGGTGTCGTTTATAAGGCCGAAGACACGCGCCTGCGCCGCTTTGTCGCCTTGAAATTCCTCCCGGAAGATGTCGCGCGAGATCCCCAGGCTCTCAGCAGATTTGAACGCGAAGCTCAGGCCGCCTCGGCCCTGAACCATCCCAACATTTGCACCATTCACGATATCGGCGAGCACCAAGGCCGGGCCTTCATCGCCATGGAATTTCTGGACGGCGTGACGCTCAAGCACCTCATCGGTGGCCGTCCGCTGGAGACTGAGCAGTTATTGTCCCTGGGAATCGAAATCGCCGACGCCCTGGATGCGGCGCACGCCGAAGGCATTGTCCACCGCGACATCAAGCCGGCGAACATCTTCGTGACCAAGCGCGGACACGCCAAGGTTCTGGACTTTGGCTTAGCGAAGTTATCGGTGCTGTCTTCCCGCGGCGAAAAAGATGCCACGCTGGCGACGATGGATGAGCAGCATCTGACCAGTCCTGGGACCGCTCTCGGCACAGTGGCGTATATGTCGCCGGAGCAGGCTAAAGGCAAGGAACTCGATACCCGCAGCGATTTGTTCTCATTTGGAGCCGTGCTCTACGAGATGGCAACCGGCGCCCTGCCATTCCGTGGAGACACTTCAGCAGTTATTTTCAATTCGATTCTCGAGCGGGCGCCGACGTCTGCAATTCGGCTAAATCCAGACATGCCCTCGGAGTTGGAACGGATTATCAACCGCGCGCTGGAAAAAGATCGTGAACTGCGCTATCAACACGCGTCCGAAATGCGCGCGGAGTTGCAACGATTGAAGCGGGATTCGGGGTCGGGTAGGAAAATTGCCGTAGAAGATGTAGAAGATTCGGATGAGGTCGCGGCCGCAGGTTCATCGCAACGAATTAGTGGCGGTGTCAGTGCCGCGTCCGGGTCAGTGCCAGCTTCGCGGGCCGGCGCACCCGCGCCACACGATTCTGCCGCAATGCGCTCCTCTTCCTCAAGAACGGGGCAGAGCCCCGTCGCCATACAGCCCGTGGCTCCCGCGAGCCGCAAATCGCTGTTAACCATGATGATTGCGGGTGGAGTGGTTTTAGCCTTGGCCATTGCAGGCGCATTCTACTGGCGATCGCGCTCTACGCCGACACTGACGGAAAAAGACTCCATCCTGCTAGCCGATTTCGTCAACACCACCGGCGATCCAGTTTTCGACGGCACTCTGAAGCAAGCGCTAGCAGTGCAACTGGAGCAGTCGCCATATCTCAATATCGTGCCCGATCAAACCATCCGCAAAGCGCTGCAGTTTATGGGGAAAACTCCCGAAGAGCGAGTCACCGGAGCCGTGGCGCGCGAAGTTTGCGAGCGCGAGCACATCAAGGCCATGATGAGTGGATCGATTGCCGCACTCGGCAGCCAATATGTAGTCGCTATCGACGCTACCAACTGTGCCACCGGCGATTCTCTCGCCCGCGAGCAAGTGACGGCTGCGAGTAAAGAAGCGGTCCTGGCGGCTGTAGGCAAAGCAGCGTCAAGCCTGCGCGGAAAGCTGGGAGAGTCGCTGGCGTCTATTCAGAAATTCGATACGCCGGTGACCGAGGCAACCACTTCGTCACTCGAAGCTTTGAAAGCGTATGCCGCCGCCGATGAGATGCGAAACGGCGGCGGCGAGTCAGAGTCCATCCCTCTGTTTCAGCATGCGGTCGAGTTAGATCCGAATTTTGCCATGGCTTATGCGCGCCTGGCGGCCATCTACAACAATCTCGGCGAGGAGAATCGCGCCGTCGACTCTGCCAAAAAGGCGTTCGATCTGCGGGAACGAGTCAGCGAGCGCGAACGGTTTTATATTACCGATCATTTTTATACGTCAACGGGAAATATCGAGAAGGACTCCGAAGCCCTGGAATCGGCCGTCAAGGCTTATCCAAATGACTCCAGCGCCTACGCCAACCTGGCTCTGCAAAACGCCCTTTTTTATGGACGGTTCGATAAAGCGATCCCACTGGGCACCGAGTTCACCCGCCTTGAACCAGGCGCGCCCTTCGGTTACGCCCACACGGCAACATCCTACATGGCTTTGAACCGCTTAGAAGAAGCGCGGTCTGTTCTTCAACAAGCGGTCGCCGCCAAGGCGGATAACCTTTTCATCCACGAAGAATCCTATCAACTGGCTTTCTTGACTGGCGACGCCGAAGGGATGAGTAAGGAGATGAAGTGGGCAGAAGGCAAACCCAGCGAATACCTGTTACTTATCGACGCTGCCGCTGCCGCTGCATCGCACGGGCAAATGCAAAAAGCTGCGGAATTTATCGATCGCTCGGGGCAAGTCAGCGACCGAATGGGTTTTAAGGAAACGACGGCGGATACGCGAGCCGGTTTCGCGGTTACACAAGCTGAAGTGGGAAATAACTCGAAAGCAAAAGAGCTGGCCGCATCCAGTTCCGCATTGGCGAATGCCCGCACCAATCTGACATTCGTGGACGTCGCGCTGGCCATGACCGGAGATGTCAACCACGCCGAAATCATCACAGACGACTTAAGCCACCGCTTCCCAGACGACACACTGCTGCATCAGGTGAATATTCCTGTTGTGCGGGCTTTGATCGGAATCAACACGAAAAGCGCCGACGCGGTCACCCAATCCATACAGTCTGCGACACCTTATGAATTGGGTACGGTCGAATTCCCCATAGCCATCTATGTCCGAGGCTTGGCCTATCTTCACGCAAAGCGCGGGTCGGAAGCGGCCGCCGAATTTCAGAAGATAGTCGACCACCGCGCAATCGTCCCCACCGCTCCCGAGCATTCGCTAGCTAAGCTGGGTCTCGGCAGGGCGCTTGTGATGATCGGGGATGCGACAAAAGCAAAAGTGGCCTACCAGGACTTCTTGGCCCTATGGAAAGATGCCGATGCCGACATCCCCATCCTTAAGGAAGCCAAGGCGGAGTACGCGAAACTGAATTAAGTTAGAAAGAAATTCACCCGCCGCTACCCGAACAACTCTCCTAGCTCGATCGGATTGTCAACGAGCACATCCGGAGGCACTTCTTGCAGCGAATGGGGAGCAAATCCGTAAGTCACGCCGCAAGTCCACAACCCCGCATTACGCCCCGTCAAAACATCGATCGACGAGTCGCCGATGATTAGCGCATCTGCCGCCGCTACCCCGGTTTCTTCGAGAATGGTTCGCACTCCGAGCGGATCGGGCTTCTTCGTGGCAAAGCTATTGCCGCCATATATGCGGACAAAGAAATCGGCCAATCCCAGCGCCCGCACAATATCGCGCGACGGATTCACGGGCTTGTTCGACAGCACCGCCATTTGGCGATGAAATCCGTCTCGTTGAGTTTGGATGGGCGGCTTGGCCAAAGCCGCCAGCGCTTCCGGAATCCCCTTATAAACCGTGGTGTGGTCAAGCTTGTGCAGGCGATAATATCCAAGAAAATAATCGAGAGCCGTTTGCAGCAACTTCTCGTCGTCCGTGTCGCCCAGAGCGCGGCGCACCAACGCGGGTGCGCCATCTCCAACGTAGCTGGCAATGACGTCGCCATCGAGCTCAGGACGGCCCAGATGCCGCAACGTCGCATTCACGGAATGAATTAAATCTAGCCGCGAATCAACCAACGTGCCATCGAGATCAAACACCAGCAGGCGGATACGAGGCGGATCGAACCGGCGCAGGAAACGAATCATGAATATCCAGAATATACGATGGGTAGCTAACTCCAGCCGGAATGGGTCGTCCCACGGAGGCCACCACGTGACGGTCGAGAAGGCGCTCAAGATATTGAGGAGTTATTGTTTCTTCACAGGCCGGTCGCGTTTACAATAAAACCCGGCAGATCGCCCTGGAGTGAACGGCACAGAATGGCCACGACCAAAGTCGATCCCAAGCTGAACGACGGCAACGCTTCCAAGAAGGCGAAGTCCTATCAAGGCCTGACCAGTCAGCAACTGATTGATGCGTACCGCGTGATGTTCACCTCGCGGCGCGTCGACGATCGCGAGATCATGTTGAAGCGCCAGCAGAAGGTCTTCTTCCAGATCTCGGGCGCTGGCCATGAAGCCCTGGGAGTTGCGGCTGCCTTCGCATTGAGGTCCGCCTCCGACTGGTTCTATCCTTATTACCGCGACCGCGCATTGTGTCTCGGGCTGGGTGCGACTCCTTATGAAATGCTACTTGGCGCCGTCGGAGCAGCCGACGATCCCAGTTCCGGCGGCCGGCAGATGCCTTCCCACTGGGCGTTCAAACATCTCAACGTAGTTACGCAGTCCTCCGCCACCGGCACTCAGATTCTGCAAGCCGTGGGATGCGCCGAAGCTGGCCGCTACTTCAGCAAGCATCCACAGGCCGCAAAAAAAGCGGATGGCGATTACCGCCAGTTCAAAGATGTCCAGTTTCAGGGCGATGAAGTCACGTATGTCTCGCTGGGCGATGGCACCACCAGCGAAGGCGAATTCTGGGAGGCGCTGAACACCGCCTCGAACCGCCGTCTGCCAGTAATTTTTTGTGTCCAGGACAATGGCTACGCCATTTCCGTCCCCGTGGAAGTGCAGACCTCCGGCGGCAACATCTCACGCCTCGTTTCCGGCTTTCCCAACTTCCATTTCGAGGAAATTGACGGCACTGATCCGGTTATCGCCTATGCGGCGTTCAAACGTGCGGCCGAACACTGCCGTGGAGGCCATGGTCCGGCATTTGTCCACGCTCATGTAATCCGCCCTTATTCGCATTCGCTCTCCGACGACGAGAAACTCTACCGGCCTGAGGCCGAACGCCAGGCCGATGCAACTCGCGATCCGGTGCCGCGTCTGCAGATGTTCCTGCTGCGCGAAGGCATCCTCGATGAGAATGGAATCAACAAAATCGAGAAGGAGATTGAGGAACAGATCCAGGCCGACGCCGACCGCGCGCTAGCGGCTCCAATACCGCAGCCGGAAACGATTTACAACTACGTATACTCACCCGATCTGGATCCCACATCGGCGGCGTTCGATACGCATCCAGCCTTTGCCGCGGTTGAGACGATGGCGGATGGCAAGCGCTCGGCCGCCTCTCAGCCCAAAACCATGGCGGACCTCATCAACTCCACGCTGCGCGATGAACTGCGCCGCGACGAACGCGTCGTCATCTTCGGCGAAGACGTCGCCGACGCCAGCCGCGAAGAATACTTAAAGCAGAAGCTGATCAAAGGTAAAGGCGGAGTCTTCAAACTGACTTCAGGCCTGCAAATCGAATTCGGATCCGATCGCGTGTTCAATTCTCCCCTGGCCGAGGCCAATATCGTTGGCCGCGCCACCGGCATGGCAACGCGCGGGATGAAACCGGTCGTTGAGATCCAGTTCTTCGATTACATCTGGCCAGCGATGATGCAACTGCGCGATGAACTTCCCACCATCCGTTGGCGCTCGAACAACGCATTCTCGGCGCCGCTCGTAGTTCGCGTGGCGATTGGCGGCTATCTGACGGGCGGCGCGATTTACCACTCGCAATGTGGCGAGAGCATCTTCACCCATACACCGGGAATGAGAGTTGTCTTCCCATCGAACGCGCTCGATGCCGCGGGCCTGCTGCGCACTGCAATCCGCTGCGATGACCCGGTCTTGTTCCTGGAACACAAACGCCTCTACCGCGAAACCTACGGACGAGCAGCCTATCCCGGCCCCGACTACATGGTCCCATTCGGAAAAGCGAATATCGTGCAACCAGGGACCGATCTCACGGTGATTACCTATGGAGCGGTGGTTCCGCGCGCACTGCAAGCCGCGCAAAAACTCGAGCGCGAGCATCACGTTAGCGTCGAACTGATCGATCTGCGCTGCCTCAGCCCATTTGATTGGGAAGCAATTGCCACGTCGGTGAAGAAGACGAACCGCGCGTTAATCGCCTACGAAGACTCACTGAGTTGGGGATACGGCGCCGAAATCGCCGCCCGCATCGCCGACAAACTCTTCCATCATCTCGATGCCCCGGTAAAGCGAATCGCAGCGACAGATACCTTCGTCGCGTATCAGCCAATTCTTGAAGACGCGATTCTGCCGCAAGCCAGCGATCTGTTCCGGGCGATGAAGGAATTAGCTGAGTTCTAAGTTCAGCTTTTAGCGCTTAGCTTTTAGCCTTTAGCTCTTAGATATCAGCTCTCAGCCTCCAGGAATCGGCTGCTTTTCGGCACTTCTGCTGTCACTTCCCCGCTGTGCTCTCACTCACCCCGTAGAGACAGGGCTTGCCCGTCTCTGTCGAACTCTCGATACAGCCCCGGAGGAGCGGCTAAATTTAGCCCAGCGCTTCAGCGCTCGGTAAACGCCAAGCCCACGTCAAGTCACTGAGGGACAACTGCAATTACACTTTCCTGGCTTTGCCCGAAGCGCCCGCGCTCTTCCCGAAATTAAATCCCCATGGCCCGCCGTCAAAACAAAGCAGCGCAAACGCAATCGCCACCAGGGCCAGAGGAAATTCAAATCCTCCGTTGCCCATTAGCCCGTTTTTGAAATGCACTTTCCAGATAGCGATGCTCATCTCAATCACGAAGGCAAGCGAGAAGAAGCGCGTGAATAATCCGAGCACGATTCCAATTCCGCCGAAGAACTCCGTTCCCGCGGAGAGATACGCCAGCCAGCGCGGAAGACCGAGTGAACCTACCATCTCCATGTGATGATGGAATCCACCAAACACCTTGTGATAGCCATGAGCAATCATGATCGCTCCCAGAACGAGGCGCATCACCAGCAACGCGAGGGGCTGCAGCCGATTAAGAGAATCCAAGCTCACCTCCAGAAAAGTGAACCGATAAGGTATCAGAAAATCCGAACGATGGATTGATGAAGCAATGGAGCAACGGAGAAATGGAGCGACGGGGCGTCCCCGTCCCGTCCTAAACAATTTTCTCAGTGGGAAAAGGGCGGGACGCCCGTTTTCCACCACACTCTGTCTACCACGTGGAATATTCGGTGCCGTCGCCCGCAATCTGGTTGGAGCCGCTGTGGACTCCGATAATGCCATCCGTTTCTTTTTGATCCAGTGACATGATCGCGTCCGCCGGCTCTAGCACCCAGCTATCGGTGCTCCCGGTAATGTCGTTGGGAACTTCCCTGATGTATCCGGCCTGCTTCAGATCCTGCAACGACTTTGGAGGCTTTTGTTTGTCCAAAGTGTATTGGATGATCATCCGATTCAGCGTGGCCAGGCTCTGGCGAAAACTCTCTTCTTTCGCGCGGCGGATACTGTGGCTGTAGATGGGCATAGCTGCGCCCAGGAGAATCAAAATGATGCTGATCACCACCATCATCTCGATCAGCGTGAATCCGCGATTCCGCCCTGTGCCTGTGCTGCTCATCTCGTAACCTACCAACTCGAATACGGATTGTCTTTGGTGGAAATCTCTTCGGATCCGCTGTGGACGCCCTTGATCCCTAGTTGGGTTTGATCCATTGCATGTTCGGACTCCTCCGGCACAGTGACCCAGGTTGTGCTGCTGCCGGTGATGTCATCGGGAATGACCTTGATATATCCAGGCACCAGATCGTCAAGCGACATCGGCGCTTTCTTCTTATCGAGCGAGTACTCTTCGATGGCTTTATTGAGCGTTGCAAGATCCTGGCGAAGCCTGGCTTCCCGAGCATGCGTGATGCTCCGGTTGTACATGGGCAGCGCGATTGCCAGCAAAATCAGGATCATGCTGATCACGACGACCATCTCAATCAGCGTAAAACCCCTATTGCGGAGTTTGGCGCCGCGGACTGCGAGACTGCGGGTTTCGGATCTGGATTTCATCTACCAGTCCTTGTACTTCGTGCCATCCAGCGCGCTTTGGTCGGATTTGGTGTAAACATCGAACACATTTTGCCCGCCCCAGGAATCAGAATCCTTCTCATCCTGCAACGAGCGCATTCCCCATTCCTGTTTGGTCATGGGATCGACAGGAATCCGGCGCAGAAACTTCAATTTCTTTCCGGCCACGTCCACGCCTGTAACCAGGGTATCGAGATCCGGAGGATAGTTTTCACTCCCCACCTTGGTCTGGAATCCACCTTTGTCGGCAGCATCCTTATATCGATCAATAGCGTCCCGGATCATCCACAGGTCCTGGCGCAACTCTTCTTCGCGCGCGCGATACAGAGTGGTTTTCGCCACCGGAACCGCCGCTCCCACCAAAATGGCCAAAATGGTGGTAGCAACAATCAGTTCGATCAGCGTAAACCCGTGCTGCCGTCGAAAACGCTCCGAGCGGCCTTCCCGCATTTTTATCAACTGCTTCATCAATCGGTTTCCAGTTCTCAGTTCTCAGTTCTCAGTAAACCCAGCCGGATTCCCACTCGGAACTGAGAACCGGGAACTGAGAACTTCCCCTACTGAATCGTAACTGCCGCCTGCGCTCCGTTCATCGCAATCGGCTGCATCGCCGGATCTCGTGCTCCGCCGCGCGTAATGGTCAACGCCGACTGGCCCGATCCCTTCGCCATAAACGTGATGGTCATCACCGCGCCTTGTCCCGAAACACCCCCCGCTCCCGGGGGCCGCGTGGCTGTCACTTGCAGCGTGCCCGTGTCAGGATTGTCGCGATGCACTAATGCCACCGCTTGCCCATCCTGCGACAGGAATCCGCCGTTGGAAACGTTTACGACCGACAACTGATTCGGATCGTAGTTAAGTTGCACCGGCACCGAATACACATTCTGCCCGCCGGAAAGCATGACATTCACCGTGAACGTAGATCCCTTGGGCTGACTCAATGTCGGTGGATCAAATAGAAACGTTCCTCCTCCGGCAGTGGGGCTTGGCTGATTCGGGGGTGCTTGACTCGGAGGTGCCGGATTCTGAGAAGGCTGACCCGGCGCACCAGGGGTCTGGGGCATCGGCGTCGGCGACTGCTGCGAGCCGGGTCCCGGCACGGGTTGTGACCCTGGAGCCGGTGTAGCCGCTGCTGGCGCCGGTTTCGGTGCCACTCTCAGCGTCAGTGCATTGGCGGTACCCACGTCGAGCATGTCCTCACTGCCATGGGATGTATCCAGCGAACGAATAATATGAGGAATCAGGACGAATACGATTTCGCTTGTCGAGTGGTCGCTCGTATCCTGCGAAAACAGATATTTCAGAATAGGGATGGAGGCAAGACCGGGCAGGCCGCTTATCGCCTTTGTCCTCGAATCCTGCATCATGCCGCCCAGCAGGCTGACTTCGCCATCCTTCAAACGGATCTCATTCTCGATTTTGCGTTGGCCAATGACGGGCTGGCTGATGCCACCGATGCTCACATAAGAGTCCACCGCCGACACGTCCATGGTCAGCTTCAACGAAACTTCCCGTCCGGCGTGCACCCGCGGCGTGATGTCGATATTGACTCCGACATCAAGGTATTGAAATTGAGTATTAACCAACGGGTTAATGCCGACGCCGCCGATTCCGGGCTGGAACGAACCAGTCGCCACCGGCACGCGATCGCCGATCTTCAGTGAAGCCTTCTGGCCGTCAAGCGCGCGAATCTGCGGGTTCTGGATGATCTTCGTATCGTTGGAGGTCGCGAGCGCCGTAGCCGTCGCCTGCGGTATCGTCACCTGGAAATCGGTAGCATTGAGGTCCGCGAGTGTATTCAGGCTTAGACCGCTGGTATTTGCCGTAGAAGTCGTAGTCGTTCCCGTAGTGGTGGTCGTGGGAGTGGTGTTGACGTTGGGCTGGAGCGCTACAGTAACACTGGTTGGAGGGTTGATTCCCAAAGTGTGCGCCTTGTCGCGGCTGATCTGCATGACCGCTACTTCGATCAACACTTCGGGCTTCGCCTTATCGAGATCGTCCACCAGTTTCTGCGCCAGCGCCATCTGGTCGGGCGTGCCGCGCACTACGATCGCTCCCTGCGAAGGCAACTGCTGAATGCGGCTGACTTCGAGGATGGTGCGCATTGCATTGACTACATCCTGCAGTTCGGTCGGCTGGGAAAGATTCGAAAGATAAAAAGTTTTAATGACGTTTTGTTCCAGCTCTTTGCGTTTTGCAGGATTGTCTTGCGCCACAAAAATTGTGTTGGGCGTCACCGGACGCCAAAAAGTTTTAGTCTCAAACGAAATAATTTCCAGCGCGTCTTGCAGCGTCACGCCGTTCAGTTCGATGCGTACCTGGCGTGGGGTGTAGTCAGGGTCGAAAAGCACGTTCACGCCAGCCAACTTGGCCACCGTCTCATAGATCACGTTCGATTTTTCTGTGACCTTAAGCGTGATCGGCACGTTCGAAATCGGAGCCAACTCCACCGGACCTTGCGCCCCTTCTAATCGTTTCCGCAAAGGAGTTAAAGCCGTAGCCTGCGGCTGTGGATTCTGCTCATCCCGGATCATTTGCTGCGTCCGCTTGAGTTCCTGCAGCGCGATGAACGAAGATGGATCCGTTTCCATCGCCTTCTGGAACTCGGCCAACGCCTCGTCGAGTTTGCCGCCGTCGCGCAGAATCTGCCCCTGGTGCACCCGCGCCGAACCCGCCAGAAAGCGCGTGCGCTCGAACGCAGTTCGATATCTCAGGTCTTTGGGTTTTAGATTGTAGGCCTGCTTGTAGTAATCGAAGGCCTGTACGTAGCTCTGCCGCGCTTCGGCCTCCTGGCCCTTCTCGTACAGTCCTTTGGCGGAGTCGGCACGGGCAAGAACGGGCATCCTTAAACAGAGGAGCAACAGAACAAACAGAGCCGGATGGATCAGGCGTCTCATCAAACAATCCTCAATGAAAATCTTTCTCGCCGGCGGGGGAAACCGGCCCAGACTCACCAACCAAGCCAAAACTAACTACTATCAGGCACCCAAGAAAACCAAACCGGCCGGGTATGCCAGGGCCGTTACAGGTACAAAGCACCGGGGAAATCCCAGTATAACATTGCTGCAACTTGCTCCCGAAGTGGTTGGTACGTCGGTGTTTACACTCAATAGTACGTGTACCAAAGGGTCCCCTAGTGGTCTGGCGAGCCGGGGTTTCACGAAGACGCCGGCCGCTCACGCCGCTCCCCTGGCCCCGCAAGCTGCCTCTCGTGTTACTTTCTTTGCAGCTTCTTTATCGGCAATGGCCAAGCAGACCGCCCACCAAACCCAGCCCAATCGGGAGAAGAATCCCCGCCGGCAGCCCACTGCCTCCGGCGAAAGAGACGCCGCCGTAAACAGGAACGCCGGTCATAACTACTTCTTGCTTGAAAAATTCGAGGCTGGGGTCGTTCTGGCAGGAACCGAGGTGAAATCCGTCCGCGCCGGAACCGTCAACCTTAAGGACGCCTACGGTCTTATCAAGGATGGCGAACTCTGGCTCCTCAACTGCCATATCGGGCCCTATGACCATGGAAACTCTGCCAATCACGCGGCCCTCCGCACCCGCAAGCTCCTGATTCACAAAGAAGAAATTCGCAAGTTGATCGGCAAAACCCAGCAAAAGGGACTTACCCTCATCCCCACCCGCTTGTATTTCAAAAATGGCAAGATCAAGGTGGAACTCGCACTGGCCAAGGGCAAACAGCTCTGGGATAAACGCGAGACCGAACGCCGCCGCACCGCCGATAAGGAATCCCGCGAGGCAATACGGGGAAGGAAACAGGCATAGCGCTCTAGTTGGCCATCTTTCGCCAAAGCGAGAAAGACTCGAGTCTAAGAGAACTGATCCCTCTCAGCGGCGTCGTGACGCTCCATCAAACACCAAAGCGGACATCCCTGTAGAAAACACCGGTCTCCAGGTACGAGACAACCAGAAAAAGAACAAGCATAGTGAGCGAGGCCCAGCAGAACATTCGCACGGGAAGCGTGGCGGAGAGCCGCTGACTGCTGTATCCCGTATTTGACGCCGGGCCGCGAAAAATCAATCCGCTGACAAGGGAGACTTCGGCGGACACCGCCAGCATAATCAGCGAGTCATAAATCGTCTGATCCAGATCGCTTCCCGGATTCAGGAACGCCGCATAGAAAAGGGCATACAACGAGAGTATGCAGAAGACGAAGGCCACCGGCTTGGCAAGTTCTAGGAACATGCCTCAGACCTCAACACTCAAAGTGTACCGCGAAAAAGCTCGCGATTCGTATCAGGGTATCGCTTCAGCGATTACCGCAAATCATCAAAATTACACGCCCCCTTTTGTGACTGGGAATAAGGATTCGACTTTTTCCGCAATCACCCTGAGCCGATTCAGGTATCGTATTGGTAATCGCACTCCCCAAAGGCTCTCATGCTCGCGCGTTCAGCCATTCTCGGCCTTTCGATTTTGTCTCTTTCCCTGGCTGCCGCGCCGCAAGCGCCGGAAAGTTCGAACGCCACACCGTCTAAAGAACCATTCGTCATCCGCTCCACGACGCGGCTGGTTCAAGTCCGAGTCATAGTTCAGGACAACAAGGGCCAGCCCATCGCCGGCCTCAAGAGCGAGGACTTTACCGTCTTGGATGAAGGCAAGCCGCAGAAAATCGCCGTGTTTTCCGCCGAGACCCCGGCCTTGGCCAAGCCCGCTCATCCATTGCCCAACAATGTTTTTACCAACCGCTATGATCTGAAAGGCGAAGACCCAGGCAGTGTAACGATCATCCTTTTTGATGCGCTCAACACTTCCGGCCCCGACCTGATCTATGTTCGCAGGCACATCCTCAGTTTTCTGCAAACGCTTAAGCCGCAAGACCACGTCGCGATCTACGGTCTGACTAGCCAACTCATGGTTCTGCACGAATTCACCCAGGATATTTCCGCTCTTGTCAGCGCCGCGAGCCATTTCTCTCCCAATGAGTCTGGTGCCTACGACGCTTCCAACACCGATAAGGTCGATTTGGTTGGCATGACCGGCGATCCGGATTGGCTGGGCTTTCAAAACGCGTTGAACAACGCCAATGGGATGATCTCAGACCAGAACGCAACGGATCGCGCGGGCACGACCACGGGCGCAATCGAAGCCATTGCGGATCATGTTGCCGCGATACCCGGCCCGAAGAGCTTGATCTGGGTGTCAGCCGGATTTCCCATACAGATCGGGACGGCAACCATTGGGCGAACTGACATGGCCAACCTTACGGCAGGAGGCGCACACGATCCTCGAACATCGCTCGGTATGGGACAACATTCACCGGTAGGTGGCGGCGACTCTACCAACGAACTGATTCGTGCGGATCGCGAATACGAGTCGCTCGAACCCGAAATAAACCGCGCGACCCTGGCTCTGAATCGGGCCAATATGGCGATCTATACGGTCGACGCCCGCGGAGTCGAATTAGAACCCACTACCAGTTCTGACAAACGGAGCGCCACCACTTCGCAAGATACTTTCATGCTTAACAAAGAACAGGAGTCTCGCGATTCGTCCAGGCTTCTGGCGGATCGCACCGGCGGCGTGGCTTTTTTCGGCACGAACAATCTTAGCGACGCCATGCACCGCGCCATGGACGACGGCCGCCACGGCTACACAATCGGCTTCTATCCCGATCACGGGAAATGGAACGGCAAGTTCCATGAAATTAAGATCCGGGTGAAGACAGAAGGCGCGCACGTGCGCTATCGCAAAGGCTACATTGCGTCGGCTTATCGCGTAGAAAGCGAAAAAGACATCGACGCGGCGCTGCATGAAGCTGCTGTGAGCCCGCTCGAAGCAACCACTCTTTACATGGTTGTTGAGGGCAAACCAATCGACCCGCTTTCCGCGCGCAACCTCCAATTGCGGATTGCCATCGATCCCAAGCAACTGCTGCTGCAAGACTCTCACGACCAGCAAAAGGGGAGCGTCGATCTGCTCTTTCTTCAGCGTGATTCGTCGGGAAAAATTCTCGCCGCCGATAAGCAGCACCTTGACCTAAAGCTTCCGCAGGCGCAATACGAGTCTCTGGCCAAGACAGGAATGGTGCTGGAACACCACATGATCGCGAATCCTCAAGCCGCCGAAATACGGGTTGTGGTGAGCGACGCCGGCTCTGGGGCTCTCGGATCGGTAACTATCCCCGTGAAGCCGTTCTTTGAAGCGAAGGCCACTTCGGCTGCTCCATAACTCGTAAACTCGCAAAGGGGATCGACATTCAGAATACGCTTGAAAATTTGCTTTCCTCCTCGCCACAGAGTTGCGCGTGTGCAAACCACCGCCTTCACTCCACCCAACGGGCGTAGGGGAAATCACAGTCTTTCCAGGAGAGTCTTGCTTGACCGCCAGCAACTCCCTGCGTTTCATTGACCTGCGTATTTCCACCTCGTAAGATGCCGTAGTGATTGGCCAGACTATCTCGCATTACCGCATCATCGAGAAACTGGGCGGCGGCGGGATGGGTGTTGTCTACAAAGCTGAGGACACCCGGCTTCAGCGTTTTGTCGCCCTTAAATTCCTGCCTGAGGACGTTGCTCGCGATCCGAATGTTCTTGCCCGCTTTCGGCGGGAAGCGCAGGCTGCGTCGGCGCTGAACCATCCTAATATCTGCACGATTTATGACATCGGTGAGCAGGACGGCAAGGCGTTTATTGCCATGGAGTATCTGGATGGCGTAATGCTGAAGTACCGCATCGCCGGGCGTCCGCTGGAAAACGATGTGCTGTTGTCGCTCTCCATTGAGATTGCCGACGCAATGGATGCGGCTCATGCCGCGGGAATTATTCATCGAGATATAAAACCCGCGAATATCTTCATCACCAAACGGGGACATGCCAAGGTCCTCGACTTCGGGCTGGCAAAAAGGACGGATGCGGGCACAAAGCGAGAATCGAGTTCGGGTTCAGGTTCTGACGATCCCACGGTTGCCGAGAAAGACCTCACCACCAACAACATGACTCTGGGTACGGTGAGCTACATGTCGCCGGAACAGGTGGCTGGCAAAACTCTCGATGAACGGACCGACCTTTTTTCTTTCGGAGTGACGCTTTACGAGATGGCAAGCGGCCGCATGCCTTTCGATCGGGACACTACGGGGGCCACGTATGGTGCGATCCTTCACGAAGCAGCAGGACTGCCCAGTCAGTGGAACGCGCAGATCTCTCCTCAGCTCGACGCCATCGTCGGGAAAGCCCTGGAGAAAGATCGCAATCTACGCTACCAGCATGCCTCGGAGATGCGAGCCGATCTGCAACGGCTCAAGCGCGACACCGAGAGCGGGCAGGTTCCGGCTGCAATCTCGGGGACATTTCCTGGCCAGGGTTCTGGCCCTGTCTCACGCCACACCTCGGCCAGCGTCGCGGCGGCGGAGACTTCAGCCAGCAAAGCGCGACGGACACGACTCAGAAAGACCGTGTTTCCGGCGCTGATTGCGGCATTGCTGGTGATCTCTCTGATCGAAGGCGGAATTTATTATCGCTCTCGTCAGACGAGCAAACGGCTAACGGAGAAAGACACGATTGTTCTTGCTGATTTTTCTAACAGCACGGGAGATGCGGTGCTCGACGATACTTTGAAGACGGCGCTCACTGTCTCGCTACGGCAATCGCCCTTCCTGAATGTGCTCGCAGACAGCGAAGTTGCGAAGACTTTGCAACAGATGACGCGTCCGGCGGGCACAAAACTTACATTCGAGGTAGCTCGCGAAGTTTGCCAACGGACAGGCAGCAAAGTCTATCTGAGCGGATCAGTGGCCAGCCTGGGCAGTGAGTATGTGCTGGGATTGAAAGCAGTGAACTGCCAGAGTGGCGACACACTGGCTGAGGAGCAAATAACGGCCGCCTCCAAGGAAAAGGTACTGACCGCGCTGGGCGAGGCGACATCCAGGTTGCGCGGTGAACTGGGTGAGTCGTTGGCTACGGTGCAAAAGTTCGATGTTCCGCTCGAACAAGCCACTACGTCTTCGCTCGAGGCGCTGAAAGCCTACAGCATGGCCAGAAAGGCTTCCAGCGAAAAGGGACATGTTGCCGCCATACCTTTCGATCAGCGGGCCATCGAGCTTGATCCAAACTTTGCCATGGGCTACAGGGGATTGGGCGATGACTACTCGAGTACCGAACAACTTGGGCGGGCCAGCAAATACTATGCCAAGGCGTTCGAGTTACGAGAGCATGCCAGCGATCGCGAAAAGCTGGCGATCACCGCAGACTACTATCTGAATGTAACCGGCGAGTTGGACAAAGCGGTAGAAACCTATCAGCAGGAGCGCGAAAGTTATCCGCGGGATAACCGGGCGGACAGCGATTTGGGTACGGTGTATGACGAACGGGGAGAGTATGAGAAAGCTGCGGAATCCCAACGTCGGGAATTGCACCTTTCACCGGGTGAGGTATCTTCGTCCGAAAACTTCGCTGCCACCATGCTCGCCTTGCAACGCTTCGACGAAGCGAAGCAGATCCTACGGCAAGCTCCGGATCGAAAAATAGAGCATTACATCTTCCACAATATCGTTTATGGTCTTGCGTTTTTGGAACAGGACTCGGCGACAATGGCGGAACAGGAACAGTGGTATGCGAGTAAGCCCGAGCATGAGAACATCGGACTGGCGCTGGCATCTGACACAGAGACTTACGCGGGTCATGTCCGCAAGGCGCGGGAACTTACCAAGCGGGCGGTGAATTCCGCCATCCGGGCGGACAGCAAGGAAAATGGGGCGATATGGCAAGCGAATACGGCTATCGCGGAAGCGGCTTTCGGCAATCCCGGGGAAGCTCGGCAGCGGGCGGCAGAAGCTCTCAAGCTTGCTCCTGCGAGTCCGGGAGCGGAAGCCGAAACCGCGCTTGCATTTGCAATAGCGGGCGATACGGCGCGAGCCGAGTCCATGGCTCAAGACCTGGGCAAGCGCTTTCCGCTTGATACGCAGATGCAGGGGCTTTGGCTGCCGGCGATTCGGGCGCAACTGGCGCTCCACAAAAAGGACCCGGCTGTTGCCCTGAATGCCTTGCAATCTGCCGCACCCATCGAATTAGGGGAATTACTGTTCATCAACAATACGTCCTGCCTCTATCCGGTGTATGTACGCGGCGAGGCGTATTTGGCAGACAAACGGGGAAGCGAGGCAGCCGCGGAGTTTCAGAAAATTCTCGACCACAACGGCATTGTCTGGAACTGTTGGACGGGAGCGTTGGCACATCTGGGCGTGGCTCGCGCGAATGTTCTCGAAACGAAGACCTCGCAGGGAGCGGATGCCGATGCGGCACGCGTCCGGGCACTGGCGGCTTATAAGGAGTTCCTCACGCTCTGGAAGAATGCCGATCCTGACATTTCTGTATTGAAAGAAGCTAAGGCTGAGTACGCAAAGCTGCAATAGCTGGATAAGTTTCCTGTTCTCTTACGTCTCTGCCCCAGCAACGGTCCACCGCAGGGTTGCGCATTCCCCCTCTCACCGTGGATACTGAAGATATTCCAACATGAATACAAACCTTTCTTCCTCTGCCCCTTCGCAACTGGAAACCGAATGCCTGGTCGCAGTAGTAGTCGACCGAGGCGAAAAAGATAAACCGGCCCTCGCCGTCGAATCCGCTGATGCCGCCGTGCGCGATGCGGCCAAAGACGTGATTGCGAGCGGCGAAGTCACGGGCAAGATTTTCGAAACTACGTTGCTGCATCGTCCCGCAGGATTGAAAGCAAAACGCCTGCTCCTCATCGGTGGCGGCAAGGCCAGGAATTTTTCAGATGCCGAACTGCGCAAGCTCGCGGGCGCCGCGGTGAGAACGCTGAAAGGGAAAAGTATCCGGAGCTTTGCTTTGATTCTCCCCGAGAACGGAATCGCCCCAGCCGACGGTGTGCGCGCGATCGTCGAAGGCGCGGTCGTCGGCAACTTCGAGCCCGGATACTACAAGAGCGATCGCAAGGAAAACGACAAGAAGATTGAAGCCATCACCATCGTCGCATCCGGCGATGCAAAAGCCCTGGAAGTGGCCATGCAAGCCGGACGCATCATTGCCGAGTCGCAGGACTTCGCGCGCGACCTCATCAACGAACCGTCCAATCGTATGACGCCGAACATACTGGCGGACCGCGCGAAGAAAATGGCAGCCGAAGTCGGCCTGAGCTGCGAAGCCTATGGCGCCGACAAAATTAAATCATTAAAGATGGGAGCGTTCTGGGGAGTCGCCCAGGGTTCCGACGAACCCCCCGCGCTGATCGTTCTCCGCTACGATCCCATAGGCGCGGCTGACAAAGTTCACCTCGGACTAGTCGGCAAAGGCGTCACCTTCGACACCGGCGGCATCTCCATCAAACCAGCGGACGGCATGGAGAAAATGAAATACGACATGGCCGGAGCCGCCACCATGATCGGCGTCATGCGCGCCATCGCCCTGCTCAAGCCCAAAGTGAAAGTCACGGCGGTGATCTGCGCCACGGAAAATATGCCGTCCGGCAAGGCCCAAAAGCCGGGAGACGTGCAGATTGCCATGTCCGGCAAGTCCATCGAAATCATCAACACCGACGCCGAAGGGCGCCTGATTCTGGCCGATGGCCTCAGCTACGCCCGCCAACTCGGCTGCACCCATCTCGTGGACGCCGCCACCCTGACAGGCGCGGTCGTCGTAGCTCTCGGCTATGTGAACGCCGGGATCTTTGCCAGTGACGAAAACATGTACGACCGCTTCGCAGCGGCCAGCAAACAAGCCGGCGAAAAGATGTGGCGTCTTCCGCTCGACGATGAATACAAGGAAACGATCAAATCCAACATAGCCGACATGGCGAATGCCGGCAGTCGTTGGGGAGGCGCAATTTTCGCCGCCATGTTCCTGAAAGAGTTCGCCGAAGACACGCCGTGGATCCACCTCGACATCGCCGGGACCGCCTGGATGGAAGAAAGCAAACCCTGGATCGCCAAAGGCCCGTCGGGAATCGCGTTGCGCAGTTTGGTGGAATTTGTAAAAGGATGGGGCGCGTAGTCGCAAGTAGGGGATTTCTTGCTCGTGTCGTGACGGACTCCGCCCCGTCCCTGCTTCGAATCAGTTCCGAGGCGGGCACACGATGGGAATCACATCCCGTCCATTTCGCCGATAAATGCGGAAATCTTTCTCGTCCACCGTTAGCACCGGAAGGCTGTCGTAAATTTCGCTCATACGAATCAGGCATAAATCCGCGAGGTCAGGTGCGCGGTCGCCATAGCGCGAAGCAAGGTCCGCGACCTCTGCAAGATTTCCTGACAGATCAAATGCGATCTTCAAGAACCCCTCTCGCACCAGATCCAGCACCCAAAGTATTGATCCCACTTGAAAACCTGCCTCGCTCAACACCGCCTCGCAGGTAAGCAGCGGTTCTGAAGCCGCTCGCGCGATCTCCAGCGCCCATCCGTGGTGCCGATCATCACGATTGAGAAGCGCCACGATCAACCCGGTATCGGCAATGCCTTTCATTTCGCGAGACTCTTCATTTTTTAGAGTAGCCTTTACGAGAGGAAAGATCCGGCGGCCCGGACATTATCCCGGCATAGCGAAGAAAGGGCTTGTCGCTGTTTTCCCGCTTCGCACGCTCCAGTTCTTCGCGCACCAAGCGGCCAACCGGCACCCCCGTCTTACGGGACGTACTCTTAAGCCAGGCTGCCAACTCTTCGGGAAGACGAATTGTGATTGTATTACCCATGAGCAGTATTGTAATACATTTCTGTAGGTTTGTTTTACATTAAAATAAAGTTAGTAGAAATGGATCTCCCCCAGAAAATCCGCAGCCTGCCCACCACCGCCGGCGTCTACCTCTACAAGAACGCCGAAGGCGAAGTCATCTACGTCGGCAAGGCCAAGAACCTGCGCTCGCGCGTCGCCTCCTACTTCCATGAAGGCCGCTGGGAGGATGCAAAAACCGGCACGCTGGTACGCGAGGCCGTCGATGTCGATTACATCGTTGTCGCCAATAATCGAGAAGCGCTGGCCCTTGAAAATCATTTAATCAAACAGAAGAAACCGCGTTTCAACATCCTGCTGCGCGACGACAAAACTTATCCTTACGTGAAACTGACCCTGGGCGAGCGTTTTCCACGCGTGTACGTAACTCGCCGCTTGCGTAAGGACGGCAGCGCATATTACGGCCCGTTCTTCCCTGCCAATCTCGCCTACCGAATTGTCGATCTGATTCATCGCCACTTCATGATCCCCTCCTGCAAAGTGGATTTGACCCGCTACCATCCCCGCCCCTGCCTCCAGTTCTATATAAAACGCTGCCTGGGTCCGTGCGTGGAGGAACTGACCCCGCCGGATATCTACACCGAAGCGGTGCGCGACGTGAAGCTCTTTCTCGAAGGCCGTCCCACCGACCTGATCAAATCTCTGCGCGAGCGCATGGCCGAAGCCGCCGAAGCGCAGGAGTTCGAGCGCGCCGCCCGCTGTCGTGACCTCATCTCGACGGTCGAGCAGTTGCAAGAAAAGCAGCGCATTGCTTCCGTCGAAGGAGATGACGCCGACGTCTTCGGATACCACTACGAGAACCAGATGCTGGCCGTAAACCTCTTCCACATGCGCGGAGGAAAAGTCCTGGACCGCCGCGAATTTTTCTGGGAAGACCTGCCGGAGTACATGTGGGACAGTGTCTCTGACCCGGCCGCGGCGGGGCAAAGCCCCGCCACCACACAAGCATCTTCTCTGCAAGACTTTCATCCCAGCGAATTCTTTTCCGCCCTCGTCAAGCAGCTCTATCTAGGCCAGCCCTATGTTCCGCGAAACATCTATGTCCCGATTGACTTCGAAGATCGAGAAGAATTGGAAGAAGCCCTAAGCGAGCAACTCGCCGGTGAAGGCGGACGAGCCACCCGCGTCCACATCACCGTCCCGCAGCGCGGAGAAAAACGCGAGCTTATCGATCTCGCCGGCACCAACGCCAAGCAGTCTTATGATCAGCGCTTCCGAGTTCTAAAACCGAACGCCCGCGCCATTCAAGAGGCCTTTCAGGACGCATTAAGCCTCCCCGAACTCCCAAAGCGCATCGAGTGCTTCGATATTTCCCACATTCAGGGAACGGAAACCGTCGCTTCGATGGTGGTGTGGGAGGACGGCGTGATGAAAAAGTCGGACTACCGCAAGTTCATCATCAAGACGGTCACGGGAGTGGACGATTTCGCATCCATGCGCGAGGTCGTCACGCGTCGTTATAAACGTCTGGCCGAAGAAAAGAAACCAATGCCGAGCCTGATCCTGATCGACGGCGGTCTGGGACAACTGCACGCCGCCGCCCAGGCCCTCGAAGCCATGGAAATCATCAATCAGCCGTTGGCTTCCATCGCAAAACGCGAAGAGATTATCTATGTCTACGGACAAGAGGACGAGCCCGTGGTCCTCGACCATCATTCTCCCGTGTTGCATCTGGTGCAGATGATCCGCGATGAAGCCCATCGTTTTGCCGTAACTTTCCATCGCAAACGCCGCCAGATCCGCGACCGTGCCACTGAGTTACGAGAAATTCCCGGTGTCGGAGAATCGACTACGCGACGTCTGCTGGAACATTTCGGCAGCCTGCAAGCAGTGAAGCATGCGGACGTAGCGGCACTGTCGGCAGTAGTTACAAGGACGCAAGCGCAGGCAATTCTGGATCACTTCCGGAGCGTACAGTGAGCCTCTTTCAAAACAAAAAGCCCGCGGCGGAGATCGTAACCAACGGACGCTTCGAACTCGAGCGCGACGGACACGTCGCCACGCTGGCGTACACAGTAGCCGGAAATATCCTCGCGCTTTTACATAGCGAGATCCCCGAGCCAGTTCGTGGCGGCGGCGTAGCCTCAACCCTGGCTAAAACCGCCCTCGACTGGGCACGGGAGCATCACATGAAGGTCGATGTAGTCTGTCCCTTTGTCGCCGCCTATCTTCACACTCATCCTGAGTATTCAGATCTGGTCCTGCGCTAGTTTGGACGTGTCTTAGCCGATCGACTATTACTCAATTAAAGGTTACAGATGAAAAAGTAACTTTGGCGTTCCACTTTTTTACTCGATCAGTTACACTGCGGCCCACGCGCGTGTCTTTCACACGGGCACCGGAGGGTGACGATGAGTCAAGCATCTGTGAATCGCGAGTTATCACGAATCTGCACGATCATCTCGATTCTCATCATTGGAGTTTGCGCCACTAATAGCTGGGGCCAGAAGATTACCGCCCTGGATCGCGATCGCGCGCAAACCATGCTCCAGGAGATATCCTCCGATATAAGAAAGCATTATTACGATCCTAAGTTTCACGGAATAGATTGGGAAGCCCGGACTCAAGCGGCCAAGGAAAAAATCAAGACAATCGATAGCATGAATCTTGCACTTTCGCAGGTGGCGGCCGCGCTCGATTCCCTCGATGACTCCCACACTTTCTTCCTGCCGCCGTCCCACTCCAACCGCTACGACTATGGCTGGCAGGCCCAAATGATCGGCGATCGCTGCTTTCTGATTCGAGTCCGGCCCGGCAGCGACGCGGAGACAAAGGGCTTAAAAGCAGGCGATGAATTAGTTTCAGTCGACGGCTACACTCCGAATCGAGACAGCCTCTGGAAGATCCAATACGTCTTTAACACCTTGCGCCCCCAACCGGCTCTCAGGCTGGTTCTGCGCGATCCCGCCGGAAAACAACGTCAGGTAGATGTGCTTACCAACATAGTCCAGGGGAAACGCGTCGAAGATCTTACAGGCGGAGGTGGTGGCGGCGACATCTGGCAGTTGATTCGGGAAGGTGAAAACGAGGCGCATCTTGGACGAGCCCAATTCTCCGAATTTGGCGACGATCTATTCATCTTGAAGTTTCCTGGATTCTTCTTCAACGAGACAGAGATCGACGAGATGATCGGCAAGGCTCGCAAGCACAAGACGCTGATACTCGATCTGCGAGGAAATCCAGGTGGCAGTGTCGACACCCTTAAGTATCTAGTCGCCGGTTGTTTCGAAAAAGAAATAAAGATTGGAGACCGAATCGGCAGGTCGGAACACAAACCGATGGTTGCCAAGTCCCACGGCCATCCCTTCACCGGCAAACTTATCGTTCTCGTAGACAGCAAGTCCGCTTCGGCTGCCGAGTTGTTCGCTCGCGTTGTGCAAATTGAAAAGCGCGGAACCGTGCTCGGAGACCTCAGCTCCGGAAGTGTGATGGAATCAAAGCGGTACAGTTACAAAACTGGGATCGACACCGTGGTTTTCTACGGAGCATCGATCACCGACGCCGACATCATCATGGGCGACGGCAAGAGTCTCGAACACAACGGCGTGCGTCCGGATGAACTTGCACTGCCATCAGCTGATGACCTCGCCAGTGGCCGCGATCCGGTGCTGGCTCACGCCGTGGAAACAGCTGGGGTAAAACTCACTCCAGAAGCGGCGGGAAAGCTGTTCCCTTACGAGTGGCCAAAAATCTAGGTACCCAATCAAACAGCCTGCAGAAAAACTCGCGATTCGTATCGATGTCGACTCGTATCAGGGTATCGCTTCAGCGATACCGACAGTCATTCAAAATCACACGCCCCTTTAGGGGCTGGACATCGGAACTCCGATTGCCCGCAAGAAAAACCCGCCCAAGCAGAACTTGGACGGGATTTTCTTCCGTGTTTTATATGTTTGTCGAGTTTAGTTTTCTCCGTTGATTAAGATGCCCACCGATTCAGTACTATTTGTCACGCTGCTGCCCCACATTGCCGAACTGCCCCACATCGCGCTGAAGCCCTGGTTTGTGCTGCTGCCCCACATTGCCGAGCTGCCCCACATCGCCGAACTGCCCCACATCGCCGATTGGGTACCTACAAAGGCGTTCGCTCCCCACACCGCGCTCGATCCCCACATTGCGGAACTGCCCCACATCGCCGACGAATCACTCACGAAGTAAACGTTGTTCGTAGTTGGATCGTATTGCGCTGCGGGAGATTTCGCGGCTCCCGTGCCGAGATCCGTGCTGTTCAGAGCCGCCTGAATATCCAGATAGCCTGCGCCGATCGTAAACGCATCGTACTGGGCCGTGTAAGTGATGCCGCTCGTCGGATCGGTGTAGCTGCTGTAAGTTGGAAACGTCTTGTATGCCGTCTTCATCAACCGCGCTTTTACTTGATCCGGCGTCAAGTTTCCATTCGCTTGCAGAAGCAATGCCACCGCACCGCTGACCATTGGGGCGGCCATGCTGGTTCCACTCATCGTGTAATAGTAGGACGAGTTTCCCTGCGGATTGCCGCTCGTATAAGAACTAAGAGGAACCACGTTGGTGGGATATTGCGACGAGAGAGCGTCCGCCCACCCGTAGAGTGCAACCTGTTGATTGCCGGGAGCGACGATGTCTGGCTTCACAATGTGGTCGATTGAAGTCGGCCCCTTGGAACTATAGGTAGCGATCAGGTCATCCGCGCGGGTTGGTGTGCCCATCGATTTCATGGCGCCCACGGTGATGACATAAGGATCATTCGCCGGAGCGCTGATGGTGCCATACCCGTTGGTTCCCATCGAATTGTCTCTGCCGTCGTTTCCGGCGGCAACCACTACCACGATGCCCGCGTTGTAAGCCGCTTCCACCGCTTGGCAAAGAGGATCGACCGTATAGCTTTCATATACCGGCCGTCCCAGCGAAAGGTTAATGACGCGGATGTTATATACGTTCTTCAGTTGGATGGCGGTATCTATCGCCGCGATCACGGCGCTGTCCGTTCCCATGCCGTTCCCATCCAGCACGCGCAGATTCACCAGGTTAACGTTGGGCGCGATTCCCTTAAAAGTCTTGGTGAATTTCGATCCTGTCGATTTGTATCCATTACCGCCGACAATGCCGGCAACGTTGGTGCCGTGGCCATACGTATCCAGAAAGCCTGCTCCATCATTCACCCACGATTGGCTATAAACGACCCGCGAGGTATTGGATTTCCAACGATTCAGGTCCGGATTGGCCAGGTTTGATGTGAGGGCGCTGAGCAGAGCAAGGGAGGTAGCGGGCAGTGACAATAACGTCGTGGACGTAGATGAAACCGAAGAGGTCAACGAGCCCGAGTTCGACACGGTGGAGGTTGCTAGCAGCAGGTTGTCGACCGCCGTTCCATCCTGAATACCACTATCAATGATGGCGACCGCGATATTGCTGCCATCCAAAGACTTGCCCCAGGCGTAAGGCGCATTGACCGCCGGCGCGCCATTGTTGAGATAGCCTGCCAGTTTGCGGTTCGGCGAAATGTAGGCGACATCGGGATCGTTGGCCAAATCACGAATCTGGGCGCCCGTCATGGAAGCATGCAGCCCGTTGACAACACTCAGCCGATGTTGGATCGACCCGCCGCGCTGGTTGATCTTGTCATAGTGCTTCTGTTGCAAAGGCGCTTTGAACTGAACGATTACATCGATCTGGTCGGCATCTTTCGCAGTCTCAAATTCTTTGGACAACTTGGGCGAACCGGCGAAAGCCAGGCTGGCCGTCAGGACTACCGCGCACACCGTTGGGAAGGTTTTTTGCCAAACGGCGTTAATGCACGTCATGCGTCTCATTGTTAGGTTCCTATCTCGTATCTCGAACTGGTTCCCGCACGCAGGCAGGTTCCGCTTGCACCCCTGTATCTATGCATGTAGCGAACCAAGACGCTCATCGCCCGTAAGTGACTGAATCAAAAGTCGAAGCTGTGATTTAGGACACGAGGCACCTGGGACAGCCTGTCCTCATGCCCAACCACCTGAGACAGCTTGTCCCTGTACCGAGAAGCTTGCATGAACCGCTTTCGCTCGGAGCTTCGGCGCAAGTTGTGTGGTGACGGCCCTCTGGCCGGTCCAGCCGCCTCAGAGATCCGCCCCATTTTGCAGGCGCGGCTCTGGTAGCCAGCGTGCTGATTCAAGTCTTGGAATGTGGAGAAATCCGTTGAGCGTTGCTTAGGAGTGTTTTAAGGACACCCTTAAGGAACGACAGGCAGATAACCAAGGTAATAGGTGCATCAATTTTGATCCAGATAAACTAGAGATTCCACACGATGGCTGCTTCCCTGCCAATTCGAGCCCAGATATTCATCGCGGTCACAGCAGCTACCGGAACTGCCGTGCTTACCACGGCTTTGCTGCACTGGCATTCCAACGATGTTTTGAAGTTTGGCTGTTATTTGCTCATCGCGGTGCTGGCTTCCACCATGAAGGTTCGCCTGCCGGGCGTGGAAGGCACCATGTCGGTGCATTTCCTCTTCGTTATCCTCGGCATTTTGGAACTCTCACTGGCCGAAACACTGGTTATTGGCTGCACCGCTGCCCTGGTGCAGAGCCTGTGGAGAATCAACCGTCGGCCGGAACCGATGAAGGTGATCTTCAACGTTCTCGGCATGACCGCCAATGCCATATACGTGTCTTTCTCCGCCGTGCAACTTCTGGCCACGCCTTTCAGGCACAGCATGCCTCTGCTGCTGGTGGTCGCTTCCTGTGCGTACTTCTTGAGTAACACCATGCCCGTCGCGATTGTGATCGCACTGGCCGAAAAGAAGTCATTACGCACGATCTGGGGAGAAACCTACTTCTGGTCGTTTCCGTACTACCTGGTTGGCGGCGCCGTGGTCGGGTTTATTAACGTTTCAAACCGCTATGTCGGTTGGCAAAGCACCCTTCTGATTCTGCCCGTCATGTACTGGATTTACCGTTCCTATCATCTGTACCTGGGACGCCTGGAGGATGAAAAGAAACGCGTCGAAATCGAGAAGTTGCAAGTCGAAGCCGAAAAACGGCACGTGGAACAGGTGTCCGCGCTTCACCTGCGTACGATCGAAGCCCTGGCTTTGGCCATCGATGCCAAAGACCACACCACCCACGAGCATCTACACCGCGTGCGAACCTATGCCGTCGAGATTGCGAAAGAACTCGGGCTGGACCAGCAGGATTCGGACGCTCTTCGAGCCGCCGCTCTTCTCCACGACATTGGCAAACTGGCCGTACCCGACCACATCATCAGCAAACCAGGCCGCCTCACGCCGGAAGAATTCGACAAAATGAAGATTCACCCAGCGGTCGGCTCCGAGATCCTCGAAAAAGTTGCTTTCCCCTATCCCGTCGCTCCCATCGTAAGATCGCACCACGAAAAGTGGAACGGCACCGGCTATCCCGACGGACTCAAAGGAGAAGAGATCCCGATTGGCGCCCGCATTCTGGCCGCCGTAGATTGCCTGGATGCCCTGGCATCCCATCGCCAATATCGCCGCGCCTTGCCTCTTGACGAGGCCATGAAGCAGGTCGCCGAAGAAGCTGGCACGTCCTTTGACCCCAAGGTAGTTGAGATTCTTCAGCGCCGTTACATCGAGCTTGAAAGTATGGCCATCAACAGCATGAGGGCGATGGAGGAATCCAGAACATCAGCTGACTACAGAGTTGAACGAGGCGCGAAGCCGGCCGCTGGGTTCGAGCTTAACGCCAGCCGCCGGCGCGATAATGAAACCGACTTTCTCTCCTCGATCGCATCTGCCCGGCAAGAGGCGCATACCCTTTTCGAACTCAGCCAGGATTTGGGGAACTCGCTCAGTCTGGATGAGACTCTCTCCCTGGTATCGGTCAGGCTCCGAAAACTTATTCCCTACGATTCGATCGTCGTATTCGTGCGTAAAGGCGATACGCTGATTCCCGAATTCGTGAGCGGCGACAATTTCCGTCTTCTGTCCTCACTTGAAATCCCAGTCGGGCAGGGTCTCTGCGGGTGGGTAGCCCAAAACGCGAAGCCGATTATCAATGGGAACCCCGCGGTCGAACCGGGATATACGGCAGATCCCAAAAGGATCACTGAACTCCGTTCAGCGCTGGCAGTGCCATTGGTGGGCATCGGCAGTTTAGCTGGCGTCTTGGCTCTCTATCAGAGCGAGGCGGACGCGTTCACCAGCGACCACCTACGCATTTTGCAGGTTATTACTTCCAAGGTCGCGCTTTCGGTAGAGAATGCCTTGAAGTTCCGCCAGGTCGAAACTTCCGCCACCTGCGACTTCCTGACCGGCCTACCCAACGCCCGTGCCCTGTTCATGCATCTGGACCACGAACTGGCGCGCTGCCAGCGCGAGAAAACAGCTCTCGCGGTGATGGTTTGCGATCTGAACGGATTCAAACAGATCAACGATCGCTACGGCCACATGGAAGGCGACAAAACCCTCAAGCTCTTTGCCAACCTTGTGCGGGAAGTGTGTCGCGAGTACGACTACGTCGCCCGCATGGGGGGCGATGAATTTGTGGTAGTCGCACCCAATATGACCTCCGACGCGGTAGCGGAAAAAGCGATCCTGCTGAATTCACTGGCCCAGCAGGCCGGACGACAGATATGCGGCAAAGATATTTTGTCACTGAGTCTGGGAGCTGCATTTTTTCCCCAGGATGGTCCGGACGCGGAGCAACTTCTCGCCGAAGCCGACCGGAAAATGTACGCGGTCAAGCAACTGCACTACGAGAAACCCGAATTGAGCTCACACGGCGTCGAACAAAACCCTCGCCCACTTTCCGTGAACTAGAAGTTCGCTCATCGCCATCTCCGGACAACCGCCGCCAGCCTACCGTCCGTCCGCGAGTTTCGTCGCCCGAAACGACTTCACGACAATCTGATTCGGTTGCATGCCAACCGGGATAATCGTCATCAAGGAATACTCCGACGGCTCGAACTTTTTCTTCGGCTGCCGTTTCTGGATTACTGCCAGGTCTCCTGAACCGGAGTCGAGCACCAGCAAATAGTTCTGACTCTGTGAAAGTGCCAAAGCATCGGGATGCGTCCCTACCGGCAGGTACGCGATGACCTTGCCCAAGTCGATGTCGTAGACCGCGATGTTATTTGATCCGAAATTAGAAATATACAAGCGCGAGTTATCAAGCGAGATCGCGCCGCGCGTAGGTTGGTCGCCGACAAGATAGCTCCCCGAGACTTCGTTGCCCGTCGTCTCAATGATGGACATGCTGCCGGCCTCGAAGTTAAACGCCACCAGTTCTCCGCCATCTGGTTTCAGCGCCAGGCTCACGGGGGATTTTCCGACATCGAGAAGCGCCAGCAGTTTATCGGACGCAACACCATCATTCTTCAGCTCAATACTCGCCACCTGTCCAGAGCCTGAACAGGAAATGAATGCCTTGCTGGAATCGGGAAGAATCGCAATGTCCTCGGGATGAATGCAGATATTGATAGCCGAGCGCACCACCAGCCGCGCCGTATCAATAATCGAAACTGAATTATCGGCGCGATTGGTAACAACAACCGTTGCCCCATCGGGCGAAACGCGTGCGAGACCAGGACTCGCACCCACATGTAGCGTGGCCGCGATCGTGCGCCGATCCAGGTCCAATACAGAAACGTTGTCAGACCCGGAATTGGCAACATAGGCCCGGCGTCCGTCGGGCGAGACATCAATAAAATAAGGCCGTCCGTAAACTCCGATGGTGGCAACAACTTTGTTTAGCTCCGCATCAATCACGCTGACATTCGATGATCCCGCATTGACCACATAAACTTCATTCCGCTTTGGATTCGCCGCGATTCCGGTAGGCTCAGTCCCAACCTGTAGCGTGCGGACCGGCCGAAAACTGCGCAGGTCGACGACCGTGACCGTATTGCTCTTCCCGTTGGAAATGTAAGCGTACTCGCGGTAGAGCGGCCCGTAGCCGGGCAGAGTCCGCTCATGGAAGTAATACCAACCACCGGCGAGGATGAGCGGAATTAAAACGGCTATGAGAAGGAGTCTTCGCAAAACACGGAGCCTTAATACGGAGCCTAGTCAGGCAAAAGATTATCAGATTGTGGGCGGATCGAGATCAATAGAGGTTGAAGGTTACCTCTACCATGATTTCTGCTGCGACGGGATTTCCTCCCTTGGTTGCGGGAGAAAACTTCCATTTCTTGACGGCATCCATAGCGGCCCTATCAAAGTCTTTGCTCAGCGTCCGTGAGATTTTGAGGTCGCGCGGCAGACCGTCAACGCCGACAACCAGATCCACTAGAACTGTTCCTTTGTGACGTGCTTTTCGCTCTTTGTCCGGATAATCCGGGTCAGGAGAGTAAATCGCGTGGGGCGCGTTAACGCAATCCGGGGAATCGCTGTCTCTGCCACGGCAAATTGGAGGCGCGCCCTTACCCGATAGCACAATTGGCGCGGTGTCCTGCGCCACAGCCGCAACTAAGAGGAGCAATGGAAGAAACACACCGCGTACCTTCATATTTCCTCCCGCAGATCACGAAGAGGTCACGAGGGCTTTTGGAATCGTTCTCCCCAGCACCGCTGCAATCTGCTTCACCTGTACCATCAATGCGTCAAACTGATCCGGAAACAACGACTGCATGCCATCCGAAAGCGCGCGATCGGGATCATGATGCACTTCCACAATCAGCCCATCGGCCCCAACCGCAACCGCTGCCCGCGAAAGCGGAGTCACCTTATTACGCTTCCCGGTCCCGTGACTGGGATCGACCACAATCGGCAGATGGCTCAATCGCTGCACCGCCGGAACAATACTAAGGTCGAGCGTATTCCGCGTGTGATCGGCAAATGTTCGCACTCCACGCTCGCACAAAATGATGTTGTAGTTTCCCTCGCTCATAATGTACTCAGCAGCCATCAGAAATTCTTCTAAAGTTGCCGAGATGCCGCGTTTCAGCAGAACCGGCCTGCGGGCGCGTCCCGCGCGCTTGAGCAGAGAAAAATTCTGCATGTTGCGGGCGCCGATCTGGATGACATCCGCATACTGATCGACCAGATCCAAAGATTCATAATCCACGGCCTCAGTAACAATCAGCAATCCAAACTGATCGCGGATTTCCGCCATGATCTTCAGCCCTTCTTCACCAAGGCCCTGGAATGAATAGGGAGAAGTACGAGGTTTATAGGCTCCGCCACGGAAAAATTGCGCCCCAGCGCGGGCAACACGTTCGGCAGTCTTGAATGCCTGATCGCGCGTCTCAATCCCGCAGGGCCCGGCAATGATCGCCAGGTCGGGCCCTCCGACTGTGACCGGCGAGCCTTTCAGATGAGAATCTGTAAATTTGACAACCGTATTGTCGGGCTTGGTGTCCCGGCTAACCAACTTGTAAGGCTTGGATACCCGAATAATTTCCTGCACACCCGGCATTTCGTCGAGCGTCCCCGGTTCCACCTCTCCTTTATTCCCAGTGATGCCAATGGCGGTGCGTTGCGCGCCCGGCATGGAGTGTGGCCGGTATCCCAGCGATTCGATTTTCTGGCAAACGGCGCGGATCTGTTCTTCAGTAGCCTGCGCCTGCATAACTACAAGCATGATCAATACCCCGAGTTATCAAGTTTAACGTTCGCTGCGGGGAAGGGCAATCGAAGGCGGAACGCCCACGCTCGCGGCCTCATGCATGACTCAACGGGATTTGTTGACAGAGAAACAGAACGGGGTGCTCCACTTCTCGCGCTTTTCGAGAAGTGGGAACCACAGAATCAGACACCAAGTGATTTTGTTTACGCGGCTTCGATATTCACGATGAACTGGTGCCCCATCCTTGCGCGTTTTTCGCAGAAGACCGTCAACTCTGAAAGGCAACTGGTTCGGGAATAGGTTCGATCCGTCCCAGTAAAAAGACGTACCCGACAATTCCCAGCAGCAAAATGGCCGTCGCCGTCACAAAAGCGGCAGCAAACGATCGCGTTCCGGACACAATGTAGCCGGTGATAATTGGCGCGGAAATAGCAGCGATCTGGCCGCAGAAGTTCACAATACTGGCCAACGTGCCAACGCTTTCCCGCGGAGAAATGAGCGAGGGCACAGTCCACGCCACTGGCGCTGCCGCAGCCAGCCCTCCGAGAGCAAGGCTGATCCAGACCAGCGCGACAACAGGAGTATGAGCCCGGGCCGCGCCGAAGATCGCGAGACCGAAAGCCATTCCACCAACCATCACCGTTTGGCGAACAAGGTTGGCATCGTATCCCCGCTGGATGAGAGCATCCACCAGCCATCCGCCGACCAGAAGATCGGTAAAAGTCGCGAACAGCCACGGCACGCTGGTATAGAAAACCGAGTGGAACAAATCCATGTGAAGAGAAACAGAAAGGTAACTCGGCAGCCAGGTCAGTAACAAAAAGAAAGTGTAGTTGTAGGCGCCCCATCCCAGCGCGAGTCCGTAGACTTTCCGCTGGCGCAAGAGGTAACCGAGCGAACTGCCGCTTCCCGATTGCGCCGAGCTCTCCGGTTGCGCTCCGCCGCTGAGAATGAACTCACGCTCGACGGACGACAGCTTTGTATCTTCGCTGGGATTACGATAGACGAAATAAAACAAGACAAAATATAAAAAGCTGATGAAGCCCGTAGCGGCAAAACTCCAGCGCCAGCCAAAATACAGAAGAAGCAGGCCGATGAACGGAACTCCAATCGCGCTAGAAAATTTTGCCGCCGCATCGGTAATCGCCGTCGCCAGGCTTCTTTCCTCCCGCGTAAACCAATATCCCAAGGCTTTGGCATTTGCCGGAAACGTTGGCGATTCGCTAATGCCCAGCAGCAGTCGCGCCCCAAAGAACCAATTCAGTCCCGGAGCAACAGCAGCTGCAAAAGAAGCCATGCTCCACAAAAACGCGCTAATTCGACCTACACGGCGCACGCCCAGCTGGTCCAGCAAAATTCCCGCAGGCATCTGCATGGCGGCGTAAGTCCAACTGAATGCGCTGGAGAGATATCCGAAAGCAACCAGTGATAATCCGAACGAAACATGCAACGCGTCGCGCGAAACTGACAGGTTGATCCGGTCGAAGAAGTTGACCAGCACTCCCAGCCCGAGCAACAACGCGATTCGCCAACGCCTTCGAGGCACACTCGAACCGCGCAAGACAGTTTGCGGCGATGGCGATTCGGCAGAGAGTCGGCTAGGTGGCATATCTTCGGTTCGCACGGGCGCGAACCGATTCTATCCGCAATAAACCGGCCGTGAAGGCCTTACTGAATGAATGCGCGAGGACGCCAGACATTTCCAACAGCGTTAGCGGTCAGAGTCCTCCACGATCACCGTCTCCACGGCGCTCTTAGTCTGGAAGCGAGCCGCAGGCTGGCAGGTGGAATAGCCAGCAAGCCTGGTCGCGTCCGATTCGGGATCGTCGCGGGTTACGCGATATCCCCGAATGTATAAACAGACCGAATCGTCCTCATCCACCCTTGAACGCAAACGGAGTGGCGCGAGTTGTTGCATCGGCGTAGCGCGAATTCGGTCGCCTACAATCTGCGGAAACGGAGACGCGTTTGTACGAAATTCAGGCGGCGCCACCAGACCATCCAGTTGAGGCTGAGAGGAAACAGGCTTCGGCGATGATTGTGCTGCGATAGGTGCGACCCAAGCCGCTGTCAGCAACACAAGAAACGGAAGGCGGAAGATGTACATAAAATCCTCCTCTTGGGCGGATTATAGCTCCGACTAAATTGGCATGTACAGCAATCTCGCGCTGCCTTGGCTTTTGCAGATTCAAGGTTTTCTCTGTACCTCTATGTCTCCGTAGTGGGTGTTAGCTCGTGACACAAACTTGCCGCAAGTTCTTGGAAAATCGTCCCAGTGACGTTCGATCCGTAATAACCGCCTGCCCGTTGTAAAATCATTGATTACCCACGGCTGAACTATCCTTAATAGAGATATGCCACAAGAAGACAAACCGTTCCCCCACATGCGCGAAGAGCGTTACGACGCGCAGCGCGTCGAGAAAAAGTGGTCCGACCGCTGGCAAAGCGATCCTTCGCTCTACGCCGCCGAGGCTCATCCCACCAAGCCAAAGTTTTACGTGTTAGAGATGCTTCCCTACCCTTCCGGCGCGCTCCACATGGGACACGTCCGCAACTACGCGATCGGCGACGCCCTCGCCCGCTACATGTGGATGAACGGCTATAACGTACTCCATCCCATGGGATGGGATTCTTTCGGCCTTCCGGCCGAAAACGCCGCCATCAAAAACAACACTCCGCCCAAAGAATGGACGCTCTCCAACATCGCGGCCATGAAGCTGCAGATGAAGCGCCTTGGCTTCGCTTACGATTGGTCGCGCGAAGTCACGACTTGCCTGCCTGACTACTACCGCTGGAATCAGTGGTTCTTCTTGAAACTCTACGAAGCGGGTCTAGCCTATCGCAAAAAGAGCAAAGTGAACTGGTGTCCGCAATGCGCGACCGTGCTCGCCAATGAGCAGGTAGTCGGTGGAATGTGCTGGCGGCATGAGGACACTCCGGTAGAGCAGCGCGAACTGGAGCAGTGGTTCTTGCGCATCACCAAATATGCCGACGAACTCCTGCGCGATCTTGAAAAACTCGATGGCTGGCCAGAAAAAGTCCGCATCATGCAGCAGAACTGGATCGGACGCAGCGAAGGCACGCTGGTTGACTTCGACCTCGGAGGAACCGTAGGCGCGGCGGGATCGACGATCACGGTATTCACCACCCGCGTGGACACGATCTACGGCGCGACTTCGGTGCAGTTGGCGCCGCAGCATCCAATTGTGACCGATCTCATCGCTCGCAATGCCGAACTACGCGCGAAAGTGGAAGAGCTAATCGCGGAGCAGCGCAGAGCGAAAGAAGCAGGCGACATTGGAGCGATCGAGAAACATGGCGTATTTACCGGACGCTACGCCAAGAATCCATTCAACGGCGAAGCCGTGCCAGTATGGGTCGCGAATTACATCCTGATGGATTACGGCACCGGCGCGATCATGAGCGTTCCCGCGCACGATGAACGCGATTATGAGTTCGCCGAGAAGTACAAGCTGGAAAGTCGACTCGTGATTTTGCCCGCGTCCAGCGATCCGGAAGAAACCATGGCCGAACCCGAGCTGCCCTTCACCACCGAGGACGGCGTGTTGGTGAACTCCGGCGAATTCAGTGGACTAGACTGCGCGGAAGCAATTACGAAAATGTCGGCCTTCGCACAGGAAAAAGGCTTCGGCAAAGCGACTGTCACTTTCCGATTGAAAGACTGGGGCATATCCCGCCAGCGCTACTGGGGGACGCCGATTCCAATGGTCTACTGCGACAATGACGGCTTAATGCCCGTCGCGGAAAAAGATCTGCCCGTAATTTTGCCGGATAACGTTCCTGTCACCCTCGCCGGCGGATCGCCCCTGGCAAGCGTGCCGTCGTTTCTAAATACGATTTGCCCCAAGTGTGGCGGTCCGGCTCGCCGCGAGACCGATACCATGGACACCTTCGTCGACTCGTCCTGGTACTTCTACCGCTATACCGACGCGCACAACAATACCGCTCCATTTGATTCCGAGAAGATCGCTTACTGGTTCCCCATCGATCAATACATTGGCGGCGTCGAGCACGCCATTCTTCATTTAATCTATTCGCGCTTCTGGACCAAGTTCATGCGCGACATGGGACTGGTCAAGAACGACGAACCCGTCGCCCGGTTATTTACCCAGGGCATGGTGATTAAAGACGGCGCCAAGATGTCGAAGAGTCTCGGGAACGTCGTGTCTCCGGACGAAATGGTCGAGCGCTATGGCGCGGACGCCACTCGCATGTACAGCTTATTCGCCGCCCCTCCGGAGCGCGACTTGGATTGGCAGGAGTCGGGCATCGAAGGCATTCAGCGTTTCCTAGGGCGAGTCTACCGGTTCTACGTCCGCAATCCTCTTGTCGGAACAACTGTAGAGACGCGGCTTGCCGCTTCTCCCGCAGCGGAATCGTTGCTGCCGCAGGCTCGCGCGATTCAGCGCAAGCTGCATCAGACGATCAAACGCGTCACCACCGATTTTCAAGGTCGTTGGCACTTCAATACCTGCATCTCGGCAATCATGGAACTCGTCAACGAGATCTATAGTGCTGAAGAGAGCAAAACTACAGGTGGAATCCCACTGTCGTTGATATCAGACCTGCAACGTAACATCGCGTTGCTCCTGGCTCCTATGGCTCCTTACATGGCGCATGAGTTGTGGGAGATGACCGGCGAGACAAGCAATCTCCTAAAGGCTCCATGGCCGAAATACGATCCCGCGCTGGCCGCTGAAGATGAGATCGAGATTCCCGTACAGATCAACGGAAAACTGCGCGGACTGGTGCTCGTAGCCGCAGGCGCCTCAGACGATCAGGTTGAACAAACCGCGCTCGCGGACGAAAAAGTTAAGGCAGCAATCGCCGGGAAGCAGATCGTGAAGGTCATTGTTGTGCCAATGAAACTGGTGAACTTAGTCGTAAGGTAGTTCATGCAACTGGACTATTACTCATGTATAACTACGACTATGCGTTCTAATGTGAATAATGGACGGATTACTGTGACGTCATCAACTTCGCGCAGACGAATCGTTAGCCTCCTGTCTTTCGCCCTGATTAGCGTTTCCTCATTGCTATGGGCCGCAGACATGACGCCCGCGGAATTAGTCGCCAATCATCTGGATTCCATCGGCACCGCACAGGTCCGCGGCGCCGTGAAGTCCCGGGTAGTGCAAGGCCTGGCAACCTACCGGATTCTAGCCGGTGGAACCGGCGCCATCGATGGCCGAGCAGTATTCGCTTCCGCAGGCGACAAATCCAACGTCCTATTAAAAATCGATGCCAGCGGATATCGGGGCGAGCAATTTATCTGCGACGGCAAGAAAATTAGCGTGGCCGGCACTTATGCCGATAAGACTCGTTCGGAGTTGGGCAATTTCGTGCTCGGTCAGGACGTCATTATCCGTGAATTGCTGGGCGGCGTCTGGTCCGTAGGTTGGCCTCTTCTTGATATCGAGAGCCGTAAAGCTCAAGTCCACTACGACGGTACAAAAAAAGTGGATGGTAACGAGCTTCTGGTTCTCCGCTATCGTCCCAAGAAAGGGACTGACCTGACTATTCTGATGTACTTTGACCCAAAAACCTACCAGCACGTCATGACCGACTACAAAGCATCCCGCCAAACCGGACTGGGAACTGACGAAATGTCGACTGCCCGCAAGACACCTACCTACTATGAGATCGAAGAACGGTTTTCAGATTTCCAAACCGCCGACGGTCTTACTCTTCCACGCCACTACGATCTTCGCTTCACGGCAGAACTCCAGTCTGGCTTCACAAAGTCTGTGGAGTGGTCGGTCAAGGCCACCAATATCATGAATAACACGCCGATCGACGAGCGGAGTTTTGAGGTCAAGTAGCACCGGAAAGACAACGGCGATCGCACTGGCATTCCTCCTTTACACTCGCCCGCTGATTTGAGACACTCATCCGTGGAAACCCAATCCCCACTCAACCAGGCAGTCGTTGTCTTAGACTTTGGCGCGCAATATTCGCAATTAATCGCGCGCCGCATCCGCGAACAGAAAATCTTTTCTGTCGTTCTGCCGTTCAACGCCAGCCTCGAAGAAATTCGCAGCTACTCTCCCGTCGGAATCATTCTGTCGGGCGGGCCATCCTCCGTGTACGACAAAGACGCGCCGCTGGCCGATAAGCGAGTCTTCGAACTCGGCATCCCCGTGCTCGGCATCTGCTACGGATTGCAGTTCATGGTCTACGCTCTCGGTGGCAAAGTGCTCCCTGCTGCGAAACGGGAATACGGTCACGCCCAAGTCGAGATCGAGCATACCGACTCGAAACTTTTCCACGGACTACCTCCATCGCTAGCCGTCTGGATGTCGCATGGCGACTCCGCCGAAGAACTGCCCGCGGGATTCCGCCAGACCGCAAAGACTCCCAACGCTGTCGCCGCCATCGAGAATGCTGAGCGCCGGATGTGGGCTGTCCAGTTTCATCCCGAGGTTCACCACACGCCGCTGGGCGCGGACATTCTGCGCAACTTCGCTGTCAACATCTGCGGAGCGAAACCGACATGGACGCCGCAACATTTCATTGACGCCACCATCGCCCAGGTGAAGCAGCAAGTCGGCAACGGACGGGCCATCTGCGCCCTTTCCGGCGGAGTGGATTCCTCCGTCGCAGCCGTTTTGGTCGATCGCGCCATGCGCGATGCTTCCGGCCAATCGCGATTGACCTGCGTCTTCGTCAACAACGGAGTCCTGCGCAAGAACGAGTTTGAGAAAGTTCAGCAGAACATGCGCGACAACCTTGGACTCCACCTGATTGCGGTAGACGCCACCGAGCGTTTCATGAAAAAACTCGCAGGTGTGACCGATCCCGAGACAAAAAGAAAGATCATCGGCAACGAGTTCATCGAAGTCTTCGACGACGAAGCCAAGCGCCTGCTTCAAAATAATAAAGACAAAGAAGCCGGCGAAGTCGAGTGGCTGGTCCAGGGCACGCTCTATCCCGATGTAATCGAATCGCGCTCCGTGCGCGGCCCATCGCAGATCATCAAGTCGCATCACAACGTCGGCGGACTCCCCGAGAAGATGAAGCTCAAGCTCATCGAACCGCTGAAAGATCTCTTCAAAGATGAAGTAAGAAGAATCGGCCGCGATCTGGGAATGCCCGAAGACATCCTGCAACGCCAGCCCTTCCCCGGCCCAGGGCTTGCGGTACGGATCCTGGGTGAAGTAACTAAAGACCGCGCCGACCTTCTCCGCGACTGCGATGAGATCGTTGTCTCCGAAATCAAGAAGGCAGGACTGTATCAAAAAATCTGGCAATCGTTCGCCGTGCTCCTTCCGGTAATGTCCGTAGGAGTCATGGGCGACCAGCGAACCTACGGCTACACCTGCGCCGTCCGCGCCGTAAACTCCGAAGACGGCATGACCGCCGATTGGGTTCCGCTGCCGTATGACGTGCTGAAAGAAATTTCCAATCGGATCGTGAATGAAGTACGCGGCGTGAATCGCGTGGTCTATGACATCACGTCGAAACCTCCGGGGACGATTGAGTGGGAGTGATGAGAAGAAATTCCTTGCGTTGGGAATTGAGATTTGCGTACTTGAAGTGATATTTACTGATTGGTTACGTCCCCCCCCCCCCCCCCCCCCCCCCCGCTTTGCCGTAAAGCCTTTAGCTACAATGACTTACCCGTAAAGTATTCCAAAATAAGGAGTTAGAGGTCGGGTTTGGCAATCAGTCCGATTTGACAGAGTGGGATATCGACCCATTATTGCTTCTAGTTTTTCAAATAGCGGATAGGAGCTTGCTTTCGTAAGCGCCATTGGCCGCCTCTGGAGGCGGGCGTTCGCTTCGCTGTTGCGATCTGGGAATGATTCTTGCATGGCATCGAAAAGCTGTCTGTGATTGTGGTCACAGCGCGGATGTGATGCAAAAAAGAGGGATGGCTGGGCGAAGATCGGATGGGAGTTCCCCACTCAAACCATAAGGAGGACTTGAATGGCCGACCGCCCTCCTTACTTGCAGCCTTCCGCTATCAGAGCCGCGAAATAGTCTTCTACGCTTCCGCTGAAATCGTAAGTGAACACATGGGTGCCACCCCTGGCGTACGCTATCTGATCGTAGAAGAACGACTCGCCAAAACCGAACGGCTGCACCGTCTCCCGTGTGATTCCAAAGCGGCCAATGATCTTCTGCGGGGCAACTAGTGCCATCAGTTTGACCTCACAAACAACCCAATGCCCATACAGATCATCATTACTCTCCCTTAGGAGTACCAAGTTTGCGCTTCTGCCTTGCCTGAGTCCAATCCATCCGCCTCCGGCGATTACCCCGCCACTTATCTTGATTCCGGTTAGTCCTGGGGCGAAGAAGCTCACCTGAATCGAATTGCCCGTCGGCAATCGGTAATAAGTAATTCCATACTCCTCGCCTACTTCGATCCTTCCCATCTGGAATTCCCGATTGAATTGCTCGACTGGCTGCAGAAGACATTCCAGCAGCGCTTTGCAGGAATGACTGTAAATCAAACGCTGTGTTTCGGCCTCCTTCTCCTTCCGAGCCGATTCGAGTTGTCGCCTCTCCTCCTCCTGTCGCTTTGCCACAGCTGACGCGACCGCCTCCGTTATTGCGACGTGGCGATTAGTTGGAGGTTCTATCGCTGGGTCGCTCAATATTTTAAGTATCTCCTCCCATCCTGGCCGATCCTGGGGACGTTTAGCTACCATTCTTGAGAGCAGTTGAGCGAGCGAGATGGGTAGCTCATGTCGTTGCGTGCGTACATCAGGACATGCCTCGTACAAATGAGCCTTTTCCCAGTGGAGAATGTTGGTTGGATCTTTCACCTTTGGCAACAGTGGATGCTTCAGCGTCAGGACCTCGGAGAATACTAGGCCAACCGCATAGACATCCAGTTTGAACGTGTTCTTTTCACTCGCCCAACCTTCCGGAGCCATGTATGCGACATGCTGTCCGCCTTTAAACGTATGCAGTCGGGTACTCTCGTCGATGAACTTCGAAATCCCAAAGTCTCCAATCTTTAGGGTTCGCCCCTCAATAAGGATGTTGTCGGGTTTAATGTCTCGATGAATGAGCTTCTCGTTGATCGCGCGGACTCCTTGCGCAATGTCGAGCATCATCTCGATGGCTCTTCCAAGGGAGATCTGTGCGTTTGCTTGTTTTTGCACGCTTAATACACCCGCCAACGTACCGCCGGAAACATATTCCATACAAGCGTACGGCCCTAGCTCAGCGTTGGAGCCCTCGTCGACGTGAAGCACTCTCACCACGTTGGGGTGATTAATCTGTTGCGCCGCTTTGATCTCGTTGAGCAGTGCTATTCTCTCCGCGTTACCGGACAGTTGACCGAGAGGGAGCAGCTTTACAGCGATCACGGAACCTGTCGACTCACCGTTCGCTCGGTAAACTTCGCCAAACGCGCCCCGTCCGAGGAAGTCGCTGACAACATACGCTTCGTTTTGCGGACCTGTAATTTTTTCGTCCGATCCTAACGGATGGCATAGTAAGTATCTCCCTCGCTTAGGATTGTAGTCTTGCTGGAGTCGGAGCTTGAGAAACCCGGTTTTGGCGTGAGTGTGCTGCCTTCAAAGCTGTTATCAGGAATTCGGGCAGACGCAGTTTCCGGTAACTAGCTTGAATGACAAACCAGACAAAACACAAAACGGCACACACGTCATTCATCCGCGCCGAACTAAGCTGGCCCACGCGCTTCTTCAGGCTGCGCGGAGAACAAAGCAGGGGCCCTTCGACTCCGCGCTGTTTCGCTTCGCTCGCAGCGCTTCGCTCAGGAAGACAGCGTTGTGAGGGTGCGACCACGAAGGCTTGTACGCTGGATTGGTGATTGCCGCGGCCTCGTTACGTGTGTCTATTTCCGCTCGCGTCCCTTACGTCTGATTGCGACAAGGTCGGTGGTGGATACCTTTAGCTCGGCACCCTTCACGTCCAGCGGCGATGTTTGAGAACGCGTTTGAATGAGCAGGCGTAGAGCGGCCTCGACGACTGCTTTCTTTGTGGTTAGTCCGCTTAGGCGAATTGCTTTACGCAGCAGGGCGTCGTCGATTTCGATGGTTGTCCGCATGGGCTTTTGTTTCGGAACACCGTTCTCTAACGAGATATCGGCAGTTTCTACAGCTTCCTTAAAATTGTCATCCTGAGCGAAATTTTGTCAGTGGCGAAGCCTCTGACAAAGTGCAGTCGAAGGACCCCTACGCCGCAAGTACCGCTAGCGTTATTTCAAGGAGTTCTCCCCCAGGTGCCGATGAGCGGGCTTGAATCGAGAAGCGTACGTCATCGTGAGAACTCCCTGCTGCTTCGCGGAAGCTTTAATCGGCGTAGGGGTCCTTCGACTCCGTGAGAGCTTCACTTCGTGAATCTCTCACTCCGCTCAGGATGACAAATTTGGGGAGTATGAGGTCCTTCGCTGCGCTCGGGATGACAACTCTTCTTAGTTACGAAATTTGGAGTGGCGCGGACGGCGTCGTTTGCGATTGATGATTCCGCTCCCGACCAACTACCATATCTCTCATGCCTGTTGACACGGAATCTCCCGCATCCACCTACACCAGCATTCGCGCTCCGCGCGGCAACACGCTCTCCTGCAAAGGATGGCAGCAGGAAGCGGCCATGCGCATGTTGATGAACAATCTCGATGAAGAAGTTGCCGAGCGTCCGCAGGATCTGGTCGTTTATGGCGGCACCGGAAAAGCGGCGCGCAATTGGGATTGCTATCACGCCATCGTCCGCGAGCTGAAGAATCTTGAGAATGACGAGACGCTGCTGGTGCAGTCCGGCAAACCTGTTGGAGTATTCAAGACGCACGAATACGCTCCGCGCGTGCTGATTGCGAACTCGAATCTGGTCGGCCATTTTTCCAACTGGGAGAAGTTCAACGAACTCGAACGCGCCGGCCTGATGATGTATGGACAGATGACGGCCGGCTCCTGGATCTACATCGGCTCGCAAGGCATCGTGCAAGGCACCTACGAAACCTTCAACGCCGCCGCCGACAAACATTTTGGCGGAGACCTAAGCGGCAAGTTAATTGTCTCCGGCGGAATGGGCGGAATGGGCGGCGCGCAACCGCTGGCAGCGACCATGACGGGCGCGGCGTTTCTTGGGATTGATGTCGATCCCGAGCGCATCAAGAAGCGCCTCAAGACTGGCTACTGTGATTTTATGGTGACCACGCTTGACGAAGCGCTGCGCATTCTGAAAAATGCCATCCGCAAAAAAGAAAACATTTCAGTAGGACTCGTAGGCAATTGCGCGGACATCATTCCAGAACTCGCCGAACGCGGCGTAGTTCCCGACATCCTCACCGACCAAACCTCAGCGCACGATCCGCTAAACGGTTATGTACCGAACGGCATGACGTTCGAAGCGGCTCTTGATTTACGAAAAAATGACCCGAACGCGTATCAGGAACGCTCGCTCGACGCCATGGCGAAGCACGTCGAAGGCATGTTGCGCTTGCAGGAAATGGGATCGGTCACCTTTGATTACGGCAACAATATCCGTACCTTTGCCTACCAGCGGGGCGTAAAGAATGCGTATGCTTTTCCGGGATTCGTTCCCGCCTACATCCGCCCGCTGTTCTGCGAAGGTCGCGGACCGTTTCGTTGGGCAGCGCTTTCCGGCGAAGCTTCGGACATCGCAATCACGGACGACCTGGTGCTGGAACTCTTCCCCGAGAATCGCAGCCTGCGCCGATGGATTGAACTCGCTCGCAAGCGCATCAAGTTTCAAGGCTTGCCCGCACGCATCTGCTGGCTCGGATACGGTGAGCGCGCGAAGTTCGGCCTGGCGATTAACGATCTAGTCAAAAAGGGTACGATCAAAGCTCCGATCGTGATTGGCCGCGATCACCTCGATTGCGGATCGGTTGCATCTCCCTTCCGAGAAACCGAGAGCATGAAAGACGGCTCGGACGCAGTCGCCGACTGGCCGCTGCTCAATGCAATGCTGAACACGGCCGCAGGCGCATCATGGGTTTCGATCCACAACGGCGGTGGAGTCGGCATTGGCTACTCACTGCACGCTGGACAAGTCACGGTCGCCGACGGAAGCGACATGATGGCTGCGCGTATTGAGCGGGTGCTCACGACTGATCCGGGAATGGGCGTGATTCGGCACGTGGACTCGGGATATGACGAGGCCAAGGAGTTCGCGGCGAAGAAAGACGTTCACATTCCGATGGCTCGACCGTGAACACCCAGCACGGAGACACGGGGGCACGGAGGAATAGGCTTGATGATCAACTTCAACGCTTCTATTCCGCACTGGGGCGTCCTGTGCCGCGTCCTATGAAATTATCCTTTGTCCCTGCCTCCGAGTCTCCGTGGTGGGTGTTGTTCGGCGGAGCGCAAATGCGTAGGACGGCAACGCTCTTGTTACGCAATATCGGCCAACTGCTCACTGTGCGCTCAGGAGCTGACGGACCGCGGCGCGGTGCTTCCCTCTCCGAACTCGGCATCATTAAAGATGCCGCAGTGCTCTGCGTTGCTGGCAAGATCGTTTCTGTCGGCAGCTCAAAAGACGCCTTGCGCGATCCGTGGCTGAAGAACAATCGCAAGAAGATTATCGAAATCGATTGCGGCAGACGCGTGGTGTTACCGGGCTTTGTCGATTCGCACACGCATCCGGTATTCACGCAGCCGCGCCTGGTCGATTTTGAGCAGCGGCTTTCTGGTGCGAGTTATGAGGAGATCGCTAAGGCTGGCGGAGGCATTCGCTCCAGTATTGAAGGCGTCCGCAAAGCCAGCAGGGCGGCGTTGACCGCAAAGTTGCTCGTGACACTTGCCGATCTGGCTCGTCATGGGACCACTACTGTCGAGGCCAAGTCAGGATATGGTCTCAACCTTGAATCTGAGTTGAAGTCTCTCGAAGCGATCCGCGCGGCGGCACGCGAGTGGCCAGGAACAGTCGTCCCCACGTTTCTCGGGGCGCACGTCGTCCCGCCCGAGTATCGCGGACGTTCGCGGCAATATGTCGATCTGGTCTGCAATGAAATGATTCCGGCAGTCGCCAAGAGAAAACTCGCCCAGTTCGTGGATGTGTTCTGCGATCGCGGAGCGTTCAGCTCCGGAGAAACCGCGCAGATTTTCGCGGCTGCTGCACAACACAATCTCGCGATCCGCGCGCATGTAGGCCAACTCACCGAAACGCGGCTCGGTCCGCTGCTTCGTCACCAGCCAGCATCCCTCGACCACATGGATTACGTGAACGACTCCGACCTGCCTGCGCTCGCCAAGAGTGACACGATCGCGACGTTCGTTCCGGGAGCGAATTATTTTCTGGGCTTGGAGAAATATCCCGATGCGCGCCGATTGATTGCGTCCGGTGTCGCGGTCGCGCTGGCCACCGATTACAACCCCGGTTCTTCTCCAACGCTCAGTATGCCGATGGCAATGTCGCTGGCCTGCACCCAGATGAAGATGACGCCCGCTGAGGTGATTGCGGCGGCCACGATCAACGGCGCATGGGCGCTGCGATTGGCTCATCGCAAAGGCAGCGTCGAACCGGGCAAAGACGCTGACCTTGCGGTGTTCGACGTGAGCGACTATCGCGAGATCCCGTACTGGTTTGGCGCCAATCGCTGCATTCTGACCGTCATCAATGGCCTGCCCAGTGGTCCTCTCGTGTCTTAGGGACGGACTCGCGGAAAGGCGTCAGGCGACCAATATCCCGAAAAACACCGCCGCACATCCGTGCCATTTTGAGGGAACGGCAGTGGGTTGTTATAATTCGAAAGTTCCGCACGCTCCTAGCGCATCGGCTGTTTTGCTTCGCGGCATCCCGCCCAGGTGAGAGCGCCCAGTGCACGGCCCGATCGGCCGTCAGTCGCAGTTCGGATGCACTTGTCCGGACGGCGATGTGTGAACAAGAAGTGGCCAGGTAGCTCAGGTGGTAGAGCGCAGCCCTGAAAAGGCTGGCGTCGGCGGTTCAACTCCGTCCCTGGCCACCATATTTCTAAAGAACTTAGCGGAAGTCTGGGCACTGTCCTAGCACTGCTGATCGGACACTGCCGAAATCTGGCGCCAGGTACCTGGCAAAATCACCCACGGCCGATCGTCCACGCCTGTGAATGAACCGTTGGGCGGTTTCCCTGTTTGCACGCATGGCTTCGATCACGTTGCCTAGGACTCCACGCGTGGGTGCAACTGAACCTTGAGCGACAACCGCGGAAACGATCAGAAACTGAAACGCCCGCCGACGGTCGGAGCAAAGTTGTTATCCGAGTTATACGGGACGCCGGGGCCATGAGGAATGGCGATAGCCAGACCGCCGCTCACATAGGAATACGTAATTCCGGCAAAACCGTCGAAACGCTTGCTGAAGTGATGATCCATATACAACGACCCCTCGTTGAGGGCGCCAGCGCAGGAGGCGCGAAAGCCGGCTGAGGCCGAACAGGCCGGCGGAACACGGAAGTCGTTCTGCCGCTGTTGATACCAGGCGAAAGTGAAGTCGGTTTTGGTGCGGTAGGTATACTTCACGCCCGTCCACCAGATATTCACCAACTTTTCAGAATCGAGATTGTCGTCTTCGACCCCGCTCATGAAATAACCGCCCTGGTCGGACGCGCCAACGCCCAACGGATTCGCCGGATTATTCTGCCAGATGTATTCGTAGCCGGCAAAAAACTTGAACGGATCCCACTTATATTTGGCAGCGACCATAACTGCGTTGTTGTCGGTCACGATGCCATAAACGGTGCCGGTCGGGTCGATCAGATTGGCCCCCATACCGGCTCCTCCATTGATCGGGTTTGTATTGATGCTGTCGGTAGTCGACTGATAGGGTGCCGCCAGACTCTGAGGCCCCAACAAGGGGTTCAAGACGCTGATCGCCTGGTTGTAATGCTGGAAGACGAAATCGGCGGAGAACTTGCGCTGATCGCGACCAATGTCCCCGCCAAGATCAAATCCATAGGCGTTGTTATGCGCCGACTGCGGTGTACAGGTGGTGGGAGTCCAGCCTGCGGTGGGCGAGTAGCAGCCGGCAGAACCATCGGCGAATTTATACATCGCGCCGAAATGCGCCGCGCCATAGGCGAGGCGATACTTCACGGCGCTGTCCCAACGGGAGTCCTCGGTGTCGCCGCCACCGGCCATGGTGCCGTTATAGCCGATGTACGAAAAGGCGTAGGAGCCGCCGGCCGGATCGTACTGCAGCATGGCATCAGTTCCGAGCGAGCGTTGACGGCCGAAGGTCAGCGTGCCGAAAATCTTGGAGGATACGCCGCCATAGTATTCGTCATTGAAGGGTTGCCCCGCGCGCGCGCCGTCGATGGCTATCGAATAGCTTGCCCGGGGAAGGCCGTTGTTGATGATGTCGGTCTTGGACGCGTTGGCAAGCAGTCCCGACTGCGGATTGATGCCAGTGGAAGCGTTGAACACAACGTACCAGCCATCCAAAAACTCTACCTTACCCCGGATGCCCAGACCCGTCTGCTGCAGGTTGTTCGGTGCGACCACAAATCGATGTTGATAGCCGTTTCGATTGACCAGAGATTCGCCTTCATAGTTATAGCCATTTTCCGGTAAGCCGTGGCTGACCCAGCCGACGCCGACGTCATACGCGCCATACACGGTGATGCCGTGCCAGGTCAGCGTGCAATCGGTGGTGGCGAACTCGTGCCCGCTGGCGCAGGGGTCCGGGATGCTCCGCTGCATCTTGATGTCGACGGTGGCGTCCTTCCCAACCGCCAAGGTGATTCCCGCGCGCGTTTCATCGGCGAACCCTGATTTTGCCGCGCGAATCTCGAAGCGCCCGAGAGGCAGACCGGATGCCTGAAAATGTCCCGCGCCATCGGTCGCGATCGTGCGCCATGAACCTGTGTCGACGTTCTTGACGGTCACTTCGACATCGCGAAGGGCTGCGCCGGCTTGATCCGTCACCACTCCGGAAAGGCGCGCTCCCGTTTGGGCCTGAGCAAAGATCAAGGTTGAGGCAAGCAAAACGATAGCCGCTGCGATAAACAGGTAAAGCTTGGGCATTTCGACCTCGGAAAATCTGCTGTTTCGGGATGGAAGTCGGAAGCGTACACGAGATACGATTTTATTGTCAATAAGTGTACGGTATTGTCGCTTTTGCAATGTGCCCGTCCGCCGGCTCATTCAGATGCGAAGGGAGTTGACCTTGAATTTGGGTGACGTTACGATTGCGTCCCAATGAAGAAGAGCGGCAAATCCGAAGCGAATATTGAGGGGCTGCTGAAGCTTCGAGATGCAGCCCTGGAACTTGGGATCAGTTTCCCAACGATCAAGCAGTGGATTTACAAGAAGAAAATTCGCAGTATCCAGACGGCTGGAGGGCACCATCGCATTCCCCGGACGGAGGTGGACAGGCTGCTGTTTAGGACGCGAGGCAAGACGGAGGATGAGAGAAAGGCGGTCATCCGAAGCGTTAGCGGGCGGAATCAACTGGTGGGACGAGTTGATTCGGTTCGCATCAGCGGCCTGATGGCGGAAATTAAGATTTCGATCGGCGGCCAGCAAATCACGTCGATAATCACGGCAACCTCGGCACGTGAAATGAAACTGAAGCCGGGGCAAACGGCGGCAGCCCTTATAAAGGCAACTGAGGTCATGATTCTTCGAGTGTGACGCAAGGCGAGAACTCCACTTTTATCGCTGCTTTGCTGCCTTCCGCATTCCCGCTCTCGTTATCGCTGCGCACTTTTCGAACAGCCTCAAATTCGACTTCACACAAATCACATCCTCGGTGTACCATCCTGCGGACTCTCCCGCCAAATCGGGCCGCGAAATTCGGAACGGGATGAAATCCGTCAGACGAGGAGATATGAAAGTTCAATACACAGGCGAGGGAGCGATGGACAAGCCGAAATTCAGTATGCCGTTGGTAATTGCCGCGTCCTCGGTCGGGACCACGATTGAATGGTATGACTTCTATATCTACGGGAGCCTGGCTGTATTCTTCTCGACGCTATTTTTTCCGAAGGGCAATCCGACCGCCGCGTTTTTGGCGAGTCTGGCGACCTTTGGGGCGGGATTCGCGGTGCGTCCATTTGGAGCTGTTGTCTTTGGCCGAGTAGGAGATCTTGTAGGGAGAAAATATGCGTTCGTTGTCACCCTCACCATCATGGGTCTCTCAACGTTCTTCGTCGGCCTGTTGCCTACATACGAAAAGGTGGGGGTCCTCGCTCCTATATTGCTGGTCTTGCTTCGCCTTCTTCAGGGTCTCGCTCTTGGAGGTGAGTACGGTGGAGCGGCTACATACGTGGCCGAACACTCGCCGGACGACAAGCGTGGCTACTACACCGGTTACATTCAGGCCACTGCCACCCTGGGATTGCTGGTCGCCCTTATCGTTATTCTAGTCGTGCGTCAGCAATTGGGGGAGGCCGCGTTCAAATCCTACGGATGGAGAATTCCATTTCTGCTATCGGCTGTACTATTGGCAATTTCGCTTTACATTCGAATTCGTTTGAAAGAATCTCCGCTATTCCAGAAACTGAAAGATCAGGGAAAGTCCTCTACTCAACCGTTGACCGATAGCCTGAGCAGCGGGCGGAATTGGAAGATGATGATGCTGGCGCTTTTCGGCGCGACGGCGGGACAGGCGGTCGTCTGGTACACGGGTCAGTTCTACTCGTTGTTTTTTCTTCAGGCGATCTGCAAAGTGAACTATGTCACTGCGTACAAGGTGGTGGGTTTCTCGCTTTTGATCGCGACTCCTTTCTTTCTGATCTTTGGAGCGCTTTCGGACCGGATCGGTCGAAAACCCATTATCTTGAGCGGGTGTCTCATCGCTGCGCTGACGTATATCCCGATCTATCACGCCATGAAAATGTATTCCGATCCTCTGAATTTCGGGATGCTTCTCTTCCTGGTGACGCTCCAAGTAATCTACGTGACCATGGTCTACGGGCCGATTGCCGCCTTTCTCGTTGAATATTTTCCGGCTAAGATTCGCTACACATCGATGTCTTTGCCATATCACCTGGGCAACGGAGAATTCGGCGGTTGGACGCCGTTTATCGCGACCGCGATCGTGGCGTGGGCCAGCACAAGCGATAATTCGTGGATCAGGTCGCACTCTATTTACATGGGTCTGATTTGGCCGATCAGCATCGCGCTGATGACATTCACGATCGGATCGATCTTCTTGAAAGAAACGAGGAATGTGAAGATTTGGGATGAGGTGGGAGGGCAGGACTAGAACGTTTGTTTTTCGACTAACTTCTGCCGCTTGCAAATTCGCGATTGTGCTCATCCTAACGGCCATCGACCATTGAAAAATGAAGTGGATCGTTGAAGATCTGATATTCCACAAAAAAACTTTACCCCGCTGAATTTCCAAGCTTCTCATCTGAACGATAGCCTGCCCTGCTTACCAATCTAAAACTACATTTTTTTGTAGGTGGCAACCACGTCTGGCGATTCACCCAATATTCAACAAATTTTCATCAATTTTTAACAAGGCGTGGTCTAGGCTGACTGTTCACCTAATGATGAACTACGGGTCTGGACGTGTCCTCTCAGGGCTTTGTCCGCTATTAAGAACGCATACTTCTCAGGAGATAAAACGATGAAACGAATCATGGCGGCAGTGTTGTCAATGATGCTCATTGGCGGCGTGGTCGCGACGCAGGCCCAGCAAGATGCAGCGGCGCCAACAACTACAGCGGCGCCAAAGAGCACACGAAAAAAGGCGGCTGCGAAACCAGCGGGGTCGACCGTTTCGGATCAGCTCAATGAGATGAAACAGGCGATCGAGGCTCAGCAGCAGCAGATCAAGCAGTTGAGCGACTTGATTTCAGGCCGCGATCAGAAAATTCAGCAACTGGAACAGCGACTGGATCAGAGCCAAGCCGCGGCCGTGCAGGCGCAGACGAAAGCGGATACTGCGGTGGCTCAAACCACGGAGCAGGGCCAGGAGGTCATGGCGCTCAAGAGTGATGTCACAGATTTGAGAGCGAATGACACGAGCTCCGCAATGAATCTACAGGAAACGCAGAAGCGAATCGGAGATCTGGAGAGCCCGCTCGCCATCCACTTCAAGGGGATCACGCTCACTCCCGGCGGATTCATGGCGGCGGAATCCGTGTATCGCAATCGTGCGTTGGGGTCGGACATCAATACTCCCTTCAACAGCATCAATTTCCCAGGAGCTGGGCAGAATTCGGTTTCCGAATTCTTTGGATCCGGTCGCCAGTCGCGCCTTTCGTTGCTGGCAGAGGGTAAGTTCAACGACGTTAAGCTCGCTGGCTATATTGAAGCCGATTTCCTTTCAGCGGGCATAACTTCCAACAATAACCAGAGCAACAGCTACACGTTGCGGCAAAGGCAGGCCTGGGCGCAGGCGGCTTTGAGCAACGGTTTGACGGTCACTGGCGGGCAAATGTGGAGCCTAGTCACGGAAACTAAGAAGGGTGTGGATAATCGCAGCGAAGCTTTACCGATGACGATTGATCCGCAATATACGGTCGGTTTCAGCTGGGCACGGCAGTTCGGTTTCCGCGTGTCCAAGAACTTCAACAATAAAGTCTGGCTCGCTGCGTCGTTAGAGAATCCGCAAACGACCTTCGCGGCTCGCGGCAACGCCTCGAACTTCGCTTTGGGCGGTCCGGGAAGCGGTGGCGGACTTTACAACGGCGGCATCACGGCTTGCAGCACGAGCGCCACCGGAGTTACCACTTGTACCAACGCAGCGAACTATTCGTTCAACGCGACGCCCGACTTCATTGTTAAGGCAGCCTTTGAACCCGGTTTCGGTCACTACGAAGTTTTCGGGATCTTTAGCCGGTTCCGTGACCGCATCTATCCCTGCGAAGAGCCGCTCTCTAACCCGGCTCTTTGCGGCACCACGGCCACGACGCTGGGAGCCACCAACGAATCGAAGAATGGGGGCGGTATCGGCGCTAATGCACGAGTTACTGTAGCCAAACAGTTTGATATTGGCTTGCATGCCCTGATGGGAAATGGCGTTGGCCGTTATGGAACGTCGGGACTACCGGATTCCACAGTGAACCCCGATGGCACGCTGGCGCCGCTGCGTAGCTATCAAGGGTTGGTCACGCTGGAATGGCACACGCCCAAGGTTGACGTGTATCTCAACGGTGGTGAGGAGTACGCAAAACGCCATTGGGAAGCTGATCCGTTCAACCCCACAACTCCTGGTCAGGCAGTCGGCTACGGGTCTCCGCTGTTTAAGACGTCGGGTTGCTATACCGAGACCTTGCCGGGAACGGGCACTGGCTTCGGTTTCGGCGGCCTTTCCGGTTGCAGCGCGGACACCCAAAGTGTGGTCGAGGGGACGTTCGGGTTCTGGCTCAAACTGCATAGCGGTCCCAAGGGAAGATTGCAGTTTGGTCCGCAATATTCCTATGTGAGCCGGAATGCATGGGCCGGTACCGGTGGTTCGCCACACGGAGTTGAAAACATGTTCATGACTTCGTTCCGCTACTACTTGCCGTAACCAGCGGTATCGGTTCGAAGAGCTACTCTAGGAACAACTTATCGCTCCAGTGCGGGGAATTGCCCTGCACTGGAGCGATTTCGCTTGATCTGGCCGCCATTTGTCTCGGGTGTATAATAACGATGTAGGGTAAGGCTGTTTTCTGGTTTTACGCAGGTCGAAATGGTCATACTACATTCTCGATATCGAGTAAGCTTGGCGTCACGGTGCCGGATTGCAATTATTCTCCTGGCTGTCTCTTGCCTGACGGTAAGCCTTGCCACTCGTTACATCGTCCAGGGTCCCGAAGACCAACAGGTAACTTCCGTAAAATCTCGGTCTCTCGACGCCAAGAGACAGCATCTTCTCGGCGATGGCCTGCAATTTACCGCCCCTGCCTCCAGTTTTGCCCTTTTCCAGCCGCCGCGATCCTCTGTGTTTGCGGTTTCGGCCGTCGTTCCTTCCACGAATCTCAATTCCGAGAGCTGGCTCTATAACCGGCCTCCTCCTTCCTGCTGACTTTCCGCTCTTTCGCAGCAATTTAGGGTGTTTTGAACTCAACGCCGTCGTTGGGATCACTGGCTGGTCATTTCCTTGAATGCGGGATCCCAACGCACCTCGAAATTGAGTTCGAAGCACATTGCGGAAACAAGTCTTTGGATCAATTGCAATGAACTGATTGCCATTTCCGGAGGCGCTGGCCGCTCGGCATTTCGCCGAGTTCTTCTCCGAGGAGGAGATATGAAGACTTTCTTAACGCTCTTTGCGCTCGTGTGCAGCGCACTCATGGCGAGTGCGTTTGCCGCTAAGAATCCAGGATATCGAGGGTATCAACCGGCAACCGTGGTCAGTGTAGATAGCCACGAGACTGAACCCAATTCCAACTACGCCGGCAGTAATCCATCCGACGCGCCGCTACAGTCGGCGCAAGTGTACTCCTACGATATCGGCATACGGCTGGGCTGCACCGTTTACCGGTCGCGCTACGACTCGGCGTTCGAATCGTTGCCATCTGTATTCACCGTTAACCATCCAATCGAGGTCAATCTGCATAAGCGCGTTCTAGAAGTGAGCCTTCCCGGCAACCACGCGGTGCGGATGGGCATCCGTAGCCGGAGAATGCTCAAGGAAGCATCCTGTAGCACGGGTAGTTAGTTTTATGGGCGTGGTGCGATAACGGCAATTGCGCCATGCCCGCTTATTCCATTTTCCGTCCCAAGGGGACGCATCCAGGAGGCGATTGTGAAGAGAAATGTGAGTTTGCTGATTTGTTGCTTCTTCGTTCTTGGCGGGCTTGCCGCCTTAGCCAGTGACCCAACTCCGCCCCGCCAATATCAGACGGCGGTCGTAGTCAACGTGCAAGGACATGATCCGGATACTGCCTTGCATAGGAAAGCTACGGACGCTCCCGATCCTTTGACCGAGTTTGACGCTAACGTTTCCATCCGTTTGAACTGCGTTGTCTATTTGGGCCGTTATAAGTCGGCAATCGATTATCTGCCGGAGGTATTCGTGGCAGGTCATTCCGTCGAAGTCAGCCCTGGCAAACCTTTCATGTATGTCAAAGTTCCGGGCAACGGGGTAGTCAAACTCAGGGTTGTCCGTCGCGATCCGGTTGCCGGGAACTGTAGCGACGCGTCACCGGCGGCTCAACATTGATATTCCAAACGGTGAAGATAGGCATGCGCAAGAGATTGTCGCGAACTTCAGCCCGCAGAGTCACGACCATTGCGGTAATCGCCGTGTGCATCGGCGCGGGCGGAGGATGTGGAGATTCGCGAGGATCTGCCACTTCCCCAGCCGATGCGCCGATGCCCGCCGCTGTCGTGCAAGTTCGGCGCGCACCGCTTTCGAACACGCTTTCGATCGCGGGCGAATTCCTTCCTTATCAGGAAGTCGAACTACATGCCAAAGTGGCGGGCTACATCCGGAGCATTAGCGTGGACATTGGCGATCATGTCAAGAAAGGCCGGGTACTCGCTGTTCTTGAGATTCCGGAACTGACGGCGCAACTACAAGCCGCGACCGCGGGTGTGAGGCATAGTCAAGATGAAATCACACATGCACAGAATGAGGTGAGCCGAGCGGAGGCGGACCACGCCGCTCTGCATGCCGCTGCCAGCCGGTTGAAGCAGGCGTCGGAGGCACGGCCAGGATTGATCGCGGAACAGGAACTCGACGACGCGATTGCCAAGGATCGCTCGACGGAGGCACAGGTGGAATCCGCGAAGTCAGCCTTATCGGCTTCCCGGCAACAGTTACAAGTCTCGCAAGCCGACCAGCAGCACTATGCCGCGTTATCCGAATATTCGAGAATCACGGCGCCGTTTGATGGCGTCGTTACGTGGCGGTACGCCGACACCGGTTCGCTTATTCAGGCTGGCACATCCAACGTGAGTTCGGAACCGGTGGTCAAGCTTTCGCAGGTGAATGTACTGCGGCTGCGAATTCCTGTGCCCGAGTCTCTGGCGGCGAGCGTTCACGATGGCGAACCGGCCGACATTCGGGTGAAGGCAACGGGCGAGCACTTCTCTGGGAAAGTGATCCGCTCGACCGACTCACTCGACCGTTCGACCCGAACGATGCAAGTCGAAATTGACGTACCAAATCAGGACTATAAGCTGACGCCTGGAATGTACGCCGATGTTTCGTTGCAAGTACAGAACGACCCCCACGCGCTGACTCTTCCAATCCAGGCAATCAACAGGGGAGAAGACAAAGCCACGGTGCTACTGGTCAATGCTCAGAGCCAGGTGGAAGAGCGCGAGATTCACATGGGGATTGAGGGTTCCGATCAGGTTCAGATACTGTCCGGGTTGAATGAGGGAGATCGAGTGATCATCGGCAATCTCAACAAGTACCGGCCTGGCCAACATGTTGAGCCCAAGATGAGCGCAATGGCCGACGAAAACTATGCAGCCCAACAGGGAGCCAAGTAGGAATGTCCGGTTTTGCCATCAAATATCCATTTTTCATCATCATGCTGTGCCTGATCATCACGGTTGTCGGCATAACCACCGTGGCGAGAATGCCTGTCGATCTTTTCCCTGACATCAATATTCCCGTGGTGGTGGTGGCGACCTTCTATTCCGGGATGCCGCCGGAGCAAATTGAGGCCAACATCACGAACCCTTTCGAACGGTTTTTCACGCTGGGGAGTGGCATCGACCACATCGAATCGCGATCGTTGACCGGGGTCAGCCTTATCAAGATTTATTTCCAGCCCGGCACCAACCCAGATGCGGCCGTCAGCGGCATTTCCAATCTAGCAATGGCGCAATTGCGGCGCTTGCCACCCGGTACGCTGCCGCCTGTCGTGTTGAAATTCGACGCGTCCAGTTTGCCGGTCTGCCTGATCACATTGAAGGGCGAGGGGCTAAATGAGACCGAGTTACACGACCTTGGTCAGTTCACGGTCCGCAATCAAATTGCGAACGTACCGGGAGCGTCCGTACCGCAGCCCTTCGGTGGGAAATACCGCCAGATTCAGGTCTATGTCGATCCCGTAAAGTTACAGGCGCATCAGTTGAGCCTGATGGATGTTGTGCGCACGGTAAATGAAGCCAATTCGATTTTACCGTCTGGTGATGTGCGCATTGGTCCCAAAGACTACAACATCTACACAAATAGCCAACTCCCCACCACAGAGGAAATAAACCGCTTACCGCTGAAGTCCGAGGGCAATGCGGAGTTGATGGTCGCAGATGTCGGGCACGCGGTCGATGGGGCGGCCATTCAGACCAATATCGTCAGGGTAGACGGGCAGCGGTCGGCATATCTTCCGATCCTCAAGCAGGGTGGAAACAGCAATACGATTGCGATTGTGAATGGCATCAGGGCGTCGCTGGGCAAGCTGGTTGATATCCCGAAATCGCTGGTAACCAAGGTCGTGTTCGATCAGTCGGTGTTCGTGAAGACGGCAATCGCGAATCTGGGCAGCGAGGGCGGCATTGGGCTGGTGCTCACGGCTTTGATGATCCTGATCTTTCTCGGCAATGTACGCGCTACGTTTGCCGTGATGCTTTCGATTCCGTTGTCCGCGCTAGCCGCATTTCTTGCGATCAACGCTAGCGGCGGATCGATTAACACCATGGCCCTTGGGGGATTGGCGCTGGCCTTTTCACGACTGATCGACAACTCGGTGGTTGTGCTGGAAAACATTTTTCGCCATCTGGAAATGGGAGAAAAGCCCGAGGCAGCGGCCGAAAAGGGAGGCCGTGAAGTGGCAATGCCGGTCCTTGCTGCGACCTTCACCACGGCGATCGTGTTTTTCCCGGTCGTCTTTCTTTATGGCGTTAGCCGATTTCTATTCACCGCACTTGCTGCCGCGGTGGTTTTCTCCTTGTTTGCGTCCTACGCGGTCGCAATGACGGTGGTGCCGCTGTTTTGCGCTCGCTTCATCAAGTCACCGCACGACGAAGCGGCCCACCATCTGGGGAGAACGTGGTTTGAGCGATTTGTGCGAGGCTTTAATCGCCGCTATGACCGAATGCTGATGCACTACGACATTGCCGTCAGGCGAAGCCTCCTTCGCCCCATGGCGACGGTAATCGGAATCCTCGGCATCTGTCTGTTCAGCTTCGCTTTGTTTCCGCTGCTGGGCCTGGGCTTCTTTCCGCGGACCGATCCCGGCCAGTTCGTGATCAATATCAAAGCCCCCACGGGTACCCGCCTGGAACTAACCAACCAATACATCAAACACGTCGAAGCTGATATTCGTCAGGTGGTAACGCCGCGGGATTTGAACATGATTGTTTCCAATATCGGAATCACTCCAGATTTCTCAGCCATGTACACCAGCAATTCCGGGCAGCACACGGCGTTTGTGCAGGTCAGCCTCAAGAAAGATCACTCAGTTGGGAGTTACGAGTACATGCGCCGTGTGCGCGCGAAACTGACCGACGATTTGCCGGAGCTCTCGACCTATTTTCAATCCGGAGGACTCGTCGATGCGGTCGTCAACCTCGGACTGCCTGCTCCCATCGACATTCAGGTCAGCGGCAACGACCAGAAGCAGGCTTACCAGACCGCGGCCGATCTCGCGCATAAGGTGCGCCGGCTCAAGGGCGTGAGCGATGTATTAATCCCTCAAAACCTCGATTATCCGGGGATTGAGCTCGATATCAACCGCGAAATGGCGGGACGCATGGGAGTGTCTTCCAGGGAGGCGGTAGACAACGTTATTACCGCGTTGACGTCGAACAGCATGATCGCTCCGAGTTACTGGGTCGATCCGAAAAGCGGCAACAACTACATGCTCACGGTGCAGTACCCTGAAACTCAGGTCAGCTCCCTGACCGATCTGAAGCAAATACCTCTGCATGCTGCCGGCAACCTTAACTCAACTGACCTTGACGCGGTGTCGGATGTGAAGATGATCAACACCCCGACCGAAGTGGACCACTACCAGCTCCGGCGTGTCATCGACGTATATGTTGCGCCGAGCAGTGAAGACCTCGGAAGCGTGGCCAATGAAGTGGACAAGATCGTCGCCGATACCAAGATCCCCGAAAACGTGCTCGTCACCATGCGCGGTTCCGTCGAGGGCATGCGTCAGTCTTTCAAGAGCTTTGGCGTTGGCTTGATCCTTTCGGTCATTCTTGTTTACCTGATCCTCATGGCGCAATTCTCGTCGTTCATTGATCCGCTCATCATCCTGCTGGCAATTCCACCGGGCATCACGGGCGTCATCCTATTTCTGCTCGTCACCCATACAACCGTCAACGTCATGTCGTTGATGGGAGTCATCATGATGACTGGAATCGTAGTGTCGAACAGCATTCTTATCGTTCAGTTCACGCGATCTCTGAGAGAAGAAGGCATGCCGATCGAAGAAGCGGTCGCAACAGCATGTCGCGTGCGCTTGCGCCCGGTCCTGATGACTTCTTTGGCTACGATCCTGGGGATGATTCCGATGGCCCTTGCACTGGAAGCGGGCAGCGAGCAGTACGCTCCTTTGGCCCGTGCCATCATTGGCGGGCTCACCATGTCGGTCATTGTGACCGTCTTCATTGTTCCCGCCGCATATCTATTGATCCATCGGCGGGAAGAAGAGACCGCGCCTGCCGCGCAAAACTGAGGTGCAAATAACAACCATGAAATTGGAATCAATTTTCATTGCGTGCATTGCCCTTGTGCCCTGCGCCGGATACTCACAGGCCTCACACCCCGATCAACCGCAAATAGTGCAGAGCTTGCCTTCGGCCCCGATGCCGCAGACAGTTCCCAGTCAAATCGAGCCCAGGATGGTTCCCAACGAACAGCAACGAGCCTCAGGCCTAACCAATCCTGGACTGCAGGTTCCTCTGTCTTTGAAGCAAGCGGAGGCGCTGGCGTTGAACAACAATCCACAAATCTCCGTAGCGCGCTTGACGGCGCTGGCGTCCCAGCAAGTCACCCGGGAGGTGCGGTCGAACCTGTGGCCGACCGCGACTGGAAACCTCACGGGCGTGGATTCCCAGGACAATAGCCGCATCACTGCCGGCGCACTCAACAACCCGATCATCTATCAACGCGCCGCTGCGGGTCTCATGGTGAATCAGTTGATTACCGACTTCGGACGCACCACGAACTTGATCTCAAGCGCCAGCCTTACGGCCAAAGCGGAGGATCAAAATGCCGCAGCTACGAAAGAGCAGATTCTTCTGGCAGTGGATCAAGCTTTTTACGGCGCCTTGCAAGCTCATGCGGTGTTGACCGTGGCGCAGCAAACCGTAAGTGCGCGACAGACAGTTGCCGATCAAGTAGAAGCGTTGTTCAAGAACAAGCTCAGGTCCGAACTGGATTTCAGTTTTGCCAGCGTTAACCTCGCTCAAGCCAAGCTACTAGTTCTGGACGCGGAGAATAACGAGAACGGAGCGCTCGCGACCTTGTCCATGATGCTCGGCTATTCAAGAACACAGAATTTTCAGCTAGTCGAGGACACGGCGGCTATTAGTGCTCCTCCAGGCAATGTGGATGATCTCGTTTCCAAGGCGTTTGCGGCGCGTCCAGAGATATTGTCGCTGGAATTCCAGGAGCGATCAGCGCAGAAGTTCCACACTGCTGAACGCGACCTACTTCTGCCCAATATTCGTGCTGTGGGCGCTATAGGGGACACGCCGGTGCGAGACCCAGTTCTCTCCAATTGGTATGGTGCGGTCGGCGTAAATGTCGAAATCCCTCTATTTAATGGATTTCTCTACTCGGCGAGGTCGCGGGAGGCGGGCCTGTTAGCGCAAGCAGCCCACGAGCGTTTGCTGGATCTTCGCAATCGAATCGCACGCGATGTGCGTACCGGCTGGCTCAATGCGAATACAGCCTATGCGCGACTCAGCGTCACTCAACAATTGTTGGATCAGTCGAGCCTGGCGCTCGATCTGGCCACAACGCGTTATCGCTTGGGACTCAGTTCGATTGTTGAACTGAGTCAAGCACAGCTGCAGCAGACTCAGGCTCAAATCGGCAATGCTCAGGCGGCCTACGATTACCGCCTCGCCCTCGCAGTCCTGCAATATCAAACGACAGGGATCTAGGAAAAGTTTAGTTTTCAGAGTCCGACAGCAATCGTTGATGCTGTTAGAAACACTGGTAATATGAGTTCTGAAAAGGCTGGTGGCGGCGGTCCAGCTCTGTCCCCGGCCACCATATTCTGATGGTCCATTCCGGAGACAATAGCATTTCTGGCGGTCACTCTACGCCGTCACCTTTGTTGAAAGCGTTACGGGCGATTGGAATCGCAATTATGTGGTTTATTCTCGTCCTGCTTACTCTGTGGGCAGTGGCAGCCCTGTACATCGATTTTCGGATTGCGGCCCTGCGCATTCCGGTGACTTCAATCTACCTTGTTGGAATTATCGCGATCGTAATCAAGCTTGGACGATCCCCTTGGGCTGCAGTCTTATGTTTTGTCGGCTTCTGCGCCGTGCTCGCGTGGTGGCTCAACATAAAGCCCTCGAATGAAGGCGACTGGCAACCCGGCGTGGCTCGAACCGCTTGGGCCGAAATAGATGGCGATCGGGTTACGATTCACAATTTTCGAAACTGCGACTATCGCACAGAAACCGACTATACGAATTGCTGGAGCGATCGAACAGTCTATCTTTCGCAGATACGGGCCGCCGATTTATTCCTCACGAACTGGGGGATACGCTGGGTGAGTCATCCGATTGTCAGCTTTCAATTTGGAGACAACGATCACGTCGCATTCTCCATTGAGGCACGCTACAAGACCGGACAGTCTTATTCGCCATTTCTCGGATTCTTTCGCCAATACGGCCTGATTTTTGTTACGTCCGATGAACGCGACGTGGTTCGATTGCGCACCAACTATCGTAAGGATGAGGAAGTTTACATGTACCGTATCCAAGCACAACCAGAAACAACACGGACTATGTTCCTCACTTATGTCGCCTACTTAAACAAGCTAAAAGATCATCCCGAGTGGTATAACGAGCTGACAAGAAACTGCACGACCACGATCAACAAACAGCTAGACGCTAACGTTAACGATCCGCAGCCCTGGAACTACCAATTAATTCTGAACGGCACGCTGGATAAGCTGCTATACGATCACGGACGGCTGGTCACTGGCGGACTTCCCTTCCCAGAGTTGAAGCAGCGCGAGCACATCAACGCGGCGGCGCGAGCGGCGAACCAGTCACCTGATTTTTCTGCGTTGATTCGAGCGGGGCGAGTCGGATACTAAAAAGGAAAGGGGCCATAGGCCCCTTTGGAAAACAGGTTTGCGGAATCCTCAATCGCTTAGCGTCTTCCTTCTTTCTTGCGATGTTACAACCGACCCGTCAGTGCCAGAATCACCACGATCAGCAACACCAGGCCCATACCGCCGCTCGGATAGTAGCCCCAGCCCGTGCTATACGGCCAGGTTGGCAAGGCTCCAAGCAACAACAAAATCAGGATAATTAGCAATATCGTTCTCATAGTGCCTCCTAAATTCAGGGCGCACTGCCCGATGACTGCGGTGCGCCCTCGTCGTTGGGTTTACCAACTCCAGACAAATCCCGACAACCTAGTGCGGTCTACCACCTTGTGGTCTGGACGCCGGAGCTTGCATTCTCTGCTGCATCTGTTGATTTTGCTGCTGATGCCTTTGCTGTAGTCGCTGCGTTTGTTGCTGGTGACGCTGCTCGACTTGCTGCCTTTGGGCTTCGTTGTTTTGTTTTGCTGCTTTTTGATCTTCCTTTTCCTGCTGCTGCTGCAACTTTTGCCGCTCTTGTTGTTGCTTCGCGTATTGCTTGTCCTGCTGCTGCTGGTACTTCTTGTCCAGTTTGGCGTCGCCGGTATTTGGCGCAGGTGGCTTTTCAGCCGGAGGAAGTTCACGAACGTGCGCAGCCGAGTTACGCGGTGCGGACGTATTCTCATGGGGCTGATTCCCGCCAGCATTGGCCGGGCGTTTATATGGAGCTCCCGCTTCTCTCGCCTTTACTACGTCGCCGCCTTTAAAATCTCCAGGCCTTGCGCTGGCAGCGATTGGCGGCTTACCTTCGTTCCTCGACGCTCGTTGCTCGGGATTGGATCGGGCTTCCTGAGCGTGTTGGACCTGAGCGGCGACCGGAGCGATATGCCTCTCGCGAGCCGCAGCCTCTTGTTCAGCGGTAGCGCGCGCATTGATTCCGCCATTGCCGCCGTTATAGCTGACGCGGTTCTCGTTCACATTGACTTTTGTCTCGTAGACATTATGTATGTTCGTAACATTTACGTTGACCACCGCGCGGTTGTAGAAAAAGTGGCCGTGATCCCAACGTCCGCCCTCAAAGCCGGTGCCAAAGTAGCCGAATCCGTAATTGATTCCGCCGTAAAAGCCCACCACCGGTCCCCAATAGCCTTCGTTGAAGAAGAAACCATCATTTTCCCAGCCCCAGTAACCTGGCGTCCACAAAAACCCAACTTCTGGCGCGAGTATCCACGTACCGGGAACCCAGTAATAGTCGTCAAAGTCGTCCCCCCACGCCCAATAGCCCGGAGTCCAGAGATAACCGTCGCCGGGGCAAATTGGCTGCTCATAGACAGGAAGGGCCGGCGGAGCGAATCCAACTCTTATTCGTACTTGGGCGGACGAAACCACCGATATGGAGAGAACAGCTGATAGCACTACGAGCGCGAATAACAACGTCCGGATGGAACGACTACGCATCGTGATTCCTTTTTGCCCTTTATCCCTCGTTTGCCCGGTCTTGCTTGCTTCCTACGGGTTGCGTGGATTGGGCGGCATGTTTTCTAACCCACAAAATGGGCCCAACTCCCAAACAGAATGGGGAGAGGTCTAATTGTAATTTGTCGAGCAGTTCGGGTGTCCACACTGACACGCAATTTCGGTCAGACCCGCCGCTTCCTTGCAGGACTGGCTGCAATAGGTGTTGCCTTTTTCAGTAGCGCACGAACAAGCAGGGTGAGCACATTTGTTATCGGCCGCGAGAGTCATGACTCCTCCGTTTCGTTTCGTTATCGTTTTTCTTCGACTGACCGTACTTGCATAGCGACCGGTCCGCCAATCCAATGCGACGTGTAGGGAGCCTGGGGAAATCCTGTAGATGAAGGACAGTGTGCATCTCCGCGACAGGACTAATTAGGCGAATGAAGATTGTTCTCAAGAAGCCAGCCTGCCCTGCTCCCTCACGCGACTTCGCGATTTCACACGGGGCGGAATCTTCCAAAGTGCGGTCAGCGCTTGGGCAGCATTGGCGATTGCGCGCTTCTGAAGACTGGCCGCGTCAATGTGAAGAGGTACCGAACGCAGGCGGGATCGGCTCGCCTGCGTTTCCCCTGCCATCGAGCAGTGGCCCTCGCCGAGGAGAGCGAGCGATCGCTCAAAAACCTTTTTCAAATGATTCGTGGACTCTGAGGGTTCGGTCAGCTTGATGGTCATTGCCATTGCATTGCTCATAATTGCTCCCCTCCGACGGATCGTATCTACTCAGCGCCCATTAAAAAGGCAGACGCATCGCTGCGCAATACAGTCAATCACTGAATGGAGTGGTTAAGGACGCGGTAGAAAGGCAGCAAAAATCATTGCTGACCTCTATACAGCTTCATATCCAAGCCCCTACGGTACCCACTGGATACATCGTTTTCCCCGGCGCCTATAGTCTCCCGGAAGTGGAAATGTGGCGATTCGCCGCATTTGCATTATCGCAATCCAACTTCCCTTGTAAGGAGACGCAAATGAATACAGGTTCAGCCGGCACGGTCACTCTTCCCCTGCATCCGGATGTGATCAAGCGAGCCCAGCAAGGTGATTCTGACGCTTTCGCCGCTCTATTTAATGCCCACAAGACGCGGATATATTCTCTGTGTCTGCGCATGACCGGGAACGTGACTGAAGCGGAAGACTTGACGCAAGACGCGTTTTTGCAGGTATTTCGCAAGCTGGCCTCCTTTCGTGGAGATTCGGCGCTGTCAACCTGGTTGCATCGCATAGCGGTTAACACGGTCTTAATGCGCTTTCGGCGGAAGCAGCCGTGCCGGGTTTCGCTCGATGAACCTTATCGCAACCAAGGTGACACGAGGCCGGCCCGTGAATTCGGAACCAGGGATGGTCGCTTAGAGACTTCAGTCAGTCGCCTCGCTTTGACGCGTGCGATTAGCGACCTCCCGGAAGGATATCGGACGATGTTCCTGCTCCACGAAATCGAGGGTTACGAGCATCGCGAAATCGCCCAGATGCTGGGATGTTCGATCGGAACTTCAAAGTCGCAACTTCACAAAGCAAAAATGCGAATGCGGGAAATTTTGGCGTCCACAGATAAATCTCGGGTCGCGCTCCCTGTCGGAAGCTCCAGCGCTGACCGAGTCACATCTTCTTCTGCGCGGACAAATGGTGGATGGAAGTTGCCCATCCTGCCTGCACCGGCCATTGGCAACACCATGCCGTTTGCGCACTCCAATGCATGATCTCGACCGGAAAGCGTCGGGTCGGGAATGTGCGGCCGCAATATACGGTTTATACCGGATGGGCCATTCTGCCCATTGGACGTTACGGTGTAAGAGTCAAAGCAGTGAATGCTTGATCTTGGTGCTCCAAAGGGACACGGAGCGCATAGAAAGGTGAGGGAGAGATGAAATTACAAACCAGTTCGGTAACTAAATCTATTTTGACCCTGGCCGTCATGGCTCTGATCTTCGGTAGCTTGGCGTGGGCTGCGGACGACAAAAACGAATCTGACATTAACAAACGCATCGACACTTCCGCCAACGTTCTGAATGAGATCATGGCGACACCTGACAAAGCGATTCCTGACGGCATCATGCGTGATGCAAGATGCATCGCTGTGATTCCCTCGCTGTTTAAGATCGCAGTTGGATTTGGCGGAAGCCACGGCAAGGGAGTTGCAACCTGTAGGACCGATCACGGATGGAGCGCGCCAGCGCCCATCACGATTACTGGCGGAAGCTGGGGATTGCAGCTTGGCGGCCAGGCAACCGATCTGGTGATGATTGTGACTAACGACCAGGGCATGCAACATCTGCTCGCCAGTAAATTCAAACTTGGCGGCGATGCTTCCGCTGCGGCTGGCCCGGTTGGGCGGAATGCCGCTGCCGATACCGATATCACGATGCGAGCCGAAGTGTTGACCTATTCCCGGTCGCGGGGATTGTTTGCCGGTATCGATCTCTCCGGCGCAGTGATTAAACAAGACAAGGACGAAACCATCGCTCTCTTTGGAAAGATGGTGCCATTCGACACAATCCTTAAGGGGAATGCTCCCGCGCCAGAGGGCAGCGGCGCATTCTTACAGGCGGTAAGAAAGTATTCCATGCAGGCGAAAGACCAAGCCTCAAATACAGAACCTAAATAGCGACCGTCGAATATAAGCCGGCCAAGCCCGCAAGGCTTGGCCGAGCTTTTTGAACCCTAAGGAGGGACATTCCATGTTTACCATTCTGCTGATCGTCCTGATTTTGCTTCTTATCGGCGCACTTCCCACCTGGCCACACAGCAGGACTTGGGGTTATTACCCCAGCGGAGGGTTGGGCCTTGTCTTCATCGTTGTGCTTGTGCTGCTCTTGCTCGGTCGCGTTTAGTGCGAGCATCTCTCGGAGGCGGCCCCCGGACATTGATTCCTCACCGGGCGGTAAGGCCGCCTCTCATATTTCAGCTCGGTGCAGGCATCGTTCAGAGGGGCCGGTTACTTGGTCCCTTTCATCGAATGCTTGGAGAATCTGAGTCACCAGAGAAGCAAATTTCTCCGAGTCCGTCTCCCGGACTGCGGCAGAGCATAGTTCGCGCCAGTTTTTTTCATTGCTCTCAGTCATTCTCCAACAACCTCCTTCTCCAAGATGAACACACTGCCAGGAGAGCAACTGTCGTGCCAGAATGCTATCTGATTGATAAGCATATCGATAAGGACAGAGCGCATGTCGAACGCAGGTGGATGTTGGTGTGTAATTTGGCCAGAGCAGAGGGAAATAAAGAGCATATCTTCGGCCTTTCCAAGAATCGGGGTTTACCAGGTCGATTCCAATGCTCAAGCATTCCATGTATTGCCGACACATCCTCTTCGGCGTAGTTTTTTGTAGAGACAGGTTATTCGTATGACAGGTATGGGAGTTTCGTCTGGGGGACCTGAGGTTAATAAACGGATTCGAATTCTAGTCGCGGATGACAATCCCGCAGTCCGGCGCTACCTTCGTGGCCTCCTCGAACAACAAGCTGGATGGGAGGTTTGCGACGAAGCCCGCAACGGTCACGAATTGTTAGAGACATTTCAGGAAATTCAACCGGATGTGATCGTGCTTGATTTTCAGATGCCCGGAATGAATGGGCTTGAGGCTGCCAGGGTTATCAGGGAACTTTCGCCCCAAACGCCGATCCTGATGGTGACGCTTTATCTTTCCAGGCAGCTCGCTGAAGAAGCTAGGAAAGTCGGCATCCGCGGCACTTGCGCAAAATCGGATATCAGCTCGGTTGTGGATGCGGTCGGAGCTTTGTTAGGCGGAGAAACCTACTTTCCCAACTGATCACGAGCACGGGAAACTGGACGTCAGTCGGCTGCCGAAACAGCCGTTCCTTCCGCTCTCTCCATGAGGGGCATGGTGACAGAAATCAGAGTACCGGGAGCGCACGGCTGAATGCTGAGCTGGCCGCCGAGCTCGCGTATGCGTTCCCGCATTCCGGCAAGACCGACTCCAGTATTCGTACCCTTAGCCTGAAAACTTCTTAACAATCCGGGCGAGATTCCCTTCCCGTAATCTCTAACTTTAAGGGTCACACGGTTGGGCAAAAGCTCGACCGAGACGTCGGCCTTCGCACTCTCGGAGTGCCGGTGAATGTTCGTCAGACTCTCTTGAAGAACCCGGAAAAGTCCGAGTGCCACTGGCTTGGGAATACCTGATACATCTTCGGGCAGGTCCACTTTGACCTCAATCCCGCTGCGCTGGCTAAATCCCTCCAAATACCATCTCGCCGCGGAGGACAGTCCCGCTTCGTCCAAGAGCGGTGGATGCAGTAAATGCGAAATCGTGCGCGTCTCGGATATTGAGTGATCCAGAAGTTGAACTGCTTCGGCCAGAAGACTTTCTTTGTGCTGCGTTGCGAACATTACCAGATTCATCTTCGCGCCCGCCAGGTACTGTCCCAGGCTATCGTGAAGTTCTCTGGAAAATTTCCTCCGCTCCGCATCTTGCAACTGCAACAATCGGCCGGTAAGCCCGCGAAGTGACTCCTCACTTTCCCGTGCAATCCGCTCCGCTTGCTCACGGGCATCGAGTTCCTTTGAAAGAAAGCGATAGTGGATGGCGAGCAGCGCAAGAGACAGCGCAAATACCACCGACAACGCCACAGCGGTCAGAATGAATAGGCGATGCGCGGCCCTTTCCCGGATTTCCAGGAGATGCTGCTCCTCTTGGCGCATCCGCTCCATGATGACAGTCATCTCCGAAGAGGACGGCAGGCTCCGGCGAACTAAATCGGCTTGCCCATCATCATCCTCCGGCGCATCTTTTTTCAATTTGATCGATTCTTCGAGGAAGGCAAGCCGGCTGTCAGTTAGGTTTTTTAGACGGGCGTAGAGTTGCTGCTCCTTCTTATTGTCTTCGGTCAATTTTTGCAAGCGCTCCAGCGTAGGAGGGATTTCAGGGATTGCCGCTTCGTATTGATTCAGAAAATCGTCGGCTCCCGAGATGACAAAGCCGCTTCGAGCGCGTCCCGCGCGCACGATGGCCCAATCGAAATCTCCCAGTGCGCCCTGGACCTCATAAGTATGGTGAACCCATTTCTCGCTTTGGACGAGACGAAAAATCGTGACGTAGCCGGCAAATCCGCTTAAGCATAACAAGATCAAAGCAGAGGCAAATGCAGCGTGCGCTTTCTGGCGGGGAGTCATGGCCTGAAGGTTAGCTCAGCGTACAACTCTGCGAATCTTAGGGTCGGTTGCATTTGCTGGCGATCTCAGCCTGGCGCTTTCGTTTCTCAAGTTCATCCGCAAGCCACATCAAAGTCTCCGGATCTCTCTCAATTGTCGCGTGCCGGCGGAGTTCGCGCCATTGTTGATCAAATCTTAGTTGATTTAATCGTTCCGCGACAATACCTCTTGAGGGACGAAACAATTTGAGAATCGCGCGACAACCTCTCGCTTTTCCAAAACTGACATCCGAGCGACTCACGATGCAGCCTCGCTCTCAGGCGAGCCAGAAAATGCCGGGCATGGCGAACTGCATTCCGATGTCCTGAGCATGCGCAGTCCCCGCAGCGCATCGTCGAGCGCCTGCGACTCCTCCGCGGAATCGGCATCATCACGCCTCAAATCAGCCATTCGCTTGTGAATAGCCCTTTCGGCGTTATCGATACCTCGACGCAGTTCCCCGGGACGAAGTTCCAGAAGTGCGGATCGATATAGCTCTTGCCATTCTCCATCCATGGTTGGGTTGCCTTTATTTTCGTGGACGCCCTCAGATTACCTATCCCACTAAAAAAGGGTGGGAATATTGCATCCGTGAAACTAAAGAAACTTAAGGAATTTAGAGAAAGCTGAAGAAACCGGCTCTCCAGCAACAATTCCTCAGAACGTTTTACGAGCGATTTATTAACGTACATCAAACATATCAATATAAAATCCACAAAATACCGTTGACATGTATCATTTCGAATTGTATAAGACAACTTGTTAAAATCTTTCAGTATGGAAAAAGTATGACTAAAGAAACTAGTGGCAAAACACAGAAGTCATCTTCTGGCGTCAATTTCAACGCTCATTTGAACTACGATCGCGTGGTTTTGGCCGATATTCGACGCACCCGGCGCGGAAAACATCACGATTTGGTGGGCGGGATTTTTGAAGATCTGGAGTCCCTGCCTGCGGGATCGGCAATCAAGATTCCGCTGTCGGAAGTCGACGGGACGACGCTGGCGAATCTGCGCTCGGCGGTCCACCGAGCTTCCACGGCCCGTGGCCTTGGGATCGAAACCTTGTCGGATGAAGAAAACTTCTACATCTGGAAAGCCGCGAAATAGGTTTAGGACTACAGGATTCCCTGTATTCGCTGCGGGCGGTCCCGCCATTAGACTGCGTGGATATAGCGTAGAAGGTAGAAACCGGGCGACTTCCTCCGCTCGGTGTGCACACCACGAGCCAAAGAAAGCGCAAGTCGATAGACGGAGACATTCCACATGAGCAGCGCCATGATTCCACACTATGACGGAGCCCAACCAGTATCGGTTGCTCGGTGGGGAGATCCGGGCCATCAGCCGCACACGGTGCAGTTTTATGGCGAAGACACATTCCTGATTGATGAATTGAGCCGTTTTGTCGGCACCTCTCTTATTGCGGGTGATGCTGCTTTGGTCGTCGCCACGCCGGCACACCGGGATGGGCTCGCGCAGCGATTACTATCGCGCGGTTTTGATACGACCAAGGCGCTCGAACAGGGCCGTTACGTTTCATTAGACGCGGCCGAGACTCTGGCCAAGTTCATGCGCGGCGGCTGGCCGGATACTGCACTCTTTACCCAAGTCATCGGAGGCCTGTTGGGACGGGCTCAGGCCGCAGTTGGAGGCGCTCCCGGAGGAAAGATTGCCCAGATCGCCGCCTTTGGGGAGATGGTTGCGATCCTGTGGGCAGATGGAAACGCAGAGGCTGCGGTTCGTCTCGAGCAACTGTGGAATGACCTGGCCCGGACCTACCCTTTATCTCTTCGATGCGCTTACCCGATAAGCGGCTTTGACCGCGAGCAACATAGTGAATTGTTTTTGAAAATCTGTGCGGAACACTCCCATGTGATTCCTGTGGAAAGCTACGGCGTATTGGCCGATGAAGAACAACGCCTCCGCAGCATCACGCACTTGCAGCAGAAGGCTCGAGCGCTCGAAAGCGAGGTAGCGGAGCGCAAGCAGGTAGAGGAAGCGCTACGCCATTCCAAAGCAGAACTTGAATCCCAGGTAGAACAGCGAACTTTCGCACTAAGGCAGCTCACGTCCCGATTATTGAGTTTGCAGGACACTGAGCGCCGCCGAATCGCACGCGAACTCCATGACAGCCTCGGCCAGTATTTGATCGGTTTAAAGCTCAACGTGGATCTGCTTCGGCAATCACCCGGGCGTGAACAATTGTGGGCGGAGGCGGACCAGTTAATGCTGCAATGCATTTCTGAAGTCCGGACGCTTTCCTACCTCCTCCATCCGCCCACCATGGATGCGGCCGGCTTTGCTTCGGCAGCGCGATGGTACGTGGAGGGTTTTGGCCAACGCAGCGGGCTCGATGTAACTCTGGATGTCCCGAGCGATCTAGGCCGCTTGCCAGATGCCATCGAACTCGCGTTGTTTCGCGTGCTCCAGGAAACGTTAACGAATGTGCACCGGCATTCCGGAGCGTCGACCGCGCACGTCTTGATCCTGGACGACGCGGAACAGGTGGTCTTAGAAGTAAAGGACAACGGGCACGGAATTCCGGATGAAGTTCTTACTCATTTCCACACGACAGGCTCCGGAATGGGAGTTGGGCTCGCGGGCATTCGAGAACGGGCGCGGGAACTTGGAGGAAAACTGAAACTTGAATCGGACGGCAACGGCACGGTGGTGAGAATCACCATACCCATTCCCCAGCCAGATCAAGAATGAATGCCGGTGCCCGGGTGCGACCTATAATTCTGACCGCAGCACGCAGTATAAGAAGATAACCCCGGAGGTAGTAGCCGGATTGGAACTCCACAAAGTTCTTCCCGATCAGCCCTCCCCCAGGCTGGAAGGATGGTATGACAGTTCGAATTTTGGTGGTCGATGACCATCCAGTAGTTAGGCACGGGCTGAAGACTCTTCTTGGCGCGCGCTCCGAGTGGGAAATTATTGGCGAAGCGGAAGACGGTATTGAAGCCATTGAAAAGGCGGACCGCCTTAAGCCGGATGTCGTATTGATCGATGTAAGCATGCCAAGAATGGATGGTCTTGAGGCGTGTCGGCGGATCGTGAGAAATCTACCGGCGTCTGAAGTTCTGATCGTCACTCAGCATGACTCTCCGCAAATGATGCGTGAGGCACTGAATGCGGGTGCTCGAGGATACGTGGTAAAGTCCGATGCAGCCAGAGATTTATTATCCGCGGTGGAAGCAGTCAGCCAGCATCGGACATTTAACGCACAGAACCGTGGAAGAACTGACGGCTGAATGCTATCTCTACCTGACTGAACGACCAAGCTTTGCGTACCTCACGGAGGTGAACCATGAAGCTGCGAATATTGATCGCTGACGACCACGAAGTTGTACGTCGCGGGCTGTGTACGCTTCTACAAACGCACGAGGGTTGGGAGATCTGCGGAGAGGCAAAAGACGGTCGAGAAGCCGTCGAAATGTCCAAGCAGTTAAAACCGGACGTGGTGATTTTGGATGTCGGGATGCCCAATCTCAACGGTTTGGCCGCGACGCGGCAATTGGTGCAACAGAACGCTCAACAGAGGATCATAGTTCTGACGATCACCGATTCAGACGAAGTCATCCGCGAGGCGTTGGATGCAGGGGCGCGGGGCTTTGTTTTGAAATCGGACGCCGCCCGCGACTTAGTGTCGGCTGTCGAGGCGCTTCAGCGTAACCGCATGTTCTTTACTCCTCGCGTGAACGATATGGTGCTGGCCGGTTTTCTCGACAAGGGCCACACAGGGTCGAAAGGCGAAGCGCCGAAGATGCCCAAATTGACGCCACGCGAGCACGAAGTAGTTCAGCTTCTCGCTGAGGGTAAAAGTTCGAAGGAAGTTGCATCGCTTCTCAACCTCAGCACCAAAACTGCCGAGACGCATCGCAGCAATATCATGCGGAAGCTTGGGTTTCATTCGATTCGGGATATAGTTGTGTACGCGATCAAGAACAACATTATCCAGGTAGATGTGCCGGCATATGGAGCTAGTCCAGCGGAAGGTTCGGTAGCCTAGCATTTGTTTTGGCTCAGCGAAACATTCTCGCCGGCAGCTGGGCCGCCGGCGAGAATGTAAAATCCCTGATTTCGCCTCACACTGCGCGTGGGAGATCGACTCTGGGATCGTCAGAACTGGCCTCGCTAGTTGACGAAATATCGTGAGCGCCAGTCCCTTCCAGGATTAATTTGGCACGTTTTGTTTCATCGGAGCTGTCCGAATGTACCGACAGCAGGATTCCGCCGTCTTTCACCCGGCCTTCGTAACGCTTCGCCTCATACTCGGGGATACCCATTCCCACTAGCGCTCCAGCGATACCCCCAATCGCGCCTCCGACACCTACTCCGGCGAGGGCAGCCATGATTGGGCCAGCGGCAATAAATGGCCCCAGGCCGGGAATGGCGAGGGCACCGATGCCCATGAGCCATCCCATGGTCCCACCAACGACGGCCCCGGTGCCGGCGCCAGCGGTCGCGCCTTCTGGTGCCTTGGTACCTTTCTCATGCGCGAAATCCTTCGATCCCGCACTTTGAGGAAAGAGGACGGAGATGTCACGGTTGCTGAAACCAGCAGCCCTTAAGCCGTCGACTGCGCTTTCAACGGTTGCGTAGCTTGGATAAATTCCGAATACCGCTGTGTTATTTTTGGACATGTTGCATTCTCCCTTTTAAGTTTGTAATGGAATCTGGATCTTAGTTTTTCGGTTTGATGTCCAGTTCGCTGGTCACCTTGTTTGCGCCCGCAATTTCGTTGGCCTTCGCCTCGATCGCTCGCTTCTCATCCTCGGATCGCACCGGTCCTTTCAACGTCACTTGGCCGTTTTGAGTGATGATTTTCACATTGTGGGCATAGGTCGATAAAGATTTGTCCTGCATAACGGCTCGACGTATTTGCTGTGTGATGTCGCGGTCTGACCGGTCCATCTTCTGCTGACCGGCGGTAGGTTCACTAGCGTTTTGATCTCGCTGGTTCACTTTGGTGTTGTCAGCCGGAACCGAAGACTCCTGAGTAACTGGCTGCGCGATCAGTAAAGATCCGCCCATCAATAACGAGCTCAATAAAAGCAGTCTGACATTCTTCTTGCTATGCATGGAAACGCTCCTCCCAACATCCACACTAGAGATTCGAAACTCGCCTTCCAATCGAGCAGAAGACGTAGTTCAAACTCAGAATGCCTGTAGAACCAAGTGCGGCACGCGATGTAACGAGAGTGAACGATCCGCTACCAGCATTAGGAACTGGTCATACAGCATCCGCGGTATGGCAGGAAAAACGTCATAAGGTACCCTCCTCAGAACGCGTCGCGCGACGTGCCGAGTAGTGCGCAAGGATTCCCACTTATCTTTTCTTAAAGGGGTTTTAGATGCTGTGGACAATATTTGTCATACTGCTGATCCTGTGGTTCCTGGGGTTGGTCAGTTCTTACACGTTAGGCGGTTATATCCACATCCTGCTAGTGGTAGCTGTGGTTGTCTTGGTTATCAATCTAGTAACCGGACGAAGAGGTGATATCTGAGCGGCCACATTGCAAAAACAGAATTATCCTGTCCGCCGTCAAGGCGCGAGTACAATGAGGTCACCTTATGAAACCTTTATTTAGCGTGGGGCTGTTGGTTCTGGTGCTCGGGATTCTCTCCTTCTTCATTCCCGTTCCGCATCGCGAACATCATGGCATCAGTGTGGGCGACGCGCACGTGGGCATTAACACCGAGCACAGTGATCGTGTGCCTTCCGCCATTAGCGTCGTGCTGGTGGTAGCAGGCGCTGTAATGATGATCTCAGGACGAGGCAAAGGCGAGTAGCCATTGCAGCATTTTCATCGTGCTGGAAAGCTTGGCCGTCAATCTTTCCCGATCTCCGTCTTTCTCACGTATTCGAAGTGAGGGCCGAGTCAGCAGAAGTGACTCCTTGTGTGTGAAATGACCAATCGCCTTTTCCTTTTCGCCGCGCTCCTTGCGCTAACGCTGTACGCAACCTTCGTTTCTTGCCAGCAACTTACCGTTCAGACCGAACCGGGAAAGACAACTGTCTTGACACGGGCAGACATCGAGGCTTTGCCGCACGTGAAGGTCACAGCCGGTGCGGCAACGTTTGAGGGCGTCCTGCTAGGGTCCGTCTTGGAGAAATCGGGAGTTGAGCTCGGAGAAACTCTTAAAGGAAAACGTCTGGCTTCATGCTTACTGGTGGAAGCTGCCGACGGGTATCGAGTTGTGATCGCTCTCCCCGAGATCGACCCGCTCTACTCTGACAAGCAAGCGATCCTCGCTTTCTCGAAAGACGGCAAGCCTCTCGACGCCAAGGAGGGCCCCTACCGCATTATTATGCCCGGTGAAAAAAGAATGGCACGATGGGTGCGGCAAGTAACGATGTTGAAGATTGCGGACGTCCAGTAAGCTAAAACACGAATGGGAAGGGCACGGCTTCCGCCGTGCCGTATCTGCCTGAAAATCCAATTGCGGCTTTTGGCCGCTGAAGGGATATCTCTTTCAAACCGAGCCCACAGGCCCTCATCTCCCTCTCTTGCTTCCCAGGTTAGCGCCGCAGATTCGTCTGATTGCGACGTGCCATATAACGTCAAGACTCCATGACTCTCTGTTATGCTTCTGGGTTAACATTTTTACGAAAGGCCGTCCCGAGGAATGGCAGCTTCGTTTTCCGACGACCTCACCTCTTCGCCGAATCGGATCGCTCCCAGGCATACATTTGATGCCAGGATTCAGATTCGGCTTGAGCGGGGCAACCAAAAAGTTAATCTGCAAGGATGGGCGCGCGATCTCAGCGAAAGCGGTCTGGGAGCGTTCGTCGCCGATTCTTTGATGCTGGGCGAGTCCGTTACTCTTGAAATACCCCTGCCAGGTTCCGACAAACTGATAATTCCAGCGATCGTCATTCGTGCGGTGGGAACAGAGTACGGATTTCGGTTCACGGCACTGAGTGCAGAGCAACGCCGCCAGATGCGCGCGGCAGTAAAAGGACGCCCAACGATTCCATACCCTGGTTCCGGGCAATAACTGGTTCCGCGCCATCACTGTCTGCAGCAATCCGAAGGCTCAAGTTAGTTAATCGAGCGGTTCGCTTTCCCAATCCCTAGCGATTCCCAAACCGGAAGACGAGGCCGGTGACGATGCGCAGATTATTCTGGAAGCGCATCGCCGCTGTGGAGTTGGCAAACGTAGTGCGCAAGTAGTCAGCGCCGAATCGAATGGCAACCCTCCCAACGATAGCCCGTTCGACACCCCCGCCTAGCGCATAGGAGAATCTCGTCACCGTTCCACCCAGATAGTAGGTTCCGTGGACAGGAACTGCGCTGTCCACCAGGCTGACGCCGGCCAGCAGATGGACAAAGACTCTAGCATTACCGCGTTCGGCAGGATAGAACACCGGCCCCGTCAGTAAGCTCAGAACATTGCCGCTGTGGCCAGTACCAAGCACATTGCCAATGCGGGCATAACTGGAATCTGCCATCATTCCCCAGCGCGAACTGAAATCGGCAAAAGCATTGGCATCGAAGCCCCCCAGCCCGATCCGTTGCCGTGATGGCGTATCCAAATCAAGATAGGTGTATCCAGCGCTCACCTCAAAAACCGGGGCGGAAGCCGCAACTGGAGTTGGGCCAATCCTCAGTTGTTGCGTGAGTTGTTGCGTGAGCTCTTGCGCAAGCAGAGGCGCTACCAGCAGGAAGATGCAAACCGCGAATTTTTTCATGATTCTCGTTCCTGACAACAACTCGATTCACTATCGGTAGCATTCTTCTAGCCAAGCGTTTTCGACTCCCCTTTCCATCGCACTTCGGAGCAACTCATACAATCTACGAACAAACAAAACCTAAATGGCCGCAGCATGCACTGAAATAAACCAGGCGCATGGCGGTCAAACTCCAAATTGGAACTGGGAAAACCGAAATGAGCAGGCAAAACAACCACAGAGGTCAGCTTTGGCAGGGCCATTTGGGTGGATCGCGACGCTGAACACTTGGCGGTGTACCCCAATCCACGGGCTTGCTATTCTAGTAACAGTCCCTAAAATGGGCGAGGCCACGCCCCTTTCGGACCTAAAGGACATAGCGACTGTGGGACAGGTGGCTGAAAGCCAGCTTCGCAATTTGTCAACTCATGCAAACGCTGATCGACATCTTCGCGCAGATTTTCGCGACCTTGTGGGCGCACAAGCTTCGTTCCTTTTTGACTATGTTCGGCATAGCTTGGGGAGTCGGTTCCCTGCTGTTGCTGGTTGGCCTTGGTGAGGGGTTCCGAACCGGGAACAAGCGAAGCTTGTCGGAGATCGGGGAAAATATCATGATGATTTTCCCCGGCCGCGCGCCGGCGGTTCAGGGCAGCATCAATTCTGCCCGGCAGTACAGGCTCACATATCAGGATTACCTCGATATCCGCAAGGAATCTCCACACATTCGCGCGATCACTCCAGTTCTTGCGACCAGCGACGTGCATGCCGTCAGTGAATTCGCCAGCGCGAGCGGACAACTTACAGGCGCGGAGCCGCAGTACAACGGAATCCGATTCCTCCCATTGAAACAGGGGAGGTGGCTTAACGACCTCGACGAAGCTCAGAAGCGCAACGTCGTCGTCCTTGGCGACGAGATGACGCGCAACCTATTTCCAGGGCGTCCCGCCATCGGCTCCTTCATTCTGCTCAACGGACTTCGCTTCGAAGTCATCGGCACGTTGAAACGCGTCGGGCGAGGAGACGAAAATTCAACCAACACTCGCGCCTACATTCCATTCCAGGTCATGCGCAGCAATTTCCCGCTCAAAGGCGAAGAAGGATTCGACGCAATTTCGTCGCTCAACTTTCAGCCTCTCGTCGCCGACGAACACGAGCTCGCGCTCGAGGAGGCTCACCGCGTTATCGCCCGCAACCACGGCTTCGACTATCGCGATGCGGACGCCTTCGAGGGCTGGGACACCGTCAAGCAGGCACAAATGATGGGTACGATTTTTGACGCGATGAACGATTTCCTGGGGACTGTCGGGCTGGTGACTCTCGGCCTCGGCGCCATCGGCGTCATCAACATTATGCTCATTGCGGTCACGGAGCGCACTCGCGAAATCGGATTGCGCAAGGCCCTCGGCGCTACCAATCGCAGCATCATGTTTCAATTTTTCATCGAGGGTATTCTGCTTACCGTAGTTAGCGGACTGATCGGTATGGCCCTCGCCGGAGGGCTCATGGCACTTCTTGGCAGTTACAACGGCCCCGGCGGATTCGATCCGCCGCGACTAGTTGCAAAGTCAGCGATTCTCGCCATCGCCAGCCTCGCACTCGCAGGCGTCGCCGCAGGACTCTACCCAGCCCGTAAAGCCGCTCGCCTGGAACCGGTGGAGGCGTTGAGGAAAGAATAGTGTCAATTGCTCTCATGGCGCCAGGGCGCTGCACCCTCTAGAATGAAGCAGGAATAACCGATGCTGCATGATTTACTCCAGGAATCCTACGAAGCCATGCGCCACAACGGGCGGCGCACCGCGCTCACCATGCTGGGCATGGCCTGGGGCATTGCCACCGTTGTCATGCTGCTCGCCTACGGCGATGGTTTCGGCCGCGCCTGCGCCAACATTTTCGCGAATTTTGGGACCAAGCTTTTCATCATCGCACCCGGCCGCTCCTCCATGCAGTCCGGAGGCGAGAAAGCGGGAACGCCAGTCCGGTTCACGCTCGACGATGTCGATCTGTTGACCACCAATGTCCCCCAGATTACTCACATCACTCCCAGTTGCGGAAAGGATGTGACCGTACAGTACGATGCTCGATCTTTCACTATGGGCGTCAACGGCGAATACTCCAACACTTTCGGCATTCGCGCTCTCAGCCTAGGGCAAGGCCGCTTCTACAATCCCGAAGATGAGATTCAGCGAGCACGGGTCGCCGTCATCGGCTCCGAAACCAAGGAAAAGCTTTTCTCCGGACGCAACGCCGTGGGCGAGTACATTCGTCTGGATGGCATTAGTTTCGAAGTGATTGGCGTCCTCGCTCCCAAGATGCAGGCCGGTGATGACGACATTAATCGCGTCATTTATGTTCCCTTCGCCACGATGAGTGATCTCAAGGACACTCACTACCTCGACTCCATCTGGTTCAATTACGAGAGCAATGACTATGAGCGGATCGAGCAATCCGTGCGCTACATCATGGCAGCGCAGCACAAATTCAACCCCGCCGATCGTCGCGCCTTGTTTGTCTTTAATATTATGGTGCAGGTTCACCAGTTCGAGGTCATCTCTCTGGGCCTCAAAATCCTGCTTGCCTTTATCGGAACCCTCACCCTGGGCATTGGCGGCGTCGGTCTCATGAACATCATGCTTGTCTCGGTCACCCAGCGGACCCGCGAAATCGGAGTCGAGAAAGCCCTCGGCGCCAGGCGTCGCCACATCTTCTTCCAGTTTCTGGCTGAGGCCCTCACCATCACCTTCATGGGTGGACTCCTCGGCATCATCCTGGCCTACGCCGTTTCTTTCTCCGTCGGCAGGCTTACGCTTTACAGCGCCATGGCGAAACACGCGGAAGGGGGAGATATCCGTCTGATGATTAACCCTGTCACCCTGATTGTCGCCATCCTCATTCTCGGCACGGTTGGGCTAATCAGCGGCATGGTCCCCGCCATCCGCGCCTCGCGCCTCGACCCGATCGAGGCCCTCCGCTACGAATAGGAAAGTTTGTATCAAGGCAGAGCGAGGGTCCTACAGCTGGGAAACCCGGAAATTCACAGAAACATCTAATATTGGGTGGTGTTATCGCTATTGGAGGATGGTGACAACAATATGAAAAGGCTGATTGGTTTACTCGTGATTTGTTTCGCGTTTTCTCTCTCAGCGCTGGCTCAACATGCCGGCCATGAAGGCGGTGGCAGGCCGGCATTTGGCGGTCAGCAAAATATTCCCAAACATGGTCCGGCGAAGGTAGCCACCCCTCACCCGGCCGAGGATGCCCGCCACTTCGACGACAAACCTGGACATCCCAACGCGCCCCACGTGGATAATGGCAAGCACTGGGTTGGCCATGATACCGGCCGCGATGACGTTCATTACCATTTGGATCATCCCTGGGAGCATGGCCACTTCACAGGCGGCATCGGTCGCGGCCACATCTGGCGCCTCGGGGGCGGCGGTCCAAGCCGTTTCTGGTTTGGCGGCTTCTATTTCTCGGTAGCGCCGTACGACTTTGGTTTCTGTAACGGATGGCTCTGGGATTCGGACGACATCATCATCTACGACGATCCCGATCACATCGGCTGGTACCTCGCCTATAACGTAAGGCTCGGAACCTACGTCCACGTGCAGTATTTGGGAGCATAAAGCAGGTAGATTTTTGTGAGGCAATGCCCGATGGAGCGACGGGCGTCCCGCCCGTCCTCCACCGGCCTAATCTTACTTACTTCTTCTCTTCTGGCTTCTTGTCGTCTTTCTTCTCTTCCGGCTTGACGTCTTTCTCGTCCTTGGCGGTCTTGTCCACGATCGAAAGCAGTTCGACCTCAAAGATCAGGGTCGCGTTCGGTCCAATCTCGCCGCCGGCAGCGCCTCGTTCCCCGTAAGCAAGGTTCCCCGGAATCACCAGTTGCCACTTCGATCCTACGGGCATCAGCTGCAGCGCTTCCGTCCAACCTTTGATCACTTGACTGACTCCAAACGTGGCCGGTTGCCCGCGCTTGTAGGAGCTGTCAAATTCCGTGCCGTTGATGAGTGTGCCCCGATAGTTGCATGTGACCGAATCGGTAGCCGTAGGCTTCGGACCAGTACCAGCGGTGATGATCTTGTATTGCAAACCACTGGGCAGTGTGACAACGCCTTCTTTCGCCTTGTTGGCCGCGAGGAATGCATCACCTTCGGTCTTATTGGTAGCCGCAGCTTGTTGCGCTTTCTCCTGCGCCTGTTTCTTGAGCTCGTTCTGTACTTCGGTGAGGACGGCTTGCGCTTCTTCCTGGGTTAGGCGGGTTTTGCCGCCCAGAAGAGCGTCCTTCAATCCCTGGGATACGAGATTTGAGTCTACTTCCACCGACTGCTTCTTCAGGTTAGCCTCAAGCCCGGTCCCGATGTTCATTCCCAGGGCGTAGCTGAACTTTTCTTTTCGCGTTGTGAGCGCTGGGGCTGCGGCCGCGGGTTTCGCTGCCGTTCCCGTTTTTGCCGGAGTCTTCGCCGTAGTGGCAGCCTTCGGAGTTATGGCTGCAGGAGCCGATGGAGTCGTTGCCGCCGGAGTGCTTGAGGCTGGAGTTTGCTGGGCATAGCCATCTCCGGCCAGCATCGTCGCTGCGGCCAATAGTAGCGCTGTAGTGAGAGATCTTTGCATTTATCTATTGTCCCATTGCCGTGCATTCTGCGCCAGACCAGAGATATCCAAGCCCCAACGGGCTCATGCGAGAGCGGAACCATGGTGCAGCGGATTTCGTTATAATTTCCTCATGAAGATCATTCGCCTGTTGCCGCTCGTCCTACTTATGTTCGCGCTCGCATCGGCCGGTTCGGCCAAAACTCTGGTCCAACTCAAGGATGCTCAAGGCAAAGTTGTGGGATCGGCGATTCTGTGGGAATCAGGCCCAGGTATCGGCATAGAAGTCAGTCTCGAGAATCTGCCTCCCGGCGAACATGCGATTCACTTTCATCAGAACGCAAAGTGCGAAGCCCCGGACTTCAAGTCCGCGGGACCGCATTTCAATCCCGACGGAAAGAAGCATGGGCTAGAAAATCCGGAAGGTCACCACGCTGGCGACCACGCCAACTTCACGGTTGACGCGAACGGAAAAGCGCATTTCAAAAGCGAAGATAACGACGTCACGCTCGGCAGCGGCCCCCATTCCCTGTTTAGCAATGGAGGCACGGCGATCATCGTACATGCCAAAGCAGACGATCAGAAGACCGACCCAGCAGGCAACGCCGGCGACCGCATCGCCTGCGGCACGATTACAAAATAATTCCTAGTCGGGACGGGGCGTGCATCATCTTTTCTCTCTAGTTCCCAGTCGGGACGTAGAGCGTCGGAATATTCTGCTTGTTCACCATCTCGTTTAGCGCAGGGAGATCTTTCGACATCATCTCCCGATACCGTGCCAGCAAGGGCTGCGCTTCTTTTTGCAGGCTGTCGAATACCTCATATTGTTGTTTTGTCGGCGCGGCATCGCATGCGTCTATGCTACCCACCAGTGAGTGCAGCCGCTCGTCGATCAACACCGGATAGTTCAGGTTTGACTCCGAACTCTTCGAGTTGACCTGAAGCAGTTGCGACTCCAGATCGAAGCTCTTTTTATCGAAGTCTTTGGTTGCAGAAAGGAGTGAAGCATACCGTGTATCGTCTCCAAAGCGCCGGTTGAGCCCTCGAGTCTGAACACGCAGCTCTCGTATCGTACCAATCGCTTCGTGGATCTCCGATACCTGCGCCACAATCTTGCGTCCCAACCCGCTTTGTTTTTCCATATCCTCGCTTGATTCCTTCACCCGAGGATCGAGTTTCAACTCCAAAGGCGCGGTATACGATTTACCGTCCGCTGTCAGCCGCACCTGATATGACCCCGGAGGCGTCATCGGCCCACGATTACGAAATTCAGCGCCGGGCTCTCCCGCCAGGGGAGTCGGCCCTTGCATCCGCATGTCCCAGGCAAAGCGGTTCACTCCCACATCGGTCGGAATCTTCTCATTGGGGGGCGTCTGGTCGGGCCACTCCGGCGGAGTGTCTGCTTCCTTCTTTTCTTCGTTGGAGTAACGCCGCACAACTTTTCCAGACGCGTCAAGAAATTCGAGTGTCACCACACCCTTCGGTGCCGTTGGGAAGTAGTAATAAACAATCGCCCCGGTCGGCGGATTCTCTCCCACAGGCTGCGCCCGCTCGAAGAAATCGGGCCAACGCATGCGGTAGGTCAATCGCGGTTTGTAAAGCACCGGTTCCGCGGATGCCTGCGAACTGGTGGACCGCAGTGGTGTGAGATCGTCCAGAATCCAGAAAGCACGCCCATGGGTCGCGACCACCAGATCGTCATTCTTGATGATCAGATCGTGGATCGGACTATTGGGCAAATTCAATTGCAGAGACTGCCAGTTCGCGCCACCGTCGAACGAAACGTAAATTCCGGTCTCCGTGCCGGCATACAACAGGTTCTTTCGCACCGGATCTTCACGCACTACATGCGTGTAAGAGCCGTCGGGGATTCCGGTTGTAATTTTTGTCCAGGTCTTGCCGAAATCGGTGGTTTTGAAAATGTAAGGTTTCAGATCGTCAAGCTTATGCGCGTCAACTGCTGCGTACGCCGTCCCTGCGTCATAGGGCGAAGCCTCAATCAGACTCACCATGCTCCAGTCAGGAATCCCCCTCGGCGTAACGTTCGACCAGTTCTTGCCGCCGTCGCGAGAAAGGTGAATCAATCCATCATCGGTTCCCGCCCACAGTAAATCTCTTTGCACGGGCGATTCCGCAATCGTGAACACGGTGTCATAGACCTCGACTGAGGTATTGTCTTTAGTCAGCGGACCACCGGATGAAACTTGCTTGCTCTTGTCGTTGCGTGTCAAATCAGGACTGATCGCCGTCCAACTCCTACCCTGGTCAGTGGTCTTGAAAACGCGCTCCAGGGTCGTATAGACCACGTTGGGATCGTGCGGTGAGATCTGAATCGGCTGCGTCCATCCCAACCGGTATTTCAGATCGCCAGCGCCGTGGCCCGAGCTGTCCTCCGGCCAAACGGAAATATCCTGTTCCTGGTTGCTGCGACGATCAAGACGCGTGACAACTCCACCGCCCGAACCGGCATAAATAATATTGGAGTCTCGCGGATCGGCCTCAATGTAACCGCTCTCTCCGCCGCCAGCGTCAAACCAGTGCTGACGGCCAACGTAGCCGTCGTCGGTGCGACTGGCGATGCCTACGGTTGAGTTATCCTGCTGCGCGCCGTACACCTTGTAGAGAAACTCGTTATCGGCCGACACATGGTAGAACTGTGCTGTCGGCTGGTTGTATTCCGTGGACCAACTCTTGCCTCCGTCGACTGAGATCGACGCCCCACCGTCATTCCCATTGATCATGCGACTTGAGTTCTGTGGATCAATCCAGAAGCCGTGATGATCGCCGTGCGGAGCAGGCAAAAGATTCAGCGTCTTGCCGCCATCCGTCGAACGGAATACACCGGTATTCAGCATATAAACTGTGTCGGCACTCTTTGGATCGGCGAAAATGTGGGTAAAGTACCATGCTCGTTGCGTGAGCCTCTGGTCATCATTCACGCGTGACCAGGTCTCGCCACCGTCATCCGAGCGATACAGTCCGCTCTCTTTCGATTCAATCAGAGCATAAACGCGATTCGAGTCTGCTCCAGAAACGCTCACCCCAATGCGACCGAGGATACCTTCCGGCAAGCCCTTGCCTTCAAGATGCGTCCAGGAGTTTCCCCCGTCGGTGGAGCGATACAAGCCGCTTCCCGGACCGCCGCTCTCAAGGCTCCACGGCGTTCGTTGGATTTGATAAAGCGCCGCGAACACTATGTTGGAATTGTGGGGATCGACCGCCAGATCAATTCCGCCCGACTTGTCGTCTTTATAAAGAATCTTGTCCCAGGTCTTGCCGCCATCCGTGGTGCGAAAGATGCCACGCTCTGTATTCGGCCCATACGCATGCCCAAGCGCGGCGATCAGCACGTGATCGGAATTACCTGGATCGATCCAAACGCGAGCGATATGCTGCGTGTCTTTCAATCCAACATGCTGCCAGGTCTTGCCACCGTCGGTAGTCTTGTAAACTCCGTCTCCATACGAAATATTGCCGCGCAGGCAGGACTCGCCCGTCCCTACATAAATTACGTTGGGATTCGATTCCGAAACGGCAATCGCCCCGATCGACGAGATCATTCCTTTGTCGGAAAGTGGCCGCCAGTTCACGCCACCATCCGTGGTGCGCCACACTCCTCCAGCCACGCCGCCGAAATAGTAGGTAAAAGGACTGCCGGGAACCCCAGTCACGGCCAGCACGCGGCCGCCTCGAAAAGGCCCGATATTCCGCCACTTCATACCCTTGAACTGAGTTTCGTTATAAGGCTGGGCCGCCAGCGAGGCAACCAAAGCTATAACCAGAACAAACCACACCGCGAGACTGCGACGATTCATGGAAGTATCCCTCAATCTACTAGCGTGAATAGCAGAAGATAATGATAACCGATCATGTGATTGAGATTATGGGATGAGGTAAACGTGGACGGGCGACGGGGTGCTATCCCTTGTTTCGCTCACACTGAAAATAGGAATTCCAGCGCCTCCGGGAACCTTGCTGCCCACGCTGTTTCACTGTGCGTGGCACCCTCCTGGATATGAACCCTTAGTCTTTGCTCATCCAACCCGGCCGCGCGCATGATGGCTTCGAGTTTGCGAACATCGTCAACAATTCTTTCGTCCATCTCAGTATTCCCTACTTCCCGCGTCCCCATCCCCAGGAATGTGCGCCGCGGCCAATTGCTGACTCGCGCACTCTCATCCAGAATCTTGCGGTCCGATACGAACAACGACGGACTCTCGATCAGCGCTCGCCCGAACAATCCAGGAGCTGCAATCTGCGTAGACAGCGTGATCAATCCACCGAGCGATGAGCCGCCCAAGCCGGTGTTCTCGGGCCCTCTCGATACCGAATAACGCTCCTCGATCAGCGGCATCACTTCCTGCCGCAGAAAATCTGGATAGCACTTACCCATCGCCTTCCAAACCCTGGGATCCTTGGATCTATAAGGAATGTACTCATTAGCCCGGCGCTTGGTGTTGTCGATACCGACGATAATCAGCGGCCGAATTTTCTGTTCGGAGATTAGGCGAGTCGCAGTTTCTCCTACTTGCCAGTGCACTCCCGCAAAAGCCGTCGCCGGATCGAACAGATTCTGTCCGTCATTCAAATAAAGCACGGGATAGCGCGTTGCTCCCCATCCGTCGTAATCGGGAGGCAGCCAAACCCGCAGCAGTCGCTTGTTCCCGAAGATCCGACTCTCGAGTTCATGCAACCACAGGTTGCCGCTCGCAACCGGCAAGGCAGCGGCGACAGCCCGCTTCGATTTCAATTTGCGAGGAAGAGAAGGAGGCATGAGGTAAGTAGGTTTTGTATCAGGGTATCGCTTTAGCGATACCGCAAGCTTCGAGTTATTCGCTTCTGGATCTCAACCAGATCACCGCCGATAGCGTCGTCGTTGTCGCAATCACAAACAGCGAACTCAAGCATAGAATGCACCAGACTCCCAGCACGCGCCCTTCGATATAGGTGAGGTACAGAGCAAACGCTAACCCAGCAGCGGCCGCTCCAAAAAGCCTGACCGGAGTCTCCCGCCGCTCACGATACACGGTCGCGAGCCCTGCCAGTGCCGCGTACCCGAGCATCCCAATTAAGGCAACGGGTATCCCGAAGATCGAGGAGTATGTGCTGCGATTTACGATATCGCAGTTGAACATTTCACCGATGTCACAGAAGTCCGTCTTCGATGTGGCGTAATGATGCTGCAATGAGACCGACGACACCACGATTCCGCACACCGCCAGAAGGGCGACCAGACTCATCAGACGATTCGTCAAATCGCTCACTCGATCGGGCACCCAGTCCGTTCGCTCAATTCTCTCAGAGTGATTTCATGTTCGACCCGTTCGCCAGTGGGTGGAAATTGCCAGGTTGGAAAACCCTTGATGTCTTGATCTTTGCAAACCTGCGCTCTACCATGCACGTCCCCTTTGATGCCGCACTCCACATAAGGAGCATACTCGAACGACGCGCCAAACCATTTCTTCTGCTCCTCGCAATGGGGACACCACCACGCCCCATACATCTTCACGCCCCGCTCGGTCAGACAGCGTGCCAAAGCATCGTGCTTATGCTGGGTGCGATTGCCAAGATAGTAGGCCAACCCGAATGCGGCCGCGATCAATACGGTGTACAACACCATGCGTCCCCAATTTCGGCTGGGAGGCTTGATCCCCAGTTTCTCATTGCGCCGTTCTCTACGCTCTTGCGACATGGAGTTTTTATATCATGATTATTTCGAAACGACCTTCAAACCACCACCCGGAGTGCCGCGGGCAACACATCGATGGTTTGGCACTCCAGCGTCAGCACCTCACCATCCACCATCAAGTCCACCGGACCCTCAAGTTGAAACTCAACACGCCGAACCGCGTGCCTCTCCGCAAGCGGATGCTTGGTGTGCGTGCCATCATAAAGGGTAGACAGGTTTCGAATCAGCCCCAATCGCCCAATCGGCCCCCACCGCACGTACTCAATCAGGCCGTCATTGGTGTCCGCGTCGGGCGCGATCATCATGGTGCCGCCGGTAAACTTACTGTTGTTAAAAGTCAAAAACAGGCACGGCCGCGAATCGAACTCCTGCTGATCGTCAAACCGCACTGGAAACGGACGCCGGTCGAGACGTGCCAGGCAAAGGAAAATAGACAAGAGATACCCGAACTGCCCCAGTCCCTGAAATCGCCGGTGCCGCAGCATCGCCACATTTGCGGAAAATCCAACGCTCAGCAAATTGGTGTAGTAGATGATTCCGCCCTTGTGCGTTAACCGCAAAACATCGCAAGGCCTCGAACGCTGCGCGGCCAAGGCTTGCATCGAGTGTTCCAAACCGTCTTTGTCGGAAGTTCCATCCACGAAATCCTTTAGAAACGAATTGCCGGTACCGAGTGGAAGGAATCCGAGAGTCGCGATTTTGTCTTGCGATGCATCGTCTCCTTCTAGCGAATCAGGAAACAACCCGTTGACGACTTCATACGACGTCCCGTCCCCGCCCACCGCGAGAAATTTCCGATAGCCGCACTTATAGGCCGCACGCGCAATCAGTGTGGCCTGTCCAGCCGCTCCCGTCTCGGCTGTCTCCAGCACAATTCCTGCGGTCCGCAGGAAATCGAGGGCCGCTCCCACACGCTCGCCGCACCGGCCGCCACCCGCCGCCGGATTAATAATGGCTAGAAATGTTTCGTTCACAGTCAAATCTCAGATCACAAAAGAGTCAGACGTTGGTTTCATCCATCCGCCCTTCGAGACATGACCGGAATTTCTCCGTGTCTCTGTGGCTCCGTGGTGGATTCTCCGCTAAACGTCGACAACCGATTCCCGCGCCGCGCCCGCCCCAATCTCCAACGCCAATTCCCCGCGCTTGATCTTCAACGATGCGGTCCGCGGAAAATCTTTCTCCCATACCAAATAGCCGCCGACGCGCTTGAAATCCGGCAGCCGACGATTCCGCGTGACAATCTCACCAAACAGCCGATCGTCAAACTGCTGGCTCTGCTCCAGTCGCACCACCAGCACTAGCATCTCGTTACCTAGCATCTTCTGCGGCCATAAATAGTTCACCGCAAACACGCAGAATTCCTTTGCCGGCAAACCATCAAACGCCGCCTCAATATCTTCGGGATAAATATTCTTCCCTCCCGAGGTGACGATCATATTTTTCTTGCGCCCAAAGAGCTGCAAGTGTCCGTGGGATTCAAATCGTCCCTGATCGCCCGTTAGCAGCCATCCTTCGACGATGGTTTGCGCCGTCTGCTCGGGATCGTCGAGATAGTGCGACATCACGGCGCGGCTCCTCACTGCTACTTCGCCGATTCCATCACTATCCGGGCTTAATATCCGCACCTCGCTTCCCGGCAGCGGCTTGCCCACCGTATCCGCGCGAAATGGCTTTAGATCATTCAGCGTCACGGCCGTACAGGCTTCCGTTAGCCCGTAGCCGCAGGTCACCGGAATTCCCAGATCGTAGAAGAACTGCATCGTCGAGGGATCGGTAAACGCCCCGCCCACAATCAGCGCCCGCAGTTCCCCGCCAAATGCTTTGTGAACTTGCGGCAAAAGACGCCGGCTTAGTTCGAGGCGTGGACGCTCTTTCGTCAGCATTTTGTTTAGCTGAATCAATCGGTCGAGTGCCCAGCGCTTGCTTGGCTTCAATTCCTCAAACTTCGCGCGCAGCCCGCGTTCCAGATTCTTCAGCACCATTGGCACCAGACTCACGTAGCTGATGCGATAGCGCACAAAAGCATCGCGAACAAACTCAGGACGCAGCGTCCGCAAATGAACCACACAGGCTCCGCATACAAAAGGACCAATAAATCCCACCATGAAATCAATTGCGTGATTCGTCGGCAGAATGCTCAAATAACGCACGCCTGGCGAAAATGGATACCACGCCGTCAACGCTGCGCACTGCTCCAGATAACTATCGTGGGTGAGCGCGCACCCCTTCGGACGCCCGCCGGTGCCCGACGAATACACGATGCAAGCGGTGTCCTCGCGTTGCCGGGCAACAAACCGCGGCGTGCCTTTCCTCTTAAACTCTTCCCAGCGATATGCGCCTTTTAAATCGGCTCCGGCCGGGGCTTCCGTCACTAAGACCGTTTCCACGGCGAGCTTTTCGAACTCCGGCGACTTTGTGATCGCGTGCCACAAATAATATTCACTCACCAGAAAACGCGCCTTCGAATGCGCCAACAGTTCGAGATGCTCAGCCGCCGTCAACTTGAAATCGAGCGGGACCAAAACGCCGCCACAGAAAAATATCGAATATGCCGAAATCAGCCACTTCGACTGGTTCGTCATGATGATCGCGGAGCGATCGCCTGCCTTGAAATCTGCGTCCTCAAGCGCCCGGCAAAGCGGACGCGCCAAGTCCTTAAAATCAGAATAGGTAAGCCGCACCTTTTCGCGGTCGCGATCGGCTTCAATCAGACAAGTTTCGGACGGCCAACGGTCAAGCGCATCTTGCAGCGCCGCACCGAGGCTGGCATATTGTCGGAGATCAAGCATTCAAAGTTTTCTCAGGTTTGCAAACCTTGTCATCCCGAGCGAAGCGAGGGATCCGCATATCGTGGCGAACTGCAGATCCCTCGCTTCGCTCGGGATGACAATTTTATGTGGCTTCTACAGCCGTGCCTGAATCCGGCTCGCCAGCGTGCGGAAATCCGAAACGCCCTGCAATTCGTAATCCGGTAGTTCGATGTGGAAGTGACGTTCCAGTCGCGTCAGCAAGTCGAGCGCCTGCAAGCTGTCAATGCCTAGCGTCTTGAAGAAGTCCTCGTCGGGGGTAAGCTTTTCCCGCGGAACTTTAAAATGCAAAGCCGCAAGATTCAGGATCTCGTCGAGTGTGTGATCGGCAGTCGGCGCTGACATGATCTAAAGTCCTTCGAATTGCGATTTACAAGTCACTGCTTCCAAAGTTTACGGCAAGTACGGCTGCGCTCCCTCATTCTCCACAAACTTCCGAAGCCCTTCTTCGACAGCAGGTCGCGCGTAAAGGTCGCAGAAAATATCAATCTCCCGCTTCAACTCCTCATACGGGATCGGCTTTACAAACGCCTTGGCCGCGGCTGCCGTTTTTTTGTCGAACTTTGCGACTTGGCTGGCCGTGGCACGTGCCACCCGCAGCGCCTCGCCTTCGGCGGCGATCTGGCTCACGAGCCCAATCTGCTGCGCTTTCATAACATTGAAACTGCGCCCCGTGAGCAACAAATCGCGGACTACAGCATTGCCCAGATCCCGTTTCAGTCGAGGGATTCCGCCGAAACCCGGAATCAAACCTAGCCGTAACTCCGGAAAACAAAATCGCGCCATCCGATCTGCAATAATAATGTCGCAAACCAGCGCCAGCTCAAAACCTCCGCCAAACGTCACCCCATGCACCGCCGCAATGGTCGTCAGAGTCGCCGCATCGAGCGCGTTCATCACGGAGTGTATGCGCTCCAAGAACTCCCGTACCCCACGCAAAGCAGCGCCCTTTTCCATCGCTCGACCGCGCTGAAACAACTCGCGCAAATCAGCGCCCGCCGAAAACCCCGCCTTCCGGGTCGAATAGATAATCAACGCATGCGCTTCATTGGTAAGTTCCGGCAAAGCCGCCGCAAACTTCTCCAGCTCTTCCAGCGTGAGCGATCCGATCTCGTTGCAAGGGTCGCGATGCAATGCCAATTCAATCGCGCCATTCACAATCTGCCACGAGAGCGTCTGCCCTTTGAAGTCGTTCATGCTGTTTTCGCCGTCTGATTCGCCGGAGCCTGATAAATCGCGTCGATTTCGTTGCGAAATCGTTCGGCAATCAAATCGCGCTTCAGCTTTCCATTCGCGGTTAAGAGGCCGCCCTCGATCGTGAACGCTTCCTCCACCAGATGGAACGCGCGCACCTGCTTGTAATGCGGCAGGCTAGGATTCACAACGTCCAACGCGGCCTGCGTTTTTTCCCCGGTAACTTTGCCCGTAACCATCGCTGCCAAATATCCGCGCGCGTTGCCTACAATTACCACCTGCGTTGCACCCGGCAGTTCGGCCAGAATTTTGTCTTCGATTGGTTCTGGAGCGATATTATGTCCCGACCCAAGAATAATCAGATTCTTCAGCCGGCCAACAATCTTCCAGTTCCCATTCGCGTCGACTTCGCCTTGATCGCCGGTGTGGAACCAGCCATCGCGCAGGACCTTCGCAGTCTCTTCCGGACGATTCCAATAGCCCGGAAAAATATTCGGCCCCCGCACCACGATTTCGGTGTTCTCCGCAATCTTCATTTCCACGCCTGAAATTGCCGGCCCAGCTCGCCCCGGGACGACCGCCGCGTCCGGATCGTCCATGGTGCAGATCGCCGTCGTCTCCGTGAGTCCATAGACCTGCAAAACCGGAATGCCGAGCATCATGAAAAATAATTGCGTCTCGACGCTCAGTGGCGCAGAGCCGCAAATCAACGCACACAGCTTATTGCCGATCATCTTTTTTCGAATGGTTGGAAACACGAGCCGATTCGCCAATCCCAGCCAGAATCCGTCACCGGCGCGCGATTTCCCTTCCTGCCGCCGCACCCATGCGCCTTTTGCGTTGCTGTACATCTTCAACAGAAATCCACCAGTCTTCCAAAGCTGCTCGTCGACGGCTTTGCGCATGCGTTCAAGAAGCGCGGGAACATTCAGGAAATAATCCGCTGCCGCCAGCCTCATCTCACCGGAAATTTTCCCTAGATCCGTATTCAACGACAGCTTGCTGCCGCGCAACAGGCAGGTCAGCATCATGATCCACGAACCGGCAAAACACAGCGGCAGATAATGGAACACGGCATCCTGCCCCGGCCTATTTTTCATCAGCTGATCCAGCCGCCCCGAGGTGCGAGCGAGCATGAATCCGATATTGCCGGCATTGAGCATCACGCCCTTCGCCTCTCCCGAGGTGCCGGATGTATAGATGATGGCAACGATGTCGTCATCTGCAACGGTCACTGTGAGTGCCGGATTCTCCACCGGCTCTCGGGTCGGCGTAAACACATTTTCGAAGCAGAAATTCGGCGGCGCTTCCGGCCACGACTGGACAATCGCATCGCCCAGAGACTTCTCTCCACAAGCGATCACGGCCGGCCCACAATCTTTCATCATCGCGACCAGTTCAGCCGGGGCCTGTCGCGCATACAGAGGAACCACCGTCAAGCCTTCGGCCATGACGGCCAAATCCATCGCAACCCACTGGATGGAGTTATGAGCAAGCAACGCGCAGCGATCGCCTTTCTTCAGCCGTAGGCGCCGCAAATACGCTCGCGCCACCAGTACTTGAGCCAGCAACTGCCGCGCTGTGAGCGGAACAGTTTGTCCGTCGCGAAGTTCCTGCAGCACAACCGCATCTCCGGCGCGCTCCAGACTCGCAAAGATTTGTTCAAGAAAAGGCATCGGTCCCCAAACCTGTCATGCTGAGCGCAGCGAGAGCTTCACGTAGTGAAGCTCCGCGAAGTCGAAGGACCCCTGCACCCTTGATCTCGCTACCGCCGTGGCATTCTCCCCAAGAACTCTACCCGTGAGCCGCCACTAGCCCCCGCAACCCTTCGCTCATCGGCGGCAAATAATCTTCCCAGCTCCACTCCCCGCGGCGAGTGGGAAACTCCGGATACCGTCTTTGCACTTCTTCTTCGAAATAGACGCCCATGCGAGCCATCAATTTCAGATTCTTAACCACGGTCCGCGCGATCCCGTCGGCGATCCGCTCACCCTCACGATCCAGAATCTCGAGCGCCGCCAAAGTCCGCGTCTCCAGATCCGGATCATCCACATTCATCAACAACTCCTGATGCCCGCGCTCGTTCATCAGATTCCGTATGCGTTCATCCATGGTGATCCCCGCCGATGCCACCAGAGCCGGCATCGAAGTCACAATCCCGTGGTAGCGCGAAGACACCATCATGCGGCAAGCGCGCAGAATGCTCACCAACTGATACATGTTGTAGTCGTCGGACGTCATCACCGGAACGCCGCCAAGCTTTTCGGAGATACGCTTTGCCGGACGCGCATCCATGCGCTCGGTTGCCGCCATAATCACGAAAACATTCTTCTTCTGCCGGAACGCGGCTACCGCGTTGGCAATCGAACTCAAATAATGTTCATAGGCACGATCCGCGTCCGGTCCCGAATAATGAAAGTAGGGTCCGCGGTAATGACTCTGTTTGTAGGCGCCAGTCAGGCTGTGCAGCGCGGCTTTCGTCACCGACGCTTTCACCGGCCACTCGAAAGGATTGATCGGACATACCACCAGCACCGGCGTCTTCCCATCCCAACCGACATCGCGCAATGCTTGCTGTCCATAGCCGCGCCCAACGGCTCAAATGTCCACGCCGTGTCCGTTCCTAATTCTGTCGGCACACCCAGTTCGCGGAGAATTTTCCGCGACTCGTCATTGCGCGTGATCACCAGCGAATTCTTGCAATAACGTCCGCACATCTTTGCTACCAGCGGATCCATTTGTCCCGCTTCAGCACCGTAGCCAACCGACAACTTGTTCTCCGCCGCCGCGATGCCCAACGACCCAATCATCATCGTGGCCAGCGCGTTTGCGAACTTCGACTTGAACATCGAACCTTCACACGCCACCACGCCATGATGCTTCGGCACTTCATTCGCGAGGAACGGTGGAAAAATATCCGGCAGCCGAACCTGCGACGTTCCTTCGAAATATCCGCGCGATCGGTCGAAATTGAACGTCATCATGCTGAGGTCAACATTCTCAGGCCCCAGTATCCGCCGGATCTGCCGCAGCATCTCCTCGACCCGAACATCCGATCCCGTATTACGAGTTCCGTTGTAGCCGGCGAACAGAAGCTTCAGCTTCTCACCGGGTTGCCAGGGCTCTCGCTTGCCCATCATCCACTGAATTTTCTTGCCTTCGATGATGCCCGATACCCAGGCTTCTAGAATGAAGTCCATCATGCCGCAGACCCTCCCGCCGATCCTCCGACCTTCGTGCTCTCCGGCCAGGGTTGATAGGGATATTCAAAGTTGTGCTCGCGGCTGAATTGAAGCAGCGGAAGACTGTACTGTGAAAATGGCACCGGTTTGCGTCCCATTTCCGCGGTGGCACGCGTGTTGTCGAACACTGTATTCCAAGTCAAATACGGCATAAACACCTTCATCAGCGCCGCGCCATGCCCTACCGATCCTTTGCGATTTGCCAGCACATTGACAACTGACTGAAAGGGTTTTTCGAGGATGGGCAAAAATACCGGACCGCTCTTATTCTGCTCAGCAGCCAGCGCCGTAGTTAATTCACGAAATGTCTGAGCATCGTTGCCTGAAGAAAGATGATAAGTGTCGTGCTCGGGCTCGGTCTTCATGTGCAACGTAGAAATCGCATCGGCCACGAAATCGACATTCACAATATCAATCTTGTCGTGCGGACGAAACGGCAGCACCTTTAATCCCGCGAGAAACACGAACGACCGCACCATGTCGAATTGTGTTGTTTGCGGATACCGGCTGTCTCCCAGCACGATGCTGGGCCGGAAAATCGTCAGCGGCACATCGGGCAGGATCTCGCGCACCATGTGCTCGCAGAATTTTTTCGTCCGCGCATACGGATCGTAATCCGAGCGGTCCCAGTCAATCGACTCGTCTTCAAGAACCACTTCGTGACTGCGCTTCCCCGCCACCGCCACCGTACTCACATTCGAGAACCGCCGCAGCCCGTGATAATACTGCGATTTTCGCGCTAATTGCAGAACCTCGAGGGTTCCGCGCAGGTTCACATTCAAACAACTCTTTTCCGATTTCCGGTTCAACGAAGCCGCGCAGTGGATCACCGAATCGGTGTTGTGCACGAGCCGATCATAATCGCCGGGATCGAGGCCGAATTGTGGCAATGTAATATCGCCACGAAAAATTCTGATCTTCGCCTGCAGGTATTCGTAAAATCTGGGGAACGGAATGTGCAGCTGTAAAGCACTCCAAAGCCGCAGTTCCGCATCGCGCGGATCGCGGCCGCGCACCAGCAGATTCAAGGTGGCGTCGTGCTGCTCCAGAAGATTGGCGGCGACGTGAGCGCCGATGTACCCGGTCCCACCGGTCAGGAATATTGCCACGTTGCTCCGTTCGTCCCTGTCTTCATGTCGTCAACGTTTTCGCCGGTTTTTGCGGGCGGCATGTGCAACGTCCGCGGCGCTCGCAGATCCAGCGGCCGTTGCTCAATCAGCGGATACGTCCACCGTCGCAACGCTGGAATGTGAATATCGATCCAATACTCCCACCAGTCCAGTCCGGCTGTGTCATATCCGAAAATCACTTTCTCTTCCGGCGTGAGCGCCTGCGACAACTTCTCTACATTATCAGCGACAAAATCGTGCTCGTTGTGCAGAATAAACGGCTCGAACAAACCTACTAACTTTTCTACGCGCTCCAGGTTGCGCTCCGTCTTCGCCAGTGGTTTTTTCATCGCCGACGGCAGTGGAGACATGATGCGCTGGATCGACTGGACAATCATTTTCTGCGCCGGCGCCGACATGCGGTTATAGCGCTCTTTCGAAACCGGAATCGCATCCATTCGTAGTCGTAACCAGTACTCCAGGCCTTCTTGCGACCGGTAGTGACGCCGATGTCCCAACGTCGTCAACTCAATTGATCGGCCCATGTCGCAGGGATTGGTCACTGACGTCGCCAGTTGATACAGCGGATCGTGTCGTCGCTCCACCAACGCCGCGCCAATCAGCGTCATCCCGGCACAAACCGCATCCACGGGAATGATATCCAGCCGTTTGCGCTCATTGGATGGCAGTTGTCGAAACGCGGTCCCCAGCAAATAGGACAGCGACGCTGAAGTGTTGATCCCTTCATTCCAACCGCGAAACGGCTTCGACACGGAAGTCTCAACAATTGCGGGACGCACGATCGCGATCGGTAGTCCGGCACCATGCCTGGCAATCATCGATTCGGCCAGACTTTTGGTGAAAGTATAGGTATTCGGCCAACCTAACTCGTTCGCGCGGCGCGTAGCTTCTTCCGTAAGATAATTTCTTAGCCAACGCACGCGGTTCTTGCGGATCTGGTTTTCCAGAGCATGGCCGCTCAGTCCCTTCGCCGCGTGTTCTTTCCCGAGCGCCTGGTTGGTCAGTTCCTGCGTGACTTCCGGTCCCTCAGCTCGGGCCTTCGCCGATTCCACGAATTCATGTAGACGGTGCCATTCCTTTTCAGAATCGAAATCCGCCAATCCGGCCGGCGTGTAGTTCAACCGCACCCGCTCGCTCACGCGGCCATCACGCTGCCCGGCCACGTAACACGTTGAAAGATGCAGCAAGGCTGCATGGTCTGATCCGCGAATGAATTCAATCAAGTGGTGGGTCGAATCCACATTCACGGCCAATGCGTCCCGCAGGTCAGGATTGAAGTCCGTCAATCCAGAGCTATTAACGATCAGATCCAAATGTCTTCGCAACCGTGCCACCGTGGTCGCGTCCAGCCCCATATCCGGCTGTGAAACATCGCCTTCCACGACTTCGACTTTCTCTGTCAGCAGAGTTCCCAACCGGTCGCCGTATTTCTTGAACAGCGGATCAAAAACCGGCGATCCTTCAATCATCTTCTCAAAGCGCTTCTGACCCGGACTCGACTTCTGCCGCCTGATAAGCAGATAGATTTTCCCGATCTCGGGAAGATCCATCAATGTATTCGCCAGCCATACCTTCCCGATAAATCCGGTGACGCCGATCAGCATCACGCGCTTTCCGTCCAGTGCCTTACGCACTGAAAACGGTGCGGAGTGCCGGGTTTCGTCGAAATATACGATCGGACGAACCCGCGGCGCTTCGACTCGCTCCGCAGGCACAATCGCCGAGGCCAGCGCCTTGGGGCCACGCAAACCGAGTGCCCTCACCCAACGCGCCGGACTCTGCTGGCCGTCGGGACCATCTTCGCGAATCCGCGCAAATAGACCGCGTGGACGGATTACCGGACTCAACAGCCGCCCCGTCGCGACTCCATCACGGAAGTCGAGGCGGTTCGCAATAATCCACCGCACTCCCAAATGCCGCGCCAGCGGACGCATCACATGCTCCAACCCCTGACTTACCAGGACCACGTCTACACCGGTCGCCTGGAGCGCCTTCAGCTGACGCACTCCTTCATCTTTGAGCAGCGGCTTGAGCTTGTATTCGAATTCTTCTTCGCCCAGCAGATCGAGGCGATCGCGAGTGATGCCGCGCAGAACGGCGTGCACGATCCGAGTTGCGGCCACTCGATTGGCCGCATACAAGAATGGCCGCAGCAGCGCCATGAGCAGCACCAGGCTGCGGCGTACCGCCCGCGCAATAAATGTCTGACTGTTCCAGGTAAAGAAGGCTATGGGACGAACCGTCGTCAGCTCCAGCAAGCTTCCTTCGACTCGCCAATAAACCGGGGAGCTAGGCCGCGACCGGTGAAGGGGTATGTCGCTCGCAAGGTCAGCAGTGGAGATCGGCGACTCCGGCTGCATACCAGAAGTAGTCACCCGTCGATCCAGCGGTCTAGGCGCTAGTTCTTCTTCGAGATTGGGCAGAGGTTCCACGAATTCATATCCCGCCGCCTCACAGAGAGTTCTGCCAGACGCCTGGAACCAACCATTTTAACCTCTAGGCAACATTAAAGAGGAACAATCCCTTCCCCCTTCGTGGATTCGGGCGGCCACGGGGACGGACGAGAAATATCCACTTCTGATACATATTACTTGACCATTCAAGTAATTATACTTTAGCCTTCGGATGGCAATGCCGCGCCCCGCCTCAAATACGCGTGACCGCATCATCCTCGCCGCCGTAGAACTTTTCTACGAGCAGGGCTATGAAGCCACGGGGATGGCTCAGATTCTCAAGAAATCCCGCGCCAACAGTGGCAGTTTCTACTTTTTCTTCAAGAGTAAGGAGCATCTTCTGGAGGCTGTTCTCGACTGGTATCTGGCAAATCTCGAAGCGATTCTTCTACGCCCGGTATATGACGCCAGCCAGGATCCCATCGAGCGCATATTTCTCCTGCTGGATGGCTACCGGCAAAAACTCCTGATGACCAATTTCGCATTCACCTGTCCTATCGGACGTCTTGCCCTCGAAATCGACCCGGCGCGGCGAAAAATCCACGACAAGATCGCGGCCAATTTTAACGGCTGGACCGCTGCCGTCCGCCAGTGCCTTCGCGACGCCGAACATCGCTTCCCGACTGGAACTGACTTTGACCAACTCGCTCAATTTGTTCTTACCGTAATGGAAGGTGGGGTGATGCAGTCGCGAGCGCATCGCAGCATCGTTCCCTTCGACAGCTCCGTTCAACAATTGCGCCATTACATCCATCATCTGCAACAACTTGTCAGCAAGAAAGAAAAATCACCCCGAACTTCAGGAGACCAATTATGAAACTTTCAATCGGAATTCTTTGCCTCGTTCTCTCTGCCCACCTACTTGCGCAATCAGCGCCCGACGCGAGCAAGCTAAAAGTTGCCAGCCTGAATTTTCTCGGTGGCCATTGGGAAGGTCACGTCGACACTACCCGGATCGAACAGACCTGCTCTACTTCCGACCCCACTGTCATGGTCTGCATGTTTCAGCTCACCGATGGAAACCATACGCAGATGATCGAGTTCTATACCATCCGGGACACGCCGACTGGTGTCGAAGAAAGAATTCGCTTCTATTCTCCGGATCTCAAGGGGGAACCAGGCGATGGGGTGACCATGAAGCTGACAAGTGCAACTCCCACAACTTTTGTTTTCGAGAATCCAACAGGCACTTATCCGAAGCGCAGCACTCTGACTCGCACATCCGACGACGAGTTCCACTCGCACATTGAATTGGTGGACCCGCAAGGCAAGGCGAGCACAATCGACGCCTATTGGAAGAAAACAAAGTAGGCCGGCACCCGTTGATCGCGCGATTCGCAGTGATCGGGAGTTTTGTTTAGTGTCAATGCGCGCGCGCCAATTCCCGCATCTGGTTCAGGTAACCGATGTACACCGGAATCGGAATATCGGGGGAATCTCCATCGTTCAGAAAATGCGAGAGCCGAATCTCCATTGGAATTGAGCTTATAACCTCACGAAAGCGCGCCGTCTGTAGATACTTAACGCCCCAAATCTCGAGCATCAGCGATCGAAACTCTTCGCTGATAAAGCCCATTCTGCGATCTCCGAGATAAATCGCGTCGAAATGTCGAGCTCCGAGCACGGTCCGGATGGGATCGTCAGATGGAGAAAATGCATAGATAAGGTGGAATACGTCTGCGAGGTCACCCCAGAGCACTTTTTCTTCGAACGCACTGAAGCGGAACGCGGTCGCGCCCCGTTGTTGCACCAAACGCGCATGATCGCTTGCATTCAGTCCGTGACGTCTAAGCTCATCACGGAACCATTGCAGTCGCTCTCGAGTCAGATTGTGCCGCAGAAATTCCACGGCATAAGCATTCGGCAAGTAGATTTTGGGATCGTCATCCAACCTCGCCAGCCACGGGCCCCAGTCCCGCTTTTCCAGTATTCCGAACAGTTCGGTTAGGTCAGCCACCGTAACCTCGGGGTGATACTTCACCGCTTGCCAGAAATGCTCTGTCGAATCGTAGGTTGCGCCATAAAGCATGATGCCTTCTTCAATCGGATACCAGTTTGAAAGCACACGTGCAGGAATCGACGGCGCGGTGCTCCAGCAATTGAGCGAATGTTTCCATTTCTCCTGCACCGCCAGAAACGCCTCCGCGTACCCGTGCGGAACAGGCTCGGATACATGCGCAAGTGCCTGCCGCAATTCATCGCTGGTATGCGTCATCAGAGTTTCCAGCGGGCGCTCGTCCACCATCGAAATTACTCTGCTCTCCACTCCGCGGCGCAGCAAATCGTCTGCCAACTGTCGTCTCTCTTCATCACTTACACCGCTTCGGACATCCCACCGTCTCGTTTGTGAAGCGATGTAAGGAAATAATTCCGCGAGCGACTTGAACTCGATGAAGCCGTGAATCGCGAACGTCACCGGCTGATCATCCTTGAATATCTTCGTGGAAGGCGTGACCAGCGCTTGCAGCGAAACAGCCTGCGCACAGACGATTGAACTCGCACTCAGCACCGTCAAGGCCACGGACAATAACCATCCCATCGCCAGTATTTTTATTGAGCGTCGTTCCACGAACTCCTCCACTTGAACAGTTGCGTCGCACGTCCGCTTCAAGAGATGGCCAATCTCAGCCCACGCGCTCCGTCCAACAAACATCCCAATACTTCCCAAACTTCCGCCCATTTTCATTGAAGACGCCGACCACCTTGAATCCGAACTGTCGATGCAGAGCCTCGCTAGCCGGATTCGGCAACGCATATCCAGCCACGAAACGATGAATGTCCTCACCCTTCAACCGCTCAAACAACTCCGCATACAAACGCTTGCCAAGACCGTGGCCCACCGCCCCAGGCGCACAATAAATCGTAGTCTCCACGGTGGTCTCATACGCCGCTTTTGGACGAAACTTCGTCGTACCCGCATATCCCATCACCACGCCATTTTCCTCGGCAACCAATAGCCGATGGCGTCCCGTCACGCCGAACTGCGCGAACCATGGCTGTCGCCCCTCCACCGTGTAAGCCTCAACATCAAACGTGACCGGACTATTTAGAACGTAGTGATTGTAGATGGCAGTGATCCGCTCCAGATCTCCGGGCTCGGCGGTTCGAATCCGCGTCTCGTTCATCCCTGTGATTTTTGGTTATTGGCGGAATTTTTGCAATCGGGGAGTTTGAAGAAGATGGAACGTTCTAATTAAGGTAGGCGTCGTTCATTCAGCGGCCCGCCGCTGCATGCATAGCTTTCTTGCCGGACTCGCGAGCGTCCACGCGCAGGTCTTTTTCAATCGAGGAGAATCGCTGAAAGACCTCGTGAAGCCGCAGCGCCATGTTGCGAACAGTATCGGCTTGCGCCTGTACCGTCGCGGGCAGTCCGGGTTCGAGGGCTAGAAGCTCGGCATTGCCGAGCATGGTGGTAAGCGCATTATTGACATTGACTCGCATCTCCACCATATAGCGTCCGAGAGTGGCGTCGGATTGGGCGGCAACGCAGTTTGCCTCGGCTTCGGCGGCGAAGGACTCGGCCTGCCGACGGCGGAGAATTTCACGCCCGACAAGACCAGCTATCGCCGGCCAGATTCCAGGCTCGCGGCGCAATTCCACAACGGCGCCGTGGATGTTATAGAAATCGCGTGAGGGATCGGAGTGAATCAGGATGGCGGGTTTGCCGGCAGTGACGAGCGACTGCTTTAGATCTTTGTTAAGGCGCCGATTCAGAGGTTTGCGATTGTCTTCATTTCTTTCCACGGACGAGGCATCGGCAATTGCCAGATCATAATGATTTCCCTGGAGGCCGCGGGAGAAACCTTCGTCAAGCACGATGAATTCCGGAACATCGGAATTGGGAGTGGGGTCCTGAGGCCAATTCGCGGTAATCTCGCGCGAGAACCCGGGGTCGCTGGCAAGGATCAGGACGCTCATGCGATTCATGCTTTATGGTCGCTTTCCGGCCCCGCAGGTATACCGCCTGTTAGAAATGGGGCTCGTCCGTCTGCTCCGGCCGACAAGCACTGTTTAAGACGCGACGAGCAGGTCTCGACGCAAATTAACGTTCCGTTCCGCTGGCAGAAGCGGCAGCGCCCCTGGCGAGCGGTTTCTTGCGCGCACCGTTCTGAAGCGCGTCGTCCACTGCCGCCCGAAGATCGACAAGCATGCGCAAGGGCTGGCCTGAAGAATATTCGGCATGGAACATTACCTTCCAGGATTGGCAGATCATGCGCAGACGTACAGTCGGCTCCTCGGCGGAGAACTGTGCGCGACGGCAGTCGATCGCCGAAATACCGCGGCGCTCGAGTTCGCGTAACCCGTCGTGTATGGCATTGAGATCTTCGTGCATGAGACGAAAGAATGTTCGTCGAATGATGAAACTGAAGCGGGCAAAGGCCGCCATGGCCGAAGGCTCGAAATAGCGTGCTGAACTTTGCGTCTTAAGCTTGCGGCCTTGCTCGAGCGCTCCGCTATGCAGCAGTTCGCTGAGGCGAGTGCAACCCGCCGCCGACTGCATGATCACTTCGAGTGAACTTAACCAGGCCGGCAGCGTTGGCTGTTGCGGTCCGAGCACCGGCTCCAGAACCTGGGCGACATACTCGAGGTCCAGATCCGCGTCATCAAGACCTGTTGGCGCGCACAGAGAAAAATACTGCACCAGCAGAAAATCGGTCTTGTCGCGATCGCTGGCCGACTTCGAGGGCTTGTGCATGTGATGCAAAAGAAGATGGCGCAGCGTGCCTTCGTTGGCTAGTGGCGTGGTTTGCAGAAACTGGCGCAACTGATGCACCTGGATCTCGGCATCGACCTGCTGAAACCAGGTTTCAGCGCGCTCGACCGACTCGGGCAACAGTGAGAATTCGTCGTCGACGGGGCAGGCGGAAACCTCGATCACAAATTCGCGAACCAGCGCACAGTACATGGGCTGGAGGGCTACCAGTGTGGCTCCCCGGTCTTCAAAGGTAGGCTGCAACGATTGAGTGGCATCTGTCATGATTTCACAATCCAATTGGGAACATGTTTTAGAAAACGCACAGCAACTACTGTCTGTTCAGGATGATATTGAACTGCGACTACAGATCCCTCCGCACGAAGCGAGCCGTCGTTACTTTCGACGATGACGCGATCCGCGAACTCGAGGGGACGATCTACCATAAATAAAACCTCGCGTGGCGTTCCATACTCGATAACGGTATCTTGCACAAAAACCTTGCCGTTTTCATGGCCGTCCACTGCACCATTACAATTACCGTTGGTCTTGGCACGGCTCAGCTTGATTGGAATTCGTACCGGCGTGGCTTCGGGAAAAAACCTCGCCAGGCGACTTACCATGTTCGGTTCAAGAGCACGTGCCACTGCATGGTTGGTCAAAGTATCCTCGAACGAGCGCAGCCGAGTCCCTCTCTCCCCGGTTTGGAAGAACTGCACGGAGACTCGTCCTGTTTTCCCGGCTTGCAGTGGTGCACGATTCCCCCCAAAAACTTGAAGGTCATGCCCATACGAGTAATGGGAAGCAGCATAAGGAGTTAATGACGTGGCGCGAGGGTCGCGCCAGAGTAAACCCCCTGTCGGGCAGAGATCGCGTCTCAGACTGACACAGCTGTCTCAAAACGGGCGTCCGGAGCTGGTAAACATTGCAACAGAATGTAGTCTGACCACACCGGCGGGCTAAAACCTTAGCCGAACCCTAAACCGATATAATTCCCCAGAGTTTGAAGTGGGTAGGAACCAACCAAGGCAGGAGCTATGTTCAAGACAGGACCCATCGCGGTTTACTACGAGCATCCCGTGTGGTTTGAACGGGTATTTGCGGAGTTGGATCGGCGGAAGACAAATTACGTGAAAGTAAATGCCGCCCATCATTATTACGATCCTTCCGCCAATGGCACCGCCAACGGTCATAACAATGACAAGTTCGCCCTGGTTTTCAATCGTATGAGTCCCTCGGCCTGGAACCGTGGCCGAGCCGACAATATTTTTTACACCTTGAATTACTTGTCCCACCTGGAGCAACAAGGCACTCGGGTAGTGAATGGCAGTCAGGCCTTCCGGTTTGAGACTTCGAAGGCGTTGCAGCTCTCTCTGCTGCAAACCCTCGGTCTTCCCTACCCTCGATCGCGGGTCATTCATCGCTCGATCGAAGCGCCGGCGGCAGCGGCGGGATTTCGCTTCCCCGTCGTGGTGAAGCCAAACATCGGAGGAAGTGGTGCGGGCATTGTGAGATTCGATTCGCCGTCTCAGCTTGAAAGTGCTGCCGCAAAAGGTATCCCTTTGGGACTGGATGGCACCGGACTCGTGCAGGAATTTATTCCGGCAAAAGATGGCCACATCGTCCGCGTAGAAACGATAGGTTTCAAATATCTCTACGGCATCAAGGTTTTCACGTCCGGAGAAACATTCGATTTGTGTCCAGCAGATATCTGCAAGACGTCCGACGGCACCGAACTCAACACCTCCTGCGTAATTGAAGGGCCAAAGAGTGGACTCCGCGTCGAAGCTTATACTCCGCCTACAGAAATCATTGCCGACGTGGAGCGCATTTTTGCAGCGACCAAAATCGAGGTCGGCGGCGTGGAGTACATGACCGACGCGCGCGATGGCCGACTCTACTACTACGACATCAATGCACTCTCAAACTTCGTTGCCGACGGTCCCACACTTCTGGGCTTCGATCCGTTTGTCCGGCTCATCGACTACCTCGAACAGGAGGCGGCGTAATGCGCTACGGATACTGGATGCCGGTATTTGGTGGGTGGCTGCGGAATGTAGAAAACGAGAACATGCCCGCCACCTGGGATTACGTCAGCCGCCTGGCGCGCCGCAGCGAACAGATCGGTTTCGACCTCACACTGATTGCCGAGTTGAATCTCAATGACATCAAGGGGCCGGAGGCTCCTTCACTGGACGCATGGTCAACCGCGGCGGCGCTGGCGGCAGTCACCAAATCGTTGGAGCTCATGGTTGCGGTGAGACCGACATTTCATGTTCCCGCACTGTTGGCGAAGCAGGCTGCCAATATCGATCAAATCAGCGGTGGAAGGTTATCCCTGAATGTCGTTTCTTCCTGGTGGGCGGATGAAGCGAAACAATACGGAGTCCATTTCGAGCAGCACGATGACCGCTACGCACGCACTGCCGAGTGGCTGGAAGTAGTGAATGGAGTTTGGACTCAGGATCGTTTTTCTTATTCCGGAAAGCACTATCGCGTCGAAAATACGGCGCTCGAACCCAAGCCGATATCGAAACCGCGACCAGTCATTTATGCGGGAGGCGAATCAGAAACCGCCAAGAACCTTATCGCCAGCAAGTGCGATGCCTATGTCATGCATGGAGACCCTCCGGCTAACATTCGCCCGAAAATTGCCGACATGTCTGAACGCCGCAACCGGTTGGGGCTGCCGAGGATGAAGTTCGGCGTCGCAGCGTACGCCATCGTACGCGATACGGTTGAGGAAGCCGATGCGGAGCTAAAGCGGATCACGGATGTGAAGCAAAGCGCAGCCGGATTTCAGAATTATCAACAGTGGCTCTCCGGCACTCAACTCGAGCAAAAAGTTTCTCTGGAAGACTATTCGGTTTCGAATCGTGGACTGCGATCGGGCCTGGTCGGGACTCCAGAAACAGTAAGAGCCCAGATCGCCGAGTTCGAACGCGCCGGCGTTGATCTGCTTTTGTTACAGTTCAGTCCACAACTGGAAGAGATGGAGCGTTTTTCGGAACTGGTTATTCAGAGTGACGCGAAGGCAACCATCCCGGCATAGCGACGTCGTCACCCAGATCTACTGCAACGTAGCTGGCTGCGGAGGATCTTCCCTCCCTCCGATGTTGTACCGCTTAAGTTTGCGATATAAAGTGGCGCGGCTGATGCCGAGCATCTTTCCCGCACGAACCTTGTCCCCGTTGACTTGCGAAAAGACGCGCTCGATCGTGGCGCGTTCGATATCCTCGAGGTCAGTGGCGCGTCCGGACAGCTCGGGCACATCCAGCGGCTCGCTATGCATTTCCGAACGCGCAATCGCAGGTGGCAGGTCGGTAACTTCAATGACGCGCTGATCCCCGAGAGCGACGGCTCGCTCCAGACAATTTTCCAGCTCGCGGACATTGCCGGGCCAGTCATAGGCCAGCATCGACTTCATCGCATTGCCGGAGACCTGAACCCCGCGTCCAGGAGCAAGCCTTTCCAAAAAGAACGCCGCAAGAATTGGGATGTCAGAACGGCGTTCGCGCAGCGGAGGCAGCGATATTGTGACAACATTCAGGCGGAAATAAAGATCCTTGCGGAACGTCCCTTTCTGGTATTCCGTGTCGAGATCGCGGTTGGTGGCCGCCATGATCCGCACGTCCACTTTGACTTTCTGATTGCTGCCCACGGGGCGGACTTCTTTTTCCTGGAGAAAGCGCAGCAGCTTGGCTTGCATCTCCAAAGGAAGTTCGCCGACTTCATCGAGAAAAATGGTTCCCGTGTCTGCGGATTGCAGCAGACCCTGCTTGGAACGAAGAGCGCCCGTGAACGCTCCTTTTTCATAGCCAAACAATTCGCTTTCGATCAGGGTCGGAACGAGCGATCCGCAATCAACCGCGACAAAAGGAAGGCTGGCCATGGTTCCGCGAAAGTGCAGAGCGCGGGCTACCAGCTCCTTTCCGGTCCCGCTTTCGCCGGAGATCAGTACTGGTGTACGCGTGTCTTTGAGCCTAGAAATCAGGCGCAACACATTCTGAATGCCGGTGGAATTTCCGATGATGCCGTGCACTGCGGTCTCAGTTTCGGAGCGTTCGCGGAGGTAGAGATTCTCTTCGACCAGACGGACTTTATCCGCCATGCGGCGCAGAAAAAGACGCAATTCGTCGAGCGGAGCAAAAGGCTTCGAGATGTAATCGTAGGCACCGAGTTTCATCGCCTGAACTGCCGTTTCCACAGATCCGTGGCCGGTCATGACTGCGACTTCAATACGGGGACGAGCATGTTTGACTTGCTCCAGGAATTCGATTCCCGACATGCGCGGCATGATCATGTCGGTGAGCACCATGTGCACAGGTTGCTCCTCGAGCAGGGCGAGAGCGTCTTCACCACTCTCGGCTTCGAGGCAGAAGAATCCCAGTGACTCGCCAACAGTCATGCAGAGACGGCGGATGGTCTGCTCGTCATCGACGATCAAAAGACGAATGCGGAAGTCTTGAGTCATGAGGCCCTGCCCATAGTCTGTTCCACGACCGAAATGAAGTCATGAACGCGAAAAGGCTTCTCCACGCAGGGTGCGCCGGTGCGGCGGAGCGTGGCAGCGGTTTCCTCGTTGGCAATATCACCGGTGATAAAAACCAGGCGAGTGGCCAATTCGGGTCGATTGTTAGCGATCCAGGAATACACCTGGGCGCCATCGACGCCTCCGGGAGTGCGCATGTCGGAAACGACGCCGTGAAAATTCCCGTCCTCGAGCAGACGCAATGCTTCGGCGCCGGATTCGGTGGGAACCACTGCGTAGCCATGGCCCTCCAAAACGGCACGTACCAGAGCCATCACAGCGGGTTCGTCTTCAATCAGAAGCACCGGGGGATGAGCGGATCTAACTCCTGTTTGGGTCATTTCGGGTGTACTCCTGCAACCGCTCCAAAAGATGCAACGTCAGACGCCACCGGTAGGCGGACGGTAAACGTCGCCCCTTCGGAGTCCGAGTTGTTGTGACAAATAATTTCGCCGCCGTGCTCGCGGACAATGCCATAGCAAATGCTCAGGCCTAAACCGGTGCCCTTGCCAATGTCTTTCGTGGTGAAAAAAGGATCGAAAATACGTTCTGGATCGACGACGCCCATCCCATTGTCACGAAAAGAAATTTCAATGAATGGACCAGAGCGTGCGCTCATGATCTCAATGCGCGCCGCCCGTGAGGTCTCCCGAACTGCATCGTAGGCGTTGTTCAATATGTTGAGAAATACCTGCTGTAACTGGTGGGAATCTCCAACAACTTGAGGCAACGATTCATCCAGGCGTTCCACCACCTGAATTCCGTGACTCATGAAGTCGTAAGAACGCAGGTGAACCGTACGTTGCAGAATGGAGTTCAGCTGAACCGGTTGGCGTTGTGGCGGCATCTGCCGGGCAAAGCTGAGCAGATTTTGTACGATCTGCTTGGTGCGCTGCGCTTCCTGCAGAATCACCCGCAGATTGTGACGCGTACTTTCCGGAGTGTTCGGATCTTCCAGCAGAAGGTCAGTGAATCCAAGGATGGCCGTCAAGGGATTGTTGACCTCGTGAGCGACTCCAGATACTAACTGCCCGACGGCCGCCATTTTTTCTGCATGCATCAGCTTCGAGCGCAGCATCGCGGAGTCGGTCACATCCGTCATCACCACCACGATGTTGCTCACCCGTCCGTCTTCGCCGCTAATAGGGCTGAAATTGACTGAGAACTGGGCGCTAACGCCGTCACCGCGAAGCAACGGCAGATCGAAGTTATCAACCTGTTGACCACGCGCGACTGCTGCCAGCGCTTCTCGCAGCGCGGCTCGGCGCGGGGGGGCGCACAGGTCGGGCAACGGATGAGCGAGTATCTGGTTTTGCTGAAATCCAAGACCGCTCCAGCGCCGGTTGGCATAGCTGATCACACCTTCGGTGTCGGTAACCAGAATCAGGCTTTGCGTGTGGCTGAGAATTTTGCTGGAGAAATCGCGTTCTTTCTGTAGCTCGGTCTGCGATTGCCGGAGGACGCTCACATCAAGCATCAGACCGCGGTGTTGCAGAATGTTGCCGAACGCATCGCGCAAAGCAGAACAGTTCATAAAAACGTGGACGGGGGATCCATCCTTGCGACGCAGGACTTCCTCGTGATTGCGCATTTCGCCTGTCTTTTTGAGCACGTCCACGAGTTCCTGCCGTCGCTGGGGAGAAAAATAAAGCTGGCTTGGAATATCGAGCTGAAGAACCTCTTCGCGGCTGTTATATCCGAGGATGCGAACCATCGCGTCGTTGACCTCGACGAAGCGGCCCTCGGGCGTCGAGACGTAAATTCCTTCCTGAATATTGTCAAAGAGTTCGCGATAGCGGCGCTCGGCTTCGCGGCGATCGGTGATGTCTTTCAGAACATGCACGGTCTGCCACTGCGAACTGCTGGCAGCATGAATCCGCGAAGTCGAAATCAGGTAGGTGTTTTCAAGCGCCGGATGCACGTATTCGTCGAGCCCCTCACCCGTACGACAGAAGGGGCAGGAGTGCGGCGAAGCCGCCAGGGCCAGGGAGCTGAGCACCCGCATGTTGATGCCGATCAACTCCTCAGGAGCAATGCCCACGAAATCGGCCAGAGAACGATTGACGCGCAGAATGTTGTGCTGCTCGTCATGGACCACAATGAAATCGCTGATCGCATCGAAGACTTCCAGCCAGTGGCGGTTGGCCTGCTGCATGCGCGTGAACAGGCATGCATTCTCAAGCGCGACTCCGGCATGGCTGGCAACAGCGCGCATCAACTGATGATCTTCGGGGCCCGGTGGACCGCCACGGTCCGCCAGACAAAGAATGCCGAGTGGTTCCCCCGAGGAGCCTGACAGCCGGACCAGCGTGCAATCTGTCCATCCCAGACTCGACGCGAGAGTCGGTCCTAGCACATCGCCGGCCGCAGCGAAGGCGACTTCGGAAGGATGTTTCGGCAGGGCCGCGCTAAGGGCTTGACCGAAGCGGCGGAGCTGCTGCTTATCGTTACTATCAAAACTAGCCTGGACGCCGTCCTCTGAGCTGCCAGAGATCAGTACGGTGTCAACCTCCGGAGTCTCGAACAGACTGAGTCCCACCGAGCGTCCGCCCAGCAAGCTCAACGCGCGCTGCGCGAAGTTGCGCATAAACTCTGGCAGGTGAAGCACTGCGTTAAGTTCCAGAGCGATGGCGACTAGTGTCTCGGCGCGGCGGCGGTGCTCTTCCGATCGGTGCATGTTGCGTGTGAGCTCGAGAGCGATGGCAACTTGTGCCGCCAGGGCGCGGGCACGGCGCACATCTTCGTCGCTGATAGACCCTGGCTCAATCCGGTCTAACACTCCAAACATCCCCAGCACATCGCCGTTTGGCCCGAGCAATGGGACCGCAAGTATCTGGCAGATTTTGAAGGCAGAGACAAAATCCAAATTCACGCCTGCTGCCTTCGACGCGTCCTCGGCAACGAATGCAACTTTTTCCTTCAGTGTGCGGGTCGCAATATCATCCTTCAGCGGGAAATCGACGGGTCGGGCGACTCCATTCTCGACTCCCCAGCGGACATGGAAGCTCGATCCTTCCAAAAGGCCGATAAAACATCGTTGGAATCCTAGAAAACCGGCCGCACGGACGACCGAGGTCTGCATGAACTCGTGCAGCTTGCCGGCGGAGCCCAGTTCGAAAGAAATCTCGAGAATTTCCTGGAGTTCGTGGGCTTGCGCGCGCGCCATCCCATACAACTCAGCATTCGCGATCGCGACCGCGCCAAATCCTGCCAGCGCTGAAACCAGCGTTTTGTCTTCTTGCGTGAACGGATTATCAAGGCGGGGATAGACCAGAATCGCACCATGGGAGCGTGAGGTGCGAAAGGGTGCCGCGATAAGAACTCCGGGAGGCGAATCTTCTCCAAAATGAGAAGCGCCATCAATGCTAACCGTGATCCGTTCGCCGGCGGCTACAGCGCGGGTCGCGATTTCGAGCGAAGAGCGGAGGTCGTTCTGCAGGAAACGCGAACGAATGGTGAGAACGAGATTGGGCGACTCAGTCGAAACCGCCTGCAACTGGAATAGTTTCTCTTGTTGGACAAAAACGAGTACCGCCGGAGAATGCACCAGCTCCCGCAGCCGGTCGGCAACGCTCTCCATCACCGCTGCGGTGTCAGGCAAGCCGTGCAACGCGGTGGCAATCTCAACCAGAATATTGGCGCGGTGGCGCTCCTCGCGGGAGAGTTGGTTCATCCGCAGAGCTTCAAGCGCGGTACCCAGATGCGCTGCGAGGATGCTGACCTTAGCGAGTGATGCATCGTCAAAAGTCGCTCCGGGCGCACTCTTCAGGAATGTTATTGCGCCCGCGACTTCTCCCGAAACCAGCAGAGGAGCGGCCATGGCAGCTTGTGCGTGACTGGAGGCCAGCCATGGGTCACGGCCGACGTCGAGGTGATTAACGAAAAAGGAGCGATGCTTCTGAACCGCTTCCACCGCGACAGATACATCGCCGACATGCCTTCTGATGCCTCGGAAGGATTTCGCATCTTCGGCATCAGCTTCAGTTCCTACGAGATCTCCATCAGCAGAACAGCTCCAAAAATACGCTCCGCTAGCTTCGAAAAAGGCGCGCGTAAGAGCGCAGAAGGACCGAATGAGCTGGCTCGAATCAATGTTGTGAAATGCCGCGTGGGAAAGCTCCAAAAGAAGCTTCTGGAAAGCCTCGTCAGACTGAGACGCGTCGCCAGTTCCCGAATTTCTGGTATGGGATGTCAGTTGCCACCAGTCACTTAAGCTAAGCGATTGAAAACAATTGAATTACATTAAAAACGGTACGCTCGATTCTCAAATTGAGTCAAGAGAATATCGGGGGTGGTGCCGACTTGTGAAACGGGGGTGCCAAAGTGACACGACTGTCTCAATCTGCAAATTAGAACGTCCTGGACAACACCCTTGCAAGGTCAAAGTGCGGTTTCGAGGCACTCAAAAAGGTCACTGAAGTAATGCATCGAAAGAACTTTTGGTATCACTGTCCTCTGTCTTTGCACGAACATAGACACGAGTGCACAGATTACGAGGAACAACCGTGTCTCCAAGCCTGAATCGTATGTTCGCCGTGTGCCTCGTACTGATCGGCGGCTGGGGCGCTACTGCGGCTCCGCTTGCTTGGGGGCAAGAAGAAATTACTCGAAAAATAAAAAGCAAGGTGGCGCCCGTATATCCAGAACTAGCGAAGCGTATGAATCTCACTGGCGTTGTCAAAGTCATGATCACAGTCAACAGCAACGGCCAAGTCAAGAACGCAAAGCTGGTAGGCGGGCATCCGGTATTGGCAAACGCCGCGCTCGAAGCGGTCAAGAAGTGGCGTTTCGAGTCGGCTTCGCAAGAGTCATCGGGTACGGTGGAATTCCGTTTTGATTCCGCACAGTGAGAGGCCAGGCGCCGCTATCGATAGAGCGCGGGCTGAGGAAGGTTGGAGCATGAATATCGGGAAAAAGCTGTACTGGAGTTTCGGCGTCATTCTCGGGACGGTTCTAATGCTTCTCGCGATCAACCTGATCGCCGTCCAACGCGAGCATGAAACCAAAGCAGCGGCGCAACGCTCCATGGAGATGACCGAAGCGACCTCGTCGGTGCGCTTCGAGATGATGCAGAACCGGCTTCATCTACAGAACTATTTGCTCAGCGGCGACACCAGAGACGTGGAGAAAATGACGGAGGGCGAGCATAAGCTGAATGACGCCCTGCGCCACACCCAGTTTCTGGCAAATTCTCCGCAACAACGAAGCGGTCTGGAAAAAGTTCAGGGACTCGAGCAGGCATGGGGCTCCGAATTCGCCAATCCGCTGGTGGAGAAGCGCCGGGCCGTGGATAGCGGTAATGCAACGGTAGCTGAGCTGCAGATTTTCTATCTGCAAAAAGATCCGAACTCCTGGGTTTCTCGTTCAAGCGACGTTCTGGACGATGTTGACCAGGAGAACCGAAAACTGGTCGACGAGCGGCGTCATTCCGACGAACTCGCCGCTACCGGCACGATTCTTTTTGCGGTGCTCAGCACCCTGCTCGCTCTGGGCCTGGGCGTAGTCATTGCCTATCGCACCGCTGCCGGAATCACGGGACCGTTGAACCGCCTGATTCACGTTGCCGACCAGATTGGGAAGTCCGGAGATCTGGAACACAACATTGACGTGCACGGTAAGGACGAGATCGGGCAACTCGCCAGGACCTTCGACTCCATGGTGAAGTATCTCGCGGAAATGGCGGCGGTTTCCGAAGCCATCGCTGGCGGTAATTTGTCTGTCGAAGTCCGTCCGCGTTCCGCCAACGACACTTTGGCGAATGCATTCACACGCATGGTTGAAGGATTGCGCGGGATGGTACGCAATGTGCGCGACGCCGCTACCCAGGTGGCCAGCGCATCCAGCCAGGTAGCTAGCGCGTCCGACGAATCGGCCAAGAACAGCTTGCAGACTTCATCCGCGATCGATGAAGTGACGAGCACGATGCACGAAATGAGCGTGAACGTCCAGAACATGGTGAAGAGTACGCAGACCCAAGCCACAAGCGTCAGCGAAACTTCCGCTTCCATCGACGAGATGGTGACCTCGATCCAGCGGGTTGCGGATACGGCCAAGGTTCTACTCGATATCTCGAACCGTTCGCGGGAAGAAGTGCACAGCGGCATCGGCACCATGGAGAAAGCGACCGACGGCTTGAACCGGATCAATACCACCATCCGCTCTTCCGGTGAAATTATCGATTCGCTCGGCACTCGAGCAGACGATATCGGGAAGATTGTGGAAGTAATCGACGATCTGGCGGAGCAGACAAACCTCCTGGCTTTGAACGCTGCCATCGAAGCGGCGAGAGCCGGCGAGCACGGTTTGGGATTCGCGGTCGTGGCTGACGAAGTCCGTAAATTGGCAGAGAAGTCGGCCCAGTCCACCAAGGAGATTTCCGAGTTGATCGCGAGCATTCAGAAGGAAGCGCGCAAAGCGGTCGACAACATGGAGAAGAGCACGACGATCGTCAACGAAGGGCTGAATTTAGGACAAGAGTTAAACGGCGCTCTGAGAAAAATCTCGAATGTCGTAACCGAGGTCTATAAGTTCGCGCAGGAAATCGGGGCTGCCACCAACGAACAGTCACATGGCTCCTCGCAGATTGCGCGGGCTACGACTCGTCTGAACGAAATCACCCACGAAATCAATTCGGCGGTGGAAGAACAGGCTTCCGGAGCGCAGGCAGTGGTGCAAGCCATGGAACGTATGCGCGAGTTGGTGCAGTCCTCCACCTCAGGTTCGACCGAACTGGCCGCTTCTTCTGATCAGATGTCGAAAATGTCCCGTGGCTTGCTCGATTCGATGGACCGCTTTGCCCTGCGGCCGAACGACAAGGCGGCTGACAATTCTATGGCATTTGGAAACGCGGCTCGTTCCGCGGCAGCGGGATCGCGCTGAGGAACTTTCATTCATGAGCCGTGAAACACAGATCGTGGGCTTTAGCGTGGGCCGTGAGACCTACGGTGTACCTATCACTTCCTTGCATGAGATCGTGCGCGTACCGGAAATTACCGCGGTACCGGATGCTCCCGATTATCTGGAAGGCGTGATCAACCTGCGCGGCAAGATTGTCTCCGTGGTTGATCTGCGAAAGCGGTTTGGAAAGCCTTCTACCAGCCTCGACCGGCGCAGCCGCATCCTGGTCGTCGAAAACCGTGGCCGGCTCGCGGGCATGATCGTGGATTCGGCGTCGGAGGTTCTGAAAATCCCCGAAAGTGATATCGAAGCTGCACCCGTCATGATGCTCGAAGGCGGATTGGATTGTGTGACCGGCCTCGGCAAGTACCAGGGGCGGCTCATCATTCTTCTCGATATCGGCAAAGTCTTAGCGGCGCGCGAGACCGCAAGCGAACTGGCGGCAGAGAAACCGATGGGGAACAAGGCAGGCACAGGGACAGCAGCAGGAACCGTAACCAAGGCCGTCTCCGCCGGCAAGTAGCGAGACAAACTCGAATTCACATGTCCACCAGCGAAACACTCGAAGTCACCGACGGGGAATTGAAGATGCTGCAGGCTCTGGTTTACCAGGAGTGCGGCATGTACTTCGACCATCGGCGCACTCCCTTCCTGCAAGACCGCTTACTGCGACGGGTAAGAGATTGCCATCTGGATTCGTTCCGCAGTTACTATCGCCTGCTCATCAGCCTGCAGGGAAAACAGGAACTGACACGCCTGCTCGAAGATCTCACGGTCAATGAGACCACATTCTTCCGAAACAAAGCTCAACTGGATCTGTTCAAGCGGGAGGTGATGGACGACCTCCTGAAACGCAAGCGCGCGGCCGGGCACCACAGCTTAAGAATCTGGAGCGCGGGCTGTTCCACCGGACAGGAACCCTATACCCTGGCGATGCTGGCTGCCGATGCGCTGTCCTACTACCATCTGCGCCATCCCCAGCCGACGGAAGCGCCGCGTCCCAAGCCTCTGATACCCGCGCCCTGGCGAGTAGAGATCCTGGCCAGCGACATCAACTATTCGGTTTTACGCACAGCACAGGAAGGCACCTACACCGACCAACAGATGTCGGGCGTCGACTATGGCTACCGCCTCCGCTACTTCGATAAAGTCGGCGACCGCTACGCGGCGAAGAAGAACGTCAAGGAATTGGTGCACTTCGACTTTCACAATCTCAAGACTGAATACCTGCCCCAGCACAATGACATTATCTTTTGCCGCAACGTGATGATGTATTTCGACGAAGCGGAGCAGAAACGGCTGGTCGAGAAGTTTTATCGCTGCCTCAATCCCGAGGGATACCTGTTTGTCGGCCATGCCGAGAGCTTGCGAGGGTTGAGCGAAAAATTTCAGATGCTCCACAGCCATAGTGGAACCGCATACCAGCGAATCGAGGTCAAAGCGTGAGTGACGCTCCTGATGATCGGATGAGCGACCTCCGCCAGCTGTTCTTCGAGAGCGCGGGAGAACTCGTCCAAAAACTGAACGATGAAGCGATGCGCCTGGAGGTAGCTCCGGGCGATGTGGAAACGGCCCGCAGCCTGCGGCGCACGGTACACACTCTCAAGGGGGACGCAGCTGCCTGCGGTTTTCGCGAACTCAGCGAATTGTCCCACGAGTTCGAAGACGTTCTGACCCTTGAGAACACGGCGGCTGCGGCTTCGGTGCCAGAAATCGCCTTACGCGCGGCCGATGTCTTCGCGGCCCTACTGGAGGCGTATCGTACCGGCACAAAGCTTCCCAACATCCAGTCTTTACGTGCGGACATAGCTCGTCTCGCCCATCCTGCACCGGACGTCACGGATAAAACAGCGACAGGCCCCGCCCCGAAGAAAAAAAAGGCGGGAAAGGCGGCTGCAAAAAGTCCCTGGTCGGAATATGAACAGCTCGCAATCGCCCGGGCGCTGGCGGAGGGCAAGCACGCTTACCACATCGTCATGCCGATCGACTCGCGGTGCGATATGCCCATCGCCGCGCGCCAGATGGTCCGTGTAGTTTTGGATGGGTTGGGCGAGATCCTGGCTTTCTATCCCGTCACAGACAGTCCCGCTCCGATGGACCGTATCGAGGTGGCGATCGCTTCGGAACAACCCGCGGAGCTGATCCTTGCAAATTGCAGCATTCCAACAGTCGTTCTGAATGTTCAAGTCAGGACGCTCCGCTCCGTCGTGCCGTCGAACCCCATTCCGCCAACGTTGATTGCCGATCCTCACGGCATGGACAACAGTGAAGGCAAAAATAAAGAAGAAGAGGAAAATAACAACATCGAGGAACCCGCTTCCGCTGCGGCGCCTGAACTTCCTCCAGCCTTCCCTGCCGATGAAGCACCCGCCGCAGGAGAAGCGATCGTCGCACCTGTCGTCCCTGCCGGTCCCGACAATCTTTTACGTGTGGATGCGGAAAGAATCGACAGCGTACTCAATCTGGTCGGAGAATTGATCCTGGCCAAGTCGATGTTGCAGCAGGCACTCCTGGAATTTGGGCAACGCTTTCCCAAGGATGCTCTGCGAGGCAAATTCGCAGACGCCATGGCCTTTCAGAGCCGCGTCCTGAACGATCTACAGCACTCGGTCATGAAGATTCGCATGGTGCCGGTTGATCAACTCTTTCGTCGTTTTCCGCGCATCGTGCGTGATGTCGGACGTCAGTGCGGAAAAGAAGTCGAGTTGATGGTGAGAGGCGGCCAAACCGACCTCGATAAAAGCATTCTGGATGCGATCGCGGAGCCGCTAACCCACATGGTGCGAAACGCGGTCGACCATGGTATTGAGACTCCAGAAGAACGCGTTCGCGCCGGCAAGCGTCCCAAGGGTACGTTGCGACTGGGAGCGTACCACCAGGGAAATCAGGTGGTCGTTGAACTGTCCGATGACGGCGGCGGTATCGACGCGGAGAAAGTCCGGCAGCGCGCCATCTCCCGCGGATTGCTGACCGTCGAGCAGGCGGCTCGGCTCACGGAAGCGGAAGCTCTGGATCTGGTTTTGCAGCCGGGATTCTCCACCGCCGACGAGATCACAGAGATATCTGGACGCGGCGTGGGATTAGACGTGGTTCAGAGTGTGCTCACGCGTTTGAAGGGAACCATCCAGATTGAAACCGCGGTAGGACGCGGAACGACTTTCCGCCTCCGCCTGCCCCTAACACTGGCCATTATCAGGGCACTAATGTTCCGCGTCGAGCAGCGGCTCTACGCTCTGCCACTGAATGCGGTTGCGGAAATCGCCCGCACGGTCGAAGCGGAAATTCATCAGGTTGAGCACTATGACGTACTGCAATTGCGCAACGACGTGCTGCCTCTGCTGCGCCTCGGCGCCAGACCGCCAAGCGGGCCGGAAGCAGCACGACACAAGGTTTTTGTGCTGGTCATCAACAGCGGAGACCGTAAATTCGGTGTCCTCGTGGATGCGCTCGAAGGCGAAGACGAGTTAGTCATCAAGGCGCTCGATGACCAATCGATCACGACCGATCTGGTCAGTGGAGCTTCGATTCTGGGGGATGGCAGGGTGGTTCTCATCCTTAACATGATCGCCTTGATGGATCGCTTTACGCAGGGACGGACCGATACGACCGGCGCGCGGATGGCGGGTCTGCTATCGAGTGTGGTGAGAGCGGGAACCAGCCACGGAGTTCAGCCTGGCGGGATGCTACGCGGCGCCGCAGGGGGGCTGGCATGAAAAAACCCGTGCGCGTCCTGGTAGTGGATGATTCGGCGCTGATGCGAAAGCTGATCCCCAAGATCCTCGAACAGGATGACTCGATCGAGGTTGTGGGAACGGCGATGGACGGCAATTTTGCGTTAAAGAAAATCGACGACCTGTCCCCGCAAGTGATCACGCTCGATTTGGAAATGCCCGGACTGAACGGCATCGACACTCTGAAGGAAGTCATGCGCCGCTGGCAGTTGCCGGTAATCGTGGTCAGCTCGCACAGCACAGCCGGCGCGGCAATCACGTTAAAGGCGCTGGCGCTCGGCGCATTCGATTTCGTGGCCAAGCCGCAAGATGTTTTCTCGCACATGCCCGAAATTGCAGAAGAACTGATTCGAAAAATCCGGACCGCCGCACAGAGCGGAATGGTGCATACCCAGTTCTTGCCCAGTGAGACCAATGCAGCCCAGCCCGGCAAGTTGCAGCCCTGTGCCCCAACGCACATCGTCGCCATCGGAGTTTCGACAGGTGGTCCCAACGCCTTGCAGTATCTGTTTTCGCACCTCCCCGCGGATTTTTCCGGCAGCCTCCTGGTAGTGCAGCATATGCCGGATGGGTTCACGGCACTCTTTGCCAAGCGACTGGACGATACCTGTCCTATCCGAGTCAAAGAAGCGCAATCGGGAGATCTGCTGGTCGCCGGACGGGCGCTTATTTGTCCCGGAAATCGCCACATGAAAGTAAAGAAAATGCCGTTGGGCAACGTGGTCGTGCTGGGCGAAGAAGCTCCGGTAAATGGGCATCGCCCCTCGGCGGACGTGCTATTCCACAGCGTAGCCGAGGAGTTTGGTTCTCAAGCCATGGCTGTCCTGATGACGGGCATGGGCGAAGACGGCGCGACCGGATTGGGAGAGATTCGGGCAGCCGGGGGGTTCACGGTGGCGCAGAGCCAGGAGACATGCGTCGTCTACGGTATGCCCAAAGCGGCTATCGAACGCGGCTTTGCCATGCGCATCGCCGACCTCCAGGATCTGCCTGCTCTTTTACAGGCACAATGCTCTCCCGACCGCCGTGGAGAAACGCCTGGCACTGGCAGCGATGGCGGCGACGCCAAACGGGCTACAGGTGCCGGAAGTAACTAGAGTTATCTACCGAACGTGCATGGATCGTGATTAAGTGGTAGCTGTGGAGGAGTGTCATGGAAAAGTTTGCGCCCGTAAAACGGAGCGAGGACGGACAGCCGGTTCGCTATCTGATCGTGGATGACTCCGTGTTCGCCCGCAAGAATCTGGCCCGAATGGTGGAAACCTTCGGCGGACAGGTAATCGGTGAGGCGGGCGACGGCATTGCCGCGATTAGCGAGTATGAACGGCTCAGGCCTGACATCGTTCTGATGGATATCACCATGCCCCAGATGGAAGGCATCGAAGCCGCGGAGAAGATCGTTCGAGACCATCCGAACGCCCGCATCGTCATGGTTTCATCGGTCGGATACCAGGAAAACATTGTCGCCGCCTTGCAGCGCGGCGCCCGCCACTTTGTTCAGAAACCGGTGAAGCCGGAAGTTCTTTATGAAGTGATCAAGTACGTCATGCGTGACGAAGCGCCCCGCGCTGCCGGAGCTGGAGCATAAGTCGATGCGGATGGATTTGATTCAGCCTTTCATCAACTCGACCGACGCCGTTTTGGCGGAGAGCCTCGAGTCGCCGATTTCCATCGAGAATCTGACCATGGAGGAAGAGGCGTACCGGCGGAAAGGAATTGCCGCCGAAGTTCGCCTGTCCGGCGAAATCGAAGGACGAATCATTTTTGATGCCGACCCCGGAGTGGCTAAGCAGCTCGCCAGCCGTCTGGCCAACGTCGAAGTCTCACAAGTCGATGAGAGTCTGGTGCGCGAGGCAATCTGTGAACTGGCCAACCAAATGATTGGCAACGCCGTTACCACTCTCAACGACCAGGGATTTCATTTCCACGTCCGACCCCCGACTCATCACACCGCCGAGCAAGGCAGCAGAAGCAGTGAAGACACCGAAGCTCTGGTGATGTGCTTCAATACTTCCAGCGGAAATGTCTTTATGAATGTGGCACTGCGCCATCACAGCCGCCAGGAAGCGGAACGCGCAGCCATCGCAGGATAGCACCAGCAGTTAGCCGGTGGTCATTAGTCTCGATCTCTCAAACCTCAGCACAAAAACTTACGTAGTTACGGACCGGCAATCAGAAACACCGGATTCTGCGGCGGGTTCAGCAGGCTCGGCGGAATTGGCGCTCGCGCACCTACCGGAGCCGTCAGATTCTCGATGTAAGTGTCATTCGATGTATTGATGATGTTGACATTGCCTCCATCGCAGGTGGAGAGATACGCACGAGTACTGTCGCCGCCGGCCGCCATCATGAAGCGAAAGCGTGTAGCGGTGCATATGCCGTTGTAGGCAGAGACTCCCGGGATCGCAATCGAGCTTTTTACGCTTTTACTGACTGCGTCGATTACCGTCACTTGCGGGCAAATATTTGGAGAAGCGCCGGTTCCGCCGCTGGTGTAGAGGTCATTTCCCGCCGGAGTATTCGCCACTTGAAACGTTCCTCCCCCAACAGAAATAACTTGGAAGGTGCCATTGAATGAACTGGGAGAACTGCCAGTCGAGATCACTCCAGCGATGGTAACGACCATCCCGGGAAGCAAATCAGGTGCTCCAGGGGACAGAAGTGTGTAGTCATAGGTGCTATGGACACCGTCGTTGCTCAAGCTCGCATGCGATATTTTCACACCGACTTCAAATGACGCATAAGACCCGACGTAAGCACGAGAACCATCCGGCAACGCCGCGGCCGTTACGGCAGTAACCCCTGTCGGATTAAAGGCCGAGCACAGGTCGCCTTGCGCGCGAGCCGAGCCTAAGACCGGAGTGATTGTGATCGGGCCTCCCGCAAGGTATTGCGGGGGGGATTGCGAAACGTCAACCATCGCGACCTCCGGTCCGCCAGGGATGTAAAGCCGATTCAAGTTGCTGTCATAGATCATGATAGTTGCGCCGGGAACTTTGATCGTCGACTCGCTGAGCGTGTCCGGTCCCGCCGTGGAACTCGTATCTATGGAAGCAAGAGTACCTGTAGTCTGCTCAAGCACGTAGACTCGCTGACTATCCGTTCGGGGAGTTAACCAGATAGGCGGAGAACTCAATGTACCCGTGATACTTCGTGAAGATCGGTCGAGGGTATTAAACCCGCTGACTGTGCCATCGCCCAGGTTCGCGACGTAGAGTTTACTCTTGTCGGGAGTCACGGCCAGGGCAAACGGATCGTTTCCGACCGCTATCGTCGCCACCAGGTTATCGCTCTGTGTGTTAACCACGCCGACGGAAGGAACAATGACACCAGGATGATTGATAGGGTCTGGCACTAGATTCGGCAGCGTCACATATGCCTGTGTGTCGGTTGGGGCAACGGTGACAAAGTTCGGTGCGGAGTTTGGCGGCAAACTTATCGTAGCGGTATTGCTAATGATGGTGCCGTTGAAATTTAACTTTGTAATCGAATCCCCGGTGTTCAGCGGCCCTGACACGGAATGGTTCGCCACCAAAACCTGAAAAGCCGTTTGCTGTACGGCATTTACGGGAGCAAGGCCCACGTTCATTTCGCTCACGTCCGTATCGCCAGAGACATCGATCACCATGGCGCTGCCGGGCACAACGGTTCCGTTATCGTTGATCGAGATTACCGTGTGAGCCGCTTGCGGATTGGGAAACGTCGGTGGATTCGGGACAATGATAGGGCGGAAAGTATCGCCGCATCCCGAACAGATCAAATAAACACACACCACGAACCCCAGCCAGAGAAACCGCTTCATTCAATCTCCATAAAAAGTCGTCCTGCGCGGAATCCGATATTGTATCGGGAACCGGGTGGAGAGGGGAAATCATGCGGGACTTGCCGGCTGGTTTCTTGCCCACCCTTGGTTGAGAAGCCTGCGGGGCAGGATTGGTTGCCGACTTGCGCCTGGTCAATAAAGTAGGGTCAATAAATTTAGATAAGTGGACTGTAGCAGCGCTGTAAATACTCCTCTCTACATTTGGGAGTTCAGGATTACGCGCGTCCTCTTCGTGTCTTCGGATTCTTGGAAGGCATCTCCGCCACTTTTTCCGATCCCGACGGTTTCTTCGTCTGAGCCAGACTTTCCTTCAGGGCGGCCATCAGATCCACGACCGGCGCCATCTTCTTCGCTGGCTCGGCAGCCTGAATTTCTCCGCCCTCCAGCTTTGCTTCAATCAGCTTTTTCAAATTCTCCTGAAACGTATCGTGATATTTCTCCGGATCCCATTCGCCCGCCAACGCTTCAATAAGTTGGTGCGCAACCTTGATTTCCGCGTCTTTAATCTCCACATCAGGAGCGCCGAACGATTCAACCTCCCGCACTTCTTCCGCGTAATACATGGTGTGCAACATCATTCCGCCTTTATGCGGCCGCAAGAAAACAGTGTATTCGCGATTGTGCATGGTGAGCTTGGCGATAGCGACGTACTCACTTTCCTCCAGAGCCTTGGTCAGTAGCGCGTAAGGACGGCGGCCTGCTTCCTCGGGAACCATGTAGTACGACGACTCGAAATAGACCGGGTCCACTTCGCTGGCCTTCACGAACTCCAGGATCTCCATCGTCTTCGCCGTCTTGGGCTCGATCTTCTTGATTTCCTCAGGATCGATGATCACGTACTCGTCTTTGCGGTACTCGTAGCCCTTCACGATGTCGCTTCGCTCAAGAACCTGATTGTCCGCCGGACAAATAAGCTGTTGCTTCACTCGATGGTGGTCGGTGCGGTGAAGCTGGTTGAAGGAGATACCGCTGCTGCGCGCGCCCGAGAACAGGCGCACTGGCATTGAGATTAATCCAAATGTCAGATACCCAGACCAGACCGAAGCCGCCATCGCCTCACCCCAAAAACCTTCAGATGCCCAAAACCTGCCAAGCGTACAAAAGTGTAGCCTAAATGACTGGGAGTTGCTGCTACCAGATTACCCTACGAATCCAAAGGCCAAGCACTACATCGCGTGGCCTGCCATTACCGAATACCGAATATAGTGTTATCGAACACGGCTCCGCCGGACAGCCCGTCAGCACTCAGCCGTCAGCAGTCAGCCAGTGAATCGCGGACGCGGACATGAGGAAGGGTTTCCTGATGGCTGAACGCTGATAGGTGGAATCTGTCATCAACTATGCTGAACTTGTTTCAACTACAGTTCTGGGCCTCGTCTCCGGAGCGGCTGGCGATAGCCGGCCTCGTCACCTTGGCCTTCGCAGCTCTCGCCCGTGCCCTGCGTGGAGTCGATCGGTCAGGATCCCTGGCCGGTGGTTTCGTCTGTTTCCTGCTGTTCGCCTGCATCGGCCCAACCGCTTTCGCTGCGCTGGGGACCCTGTTTCTGATGACCTGGATCTCAACTCGATTCGGATACCGCCGCAAACTAGCCCTGGGCCTCGCCGAGCACCGCGAAGGACGAAATTCGTGGCAAGTCCTGGCGAATCTCGCAGTCCCCGCTCTCTGCTCGGTACTTTTCAGCACGACCGGAAATCGGACTTGGGTCGTGGCCGCGCTGGGCGCACTCGCCGAATCCGCTACGGATACAGTGGCCAGCGAAATCGGACAATACCACCGTCAAAACGCACGCATGATCACAACCTGGAAACGCGTCCCCGCCGGCACCGACGGCGGGATTACGCTACCTGGCAGCTTGGCCGGCTTAGCGGCGGGTCTGGTGGTTGTGGCGGTCGGAACCGTGGGCGGAATGATTCCTCAGTCGCAGATATGGATTCCAGCAACCGCCGGATTTGGCGGAATGCTCATCGATAGCGTCCTAGGCGCCACGCTGCAGCGCCGAGGATGGATCAACAACCAGACGGTGAATTTCCTGGCTACGCTGGCAGCGGCAGCGCTGGGGTACGTTATCGTGAATCGCGTATAGAGACGAAGCTATTCGCTATTCGCCGTTCGCTATTGGCGATAAGCGAACAGCCACTCAGCGAATCTGCTAGAAGCACATCGCGGCAAGTCACGTTCTTTGTTTGAATCTGTCGAGCACCATGAAGACCACCACTCCCAGCAGACCATTCGCCACGCCTGAGAGAAGTTCGTGCGGCCAACTCCACGCCATGTGCAAGCCGACAAGACCCCGGGCAGTCATGAAGTAAACAACTTCGTGTACTACATAGAAGAAAATCGTAAGTAGAAAACGAGAGCCCGCATTTTCTACGTCCAACTTGATTCCCAGTGACGAAGCGCCAAACCCCACAACCGTCTTCGCAATTCCATAGAGTCCGATGGGATGATGCGTCAGCGCGTCCTGCATAATGCCGATTAACCCGCCCGTAACCAGGCCGGCTAGTGGATTGCGGCGCGCTGTCGCAAAGCCGATCGTGACCAGCAAGGGCAGATCGAAGACAGTAAAGAAAGGAAACCGCAGCGGCAGCCATGCCTGCAGGAAAACTGCAGTCAGTGGAATGAGAACCGTTGCAGGAACACTAAACCGATAAACCTCAACCTGCTCGCCCGAAGTGTAAGTAATGGCCACGTTAGTGGCTATCCTGAATCGCGAGTTGAGGCTTCGCTGCGCCCGTTGCCTTCACCGGTTTGGCGGACGCTTTTCCCTCCGGAGTGCCGGTAGTGGTGGCAGCACCCAGGGTATTTCCCGCTACCGGGGGAGCAGAATTCGGCTTGGCGCCGGAACCAGTGGTGGATGGCACTGAGCTTGGTGCTACGGAACCCGGCCCTACAGATTTTGGTGCAACAGCGCCAGGCGTTGTAGCACCCGATCCACTTCCCTTCGCGGCATCGTCCGGCTTGGAAGGGACTCCAGGCAGACGCTCCGCCAAAATATCGACGGCTCGCGCCGCGCCGGTCTGGTCGGGTTCGGTTTGCCGCTCATCAATCTTCGTTACAACCAGGACTTCCTCCAGACGGCTCAGGTCGGCCGCGGGACGCACGTGCACGTTCAGAAACAGATCGCTGCCCGGCGAGACCTTCGTCACCCTGCCAATCGGCAAGCCCTTCGGAAAGATACTGTCGCCCCCGCTGGTAAGTACCAACTCTCCTGCAGGGACGGTTTCATCGCTCATCACTCTGCCGAGCACAAGCTCGCCAGCGGGCGTTCCATTGAGAACACCTTGCAGGCGCGTCTTGTCGAGGATGGCGCCCACGCCGCTGCTCTGGTCGTCAATGCGCAACACCTCCGAAGTGGTTCGATACACGTGCAGCACCTTGCCTACGATGCCGTCCGCGGTGATCACCGCCATATCGGGCTTGATGCCATCCCTGCTGCCTTTATCGATGAATACTGAACGCGACAACTCGCTGCCGCTTCCTCCAATGACTTGCGCGGCCAGGGTCTGCGAAATGAACTGTTCCTTGAAACCAAGCAATGCCTGCAAACGCCTCGCCTGGTCGGCATCTTGAGTGATGCGCGCCTGCTCCAGGTTCATGCGTTCAATTTGTGCCTTGAGACTACGGTTCTCGGCTCGCACGCCGCGCAAGTAGAAATAGTTATGCCAAACGTTGCCGCTGGAGGTCCGCATCCAATTCAGCGTTTTTTCAAAAGGAGTAACCGATCCCACTGCCCAAATACGGATCAGACGCGTCGATTCGCTATCGCTCGTCCGCTTGACCTGCACAGCCAAGCCGAGCACCTGGGCGAATAACACTCCCACCAGCACGATTAGGTTGCGGTAGCGTCCGAGGACGGATTCCATGGCGGCCAGTTCTCAGTTCTCAGTTGTCAGTTCTCAGTGAACCCGTCGTCCTGAGAAGTCGTTTCGTGCGGAGACCTTATCCCTAGGATTGTCATCCCGAGCGAAGCGAGGGATCTGCATTTCGCCCGCGGCCCGAAGTTCGCGGCTCTACTCAATCGAAATCTTACGTAGCAACTTGAAGTCCGAGAGCATCTTGCCCGTGCCGAGTACCACGCTGCACAGCGGATCGTCAGCGATCGACACAGGCAATCCAGTTTCTTCCCTGATGCGCTTGTCGAGATTCTTGATCAACGCTCCGCCGCCGGTCAGCACGATACCGCGGTCGCTGATGTCCGCCGACAGCTCCGGAGGCGTACGTTCCAGCGCCACGCGGATCGCATTCATAATCGTCGAAACGCATTCGCTGAGCGATTCGCGGATTTCACTGTCATCCACGGTAATCGTCTTGGGCACGCCTTCAATTAGATTGCGGCCCTTAATTTCCATGGTCAGCGGCTTATCTAACGGATACGCGGAGCCGATTTCCATCTTGATCTGCTCGGCCGTGCGCTCGCCTACCAGCAGATTATATTTCCGCTTCAGGTAGTTCATGATGGCTTCATCCATCTGATTTCCGGCCATGCGCACAGAACGTGAATAGACAATGCCGCTAAGAGAAATTACTGCAATATCGGTTGTACCACCTCCGATATCCACGACCATATTGCCGCTCGGTTCGGTGATAGGCAATCCGGCTCCGATGGCAGCGACCATCGCCTGTTCCACCAGAAACACTTCGCTGGCCTTGGCGCGATAGGCGGAATCCATGACCGCGCGCTTTTCCACCTGTGTAATTTCCGACGGCACGCCAATCACGATTCGCGGATGCACCAGCATTTTGCGGTTGTGCGCTTTCTGAATGAAGTAGTTCAACATCTTCTCGGTGACCTTGAAGTCGGCAATAACGCCATCCTTCATCGGCTTGATGGCCACGATGTTACCCGGCGTGCGTCCCAGCATTTCTTTGGCTTCTTTGCCAACTGCCTCTACTTCGTTGGTGTTCTTGTTTAGCGCGACGATGGAGGGTTCGTTGACCACGATCCCTTTGCCGCGTGCGTACACCAGTGTGTTGGCTGTCCCCAAATCGATGGCAAGATCGCTCGAAAACATGCTGAATAGCGAACGCAGGTTGTGCGACCGCGATGAGCCGTTATGAAACCCGTTGTTTGACATGGAAATACTTCTCTCCCGGGAATTCCGTCTCGCCCCTAAATCTGGGCTTCCATTTAGTTCTTACGAGTCGTTTCCACTGGTTTCTTCTATTCTACTTCGATGTTCAAGAGAACTGGTTGTCAACTCGACACCCGGTTGTTCTGGAACGTCCCGCAATATTGAACATCTAACGAATCAAACTACTGAATCACAACTTTTTGCTGGTGGGTGTTTACCCCGCCTTTCGAATTCTGGGCCGTGACTGTTATCAGGCTTTCCCCGTTCGGCAGTGGCGGCATGAAGTAGTGGAACGTACCATCGTCGCTGATCATTGGAACTTCCTTGCCATTCACCATCACGCGCGCTCCAACTTCAGTCTTGCCAGACACCTCAATCACGTGCCCGTGCTGGATGAGAGGCTCCATCTCGAGGGCCAGGTCAACTTTTTCCTTGGACCTGATCACAATCGTAAAGCGATTTTTTTCGCTTTCCACCGATTCCTTACCTTTTGCGTCGTAAGACTGGATCGACCAATAGTAGGCGCCTACTGGAAGACCGGTGACAACCACGCTCGACGTTTCGACCTTACGATCCAGCAAGGACGACGAAAAATATGGATTGTGTGATATTCGCAACCGGTAACCGGCGGCATTCGACATCGGCGTCCAGGCAAACTCCACTTCCTTTGCCTTTTCCCCAGCGTTCATAAAAACCGGCAGCATGTTTCCCGGTGTAATGGGAGTAGGCGGACTGATTTCCGTGGTCCGCTCCATGGTTTTCGATGCGCTCTGAAAATTAACTTTTTCCCATGTCTCGAGGTGAACCATTTCCCCGTTGCGCTCAATCTCGCCACTGCCCTTTTTCAACAGGATTTCATGCTGATCGCCCTTGGGATCGTTATGCACCATGGCCGACGAATCGGGAGCCAGCGTAGCTTTGGCGCCCGCCACGATCACCTGCGATTTAGAACCTTCCACATAGGTCGCCGTAGTGAGGTCCACAGTGCCAGTCGTGACCGCGACCGATACGTTCGTTTGTTGCTGATCGTTAGCTGAGTTCTCTTCGATGACGATCAGCGAATCCTGTTTCACCGTGTAGTTGGTGCCGTCTGTGAAAACAATCTTTGCCATGCCTTCGGCGCCGGTTTGCACTACATCGCCCTTTTCCAGCGGCACGTTGTAGTCAGCATTGATCCAGCTGTTGCCATTGCCTTTTCTAACCCGCACGGTTCCGTCAAGCGCCGTGAAATTGGCGTGCTGCCCCACTGCAGTCGATGGCCCCTTGAGAGGAGGCGCCAGTCCCGCTACCTTCTGGAAGAACCCTGTGGAGAGCTTTCCTACCGCCTTCGCCGTCGAGTCGGTGAATTTTGGAAATATAAAATGCAAGGCCGCGACAAGCAGCAGCAACGCCCCAAGCAGCGCCATCACAACGCTGCGATACGTCACCGTTTTCCACGCGACGTAGATTTCCGGCTTAGTACTATTCGACACGAGTCGGTGGCAACCTCATTTCAAGATTCTATGAATACGGGATGTCTCTTAAGCTAAGACCATCATATCCCCGCGAGTGTGGGTATTAAACTTGAGTCAGGGGGTGAAAGGGTTACGAAAGTGACTGCGGAACCTTACCGCGCGGCTTCCGGTTTACAGCAGATAAGCCAAATTGTCGAATTGCAGTTGCGACCCGTCCGAACTCACGAGGGTGACGTGTGAACAAGAGGAAAGCGCGCTCATTCTTACACGCTTCAATTCGCCCGGCTTGATGGAGACACTAGTTTCCCGGTCTCCCGGACACGTAATACGCAGTTCGGTCGCAGTCGCGCCACCGTTATAAACATCCATGCCTGCAAAAGTGCGCGCATTTAGGAGCTGGAACGATGCGCTCCGCTCCGAAGTAACGAGATTAAAAGTTCCTAACTTTCCCGACGGTACGTGGATACTCCAGGAATCACCGATCCATTGAATGACACCAGCCGGGTATTCTCCCCTTAGGACTGTTCCCGCGATCTGGTGTGGATCGTCGAACGTAATGTATCGAGCATTCAAGTTCCCACCCACACCTTCGATTTTCACGTTCCCGGATCGCCGATGCCGAATCCGCAGCACCCGCGTAGCGGGATCAAAGACAAACCCTTCCTCGGACGGGTCGGATCGCTCTGGCACAGACCGTTCTGACAAGATTCGGCCGCCGGCGCTGACCGTCACCGGAGTGAAGTCCAGACGGAGAACATCTACCGACTCCCGATCAAAAGTCGAGTACCCGACGGATCCTTTGCCATAGGAAATGTTGGTTACAGCGGAAGTCGATCCCAGCAGATGCGACTCTGTTGCCGGCGCCCATTCCGGCACAGCCCAAAATCCATCCATCAGCCGCCGCGGACCATCCGCGAATTCGTCTGTGAACCACCACTGCTCGCTGAAGGGCGCATGCGCCTTCCCCGGCAGGCCTTGAAAATACGTCACCCAGTTAAACGAGCGCATTGCCTCTTCCTTGTATCTCTCATCTCCCGTGCGCGCGAAATACAACGCCTCGACCGCTGCGAGACGCGATGTGTGACTGTCGCAGCATCGGTTCGGCTCATTGCAGCAGAAGTTGACGCCATCGCCTTGTTCAGTGGTCACCGTTGCTCCATGAACCCGATATTTCGGCCACTTAAGAGTCGTCTTTACCCAGTCAATCAAGTGTTCGGCATGTTCTCGCCAGTGAACATCATTCTCTGGATGCAGCAGCACATAACGCGCCAACTCCAAAGGAATCACGTTATTCATATCGCCCATGGTTGGTGGCACATCTTCGAAATAGCCGACCCAGACATCATTCTTCAGCGGATAAGCTTCCAGCCATTGCCACGCCGCGCGGCGAACGTTTTCGTAACGCGATACGTGTCCCTGTCTCAGCCGGATCAGCTCATCAAAAAGGGAAATCGGCCCGAGAACATTTGCCGAGTAAGGCCCCATCCCCTTGCCTTCCACGCGCCCATCGCGAGCAAAGCAGCGCACCGGCCACGGCGAGTGCAGTCCATCGCCCGGCTTGTAGTTTCTAGCCAGCACGTCGGCAAAGTGAATGGCGGAATGTAAATACTTGGTCTTGCCTGTCATTTCATACAGACGCAGATAGGCGTAGCCATCCTCACCGATGACATGCGGCTCGACATAATCTTCTCCGTGCGAACTCCAGCCAGAGTAACGCCGTGCCCCCGGGTTCGCCGACGGGTACGGCACCCCATCCCACACATAATTGGAAGACGGCGTCGTACCGTTTTCCATTTCGTAGTCAACAAAGTCTTCGAGAGCCAAAAGCGTGCGCTTATCGCCTGTATACGGATAAAGATGCTCGACGAAGCCTTCCAGCATCGCTCTTAAGTAAGCGGTAGAGTTGGCCCAATTACGATCTGGAATCATTTCGTAGCTGGTGGGATCGATGGCGAAGCAACAATAAAAATAAGGCAGCCGCTGGCGCTGGAATTGATCCTGAAGAATCGTCCATTGCGCTAGAAAATCAGAAGAATAGGAATCGCCGATGTTATCCGGAAATGGCCAGGGCAATAGTTTCCCTTGAGCATCCACCTGCACCGGACGACTCGCAATCTCTGGTTCATCCACCGTGGAAAGAGCAGAAAAGGGCCGCTGAGCCAGCGCCGCGCTTACAAACACAAAGACAACCAGCAGCAACCCGGCAAAATCATCGCGACTCATAAGCACGAAAATATCACGGAGGTTTGCAGATTTACCTCCGTGAACCTTAGTGTCCTCCGTGGTTAACGCACTTGTGGTCAACGCCCTTGTCGTCCTCCGACGCTTGCCCGTCCTTCCCCCGGTTGTTAGCATGTAAGTTCTGCACTATTCCCTGGAGGCTCTGATGGCAACCGACACAATGACCAAGCCGGTGATCGAAGGCGGCACTACCAAAACCAAGGTTTTCAAGAATTTCATCGACGGGGAGTGGGTCGAATCCGCCAGCGGAAAGACTTTCGAAGACGTGAACCCCGCCGACACGCGCGAAGTCGTTGCCATCTTCCAGCACTCGAACAAAGCCGACGTCGATGCCGCCGTGGAGGCTGCCCAGCGCGCCTTTGCCAAATGGCGTCTGGTTCCCGCGCCACGCCGCGCCGAGATGATCTTCCGCGCCGCCGAGATCCTCTCGGAACGCAAAGAAGAGCATGCCCGCGACATGACCCGTGAAATGGGCAAAGTCCTGAAAGAGACCCGCGGAGACGTACAAGAGGCCATCGACGCTGCGTACTACAACGCCGGAGAAGGCCGCCGCTTGTTTGGGCCGACCGTACCCTCGGAACTGCCCAACAAATTTGCGATGGCTGTCCGGCAGCCGATCGGCGTCTGCGGCATGATCACGCCGTGGAATTTCCCCATGGCTATCTCTTCGTGGAAATTGCTACCCGCCCTCGTCTGTGGAAACACATGCGTAATTAAGCCCGCGCAAGACACTCCCCTCTCCACCTTTAATCTGGTCCAGGCCCTAACCGATGCCGGAGTTCCAAAAGGTGTGATCAATGTCATCGCCGGATTCGGCCCTGAAGCGGGAGCGCCGTTAAGCGAGCATCCCACAGTCCGGGCCATCTCGTTCACGGGATCTTCCGCCGTCGGCAAGATCATCGGCACCACCGCCGCAAAGAGTCTCAAGCCGTGTTCGCTCGAATTAGGCGGCAAGAATCCGATGATCGTGCTGGACGACGCCAATCTTGAACTCGCCGTCGAAGGCGGACTCTGGGGCGCTTTCGGCACCACCGGACAGCGTTGCACCGCAACCAGCCGCATCATTGTCCAGAAGGGCGTCTACCGCAAGTTCATCGACCATTTCGTCGCTCGCGCCAAAAAGATCAAGGTAGGCAACGGACTCGACGAAACCGTGGAGATGGGTCCAGCTGTAAACGAGAAGCAGCTCAACACCAGTCTCAAGTACATCGAAATCGGAAAGAACGAAAACGCGAAACTGGTCACCGGCGGCAACCGCCTCGACAAAGGCGATTACCAGCACGGCTGGTTTATCGAACCTACGGTATTCATCGATGTCGATCCCAAGATGCGGATCGCGCAAGAAGAAATTTTTGGACCGGTAGTTTCGATCATCCCCTGCGAAGACCTCGAAGACGCCATCGCCATCGCCAATAACATCGACTACGGCCTGTCGTCTTCGCTTTACACCAAAGACGTGAACAAAGCCTTCGCCGCTATCCGCGACCTAGAAACCGGCATCACCTACATCAATGCACCAACAATCGGAGCGGAAGTCCATCTCCCCTTCGGCGGCACCAAAGCGACCGGCAATGGACACCGCGAAGGCGGCATCGGCGCGATCGATTTCTATAGCGAGTGGAAAGCCGTATACGTGGATTACTCGGACACGCTGCAGAAAGCCCAGATCGACCGCGGCGAGTGAGGAGACTAAGGTGGACTGCCATCACGATGCAGAAAGTGCAGACTCTTTTTAAGTATTGTCATCCCGAGCGAAGCGAGGGGATGAATTCACGTTTGAAGTGCAACAGAGTGATGGAAGAATACCTCGTTGGGAGTTTGGAAGGCGAGGCATTTTCTGGGGGTATCGTTGTGGCGTTGCAGCAGGTTGGCGAGACGGTGAGGAGACAGGGCCTCGAGATCGGTTTTTCTGGGCAGGGAGCGCCGGATACGGCCAATGGCGTTTTCGATGCCGCCTTTCTGCCAAGGCGAGTGGGTGTCGCAGAACCAGGTTGTAATGCCAAACCTTCTGCTCAGGAGATAGTGCTTGCTGAACTCGGTGCCATTATCAAAAGTCATGGAGTGGCAGGCCTGCGGCGGCATCGCTTCGATCAGAGCGCAAAGATTGTCGGCGACGGCTTGGGCCGATCTCGTTTCCTGGCGCAGGAGCAGCGTGAGCCGCGATCGGCGTTCGTGGGCCACGAGCAAGAACTGCCCGGGCTTGCGGAAGCTCATGAGGTCGGCTTCCCAATCTCCGGAACGCGCCCGTTCCGCCACCACGGGGGGACGATCATGAATGAAAACTCTGTCCAGGATGGATGCAGTCGTCCACGGGCCATTTCTTCGCCGCCTTCCACGGCGGTGCTTTTTGCGCGGCAAGCAACGATACAGCGTTTCTTTGAAAGAGCAACTGCGCCAATAAATGTAGCGATAAATCGATTCATAGCTGATCCGGTTGCTGGCGGGGCCCTGGGCGAAACGTCCGGCGATCTGTTCGGGCGACCAGCCTGCGGCGAGGCGTTGCAACACTTCCCGACGAAGTTCCGGCTGCCGTTCGAGTTTATAGGTTCGACCGCGGGCATGTCGGCGCAACATCAACTTCTGGGCGCGCTGCGGATCGTAGCCACCAGACCACTTCTTGCTTGCCTTGCTGTTGCGCATCAGTTCACGGCTGATCGTCGATACGCTCCGCTGCAGAACTCCGGCAATGAAACGCTGACTTTTACCGTCCGCATGCAGGCGGTAAATCTCGATCCGTTCCGTGAGGCTCAACTGCCCATAACTTCGTTTTTCCATCGCAACACCTTTGTACGGTGTTGCACTTGATTCGTGAACTTAAGGGGATCTGTAGTTTTCACCGTCTAGGCGGTGATTGAGTTTAATCATGCCCACGACCCAACTCCGCGAAATCACCCCCGCCGCCCGTCTCGAGAACGTCCGCTACGCCATTCGCGACCTGGCATGCATCGCCGATGAGGTCGCCCGCCAAGGACACAAAATCCTCCCGCTCAACATCGGCGACCCGCTTAACTTCGACTTCCAAACGCCCGCCCACATGATCGAGGCCGTCTATAAAGCGATGCGCGACGGCAAGAATGGGTACTCTCCCTCCTCCGGCATCAAAGAAGCCCTGGACGCAATACGCGGTGAGGCCGCCCGCAAAGGAATCACCAGCATCCAGGATGTTTTCGTCACTTCCGGAGTGAGCGAGACCGTGGACATCTGCCTGACCGCGCTGTTAAATCCTGGCGACAACCTGCTGACTCCGTGCCCCGATTACCCGCTCTACTCCGCGGTGCTAGCGAAAATCGAAATCGGACTGAACGCCTATTACCTCAAGGAAGAAGATGGCTGGCAGCCTGATCTCGACGACATCAAGAAAAAGATCACGCCGCGAACCCGTGGCATTGTCTTAATCAATCCCAATAACCCAACGGGCTCGGTGTGCACGCGCAAAATGCTCGAGGAGATTGCCGAACTTGCGCGCCGGCACAATCTGATCATCTTCGCGGACGAAATCTACGACAAGCTGATAATCGATGACGACGCACATGTGGCCATGGCAGCCGTGGCGCCCGATGTGCCGGTCATCACATTCGGAGGACTCTCCAAGAATTACCTTGCCCCCGGATGGCGCATCGGCTGGAGCATTGCCAGCGGCGAAGCTTCCGTCATCAAACCGTATCTCGAAGGCGTAAACAAACTGCTGCGGGCGCGTCTTTGCGCCAACCATCCCGAACAGTACGCCATCAAGCCTGCGCTTGAAGGCCCTCAGGATCACTTGATCGAAGTCAAACGGAAACTACGCAGCCGTCGCGATCTGACCATGAAGTGGTGCGCAGAAACTCCACGTGTAAATTGTGTGGCGCCGCGCGGAGCCTTCTACGCCTACCCAAGTATCGACATCCCCGAAGGCGATGACGTCTTCGTGACCGAACTCATCCGTCAAAAACACGTGACCGTTGTACACGGATCGGGCTTCGGCCAGCGTCCCGGCACCAAGCATTTCCGCATAGTTTTCCTCCCCGAAGAAAAGACGCTTATCGCCGCCTACGCAGCCATTGCCGATTTCATGCGCGAACGTTACGCATAAAACCTGCACGTTCTCCGGAGGATTCCCATTCCTGTATGATTGTCATCCCGAGCGCAAGCGAGGGATCTCATTCTCCCGCGAACCCTCCACGCCTCCTATTCAGTACACTCCCGGAATCAGCGCCGGTACTCTGCGCTTATACTCGTCAAACTCCGTCCCGAACGCCTGCCGCAGCAATCGCTCTTCACTTCGAATGCGAATATAGGTTCCAGCAAGAAAAACGACAATTGCGATGGCCAAGGCGTTCCATTGAGCCATCGCCAGACCGGTAGCCAGCAGCATGCCAAACATGCCCGTGTAAATCGGATTTCGTACCAAGCGATAAGGGCCATCTTGAATCAAATCGTGCCCTTCAACTAGGCGCGCCGCCAGAGCCCACTGTTTTCCCAGTTGCCGGGCCGCGGCCCAAACCAGCCATACCGAACCCACCGCAATAGCCACAGCGAGCAGGGCGATTCCCCATTCAAACCCCGGCAATCCGACCTTGCCTGGGACAAGCGCTTTCCGCCGCAGAGGATCGAACCAGACCAACAGGTACGCTATGGACTGAATTGCCAGGCCGAGGAGTGAAGTCCAATCGCGTTTCGACTCTTGGACCTTAGGCGGACGTTTTTTCACACAGAACGTCAGGGCAAATAGCCACCAGCAGACGACGACCCCATAAAAAGCCAGTTTTTGAGCTAAATCCAGCGTTGCGGAAATAATCACTTGTCTCCTAACCCCACTCTGGCTCCCATTCGTCGGTGCAATAATCGTGGAACTTTCGTAACTCTACACCGGCGCGCCATATTCCTATACTTGCAGCAGCACTGTTTACGGAAATCAGCCCATGCGTCGAACGATTTTGCTTTCAATTCTCGTGTTGTGGAGCACCCTCGCCTCGGCGCAGAGCAACTCGCCCGATGCTCTCTACGAGCGCGGAATGGACTCCATTACCGGCATTGGGCCCTCCCAAAATGACTCGCAAGGCATTGATTATTTCCGGCGCTCCGCCGAAGTCGGCTACGGACCAGCCCAGATTGCACTCGCCTACTATTACGAAACCGGAACAGCCCTACCGAAGGACCCCGCCCATGCTCTCGATCTGTATCGCAAGGCGGCACAACAGGGCGATTCCCTGGCAGGGTGGCTCGCCGGACGACTCTATTTTCTCGGCACCGCTGTGCCGCGTGATCCCGACGCGGCCCAGAAATGGCTCAAGCTCTCCGCCGACCAGAACAATGCCTATGGCGCTTATTACCTGGGCCGTCTGATGGCAGACCGCGATTTCACCAAGGCTCCCAGACTCTATAAGATTGCCGCCGATCAAGGATTGCCCCAGGCGCAATATTTCTACGCTAAAACGTTGAAAGATGGCCGGGGAATTCCGCAGGACCGCTTCACCGCCTACATCTGGTACACGATTGCGAACGATGCCGGCTATGCAGCTGCAGGAGTGGACCTTGGCGAACTCAACCACGGCAGCTATCTTACGATCGATCAGATCGAACAAGCGAAGTCAAAGGCCCGCGATCTGGAACAGGTCGTGATCCGCGCCGTCACCGCGCGTGGCTGCTCCGGATGGGACGGAGAATTCGACGAGTTCCCTACCGCTCCACCACCAAAACTCCAACGCTTCTGCCACTAGCATCGGCTAACTCTGATCGTGTAGAGACGGGGCTTGCCCCGTCTAGTGCCCATCTGAGGGGATGGGGGAAGCGCGGGCAAATTACACCATCTCCGTGCCCCAAAGATCGTGCAGATGCACAATGCCCAGCAATTGCCGATCGCCATTCACAACAACCAGTGCAGTGATCTTCATCTCTTCCATCCGCGCCAACGCGGTAGCTGCGAACTCCAGCGGCCCAATGACTTTAGGATTCCGCGTCATACAGTCCTGTGCCGTAAGATCCAGCGTGTCTTTGCCGCGCTGCTCCAGTAGCCGCCGCAGATCGCCGTCACTGATCACACCTAGCAGACGATCGCCATCGACAACGGTAGTCATTCCCAGCTTCTTCCGTGACATCTCGTAAATCACGTCCGGCATCTTTGTTTGCGCCGTCACCCGCGGGACCGCATCGCCGGAGTGCATCAACGATTCCACCCTCGCCAGCCGTTTGCCCAGCTTTCCCCCCGGATGCAGATTGGCGAAATCTTCTTCCTTGAACCCGCGCTTATCCGAAAGAGCCACCGCCAGAGCATCGCCCAAAGCAAGCATGGTCGTGGTTGAAGCGGTAGGAGCAAGCCCCAACGAACAAGCCTCCTCGGAGATCGAACAATCCAAAGCCACATCGGCCGCAGAAGCCAGCGTCGAGGCACGCGTGGCTCGGACACTCTTGTCCGCGTGAACCTCTGCAGCGCCATCGCAAGTCATAGCAATCAGCGGAACCTGCAATCGCTTAATCGTAGCCATCAACTGCAGAATTTCCTCCGTCTCCCCGCTAGCCGAAAGCGCCAACACCACATCGCCCCGAACAATCATCCCGAGATCGCCGTGTAACGCTTCCACTGGATGTAGATAAAGCGCCGGCGACCCAGTCGAACTCAACGTAGCCGCGATCTTACGGGCAATCAGCCCACTCTTCCCCATCCCAGTCACAACCACGCGGCCCCGGCAGCCAATCATCAGTTCCAGTGCCCGGTCGAAGTCTGCCGCCATCGGACCAGCAAGCCGGTCCGCCAGTGCGCGCAGCGCTTCCGCCTCAATGCGGACCACGTTTTCACCCACATTCTTCATGAAGGGGAAATGTTAGCAGAAGGCGCGGAGTTGGCACTGTCGGTAGCAAGTTAAAATGTCCGCTTTTGGTAGCACATGATATGTCCGGTTTCAGTTAGACAGCAGCCGTAGCCGGGGTGGTGGGAAAGTGGGAATCCCGCGTACTGTGCGGGATTTCCAAGCTCGGAGGGAAAGTCGGCTTTATGACTTTTCCTCGGAGCGGCTTTTCCACCGCCCTGCGCGCTGCCGCACTGGTCGTCTCGATAGCCGCGCCCTGCGCTGTGTACCGTCCCAGACAATGGGGACCGTGGGTCAAACTCAGAGTTCCATCCAAGTGTTGCTGCACCACCACCTGGCAACCTGCCATGGTCGCTCGCCAGCGCACGCGCTCGATCTGCAAGCTCAGAGTCTGGAAGCTCACCGTGTTGTCACGGTTCACGCTGCGTTCGAACTGGAGCGAGAAGACGCGCTCCAGATCCCGGCTCCGGCACGGCACAAAAGCGTTGCCACGCTGTGCGGACGCGACCTGAAAGCGGCGGTTGAACTCAGCCACGTAGTGCGCACCCAGAAACTGGTTCGCCGCTTCCAGCGTTCGTATCTGGCGGAGCCGTAGCTCCTGCGGTAACCGTCCCTGCCAGGTGCCGAAGTTGCGTTCGCTGCGGCCGCGCGCTTCCGGCGAGTAGGCGGGAATCATCTGCACTCCTAACTCGTGCAACGCCCGGCCCACTTGCGTTCGACGATGGTAGTCGACCTTGCCGCCCACCTTCGGCGTCAGCCAGAAATGGCTGCCGCGGTCGCTGTACAAGGCGCAGAATACGCCCTTGCGCTCCACCACTTCCTTCAGTCCCGCCATCACCGTCACCGTCGATTCCTCTTCCACCAACTGCGCGTAATAAATCTCGCTCGTGGCATCGTCCAGAATCACGATCAAGTCGTACCAACGCTCGTCCTGAAACCACTGATGGCGGCTGCCATCGATATGCAACAGCATCCCCGGCAAGGGCCGCCGCTCGCGCCGTTTGCGATGCACGCCGCGTTTCCGCCCACGCCCCACCAACCCCGCTCCCTGCAGCGCCTTCTTCACCCAGGTGTAGCTCAATTCGATGCCGTGCTCGGCCTGCAACTTCTCGTGAAAATGCTGCACGTTCAGATCGAAATACTTCTCCCGATAGAGTGCGAACACTTTCTCCACTGTCGCCACCGGCACTCGTCGCCGCGACGGCTTCCCTCGCCGCCGGTCGAACAGCCCGTTGTAACCCTCTTCCTCGTAGCGCTCCCGCCACCGCCGCATGTGACGATCGCTGATGCCTAGAATCTCCGCCGCCTGCCACCACCTGATCTTCTTCGCCATCGCCTGCAACATGACGTCCTGTACTTTCATCGCCCGCTCCATCGCGGCCCTCGGATAAGCTTCCATGCTCCGCATGGTCTCCCACCCTCGCCGCCCGCAAAGCGGACATATCACTTGCTATCTCAACCGGACATATCATGTGCTACCGACAGGCGCGGAGTTGGCACTTGCCAGAACGCGGTGCGTCTTCTATAGTTCTCCCGCATTTTCAGTCAAACTCAAAAAGGAGAGAAAGATGCGAAAGCTTTTGCTGATTGCATTGTCTCTATTAGTTTCTATCTCCGTTGCCATGGCTCAAAGCAAGCTGGAAACCAAATGGCATTGCTCGAAAGCAGGCGGAGACCACAAAATCGATGTCGGCGACGCGCCGGATCATGCCTATTGGATCGGTCAAGGCAAGTGCGACTCGACCGCAAGCAATCCGGGATTCAAGGAAAAAGACGGAACGTATACGGAATTCAGAGACGTATGGAAAGCGAACTTCAACTTCCACGGATACTACAACGTGAACATGGAAAATGGGGACAAGGTTTTCTATACCTATGACGGTTCCGGTTCGATGGACATGACCAAGCCTGCCGCCAACAAATGGAAAATCGTAGGCGGTACGGGAAAATACAAGGGCATCAAGGGATCCGGAAGTTGCTCCGGGAAAGTCAATGCAGACGAGTCAAATGACTTGGTGTGTAAAGGCGCATACACAATCGGTATGGCCAAAATGGACAAGATGGACAAGATGTAAGCTGAAGGTTAAGCGAAACCTGGGGCTGAGAGCCCGCTCGCAGCCCCGAACTTAACTGAAGCTCCCACCCTGCTAAAGACAGCAAAACCCTTTTTCAATTCACAATGATTGCTCCCCGGCAAAAGTTAGTAGCACCTGCCGCAAACGCGCAACGCCTTTCCGTTCTACGTGACCCTCCGGAATGAATTCGCATCCATAACGATAGCCTTCGCGATTCCGCACCGCGCCCGAAACTCGAATCGGCTCCCCTAAATAAGGAAGCGTAAACTCAATTTCGACTTCGCCTCCGACTTTCAGTTCCACGCCGACCAATACGCACATCCCGCACTCGCTAAGTTCGGTGCCCCGGCCATCTCGTATGAGAGTTGCGTCCGGTTTTTGCAAAATAATCCGAAGCGGGACATCAATCTTGTAGCGTATGGAACGGCGTTTGTCCTGGAAGGCAGGCGACAAGCCGGCAACGATCTCTGTGGCCACAACTCGACCCTAGCAGTTCGGCTTCGTTGATGGAAGGAACGGATGGCTGAAGCTCGTCACAGGCCCGACGCACCTAGAAGTGATCATCCGCGCCATGTCCCGGATGCTCCAGCGCCCGAGCCTGAATCGCCCGATCCCACGGCCCTCCCTGCCAGTTATCTTTATGCCGTTCTTTATGTATCCAAGGCGGCAGAGTCATCATGAGCCGCCGCCCCAGCGCATGTAGATAAGGTTCGTAAACGATCCGCAGTTCCGCCAATCGTTCCGGCGCATCGGCCTTGTCGCTCAAAGAGACTCCGCGCCACGCCAGTTCGGTCTTCACCCGGACTCGATCTTCTTCGGTAAGCCGATCCAAATCATGCGGACTGTACTCCGAATTCACTACCTGAGCGAGATCGACCACCGCATGACGAGCCATGGCAAATGTCAGCTTCGCCTGCTCCTGGTGGATACCATCCACTCCCGTCATAACCAGTGAAGTAACGTCGAGCATCACTGCCAGCGCACTCAACCACGATTGATTGCCGTGTTGCGACCGGAAGAAAACCAGCACAGGATAAGAAATATGACTCGCGAGAAGTTCAGCGCACCAACGCTCCCAATCGCGAAAAATCTCATCGAGCACTTTTTGGTCGGGACAACAACCCAGCCGCCCCAGAAATTCGGTCGCGGTAGGAGGTGAGCCGGCACGCGAATCGAGCAAAGAAATCTCGACTTCACGCGTGGCAAACGAACCATAGATAACCGGCAGGTATCCAACAACGACTCCGAGAAACGCGAAACCCATGCCCGCCTCCATCACGGAAAGCGCGCGGGCTGCAGCATTATTAGGCGTAATGTCCCCATAGCCCAGAGTGAAAAAAGTCTCGCCACTCAGGTACAGGACCTTGCCAAACGTTATCTTTTCATTTCCCAGCGAGACATGTTCACCCAGCCCGTATTGCACGCAGGCAAATCCAACGATCAGGCCTAGCGCCCAAAAGCCGAGCAAGACGATGAGAGACAGAGGTCCGTAGTATGCAAGGAAACCCTCCCGCCGGTTCGGGGCCTTGATATGGCGTCCGATCTTCGTCCAAAGGCCCCATGTGTTTTTGTAGAACCAGGATGCGATGCGGAAACTTCGCTTGATGCGCCGTGGCAAGACCACGGTCTCAAACGCATCCATCAGGATGAGAAAGACAAGAACAATGCCGAAGATCGATGCCCACCAATGCATACGCGATGAAGTTCAGATGAAGCGGGAATGGTAGCAGATTCGGGATGTTAACAAATCCGGGACGACGCTAGGGCGTGGCGTGCGCCGCGTCCAGCGCCTTCTTTACTGCCTGCAGTTCTTTCAACAACCCGCGCAGATTACGTGTGTCGAGCGCGTTCGCGCCGTCGCTTTTTGCTTCTTTCGGATTCTCGTGTACTTCCATGAACACACCGTCCACTCCCGCCGCCACCGCTGCCCGTGACAGCACCGGAATAAATTCCGGCTGCCCGCCGCTCACCGCCGGCTGATCCCCGTCACCGGACGAAGAGGATGGCAATTGCACCGAGTGCGTCGCGTCAAATACCACCGGCGCGAATTTGCGCATGATCGCCAACGAACGCATGTCCACAACCAGATTGTTATATCCGAAACTCGATCCGCGCTCGGTCACGAAAACTTGGCTATTGCCCGCATCGCGGCACTTATCGACGGCGTGTTTGATGTCCCAAGGAGAAACAAACTGCCCTTTCTTGATGTTTACCGGACGTCCGCTGAGCGCCGCCGCCACAATCAAATCCGTCTGCCGACAAAGAAATGCCGGGATCTGCAGCACGTCCACCACTTCCGCAACCGCAGCGACATCGGCAACTTGATGAACATCGGTAAGGACGGGGACATGCACCTCGTCTTTCACCTTCTTAAGGATCCGCAAGCCTTCTTTGATTCCGGGACCGCGATAGCTGCGGATCGACGTGCGGTTCGCCTTGTCGTACGAAGCTTTGAAGATGAATGGAAAGTTGAGCGAACGAACCACACCCTTGATAATTTCCGCCGTGCGCAGAGCGTGCTCTTCGCTCTCAATCACACAAGGCCCGGCAATGAGAAATAGATCGCCAGACCCGACGCGCACGTTATCGATTTGGAAAGATAAGGTCACAAAATCAGGCTGTTAGCTCTTAATGCTTTAGCCAAAAGCTAAGAGCCAAAAGCCAAAAGCAATTCATCTCCGTCCCATTTTCTCCGGCCGCAGAAACATCTCCACTTCAGCCGCGCCCTTCTGCACTTTCTTTTTCTGCCCGTATTCATACGCAGCGCCGGTAAATGCTTTAAACAAAGGATGCGGCTCCAGTGGCTTCGACTTGAACTCGGGATGAAACTGACAACCGATAAAAAACGGATGCCCCGGAATCTCGATCATCTCAACATACGTACCGTCCGGAGTCGAACCGGAAATCTGCAGCCCTGCCGCCACCATCGGCTCCTCATACTCGCGGTTGAACTCGTAACGATGCCGATGCCGTTCGCTGATCTCGGTCTGTCCATAAATTTTGGCCGCCAGCGTTCCCGGTTCAATCTTGCAAGGCCACGCGCCCAACCGCATGGTGCCGCCAAGTTCCTCCACCCCACGCAACTCTCGCAACTTGTAAATCACGCGATGCGGAGTCGCCGGATCAAACTCGCTGGAATTAGCGTCGGCCAGCCCGCAAACGTTACGCGCATACTCGATGCAAGCCGTCTGCATCCCCAGACAAATTCCGAAATAAGGAACGTGCTTCTCGCGCGCATACTGGATCGCCCTTAACATGCCCTCGATGCCGCGTTTGCCGAATCCTCCCGGAACCAGCAATCCGTCGTACTCTTCGAGTTGCGCTTCATAGCTCTTGTCGTCTTTATCGGCCGCTTCCAGTCCTTCAGCCTCAATCCAATTCACTTCCAGCTTCAGATTGTGTGACAAAGCACCGTGTACCAATGCCTCTTTCAGCGACTTGTAAGAATCTTCATACTCCACGTATTTACCGACAATACCAATTCGGACCACATCTTTCGGGTTGTAAACGCGATGCACCAGATCGTTCCATTTCGAAAGGTCGCGATCTTTCGCCTCGAGGTGCAACCGCCGCAGCACCAGCGTATCCACTTCTTCGTGGGCAAAAACCACCGGTACTTCGTAGATTGAGGCAACATCCTTAGCCGTAATTACCGCCTCGTCTTCCACGTTGCAGAACAGCGCAATCTTCGACTTGATTTCCTTAGAGAGGAAACGGTCGGTGCGGCACAAAAGAATATCCGGCTGGATTCCGACACTGAGCAATTCCTTGACCGAGTGCTGGGTAGGCTTGGTCTTCAGCTCCTGAGCCGCGGCAATAAACGGCACCAGCGTCACGTGGACGAACAAAGTGTTATCGCGCCCAAGTTCCTGCCGCATCTGACGGATCGCCTCAATAAAAGGCAGCGACTCGATATCGCCCACCGTGCCACCAATTTCGATGATGGCCACGTCCACATCTTGCGCGACTTTCTTAGCCGCCGCTTTGATCTCATTGGTGACGTGCGGAATCACCTGCACCGTCTTGCCCAAGTAATCCCCGCGCCGCTCTTTTGCGATGATCTGCTCGTAAAGCCGCCCGGTCGTCCAATTGTTATCGCGAGAAAGTTTGGCGTGCGTGAAGCGTTCGTAGTGTCCGAGATCGAGATCGGTTTCAGCTCCGTCGTCGGTAACAAAAACCTCGCCATGTTGAAACGGCGACATCGTCCCCGGATCGACGTTCAGATACGGATCGAACTTCATCAAGTTAACTTTGAGGCCGCGGCTTTCCAGCAGGCATCCGATGGACGCCGCCGCTAGTCCCTTGCCCAATGAAGACACCACACCGCCGGTTACAAAGATGTACTTGGCCGACATCGCTTCCTCGCTTTAAATTGTTTGTGAATTTTGTGCGGGCTGGGGTGCACGATCAATTATGCCAGAACTTTTTTTGGAAGGGAATATGGAAAAGGATCCGTCAGCAGCCGCCGTCAATAATTGTTTGCCACACTCGTCTATCTCACGCTGATCTTCCGCAGCCGCCACAGCGCAATCATCCCCAGCATTGCGAGGTTCGGAAACAGCAGCGGGGCCATCGGCGGCGCGCCCCACACCAGGTTTGCCAGCAGATGTATCGAAGGACCGTAAAGATTTCGCTCGGCATGCAGAACAAAACCCCAAACGCCGACTAGCGACTCGATCGCCAGCACGGCCGCGCACAGGGAGATATACAACCCTGAAACTGAAGTCAGGAAAGGCGTGACCAGAAACCCAACCGCGATGGCGCTGGCCCAGACCGCCACCCACTCCAGCGGATTGAAGAAGCCATTGTTGGCATGATCGCTCAGGCTGAAAATGAAATTTCCGAAAAAGCCTCCGAGGGTAAAAAATAGAACCCAGTGAGCCCATTCATTGGTCGCTGGAGGCACCATGCGGTTGAGCAACAGCAGGAAGCCAAGGCCCGCATAAGCGAGCGGGGCAGCGAAGGGAGCGGAGTACGTTAAGCTGCGAAGTGTTCGTTCGTAGAAAAAAGCGCTATCCAGGTGAAGAACAACTCCGCTCAATCCCAACAGAATTGCCGCCCACGCGATAAAGTACCCCAGGGCTTTCCAGACCGCGATTGACCGCTTTCGCAAAATTAAGCCCGCCAGCAAAATCAGCGGAGCAATCGCCGAAAAGAAAAGGGGCAAATACTCTACCTGGCGGCGAAATCCGTTTACCGAGTGCGCCAGATAAATATCCAATGTCAGGAAGCCGAGGTTGACGAGGGCGAACGCCTCTAGCAGGAACCACGGCTGTTGCCACGCTTTTTCATTTCCTTGCAGATGAGCCATGCGCCTTCCTTAATTCCGCGGCCATTGCCTGCAACTCAACCGTCTTACGCAACATGGGATAGTTACCATGCCATTGCACAAAATCGGCTCCCCCCATAAACGCTGCATGCTTCGAGGTTCGCCCATCGTAGTGCCAGAGATCGAAATAGACGAAATCGATGGGCTGAGAAAATGGAGGTCCGCTAAGCGAGCCATCGCTGCGCAGGCCGTCCATCAGCGCCTTCGCATCCGCGACTTTTTGATTCGTCGTCTGCAACACTTTTTCAGCCTGTTCATAGACGCGATCAAATGTGGGTTGCGTATGGCATTGCGCGCAAACTTGTTTCATTTTGGCCTGCGCCTGCGCGTAGTTGGGCCGCTTTTCGCTGATCGCATTCGCCAGAAAATAAGACAGCCGCTCCGACGGATCGTGCGTAATACCGAGTCCGTTGATCCCGCTCATGTGACATGTCGCGCAGGTCGGCACAAACATATCGCGAGTGGTCAACTGCCGGGGCTCGGCGTCCAGATTCAGCAGCCGCTCTTGCGCAGCAAACATCAGGCCATGCTTCGACTCCTCATAAATTTCAATCTGCGAATGGTCAGGACCCATGTGACACTGCCCGCACGTACTGGGCCGGCGTGCGATCGCGACGGAACTGGTATGGCGCGTGTGGCAATTGGTGCAGGTTCCAATTGTGCCGTCGGGATTCGGCTTGCCAATGCTGTGGCACTGCTCGCATCCGCTCACCATCGCCGCCGCGCCTTCAAGTTGCGTGAAAGGATGGGGCGGACGCTTGGTTCCGCCGGGTTGATACGTTTCGGAGAACCTTACCTGGTCCGGAGTCAGGCCCTTCTCGCCATAAATCGCTGCCCATGAAGTTGCCGCGTGCCTGCTATGCAGAAATTGCTGATAGATCTGCTCGTGGCACGACCGGCAATTGCCCGCCGTAAGCCGCCCCGACGAGATCACGAAACCGTGATGGTCCTTTTTATCCTGGCCGGCCGCGGGCTGGTGACACTCCAGGCAATTCACGCCCTTCTCGGCGTGCCGGCTCATCTCGTATTCATGAACTACCGAATATTGCGTGCGCTCGTGGCACTCGGCGCACTTTCCCGAAGCGCGCACCAACTGGCCGCTCGGCTGCCCCATTTCAGCAGCGGGACGAGCGCGGTGGAGCAAAAATGCTGCGACGATCAATCCAAAGGAAATAACAATGGCGATGAAGACGGAGCGAAAAGACATGGCGTCTATCCTCCATTCTGTTAGGAGTAATGGTCATTGACGACACTACCCCAAGACACCCAAGTGTACTCCAGCGCACAAAGGTAGTATCGGCGCAGGTGCCGCAAGCTTGAGCCCGGTCAGATGGTCTCTTCCGCTAAAATGCTCCATGCCCGACAACCCTCTCTGGAGCGGCGGCGCTCAGACCACCCGACTGGCCGAGCTAATGGCCGATACGTCCGACCCCGCGAAAGAAATCCCGCTGCGCCGCGACGTTCGATCGCTAGGAATCCTTCTTGGCCGCGTTCTTGTCGAGCAGGAAGGCGAAGCCTTCTTCAACATCGTCGAACAACTACGGCATTTGCTGATTCAGCATCGCGAGCAGCCTGCCTCCTCGGAATTCGACCACAGCCTGATGGCACAAGCCCGCGAGATCATCAGCAACCTATCCATCGAAGACGCTTACCGGATCACCAAGGCCTTCGCCATCTATTTCGAACTCACCAACCTTGCCGAGACGAACCATCGCAAACGCCGACGCCGCGCTGCCCGTCTTCAATCCGCAACGACTCCCGCGGATGGCTCATTCCGCGGCACGCTAGTCCGAATGAAGGCCGCAGGCATTTCCGCCGACACAATGCTCGCATCGCTGCGCAAAGTACGGGTCACGCCTGTCTTCACCGCGCACCCAACCGAAATCACGCGCCACACCATCCGCCTGAAGCGCCGCCGCATCGCAGCTTATCTCGAGCATCTCGACCAACTTCCTCTCTCCGACTCCGAAGCCCGCGAATACGAATCGCTAATTCTTGCCGAGATCACTGCCCTCTGGCAAACCGATGAAGTCCGCCTCAACAAGCCGACCGTTCGCGACGAAATTCACATGGGACTCGACTACTTCCCCATGGTTCTTTTCGAAACTCTGCCCCACCTCTACGCGGAACTCGAAGACGGTTTGCGCGATATATACAGCAGCGACGCGAAGGCGCCAGACCTGCTCTCTTTCGGATCCTGGATTGGCGGCGACCGCGACGGCAATCCCTTCGTCACCGCAGCCTCCACGCGTGAAGCGCTCAGCATGGCGCGCCACGTCATCATCGACCACTACGTCGCCGAAACCACGCGGCTGATAGGCCAATTGAGCATGTCGACTCGCCGTATCGGCGTGTCGGAAGCAGTCGCTCAGCGGGTCCGCGAATACGAAACCAAATTAGGCGAGCAGCATTCCCGATGGAAACAGATCACTGCCGCCGAACTCTATCGCCACTTTCTCGAATTCTTAATTGCTCGTTTGCGCTTTACCCGCAAATCGTCAAAACATGAATACTCCTACAAGTCGTCGCGGCATTTTGAAGAAGATCTCTGTCTCATTCATGACAGCTTGTGCGCCAACCAGGGCCGGCGCTTGGCAGCTCCGGTCGCGCGCGTGATGCGCAAAGTAAGGACTTTCGGCTTCCATCTGCACGCGCTCGATATCCGCCAACATGCCCGCGTGCAATCGCAAGCCCTCGCGGAATTAGGATCTGCGGAGAATTCAGCGTCAGCCCTCACTCGTCTTCAGCCGGAACGCTCCGCTGCGTCAATCGAACTTGTCGAGACCTTCCGCGCCATTGCCGAACTAAAAAAGACTGACTCTCCGAAAGCGATTCGAAACTTCGTGATCAGCAACACGCAATCGGAACACGACATTTTCGCGGTGGTCCAACTCGCCGCGCTGGGTGGAGTCTCCGTTGCCGCAAGCAAAGATGATCCCGGCCTGATGCCCGTTCCGCTCTTCGAATCAATCGATGCTCTGCGCGCATCCCCCGAGGTCATGCGCCGTGTCTGGCAAGCGTCCGAGTTCAAACCACTCCTTGATTCCTGGGGACGCACCCACGAAGTCATGCTCGGCTATTCCGACTCCAATAAAGACGGAGGCATGTTTACCAGCACCTGGGAGCTGCACAAAGCGCAGCACGAATTGCATGGAGTCGCGCGCGAATGCGGAGTGACTCTGCGCCTGTTCCACGGCCGAGGCGGCACCGTGGGCCGTGGCGGAGGTCCCACTCACGCCGCCATCCTCGCGCAGCCTCCCGGCGATTTCTCGGGTGAGATTCGCATCACCGAGCAAGGTGAAGTTCTAAGCTGGAAGTATTCCGATCCCGTGCTCGCGGAGTGGAACCTCGAGATCATGATCGCTGCCTGCCTCGAAGCCGTCGCCATGCCTCCTCAGGTTTCTCCGGATGTCGAAGAACGCTGGAGCCAGGCCATGGAGGCAATGTCCGCGGACGCTTTCGCCTTCTATCGGGAACACATCGCCGAAAATCCCGAAGTGCTCGAATACTTCGAGCAGGCCACGCCGGTGAACGAGTTGGAAAATGCCCGCATCGGCTCCCGCCCCGCCCGACGCACCGCGAACCGCAGCTTGGACGATCTGCGCGCCATCCCCTGGGTCTTCGGATGGATGCAAAGCCGTCACGCCGTTCCCGCCTGGTTCGGAGTCGGCTACGCCCTCGAGCGTTTCGCTAACCGAGGTGCGGCAGAGGCCGATCTCTTGCGCGAAATGATGCGCGGCTTTCCGCTGTTTACCAGTCTCCTGCGCAACGTGGGAATCGCCATGGCCAAAGCCGATTTCGCGATCGCCCGCCTGTACGCGGATCTGGTAACCGACGCAGTTGTCCGCGATCGCGTCTTCGCGATGCTGCTCGATGAATTCGAGCGAACTCGCCGGCATCTCCTCATCGTGAAGGGACAGCAGGAATTGCTGGAAAGGAATCCCGTACTCGCGCGCTCCGTGCGCCTGCGCAACCCGTATGTCGATCCACTCAGCCTGATTCAGGTCGATCTCCTGAGCCGCAAACGCAAAGGCGACGAAGATTCATCTCTCGACTATGCCATCGGAGCAACCATGAACGGCATCGCCGCCGGCCTCCACAACACAGGATAGAAAAGGTTTCCCCCGTGTCCTCAGTGCCCTCTGTGGTAAAGATTTTTTTTACCGCGTAAGACACGAGATAGCCTCACTTGAAGTACACGAGCAGTGACTGAAAGTCCTTCCGCTTCTTCTTCATCGTCATATCGAAATCTGCCTCGGCGTTGGCTGACGGATTCAGTTGTTTCACGCGCGGCGGATGCGGAGGCAAAGCGATGGCGAACGTCCTCACCTGCGTCAGGTTGTTGTTTTGATGGCACGCGGCACAACGCGTCCGCAACTTGACTTGAACCGGCGGCCCCACCAGCGTTTGTCCCATTCCGGTTTCGGAATAGTTGTTTGCGAATTTATAATTTTCGACCGCATAGGCCGGAGAGTTTTCATCCTCCGCGACTAATCCGCCCGATTCCGGCTCACTCAAGAACTGCCTGCGGCTGACTTCCAATACTTGGATCGCCGTCTTCTTGAATGCGCCTTCGGAAGTGCGGTCGTATTTCAGAACCCGCACGTCGGTCGTCATCGCCGTCGGTCTCAAGTTGCCGCGGTCATCAATCAATAGCAGTTGAATCACCAGCGCCACGCCATCCAGGCCAGCGGCATTCTGGCCGACTCTCGCATCCAGAAACTTTTGCACGTCATTCTGCGCAACGCTCTGCACAGCTCCCGGCGAATGCGCTGGCTTTACAAAAATTCGGCTCACCCGCCGATAATCTGCGTCACGATCGTGCTGGCGTTCCGGAAACCACTGCACTTCGATCCATCCGCTTTCCGGGTGAAACAGATCCGGAAGCGAGTTTTGACGTATTGCCACCGGATAATTATCGGGGAGCGCTTTAATCTCCTCGGAAGTCAGTGCAATTTTGTAAATCAGGCGTGCCAGCAGATCCACAACGACGCGCCTGCGGACTCCCAGCGTCTTTTCGTCGGCCGGCAAGAACGGCACGAAAAAAATATCGTGAGCAGCCCAGAGGTCGCTCTGCATCAAGGCTCTCGCGGTGGGCGAGCGTGGCGCTTTGTCGTGAAGAGCGTCTCGCAAGGCCTTAGTGAATTCACCATAAGCGGGATCGTTCAAAACCAGGCGAGCGGCGGCCCCATCCAGCGATCCCGGATACAACGGATCAATCGCGCGATCTCCCAGCTCGTCGCGTTCGAACGCCTGGGTACTGATCTGAAGGCCGACCCGAAGCAGATTCATGTCCATGCCTTCCTTGGTGAAAGGCGCGCCCTCGGGAAATTCATTCGAAACGCGCACATCCATTCGTCGCGAAAACAGAAAGCAAAAAATCCGATTCCACGCGTCGTTCGGATCTTGAGCATAGACGGCTTCCGGCTTGATGAAAGCCACTTTGGGAGGCTTCGGAGTTTGCGCCGAAGCGAACGCCAAAGAAACCAGGATTACCAGCGTCAGAATCGTGAACTGGCAGCGATTGCACATCCCAACCGTACGCCAAAGCCTCATACCAACCTCCGCCGATAGCTAGGGTAGTTTTTCATGCACGGGTGATCGTCACGATCCGACCACGGTCACTCATTCATCGTGTCTTTTGCGATGAGCGGGTTCCGTCGCCAAACTTTATTTTTGCCAGACGAACCAAAACGCCTGCATCTAACTTCCCGAAGTCTCAGAAAACACCGATAATACTCCGCAGCATGAAATCATTTCTCCCAGGAATAGGCCTTCTCACCACGTCAATCCTCGTACTGCTCCTATCTTCCCTGGCCCAGACTCCCGTCCCCACCCTGGCGCAGGCTCGACGCCTGATTTTAAAAGATGGTACCTACCAGTCCGTCACCAAGTATGAAATTCAGGGTGAGCGCGTCCGCTATTTCAGTTCCGAGCGCGGCGAATGGGAGGAGATTCCGAAATCACTCGTCGACTGGGACGCAACCGACAAGTTCGAGCAAGGCCGCCAGCAGGGCAATCTAGCTCCCGAAGCCGTTGAACTTGATAAGGAACTGGAAGCAGAACGAAAAGTCGAACAATCCCGATCTCCGCAGGTCGCCCCCGGCCTTCGCCTGCCCGACGAAAACGGCGTTTACTTACTCGATAGCTACCAAAATCAGCCGCAGCTATCCGAATTGCAGCAATCGGGCGGTGACGTGGATAAGAATACGAAGTCGAATATTCTGCGCGCGGCCATCAATCCGCTGTCTGGAGTCAAGAAGACGATTGAGATCCCCGAGTCGCATGCCAAGATCCAATCACACACCACCGTGCCGTCCATTTACATCAGCATCGACTCGAACGCTGGCGCTCCCGCAACGGCGCAGGCCACAGGCGAGCCGCCTGCCTTGGCCCCTACGGAGCGCTTCAAAATCATTCGCCTCGAAGGAAAAGGTGGCAAACGTATCGCCGGCACGGTAAAGGTCGCGGTCACCGGCAAAATGAAAACCGACGAACGATTTGTAGCTGCAACCGTTACGACCATGACTGGAGGTTGGGTCAAACTTACCCCGTCCGATGATCTGGCTAGCGGCGAATACGCCGTAGTCGAGATGCTGGGAAAAGAAGGAATGAACCTTTATGTGTGGGACTTCGGCGTAAACCCATCCGCGCCAGCGAATGCATCCGCTTTAAAGCCGGATCCGATCGAATCACGGCCAAAAACTGACCAACCCGCCGACCTGAAGAAGAGAGAAAATCAATAAGATAACGGACAAAGCCGCCTTCAAACTCTCCCGCGAAACGAAATGATCTTCCGCCGATCGCGCTTTGACGGCCTGCCCGCAGGCAACTCTTCAAACTGCATCATCGCCTTGCGTTCCGCCGCCACCTTCATGCGCAGTTCTTTACTCGCCTCCGTTTCCCAGTAAAGTGTCTGCGCAACCGAAGCCGGTCCTCGTACTTCGCTAAGAAGAAGAACCTCCACCTGAAACTCGCCGCCTTCGTTCGTCACTCGTAAGTTGTCTCCAACACGCACGTCGCGAGCAGCCTTGGCAATCTGCCCATTGGATTGAATTCGACCGAGATCACAAGCTCGCGAAGCCATGGTTCGCGTCTTGAAGAATCTAGCCGCCCAAAGCCACTTGTCCATTCGTACGGAGTTCATGGTCTATTTTCCTATACGAACGATGCTCCGTGTGGCGCGGACACTCCTGTCCGCGGCCTTTGACCTTGATCTTGATCTTGACGCTGGTCTTGATTCTTTGACTGCCAGTGAAGTCGGAGAATCAACGCCGAGGTATCGAGAATCATTTCGGCAGCCCTTTCTCGTAATACAGAAGTTCGCTATGTTCTCCCGAGCGATGCCGCTCTTTGAGACGCGCCGCGCAGTCACGGCCGATTTCCAGGATGCGATCAGAAAGCTTTGTGGCATGTTTGCTCTGCACTTGCTTAAGTCGGTCGCGGACCGCTTCGGTAACGGCTTGGGTCATGCTCTCGCCCGTAAGCCTGGCCAATTGCCGGGCGAGTTTGTGAGCCTCTTTGTTTTTGATGTTCAAGCTCATATTGGCAGATAAGGTTGTGCGCCTAAGAACGAATGTCTCTACAAGCAGGAAGGCGAACCCTTTACGGCTCCATCAACCCCTGCGAGGCAATTCCAATATTGTCGCGGGTTGTGTTCTTCACCTTGTACATCATCTGATCCGCCTGCCGGATAATGTCGGGCGGCGTCTGTGCGTCGTGCGGAAATGTCGCCAGCCCCATGCTGGCGCGCACATTCAGGTTCAATCCCTGCTCAGTGCAGAACACGCCAGCGCGCAACGAATCCTGCAAACGTTTCGCCACTACCACCGCCTGATCTTTAACAGTTTGCGGCAGCAAAACCACGAACTCGTCTCCGCCGTAGCGGAAAGCAAAATCAATTAATCGCAGCTGCGCTTTGATCAGGTATCCGACTTCAGCCAGCAACCGGCTTCCGACAAGATGTCCGTGTGTATCGTTGACCTGCTTGAAGTGATCGAGGTCAATAAAGATCACGCTGAACTGGTAGCCAAAACGCGCCGAGCGGTAAACCTCGGTCTCAAGAGTCTTGTGCAGATGCCGTGCATTGAACAAGCCGGTGCAATCGTCTGTGATTGTCAGTTCCTGAATCTTCTCGACTGCCCTGGCATTCTCAATTGAAATCGCGGCGTAGTCGCACAGGGCTTGCAGAAAGAACATCTCCTGCTCACTCATCTCTACGCTGGCATTCACCAGTTGAATCACGCCCAGCACTCGATGTTTCGAACGCAATGGCACGCAGATAACGGAGCGCGTCTGCAACCGCGTGATCTCGTCCAGACGGGATGAGAAACGCGTGTCGTTCTGAACATCGGGCACAATCAGCGACTGCCCGTGTTTGGCAACCCAGCCGGCAATTCCCTCTCCTACCCGCAGACGCGCTTTCGACAGCACCTCAGCCGCTGACCCGACAGCGATTGCAAAATACAGTTCATCCTTTTCTTCGTCCACCATTAGCAGCGACCAGGTGTCTGGGCGGAAGTATTCCGCCATTTTCTCCATGATGGTCTGCAGGATCGAATCGAGGTTGAGCGACGACGTCAGCGCCTTGGCGACATCGTGAAAGATGACCAGTTCTTGCGACAGGCGAATTGGGGAAGTGCCCGCTGCGTCCGACATGAACTCCTCGATCGGTGGTTGGATAAGAAATTATAGGTTTCAGCGCGCCGCCGGGGCAACGCACATCGGTAACCAGTATCGGTCACACTACCCCGCCGCGCAAATCCCTTGCCCAGTCCGCGCTTTAAGGGTTTGTCGCTAAGCGCTGGAATGGCCTATGATCTTGCTGATTTACAGAGTAGAATTCCGTTCGCCGTCCGGCGAACGTGGGAGACTGGATTGCCTTCCTTTGGTGAAAAACTGAAAGTAGAGCGTGAAAAACGCAAAATCACGCTGGAGCAGATTTCCGCCTCTACGAAGATCGGCACTCGCATGCTGCAATCGCTGGAAGAGGATAAATTCAACCAGTTGCCGGGTGGAATCTTCAATAAGGGTTTCGTTCGCGCTTATTCCCGTTGCGTGGGCCTCGATGAAGATCAAACGGTGGCCGACTACCTGCAAGCCTCCGGCGATGCCCCTCCCGTTTCAACGGAGATCGTAGCCCGCGAAGACGCGGATCGTGAAAGCGCCGAGAACATCCGCCGCCTGGAGGCCGTCTCCGACGCACCTGTCCGCTCGCTGCCGTGGGGGCTGTTCGCCGCGCTTTTGCTGATTGTCGCCTTGGCGCTCTCCTTCTGGAGTTATCACCGCCGCGATAACACGAAGCCGTCCACCCCGTTCGACTCCCGCCCCGCTCGTTACGCCCCCTTCGGCCGCACAGACGCACGCAGCAGGAGCAAGGGCCGGGTCGGTCGCGCCCACTATGGGGCCCTCAGCGGTTCAGAACCCGACCGTCTCCGCCGCAACCGGGTTCACCGTAGTCATTCATGCCCGGGAAGAATCTTGGATTAGGATCACCACCGACGGCAAAGGCTTACCGTCCGAAATATTAGCCGCCGGAGGCGAGCGTTCGATTCAAGGTCGCAAGGAAGTAATCGTCAAGGTCGGAAATGCCGGGGGCATCGACCTTCGCTTCAACGGACAGAAGGTCGGTACAGAAGGAGAGTTCGGAGAGGTCAAAACTGTGACTTTTGGACCACAGGGAATCCTCCCAAGCGCGTCGGAGTCAGCTCCCGTGCGATAGGTTTTTTCTTTCTTTTCTTCCATTTACCATCGCCGACCCACCATTCAATGTGGCTGGGCTCCCACTCAATGCCAGCTCCCTTAGTCACCGGCCATTATCGTTGCGTTCCGCGGGCCATCTCTGGTACCGTTTTGAGGAAGATTAAGCCAACCGAAGCTTAGCCGAACTTGGGTCAAGAGTCCTCGGCTCCGTAGCCTCCCTAATCGGACGCAAAGGCTTAACGTCACCTGAGGAGATACCAGCTTGCCACCTACCAACCGTTTTCTTTTTACCTCGGAGTCTGTAACCGAGGGACATCCCGACAAGATCGCCGATCAAATTTCCGATGCAATTCTCGACGCCTGCCTTCGTGAAGATCCGAACAGCCGCGTCGCTTGTGAGACCCTGACCTGCACCGGCCTGGTCGTCATCGCCGGCGAAATCACCACCAAGGCATACGTTGATTTCCAAAGCCTGGTGCGCGGCGTAGTTCAATCCATCGGTTACGATAACGCGGTTTACGGTTTTGACTCCAACACCTGCGCCGTAATTTCCAGCATCAACAAGCAATCCGGCGATATCGCCATGGGTGTGGACACCGGCGGCGCCGGCGATCAGGGCATGATGTTCGGGTATGCCTGCAACGAAACTCCCGAACTGATGCCCCTCCCGATTTCACTCGCCCACAAACTCACTCAGAAGCTTTCAGAAGTTCGCAAGAATGGCACCTGCCCTTATCTGCGTCCCGATGGAAAATCCCAGGTCACAGTGGAATACGACGCGCAGAAAAACGTAAAGCGCGTGGATGCGGTGGTCGTCTCCACCCAACACTCCGAAACTGTTTCCAATGACGATTTGCGCGCCGACATTCTCAAGCACGTCATCCAGGCCGTAATTCCCGCCAATCTGCTCGACGAGGACACCAAATACCACATCAATCCCACCGGACGCTTCGTCATCGGTGGCCCTATGGGCGATTCCGGTCTTACCGGACGCAAGATCATCGTCGATACCTACGGCGGCATGGGACGTCACGGCGGCGGCGCATTCAGCGGCAAAGATCCGACCAAGGTCGATCGCTCTGCTGCCTACATGGCGCGTTACATCGCGAAGAACATCGTGGCCGCCGGCCTCGCCGATCGCTGCGAAGTGCAACTCGCCTACGCCATCGGTGTTGCCGATCCAGTCAGCGTCCTGGTGGATACTTTCGGAACCGAGAAGATTGATGCCAAGCTGATTCCGGACCTGGTTCGAGCGAATTTCAAACTCAAACCGCGCGAGATCATCGAGACGCTGAACCTGCGCCGTCCGATTTACCGCAAGACCGCGTCCTACGGACATTTCGGCCGCACCGACACAGATTTCACTTGGGAAGCAACCGACAAAGCCGCAAAATTGGCGTCCGACGCGGGCCTGAAGAAAAATGAACCAGTAGGCGCCAGAAAATAAGGTCAGAGGCTCGAGGTCAGAGGTAGAAAACCCCGAGCCGCGTGGAACGCCAACGAACCAAGGCAAACTGATAAGAACATTTAGGAAGAGTGAGGGTCCGATTTCACCTCTGCAATCTGACCTCTCACCTCTGACCTTTCATCCGGGATAGGGAGAAAAATGGCTACATCATCGATAAGCAGCGACGTAAAAGGGTTTGAACTGGCCGATCTAGGCAAGAAACGCATCGAGTGGGCAAACCAGTCGATGAAGGTTCTGCAGATCATCCGCAAGGAATTCATCAAGAACCAGCCGCTCAAGGGCATCCGCGTTTCAGCCTGCCTGCACGTAACGGCTGAGACCGCGAACTTAATGATCGCCCTGCGCGACGGCGGCGCCGACGTGGCACTGTGCGCGTCGAATCCGCTGTCCACGCAGGATGACGTAGCCGCCAGCCTAGTGCGCGACTACAGCATTCCGGTTTTCGCCATCAAGGGTGAGGACAACGACAGTTATTACTCGCACATCATGGCGGCCATCGATCACAAGCCGCAGTTCACCATGGATGATGGCGCCGACCTCGTTTCCATCCTTCACACTAAGCGCAAAGCCGAACTGGCCAACGTCTTCGGCGGCACCGAAGAAACTACCACCGGCGTCATTCGCCTGCGCGCCATGGCTAAAGATGGAGTGCTTCCCTACCCCATCATCGCCGTCAACGATGCCGACACCAAGCACTTGTTCGACAATCGCTACGGCACCGGACAATCCACCATCGACGGCATCATCCGCGCCACCAACTTCCTGCTCGCAGGATCCAAGTTTGTGGTCGCCGGCTACGGCTGGTGCGGGCGCGGTCTCGCTTCACGCGCTCGCGGCGCGGGCGCGGAAGTCATCGTCACCGAAATCGATCCGACAAAGGCGCTCGAAGCCGTCATGGACGGTTTCCGCGTAATGAGCATGGAAGAAGCTTCCAAACTCGGCGACGTTTTCTGTACCGTTACCGGCAACAAGAACGTTCTCGCCAAACAACATTTCGAACTGATGAAAGACGGCGCCATCATTTCGAACTCGGGACACTTCAACGTAGAAATCGACATCCCATCGCTCGAAAAGCTGTCGTCCTCAAAACGCACCACCCGCGACTTCGTCGAGGAGTACACCATGAGAGACGGGCGCCGCATCAATCTGCTGGGCGAGGGCCGTCTCATCAATCTGGCCGCAGCCGAGGGGCATCCCGCGTCAGTGATGGATATGAGCTTTGCCGACCAGGCTCTTTCTGCTGAGTACATGGTGAAGAACTACGCGTCGTTAGAAAAGAAGGTCTACACGGTTCCCGTGGACCTCGACAAGCGCGTCGCCAAGTTGAAACTGGAGTCGTTGGGCATCAAGATCGACCGCCTGACATCGGAACAGGAAGAATATCTGGCTAGCTGGAGCGAAGGAACATAACTCCAGCTCTCACCTTTTCACTTCCATTTCCACCAGGGCGGCGCAAGCCGCCCTTCTGCTGCCTGCTATTTCGGTGATGGGTTGTCTCGAAAAGGGCGCACCCTCAAAGCCGGCTGAAAAACTCGCGATTCGTATCAGGGTATCGCTTTAGCGATACCGCGGATCGTTCAAAATCAGACACCCCTTTAGGGGCTGGACGTCGTGATTCGGGAAGGCATTCATCTTTCGAACTGGCCCACTGCCTGCTAACCTCGGCCTTTCGCCACTAAACCGGATAAACTAGAAGAACGGGGTGCGCGTGCCAGTTTCAAACTCCAAAGTACTCGTGGTCGAGGACAGCAAGTTTCTCCGTATCGCCACCGAGAGAATTTTGTCCAGAGCCGGATACCAGGTCATCGGCGCGGCCGATGGAGAGCAGGCCTTGCAGATTGCCCAGAATGAACTACCCGACATCATCCTGCTGGATATGCTGCTCCCAAAGCTCAGCGGTCAGGACGTCCTCAAAGCGTTGAAGGCAAATCCAGCAACCATGCACATCCCGGTGATCATCCTCACCAGCATGTCGCAGAAGAATGCGGAAAAACTCCTCAGCGAAGGCGCGGCCGCCTACTTCGAGAAGGGCTCTCTGGAAATCGATACCGGCACCGGCCGTCTCGCCTCCACGGTGCAAACGGTGCTTGCCCAGACGCGATCGGCAAAAAAGACTCATTCGTAATTGTCTCGCCTGCCGCGCTAGAATGAGCGCATGTACCACTACAATCCCTCAACCGCCCTTGAAGAACTAACCGAAGAGGCAACTCTCCCCAATCCGGTCCATGTCCGCGACATGATGTTGCGTCGCAAGTTGACCGCCGATCAGTCACTCGAACTGAACCGTATTTTCGTCGAATACCAGAAATTTTTCGGTGAAGCTCAGAAACTGGGCAAGGAGATATTGAAGCGTCTGGCAATGTAGCTCCGCCTCACGGGATAATCCGAAGCCGTACGTTGATTTCATTGGTGCCGGGAGGGGGAGTCGAACCCCCAAGACCCGAAGGTCGGCGGATTTTGAGTCCGCTGCGTCTGCCAGTTCCGCCATCCCGGCTCTGCTTTCAAGTGCTTGATTTTACGACATTTTGTGGCTCTGTCCCCCTTTTCATCGAAAATGACGAATGTGTAACTGTGTAAGAAAGTGTGTCACTTTCCGCGCATTTCCACAGTTCATTGTCATTTTGCCCGTGAAGCGCTTTGCGCGCGATCTCGGGCTAAGAGTCCATTGCCTAGTCATAAGAAAGCACCCGCATGAGATTTTACCACTTCATTCGAGCAAGCCCTTCTTTTCGCTACAGATTTATGGCAAGCAGATGGCTGGATTTTCTACTGCAGTTAGCAAGCAATCTGCGAGGCTACTAACGCTCACCAGAATGACACAGTTGTTCATGATTTTGCAGACGGTGTCTGCAAAATCTTGCTACGAACAACTTTCGAAGCGACGGTAGCCCAGTAGTTGAACGCGAATATGAGTTCAACCGTGGGAGGGGCTGCATCGCCACAGATGATGCTACATGGGCAAGCTAGGTAGTTTCCTCCACAATTCGAACATGTCGCCGCAACCACCTTGAACGCCTGTCGCATCTCCAAACCGGGTTCCTCTAATTCCGCACTCGTGGCCCCCGACTCAATCGGATGCGACGTCATGGCCTCACCAGCTTGGCGGGAAAGTCCGGGTTGCGGCGCCATCTTCCGTCGTGGGTATAAATTGAGGCTTTCCGGATGCACATATTCCAACGCGGTATCTACGCCCTCGCCAAATGGTGCAATGGCCTCTGCCGCATCCCTGACCCAGTCTGGAACTGACTCCGTCGGCGGAAAAGGATGGTTCCGGTTCAGCCAATCCAAGACCTCGGTGCATCTCCCAAACATAGAGACGGAGAGTGTGTATTCGGGAAGCGCCAAGGAAAGATTAATCAATAGCGGGGAAACAGGGTCTTCCTCATTCACTTTCGACACAAGCTCGCGGTAAGCCTCGATCGTGTGGTCGAGCGTCTCTCTGGTGCGGTGAATGACTACGGGCATCTGCAAATAGTTATCGTCGAAAACCATGAAGCGGGCGTTCGGCGCGAAGGTCAATCGATGACCGTTCCGCACCAAAATTTTCATCAGCTCTAAAGTTCGCAAATCGAAGAGAGCATATTCTGACTTTTCGTTTCTTGCCCATGCATACGGGAACGCAACAGGTTCCTCCGGAATGTGTTCGAGAGTGCCGGGCTGATGCGTTACTAGGATACGGAACGATCTCGCATCGTCGCATAACCAAGGTACTCTTTTGTCGAGTTGGAGGGATTGTGGGAACACATCGGTTTTTTCCAACTCCTCGCGGATGTCAACTTTGGACTTCTGGCTCCCGAAGTATTCAGAAACGAGCGTGTTGTCTCGGAAGTGATTATGAATGACGCTCTTCCAGCGTCCGATGTCGATGGTTCCATCGACGCGCCAAAGCTTCGTATATTCAGTGTGGCGACCGGCGCGTTTGAGATCCACATCGAGACGGGCCATCATTTCTTCCGGCGTATAGGCTCGTATCGAACCATCAAGATGTTCGATACGGCTCGTCGTTGCATCGATCACGCTATGGACGTAACGGCAATGCAGCTTCTTCCCATCGGCACCACTCTCACTGTCACGCAGCTCCTCGGCTTCAAGGATGAGCTCTGCGCTCTTTTCCTTGGTCCTTCGTTGCCACCAGAATTCGGTGCGGAAGATTTGATGGAAGAACCGCTGACGTTCGTCCGCCCCGTGTGTCGTTACTCCGGCCTGGAGCGATGACAGGTCTTCGTCGAATTTCGGCCCGTACCAATAATCCAACTCCATCGTGTGAGCCGCAGTTTCGGCCAATCCCACCATATCAGGATCGAGCCTTACTCTCACGTTCACACTGGAGTCCTGGGCCATTTGGTGTAGTGTCCCTAGAAGTTCTTCGTTGAAGTGATTGAAAGGGCTCTCCGAACGCCGCATGTAGTGGTGTGCGAACACACAAAGTTCCCCGATTTGGAATATGCCTGGTCGGATCATCTTGAGGGCTGTGAATGGGACGAGACCGTCCTTGTCCATCTGCTCGAAAATCTCCGGGAATGCTCTCTGTGCAAGACCCGCCCCCCTCAGAGCGTGCGCCCCCGAATTCCACGGGGTTTCAGAATCCGTTAGCACGTCCGTTCCTAAGAGTTCCGTAAGCCGTGTGATGGACTCTTGGGGCACATCATGGATTGTAGAGGCGATGAACTTGCCCCATCGCTGCTTTATCTGCGATTTGTCCTCGTCTGTTTCAGGCTCGATGACATGTGCGAGGACGCGGGTGAGACCAGGCTCTAGGTAAACTGCGGCAGGAACGACCCATCCGACCGGTCTATGACGATCATGACTGATGAGCTGGGGCATCCCAACATCAAAACTATCTTTCATGGAGTCGTAGAGGGCACCCGTGTCCATCCTCATGGACTTCCGATTGACCGAATCGCTCATAATCGCCGCGATTTGAGATTTCACGAGGCTCCTCGACAGGTAAACTCTTCTCTCTCGGGAGAAGTCACCCCATCCCAGTTTACTAACTTGAGTAGGCACCGCGCTTAGCGGCAGTTTTTAACATGTCGATTGATCCTGCGAAGTCGGCTAGTAGAAGCTCATCTCGCATTCACAATTTGACGTAGTGAACCGTCACCAGATCTTTCCTCGCCGCTGTTAAGTGTTATGAAACGATCAACGGAGTAGCCCCTGGTCGCGCATCCGCTGCTCCTGCTCCTCTGAAAACCTCTGCCATTTCCCTTTGCGAACTTTGACATCCTTGATAATCGTCACGTAGTTGATCTTGTTCGGGTCGCGCTCATCGTGGGGCTTGAGATCGGGCGAGTCCGACATTTGGTTCAACTCTTCGATTAACTTCTTGTCAGCCTCGGGATCGCGTGGCTTCTTTGGGACCGCTTTTATGTCGCGCCACGCGGGGAGATATTTATCCCATAGGCGAGTAATCAGAAAACTGGTGTCATCGGGCGGCGTGCCTGCAAAATTGATGAGACCGGTCTTGAGGACTTCCTCCGGCATCGCGGAATAGTAGGCGTCCAGCTTCTTGAGATCCTCCTTGAAATCGATGCCGTTTACGAAAGTCTGGTGAGGATCGAGAAAAAGCGGGACGATCTGCGCGTGGAAATTGTCCTTCGACGTGAACACCGAGCAGAAGGGTAAATAATAAAGATAGGCAAGATCGACCTGATGGCTTGCCTTTACGTTCCTGAGCAATTGGGTGGGCAGCACAAGGCAGAAAAAGATGTTCACTGTGAGCAAGAAAACGAAATATGGCACATGCTCTCGCAATGGTGGCCGTCGGCGCTGAATCCAGTCAGCAATGACAATATCTGCGGCATTGGGAACATTGATGGCTTCAGGTAATCCCAATAGATCAAGCCCGAAGCGCAGCAGCCATTCGGTGTCCAAGTAATCGATGATCGTGTCGGCAAGCTGTTTCGCATCCTCAAGAGTTTTCGGCGCGCGCCACGGGCCAATACTCCGCATGACGTGCTTGACCATCGCATCGAAATCAACGGCGGTGAGTGATCTTCGCCATTGTTTGGCTATATTCCGTTCCACATCCAGAAACTGGCGCTTGGTCCAGCGTTCAAGTGCTTCCTGCTCCTTGCTTTTGCGATAAACGACGCCCTTTTTGTCTCCAAGCTGAACGGGTTCGCCGTGGGCCATGGCGACGCGTTCGTAAACAGTCTTGATGTCGAATTGGCGAGTTAGTTCGCTGTTCAGGATCGCTATATGGTGAATGTTCGGATAGCCTTGCGAATCCGGGGTCCGGTCGGCCAGCGAGCCTACGAGTTGCTCCGGCGTGCTACCACTCTTCAACTGCTTTTCGAGATCAGCAAGGCACTCAACGAAGAAAAGCGGTGTAATTGTGGACATGTAGAAATTGTCCATCAGCGCTGCCTCGTGAATGTTCAGGCTTTCGAGCGATGACTTGTCGAAAATGAGCGACGGTCCTTGTGACATATCATTTGGTCGTCCTTCCCCCGGAGTTCCTTTGAGGTGTCCGCAATCGCAGCCTCTATGCGTTCGAGTATTCCCGCCTCAGCGGCGTCTGTCCGGACTTTGATCATCCCGTACCTCTTCCATGAGTTCTTCAAGCGTCGGCCGGCTCGAGCTTGCTTGCTGAAGCTTCAGCTCAAGCCCCAGCGCCGCGAGAATATTGGTGATCTTGGAATATCCCAGTTCGCCCATTCGTCCGTTTTCCAGAGAGTCGAGCGTGGAGAGTCCGACCCTGGCTTTTTTTGCAAGCGTGGGCTTCGTCAGGCCGAGTGCTTTGCGCTTGATGGCGATCTGCTCGCCCAGTAAGTACAGTGGCAACATACACCTAATATACGAGGTTTGTACGCGAGATGCAGCAGACTAACCTAATATACTGGGTGTTGACGCGGCTATCAGGAAGGGCAAGCAAGCACGATCTTGGGAAGAAAGGGGGGTCAGTGATTGCGTGCCCGGAGACATTTTAAGTGTCTTTATTTTGAGTACATTTTCCAAGTGAGCATCAAATACTTGTGTCAACACAGCATTATTGACTTGTATTAACGCAGCATTATATACTTGCATTTGCACAGCATTAAACACTTGTAGCCACCCGGGGCAGAGGAAGTCCATGGCAACGCCGAATGAGAAGCTAGCTGAATCTCTCGATGCCCTCAAAGTGCTTCAGGATGACGGAAGACGTGTGTTCCGATCGGATGACCTGAGCCGCATTAACCGCGAACGTCTGCTTGCCAACGGCTTTGTCCAAGAAGTCATGCGCGGCTGGCTGATCTCCTCTAGCCCCAGTGCGCGCGCGGGCGACAGCACCCCATGGTACGCCTCATTCTGGGAATTCTGCGCGCGTTACTGCAACGACCGCTTTGGCGAGGAGTGGCATCTGGCGCCGGAGCAATCGCTTTTGCTTCACGGCGAGAGAACGGTCATTCCCCCCCAGGTGGTGGTCAGCAGCCCGAAGGGCACCAACAACACGATCAACCTTCTGTTCGGTACCTCGCTCTACGACCTGAAGGTGTCCGAGATGCCAGCGGCAGCTGATCTCGCGGTAAGGGACGGCCTGCGGCTTTTCTCGCCTGTCGCGGCGCTTGTAAGAGTGCCGGAATCCTTCTTCGCACGGAACCCCATCGAGGTGCAGGTTGTGCTGGGCAGCCTCGCGGACGCGTCGGACCTGCTGCGACTTCTTCTCAACGGCGGCCACTCTGCGAAAGCGGGCTATCTCGCCGGGGCGTTCCGGGCGACCGACCGGCCGAAACTGTCGGATGAGATCGTCAGAACGATGAAAAGCGCCGGTTACGATGTGCGCGAGAACAATCCGTTCGAGGCTGGGCAGACATTCGGCGCACAGAGCCGCGCGGTATCGCCCATTGTCGGACGCATGCACATGATGTGGGAATCGATGCGCGACGCAGTGATAAAGAATTTCCCGGCGGCACCCGGACCGCCGAAGGACAAGGATGCTTATCTGCGTTTCATCGATGAGATCTATCAGAGTGACGCGTATCACTCGCTGTCCATCGAGGGATACTCCGTCACGCCCGCGCTGATCGACCGGGTGAGGGGGGGCGGCTGGGACCCGGAACATCACGAGGACGATCGCAAGAGCCGGGACGCACTAGCGGCGCGGGGCTATTGGCTGGCATTCCAGAAGGTGAAGGCGACGGTCACGGAAGTGATTGCGGGTGGAAACGCCGGCACCCTCGTGCGCGAAGCGCACAACGAGTGGTACCGCGAACTGTTCCAGCCCTGCGTTGCCGCGGGCCTGATCGAAGCCGGAGCGTTGGCCGGATACCGTAACAACCCCGTCTATCTGCGCACGTCGCGCTTCGTGCCGCCGCGGTGGGAGTCGGTGCGCGAGGCCATGCCGGCGTTATTCGATATGCTCGAAAAGGAATCTGAGCCTTCTGTGCGCGCCGTACTCGGTCACTGGCTGTTCGGTTACGTCCATCCCTATCCGGACGGCAACGGACGGATGGCGCGCTTCGTAATGAACGCGATGCTCGCCTCGGGCGGCTATCCCTGGACGGTGATCCGCGTCAGGGATCGGAACACTTACCTGAAGGTACTGGACAGCGCCAGCATCGAGCTGGACATCAATCCGTTCGCCGCGTTCGTGGCGAAGCGGGTGCGATGGTCCCTTGAGCAACACGATCTGAGATTCCCGGAGCCGGGAGCGCGATATGACTTCGACCGCATGGTCGTCATATTCTGGGGACAGGACGGGAAAACCCGCGTGCGGTGCGTTATCAGCCGAGAAGCCATCGACGATCACTTTCACGGGGACGAGAAGGACAAACTGGAGGTATTCACAGCCAACCGTCAGGCAATCGAGCTGAAAGCGCGGCAGAAATATTTAGACGGCGAAACGGAACCGGACGGATCTGTTCTCATCCGCACAGGCGACCTGTAGCGTCAGAAATTAGACTGAAAATTCCTATGACAGAGCCGAAGAATTCATTCAACTGGTTTTGGCTAAATGGGAGCTAGCGTCGAGAAGCCGACTGTCTCCATTCCGAACCGGATTTGACACTCAATTCATAGCCTGTTTCAGGGCAGGGCCAGAGGACTTCAAACGCTCTAGATTGGTCCGCCAGCGCTTGTCGACGAAAGCATTGCGAAACCACAGGGGGCGCACCCGTGCAAATAGCCAATCTCGCTATTTTCAATTCCCTTAGATTTTAAAAATAGCGCGGAACACTATTTTCATTTTCGCCCTAGGAGCTATGTCACGTCCTAGAAATAAATAGAAGTCAGCGCGTCGAGCCCGACGTGTTGAAGTCGACCACAGAGTTCCACTCCGCCACGGCACCGGCCTTCGTCGCCACGAACGAAACGGGCTTCAGCGCGAGCGCGTAGGTGCGTGGCCCCTTCTCACTGGGTACGACAAACTTTCCGCCTGCGGCAATCAACAACGGGAACTGCCCGGAGGCAATGGCTCCTCCTGGCATAGCAAATGAGACCGGGATTCCCAAATTCCCTAGATTTCCAAATCCCGCGCTGATCGTGACGTCGACTCTGGGTGGACTGATAATGCTTGCTTGGTAAGTCAGTGTCTGCCCGTCGGCGGCCATTGCGAATCCGACGTGAAGGCTGACGTCGAGTCCTTTGTTAAAAGTCGCTCCAATACTGCCACCAACCCCACCTCCTGGCGGGCATGTACCCCCTCCGATTCCGAACGGCTTAACGCGCACACCGAGAAACTGCCAATGGGCCTGAAGATGGCCGCTGGTGTCCGCGTGCGCCGTCAATATGAGACTTCCATCTTCTTGCGCTGTCGCGCTAAAGGCGGAGAGTGCCCCGGCAGCATTCAGATCACCGGGGCTCTGTAGTTCTATGTAGCTGTTGCACAGGTCGTTGTTATCGTAAAAATGCCCATTCGCGCCTGTCGATTGGAAAGACACGGTCCGTTTTTCAGCAGGCAAGGCATTCAAACCAAAGACCGCCGCAACGATCGGGTCGAACGACGCGAATACTCGCACATCAGATTTGATGGATTGCAGAGGCGCTGCTAGGGGCTCGACTTCCTTCTGGAGCGCCAAAAGTCGATCGGCTTGTGTAGCGGTGTCTTTCGCAATGTCTTTCGTGGCACAGCCAACGTTTAGCATACAGGCGCTGAGCAGAGCGAGAGCAAGAACAGTTTTCATGGTCCCACCTTGGCGGCGACGAGGCCGTAAATGTGCAAGCCGTCGGGAAGCACGAAAATGCGGGACACCGTGACGTGACCCAAAATGTTTAAAGCCGGAGTACTAATGATGGCTTTGGCACCGGGAAAAGTGACAGGCATCTGATTTGCCGGCAGACCGAGCGGGATGTCTGTCGCTATCGGTATTTGAATCGTCGCAAGATTATTAAGCTCTTTCGATGCTTTCGCCTTGATTAGATCTTTAACGAAACCGCCAATCTTGAAATCCAACATGCCCCACTGCGCCCTCGGCACAAGTTCTTCTAATCGCACATTTACGGTCAACAGTGATGCGGCTGGGTCGATCTTAGTCTCTAGCAGCGCGGTGCCAACGACCTGCACGGTCAACCCGATGTCTTTCTTTGTAGCTTCGGCATCGACCGTGACGAGCGGGTAGCCGAGTTTCAGATCCGCGGTTACAGACTTAATGGTGAGCGTTGCGTCTTTGACATTAGGCACGGGCAGGGTAACGCCAGCCGCGCCTTTTAGGGCCGAGTTAATCAGGTTCTTCGATAAAAAGATGCTTACGGTGCCTGGTCCGTCGAGCTCCGGAGTGATACCTCCCGGCTGTGTGGTCAGATCCTTTTTCATTGCCTCCAGCGAATCGGTCTCCGCCTTGAGTACGTTGAGCCGCTGCTGGGCCAGTTCCTCCTCCGTGTTCGTTTTGCATCCAGCCAATAGTGTCAGACAGATGAGGAGGCTGGATAGGTGTACTGAGCGTCGAGTGGGCAATGTTCGATCCTCCATGGCGGGTGCAGCGAGTTATATCCTTTGAGCCTTCGTGCCGGTTCCTGTCGTTCTCCGTTCATTCATCCAACTTGAACATTGGCCCGACTCATCGAAAAAGTGCGCCGCTTGAACACTCACCGTTGATTTGCATGACTGAGATCTGAGAACAGTGCGACGTGCGGTCAAGAGCATTTGGCCGTGTGCACTTTCTTCCGCTCTTACTACTGCCCTTTCCATCTGAAAACGATATCTTGAACTTCCTTGGAGTCTATTTCACATGGATTCGAGCCTGTGGGACATTGCTCCCCCGGATCTAAAGTGATAACGATCTTACTCAACGCTAATTTGCTGGGCTTGTGTCCACTCCCCTGCACTGCAACTCGGACGTTGCCGTCCCGATCCGAAAACCACATTCGCTGTATTTCTTGCGGGTCAATTGTCTGTCCCTGATCATCCACTAGCTGAAATTGTTCCTTCTTTACGGCACCGCGTAACCACTTCGGAGGAACTCCTTTATCGTGCGTCACCAGCTCCACAATGTCAGTTTGGGACACAATCGCCTTCGCCATATTCAATTTGCACCCTTCGGCTACGACGTGCGACTTTTTTAATGCATCATCCCAGTCGCATGTTGCGAGTATTCGATCCTTAATCGCCGAAGGATAAGCGTCATGCTCGGCCAACAGAATGGCAGCTGTGGAGGTCACGAGTGGTGCAGCTTGACTAGTTCCCGTAATCACGTCAAAACCGCCACCCTGCACAGTGCTGTAGATATTGTTGCCCGGCGCGGCTATCTGAACTGCGATATCCCCTCTATTTGAGTCAGGCGTCAGCGCGCCGTCATCCATCAACGCCGCCACGATTATCACGTTGCTGACCGGAGTACCGTCATCGTTCCTAAATGTTCCATTGAAATGCAGATTCTTCTGGTCATTCAGATCTTTCTGATCATTGCCTGCGGCAAGCACAAGTAAAGCATCCGACGAGTGCTTTGCTATGTCGTCCCTAATAAACGGGCTTCGAGGACCTTCGAGGCTAAGATTTATCAGGTGAATTTGGTTTGGCAAGCTGTCTGTTAGCGCTTGGCCAGGAAAGGTGAAGTCCGGAATGTTTCCGTCCGCACCCTGGGCTATCTTCAAACAGTACACCTTTATGTGTTCTTCAAGATTGAGCGCTTTAATCGGTTCCAACCACGAAGCCAAGCCCCGTGCCGTCACGAGACCCGCAACGTGTGTTCCGTGAGATTCCAGGTTACCGTCAACATCAGGAGTAGTATCCTCGGCGGGATCAGACACTTCGTTGACGTAGTCATACCCGATCGATCCTTTTTGCCACGGTATATTGGGCAATGCCATTGGCAATTTCCAAAAGAATGGCGTCAATGTCGGGTGTCCAGTGTCAACTCCCGCGTCGACAATACCTACGCGGATCAAGCCCGTGAGAGATAAATCGGTCTGCCGGATTCGATTTGCGGCGATCGCCGACGCGTACCATTGAAGTCCGTTGTCTCCATAATTCTTTACAGTGTCTGCAGATAGCTTGGTGCCATGTTCTGGCTGGATGAGCCTAGCCGGCTGAAGAGGCGCAAACTTCGTTCCGCTACTCGATAGTGCAGCCTCGGCCGTATGCGAAGATACATCCGCACGAAAAGTGACCAGGGTTGGAACCCCGAGCCGCGGGAGTGTTGGCAACTCAATGGCATCGCCCCCGGTGACCGTACCTGCCGCCGAGATAGTGAGTCCTTGTTTAGCAGCTGCGCGACGAACCAGGGTTTTGCATGATTGACTCGCCGAGAGGTGTATCGGCCCGAAATCGAACGAGACTCCCCCTCCGCAAGCAACATCAGCCAATGAAGATTCTGTCGTTGTGGACGAAAGATTTACCTTCTGGGTATCCACTAATGAGGCAATCGATTCCAAATCGTCCGCCGAAGTGTCACTCGGAATTTCAACATCAACACGATATTGGTTGACAACGGAAGCGATTTCGGAATCCGCAAGGGCATAAAGCAAGAAAGGAACCCCGGCTGCTTGCTTATGCGCGGACGCGTAGATCCTCCTTGTCTTGTCGAATTCGCGTGCACTGATTAGACCCTTAAAATGATCGAGTTCGCCCGCTTTGATCAAAAAACGATTGAGTAGCTGTCCAACGGGGTATTGCTCTTTCACCTTAGTGATCGCTCGCTCTGTGGCAAGGCTAATCGCGTTAGGCGAGGCTCTCTTAATAAGATCCCAAGCCTCACCATTGTGATTGTCTCTTTGAACTCCTAAAAAGCACGCACGCAATTTCTCGGCGGGAAGGATACTTTCGCCAGAAAACGCTGGGCACCCTCCATAGATTATCGACCACTCTATGTGATCGGTCAGTGCGACAGAGGTCTCGCCAGGTGCTTGGCTCTTCTCCACACGTTCGCCACCGAGATTCCGCCCATGGACTAAATCGTCAATTTGGCTGTCACTTACGGCACTCAACGCATTGAATGCTTTGTCATTGTGAGCTTGCAGATACTTGTATATGGAACGTATCTCCTTGAAGTTCTTCTCCTTAGCGAGCCCAACAAATTCTTCCCGCCGGCCCTCATGGTCCATTACCCAATCAAAATTGATTTGGATTGCATACTCATCCAGACTCCTCGCAATTGCCTGCAAAGTAGCAGCTTTAATGTCGTCCACAGAGGTTGCATTGATTCGGGCGGAGGCTTCTGGGCCCTTCTGAGTGGAGGTGTAACATTTTCGGAGTTCAGATAACGGTTGCATCCGATCTTCGGCGAACACGTCGCACCCCTCGTGGGCTATGCTCCAGAGAACCTCATCAACCAACTCCCGGGTCAACTGAGGAGTCAAAGACTCAATGGGATTTGCGGCAACGCTCGACGGCAACACAATATCCGATTTCACCAACTCGAATGGCAGCCAATCTACATCCAGCCTCACGTCCCTGGAGCGGTTATGGCTACGATTGTGGTAAGTTGTTTTGACTAATACGTGTTGGTTCGTCGCAACCACTGACGTCGAGTCGAACAGTGACCATGAATTATCTGTGCCACAGGCAGCTTCGTGAGGGTCGTGGCGACTATAGTCATCGGGATAGTTTGCGGTCGTGTAGCAGTGGGTCTTGACAACCCACGCGTTAGCCGGCAGCTCGACGCCTAGCCGAACGCAACTTGCACATCCCGTGTTGCTTTCAGAACACTTGTCAGTTGTGCAATTGAAACCTACAGCACTGGCTGTTCGTTCCCCGGAACTAATCGTCTTCAACTGCGCCCGAAGTTGTTGAGGGCTGATCTCGAGCAAAACTACAAGCACGACGGCGATGTGAAGCGCGAACTCGCGACCACGCCAACAAAGGGTTGGTTTCGGTACTCCCATACGCTTATTCAGCTTCACTTCCCAAATACGAGTTTGACTGATTGAACGGTGTTCTTGTTCTTGTCACCGCTCAGCCCAACTGTGATAAAGGAATATTGAATCTGGCCGGCCGCATTTATGTCCCACTTGACACCGTACTGAACGTTTACGGTGAGCTTACTGAACGGAAGACCAGCTGCTGTGGAAGAGGCCTTTACAGCTTTCGCGGCTTCCTGAATCGTCTGCGCCAGTTCATTCTGAAGTTGCGGAGGAGGATGCGACCCCTGGAGGCTCGTACTCTTCGTCGGCGTGGGTAGGGAGTAGGTGTAAGTGACGTCGTTAACTACGTCTTTTTCGTGAGATGTGCCGAACTTGAAGATAAAAAGGTTTATTGTGAAACCACCAGTAGTTGCCGTCGTCGTCTTAAAGTCAAACTCAGCGCTTGAGAGTGGCGGCAGTTCGTTTGTTGCCCCGGTCCCGCGATTGTCTTGATATTTCTTCAGCGCTTGTGTTACCTGATCTATCACTTCCGCCAGCGGCTTTTGGTCGTCAGCGGGAGCGGCCGATGCTTGACCGAAGACTGGCAAGCTCAGGATAGACACCATCAACACGACGAGTACTTTCGGCATTAAGTGCCTCCTAAGTAGTCTTAGAGTGTAAAACCAGATTGCCCCGAGGGAAGGCTGCGATCTTAGCACGGATATCTGGACTGTCAAGTGGTAACCGCGTCGTGTTGTTCGGAATTCGTAACAAGAAGAATAGGTAGGTTTTCTGAGTGCAGCGTTCGGAGGAGTTCTTAGGGTCTCTGCACACAGGATGACTGTCGGCGAGAGGATGGTGTCGAGCGTCCAGAAACCCTTTGAACCTTCGGCTTTTCTTACTGCCCAGGACTGTCGCCGCCCGAGCATCTGGGTTTTCCGAGTCAGTAGCGTCTCATCCGAGACCCAAACCAAGAGTATGCCCTTGCTCTTCTTGGGACGGCCGCTCTCCCCGTGGGGAAAGTGGTTCGGCATTAGGTGCGGCAGGTTGCCGTTCCACCTCTGTTGCAGTACGTTGCGAACTTTCGCGACTGAGGCTGCGGGAAAGCTCGCTTCCGTCATTCGTGTAGATCTGAGCGTCGTATTGACCGCGCGAAACAGACACGTACGCAAAACGGTCATTAACCAGCAGTTCGCTTTTGTCTGTGTCCACGTGAATCAAAACTCGGTCCGCGGTCTGCCCCTGGCTGCTATGGCTGGTCACGGCGTATCCGTGGTCAAGATGCGGATGCTCGCGGATATTGAATCGAACTTCGCGACCGGAGTCCATCCGGATTTCGAGATTGCCGGAATGGCTGACTCTGTTCGATCGTGCCGAGTTCTCGGTTAGCAACCTGTAGTTCCCTCGACGGGGCCGTGAACTGAACGCGGTCGCCCTGTGAGAATTCGCGCTGAACTTCTTGGTACACCGCCACACCCGACAGCCGTCGCGGATCGTAGGTCTGTTGTGCTCCATTCTCGCGCTCGATGGTGATACGGTTTTCGCGGGCGTCCACTCGATCCACTCGCGCGTATTCGCCAGGGTCGATCCCCAGAACCTTACTCCCGCGGGTATAGCGCACCAAGTCCCCCTCTCCGTATTGTGCGGCCCACTGCCGATCTGCGCCGGTCATCTCATTTCGCGAGTCGAGCACTCGGAGTTTGTGTTCCTCCGGATTCACGTCGCCGCGGGCTTGCATTTCACGGTGGATCAGAGTGTTCAGCTCGCGTCGTGACTCATTGTCGGGTGAAATGACCAGCGTGCCTTGAGGCTCCCGCGCGTATTCACGAGCGATTGCACCTAGCCTCTCTTCGCGGACCACAATCTCATGCACGCGGCCCTGCTGGTCGAGATTCGCTACGGCTCCGTGAACATCCCCGCGGGCAAGCTGTTCCACAGCCTCCTTAAGTTCCGGTTCCTTCTGCCGGACGACCTCATGCAGACGTGCAGTTTGCATCCCCGCTTCTTGTAGTTGTCGATAGGGTCTGCCCGCTTCTACCGCCTCATGTTGCCGCTTGTCACCGACCAAAAGCACACGGTCGCCGCCGTCCAACCGATGCAGTAGCTCGTTCATCTGTTTCGTGCTCGCGAGACTCGATTCGTCCAGGACGTAAAGCCTCTTCTCTCCGCCGTCGGGTTGCTCGCCTCGGGCCAGATGACGTTGCAAGGTGCCTGATTCGATGCCTGATTCTGCCAATTTCTGCGCGGCGCGCGACGTGGGTGCAAGTCCGAACACCTTGTAGCCTTCATGCTCGGCAGCTTCGCGGACAGCAGCCAGGGAAGTGGTTTTGCCAGCACCCGCAACGCCCTCAAGACCGGTGATTCTGTCGTGACTCGTCAAGATCTGCTCAACCGCTGCGCGTTGGCTGGTGCTCAAGTGTGGATGTTTCTCCTCGATGTGACGCCATGTCTCGGTACTGACCAACGGATTGTCCAGATTCTGTCCTCTTCGCATCTCGGCGACGTTGTCGCGCTCATAGCCAATCATCTGTTCCGTGGTGAACGCGCGGGCTGGCGATTTGCTCTCTACTTCAATCAGGTCACCCGACTGGACACGCTTTTCGAACCTCTCTCGTATCTCGGCGAAGCTCGCCTCGCCCATCGAACGTTTCAGAGCATCACGCATCAGTTCGCGTTCGTCGGTCACAGCGTGGCGTTCTAGATTCTTCTCTTGCGCATAGTGTCAGGGCGGATTCGAGGTGCTGATGCTTCTGCGGCGGCTCTTGTTCGACTCGCCGTTCATGGGCTGCGCGGATCACTTGCTCCGGCTGCTGGCCGAACTGCGCGGCCATGTCTCGGTGCTTTTGCTGCATCTCTGCGTGCGTGATGGCCGGCAGTTTGTCGTCACGCGTCTGATGCGCTGCGATTTGCGCCGCGCCTGCGCCTCTTACACCTTGTTGTTCGAGGTATGCCTGGATTTGCTGACTCCGTGGACTGGAGGCGTCCAGATACTCTCGCGTGTACCCTTTGATCTCCGGCTGGCCGCTCTTCCCCCTTTCAATCTCATATCCCTGGTCTTTTAGCCGCAGCGCCAGCTCTGAGCGATAGATCGCCGTTGCATATTGCTGCGAGCGGTACAGTTCGCGGGGTTGCAGGGCCCGCCATTGTCCGTTTTGTGTTTCCGTTAGATTGAAAAACACGACATGAGTGTGCAATTGCGGTGCAGCGTACCCGTTCACAGGTCGCGCACTATCGTGCTCGAAACTCGCTGCGATCCATTTGCCCGTTGTTTCTGCCGGATGGTTTCCGCCGATCCGAGCCTGGACATATTTCTCCATTTCGCCAAGCGCTACCTTCACGCTTTCGCGATGCGCCTGGCGTACGCGATCGTCTCCACCCACGAGAGCAGTCAAAGAAACGCTCTTGGGAGCCGAGAACGTCGCGTCCCAGGCGGCGCGGTGCTCCATGGTGCTAACCGTCTCACCTCGTGCATTGACGTATTCGCGCGCTGTTTGATGGCGAACAAGTTGCTCTTCGGTTAAGGGATGTTGACCGTTCGCCAGCCGCTGAAAGTGTTCCTCCTGCACTTCACCATGTAGCCCCCACTCTTGCGCGAGTTTGCCGTGCCACTCGCCGCGAATTCGGTCGCCCTCGGAGTAGTAGTTCTCCTCGGCGTTCGCGAACTCCTCTTTGTGATAGGTCTGCGCCTGGCCGGCACTCAGCGGTTTGGAAATGGTCAGCATGACTCACTCGAAGTACGGTTCTTGCCCGGCCGCGATGCCACTGGAGTTCTCCGGCTCGCGCGGCGTGAGCTCCTGCGCGGCCGGAGTTTTCGGCTGCGGCGTCCGTTTGCCGATATCCACCACCCGCGGTGTGATCTCTCTTGGAATGAAACCGGGTTGCGTTTTCACGGGAGCGAGATATGGAAAGCTGAAAGGCACTACCAGATTGTCGACTTTAAGCAATGCGTGCAAGCGCTGTAGCCCGCTGATTTCCGATGGGAGCACTAGCGGCTCCGTTCGCCTTTCATTGTGATAGCTCTTGGACTTGGCAATTGTGAGAGGTTGCGTGTTTACCGTCTCCTTAACGCGTTCCATTTCCACTTCGCCAATCGTGTCCGAGATCCACTTCGCTGCACGAGGCTCACTGGTATGCAAAAAGATTTTGGTGGCCGGCTGCGACAGCATTGACTCAGCTTCGTGCCCGTAGCGTACTTCAAGTTGGCTCCGGCCTTGGAAACCGATCACGACGGGATTCCCGGATTTGCGATTCTCGGTCAGCGCAGTGTGCAATTGCGGCAGTCGCTGCAGACTCGCGAGCTCGTCAAGCACAAACCATGCGTGACGCAACGAGGGATCGCCCTGGTTCATCAATCGCAGCACTAACGTGTCCAGCCATAGGCTCATGAGGGGCAATAGCCGCTCGCGGAATCGAGGAGTCGAGGTCAGGAATATCCAGCCACTACGCTGTCGTGCCCATTCTTCGGTTGTCCATCTCTGCTTCGTCTCACTCTCCTTCGGCAAGAGCTTCAAACTGTCAGCAACCATGTTGAGCGCACCTAACACACCACCGCGCTGTGGGCCAGCGCCGCGATAGATGAATGCCGTCAGTTCGGTGCCTTTCAAGAGACGATCTAGTTCTTCCTCGTGGCTCATCCATCTGACCAGTTCCTCAGGCGTCGGTTTCAACGTGAGCAAGTGTGCGAAGATCTTTCGCGGACCTTCGACGAAGAATGTGTTCTCGTGCGGCTTATCGGGGAACAACGATGTTGCCAGCGTCAGCGCTTCCGCCTCATGCATCACTTCATCGGACGGCGACCAGTAAGGACAACGCACGTCCAGGGGATTCAGGATAAGATCGCCGCGGGCAGGATTGAAAAATTGCGGTGTGTGTTCGAGCGCAGGATCATACACGATGGCCGTCTCGCCCCGCTCGGCGATCTGCATCAGCACCCGCCGCTGTAAAACGCTTTTTCCGGCGCCCGTGTCTCCCATCATCATCATGTGGCTACTCTCTAACGAGCGCGGAATCGAGAGCGATTCTCGTCCCCTCTCTGTCAGGAAGGAAATGCCATCCGCTCCAGTCTTTTTATTGAATTCCTTGACGGTGACCATCTCAGGGCCCTTGAGCCTACGTCCATCTTCTTCGCTGTGGCGTCGTGCCCGGTTCCTCCATAAGACTGCGAGTAAAAGACTGAGCACAAACACTCCCAATGCCCCAGCCCACGCTGGCCAGATCAGATCACCGGGAGACTGGCCCGCATAAATCAACTCAGCAAGCATCCGGTTCATTTGCGCGTTCGTGTAATGCACCGTGTCAACCTTCAGAGCAACCGCTCCCGCCTGCCGTGCCTTCGCCGTGAGCGCAAACGAGGGCCATATCTCCAAGGGGGCGGGCATCACGTCCGCGTCCGTGGCCATGCTGTGTTGCCCTTGTCGGTCCAATTTCGAAAGCACTTGGTAGGTACCACCCGGATTGGGAAAATCCTTGCTGATCGAATATTGAACCCAGTACCACTGCTGCAATGGCGTCCAGACCTCAACGCTTTGGTACGTGAAGATTCCTATCCACGCGACGAAAGCTAGGACTAAAGCCACAAGAGTCGGCCACAGCCAATTTTTTGACAGGCCCAGCGATTCCCGTCGACCCAATAACCGATTCACTTTTCACCCCCAGTCCTGGGAACCTTCCGTAGTTCGCCGCGCGGACCGACTGGACTATTAAAGACGCTCCGAAAAACGTTGGTCATCTCAACTCGCTTTGGAAACTGATGCTTGGTCCAGCCTTTCTCGTGCCTTTTTCAGCTTGTCCGAGTCAGCCCGGTCGATCAGCCGCTGCATCTCCTCGGCTGTCAGTGGTTCGCCCTTCGCTTGCTTGAAAAGTACGTTCAGGAGGATCGCTCGAAGCGCCACCACCTCAGCCATGACCGCATGGGCTTCGCCCCCGGTTCCGTTCACCTTCTCCGGCTGGCCGTTCGCACTGGCCAGCATCACCTCCCGGCACCATTCGCCCAGGGTCTTCGAGGCCTTCTGAGCTGCCTGCTCCAGCCGGGCGAATTCCTCTTCGCTGACCTTTGTTCCTATGGATTTGGTGCGCAGATTCGGCTTGACCATGGACTCGTCTTCCTAAACGTCACCACGACGCAATCTCTTGCGTTTTCAAATAGTTCGCGGACGGTAACCAAAAGTTAGCCTGCAGCTCCCATTCTGGGGTGACGTGTCATTCTTCAGCCGCTGCGAAGCAGCGTTTTGAACTCAACCTCAGAACAGTCTGGGCCAGAACGACGGAACTGCATCCGCTCGGTCTAGAAAACTCCCGAAACTCGTGAGAGTTTCGGGAGCCGTCTGTTCCCAGAAACCCACAGCTTGGAACCCGGTACCAGGGCTCAAACCGTAGTTTGCTGGCGTTCGATCTGAACCAGGTCGGTCCTTGGAGCACCCTGAGCACCCAAGCCCACCTCTTTGCCCTTGGCGTAAATCGGATGCCGGCCATGCGTCCTATTCCATTCGGCCACGCTCGCCGTCTGGTGGAGGTTCTCCACGATCCTCCGCCAGCCGCCTCCGTTATAGGCGCAAAAATTGATTTCACCCTCTTGGGTCGCCATTGGGGTCGTGGAGTGGGAAATGGTCGCCAGGTCGTAGTTGGAGTTGTCTTGGAAAGCCATAGGGCTGACCATCACAAGTCTCCATACGCCGTTGTAGGCATATGCCTGCTCGGACCAGTTCGGCCCGCTGCCGGCAACCCGGTAAACGCAGTCCGCAAACAACCCCCGAAGCTGGGCGATACCGAAATCTGGAGGCGCATCGTCAGACTCGAAGTTGCGTACCAAGGAAAGGAGGACCATCGATTTGATAATCGCCGGCCTTCTGCCAGAGTCAGCGATCTCGACGATGTCACGGACAAACTGCTCCACGTCGAAGAACCTGGCGACCGGCACGATCTCCTTTGTACGAGCGTTGACCAGAATCGGGGAGAACATCCCATGGTCGGGATGTATATCGTTGAACAGACTTCCCAGCTCAGCATTCGGGTGGAGGATGTCGCACAAGTGCGCGAATGCTCCGTAGGCAGAGACCGGGAAACCAGTCGCGCATCGGCTCCCACCCGAATGAAGTCTGAGCCTGCAAATCGTATGCGATCTGTGAAACCGGATACCGCTTCGCATAGCGCTCGTCAGCGGAAATGTCTTCATCTCGGCCGCAGAACATCACCGGCTGAAAGATGATCCCGTGGATCTTCTCGATGTGATCTGCAACGAATCGAATGATGTCGCCAACCCCATCATTATTCAATCCGTTCACCACGGTTACCTGAAGGGTGGTTTTCATGCCGGCCGCGGCGATGTTGTCCAGAGCGCGGCGTTTGGTTTCCATATAGTTGCCGATTCCGCGGTGACTATTCTTTTCTTCGGTGACCCCGTCGAATTGCAGATAAACGCCGTGAAGCCCGGCAGCCCTCGCCCGAACGGCAAACTCTCTCTCTTGAGCAAAGCGAATTCCATTGGTCGCGACATGAAGCCGATGGAAGCCCACGCTCTTAGCGTGCTGGATTGCGTCCAGGAATATTGGTGAAAGCGTTGCTTCTCCGCCGGAGAACAGGACGTTAATTTCTCGCTGCGGTTTGAAAGACTTTGCTCTTTCAAACACAGCGGTCACATCCTGCATATCCAATTCGTGGACGTAGCCGGCGGCGTTGGCGTCCATGTAGCAGGGCGAACAGAACATGTTGCAGCGGTTGGTAAGGTCGACGATTAAATATGTACCGCGTCCTGTCCTGATACTGTTTGCGCCGTGATTGTGAACCATTTCGTCGCCGGCACAGTTGAAGTCCTTGCCAAACCCGAGGCTCTCCATCCGTTTGAAGAAAGCCGGATGATTCGAAAGAACGTCTTCAAAAGGACCATGCTTCTCGCAGGCCTTGCGCATGAGAATGCGCCCTGCTTCCTCCAGGATCTCGGCCTCGATGATTCCGGGACGATCCCTGAAATCGGCTAGACTCGCCTCACCTCTGATCACGCCCTCTACTGCTTCACGATTGCAATCGGGACAGAGTGATAGTGTTCGCCTTGGAACACCCGTCGCCATTGGGACCCGCTCCCAACTTCTGGGCAGCGGACTCGGCGCCCAAGACGGTTGAGGCAATTTGCCGTGCGGCAAGATTGAATTGATGTTTCTACCGAAGGACCACGCGGCGTTCGAGATCGATCGAAAAAGATTGGCTGTTTGGACAGACATCAGACACCTCCAGTGGGGATTCGCTCAAAGGCGGGAATGCAGAGAAATGCGACAGCATGGGAGGACCCTGCAGAGGAAGTGGCTGGGTTATTTTACCCCTTAAGTCAAGACAATCGGGGGCATCATTCTCGTATTTCCCGAGTAGGCGTCTATGATCATGTCAGAGCCTGCGCCTTTGGATTCAAATACCCAGATTGAAGGCGAGGACACGGAGTGGTTGAGGATGTTTCGTACCAGCGAAGATTACGAGGATTTTGCGCGCTACATTCGGCGCGAATCCCGATACGTTTTGGATGCGCGACAGCATGAGTTCCTGGACGCTGTTGTGGAGAGCAGTAGGAAGCGGACGTCCACAATGCCACAAGGCAAGGTTCTATGGCGTGCGGCGCAGGGCTACGTTGCGGAAGAAGGTGTACATCCGGACGACGTCTTCTTCCTTGACTCCATTAAACCGCTCGCGATCGAGCGCATGAAACCGCTCAGAGATAGAGCCTACGAAGGGCGCGTGAACCCAAAAGGCGTTCCATGTCTATACATGGCAACGAATGCCGAGACCGCGATGATGGAGACTCGTCCTTGGGCCGGTTCTGTCCTCACAATTTCTCAGCTGGTCCTGCTGAAGCAGGTCACGGTGGTTGATTGCACCTTGGGCGCCACCTTTGATCTCGATATCAAGACCCAGGAGCAGTTGGAGAGCAATAGCTGGTACTGTCCTCAACGAGGCATTCTCCCTGCCAGTATTTCAAGCCGAAGACGTAGCAGATTATGCGCCGACCCAGTACATTGCGGAAGCGTTTAGGGCGGCAGGATACGGCGGAATTATGTACACCAGCCAAGTTGGTAACGGGAAAAACATCGCGTTGTTTGATGTCCATGCGGCCGAAATCGCAAGCAGGCAGCTGCGAAGCGCCGAGAAGCTGTCCTTTACCTTCGCCGAAGTCGGTGCTGTTTCCTATGAGGAACAGTACCGAAAGCAACTGCTCGCGACCCAACAAGAGCCAATTGCCGGAACCGAAATGTGATCGAACGATCTGTTCGACCACAACAAATTTGACAGCCACGAAATGTACCGTAATTTTCGCTAGCACCTCCCTATCGTCTCTGCAACAGCTAGCTATCCCCGTTTCGGTTAGTGATTGCTCGGGATCAAGAGTTCTCTCTACCCGTCCCCCAGGCCTTTGGTTTGCAAACTTCGAAGTGGACCCGGGACGGGAACCTGGCATTCTTTCTTGCAATGCCCGCTTACTACCGAGCGCCACTCGGAACCTTCGTCAACGACACTGAAAGTTCCATTATCGGAGCCCTCGCCGTTGCAAATCGCAAAGCTCAGTTCCCGCTCTCGCCTGAAGCCGTTGAAGCTTGGGAACTGCAACTTTCGCCATTGGTTCAGGGATGTCGGCAACTGATTTCGGAACTACCGGAGGCTGCGCGATTCGAAATTCTGTTGGAATATCCGATACCTCGTGTCGGGAAACGCATTGACGCAGTGCTTTTAATGCACAATGTGATCGTTGCGATCGAAACCAAGACGGGGCTTTCAGCTACCACGGCTGAACGGCAGGTCGATGACTATGCAATCCAGCTTGCTTGTTTTCATGCGCCTAGCGCTCATCAAACGATTGTTCCGATGGTCATCTCCGATGGGCATGTAGCAAAGGCTGGCCCCCGGCCCTTCGCTGACGATGTTGTGCGGCCCTGTCGCCAAGCCACCACTGGAGCAGTTGGAAACTTATTGATCAGTATCGCTCGGGAAGAAAACGATTTTCGTTCGCCAGCTATTGATCCCACAGCGTGGGACGCAGGAATATTCCATCCGATTCCCCCGATCATTGACGCGGCAGTGAGACTCTATTCGGAGAACGAGGTCTTCGAAATTGGTCACGCCTGCGCTGCTAGGGAGGATCTCGACAAAGCCATTTCATCTCTGACTGCCATAGTACGTACAGCTCGCGAAAGAGACGAAAAGGCAATTTGCTTCATTACCGGTGTCCCTGGTTCAGGGAAGACTCTCGTCGGACTGAACGCCGTGCATCACTCGGACATTCGAGACACAGCTTCGTTCTTATCGGGAAATGGACCACTGGTGAAGATCTTGCGAGAGGCATTGATCCGCGATGACGTTCGCCGGGCTCATATTTCCGGGAATCGACGGACTCGTAGAGCGGCTGAGACAGCAGTGTACGCATTTATCCAAAGCGTTCATCGTTTCGCGGATGATCACTACAAAGAACAGGCGCCTACGCCGGCACAAAGAGTCATTGTTTTCGATGAGGCTCAGAGGGCATGGGATTCCCAACAGAACGAGCGCGCTAAGAGGCCAGCAGTGTCAGAAGCCCACATGATGATGGACGTAATGAATCGTCACACAGGATGGTGCGTACTGGTTTGCCTAGTCGGCGGAGGCCAGGAAATAAATCGTGGCGAAGCCGGCCTGCCGGAATGGGGTGTCGCGCTTCAAAGTTTCAAAGACTGGAAGGTATATGCAGCACCCGAAGTTCTAAATGACAGGTCCGGTGGTTCATTCTCTTTATTCGCAGAAGGCGTCGACTGCACGGAACAGACTTCGACAATTGACAATTTTCACTTGAAAGTCAGCAATCGCTCAATACGGGCAACGCATATGTCCAAGTGGGTGGATGCCCTTCTCGGCGGAGATGACTCTGCAGCAAGGAACATCGCAAAGCAAATGTCCAGTCCTCCCGTAGTGTCGAGAGACATTTCTGCTGTCCGCCAGTGGCTACGTGAGAAACGCAGAGGTTTGACGAGGGCTGGCTTGGTCGCTAGCTCTGGAGCAGCTAGGCTCCGGACGGATGGACTCGAAACTTCCTTTGATTTTCAAGAGCGCTTCGAATGGGAGAGATGGTTTCTTGATCGCGACTCGTGCGAAGAGTCATGGTGCGATCATAAATATTGTACCGATGTGCGAGCCTCCTCCAAACTGGAGGTGGCGGCAACTCAGTTCAAGGTTCAAGGACTAGAACTCGACTGGATTGGTGTCTGCTGGGGTGAGGATCTTCTCTGGAGCGGAACCGATTGGCTCAGTCGCAACTTCAACGGAAAGACGTGGAAAGCGAACAAAGACCTCCAGAAACACAAGTATCGGGTGAATGGCTACCGAGTTTTGCTTACGCGGGCACGCCAAGGAATGGTCGTTTACGTTCCCAGGCCAGCCAAGTCCGACTCGTCGCGCCTCCACAATCAACTCGAAACAACCGCACAGTTTCTTATCAAGTGCGGCATGGCGGAACTGACTGTCCCAACCGCTGTATAGAGCGGAATGGCTCCAACGAACTGTTTCACCAATCACATTAGAAATCTAGAGTCTGGCATCGTGCATAATTATCCCGATGGCAGACATCGCCGACACGAACCAGCACTACGTTCCGCAGTTCCTTTTGCGTGGATTTCACACCGGAAATGAAGCCCAGATTTGGGCATTCGACAAGACAACAAGCAAGAGTTTTACGACTGCGATTGACAAGGTCGCATCCGAGCACGGCTTCTACAACATTCGTGGCTCTGCCAAGCTGGACGAGACCATTCGCAAGATCGAGGAAGCGACGGCTCCCATCATCAGGGAGATACGTGATCGGAGGAGTCTTGCGGGCATTGACGAGGACAAGCGCATTTGGCTATCAGGTTTTACCGCCTTGCAAATGGTGCGAACGAAAGGTTTTAGCGAGCGCTCGCAGGACATGATGCGACAGATCACGAATGTGGTCACGCGATTGAGTGGGGGCGAGCTCTCGGAGAACGTTCGAAAGCAATTGGGGCTGGATGAGCCGGGTACTGAACACGAGAAATCGCTTTCTGACCATCCTGGGGATTGCATCGTGCCTCGTTGACGAGCTTCAGCGGAAACACATCGTTCTGTACCGTACCGACGGATCATCAACGTTCTGCATTGGAGACAGTCCCGTTGCTTTGCAAAACTCGGTCAATCCGGGCGATGGCATTCGCGGAACTCTGGGCTTGGCCGTTCCGGGCATCGAAGTCTATCTGCCAATCAGCAAGAACTTGGTCCTCGCTCACATGTGCCCAACGATTGGTGTCGTCTACAGCAGGTTGGAAGACGCTGCCCGGCGCATGGGATTCAGTCACGCATATGCTGGCCCGTACCTTCGAGCACTAGAATACGGCACGGCAGTGGCCATAGAAAGAGAGCACGTCCGATTTCAGAACTCGCTCCAGTTTGGATTCGCAGAGCGATTCGTGTATTCATCGGTCGACAATTTCGAGGATGCGCGCGCTATTTTCGCTGAGAATCCGCACCGGAGAATGGGGCCAAGGTATGGTCGTCCGAATGCCGGACTCTCACATGTGGAAGATTGAACTCTACGCCCGCCGGAAGAGAGCGCCTGCATGGTGCAACTGATTTGTAAGCGAATGTTAGGGAATCTTTGTTGAGACTGGGTTCACATCATCCGGGCTCCATCGCGGAACTGGTAGAAGTACGTCTTCGCGATCCGACCGGATGACCGCATGTGTGATCCAGCGCGCCGGCACAGACACGGAAAACTTGTGTGTCGCCTCGGATTCTGTAGAAGCAACGGTGAATGCATCCGCTTTAAAGAGCGTAGAGGTCGCTTTGGCAGTCTCACGAACGAACAATGCTCCGGTCAAACAAAATTCGCTCATGAGATCGCAGTCGAGATCCGAGTCGTTACAGATTACGTCGAAGCCACTCCCACCCCAACCTGCGCTTAGATGACAGCGCTCAATGCGAACCAAAAACTTGTCTTTCGGTTGAAGGGTTCTTATCCACTCTTGTTGATCGATAGAGTGTTCGGTTTCAGGAACCTGACAAAGAACGCGTAAACCGCCGAAGCGTGTGGTGAAATATTTTCGGAATGGTGATTCGAAGGTGCCGAGATGCCATACATTCTGGCCTGCCTCAACAATCTCTTCAAGTTCCCACTCAGACTGGTAGGAGCCTACGACATGGAACTCGATCAGTCGGCCTGTGTCCATGGCGTATGCCGGCATCATCGGGTGGTGTGCCTTTCCAAAATATGAATTGACCCACTGCTCCAGCGCAAACGGCAAACGTCGTATCGAAATGTTGTTTACTAGCGTCTTGCTTTTGCCTTGTGGCGACAGGGCGAGACACTCGAATACTTTTAGTTCGTTGAGTAGTGACACGTACCTCATCGCGTCGGCCTTGCGAAGATAAGGAGGCTGTGCGAAACAAATCCCAATCAGTTGATCGATCAGTTCACCTGCCGTGTTTTCGCGGGTGAGCTTCTTGCCAGGCGAGCATGGCTCGGACTTAAATGCTTTCCTGACAGACATCCGGATTACTGGACCTTCTCTTCTTTCGCCATTCGGGGTGAGCCAACTCTGGTAGTTTTCTTCCAGACGACGCTCCTGCTCGACCTTCTCAGTATTGATAATTGCTTGGCAAGCCTCACAGAATCGTTTGCTTCGACGGATTGCTGTCCAGCATCGCTCACACTCGCCCTCCGGCTTGCGCTTTGGAAACGACACATTGTTCGTCGCGGCGGCGCACGAGCGGCTGCAGAACCTCGGGTTAGGCGTTTCCCGGCCACACGTCTCGCATTTCTTTGTTGGAGGTCCTTCGACCAACGTGTTCTTGGAATCAGGTTTGGCGCTCGCTTGCTCAGTCGCTCGCTCCGACTGAGTGCCTGTGCAAGATTTGCCCCTTGGTAATTTCAGAGCCTTCATGCGGGCTCGCATCTCAGCTTGTTTTTTCTTGAGCGTCATTCGATAAAGCCCTCGTGATGGTGGTTTAACCACTGTTAGGAAAGCCTGAACCTGGCCCGGAGCCCGGAAACGGTTTTTTAGGGCCAGATGGTCCCCTATATCTAGTAAAGGAGCCCGCAGTGGGGAAAAAGTATTAATGTTTTATGCATATTTTCGTGCGGCAGTCGGCCTGTTGAGAAGATGCACCATTTGCGACGCTGCGCACTTATCCGAATCAAGCCACGCAGGTCCGAAGGACCTGCGCGGCGGCAGTTTTTCGGCTGATGTAGTCGGCGGACCGTTTCGCGTTAGGCGGCTGCCGCGAGTGCCGCCGGCTCGGGGGCAATGCCCCCGAGGATCACGGCAGCGGTTTGTTGAACGGCTTCCAAGCTCTCGCGCAGGAGATTGGCGTCTCCGTGCCAAAGCTGGATGTAGTCCTGGGATGCGGTTCCGTTCTGAAGCCCAACCGATTGGCAAACCACGAAGGCCACGGCTTCGGCCTCGGTCTCGCGGACTTGCTTGGTCGTCATCGTTCGACGTTCGCCACGGTGGAGCATTTCGTGGGCGATCTCATGCACGAGCGTGGAGAACTCCTCGGCTGGCTGCATCCCGGATAGCAGCGTGATCTTCCCGCCATGCGAGAGACCCTTCGCGGGAGCAATTTGCTCGGAGAAGCTAAGCTCGACGCTTTGAGACTCCACGAACTTGAACAGACGTTCGCGGTATCCGCTCGCGTCGCCATTGACTTCGGTCAGTGTTGGAAGGCTCTTTGCCTTCGGTCTGAGCTGATGTCAAAAACGTAGACGGCCCGGAATCCGTACAGCGTTCGCTGGCCCTCAGTTGTTACGTCTTCACTTCGCTCGTCGGTCGCTACATCCTTCGTACTTCGCCGTCCGACCATCGGAGCGAGAATGAAAATGCCTTTTTCTCCACGTCGGACGAAGCGGCCAAGCGAAGTCCAAGTGCGATATCCGGCAACGTGAGTAGCATCTGGCTTCTGCCTCGCAATGAGCATGATGTTGCCGAAGCTGTAGTTGCGAAACTTGGCCATTGCTCCGAGATATGCGGTAAGGACTTCACTGTGACCGGACTCCAGCGCTGCGACAAGGAAATCGACGGCCTCTTTGGTTCGTTTGTTGACTTCTTCTAATTTCATGTTTTTTCCCTTTCTGCCGTTTCTGGCTTGTTTCTTCCTTCACTTGAGCGGCAGCGGGAAGAAACAAGACGGGAACGGCGAAAGGGACAGAACGGAGGCCGAAGGAGGGTGGCAGGGCGTGAGTGAAAGCGCGGTGAGTGCCAAACCGCGCTTGGCTTTATGGTTTGGCGCGAAACCGGCGCAGTCCGAGACGCCCGTCCGAGCCGCGGCTAAGCGGCGCCCACCCGGAAGAGGATGAAGTGGGGAAAGATGCGAAGCCTTCCGTTTGGGATTGCTAGAGTGGAGTGAGGGACGAGCTTATAGAACGGGGATTGAAAACGTTCCTGGAAGTGAACCTGGGCGCTATCTCCATGCCACACAGTATGTTCCTATTTGTGGCGACCACGGTTTGTGCGTCGCTTCTGTTTAGTTTTGATTCATGTGTCGGCATCTTGCCGGAATCTTGAAGAAGCTGGCTGGACGATGTCCATTCATAAATTCCGCAGGCCTGGAGAGCAAACGAGGGGCGCAGCCAGAACGCCCTCGATTTTAAGCCGACCAAAGCCAGAGGGGGTCTTCCGGGGACGTATCAATCCCAGAAATCACGAATGTCCAACGTAATGTCAATTGCGCGATAAAATCGGTAGTCCATATTGTTAGCCCTTGGTCGAAATGGATTACCTCAATTGGAATGACAAAATTGCCGCGTGCTTCTTTACTTCGGAGATGAAGGACCGACGTGTTTATCTCTACGTAACAAATGAGGTTATTCGAGAGGTAGGAAAGGCTGGCGATAAAGAACTTGCAGATTTTGTTGGGGCTGTTAAGAGTGGGCCCCCGTGGGTTACGCATGGCGGCATTTGTGATCGAGCTGGACAAACGCTCGCCGGATGGAGACGCCGAAAATTGAAGTATCCACCATACGTCGGTTATCTTGCCTTCTTTGTTCTGGCAGCTGGTACCGGTCGGGGGCGTGAATTTGCGCCGCAAGCGTACTATCCGCGTTTGCGGAAATTGCTGGGAGAGAATCCGGTCGCTGGGACCTACGTCGGCTTTGGTGAAATGCGCGCTCTCTGGGACGACCTGGAGTCTTGGAGTCAACGCGATCAGGGCGGAAACCTTGGAATATTTAAGGCGCAAGTTACCAACCGCTTTATCCACGTCGGTATCCCAATTTCGCAAACGATTCTAACGGAGCTGGAACGACAAGCTCTGCCTGCAATCTTCGCCGATGCTGCCCTCGATCCGACTTCCGCGCCGTCCGAACTGTTGTTTAGTGAACTGCTCATCCGACATGGACGAACCGGTCTTCGCGGTACAACTCTGAAAATACTTGAACAGCGTGGCACCCATGAGGAAGCATTTGAAGCGTTAATTGACGCGGCTCTACAGCAACTCGCGGAATGGGATGGCACGGTGGTGCGGAATAAGGACGAACATCGCCAAACCAGTGTTTTTGGGACAGCACGCCTTTGGTGCGAAGAGCCGGATGAGGTCTCTGGTACGGCCAACATGAGCTTGATATGTCGTACTCGTCACGAGTTTCCTGAAGATGGTCTCACTCTTAAGTTAACAGGTAGTACCGAGCACTATGTATGCAATGAGTTTCGCGAGGGTTGGTCCACACCTCTACATTCTGAAGATGGCAACGTTTTCGATGCGGCTGCTCTGGACTGGTGCAGTGGAGTTCGATTGCGCGAAATAAATCGAGGCTGGCGTTTCAGCCTGATAACAAGCCCTGTTCGATTGCTGATGAGCGGAGCGACAGAGGGACTCGCTGGATATGTCGAGGCTCAGCGCTTAATCCCAGAAACCCCGTTGTTGGTGCTCTCGCGGCGCGATTGTAAGGAACTAATTGAAGAATGGGGACAGCGGGATTGCATTGGGTTCACACGACTAGGTATTCACTACGGCCTCCCGATCGGATGGCAATTGTACTATGTGGAACGTGTGGTTGATGACGCGCTGGTCAGGGACGCTTTTCCTATACTCTCATTCCCCCAAACAGTTCAAATTAGTTTCAAAGGCGGCATCACCAGTTCTGCAAACACATACTTCAGCTTCTCCTTGCCCGACATAGTTGTGTCAGGAGCAAAGCCAGATGCTGAGCTATTTTGTAACGACAAGTTCCTTGGAACGTGTGCGACTTTGGTGTTCCATCTACCCGCTGACCTCATTAGAGATACGAAGCTATTGTTTGAAGTGAAAAGGGGGAAACAAGCGATCAGCCGCAGGGCCTTTTATGTGCAGAAGGGTATCGATTGGCCGCAGAGGGCTGTGACTGCCTGGAGTGACAGATTCGGCTCTGTTCTAGATGGCGATGGAACCCATCGTGCTGCCGGGGCATTGGTGATTTCGTCAAGTGCGTTTGAATTTGGGGGCTGGATAGAAAGCTCGCCTCTTCCGGACAGGACCGAGATCGGTTTCTCGTCCGGCGAATTGCCGCAGGAAGCGATACCGGAACTCCCGGTGCCTCGCGCTGTGTCAAGGTCAGCGCCATTTCCCGTAGCATCAACAGAGGCTGAGATGCGGGCGTTGTTGTCGCACTGGAGAAATGAAATCTTATCGGGAGTGGCCGACAGCTCCGCGGGAGCGATCAACGCACGGGATTGCGGGAAGGAATTGACTGAGGGATTTCTTCAGTATCTGGACGGCAGCCGGCAAGGTGGGCGTAGTTGGCTCCGTGCAATTCGGGAATTATCATTGGCTTCTCGATCTGCTGACGAAACGATCCGAACAGTCGGCTCTGCGTTATTGCAGCTTGCATTCTACAAATCCGGGCGACTCGACAAAGCAGCGGAAATGGCAAGCACAGACGTGCCACAACCATTCAGCCGGCTGAATCTTTCATGAAATCATTTAAAAATGGAGCGCTTCTTGGAAAGGTATCATTGGACGGTATTGGCATTACTGATATTTCCCCTCTTGCAGAGGATGCGGAATTCGAGCAAAAGTCACTTGGCATTGTGGTCGTAAATGGTGGGTCTATCAACTAGGAGCAACCGATGGACGAGATGGGGGAGCTGGAACAGTTGGCTTCACAAGCCCGAGCGAAGAAGGGCAGGATGGACGCCGATAGTCGCACCAAAGCGTCATCTTTGGTAGCAGCAATTTGGGGCAATCCCGCCCTCGATCCCAAGCCCACGATCGAATTGCTGGAAAACCTGCAATCTGAGGCGATTGCGGAAGGGATTTCTTCCAGTTGGGCAAAGATGAACTACGAAAGACAATTAATCATTAAACGGTGGATAGGAACAGTCACTTCCGAACGCTCTTATCGTAGGCTTGCCCTCGTCGCGGGAGCCGTTATCAATGACGATGGGGGGACGGCCCTCGAATGGCTCGGGCTGCTGATTCCAAAGGGTAGGAAATCCGTAAATAAGGAATCTCGCCAGGTGCTCGCGACGGTTCTCTTTGGAGACAAACAAATTCGTTTTGAGTCGATTGCATATGATGGTGCACCATTTTCTGAGGTAATGCGGATCTATTCCGCTCTTTTCGAGATTGTGACCGATCATAGTCTCTCCATTGGAGCAATGACGCGATCTCGGTTGGCTGCTGCAATTCTTGGCCTCGTCGCCAAGACCGAGGGCTCCCAGAATGGATCAGTAAATGAGCTTGAAGAGAAGGTGTTGATTGATATGAAGAAGTGGCCGACCGCCTTACGAGAGCAGTTTCAGAAACAGGTTCAAGTGTTGCAACCGCCAATTCAAGAAAAGACAGGCCCCGAACTCGTACCGGTTAGGACCGCTGAGGGGCACGAAATGTCCATCGCAAAAGCGCCCAGTGTTCAGCGACCTGAAGAGTTCAACAGAATTCAACACGATATGGAAAGCTGTATTTCAACGTTGACGGGGGGATTTGAACTCTTGCGTTCCCTGCAGTCGGCGATTAAGAGTCGCTTCGACTACATCAGCCAGTCAGAGCGGGAGTTGGAAGCTGCAAGAGAGAAGCTTTCGGCTCTGGAGACGGAACTCAGAGGGATTGCCGATGATCGCGATGCAATAAGAAGAGATCTGCAGCGAGCGAACGAACGCGTTTCTGAACTCACAAGCACGATAGAAAGGCTCGTGTCTGATGCTGATGCGGAACGGCGGCGTCTTGGGCAGCAGATTGCTGCCAACGCTGCTGGCCGAATTGAAGAGTTTAAGAACAGATTGGGACTGACATTATCTCGTCTGATTGTCGATCTTCCCGAGGCTGACTCATTGGTCTCTTCTGAATTGGGGAAAATCTTATTGTTGCAGTTCCATCAGTTCCTGGATGCGTTGGGGCAAGAAGGAGTCGACACCCGACCGGGAGTAAGGTCGCGATGAACATTTTTGGGATTGATTTTGGGACTACGAACAGTGGCGCTGTAAAGCTCGCAGAGCATGCAACAGCGGAAAGATACGGCGACGAGGTGGGTGGCACATATCCCTCAATTGTCGCCATTGATCGGGCCACTGGAGAGGCTGTTGGCGGTCGCATGGTATGGGAAAATCGGGAGCGGTATCTGGATAGCGGCCAGCATCACGTCATTCAATCAGTCAAGTGGAAGCTAGGGACGGACCAAGTATGGCAAACAGAGGAGCGAGTCTGGACGCCTCAAGACATTGCCTCGTTCATCCTCGGAGCATTGTCGAGCAGAGCTGCGAAGCTCGGTCTCGACAGCATAAAACGTGCCGCCATTACTATCCCCGTGGCTTTCCCGCCGGCTGCGCGGGTTGACCTTCGACGAGCCGCGGAGCGAGCAGGCATTGAGGTTAGTACGTTCGTGACCGAGTCGACCGCCGCTTTTATGCGATACCTGCCACAATTGCAGCATTGTCACTATGTTGCGGTATTTGATTGGGGCGGAGGGACTCTGGACATAAGCGTCCTGGAAATTCGGGACAAAACTGTCTTTGAAGTGGCAACTGAGGGAATGGAGATTGCTGGTGATGAGATCGATCTTGACCTTTCTAGGGCGATTCATGCCCGCATAATGGAGCAGCGGCAGCAATCAATTCTCTACGAATCAATGTCTCCCACAGACCGCGACAATCTTCGCACGAAATGTGAAAGAGCTAAGTGTCAACTATCACAAGTGGACAGGACCGACGTTCTGCTGACGTCGTACGGAGGTTCTCCGCTCCATTTTGGTGTCGACAAATCCTGGTTTGACTCTTTGGTTACACCGCACGTCGATTTGGCTATCGAGTTATTGACGAAAGCAATCGAACGATGTCGATTGAGTTTTGACGTGATCGACCGAATTCTGGTCATTGGAGGGTCTAGCAAAATCCGATTACTCCAGGAGAAGTTGCGACGCGACGTACGCTTTTCTGCGGCTCTTCAGATTTCAGAAGATGCGGAGTGGGATGTGGCGCATGGGGCTGCGGTTGTGGAAGGGGCAGCTGGGGGCTATGAAACTGCTGAATCCATAGGAGTCATCCTGAGCGACAATTCTTTCTACGAAATCATTTCGCCAGGAGAACGCGCTTATTATGTGCCTCGCGAACTTGTGTTGTCACTGGTGGAAGATTCGCGACAGGCCAACATAGTTGTTGAAAAGAAATCCGTTCACGGTAGTGACCGCTCGGAGCGTATTCTGGCGTTCGGTGTCGACACTCTAGGATTCGACCTTGAAGAGTTGAGGCTGACCTACAACATAACCCAAGACCTTATTCTAACATTTCGCGCAGTTAGCGCTGCGCGGGCACAGCGAGACGCAGTATCAAAGGAGTACGGGAAGTTACGTTTTGCTTACCATATCTGATGGCTTGCTCTAACATAACAATTCGGTCCAATGTATTCGTCCGTCGGGGAGTGAGGCTTTTTAAGGATTCTCGCCTTTATCTCCCAAGTGCGCGGACGATCTGCATTGATGATTTTGCTTCGCAGGCTCGCTCCGCATGAAGATCCGGCTCGCGCTGCCCGCCGGTACCTCGACCGCCGACAACTTGCTCAAGTTGCATGGCAGGCTCGCTGTAGCGTGTGCGACGGTTTCCCGGAGGGCCCTGTATCCCATGATGGCAAAGTGGAGATTCAATTTCGATGTCCTATGAACACTTGCAATCCCAACGTCCTTTTGCCGCGGATTATCCTGATTGATGTCGAGGTTGTAAGACATAGCACCGCTGTCCTCAATAAGCCATTTGAGGAAATAGTTCAGGATGCGTTGCGACATGAGAACGGTACTGGTACCCGGCTCGTCATTGACGAAGATGTGGAACGAAAAGGAATGCGTGTGAGAGTGCCCGTGCGTCTCAGTTTGTCTCAGTGGCATTTTTGTAGTGATGAAGAAATCGAAAGCGCTATCAAGACGTATTTGGCAAGGACCACTTTGTGACATCAGGCGATCTTTTGCTGTATGTCGTAAGCGCAAAGCGCGACATGTCATGGGCTGTTTTTAAGCGGACCTTCGATATTTTGGCGTCAAAAGAGGTTGCTGAGTACGAAAGCGCTGCAATCGCTAGGAGCGTAGTGCTTAAGAGTTTGGATGGACTAGGACATTGTGAAGTTCTAAACCATGACGGCAATTTGCGTGTAGTTGCAGCTCCGTCGGTGCTGGTTCGCCTTCCTCTCAAGAACAACGTGGCAGTCCTTGCCGGCGCGAGGTCTCCAGAATCGTTAGAACAAGTTTCTCGTGTTGCGAGTGAGTTTGGCATGCGTGTTGAAAGCACTGCCCAGTATGGAGAACTATCCCAGCTCGTTCCCGAGAGAGTGTCGATTGTTGCGGACGGGGAATCGTCTTTAGCCGAGAGTGCAACGAAGCTGTGCGTACCTTACAGTGAGATACCTGCGGCGTGGACACTTTCGCAGATTAGTGCCACGTTGAACGATATAGTCGGGAAGTTGAACTGGGCAGAGGCACCCGAGTTGAATTGGCCGCGAACCGACTTCGATCCGGAGTATAACTCGTTTAAAGAGGCGGGGGACTCACGACCCTCATTTCGGGTAACAAGGTACCTCGATCCGACACGAAACATCTTCCGATATTACGTGTGGGATGGGGCATTGTATGCGCCAATTGATCCTGACTGGGGCAGGTACATGGCGTTGCAGAGAGCTGGTTTTGGGGTTCTCTACTTCGACTATAGGCTTAACTTACTGGCAATCCCGCGAACGGTACCTCTTCCTCGGCTACTCGCTCGTTCTGCGTCGCTTTGTTCTGGATCCATTGCGCATCCACTTCGCAGCCGGTTGGGAAAACGCTACTTGGATTTTGTTGTTTACGAACTCGTTCCGCAAGTGGTGGCAGAAGTTGTTGCGGCAAAAGTCGGACAAGAATTAATCGATTGTCATCTCAACATTGGCAGCGGGGTGCAGCTTGATTGATCCCATTGGCTCATTCGAAAGCATACAGCGTAATTTCTTGCTGTACATAAAGACGGCTTTTGCCACCAAGTTCTCAAGCGTTGAGGATGAACGAGAGGCTCTCCTTGACAGGCCTGGTGTTTTTCGGCAGGAACCGTGGATAGAACCTCTTGCCCGATACCATAAAGTCAAAACCATAACAGAGCTCGGTAAGGCGGATGTACCTGGACTCAAAGGCGACGTGATAACAGATTTCATTGACCTGGCGTCGTGTGGTCTTGTTGGCAATTACCAATTGTTCGGTCATCAACTAGAGATGCTTAAAAGGGCATCCTCGGGTCAGAACGTAGCCATCACCGCAGGAACTGGCTCCGGCAAGACAGAGGCGTTTCTCCTTCCACTCTTTGCCTACCTTGCCGCCGAATCAAAGAAGTGGTCCGCTCCCGGCAAACCGACCGCGCACGGAAATGACTGGTGGCGCAATTATGTTTGGCAGCAGGACTGCAAAAAGAGCAAAGTATCTCCCCGGATTTCGCAGCGCGTCGATGACCGCAGGCCAGCAGCGCTGAGAGCTTTACTCCTTTATCCAATGAACGCCCTCGTTGAAGACCAAATGACAAGGCTTCGCCGAGCCTTAGAGTCTCCGAAGGCATGGACCTGGTTTGCGAAACGGCGAATGGGCAATCGAATTTACTTTGGTCGTTACAACGGCAATACGCCAGTTCCGGGCCATGAAACCGATGAAAAGGGAAGGCCAAACGAAATTAAGATAAATCGATTGGTTAAGGACCTAAAGTCCGCAGAGAAAGCCTTTAGAGCGGCACAGAAACATGCCGCCGAGACGGGCGTGGACGAGGCTCCTTACTTCTTCCCGCGCCTGGACGGGGCCGAAATGCGGTGCCGATGGGATATGCAAGACTGTCCACCAGACATCCTGATCTCAAATTACAGCATGTTGAGCATAATGCTCATGAGAGAAGCGGATGAAGGCATTTTCGAAAAGACTCGGCAATGGCTACGGGAGGAAGATAGCGTTTTCCACCTAGTATTGGATGAACTCCATCTTTATCGCGGAACTGCCGGAACGGAGGTTGCTTATCTACTGAGGCTCTTGCTCGAACGGTTAGGTCTAAGTCCGTCTCACCCGAAGCTACGAATTATGGCATCCAGCGCATCCCTTGAACCCACCGATCCTGCGAGCCTGACATTCCTATCTGAGTTTTTCGGGGTAAAGTGGTCCAGCGATCAGATTGTCGTCGGCCATCAACTTCCTTCTCCAACCGTTAAGGGCACCAAGTCGCTTCCTGTACAGCCTTTTGTCGAGCTGGCCAGTGCTTATTCGAGTTCGGCGGCCAACGTAGAGCATGAAGCGTTCGGAATAGCGAGTGCTCTGACGCCGGAGGAATCGACCGCAAAGGTAGACGCCATTGGCGCACTCAAGAAGGCCTTGGAGTCACCCACGGCAGAATTGCACGGAAGGTTGCTTCAAGCGTGCTCCAAAGCCGGTGAGGTTCGGGCAGTTGCGTTTTCAGATTTCGCGAAGCAACTATTTGGAGCTGATGCTGCCGCTGGAGACTGGTCGGCAGCGGCGCGTGGAATCTTAATTGCCCGCGCACTTTGCGATTCTCAAGGGGCCCAGTCCGAGCTTCCCGCGTTCCGATTGCATTGGTTTTTCAAGAATATTGAAGGCTTGTGGGCCTGCACCCACTCGGGCTGCGGTTGCTCTGGACTTGATGGGCGGACCGTGGGAAAACTCTTTGCAAATACAAGAATCCTCTGCGATTCCAGCACAACAAAGCATCGTGTCCTGGAACTGCTGTATTGCGAGCAATGCGGAACGCTGCTCTACGGTGGTAGTCGGCTAACGCTACCCAAGAATGCTGGATGGGAGTTGCTGACGGTCGAGCCAGATATAGAAGGGTTGCCGGAACGACAGTCTGGGCGGTTTATTGATCGACGAACATACGACCAATTTGCGGTTTTTTGGCCGATGGGGAATCAGGCGCTGCACGAAGAAGCGACGGATTGGACTCAACCGGCGTTGGAAGACAACAAAGCCTCCCAGGGGCGTTGGGACCTTTCATCACTTGACACTCTCAGCGGTAGAGTCGTGCTTGGCTCAAAAGGTCCTTTTATTCCGGCAGGCAAATGGGTCTCTGGCTATGTGTTTCATCTGCCAAAGATAAAGGACGAGTCTGCACAACAGGGATTTGCTGCACTTCCTTCTGTTTGCCCTTGCTGCTCGGCGGACTATGTACGGCGCGTCAACCGAAAATCGCCCATCAGGGGGTTTCGAACTGGTTTCTCCAAAGTCAGTCAACTGTTGACCAAGGAATTGTTTTACGAACTTCCAGCGGGCGAAGCGAGAAAGCTCGTCATTTTTTCGGACAGTCGAGAGGATGCGGCAGGCATTTCTAATGGAGTTGAACGCTTGCATTATAGAGACTTGGTCCGCGAGGCGATGTATGACGAGCTTCATCGAGCATGCACATCTGAAGGACAATTCTTGGCTGAATTGAAACAGTTTGGCGACGCCAGATCTCCTGACGCTATTGGGTTTCAAGCCGCACTTCCGTCAAGAGCAGCCGAAATCAAAGCCCACCTTGAAATTACTTCTTCAGAGATTCCCAAGAGTCTTGCGGCTGCACTGCAGGCGAGTCTTCAAACTCAACAAGCAAAAGCGCGGACCGACCTTGATGATATCGAACGTAGAATGTCCACCCGGTCTGTCCCTCTTAAGGTTTTGTTTGAAAACCCGAAAGCTACAACCGATCTTTCTGCTTCTGGAATTTTGATCCATCGCCTGAAAACCTTTGGAGTCAATCCGGCCGGCAATGACGTTCTGTATCAAGATTTCAAGTATGACGGTGACTTTCACCATTGGACGACTTTTTTCGATTTCTCGGACGGTGCCAGGTGTTGGAAAACGGGACTTTCGGACGAAGCCGAGCATGCTAAAAACTCAAAGCTGGTGCGTAAGGTAATTTCTGAGATTTGTTCGGTTCTTTTCAGTCGGAATTATTTCGGATTTGAATCCGCCGGTCTCGGGTATCCGTGTCTTGAGATTGATCCAAAACAGTTCGACTTGGCTGCGAAGACATGTGGCCTGTCAGTCAATCTCCTGCGCAACATTGCCCATGGAGTGCTCCGTATTTTGGGGGATTTGATAGATACCACCAAGAGCCCCAAGAGTATCCCCTCGCCGGCTGGCCGGATTGGAATTCAGCCCGAGCGGCTCTCTTAGCATATGTGGACAAATGTGCAGAGCTGCACGGGGTTGGGCAATCAGAACTGCGGGACGCGCTTGAAGACGTTGTATGCAAACTTGGTGGGCATCATCATTTCGTGATTGAACCGCGGCGCCTTCTCGTCAGGATGGCTGTGCCCGATGATCCAGTATGGGTCTGTTCTCTTTGCACCCGAGAGCATCTTCACGATGCTGGGGGGTTTTGTACTCGGTGTCACCGGCCCATGTCAGTACAGCCGACTGCAACATGCCGAGACTTGCACCGCCGGAACTATTATGCGACCGAGGCGGTCGCTCGCAGAGAACCGTTACGCCTTCATTCTGAAGAGTTAACAGCACAAACGGACGACCAACCGCTCCGACAACGTCACTTTAGAAATATCGTGGTGAACGACGATGACCAAGAACGTCAATTCATAGCCGACGTGGATGAGATTGATGTCCTTAGCGTGACGACCACGATGGAGGTTGGAGTAGACATTGGAGGATTGCAAGCGGTGTTTCTCGCAAACATGCCTCCGATGCGATTCAACTATCAGCAACGAGTGGGGCGTGCCGGTCGCAGAGGTCAAGCTTTTGCACTTGCAATAACTCTCTGCCGAGGCAGGAGCCATGATGAGTTTTACTATAACCACCCAGCACGAATAACCGGAGACAAACCTCCTGTGCCGTTTTTGTCGATGGAGCGAAAGGAAATCGTTCAGCGCCTGATTGCGAAAGAAGCACTTCGAAGAGCGTTTCGTAAAGCAGGTGTCCGCTGGTGGCATAGTCCGGTGCCACCGGACAGCCACGGCGAATTTGGCCAAGTTACGGAGTATGACAAAGTGAGTCCGTTTGTTGAGCAGTGGCTGCAAGACTCGCCGGAAATCCCTTTAATCGTCGCGGGATTGATCGGGAAGGGCATGCATGGTCTGTCCCCAGACGAGTTCGTTAAGTTTGCAAAGCAAGAGCTAGGCAGCAATGTGAAGGAGGCGATGATTAACCCAGAGTTGAGTGGGGTTGGTGTTGCGGAAAAGCTTGCGGAGGGCGCGATATTGCCGATGTATGGCATGCCATCGAGAACGCGTCTCTTGTATCACGGATTTAATTTCAAAACGAGGGAGATCAAGAGTATCGATCGCGACTTAGATCTCGCTGTGAGTGAGTTTGCGCCTGGATCTCAGAAGACAAAAGACAAACGAGTGTACACGGCGGTTGGATTCACTGCTCCTCTTATGTTCGTTCACAACAAACTCGTGACCACCTCGACCGATCCGTTAGGGTGGCGGAGATGGATTGCAAAATGTGGGGCATGTTACTACGCTAAAACCTCCGACGACCAACCTCAAGATGCAGCTTGCCCAAAGTGCAAGACCGGCAAAACGGAGCATCCAGCGGACGGCTTCCAAGTCGTACCGATGATAGTTCCACTCGGGTTTAGAACTGATTTCACATGGGGAGATGACGCAAAGGAAGATGGAGAGATCATATTTGGAGGAGCAACGAGCATTGCAGAATCGGATTCTGGACCGCTCGTTCAGTGTCCCGGCACCAATAGCTCGCTAGCGATCTCGGCATCAGGGCGGATTCTGAAGCTTAACGATAGGCGGGGTCGCTTATTCGAGGGCAGCCTCGGCGACGCATCATTCCTCACCGGTAAATCCCTTCTTTCAAATCAGTGGATCGATAGCAGGTTTCATGAACCCAACGGAGAGATTCCGTTGCAGCCATACTCACAGTCAGACAAAATAGCTCTTGCCGCACCAAAAACAACTGACGTCCTGAGGGTGGCTGCTAAAGAAATTCCTTCCGGCATTATCTTGGATCAAATTCGTAAACCTCAAAATCGATTGCAAGGCGCTGCAGTTAGAGCCGCATATTACTCCGCTGCTTTCATCCTACGTTCTACAGCCGCAGATTATCTTGATATTGACCCGGAGGAACTAGAAATCAGCACGATTCGACGCATTGAAAATGGATCGGGTATGTTTATGGGCGAAATCGTCATTGGCGATCATTTGCCCAATGGTGCCGGGTTTGCCAATCAGATCTACAATGATTGGCGCGAATTGTTGAAACTCATTCTAAATGCCTTGCCTGGAGATGGTTCATTCGCCGGAGCACTAATTTCCGAGGTCCACAAAGACCGGTGCGATTCTTCTTGCCCAGACTGTCTGCGGCATTATCGAAACATGAGCTATCACGGATTGCTGGACTGGAGGTTAGGCTTGTCGCTTATCCGAATTCTTTACGACAGCACATTTGTTTGCGGCCTCGATGCTGTCTTTAAGTATCCGGAGCTTGAAAACTGGGAAGATGGTGCGAGACAAGCGCAGGGGTCATTTTGTCAGACTTTTGGATGTACTCCAATGGATTTCGGCCCGCTTCCTGGATTCAATGTGGGCAATCGTAAAGTCGTTATTACTCACCCATTGTGGAATCCATCGAGCCCCTCAGGACTTCTCGCGGAAGCTGTCGCTTCAGTGCAGGATGGTCAGCTTCAGTTCGTTGATACATTTAACGTTCAGCGACGAATGAGTTGGGCATATCTTGCATTAGCTACGTAGGCGTTGGGGCTACCTCTGTGGCAGAAAGCCCGAGTGGACCTGCGAGCGGAACGGCTAAAGGCCGTTTAGCGCCCACAAGAGCAGACTACTTGGCAACTCTCGCTCCTGAAATGGCAAACCGGCAGTGGCGCTTTAGCGGGCAGCGCCCGCAAGCAGGAATTGTGGCGCAAATCTGAGCCGCAAAGTCCAGTATGCCATAGTTGTGTTTGTCGCATCCTATGGTTGGCAATAGAGCCCACGCCAGAGCCCACGCAGGTTCCGATCTGCGAAGATCAGAACCACAGTCTGTGCCGGTAACCCTTCCAAACACTCGCAGGACATTGGCGTCAACAATCGGTACACGTTTGCCGAACTTGAAGGAGCATACTGCCGCAGCCGTATACAGTCCTACTCCAGGCAAGGTTAGCAAGGACTGGACATCCTCTGGAACCTCTCCATTAAACTTCGCCAACAGCGCCTTTGCCAAGCGAATGAGGGACACAGCACGCTGGTTCTGCAAGCCCAATGGTCGCAGTATCGTGAGGAGGTCAGCCTTGCGTGCCTGCTCAAGATGCTTGGCAGACGGGAAGCGTCGAACCAGTTCCGGCCATACGTTGGCGACGTCGTCCGCCTTTGTCTGTTTGAGCAGAAACTCTGCAATCAACAGTTGAAATGCTGACACAGTCGCGCGACGCCACGGCAAGCGTCGATGATTCTTTCCAGCGTACTTCAGAAAAAATCCCTTTAAGAAATTTGGAGGCTGTACATGGGCCGAGGAATAACAGGTCTTCCAATACACATCGTGCGATGGATCTGGTTTACGCTTAAGCTGTCTACGCCCGGCGGCCAGCTTAAGGGTTTGGGCTATCGCCTTTCCCAAGGCGTGTCCCAAGGGCGGCGGTACGGCATCAGATACCAATCGAAATTGATCGGAAAGAGTGCCACACAACTCGTAGTCGGCAGGAAAACCTTGGAGACACATAGCCTCATACACACTCAACCTGCGCGATCCGCTTGGGTGTATATGCACTTCCCGATGTCCATAAGCGACAGTCCAACTTGGGTCGTTCCATGCAAGGACTCGAAACGCTCGGCCATTAATTCCCGCTTGTTTGAGTGAACCGTCACGGAATCTCCGCGATCTGGGTGTCATGCACCAATGATTCGGATGAAATGGCATCTCCTCCAGCCGTCGGCTGTCGCTGAAAAAGACCGGCTTGGGCAAGTGCCCGATGGCTTGTCGAACGGTGCGAAGTCCTCCCCGCATGCCAGATGGAAACTCAAATTCTATTCGTGGGTATTTCTCTTTGTTGAATCCAACGATAAATAGCCGATGCCGAACTTGCGGCACTCCAAAATCATATGCATTAAGCTCACCGTTAAATATCCAAAAACCGGCTCCATCAAACAGCTGTCTAAAGTGAGCCAATTCATCGGCATGCATCTTGTGACCGAGTCCCAGAACGTTTTCAAAAACAAAGAAGTCCAGGTTGAACGCCTGGTTCAGGTTCGTAAGCAGCTCAGCATAGTGCTTGGACAGCTCAGCACGCGGATCATCTGCAGTCTTGTGGCCGTTGCTGAGAGAGAAGGCCTGACATGGAGGACCTCCAATTGCCCCGATTGGCCTCGGCTCTCCAGGCAATTCCAGCACGCGCTCCACAAGAAACTCTGGGGATACCTCCGACAAGTCTTTCTTGATAACAGGAACGGTTGGATGATTTGTGTGGAAAGTATTAACAGCGGCCGAATCTCCATCCACCGCCAAAATTGGAGTGAAACCGGCTCGCATGAAGCCGGTATCCAGTCCCCGGACCCGGAGAATAGGCTTACAACGGGCAGAAATTCTTCGCATTCATATTCCATTGGAGACGGCGATTTTAGCACTGTAGAGGCACTAAAAATATCGAGTGGCTCCGGACGGTGAGTCAGGGCCGAATTGAACGAAGAACATTTCGCCACTTTCAAGCCGGATGGAACGCTCTCAAAGGCGTACTAGGTCTCTATTTCACCCGTTCGTGAACCAATAAGGAAGCCTGGGGATGGACGCTGCAAACAACCGAATGGCTAGCAGAACGTCGGAGGTCAGCCAAAACGAAGGTTCGGGCAGAGGGGTACTGTCCGGCCTGAGGCGCGTTACGAGAAACCGAACTTCTTGGGTAAGTTGGGATCACGCTCTTGCTCCGGAATAATCCGCAGTTTGACGAACGGCGGGAAGCGTTTCGAAATGAAGACGGCAAGTATGGCCTCCGCCTCCTGCCACGCGGAATCGAAAAGGACCTGAGCAACATCCGGTTTGTAGTAATCCATAAACTCTGTGCGAGGGTGATTTTGGTGCTCCAGAAAATTGTTGCGAATCGCTGCCAACTTTTCCGTTGATACGCGAACGTTTTTCAACCAATCCCCGAACGTGGGAAGCTCTGGGTATTTCTGAACGAACTCCTGGCAGCCCTTTTCAAATGCCTTGTCTTGCTGGAACAGAAATCCAATGTCATAGCCGATCGCCTTGGCGGCGGCCTGGGTTCTGTCCTTTAGCGCTCTCACAAGGTAACGGTAAAGGTCGTCGTAGTTTTTGAAGTTGTCGGCAATTCCCGCGCCCGCATCCGGCTTATGAATTTTCCTCAAGGATAGAAACGCAGGAAGCATACAGTCCATGTAAATCTCCATGATGATGTTCTTGATCTCAATCCGCTTCGTAGGTTCGAGCAGAGTGGCATTGACCAAGTCCGTTAGACCAAGGAATGCTGCGGTAAACGGCTCTTCGGTTCCAACACTGGCATATTTCTGAACCACGAACTTGCCGTCGGGCATCGAGGACTCCTATCTGGAACTGACCTTTTGGCGATTCGAAATCGCTTCGCTCACCTAGAAAAGAATCAGGTGGCGTGGTGCAACATCTTCTGAAACTTTTTCTGCGTGGAATACTTGCCGTAGAGAGAAACCGCCCGTGAGAGCTTTTTCGGGTTCATCTCTTTGGCCTTTTCGCGAACGCGAGAAAGAACGGCGTCCCGATCCTCCGCAAGGTCGCCTAGTTCATTAACAAGATCAACCAGCAGAAACTCGGGAGAGAGTTGCCTTGGAACATTCATGCGACGTTCGAAGGTGACCATTCGATTGCCGAGCGGAAATGTCCCATGACGTTTCTGATTGTAGACAACCCGTTTGTTGTAGAGCTGCGTCGTCCCGAGTCCCAACTGGTTGTAGGCATTCGGGGAGGTCAGTACAAACCGATCTGTCTTCAAGAACGCTTTCACCAGCTCGTGTTCGTCCGCAGGAGCCTCTCCAAATTCAAATTTGAGAGGACTGTAATATAAGCCGGTACGGAGTTTCTGGAGGGTCCCGTCGACAGTGAGTTCTTTGAGATGTCGATCAACACTACGGGACCAGGGCAGAAGGTTTTCTCTGCGGTACACACGCCCAGGGCGGAGATGTCGCCTCAATTGTTCTAAAGTGCTAGTTCGCATTTTGCCCTGATCATCTAGAGTTACTTTGCACGACCTCAAATTGTCAATTGTTTTAATAATATTTCATGCATAATAGCATATAACTACTGCCTTTTCTGTCTTTTATGAAACATCCGTGTAAGCGTCGGTTCGACGGGATGGATAGGCTTACGAATTCTTCAGACAGTGTCTGTAGAATCTCTGCCTGTGGCGAGAAGCTGGAATACTCTTCGATTGCGTTGAGTTTTCATCTCAATGTTGACATTGTCAGAGCCCAATCACAGCGCCTCCATATAGGGGCGAATGACATTACTAACCCGGCAGACTTTGGCGTGGTGGTAGATTTCGTTGATGCTGGCCTTTTTCTGGTGAAGACAATCCTTTAGGGCTTCGATTGCGATGTCGAGTCCGATTTTGTTCCGAAATTTGAAACAGTCGGCAACGGTCTTCGCGGCTGAATAGACACGAACTGTGACGCCCTCCACGTGATGTTTCTCGATTCCCTCCGTGAGTGATGGCCCTGACAGGCGAACGATCCTGAGTGAAGGCGAAGCGAGAACAGGCGTTCTTGCACCTTTGGAGAGAGCGATCCAAACCGAAGCAGGACTCTGCGTCGTGATCTCGTGAAAAACAAGCGCTGAAAGCAGGCAGACAGTAGCTTGCGGGACTCGCTTGGTGACTTCAGCATAGGAGTGGTGTTCCGTCACGTCGGCATCTGGAAGTGTATAGATCCCACGTGCAGGCCGATTGAGCTTGCCTTGCCGTTGGAGACGAACGAGATACTGCCGCGGAAAACCGATGGCCTCGATATCGCGGGACCTAACAATTCCGTGTTCGCCGATGTGCTGCAAAACCCTCTGAAGAGGCGCTATTGGGGCATGTTTCAATGTGTCATTACTTAATCATAACTAATGACGTATTGCAACACCATCGCTAAGCACTCAGCCCCCTAGATGCGGTTTTTCCTTGAAGAGGATCTTTGGTGCAGGATGAGGCTGGGTGTTTTGGGATTACACCAATGATGTAAGGCCTCAAGACAACATTTTGCAGACACCGTCTGCAAGATTCGTCGGCTGTGCTGTGCCAGCGCTTTTGCTGCCCGAGAAAAATGTGGTGCGGGCGGAGGGACTTGAACCCTCATGGGCCGTTTAAGCCCTGCGGATTTTCATACCGTCTACGGCTTTCGCCGCCCTGAGGCGAAGCCCAGTTGGGCCATGCCAGGTTTGCGGTCTGGACTATCCCTTCACCCTCCTCCGGAAAAATCCGAAGCTTAGGTGCTGCCCGTCTAGTCTCTACACCTTCCCGGCTGGAATATATAACCGGGATTGGCTCGGGATTGCCATTTAAGGTTTCCCCGAATTTGAGCAGTTCTACATCGCCGGTTTCCCAGGCGAGCACTCAAGTTTTCCTTAAGTCCGCTGCGTATGCCATTCCGCCACGCCCGCGCGCGGCTGTCTTACTCATGATAGGGCACGTCCGCCAATTTTACACATTCGTTCCTGGTGGGCCGGTTCCGCGGGCCGGCGTTCTTCACGCAACGTCCGCTGCACTAACTTCTTTTGACTTTCTTTTCTTCGGTCGCATTACATTGATTGCAACGGCGTTGAGCGAAGTCTTGATGTGTGACGCGTAATACTTCTCGATCATCTCGACACTGGTGCGGCAGTTCTTGGCGATTTGGTAGATGTCCGCACCTTCCATCAACCGCAGGCAGATGTACGTATGCCGTAGGCTGTACGCCGTCCGCGGTTGGCCTTCACGGTCGATGCGGAGCTTTTCCTCGTCGAGGATAGTTTTGAAAAGCTCTCGTTGCCACTTGGGAAAAAGCAGATCCGTAGGTTCGGGCGTGCGCCATTGTCCGTTCGGAACTACAGATGTCTCGGAGATTCCTGTGGGCGCGTCCGCGCCGTAAACGCGCGCCGGGCGGAGCCGGCTTCGAAGTCGCTTGAAAGGCAACACCGCACCCGGCGTGCTCTTGCAATATCCCACCCCACGCTTTCCCCTCACTACGATCTCCAGGATCGTCTTCTTCAAATCCTCTTCGTAAACGATCGTGACATCGCGGAACTGAAGGCGCCAGGCCTCGTCTGGCCGCAATCCGGTATTGACCGCAAAGAGCACGTAGTCGTGAAGTTGCTCCGTCTCCCATTTGAAGCCTCGTCGCTTCGGCTCTTGGGCTCGCTTTCGTGTCGCGTTGTAGAGTTGTTTGTATTCTTCTAGTGAGAACCATGCCCGGTGAGAGATTTTGGGTGATTTCCTGTACGGCTCAGAAAAATCGGGTAGTCGATCAAGCCATCCGTGACGCAGCGCCGTTTTCAAAGTCTGGCGGAGCGTCACGATTTCCTGATGCATCGTGCTATGGGCTGGTGGCTTGCCATTCTTCTTAAGGGCTTCTTGATATCTCTGAAGTCGGTATTCCTGGATCTTTCCAGCCGTGATCTCTGAAATACCCAGGTCCCCAAAGAAAGGGACTAGGCGCCCTGTCGATCGCCAGTGCTGGCCTTCCACGTATCGTTGGTTGCGTTGTCCCTGCGTCATGATGTCGAACTCGCGCAGGTAGTGCTCGGAAACCTCGCGAAAGGTCTTTTCGCTCTTGATCTCTCCATCACGGAGTTTACCGCGGAGTCGGAGGTACCAATCCTCAGCGATTTCCTTGGCCCTGGAGAGACTATCTTCCTTCGTGCTGGTGCGGCGATTCTTGCCGGCGAAAAAACTTGAGCACTGCCAGAAGCTGCTGTTTGGGCGCTTGTAGACGTGGACTTTGCCGCCCAAGATCGTGTGGTGTTCGGTCATCTTCGTCCTCGTGAGAAGTGGCGCGAGAACTCGAAAATGTGTAGTAAATGTGAAGCTATTCCCGCTTCGAAATCATGTCAATAAAATTATTGTTTGCAAGGACATAACATGAGGAACTAGCAGACCACTGGGGTTTTAAGTCCGCTGCGTCTGCCAATTTCGCCATCCCGGCCTGACTCCGCGGCCAACAGAAGTATATCTTGGCTACAGTTGAAATCCGTGTTCTTATGCGATGTTGGGCTTCAAGTCGGGATAGAAGTCGATGACTCAAAATCGAGGGCAGTCATGAACGGGAAAAACATTTCAGACAAGCTAATCCATCCCTTCACGCGCCGGCAAGCCATCTCTGGCGTAGCTCTGACGTTTGTCAGTCTGGCCGCGACTTCCAGGGTTTCGGCGATCACGCCGCAGCAAGCCATGAAAGAAGCGCCCAGCACGGCAGCCAACCAGAAGCGCACCGCGCTTCATCAGGAAGTCGATTTCAAAGCCAGCCCTCAGCGCATCTACGAAGCGCTCCTCGATTCAAAACAATTCGCCGCGCTCACCGGCATGGCAGCGGAGATCGACCCGAAGGCTGGCGGTGCATTTTCCATGTTCGGCGGACTCATCGTCGGACGAAACATCGAACTGATCCCCAACCAGCGAATCGTGCAAGCCTGGCGTCCCACGCACTGGGACCCAGGCGTCTACTCGCTGGTAAAGTTTGAACTGAAACCGCGAGCCTCCGAAACCACAATCATTCTCGATCACACCGGCTTCCCCGAAGGCGACTACGACAGCCTAAACGCCGGATGGAAACCAAGATACTGGGACCCACTAAGAAAATTCCTGGCCAGGGATTAGCTGTATCCAGGATTGCCTGTGAGTAGGATCGCCTTGAAAGGGCGCGGCTTAAAGCCGCGCCGACAAAGCACCCTACAAAATCAACCCGGCTTCAGCCGCTGAGGGACCGCCCAACACTAAGGGACGTCATTCCGAACCGGGCCCCAAGCCCGGCGAGGAACCTGCTTGCCCTGTCCCCCGAACACATGCACCTCCGCAGATGCACCGCGATGGACGGCGCACCTCAGGCTAAGATGGTACTGACAGCAGAGGGAGGGTGGACTGTCGGGCACCGGCCCGAACTATATGGCGAACGACTCACTGGCTGCAAAGCGCTTCTACATCCCGATTAATGGCTGCAAGGATGTCAAAGACAAGAAGAACCTCAGCCGATACCGTCAACTTTGGACGAAGTGGACGTCGTGGCACCAACACGCATCAGATGAACCCCACAGTATTGAATCTCAGATCAACAGAATGATATTCAACGACCTCACCTATCGCGCGACCGTCAGCGTTCGGGGGTCGGCAGTCAGCGAAACCGCAATCTCCGCCCGCAACCCAACACTGGCTTATCTGATCGACCAGGGCTACGTCCTTACGCAAATATTGGCCATCCAAAGGTTGCTCGATAGTGGGTCCAACGTTATCTCGATCCGCCGCCTGCTAAGAGACGTAGAAAAGCATTGTGACGCGATCACGCGGGAGGTGTACGTTTCCGGCGACGGCCATCCCTACGACTACAACTCCTGGACGCACGCCCTGCCCCAGGGCGATCCGGGATTCCAGATCTTCGGGTTCGGCCACCCAAGTCTGGTAGCATACGCCGTCTCGAAACAGCTTCACGAGACATTCGATGTTCTTTCAGGCAAAGAAGAGGGCCACCGGTCGCGAGGGGATACAATCCAGCGGTCCACATTCAAGTCACTGTATAGATGGATCGATACTCCCGCCGCCAACGAAATCGAGCGCATCCGCAACAATTTCATAGCACACTCTGCCGACGCCTTCAGGCGCGGAGCAGACCAATTCACGGGCGTCAAGTTCTCGCAGATCGACGAGCTTCAGCGTGCTATAGTCCGAGTCGACCGCGTCCTAGCAGACCACATCCTCTCGACCTGCATCGCCCGGAGCGTAGCTCCAATTAAGCACCTCGGCATCTTCAGCGGCCTAGACTTGCCCTACGCGCCGCCTGGGGCCCAGGATCTAATGCACAAGCGGTGGGACGAGTTGGGAGATGAGCGCAATACTTGGAGCCTCGGAGTCCTGGAAGATCTAACCCGATCTACATCGAAATAAAGCACGAAAAAAGGCCACGACTTTCGTCATGGCCTTGTTTATATCCGCGAAAATCCGTGGCAAAGAGTTTCTAGTGCCGTCCCCCGCCAGGCCCGCCGCGTCCACGATCCCGCCCGCCACCCCCGGAACGTCCACCGCGCCCGCCGCCACCCGGACGTCCACCGCGCCCACCACCACCCGGCCGCCCGCCGCGCCCGCCACGATCTCCTCCAGGCGGTCGATCTCCTCGAGGACGATCACTGCTGACCGCAAGCGGCGCTCCATCGCGATTAAAGTTCGGCTCGCCCTCAGCTTCATCGGGGAAATCGCCTCCGCCTTCAATCACCATGGTGCCCGCCGGAACTGCCGCAGGAACATACTCGCCCTCCGCGCTGCCTTCCGCCGGAGCCCCCTCAGGTGCAGCCCCGCCCATCTTCGCGCGCTGCTCTTTCAAAATCGCTTTGCGCGATAACCGGATGCGATTGCCTTCAACAGCCAGCACCTTCACCAGAACCTGATCGCCTTCTTTCAACTCGTCGCGGATGTCGCCGATGCGATGCTCCGCCACTTCGCTGATGTGCAGCAACCCGTCGGTGCCGGGAATGATTTCGACGAACGCGCCGAAATCCGCCAGCCGCGTCACCTTCCCAAGATAAGTCTTTCCCACCTCCGCCGTCGCCGTCAGGTCGCCAATGATCTGCAGCGCCTTCGCCGCCGACTCCTGATTGCTCGACGCAACCTTCACCAACCCGGAATCCTCCACGTCGATCTTCACTCCGGTCTGCTCGACGATCGAGCGAATCATCTTGCCGCCCGGCCCAATCAGGTCGCGAATCTTGTCGACCGGAATCTGCACCGTATAGAACCGCGGAGCGAAGTCGGAAATCTTCTCCCGTCCGGCGGAAATAACTTCTTCCATCTTCCCGAGAATGTGCAACCGTCCGCGCTTCGCCTGCGCCAGCGCTTCGCGCATGATCTGCGAAGTGATGCCGGCAACCTTAATATCCATCTGCAGCGCGGTGATGCCATCTTTCGTGCCGGCAACTTTAAAGTCCATATCGCCGTAATGATCTTCCGCCCCAGCAATGTCAGTGAGAATGGCATACTGTTCGCCTTCCTTCACCAATCCCATGGCAACGCCGGCCACCGGAGCCTTCAACGGAACGCCCGCATCCATCAACGAAAGCGAAGCCCCACAAACCGTAGCCATCGACGACGACCCATTCGATTCCAGAATGTCCGACACCACGCGCATCGCATAAGGCCACGCCTCTTGCGTAGGCAGCACGCCCGAGATCGCGCGCTCCGCCAGCGCTCCATGTCCAATCTCCCGACGCCCCGCCCCACGCATAAACGCCACTTCCCCCACCGAGAACGGCGGGAAATTGTAGTGGAGGAGGAAGCGCTTTTTGGCTTCACCTTCGAAGCCTTCTAGGCGCTGCATGTCGTCGCTGGTGCCGAGCGTTGTTGTTACCAAGGCTTGGGTTTCGCCGCGGGTGAAGATGGCGCTGCCGTGGGTGCGGGGGAGGACGCCGGCTTCGATCCAGATGTCGCGGACTTCGTCGAAGGCGCGGGCATCGGGGCGGCGTTTCTTTTCCAGCACTTCCTCGCGGAAGATTCGTTCGCGCAGCGTTTCGTAATAGGTCTTCAGCTTGGCTAACGCTTTTTCGTCGTCTTCGGGGATTTCTGCTTTGAGCTTCTTCTTAATTTCCGACACCAGCGTGTGGCTTTCGGCCTTCGGATGCTTTTTGGTATCGAGAGCGTCGGAGAGCTCGGCGCCTACTTTTTTCTTCAGCTGGTCGTAATACTTCTGATCGAACTCCGGAGGGGTGACTTCCCTCTTCTTCTTGCCGGCTTTGGCGCGCAGGTCGTTGAGTGCGGCGCAGATTTTCTTGACCTCGGTGTGGCCGAATTCAATGGCGTCGACGACTACTTCTTCGCTTACTTCTTTCGCGCCGGACTCGATCATCACGATGCCATCGGAGGTTCCGACAACCATGATGTTCAGCAGGCTCTCGCGCATTTCGTCGTAGGTGGGGTTAATAATGAAATGCTCCGCCGACCTGGCCGACGCGGACTGCGCCGATAGGGCCGAGGAACGGAATGTCGGAAAGCGTGAGCGCGGCGGATGCGCCGTTGATGCCGAGCACATCGGGATCATTACTGCTGTCGGCGGAGAGCACGAAGGCGATGACCTGGGTCTCGCACTTGAATCCGTCGGCGAACATCGGCCGCACTGGACGGTCGATCTGGCGACTGGTGAGCACTTCGCGCTCGCTCATGCGGCCTTCGCGCTTGATGAAGCCTCCGGGAAAGCGTCCACCGGCGTAGGTGTATTCGCGGTAATCGACGGTGAGGGGAAAGAAATCAATGCCTTCGCGGGGATCGGCGTTGGAGGTGGCGGTGGCGAGCACGACATTCTCGCCCATGCGGACCACGGCCGCGCCGTGGGCCTGCTTGGCTAATTTTCCGGTTTCGAATGAGAGTTGTTTGCCGCCGGCGAGGTCGACTGTAACGCTGCTAACTTCTGGTTTCATGTTTCATCCTTATAGAACAGCTTTCAGCTATCAGCTTTCAGCTCATAGCTTCCGGCTCCAGGCGGATAGAGGAGAGAGGGGCGCGTCTGTGCTTTCCAATCGGATTGGGATTGGTGGGGTGGGATGCGCTTAAAAGATGCACGTTGCAGAAGATCCTCAATGCGAGGCCGGCTTCGAGAGGAAGGCGGCGTTCTCTCAGATACTTTGTGGGAACAATTTCCCGGAATTACTTGCGGATGCCGAGCTTTCCAATGACCGTCTTATAGCGCTCGGAATCGTATCGTTTGAGGTAGTCCAGTAAACGACGCCGTTTACTGACTAGCATGAGCAGGCCGCGGCGCGAGCCGTGGTCTTTCTGGTGCGTCTTGAAGTGGTCCGTCAACTGGCCAATGCGTTCACTGATGATGGCGATCTGAACCTCGGGACTCCCCGTGTCAGTCGCGTGCGTCTGATACTGGTCAATTACGGATTTCTTTTGCTCTCTGGCTAACACTAACCTGGTGCACTCCTGTTCTGATTTTTATCTTTGCGACTGGGATGAGGTTATCACGCGGGGAGTTGGGGTGTAAAGGCGAGTCGGCGTGGGACATCATTGCGCATCCCACGACAGCGCGTAGATTTCTGTGCCCCCGCCAGTATCTTTTAGAAGCAGGAGTTCATCGGCAGGGCCGAGAGAAAACGAGCCTCCCCCTACCCCGGCGGATCGGAAATTCTTGACACTAACGATTTTCTCGGACTTGCCACCCCTTAAGGCAATCCGAAAAATTGCAGCATCATCGCTTGTGGAGCCGACAAAATAAATGTAATTGCTATCTGCCGACCAGTTTGGCCATCCGACCTCCTCCATCCGGGCGTACTCGGCCCAAGTCTTCCTTTCGAAGCTAAATAACGCGAGGCGATGAGAATCGTACGCGACGATATTCAAGCCATCGGGCGACCAGCGGGGCGAAGACAGGCCATCTGAGCCGGTAATAGTAGTCACGACTCGTGTCCGCAGATCCACGCTGCGAATTCTGCCACTATTTCCCGAAATGCCACTATTTCCAAAAATGATAGAACGACCATCCGGGGACCAACTAACGCCCATGGCGTCCATAGCTTCCGGAACTACTTGGGGCGAGCCTCCCTGTGCGGAAACTGTATACAGTTGCCACTTCTCACCGGCTCTTTGGCCGGAAAAAGCGATTTCTTTGCCATCGGGGGACCATTCCGGTTGGAATGCAAAGAGCGGCCTGTAGGTTAGCTGCAAGGATTCACTGCCGTCCTCCCGGCTGCGCCAAAGCTCTCCCTGAGGGTATTTCACATATGCTCTCCAACGTTTGTCGTGGGAAAAGGCCATCCCTTCAGCCGAGAGCCCCGATGAATACGGCACCAACGCTCTGGCTTTAACGTCATAGCGCATAAGTTCGCCATGCTTCAGCGAACTAACCGCGAAGATTGTTTTTCCATCCGTGCTTGTAGTGTGGCTGAAATAATGCATGGGTCCAGTCGTCAGGTTCATCGGAGAAGCTGGTGATTTGTGGAAAAACCGGACGCCCTCGCGAATAGCCCAAAGGTTAGAGGCAGGCCAAGGCATGCCAGACTCCAGGTCCTTCCACGATGTGAAAATGTAATACTTGCCATCGGGGGTCCAGTCGCCGAAGGCCTGCATCGACCAGTCCTCGGAGGGAGGCAGGAGAGGATGCGGGTCGCCGCCGTCGACGTTCATCTCCCAAATTTTGGCTCCCTGGTTTCCCATATGATAGTAATCCCAGCGCAACCGCTTCCCATCGGGCGACCAGAGGGGTCGCCATGCCCACACCGACGAATCCTGTCCGGAGAGTAGCTTGCGCGGGTCCGTTCCGTCGGCACTTGCCACGTACAGGTCAGACCCATTCACATAAGCGAGCTTCTTTCCGTCCGGGGACCAACTGGCATCGTGGGCGAGGACGTTGCCGAGGCGACGTGGTGTACCACCGAGCGCGGGGACACGCCACAGCGCAGATTCCTGCATCAACTCACCTTCAGCGACCAAAAGGTCGAGCCGGTTGGGGGAAATGTTCAGGAGCGTGGCTTCTCGGAACGACGTCTGAAGTGGTACAGGTTCGCCGCCCGAGAGCGGAATCGATGCGACGGTCGAGTGTCCATTCAAGTCTTCGGTAAAATACAGCCGCAGGCCATCGGTCGCGATTGCTCCGACTTTCCAGCGTCCATCGCTGGTTAACTGAGTTGCACCCGTAATCCTCGGGGGATGCGGCGAAGAGAAGGAAACCCACACCACAAAAGCAATCGTTGCGAGTGAACCCAGCAGAAACACTGTCATGGGCCTTCGTGCCACGACAGGATGAGTTGTTGCCGCGTCTGTTTTTTCGGAAGGCTCGATTGCGGGCTCGGCCGAAACAGTCACGGGCGGAAGGACGGAACCGACCGCAGCGGCTCCGTTACCCTGACTTATTCTTGATACCGGCGGCACAAACCTATAGCCCTTGCCGGTTACGGTCAGTATGAAGCGTGGTTCTTCAGGGTCGTCTCTGAGTGTCTGCCGGATCTTGCGGACGGCGGTGTTGACACCATGCTCGGTGTCCAGGAAAACATCTTTGCCCCAAAGCCGTTCGACAATCTCCTGACGGGTGGCGATGCTCCCTGCTTCTCCGCCAGCAGGATCAGCAATTCCATTGGGATTCGTTCCAGTTTCTGGACGCGGCCGTTTTTCCTTAGTTCGAAGCGGGAGGGATCCAGCTCAAAGTCGCCGAATTTGTAGATACAGAGGGGCACAAAAGACTGAGGACGATCGGCCAAACTATAGCATTGATGCCCGGAATTTGCATCAAACGCGATGTTCTGTAACGACTTACGAATTCACCTCTGCTACACCCAATCTTTACCCAGCCTGCATTGTGCAAAATCGCCTTTCCCGGCAGGATGCCTCGCACAAGGAGGCTGTATGAAATTTATGAATCTGAACTTCGCCAAGTTTGCAACCATTACGGTCCTGGTAATCGGACTGAGCGCCAGCGCATTTGCGTCGTGTGGCGATTCCCTGTCTGCGATCGCCTCGGGGGCAGCTGCCGTCGTTAGTCAATCCCGCCCGACACAACAGGACTCTCAGTCTTCCGGAGGCAGCGCCGTCAAGTCGTCCATCGTTGGCCTTTGGAAAGTCCAGTTTACGGTGGAGGGCCAAACCATCCAGGAAGCGTTCCAGATCTGGAATGAAGGTGGGACTGAGGTACACAACCCGAATGTCGATCCGAGAACGGGCGACGTGTGTCTTGGGGTGTGGAAGCGGGTGGCGGCCGGGACTTACCAGCTCGCTCACCGGGTCTGGAACTACGACGCGAACGGAGACTTCCTGGGAACCATCCACCTCAGTGAGACGCTTACGCTGGGCGACGGTGGCAACACGCACAGCGGTTCCTTTACCTTGGCTTTCTATGATCCCTCCGGCAACCTCCTCAATAAGGTAACCGGCACAGTTACGGGAAAACGCATTTTGGTTGAGTGATCCGAGGTCTTGTGCGCGTCTCAGCCGGGCCGCAGGCAACTGCGGCCCTTCCCAAGGAATGTGGGGACAGACGGGATGTTCACCGTTCTTGCGGCGACAGCGAAGGCATCCCTCAGCGGCTGAAGCCGGGTTGATTTCTTTGGGCGTCCTACGCGGCGCTTGAAGCGCCGCTCTTCCACGTTACTGCATGCTTTCGTGGTCCGACCGAGTTTCCTTCCAAGATCAGAATCAAAACCAAAATCAACGTCAAAGGCGTCGGACAGGAGTGTCCGACCCACACGGGCAACTTTAGAGTCGATGCTTCCAGTATCCGGGCTTGCGGCTGGTATGGGCGACGGCCACGATCTGGATAACGCTGGAAGGGCGCTCCCGATAAATCAGAGTGAAGGGAAACTGTCTGAGCAAGAACCTGCGGGTTGAGTACGGTCCTGCTGCCCAACGCTGCGGAGCCTGGATGATCTGAGTGAGTGCGCGCTCGACTTCAGCATCGAACTTGAGGGCTGCATCGGGACTGCGCTCAACGTACCAATCGAAGGCGGCGTCATATTCAGCGGCGGCTTCGTCATGCAGGTCGACAGCATCACTGCGCATGGGATTACTGCGTATGAGGCAGCTTCGCCAGATTGCGGCGACGTACTTCCGACCATGGGGTGGTCTTCGCTTTGCCGGAGTCGAGATCCGCGATGCGCTTGCCGATCTCCGTCTCCCAAGCCGCTTGTACGCCCTCGTCGACTTTTCCGCCTAGATTGGAAATCAGAGAATCGGCCAGGGCCTCTTGCTCCTCAATCGAGAGCGACAGCGCTTTCTCCAGCAGCCGGGAAACCTCTGGCGTCATTTGTGACATGGGTGCCTCGCTTCGATCATTTTAGCGCAACGGGCAGCAAAACGTCCCTCAGCGGCTGAAGCCGGGTTGATTTCTTGGGACGTCCGGCGCGGCGCTTGAAGCGCCGCTTTTCCACGTTACTGCATGCTTCCGTGATCCGACCGAGTTTCCGTTCCGAAATCAAAATCAAAACCAAAATCCAGGTCAAAGGCGTCGGACAGGAGTGTCTGACCCACACGAGCAACTGCAACATCAACATCAACGTCAAGGGCAGCGGGCGGGGGCGCCCGCTCTACATTCGCTACGCGAACTCCAGGCTGTCGGGTTGGTTTAGCAGGTGCCAGGCTTCGCGGTAGGGGTTGTTGATGTGGGGCTTGCGGCGGCGTTTGGGGCTTAGGGTTAGGGCGGTTGCTCCGAGGATGTGGGTTAGGGGGAAGATGAACCAGGAGTCTTCGGGGATTACGTAGGCGGCGAAGAAATCGATTTCGTCGAGGGTGTAGGGGACGGCTTTGCCGTTGATGCGGCGGTGGGCGTTGGCGCGGTAGAGTCCGTATTGGAGTTGGGTGGTGGCTTTGACTTGAACGCGGATTAGGCGTGGGCGGGCTGAGGCGAGAAGCAGGTTCCTCACCGGGACTTCGTCCCGGTTCGGAATGACATCGCTTTTTGGGGCCCGGTTCGAAATGGCGGGCGGGAGGTGGGAGGGGTCGAGAATTATGTCGTAGCGCTCGCTGTCGCCGTAGGGGCGGGAGATGCCGAAGCCGTGGCGGGCGGCTGCGAGGGCGAAGGCTAGTTCGGAGATCTCTCCGCGGCGTTTCGTGGTTTGTTCGCGCTCATATGGCGTTTTAGGCTGGGGAGTTTGCTTTATGGATCGAATGGGCAGGGCTTGGGCCGGACGCTGGTTGCGTCCGCGGGACGGGCCCTTGCGTTTGGACATTCAGGTCTTGAGTCTTAGGAAAATGCTCCGGAGAAAGCGAAAGGCGCGAGCCCGAGAGGGCTTGCGCCTGTTTTCACTCTATATATATAGGATATCAGGTTGAGGGGGGTAAAAGCGCCACACTTTACGAATTTATATTTCTAATGAGGGCAATGAGTTACGGGGAAATGGTCGATTTTGGGGGCTTGACAAGAATTTTGGGAGAACGAGAGAACAGCAGGTTCCTCACCGGGCCTTCGGCCCGGTTCGGAGTGACATCTCTTAAAGATTGAAGGCTGGTTGGCCTCAGGGCATTCGCGACTTTACTTCGTTTCCCGCTAGCCCGCCTGTTTCTGGGCCAAGTCGCCGATCACGGGGAGTTTGTACATTTGGCCCTGGTTCGCCTTCATGAGCAGGATGATCCAGACTACCAACGCTGCCAGGGCGACCAGCAGGTGCAAAGGGGCAGTGATGAATATCAGGAGCGGCACAATGGTAAGAACCGAAAGGCAGATCTGGATGGCGACCACCGCCACGAAGAGAAAAATGCTCTGATACGAGTGGAAGCGTATGAAACGGCTCTGGTTGTAGGGTGGAGTGACCAGAAAAATGATGGCCGGAATGAAGGTCACATAGGCGAGCATGCCCGCCACGTTGTCGGCCATTCCGGAAGCCGCGGCGGGCGCGGCAGGAGCGCGACCGGCGCAGGCCGCGCACGTAGTCGTGCCATCGGCAACCTGAGCACCACAACTATTGCAAAATGCCATAGAAGCCCCCTTTTTCGTAAAGACCCGGCGTCAGTCAGGCGACGCTTGTCGGGTCCCGAGCGACGTTGCGGCAAAGTACCAGAAATGCGTGCGGGAAGCAACCAGTAAGGGTCCGGTGGAGTTATGGGTTATAGCGCGCCAGCCATGCGGCAATTTCACGAAACACATCCTGGCGCTGTTCCCATACTGTGGGGAAGTGCGGCGAGCCAGGATACGTAACCATCCGCGTGGTCTTGCCGCGCGCGGCCAGCACCTCAAACAACTCCCGTCCCTGATAGGTGGGCACGCGCTCGTCGGCGGCGCCATGCAGAATGAGCAGCGGCGTGGTCACAGTTCTCTGTATGCATGGCGGCTGAGAAATTCAGAAACGCGTCGGGATCTTTGTCGGGCCAGCGCGCGTCGTAATCGGTCTGGGCAATGTCGCTGGTCCACATAAAGGTAAGCCAGTCGCTAATGCCGGCGCCTTCGATGGCAGCTTTGTAGCGATTGCGTTTGAGTGACGGTCCAGGCGGTCATAAAGCCGCCCGCGCTCCAGCCGAAGATGGTCAGCCGGTTGGGATCGGCCCAGCCTTTGGCCAGGGCGTATTCGGTGGCGCTATCCACGTCGCGATAGGCGCGATCGCCGAAGTGCTGGTAAATTGCGTTCATGAATTCGGTGCCATATCCGGTGGAGCCGCGATATTCCGGCTGCAAGACGATATAACCCATGCCCGCGAAGATCCGGGTAAAGGAGTCGAACCCGAAGCGAATCGTTCGCTTCCGGCCCGCCGTGCGGCAGAACCATGAAAGGATAGGTTCGTGCTGCCTGATAATCGGCGGGAAAGTGACGATGCCCTCCAGGGCAATCGCTTCCCGGCTAAGCCAGCGAATGGCGCGAGACCTCACCCAGCGCAACCTTTGCCAGTTGATCGTCGCCCTCGCTGGTGATCTTCTGCAGCGTATCGCCGTGTACGATTGCGACATTGGAGGCGTGTTGCGGATCGGCAACCGTGAAGGCCTGCACATCCGGTGCGCCAGCGATCTGCGGTGAATCGGGCCGTTGTTGATGGTCCCTTCGGGCCACTGATAGGTGGGAACGAGAGAGTTGTTCCGAAAGGCGTCAACCTCCGACTTAACGCCGCGGGCCACAATCGCCCAGGCGTTTCCGTCGGACGTCGACCGACAACTGCAGGGCGCTGCCTTCGAGCTTGGGGGTGCGGTCCGCTGCGGTTCCGCCATCGCTACTGCGACTGTCCAGACGTGGTCTGGCGTCAACACTGGCGAAGTCGTGCTGAGGAACGCCAATTCCTTGTCGCCGTTGATCCAACCAATTCCGTTGGCCGCGTTCTCGATGGTGGCGACGTGACGGGGACCCGTTGCGCTGCAAACGTCAATGAAGGAGCGGACATAGTGAAAGCCGATCTTGGGTGTCTGCGACAGAACCGCGATTGAATTGCCGTCGTGCGACCATGCAAGTCTGATCTACATCTCGCAATGCTGGACACCACCAGACGCCCCCAGAACCATCGGCGGCGATCACATAAAGACTTGTGGGCTGGGCTTCGATTACGGTGTGTACCTCCGAGAGCGGATCGGGAAGCCGCGGATCGGCCGACAGTGCGAAGTGTGAGCCATCAGGGGAGATCAATGCGGAATGAACACCTCTTGGCAGGGCGGTAAGCGGAACGGGAGTGGCTGCCGCAGCGGCGGGAGTGTTCGCCGGCGGAAGCGTCAAGGTGGCCAGTTGTGCCATCTTGTTCACCTCGTACATGCCATAGAGAGCCGCACCGTCGCGAGTGAATCCGGAGGGCTGGAATTTCTCTGGAATAGTAAGGGGACGCGATATCGCCGCCGGCGGCCGCGACCAAATGCCATTCCGTGTTGTCGGGGCCCTTGCTGCCGCCGAAGCGTACCCGGTAGAGAATGTTCTTGCCGTCAGGCGAAACCGCCACGGCCGCCGCGCTGTGGAGCGTAGCTGCATCGTCCACGGTGAAGGGATGGCGCGCGCTTTGAGCGGCAGCAGAAATCGAAACCGCGAGCAAAAGAACGAATACGATAGCAGATTGCGCATAAGGGTTTTTCCAAAACGAACCCGAAGAATATCAGGGAGCGAAAAGCGAATACCAGCGCCGGCTAAATCAGCGATTCAAGAGCCTCTGTGAGTCTCAAGCCGCGGTGGCTTGCCGTTCTGCAAAGTCGCCCACCACGGGGAGTTTGAAGATCTCGCCTTGCAGCGCCTTCACGACCAGGACAGCCCAAACTACGAAAAAGGCGAGAATAACTATGCCAGACACCAACCAGACGAGCAGGGGGCCAAACATTGGGATGAAGAACACGACGAAGCCTACAACTCTTAGCAACGCTCCAACGATCAAGGCCACGAGAGACAGTCCGAGGGATTGAAAGGAATGAAAACGTACGAAACGGTTCTTGTTGTAAGGCTCAATTAGAAGAAAGAGTATCGCCGGGATAATTGTGAAGTAAGACAGGGCTCCAGCCAGCGTCTCCGGTAGCGCACCGACGGTGCCGTTCGCCCGCTCGACCGGGGCCGTGGCACGGCCGCAGCCGGGACAGTAGGCCGCGGCATCGGGCATGGAAGCGGCGCACTGGGGACAGGAGATGGACATAATTTCTTCAGGCCAGCCGCGCGGCAGTGCTTTTCTTGCGGCAGTCTTCACAGACGCCATAAATCTGAAATGTGTGACGGGTTGTCGCGTAGTTGTGCCGGCGGCCGATTTCCTGCTCCAACTGATCCACTTCATGGGAAAAGAATTCCACCGAACTGCCGCATTCGGTGCAAACCATGTGGTGATGGCTGCGGCGGTTGTACTGATGCTCGTAGCGGGCGATGCCGTCGTGGAAGGCGACTTCGCTGGCCAAGTCCGCATTCGGCCAGCAGCTTAAGAGTGCGGTAGACGGTGGTATAGCCAATTCCGGCATCTTTTTTCTGGACCAGGCGGTGCAGTTCGTCGGTGGAGAGGTGGTCGCGGGTTTCGAGAAAGGAGCGCAGAATGGTGTCGCGCTGCGCCGTTTGCTTCAGGCCGACGCGCTTGAGGTGCTGGTGGAGGATCTCCTGGGCCTCGCGCACCATCTCGCGCGAGATGGAGGGCTGGTCGTCGATGCGCTTCTGCAGCATGAACCGTCAGGATAGCATCGGGCATCTTGAAAATGAAATTCATTTTCAGCGGACAGGACGCTGCATTGGTGCTAATCGTGCCGCTTAAAATCTTAAACACCGAGGACACAGGGGTTTCACAGCGTAAATCGGCGCTTTGATGGCTGCTAGAATCGAAGTGCTCATGAGCACTCTTAGCTTCTGCCGGCGTTCCTGTCGCGCGGCGTTCACTGGGCATGCGCATTTTCTTTGGCTGCTGTTGATTCTGCGTCTTGCTGGCGGCGGGCGTGGTCGGTTACGCCTACGTTATCGCCCGTTTGGCGTTGCCCCAGCTTGATGGAAGGCTCCAGATAAAAGGGCTTTCGGCGGCGGTGAAGGTGACACGGGACGTCCATGGCGTTCCAGCGATCGAAGCCGCGACTCTGGAGGATTTATTTTTCGCTCAAGGTTACGTGACCGCGCAGGACCGGTTTGGCAGATGGACGTGATGCGGCGCTTCGGGGCCGGAGAACTCTCCGAGATTCTGGGCGAAGACACGCTGAAGATCGATCGCGAGAAGCGCATCCTGGGACTGCGGGCGGCGGCCAGAAATCGTTGCGGATGGCGAGTCCGCGCGACCGTTCTTATTTTGACGCGTACGCGCGCGGGGTGAATGCATTCATCGAGACGCATGGAACAGCCTTCCATCGAGTTCCACATCTTGCAATACCGGCCGAAGCCTTGGCAGGCGGAGGATTCCATTGTCATCGCAAACCAGATGGTGGAAGACCTCAACTACTTCAGCCTTCGGGGACATGCTGGCGCGAGAGAAGATTCTGGCGAAGCTGGGGCCAGAGTTGACGGCTGATCTGTACGTGAACCGCTCGTGGCATGATCGTCCGCCGACTGTGATGCGGGAAGACCTCAACGATCAGGAAAATCAGGGCGACACTAACGACGAAGATGATGACGAGGACGACGATGGGCCGGATAACTCGGTGACGCAGCGGAGAAATACAGGAGCCAGAGTTCTGGGCCCAGCATGCTCCGGAAGCGGTGAATGGATCGAACGACTGGGTGGTTTCAGGAGCGCACACGATCACCGGAAAGCCGCTGCTCTCGGATGATATGCACCTCGGGCACCAGATGCCGAACCTGTGGTACGAAGCGCATCTTCGAGCGTCAATCAGGCGGGGAATTTCGATGTGACTGGAGTTACTCTGCCCGGAATGCCCTACGTAATCGTCGGCCACAATCAGCGTGTCGCCTGGGGATTCACCAATGTTGGACCGACAGTGGCCGATGCGTTCATCGAGAACTTCAACGCGCAGGGAGCATACCAGACGCTGCAAGGATGGCAGGCAGCCGGAGCACAGGGCTGAAGTGATCCACGTCAAAGGTAAACCGGACGTGACGTTCTGGATGTGAAGATCACGCGGCACGGGCCGATCATCACGGAGACTTGCCGGGAGAGATGCGGCAGATTGCGCTGCGATGGACACTCTATGACGGCCTGCACATGCCGTTTTTCGATGTCGATAGTGCGCAGAACTGGGAGGAGTTCCGCAAAGCATTTTCGCAGCTGGACGCCCCGGGACAAAATGTGGTTTACGCCGACGTGGACGGCAACATCGGTTACCAGGCCACGGGCCATATTCCGATTCGCGCCACAGGCGATGGCAGTCTGCCGGTCGAGCGGCGCCGACGATGCCCATGAATGGACCGGCTACATTCCTTTCGACAAGCTGCCGAGTATTTACAATCCTGCCTCGGGAGTGATCGCGACTGCGAACGGGCGCATCACGCCGGATGGGTATCCCTATTCCATCAGCACGGAGTGGGAGGCGCCGTGGCGCGCGGAGCGCATTTATCACGTGCTGGAATCCGGGAGGAAGTTTTCGGTCGCGGATATGCTTGCGACTGCAGAACGATGTTCACTCCGAAAACGACTTGTTCGCGGCCGAACGTTTTGTCTATGCCGTCGATCACGCCTCGAAGCCTTCTGCGCGGGCAAAACAGGCCGCCGATCTCATGCGCAACTGGGATGGGCGAATGCTGGCCTCTTCGACAGCGGCCACCATCGCAGTGCGGTCGGGTGAGGAACTGACTCGCCTTCTGCTCGAGCCTCGCCTGGGATCTGCGCCGGAAGATCCGAAGCAGGAGGAAGCGACATTGAGCTGGAAAACCTACCACTGGGAAATGCAAACGGTGTGGCTGCAGAATGTGCTGCTGCATCAGCCCAAGCGTGGCTTCCGGAAAAATATCCGAACTACGACGAACTGCTAACCGCCGCGGTCGAAGCCGCAGTGAACGGGCCGGCGGTTCCAAAGGATCTGTCTTCATGGCATTGGGGCAGCTTTAACGCAGTGGATATTGATCACCCGGTGCTGGGGAAGATTCCTATGATGCGGCGCTGGTCCGCGCCGGGGCTGCAAGAGCAGTCGGGAAGCAAGTACACGGTGAAAGCTGTGACGCGCCATCACGGGCCTTCCGAGCGCTTCACCGCGAACCTGGCAGACCTCGACCAATCCACCTTGAACACGGTCACTGGGCAGGGAGGAAACTTTCTGAGTCCTTATTATATGGATCAATGGAAAGCCTGGTACGAAGGCTCAACCTTCACGTTGCCATTTACCTCGCAAGCTGTGGAAGCGAGTGGCGTACATCGGCTGGTGCTGGAACCTGGGAGATGAGCTTGCGGCACGCAGGAATGCTTGCCTTGATACGGCTTTCCTGTGCCGGCCGGTTCGCGGGACAGCCGGCGAGATGCCGGCGCTACTCAGAAAAAGTCGATGGCCTTCACGTCGACGATATAGCCGGTGATGAGGATTGTTCCGGTCTCGATAAAGTCGTTGGGGGGTATTAGGGCATCGATACGTGTGTCGTAGACGCGCAGGTTGCCGCCCTCAGCTACGTACTCCACCTGGCGAGTGCTGAAAGCTTGCAGGCCGGTGACATCGCCGTTGTCCGGCGGGATGACGACCGTGCCGTTTGTGGAATTGAAGATGGCCAGGCAGCCACGCACTTCTCCCTGGGGGTTGTTGACATTGCCGACGCTGGTGCAACCGTAGGAGCCAATGAAGAGCTGTCCGTTGACGCTCAAATCTATGCGGTTGTGGTAGCCGTCGGGGATGGCGATTTCAGTGGCAGGGTTGTTGTAATACGGATCCTGCATTGTCGTCACGTCAACCAGGTCGAGCGTGCCGCAGTACGTCGCGGCGGTGGCGGCTGCGGAAGAGATTGAGGCGCAGAGAGGTCCGGTCGGCGTTCCTTTTCCAGCCACATAGAGCGTTGACCCGGACAGGAAGCCAATGGTTGCGCCGTTCACTGGGATGACCGCGCCGAGCGTCGGCGGTGTGGTGGTGAGGTTCACGAATCTGGACGCTGGCCTGCGTGCCTCCGCATTGCGCGCCGCAATTCAAGATGTAGGCGGTGCTGCCGTCCGCGCTGAAGACCCCGTACACGGGACTATCGAAGCCGGAGAGCGTGACCGTGTCACACGGGATTATTCGTGTTCACCAGAAGCGGATAGACGATGGTCACGGCATGAGAGATTGGGCGTCTCCGCTGAAGACCAGAAGCTTGGTTCCGTCCGGACTCGACACCACAGTTTGCGCGTTTGGCACACTGAGCGTGGCCACCACGCTGCCGTTGAATGCCAGGTTCATCGCCACAACAGCTCCGGGTGGGGGGCTGCCGGGTCCGGTAAAAGAGGCTGCAGGCACGGCAGCGTAAGCGAAGCCGGTGTTCAAGACGACCATGCTGGTCGTCGGTCCGCCCAGCTGGATGCTCCCGGTTGGAACTTCCGTTGGAGTGCTAACGACTTCTGCACTATTGGTCACTGAATCAAAGGCGAGCAGAGTTGTCCTGTCAGGCGAGATCGCCATGAGGCCTGGAGAACCGCCGGTATTGATTTCAGCAGCCCTTAGCCGCGCGTCGATCTCGCCATCAATGATCACCAGACCTGGGGCAGCCGTCGGGCTGGCGACACTTTGCGAAGCGAGGACCCGCGTGGTCACTCCACTAGGCGGCTTAGTTATGGTCGGGCCACCCCCGCCGCAAGAGACAAGAACGAGACTGGCAGCCAGGACCAGGGCAGGCAAAAGCGCGGCTGTCTTCCGATCACACTTCAAACGGCAAGCTCCTAACAACATGAAAGATGGAGATTTAGGTGCGAAACAGCGGATTATAGCAGACCACGAAATTCCCATCATCGGCATGGAAGGTGTTGCACCGGATCGGACTGGCCGTGAGGCCGAGCAAGTCCAGATGCAAGACCCGCATTTGATCCTGTATTCTAACCGAGTATGGCGGCTGACCTTCTTACCCGGATCAAGCAGTCCCCTGTTCTATGCGATGGAGCCATGGGCACGCTGCTTTATGCCAAAGGCGTCTTCATCAACCGCTGCTATGACGAGTTGAATCTTTCCCAGCCCGACCTGATTCGTGCCATCCACCACGACTACTTGCAGGCTGGGGCTGAGATCATCGAAACCAATACTTTCGGAGCCAACGCCTTCCGCCTGGCGCGGCACAGTATCGCCGACAAAGTTCATGACATTAACCGGGCCGGCGCACGGCTGGCCCGGGAAGCCGCCAAGAGCTTCGATGTGTGGGTGGCGGGATCGGTTGGCCCATTGGGAACGAGAATCGAGCCCCTGGGGAAAACATCTTTCGAGGAGGCCCGCCAGGCATTCCGTGAGCAGATCGACGGCGCTGGCCGAAGGCGGGCGTCGATCTGCTGATGCTCGAAACCTTTGGATACCTCGAAGAACTTCATCAGGCAATGCTGGCCGCCAAGGACGTGGGGGCAAGATTGCCCTTGGTCGTGCAGGTCACGATCGACGAAGACGGCAACTGCCTGGATGGTTCCAATCCAGAGACGTTTGCGCCTCGGCTCGAAGAGTGGGGCGCCGATGTGATCGGTTGCAATTGCAGTGTCGGCCCAGTCGCCATGCTTGACGCCATCGAGCGGGTTAGAGCTGCAACTTCCCTGCCGCTCTCCGCGCAGCCGAATGCCGGAATTCCGCGCTCGGTGGAAGGCAGAAATATCTATCTGTGTTCGCCGGAGTACATGGCGAGTTATGCGCGGAAGTTCGTGGCGGCCGGCGTGCGGATCGTCGGCGGATGCTGTGGAAGCACTCCTGACCACATACGTGTGATGAAATCCGCCCTGCGCGTCGGAGAAGCTCGTGGAAAGGCCGCTTCGGTCCAGATTGCGGGAGGTGCGGCAGCACCGGCGGCGACGCCCGCCCAACCGCTGGAAGAACGATCGCTTCTTGGGCGCGAAGCTGGCCCGCGGAGAATTCGTCACCATGGTCGAGGTGGTTCCTCCCAAGGGAACGGACATCAGCAAGGAACTGGAAGGCACACGGTTCCTGAAATCGGTGGGCGTGGATGCGAGTCAACATTCCGGATAGCCCGCGGGCTTCGGCGCGCATGAGCAACCAGGCGCTCTCGTTGCTGGTGCAGCGGGAGGCGGGAATCGAGGCAATCCTGCACTACACCTGCCGCGACCGCAACGTGCTGTGCATTCAGAGCGATCTTCTGGGAGCGGCTGCGGTGGGGATCAAGAACCTGATCTGCATTACGGGCGATCCTCCGAAGATGGGTAACTATCCGGACGCGACGGCGGTGTTCGACGTCGATGCCATCGGCCTGGTGAATATCGTCCACAACCTGAATCTGGGACTGGACCTGGGCGGGAACGCGATCGGCGCAGGCACGGGGTTTGTGATCGGAGTGGGCGCGAATCCGGGACTTACTGATCTGGATGAGGAAGATCCGGCGCTTTGAGTTCAAAGTGCAGGCCGGTGCCGAGTACGCGGTAACGCAACCGGTTTTCGATATCCGCTTGCTGGAGAATTTTCTGCGGAGGATCGAGCAGTTCCGCATTCCGGTGGTGGCGGGGATATGGCCGCTGCGTCAGCGTGCGCAATGCGGAGTTTATGAAGAACGAACTGCGGGTTTCGGTGCCGGACTCGATTCTGGAACGCATGCAGCGAGCGCCGACGCCACAGGCGGCACGAGAGGAAGGCGTGGCCATTGCCCGCGAAATGCTGCTTGGCGGTTCGGCACACGGTGCAGGGAGCGCAAATCAGCGCGCCGCAGGGACGTTACAGCTCGGCGGTGGATGTGCTTGAGGCGCTGGGAACGAAAAGTCCCACCACGGCTTAGGATTCCCTTTTTCGGAGACCCGGAAAATCATTCACCAACTATTTACAAAAAAATGACTGGACACTCCGCGCAAAAAGTTGCATACAATAAAGTCAAGGAGCTAAACCCCGTTGGCGAAATTTGAAGAGTGCCTTCAGCGACTGGAAAAGATTGTTCAGGAACTGGAAAAGGGAGATGTGCCTCTGGAAAAATCTCTTACTCTTTTCGAAGAAGGCATGCATCTCTCCTCCACTTGCCGTAAGGAACTGGAACAGGCTGAAGGCAAAGTGGAGATTTTGCTGAAGAAGAACGGGAAGCTCCAGGCTGAACCGTTCGAGCCCTTAGCGGAAAAGGCGCCTGCCCAGTCGGTAGGCTGCGATCGCCGTGAGGCTCCTGAATATGTAATGTCTGTGGAGTGGCGGTTCCGAACCCTTCCCCGCAGCCCTAGTCCGCTGTTGCTGACAGTTGTAAGTCAGGAGGATCTATGGGCTCTAGTGTGGTCGTTCTTGAAAGCGATCCCAGGCTCGCGCAGTCTCTGGCCGGCGGGCTTTCTTCTCACTTCAATTCTGTGCACTTGACGCGTTCCGGGGACGAACTTCGCGAGCAGGTCGCAGCGAACCATCCAGAGGTCGTGATTCTCGATATGGAATACTCTCGTCTGACCGAAGTGCGGAACTTGCACCACGATTTCCCTCGCTGCCGATTGTGTGCACCTACCGCCTACCGGACGATGAACTGTGGATCGCCGCCCTGGAGGCTGGCGCCAGCGACGTGTGCCCAGCCGATGACGTGCAAAATGTCTTGAGTTCCGCCTTGCGCAGCGTGGCACATCGCAAAGAGCGCCTCAGCAATCAGGGCGATTCGAAGTCGATCGAATTACCAGATGTTGACACTCGGTGAGGGCGCCTTATGGCGTCCTCGCCGTTTCTTGCAGCTTCAGCGGCCGCCTTGTTATACTCACTGCTCCATGCTGCAAGAAACTCTCGAGCACGGGCAGGCTTTAACCGACGCGGCGCTGGATCGGCTGATTCCGCTCGAAACCCAGCATCCCGTATCCATTCACAAGGCCATGCGCCACAGCGTCTTTGCCGGCGGCAAGCGACTGCGGCCGGTGCTGTGCATGGAAGCCGGGCGGATGGTCGCAGGATCGTTGCCCAAGAAAATCGAAGAACTGGGCGCGGCTCTCGAGATGCTGCACACGTATTCGCTGATCCACGACGACCTTCCGGCGCTCGATAACGACGATCTGCGCCGCGGACGTCCTACGTGCCACAAAGTTTTCGGCGAGGCGCTTGCGATTCTGGCGGGAGACGCGCTGCAGACGCAGGCTTACGAAGTGATGGCGCGACTAGAATGTCCTGCGGAGGCGCGTGTCCGGATTATCGAAGAGGTTGCGCGCGGCACGGGCACCCGTCAATGGCATGATCGGTGGACAGGTCGTGGATCTGGAAGCCGAGCATACCCCACCCACGCCGGAGATGCTGGAATATATCCACCGCGCGAAGACGGCGGCGCTGATCACGGCGAGTCTGGTAAGCGGCGGCCTTTATGCAGGAGCGAACAACATCGAGGTGGCTAAGCTGCGGGCATTTGGGCAGTCAATCGGACTTGCTTTTCAGATTGTGGATGACGTGCTCGATGTGACTCAGTCTTCAGAGCAGCTGGGAAAAACCGCGGGCAAAGATACCGCTGCACAGAAAGTGACCTACCCGGCGCTGTTCGGGATTGATGAGTCCATACGCAAGGCGGATTCGCTGGTGAATGCGGCGTTTTCCGAGTTGGAAAGTTTTGGCGAACGCGCCGAGACATTGAAGGAGTTGGCGCGGTATCTGGTGGAGCGGAAGAAGTAGCAACAGCGTTCACTACGAAAAGGCGGCCTCGATTAACATGTCCTCGACTGCTCTCGACATTCTGGCGATTGCGGCGCACCGCGACGATGTGGAGCAGACCTGCGGCGGCACGCTGCTGAAAGCGGCCCAGCGCGGCCAGCGAACCGGCATTCTCGATCTGACGCAAGGCGAAATGGGCACGCGCGGGCACCGCCGAAGACCGCGCGCGCGAGGCGGCAGACGCAGCAAGAATTCTCGGCGTGGGCTGGCGGCGGGCGCTCGACATTCCCGACGGCCGCGTCGAAAATACCTGGGAGAATCGACTGAAGGTGGCGAGCGTGATCCGCGAAACTCGGCCGCGCGTGGTGATTCTGCCTTATTGGAAGGGACGGCATCCGGATCACTACACTTGTTCCGTGCTGGGATACGAGGCTTGCTTTCTGGCGGGGTTGGCGAAGAACTGGAATTCCGAAACTTGCGCCGCATCGTCCGTTCAAGATCATGTATGCTACGCTTTACTACGACGTGCGTCCTACGTTTGTGGTGGATATTAGCGCGCAGTTCGAGCGGAAAGTTCGCGTCCATCCTCGCCTACAAATCGCAGTTCAGCGATCAGGAAGCGGGCAAGGATCTGTTCCCTGCCCACGATGAGATTCGCGCGCGCGTGGATGCGATGGCGCGGTATTACGGCATGCTGGGCGGCGTGACCTACGCCGAACCATTTCTGCAGAAAGAAGTCGGGCTGGTAGAGGATCTGCTGGCGATTCCGGTGAAGTCGATCTGAGTGCTTCTCCTGCGTTACTTCTTCAGCGCAACCGCCAGCCCATCCCGAATCGGCAGGATCGTCGTGTAGAAATCCGCGGAGTTGTAAAGCGGGCGGTTGAACTCGAGAATCGCCTTGGTCGCGGAATCCGAGGGATTCTTCTCCGCGACCCGTCCGCTCCACAAAACATTATCGGTGATAAACAGGCCGCCCTTGCGCAAGCGAGGCGAAACCAGACGCAGCACGCGCGGATAGTCTTCTTTGTCGACATCGTTGAAAATAATGTCGTACTGCTGCTTCTGCTCGGAGAGAAATTCGAGCGCATCGCCGGTGTGGAGCGTGATGCGTTCGGAAACGCCGGCGCGATCGAAGTAGCTGCGCGCCCGCTCGGCATTCTTGGGATCGCCGTCGGTGTAGATGACCCGGCCTTTTTCGCCCACCGCTTGCGCCCACCAGACAGTCGAGTATCCAATGGCTGAGCCCAGCTCGAAGACCGTCTTGGCATTGATCATCAAGCGCGAGCTGCTGCAGTACGCGCGCCACAGCAGGTCCGACGATGGGAATGTCGTGCTCGCTGGCATAGTCCTTCCATCTCCGCCAGCACTTCATCGCGCTTGGGAAGCATGGAGTACAGATAATCGTCGACCGGGCCGGCCGTGGTTAGGTCATAGTGCCGCCAGCTGGGTTTGCAGTTCTTTCTTTGGCTTATTTCGCGGCCACGTGTCTCCCTCGTGCATTGCGTGTCAGTATCAATTTCTGAACTTTAATTCTTGATGGTGACGCCGGGCTTCATGGCAACGATTTCGACGCCGGGCGCCAGCTTCTGCAATTCGGCGGGACTTCCCGTCAATACCGGGAACGTGCCGAAATGCATGGGAATCACCGATCTTCGGCTTGAGCAGATTGCAGGCGTAAGCGGCTTCGCGCGGCCCCATGGTGAAGTGGTCGCCGATGGGCAGCATGACGATCTCAGGCGCGTAAAGCTCGCGGATGATTGCCATGTCTCCGAAAACATTGGTGTCGCCGGCATGATAAATCTTGACTCCGTTTTCAAATTCGACCACGTACCCGCAGGCTTCGCCGCCATAAATCAGTTGGTCGCCATCCTGAATGCCGCAGGAGTGATCGGCGTGCACCATGGTGACTTTGATGTCGCCGATCTTTTGCGTGCCGCCTTTGTTCATCATGGCGATTTGCTTGGCGCCTTTTTTCTCCAGCCATCCGCATAACTCAGGAATGCCGACAACCTGCGGATTATGCTGCTTGATGATCTCGACCGCGTCTCCAATGTGGTCGCCATGACCGTGAGTGCACAGCAGAATATCGACGTGCTTCACCTTCTTCTCGGAGGCCGGGCACGCCGGGTTGTTCATAATCCAGGGATCGATGATAATGGTGCGGCCGCCGGGAGTTACGATGCGAAAAGTCGCGTGGCCGAGCCACGTAAGTTGAATGCCTTTGAGATTCATGGATGTAAAACTCCGGCTGCATCTTCAGCAGAGAAACCTCCAGCCGCCATGAGCTGCGCGTTTAGTTTAATATGAAACGCCATGACAGGACTCAAGGTGCTGATTTCGCGGGAAGAGATTGCCAAACGAGTCGCCGAACTGGGCGCGGAGATCACGCGCGACTTCGCGGGCCAGCCGATGATTCTGGTCGGCGTATTGAAGGGCTCGGCGATTTTTCTGGCTGACCTGGCGCGGGAGATAAAGCTCGATGCGACGTTCGATTTCATCGGCGTCTCCAGTTACGGCAACCGTCCCAGCCCGACTCAGGAACTCAAAAGCGGGTGGGATTCCACCGGCGAAGTGAAACTGACCAAGGACGTGGACCAGTCCATGAAGGACAAGAACGTGATCGTCGTGGAAGACATCCTGGATACGGGGTTGACGCTCACGGTCCTGAAAAAATTGTTGCTGGCGCATCAGCCGCGATCGCTGAAGATCGCGGCGCTTCTCGACAAGCCCTCGCGCCGCAAGCTGCCTCTGCAAGGCGACTATGTTGGCTTCACCATCCCGGACGAATTCGTCGTGGGCTACGGCCTCGATTACGCCGAACGCTACCGCAATTTGGCGGACGTCTGCATCGTGCCGCGGGAGTGAAAGCAGTACCCAGTACCTGGTACCGAGCAACGAGCAACGCCGACTCGACAAAGCCAACCCACGCTATCCTCGTCGACCCATTGGTTCTTGTTCTAGACTACGGTACTAGGAACTGGGTACTGCGAGCGCGGCTGCTATCATAGAAAAACAACATGGGGTCTGTTCTGAGCAAGCACGACAAACATCTGCAGGTTGAGCCGTTGTTGCTGGAGGTCGCCGACGTCATGGCGACGTCGCTCGACCTGGATACTACTTTGCGCCGGGTCGCGGAGGTGGTGCGTAAAGTCATCGACTATGAAATCTTCGCCATCCTTCTTTTAAACGAAAAAACCCAGGAGCTTGCGCTTTCGCTTTCAGGTGGGATATCCGCCGGAGTTCGCCGAGCGCGCCCGCATCAAGGTAGGCGTAGGAGTGACCGGGCAGGCCGCCCAGCTGCGGCAGACGATTCTGATCGATGACGTCACACAGGATCCCAGGTACGTCGCTGCCCTGCCCAACGTGCGCTCGGAACTGGCGGTGCCCCTCATCTACAAGAACCGCGTGATTGGAGTGATTGACTTGGAGGCGCGGGATCCCGGCTACTTCAACGAAGAGCACAGCCGGCTGCTTGACGCTGATCGCTTCCCGCATGGCGGCGGGCATCGAGAACGCTCAACTCTACACGCGCACCACAAGGCAGGCGCGAATTCTGCTGCTGCTGAACGAGATTGCGCGCGAGTTGACCTCGATCTTGAACCTGGACGAACTGTTGAGCCGGATCGCGGAGCTGCTGCGGCGTTTGATTGACTATCAGATGTTCAGCATTCTGCTGCTGGATTCCTCCGGTGAGAAGCTGCAGCATCGATTCTCGTTGCGCTTCAACGAAAATGTTCACCTGAAGAACGATATCCCGCTGGGCCGCGGGTTGGTGGGTTATGCGGCGGAAACGAAACAGGCGGTGCTGGTGCCCGATGTGAGCAAAGACCCTCGCTACATCGAGGGCAACCCGGAAACGCGCTCGGAACTGGCCGTGCCGCTCATCTATAAAGACAAAGTGATTGGAGTGCTCGATCTGGAGCACACGCGGCGCGGCTTTTTTACCGACGATCATCGGCGCACCATGATGACGCTGGCCGCGCAGGTGGCGATCGCCATCGAAAACGCGCGCCTGTATGAGGAGATCGCGCGGCAGGAACGCCGACTGGAGCGGGATTTAGCGCTGGCCCGGGAATTGCAAATGCGGCTGCTCCCGCAGACTCTGCCGAAGCTGGCAAATCTGGAACTGGCCGCAAAGTTTGTTCCAGCGCGCGCCATCGGCGGAGATCTTTACGATTTCATTCCCTACTCGCTTTCGCGGCTGGGAATCGTGATTGGCGACGTCAGCGGCAAGGGAGCGCCTGCCGCTATCTATGCGGCGCTGGTGAGCGGGATTCTGCGCTCGCATGCGCCCATCGAGCCGGGTCCCGCCGAAATGCTCTCAGCGGTGAATTTGTCGCTGGCGGAGCGGCGCATTGAAGCACAATTTGTATCCCTCATCTATGCGGTCTGGGACGACGAGCATCGCACGCTTCTCGTGGCCAACTCAGGCATTGCCGCGGCCGGTTTACGTACACGATGGAAAGAACGACGTGATCGAAGCCACAGGTCTGCCGCTTGGACTTTTCGACGAGGCGGATTACGACGAGTTCCGATTCAAGATGAAGCCCGGAGACATGTTCGTATTCTTCAGTGATGGCATTCTCGATGCGCGCAACCGGAAGGGAGAAATGTTCGGCCGGGGACGGGTGGAAGAAATCATCGCGGAATGCGGGGGCACGTCGGCCGACTGCGTGGTGGAGTCGCTGTTCAAAGCTGCTGCCGAGCATTCCGCCGGGGTTGAGACATTCGACGATCAGACCGTAGTGGCAATCAAGGTGAAGGGCGGCCCCGCGCAGAGCCCCTCCAAGCGAAAATGACCCGGCGCAGCGAAGTTACGGAAACTCACCGTGTTTCTTCGGAAATTTATTCCGAGCGGCCACCGGGATTTGTTCTTCATGCGCAGCGGAAGGGCTTGATGCGCCGTGGAGCGGACTCCGTGTTGCACTGCGACGATGTTCCGCTAACCAAACTGGCTGAGCGCTACGGAACGCCTCTGTACGTTTATTCGGCAACAGCGATTCACGAGCGGCTCGCGGCTTTTGAAAATGCGTTTCGCAGTGTTCCCCACACCATCTGTTATTCCGTAAAGGCAAATTCCAATCTGAGTATTCTGCGTCTGCTGGCGCGGCAGGGTTGCGGCTTCGACGTAGTTTCCGGCGGAGAACTGGAGCGGGTGCTGGCCGCCGACCGGCACGCGGCGAAAAAGATTGTGTTCTCTGGCGTGGGAAAGACTCGCGACGAGATGACCGCGGCGTTGAAAGCCGGGATTCTTGCTGTTCAACGTCGAGAGCGAATCGGAACTCTCGGCCTTGGCCGAATGTGCAGCTCGATTGCGCAAGGTTGCGCGCGTGGCTCTTCGCGTAAATCCAGACGTTGCGGCCGATACTCATCCCTACATTTCTACCGGTTTGCATAAACACAAATTCGGAGTGCCGATCGGCAGCGCGCGCGCACTCTACGCCAAGGCTTCGAGAACAAGGTATCTGAAAGTTGCGGGAGTGAGCGTTCATATCGGCTCGCAGATCACCGACGTCGCGCCTTTCGCCGAAGCCGTCGCTCGAGTGGCCGACTTTGTTCGCGAGTTGCGCGCGGACGGGCACAAGATGGATTACGTCGATACCGGCGGCGGGCTGGGGATCGCCTATCAACACCCGGGATTAGAATTCGCCGAGTATGTTGCGAGTTATGCGCGCGCGGTGACCGATCCCCTGCGCGGACTGAATGTGCATTTGCTGCTCGAGCCAGGACGGTCGATCGTGGGGCCTGCCGGGGTGCTGGTCACCTCCGTTCTTTACAGAAAAGAAAATGATGGCAAGCGATTTCTCGTGGTGGATGCGGCCATGAACGATCTGATCCGGCCTGCGCTTTATGGCGCTTACCATGAGATCGTTCCTGTGGTGCAATCCAAAGATTCATCAGCCAAGAGAGAAACTGTCGATGTGGTGGGGCCGGTCTGCGAGTCCGGCGACTTTTTCGCCCGCGATCGGGAGTTGCCTCGAGTGGAAGAAGGCGACTTGCTTGCGATCCTCGATGCGGGAGCTTATGGGATGGTGCTGGCATCGAACTACAACACGCGTCCGCGGCCCGCCGAGGTGCTGGTGAGTGGGAAGTCGGTCAAGGTTATTCGGCGGCGGGAAAAGAGTCGCGGGAACTGTATTCCGCGGAGTTGAAACTGAGTTTCAATCGGATCTCATCTGTTCTCCCCACTTCAGCTTCGTGCGCAGGACGTGGAAGAAATCAGCCTCGGTGCGGAACAGGCTGACTTTGTGCTCGGAGCGGCGGCAGCGCACACGGTCTCCGTCCTTCAGATCGAGTCCAGGCTGGCCATCCAGACTGAGATACGCCACTTCTTCGTCGCTGCGCAGCAGAATCTCAACCACGGCCGAATCGGGCACAACCAGCGGGCGGTGGGTAAGCGAATGCGGCGCCACCGGAGTAATCACAAAAGCATTCACCGTCGGCATGACCACGGGACCGCCCGCCGAAAGAGAGTAGGCAGTCGAACCCGTAGGCGTGGCCACAATCATTCCATCGGCCCGGTAACTGGAAACGAACGCTTTGTCGACGAAGAGGTCGTAATTATTGAGGCGAGCCAGCGCAGTCTTGTTGACCACGGCATCGTTGAAAGCCATGTAGCTTCCTAGTATCTGTTCCCCACGCAGCAAGTCACACTGCATCAGCGAACGCTGTTCCACCGCGGCGCGGCCTTGCGCGATCTGATCGAGCATGGAGAACAGCGACGAAAGCGGAACGTCGGTGAGAAAGCCGAGCGAACCAAGGTTCACGCCGAGCAGCGGAGCATCGCTCGCGGCCGTGGCTCGGACCGCCGAGAGCAGAGTCCCATCGCCCCCCAACACCACGATCAGATCCAAAGGACGCGAGGACATCTGCGAGCGCGGCACTTCCTCATGGCCGTTGGAATATTTGGCCGTCTCCGGATCGACGATGATCTGATAGCCGTGCGCGTGAAGCCACGCGAGCAGTTCAGGGACGGTGCGCGCAACCTCCGGCCGCGCCGGACGCGAGATGATGGCCGCGACTTTCGATGGAGGAGATGGGGGTGAGCTTGGCATGATGGAAGAGCGAAAGAAAGATTGTACAGAATTCGACGGCCAAAACCTTGAACCACAGAGACAGCGCAGAGCGCTTAGAAAATGCCCCGCAGAAGAAATTCGCGGTTCCCTTCCGCGCCGAGAATTGGCGATTCGATCACGTCGGTGCTAGGTGCAGGCGAGGTCCAGCAAAGCTGTCTTCACTTTTTCGACCGCCGCCAACTGCGCGGCCTCGTCGCGCACAATGCCTCCCTTGCCGACGAATTCCCTTCCCGCTTCGAATTGAGGCTTGACGAGTACGATCACCTGCCGGCCACGGCGCTCTTCGAGAGACTGCGGGAAAGCGGCGTTCACCACTGGTGGCAAGAACCAGCGTCGCGGAAATAAAAGCCACGTCGATCACGATGAGATCTACTTTTTCGGCTGATCATCCTGGTCCGTCAGGTAACGGGCGTTGGTCTTTTCCAGCAGGCGAACCCGCGGATCCTGGCGCAGCTTGAAATCCATCTGCCGTAACCGGTATCAATCGCGATCACGCGTGCCGCGCCATGCTGCAGCAGGCAATCGGTAAATCCACCGGTGGAAGCGCCGACATCGAGACAAACTTTGCCCGCGACATCAATATGCCAGTGTTCGAGGGCGCGTTCCAGTTTGAGTCCGCCCCGGCTGACATATTTCAGATCTTCGCCGAGCAGGCGGATCGCGGCATCCGCCTCAACTTGCGCGCCAGCTTTTTCGAGCTTCTGATCGTTGACCAACACTTTCCCTGCGAGAATAAGAGCCTGAGCGCGTTCTCGTGAGGCAGCCAGTCCGCGATCCACCAGAAGTTTGTCGAGTCTGAGTTTCAAGCTTGGCTCGGGGCGAGATGTCTGTCGACAACGAGCAGCGCGCGCTCGAAGGTTGCAGCACAAAAGTGCCAGCACTCGCTCCGGTGCAAAATGCTGAACCATCTCTCGCTGAATCACTTACAAAGATACTTCGTGTTTTTCCACAGAATTTTCCACGGTTGTGTTGAAAACTTTTTTACATTCGGCTTGGCGGTCAAGAATCGGTCAACAAGTCAATAAAGAGCCGCCCGCAAGGGCGGCTCTTAGCGAAATCTGTACGGCTCGACGGTTACCCAGCCACTTCTTCCAGCAACTTCTGATCAATATCGAAGTTGGAGTGCACGTTCTGCACATCGTCCTGATCTTCGAGCGCTTCCATCAGCCGGATCATGGTGTTCGCCGCCTGACCTTCCAGCTTGATGTAGTTCTGCAGGAATCATGGCGACGCTCGACGATGCCGGTTCGATTCCAGCTTTCTTCACCGCTTCCAGCACAGTCTCGAACGCGGAGGGCTCGGTCAGGATCTCCCAATTCTCGCCATCGTCGTTCAGATCCTCGCCGCCCGCTTCGAGAACGATGTTCATCAAGATCGTCCTCTTTCGCGGCGCTCTTCGGAATCACGATGTCGCCCTTCTTGTGGAACATCCAGGAGACGGCACCGGCCTCAGGCCATGTTGCCGCCATTCTTGCCAAAGCAGTGGCGGATTTCGCTGACCGTGCGGTTGCGGTTGTCGGTATTGATATCGAGCAGAACAGCCACGCCGCCCGGGCCGTAGCCCTCGAGAGAAAACTCTTCGTAGGTAGCGCCGGGCAGTTCCCCGGTGCCGCGCTGAATGGCCCGCTTGATGTTATCGGCGGGCATGTTCTCGGCTTTGGCGGCGACGATGGCGCCGCGCAGGCGCGGGTTGGTATCAGGATCGCCGCCGCCATTCTTCGCGGCAATGCTGATTTCCTTGATCAGCCGGGTGAAAATCTTGCCGCGCTTGGCGTCCAGCGCGCCCTTCTTATGCTTGATTGTGGCCCATTTTGAATGGCCGGACATGGCTAGACCTCTATTCGATAATTTCGTTTGATCGCGGGATTCGCCCGTAGAAAGATCACAGACTGCCTCGAAAGTGTTCAGGCGAAAATGGATTATAGCACGACCCGAATCCGCCAGTAGCGTCATTCCCTCGGGCGCAGGCGGCCGAATGATCAGGAAAAGACTCCCCGACCAGGCAGTGGCTGTGGCCCGATTGTGTGATTGACTGCAATGGACGTGCGCCCCTAACATGCCAGCGGGGCGTCCCCCGCATGCCTGACCGGGTCATAGGTCATTATCGAGTCCTCGAAAAGATCGGCTCCGGAGCCATGGGCGAAGTTTTTCGGGCGCGCGATGAAAGACTGGGGCGCGATGTCGCTCTAAAGCTGATCCGGCAGTCCTCCAGCGAGAATCCCGATCATCTCCGCCGCTTCGAACTGGAAGCCCGCGCCGCGGCGGCGCTGAATCATCCCAACATTGTCGCCGTTTATGACGTCGGCGTCCACGAGGGTTCTCCCTACATCGTTTGTGAATTGCTGCAGGGCCAAACCCTGCGCAAGCGGCTGGCGGAAGGAGCATTGCCGGTCCGGCTGGCTATCGACTACGCGCTGACAAATCGTGCAGGGGCTAATCGCGGCGCACGATCACCGCATCGTTCATCGGGACCTGAAGCCGGAAAATCTGTTTGTGACCAGCCGAGGGTCGGATCAAGATTCTCGACTTCGGCGTTGCAAAACTGCAATCCTCACCGGAAGAATCCGGACGCACCGTCGAAGAATTAACCACCGTCACCAAAAGCGGCGTCGTAGTCGGCACCGTCGCCTATATGTCGCCCGAGCAGCTGCGGGCAAAGGCAGTGGACCACCGCAGCGACATCTTCAGCGTGGGCGCAATTCTGTACGAAATGCTGACCGGGACGCCGAGCCTTTCGGGGCGAGACTGAAGTAGACACGATCACCGCGGTGCTCCTGGAGAATCCTCCTGAAATCGATCTGGAGAAGGCCAGCGTCCCCGTTTCGTTTCAGCAAATCGTGCGCCATTGTCTGGAGAAAGAACCGGAGAATCGCTTTCAATCGGCACGCGACCTGGGGTTTGCGCTGGAGACTCTGGCAAGCCCTTCCGGCGCTGTCCGGTTCCGGGCTCCGCGCCCCCAGACGACGATCATCCCATGGGCAGTGGCGGGAGTGCTGCTGGTTGCGACCCTGCTGCTCCTGGCGAATCGGTGGCAACTGAAGACGCAATCTCCAACGTATCAGCGATTGACCTTTGAACAGGGCACTATCTACTCAGCGCGTTTCGCCCCCGACTTTCGGTCGATTGTGTACGGTGCGGCCTGGAATGGTAGACCCCTGCAGCTCTTCACAACCATCGGGGATTCGTTCCTTACGCAGCCGCTAAACGTCATGGACGCAAACCTGCTGGCGATCTCACATACTGGCGAACTCGCGGTGGCGCTCCACGGGTCGCACATGGCACATCTGGAAACGGAAGGAGGCACACTTGCCCGCGCACCTCTTGCCGGAGGTTCTCCCCGAGAGGTTCTCGAAGATGTCTCGTGGGCTGACTGGGATACAAATGGTGAGCTTGCAGTGGTTCACCATGCCCGCGCTCAGGGTGGCGATCGAATCGAGTATCCGATCGGTCATGCTCTCTATCAAGGCAAGGGCTGGATCAGCCATCTTCGTATTTCTCCGCAAGGGGACAAGATCGCCTTTCTGGACCACCCCATTTTGTGGGATGACCTCGGGTCTGTTCTCGTCATCGATCTCAGTGGCCATGTGAATGTACGTACCCGCGAGTGGGAATCCGCGGACGGCCTGGCATGGACCACCGACGGGAAAGAAATCTGGTTTACTGCGGTCGAAAAGGGCTCAACCGCGACCTGCACGCGGTAAATATGGCTGGACGAATTCGGAATATCCTCGACCTGCCCGAAGGCATGACTTTGCAGGATGTGGCGCCGGATGGACGAGCACTGGTAAGCATGGATGCCGAACGTGTTGCTATGGCCACGCACTGCACGGGACGGCCAGGCCGTGGATATTTCCTGGCACGATTGGGATGTTGCCAAGGACATTTCACGCGACGGCCAGTCGATCTTTTTCGAGGATTCGAGTGAAGCCGCCGGGGACGACCTATTCACTTGCGATTCGCAGACTCGACGGTACTCCCCCAGTGCAACTAGGCCTAGGCAGCGGGGGCAGCCTTTCTCCGGACGGCAAATGGGCGATTTCTGTTCTCGTGGGCGGGGCGGGGCGGGTGACGCTGGTTCCCACCGGCCCTGGTCAACCTCGTACAATTCCCACACCTGGGCTGGAGCGCATTTACAACGGCAATGTTCATTTTCTGCCTGACGGGAAACACATTACTCTCAACGCCAACGAACCTGGCCACAAGGTTCGCTGCTATCTCGTGGATCTAGAGGGGGGAAAACCAATACCCATAACACCGGAAGGCATTACGGGCGCGCTAATTTCACCGGACGGAAAGTACATTCTTCGAAACGACAATGGCGCAGCGACGAGGTCTATCCTACCGCCGGAGGTGCACCCCGTCCCCTCTCCGGTCTCGAAGCCAGGATTTATTCCTGTCCAATGGTCAGAGGACAACTCTTCCGTCTATGGGTATATTCGGGGCCAATTCCAGCAAAAGTTTACAAGGTCAACTTGGTGACGGGTGAGAAAACCGTCATTCAGGAATTGCAGCCCAAGACAACGAATGGTGTGGTTTACATAGCTCCGGTGGTGGTGTCCCGCGATGGTTCGCGCTTCGCCTATAGCTACTACCAGGTCTCCTCCGTGCTTTATGTGATCTCGGGCCTGCAGTAACCCAAACGCCTCCGAGCGACTATCTCTAATGTTTTTCTCTAGTCCAAGGACCCCGAGAAATCCGCCGGCACATAATGGAAGAAGATCGACGTCGAGGTATATCCCTCGGCCAGGACATGCGCGGTAATGAGGCACCTTCGTTCCCCGATAGACCAAGCCATCGCCGAGCGCCTGATAAACCTTGACCGCGCCTTCGGCAGTATCCAGTCGTATGGGCCACGACGTTGCCAGCTCCGGTTCAGGAGAAAAATCCAGACACAACGTAACGCTGAATTCGCACTGCTCGCGGTCGGTGTGCTTCTTCAGTTCGGCGCCGCTCAAGTAGGATCCAAAATAAACATAGGACGGCTTGATCGCTTCTCCCACAACGGCGCTGACGGCGTTCGCAATCTGAAAGTGGAAGAAACGGGCAACGCTTTCATTGTGCACTGCATATCGCCGCGAACTTTGCTCGTCGCCAAGCCGGATCGCTCCGCACGGATCGCGTGCCGGTAGTAGCGGCGTAAAGCTGCAAGGTTAAACGGGTGAATCAAGTGGCCAAGAGGTACGTATCCCGTTTTTCTAAACTCGTTGGCGCTCTTCTGACGACTTCGGCCCACTCCGCCAGACGGCGCTCGGCTGTGATCGATTGGCGTCAGAATGCCGGCACCGGCCAGTAAAGCACGCGCGTCTGCTGGAATAGAAGCGTGCGCGGGTTCTCCCTGCGCGCAGACGCGAAACCACTTCTTCCAGCCGGGGACCAAGCCAAAATGGATGCAGCGAACTGGTGGCCGGGTCGCGCACCCAGGCCACCGTCTCCTGCAAGTTGAAATTCTTTAGCAAATCGCGATGAGTTCGAGTTCCCGCGGCACTCGCCCGGGGGCCAGAACCGAACATTGCGGATTGAGAAACAGCTGCTGAGAGGAAAATTCAGCCACCAGCATTGTGACTGCAGCTGCCGCTGCGGAATCAAGTGCAGCGGCAACTCGTCGAGTAGACAATGGAATTGGCCGGGGGGCAGCGTCGCGGTATGGGTTTGCCGCGACCCTAGCCCCATCAGGCCTGCGATCCATTCAAGCCATGCCGTGTCTTTTAGTTGTGTAGCCATCCATTTAGGGTGAAGCGGCTGTCAGCGAAAGCCCGCGATGGACATTCCACCGGTGTTATCTCGTGCAACAACGAGCACGGGAAAAACACGATTTGGTTGGGTTGCGGCACGTATCGTCTGGTAGCTGCCGGCGCTGACATACCGGCTCACTTCCGCGCGAATCGTGAAGGCGCAATTCCCCGCCTTCAAACTGGCGCGGCTCGCGATGGAAAAAGTAAACGAACGTAATGCGGCGAGACGCGATCGTTTCCTGCGAGTCATCGCTGTGCGCGCCGAAAAAATCGCCGTCATTGCTGGCCGTGATCTGCGCCTCCACGTGCGTGACCGGAAATTCTTTGACGCCCAAGCTGATCCAGCACTCTCGGCAGCACGCCCCGGATTCGTTCCAGGATGACTTGCTCATGCTTTCCCAAATCCATGAGCACCTGCGAGCGACGATGGTTGTAATTGATCACTCCTGGATCTCCGCTGGGCGAAACTACCGCGCTGCTCTGGAAATCAGCTTCATGCTGCAACGCGTAGCTAAGCAGTTCGTCCAATTCTTGCGGCGCACAGGAACTCATCCAGGACAACGCATTGTGCCCGCACAATCGCAGGCGCGTCCAAAACTCCGACGCCGCTGTGTGAGTCAAGCTGGCTTTGACGCGCCCCTTGCTTGCACAGGGCAGGCTTGAAGGTCGGACGCAACGCCCGGCGGTTGAGGTGCGCCCGGGGGCTGAGGTGCGCCCGGATTTTTCATCGGCGGTCGCTCGGTCCCAGGGGGCTGAGGCGCGCCCGGAGGTTGCGGTGCCCCCGGCTTCATTGGGGGTTTATGTACGCCAGGAGGTTGAGGAGCGCCCGGAGGTTGCGGTGCGCCCGGATCCTTCATCGGCGGCCGCTCGACCCCTGGCGGTTGCGGCGCACCAGGGGGTTGAGGAGCGCCCGGGCCAGCCACGACTGGCATGGTCTCTTCGGTCCAGGCGGGCATTCCCGAGCTAGCCAGGATCTGCTCCACAATGCTGCCGCCTAACAACGCAAACGCCCGCTGCGCTACGGTTTCACCCACCGAGCGAGCTATAGTTGCAGTTACCGCGGACTGAGTTTCGGGACTGCCGCTGGAAATGGCTCTGGAGTTTTGCAGGAGACTCATCAGCAACTCCCGCTCTCGCGGGCTGAGAATTCTTTCATCCTGCATTAAGGTTTCAGAAAAAGCATCGAGAATCTGCTTCGCCGTCATCAGGCACACTCCTCCCTGCGCTTTTAAAACGTTTAAGTTCCAATGGGGCGAAGAGGGGGAAGCCGCTTCGGCGAGACAGTAGCACCGAGCGCGGGCAATTATCAAACAGTAATTATCGGCGTGATAGTGGAAAATAAGTCCGTTAGCTCAGTGCGTTAAGTACCGAGTACCTAGTACCGAGAATAAGCCAGAAGCGGATGAACCAGAAGAGTCAGTTGCTCGGTACTGGGTACTGGGTACTGGGTACTGGGTACTAGCCATGGCGCCGACCATCGAATGGAAGATTTTCATTCCGTCGGTGCCCCCAAGTGCGGGTTCGGAAGAGCGTTCAGGATGAGGCATCATGCCAACTACGTTGCCCCCCGCGCTGCAGATGCCGGCAATATTGTCCAGAGAACCGTTCGGATTGGCTGACGGCGAAATCTCGCCCGCCGGAGTGGCGTAGCGAAACACGACGCGGTTGTCGCGGTGCAACTCATGCCAGGGTCGCCTGGTCGCAGAAGTAATTCCCCTCCATATGGCCGATGGGGATGGTCAATACTTCTCCCTGCGAACAGGCGTTAGTGAAAGGAGTCGCGGCATTCTCCACTCGCACCTGCACCGGCTTGCAGACATATTTCAATCCGGTATTACGCATGAGCGCTCCCGGTAAAAGCCCCGACTCGCACAGAATCTGAAAACCGTTGCAGATTCCAAGCACCAGGCCGCCGCCATCGGCAAAGCGGCGCACCGACTCCATCACCGGAGAGAATTTCGCAATCGCGCCCGTGCGAAGGTAGTCCCCAAAAGCAAACCCTCCGGGGACGATGATGGCATCACAATTCTCCAGATCATGCGATTCATGCCAGAGAAAAGTCGCCTGCTGCCTGGCAACCTGTTGCAGAGTCCAGAAGGCATCGTGATCACAGTTCGAGCCGGGAAAGATGATGACTCCAAATTTCATTGCGGTGTCCTTGAGGTGGATTTCAGCCCAGTTTAGCATGACAGCTTTCGCGGGCTAGCTTCAGGTTTCCAATTCCTAGAGCGCCGCGACCAACCCGCAAAATAAATTTAAGCGGCGGCTTCAGCAGTTGAGCCTGTTTACCTTTTTATAACGGGGTACCCCCCTCCCCCCTCAATCTTTGGAATCATCGACTTAAGCATGTTTTGGCCCGCAAAATCCGCTAAGCAAAGGACTTAGAGGTCAAGATATAGGGAATAAAGGAGTTGCGTCCCCGATTTTGATCGAGCGCCGCCAGCGGCCTGTTCCCTCTGCTAGGGCAATGATGCGACAAATTATGGGCTGTGCACAAGGTCAGATGTCACAGGGTTGGGCCGTGGAAAGTTGTGGAAAAGGGTGTGGGCTGGCCAGATCTACCTCGTTATCGGGCTCTGCGGACCCGCACCGTGTGCGAGTCGTCGTGTGCGAGCATTAGCACTTGGCTACGCTGACGGCCCGAGGCGGCCGTCTCTACATGAGTTGGGGCGCTGCAGGCGGACAGCGGGTTCCTCGCCTGCCTTCGGCGTGCCCGGAATGACAAGGGGTTGGGGAAAGAACGACAAAACGACAAAGGGTTGCATCTCCGGAACTACTGGGATTCTTTCGGCGGAGGCTGAGGCGGTGGCGCGGTGTTCGTGTTCGCGTCCGGTGCGGCCGGGGCAGGTTGGTCGGTGCTTCCTGGTTGCGTTATCGGCGCCGTCTCCGGCGAGGTCTGAGGTGGGATCCCTTTGGCTTTGACGATCGCCCAGTGCCAGTCCTGATCGGGAAAGAGCGCAAAATTCAAGGACGTGCGAAAGATCGCGGTAGCCGATGGAGCAGCCGATCCCTTCACTCGCAACAGAAGGGTTACATCGGGCTGCTTTTGTGACGAGTCTGCATTGCTGCGCGGAGCCGCTCGCAACTGCGGGAACAATCCGCGCCTGGCCAAAGTAAGAAGCTGCGCTTCCCGGCTCGGGGCGTTTCACGATGGTGAGGCCGATGACCACCTCGCGCAGTTCCCACGCGGTTCCGTTATGCATAGAGACCTGAAGTGAATCTCCGTCAATGGTTGCCGGGCCGTCCAGCTTGGCCATTTCGCTGCGGGGCAACTCGTCCAGCGCCACTGGATCGGAAAGAAGAGAGCTGGTCTTCGCGCTGAACGACAGACTGCAGCTGACATCGGGCGAAGAAACGCGAAAACTTTTGCCCGCGGGGTCGAGCGAGAACACGAGCGATGAGCCGGCCGCACGCCGGCTTTCGGCGACTCGTCCATCACTTTCGACAGATTGTCGTTATCAACGACCGTCTCCGGACGAAGCGGGTTTCTTCCGAAAACTTCGCGCCACGTCCCCCAGAGAGGATCTCTCGTGTCATCCTGCGCGTAGACGCACGAGGGAGGCCAAGGCCAACAGGATCCCTGAAACCAGCAGGGCGACTGTCACGCGGTTTGGATTAAGTATTCGCACAAGGATTTAGAAACTTGCGAACCTCTTCCCGCAAAGCTAGCGCGGGAGCGGCCTTCGCAGCCGCGAGATCGTGGGTTTCATCGAACATGATGAATCGAACATGATTCAAACATGTTCGTTACCGAGGCTCGCACTGGCCCTACTGAAGATTGTAGTGAGAGCGAACTGAGAAGCGCAGGTTACCCTGGCAAACTTTAGTACTAGCACTTCCGAGCAGAATGAAAATCGGGCGCGCGCAGACGAAATGGAGCGCGCAACGGGGCGCACGCCCAACCCCAAAAACCCCAAGCTTTTACAGAAGACCCGAAGACCGCAAACGCGAAACCGGATCAGCTACCGGCTGCCGCCGGAATACCCAACGTGCCACCGCAAAGCCTAAAGCCGCATAACACAGATGCATGAACCTCATGGACACCCCCAAACCATCCGAATCGGCCATTTCACCTCAGGGGAGGATCAGCATCACTATCGGCAAAATAGCAGTGGAATGACGGGCGAGCAAGGCACATCCGTGCCATTGGAATGGCACGAAAGTAATAGGCAGCAGCGAAGTGGCAGTTGCGTGAGCGCTGCAGAGATAAGTGGCTCGGGGCAGGAGGATTCTAACTGATCACCTTATCGCTACCACTTTTCTTCGCGAGCAGTCGGCGAGCGGCCTGTAGTTCTTTGCGTTTCGCGGCGTCAACCTTCGGATAGGCAAGGTCAAGCTCTTCCAGGGTTTCGACGATCGCCGCCGACAACCGCCAGGTGCGCAAACCATTTGTTGTCCGCGGGAATCACGTACCACGGCGCATGCTTGGTCGCCGTATTGCGAATCATGTCTTCGTAGGCATTCTGATAGTCGTCCCAATATTCGCGCTCGTGAATGTCAGCGGCGGAGAACTTCCAGTTTTTCTCCGGGTCGTCGAGCCGCGCCAGAAAGCGCTTCTTCTGCTCTTTCTTAGAAAGGTGCAGAAAAAACTTGCGGATCACTGTGCCGTTGCGCGCCATGTGCCGCTCGAAGCTGCGAATATCTTCGAAGCGTTCCTCCCAGATGTTGTTCGTCACAAGCGTCGGCGGAAGGTTCTCGGCCTCGAGCACCTTGGGATGCACGCGCACGATCAACACCTCTTCGTAATAGGATCTGTTGAAAATTCCAATGTGGCCGCGCTCCGGCAGATGTTGCGTGGTGCGCCACAAGAAGTCATGCTGCAACTCGGTCGCCGACGGCACCTTGAACGAGTACACCTGGCAGCCCTCAGGATTCACTCCGGACATGACATGCTTGATGGTGCCGTCTTTCCTGCCGCGTCCATGGCCTGAAAGATGAGCAGCACAGACCAGCAATCCTGGGCGTAAAGCTTGGCCTGCAACTCCTCCATGCGCGCAATGTCTTTTTGTAAGTGTTCCTTGGCTTCCTCGGCCGAATGCCAGTGCCCGGTGTCGGCGGGATCAAAATCTTTCAGGCGGAAATGCTTGCCGTCGTCGATGCGGTAGGATTTGGCTAGCTTGGCGGTTTTCATCGTGATTCGACTGTGCGGCCTCGTTCGTAAGTCTAACGCGTTCTGAGTGACTATCGGGTGCTTCCCCAAGCTCAGATTTACTCACGGCACGGTCGATAAGTGTAACCGCTATGTTACGCGAACAACCGCGGATTTTTCGGTTAGCCGACTGATTTGGAGTTCAGCCAACTCGGCACTCTTGATCGATTCAGCGGGGAAATGGAATCGGCACTCGCCAAAGAGCCGTGCACGCACTTATTCGTTTAAAGGCAAGTTGGGACCGCCAAAAAATGGGATCAGGAACGTGCGTAGGTCCTCCACTTGCCAACTCGCGGTTGATTACTAGCCGGCAAAAGTAGAAGTTCAGGAGTGCGGGGGGGGTGGGGAACCTTCTTATTTCTGATCACATTGCTTAAATTGTTTGACAATCGCAATTTGCTTTTGTAGTATCCGCATCCAGTTGACGTGGGGAAAGCGAGACCGTGGCCATAGATACTGATCGATACCGTCCGTCTTGGGCGGGATTCCTGTTCCCGGCGTTGCAATTATTGCTCGTCGCGGCGACCGCCTACGTATTTCTATCTGAGAAGTTTTCTCCGCCTCCGGCAATTACGGCGGCAGGGGTAGCGATCGACCACCAATACCACATGACTCTTGTGGTAACGGCAGCGGCGTTTGTGCTTTCGCAACTCGGACTGGCTTTTGTCGTCCTGAGATACCGGGATCATGGCCAGCGGGTGCAGTTTTCACGCGGAAACAATACTTTCGAGCTTTTGTGGACCAGTCTCACCGCCGTCGTCTTCGTTGGGTTGGGGTTGCTTGGAGCAAAAGCCTGGGCCAGCGGGAGAATGTTCACCCCGGGCCCGGATACAGTTCGCATCGAGGTGACGGAAAACCAATTTGTGTTCAACTTCCGTTATCCCGGGCCTGACGGGAAGTTCGGCCGGCTGGATCCAAGAAAGATCGATTCCTCTCTGGGAAACCCGGTTGGACTTGATCCCACCGATCCAACTGGCACCGATGACATTGTCGTTCCAACGCTGACCGTACCCGTTAATCAGGAAGTAGAGCTCCTCCTGCGAAGTCAGGATGTCATTCACAGTTTTTTCGTGCGCGAACTGCGCCTACAGCAGGACGCGGTACCGGGACTTGTCGTACCCGTCGCTTCACGGCTGAGAAGATCGGCCGTTACGAGGTTGTTTGTACGCAATTGTGCGGCCTGGGCCACTCCAACATGCACACCTACTTAGATGTGGTCTCACAGGAGGATTTTGCCGCCTTTTTGAAGAATGGCGGGCAGTGAATTTATTCCGAGGGGATCGAAAATGTCGTTACAGAGTCACCCCCTGCATGTCTCTGAAGCGCCGACAGGGTTTATCCGGAAATACATCTTCAGCACGGACCACAAGGTCATCGGTATCCAGTACTTCTTCCTGGCGCTGACCTCTGTGGTAGTGGGCATGCTTCTATCCGTCTTGATGCGGTTCCACCTCTTGTGGCCCGCAGCGAAGCTGCCATTTTTGCAGGGCGGGGTCATGACGCCGGCCCAATATCTGTCGCTTGTGACCATGCACGGCACAATGATGGTGTTTTTTGTGCTGACCACGGCGCCGCAAGCCGGATTTGGAAATTACTTTCTGCCGATCCAGATTGGGGCGCCAGACATGGCGTTTCCCCACCTGAATATGCTGTCGTTCTGGGTCACTTTCCTTGCATTCTTGAGCCTGATGGCGGCTTTCTTCGTTCCCGATGGAGCCCCATCAGCCGGGTGGACCGCATACACGCCTCTGAGCGGGCTTGGACAAGCTACGGGTCCCGGTGAAGGATGGGGCCAGACCATGTGGATTGTGAGCATTTCGCTTTTTTGCCTGGCATCGCTGCTGGGGGCGCTCAATTTCATCGCAACGCTAATCGACATGCGGGCACCCGGCATGAGCCTGATGAGAATGCCGCTCACCTGTTGGGGCTGGTTCGTTACTGCCATTCTTGCACTGCTGGCGTTCGGGGTTCTCCTCGCCGGGGGCATTTTGTTGTTTCTGGATCGCACGGCGGGAACAAGTTTCTTCCTGCCTTCCGGGCTGGTGCTTACTGACCAACTCCAGTCACATTCCGGGGGTTCTCCGCTCTTGTGGCAGCACCTCTTCTGGTTTTTTGGCCACCCTGAGGTTTATATTGCGATTCTTCCCGGCATGGGAGTTGCGTCACACGTGCTCTCCACGTTCTGCCGCAAGCCGATTTTCGGGTACAAAGCGATGGTCATCGCCATCAATGCCATCGGCATTCTCGGCTTCATGGTGTGGGGCCATCACATGTTCGTCAGTGGGATGAATCCATACTCGGCCTTTGCCTTTTCCGTTATGACGATGGCGATCGGGGTTCCCTCCGCCATTAAGACTTTTAACTGGATCAGCACGCTTTGGGGAAGCAAAATTCATTTTGACGTTCCCATGCTGTTTGCACTGGGTTTTGTCTCACTCTTCGTTTCGGGCGGGCTTTCCGGACTCTTTCTGGCGCAGCCTGCGGTGGACAACCTGTTGCATGCGACGTACTACGTGGTTGCTCACTTTCATCTGGTGATGGGCGTCGCCTCCATTTTCGGGATGTTCGCGGCTACCTATTTTTGGTTTCCGAAAATGTTCGGCCGGATGATGAACCCAACGTTGGGAAAGATCCACTTCTGGTTCACTTTCGTGGGTGCTTATTGCATCTTCATGCCGATGCATTTCCTGGGGCTTGTGGGCGGCATCCGCCGCTATGCCGACTACACGGCAATTTCCTATCTGCAATCCCTGCGCCCACTGACCATGTTCGTAACCTTCGCCGCGTTTGTGACGGTTACCGCGCAGCTGCTGTTTCTCTTCAATTTGTTCTGGAGCCTCAAGAATGGTGCGGTGGCGGGAAAGAATCCCTGGAACGCGACCACTCTCGAATGGATTACCGCGTCGCCTCCGCCGCATGACAATTTCGCCGGACAATATCCCTCCGTTTACCGCGGGCCATATGAATTCAGCGTTCCGGGAGTTCGGGAGGATTTTATTCCTCAAAATCTTGAGCCCTCGCAGGTCGCACGGGAGGCGCAATCCTAGTGCCCGAAGCCGTGACCGACATCGAAGAGCAAGAGCGCGCGATTGCGCTGCTTGACGACCACGGCGGTCCTCCGGCGGGAGGCTTTGGAAATGACGGAGGTACTGGACCGTGGCGGTCCGGGGAAACGCCGCAAAGCACCTACATGGTCGGCATGCTCGTCGCTCTCGGGGCGATCGCCATGTTTTTTATGGCGCTAGTGAGCGCTTCCGTGGTTCATCGAGGAATGCCGGGCAGCAATTGGGTGCCGTTGCAACCACCTTCGATCCTTTGGGGGACTTCCGCACTTGCGGTTGCAAGCAGTTTGACCCTGATACGGGCCAGACGGAAGTTTAAGGCGGGAGCAGAGAGTAGTTTCTCGCGCTGGTGGACGGCGACCGCGGTCTTGGGGGTTTGTTTCCTTTGCGGCCAGGTTTTGGCCTGGCGTCAACTCGTGTCCGCGGGTCTTTATATGGTTTCGAATCCCAGTGTCGGATTCTTTTACGTTTTCACCGCCGCGCACGGCCTTCACCTGCTGGGCGGGGTGGTTGCCCTGTTGTGGATCGGGTGGCGGCAGTCGCACGGGTGGCGAAGATCACGAGGTATTTCGCCGGGCACGGCAACTGCCGTTGCGGCACTGTATTGGCATTTTGTAACAGCCCTGTGGCTATTTCTATTTTCATTTTTCCTGATCGGAGGCTAGACGTGTCGGGTGCTGAATCGGAAGGAATTCTGGAAACACCCTGGTCGGGGGGCGCATCTCCGTATTCGGTGAGCTCAATAAAATTGGGGATGTGGTTGTTCATCATGTCCGACACGCTGACTTTTTCGGCATTGTTGATCAGCTACGCCTATGTCCGTATGTCCACACCGGATTGGCCGCGACCCTTCGAGATTTGGCCGGCTATCGCGAAATCCTCCTTAATGACGCTGGTTCTGCTTTCCAGCAGTCTGACGATGGTTCTGGGGGTCGCTGCGGCGCATCGCGGGGACAAAAAGAAAACCTTTCGGTTCCTTATCGCAACTATAGTTTGCGGTCTCGCGTTCGTCGTAATTCACGCCACGGAGTGGATTACGCTAATCCACGAGGGCGCGACCCCGTGGACAAATCCCTGGAATCCCAGCGTCCCGCTATTTGGAGGGGCTTTCTTCGGGCTCACTGGGCTGCATATGCTTCACGTCACGATCGGTGTAGTTTACCTGGGAGTAATCTGCTGGGGATTCAACAAGGGGAAGTGGACGGCGGAGCATGTCGAGGTAAGTGGTCTGTACTGGCATTTTGTTGACTTGGTCTGGATGTTCATTTTCCCGATGCTGTATTTGTTGAGCGTAAACCCCAACTGATTTCAGGAGAACGAAATGCACGCAAGTTCCGAACTTGACCGGAATCATTCCGCAGGCAGCACAAAGCTATTTTCCATCGTCTGGGTGTGGCTTTTGCTGCTGACGGCGCTCGAAATCTTCCTGGCCTATGAACGGGTGGAAGTTCATTTGATGATTACGATTCTGGTGGGACTGTCGCTGATCAAGTCGGCGCTCATCATGGCGTATTTCATGCATCTTCGATTTGAGCGGCTGGGGCTATTTTTGACTATCGTTCCGGCCACGGTCTTTTGCATTTGCGTGATGTTGATCGTTTTCTTCCCGGACAGCCTCCGGCTCACACACCTGCCGCGGTATTGAGACGAAAATGAAGGGTGTCATGTCGGTTGCGAAATATGTGGCGGCATTCATTGCTGGTCTCTTTGCCGCCGTCCCGGATGCCACGGCGCAAGGTTGCGCCATGTGCTACCAGAATGCAGCAGCCACGGGAACGAAGGGAATCTCTGCGCTTCAACACGGAATCCTGGTTCTCTTTGTTCCGGCAATCAGCATATTCGGCGGAATTCTTTTCCTCCTGTATAGCCGGCGTCATGGTTCCGCCGGAAACACCGTACTCCCGCGCGGGCCCATGGGAACGGATTCTAAAGGGGCTGCTTCCTAGCTTTAGAGTTAAAGAGCGATGAATCGTTGATCGCTGGGTGAAAGCTGTGAACGATGCCGCAGGAGGGAAGATCATGAAACCCGTCGCAGAATGTTTCTCGATGCTAGTTCCGGTTGAGAACCAAGCGCTTCCCAACGCTGGCTACGCAGGCCTTTTGGAGGGAACGTTGCGATCGTTGAAAGGAACCGCTGAATTTGAAAGTTTCCGCCCGATCTTGATGGATCAAGGAATCTGGTGTTAAGGAAGACGAACTAGTTCTTCAGTTGCGTGCCGAAGCTGCGGCTTGCTCCTGTACGATTTTGACGGTCGGATGCTCTTTTCGGTGAGTTGAATGAGTTGCGCAGCAACGAACGGCTGTTCAAATATGCTCAAGCACATTTGACTGCGCGAAGCTGACGGCCCGTTCTGAGGTCGCTGATTATGAAGGGCGACCGGTACGATTTTAGATTATGGCGGCTTGGAACACGGTTGCGTAGCTGTTCGCAGCGGCGGCTTCTAACTGCCATGTGGGGGTGCTCTTGTATCGGACTGGATGGCTGGCGCGGTTGTGTGCCCTTCTAGGAATTCTAAGCGCATCAGGGATTATCGCTGGGGTCGCGCTATCCCAGTCGGCGGTAGTCGCCAAGACCAGTACCGATGGCGCGCCATCCGGTGCGACCAGTGTGTCGTCTCAGTCAGGGCAGACTCCGCCCGCTCAGGCCCAAGTCTCCGCCACGGCTCCGGCAACTCCGCCTCCGCCACCACCCTATTACATGGGAGCCGAGCTGTGTTCGCGGTGCCATTACGACAAGTTCATCAGTTACGAAAACAACCGCATGGGCTTGAGTGGCGACCCCAAAACGCCTGCAGCGCACGAGGGATGCGAAAGTTGCCATGGCCCAGCTTCCAATCACGTGGGTGGTGGTGGCGGCCGCGGCGTCGGTGGCCTGATGAACTTCGCCAAGACATTACCCACCGCTGCCAAGAATGCTGTTTGCCTGACTTGCCACACCAGGGGATATGTTGCCCTCTGGCATGGCAGCAAGCACGATGAGGCGAAGCTTGCTTGCGTAGACTGCCATCAGATTCACGGTGGAAATCCGAAGCTGCTCGCGCAGCCGAGCCAACAGCAGCTTTGCACCAGGTGTCACCAGCAAATCCGGACGGCCTTGATGAAGTCCTCTCATCACCCGCTTCGGGAAGAGAAGATGTTCTGCACCAACTGTCACAATCCGCACGGCACGCAGACTGAAAGGCTGATCGCCGCGAATTCAGTCAATGACAAATGTTACGAGTGTCACGGCGAAAAGCGCGGACCTTTCCTATATGAGCACCCTCCAGTTCGCGAGAGCTGTCTGAATTGCCACGATCCGCACGGGAGCTCGCATGAGCCTTTGTTGATCATGAAGAAACCGATGCTTTGCCAGCGCTGTCACTCGAATGTTTTTCATCCTGGACAGCTTCTCGCCGTACCTGCAGGCAGCGGGAGCACATCGGTGTATCAGCAGCCGGCCATGCTCCAGTACCGGGCGTGTACGAACTGTCACACTATGATTCACGGTAGCAATCATCCCTCAGGGAAGTTTTTCCATCGCTAAAACGGGGCCACGGAATGACTCGAGGAAGCGAAATGAATCGGCGAATCAAGTTCAATACTCTGCTGCCGGTGATTATTGCCGGAGCGCTGGCTTGCACAAGTCATGCGGCGCTGGCCTTGCCCCAGTCATCTGGAGCTGACGCCGCAGGCGCTTCGGACCCGAGCGGCCAGGTTGCCTCATCCCCGGCGAATTCGAGTGCGCCTTCTTCGGGTGCGGCCGCCGCTGCGGCACCGACCAAGTCCGCTACGGCGCAGGATGGAACATCCTCGCAAGCTGGCGCGTCGCCCAGCCCCGCCGTTCCCTCCCTGTATGCGTCGCGGCGACCTTTTGTGCTGCAGAGATTTCTGGATTCGCTGCCCCCGGGGATATTCTCCAGGGACGTGGCATCGGGCGTGGACCAGGCGTCGAGTTCTCAGGCGTCGAGCTCTCAGGCATCGAGCTCTAATGATGGCACCGAGAAGCCGAAGCATGTCGCAGAAGATGCTCTCCAGCCAAACTCGAATTTTCCGCCGTGGGCGCTCTATTCGACGCAAAACGTCGATCCGCGCGTTAAGCCAAATGGCGGAATTCGGCTGCCAGCGCTATTTCCGAACTTTTCGCCAGTCGTGCCGGATTTCGACCGGACGCTGGCGGACACGAGGAATTGGTCCATCAAAGTGTCGCTGGCTGAATTTGTGGCCTATGTGGACCCGCGATCCTCAAAATTTAGCGAATTTCGCGACGTCAGGGATGGAATTGTAGCTGGGGTTGAAGCCCATTACCGCGAGGGGACGAAGTACCTGAACGTCGTGGGACGAAATCTGGGCCGAAAAGACGAAGACCTGAACGCCGAAGGAGGCGTGGCGGGGAAGTATATCCTCAGCTTTTTTGATGACTGGACGCCGCACAACTACATGTTCGGCGCGAGATCGTTGTACTCCGGTCTAGGAACCGGCAACCTTACTATTTCGGATAGCGTTCGCAGCGATATTCAGAATTCAACCTCGATTACTGACGCAGATACCAAGTTGGCGGGGTACGTCGCCCAGCAGGGGCAATCAGTGGATTTGGGGCTGCAGCGCGAGAAAATTGGCGGGGAGTTTACGCTTGCTAAAACGTACCCGTGGATAGTCAAGCTGTCAGCGAGCGACGAATCAAGGGACGGAGAAAGGCCATGGAGCGGATCGTTTGGCTTCGACGAATACGTCGAAATTCCCTGGGCGGTCCACTACGACACCGATGATATCCGGCTCAACGCGGAATGGACGAAGCCTGAGAGCCGCGTCTATTTCAATGCCGGCTTCCGCGCTTCCCTCTTCGACAACCATGTCACGACGCAAACGTTCAGTAATCCTTTCCGCGTAACGGACAGTGCGGATGTCGTGGGCACCTACGATGGCGGGCCGGCGACGGGACGCATGGCGCTCTACCCGAGCAATCAATCCTATGAACCTTCGGCTATGCTGGTGATAAAGCAACTACCGTGGGACAGCACATTGAGCGTGACACTTGCGGCAGCGTTCGGATACCAGAATCAGCGCCTTCTGCCTTTTTCAACCAATACAGCAGACATTGTGTCGAATACGGCGGGAGCTAGTTTTAGTGCGACCGATCCGGCAGCGCTTCCCCGGCAGACGGCTAACGCTTCGATCAACTCGCAAAACTTGCAACTGCGATGGACGGCCAAGCCCTCCGATCATCTTCATTTGAACGCGGAGTATCGAGCGTTTCGCAACGACGTGACTACGCCGCGATTCATCATCGCGAATTTCGTTCGAGAGGATCAGGATGTCCGCCAGCCGCAGTCGTTGGGGGACACTTTCAGCTCTCTGCCAATCGGCTATACCCGCCAAACCGGGACGATTAGCGCCACCTACGACTTTGGGCACGACAACCGGCTCGGTGTGACTTATACGTTTGAAGGCTGGGATCGGCGCTACCGCGATGTCAAGTACATGGATGACAATCGCCTCAGAGTCTCCTACGACACGAAAGCCAAGAAATGGCTCGATCTTAAGTCGTGGTATGAGCACACCATTCGCACCACCTCGCAATACGAGGTCAATCAATGGCACATCCATGAGGGCGATGGAGACGAAGATACGGCATTGCTCCAGCTTCGCAAGTTTGATGAGGCCCCCTATATCAAAGATGACGTCCAGATCATGGCGACCATACAATTGGGATCGGACATGAGCATTTCCGCACACCTGCTCGGCGGAAAGACGAATTACAATCACCAGACGTTCGGCGTTATCGACAATTCGCACCAGGCCTACGGCGTGGACTACAGTTACGACGCTAGCGACCGTCTTTCGTTCTTTGCCGATTATAGCTACGAGAAATTCCATAACAGGTTATCCGGCCGAACATGGGATCCGGGAGACCCGTGCGATCCCTACTCGAACGGCGGGGGCTATGCCACCGGGGGCTGCAACTGGGGCGGAGTCCCGGAGGACGCATACAACACGGCTGGAGTGGGGCTTGACGCCTATCTGATTCCGAAGCGTCTCCACTGGGTGGTCTATTACACATTCTCCAAGAGCCACGGGACGCAATCCTATTTTGGCGGCGGGGGTCCGGACAATCCGTTCGTGCCCACCAACTTCGAAAACGTCGATAGCGTGACCTACAACGCGATCAACCAGGAAATGGAATACAAGTTCACCAAAGCGATTGCGCTCGACGCGGGATACCAATATGAACTATGGCTCGATAGAGACTACAACTATAACGGATTCAGCTACGTGAACCAGTTTACTGCGTTCAACTTTATCCCTTCTCTGCAAGGGACGAGCCTTTTAATGGGTGGACTGCTTCCTCCCGAGTATCACGCCAATGTTGCGTATTTCCGACTGAAGTTTGGCTTTTAAGAGACTGCGAGCGAACCAGTATGCCCCGAAATCGCCCATGGATGACTCTCAGGTTGTTAGCGCTTGCCGCTTGCCTTGCAGTAGTTTTGTGTGTGCTGCCCGGATTCAAGAGAGCGAATCTGACTGCACACGCTAACGGCTCCCGGCCGGGAACTGTGCAGGATGCCCAAGCGACTCAGCCCTCAGCCTGCAAAGGAATGCTTGCCGAGCCTGATGTTCTGAAACAGACCCTCCTGCGGGTGCCGCACTATCAGAAAACCTATCTTCTTCTGGTCAGCGCGCAGGGTAAGATCACATCGGCCACTTCCCCCGGTCTCGCTGACCTCGCCGTCGAGATCAATGATGAGCCCTCTGCTGTTGCGATAACACAGGACCTTCATCTGAAGAATGTGACCCGGGTTCCCGCGACGGGGCAATCGCCCGTCCAGCCCCTTGTGGACCTGGCGGCTGGAAAGACAGACGGCGCGATTTTGTGGGGACCGCTCGCGGGAATCGGTATGATCGATCTTGGTTTGGAAGATAAAGTTTCAGTGTTCAGCGTCGATCGCCCGAAAGACCCCCCTCCAGCATTCGCGGGCCAGCCAACCGTCCAAGCGGATGCTTGTGCGGCGGCCATTGCCGACGATCTGGATTCCTTTGGCGTTTTGCCTGCCGAGTTGCTTGTTCCGGTGTATATCCGCTCAATGCTGAATACGCCTACACCGGTTTTCAGCATGCAGAACGCGCGACAGGGTGGACAGGTATTTCAACAGGTCTGCGCCAGGTGTCACGGCCCGAACGCAATTTGGGACCCAGCTCTTGCACCAGTGAATCTGCTGAAGTCGATTCGCCGGTTTCAGTTTATCGGCTTCAGATACATCGTAATGAACGGACGCGCGCAGAAGGGGATGCCTCCTCTTCGCGGCACCGTGACAGAGGACCAGATTGCTCTGATCTTTCAATACCTTCAGGCTCGTTCGAAGAATGAGTTGACTGCTAGTTCCAAATAGAGCACGGGATCGATTATTATCGACAGAATGAAAAATGGAGGAATCAATGCTATCAAGCCGTTTAACACGTGCGTTTCCTATGATGTTTGCATTTGCGGTACTTGCCATCGGGTCGGCATGGGCACAAGGCGGAACGATTGTGGGCACTGTTCATCTCACCGGTACCCCGCCGGCTAACCCGATCATCCGCATGGGAGCCGATCCCAATTGCCTGAAGATCAATGCGGGCAAGCGGGTCGTGCAGGAACTCGTCATCAAGAGCAGCGACGGAGGCTTAGGGAACGCTTTTGTTCACGTAACGGGTTTGTCTGGGCCCTCAGGTTCTGGCACCGTAACGCTCGTTCAACAGGGCTGCATGTACCATCCCAAGATTTTCGGCGCTCAGGTAGGGCAAACCCTTGTCATCAGGAATGACGATTCCACTCTGCACAACATTCACGCTGTTGACCCTTCGAATAAGTATGACTTTAATCAGAGCCAACCAGGGGCCGGGCTTACTTTCAATGTGGCTCTGAAGTCAGAAGAGGTGATGTTGCACGTAAAATGCAACGTTCATCCCTGGATGACAGGCTACATCGGAATCGTCAACAGCCCATACTTCGCCACCAGCGATGAAACCGGCAAGTTCAAGATCGCGAATGTGCCGGCGGGAAAGCAGACTGTCCAAGTATGGCACGAGCTGTATGGGCCCTTGACGCAAACGGTAGATGTTAAGGCCGGCGGCACCGTCACGGTTGATTTCTCATACACCGGGAACGAGCATCCGACTACCAGTGAACTCAAGCCGGTGCAGGAGATTACGCTTCCAGTCGGGACGACGCTGGTTTCATTTGTTCCCTCAAGCCGCTGAAGCGGTTTCTGGCGGTTGAACCTTGCATTGAGATTCCACTGGTCTCAAATGGGGCCAGTGGAGGTCTCTTCATTTCGGTCCTATTTTAAGTCCTCATCGAAAATCATCGGGCCCGCCACGGATTCTCTTTACGCTTCCCTTTCTACTCGCCTTGGCCGTCTCTCAAACGCTCACGGGCACGGTAAAAAGCTCTTCTACGGGCGAGCCCGCCTCGGGAGATGAGGTTGTCCTGCTGAAGCTCGGTCAAAGCATGCAGGAAGCCGGCAGGCCAGGTGGAAAGTGTAGTCGACCCGTTTATTAACGACGGGGCCACCCAAGACAGCTTCGATTACCGAAAGTTTGCGGCGTATTGCTCCAGCCACCGGTCGAAAGAGATCGGCTTTCGCCCGAGGACGCGTTCGACCGTGTCTGTAACCCTCGCAAGGCGCCCTTCGCGCATCGCCCGAAAAACGGAGATGAGGGCTTCGACCATCGGCTTCGGCCGGTTCCTCGCGAGCAACTGGCGACGCTCTTCTTCGTCGGAGAGCGCTTCGAACCGGACCTGCTTTCCTATCCGAGCGCCGATCTTCGCCACCATCTCGGGATAGCTGAGCAATTCCGGGCCGGTAACTGGCAACGACTCTCCGATGTACGCCTGCGTCGTCAATACCTTGGTGGCGACGGCGGCAATGTCATCGGAATGAATGACCGGGCTCTTGCCGTCCCCAGCGGACGATCGGACAACCCCTTCGGACTTGATCGAACTCGCCCACCACAGGCAATTCTCCATAAACCCTGACGGCTGGACGAAGGTGAACGGGACTCCGCTGGCGCGAATCGCGGCTTCGCCCTGCGCATGCCACACGCCCGTCCCAATGTTTTTTTGTGGCACGGCGATCGACGAGATCTTTACGAGGTGCTTCACCTCCGCAGCCTTTGCAGCCTTCGCTGCCACTCCGTCTCGTGCTGCGAGGTCGTCAATCGAGCTGACCAGCAAGAAAGCATCGACTCCCGTAAGTGCTGCCGTCATCGTCGTCACATCCGCGAAATCGCCGACGAAGACATCCACGCGATCGCCGTAGCACGATCGTGCCTTCTCCGCGTCGCGCACCAGAACTCGCGGCCGATCACCGCGTTCGAGAAGGCGTTCGACGACCAGCGAACCGATGTTTCCAGTCGCTCCCGTAATGAGATAGTTCACGGTGGTCCCCCTAGCATGTAGAGTAGCTCAGACTATGACGGAGGTACAAAAACGAGCATTTTGGAGCGTTGAGTCTGGGTTGGTAGTGTCTTAGTCGACGTGTTGGACGCCCTGAATTAAACACCACTGATAATCGAGCAGTGGTGCGGTTTGGCTTACTCGTTAGGCCGGTTGAGCCCGAGATCCTTCGCTGCGCCTGAAAAACGGCTACGCTCAGGATGACAATGTTCAGTGGTAGAGGAAAATGCGCGACTACCGAGAATCGAGTGGCATTGACAGAGGAGAGCTATCCCTTATACCGTTACGCCCGAGTCTCGGCAAGCATTTCGAACTTGGATTGCCGATTGTGGATATCCGAAATGACAAGCGCACGACCTAAGGTGTTTTACGGCTGGTGGGTTGCGCTCACGGCATCCCTCGGAAACTTCCTTAACACGGTCCCAATCGTCATATTTTCCTTCGGGATATTTGCGAAGGCGATAGGCCGCGAATTTCATTCCGGACGCGCCCAGATTTCGCTGGCGTTCACGATTCTGAGTTTGACTTGCGCTTTGTGTTTCCCGCTGGTCGGCCGATTGGTCGACAAGTACGGCCCACGAAGGGTGTTGATTCCCAGCATTACCGGCCTGGGTCTGATCCTTCTCTCGAGTATCTTCTTGTCGCGCGCGCTGTGGCAGCTCTACCTGTTCTATTTTGCTCTTGGCTTAGTTGCCGATGGGGCCGGGACGCTGCCCTACGCCGATGTCGTCTCTCAATGGTTTGATAAGCGCAGAGGGCTTGCTCTGAGCGTAATGATGTTTGGCTTGGGGTTGGGAGCGATTGTCTTGCCTGCGGTCGCGCAGCAACTCGTGCAGAGGTGGGGTTGGCGTCTCTCGTACAGCATCTTCGGATTCGTGGTTTTGCTCATCCCCCTGCCGGTGGTCGCGGCGTTTCTGGAAGAGAAGCCTCAAAGCAGGGGACTTCTACCGGACGGCGAGACCGATGCTCTGGCGACCACGCGGATGGCAGTGGAGGAACCAGGAGTGGCTGTGAGTGAAGCATGCCGCACCCCAGCTTTTTGGATCATGGTGAGCGTCTTCTTTCTGGTAACTGCGAGCGTGCATGCGTGTTTTATTCATCTACCCGCGATCCTGACCGACCGGGGAAGCACAGCTCAGATGGCGGCCTTGGCTAGTTCGCTCCTCGGAATTGGGTTGTTCATAGGACGGATAAGCTCTGGCTACTTGATGGATCAGTTCTTTGCCCCTCGAGTGGCGGCAGGGTTTTTCTCCGCGGTCGCTATTGGGCTTGGATTGCTGGCGGTAAGCCACGGGATCCGGTCTGCATTCGTCGGGGCCTTCCTGGTCGGTCTCGGCACAGGCGCTGAGGTAGACATAATCGCATTTTTGATCAGCCGCTACTTTGGGCTGCGTGCGTATGGAGCGATTTCTGGGTGGATATGGGGCGTCTATGGGGTGGCTGGCGGATTGGGAGCTTACCTGATGGGCCTCGGTTTCGATAAAACCGGATCCTATGTTGTACCGCTAAGCGGGTTTTTCTGCGCCGCCGCCCTCGCGACGCTACTGATCGTTAGTCTCGGTCCATACCGGTATCGCGTCGGCCTCGCTCTTGTGACTGAACCAGGTCAGTAAACAGGTTAGAAGTCAACTGGGGTTCGCGGGCTCGGCTTTCGTTCGCCGAATTTGCTGTTTCGGAGCGCTCGTCGTGGACGGCATGAAAGAATCAAGGCGCCAGTTAAGGCTGGGCCACGCGAAAAGGGGCTTACTAGCCAGCGGAGTGATCCGGTGGTGGCTGAAACTGTCAAAATTAAATTGGCGCTCCAGCGCCCATCTGGTATATGATGTTTGCGCTTGTATGCCGCAGGCTGTCCCCGGGAAACACAGAACGGGAGCTCCAATGCGCAATGTTGCGCCACCCACTCTTCGAGGAGATTAAGACATGACGAGTAAGCAAGGTTCGTGGAAATTGTTGGTGCCCTGTTTTCTACTATTGGCTTTCGGTACGAGCCAATTCGCCGCCGCCGCTACATTCTGCGTAAATCCCAGAGGCACCGCTGGTTGCTATGCGACGATCACTGCCGCGCTAGCAGCCGCCGCAGCCGGCGACACCGTTAACGTTGCCGCGGGTACGTACGCGGAAGACGTGGTCATTAGCAAATCGGTTTACCTGATCGGCTCGGGATCGTCCAAAACGATCGTGAACGCACACGGTCTCGCCAATGCGATCTACGTTGACGGTTTCGACAATCCCGGGTTGTCCGGTGTGACGGTCACGGGATTTAAGTTGGAGAATGCCAATTTTGAGGGCTTTGCGGCAACCAGCGTGTCAAACCTTAACTTTTCGAACAACCTGGTGACCGGAAATGACAAGTCGCAGGATACTGCAAACGGGACTTGCCCAGGCCTGACCACCCTCGACCCATGGGAAACTGCGGAGGGCCTCGACTGCGGCGAAGGGATTCATCTCGCTGGGACCAGTTATTCGACGATCGCGAATAACGTCAGTGAAGGAAATGCCGGGGGGATCCTGATCACCGATAACACGGCCATAAGTCAGTACAACGTGATTTCAGGAAACACCATCAAGGACAATTTGTACGACTGCGGAATTACCATGCCCTCGCAACCCCAGTACCCCAGCGGCGCGAACGGAGGGCATCCTTTTGGCGTCTTGAACAATGTCATTTACGGCAACACCTCAACCGGAAATGGGACTAGCCTCCCAGGAGCAGGCGCGGGAGTACTCCTGGCCGTTGGCGCGCCAGGAGAGTCGATTAAAAACACTCTGATCATCGGCAATACCATCACAAACAACGGGATTCCCGGCGTGGTCTTTCATGGTCACAACTCCGCCGACAGCATCGCAAACACCATTGTCGCCGGCAACACGATCAGCGGCAACGGTGCCGATGTAGGGGACGGTGTTACCCCGGGGACGACTGGAATCAATTTTTTCGGCGCCCACACGGTATCGGTCCCAGGCGGGTTAACAGGTACGCAGATTTACGGGAATACCATTAGCAATGAGGACGACGCCATCATCTACAATAGTGGCGTCCCGTTGATTGTACACTTCAACAATCTAATCAATGTCGGCAACGCCGGTATCAACAATACGGACACTACCGGGGTAGGCACGGTCGACGCAACAATGAACTACTGGGGCTGCACCACGGGTCCAACCAATGCTGGCTGCTCGAGCATAACGGGATCGAACGTCACGATGAATCCATACTTGCCGGCGACGGCAGCGTATTGAAATCGGTTCGAAACCTGACAGTAACGGAATGACGTTTGAGGGGAGGCGATGTTCGCCTCCCCTCAAACGCGTGGGCGTTGCGGTGCTTGTAGAAGCTGACGAAAACCCCTGTCCGCGCTGCTTGCCACCGGAACCGAGATCTTCGCTTCCGAGTGGATGAATTCCAGGCCGAGTCCAGAGCCACTTCTTCGCATACAATCGCACGATGAAGACCATCGCTCTCGAAGAGCACTTTGTTACTGCCAGCTTCCTGAAAGCCACCGGTGCCCATGGTACCGCCGCGCCTCCACGCCTACAGCAGATGCAGGCCCAGTTGCTCGACCTCGGTGCCGGGCGCATCGGGGCGATGGATGAGGCGGGGATCGACCTGCAGGTGCTTTCGCTAACCACCCTGGTCGGTAGCCTGCAGGCCGCAACCGCGTCCGCGGTTCTTCACGATGTGAACGACGAACTGGCTGCGGCCGTAAGTGCCCATCCCGGCCGTTTTGCTGGCTTCGCGGCGCTGAATACGAGAGATCCCGAGGCTGCGGCCAAAGAGCTCGAACGCTGCGTCAGCCGTTTGGGTTTCAAGGGTGCCCTACTCTCTGGAACCACGGATGGCGAGTTTCTTGACCAGCCTAAATTCATTCCCATCTTCGAAGCCGCGAACGCCCTGCGCGTTCCCATTTACATTCATCCGGCGCCGCCTCCCGAAGCAGTGAAAAACGCCTATTTTTCGGGGCTTCCGGGCGAGACCGGTCTGGTTCTCTCGATCGCCGGTTGGGGCTGGCATGCGGAGACTGGACTGCACAGTCTGCGCCTCATCGTCTCTGGACTTTTCGATCGTTTCCCGGAGCTGCAGCTCATCATCGGCCACATGGGCGAAGGTGTGCCTTACGCGCTCGCCCGATCCAACCAGTTACTGACCAGCGTGGCTCGGCATCTCAAACTTTCCGTCGCGGAATATTTCCATCGGAATTTCCATGTCACCACCAGCGGATATTTCACGCTGCCGCCATTCCAATGCGCGTACGATGTCGTAGGCATCGACCGCCTGTTGTACTCGGTCGATTATCCATTCAGTGCGAATACGCAAGGACGGGATTTCCTCAACTCGCTCAAACTCAGCGATGACGATAAGTCCAAGCTCACGCACAGGAACGCCGAGGCCCTGCTTAAGCTCTAACTCGCGAATCCCCGCGATTGAAAAGTTGCGGACAACGCGCGTGGAATCGTCGTATCGCCGGCATCCGCGCGGGGCCCTACCAAGCCACGAAAGCACCTTCGCAAACTGCGGCAGCGGTGGGTAGTGGTGCAGAGCGTTGTCGAAAGAGGCGCACACTGATAGACTTCCTGCGTCATGAAAAAACTCTGGCAGTTGCATCCCATCCGAGCCACTATTCTCAGCGTCTGCTTGACTTGTTTTTCTCTCAACATGAGTAGCCAGACCGAGACGCCCAGCGCTACTCCTTCCTCTGCTGCAGAGCAGCAACGGGTGATCGCAGATTTGCGTGCTCAGGTCGAAGCCTTGCAAAAGAAAGTAGAATACTTCGGGTCCCGCGAAGGTCTTCTTGCCATGCGGATGAACGACAAAAAAGATCGAGAGGACTCAGTCACACTAGACTTAGCCCACAGTACATACCAAAGACTGGACACCAACAACGGTGTCTTACTGGTTTCGGCTGAACCGGCGGTGCCGTACTTAAACGGATACAAGATCCCAGTGAAGATCGGGAATCCGTTGTCTTTGAGCTATTCGGGTTTATCAGCCAAGATCAAGTGGGCGAAGTATTATGACTCTAATCAGTTCACACCCGACTCGTACGCGGAGTGGCAGAAGAGTATTCAGCAAAAAGAGACTTCATTCCCCGATGTTTTGGAAAAGGGCACATGGAAGAAAATCGAATTGATTGTGGCCCCGGCAACGGCTGAGCAACTTGGATACCTCAAGCTGTCCATCAATACCAAGACGGTGATAGTGGAGGCGAAGTGACTCGATAAGACCCTGCCTTCGGGCAGAGTTTTTTCGTTTCCCATATGGCGCACGGCGGCGCACCTTCGCAAACCGCGGTACACTGCTTGACGCCAGCTTCTAGTTAGTTGTATAAGACTTCGGGCCAAATCGGCTTGCGGTTCTGGCCCCTCGGACCACATTTTCCATTTTCAAAACTCAGGAGACCTCGATGCGTGTTTTGCGGTTTGCGATCATAATGGTTCCGCTTTGTTTCGCGTTAAGCGTCATTCGCGTCCATTCCCAGAGCGCGCCCTCGTCACAAACCGCACCTTCGTCACAAACCGCACCCTCGTCACAAACCGCACCCTCAACCCAAAGTAAGCCCGCAAAGAGAAAGACGCTATGGGCGACCAACAGGGACAGGGTACCGCCCCCGCCCCCGCCACCTGCTAAGCTGGAGCATTTTGACCCTAACCTGGTCGACAAGACGCTCGATCCTTGCCAGGACTTCTATGAATACGCGTGCAGGAAGTGGAATGCCGCCAATCCGATACCGAAGGACCAGGTGGCTTGGGGAACAGGCGGCGGAGTGGAGTACTGGAATGAGACTATTCTGCGCGAAGTCTTGCAGAAGGCGGCAGCGCAAACCGGCAACCGCACCGACGATGAACAGAAGATCGGCGACTATTGGGCGGCCTGCATGGACGAAGAAGTGGTCGAGGCGATTCCGGCGACAAGGAGTTTAGAAGCGGGTTTGAACTACATCGATCTCATGAAGAGCAAGTCGGAACTCGCCGGCCAGGTGGCGCATATTCACCTGGCGGTTCCGGGTGCGTGGCGGGGTGACGATAATCAGACACGTTCGGCGCTCCTGGGCTTCGGTCCACACCAGGCTTATGACGACGCAACCAGAGTCGTAGCCTCGATTGATCAGGGCGGATTGGGATTGCCCAGCCGCGTCTTTTATCTAAAGGATGACGACAAGTCGAAGGAGATCCTCAGCGGGTACGAGACCCATATCGCCGAGATGCTGATACTCGGAATTTCAGAAGAAACCGCGGAACAAGGCGCTGCCGACGCGAAGACGGTCATCGCGATCGAGAGCGCCATCGCGCAGGCCCAGACGGACAACGTCGTGCGGCGGGACCCGAAGAATCTGAACAACAAGATGAGTTTGAAGGAGGTACAGGCCCTCACGCCCTCGTTCGATTGGAAGGCCTACCTCGAGGCCGTCAATGCCCCGCCGTCTTCGCCTTACTACCTGGTGAGTTCGCCGCAATTCTTTCGCAACCTCGAACCGCTCATTCGACAGTTCTCGGTGGATGATTGGAAAGTGTATTTGCGCTGGCAGTTCATTCACGGTTCGGCGCCTTATTTGTACAAATCGATTGCCGACGAGAATTGGTTTTTTTATTCCAAGAGGTTGCTGGGCGCAAAACAACAGTTGCCCCGGTGGCGCCGCTGCGTGCGGACCACCGACCGCGATCTTGGAATGGCTCTTGGACGGGCATACGTAGCCGCGGCTTTTCCGCCAGAGAGCAAACAGCGCGCCGTTGCCATGGTGCACGACATCGAGAACGCGCTGGACCGGGACATAACCGATATTGACTGGATGCAGCCGCCGACCAAGGCTGAGGCAAAAGTCAAGCTGCACGCGATCGAAAACAAGGTTGGTTATCCTGATCATTGGCGCGATTACCCATCGTTAAAGATCACGCGCGCAAGCTACTTCGAGAACGTTCACGAAGCGACGGCTTTCGAGTTTCATCGCCAACTCAACAAAATCGGCAAGCCCGTGGATCGCTCGGAGTGGACCATGACGCCGCCAACCCTCAGAGCCGACTATGATCCACAGTCGAATTCCGTCAACCTGCCTGCCGGCATTCTGCAGCCGCCGTACTTCGACAGCACGATGGACGACCCAGTGAACTACGGCGCCATCGGCATGGTAATCGGACGCGAGATCACGCACGCCTTTGACGATCAGGGCCGCAAGTTCGATGCCCGGGGAAATCTGGGTGACTGGTGGACACCCGCCGACGCGAAAGCCTATGAACAGCGGGCAGAGTGCTCCGCTAACGAATCCACCAAGAGGGGCGTGGGGGCCGGCGTCAAGCAGAGCGGATCCTTGACCCAGGGCGACGACATAGCCGATGACGCTGGGCTACGATTGGCCTTTATGGCGGTGAGCAATAAACTGCAGTCAGAAAGCAAGTCGCTGGACGCCCATGACAGCGATGGCTGGACGCCGCCGCAGAAGTTCTTTCTTTCCTTCGCCTACTCGTGGTGTACGCAATATAGCCCCGAACTAATGCGAACTATTGAGTCGACAAACCCCCACTCCATCCCGAAATACCGGGTGAACGGCGTCGTCTCCAATATGCCTGAATTTCAGCAAGCGTTTTCCTGCAAGAAAGGCTCGCCCATGGTAAGGGAAAATCAGTGTCGGGTCTGGTGAGATTTTCTTGCATAGCATACGTTGACACCTCGACTGGCTGATGGGCAACGGATGTTACATGCCGAACGGCCATACCTGATTTTTTCAATTCACTCGGCAACGCCTCATGTGCTCTCCTTTAGAAACAGGTTTTGACTGATTGGCTCCCGACCCGGCTTCCCAGTCGGCAACTCGGCCCACGACGCCTTCAGCAAAGAACTCCACTTCTGACTGCCGGAAAATCCCAAGTATGCGGTTGGCAAAACCATGGCAAGAATTAGGTCCCTGCCATCGGGCAACGCCCGGAGAAATGGGGCGGGATCATTTGGTTTCATGATGCGAGGCGACAAAAAAGTGGCGCACCGGAGTGCGCCACTGAGTGAGGTATTGAACCCGGGGCACCGCTGGGTTGTCCAGGCGGTGCCCAAGATGCCTATTTACGTTTCGCTTGAGCTCTCGCCGCGTGTTTTTTGCTCGCGGGGAAGGTTGCTCCGGCTGCCTGCGCTTCGATCGGTCCGAGGAATACGCTTCCGTCGTCCCAATTCAGCCAGTACAGCGTGGTTGCGCTAGCCTGGTAGATGTCGACGTTGAAATTCTGCGTCGTCGCACCAGCATTGAGCGTGCCAACCAGGGGATTGCCCGGTGGCGTAGCCGTTGATGCTGCCATCGTGAAGTACCCAGGAGAGACCGCCGTTGGAGTTGAGGTGTAAATATCGCCAGTGGTCTCCAGACCGGTGAGCGTAGCGAGCGGGTCGCTGGTGTCGGCCCCGATGCTTGCCGTGCTGAGCACCCCGGCTGTCATCGTGAACGGCCCGACCATGTCGAACTCGCAACCAACGCACGCAGTCAAGGAGTTGAAGTCCTGGAATCCAGCGGCATAGTTGCCGTTGAAGTCCGTGGCGGTGGTATCAGTTTGTGGAGTGATGACCCCGATTCCGCCGGGAAGAGAAGCGTCCAGGTCGACAAGGAGAGCGCCGCCTAGGTCGGTGGTCGTGTTGTTGGGATCGTTGAGGTTGAGGGCGGGATCGGTCATGTACACCCCGATCGAGCTAACGTCGGCGGCGCTGGTTTGGAAGTTCAAGGACAAACTGCCGTATCCATTGATCCCCGAGCTGGTCAGGTCATACGAGCTGCCTTCAAGCGAGGTATTCTCCACCTGCACCCCGTTGAACAGTTCGTTGTCGTCCGCCGTGCCAGTCGCGAGGAAGCCATCGCCGTTCGTGTCGGTGGTGAACTGGCCCAACGTGGCAAACGGCTCATTCCACTGGCCGAACAGCGTGAATACGTCGCTTGTCAGCGACGTGTTGTCGAAGGTGGCTGAACCCTGCCCGTAGGCCGAGCCAACCGCAGTGTCGGTCGTATCCACATCGATGATCCGCATTGCCTCCGGACCTACGGCATAGGAGACGAAGGTGATCGGAGCGGTCGCCGAATAAGCCACATTGCTGATCCCAGTCAGAACCGAGCGTCCGAAGGCGTCCGGAGTGGTCGTAGCAGCGGTAAAGGCATTGCCTGTTGAGATGCCTCCATCGGCATCATTGATGTCGATGGTACCCGTGCCGCTGGTGGCCGCGAAAACGCCGCCGTAGGCTACCGAGTCATTGGTAGGATTCACGCCCGAGGCTGCGAAGGCGAAATTGCCGGTCGTGGTCGTCGCCGTCTGCAAATCGAGACTTCCGCTCGAGGTTGCCGACCCGTCCATCTGCATGATGAGCGCATGGTTGGCGTTTACAAATTGAACAGCAAAGGCTTCCACGCCAGCCACGCCTACCGTCGTGTTGCTCGAGATCATGGTGAGCGTTCCGAGGCCGGTGGTTGCATCGACCACCAGGGCCCCCGTTGTCGGAGTGATGGTGTCCGGCGTAGCGGGTTCACCCGGTGAGGTGAGGCCAACTCCGTCGTTGAAGTCTTGCTCGCCCGCCATAATGTCGCCGGCGCTGTCGAGGGTGACCGCTCCTGCGACAGCGTAGTAACTACCGTTCGACTCCTCGCCGCTGGCGTAGTACACGTAAGTTATAGCCGCGAGAACGGCTGTGTTGGTCAGGCTGAAGCTGGCCGAAGCCGTGGCTCCCGTTGCTGAAGCCGTTACTGCGTAAGTACCGGCGGTCGAGTTGGCCGTGAATGCCGAGGAAGTAGCCACACCGCTCGAGTCGGTTGTGTCGCTTTCCGTGGCCGTGCTATTGGCGAATGTGCCGCTGGCTCCCGTCGCGGGAGCGGTGAAGGTTACGGAGACGCCACTGGCCGGCGATCCGCCGGAGGTGACCGTCGCCACCAGCGGCGCAGCAAATGCCACGCCGACCTGCGCGCTTTGCCCACTCCCACTGGTGGCCGCGATGGCTACTGTTGGAGGGGTCGAACTAGAGCTTGAACTTGAACCACCGCAACCGGCCAGGAAACCCAGTGCCAGGCAAGCGCATAGTGCGAGAATGCTAGCGTAGACTTTCCGGTTCATAGAGACTCCCCTTTCTGCGCGGCCTTTTGGCCGGCGCGTTCACGCGATAGAGGGGACATGGGGACTCCGTGTTGGTTTCGGAGCTTATAGGCCTTGCCGTCCACTTTTACGATGCGGGCTACGAATACGTCCCTGTTCTTGATCGTCTTCATAACGCCGGTCACCTCAACTTCCTTCCCAGGAGCGACTGAAAGCGGGTGCTTGCCTTGCAAAGCGAAGCGTCCGAGGCTCGCGTCCACTTTCCCCGCCGAGGTTGCAAACAAAAGATGGGGACCTGCCATCGATCCCGGAACAGCTTTCGCGAGGACATTCGAGACTGTGCCACTGAGTGTCACTTCTTTGCTGATGTCGTAGAACTGATGGGATTGACGCGCCGGTTGGGCGCTGAGTGGAACGGCCAAGGTCGCAAATAGCAGGCCGGTGAGCAGCCCCGCGACCATCCGAATGGGTTTGATAAAACTCCTCATGGATTCTCTCTCCTTAGAAAACTGATTGTCGGTTGTTGGCTCCCGAAATGGATCCCAGTTGGCGACACGACGAGACGCGGCACCAAAGGCCTCAATAAGAACTTCCCATCTGGCTTACGGAAATGAAAAGCCTGTGGCTGACGGAAATCAAAAGCCTGGGGTTGACGACACGGTGGCGAATTCTATCTCTCTCATCATCCAATGTCAATCCCAAATCGACTCGCTGAGGGTTGCCAGAATATTTCGTAACTCGGAGAGACTGCACCGCATGGTCGATGAAGTCGGCAAGGGGAGATGAATCTAGGATGAGCGCCTTTATGAAAACCAGGAATTCGAGGGAATCCGGTTGAAGCCCTTCCTGCGGCGCCATCAATTTGTGAAGCAGCAAAAGCTTACAACAAGCGAGAAACGCTGCGCCGAGGGACGGGCCGTACTTTGTCGCCAGTTGGCCTTGTGCGACACTGCTCTATGAATGCGAAGTCGTGATGACCGCAGCTGGCTTCCAAGGCTCGTCAAAACTGCCTCCGTAAATCGAGGGGCATTTTGAGCCCATCGGACGCAGATAGGTGGCTAGTTGTCCACGATGGTGAACCCTGTGGTTGTTGAAAAATGCGAGGTAAGCCACGGCCGGAAGTTTAAAGGCTCCGAGAAAATCGATGGGAGTAACCAGTTGTTCCGGTGTCAGCGCGCCAATCCTGTCCGTCGCTCGTTTGAAATTCTTGTCATACCAATCGACCAACTCGGCGATGGTCTTGGGTTTGCTCTCCTCATCTGGAACGTCCATGTCGAGTTTAAAATCGGCAATTCCATCGAGGAAATGAATATCCATACTAGCCAGATGCCACGCCAATTCCCACGCTGTGCGCGCGTGGGGATCGGGCCGGTAGTCGGTCTTGGCTTCGGGAATCGCGGAAAGGACTTTCTTGGTGGTTTCCTGTTCGCGGGACGCCCAATAAAGCAGGGTCTCCCGGATGACGTCTGCAAACTCGGGGCTCAGAGCTGGTTTCACGTTGCTGGACACACTCTTTCTTCCTAACTCAGGTCGCCATTATGCCATATAACCTGGTCCTCTGAGACCTCTGAGACATCTCTGGAATTCTGGCGCTGTACTACTTGTAATAGTAGATCTCAGGTGCACAATGTTGACGAGTACAAACTGCCAAGGAACGGCGTTTTTTCCTACGGCGCCTCGGTGGAAGAAATCGTTTTCATAAAGGGCCCTGCTTGCTCATGTCATCTTCCCATTGACATTGTATGATTTCGAGGATAGTGTTGTCGCGTTTTGGCGCGAGTAGAGTTTCGAGTCTAAGGGGACAAGCGGTATCAGAGAGTGTTCTATTCTATAGGGTTCGACGATGCAATCCTCGGAGGTAGCCGCCATGAAAGTCTCAATTGTCACAGGATGCCTGGGAGATTCGCAATGCTCTGCGGCCTCTCGGCCGAAATACCAAGGCAGACGCATCTGCCGGTTAGCGCTAGTCAGTGGTCTCTTCTTGACATTGACAACTCTTGGGCGGTCTGGCCTTATCGAGGCGCAGACCCAGCCACAGGCTCAGACCCAACCACAGACTCAGACCCAACATAGTCCGACGTCGCCGCCGGCAGACGCTGGCCAAGTAAACTCTCCGGATGTTCCTACAGCCAACACCACGCAGCAACCCAAACCGGAAGCGAATGCGATCCCGGTTCTGAAGACTTCAGTCAATGTTACGGACAGCATCGCTGAATCTTCCCCGGCGAATATTTCTGTGCTTTCCAATCAGACTCTGGAGACAGATCCCGGGGTAAGTTTGGACGATGAACTTCGAATCGTTCCGGGTTTCAGTTTGCTGCGTCGCACATCGGGGGTTGTGGCGAGCGCGACGATTCAGGGAGTGGCATTGCGTGGACTAGGACTAGCAGGTCCCAGCCGAGCGCTTGTGCTTTGGGACGGCCTTCCTGTGAATGATCCCTTCGGCGGATGGATCAATTGGACTCGCATTGCTCCCGAAAATGTGGGCGAAGTCGATGTCACTCGTGGCGCCACCACCAGCGTTTTCGGAGATCTGGCAATGACGGGCGCGGTTTCTATTTTTTCGCGTCCCGAAGAGAAAAACGTGATTGATGTTTCACAAGAGGGTGGTACGCAAGGTACGTTGCTGAACCATGCCACCTATTCCTGGTTGGGATCGAATCTCGGCGTCTCGTTGGATGCTCGCAGCTTCGCCACCGATGGCTATTACGTGGTTCCCGAGGACGTCCGAGGGCCGATCGACGCCCGTGCATTCGACCGCTTTGCTGCCGGCGCGCCGCGGATTGATTGGTTCTCGGGTGAAAATCGCTTCTTTTTGAAGGCCGACGCTCTTTTCGAGCATCGGAACATCGGAACGTTGGTAGACCAGGAGTCCACTGGCTTAGGCGAGTTCTCGGGGCACTACTCCCGCGAAATGAAGAGCGATACATTTTCCTTGGTCGGGTACTATGAGCACGAAGATTGGACTGCTCATTACAGCTCGATCAACCAGACCCGGACGGTGGAGAAACTGGTCGACCTGCAATACGTGCCGTCGAATGGCGGGGGTGGGGCGGCGTTCTGGCAGCACTTCCAGCCACACTGGCAAGTGACCGGCGGAGGCGACGTGGAGTACGTCACTGGTCTCTCCCACGACTATAACCCGCTTACGCCCTCGCTCGCAGTGGAGGGTGGAGATTTGTTGGAGCACGGGCTCTTCGCACAAGCGGATTACCGTGTTGGTTCGGTGCAATTCTTTGGCGGCATTCGTTATCAATTCACGGACGCGCGCAACAACATTACTGCGCCAAACGGTGGCATAACGTACTGTAAGGGGATTTTTAGAGTTCGCGGCTCGCTCAACCGGAGCTTTAGAGTGCCAACTCTCAACGAACTATACCGGCCTTATCGGCAGGGCAATATAGAGACGCTAGCCAATCCGTCGCTGGTTCCGGAAACCATGAATGGCGGCGAATTCGGATTCGACCTCAAAGGCAAGTCCCAGCGTCTCAGCGTCACGCTTTTTCGCAATTCAATCACGAACTTCATCGAACAGCCCAATATCGCCGAGACACGCAACTACGATCACTCGAGAACGGGAGAATGTCGGCGATGGGATCAATGAAGGCGTCGAAGTAAGCGCACAGCAACATTGGCGAAGCTGGCTGGGCAGCGTTGGATATCTGTATGCCGATACCAGACTGACCAGCGGACCTTTAGCGGGGTTATAGGTTCCAGAGGTTCCCCGTCACCAAGGCTCAGCACAAGTAACCTACCTGCATCATGGGACCATGTTGTCCGGGGGGGTGCTGGCGTATTCGCGCCTGTTTGACGACCAGGCGAACCAATTTGTCGACCCGGGCTATGCCGTTCTGCAATTTTCCGGTGGGCAGCACCTCTGGCGATACTTATCCGCAACCTTTGACATGGAAAACGCCTTGGATCGATACTACGTGGTTGAACATACTCCGGTGATGAACAACGGTCAGCCTCGCGTCATACGTGTGGGGTTGCGGTGGAACGGCTTCCAGCGTTGAGTATGATAATCTGCGTACTACAACACGTACCCCGACGATCGAACGCTTAAGAGAGGCGCTTAATCGTCGCCAGGGGGTAGCTATAGGCACTTTGCCGGTTTGGAGGGACTTTGGGTTTCGAAAAGCCGTCAGTTGCCTGGCGTGCGCCTCGATTCGGAAGGGCGGCTGAATAGTCCTGGAATGTTTACCTACGCTGCGCCAACTTCGATCGAAGAAGCACTCGATATTCTTTCGGAGTGGGGATCACGGGCTCGGATTTTGGCTGGAGGGCAGACCCTTCTACCGTTGATCCAGAACGGGACGCTTCGGCCCGAACACCTCGTGGACATTAACGGCGTGGGAAGCCTCGATTTCATCGATTCGAAGAATAACCTGTCGCGTCGGCGCATGCTGTAGACAACATGATTTGGAAGTCTTTCTGCGAACCAACCCGCGGAACTCACTCCTCGCGCAAGCATTGCCTTTAATCGCAGACCGAGGAGATACGGAACCGCGGCACGGTCTGCGGAAGCCTCGCGGCTGCACCTCGCGGGGCAGAGTTGCCGGCAATTGCCCTCACTTGCAACGCCAACCTTCACATTCGCAGCAGGCGGGGCGACCGCGAGATTTGCGCGACGTCCTTCTACCGGGAAGACGGAACCGTCGCTTTGGAACCGGATGAGATTCTTACCCAGGTTAACTTTGAATACGACGACCACAGCGGGACCGCCATTGAAGAGATCCGCTACACTCAATTGAGTTTTCCAGCGTGTGGTGCCGCGGTTGTGGTCGATTCACAAAACGGATTCTGCTCGTCTCTGCGCCTCACCATTTTTGGACAGGGCATTCCGGCTCAAAGAATGGACGAGGCGGAATCATTCGTTAAGGGCGAGAGACTTTCAACTCAATTGGTCGACGAACTGGCATCCCGGATTCGCAAAGAAAGAAGTGCGCGTCGATTCAGTGCCTGGCATACCGGCGGACTATGCCCGACACGTGGCCGGATCGCTGGGTGCTCGCGCCTTCAAACGAGCAGCCGCGCAGTGTGAAGCCCTTACCACCAGAACTCAATAAAATATGCAAACACGCGCGATAGAAATGGAACTGAACGGCAAGACCTGCAGCCGCAGTGTCCCCGTAAACCAAACACTTGCCAGTCTACTTCGCGAGGGCTTCGGACTCAGCACATCGATCTCTTGTGGCGAGGGAAATTGTGGCACGTGCAGCGTGTTGATCGATGGCCAGCCCATGCGATCCTGTCTCATGCTGGCTGTCCAGGCATCCGGGCGGGTTGTGACCACCCTTGAGGGTCTTACGGATCAACTCCCTCGATTACAGAAAGCTTTCTCCGAGAACCACGCCATACAGTGCGGCTTTTGCGCTCCGGGTTTCATGGTCGCAGCGGCGGCTTTACTGCGCACCGGCTCGCGGCCGTCCGAAGCGGAGGTTCGCGAAACTATTAAAGGACACCTGTGCCGCTGCTCCGGATACTCCGGAATAGTTCAGGCAATCCTCGACGCCGCAACTCAAGACGCCGCAACCCAGGACGCCGCAGCCCAGGGATAAGCTATGTTAGGTAAATCGATTCAGCCGCTTTGAAGATTCCCGCCTGCTTTCTGGCGCCGGACGATACGTCAGCAACCTGCGATTGCCAAACATGGTCCACGCGGCAGTTCTGCGGAGTCCCCACGCGGCGGCACGGATTAAAGAAATTCAGACGGTTGAAGCCCGCAAGATGCCCGGCGTTCTTGCAGTCTGGACGTTCTCCGATTTGGCAGACGTACTCAAGCCCATCCCTCAAGTCGCGCCTCACCCTTCTTTACGTCCTCGAATGGCATTCGCGCTGGTTAAGGATGTGGTGCACCATGAAGGCGAACCCGTCGCGGTTGTGGCCGCGGAAACGCACGCCGCTTGCCGCGATGCCCTGCGCGCAATCGAAGTGAGCTACGAACCGCTGCCCGTAGTCTTGGACGCTGAAATGGGAATGTCTGGCTCAGCGAAAGTCCATGAGGATTTGCCCGACAACGTCGCCGCCCAATTCGGCCAGGAAACCGGGGACGTTGCGGCCGCGCTTGCCGATTGCGATTGCGTAATTACGGAGCGGTTTACGATTGGCCGCGTTAGTTCCCAAGCCATGGAAACTCGGGCTGTGATAGCTAGATTCGAGCCCAACTCATCCACGGCGCGATTGACGGTCTGGACAAACACGCAGTCGCCGCATCTCACGCGCGGTCTGTTGTCCCAGCAGGTGGGCCTTCCCCGGCACGATATACGAGTGATCGCGCCCGATATCGGTGGGGGCTTCGGGGTTAAAAATCGATACTACCCGGAGCATACCCTGATCCCTCTTCTGGCAATGCGGCTGGGACGGACTGTCAAATGGGTCGAATCCCGCCGCGAAAGTTTTCTTGCCACCTACCACGGGCGCGAGCAGATTCACGAGGCGACTCTTGGTCTCGATGCGAGCGGCCGCATCCGCGCCATGCGCGACCGCATTCTCTACGATCAAGGCGCTTACGTCACGCTTGGCATCGTGGTGCCGCATATTACCACTATCAGCGTTCCCGGCCCGTACCGCGTTCCTAATTTTCAAGTCGAATGTACTGCCGTATACACCCATAAGGCCCCGTCCGTGCCGTATCGCGGAGCGGGCAAGCCCCAGGCTTGTTTCGTCATGGAGCGGATGCTCGACGCAGCAGCGGCCAAGCTCCGAATCGATCCGGTGGAAATAAGACGCCGCAATCTACTTCAGCCGGAGGATTTTCCTTACGACACCGGACTGAAGGATGTGGACAACACTCAGGTGCTCTACGATAGCGGAAATTACCCGAAGTGCCTGCAAGGAGTGTTGGACTTAATCGGCCACAGTTCTTTCGCTGAAGAAAAAAGAAATGCGGCGGCGGCCGGCCGCAAGCTCGGCATCGGAGTTTCGTGCTTCATCGAAATGACCGGCAGGGGGCCCTATGAGTCCGCGCTGGTTCGAGTCGATCCGGGTGGGCGCATTGTTCTTACAACCGGGTTATCGTCTCAGGGCCAATCGCACGAAACGACGCTGGCGCAAGTCTGCGCGGACTGCTCTGGAGGTCGAACCATCCACCATCCACGTTCAACTCGGGGACACGTCCATCATACCTTTGGCAATCGGCGTGTACGCTGCGCGATCGGCGGTGATGGCGGGGAATGCCGTCGCGATGGCTGCCGCAGGCCATTCGCGAAAAGGCAGTCAAAGCGGGTGCCGCTATGTTGCGCCTGCCGACTGAAGCGGTGGAATACAGCGGCGGCAAAGTCAGAGAGCTCGCGGAGCCCCATCGAAGCCTCGGACTCGGCGAAATCGCGGGCGCGCTTAATTCGCCCGGTCTTATATTTCCATTTCCTCCAGACATTGATCCCGGACTCGAAGCGCTGCGTTTCTATAGGAGCATGAAGCCCGCTTACTCGAATGGAGCATACGCGGTGGTAGTGGAGGTCGACGTTGAAACCGGATACGTCAGGATCGTCCGCCATGCCCTGGTACATGATTGCGGAAATCTGATCAATCCCGCCGTGGTCGAAACCCAGATGACCGGAGGCATCGCGCAAGGGATAGGCGCGTCTCTGTTCGAAGAGTTGCATTACGACCGCGACGGGCGTGTGCTCAACGCCTCGCTCGACACCTACCTGCTGCCGCGCGCCACGGACATCCCCAGCTTAAGACAGTCGCATATAGTCACTCCAAGTCCGTTTAATCCGCTGGGAGTCAAAGGAGTTGGCGAGGGCGGCACCATCCCAGTTGCGCCTGCGCTGGCCGCCGCGATCGAAAATGCGTTGGGCATAACCGGGCGAATCACGCATGTGCCTATGACTCCGCCACGGGTCTTGTCGGTGATCCGGACCACTTCCGACGGATGCAATCGGACAGAAGACGCCCCTGCCGATTTTCGGGAAGCTACGAAAGTCACGTAAGACTCGTTTTCAGGAACGGAATCTCGCCGCCGATCCCACAATCAGTTCTCGAATTTGCCTTCGGACGGTCGATGGCGTCATCCTGAGCGTAGCCGTTCTTCCAGCGAAGCGAAGGATCTCCGCTACCATGCTGTGTGCCACGGGAGATCCCTCGGCCCGCTGGTAAAAACGCGGGCTCTTCGGGATGACTGTTTGTGAAATTCAGAAATGCAAGCTGACCCACTACAAGAATCTTCAGTTCTGATCTCCGGCTCCGTGTTTGTGACGGCAGAGTCGGCAATAGGTGGGCGGGAGGCTGTTGTCCACGCGGTGGTGAACCGGCTTCAAGGTCCGCAGATAAGCAAACATCGCCTTTAAATCGTCATCAGTGACGTTTCTATAGACGACAAACGGCATCGCCGACCCGAGCGCCCGCGCACCCACGTAACCGGTTCGCAAAGCCTGGATGAAGACAGCCTCGTCGAAGTACCCAATTCCCGAGGCATCGGGAGTGATGTTCCCGCTTACGATAGTTGTCCCTTTGAAGCTGATGGGAAATCCGCCGGCAAATTCCATCCCTGGGATAGGCCGATTGTCCTTGCTGGTGGGAGTGTGGCAGCTGGGGCAACCGGCCATTCGCACCAGATGTTCCCCCCACTTCAGGCGGTCACTGGGATCGGGAGCACTCACCGGCTCGGTGACCGGTTGAGGCAGAGCGTTAATCAGACGATTGACGGGAAAGTTGATATGCGTCTGGGGCAGCTCGTGATGAATGGCAGGCAGAGAGCGCACGAAAACCACGACCGAGGCGAGATCCTCGTCGGACATTTCACGAAAATTCTGGTACGGCATGATCGGAAACAGCGTGCGTCCGTCATGGCCAATCCCTTCGCGAATGGCGCGCGCAAGTTGGTCGTCCGTCCAACTGCCAGCTCCGGTTTCCACATCAGGGGTCAAGTTTGGAGCGACGATTTGCCCGGGAAGCAATCCTTGAGGAAGGACCTGGCCAGCCCCCATCATGTCGGGGACCGGAGGGTAGCCACGTTGCGAAAGGTCCATCGGGGTGTGGCACCGCGTGCAGGCAGATAACGACGTAAAGATATAGCGCCCGCGTTCCAACCTCTGGGGAGTCGGCTCAAATTTGCGGGCCGTCAAAGGACGCGTCTTCGGCCCGATGAATGGGCCCGATCCGAACTTCACCCATACGCCTATCAATAGAAGGGCAGCCAGTCCGGCCACTGCGATCAACAGGATTTTCCCCAGCTTCTTCATGCCTCTAACTGTCGGCCCCTTCGTTTCGTGGTTTGCATTGCCGCTTGGCATCTGTGCTGATAGTCATAGGTGCGGATAGAATACACGAGTCGGCGTATTCCCATGGGAACACGGGCGGCGAAAATGTCTTCAAATTCAGCAAAACAATCGTTATACTTCGCGGCATGAACTTACCAAAAAGGCTGCTCCATCTCCCACGACGAAGATTGATCGGCGTTTTAATCGCGGTTCTGTTTGTGACGTCCGCGGGGATTTTTTACCTTTACGGACAGGACAAATCGCAATACCCCGACGGCTACGACGCCGTCGAGGCCGCGCCGATGGCTCACAAAGTTCTTTTCGAAAACGCGTTTGTGCGCGTGCTTGAAATCCCCACTCCGCCGACGGGAACGATGATTCCCGTGCACCACCACCGCTGGCCAAGTTTCTTTCTAACCTGGGATACTGGCGGCAAGACCTCGCACATTCGTTTTCGCAAGCCGGACGGCAGCGTTCAGGATATCCCCAGCGTTACTACACCGGTTCACCCGGGCGTATACAAAGTACGGTGGTCGGAACCTGAGCCGATGCGGTCGGTTGAAGTCGTCGATAATGTTGGCACTGCAGAAGCCTCCCCAGACCATCCGCCCCTTCTGCGCATTGAAATTAAGTGTCATCCGTGAGAACTGCTGTCGGTGGACGTTGGCCGGGAACTTTCATTAACCTGCCTGGAAGCGCACCTGTAGTTTGCCTGGGCGGCGGTTTTGATAAAGACCGCTTACCGCTTGAGGCAGGTTTTCGAAACCCTCGACCACGTTGTAAATCGGCTTCAACTTGCCGTTGAGCATGAGCCGCGAGAGGTCATCCTCCGCTTTCAGCCGCTCGTCGTAGAAGACATGGAGCTTAAAAGCATCTGTCTTGAGATTCTTCTGCTTGAGGAGCGCCTCGACTTTATCCGAAATGCCAAAGGACTTTCGAATGTCGAAGGTCTGAATGCGAGTGTTGAAGGGCTGGCTCTCAGGCATCGACTCATCGGCATAGAACGCGACTACTCCTCCAAAGGAGAATAATCGTCCGCTCGGCTTGATTTGTTCCACAACGGTTTCGGTGAGAGAGCCACCAACGCCATCCGAGTAGACATCGATGCCGTTGGGGAAGGCATCTCTGAGTTGATCCTTGAAGTCGGCGGCGCGATAGTCGATGCACCGGTCAATCCCGAGATTCTCTACCACCCAGCCGCACCGGTCCTCGCCACCGGCAAATCCGACGACGTAACAGCCGGCAGCCTTCGCGAGTTGCGCAACGATGGAGCCGACCGATCCTGTGGCAGCGGCGACGGCGACCCGATCCGCCGGCATAAGCGGACCGCACTCACGCATACCAAAATAGGCCGTCATTCCCGAGGTTCCGAACATGTCCATCAGCACTTCCGCAGGCCACATCTTCACCATGTCCGGCCGGAACTTGTAGGTCCAGGGAGAGTTCGTTCCGTTCAGAGCTTTGGTAAGTTCGCTTGCGACTCCGAATCCCACGGCTCCCGCCTGCGTGCTGATGACCTGATACTCTTGCCAGCCCGTCTGGCACGCGATGATGTCACCTTTCTTAAACGTCGGGGTGCGCGACTCGATGACTTCCGCACAGGCATAGTTCGCCGCGTCCGTTTCGCCCAAGGGAACGGCCTGCGTGGACATCCGCATACGCGTGTTGGAATGGATGTTGATCAGCTTCACTCGGACCAGAGCTTCGCCGTCCTTCAACTCGGGCAGGGCAACCTCTCGCAGCTCAAAATGTTGCGGGCCGAGTTTGTCCTTATCGAGTGGCCTTGCGTAAATCCATTGGCGGGTCGTATTAGGCATTGAAGCGGATTGTAGTGGAACGAAAACCTTTGCCGTCAGGGGCTCTAGCGCCGTAGGTGCCACAAAATCGATCACGGCTTTAGCCACACGTCAATCTGGGCCACCCAAAGAGTTCGCGACTCGTACGCTTCCCGCAGACCTGGTTCCGGCGCACGCATGGCCCCGACGCGATAGCGGTAGGGACCGAGACTCAGGATCAGCAGCGTAGCCAGCACCGATGCGCAAACAAATCCGGCTAGCGGCACAACATAGGATCCTGTCTTATCGAAACCAAGGCCCATCAGGAAGGCTCCCAATCCGCCAGAGAGGCCGAAGACAGCCCAAACCCATCCGAAAATCGCTCCGTAGGAACGCAGGCCGAAGTAGCGGCTGACCAGGTACGCCATAATGTCAGTCTCAGCGCCGAGACCGAGACCGACGAGAAACGCCCCAACGAATGCAGCCGAGATCGCATGGCCCACGGCGAGGAACCCGAGGCCGGTCGCAACTGCAGCGAAAAGCACAGCCGAGACACGGGGCGCGAAGAACACGTCCAGCAAGTAACCACAGCCTATCCGTCCGACGAACATACCGACGCCAAACAGTGAACTGGCAAGAGCGGCCATCTGAACTGTAGCTCCCCGGTCGGCCAGGACGGCAGGCAAATGAATAAAACAGGCATGAACGCTGGCAGTCACCAGAAAAAACACGCCGATCATGATCCAGAACGCCGACGTGCGCACAGTTTCGCGCAATGTGAGACCGATTTCGCGCGCTGCGTGGGTCTCCGACGCGTGGGGCCTAGCAGCTCCATCTGGCAGGAAACCCATACTCTCAGGAGTTTCCTTCAGGAGAGTAATAACCAGCGGCAAGGGGATAAGCAAAATTGCAATGCCAAACACACTGTAAGACATCCGCCATCCAAGCGTCTGAACCAATTTCTGTGCCACCGGAGGAACTACGATTGCTCCCACCGCCATCCCGGCCATCACCACGCTCAGGGCCAGTCCGCGGCGACGGTCAAACCAGTGAGAGATGACAACCGTGTAAGGCATTGCTCCGGCGCTACCGCCGAGTGTGCCCAGAACGAAGTAGAACACATAGAGTTCCGATAACGATCCTGACAGGAATCTGGCGCAAACCAGGATCAAGCCCAGGAGGGTCATCGATGGAATGAGCACTCTGCGCGCACCGAATCGGTCGACTAGTCGGCCAGCAATCGGGAAACATATCGCGGCAGTCAGGCTGTGAATGGCGAAGGCAAGCGAAATCTTGGCGCGTCCGGCGTGAAATTCCTGGGCGATCGCCGCGGCAAAGATCCCGAAGGGAAATATGACGATTGTAACGGTGCTCAAGAAGAGAGCCAGGCCCCCGGTCAACGCGATCCACCAGCCGTAAAACACCTTGGGCTTTTTTCCCTTCATTCCCGTCATACCCATATTCAAAATTCAAGAAGTTCCGCCAAAGTCAAACGCCTGCTCCGACCCGCTAAACGCTATACCGCTACGTCTGCGCAGTCAATGTATATGCCGTTGTGGGGCTGACGCTATTGAAGGATACAAGCAGAACCAAGAACAATCAGGAACTCGTCAAGGCCACCGTCGATGCTGCGGTGAAGGCGCTTGAGGCAGGACAGTATAACTCTCTCCCTACCTCAGCGCGATGTCACAGAGCGCAGTGCGATGCGCTGCAAACAACGGCAGGTAGTGTACCGACTCGTGCGGCGTGGCAAGTCAATTATGCGGAGAGCGGAAGATTGACAAGACGTTCTCGGGGCTGAAGTCCAGAGTCTTCGTCGTGGGACGAGTTTTTCTGATCGTTACATGGCCGAATTAACTGTCGCCCCGCCGCAGGACGCTTGTACTTTTTCTCTAGAAATTGCGCGGGCATGAATCGTTCTGTCCAACCCATTGGACGGTGGGAATCGGGCATCCTCAATTTTTATCGTCGTCAATTCTTATCGTCGTCGTGCTTCCCACCACCGATCAATCGACCCACCGTTCCTCTCGCAGTATGTCAGTAAGATAAAGTAAAGCAAGACGTAGATGAGTTCCGCTCCGGCGACACTCCAATTTTGAGCCAGGCAAGTCCCGATCTGTAGCATCAGCATCAGCAAACTGCCTGCGATCAGAGCGAGTGATGTCCAAAGCCCAAGGATCATCAACAGACCCACAGTTCCCTCGCACCACGGCAAGACGACGGCGACGAAATGTACGAGGAATCCCGGCAAGGGAGCATTGTGCATCTCCTTGTCCATGTACGCGGCAAAGGCAGCGTGGTCACCGATCAGTCGGGAAAACCCGTGGAAGAAAATGTTCGCACCCAGAGTCAGCCGCAGAAGCAAGTAAGCGATCTCGTCCTTCTTGATCATGGAAAACCTCCTCCTCATCTTCGCTGGACTAACCTGTTCTTCGTGACTGCAATCTCTTAGACGCAATCCATGCAAATGATGATCCGGGACGAAACCAGACCCCTCCACAGGGCCGGGATTCCGTCTGCACTTTGCTCGAATAGCCCCAATTCTAAGCTTCGGAGTTGCTCATACGGCGATGATCGGTGATTTGAGGCATACTTCCAGTCTTGCCCGAAATCCGCTTCAATAGGCACGGGAGGCCGCGGTCCGGTTTTGAAGTTCAATTGCCCCGCTTGGTTCCGGGCTCATCAAGATTGCCCGTGATGCTGCGCGCCTATTGCGGACGACCGGAATCAGCTTTCCCCATTTGAAGAGGCAGAAACAACATGGTACCTTCACGATTCGAGCTATAGTAAGCGAGTAAATGGTGTGCGGTACGAGTGTGGGCACCCCCGCTGTGCGCTAATACGATCTTAGGGTTTTGACAACGAAGTGCGCGGCCATCTCGAGAACATGCGATGCAACGCTAGACATGCGATGACAGATCCGGTCAAAGCGGAGGAAATGTTATTGGCGCCGGTAGCGGGTAGTGCCATTTTTCAAGACTTTTGCAGAGTGTTCTTTACTTGCTATTGTCGTCTGACGGTTGTAGGGCAGGATCAGCTTCCGGCTTCCCCGTTCATCATCTGCAGCAATCATACGAGCCATATCGATAGTGCGGTTCTGATGACAGCTTCGCGCCTTCCGTTCTCTGCGTTTGCACTCCTCGGGGCCAGCGATTATTTCTTTGATTCCTGGAGAGCGAGATTCTTAGTCTCGAGATTTATGAATGTCATTCCGATCGATCGCCAGGCGCAATCCAAGTCGCTACGGCGGAGTTTGGCGATGTGTGCGAAGTTTCTACAGCGGACGCACGGCAACCTGATCCTGTATCCAGAAGGGACACGCTCTCGTGACGGCGAAATCCGCCCATTTAAGAAGGGTATTGGACTGTTCGCCGTCAACCTTGCTGTGTCGGTCGTGCCCGCGCGGATCGAAGGTGCTCATAACATTCTTGCAAAGGGACAATTCATCCCCCGGCCCGGACGGGTCACGGTCCGTTTCGGAGAGCCAATTACGTTCGAATCGAATCAGTTCGATCCTCTACGGCGGCGTGCTCCTCGAAGGGCCGCTATCGAGTTGCTCGAAGAGCGCATTCGCGGCCTGAGCCACAGGCTTCCCGCCGGGGATCCAATGGGGTTGTCTGAAGAGCCGCCACAGAGCCCACGCGCAACAATTCCCCATGCCCCATAATGCGGGGACGCCGAACACAAGAAAATCGCTGCCGCCATTAAAGGCAAGCCGGATGCAAAGCATCGTCGGATTTTCATACGGTCGCGGGTTCCGGCTCACGCGGTCCAAACCTGTAAATCCTGGAGGGCGACATGTACACGGCCAAGCATATGAAATGGTGGGGATGGGGAGCTGAAGAAATCAGCTTCAACTCTAGTACCCATCCTGGTTTGTGGCCTTATGCCAAAGCAGTCCTGGGTGTGGAAGAAGAACACCTGAACAGGCCGCCGGTTGCGCTCGAGGCCGTCCGGCTGCGCGAAATCATTCGTCACGACGGTTTCCTGGCTGAGCTACGAATGACCATGCGCGATGACCAGATTTGCGACAGTCGTTATGAGCGCCTGATCCACGCATACGGTAAGGGCCTCCGCGATCTTTTTCGTATGCGGCGGGGTATGGCTGAGGGTGCTCCTGATTTAGTGCTCTATCCCGAAAACGAGCACGATGTGGTCATGGTCATACGAGCAGCTGCTCACCATGATGTTTCGGTCATCCCATTTGGAGGCGGTTCGAATATCGCCGGCTGCCTAGAGCGCGCCGACACTCGCCACATGGTGGTATCGCTTGATATGCGTCGCATGCGGCGAGTGCTGGCAGTAGATATTGAATCATGCACGGCGCGAATCGAGGCCGGTGCTTTTGGTCCCGATCTTGAAGACCAATTGCACGCCTACGGCCTCACACTCGGCCACTTTCCAGACTCCTTCTTGCACTCTACGCTCGGCGGGTGGATCGCCACACGCTCCGCTGGAATGCAGAGCGACAGGTACGGCAAGATCGAGGACATGGTAATTGCGCTGCGGATGGTCACGCCTGTAGGCGTACTAGCAACGCGCATCGTCCCCAAGTCTTCGAATGGCATCAATGTCAATCACTTATGTATCGGCAGTGAGGGAACTCTGGGAGTCATTACTGAAGCCACCATGCGAGTTCATCCTCGGTCGGAGCTGCGCCGCACTTATGGTTATCTGTTTCCCGACTTCGAAAGCGGCATCGGAGCCATGCATGAATGTGTGCGGAAAGCGTGCGTGCCCTCAATGTTTCGGCTCAACGATGCTGACAAGACGGCATTATCGCTGGCATTCAAACCGCCATCCTCACGGCTATCGCAGGCGGTAAACGGGGTTATGAAAGGTTATCTCCGAGTGAAGGGTTTCGATTTCAAACGCGCTTGCCTTATGCTTACGACCTTTGAGGGGAGCAAAGTCGACGTCCGTCGCCAATTTCATCAAGTTGGCGCCATCTACCGCCGCTTCGGCGCGATCGAACTTGGCCAGAGTTCAGGGAGGTCTTTTGAGTCAACCAAGTACGACTTCCCTCACATACGCGATTTTCTCATGGATCGCGGCATCACCTCCGACGTCAGTGAGACATCAACGGTCTGGAGCAATATTCTTCCTCTCTATCGAGCGACTACGACTGCCCTTGGCGCCGCGATTCTGGACAGCGGGGTCAAGCCCTGGGTCGGATGTCATATCAGCCATACTTATCACTCCGGGGCCAGTCTTTATTTGACCTTCGCCTTTCGGCAGCAGTATGGGCATGAAATGCAACAGTATCTGCACGCCAAACGATTCGTGCAGCAGTCGTTCATTGATCATGGGGCCACTCTGTCCCACCACCACGGAGTCGGTACCGAACACCTGCCGTGGCTTACCGATGACATCTCCCCGGTGGGCCTGATGGCCGTAGATGCAATCAAACGCGGACTCGACGCGAACAATGTGATGAACCCAGGGCGATTGCGGCCATCCGCAGAGCCCTTTGACGAGTGGTCCAGAATTGGCAGCGAACCTGCATCCGGAAGGTCACTCGGTACTCGCTCTTAGGAAGTGCCAGTAGCAATCTGGCTGCCTGTTTACACTCATTGGGAAACCAGCCGCTGCCGATTCCATCGTGGAGGGAATTCCAATTGTAGCCACGACTGGGATTGGAGAGACGGTTCAGGCGATTCGGTAGGATCGTGTCTGGATGACGGCTAACCGGAAGTTAGCTGTTGAAACCAGATGTTGCGCCAACCATCTATTTGCTTGACTGCTCAGGCTGGCCAGGAAGACAATTTCATCGGAGAGGTCGCCTACGAAATCCGTAAAGCTCATTTGGCCCTTCATGCTTCTGGCTGGCACAATGGTGCTGGCGCAAGCGAATCCTGTTCCCTTTATCAATCAGCCACCTGTTCCGACAGCTACTGCACCCGGCGGGCAGGATTTCACACTGACCATCCACGGCACAGGTTTTGTCTCCGGATCGGTGGTTAACTGGAATGGCGCGGCACTGGCCACGACATTCATTAGCGGTTCCGAACTGAATGCGATCGTTCCCGCCGCAAACATTGCCCAGCCGACGACTGCTGCTCTCAGCGTTACAAGTCCCGGCCCAGGTGGCGGTGTATCGAACAGACTCTTGTTTTCTGTTTGTGCGAAGGTCGGTTCCATCGCTTTCGCAATGAGCCAGACTCTCACCACGGGTAGCTCGCCAGCATCTGTTGCTGTAGGAGACTTTAACGGCGATGGGAAGCCGGACTTGGCCGTAGCCAACACCGGGAGCGGCACCATTTCCATCTTCATCGGAAACGGCGACGGTGCTTTCCAGCCCAAGGTGGATTATCCGACCATAGCCTCTCCGTTTTACGTCATGACGGCGGACTTCAACGGGGATGGAAAACTGAGATCTGGCGGTGCAGACGCTGGGAGAGATATCAATTCTTCTGGGTAACGGAGATGGAACCTTCCAACCCCACGTGGACTATCCCGGCGATCAAAACTCCACTCGACAAGGCTTGGGGCTCGTGGCTGGAGACTTTAATGGAGATGGCAAACTCGATTTAGCGGCCAGCTGGGGCGATTACGCGTACGCGGGCGGACCGACTTCGGGAGGAGCCTCGATTTATCTCGGGAACGGCGATGGCACCTTCCAACCTTTCGCCAATACTCCTCAAGGTCAAGGGGCTCTGTGGCTCGCTCTGGGCGACGTCAATGGCGATGGCAAGCTGGATCTAATTGTGGTTGGCGGGCAGAACGTAAGCGTCCTGGGCACGCTGTTCGGAAACGGCGACGGGACTTTCTCGGTCGCCGAAGACACGGTGAATTTTAGCACGGGCTTCAATCCCTATTTTGTTGCTCTAGCAGACTTCAACGGTGACGCCAAGCTGGACGGTGTTTTCAATCAGGGAAACGAAGATATTTTTCAAGAAATTGACCTTCTTGCTTTGATGCCAGGGAACGGTGACGGAACCTTCCAGCAGCCGTCGTACCTGGGCTATGGCGGCCCCTTAGCCATGGGCGACTTTGATGGGGATGGAAATCTCGACCTGACGAACGGAGAAGTTGTTCTCCTAGGGAATGGCACCGGAGGTTTTACAGCGGCGTCGAACGCCCCTGGTTGCGGCGGCAGCGTCGCCGTTGCTGACTTCAATGGAGATGGACGGCTGGACGTAGTTGGCGTTATCCCCGACACTAATAGCGTCTGTATTGAGCTGCAATCTGGAAATGCTGGGTTCCAGCCCGCCAGCCTCAGTCTCGCCGCCTACCCTGGCGCAACCAGCGCTCCGCAAGTCGTAACCTTGTCAAACAACGCCGGCGCTCTTCTCGCGATCACCGGTATCACGGCGAGTACTAATTTTGCGCAGACGAACAACTGCCCGGTAGGCGGAAGCCTGCCATACGGTTCGAGCTGTACGCTTACGGTCACGTTTACTCCGACGGGTTCGGGAAATGTGGCAGGGACAATTAGCGTCTCCGACAACGGGCCTGGTGGCTCTCAGGCTTTGCCTTTGACGGGGACGGTGCAGGACTTCGCGATATCTGCCAACACCCCAACCTCTATAACCGTCACGCCGGGGCAGGCAGCGAACTACTCCGTTAGCGTCTCTCCCGTAAATGGATTCGACCAGACGGTGCAACTCAGTTGCAGCGGGGCACCAGCGCAGGTCGCGTGCATGGTATCGCCAAGTTCAACCTCACTCAACGGGTCGGCTGCGACAGCGAACGTCGCGGTGATAACCACGGCGGCGGCCGCAATGGGGTTCACACGACCATACGGCGGCCCTCTACTTCGCAAGATGTTGGGATTTTCGTCGGCACTGTTTGGCTCGCTGGTGCTGATGGCGCTGGCGAGCTTACTCGGTTGGCGGCGTGAACGGCGCCCGCGATGGACCTACGGACCAGCGTTTCTCTTGCTGTTCGCAATGGGATTCGCAGTAAACGGGTGCGGGGGCGGCAATAGCAGCAGGATCGGCGGCGGCGAGACGCCCAACGGTACTTACACCCTCACGGTAACCGGCACTTTCGCTTCCGGCTCGACCACATTGACGCACGCCACCACGTTTACTTTGGTCGTGCAGTAGTGGCCGCGAGAAATTCGCGCGGATCACGATATGAAGGCAGGGCGAAGTGCCCGAAGCTGCAAGCGGAAAACATTACTGCCTCAGTGCGTGATGTTTATTGATTTTTTTATGCAACCGGCGATAGCACCCAGAATCGGTGGTCCGTGGGCGCGCTGCGTCCAACTCAGGCCTCGACCGGCTTTTCTATAACCGCAGGAAGTTTTGCTTGCTGCCATGCGTCAAACCCTCCCACCACATTCACCACATTCTGAAAGCCGGCCCGCTGCAGCAAACTACAGGCAATCATGCTGCGATAGCCGCCCTTGCAATGAACGGCGATTGCAGCGTCGCGGTCGATTTCCGGCGGCGCGACTTTGAAATTATCCAGCGGCCACCAGATTGCGCCCGCAATGTGCCCGGCTTCCCACTCAGGCTCGCGGCGGACATCCAGCACTTGCATGCCCGAGCCTTGCAGTCGGCTGCTGAGGGCTTCAACGCTAATTTGCGGAAGCGTGGCCAAGGGAAACCCGGCTTGTCTCCAGGCTTCGACGCCTCCCTTGAGGTATCCGCAGGAGTCTTCGAGGCCGACGCGCGCCAGCCTCATGCGCGCCTCCGCCACTGCCTCCTGCGATTCGGCAATCAACACGGGGCGGGCTGCCAAACCCAGCAGCGCTCCCGCCCACGAAGCAAACTGTCCCGACAACGCTATGTTTGCCGACCCCGGCACATGCCCAGCCGCAAACTGCTCGCCCGGACGAACATCCAACACGATTCCGCCATCAGCCAGCAGAATCTTCAGTTCGGCAGGTTCGACCGCGGACAAAGCTGGCAGATCGGACAACGCCGGCGCTCCAGTGCGATTAATTTCCGCGTCCTGCAAAAAATATGCCGGACGGGCCGGCATGTTGCTGGTCAATTCCTTTACGAACTCTTCCCTGCTCTCGATCTGCAATGCGTAGTTCGTGAGCCGCTCCGTGCCGATGGTGGAAACGCGCTCGGCCCGCATGTTGCGCCCACACAGCGATCCGGCTCCGTGCGCCGGATAAACCAGAACATCATCGGCCAGCGTCAGCAACTTCCCGTGCAGGCTTTCATAAAGCATTCCCGCAAGTTGCGTGGGGCTATAACACTTGGAAAGATCCGGCCGGCCCACGTCTCCCAGGAAAAGCGTATCGCCCGTCAGAACCGCCCAGGGCGCCGGAGACTTCTCTTCGTCCGCGATTACCAGGCACATGCTCTCGGGCGTGTGTCCCGGCGTCTCCAGGGCAGTGATGCGCAGCCTTCCAACTTGCAATTGAAAATTGTCTTCAACCGCTACATGAGGAAATGTCGCCTCGGCTCGTACGCCAATGTAGATTCGCGCGCCGGTTCTCGCCGCCAGCTCTCTGTGCCCCGAAACGAAATCAGCATGCAGGTGAGTCTCGAAGATGTGGCGAATGGAAACGTGGTTCGCCTCCGCAGCCTGCAGGTAAATCTCAACGTCACGCTGCGGATCGACCACGACCGCCTCGCCCTCCGAAGCCAGCATGTAGGATGCATGTGCCAGACAGCCCAGATAAAACTGTTCGAAGTGCATCGTTGCCCCCTTAAGATGCTGAGCCCAATTCTATCCCGCGAGAGTGGAATTCCGCACAGGTTCCAGAACCTCACGCCTGTTACTGACGAGCGCCGATTCGTACACTGCATGGCCGACCTTTGCGTGCGGACCGGCGTGGAAACAAGGGCACGTGCTGCGGTGTTTACGGCACAAGGAACTGCTGAGGAAATTTCGGAGGAGCCATCCTTCAGACTTTATTGCAAGATCTTGAAAGGATTGGCGGGGACGACGGGACTCGAACCCGCGGCCTCTGCCGTGACAGGGCAGCGTTCTAACCAACTGAACTACGTCCCCACTTGCTTTTCATACGGTTAGGGCCAAACCCGCATGTTTACTGTCTACTCTTGCTGTCAACCGTTTCGCCTGCTTCAATCCGTTCCACCGAATATAACCAGTTTTCGGTTCGAAATGGATAGTAAATGGACAGCTTGAAAGAACCGCCAAAAACTGTCCGCAGGCTACCGCGATGCTGAGCATCTGTCCATGCTCTGTGATGAATTGTAGCAGACCGAATTCAGATCAGTACAGTTGCCGAGATTGCTCGGAGTTTCTGCCACGGGCGATGGAACGCGGGCCGCCCCGTTGAATTCCTGACCGCTGTAGCTGGACATTTGTCCGAGATGAATCAGCCGTCTAATGCGGTTTCGCGGGTTTGTTCAAACTGATTAACTGATCCCGTGTCTGCTGGAGAATCTCTCGTGAAAGGTTCGGGTCTGACACGGCACGAGAGAGGTTGATCGCTCCTAGCATTGCACTAATCGTGAGGATCGCACGGGCGCGCCGATCAGAGTTGCCATTTGGAGGAACAAGGCCCGTCGAGTAAGCCAAGGTGCGTTTGAGTCGTGCGGTATATACAGCCTTCGCCGATCGACTCGCCCGAGACATGTCACCCAGCAATGCGCCCAACGCGCAGCCTGCTCCCGGCGCATCCCGGTGCTCTTCGGACAAATAGCTCTCTAAAGCTTTCGTTAGCGTGTCAGTATGTTCCTCCCAGCGGTCGAGGTCCTGGAATGCGGTGGCTAGAGCCTCAACCACCAGTTCATCGCGTGAATCGAAATGTTTGTAGAAACCGCCGACAGTAACACCGGCCTCCTTCATCACATCGGCAACGCCGATGCCTTCCAGACCGAGTTCGCGAAACCTCTTGGCAGCAACTCTCACGATCCGAGTGTGCGTCTCCGCCTTGTCACTCTTCGAATAACCCATCTGCCATCACCCTCTCTTCCCGAGTCCGCATGGATCGCTCCATGCAGGAAGAGCCCCTAGAGTATCAGCGTACTCTTCATTGATTGGATGCAAACCGTCTCATCCTTGGTGCAAGAAGCCCATTGCATCAACAATAAATATAGACGGGCTCTAAGCGAAATGAAGCGGCAACGAAATGTCCCGAAAAGATTTCTATAAAATACTTTGCAACTTCTGGATTACGATCATACTCTACTGTAGTGAAAGCGCAGATCAACCTGTTCCAAGCACAGGAGAAGCAATGAGCAACTCGTCCCCAGAACGAAATAAGGCAATCGTGCTCGAAGCATTCGAGACACTGTTCAACAAGCGTGACTATGCGGCGGCGGAACGCTTCTGGTCACCGAACTACATTCAGCACAGCGCACACATACCACCAGGTCGCGAAGGACTGTTCAATCTCGTCCGCTCAGTGCCGGAGACTTTGCACTATGAGAACCAGCTCATCATCGCAGAAGGCGATTACGTCATAGCGCATGGCCGCTTCACGGGGATGGGAAGGCCCGCCGCCTGGATCGCAGCCGACGTTGTCCGGTTCGAAGACGGTCTTCTCAAAGAGCATTGGGACGTTTTGCAGGACGAGGCGACCAAGGCCGATTCTGTGAGCGGCCTTCCCATGTTCGGCGACACATTCCCGAAGTGAGGGCCAAAGACAACGCAATCGCCGTGAAGGCGTTCAACACCCTTTTTACAAGCCGAAGGAGGCAGGAACTATGACGTCATCCGTTGTTTCGAATGAAATGTATGTGATTTTAGGAGCGAGCGGGAACACCGGCTCGATCATCGCCAATTCTCTGCTGTCAGCGGGCAAAAAGGTACGCGTCGTGGGACGCGACTCGGGGCGACTACAGCGCTTTGTGGACAAAGGCGCGGAAGCGTTCACGGCTGATATGAGCGATGCGGCTGCGCTCACTAAAGCTTTCAGCGGTGCGCGCGCCGCATATCTGATGTTGCCGCCGGCGAAATCCCGGGAGGAGCAGGAGCGGGATAGCGACGCCATTGCGAAAGCTGTAAAAGAGTCCGGCCTGCGCTACGCGGTGCATTTGAGCAGCTACGGCGCGCAGGTTGCGGAAGGTGCCGGGCCAGTCTCGGGACTGCATTCTTCGGAACAAAAACTGAACGCTATCGAAGGTCTAAACGTTCTGCACCTGCGCGCCGCGTATTTCATGGAGAACAATCTGGCGGCGATCGGCATGATTCATGGCGATGGGAATCTTCGGAAATGCGCTGCTACCCGACCTGAAGATTCCCATGGCCGCGACGCGCGACGTTGGTGACTACGCCGCGCAGCGCCTCCTGCACCTGGATTTTTCCGGCAAACAAACGCGCGAACTGCTTGGCGAGCGCGACCTCTCGATGACGGAAGCTACCGCAGTGATTGCGCGCGGCATCGGTAAACCGGATCTGCGTTACCAGCAGTTCCCGTATGACCAAGTGCAGCAGGCGTTGACGCAATTGGGTGTTCCGCCGAAGGGAGCTGCCATGTACATCGAGATGTACAAAGCCATCAACGCAGGAGTCCTCGTTCCGCTAGAGCCGCGCTCGCCGGAGAACACCACACCTACTTCGTTTGAACAATTTGTGCAGGAAGTTTTTGCGCCTGCGTATCACGGGAAGGCTCCCAGCGCTTAGGCGCAGCCCTCGGGGCGGCGCCGGTTGCGCCTGTTTGCAGGCGAGAGTTCTGGAGGAATCAATGACAACAATAAAGGCGATGCGGCTGGCTTCGGTGGTCACGGCAATCAATGTTCTGGTCGCGAGCGGCTTTTCCATCGTGGGGATCATCCGTCCGCAATACCTGGTCCCTGCCGGATCCGTTCCAACGCAGGCGTCGTTGATATTGGCGATGTACGCGGCAGCGCGCACAATTCCTCTGGCTTTGTTCGCATTGTGGGCGATCTATAAGCAGGCAACACCTGCGTTGGTGCTCCTGGGTGCGCTCGCCGGCGCCATGCAATTGCTGGATGCCGGAATCGGTCTGTTTGAGCATGATCTTGGAAAATGCGCTGGGCCGCTCTTTATCGCTGTCCTCCAATTCTTCGTAGTGTATGTGCTTCAAAGATCACGCCGCCAACCAAGCGCGGGTAGGCTCAGCCCCTAATGTGGTACCTGCCGCGCCTGATTGCAGGCGGGAGATCCGGGAACCCTATAAACGATGCGGATTAACTGATAGTCAGAAACAGGAGAATATCCATGAAAAATGCCAAGGAACTCATGCTTGAATACACCGCCTTCTCGTTCAGAAATCCGAAGAAGGCGGCGGAGATGTTTGCGGAAGACGGCGCCTTTGAGCTGCCGTATCTTGCGACGTTCGGACTTCCTACGCAGTACATGGGCCGAGACGCGATCGCCGGCTTTTTCCAATCCGTGCTCGACATCTATCCCGGTTTCAAATTCGAGAATACCAAGGTGCTGATCGATACTCCCGACCAAGTCTTTGCAGAATTCGAGGCCACTGCGGTGTCAAGCAAAACGGGACGAACCGTTCATCAACTCTTC